>NZ_QFWW01000026.1:0-429840 GCF_003265345.1 Lentzea terrae | reverse complement strand
GCCGGACTCGTGGTCCGGCCCCGCCCGGTCAGGCGTTGCGCACTTCAGCTGTCGCGGTTACTTGGTCTGCCACTCGTTGGCGTTCCACAGCGCACCGAAGTAGCTCTGGAAGTACACGCGGTCGAGCCCCTTGAACGCCCACATGTTCGGCATCTGGAACAGCGGGAGCGACAGGTACTGCTCGGCAAACGCCTCGTCCGCCTCGGCGAAGTACTTCAGCGAGTCGGCGATCGACGTCTGCGAGACAGCGCTCTTCAGAGCCGCGTCGGTCTTCGGAACGCTCCAGTTGGACCAGTTCTGGCCGCCACCGGTCTCGTAGATCGACTTCTTCGGGCTCTTGAACGGCGAGCCGGTCCACGCGAACAGCGCGACGTCGTAGTCACCGTTGGAGACGCGCTCGTCCAGGAAGTTGGAGTCGGTGTCGTCCTTGACCTCGATGCCGGCTTCCTTGCACTGGCCCTGGATCAGCTCGACGGTCTGCTTGCGGCGCGGGATGTCGGTGTGGCTGATCCGGAAGGAGGCGCGCACGCCGTCCTTCGCGAACACGCCGTCGGCACCCTGCGTCCAGCCCGCGTCGCTCAGGATCTTCTTCGCCGCGGCCGGGTCACCCTTGGCCTTCTCGGCGTAGTTGTCCTTGTAGCCCTCGTCCTTCGGGAAGAAGAGCAGGTTGCCCAGCGGCTTGGCGTCGGGCTGCACCTCGGTGATGAGCTTGTCGATGATGTCCTGGCGCTTGACGCACATGAAGAACGCCTTGCGGATCTCTTCCTTGGACAGCACCGGGTTCTTCATCTGGATGTCCAGGTGCTCGAACGCGAGGCCGGGGCCCGCGCCGAACGTGATGCCCTGAGCGCTCAGGCCCTTGAGCTTCGTCGCGGCGTTCGCGTCGGGCTGGGCCATGGAGTTGACGGCGACCTCACCGTTCTCCAGCGCCTGTGCCTGCGCGACGGGGTCCGGGATCGCCTTCAGGATGATCTTCTTGGGACCACCGGGCTTGCCCACCCACTTGGGGTTGCGCTCCAGCGTCACCGACTGGTTCGGCTCGAAGGCGGTCAGCATGTACGGGCCCGCACCCGGCATGAGCTCCTTGGTGAAGCCGTTCCACTTCTCGTTCCAGAAGTCGGCGACCTTCTGGATGTCGGCGGCCGGGCTGTCCTTCTTGAGCTTGGTGATGTCGGCGACGCCCGTCGCCTTCTCCAGGATGTGTGCCGGGAGGATGTCCGTGTTGAACAGGTCCTCGTAGTCCGGGTACGGCTCGCTGAAGGTGCCGACCAGCGTCTGGTCGTCCTTGCACTCGGCGGTCATCAGGTCGTAGCCCGTGCCACCGGCCGGCTTGAAGAACTTGCCGCCGTCGGCCTTCTTCGCCTGGCCGCTCTGGGTGAACCACGACATGTACAGGTCGTCGCAGTCCCAGGCCTCGCCGTCGGACCAGGTGACGCCCTTCTTGAGCTTCCAGGTCACGATCTGCGGCGACTTCGAGGTGACCTCGACCGACTCGGTCGTGTCCTTGTTCAGGATGACCTTGTTGTTGCCGTTGATGATGTGCGTACCCGGCTGCACGAGAACCAGCGCGAACGTGTTGTAGGACTGGTTCGCGTCCTCGGTCGCGTTGTTGTACGAGGTGAACGGTTTGTCCGTCGACACCACGACCTGATCGCTTTCCTTGGTGTCCGGCGCGGTGTATCCGTTCCCGGACTCACCGCGGGCGGTCGCCATCTCCGCGATGGTGGCGTCGCCACCATCGGAGTTGTTGCTACCGCCACCGCCACCACAGGCACCCAGCACGAGAGACACGCTGGAAATCAGCGCGATCGCCGGAAGTGCTTTGGTTCTCCTCATCGACACGTGCCCTCCTAGCACTGGGCGGCCGTGGCCAGGTCGGCATGCACGCCCATAACCGAGATGTGCCATACGCGCCCCGAACCGGCACATCGTGGGCAGCACGGTAAGAACCCGTGGAGGTGGCGGTCACTACCTGAGTGGGCGATCGTGACCCAAAGGAAACAGGTTGTAGCGCGCCGCAATGGCCCGATTACCGGGCGGAAGCGTTCGTTGACCGGGCACTTGAAATTCTGTCAACGACGGCGGCCGAAAGTAGCAACGACCGAACCTGCCCCGCAACGCATTTTCCGCTCAGCGGTCACTTGTCGAGCCGGCGCCATTCGGGTGCGCCGCTCAGCACGCCGGCCAGCGGAGCACCGGTGTCCACCCCGGACACCTTGGTTGGCAGCACACCAAGAAGGTCGACTACCTGGAACAACGGCAACGCAACAGCCTGTGCCTGAATCTGCGGCTCGACCCGCCGCAGCGCGTCGCTGAGGAGCACCTTGCCGTTGAGCGCGGCGTCGATGTCGGCCTGGATCGCCGGGTCGCAGAAGCCGGCCGGGTTCTGCGGACTGGGCGTGGCCCCGTCCGGCGCGTCGCCGACACACCCGTACGCACTCGCGAGCCCCGCCGCCGAGTCACCGGCGTCAACGCGCGGCACCACCGCGATGTCGACGTCCTTCTCGAGCAGCTGCTTGCTGAAGAGCTCCTCGGCGGCCGGCGTGACGACCTCGGAGTCGATCCCGCGTTGCCCGAGCTGCGCCTTGATCCGGTTCGCGATGGAGACGTACGGCTCGGCCTTCTCCGGTGCGGCGATCTTCAGCTTGAGCGGTTTGCCCGCCTTCTCCCAGAAGTTCTGCGCGTTCTTCGCGTACCCGGCCTCGGCGAGCTGCTGGTCGCTCGCCGCGGGGTCGAGCGTGTTGCCCTGGATCGTCGCCTGGTAACCGGTGCGGCTCGGCGGGACCACGTACGAGTCGGCCTTGAACTCGGCCGACGGCCCGCTCTGCACGCCGGACGCGATGAGCGCGTCGCGGTCCAGCGCGGCGATGATCGCCTTGCGCGTCTTGAGGTCCTTGAGCTGGTCGCTCACAGGCCTGAGGAGGACCTGCACAACCTCGTTGCGCGGCACGGGTTTCGTGGTCAAACCCTTGATCGCCTTCAACAGGTTGACGTCCGCGGCGTCCGCCCGCAGCAGCGCCGCCTGGTTGTCCCCTTTGGACAGTGACTCGAGCATGGCGCTGCGCGTGGCCCGCCTGATCACCACCCGGTCCAGCGTGGTCGGCACCTCCCAGTACCGGTCGCTGCGCTCGAGCACGACCTCACCGCGCGGCTCGTCGAGGCTGCGCACCTGGAACGGCCCGGCGGTGGCGGGAAAGCCGGTGCTCAGGACGTTCGACCAGGTACCGGGCGCGTCCTTGAGGAGATGCGCGGGCAGCAGGTTCGCGAAGAGGCTGCGCCAGCCGGGGAACGGCTTGCCGAACGCCACCTCGACGACCTTGCCGCCTTCCCGCGCGGAGATGTTGTTGATGAGCCGGTAACCCGCGGGGTCGACCACGCCGGGCTCCGCACGCATCCGCTGCCAGAGGTAGGAGAAGTCCTCGGCGGCGATCGGGGCGCTGTCGGACCAGCTCGCGTCCTTGCGGATGGTGTACGTCACCGTGAACGGCTCGGCCTTGGTGACCTTGGCGCTGACCATGAGGTTGCGGTCGAGCTGCGGCGCGCCGTCCGGACCTGGGCGGAACGGGCTGGGCAGCAGGAGGGAGCTCAGCGCCGTGGTGATGGGGCTCTGCGCCGCCAGCGAGTGCGGGTTGTAACCGCCCGCCACGTCGTCGACGCCCACCACGATCTCGGCGACCTTGGGGCCCGTGGTGGTGATGACCGGGGCTTCGCTCTTGGGGACCAGGGGAGGCGGTGGCGCGTTCGTGCACGCGGCAGTGGTCGCTGCGGTGCCGCACAGGACGGCAGCAGCAAGCACTCCCCCGAGTCGCCTCATGGTCCTCACATTGCCAGAAGGGTGGTGGCGGTGTTCGGGCAACCCAGGTTTTGTCACCCGCGCCACTTGGGGGACGTTGGGCTGTGGGGGTGGGTTGCTCGGCACGGTGGGTAGTACGGCTCACCCTGGGTGGCGGTTCGGGCTGTTTTGGGTCGGTTCCGCTTCCAGCGGGGGCTCTGCTGGTGCGGTTTGGTCGCCTTCCAGCGTGGTTGCGTGGGTGGCCTTACGGGCTTTGGTTGCGTCATCGCCGCTTCGCGACGATCGCGTGCGGGGTTGCGTTCGGGTGGTCGGGCTGCGGTCATTACCGCTGGTCCGCGTTGGGACAGCCCTGTCCGGCTCGCTCCGCACCGCCACACGGGGCGCCTTCGGCCCGCGTTGCCATAGGAACATCGGCTCGGCTTCGCGAGATACAGAAGGAAACCTCGTGGCGCGCTCTCGGAAAGGCGTCAACGGGTACCGCCGACATCTGAGCCAGCTGCCGATAGTCACCAACTCGGGCCCGCTGCCTCATCGGTGCGCCACGCTCACCGTGCGGGCTGGCCGTGCCTCGCCGGTAGCCATGGGCTCGCCGTGCGGGCTGCCCGCGCCTCACCGGCACGCCACGGGCCCACCACGCAGCTCGCGCCTCGCCCAGTACGCCGTGGGCTCACCACGCGGGCGGCAGCACCTCACCGGTACGCCACGGCCCACCATTCGCACGGCCCGCGCCCCGCCGGCACGCCACGGGCCCACCACACGGCTCACGGCCCACCCCGGACACGACGAAGGGCGGCCAGGCCGTCGGCCAAGCCGCCCTTCCGTCAGGCGTGCGGTGTGTGGATCAGCCGCGCTGCTTCAACCGCGAGCGCTCGCGGCCGCGCAGGTTCGCGTCCAGCGTCACCTTGCGGACGCGGATGACCTCCGGGGCCACCTCCACGCACTCGTCGGAGGCGCAGAACTCCAGGGCCTCCTCCAGCGAGAGCTTGCGGGGGCGGGCCAGCGTCTCCATCACGTCGGCCGTGGAGGAGCGCATGTTCGTGAGCTTCTTCTCGCGGGTGATGTTGACGTCGAGGTCCTCGGCGCGCGGGTTCTCGCCCACCACCATGCCCTCGTAGGCGTCGGCGCCCGGCTCCACGAAGAACGTGCCGCGGTCGGCCAGCTGGATCATCGCGTAGGCGGTGATGGAGCCGGTGCGGTCGGCGACCAGGGAGCCGTTGTGGCGGGTGCGGATCTCGCCGGCCCAGGGGGCGTAGCCCTCGGAGACGGCGTTGGCGATGCCGGTGCCGCGGGTCTCGGTCAGGAACTCGGTGCGGAAGCCGATGAGGCCGCGCGACGGGACCACGTAGTCGAGCTTGATGCGGCCGGTGCCGTGGCCCGACATGTTCTCCATGCGGCCCTTGCGGTTGGCCAGCAGCTGCGTGACGGCGCCGAGGTGCTCCTCGGGGCAGTCGACGGACAGGCGCTCGAACGGCTCGTGGATCTTGCCGTCGACCACGTGCGTGACGACCTGGGGCTTGCCCACGGTCAGCTCGAAGCCTTCGCGGCGCATCTGCTCGACCAGGATGGCCAGCGCCAGCTCGCCGCGGCCCTGCACCTCCCAGGTGTCCGGGCGCTCGGTCGGCAGGACCTTCACGGAGACGTTGCCGACGAGTTCGGCGTCGAGGCGCGCCTTGAGCACGCGGGCGGTGAGCTTGGTGCCACCGTTGCGACCGGCCAGGGGCGAGGTGTTCACACCGACGGTCATCGAGATGGCCGGCTGGTCGACCGTGATCCGGGGCAGCGCCTCGGGGGTCTCGGCGTCGGCCAGCGTGTCGCCGATGGTGATGTCCGCGATGCCGGCGATGGCGACCAGGTCACCCGCGCGAGCGACCTCGGCGGGAATGCGGTCGAGAGCCTCGGTGATGAGGAGCTCGGTGATGCGGACCTTCTGCGGCTCGCCGTCCTCGCGGCACCACGCCACGGTCTCGCCCTTGCGCAGCGTGCCCCGGTGGATGCGGCACAGCGCGATGCGGCCGAGGAACGTCGAGGCGTCGAGGTTCGTGACGAGCGCCTGCAGCGGGCCGTCGACGTCGACGGTCGGGGCCGGGATGTGCTCGAGCAGCACCTGGAACAGGGTGTCGAGGTTCTCCTCGTCCGGCAGGCCGCCGTCCTCGGGCTGGGTCAGCGAGGCACGGCCGGCGCGCGCGGAGGCGTAGACGACCGGCAGGTCCAGCACGGACTCGTCGGCGCCGACCTCGGTCGCGAGGTCCAGCAGCAGGTCGTGGGCCTCCTCGACGACCTCGGAGATCCGGGCGTCGGGGCGGTCGACCTTGTTGACCAGCAGGATCACCGGCAGACCGGCGGCCAGGGTCTTGCGCAGCACGAAGCGCGTCTGGGGCAGCGGGCCCTCAGAGGCGTCGACGAGCAGCACGACACCGTCCACCATCGACAGCGCGCGTTCGACCTCGCCACCGAAGTCGGCGTGGCCGGGGGTGTCGACGACGTTGATGATCACGTCGCCGTCCGGCGTGTGCCTGCGCACAGCCGTGTTCTTGGCGAGGATCGTGATGCCCTTCTCACGCTCGAGCTCGCCGGAGTCCATGACCCGGTCGACCAGCTCGGCACGCGCGGAGAAGGCGCCGGACTGGCGCAGCATGGCGTCGACCAGCGTGGTCTTGCCGTGGTCGACGTGCGCGACGATCGCGACATTGCGCAGGTCAGTGCGCGTCTGAAGGGCAGGCGCGGTGGCCGTGGGCACGCAGAACTCCTAGAGCTTCGAAGGCGTTGGAGGGGCTCGCGCCGGACACGTCAATGCGCACAGCCGTACACCAGAGTACCGGCTGCGTCGGCATTACCACACAAGAGTGCCTAGTGAAGTGAGCCTCACCTACTCTAGCCACACGTGTCGGAGTGGAGTGCAACCAGTGGGTAAGAAGCTCAAGAAGAAGTGCTGCCGGTCGAAGCCTCAGTGCAAGCGGTGTCCGGTGCCCTTCCTGCTCAAGGAGCGGGACAAGGCCCGCAAGAAGGCCGCGAAGAAGGCCGCGAAGGCCGCCAAGAAGGCCCTCAAGAAGGCTGCGTGATCCGGCACGCGTTCCTGGCTCTGCTGGTGGTGGCGGCGACGGCGGGAGAACCCGTCTCCGAGCCCCGCGCGTACCTCGACACCGCCCTCGGCCTGCTGCAGCAGTACTCGATGGAGAGCCCGAAAGCCGACTGGCCGCGACTACGTGCCGAAGCTCACCGTGACATCGCGCACGCACAACGGCCCGTCGACACCTATCGCGCAATCAACCGCGTGATCGCCATGCTCGGCAACTCGCACACCCAGCTGCACGCCTCAGCCAACGGCGGCGCGCCGTCCACGATCAGCACCGTCCCGGACGGCCGGATGATCGGCACGACCGCCTACCTGCGGATCCCGGCGATCTCCACGGACGACGGCGAGGCCTACGTCGACGCCGGTCGGCGGGTGATGGGCGATCTCGTCGCAGCACGCCCGCAGAGCTGGGTCGTCGACCTGCGCGGCAACGGCGGCGGCGCCATGCTCCCGATGCTCACGGTGGTCGCGCCGCTGCTGGGTGAGGGCAGGCTGGGGAGGTTCGTCCGCGCGAACGGCACCACCAGCGTCTGGGGCGACTGGGGCGTCCGGGACGGTCACGTCTACAACCGCGACGAGGTCTCGTTCCCGCAGGTGAAGATGCCCGCCGCGGGCAGCGGACCGGTGGCGGTGCTGGTCGACGGCCAGACCGCGAGCTCGGGTGAGGCGGTGCTGATCTCGTTCGTCGGCGCTGCGCACGCGCGCAGCTTCGGGGAGCCGACCGCGGGCTTCGCGACGGCCAATGTCGCTTTCGATCTGCCGGACGGCGCTCTGCTCGCGATCACCACGGCGCGCATGGCCGACCGCACCGGCAGGACGTACGGCAACACCCCGATCGCCCCGGACGAGCTCGTCGGCAACGGCGACGTGCTCAACACGGCGATCGAGTGGCTCGGCTCGAGGCCCTAACCCTGCAGCACGGCCTCGTTCAGCTTCATGAGCTCCGGCGCCGTACGAGTCGCCTCGAACTCGCAGATCTCGTACTTGACCAGCTTCTGCTCGGCCCACGGGTCCGTTGCGAGCAGCGCTTCGAGCTTGCCGCGGGGCATGGGTCGCGTGATGATCACGCCGCCCGTCCTCGGCACCTGACGCCCTGAGGCGAGGAACAAACCCCGCTCGTACTGCTTCTCGACCCACGCTCGGTGGTCGGGGAGGGCGTAGTCGATCTGTTCCAGTGGCGCGGCGTACTTCAGCAGCACGATGAACATCCTTCAACGGTAGTCCTATACTCGTGATCGTGCGCACTCTGAACGCCTTCTGGTGGGCCGCCTTCAGGCGGCCGGAGTAGCTGTGCGCTAACGCGATCACAGGCCGCCCGAGACGGGCGGCTTTTTTGTGCGTTTCGTCTGGGCGGTCCTTCACGAGAGGACCAACGATCATGATCCGCTTGTCCGCCATCACCCCGTCCGGCCAAGTTCACCTGGGCAACTACCTCGGGGCGCTGCGCACGTGGGCTCGTGAGGGCACGGCAGAAGACGTGTATTTCATCAGCGACCTGCACGCGATGACGTCGTCGCACAATCCGCAACGTCTCCGATCGATGACTCGCGAGCAGCTCGCCGTGCTGATCGCGAGCGGCATCGACCCGGAGAGCACCTGCGTCCAGAGCGACCTGATCCGCGAGCTGGGAGCCCTCAACTGGGTCTTGGAGTGCACCTGCACGTACGGCGAGGCCGCGCGCATGATCCAGTTCAAGGAGAAGTCGCTCGGCCGTGATTCCGTGCGCCTCAGCCTGCTCACCTACCCGGTGCTGATGGCCGCGGACATCCTGCTGCAGGGCACCGCGGAGGTCCCGGTCGGCGAGGACCAGCTCCAGCACGTCGAACTGGCCAGAGCCCTCGCCCGCCGCTTCAACAACGCCTACGGCGAGGCGTTCATCGTGCCCACGGCCGTCGTGCCGAAGGTGGGCGCGCGGATCAAGGACCTGGCGGACCCGACGCGCAAGATGGACAAGTCCGCGCAGAGCTCCACCGGTGTCGTGTTCGTCCTGGACGACCCCGACCTGGTGCGCCGCAAGGTCCGTCGCGCCGTGTCGTCGACCGAGGGCATCGCGAACCTGACCGAGATCCTCGGCTCCTGCACCGGCAAGGAGCCGGCGGACTACACGAGCAGGTTCGCGGACCTCAAGAACGTCGTGGCCGAAGCGGTGATCGAGGAGCTCCGCCCGGTGCGCGACCGCACGCTGGAGCTCCTCGCCGACCCGGCGGAACTGGACCGCATCCGCAAGGCGGGCGCCGAACGGGCTCAAGCCCGCGCCCAGCACCGCCTCGACGCGGCCCTGCGCCTGTCCGGACTCAGTTGAGGAGAGCCTGAAGGGCAGGTACCAGCACCCGGTCGGCGGGCAACCAGTCCACGCCGGGCAGCTCGTCGGCGGTGAGCCACCGGACAGCGTTGTGCTCCAACGCTTCCGGCTCACCGCCGCCGAGCTCGGCCACGTAGATCCGCAGCACCAGATCCTGCTTCAGCGGCACGTCCGGCCCGACCTGCTCACCGACCACGACGGACACGCCGAGCTCTTCCACGCACTCCCGCACCAGCGCGTCTTCCGGCTTCTCGCCGGCCTCCACCCGTCCACCGGGCAGTTCCCATTGCCCGGCATGGCTTTCCGGGTACGCCCGCTGCTGGGCCAGCAACCGTCCATCCCGGACGATCGCGGCTCCCACCACAACTCCGGCCTCGCTCAGCTGCCGGCACCGCTCGGCCAGCAACGCGGACCGCTTCTCCAGCACCCGCAACGCCATCCCGCGCCCGACCGTGACATCGGCGAACCGCCCGACCACGCCGCCCACGGTCGTCCAGCTCACCCGGTCGACCACCATCGTCCCGGCTCCGGTGACCACGAGATCCGTGTGCAGCTCCAAGAACTCCCCGGCCGCAGACACCCCGGACAGATCAGCCCGCGTCACCGTCAGCTTGACCCCGAACGGCCCGGTCAGCACATCCCCGAGGCACAGCAGGGCACCCGGCACCTTCACGCCGAACCCCGTGATCAACGAGGTCTCCAGCAGGGCACCGGCAACAGCGGCAACAGGCGCGTCGACCAGCGCCGACGCTCGCAACTCTGGCACCACCGTTGACTACCAGGACGGCCAGTGAATCTCCAAACGCGCACCACCAGCAGGTGATTCCGCCGCCCGAACCGACCCGCCCCGCCGCTGCACGAGATGCGCCACCAACGCGAGCCCCAGCCCGAAGCCGCCCGTCTGCCGCCCCCGATCCTCGTCAACCCGGTAGAACCGGTCGAACACCTTCGTCCGATGCTCAACGGGAATCCCGTGCCCGTCATCGTCCACGAGCAACCGAACGTCCCGCCCCACTGGCACCAACGTCACCGTGATCGTCGAGTAGGCATACCGAGCCGCGTTCCGCATGAGGTTGTCCAGCACCAGCTCAACCTCAGACTTGGTGGCGCTGACCAGACACGCCGACGGCGGCGCGTTCAACCGCACCAACAACTCGGTGTCGAGCCGCGACATCGCCGCCTCGGCCTCCAGCACCAAATCCACCGCCTCGGCCCGCGGCGGCGCCCCCGTATCTGCCCTGGCCAAAATCAACAGCGCGTCCACCAGCGCACTGAGCCTGATCGACTCCTCGACCACCGACTCCAGCACCTCGATGGAGAAGTCCGGATCCGGATGCGCCACCGCCACCTCAGCCTGCGCCCGCACCGACGCCACCGGCGACCGCAACTCGTGCGCCGCGTCCCCGGTGAACCGCCGCAACCGATCCGACGCCTCATCCCTGCGCGTCAGCAACGCGTTCAACGCCTCGGCCAACGCCTGCAACTCGTCCCGCGACGGCGGCACCGGCAACCGCTGCCCGTGCGGCAACTCTCCAGCAGCAACCCGCATCCGCTCCACGGGCCGCAACGACGACCGCACCGCCAGCCAAGTAGCGATCCCCACCAACCCGGCCACCAACACGGCCGCAACCGCCAACCACCGCGTCCCCAACGTGTTGGCGTTCTCGTACCCGAGCAAGGTGCTCCCGTACACCTCCAACCGAGGCGTCCCGTCCCCCGCGAACACCACCCGCCCCCGCCACCGATGCGCCGACTCCCCCTCGAGCCGCAACACCGGCTGTCCACTCCGGAGCGTCCGAATATCTTGCGCCGTCAACGGAAGCGCAGGCCCCCCGTCCACCGGCACGCCAGCGACATCCAGCAACCGCGGCGGCTGCTTCTCCAACTCCTGGTCCACCGCGGTGATCTGGATGAGCCCGATCAACGCAGGCGCCAGCCCGGTGAACGCCAGCAGGCACAACAACGCCACCCCGGTGGCCACCACGGTGATCCGGAAGCGCAACGTCCGCCGAAACCACCAGCGGCGAGGGTTCACTTGTTCCCCAAGGCACTGTCCAGATCCGGAGTAGACGCTATGTATCCGTGCCCGCGGATCGTCCGCACCACTTCCCCGGCCCCCACCGCCTCCAGCTTGCGCCTGAGGTACCCCACGTAAACCTCAACCGCATTCCGCGTCGCAGCCTGCTCGTCCCCCCAAACAGTCCGCAACAACTCGTCCTTGGTGACCACCGACCCAGCCCTGGACGCCAACACGTCCAACACCGCGTACTCCCGAGGACTCAACGACACGTCCTGCCCTGCCCAGCTGACCTCCCGAAGCCCCCGATCGATCACGAGGTTCCCCAAGGTCAACTTCCGCCGCGCCCCTCCACCTCTTCTCAACAACGCCCGAACCTGCGCCACCAACACCACAAAGCTGAACGGCTTGACCAGGTACCCGTCGGCCCCCAGATCCAGCCCGTCCGCCTGGTCGATCTCCCCGTCCTTCGCCGACACCATCAACACCGGTGTCCGCACCCCGTCGGCCCGCATGCGCTGCAACACCCGATACCCCGACAACCCGGGCAACATGATGTCCAACAGCACCACGTCAAAGGCCCCGGTCAACGCCACCCTGAGGGCCGTGGGCCCGTCAGCGGCCGTGACAACTTCCATTCCTTCAGCCGCCAGCCCGCGCTCCAACGCCCGGCGCACGCCGACTTCGTCGTCCACGACCAGCACTCGAGGCTTCACACCGCACAGCATGCCGCGCTCTCAGCTTCACCGCCCGCAAGATCTCAGCCGACTCTCAGCAAGCCCCCGCCAGCACGCCGAAGGCGGAGATCAGCCCCGAGGCCGAAGGCGAGGCGACCTGAAGGCGAAGCCGAGGCGCTTGAACGCTTGAAACGCGGTGCGGGCGGCACCACCTACGTAGCGCGCAGCCGCCCAAAGCAACAGGCGTGCCATCAGCCCAAGAGCGGCGTGGTACCCCCAGATCAGATTGGCGGGGTTTGGGGGCGGCGCCTCCCAAGGGGAAGCACGCAACAGCAACCCGCCCTAAGCAACTGGGGAACGCTACGAAACCGGAACGCCACCCACGCAAAGCGACCCCGCACGGACAACAACCCGCCAGCCGCCGACGCAACAGGGGGACGACCTACGGACCCCAAGCGCCCACGCCGGAACGGCGAACGGACCCCGCCGGAACGGCGGCAACCAGCACAAACCCCCACCGAGAACTAGTCTCAGCACCATCTCAGCAACCCGCCCCCAAGCTGTAACTACAAGCCCTTGGAGGAGGGGACCAGAAATGATCAACCGAAAGGTGACCCTGGCCGCAGCAGCGGCCGGTGTGGTCACGGGCGCAGCAGGCCTCAGCCTGCTGGCCATGCCAGCAGGCGCAGGCCAGCCGCCATCCCTACCGGCCGTCTCCGCAGAAACCCTGGTGGAGCAGGTCCTGACCGCAAAACCAGCCGCATTCGGCGGCACGGTGGAAGTCGACAACAAGCTCGGACTCCCGGCCATCTCGGAGATCCCGCAGCTCGCAGACGGCAAGCACAGCGCCAGGATCTGGACCGACGGCAACGGCAAGCTCCGCCTCGCCCTGCCGAACGGCCAGTCCGAGCAGACCATCGTCGACGACGGCAAGACCACCTGGTCCTGGAACTCGCAGGACAACGAGGTCACGAAGTCCGAGCACAAGGCTGACCCGCGCCCGGACAAGGAACAGGCCCAGGAGCAGAAGGCAGTCGATCCGGCCACCGCGGCCAAGGAGATCGTCACCCAGACCAAGGAGTTCAGCGACATCACGGTCGACGGCACCGCAAGGGTCGCCAACCGCGCCGCCTACGAACTCGTCCTGACCCCGAAGGCCAGCGAGAAGACGCTGGTCCGAGAGGTCAGGATCGCGGTCGACTCCGAGCTCAAGATGCCGCTCAGGGTCGCCGTCCTGACCAACGGCGCGGCCGAGCCGGCCGGCACCGTGGGCTTCAGCAGCATCAACGTCGGCCCGCAGGACCCGAAGCTGTTCGAGTTCACCCCGCCCGCCAACGCCAAGGTCACCACGCCGGAGGCCAAGGAGGCCGAGGCCCGCGAGAAGCTGCCGGAAGCAGGCCTGGAAGCAGCCCTGCAGGGTGAGGACCCGCAGCTCTTCGGCACGGGCTGGGACACGGTGATCGGCGGGAGGATTCCTGCCGAGGCCATGACGCAGGTGCCTGCCGAGGCGCAGGGGCTGGTCGACCGGTTCACCAAGAAGGTCAGCGGTAGCTGGGGCAGCGGCAAGCTGTTCACCACCAAGGTCGCCACGATCCTGATCGCGGACGACGGCCGGGTTGTCGCCGGTGCCGTCCCCGAGCAGGTGCTGTTCGACACGATCGGACAGGTGAAGTGACCACCTCGACCAGCGCGCCGGTGACGACGGAGAAAGCCACCGTCGTCGCCGCGCGGACCAAGGGTCTGCGCAAGGAGTACGGGAGCACGGTCGCGGTCGACCGCGTCGACCTCGAGCTGCCGGAAGGTGCTGTGCTCGGCATGCTCGGCCCCAACGGGTCGGGCAAGACGACCACGATCCGGATGCTGCTCGGGTTGGTGCGGCCGACGCAGGGGGAGATCGAGCTCCTCGGCAAACCCCTGCCGGACGGGGCCGAGCAGGCGCTGCCGCACGTGGGCGCGCTGGTCGAGGGTCCGGGGTTCCACCCGTTCCTGAGTGGCCGGGAGAACCTCATCAGGTGTGCCGCGTTCGAGCCGCTCCTCGAGAAGCGCAACATCAAGCAGGCTGTCGAGGACGCGCTCGAACGCGTCGGGCTCGCGCAGGCGGCCCACCGCAGGTACCGGGGGTACTCGCTCGGCATGAAGCAACGTCTCGGCCTGGCCGCGGCGTTGCTCGTGCCGCGCAAGCTGGTCGTGCTCGACGAGCCGACCAACGGCCTCGACCCGGCCGGCACGCGGGAGATCCGCAAGATCATCGCCGAGCTGCACGCGGCAGGCAGCACCGTCCTCGTCTCCAGCCACCTGCTGAGCGAGGTCGAGGCCACCTGCACGCACGTCGCCGTGCTGCACCGCGGCACCGTGGTGGCGCAGGGCGAACTGACCGAGCTGCTGCAGGCGGGCGGGTCGGCGCTCCAGGTCATCACCCCGGACGTCGAGATCGCGCTCAGCGCATTGCGCAGCGCCAAGATCTCCGGACGACCGCTCGGCGACGGCCTCCGGGTCGAGCTCGCCGGGACGTCCGCGCCGCAGGTGATCGAGACGCTGGTCAAGGCCGGCGTCGGGATCTACGAGGCGACCCGGTGGAAGACGGGCTTGGAGGAGCTGTTCGCCCGGCTCACCGAGGCCGAAGAGGCCGAGCGCGGAATGTCCGCTGTGGACACACTGGACGGGGGACCGCGATGATCACGCGTCAGTTCGGTTCCGAGGTGCGGTGGATGCTGCGCCGCCCGCGGACCATCATCGGCCTGTTCGGGCTCGTCCTCGTGCCGATCATCATCAGCTTCGGCATCTGGACCGCCGGTGAGGGCAGCGACGGGCCGCCTGGGCTCGGCGCGATCCTGCAGGGCAACGGCATGGTCGTGCCGATCTTCACGCTGTTCCTGTCGCTCAACCTGCTGCTGCCGCTGGTGGCGTCGATCTGGGCGGCCGACGGACTCGCGGGCGAGGCGCAGCATGGCACCTTGCGCGGCCTGCTGGTGGCGCCGGTGTCACGGGTGCGGCTGCTGTTCGTGAAGCTGTTCGGGCTCACCGCGATGTCGCTCTTCGCCGTCACGCTGATGGCGGTCGTGGGCATCATCGCCGGCACCGCGTTCCTCGGCACCAACGGCATGATGACCCTCTCCGGCACCACGCTGACCACCGGAGAAGGCCTGCTGCGCATCGCGTTGTTCATCATCCTGGTGACGTTCCAGATGGTGTCGATCGGCGCGGTCGCCCTCGCCGTCTCCGCGACCACCGAGCACCCGCTGGTGGTGCAGGCGGCGACGATGACGACGATCATCGTGTTCCAGGTGCTGGGGCAGTTCTCGTCGCTCGACTGGCTGCACCCGTTCCTGATCACGACCGGGTTCCCGGGCCTGATCGACGTGATGCGAGACCCGATCCCGACCGGCCAGATCTGGGACAGCACGCTGCTCGCGGGCTGCTACCTGCTGATCGGCACGGGCCTCGCGGCGATGCGCCTGATCACGAAGGACAGCTGAGCCGAGCGCGCAACTTCTCGACGTGAGGCCAACGCTGCTCGCCGGTGGCGAACCGCGGTAGCGGCTTCGACCCGTAGAGGTCGTCGCCGTGGTACCGGGGAAAGACGTGGAAGTGGTAGTGCCACGCGTCCTGACCACCGGCGGGCTCGTTGTGCTGACGGGTCGAGATGCCGTTACATCCGTACGCGGCCCGCATCGCCACGGCGGGCTCGTGCAGTGTCATCTAACGAAAGCCGCCCTCGCTGTTGACGACCTGACCAGTGATCCACTCGGCGTCGTCGGTGCAGAGCCACGAGACCAGCCGGGCGGCGTCGTCCGGCTGGCCCCAGCGGCCCAGCGGCATCCGCTCCCGCACCCACTCGTGCGTCTCCCCGGTCGCATAACCGGTGTCGGTCGGGCCGGGGTTCACGGCGTTGATCGTGATCCCCTGCCTGATCAGGTGGTGCGACAACGTCGGCATGATCCCCACCAGCGCGCCCTTCGCCGCCGCGTACGCGACCTCGTTCGGCATCGGCCCGAGGTTCTGCCCGGACGTCATGAGCACAACCCGCCCGCCCTTCGCACCGTTGTGCTGACGGGCAAACGCTTGCGTCAGCAGGATGGTCGACCGCGTGTTAACGGCGTAGTGGCGGTCCAGCTTGGCCGCGTCCAGCTCGCCCAACGGACCGTCCGACCCGCTGAGCGCGTGGTTGCACACCAGGATGTCCACTCGCCCGTACGCCTCGACCGCCGCCGCGACCAGCTGATCCGGCGCGTCCGGCTCAGTCAGATCCATGCCCACGTGTTCCACGCGACCATCGATGCCGTCGATCACCTCGTCGATCGAGTCGGCGCCCCACGGCTGCGCGGCATCGTGCGTCACGTGGTGCTGCACGAACAGGTCAGCGCCCATCCCCGCCAGCCGGGACGCGATCGCGTACCCGATTCCCTGCCGCCTGCTCACTCCGGTGACGAGCGCGACTCGCCCTTCAAGATGTCCCATAGGACGCCCAGCTAACCGACCCGAGCGACGCCGTCCAAGTCAATTTCGAGCCGCACCCGGTCCCCGACCTCGGTCATCGGCCCGACTGCCTCGTACTCCTCGCCGTCGATCTCCACGAGCAACCGCACGTGATCACGCCGGTGCACCCGCTCCAGCACCGTGCCCTCCAATGCACCGGAGTCGGCCACCCGCAACGCCGTGGCCCGCAACCCGACCCGTTCGACGGACAGGCCCACGAACGAGCCAGGGACGAACTTGTTGCACCCCAGGAACTTCGCGGTCTCCACGTCGACCGGTGACGACCACACCTCGGCCGGCGGTCCGACCTGGACGATGCGGCCGCGCGACATGATCGCCACCCGGTCGGCCAGCGTGAACGCCTCGTCGTGGTCGTGCGTCACGACCAGGGCGGTCGTGGCCGCCTCCCGCAGCAAGCGCGCCAGATCGACCGCGAGCTGTTCGCGCAACGCCCGGTCCAGCGCCGACAACGGCTCGTCCAGCAGCAACAACCGCGGCGACGGGGCCAAGGCCCGCGCCAGCGCCACCCGTTGCTGCTCCCCACCGGACAGCTGCGTCACGCGCCGATCCGCGTAGCCCTCGAGGCCGACGAGTTCCAGCAGCGACAGCACCCGCTTGTCCCGCTCGAAGCGGTCCACCCGATGCATCCGCAGCCCGAAGGCCACGTTCCCGGCCACCGACCGGTGCGGGAACAGCTGCCCGTCCTGGAAGACCAGCCCGAACTCGCGCTTGTGCACCGGCACCCCGGCCAGGTCCGCCGAATCCCAGCAAACCGAGCCCGCGGAAGGCTTTTCCAGCCCGGCGATCGTGCGCAACAGCGTCGACTTCCCGCACCCCGACGGCCCGAGCAGCGCGACGACCTCGCCGTCCGCCACGGTCAAGGACACGTCGGACACCGCGGCCGTCTGTCCATACCGGACGGTGATCGAGTCAAGTTCCAGCGCCATCAGAACTCCCCGCTGCTCGGCACGCGCAACCGCTCGATCAGCAGCACGCACCCGACCGTGACGACCATCAGCAGCGCACACGCCGCATAAGCCATCTGGCTGTTCAACTCCCCCGGCCGCGACATCAGCCGCGCGATCACCACCGGCAACGTCGGCGCGTCCGGCCGCGCCAGGAAGCTCGTGGCCCCGAACTCCCCCAGCGCCACCACGTAGCCGAACCCGGCGGCGGCCACCAGCGACCGCCCGACCAGCGGCAGATCGACCTCACGCCACACCCGCACCGGCGAGGCGCCCAACGTCGCCGCCGCCTGCCGGAGCCGTTCGTCGACGGCCCGCAACACCGGCAGCACCATCCGCACGATCAACGGCGTCACCACCAACGCCTGCGCCAGCGGCACCAGCAGCGGCGACGTCCGGAAATCGCCGGGCAACGCGTCCATCGTCACCAGGTACCCGAAACCGACGGTCACCGCGGACACCCCGAGCGGCAACATCAACGCGGTGTCGAGCACCTCGGCGATCCGGCCGCCCGACCTCCGCAACCCGACCAGCACAACGGCCGAGAACACCCCGACCACCAGGGCCACGGTCGTCGCGTCGAACGCCGTCCGCACCGAGTTGAAGGCCGCGTCGAGCCCGGTCACCGCCAACGTCCCGCGATCGCCGCGGGTGGCCAGTGCGGCATACCCGGCGAAGCTCCAACCGTCCCGAGTGGACAGCGAACGCGCGACCAGCCCGATCACCGGCGTCAGCAGCGCCACGACCACCAGACCGGCCGCGGCGACGACGTACCACTCACCGCCGGACGGCCGTCGCGCCAGCTCTTCCCTGCCGCGCAACGACAACGCGGTCTCCCGCCGGCGCCGGGCCAGCGCCCCCAGCACCAGCACCGCCAGCACGGCGGCGAACTGCAGCAGCGACAGGGCAGCCGCACCGGACAGGTCGAACAGCTCGACGGTCCGCAGGTAGATCTCGGTCTCCAGGGTCCGGTACCGCGACCCGCCCAACACCAGCACCACACCAAAGCTGGTGGCACAAAAGAGAAACACGACCGCGGCTGCCGACCCGATCGCGGGCGCCAACGCGGGCAGCACCACGGACAGGAACGCCCGCGGCCGCGAAGCACCGAGAGCTCGGGCCGCGTCCTCGGCCCGTCGATCCGTGTGCGCCCACAGCCCGCCAACGGTCCGCGCGACCACGGCGACGTTGAAGAACGCGTTGGCCAGGATGATCGGCAGCACCCCGCCGTCCGGCCAGAACGTCCGGAAGGCCAGGCCCACCACGACGGTCGGCAGCACGAACGGCACCATCACCGCGGCCCGGACCAGCCCGAGCCCGCGAATCCGGCACCGGGCCAGCACGAACGCGACGGGCAGCCCGGCGAGCACCGCCACCAGCGTGGACGCGGCGGCCTGGCCCAGCGTGAACCCGACGAGCTCCCAGGTCTCCCCGGAGAAGAGCGCGGAGACCACCCCGCCCTCACGCAGGCCGAGGCTGACGATCGCCAGGACCGGCCAGGCGAAGAACAGAGAGAGGAAGGCCAGCGGCAGCAAAGCAGCCGCTGACCAGCCAGAACGAGCCGAGATCAGGCCGGCCCGCGCCACCGCCGACCGGCGAGGACGACCGGGGTCCGTCAGCCCTGCACGAGCTTGCGCCACTGCTCGACCCACGCTTCGCGGTTGTCCTTCACCTTGTCCGCGGGCAGCGACTGCGGGTTCGTCGGCAGCGGGGCGTCCTTGGCCCACGACTCGGGCAGCGCCACACCCTCGCGCGACGGGTAGACGTACATCTGCTCGGCCACGGTGGCCTGGAACTTCTCGCCCAGCAGGAAGTCCAGCACCTTCTGCGCGTCCACGGAGTTCTTCGCACCGGCCAGCACGCCCGCGTACTCGACCTGCCGGTAACAGGTGCTCAGCACGGCCTTGGTCTTGCCACCCTCCGCGGACGGCGACGACGCGTACGACACCACGATCGGCCGCGTGCCCTTGGTGGCCGAGAACTCCTGGTTGTAGGCCTCTTCCCAGCCGCTCACGACCTTGACGCCGTTGGCCTTGAGCTTGGTCCAGTACTCCTGCCAGCCGTTCTCGCCGAACTTCGCGATCGTGCCCAGCAGGAACGCGAGCCCCGGCGACGAGGTGGCCGGGTTCTCCACGACCAGCTTGTCCTTGAACTTCGGGTCGACCAGGTCCTCGTACGAGGTCGGCTCGACGCCACCGAGCTTGGCCGGGTCGATGTTCAGGCACACGTCGCCGACGTCCACCGCGTGCAGCCGGCCCGTCCCGTCCACCTGGTAGCGCTGCGCGCCCTTGGACGCCTCAGGTGAGGCGTACGGCGCGAACACGCCCTCGGACAGCGCCCGCGAGGCGAACGTCGAGTCGATGCCGAACGCGACGTCGCCGATCGGGTTGGCCTTGGTGAGCACCAGCTTGTTCGTGAGCTCGCCCGCGTCACCGCTCGCGATCTGCTTGACCGTGATCCCGGAGGACTTCTGGAACTCGTCCAGCACCTCCGGCTTCATCGCGAACGAGTCGTGCGTCACCAAAGTGACCTCGTGCGTCTGCGGCGCGGTCGAGGTACCGGCCGAACAACCGGTCAGGACCAAAGCGGCGGCAACAGCGAAAATCCTTCTCATCACTTCTCTCCCTACGCCGGTATGACCCGGATCAGGTGGACGGTCGAGGGCTTGCGAGCCCTCCTCTCAGCCCGGCGCTTCACCGGACTCCCGTGGCAAACGCGCAGCTTACGTGACGTGGTGGGACGATCAGGACATGGCCGAGCTGTTGAGCGACGATCAGCTGAACGACGTGCTGCCCAAACTGCCCGACTGGACCGCGCAGGACGCGGCACTGGTCAGGACCGTGGAGCTGGCGAGCTTCCCGCAGGCGATCATGGTCGTGAACCGGGTCGCGGAGATCGCGGAGAACGACAACCACCACCCGGACATCGACATCCGCTACAAGACACTGACATTTCGGCTGAGCACCCACTACAAGGGAGGAATCACGGCGCTGGACGTATCTCTCGCCGAGGAAATCGACGGAGTTCTGGACGCGTTGGCCTGATTCGGTCAAGATGTGCGCTGCCGCCGCCCGCGGATAGGAGAGGGAACACCCTCATGCGGTTGCGCACATCTTTGTTCGTTGTCGCGCTGGCAGGCAGTCTTCTGATCACACCCGCGGCCGCTCAGGCCGTGCCCTGTGCCGTGACGGACACCATGATCAAGGCTGCCCAGGCGTGGGTCACCAAGGGCACCGACCTCGCGGCGAACAACTGGTCCAACGCGAACTTCCACACCGGCAACATCGCGCAGGTCCGGACGACCGGGATCAGCAACCACAAGACGTGGCCGTGGGTGAAGGCGAACAAGTTCCTGCTGCCCGTCGACCCGGCGAACCCGTTCGCTCCGGACCCGCAGGCGAGTGGCGAGGCGTACCTCGCAGTCTCGTTCTTCCACCCCGAGCCCGAGGTGCTCCAGCCGCTGCGGGACAACCTGCGGGCCCAGGCGAAGACCGGGAAGTTCGACCACTGGAAGTCGCCGGACGCGCTGACCATGTCCCTGCCGTCGTTCACCGAGGTCGCCGTGCGCGACCTCGACCAGGACCTGCTCGACTACTCGTACCAGTCGTACCGCAACCTCAAGAAGCGGACGTTCAACGAGGTCACGGGCCTGTGGAGCCTGAACGTGCAGACTAACGGCTGGGCCGTGCAGGGTCTCGCCAAGGCGATGCTGATGCTGCCGAAGGACAACCCGTACCGCGCCGACTACGCCAAGACGCTGCGCAAGTCCGCGCAGACGTTGCGGTACCTGCAGCGCCACGACGGCTTCTGGGGCGCCACCGGCAAGGACTCCGCGGCCACTGCGATGATCACCTACGCGTTCGCGGCGGGCATCAACGCGGGCGTGCTCGACAAGGGCGCCTACCTGCCGCACGTGCAGAAGGGCTGGCAGGCGTTGCAGACCGCGCTGGACGCCGACGGACTGCTCGGCTGGACCGCGGCCCGCAACTCCTGGAAGGCAGCCTCAGCCGGCGACTCGGCTGGGTTCGCTGTCGGCAGCTTCCTCATCGCCGGGCAGCAGCTCGTCCCGCTGACGCCTGGCTGCTAGGCCGATCGCGACGAGCGTCAGCATGCCGGCCACCGGGTAGCCCCAGCCGAGCAGCGCGTAGTACCAGGGGCGCGAGAAGTCCCAGATGTTCGGCTGGGCGTTCAGCAGGAACGAGACCAGGTAACCACCGGTCAGCAGCACCCACAGGCCGGCGGTGACCTTGCAGAGGAGGTGTCCGCCCTCGTAGATCAGCCACAGGAGGGCGGGCACCATCCACACCCAGTGGTGGCTCCACGAGATCGGCGAGACCAGCAGGCCGAGCATCTGGACGCTGACGATCAACGCCAGGACGTCCTTGGTCTTGCTGACCGCGAACCACGTCAGCGCGGCCGCCACGAGCACCCCGAGGACGTAGAGCACGCCGGTCTTCACGTCGTAGCCGACCGTGCGGCTCAACGCACCGCGCATCGACTGGTTGATCGCGCTGCCGACCGGCCCGACCCTGCTCGCGTCGCCGAGCAGGTGGAACCAGAACTTGTCCGACTGCGACGGTGAGAGCGCCCAGCCGATGGCGTAGACCGCCGCGAACGCGACGAACGACCACACAGCGGCCGCCCAGCGGCGTTGGATCAGGAAGTACAGGCCGGAGATCGCGGGCGTCAGCTTGATGCCCGCGGTGAAACCCACGCCGACGCCGCCGACCCAGTTGCGCGCGCTCGCGAGCGTGCCGATCAGGATCGCGCACAGCACCAGGTTGATCTGGCCGTAGTTGAGCGTGGTGCGCACCGGCTCGATCCACAGGGCGAGGGCGGTCCACAACATCACGCGGCGCGGGTCGTCGAGCTTCAGCAGCTTGAACGTCGTGCGCACGATGTAGTACAGGCAGCCCAGGCAGATCAGCTGCCAGATCCACCGTGACGCACCCCACGGCACCCAGCTCATCGGCGTGAAGACCGCAGCCGCGAACGGTGGGTACGTGAACGGCAGCGGGAAGATGTCCGTGTCCTCCCCGAACCGGTATTCGTACAGGTCACCCGTGAACAGGTGCGGCGACCCGTTGCGGTACACCGCCAGGTCGACCATGGTCATCTTGACCTGGAACGCGACCAGGAGCAGGTGTCCGAGCACCGACAAGGCGAGCAACCACGGTGCTACGGAGAGCACACGCGCTTCCACAGCACGGAGTTTCACCCCGAAAACGTTACCTGAGGCAACTTCCGGGGGTATCCGGGCGTCATAGTCATGGGAGAGATCGCAAGAGGGAGTTTCGTCAGTCATGTCTGTTGATCTTGTAGTTGCCGCTGTCGCCGCTCTGGCCATGCTGGGGGTCGCGTTCGGAGTGTTCGCCGTTGCCGCTCGCACCAAGAGCAACGTCTGAACACATTGCCAGACAATGAAAGGGGTGAACCTCCTTTGTGGAGGTTCACCCCTTTCGCTCTGCACGAGCACTAACGCGTACTTCTGCGGCGCTTAGAAATAGTGCGCACGACCGCCGACCGGCTTGCCCACTGCGCCGAGGACGGCGAGGATCGCGCCGATCACCAGAAGCACCACTCCGATGGTCGTCAGAATGCTGATACCGGCCAGCCATCCGACGACGAGCAGGATCAGACCGAGAACGATCATGACACCTCCAGGTGGGGAATCCTTCTCTGGACTACCCCACAGAGGTCGGTACAAACCTAATCCAGTGATGCCAGCAGCTCCTCGGTCTCCGCGGTGTCCCCGTAGCCCACTTCCGCGCACAGCGCCAAGTGTTCGGCCAGCCGCTCACGAGCACTCGCGCGGTCTCCGGCCGCGAGGTGAACCTTCGCCAGTGGCACGAGCGATTCGGTCAGCGCCCTGACGTTGCCGTTCACCCTGTGCAATCGAACGGATTCGCTGTAGCAGCGCACCGCCTCCTCCGGTCGGCCGAGCCGGAGGTGGATCTCGCCGAGGATCTCCTGGTTTTCGCCGCCGTCGATGTCGGGCAGGTGTTCCAGCCCGGCGAACAGCTCCGCCGCCCGGCCGCAGTGCTCCAGTGCCCGGTCGACGTCCCCCACCCGGTAGTACGCCCGGCCGAGCGCGCCGAGGTGGCTGGCCACGTCGTAGGCCACGTTGTGGTTGAGCGACCGCGGATGCACGTGCAGCAGCGCCTCCAGCATGTCTTGATAGCGATGCTGCCGCTCCAGCGTGTAAGCGAGCCCGCACGCGACGTTCAGCTCCGACCGGACGTCCCCGGCCAGTGCGTCGAAGTGCAGCGCCTGCCGGAGGTGGTGCTCGGCCGCTCCGAGCTCGTTGACCCCCAGGAGCCGCGCGCCGAGGAATCGGTGCATGCGGCTCTGCGCGTAGATGTCACCGGTGCGCTGTGCCGCGGCCAGGCCGGCGCGATAGGTGCGTTCACCACTGCCGAGGGCGAGTCTGTGGCCCGAATAGGTGTGCTGCATCTGCACCAGACGCCAGACCAGATCGTCTTCCACGCGGTCGAGCAGGCCGATCAGGACGGCGTGTTCGGCCGCGAACCACGCAAAGGACTCGTCCCTGTCCCAGTCCTGCCCGAGAACCAGCACACCGGGGGCGGGAGGGCTCGGCACTGCGGTGTTGACCACGTCGCTGGTGCGAGTCCAACAGCCGTGCGTGGTGTGGAAGTAGTGGTCGACCAGACGGCGCCACGCCTGCGCACGTTCAGCGTCCGGCAGCTGGGCCACCCGTTCTGCCGCGTAGTCGCGCAGCAGGTCGTGCAGGGCGTACCGGCCGCTGCCCGACGTGCTGACCAGGCTGTTCGAGGCGAGTTCCGCCAGCACCCGCCGTGCCTCGGTGCGGGGAAGCGCGGCGAGGCTCGCGACGGCCTCCATCGCGAAGTCCGGGCCGGGATGGAGGCCGAGCAGCACGAACACCCTGGCCGCGTGGTCGCTGACCGACCGCAGCGACCACGAGAAGACCGCGCGGACACCGGTCGCGGGATCGTCGAGGTCGAGCGCGTCGAGCCGTTCCTGCTCCAGCTCGTCGACGAGCGTCGTGAGCGAGTCGCCGAACGCCGCCCGCGCGGCCACGATGCCGAGTGCCAACGGCAGCCCCGCACACCGTTTGACCAGGCGCGACACCGCGTCCGGCTCGGCCGCGACCCGCGCGGCGCCGATCCGTTCGCTCAACAGGTCGACGGCGGCCTGCTCGTCCAGCACGTCGAGCGCGACCGGTTGGGCGCCCTCTCTCGCAACCAGCCCCTTGAGCCGGTTGCGGCTGGTGATGAGCACGAGGTTGCCCGCTCCGCCCGGCAGCAGCGGACGGACCTGCTCGGCGTCGCGGGCGTTGTCGAGCACGAGCAGCACCTGCCGCTCGGCCAGCGCCGACCGGTACGCCGCAACCAGCGCGTCCTCGGACGACGGGATGTCACCCGTCGCCACGCCGAGCGCTACCAGGAAGTCGCGGACGACGGAGAACGGCTCCAGCGGCTCGGCGCGGGTGTCGAAGCCGCGCAGGTTGACGTAGAGCTGGCCGTCCGGGAAGCGGTCGGCTACCTGGTGCGCCCACCGCAGCGCGAGGGCGGTCTTGCCGACGCCGCCGATGCCGTTGATCGCGGAGATGAGGACGGGTTCGCCCGGCCGCGTGGTCAGCATCTCGGTCAGCCGCGCCAGCTCGTGCTCGCGACCGACGAAGTGCGGGACACCGGCCGGGAGCTGACGAGGCAACGCGGCCGTCGGGACCTCTCCGCTGAGGACCTGCTCGTGCGCGTGGCGCAACCGCGGACCGGGATCCACGCCGAGCTCGTCGGCGAGGTGGTCGCGGACCTCCTGGTAGACCGCGAGCGCCTCGGCCTGCCGGTTCGACCGGTGCAGCGCGAGCATCAGCTGCGCCCAGAACGTCTCGCGCAACGGGTGTTTCTTGACCAGCGACCGCAGCTCCGGCACCAGCACGTCGGCGTCGCGGGACAGGTCCTGGTCGATGCGGCGTTCCAGCGCGACGACCTGCTCCTCGACCAACCGCGGCACATCGTCGCGGTGCAGCGCCTCGGACGTGACGTTGGCCAGCACCGGCCCGCGCCACAGCTCCAGCGCCGCACGGTGTTCGCCCTGCGCGGTGAGCGCACGGAAGCGGGCGAGGTCGAGCTGACCCGGCGCGACTTCAGCCGAGTAACCGCGCGACGACGTCTGGATGCAGTTCGCCGCACCCAGCGCCTGCCGCAGTCTGCTCACCGTCATGTGGAACGTCTTGTACGCACGGTCCCCTTCCGGCGGCGCACCGTCCCACACCCGGTCGACCAACTCGTCGACGGTCACAAACTCGTTGGCGCGCAACAACAACGTCGCAAGCAACACACGTCCGCGACCGGCCGGAAGCGCCACCGGCTCACCGTTGTGGATGACCTCCAGCGGCCCCAGCACGCGGTACTCGACGGTCACGCCAGTCCTCCGGATGTGTTCAGCCGTTCGAAGATGGAGTCCGCCTCCTCGAGATCCGCACGGGCACGTTCGTCCTCGCCCGCCGCGAGGTGGGCCTTGGACTTCAGCACGAGCGCGTCCGCCAAGTCCTTGTCGCTCCGCATCACGCGCCAGATCTCCACCGCCCGCGCGTAGCAGTCGAGCGCTTCGGCGGGCCGACCGACCGCGAGGTGCACGTCGCCGAGCGTCTCCAGGTTCGACGGGAAACTGGTGTCCAGCGTTGCTCGGTCGTACTCGGCGAACCACTCAGCGGCGCGCAGGCACAGTTCGAGCGCTCGCCCGTGGTCCCCCAGCAGGAAGTGGGCGCGGCCGAGCACACTCAGGTGGCACGCGCCCTCCCAGCGGTCCGGATCGGCGAGGATCCGCTCGTGGACGTTCAGCAGGACGTCGAGGGCCTCCCGGTGGCGGCCCTGACGTTCGTAGAGGTGGGCGATGCCGCGCCGGAGGTTGGACTCGCCCGTGACCGTGCCGTGCTGCGCGGCGAACCGCAGCGACTCCAGAAAGTGGTGCTCGGCCTCGTGGAGCGACCGCTTCGCCATGAGAATCGCGCCGAGGCGGCGGTGCAGGCCCGCCTGCGCGTACCCGTCCTGCTGCCGTGCCGCGGCGGCCAGCGCGCGCTGGTGGCCGGCGACCGCGTCGTCCAACCGGCTGGTGCGCATGAGCTGCGGGTGCAACGCGAACATGAGCTGCCACACCAGTTCGTCGTGTCCGGCGGCCTCGGCCCTCGCCAGCACGCCGAGCAGCACCCTGAGCTCGGTCTCGAACCACTCGTCCGCGCGCTCCCGGTCGTCGAACCGCAGCACGAGCGCGCCTTCGACCGGTGGGCCGCTGACCCAGATCTTCGAGTTGTAGCTGGTGAGATGTGACAAGACGGCCGCAGTGTGCAGATAGTGGTCGAACATGCGGCGTTGAGCCGACGTCCGTTCGTCCTCCAGCAGCTCGTCGACGCGTTCTGCCGCGTAGTCGCGCAACAGGTCGTGCAGCACGAACCGGCCTGTGACGCCGCGGCTGACCAGGCTGCTGCCGACCAGTTCGTCCAGCAGCTTCGTCGTGGCGCCGAGCGGCATTCCAGCGAGGCTTGCCGCCGCTTCGGGTGTGAAGTCGGGCCCTGGATGCAGGCCGAGCAGCACGAACAGCCTGGTCGCGGGCGGCGTGAGGGACCGCAGCGACCACGAGAAGACCGCGCGGATGCCGGTGGCCGGGTCGTCGACGTCCAGTGCGGTCAGGCGTTCGCGTTCGAGCTGGTCGGCGAGCGAACCGAGCCCCTGCTCGGTCGCGCGGGCGGCTACGAGGGCGAGTGCGAGCGGCAGACCGGCGCATTGCGCGACAAGCCTTGCGGTTGCCCCCGGTTCGGCGCTGATCCGGTGCGCGCCGAGCCGTTGGGCGAGCAACGCCCGTGCCTGCTCGTCGTTCAGCACGTCGAGCTGGACAGGATGCGCTCCCTCTCTCGCAACGAGCCCTCTGAGCCGGTTGCGGCTGGTGACGAGGACGAGGTTGGCGGCGCCGCCGGGGAGCAACGGTCGGACCTGGGCGACGTCCCGAGCGTTGTCGAGCAGCAGCAGCAAGCGTCGCCTGGCGAGCACCGACCGGTAGAGCGCGAACAACACGTCGTCGCTGTCCGGGAGTTCAGCGGCGCCGACTCCCAGTGCTATCAGGAAGTTCCGTGCGGCCACCCGTGCCGCGACCGGCTCGGCGTGGGTGTCGAAGCCGCGGAGGTTCACGTAGAGCTGGCCGTCGGGGAACCGGTCGGCGATCAGGTGGGCCCAGTGCAGGGCGAGCGCGGTCTTGCCCACCCCGCCGATCCCGTTGAACGCGGTGATCAGCACCGGCTCGCCCGGCAGCGCGCCGAGCCTGGCCAGCTCCGGCTCCCTGCCGACGAAGTGCGGCACGCCGGCGGGGAGCTGGCGCGGGACGTCCTGCTGGATCTCGAGCACCTGCTGGTGGGCCTGCCGCAGCCGCGGGCCGGGGTCGACGCCGAGCTCGTCGGCGAGGTGGTCACGGATCTCCTGATAGACGGCGAGCGCCTCGGCCTGCTGGTTGGACCGGTGCAGGGCGAGCATCAGCTGCGCCCAGAACGTCTCGCGCAACGGGTGCTTGCGGACCAGCGACCGCAGTTCCGGCACCAGCACGTCGGTGTCGCCGGACAGCTCCTGGTCGATCCGCTGCTCCAGCGTGACGAGCTGCTCCTCGATCAACCGCGGCACGTCGTCGCGGTGCAGCGACTCCGAGGCGATGTCGCTCAACGCCGGACCGCGCCAGAGCTCCAGTGCGGCGCGGTACTCGCCCTGCGCGGTGAGGGCCCGGAAACACGTGAGATCGAGCTGCTCCGGCGTGATCTCCGCGGTGTAGCCGCGCGAGGACGTGCGCACGCAGTTGGCCGCGCCCAACGACTGCCGCAGCCGCGCCACGACCATTTGCAAGGTCTTGTGCGCGCGGTCGACCGTCGGCGGCTGCCCTTCCCAGAGCCGTTCGACCAACTCGTCGACGGTCACAAACTCGTTGGCGCGCAACAACAACGTCGCAAGCAGCACACGTCCGCGGCCAGCAGGAAGCGCCACCGGCTCACCGTTGTGGATGACCTCCAGCGGCCCCAGCACGCGGTACTCGACGATCACACCGAGTGAGTCTAGGTGTGCGAGGTGAGACGCACTGTCGACGCGGGACCCCCTGTGCTGTCAGCCTTCCAGGTCATGCAGGCAGTGAGCAGGACAGCGCTGTGGGTCGCCTCGATGCGAGCAGCCGAAGCCGCCCGCCCGGACCGGCTGCACGACGACCCGCTGGCCACAGCCGTGGTGGCGTCCGCATCGGAGATCCCACCGGCCCCACCGGGCGCGGCCGAGTTCATGGCGATCCGCACCCGCTTCTACGACAACTTCCTCGCCGCGCCCCCGGCTCAGGTCGTCGTGCTCGCCGCAGGCCTGGACGCCCGCGCGTTCCGCCTGCCCTGGCCGTCCGGCGTGCGGCTGTTCGAACTGGACCTGCCAGAACTCCTGGAGTTCAAGACGGAACTGATCGGAGCTGTTGATCTCACTGCCAGGTGTTCGCGGGTGGTGGTGCCGATCGACCTGCGCGACGACTGGGCCACCGCGCTGACCTCGGCCGGTTTCTCTGCCTCGTCGCCCGCCGCGTGGATCGCCGAGGGCCTGCTGCAGTACCTGCCGGAGGAGGACAAGAAGCGCCTGCTCGACACGATCTCCGGCCTGTCCGCCCCAGGCAGCCGCTTCGCGTTCGACCACATGGACAGCTCGGCCGACGACCGCGAGGTGGTGGCGGACACGTTGGAGCAGATCCGGAGCATGGGCGCCGAGTTCGTCGCGACCGTCGCCGACCCGGCGGGCTGGCTGACCGCGCACGGGTGGAGCGTCTCCGTGGACCGGGTGCCGGCGCTGGCGGTGGCTTACGGGCGGCCGCTGCCGGACTTCATGGACCCGGCAGCGGCGAACGCGACCGCGCTGTGCACGGCCACGTTGAGCTGATCAGACGTTGAAGCGGAACTCCACCACGTCGCCGTCGGCCATGACGTAGTCCTTGCCCTCCATGCGGACCTTGCCCGCGGCCTTCGCATCGGCCTTCGACCCAGCCGCCACCAGATCGGCGAACGACACGACCTCGGCCTTGATGAAGCCCTTCTCGAAGTCCGTGTGAATCACACCGGCGGCCTGCGGAGCGGTAGCGCCCTGCGGAATCGTCCACGCCCGCGCTTCCTTCGGACCCGCCGTCAGGTACGTCTGCAGGCCCAGGGTGTGGAAGCCGGCACGGGCCAGCGAGTGCAGACCCGGCTCGTGCTGGCCGATCGACTCCAGAAGCTCCAGCGCGGACTCCTCGTCCAGCTCCAGCAGCTCGGACTCGACCTTGGCGTCCAGGAACACCGCGTCGGCCGGGGCCACCAGCTCGCGCAGCTCCTTCTGGCGGGCCTCGTCGCCCAGCACGCCCTCGTCCGCGTTGAACACGTAGAGGAACGGCTTCGTCGTCAGCAGCGAGAGCTCGCGGATCAGCGCGTTGTCCACTTCGGACTGCGCCGAGAACAGCGTGCGGCCCGAGTCCAGGATGTCCTTGGCCTTCTGCGCGGCTTCCAGAGCGGGGCGGCGGTCCTTCTGCATCCGCGCCTCCTTCTCCAGGCGCGGGATGGCCTTCTCCAGGGTCTGGAGGTCGGCGAGGATCAGCTCGGTGTTGATCGTCTCCATGTCGGAGGCCGGGTCCACGCGGCCGTCGACGTGCACGACGTCCGGGTCGTCGAAGACGCGGATCACCTGGCAGATCGCGTTCGCCTCGCGGATGTTCGCGAGGAACTTGTTGCCCAGGCCCTCGCCCTCCGACGCGCCCTTCACGATGCCCGCGATGTCGACGAACGACACCACTGCGGGCACCTCGCGCTCGGAGCCGAAGATCTCGGCCAGCTTGGTGAGGCGCGCGTCCGGCAACGGCACGACGCCCACGTTCGGCTCGATGGTCGCGAACGGATAGTTCGCGGCGAGCACGTCGTTGCGCGTCAGCGCGTTGAAGAGGGTGGACTTGCCGACGTTGGGCAGGCCGACGATACCGAGGGTCAAACTCACGAGCGACGAGTCTACGGCAGGCGACGGTCGTGTCCGATTCCCGCGAGCCATTGCTCGTTCTCGCTGGCAGGATCGTTGGCATGGTCATTGACGAAGAACACGCGTACCGGGTGTGCTCCGCACGTGACGCCCGTTTCGACGGGTGCTTCATCCACGCGGTCCGCACGACCGGCATCTACTGCCGGCCGTCGTGCCCCGCGGTGACCCCGAAGCGCCGCAACAGCCGGTTCTTCCTGACGGCGGCCGCCGCGCAGTCGGCCGGGTTCCGCGCCTGCCGCCGGTGTCTGCCGGACGCCGTGCCGGGCTCGCCGGAGTGGAACCTGCGCGCTGACCTGGCCGGCCGGGCGATGCGCCTGATCAGCGACGGCGTGGTCGAGCGGGACGGGGTGTCCGGCCTGGCGAACAAGCTCGGTTACTCGGAGCGCCACCTCACCCGCGTGCTGACCGCCGAGCTGGGCGCCGGACCGTTGGCGCTGGCCCGCGCCCACCGCGCGCACGCCGCACGGTTGCTCATCGAGACCACCGAGCTGCCGTTCGCGGACATCGCGTTCGCCGCCGGGTTCGCGTCGGTCCGGCAGTTCAACGACACCATCCGCATGGTGTTCGCCTCGACGCCGTCCGACATGCGCGGACGCGGCAAAGCGCCGGTCGGCACGCCCGGCCGGATCGTGCTGCGGCTGCCGTACCGGCCGCCGTTCGACGCCGAAGGACTGCTGGCCCACTTCAAAGCGCACGCGTTGCCGGGCGTCGAAGAGGTGACCGACCACGAGTACGCGCGGACGCTCGCGCTCCCCCACGGCGAGGCAACGGTCCGGCTGACGTTCCCCACCGACCACGTGCTGTGCTCGCTGCGCCTGGCCGACATGCGCGACCTGGGCGCCGCGGTGTCCCGGGTCCGCCGCCTGCTGGACCTCGACGCCGACCCGGTCGCCGTCGACTCGTTCCTCGGCGACGACCCGCTGATCGGCCCGTTGGTCCGCAACGTGCCCGGTATTCGGGTGGCAGGCAGCGTCGACGGCACCGAAACCCTGCTGCGACTGGTGGCGCCGTACGCCGGCGTCCCGCTGCAGGTCCCGGACGGGGCGCTGACCCACCTCTACTCGGCGGGGGACCACCCCGTCACCGAGGCGGTGGCGAGCGGCAGACTCGTCGTGGACGTGGGCCGCTCGATCGAGGACCTGACCGAAGAGCTCGCACCCCTGGTCGGCCCTGCCGTGGCCGACGAGGTGGCGATGCGGGTGCTGGGCGCACCGGACGTGCTGGTGCTGCCCGCGAACATGCAGTCCCTGGCTTCCCACGGCCCCGACTGGCGGCCGTGGCGCTCCTACGCCGGAGCACACCTGACGAGGAAGGCAGCAACATCATGAGCGTCGCACACACGTCCACTGTGGACACCCCAGCGGGGCCGTTCACCGCGATCGTCGCGTCGGACGGAGCGGTGCTGGCGAGCGGCTGGACCAGCGACATCGCCCTGCTGACGCCCCAGATCCACGCGTCCCTGATGCCCTCGGAGATCACGCCGAAGAAGGACCTGGGCGACGTCACCAAGGCCGTCATCGCCTACCACGAAGGCGACCTGACCTCGATCGACACGGTGGAGGTCCGGCAGAAGTCCGGCCCGTTCCTGCAGCACGCGTGGGACGTCCTGCGCACGGTCCGCGCCGGCCAACCCGTCACCTACAGCGAGTACGCGGAACTGTCCGGGCGCCCGGCCGCCATCCGCGCCGCGGCCTCGGCGTGCGCGCGCAACTCCGCGGCACTGTTCGTGCCGTGCCACCGGGTGATCCGGATCGGCGGCAACCTCGGCGGGTTCCGCTGGGGCCTCGACGTCAAGCGCTGGCTGCTCGCCCACGAGGGCTAACCGACGAGGTTGATCTCCGGCGGCCCGCTCATGGTCACCAGCTCGGTCCGACAACGAGGGCACGAGCTGGTGACCGGCCAGACCATGTTGCTCTGCAAGGACTTCTGCTCACCGAACCAGTCGTCCTCACCCGTGTCGCGGCAGGTGTGGCAGCCGACGCGGTAGTGCAGCCGGACCCACCGCTTCGCGCCCAGCTCGGCGGCGCGCTCGTCCGGGCGCTTGAGGTCCGTGAACGGCGACCACCAGAACGACAGCCGGCACCGCAACGTCTGGACACTGATGTCTCCGGCGGTGTCGAAACCGGTGATCCGGATCGGCGCCGGGTGCCTGCCCACTTCGTCGAGGTCGTCCTGCCACTCCAGCTGGTGGCGCGAGGAGTGGCACAGGCCGTGCGCCGCGCCGTGGTGCAGGACGACGGTCCGGCCCACCCGGCGGCACACGAAGCAGTCGTGCGAGTACTCCAGCCGGTTCGACCACACGAAGTGGGCAGCCGGAGTGACCTCGACGCGCGCGGTGATCTCCACGTGGGACAGCACGAAGCGAGGCTAACCGAGCGAGACCTCCAATGTGGACCCGGTGCGCGCCTTGCGCACCCGCAATCGCGTGGGAATCCGCTGACGCAGCTCCTCCACGTGCGACACCAGCCCGACCACCCGCCCACCGGCCCGCAGCTCGTCGAGCGTGTTCATCACGATGTCCAACGTGTCCGAGTCCAAAGTTCCGAAGCCCTCGTCCACGAACAGCGTGTCCAGCAACGCCCCGCCGGTCTCGTTCGCCACCACGTCGGCCAGCCCCAGCGCCAACGACAACGAGGCCAGGAACGACTCGCCGCCCGACAACGTCTTCGCCGGACGCGAACGGCCCGAGTAGTCGTCCAGCACGTCGAGGCTCAGCCCGCCGCGGGTGCCGCGCGCGCCGGCCGAGTCGGAGTGCACGAAGCTGTACCGGCCCTGGCTCATCCGGTGCAGCCGGGCCGACGCCGCGACGGCGACCTCTTCCAGCCGTGCGGCCAGCACATACGACCGCAGCGTCATCTTCTTGGAGTTCTGGCCACGGCCGTTGATCACGTCGGTGAGTGCGTCCAGCTCGGCGTAGGAAGCCTCCAACGGCTCCAGCGACTTCCACTCGGCACGCAACCGGGCAGCCAGCTCGCTCACCCGGTCGAACGCCGCCCGCGCCCGCGCCAGCCGGGTCGCGGCCTCCGAGGCGGCGGCACGGGCGGAGGACGCGGCTGCGGTCACCTCGTTCAGGTCGACCCCCACCTCGGGATCGACCTCCGCCAGCTCCTCCAGGGTCGCCATCGCCGAGGCACGGGCGCGTTCCCACGCCGCGATCCGCTCGTCCAGCGCCTGCAGCTTGATCGCCGGACGGGCCGCGGCCAGCGCCGTCTCGACGTCGGCAAAGCCTGCTTCGGTGGCCAGCGCGGCCACCGAGGCCTGCTGTTCCTCGATGCGGGACAGCGCGGCATCGCGGGCGGTGCGGCGGTCGGCCAGCTCCACCAGCGCCTTGGCGAGCCTGAGCAGGTGGTCGCGGCGGGTCAGCACGTCCTCGTGCTCGCCGCGGGCCTTCTCCAGGCGGGCGCCGCGTTCCTCGACGACGGTGACCAGGGACGTGTGCTCGGTGCGCAGGCCGACCAGGTCCTGTTCGACCTTGGCCTTCTCGGTGCCCAGGTCGCGGGTCTTGGCCTCCAGGCCGACGAACTCGTTCTGCCGCTGCGACCGGGTGCGCGCCAGCTCCAGGGCCGTGCGGTACTCGGCCAGCGCGACCGCGGGCTCCTCCGAGCCCAAGGCCTCCCAACAGGCCTGGATGCGCAGCTCGGCGGCGTGGGCGGCGCGTTCGGCCTCGTTGCGGCGGTCGAGGGCGGCCTGTTCGTCGCGCGCGGCTTCTTCCTCGTCGGTCGCGTCGACGCCGCCCAGCATCGGTTGCGCCGGCGCGGGGTGCGACGGAGAACCGCAGACCGCGCAGGGCTTGCCGCGTTTCAGCGCAGCGGCCAGCTCGATGGCCATGTTCTCCAGGCGTTGGTGGCGGACCTGCTGCAGCACGTCCTTGGCCTTCTGGTGCACGTCGATCGCCTGGTGCAGCTCGTTCTTGGTGCGCTCCAACGCTTTCCCTGCGCCGGGCAACGCCTCCGCGGCGTCCGCGCGCGCCTTCAGGCCTTCCAACCGCGCCGAGGCCTCGGCAGCGGCGTCCAGCTGGGCGCGGCACTGGGCCAGGCGTTCCGGCAGCACCTCCAGTTCGGCGTTCAGGGCCAGCAGCCGACGCTCGACCTTGTACGAGGAGTCCTTCAGCACCGACAACCTGCGCACGTCGGCCTGCTGGCGTTCGGCCTCGGCGGCGAGCTCGGCCAGACCACCGGCTTCCTCGCGGTAGCGCTCGGCATCCTCCCGTAACGCGGAACCCTCATAACCCAAGCGTGCCAAGGCTTCCGCGGCTCGGGTCTCGTCGCGAACCGCGAACTCGAAGGACTGCTGGAGCTTCGCGATCTCACCAAAAGCAGGTACGACGGGAATCGCGCGGCGGGCGGCATCGCGTTCGGCGAACCACGACGCCGAGTCCGCAGCCTCCACGCGAGCAAGCAGCTCGCGGGCCTCACGCACGCGGCGGATCTGGTCGGCCTGCACGCGGGCCTGAGCCAGCAGGGCATCCGCGCCGTCGGCCACGCCCGCCGTCTCCTCCGAAGCAGCGGAAGCCTCGCGAACGGCGAGAGAAAGCCGCTCCAGCACCGATTCCAGCCACCCCGGCTCGAACGACGGCTCCTCACCCGCTGCCTCCGCCACGCGGTGCATCAGCTCGGAGGCGCCCTGGCGCCGTTCCTCCAGCACCCGGCCGGCCACGACCCGCTTGTCGCGAAACCACTTCTCGACGTCCAGGAACCGCTCGGTGCCGAAGAGCTTCTCCAGCAGCACCTCGCGCTCGGCCGTGTCCGACCGCAGGAACCTCGCGAACTCCCCCTGCGGCAGCAGCACGACCTGGAAGAACTGCTCGTAGGACATGCCCAGCAGGTCTTCCACGGCACGGGCCACGTCGTCGATGCGCGTGATGCCCTCGCCGTCCCAGCCCTCCAGCCAGGTCAGCGAGCACTTCGCGGGCTGCGTCGTGAAACCGCCGCCGCGCTTCTTCGGCCGGTCGAACTCCGGCGACCGCACGATCCGGAACCGGCGCGACTGCACGGTGAGCTCGAGCGACACCTCCGTCGGCACCTCGGGATCCGCGTACTCGCAACGCAGCTTCTTCACATCGCCACGAGCACCCGGCACGCGGCCGAACAACGCGAACGCCACCGCGTCCAGCAGCGTCGTCTTGCCGGCGCCGGTGTCGCCGTGCAGCAGGAACAACCCGTCGGCGCCGAGCGTGTCGAAGTCGACGACCTCCGGCCGCGGGTACGGCCCGAAGGCGGTCAGCTCCAGGCGGTGCAGCCTCATTGCTCCTGCTCCCTCGCCACAGCAGCAAAAGCCTCGCGCAGCAACGACATCTCGGCAGAGGTCGGCTCGGATCCGCGGGCGTCGGACACGAAGCAGCACGCTACTTCCTCGTCCGTGCGGCCACGCACCCGTTCCGCGTACGTCATGTTGTGCTGCAGTCCCTGCTCCGGCCGCCACTCCACGTGCACCGCGTGCTCGAACCGGGTCTGCAGCTGCCGCAACGCATCCATCGGCCGCACCTGATCGGTCAGCACCACCGACAGGAAGTGGTCCTCGACCGCGGCGTGCGCCGGATCCTCCAGCACGTCGGCCAGCGTCCCGGTCAACGTCGCGAGCCGGCGCGGCACCGGCAGATCGCGCCGTTCCACCCCGACGAGGCCGCCCGCGTCGAGCTCCACCAGCCACACCGACTTGCGCTGCCGCGCCTCGGAGAACGAGTACGCGAGCGGACTGCCCGAATAGCGCAGGTTCTCCGCCAAGGTCTGCGGACCGTGCAAATGCCCCAGCGCCACGTAGTCGACGCCGGAGAACACCTGCATCGACACGTCCTGCACGCCGCCCACCGCGATGGTGCGCTCGGACTCCGACGGCGCCCCGCCCGTCACGAACGCGTGCGCCAGCACCACCGACCGCGCGGAACGACCGGCCAGGTCAGCGCGAATCCGCCGCATCGCCTCACCGAGCACGGGCGCGTGCCCCTTGTCCGCGACCCCGAGCACGTGCCGCGCAGGTTCCGGCTCCAGGAACGGAATCCCGTACACCGCAACGGGCCCGTGCTCGTCCTCCAGCTCGACCGGCTTGTCCAGCAACGAGATCTGCGTGCGCAGGTGCAGGCCGCCCGCCGCCGCGAACTCGCCGAACACCCCGATCCGGGCCGCCGAGTCGTGGTTGCCCGGCGTGATCACGATTCGCGCCCCGGCCGCGCGGATCCGCATCAGCACCCGCGCGCACAACGACACCGCGTCGGCGGACGGCACCGCGCGGTCGTAGAGATCGCCGGAGATGACCACGACGTCGACCTTCTCGGAAGACACCAGGTCAGCGAGGCCGCTCAGCACCGACTCCTGCTCCACGAGCAGGTCGCGGCCGTGGAAGGTGCGCCCCACGTGCCAGTCGGAGGTGTGCAGGATCCGCATGGCACCAACCGTAGAGACGAGGTCTGACAAATCTCCGGGAGGGTTCCCGGCGTGTCACCCGATCGAGTTCAACATCTCTGGGGGAGCATCATCGGTGCCGTGACCGCAGTGATCATCACCGCCTCGCTCGTCCTGGCGCTCGTCTGTGCCGGGGCGCTGGTGTTCGTCTACCGCCTCTACCAGGACAGCGTCCGCCGCACCGACGAGGCGCTCCACGCCATCGGCACGGAACGCGCGCGCTACGACGCACAGCAACAGGCCCTGCAGCGGTACGAGGTGGCGTTCTCCAGCGTCAGCGGCCGCGGTGAGCTCGGCGAACAGGTGCTCGTCGAAACAGCGCGCGCACTCGGCCTGAGGGAAAACCTCCACTACACGCTCCAGACGGACGTCGCGGGCGGCGGAGCGGTGCGGCCGGACATGGTCCTCAACGTCGGCGGCGGCCGCATGGTCCCGGTCGACTCGAAGATGTCCATGGCGACGTGGGCCGAAGCGGTCGAAACGGACGATCCGCAGGAACGCCAGGACGCGCTGCGGGTGCACGTCCGCAACATCCGCTCCCGCGCCGCCGAACTGGCCGGCAAGGGCTACCAGCGCTGGGCCGACGCGATCTACGGCACGATCATGTTCGTCCCCAACGACGGCGCTGTCGTCGCTGCCCTGGACACCGACCCCGAGCTCCTCAGGTGGCTTCTCGACCGCCGGGTCTTCCTGTGCGGCCCGACCGGGTTCGCCGTGATCGCGTCGTCCGCGATGTTCGCCGTCACCGAACGCGCCCTCGCCGACGACGTCGAGCAGGTCAGGCTGCAGGCAGGCCGCGCGAACCGGGCCGCCGACACGGCGATCGAGGCCGTCAACCTCTCCACCACGCACCTGCAGCGGTTCCTCTCGGCAAGGCGGCGCGAGCTGGACGCGCTGGAGGGTTTCCGGGCGAGCGTGGAACCACTGACCGATGCCTCCGCCACCCCCACACCCCTCCCTCTGGTCCGAAGGGCGGACGAACAGTCCGCGTAAAACGCACGGAGCGTGCCAACAGGTTGCTTCTGGGTGAGAAAGCCGCGGACTGACGAACACCGAATGGCCGAACAGCTACGGTGTGCGGCGTGAGTGAGCTGCGCGACCGTTCGGCTGCCTTCGATGACGACGACGTCGAGGACTACGACGCCGTTCCGTGGAACTACCGGGCCATCTTCGGATCGTTCAAGGGCATCCCGTGGTGGGCTGCGATTTTGGCCGCCCTGGTCCCGGCGTTCATCGGCGCGTTCATCGACATCAACTCCAGCAAGACCGTCGGCTGGACGTTCATCGCCGTCTTCTTCGCGGGCTCCCTGGCCGGGATCCTGCTGGTCCAGCGCCGCAGCCTGTTCGCACCGATGGTGCAGCCGCCGCTCATCCTCGCCGCCACGGTGCCCACGCTCGTGCTGCTCACCGGCGGTGTCGGGACGGGCAAGCCGTCCTCCATGGCGCTCGGCCTGGCCAGACCGCTGATCGACAGCTTCCCGGTCATGGCCGTCACCACCGCCGCCACGGTCGCGCTCGGCATCCTGCGGATCTTCCTGCAGAAGGACCCGAACCGGCCGTCCAAGGACGAGGTCCGCGAGGCCAAGGCCGAGCTCAAGGCCCGCAGCAAGCCCGCGCCCCGCAAGAAGCCCGCCCGCGACGAAGAGGCCGAGGAACGCCCGCGCCGTCCCCGTCCCGAAGGCGCCCCGGCCCGTCGCCCGCGCCCCGAAGGCGCTCCCGCCCGCCGCCCGCGCCCGGAAGGTGCGGCCCGCGGCGAGCGCCCGGCAGGCCAGCGCAAGCCACGTCCGCCCCGCGACGACCGCTAGTGCGTTGTTCGCGGCCACTCCCCGAACCGCGAACAACCACGTCGGAACAACAAGCAGGGAAAACGGCAGCACTCTGCGAGCATGAGCTCGATGCCTAGGGGAGAACGTCCACTGGACGAAGGCGACAGCCCGCTGTTGCGGTTCGCCGGAGATCTGCGCCAACTTCGTGCCGACGCCGGCAGTCCGACGTACCGGGAACTCGCCCAGCGCGCGCACTTCTCGGTCGCCGCGCTGTCCGAGGCCGCCGGTGGACGGAAGCTGCCAAGTCTGGACGTCACGTTGGCGTACGTCCGCGCGTGCGGCGGTGACGAGCACACGTGGGCACAACGCTGGCACGAGGTCGATGAGAGCCTCTTCCAGTCCAGGGTCAGCCCGTCGCCGTACGTGGGCCTGAGTGCGTTCACGAGAGAAGACGCCGACCGCTTCTTCGGCCGCGAGAAGCTCACCAACGCGCTGAAGAACCGCCTGGAGACCCAGCACTTCCTCGCCGTGTTCGGCGCGTCCGGCGAAGGCAAGTCGTCGCTGCTCAAAGCCGGTCTGGCCCAGCACTTCGGCAACCCGATCAGCTGCACGCCCGGCACCGACCCGGACGCGAGCATCGCCGACGCGCTCGCGAAGAACCCCGACCTGCTGATCGTCGACCAGTTCGAAGAGCTCTTCACCCTGTGCGAGGACCCGGTCCAGCGCCAGGCGTTCCTGGAGATGCTGCTCAGCGCCCCGTGCAAGACCGTCATCGCCGTCCGGTCCGACTTCTACCCGCACTGCTCGCAGCACCCCGACCTGACCGAAGCCCTGACCGACGCGCAGGTCCTGATCGGCACGATGACGCCGGACGAGCTGCGCCGCGCGATCACCCAGCCGGCGGCCAAGGTCGGCTGCACGGTCGAAGGCGCCCTGCTGACCACCCTCATCGCCGAGGCGTCCGGCCGCAGCGGCGTCCTCCCGCTGGTCAGCCACGCCCTGCTGGAGACCTGGCACCGCAAGCGCGGCAACATCCTCACCGTCAGCGCCTACCAGGCTGCGGGCGGCATCGACGGCGCACTGGCCCAGAGCGCGGAGGCCGCCTACGCCGAGCTGTCCGAGGACCAGCAACACCTCGCCCGCCAGCTGCTCCTGCGGCTCGCGGCGGACGGCACGAAACGCCCGGTCCCGCGCAGCGAGGTGACCGGCGACGAGGTCCTGGACGCGCTGGCCAACGCCCGGCTGGTCACCGTCGACGAGGACACCGTGGAGGTCACCCACGAGGCGCTGTTCCGGGCCTGGCCACGCCTCGCGACCTGGCTGGACGAGGACCGCGAAGGCCTCAGGACGCACCGCAGGCTCACCGACGCCGCCCGACTCTGGGAGGAGCTCGACCGCGACCCCGGCGCCCTCTACCGGACCGTTCGCCTCACGGAAGCCACCGAGTGGGTCGCACGGACCGAACCCGCCCTCACCAAGGCCGAGGACGCGTTCCTGACCGCGTCGAAGAACCTGTCCCGGCGCCGCATCCGACGTCTGCGCATCGCAGCAGCAGGCCTCATCGCACTCGTGCTCGCGACCACTATCAGCGCCGTCAACGCCACGCAGCAGCGCGCAGAAGTCGAACGGCTCAGCCGACTCACGCAGTCCCAGCAGCTGGCCGCGCTCTCGGCCGCCTTGATGGCGAGCAACCCGGACGAGGCCGCGCGCAAGGCACTGGAGGCCTACCAGGCCGCTCCGACCAGGGAGACGCGCAGCCAGGTCCTCAGCACCGCCTTCAGCCGCCAGCGCGAGACCAGCGCCAGCGGTCACAGCGTGGTGACGGGCAACGGCGTCATCGGCGTGGCGGGCAAGCGCGGTGTCCAGATCTACGACAGCACCACCCTCGCACCTATCGCCGACCTGCCGACGAACGGCACGGCGACCGGCCTGGCCTTCGCAGCGGACGGCCGCATCGCCGTCAGCGAGCCCAACGGACGGGTCACGCTCAGGTCCGGTCCCCGCGGCGAACCCGAAGTGCTGCGGGAGTCCGGTGACCAGACCTCGCTCGTCTTCACCGAGGACGGTCGTGAGCTCGTCGCAGGTGGCCAGATCTGGGACCTGAACACCCGCGAGATCCGCGCGGAACTGCCGATCGGGCCGGTGCCCCGCCGGCTCGACGTCCTCGGCGACACCCTCGCCGTTTACGGCCACGACCTGGTGACGCTCTGGAACCTCAGGACCGCCGAGCAGATCGGCAGTTTCACGATCACCGGACGCATCAGCGAACTCAAGCTGCTGGCAGGCGACACGGCGGTGGTCGGCGACATGGACGGCCAGCTCCAGTTGTGGAGCACGACCACGGGCCGGCAGCTGAAGGACCTGGGCACCATCAGATCTTCGGTCCGTCTCGGCACCAACGCCGACCGCACCGTCCTCGCCGCCTCAGGACTCGGCTACTACGAGATCCGGCTGTGGGACGTGGTGCGCTGGACCTCCCTGCCCTCGCTCCGGATGGATCCCCTCAAGCGGAGCTTGGCGTTCACCCCCGACAGTCGCCTCGTCGTCCTCACCGATACGAGCTTGCGCGTGTGGTCGCGCAGCAGCGTGCCGAAGACCTCTGGTCACGCGGTGCGAGCGCTCGCGGTCGACCGGGACGGGACCACGCTCACGTTCGACGACGGCGGCTTCATCGAGCGCAGAGACGTCGGGATGAACCGCGTCAGCCGGGTCGCCACCGGCGCCGCCAACCCTTTCACCGTCGCTTTCAGCCAGGACTCAAAACTGCTCGCCATCAGCGGAAACGATGGGGCCTCCGTCCGGGACACGGCCTCCGGCCAGGCGATCCGCGACCTGTCCGCGGAAGACAGTGGAACACCAAGAGCGCTGGGGTTCGCCGTCAACGAGGTGGTGACGCTGAGCGGCACGCAGTCGACCGCGGTGTGGAACGTCCGGCCCGAGCTGGCGCCCAACCAGGTCAGGGGCTTCTTCGACGGTGTACCGACCGCAGTGGCGTTCGGCCGCTCCGAGCACGAGGTCGTGACCGGCACCGAGGAGGGCATCGTCGCCGTCCTGGACACCAAGACCTCGGCCACCAAGGGCCTCGGCAAGGTGCACGACGGCGCGGTGCACGCGTTCGCTCTGTCACCGGACAAGCGCGTGCTCGCGACTGGCGGCGAGGACGGGCTCATCACGGTCTGGAACACCTCGACCTGGCAGCGGATCAGTGAGTTCCGCAGCCACACGGGCGGGGTGACGGCCCTGGTGTTCAGCCCCGACTCGGCACGGCTCGCGAGCGGCGGCACGGACAAGAACGTCGTCGTCTGGGATCTCCAAGAGCACAGCATCTGGGCGACCCTCACCGGCCACTCCGACGTCGTCACGCACGTCGCGTGGAGGCCCGACGGCCGTTCGGTGGTGTCCGCCGGGCCAGACGCGTTGCTCGTGTGGCCGCTCGACGTGGAAACCGCCCTGCGAGCACTCAGTTGATCCGTTGTTCGTGATCGTCCCCGCGAACGTCGTACAACGGATCACGGACAACAACCCCCTGACCAGCACGCACTCTGCGAGCATGAGTTCGATGCCTAGAGGGGAACGTCCACTGGACGAGGGCGACAGTCCGCTGCTGCTGTTCGCCGCAGACTTACGACAACTGCGCACCAATGTGGGGAGGCCGAGCTACCGGGAGCTGTCCAGGCGCGCGCACTTTTCAGCGAGCACGCTGTCCGACGCGGCGGGCGGGCGGAAGCTGCCGGGACTCGACGTGACGCTCGCGTACGTCCGTGCGTGCCACGGCGACGAGTCGGCGTGGGAGCGCCGGTGGCACGAACTGGCCGTCGCGATGGCGCAGAGCAAGGCTGCCGACGGTCCGTCGCCGTACGTGGGCCTGAACCCGTTCACGACGGAAGACGCCGACCGGTTCTTCGGCCGCGAGGCGCTGACCCACACGCTGCTCGATCGGCTGGACCGCCAGCGGTTCCTGGCGGTCTTCGGCGCTTCCGGCGAGGGCAAGTCGTCGCTGCTGCGCGCGGGCATCGCGGCGAAGTTCCCGGACGCGGTGATCTGCACGCCCGGCCACGACCCGGACGCGGCGATCGCGGAGGCGCTCGACCGCAACCCCGGTCTGCTGGTCGTCGACCAGTTCGAGGAGCTCTTCACGCTGTGCGAGGACGAGGTGCAGCGAAGCGCGTTCCTGGACGCCCTGCTCTCCGCCGACTGCCGGCGGGTGGTCGCGATCAGGTCGGACTTCTACCCGCACTGCGCCCAGTATCCGAAGCTCGCCGACGCACTCACGGACGCACAGGTGCTCCTCGGCACGATGACCCCTGACGAACTACGCCGCGCCATCACCCAGCCCGCCGCCACTGTGGGCTGCACGGTCGAAACGGCCCTGTTGACCACCCTCGTGGCAGAGGCAGCGGGACGCAGCGGTGTGCTCCCCCTCGTGTCGCACGCGCTGCTCGAAACGTGGCACCGCAGGCGTGGCAACACCCTGACGTTGACCGGCTACCAGGCCGCGGGCGGCATCCAGGGCGCGTTGGCCCAGAGCGCCGAGGCCGCCTTCGCCACCCTCGACGAGGAGCAGCAACGCCTGGCCAAGCAGCTTCTGCTCCGGCTCAGCGCGGACGGCACCAAGCGCCCGATCCCGCGCCAGGACGTCGTCGGGGAGGAAGTGCTCAACGTCCTCGCCGACACCAGGTTGATCACCGTCGACGAGGACACCGTCGAGGTGACGCACGAGGCGCTGTTCCGCGCCTGGCCGCGACTGCGGGCGTGGCTGGACGAGGACCGCGAGGGCCTCCGCACGCACCGCAGACTCACCGACGCCGCCCGCACGTGGCAGGAGCTGGGCAGGGACAACGACTCGCTCTACCGGACGTCCAGGCTCGCGGAGACGACCGAATGGCTCGACCGCGCGCAGCCCGAGCTGACCAGCACCGAACGCGAGTTCATCGGCGCGTCCAGGGCACGGGAACGCCGTCGTTCCCGGCGCGTGCGCTGGATCGCCGCCGGGCTGACGGCTCTGCTGGTGGCCACCACGGCGACGGCGGTCGTGGCCGTGCAGCAACGCCGTGAGGTCGACCGCCTGGGACTCGTGCGGAAGTCGCAGGAGCTCACCGAACTGTCCGAGGCGTTGATCGGCACCGATCCCGAACGAGCCGCGCTGGCGGCTCTGGAGGCCTACCGGACGTACCCGACGGTCGAAGCGCGGGGCAGGGTGCTCAGCGCGGCCGCCGCCGCTTCCCGCGGCGGTGAGATCAGTGTGGAAGGCGCAGGACGCGTGCTGCGGCACAACAATGCCTGGAGCATGGGGCTCGTCGGCAGCGAACTGTGGCTGATGAGCCCCGACGGCCTCGACATCTACGACGCCGCGAGCCTGCGCCACAGCAGGACCGTGCGGCTCACCACCGGGTCGAGCTACGTCTTCAGCTGGAGCCTGACCAAGGACGGCAGGCTGGCCGTGTCCGAGAACAACGGACGGGTCACCGTGCGCGCCAGGCCGGATGCCGAGCCGGTGGAGTTCGCGAAGGCCCCGCAGCCGGTCGGCGTCCGCTTCAGCGAGGACGGCGGCTCCCTGCTCGTCGGCGGCACCGTGTTCGACTCCGCCACCCGCCAGAAGCGGTACGAGCTGCCCGCGCCGATCACCGGTCCGTTCTCGGTCAGGGACGAGCGAACCCTCGCGCTCACCGCCGGTGGATCGGTCGCGGTGTGGGACATGGTCACGCGGCGCCAGATCGGCGGTTTCGCGCTGGGCTCCGGCACCGTCCTCCGGGTGACCCTGCTGCCCGGCAGCAAGCTGGTGGCGATCACCACCGACGAAGGCGTCGTGCAGGTGCGCGACATCGCGACCGGCGCGGTCGTCGCGACACCCCACGGGCATGCCGGTCCGATCACGTCGCTCGGCCTGAGCCCCGACGAGACCGTGCTCCTCTCGGGAGGTCAGGACGGCAAGGTGCACATGTGGGACCTTGCCCGCGGCGCCGAGCTCGCCACGCTCAGAGTCGGTGAGCCCGTGTTCAGCCTGAACTACGCGCCGGACGGTGCACTCGCGATCCTCACCGAACACTCGCTGAGGTTCTGGCCGCCCGCGAGCCTCCCCAAGCCGTCCGGACGAGCGGTGCGGGCGCTCACGGTCGACACCGACGGAACCGTGCTCACGGTGGACGACGCCGGCGTGATCGAACGCCGCGACAGCGACCTGCGCTCGGTCGACCGCAGGGAGACCGGTGTGGCGCAGAACTGGAAGAGCCGCTTCAGCCCGGACCGCAAGCTGCTGGTGACGAGTACGCCGTTCGCGGTGCGCGAGGTGGCGACCGGCCGGGTGGTCACGAACATGGCGACGCTCGGGTTCACCGGGGGCCAGGTGGTGGCGCTGGAGTTCAGCGGCCACTCGGTGCTCGCGATCGGCGGCGAGACACCCGACGGCGTGTGGCCGGTCGCCGAGGGCGCCCAGCCCACGCTGATCGGAGGGATGTCGTGGGGACAGCGCACCTCGGCCGCGTTCGGCCGCTCCGACCACGAGATCGTGCTGGGACGTGACGACGGCGGCGTGAGCGCGCGGAACATCAAGACGTGGGAGGAGAAGGCGCTGCAGAGTCCGCACAGGCGACCGGTGCGGGCGTTGGCCCTCTCCCCCGACCGCACCTTGCTCGCGACCGGCGACGACAGCGGCCTCATCGCGCTCTGGGACACCGCGACGTGGCGCCAGATCGGTGAGCTGCGCGACCACACGCAGGCGGTGACGGCTTTGGAGTTCAGCCCCGACAACTCCCGGCTCGCGAGCGGCGGCCGCGACCGGGAGGTGATCGTGTGGGACATGGGCGCGCGCACCTCGTGGGCGACGCTGCGCGGGCACAGCCAGCCGATCACGCACCTGGCGTGGCGGCCGGACGGCAGCGCTGTGGTGTCCGCGGGTGCGGACGCGATGACCGTCTGGCCGCTCGACGTCGACGAGGCGATGCGGAAGATCGGTTAGCGGACCAGGTCCTTGCGGAGCTCACGCGGCAACGAGAAGGCGATCTTCTCGTTCGCCGTGGTGATCTCCTCGACGTCGCCGTACCCGTGCGACTCGAGGAACTTCAGCAGCTCCATCACCAGGATGTCCGGCACCGACGCGCCCGATGTGACGCCTACGGTCTCGACGCCCTCGAGCCACGCCAGGTCGACCTCCTTGGCGTAGTCGATCAGGTACGAGGCCTTGGCGCCGTGCTGCAGCGCGACCTCGACCAGCCGGACCGAGTTGGAGGAGTTCTTCGAGCCCACGACGAGCACCAGGTCGCACGACGGCGCCATGGTCTTCACCGCGGTCTGGCGGTTCGAGGTGGCGTAGCAGATGTCGTCGGACGGCGGGTCCTGCAGCTCCGGGAAGCGGTCCTTGAGCTGCCGGACCCGCACCATGGTCTCGTCGACCGAGAGCGTGGTCTGGGACAGCCAGATGACCTTGTTCGGGTCGCGGACCTCGACCTTCGCCGCGTCCTCCGCGGTGTCCACGAGCTGCACGTGGTCGGGCGCCTCACCGGCGGTGCCCTCGACCTCCTCGTGGCCCTCGTGGCCGATCAGGAGGATGTCGTAGTCCTCCTTGGCGAAGCGCACGGCTTCCTTGTGCACCTTCGTCACCAACGGGCACGTGGCGTCGATGGTGCGCAACGACCGCTGCGCCGCTTCTTCGTGGACGGCGGGCGACACGCCGTGCGCTGAGAACACCACGAGTGCGCCCTCAGGAACCTCGTCCGTCTCGTTGACGAAGATGGCACCGCGGTCGGACAGGGTCTCCACGACGTACTTGTTGTGGACGATTTCCTTGCGCACGTAGACGGGTGCGCCGTACTGCTCGAGAGCGCGCTCGACCGTCTCCACGGCACGATCAACGCCCGCGCAGTAACCACGCGGCTTCGCCAACAGGACTCGCTTGGGCATGCCACCAGGGTACCCAGGGCGCAGGCCAGTGCATTCGGCGCGCAGTTGCGGCAGGCTTACGGCCATGAAGCCACTGCCACTGGGTGTCCGCGTCGCCGCTGGTCTCGCGGTGACCGCCCTCGAACAGGCGCGCAAGCTGCCGCAGCAGCTCGCCGGACTTCCCCTCACGGTGGTCAGCGAGGCGATGCAGTTGTCCATGCGGGTGCAGCAGCATGTGACCGAACTCGCCATCAAAGGTGACGACGTCCTCTCCGGACTGAGGCCCGCGGAGGAAGAGCCGGAGTGGGCGACGTTCGACGAGGACGAGACGCCGGTCACGACTTCTCAGCTTCCCGCCGACGATCCGTGGGAAGAGGAAGAGCGCGCGATCGCCGAGGTGCCCGAGTTCCTGCCGATGTACGACGAGCTGTCCATCGCCCAGCTGCGCGCCCGGTTGCGCAACCTGAACGCGGAGCAGCTGGAGGAACTGCTGCACTACGAGCAGGCGCACGAGTCACGGCCTGAGTTCGTCGGCATGCTCAACCGCCGGATCGCGACGGTCAAAGCTCAGTCGTGACGGAAGCAAAATCCACGCCGGAGAACCCGTGGCCGGTGCGGACGGTCGCCCGCAAGCTGCTCGACTGGATCAACCGCCTCGGCGACGTCTGGGTCGAGGGCCAGGTCACGCAGCTCAACGCACGCAGCTCCACGGCGTTCCTGACGCTGCGCGACCCGAGCGTCGACATGTCGATGTCGATCACCGCGAACGCCGGGATGATCCGCGAGCTGCAGCTCACCGAGGGCAGCCGCGTCGTCGTGCACGGCAAGATCAGCTTCTACCCGAACCGGGGCACGCTGTCGTTGCGCGCGGACGAGATCCGCGCGGTCGGCATCGGTGAGCTGCTCGCGCGCATCGAGCGGTTGCGCAAGCTGCTGCACGCCGAGGGCCTGTTCGACCCGCGCCGCAAGCGCCGTCCGCCGTTCCTGCCGCAGAAGATCGGCCTCATCACCGGTCGTGCCTCGGCAGCCGAGCGCGACGTGCTGACCAACGCGCGAAACCGTTGGCCCGCAGCGCACTTCCGCGTCATCAACGTCGCCGTGCAGGGCCCGATGGCGGTCACCCAGGTGATGACCGCACTGTCCACTTTGGAACGCGATCCCGAGTGCGACGTGATCATCATCGCCCGCGGCGGCGGCAGCGTGGAGGACCTCCTGCCGTTCTCCGACGAGGCGCTGTGCCGGGCGGTCTCCCAGTGCCGCACGCCGGTGCTGTCCGCGATCGGGCACGAGCCGGACACCCCGCTCCTCGACCACGTCGCGGACCTGCGGTGCTCGACGCCCACCGATGCGGGCAAACGGGTGGTTCCCGATGTCGCCGAAGAGAGTGAACGCGTCCGCCAGATGCGCGACCGCGGCCGGCGTGCGCTGCACGGCTGGGTCGACCGGGAACGCAAACTGCTCGACGCCCTGCGCTCCCGACCAGTACTTTCGGACCCGTACGGTCCACTGGAGCGCCGCGCCGAAGAAGTGAAACGTTTTCGCGACCAAGCCCGTAGGGCCGTCACGCAACGTCTCGATCGGGAAGACGTCCACCTGTCAGGGACGAAAGCCCGCTTGACGACCCTCGGACCAGCCGCCACGCTGGCCCGCGGATACGCCGTTGTGCAACTCGTCACACCCGACGGGCCCGACGGCGTGTTGCGTTCTGTGACGGACGCGCCGAGCGGAACACAGCTGCGGGTACGCGTCGTTGACGGAGCAGTGCGGGCAGTTGTCACCAGCGAGGAAGGGGGAGGTACCGATGATGCGTGATGCCGTGTTCCTGCCCCTGACCATGGAGGCGGCCGGCTCGTGCGGTTCGGGGCTGCGAACGAAGGCGGAGGCGGCGAACAGGGCCGCGGCCGAGTGCTGGACGGAGATGGTGGGCGACTGCGACACCACCAGCCGCCGCACGTTGATCCTCACGTTGCACGATCTGAGCGAGGCCACCGCCGGCACGGTGCAGTACCGGCGTGTTGCGGAGGCCGAGGCGCTCATCGACGAGGCGGTGCGAGAGGGTGACGGCGAGGAGTTCGCGGAGGCGCTGGTCGGGTACGACCTGGCCGTCGCGACCGTGCTTAGCCGCCTGAGGAGCCAGTCAGCGTGAGTTCGGAAACACTCGGTTACGAAGCCGCCCGTGACGAGCTGGTCGAGGTGGTCCGCAAGCTGGAGGCCGGTGGCCTGTCACTGGAGGACTCACTCGCCCTGTGGGAACGCGGTGAGGTGCTCGCCAAGACGTGTGAGCAGCATCTCGCCGGTGCACGCGAGCGAATCGATGCAGCTCTCGCTGTGGTCGAGGAGGACGTTTCCGAGGCGTGATCCCGTGCAAGGATTCAGCTTGCCGATCAAAAAATCCGGCACGCTGAGTAGTCGCATGGAGGCGCGCAATGGTGAACACCCCCGCGGAACGACGTCGCGAAGCCCCCGACCGGAACCTGGCATTGGAGCTCGTGCGCGTCACCGAGGCTGCGGCGATGGCCGCCGGCCGGTGGGTGGGGCGCGGCGACAAGAACGGCGGTGACGGCGCCGCGGTCGATGCGATGCGCAAGCTGATCCACACCGTCTCGATGCGCGGTGTCGTGGTGATCGGCGAGGGCGAGAAGGACGAGGCGCCCATGCTGTTCAACGGCGAGGAGGTCGGCAACGGCGAGGGCCCCGAGTGCGACGTCGCGGTCGACCCGATCGACGGCACCACGCTGATGTCCAAGGGCATGCCGAACGCGCTGGCCGTGCTGGCCGTGGCCGAGCGCGGCGCCATGTTCGACCCGTCCGCGGTGTTCTACATGGAGAAGCTCGCCGTGGGCCCGGAGGCGGCCGACGTCATCGACATCACCGCGCCGATCGCGGAGAACATCCGCCGCGTCGCGAAGGCCAAGCACAGCGACGTCTCCGACGTGAACGTGTGCATCCTGGACCGGCCGCGGCACGAGCAGCTCGTGCACGAGGTGCGCCAGGCCGGTGCGCGCATCCACTTCATCTCCGACGGCGACGTGGCCGGCGCGATCTCCGCCGCACGTCCCACGTCCGGCGTGGACATGCTCGTGGGCATCGGCGGCACGCCGGAGGGCATCATCGCGGCGGCGGCGCTGAAGTGCGTCGGTGGCGCCATCCAGGGCCGGTTGTGGCCCAAGGACGACGAGGAGCGCGAGAAGGCGATCGGTGCGGGCCACGACCTCTCTCGTGTGCTCACCACGAACGACCTCGTGTCGGGCGACAACGTCTTCTTCTGCGCCACGGGTGTGACCGATGGTGACCTTCTGCGCGGTGTGCACTACCGGGCAGGTGGCTGCACGACGCAGTCCATCGTCATGCGATCGAAGTCCGGCACCGTGCGCATGATCGACGGCTTCCACAGCCTGCACAAGCTGCGCGAATACGCCTCCGTCGACTTCGACCTGCCGGGGGACGTGCAGCAGCCGATGCCGTAAGCGCCGCGCTTTCCGTGAACTGTGAACGCAAGGTAACCAGACGAGTGACCCTAGTCACCGCGTGACCTTCGTCCTTAGTTTCCGACCTGACCCCGGCAACCCTGCGCCGGGTTCAGGAAGGAAGCTCAACGATGAGGGCACGTTCGTTGTTCTCCGCAATCGCCGTGGCCGCTGGCGCTCTGCTCGCCTCGGCCGCTGCGGCCACCGCGGCTCCGACCCCCACCGCTGACGGCGACGTCTCGCCGATGATCGTCGGTGGGCGCAACGCGACCCAGGTCTACTCCTGGATGGTGTCTCTGCAGAGCACCTCCGGCAGCCACTTCTGCGGTGGCACGCTGATCAAGGCCAACTGGGTCGTGACGGCGAAGCACTGCGTCCAGGGCCGCACGCCGGCGTCGACCCAGGCGCGGATCGGCACCACGAACCGCACCAGCGGCGGCACGGTGGCCCGCGCGTCGCGGATCATCAACCACCCGTCCGCGGACCTGGCGCTCGTCCAGCTGTCCACCTCGGTCAGCCAGGCTCCCGCCGCCGTGGCGGCCACGTCCGGCCCGGTCGGCACCGCCACCCGGATCATCGGCTGGGGCCAGACCTGCCCGATCCGCGGCGGCTGCGGTGCTCCGATCAACCTGCAGGAGCTCGACACGTCGATCGTGGCGGACAACCGCTGCTCCGGCATCAGCGGCGCATCGGAGATCTGCACCAACAACACCGACGGCAACAAGGGCGCCTGCTACGGCGACTCCGGTGGCCCGCAGGTGAAGTCGGTGTCCGGCCGCTGGCAGCTGATCGGTGCGACCAGCCGCTCCGGCGGCGGCGCGACCTGCGCGACCGCTCCGTCGATCTACGTCGACGTCCCGTTCTACCGCTCGTGGATCAGCCAGTACGCCGGCGCGGTGTGAGGCTCGTAGATCGGTAAACGCATTCCGAGGGTCCGTCTCCCAACTGTTACGGAGGCGGGCCCTCCGCTTTGCAACCTGAGTGATCCTCCCGTCGTCTACTTCGGCAAAGGATGAATCACTGAGGGGGTGCGCGATGCGGATGCTGCTCGCGGCGGTCGCGTTGATGTCTGTGGCGGGGTGTGCTTCGGGGGCCGTGCACGCCGAAACTCCAACAGCACCACCATCTTCGGTGTCTTCACCTGCTCCGCCCTCTGCACCGCCTTCGTCGTCGGAGACGCCTCCCCCGCCGCCGCCTCCGCCGCCCGTCGTGAAGCCGACCCCGTGCGACATCAGCGACGGCGCGTGCATCCAGCTCTCCACAAACCAGTCGTGGGTGCTGCGCGGCGACAAGATCGCCTACGGCCCGGCGCCGATCACGCACGGGCGCAAGGGCTACGAGACGCCGGTGGGCAAGTTCCCGGTGCTGCGCAAGGTGAAGGACGAGTGGAGCCGGCCGTACAACGGCCCCATGCCGTGGTCGACGTACTTCACCGAGAGCGGTATCGCGTTCCACGAGGGTTCACTGACCGAGCCGTCGCACGGTTGCATCCACCTGGACCCCGCGGCCGCCAAGTTCTACTTCCAGAACCTCTCGATTGGCGAGACCGTTCAGGTGGTCGCATGATGATCAACTATGAGACCCCTGGCCTTCGCGGCCCTTCTGCTGCTTAGCTTTGCGGTACCCGCACACGCTTCCGGCTGCACTGTCCACAACGGAGCGTGCGTGTCGAAGAGCGCGAACCGGGCCTGGCTCGTCACCAACGGTGTGACGAGCTACGGCCCGGTTCAGATCAGCCACGGCAAGCCCGGTTTCGGCACCCCGGTCGGCATGTTCTCGGTGCTGCGCAAGGTGAAGAACGACTGGAGCGTCCCGTACAACGGTCCGATGCCCAACGCCGTGTACTTCACCTACGACGGCGTCGCGTTCCACCAGGGCGACCTCAACTCGCAGTCCCACGGCTGCGTGCGCCTGACCTGGGAAGCCTCCCAAGTGTTCTACGACAACCTCTTCGTCGGCGAGCAGGTTCAGGTACTTCCATAATCCGATGATTCAGATCATCTGATAGTGGTTACTCCACCACTGAGGGGTGATGTGAGATGCGAGTACTCATCGCGACGGTGCTCCTGATCCTCGGTTTCGCGGTACCCGCGCAAGCACAGGCGGGTTGCACCGTCTACAACGGAGCGTGCTTGGAGAAGCACTCCAACAAGGCATGGCTGGTGTTCAACGGCAAGACGAGCTACGGCCCGGTGCCGATCAGCCACGGCAAGCCGGGGTACGAGACCCCGGTGGGCACGTTCTCCGTGCTGCGCAAGGTGAAGAACGACTGGAGCGTCCCGTACAACGGTCCGATGCCGAACGCGGTGTACTTCACCACGAGCGGTATCGCGTTCCACCAGGGTGACACCAACGTCCAGTCGCACGGCTGCATCCGACTGCAGCCGGCCGCGTCGCTGGTGTTCTACGACAACCTGGCGATCGGCGAGAAGGTCCAGGTACTGCCTTAACAGTTGGTCTGGATCTTGGCGAACTGCTCGGCGGTGAGGGTCTCGTTTCGATGCCGAACCTTGCCGCCCTGCAGGTCGTCGAGAGTGAACTCCTCGCCTGGTTCCCAGGCGTCGCCGTTGCCCATGTCCCAGTCGAGGATCACGTCGCCGGCGGGAGACCGCCACGGGACTTTCTCCACCGCGCCTTCCGGCAGCTCCCCCACCGTGACCGTGTAGTGCTGCCTCGGCTCTGGGAACTCGATCCGCCAATGGACCGGGTCCTTCTCGTCGAGTACCTGGTCGCCGTTGTCGCTCCGGATCTCCATGTAGGTGAGCATGCGCGACTTGCAGGCGAGGTCGACCATCTGCGGCATCCCGGTGTCGGACAGGCGGACCGCCCGAGTCGACGCCGGAGAACACCCGGCCAGCAGCAGGCATGACGCGAGCACGACGAGCAGTCTCCCCATGCTCGCGGAGCCTGCCACTTCACCTCATCCCGCAGAGCTGGAACGACGGAGGAGTTGCTCGACCGTTGCCTCGATGCCGTCCACCCTCTTCAGCGCGGTCTCGTGGTCGGCCCCGTCGTCCTCCCTGGCGAGCGTGTAGATCACCCCTCCGGCACTCGCGACGTGGTCGGGCACCCACACGATGCCGCGTTCCTCGAGCAAGCCGGCGACGCTGTCGTCGGTGAGCTGGTTGTTGGCCGGGCCCACGATCAGTCTGACGTCGAGGTGCGCAACGGTCTCCGGGCTCAGCACGCCTCCCACGGCCGCCGGGACGAGCACGTCGGCCTTGGTCCGGTACGCCAGGTCCGGAGGCACCCAGCCGAACTCGTCCGTCCGCCTGCTTTCGTCCACATCGGACACGACGACGTCGGCTCTCAGCGACCTGGCGATCAGCTCCCCCACCGAGCCGAACCCGCTGATCACGACCTTCCTGCCGGTCAGGTCGTCCGTCCCGAAGACGTACCGCGAGGCCGCTTTCAGCGCTGCCAGCGCTCCCCGCGCCGTGGGCCCGCTCGATGAGCCCGTGCCGCCGTGCTCCTCCGGCAGGCAGTAGGCGTGCGGGGTGCGCTCCCTGAGCACCAGCATGTCGTCCGGCCCGGTGCCGACGTCCGGCCCCGCGCGGTAGGCGCCGTCGAACTCGTTGACGAGGTCGGCGTGGTCGAGCAGCACCTGCCGCCGCAGTTCCGGGGTGAGCGGGCGGTCGACGACGATCACGCTCTTGGCTCCACCGTGCGGGATTCCCGCCGCCGCGCACTTGAGCGTCATGGCCTTCGACAGTCGCAGCACGTCCGTGACCGCGTCCGTGATCTGCTCGTACGCCTTCATCCGGCACCCGCCGACCGCCGGTCCCGCCGCGGTCGAGTGCAGGGCGACCATCGTGGTCATCCCCGACCTCTTCCCGGTGCGGACGACGAGCTGTTCGTGTTCCCACATCAGCGTTCCTCCCGAACTTCCACCATGTCCCGGCCTCGAAGTTAGGGTGATCGTCAGTGGGATCGGCGCTGCGCCGAACGTTGTTCGGCAGGGAGGTCCGGGGAGCGAGATGGACGAACTTGATTCGGCGATCGTGCGGGAACTGCAGCGCGATGCCCGGCAGTCGAACCGCGACATCGCCCGCAAGGTGGGCGTGGCGCCGTCGACGTGCCTCGAGCGCACCCGCCTGCTGCGCGAACGGGGCGTGATCCGCGGCTACCACGCCGACATCGCACCGTCCGCGCTGAACCGCGGCGTGCAGGCACTGGTGTCGGTGCAGGTCCGCCCGTTGAGCCGGACCGTCATCGACACCTTCAAGAACTCGGTGGCACAACTGCCGGAGGTGCTGTCGGTGTTCGTGATGGCGGGCAGCGACGACTTCGTGATCCACGTGAGCGCGCAGGACAACGAGCACCTGCACGCGTTCCTGGTCGACCGGCTGGCCCCGCGAAAGGAGATCGTGGGCTTCCGGACGTCGATCATCTTCCAGAACATCACGAAGCACGACCCGGCGCCGCTGCCCCGCCCTTAGCCCGCGTTGCTCGAATGCCCGGGGAAGAGGTGCGCGGACGGGTTGAGCGCGACCGCGATGTTGTTGACCGCCGTCGCCGCCTCCCCGAACCCGGTGGCGATGAGCTTGACCTTGCCGGGGTACTGCGCGACGTCACCGGCCGCGTAGACCCGGTCGAGCTTGGTCTTCATCGTGGTGTCGACGACGACCGCGCGGTGGTCGAGCTCCAGCCCCCACGACTCGATCGGCCCGAGGTCGGCCGTGAACCCGAGCGCCGCGACCACGGTCTGCGCGGGCAACGTCTTCACGTCCTCACCCTTGACCTTGACGTCCACTTCGGACAGCGGCTCGCCACGCAGCTCCAGCACCTCGGCATCGGTGATGATCTCGATGCCGAGCTCCCGCACCTGCCGCACAGTCGCGGCGTGCGCGCGGAAGTTCGCCCTGCGGTGCACCAACGTGACACTGGCCGCGATCGGGTGCAGCGCCAGCGCCCAGTCGAACGCCGAGTCGCCACCGCCCACGATCACGACGTGCTGTCCCGCGTGCTCGGCCAGCACGGGCACGAAGTGCACCATGCCGCGCCCCAGCCAGCCGTCACCCGCCGGCAACGGCCGCGGGTTGAACTCGCCCATGCCCGCCGTGATCAGCACCGCGCCGGTCCTGATCGAGCTGCCGTCCGCGAGCCCGACCACCAGACCGTCCTCAGTGGACTCCAACGTGCGGGCCTGACGCCCGAGCAGGTAGGCCGGCTTGTACTGCCCCGCCTGCTCCACCAGCCCGTTGACGAGGTCGCGCCCCCTGATGGCAGGAAAGCCGGCCACGTCGAAAATCATCTTCTCCGGATACATCGCGGTGACCTGGCCGCCCGGTTCGGGCAGCGCGTCGACCAGCGCGACCTTCAGCTCCCGGAAGCCTGCGTAGTACGCGGCGAACAACCCCGTGGGGCCGGCGCCCACGACGAGGAGGTCGACGTCACGCTCCATGAGTGGTGCCCTTCTGCCAGTGGTGGGTGGCAGTGCTGTGATCGACCATAGAGACTCGGAAGCATGTCTGAACAGGAGTACCGCGTCGAGCACGACACGATGGGCGAGGTCCGCGTGCCGGTCGACGCGTTGTGGCGAGCCCAGACCCAACGCGCGGTCGAGAACTTCCCGATTTCGGGTCGAGGTCTGGAACGCGCCCAAATCCGCGCCCTCGGCCTGCTCAAAGCCGCCGCGGCCAGGGCGAACGCCCAGCTCGGCGTCCTTCCTGACGATCTGGCCTCGGCCATCGCCTCCGCCGCCGACGAGGTGGCCGCGGGCGGCTGGGACGCCCATTTCCCGGTCGACGTCTTCCAGACAGGTTCCGGCACGTCGTCGAACATGAACGCCAACGAGGTCATCGCGACCCTGGCCACGCGTTCCTTGGGCCGCGACGTGCACCCGAACGACCACGTCAACGCCTCGCAGTCGTCCAACGACACGTTCCCGACGACCCTGCGCGTGGCCGCCACCGAAGCCGTCGTCACAGACGTGATCCCTGCTCTGGAACACCTGCAGAGCGTCCTCGAAGCGCGTGCTGTGGAGTGGTCTGACCTGGTCAAATCCGGCCGCACGCACCTGATGGACGCCGTGCCGATCACGCTGGGCCAGGAGGCAGGCGCCTGGGCGTCCCAGGTCCGCTACTCGGTGGAACGCCTTTCGTCGTCCGTCCCGCGCCTCGCCGAACTCCCGATCGGCGGCACCGCGGTGGGTTCCGGCCTGAACGCCCCCGACGGCTTCGGCGCCCTGGTGGCCGCCGAACTGGCCACCGCCACCGGCCTGCCCCTGGTCGAAGCCCGCGACCACTTCGAGGCCCAGGCCACCCAGGACGGCGTGGTCGAGATCTCGGGCCAGCTTCGTGCCTGCGCCGTGGCCCTGTTCAAAATCGCCAACGACCTCCGCTGGCTCGGCTCCGGCCCCCGCACGGGCCTGGGCGAACTGGCCCTGCCCGACCTCCAGCCGGGCTCGTCGATCATGCCGGGCAAGGTCAACCCGGTGATCTCGGAAGCCACGATGATGGTCGTGGCCCAGGTGATCGGCAACGACGCCGCAGTGGCGTTCGCCGGCTCCCAGGGCAACTTCCAGCTGAACGTGATGCTCCCGGTGATCGCCCGCAACGTCCTGGAGTCCTCCCGCCTCCTGGCCGCCGTGGCCCGGTTGCTGGCGGACAAGGTCCTCGCCGGCACCGTTCCGGCCGCAGACCAGATGCGCGAGTACGCCGAGTCGTCGCCGTCCATCGTCACGCCGCTGAACCGCTACCTCGGCTACGAGGAGGCGGCGTCGATCGCCAAGCAGTCGCTGAAGGAACGCAAAACCATCCGCGCCGTGGTGCTGGAACGCGGCCACGTCCCGGCAAAACTCACCGAGTCGCAGCTGGACGAGGCGCTGGACGTGCTGAGGATGGCCCGCGGTGGGCGTTGACGTACACGTGTTCCGCAAGGAGTCGCGACACCGCAAGACGGAACTCGGCGTGGTGCCGGACCCTGCGTTCGTGTTCGCCGACCTGCTGGCGCGCGTCGACCACCCGCTCCTGAACCGCATCAACCCGTACGGCTCCCGGGAACTGGGTTCGGTCGACATGTCGGACTTCATCGCGGCGCTGGACGCCGTGGGCGCGGAGGGCCGTCACTTCGACGACCTCCGCGCTCTGGCGGCGGTGTGCGCGGCGGATCGCTCGCTGACGATGGCGTTCGAGGGCGACTGACCGCTCAGGAGTACATGGCGAGCCAGATGGCGATGTAGTGGCAGATCGCCGCCACCACGGTCGCAGCGTGGAAGAACTCGTGGTACCCGAACACCGAGGGCCACGGGTTCGGCCACCGAGTCGCGTAGAAGACCGCGCCAACGGTGTAAAGCGCCCCGCCCACCAACAACAGCACCAACGCCGCGACCCCGGCGTGGTGCAGCAGCTCCGGCAGCACGAAGACGGCCACCCAGCCCAAGGCGATGTAGATCGGCACGCCGAGCCACCGCGGCGCGTGCGGCCACGCCAGCTTCAGCGTGACGCCCAGAATCGCGCCGATCCACACCACGGCCAGCACGACACGCCCGGTTGAAGGATCCATCGCCAGCAGCGCGAACGGGGTGTAGGTGCCGGCGATGAACACGAAGATCATCGAGTGGTCCAGGCGCTTCATCCACGTGCGCACGCGGTCGGACTTCCACGTCACGCGGTGGTAGAGCGCGGACACGCCGAACAGGCCCAGAACTGTTGCCCCGTAGACCGAGGTGGCCAGGGCTGCCAGGCCGGACACTGTGGACGCCGCGAGCGCGATCAGGGTCGCGCCGGTCGCCACTGAGGTCAGGAACGAGTAGAAGTGCAGCCACCCACGGAGGCGCGGCCGCAGTCCGGGCTGTGGAGGAGTGGTCGCGGCAGTCACAGGAACCTAGGTTACGCGACCGTAGGTTACGGACCGCGGATCAGTGATGAAGCTTGCACGGCGTACGCTGTTCGGACGTGGCACTCCGCACCCGTGTGAAAGACGTCGCTATCCACTTCTACGAGTGGATTCTCCGGCGCGAGTTGAGCGGAACACAGGTGCCCAAGCACGTCGGCGTCGTCCTCGACGGCAACCGGCGGTGGGCGCGGGAAGCCGGGTTCACGGACGTCGCGCACGGGCATCGGGCCGGCGCGCGCAAGATCCTCGAGCTGCTCGAGTGGTGCGGTGACGCCAAAGTCGAGGTCGTCACGCTCTGGATGTTGAGCACCGACAACCTGAACCGGCCCACCGAAGAGTTGGCGCCGTTGCTCGACATCATCGCCGACATCACCGACGAGCTGGCCGAGGACGGCAATCCGTGGCGGGTCCGGCACGTCGGCGCGATCGACATGTTGCCCGCGGAGCACGCCGAACGGCTCACGAACGCGGCGAGCAGGACCAAGGACCGCACCGGCATCCAGGTCAACGTCGCGGTGGCGTACGGCGGGCGGCAGGAGATCGCGGACGCCGTGCGGAAGCTCCTGCAGTCGCACGCCGAGCGCGGCGGCACCATCGAGGAGCTGGCCGAGGTGCTGGACGTCGACCACATCGCCGAGCACCTCTACACGTCCGGGCAGCCCGATCCCGACCTGATCATCCGCACGTCCGGTGAGCAGCGGCTCTCCGGGTTCATGCTGTGGCAGTCGGCGCACTCGGAGTTCTGGTTCTGCGAGGCCTACTGGCCCGGCTTCCGGCGCACGGACTTCCTGCGGGCGATGCGCGAGTACGCCAAGCGCCACCGCAGGTACGGAAGCTGAACAGGGGCGCCCACCGCGGAGGTGGGCGCCCCTGTTCGAGCCGGACGACGAGATCAGTCGTCGTGGTGGCCCCAGTCGTCGCCGTCCTCGATGCCGCCGGCCGCGCAGGTCTCGGTGATCGAGGGCGAGTTCACCGGAACCGCCGCGCCGAGCACACCGACGTTGTTGCCGCACACGCCGCCAACGAGGTTGATGTTGTTCGCGTTGCCGACGATCAGCAGCGGCGCGTTCTCCCACTCGTGGCCCTCGACGGCCATCGCCGGGGAACCAACAGCCAGGAACGCGGCGGCCACACCGAAAGCGGCGCCTGCCTTCTTCAGCACGATTTTCTCCTCATGAAGGTTGTGCAAAGCGGAAAAGATCTGGGGGCGCCACGAATGACGCCCCCAGAGGCAGAACTGAAGGGAGATCAGCCCTCGTCGACGATGCCGCCGGCGGCGCAGGTCCCGGTGATCGACGGCGAGTTGATCGGCACGGCGCCGCCCAGGACACCGACGTTGTTGCCGCAGGCACCGATCGTGCCGTTGACGTTGTTGCCGTTCAGCAGAACCAGCAGCGGGCCGTTCTTCCAGTGGTGTCCACCGTGGCCTTCGCCGGCCATGGCGGCCGGGGCGAACGCGAGGGACAGCGCAGCTGCGGCGGCAACCGCGGCACAAGCCTTCTTCACGTCATTCTCCTTCATGTCGGGTTATCCCCGTCATTTCCGGAGTCTTCGGGGATCTCCGGAGGGTGGGGTCTCCGGGCGGAGACGCTATCGGTGAAGATCTCGATTAGCGGCCCGTATGACCCCATTGTGTGACACCAAGATCAACAACATTCCCCGATCAGGTGGCCTTCCATTCACGATTCGGTCGCTAGTAAGTTGCTGTGGTAGAGGCTCTACGCTCTCCGACTCATGGAGGCTGACGAGCTGGTGCGCGGATATCTGGTTCTTGGGCTGCGGCTCGGGCGCCTGGTGTCCGGGTTCGTCGACTCGTTCACCGGCGACCCCGCGCTGAGCCGCGCCGTCGACAACGAGCCGCGGCTCGCCCCCAAGGCGCTGGCGGACCATGCCCGGCAGCTCAACCGGGAACTCACGCACACAGACCTCGCCGACCAGCGCAAACAGTTCCTCCAGGCGCACCTCACCGCGCTGGAGTGCACTGCGCGCAAGCTCGCCGGCGAGCGCATCACGTTCATCGACGAGGTCGAGCAGTACTTCCAGGTCCGCATCCGGCCGGGCGACGAGGACGCGTACGCGCAGGCCCACCGCAACCTCGACGCGCTGCTGCCGGGCGCAGGCTCGCTGCCCGAACGCCTCAACGCCTTCCGCACGGCCGACGAGGTGCCCGCACGCCGGCTCCAGGGCGCCGTGCAGGCCGTTTCCAGCGCTCTGAGGGACCGCGTGCGGGCCAGGTACGCGCTGCCCGAGCAGGAGATCGTCGAGTACCAGATCGTCACGAACAAGCCGTGGAGCGGCTTCAACTACTACCTCGGCGGCTACCGCAGCCGGGTCGCGATCAACGCCGACCTCGGCCACCGCATGTCGAACCTGCCGCACCTGGTCGCGCACGAGTCCTATCCGGGCCACCACACCGAACACTGCCGCAAGGACGCCGGCCTCGTCGCACGCAGGGGCCACGCCGAGCAGTCGATCTTCCTGATCAACACCCCGCAGTGCCTGATGGCCGAGGGCATGGCCGACCTCGGCCTGCACGCCGTCGTCGGACCGGGCTGGGGCGTGTGGACGGAGGAGATCTTCCGCGACCTGGGGTTGCGAATGGACGGCGAACTGTCCGAAAAGGTGGAATCGGCGACATCGGGCCTGCTCACGGTGCGGCAGGACGCCGCTCTGCTGCTACACGATCGGGGTGCGGATCCGGATGACGTGGTTGCGCATCTGCGCAGGTGGCTGCTAGTCCCGGAGCCGCGCGCCCGGCAGATGGTCCGCTTTCTGGCGGACCCGCTGTGGCGCGCGTACACGACCACGTACGTCGAGGGAGTGCGCCTGGTGCGGGCCTGGCTCGACGTCCGCGCGCCCGGCGAGTCGCTCGACTCCCGCTATCTGAGACTTCTCGACGAGCCGCTCGTGCCGAAATCGCTGGAAAACCAGGTTCGGGACGGTCTGTCGTGGCTGGCTCGCAACACCTCGGAAAACAGCATCTGACCAGCCGAAACACGGCTGCGGTCACGTTTCGGGTTGTTTTCCGGCAGATGACAACTCGGGATTCACCTGTGTGGCTTCATGCAGACGGGGTACTTCCGCAGGTAACTTCGAAAGCGGCGGGACGCGACCACTGCGGACCGCGCAGGGAGGTCCTGATCGTGGCTGACAACGTCGCGAGGGGGCCGGCACCCGGCCCTCGTGGTCGACCTGCCTGACGCCGTACCGGCGGAAGGCAAGACGATCAATCAGGGTTGTGCCTGGCCCAGCGAGGAGCGGACGCGGGTGCCGCGTTCGTGAGGGAGTTGCCGTGAACGCACGACGTCCCGCGAGCCGTTCCTCAGGCTCATCGCGCAGTTCCTCCCCCAGGCGCAAGTCCGCCGCCCCAGCCATCACCACATATGTGCTGGACACGTCGGTACTGCTGTCCGATCCTCTCGCCCCCACCCGGTTCGCGGAGCACGAGGTCGTGCTGCCGCTCGTGGTGATCAGCGAGCTGGAGGGCAAGCGCCACCACCCCGAACTGGGCTGGTTCGCGAGGGAAGCACTGCGTCTGCTCGACGACCTGCGCTTGCGGCATGGTCGCCTCGATTCGCCGATCCCCATCGGGGATCTGGGAGGCACCTTGCACGTCGAGCTCAACCACTCCGACCCGGAGGTGTTGCCATCAGGTTTCCGAACGGACTCCAACGACGCCCGGATCCTCGCGTGCTCGCTCAACCTCGCTGCTGAGGGACGCGATGTCACGCTGGTGACCAAAGACATGCCGCTGCGGGTCAAGGCCGGATCGGTCGGACTCAAGGCGGAGGAGTACCGGGCGCACGACGTCACCCTGTCAGGCTGGACGGGAATGTCCGATCTGGACGTTCCACAGTCCCTGGTGGACAGCCTGTTCAAGGAGAACGTCGTCGACCCCACCCAGTACGAGGACCTGGAGCACCTCGCGGAACTGCCCTGCCACACCGGACTGCGGTTGCTGGCGGGCACGTCGAGTGCGCTGGGCCGGGTGACCGCGGACAAGCAGATCAGGCTGGTGCGCGGAGATCGGGAGGCGTTCGGACTGCACGGAAGGTCCGCTGAGCAGCGGATCGCGCTGGACCTGCTGCTCGACGCCGATGTCGGCATCGTCTCGCTGGGCGGACGTGCGGGCACCGGCAAGTCGGCGCTGGCGCTGTGCGCCGGCCTCGAAGCGGTGATGGAACGCAGGCAGCACCGCAAGGTCGTGGTGTTCCGGCCGCTCTACGCGGTCGGTGGCCAGGATCTCGGGTACCTGCCGGGCACCGAGAACGAGAAGATGGGGCCGTGGGCGCAGGCGGTGTTCGACACCCTCGGCGCGCTGGCGAGCCAGGCGGTGCTGGAGGAGGTGCTGGACCGCGGCATGCTCGAGGTCCTGCCACTCACCCACATCCGCGGCCGCTCGCTGCACGACTCCTTCGTGATCGTGGACGAGGCGCAGTCGTTGGAGCGCAACGTCTTGCTGACCGTGCTGTCCAGGCTGGGCAGCAACTCGCGGGTGGTGCTGACGCACGACGTGGCGCAGCGCGACAACCTGCGGGTGGGTCGGCACGACGGCGTGGCAGCGGTGATCGAGAAGCTGAAGGGCCACCCGCTCTTCGCGCACGTCACCCTGACCCGCTCGGAGCGTTCGCCGATCGCGGCTCTCGTCACGGAGATGCTGGAAGAGGACTACGCCTCGTAAGTCCTGAGCAGACGAACGGCCCCGCGCGATCCGTTGCGCGGGGCCGTTTCGCTCAGTCCAAGGCGCGTTTCATGAAGCCGCGCAGGCCGAGTCCGCCGAAGCCCGCGATCGCGACCACGAGCACCAGCAGCACGATCGGCAACGGGATGTGCGGCACGCTCGGCACGAGCGCGGCGCGCATGCCCTCGCTCACGTACGTCAACGGGTTGAGCGCGCAGATCACCTTGAACCACAGCAGATCGTCGCTCAGCGAGCGCCACGGGAACTGCGCGGAACCCGTGAACAGCAACGGCGTCAGGATCACCGCGAACATCACGTTGACCCGGCGCGCGGGCACCGACGTGCCGATGACGAGGCCGACCGCGCCGCCGGCCAGGCAGCCCAGGACGATCACCAGCAACGCGCCGGGAATCCCCGACCACTCCCAGGAAACGTCGAGCATCACGAACCCGACCGGCACCATCAGCACGGCCGCGAAGATCCCGCGGATCGCCCCGAACACGATCTTCTCCACCGCGACCAGCGGGATGGAGATGGGCGCCAGCAACCGGTCCTCGATCTCCCGTGTCCAGGAGAAGTCCAGCACCAGTGGCAACGTCGTGTTCTGCAACGCGCCCAGGAAACCGTTCATGGCGATGATGCCGGGCAACAGCACCTGGGCGAAGTCGCCCTGCACGTACCCGATGTCGCCCAACACCTTCGCGAAGATGAACAGGATGAAGAACGGCTGGATGATCACCTGCGCGAGGAAGCTCGGCAGCTCGCGGCCCGTGACGAAGACGTCGCGCCACAGGATCGCCTGGAACGTCCTGAGTTGGCTCACCGCAGCTCCCTGCCGGTCAGGTGGATGAAGACGTCCTCCAGGCTGGGCTTGCCGATCGCGACGTCGCTGACGACGACGTCGAGGTCTCGCAGCACGTTCAGCACGGCGGGCAGCGTGACCGCGGTGTCGAGATCGGTGTAGACGCGGAACATCGGGCCGACTTCCTCGACCCGCTGCACACCGTCCACTTCGGACAACACCTTGGTGATCTTCGCCGGCTCGTGGCCGTTCGGGCTCACCGTGACGCTGACGGTGTTGCTGCCGGGCAGGCTCCTGGTCAGCTCTTCCGGCGTGTCGAGGGTGAGCAGCTTGCCGTGGTCGACGATGCCGACGCGGTCGCACAGCTTGGTGGCCTCGTCCATGTCGTGCGTGGTCAGTACGACCGTGACGCCTTCCGCGTGCAGTGCGGCGACGCGTTCGTGGACGAAGAGCCTGGCCTGCGGGTCGAGTCCGGTGCTCGGTTCGTCGAGGAACAGCACCTTCGGGCGGTGCATCAGCGCGCGGGCGATCATCAGCCGTTGCGCCTGCCCGCCGGACAACGTGTCGACGAGCGCGTTCTCGTGGTCCTTGAGGCCCATCCGCTCGAGGATGTCCTCGGCGAGCTTCTTGCGTTCCGCCGGACCGATGCCGTGGTAGGCCGCGTGGAACAGCAGGTTCTGCTTCGCGTTGAGCGAGCGGTCGAGGTTGTTGCGCTGCGGCACGACAGCCAGCAGCTGCCGTGCGCGCTTCGAGTCGGCGACCACGTCGACGCCCTCCACGAGCGCCTGCCCCGAGGTGGGGCGAACGCGCGTGGTCAGGACGCCGACCGTGGTCGTCTTGCCGGCGCCGTTCGGGCCGAGCAGTCCGAACACCTCACCGCGGCGGACGGTGAAGCTCAGGCCGTCCACCGCGGGCTTTTGTCCTGTTTTGTAGACTTTGCGGAGATTTCTCACCTCTACCGCTTCGTCCATTTCTCACCATCCCCCTGGCAACGGCCGCCCTTCCGCGAACCCAGCCGCCGACTGGATGCCGAGAACAGCCCTGTCGTGGAACTCCTCCAGCGAGTTCGCACCGGCGTACGTGCAGGCCGAACGGACGCCGGAGGTGATCGCGTCCAGCAGATCCTCCACGCTCGGACGCACCGGGTCCAACCGCATTTTCGAAGTCGAGATGCCTTCTTCGAACAGCCCCTTCTTGGCCCGGTCGAACGCGTTGTCGCTGCGCGTCCGGGCGGTCACGGCCCGCTTCGACGCCATTCCGAAGGATTCCTTGTAGAGGTTTCCGCGTTCGTCGCGCTGCAGGTCACCCGGCGACTCGTAGGTGCCCGCGAACCAGCTGCCGACCATGACGCTGCTCGCGCCCGCGGCAAGCGCCAACGCCACGTCGCGCGGGTGCCGCACGCCGCCATCGGCCCACACGTGCTTGCCGAGCCTGCGCGCCTCTGCCGCGCACTCCGCGACGGCGCTGAACTGCGGCCGGCCGACACCGGTCATCATGCGCGTGGTGCACATCGCGCCCGGTCCGACGCCGACCTTGATGATGTCCGCGCCCGCCTCGACGAGATCCCGCACGCCCTCCGCCGTGACGACGTTGCCCGCCGCGACCGGCACGTTCGGGTTCGCCTCCTTCACGGCCTTGAGCGCGGTGATCATCTTTTCCTGGTGACCGTGCGCCGTGTCGACGACCAGCACGTCCACCCCGGCCTTGATGAGCGCTTCGGCCTTGGCCTTGACGTCACCGTTGACCCCGACCGCCGCGGCGACCCGCAGCTGACCGTCGGCGTCGGTGGCCGGCTTGTAGATCTCCGCCCGAAGCGCCGTCAGCTCGGTCAGCACCCCGCTGAGCCGCTGCTCGTCGTCGATGCCGAGCGCGATCTTGTGCGCGCTGTGGTGGAGCTGGTCGAACACGTCCTGCGGCTTGGTGCCGATGGGCAGCTGCAGGATGTCGGTGTTCAGCACGTCGCCGATGCGCGTGAACCGGTCGACGCCCGTGAGCGCCGCCTCGTCGACAACGCCGATGGGCCGGTTGCCGTCGTCCACGACGATCACCGCGCCGTGCGCCCGCTTGTGCAACAGGTTCCACGCGTCCGCCACCGCGTCGCCCGTGGTGAGCGTCAACGGGGTGTCCCAGACCGGATGCCGCTCCTTGACCCACGCGATGATCTCCGCGACGGCCTCGGTGGGCACGTCCTGCGGGATGACGACGAGCCCGCCGCGCCGCGCGATGGTCTCCGCCATGCGCCGCCCGGCGACCGCCGTCATGTTCGCGACGACGATCGGGATGGTGGCCCCGGTGCCGTCCGAGGTGGACAGATCAACACCGAATCGCGACTCCACGGCGCTGCGGCCGGGAACGAGGAAAACGTCGTCGTAGGTCAGGTCGTAAGAGGGTCGATGCCCTTCGATGAACCGCACGTGCTTCCACGATACCCGCAGTGTGTGGAAGGGCCAGCTCACCAGCGAGTTTCACCACACGAGCGGTGCGCCGGGTGCGCGGACGACCACGCTCGGTCCGGCCTCACGCGGGACTCCACACGTAGCCGGTGGTCGTGGTGACCGGCACGAACCCGAGCCGCTCCAGGATCGGTCGGCTGTGTTTGGTCGCGTCGACCTGGAGGTACTTCACGCCGCGCGCGACGGCGAGCCGGGCGCGGTGCGCGACGAGTGCGCGGTAGATGCCCTTGCCGCGCCACTCGGCGAGCGTGCCGCCACCCCAGAGCCCGGCGAACTCCGTGCCCGGCACGATCTCGATCCGCGAGGACGACACGACCTGTCCGTCCGCCTCCGCGATCACCGCGACGACGTTCGGGTCGTCCTTCTTCTCCAGCAGGCGCGTGATCAGCCAGTCGTGCACCCGGCCGAACACCTCGGTCGCCGTGGCGGCGAGTCGATGCACGTCTGCCTCGTCGGTGACCTCCCGCAGGACTATCCCGTCGAGCTCGACCGGCGCCGTCATCTCCTCGGCGAGCCCGATGAGCACGGTCTCCCTGCCGTCCGACTCGAACCCGGCTGCGAGCAGCCGGTCCGGCAGGTCTGCGGGTGTGTCGTGGCCCCAGGTCTTCCACTCGACGGACTGGCCGCGCGCGGCGAAGAAGTCGCGCTGCCGGGCGATGAGCTCGTCCAGTTCGGCGCCGGTGATGCCCAGGTCGGGCGGTCCCCCGACGAACCCGCTCCGGCTGGGCCAGCTCACTCGGAACACGGGGCCGTCGCGGTCGACGGTGGCGCCGGGGTCGAGGACCGTCCACTCAGCGGTGCGGGCCTGTTCGTCGAACGCGCGGAGGAGCGCGGCAGCATCTGTCATTGACGTGACGTTATTGGCGCGGGTCGGTGCGCTGCACGCGAATTTCAGTCCTGGCGCGGTCACGGCGATGCGGGGCGGTCACAGCGGCGTGGCCACGACAGTCCGGCGCGGCCATTTCTCGGACAGCACGCGCTTCAGCACGGGATGCTCGGTGCCGGTGATGGTTGGCAGGAACTGCCCCGGCTGCCCGGCGAACGTCACCTCGGCGCCGTAGACCTCCGGCCACGGCTCGACCGCGTTGAGCAGCACGCCCCGGCACGTCTGCCCGGTCCAGCCATCAGGGTCCAGCTGCGACGCGACCTTGCTCAGGTCGCCCGAGTCGATGACAACCCAGACCTCGAACGGGACCGTGTCGCCGGTGTCCAAACCGATCGGCAGGATCACCCGGAGCGTGACGCCGAAGTCCTGTCCCGCGATGACCCGTCCGTCGTGCCAGGTCTTGGTCGGGTAGTGGTCCGGCAGGCGGGTGAAGTCATCCGCTTGGGGATAGACCCGACTGAGATTCTCGTTGTCCCCCATGCCACCACGCCAACGGTGTCAGGGCTCGGGATTCGGTTGTGCGGCGGGCAGAAGCGCCCTCACCTCCTCGATCGTCGTGGCTTCTGACGGGTCCTTGTCCGGGCGGTAGCGCACGACGCGGGCGAACCGCAGTGCGACGCCGCCGGGGTAGCGCGGCGAGACCTGCACGCCGTCCAGCTCGATCTCGATCACCAGCTCGGGGCGGACCATGACCACCCAGTCGTTCTGCTCGGTCGCGATCTCCTGCAGGGCCTTGGTCTGCCAGGTGAGCAGCTCGTCGGTGAGGCCCTTGAAGGTCTTGCCGACCATCACCGGCGGGCCACCGTCCGGGTCGCGGGCGCCCAGGTGCAGGTTCGACAGCCAGCCGCGGCGGCGGCCGCTGCCCCATTCGACGCCGAGCACCACCAGGTCGAGCGTGTGGACGGGCTTCACCTTCTGCCAGGCACGGCCTCGCCTGCCCGCCGCGTAGGGCGAGGCCAGGGACTTCGCCATGACGCCTTCGTGGCCCGCTGACAGCGCGGCCGTGATCACTGCGGCCGCCTCGTCCGGCGACGGGTCCAGCACGCCTGGGATGACGTGCTCGCCCGCCGCCTGACGCAGGGCCGCCAGGCGGTCGCGCAACGGTTCGTCGAGCAGGTCCTTGCCGTCGAGGTGCAGGCAGTCGAAGAAGTACGGGTGCAGGAGCAGCTCGCGCTCGTCCTGCGCGCCGAACCGGCTCATCGTCTCCTGGAACGGGCGGGGTCTCCCCTCGTCGGTCAACGCCAGCGTCTCGCCGTCGAGCACCACCGACGTGCACGGCAGGCCGCGCACGAGCTCGACCAGCTCGGGCACGGTCTTGGTGATCTCGCGCAACGTGCGGGTGTAGACGTGGACCTCGTCGCCGGAGCGGTGCACCTGGATGCGCGCGCCGTCGAGCTTGTGCTCCACCACGCAGCTGCCGAGCTCGGACAGCGCCTCGTCGAGCGACTCCGCCGGGGATGCCAGCATGGGTCGCAGCGGGCGGCCGACCTCGAGCCGGAACGCCTCCAGCGCCGCCGCGCCGCCAGCCAGCGCGGCCACCGCCGTCTCCGGTAATCGGCCGGACAGCATGAACGCGCGGCGCACCGTCTCGCCCGGCACGTCCGCCGCCGAGGCGATCGCGTCGAGCATCACGCCTTCCAGCGCGCCCTGCCGCAGTTCGCCGGTGAGCAGGCGGCGCAGGAAGTCCTGCTCGGCGGCGGTGGCACGGCCGAACAGCGCCGTCAGCAGGTCGACCCGGCGCTGCGCGGAGCCCTTGCCGGACGTCGCGGCCACCTCGCCCAGCACAGCGTCGACCTCAGAAACCGTGAGCTCGGCCTGAGCGGCAGCAGGCACGGACAGGTCGATGACCGTCCGCCAGCCGGCCCCGATGCGACCCTGCCGCGGCGTGCCTATGAGGAACGACACCACCGCGACCACGACGTCCGCAGACGCCGCGCGCAGCAACGCCGACAGCGCCTTGACCTTGGCCAAGCGCGACCGGGTCGCCGCCACGGCGGCAGACGTGTCGACTACTTCGGAGAGGAGCACGGATCCATGGTGCACCCGAGCACTGACAATTTCTGGAGTCGCGGACTAGGCTGACATCGTCAACCGTTCTACCTGGGGGTTTACCGCACCATGCGTGCTTTCAAGATCGCCGTTGCCGCCCTGTTCGTCGCCGCCGCGCTCGCCCCCGGCATCAGCGCCGACCGCGAGCACATCCTGGGCGCCGAGACCCAGCGCGAACACGTCCTGAGCGCCGACGTCGAGACCATGCGCGAGCACATCCTCTAGGCGACCGCCGCGATCTCCCTGACCGCCTCCCGCAGGCGGTCAGGCGTCAAAGCCGCGTACCCCAGCACCAACCCCGGCCACGTCGGCGTGCGCGTGTACTGCGCCAACGCCCACACGTGCACCCCCCGCTCCTCGAGCCTGCTCTTCAGCGCGAGGTCGTCCGTGCCGTCCGGCATGCGCAACACGACGTGCAACCCGGCCGCCACGCCAATGGGCTGCCACGCAGGCAGGTGCTCCGCCACGGCCTCCAACAACGCGTCACGCCGCTTCCGGTAGAGCGTGCGCGTACGCCGCAGATGCCGGTCATAGCCGCCCGTCCGCAACATGTGCGCGAACGCGGCCTGAGGGATCGTCGCGGTGCCCATGTCGTTGTACTTCTTGCGGTTCACGATGCCCTCGCGCAACCGCTCCGGCACCACCAGCCACCCGAGCCGCAACGCCGGCGCGAGCACCTTGCTGGTCGTCCCCTGGTACACCACGTGCTCGGGCGCCAACGCCTGCAACGCCCCGAGCGCGGGCCGGTCGTACCGGTGCTCGGCGTCGTAGTCGTCCTCGATGATCAACCCGTCCCGCTCGCGCGCCCACTCCACGAGCGCCCGTCGCCGTTCCGGATGCAGCACCACACCGAGCGGAAACTGGTGCGCCGCAGTGACCAGCACCGCCTGACAGTCCGTTTTGGACAGAAGATCGACCCGGATCCCCTTGTCGTCCACCGGAATCGGCACGGTGTTGAGCCCGTGGGACCGCAGCATGTCCTCGCCGCCGAAGTGACTGGGTTCCTCGATCGCGATGCTGCCGGTCAGCAACCGCGCGGTGAGCTGCAACCCGTCCGCCGCGCCGTTGGTGATCACCGCGTCCCGCGCGACCACCGCCCGCACCCGCGCCAGATAGTCGACGATCTCCTTGCGCAGCCCCACAAATCCGGCCGGATCCGGGTACGCGAGATCATCGTCGGGCAGTTCCGCGAGCGCCGCCCGATGCGCTGCAACCCATTCAGCGCGCGGAAACGCGCCCAACGCCGGCAACCCCGGCCGCAGGTTGAACCGCCACCGCGCGGGCGGTTCCGGCACACCGCACACCCCGGCGGGACCGAGGCTCGCCACCGTCGTCCCCGACCCGCGCCGCGAGGTGAGATACCCCTCCGCCAGGAGCTGCGTGTACGCCGACGTGACCGTCCCGCGCGCCACCCCGAGCTGCGTCGCCAGGTCGCGGCTCGACGGCAACCTCGTTCCCGGTGTGAGCCGCCCGTCCCGGATCGCCCGGCGCAGCTCCACCTCCACACCACGCCGCCGCTGGTGCCCCGGCAACAGCAGCTCGCGAAAAGTGGTCCAGTTCGTGGTCATCAAAGTGGAGCTTAAACCTGGACCAGTTCAGCGCAAAGCTCTGAGCCATGAAACTCGGGGTGGCCGCGGGAGCGACAGCGGCAACGATCGTCGGCGCGTCCGTACCCATCACCGGCATGCTCGAGGGCTACCCGGTCCTGACCGGCCAGGCCATGCGCTACCTGCTGGGCGCCGCAGTGCTCCTGCTGGTCGCGCGCCGCCTGCCCATGCCGTCGTGGCGCGACATCCCGCCGCTGCTGGGCGTGGTCGCCTCGGGAATGCTCGGCTTCAACGCCGTCCTGCTCGCCGCCCAGCAGTACGCCGAACCAGGCTTCGTGGCCGCGGTGATGGGTGGCGCCCCGATCGCGTTGGCCCTGTTGTCACGCCAACGAACCACCGCTGCCATTGTCGGCGCGATGGTGGTGGCAGCGGGCATCGTGCTGTTGTCCGGCGGCGGCACTTGGCACGGCCCTGGTCTCGCGCTCGCGTTGCTGACGATGGTCGGCGAGGTCTGCTTCACGCTGTTCGCCGTCGGGGTCGTCAAGCGCTTGGGCGTACTCGGCGTAGCGACCTGGACGTGCCTGCTCGCGGCGGCGATCGGGGCGGTCGTGGGCACGTTCGTGGGCGGCTGGCAGGTGCCGGACACCCGGCAGACGTTCGCGCTCGTGCTGCTCGCGGTGGTGGTGACGGCGCTGGCGTTCGGGCTCTGGTACTTCGCCGTGAACCGGTTGGGCCCTGACCGCGCTGGGGTGCTCATCGGGCTGATGCCGGTGTCCGGGCTTGTGACGTCCGTGTTGTTGGGGGCTCAGCACTTCACGCTGGTGTCGGCCGTCGGCGCAGTCACGGTCGCACTCGGGTGCGTCATCGGGCTCCGCAAACGCCCAGAGCCGCACGCCGACAGCCCGTCGGACGCGCGGCTCCAGGAAACTGCCGTCGCTACGTGAGATCCGGCCCCTGCGACCGAAGATCGTCCACCTTCGACATCGCATCGCGCAGCTCACCGAGCCACGAGTCCGCGTGCTCACCGACGAGACGCACGGCCCACGCCAGCGCGTCCGCACGAGAGCGAGCCACACCCGCGGCCACCAGCGTGTCGAGCACCTGGCGTTCCGGCTGACGCAGCCGCGTCATCACCGGCACGGCCAGGTGCGTGAAGAGCTCGCGCGTGCCGCCCTGCACCGCGCCCCAGGCCACCTTGCGGCCGTAGCGGTGCTCGGCCTGGCGCGCGATCTCGATGCGCTCGGACCGCGTGTCCTCACGCCACCGGGAGATGCGGCCCGACTCGGCCGCGGCGCGCGACGCGTCGTCGAACTCGCCTTCGAGGTCCGGCAGCGTGCCGATGACGGTGATCTCCTCGCGGTCGACGATCACCTCGGGTGCACCGACGAACCACCCGTCGGGCAGCCGGCCCGCGAACCACGCCGCCGCGTCGTCGGCCGACGGCAGGTCAGCCTGTTGCCAGCCGCCTCGTCCTCGCCATCCACGTCCCATCTCAACCACACCCCTGATTACATGATTACGTCATTACTGACGTTACGCCTGCAATCAGCTAGCGAGTGTTCGCCGTCAGCGAAGTGACCAGGGCATCTGCGGAAACAACGGGGCGGTCGCACACGTAACCGCGGCACACGTAGGCGGCCGGAGCCTCGTCGACCAACGGGCGGTCCTCCAGCAACGGAGCCCCGCCCGGTTCACCGGCCAGCACGACGCCACCGCCGGGCACGTGCGCGACCGCCGCCGCCCACAACGACGCACGACGCGGGTCGTCGACGCCGACGATGGCCACCTGCACCGGACCAGCCACCAACGCCTCGGCCACGGTCAGCCAGTGGCCGGCGAACCGCGGGGCACGCGCAGCCAGCAGCCCAGCGCGCGTCACAGCCTCCGCAGCAGCGGTCGCATAGCGCGACGACCGGTCGACACCGGCCAGCAGCGACGCCGTCAGCAGTGCCGAGGCCAGCGAAGACGCACCCGAAGGCGACGCGTTGTCGGTCGAGTCGGCAGGGCGGCGAACCAAGGACTCCGCGTCGTCGGCGGTGTCGTAGTAGGCGCCAGGCGACGAAGGCACAGCGAAACGAGAGAGGGCGGTGTCCAACAGGCCGCACGCGAGGTCAAGCCACCGGATCGAGCCCGTGACCTGGTGCAACGCCAGCAGCCCGTCGGCGAAGCAGCCGTAGTCCTCCAGCACACCGAACGACGGCCCCGCAACGCCATCACGCGAGGTCCGCAGCAGCCGCCCCTCGACCAGGTGCACCGAGGCCAGCAACGACGCCGCCTCCGAAGCCGCCACGATCCACGACGGCTCGCCGAAGAACGCGCCCGCCTCGGCCAGCGCCGCGATCGCCATGCCGTTCCACGCGGCGATCACCTTGTCGTCCCGGCCGGGCTGCTTGCGAGCAGCACGCACAGCCAGCAGCGCAGCCCGCACGTCCTCCCCCGGCTCCGACACGAACCGCAAGGTCGACTTGCCGTCCTCGAAGTTCGGCTCCTCAGTCACCCCGAAGGCCGCGGCCGCGGCACCCAGTTCCTCGAACGACCACACGTAAGTCAGGCCTTCGACGCCCTCGGTGTCAGCGTCCAGCGAAGCCGCGAAACCACCCTCGGCGGTCCGCAGGTCCCGCAGCAGGAACGAAGCCGTGTCCCGCGCAACCCGCGTGTAGCGCTCAGTTTCGGTCACGCGCGCCAGGTGCGTGTAGAAGCGAAGCAGCAAAGCGTTGTCGTACAACATCTTCTCGAAGTGCGGCACGGTCCACGACGCGTCGACGCTGTAGCGCGCGAACCCGCCGCCGAGCTGGTCGTACATGCCGCCGTTGGCCATCGCGTCGGCCGTCGAGGTCGCCATCGAGATGGCCTCGACCGAGCCGGTGCGTTCGTAGTGGCGCAGCAGGAACTCGACCACCATCGACGGCGGGAACTTCGGTGCGCCACCGAATCCGCCGTTGCGCCGGTCGAACTCGCCGAGCAGCGACACGACCGCGCCCGCCAGCGCGTCCGCGTCCACAGCGGACGGAGGCAACGGCGCGGTGTGCCGGGAAATCTCTTCCACCACAGCGGAAGCCGACTCCAGGATCTCGCCGGGCCGGGCCTTCCACGTCGCGGAGACAGCCTCGATGAGTTGCGTGAAGGACGGCATGCCAGGCCGCGGTGACGGCGGGTAGTAGGTGCCGGCGTGGAACGGCCGCGCGTCCGGCGTGAGGAACACCGTCATCGGCCACCCGCCTTGGCCGGTCATGGCCTGCGTGACCTCCATGTACACGGCGTCGACGTCCGGACGTTCCTCGCGATCCACCTTCACCGACACGAAGTGCTCGTTCAGGTAAGCCGCAACCGTTTCGTCCTCGAACGACTCGTGCGCCATCACGTGGCACCAGTGGCAGGCCGCGTAGCCGACGGACAGCAGCACCGGGACGTTCCGCCGGCGCGCCTCCTCGAACGCCTCCTCGCACCACGGCCACCAGTCGACCGGGTTCTGAGCGTGCTGCAGCAGGTACGGGCTGGTCGCGTCAGCGAGCCGGTTCGTCATGGAATCCACACTAAATCAGCAGCGCAGCGGCCGACTCTCGATCAGACTCGACCTCGTGCTGCTCACCTTGACCACCACCCACCAGCCGGCGACCGACCTCGGTCACCTGCTGCACAAACACCCGGACCGGGCCCAGTCCTTCTCGACGAGCTCGGGCACCGCGCACGTCTTCTACCCGAAGGCGACGAACGAGGAGTGCACGGTCGCCCTCCTGCTGGAGGTCGACCCCGTCGCGCTGGTGCGAGGTCCCGGCAGCACGCTCACCCAATACGTCAACGACCGTCCGTACGCGGCCGGGTCGTTGCTCACGGTCGCGCTCGGCAGCGTGTTCCGCACCGCGATGAACGGCCGCAGCGAGAGCTACCCCGAGCTCGCCAGGACGCCGATTCCGCTGGTCATCCGCATTCCTGCGCTGCCGCACAAACTCGCGGACCGGCTGTTCACGCCGCTCGGCTGGACCGTGGAGATCACCGAACACGGCGACTCCCGCTACGGCGACGTCACGCTCACCGGCACCGTCAAGCTCAGCGACGCGTTGAAGCACCTCTACGTGCTGCTGCCCGTGCTCGACGGCGGCAAGCACTACTGGGTCGCCGCCGACGAGGTCGACAAGCTGCTCAAGGCCGGCGACGGCTGGCTGGCCGCGCACCCGGACAAGGAGCTGATCACCACCAGGTACCTGGCCCGCAAGCGACCGCTGGTGCTGTCCGCGCTGGAACGCCTCGCCGAGGTCGACGAGGTCGAGCCGGAGGAGCTGGACAACGCGCTGGTCGAACCGAAGATCTCCCTTGCCGCACAGCGCAAGGAGGCCGTGATCAAGGCCTTGAAGGGCGCGCGGGCCAAGCGCGTGCTCGACCTCGGCTGCGGCGGTGGCGCGTTGCTCCGCGAGCTCGTCAAGGAGCCGGAGTTCACCGAGCTCCACGGCGTCGACGTGTCCGCGAAGGCGTTGCAGGAGGCCGCGCGCAAGCTGCGCCTCGACCGCATGCCGGACCGGGTGCGCGAGCGGATCACGTTGCGGCAGTCGGCTTTGACGTACTCGGACACCGAGCTCGCCGGCTACGACGCGGCGGTGCTGATGGAGGTCGTCGAACACGTCGACCCGTCGCGCCTGCCCGCGTTGGAGCACTCGGTGTTCGTGGTGGCACGACCGGCTTCGGTTCTGGTCACGACGCCGAACGTCGAGTACAACCCGCTCTTCGAGACGTTGCCGGAAGGGCAGATGCGCCACTCCGACCACCGTTTCGAATGGACTCGCGCGGAGTTCGCGGCGTGGGCGGACGGCGTCGCGGCACGACGTGGCTACCGCGTGCACTACGTGGGAATCGGGCCGGAAGATCCCGAACGCGGTGCGCCGACGCAGATGGCAGTGTTCAGCTTGGGGGAAGACGACTGATGGAACTGAAGATCCCTGACCTGTGTCTGGTGGTGCTGATCGGCGCCTCCGGTTCCGGAAAGTCCACGTTCGCGCGCAAGCACTTCCTCCCCACGCAGGTGCTGTCCAGCGACTACTTCCGCGGGCTCGTGGCCGACGACGAGAACGACCAGTCGGCGTCCGGCGCCGCGTTCGACGTGCTGCACTACGTCGCGGCCAAGCGACTGGAGGCCGGTCGTGTCACGGTGATCGACGCGACCAACGTGCAGGCGCCCGACCGCGCCAAGCTGATCGAGGTCGCGAAGAAGGCGAACGTGCTGCCGGTCGCGATCGTGCTGGACACGCCGACCGACGTGTGCCTGCGGCGCAATGCAACACGCCCGGACCGCGACTTCGGCGCGCACGTCGTGAAGCGGCACCGGGCCGCGTTGCAGCGGTCGTTGAAGTTCCTCGGCAAGGAGGGGTTCAAGCGCGTCCACGTGCTGCGCTCCGAGTCCGATGTGGACAACGCCACGATCGTCTACGAGAGGCTGCTCAACGACCTGCGGCACGAGACCGGCCCGTTCGACGTGATCGGTGACGTGCACGGCTGTCGTGCCGAGTTGGAGGAGCTGCTGGTCGAGCTCGGGTACGCGCTGGTTCGTGATGCTGAAGGCCGTGCAGTTGACGCTCGGCCGCCTGCCGGCCGCAAGGCTGTGTTCGTCGGCGATCTGGTGGACCGCGGACCGGACACGCCGGGTGTGCTGCGACTGGTGATGGGCATGATCGACGCCGGGCACGCGTTCAGCGTCTGCGGAAACCACGAGCAGAAGCTGGTGCGGGCGTTGCGCGGCCGCAACGTCCAGGTGAAGCACGGCCTCGCCGAGTCGCTGGCCCAGCTCGCCGCGGAGGATCAGGACTTCCGGCGCAAGGCCGAGAAGTTCTGCGACGGCCTGGTGGCGCACTACGTGCTGGACGGCGGCAACCTCGTGGTCGCGCACGCCGGTCTGCCGGAGCGCTACCACGGCCGGGCTTCCGCGCGGGTGCGCAGCTTCGCGCTGTACGGAGACACGACCGGCGAAACCGACGAGTACGGGCTGCCGGTCCGCTACCCGTGGGCGACCGAGTACCGCGGCACCGCGATGGTGTTGTACGGCCACACTCCGACCCCCGAGGCGGAGTGGATCAACAACACCATGTGCCTCGACACGGGCGTCGTGTTCGGCGGGAAGCTGACCGCGCTGCGCTACCCGGAGCGCGAAGTCGTTTCCGTCAAGGCGCACCAGGTCTGGTACGAGCCGGTGCGGCCGCTGGTCGCGCCGGTCGCCGAACGCGAGCCGGACGTGCTGGCGCTGACCGATGTCACGGGCCTGCGCCGGATCGAGACGTCGCTGATCGGTGCGGTGACGATCCGTCCGGAGCAGTCGGCTTCGGCGTTGGAGGTGATGAGCCGGTTCGCGATCGACCCGCACGACCTGTTGTACCTGCCGCCGACGATGGCGCCATGTGCGACTTCTGCGCGGGACGACGTCTTGGAGCACCCGGAGGAGGCGTTCGCGGAGTACGCGGCAGCTGGTGTCTCGCAGGTGATCTGCGAGGAGAAGCACATGGGGTCCCGTGCGGTGTTGTTGGTGCGCAAGGAAGGTGGCGCGATCTACACGCGCACCGGCCGGGCGTTCTTCGACGGCGCGCTGGGTGACGAGCTGCTGGACCGCGTGCGGGACAGCGCGAAGCCGTTGTTCGACGAGTTCTCGACGGACTGGTTGCTGGTCGACGCCGAGCTGATGCCGTGGAACGCCAAGGCTTCCGGGCTGATCCGCGAGCAGTACGCGGCGGTCGGGGCGGCGGCCGGTGGCGTGCTGCCGGTGGCGGTCGAGGCGCTGGAAACGGCTGCCGCACGTGGTGTGGACGTCTCGGAACTGTTGGCGCGCACAGCACAGCGGGCTTCGAACGCAACGGCTTACCGGGCGGCCTACGAACGTTACTGCTGGCCCACCGAAGGGCTGGAGGGTGTGCGGATCGCGCCGTTTCAGCTGCTGGCGGCCGAGGGGCAGACGTTCCACGACCGTTCACACCTGTGGCACCTGGAGACGCTGAGCCGGTTGACTGGTCCGTTGTTCCAGCAGACCCGGCACCTCGTGGTCGACACCGCGGATCCCGCGGCCGGCGTGAAGTGGTGGGAGGAGCTGACCGCGGACGGCGGCGAGGGCATGGTCGTGAAGCCGCTCGCGAACCTGGCCGGCCGGGTCCAGCCGGGTGTGAAGGTGCGCGGGCGAGAGTACCTGCGGATCATCTACGGCCCGGACTACACGGCGCCGGAGAACCTGACGCGGCTGCGCAAGCGCGGTCTTGGCCGCAAGCGCGGACTTGCCCTGCGCGAGTACGCCCTGGGCATCGAGGCTCTCGAACGCGTCGCGCGCGGCGAGCCGTTGTGGCGCGTGCACGAATGCGTTTTCGGTGTGCTCGCCTTGGAATCGGAACCGGTGGACCCGCGACTGTGATCCTGGAAGCTGTGATCGGTTCGCACGCCTACGGGCTGGCGACTGCCTCGTCCGATGTGGACAGACGCGGCGTGTTCGTCGCGCCCACGGAAGCGTTCTGGCTGTTCGAAAAGCCCCCGACCTCGGTCGAGGGCCCGTCGCCGGAACAGCTGAGCTGGGAGGTCGAGCACTTCTGCCGGTTGGCGCTGAAGTCGAACCCGACGGTGCTCGAGACGCTGGTGAGTCCGCTGGTCGAGGTCATCACGCCGATGGGAGAGGAACTGCGGGAGCTGCTGCCCGCGTTCCTCTCCCGGTACGCGGTGCGGGCGTTCACGCGCGCGACGGAGATGCAGCTGTCGCGCGCGGGCCGCAACCTCAAGCCGAAGCAGCTCATGCACGTCGTGCGGCTGCGGCAGGTGGGCCTGAACCTGCTGCGGACCGGCCGGTACGAGATCACCGCGGACCGTTCGCTGCTCGCGATCCGCGACGGCTCGATGCCTTGGGACGACGCGGTCGCGTGGGCCCACCGGCTCGGTGACGAGCTCGCTGCTGCCGACGGACCGCTGCCGGAGGATCCCGATCGGGCCCGCGTCGAGGACTGGCTGGTTTCGGTGCGCAGGAGGTCGTTGTGAGTTACGAGGTTCCCGACCTGACCGCGGTCGTCGCCGAGCAGTCGCACGACCTGCTCTTCGCGACCGTGTCCGGCGCGCACCTGTACGGGTTCCCGTCCCGCGACTCGGACGTGGACCTGCGCGGCGTGCACGTCCTGCCGCTGAACGAGGTCGTCGGCTTGAAGCACGGGCCGGAGACCAAGGAGCGGATGTGGGTGCGGGACGGCGTCGAGATCGACCTCGTCACGCACGACGTGGAGAAGTTCTGCCGACTCCTCACCCGCCCGAACGGCTACGTGCTGGAGCAACTGCTCTCGCCGCTCGTCGTGCACTCCGGCCCTGGCCACCGGAAGCTGACCGACCTCGCCGCGGGATGCCTGACCTCGCGGCACGGGCACCACTACCGCGGGTTCGCCGTGACGCAGTGGCGCCTGTTCGAGCGGACCGGCGAGATCAAGCCGCTGCTCTACACGTTCCGCGCGCTGCTGACCGGCGTGCACCTGCTGCGCACCGGCGAAGTGATCGCGCACCTGCCGACGCTGCTGGAGAAGCTCGACGGCCCGGACTACCTGCCCGCGCTGATCGAGGCCAAGATCCTCGGCGAGCACCGGGCGCTGGCGGGCGTGCCGGAGCGGCCAGCTCCCGAACGGCTGGAGGCCGACCTCGCGCACTGGCAGGCAGAGCTGCAGATCGCGCGGGAGAGCAGCGAACTGCCGGAGCACCCGCCGGCATTCGAGGCGGTGCACGAGTTCGTGGTCGAGACGCGGCTGAGCTAGTCCTTCTTCTCCGACGGCTCCGCGGGCTTCTCGGCCGGGGCGTCCGCGGCAGGGGCCTGCTCGTCGAACGACGCGGGCACGCGCTTGAGGTGCTTGTTCATCGACTTGACGAGGAAGAACACCGCGATGAAGAAGACGATCAGCAGGACGAGGCCGACCGGGGAGGACTTGCCGAAGTCCTCGCCCTGGCCGCCCTTGTCGTTCTCGTTCGTGTTCGACGGCTGCACGGCGACGATGGCCACCGTGCTGCTGAGGTCGAAGTCCTGCGCAAGCTGGGGAATCACCCCTAGACCTTAACTCCGGCGAACAGGTCGTTCTCCGGCAGCGTCGAGTCGACGACGGAGCGCACGAGCTCGTACTCCTCGGTCGGCCAGACCTCGCGCTGCAGCTCCTGCGGGATGGCGAACCAGCGGCTGGTCGGGTCGATCTGGGTGGCGTGCGCCTTCAGGGCCTCGTCGCGGACCTCGAAGTAGTCCGCGCACTCGACCTGCGTGGTCACGCGGTCCATCACGTCGGGGCGGTTGGCGTCCCAGTTCGCGAGCCACTCGGTGTAGGGCGACTCGAGACCGCGGGCCTCCATGGCCTCGTGGAACGCCAGCAGCTTCGCGCGCGAGAAGCCGTGCGAGTAGTAGACCTTCTGGACTTCCCACGCCGAGCCCAGCGACGGGTCGAACGCGGGATCCGCGGCGGCGTCCAGCGCGGCCATCGAGATCTCGTGCGTGCGGATGTGGTCCGGGTGCGGGTAACCGCCGTTCTCGTCGTAGGTCACTACGACGTGCGGGCGGAAGTCACGGATGGCCTCCACCAGGGACGGCACCGACTCCTCCAGCGGCACCAGGGCGAAGCAGCCCTCCGGCAGCGGCGGCTTCGGATCGCCCTCTGGCAGGCCGGAGTCCTTGAAGCCCAGCCAGCGGTGCTGGATGCCGAGGATCTTGGCCGCGCGGGCCATCTCCTCGCGGCGGATCTCGATGATGTTCTCGAGGACGTCCGGCCTGTCCATCGCCGGATTCAACACACTGCCCGCGCCACCGTCCGTACAGGTCACGACCATCACGTCGTGCCCTTCGGCGATGTAGCGGGCCATCGTGGCCGCGCCCTTGCTCGACTCGTCGTCGGGATGTGCGTGCACTGCCATTAGGCGCAGCTTGTCGGCCATGACCCCCGTGGTCCTCCTGTGTGAACGGTCCTGCGACACTCAACAACTGAACGTCGGCTGTCATTGTTCCCCAGCGAGTCAGGAGGGCGCGGGAAAGTGTCGCAACGCGCGCTCCCCGAGGGGCGGTACGGCAACAGCACGCGAAAGCCGCTGAACAAATGGGCTCGGTGGGGGTTACTCGCTGTAGCCGTGGCGGTAGGTGCCGTCGTCGCCTTCGTCGGTTACCGAAATCTCGGCACAAAGCCGATCGAGGCGAAGCAGACCGCGTTCACGATCCTCGGCGACGACAGTGTGAAGGTCAGTTTCGAGGTTTCCCGAGATCAACCGGACCAGCCGGCCGTCTGCATCATTCGGGCCCGATCCAAGGACGGGGACGAAGCAGGTAGACGCGAAGTTCTGGTACCGCCAGGGAATTCCGTCGTCGTCGAGACAACAGTTCTCCGCACCTCGAAGCCGCCGGTCACCGGCGAGGTGTTCGGGTGCTCTTACCAGGTTCCCCCCTACTTGTCCACGAGCTAGCGGCCAAGCGGGTGATCTGCGGTTTAAACGGCGAGATGGGGAACAAATCGCCGTCGCTGAACGTTGTCTACGTGTTACTCTTGACGCTCAAGCACGGCCCCGGCGCGGGCCGTGTTTTTCCGTTCCGGGCCCACGGCCCGGGAACTATCTGGTGCACACACGTGCGCCGGAGCAAGACGAGGAGTTGGTGACCGTGAGCGACACCCAGGTGACCTGGCTGACCCAGGAGGCCTACGACCGGCTCAAGGCTGAGCTGGACGAACTTATCGCGTACCGCCCGGTCATGGCTGCCGAGATCAACGCCCGCCGCGAGGAGGGCGACCTGCGCGAGAACGGCGGCTACCACGCGGCTCGCGAGGAGCAGGGCAAGCAGGAGGCGCGCATCCGCCAGCTGCACGAGCTGCTCCAGGCCGCGAAGGTCGGCGAGGCCCCCACCACCAAGGGTGTCGCAGCGCCGGGCACGGTGCTCACGATCCGCTACGAAGGCGACGACGAGACCGAGACCTTCCTGCTCGCGACCCGCGAAGAGGGCGCGCACGGCGAGATGGAGGTCTACTCCCCGTCTTCGCCGCTCGGCAAGGCTCTGAACGGCGCCAAGGACGGCGAGACCGTCGAGTACGAGCTGCCCAACGGCAAGCTCCAGAAGGTCACGCTGATCACGGCGTTGCCTTACGCGGGATAGTCCCGAAAACGTACGAAGGGGCGGTCACCCACGAGGTGGCCGCCCCTTCACGCGTTCCAGCAACGGCCGCACGCGTGGAGGCACCGGTGTCGACAAAGCGATGGAGGTCGACAAACGCCTCACGTGTGGCACGTCCACGACGTGGTCGACCACGCGCTGCAGGTCCGCGTTCGACCGAGCGACCATTCGCACGAAGAGGTCGCCCTGGCCGGTCGTCGCGTGCACCTCGCAGACCTCGGGGATCGCGGCCAGCCCCTCGCACACCTCGGCACGCCGGCCCTGCGCGATCTCCACCACCGCGAACGCCGTCAGCCCGTAGCCCATCGCGCCCAGATCCAGCGCGGGCGGGAACCCGGTGAGCACGCCGCGCTCGACCAATCGGTCAAGCCGGGCCTGCACCGTTCCCCGCGCGACGCCCAGTCGGCGGGAGCATTCGAGAACGCCGAGGCGCGGCTCGTCCGTCAAGAGCAACAGCAGCCTTGCGTCCAGTTCGTCCACGGGCTGGTCAGAGTGCTCACTCTGCTGATCCGAAGGCATAGATCACTGTACAAGATGCACAGCAAAATCGCTGACTGTTGCTCACCCTGTTAGATGGAATCATGCTGTGAGGCATGACGCAGCAGCTTGACGACGTGAGCTACGACCAGCTCCGGCAGCTCGTGGGGTTGGTCGACTACGACGCGACCAAGGACCCCTTCCCCGTGCGCGCCATGGACGCCGTGGTGTTCGTCGCGGGCAACGCCACGCAGACCGCGTGGCTGTACCAGGTGGCGTTCGGCATGGAGCTCGTGGCCTACGCGGGCCCCGAGACCGGCCAACGCTCCCACAAGTCGTTCGTGCTGAAGTCGGGCTCGGCCCGCTTCGTGATCCACGGCGGCGTCACGCCCGGCTCCGAGCTCCTCGACCACCACCGCCGCCACGGCGACGGCGTGATCGACCTGGCGCTGGAGGTCGGCGACGTCGACCAGTGCATCAAGCACGCGCGTGAGCAGGGCGCCACCGTGCTGGAGGAGCCGCACGACGTCTCCGACGAGCACGGCACCGTCCGTCTCGCGGCCATCGCGACCTACGGCGAGACCCGCCACACGCTGGTGGACCGCTCCAAGTACACCGGCCCCTACCTGCCCGGTTACGTCGCGCGGACGTCCACGGTCAAGCGGCCGGAGGGTGCGCCGAAGCGCCTCTTCCAGGCCGTCGACCACTGCGTCGGCAACGTCGAGCTCGGCAAGATGGACTACTGGGTCGAGTGGTACAACCGCGTCATGGGCTTCGTGAACATGGCGGAGTTCATCGGCGACGACATCGCCACCGACTACTCGGCGCTGATGTCCAAGGTCGTCTCCAACGGCAACCACCGGGTCAAGTTCCCGCTGAACGAGCCGGCCATCGCGAAGAAGAAGTCGCAGATCGACGAGTACCTCGAGTTCTACGAGGGCGCCGGCGTGCAGCACATCGCGCTGGCGACCAACGACATCATCCGCACGGTCACCGCCATGCGCGACGCCGGTGTCGAGTTCCTCGAGACGCCCGACTCCTACTACGACGACCCGGAGCTGCGTGCGCGGATCGGCGAGGTCCGAGTGCCGATCGAGACCCTCAAGGAGCACCGCATCCTGGTCGACCGCGACGAGGACGGCTACCTGCTGCAGATCTTCACCAAGCCCATCGGCGACCGCCCGACGGTGTTCTACGAGCTGATCGAGCGGCACGGTTCGCTGGGCTTCGGCAAGGGCAACTTCAAGGCCCTTTTCGAGGCGATCGAGCGCGAGCAGGAGCGACGCGGCAACCTCTGATGGCGTTCCCCCGGTAAGGTGCTTTACGGGGGATACACATCGTGGGGAGGTGGCATGGCACTCGCACGACGCGTGGCCGCGGTGATTCCGCTGGTCGGAGCCGTGACCACGGCTGCGGCTCTGACCGGAGCGGCGTTCCTGACCGTGGCGCACGCCGGGTGTGACGAAGCCGGCCGCTTCGTCCGAACGGGCGAGTCGATCGAGTTCGTCGGCGGCTGCGTCAACGGCGCTGACCTACCAGCGGCGCCGGCGGCCGAGACCGAGAACGTGGACAGGTTCGGCGGCTCCAAGAAACCGTGAGACGCAGAAAGGCCCCCTCTCAGCCGGAGGGGGCCTTTCGCGTTGCCGAAGAACTCAGCCCAGGGCTTCGAGGAGGTCGGCCACCAGGTCGTCGCCGGACTCGATGCCCACGGAGACGCGGACCAGGTCCGCGGGGACCTCCAGCATCGAACCCGCCGTGGAGGCGTGGGTCATCTTGCCGGGGTGCTCGATCAACGACTCGACGCCGCCCAACGACTCCGCGAGCGTGAACAGCTTGGTGCGCGCGCACACGTCCAGAGCGGCCTGCTCGCCGCCGTCGACGAGGAACGACACCATGCCGCCGAACCGGCGCATCTGCTTGGCCGCCACCTCGTGGTTCGGGTGCGACTCCAGGCCGGGGTAGAACACCTTGCGCACCTTCGGGTGCCGCACCAGGGCCTCGGCGATCAGCTCGGCGTTGTCCGAGTGCTTCTCCATGCGCAGCTCGAGGGTCTTGAGGCCGCGCAACGTCAGGTAGGCGTCGAACGGGCCGGGGACCGCGCCCGCGCCGTTCTGCAGGAAGCCGAACGCCGCGTCGATCTCCTCGTCCGAGGTGATGAGCGCGCCGCCCACGACGTCGGAGTGGCCGCCGATGTACTTGGTGGTCGAGTGCAGCACCACGTCGGCGCCGAGCTCCAGCGGGGTCTGCAGGGCCGGCGAGGCGAAGGTGTTGTCCACCACGAACTTGGCGCCCGCGGCGTGCGCCACCTCGGCGATGGCGGCGACGTCGCCGATGTTCAGCAGCGGGTTGGTCGGCGTCTCGATCCACACGAGCTTCGTCGCCGGGGTGATCGCCGCGCGGATGGCGTCGACGTCGGTGACGGGCGCCGGCGAGTGGGTCACGCCCCACTGCGAGAAGACCTTGTCGATCAGCCGGAACGTGCCGCCGTACGCGTCGTTCGGGATGACGATGTGGTCGCCGGGCTTGAGGAACGTGCGCAGCGCCGCGTCGGTCGCACCCATGCCGGACGAGAACGCGCGGCCGTAGCGGCCCCGTTCCAGCGACGCGAGGGCGGTCTCCAGCGCGCGGCGGGTCGGGTTGCCGGTCCGCGAGTACTCGAAGCCCTCACGCAGACCGCCCACGCCGTCCTGGGCGTAGGTCGACGTCGCGTAGATGGGCACGTTCACCGCGCCCGTGGTCGGGTCCGGGTCCTGACCGGCGTGGATCGCCCTGGTCGCGAAGCCGTAGGGAGTGCTCATCACCCAAGCGTACGCACCCATCTGGCGGTCGACGGCAGTAGTCCGAACAGTGAACCCAGCAGTGCGAACAGCAGCGAGAACCACACGATGTCCTGCACGTGCAGCAGCGCGAACCACAGCGGCGGGATCACCGCGCCGAACGGGTAGTCCTGCGCGATCGCCAGCCCGACGACGGCCACGACCACGACGGCACCGACCGGGATGAGGAACCTCGCGAAGCCCACTCGCAGGCACAGCAGCAGGCCGCCGATGAGCAGCAGCACCGACGCGAGCAGCTGCAACACCAGCAGGATCATCGGGGTGACCGCCTCGATCAGGAAGCCGAACGTCCCGCCGATCTTGACCAACGCCCAGATCGTGCCGCTGACGAGCACCAGGCCACCCAGCGCCGCTGAGAGACCGCCGAGCACGCCCGTCGCGCCGCTCGGACGCGCCGGACCGGGACCACCTGGCCCCTGATACGGGCCAGCCCCCGGCCACTGGGGAGTGACCGGGGGCTGGTACGGCTGCTGGGGATTCACCAGCCCTGCTGCTGCCCGTAACCCTGCTGCGGCGGCTGGCCGTAGCCACCCGGCTGCTGCTGCGGGTAACCGCCGGTGCCCGGCTGCTGCGGGTAGCCACCGGTACCGGGCTGCTGCGGGTAACCACCACCGCCGTAGGGCGAAGCGGTCTCCGGGGCGTTGATCACGATGGACTTCATGATCTTGTCGGCCCAGGTCTGCTTCTTCGGCTCCCACAGCGGGGCGAAGAAGCCCGCGTAGCACGGCAGGGCGTCGACGACGTGGCACAGCTGGCGCACGAACGTCGTACCGCCACCGAGCGGCTGCATGGTCTCCTCGGAGACCAGCTTGATCTTCGCGACCTTCTTGCCGATCGACTGGCCGGTCTGACCCTGCTTGATCACCGTGTTCCAGATGATGAAGCCGAGGTTCGCGAGCCACACCACGCCACCGAGGGCGAGCAGGCCGGGAGCGTCAGAACCGACCGCGATGCCGACGATGATGTAGTACAGGATCGTCGCCACGACCGACGGCGCCGCGATGTCGATCAGGTAGCCGACGAAGCGCGAGCCCCACTCGGCATAACCGGTCGGAGGCGGCGGCGCCATGCCGTAGCCGGCGGGCGCGCCGTAGCCGGGCTGGCCGTAGGGCTGCTGCGGCTGGCCGTACGGGTTCGACTGCGGAGCACCGTACGGCTGCTGCGGCTGACCGTAGGCCGGCTGCTGCGGCTGGCCGTACGGGTTCGACTGCGGTGCACCGTACGGCTGCTGCTGCGGGGCGCCGTAGGCCGGCGGCTGCTGGCCGTACGCGGGCGGCTGCTGAGCGGGGAACCCGCCGGAGCCGGGTCCCTGCGCCGGGAAGCCACCCGAACCGGGCACTGCCGGCGGCACCTGCCCGGGGCTGACGACCTGGGTGGCGTCCGCGTTCTGCTGCGGTGCTGCGGGAACCTGACCAGGCGAGACGACCTGCGTCGCGTCCGGGTTCGGGTTCGCCGCGGACGGCGCACCACCTCCCGGGACGATCTGCGTGGCGTCCGCGTTGGGCTCCTGCTGCGGCTGACCGCCGAACTGGTTTCCTGGCGGCTGCGGAGCGTTCATCCGGTTTCCAACCCCCTTGGCTGGTCCGTGTGCGAGTAAGACTGACTTGATCTGGGGCGTCACGCTATCGGACGCACCGGCTCCTACGCTCAGCGACCAGCCAAGAACCCCAGAATGTCCTGTCGAGTTACGACTCCGGCAGGCTTGCCGTCTTCCAGGACGAGGGCCGCGTCCGCGTGCGAGAGCGCGTTCATCGCGATGCCGACGGGCTCACCCGCGCCGAGCGTGGGCAGCGGCGGCGACATGTGCTTGTCGAGTCGGTCGGAGAGCTGGGCCTTGCCGGTGAACAGGGCGTCGAGCAGGTCGCGCTCGTTCACCGCACCCGCGACCTCGGCGGCCATGACGGGCGGTTCGGCGTTGACGACCGGCATCTGCGAGACCCCGAACTCGCGCAGGATCGCGACCGCGTCACCGACGGTCTCGTTCGGGTGCGCGTGCACCAGGTCGGGCAGCATGCCGCCCTTGCGGCGCAGCACGTCGCCGACGGTCGCGCCGGTCGAGTCCGGCGGGAGGAAGCCGTACGAGGCCATCCAGCGGTCGTTGAAGACCTTGGAGAGGTAGCCGCGGCCGCCGTCGGGCAGGAGCACGACCACGACGGCGTCCTCCGGCAGGTCCTTCGCGATGCGCAACGCAGCGGCGGCCGCCATGCCGCAGGAGCCGCCGACCAGCAGGCCCTCCTCGCGGGCGAGGCGGCGGGTGATGTCGAACGAGTCCGCGTCCGAGATCTCGACGATCTGGTCGGCGATGGTCTTGTCGTAGGCCTCCGGCCAGAAGTCCTCACCGACGCCCTCGACGAGGTACGGCCGGCCGGTGCCGCCGGAATAGACGGAGCCCTCCGGGTCCGCGCCGATGACCTGCACGGCGCCGTCCGAGATCTCCTTGAGGTAGCGCCCGGTGCCGGAGATCGTGCCGCCGGTGCCGACGCCCGCGACGAAGTGCGTGATCCTGCCCTCGGTCTGGCGCCAGATCTCAGGGCCGGTCTGGTGGTAGTGGCTCGCCGGGTTCTCCGGGTTCGAGTACTGGTCCGGCTTCCACGCGCCGGGGATCTCGCGGACCAGCCGGTCGGAGACGTTGTAGTAGGAGTCCGGGTGCTCCGGCGCGACGGCGGTCGGGCACACCACGACCTCGGCGCCGTAGGCCTTCAGGACGTTGCGCTTGTCCTCGCTGACCTTGTCCGGGCAGACGAACACGCACTTGTAGCCCTTGCGCTGGGCGACCAGCGCGAGGCCGACGCCGGTGTTGCCCGAGGTGGGCTCCACGATCGTGCCGCCGGGCCGCAGCTCACCGGACTTCTCGGCCGCCTCGACCATGCGCAGCGCGATGCGGTCCTTCACGCTCCCGCCGGGGTTCAGGTACTCGACCTTGGCCAGCACCGTGGCCTTGATGCCCGAGGTCAGGGAGTTGAGCTTGACCAGTGGCGTGTTGCCCACCAGGTCGACGACGTGCTCGACGTACTCCACCGGTATCTACTCCCCACTCCCACTCTCCGAGATAGCAAAACGAAGCCTAGCTCTAGTCGCTGCGGAGGTTAATTCGAACGGCGGTACCGACGATTCCACTGGAAAGGGGGTGTTGCGGATGATCGGGCTGAGGACGCTGCGAGCGGTGGCGATGACCGCCGCGACGCTCGGCGGGCTCTCGGGGGCGCTGGTCGGGTTGCTGAACGAGCAGGGCAGACGGGCTCGGGTGGCCATCGGCGTGCTGGAGCATCTCTGGCCCGCACCGGACGGCGTGTATCGGGACGACGGCAGGGACCCGCTGCGGCTGGCCGTGCTCGGCGACTCGATGGCGGTGGGCGTCGGTGTGACGCATCCCTCGCAGATGCCGGGCGTGCTGCTGGCCCAGGCGCTGGCCGAGGAGGCGGACCGGCCGGTGCGGCTCTCGACGTACGCCATCAGCGGTTCGACGACGCGGGACCTGGTGCCGCAGGTCGACGCGGCCGTCCGGGACGCACCCCAGGTGGCGCTGATCATCATCGGCGCGAACGACGTGACGTCGCGGATGGGCGTGCGCGAGTCCGCGTTGCTGCTCGGTGAGCAGGTCAGGAAACTGCGCGCCGTTGGTTGCGGTGTCGTCGTCGGAACCTGTCCTGACCTCGGGACCGTCCGGCCGATCCCGCAGCCGTTGCGGGCGGTCGGGCACCACTACAGCCTGCGGCTCGCGGCGGCGCAGACCGCCGAGGTGCGGCGGGTCGGCGGTGTGCCGGTGTCGTTGGCGAACCTGCTGGCGCCCGAGTTCATGGCGCGGCACATCGACATGTTCAGCTCCGACCGCTTTCATCCCAGCGCGGTCGGCTACGAGGCCGCGGCCGGCGTGCTGCTGGCGCCGTTGTGCGAGGTCGCGGGCCTGTGGCCGGGGTGGGCCGCGGCTGCTTTGCCGGTGCGCTCGGCGGCGGCTCTGGCCGTGCAGCCGTCACGACTGCCCGGATGGCTGCAAAGACGGCACGCCTGAGTTCCGGAATTCTCGTCACGTGCGCTGGCCGGGGTGAGCAAGCGTTAACTAGGCTCGACGAAGACCTTGACTCTCAACGAGGAGTTTCGTGATGCCTGAGGCCGTGATCGTCTCCGCTGCCCGCTCCCCCATCGGCCGCGCGGGCAAGGGCTCGCTGAAGGACGTGCGGCCGGACGACCTCGCCGCCCAGATGATCAAGGCGGCGCTGGACAAGGTGCCGCAGCTCGACCCCGCGCAGATCGACGACCTGATGCTCGGCTGCGGCCTGCCCGGCGGCGAGCAGGGCTTCAACATGGCGCGCGTCGTCGCCGTGCTGCTCGGCCACGACTCGCTGCCCGGCACGACCGTCACGCGGTACTGCGCTTCCTCGCTGCAGACCACGCGGATGGCCCTGCACGCCATCAAGGCGGGCGAGGGTGACGTGTTCATCTCTGCCGGCGTCGAGACCGTGTCCCGGTTCGCCAAGGGCAGCTCAGACTCGTGGCCGGACACGCACAACCCGATCTTCGCCGATGCCGAGGCCCGCACGGTTTCCGTTGCTGCTTCGGGTGCCTCTACGTGGGACGACCCGCGCGTTTCCGGTGCCGTGCCGGACATCTACATCCCGATGGGGCAGACCGCCGAGAACCTGGCGCTGCTGAAGGGCATCTCGCGCCAGGAGATGGACGAGTTCGGCGTCCGGTCGCAGAACCTGGCCGAGAAGGCGATCGCGGACGGCTTCTGGGCGCGCGAGATCACCCCGGTGACGCTGCCCGACGGCTCGGTGGTCTCCGCGGACGACGGCCCGCGCGCCGGCGTGACCTACGAGGCTGTTTCTTCGCTGAAGCCGGTCTTCCGCCCGGACGGCCGGATCAACGCCGGCAACTGCTGCCCGCTGAACGACGGCGCCGCGGCCCTGGTGATCATGTCCGACACGAAGGCGCGCGAGCTCGGCATCACGCCGCTCGCCCGGATCGTGTCCACCGGCGTCTCGGGCCTGTCGCCGGAGATCATGGGCCTCGGCCCGGTCGAGGCCTCGAAGCGCGCGTTGGCCCTGGCCGGTCTTTCCGTGTCGGACATCGACCTCGTGGAGATCAACGAGGCGTTCGCCGCGCAGGTGATTCCGTCGTACCAGGACCTCGGAATCGACTTGGACCGGCTGAACGTGAATGGCGGTGCAATTGCCGTCGGCCACCCGTTCGGCATGACGGGCGCGCGGATCACCACGACGTTGATCAATTCCCTGCAGTTCCACGACAAGCAGTTCGGTCTCGAGACCATGTGCGTCGGTGGCGGTCAGGGCATGGCGATGGTCCTCGAGCGCCTCAGCTGACGTGGGGTTTCCCACAGTCCCCCCTTCAAGATCTGCAAATTGACGCTTGCAAGTAGCTCCGCTTCACCCGAACGGAGCTACTTGCCTGCCGCCTTTCTGCCGATGAGATGAATCGTCGCGCAGTTGCGTCATCAGGCGAGGGGGAGTCCGTCCCTACCGATGAGCAAGGAGGGTCGGACATGCCGTACGTGTGGTGGCAAAGCGAATACGACCTGCAATGTCATGCTTTCTCGCTCGACCAGGCCGATGGCGGCTCGCGGAGCTTTTACGAGGCCGTCTGCGAGCACTCGGTGCCCGATGAGCGGGTGTCGCGAGCCCAGGTGGGCGCTCTCTGCACGACCTGCCTGATCAAGGTGGGCACCGAGATGCCGGACGTGCGCTGGCGGGTCTAGACCCGGCGCATTCCGATCACGTCCGGTGCGGTCTCCGCGAACCCGTGGCGCGCGTAGAGACGACGGCCGGGCGGATCGGCGAGCAGGTTGACGTTGGCGTTCGGGGCGACCGCGTCGATCTCTCGCAGCAACGCGGCCATGATGGCGTCGCCGATGCCTTTGCGCTGGTGCTGCGGCAACACAGCCATGTCGATGATGTGGAAGTACCAGCCGCCGTCACTGATCACGCGGCCCATGCCGACGGTTTCGCCTGATTCCACGTGGATGACATGTGCACTGGCCCAGCCGCCGTTGATGCCGTTCTCGGCTTCTTCCCTGCTTCGTTCACTCAGGCCCGATTCCTTGCGCAGGCGCAGGAAGTCGTCGACGGTGGGCGGCTTCATCTCCAAGCGGTATGCGTGATCCACAGTTCCCACCCTACAAACGCCGGAGGGGCGCCCCGCCGCAGCGGAACGCCCCTCCGAACAACCCTGGACGTCAGTCCGAGTTGAAGTACGACAGCAGGCGCAGGATCTCGGTGTACAGCCACACCAGGGTGACCGTGAGACCGAACGCGATCTGCCACGCGAACTTGGCCGGCACACCGGCCCGGATCGCCTGGTCCGCGGCGTCGAAGTCGATCAGGAAGCTGAACGCCGCGAGGCCGATGCAGACGAGGCTGAAGATGATCGCGAGCGTGCCACCGCTGCGGAGGCCGAGGCCACCGTCGGTGAAGAAGCTCATGATCAGGTTGAACAGCATCAGGACGGCGACGCCGATGATCGCGCCGGTGATCCACTTGGTGAACTTCGGCGTGACGCGGATCGCGCCGGTCTTGTAGACCACGAGCATGCCGGCGAAGACGCCGATCGTGCCGATGATGGCCTGGCCGATCACCACGACGCCCTGGCCGGGGTTGCCGGTCCACTTGTCGATCATCGCGCCGATGATCCCGCTGAACGCGCCGAGGAAGATGCCTTCGACGGCCGCGTAGGCGATGACGAGGGGCGGGCTCGGGTTGCGCTTGAACGTGATGATCAGCGCGAGCACGAGACCGATGATCGCGGCCGGGAACAGCAGTACCCAGGCCTTCATCAGGTAGGTGACGACCGCGGTCGCGGCGACCACGGCCAGCGTGATGCCGGTCTTGGTGACGACGTCGTCGATCGTCATGGGCCGCTCGCTGGTCAGCGGCGGCGGAGCCTGCTGGTAGCCGGCCTGTTCAGGCTGGCCGAAACCTGCGTAGCCTCCGTACCCGCCGCCCGTCGGCAGGTTACGAAAAGCCGGGTTGCTGCTGGAGCGCACCTGGTCCTCCTGGGGCGTTGCTTTACGCCGTCACGGGTACAACGAGCATGCTGGATGCTGGGTTCCCCGTCGGTAAAGGCGACTTTACCCCCGACGACGATCACACGTGCGCTAATACTGCGCTAACTCCAGAGCGTAGTGAAGTGACGGCGTGTCGCGGCGTGTCACCCACAAAGTGCGTAAGCCCTGTCACATCTCGATCACGTTCACACCCAGAGTGACGACACACTTCCCCCCTGTGGCGGCTTGTCCCCGGTGTGGGGTACCGCCAGGCTCGCACGCGGAATTACCACAGGTCAGAGGGGACCAAGATCCAAAATGGGCTGGAAACGTCTTGCCGCCGTGGCGGTGGTCTCGGGGCTCGCGCTCCTGACCGCTCCCGCGACGGCGACCGCGGTCGGCGTCAAGGGCATAGGTCACAACGCGTCAGAGCGCCAGCCCCGCGCCGTTCCGGGCAGCGAGTGGCACGGGTCGTACATCTACCAGGGGAAGCACGTGTGGTGCGTGCAGTACGCACTGCCCGCGCCGGACAGCAACACCCCCTACAAGCCAGGTGATCTGCTGCGGACGAAGGCGGGCAAGGAGCTCCCGACCGACATCGCGGCGAACATCTCCTACCTCCTGCTGCGCTACTCCACGACCACCTCTCCGGACGAGGCCGCCGCGCTCGCGCACCTGCTGCACACGTGGACGTCCCCGGTCGACGGCCCGGTGCGCCTCGACACGGACGACCAGAAGCTCCTCGCCTATGACTCCGGCTTCTACGCCACCCGGCTGGGCCCGGCCGTCATGGCCGCCGTCGATCGCCTGAAGGCCGACGCCGAGGCCAACCGCGGCCCGTGGGCGCTCAGCACCAGCGCGCCGAAGGAACCGCTGATCATCGGCACCGAGTCCACCTGGACCGTGTCCCTGCTCAAGCAGAACAAAAAGGGCGTGCCGAACGCCGCCATCGACTTCACGCTCAACGACGCCACGCTCGTCGACGGCAGCGTCGGCGGCAAGGTCAAGACGGACGCCGACGGCAACCCGGTCTCGATCAAGGTCGTCCCGACCGGCCCGAAGCCGTCGATCACGGTGTCCGCGGACTCCCCCGCGGACAGGCCGGTCGTGCACGTGCCGGACCTCACGGACAACATGCAGCGCATGGTCACGACGGGCGGCGAGAAGAAGCTGAACGCGAACGCCAGTGCCCCTGCCAAGACCGCACCCGGCGCCGTGAAGATCACGAAGATCGACTCGGAGACCAAGAAGGCCATCGCCGGTGTCGCCCTCAAAGTGACCGCCAAGGACCAGCAGTCCCCCGCGAAGAAGCAGGACGACTCCGACCTGGTCGGCACCGACGGCAAACCGATCGTGCTGCAGACCGGACCGGACGGCACGGTCGAGGTGCCCGACCTGCGCACCCCGCAGGAGATCTGCCTCGTCGAGGTCGCTGCTCCCAAGGGATACGAGGAGTTCTTCGACCCGAAGGCGCCGCCCGCGGCGTGCGGCACGGTCGCCGCTGGGCAGACGCTCGCGCTCGAACTGGTCAACAAGCCGAACAAGCCGGTGGTGCCGAGCACGATCCCGGCCGGCGCGGACGGCAAGACACCCGTGGCGACCGCCTCGTTCGACACGCAGCTGCGTCCCGGTCTGATGTTCGCGGCGGGTGGCCTGGTGCTGCTCGGCGTCGCGCTGGCAGGCTTCCTGGTGTGGCGCAGGCAGTGAGTCCCAAGGCGTTTCTGACCGGCGTGCTGGTGGCGGGCATCGCCGCCACCAGCGTGCTGGTCACGACGTCCGAAACCGAAGTGGTCAACGGACACGCGATCGCGGACGAGATTCCCGTGGTCGGTGCGGGTCCGGTCGCGGACAGCCTCAGCACCGGCCGCGGCGCCGACCTCACCGGGCTGGTCGGCGGGGCGAACACGGCCAACGCCAAGCCCGCGGAACCGACCGCGCAACAACCGGCTCCGCCGAAGACCGGTCCCGGCTCCGTCCGGCTGCCTTCCGGTGGCACGGCCACGCTGGTCCGCCGCGAGGTCAAGGACGGCGTGCTGCCGGTCCCCGACGGCATCGGCGAGGCCACCTGGTGGGGTACCGAGCTCGCCGGCTCCGAAGGCGCGACGGTGCTGGCCGGGCATGTCGACTGGAAGGGCGCCAAGGGCCCCTTCGCCGAGCTGTGGCAGGCGCAGAACGGCCGCGAGGTCGTGGTCGCCGACAGCGCGGGCAAGCAGTTCAAGTTCCGCATCAAGCAGATCGAGACCGTCCGCAAGGAAGAACTTCCGGCCCGCGCGGTCGAGTTCTTCGGCCCCCGCGGCCCGCACCGGCTGGTGCTGGTCACCTGCGGCGGCACCTGGATCGGCGGCCAACAGGGTTACGAGGCGAACCGGGTCGTGATCGCCGAACCCGTTCAGTAACCAATCAGTTCCTCCGCGCAACCCCTTCGGGTGACTAACCGTCTCCTTTAGTGTGAAACGGTGGGGATGGTTGACCACGGGTCTGGCACTTGTGCTGGCCCTCGTGCTGGTGATGACGCTCGGTCCGCAGCAGAAGGACCAGGAGAACCAGGCGGACTCCGGACCCTTGCCGATGGCACCGCGACTGGCGGCGCCCAAGGACGCGGGGCCGACGCCGACCGTGCCCGCTCCCACGCCGGAGCAACTGCAGAAGCAGCCGTGGATGCACAAGCTCGCGCCGGGTGAGAAGCCACCGCAGTTCGTGCTGTTCTCCTTCGACGGCGCGGTCTCCAAGCAGCACTGGGACAGGGTCCTGCCGCTGGCGAAGCAGAAGAACGCGCACGTCACGGGTCTGCTGTCCGGCGTGTACATGCTGGCCGACCAGGACAACAAGCAGTACCAGCCGCCCGCCGGGCTCAAGCGCGGCCTCTCCGACATCTCGTTCGGCGGCTCGAAGCAGGACATCGCCGCCCGCATCGGGTACCTCAACCAGGTGATCGACGACGGTCACGAGATCGGCACGCACTACAACGGCCACTTCTGCTCCGCCGGCTCCCAGCCGTCGGTCGACAAGTGGGACACCAAAGCGTGGACCGACGAGCTCGCCCAATTCGAGCAGATCGTGGACAAGGCGCGCGCCGCCGGGTTCAAGCTGCCCGAGGACGCAGTCCGAGGTGGACGGACGCCGTGCCTGGAAGGCAACTGGGACCAGGCCTTCCCGGCGATGGCCGCGAACGGCCTGGTCTACGACACCAGCAAGGTGGCGCTCGGCGTGCAGTGGCCGTCCGTCCAAAACGGACTGTACGAGTTCCCGATGCCCGAGGTCCGGGTGCCCGCACTGGGCCGGCAGGTCGTCATGATGGACTACAACCTCTGGTACGCGCTCAACGGCGCCAAGGAGCAACCGGAGCGCGCGGCCGAGTTCACCCAAATCATCTTCGACACCTACAAGTCGGTGCACCAGGCCGCGCTGAACGGCAACCGCGCGCCGCTCGTCATCGGCAACCACTTCAACGAGTGGAACGGTTCGGCGTTCTCGAACGCGATGGAGCAGTTCCTCGGTTACGTGTGCGACAAGCCGGAGACGGTGTGCGCCACCTACACCGAGGTCATCCAGTGGATGCAGCTGCAGGACCCGGCCGTGCTGGACCAGTTCCGCAAGCTGCCTCCCGCCCGCAACTAGCGGAACCGCGCGAAGCGGTCGCGCAGGACTCCGGGCTCGCCCAGGCGGACGACCGTTTTCAACACGAAGATCGGCACCGTGGCGTGACCATCCGGATCGGGCTGGCTGACGAAGGGGTTGTTGTCCCACACGCTGCCGGTTTCGGAGTAGGGGCGCTCGTCGTAGTAGTACTTCCAGCGCGCGCCGCGGTGACGGACGGCCACCTCACCGAGATACCAGACAGCGCCTTCCACGAACTCCTCCGACTCCAGCCCGAGCGTCTGAACCAGCTTCTCCAGGGCGTCCAGGGATTCCGGGGTGAAGTCCCACGGCCCGGGGTGGTCGACCGTCCACTGTGGAAACGCCTCGGCACGGGCGGCCAGCCAGGACACGAGCCACGGGTGCTGAGGATGGTCGGAGTCGTCGATCGGGTCGATCGCCGGCGTGTGTTCCTTCGTCGGTGACCACTCGGGGTTGCGCGCCTTGAAGTCCGCAACCGTCCGCGTGATCTCCTCGTGCGCCGCAACCGCACGGGTGACCCGGTCCAGCACTGCCAATGGCGGCAGCTCCAGCGCCGGGTCGAAGTGGACGAGCGGGCCGCCGTCAGTCATCTCCCAGTGGCCGCCGCCCACCCGCATCAGCGCCTCGCCGAGATAGCCCGCGACGGCGAGGGCAAGGCGCGGTTGCTCGGCGACCATCCCCTCCAGCCGGGCGAGCGTGTCCGGGGTGAAGTCGAGCGGAACTCCCAGTGCGACGAGCCTCGGCTGCATCTCCTCGCGCCACGCGCTGGTCATCAGGTCATCCCTCGTCTTGAGCAGCAACGGGTTGGGCCGTCCGGCGGATCTTGCGGATATCCACCTGCGGCCACTTTACGGGCTGTGCCAGGGTGCCTGGGTCGACGTTATGGGGGAAACATGACTCGCACCAAGGCCCTGCTGGCGGCCGCCTTACTGGCTCTGCTCGCAAGCGCGACGCCACTCGCACCCGCGCAGGCCCAGTCGGCGAAGAAGTGCGCCGACATGTTCAGCATCACGAAGCCGGTGCCCGCGAAGAACCAGCTGCCGGGCTTCGGGAACGGGATCGCGCCGCCGAGCAAGGGCGGGCGCTACAACTACGAGAACCCCGGTGAGAACGCTCGGGGACTCAAGCTGCCGGACGACCCCGCGGAACTCGCGGACTACGGCGCGGACACCACCGGCAGGACGCCCGGCACGAAGGAACACGTGTACGCGGCGTGGAACCGTTACGTCGCGCGCAAGGCCAAGGAGCTCGCCGACTGGAACGCCAACCCGGTCGGGAAGAAGCCCAGTGACCAGCTCGCCTACGGGCGCTGGCTCAACAGCTACATCCCCAACATGGGCAACGACTTCAAGGGCACGAGCTTCGAGAAGTTCATCACCGAGGAGATCGGGCTCGGCGGGGACGACTGGATCTGCCAGGACGCGATCCGGGACTCGCAGGGCAGGCCGGTGGCCGGTCGCTTCTACGACGCGATCAACCACCGGGACCGGATCATCTACGAGTTCAAGGCCGGCAAGGCGATCGACCCGGTGCAGCTGGCCAAGGACGCGGACTTCGCGAAGAGGCACGGCTACCGCATCCAGTACGTCTTCGGTCAGCAGCCGAGCAAGAAGACGATCGAGGCGATCAAGGCCGCCGGACTCGAGGAGCCGCACGTCCGCAAGGCCAAGGGAGTCGGGACCATCCCGGTCAAGCCTGCCCCCGGCCCGTCGACGAAGCTGTTGAACCCCAACCCGAACGTGCCGGCCAAGGGCGCCGCGAACGACATGTTCGACCGCGCCGGGCGCAACGCGGCCGAGGCGAGGTCGGTGCAGGACGCGGACGACGACTTCCAGCGCAGGTCGGGCCGGCCGGACGCCAAGGTCGACGGGGCGCCGCGCAGGCCGGGCGGCATCGACTTCTCGACGATGGAGCTGCGCTACCTCTCGGAGTCCCCCGACGGCGTGCAGTACGCCTTCGAGGCCGACGACAACCTCGACGAGGAGGAGAACCCGTCGTTCGGCGGGCTCGACACGGCACAGTTGACGTCCGACGCGCTGTTCACCTGGCTCGCGCTGCCGGTGCAGTCGTTCTGGGTCAACCTGAACCCGGACCAGCCGGACAAGATCGTCGACGCGCAGCTGGCCAAGACCGACGCCGGACGCGTGCTGCTGCAGGCGGACCTGCGGATGAAGCGCACGATGGCCAAGATCATGGTGCCGGACAACCCGGTCGGCAACCGGTTCTGGGACGCGTTGCAGCACGACAACGGCGCACCCTGCTGGATCAGCCACCGCGTGTGGGCCGAGGCCGCGCCGGCGTCCGTGCGCGAGAACGGCGGTGAGCTCTACATCCTCGACGCGCCGCTGAAGGTCCAGGCGGAGCCGCTGGAGGTCAACACTCCGTCCGGGCCGCCGTGCAAGCAGCCGAAGGCCATGCAGGAGCACAACTTCAACCTGATCAAGACGATCGTCATCCCCGAGGTGGAGAAGGCGGTGAACGCCGCGCCGGAGTACCAGGACCTGCGCAGCGTCTACCACAGCCGGGTCGCCGCGGAGTGGATCAGGCAGCGCAACGACGTCAAGCCGGGCGCCTACGCGTCGATCATCGGCAGCAACAACGTCGACCAGTGGCCGGCGCGCACGCCGTGGAACCCGAACGACGTCTTCAAGGAGTACCTGCAGTCCTACAAGGAAGGCGACTTCCGGTTCCAGCGGCAGTACGAACAGGACGGTCAGCTGCTGACGTTCGAGTTCTTCACCGGCGGCGTCATCCTCGACAAGGCGCCGAAGACGCCGATGCCGGAAGCTCAGTTCACCCAGCAGTTCCCGACGTTGCCCGACACCGTGGTCGACTCGCGCGACGAAGCGATCACCTACGAGGACACCGACGTCAGCTGGCTCGGCGGTGACAACAACGAGGTGAAGCAGCAGCCGAACCCGCCCCAGGCACCGCAGGGGCCGAAGCCGCCGCTCGCCGTCACCGGCGCCACGCCACTCGGGCTGCTCGCCCTCGGTGTGCTGCTGGTGGTCACCGGCACCGCGCTGGTGACGTGGAAGCGTCGCCGGGCGTGAACCCGAACCGATGCCGTGACCGCCGAAGTCCGGCGGTCACGGCACATCAGCTCAGCCGTCGGTGGAGATGATTCGGTCGTCGGTGGCGCTGGGCTGGCCGTTGGCGTCCTGGTTGGACGTTCCCAGCCAGAGGGTGCCGTCTGGTGCGGGGGCTACTGCGCGCACCCGGCCGTAGCCGGTGAACACGGCCTGCGGGGTGCCGAGCGAGGTACCGTTCACCGGGATCTTCCACACGCGCCGGCCGGTGACCGCGCCGACGTACAACGCGTTCTTGTAGAAGCCGATGCCGGTGGGACCGGCCTGGCTGGTGGACCACGTCTTGACGGGGTTGGTCATGCCCGCGGTGTTGCAGTTGCCCTCACAGGTGGGCCAGCCGTAGTTCTTGCCGGCCTCGATCCGGTTGATCTCGTCGGTCTGGTTGTTGCCGAACTCGGTGGCGTACGCGGTGTTGCCGACCCACGTGATGCCCTGGACGTTGCGGTGGCCGATCGAGTAGACGACGCTGCCGGCGCGAGGGTTGCCGGCAGCCGGCCTGCCTGCGGTGTCGAAGCGAAGAACCTTGCCGCCCAACGAGTTCCAGTTCTGGGCCGTGCTGGTGTTCTGACCGTCGCCGGTGGTCGCCCACAGGTTGCCGTCCGGGCCGAACTCGAGGCCGCCGCCGTTGTGGTAGCGGTTCTTGGGAATCCCGGTCACGATCGGCTGCGGCGTACCGCCCAGCGCGAGCTTGGCGATCCGGTTGTCGCTCGCCGTCGAGTAGTAGATGAAGACCGAGTTGTCGGTCGCGAAGGTCTTCGACACGGCGAGGCCGAGGAGTCCGCCTTCACCGCCGGTCGTCTGCGCCTGCTCCACCGTGTCCAGCTCGGTCACGGTCGTGCCCTTGATCTTCTTGATCTTGCGGGTGTCCCGCTCGGTGAAGATGCCGCTGCCGTCCGGCAGGAACTCGATGTCCCACGGGATGTCCAGCTTGGTGGCGAGCGTTCGCTCCGCCAGCACCGACGGGTCGTCCTGCGCCGAGGCAGGTATCACGCAGATGGATGCGGTCAGGGCAGTGCAGGCTGCCGCGACCGCGATGTGCCGAGCACGCATGTGCTCTCCTTCAGGTCCGCTCGTTGATTGTCTGCGGCGGCGTTGCAGGGCGTATCTACCCAATCACACGGTGAATTAACCCACAACGGTGATCGGATGTCTGGGACGCTCCTCGCCTCCGAGCGGGTGAGGCGAGGAGCGTTTCTCAACTACCTGGGGTAGCCGAGTTCAGCGGCTCAGTTGCCGTCGGCGATGTGGATGCCGCCGGGCGTGATCACCCAGAGTGAGCCGTCGGGACCCGCGACCTCGTCACGCGTGCGGCCGAGGTTGGTGTAGATCTTGCCGCCGGCACCGCTGGTGTTGATCTTGTAGGTGCCGCCCTTGAGCGAGGCCATGTAGAGCATGCCCTTGTAGGTGGTGATCCCGGACGGAGTGGCCTGCGAGGTCGGCCACTGCTTGACCGGGTTGGTCATGCCGGCGGTGCCGCAGGAACCCTCGCAGGTCGGCCAGCCGTAGTTCTTGCCGGCGTCGATCTTGTTGAGCTCGTCGACCTTGCTGGCGCCGATGTCGGAGATGTAGAGCTGGCTGCCGACCCAGGTCAGGCCCTGCACGTTGCGGTGGCCGTAGGAGTAGACGAGCGAGTTGAACGGGTTGCCCGGCGCGGCCTTGCCGTCCTTGGTCATGCGCAGGACCTTGCCACCGAGGGAGTTCTTGTTCTGCGCGTTGTTCCCGTTCTGGCCGTCACCGGTACCGGCGTAGAGGAAGCCGTCGGGACCGAACTTGATGCGGCCGCCGTGGTGGAAGTTCGACCCGCGCGGGATGCCGGTGACGATCGGCTTCGGTGCGCCGCCACCGATCTGCCACGTCGCGATCCGGTTGTCGCTGCCGGTCGTGTAGTAGAGGTAGAGCGTCTTGTCCGCGGCGTACGTCGGCGACACCGCGATGCCGAGCAGACCTGCTTCTTTCGTCACCGAGACGCCGGGGATGTCACCGACTTTGGTGACTTTGCCGTCCTTGGTGATGGTGGAGACCGTCTTGGCGTCCTTCTGCGTGAAGATGCCGGTGCCGTCCGGCAGGAAGTCGATGCTCCAGGCCTGCTTGAGGCCGGTCGCGATCGTTTTTACAGCCATCGTGCCGACTTCGTCCGGTGTCGCTGCAGACGCAAGCGGACTGCTCGAAAGACCTACCGCAAGCGCGAGGACGCCGACGTACGCACTTCGACGAGCACCCATTGTGCTGACCCCTCCAACTTTCGCGTCGTGCGGCGACGGCGAGCCCGCGTCTCAAGATGCGGGCTGGGGGCCTCCAGATACAACCACGGTGTGTAGTCGAGGGCGCATCCGCCAATCGGGTCACCCCTCCGATGACTTTAGGTAACTTTATGTACGGTCTAGACCTTGGCACCCTGGACGACATACCGTGTGGTTCGCCGCCGCGCCCCACGGAAGTGCCGCGCGCCCACTGGGGCTCGCAGGCCGTCGACCCGAGGAGTTGCGCCATGAACGTTGTCGTCACCGCTACCGAGCAGAAGCTTCCCGAGGTCAAGCGCGAGTGGGTCAAGCCCGACTTCCGCGACTTCGAGACGCCGATGGAGGTCACCGCCTACGCAGCTCGCAGCTGACGCTGGGCTTTCGCCGGGGTTCCCGTTCTCGTCCGGGAGCCCCGGCCCGCCTCGCCGCGCGTCCCTGAAGTCCGAGGAGTTCCGCCAATGACTGCCGTACCCGCCGAGGAGTTCGTCGCAGAGCTCCGCGCACTCGCCCCCCGGTACTGGGACAGCCACCCGTTCCACCTGCGCATGCACGCCGGCCAGCTGAGCAAGCACGAGCTGCAGGCGTGGGCCGCGAACCGCTGGTACTACCAGCGCTGCATCGCGCAGAAGGACGCCGCGATCCTCTCCAACTGCCCGTTGCCGGAAATCCGCCGCCAGTGGCGTGAGCGGATCATCTGGCACGACGGCACGCAGCCAGGAGAGGGCGGCGCCGAGAACTGGATCCGCCTCGCGGAAGCCGTCGGGCTGACGCGGGAGGAGGTGCTCGACGAACGCCACGTGCTGCCCGGCACAAGATTCGCCGTCGACGCCTACGTGAACTTCGCGCGCACCCAGCCGTGGGTCATCGGGATCGCGTCCGGTCTGACCGAGATGTTCTCGGGTGCGTTGATGCGCAGACGTTTGGCGGCGTTGCGGGAGCAGTACCCGTGGATCGCCGAGGAGGGCTTCGCCTACTTCACCAACCGCATCCAGGCGGTCGCCGGTGAGGGACGGGCCACTTTGGACATTGTCGTCGAACATTCGCACACCCGTGAGCAGCAGCTCGCGGCGGTGGCCGCGCTGTCGTTCAAGTGCGACGTCCTGCGGGCCGTGCTGGACGCCGTCGACTACTACTCGGGCAAGGGCAAGCCGTGACTTCTGTCGTCGCACTCGACGCCGTGCCGCGCATCCGCCGCGGCGTGAAGTGCACCTACGACCAGATCCGCGAGGCGCACGTCGTGTTGTTCCCAGAAGGTGTGCTGGTGTTGAACGAGACCGCTGCTTCTGTGGTGTCGCTGTGCGACGGAGTTCGGTCGGTCGGCGACATCGCGTTGTCGTTGGGCGACGTCTACGCGGGTGTGCAGCCGGAGGACATCGCCGAGCTGGTCGCGCGCCTGGTCGAACGAAGGGTGGTGGACGTCGATGGCTGAGGCTCCCTTCGGTCTGCTGGCCGAGCTGACGCACCGGTGCCCGTTGCAGTGCGGCTACTGCTCGAATCCCGTCGAGCTGGTGCGTCGTAACGCCGAGTTGGACACCGAGTCGTGGCGCCGGGTCTTCGACCAGGCGCGGTCGTTGGGTGCGTTGCAGATCCACCTGTCGGGCGGCGAACCGTTGCTGCGACCGGACCTGCCGGACCTGGTGACGCACGCGAACAGCCTCGGCTGCTACGTCAACCTGGTCACGTCGGGAGTGGGCCTGTCCAGGGACCGGTTGCGGGAACTGGCTGCGCGCGGGGTCGATCACGTGCAGCTTTCCCTGCAGGACGCGACTCGTGCGGGCAACGACCGGATCGCGGGCATCAAGGCGTTCGACCGGAAGGTGGACGCGGCGGCTTACATTCGTGACGAAGGCCTGCCACTGACCGTGAACACGGTGCTGCACCGGCAGAACCTCGACAACATCGCGGGGATCATCGCGATGGCCGAGGAGATGGGCGCCGAACGGCTGGAGCTCGCCAACACCCAGTACTACGGCTGGGCGCTGCGCAACCGGGCCGTGCTGCTGCCCACCCGCGAGCAGCTGGCTCATGCCGATCCGATCGTCGCTGCCGCTCAGGAGCGGTTGCGCGGGCGGATGGAGATCGTCTACGTCATCGCCGACTACCACGAGGCTCACCCGAAGCCGTGCATGTACGGGTGGGGCGCGCGGCAGCTGACCGTGGCACCGAACGGCGACGTGCTCCCCTGCCCGGCCGCCACGGTGATCTCGTCGCTGCAGATCGAGAACGTGCGGGACTCGTCGTTGCACGACATCTGGCACAACTCGCCGTCCTTCAACGCCTTCCGCGGCTTCGAGTGGATGAAGGACCCGTGCCGGTCGTGCCCGCGCAAGGAGATCGACTTCGGCGGGTGCCGGTGCCAGGCGTTCCAGCTGACCGGTGACGCTGCTGCAACCGACCCGGTTTGCTCCCTGTCGCCCGAGCGGTCCACTGTGGACCTGATCCTGCAGACGGAGATGACGCCTGATGTCGTTCCTGCGATGGCCATGAGGAAGATGACTTGAAAGCGGTTCTGCTCGGCACCACGGCCGGTGGCGGCTTCCCGCAGTGGAACTGCGCGTGCGCTTTGTGCGTGCGCGCTCGTTCCGGTTCGCTGCCGGCACGTTCCCAGGACTGCCTGGCGATCAGCGGCAACGGCACGGACTGGTGGCTGGTCAACGCGTCTCCGGACGTCCGCACCCAGATCGCTTCCTGTGCTCTTCTGAACCCCGGTCCCGGGCCGCGCGAGACCCCGTTGCGCGGTGCCCTGTTCACCGACGCCGAGCTGGACCACACGCTGGGGCTGCTGACGTTGCGCGGCGGGACCGGGCTGACGGTGTGGGCGCCGGGAGCAGTGCTGCACGCGTTGCGGGACCAGTTCGACCTGCGCACCGTGATCGACGGCTATGCACCGCTGGCGTGGCGCGAAGTCTCGGAGTCGTTCGACCTCGGTGGGCTGCAGGTGACCGCGATCCCGATCAGCGGCAAGCGGCCGAAGTACGCGCGTTCGTCCACTGTGGATGGCCCCTGGGTGGTCGCATATCGTTTTCAGGACCCTGTTTCGGGCGGTGTGCTGGTATATGCGCCTTGCCTGGCGTCGTGGCCGGAGGGATTCGACGACGTGGTGGCCGAGGCCGACTGCCTGCTGCTCGACGGCACCTTCTACGCGGCGTCGGAGATGGGGTCGGCGACCGGCAGCTCGTCCGGCCAGGCCGCGATGGGGCACCTGCCGATCACGTCGAGCCTGCCGGAACTGCGCCGGTTTCCAGCCGTGCGGCGGATCTACACGCACCTCAACAACACCAACGCGGTGCTCGACCCGGAGTCGCCCGAGGCCGCGAAGCTGCGGGAGGCCGGCGTCGAGGTGCCGCTGGACGGAACCGTCATCGAGCTCTGATCAACTACCCTTTCGAGTACGTTTCTCACTCGTTCGTGTTTATTGTTCTGCCGCAATTATCGCATTGAGTTGTTGATATCCCTCTAATGGGGAACGTCCTCTCGGCTCCGTATTCTTCGGAGCCTTGACGAGGAGGTTCTGCCGTGTCCGGATACCTTGAGCTCGTTGTCTCCACCACGCTCTACGGCCTGGGCATCGTCGCCCAGACCGTGGCCGCGCAACGAGCGGACCGCAGGCCGGGAACCGGACTGGGGCTGCTGGCTCGACTGGCGAAGGACCGCCTTTACCTGCTCGGTTTCGCGGGCCAGGTGGGTGGTTTCGGGTTCGCTTTTCTCGCCCGCGCCGAGCTGCCGCTCTACCTGGTGCAGGCGGGTTCTTCGTGCGCCGTCGGACTCGCGACCGCGTTCGGGCTGCTGGTGCTGAACTGGCGCGTGCGGCCGTTGGAGATCGCGGTGCTGGTGATGATGGCGACGGGGCTCATCCTGCTGGTCACCGCGTCCGAGTCCTCGGTGGCGAAGGACATCCCGACGGTGCCGGGGTTGATCTTCCTGGGGCTGCCGCTGCCCGTGATCGTGTTCTGCTCGCGCGCGGCGCAGGGCACGAACACCGTGGTCACCTCGGTGCTCGCCGGAGTGGCGTTCGCGGTGGTGGCGATCATCGGCCGGTCGGTCGCGGACGAGTCGTTGTTCGGCATGCTGCTGAACCCGTTGACGTGGCTGATGGTCGTGGCGGCGCTGGTCGGGCAGTCCTGCCTCGCGGTGTCGTTGCAGCGCGGCACGGCCACGTCGTCGGTGGCGGCGATGGACGCGATCACCGTGGTGCTCACCTCCGTGATCGGCATCGGGATGCTGGGCGACCGCATCACGCCGGGCTGGGAGTGGGCCGTCGGGTTCGGGATGACGCTCGTCGTGGCCGGCGTGCTGGCACTGGGCTTTCCGCACCACAGCAAGGCCGAGGTGGCCACGTGAGGACCGCGAGCGTCTCGCTGGACCTGGACAACCTGTGGGCGTATCTGAAGACCCACGGCGACCCGGACTGGGAGCGCAGACCGAGCTTCCTGGCCACGGCCGTGCCTCGGCTGCTGGACGTCTTCGGTGAACATCGGCTCACCACCACGGTTTTCGTCGTCGGGGCGGACGCCGAACGGGACGACGGAGCGCAGGCCGTGCGCGACATCGTGGCGGCCGGGCACGAGGTGGCGAACCACTCGTGGGGGCACGAGCCCTGGCTGCACCGGTACTCCCAGCCCGAACTGGAGGCCGAGCTCGTCCGGGCCGAGGACGCTCTGGTTGCTGCCGGCGCGCCTCGTCCGGTGGGGTTCCGCGGTCCTGGGTACAGCGTCACCCCTGACCTGCTGGAGATCCTCGCCGCGCGCGGCTACCGGTACGACGCGAGCACGTTGCCCACCTGGATCGGTCCGCTGGCTCGGGCGTACCACAACCGGACTGCGCCTGACGGTGCTGCCGAGGACCTGTTCGGCGGCTTCGGCAAGGTGTTCGCGCCGAACACCCCGTTCCGCTGGCACGGCACCGGTCTGGTCGAGCTGCCGGTGACCACCATGCCGTTGCTGCGCGTCCCGATCCACGGCGCGTACCTGTTGCAGCTGCACCAGATCTCGCCGCGGCTGGCGCGCTCGTACTTCCGCGCCGCGCTCCGGTTGTGCCTGCTGACCGGCACCGCGCCGTCATTGCTGCTGCACCCGACCGACGTGCTGAGCGGTGCCGAGGCGCCGGGGATGGAGTTCTTCCCCGGCATGGCGGTGCCGGGCGCGGAGAAGGTCGCGCTGCTCGCCTGGGTGTTGTCGTTGCTGCGGCGGCATTTCGACGTCGTCGGCACCGGTGCGCACGTCGACCGGCTGTCGGAGCTGCTCCGGGAACGCCGGACGGAGCTGTGCGGATGAGGTTGCTGCTGCGGGTGCTCGCGTGCGCGACGGTCCTGCTGGCTCCGTTGGAGGGCTATCTGCAGGAAGTGCACCCGCACCTCGCCAAGGCGGCGCCGGGGCTGCTGATCGTGTCGTGGCTCGTGCAACGCGTGCGGGAACGGCGTTGGCCCGCACCACATCCGCTGCACGCACTGCTGGCCGTCTTCGCCGTGGTGCTGCTGGTGTCGTCGGCCGTGCATGCGGGTGACCCGTTCACGCTGGACTACACGCAGCGGTTCCTACCGTTCCTGCTGATCACCGCCGTGCTGGTCGACGTGGTGGCGCGGGAGGTGCCGGTGCGGGACGTGCTGGCGGCGGCGGTCGGCGGCGCGGTGCTCGCGGCGGTCGGTGCGTTGTACAGCCTGGTCTTCGAGGGTGCGCCGCGCGCGACCGGTCCGTTGGAGGACCCGAACGACCTCGCTTTCTTCCTCGTGGCGGCGCTGCCGTTGCTGATCGCCCTGCCTGGCAGGAAATACCTGCTGCCGGTCGGTGCGGTGCTCGTCGCTGGTGCGGCGGCGACGTTCTCGCGCGGTGGCGGTCTCGCGCTGGCTGCTGCTGCTTTGTGGCTCGTGGCGCGGCGCGGGGTGGGGATGCGCGCGGTGGCCGTGATGGTGAGCGGGATCGCGGTCATCGGGCTGGGCGCCGTGGTGTTCGCGGGTCCGGTGCTGGAGCGGGCGCTCGCGGAGAAGACGTACATCGCCGCGACCAATGTGGACACTCGTGAACTGCGCTGGCAGGCCGCCGCCCGCATGCTGGCGGACAACCCCGTGCTCGGCGTCGGCCCCGGCGGGTTCCGCAGCTCCTATCCGGCGGCGTCGCGCAACGCCGAGATCGACGAGCAGTCGCCGGTGGCGCACAACATCTACCTGGAGATCGGCGCGGAGTTGGGCCTGCCGGGGCTCGCCTGTTTCCTCGGGGCGATCGCGATGGCGTTCGTGGCAACGGAACGCGTGCTGCGGGTCAGCTGGAACCTGCGCCCGATGCTCGCGGTCCAGGCTTCGCTGATCGCCGCACTGGTCGCATCGACCTTCCTGTCCGAGCAGTACTACCTGCCGATCTGGTCGCTGGTCGCGGTGGCGATCGCGGCCGACGTGCGCCGTGAGGAGAGTGAGCGCGATGCGTGTCTTGCACGTCATCAGTGAGATGGGCGCCGGAGGAGCCGAGGCCGTCGTCGCGGGCATGGTGCGGGCCGGCGGTTCGTTCGGCTGGGAGTCGGGCGTCGCGAGCGGCGGCGGACACCGGGCCGAGGCGTTGCGAGCACAGGGCTTCTCGACGTTCGACGTGCCGGTGCCGCGGCGCCGGGCTCTTGGTGTGCTGCGGGCTGTTTCCGCTGTGCGTTCGGCGGCCCGTGCGTTCGCGCCGGATGTCGTGGTGGCGCACAACGTGTCCGCGAGCCTCGTGTCCCGGCTTGCCGCCCGCGGGGTGCCGGTCGTGACCGTGTTCCACGGCGTGGCTGCGGCGGACCTGGGTGGTGCCGCGCGGATTCTGCGGTGGTCGTCGCGTGCGGTGGTGGCGGTCTCCGAGGCGAGCGCATCCCGGTTGCGCGGCCTGCCCGTCGAGGTGATCCCGAACGCGGTGTTCGCAGAGCCTCCGCGCGTGCCTCGAGCAGCGGTCCGCGGTGTGCTCGGCATCGGCGCCGACGTACCGGTGGCGCTTTGCCCGGCCCGCCTGGAACCGCAGAAGCGGCACGACGTGCTGCTCGAAGCGTGGGGCCTGGTCGCGGGCGCGGTGTTGCTGCTGGCCGGCGACGGCAGCCTCCGCGCGGACCTGGAACACCGTGCTGAGGAGCTCGGCGTGGCGGACCGGGTGCGCTTCCTCGGCACCCGATGTGACGTCCCCGATCTGCTGGAAGCCTGCGACGTCACCGTGCTGACGAGCGACTGGGAGGGCATGCCGATCGCGGTCCTGGAGTCGCTCGCCGCCGGCCGCCCGGTCGTCGCGTCCGATGTGGACGGTGTGCGCGAAGCGTTGTCCGGTGGCGGCGGCGTGCTCGTCCCCCGCCGTTCCCCTGCCGCGACCGCGGCCGCGCTGGCGTCGTTCCTGTTCGACGCACGGGCGTGTGCTGCGGCCGGCGAGGCTGGCCGTGCCTCCGTCGAGCGCGACCACGACCCGCACACGTTCATGAAGTCCTACGACGAACTGCTCCGAACCATTGTGGGAGAACAACGGTGAACAAGCGCACGCTGCTGGAAGCGACGGCGGTGGCGTTGATCGTCGCGGTGCTCGTGCTGGCGGTGACGTCACTGCGCGGCGAGCAGTACGAGAGCCGGGTCGCCCTGCTCGCCGTACCCGCGACCCAGACCGACTCGGCTGCCCAGTACGGCGAGGTCGCCTCTCTGGCGATGCCCGCGATCGTCCAGCTGGTGCACAGCCCGACCGTGCTGGAGGCCGCCGCCCGCGCGGCTTCCGTCGCCCCGCGCGATCTCGTCGTCGGTGTGGAACTGGTGCCGGCGTCGGGTCTCGCCCGCCTCTCGGTGCGCGCGGGTTCGGCCTCGCAGGCGTCCGCTGCGGTGATGGCGCTTGCCAAGTCCGTGGCCGAGGCGAACTTCCTCGCGCCCGCCGGCCGGTTGCGGGTGCTCGACGAACGCCCGGACACCACACGGGTGGCGCCGGACTGGAAGCTCGCGGTGGGCCTGGCGTTGGCGGCGGCGTTGGCAGCAGGTATCGCGACGGCTGCCTTTCGAACACTGCGTCGGCCTCGCACGGGCGAGGCTGCTGTGCGGGCCGCTGTTTCCGCGGCCGGGGTGCGGCATCCGGTGGCGCTGGTGCGCGAGGACGACCCCGGCATGCTCGACCGGCTGACCGCGCTGTGCGTGGCGGCGGCGCGGCCGGTGCGGGTGATTCCGGCGGATCACGGGCTGACCGCGCAGGCGGAGTCGCTGGCGGCTGCCTTGCCGGACAAGGCGGACGAGCCTGCCGAGGGCACGGCGGTGATCGCGGTGGCGGACGGGGAGAGCGAGCCGGGCGATCTGGCTGCGGCGCTCGCGGTGTTGCCGGCTTCTTCGGTGTTGGTGGCGGTGGTGCTGACGTGATCGCCGTGCCGCACACCGAGCCCGAAGACGAGGACTTCGAGGACATCGCTGCAGTCCCGCCCACGCTCTTCGTGGGACCGGTCACGGACGAGAGCCGCGCCCACACGCTGGCGGTTCCGCCTTCCCTGGTGGCGGAGGTGCTCGCGTGATCACCACAACGAAGTCCCACACCCGCACCCTCATCACCGTCGCCATCGCTGCCATCGGTGCACTGAGCGCGGCCCGGGCCCTGCGTCCGTCCTGGGAAGCCCCCACCCCGACCGAGGCCAACCTGGCCGAGGAACGCCTCCAGGACTTCCGCGACGCCACGTACTTCCCCATCCGCGAGTTCCTGGCGGGCGGCAACCCGTACGACCCGGCGGCGATGTTCGAGCACTGGCCGGTGCGCCAGAACTTCAACCTCTACCAGCCGTACCACCTCGTGCTGCACCTGCCGTTCGCGCTGCCCGACTACCGGATCGGCGCGATCGCGTTCACCCTGGCGTCCCTCGTCCTCCTGGCGGTTCTCGGACTGCTGGCGGCCCGGCAGGCGAAGCTCCCGCTCGTGCTCGGCACCGTGGCGATCGCGGCGCTGCTGGTCACGAGCCAGGTGGGCAAGGCGCAGCTGTACGTGGGGCAGGTCAACCCGTTGATCGCGGTCGGCGCGGCGGCGGCGTTGCTGGGGTCCAGTCATCCGCGGGTGGCTGCGCTCGGGCTGGCGGTGGCGTGGCTGAAGCCGCAGTTCGGGCTGCCGCTGGCGGTGTTGCTGTTCGCTCGCGGGTCGCGGCGCGTCTCGCTCGGCGGCACGGCCATCGCGGCGCTCGCGAGTTTGCCCGTGGTGGGGCTGCTGGTTTACCGGAGCGGTGGCGTCGGGGCGTTCCTCGACGTGATCGATGCGAACCTCGCGCACGCCAGCCAGACGACGTACGGCGCGGTCGATTCCTTTACGTCACAACGGGTGGACCTCCCGGCGGTGTTCTTCCGCGTGACGGGCTGGTTGCCACCGGCGGCCGAGCTGATAGCGCTCGTCGGGGTGCTCGCAGCCACCGCGCTCCTCGCGCGGAAGCTCGACCGGGGTGACGAGGACAGCCGTTCGGTGGCGGATCTGCTCACGGGTGCCGGCGCGGTCGTGGCGCTGGTGCACCAGCCCGGTGACGTGTTGATCGCCGTGCCGGCCATGGCGGCGGTTGCGGTGGTGTGCTGGCGGCGCAGGAAAGAGCAGGACTGGCGGATCACCGGGCTCGCGGTCGCAGCGCTCGCGGTTCCGTTCGTGCACCTGTACTTCGTCAACAGCGCGGTCGTCGGGTTGTTCGGCAGCCGGGTCGACGTCACGGTGGACGGGGTGGCGATCGTCGCGGCCTGGGCGCTGCTGGTCGTCGTCGCGGCCAGGAAACGCGCGTGACGAGCCAGGTCGGCACGCGGGCGGTCCGGGGATCGTTGTGGCTCTTCGCCGTCAACGTGGTCAGCAAGGGCTGCCAGGTCGCGGTCACGCTGGTGCTCGCGGCGCTGCTCACCGAGGACGGGCTCGGCGCGGTGACGCTCGTGGTGGCACTGGTCAACATCGGCCAGGTCGTGCAGTCCGCCGGCGTCTACGACGTGATCAGCCGGACGAACCGCGATCCGCACCAACTCGCCGGCACCGTGCTGACGTTGAGCATCGGCGTCAGCACCGCACTGGCCGCACTTCTCCTGCTCACCGCGGAGCCGCTTGCCACCTTCGGCGCGCCGCCCGACCTCATCCGGATCGCGGCGCTCAGCCTGCCGTTCACCGCGATCGGCGGCGTGCAGATGGCGATGATGCACCGCGATCTGGACTTCAAGAAGCGCATGCTGCCGGACGCGGGCGGGATGATCCTGGGTTCGGCGGCCACGATCGCCCTGGCAGCACTCGGGCACGGCCCACTGGCGATGGCGGTCGGACTGCTGTGCACGGCCGTCGCTCAGCCGGTGCTGGCAGTGGTCGCGGGCGCCCGAGTACGTCCACGCTGGGACTGCAACGCCGCGAACGAAGCCCTGCGGTGGACGGCCGTCGTCGGGCCCGGCGCCGTCGTCGCCACCCTGCTGGTCAACGCCGACTACCTCGCGATCGGGCACGTGCTCGGGCCGTCCGCGGTCGGCGTCTACTCGCTCGCGTTCCGGATCGCCTGGATGCCGTACATCCTCGTGGCCGTCGTGCTGGGCGGCGTGATGTTCCCGGTCTGCGCCGAGCTGGTCCGAAGTGGACGGACGGTCGACGGCGCCGTGCTGCGGTTCACCAAGGCCACACTGATGATCACCGGCGGTCTGTACGTCGTCACCGGGCTACTCGCGGACCAGGTGGTGCTCTTCGGCGACCGCTGGGCGCCCGCGGCACCCGTGCTGGTCGCGTTGTGCGCCTACGGATTCGCGCTCGGTCTGCTGCACACGTGGTACCAGGTCGTCCGGGCGGCCGGCCACGCGCGCTGGTACCTGGCACTCGAGGTGACACACCTCGTCACGTTGCTGGGTGCGCTGGCCCTGACCACGCCGCACGGAGTACTGGCCGTTGCGGTCGCGCAAGCCGTCATCGTCTGGCTGCTCGTGCCGGTGACGTGGTGGGTGCTGGTGCGGCACGGACTCGCGTTCCCGCCGCGCGAACTGGCCCGCACGATCGCCGGGTTGCTCGCGGCCGCAACCGCCTGTCTCGTCATCGCCCGAATCCTGCCGACCACCAAGGGAATCGCCGGCGCACTGCTCGCGGGCCTGGTGCTGCTCGGCGTGTACGCGGCCGTGGCGCTGCCGCTCAACCGCGAAGCCGTCCGAGAACTGCGAGGAAACCTGTGAAGGTCGTGCACGTGACGCAACCGGTTGAGGCGGGCGTCGCCAAGGTGGTGCTGGATCTCGTGCTGGCTCAGCAAGCCGCCGGCTGGGACGTGCACGTGATCTGCCCGCCAGACGGCTGGCTGCCCGATCAGCTGCACACGATCCCGTGGCGTGCGAGCCGCTCGCCAGGTCCGTCAACACTGCTTGAAACGCTGCGGCTGAACCGATTGCTGCGCGAGATCCGTCCCGACGTCGTGCACCTGCACAGCTCGAAGGCCGGGCTGACCGGCAGGCTGGCCATCAGGGGCCGGACACCGACGATCTTCCAGCCGCACCTGTGGTCGTTCCGGCTCTCGGACAGCCTGCTGCGACGGGCCTGCACGCGTTGGGAAGCCTTCGCCTCCAGGTGGACGCACCAGCTGGTGTGCGTGAGCGACGACGAGCTCGCGTCCGGCCGCGAAGCAGGAGTGACCGCGCCGGCCGAGGTCGTGTGCAACGGCGTCGACACCACGCAACTACAGCCTTCAGACCGCGCAGAAGCCCGGCAACGGTTGGGCCTGGGCGACCGGCCGACCGCGGTGTGCATCGGCAGGCTGGCACCGCAGAAGGGCCAGGACCTGCTGCTCGCCGCGTGGCCCGCCGTGCTGGCCGAGCTACCGGACGCACAGCTCGTGCTGGTCGGTGACGGTCCGATGAGGACGGTCTGGCAGCAGGGCCAGGAATCCGTGCGGTGGTGGGGCCACAGCGACGACGTCGAGTCCTTCTACGCGGCGGCGGATGTCGTGGTGGTGCCGTCACGGGCCGAGGGCATGGCCCTGGTGCCGCTGGAAGCGATGGCGTGCGGGCGTTCCGTTGTCGCGTTCGACGTCGACGGCGTGCGGCAGAGCCTCGGACCGGCAGGGGCCGTCGTCCCACGAGAAGACGTCCTCACACTCGGACGGGAGCTCGCGGCACGTCTCGCGTACCCATCGCTCGCGGACGGCGAGGGCCGCACCGGACGACGGCGCGCCGAGACGTTGTTCGACCGCGCCCGCATGACCGACCAAATCATCACGCTCGTCGAAAAGCTAGAAGGAGAAGCATGATGAGGGTCGCGTTCCTGCTGACCCAGGACCGGGGTGGCCCGGTCGACGTCACGATCCGCCTCGCCGCCGCACTGCAGGCAACGGGCGAGGCCGAGGTCAAGGTGTTCGGCCCGGTGCCGGCCCGCGACGCACACCTGGTCGAGCACGAGGAGATCTCCGTGCCGCGCAAGGGAGATCTGCGGGCGAGCCGTCAGGCCCGCGCGGCAATCAGAGCATGGCGGCCGGACGTCGTGCACGCCCAGGACCGCCGCAGCGGACTCGTGTGCGCCGGACTGGGCGACATCCCGGTCGTGCACACCTATCACGGCGTGCCGGACGACGTGAGCGAACCGTGGTTCCGCAACGCCCCGCGAGTGCAACGACCGTCGACGTACACGATGGCGGTGCTGGCCGCGGACGCCCTTGTCGCACGCCGCGTCGATCGCACAGTGGTCCCGTCGCCCGCCATGGGCAGGTTCCTCCGCGACCGGCTGCGCGTGCCACGCATCGCGCACATCGACAACTGCGTCCCGATCGGCGAGGCCGAGCCGCCCACGACCCCTGTGCGCCGACTGCTGTTCGTCGGCCTCCTGGTGGAACGCAAGGGCTTGCCCACCCTGCTCGAAGCGCTGCCCGGTGTCCTGCCGCCGGACGCGACGCTCACCGTGGCGGGTGACGGCCCGCTGCGCGCCAGGTGCGAGCAGCTCGCGGAAGGCCTGCCCGTCGAGTTCCTCGGCTTCCGCGCGGACGTGCCGGAGCTGTTGCGCAAGCACGATGCGCTGATCCTGCCGTCCACAATGGAACAGCAACCGCTCGTGGTCGCCGAGGCGATGGCCGCCGGGAAGCCCGTGGTGGCAACGGACACCGGCGGCGTCGCGGACATGCTCGACGTGCCGGGGGCCGCGCTTCGCCTGGCGGCTCCGGGTGACGCGACCTCGCTCGCCAAGCAGCTGCGCGCGCTCTTCGCCGACCCGGATCCGGCCAGGACGGGTCGGCTGCTGGCCGCGCGGGCACGCGAACGCTTCAGCCCCGAAGTGTGCGCCCAGCGGCACCTGGAGCTGTATCGCGAGCTCAGCTGACCGGTGTCTCCGCAGGCTTCGGCGGCACCGGCGGCGTCGTGGTCGTCGGCACCGTCGGCGGCTTCACCGGCGACGTAGTGGGCCCGACCTTCGGCTTGACCAGCACCTTGGCATCCGCACCGGGCAACTCGAACGGAGCCGACACCGCCACCCCGTTGATGTCCACAAGGCCACCCGGCGGCGTCACCTGAGCCGGCTTGCTCGTCGGGTTCACCACCACCCAGCCGCTGCTGAACTGCCGGGTCCACAACCCGTTCGGCAGCCGGTTCGCCGTCTCCACCGCCTCCCCCAGCCCGGCCTCCTGGTACTGCGACCACGCAGGGTTCCGGTAGTCCGGCGTCGCACCGTTCCAGCAGGTGTACGGACCGGCGAGCAGCGCAGCCGTGGCATAGCCGACGCGTTCCTCGCGCGGGCTGCGGGTGTGGGTGACCAGCAGCAGCCACGACTCGCCGAGTGCGGCCTGGGCGCGCAGTTCCTTCCACTCGTTGCCGCGGAACGTGAGCAGCTCGCCGTTGCCGCCGTCGTCGCGCAGCCCGAAGTTCTCCTCCATCGCCCCGTCGTACCGGGAGTGCGCGGTCCACCGGCCGGGCCGCAGGTGCGACTCGGACACGTTGGGGATCAGCATCTTCCCGGCTTTCTGCAGCTCGTCGCCCGCGATGCCGAGGAACGAGTCGAAGCCGTCGCGCAGCAGCCGGTCGGTGGCCTCCACGTCGGCGGTGCCCTTGAGCACCGCCGGCGAGTAGAACCGCAACGAGCTGAAGTCGTTGTCCGCCAGCACTCCGTCCCAGCCCTCGCGGACGACCTCCTCGACGACCGCGGTCGTCCACGCGCGCTGGTAGGCCTCGGTCCACACCGTCATCTGCCAGTGCTTCTCGTAGCCCGCCCACTCGATCCGCTGGTCCGCGGTGTCGACGGCGAACCACTCCGGGTGGGCCTTCTCCGTCGCGACGTACCCGAGCCCGGTCGGCAGGTACTTCGCGTCGACGCCACCGTCGACCGTTCCCGGGTAGTTGCGGGTGCTGGAGAAGTCCTTGTACACCAGCACTTTCACCTTGGGGTTCAGCTGGCGCAAACGTCGCAGCGCCGCCGTCTCCCACGAGTTGAGCACCACCAGGTTGTAGTGCGCCGCCGCGAACTTGAGCTGCAACGAGGTCGGCCGCGCCCCGATGCCGTACCACCACGCGCACGGCGCGAGCGGCTTCGGCTGCGGACCCGTGACCACCGACGGTTCCGGCGGGGCGAGGCTGTCCTGCGCCGCCTTCTCGTCGACCGGCAGGAACGTGCACGCGGTCGTGGTGAAGACCAGCAGCGCCACCAGCGCCCGGCCCGTCAGCGATTCCTTCGGCAACACAGCTCACCCACTGTCAACAGCACGATTTTGACGTCCAGCCACAGCGACCAATTCGCGATGTAGTAGTTGTCGTACCGAGATCTGTCCACGATCGAGGTGTCACCTCTCAATCCGTGGACCTGGGCGAGCCCGGTCAATCCGGTGGGGACCCGATGGCGGGCCCAGTATAGTTCGTGGATCGCGGAGAACTGGCGAACGAAGCCCGGCCTTTCCGGCCGCGGCCCGACAATGCACATGTCGCCGCGCAGAATGTTCCAGAGCTGCGGCAGCTCGTCGAGCGACGTCCTGCGCAGGAACCCGCCGAGCTTCCCGACGCGCGAGTCGCCTGCCACCGACCACCGGACGTCCGAGTCGTCCACGCCGGTCTGCCGGACGCTGCGCAGCTTGTAGATCACGAACTTCTGGTCGTCCATGCCGACGCGGACCTGCTTGAAGATGATCGGCCGGCCGCTCTCGAGCAGCACCGCCAACGCGCAGATCGCGATGACCGGCGACAACAGGATCAACGCGATCAGCGCGAGGGCCCGCTCGACCAGGCGCTTGATCCACCAGGTCGGCCTGGCCGTCGGCGCCGTGCTCAGTCGCAGCAACGGGTAGCTGCGCAGCCGTTCGACGTCCGGCCCGTCCTGGTGGAGCTCGAACATGCGCGGCACCACGAGCGTCGAACAGCCGAGCCGGTGCGCGGTGACGGCCGCGTCGACCAGCGGTGAGTCGACGGCGTGCGAGAACGCGATGACCACCGTGCCGACGCCGAGCCGGTCGATGGCCGTGGCCAGGTCGTCGTGCAGCAGCGGCGCCGGCAGTTTCCGGTCGGCCTGCGGTTCCGCGTCGATGAACCCGACCGGGCGCAGGCCGTACTCGGGGTGGCGCAGCATGACCTCGGCGAGGTCCGTGCCGACCTGACCGGCGCCGATCACGATGGTCCGGTCGCAGCGGTCGAACCTCCGCCGGCACCACCGGCCGAACGCGAAGACCGCCGCTCTGGCCGGTTCGCTCACCGCCACGAACGCGAACAGACCAGCCTTGAGCTGCAGCAACACCTCCGGCGGCCAACCGACAGCCAGCAACAGGACGCTCACCGCGGCGAACGCGATCGCCGTCGTGGCGAGCGAGCGCGGCAGGTCCTGCAACCACGACAGCATCAGTCGCCGGCGGTAGATCCGGCCCGACGCCCGCACGCCCAGTAGTGCGCACGCGAGCACGACCGCCCACGGCGCCGCCACCTCCGCGTTGCTCGTCATCACGAGCAACGCGAAAAAGTCCACCAGAACGAGGAGCACCGCCACTCCGTTGACCCGGCCGAGCAGACCGCGTGGCCGCGCGTCGTCACGGACGGGTGCCATCGGGGCGGTCAACTCGCCGGCGAACCACTCTTCCAGGGGAAGACCCACGCTCGACTCCGCCTCAGCGCTTTGTCTCATTCGAGATCACCCGATCGAGATCATCTGGCAGGAAAATGTCCCGAGAATGACGGCGCCGAGCCCCGTCGTCACCCGTTCGAGGAACACTTATACCCCTTTCGAATTACATCCGGAATCAGTCCAGCCCTCCGCTCCCCGCCGCCGAGCGAAAAGTCAGCCAGGGGTCGCCCGCAATTTACGGCCAGGCGTGCGAATAATTCTCGCCGCCGCTCTGAGACCCGATGAAATGGGGGTTCGAATGACAGTCGACGGACGCGAGGTCCGCACCTCGCCGACGGCCGGTCCGAGACCCGCGACAGCCGTCGCGACGCCGGTCCGCGGACGCGCGCACGTCGTGCTGCCCGCGTACAACGAAGCCGCGGGACTGCCGTCGCTGTTGCGCCGGATCGCCGAGGTCGCGCACACCGAGCAGGTCACGGCCTGGGTCGTCGACGACGGTTCGTCCGACGGCACCGCCGAGGTGGCCACCGATGTGGCCGGGCTCGACGTCCGGCTGGTGCGCCACCCGGTGAACCTCGGCCTCGGCCAGGCCGTCCAAACCGGACTGAAGGCCGCGCTGAGCGACGCCGCCGAGGACGACTTCGTCGTGGTGATGGACGCCGACGACACGCACGACCCCGCGCTGATCACCAAGCTGGGCAACGAGATCGTCGCCGGTTCGGACGTGGTGATCTGCTCGCGGTTCGTCGCCGGCGGTGACGACAAGACCGCTCCGCTGTTCCGCCGGATGCTGTCGCGCGGTGCCGCCGTGCTGTTCCGCCGCGTGCTCGGGCTGGTCGACGTGCACGACTTCACCAGCGGCTTCCGCGCGTACCGGGTCAGCCTGCTCACCCGCGCCAGCACGCACTGGGGCGAACGGCTCGTCGAGGAACGCGGTTTCGCCTGCATGGTCGAGCTGCTCCTGAAGCTGCGGCACTGCCACCCGGTGATCACCGAGGTGCCGCTGGAGCTGCGCTACGACCGCAAACAGGGTCCGAGCAAGCTCAAGCTGCGCCGCACGGTCGTGCAGTACGTCCGGCTGCTGATGCGCGACCGGCTCACCCCGGCCCCGTACCGGGAGCTGTGATGCGAACAGTGGTGATCGGCGGCGGCATCTGCGGGCTCGCCGTCGCCCACCGGCTCGCGCGGGCCGGCACCGAGGTCACGCTGCTGGAGGCCTCGGATCAGCTCGGCGGCCTCGGCACGTTCTTCCCGTGGCGCGACCGGTGGATCGAGCGCTTCTACCACTGCGTCATGCCGACCGACGAGAACCTGTTGCCGCTGCTGGACGAGCTCGGGCTGGGCGCCTCAGTTCACTGGGAGCGCACCAGCATGGGCATGATCGTCGAGGGGCGGCACTACCCGTTCAACTCGGCCCTGGACCTGTTGCGGTTCACCGCATTGGGTGTCGTCGACCGGGTCCGGTTCGGGGCCGTGTCGGTGCTGCTGCGTCGGTTGGGCAAGGGCAAGGACCTCGACAACCTGCGCACCGAGGACTGGTTGCGCGGCCTGTACGGCGACCGGGTGTGGCGCGACCTCTTCGCCCCGCTGTTCGGCTCGAAGTTCGGTGCGGCGTTCGGTGACGTGCCCGCGCTGTACCTGTGGCAGCGACTGGGGCGCGAACGGAACGTGGCGGTGCGCGGCTATCCCAGCGGCGGCTACAAGACGATCATCGACGCGCTGAGGGCCTCGATCGAGTCGCACGGCGGGGTGGTGCGGACGTCCGCTCCGGTCCGCGTGCTGCACCGGGACCACGTCGAGCTCGACGGCGGCGAGGTGATCGAGGCCGACCGGATCGTGTCCACGCTGCCGCTGCCGGCGTTGCGACAGGTGGCCGCCGACGATCTGGCACCGCTGCTGCCGCAGGTGAACCTGCGGTACCAGGGCGTCGTGAACGCGTTGTTCGTGCTGCGGCAGCCGTTGTCGGGGCACTACTGGACGCCGGTGCTGCGTTCGGGCACCGAGTTCGACGGCGTGGTCGAGATGTCCCCGCTGACCGGACCGGTCGACGGACGGCACCTCGCGTACGTGATGCGCTACACCGACCGCGACTCCGCGCTGTTCACCGAGGACACGGGCGCCATCGCGGCCAGGTGGACCGAGCAGCTGCGGTCACTGCACCCCGGCGCGGACGTCGAGGAGGTGCACGTCTTCCGCGCGCCGTTCGTGGAACCGGTGTACCCGGTGGGTTATCTCGCCCAGCAGCCGGCGGTCGAGGTGGCGGGCACGCCGTTGCTGCTCGCCACCACCGCCCACGTCTACCCCTCGGTGACGAGCTGGAACTCGAGCGTGGGACTGGCCAACCGGGTGTCGTCGAGCATCTTGCGGACGGCGGCCTCGATGAGCCCGGACGGCGAACCTGTGCCGTAGGGCGACGGAATGCCCGCCAGCCGGGCGCGGTGCCCGCTCACGTCGTCGAGCCACCTGAGCACCTCGGTCCGGACTCGGGGGCCCGGCGGCACGAGCGTGCCGAACGTGCCCTCGATCTCGGGCCGTTCGGTGCTGCGGCGGACCACGACGACCGGCCGCTTGAGCACGCTGACCTCCTCCTGCACGCCGCCGGAGTCGGACACGAGCACGGCGGCGTGCCGGGCCAGCGAGAGGAAGTCCTTGTAGGACTGGGGTTCGATCACCCGCAGCCGGCTGAGCAGGTGGTCGAGCCCGAAGGCGGCGACCTGCTTCGCGGTACGCGGGTGCAGCGGCAGCACGACGGGCAGCGGGAGCCGCGCGAGGTCTTTGAAGATCGTCTCCAGGTTCTCCCGGCAGTCGACGTTCTCCGGCCGGTGGATCGTGGCGAGCACGTAGGAGTCGGTCACGAGGTTCTGCGCGGTGATCAGCTTCTGCGACTCGTCGTGGCTCGGCAGCGCTTCCTCCAGCGCCTCCACCACGGTGTTGCCGGTGACCGTGATCCGGTCCGCCGCAACGCCTTCCGCGATCAGGTTGGTGAAGTTGAGTGACGTCGGCGCGCAGCAGAGGTCGGCGAGGTGGTCGATGGCGACCCGGTTGTGCTCCTCCGGCATGGCGCGGTCGTAGCTGCGCAGACCGGCCTCGACGTGCACCAGCGGCACGTCGTTCGCGTTGGCGGCCAACGCACCCGCGAGCGCGGACGTGGTGTCGCCCTGCACGATCACCACATCGGGTGGTTCTGCGGCGAAGTGCGCGTCCAGGGCCGCGACGGCGTTGCCCAACTGGGTTCCTCGCCGCCCACCGCCCAGCCCGAGCTCGACGAAGCTGCCCGGTTCCGCGATGTCCTGGCGGATGCGCGAGTACATCGACCGGTCGTAGTGCTGTCCTGTGTAGACGACGGATGCTTCTTCACCGAACCGGCGGATGAGCGGGGCGAGCTTGATCAGTTCGGGCCGCGTACCGCACACCATGGTGATGGCGCCTCTTTTCACCGGCCGCACCCTAGTTCTCGACCTACCGCTTTCCTTGGCGTGTCAGTCGATCGGGTGAGGCACTGGTGTCGGTGGCAACGGAAACCATTACCGCGCAACTAATGTGTGACGGTGCTCAAGAGACCCATCGCGGTGGTCATCGCGGCGATCACCGCTTCCGCACTCACCGCGTCGTCCAACGCCGCCGCGCCGATGTTGCCGGACCTCAGACAGGCTCCCGTCGGTTGTCCCGGCGGATACGACGGCGACGCCGGCAAGTGCGAGGCCTGGGACGTCTGCATGGTGACCGATCCCGCCGCGCCCGGCGGCCCCTGCGTGGAAGAGGGCGACATCAAGGCCGTGCGCCTCAGGTTCACCACATCGGTGGACAACATCGGCGACGGCCCGTTCCTGGTGCACGCCCACCGCGACAGCGTCCACCAGCCCCGCATGTCGGTCCGCCAGGCGATCCAGTCCGAAGTGGACGGACCGGTCCCGATGACCTACGCCGCCGCGCAACACCGCACCTCGTCCTGGGCGTACTACGAGCCGGCCGCCGCCCACCAGCACTGGCACCTGATGGGCTTCGAGTACTTCCAGCTGCGCACCCCGGCCGGCGAGACCGTGGTGACCGACCGCAAGAACGGCTTCTGCCTCGGCGACCGCTACACCAACATCGACGCCGACTCGCTGGCCCACCGCCCCGGCAACCGCGACACCGCCACCGGCGAGCTGGCGCACAAGCTCGACGGCCACAAGTGCGAGCACCACAACCCGGAGGCACTCGACGTGTTCTTCGGGATCTCCGTCGGCAAAGGCGACGACTACAAGTACCGCGTCGAGTTCCAGTGGCTCGACCTGACCCGCGTGGCCTCCGGGGTCTACGACGTCGTCACGGTCGCCAACCCGGACCGCGCCCTGGTGGAGAAGAACTACGACAACAACGCGGCGTCGATGGCCATCTCGGTGCAGTGGCCGGACGGCGCCTCCCACGCTCCGGCGCAGATCACCAAGCCGCCGCGGGTGAAGCTGCTGCGCGGCTGCCCCGGCAAGATCCGCTGCGCGAACGAACCCCGGCGCTGACCGTGACGGCCAGGCCCGGACCTGGACCGCGCCCGACCCACCCACAGGCTGGGCGTGGGCCCGTCCTCGGAGTCTGACGGTCGAACAGATCAGTCGGATCGGACGGTGTCGACCGGCTCGGACGGTGTCGACCGGCTCGGCCACGAGCGAGCTGCCCCGCCCCCCGCGCGCTTCCTCTTGGCGCAACGATTGAAAACCCGTCTGGGTTCCGCAGGCAAGTTCCCACCTGTGGACAACTCGCGATCTTGCCGCCTGACCCGCACCGATGCATCGTCAGGTCAGCTCATCGCGGTGGCTCTGGTCACTGCCGCGGGTGGGACGCTGCCCAGAGTCATCCGGTCGTGTTTGTGGCCAATCACAATGGACGCCGTGACTCCTGGGGAACTCCTCGCGTTGGCCGCGCAGTCGTGTGTGGACGCCGCCAAGCTGCTGCACGAGGTTCGCGTCGACGTTTCTGTGAAGGGCACTTTCGACCAGGTGAGCACGGCTGATCTGGAGGTAGAGGCGTTCCTGCGACGCGCACTGGCCGTTCCGGGCTCGGCGGTCGTCGGCGAGGAGCTCGGTTCCGCTTCGGCGCCGATCACCTGGTACGTCGACCCGATCGACGGCACGCGGAACTTCGTGCGCGGCATCCCGCTCTCGTGCATCTCGGTCGCAGCAGCCGTGGACGGCACGCTGGTCGCGGGCTGCGTGCTCGACCCGTTCCGCGACGAGCTCTTCACGGCGGCCGTCGACGTGCCCTTCTCGGTCCGCTCCACGGGTCTGGTCATTCCGCCGGGGGCAAGCCCGCGGCCGCTCGTGCTGACCGACATCCCGTTGCCCGGCAGCCCGTACTCCGGCGAAATGGAGCTGCTGAACTCGTTGCTCGGTGTCGCGGACGTGCGGCGGGTGTACGTGACCGCGCTGTCGCTCGCCTGGGTCGCGGCGGGCAGGGCGGACGCAGCGGCGAACCTCGGCATCCACCCGTGGGACGTGGCGGCGGGCTCGGTGCTCGTCCGCGCGGCAGGCGGGGAGTTCCACCACGTCGGCTCCGATGGCTTCGTGGCCGGCCGGGGTGAGATCGTCGGCTGGCTTCGTGAGCGACTGGAGGACATCGTCTCGTGATCGATCTCAGCGGCAAGGTCGTGCTGGTCACCGGAGCCGGCGGTGGTGTGGGCGCGGGCATCGCTTCCCGCTTCGAGGCCGCCGGCGCGCTGGTCGTCCGCCACCGCGGCCTGACTGACGGCGACCTGCGCACCTCAGCCCAACGCGTGGTCTCCAAGGCTTTTGCTGAGCACGGTCGCCTGGACGCGGTCGTCAACAACGCCGGCGTGCAGCCCGTGGAACCGTTGCCGGACATGACGGTCGAGCAATGGCAGTCCGTTGTGGACACGAACCTGACTGGCCCGTTCGCCGTAACCCAGGCCGCAGCTCAGTTCTCGGTCAGCTCGATCACGCACATCGCGTCGGTCGAGGGCTCGCATCCTGCTGTCGGCCACGCCCACTACGCCGCCTCAAAGGCCGCGCTGATCATGCACGCGCGGGCGGCGGCGCTGGAGTACGGACCGCGCGGCATCCGCGTCAACACGGTCTCGCCCGGCCTGATCGCGCGGCCCGGCATCGAGGAGCAGTGGCCGGAAGGCGTTGCCAGATGGGAGAAAGCGGCTCCGTTGACCCGCCTCGGCACGCCTGAGGACATCGGCAACGCGTGCGTGTTCCTGGCGTCGGACCTGGCGTCCTGGATCACCGGTCACGACCTCGTGGTCGACGGCGGAGTGACGGCCCGCCCGACCTGGTGACTACTCCCCCACCAGATACCGATAGGTCACCGGCGTGAGGTTGGGCAGCTGGACCTGCCACGGGTGAATCGCGCGCAGCTCGCCACCCGATGCCGACGGCGGCGTGACAGCGCGATCAAGCACGATCTGGCTGACGATCACCAGCATGTTGTTCGGGTACTCGAGCCGGTGCAGATCGATCTCGTTCTTCGTCACGATGATCTCGGAACTGCCCCCATCCCACACCGTCGTGGTGCCCTTGACCTCGACGTACAACCGTTCCCTGCCACGTCGGGCATCGAGGTCGTAGGACTCGGTGGCTCCGACGTCGACAACCTCGTAGCCCTGCTCCTCGAGGTAGCTCGTCGCCACGGCAACAGCGCGCCGTTCGATCGCGAGACGGTCCGCGGCAGTGAGGCGAAGTCCTTGTCCGCGCCGCGCCCGACCCGCCGATTGGTTGGCGAGAACCACTGCGTCCGCGACCTCGGGCGCCACGTCGTCAGGCAGCTCGATCTCGTACAGGTGACTCAAGACGGACATGAGGAAGCTCAGGTCGTCGAAGAGCACCTCGTCAGCAGGCAGGTCGTCCCGCGAGTACGCGAACGCGACAACGGTCCCCGCCTCGTACGCCGGCCCGAGATCCGACTTGCTCGCCTTGAGCTCGATCTGGTCGACCAGGTCGGCACGTGCGAGCAACCGAGGCGCCAACGCCTCCCGCATCAACTTCGAACTCTCGCGAAGCCCCGACCGAGGTCGAGCCTGGAACTCGCCGTTCACCCAGGTGCTGGCGCCCTGCATCAACGACAGGTAGACGCGGTCGCCCCGAGCGTCGAAGAGGTAGACGACGTACCAGCCCTCAGTCGCAGAGCGCGAGCGACTGGCGGAGTGCACCCGAACCCACGGGATCTCGTTCTTGTTCCCCGTGCCGTCGCTCGGCTGCACCTTCCAGTCGGCCGGCTCGATCGGCACGTTCGCCTTGAGCGCAGGCAACTGGTCGCGCAGCCAGCCGGCCACGTCATGCCGGACCAACCGGCCTCGCTCCTGCATGGCCGGCGTGTTCTTCGAGCTCCACTGGGGCTGAAGCAACAGGACGTCACGCAGAAACGCACGCATGGGGAACGGGCCACCACCCTCACGACGGCTCAGCAGCCGACCGTTGCCGACGATCAGTCACCAGATGATCGCCCATAACCCGTCCCGGTGTTACCCAAACGAGTGACACCACGGCCTGGGGCGTGCATCGGCCGATGGTCCGTTGAGACGAGCGACACACGTCCGACGCTCGGCACCGCTTCGGCACCAGGACGGGGCGCAGCCCGGGACACACCCGGTATCACGCGGAGTTACAAGATCATCATGCGACAGCGCTTGCGCTGGTCAGCACCATCGCCAGTGGGTGAAGCGCGTGGTGCCCCCGACGGGATTCGAACCCGTACTGTGATCCTTTTAAGGGACCTGCCTCTACCGATTGGGCTACGGGGGCGACGGGGAGCCTAGGCCTTGATCGTCGGCTTGTGTGAGCGGATGGTCGTTTCTCGCCCGCACGGCCCAGCGAATTGGACTAGAGCGAGCATCCTGGTAAGCGTCGAACGGACCCGAACATCAGCGTGCCCTCCCCGCTCCGAGCAGCTCCTTGAAGCGGAGCGCCACCCAGTCGTGGACGGCTGCGGAGACCGAGTTGTCGCCTGCTCGGTGTTCGAACCAGCGCCAGTCGCAGTTGACGTTGATCTCCAGGAACACGTGGTCGGAACCCGTCACGAGCAGGTCGAACGCCGCCACCTGTACGCGCCAGTGGCGAGCCAACGCCAGCAAGCGGTCCGACAAAGAAGTAGGCACCGAAGTTGGCGTCACGCGCACGGCGTCGGGGTCCACCCAGAGTTGGGCCGGGTCGAGTTTGTCGACCTGATAGGCCAGACACCGCTCCCCCACCACGAACACGCGCAGCTCCGTGTCGGACGGCACGTACTCCTGGACGATCACCGGCGCGGGCTCGGGCGCGTCCGAGGCGCGTGAAGTCTCGAGAGGGCGCGGGAACAGACCGTGCTGCACGCCGGGGCGTGGCTCCAGCAAATGCCGCCCTGCCGTCTTGACGATGCAGCGGCCGCCGCCGGGGCGTGTACGGCCCGGACGTGTCGTCACGGCCGTGCGTGGCACACGCAGGCCGAAAGAAGAGGCGTCGGAAAGCTGCGTCAAACGGTCCAGATGGGTTGAAAAGCGTGATGGGTTCACATGTGCCCAGTCGGAGCGGGAAGACAGCCAGTTGGCCACTGAGGCCCACTGGTCGACCGCGTAGGCGCCGGCCAGGGTGCCTGGCTCGACGGGCACCGCGGAGAGCTCGAAGTGGCGGCGCCACACCAGCAGCGGGCGCAGCAGCCAGCGGTCGAGCTCGATCAACGGCTGGTCGGTGTAGACGGAGAGAGGCAGGTCGACGCAGCGGTCGGCGTCGATGCGGGCCATGCGGATGCCGCGCTCGGCCAATGCGATGGAGAGCTCGTTCATCTCCATGTCGGCGGCGCGCGCCAGTACGAGCACACAGGGTTGTGGGTTGCCGTCGCCCTCGTCGACCATGCCGAGGCGGTGCACCTGTTCCTGGAAGTCCAGGCATTTGGGCGGCGAGCGGAAGAGGTAGTCCTGACCCTGGAGCAGCAGAGGTCTGGCAGCCTCGGACGGGGCACCTGGCACCCGCCCGTCAGCTGACCTGCTCAATCGTCCTTCTTGCTGCGGAAACTCTGCCCCGCCTGCGCGTACTCTGCGGCGTACTGCGCCAACGCGGGGTCCTCGATCTCGCCACGGCGAAGCTGTGCGGCCAGCTCCTCGAGAGACATCGCGGATCACCTCTCTCCCCACACAGGCGAATCACGCATTCAGGTGATGCACCAGCCGTAGTCTCTGGTTCACGTAACGCAATGTCAAGGCAGCCCCCAGAGCTTTACTCCGATTGGGCGCTCAAGTTCCGCCTCTGGACCAACGAGATGCCCCGAACGTGATAACGCTCGGGGCATCTCGCCACTCACAGAGAGTAAGGACAACCCATTCAGCTCTGGACGGCCCTGTCGAAGTCCGACTTGGGGTCGTTGATCTGGCCGAGCGCCACGATCTCGCGACCGTAGAACAGCGCCTGCGTCCAGTCCATCAGCACGCGGAGCTTGCGGTTGACGGTCGGCATGAACGCCACGTGGTAGCTGCGGTGCATGAACCACGCGGGCAGGCCCTTGAAGCGCAGGCCGAACACGTCCGCCACGCCCTTGTAGAGGCCGAGGCCCGCGACCGAGCCGAGGTACTTGTGGAAGTAGTCCTTCGGCTTCTGGCCGCGCATCGACGCGACGATGTTCTTCGCGAGCAGCTTCGACTGACGGATGGCGTGCTGCGCGTTGGGCACGCACGTCGCCGTCGGGTCCTCCTCGGTGCGCGAGAGGTCCGGCACCGCGGAGCAGTCACCGGCGGCCCACACGCCGTCGAGGCCCTGGACCTGCATGGCGGCGGTGCACCGGACGCGGCCGCGCTCGTCGAGCGGGAGGTCCGTGTTGCGCAGCACCGGGTTCGCCTTCATGCCGGCGGTCCAGATGATCGTGTCGGAGTCGAACTCGGTGCCGTCGTCCAGGACGACGTGGCCGCCCTCCAACGACTTCACGCGGGTGTCGAGATAGATCTTGATGCCGCGCTTCTCCAGCGCCTCGACGGTCCACGCGCCGAGCTTCGCGGACACCTCGGGCATGATCCGGCCCGCTGCCTCGACGAGCACCCAGTTCATCTCTTCGGGCTTGACGCCCTCGTAGTAACGAAGCGCATACCGCGTCATGTCCTCGAGCTCGGCGAGCGTCTCGATGCCCGCGAAGCCGCCACCGATCACGACGAAGCTGAGCAGCTTCTTGCGCAGGTCCGCGTTGTTCGTGCTCGCGGCCTGGTCGAGGCGCGACAGCACGTGGTTGCGGACGTAGATCGCCTCGCCGATCGTCTTCATGCCGATGCCGACCTCGGCCAGGCCGGGGATCGGAAGCGTGCGGGAGATCGCACCCAGCGCGGAGACGAGCACGTCGTACTCGATCTCCTCGACGTGGCCGTCCGACAGCTCGGCGGTCACGATCTTGCGCGCGTGCTCGATCTTGGTGACGCGGCCCGTGACGACGTGGCAGCGCTTGAGCACCTTGCGCAAAGGAGCGACGACGTGGCGCGGCTCGATGGAGCCGGCCGCCGCCTCTGGCAGGAAGGGCTGGTAGGTCATGTGCGGCTGCGGGTCGATGACGGTGACCGAGGCCTCACCGGATCGCAGCTTCTTCTGCAATCCGAGAGCCGTGTACATCCCGACGTACCCACCGCCGACAATGACGATTCGCGTGGGTTGCGACTTCACAGCAGCCATACACATATGGTCGCACCAGGAGCCCCTTTTTCGCGCGTCCGGAGGGGCTGTTGTGACTACCGTCGCCGGGTGATGCCGGACACCATCGCGACTGACCTGCGCCTTGAGCGAGATTTGAGGAGTTCTCGCTGAGAGGAGCGATTCAGATCCTCAGCGCCACGACCGCGATCACGACCGTCAGAGAGCCTAGTCCGAGCAGCTCGACGAGTCCGAAGTCAGGCCCTGATGGGATGAACGTGGCGAACGTCGCGACAAGGAAAGAGATCGCCTGGACAATGGCGAACCGGCGTGCTGGTGCTTTCAGCGCAGCGAGCTCGATTTTCGTTTTCACCGGAACGACCGCCGCGAGTGCGGACGTCACGTGAATCAGGTGCAGCGCCGGGATCATGAGCCACACGCCCAGCCGCAACGGGTGCCCCTCGCCGAACGCCATCGCGAGCGCCGCGTAGCCGATGAGCAACGCCGGACCCGCGCTGCCCGGCATCAGCACGGAGATGATCGTCAGCACCGCCACGATGATCAGCGGTGCGATCGTGTCGGACTCCAGGTGCAGGATCAGCGCCACGGGCACCGCCGCGAGCAGGATCGCCAGTCGCATCAGCATTGCCGTGTCACCGCCACCCCGTGCTGCGCCATGCGCGCCAGCCGCAGCCGGTGCTCCGCCGCGATCAGTTCGGCGGCGACCTCGCCCCACAGCGTCTCCTGGTCGGGTTTCAGCGGCAACGGCAGCGTGTTGATCGCCAGTACGACGTGACCGTGTTTGCGCGTCTGCACGGCCAGCTCGGCGATCTCGTCGTCGAGGAACGGCGACAGCAGCACGACCACGCTTCCGTGCGGCAGCTTGCGCAACGCCACGCGCGACGCCCACCCGGCGGCCTGCACGCACACGACGAGCTGCGTGCGGATCCGCATCAGGTGCCGTCGCCCGACGCCGGACCGGACGTTGAGCTGCGGCCGGCTCAGGTCCATCAACGCCACCCGGTCGCCCTGCCGCAGGTATCCCGCCGCCATCGACGCCGCCCGGCGCACCGCACGGTCCAGGCTGCCGTCCGGACGCGCCGTGGCCCCGTAATGAGGAGACGACCACGCGGCAACGTCCGCACCGACGTCCGTCCGGGTGTCGAGCGCCAGCACGATCTCCGCGTCGGCCTCGGCGTGCCGTTCGCGGACGTGCACCGTGCCGGTCCTGGTCGTCACCCGCCAGTCGATGCGCTTGAGCCGGTCACCGGGCTGGAACGCCCTGATGTCGCGCAGTTCGGTCGAGTCGCCGGCACGCGGCGAGCGGTGGATGCCCACCAGGCCGGCCGGACGCGGCGGCAGCGGCCCGGACGGGTGGTGCTCGACCGGCGGCAGGATCGTGCGCACGTGCTCAACGCCGACGATCGGGCCGTAGACGTGCATGCCGTCCGGTCCGGCAAACAAATGATCAAGGCGAAGATCCACGCCAGGACCCCACGCGTCGCGCCGGATCTCCACCGGCAGGTCGGGCGAGTGCGCGGGGACCGCTTTGACGCCACCCGGCAGCTTGATCACCGCGATCTCCGCGTCGGCGCCGTCGACCTGCGCGACCGTGTGCACGACACCCGCGCCCGCTCCTCGCGGCACCGGCCGGACGCTGACCGTCGGCTTGCCGTGCGGCTTGTGCGTCAAAAGCACCGAAAGGACCAGCGGCACGCCGAACAGCACCATCTCGACCTGGTGCAGGAACATCCCGGCGACGACGAGCCCGACACCCAGCCAGACGGCGCGCGAGTACGCGTCCGTGGCGTGCCAGTGCGCGCCGTGCGACTGGGCGAACGCCTCCCTGATCTTGTCCGCTCTGCTCATGAGCTGGGCGGGCCGGGAACCTTGCCGAGCAGGTCGGTGACCACCTGCACCCCGCTCACGCCGGACGTCCACGTCTCCGGCTTCAGCACGAGCCGGTGCGAGAGCACGGCGACCGCACACTCCTTGACGTCCTCAGGCGTCACGTAATCACGTCCGTCCAAAGTGGCCAAGGCGCGAGCGACGAGCACGAGAGCCTGCGCACCTCGCGGCGACGCACCGACCTCCACCGACGGGTGCTGCCGCGTCGCAACGGCCAGATCGACGCAGTACCGCAGTAGATCATCGTCCACTGTGGTCTGTTCGAGCTCCTGCTGCAGCTCGGCGAGACGGCCGGCGGCCAGCACCGGCGATACCTCGGTCTCCTCCTGCTGCCGCGCGATCCGGCGGCGCAGCACCTCGACCTCTTCCTCCGCTGGCGGATAACCGATGTCGAGCCGCACCAGGAACCGGTCGAGCTGCGCCTCCGGCAACGGGTAGGTGCCCTCGTACTCGACCGGGTTCGAGGTCGCCAGCACGTGGAACGGCCTCGGCAACGGGAAGGTGCGCCCCTCGACCGTGACCTGCCGCTCCTGCATGGCTTCCAGCAGCGCGGACTGCGTCTTGGGCGGCGTCCGGTTGATCTCGTCGGCCAGCAGCAGCCCGGTGAACACGGGTCCCTGGTGGAAGTCGAACTCGCGGCTGCCGGGGTCGTAGAGGAACGATCCGGTGACGTCCGCCGGCAACAGGTCCGGTGTGCACTGCAGGCGGCGGAAGTCGAGGCTGAGCGCCTGCGCGAGCGACCGCGCGATCAGCGTCTTGCCCAGCCCCGGCACGTCCTCCAGCAGCACGTGCCCGCCCGCGAGCACGGCCGCCAAAGCGAGCCGCACGGTCCGCGTGCGCCCCACGACGACCTTGCCGATCTCGTCGAGAACGGCCTTGGCCTCCCGAGACACGAAATCTGGGCGAATGCTCACTCAACCCTCCTGAGCCGTTCGGCGAGTTCTTCCGGGGCGGGCAGTTCGGATGCGTCGATCCCCAGTCGTTGCAGCCGGGCGCGGAACCGTTCCTGGTAGCGCCGCGGGTTCTCCGCCGCCTCCGCCAGCCGGGACGCGAGCGTGCTGGCGTGCGCGGTGCTGATCGAGCCGGGCGCCGGCGGGTCGGCACTCCACACGATGTCCGTCGCGCGCGGCAGCCTCGTGATCAGCACACCGAACGCGGTCGGTGGCACGGCCAGCGCCGTCGCCCAGAACGGATCGGCGCCCAGCAGCCAGATGGCGACCCCGATGATCACCCCGACGCCCAGTGCCAGTGCGGTTCTCATGCGAGCTCCCGGACGATGCGGCTCAGTTCCCGTTGCGCCTGTTGAGCTTGCTCGGCCGTCACTTCCTCGTGCCCGAACCGCGCGCGTTGGTAGAGGTTCTTGAGCACGGTGGCGTCCACGCCGAGCTTCTCGGTGAACTCGGTGGGCGTCTGGTGCGGCTTGCGGGGCTCGGCCTCCTCCAGCGCGAGCCAGGCCGCGATCACGGCGTCGCGCGGCGGCCGGTGCGGGTGGGCGGTGAACTCCTGCAACGCCTTCTCCACTCGCCGGATCGCCGGCACGGACGCGTCGACGTCGAACTCCTCGATCTCCACGCCGCGCACGCCACGACGACGGCGCCAGCGCGGCACTTCGAGGGCGAGGATGATGCCGACCAGTCCGAAGAGGACCAGACCGACCAGGATCAGCAGGAAGAACGTGAACGGCACGGCCACGACGTGCGGCAGCTCCTGCGGGAGCGGTACGTCCAGCGACGGTTCGCGGTTCTGCGGCGGCGGGCGGTCGTTCAGCCGGTTGACGAGCGTGACCGGCGACGAACCGCTGGCCGCGACGACGACGATCAGCAGCGCCGCCACCGCAACCCCGGCCCGCCACCACTTCATGTGAGCCAGCCTGACACGGAACGCCACCGTTGGGATGATCCTTTGGCTAACTTACGAGTGTGGCGGCCGACGTCTTCATCAACTACCGCGGTGCGGACTCCAACTACGCCGCCCGGCTGCTGTACGACAGGCTGCAGCCGCTGTTCGGGCAGCAGGTGTTCTTCGACGAGAAGAGCATCCAGCCCGGTGATGACTACGTGCTCGAACTGCTCCGCAATGTGCGCGAGTCGAAGGTGCTGCTCGCGGTGATCGGCCCGAACTGGCTGGCCAGGGACTCGGACGGGATGCGTCGGATCGACGACGAGAGGGACTGGATCCGGCGCGAGCTCGCCACCGCCTACGAGTGCGGGGTGCGGGTGATCCCGGTGTTCACCGAGGGGGCAAACCCGGAGGACCTCGTCGACCTGCCGCGGGACATCTCGAGGCTGCGCACCGCCCAGGGCCTGCGGCTGCCGCTTCATCATGCCGACGACGACCTCGCCAAGATCTGCTCCACGGTCGCCAAGCACGTCTCGGCTCGGCGCCGGAGGCGCGTCGCGCTCGCGCTGGTGCTGGCGGCGTTGCTGCTGATCGGCTTGGGTGTCGGGCTGTCGTTCTGGTTCCGCGGTGACGGTCAGCAGCCCACTTCCTCAGGCTCGACGACATCCGGCCCCACTACGTCCCGTACGACTTCAGCGGAGACCACGACCACGACCACGTCTTCGTCCTCACCTCCCGACGAACCCCAGGTCTGGTGGGAGGGCAACCTGACGCTGGACGGCGAGGCGTTCCAGCTGGCCTACACGCTGGACACGTCCCCGCCCACCCGGCAGCCGGCGGGCGACATCGGCCTGGTGTGCCAGCTCAGCTGCGCCGCCAACGAGATCGCCGGCACCGAGTTCGTCGAGTGGTCCAAGCCGGGGCTGCCGGACCGTCAGCAGTGCGTGGACCTGCTGAACCGCAACCCCGGCCAGCGGTCCCTGAGCGTGAAGCAGGGCACCAAGGGGTGCTTCGGCACCGCAGAGCACCGGGTCGGGCGCCTGGAGGTCGACAAGATCAGCGGGCCGGGGAAGATGACGATCGGCGTCAGGGTGTGGAAATAGCCCGCCTGAGCACGTCCTGGAGCATCTCCTGGGTGAGCTTGCCGGTGTAGGTGTTGTGCGGCGACACGTGGTAGCACCCGAACACCCGCAGCCCGCCGATCTCCACCTCCACCCCGTGCCCGAACTTCGGCCGCTCCGGCCCCAGCAACGGCAGGAACGCCTTCCAGCCGAACCCGCCGAGGACCACCACCGACCGCAGGTTCTTCAGCAGCCCGAGCTCCTCGCGCAGGAACGGCGAGCACCGGTCCCGTTCCTCTGGCGTCGGCTTGTTCTCCGGTGGCGCGCACCGCACGGGCGATGCCATCCGCACGCCGCGGAGCTCCATGCCGTCGTCCCGCGCCCAGGCGTGCGGCTGGGAGGCGAGCCCCACCTCGTACAGCGCCCGGTAGAGGAAGTCCCCGGACGGATCGCCGGTGAACATCCGTCCGGTCCGGTTCCCGCCGTGTGCGGCCGGGGCGAGGCCCACGATCAGCAGCGAAGCGTCCATGGGGCCGAAGCCCGGTACCGGTTTGCCCCAGTAGTCCCAGTCCTGGAAGGCGGCACGTTTCACGGACGCCACGGACTCGCGCCACGCGACGAGGCGCGGGCACGCTCGGCAGGCCGTAATTCGATCGTCGAGTTCCGTAGTGTTGCTCCCATGTCCGAGGAGAAGACCGCAGAGAAGCCCGAGCCTCCTGCTGATGACCTGGTCACCACCCAGCACAGCATCACCGTCAAGGGCCGCGAGCTGAACTACACCGCCACCGCCGGGCGTGTCGTGCTCAAAGAAGAAGTGCTCAAGGACGGCGTGTTCGAGGGCCACAAGCCCAAGGCCGAGGTGTTCATCACGACCTACACGCTCGACGGCGCCGACCCGTTGAAGAGGCCGGTGACGTTCGCGTTCAACGGCGGGCCCGGCTCCGCGAGCCTCTGGCTGCACATGGGCGTCCTCGGACCGCGCCGCGTGCTGAGCGGCGACGTCGGCAACCTGACCGCGCCGCCGTACGGGCTCGCGGACAACGAGGAGTCGCTGCTCTCCGAGAGCGACCTCGTGTTCATCGACCCGGTGTCGACCGGGTTCTCGCGGGCCGCGCAGGGCGAGAAGCCCGCCAGCTACCACGGCTACCAGCCCGACATCGACTCCATCGCCGAGATCATCCGGCTGTGGACGTCGCGCAACGGCCGGTGGATGTCGCCGAAGTTCATCTGCGGCGAGTCGTACGGCACCCTGCGCGCCGCCGGTCTGGCCGAGCACCTGCAGAAGAAGCACGGCATGTACGTCAACGGGCTCATGCTGATCTCCTCGGTGCTGGACTTCGCCACGTTGGAGTTCAACGAGGGCCACGACCTCGGCTACACGCTCTTCCTGCCCACGTACGCGGCCATCGCGCACTACCACGGCCTGCACGGCGACCGGCCGCTCAAGGAGGTGCTCGCGGAGGCCGAGGAGTTCGCCTCGCGCGACTACCCCTACGCGCTGGCCCGCGGCAACCGGCTCTCGGACGTCGAGCGGGCCGCGACGATCGAGAAGATCGCACGGCTGACCGGTCTGTCCGAGGAGTACGTCGACGCGGTCGACCTGCGCATCGAGCACATCCGATTCTTCACCGAGCTGCTGCGTCGCGACCGCAAGACCGTGGGCCGCCTCGACGGCCGCTTCACCGGGTGGGACAAGGACTACGGGCGCGAGGAGATCTCCGCCGACCCGTCCATCGACGCGATCCTCGGCCCGTACTCGGCGGCGATCAACCACTACCTGCACGCCGAGCTCGGCTACTCCAACGACCTGCCGTACGAGACCCTCGCCTGGTCGGCCATCGAGAAGTGGTCGTACAAGGAGTTCGAGGGCCGCCACGTCACCACGGCCGGCAAGCTCTCGGCGGCGATGCGCGCGAACCCGCACCTGAAGGTCCACGTCGCGTTCGGCTGGTACGACGGCGCCACGCCGTACTTCGCGGCCGAGCACCTGATCGCGCACCTGCAGATCCCGAAGGAGCTCACCGCGAACATCGAGTCGGCCTACTACCCGGCGGGCCACATGATGTACGTGCACGAGCCCTCGCGCCTGCAGCAGTCCGAGGACCTGGCGGCGTTCGTGCGGAACTCGTCCAACACGTGATCCTGGACCTGTCCGACGACACCGTCCTGCACGAGCTGTGGACGGTGCAGCGGCTGGCTTATGCCGTCGAGGCCGAGATCATCGGCTTCGACGGCATTCCGCCGCTGCACGAGTCGCCTGCGGAACTCCGGGCGTGCGGCGAGACGTTCCTCGGGCTGTACGACCCCGAGGGACTCGTCGGCGCGGTGTCGTACCAGCTCGACGGGTCCACTGTGGACATCTGCCGGTTGGTCGTGCATCCGCGGGCGCATCGCCGTGGCATCGCGACGAAGCTGCTCGACGCGCTGCCGGACGGTCCGCAGACCGTCAGCACCGGCGCGAAGAACGAGCCGGCGTTGCGGCTGTACCGCAAGCGCGGGTTCGTGGAGGTCGGCGAGCGCGAGGTGGCGCCCGGCGTGTCACTCACGGACCTCGCCAAGCAGTGATCGTTCTCGACGGCTCCGGCAGGTCGAGCATCGCCGTCCGCGCGAGTGCGCGCTGGCGATCAAGGAGTTTCTGGGGCGGGCACCTGCGCGACGGGCGTTCGACCTGCTGCGTCTGCGGAGACCTCACGAGGTGGGCGCCGAGCCGAGTCGACCCGTTCGCCCGACTCGGCGTCGAGGTACTGCACGCGCAGAAACCTGATGCGCGAGCCGGGGATGACCACCCGTTCCCAGTCCTGCCCGATGACCGTGACCTTCTTCTCGTCGCCACCGGACACCGGCTCGCCGACGTAGGTCATCTTGACGCCTTCCAGCACGATCTCGCGGGTGTCCGGGTCGCCGGCCGCGTCGTAGGAGCGCAGGAAGCCGAAGAACGAGTTGCCGTCCTCCAGCATCACGTGCACCCAGCACGACGTGTTCGGTGGACGGTCCTCCCGGAACACCCTGACCCACGCCGACTGCTTGCCCAGCGAGCGCGGCTGGCGTCGCCTGCGGGCCAGCACGGTGTCGAACGCCACCGCCAGCGCACACGCCAGCACCAGCTCCGCGACCGCGCTGTACGCGACCAGCGCCACGTTCTGCTTCACGTAGTCGGGCTTGGCGACCAGCGCCGTCAGGTCGACGAACAGCCGCCAGCCGAACCATTTCGCGGCGGCGGCGTGCACGCCGAGCAGGATCGCGGTCGACGCCACGGTGAAGGCGAGGCTGCTGAGCGCGACGCGCGACGCCTCGCGGAAGACCGTCTCCTTGGGGCCCGCTCGCCGCTGTTCCCTCAGGAGCTCGAAGACGATGCCGGGCGCGACCAGGGCGAGGAACGAGGCCAGTGCCCCGATCGTCTGCGGCACCACTAGTCGATGCTGCCGGACACGGGAGGCGGCTGCAGACGCTCCGAGTCGTGGAACGAGGGCGGGTGGCCGAACTGCTGCCCTGGAACCAGACGGGGGTCCACGTCCTGCTCGTCGTAGTCGTGCTCCCACGGAGTTTCGGGCGGGAAGTTCGGAGGAGGTGGAGGGATGACACCGTCATCAGGCTCGGACATGCCTGCTCCCCGGATAGATCGTCAACGCCGGAACCAAGCTAGCACCGACGCGCTCACCCGCGTTCGAGAACGGTAGAGGGGCCGCGCCCGCAGGCACGACCCCTCTACCGGGTGAAACTCAGACGACCGCGCGCTCCTCGGCGAAGTGGCACGCCGCGGGGTGGCCCCCGTTGCGCGGCACCAGCTCCGGCACCTCGGTCGCGCAGATGTCCTGCGCCTTCCAGCACCGCGTGCGGAACCGGCAGCCCGACGGCGGGTCGATCGGCGACGGCACGTCACCCGTCAGGCGGATGACGTCACGCCGGCCGCGCTGGGTCGGGTCCGGCACCGGCACCGCGGACAGCAGGGCCTGCGTGTACGGGTGCATCGGGCGCTCGTAGATGTCGTCCTCGGTGCCGATCTCCACGATCTTGCCGAGGTACATCACCGCGACGCGGTCGGACAGGTGGCGCACCACCGACAGGTCGTGCGCGATGAACACGTACGACAGACCCATTTCGCTCTGCAGGTCGCCCAGCAGGTTCATCACCTGCGCCTGGATCGACACGTCCAGCGCGGACACCGGCTCGTCGCACACGATCACCTTGGGCTTCAACGCGAGCGCGCGGGCGATGCCGATGCGCTGGCGCTGGCCGCCGGAGAACTGGTGCGGGTACCGGTTGATGTGCTCCGGGTTCAGGCCGACGATCTCCAGGAGCTCCTGGACCTTGCGCCGCCGGTCGCCCTTCGGCGCCACCTCGGTGTGGATCTCGTACGGCTCGCCGACGATGTCGCCGACCGTCATGCGCGGGTTCAGCGACGTGTACGGGTCCTGCAGCACGATCTGGATGTCGCGGCGCAGCTTGCGCAGCTCCGCGCCCTTCATCGCGAACATGTCGCGGCCCTCGAAGCGCGCCATGCCCGACGTCGGCGGTTCCAGGCGCATCAGCACCTGGGCCAACGTGGACTTGCCGCAGCCCGACTCGCCCACGACGCCGAGGGTTTCGCCCTTCTGCAGCGAGAAGGAGACGCCGTCGACGGCCTTGACGTGGCCCACGGTGCGCTTGAACAGCACGCCGACGCGGACCGGGAAGTGCTTGACGAGGTTCTCGACCTCGAGGATTGGCTCAGCCACGAGCGACAACCTCCTCCGCGATGTGGCACCGGCTGGTGCGGCCCATGCCGAGGTTGTGCACTGCGGGCACCTCGGAGACGCACCGGTCGAACGCGCGCGGGCAGCGCGGGTTGAACGGGCAGCCGGGCGGGATGTTGGTGAGCGACGGCGGCAGGCCCTTGATCGTCTTGAGCTCCTGGCCCTTCTGGTCCAGGCGCGGCAACGACTCGAGCAGCGACTCGGTGTACGGGTGGCCCGGCGCGCGGAACAGCTCGTACACGTCGGCGTGCTCGACGATGCGGCCCGCGTACATGACCGAGATCCGGTCCGCGACGTCGGCGACCACGCCGAGGTCGTGGGTGATCAGGATCATGCCCATGTCGCGTTCCTTCTGGATCTCCGCCAGCAGGTCCATGATCTGGGCCTGCACGGTGACGTCCAGCGCGGTCGTGGGCTCGTCCGCGATAAGCAGCTCCGGGTCGAGCGCCAGCGACATCGCGATCATCGCGCGCTGCCGCATACCGCCGGAGAACTGGTGCGGGTAGTCCGAGATGCGGCCCTTCGCGTTCGGGATCTTGACCTGGTCGAGGAGCTCGACCGCGCGCTTGCGAGCGTCCGCTTTGGACATCCCGCGGCGGACCTTCAGCTGCTCCTCGATCTGGAACCCGACCGTGAACACGGGGTTCAGCGCGGACAGCGCGTCCTGGAAGATCATGGCGATACCCTCGCCACGAACCTCACGCCGATCGTCCGCCGACTTGGTCAGCAGGTCCTCACCACGGAACTTGATCGTGCCCTTGGTGATGAACGCGGGCGGCATGTCCAGGATGCCCATGATCGTCTGCGCGGTCACGGACTTGCCGGAGCCGGATTCACCCAGCACCGCAAGGGTTTCACCCGCCGAGACTTGGTACGAAACGCCGTTGAGCACCTTCGCGACACCGTCACGGGTGCGGAATTCCACGTGGAGATCCTCGACCTCCAGCAATGGCTGAGTCACGAGATCTCCCTATCGGGACTTGGGGTCGAGTGCGTCGCGCACGGCGTCGCCGAGCATGACGAAGGCCAGCACGGTGATCGTGACGAAGCCTGCGGGGAACAGCAGCATGTGCGGTGCCGACTGGAAGTAGTCGCGGGACTCCGAGATCATCACGCCCCACGACACGACCGGCGGACGCAGGCCGATGCCGAGGAACGCCAGCGTCGCCTCTGCACCGATGAAGGCACCCAGGGCGATCGTCGCGTACACCATCACCGGCGCGACCGTGTTGGGCAGCAGGTGCCGGAACACGATCCGCAGCGGCGAGGCACCCAGGCCACGCGCTGCCTTGACGTAGTCCTGCTGCTTCGCCACCAGCGTCGCGGAACGCATGATGCGCATCGCGACCGGCCACGACAGCACCGCGATCGAGAGCACCACCTGCGTGACGATCCGGACGACGCCGGGGTTCTCCGAAGGCGCGTTCAGCGTCGTCAGGATGACGATCGCGCCGAGCACGAACGGAATGCCGGCGAAGATGTCGGCGAACCGGGACAACAGGCTGTCGAGCCACGTCTTCGCGTAGCCGGCGACAATGCCGACGAACGAGCCGATCAGCACGGTCAGCAGCGTGGCGAAGATGCCCACCAGCAACGACGCGCGGGCGCCGTGCATCGCGCGGGCGTAGACGTCGTAGCCCTGCAGGTCGTACCCGAACCACGCGTCGCCGGACGGCGACTGGAGCGACTTGTCGAGGTCGGCGTGGCGCGGGTCGACCGACGTGAACAGCGTCGGCCAGATCGCCATCAGCACGATGACCGCGATGATCACCAGCGACACGATGAACGTAGGCTTGCGGCGCAGCTCGCCCCACGCGTCACTCCACAGGGAGCGCGGCCTGCGCTGCTTCTGCGACGAGTCGTCGACGTGGCTGAGCTGGTCGACACCGGCCGCCGCGGACGCCTCGAGTCCGGTGCCGCCGGACACGGATCCTGGGTCACTCATAGCGAATCCTCGGGTCGAGAACGGCGTACAGGAGGTCGACGAGCAGGCTCGCCAGCAGGTAGACCAGCACCAGCAGGGTCACGATGCCCGTGACCATGACGCCTTCCTTCTCCTGGATGCCGCGGAAGATCAGGCCACCGATGCCGTTGATGTTGAAGACGCCCTCGGTGACGATCGCGCCACCCATGAGGCTACCGAGGTCGGTGCCGAGGAACGTGATCACCGGGATCAGCGAGTTGCGCAGCAGGTGGATGCCGACGACGCGGGTCTGCGGCTGGCCCTTGGCGATGGCCGTGCGCACGTAGTCGGCGCGCCGGTTCTCGACGATGCTCGTACGGGTCAGCCTGGCCACGTACGCCATCGAAAGGCTGCCGAGCACGAAGCCGGGCAGGATCAGCTCACCGATCGTCGGATCGGAGCTGACCGAGGTGTCCATGATGTCGAAGCCCTGCGGGCCGAGGTAGAGGCGCAGGACGAAACCGGTGACGAACACCGGCAGCGAGATCAGGAACAGGGTCGAGACCAGGACCAGGTTGTCCAGGAAGCCCTGCTTGCGCAGACCGGTGAGGATGCCGGCGGTGATGCCGATGATGGCCTCGATGATCAACGCGATGATGCCCATCTTGAGCGTGATCGGCCACGAGGTGGCGATCTGCTCACCGACGGACACGCCGTTGAAGGTGGTGCCGAAGTCCCCGACGAGCAGGTTGCCGAGGTACTTGAAGTACTGGATCAGCAACGGGTCGTTGAGGTTGAGCTTCTGGCTCATCTCGGCGATGTAGGCCGGGTCACACGGCCGCTGACCGCACTTGCCCGCGAAGGGGTCCTGCGGAATCGCCCAGACCAGGGCGTAGATCAGAAAAGTGGTCCCGAGGAAGACCGGTATCAGCTGCAGCAGACGGCGCAGCACATAGCGACCCATTAGGTCGGCTCCTTGCGTGGTGGGGGCGCCCCTGAGCCTGGACACCGCTCCGGCCCCACGCCCGTGATCGCTCGACGGACGCAGGGCCGGACGGGTCAGTCAGTACTCAGGTGTTCGGCAATCAGGCCTTGACGCGGAACGACTCGAGCACACCCTGGCGCTTGAACGACATCTTGGCGGCGGTCAGGTTCTTCGAACGACCACCGATGCCCTTCTCGTTCCAGGTCGGCATGGACGGCATGTCCTTGGCGATGAGGTCCTCGGCCTGCTGGTAGAGCTTGATCGCCTCGTCCTCGTTGGCCGTCTCGTCGGCCTTCTTCAGCAGCGCGTCGACCGCGGGGTTCGAGTAGTTCGAGTCGTTGGACGAACCACCCGTGCGGTACAGCGGGTTGAGGAAGTTCTCGATCGACGGGTAGTCGGCCGACCAGTCCGAACGGCTCATGCCGGTCAGCTGCTTGCCGTCGACGATCTGGCGGAACGCACCGAAGTTGGTGGCACCGACGAACTCGCACTCAACACCCAGCGTCTGCTTGATGCTGTTGCACGCGGCCTCGAGCGGCTCCTTGCGGCCACCGTCCTGGTTGGACTGGATGGTCAGCTTGCCGGTGAAACCCGACTCCTGGAACAGCTGCTTGGCCTTCTCCGGGTTGAACTTGCAGTACTCACCGCAGGTGTCCGGACGGTAGCCCTTGATGCCGGGCGAGACGTAGCTGGTGGACGGCACGTACGAGCCGGCCAGCACGGTCTTGGTGATCTGCTCCCGGTTGATGGCCATCGAGACGGCCTGGCGCAGCTTCAGGTTCTTGAACGCCGGGATGTACTGCGGGAACGCGATCGCGCTCTGACCCAGCAGGTTCGCGTTCACGACCTGCTCGCCCAGGTCGGCCTTGTACTTCTCGCCGACCTTGGCCGACGGGGGCAGGGCCTCCATGAAGTCCAGCTTGCCCGCGACCAGGTCCTGGTACGCGGTCTCCTGGGAGGAGTAGATCTTGTAGTCCAAGGTCTTGAAGTGGACCTTGTCCTCGCCCTTGTAGTCGTCGAAGCGCTCCATCTTGATCAGCGCGTTCGGCGTGCGGGAGACGAACTTGAGCGGGCCGTTGCCGATCGGCTTGGCCTCGGCGGCCTTCGGGTCCGCGAAGAACGAGTCGGCCATCGGCGCGAACGGCGTGTAGCCGATCATCGCGGTGAAGACCGAGGTCGGACCGTTCAGGGTGACCTTGAACTCGTAGTCGCCCACGAGCTCGAGGCCGGACATCTTGTCCTTGGCCGGCTTGGCGTTCTCGTCGGCCGGGTGGACGTCCTCGAAGCCCGCGATCGGGGCGAAGAACGACGCAGCCTGCTGGCCGTTCGGCGCGTACGCGGCGTAGTTCCAGGCGTCGACGAAGTTCTTCGCCTTGACCTCGGTGCCGTCGTGGAACTTCCAGCCCTGCTTGATCTTGATGTTGTAGACCTTGGCGTCACTCGAGGTGATCGACTCGGCCATCAAGTTGTAGGGCGCGCCGTCTTCCGGCTTGTAGCCGACCAGACGCGAGAACAGCGAGTCGGTGACCTTGCCACCGCCGGCCTCGGTCGTGTTGGCCGGGAACAGGGTGCTCTTGGGCTCGGTGCCGTAGATGGACACCGTGCCGTCCGGGTTCTCCTTGCCCGCGGAGGTGTTCGAACCGCCACCGCCGCCGCATGCGCTGAGCGTCATGGCCAGCGCGGCTGGCAATGCCACCCACGCAACCAGTGATCGCGACATCAGTCTCTCCCGCCTTTCCCCGGCGTCGCCGCAGTTATTGCGTGCGCACGCCTCCCCGGGAGGTCTCGTCCACCTCCCAAAACGTGAGAGGACGTTAACCGGGGTGTCCAGGAGTACGCGCACTGAAAGCGGTCACAAACTCGTCACGATCACCTCAAGTCGACCTTAATTCGGCGCTAGACCAGCGAAAACGCGATGCCGTCGAGGATGTCGTGCTCGCTGCACACGAGCGTGCGAATACCCGCGCGATTCGAGAGCTCCTCGGCAATCGCACGCAGAACCAGCGCTCCACCGCAGATCACGTCCACTCGACCGGGGTGCATGGGCCCGAGCGAGGCACGCTCATCATGCGTCATGGAGAGGATACGGTCGGTGATTTCTCGAACATTGTCAAGTGTGATTCGGCTGAGGTGAATAACGTCGCTGTTGTACACCTCCAGCCCTTGGACCAGGGCTGACAACGTCGTAACGGTGCCGGCGACACCAATCCACGTCCGCGCCTTCTCCACGGGGACGATCTCGAACGCCGCCCTGATCTGCTCGCGCGCAAACGCTTCCGCTTGTTCGATTTCGGTCTTCTTCGGCGGATCCGAGTGGATGAACCGTTCCGTCAACCGGACGCATCCGATGTCCATCGACCTCGCGGCCTCGACCTCCGTGCCGCTGCCGAGGACGAACTCGGTGCTGCCACCACCCAGATCGGTGACGAGGAAGGGTCCCTCGTCCGGGTCAAGATCGGCCACCGCGCCGAGGTAGCTCAGCCTCGCCTCCTCGTCCCCGGTGATCACCTCCGCGGGCGCGCCGAGGATCTCCTCGGTCATGCCGAAGAACTCGTCCCGGTTGCTCGCGTCGCGCGTGGCGCTCGTGGCGACCATGCGTCCGGCTTCGACGCCCTTGCGCTGCATCGTGCGCGCGTAGTCTTCGAGCGCTTCCTTGGTGCGCTGGATCGCGTCGGGGTGCAGCCGCCCGGTCGCGTCCACCCCCTGCCCGAGCCGGACGATCTTCATCTCCCGGTGCACGTCGCGCAGCCACGCGGTGCCGTCGTCGCGCTTCGTGACGTCGGCCACGAGCAGCCGGATCGAGTTGGTCCCGCAGTCGATCGCCGCAACGCGCGACATGATCACCCCTACTTCGTCGCCTGATACTCCTCGGCAAGCATCGCGTAGACGAAAACGTCCCTCCACTCGCCCTTGAAGATCTCGCAGCTCCTGAAGTGCGCCTCCCTGCGCATGCCCAGGCGTTCCATCAACCGCCACGACGGCTCGTTGCGCGAATCACAGGTCGCCTTGATCCGGCGCAGACCCAGTTCCCCGAAGCCGAGCCCGAGCACCTGCGCGGCGGCGTCGTGCGCGTAACCCTTGCCGTGGAAGTCCGGGTGGAAGAGATAACCGATCTCCCCCTGGCGGTCCGTCTCGCTGTGCCAGGTGAGCCCGACCTCGCCGATCACCCGGTCCACGTCCGCCAGCACGACCGCGAGCACCAGCTCCTGCCCCTCCGCGGTGAGCTGGTCCTGGTCGACCTGCCTGGCCAGCCGCTCAGCGGCGTCGGCCCGGTCGGACGGCTCGGCGTAGAGGTAGCGGCAGACCTCGGGGAGCGAGCGGTAGGCGTGCAGGTCGTCGAGGTCGCCGGGTTCGAACGGCCTGAGCACCAGCCGGTCGGTCTTGAGCTCAGGCCTGAACACGCCGGTACTCCTCGTCAAGCATCGCGTAGACGAAGAGGTCGCCCCACTCGCCCTTGAAGATCTCGTTGTGGCGGAAGTGCGCCTCCCTGCGCATGCCCAGGCGCTCCATCAGCCGCCACGACGGCTCGTTGCGCGGATCGCACTGCGCGATGATCCGGTGCAGTTGGAGTTGTTCGAAACCGATCTTCAGCATCGCCTCGGCCGCTTCCCTCGCCAGGCCCTTGCCCTGGAACTCCGGGTTGAAGACGTACCCGAGCTCGCCCTGCCGGTCCTTCTCGCTGACCCACTTCAGGACGACGTCGCCGATGACCCTGCCCTGCTCGGGAAAGTGGACCGCCAGGACCAGCCACTGGCCTTCCTCGGTCAGCTCGCTCATGGTGAGGCTCTTCTCGAGGCGCTGCTCGGAGTCCTCGAGGCTGGCCGCTTCGCCGTAGAGGTAGCGGTAGACCTCCTGGTCGGAGCGGTAGGCGTGGAGGTCGTCGAGGTCGTGCTCGGTGAAGGGGCGGAGGACGAGGCGGTCTGTGGTCACCGGGTAGTCAGGGCGCACACCCACCACCTTGCCAACGACAGCCGCCCCGCGCCGCGCGATTCGTTGGAGCACCGGAAGGCGGCAACCCGATTTACGACAGGAGGGGACGACTCGGGGGGTCGTCGCCCTCTCTTGGTCCTGCGGCGTTCAGCTGATCTGGACGCTGCCGATCGAAGTACCCGGCGCCAGATCCTTGGTCTGAGCCCACAGTTGTCCGTGGATCGACCAATAAACGTCCTGATCTATGACATCAAGGTTGTCCACCGTCCACGATGTCGTTCCACCCGGAGATGTCCTTCAAGAACTCCCAAGCGACCTCCTTGATCACATCATGCTTCGTCTTGTGAGCGTTCCTCTGCGAACATGGGCCATTTCGGCGACTGTACGAGAGACCGCCATACGGGCAGCGAGCAGCCCCGCCAGCGACCTTGACGGAGGCTGTCACGCCTTACAATTTACTAATCATCGTCATTGCGCCGAGCGGCTCCACCGGATTCCAACTGCCGCTTATCTCTCGAACGGAAACACGAAACAACATACGACAAGTCCGGACTTAGCCACACGAAGTATGTATTACTCCGCGCACTCGCCAAGACGAGAATCAAGCGATCCCCGTCGAACTCCGACAACTCGCGAACAACCTTCGCCAGAGCGTCAGCCAATCCAGTGCCGAGCGCGAAGGAGTCTTCCTGTCGACGGCGATAAAGATCAACCCAGTGCATCTTTTCCGCCAGATTGCCGGAGAAGTCCTCCAGCCATTCAGTATCGAACAGCTCCGCCCATTCGCTGGTCACTGATGGCATGCTGGTCGCCAAGAAGTCATGAACGCGACTTACCAGAACATCGACAGGCACCTTGACTCGCGTATTCACTGTACTCGCTCCGCACCGCGAACCGGTCCATAGATCAGGACTTCCGCTTCATTGAAGTAATCCGGGGACTCAACAGTTTGGTAATCCGCCCGCGACACTCGTAGGACCACGCCTCCTCGGGCTCTGCGAACCGCCAACTCCGGACTAGTGGTCCAGGACGTGTAGTCGCTCAGTCCCATCATGCCCGCGTTGTGCTCGTCTGGTGTCAGTTTTGTACCCTCCTTGCCCCAGCCAGTGGGTACCGCGTCTCCCTTCAGGGCATCCTCATAGTTCGGGTGTTCAGGCCATACGCCACGGAACAGGTCGTCCGATCCTTCACCGCAGTTGTGCACCAGGATCGACTTGTCGGCCACCACAACGTGGTAGGTGTGAACCTCGTCGATGGTCAGGTCATAGACCGGCTGCACCTGGGCGTAGTGGTCAACCGCAGTTACAACGACCAACGAGCCATCGGCCGACCTCAGGTGCTCACCCGGCTTGATCGTGCCGATCTTGGCGAAGTCACCACGTTCCTCGACCCACACCGGGTGCCAGGATGTGGCGTCGATGGTCCCACCGGCCACCGACACGCGGGTCATGTCGCCCTCGTCGGTGTGCACGATCGTGCCGACAACCCTGCGGTCCGAGGTCTCGCCAGTCTTCGGATCGGTCGCCTTGACCTGATCCTCTACCTGTATCTGCTCGATCGGCTTCGAAGACCCATCAGCCATCAACACCAGCGTGCCGGCCACGAAGCTGTGCAACACGCACGAGCCACCATCGGCCTTGCCACCCACCTTGCGGATCGCTTCAACCGCGATCGCCTGAGCCGCCGCGGTGATCTTCTCGACCCGCCGCAACAACGCCTGAGCCTTCGAGATCACCTTCGCCATCGAGGTAACGGCCTTGACCGCCTTGTAGCCAGCCTCCAGAACCTTGCCGATCTTGCCCACCGGCACCAGGTTCATCACCAGCCCACCACAGGCCCAGATATCACCCTTGGTGAAACAATCCACGATGTCGTTCCACCCGGAGATGTCCTTCAACAACTCCCAAGCGACTTCCTTGATCACATCCCACTTCGTCTTGTGGGCGTTCTTCAAGGCCTCCTCGTACTCGACCTGACTGATACCGGCCTCACGAAGACCCTGCTCCGTCGCCTGACGCTTCGCGTTGTACGCACCATGAGCAACACTGCGCTTCTTCGCCGCCCCCGGGTACGCGGCCGCATAGGTTTGGTCGCCGGCATGGTCGTTTCCGACGATGATGCTGCGTCCCTTGTCGATCCCATAGCTGTGACCGTCAGATCCGACACCGCCCTCCAGATACAAGCCGGAAGGATCACTGAACGTCACCGGACTGTTGTTGCTGTACGCATAACCGTTCAACTGCTGCGGATCATTGTTGTCGATAATCGGATCAGCAGAAAGGAACCGCCCAGCAGAAGAGTCATACAAACGCGCACCCACACGCGTCAGACCCGACTCCTCCCGCGTACCACCAACAAACCCACGCGAACTCCACGAAGCAGCACTACCACGCGACTCACCGAACGGAGTCTGACGACGAGAAGCCACCGCCAGATTCCCCGCCGACACCGCAGCGATCTCCGTGCCCTGATGATCCGAAACCAACCACTTCAAACCCGAAATCGAGTTCCGCTGCGCAACAACATGCCCGTTGTGGCTGTAATAACGAGTCCACGACGGCGTCGAAGAACCCGACTCCAGACGAATCTCCTGACCGAACACGTACAACGTCGAAGCCGACGGCTCACGAGCGATCAGCCTGCCGCCATCCGCGTCGTAGAGGTACGTCGACTCCTTCCCGTCAGCGTTCTTCACCTTCGACACACGACCCTCGACGTCGTACTCCAACGTCTGCGTGTCGCCGGAGATCTTGCGCGACGTCGTGTTACCTGCAGCGTCGTAGGTGAAAGTGTCCTGCGACGTACCGTTCGGCCCGGTCGTGTCGACCCTCGACACCGTGTGCGGCTGCGCAGCACCCGCAGCCGGATAGGTGAACGAGTTCACCGTGTCACCGGCTGAGGCGTGCGAGGTCTGCGTCAGACGGTTACCCGTCTTGTCGAACGTCCACGACATCCAATACGGCGCTGCACCACCCAAAGCCGACGTTGACTTGGCCGCCGCGCAGTCACCGGAACCAGGCGTCCACGCCGAAGTCATCCGACGCAGGTAGTCGTAGGCGAAACACTGGATGTCCGACGGGCCGCCCTCGGGCGCGTCGGCGATGCGGTTGATGTTGCCGGCCGCGTCGTAGCTGTAGTTGCGGTCGGCGATCCGGTACGCCGTCTGCGTTTCACGATCCGCGATCGTGCGCTGCAGCCTGCGGGTCCCCTCCTCGTAGAAGTTCGTCACCCACAGGTTGTTCGGACTGTCCTCACGGTCGTAGGTCTCCTGCAACACCTCGCCCAGGGCGGAGTAGTTGGTGCTGGAGACATACGGGTCACGGCCCCGCGTCGCCCGAGGCAACCCGAAGTCGTTGTAAAGGGTGCCCACGTTCTCACCCGGCACGATGATCTTGCCGTTGGAAACCGCGTCCGTGTAGGAGATGTAATCCAGCTTGCCTGTGTAGGTGTAGCCACTGGTCATCTCGTACGTCATGCCGAGCGCGCCCTCGGCCGCCGCCGGAATGATGACCTTCTCGCCGGTCGAGCGGCCCGCCTCGTCGTAGCCCTTGATCACGCGCGTGTACGCCTGACCGTTGACCCACCTACGGGAGTACGACAACAGGCCACGGCCGTTGAGCGCACCGGTGGCGTCCTTCGACAGGTCGTAGTTCCACTCCGCGAGCTTGGTGCCCGAGGTCGACCCGTCGAAAGACGCGGTCTTGCGGCTCAATGCGTCGTAGGTGTACGCGACAGTGCGGCCACGGCTGTCCGTGGCCGAGAGCACTCGGCCCGCGTTGTCGTACGCGGTCGTGCTGTGCCCGGTGTCGGGGTCGTCCGCGGCGATCTTGCGCCCGCGCAGGTCGTAGCTGTAGCGCCAGGCGTTGCCGACGGGATCGGTCACCGACGCCAGCTGGCCGGCCGGGGTGTAGGTGTACTTCGTCGCATCGAACGCGCTGCCCAGACCGGCTGTGTACTGACGCTTCTCGATGGTGCGGCCCTGCGCGTCACTGATGACCGTCGTCGCCGCCGAACCTTGCGGCGGCGTCGTGTGCACGCGGTCACCGCCGTAGGCCGTGGTAGTGCGCCACTGCTCCACCGCCTGCTTGCGGTAGATCGACGCCGTCGGCCGCTCCATCCCGTCGTACTCGGTGATGGTCTGGTTCGGCACCGCGTTGTCGAACACACCAGCCAACACACCCGACGGCGCCTGGTCGTTCCAGTAGGCGCCGTTGGTCTTGTACGGCAGGCCGCGCGAGTCGTAGAACGTGTCCGAGATCTGCCGGCCTCCGGCAGGCGACGGCGACTGCGTCTGCCGCTCCCGGAACAGGCCGTCGTACAACGTGTACGACGTCAGGTAGGTCCCGTTGTCCTGCTGTCTCTTCGCCGCCACCACACTCGGTGCGGTGGTGTTGTAGGTGTAGACGAACTCCGCGTCCGGCTTGGCGGTCGCCTTCGGGTGGCCGGGCGTCCACGCCCTGATCAACCTGCCGAGCGCGTCGTACTCGAGGTCCGCACGTCGGCCGTTCGGGTCGACCGATGCAGTGGAGGCACCCCATGCCGGGTCGAAGTATCCGGTGGAGACGTGACCGAGCGCGTTAGTGCTGGTGACCTGCGTCAACGGGCCGCCGGACGGTGAGTACGCCGTGGTCGTCTTCTGGTTGGTCGCGTCGACGACCTCCAGCGGACGGCCGTAGTCGTCGAACGTCGAGGTTGAAGCGGTGACCCACTTCTGGCCACTGCCATCCCACTTGTCCAGCACTTCGGCCTTGGTGATGTCACCCTTCGTCGGCGCGTCACCCCAAGGCTTGCCGTCGAAGTACGACTTCGCGACAGACAGCACGGAAGTAGCGGACGTCTGTACGTCGCACAGGCCCTTGACGGTCTCCACCTGCGAGGCGTAACTCAGCATCCACGCCGCCTCATTGCGGGCGAACGTGGTCCGGCTGCACGACTCGTCGCCGGTGACGCCAAGATCGCCGTGATCCTCGGCCTTCGTCACGATGCCGACAGAGTCGTACGTCTTGACGACCTTGGTACGGCGCCACTGGCCGCTCTCCAACAACGTGCGGCCGCGCACGGCCTCGACGTTGCTGAGCTTGGCCTCCTTGCCATCGGCGCCGGTGACGGTCGGGCCGCTCACCCACGGATCGTTGACCGAAGCCGATACGAGCTGACCGTTGTTGTATTGCCGGGTCTCACGGACGAAACCCTGCAGGCGCTGTGTGTCCTGGATGGGCTCGCTTTCGCTGGTCGACACCGTGGCGCCGTCCATGCCACGCAGGTACACGGTTTCCGCGACACTCTGCTTCTCCGACGAATCACCCTTGACCACGCGCACGGTGCCGTAACCACGCCACTGCGACCACGTCCGCTTGTCTGCTTCAGCGAACTCGTTCTCGTCGAAGTGCCAGGCAGGGTCACCGATGTAGTCGTAGTGCGTCTTAACCAACGACGAGGCGCCGGTGCGGTCGTCGTCAACGACATCGGTGACGACGTACTTGTGGAAGTAGTCGAGGATCGCCTTGGGCGCACCGTCCGGCGTCCACCACGTCGGGTAACAACGCAGATTGTTCGACTGGAGCGCAGTTGGCGACGGCATACGCGAGCCCGGCACACAGTCCACGTCGCTGTACCTGATCTCCGTGCGTGCACCGGCCTCGTTGTTGATGCCGGTGACGCGATACCTGGTCAGCGGCGAGAGGTTGTCGTGCCCGCTGTCCACCCGGTTGGCCATGGCCCTGCGGTCGAACGTGGTTTCCGGCAACGAGATGGAGCCGCCACGCAGTCCGGTGTGGACGATGGACTTCAGGTTCATCGCCGGCGACGTGCCATCGCCGGTTGCCGGGAAGTCCTGCGTCAGCGTCCACGAGTCGACGTCGTCGAACCCACCGCTGCCATTGCCCACCTGCGTGGTGATCTTGGTGAGCCGCTTGCGCGTGAAGAAGGTGGGCGACAAGCGGTTGGTGCACTGCTCGCCCGCGTTGCAGATCTGGTCCGCGGGTACGTCCGGCCAGGACGACGCGGTCGAGGGGTTGAGCTGCCCGGGATCGCAGGTGATCTGCCCGTTGGGCAGGCAACGCTCGGCGGTGTCGAACCATACCCGTGCGCCGGCGGTTCCGTAGACGTTGTTGTCGCGCAGCCCGTACTCGATACGTCGCAGTTGGCCACCACGCACGTAGGACGTGCCCTTGGCGGGATCTGCGTTGCGCCCGTAGTGGTTGGTCTCCGGCTCGTAGTAATACGTCGTGACGTTGCCGTGCGGATCGACCGAGTAGTCGAGGTTCCACCGATAGGCCTGCTGACACCACGACGCGTCGAACGTCCCCGCGTTGCACGGTTCGCCCGCGTTGTTGCCGAACACCGGCCCAGTCCACGCGGACCGCGTCTCCGGCTTGCCCGCCGTCCAGCCGGGCAGCCTGTTGAGGCCGAGAAAGTACTGGGTGCCGTCGGTAGTGGTGACCTTCCAGTGCTCACCGTCGTTGTCACCGTTCGCGGCACCGAAGAGGTGCTCGACGCGCGCACCGTCGTCGTTCTTGGCGCGCCACACCTCCTTGCCGTTCACCAGGTCCTTGTGCTTGATCAGCTGACCGGACACGCCGACCAGGCTGATCGAGATGTTGTCGCCGGCCCAGCACTGGTCACCGGTCTTGGTCTGGCCGTTGTTGCCGCCCAGATCGAGACCGCACGGTTTGAACTGCCGCTCGATGAACCCGCCCGGCGAGACGTCCCAACCGTCGCCGACGATCGACGCCTGGTTGTTCGTCGACGACGTCCTGCCGTCCAGACTCTGCGACGAGTACCCCAGCGAAATCTTCGGCGCCGCACCGCCGATCGCCGGCGGCACGCGGACCGGGTAGCCATAGGAGAAGTCACCGGACGACCCACCGGCATTCCACGAACCCGCAGGAGCCAGCGACGTCGCGGTGAACGTACCGTTGCCACCGGACGGCGCCGCGGCCACTGCCAGCACCGTCGGGGTCTCGGCAGCGCGTTGTGCCGACGTCGACGAAGCCGAGGCATCGGGAGTGACGTCCGCGGAGACCTTGCCGGCCTTGCGATCGTTCTCAGCGCCGGGAACCGGTGTCGTCCGCCGACACTCGGGTTTGTCTGGAGTGGACAAAGCACACGCGGGCAAGGACACCAGTCGCAGACGCGAGGCGTAGTCGCCACCGAACGCCGGTGCGAACGACCGGTAGTCGACGTCGATCTTCACCGGCGAGTTCGCCGCACCACCCGCATCCGCCACGGTCAGCACGACGCCGTTGAGGCCCAGTTTTCTGGCCGCGTCCTGCCCCTTGACGTTCACCCGCACCTTCGCCGGTCCCGCTGATCGTGCAGCGACATTTTCCTTGCGCTGCAACGAAACCAGTCCGACCTTGGCGGCAGCACCGCTGCCGACCTCGATTTCGGTCTGCGACTCTCCCGGCCACGACACCGGGTCCGGCTTGGTCTTGGCGGCCTTCGCCGCCTGGTCCTCCGCCTTGCCGCGCACCGCGGGGACATCGGTCGTCGCGACCGACTTGTCCTTCTGGAGTTCGGGAAGCTTCCAACCGTACTGGTTGCGACCGGCGGCCAACGCGTCCTGACCAGACGATGCCAGCAACGTCAAAACGACGCCGAGCGCCGTCAGCTTCGTTCTTCTTCTCACAGCGAGATCCTCAGGGTTCGTCAGGAATGCAGGGTTGCCAGACGCAGGTCAGCGATCGCTCCGGCGGTCATCACGCCCGAGTAGATGCGGGCGTCGTCGACGTCGCCCCTCCACATGTCCGAACGGTGTCCATCCCAGATTCCGCGTCCTACCCAGAAGTCACCGGTGCCGTTAAAGGTCTCGAGTCCGATCCCAGTCGTGGTCCCGTGGTCGAACGTGTGCTGCACATCTCCATTGACGTACAACTTGATCGTGCCGGTGGTCGCGTCGAACGTCGCTGCGAGGTGCACCCACTTGTTCGCCTCGGCTGTTTGGTCCGAGAGCGCGTAAGAGCCGCCACCGGTCGAGGTCTTCGTCAGCAGGAATCCCCACTTCCCGGTCTCCGGCCGATAGCCGAGCAGGAACGGCGAGAACCTGGCGTCGCCCATGCCGACAGCAGCCCTCGGGCCGTCGAAGCTCCCTGCGTGTCGCACCCAGGCAGACACCGTGTAAGACCGATCAGTGCGCAGGTTCAACGGATGCGAGCCTGCCATCTCACCAGTCCCGGACGAGTCGAAGCTCAGCCACTTGTCCTTGCTGGTCAGGATCTGGTTGGGATCAAGCGGATCCGCCGGCGTCCCCGCCCACGCGACACCGCCGGACAACGTGGCGTTCTGGCCCGACACCTCGTCCTTGGTCGTCGTTCCATCACGCTCGTCGAGGTTGTAGTGGGCACGCAGCACCACGAAGTTGTTCTGGGCCGCCGCTTCGTCCGCGCTCAACGCGCGGTCCCACACCTGAACGTGGTCGATGCTGCCGGGCAACCGGTGGATGCGCTCACCGTTCCACTTCACCGAACCGACCACGAACGGGCCGGTCGTGTTGAAGAGCGTGGCATCCACCGCGCTCTCCAGCTTGCCGTTGACGTACAGCTTCAGCTTGTGCGAGTTGGGCTCGTAGGTGCCGAGCAGGTGGGTCCACACTCCGATCTGTGGCGGTGTGGACGACAAAGCCTGAAAAATGGCCGGATTGTTCTGGTCCGTCGCGGCCGCGCTGAAGGTCCAGCGGCCGGAGTCGTGGGAGTACTGCAGGTAGAAGCCACTCGCGACAGCGCCGCCCTGGCTCGCAACCGCGTAGGAGGAGTTCGCGTCGTCGAGCTTCACCCAGGCCGACACCGACAATGCGCGCGAGCTGTCGACCAACGCGGACGAGGTGGTGGAGTACGAACTGGTGCTGTTGACCTGACCGTTGTTCGCGTAACCGGCGCCGAACGAGGCGCCGCTCAGCGTCAGCGGGTGTCCCTTGCCGGTGATGTCGGCTGCGGTGGTCCCGTACTTCTCGTCGAAGTTCCACGCGGCCACAGGGCCTGTCGGCTCGGCGACGTTGAACACGTAGGTCTGCGCTGTCGCCGCACGGTTTCCAGCCTTGTCATACGCCTGGACGTACAGCGTGTTGGTACCGCCCTGAGTCGGGGTGATCGGCACAGCCATCACACCGTCGGCACTGGTGACGTCCGACCTGTTCTCGAAGGTGTCGACGTTCAGCGACCAGCCGTAGCGAACGACGTCCATCGTGTCGTTGAGACCGGTTTTCCCGTTGGGAGAGAACGTGAAGGTGCCCGTGCGGCCAACGCTGCCGTTGATCCCGGTGGTCGGGTAGTCCGTGGACGACACGGAAGGTTTGTTTGGCGCCACCGTGTCGACCGTGAACTCGCAGTCGCCTGTCACCGGCGAGCGGATCTCCCGGTCGCCCCCGTAAACCGACCAGTTGTAAAGACCGTCCGCAGCCAGAACTCCTTGTGGCACAGTCACCTCGGCGTACGAGCCGGACGGCACGTCCAACGCCACCGGCTCCGCGATCCAGGTGCTGTTGCCGACAGGGCCTCGGCGAATGGCGAAACCAGAGTCCGCCAGAATGCCCCCGTCCGGGTCGGACACCCTCGCCCGCAGCCTCGGTGTGCGGGTGAACACGGCGGGCCGAGCGTTGCCCTGGGCACACGGCAGTGCATCGAAGCGGTTCGGTCCCCATCCCTCCATGCCGTGGTCGACGGGCGGATTCGGGTACGAGTTGTACTTCACCACGAGGTACGGGTTGAGGTCGAACCGTCGCCACGAGTTGTTGAGATCATTCTCGTTCCTGGCCTTGAACATGAACGTTGTGTTGGTCCAACGGCCGACCGAAGCGGAGACCGCTGCGGAGGTCGCGTCGAAGTCCGCACCGCCGTCCCCAGGGCAGTGCTTGGCGTTGTTGCGAGTGTTGTTCTCCGACAGGTTCTTGTCCCAGCCGGGCTGGTTGTTCCACGTGGTGTTCGAGTTGATGGGCCCCGTCAACCACAGCTCGGTCGGGGACGGTGCGCACGAGTAGGAGTGGATCACTTTGGCGTGCAGGGTCGCCGACTTGATCACCGTGCCCATGATCTCGGTCGTGTTCATCTGGAAGTACGAGCGGGAAACACCAGCCGACCTCGAACCGAGTTCGCTCGCGTTGAGATACCCGGCTTTGAGGTCACCGAGCTGTCCCTCGGTCTTGTCGAAGTTGCGCGCGTCTGCCCATTCCGGCGGCGACTGCACGACCGCGTGGTGAATCTTGCTGCACTGTTGGCAGTAGTAGTCCGGGTCCAGCCGTACCGGGTACGTGGTGTTCGGATCGCCGAGGAACGTCTGGTCCGGCGTGATCGAGACGGTGTCGGCACCGACCTCAACTCCCATTACGCCCCGACGCGCCGACTCGGAGGAGTCCCACATGTGCGAGGCATCCCCGCCGAAAACCTGATTGCCGTCGCTGTCGGTCACAACGAGATCATCAGTGGACGCCGCCGCGGCCGACCTCGCCGACACCCCGGCTTTGGCCGCCTTGCCGATCCTGGTGTTCTTGGTGTGGGACTTGAAGGTGATCTTCTTCAGCCGCGGGTTGCGGGCTGCTTCCGCCGTCTTCACCACGAGGTTCTGCGCGAAGCCGGTCAGCCCCACCCGCACTTCGAGATCCACCCCCGGCAGGACCTCCTGGTAGGTGGCGACCCGGCCGGAGATCTGCGCCGGAGGGAGATCGCCGTCCCAGCCGAACCCGACCTCTGCCTCACCCCTTCACCAGCCGGGCGACCGGACCCTTCGCCGATCCAGGACCACCCGCCGTGAACGACATCGTCACCGGCGCCGCCTTCGGCGCCAACGAACCGTCAGCCTGTGGTGCGAGGTTCAGGTCGACGTCGGTCCACGTGTTGTTCCGCTGGACGCGTACCGGATGGGTGTGGGTGACGAGCGTCCGCGTGCCATCCGGATTGGCTTTGACCTGGGAAGTCTCGGTTGTCTCCGCCCCGATGACGATCGACTTGCCGCTCTGCTTCGCGAGCTTCTCCGCGCTCGCGGCGTCTCTGACCTCGTCGGGCACGGCCGCGGACGCCGTGGCGACCGAACCGATGAGTGTGCCCGCGAAAACGAGCGCAGCACTGAATACGGGCAGGGCTAAGCCCCGCCCTCTGGCGTTGAGCATCTATCCCCCCACTGCCGAACCCGTCCGGCAGCCTGATCACTGGTTCCCCGACCCGTGCTGGAGCAGCATGGACGAGCCCATCAGGAAAGGGAATACGTCAACGGGGGAAACTCCGCCGCAGGACGAAGCGTGTTGTTCACATCTTCACAAGGCGGAGGAACGCCTCCCACGACTCCGGAGCAACGGGCAGGTGAGTGGCGGGGGCCTTGCTGTCGCGGATGCCGATACCGTGGCCGATCTCGACGCAGTCACTTGCCGACGGGCTGTAGCTGCTCTTGCGCCAATCGGACATGCGGCAGGCCTCCTCAGGCAAGCATGGTGGCGATCACCCTTTCTGATTGTTCCGCATCCAAGGCGTCCTGATCCAACCGCTTCAACACTTCGGCGTAGCTGGCGAGCGATCCCTTGTCTTCGAGGAAGAGTCCGGAGTTCTCGCTCTCGATGAAGATCACCGGCTCGTACTTGTGGTAGCTGAGTTGGGTGAACGAACCGGACAACCCCGCATGAGCGCCGATGGCGACCGGGACGATCCGGAAGGTGATGTACTTGCGCACCAGCATCATGTGGATGTGGTTCAGCTGCGACCGCATGACGTCCGGACCACCGACCGGCAACCGAAGCGCCTGCTCGTGCACGAAGTAGACGAACTCGCGGCCAGGACTCAGGATCGCCTGCCGGTCGAGCTTCGTTCTGATCAACGCGTCGATGTCGGCGGGCTTGATCTTGGCCGACTTCTCGGCAGCCGCGCGGATGTAGCCGGCGATCTGGAGGTGGCCGGGAACGAGGTTCATCGACCACACGGTGATCTTGCTGGCGAGGCGTTCCTGGCTGATGAGCGAGTGCACCTGGTCTGGTACTCCGTCCTCGGGGAACAGCAACCAGCCCTTCTCGCGTGACTCGCGAAAGAGCGCCAGCAAGTGCTCGACGTCGGCGGCGGGCGCGCGGCAGTACGAGAGCAGCCGCACGAGGTCCACCTCGTTCACACCGCCCTTGCCCTGCACAAGGTCGGAGATCTTGGCTTCTTGCCAGTCCAACAGCTCGGCGAGCTGGCGCTGGGTCAGGCCGCTCTGCTCGATCGCGTAGCGGACCCCGGCGCCGAACTCCCGGCCCACCACGCTTGAGTTGCGCTTCGGCATGGAAACGAAGCTAGGAGACGCGATCCCCTGCACTCCAACGTTTCTGCCCGAATCGCCCCGAACGAAGTACGGCTTGGAAACGTTCTAACGCGACACGCCGTACTAGCTGGGCGTACTCGTGACCAGGCTGTTCGTCGCGGGCGGCGCCGCGCTGCTGCCCTCCGACGAGGACCGCTCGGTCGACGACGTGGACGACTGCGTGACGCCACCCGACGAGGTGCCACTCGACGACTGCTGCGGCGGGTCAGCCGGCTTGGTGGTCGTCGTGGTGGTGGTCGTGGTCGTCGTAGTTGTGGTGGTCGTCGTGGTCGTCGTGGTGGTGGTCGGGCAGGACGACGAAGTGGACGACGGGGCCGACGACGAAGTGGTGGAAGAAGTCGTCGAGGTGGTCGTCGTCGGGCAGTTCGGCGTCGTCGTGGTGGTAGTCGTCGTCGTTGTGGGCGACGTCGGGTTCGACGTGCCCGGGTTGCCGCCGGGGTCGGGGTTCGGGTTGCCCGGGTTGTTGGGCGCCGGGTTCAGGACGTTGTTGCCGGTGTCCGGCAGCGACGGCAGGGCGTCGACGTTCTCGCTGTACTCCTGGGCCCACTTGAGGACCTTCTCGACGTACTTCGGGTCGTTGTTGTAGCGGAAGACGGCCCTGGCGCGGTCTTCCTGCTTGGTCATGTCGCCGTTGCCGGCGCACAGGTAGCGGCCGGCGCCCAGGGCGGCGTCGTAGACGTTGTTCGGGTTGACGATGCCGTCTTCGTTGAGGTCGCCGCTGAAGCTCGCCCAGGTGGACGGGATGAACTGCATCGGGCCCACCGCGCGGTCCCAGGTGGTGTCGCCGTCGAGGCGGCCGCCGTCGGTGTCGCGGATGGCACGGAAGCCGAGCGAGCCGTCCAGCACCGGGCCGAGGATCTTGGGGGTCGCGTCGCCGACGGCGTTCACGCGGCCGTTGTTGGCGTGGTTGGACTCGATCTTGCCGATGCCGGCGAGCAGCGCCCAGTCGAGCTTGCAGCCGGGGACCAGGTCGGCCATCTTGTCCTCGGCGCGGAGGTAGGCCTCGAACACGACGCCGGGGATGCCGTGGTCGCCGGGGAAGTCGTCGATCAGGCCGGGGTCGTTGTCGAGGTCGTCGAGCTTGCCGTCCTCGAGGTCGGCGAGCAGGGCCGCGCTCAGCTCGTCGGAGAGCGGCAGGCGGCCGGACGCGCCGAGATCGGCCGGGTCGACCTGCAGGGCTGCCCAGAGGTCGGCTTGGCCGAGGCTGACAGCGATGTCGTCGTGCTTCGAGAGGTTGACCCAGTCGACCAGCTTGGTGCCGACGATCATGGTGGGCGCGAGCATCGCAGCCAGCGCGGCCACGGCGAAGCCCTTTTGCCTAGGGCTCAGCGCCGACGGACCACGCAGTTTGGCCATTGCCACGAATACTCACCTCTCGTGCGTCATCGCGGCTCGCCGTCCTGCAGTTACGGCGAACGCCCCCACAAGTTCCACCCTGCCCCACTCCAGAGCCTAGGTGTACCCAAGACGGAGTGAAGCGTGCGTTCGGTTCCGTTGACTGTTAACTCGCGCAGTCCCCGGCGGGCCAGAGCGCCTGCTCCGTCAAGATTGCCAGGGCTTCGTCCCCCATGGGATTGACCCCAGGGCCCTTCGCGAGGGCATGAGCGACGTGCACGTGAAGGCACTTAACTCTGCTCGGCATGCCGCCCGCGGTGACTTGCGTGCCCAACGACTCGATGGCGTCACGCTCCGCGAGGTACGCCTCGTGCGCGCGCAGGTAGGCGGCGGCGAGCTCTGGATCCTCAGCCAGCCGTTCCTGCTGCTCCTTCATCAGCCCGCCGCCCTCCAGCGTGCTGACCAGCGAGTTCAGCTTCGGGCAGGTGAGGTAGTAGAGCGTCGGGAACGGCGTGCCGTCGGGCAGCCGCGGCGCCGTCTGCACGACGTTCGGGTGCCCGCTGGGGCACCGCGAGGCGATCGCACGTGTCCCGCGCGGCGTGCGGCCGAGCTGCTGAGCGACCGTTTCCAGGTCAGCAGCACTTACTTGTGCGTCACCGATTCCCACAGTTCCTCGTACCAAGACCCTTGTGCCGCGGGCTTGCCCGACGGCCTCTCCGATTCAGTGTTGCGGTTCTCGTCGCCCGGCAGCTGGACGATGTACGGCGTCTCGCCCGGCCGCACCCAGTGCAGCCGCTTGCGCGCCTCGATCTCCACGTACGCCGGGTCCTGCAGCTGCGCCTTCCGCTGCTCCAACGCAGCGACCTGCTCGCGCAGCTTCTGCTGTTCGGCCCCCACGTCGCGCAGGTCGTCGCGCTGCGAGAGGTAGGTCCGCAACGGGACCGCGACGCTCAACGCCAGTGCGCACAGCACCATCGCGAACATCGCGGCCCGCCGCGTACCCGTCATGCCGAACGCGCCACCCGTGCCGTCGCCACGACGCGACGGCGCCTTGGGACGCGGTGGCTTTCGAGCGCGCGCGGGCCGCGCCTCCCGCTCTTCGCGGGGGCGACGGGGACGACGCGCGCGCTCGGCCATGCCTCAGCCTCTCAGCTCTCCGGCGTGTAACGCGGGAACGCGAGTTCACCGGCGTAGCGCGCCGCATCGCCGAGGGACTCCTCGATGCGCAGCAGCTGGTTGTACTTCGCGGTGCGCTCACCACGGGCCGGGGCGCCGGTCTTGATCTGGCCGGCACCGGTCGCGACGGCGAGGTCGGCGATGGTCGTGTCCTCGGTCTCGCCCGAGCGGTGCGACATCATCGACTTGTAGCCGTACGACGTGGCCAGCGAGACCGCGTCGAGCGTCTCGGAGAGCGTGCCGATCTGGTTGACCTTCACCAGCAGCGCGTTGGCGGCGCGGCGGGAGATGCCCTCCTCCAGGCGCTCCGGGTTGGTGACGAACAGGTCGTCGCCGACGATCTGGACCTTCTCGCCCAGCTCGGCGGTCATCTGCACCCAGCCGTCCCAGTCGTCCTCGGACAGCGGGTCCTCGATGGAGACCATCGGGTAGTCGCGGACCAGCTCGGAGTAGTAGCCGATCATCTGCTCGGCGGAGCGCTTGTTCTTCTCGAACGTGTAGGCGCCGTCGGAGAAGAACTCCGTGGCGGCCACGTCGAGCGCGAGCGCGACGTCGCGGCCCGGCCGGTAACCGGCCTTCTCGATGGCTTCGAGGATCAGGTCCAGCGCGTCGCGGTTGCTGGCGAGGCTGGGGGCGAAACCGCCCTCGTCGCCCAGGCCGGTCGCGAGACCCTTGCTCTTCAGCACGGACTTCAGCGCGTGGTACACCTCGGTGCCCCAGCGCAGGCCCTCGCGGAACGTCTCCGCGCCGATCGGCGCGATCATGAACTCCTGGATGTCCACCTCGGTGTCGGCGTGCGACCCGCCGTTGAGGATGTTCAGCATCGGCACCGGCAGCACGTGCGCGTTCGGGCCGCCCACGTAACGGAACAGCTCCAGGCCGCTCGACGTGGCCGCGGCCTTCGCGACCGCCAGCGACACACCGAGGATCGCGTTGGCGCCCAGACGGCCCTTGTCCGGCGTGCCGTCCAGGTCGACGAGCTTCTGGTCGACGACGCGCTGCTCTACGGCCTCGATGCCGACCAGCTCGGGCCCGATCTCGTCGAGCACCGCGGTGACCGCGCGCTCGACGCCCTTGCCCAGGTACCGCTTGGCGTCGCCGTCCCGCAGCTCCACCGCCTCGTGCTCACCGGTCGACGCGCCCGACGGAACGGCCGCACGCTCCAGCGTGCCGTCGTCCAGCGCCACCTCGACCTCGACGGTGGGGTTGCCGCGCGAGTCCAGGATCTCGCGTGCTCCGACCTGCTCGATGACCGCCACTTGCGCTCCCTGTTTCTCCTGCGTCTCGTCTCGCGACGAGCCTACTTGGGCCAGGTGACCGGCTGGGGCTCGACACCGTCAGATCACAGTGGGCCGCGACGCCGCTCGACTGAATCGTGCCAGAAGACTGTATGGAGGATGGCCCGTAGCCGTTCGGGCCACGCCACCTGGCGAGTTCAGCATGGTGAACGCGAAATTCATTCATCATCTATTCCAGCCGAGGCTTCACCAGCCCTACAGTCCCGCCAGCAACGGCGTGTCTCCCGCCTCCGCCGGTGCCAATGCGATGACTCGTGAACCACGCCCGAAAGGGCGTCAGGGCGCAGAGAAGGGCCCCATCATGCGACGAGCACTGGCTGGTGCCGTGGCGGCAACACTCGCCTCAGCCGCCATCGTGGTACTGCCGACGACACCCACAGCGTCCGCTGCGGAATCAGGCACGTTCACCGCGCTGACGTACAACATCGCGGGGCTGCCGGAGGCCCTGTCGAGCGCACCGACTCCCCGCAAGTCCGCCACCACGGCGATCGGGCAACGGATCGGATCGTACGACATCGTCCACGTGCAGGAGGACTTCAACTACCACGCTTACCTGTACGCGGCGAACAACCACCCGCACCGCACCGCGACCAGTGGCGGTGTGCCCTTCGGCAGCGGGCTGAACACGCTGTCCCGCAAGCCCTTCGACGAAGGCGACTTCGAGCGGGTCAAGTGGAACGCCTGCGACGCCAACAGCGGTGACTGCCTGACACCCAAGGGTTTCACGTTCATGCGGACGCGCCTGACCGAGGGCATCTACGTCGACTTCTACAACCTGCACGCCGACGCGGGCAGCAACAGCGGCGACCTCGCGGCACGGGCCTCCAACTTCGCGCAGCTCAGTTCGTTCATCCAGAGCCGCTCGGCCGGCAACGCGGTGGTGGTCATGGGTGACACCAACACCCGCTACACCCGCACGGTCGACGGCACCACGATCCGCAACTTCGCCGCCGCCAACGGTCTGACCGACCCGTGGGTGCAGCTCGTCCGCGGTGGCAACGCCCCCGCGGAAGGCAGCGACGCCGTGCTCTGCGACAACGCCAACCCCACGGACAGCTGCGAGGTCGTCGACAAGATCTGGTACCGCGGCAGCCGGGCCGTCACCCTCAACGCGACGTCCTACAAGAACAACCACGCCGCCTTCCGGGAGGACGGCACCGGCAAGATGCTGTCCGACCACTACCCGCTCAGCGTCGGGTTCAGCTGGTCGACGAACCCGGCGTACCAGTTCAGCGAGCAGGTCGGCGGCCCGCACGGCAACTACTTCAACGACGTCGACCGGGTGGCGTGGGGTGCCCAGACCACCGAAATCTCGTTGCGGAGCGGCAAGCGTGTCGACCAGGTCGGCGTGACGCTCAACGACGGCACGAGGCTGACCCACGGCGGGGAAGGCGGTTCGTACTCGTCACTCACCTTGGGCAGCAATGAGTACGTGAACAACGCATATCTCTGTCAGGCCAAGCACAACAACCACACACGGGTGTTCTACGCGAAGTTCACCACCAACCTGGGGCGCACTCTCGCCGGCGGCTCCACCACCTCGGACTGCTTCACCCGCACCGCACCCGCGGGCTGGCAGATCGCCGGATTCCACGGCCGCAGCGGCGACGAGGTCGACAAGGTCGGCTTCATCTACACGCCAAATGACGTCATGCTGGTCAACCGGGCGACCGGCAAGTGCCTCGAGGTGAGCAACTGGTCGACCGCGGACGGCGCCGACGTCCGTTCGTGGGCCTGCCACGGCGGAGCCAACCAGCGGTGGCGGATCGAGCCGCTCGCCGATGGCACCGCCCGGATCGTCAACCAGGGCAGCAACAAGCTGCTCGACGTGGCCGCCTGCGGCACCGCTGACGGCACCAACATCCAGCAGCACACCTGGTGGGACAACGCCTGTCAGCGCTGGTCGGTCCTCCCGACGGACGGCGACTGGGTGCAGCTGCGCAATTCCAACAGCGGCAAGGTCGCCGACATGGCCGACTGCGGGACCGCGGACGGCACGGACGTTCGGCTGTGGAGCTGGCTCGGCAACTCCTGCCAGCAGTGGCGGGCTCAGCCCTAGGCCGGTCGGGAGCACCGGCCCTAGGCTGGTCGCGTGCTTCATGTCGAACGTGGTGGAAACGGGCCGCTGCTGGTGCTGCTGCACGGTCTGGGCGCGACCGGTGAGGTGTGGAACGACGTCGTCAAGGACTGGCATGGCAGCTGGCTCGTGCCGGATCTGCCTGGTCACGGGCGCAGCGAGCCCGTCGAGCGTTACTCGTTCGGCTCGTTCGCCGCGTCCGTCGCGGAGGTCATCCCGCGCGAGCCGGTCACGATCATCGGCCACTCGCTGGGCGGCGTGGTCGGGCTGGCACTGGCGAGCGGGTGGTTCGGCGTGGACGTGACCACGTGCGTCGGCGTCGGGATCAAGGTCCGGTGGACGGACGAGGAGCTGGCCAAAGCTCAAGCCCTCGCCGCGAAGCCGGGCAAGGTCTTCGCCACCGAAGAAGAAGCCGTCGAGCGGGCGTCGAAGATGGCGGGCGTGAAGCTGCGGCACGGTGTGTCCGAAGTGGACGGTGGATGGACGCCGGCGCTGGACATGAAGGCCTTCGGCGTGGGCCGCCCGGACATGCCGGGCCTGATCATGGCCGCGGAGGCCGAGGTCGTGCTGGCGGCGGGCGAGAACGACCCGATGAGCCCTCAGGAGCACCTGAAGGAGCTGGTGCCGGAGCCGGTGATCTTCCCCGGCTGTGGCCACAACGTGCACGTCGAGTCGCCCTCGTCCGTCGCGCAGCTGCTGGCTCAGGTCGCGACGAACCCGCCGTCGGCGGCCAGCACCGCGCCGGTGATGTAGCTGGCGCGGTCGGAGGCCAGGAACAGCACGGCCTCCGCGATCTCCTCCGGCTGACCGGCGCGGGTGAGCGGGGTGGCAGCGCTGATCTCGTGGAACAGGTCGATCTCGGCCACGGCCTCGGTGGCGATCGGGCCGGGTGCCACCGAGTTCACCCGCACGCCCGCCGCGCCGAACTCGATGGCCCACGAGCGGGTCAGCGCGTCCATCGCGGCCTTGGAGGCGTTGTAGACGGAGCCGGCCGGGGTGCCGACCTGGCCGGCGACGGACGAGACGTTGACGATCGCGCCCTTCTTCTTCGCCACCATCGCGGGCACGAGTGCGGCGGTCAGGAAGTAGGTCGCACGGACGTTGACGTCGAACACCTGCTCGTAGTCGTCGAGCGACTGCTCAGGGGTCGGCGACATCGGGAAGATGCCCGCGTTGTTCACGAGCACGTCCACCTCGCCGACTTCCTGGGCCAGCTTGCGGACGTCGTCGAGGTTCGCGACGTCGGCCACGATGAAGTGACCGGTGCCGCCGGCCTGCTCGATGAGCTCGACGGTCTCCTTGCCGAGCTCGGCGCGGCGGCCGGTGACGTAGACGGTGGCGCCCTGCTCGGCCAGCTTCACCGCGATCGCGCGGCCGATTCCCGACGTGGCACCGGTAACGAGTGTCTTCTTGCCTTCAAGCTCTTTGGTTGACATGTCTACGAACGTGCCCGCGTCGGATCATTTCGGCATAAATTCGCGATGAACGACCAGGTCAGGTCGCGATGGCGCCCCCGTCCGCCGTCACGATCGACCCGGTGAGGAAGCTCGACCGCGGCGAGGCCAGGAACAGCACGGCCTCCGCGATCTCCTCCGGGTGCGCGGCGCGGCCGAGCGGGGTCGGCGCGACGATGTGCTCGATGGCGTCGCCGAGATTCTCCTCGACCTTCTCGGTGCGGGTGAGGCCGGGCGCCACGGAGTTGACCCGGATGCCGTGCGCGCCGAACTCCACGGCCCAGCTCAGCGTCAACGAGTCCAGCGCGGCCTTCGACGCGCCGTAGACGGACATGATCGGCGTGCCGGTGCGAGCGGTGACCGACGAGATGTTGACGATGCTGCCGCCGCCCTTCGCGATCATCTTCGGCAGCAGCGCGGCGGTGAGGAAGTACGGCCCGCGCACGTTGACGTCGAAGACCTGCTCGTAGGTCTCGACGTCCTGCTCGAGCGTCGGGCCGAACGGGAAGATGCCCGCGTTGTTGACCAGCACGTCGACCTCGCCGACTTCCTCGGCGAGCCTGCGCACGTCGTCGAGGTCGGCCAGGTCGGCGACGACGTGCTGCGTGCCGGCGAGACCGCGCCGCCCCGTGGTGATGACGGTCGCGCCCGCCGCGGTCATCTTCTCCGCCACCGCGCGGCCGATGCCGGACGTCGCGCCGGTGACCAGTGCTCGTTGTCCCTGAAGTTCCATGGCGTTGACGGTTCCGCCACGTCGTCATCAGGCCGTGAACGCGAAATGAATCAGCTGGTCAGCACAGGTGTGCGCCAGCCGAAGTAGCTCCGCACGAACCGCGGCAGCCGGTACCGGCCGAGCACCAGCGGTTCGATCAGGTGCACGTCGGCGAGCGACTCCAGCAAGACCTCGATCGCACCGACCGGAAGGCCGGACATCTCCGCCGCCGCGCTCACGTCGATCACCTCGGCGTCCTGCTGGGCGAAGCACAACAGGAGGTGCCGTGCTTCTTCGGCGAGCTGTCCCTCGACCTTCACCATCGGTGCCAGCACGGCCCGGCAGTCGGACGAGTTGGCGCCGTCGCGCTTGGTGTCCCGTTGCATCTGGGCGAGGGCCATCCCGATGGTCCAGTGCGGGCGGGCGGAGAGCTTGCCGCCGACCACCCGGACGGCGTGCGGCAGGTACGACATGCGGTTGAGGAACTCCTCCGCCTGCTGCGGCTCGGCTGCGATCCTGGCGGGGTCGAGGACCTTGCGGAAGAACTCGTGCGCCTCCTGACCGGTGAGCCCGGCGATCTTCAACCAGGTCACGCCGGGCAGCTCGTTGAGCCGGCGCACACTCGTGACGATCAGCGCGGAGCCGGGCGACGCGAGATCCGCGATCGAGGCCGCGTCCGGCACGTCGTCCACGACGACCAGGAACCGCTTGCCGCGCGCCTTCTCCCGCCACAGCGCGGCTTTGTCACCGGTCGGGTTCTCCACCCCCACCGCGCGCAGCAGGTCGTTCGCGAAGTCCTTGCCGCGCACGAAGATCTGCCCGTCCTTGAAGCGGTGCTTGACGAGGTGCCCGATCCGGGTGGCCAGCGCGGTCTTGCCGCTGCCGTGCATGCCGGTGATGCCGACCGTGCCCGGCAACGTCTGCAGCGCTTGCGCGATCTCCTGCGCACGTCCGGTGAAGTCGGCGAGGTCCGGCGGCAGCTGCTCTGGCCGGCGCGGCAGGTGCAGGTCGCCCCTGAGGATCTGCGCGTGCACCTCGCGCAGCTCTGGCCCCGGTTCGAGGCCGAGCTCCTCGTTCAGCAGGGCACGCGCCTGGTGGAAGTGGTCCAACGCCTCGGCCTGCCTGCCGTCGCGGTAGAGGGCGTGCATGAGCAGCGCGCGCGGCCGTTCGCGGAGGGGGTGGGAGGCGACGTGCTTCTGCAGTTCAAGGGTGTCGAGCTCGCGTTCCAGCCAGTCCTCGCGGGCCTTGAGCCGGTGCGCGGCGAGCCTGACCCGCTGAGCCTCGAAGTAGGCGCCTTGGAGCCCTTCCAAGGGTTCGCCGCGGCAGTCGTCGACGATCTCGGCCCGGACCGTGTAGCCGCCGTCCTTGGACTTCAGGTCCAGCTCCGGCAGGGCTTTGCGGATCTTGTACATGTACGTCCGCAGCGCCATGACCGCGCTCGGCGTCGGGTCGTCCCAGACCATGCCGATCAGCTGGTCGTTGCTCAGCCGGATGCCGTTGTTCAGCAGCAACGCCGCCAGCACCGCGCGCTGCTGGCGCGGCCCCAGTTCGATCTCCTCGTCGTGTCGCCAGGCTCGTACCGGACCCATCAGTGAGAAGCGCAGGCTCATGCAACAGGACAACGCCCGCGTGCATTCCCTGCTTCCCTGAAATGAGTACTATGAACGTAGGCTTCTGGCCTACGGAGGTAATAGTGAAACGCCACGTGACCATCCCGACCGCACTCGCCAGACGAACGAACAAAGTGCTGCGCCCAAGGGACGCGGCCGACGTCTACGCACATCCTCGCGGGGAGTTCGAGCGTCTGCTCGAACAGGCAGTGCTCCGCCGCATCAGCCACGGCTACTACGCGCTCGCTCCTCTCGAACGGTTCGGGGATCCGAGGTGGCGTCCAGACCTCGCCGCAGCGGCACTCGGCGTGGCGCAAGCCGACTACGGGAAGGACGTAGTGGCGCTGATGGGAATCACAGCCGCACGGCGGCACGGCGCCCTGCCGCGCGCCATCGGAACCGCAGTCGTGGCCGTGCCCAAGCAACGGCCACCGCTGCGCACCGACCTCGGCGAGATCGTTTTCGTCAAGCGCGACGTGCGACGGCTGGACCTCGAGCGAGCGGACACCGAGCTCACCACGGGTTGGATGACCACCGCTGAGCAAACTGCGCTCGACATCGCCGCACGGCCCGAGCTCGGCGGCCTCACCGAAGCTGAAATCCGGCCGGTCGTCCGAGCACTCGCCCGCAAGATCGATTGGGCTCTCGTGGAAGAACTCGCAAAGGATCAACGCAGGCCCGGTGCGTTGGCTCGGGTGAAGGAGGCGGCAGGTGCTTGAGCACGACGAGCTCGTTGCCGTCGCTGATCTGTTCGGGGTCGCCGAGGAGCAGGTTCGGAGGGATCACCTGATCAGTCACGTGCTCGCGAGCCTGCCCCGGACAGCGCCCGACGTTCTCTTCGTCGGTGGCACCGCCCTGGCCAGAACGCACCTGGCGAACCCAGCGGCAGGCGGGAGATTGTCAGAGGACATCGACCTGTGGACGCCTGACCGTGCTGCGGTCGCCACTGCGCTCGACGAACGGCTGCCACGGCAGCTGCGCAGGGAGTTCCCTGGAACGAGCTGGGATCCTCCACTGAGGTCGACGAGATCGGCGATCGAGCCCGGGCTGCTCGTCACAACCGCGGATCTTCGCGTGCGCGTCCAACTGCTCGATCACGACGAGTGGGCAAGATGGCCGTGGGAGACGGCGCGGATCGAGACCCGGTACAGCGACATCACGTCGGAAGTCGAGCTCAAAGTCCCAACGCTGCCGGCGTTCGCAGCGATGAAGACTCTCGCTTGGGCGGACCGCCACGCTGCTCGGGACCTGTACGACCTCGCGCGCCTCGCCGAGTTGGGCGCCTTGACGCAAGAGGCAGCCGAACTGGTGCGCGACGCGACAGGTGTCTCAGTGCAGAAGTACGAGTTCGCCTCGCTGCCCGTCAAACTGGAGTGGCAGTCGCAGCTCGCGCACCAGACCCGCGACCTTCCCACCCCCGAGTGGTGCCTCGAACTGGTGCGAGACGCGTACGGCGAGGCGCTCGGCTGGTAGCTCTCACAGCTGCGCCGGCAACGGCCGCGGCTCGATCACCTGCTTCATCACGATCGTCGACGTCAACCCGCGCACCCCAGGCAGTTTCGCCAGCGTGTCCTCGTACAACCGCCGGTACGACGCGAGATCCGCGGTGACTACCCGCAGCAGGTAGTCGGGGCTGCCGAACAACCGCTGCGCCTCCACGATGTTCGGCGCCTCCACCAGGGCCTGGTCGAAGTCGTCCATGGACTCGATCCGCAGCTTGGCGAACACCAGGGCCTCGAAGCCGAACCCGATCGCGGTGGCGTCCACCACGGCGCGGTAGCCGCGGATCACGCAAGCGGCGCTGGCAGCAGGAGACGCTCAGCTGCGCGCGGTCGGCCAGCTCGGTGATCATCAGGCGGCCGTCCGCCTGCACTTCAGCAAGAATTTTGCGGACGAGGAAGCCTAGGTTTGCCCTATGAACCCGTTACGTCAGCTCACCCTGGACCAGCTCAGGCAGCGCACGAGCATGAAGTGGCGGTACTACCCCGAGGACGTGCTGCCGGTGTGGGTCGCCGAGATGGACGTCCTGCTGGCCGAGCCGGTCGCGCGGGCCATCACCGACGCGGTCGCGCGCGGCGACACCGGATATCCCGCGGGCACGGGCTATGCCGAGGCGCTCCAGGCGTTCGCGAAGCAGCGGTGGGACTGGGAGCTCGCAGTGGAGCGCACGGCGATCGTGCCGGACGTGATGCTCGGCGTCGTCGAGATGTTCCGGCTGGTCTCGCACCGGGACGCGCCCGTCGTCGTCAACTGCCCGGTGTACCCGCCCTTCTACCACTTCGTCGGGTCGATGGGACGGCGCGTGGTCGAGGCGCCGCTCGGCGACGACCACCGGATCGACTTCGACAACCTCGAAAGGGCGTTCGTGCAAGCCGGCCGGGGATCGGTCTACCTGCTGTGCAGCCCGCACAACCCGACCGGCACCGTCCACACCGAAGCCGAACTGGAGCAAGTGGCGCAGGTGGCGCGCGAGCACGGCGTCCGGGTGGTCGCGGATGAGATCCACGCGCCGATCACGGCCACGAAGTTCGTGCCGTACCTGAGCGTTGCGGGCGACGGGCTGTCGTTGATGTCGGCGTCCAAAGCCTGGAACCTCGCCGGGCTCAAGGCCGCGCTCGCGATCGCCGGGCCGGACGCCGCCGAGGACCTGAAGCGGCTGCCGGAGGAGGTGAGCCACGGGCCCAGCCACGTCGGCATCCTCGCGCACACGGCGGCGCTGCGAGACGGCGGCGACTGGCTCGACGCCCTGCTCGCCGGGCTCGACGAGAACCGGCGCCTGCTCCAGGACCTGCTGGCCGCCGAACTGCCCGGTGTCCGGTACCGGCCGGGACAGGGCACGTACCTCGCCTGGCTGGACTGCCGCGAGCTCGGGCTCGGCGACGATCCGAGCGAGGTCTTCCTGCAGCAGGGCCGGGTCGCGCTCAACTCCGGGATCCCGTTCGGCACCGGCGGCAAGGGGTTCGTGCGGATGAACCTCGCGACCTCGCCGGAGATCATCACGGAGGCGGTCACGCGGATGGCCACAGCGTGGAACAAAACCTCGTCCTGAGTCGGACCTGCTGGTAGTTCTGGAGCCCGTGCGGATCAAACCCGGCTTCGCGGCTGGCACGGTGCTGGTCTGGGCCTCCGGCTACCCGGTGGGGGCGCTCGCCGTGGCCGTGGCTCCGCCGTTCCTGATGACCACCATCCGCTTCACGCTGGCGGCCGTGCTCATGGCCCTGGTCGCCCTCACCACGAGCGCGCGCTGGCCGCGTGGATGGCCGCTGATCCACACCTGCGTGGCGGGACTGCTCGTGCAGGCCTGCCAGTTCTCCGGCGTCTACCTCGGCCTGAGGATGGGTGTGCCGGCGTCAGTCACCGCGTTGATCATCTCGTGCACGCCGGTGCTGACGGCCGTGGTCGCGGCCCAGATCTTCCACGTCCGAATTGGACTCAGGCAGATCACCGGCCTGATGCTCGGGATCGCCGCCGTCCTGACCGCGCTGTGGAACCGGCTGGGGTCGTTCGGGTCCGGTGCCGTCTTCACCGTGCTGGGCATGCTCGGCTTCGTCGCGGGCGGCGTCTACCAGCAGAAGTTCTGCCGCGACACGGACTTCCGCAGCGGCAACGCCGTCCAACACGCGGTCTCGGTGCCGGTGGTGGGCCTGCTCGCCCTGACCGAGCACGCCGGGGTGACGGACTGGCGGCAGTTCTGGCTGACGCTCACCTTCCTGGTGCTGGTGAACTCGATGGGCGGCGCGTCGCTGTTCCTGGTCGGCGTCCGCACCGGGGGCGCCGCGGCGATGACGACGCTGTCCTCTGTGGTTCCGTCGGTGACGGCGTTGATCGCGTGGCCGCTGCTGGGACAGGTGCCGACGGCCGGTGTCGTGGCCGGACTGGTGCTGGGATTCGGCGCGTGCTGGCTCGGCACCTCCACCCCATCGAGTTCTGTCGCCCGGACGGCAGTCGAAGAACCGGCCGGCGGTAGGTAACGTTGATCGAATGACGGACAGCACCTTCGAGGCGTTCCGGAAGGCGGAGGCGTTGCTCGCGCAGCGTCGGCCTCTCGACGCGCTCCGTGAACTGCAGCAGGTGCTGGACGAGGCCGGCGAGGCGCCGTCGGTGCAACTGCTGGCCGGCCGGGCATACCTCGGGTCCGCGCAGCTCAACCGGGCCGAGGAAGCGTTCCGCAAGGTCCTCGACCTCGACCCGAGCGACCACTACGCCCGGTTCGCGCTGGGCAAGACCCTGCAACGGCTGGGCCGCCTCCCCGAGGCGCTGGCCCAGCTGCGGATGGCGGTGGCGATGAACCCGTCACCGGAGTACCAGGAAGCGCTCGGCGAGGTCAAAGCCCGCCTGGCCTTGGGAAATTGACCATCTTTCCGTCCTCAGTGGACAGAGCGCAGCATCCGCGCGGCAAGCAGCCCCCCGCGACCGTCCCGAAGCACGTAGCCTGGATCGCGTGGTCCCGCCGCCCGTGAAAGGCCCAGCCCGCCGCCCCAACTACGGCAACATCATCGGCCGCATCGTCCTGGTGCTGCTGTTGATCGTCGTGGTGGCCGCGGCAGCCTGGGGCCTGGGCGCCCTGAACCGCAAAGACGCCGCCCCGCTGGGCCCGCCCCCGTTCCTGGTCCCGATCCAGGACGTCGAACCAGGCGCCGCACCCCCTGGCAGCGCCGCCGCCCCGGGCAACGACACAGCCGCAGCGAACCCGCTGGCCGACTGGATCACCCGAGTGGCGTCGAAGACCGACATCCCCCAACGAGCACTGCACGCCTACGCCTCAGCCGACGTGATCATGCAGCGCGAGGCCCCGGCCTGCCGCATCTCCTGGGCAACCCTGGCAGGCATCGGCCGAGTCGAGTCCCGCCACGGCAACATCAACGGCTCCCGTCTGCAGGAGAACGGCCTCCCCTCCCGCCCGATCATCGGCGTCCCGCTGAACGGCTCCCCCGGCGTCAAAGCAATCCGCGACACCGACGGCGGCCGCCTGGACGGCGACACGACCTGGGACCGGGCAGTGGGCCCGATGCAGTTCATCCCCGGCACGTGGAACCGCTGGGCCAAGCGCGCGGTAGGCGACGGCCTCCCCGCAGACCCGCAGAACATCGACGACGCCGCCCTGACGGCAGCGCGCTACCTCTGCGGAGGCGGAGCCCGGGACCTGGGCACGGGCCAGGGCTGGTGGTCCGCCGTGATGACCTACAACAACTCGGTGGAGTACGGCCAGAACGTGTTCAGCGGGGCCGACGCCTACGCACGGGCAAGCGCAACCCAGTAACGCAGAAACGGGGCAGCGGAAGAACCGCTGCCCCGCAGGCCGGGTGACCCTGGGGGACGCGGGCCGGTCAGTCGAGACAAACCGGCACAGGGGCAACACCCAACCCCGCACTGCACAACACAATCTGTGCGTTCTCGAGCCTGAAGGAAGTTGGGGCCCGGCGGAATGAGCCCCAACCCCCTCTCTCAGACCCCTGCCAAGGGCGCGGAGGACGTGGACGATTCCTCAGCAGGGGAAGGCAGTGGCAACTCCAAGCCGACGCCGACCGAAACCTCGGCAGGAGGTTCCTCAGGCGCACCAGGCTCTTCCGGAACCGAAGGCACCGGTTCCCCACGCTCACAAGGAGGCTCGGTAGGCGTAGTAGGCACAACCGGCGGAACCGGCTCCTCAGACCGAGGCGTGGAAGGCGTGGTGGTAACCGGGTCAGCAGGCCCAGAAGAAGGCGTCTCCAACACCGGAGGCGCAGGCACGACAGAAGAAGTGGACGACACCACCGGCGAAGAAGTGTCCGAAGAGGACGGCAAGGTCTCGGTCGACTCTTCCTCCTCGGGCCCCGCCGGCGGCTCATTTCGCCCGGTAGCAGCAGACTTGGCCCCGGTAGCTCGAACGGTCTCGGTGACAGTGGACACCGCAACCCGAGTCTGCGTCGCCATCCGAGCCGCCCGAACCTCCCGCGCCGCTCCCTCCACCACAACGGTCTCGGTGACGGTGGACAGCGAAGTCCCGGTCTCGAACGGCTCGGTCCACCACTGCGATGTGGGCCGCGCGGGCGGCGGCGCGGCCAGTGGCGCCTCATCGGGTGACCCGGTGAGCGCGATCAGCGCGAACATGCCGCCCAGTGCCAGAAACGGCACGACGACCACGGCTCCGAAGCATCCGCGACCGCTGCGCGGCTCTTCACGGTGACTCATCTGGGACACACCCCCGAACGGTGACGACTGTTCCACTTGGTTGATCGTCCACATGGAACAGTGCGTCACAGTTCTTTAGTCACACGATGGGGTGTTCAAGCCAGTGGTGGCAACTCCGGAGCGTGAGCGGCTGGCGAAGATGAAAGGCTTTCCAGGGCCAACGAAACGGCCTTCTCCAGCTGTGGGTCGCGCCCGGAAACGCGGTCCGACGGCGTCATGACCACCTCGATGTCCGGGTCGACACCGTAGTTCTCCACGGCCCAGCCGTGGCCCTTGAACCAGGATGCGTACCTCGGTTGGGTGACCATGGTGCCGTCGACGAGCGTGTAGAGCATGTCGATGCCGATGACGCCGCCCCACGTCCGGACGCCGACGACCGGGCCGATGCCCAGTTCCTTGATGGCCACGTTGACGATGTCGCCGTCGGAACCGGCGAACTCGTCGGCCACCGCGACGACCGGGCCGCGGGGCGCGTCCTGCGGGTACGACTCGGACGCCGTGTAGCCGCGCGCCACCGACCAGCCGATGACCTTCCGGCCCAGCTTCTCGATCACCAGCTGGGAGGTGTGGCCGCCGCCGTTCTCGCGGACGTCCAGGACGAGCGCCTCGCGGGCCAGCTCCACCCGCAGGTCGCGGTGCAGCTGCGCCCAGCCGGCGCCCATCATGTCCGGCACGTGCAGGTAGCCCACGCGGCCACCGGACCGTGCGTGCGTGAACGCGCGACGGTTGGCCACCCAGTCGTGGTAGCGCAGCGGCTCCTCATCGGCCAGAGGCACGACCACGACTCGTCGCAGCTCGCCACCACCACCCGGCCGCACGGTGAGCTCCACGGGCTTGCCGGCCGTCCCCACCAACAACGCACCGGGACCGGCCAGACCGACCGGACGACCGTCGATGGCCACAAGAGCGTCGCCAGCGCGCACGGCCACGCCAGGAGCAGCCAGCGGCGAACGGGCGTGCGGGTCGGACGTCTCGCCGGGGATCACGCGCGAGACCACCCACGAGCCGTCGACCAGCGCGAAGTCGGCCCCGAGCAGCCCCTGGCGACGGGACGCGGGCACGCGCGACGCCTCGCCCCAGACGTACGCGTGGGACGTGCCGAGCTCGCCCTGCACCTCCCACAGCAGGTCCACCAGGTCGTCGTGGCTGCCCACCTCGGCCACCAGCGGCCGGTAGCGGTCCAGCTCGCCCTGCCAGTCGACGCCGCCCATGTCGGTGCGCCAGAAGTGGTCACGCATGAGCCGGCCGTTCTCGGCGTACATCTGCGCCCACTCGGCGGCCGGGTCGATCACCACCCGCACCCGCGACAGGTCGATCTCGATGCAGTCGGCCGAGTCGTCGTCGACCTTGCTGTCGGACGGCACGACCCGCAGGTCGCCGCGGTCCTCGATGACCATCCGCTTGCCGTCGCCGGAGATCGCAAACGCTTCCGCGCTGTCCGCCAGCACTTCGGTCTTGAGCTTGCCGAAGTCGAACCGCTCCAGCACCGTGCGCGGCGGCCGGGATTCCGGCGACGCCAGGTTGTCGCCGAGCACCCCGAGCAACGGCCGGCGCAACCACAACAACCCGCCCCGCGCAGCCTTCAGGCCGGCGTAGTCGGCGGCCGCGACGGGCAGCGTCACGACGCGATCAGCGAGGCCCTCGACATCGACCCGAGTGACCGAGGTCTTCTCGTCCTCGTCGTCGGAGTCCTTGTCCTCGTCGCCGACCGGACGTCCACCGTGCATCGGCGCGAACGGCGACGGCGTGGTGGCCGCCAACGGCACGAGGTGCGGCCGACAGCCCGTGGGGAACGACAGGTCGAACACGTGCGCGTCGTACACCGGGTCGAACGTGCGGATCGACAGGAACGCCAGGTACTTGCCGTCCTCGGTGAACGAGGGCGAGAAGTCGGCGAAGCGCAGCGGCGTCACGTCCACAACGGACAGATCAGACGTGTTCACCATCTTGATGTGCCGCAACGGGTTCGGACCGGGATGCGACCACGCCAGCCACGAGGAGTCAGGCGAGAACGCGAGGTGCGTGACGTGTGCGTTGGCACCGCGGACGACCTCGCGCACCTCGCCGGAAGCGATGTCCACCAACAACAACCGGCCGTCGTGCGTCGCAACGGCCACGCGCGAGCCATCAGGCGCGGCGGCCAACGACATGACCCGGCCAAGCTGCCCAGAAGCAACCCGACGCGCGGTGTTGCCGGGCTCGACGCCACCGACGGGCGCGATCTCCAGCGCTTCCTCGCCTTCGACGTCGGTCACCCACACGACGTGATCGGTCTCGCCGAGCACCTTCGGCAGCCGCGCACGGACGTCCGAGCGGTCGGCCAACGCGCGCACGGGGCCGTCGCGATGCGTCACCCAGTGCACGGAACCACGGACCTCAACGGCAGAAGCGCGGCCCGTGTGGTCGACGCTGAACGACTCGACGTTGCCGGAAGCCTTGACGTGGTGCGGTTGCCGGCCCGTGCGCGGCCCGCCGAGCTTGATGTCGAGCTTGCGCAGGTCCGACAAGCCGTCCAGCAGCCACAGCTCGCCGGCCTGGTGGAAGATCACCCGCGAGCCGTCGCTGGAAGCGTTGCGCGCGTAGAACTCCCCCGCCGTGTGCCGGCGCAGGTCGGTACCGTCCGGCAGCACCGAGTACACGCTGCCGACGCCCTCGTGGTCGGACAGGAACGCGATGCGCCCGTCGACCCACATCGGGTTCGTCAGCGACGACTTCAGATCGCCGAGGATCCGGCTGAACTCGCCGTCACCCGCGAGATCGACCCACAGCTTGCCCGCCGTGCCGCCGCGATAACGCTTCCAGCTGGCGGGTTCCTGCATGTAGCTCGACGACGTGACGACCTGCCCGTCCGGACCGAACGAGACGTCGTTGACCCACCCGAACGGCAGCACTTCGGACGGTCCGCCGTCCAGCGGAACGGCGTGCGCCTGCTTGCGGTTCCGGGACATCTGGCCGGTGGTCGACACGGCGAGCACTCGCCCGTCCGGAGTCCACCCGGACACGGCCGTGCGGGCCACCCCCCAGTGCGTCAACCGGCGTGCGGGGCCACCGTCCACAGGCGCCACCCGCACCTCCGGCGCACCGTCGATCCAGCTCGCCCAGGCCAACTGCGTGCCATCAGGGGAGAACCGGGGTGTGCGGGCGGGTACCTGATCGGCGGACGCGCGCCAGGCCCTTCCTCCACCGACGGGCGCGAGCCACACGTCGTCCTCGGCCACGAACGTCACCAAGTCACCGCACAGGTGCGGATACCGCAGGTAAGTCACGAGATCGACGTTAGCCCACGTTCACCGTTTCTAGTGCCGCGACCGCCAACCTTTACCCCGTGTTCCGACGTTCAGACGGGTGCATCGCGGCGCCGGCCCCCGCCCGTCATATCGGGCACAGGGGGGCGGGGGCCGGTGTCGCGAGGTGCCCTGCTGAGCGCCGGAAGACGCGGTGAAGGTTGGCGGTCGCGGCACTATCTGGGCCAAAATCGCCGCCAGTCCTCAGCTGCAAGCGAATCCAGACCTTCGGCCCTGGCCTTCGCCTCGGCCTCGCGCACGTTCGCGGCGAAACGGCGACAGATCTGGCGGAGCTCTGTCTCGGGGTCCTCACCCGCGAGCTTCGACAACGCCGTCACGGCGAACAACGTCGTGCCCGTGTCGTCGCCCTCCGGCAGCAGGTCGACCGGGAACCCCGCGCGTTTGGTGCGCTGCACCAACTTCGCGGCGAGAGCAACCGCCGGCTGACCGAGCGCGACACCGTCCACACTGGACTCGCGCCGCTTCTCGACCTGCTTCAGCTCCTCCCACCGGTGCTGCTGCGACGTGGCGTCGTGCACCGCCGGGTCGTGGCCCTCGAAGACGTGCGGATGACGGCCGACGAGCTTGGCGACCAGATCAGTCGCAACCGCATCGATGTCGAACGGATCTTCGGCGTCCTCGGCCGCGACGCGCGCGTGGAACAGCACCTGGAGCAGGACGTCGCCCAGCTCCTCGCGCATCGCCGCGCGGTCGCCGTCCTCGATCGCCTCCAGCAGCTCGAAGGTCTCTTCGAGCAGGTACTGGCGCAACGACAGGTGGTCCTGTTCGGCGTCCCACGGACAGCCGCCGGGCGAACGCAGCCGGTGCATCACGGCGGCGGCGTCGAGCAGCCCCGCGCCCATCGGCTCGGGCGTCGTGATCACGACCGCGTCCGGGTACGCGGACGGCTCGGTCGTGAGCACCACCGCGCCGTCCTCGACCACAGCAGGGGCGGGCCCGTCAACGCCGAGCGAGGACCAGAACTCCAGCGCAACGCCCTCGCCCGCGTACACGGCCTTGGCCGAGCGCAACGCGGGCAGGGCGGCAGCCGGCAGCACGGCGTCGAGCCGCTCGCTCAGGACGACGACGGTGATCAAGACTTGTTCTTGGTCGCGGTGACGCCGACGTACCCGGCCCGCTCACCGGCGTTGCCCACGACGGTCGCGTCGGTCGGGTCCCACACGCCGTAGCGGGGGTTGACCTCGATCTCCAGGTCCGCGGCGAGGAACTGGGCGATCCGCAGGCCGAACGCGCCGAGCAGGCGCGGGTCGATGCGCTCGGACAGGTCGTCCTCGCCGGGCGTCGGTGAGACCCGGTTGCGCTCCTTGACCAGCGCGACCATCCAGCTGGACTGCTGCTCGTCGGCGGGGAAGGCGACCACGGTGCCGGGCTTCACGCCCCACAGCATGGTGTGCACCAGCGACGGGTTCTCGGTGACGCGGACCCGCTGGTTCGTCGCCGACGCCTGCTGGCCGCCCGTGGTGCGCGGAGCCTCCTGGATGAACCGCGACATCTTCGAGGGGTCGGCCGCGACCTCGGCGGCCTTCTCCTTCGCTTCCTTCGGGTCCTTGCTCTGGAAGAAGTCGATCACGACCTCGAGCGTGGAGAGGTTGCGCTTCGCCAGCTCACCCATCACCAGCACGTCGCGCTGACGGCGGTAGATCGTGGTGGCGTCCTGTTCGCTCTGCTTCGCGGCGGCCTCGGGGCCACCCTTCTCCTGGACCGCGTCGTACACCTTGGTCTCGTCGACCGTGATGTTCTCGCGCTGCGCCGCGTAGTCGGCGATCTTGTGGGTGATCTCGTCGGCCAGCACCAGGCGCGAGACCTGGTCCAGCTTGCCCTGGTCCTGCATCTGCTGGGCCGCGGGCTCCTTCTTGAGCACCTTCACGGTCCGGTCCTGGACGGTCCCCAGACCGATCGACTGACCACCGACGATCGCGGCCGAACTGGCCTTCGAGGGCCCGGCGCCACAACCGGTGGCGAGCAGCGCCACGGCAACACCGACCAGCGAGAAACGCTTCAGAACAGTGCTCACGAGGATCTACCCTCTCACGCCGTGGTGACCGGGGTCACGGGAGTCCCCGCCAGTGAGTCGAGGAACGCACCGCACCAGTCCAGCAGCTCCTGGTCGCGCAGCTGAGGTGCACCCATCCGGCCGCCTGCCGCTCCTTCGGTCGGCCTAGGCACCGTGACCGTGCCCATGGCCTGCTTGTACACGGCCTTCGGGAACAGCCGGCGCATCCTGACCAGCTGCGAGTCGAGCAGCTCCAGCTTCGCGAACCGCACGTTCTGGCCCATGGCGATCACCTCGGTGACGCCGTGGCGGCGGCAGGTGTGCCGCAACCTCGCCACGCTCAGCAGGCGCTCGACCGGTTCCGGCGGCGTGCCGTAGCGGTCCTTGAGCTCGTCCCACACGGCCTGCAGCGCGGCTTCGTCGGAGGCGGCCGCGATCTTGCGGTAGGCCTCCAGCCGGAGCCGTTCGCCCGGCACGTACTCGTGCGGGATGTGCGCGTCGACCGGAAGATCCACACGAACCTCGGCGAGCTCCTCCTCGACCTCGCCCCCGTCGGCGCCCGCGTGCTTGCGGAACGCCTCGACGGCCTCGCCGACGAGCCGCACGTAGAGGTCGAAGCCGACGCCCGCGATGTGGCCGGACTGCTCGGCGCCGAGGATGTTGCCGGCGCCGCGGATCTCCAGGTCCTTCATCGCGACGGCCATACCCGCGCCCAGCTCGGTGTTCTGCGCGATCGTGGCGAGCCGGTCGTGCGCGGTCTCGGTCAGCGGCGACTCCTGCGGGTACAGGAAGTACGCGTAGCCGCGCTCACGACCACGGCCGACGCGGCCGCGCAGCTGGTGCAGCTGGGCCAGGCCGAGCAGGTCGCCGCGTTCGACGATCAACGTGTTGGCGTTGGAGATGTCGAGGCCCGTCTCGACGATCGTGGTGCAGACGAGGACGTCGTACTCACGCTCCCAGAAGCCCTGGATGAGATGTTCGAGCTTGTCCTCGTTCATCTGGCCGTGCCCGGTGACCACGCGGGCCTCCGGCACCAGCTCGCGGATGCGCTTCGCGGCCTTCTCGATCGTCGAGACCCTGTTGTGCACGTAGAAGACCTGGCCGTCACGCATCAGCTCGCGCCGGATCGCGGCACCGACCTGCTTGTCGTCGTACGCGCCGACGTAGGTGAGGATCGGGTGCCGTTCCTCCGGCGGGGTCAGGATCGTCGACATCTCGCGGATGCCCGCAAGCGACATCTCCAGCGTGCGCGGGATCGGCGTCGCAGACATCGTCAGCACGTCGACGTGGGTCCTGAGCGCCTTGATGTGCTCCTTGTGCTCGACACCGAACCGCTGCTCCTCGTCGACGATCACGAGGCCGAGGTCCTTGTACCGCACGGTCTTCTGCAGCAACCGGTGCGTGCCGATCACGATGTCGACCTCGCCGTCCGCGAGGCCGTGGATCACCTGCTCCGACTCGGCGGGGTCGGTGAACCGGCTGAGTCCCTTGACGTTCACCGGGAACTGCCGCATGCGCTCGGAGAACGTGTTCAGGTGCTGCTGGGCGAGCAGCGTCGTCGGCACCAGCACCGCGACCTGCTTGCCGTCCTGCACGGCCTTGAACGCCGCGCGGACCGCGATCTCCGTCTTGCCGTAGCCGACGTCACCGCAGATGACGCGGTCCATCGGCACGCTGCGTTCCATGTCGGCCTTGACCTCGTCGATCGCGGCCATCTGGTCCTGCGTCTCGGTGAACGCGAACGCGTCCTCCAGCTCGCGCTGCCAGGGCGTGTCGCTCGCGAACGCGTGGCCGGGGGCCGACTGCCGGGCAGCGTAGAGCTGCACGAGCTCGGCCGCGATCTGCTTGACCGCCTTGCGCGCCTTGGACTTCGTGTTCTTCCAGTCGCTGCCGCCGAGCTTGTTCAGCGTGGGCAGCTCACCGCCGACGTACCGGCTGACCTCGTCGAGCTGGTCCGTCGGGACGAACAACCGGTCGCCGGGCTGCCCGCGTTTGCTGCTCGCGTACTCCAGGACCAGGTACTCGCGGGTGGCGCCGGCGACGGTGCGCTGGACCATCTCCACGTACTTGCCGATGCCGTGCTGCTCGTGCACCACGAAGTCGCCCGCCTTGAGCGCCAACGGGTCCACCGCGTTGCGCCGCCGCGACGGCAGCTTGCGCATGTCCTTTGTGGACGTGCCACCGCGACCGCCGGTCAGGTCGGTCTCGGTCAGCACGACCAGCGCGAGGTCCGGCAGCACGAAGCCGTCCTCGATCGCACCGCGAACGACCGTGACGGTGCCTGCTTTCGGTGCCTCGTCGAGGGATTCCACGCAGACCGCGGAGACCTCGGCCTCGTTCATCCGTTCCACGGCGCGCTGCGCGGTACCGGCGCCGGGAACGACCAGCACGGCCGCACCACCCGTCGCCGTGTGCGCCTTGAGGTCGGCGAACGCCCGGTCGACGTCGCCCTGGTAGGCCTCGACCGCCTTGACGTCGAGGTGCACCACGTCCGGCGCGTCGGTGGTGAGCTGGCTGAGCGTCCACCACGGACGGTCGTTCGCCTTCGCGTTGTCCGCGATCTCGCTGATGCTCTGGTAGGCGCTGCGGCCGAGGTCGATCGGCGCCTTGCCACCCGCCGCCGCGGCCATCCAGGACGCTTCGAGGAACTCCTGGCCGGTGCGGACCAGGTCGGCCGCGCGGGCCCGGATCTTCTCCGGGTCGTTGAGCAGGACGTGCGTGCCTTCGGGAACGACTTCGGTGAGCAGCTGGAGCTCGCCCGGGCACAGCGCGGGGATGAGCGCCTCCATGCCCTCGACCGCGATGCCCCCGGAGATCTTCTCCAGCATCTCGGCGAGGTGAGCGTCCGACCGGTGCTCCTCGGCGAGATCCTGGGCGCGCTGCTTGACGTCCTCGGTCAGCAACAGCTCGCGGCACGGCGGCGCCACGAACTCGTCGATCTGGTCGGGCAGTGAACGCTGGTCCTGCACGGAGAACGGCCGGATCTCGCTGACCTCGTCGCCCCAGAACTCGACCCGGAACGGGTGCTCTGCGGTCGGCGGGAAGATGTCGAGGATGCCGCCGCGCGTCGCGTACTCGCCGCGCTTCTCGACCATGTCGACGCGGGTGTAGGCGTTCTCGGCGAGGCTCGTGATCAGCTCGGCGAAGTCCTGCTCTTCACCAGTTTTGAGGTGGACCGGCTTGAGGTCGCCCAGACCCGGCGCCATCGGCTGGATGAGGCTGCGCACCGTCGTGACGAGCACCCGGATCGGGTTGCCCTCGGGGTGCTTGAGCCTGCGCAGGACCTGCAGCCGCGCACCCACCGTGTCCGCGCGGGGCGACAGGCGTTCGTGCGGCAACGTCTCCCAACTGGGGAAGAACGCGACCTTGCCGGGCCCGATGAGGTCCTTGAGGACGTTGGTCAGCTCTTCGGCTTCCCGCCCGGTCGCCGTGACGGCGAGGACGGGTTTCGCGGTGGACAGCGCCGCGGCGACGAGCGGGCGGGCGGCCAGCGGACCGTCCAGCTCCAGCTCGGGGACACCGGCGGAGTCGACCAACGTGCGGAGGGCTTTGTCGTGCAGCACGCAGGAGAGCAGGCCGAGCAGCGGCATGTGAGAAACCCCGGTCGAGTGGGAGACGCCAGACAGACCCCTGCCTGGGACGAGGGGTCTCACTCCCCACCATAGCTCGTTCGGCGAACCCTTATAGGGTGACCGCTAACGGTCGCGCTGAGCAGCCGCGCGCGCCGCTTCCCTCTTGCGCTGGACGTACCCGGCGGGGTCGGCGTCGTAGTTGCGGCAGTCGTCCTGCCAGGTCGCGAGGGCCTGCCGGAGGTCGCCCAACGAGTGCACGTACGCCGCGGAACCCCCGTGCCGCACCGTCGTGCGCTCCACGTCGGTCCACACGAGGTCGAAACCGTGCACTCGCTGCAACGCGGAAAAAACCATCAGGTCGTTGATCTGCGGGTGCGGGTACGCCCGGAAAGAAGACCAGGAGCACGTGCTCGCCGTGCGGATCACCCGCGAGGGGTTCGACTGGGCGGTCGCGCACGCCGTCGAGAGCAACATCAAGGGCAAACCCGCCGTGCGCGTGCAGTGGGATCCGGAACGCGGCATGAACCACGAAGCCCTGCCGCACAGGTCGATCCAGATCGGCCTGACGCGGGAAGCCGTCGACATGTACGTCAACGAGTGGACGGTCAGCATCACCGACGTCACGCCGTTGGCCAGGCAGATCCACGAGAAGGTGCGCGCACGAGATCTGGATGCAGCGCGCGCACTGCTGCCCGTTGAGCGGCCTTACGGAACCTCCACGGCACCAAACGCATAGTTAGGACATGCGCGCACTCGTTGCTGTGTCGGTGCTGATGGTCGCGGCCTGCTCCAGTCCGGAACCGGGCGGCACCGCGCCGTCGAAGGCACCGGCGCCGCAGGGCCTGAAGGTCGAGGAGATCGCCACTGGCCTGGAGCACGCCTGGGACATCGGGTTCCTCAACGACGGCTCGATGCTCGTCACCGAACGCCCTGGCCGGATCAAGCTCGTCAAGAACGGCCAGGTCACCGAGGTCGACATCGACCTCTCCGACGTGCAGGTGCGCGGCGAGGGCGGGCTGATGGGGCTGGTGATCCACCCCGACGGCCAGCGGTTCACCGCCTGCTACAACACAGTCAGGGACGTGCGGCTGGTGACGTTCCGCCTCGACGGCACCAAGGCGACCAAGACCAAGGACCTGGTCACCGGCATGCCGTCGAACCCGAGCGGCAGGCACTCCGGGTGCCGGCCCACGCTCGGGCCGGACGGGACCATGTTCGTGGCGACGGGTGACATCGCGCAGGGGCGCAACCCGCAGGACAAGACGAGCCTCGGCGGCAAGGTGCTGCGGATCGACCCCGAGACCGGCGAGGGCGCCAAGGACAACCCGTTCGCGAGCAGCAACAACGCCAACGAGCGCCGGGTCTACACCTACGGGCACCGCAACGTGCAGGGCGTGGTGTTCCGGCCGGGCACCGACCAGGCGTTCTCCAGCGAGCACGGGCCGGCCGTCGACGACGAGGTCAACCTGCTCAAGAAGGGCGCCAACTACGGGTGGGACCCGTCCAAGGGCGGCACGCAGGGCGGGTATGACGAGGACGTGCCGATGACCGACCTGGAGCGCTTCCCCGACGCGGTGCCGGCCGTGTGGTCGTCCGGGTCGCCCACCGAGGCGATCTGCCAGGCGGCGTTCTGGAACGGCAAGCTCGCGATCACCGCGCTCAAGGGGTCGAAGCTGCTGCTGTTCACGCTGGACCCGCAGGGCAAGGTGCAGAACGTCAGCATCCCGGCGGAGCTCGACGACAGGTTCGGACGGCTGCGGGCCGCCCGCACCGCGCCGGACGGGTCGCTCTACCTCACGACGTCGAACGGCTCCAACGACAAGCTGCTGCGGCTCACCGGAGGTGCGTGAGGTCGCGCGGGGTGCGTTGCGACGCACCCCGGCACCGACTTCATCGTGCCGCTCGACCCCTCGACGAACGGCCCGGACACCTGGATACATCGCTCCAGGGCGCCCATACCGTTTCCGCGATCGCCGGGCAGCTCACGAACGGCTGCGCAGCCGGGGCTTGTGCTCCATCGCCGAGAGGCCGTTCCAGGCGAGGTTGACCAGGTGGGCCGCGACCTCGTCCTTCTTCGGCTTGCGCGCCTCGAGCCACCACTGGCCGGTCAGCGCGACCATGCCGACCAGCGCCTGCGCGTACAGCGCGGCGAGCTTGCGGTCGTAGCCCTGCTTGGCGAAGTGCACGCCGAGGATGTGCTCGACCTGCGAGGCGATGTCGTTCAGCAGCGACGAGAACGTGCCGGAAGACGAAGCGACGGGCGAGTCCCGCACCAGAATGCGGAACCCGTCCGTCGAGCCCTCGATGTAGTCGAGCAGCGCGCAGGCGGCGTGTTCCAGCAGCTCCCGAGGGTGGCTGCCGCCGTCCAGCGCCACGACGATCTGATCCATCAAGCGCTGCATCTCCCGGTCGACAACGACGGCGTAAATGCCTTCCTTGCCACCGAAGTGTTCGTAGACCACGGGCTTCGACACGCTCGCGCGGTGCGCGATCTCCTCGATCGAGGTGGCCTCGAAGCCCTTCTCGGCGAACAGGGAGCGGGAGACGTCCAGGAGCTGCTCTCGGCGTTCCTTGCCCGTCATCCTGACCCTGGTCACCCTCGTCAGCGTACGGGGCCTACTTCTTGACTGTGATCCTGGCCAGCCGCTGCTCACTCGGCCAGCGCACGTTCCAAGCCCAGCCGAACTTCTCGAACATCCAGATCAGGCGGGCGGAGATGTCGATCTGGCCGCGCTTCACACCGTGCCGCGCGGAGGTCGGGTCGGCGTGGTGCAGGTTGTGCCACGACTCGCCAAAGCTCAAAATCGCCAGCGCCCAGACGTTGGCGGAACGGTCGCGCGCGGCGAACGGGCGGTCGCCGACCATGTGACAGATCGAGTTGACCGACCACGTGACGTGGTGCAGGAACGCGACGCGGACCAGGCCGGCCCAGAAGAACGCCGTCACGCCGCCCCAGACGGACCACGTGATCAGGCCGCCCAGCACGCCGGGCAGGGCCAGCGAGATCGTCGTCCACAGCACGAACAGCTTGTCGACCCACACGATGTCCTTGTCGGCCATCAGGTCCGGGGCGAAGCGCTTGTGGTTGGTCTTGTCGCGGTCGAACAGCCAGCCCATGTGGGAGTGCCAGAAACCCTTGGCCAGCGCGGCCGGACCGGTGCCGAAGAGCCACGGCGAGTGCGGGTCGCCCTCGCGGTCCGAGAACGCGTGGTGGCGACGGTGGTCGGCCACCCAGTCGATCACCGGGCCCTGCAGCGCCATCGAGCCGGCGATGGCCAGGCCGATCTTCAGGGCGCGGTTGGCCTTGAACGAGCCGTGGGTGAAGTACCGGTGGTAGCCGATCGTCACGCCGAGGCCGGCGAGGTAGTAGAAGGCGACGAAGAGCGCCACGTCGACCCAGCCCAGTCCCCAGCCCCACGCGAACGGGACGGCGGCCAGCAGAGCGAGGAAGGGAACGATGACGAACACGTACACACCGGACTGCTCGGCATGACTGCGTCGCCCGTCGAACAACGGTTTCGGGCCCTGGTCGGCAGACGGGTTCATCGTCGTGGTCATACGGATACCTCTGGGGGGTCGAGGGATGACGTACCTACGCAACCGTAACTTACGGAAGCGTAAGTTAGGTCCACCTACTTCGCCAGACTCACGTGGAAACTCGGGCGAACTCGCGGCCAGTTCTCAGGTTCGTCACGCTGTGTCGCCTGGAATCGAGACCATGACCCGGCATCATCGGGTGATGGCCAGACGCAAGATCACCCGGATCACCGTGACCTCGTTGCTCGCCCTGCTCGTGCTGGTCACGGTCGGCCTGGGCGGCATCGGCTGGTACTACAGCGGTGAGCTGCTCGAACCGGAGGAAGTGCCGCAGCGCTTCCCCGAGACCGCGCTCGGCGTGGACGACAAGAACCTCGTGCTGGCCGAATCCAAGCTCACGCTGCAACGCGGCACGTTCGGCATCGTCTGGCCAGGCGGCGCCGCGAAGGTCGGTGACATCGCGGCGGCGAAGGACGGTCGCGTCGAACGTCCGCTGCTGGAGGGCAACCCGCCGCCCGACGGCACCAAGGTGCGCATCGAGACCGACGTCTACGAAGGCAACCCGAAGACCACGCTGGGTCTGGTGTACAGCGAGGTCAGGGTGCCGTCCGAACTCGGCGAGATGCCCGCGTGGTTCGTGCCCGCGGCGAAGAACGACACGTGGGTCATCACCGTGCACGGGCGGGGCGCGTCCCGCGAAGAGGCGTTGCGCGTGGTTCCTCAGTTGCACGGTGCCGGATTGCCCGTTTTGCTGATCACCTACCGCAACGACGTCGGAGCGCCCGCGTCGCCGGACGGTCTCTACCACCTCGGCGACACCGAGTGGCGCGACGTCGAGGCGGCCATCAAGTACGCACAGACGCAGGGCGCGCAGAAGATCGTGCTCTACGGCTGGTCGATGGGCGGCGCGATCGTCGGCCAGACGCTGGCGCGTTCGAGCGTCGCGGCGGCGGTCAACGGTGTCGTGCTCGACTCCCCCGTCACGAACTGGACGCAGACGCTGAACCTGCAGGCGGAGAACCGGGGCGTGCCGACGTGGCTCACGCCGGTCGCCGAGCTCGTGTCCGGCTTCCGCGCCGGCATCGACTTCGACCGGTTCGACCTGGTCCGCAACCCGCCCGTGCTGAAGCCGCCGACGCTGCTCTTCCACGGTTCCGCGGACGGCACCGTGCCCACCCAGTCGTCGCGCGACCTGGCGACCGCCGCGGCCGGGCTCGGGTGGCCGCTGCAGTACGTGGAGATCCCCGGCGCCGACCACACGTCGGGGTGGAATGTGGCGACCGACACGTACCGAAATGCGCTCGGCGACTTCCTGACCAGGTCAATCGGCGCGAAGCCGTGATCTTGAGCTGAGCCGGATGAGTGGTGGTTGGACAAGAGGAGGACGTCTCGTGACAACATGTGCGCAGGACGGGCGCGCGCCCGCCCGTTCCGCCATGGTGTAAAGGCAGCACCTCGGATTTTGGTTCCGATGGTCCAGGTTCGAATCCTGGTGGCGGAGCAAGCCCCTGGGCACGGGGTGTCTTGTGCGGTCTTTGGGAGGTGCGAAGCTGCCCGAGGAAACGGTCGACGAGCAGGGCAACGTGGGCCACCGCCATCACGAGATGTCCGACGCGTGGCTGGTGGGCCGCGCGAGCGAGCTTGTCGCCGTGGCCCAGAGCAGCCACCTCGCCGCGCAGCTGGAAGCGACCTCCGAGATCGACCACATCCTCGCCGAGGCGCAGGGCCGTGGTGAGCCCCGCATCGTCGCGCAGCTGCTCAGAGCCGCGGCCGTGGTCCGGCTGGTGACGCCAGGGCTCGTCGACATGTCCGACCCGCAGCTCGACGAGATGCTCAGCCACTGCCGCCGCCACGGCCTGATGGTGATGGAAGCGGACGCACGGGCGTTGCGCGGCCGGCGGTTCCTGCTGGCCAACGCCGAGGACAAGGCGCTGACCGAGATCGCGGCGGCGCTCGCGATGATGCTCGACGAGGAACCAGACGCCGACCCGGTGTTCGACAAGCGGACGTGGGACCAGCTGCTTGCTTCGACGTTGCAGGACATCGCGCTCGTGCTCACCCAACTCGGCGTGTACGAGATGGCCGACGACGTGCTGGCCGGCGCGAACAACGCGTTGCGCGAGAGCGGGCAGCCGCACCAGATCTACGTGCACCTGGTGAACAGGGCGCGGCTGCGGATCGGCTGGGGCTTGCGCCTCGAACGGGTGAATCTGCACGACGCAGCGCACGAGCAGTTCCGAGTCGCCTCAGGGCTCGCCGAGGCCGCCGAGGTGCCGTTCCGGCAGTCGCTGCACCCCGGCCGGCGCGACCTCGACGCCGCCGAGCAGGTGCCGATCCTCGGCGCCGCCCACGCGTTGACGCATCCCAGCGAGAGTCACCTCGATCGGCTGTGGTCGTTGCGCGGACTGTCGATGTACGCGCGGGAGCTGATCATCGTCGCGATCGCGCTGTCCAGGTGCCTGGTCGAGGCGAACCGGCTGGACGACGCGCTGAAGGTGCTCGGCGACACGCGCACGCAGATGGAGCACGACACGTCGGAGCCGTCGCTGCTGTTGTCGCTGGAGCGGGAGTACGCGCATCTGAGTGGGCCGCACACGATGTCGGCGCTGGAGGCGTACAACGCGGCTCTGGAGGCCGAACTGTGGGCGATGCAGGAGTCCCGCGTCGCCACGATCACGACCCGCCGCGAACACGAACGGCTGACGCGCGCGCACGGTGCGATAGCGCAGCAGGCGTTGCAAGACCCGCTGACCGGGCTGCCTAACCGCCGGGCGCTCGACGACAAGATGGGCGAGCTCATCGCCGGCCAGGTCAACCCGTTCTCCATCGCCCTGGTGGACCTCGACGGCTTCAAGGGCGTCAACGACCGGCATTCGCATGCCGAGGGTGATGATGTTCTTCGGGTGATTGCCAGCACACTCCGGCAGGCGTTGCGCGGCGACGACATGGTTGCCAGGTATGGCGGCGACGAGTTCGTGGTGCTGCTGCCGGGAGCCCCTCTGCACGCCGCGGAAGCAGCACTCGGCCGGGCCGTGGATGCCGTGGCGGGCTTGCCAATCGACCTCTCACGTGGGGTGACGCTGTCGGTCGGCGTCATCTCGCTGCGCCCGCGCGAATCCGCCAACCAGGCCCTGTCCCGGGCCGACTCGGCGATGTACGTGGCGAAGCGCCAGGGCGGCTGCCAGGTCGCGGCCGTGGCGGGGGAGCCCTCTGCGGAGGCTTAGGCTGGTCCGCGGACTCGAACCCACCCAGCCTGTTAGGGAGAGCATTGATGCTCGAGGGCCCTGTCAGCACGGTCGTGCTCGCCGCCGGGGAAGGCACCCGCATGCGGTCGTCCACGCCCAAGGTGCTGCATCGGATCGCCGGACGTTCACTCGTGGAACACGCGGTGCGCGCGGCGGCCGGCACAGATCCCGACCACCTGGCCGTCGTCGTCGGCCACGGCCGTGAAGCAGTCACCGAGCACCTCGAAGCACTGGCTGGTGCGCTGGGCCGCAAGGTCACCGTCGCCGTGCAGGCCGAGCAGAAGGGCACCGGGCACGCGGTCTCGTGCGGCCTGGCCGAGCTGCCGCACGACCTCGCCGGCACCGTGATCGTGAGCTACGGCGACGTGCCACTGCTCGACACGCAGACCTTCAAGGCCCTGCTGGCCGAGCACGCGTCGGCGGGCAACGCGGTGACCGTGCTGACGGCCGTGGCGGACAACCCCACCGGATACGGCCGGATCGTGCGCTCCGCGGACGGCACCGTGCAGCGGATCGTCGAGCAGAAGGACGCTTCCGCCGCCGAGCAGCTGATCAACGAGATCAACTCCGGCGTGTACGCGTTCGACGCCGCGGTGCTGCGGGACGGCCTGTCGCGGCTGTCGACCGACAACGCGCAGGGCGAGCTCTACCTGACCGACGTGCTGGGCATCGCCCGTGGCGACGGCCGCCGCGTGGGCGCGCTGATCGCGGCCGACCCGTGGCTCGTCGAGGGCATCAACGACCGCGTGCAGCTCGCCGCCGTCGGTGCCGAGATGAACCGCCGGATCGTCGAAGGCCTGATGCGTGCGGGCGTCACGTTCGTCGACCCGTCGTCGGCCTGGGTGGACGCGGACGTGCAGATCGGCCAGGACGCGCTGATCGAGCCGAACGTGCAGCTCCGCGCGGGCACGGTGATCGGTGCGCGGGCGACCGTCGGTCCCGACACGACGCTGTCCGGCGTGACCGTCGGTGAGGGCGCCAAGGTCGTCCGGACCCACGGCAGCGACTCGCAGATCGGCGACGGCGCCTCCGTCGGCCCGTTCGCGTACTTGCGACCCGGCACGTCGCTGGGCGTGAAGGGCAAGATCGGCACGTTCGTGGAGACCAAGAACTCGACGATCGGCGAGGGCTCGAAGGTCCCCCACCTCTCCTACATCGGCGACGCCACGATCGGCGAGTACAGCAACATCGGTGCCGCCTCGGTGACCGTCAACTACGACGGCGTGAAGAAGCACCGCACGATCGTCGGATCCCACTGCCGCACCGGCTCGGACAACATGTTCGTGGCGCCGGTGACGGTGGGCGACGGCGTCTACACCGGCGCGGGCACCGTCCTGCGCCGCAACGTCCCGCCGGGCGCGCTCGCAGTGTCCGGAGGCCCGCAGCGCAACCTCGAAGGCTGGGTAATCAGCCGACGTCCAGGAACCGCCGCAGCTCAGGCAGCGGCAGCTGCCCTCGCACAGCAGAATGACGAGAAGACAGAGGAGGGTCGCTGACCGTGAACCCGCAGATGCCCGGCACACCGAAGAAGAACCTGATGCTCTTCGGTGGGCGCGCCTATCCAGAGCTGACGGAAGAGGTGGCGAAGCACCTCAACGTCACGGTGACCCCGCAGCAGGCCTACGACTTCGCGAACGGCGAGATCTTCGTCCGCTTCGAGGAGTCCGTGCGCGGCTGCGACGCCTTCGTCATCCAGTCGCACACCGCCCCCATCAACCAGTGGCTGATGGAACAGCTGATCATGGTCGACGCGCTGAAGCGCGCCTCGGCCAAGCGCATCACCGTGATCATGCCGTACTACCCGTACGGCCGGCAGGACAAGAAGCACCGCGGCCGCGAGCCGATCTCGGCCCGCCTGGTCGCGGACCTGTTCAAGACCGCGGGCGCGGACCGGCTGGTGTCGGTCGACCTCCACACCGCGCAGATCCAGGGCTTCTTCGACGGCCCGGTCGACCACCTGTGGGCGATGCCCCTGCTGGCCGACCACATCCGCGGCAAGTACGCGGGCCACGAGCTCTGCGTCGTCTCCCCCGACGCCGGCCGCACCAAGCTGGCCGAGAAGTGGGCGGACACGCTGGGCGGCGCGCCCATCGCGTTCATCCACAAGACCCGTGACCCGCTGCGGCCCAACGAGGTCGTCTCGAACCGCGTGGTCGGCAAGGTCGAGGGCCGGCTCTGCATCGTGATCGACGACATGGTCGACACCGGCGGCACGATCGCCGGCGCGGTGAAGCAGCTGCTCAACGAGGGCGCTGCCGACGTGGTGATCGCCGCCACGCACGGCATCCTGTCCGGCCCGGCCACCGAGCGCCTGCGCGACTCGGGTGCCCGCGAGGTCGTGTTCACCGACACGCTGCCGATCCCGGCGGAGAAGCGGTTCCCGAACATGACCGTGCTGTCGATCGCGCCGCTGCTGGCCCGCGTGATCCAGGAAGTCTTCGAAGACGGCTCCGTCACCTCGCTGTTCGACGGCAACGCCTGACGCTCTGCTTTGACCGCACGCGGGGCGCTTTCGTACTCCAGGTGAGTGCGAAAGCGCCCCGCGTGCGGTCTACGGACCCCCGATTAGCGCCTTTGATCCTCGCTCACCTACACTGGTCGGGTTGCCTCGGCGAGGGCGGGCCTTCAACGGTCCGGCGTGATCGACGCGGTGGCTTGATGCCGCGCGTGTTGACGTTTTCCGCGTGCTGCTCGCCGCCGCAGGCCACCACCCCAACGCTGAAACTTGTGCACCGCCCCGACGTACAAGGCCAGACTTGTAAGGAGTACCCCACCGTGTCCGAGGTCCGTCTCGCCGCTGAGCAGCGCACCGAATTCGGCAAGGGCGCCGCCCGCCGTACCCGTCGCGCCGGCAAGATCCCCGCGGTGCTCTACGGCCACGGTTCCGACCCGAAGCACCTGGCCCTGCCGGCGCTCGAGTTCGCCCGTGTTGTCCGCGAGCACGGTCAGAACGCCGTCCTCACCCTCGCCCTCGACGGCGGGAGCGAGCTGGCGCTGACCAAGACCGTCACCACGCACCCCATCAAGAACTACATCGAGCACGTCGACCTGCTGCTCGTCCAGCGCGGCGAGAAGGTCACCGTCGAGGTGCCGCTGGTCATCTCCGGCGAGCCCGCCTCGGGCACGCTGGTGACCCAGGACCTCACCACCATCACGGTGGAGGCCGAGGCCCTGCACATCCCGGACCAGATCGAGCTGTCGATCGCGGGCGTCGCGGCCGGCACCCAGATCCACGCGAGCGACCTGACGCTGCCGTCCGGCGCCGTCCTGGTCACCGACGCCGAGGCGCTGGTCGTCGCCGTCAACGAAGCACCGTCCGCCTCCCAGCTCGAGGGTGAAGAGGCTGCGCCGGCCGCTGAGGCGACCGAGGAAAGCTGAGCCCCATCACGTCGGGCCGCACAGACGGCGCGCCACCCCCTCACGAGGGGGGAGGCGCGCCGTCTGCATACCTGCGGCCGACCGAGATCCGGTCCAAGACCTTCCGCCGCAAGCGGCAGGGCTACGACCCGGACCAGGTGAACGAGTTCATGCTGATCATCGCCGACGCGCTGGCGGGCCGCATTCGCCTGAACCCGGACCACGTGCGCACCGTCAGGTTCGCCACGGTCCCCAACGGCTACGACCCGCTGAGCGTCGACGGCGTGCTGCACCTGCTCGAGTTCCAGGTCCGCAACGGCATCGTGCCGCCGACGGGCCTGGCCACCGGCGAGGACCTGCAAAACCGCAAGCTGCCGAAGGTCGGCACCGGCTACGATCGCGCCGAAGTCGACGCCTTCATCGCCCGCGCCGCTGCCAACCTGGACGGCCGGGGTGCCATGACCTCGACCGAGGTCCGCAACACCCGGTTCAGCACCACGTCCGGCCTGCTGGGCAAGGGTTACCAGGTGCAGGCCGTGGACGCGTTGCTGGACGATCTCGAGCAGGAGTTGCGGTTCCGTGGACGATGACCTCGCCCTCATCGTCGGCCTGGGCAACCCGGGCCCCAAGTACGAGGGCAACCGCCACAACATCGGCTTCCTGGTGCTCGACGAACTGGCCGCGCGGGTGGGCGGCAAGTTCAAGGCCCACAAGTCCGGCGCCGAGATCGTCGAGGGCCGCCTGTCCGGCCACCGGGTGGTCCTGGCCAAGCCGCGCAGCTTCATGAACCTCTCCGGCGGCCCGGTCTCCAGCGCCGCGAAGTTCTTCAAGCCCAGCCTGATCGTCGTGATCCACGACGAGCTGGACCTCCCGTTCGCCGCGATCCGGATGAAGCTCGGCGGCGGCGACAACGGCCACAACGGCCTCCGCTCCATCACGAAGTCGTTGGGCACCAAGGACTACCACCGCGTCCGCTTCGGCGTGGACCGTCCGCCGGGCCGCCAGGACCCCGCCGACTACGTGCTGAAGGACTTCTCCACTGTGGAGCGCAAGCAGCTCGCGCTGGAGATCGACCGTGCGGCGGACGCGACCGAGGCGCTGGTGACCAAGGGCCTGGAAGCCGCCCAAAACGCCTTCCACTGAGCCGTAGGATCGTGGCATGACCAACCGAAAGGGCCATGCCGCGTAGGCGCCCTGAGCCTCCCAGAGGCAAGCTCCTGCCCTTCGACGGTGCCTCGACCCGTCTGCTGGCCGAACTGCGCCGCCACCGCGCCTCCGACTCGTACCTCCGCGAGTGGTCGAGTTTCGTGCGAAATCCGCGCCACCGGCGATGGCTGCGTCAGCACGAGGCCTACTTCGACGACGACGTCGTGGAAGCCCTGTGGGCTCGCGAACAGCTTGAGCACATGATGTGCAGGCTCCCCCGCCGCAGTGCGAGGGAGCTGCGCAAAATCGTCGAGGCTCTCGACGCCCTCTACTAGACCAACGCGGCCGCCGCGGACCGGCGAAGCTTGCCGGAAGGCGTCTTCGGCAACGTCCCCGGCGGCTGCACCACGACGGCGAACGGCCGCAACCCGACCGCGTCCACCACCCGCGCCGTGACTTCCTTCACGAGCGACTTCTCCGCCTCGGCGTCCCCGGCGAGCTTCGACTCCACCACGACGGCGAACCGTTCCCGCTGCGTCCCGGCGTCCAGCCGCACCGCGACCGCGTTGCCGGCCCGCACACCGTCGACCGAGCAGGCCGCACGCTCCACATCGGTCGGATAGATGTTGCGGCCGCCCATGATGATGACGTCCTTGCGCCGCCCGCAGACGACGACCTGGCCGTCCTCCACCACGTACCCGATGTCGCCGGTGGAGAGCCAGCCCTCGGCGTCCTGCGTGGCCAGCGGGCCGTTCACGGTCAGGTAGCCGGGCGTCACGGCCTCGCCGCGGATCTGCAGCTCACCGACGTCCCGGACGCCGAGCACGTCGCCCGAGTCGGAGACCACCCGCAGTTCCAGGCCCGGCAACGGCGGCCCGAGCAACGGGAACCCGCGCCCCTCCGGAGCAGGCACAGCCCGCCGGTCGGCCTCGACGGCGTCGGCGTCCACGACGTCCACCGACAGCCCGGTGAACAGCGGCGCGAACGCGACACCCAGCGTGGTCTCCGCCATCCCGTAGGCCGCCAGGATCGACTCGGGACGCAAGCCGAAACGTGCCCCTGCATCCACAAAAGCCTGCACAGCGGCGGGATCGATCGGCTCGGCACCGTTCAGGGCCAGCCGCATCGTGGACAGATCGAACGACTCGGACGAAGAAGCCAGCCGGCGAGCCACGATCGCGTAGGCGAAGTTCGGCGCCGCGGTGATCGTGCCGCGATAGCGCGTGATCAGGTCGGCCCACAGCGTCGGACGCGACAGGAAGTCGACCGGCGTCACCTTGACCAGTTCCAGGCCGAAGAGCATCGGCACGGTCAGGAACCCGACCATGCCCATGTCGTGGAACAGCGGCAGCCAGGAAACCATTACGTCCGACGTTGGATCCAACGCGGCCGCGATGCGCATACCCTCGGCGTTCGACATCAGGTTGCGATGTGTGATGCGAACGGCCTTCGGATCGGCGGTCGATCCACTCGTCAACTGCAGCAGTGCCGTGGCATCCTCGGGAGTGGGAACAGGGTGAGCGATCGGCTCGCCGTCGAGCTCGGAGAGCTTGCGGTACGGAATGCCGTGCTGGTCCAGCACCGAGGCCAGCGCGTCAAACGGGCTGCCGAGCAGGACCAGGCGAGATTCGATCATGGCGAGCACCCGCAGCGTGTCCTCGGCCCACTCGGCCAGGTCGGTGCGTGGTGTGGGTTGATGCAACATCGTGACGCTGCCACCACACAGCCATGCAGCTTGCACGGCTGGGGCGATCACGGCTGGTTCGGCGGCGAGCACGGCGATCGCGGTGCCCGGCGCCACGTCGAGCGCTCCGGCCATCCGCCGGGCGCGTTCGTGCACCTCGGCCCAGGTCCGGCGGACGGGCGCGGCGGGTTCACCCGTCGTCATGCCCTTGCCCTGGCCGTTTGCGGCCGTCGCCAGCATCACATCCACGAACTGACTCATGTTGGCGATCGTAGTGGCGCCGTTTGGTCCATCAGGGCGAAACGTTATGCCACGCGAAACGCGATACTCCCCAGTACAGGTACGCAGGAGGAGGTCATTGGTGGATCGGGGCGGCCCCGGAGCGCAGCATCGTCTACCCGCGCATCCGGCACCTCTGCTCTCCGCGCAGGACGTGGCCCTCGTCGCGTTCCACCGTCCCCCGAAGGGCGCGCGCGGGTACGACGCAGCTGAGGTGGACGCATTTCTCGACCGGGTCGAGGGCACCATGCGCAGCAAAGACATCCTCACGCGCGAGGACGTGCTGAACGTGAGGTTCAGCACCGCTACCCGGGATCCGGGTTACGACGTCAACGAGGTCAACGTCTTCATGGAGCTCGTGGCGGACACGTTGCGGTCCACTCCGCAACGCCAGCAGGCCGGTGCGCCCGCTCTGGGTGCGCACGCCACGTCGCAGGCGCTCAGACCCGCGGTGCGGCTGTCTCCGGACGACGTGGCCGCGGTGCGCTTCCACAAGCCCAGACCGGGCACGCGCGGCTACCACGAAGGCCAGATCGACGCGTTCCTCGACCGCATCGAGGCCACCCTGCGCGGACAGGACAACCTGACCGCCCAACAGATCCAGGACGCGGTGTTCGGCGAGACCGCGCCGGGCACCTTCGGGTACGACGAGGAAGACGTCGACACGTTCCTCGACCTGGTCGTGCTGATGTTCGAAACCGCACCGCCGCCGCCCAAGACGCCGCCCAGGACGCCGCCGACCACGCAGCTGCCGCAGCAACAGCAACGGCCCCAGCAGCGCAGTCCCCAGCCTCCGCCGCGTCCCCAGCAGCTGCCGCCGGCCCAGCAGCCCGCGCAGCCCAAGGCCGTCGACGCGCCGAAGCTCACCGCCAACGACGTCCGCAACGTCGCGTTCCACCGCCCTCCCCGCGGCCGTCGCGGTTACCAGGAGTCCCAGGTGGACGCCTTCCTCGACCGCATCGAGGCGACGATGCGCGGGCAGGACAACCTGACTGCCAAGGACATCCGCGACGTCAGGTTCTCCCGTCCGCTCATCGGACGGCGTGGCTACGACGAGTCCGAGGTCGACTCGTTCCTCAGCCGGGTCGAGCAGCAGCTCGCCGGACCGGTGCGCAGCATGCCGCAGGTGCGGTCGTGGAAGGACCTGCGCCAGCTGCGGATCCCGCAGGCGGCGTCCGGCCAGCGCGGCTACCGCACCGCGCAGGTCGACCGGATGCTCGAGGAGATCGGCGTCGCGCTCGACGGCATGCTCGGCGCGAGCTCGGAAGAGGTCATGAAGGCGCGCTTCAGCTACGCCTTACTTTCCGGCCAGGGCTACGACACGTCGTTCATCGACGAGCTGCTGCCCCAGCTCGCGAACGAACTGCGCCGCCGCGGGCGTTAACCCTCGACCACCTCGGCCGCGGCCATCCACTGAGCCTCGACGTCGGTTTCCTCCGCCAGCACGGCACGGAGCTCGGCGTCGAGCTTCAGCAGCCTGTCGGGATCGGTCGCGGCTTCGGCGAGCGCGGCGTGCAACTCGGCTTCCTTCTTGTGCAGCACCTCGAGACGCCGCTCCAACCGCGCCAGCTCCTTGCGGGCGGCACGCTGGTCGGCGGCGTTCGACGGCGCCTTGTCGGCAACGGGAGCAGCAGCGTTCTCCCTGTCGCGCAACGAGTCCCGGCGCTTCAGGTACTCCTCGATCCCGCCGGGCAGATCGGTCAGCCCGCCGTCACCGAAAAGCGCGACGACCTTGTCGCACACGCGCTCGACGAGGTACCGGTCGTGCGAGATCACGACGAGCGTGCCCGGCCACGAGTCGAGCAGATCTTCCAGCTGCTGCAACGTGTCGATGTCCAGGTCGTTCGTCGGCTCGTCGAGCAGCAGCACGTTCGGCTCGGCCATCAGCAACCGGCACAGCTGCAACCGCCGCCGCTCACCACCGGACAGGTCGGACACCGGCGTCCACTGCTTCTGCGACGAGAACCCGAAGCGCTCGCCCAGCTGCGACGCCGACATCTCGTACTTGCCGAGCACGACCCGGCGTGCGACCTCCTCGATCGCCTCCAGCACGCGCATCGACCCGTTCAGGTCGAGCAGCTCCTGGGAGAGGTGCGCGATCTTCACCGTCGCGCCCTGGATCCGCTTGCCCGACTCGGTTTCCCGCTCACCGGCCAGCAACCGCAGCAACGTCGTCTTGCCGGAACCGTTGACGCCGACCAGACCGATCCGCTCGCCGGGCCCGATGCGCCACGTCAGATCGCGAACGAGCACGCGGTCCGGAATGGACAGTGTCACGTCCTCCAGCTCGATCACCGTGCGCCCCAAGCGCTTCTTGGCGAACGCGACCAGCTCGACGGTGTCGCGCACCGGCGGCACGTCCGCGATCAACGCCTCGGCCGCCTCGATCCGGTAGCGCGGCTTCGACGTGCGGGCGGGCGCACCCCGGCGCAGCCACGCGAGCTCCTTGCGGGCCAGGTTCTGCCGCTTCTCCTCCGCCGCGTCCGCGAGCCGCTGCCGCTCGGCGCGCGCGAAGATCCAGTCGGCGTACCCGCCCTCGTACTGCTCGACCTTGCCCAGCACCACTTCCCACGTGCGGTTGCAGACCGTGTCGAGGAACCACCGGTCGTGCGTCACGACCACCAGCGCACACTTGCGGGCCAGCAGGTGCTCCGCGAGCCACCGCACACCCTCGACGTCCAGGTGGTTCGTCGGCTCGTCCAGCACCAGCAGTTCGAGGTCCTGGATCAACGCGGCCGCCAGCGCGACCCGCCGCCGCTCGCCACCGGACATCGTGGAGACCACGGAGTCCAGGCCCAGCGCCGTGATCCCGAGCCCGTCCAAAATGGACCGCACGCGGGCGTCCGCCGCCCACTCGTGCTCGGCGTCGAACCCGAGCGGGTCGATCACCGCGTTGCGCACGGTCGAGCCCTCCGGCAGCTCGGTCCGCTGCGTCACGACCGCCATCCGCAGATCACGCGACCGCGACACCCGGCCGTCGTCAGCGGGTTCCACCCCGGCCAGCACCTCGAGCAGCGTCGTCTTGCCGCCGCCGTTCAGGCCGACGACACCGATCCGGTCGCCTTCGTTGACGCCGAGCGACACGCCGTCGAGCAGCGGCCGGACGCCGAACGACTTCGACACGGACTCCAGGTTGACCAGGTTGGCCATCAAAACCTCACGACTAGTAAGAAACTGCCTGTTGAAGGCTACCTACCAAGGCCAAAGGCCCTGCTCACCAGCCTCGAAGAGCGGAATGACCCGCACCGCGTTGTCGCTCCTGCCGTGGTAGCGGTACCGGCGCCGCGACACTGAGGCCCACCGCGTGTCCTGGTCGCTCAGGTCCCAGACGTGCAGCGGCACGTGCCAGGGCACCGACCAGCTCAACGGCCGGTCGAGCTGCTGGTCCTCGGTGATGACCAGGACCCGGTCGTGGCGGCGGAAGAGGACGCGGAAACGCGTGCGGACGACCTTGCCCACGTCGTCCGAGCACCGCACGACCTCTGCCCGTTCGCACCGGCTCGCCACCAGGTCGACTGTCCCGGCGAAGTCGTACCGCTCGACCGCGCGCTGGTCGGCCACCACCAGCGTGTGGCCGGCCAGCCTGGGCAGTTCCCGCACGGGTGCGGGCGTTCGGGGTCCTGACCTGGTGCCCTCGGCGTTCCGGTCGTGGCGGCGGTCGAGGACGGCCCTGAACAACGCGGACTGACGCTCGTCGACCGGCTTCGGGTGCACGCGGTTCAGCACGTCACCGAACCGGAGACCCATCCCCAGGTGATCGTGCTCGCGCACCGACTGCTCGGTGTAGAGACGGCGCACCGCGTCGCTGATGCCGCGCTTCAACGGCTTCGGCAACGCCCGCCCGTGGAAGTAGTTCCAGTAATACAGCAGCCAGGTGGGATCGAGCGGGTCCACCAGCACCGAGTCGATCAACTGACGGGACATGCCGTGCTGACCGGCGGCGAGCCGCGCCGCGAGGAACTCGGCGGCACCCGCACGGGCGGTGTAACCGAGGCCGGCCTCGTGGCGAGTCCAGCGCACCAGCGCGGCGGTCCACTCCGGGTGTGCGACGGCGCTGCGGCGCACCAGTTGCACGTAGTGGGCGAGGCGAGCGGCGTAAAGGCTCGGCTCGGCACCGACCAGGTCCGACACGACCAGCCGGAACAGCTCGCGTTGCAGCCGTCTGCCCAAGCCAACCCCCTGTGTAAAGACCACGCGGGCCTCGAGAATTCGAGATCGCCCCCGCTTGGAACGAGGGCTTCGCACCGGGGCACGCGTGGAGCCAGAGGATCTTAAGCGTGGACCTCGGGAGGAGTGGGCTTCGGCTCCTCGGTGGTGATCACGCGCGCACCGGGCACCGGCCCGTGCGCGACGCGAACCGTCCGGCACACACCCGCGCCGGCCAGCTCGGCGGCCACCCGCACCGCCGTGTCGCCGTCCTCGCACAGGAAAGCCGTCGTGGGGCCGGATCCGGACACGATGCCGGCCAGCGCACCCGCGTCGACGCCGGCTCTGAGCGTGCGGCGCAGGTTCGGCCGCAACGACACGGCGGCGGCCTGCAGGTCGTTGCCCAGCAGCAGAGCCAGCTGCCGCGGGTCTCCAGAGGACAGACCCTCCAGCACGGCCTCGACCGCACCGACGCGCGGCGGATCTCCCTCTGCGCGCAGGCGGTCCAGCTCGTCGAAAACGTCCGGAGTGGACAGTCCACGCCGGTCGAACGCCAGCACCCAGTGGAACTGGTGGCGGCCGAGCACCGGCACGATCCGCTCGCCGCGGCCCGTACCCAAAGCGGTCGCGCCGTACAGGGCGAACGGCACGTCGGCGCCGAGCTTTCCGGCCAGCTCGGCGAGCTCGTCGCGGCTGATCTCCAGCCGCCACAACGAGGACAGGCCCACGAGCGTCGCCGCCGCGTCCGCACTGCCGCCCGCCATGCCGCCCGCGACCGGGATGGCCTTGCGGATCACGACGCGGACCTTGGGGTCGTCCGGGTCCTTGCCCACGTGCGCCGCCAGCAGCCGAACCGCGCGCCAGGCGAGGTTCGAGGCTCCCGTGGGCACCTGGTCGGCGCCCTCGCCGTGGACCTCGACGCCTGGTTCGTCCGCTACCGCGACGGTGACCTCGTCGACCAGCGAGAGCGCCTGGAAGATCGTCACCAGGTCGTGGTAGCCGTCCGGGCGCACGTCACCGACGGCCAGGTGCAGATTGACCTTGGCCGGGACGCGGACCGTGACCGGAGGAGGAACGACTGCGAGCACCATGTCAGCCTACGGGCGTTCTGGAGTCGTGGACTCCTCCCCCGGTCACCAGGAATCTCAAACCGGGATGACCGAGCCGTTGTAGGTCTGCTTGATGTAGTCCTTGACCTGCTGCGATCCGAGCAGCTCCGCCAGGTCGCGGATGCGCTTGTCGTCCTTCAGCTCGGTCCTGGTGACCAGACCGTTCGCGTTCGGGTTGCCCTCGGCCTTCTCCAGCGCGAGCGCGTCCGTGGCCGGCTTGAGGCCCGCGTCGATGGCGTAGTTGCCGTTGATCACCGACGCGTCGGTGTCCTCCAGCGAACGGGGCAGCTGAGCGGCCTCCAGCGGCACGAACTGCAGGTTCTTGGGGTTCTCCGCGATGTCGCGCACGGTCGGCTGGTCCACGGCCTTGAGCTTGATCAGTCCGTTGGCCTCCAGCAGCTTCAGGCCGCGCGCCTCGTTGGTGGCGTCGTTCGCGACCGCGACCTTGGCCCCGGATGGCAACTCGTCGAGCTTCTTGGCCTTCTTGGAGTAGAGGCCGAGCGGCTCGACGTGGACGGGCGCGACCCAGTCGACCTTGGCGCCGCTCTCCTTCGTGAAGGTCGCCAGGTACGGGACGGTCTGGAAGTAGTTGGCGTCGAGCGAGCCGTCGACCAGCGCCGTGTTCGGCTGCACGTAGTCGGTGAACTCGACGACCTCGACCTTCAGACCCTTCTGCGCGGCGAGGTTGTCGGCCACGTACTTGAGGATCTGCGCGTGCGGGACGGGAGAGACACCGACCTTCAGCGTGTCCGAAGAGGACGCGCCGCCGGCGGAGCAAGCGGACAAAACGGTCAGGGCAGCCGCGATCAGGGCAGCACGAATACGCATTACGTTCCTTTTGAGAATTACGGGTGGTTCAGACGGTGGCGTGCCGGCGCCGGTCGGACGCACGGGCGGCACGGGTGAAGCCGAGCTGGATCAGCGTCGTGAGCACGGCGAGCCACGCCACGGTGCTCCACAGGATCCGGTCGTTGAAGCGCTGGTAGCCCTCGCGGATCGCGAGGTCGCCGAGGCCACCGCCGCCGATCACGCCCGCCATGGCGGAGTACCCGATCAGGGCGATCACGGTGACGCCGATGGCGTTGATCAGCGCGGGCAACGACTCGCGGATCAGCACTGAGCGCACGATCCGGAGCGTCGAGGCGCCGGTCGTCACCGCGGCCTCGACCACGGTCACGTGCACCTCGGACAGGATGTTCTGCACGAGCCGCCCGACGAACGGGATCGCACCCACCGCCAACGGCACGATGACCGCTGTGCTGCCGATGGATCCGCCGACGATCAGGCGGGTGACCGACGTGAGCGCGACGAGCAGCACGATGAACGGCATCGAGCGGCCCAGGTCGGTGATGAAGCCGAGAACGCGGTGCACCGCGGCGTTCGGCCGCAGTCCACCCTTGGCGGTGAGCTGCAGCCAAACCCCGAGGGGAACTCCGAAAGCGGTGGCGATCACGGTGGAGACGCCGACCATGTACAGCGTCTCCCCGGTGGCCTCGACGAGGTAGCTCAGCACGTCGGACCAGGGTGTTGCAGACCTCACGCAGCTACTCCCTGCGGCCCCTTCAGGGACCTCTGCACCGCGCCGCCGGCCTCGCCGATCCACTCCAGCGCGGAGTCGGACCGCTCACCGTTCAGGCCGAGGCGGAAGCGCGCGACCGGCGTCTCGCCCAGCCGCGTGAGACCGCCACCGACGATGTTCAGCTCGACGCCGAACCGGTGCGACGCCTCGGGCAGCAGCGCGCCGACCGCGGCGAACCCGACGAGCACGACGTCCGCGACGCGGTCGTAGCTGCTCTCGTTGATCGGGTTGAGATCGACGGCGGGCAGCAACGCGCTGCTCGTGCGGCTGCCGGCATCGCCGACCAGGTCGAGGACCTTGCCGTGCTCGACGACGCGGCCCTGCTCCAGCACGGCGACGTCATCGCAGATCTTGCGGACCACGCCCATGTCGTGCGTGACGACGAGAACGGTCACACCCAGCTCAGCGCGCGCACGGTCGAGCACGGTCAGCACGGAACCGGTGGTCTCCGGGTCCAGGGCGCTGGTGGGCTCGTCGGCGAGGAGCACCGACGGGTTGGCGGCGAGTGCGCGCGCCACGGCAATGCGCTGGCGCTGCCCGCCGGAGAGCTGGTCCGGGTAGGAGGCGGCCTTGTCGGTCAGGCCGACGAGGTCCAGCAGCTCGCCCACCCGCGAGCGACGCTGGGGTCCGGGGATGCCGGCGGACTCGAGCGGCAGCGCGATGTTGCCGGCCGCAGTGCGCTGCCGGAGCAGCGAATCCCCTTGCGGCACAACGCCGATCTGCCTGCGAGCGGCCCGCAGCGCCGACCCGTCCAGCGCGGTGATGTCCGTGCCGTCGACCCGGATCGCACCGGAGTCAGGACGCTCGAGCAGCGCAACGCAGCGCGCGAGCGTCGACTTGCCGGCCCCGCTCGGGCCGACGACGCCGAGCACGGTGCCCGCCTCGACGTCGAGGGTCACGCCGTTCAGGGCGTTGACACCCTGGAAGGACTTGGTGAGGTTTTCGACAGTGATCACTTCTGCTCCACGGCTGCGCGCGACGGCCCACCCTTTTGACGGGGTGCGCGGTCGAAGTTCTGCTCAGGTGTGTGCGCCACTCTTCGATCGAGAGCGCGTCAAAGGACTTTGAGAAGGCGCCTTAGACGAGGTGGCGACGACATGCAGAAGCGGTGCGACGGCACTGGTCGACGACTCGCCGGCGCGTCAGCATTCGCGTGGTACCCATGTGATCCTCCATCGGTCCTGGCGTTAGCACCTGCCCGCATCCAGCGGGTGGTTGCTGCGACGTCGTAGAGCCAGGTCTCTCGGTCGCTCCGGATGGCTTTCTCAGTGAACCGGACGGACGTTCGGTTGCGCAAGCCAGATTCCGATTCGTTCGACAGATCACACCGATGGCCGATGGATCCCCGGCCTAGACCTCCGCGATCCGGATGAAGTCGATCACGCTGAGTTGCTCGCCCCTGGCCTGCGGATCGATGCCGGCCTTTTCGAGCAGTTCGTCGATGTTGACGTTGCTGTTCGCGGCCCAGCCCTTGAGGGCGGCCCTGAGGGTTTTGCGTCGTTGCGCGAAGGCCGCGTCGACGATCGCGAACAGCCTCTTCTTGTCCACTGTGGACAGCGGGGATTCGTGACGGTGGAAGGAGACCAGGCCGCTGTCCACGTTGGGCGCCGGCCAGAAGACGTTTCTGCCTACCGGGCCTGCCTTCTTGGCTTCCGCGTACCAGGCCAGCTTGACGCTGGGGACGCCGTAGATCTTGCTGCCCGGTTTCGCGGCCATCCGGTCGGCCACTTCGGCCTGGACCATCACGAGGCCTTTTTCGAGGGTGGGCAGCTCGTGGAGGAGGTGCAGAACCACCGGGACGGCGACGTTGTAGGGCAGGTTGGCGACGATCGCCGTGGGCTGGGCCGGCAGGTCGTCCTTGGTGACCTTCATGGCGTCTTTGAGGACTACCTGCAGTTTGGCCGCGTTGTCCGGGTCCATCTCCTGCGCGGTCTGCGGGAGCCGTTTGGCCAGGGGTGGGTCGATCTCCACTGCCACGACCTGCTTGGCGGCTGGAAGGAGGGCGAGAGTCAGGGAGCCCAGGCCTGGGCCGACTTCCAGGACGACGTCGTCGGTTGTGAGGTCGGCTGCGGTGACGATCTTGCGGACCGTGTTGGGGTCGTGCACGAAGTTCTGGCCCAGTTTTTTGGTCGGGCGGATGTCCAGCTCTTCGGCCAGACGGCGTACTTCGGCGGGTCCCAGCAGGCTCACGTCGGCCATTCTCGCAGGTGGGGTTCCGGGCTGTGCGGGTTGGCTTGCTGTGGTTGTTCCGCTTCCAGCGGGGTTGGTCGCCTTTTGCTGGTTGGGTCGCGTTCCAGCGTGGTTGCGTGGGTGGCCTTACGGGCTTTGGTTGCGTCATCGCCGCTTCGCGACGATCGCGATTGGGGCTTGACTTCGGGGCCCTTTCGAGGCGCTGCGTCGGGCGGAAAAGGACGGATGCTTCGCAGCCGTCCGATCCGCGAAACGGCAGCACCTCGATCCCAAAGTCAAGCCCCAATCGCCAGCGTGCGGGGTTGCGTTCGGGCGGTCGGGCTGCGGTCATTACCGCTGGTCCGCGTTCGGACAGCCCTGTCCGGCTCGCTGCGCATCGCCACATGAGGTGCCTTCGGCCCGCGTTGCCACAGGAACATCGGCTCTGCTTCGCCATCGCCGCTTGCCTACGGCTTCGCGAGATATAGATGGAATCCTCGTGGCTCGCTCCCGGAAAGGCGTCAACGGGTACCGCGAACAATTGAGCTCACTACTGGTTGCCGCGCCAACGTCTGAGCTGACTACTGGTTGCCGCGCCAACATCGGCTCGCGACCTCGCCGGTACGCCATAACCACACCATGGCTCACCGTGCGGGCTGGCCGTGCCTCCCAGGTCCGCCAAGGCTCGTCGTGCGGGCTGGCCGCGCCTCGCCGGTACGCCACGAACTCGCCATCGACCCCACTCCCCACCCCAAGCGTCGGTCACCCTCACCGTCTGCCCCGGACATGGCGAAGGCCGCCCCTGGCGATCCGGGAGCGGCCCTCGTCGAGTCGTGCGGTGCGGCTGAGCGCGGGTTTACGGCAGGCCCAGCTTCGCGCGGCAGCCCGGCCACGCGCCGTAGGTGCCGCCGGCGCGGTCGCGCAGCTTCGTGGCGATCGCGATCTGCTGTTCGCGGGTGGCCTGGTGCGGGAGCTGGGCGTAGGCGGTGCCGCCGTGTGCTGCCCAGGTGCTGGCCGAGAACTGGAGGCCGCCGTAGTAGCCGTTGCCGGTGTTGATGGACCAGTTGCCGCCTGCCTCGCACTTGGCCAGGCGGTCCCAGACCTCGCCGTCGGGCAGGGGCTTGGTGCCCACGGTGATCTTCTTGGGCTTCGGCTCCTTGGTGACCTTGCCGCCGATCTTCTCGCGGCTGATCTCCTTGCCGTTCTTCACGGTCACGCGGTAGGTCGAGATCTGCTCGCCGGCCTCGCCGGGGTCGGTGACCTTCTGCTCGCCCTGGGTCATGTTCGGGTCGTTGGTCTTCTCGACCGGCGGGGCGACCGGCTCGTTCACGTTGATGACCGTGACGCCCGTGCGGGAGATGTAGACCTCGGCGCCGGTGGCGAGCTTGACGTCGGTGCCGGACGCGACCGCGTCCTCCGGGCCGAGCGAGAGGTTCTCGTTCTTCAGCAGCTCGTCGACCGTGACCGCGGTGGTCTGGATCTCGCGGACCGGGTTGGCGCCGTCGAAGAGCTTGATGGTCTTGCGGGTCTTGACTTCCAGGTTCATGCCCTCGAGCGGCACGTCCTGGGTGCCGGGGGCCGAGAACCAGGCGCCCTCGGTGGGGACGCCCATCTGCTTCGCGGCTTCCTCGACGGTCACCGAGCGGACCCAGTCCTCCTTGGCCTGGCCGTCGATGCTCATCTTCACGAGGCGGCCGCGGTCGAGGGTGATCTTGCCGCCGTCGGTGATCGGGGCGTTCAGGGAAGGCGACAGGGCGTCGTGTTCGCCGACGGTGATGCCTTCCTCCGCCAGCACCTCGCCGACCGTGCCCTCGTAGGAGTGGACGGTCTGCAGCGAGCCGTCCACGTCGACCGTGAGGGACTTGTCCATCGCCATGGCGGTCACGCCGCCACCGGAGATCGAGACGAGGACCGCGGCGACCGCGCCCTTGAGGAAGCGGCGCTTCCAGCTCGTGACGGTCTGGACGAGGACCTGCGGGTCCTCCTTCTCCTCTTCCTCCGACGGGAGGACGAGGGGCGGCATGATCGTCGTCTCGGCGTTGATGAGACGGATCAGCTCGTCGACGTCGACGTTGGCCGTCGCGAGGAGCTCGTCGGCGTCCGGGCCGAGCACCTCGAGCACGTCCGCGGGCGAGATGGTCAGCGCACCGGCGGGAAAGCTCGGGTGGGGATCAACGACGCCAACCGCGGTGTTCCCGACCGGCGTGAACCAGTCGGTGTCGTCGTTGAAGTTGTACGGAGCGGCAGTTCTGTCGCTACCAGACACAGGGTCGATACCTCCATTGCGGAAGCTCGAGGCCACCGCACAGTTGGCGTTGACAAGATCATTCGAGGGTTGAGCTCGAAGGTTCCCGGCAACTCCTCCTACGTGGTCTCGCTTCTTCGCGCTTCTGGCTTGGGTCCCGCCCCGACTGCGGGCGTGCTCCGAACCGACAGGGTCGGCCTGGGTGGCACGGTCACGGGACAGTAACGGGGTCGCGCACGTTGCGCAAACATCCCCGCCAATGTTGTGACCTCAGTCACCCCATAGGGGTAGGAACCCCTTGCTCCGTTCGTCTTACATCGCATCTCAGTAGCCAAGTCCGAACACTCGTTGAGCAGTACGGGTGACGGCGGTACCGAGTTCAGAAAGATCTTCGCCACGGAGCGTGGCCAAATCCCGAACTGTGTAATTCACACAATAGGGTTCGTTTGGACGCCCCCTGAACGGATGCGGCGTCAGGAACGGCGCGTCGGTCTCCACCAGGAGCTGGTCCTGCGGCACCAACTGGGCCGCCTCCCGCAGCGCGCGGGCGTTCTTGAACGTCACCGGGCCCGCGAACGACAACACGTATCCCGCGTCCACGCACCGCCGGGCGAAGTCCGCGTCGCCCGAGAAGCAGTGGAAGACCACAGTGGACGGTGCTCCTTCGGAGTCGAGCACCTTGAGGATGTCCTCGTGCGCGTCCCGGTCGTGGATCATCAACGGCTTCCCGACGCGCTTGGAAAGGTCGATGTGCCAACGGAAAGCCTCGTGCTGGGCGGCCGGCGGCGAGTAGTCCCAGTAGTAGTCGAGACCGGTCTCGCCGATCGCGACCACCCGAGGCAGCACGGCCAGCCGCTCCAGCTCCGCCTTCTCGACGTCGCCGAAAGAAGAGGTGCGCGTCGGGTGCACGGCCACCGCCGCGTAGACCCGCGGGTCCCAAGTGGACGCCTCGGCGGCCCACTGCGCGGCGGCGAGATCGTCCGCCACGGTGATCACGTGCGAGACCCCGGCGGCGTTGGCCCGGTCCAGAAGCTCGCCCACACCAACGGCATCAGTGGCGCCACACGCGTCGAGATGCGTGTGGGCGTCGATCACCGGTGCCGGAAGAGCTTCCGGCACCGGCGGTCGTTCCCGCTTCTCAGGCACTAGTCGGTCACGATCGGAGCCCACTCGGGCCCGATCTCGCCCAGCTTCGGGTCGAGCTTCGCGAACAGCGGCGACGGCTTCTGCAGCGGACGGCCGACCTCGATCGGCGTCGACTCCCAGCGCGCCTGCTCACCGGCGTAGTCACCGGTCAGCACCGGGTAGGAGCGCTCGGGCACGTCCAGGTCCGTGACCTCGGTCATCGCCGGCTGAGCCGCCCACACGCCCGTGCCACCCAACGCCTCGTGCACCTTCTGCGCCGAGTGCGGCAGGAACGGCGTCATCAGCGTGTTCGCGTCCTGCACGACCTGCAGCGCGGTGTGCAGCACCGAGTCGCGACGGTCCGGGTCGTCCTTGAGCTTCCACGGCTCCTGGTCCGACAGGTACTTGTTCGCCGCCGAGATAACCCGCATGGCCTCGCCGGACGCCTGCTTGAACCGCGAGCGGCGCAGGTGCGCGCCGACCGTGTCGAACGCCGCACGCGACTGCCGGAGCAGCTCGTGGTCGGCATCCGTCAGAGCAGTCGCCTTCGGGATGGCGCCGACGTTCTTGTGCGCCATCGAGACCGAGCGGTTGACCAGGTTGCCCCACTCGTTCGCCAGCTCGAAGTTCGTCCGGCGGACGAACTCCTCCCAGGTGAAGTCGGTGTCCTGGTTCTCGGGACCCGCGACGGAGATGAAGTACCGCAGAGCGTCCGGCCCGAACTCCTTCAGGAAGTCGCCGACGTAGATCACGGTGCCGCGCGACGTGGAGAACTTCGAGCCGCTCATCGTCAGGTACTCGGACGACACGACCTCGGTCGGCAGGTTCAGCGTGCCGAACCGGCCGGGCTCGCCGCCCTTGTCGCCCGCGCCGTTCTGCCCGAGCAGCAGCGACGGCCAGATCAGCGAGTGGAAGACGATGTTGTCCTTGCCCATGAAGTAGTAGCCCTGGGCGTCACCCGTCCAGAACTCCTGCCAGGCATCGGCGTCACCGGACCGCCGCGCCCACTCCACGGAAGCGGAGAGATACCCGATCACCGCGTCGAACCACACGTAGAACCGCTTCATCGGCTGGTCGCTCCACCCGTCGAGCGGGATCGGCACCCCCCAGTCGAGGTCGCGGGTGATCGCGCGCGGCCGCAGGTCCTTGATCAGGTTCTGCGAGAACTTGAGCACGTTCGGCCGCCACTCGGACCTCGTGCCCATCCACGAGCCGAGCGAGGAGATGAACGCGGGCAGGTCGAGGAACAGGTGCTCGGTCTCGACGAACTTCGGCGTCTCCCCGTTGATCCGCGAGCGCGGGTTCTTCAGGTCGATCGGGTCGAGCTGGTTGCCGCAGTTGTCGCACTGGTCACCGCGCGCGCCGTCGTACCCGCAGATCGGGCAGGTGCCCTCGATGAAGCGGTCGGGCAGCGTCCGGCCGGTCGACGGGCTGATCGCGCCCATCTCGACCTTGGGGATGACGTAGCCGTTCTTCCACAGCGCGGAGAACAGGTCCTGCACCACCTGGTAGTGGTTGCCGGTGGTGGTGCGGGTGAAGAGGTCGTAGGAGAGGCCGAGGCCCTGGAGGTCTTCCGCGATCACACGGTTGTACTTGTCGGCGAGCTCACGTGCGGTGAGCCCTTCCTTCTCGGCCTGCACCTGGATCGGCGTGCCGTGCTCGTCCGTGCCGCTGACCATGAGCACCCGGTTCCCCGACATGCGCATGTAGCGGGAGAACACGTCGGAGGGGACACCGAAACCGGAGACATGACCGATGTGCCGGGGGCCGTTGGCGTAAGGCCAGGCCACCGCGGTCAGTACGGAGGCACTCATGCACATAGCCTACGGAGGCGGTGCCAGCCGCTTTTCACGGCATGGGAGGTCGGTTTGTCCGCGACCAGGATGCTGGTGCTCGGCGTGGTCAAACTCGTCGGCGAGGCACACGGCTACGTGGTGCGCCGCGAGCTGAAGTCGTGGTCGGCGGACAGCTGGGCGAACGTGCAGCCGGGCTCGATCTACCACGCGCTGAAGTCGCTGGCCAAGGACGGTCTGCTGGAGCCGGTCGGGACGCAGGAGTCCGACGAGGGCCCCGCCAGGACCACGTACAAGATCACTGCGGCCGGTGAGCACGAGCTGCAGGACCTGCTCGCCCACGCACTGGCCGACGCCTCCGCCGGCAACGACGAGGTCTCCGCCGGCGTGGCGATGCTCAACCTCGTCCCGCGCAAGCAGGCCGTCGTGCTGCTGAAGAACCGGCTGGCGGGCCTCGAAGGGCAGCTCGCGCCGACCCGGCACGGCATCACCTCGATGCCGGAGATGGGCAAGCCCGCGCACGTCAGCGAGCTCTTTCGACTGTGGCTCGTCCACCTCGAAGGCCAGGTGCGCTGGACTCAGGACCTGATCGACCGCCTAGAGGCCGGTGCGTACGAGCTGAGGGACTAGTCAAACTTGATTAGTTCTCGCTAGCCTCTAGTCAAAGTTGACTAGAGGGGATCCAGTCATGATCAAGGCACGCGGCCTCGCGCGCCGGTTCACGACGAAGTCCGGCCCGGTGGACGCGGTTCGCGGGGTCGACATCGACGTTGCCGAGGGGGAGCTCGTCGGGTTTCTCGGCCCGAACGGCGCCGGCAAGTCCACGACGTTGCGCATGCTCACGACGCTGCTGCAGCCGACCGCGGGCGAGGCGATCATCGCGGGACACGACCTGCTGACCGACCCGGCCGGCGTACGCCGCAACATCGGATACGTCGGGCAGAAAAACGGTGGCGGTGCCGACCAACGGGTCGGTGACGAGCTGGAGTTCCAGGCCCGCTTCTACGGCCAGTCGAAACACGAGGCCCGGAGGAAGGCCGGTGAGCTGCTCGAACGGTTCGACTTGCTGGGCATGGAGAAGCGCGCGGTCAGCACGCTGTCCGGCGGCCAGCAGCGCCGGCTCGACATCGCGATGGGGCTGCTGCACGACCCGCGGCTGCTGTTCCTCGACGAACCGTCGACCGCGCTCGACCCGCAGAGCCGCCGCAACCTGTGGGACCACATCAAGCAGCTCAGGGCCGACGGCGTCACGGTCTTCCTGACCACGCACTACCTGGACGAGGCCGACTTCCTGAGCGACCGGCTGCTGGTGATCGACCACGGCTCGATCGTCGGCGAGGGCTCGCCGGACGAGCTGAAGAACCGCGTCTCCGGCGACCTGGTCGTGCTCGGCACACCGCAGGCCACCACAGTCGCCACGAAATTCGAAAACGCGGTCGTGGACGGCGAGCAGGTCAGCTTCCGCATCCCGAACGGCGACCGCGCGCTGCCCCAGCTGCTCAAAGACCTCGACCACATCGACGTCGAGCTGCACTCGGTGCAGGTCCACCGGCCGACGCTGGACGACGTCTTCCTGACCATGACCGGCCGCTCACTCCGAGAGGACGCCAATGCTGCGTGACACCTGGCTCGTCTTCGCCCGCGTGATGCTGCCGGTGGTGCGCAACCCCGTCGCGGTGATCTTCGGGCTCGCTCAGCCGTTGCTCTACCTCGGCCTCTTCGGGCCGTTGCTCGGCGACACCGGCTGGCAGTGGTTCGTGCCGGGTCTGCTGGTGCAGATGGCGCTCTTCGGCACCGCCTACGCGGGCTTCTCGCTGCTGCCGGAGGTGCGCACGGGCGTGCTGGAACGGCTGCGGGTCACCCCGGTCAGCCGGGTCGCGCTGCTCGTCGGCAGGGTCGGCAAGGACGTGGTGCTGCTCGTCGTGCAGAGCCTGCTGATCGTGCTCGCCGCGATGCTGTTCGGGTTCCGGGCCGCTCCTGGCGAGATCCTGCTCGGGCTCGGGCTGGTGGCACTGCTGGGCGTCGCCATCGGGTCCGCGTCGTACGCGATCGCGTTGAAGGTGAAGCTGGAGTACGTCTTCGCGTCCGTGCTGTCGGCGACGATCGTGCCGGTGATGCTGCTGTCGGGCGTGCTGCTGCCGATGTCGAACGGCCCGCAGTGGCTCTACTGGTTGTCTCGGGTGAACCCGTTGGCGCACGTCGTCGACGCCGAGCGGTCGATCTTCGCGACCGGCTCGGTGCTCCTCGGCCTGATCTCGGTGTCCGTGCTGGTGCTGGCCGGCGTTTACTACGGCGTCCGCACGTTCAACCGCGAGTCAGCTTGATTTGATTGCGGCGTCGTACAGGGCTTTCTTGCTGATGCCGGCCGCCTCCGCCACCTCGGCGGCGGCCGACTTCAGCCGTTCCCCGTCCGCGACGCGTTGTTTGACCTCGGCGACCAAAGTCTCCAGATCAGGCTTCTCCTCGACAGGAGCAGGGCCGAGCACCACGGTGATCTCGCCGCGTGCGCCTTCCACGGCCCACTCGGCGAGCTCGGCCAACGACCCCCGCACGACCTCTTCGTACTTCTTGGTCAGCTCGCGGCACACGGCGGCGCTGCGGTCCGGTCCAAGCACCTCGACCGCGTCCGCGAGGGTCGCGGCGAGCCGATGGGGTGCCTCGAAGAAGACGACCGTGCGTTGTTCCGTGGCGAGCGGCGCGAACCAACGCTTCCGCTCACCGGACTTGCGCGGCGGGAAGCCGTCGAACGCGAACCGGTCGCTCGGCAGACCGGACACGGCGAGCGCGGTCGTCACGGCGGACGGTCCCGGCAGGCACGTGACCGTGAGGTCCTGCTCGACACACGCGGCCACCAGCCGATAACCGGGATCCGACACGGACGGCATTCCGGCGTCGGTCACGAGCAGCACGGTCTCGCCGTTGTGCAGCGACTCGAGCAGCCCCGGCAGGCGCGCGGTCTCCACCTGGTCGTAGAAGCTGATCACCCGTCCGGATGGCTTGACCTGCAACGCTGCCGCGAGACTGTGCAGCCGCCGGGTGTCCTCCGCGGCGATCACGTCGGCCGTCTCCAACGCCTCGATGAGGCGCGCGGACGCGTCGCGGATGTCCCCGAGAGGAGTGGCTGCCAGGACAAGACGGCCTGAACCGGATACAGGACTCACATCGTTCACCCTACGATCGGCGACGTGACAGTCCTCGTGCAGCCAGGAGAGGCGCCCGTCGTCGTCGAGGAGCCGCCCACGGATCGTGCGGCCGCACTCGACCCGCCTCCGTCCGGAGACCGCATGCGCGGGTGGCTCGTCACGATCGTCGTGACGCTGGTCGGCGCCTTCGTCCGGTTCTGGAACCTCGGGTATCCGACCGACAAGGGCACGCCGATCTTCGACGAGAAGCACTACGTGCCGCAGTCGGCTCAGGTGCTGCGCAACGGCGGCTATGAGGACAACCCCGGCTACGAGCTGATCGTCCACCCGCCGCTCGCCAAGCAGCTCATGGCGATCGGTCAGGACCTCTTCGGCTACGACGGCATCGGCTGGCGGTTCGCCTCCGCGCTCGCGGGTGCGATCACGATCCTGCTGATCGTCCGGATCGCCCGCCGCCTGACCCGCTCGGACCTGCTGGGCGCGCTGGCCGGCGTGCTGCTCATCGCGGACGGCGTCTCGCACGTCCAGTCGCGGATGGGCATGCTCGACATCTTCCTGGCGCTGTTCGTCGTCGGCGCGTTCGGCTGTCTGGTCGTGGACCGCGAACAGGTCCGTGCGCGGCTAGCCGTGGCCGTGCGCGAGGGGTTCGTCAACAACTCCGCGTTCGGTCCGTGGCTGGGCTTCCGCTGGTGGCGCTTCGGTGCGGGCGTGTGCCTCGGTCTGGCGTGCGGCGTCAAGTGGTCGGGCCTCTGGTACATCATCGCGTTCGGGCTGCTGACGGTCGTCTGGAGCGCGCTGGCGCGGCGGGCGGCCGGGGTCGAGGAGCCGTGGCTCGGCGCGCTCGCGAAGGACGTGCTGCCGTCGCTCGGCGGCCTGGTCGCGATCCCGGTGCTGGTCTACGTCGCGACGTGGTTCCCGTGGATGGCCAGCGAGACCGGCATCGACCGGCACGTGGTCGGCGGCAAGGTCCAGGACGTCGGGTACATCCCGGACGTCCTGCAGTCGCTGTGGTTCAACGCCAAGAACGTCTACAAGTTCCACGTCGAGCTGGTCACGTCGTCGACCAACCGGCACCCGTGGGAGTCGAAGCCGTGGACGTGGCCGATGGGCCTGCGTCCGATGCTCTACTACTACGAGAACTCCGTGACGGGTTGCGGTGCGGCGTCGTGCCTCGGCGCGATCATGCTGATCGGCACGCCCGCGATGTGGTGGCTCGCGTTCCCGGTGATCGGCTGGGCGATCTTCCGCTCCATCGGCCGGATGGACTGGCGCTACGCCGGCGTGCTCGTGGCCTACATGGCCGGGCTGCTGCCCTGGTTCCTGAACCTCGACCGGCAGATGTACTTCTTCTACGTCACGCCGATGGCGCCGTTCCTGGTGCTGCTGATCGTGCTGGCGCTGGGCGAGATCCTGGGGCGTCGCGCCGCAGGATCCGAACGACGCGGCACCGGACTGCTCGTCGTGGCGCTCTACGTCGGTCTCGTGGTGGCGAACTTCGTGTGGCTGTGGCCGATCCTGAACGGCAACCCGATCACACCGGAGATGTGGCAGCAGCAGTTGTGGCTGCCTAGCTGGCGCTGATCTCCAGCGCTCGTTCCCTGGTCAGGTCGCCTTCGAGTCGCATGGTGACCTGACCTCGTTGCCAGAGCAGGGTTTGCCCGGCACCGTGTGGTTGTTGATGCCGCCACTGGCCGGTGCGGTCGATGTAGAAGATCGGGTGCGGGAACGGGATCCAGACCTTGTCGCCGATCTGCTCGACGCCCTGGGCGTGGATGAGCTTGCCGAGCGCCGAGCTGATGGTGCCGTCGAACTGGTCGAGCCGCAGGTCGCCGTAGTGCAGCGTGACGAACCGTCCTTCGTGGACGGTGATCTTGTCCGGCCGGCCGAGCTGCTGCGGCAGGTGGATCTCGAACGGCATCTGCTTCCTGGCGTCGTCGAGCGAGACTTCCTGGCTGGGCAACGGAGGCGCGATCGTCGGTGGCGGCTCGCTGCGGAACTCGACACCGGCGAACTCCAGCAGCTGCTGCACACCCGCTCGCACGGCCGGAGACACGGCGAAGGCGATCGCGAACGCCGTCACGGCCGCGACCAGCGCGGCGAGCCAACGGTTTCTGCGGCGCGGGGCGTTGATCCGCGTCAGCACGCTCGCGGTGAGGTCCGGCGGTTCCGGCACGTGGAGCTGCCGGCCGAGATCGCGGAGGGCGGCCTCGATGGCGTCATCGCTCATGGGCCACCTCCTCCAGCATCGGGCGCAGCTTGGCGAGCGCGCGGGACAGTCGTGACTTCACGGTGCCCTTGGCCAGGTTCAACGTCTGCGCGGTCTCGGCCTCGGTCAGGTCGAGCAGGTACCGGCAGGTGACGACCTGACGGTCGTGGTCGGGCAGGCTCTGGACGGCCTGCAGGAGCTTGGTGCGGGTGTCGTCCACGAGCGTGCCCGGGTCGTCGTGGTCGACGGTCTCCGTGATGGTGGCCATCTTGAGCTCCATCAGGTTGCGGCGCCGTCTGCCGCGATGGAGGTTCTTGGTCTCGTTGGCGACGATCTTCAACAGCCACGGCTTGAAGTCGGCGTCTTTCCTGAAGGTGTCGAGCTTGCGGTACGCCTTCACGAACGCCTCCTGCACCACGTCACCGGCGTCCGCACCCGCCCCGAGCAGGTACGCCGTCCGGTGCGCGAGCGCGGTGTACCGGGCGACCAGCTCGCCGTAGGCCGCCTGGTCGCCTGCGATCGCCCGTGCCACCGCGTCGTCCGTGATGCCCTTCCTACACCGGGAACCGCGCCTTGGTTCCCGGTGTATTCGCGTCATGAGGATTCTCGCCTTGATATGTGCGTTCCTGCTGATCAGCGCACCTTCAGCGCATGCGGGCGGCTGGGCGGTCACGTACCTGGACCCGGTGCCGTCGGTCGAGCCGTCCGTCACCCACACCGTCGGGTACTGGGTGCTGCAGCACGGCACCCACCCGTTCACCGGCGACGGCGATCTCGGCAAGACGGGGCTGAGGTTCAAGTCCGGCGCGGACGAACGCATCTTCGTCGGCGTCCCGCTCGGACAGCCCGCGCACTACGCCGTGACGTTCACCCTGCCTGCCGGCAGCTATCAGGTCTTCGGCGTGCAGGGGATGTTCCAGGACCACCCGCTCGGGTCGTTGACCGTGCCGGGCACGTTCCTGATCAAGCCGCCGGACCCGCAGATGGTGCAGGGCACCGTCGAGGGCCCGTGGCCGTGGGAGGAGATCGCGCCGCCGCTCAAGAAGCCCGCGGTCGCGCCTGCTGCCGCGGTGGTGCCGGAAGAGCCTGCTGCGGAGCCGGCGCCGGTGTGGCTCGTCGGGCTCGTGGTGCTGGGCGCGGCCGGGCTGTTCGTGGTGCTGCGCAGGCGGTTGCGGCCGGCTGCGCGAAGGTGAGTGGTGAGGCGATCGGCGGAAACCGCCCCACCACCCTTCGCAGGGCATCGCCTCCGATGCCGAAGCTTTCCGGGTGAACCATCGCGTAGGTCGTTGAACGGTGAACCACCGTTACGGCCCTGACCGCACGTTCACCCGGATCGCCTAGGCGTCCCCCACCAGGCCCGATGAGCTAGCATGCCCGCGCACACACCCGATCGAGGGGCCCGCGAAGGGTTATTTACTCGGCGTCACCGCTCGGGGTCTGACCTGGGGAGTTCACCGCGAGCATGAGCACCAACGTCGAGTCACGCCCGGAGCACGACAGACCGAGCTCGGATGACGGCGGCAAGCCGAAGGCTCCTGGTTTCCGCACCGACATCCAGGCCCTGCGCGCGATCGCCGTGCTGGCCGTCGTGGTGAACCACTTCTGGCCGAACGCGCTGACCGGTGGCTACGTCGGTGTCGACGTCTTCTTCGTCATCTCCGGGTTCCTGATCACCTCGCACCTCGACCGCGAGATCGTCCGCACCGGCCGGGTGCGGCTCGGCCGGTTCTACGCGCGCCGCGTCCGGCGGCTGCTGCCCGCGGCGGTCCTCGTGCTCGCCGTGAGCATCGTCGGCGCCTACTTCCTGCTGCCGTACCCGCGCTGGGCGGCGAACGCGTGGGAGTCCTTCGCCGCCGCCTCGTACTGGGAGAACTGGCGGCTCGCGGCCAAGTCGGTGAACTACTCGGCCCAGAACGAGGCCGCGAGCCTGGTCCAGCACTACTGGTCGCTGTCGGTCGAGGAGCAGTTCTACCTGTTCTGGCCGCTGCTGCTGATGGGCCTGTTCAAGGTCGGCAGGCGGCGCTGGGTGCTGGTGGGCGTCGGCGTGCTCGGCGCGTTGTCGCTGGGCCTGAGCGTCTACTACACGATCGTCTCGCCGAGCGCGGCATACTTCATAACCCCGGTCCGCGTCTGGGAGTTCGCGATCGGTGCGGGCGTGGCGTTGGCGAGCACGCGGCTCGTGCTGCCGCGGGTGGCCGCCGAACTGGCCGCGCTCGCCGGTCTCGCGATGATCATCACGACGGCGTTCGTCTACGACCACCACACGCCGTTCCCCGGCTACCTCGCGCTGGTCCCCGTCGTCGGCACCGCCTTCGTGATCCTCGCGGGCCTGCGTCCCGGCCGGCAGTGGCACACCGCCGTCACGGCGTCCCGGCCCGTGCAGTTCGTGGGCGACATCAGCTACTCGCTGTACCTGTGGCACTGGCCGGTCCTGCTGCTCGCGCCGTTCGCGCTGAGCGGCCTGCTGGACAAGGGCGAGCTCAGCACGCCGTGGCTGCTGGGTCTGCTCGCGCTGTCGCTGGTGCTGGCCTGGCTGTCGAAGGTGCTGATCGAGGACCGCGGCATGTCGTGGGGCCCGTTGACGCGCAGCAGCAAGCTGACGTTTGCGGCCATGACCGCCGGTGTCGTCGTCATCGCGGTCCTCGCGGCCGGGCTGCAGTGGACCTACCAGCGGCATGTCGTGCAGGCCGAGCGGGACGTGGCCGCCGGGCTGAACTCGCCGTGCCTCGGCGCCGGCGCCCTGGTCGGCGCCAACGGCTGCACCGAGCCGTTCGCCCCGGCCAGCTCCACCGCGATGGGCCCGGCGAACGAGTACGGCCGGCACGACCCGATCTGCCGGGGGAACGCGGAGTACAACGCCGACGACACGGTCACGACGGCGACCTGCGACTTCAGCGGCGGGAAGCCCTCAGCGAAGAAGGTGTGGCTGCTCGGCGACTCGCACGCGCAGCAGTGGCAGGAGGCCGTCTACGAGGTGGCCCGCGAACGCAAGTGGGTGCTCAAGACCAGCTACCTGGGTGCCTGCCCGTTCGCGGACGTCCGGATGGTGGAGTTCCGCGGCCAGCCGGTGGCGTCGAAGGATGTCAACCGCTGCGCGAACTGGACGCGGAAGATGACCGACATGATCGCCGCCGACCGGCCGTCGATGGTGCTGACGTCGTTCTTCTCGCGCCGGGAGAAGGTCGACGACAGGAGCGGCCGCAGCCAGACCGACCAGTACCGCGACGGACTGGAACCGCGCTGGCGGAAGTGGACCGACGCGGGCGCCCGCGTCGTCGTGCTCGCCGACCCGCCCTACAACGGCGAGATCCGCTCGCCCGACTGCGTGGCGCTCAACCCTTCGAACCCGCTGGCCTGCACGTCCCCGCGGGCAGAGGCGCAACCGCCGGAGCCGGTGGTCGAGGTCGCCCGCAGCTCGAAGAACCCCGGGGTGTCCGTGGTCGACCTGACCGACTACTTCTGCGACGAGCAGAAGTGCTACGCCGTCGTGGGCAAGGTGCCGGTCTACTACGACCCGGACCACCTCAACGGCGTGTACAGCCGGTCTCTGGCACCGATGCTCGCGAAGGCGCTCGGCTGAGCGCCTTCGCGGTCGCCTACATCGGCATGTGCTTGGTGGGCGGCGGAGTCGGCTTGCTGATGACCCGCGTGACCGGGCCTTCCTTGCTCATCCCCGCCTGGTCGAGGTACTGCGCCAGCTGACCCCGCACCTGCCCGAGCGTCGGACGACGGCCAGGTTCCGGGTCCATCGCCGCGAGCAGCAACCGGGCGTGGACGCTGTTCTGCGGGAGCTTGGTGACGGGTTCGCCCTGGGCGGCGGCCATCAGCGAGGAGATCGGGTTCTCGCGGGAGCCGCGCGGAGGGTGGCCGGTCAGGGCGTAGGAGACCGTCGCGGCCAGCTGCCAGGAGTCCGACGCCGGGGACGCCGTCTCGCCGCGGGCCGTTTCCGGGGCGAGGAAGTCCGGCGTGCCGACCATCATGCCGGTGGCCGTGAGGGTGCTGTCGCCCTTGGAGCGGGCGATGCCGAAGTCGATCAGGTGCGCGGTGCCCTGGCCGTCGACGATCACGTTGGACGGCTTCACGTCGCGGTGCAGCACGCCGCGTTCGTGGGCCGCGGCCAGCGCGTCGGCCATGTTCAGCCAGAGGCGGGCGGCGAGCTTGTCGTCGATCAGGCCGTTCTTCAGCACCGTCTCGGACAGCGACGCGCCCTCGATGTACTCCATGACCAGGGCGAGGCCGTCCGGGTCCTGGACGATGTCGAACACCCGCACGCAGTTGGGGTGCCGGACCGCGGCCAGCGCACGGGCCTCGCGGAGCATGCGCGCCTCGGTCTCGTTGTCCGGGGCGTGCGCGAGCTTCACCGCCACGGTGCGGTCGAGCTGCTCGTCGACGGCCAGCCAGACCGTGCCGAAGCCGCCGGAGCCGAGCTGGCGGACGCGGCGGAACCGGCCGTTGCCGGGGTTCCAGACCTTGCCCGACTTCTGCACCGGCGCGGGTGCGTCGGCGTTCGCGGCACCAGGACCGAACGGCAGCGGGCCCGGCGTGTCGGCGAGGACGGCAGGCTGGGACGGCTGTGGCTGCGGGGGCTTGGGCTGCTGGAGCACCTCGGCGACGCGGGTCGGCGGGTACTGCCCTGGAGGAGGCGGCGGAGGCTGGTTGACCGGGCGCATCGGCCGGTTCATCGGCGCCGGCTGGTACTTCGGCACCTGAGCCGGCTGGTACGGCGGCGGGTTCTGCCCCGGTGGCGGCTGGTGCTGCGCGGCCGTGATCGGCTTGGTCGGCGCCTTCTTCTGCGGCTGGCCCGCAGGCAGCTGGTTGTTCTGAGGCTGCGGCGTGCGCGCCACCGGCTGCGGTGGCGGCGGGTTCTGCGAGTTCCGGTCCTGAGACCGGTCGCGGCCGGGGCGGTTCAGCATGGCGGTAGTCAACCCGAAAATCCGCACGACGATTGAGCCGATTACCGCAATCGGCAGAAAGCCCAGGAGCACATGGCCCACAAGTGTCACGGGCTGTGCCGACGTGGCTGCGAGCAGCACCAGGAACGGCGGCCAGAACACCCGGCGCGGCCAGCTCGGCCCGAGCCGGAACGCCGAACCGGCCTGCAACATCACGAACAGCAGGCAGAGCAGCGCGAGCACGACCGTGATCGCGGCCGCGATCAGGAACACGACCGACTTACCGGGCTGCTGGATCACGCTGAGGATCGACGGCGTGCTGTCGACCAGGTAGTCGCCCTGCCGCAGCTGACCGAAGCAGGTGGCGTCGTCGAGCGAGCTGGAGCCGGAGATCGTCCGCCGCTGCAGCCCCTGCACGGTGCCGCGCATGATCAACCAGGGCAGCACCAGGCAGCTGGCGACGCCGAGCACGGCGAAGATCGCACCCGTCACCGCGCCGTAGGAGTTGCCGACGATCCGGCGCACCGCGATGGACAGCAGCGCCCCTACCGTGGGAAACAATCCGAGCACCGCGCCGAGCGCTGTGGTGGTCCACACCCAGTCACCGGGGCAGACACTCGCGCCCACGAAGCCGTGCAGCCACGTGAGCAAGGACTCCGCGAGCCCCACGACCCACACCACCCCTTCCGCGATCACCCCCAGCCTAGGCGCCCTGTCAGCCTACGGTGCGTGATTGGTCTGCGGTTGACGCCACAGCAACCCTTTCCTTGATCACCGCGTTGTACCTCCGTCCCCGCGGGCTCTGCCAGGGTGTACGCCCATGAGCACCCCTGCCCCGTTGGCCACTACAACGCTCCCGTGCCCGGTCCTGTTGACCGCCACCACCGTTGATGTCGGTCCGCGGCCGGGAACCGTCACGCTCGTGGGCACGGTCCGCACGAATGGATGACTTGTCGGCCGACCGGGGGCGCGCCGCGTTGCGCTCGGGTAGAAAGCCGCGCCCGTTCCGCCGAGGCCAGCACCTGATCACCGCCGGCACGCCCAGCGAGGAGGTGCTGCTGCTCGAGTCCGGCCTGGTCAAGGTGGTGCTGCCGACCGCAGACAGCCGTGAGCCGATCACCGGCCTCTACGGCCCCGGCGACCTGCTCGGCGAGATCGGCGTGACCAGCGGCGCTCCCCGCAGCGCACACGTGATCGCGTTGGTCGCCGGTACCGCGCTGCACGTGGCGGGCCGCCACTTCCTGGCCCTGCGCGACGACGACCCGGACGTCCGGCGGCTGGTCGACGAGACGTGGCGCAAACGGCAGCGCAAAGCCGACGAGAACCACCTGCGCCAGATGCGCACCGGTGCCGCGCGGGTGGCGATGTGCCTGCTGTCCTGGGCCCGCGAGTTCGGCGTCGAGGTCGGCTCCGGCCTCGAGCTGCGCGGGGTGAGCCAGCAGGACCTGGCCCACACCGTCGCGATGTCGGTGAAGACCGTCGAACCTGTCCTGCACGCGCTGCGCGACCGGGGCATGCTGGAGACGGGCCGGCTCTGGTACCGCCTGCCCGCGCCGGACCGTCTTGGCCAATTCATTGCCATTTCCGATGGCATGAACTGACCACTTGTTCCCCCTGATTTCCGGGTAACCGCACCGGCGCGAACCAGCAGACTCGCAGTCTTCCGTGGAATAAGGAGGCAGCGAGTGAACCCCGTTCCGCAGCACCGCGCGTTGCTCGGCGTCGACGTCATCGGCTCGGCACAGCTACCCGGCTACCTGATGAACGCCGTCCCCGCCACGATCTCCGAGCTGGTCGGCGCCGCCCTCACGCAGAGCGGGATCAAGCCCGACGACGTGCTCTCCCTCGAGTCGCCGGGCGACGGCGCGCTGATGGTGCTGCCGAGCGGCAAACTGGGCGAGGTCCTCGACGCCGCCGTGCTCCTCGACCAGCTCACCACGGACCACAACCGTTGGCGCAAACCAGAAGTACGCCTGCGCGCCGCCGTCCACGTCGGCCCGGTCGGCGACGACGACGGCTTCTACCGCGCCCGCATCACCCACACCCGGCTGCTGGACGCGCCGGAGTTCAAGGACCTGCTGAAGCGCTGCCACGAGGAAGGCGCAGAGGACACCGCGAACACCGCGCTGATCGTCTCCTCCGAAGCCCTCGACACGGCGTTCAGCGGCGACCACACGCGGGTGGCACGGCGCAGCGACTTCGCCTCTCTTCCCGTGGCGCACAAGGAATACCGGCACGAGGCCTGGGTCCGCGTGCCGGGCTTCGACCCGCGCAGCCTGGCCGGGTTCACGGGTGCCGCCGACGCTCCGGAGCCCGCAGCGAGCGTTCAGAACTTGGTGCAGCACGGGGACATGAACGGCGTCCAGACGGGCTCGGTCAGCGGTGGCTTGAACTACTACGGGGGTCGACGGCGATGAGCGAGGCCAAGGAAGCCACACCGGCGCAGGCGACCGACGAGAAGCCGCAACCGTCGGCGGAAACATCGCCGCTGTCACCGAACGAAGCCCGATACCTGCCGCAGAAGAAGAACGTCACGAACGGCGAGATGCACGGCATCCAGGCCGGGGACGTGACCGGTGACATCAACTACTACGCCTCTGTCACCGAAGAAAAGGCCGACCTGATCGTTCGCTACGCGGCGCCACAGGACATCGAGGACGTGCGGACGGAGTTCGTGCTTCCGGGTGGCTTCGCGGCCGCGGTGAGCATCCTGCGCAGGGAGAGCGTGGTCGTGCTGTGCGGCGAGGGAACAGGCCGTACGTTCACCGCCCGCCGCATGCTCGTGGACGAACTCAAGATCACGAAGATCGCCGACATGAACCGGTCCCGCACGCTCGGCACCATTCGCGAGCCGGAACTGGAGCCGGACACCGCCCTGGTCCTCGATCTGCGCGGCACCCGCGACCGACCGTTCACCGATCTGGACTTCACCCAGTGCCTCCGCGTGGTGAAGGACGCGGGCTGCCGGCTCGTGATCCTGCTCGACCACCTCTTCCAGACCCCGGACAGCGCGTCGAAGCACGCCGTCGCGCTGACCGCACCCCCGGCGGTCGAGGTGGCTCTGGCCACGCTTCGTCGCCGCGGCCACGTGGACGGGCCCGTGCAGCTCACGATCAAGGAGGACCTCGCGGCAGCCCTGGAAGACGCGTCACCCGACAAGGCAGTGCGTGCCGCCGACCTCGCCGTGCAGGTCCACGAGGACGGGCTCGACGTCGCCGAGGCGATCACGTCGCTGAAGGAGGAGGTCACCGACGCTGTCGCGCGCTGGTTCGAGAAGCTGGACGTGCGCGGCCACGCGTACTCGTTCGCGGTGGCCGTGCTGGAGAACCAGCCGGTCGAGCACGTCTGGCAGCGCGCCCTGGCGCTGGATCAGCACATCAGGAAGGCGCGCCTGCCGAAGGACGGCAAACTGCGCCCGCGCTGCGTGTTGGTCCAGCCGTCGGACCAGACGCTGCGTGAGATCAAGGCGAAGGTCGAAAGGCGCGCCCACCCGAAGCACAAGGACCTCGAAGAGGAGACCATCCGGTTCGAGCGGCACGACTGGGCGCGCGGCGTGTTCATGCACATGTGGCGGCAGTACCCGGCCGCACAGGAGATCCTCCGGGACTGGATGTGCGAGGACGCCACGTTCGACAGCTTCCAAGAGGAGAGCGTCAAGGCCATCTGCGACGTCGTGCGGACAGTCCCGGCGCACGAGCCGTTGGCGATCATCGAGAACCTGGCCTCCCAGCGCCTGTACGGCCGGCGAGCCCTGGCCGCGCGGGCGATGGAAGTGCTGATGGACGACGACGTCGTGCGCCCGCTCGTCGAGAAGACCGTCGAGAGGTGGACGAAGTACGGCAACGCGTACGAGAAGTGGACGGTGGCGCGGATCTACTCGTCGGAGTTCGGCCGACGCGACCTCGCCGCGTCCCTGGTGAAGCTGACCGAGATCGGCAAGTCCGACAAGTACACACCGCAGAACGCCGTGGTGTTCGGCGTGTTGTCGATGCTGGCCACCAAGAAGATCCGCGGCATCGCCCTCGAGACCGTGGTGTCGTGGACCGGCGCCAGGTACCGCCGCACCGGCCTGCAGCCGATCACACTCGCGCTGGGCCTGTGGGTGATCGGGTTCTACGAGCACAGCCGCGACTACTTCATCGAGTTCGCCGAGGCGTTCCCGAAGCAGGTCAAGGACCTGTTCAAGCACGTGCTGGCCGATCCCGAGTTCGGTGAGCTGCTGCTGGAGCACCTGGGCGAGCTGGCCCTGCACGCCAGGTGGGACGCTCAGAAAGCAGCCGAGCTCGTCCGGCTGACCCGGCTGATCGCTCCCGACCTGACGTGGTGGCGGCGCCGGGACGCCGTCGAGGCGGTCTGCTTCCAGCACCCGATCAAGCGGTCGGAGATCCAGCGGATCTTCCGGATCGCGCGGAAGGTGCAGAAGAAGGCTCAGCCGTCGTAGATCTCGTGGCCCTCGACGAGTCGTTCGCGTTCGCAGAAACATACGAACGCGAACGACATTTCCACTATCGTCACGTTACGTGGCCAGACGGAAACGCGGCTTCTTCGCCGAACTGCAGCATCAGCAGAACGAACGGCAACGACTGCAAGCTCGTGCTCAGCGTGAGCACGAACGTCTGGTCAACCAGGCGATCCGGGAGCAGGAGCGGCAGCACAAGCAGAACGCTCGAGCTCACGCTGAGTTGCAGAAAGCGCAGAAGGCGCAACACGTCGAGCAGAAGATCGCCGAGGCTGCTGCACTGACCGCCTCGGTGCAGGGCAGGGTCGCGGCGTTCAAGTCCGTGCTGGCCAACGGGGTTCCTCGCATCGCTCAGATCGCGTTCGAAACGCTGCGCGTCGACCCGGCGTTCCCCGCTTTCCAGCCCGGCCAGCTCGCCCAGCCGATCCCACCACCCCAATGGGCACAGTTCGCCCCGCCCGAACCGACCAGCCTGATGGCCAAGATGTTCGGTGCTTCGAAGCAGCATCAGCACTTGGTGCAGCAACGCCAAGCCGACTACCAACAGGCCTGCGCTCGCCACGCGGACAGGGAGCAGGAGAGGCAGCGCGCGCTGGCCGATGCGCAGCGGAGCCACGACGAACGCAGCCGAGCTCATCAAGCCAGAGCCGAGCAGGCCAACGCCGAGGTCGACCGGTTGGAACAGGGCTTCGTCGCGAGACAGGCCGAGGCGGTCGAGGACTACTTCGAGCTGGTCATCGAGTCGTCACCGGTTCCGGAAGACGTGCCGGTCGACGTCGAGGTCGCTTACCAGACCGAGGCGCACAGGCTCTACGTCATCCGCGAACTTCCGACGGTGGACATCATCCCCGAGGTCCTGGAGTACAAGTACGTTCGCACGCGAGACGAAACTGACGCGAAAGCGCGCCCGGTCAAGGAGATCCGGCAGCTCTACGCGGACCTCGTCGCGCAGTTGGTGCTGCTCACAATGCGCGACGTGTTCGAAGTCCAGCCCAGCGACCTCGTGCACGAAGTCGCTGTCAACGGGCACGTGTCGACGCGGAACAAGGCAACCGGGCAGCCCGAACGTCCTTGCCTCGTGAGTGTGACGGCCACGCGCGAGCAGTTCGACCAGTTGGTGCTGACCGAGCTGAACGCGATCAACTGCCTGCGCCATCTCAACGCGCTCGTCTCCCCGCACCCCCACGACATGGAGGCAGTGCGGCCGATCTTCGATCCGGACCTGTCCAAGTACCGGTTCATCGACGAGATCGACATCGCGGCCGGACTCGACGGCAGGCCAGTGCTGGTCGACCTCACACCCACCGAGTTCGAGCATCTCGTGCGCCAACTGTTCGAGGCGACCGGCATGCAGTCCTGGGTGACGCAAGCGTCACGGGACGACGGCGTGGACGCGGTCGCCGTGAACCCTGACCCGCTCATCGGCGGGCTGTGCATCGTGCAGGCGAAGCGCTATCGCAAAACCGTTCCCATCAACGACGTACGTGCGCTCGCAGGCACGATGGACGACAAACGTGCAGGGCGTGGCGTGCTCGTCACGACCTCGTGGTTCGGCAAACAGGCGCACGACTTCGCCGCGCGACACGGCCGCATCCAGCTGATCGAAGGTCCCGAGCTCAAGCACCTGCTCGCCGAGCACCTGGGTCTCGACGTGATCATCGGCAGTCAGAAGGGCAAGGCTCAGCCGTCGTAGATCTCGTGGTCCGCCTGCGTCCGCGCGCCGCCCTCGCCCGCCGACCCGCTCGACGACTTCGCGGCCGGGTCCGGCGCCACCGGCAGGTCACCGAGGCCGGCGAGGTGGTCGACGGTCCACAGGTGCCGCGCGGCCGGGTTCGGCTCGCGGAAGGAGTCGCCGAAGCCGTACGTGGCGACGTGGGCGTTCTGGACGCCGTAGAGCTCCACGGTGAGCTGGGAGCCGAGCATGCCCTTCTCGCCGGGGGCGCAGACGAGTTCCAGGCGGACGCGGATCCACTGCGGGACGGTCGACGGGTCCGCTTCCAGCTCGGCCGAGACCGCCGTGCAGGAGGTGCCGTGCGCGCGGGCCACGAAGACAGCGCGGAAGACGACGAGCTCACCGGCCGTGCAGCCGGTGAGAACGCGTGCTTCTACTGCTGTGTCGGTCGAGGTCACTACAGGACGGGCGGCCGCGCACCTCGCGGTCGGGGATGCGGTCGAGGCCGCAGCTCCGCCGGAGGTGACGGCCACGAGTAATAACGCGGCGGCCACTGATCTCACGTGGAGAAAGTTATTGGCGGCCGCCGCGTTCCTCACCGAACTTCACCCCACAGATGGGTGAGTGCGGAACACGTTGTGCGCCAGGTGACCGCGGCGGATGTCGGTGTTCGCCGCGATGACGTCGCCGAGGGTCCGGGGTGGTCGATGCCGTAGCGGGCCTTGATGGTGCGGGGTGCCGTCGTACACCGCCCAGCCGTCGAGGTACGAGCTGACGATGTTCTTTTGCTCGTACGTGCCTTCGACAACATCGCTGCGCCGCATGGGAATCGAGCCAGGTCGTTGCGCACGGACTCCATCGGCGCGGGAGCGATCCGCAGGTACGCCTCGCCGGCGGTACCCAGTCCAGCTGGGCGCGCGCGGTATTCCCACTATGACAGCAGGCGGCCAGAGAACAGACCCGCCAGGAGCACGACCGATCCGAGCACGACGTGGAACACGTGATCGCCCGTCATCAGGTGCAACGGCCCGACGTGCAGCTCTCCTAAGGCCAACCCGACCGCACCGAGCGTCAGGTACGCACCGCCGAACACCACGGCGAACGCCCGCGCCTTTGTGGTGAACCCGAAACCGAGCGCCGCGAGCCCCGACACGAGATGAATGCTGTTGTGCGCGAAATCCGCGCTGTCCCCGGCCACGAACGTCACCACGCCCGCGACCGTGAACAGCACCCCCAGCACGCGGCACGTCCAGACCGCGATCATCGCCGCACCAAGGCGACGCCCGCCGCAACCGTCGCGACGACCACCGCGATCATCTGAACCCACAACCCGATCGAGCCGCCCACCCCGCCCGGCAGCCCCGTGTCGGTGAGCCGCGCGGCGTCACCGCTCGCGAACAGCCCCACCGTGAGGAACAGGCCCGCGATCACCGCCAGCGCGGGCGTCCACCGCCACCGTCCGAAGTAGACGAACGCCGCCGGTACCAACTGGATGAAGAAAACAGGTGGCACCGGTGGAAAGTTCACGCCTGCCACGATCTGAGCCACCACGCCGGCCGTCGCCACCAGCAACGCCGACACCGTCACCTTCGCCGCAACCTTGTCCATACGACGAAGCGTGCTCCGCTCACCCGGTCAGGTCGTCAACGTCGACCGGTATCCGAGCTACGCAGCTGAACGTACTCAGTGGTGATCGTGGTCGTGCTCCAACGCGAACGGCTGGTAGATGTAGAACATCGTGACTGGCTCATCGCCGGCAACGGTCTCGTGGTCAACACCCGGCGGCACGAACGCGTACGAACCCGCACCCGCGTCAACACCACCGATGCTCACCGTTCCGTTGATGACCCACGTGTGCTGCGTCGCCGACGGATGGTTGTGGCTGACGTCGCGCGCACCCGGTGCCATCTGGATCAGACCGACGATGGTGTCGCCGTTGGGAGACTTCCACAGCAGCTTGTTCTGCAGCCGTTCGTCGCCGTGCAGCGGGAACGACTTCATCTGCTCAAGGGCTTCAGCGGACAGGACCGTAACTTTGTCCTGCGGCGCGTCGCTCATGGGGCACAGCCTTTCGGGAGCCGAACGGGCTTACGGCCGTTATATAGCCGAACGAGCCGCCCACATTACGGTGGGCGGCCCGGTTCAGCTGCACTTGGCTTCGGCGTTGAACAGCACGAACGTGTCGAGCTTCCCGTCGGTGAAGCGGAAGCTCAGCACCACACCCCACTGGTCGGGCACCGGCACGTCGAGCGTCTTGTCGTCCTTCTGCGCCGCGCTCGGGAAAGCCGCCTTGACCTGGTCGACCGTGGCCCCCTTGCCGACGTCCTTGGCAGCCGTGACACCCGGCGGCGGCACCATCAACCGGATCCTGTCCCCGGCGAACAACACGCCACCGTTGGCCTCGCGCGCCGCGGCCCGCTTGGCGATCCGCTCCGTGGACTGCGCGATCAACTCGGTCGCCTTGGCGCTCAATTCGGCGGACTTGGCGAGCTTCTCCGCGTGTGCCGCATACGCCGCAGCACCCGCGTTCACCCCCGGTGCCACCCCAACCGCTGCCTCAGCCTCGTCCGCAGCCTTCTGCGCGGCCGCGAGCTTCTGCTCGATCTCGGCCTCCGCGGCCAACTCCGCGGCGTCCGGCTGCGGCGCGCCCTGGTACCGGTAGTCCTCGCAGCTACCGGACTTGCCCGCACCCGTGGCCGCGAGCTCACCGGTGGCGAGTGCGTCCTGTTTGGACATACCGGGCTTCAGCTTTCCGTAGCCCGTGACGTCGAAGTGCTTATCCTGCTTGGACGGCTGCCCTTCCCCGGTGGTGCAGCCGGCGGCGGCAAGTGCGGCCGCCACGACGAATACCGCTTTCAATCCCCCAGTGTTGTTCACGCGCACAAGGTATCGGGCGCAACGGCGACCGCCGAACGGGTTTTCACATCCTCCGATCCCGTTCCCGCCACCTGTGACCGGCACACGGGCGCTGTCGCCCGCCGTGAGCCGCGCGCCGCGCCAGCACAGGGCCACCGGCCGGTCACTGGTCCGGAGGACGTACCCAGGGTGCCAGGCGCTGCCCCTGCTCCAGATCACCACGCCAGTGTCGAAAGACCGTCCCCTGAACCACTTCGACGCTGCCGGCGGCGATCAAGCACGTCGCCGGTTCTGGTCCGCCGGCGTCGGCCTCGAAGACGACCAGAAGCTGCGGCGCCTCGCCGAGCTGTCGGGTCACCGCGACGAGCTCATCGGGCTTCGGCGCGCGGAAGACGGGATCCTGGAAGGCAGTCGGGCAGCAGACCAGAACTGGATCCCGGAAGACCAACTCCATGCCGTGGTGGTACGTCAGGTCGTACCCAGCACCCAAACGCAGTTCCCCGGGGTTGTACGAGACCACGTCCCAGTCCCACCACGACCCCTGCGGCAGTTCGATGGATGCGGTCACTTTCCGACCTCGCTGAAATGACATGAAGCACACGTCGCCGACCTCGCGTAAACCTACGCCGTCCAGCACCACCGTCGCCCCGCATTTACAGCTTCTCCGCGCCCACCAAGCGGTCGACGCCGGGTCGCATGTGGACCCGCTTCGCGGCAAATGCAGAAGAGGCGTGGACCGATACCGGTCCACGCCTCTTCCGAGAGCTAGTACATGTAGTTCTTAAGTGGAGCTGAGGGGAATCGAACCCCTGACCTTCTCGATGCGAACGAGACGCGCTACCAACTGTGCTACAGCCCCTTGCGGTGTTACGAGAGAACTATAGCAGGGCCAGAGGGGGGTGTTTTCACCACCCCCTCCTATGCCCCCACCGCACCTCGGTACCGCAGCGACTCGAGACCCTCCAACTCGACGAACACCGGGTCCTCGTCGTCGGAGTCGACCGGGATCGTGCCCGGACGCACGTGGTGCTCGTAGCGCGGCAACGGTGGCAGCGCCGGCTTGTCCTCGATGACCTCGACCTGGGTGGTCTCGGCTTCCTCGACAACCGGAGCAGCGGCAACGGGAGCCTCGGCCACCTGCGGCTGCGGGCCCGTCGCGCGGCGGCGGCGCACCTGCTGCAGGCGGGCGAGCCGGCGGGCGCGGATCTCCTCTTCGATCCGCACCTGGCGGCGCAGGTAGGTCAGGTAGCCCACGAGCAGGAGGTCCAGGCCTGCGTGGCCGTACCACAGCGGCGGGTAGAAAACGCCGGCGACGACGCCCGTGGCGACGGCGGCGACCAGCAGGAATGCCACGACTCTGCGGCGGAACGCGTACTTCGCCTGCGCCACCAGCGCCGCGGTTTCCGGGTCGTAGCCACCGCGGCCGCGCCGGAACGGGCGTTCGACGTACTCCTCCTCGTCGAAGTAGGCGTCGTCGATGTCGTGGATGTCGTCGTACTCGGCGTCGGGCATGGCGTCGTACTCCTCCCCCACGCTGCGCGCACTCTCCAGGCGCTTGCGGGCCATCATGGGGACGAGGACCACCAGCCACGCCACGACCAGCGCAACGATGATCAGCGAACTCGGCATTCCCCGTTCACCTCCCCCGGCCCACGCGTGGTGCTGTCACCACGCTAGTCACAACAGTCACACCAGTGTCGGAGGCTCGCCGAACCCGGTACGTACCAAAGTGTGGCGTATCACCCACTTTTGGGTGAAGCGATTAGAACAAACGGACGCAGGCGTCAGGGAAGACGGGCCTCTCCGCGTGCGACCAAACGGCGCACTAGGCCATCCGGGACCTCTTCGGCGGTGAGCGCGAAGCAGAGGTGGTCGCGCCACTGGCCGGCCACATCCAGATAACGCTTGAAGAGGCCTTCCTCGCGATATCCGGATTTGGCGAGCACGCGAAGTGAGGCCGCGTTCTCGGGACGGACTGTCGCTTCGAGCCGGTGCAGACCAGCGTCGCGGAAAGCGTGATCGGTGAGCAACGCCACGGCAGCCGTTGCGACGCCGCCGCCCGCCCGATCAGCGGCCACCCAGTAGCCGATCCAGGCGGACAGCAGCGAGCCGCGCACGATGTTGCCGACGGTGATCTGACCGGCGACCTCGCCGTCCACCAGGATCATGAACGGCAGCGTGGTGCCGCGTCTGGCCATGGCGCGCAGCGACGACCACTGGGCGGGCCAGGAGAGCGTCGCGTTGCGCTCGTCCCAGCCCTCTGGCGCGGTCGGTTCCCACTGCTCCAGGTAGTCGCGGTCGCGGATGCGCAGCCGCGACCACTTGCCGCCGTCGAAGAGGCGTGGCCCGCGCAGCACGACAGTGCCCGCGCGCACCTCGACGGGCCCCAGCCGGGCCGGCCAGCCGGGGTGCCTACCGAGATCGGCGAAGACGCTCATCCACGTTGCGCTAGGAAGCTGACCAGCACCTCTTCGCCGACCGATACCTCCGTGACGTCCTCGTCCACCATGATCAGGCAGTTGGCCTCCGCCAGTGACGCGAGCAGGTGCGCCCCGGACGTGCCGAGCGGCTGCACCAGGTACTCGCCGTTGTCCGCGTCGCGCAGCAGCTGACCGCGCAGGAAGCCGCGGCGGCCCTTCGTCGACGACAGCGGCGACAGCAGCCGGGCCGACACCGCGCGGCGGTACGGGTTCTTCTTGCCGAGCGCGGCCCTGATCAGCGGCCTGACCAGCACCTCGAACACCACCAGCGCGCTCATCGGGTTCGCCGGCAACAGGAACGTCGGCACGGCGTCCGGGCCGAGCCGGCCGAAGCCCTGCGCGGAGCCGGGGTGCATGGCGATCCGGGTGACGTCCACGTCGCCGAGGTCGGCCAGCGCGGCCTTGACCTCGTCACCGATCGCGCCGCCCACGCCACCGGCGATGACGACGATCTCGGAGAGCAGCAACCGGCCCTCGACGACCTCGCGCAGCCGGCGCGGGTCGGCGGACATGATGCCGACCCGGCTGACCTCGGCCCCCGCGTCCCGTGCGGCGGCGGCCAGCGCGTACGAGTTCACGTCGTAGACCTGGCCCTGACCGGGCGTGCGGTCGACGTCGACCAGCTCCTCGCCGAGCGAGATCACCGACACCCGCGGGCGCGGGTGGACGAGCACCTTGTTGCGTCCGACGGCGGCCAGCAGGCCCACCTGAGCAGCACCGATGGACGCGCCGCGACGCACGGCGACATCGCCCGTCTGCACGTCCTCGCCGGTGCGGCGGACGAACCCGGCGGACGGCACGCTGCGGTTGACCGTCACCTTCGCGTGGTGGCCGTCGGTGTAGCCGAGCGGCACGACCGCGTCGGCGAGCGTGGGCAGCGGCGCGCCGGTCGCGACCCGCACCGCCTGGCCGGGCTGCAGCCGGCGCGGCTGCCGGGAGCCGGCCGGGATCTCGCCCACGACCGGCAGCTGCACCGGGTTCGCGTTCGCCCCGGACACGTCGACGCTGCGCACCGCGTAGCCGTCCACCGCGGCCTGGTCGAAGCCGGGCAACGCGCGTTCCGCCACGACCTCTTCAGCGCAGAGCAGGCCCTGCGACTCCGAGATCGCCACCCGCACGGGAGCAGGCCGCACCGCGGCCGCGATCACCCGAGCGAGCTGCTCGTCCACTGACCTCATGTCTTGGTCCTCGCGCTCAGGAGTTGTCGAGGCGTTCCCGCAACCACTCGCGCAGATCGGGTCCGTACTCCGGGGTCTTGAGTGCGAAGTCAACCGCAGCGCGCAGGAAACCGGCGGGATTGCCGAGATCGTGTCGCCCACCGCGGTGCACCACGACGTGCACGGGGTGCCCCTCGTTGATCAACAGCGCGATGGCGTCGGTGAGCTGCAGCTCGCCGCCGGCACCAGGGGTGATGCGCTTGAGCGCGTCGAAGATCGCCCGGTCGAGGAGGTAGCGGCCGGCGGCGGCGAACGTCGACGGCGCGTCCTCCGGCTTGGGCTTCTCGACCATGCCGACGACCTGCTTCACGTCGTCGCTGCCGGTGTCGCGGACGTCGAACACGCCGTACGCGGAGATCTGCTCACGCGGGATGTCGAACGCCAGCAGGACGCTGCCGCCCTTCTCCTCGCGGACCTTCGCCATCTTCTGGAGGGCGTCGTTCGGCTCGACGATGTCGTCCGGCAGCAGCACCGCCACGGCCTCGTCGTCGCCGGTCAGGTTGCCCTCGGCGCACCCGACGGCGTGGCCGAGCCCCAGGGCCTCCTGCTGGATCGCGGTCTCGGCCTTGATCAGCTGGGGCGCGCGGCGGATCTTCTCGACCAGGTCGAACTTGCCGCGGTCGGTCAGCTTCTGCTCGAGCTCGGGGTTCGCGTCGAAGTAGGCCGCGACCGACGCCTTCTCCGGCGAGGTGACGATGACCAGCCTCTTCGCGCCGGCCTCTGCGGCTTCCCTGGCCACGTACTCGATCGCCGGCGTGTCGACCAGCGGGAGCAACTCCTTCGGCACGGCCTTGGTCGTGGGGAGGAAACGCGTGCCCAGTCCGGCCGCGGGCACGATAGCGGTGTAAAAGGCGCTGCTCATGGGCTGCGATGCTAACGACATATCGGGGGATACCCATACATGACGTCTGATCTTCGTGACCAGAAGGCCACTCTGCGTTCACGGTTGTTGGCCGCACGACGCGCGGTCTCGCCGGAGGACCGCGCCCGCGAGGCCGCCGCGTTGGCCGCGCACGTCGCCGCGTTGGACATCAGTCCCGATCAGACGGTGTGCGCGTACCTGCCGGTCGGGTCGGAGCCCGGCGACGCGTCGTGGCTCGACGGCCTGCGGTGCCGGGTGCTGCTCCCGATCGTGACGGGCGACTCACCGCTCGACTGGGCGGTCCACACCGGACCGGACGGGCTGGCTCCCGCCGCGTTCCGGCTGCTCGAGCCGACCGGACCCCGGCTCGGTCCCTCGGCCATCACTGGAGCCTCGCTGGTGCTGGTGCCCGCGCTGGCGGTGTCGGTGACCGGCGTGCGGCTCGGCAAGGGGCAGGGGCACTACGACCGCTCGTTGCCGCTGGTCAACGCGCCGCTGGTGGCCGTCGTGCGGGATTCAGAGGTGCTGGAGGAGGTGCCCGCGGAGGCTCACGACGTGCGGATGAACGGCGTGCTGACGCCCTCGGTGGGGCTGCGGTGGCTGTGACATTGACCTGGGGTGTTTGCGCTCGGGGAAGATCCTGTCGCAAAATCGTGTTGGCACTCACAACGGTCGAGTGCCAGATCTAGGAGCGAACCCAGTGCCTACGTACCAGTACGCCTGCACCGCGTGTGAGCACCGGTTCGAGGCGGTGCAGTCGTTCAGCGACGCCTCCCTCACCGAGTGCCCGGAGTGCTCGGGCAAGCTGCGCAAGCTCTTCGGCGCCGTCGGTGTCGTCTTCAAGGGCAGCGGTTTCTACCGCACGGACAGCCGCTCGGGCTCGTCCAAGAGCACGTCGACGACAACCGCGTCCACGACCACCTCGTCGGACAAGAAGTCGGACAAGAAGTCGGACTCGAAGCCCGCGAGCAGCGCCCCGGCGGCTGCGGCCAGCTGAAGATCGCGAGTTGTCCACAACTTGGGCGTGAGCCCGGTTTGCCATGCCCCTGACGGCTCTACCGTCAGGGGCATGACTCTTTCCAGCACCCGTTTCGACCGGGTCCGTGCTCTCCTTCGCCGCCGTCCTCCTGTTGCGTGGCGCCGATTTCTGGCTCTGGGCCTGGCTTTGCTAGCCGTGTCCCTGGCCTTCTGGCCTGATGTGGGGCATCGCACCGTCGTTGCCGCACGCGACCTGCCGGCCGGCATGCCGCTGTCGTCGTCCGACGTCCGGCTGGTGTCGTTGACCGCGCCGGTTTCCGGTTCGTTCTCCGGTGTCGACGCCGTGGTGGGGCGGACGCTGGGCGGTGCGGCGCGTGCGGGCGTTCCGCTGACGGACTTCGATCTCGCCGGCGCGTCAGGAGATCTGGCCTCGGTGGCCGTGCGGGTGGCTGACCAGGGCCTGGCCGACGTGGTGCGGATGGGCGACCGGGTCGACGTGGTGTCCGCGTCGGCAGAGCTGTTGGCCGAGAACGCATCCGTGCGTGAGACGCGAGGGCAAGTCGTTGTGCTCACGTTGCCGAGACTTAATGCAACTCGCGTGGCCGCGATGTCACTGGACCATGCTTTAGCCGTTACTCTCCGCTGATGCTGAAGGGTTTCAAGGACTTCCTGATGCGCGGAAACGTCGTCGACCTGGCTGTCGCCGTGGTCATCGGCACGGCGTTCACCGCGATCGTCACCGCGTTCACCACGAGCCTCATCAAGCCGCTCATCGCCTCGCTCGGCAACACCGAGACGAAGGGCCTCGGCTTCTACCTCCGACCAGGCAAGGAGGACACGTACCTCGACTTCAGCAACGTCATCAACGCGGCCATCAACTTCGCGATCGTCGCGGCGGTCGTGTACTTCGTGCTGGTGTTGCCGATCAAGAAGATCCAGGAGCGCCGCAAGCGGGGTGAGGAGGCCGGCCCGGCCGAGCCCACCGAGGTCGAGGTCCTGAAGGAGATCCGCGACCTGCTCACGGCTCAGCGGAACGGCCAGAACCACCAGACGGTCGTGCGGTCGACCGACGTGCGCAACCCGAAGGTCTGAGGGGCAAGGCGCGCGTCCTCACCAGTGAGCGCCGCGCGCCTTCTCCTGGCAGGTTCCTTCGACCCAGCGCACGAGGTAGCCGCTCGTGCCCGCAGCACCGCACGCCAGGTCGTGCTGAGCAACGCGACCCGGTGCCCTATCCGCCGTGGTGCGGTGGCCGGTTCTCGCGGTACCAGTCGTCGCGGTCGCCCTCGGGGGCTGCGCCGCGCTCGTCCGTCGTGGTCTCCGGCAGGACCTCGCCGAACACCTCAGCGAGCCGACGACGGCGCTTCAGAGCAGCGTCGTCGTCGGCCGGCTTCGGCGAATCATTCTTCGTCAAGACCACTCAGCTGCTCGATGACGTAGGGCACCAACGCCGACAGCGTCGCCATGCCGTCGCGAACAGCGGACCGCGAGCCCGCGAGGTTCACGACGAGCGTGCTGCCGGAGACGCCCACGAGACCGCGCGAGATGCCCGCGTCGACCGCGCCCGCGGCGAGACCGGAGGCGCGGAGTGCCTCGGCGATGCCGTGGATGGGACGGTCCAGCACGCCCTGCGTGGCGTCGGGGGTGACATCGCGCGGCGACACGCCTGTGCCGCCGACGGTGACCACGAGGTCGACGCCACCGATGACGGCCGTGTTGAGCGCGGCCCGGATGTCGACCACCTCACCCTCGACCGCGACGGTGCCGTCGACGATGAAGCCCGCTTCTTCGAGCAGTTCGGTGACGAGAGGGCCGGAGTTGTCGTCCTGCTCGCCGTGCGCCACCCGGTCGTCCACGATCACGACCAAAGCGCGGCCAAGGCGCTGCGCGCTGCGTTCCATACCGATCACCGTAGCGGGAGTCGGACTTCGAAGCGGCAGCCAGGACCGTGGTTGTGGACACCGATCCGTCCGGCGTGCGCGTCGACCAGGCCGCGCGCGATCGCGAGACCCAGTCCGGCGCCGGACGGATTGCGGCTCGGAATGGCGCGGAAGCCCACGTCGAACACGTGCGGCAGCACGTCGTCGGGGATGCCGCCGCACGCGTCGTCCACCCGCACCACGGCTTCGGCACCGTCCACATCGACCTGAACGGCGACCCTGCCGCCCTCAGGTGTGTGTCGAATGGCATTCGACACGAGATTGCGGACAACACGCATCAGTTCCGGATCTGAACCGCGGACCACCGGCCACTCACGAGCGTCCGCGCGCAACTCCACGCCCTTCAAAGCAGCCACCGGACGCGAAGCAGCCACCACATCACTCACCACGTCGGCCAGCCGCACGTCGTGCAACCTCAGCTTCAACGCACCGGCCGTGATCCGCGACAGCTCGAACAGGTCGTCCACCAGCTTCGACAGGTGGTCGGCCTCCTGCGCGATCTGCTTCGCGTAGACCGCGACCTCACCCGGCTCGGCGACGACCCCGTCCTCCAACGCCTCGGTCATCGCCCGGATCCCCGCCAACGGCGTGCGCAGGTCGTGACTGATCCACGCCACCAGCTGCCGCCGCGCCGCCTCTGCCTCACGCTCCCACATGGTGCGCCGCGCGATCGCCCGCCCCAGCATGATCGAGAACGGCACGGTGATCACGCCGACCAGCACACACGCTATGAGCGCCGCCCTGAGCATCGGCGTGAACATGAACTGGCCGACCGCGAGCACGCCCCCGATGGTCGCCACCACCGGCACGATGACCATGACGGTCATCACGGTGGTCAGCGATACGCGGCTCAGTCGATCGAACATCGGTCGTACCTGTATCCCACGCCCCACACGGTGCTGAGCCGCACGGGCTTGGCCGGGTCCTTCTCGATCTTCTCCCGCAACCGTCGCACGTGGACGGTCACGGTCGACTGGTCGCCGAACTGCCAGCCCCACACACGTTCCAGCAGCTCGGTCCGCCCGAACGCCTTCCCCGCGTTCGCGATGAAGAACGCCAGCAGGTCGAACTCCCGAGTCGTCAGCTGCAACGGCACCCCGTCCAACGTCGCCGTGTGCGCGGCCACGTCCAGCACCAGGTCCCCGTCGCGCACCACCCGTGGCTCATAGGCGCGGGAAGCCCGCCGCAACACCGAGGACACCCGCAACGCCAGCTCACGCGGGCTGAACGGCTTGGTGACGTAGTCGTCCGCGCCGATCTGCAGCCCGGCGATGCGGTCCTCCTCCTCGCCCAGCGCCGTCAGCATCACGACCGGGGTGTTACCGCGCTGCCGAATCCGCCGGCACACCTCGATCCCGTCGATGCCGGGCAACATCAGGTCCAGCACGACGATGCCCGGCTCGTGCGCGGCCATCAGCTTCAGCGCCGCCTCTCCGTCGCCGGCGAGCTCGACCTCGTACCCGGCGTGTTCGAGGTAGCGGCGCACCACATCTCGCACCGTCGTGTCGTCGTCGACGACCAGCACCCGCTCCACCACGACACCACGCTAAGCCACGAACCCGCACCCGGCCCGGAACCGTCACCAGCACGTAAGAAGGGGCCTCACCTGTGTGCGGGGCAGGTGCGCACAGGTGAGGCCCCTCCAAGGGGTAACCACGTCCGGTTTCTGGCGGGCGGCGGATGCCAGAAACCGGACGTACCCCCCGATCTATCCCACCTCGACGCCGTCGAGGGTGGCTTCCACCGTCCTGTTGTTGTCGGACAGCGTGATCGTGACCTTGTCGCCGGGCGCCTTGGACCGGACCGCGGCCACCAGCGTGTCCGACTGGTCGATGCGGCGGTCACCGAACTTGGTGATCACGTCACCGGCCTTGAGCCCGGCCTTCTCCGCGGCACCGCCCGGCGTGATCTCGGTGATCTTGGCGCCCTCCTCGGTCGACTCGACCTTGACGCCGAGCACGGTCTGCTTGGGCTTGCCGGTCTTCACGATCTCGTCGACCGTGCGGCGGGCCTGGTCCATCGGGATCGCGAAGCCGATGCCGACGGAACCGGCCTGGCCACCGGAGGAGTTCGGGCTGTAGATCGCGGAGTTGATGCCCACGACCTGGCCCTGCATGTTGACCAGCGGACCACCCGAGTTGCCGGGGTTGATCGCGGCGTCGGTCTGGATCGCGTTCAGCACGGTCGCCTGCGAGTTGCGGGCGTCACCGCCGGCCGAGACCGGGCGGTTCAGCGAGCTGACGATGCCGGACGTGACGGTGCCGGAGAGCTCGAACGGCGAGCCGATCGCGACGACGCCCTGGCCGATCTTCATGTCACCGGAGTTGCCGAGCTGAACGACGGGCAGGCCGGAGACGCCGTCGGCCTGGATGACCGCGATGTCCGAGCTCGGGTCGCGGCCGAGGATCTTGGCGGAGGCGTTCCTGCCGTCCTGGAAGACGACCTTGATGTTGCCGCCGGCCGCGGCGCCCTCGATGACGTGGTTGTTCGTCACGATCTGGCCGTTGCTGGAGATGATGAAGCCGGAGCCCTCGCCGGCGCCGGTCCGCGTCACGACCTGGATCTGCACGACGGACGGCAGCAGCTTGTTCGCCACCTCCTCGACCGAGCCCGCGGGGGCGTTGCTGGCCTGCGAGGCGGGGCGCGGCGAGTCGAGCGAGCTGACCGCGGACGAGTCGTTGGCGAACGTGTAGCCGAGATAGCCGCCCAGACCGCCGGAGAGGCCGCCAACGAGCAGCACGAGGGCGGCGACGCCCGCCACGACCTTGCCGCGGCCCTTGGGGCGCGGAGGGACGGGCGGCGGCTGGTAGCCGGGCGGGAGGTAGTACTGCCCGGTCGACGGCTGCCCAGAAGGTGCCTCGGCGCCGAACTGGGAGGTGGAGGCCCCCAGGCCGAGGGGGTGGCCTGGGGGAAGTTGGCCGGACCCGGAAGGAGGTAGCTGCTGGCCGGGTCCGGACCCGCCGAGCTGCGCCTGGCCCGCGTCAGGTGCGGGCACCTGCGGCTGGGCCGAAGAGAAGGAGGCGGGCACTTCGCCCAACCCGGCAGGAGCCCCGTAGGCCCCAGCCTGGCCGGATCCCCCCTGCAAAGGATCCGGCTGGCCGGGATCCGGCAGCCGCGGGCCCTGCTCCCGCGCGCCGGAGTCGTCGTGACCGGCGGTCGGCGGCACGGAGTGGGGCTGGTCCGGCTGCTGCGCTGGCTGGTTGCTCTCGGTCATGGGCATAGTCTCTCGACCCGTCCTGAGAGAACCCTTAGACCAGCCTTGGAGCTCTGTGAGGGTTGTTCAGCGGCCGCGGAGGCGCTCCGCGATCTGTTCCGGGGTGACGTCGTTGATCCACACGGCCTCGCCGGACTCGGAGCCCGCCAGGTACTTCAGCTTGTCGGCGGTCCGCAGCACCGAGAAGACCTGGAGGTGCAGCCACATCTCGTCGCGCCCGACGTGCACCGGCGCCTGGTGCCACGCCGCGATGTACGGCAACGGCCGGTTGTACAGGGCGTCGAGCCGGTGCAACACCTTCAGGTACAACGAAGCGAAGTCGTCACGCTCCACAGAGGACAGCCCGGCCAGGTCCGCCACCCGGCGACGTGGCGCCAGCACGACCTCGACGGGCCAGCGCGCGGCGGCCGGAACGAAGGCCACCCAGTGCGGGGACTCTTCCACCACACGCGTGCCCGCGCGTAGCTCGGCCTCCAGCACGTCACCGAACAACGGTCTGCCGTGCGCCGCGTAGTACTCCAGCGCGGCCTCCAGCATCCGTTCGGTACGAGGCGTCACGAACGGGTACGCGTAGATCTGGCCGTGCGGGTGCGAGAGCGTCACGCCGATCTCTTCGCCGCGGTTCTCGAACGGGAAGACCTGCTCCACGCCTGGCAACGATGACAAGAACTCGACGCGGTCCGCCCACGCGTCAACGACCGTGCGCACGCGCGACGGCGAAAGCTCACCGAACGACTTGTTGTGGTCGGACGTGAAGCACACGACCTCACAACGCCCACGGCCCGGCGCACGCGCGAACAGCGGTTCGCCATCCACAGTGGACGGAACGTCGAGCACGTTCTGCGCCAGCGACGGGAACCGGTTCTCGAAGACCACGACGTCGTAGTCGGCCTCGGGAATCTCGGTCGGCCGGCCGGGTGTCGACGGGCACAGCGGGCACAGGTCCGCCGGCGGTTTGTACGTCCGCGCCTGGCGATGGGCGGCGAGCGCCACCCACTCGCGGGTCAACGGGTCCAGCCGCACTTCGGACATCGGCTGCGTCGCGGGCAGATCCCGCGTGTCCACCGCGACTCGCGGTGGCGCCTCAGCGCTGTCGTCGAAGTAGATGATCTCCCGGCCGTCCGCCAGCTTCCCCGCGGTACGCCTCACGCCAACTCCTCGCCGCTTCCTGGTACATGCGCCAACACCAACTCGCCGACCTGCTCGGTGAGGATCGCGCGTGCGTCGTCCGGCAGACCTTCGTCGGTCACCAGCACGTGCGCCTCGTCGAGGTCGGCGATCGTGGAAATGCCCACGGTGCCCCACTTCGTGTGGTCTGCGACCACGACCACTCGCCCGGCGGCGTCGACGAGCGCGCGGTCCGTCTCACTCTCGTTGAGGTTCGGGGTGGTGAAGCCGGAGCGCTCGGCCATGCCGTGCACGCCCAGGAACACCACGTCCAAGTGCAGCGACCGCAACGCCTGCACGGCCACGGGACCCACCAACGCGTCGGACGGCGTGCGCACACCACCGGTCAGCACGACCGTGCGGTCGGTGCGCCCGCTCTGCTGCAGCACGTCCGCGACGCGGATCGAGTTCGTCACGACGGTCAGGTCCGGGATGTCGTCGAGGAACCGCGCCAGCGTCCACGTCGTCGTGCCGGCCGACAGCCCGATGGCCGTCCCCGGACGCACGAGTCCCGCGGCGAGCGCGGCGATCGCTTCCTTCTCCGGGAGCTGGCGGACCGACTTGGCCTCGAAACCGGGCTCGTCGGTCGACCGCCCCACGACGGACGTCGCACCGCCGTAAACCTTTTCCACCAGTCCGCGCGAGGCGAGCACGTCGAGGTCCCGGCGCACGGTCATGTCCGAGACGCCGAGCCGGACGACCAGGTCGCTCACGCGCACCGCGCCTGTCCGCTTGACCTCTTCCAGGATCACCGCTTGCCGTTGACGTGCCAGCACCTCACACCTCTTCCCTGAGGACTACGACGTCCCCGGCTCGCACGGTGAGGCGTCCGGAGACCTGCGTGCCGGACAACACGTCGACACCGGACGCCTCGATCTGCGCGTCGGTGTCGGTGTGGTTGACGGCGAAGAGCCACGATACGTCGCCCTTGCGTCGCACAAGCTCAACTCCGGGAGGCGACACCTCAACGCCCGCACTGGAAAGCGCGTTTTCCACCGTTCGGCGGAGACCGCCGCCGTCAAGATCGCACGCCACGTACCAGGCGACACCGTTGCCGAACGCGTTGCGTGTCACGGCGGGCACACCTGGCAACGGCCCGTCGGCATAGGAGGCAACGATGTCAGCGGTCCTGACGTGCAGGTGTTCCGTCCACAGCGAGGCGGTTGAGCCGTCGGTCAGCGAAACGGTTTCGTCTTGCCGCAGCGGGAAGAACTCCTCCGACCACACGCCGAGGACGTCCCGGAACGCGCCGGGGTAGCCGCCCAGTCGCACCCGCGTGTACTCGTCGGCAACACCGGACAAGTACGTGACCAGAACATGACCGCCGCCTGCCACGTAGTCCGCGATCACCGCGGCGTGCGCGTCCGAGACGGTGTAGAACGCCGGCACGACGACCAGCGAGTACGCCGAGAGGTTTGTGCCGGGCGCCACGAAGTCGACCGTGACCCCGGACTCCCACAAAGCCTTGTAGTAGCCGAAGACGTGCTGGTGGTAGTCGAAGTCCTGAGTCGGGTGCGCGTCCTGCCGCAGCGCCCAGCCGGACTGGAAGTCGTACAGGACCGCGACCCGAGCGTCCACAGTGGAGCCGACAACCTCGGTCAACTGCCCGAGCTCCGCACCGACCTGGCACACCTCGCGGTACACCTTCGTCTCGGCTCCGGCGTGCGGCACCATCGCCGAGTGGTAGCGCTCGCCGCCGCCGCGCGACTGCCGCCACTGGAAGAACAGGGCTCCGTCGGCGCCGCGAGCGATGTGCTGGAACGAGTGCCGCCGCATCTCCCCCGGCAGCTTCGCGATGTTGCGCGGTTGCCAGTTCACCGCGGACGTCGAGTGCTCCATCAGCAACCACGGCCGACCGCCGGCCAGTCCGCGCACGAGATCCGCGGACATCGCGAGCTCGACGTGCCGGTCCGGCGACTGGGCCGAGGTGTAGTGGTCGTTGGAGACGAAGTCGACCTCGCGGGCCCACTTCCAGTAGTCCAGCGCGCCGAACGTCCAGTTGGCCATGAAGTTCGTGGTGATCGGCACGTCCGGCGTGATCATCCGCAGCACGTCGCGCTCGGCCTTGTACTGCTCGAGCAGCGCGTCGTTGCTGAACCGGTCGAAGTCGAGCAGCTGACCGGGGTTCGAGTACGTCGGCGTGACGCGCGGCGGCAGGATCTGCGACCAGTCCGTGTAGCCCTGGCTCCAGAACGCCGTGGACCACGCGTCGTTGAGCTGGTCCAGCGTGTAGCGCGCGGCTAACCACTCGCGGAACGACGCCGCGCACGTGTCGCAGTAGCAGCGCGAGACGTGGCAGCCGTACTCGTTGCCGACGTGCCACGCGGCCAGCGCCGGGTGGTCCTTGTAGTGCGTGGCCATGGCTCCGGCCAGCGCCGTTGCGCGATCGCGGTAGATCGGCGACGACGGGCAGTAGGCCTGTCGAGAGCCGTGCGAGAGCCGCACGCCGTCCGCACGGACGGGCAGCATCTCGGGGTACTGGGCGGTGAGCCACGGCGGAGGCGCCGCGGTGGCAGTCGCGAGGTCGACCCGGATGCCGCCGTCGTGCAGCAGGTCGAGCACCCGGTCGAGCCAGTCGAACCGGTACTCACCCTTGCTGACCTCGATCTTCGCCCAGCTGAAGATCCCCACGCTGACCAGGTTCACGCCGGCCCTGCGCATGAGCTCGACGTCCTCGGCCCACACGTGTTCAGGCCACTGCTCAGGGTTGTAGTCAGCACCCCAGCCGAGCCCCGGCATGCCTGTTGGCCAAGTCGTCACGGCGGCAAGAGTGGACGACAAACCCCCACAACGTCAACACAAGCAAACAACACTTCGCGTTTGGCTCTGTTCGGCGGTTGACCGGCACAAGTACCGGGATCGTGTTAGAAACCAGCTGTGCACGGGTTTAACAGCTGAGTAACGGGACTTGACATGATGTGTGCCTGGGACCACATTGTGCGCAACTTTGTTGGAGTCCTGTTCGGTTCGCACGAGCGAGTGTCACCTGTAGGAGCGACGATGGTTCGGTACACGCCCGGTTCCTCTCCGTTACCGCAACTCGACCGGCGGACCCTGTTGCGGATCATGCTGGCCGGGGCGGGCGTCGCCGCGACCAGCGGTCTCGCCGCGTGCGGCGGTGGCTCGAGCTCCGGCGGTGACTCCAAGGTCGTCACCTTCGGCAACAACCTGTCCGACCAGGTGCCGAAGGACGCGATCACGGCGGCGGTCAAGGCGTTCGAGGCCAACTCCGGTGGCCTGTCCGTCACGATCAACACCAAGCAGCACGAGCAGTACCAGGAGCAGATCAACAACTACCTGCAGGGCAAGCCGGACGACGTGCTCGCCTGGTTCGCCGGGTACCGCATGCGGTTCTTCGCCGACCAGGGCCTCACCGGTGACCTCACCGACCTGTGGGGCAAGATCGGCGGCAACTACTCCGACGCGCTCAAGCAGGCGTCCACCGGCTCGGACAAGAAGCAGTACTTCGTGCCGTTCACGCAGTACGCGTGGGGCATGTTCTACCGCAAGAGCGTGTGGCAGGAGAAGGGTTACGAGGTCCCGAAGACCCTCGACCAGCTCGTCGCGCTCGCCACGAAGATGAAGGCCGACGGCCTGATCCCGATCGCGTCCGCCGGCAAGCAGGGCTGGCCCCTCATGGGCACGTTCGACCAGCTGAACTTCCGCATGAACGGCTACCAGTTCCACGTCGACCTGTTGGCCGGCAAGGAGAACTGGCAGGACAAGAAGCTCAAGGACGTCTTCGACACCTGGAAGCGGCTGCTGCCGTTCCACCAGGAGAACGCGCTCGGCCGCGAGTGGCAGGAGGCCGCGCAGACGTTGCAGCAGAAGAAGTCCGGCATGTACCTGCTGGGCGCGTTCGTGGGCCAGCAGTTCCCCGACGCGGACAAGGCCGACCTGGACTTCTTCCCGTTCCCGGAGATCAACCCCCAGCACGGCATCGACACGGTCGAGGCGCCGATCGACGGCTACATGATGGCGAAGAAGCCGGCCAACCCCGAGGGTGCGCTCAAGCTGCTCGAGTACCTGTCGAGCGCCGAGCCGCAGCTCGCCTACCTGAAGGCCGACCCGACCGCGGTCGCGACCAACCAGAAGGCGGACACCTCCGGCTACAGCCCGCTGCAGAAGAAGGTGGCGGACACCATCAAGAACGCGAAGCACATCACGCAGTTCCTCGACCGCGACACCGACCCCGGTTTCGCGAGCGAGGCGGCCACCAACGGCCTCATCTCGTTCATCAAGAACCCCGATGACATCGACACCGTGCTCAAGGGCATGGCCGACCAGGCGAAGAACATCTTCAAGTGACCGCACTGCAGGAGAAGCCGAAGGCGGTGGCCCCCAGCGGGCCGCCGCCTCGTCGGCGTGGAAAGCGTGCCACGGCCCTCGCCGGCACGGACAAACTGGTGCTGGGGCTCATGCTCGGCATCCCCACGATCGTGCACGTGCTGTTCGTGTGGATCCCGACGCTGGGTTCGATCGGGCTGTCGTTCAGCAGATGGAACGGCATCGGCGGGTTCGAGGACATCGAGTGGATCGGCGTCGACAACTACGTCGAGATCTTCACCGAGTACCCGCGGTTCTGGCCGGCGGTGCAGCACAACCTGATCTGGCTGGCGTTCCTGCTCATCGTGCCGACCTGCGCGGGCCTGCTGCTGGCCGTGCTGCTCGACCGCGAGCTCAAGTTCAGCCGGATCTACCAAAGCGCGCTGTACATGCCGATGGTGCTGTCGCTCGCGTTGATCGGCTTCATCTGGCAGCTGATCTACACCCCGGACGGCGGCCTGCTGAACTCGCTGCTCGGCTTGAGCGACAAACCGGTCGACTGGATCGGCGACTCCGACATCAACCTCTACGCGGTGCTCGTCGCGGCCGCGTGGCGGCACACCGGCTACATCATGCTGCTGTACTTGGCCGGCCTGAAGTCGGTGGACCCGGCGCTGAAGGAAGCGGCGGCACTGGACGGCGCGTCGTCTGTGCAGACGTTCTTCCGCGTCACCTTCCCGGTGATGAAGCCGGTGAACATCGTGGTGGCGGTCGTGACGGTGATCGAGGCGCTGCGCGCGTTCGACATCGTGTACGTCATCAACAAGGGACGCAACGGACTCGAGCTGTTGTCGGTGCTGGTGACCGACAACATCATCGGTGAGGCGTCGCGCATCGGCCGTGGCTCCGCGGTCGCCGTGATCCTGCTGACGATCTCGCTCGGCGTCATCATCCCGTACCTGTACCAGACGTTCAGCAAGGAGAACCGGTCGTGACGGCCATGCTGCAACGGCCCTCGGCGCCGGTTCCTGCCCAGAAGCGCCCGGTGACCCCGGCCCGGATCGCGTTGCACGTCTTCCTGATCCTGACGTGTCTCATGACTCTGGCTCCGCTGCTGTGGGCGGTCTACGCGTCGCTGCGCACGTACGACGACACGTCGGTCAACGGCTACTTCTCCGTCGCGAAGTCCCTCACGTTCGAGAACTTCGCGAAGGCGTGGGAGATCGGCGACCTGCCGCACTTCTACTGGAACACGTTCCTGATCACCATTCCGGCGCTGATCATCACGCTGCTGCTCAGCTCGATGGTCGCGTTCGGTGTGTCCCGGTTCAGCTTCAAGTTCAACCTGATCCTGCTCATGATCTTCACCGCGGGCAACCTGTTGCCGCAGCAGGTGGTCGTGACGCCGCTGTGGCGGCTGTACCGGATGATCGAGGTCCCCGAGTGGATCAGCGCGAGCGGTTCGCTGATCGACTCGCAGCTCGGCGTGATCCTGATCCACATCGCCTTCCAGTCCGGCTTCTGCACGTTCGTGCTGTCGAACTACATGAAGACGATCCCGTACGAGCTGACCGAGGCCGCACGGGTCGACGGCGCGTCGGTGTTCCGGCAGTACTGGCAGCTGACCCTGCCGCTGTGCCGGCCCGTGCTGGCCGCGTTGGCCACGTTGGAGTTCACCTGGATCTACAACGACTTCCTCTGGGCGTTGGTGCTGATCCAGGACGGCGACAAGATGCCGGTCACGTCGGCGTTGCAGAACCTCAAGGGCACGTTCTTCACCGACAACAACCTGATCGCGGCTGGGTCGCTGCTCGTCGCGCTGCCCACGCTGGTGGTGTTCTTCGTGCTGCAGCGGCAGTTCGTCGGCGGCCTGACGTTGGGGTCGACGAAGGGCTGACCGAGCCGCACGTGAAAGCGCCCCGAGCCGGTTGGCTCGGGGCGCTTTCACGTTGGTCAGGAAGGAACTACTTGCCGCTGGTCTGCGGGTTGTAGTCCGAAATGGTGCCCCACCGGCCGACCGGGATCACGATCACGCGGGCCTTGCCCACCACGTTCTCGATCGGGATGGCGCCGTCAGCAGGCGTCGGGTCGCCGTGCTTGCGCGAGTCCGACGAGTTGTTGCGGTTGTCGCCCATCACCCACAGCTTGCCCGCGGGGACGGTGACCTTCTCGAACGCATCCTGCTGGCGCGGGCCGCCGCCGAAGTTCAGGTACGGCTCGTCGAGCGGCTTGCCGTCGACCATCACCCGGCCCTGCTCGTCGCAGCACTCGACGGTCTGGCCGCCGACCGCGATGACGCGCTTGATGAAGTCCGTGCCGCTGGGCTCGGACAGGTTCACCATCGAGCCGAGGTCCTGCAGCGTGCCGACGAGGAAGTTCGGCGGCTGCTGGCCACCGGTCCAGTTCGGCGGGCCGTGGAAGACGATGACGTCGCCCGGCCGGGGGTCGTTGAACAGGTACGTGATCTTCTCGACCAGCACCTTGTCGTTCACGCAACCCGTGCAGCCGTGCAGGGTCGTCTCCATCGAGGCCGACGGGATGACGAACACGCGCGCGATGAACGTCTGGATGACGACGGTCAGCAGCAGCGCCACGCTGAAGATGACCAGCAGCTCTTTCCAGAACGGCTGCTTCTTCTTCGCCTTCTTCTTGGAGAACCTCGGCGCCGGGTCGTCGTCGTAGGAGTACGACGACGACCGCGAAGAGGACGTCGAGAACCGCGACGTCGGTTCGTCTCCGGCGGGAGGCGTCGTCTCCCAGGTCGACGAAGAATCGTCGTTCACGCGATGACTCACACGCCCCACCTTACGGACGTCCGGGTAGGCGCAACGTGAACAGGGCCCCACCTTCGGGGGCTCTGCCCGCCGTGGCCGTGCCGCCGTGCCGTTGCGCCACCTGCTTCACGATGGCGAGTCCCAGGCCGGAACCCGGCAGGGTCCGCGCCTCGGACGAGCGGTAGAACCGCTCGAAAACGTGAGGTAGATCGGCATCCGCGATGCCTGGGCCCGCGTCCGCCACCTCCACCACGGCACTGCCGTCGCCCACCTGACGCAGGCTCAGCCGCACCGCTGAGCCCGAGGGGCTGAACTTCACCGCGTTGTCGAGGAGGTTCAGCACCGCGCGCTCGAGAGCACTTGAATCACCCAGAAGTGTCCACGGTTGCAGCTGCACGTCGAACGTGACGTCGTTCGAGGCGCGTCGGCGCGCGCGGTCCAACGACCGTTCTACCACCTCGACGAGGTCTACGGGTTCGTGGATGACCTGGGGCGCGTCCTCGCGGGCGAGTTCGACCAGGTCACCGATCAGCGTGGTCAGCTCGTCGAGCTGGCCGCGCACGTCCGCCTGGATCTCCTGCTTGTCCTCGGAGGACAACGTGGGCGAGTCCGGGCGTTCCGACGCGAGCAGCAGCTCCAGGTTGGTGCGCATGGAGGTCAACGGCGTGCGCAGCTCGTGGCCCGCGTCGGCGACCAGACGGCGTTGCCGTTCCTGCGACTCCGCGACCGCGCCGAGCATGGCGTTGAAGCTGTGCGTCAACCGCGCCAGCTCGTCGTCGCCCGACACCGGGATCGGCGTCAGGTCACCGGTGTTCGCGACGCGTTCGGTGGCCTCGGTCAGCCGTTGCACCGGCCGGAGGCTCGTCCGGGCGACCGCCGTGCCCGCGATCGCCGCGAGCAGCACGCCCGCCCCGCCGATCAGCAGCAACACCACGCTGAGCTTCGCCAGGGTGGTCCGTTGCGGCACCATCGACTGGGCGATGATGATCGCCTGACCCGGCTGGTACTTGGCCGCGATGACCCGCGACTCGGTCTTGTGGTCGGTCCAGATGAACTCGTCGCGCTCGCCCTGCGCGACGTCCCAGGCCTCCTCGACCGTGGGCGGCGGGTCGGTCTCCTTCGGGTAGATGATCTTCCCGGACCCCGCCAGCAGCACGCCCATCCTGACGTCGCCGGCCGCGAGGAACGCCGCCGGGTAGTTCTCGACCTCGTCCGGCGAGGTGACCTTCTTGCCGTTCGCCACCGTGGCGGCACGCGAGCGCAGACCCTCGTCGAGCGCGTCGTACACGCTCTTCTTCACGATCATGTACGCACCGAGCGACACCAACGCGACGGCTCCGGCGACGCAGAACGCCGCGAGCCAGGTGACCCGAGCCCGCAGCGACGCCTTCTGCAGCCGTCCCTGGGGTTCACCGATCACGGAGGGGTCTCCCGGAGGACATAGCCCACCCCACGGACCGTGTGGATCAGCCTCGGCTCGCCATCCGCCTCCGTCTTGCGGCGCAGGTACCCGACGTAGACCTCGAGTGCGTTGCCCGAGGTCGGGAAGTCGTATCCCCACACGTCCTCCAGGATGCGGCTGCGCGTCAGCACCTGGCGCGGGTGCGCCAGCAGGAGCTCGAGCAGCGCGAACTCGGTGCGGGTGAGGCTGATGGAGCGGTCGCCGCGGCGGACGTCCCTGGTGGACGGGTCCAGCTCGAGGTCGGCGAACTTGAGGACGGCCGCGGACTGCTGGCTCGCGTCGTTGTCCTGGGCGGCACGGCGCAGCAGCGCGCGCAGTCGTGCCAGCAGTTCCTCCAGCGCGAACGGCTTGGGCAGGTAGTCGTCGGCCCCGGCGTCCAACCCGGACACGCGGTCGCTCACGGCGTCCCGCGCGGTCAGCACGAGGATCGGCAGGTCATCACCGGTGCTGCGAAGGCGCCGGCACACCTCCAGCCCGTCCAGCCGCGGCATCATCACGTCGAGCACCATGGCGTCCGGCCTGGCGGCAGTCACCGACTCCAGGGCCTGCATGCCGTCTCCGGCAGTCTCGACCTGGTAGCCGTTGAACTGGAGCGAACGGCGGAGTGACTCCCTGACCGCCCGATCGTCATCGACAACGAGGATGCGCATAGGGGCAGTGTTGCTGAGGGATCTGAGAGCCGCCTGAGAAGCGCCCTAACTGCGGGTGTGAGTTCAGTGTTAACCCTCCAGGCCCCGCGCGACCGGCGCATTCCACTTTCGCCACAGCGCAATCAGCCTGATGGTGATGATTATTGACGCACCAGTCAGCGCGACCAGGTCTTTCGGCAACCGTGCCCACTCGCCCAGCGCAACGGCCACCGCCCCGGCGAGTGCTGCCACGGCGTAGATCTCTCTCCTCAGGACCAGAGGAATCTCTCGGAGGAGGAGGTCACGAACCGCGCCGCCACCGATACCCGTCGTCATGCCGATGAGGCACGCGGCGTAGGGCGTGGCGCCGAGAGCCAACGCGGTGGTGGTGCCGGACGTGACGAACAGACCGAGCCCCACGGCGTCCAACAACAACACCGTGCGTCGGAGCTTGGCGACCTGCGGGTGGAACCAGAAGACGATCAGACCGGTGCCGCCGGCGACCAGGAGGTACGGCCAGTTCCGCAGGCTGGTCGGCGGGTGCACGCCCAGCAGCAGGTCGCGGATGATCCCGCCGCCCAACGCGGTGGTGAGCGCCAGGACGGTCACGCCGAACACGTCCAGCCGAGCGCGCACCGCGGCCACCGCACCGGACGCGGCGAACACGGCGATCCCGATCAGCTCCAGGACGATGAGCAGCACGAACCGGAAGGATACGGATCTACCGAGGGGTCGCCTCCCGGCGGTAACCGACCTCCAGCCGGCCGCCGGCGGACACCAGGATGTGCTCGACGACCTCGATGAACCAGTCGGCGCCCTCGCCCCGCGCCAACGCCCGGTAGGCGTCCACGAGCTCGTCGGCCTTGGCCTCCTTGAGCCGCCGGAGCAGCCACTTGCCGTGTCCCAGCCACCGGTTCTGCACGACCAGCGCCAGCTCGCCCGCGCAGGTCAGCAGCCGGGCCGCGACGAACAGCCGCTCGTCGTCGTCCCGCGCCCCGATCAGGTCTTCCAGCAGGTCGGTGGCCCCGTAGCGGCGGTCCTCCAGTTCCGTGGCGGTCGGGATCGGCGGGCCGACGTCCAGCAGAGCGCGTGCCTCGGCCCGCATGCGCTGGCCGGTGCCGTCGGCGTCGAGCATGAGAAAGCCGTCGGCGCACATGTGCAGCAACGGAGGGCGCCGGTCCTGGGTGTCCCTGGCCACGAAGTCCTGGAACGTCTCGATCGTGTGGCAGAACAGCTCGACCGGCCAGCCGCGGTGCTCCAGCGTCTCCCGGTAGGCGCACGGCAGGTCGTCGACGATCACGACGACGTCCAGGTCCGAGTTCGCCGTGTAGTTGCCGGCCGCGACGCTGCCGCCGAGGAAGGCCGCCGTCGCGAGCGGGAACCGTTCGTCGATCAGGTCACGGGCGACCTGGACGGGATCCTTGTCCCAGTCCAGCGGGTACCCGGTGACGTAGTAGTCCTGGTCCCGGTCGAGCGGCCCGAGCACCTGCTCGACGCGCGCCCAGATCTCCGGGCTCACCTCGTGCAGGTCGACCAGCCACGGGTTGTCCTCCGCGTCGAACAACGGCCGGATCTCCACGAACTGCGCGCGGGTGATCTCCCGCACGCTGACCGGTGGCCCGCTGTGCTTCTTCGCATAGCCCTTCAGGCGCCAACCCATGTTGTCGCCGTAGGCGTGCCTGACGTCGTCCCCCGTCACCCGTTCATTGTTACTTGGCGGACACATATGCACGAACTCAGACGCGCGCGACCGCCAGCAGATAGCCGAGCGACGGCTGGACCGCGACCGGCGACAACAGCTGGTCGAGATACTGCCGCGCCGCTTCTCCGTGCGCCGCAACAAGAGCGTCGTAGTGCTTGCGAGCACCGGCCTGCATGCGCGGCAGGGTCTTGCGCGCCTCCGCGCTGAGGTCCAGCAGCTCCACGACCTGCAAACCCGCTGCGGCCAGCAACTTCGGGTAACCGCCGAACGTCGGCAGCTCGTCGATGTCGTAGGTGGTCAGGACCGGCTGCAGCTCGTCCAGCACCCCCTGCGAAACCGGCTTGCGCTGCACGAAGTCGGACACCACGACCACACCCGACGGCCGCACCACGCGGGCCAGCTCGCGCAGGACGCCGACGCGGTCCCCCAGGTGCGGCAACGTCTCCACGGCCCAGGCCGCGTCGAACGTGTCGGCGGCGAACGGCAGCGCGTGCGGATCACCGTGCACGAACCGGACCTGGTCGTCGACGAACAGCGCTTCCGCACGGACGTTGGCGCGGTGGACGTGTTCGGCGCACGGGGACACCGACACGATGTCGGCGTGCGACGCCTCGGCCAAGCGGAAGGCCGATGTGCCGACCCTGCGGCCCAGGTCCAGCACGCGCCAGCCGTGCCGCGCGCCGAGCTTGTCGATGTGCAGCGCGGTCATGCGTTCGGCCGCGACGCGGTTCGGGGACTCGTCCTCTTCGGACGTCCAGAGCCCGAAGTGCAGGTTGTGGTCCCAGATCGTGCGCATGACCTCGTGGTAGACGTCGGTCATCAGAAGAAGTCCGCCAGCCGCGGGACGCCGGACGCGCCGACGAGCTGGTCCAGGACCACCGCGTCGGCCGGGTCGCCCTCCAGCAAACCGGCGCGCCGCAACGCATGCGTGTTCTGGAAGCCGGTGAACCACGGGCCCAGCGCCCGCGCGTGCAACCGGACCGCCCCGGTGCCGCCGGGTTCGACGCGCACCTCGCCGTCCTCGACGACGATGCGCTGGTTGCCCGCGTGCCACGGCGCGTGCTCGTCGATGATCTCCACGTCGACGGCGGCGTCTGCCAGGCGCGGCCAGCCACGTGCGGCCACCGCGGCGGGCAGGTCGACGACGCGCAGCATCCACGTGGAGGTCGACACCGAGTACCGCATCGGCGTCGCGCCGAGCAGCGCGAGCGTGGCGGGGTCGGTGATCTGCAGGTCGATGGCGTCGAGCGTGCCGGCCCACGACTTGAGCGAGGCCAGCAGGTTCAGCTGGGCCTCGACGTCCACACCGATGAGGTCGAGTACCTTGAGGCGGCCCATGTCGCCGCCGCCGGGCTCGCGCTGAGCCGTCAGATAGCCGCGCAGGCCGTTCGGGCCGGGCAGCACGCTCACCACGTCCATCTCGAGCACCTTCGCGACGTCGATCCGCGGCGGGCGGCGGTCGGCCATGCCGTCGATGGTCCGCGCCACCTCGAGGTAGCAGTCGCGCAGCGCGGTGAGATCGCTCTCATCAGCCGGGCGCGAAGGTATCCGCTCGGCTGGTTTCGGGGCGGCGAGCACCCTGTCCATCGGGACCTCGACCCACTCGAAGAGCCCGGCGCGCTCCCAGCCGCGGCTCCGGTACAGGGTCGGCACGGTCGCGTAGAGCACGGAGACGGGCTGGCCGTGCTCCCGCATCACCGGCAGTGCCGCGTCGAGCAACGCAGTCGCGACACCCCGGCCGCGCGTGGCCCCGTCGACAGCGACGCCGCCGATCCCGCCCATCGGGACCGCGGCACCACCGTAGAACTGCGCGTACTCACCGATGCCGAGCACTCCGGCGACCTTGCCGTCGATCTCCGCGACCAGCCCGTGCCTGCCCGGCGTGACCAGCCGTTCCGGTCGCTCGCTCGCGTTGAACGCGAGCTTGCGGAGCCGGAACACGGCGTCGAGGTCGTCCTCGGTGTACTCCCGAATGTGCACGGCCAACTATCTACCAGGAAAAGAAGCCCTGGCCCGTCTTCTTGCCCAGCTCATTCCGCGCGACCTTGTCCCGCAACAGCTGCGGCGGCTCGAACCGGGGCCCCAGTTGCGCCGCGAGGTGTTCGGCGATCGCCAGCCGGACGTCGAGTCCCACCAGGTCGGTGAGCTCCAGCGGGCCCATCGGCCAGCGGTAACCGAGCTTCATGCCGGTGTCGATGTCCGCAGGCGAGGCCACGCCCTCCTCCACCATGCGAATCGCTTCCATGCCAACGGCAACGCCGAGCCGTGAGGTCGCGAAGCCAGGAGAGTCCCGGACTTCGATGACGGTCTTCCCCATTTCTTCAGCCCAGGTTCGCGCTTTGGCCACGTTCGCGGGGTCGACGCCGTCGTGGTGCACCAGCTCGACGAGCTGCTGGACCGGGACCGGGTTGAAGAAGTGCATGCCCAGCACGCGTTCGCCAGGCAGCCCTGCGGCGATCTCGGCGATCGAGAGCGACGACGTGTTGGACGCCAGGATCGCGTTCGGACACTTCGCCGCGGCGTCGCCGAGCACCTTCTGCTTCAGCGGCACGTTCTCCGGCACGGCCTCGATGACCAGCGCCGCGTCCTCCGGCAGCTCACCGGTGCTCAGGTTCGCGAACACCGCTGCGGCATCGGCGAGCTTGCCCTTCTCCTGCGCCTTGTCGAGCGAGCGCTGGACAGCGAGCCTGCCCTGCTCCGCGCGTTCGGCGTCGGCCTCCGCGAGCGTGACCTCGTGGCCGTGGGCGAGCAGGACGTGCGCGATGCCCGCGCCCATCGTGCCGCCGCCGATGACGACGGCCTTCACTTCTCGACCACCACCTCGGCGCTGAACATCGCGACGAGCTCCATGCCACCGATCTCTGCGAGGTTCGCGCCCGACGAGGCCCACTCGGGCGTCTGCACGGCGGCCTTCATCGACTCGGCCGAGTCGAAGTACATCTCCGCGATCATGTATGGCTCGTTCTCGCCGAGGAACCCGGCCAGGACGACCCGCTGCACCTTGGCGACCTCGGCACGCACCAGCCCCGGCACGGATTTCACGATCGGCAGGTGCGTTTCGAAGTACCTCTCGTCGAAGCCCTCGGGGTCGGCGGGCTTCTTGTACAGCGCGATGTACTTGATCATGTGACGCCATCCTCCTCGACTCGCCCAGCACTGTAACGCCCGAGCAGGATGCCCGGCTGAGGCACGATGGATGCGTGCGGATCATCCTGCTGCGCCACGGCCAGAGCCTCGGCAACGTCGACGAGCTCGCCTACTGCCGCATCCCCGACCACGCCCTCCCCCTGACCGACCTGGGCGAACGCCAGGCCAGGGCGGCCGGTCCCACGATCAGGGGGCTGATCGGCGACGGGCCGGTCGCGGCCTACGTGTCGCCGTACAAGCGGACGCGCCGCACGTTCGAGCTGCTCGGCGTCGACGCCGAGCGCGTCGTCACCGAGCCGCGGGTGCGCGAGCAGGACTGGGGCAACCTCCAGGACCCGATGGAGCAGGAGATGCTCAAGCACCAGCGGCACGCGTTCGGGCACTTCTTCTTCCGGCTGCCCAACGGCGAGTCCGGCGCGGACGTGGACGACCGAGTGGCGGCGTTCCTGGACGGTCTTCAAGTCCGGTTGCACGAGGCCGAGACGCATCCCAAGACGGTGCTGATCGTGTCGCACGGTCTGACGATCAGGTTGCTGTGCCGCAGGTTGTTCGACTGGAGCATCGAACTGTTCGAGTCGCTGTCCAACGTGGACACGTGCGAGAACCGCGTGCTCGACCACGACGGCACGGGGTGGAAGCTGGACCGCCCGTTCGTCCAGTGGCGCGACTCACCGGACGGGACGGTCCAGCTTCCCGGTTAGAGCAGTCCTCGTTTGTACGCGGCCACGAGACGGCGTGGCACGAGAAGTTCCTTGCCATCGAGCGTGCGCACGCGCACGAGGTCCGGCGCGGTGGCCTTCCACTGGCTTCGCCGGTGCCGCGTGTTGGACCGGGACGTCTTGCGCTTGGGGACGGCCATCAGCGTTCACGCTTTCCGTAGCGGCGGTTGAACTTCTCGACCCGGCCCGCGGTGTCCACGAGTCGTTGCGTGCCCGTCCAGAACGGGTGCGAGTCGGCGGTGATGTCGACGACGAGCAGCGGGTAGCTGTTGCCGTCCTCCCACTCGATCGTCCTGCTCGAGGTGGCTGTCGAGCGGGTCAGGAACGTCTTGCCGGTGGACGCGTCCTGGAAGACCACCGGGTGGTAGTCGGGGTGGATACCGGGCTTCATATCGCCATCTTTCGGATCGAGTCCACGAAGGACAGTTCGTCGTCGGTCAGCAGCGCTGCGCTGAACGCGTTGGTGATGTCGTCGGGCTCGCCGAGGGTGATCGCCACGATCTGCGTCGTCTTGCCCCCGCGCGGCCCGCCCTCGCCCACGTGCAGCCCACCGCCCGCGGATTCCAGGTGCAGCGCCAGATCCGGCTCGTCCGCGACCCACAGCCGGCCGCGCGAACGCACCACCGTGCCGTCGAGCAACGAGTCGAGCGCGTCGTTCAGACGTGCCGGGTGGAACGGCCGGTCGGCCGTGAAAACCGCCGTCGAGACCCCGCACTCGGGCGTGAGCGGCACCATCCGAGGGCGACTACCGCGCTTGACCACGACCGTGTCCGGCGTGCAAACATGCGCCCCGGGAGCCAGCCGTTCCAGCACGGCCAGCGTCCGTTCGTCCGCATCTCCTTGCAGCACCAGCACATCCGCGGCCTCGGCCTGCGCGACCACGACCTGCGCGACCGTCCGCTGGTCGCTGACCATCGAGGCGTCGCCCAACGCGTCGTCCAGCCAGGATGCCGCGTCGAGCACGGTGATCACGCACTCCACGTCCACGCCGAGGTTGCGGCGCACGGCGTCCGGTTCGAGCAGCGGGTCCAGGTGCAGCACGACCGTGTGGCCCGCAAAGCCCTTGAGCAGCTCGCGCAGATCCTCGCGCACGGTGCACGACACGCAGTTGTGCAGCAGGTCGACGTCGGTCGCGATGCCGTCGACCCAGCGCCGCACGCACGTCTCCGCAGCTACGTGCCGCACGAGCACTGAGCCGGGCCGGTCGCGCCACACCCGCACGGCGACGTCGTGGTCCACCAGCCCCGCCACCATAACGACAACGGTTTCCATGTAGGTTACGGTAGTTGAAAACGAATGTCGTTTCAAACCCGACCAGGAGGTGGAACATGGGCAAGCGCTGCCAGCTGACCGGACGTGAGCCGGGCTTCGGCAACCAGGTCTCGCACTCACAGCGCAAGACGCGCCGCCGGTGGAACCCGAACGTCCAGCGCAAGCGGTACTGGGTGCCGTCGCTGAACCGGTTCGTGACGCTGACGCTGTCCACCAAGGGCATCAAGACCGTCGACAAGCTGGGCATCGAGGCCGTCGTCGCCCGGCTGAAGCAGCAAGGGGTGAAGGTCTGATGGCCAAGAGCACCGACGTCCGGCCGATCATCAAGATGAGGTCGACCGCAGGCACCGGCTACACGTACGTGACCAGGAAGAACCGCCGCAACGACCCGGACCGACTGGTGTTGCGCAAGTACGACCCGGTGGCGCGCAAGCACGTCGACTTCAAAGAGGAGCGCTGACGTGGCGAAGAAGTCGAAGATCGCCGCCGACCAGCGCCGCCGTGAAGTGGTTGCGCGTTATGCGGAACGTCGTGCGGAGCTCAAGGAAATGCTGCGGCACCCGGAAACGCGCGAGGAAGCGTTGCGGGGCCTGCAGAAGCTGCCGCGGGACGCGTCGCCGACCCGGCTGCGGAACCGGGACGTGGTGGACGGACGGCCGCGCGCCTACAACCGGGCGTTCGGCCTGTCCCGCATCCGGCTGCGGGAGATGGCCCACCGGGGCGAGCTTCCCGGCGTCTCGAAGGCGAGCTGGTGATGCGCGACAAGAAGCCGCCGAAGCGCAGGCAGAACCTGCTCAAGACCGCAGGCGTGACCGTCGTCGACTGGAAGGACGTCACGCTGCTGCGCAAGTTCATCTCGGACCGGGGCAAGATCCGGTCCCGCCGCGTGACCGGCCTGACGCCGCAGCAGCAGCGTCAGGTCGCCACGGCCATCAAGAACGCACGGGAGATGGCCCTGCTGCCGTACCCGTCACAAGGGCGATGACGCGGATCGCCGTGCTGGCCAGGAAGGCCAGCACGGCGAGCTGCACCAGCAACGCGAGCACCCAGGTCGTGTGTTCGTCGACCGTCAGATCGCCACGAACACCCACCAAGAAGGTCGCGTAGAGGCCCCAGCACTGCAGTGCGGCGAGCCCGGCGCCGACGATCGTCGTGCGCAGCGACACGACCACGACGACGGCGGCGAGCAGGACGAGGGCCAGCAGCGGCCAGGCGCCGGTGAACGTGGTCACGCCGACTCCCGCGCCGAATCCGAGCGCGGAGCCGTAACCACCTCTCATTCTTCGCATCCGATCGGTCTATCGTCTCGGATGAGATCAGCGCCACCTCTCCAGCGTGAAGTTGGTGCTTTCGAGTGAGGCACCATCGCACGAATGAGCCTGTACGAAGTTGTGCATCGACGCCGGGACACCCGCGCGGAGTTCACCGGTGCGGAAATCCCTTCCGACGTGCTGCGGCGGGTGTTGACCGCAGCTCACGCCGCTCCGAGCGTCGGGCTTTCCCAGCCGTGGGACTTCGTGCTCGTGCGCGATGAATCGATTCGGCGCGCGTTCCGCGACCACGTCCAGGCCGAACGCACCGTCTTCGCAGCTCAGCTCGATCATGAACGGGCAGAGGTCTTCTCCCGTATCAAAGTCGAGGGCGTCATGGAGTCCTCGCTCGGCATCGTCGTCACCTACGACCCCGACCGGGGCTCGCCGGCGGTGCTGGGCAGGCACGCGATCGCGGACGCGGGCTTGTACTCCGTGTGTCTGGCCATCCAGAATCTTTGGCTCGCGGCCACGGAGGAAGGCCTCGGTGTCGGGTGGGTCAGCTTCTACCGAGAAGATGTGCTGCGCCGTCTGCTGGACATCCCCACGAGGGTCCGTCCGGTGGCGTGGCTGTGCGTCGGTCCGGTTCGATCCCTGCCCGACACGCCCGATCTGGAACGTCACGGTTGGCGCAACCGACTACCCCTTGATGACGTCCTGCACCACGATCGGTACGGGGCGCGACCGTCCCGGTAGCCTGTGCAGGCCGCTCGGCGAGTCGGAACGGAGTCGATGAACGAGTGGAGCAGCGTGATCCGCTGGTAGCGGGCCAAATACCGCGGCTGGACCGGGAGGTCCGCGCGTTGCTCAACGCTGGCCGCCTGCCGGAGGCGAACAGTCTTTTCGACGAGGTGGTCACCAAGGTGTCCCCCGGCGCCGACCGCTGGGTCCGGTCGGCCGTGCTGGTGAACCGGGCCGTCATGGCGTGGCGCCTCGGCCGCATTCCGCTCGCCCTCGAACTGGCCGCGGAGGGCTGGACGGACCTCGACGCCGAACGTGCGGACAGCCCTGCCGTCGCGCAGACGATGGGCTCGCTCGGTTACCTCATGGAGGGCATCGGCAACCGGCGCGCGGCGCTCGACATGCTGCGGCTGTCTGTGCAGGTGGCGCGCCGTGCGGGCAACACCGACACGTTGGCGCACTGCCTGCAGCGGCTCGGTGGTTCGCTGAACTTCCGCGCCTGCTCAGGGCCTCCCGCGGCCGCCCCGGCGATCTTCGAGGAAGCGCTGGCGTACCTCGACGAAGGCCTCGGGCTCGTCAAGGAGGAGGTCATGCGCCGGGCGCTGATGGGCGCCTACGCGCGGTCCTTGGCCGGCGTCGGTCAGCTGGAGAAGGCAGAGGAGACCGGCGCCGAAACTCTGCGACTGTCGTTGGACGCGGATGACCTCTGGGGCATCTCGGTCGGCAACTGGGTGCTGGCCGTCGTACGACGCGAGCAGGGTGATCTCGACGAGGCGCGCACACTCGCGTCCCGTGCGGTGTGCAACGCCGAACGCATCAACGACACGTCGCTGCTGCTGCGGTTCTCCACGGAGCTGGCGGACATCTGCCACGCGTTGGGCGACTCGGTGGGCGAGGCCGAGGCGTTGCGTAGGTCGATGACGGCTTCTAAGACCGCTACCGAGACGTTGCAGGAAGGCCTGGGCCAGGCGCTGGAGCAGCGCCGCGTTGCCGTGCAGGCACAACGGCTCGCGGTGGCGGCGCAGGAAGCGGCGGCGCGGGATCCGTTGACGGGCCTGGCGAACCGGCTCGGGCTGGAACGCGCCGCGCAGACGTTGCTCGAGTCGACGGCGGCGCGCGGCCGGGTGCCGTGGCTGGTGCTGGTCGACGTCGACTGGTTCAAGGGTGTGAACGACGACGCCGGCCACGCTGCGGGCGATGCGGCGTTGCGCGAGATCGCGGCGTTGCTGCGGCGCGAGTGCCGGGCCGACGACCTGGTGGCGCGCTGGGCCGGCGACGAGTTCGTGGTGCTGCTCGGGGACACCGGGCCGAACCTGGACGTGGGCCCGAACGTGGCCGAGCGGATCCGCGCGGCCGTCGACGGCCACGACTGGACGATGGTGCTGGGCGCGGTCCGCCGCCCGACGGTGAGCATCGGTGTCGCGGCCGGCCCGGCCAAGCTGGACCAGCTGTTCGCGGCCGCGGACATGGCGCTCTACCGCGCCAAGCGCCACGGCCGGAACAGGGTCGAGGTCGAACCTTCGGTTGACGAGATCCCGGAGATCGTGTCCGGAAACTAGGCGATCAGGCCGCCTCGGTAGGCAACGAGAGCGGCCTGCACGCGGTTGACCGCGCCGATCTTGCCGAGCACGGACGAGACGTAGCCCTTCACCGTCGCCTCCGACAGGTGCAGGGTGCCGCCGATCTCCGCGTTGGACATGCCCTGGCCGATCAGCACGAGCACCTCGCGCTCGCGTTCGGACAGGCTCGCGAGGAGCCTGCGTGCCGGCTCGGCCATCCGCTCGCCGTCCGCAACGGCTGCGAGGACTCGTGCCGCCACACCGGGGTCGAGCACCGCGCCACCGCGTGCGAGGTCGCGCACGGCCTTGACCAGCTGTTCCGGTTCGGTGTCCTTCAGCAGGAAGCCCGACGCACCGAGTCTCAGGGCTTCCGAAACGTATTCGTCGACGTCGAACGTGGTCAGGATGCAGACCCTCGGCGAATCGGGCAGCGTGCGCAGCCGCCGCAGCGCTGCAAGCCCGTCCGAGGTGCGCATCCGGATGTCGAGCAGGACCACGTGTGGACGGTGCTGGCGCGCCAGGTCGGCCACCAGGTGTCCGTCATCGCATTCCGCAACAACCTCTATGTCCCCGACGCTGCTCAGGATCATGCGAAGGCCGGAACGGACGAGGTCCTCGTCGTCGGCCAGCAGAACCTTGATCACGACGCCTCCCGCATTGGCGTTCCGTGCTCCCACATGTGCGTGATCTTCGCGTACGCACGCCGAAGGTCACGTTAATTCTCAGTTATCTCATCATGTGGTAACGGTTTTTCGAGATGACCGGAGACGTTCACAGTTACCGGAATTGCGCGTTGACTTCGCTGCGTAGGCATGCCACCAGGACTGGGGGCACATCTTCGGAACCCTGAGTAACCAAACTTGAAAATCCCACTTAGTGGAATCTTGTACCAGAACACAGATACGGCCGGACGATTCCGATTTCCCTTTTCGTTTCTGCCCATATGAGAAGTTGATGGCCTCCTGAACCGATACAGAGATCACGGGAGCGACACGGGAAACGCGAAGCTCTTTCGCAATAGCCTTACCGGAAAGTAACCTCCGTCACAACAACCCCTGCCTGCACGGAGAGGAGCTTCGCGCCATGCGGAGAGCCAATCCGGTGACGTCCCTGTTGGCCACCGCCGCCGTCACCGCCTCCCTCTTGATCGTTCCGTCCGCGGCCCAGGCCGACGCCCGTGCGTCCGCCTTCGCCACCGACGACTACTGCCTCGGCCAGTGCGGCGACGTCCTGCCACCCGGCAACAACGGCAACGCGACCCTGGCCGAGATCCTCGGCCACAAGGCGTTCGGCACCAGGCCTGCGCACTCGGCCGACCAGCTCGGCAAGTACGACGGCCTGGTCGCCGGCTACAGCGGCCTGACGAACGCGCAGCTGACGAACTTCTTCAACGACGCGTCGTTCGGCGTGCCGGCCGACCAGGTCGAGAGCACGCTGAAGCCGCGTGCCGACGTGACCATCGTGCGGGACAAGAAGATCGGCATGCCGCACATCACCGGCACCACCCGGTCCGGCACGATGTTCGGCGCCGGCTTCGCGGCCGCCCAGGACCGGTTGTGGCTGATGGACCTGTTCCGCCACCTCGGCCGCGGTCAGCTCTCGGGCTTCGCCGGCGGTTCGCCCGCGAACCGGGCGTTGGAGCAGAGCTTCTACAACCAGATCCCGTACACCGAGGCCGACCTGCAGAAGCAGATCGACACCGCGGCGGCCAAGAACGGCGAGCGCGGGCGGCAGGCGGTCGCCGACGTCAACGACTACATCGCCGGCATCAACGCTTATCTGACGCAGGCGGTTGCGGCGCGGAACTTCCCAGGCGAGTACGTGTTGACCGGGCACGCCGACTCGGTCACGAACTGGAACGACATCCAGCCGTTCAAGGCGACGGACATGGTCGCGATCGCCTCGGTCGTCGGTGGCCTGTTCGGTGCGGGCGGTGGCGGTGAGGTGCAGTCGGCACTGGTGAAGCTGGCTGCGCAGAACAAGTACGGTGCTGCCGTCGGCGAGCAGGTGTGGCAGGCGTTCCGAGCGCAGAACGACCCCGAGGCCGTCCTTACCCTCCACAACGGACAGTCGTTCCCGTACTCGGCCTCTCCCGCTTCGCCTGCCGGCGTGGCTCTTCCGGACGCCGGCAGCATCACGCCGGAGCGGATGAAGTACGACGAGGTGGGCGGTACGGGTGCTGCCGTTGCTGTGGCTGCTTCCGAGGACGCGGCTAAGGCGCGCGGGCTTTTTGCTGATGGCGTCCTGCCTGCCGACCTGCTGAACAAGAAGCACGGCATGTCCAACGCGCTGTCGGTGTCCGGTGCTCACACCGACACCGGCAACCCGATCGCCGTGTGGGGCCCGCAGACCGGTTACTTCGCGCCGCAGCTGCTGATGCTGCAGGAGCTCAACGGCCCGGGCGTCCGTTCGCGCGGCGTCGCGTTCGCCGGTGTGTCGATGTACGTGCAGCTCGGCCGCGGCGTCGACTACTCGTGGAGCGCGACCTCGTCCGGGCAGGACATCGTCGACACCTACGCCGTTGAGCTGTGCAACCCGGACGGTTCTGCTCCTACGAAGGCTTCTTCGTCGTACCTGTTCCACGGCGCTTGCGTGCCGATGGAACGGTTGGAGCGCAAGAATGCCTGGAAGCCGACGGTTGCCGATGGCACGCCGGCGGGCTCCTACACGTTGGTGATGTGGCGGACCAAGTACGGCCTGGTGCAGAGCCGTGCGACCGTCGGCGGCAAGGTCGTGGCGTACACGACGTTGCGCTCGACGTACATGCACGAGGTCGACTCGATCATCGGCTTCCAGGAGCTGAATGATCCTTCCGCGATCCGTTCGGCCACGGACTTCCAACGCGCGGCCAACAACATCGGCTACGCGTTCAACTGGTTCTACGTGGACTCGAAGGACGCGGCGTACTTCAACTCGGGCCTGAACCCGGTGCGGCGGTCCAATGTGGACCCGAACCTGCCGACCTGGGGCCGTGCCGAGTACGAGTGGGTCGGCTGGGACGGCAACGAGAACATCGCCTCGTACATGCCGTTCGCCGGGCACCCGAACTCGATCAACCAGGACTACTACGTCTCGTGGAACAACAAGCAGGCGCGCGACTTCACGTTCGGCGGCTTCGGGCACAGCGCCGTGCACCGCGGTGACCTGCTGGACCGCCGGGTCAAGGCGTTGCTCGCGTCCGGCCAGAAGGTCACGCGTGCTTCTCTGACGAAGGTGATGGCCGAGGCCGCGGTGGCCGACCTGCGCGCCGAGCAGGTGCTGCCCGAGCTGCTGCGAGTGCTGGAGTCGGCGCCGTTGGACGCCTCACTCGCCCCGGTCGTGCAGAAGCTGAAGGACTGGCAGCGCTCCGGCTCGTTGCGCAAGGAGACCGCGAAGGGCAGCAAGACCTACGCCCACGCCGAGGCGATCAGGATTCTTGATGCGTGGTGGCCGCTCCTGGTGCAGGCGCAGTTCAAACCATCGCTGGGTGATGGTTTGTACGACGCCATCGCGAGTGCCCAGCAGGTGGACGAGTCTCCGTCCGACACGCACGGCTCCGCGCCGCACAAGGGTTCGTCGTTCCAGTACGGCTGGTGGGGCTACGTGGACAAGGATCTGCGCAAGGTCCTCGGCGACCCGGTGCAGGGCGCCTTCCCGCAGAGCTACTGCGGCGGCGGCACGTTGTCCGGCTGCCGCACGGCGATGGTCTCGTCGTTGCAGCAGGCCGTGGCCAAGCCCGCAAACCAGGTCTACCCAGGTGACGCCGACTGCGCCGCCGGCGACCAGTGGTGCGCCGACACGATCATCCACCGCGCCATGGGCGGCATCACCCACGACAAGATCCACTGGCAGAACCGCCCGACCTACCAGCAGGTCGTGCAGTTCCCGTCCCGCCGAGGCCAGAACATCACGAACCTGGCCGTCTCCGGAACCGCTTCCGCGTCGTCCCACGAGACGGGAGCGAACAACCTCCCGCCCCGCCAAGCACTGGACGGCAACCCGTCGTCCCGCTGGGCGAGCGACTGGAGCGACAACCAATGGATCCAGGTGGACCTTGGCTCTGTGCAACGAATCGGTCGCGCAGTGTTGCACTGGGAGTCGGCCTACGGCAGCGGCTACCGCATCGACGTTTCCAATGACGGCGCGACTTGGCGGAACGTTTTCGCAACAAGTAGTGGCGACGGCGGCGAGGATGTCGTAGCGTTTGCAGCACAGGACGCGAGATACCTCCGAATGACGGGTACCCAACGGGCCACGCGTTACGGATACTCCCTGTACGAGCTTGAGGTCTACAGCTTGTAGGCCTTCGAGATGAGGACGCCGATCCACCCCCAGGGGTCGGCGTCCTCTACTTATTTCAGGCCCTGAACAGGTAGTTCCGCGCGGTCTGCCCGATCTTCGCGGTCGGCACCCACTGGTTGCCCTGCCACGTGCTCATCCGGTACCCGCGCTCGTCCAGGAAGTCAGCGACGTCCTGGACCCGATACCCGAACCGTTCGACGTGCCGTTCCTCGATCTCCAGCAACAGCGCCGGCTTGAACCGCTCGATGGTGTCCTTGCCCCCCTCGAGCACCCGCAGCTCGGCCCCCTCGACGTCCGCCTTGACGAAGTCGAGCCGCGTGATCTTCTGCTCCTCGACGAAGTGGTCCAGCGTGTCCGTCTTCACCACGACGTCAAGATGCTCTTCGAACTCCTCGTTGGACCCGAGCCCCTTGGCCCCCACCGTGAGGAACGACCGCCCGGTGACGGGACTCCCGTGCCGCACCGGCACGCTCATGACCTCGCGCCCCTGCCCGTTCCCCAAAGCCACCGAGTACCTCTTGATGTTGCTGCCCTCGCGCGGCCGCAAGACGTACGACAGGGCCGGATGCGCGAACACCAACGGCTCAACGCTGTGCACAGTCCCTTGTGGACCGACCAGTCTCGACAACGTGACCGTGTAAAGCCCCAAAGCAGCCCCGACGTCAACACAGACGTCTCCAGGCTTCACGATCTTGCGGAGCCCAATCAGCTCCGCCTCGGCATAGGGCGTGAGCCGGGCAAGCGCCCGCAACCCGGCAACCACCGCGGCACTGCGAAGTTCGGTCAACACCCGAACCAGCCTAGACGTGTCCGTTCGTGTGCTGTTCGCCCGCTGGCAACCCGATCTGATCAGCGAACTCGGCAGCGATGCTGGAGCCCCCGTAAACACTCAACGCCTTGGCCAGGTGCTGCCGCAAGTCCTTCCGATGCTGATCCTCAAGCTGAGGCAGAGCCCGCTCAACACTGCTGACCAACGACTCGGCCCAGTGCTTAGTCGGCTCCAGCTGCGCGATCTTGACCAGCTCAGCGAGGTGCCCGGACAACTTCACGGCCTCCTCAACCTGATACCCGTTGCGCTGCAACCACCAAATCGTGGCCGTCCCAACGTCCGTGAGCACCTCGTCCCGCAAGTACCGCATCTCAGCCCGCTCAACGTCCCGCTCAGCCAACTTGAACGTGGAGTTCCGCAGCAACTCGATGTGCTTGCGCGCCATCTCCAGGTCTTCGTCGCTGACGCTGACCTTGACGGTCTCGGCCCTGGCCCACACATGCGTCCCAGGCACCTGCCGCTCAGTCGCGAGCTCGTCCCCGAGCTGATGCTGCAACGCCGCATGGTGCACCAACATCGCCTTGCCGCTGATCTCCTTGGCCCGCTGCAAAACGTGGTGGATGGCCGCACTCTTGGGCGCGTTGTGCCTGAGCCCAGTGGCCAGATCAAGCCGCCACACCACCGTCAACTTCACGTGGAAGTCCAACCCGTAAACCGCACTGGGCAACGGCGTCTCGAACTCCTGCTGATGACTGCTGGCCGGCGGCACGAACGTGAAGTCCTCGGCACGCCTGGGCACCCGCCGGCGCCACCAAGCCTTCAGCGCACCAAGCGGTCCAGGACGGAAGTCGGGCCAAGGTCTGCTCACGCCCCTTGCGTACCTGACGTTTGTGCCCGACAGAAGGTGGCCTGCCTCACTTCCCTCCAACGGCCGCAGGCTTCTCTCGCCAGCCCTCACGGTGCGTTACCTCACGGCCTGTCCGGCGCGTTGGCGGGGGCGCTGGTCAACTCGGTGGCGGCGCCCCGGTAGACTGCTGTCGCCAGCCCTAGTAGCTCAGGGGATAGAGCATCGGTTTCCTAAACCGTGTGTCGCAGGTTCGAATCCTGCCTGGGGCACCACCTTTCGCCGGGTGAAATCAAGCCTTGACCTGCAGCAATGCGGTCGAGGCTTGATCTTTTTCAGCGACCCGACCGCACAAAGCTGATGTACGGCTCGTAGGCCGACAGGTCGCGGTGCGGTTCGTAGGTGCTCAGGTAGTAGTAGTCGGCCACGATGTTGGCCTGTTGTTCGGTGTTGAAGTCGGCGAACGTCTTCCCGCGCAGGCCGTCCGCGCCGCCGTAGTCGTAGAGGCCCTTCCTGAAGAAGCCGGCGATGGCGGTTGGCAGCAGGCTGAGGACGCTGCGACCGTGTTGGTACTGGTAGGCGTGGGTCAGCTCGTGGACCAGCCAGCGCTCGTAGCGGGCCTGGTGTTGCGGTGTGGTCAGAACTCCGCGGGGGAAGGTGACCAGGCGGGGCAGGGTGCGGGCTACGCCGAAGCTGCCCAGCAGGCCGCCTTCGGCCAGGCGGATGAAGCTGATGTCCAGGGCGTCGCCGAACACCTGGCTGGCGATTTCGGCCTCGCGGGATTCCAGGTTGCGGCGGAACACGGGTCGGAACACCTCGCACCTCCCTGACCCGCGGATGGTAGGCGGGTTGCTCCAGCGCGTGCAGCGCGTCAAAAACTTTCGCTCGGGCGGAAACCTTTCCACCCGGCTGCGGCAACCAGGTGCTGAAGGAAGATCGAGCGCTGGGAGTTGCTGCGATGAAGAAGCCCGTGACCATGCCGGACCGGAGGCGGACACGCACCCGCCACCGGAAGGTGATCGCCGCGGCGCTGACCGCTTCGGCGGTCGCCGGTTCCTGCTTGGCCTACCTGTACGCACGGCCCAACGACGTGGTGGCTGTGGATGCCGCCGCGTACTACCAGTTCGTGTCGGCGAAGAGTGGCAACGCGCTGGACGTGGCTGGGTCGGACAACGCGGACGGGGTGCGGATTCAGCAGGAGCAGCCCGCCAGCGGGTCTGCCAGCCAGCAGTGGCGGGTCAAGGCGGTGGAGGGCGGGTTCTACCAGCTGGTCAACCACAACAGTTCGAAGGTTCTCGGCGTGCGCGAGACCAATGTGGAGCAGCAGGCGGACACCGGTGCGGACTCCCAGCAGTGGAAGATCAGTGAGGTTGGCGACGGCGAGGTGAAGATCGTCTCGCGCAGCAGCGGGATGGTGTTGTGCGTCAACGAGGGTGCGGACAGTCAGGCCGTTGTGCAGGCTGCCGACCAGGGTGGTGCCGGGCAACGGTGGAAGCTCGCGAAGTCGGTCACTGCGGCTACGCCCAAGCCTCCTGTGTTGGTCGCGCAGCCTAAGCCGTCCACGTCGGCGGCGCCCTCCCCCTCCGCACCACCGGCGACAAACGGCCGGTACTCGTGGCGCAACGTGCCGATCGCCGGTGGCGGGTTCGTGACCGGGTTTGTCTTCAACCCCAGCCGCAAGGATCTGTTGTACTCGCGCACCGACATGGGTGGCGCGTACCGCTGGGATGCCAAAGAGAACCGGTGGATCCCGTTGACCGACTGGGCCGGGGAGTGGAACCTGCTCGGCATCGAGAGCATGGCGACCGACCCGGTCGACCCCGAACGGCTCTACCTCGCTACCGGCACCTACACCAACGAGTGGGCCGGCAACGGCTCGATCCTGCGGTCGACGGACCAGGGCAGGTCGTTCCAGCGCACCAACCTGCCGTTCAAGCTCGGCGCCAACGAGGACGGCCGGTCCATGGGCGAGCGGCTTGCGATCGACCCCGCCGACCACGGCACGTTGTACTTGGGCACCCGCAAGAACGGGCTGTGGCGCAGCACCGACTTCGGCGTGACGTGGAACCAGGTCGAGAGTTTTCCCGTCAAGGACGGCGGCAGCAGCGGTGTCGGCCTGTCCTTTGTGACCTTCGGACCCGGTAAGACGATCTACGTGGGTGTGGCCGACAAGAGCACGTCGCTGTACCGCTCGACCGACGGCGGCAACACGTGGCAGGCCGTGCCCGGTCAGCCCACCGGTCAGCTGCCGCACCACGGTGTCCTGTCCGGTGACGGATCGCTGTACCTGACCTACACCGACGTCCCCGGCCCGAACGGCATCAAGGCCGGTTCGGTGTGGAAGTACACGCCCTCAAGCGGCGCGTGGAAGGACATCTCGCCGATGCCCGGCAACGGTTTCGGCTTCGCGGGGCTCGCGGTGGACCCGCAGCGTCCGGGCACGGTGATGGTCACGACCATCGATCGCTGGTGGCCGTCGGACGAACTGTTCCGCTCCACCGACGGCGGCGCCACCTGGAAGGCGCTCGGCGACAAGTCGGTGCGCGACGCGTCCGGAGCGCCGTACGTCGGTGACCACATCGGACACTGGATGGGCGCGCTGGCGATCGACCCCTTCGACTCCGGCCACGTCATCTACGGCACCGGATCAGGCCTATGGGCGAGCAAGAACGTGACCGCGGCGGACGAAAACCGTTCTGTCCACTGGACGATCCCCGTCAAGGGACTGGAGGAGACCGCGGTGCTCGGCCTGGTCGCGCCGCCCAAGGGCAAGCTGATCAGCGCTCTCGGTGACATCGGCGGATTCCGCCACGACAACGTGAACGAAGTGCCGGCAGCTGCCACGTCCGGACCGCGTTTCACCAACACCACCGGCATCGACTTCGCCCAGGCCAAGCCGAACGTCGTCGTCCGCGTCGGTTACGGCAACGAGGCGCGCGGTGCGTACTCCTCCGACGGCGGTGCCACCTGGGCAGCGTTCGCCGGTGCACCGGTCAACGGGGCGGGCGGCGGCACGGTGGCGGTCTCGGCCGACGGAACCACGATCGTGTGGACCGCGTCCGGGCAGCCGCCGCACGTCTCGACCGACCAGGGCCGGACCTGGAAGGCGGCGACAGGTCTGCCGTCCGGCACGCAGGTCGTCGCCGAGGCGGGCACCTTCTACGCGCTCAGCCGCGGCACCCTGTTCGCCAGCACCGACGGTGGCAAGAGCTTCACCGCACGCGCCAACGGTCTTGCCGACGGACGTCTCAAGGCCGGCACTGGCGAACTGTGGATCACGCACGGCGGCGGGCTCCTGCGTTCCACCGACGGCGGCGCGAGCTTCACGAAGCTGAACGGTGTGCAGAGCGCCGACGGCGTCGGCTTCGGCAAGGCCGCTCCCGGTGCCCGTCACCAGACCGTCTTCCTCATCGGCACGGTGAACGGCGTCACCGGCATCTTCCGCTCCGTCGACGGCGGCACGGCCTGGACGCGGATCAACGACGATCGCACCCAGTTCGGCGGCACCATCGGCGGCGTCATCACGGGCGATCCCGAGGTGTTCGGCCGCGTCTACGTGGGCTCCAACGGTCGCGGCGTGCTGCTCGGCGAGCCGTCCTGATCACCGGGCGGCCACGGCCCATGCCCCGGGCCGTGGCCGCCTGGCCTACCGAACCAGCAGGTACATTGCCGCCCGATGGGGGCATGGCAGGGAGAGGGCAGCCAAGCAACATGGTCGTCGACCACAGATCGGCGGAGTTCCACGACTTCTTCGAGCGACACCACGCGGAACTGGCCCGCTTCGCCTGGTTGCTGATCGGCGAGGCGGAGGCCGCCGACGACCTGGCCGCGGACGCGCTGGTCGCGTTGTGGCAACGCTGGGACCGGCTGCGCGAGGCAGAGCACCCGCTCGCGTACGCCCGCGGTGTGGTCGCGAACATGGCGCGGGAACGCATCCGTGCCGCGACGCGGGAACGGCGCCGCATCGCGCTGTTCTGGTCGCGTGGTCCGCAGCAGGTGCAGGACCCGGACGTCGCCGCGGTGGTGGACGTCCGGGCCGCCCTGGACCGGTTGCCGTTCCGCAAGCGGGCGTGCGTCGTCCTGCGGCACGCCTTCGACCTGTCCGAAAAGGACACCGCGCTCGCGCTGGGGATCTCGGTCGGTGCGGTGAAGAGCCAGACCTCGAAGGGAATGGCCGAGTTGGAACGCGTGCTCGGGGCACGAGCGGCCGGGGACGTGGCCGCGGGGAGGGGAAGCCGGTGAACGAGCAGATCAGCAGGCAGCTGCGGGAGGCGGCCGAGGCGCATCAGCCGAACCGTGCCCGGATCCTCGCCCGCGTCGACCGCGGTCTGGCCAACGCCACGGTTCGCCCCACGTCCGGCATCGCCAGGTCGTGGCCCAGGGCGGCGCTCGCCGGGGTGACGGCGGCCGGAGTCCTGGTCGCCGCGGGGATCGCCTTCGCGGGCTTCGTCCCCACCGGACCGCCCGCGGAAACCTCCATCCCCCTCGCCCCGCCCTCGACGACCTCCACGCCGCCCAGCACCACCAGCAGCTCGCCTCCTCCAGTGGCGCAGAGCCAGTCGACGCCGGGCACCGCGACCCCGCCGTCGACCACCGGCAACCGGCTGTCGGACGGGCCGTTGTCCGCCAAGGGATCCGTCGACCCGAACAGCCACGCCTTCTGGACCCAGGACCAACTCGTCCTCGAGGTGGCCCAGCCGCTGACCAAGCTGATCGTGCAGGTGCACATCGCCCAGACCGGTGGCGTGCAGCGCTCCGGCCAGTGGCAGACCGCGCCAGGTGACGACTTCACCGTCACCGTGCAGGAGATCGACGGCGAGCTGGTCTACCAGTGGGAGCTCAAGCCGGGCCGCACCGTGCCGGCCGCGCAGCAGATCTTCGCGGCGCAGTCCAACCACACCGGCGGCGCTCGGGACGGAAAGGCCGACCGCTTCGGCGTGATGGCCACGGCAGGCGGTCGCGACTACGCCGTGTGGGGTGGTTTCACGCGCTAGCGGCGGTAGCGGACTTCCGTCAGCTCGGCGCCGTCCTCTGTCTCCGTCTTCGTGACGCCGTCGGCGCGGAACCCGATGCGTTCGTAGAAGCGGCGAGCCTGGACGTTCGTGTCCAGCACCCAGACGATCACGTCCGGCTCGTCGCCCAGCGCGGCCTTCGTCAGCTCGAAGCCCAGGCCCTTGCCCGCGGACGAAGACAGCACGTAGATCGCGTACAGCTCGAAAGCCGCGTCGGCGTCGCGGGACTGGCCGGCGGAGGCGAACCCGACCACCTCGTCGTCGACGAGCGCCACCCAGACGCCGCCGTCCGGGATGAGGCGTTGCCACATCGCCGTGCGCCGTTCGACCGACTGTGCGGCGAGCACCTCGTCCGGCATCAGGCCGGCGTAGGCGCTGCGCCAGGTCTGCACCTGCACGGCAGCGATCGCAGGTGCGTCATCGACAACAGCGAGACGGACTGCCATGGCATCCCCCAGTGGCATGATCGGGTGCATGCGGATCATCGTCGACGCGGATCCCGGCATCGATGATGCCCTCGCTTTGTACTACCTGCGCGCACAACCGGACACCGAAATAGTCGCCATCGGCACGGTGCACGGGAACGTGCCGGTCGACGTGGCGACGGCCAACGCGCTCAGGCTCACCGAGCGGCTGAACATCGACGCGCCTGTCGCCATGGGCGCCGCGAAACCGCTCGCGCAGCCGCTCATGACGGCGGAGGACGTGCACGGTGCGGACGGACTCGGCGGGTACGCGGGAGACGACCCGACGACGACGCACACGCACGAAAGCGCGGCCGAGCAGATCGCCCGTTTGGCCCGCGCAGAGCCCGGCGAACTGAGCCTGCTCGCGATCGGGCCGCTCACCAACGTCGCGCTGGCGCTGCAGATCGAGCCACGCCTCCCGCAGCTGCTCGACCAGGTCGTGGTGATGGGCGGCGCGCTGAACGTGCCGGGCAACATCACGTCCTACGCCGAGGCCAACTTCTGGCACGACCCGGAGGCCGCGGACCTCGTCCTCGGTGCCGGCTTCGAGCGCCTCACGATCGTCGGCCTCGACGTCACGATGGCGAGCCATGCACCGGGCGAGTGGCTGGAAGCGCTCCCGCACGACAACTACGCGCGGCAGTTCCTCCGGTTCTACGCGGACTTCTACGAGAGCTTCCTGGGCAGGCCCGGCTTCGTGCCGCACGACCCGCTGGCCGCGGCGATCATGCTCCACCCCGAGCTCGCCACCTACGTCGAGGACCGGTTCGCGATCGAGCTCACCGGCCGGTACACCCGCGGCGCGATCGTCGCCGACCAGCGCTTCCTCGCCGACGGCAGCCCGTTCGGCCGGGACATCGGCCTCGACCGGACCACGGCCAGGTACGCCGTCACGGCCGACAAGGAGCAGTTCCTCGACCAGTTGAGGCACGCTGTGACACAACCATGACGAACCACCGACGCGATCCGGACAAACAGCCGGGACCGTCGGAGGTATGAACGTCCACTTGAAACGATGGCTCACGGTCTCGGCTGCCGCTGTGGTCATCACGGCGGGCGTCGTGGTCGGGGGTTCCTACTGGCGGCTGGAGAGCAATCTCAAGACCGTCGATCTCGCCAAGGAGATCGGAAACGCCAGGCCTCCGTCGACGCCCGGCCCTCCGTCGACGCCTGGCCGTCCGCTCAACATCCTCCTGATCGGCAAGGACGACGGGCGGTCCGACACCGCCATGGTCGTGCAGCTCAACGCCGCGGGCGACCAGGCGCGGGTCGTCAGCATCCCGCGCGACACGATGGTGCCGAGGCCCCGGTGCGGGAACAACCCGCCGGCGAGCATCGCCATGTTCAACAGCGCCTTCTCCACCGGCGGAGCGGCGTGCACCGTGGCCACGGTCGAGCAGCTCAGCGGCATCCGGATCGACCACTTCGTGCAGATCGACTTCAACGGGTTCCGCGACGTGATCGACCGGCTCGGCGGCATCGACATCACCATGCCGGAGCCGATCGACGACGAGAAGAGCGGGCTGCACGTGCCGGCCGGGCCCAGCAAGCTGGACGGGACGCAGGCGCTCGCATTTGTCCGGACGCGCTACAGCATCGGCGACGGCAGCGACCTCAACCGGATCAAGAACCAGCAGCTGTTCATGCGCGCACTCAGCGAAAAGATCGCGAACGAAAACTGGCTCGCGAGCCCGCAGAAAACATTCGCGCTCGCCGACATCCTGACGAAGTCGATCGTCACGGACTCCGAAATCGGCTCGATCAGCAAACTGGCGGACCTCGCGGGAAAACTCACCGCGTTGAAACCGGAGAGCATCACCTACGTCACGCTGCCGACGGAGACCTACCTGCCGGACCCGAACCGGGTTCAGCCGAAGCAACCAGAAGCGGAGGCGCTGTGGAAGGCGGCCTGACCTAGCAGGCGGCGCCCTGCCATTCGCTGCGGGTCGGCACCTCGGGCCACGGCTGAGGAGACCCCCGGAACTCCTCAGCCGTGGAAGTTTTGCCCCAGTCAGCCACTACCACTGTGACGGTCTCCCGGTCTCGTGAAGGACGTGGGATCGAGGTTGTCAGACCACCTCGCTAGGGTGGGTCACTGACGGCCTGTCCGGTGTCTGCACCGCAGCTCAGACGGGCGGTCCTCGTTTTCCGGTCCGGACGAGGTGGAGGCCCCTTGGGACCCCGTGGCGTCTTCGCGGAGCGCTTTGCGCTGCTCTACGCGGAGGCAGGAGACCCACCGCTGAAGCGGGTCACGGAGTCGGTCACCCGTGCCCGCCGAACGGACGAGCAGGGCCGACCGGTTCGCGTACCGGCACAACGCGTCAGCGACTGGCGGCGCGGGCGCAACGTGCCCGCCCGGTTCAGCGGGCTGAGCGCGGTGCTCGAGATCCTCGTCGGCGAGGCGCGCAAGCGGAAGCCCCAACCGGCGATCGACGGGCTGTACGACCTCGACGCGTGGCGCACCCTCTGGGAAGAGGCGCTCGCGAGCCCGGTCACGGAAACCGACACACCTCCGCCGGAAGACAGCGCGGTCTGCCCGTACATGGGTTTGAGCGCATTCGGCCCGCAGGACGCGAATTGGTTCTTCGGCCGGGAAAGGGCGACGAACGCCCTGCTCGCCAGAATCAACGAGAACGGCATCACGATGCTCGTCGGCGCGTCCGGTGCCGGCAAGTCGAGTTTGATGAAAGCGGGTGTTCTCCCCCGCCTCGACAAAGACGCCATCGTCATCACTCCGGGCACCGATCCGCTCAAGGAGCTCGAACTCCAGGTGCCGGACCTGATCGTCGCATTGGAGGCCGCCGCCGACTCCGAGGTGCTGGTGGAGTTCGCGCACGAGGTGCAGGTCGCGATCGGCGACCGGGTGGTGGTCGTCGACCAGTTCGAGGAGGCGTTCACGCTCGGCGGCGACGAGAACCGGCTGCGCGTCTTCGTGCAGGCCCTGCACGCGGCGGCGGGGAAGACCTCGGTGCTGCTGGGCGTGCGGGCCGACTTCTACGCCCGCTGCCTCGACTTCCCCGAGCTCTCGGAGGCCCTGCAGAACCGGCAGATGGTGCTCGGCGCGATGTCGACGGCCGAGGTGCGCGACGCCGTGGCGAACCCCGCCAAGGCCGCGGGTCTGCAGCTCGAACCCGGCCTGGTCGACCTCATGCTGCGCGATCTCGGCGCGCACAACCGCAGGGGCAAGGACGCCTACGACGCGGGCGCGCTCCCCCTGCTCAGCCACGCCTTGCTGGTCACGTGGCAGCGCAGGCAGGCGGGCCGCCTCACGATCTCCGGCTACCGCGCGGCCGGCGGTATTCAGGGCGCCGTCGCCACCACGGCCGAACGCGCCTGGTCCGACCTCGACGAACCCGGCCAGGCCGCCGCCAAGCAGCTGCTGCTCCGGCTCGTCCGGGTCGGCGACGACACCCAGGACACCCGCCGCAGGTCCAGCCGCCACAGCCTGCTCGAGGCCGCCACGAACCTCACCGCCACGGAACGCGCGCTCGAGGTGCTCACCCGCGCCCGGCTGATCACGGTCGACTCCGGCAGCGTGGAGATCACGCACGAGGCGTTGCTGCACGCCTGGCCCCGGCTGCGCAGCTGGATCGACGAGGACCGCGCCGGCAACCTCGCGCGACAGCGGCTCGAAGAGGACGCCACGACGTGGGCGACGACCGAGCGCGACTCGTCGCTGCTCTACCGCGGCGCACGGCTGGAAGGCGTGCGGCAGCAGCAGAACGTCACCGCGGTCGCGAAGGAGTTCGTGCGCGCGTCCGAACGCCAGCACCGCAAGAGCCTCTGGCTGCGGCGCAGCGCCGTGACGCTGGTGGTGGTGTTCGCGCTGATCGCGGCCAGTGCGGCGGTGATCGCCGTGCGGCAACGTGACGACGCGCTGTTCTCCCAGGTCACCGCGGAAGCGGTCCGGGTGCTCGACAGCGACCCGTCCTTGTCGGCGCAGCTGCTGCTCTCGGCACACCGCCTGCGCCCGGACGACATGGGCGTCAACTCCCGGCTGCTGGGCATGCAGCAGTCCCCGCTCGCGTTGCCGCTGAACGGCCACACCGGCGCGGTCTACCTGACCACGTTCAACAAGGACGGCACTGTCCTCGCCACCGCGAGCTACGACCGGACGGCCCGCCTCTGGGACGTCCGCGACAAGTCGAACCCGAAGCCGCTCGCCGTGCTCTCCGGACACACCGATTGGGTCAGCACCGCCGTCTTCAGCCCGGACGGCACCCTGCTCGCGACCACCGGAGCGGACAAGACCATCCGCCTCTGGGACGTCCGCGACCCCGCGAAGCCCAACGAGATCAAGAAGATCGAGACCGGCAACGGCACCAGCTACCTGCTCGACTTCAACCACGACGGCACGATTCTGGCGGCGGCGAACGACGACAAGTCCGCCCGGCTGTGGGACGTCCGCAACCCCGCCGATGCCAAGCCGCTCGGCGAACCGCTGCGCGACCACACGTCACCGGTCCGCTCGCTCGCGTTCAGCCCGGACGGCACACTGCTCGCCACCACGGGAGACGACCAGACCGTCCGGCTGTGGGACGTCGCCACCAGAACGCGGGTCGGCAAGCCGATGACCGGCCACACCGACGGCATCCACACCGTCGCGTTCAGCCCGGACGGCAAGCTGCTGGCGTCGGGCAGCGACGACAAGACGATCATGTTGTGGGACCCGGCCACGCAGAACCCGGTCGGCCCGGCGCTCGTCGGGCACACCGGTTCGGTCTGGTCGGTGAAGTTCAGCCCCGACGGCAAGATCCTCGCGTCCGGTGCGGGCGACTCCACCGCGCGCCTGTGGAACCTCAGCAACCCGGCCGCAGCGAGCCAGCTCGGCCGGCCGCTCGCAGCGCTGAGCGGCGGTCTGTTCGCGGTCGGCTTCTCGCCGGACGGCCGTTCGCTCGCCACCGGCGCGAACGAGAACGCGGTGCGGCTGTGGTCGTTGCCGGACAACGTGTTGCTCGGTCACACGTCACGGGTGAGCCGGCCGGGGTTCCGCGAGGACGGCAAGCTGCTCGCGACCGGCTCCGGCGACAGGTCGTTGCGGCTGTGGGACATCTCCGACCACGACCACCCGAAACAGGTCGGGCCACCGCTGCTCGGGCACGAGTGGGGCCTGGGGCAGCCCGAGTTCCGCCCGGACGGCAAGGTGCTCGCCACCGCGGCCGGCGACAAGACCGTGCGACTGTGGGACGTGAGCGACCCGGCTCGCACCGTCCCGCTGGGCGAGCCGATCAAGCTCGACACCAGGTTCAGCTCGCCGTTCGCGTTCAGCCCCGACGGCACCGTCATGGTCACCGGCAGCGACGACAAGTCGTTGCAGCTGTGGGACGTCCGCGACCCGGCCAAGCCGAGCAAGATCGGCGAACCGCTGAAGGGCCAGGACGGGTGGATCAACCAGGCCGAGTTCAGCCACGACGGCAGGACGCTCGTCTCGGCGAGCAGTGACGGCACGTTCCGCCTGTGGGACGTCACCGACCTCGCGAAGCCGCGCCTGCTCGGCAGCCCGATCAACGACCACCGCGACCCGGTGCAGCAGGCCACGTTCACGCCGGACGGCAGGACGCTGATCACGGCCGGCGGCGACAAGACGATCAGGCTGTGGGACATCTCCGACCGGGAGCACCCGAAACGGCTCGGCGTGCTCACCGGCCACACCGGTCTGATCAGCTCGATCACGCTGACGCCGGACGGGAAGCTGCTGGCGAGCGGCAGCACGGACAAGACGATCAGGCTCTGGGACGTGAGCGATCCCGCCGCGGCGTTCGCGGTCGGCCAGCCGATCACCGTCGACTCGAGCAGCGAGACGCACGTCCAGTTCGGACCGGACGGACGCGTGCTGGGCACCGGTTCGACCGACGGCGCCGCGCGACTGTGGGACCTGGACGTGTCCCACGAGGCCGATCGCATCTGCGCGACCACGCGGGGCGCGCTCACCCGCGAACTGTGGGAGGAACGCCTGCCGCAGTTGACCTTCAAGGACCCCTGCGCAGGCCGCTGACCCGCCAGAGGCTGGGAGACGACCCGAACTCAACTCACCGCCCGCACCCCATCGGTTACTGTCCGCGCCATGCGTCTACTTGCTCGGGTCGGCAGCTTGCGCGCGGTTGTGGCGGTGACCGTCGGGTTCATCGCTCTCAACCTGCTTCTCGTGGTGCTCGGCAACATCACGGACTACGGCACGAACGAAGCGTTCGTGCAGCACGTCCTCGCCATGGACACCACGTTCGGCAAGGAACTGAAGTGGCGGGCGATCACCAGCTCCGCCGTCGTCACGATCGTCTACCTGGCGATCATCCTCTGGGAAGCGATCGCGGCGGTCCTGCTGACCGCCGGCACCGTCGCCTACCTCCGCGACCGGGAGGACAGCGCGCGCAAGCTCGCGTCCACCGGCCTGCTGATGATCATGGCGCTGTTCCTCGGCGGCTTCATCACGATCGGCGGCGAGTGGTTCGCGATGTGGCAGTCGAAGGACTGGAACGGCATCCCCGCGGCCCTGCGCATGGTGACCATCGCGGGCTTCGCGCTGATCCTCGTGCACCTCAGCCCGCGTCGGGCCACTCAGTAGTCGGCTCCACGCAGAACACCGGCCCGACCCCGGCATCGGCGCCGAGCTCATTCCACCAGTCCCGCTGCTCAGCGTCCTCGATCGCGTCGATCACCACGAGCCCGCCGGCCTCGTGCACGAACCCGACGAGGTCGCTGAGCACGTGCGACACCAGCTCATCCGGCTTCTGCGCACGCCCCTTGACCCGCACGGCCCGCACACCGAGTGAGCGAACCAGCTCGATCTCGGCGGTGGACCCCTTGAAGTCGCGGGCCCCGATGTGCACACCCATGTCCGACAACAAATCGAGGTTGTCGGCGGCCTCGCTGTCCTCGGACGCGAGCACGTGCACCGGGAACCCGAGCAACAACCGCCCGGTGGGCAACCCGGTGTCCGCAAGCACCCGCCGCACGTCCCGCACGAGATCCGGACTGTTGGCCATGCTCTCGGTCAGGCACACCGCGAGGATCTCGTCGTGCGCACTCGCGGCCTCGGCGGCCCTGCGCAACATCCACTCGCCCAACGGCAACATCAACCCGGTGTGCTCGGCCATCGACACGCACTTCTCGTGCGCGATCAGCCCGGCATCCCGATGCCGCCAGTTCAACTCCGCCTCGACGCACACCCGCCCGGTCCCGTCCAACCGCATGACCGGGTTGAACACGACCTCAATCTCACCGTTCTCCCACGCCCCAGGCATCACCGCCGCGAGCGCGAACTCCTCCTGCTCCCGCTTGTCCTGCGTCGCATCATGCAGCCCCCACTGCCGACGCCCACTGCGCTTGGCCCGCCGCAACGTCATGTCCGAAGCCCGCAACACCTCGGCCGGATGATCACCAGGATGCAACCGCGGCAGCACGCCAATGGTCGCCGACACCGCCACCCCGTGCTCACCGAAGTAGACCGGCTCGGCCAACTCGTGCTCGATCGTCCGAATCGTGGAGTCCACGTCCGGCGTGTTCGGCCCGTTCTCCACCAGAACCGCGAACTCGTCACCCTCAAGCCGAGCAACCATGGCCTTCTCGCTCGAGAACACCGAGCTCAACCGCTCAGCCACGAGCCTCAGCACCTTGTCGCCGATCTCGCGCCCAAGCCCGTCCGTGATCACCGCGAAGGCGTCCAGATCCAGGTGGTACAGCGTCACGCCATGCTCAATATCGCTGTGCAGCAACGACTCCAGCCGCGTCGTCAGGTACTGCCGGTTCGGCAACCCGGTCAACGCATCGTGCAACGACTGGTACTGCAACCGCCCACCGAGCAACGTCAACTGGCTGTCATCATCGATCATCACGACAAAATGCTTCGGGTTGTACTCCGCATCCTTTTGCACAGTCGCCGCGAGCAACACCCGGAAATGCTCCCCGTCCCGATCGATCAACCGGGGCCGCTCCTCAACCCGCCGCATCCGCCCGTACCGCAAACTGGCCAAGGCATCGTTGATCAACGGCAGATCCGCAGGCGCGATCAAGTCCGTGAGCGTCATCCCGGCAACGTCCTCCCGCCGAAGGATGTTGCACAGCGCCTCGTTGGCCCGCTCGAGCTCCCCGTCAAGACTGACCATCGCAATGCCGGTCGACGAGTGCACAAAAATGTCCTCGAACCGCTCCTCGCTGGCCTGCAAGTCCAGCTGCACCGCTCTGTTGGCATTGAGCAACGCCTGGCTGACACTTTCCTGCTGCTCCAGCACAACGGCCTGAATGGCCGCGGTGTAAGCCGCCGCCAAACTCCCGATGATCAACGCGGCGGTACGAGCGTCGGCCCCCTCCTGCTCGACAAAGGCCGCCAGTACCTCGACCGACTTCCGCAGGCTCTCCGTCCCAACGCAGTGGATCTCAACCAGGCGAGAACCAACCCGGGCAGCGCTTGCCGGATCCCCAGTCAGCGCCTCAGCCACGACGTTCAACAGCTCGTGCAACTCTTCGGTGAGCTTCGCAGCCGACAGCGGTATGTACGCAGTCCGACTGACCTTGATCGCCCAGTCGCGCGCCAACTCGTCACGTCCCCTCGGGCGTGACGGTCTCGCGTCGTCCTGGCTCGGCAAATCGTCCACCTGACCTGCTCGGCGAGCAACGGTGCGGAAGCCTACAGCCAGCAAACCACAACGACCCCCTGCGCGACCCGCTTCGCCCCAACGGGGGTACAGCGATCTCGCAGCGTTACAGCCTTCACTCGCTCGATCGGAGCAATTTTCCCACGAAGGGGCCCCTAGGAGCCGCTCATTCGGGCCACAGGCGCCAACCGGACCAGAGCATGCGGTGAACGGACACCGGCGATGGCGCAGCCGACCCGAAGCCGCAGGCGAGGCGTTTGAACGCTTGAAACGCGGTGCGGGCGGACCGCACCACCTGCGCAACAGCGCCCACGCCGGAACGGCGGACGGCCCGGCGAACCGGCGACTCAAGCCCCGACGATATGCCGCAACTGAGCCAGCAAATCAGACCGAGAAGTAGACCCCAACCGCTGCCTCATCCGAGCCATGTGGTGCTCAACAGTCTTGGCCGAGATGAACAACCGATCCCCAACCTGCCGATAAGTCATCCCCTCCAACACCAACTGAGCCACCTCCCGCTCCCGATCACTCAACTTCCCGGCATCCTCAACCACCACCGGCGAATCAGACTCAGCCGCCCGCCGAGCAGAAACCGGCCGCCCCTGCAACAACCGAGCACAGTCGAGCAACCGAACCATCGCCTGCCGATCAGAAGTCCGAATGGCAGCCTGCCCAGCCAACCGAGAAGCGTCCCACCACAACCCAACCGCGTGGAGGCTACGAGCAGCCAACTCAACCCGATCCGGATCAACCTTCCCAGCGACAACATCGAGCCAACACTCAGCCGCGGCAGACACAATCGCGCAGTACCGAGAGTGCTCCCGGTTGACCGCCAACGCAGCAGCATGCTCCTCAGCAGCAGCAGAGTTCTCATCAATGATCGCCGCGTGCAAAAGACCCCAATGCAGCTGGGTAGTCCACAACGGCGGATTCCCCAACGCCCGCAACAACCCCAACGCCTGCGCAAGATGCGGCGCGAGCCGCTCCTGATCCCGCAACCGAGCCGCTGCAGCGGCAAACTCCCCCAACGGCAGCAACGAAAACAGATCAACAGGATGCCGCAAAACGGCCTCACAAGCCTGTTCCCAAGTCCGCCGCAGGGTGGCCAGGTCACTGTTGCGCCGAGCCACCCCAACTTCCAAAGCCACCGCAAAAATCCAGTCGCGAGGCTCGAACACCCCGCGCACCGCCATCAACCCTTCCCGGGCCACCGCCAAGTTCCCGCGCAACATGTGCAACCAAGACTGCAACAACCGATGCCGCACAGACATCAGCACACCACCGGTGCCAGTCTCGACAGCACGATCCAATACAGACTCAGCGACGTTCGGCTCACCACAGTGCACAGCCACCAAAGCAGCCAACGCAGCCGGCGAGTCCGGCAACAACACCGCCCCACCGGCAGGTTCGAGCATCGAAGAAGCGCGCACCAAAGTGGACAACGCAGCAGTCTCAGCACCGGAAACCGACTGCCGAACCCCCTGCAGCATCAACGAAGCCGCACCACCGAGCATCGTCGGCGGCTGAGGCGGAGTCTCCTCGAACCGATGCCCGGTACCGATCAACCCAACCCCGGCGAACGCAGCCGCATAAGGAGTCGCAGCCCAGCGGAACAACTCAGTGCTCCGAGCCAACTGCCCCCGGTGCGCCAAAGCAACAGCCGCAACCTCCGCAGCAGTACGCCGATGCGGCGTGTCAGAGGCGCTGATCACCTGATCAGCGAGCCGCAACGCACCATCCAGGTCGCCGGCCATGGCCGAAGCCGTGGCCCACGCGGCAGCGGTCTCGGCGGAAGGCGCCCCTCCACCGGTAGAAGCCTTGAACAACCGGGCAGCAAGCGCAGGATCAGAAGAAAGCGCCTCACGAGCAGCAGCCGCAAAGACAGGCCCACCGATACCGGTGTCCAGCAACGGCCGCACCAGCTCCAGAACCGGGCCACCGCGCTCAAGCTGCAGCTGCGCCAACTTCTGCCGCACGGCGATCCGTCGCTCGGCGCGAGTCAGCGCCCCAACGGCTCGGTGCGCCAACGGGAGCAGCGTGCCGTCCTCGGCCAGCATGCCGGTGGCGCGAGCGGCTTCGATGATGTCGCTGACCTCGTCGAAGTCCTTGTCCAGCAACGCCGACAGCAGGTCCAGCCGCTGGGCCGCACCGGCCTCGGCCGCCAGCAGGAACTTCTGCAGGTCCGGGTCGAGCCAGTCGAGCTCGGCCCGGAACGCGCTCAGCACCTCGGCAGGTACTTCGGTGACCGCACCGAGCTGCGCGACGAACCCCGGTACGCCGCCGGTCTGGGCGAACACGAAGTCCACCACGGGCTTCGGCGCGTGCAGGAACTCGCGGACCTGCTCGCGCGAGAAGGGCTCCAGCGACACGGTCACCGCGCCACGGGTCAGCTCGGCCAGCACCGAGCGGCGCGGCCAGGGCCGGTACGCCAGCACCAGCAACGGCTCGGCAGCCAGCTCGCGCAGGGCGGCGTCGTCCAGGAGGTGCGCGTCGTCGATGACGCGCACGGCGGAGTTGGTGATCTCGTCCAGCAGCGCGGTTTTGCCGTAACCGCCAGGCGCGACAACGACAACGCGCAGGCGGGAGCCCTCGGCAGCGTCGTTGATCCGGTCGAGGACGCCTCGCACGGAAGCGTCCAGCACCAACCTGGCTCGCGTGGTCACGCTCAACGGCCGTCCTCATCATCGTGTTTGTCGGACTTGTCAGATCGGGAGCCGGACCGGCGGCCGACGGGTTTCAGCGCGCTCGCCATGCGCTTCACCCGGCGCGGGGGCAGCTCCAGCGGCGACAGGTCCACCGGCGGGCGGGGCGGTGGGGCGGTGAACTCCTCGTCGTCGGCCTGCACGACCTCACCGACGGGGAACCGCAACGACGCCTCGCGGGTGTGCACCAGAACCGAAGTGTCGAACGGTTCCGGCTCGGCTTCGGGACCCAGCACGACCAGCCGTGCGGCCACCGCGGCGCCCTTCGCGACCGAGTGCTCCGGCGCGACCTCGGCCAGTACCCGGCAGTCGACCGCGGCGGACAGCGCGTCGCCGATCACCGGCATCCGGCAGCCGCCACCGACCAGCAGCACCGCATCGGGCTGAACCGCGCCCACCGCACGGACGAAGGTGCTCACCAGGTGGTCCACGGACGGCCGGATCTCCTCGACGAACTCGTCGCGGGTGATCTCGACGCCGCTGATCACGACCGACGGCCCGAACGCCCGCTTCGCCGCTTCGCACTCGGCGACCGACACGACACCGTCCTTGCCGAGCCGGCCGCGCACCAGGGCGGCCAGCAGGTCGTCGAAGTCGGCGCCGGTGTGGTGGTCGACGCCCTCGACGTGGTTGAGCAGCTCGAAGGTCCGGTGCTGCGAACGCCGCACGACCGACGCGGAGAACGCGTGGCTGCCGAGCGAGAACACGGCCAACGACGAGTCCGGCACCACCCGTGAGCGCACGGCGTGGTTCTCGGCGGCCGCGAGGGGCTCCGGCACGAGCGTCACCTCGTGGACCCCGACCGCCCGCAACGCCGCGTGCAGCTGACCACGCCGATAGGGGCCCCACCCGGCCGGGTGAGTGACTGCCAGGTGACGGGGCTGTTCACCCTCTCGGGCGACCACCTCGCCGACGACCCACATGATCAGCAACGCGGTGAGCTCCTCGGCCGAGCACGTCTCCGGGCCCAGCGAGAACGGCACCGCGTCACCGACTCTGCGGGCGAAGCCGGTAGCCGTCCAGCCTGGTGTGCCGAACTCCCCCACCGAGAACGTGCCGGCATCCGTGAGCTGCAGAAACGACGGCACGACCAGGGCTATCTCGGCATCCCGGCCACCGTCGAGACGGCACACGGCAGCAGTCGTGCGGGTGGTCCCCACATCGACTCCGAGTACGTACGCCAAGTCTCTTCCTCACCTGTTCGCAGCAGCGACCAGTACCTACACGGGTGAACGAGAGGCGCTCAAGCGGTGCCCCTAATCCCCTAGGGGCTTAACGAGCGTCACCCCATTGGGGAACGGGGATCTACTGGGAGTGATCCCCGATGTTGGGGGTGGGCCCGCTCTCATAGCTTTCCGGCACACACCCCAATTGATACGTGCGTCAACAGGAGAAGAGTCCTACAGATGATCGAGTCGACCAGCACCCTCCACGACTTCGTGCTCAACCTCCTCAGCGACCCGGCGCTGAAGGCCGCGTTCGCGACCGACGCCCAGGGCACTCTGGAGCAGGCTGGCCTGGCCGACATCACCGCCGTCGACGTGCAGGAAGTCATCCCGCTGGTGCTCGACCTGGTTCCCGCGGTGGACGGCCTGCCCGCCGTCGACAGCCTCAACCTGGACCTGCCGGCGGACGACCTGCTCGCTCAGGGCCCGCTCGGCGCCATCAGCCAGCTGCAGGCGGTCGCGTCTCAGCTGACCTCGTCGGGCCTGAACCTCAGCGACATCCAGACGTCGTCCGCCGGCGTGCTCGCGGCTGACGAGACCGGCCTGAACCTGATCGCCGCCAACAAGACCCTGGGTGAGTTCACCTCGGCCGGCCTCGGCCTCGGCGGCGACTTCTCCGCCGTCGGCGACGTGACCTCGGTCCTCGACCAGACCGCCTCCCCGGTCACCGGCACCGCGCTCGACGTGGCCGACACCGCGACCGCGACCGTCGACGGCACGCTGGCCACCGCCACCTCGGCTGTTCCCGGTGCCGACGGCCTCCTCGGCCACCTGGGTGGCGTGGGCGGCCTGACCCACGACGCGCTGGGCGTGCTCGGTGGCGCCGACGCCAACCTCGGCGCGCTCAACGTCTCCGGCCTGCACGACCTGACCAGCGGCAACGTGATCGCGAACACCACCGACACCGTGGGCGCCGTCCAGCACACCGCGTCCGGTGTCGTCGACACCGCCACCGGCGTCGCGAACACCGCGACCGGCCTGGTGGGCGACACCGCCGGTGTCGGCAACGTGCTCGGCAACGTCACCGACGTCGCGCACAACGTGCCGGTCGTCGGCGACGGCCTGGACCTGGGCGGCCTGCTCGGCTGAGCCACCTGACCGATCGCGAACCGGCCCTGTCGCAGCTGACAGGGCCGGTTCGGCGTCTACCAGGCAAAACGGTCACCCCGGTTCGCCTGGTGAGCAACATCACCGCCCTCTGCGAGCAGCCCGGTCTCACCCGAACTGAACCGGTCTTGCGTTCGAGGCTTTCACCCAAGGGGGTGAACACGGCACTATGAGTCAGGTGATGGCACCGCCCTGGCTCGATGTGCTCGACGAGACGATCGGAGCCTGCGTCACGCACCGGAGGCCCGATCTGGAGGCCCGGCTGCGGGAGAAGCGAGCTCAGCAACTCGACCCCAAGCTGCGCGTGCTCGTCGTCGGCGAGTCCAAGCAGGGCAAGAGTCAGCTCGTCAACGCGCTGCTCAACGCGCCCGTCTGCGCGGTGGGCGACGACATCACGACGACCGTGCCCACGTTCGTCCAGCACGCGGACACCCCGTCGGCGGCGCTGGTCCGCAACGCCTCGGCCCGCGGGTCGATCTTCCACACGCCGACCGAGCGCATCGCCGTCCCGATCGAGCAGGTCACGAAGCAGGCCACCGCCCAGTCGCAGCACGTCGTGCGGGCCGAGATCGGCATTCCGCGCGCGTTGCTCGACAGCGGCCTGGTCCTGATCGACACCCCCGGAGTGGGTGACACCCGATCAGCGCACACCGCCAGCACGTTCGCGACGCTGATGCAGGCCGACGCCGTGCTGCTGGTCTCCGACGCCACCGGCGAGCTGACCGCGGCGGAGATGACGCTGCTCAAGAAGGTCATGGAGGCCTGCCCGAACGTCACCGTGGTCGTCACCAAGATCGACCTGGTGCCGAGCTGGCGCAACGTCGTCGAGCGCAACAAGGCCCTGCTCGCCCGCGCCGGCGTCCCGGCCAAGCTCATCCCGGTGTCCTCCGCGCTCCGCCTGCGCGCTGCGAAGACCGGCGACCAGCGGCTCAACACCGAGTCCGGCTTCCCCGAACTGCTGGCGTGCGTGCAGCGCGACATCGTTGCTTCAGCGGACCTCCTGGCCCGCCGCGCCGTCGCGGTGGTGGCCTCGTCCGCCCTCACCCAGCTCGTCACGCCGTTGCGCGAAGAGCTGACGGCGCACGACTCGTCCCGCACGGTCGCCACGATCTCGACGCTGCAGGAAGCCCAGCGCCGCGTCGACGAACTGCGCCGCCGCTCCGCCCGTTGGCAGAACGTGCTCAACGACGAGATGGCCGACCTGATCTCCGACGTCGAGTACGACCTGCGCGACCGCACGCGCAAGATCCTCCGCGAGGTCGACAAGACCTACGACGAGGCCGATCCCGCGATCGGCTGGGACAAGTTCGAGCAGTGGCTGGAGGACAACCTCAACGAGGCCGCCACCACGAACTTCGCCTGGCTGATGGAACGCGCGGAGTGGGTGGCCGCGAAGGTCGCCAAGAACTTCCCGGTCTACCGGGAGGACCTGATCCCCGGTTCGGTGCTGCCGGACGACCTGCTGGAGCCGGTGAGCAAGCTGGAGAAGCCGAAGATCGAGCCGTTCTCGATCTCGCAGAAGCTGTTCACCGGTCTGCGCGGCTCGTACGGCGGCGTGCTGATGTTCGGTCTGGTCACCTCGCTCGCCGGCATGCCGCTGATCAACGTGATCTCGCTCGGCGCCGGCGCCCTGTTCGGCGGCAAGTCCATTCTGGACGAGAGCGACCAACGACTGAAGCGCCGTCAGGCCGCCGCCAAGGCCGCCGCGCAACGGCACGTCGACGACTTCTTCGTGAAGTTCTCCAAGGACGTCCGCGACTCCGCCCGGCACATCCAGCGCTCGCTGCGCAACCACTTCAGCACGCTGGCCGAGGAGCTGCAGGAGACGTTGCTCGAGTCGGCCCGCAGCGCCAAGCGCGCGGTGCAGGACGACCAGACCGAGCGCGAGCGCCGGCTGCGCGAAGGTCGCAAGGAGCTGGACAAGCTGGTCACGCTCTACAAGCGGGTGCAGCAGCTCGGCGGTCCGGCGATGGAGCTCACCGCGTGACCTTGGACCGAGTCGTCTGGTCGATGCTGCAGGAAGCACTGGCCGTCTACCGCGACAGCCCGCGCGCCACCGGGTGGTTGCGCTCTCACATCGAGCGCTACACCGAACCCGTGCGGGTCGCGGTGGCCGGCCGAGCCCGCATCGGCAAGTCCACTGTGGTCAACGCGTTGATCGGTGACGAGTTCGTACCGCTGAACTCCTTCGTCTGGTACCGGGGTGGCACCGAGGCGCGAGCCCACGTGTTCTCCGGACCCGGCCGGCCGCACGAGGTCGCGGTGGGCAGGCGCGGTAGCAGGAACCACGTCGAGATCGGCCAGTTCGACCGCGCCGACCGCGTGGTCGTCGAGTGGCCCGCGCGGACGTTGCGGGACATCGTGCTGATCGACACCCCGTCCGAGGCCACGCCGGAGCAGGTCCTCGGCGAGGCCGACGCGTTGCTGTACCTGATGCGGCACGTGCAGGACGACGACCTGAAGTTCCTGCAGGCCGCCAACGATCACCCGATCGCCAGGGTCGCCAACGTGCACACGGTCGCGGTCCTCGCCCGTGCCGACGAGATCGGCGCGGGACGGATCGACGCGTTGTCGTCGGCCAAGCAGATCGCCCGCCGCTACCGCCGCGACGTCGCCGTGCAACCGTTGTGCCAGAACGTGGTCTCGGTCGCCGGGCTGCTGGCGGTGGCCGCGAAGACGTTGCGGGAGGACGAGTTCACGGCGCTGCGGACCCTGGCGTCACTCGGCCGAGAAGAGCTCGAAGACCACCTGCTGTCGGCGGACCGGTTCGTCGGTGAGCAGTTCCCGCTGTCGATGGAACCCGCGGTGCGGCAGGCGTTGCTGGAGCGGTTCGGGATCTTCGGCGTCCGGCTGATCACCGCGTTGATCCGGCAGGGCTTCGACACGCAGGTCAAGCTGACCGGCCAGCTGGTGCAGCGCAGCGGCCTCGGCGAGCTGCGCGACTCGATCGCGATCCACTTCACCGAGCGGCGGGAAGTGCTGAAGGCCAGGTCGGCGCTGCTGGCGCTCGACGTGCTGTTCCGGATGGAGCCGCGGCAGAACGCCCGCAAGCTGATGGCCGACCTGGAACGCGTCGTCGCTTCCGCGCACGACTTCCGCGAGCTGCGGCTGGTGGCGGCGCTGCAGGGCGGGCGCACGAAACTGCCGGCCGACCTGCAGACCGAGGCGCTGCGACTGATCGGCGCGGAGGGCACGACCTCGTTGGCACGTCTGGGTTTCGACTACGAGGCCGACCCGCACGAGCAACGGGAGGCGCTGCTCGACGCGCTGGTGCGGTGGCAGGCGCAGGCCGCCGACGTGCACGCGCCGAACGACCAGCGCCGGGCCGCCGAGGTCGTGGTCCGCACGTGCGAAGGACTTCTTCCCCAGCTTTACTGAGGCACGATTGGTTCCATGGAACTCGTGCGTTGGGGAGACGAGCACTTCGAACACATGCTGCGCTGGGCGACCGATCCCCGGATGACCAGGTACGTCGGCAACGGGAAGCCCTGGGCGCCCGAGTACGTGGCCGAACGGCACGAGCAGGCGTTGCAGCACTGGAACGAACACGGTTTTGGCCTGCACCTCGTCATCGAGGACGGGGTCGTCGTCGGGCTGGCGCAGCTGGCGCACCGCGGTCCCGACGAGATCGAGATCGGATACTGGGTCGACCCCGAGCACTGGGGCCGCGGCCTCGCCTCCCGGATCGCCTGCGAGCTGCGGGACCGGGCGTTGTCGTTGCGACCGCGCGTGTTCGCCGGCCACGACGCGGAGAACATCGCGTCCGGGCGGGTGCTCGAGAAGGCCGGACTTCGTTATGTCACCAGCAAGTACATTTTCGGCAGACTGCAGCACGGCTACGCATTGGGAGTGGGCATGACCGATCAGGGCGTTCTGCGCTACAGCGCCTTCACGAAGGATCCGGCCGGCGGCAACCCGGCGGGTGTCGTGCTCGACGCGACCGGCCTGTCCGACGACGAGATGCTCGTCATCGCCGCGAAGGTGGGCTACTCCGAGACGGCGTTCGTCCTGCCGCGCGGAGGGCGCGAGTTCGACGTCCGGTACTTCAGCCCCAAGGCGGAGGTGCCGTTCTGCGGCCACGCGACCATCGCCACGTCGGTCGCGCTGGCCGAACGGATCGGCGACGGACCGCTGACGTTCCACACACCGGCCGGTGAGATCACCATCGAGACCGCGGCGGGCACGGCGACGTTGACCAGCGTGCCGACCAGCACGTCCGAGGCCTCGCCGGAGCTGGTTCAGCAGGCATTGGAAGCGTTGCGGTACAAGGAGATCGGCGACGCTCCGGTGCACGTCGGCTTCGGTGGCGCGCGGCACCTGCTGATCGGACTGAAGGACCGCGAGCAGCTCGCGCAGCTGGACTACGACTTCGACGCGTTGCGCGACCTGATGCTGGCGCACGACCTGACGACGGTGCACCTGTGGTGGCGCGAGTCCGCGGATCTCGTGCACGCCCGCGACCCGTTCCCCGTCGGTGGCGTGGTGGAGGACGCGGCGACGGGTGCTGCCGCCGCCGCGTTCGGTGGTTACCTGCGCGACCTCGAAGGGCCGCAACGGTTCGTCATCAGCCAGGGCGAGGACATGGGCAGGCCGTCACGGCTCGAAGTCGACGCCACGAGCGAGGATCGCCGCGTGCGCGTGACCGGTGCCGCTGTGGTCATCCCCTGATCGGCTCCAAGACCACCACGGGAATCTCGCGATCCGTCTTCTGCTGGTAGTCGGAGTAGGCCGGCCAGACCTCGTTCATCAGCTTCCACAGCCGGTCCCGCTCGTCGGGGCCGGCTGTGCGAGCGCGCGCCTGGAACTTGTCGGCCGCGACCTGCACGTCCACCACGGGCTCCTCAGACAGGTTGAGGTACCACGCCGGGTGTGTCGGCTTGCCGCCCTGCGACGCCACGATCACGTAGTCGTCGCCGTCGGGCTGGTAGATGAGCGCGGTGCGCCGCAGCTCGCCGCTCTTGCGCCCCTTGGTGGTCAGCAGCAACGTGTGCACGCCCGGCCGCCACTCGTGGCCCTCGGCGCCATCGGTCTCGACGTACTTCTGAATGTGCGCGTTCACCCAGCCAGTGGGAGAGTCCTTCACCGCCATGGGTTCGACGCTACTGCCGCGGAGCGCAGGGTGCGCGGCAGCAGCGTCGAACCGAAGGGGTGCGCACCCTCCCGCACCGGACCCGTTGCGCTGCCGCAAGCGCCGGGCCGGAAGATCGATCGAAGTCACTATGCCCCGATCGAAGGGTGGCGGCGCATTCAGAACGGGGATACAAGGTCTTTATGCCCGAGCTGGAGCTCCGCCACCTCCGCGCGGTACGCACCATCGCCGAGGAAGGCAGCGTGACCAGAGCCGCCACGCGGCTCGGACTGACCCAACCCGCCTTGTCCGCCCAACTGCGCACCGTCGAGCGGCTGGTCGGCGGGCAGCTGTTCGACCGAACGCGCAACGGTTGCGTGCCAACGGACCTGGGTCGGCGTGTGCTGGGCACGGCGAGACTCGTGCTCGACGAGATGGCTCAGCTGATCAGCACCACGAGAGAGACCGACCGCGGCGGGCCGTTGTACTTCGGCTGCATCTCGATCCTGTACTTCGCGCCGCTCGTCGAGGGGTTGCGGCAGCTCAACGCCGACGTGCGGGCGGAGGTGCGGCAGTCGTCCGCTGAGGTCGTGGACCTGTTGGAACAGGGCCACGTGCACGTCGCGCTGTTCGAGTTCTTCGACGGCATGCCCTCGCGCGACCTCGCCGGCATCGAGTTGCGCAAGCTGGTCAGCGAACCGGCGTTCGTCGCGGTGTCGGACAAGGACCCGCTGGCCGAGCAGGACGAGATCGGCCTCTGCCAGCTCGCCGACCACGACTGGGTCACGCCGACCGCGCAGATGATGGGCAACCGGATGACGATGTTCCAGGCCTGCGCGGACGCGGGGTTCGTGCCCAAGCTGACCCACCACACCGGTGAGTCGAGCACGGCCCGCGGCCTGGTCGCGAGCGGTGCGGTGTCGTTCGCGGCGGCGCCGTCGCGCACCGGCGACGGCATCGTGATCCGCAAGCTGCGCGGCACCCCGTTGATGACGGACATCTTCGTGGCGACGCGCCGGGACTCGCCGGTGGCGGGGCGGGCGCACGAGGTGTTCGCGTGCGCCGCCGACGCCTACCGGTCGGTGCTGGACCGCAATCCCGAGTACCGCAAGTGGTGGGACGCGCACCCGGAGGCGCACCCCGAGTTCACCTAGACGGTGATCGGGCGGGTGGGGCGGCCGATCAGCTTCTCCAGGTCCGGGCGAACCTCGGCGTACACACCGTCGCGGATCTCCTTGAAGAAGCCGACGACGAACGGCGGCAGGCCGGCCGCGATCAGGTCCTCGTCGCTGACGTCCTGGTACCGGTCGCCGGCGACCTCCGGGAACGACCAGGACGTCGAGCCGGTGAGCTCGTAGGTCTGGTTCTCGTGGCCCTCGGTGGTCAGCGCGACGGCCGCGGCGAGGGCGAAGTCGTCACGGGCGGCGCTCGCGACGCGGCCGTCCTTGGTGGAGACCGCGACCACGTCGCCGGCCAGCGCATCCAGGTAGTTCTCGTGGTACATGCTGTTGCGCAGGAACGTGAACGTGATGCCAGTGGCGCGGACGGCCTCTTCGGCGGCCTTGTGCACGACCGCGACGGCTGCCGGCGAGGTGTCCGCGTCGACGATGCTCGTGTAGAAGATGTGGCCCACGCCGTGCTCCTTCGCCTTGGCGATGGCGTTGGCGTGCTGCTGGATCCGGACGTCCGAGTCGTGCGCGCCCGACGACACGATGAGCAGCTTGTCGGCGCCACGGAAGTCGAGGGTCTCCGGCTGGTCGAAGTCGCCCTGGCGGACCTCGACGCCCGCCACGTCGAACTTCTGCGGGTCGCGGACGGACACGATGACCTGCTCGTCCGTGCGGTCGAGGACGTAACGGACGACTGCGTTGCCGAGCTGGCCGGTTGCACCGGTGATGAGGATCGTCATAGCCACGAAGTTATGGTTAGCGCTAACCTGTGGAAAGTACCCACTTTGAAGTTGGGTACTTACTCGGAGGTGAGCATGCAGGTCACGGTGTGTCCGGAGCGGGCGATCATGGAGCACGTCACAAGCCGGTGGGGCGTCCTGGTGCTCCAGGCCCTCTCGAACGGCGAGGCGTGGCGGTTCAGCGAGCTGCGGCGGGAGCTGGAACTCGCGAGCGAGAAGATGCTCACCCAGACGCTGCGGACGCTCGAGCGCGACGGCTTCGTGCACCGCGAGGTCAAGCCGGTCATCCCGCCGCACGTCGAGTACACGCTGACTCCCCTCGGCAAGGGCGCGGCGAACCACCTCGTGGCGCTCGCTCATTGGATCGAGGCGAACCACCCGGAGGTCGCCCAGGCGCAGCGCCGCTACGACGACGCCTGAGGCACGCCGGAGTGTCGACAGATAGACATCGGGTTACTCACTCGAATGCGCAGTGAAAGATCTCACTAAGACCCGAGAAGTAGCAGTCATAGATCGGATGGGTCACGATTAGGGGGCGCGATCTGGCCCCTCGCGCTGGCACAATGGACCAATGGCCCAACCGTTCACCGACGAAAGCCATCCGGCTGAGCCCTATCCGGGTACTCGTCCAGACCACTGTTTTGTCCACGTCGATGAAACCGGCTGGCCAGTACGACCGGACCTCACCATGGAGTCGGGATGGCGGGTTGAGCCGGAGAACATCGACCTAGACCAATGGCTCGCAAACCACGGTGAACCCCCGTTGGCCGCCCGCATGCCGGTGCTCGGCTACGGCTCGAACGCCAACCCCAGCAAGGTCACCTGGCTCCGCGAGGAGCTCGGTCTCGAAGGCCCCGCGGTCGTGCTGCGCGCACGTTGCGAGGGCCTTTCCGCTGTCTGGGCCGCGGGCACGCGCACCCGTGACGGCCAGCGCCCGGCGACCCTCGCGGCCGAGCCCGGCCACGTCGAAGAGCACTCGGTCTGGTTCGCCACGCCCGAGCAACTGCGCGTCCTAGACCGCTGCGAGGGCCGCGGACTGCGCTATCGCCTCGTACGCCTGCACACGGGCCGTGTGGTGCTCTACAACGGCGGTGTCATCGACAGCGTGCTGGCCTACACGGCCGGCTCCAAGAAGCGGATGCCCATCCTCGTCAACGGCCGTATGGTCCGTTGCGAGGACGTCTCGCAGCGACGCGCCCTCGTGCTCGGCGGGAGGCCTGCGTTGACCGACGGACTGGACGTGACCGAGGTGCAGGGCGAGCCGTCCGCCGACGACTGGCCGGAGCTGCTGTTCGTCTACGGCACGCTCCAGCCGGGCGCAAGCGCTTGGCACCTGATGGAGCCGCACGTCGTGGAGTCGGAGGAGACCCACCTGCCCGGCACCCTGTTCGACACGGGCCAGGGCTACCCCGCGCTGCGTCCCGGCGCAGGGCTGGGCGTGCCCGGTTTCGTGCTGCGGTTGAAGTCGCCGGAAGAGGCGTTGCCGCTGCTGGACGAGTACGAGGGCGAGGACTACCGCCGCGTGCGGGTCGTGCTGCCGGACGGCCGGATCGCCTGGACGTACCTGTGGACGGCGGCGGTGCAGGGCATGTCCGAGCTGCCCAACGGGTGGGACGTCCACCAGATCCGGTGAATCTCCGGCACGTTGTGTTGGCCAGTTCGTGAATGGGCACATCCTCACTGGTAGGAGGTGCACCCATGACTCGACGGTTGATCGCTTGCGGCCTGCTGGTGCTCGCTTCCGTGACGGCCTGCGGGGACAGAAACGCGGACACCGGGTCCGCCGCGCTGCCGACGTCGACTCCGTCGTCCTCCGCTTCACCCGCGGAGGCCGCCAACTCGGGCGCCGCCGCTCCGGCTGTGAAGCGCTGTGACTCGTCCGTGTTGAAGGGCCAGGTCGACCCGACCGACGCCGGCGCGGGCAACCGGTACGGCAAGTTCGTCGTCACGAACTCCAGCACCGCGCCGTGTTCGTTGAACGGCTACAGCGGTTTCCAGTTGGAGAGCGCGGCCGGTGTGGTGCCGACCAAGTTGGAGCGCAAGGCCGATCCCGGTCCCGCCGCGCTGACGTTGGCGCCTGGCGGTAAGGCTTCCGCGAACCTGCACTGGGGCGTGGTGCCGGCGGGCGGCGAGCCCGTCGAGGGGCCGTGCCAGCCGGAGCCGTCGAAGGCCACGGCCATCCCTCCGGACGAGACGGTGCCGCTGACCGTGCCGTGGACGCTCGGACCTGTGTGTTCTGGTGGCCGGATCGAGATCAGCGCGTTCTACGCTTCGTAGATGCACGCACCCGGATGGCTCGCCGTGTTGCCGCACGGCGAGCGCATCGCCTCTTCGTTGCGCGCCGCCGGTGTTCTGGCCCTGGTGACCGAGGACATCGAGTCGGCGGCCGAGGACGCCGAGCTGCCGGTTGTCCTCATTGGACACTTCACCGGCGCGCCCGCCGCGGTCCGGTACGCGCAGACGCACGAAGGGATCGCCGCGCTGGTTCTGGTGTCGCCGGTGCTCGGGATCTGGGACGGCGCGTCCGACGAGCTGGCCGACCTGATGGACGAGGTCAACTTCGGGCGGCCGCTCGGTGAGCTGCCGACGTTGTGGCTGCACGGGTCGGACGACGAGATCGTGCCGATTTCGGACACGCGGGCGGGCACGGACCGGATTCGCGGTTCGGCGTTCGAGGAGCACGTCGTCGAGGGGTTGCTGACCGACGCGGAGGCCGTCACGCGGGTGCTGGAGTTCGTCCGCAGGGTCGTCTGACACCATTTTGGGTGTGGACGACCTCGTGCTGCTGATCACCGTCGTGGTCGAGGCAGCGGACGAGCAACAGGCGCGGGCCGCGTGCGACGCGCTCATCAGCCGTACCGGGGCGCAGGTCGTGGACGCCCGTGACTGCTCGGACGAGGAGCCGGGCTGCTGGGCCGTCGTCATCACGGAGCCGAGTGCGGAGAAGGCCACGCACAGCGTCTCCGCGGCGCTGGCGCGGGCCGTTCGCACCTTCGTGCGCGGGCTGGGTGACGGCTTCCCGACGCCGCGGGTGGCGTGCGAGCCGCCGACGGCGTGGACGGTGCTCGACGACCCCGAACTGATCAGCGGACTCGTCCCGGGGGCGGAACGCGTCCTGGTCGAGGCGTGGGCAGGAGATGACCCGTTTGGTGCAGGTACTCCCCGTGACAACTCACCCGTGAGGTCGTCTTGATTCACCCGCCCGGCCGGTAGGTCTGCACAACGGGGTGTTAGCAGCTTTGTGAGTGTCACTACACGGGTAGTCAAGGGGCCAGGGCCGCGCCTAACTGATCATTAAATCAAGGCCCGTTCGAGTGGATTGAGGCATCCACCCAGTTAGCCGATCTTCGGTCTCAACTGTGAAAATCACGCCACAATCTCTACTGAGGGTGGTTGTACGACCGCCCTGTTCCGGGAGGGTTCGGGAGCCGACATGGCCAGCATCGAAGAGGTCCGTGCCGCAATTGCCCAGGCGATCGACAAGGCGAGCCAAAGCCAGTCGGCCCTCCAACAGGCGGCTGAGCTCGCCGAGGACGCGCAGCAGTTGCTGACATCGGTCACGCAGGGCTCTGTGCAGGCGGACGTCGAAACGACGAACGCTCAGTTCGCCCAGGTCGTGTCCGGCGTGAGCGAGCTGCAGAACTACCTCGGCGCGGGCATTTCCGGGGCCGAGGGCATCAACAGCAGGCTTTGATGGCATCCATCGCCGAGGTTCGCGCCGCGCTCGAGCAGGCGAGCGAGATCCTGCGCGAGTCGTACCGGAGTGTGCGGTCCGCCCAGGAGGGCCTCGACGAGGCGGTCGCGATCCTCGCCGAGTCGAGCGAGAACCACCACGAGTCGCTGCTTCCACCGGAGTTCGTGCGTGCCAAGGAAAGATTCCCCGATCAGCTGGAACTGATGGTGGGAACCCTAGAGCGCATCCAACGACTCACCGTGGAGCTGTGATGAGCAGGCGCGACGACCGGCGACGCAGGATCGAGGAGTCCTTCGCGGAGTTCCAGCGCGCTGTTTCGGCCGCGCTGGGCTCTGTGGCGCGCGAGCACCGGGCGCTCGCCACCGAGCACGCGAAGGACATGTTCGAGTTCACCGTGCGCGGTATGGGCGTCGACAAGGCGCTGCAGGACGCCGCGCTCGCCAACGTGACCCCGTTCCTGGTGGTCGACGAGAAGCGGGAGAAGAACCCGCGGCAGGCTCCGCTCTCGATGGCCCAGTTCGCTGAGCGGCTCGCGCAGATCAAGCACGACTGGCAGCAGTCGTACCACGAGTGGACGGCCACGGGTCCGGACCAGCTGACCGCGCTGGTGAACACGGTCGCGGCCGGGCCGGCGTCGTGGCCGCACGAGTCGTGGCTCGGCACGCCGGGCACGCACGACGGCAGCGAGGGCGTGCCGGAGCTGTGGCGGATCGGCACCGGCGTGGTGACGTCCGCGCCGGAGTCCCAGCCGTTCCCGGTGGCCGTTCCGCTGCTGGACCAGGCACATCTGCACATATCGTCCACTTCGGACAGTCGCCAGCAGGCGGACACGCTGGTGGAGAACCTGTTGCTGCGGGTGCTGTCGCACTTCCAGCCGGGTCTGGTGCACGTGCACGTGTGGGACATCGGCCAGCTCACGGGATCGTTGCCCGGGCTGTACCCGTTGACCCGCGCCAACTTGCTGACGGTGCACGACCCGGCGCGGCTGCACGAGCTGCTGGACGAGCTGTCCGAGCACATCCGCCAGGTGCACACGAAGGTTCTGGTCGACGGCCACCTGACCGTGCGTTCGGTCAGCGGCGAGGGCCGGCGCACCGAGCCGTGGCGGATCGCCGTGCTGTTCGGCAACCGCAAGGCGTTGAAGGAAGAGCACCAGCAGCAGCTGCAACGGGTGGCGCGCAACGGTTTGGCGTGCGGCGTGCAGCTGTTCATCGTGGACATCCCGATCACGATCAACTCGCCGGTGGAGACGGTGTCGTTGCGCGGCGACGGCACCGCGACGTGCACGATGACCGGCAAGCACGTGACGGTGACGCTGGACGACGGTTTTCCGCGGACGCTCGTGCCGCGCGCCTGTGCCGCGATCGCGGAGAAGCGCGAGGAACGCCGGACGCGCATGGGCAAGTTCGACGACCTGCTGCCCGAGCACCTCTGGACGGAGAGCTCCGCCGCGGGAGTCATCGCGCCCGTCGGGTTCGACGACGGTGAGCAGGTCTGCGTGCATCTCGGCGACACCTCGCCGCACGCGTTGATCGGTGGCCCTTCCGGTTCCGGCAAGACGAACTTCCTGTACGCGATGCTCGGTTCGCTGTGCGCGCGGTACTCGCCGAACGAGCTGGAGCTGTACCTGCTGGACTTCAAGGAAGGCGTGTCGTTCGCGCAGTTCGCGCCGGGCCGCAAGGACCCGTCGTGGCTGCCGCACGCGCGCCTGGTCGGCGTCAACGTCAACACCGACCGCGAGTTCGGCGTGGCGTTGCTCCGGTTCCTGTCCGACGAGATGCGCCGGCGTGCGGACGCGGCCAAGCAGCACGAGGTCACGAAGCTCGAACACCTGCGCGCCGAGGACCCGGAGGGCCGGTGGCCGCGGATCGTCGCGGTGATCGACGAGTTCCAGTACCTCTTCGGCGAGCGCGACCAGGTGACCGCAGCCGCGACCCAGCTGCTGGAGGACGTGGCGCGGCGCGGTCGTTCGCAGGGCATCCACCTCGTGCTGTCCTCGCAGGACGTCTCCGGCATCGAGGGTTTCTGGGGCAAGTCGGCGATCTTCGAGCAGTTCACCGTCCGCATCGCGCTGCCCAAGGCCCGCCGCGTGCTGGCCGAGCCGCAGAACGACGCCGCCGTCGAGCTCCCGCGCTGGCACGCGGTGATCAACCACGAGTCGGGCGTCAAGCCGGGCAACGAGATCTGCCGCATCCCGGACTCGACGTCCAAGGGCACCATGGACTCGCTGCAGAACAACCTGTGGCGCAGCGAACCCGGCCAGGCCCCAGGCCTCTTCGACGGAAGCAAAATTCCCTTTCTCGACGCACTGCCGGACTTCCTCGAACTGCGGCCGGGCGATGCTTCGCCTACCGTGCTGTTGGGACAGGTGATCGACGTCGCGGGCAGCGCGGCCAGGGTTCGGTTCGCCCGCACCCCCGGCCGCAACATCGCGGTGATCGGCTCCGTGGTCCAGGACGCGGCCGCCGTGCTCGGCGGAGCGGCCGCGTCACTGGGCAGGCAGCACGAGCCGGTGGAGGCAGCGTTCAGCCTCGCCTGCCTGGTCGACGAGGCCATGCCGCAGGCGTTGCATCTGGCGAAACGCTTGAGCGCGGACGGCCATGATGCCTCGGTGATCGGCATCGACGGCATCCGCGAGCTGCTGGACCGCACCGCGGCCCGGCTGCAGGCGATCAACACGGGCACGTCCGACACGCCGCCGTCGCCGCACTACCTGGTGCTCTACGGCGTCGACGCGGCGCACACGTTGCTGGAGCAGAAGGATCCGACGACGCGTGCGTCCGGTTTGGACAGCCTGCGCACGGTGCTCAAGCACGGCCCGGAGAACCGCACGCACGTGCTGGGCTGGTGGCGCGGCGTCACGAGGCTCAAGGCGAGCCTCCCACCGGGTGTCTACGACGACATCGGCGCCTGGGTGGCGTTCGACGTCCAGGGCAAGGAACTGCTGTCGCTCGGACCGGAACAGGTGATGGCGTGGTCGCCGCGACCGCGCCGCGGCCTGTTCTTCGACCGGTTCGAGCACTCGCGACCGCAGGTGATCATCCCGTTCGACACTGGAGAAATGTGATGAACCCGATGATGACGACCACGTTCGAGTCGGTCCCGTCGCAGCGTCAGAGCGAGGAGGTGATCGAGGTGCCGGCGGTCGAGAACGTCTCAGCGGTTGAGCGCTACAAGGAGATCATCGCCATCGCCACGGACGCGGCGGCTCGCCAGCGCAAGCTGGACGAGGTGCGGTGCGCCGAGCTCGCGGAGCGGATCGCGGCGACCCAGCAGCAGATCTCCGAGGTGCGCGACCGCGAGCGGGTCGTCCGCATGGGTGCCGCGTTGCACTGGGAGCAGGCCGTCGAACAGCTCTGGAACGAGCGCTGGCTCCAGATGGTCACGCCCCCGCTGCCCGACGAGTCCGTGCCGCCACGGCCCCAGGGCGAGTACAACCGCGCCATGGACGTCGCCTACCAGGCCCTGGAGGACTCGTTGGCGAAGCGAACCCTGTTGCGCCGCAAGCAGAAGGACTGAGTGCGCCGCTTACGCACGCCCGCCGACGTCCAGGACGCCTCCGCCGACCCCATGGTCCGCTGGGCGGCCCAGGCGCTGTCGGCCGGCGGTGCTGCCTGGGAACACCGGGGCGCGGTGGCCGTCCACGCGCCCTACCTCACCCGACGTCGCCGGCTGGTCATGTCCGGGCCGGCTGAAGGCGTGGCCTCCCTGCTGGCGGCGCACGGCCGGGGCGTCGAGTTGCGTCCGCTCATGGAACGGCCGCTCGCCTGCGAGGTGGCGGAGCTGATGCCCACGCCGTGGGTGGAGGACAAGCCCTTCGGCTGGATGGACCGCTCCGGTTCCCTGGCTCTGCCCGCTGACGTCTCCTGGCTGTCCTCTGTGGACGAGGTCCCGCCGCTCCTGCGCGCGGCCAACCCGGACTCCTGGGCCTGGCCGGGCGAACACGGCGTCCGGCGCTGGGCAGGCATCCGCGCCGACGACACCCTGGTGGCCACCGCAGCCGAGGCGTGGTCGTCAGCGGATGTCGGCTTCATGATGGGCGTGGCCGTCCACCCGTCGCACACGGGCCAGGGCCTGGGCGAGCGCGTCTGCCAGTTCGTCACGTCCTCCCTGCTCACCCTGTACGGCACCTGCGCCCTCTTCGTGGACAACTACAACGCCCCGGCCATCGCGCTCTACCGCAAGCTCGGCTTCGCGTACCGAGACGTCACCACCCTTCTTCCTGCGGTCTAGCTCACATCCCGGAACACTCCTCCGTCGAGGGCTGTTGAACCGGATAATTGATCCGCAATTCCAGGATGGAGATGGTTCGACCATGACCAGCACCGCACTCGAGGTCCGGCTCGCGTCCCGCCCGAAGGGCTGGCCGACCGAGGACACCTTCGAGATCGCCGAGGTCGACATCCCCACCCCCGGTGAGGGCCAGATCCTCGTGCGCAACGTGGTCATGAGCGTCGACCCGTACATGCGCGGCCGCATGAACGACGTCAAGTCCTACGCCCCGCCGTTCCAGGTGGGCCAGCCCCTCGACGGCGGCGCGGTCGGCGAGATCGTGGCTGTCGGCGACGGCGTTTCCGGACTGGCCGTGGGCGACAACGTCCTGCACGGCCTCGGCTGGCGCGAGTACGCCGTCGTCAACGCCGCCCACGCGGTCAAGGTCGACCCGAACGTGGCCCCCCTGAGCGCCTACCTGGGCGTCCTCGGCATGCCCGGCCTGACCGCCTACGCGGGCCTGCTGGCGACCGCCGAGTTCAAGGAGGGCGACGTCGTCTTCGTCTCCGGCGCAGCAGGCGCCGTCGGCCAGCTCGTGGGCCAGATCGCCCGCCTCAAGGGCGCCTCGCGCGTCATCGGCTCGGCCGGCTCGCCCGAGAAGGTCAAGTACCTCACCGAGGAGCTCGGCTTCGACGCCGCCTTCAACTACAAGGACGGCCCGGTCGCCGAGCAGCTCGCGGCCGCCGCCCCCAACGGCATCGACGTCTACTTCGACAACGTCGGTGGCGAGCACCTCGAGGCCGCCATCTCCTCCCTGAACGTGCACGGCCGAGTCGCCATCTGCGGCGCCATCGCCCAGTACAACGACACCGAGCCCCCGGCCGCCCCGCGCAACCTCGTCCAGGTGATCGCGAAGCGCCTGACCCTGCGCGGCCTGCTGGTCGGCGACCACAAGAACCTGCAGCAGCAGTTCATCGCCGAGGTGGGCGCCTGGATCGCCTCCGGCAAGTTGAAGTACACCGAAACCGTCATCGAGGGTGGCGCCCGCCAGGCACCGTCGGCGTTCCTGGGCATGCTGCGCGGCGACAACACCGGCAAGATGCTCGTGCAGTTCTGAGCTAAAGCAGCTTGCCGGGGTTGAGGATTCCGGTCGGGTCCAGCTGGGCTTTCACGGCGCGCAGCACGTCCACCCCGATGGACCCGATCTCCTTTTCCAGCCACGGCTGGTGATCGCGCCCCACCGCGTGGTGGTGCGTGATCGTGCCGAGCCGCGAGATCGCCTCCGACGCCGCGACCTTGGCGCGCTGCCACTGCCCGACCGGATCCGCGAGATCCCGCGGCACCAGCACGGTGAAGTACAGCGAGGCCCCGGTCTCGTAGGCGTGCGAGATGTGGCACATGACGACCGGGTTGCCCAGCTCTTCAGCCAAAGCCGAGCGCACCGCGTCGCGCAGCTCGGACACGCGGGACCAGTGCGTGGCGGTTTCCAGCGTCTCCACGCAGACGCCCGCATCCAGCAGAGCGTCGCGCTGGCGCGGACCGTTGAACCGGCCGTGCAGCCAGGAGGCACCCATGGCGCGGCCGAGGCGGACAACCTTCTTGCCGCTCAACGCACTCATGGTGGCGGACCGCGACCGGCACTCCCACCCGAGGATCACCAGGCAGGGCTGCTCGACACCGCGGAACCGCAGGTACTTCTTCAAGGTGGCGGCCTTGGGTCCGGCCAGCTCCAGCGCGACCTCAGTCTCGTCCACATCGGACAGACGAGTGATGTCGGCCAGCACCCCGTCCTGAGCCAGCGTGCGCACGAGGTCGACCCCGGCTTCCCAGCCGTCCACGACGAAGCCCTCGTACCGCGGCCCGTACGGCTTGGGCCGCACCCGGACAGTCACCTCGGTGATCACGCCGAACAGGCCTTCGCTGCCCAGCACGAGCTGCTTCAGATCCGGGCCGGCGGCCGAAGCGGGCGCAGCACCGACAACCCATTCCCCGACCGGAGTGGCGACGCGGACCGACTCGACCATGTCCTCGAACCGGCCGTAGCCGGACGAAGCCTGCCCGGCGGACCGAGTGGCGGCGAACCCGCCGATCGTGGCGCGCTCGAACGACTGCGGCACGTGCCCGAGCGTGAACCCGTGCTCCCCCAGCAATCTGTCGGCCTCAGGCCCGGTGACCCCCGCCTGCAGCACCGCCACCCGCGACACGGGGTCGATGGAGACCAGCGAGCCCAACCCGGCCAGGTCGAGGGCGACGACGGCGGACTTGGAGCCGCGCAGGGCCTCCACGCCACCCACGACGGACGTGCCCCCGCCAAAGGGAACCACGGCGACGTCGTGCTCCACGCAAACCTGCAACACCTCCACGACCTCGGCCGGAGTCGCAGGCTGAACCACCGCGTCCGGGACCGCGGGCGTGCCGTGCCCGCGGTGGCGCAGCAGGTCGAGATAGGACAATCCGCCGGCGCGTCCCAGCCGGTCATCGGCATCGAGTGAGATCGTGCTGACCGCTTCCAACGCCTCGAAAGCGTCCTCGGACAGCGCCGACTCGGGTGCCGACAGCGGCACCTCCTCGAACGGCTCCCCCAGCCCAACGCGCTGACTCAGCCAAGCCAGCGCGTGCGGCGGCAACGGCGTGGTTTCGGTAGTCCATCGAGCCCTGGTCACTGCTACAGTGTGACACATGACGTCTCAACGTCACACCCACGACGCGCTGCTCGACGCCACCCGTGAGTGTGTTCTGGAGGTGGGGGTGCGCCGGACCACCCTCACTGACGTGGCAAAACGCGCCAACGTGAGCCGGATGACCCTCTACCGGCGTTACCCGGACGTGGACCACCTCGTCCGTGCGCTGATGACGAGAGAGTTCGCTGCCCTGCTGGCCCAGGTGGAGCAGACCGCCGGCCGGGGCAACGCCCGTGAGCAGCTGGTCGGCAGGGCTGTGGAGGCGATCAAGGCGCTGTCGGGCAACCCGCTCATGCAGCGCGTCCTGCAGCTCGACGCCGAGCTGATGCTCCCGTACCTCACCGAGCGCCTCGGCAGCACGCAACGCCTGGTCGAGCAGTTCCTCGTCGGCCAGATCGAGGCCGGCCACCTCGACGGGTCGATCCGGTTCGGCGACGCCAAGACGCAGGCTCGCGTGGTGCTGCTGACCACGCAGTCGATGGTCCTCTCCACGAAGCCCGCCACGTCCGGGCTCGACTTCACCTCGCTGCTGGACGAGCTGGCCAAGCAGCTGGACGGAGCTCTGCGACCGTGAACACGTCCCTGAACGCCGCGCGCCGCTTGGACGACCTCCAAGCAGCACAGCGCGAGGTCGCCGATGTTCTCGTGATCGGCGGCGGCGTCACCGGCACGGGCGTAGCGCTCGACGCGGCGTCGCGGGGATTGAAGACCGTGCTGCTGGAGGCGCACGACCTGGCGTTCGGGACGTCGCGCTGGTCCAGCAAGCTCGTCCACGGCGGCCTGCGCTACCTCGCGAAGGGCGACGTGAAGCTCGCCCACGAGAGCGCGGTCGAGCGCGGCATCCTGATGACCAGGACGGCTCCGCACCTCACTCGCACTTTGCCGATGCTGTTCCCGTTGCACGCGGGCGCGAACCACTTCGTCATGGCCGGCCTCAAAGCGGGCAACGCGCTGCGCATCACCGCCGGCACCCCCGCCAGCGTTCTGCCGCGCCCGCGCCGGGTGCCCAAGCACGAGGCGCTGGCCCTGGTGCCCGGCCTGAACCCGGACGAGCTCACCGGCGGCCTCCTCAACTACGACGGCCAGCTCGTCGACGACGCCCGCCTCGTCGTGGCTCTCGCCCGCACCGCTGCCGGGTATGGCGCGCGGATCATCACCCGCGCGAAAGTCCTTGCTTTGCAAGGCGATGGCGCCGAAGCTCAGGACACTCTGACCGGCGCCACCTTCAGCGTGAGGGCGCGAGCGGTGATCAACGCGACCGGCGTCTGGGCGGGCACGCTCGCGCCGGTGCAGCTGCGCCCGTCCCGCGGCTCGCACCTCGTGGTCGACGCGAAAACGGTTGGTCTGACGGGAACCGCGCTGACGATTCCGGTGCCGGGCGAACGCAACCGCTACGCACTGCTGCTGCCCCAGGCGAACGGCCGCGCGTACCTCGGTCTCACCGACGAGCCGGTCGACGAGATCCCGGACGTGCCGACGGTGCCGGAGTCCGATGTGGACTTCCTGCTCGCGACCGCTTCCGGCGTCCTGCAACGAAATCTCACCAGGTCCGATGTGATCGGCAGTTACGCAGGCCTGCGGCCTTTGCTGGAAGCCGAAGGCCAGACCGCTGACCTGTCGCGCCACCACGCGGTGCTCAAGGCGCAGAACGGCGTGATCACGATCGTCGGCGGCAAGCTCACCACGTACCGGAAGATGGCGGCGGACGCGGTCGAGGCGACGGGTCTGACGCAGATCCCGTGCCGCACCAAGGACATCCGCCTGGTCGACGACCGGCCGCACCCGACCACGCCGATCGCGCCGGGCGTCACGGAGGCCGACGTCGTCCACGCGATCCAGCACGAGGGTGCGCTGGACGTCGACGACATCCTGGACCGGCGCACGCGGATCGGGCTGGTGCCGGCGGATCGCGCGAAGGCGGCGCCGGAGATCGCGAAGCTTCTCGCCGCCGTGTGAAACGGAGGAGCCCGCTTCCCACACACGAGAACGGGGCGCCCCGAAGGACGCCCCGTTCTCAGCGCAAGAACTCAGCTCACTCGCCGATGACCGGCTTCGCGGCCTTGGGCGGGTCGACCAGGGCCTCCCCGTCGATCCGGACCTTCCGCTTGTGCTCGCTGTTGCCGCCCTGCTGAGCGCCGGCACCGGCGCCCATCGGAGCACCACCCATCATGCCGCCGGCACCACCGGGACCGCCGCCAGGACCGTGCGCGGCGCCACCGCCGCCACCGGCCGCGGCACCACCAGCGGGGCCACCGGAAGCCATGACACCGGCCGCGCCACCGAACTGCGCTGCCGTGCCACCGGCGCCACCACCACCGGCCGGGCCACCGAGGCCGGCGGGCATACCGCCACCGCCGCCACCGCCGCCCATGCCCTTGGGGATGCCGCCGCCTCCGCCACCACCGCCGCCACCGGCAGCCGCGGTCGCGGCGTTGTCAGTGGTGGTCGGGCGGTACCAGTCGGCGTTCGTCGTGGTCGGCGTGGCGCCGATCGACGGAGGCTTCGTGACGCCACCGGCCGACGTGGTCGTGTCCGCCGGCTCCCAGTGACCCGGCACCCAGCGCCCGCCGCCGGTGCCACCGGGACCACCGGTTCCCGGCATCTCGCCGCGCGGGACGCCCACCGTGCCGCTACCACCGCCTGGGGGCCGGTGGTGGTCGGCATCCGTGTGGCCGGGGCCGGGGTAGCCGTGGTGGCCCACCTGGCCGGGAGGCCGGCCGGAGCCGCCGCCCTGGCCGCCAGGAGGCGTGTAGACGGGGCGCACGCCCGGACCGGCACCGACACCGGCGCCCTGGCCGTACGGGCCCTGCCAGCCGGTGGTGTCGCCGCCCCCGTAGCCGGGACGGACGTTGGAGAGACCGTCACCGGCGGTGTTGCGGCCGGGTCCCTGGCCGCTGACACCGCTCGTGAACGTTCCGCCCGCGCCGGTGTGGGCCTGGTTCTGCTGACCGCTGCCGAGGCCGTCGAAGCCGCCGGAGGTCGGCCGGTTGACGCCACCGCCACCGCCACCCGCGCCCTTGTGCGCCATCGACGAGATCGCGTCGATGATCTGCTCGGCGACCTTGGCGATCTGCGAGACCTGCTTGACGAGGTCCATCAGCTTCTTGACCGAGCCGAAGAGCTTCTGGATGAAGTCCGCCAGCTTCTTCGCGTAGTTGACCGCGGTCGAGACGATGTCCGCGATCGCGCCCGCGATGGCCGCGCCGAAGGTGAGGACCGACGCCGCCAGCCACTGGATGATCTTCATGACCATGTCGGCCACGGCCTGGCTGATCAAGTCCATGATCTGCTTGCGGACATCGGCGACGAGCTTGCCGGCGCCCTCGACCGCCGCGGCGATGCCGTGCGTCGCCTTGGACAGCGACTCCATGCTGTCGGCGTGCTTCTTGGCCGCCGTGCGGTAGGCGTCGGCCGCCCTGCCCTGCCACTCACGGGTCTGCGAGACGCAGATGCGTTCGTACTCGGTCGCGATCTCCTGCACCTGCTGACCGGCGGACCGGTAGGTGCCCGCCATCCTGGAGATGGACTCCGGGCTGCCGAGCAGCGCGTCGAACGGCTCGCGCAGGAAGTCGACGTGCTGGATCGCCCAGCTGAAGCCGGCGGCGAGGAAACCGCTCAGCGGGTTCCCGGACATGCCGACCATGCCCATCGCGGTGTTGGCCATGCCCAGGCCGGCATTGACCCAGTCGCCGCGCTCGATGGACGAGTAGGTGTTGGAGATGCTGCTGATCAGCTGCTGCGGGTCGGTACCCTGCGAGGTCGACGTGCTCATCCCCGGCCTCCGTTGAAGCCGAACATGTTGTCGAGGTCGACCTGCTCGTACTGCTCGATGGTCTCCTTGAGCCCGGAGGCCATGTCCATCAGCGAGTTCGTGGCCTTCCCGAGCACGTCCTGCCCGAGGCCGGCCTTCTCGAGGATGTACTGGGCGAGGAAACCGCAGATGACGCCGAAGGCCTCGGTGGTGAGCGAGCCCGGGTCGCACGTCTCGGTGGCCTTGCGCAACCGATCGGTGAGCCGGTCCACGTTCGCGGCGTGGTTTCTCAGCTCGTCGAGATCGATGTTGAAGTGCTGCTGCATGCTCTAACCCCCTCCTGCACTCAGGCCATGACGTCGGGCGGGTTGGTGAAGTACTCGTCGTCGGGCCGAAGGTCCTTGCGCTCCAACTCCGACTTCGGTTCTTCCTCGTCGGTTCCGTCGCCCGCGTATCCGTTCGGCATCTGCGCCTTCACGAAGTCGAGCGCCGGGCTCTCGCCGACGAACTCGCCCATGATCTGCACGACCTGGCCGGACGCCTCGCGCTGGGCCTTGGTGGACGCGGCGAGCACGGCTGCGGCGATCTCGCTGGGGTCCATGCCACGAGCCTCCGGCTTGATCCGCAGGTCGGTCAGCACCCCCGTGGCGTTGACAGTCACCGTGATCAGGCCGTCCGGCGAGCTTGCGCTCCCACCTACACCGCCGAGCTGGCCCACAGCCTGCTCAGCCTGCTGCTTCGCCTGCTCGATCTTGGCCCCGTACGTCTTGAGCCACTGATCGGGGTCGATGGTCTCCATGGTCACCCCCGTTGAGTGAATTGGTCGTTCGTTCGATTCGCCGTAGACGCCCGTATCGTTTCACTCGTTCCCTGCTCACCGATACTTTGAGTCCGATTACCGCCATCCGGGCTAACGAAGGGGTGCACCGTGCCTGAGGGAGTGCTGGAGATCGACGGGATCTCCAAGCGCTACGGAGAGGTCGTCGCCCTGCGGAACCTGTCTTTTGACGTTCGTGCGGGTGAGCTCTTCGGTTTTGTCGGCAGCAACGGCGCTGGGAAGACCACGGCCATGCGGATCGCGCTGGGCGTGCTCGCCGCCGACTCCGGCGAGGTGCGGTGGAACGGAAGAGCCGTCGACCTGGACACAAGGCGCCGAATTGGCTACATGCCGGAGGAGCGCGGCCTCTACCCGAGGATGAGGGTGCTCGACCAGTTGGTCTACCTGGCCGAGCTGCACGGCATGAGCACCAACGAGGCCCACACGAGCGCGGAGAACTGGATCGCGCGGCTCGGCCTGCGCGACCGCCGCAACGACGAGGTGCAGCGGCTCAGCCTCGGCAACCAGCAGCGCGTGCAACTCGCCGCCGCCCTGGTGCACGAGCCGGACGTCCTGGTGCTCGACGAACCGTTCTCCGGCCTCGACCCGGTCGCGGTGGACGTGATGAGCCAGGTGCTGCGCGAGAAGGCTTCCGGCGGCGTGCCCGTGGTGTTCTCCAGCCACCAGCTCGACCTGGTGGAACGGCTGTGTGACCGAGTCGGCATCGTCAGCGCCGGTTCGCTGGTCGCGAGCGGAACGGTGGACGAACTCCGGTCCGGTGGGGTGCCCCGGCTGGTCGTTGAGTCGCCAACCACCGACTGGACTGTCACGCTGGACGGTGTGCGGGTGATCGAGAAGAACGGGACGCGGTGCGTGCTCGAGCTCGCTGACGGCGTGGACGACCAGGCGGTGCTGCAGGCCGCGCTCGCCGTGGGCCCCGTGCACGAGTTCTCCCGCCAGCGCCCGACGCTGACCGAGCTGTTCCGCAACGTCGTGACCACCGAGGCGAGGAGCACATGACGGCCCGAGCGGTCTCGTTGGTGGCACGGCGCGAGTTCGTCACGAAGGTGCGCACCAGGTCGTTCCTGATCGGCACCGCGGTGATCATCGCCGTGCTCGCCGGGTACGTCGTGCTGCAGTCGGTGCTGTTCGACGACCAGCAGCGCAGCGTTGTCGGCCTCTCCGGCCAGGCCACGCAGCTCGCGGATCCGTTGCGGGACAAGGCGAAGTCGTTCGGCATCGACGTCGAGACCCGCGACGTCACGACCATGGAGAACGCCGAGCAGCAGGTCCGCGACGGCTCGCTGGACGCGCTGGTGACGGGCGCGCCGCCCACGTTGAAGATGATCGTCAAGGGCACCGGCGACCAGGTGCTGACGACGGCGCTGAACGACGTGCTGCGCCAGCAGGTCCTGGTCGCCCAGCTCGCCGAGGCGGGCATCACGCCGCAGCAGGTGGCGCAGAACCTCGCGAACGTCAACGTGGCCGTCACGGCGCTGGAACCCGTTGACCCGCAACGAGGTCAGCGCCTCGCGATCGGGTTGATCGTGGCCGCGCTGCTCTACTACTCCCTTTTGGTCTACGGCACGATGGTCGCCCAGGGCGTGGTGGAGGAGAAGTCCAGCCGGGTCGTGGAGATCCTGCTCGCCACCGTCCGGCCGTGGCAGTTGTTGCTGGGCAAGGTGATCGGGCTCGGCGCGGTCGGTCTGCTGCAGCTGCTGGTGATCTCCACGATCGGGCTCGGGCTGTCGTCCGCGTTCGACGTGATCGACGTGGGCGCTCTGGGCGGCACGGCGCTGCTGACCGGTGTGCTCTGGTACCTGCTCGGATTCTTCTTGTACGCCACGGTGTTCGCGGCCGCCGCGTCGCTCGTGTCGCGCCAGGAGGAGCTGCAGTCTGTGCTGACGCCGATCAGCATGACGATCATCGTGGCGTTCGTGGCCGGCATCAACCTGATGATCGGCAGCCCGTCCGGCCCGACGGTGACCGTGCTGTCGCTGCTGCCGCCGTTCGCCCCGATCCTGATGCCTGGCCGGATGGCGATGGGCGTGGCGACGCCGTGGCAGGTGGTGCTGGCGGTCGTGCTCGCGCTGGCGGCCATCGCGGCGATCACGTGGCTGGGCGGCAAGGTCTACGCGAACGCAGTGCTGCGAACGGGCGCTCGCGTCAAGCTCCGCGAAGCCCTCCGGACCTAGGCGTGGAGCCGGACCAGGCGCGGAAATTGCTCCAGCGCCGCGTCGACGCCTACGCGGACGAGTTGTGCGACAAGATGATGCGGATGCTCGATCAGCTGACGGCCCTGCGCGAGTCGGTCGACCAGGACACGACCCGGCCGGCGGTCGACGCCGCACTCGCCCTGTTCGTCGCCGCCTGCCGCAACGTCGCGTTCGACCACTCCTTCGACTCCCGGCCTGGACCGCGACCACAGCCTCAGCTGATCGCGACACCAGACCGGGCCGCCGTCGACGCGGTGGTCGACAGGCTCGACTCGCTCCAACGGCTGTGCGACCAGCAGGGCGAGTTCCAGGAGTGGGTCGACGCGCTCAACAACGCCAGGAGGTACTGGGCGGCGGCGACCTACGTCCAGCACACCCGCGTGACGCTCACTTGATGGCCTGGTAGCGGTCGAGCGCCACCTGGCGTTCGACCGCGTGGTCGACGATCGGTTCCAGGGTGTGCGAGTCCGGCGCGTACTTGCGGACGTAGGCGCCGTCCGGGTCGAACTTCTTGGCCTGGGTCAACGGGTTGAACACGCGGAAGAACGGCGCCGCGTCCGTGCCGCAGCCCGCGACCCACTGCCAGTTGTGCTGGTTCGAGGCGAGGTCTCCGTCGATCAGGTGCTTCATGAAGTGCCGTGCGCCCCACCACCACGGCAGGTGCAGGTCCTTCACCAGGAAGCTGGCCACGATCATGCGGACCCTGTTGTGCATGAAGCCTTCCTGCAGCAGCTGCCGCATCCCCGCGTCCACGATCGGGTAGCCGGTGCGGCCCTGGGCCCAGGCTTCGAAGAGCTCCTCGTCGTGGTCGTGCTGCATCCGGTCGAACTTGCGGTCGTAGTTCTCGCGCGCGGTTTCCGGGCGGTGCCAGAGGACGTCGGCGTAGAACTCGCGCCAGGCCAGCTCGCTGCGGAACGTGCCGTCGCAGTCCTTCAGCAACGTTCGGGGGTGCAGCACGCCGAACCGCAGGAACGCCGACAGTCGGCTGGTGGCGTCGAGGTCGGGGCGGTCGCGGGTCTTGTCGTAGTCCGCCAGCCGCTCGTCGCGGAACTGCTCCCACAACGCCTGGGCATCCGGGAGTTGTTCTTTGACAGCCGGAAGTTTCGCGCTGTGTGCCGGCTTCATCCAGTCCAGAGTGGACGATGACGTGTCGGCCGGCTTGCACCAGCCGTGGTCGAGCCAGGCGTTGCGGAACGGCGTGAAGACCTTGAACGGCGTGCCGTCCGCCTTGCGCACCCTGCCCGGCGTCACGGCGTAGGGCGAGCCGGAGCGGACGAGTTCGATGTCCCCCAACGCTTCTTCGACAGCCTGGTCACGGTTTCGGCCGTACGGCGCGCAGTCCGCGGTGATGTGGACGCTGCCGGCCCCGATCTCGCGCGCCACCCGCGGCACGGCCTGCACCGGGTCGCCGCGCACGACCATCAAGCGACCGCCCAGCTCGTCGTTCAAGGCGTGCAAACAGCGGTGCAGAAAATCGATTCGCGGCTGCCCCGACGGTTTCAACAGCCGGTCGTCGAGAACGAACAACGCGAGTGCCTGAGGAGATCGTTCCGCCGCCGCGAGAAAGGCAGGATGATCGGTTGTGCGCAGATCGCGGCGGAACCAGACAACAGAGGGGGAGCTCACCCTCTGACGTTACAAAGCAAAAGGCGCGCCCGCAGCACGGGCGCGCCTTTCGAGAACTACGTTCAGCGGTTCTCCATCGCGATGAAGTCGCGCTCCGTCGGGCCGGTGTAGATCTGCCGCGGGCGGCCGATCTTGGTGGCCGGGTCGTTGATCATCTCGCGCCAGTGCGCGATCCAGCCGGGGAGCCGGCCGAGCGCGAACAGCACGGTGAAGAACTTCGTCGGGAAGCCCATCGCCCGGTAGATCAGACCCGTGTAGAAGTCCACGTTCGGGTAGAGCTTGCGGGAGATGAAGTACTCGTCGCTCAGGGCGGCCTCTTCCAGCTGCTTCGCGATGTCGAGCAGCTGGTCGTCGGCGCCGAGCTTGTTGAGGATCTCGTCGGCCGTCTTCTTGATGATCGCGGCGCGCGGGTCGTAGTTCTTGTAGACCCGGTGGCCGAAGCCCATCAGGCGGACGCCGTCCTCCTTGTTCTTGACCTTGTTGACGAACGACTTCACGTCGCCGCCGTCGGCCTTGATCTTCTCGAGCATCTCCAGCACCGCGCTGTTCGCGCCGCCGTGCAGCGGGCCGAACAGGGCGTTGATGCCCGCGGAGATGGACGCGAAGAGGTTCGCCTCGGACGAGCCGACCAGGCGCACGGTCGACGTGGAGCAGTTCTGCTCGTGGTCGGCGTGCAGGATGAACAGCAGGTCGAGAGCGCGGACCAGGTCCGGGTCGAGGTCGTAGGCCTCTGCCGGGAAGCCGAAGGTCATCCGCAGGAAGTTCTCCACCAGGCCAAGCGAGTTGTCCGGGTAGAGGAACGGCTGACCGACCGACTTCTTGTAGGCGTAGGCCGCGATCGTCGGCAGCTTCGCCAGCAGGCGGATCGTGGAGATCTCGACCTGGTTCGCGTCGAACGGCGACAGCGAGTCCTGGTAGAAGGTCGACAGGGCGGACACCGCGGAGGACAGCACCGGCATCGGGTGCGCGTCACGCGGGAAGCCGTCGAAGAAGCGCTTGAGGTCCTCGTGCAGCAGGGTGTGCCTGCTGATCTTGGACGAGAAGTCGTCCAGCTGGGCCTGGGTGGGCAGCTCACCGTAGATGAGCAGGTAGCTGACCTCGATGAAGTTCGAACGCTGGGCCAGCTGCTCGATCGGGTACCCGCGGTAACGCAGGATGCCCGCGTCACCGTCGATGTAGGTGATCTCGGAGGAGCAGGAGGCCGTGTTGACGAAACCGGTGTCCAGGGTTACCAGACCGGTCGTCGACAGCAGTTTGCCGAGTTCGATGCCGGACGCGCCTTCGGTCGCCGACACCACCTTCATCTCGAGCTCTCCGCCCCCGTGGCGCAGCGCGACGGTCTGGGTGTCGTTCGGCGCAGTCGTCGCGTCGGGCATTCAAGTCCCTCTCAACGCTCGGACGGGGTGGCGGCAGGTCGCACGGCCTGCCGTCGTCTCGGACCACCCCGTTGGGATCTGAGTCTTCTAAGTTCACTCACGCTAGTCGGCGGAAGGCCCGCCTCGCAGCAGCGGTGTGAACCGATTCTGTGAGATGGGACCGGCATCACATCCGTAATGCCAGTTCTAGCGCGGCTCCCTCACGGTAGTCCGTTCCCCGGTTTTATCCAGCCAACGCAGCGGTGAGTTCGCTCGCAAAGGGCGGTTCGGCGCCCGCGCGGGAACATGTGATCGCGGCCGCAGCACCCGCGTAGGTCAATGCGTCGGTCCATTCCTCGCCACCGAGCGCACGGACCTTCTCCGCGCTCAGCGCGTCGTGGTCGTGCAGCCACGCGAGCAGGGCACCTTGCACCGTGTCGCCCGCGCCGATCGTGTCGACCACGTCCACCTTCACCGGCGGCACGTCGACCTGTCCCGTGGCGGTGATCACTGAAAGACCGTCGCCACCCTTGGTCAGCACCACGGCGGCCGGTCCCTGTGAAATCCACGTCCTTGCGATCTCGATCACGTCGCCGAGATCGTCACTGCCTTCAGCGAGCCATTGCGCGTCCTCGACGGACACCTTCAGGAGACCGACGTCCGGCAGCCACGACCGGAACCGGGCCCGGTAGGCGCCCGGATCGTCGATCAGCCCGGCCCGGATGTTGGGGTCGAGGACCGTCAGCAAGCGCTTGCTTTCCCGCCGCAGAACGGTCTCGTAGACGCTCGCGCCGGGCTCCAGGACGAGTGACAGCGTGCCGAATGAGACGGCCTGTGCTGCTGAGGGCAGCGGTCCGGGATCCTCGACGAGCCGGTCGGCCGTGCCGTCGACGTAGAACGAGTAGCGCGCGGAGCCGTCCTCGGCGAGCCCGACGACGGCGAGCGTGGTGTTCTCCGGCCCGCGCTGGACCAGCTCGGTCCGCACGTTCGACGCGTGCAGCCGCTTGATCAGCTGCTGCCCGAAGTGGTCGTCCGACACCCGTGACAGGAAGCTCGTCGGCACGTCCAGCCGTCCGAGCGCGACGGCGACGTTGTACGGCCCGCCACCGAGCTTCGGTGCGAGCGGCGTCAGCTCGTCGTCCCCCACCGGCACCATGTCGACCAGTGCCTCACCAGCAACCACGATCACTTCGAGCTCCCGTCTCTCTGAAGCCCATCCAACAACAACTCACCCAGCGCGGTGAACGCCTCGGCGTCTGAAACGCCTGCCCGTTTCGTGAGGACACCCGTCTGGATGCTCTCGATGAGCAACCCGGCCATCTCGGCGAACAGCACCGCGTGCACCTCGCGGAACACGTGCAGCTCGACCCCGTCCTGGATGAACGACTTGATGCGCTCGGCCGCAGCGCGCGCGTTGCGCTCGTACGTGGCACGCGTCGGCGGGAAGTCCGACACGTCCGCGATGAACGCAGCCGACGCCTTGCCGAGCTCCTCCGCCGCGCCAGCGAGGTAGCTGCCGATGCGTTTGCGCACGTCAACGAGGCCGGCGATGCGCTTCTCGATGCGCTCGGCCGCTCCCTTGAAGTACCGCCCGACCACCCGCACGGCCAGCTGTTCCTTGCTGCCGGCGAGCGCGTACAGCGTCGACTTCGAGCAGTGCAACCTGCCCGCGATGTCATCCAGCGTGAGATGTCCGAAGCCCTCGGTGAGGAAGAGAGCCTCCAACCGGGTGAGCAGCTCGGCCTGCCGCTGCGTGAGAGCCCGCGTCATAGCTGACGACCCTGCCACATTGACTGGCAGGTGTACTGCGGTACGTCCTACAGTACAGCTACTAGTACACACCGGAGGTCGACGATGCCCGCCGAGCGGCTGCTCCCCACGCAAGAGGCAGAAGACCTGATCGCGCTGGTCAGGGAGATCGCACGGGACGAGCTGAAGCCCCACGCCGCGGACGCCGAGGAGAACGAGAAGTTCCCCCGCGAGGCGTTCCGCCTGCTGGGCAGGGCCGGCCTGCTGGGCCTCCCGTACGCCGAGGAGTTCGGCGGCGGGGCACAGCCCTACGAGGTGTACCTGCAGGCCCTCGAAGAGGTCGCCTCGGCGTGGATGACGGTCGCCGTAGGCCTCTCCGTGCACGTGATGTCCTGTTACGGCCTCGCCACCTTCGGCACCCGCGAGCAGCAGGACCGCTGGCTGCCCGAGATGCTCGAGGGCGAACTCCTCGGCGGCTACGCCCTGTCCGAGGTCCAGGCGGGCTCCGACCCGGCCGCGATGTCGACCCGCGCCGTCCGCCAGGGCTCCGAGTACGTCGTGAACGGCACCAAGGCGTGGATCACCCACGCCGGCGCCGCCGACTTCTACACCCTGATGGCCCGCACGTCCCCGGACGGCGGTCGCGGCATCTCCTGCTTCCTCGCTCCCGGCGACGCACGCGGCCTCTCCGCCGACACCCCCGAGCGCAAGATGGGCCTGACCGGCTCGATCACCGCGCAGCTGCAGTTCGACGACGTCCGCTTCGGCGCGGACCGCCTGATCGGCGCCGAGGGCGACGGCCTGAAGATCGCACTGTCCGCTTTGGACTCCGGCCGCCTGGGCATCGCCGCCTGCGCGGTGGGCCTGGCCCAAGCCGCGCTCGACGAAGCCGTGGCCTACGCCAAGACCCGCACCCAGTTCGGCCGCCCGATCATCGAGTTCCAGGGCCTCGAGTTCCTGCTCGCCGACATGGCCGCCGCCGTGGAATCCGCCCGCGCCACCTACCTGCACGCGGCCAGGCTGCGCGACCGCGGCCGCCCGTTCCGCCAGCAGGCGTCGATCGCCAAGCTCATCGCCACCGACGCGGCGATGAAGGTGACGACCGACGCCGTGCAGGTGCTCGGCGGCGCGGGCTACACCCGCGACTTCCCGGTCGAGCGCTACATGCGCGAGGCCAAGGTCCTGCAGATCTTCGAAGGCACCAACCAGATCCAGCGCCTGGTCATCGGCCGCGGCCTCCGCTAGCGCTCCCGGTAGAAGGGGTCGGCCACGACCCCTTCACCCTTCCGCTCGTCGAACGCGTAGACCTCGCGCCCCTCCACGTACACGTGCAGGGCCCGGCTCATCACGTCCAAGGGATCCCCGGACCAGATCACCACGTCCCCGTCCAGCCCCGGCTTCAGCGCTCCCACCCGGTCCTGCAACCCCATGATCTTGGCCGGGTTGACCGTCAACGCCTTGATCGCAACCTCCGGGTCGAGCCCTTCCTTCACCGCCAACGTGGCCTGGTGCACCAAGAAGTGGATCGGCACCACCGGATGGTCCGTGGTGATCGCCAGCTCCACCCCGGCCCGCGCCAAGATCCCGGGGTTCCGCAGCCCCCGGTTGCGAACCTCCACTTTGGACCGCGACGTGAACAACGGCCCGATGATCACCGGAATCTGCTTCTCCGCAATGAGATCCGCGATCAAGTGCCCTTCCGTGCCGTGGTTGATGATCAGCTTGTAGCCGAACTCCTCCGACAACCGGATCGCCGTCGCAATGTCATCAGCCCGATGCGCGTGCTGGCACCACGGCAGCTCACCGCCGAGCACCTTGGCCAAGATCTCTTGCGTGTTGTTGCGCTCGAAGGCTTTCCCGTCGGCCTCAGCCTCAGCCTTCTTGGCCACATAATCCTGCGCCTTGGTCAGCGCGTCCCGGATGACCGCCGCCACCCCCTGCCGCGTGGACGGCAACTTCCCCTTGTCGCCGTACACCCGCTTGGGGTTCTCCCCCAACGCGCTCTTCACGCTGACGGGCTCCTTGACGAGCATCTCGTCGACGGTCCGCCCCCAGCACTTCACCGCAACCGTCTGCCCACCAATGGGGTTGCCCGACCCGGGCTTGATCACCGCCGTGGTCACGCCACCGCTGAGCGCGTCCCCGAACCCCAAATCAGCCGGGTTGATCGCATCCAACGCCCGCATCCGCGCACCGACGGGATCCGTCATCTCGTTGGTGTCCTGCCCGGCCCACCCCTCGGCCTCCTCGTGGACACCGATGTGCCCGTGCGCCTCGACAAAGCCGGGCAACACCCAGGCCCCGTCCGCGTCGACGACCTCAACCCCGTCCGGGATGTCGACGTCCGCACCAACCGCGACGATCTTCCCGTCCTGAATCAGGACAGTGCCGCCCTCGACAGGCTCCCCGTCGACGGGCACGACGTAGCCCCCGGTGATCGCGATGTTCATGGTTAGCAACGCTAACGGTTGCGCCCGCGTTCCGCTACGACAGCGCCTTTTCCTACAGGGGCTTGATCCCCCACCGGGCACCCCAGGACTCCCCAGGAGCCACCCAGATCAGATCGGTTCCGGAGTTCAACGCGTCCGGCGGGCACGTCATCGGCTCGATCGCCACCGCCCGCCCGCGGTCCGGGTAGGAGTCCGGCGTGTAGACCTGCACCCACCGGAAGGCCGGGTCCGCCCACACCTCGACCCCTCCGCTGTCCGACGACAACGAATGGTGCACCAGCCCGTCACGCGCCGGCTCACACCCACCGAACGGCGTGTCCAGGTGCACGTTGGCCAGCGAGCGCCCGGCGCGGAAGTCGAACTCGGTCCCCTCAACCGGCTCAGCTGCCCCAGAGGGCACCATCCGGTCAACATCCAGCGGCAGCACAGTAGTGGCGGAAAGCGTCAAAGTGCACGAGTCAGTGGCAGCATTCCCAGCCCGCGGATACGGATGCGTCCCCACCCCGAACGGCGTAGGAACATCCCCGACGTTCTTGACCCCGTGCGTAACAGTCAGCCCATGATCATCCAGCGCGTACGACACAGTGGCGCGCAAAGCCGCAGGCCACCCAGCCTGAGGCTCGATCAAGGTCTGCAACGACACCAACGACCCGGTGTGCTCCAGCACCGACCACGGCCGCCGCCGAACCAGCCCGTGAATCGCGTTCCCCCGCGCGGGCTCGGTAACTTCAAGCTGCTGGACCACCCCGTCCAGCACCCAGGAAGCCCCAGCAGTCCGGTTGGGCCACGGGACCAACACGGCCCCGGCGCTCATCGGCGGCTTCTCGTCCGGGCCGAACGTCTCCACATACGGAACGCCGTCCACCTCGAAAGACCGCAGGCCTGCGCCTACAGTCGTGATCACAGCGGTGGCACCCTCGTACGAGATCCCCAACATGAGGCTGAAGCCTACGGGGCCAGAGGAAGGATTCCCCATGAAGGTTCATCACCTCAACTGCGCGACGATGCGTCCGCCCCTGGTCGCCGGCGGGATCGTGGCGCACTGCCTGCTGATCGAGACCGACCAGGGGCTGGTGCTGGTCGACACCGGTTTCGGCACGCACGAGGTCATGAACCCGAAGGGCACCATCGACGGCCTCAGCCGCACGTTGCTCAAGCCGCTCCTGGACATCAACGAGACGGCGATCTACCAGGTCGAGAAGCGCGGTTACGGCGCCGAGGACGTCCGGCACGTCCTGCTCACCCACCTCGACCTCGACCACGCCGGCGGGCTGCGGGACTTCCCGAACGCCACCGTGCACGTGCTGGACACCGAGCTGGAGGCCGCGACCAACCCGCGCAACGTCAAGGAGCGGGCGCGGTACCCGAAGGCGCAGCGTGCAGGCGTCACGTTCCAGACGCACAAAGCAGAGGGTGAGGACTGGTTCGGGTTCGAGGCCGTCAAGAACATCCCCGGCCTCCCCGAAGACATCCTCATGGTGCCGCTCATCGGCCACACCCGCGGCCACACGGGCATCGCCGTCAACTCCGACGACGGCTGGCTGCTGCACGCGGGTGACGCGTACTTCTACCGCGGCGAGGTCGAGACGCCGCCGAGCAACATCTTCGCGCTCAAGCTGACGGCCAAGCAGACCGAGACGATCCGCCCGCAGCGTCTGTCCAATGTGGAACGGCTGAAGGAGCTCAAGGCGCAGGGCGAGGTCGAGGTCTTCTGCGCCCACGACCCGGTCGAGCTGGCTCGCCTCGGATGACCTTCATCAAACAGATCCGCCTCGACCAGAACGCTGACACGCACCGGTACCCGTTCACGCTGCCGGTCGTGCAGCACCTGCTCAAGAACCCGATTGAACTGCGGAAACCCGTCACGTTCCTGGTCGGCGACAACGGTGCGGGCAAGTCGACGCTCGTCGAGGCGATCGCGGTGGCGGCCGGGTTCAACGCGGAGGGCGGCACGCAGTCGTTCAACTTCGCAACCAAGGCCACCGAGTCGTCGCTGGGCGACTACCTCACGCTCAGCTGGGGCATCAAGAAGCCGCGCACGGGATTCTTCCTGCGCGCCGAGTCGTTCTACAACGTGGCGACGGAGATCGACCGGATCGGCGACGGGATCCACGCGTCGTACGGCGGAAAGTCGTTGCACGAGCGGTCGCACGGCGAGAGCTTCATGGACCTGATGACGCACCGGTTCGGCAGCAGAGGGCTCTACGTGCTGGACGAGCCGGAGGCGGCGCTGTCCGTCAAAGGCTGCCTGACCGTCCTGCGGCGCATGCACGAGCTCGTCGACGAGGGCTCGCAGTTCATCATCGCCACGCACTCGCCGATCCTGCTCGCCGCGCCGAACGCGCAGATCCTGGAGATCACGGACGGCGTCATCGACGAAGTCCCTTACGACGCAGCGGAACCGGTCGCGCTCACCCGCAACTTCCTGGGTGAGCCCGACCGGTTCCTGAGGCACCTGCTGGACTGAGCTACTTGCCGAGCTTCTCCGGGTGGATCTCCACCTTGCCGTGCAGCACGCGGTTGATGCCCCAGAGCACCAAGCCCGCGAGCAGCAGCCAGCCCGCGATCTTGTAGTCGTCCCACGGCCGGCCGGACAGCACCGGCATCGCGAGGTACCCGCACGTGAGCGCGCCGAGCACCGGAGCCCACGTGGGCGCCCGGAAGTGCTTGTGCTCGGACTTTTCGCGACGCAGCACGAGGCACGCGACGTTGACGATGGTGAAGACGATCAGCAGCAGCAACGACGTCGTGCCGCCGAGCTTGCCGATGTCCGCAGTGGACACCAGGATCACCGCGACGCCGGTCGTGAAGACGATCGAGATCCACGGCGTGCGGCGGAACGGGTGCACCGTGCCGAAGAACCCCGGGATGATCCGCTCGTTCGCCATGCCGTACAGCAACCTGGACGCCATCAGCATGTTGATCAGCGCCGAGTTGATGACGGCCAGCAGACCGATCAGCGCGAAGATCCACAGCGGGAATCCCGGCGCGCCAACGGTGACGACCCGCAGCAACGCGCTGCTGCCTGCCTTCGCCAGTTCGCTGGACGGGATCAGCAACGACGACGTGATCGCGACCATCACGTAGATCGCGGCCGCGATGGCCATGCCGACCAGCATCGCCCGCGGGAAGATCTTCACCGGGTCACGGCACTCCTCCGCCATGTTCACCGAGTCCTCGAACCCGACCATCGCGAAGAACGCGAGCGCCGTCGCCGAGGTGACCGCGAGCAGCACGGTCGAGCCCGACGGCACGTGGATCTCGGTCAACCGGGACGGCTCACCGTCGCCGACCGCGATCGCGTACACGCCGATCGCGATGATGATGACCAGACCGGAGAGCTCGATGCAGGTCAGGATCACGTTGGCCTTGACCGACTCCGACACGCCGCGGAAGTTGATGATCGCCAGCGCCGCGATGAAGACGATCGCGATGCCGGTGATCACCAGCGACTCCGGGCTGAGCGTGACGTCGAAGAACTCCACCAGCAGCTGCCGCAGGTACGTGCGGCCGAAGGCGAGCGCCGCCGAGGACGCCGAGGTGATGCCCGAGCACATGACCGCGAACGCGACCATGAACGTCAGGAAATGGATCTTGAACGCTCTGTTGGTGTAAAGCGCCGCTCCCGCAGCCTTGGGATACTTCCCCACGAGCTCCAGGTAGCTGAACGCGGTGAGGAACGCGACCACGAACGCGAGCAGGAAGGGCAGCCAGAGAGCGCCACCGATCTTTCCGGCCACGTTGCCGGTGAGCGCGTAGATACCGGTTCCGAGGATGTCGCCGACGACGAAGAACAGCAGCAGCTTCGGGCCGATTGCCCGATGTAGCTCTGGTTGCTCCGTTTGTGGAGTCGCTTCAGCCATGCTCTGGGATTGTGCCCGTTTTGCCTGACCACCAGCGGCGACGGACCCCTACCTCACCCATATGGTGTAACCATGAAACGCACGGCAACTCTGCTCGTCGCCGCTCTCGCACTGACCGCCTGCACGTCGTCGCCACCGCAGCCGGAACAGCCGACCCAGTACTCGGACGTGCAGAGCCTCGTGGCCGCGGTGTCCAAGGCGGTCAACGAGAAGAAGACCTACCGCTTCGGCATCGCGCCACCGACGACGACGGGCGGCCTCACGGCCCCGGCGAACGGCGTCGTGCGGCTCGGAGACGTCCCGAGCATCGACGCCACCACCAAGCGTCCGGTGCAGACCGGTGGCAAGGACGAGGAACTGCGGTTCGTCTCGACCACAAAGGACAGCGCGTTCGTGAAGGTGCCGCCGGTGTTCGGCCTGCCGCAGGACAAGCCGTGGGTGCGGCTGGTGCGGACGGACACCGACGACTTCACCAGCACGATGCTGGGCTTTTACGACGTGATCTACCAGCAGGCCGTCTTCACGACGTACCACCTGCCGGTGCTGCGGGCGGGCGGCGAGCTCAAGCTGGCCGCGCAGACCGGCGAGCGCACCCGTTACTCGATCGCGGTCGACTACAAGAAGGCCTACGACGCGCTCACCGACGAGAAACTGCGCAACGAGATCAAGCTCGCCCTCGACCAGGGCGTCACGAGCTCGGCGGGCGAGATCGAGATCGACGGCAGGGGCCTGCCGCTGGGCATCAAGTTCTCCACCCAGTTCCAGAACACGCTGATCGTCGACGAGGCTCGCTTCACCGACTGGGGCACCGACGTGCCGATCGCCGAGCCGGCCGCGAACGAGATCAGCCCGCGGAACTGACCCGGTAGCGCCAGATCGCGGGCAACAACACCACCATCACCACGGTCGCGACGATCACCAGCACACCACCGGCGGTCACCGCCGCCGCAGTGCCGAACGCCGCACCGCCCGTGCCGTGCAAGAGGTCCGCGATGCGGGGCCCACCCGCCACGACGACGATGAAGACGCCCTGCATCCGCCCGCGCATCTCGTCCGTCGCGGCGGACTGCAGAATCGCGCCCCGGAACGCCATGGACACCATGTCCGCGGCTCCAGCGAGCGCCAGGAAGGCCGCAGCGACCCACAACGACCCGGCCAGCCCGAAGCCCATGATCGCGAGCCCCCAACCCACCACAGCCAACGCGACCGCAACCCCGTGCCGCTGCACGTTCGAGATCCACCCGGACGTGAGCCCGCACAGCACCGCGCCGACCGGAATCGCCGCGAACAGCACGCCCAGCGCGAAGCCACCACCGGCCGGATCGCCGAACGTGTGCTGGGCCATCTCCGGGAACAGCGCCCGCGGCATGCCGAACACCATCGCGATGATGTCCAGCAACATGCTGGCCAGCAGCACCTTCTGTGCCCACAGGTAGACGAACCCGTCGAGCACGTCCCGCAGCCCCGCGCGCCGCACCACCCCGTCCAGCGGCGGCATCGAAGGCAGCATCCACACCGCGTAGACCGTGACGACGAGCGCGATCGCGTCCACCAGGTACAGCGTCGGCAACCCTACGACCGGCATCAACGCACCGGCGAGCAACGGCCCGAGCACCGCACCGAACTGCATGACCGTCGACCCGAGGGCCCCGGCAGACGGCAACAACTCGGCGGGCACCAGCCGCGCGATCGAGGCCTGCCTGGCCGGCGCGTTGGCCGCGAAGAACACCTGCTGCAACCCGAGCAGCGCGATGACCAGCCACACCGAGCCGACGTTCAGCGCCGCCTGCACCCACAGCAGCACCGACGACACGGCGATGCCGATGTTCGTGACGAGCAGCAGCTTGCGCCGGTCGACCGTGTCCGCGATCGCACCGCCCCACAGCCCGAACACGAGCAACGGCACCAACGCGACACCAGCGGCGATGCCGACCCACGCGGACGACCCGGTGAGGTCGTAGACCTGCTTGGGCACGGCAACGGCGGTGAGCTGGGAGCCCACCGCCGTGACGATCGTGGACAGCCACAACCGGCGATAAGCGACGATCTTCAACGGTCGAGTGTCGATCACGAACGTCGAGCGCGCGCTTCTCCCCACAGTGGCCACATGGTTAGCCTATGGCAACTAACAAGTGCTTTACGTGAACGTGTCGTCAACACCACTTCAGAGACGCACGGGGTAGACCGGTTCCGGCACCTTCGGACTGATCCGGCCCTCGACGAAGATCCCGTGCCAGATCATGAAGCACAGCACGGACCACAACTGCCGGCTGCGGTCGAACTGCTCCGACCTGTGCTCCTCCAGCAACGCCAGCACCGCGTTCTTGTCGAGCAGGTGCCCCGTCTGCGAGTCGGCGATGATCCCGCGCGTCCAGTCGTACATCTCGGCCCGCAACCAGTGCCGGATCGGCACCGGGAACCCGAGCTTGGGCCTGTTGAGCACGTGCGGCGGGATGATCTTCGCCAACGCCTTCCGCAACGCGTACTTGGTCGTCCCCTCGGTCAGCTTCTGGTCCAGCGGCACCTCGGCCGCGACCTTGAACACCTCGGGATCCAGGAACGGCACCCGCAACTCGATCGAGTTGGCCATGGTCACCTTGTCGGCCTTGACCAGGATGTCCCCGCGCAGCCACGTGAACAGGTCGATGTGCTGCATGCGCGCCACCGGGTCCCAGCCCTCGGACTCGCGGTACCAGGGCGCCGTCACGTCCTGGAACCCAATGCCCTCCACATACCCCGGGAACACCGCCCGCACCTGCGCATCACTGAAGTTGCGCGCGTTCCCGTAGTACCGCTCTTCCAGCTTGAGGGATCCGCGCCGCAGCAAGTCCTTGCCGCGCACGCCTTCCGGAATCGTCTTGGACACCGCGCCCATCAACTTCCGGACGCCACCGGGCACCTTCTCGAACGGCGACAACGAAAGCGGCTCGTGGTAGATCACGTACCCGCCGAACAGCTCGTCCGCACCCTCACCGGACAAGACCGCTTTCACATACTTCCGCGCCTCCCGCGCGATGAACCACAACGGCACCAACGCCGGGTCGGCCACCGGATCATCCAGGTACCAGATGATCAGCGGCAGCTCCTCCATCATCTCGTCCGGCGACACCGTCCTGACCACATGCCGCACCCCGATCGCCGCCGCCGTCTCCGCGGCAACGTCCACCTCGGAGTACCCCTCGCGATCAAACCCGCTGGTGAACGCGATCAAGTTCGGGTTGTGCAACTTGGCCAACGTAGCCGTGGCCGTCGAGTCGATCCCACCCGACAAGAACGCCCCGACCGTCACGTCAGGGTCCGAGATCATGTGCTTGGCCACCGAGTCCCGCATGACCTCGGCAATCCGCTCGTGCAACGCCTCAGCCTCGTGCGCCCCGTTCACCGGCTTGGGCGCGAACACCGGCTTGAAGTACCGGTTGAACAGCACCTGCCCACCGGGCGAGACCTTGAACGACGTCCCGGACTCCACCCTCCGGATCGCCTTGTGCAGCGACTCCGGCTCCGGCACGTACTGCAACACCAAGTAATGCTGCAGCGCCGTCTGATCCAGCTCCTGGCTGATCCCCAGCACCCCGGTCAGCTGCAGCAACGACTTCTTCTCCGACGAGAACGCCACCCCACCAGGCCCAGCGGCCCAGAACAACGGCTTGATCCCGAACGGATCCCGCGCTCCGAACACGACCCGCTCCTGCGAGTCCCAGATCATGAACGCGAACATCCCCCGGAGCCGCTTGACCCAGTCCGCACCGAGGTAGTGGTACCCGGCGACGACCGACTCGCCATCGCCCTGCGTCTTGAACTGCGCCCCGAACTCCCGAGCCAGCTCAGCCCGCAGCTCCAGGTAGTTGTAGATCTCGCCGTTGTAGTTCAACGTGTACCGGGTCGGGTTCTCCGGCGGCCCCCACACCAACGGCTGGTGGGAGTGATCCAGGTCGATGAACCCCAACCGGTTGAACCCGTAAACCACCTCAGCGTCGGCCCAGGTGTCCTGCTCATCGGGCCCACGATGCCTCTGACACCTCAACGCCGCAGCCACAGCGCCGCGCGCGGAGGCCGCAGCGGCCTCGGTGGAACAGATGAGTCCGAGCACTCCGCACACGTGAAATCGCACCTCGTAGCTAGCCGTACCTGAAATCCCAGTATGCCCGCACCAAAATCGGGCACTTCCCCAGCCTGAGGACGCGCAGCCACCCAGCAAGGTTCCGCACGCCACGCTGAAGGCGGAGATCAGCCCCGATGCCGAAGGCGAGGCGACCCGATGGCGCAGCCGAGGCGTTTGAACGCTTGAAACGCGGTGCGGGCGGGTCCCCGTCACGAGTCGTGCCTGATCGTTTGCCGCGCCACCTACGCAACAGGCAGCCGCCGTAAGCAACAGGCGTGCCATCAACCCGCGTGCAGCGCTGGCCCCCCGATCAGATTGGCGGGGGGTTTGGGGGCGGCGCCTCCCAAGGGGAAGCACGCACGGTGAACGGGAGCGCGCAACATGGGGGACGACCTACGCAACCGACGCGCACCCCCCAGAACAGCAAAAGGGGCGCCTCCCGCCCACAGGAAGCGCCCCATCCGCAAAAGTCTCAAGGACTACGGAGCAACCCGCTCCAAAGCCCACCCATCCCGCCCCAACCGGAACCGCAACCGATCATGCATCCGATCCCGACGCCCCTGCCAGAACTCAACCTCTTCAGGCCGAACCCGCCACCCACCCCAATGCGGCGGCACAGGAATCTTCTCGGTGTCCGCAAACTGCCGCTCGATCTTGTGCAGCGCAGAATCCAATGTGGATCGCCCAGTGACCACCCGAGACTGGGGCGAAGCCCAGGCCCCGATCTGCGACCCACGAGGCCGCGAGTTCCAGTACTCGGCAGTCTCCACAGGCCCGACCTTCTCCACGGTCCCGCGCACATGCACCTGACGCTGCATCGCGAACCAGGGGAAGGTGGCCGAGGCATACCGAGTGGCCATCAAATCGTGAGACTTGTTCGAGGTGTAGTTGGTGTAGAAGACCACCCCACGAGCGTCAAGCCCCTTCAACAGCACGGTCCGCGACGAAGGACGCCCCTTCGTGTCGGTCGTCGCGAGCACCATCGCGTTGGGCTCGGGCAGCCCGGCTCGGGTGGCCTCGTCCAACCACACCTGGAGCTGTTCGTGCCAGGTGGCGGCAAGCTCCGACTCGCTCAGCGAGCCCTGCTCGTATGACACGCGCATCGCCGGTAGCGCGATGTTCGTGGTCTCCGTCATCGGCGAACCTCCAAGCAGCGGCAGAACTCGTGGTCCCTGGACCCGCGACCATACGCACGGCGAACGAATGGCGAAACCGCCTGCGCGGTGATGACCACCACCTGAACGGTGACTGTCCGTACAAAGAACAGTTCTGGATCGAGTCCGTGATCGAGTCAGATGGCGTCGAGCACACGTGTGACCGTGACCACGTCATCACCCAAAGCGGTAGCAAGACTTCCGCCCGCTGCCAACGGAACGACGTTCCACCACGCGCCGCCGTCGGACGGTCGCGAAACCGCGTCCAGCATCAGCGACGTGCCCACGACCCGCTTGCCCGCGAGACCGGCCGACGACGAATCGAGCGGCGAGCCGACGATGAGCTGCTGGTGCAACAACGGCTTCCCGCAACGGGTTGCGCGCACCGACGTGGACAGCGTGCCGGCCGTTTCACCCGCCCGGCCGAGCACCAGAACCTCACGCAATGACAACTCTGCGTGACTGTCCAATTCGGCCTCCACCACTGCGGTGTGGCGAGCACGAGCAGTCACCACGGTCGGCTCCGGCAAGTACCGAACAGCGCCCTCCACGGCGAACCGCACGACTGAAGAAGACGGCAGACCGGTCGGGCCGGGCAGCATCAGCGTCGCCGCCACTCCGCGTAGATCAAGTGAGGCTCCAGGGCCGACTTCGACGCTGAGCTCGAGCGCGTCTCCACCGAGCGGGGACGTCACCGAGCTCACCAGGTGGACCAGAGCCACCGGTCCGACCCGACGCGCAGGCACCAAGGTCAAAGGCGACTGCGACCGCAGGACTCGCACGACGCTGTTGCCGTGCGAGTCCAGCCCCACCACCAACCGTGCGGACGCCTTCACAGCTGCGCCAGCACCCACTTGGCGACCTCGGGCGCCTCAGGCGTCTCGACCAACGACTGCGCGATCACGGGCAACGAACCGCGCATCCGGTGCGCGTCGGAGATCATCACGTCCATGTCGGCGCCGACGAACGGTGCCAGGTCGATCTTGTTGATCACCAGCAGGTCCGCGGTCGTGACGCCGGGGCCGCCCTTGCGGGGCACCTTGTCGCCGCCGGCCACGTCCACGACGAAGATCTGCTTGTCGACGAGACCGCGCGAGAAGACCGCGGTCAGGTTGTCGCCGCCGCTCTCGATGATCACCAGGTCCAGCGAGGAGAACTTGTGTTCCAGGCGCTCGACGGCGTCCAGGTTCGCGGTGATGTCGTCCCGGATCGCGGTGTGCGGGCAGCAACCCGTCTGCACGGCCTCGATGCGCGCCGGGTCCAGCACGCCGGCTCGCCGCAGGAAGTCCGCGTCCTCGGTCGTGTAGATGTCGTTCGTGACGACCGCCAACGACAGCTGCGACCCCAGAGCGCGGCACAACGCGGCCGTCAGGGCGGTCTTGCCGCTGCCGACCGGGCCGCCGATGCCGATGCGCGGCGCCACCCCGTGGTGGTGGTCGTGCGGGTCGGGCCCGTGGTTAGCTCCCAAAGAGACGCACCCCTTCACGTCGAACATGTGCCTCGGCCAGGAGATCCAAGGCAGGTGAACCGAGCGCGGGCAGTTCCTTGCACGCCCGCGCGGCGACGTCTTCCACCGGAAGCGCCGCCACGATCGCATTGACCCCGAACGGGTCGAGTCCCAGCAGCCTCACCGCCGCCGACGCAGGTCCGCTCACGGCAAGATAAGCGCAGGTCAGAGCAGCCTCATACGGCTCGTCGACCAGCACCCCGATCACCAACGGCTGGTGCGGAGACGGCGGCAACGACGAAAGCCGCGCGGAAGGCCAGGCCCGCCGAGCCGCACGCAACATGCCACGCCCCTGCGCCCGCGACGCCTCGCGCTGGGCAGGCGACGGCGTGCGCGCATCCAACTCCGCATCAAGCAGCTCGAGATCCTCACCCCGAGCCGCCGCAGCCGCGAACCCGGCCGCCAGCAACCCGGCGGTGAGCAAACGGCCGTGCAGGAACGACTCCAGCGACGGCTCGTCGACGACCAGCCCGCGCGCGGCGGCCTCCTCGAGACCACCGGAGTGCACGTGTCCGCCACCCGGAAAGCGGGAGTCGGCGAGGATCAGCGCGGTCAGCATCAGAACAGGAAATATCGTTGAGCCATCGGCAACTCCGCCACCGGCGAGGGCTCCACCAACGCGCCGTCGACGTGCACGGCGAAGCTGTCCGGATCCACCCGCACGTCCGGCATCGCGTCGTTCAGCACCATGTCGGTCTTGGTGACCGAGCGCGTGGACGAAACCGGGACCACCCGCCGCGCGTACCGGTCCGCGATCCCGGCCTCGATGGCCTCCGGTGCAACGAAGAACACCGAGGAAGCCGCACCGGCCGTGGCACCGAACATCGGCCGCGCCCACACCGGCTGCGGCGTCGGGATCGAAGCGTTGGCGTCACCCATCTGACCCCACGCGATGAACCCGCCCTTCAGCACGACGGAAGGCCGCACACCGAAGAACTTGGGCTCCCACAACACCAGATCGGCGAGCTTGCCGACCTCCACCGAGCCGACCTCGCCGGCGATCCCGTGCGCGACAGCAGGGTTGATCGTGTACTTCGCGACGTACCGCTGAGCCCGCAGGTTCGCGTCCAGCGACCGGCGCGACTGCATCACGTGCGCGGTCTGCCACGTCCGGATGATCACCTCACCGACCCGGCCCATCGCCTGCGAGTCGGACGAGATCATCGAGATCGCGCCCAGGTCGTGCAGCAGGTCTTCGGCCGCGATCGTGGTCGGCCGGATCCGCGACTCCGCGAACGCCAGGTCCTCCGGCACCGACGGGTTGAGGTGGTGGCAGACCATCAGCATGTCGAGGTGTTCTTCGAGCGTGTTGACGGTGTGCGGGCGCGTCGGGTTCGTCGACGACGGCAGCACGTTCGGCAGCGAGACGACCCGGATGATGTCCGGCGCGTGCCCGCCACCGGCACCCTCGGAGTGGTAGGCGTTGATCGAGCGACCCGCGATGGCGTCCACAGTGGACTCCAGGAACCCGGCCTCGTTCAACGTGTCGGTGTGGATCGCCACCTGCACACCGGACTCGTCCGCGATGCGCAGACAGGCGTCGATCGCGGCCGGCGTCGTGCCCCAGTCCTCGTGCAGCTTGAACCCGCCCGCGCCGCCGACGAGCTGCTCGCGCAGGCCCTCTTCGGAGACCGTGTTCCCCTTGCCCAGCAACAGCACGTTGATCGGCATGTGGTCCATCGACGTCAGCATCCGGTCGAGGTACCAGGCGCCGGGGGTGACGGTCGTGGCCTTCGTGCCCTCCGCCGGACCGGTGCCGCCGCCGATCAACGTCGTCAGCCCGGACGCCAGCGCCTCGTCGACGATCTGCGGGCAGATGAAGTGCACGTGGCAGTCGATGCCGCCCGCGGTCAGGATCTTCCCGTTGCCGGACAGGATCTCCGTGGACGGGCCGATCACCAGCGAGGGGTGGACACCGTCCATCGTGTCCGGGTTGCCGGCCTTGCCGATCGCGACGATCCGGCCGTCGCGGACGCCGACGTCGGCCTTCACCACGCCCCAGTGGTCGAGGATCACCGCACCCGTGATGACCAGGTCCGGCGCACCCTCGGCACGGGTCGCGACGCCCTGTCCCATCGACTCGCGGATCACCTTGCCGCCGCCGAAGATCACCTCGTCGCCGGAGCCGGCGCCGCGCGAACGGTCCTCGGTGACCTCGATGAAGAGGTCGGTGTCGGCGAGCCGGATGCGGTCGCCCACGGTCGGCCCGAGCAGTTCGGCATAGCGCTCGCGGTCGATCATCGCTGCAACCCCCGGACAATCCTCAAGCCTGCCAACGGAACCAGCGTGACCTCGCGCTCGACGCCCGGCTCGAACCGGACCGCCGTGCCCGCGGGGATGTCCAGCCGGTAGCCGAACGCGGCCTCCCGGTCGAACTCCAGCCCCGTGTTCACCGAGGCGAAGTGGAAGTGCGACCCGACCTGAACCGGCCGGTCGGCGACGTTGACGACCACCATGGTCACGCGCGGCCGGCCGGGGTTCAGCTCGACCGGTTCGGCGCCGACGACGACCTCACCGGGCGCCGGGCCGGCGGACGGCGCGATCGGGTGGTGGACGGTGACGAGCTTCGTGCCGTCCGGGAACGTCGCCTCGACCTGCACCGAGTCGATCATCTCCGGCACGCCGCGCATGACCTGCTCCGGCGCGAGCACCGTGCGGCCGCTCTCCATCAGGTCGCTGACCGTGCGGCCGTCCCGCGCGCCTTCCAGCACGTGGTCGGTGATCAACGCGACGGCCTCCGGGTAGTTCAGGAGGACCCCGCGTTCCAACCGGCGGCGGGCCACGTCGGCGGCGACGTGCACGAGGAGCTTGTCGCGTTCATGCGGCGTCAGATGCACCCGTTCGTTCTAACACGTGAAAGCGCGATATCGCGGAGTGGAAACACGGCCGAAACACGGTCGCGTGTCCATCGACCGGTTGACAGCCGGGGTCAGCGGTGCGGTCGTCCCGCGCGAGCAGGGCAAAACCGCAGGATTTACCCCATGAACGCGATTCGAGTGAGGGGCCTCACCAAGGCCTACAAGGGCCACCAGGCGGTGGCAGGGGTGGACCTCGACGTCGCCCGCGGCGAGGTGTTCGCCGTGCTCGGCCCGAACGGGGCCGGCAAGACCACGAGCGTCGAGATCCTGGAGGGACACCGCGACCGCGACGGCGGCGAGGTCAGCGTGCTCGGCGTCGACCCGGCCGAGGCCGGGCGGGAATGGCGGTCGAGGCTCGGCATCGTGCTGCAGAGCGCGACGGACGCCGCGACGCTCACCGTTCGCGAGGCGGTGCAGCACTACGCCAGGTACTACGCCGACCCGCGCGACCCGGAGGAGATCATCGATCTCGTCGGGCTCACCGAGAAGGCCAAGGCGCGCGCCGGCACGTTGTCGGGCGGCCAGCGGCGCCGGCTGGACGTGGCGCTCGGCATCATCGGACGCCCGGAACTGGTGTTCCTCGACGAGCCGACCACGGGCTTCGACCCGGAGGCGCGCCGCCAGTTCTGGGGTCTGATCAAGCTGCTAGCGGCCGAAGGCACCACGATCCTGCTGACCACGCACTACTTGGACGAGGCCGAAGCGCTCGCCGACCGCGTGGCCGTGCTCGCCGGCGGCCGGATCGTCGCCGAGGGCACGCCGCGGACGCTGGGCGGCCGCGCGCACGCCGACGCCACCGTGCGCTGGCTGTCCGACCGCGGCTACACCGAGATCAGGACTTCCGAGCCCACCAAGGCGATCGCCGAACTGTCCCGCAACGGCGAGCTGGCCGAGCTCACCGTCACCCGCCCGTCGCTGGAAGACGTCTACCTGGAGCTGATCAAATGACCACCGCGGTTGCTCTCCCCGGAACGCTGTCGCTCGGTCTCGCGAGGGGTGCGATCGAGCTGCGGGAGTTCTTCCGGCAGAAGGAAAACCTCATCTTCACGGTGTCGCTGCCCGCGATCCTGATGCTGCTGCTGGGCACCGTGTACGTGACCGAACCGGCGCACGGCCAGATGTTCGCGGCCAGCATGATCGGCGCCGGCATCATCTCGACGTCGTTCGTGGGCCTGGGCATGAGCGTCGTGGCCGACCGCGAGGACGGCACGCTGAAGCGCCTGCGCGGCACGCCGATGCCGTTCACGTCCTACTTCCTCGGCAAGATCATCCTGGTCTTCGTGTCGAGCCTGTTCGAGGCCGTGCTGCTGCTGGTCGTCGCGATGCTGCGGTTCGACGTGCAGCTGCCCTCGACCGCCGAGAAGTGGTTCACGTTCGGCTGGGTGTTCGTGCTCGGCGTGATCTCCTGCTCGCTGCTCGGTGTCGCGCTGAGCTCGATCGCGAAGTCGACCCGCAACGCGGCGGGCGTGCTGAACCTGCCGTACATCGTGCTGCAGTTCCTCAGCGGCGTGTTCCTCATGCAGTCGGCGCTGCCGGAGTCGCTGCGCGTGACAGGTTCGATCTTCCCGCTGAAGTGGGTGTGTCAGGGTTTCCGCTCGGTGTTCGCACTGAACGACGGCTACGCGGTCATGGAGGCGGCGGGATCATGGGAGCTCGGCAGGATCGCGCTGGTGCTCGGAGCGTGGACGATCGCGGGCCTGGTGCTCGTGAACAGGACCTTCAAGTGGAGCAACACCGCCAGCTGATCACCTGGTACGTGCTCTTCGCGCTGACCCAGATCACCACCCTGGTGATCGTCATGCTGGACCGCAACCCCCTCGCCGACCGGCTGTCGGCGGCGGGGTTGCTCGTCCTGAACGCCCTGTGGTTCGTGGGATACGGCAAGAAGCTGGTCAAACGCGGGAACGACGACTGGCGCGGTTTCGTCTACGCGGCCGGTTCGCTGGCCACCTGGGCACCGGCGGTCTGGTTCAGCGGCAACGCCACGTTCGCGTTGTTCGGCCTGGTGCCGCAGATCTACATGGTGCTGCCGGTGACGTGGGCGTTCGTCCCGATGGCGATCTTCGTCTTCACCCCGCAGTTCCTGACCTGGCTGGCGGGCAACGAATCCGCTCTGCCCTGGGCGGCCGCGCTGTTGATCATCGGCTTCTCCCAGGCGTTCGGGTGGGCGGTGCACCGGATCGCGCAGCAGAACCAGCAGCGCGGGGAGCTGCTGCAACGCATCGAAGCGCTGACGCTCGAGGCCGAGCGGGCCCGGTGGTCGGCGGAGATCCACGACACGCTGGCGCAGGGCTTCACGTCGATCATCACCCTGCTGCAGGGCGCGCAGCCGAACGTCGAACTCGCCTTGCAGACCGCGCGGGAAAACCTGCGCGAGGCACGTGCGCTGGTCGCCTCCAACGCACCGTCGCCTTTGGACGGTTCGTCGTTGGAGGACGCGTTGCGGAGATTGGTTTCTTCGCCGTCTTTGCCGTCCTCGTTCCGCGTGATCGGCGATGCGGTCGCGTTGCCGACCTCGGTGGAGGTGGTGCTGCTGCGGACCGTGCAGGAGGCGCTGAACAACGTGGCGCGGCACTCCGGGGCGTCACGGGTCGACGTGGTGATGCGGTTCGACGCCGACGGGGTGTCGTTGGAGGTGCGGGACGACGGCCGCGGGTTCGGCGATGCTTTGGAAGGTTTCGGCCTGCGGGGCATGCGTGCCCGGCTGGAACAGGTGGGTGGGACGCTCTCGTTGTCGAGCGATGAGGGGGCGTCGGTGCTGGTGGAGGTACCGCTGTGATCAGGATTCTGCTGGTGGACGACCACCCGGTGGTGCGTCAGGGCCTGCGCGGGATGCTCGTGGCCGACGATCTTCTCGTCGTCGGTGACGCGGGTTCCGGCCAGGAGGCGATCGCTCAAGCTGCCGCGTTGCAGCCGGACGTCGTGCTGATGGACTTGCGGATGCCCGAGATGGACGGGGTCGCGGCGACCGCGAAGATCGTCGGAACCGGACCGCGGGTGCTCGTCTTGACGACGTACGAGACCGATTCGGACATTCTTCGCGCGGTCGAGGCCGGGGCGTCCGGATATCTGCTGAAGGACTCGACGACCGAGGACCTGATCGCGGCGATCCGAGCGGCGGCTCGCGGCGAGACCGTGCTGGCGCCGTCGATGGTGGCGAAGGTCGTCGGGCAGGTGCGGACGCCGCCGCTGTCCGCGCGCGAGGCCGAGGTGTTGAAGCTGGTCGCGAAGGGCATGTCGAACGTCGAGATCGGACGGACGCTGTTCATCTCGGAGGCGACCGTGAAGACTCATCTGCTGAGGGTGTTCAACAAACTCGGCGTGTCGGACCGCACCGCCGCGGTCACGACGGCGCTGGATCGAGGCATGCTGCAGTGACCCACGACACCCGGCTGACACCTTCCGGCTACCCGCCTGCAACACTGTGAATCCCGGCAACGGCGCCGGTCAGGTCCATCTGCACAGTCCATCGCCCCGGAGGCGTGACCACATGACCCAGACCGCCGATCCGACCTCGTTGGCGCTTCCCGCCGAGCTCAAGCCGTCCGACGGCCGCTTCGGCTGCGGACCGTCCAAGGTGCGTCCCGAGGCCGTCGCGGCCCTCGCGTCCGAGGGTGCGGCGCTGCTCGGCACCTCGCACCGGCAGAAGCCCGTCAAGAACCTCGTCGGCCGGGTCCGCTCCGGACTGCGCGAGCTCTTCCAGCTCCCGGACGGCTACGAGGTCGTGCTGGGCAACGGCGGCACCACGGCGTTCTGGGACGCGGCGTCGTTCGGCCTGGTGCGCGAGACCGCTCAGCACTTCACCAACGGTGAGTTCTCGAGCAAGTTCGCCAAGGTCACGCAGACCGCGCCGTTCCTGAAGGACTCGCTGGTCACCAAGGCCGAGCCGGGCACCGCGCCCGAGCTCTTCTACGCCGAGGGCGCCGACCTGGTCGGCTGGGCGCAGAACGAGACCTCGACCGGTGTGGCGATGCCCGTCACGCGCATCGAGGGTGCCGGCGACGCGCTGATCGCGATCGACGCCACGTCCGGTGCGGGTGGTCTGCCGGTGAAGGCCGAGGACTTCGACGTCTACTACTTCGCGCCGCAGAAGTCGTTCGCGAGCGACGGCGGCCTGTGGCTCGCGCTCATGTCACCCGCGGCCCTCGCCAGGGTCGACGAGCTCAAGGACCGCTGGGTGCCGGAGTTCCTGTCGCTGCCGACCGCGCTCGACAACTCCACCAAGGACCAGACGTACAACACGCCGTCGGTCGCCACGCTGTTCCTGCTGGCGCACCAGATCGACTGGATCAACGGCAACGGCGGCCTGGAGTGGTCCGTCGCGCGCACGAAGGACAGCAGCGACCGGCTGTACTCGTGGGCCGAGAAGACCGCGTACACCACGCCGTACGTCGAGAAGGCCGCCGACCGCTCGCAGGTCGTCGGCACGATCAACTTCAGCGACGACGTGGACGCGGCGGTCGTGGCAAAGGTGTTGCGCGCCAACGGCATCGTCGACGTCGAGCCGTACCGCAAGCTCGGCAAGAACCAGCTGCGGGTCGCGATGTTCCCGGCCATCGAGCCGAACGACATCACGATCCTCACGCAGGCCATCGACTGGGTCGTCGGCCAGCTCTGAGTTCCGCGAAAGGCGGCAACCTGGGGTGCACCGACGAGTTCTCGGTGCACCCCAGGGCTTTTCAGGCGAGTGCTTCGGTGGGCGACTGGCGAGCCGCCCGCACCGCTGGGTAAACGCCGGCGATGGCGCCGATGACAACGGCCGCGCCCACTCCCCCGAGCAGGGCGGGCCACGGCAGCGCCGCCGGCCACTGCTGGCTGATCGAATATCCGGCCGTGACCGCGATTCCGACGATCACGCCGACCAGCCCGCCGAGGCCGGACAGCAACACCGACTCGGTGAGGAACTGCCACCTGATCTGCCGCCGGGTCGCCCCGAGCGCCCGCCGCAGACCGATCTCCCTGCGCCGTTCCAGCACCGAGATCACCATCGTGTTCGCCACGCCGACGCCTCCCACCAACAACGCGACCCCGCCCAATCCCAGGAACAACGCGTTGTAGGAGCTTTTCGCGAGCTGCTGCGCCTCCAGTGCCTCCGACGGCTTGGAGACCTTGACCTCGTTGGACTGCTGCGGGTTCAGCGTCGGACCGAGCAGCTTGCGAACGTTGTCGACCTGGTCCTCGGACGTGCGCACGTAGACGGTGTTGGCGTGACCCTCGAACCCGAAGGCCTCCTTCGCCGCCTCCCAGCCGATCAGCGCGGACCGGTCGATCTCCGGCGACAGCGGCAACGGGCCGAGGATGCCGACCACGGTGAACCACTGCCCGTCGATCCACAGCTGCACACCGGGCTTGTCGACGCCCAGCCGGGACGCCGCGGTGCCCCCGAGCACCACGGACTTCTCGCCGGGCGACAGCCACCGGCCCGCACGCACCTCGGCGTTGAGCACCTTCAGCAGGTCCTGCTCCGCCGCCTGCACCTGCAGCCCGAGCGTGTCACTCGACGGCACCAGGTCGTTCTTGCGAACGTTCGCGGAGATCTTGCCGGTGGCGCTCGCGGCCGACACCGCGCCGATCCGCTTGGCCATCGGCACCGCCGTCTGCGGCAGCTTCGCGTCCTGGCCGAAGAAGTCCTGGCCGGGCGCCGCGGTCAGCAGGTTCGTGCCCAGCTTGGACATCTTCTCCTGCAACGCCGCTGCGCTGGAGGCGGGAATTCCGACGACCGCGACCACCGCGGCGATGCCGATCGCGATGCCCAGCGCGGACAGCACGGCACGGACCGGGCGGGTCCGCATGCCGAAGAAGCCGAGGCGCAGCAGGTCGATCATGACGCCCTCCGAACGAGAGCCCGCATCCAACTGGTCATTTCGGTCCCAGTACGTTGTCTGTCGTGCGAACGGCGTACAAATGCCGGGCCTGTCCGACTCCCGAACAAGCTGCGGTGCTCAGCCGCACCTTCGGGTGTGTGCGACTGGTGTGGAACAAGACGCTGGACGAGCGGACTCGCCGATACCGCAGCGAAAACGCGTCCACCTCGTACCGGGACACGAGTGCCACCCTGACGAGGTGGCGGCGAGGAGAAGAACTCGCGTTTCTTTCGGAGGTGTCCTGCGTACCGTTGCAGCAAACGTTGCGCCACCAGCACACGCCATTCCAGAACTTCTTCTCCGGACGCGCCCGGCATCCGAGGTTCAAATCGCGGACGGGCCGCCAGACCGCGCACTACACGCGATCGGCGTTCCGGATGCGTGACGGATCGCTCACGCTGGCCAAGACCAGTACGCCACTTCGGTTCACGTGGTCCTTCGACGATGTCGACGTTCGCGAACTGGATCCGACCATGGTCATGGTCTCTCGCGAACCTGACGGTCGCTGGTACGCGAGCTTCGCCGTGGACATCGCAGGTAACCGTGCTCTGCCGGCGGCTCACGCGATCGAGGTGGATCTTGGGTTGAAGAACTTCCTGGTGACCAGCGACGGCGTACGCATTGCCAACCCGGGACATCTGGCCCGCAAAGCACGAAACTTGGCCCGGTACCAGCGCCGATTGGCCCGTTGCCAACGTGGCAGCAGCAACCGCCACAGAGCAAAGGCCAAGGTCGCCCGTGCTCATCGCAAGGTGCGCAACGCCCGGCAGGACTTCTTGCACCGCACGAGCACAGCGCTGGTGCGGTCGGCCGATGTTGTTGTGATCGAAGATCTCAACATCGCCGGCATGATCCGCAGGAGAAACCTCGCCCGCGCCATATCCGACGCTGGCTGGGGCGAGTTCCGACGGCAGCTGGAATACAAGTGCGAACGCACCGGCCGCGCGTTGGTCGTGATCGACCGCTGGTTCCCCTCCAGCAAGACCTGCTCGACCTGCGGTCACCTGCTCGCCGAACTGGAGCTCTCTGCCCGGCACTGGACATGTCCGGGCTGCCGCACCCGGCATGACCGGGACCTCAACGCGGCGAAGAACATCCTTGCGGCTGGTCAAGCCGTAGCCCGAGGCGACTCGGGCGATGCCTGCGGAGCTGATGTCAGACGGCAAGGGCTCTCCCTGCCGCAATCGGCCGTGAAACAGGAAGTTCGCACCGTGAGAATCGGTTCGTAGCGAAGTCAAACGATCACCCCGTCGCGCACCTCGACGCGTCGTGGCGCCCACGCCGCGACGTCCCGGTCGTGCGTGATGAGCACGACGGTGGTGCCGTCGGAGTTGAGGCGCCCCAGCAACTCCATCACCCCGGCACCGTTCTGCGTGTCCAGGTTCCCGGTCGGCTCGTCCGCGAGCAGGATCCCCGGCGTGTTCACCACGGCCCGCGCGATCGCGACCCGCTGGCGTTCACCACCGGACAGCTCGTGCGGCTTGTGCAGCGCGCGGTGCAGCAACCCGACTCTGTCCAAAGCGGACATCGCCAGCGCACGTCGCTTCGAACGCGGCACGCCTGCGTAGACAAGTCCGGCGGCCACGTTCTCGATCGCGGACAGCCCTTCGGTGAGGAAGAACTGCTGGAACACGAACCCGATCGTGCGTGCTCGCAGTGCCGACAAAGCGTTGTCGGACAACGACGACACGTCGTTGCCGTCGATCTCGACGCGGCCCGCGGTCGGCTTGTCGAGCGTGCCCATCAGATGCAGCAGCGTCGACTTCCCCGAGCCGGACGGTCCCACGATCGCGAGCATCTCGCCGCCCTCGACGGTCAGGGAGACGTCGCGCAACGCCTGCACACCGCCGGGATACGTGCGGCTCGCGTGGTCGACGGTGATCACTCGGTGGTCACCACCTTCATGCCCTCGCGCAGGCCGTCGCCCTGCACCTCGACCTGGCCCTTGGCGAAGATCCCGACCGTGACCGGGATGGTCTTGCCGTCCTCGGTGACCACGCCGTAGCCGCCCTCGGTCAACGCGAGCAGCGCGCCGATCGGGACCGCGAGCACGTTCTGCTTCTTGGCCACCGTGAAGAGGGCCGTGACGTTGGCGCTCTCCAGGCCTTCCGCGGCCTTGGGGTCGTCGACCGAGATCGTCAGGACGATCTTCGGCTTCTGGCCCTGGTTCGGGTCGCCCGCGGTGCGGGTGATGCCGGTGATAGTGCCGGTGGTGGGCTTGCCGCCGACGATCGACAGCTCGACCTTCTCGCCCTGTTTGGCCAGTCGCTGCTTGGCCGAGTCCAACTCCACCGTCACCGCCCGTTCGGTGCCGGTGACCTTCATCAGGTCGCCGCCGGCGGGCGAGCCGAGCTGGCCGGTCACCGCCGAGACGCGGATCGCGCCCGGCTGCACGACGACGTCACCCTGGCCGAGTTTTCCGTTCTGCTCCAGGCCGTTGGCCTTCTGCCACTTCTTCAGCGCGGAGGCCGTGTACGAGGTGAACTTCTCGTCGGGGGTGCCGAAGTCCTTGAACCCCAAGGCTGCGAGGTTCTCCTCGACCACTTTGACGTCGGGGCCGTTCGACATGCCCGCTTCCAGATCGCGGTAGAGCGGCATCGTGCCGTAGAACAGCGGCACAGGCTTGGCGTCTGCCCAGAACACCGGTTTGCCCTGCTCGATGACGGCGCCCTGGTTCGGCAGGCCGGTGATGGTGCCGCTTTTCCGCGACGCCAGGCCTCGTTCCGCGCCGAAGCCGAGCTGGCCGTTGACCGACTGCTGGTCCGCGAGGTTCGTCTTCTTGACCGACGCGGTCTTGGACGGGTCGTTCTGCAACGGCGCGGCGTTGGCCTGGTTCGACGCGACTCTCGTGAGCACCACGACCGAACCGGTGCCGAGCACCACCGCGGCGACGAGGGCGGCGACGAGGATCTTCCTGCGCTTCATCCGACCGGCCTCGCCGGGAGCATGCCTTCACCGAAGCCGCAGTCCTTCATGTCCTGCTTGATCTTGTCGTCGTCCATGTTCGGCAGCTCGATCGACTCGGTCGTGCCGCCGCCCTCGAACTTCGGGTCTGGCCAGTTGTGACCCTTGTCCCGCATGCACTTCGCCTGCTGGCGGAACTTGTCCTGCTCCTCCGGTGACGGCGGCTTGAACTCGCCGCCGTTGGGCAGGTGCTGCTTGCAGGCCTCGTGGGCGGTCTTCATCTTCTCCTCGTCGACCTGACCGCTGCCGTCGGCGGGCGCGGCCTGGATCACGATGCCGCCGCCGTCCTCGCTCTCCTTCGGGTCCGGCATCTCGATGCCGTTGTCCCGCATGCACTGGGCGAACTTGACCATGTCGCCCTTGTCGTCCTTCTTGGCCCCGTTCGGCTGCTCTTTCGACCCGCAGGCGGTGAGCGCCATGAGCAGGGCCAGCAGCACTGCGATGGTGGATTTCACGACGACAGGTCTACGGAGGACGTCATTCGGAGGCGTTAAGCGAAAGCCTTTATCCGGTGCTTATCCGCCGCTCGCGGAAAATAGGTGTCATGCGCGTGCTGGTGGTCGAGGACGAACAGCTGCTCGCGGACACGATCGCCGAGGGACTGCGCAGGTACTCGATGGCGGTCGACGTCTGCTACGACGGCGAGGCGGCGTTGGAACGCGTCGGGGTGCACGCGTACGACGTCGTGGTGCTGGACCGCGACCTGCCCCTCGTGCACGGTGACGAGGTGTGCAAGGCGGTGCACGCGACCGGTGGCGAGGCACGGGTGCTGATGCTGACGGCGGCGGCCGAGGTGGACGACCGGGTGGCCGGGCTGGGGCTCGGCGCCGACGACTACCTGACCAAGCCGTTCGCGTTCGCCGAGCTGGTGGCGCGCGTGCAGGCGCTGGGCCGCCGCGCTCGTCCGGCCTTGCCGCCGGTGCTCGAACGCGCCGGGGTCACGCTGGACCTGCCGCGGCACCAGGCGATGCGGGACGGCAGGTTCCTGCCGCTCTCCCCCAAGGAGTTCGCCGTGCTGGAAGTGCTGATGCGGGCGGAAGGCAACGTCGTGAGCGCGGAGGAGCTGTTGGAGAAGGCCTGGGACGAGCACGCCGACCCGTTCACCAACGCCGTGCGGGTGGCGGTGATGACGCTGCGCCGCAAGCTGGGTGCGCCGCAGGTCATCGAGACCGTGCCCGGCGCCGGCTACCGGTTCGGCTCGTGAAGCTGCGGACCAGGCTGACGGCCTGGTACGCCGGGGTGTTCCTGATCGCGGGCATCGCGCTGATCGGGCTCAACTACTGGCTGCTGGCGGACTGGGAACCGCTGACCGGCGGGATGGCGGTCTCGCGGGCGATACCGGCAGAGGAGCTCGGCACGTACGCGAACTCCACGGCGGTCGAGGCTGCACGGCTGCCGGGGGACACCATGGTGTTCACCGCCGACCAGGTCAAAGCGGACACGATGAACACGGTCCTCTGGCAGTCGATCATCGCGTTGCTGGTTGCCGCCGTCCTCGCTGTCTGGCTCGGCTGGGTGGTGGCCGGGCGGGTGCTGGCGCCGTTGCACTCGATCACCACGACCGCGAACCGGCTGGAGGCGGAACAGCTGGATCGGCGGATCGAGCTGGAGGGGCCGCCGGACGAGCTGAAGGAGCTCGCGGACACGTTCGACGGGATGCTCGACCGGCTCGCGTCGTCGTTCGACAGCCAGAAGCGGTTCGTCGCGAACGCCTCGCACGAGCTGCGCACGCCACTGGCAGTGCAACGCACGTTGATCGAGGTGGCGCTGGCCGACCCCGGCGCGTCGGACGAGATGCGCCGTCTCGGAGCGCATCTGCTCGACACGAACGAGCGCAGCGAGAAGCTCATCGACGGGTTGTTGTTGCTCGCACGCAGTGACCGCGGTCTGGCCACGCGGGAGCTCGTCTGGCTGGACGAGATCATCGACGACGAGGTCGAGTCGTGCGCGACGCTGGCGGCGTCGAAGGAGGTCACCTTCGACGTGTCGGCACGGCCGTACCTGGTCGAGGGTGATCCGGTGTTGCTCGCGCAGCTCGTCGGCAACCTGCTCCGCAACGCCGTGCTCTACAACAAACCTGGCGGAACCGTGTCGGTCCGCCTTGATCGAGAACTGGTGGTGACGAACACCGGGCCCACCGTGCCGGCGGAGGCCGTGCCGGGGCTCTTCGAACCGTTCCGGCGGCTGCGCGACCGCACCGGGACCGCCGGATCCGGCCTGGGTCTGTCGATCGTGCAGTCCGTCGCGAGGGCCCATCAGGGCTCGGCGAAAGCTCGTCCGAACGGGGGAGGCGGCCTGGTGGTCCAGGTGAATCTTCCGGAAACCGGCGTGCGACAGCCCTCGTGAACTGGCAAGATCACGTTGAGATATCGGCGAGTCTCCCACCCATGGACGGCTCGTTGTCCTAACGTTGTCTGCTGGCGAGGTGCAAATTCAGGGAGGCCACGATGCGAGCGCTGCGAGTCATCGGGCTCGACGAGGACGGCAAGTCCGTCATCCTCGAGGACCCCGAAAACCGCGGCGAGCGCTTCACGCTCCCCGCCGACGAGCGCCTCAGGGCGGCACTGCGCGGTGACCTGGCCCGCCTCGGCCAGATGCAGATCGAGTCCGGCGAGGCCCTCATGCGGCCACGCGAGATCCAGGCCCGGATCCGCGCCGGCGAGTCGATCGAGCAGGTCGCCGCTGCCGCGGGCATGCCGACGCACCGCATCGAGCGCTTCGCCTACCCGGTCCTGCTGGAGCGTTCGCGCACGGCCGACCTGGCCCAGCGCGCGCACCCGGTTCGTGAGGACGGCCCGGACGTGCAGACGCTCGGTGAGGTCGTCGCGCACTCGTTCGGGCTGCGCGGGCACGACCTCTCCGACACCTCGTGGGACGCGTGGCGCGGTGACGACGGTCGCTGGATCGTGCAGCTGTTCTGGAAGACCGGGCGCTCGGAGAACCGCGCGCACTGGCACTTCCACCCCGGTGCGCAGGGCGGCACGGTGACGGCGCTGGACGACGCCGCGGTCGACCTGATGGACCCGAACCCGAACCGGACGTTGCGGACGGTGCGGCCGGTGACCCAGCTGGCGCGGCAGGCACTGGAGGCGACTCCGGTCGTGGCTCCTCCCGTGGCGGAAGAGCCCGCACCGGTGCCGGTACAGGCGCCGGCACCCGCACCCGTGCCTGCTCCGACCCCGGCTCCGGTCGTGGCGGAGAAGCCGCGACAGGTGCAGCAGCCGGTTCAGGAGAAGCAGCCTGAGCCGGAGCCCGCGCCTGTCCCAGCCCAGCAAGACCCCGCTGCTGCTCCTCCGGCCAAGAAGGAAGAGCCTGCTGCGGAGAAGCCGGTGCGCAAGGACCCTCCTCCCAAGCGGGGGAAGAAGAACCACCCCATCGTCCCTTCGTGGGAGGACGTTTTACTGGGCGTGCGGTCGAACCGCTGATTGACGCGCAGTGGGACGCCGTGTCGCGCTGGCTGCCGGAGTGGGTGCACTCCTCGGGCTGGCCTGGTGGGGAGTGTTCGAGCTCATCGCCTCGGGCGCGGTCTGCTCGTTCGAGGACTGGGGCTGCCTCGGCGCCGCCGTGAAGACCATGCCGGTCTTCACGGCGGTTGCCGCTTTTCTGGGGTGGTTCGCGCTGAGGTCGCTGGGTGTGTCGCGGGCGGGCTGGGTGGCCGTGCCCGCGACCCTCATGTCGGTCGTCGCGATGATCTTCTTCGCGCTCGGCCTGCCCTATCTCGCCTTTCTCGTGTTCGCGGCCCTCTACTCGTTGATCGCCGTGCTCACGCGGTGAAGGTGATGTGGAGGGTTCGTGCAGATCGCCCTGCGCGTTCCCGTGATCGGGTAGCTCTTGGCGCATGTTGTTGCGCAGTGTTGTGGGGGCATGCGCTGGCGCCCTGGCCGGTGTCGGCTTCGCGCTGACCGTCGACTGGCACCGGGAGTACTGCTGGCTCGAGGTCGGCGTCACCGGCTGCGGTGACTCGAGCCCCCTGCTCCTCCCGCCGTTCTTCGCGTTCTGGATGCTCGTCGCCGGTCTGCTGATCTACCTGGGGTTCCGGTTGGTGCGGGCGGAACGCGGCTGGCTGGCGACCGGCATCGGCAGCGGGCTGTGGGTCTTGCTCATCATCGGTGTCGTCTGGTTCAAGGCCCTGTTCCTGGACATGTACCAGGAGGACGGGCACCTCTTCGTGTTGCAGGCCGCGGTGGTCGTGTCCTGTGTGGCGTACCTGGCAGCCGCGTTGTTCGTCGGACGGGCACGCACGTGGTGATCCGGACGATCACGGGCGCGTTCGTCGGGGCGATGGGTGGCTACGCGACTTTCCTGGCGGCCTTCCTGCTGGCCTTCAGCTTCTGCGGCTGGGACGAGACGTGCACCGACGACGCCCGCAGGACTGCGGACGTGCTGGGCTACGCGGGGTTCTTCGGTGGCCTGACCGTGACGGCCCTGGTGTACGCCGGACTGCTGAAGCTGCAACGCCAGCCTCGGCCGTGGTCGGTGGTCGTGCCGGGGACGGTGCTGTCGGCCGTCCCGCTGATGATCCCCGACCTCCGTGAGCTGGACGGTGCGATCTTCCTGCCCGGCGCCGCTCTCGCAGTGGCCGGCTTGATCACCGCCTTCGGGCCGTGGCGGGAGATCCTGCACAGGCGGCCGCAATGAGGCGGGTGCTGCTCGGACTGCTGGCGGGCGCGATCGCCGGGATCGGGCTGCGGCTGACCTGGCGCCCGTTCATGCCTGCCAGGTGCGCGTACTCCGAAAACCTGGACTGCACGTTCACCATGATCCCGACGCTGCCGTGGTTCCTGCTCGGCTGGATGGCCGTGGCGGGCGTGGTCCTGCACCGGACGCAGCGGGAGTCGCCCGACGTCCGGGACACGATCAAGATCGGCAGCGCGCTCTGGGCACTGCTGACCGTGCTGGCATGGCTGGCCGAAGTGCTGCCGACGGTCGAGATCGTGCTCCCGGTGGTGGCTTACGCGGTCGCGGGTTCGGTCACCGGGCGAGTCCGCCCTGATGAACGGAGCGAGACGTGACGTACGAGGCGCTACCGGGATGCCGCGGGCCGAAGGGCGATCCGTGCAGCGGCGAGCACGACATCGACATCAGCTTCATGACGCCGCTGCACGCGATCGGCTGGGCGATCGTCGCGTGCCTGCTCGTGTACCTGGTGCTGAAGCTGTGGAAACGGTCGGACGACGCCCTGCCGGTGATCGGGCTCGGCTGCGGGTTCTGGGTGTTGCTGTGGCTCGCGATCGGATGGCTCGGGATGAGCGGTGGCGGTCTCGGGATCGTCCTCGTGCCGATCATGGCCTTCGGGCTGGCCTGGGTGATGGTCGTGGGCCGGTCGGAGGGGGAGAGATGAACCGGGCGTTCGACGTGGTCTCGCGCACCGCGATGGGCGCCGTGGCGGGCGCGATCGCCGGAGCGGGAGTGCAGCTGACCTGGCGGTCGTGGATCATGCCGTCGGAGTGCTTCGAGACGAGCCGTTGGTTGTGCGCCGTCTGGCTGGACGGCGACCTGCTCCTGTACTCGCTCAGCTGGGCGGTCATGGCGGGGATGCTCCTGTCCGGCGTGCTCGGCCTGCTGAAACGCACCCGCGCCTGGGCGGCTTGCTGGCTCGGGGGCGCCGGGTGGCTGGTCCTGTGGGTCGTGACCGGACTGCTCGGCGTGGTCCCCGACGAGGACAGCTTGGCGATCGTGCTGGTCGTGGTGAACGCACTGGCGGGCGCCTTTTCCGTGCCCCGGCCCGCGCTTCCCGACGACGAGTCGCGTAGTACTGCTCATGGCGGAGCCGCACCCGACTCGACATGATCGAGGGCATGAGGGCGGCAACGGCGGCGTTGGTGGGGGCGTTGTGCGGTGCGGGGTGGTTCGGGTCGCTCGAACCATCCATGCAGTTCCTGTGCCGCGACAGCGGGCTGGAGTGCGTGATCGGGCTGTTCCTGCTGGTGATCCCAGCGCTGGTGATCATCTGGGGCGCGGTCGGATGGGGGCTGCTGCGGCTCGCGCGGATCTCCCCCGCCTGGCCGACGGCCCTGGTGGGGACGGCGGGCGCGGTGGTGTTGCTGTTCGTCAGCACGTTCGTGCTCAGGTTCCTGCAGGTGCGGCTGCCGGAGGACGGCGGGGTCTTCGTGGTCGCGTTCGCGGCGGCCGGCGGGTACGCCTTGGCCGCTGCGGTGACCGCTGGTTACCGTGGTCGGCGTGACCGAACAGAGCACAGCGGGCAGGACGGGTAGGACAGGGCGTCGGCTGCTGTTCCGGGTCGTCCTGTCGATGGCCGTCGGGGCAGGACTCGTGCTCGGGTGGACCTGGGCGTACGAGTCGGGCTTTTTGAAGTCGTGGCTCGACAGCACGTCGATGTCGACGTTCCTGCTGCTCGTGCTGGTCGGGCTGCCGCTCGCGCTGGTGTCGTCGCTGGTGCTGGCCGGGCCGATCCTGTGGATCTTCGGGGTGCGGCCGGTGTGGCCGATCATCCTGCTCGGGCCGGTCGTGTTGGGGCTCGGCCTCTACTTCAAGGTGCACGAACCCGTCCTCGGGTGGTTCGCGAACCGGCACCACGCCGAGGCGCTGCTCGCGGCCGTCGCCTACGGGCTGGTGGCGTTGTTCACGTTCAAGAGGTCGTCTTAGGCACCGCGTCCAGCAGGTGCAGGTCCCAGCCCTCGCGTTCGCACCAGTCCTCGGCCTCTTCGCGGGAGACGTACATCGCGTGCCGCGGCCGCGGTCCGGCCAGGTGGTCCCAGCCGTCGGGGGCCAGCACGTAGTTCGCTCCATCGAGTGAGGCGATGAGCCGTCCGTGTGGAAACGCCATCGTCTGCTCGGTTCGCAGAAACCGCGTCATGGTGGTCATCGTGCCCTTGACCTCGACCTAAGTCGAGACAGCAGGCTCCGGTGGGGAGAAAAACCGGATGCTGACTGTCGGTCGTCCTTCGTACTTTGGAGACGACCTGGAGGGGGCTCACCGCGTGAGCGATCAACGTAACTCGACAATCCGGACCTTGCGGAGGTTGTGGCCGTACGTGCGGCCGCACCGCGCACGGATGGCTGTCGTGCTGTCGGCGACCATGCTCGCGATGCTGTGCGGTCTTGGCATCCCGCTGCTCACGCAGCGCATCGTCGACGGTCCGATCCAGAACAAGCAGACCGCGTTGCTGCCGTGGCTGATCGTCGGCGTGCTGGCGCTCGGCATCGGTGAGGCGATGCTCTTCTACATCCGCCGCAAGATAGTCGCTCGTCCGGCGGCCCAGGTCGAGGCGCGCATGCGGTTCGACCTCTACCAGCGGCTGCAGCGACTGCCCGTGGCGTTCCACGACAGGTGGCAGTCCGGTCAGCTGCTCTCGCGCGGCACCAACGACCTCACGACCGTGCGGCGGTTCGTCGCGTTCGGCGCCGTGTTCCTGGTGATCAACAGCTTGATCGTGGTGATCGGGATGGGGATCATCGCGACGCTCTCACCGGTGCTGCTGCTCGTCTCGCTGTGCGGCGCGCTGCCGTTGATCGTGATCTCGTACCTGTTCGAGGCGAAGTTCAAGGTCGTCGCGCGCAAGGCCCAGGACCAGGCGGGCGACCTGACCACGACGGTCGAGGAGTCGGTGCTCGGCATCCGGGTGCTCAAGGCGTTCGGGCGCGGGCCGGAGCTGACCAAGCGGTTCCTGGTGCAGGCGCGGAAGTTGCGGGCGACCGAGCTGAACAAGATCTCGATCCTGGCCGCGCTGTGGTCAGTGCTGATCGTGCTGCCTGAGCTCTCGATCGCGGGCATGCTCGGCGTCGGCGCGATCGGCATCGTCAACGGCACGATGACGGTCGGCACGCTGGTCGCGGCCGTCGCGGTGAGCGCGTACCTGCGGTGGCCGATCGACTCCATCGGCTGGTTGCTGGCGGAGACGAACATGACCGCCGCGGCGCTGGAACGCTACTGGGAGGTCATCGACTCCCCCGTGACGATCACCAGCCCCGTCTCGCCCGCGCCGCTGCCCAAACCGCTGCGCGGGCACGTTCGTTTCGAGGGCGTGCGGTTCGCGTTCGAGGACGGCCGCGAGGTGTTGTCGGGCATCGACCTCGACCTGCGTCCCGGCGAGACCGTGGCGCTGGTCGGCGCGACCGGCTCGGGCAAGACGACACTCACTGCTTTGGTGCCGCGGCTGGCCGACGTGACCGGTGGCCGGATCACGATCGACGGCGTCGACGTGCGGGACCTCTCGCTGGAGGACCTGCGGACGGTGGTCGGCACGGCGTTCGAGGAACCCGTGCTGTTCTCCGCGTCGGTGACGGAGAACGTGGGTCTGGGCGTGCCGGACGTCTCCGAGGCGTCGGTGCGCGAGGCGTTGCGGGTGGCCAAGGCCGAGGAGTTCGTGGACGCGCTGCCGTGGGGTCTCGCGACCCGCATCGGCGAGCAGGGCCTGTCGCTGTCCGGTGGTCAGCGGCAACGCCTGGCGCTGGCCCGCGCGGTCGTCGGCAGGCCGGCGGTGCTGGTGCTGGACGACCCGTTGTCAGCACTGGACGTCCACACCGAGGCCGAGGTGGAAGCCGCGCTGCGCAGGGTGTTGCGCGGCGTGACAGCGCTGGTGGTGGCGCACCGGTCGTCGACCGTGCAGCTCGCCGACCGCGTCGCGATGCTGGCCGACGGCAAGATCACCGCGATCGGCTCGCACCGGAAGTTGTTGGAGATCAACGAGGATTACCGACGTCTGCTGTCCAGTTTGGACGCCGACGAGATCGTCGAAGAGGAGGTGGCGTCGTGAGTGACCAGGTTGTTGTTCAGCAGGAAGAGGAATGGCGCGGCGTCGCCGCCGAGGAGATCGGCGAGATCTCGCACTCGACCGGCCTGCGCCTGCAGGCACGATCGCGCAGGCTGCTGGGTTCGTTGCTGCGTCCGCACCTCGGCCGCGCGTCGCTCGCGGTCGGTGCGGTGGTCGGCGGCAATCTCGCGAACCTCGCGCTGCCGCTGCTGATCGCCGCCGCGATCGACCGCGGCATCCCGGCGGCGATGCGCGGCGACCTGTCGGTGCTGATGTGGTGCGTGGCGGGCTACGCGGCCTGCGCGGGCGTGACGACGTTCCTGCGCTGGGCGTTCCTGCGCGTCTCCGGCCGGGTGGGTCAGGACCTGCTCCTGGACCTGCGCGGCCGGATCTTCCGCCACTCGCAGCGACTGTCCGTCGGCTTCCACGAGTCCTACACGTCCGGCAAGGTCATCTCCCGGCTGACCAGCGACGTCGACGCGTTGCAGGACCTGATCGAAGAGGGCCTGGACAGCCTGTTCAACGCTCTGCTGTCGGTGGCGGGCATCGCGATCATCCTGCTCTGGCTGGACGCACCCCTGGCGTCCGTGGTCGTCGCGGGCTTCGTGCCGCTCTTCTTCATCTGGCGCTGGTTCCGCCGCCGCTCGATGGAGGCGTACCGAGGCACGCGCGGCGCCATCGCCAAGATCATCGTCCAGTTCGTGGAGTCCATGAACGGCATCCGCGCGGTGCAGGCGTTCCGCCGCCAGCCCCGCAACGAGACCATCATGACCGGCTTCAACGGCCAGTTCCGCGACGCGAACGTCGACGCCCTGGGCGTCATGGCCACGTTCGTCGCCACGATCCGCATGATCGGCAACGTGTCCCTGGCGATCGTGCTGGCCTGGGGCGCCTACCGAGTGGCGGGCGGCTCCCTGGAACTGGGCGTGCTGACGGCGTTCACCGTGTACCTGCGGCGCTTCTACGACCCGTTCGACGAGCTGGCGATGTTCGCGAACTCCTACTCCTCGGCCACGGCCGCCCTGGAGAAGATCTCAGGCGTCCTGGAGGAACAGCCGTCAGTCCCAGAGCCGTCGTCTCCGGTGGCTCTGCCGCACGCACGAGGCGCGGTCCGGTTCGCGGGAGTGGAGTTCCAGTACCCCGGCACGTCCCGCCAGGTGCTACCCCGCTTCTCGCTGGACGTGCCGGCGGGCCAAACCGTGGCCCTCGTAGGAGCAACCGGCGCCGGCAAAACCACGCTGGCCAAGCTGGTGTCCCGCTTCTACGACCCGTCCGCCGGCTCAGTGCTGCTCGACGGCGTAGACCTGCGTTCGGTGGCGGACACCGACCTGCGCCGCGCCGTGGTGATGGTGACCCAGGAGAACTTCCTGTTCTCCGGCTCGGTGGCGGACAACATCGCCCTGGGCAAACCGTCGGCCACCCGCTCCGAAATCGAAGCGGCCGCAGCCGAGGTGGGCGCACACGAGTTCATCGCCGCCCTCCCCGACGGCTACGACACGGACGTCCGCAAACGAGGCGGCAGGTTGTCGGCGGGCCAACGCCAGATGGTCGCGTTCGCGCGAGCCTTCCTGGCCGACCCGGCGGTCCTGGTCCTGGACGAGGCAACGTCGTCCCTGGACGTCCCGACCGAACGCGCCGTGCAAGCCGCCCTGGAAACAGTGCTGGCCGACCGAACGGCGTTCATCATCGCCCACCGCCTGTCCACGGTCCTGATCGCAGACCGCGTTCTGGTCCTGGATGGTGGCATTGTGGTGGAAGACGGCTCCCCGGAGGAGCTGATCGGTGAGCGGGGCCGTTTCGCGGCCCTGCACACGGCCTGGCGCGACTCGCTCGCCTAGGCCGGCAGGTCGCGTTCGCGCCAATGGGGATCTGGCGCGAACGCGACCTCACGAACCTCACACCGCACCGAGGGCGGCTGGGCCGACGGCCTGGCCGCCCTTCGCCGCGTCCGCGGTAGAACGGCGAGGGTGACCGGCGCTCGGGGTGGGGAGTGGGGTCGATGGCGAGCTCGTGGCGTACCGGCGAGGCGCGGCCAGCCCGCACGACGAGCCCATGGCGTGCTGGCGAGGCGCGGGCCGTATGCATGGTGTGCCCTGGCGGACCGGCCAGGCGCGGCCAGCCCGCATGACGAGCCATGGTGTGGTCATGGCGTACCAGCGAGGCGCGGCCAGCCCGCGCGGTGAGCCATGGCTACCGGCGAGGCGCGGCCAGCCCGTATGACGAGCCACGGCGCACCGGCAAGGTCGCGAGCCGATCTTGGCGCGGCGACCCGCAATCAGCTCAGACGTTGGCGCGGCGACCAATAGCCAGCTCAGACGTTCGCGCGGTGACCAGTAGCCAGCTCAATTGTTCGCGGTACCCGTTGACGCCTTTCCGGGAGCGAGCCACGAGGATTCCATCTATATCTCGCGAAGCCGAAGGCAAGCGGCGATGGCGAAGCCGAGCCGATGCTCCTATGGCAACGCGGGCCGAAGGCACCTCGTGTGGCGATGCGAAGCGAGCCGGACAGGGCTATCCGAACGCGGACCAGCGGTAATGACCGCAGGACAAACAACCCAACGCAGGCACGCACGCCTGCGATTGGGGCTTGACTTTGGGATCGAGGTGCTACCGTTTCGCGGATCGGACGGCTGCGAAGCATCCGTCCTTTTCCGCCCGACGCAGCGCCTCGAAAGGGCCCCGAAGTCAAGCCCCAATCGCGATCGTCGCGAAGCGGCGATGACGCAACCAAAGCCCGTCCGGCTGCCCACGCGCCCACGCTGGAACGCGACCAAACCGCAGAAGGCGACCAGCTCCGCTGGAACCGGCGCCAGCCACCCCGCGCGGTACCAACCCGAAACCGGCCAACGCAAGCCGTCCCCGCACCGCAACCGGCGCGCACGCCACGCAGGCCCGCACTCCACCAAAGCACCCACGCCGAAACCCAGCCCCCACCAGGCAACCACCCCACCAACTGCCGCCTCCCCACACCCCCAGCCACTCAACGGGCCCCCACCCCACCCGAGTCCGATAGGTTCTCCGCCGAGGCCCAGCAAGACCGAGGAGGGGGCAAGTGGAGTTGCGAGTCCGGGACGGCCGCGCCGTGCTCGCCGGGAACGACGAGTCCGGTGAGCGCGAGGTCGACCCGCACAGCTTGCCCCTCGGCGCCGACCTGGCCGAGGCGCTGCACGAGTGGGCGAAGGTGGCCGACGCGGTCGTGCGCACCGAGACGCCCGCGGACGGCGTGGCCAGTGCGTTGGTCGCCCGCAGAGGCAAGCAGCTCGCCGGCCGGATCGCGGCCGCCATGAACGCCCCGGTGCAGTACACCGACCCGGTCAGCGGGGAGCTGGTCAGCGTCGAAGCACCGAAAGAGCATGACGAAACACCCAAAACACCCAAAACGACCCCCGAACCGGAGCCGCCGGAGCCGACCCCGTGGGGAACCGGACTGACGGTCAGCTTCATCACCGCCTCGATCGTCACGTTCACCGTGGTCTCGCTCTCGCTGGGCCTCGGCGAAACCAGCAGCTGGCTGGCGCTCGTCGCGAACGTGCTGGTGGTCGGCGGCCTGGCCCCGAGCGTGTGGCTGGGACGCAAGGTGCCGGTGTGGCGCTGGGTCGCATACGGCGTGGTCACGGGCGTGCTCGTCGCCTGGCTCGCCCTCATCCTCACCCTGCTCTAAACGCAACTAGAGCAGCGCGTAGAACGCCACCGCCCCCGCGGTGGCCACGTTCAACGAGTCCACCCCGGACGACATGGGAATCCGCACGGCCACGTCGGCGGCGGCAATGGCCTCCTCGGTCAGCCCAGGCCCCTCGGACCCCAGCAGCACCGCCACGCGACGCCCGCGCAAACCCGCATCTGCAAGATGCAGGGCAGAGGCGCGCGGGGTCAGAGCGGCAACTGTGAACCCCTTGTGCCGCAACATGTTCAGCGCCGCAGGCCACTCATCCGTGGTAGCGAACGGCACGCGCAGCACGTGGCCCATCGAGACCCGCACACTGCGTCGATACAGCGGGTCGCTGCAGCCGGGGCCCAGCACGACGCCGTCGACGCCCAGGGCCGCGGCGTTGCGGAAGATCGAGCCCAGGTTCTCGTGGTCGCCCACGCCCTCCAGCACTGCCAGGCGACGGGCGTCCGCCATCAACGACTCGAGCGACACCGCAGGGGCGCGGTCGGCGGCGGCCAGTACACCCCGGTTCAAGTGGAACCCGACGACCGACGCCATAACCTCAGCTGACGTCACGTAAGCGGGAACGTCCAGGTCAGAAAGGTCAAGCGCCTCGATCCGGCGCCGCACCCCGAGCAGCCCGCGCACCGGGTACGGCGAAGCCAGCAGACGTTCCACCACCACTACGCCCTCGGCGATGACGAGACCACGTCCACCCGGCCGGTCTGGCCTGCGGTCGGCCGTCGAGAGGTCACGGAAGTCGTCCAGGCGGGGGTCACCCGGGTCGTTGATCTCGATCACCTTTGCCACGCCGGAAGTTTCGCATCCGGCCCGATGTGGAACAGGCGAGGTAGTCCGGAGGGCGGAACGGCGCACGCCCGACCAGCGGATGATCGCTGGTTGTTACCTCCACGTGACAGAGAGCACCGATTTGGGCGATGTAAAGGAGGTTTCCGCTGTGTCACGTTTGGCGTTCCGCCTGGCCCGCGCCCACCGGCGCCGAGCGAAGGGGTAGCGGCATGGGAAGCGAAGTGTCCAGCCGCACGTTCACCAGAGATGATCGCCAGCGCTATCGCGAGAAGATGCAGCGAAGTCTCGACGCACTGGCCACGATGCTGGCCGAAGACACGTTTTCCTTTCCCCGTCGGCAGATGGGGCTCGAGATCGAGCTGAACCTCGTCGACGACGCGATGCGGCCGGCGATGGCGAACTCGGAGGTGCTCGAGAAGATCGACGATCCCTCCTACACGCTCGAGCTGGGACAGCAGAACCTGGAGATCAACGTCCCGCCGCGCGAGCTCGCCGGGGGTGAGATGCTTGGCCTGGAAGAGGAACTGCGCTGCTCGCTCGACAGCGCGGACTCGAAGGCCCACGACGTCGGCGCCAACCTCGCCATGATCGGTGTGCTGCCCACGTTGCGGGAGCGGCACTTCGACCGGAAGTGGCTCTCCGAGAGCCCGCGGTACGCGCTCCTCAACGACACCATCTTCGCGGCCCGCGGCGAGGAAATGGTGCTGCACATGGAAGGTCCGGCGATGCCGGGCAAGACGCCGGAGAAGCTCCTCACCTACGCGGATTCGATTCTCCCCGAGGCCGCCTGCACTTCGGTGCAGCTGCACCTGCAGGTCGAGCCGACGTACTTCGCCGCGCACTGGAACGCCGCCCAGTGCCTGGCCGGCGTGCAGGTCGCGATCGCCGCGAACTCGGCTTTCCTGCTGGGCAAAGCGCTCTGGCACGAGACCCGCATCCCGCTGTTCGAGCAGGCCACCGACACCCGTCCGGACGAGCTGAAGAACCAGGGCGTCCGTCCGCGCGTGTGGTTCGGTGAACGGTGGATCACGTCGATCTTCGACCTGTTCGAGGAGAACGTGCGCTACTTCCCCAGTCTGCTGCCGGAAACCGACGACGAGGACCCGATCGAGACCCTCGAAGCCGGTGGCGCGCCTCGTCTTTCCGAGCTGCGCCTGCACAACGGCACGATCTGGCGGTGGAACCGCCCGGTTTACGACGTCGTCGACGGTGTGCCGCACCTGCGCGTGGAGAACCGCGTGCTGCCCGCGGGACCCACGGTGCTCGACACGATGGCCAACGCCGCCTTCTTCTACGGCACCCAGCGCGCCCTCACCGGCCAGGAACGTCCACTGTGGACGCAGATGTCGTTCCAGGCGGCCGAGGAGAACCTCTACACCGGCGCCAGGCACGGCATGAACGCCCAGCTGTACTGGCCGGGCATCGGCTGGATCCCGCCGGACGAGCTGGTGCTGCGCCGCCTGCTGCCGATGGCGCACGAGGGCCTGCGCGACTGCGGTGTCTCCGACGAGGCCCGCGAGCGCTACCTCGGCGTGATCGAGCAGCGCTGCCTCGCCCGGCGCACCGGGTCGTCGTGGCAGAGGGAAACCGTTGCGCTGCTTGAGGAACGCGGCATGTCGCGAGACGCCGCCCTCTCCGGCATGCTCAAGCGGTACATGGAGCTGATGCACGCGGGCGAACCGGTGCACACCTGGCACGTCGGGTGAGCCGGCGGATCAACCAGCGAGCTCGGCCAGGAACTCCTGCCAGATCACCCTGGGAAGGTCGGCGTCATTAGCGCCGGCCTTCTCCAGGTACACCGAGACGGCGAGCTGCGGCGTGTAACCCACCATCCACGGCGAAACGCCGGACACGCACGCGACGCCGTTGCAGACGGGCTTCTCCTTCAACGCGGCGGTGATCCGGTCCGCGACGTGCGGGCCCACAACGGGCCTCGCAGCGTCGGCCGCCCGGTACCGCGACGAACCGTCCGCGGCCGTGACCCACGTGATGAGATGCGGCTTGCGCTCCACACCTCCCCCGGCAACGGTGGCGTAAGCCGCGGTCACGTCGAGCGGCGTCACCGGAGCCTTCCCCCTGTCCTGCACCAGAGCGAGCGGCTCGAACAGTCCGGGAGCCGGCTCCTTCGACACCCCACCCGCCAGGTCGTGGTTCCAGCTGAAGCCGGGAAAGTACACCCGCACACCGCCCGAGACGGGATCGATCGCCGTGACTGCCGCGTCGACCTTGTCGTCCTGCCGGTCGTCCGGATTCATCGGGTCGTACGCCCTCTTCGGTGCGACCAGCCGGCCGAGGACCGCGGCCGCTACCGACTGAGCCCGCGCGTCGATCGTCGTGCGAACCACCCCACCGGTGGCCACCAGTGAGTCCAACGGCAGCGACGCCGCTGCCAGGTCCTCGAGCACGCGCTTCACGACCAGGCCGCGAGGCCGTCCGTCAGTGGTGCTCCACAGCCTGGAGCCGTCGGCGTACTGCAGCACGACTTCCTTCGGCACCACGGGTTGCGGAGGCGGCGGCCCAGGCCGTTGCCACACCACGTATCCAATGACTCCCGCAACGAGCACCAGCGCACCCAGCACCGGCAGCGAACGTCTCACCACCGCTTCATCTTCTCCTCAAGCGCGGTCCACAGGTCCTTCGGCAGCGCGGCACCCACGACGGCCCTGCCCTCCCGGTCGACCGCCGGCGTGCTCGCCTGGTCGCTGCCGACGAACGCCGCCACCGAGATCTGCGGGTTGTAGGCGACCATCCAGGCGTGCGAGACCTGCTCCTGCCCGTCCGGCCGCCACTCGCCGTGCCGGCACGTGCTGCTCGACGACCACGAGCGGTCGCCGCACACGGGGTCGTTCTCCAGCGCAGCCGTGATCTGGTTCGCGATGTCCTTGCTGCGCAACGGATCCACGTCGAACGCGGGCTTGGCCGCGCGGATCGCCCGGTACAGCGTCTCGCCGTTGACGTTGGTGATGTGCGTGACGAAGTGCGCGTCGTGGCGCGTGCCTTCCGCGGCGAACGTCGCGTAGCTCGCGGCCAGGTCGAGCGGCCGCATCCTGGCCTCGCTCCCGCCCACCGCCACTCCCGCCTCACCGACCAGGAGCACGGCCTTCTTGCCGTCGATGTCCACCGCCTCCGGCACTCCGGCCTGGCGCGCAGCAGTGATGACCGGCTTGATCCCGACGTCCTTCACCAGGTCCGACATCACGGCGTTGTCCGACTTCAACAAGGCCTCGCGCACGTCGAGCGTCTTGCCCGCCTGCAGCACCGCGACGACGTTGAACGGGAAGAACGCCGGTCCCGGCTCCTTCAACACGCCACCTGCGTAGTCCACGGCCGGGTCGTCACCCGGCGCGTAAGCCCTGATGGAGCCGTTGTTCGGATCAACAGCGGTGAGCGAGTACCGCAACGACGCCGGTTGCCCGGCCGCCACGGCCCGGATCGCCTCCGCCGCAGCGGACTGCACCTTCGGGTCGATCGTCGTGACGACAATGGCGCCACCGCTCTCGCGGAGCTGGTCCAGCGTCATCCTCGCCTTCGCGAAGAGCTCTGCCGCCACCTGCCTGACCAGCGGTGTCTCCGGTTGGCCCACGCGCCAGAGCTGCGTGCCGTCGGTGTACTGCAGCACGACGTCCCCAGACGGCGGCACTGCGGCCTTGGTGTCGGGCCGTTGCAACACCACCACCGCGATGACGGCGGCCACCAGAACCAGCGCGCCCAGAACGGGCAGCAAACGCTTCATCGATCCCCCAGAGTGAAACCCCTGAGCACTGAATGTAGCGGCGCCGTCTAGACGTGTTCAGCGAACTTCTGCCAGATGGTCTGGGACAGGCCGTCGTCCTCCACCGGTTGCGACGCCTTCACGTCGTCGACCAGAACGGTGATCGCCATGCGGCCGGTGTATCGCCTTGCTCTGCGCGCGGTCGGGGTGGAAAGCGGACGAGGCGTTCTCGGTCGCCTGGTACAGCACCTTGCCGTCCTCGCCGGACACCCTGGTGACGAAGTGCGTCTTGTGCCGCACCCCACCCGCCGCGAACGTCGCATACACCGTCGTCAGGTCGAGCGGACGCATCACGGCCTGGTCCCCGCCCAGCGCGACTGCCGGGACCGGGAGGCCACCGCCCTCACCCACGAGCAGCTTCTTCGGCTTGTCGTCGATCACGACCAGGTCCGGCACCCCCGCCTGATCCGTCCGCGTACTGCAGCGCGAAGTCCTACAGCGCAGGGCGTGCCGGAGGCGCTGCCGACGGCCGTTGCCACACCACCACCGCGACAACGGCACCGACAAGCGCGAGCGCACCCAGAACGGGCAGCAGACGTTTCACAGAACTCCCCCAGAGCACCAAGCTGGGGGTCAATCTAGCGGCGGCGGCCCGACTTCAGGGGCGCGACGTCCGCACCGTCGTGGGAAGTTCGGCACTCGTCCGGCGTCACGGCCTCGACCGCCAGCGTCAGCTCGCCCTTCACGCCCGTGTAGATCGACTCACCGCGCGAGGCCAGCGACGCGTGCACGCGGTTCGAGTCGGTGAAGTCGCGCTCGTCCTTCACGCGCTTCTTCCCGGTCTCCTCCGGCCGCGTGGCACTGCGGAGGTTGACCTCCAGCCACGCCGCCACCTCGGCCGGCGAGGTCAGCACCTCTTCCGGCGTGCGCTCGAGCCGGACCTGGCGAGGGGAAGCGTGGTCGAGCGATGTGTGCTCCACATAGGCGTGCCAGTGGGTGTTGCGCATCGACCAGGTCTGTTCGACCGGCCAGTCCTCCTCGGTGGTCATGCCCCATATCTTCCACCCTTGACACGAGGAAACGTGAGGAGGTCGCGCACGTTGATCTCGTGATCCACCCGCACGGCCGATGCGAGCCGCCGATCGTGCGTGACCAGCAGCAACGTTCCTCCGTACGTCTCCAGGGCTTGTTCCAGCTGTTCGATAGCCGGCAAATCCAAATGGTTCGTCGGTTCGTCCAGCACCAAACAAGTCGTGCCGCGCGCTTGCAGCAAGGCCAACCCCGCGCGCGTCCGTTCACCCGGTGAGAGCTCCCGCGCCGGCCGCAGCACGCTGTCCGCGCCGAGCCGGAACTTCGCGAGCAACGTGCGCACCTCGACGTCCGGCAGCCCGGTCGCGTCGGCCACGATCCGCAACGCCGGCAGGTCGCTGGCGAACTCGGCCCGCAGCTGGTCGACCTCACCGACCACCACGCCAGGCCCGATCGAGCGATCGCCCTCGACGAGCGGGATGCGGCCGAGCAGCGCACCTAGCAACGTCGACTTGCCCGAGCCGTTGGGCCCGGTGATCCGCCACCGCTCGCCCGCGCCGATCGTGAGGTCGATCGGCCCGAGCGTCACGTCGCCGCGGCTGACCACGGCCTGCCGCAACGTGAACGCGACCGAACTGCCCCGCCCGGCCGACGGCAGCGTCAGCCGCAACTGCCACGCCTCGCGCGGTTCCTCGACCTCCTCCAGCCGCGCCAGCTGACGGTCCACAACGGACGCTTTGGCCATCAGGTTCTCCGCGCCCTGCTTGCGGCCGGCCCGGACGTTCTTGTCCGGCTCGTCGTTACGCGCCTTGGCACTGCCGGCCCGTCGCACACCCTGCCGCGACCACTCCTTGACCTGCCGGCTGCGCTGCACCAACGCGTCGCGCTTGCCCGCGTACGTCTCGTACTCCTCCTGCGCGCGGCGTTCCGCGTTCGCCTTCTCCTCCACGTACGCGTCCCAGCCGCCGCCGAACACGGTGAGCCGGTGCGAGAACTCGTCGAGCTCGGCGATCGCGGTGGTGGTGCGCGCCAGGAACTCCCGGTCGTGGCTCACCAGCACGATCGCGCCCGGATACCCCAGGACGTGGTTCTCCAGGAGGTCGAGCCCGGTGGCGTCGAGATCGTTCGTCGGCTCGTCGAGCAGCAGCACGTCCGCACGGGTCAGCAGCACCGCAGCGAGCCTGAGCCGCGCCTGCTGCCCGCCGGACAGCTCGTCGGACGCCCGCCCGTCGAGCAGATCGGCTTGCAGGCCAAGGCGTTCGCACACCGCGTCCGCGCGTTCGCCGAAGTCGCCGGCACCGATGGCGGTCCAGTGGTCGAGCGCGTCCGGGTAGTCCTCGCCGCCGCCCTCGCCGAGCGCTTCGGCGGCTCGTTGCAACCAGTCCTCGGCCGCGGCGACGCCGGTGCGGCGCGCGAGGTGCTCGCGCAGCGACTCTCCAGTCACGTGGAGGGTCTCCTGCGTCAGGTGCGCGACGGTCCCGGTGCTCGAGACAGCGCCGGTTTCCGGCTGCAGCTCACCGGAGAGCAACCGGAGCAACGTGGACTTGCCGACGCCGTTGGGGGCGATCAGGCCGACGCGGTCACCAGGCGAAACATCGAGATCAACCTCCGAGATCACGGTCCTCGGACCGAACGACAGCGAAATGTTCCTGGCTGTCAGCACGGACACGCTTCGACGGTACGTGCCGCGGCAACTGGTTTACTCGACCTTGTTGCTAGTAAGTTGCAAGTACCAAGAGTTTGCAAATGGGGAGACGTCATGGCCCAGTACGTGCTGCCGGATCTCGACTACGACTACGGCGACCTCGAGCCGGCGATCATCGGCGAGATCAACGAGCTGCATCACGGCAAGCACCACGCGGCATACGTGAAGGGCGCGAACGACACGCTCGAGCAGATCGAGGAAGCCCGCGAGCGTGCGAACTTCGGGGGCATCGTCGGCCTGGAGACGACGCTGGCGTTCCACCTGGCCGGTCACGCGCTGCACCAGGTGTGGTGGAAGAACCTCAGCCCGAACGGCGGCGACAAACCGGTCGGCGAGCTCGCGGCGGCCATCGACGAGCACTTCGGTTCGTTCGACAAGTTCCGCGGTCAGCTCAACGCCGCCGCGTCGTCCATCCAGGGCTCCGGCTGGGGCATCCTCGCGTGGGAGCCGATCGGCCAGAAGCTGGTCACGTTGCAGCTCAAGGATCACCACTCGAACCTGTCGATCGCGACCACGCCGCTGCTCGCGTTCGACATCTGGGAGCACGCGTACTACCTGCAGTACCGCAACCTGAAGGCCGATTACATCTCGGCGCTGTGGAACGTCGTCAACTGGGAGGACGTCGCCGCGCGCTTCGAGGCGGCCAGGGCCGGCCAGAACGGTCTGCAGCTCTGACTTCGGCGGTGGGTGCTCCGACAAAGCTGCCCGCCCGCTGAACACGACGAGGCCCCCGCTCTGCCCAGAGCGGGGGCCTCGTCCGTTCCCGAACTGACTGCCGCTCCCACCACGAAGCGACGAGACTTAGGTTAGCCTAACTTCGCTTCCTTGGGAAGCCCTCCTGATCAAACCCCTCGCGACCAGCTCGACCACCGTGGCGACCGCGGCCACCTCCACCGCGAGCAAAGCGAGCAGGACCACGAGTTGTAGTGCGCCGGCCTCCCAAACGGGAGCCCCTCCGAGGAGCATTCCGACAAAAGCACCCGGAAGAGTGACAAGGCCGACCGTCCTGGTCTGGTCGAGGGGCGGCAGCAACGCCTCGGCGGCCGGCTTCCGGACGAGGAACCGCGCCGCCTGCGAGTCCAGGAAGCCGAGCGCCAACGCGGCCTCGTACTCGCCGTGGCGTTCCCGGAGCGTGTCGAGTGCCCTCCTGACCGACAGGGTGGTCGCGGTCATCGCGCCGCCGATCAGGATGCCGCCGACCGGGATCAGCGCAATGCCCTCGACCGGGAGCAGGCCGGTGCCGATCAGCAGGCCGAGCGCGGGCACGGACCCGATCAGGATGGCCGCTGCGACCCAGACGCCATGCCGGCCCGTTTCGGTGCGCCGCGCCGACGTCGCCGTGGCCACGATCGCCATCAGCGCGAGGAAGGCTCCGGTGAGGCCCAGGTGCCGCAGCACGAACGTGATCACGGCGCTGACCGCGGCGAGTTGCACGACGGCTCGCGCTGCCGCCTTGAGGAACGGCTTCGGGGTGGTGAGGCCCGTGGCCCAGGCGATCGCTCCTGCGGCGACTGTGAAGAGGACGCAGACGATCAGCAACCGGACCCAGTCGGTGACGGCGATCATGCGCGACTAGGCGTCGTCGAGGCCCTGCTGCGCGGTACGTGACCCTCGCCTCGCGGCCCGGCGTTGCCAGTAGAACACTCCGTAGCCGATGATCCCGAGCAGACCGCCGGACAAGGTCGTCCAGAGCAGCGTGCTGTTCGAGCGGTCGACGACGAGCACCACGAAAAAACCGAGGAACCACAGCGCGGTTCCACCCAGTACGACGGGCACGGGGTCGGCCAGCCGATGCGGCAGCGGCGGCGGGTGTGGGGCGGAGTCGCGTTCGGACACATCGTTAGGAGACCAGATGCTGGACGGGTTCTTCAAGATTTCGGAGCGCGGGTCGACCGTGGCGCGCGAATTGCGCGGCGGCGTCGTGACCTTCTTCACGATGGCCTACATCGTGGTGCTGAACCCGCTGATCATCGGCAGCTTCGCGCCGACGGGGCCGGGCGCGCACCCGGACGTGCTGGGCAACATCCTCCCGGTCGGCCAGGTCGCCGCGGTCACCGCGCTGGTGGCCGGCGTCATGACCATCCTCTTCGGACTGATCGCGAACTACCCGTTCGCGCTCGCGACCGGTCTCGGCATCAACTCGTTCGTGGCGGTCAGCGTGGCCGCGAAAGTCAGCTGGCCAGAGGCGATGGGGCTCGTCCTCGTCAACGGCCTGGTCGTGCTGCTCCTGGTCGTCACGGGTGTGCGGACCGCCGTCTTCAACGCCGTGCCGAACGAGCTGAAAGCCGCGATCGCGGTCGGCATCGGTCTGTTCATCACGTTCATCGGCCTGGTCGACGCCGGGTTCGTGCGCCGGTTGCCGGACGCCGCCAACACCACGGTGCCGGTCGGGCTCGGCATCAACGGGTCGATCGCCAGCTGGCCGACGCTCGTGTTCGTGGTCGGGCTCGTGGTCACCGGCGTGCTGTTCGCGCGCAGGGTCAAGGGCGCCATCCTGATCGGCATCGTGGCCACGGCGATCTTCGCGATCGTGCTGGAGGCGATCGTCAAGGCCGGTCCGTCGGCGGGCACCAACGCCAGGGGCTGGAACCTCGGCTACCCCGCCCTGCCGGACAAGGTGTTCGACGTGCCGGACCTGTCGCTGCTGGGCGACGTGTCGTTCGGCGCGTGGACCAGGCTCCCCGCGCTCGCGGCCGCGTTGATCGTCTTCACGCTCGTGCTCACCGACTTCTTCGACACCGTCGGCACGATGACCGGTCTCGGCAAGGAAGGGGACCTGATCGACGAGGACGGCCAGCTGCCGAACGTCAGCAAGGCGCTCTTCGTGGACGGCCTCGGCGCCGTGGCCGGCGGTGCCGCGTCCAGCTCGTCGAACACCGTCTACATCGAATCCGCGTCCGGCATCGCCGAAGGCGCCCGCACGGGCCTCGCGAACGTCGTGACCGGCGTGCTCTTCCTGCTGGCGATGTTCTTCACGCCGCTCTACCAGGTCATCCCGATCGAGGCCGCCGCTCCCGCGCTGGTGATCGTCGGCGCACTGATGATGATGCAGATCCGCGAGATCGACTTCAGCGACTTCACCGTGGCGCTCCCGGCGTTCCTCACCATCGTCGTCATGCCGTTCACCTACTCGATCGCGAACGGCATCGGCGCGGGCTTCGTGAGCTACGTGCTGCTCAGGGCTCTCACCGGCCGAGCGCGCGGCGTCCACCCGTTGATGTGGGTCGTGGCCGCGGCTTTCGTCGTCTACTTCGCACTGGGACCGATCCAGAGCCTGCTGAACTGATCTTTCGGCAGGAAACTATTTCGTGAGGTATGCTAACTACGTGGCGACCGAACAGCACGGACTGGCGAGCAAGCTCAGGCTTGCCGTGGTCCGCCTCAACCGTCGCCTGCGGGCGCAGCGCACCAACTCGTCGGTGTCGCTGACGCAGGTCTCCGCTCTCTCCACTCTCCACAAGTGCGGACCGCTCACGCCAGGCGAACTGGCGGCCAAGGAAGGCGTGCAGCCGCCGTCGATGACGCGCGTGATCGCAGCCCTGGAGGAGTTCGGCTTCGCGACGCGCAGCCCGCACCCCACCGACGGCCGTCAAGCCATCGTCGAGCTGACCGGCGAAGGCTTGTCGTACCTGGAAGACGAGATCACCGCGCGCGAGGCGTGGCTGGACAAGCGGCTGGCAGAGCTGGACCCGGACGAACGGGCGTTGCTCTCCCAGGCCGCCGAGATCATCGACAGGATGGCGGGGCAGTAACGACGTGGCGGGTTACGCGGGTGGTGGAACGGACAGTTCGCCACCTCGCCCTACCCGCATGTTCGGATCGTTAGGCATATACAACTACCGCCTCTACGCCTCCGGCCAGATCATCTCGCTGGTCGGCGTCTGGATGCAGCGCGTGGCCCAGGACTGGCTGGTCCTGGAACTGACCAACTCCCCCGTCGCGCTCGGCATCGCCGCCTCCCTGCAGTTCTTGCCCGTGCTGCTGTTCTCCATGTGGGGCGGCGTGCTCGCCGACCGCATGGACAAGCGCAAGTTGTTGCTGTGGCTGGAATCCGCACTGGGCATCTGCGCTCTGGTGCTGGGCCTGCTGGACGTCACCGGCGTCGTGGAGCTCTGGCACGTCTTCGTGCTCTGCTTCCTGCTCGGCTGCTTCTCGGCCGTGGAAACGCCCGTACGCCAATCCTTCGTCGTGGAAATGGTCGGCCGCGAGTCGCTGACCAACGCCGTCGCCATCAACTCGATGATGTTCAACCTGGCCCGCATCGTCGGCCCGGCCATCGCGGGCGTGACCATCGTGGCCATCGGCACGGGCTGGGTCTTCCTGGCCAACGCCATCAGCTTCGTGGGCGTGGTTCTTGGCATTTGGCTGATGCGCACTTCCCAGTTGTTGCGCTCGGACCCGGTGCCGCGCGAAAAGGGCCAGCTGCTCTCCGGCCTGCGCTACGTCCGCGGCCGCCCCGACCTGCTGACCGTGATGCTGCTCGTCTTCTTCATCGCCACGTTCGGCATGAACTTCTACATGACGCTGGCGATCATGGCTCGCAACGTGTTCGGCGGCGATGCCGATGCCTACGGCCTGCTCTCCACTCTGATCGCAGTAGGCACCTTCGCGGGCGCGACGTGGGCGGCTCGCCGGAAGACGCCGCGGATGAGCGTGTTCATCGGGGCCGGTGTCGTGTTCGGACTGCTGGAGATCGTGTCCGGGCTGATGCCGACGATGCTGCTGACCGGCCTGATGATGATCCCGGTGGGCGTCGCGATGATGACCTTCAACACCACGGCCAACGCGACCATCCAGCTTGCGGTCGAGCCGGAGATGCGCGGCCGGGTCATGGGGGTCTACATGCTCGTCTTCTTGGGCGGCAACCCGGTGGGCGGGCCGTTGATGGGCTGGCTCGGGGAGATCAACGGGCGTGCGCCGATCATCGTCGGCGGCGTCGTGTCGGTGCTGGTGACGGTGACCGCGTGGATCATCCTGGTGCGGCGCGGCGACATCGGAAAGCCGCGCCTGCGCAGACGAACAGCGGAACCGGTCAGCCCAGCAGAGTTGCAGCCGTCGGATCGGTGATCAGGGCGGCGAACGTGTGCCGGTCCTCCCACCGCTCAGTCACCCAAGCCAACGCCCGAGCCAGCCCCTCTGGAGTGTCCGCGGCATGCGGCACCCCATCAGCCATCCACCACTCAACCCGCTGCCCATCAACCACCAGCGAGTCGTGCACCACGACCACCCCATCAGGCAGCGCGACCTCGAGCAGCTCACAAGCCATCCGAACCGCCCCGAGGTCCCGCCAGGACACAACCTCACCAACATGGTCAGGCGACCCGTCGAACTCCTCAGAAGCCAGCGCCAGATCCAACAGGTCGGCCAGCTCCTCAGACCCATCAGCCAGCAACACCCGAGCAGCAGGCACCACCCCGAGCAGCCACGGATGGTCGAGCACCACAACGGAGTCCGCAGCCACTACCTCACCGGAGAGCACGCGAACCCGGTCGGGCGGCGCAAAATCCCCTTCCGGCAAGGCCGCGTAAGCCCGCAACACCACCGCGTCGGCGATGGCCCGGTCAGCATCCCCCAGCCGCTCCAACACGAACTCGGCATCGTCGTCGTCCCAGATCTCCAACCGGGACCGAACGCCGGCCGCACGCAGAACGTGTTCAGGCAGCTCGAGATCGGGCACCGCGTCGAAGAGCCCGTCCAGCAGCGCGGCATCAGGAAGCCGGTACTCGCGCGGCGCCTTGCCGGCCAGCGAGGCGTGCCGCGCGATCCACCAGCCCGTGTAGCCGTCGGGCTCGGTGACCGCGCGCCAGGTGACCGGATCCGAAGCCAGCAACCGCAGCGCCGCGGGCCAGTCGGCGACCAGGTCCAGGTCGCGAACAGCCACCACGCGGCGAGGCTCGTCCGGCATGGACGACCACCACGTGGACTCGTCCGGCAGGTCGTGGTCCGGCCCCGACGGCTCGTCGTCGATCACTACGGAGAACGTGTCGACCACGCCCACCGCGACCAGTGCGGCACGCGGGTACGTATCGGCGATCTCCTTGGACAGCACCGGAAACGCGTCAGCCTCGACGACACCGACAAGAGCAGAGTCGGGCAGCAGCAGCTCGTCGGCACGATGCCACTCGCCGGACGCGTCGGGCAGCGCCAGCGCACCCAGCCAGGGCTCCTCGCCGGCGCGCAGAGCAGCTCGGTCCACCAGGCGCAGCACGGTCTCGATCAGCTCGTCCGGGTCGAGCCCGGCCTCGGCGTCGTCCAGCGACCGCGCCACGTTCTCGCGCAGCGACGGGTCTGCCAGCAGTTCGGAAGCGCCCGCCTCGACGGCGCCGAGACGGACCAGCAAGGGATGCACGGCGTCCGGGTGCACGACGCGCAGGCCGGGCAACGGTTCGTCGGCGATCAGAACAGTGCGCGGGCCGGTGACCGTGCGGCCGTCGGCCAGCGGCACGGGCAGCGACTGCAGCGCCTCGCGGACGTCCGGGTCGACCTCGGCCAGCGGCTCGAAGGCCGCGTAGACGTCGCGCCACCAGCCGGGGTCGCCGTCGACACCGGCCAGCGCGGCGACCACCTCGGCGGTCGAGACGCGCGGGACTTCCAGCGCTGCCAACGCCTTCGCGTGCACCGGCGCGGACAGCTCGGCGTCCAGCAGACCGGGCAGTGCGTCCTCGACGAGCTCGACGAGTTCCTCAGAGCCGACGTCAAGGACGCGTGCGCGAGCAGGAGCGATCCACTCACCGGACGCGAGCGGCAGCCAGGAAGCGGCGCGCAACGAGCGCAGCACCGCCGTGCGCAGCCGATCGTCCACTTCGGACAGCGGGAAGCCCGGCAACGGCACCAGCGCGGTGCGTTCGACGGCCGGCACCCGCGCCACCAGAGACGGGTACAGAGCAGCGGCGGCGTCCAGCACCGACCACGCCGCCGGACCCGGCAGCACCCGGCGACGCGACGGTTCGACCGGCAGGGTCGCGATCAACCGAGCGGGCAACGACAGGCGTTCGTCGGTCGGCGTCGGCGCGTGCAGCACGTCCTCGCCCAGCGCGGAGTCGAGCGGGTACGCCCACGTGACCGTCCACTCCGGACGGTGCTCGACGCCCTGGACGAGGTCGCCGGGCAGTTCACCGGTGGCCTGCTCGAGCAGCCAGCGGGTCGAGCCGATGGTGACCACGCCGTCGGCGGTGACGAAGCGTTCCCAGGACTGGGAGCCGAGCTCGATGCGCCGCAACCCGGGCAGCGCCATGAGCAGGTCGGGGACCTCGGCGGCCAGGTCGTCGAGCGACAGGTCGACCTTGAGCGGCAGCCGGACCTCGGTCGTGAAGCCTTCGGGAACCTCTTCCGCGCACGGCCAGACCAGACGCAGCACCGGCACGTCGCCGCCGCGCTCGGAGGCCAGCTCCGGCACCTCGGCACGTGTCCGAGAGGCGGAGAACTCCACGCCGCCCGACACCGAAACGACCCGCGGCGCGTCGGTCACGGCCAGCACGGCCGCGAACCCGACACCGAACTGCCCGACGCCGGACTCCTTGGCCGAGGCACGCAGCGAAGCCAGCGCGGCGACACCGGCAGCGGTCAGCGGAGCACCGGTGTTGGCGGCACGCAGCTCGCCATCGACCAGAGTGATCCTCAACACACCCGGCGTAGAACCGGCCGCGTCGGCCGCGTTCTGAGCGAGCTCGACGAGCAGGCGGTCCCGGTAGCCACCGAGCCGGAGGTCTTCCTCGGCGTTCGCGTCTTCGCGGAAGCGGGTGGGCGAACCACGCCATGCGGCGAGGACCGAGGTGCGCAGGGCCTCGGTCCCGAACGGGTCGGTCACTCGGAAACGTCCAGAACTTCCAGCTGCGCGTCGTCGTAGACCAGGTCGGCGACCGGCACGAGCGAGCCCATCTCCACCTCGACCTGGGAGTGCGCGCCGCAGCCGTACTCGACGTGCACGACGTGGCCGTCGGCGGGAGCGATCTCGTTCGCGCAGATGCCGAACGCGGCACCGAACGCACCGGCGATGCGGGTGTAGAAGCCGCACGTGCCGCAGTGCGCGGGGGCGCTGCGGGCCATGTCGGAGCGCGGGCCGAAGTCGGAGGACACCCAGCGGTCGGCGGCGTCCAGGCGGCCCTCGCGGGACAGCACGCGCTGACGGCCGAGGCCGATCTCCAGCGCGACCTCCTCGATCGCCGGGTCGTCGGACTGCACGTACGCCTCGACCAGGCGCGGGTCGTTCTCGCGGGGCGGCAGCAGGTCGCCGACGCCCAGGTCGCCGGCACGGACCCGCTGGCTCCACGGCACCCACTCGGGCGCGACCAGCGCGTCCTGGCCGGGCAGCAGCACGACCTCGCTGACCGACACCGGCGTGCCCTCGCCCGCGTAGGCGACGGTCACGGCCCAGTTCCAGCCGCGGTAGCCGGCGTGCTCGGCCTCGAACAGGTGCGTGACGGAGTACTCGTCCTCGCCGAGCACCCCCACGTGAGCGCCGACGCGTTCCAACCCGGCTTCGTCCTGCGCGGCTTCGCGGGCGAGGTCAACGGCGTCGGCGAGCAGTTGCGTGGCGTTCACGTGGTGAATTGTGCCGCAGGTCTTCGCCGGGACGAAAACTCGTGCCACCCTCCGTGGGGTGCGCTCACCCGTCTGGCTGGTCCTCGCGGTGGCTCTGGCCGCCTGCTCGACACAGCAAGAAGCAAAACCGCAGGTAGAAGTCCTGCAAAAGATCCCGCACGACACGTCGGCGTTCACCCAGGGGTTGGAACTGGTAGACGGCGTCCTCTACGAGGGCACGGGTCTGGAGGGCCAGTCGACGATGCGCGCGCTCGACCCGTCGAGCGGCAACGTGCAGAAGAAGGTCGACCTGCCGCCGGACTTCTTCGGCGAGGGCATCACGGTCGTCGGCGACACCATCTGGCAGATCACGTGGCGCAACGGCGTGGCCATCGAACGCGACCGCAAGACGCTGAACGAGGTCCGCCGGGTGAGCTACGACGGCGAGGGCTGGGGCATCTGCGACGACGGCCAGCGCCTGATCATGAGCGACGGCAGCGCGAAGTTGGCGTTCCGCGACCCGAAGTCGTTCAAGGAGACCGGCAGCGTGCAGGTCACCCGCGACGGCAAGCCGCTCACCCAGCTCAACGAACTGGAGTGCGTCGCCGGCAAGGTCTGGGCGAACGTCTGGAAGTCGGACGAGATCGTCCGCATCGACCCCGCCAACGGTCAGGTCATGAACACCTACGACCTGTCGTCGCTCAAGCCCTCCGGCAACGTGGACGTGCTGAACGGCATCGCGCACGTCCCCGGAACCAACGAGTTCATGGTCACAGGCAAGAACTGGCCGACCATCTTCCGAGTGCGCTTCAACTGAATGGGGCAGGATTGACGGTGTGACGGGCGACCGCGGGTGGAGTGACCAGCCGACTCCGAAGCGCTACCCGTGGCAGGACGACGAGTACCAGCCGCGGCCGCGCCGCGAGACCACGTCCGAGCACGGTTTCCAGCCTCCGCCGAAGCGCCCCCAGCAGACCCGGCCGCTGCCGAATCAAGATCAGCAGACGACCCCGACGCCGAAACCGCCCAAGAAGCTCACCGTCACGCGCGTCGCCTGGTTCCGCAGCAAGCAGATCTCGCAGCAAGCCGTTGCGATGTTCCGGCGCGCGGCCCACGCCGACGGCGCCAAGAAGTCCGGCATGTCTTCGGTCACCTACGCGGTGATGATGAACTACGCCGCCGATGCCGCGATGGCCGTCGCGCTGGCGAACACGCTGTTCTTCAGTGCCGCGACCGCGGAGTCCAAGTCCAAGGTCGCGCTCTACCTGCTGATCACGGTCGCGCCGTTCGCGTTGATCGCGCCGGTGATCGGGCCGTTGCTGGACAAGATCCAACGCGGCCGGCGGCTCGCCCTGGCCGCCTCGTGCGTGCTGCGGATCGTGCTGTCGATCGTGATGGCGCTGAACTTCGACAACTGGCTGCTGTACCCGGCCGCGCTGGGCAGCATGGTGCTGAGCAAGTCGTTCACCGTGCTCAAGTCCGCGATCACGCCACGGGTGCTGCCGCCGGAGATCACGCTCTCCAAGACCAACGCGCGCATGACCGTCTTCGGGCTCGCGGCAGGTGCGGTGTTCGGTGCGTTCGCGGCAGGCTTCGCGAAGCTCTTCGGCTCGCCGGGCGCGTTGTGGTTCACCGCCGCCCTGTGCCTGGTGAACGCGATCTTCTGCATGCGCATCCCGGCGTGGGTCGAGGTGACCGAGGGCGAGGTTCCCGCGACGCTCACGCCCAGGCCCGCCAAGCAACGCATTTCCCGGCACATCGTGGTGGCGTTGTGGGGCACCGGTTCCATCCGCATGCTGACCGGGTTCCTGACCCTGTTCGCCGCCTTCGTCGTACGCGCGCAGACCGAGGGCGACGCGTTCGAACAACTGTTGCTGCTCGGCGTGATCGCGGGCGCCGCCGGTGCGGGCAGCTTCCTCGGCAACGCGATCGGTGCGCGCCTGCACTTCGGCAAGCCCGACGAGGTGATCCTCGCCTGCGTCGGCACCGCGCTCGCCGCGACGATCGTGGCCGCCGCGCTGCCCGGTCTGGTCACCGCGGCGATCGTCGGCCTGCTGGGCGCCACGGCGTCGTCGCTGGCCAAGATCAGCCTGGACGCGGTGATCCAGGACGACCTGCCGGAGGAGTCGCGCGCGTCGGCGTTCGGCCGCTCCGAGACGATCCTGCAGCTCGCGTGGGTCTTCGGCGGCGCACTGGGTGTGCTGCTGCCGCCCACGTTCTGGGTCGGCTTCCTGGTGCTGGCCGGGTTGCTGGCGCTCGGCCTCACCCAGACCTGGCTGTACCGCAACGGCACGTCGTTGCACAGGCTCGTCCGCAGGCACGTTCCAGCCACCCCGTAGGCTGCCTGACGTGCGTCGACTTGCTTCTGTACTGGCCGCCAGCGTCCTCGTGCTGACCGGCTGCGCGCTGCCGCAGCACGATCCCGAGGTCACGTTCTACGCGAACGGCAAGACCATCCGCCTCGAGCCGACGATCTACTGCGACGTCACCGGCGACAAGTGCGCCGAGAAGAACGCCCCCGGCACGTTGAAGGTGCCGGCGGGCAAGGTCGTGCAGATCTCGGTGGACGGCCAGCTCGCGGACGGCCTCTGGGAGGTCGTGTGCGTGTACGAGAACGCCGCCCGCGTGCAGGAGGGCTGCTCCTCGCCGTTGCTCGGCAAGGGCGAGAACTTCTCCTACACCCTCGCCGTGCCGAACCAGAACGACCAGCTGCTGCGCATCGAGGTGCACGAGGCGGCCGGCGCGGTGCTGGAGACCGGTCAGCCGCTGATGCGCGGGTCCTGGGTCGTCGACGTCGTTCACTAACGCTTGCCGAACGCCTCCCACCACTCGCTGGGGACGATCCGCAAAGCGCTGTCCATCAAGGCCTTGCCGGTGTCGGTGACCACCGACGCCTGCATGGTGTGGATGAACCGGTCCATCTTCGTGACGCCGGCGGCCTGGTACTCCCGCGCCTGCAGCAGGAGTTCCAGCTTGTCGGCGTCACGGGAGCAGCGCGCTTCCGGCGTGTGATCGATGTCCTTGGCCGACTCGTGCTCGGCGACCAACGCCTCGATGTGCGCGGCCAGCGGCGCGGGCAGGTGCTGAACCTGGTCCCTCGCGACCTCTTCCGGCGACATCTTGACGTCGAGGTAGAGCTTGCCGACGTACGGGATGTCGCCGATCCGCGCTTCCGGCACGTCGTGGAACAAGCCGAGGGTCGCCGCCCGGTCCGGGTCCGCACCCTCCTGGACGGCGATCGCGTACGCCAAAACGCCCACCCGGAACGAATGGGCGGCCACCGACTCGGGGTGCTGCACCCCGGCGAAGAGCCACCCCGCCCTGGGCAGGCGTTTGAGCTGGCCGACTTCGTACAGGAACTCGACGATCCGGTCCGCATCAGACATGCGGACGATCTTTTTACGGATCGAGGTCCCGCGCCACCGCCCGGACGACCTCGGCGATGAGCTTCATGTTCTTCTTGTCCGACGGGTAGCGGCCCCGGCGCAGGTCGGGCTGCACCTTGTTCTCGAGAAGCTTGATCATGTCCTCGATCAGGCCGTGCAGTTCCTCCGCGGGACGGCGGCGCGCCTCGGCGACGGACGGCTGCGGGTCGATCAGGCGCACGGACAGCGCCTGCGGGCCGCGGCGGCCTTCCGCCATGCCGAACTCGATGCGCTGGCCGGCCTTCAAACCGGTGACACCCGGAGGCAACGCCGCTTTGCGGACGTAGACGTCCTCGCCACCGTCCTGCGTGACGAATCCGAAGCCCTTCTCCGTGTCGTACCACTTGACCTTGCCGGTCGGCACCGCGCTCACCATTCCCTTGCATCTGCACAACGAACGCGCCCAGGGCGTACCCAGGACGCGTCTCACCAGACTAGCCAGAAGACCTTGGGTAAGGCACCTCCGTTAGCGCGACTACCCTGCTCTTATGACCGCTTCGAGGATGTTGCCGCTGGCTGTCGGCCTGTTCGCCGTTGGCGTGCTGGCGATCATCGCGGTCTTCGTGCTCTTCGCCACCGGCCACAGCGACCTGCCGGTGTGGCTGAACGTCGCCGCCACCTACCTGCCGGCCGTCGGGCTGGGGCTCGGGATCATCGCGGTGATCAGGAAAGCACGCCAGAAGAAGTCCTGAGCCACTCCGGGAACTCGCGCAGGTCCTCCAGCACAACCGCGGCGCCGGCTTCGGCCAGCTCAGCACGGCTGCACGGCCCGGTCACCACACCGACGCCCAACGCTCCGGCGGCCTCGGCCCCGCGCATGTCGCCGACGTGGTCACCGACGTAGATCGCCGCGCCGTGCAGCTTGAGCGACTCGGCCTTGCCCGTCGACCACAGTTCGCCGTAGAGGTGGTCGACGTCCCAGCCCAGGGCGTCGAGGTGCAGCGCGGCGTTCTTGCGGTACTTGCCGGTGACGACCATGGTCTGGCCGCCCAGCTCGCGCACGCAGTCCAACGCCTCGGCCGCGCCCGGCAGCGCGACGGTCGCGGGGATCACGACGTCCGGGTAGAGCCCGCGGAACAGCGTGATCAGGTCCGGGATCTCCTCCTCGGGCACGCCCATGTCGCGGTAGATCATGTCGAGGGGCGGGCCGAGGTTCGCCGCGAAGTGCTCGCCGTCCAGGTCGTGCCCCGTGCGGGCGCCCACCTCGTTGAGCACTGCGGCCATGCCCGGCCTCGGGTCGATGAGGGTCATGTCGAGGTCGAAGCCCACGGTGAACGGCACAAAACCCAACTCTACGGCTGTACAAAACCGGTATCTGTGTAAAGCTGGGAGCGTGAGCGACATCACCGAGCTCTTGTTGGACGCGGCCGCTGACCTGTTGGCCGCACACGGGTTCCACGGCCTGCGCATGATCGAGGTCGCTACCCGCGCGGGCGTGAGCAGGCAGACCGTCTACAACGAGTTCGGCAACAAGGAGGGGCTCGTCCAAGCCGTCGCGGCCCACCGGACCGAGGAGTACCTCTCGGGAATCGTCACGCTGCTGAAGCAGGACCCCGACCCGTGGCAGGCGATGCGGTCGGCGTTCCGCTTCACCTTCGAGCAGACCGAGAAGGACCGGCTGGTCTCCGCCATGCTGACCGGGCAGGACGCCGAGGACCTGTTGCCGTTCCTCACGATTCGCGGCCATCCCGTGCTGTTCCACGCGACCGAGGTGGTCGAGCGGCACCTCACCGAGCACTTCCCCGGCAGGCACGTGCGGCTCACGGCGGAGACGACCGTGCGGCTCGCGCTGAGCCACCTGCTGATGCCGAGCGGCGACCTGGACAGCGCGATCGACGCGGTCGTCACGGTGGCCCGCGCCACGTTGGAGGCCTGAGCCCTTGTTGCCATAATGTGGCAACAAGGGGGTGGCCGGTGGTCGCTGTTTCGGGACGCTTGCGCGCGGGTGCGGCGTTGCTCGGGGCGGCGTTCGTCGCCGCGATCGCGTACGTGGATCCGGGCAACGTGGCCACCAACACCGCGGCGGGTGCTCGCTACGGCTACCTGCTGGTGTGGGTGCTCGTCGTCGCGAACGTGATGGCGGGGCTCGTGCAGTACCTGTCGGCGAAGCTCGGCCTGGTGACCGGGCAGTCGTTGCCGGAGGCGGTGCGGGATCACCTGCCCCGGCCGGTGCGGCTCGCGTACTGGGGTCAGGCGGAGGTCGTCGCGATGGCGACGGATCTGGCCGAGGTGCTCGGCGGGGCGATCGCGCTGGCGTTGTTGTTCGATCTTCCGTTGTTGCTCGGCGGCGTGATCACCGGCGTGGTGTCGACGATTTTGCTGCTGGTGCAGGACAAGCGCGGGCAGAAACCGTTCGAGCGCGTGATCACCACGATGCTGGTCGTCATCGCGGTCGGGTTCATGGCGGGGCTTTTCGTTTCACCGCCATCGGTTTCCGGCGCTGTGTCCGGCTTGGTGCCGCGGTTCGACGGCGCGGACAGCGTGTTGCTCGCGGCCGGCATGCTCGGGGCGACGGTCATGCCGCACGCCGTCTACCTGCACTCGGCGTTGGCGCGGGACCGGCACGGCAGGAACCCGTCGTTGCTCGCTGCCACCAAGGTCGACGTCGTGGTCGCGATGATGCTGGCCGGTGCCGTGAACATGGCGATGCTGCTGCTGGCGGCTTCGGCGTTGCAGGGCCGTCCCGGGGTCGACACGCTCGAAGGAGCGCATGCCGCGGTCGGCGCCACGCTGGGCGGCGGGATCGCGCTGCTGTTCGCTTTGGGTTTGCTGGCTTCGGGTTTCGCGTCCACCGCCGTCGGGTGTTATGCAGGCGCGGTGGTGATGGACGGGCTGCTGCGCGTGCGGATTCCGTTGCCGGCGCGGCGACTGGTGACCCTGGTGCCGGCGCTGGCGATCCTGGCGTTCGGCGTCGACCCGACGTTCGCGTTGGTGCTGTCGCAGGTCGTGCTGTCGTTCGGCATCCCGTTCGCACTGATTCCGCTGGTGTGGCTGACCGCGCGCCGGTCCGTCATGGGGACCTTCGTGAACCGGCGCTCGGTCACCGTTGCCGCGTGCGTTGTGGCGTTCGCGGTGGTCGTGCTGAACGTGGCGTTGATCTACCTGACGACGTCCGCGTAGCTAACGCCCAGCTGCGTCAGGGCTTCTTCCAGCGTGCGCATGACCTCGATCGTGTTCTGCCAGGTGATCAGCGGGCTCTCCACGAGACCGGCGGCGACGCACTCCTCGACCGCGCGGATCTGGTGCGTGTAGCCCCCGTCCTCGATGGTGTGCTCGACGCCGTTGATCATCGCCTTCGTGGCGGCGAACATCGGCTCGGCGATGTCGATCCGGCCCGCCGTGCCGAAGATCTCCGCGGTGCAGCCGATGTTCGAGACGAGCGAGCAGCTCAGCAACGCGTGGACACCGCCGGGATAGCCGAGCAGCAGTCCGGCGTCGGAGTCCACATCGGACGGTGCCTTGCCACCCCATGCCCGAATCTCTGCCGGTACTCCGAGCAGCTGGTGCGCAAGCGCGACCGGGTAGACGCCGAGGTCGAGCAGCGCGCCGCCGCCGGCTTCCTTGGCCCACAGCCGGTGGTCGGGGTCGAACCCGAGCGCGAAACCGAAGGTCGCTCGCACCGAGCGGACCTCGCCGATCTCACCGTTCCTGACGGCTTCGTGCACCTTGCGGATCAACGGGTTGAACCGCGTCCACATGGCCTCCATGAGGAAGAGGTTCTTCTCCTTCGCCTTCGCGACCATCTCCTCGGCCTGCGCGACGGTCAGCGCGAACGCCTTCTCGCACAGCACGTGCTTGCCTGCGTCGAGGGCGGCGAGCGTGACCTCGTGGTGCTGGCCGTGCGGCGTCGCGACGTAGACCACCTCGACCTCGGGATCGGCGAGCAGGTCGCGGTAGTCGCCGTACGCGCGCTCGATGCCGAACCTCTCAGCAAACGCTTGCGCCCTGCTCACGTCACGCGAGGACACGGCGAGAACCGTGACGCCCTCGACCTTCAGCATGTCAGCGGTCACGGTCTGCGCGATACCGCCCGTAGCGATCACACCCCACTTCATGAGGTGAGCTTAGATTGGAGTTATGCGCCTCATCCTGAACGTGATCTGGCTCGTGCTCGCCGGGTTCTGGATGGCCGTCGGCTACGCGGTCGCCGGCCTCATCTGCTACGTCCTGATCATCACGATCCCGTGGGGCATCGCGTCGTTCCGGATCGCGAACTACGCGCTCTGGCCGTTCGGGCGCGAGGTCGTCGACAAGCCGGGCGCGGGCACCGGGTCGTTGCTGGGCAACGTCATCTGGATCGTCGTGGCCGGCGTGTGGCTCGCGATCGGCCACATCATCACCGGTATCGCGCTGTGCGTGACGATCATCGGCATCCCGCTCGGCATCGCCAACTTCAAGCTGGTGAAGGTGTCGCTGGTGCCGCTGGGCAAGGAGATCGTCGAGGTGCCGTGAGGGTCTCCCGCGGCCGTCGGGGGCGGCCGCGGGAGACCTCTCAACGGGCACGTGCGGTCAGGCGTCGTCGCCCAACAGCTCGTGCAGGCACAGGATGTTGCCCTCGGTGTCGGTGAACCAGGCCGCGCGCTCGTTGCCCATCACCGCGATGTGGTTGACGGTCTTGAAGTCCGGCAGGTCGTAGTCCTCGAAGTGCACGCCCTTGCCTTCGAGCTCACTGATCTCGTCCTCGAGGTTCGGCACCTCGAAGCTGAGCACCGTGTGAGCCGTCTGCGCGCCCTTCTCCGCCGGCATCAGGCCCAGCGCGTCGCCCTGGCCGAGCGCGAAGATGCGCGTGCCGTCCGGCGCGGTGGTGATGGGTTTGAGGCCGAGCTTGTCCGCGTAGAAGGTCCCGGCTCGGTCGGGGTCTTCCACGGGCAGCATCGTCGTGGTCCTGGTGGCGGTGAGCATGCGCACCTCCAAGCGAGTGGAATCCCCCGATGCTGCGCGCGTCGCCCGTTATCCGCAAGAGGCCTTTCACCCCTTCGTGACCTGCGGGGACAGTTGATTCGCGGGACGATTTCGCTCCGTGTACACCTCGCGTCTCGCCGTGCTCGCCGTCTTGTTCGGACTGTCCGGTTGCTCGGTGCTCGTGCCGGGCTTCGAGCAGAAGCCCGCGGACACCCCGGCCGCCACGACCACCGAGCAGCCCGTGGAGGAGAAGAAAGCCGACTGGCCCAAGCCGTGCGATCTGTACGACGCGGCCGAGCTCGTCGGGTACGACTTCAAGATCACTGCGGACAACGTCTACACCTGCGACTGGACCGAGGAGCTCGGCCAGGGCAAGACCAACGTCCTCGGGGTCGACGTCTGGCAAGGCCTGCCCCTGGAGAAGGCGGCCGTGCCTGCCGCGGTCAGGACCTCCGACCTCACCATCGGCTCGCACAGCGGCAAGTTGTACGAGCAGGACGACATCCCCGGCGGCTGTCAGCTCTCGCTGGTCGCCGGCGACGGGCACGTGACCGTCCGCGCCCGCATGCAGGAGGTCGCGGAGTCCTGCGACGTGGCGCGGAAGGTCGGCGCGAAGATCGAGCCGAACCTGCCGTCCTAGTCGGACAGTCCGGCGCTGACGATCGCCACGACGTGGCCGAGGTCGGAGCCCCGCCCGGTCGGGTTCAGCGAGTACACGACGCGGTGCCGGAGATCCCGCGTGGCGAAGAAGCCGTTGTCCCAGCCGGGACGCGAACCGGTCTTGCCCCACGCGTACTCGCCGTTCGCGAGCCGGTAGCGCATCAGCCCGCCGACGCTGAAGCACGCCTCGGTGCCGAAGCAGTACTTCGTGTTGGTCGCCGCTCCCGGCACGTCCGGCACGTCGAACAACAGCTTCTGCTGAGCCGGGGGCAGCAGACGGCCCCGGAACAGAGCGATGAGGAAGCGGTCGAGGTCGGCAGCGGTGGAGATGATGCCGCCCTCCGCCCACGGGTACGGGCTCTGCTCGGTCACGTCGTCCCCGTTGACGAACACCTGCGCGTGCGGTGCCGGAATCGCCGGGCCGTCGGGCAGGCTCGTGTGCCGCAGCCGCAACGGCCGGATGATCCGCCGCTCCAGCTCGTGGGTGAACGAGTGGCCGGTGACTTCCTCGACGAGCAGGCCGAGCACGAGCGAGTTGAGTCCGTTGTACTGCTGCTCGGAACCAGGGGCGGGCGGTACACCGGTGGCCCCGGCGAACGAGGCGGTCAAGGCGTCCCGCGGCGCCACCGACTTGAGCCACCACCCCGGCCCGTCCAGCGGGTTCGGGGTGGCGGCCGGCTTGGGCAGGCCGCTGGTGTGGTTGAGGAGCTGGCGCACGGTGACGCCGTCGTACTGGCCGGGCAGCAACCCCGGGACGTACCGCCGCGCCGGTGCGTCGAGGTGGACGCGGCGCTCGGCGACGAGCTGCAGCACCACGGTGTTGGTGAACACCTTGGTGACGCTGCCGATCCGGAAGTGCGCGTCGGCGGTGACCGGACCGGCCGCAGCGCCAATGCCGTCGTGCCTGACGAGCGCACCCGCGACGATGTCGTCAGGCAACCCGTCGAGGAGGTCACGGGTGGCAGCCGTGGCGGGGAACGCCGCGCTGACCGCGAAAGTTGTGGCCAGAACGGCGGAAGTGAGACGTTTGCGCATGGCGACGACTCTGCGGGGCCGGGCCGCCGACGCCCATCGGTGATCACCCCGGTCGTTCCCCTGACCCACCCCTGGGATCAGGCGTGCCTGGTGCTGTCGTCGAGGTTCAGCAGCTCCACGGCCTTGGCCCGCATCTCGACCTTGCGGATCTTGCCGGTGACCGTCATCGGGAACTCGTCCACCACGTGCACGTAGCGCGGGATCTTGTAGTGGGCGAGCTTGCCGGTGCAGTACTCGCGCACGGCCTCGGCGGTCAACGGCTCCGAGCCGTCGCGCATGCGCACCCACGCCATGAGCTCCTCGCCGTACTTGGCGTCGGGCACGCCGATCACCTGGGCGTCGAGCACGTCAGGGTGCGTGTAGAGGAACTCCTCGATCTCGCGCGGGTAGATGTTCTCGCCGCCGCGGATGACCATGTCCTTGATGCGCCCGGTGATGTTCACGTAGTCGTCGTCATCCATCACCGCCAGGTCGCCGGTGTGCATCCAGCCGGCCTGGTCGACCGCCTCCGCGGTTTTCGCGGGCTCGTTCCAGTACCCGAGCATCACTGAGTAGCCGCGGGTGCACAGCTCCCCCGGCACCCCGCGCTCGACCGTGCGGCCCGTTTCCGGGTCGACGATCTTGACTTCCAGCTGAGGGCCGACCCGGCCGACCGTCCCGACGCGACGGTCGAGTGAGTCGTCCACGCGCGTTTGCGTTGACACCGGGGAGGTTTCGGTCATGCCGTAGCAGATGGAGACCTCGCGCATGCCCATGCGTTCGACGACCTGCTTCATCACCTCGACCGGGCACGGGGAGCCCGCCATGATGCCGGTGCGCAACGACGACAGGTCGTAGTCGCCGATCAGGTCGAGCATCGCGATGAACATCGTCGGCACGCCGTAAAGCGAGGTGCAGCGCTCTTCCTCAACCGCCGCAAGGGTTCGAGCCGGGTCGAACGCCGGTGCCGGGATCACCACGCACGCGCCGTGGCTGGTGGCCGCGAGGTTGCCCATCACCATGCCGAAGCAGTGGTAGAACGGCGGGACCACGCAGATGCGGTCGTTCTCGGTGTAGCCCAGGAGCTCGCCGACGAAGTAGCCGTTGTTGAGGATGTTGTGGTGGCTGAGCGTCGCACCCTTGGGGAATCCCGTGGTGCCGGACGTGTACTGGATGTTGATCGGGTCGTCGCGGTCCAGCTCGACGTCGGGGATGACCTCGTCAGTCCACTGTGGATCGTCGATGAACACGACGTGCTGCAACGACGAGCAGCGCGGCTGGACCTCGGCGATCATCGCGGCGTAGTCGGAGGTCTTGAACGACCGCGCGGACACGAGGGTGTGGATGCCCGCCTGGTTCAGCACGTACTCCAGTTCGTGCACCCGGTACGCGGGGTTGACGTTGACCAGGATCGCGCCGATCCGGGCCGTCGCGTACTGCACGAAGACCCACTCCGCGCAGTTCGGCGCCCAGATGCCGACCCGGTCGCCCTTGCGCACGCCCAAAGCCACGAGCCCGGCAGCGGCGCGGTCGACCTCGACGCTGAGCTCCGCGTACGTCCACCGGCGATCTGTGGCCTTGTCGACAAGTGCCTCGCGGTCACCGAAGCGCGCGACGGTCGCGGCGAAGTTCGCATGGATCGTGTCGCCCAGCAGCGGGGCGGTGGACGTGCCCGAGGAGTAGCTGGCGGTCATCCACCCGACCGTAGTCAGGCCTCGACGTATGGCAAGGGGACGACCAGGCACGGACCGCCGCTGTAGAGGCCGGCGTCGATCGCCAGGACCTTGTCGTCGGCGTACAGGAGAGGGCCGTCGATCTGCTCCGGCGACACCCCGAGTTGATCAGCGATCACGCTGTGGCCGTGCACGATTTTGCTGCCACCCAACGTCGCGAGCAGCTCGTCTGCGATTTCCGGACCCTGCGGACCGCGGAACGCGTACCGGGTCGTCATCTTGCGCCAGCACTCCCACCAGTCGACGAGATCGTCGCCCTTGAGCACCTGGCGGACGGCCTCGTTGACCTCCTCGATCGAGGACCCCCATTCGAGGTAGGCCGCCGTGTCGGAGTGCATCAGCAGGTGGTCGTCGCGCAGCTTCAGCACCGGCCGCGTCGTGAGCCACTCGACGTGCTCGTCGGTCAGCCGGTCCTGGTCGCTGCGCAGGCCGCCGTTGAGCAGCCAGCTGCGCGCGAACGACCGCGGCCCCATGCTGTCCGGCACCTGCTCGTCGCCGAACCGGTACATGCCGAGCAGCAGCACCTCGTGGTTGCCGATCAACGAGTTGACCACGCCGCCGGCCTCGGCCGCCTCCGCGCTGAGGCGCATGACCAGGTCGATCACGCCGACACCGTCGGGACCGCGGTCGACGAAGTCGCCGAGGAACCACAGCTCGGCCTCGCCGCCGGTCCAGTGCCCTTCCTCGTCGCACAGCTCGGCGACGTGCAGGGCTCTGGTCAGTTCGGCGAGGTGCCCGTGCACGTCACCTACGACGTACATCGGGCGTCGATCCGTGTCCACGTCCGCGACGATAGGTGATTTGTCCTCGCGCGTCAGTGGCCAGGCCAGTTCAGGCGGTCGCCGGGCTGCGCAGGACGCGGTCCCAGTCGACGGTCCTCGCCCAGTCGGCGTAGCTGTGCCAGGTCACGCCGGGGTGATCGGCGTGGAGCGTGTCGATGTCGAGGAAGTCGGTGTTGTCCTCGAACCGCTGGAACATGTCGGCGATCTCGGCACCGGCCCACTGGCGCACCTGGTCCAACGGCATCTGCCGGTAGGGGATCTCGCGGCCGAGCACGTCGCTGAGGATCCGGGCCGCCTGCTCGCCGGTGACCCGGTCGGAGGCGATGTCGATCCGCTTGCCGACGAACCGGTCCGGATGCTCGACGGCGTGCACGGCGAGTCCGGCGATGTCCCGGACGGTGACCTGGTCCAGCGGCTTGCCCGCGGAGAGCGGGTTGACGAGGACGCCGTCGGCGAGCCGGCTGAAGCCGACGTTGAGGACGTTCTCCATGAAGTACACCGGCCCGAGCACGGTCGCCCGGACCTGCTGAGCGCGCAGGTGGGCCTCCACGAGCTGCTTGCTGTCGGCGTGGTCGATGTCGGTGGCCGCCAGCCGGTCGGCGCCCCGCACCGATGAGTAGACGAGGTGCGCATCGGTCTTCGCGGCGACGTCGACGAGGAGACGGCCCTGGGCGACCTCCTCGTCCTTGCCGCCGGAGCCGAACGGCACGGACAGCCCGAAGATCGCGTCGACGCCGCTGGCGGCACCGGCGAGTGCCAGAGGGTCCGCCAGGTCGCCGGCGACGAGCCGTGCACCGGCGGCGACCAGCGCCAGCGCGGATGGCGACTCGGGTGAGCGGACGTAGGCAGTGACGTCGTGGCCGTGGTCGAGCAGCAGCTCGGCGACGGCGCCGCCCTGCCTGCCGGTGGCGCCGATGACGAGAACGGAGGTCACGGATGCTCCTTGATCGCGATTGGTGAACGACCGCGATCCTCTGGCCTCAACTTTGGTTGAGGTCAAGTGCTACGTTCCCGATCATGCCGAGGGCTCGCACCACGTTCCACGAACTGACCGTCGGACAGGTCGCGGAACGCAGCGGCGTCGCCATCTCCGCGTTGCACTTCTACGAGCGCAAGGGCCTCATCCGCAGCACCCGCACGACCAGCAACCAACGCCGCTACAGCCGGGACACGCTGCGCCGGGTCGCGTTCATCCGCACCTCGCAGAACGTCGGCATCCCGCTGGCTGCGATCAAACAAGCCCTGGACCAGCTGCCCAGCGAACGCACGCCGACCCGTGAGGACTGGACGCGGCTGTCGAAGGGGTGGCGCGTCATCCTCGACGCGCGCATCGCACAGCTGCACGCGCTGCGGGACACCCTGGACGACTGCATCGGGTGCGGCTGCCTCTCACTGCGGGCGTGCCACCTGCGGAACCCGCGCGACGTGCTGGGCCGCGACGGGGCAGGCGCCCGCCGCCTGCCGCCCCCGTCCGAACGTCAGGAAGCCCAGTCGCCGAACGGGTCCTGGGAGTGACCGACCAGCTCGGCGATCGACTTCAGCACGCGCGTCGGCCGGTACGGGTACATCTCCGCGTGCTCCGCGGTGAAGATCCCGGACAGCACGAGGATGGTCGACAGGCCGGCTTCCAGGCCTGAGCGCACATCGGTGTCCATCCGGTCGCCGATCATCAGCGCGTTCTCGGAGTGCGAGCCCAGCGCGCGCAACGCCGACCGCATCATCAACGGGTTCGGCTTGCCGACGTAGTACGGCTCACGGCCGGTGGCGCGCTCGATCAACGCCGCCACGGCGCCGGTCGCGGGCAGCGAGCCCTCGCGGGACGGCCCCGTCGAGTCGGGGTTGGTCGCGATGAACTTCGCGCCCTCCTCGACCAGCCGGATGGCCTTGGTGATCGCGGTGAAGCTGTAGGTGCGGGTCTCGCCGAGCACCACGTAGTCCGGGTCGCGGTCGGTCAGCACGTAGCCGATCTCGTGCAACGCCGTGGTCAGGCCGGCCTCGCCGATCACGAACGCCGAGCCGTTGGGGCGCTGCGAGTCGAGGAAGCGCGCCGTGGCCAGTGCGGACGTCCAGATCGACTTCTCCGGGATGTCGAGGCCCGTGCGCTGCAACCGCGCGCGCAGGTCTCGTGGCGTGTAGATGGAGTTGTTGGTGAGCACGAGGAACGGGGTGTCGGAAGCGCGCAGCTCCGCGACGAACTCGTCAGCGCCGGGGATCAGGTGCTCTTCGTGAACCAGAACACCGTCCATGTCCATCAAGTAGTGCCACATGGCCTAAGTATCGATCACGCGCTTGCGGAACGTCTCCAGCGAGAGCTGGAGATAACGCTCGATCACCTGGAGTTCATCCGCGTCGAAGTGGCCGAGCACCTCGACCAGGCTCTGCTGGGCCGCGGCGAAGAGATGCCCGAACTTTTCGAGCTCACCCGGCGTGACCTCGACGAGGACCTTGCGGCGGTCGTGCGGATCCCGGACACGGCGGACGAAACCGGCACGCTCCAGACGGTCGATGACACCCGTGACGGCGCCGGTGGAGAGACCCGAGAGTTCGGCGATTCGACCCGCGGTGAGCGGCCCTTCTGCCCGGATGGCGAGATCGAGGCACTTCTCGTCGGTCGCCGACAGGCCCATCTGCTCGGCGACCTTCGTGTGGAACATGACGGTGAGCGCGCTCTGCTCACGCATGTACCAGGTGAACCTCTCGAGCGCCTCAGGTTCCATGTCGAACATCTTAGCCGCTAAGACAATTCCTTGTGACAGTGCTCCAAACGGGCGGAACGTGAGAAAGCCTATTTGTAGCGTCATCCACAAGAGGTTGTTCATTAGTCTTGATGGGGTGACAGCAGTGGACTTGGGACTACCGATCGTGCGCAGCACCCCGGACGGGTCGGCACGACCGGACACGCCGCTGCTCGTCGACAGGTTCGGCCGGGTCGCGAAGGACCTGCGGGTCTCGCTGACCGACCGCTGCAACCTGCGCTGCACCTACTGCATGCCCGCCGAGGGCCTCGACTGGCTGCAGAAGGACGAGCTGCTCACCGACGCCGAACTGATCCGCCTGATGCGGATCGCCGTGGTCGACCTCGGCGTCACGGACATCCGCTTCACCGGCGGCGAGCCGTTGCTGCGGCGCGGCCTGGAGCAGGTCATCGCCGCGACGGCCGAGCTGGAGCCGCGCCCGCGCATGTCGATGACGTCGAACGGCATCGGCCTGTCCCGCCGCGCCCAGTCGTTGAAGGACGCCGGCCTGAACCGGATCAACGTCTCGCTCGACACCCTCGACCCCGACCGGTTCGCCACGCTGACCAGGCGCGACCGGATCACGGACGTGCTGGACGGCCTGGACGCGGCCCGCGCGGCAGGGCTGGAGCCGGTGAAGGTCAACTCCGTGCTGATGCGCGGCGTGAACGAGGACGAGGCCGTCCCGCTGCTGCGCTTCTGCGTCGAGAACGGCTACCAGCTGCGGTTCATCGAGCAGATGCCGCTCGACGCGCAGCACGGCTGGACGCGCACGAACATGGTCACGGCCGACGAGATCCTCACGATGCTCTCGACCGCCTACACGCTCACACCCTCGGAGACCCCGCGCGGCGGTGCGCCGGCCGAGCGCTGGCTGGTCGACGGCGGCCCCGCGACCGTCGGTGTGATCGCGTCGGTGACCAGGCCGTTCTGCGCCGCCTGCGACCGCACCCGGCTGACCTCCGACGGCCAGATCCGCAACTGCCTGTTCAGCCAGGGCGAGACCGACCTGCGTGCGCTGCTGCGCGACGGCTCCCCCGACTCCGCGATCGCCGACGCCTGGCGTGCCACGATGTGGGCGAAGGCGGCCGGTCACGGCATCAACGAGGCGGGCTTCCACCAGCCCGACCGTCCCATGAGCTCCATCGGAGGATGACGTGACCGCCGTGAAGATCCGTTATTTCGCGGGGGCACGCGCTGCTGCCGGGGTGGCCGACGAGGACCTGCTGCTCGACACCGCCGAACCCACCGTGGCGCTCGTCGTGAGCACCATCGGCGAACGGCACGGCGCGCAGCTCGGCAAGGTCCTCGCCGCGTCCAGCTTCCTGCTGGACGGCGTGGCGGTGCGCGACACGTCGACGCGCGTGCCCGCTGGCTCTCAGCTGGACGTGCTGCCGCCGTTCGCGGGCGGCTGAGCCTCCAGCTTCCGCTCCCACGCCCGGCGTCCGGTCACGCGGGCCAGCTCCAGCGCACGCAACCGGCACCGTTCGGCTTCTTCCTCGTCACCCATCGCCCGGTGCACCTCGGCCAGTTCGGCCAGCGCGGGTACCTGCCAGACGCGCAGCTGCCCGCGTTCTGCCGCGGCGACGGCCTCGATGGCGCGCGCGAAGGCCTCGTTGAGGTGCCCGAGCGCGCGTTGAGCCGCGGCGAGACCGGTCAGCGCGCCGACCTCACCACGCAGAAAGCCGACTTTGCGGCACAGTTCGAGCGCCTCCTGGTGATGCGTCACCGCGTCTTCGAGCCGGCCCTGCGCGCGCGACGCTCGTCCGAGGGTGTTGAGGGCGTCCGCCTCGGACTTCGGATCGCCGTTCTCGATCGCCAGCGCGAGTGAGCGGCGGGCACCTGCCTCCGCCTCGTCGAAACGGCCGCGTTCGAGGTCCAACGACGCGCGGGTGTCGAGCGTGCGGAGGACGAACACGACTCCCAGCGACGGGTCGTCGAGCATCGGAGCGACTGCGTCGAGGTGCGCTGCGGCTCGATCGATGTCGCCGACGAGGAGGTTGCCGTCGGCGAGGTGTCCTTCCGCGAACGCGATGCCGCGCGGAATGCCCTGCTCGACCGACAGCCGCACGACCTTCTCGGCGTACGAGATGCCGAGGTCGAGCGGTCCGAGGTCCATGTGGATCCCGCTGAGGTTGTAGAGCGCGGGCGGGCTCTCCCCCATGATCTGCAACGCCTCGCTCACTGCGTCGGCAGCGACGGAGAGGCGACCGTACTCCCAGTTCACGATGCCGAGGTTGAGCAGCAACGCACCCAGCGTCTGCTCGTCGCCGAGCGGCCTGGCCGCCTCCACCGCCGCCTCGAACTCGGTCAGCGCCTCGGCGAACTGGCCACCCCGCCAGTGCGCGAGCCCGAGTGAGCCGCGCATGGAGGCCTCGGCGGCGCGGTCCTGGTGCCTCCTGGCCGCGCGCAGTCCCGTCTGAGCCGTGGCGACCCAGTCGACGAGATGGCTGTGGAAGTAGAAGTAGGCCCGCATGGCGTCGGCGAGCTGCCACGTCACGGGCTGGTCCGCGGCCGCGGCGACCGCCGCCACGGCGCCCGCCCGTTCCGCGTCGAGCCAGGCGAGCGCCTCGGCCGTGCCGGTCAGGTCGTGCCGCGGCACGTCGTCCGCGATCGGCGGCAACGGCAGCCTGCTGAACTCGGGGTGCAGCACCCGGCCGGCCGCGTCCGCGTTCACGAGGTAGTAGTCGTGCAGCCGGCCGAGCTCCGGCTCGCCGAGCCGCACCGCGTAGATGCGGAGCAGGTCGTGCAGGGAGTACCGGTCCTGCGCGCGGTGGACGAGGTTCGCGTCGACCAGCTGGCCGAGCGGACCCGCCGCGTCCTCGCCGAGCAACGCCGTCGCGCCGCCGACCCCGAAGTCCGGTCCCGGCACGTGTCCGAGCAACCGGAACAACCGTTGTGCCGCAGGGGATTGCGCGCGGTAGGAGAGGTCGAAGGTCGCCCGCACCGCCGCGTCGCCCTCGATCTCCAAGGCACCCAGCCGGTCGTCACCGCGCAGCTCGGTCAGGTAGTCGGGCAGGTGTCCGTCCGCCACGTTCGCCGCGGCGATCCGCAACGCGAGCGGCAGGTGCCCGCACAGCCGGGCGAGCTCGGCCCGTTCGTTCCGGCTGCCGCCGATGTGCAGGTGCGCCAACAGGTCCTGCGCCTCACCGTGGCCGAAGACGCCGATCCTGAGCTGCTCGTGCTCCGGCAGGTCGCTGCGGCTGGTGACGATCACCTTCGTGCCCTCGCCGCCCGGCAGCAGCGGGCCGAGCAGCTCGCGGGTGGCGTTGTCGATCACGACCAGCACCGCGCGATCAGTGGTCATCCGTTGGTACAACTCGGTTTGCGCCGCCAGGTCGACAGGCACCTCCTCGACGCCGAGCGCGCGCAGGAACCGCGACACCGCCTGCTCCGGCGTGACCGGGGCGCCCGGTGAGAACGCGCGGAGGTTCACGTACAGCTGGCCGTCGGCGTACCGCTCGCTCAGCCGGTGCGCGATGTGGACCGCCAGCGACGTCTTGCCGACACCAGGCGGCCCGGTGATCGTCAGCACCGGCGCGGTCGAGCCGAGAGCTCGGGCGATTTCCTCGGTGCGGCCCACGAAGTCCGGCAGATCGGCAGGCAGCTGGCGCGGGCCTGGCTTGCGCGGCACGAGCCGGTAGCCGGACGGCTCGGTGACCACCTCGTCGGTCACGCGCAGCCGCTGCACGAGGTTGCGCAGCGCGCTCCGGGGGTTCGACGGCTTGTCGTTGCCCCAGACGGCGTCGATCAGCTCGTCGAACGGCACCGGCTGCCCTGGCTTGGCCGCCAGTGCCGCGCGCAACGCATCGATCCTCATGGGTTCATCGTGCCGAACTCGCGCTCAGCCGCCGTTCCCATTCCTTCCGGCCGGTCAGGCGGGCCGGCTCCAGTGCCTCCCGCCGGTACCGCTCGGCCTCCACCGCATCGCCCGCAGTCGCATGAATCTTCATCAGCGCGGCCAGTCGCGACTCCTGCTCATGCGGACAGCATGATCCGGCCGCTCGAGAACCGTCCCTCGACGGGTGACGAGGGCGTCTCCGATGGCCCAACACGCGTGAGCCATGCCTCACTTTGAGTGATAGATCTCGGCCGATCTCAGAATGGAAACGGACCGATAACGACATATTTGACCTGCGGTTTTGTAGGGTCAGCACAACGTTCCAAAACGTTACTGTGATACGCGTCACAGTCGAATACGTTTGGTGCGAGGTCGGTCGGTTACGTACCGTCGCTCCTCGGCTGGACCCGACCAGCCACGAGCAAGACCGGAGGACCGAGCACCGAACCCAGTCCGAGGGTTCTCCGGAACGACCCCGAGCGAGAGAAACCGCCGGACTGGGACGCAGGAACATACCGGGCCCGAACCCGAGTTCCTGGCCGCAGGTGTGGTGGACCGAGAGGCACATGGCTTTCAACCGAGGCAAGCAGGGCAAGCAGGGTTCCGCCGCTCGCACTATCGCCAAGGTCGCGGCCGTCGGCATCATCGCCGGCGCCCCTCTGGGCCTGGCCGTTGGCACCGCCAACGCCGCCCCTGGAATGGACTGGGACGCACTCGCGCAGTGCGAGGCCAGTGGCAACTGGGCCGCCAACACCGGCAACGGCTACTACGGCGGTCTGCAGTTCACACCGAGCACCTGGAAGGCGAACGGTGGTACGGGCAACCCGGCCAACGCTTCGCGCGAGGAGCAGATCCGCGTCGCCGAGAACGTGCTCCGCACGCAGGGCAAGGGCGCTTGGCCGTCGTGCAGCCAGCGCATCGGGGCCTACGCGGGCAAGGCCGCGCCGGCCCCGAAGCAGAAGCAGGCCCAGCCGCAGCGCAAGGCGCAGCCGCAGCAGCGCACGGCCGCCCCGGTGCAGCAGGCGCCGGTGGTCTCGCTCGCCGCTTCGAAGACGAACCCGAACGGCAACTACGAGGTCAAGCCGGGCGACACGCTGTCGAAGATCGCCGAGGCGAACAAGGTCGCCGGCGGTTGGCAGGCCATCGTGGAGAAGAACAAGGACTTCCTCACGAACCCCGACCTGATCTTCCCGGGCCACAAGATCCTGATCTGAGCAGGGTTGTTGGCCGATTGATCGTCTGGCCCGCTGTTGTGGGCTGACACAGGACCAGGGATCTCACCGTCACCCCCCGACGGTGAGGTCCCTGCCTGCGTTTGTGGGCGCCGGGTTGCGGTTTGGTCGCCTTGCGTTGGTGGTTGCGCAGGTCGCCGGACGGGCTTGGGTTGCGTCGGGCTGGTTGGCTTGCGGTCATTACCGCTGGTCCGCGGTGGCACAGCCCTGTCCGGCTCGCTTCGCATCGCCACACGGAGTTGCCTTCGGCCCGCATTGCCATAGGAACATCGGCTCGGCGTCGCCATCGCCGCTTGCCTTCGGCTTCGCGAGATGTAGACGGAATCCTCGTGGCTCGCTCCCGGAATAGCGTCACCGAGTACCGCCAATACCTGAGCTAGCTAGCTTGGTCGCCGCGCCAACATCGGCTCGCGACCTCGCCGGTCCGCCATGGCTCACCATGCGGGCTGGCCGCGCCACCCCGGCCCACCATGCGGGTCGGCCGCGCCTGGTCGGTACGCCACGGTCCACCGTGCCGCTGGCTGGCAAGCTGCCCACCCCGGCAGGTTGCGGGTCGGGTCAGGGGCAGTTGACCCACTCGTCCGTGTTGTCGGAGAAGACCTGGCGCTTCCACACCGGTAGGCGGGCCTTGACCTCGTCGACCAGGTCCGCGCACAGCGAGAAGGCTTCCTTGCGGTGTTCGGCGGCCACCGCGCAGGCCAGGGCCACGTCGCCGATCTTGAGCGGGCCTACTCGGTGTGAGACGGCGATGCCGTGCACGCCCGAGTACTTGTCGGCCAGGGAGGCGACCACCTCGGCCACCACGTCCGCTGCGGACGGGTGGGAGTGATATTCGAGTTCGAGTACCGAGCGGCCGCCGTCGTGGTCGCGGACCACGCCGGAGAAGGTGACGATTGCGCCTGCTCGGTCTGAGGTGACCAGGGCCTCGTGTTCGGCCACTGAGAGGGGGTCTTCGGTTACGACTGCCCTCAGGACGACGCTCATTTGTGGTCACCTCCGCGCAGTTGGTCCAGGGCATGCTCCACGACGGTGGCCAGCACGTCCAGGCCGTCTCGGACTCCGCCGGTCGAGCCCGGCAGGTTCACGATCAGGGTTCGGCCCGCCACGCCTGCCACGCCGCGGGACAGGACCGAGCCCGGGACTCGGGGCCAGCCCGACATGCGGATCGCATCGGCCAGGCCCGGGATCTCGTAGTCGAGCACCGAACGAGTGGCTTCCGGGGTGCGGTCGGTCGGGTTGATGCCGGTGCCTCCCGTGGTCACGACCAGGTCGGCGCCCGAAGCGACCGCCTCCGACAACGCCTGCTTGACCGGGTCGCCGTCTGGCACGACTACCGGTGAAGAGACCGCGAAGCCGCGATCCGCCAACCAAGAAACGATCAGCGGGCCGCTGCGGTCCTCATAGACACCCGACGAGGCTCGGTTCGAGGCGGTGATGACCACTGCCTTCACGGACGCTCCCACAGGCCCGACTTGCCGCCTTCCTTGCGTTCGACGCGGACGGCGTCCAGGGAGGCGGCCGGGTCCACGGACTTCACCATGTCGTGCAGGGTCAGACCGGCGACCGAGACCGCGGTCAGGGCTTCCATCTCGACGCCCGTGCGGTCGGTGGTGCGGACCGTGGCCGTGATCAGGACTGAGTCCGCGGCCAGGGCCAGGTCCACCACCACCGACGACAGCGAGATCGGGTGGCACAGGGGAACGAGCTCCCAGGTGCGCTTCGCGGCCATGATGCCCGCGATCCGCGCGGTCGCCAGGGCGTCGCCCTTCGGCAGGCCGTCGGAGCCGAGCAGGTCAACCACCTCGGCGGTCGTGTGCAGGATCCCGGTGGCCACGGCCGTCCGGGTGGTCTGCTCCTTGCCGGAGACGTCGACCATGCGGGCCGCGCCTTGTGAGTCCAGGTGGGTGAACTGCTTGGTCATACCGCGATCGTATGCCGCGACCGGAGGAAGGGCCCCTACGAAGTCGCGGCCTTGCGGACGGCGTCGGCCACGGCGGGCGCCACGGTGTTGTCGAAGACCGACGGGACGATGAACGACGCGTTGAGCCGGTCGCCGTCCACCACGTCGGCGATGGCCTGCGCGGCGGCCAGCAGCATCGCGTCGGTGATGGTGCGGGCGTGCGCGTCCAGCAGGCCGCGGAAGACGCCGGGGAACGCCAGCACGTTGTTGATCTGGTTCGGGAAGTCCGAGCGGCCGGTCGCCACGACGGCGGCGTGCTGCTGGGCCTCCATCGGGTCGATCTCCGGGTCCGGGTTGGCCAGGGCGAACACGATGGCGTCCTTGGCCATCGTCGCGACCTGCTCCGCGCCGAACAGGTTCGGGGCCGAGACACCGATGAACACGTCGGAACCGACCAGGGCGTCGTGCAGCCGGCCCGACTGGTTCTCCTTGTTCGTGGAGGCGGCGATCGACTTCAGGTTCGCGTCCAGGCCGGGGCGGTCGCGGTGCACGATGCCGTCGACGTCCACGGCGATGATGTCGCCCGGCGTCTGGGCCTGCAGCAGGCGGATGATCGCGGAACCGGCCGCGCCGACACCGCAGACCGTGATGCGGCAGTCCTTGATGTCCTTGTTCACGACCCGCAACGCATTGCGCAACGCGGCCACGACGACGATCGCGGTGCCGTGCTGGTCGTCGTGGAAGACCGGGATGTCGAGCTTCTCGCGCAGGCGGGCCTCGATCTCGAAGCAGCGCGGTGCGGAGATGTCCTCCAGGTTGATGCCGCCGTACACGGGAGCGATGAGCTCGACCGCGCGGATGATCTCCTCGGTGTCCTGGGTGTCCAGGCAGACCGGCCAGGCGTCGACGCCGGCGAACTTCTTGAACAGGGCCGCCTTGCCCTCCATCACCGGCAGCGCGGCGGCGGGGCCGAGGTTGCCCAGGCCCAGCACGGCCGAGCCGTCCGTGACGACGGCGACGGTGTTGCGCTTGATCGTCAGGCGGCGCGCGTCGTCCGGGTTCTTGGCGATGGCCTCACACACACGGGCCACACCCGGCGTGTACGCGCGGGAGAGGTCGTCACGGTTGCGCAGCGGAACCTTGGACGAGATCTCGATCTTGCCGCCGAGGTGCACGAGGAACGTGCGGTCCGACACCTTGCGGACGACGATGCCGGGCAACGTCTCCAGCGTGTCGGTGATGTCCTTGGCGTGGTTCGCGGACAGGGCGTTGCAGGTGAGGTCGATGACGACGCGGTCGTTGTGCGACTCCACGACGTCGAACGCCGTGATCACCCCGCCCGCGCGGCCGACGGCCGACGTGAGGTCACCCGCGGCGCTCGCTGACGGCGGCGCCTCCAGGCGAACGGTGATCGAGTAACCAGGGCCGGGGACCGGCATCGTCTTCCTCCCACGAAGTGCAGCTCAAGCGGGAAGTGAGCCTATCCCCGGCCCATTTGCGGTACTCACGCGACTCGACAGAGTTAAGACGGCTCTGACAGTCGCGTGTGTCCACTCAGGACTTGTTGATCTCGGTCACCGGGTGCGTGTAGCCGAGGTCCTCGACCGGCAGCGGGAACGTCACCGTGCCGAACGGCGAGAGCGCACCCTGCACGTCACTGGTCAGTTCGGTGACGGGGTGGCCGCCGTCGGGGCCCTCCGGCCAGTGCGGGTCGACCCGTCCAGGGCGTCCTTTCGCCACGTTCTCCTCCTCGGTGATGCCCAATGACGCGACAAGTGTGACAGAGCACGATGTGAAGTCGACCGGCCCATATACCGTGGTGAGAATGTCCGGCATCACTCTCGCCGACTGGCTGCGCGCCCAGGACGACGCCGCTCTCGTGGCACTGCTGCGCGCGCGTCCTGACCTGGCGACGCCCCCACCTGCCGATATGTCCGTGCTCGCGACACGGGTCGGCACCAGGGCTTCGATCGCGCGCGCCTGCGAGGACCTCGACACGTTCACGCTCGCGGTCCTCGAAGGCCTGGTCGTGCAGGGCGCGGACGCCGAGCCCGTGGCGTTGGCCACACTGGCCGGGGTGCTCGGGGCTGACGTGAAGCCGAAGCCGCTCAAGCAGGCCGTCACGAAGCTGAGGTCTCTCGCGCTCGTGTGGGGCGATGACGACGCGATGTCCGTCCCACCCGTCACGCGCGAGGCGTTCGGCACGTATCCAGGCGGGCTGGGCCGCGCGACCGGGCAGACGTACGACCTCAACGGCATCACCGAGGGCGAGCAGCGGGTCCTGCAGAAACTCGCCGCCGGACCGCCCATCGGCGACACCAAGGACGCCTCCCGGGTCGTACCGCTCGAGAAGGCCGAGACGCCCGTGCAACGTCTCCTCGCGCGCGGTCTGCTGCTGCGGCGCGATCCGGGCACCGTCGAGCTGCCGCGGGAGATCGCACTCCAGTTCCGCGGCGAACGACCACTCGGCCCGATCCAGGTCGCCGAGCCGAAGCCCAAGACCGCGAGCCTCCAGCAGTCGAGCATCGACGCCACGGGCGGCGGCGAGGCGCTGGAGCTCGTCCGGCACGTCGAGAACCTGATCGCGAGCTGGTCGGCCGAGCCGCCGCCGGTGCTGCGGACCGGCGGGCTGGGCGTCCGCGAGCTGCGCAAGGCCGCCAAGGACCTCGACGTCGACGAACGCCGCGCCGCCCTGCTGATCGAGCTCGTGGTCGGCGCCGACCTGGCCGCCAACACCGAGGCCGCCGAACCGGAGTGGGTGCCGACGACCAAGGCCGACGTGTGGCTCGCCGCCACCGCCGAGGTCCGCTGGGCCACCGTCGCGCACGCCTGGCTGGACCTGCCGAGGTTGCCCGCGCTGGTCGGCCGCCGCGACGAGAAGGACAGGCTCTTCACCCCGCTCGCCGACGAGATCCGCCGCGCACAGGCGCCACGGGACCGCCGGTGGGTCCTCGACGCGCTGGCCGCGTTCCCCAAGGGCACGGCGATCGCGAACCCGGCCGACCTGGCCGCGCTGCTCGGCTGGCGGGCACCGCGCCGGGGCGGACGGCAGCGCGACGAGCTGGTGCGCTGGACGATCGAGGAGGGCACCGCGGTCGGCGTGCTCGCCCTCGGCGCGATCACCAGCGCCGGCCGCGTGCTGCTCGACGAGGGCCCCGGTCACGCCGCCAAGTCGCTCGGGGACGCGTTGCCCGCCCCGCTCGACCACGTGCTGGTGCAGGCCGACCTCACCGTCGTCGCGCCCGGCAGGCTCGAACCGGACCTCGCCGACGAGCTGGCCCTCGTCGCGAACGTCGAGTCGGCGGGCAGCGCGACGGTCTACCGGATCAGCGAGACCACCGTCCGGCGCGCGCTCGACGCCGGACGCACCGCTGATGAGCTGCACGAACTCTTCAAGATCCGCTCACGCACGCCGGTGCCGCAGTCGTTGACCTACCTGATCGACGACGCCGCCCGCCGCCACGGCAGGTTGCGCGGCGGCGCGGCGGGCTCGTTCCTGCGGTGCGACGACCCGGTGCTGATCAGCGAGGTCCTCGCGCATCCCGAGGCCGCCCGGCTGGAGCTGCGCCGGATCGCGCCGACGGTGCTGGTGAGCCCGTTGCCGCTGGCAGACGTGCTGGACGGGCTGCGCTCGGCCGGGTTCGCCCCGGCAGCGGAGGGCCCGGACGGCCAAGTCCTCGACCTGCGACCGGGCGGGCGCCGGACCACGCCCAGGCAGCGGACCGCCCGCAAAGTCACGTCACCGACCGTGCCCGCCGACGAGCGGCTGGGTGAACTCGTCCGGCTGGTCCGGGCCGGTGATCGTGCCGCCGCGACACCACGGGGTGAACGCGTCGCGGTCCCCGGCCACCTCGGTGCCGGGCCGTCCGCCACCCTGTCGTTGCTGCAGCAGGCGGCACGGGCGCGACGCAGAGTGCTGGTCGGGTTCGTCGACTCCCACGGCACGGCCGCGCAGCGCGTGGTCGAGCCGCACGTGGTGGGCGGGGGCGTCCTCGAGGGCTACGACCACAGCTACGGAGAGGTGCTGCGGTTCCCTCTTCATCGCATCACGTCCGCCGCATTGGTGGACGAGGGCTGACGTTCGGTCATCCCCCGGACGAACCGGACGTCCACCCTTGCGTGTCTGCGTGGCGACCTAGCGTCGAGTGGCGTGAGCGTTTCACGACGCTCGCTCGACGAAGGAGGAGCAGCGCAAATGGCCATCACCCGGTGGGCGCGTAGAGCGGTCCTCACCGCAACGGCATTGGCGTTCGCCTTGCCGTTCACAACAGGAACAGCTCAGGCCGACCCGATCATCGAGGTTCTCGGGGACAACAACGTCAACGTGACCGTTGGTGCCTACAACAACAACGTGAACTCGATCCCGGTCAGTCTGGGCGCGGGCGCGAGCCTCAACACGGGCAGCGGCATCACTCTCGACCTCGACGAGAACGAGGGCATCCAGCTCGCGGTGGACCTAGGCCACGCGGAGATCTGGGCCGACGCGTCGGTCGGCGTGCCGTTCACGCACATCGGGGTCGAGGCCGCTGCCGCGGCAACGGTCGCCGCACCCTCGGCGCATGTCGCCGTCGCACCACCGCCGGCCGCTGAGCCCGCGATCGCCCCGCCGCCGACACCTCAGGTGGCCGCACCTCCGGCACCTGAGGTCGCCGCACCTCCGACACCACAGGTGGCCGCGCCGCCCGTCGAACCCGAGGAAGAGCCGGTCCTCGAGTCCGCGGTCACGATCACCGACGACACCGCGGGGCTGACCGACCAGACCAAGGGCGACGACGAGGAAGACGACTGCCCGGAAGAAGTGAAGCCGTCCTGCCCGAACATCACTGCGCTGGGCATCCTCAGCGTGTGCCTGCTGCCGAACCTGGTTCAGCTCCACATCTGAGCCGACGGCAAAGCTGATCCGGAGGGAGGCCACCACGACGAGGGCGAACTGAATCAGACCGCAACGAGGCGAGCGCCGCACCCGAAGGTGGCGCTCGCCTCGTCGCACGTTCTGCGGTTGTCCCCCGGTGCGGGGAGGTCAGCCGGCGCGGACGGACATCCACTGGCGCATCGCGTGCTCCACCAGCGTGATGAGCGTCTGCTTCGTCGACTGCCGGTTCCTGGCGTCACACGTCACGATCGGCACGGACTCGTCGATCGTCAACGCCTCGCGGACGTCCTCCAGTCTGTGGTGGAGGAGCCCGTCGAAGCAGTTGACACCCACGACGTACGGCAGCTGCCGGTCGTCGAAGAAGTCGATCGACGCGAACGCGTCGGCCAGACGGCGGGTGTCGACCAGCACGATGGCGCCGATGGCACCCCGCACCAGGTCGTCCCACATGAACCAGAACCGGTGCTGACCCGGCGTACCGAAGAGGTACAGGATCAGGTCGCTGTCGAGCGACACACGGCCGAAGTCCATCGCGACCGTCGTGGTGACCTTGTTGGGCGTGGCGGAGAGGTCGTCCACCCCCGCGCTGGCCTCGGTCATCACCGCCTCGGTGGTCAACGGGACGATCTCGGACACCGAGCCGACGAACGTCGTCTTGCCAACACCAAAGCCACCCGCCACCACGATCTTGGCGGAGGTCGTCGGCTTCCGTGCGCCCTCGGCGCCCTGGGGACTAGAGCCTGCGAAGCCCACTGAGCACCCTCTCCAGGAATTCCATGGAAGGCCGGTCCCCCACGACCAGACCGCCCTGGTGAATCAAAACCAATCCCATGCTTGCCATGTCGCCGATCAACACCCGCACGACGCCAAGAGGCAAGCGTAGGAGTGCCGCGACCTCGGCCACCGACCGCGTGTCCACACACAGCCCGCAGATCGACCTGTGCTCAGGAAGAACTGCGGCATCCCGTTCGAGGCCACGCTCGCTGGTCGAGATCAGCGCCTCGATCGCAAGGTCGTAGTCGGGCCGTGTGCGCCCACCGGTGCGCGTGTACGGCCGCACCAGTGAACCCGAGTCCGCAGAAGAAGTTTCCTCCGGACGCACAGCAGGCTGCGCGCCGGTGGTGTACACCGGCTGCGGCCCGGTGGTGTACGGCAGCTGTTCCGGCACCGCGTCCGGCATCTCGTGCTGGCCGAAGAGGTCCGCACCGGGGCCACCGAACAACCCGGTGCCGTACCCGTCTATGTCGAACCGGTTCGGCACGTCGTCGTACGGATACGACGACGAGTCATCCACCTCACGCTGAGACATATCGCCTAGCCCTTGCCCTGTAACCCGCTCATCGTGGGGTGCGTCCTCGGCTTCCTCTGGTTCTTGGGGAATCGCGTCAGGCTCGTCGAACTGGAACCCACCAGCGGCCCACTCCTGGTAGTTGAAGTTCCTACCGAAGCCCCGGCCTCTAGCGCCAGATCTTCCAGCCATCTCTTCTCACCCCTGAACTTCAAGTGAGGTCTAGCGACGGACCACGCCCTGAAGCTGCGCGCGCAGCTCAGGGGTGAGTTGTTGGCCGACTCTCTCCACCAAAAGCGTCATCTCGTAGGCCACCAGACCGATGTCACAGTTTGGTGCCGCGAGGACGGCGAGACACGAACCGTCACTGATCGACATGAGGAACAGGTAACCCCGCTCCATCTCGACCACGGTCTGGTTGACCCCGCCTGCCTCGAAGCAGCGGGCAGCACCCTGTGTGAGGCTGACCAGTCCGGACGCGACGGCGGAGAGCTGCTCTGCACGGTCCCTGGGCAGGCCCTGGGACCCCGCGAGCAACAGCCCGTCCGCGGACACCACGACGGAATGTGCCACGCCGGGCACCCTCCGCACGAAGTCGGTGATAAGCCAACCAAAGCTGCCTGGCTGCGCTGCGGTCGTCACTCCTGCTCCTCGTTCTGCCGGCTCGACTGGTCACCAGCGTATGCCTCGATCAATGCGTGCCGGCCCTTTCGGACACCACTTTGCAGACTCGACATCCGTCCGCGCACCGCGTCAGCGGAGCGGGGCGGCAGCGGCGGGCGCTGTGCTGTCTGCGTCAGGGACTGCGGCTTCGGCGCCGCAGATCCTGGCACGAGCTGAGCCTTCGGCGTCCGTTTCGGCAATCCTGCCGTTGTCTTCGTCTCCGGCGCCTTGTTCAACAACGCCTGAGCCGCTTGCCATCCCTCATCGGCAGGCGATTGCCAGGCCGACTCGGAAGTGAGTGCCGCCGCTGGAGTCTCCTCCACAACGGGCTCCGGTTCCACAACTCGCTCCTGCTCGGCGGGTGCGGTCACTGCTTCCTCGACCGCAGGCTGCACCTTTGCGCGCGGCTGGCGCACGGGCAGGCCAGCGGCCGACGTGGTGGTGGGTGTCACCGCCGGTACAGGCTTGCGGGTACGGGTCGGGAGCTCCGGCTCCGGCCCGTCCGACAGCGGAGGGGTCGTGGGCGGCTCGTCGATGTAGTCGACCCTGCTCTTCTCACCCTTGTCGACGCTGCCGAGGCCGGACTCCACACGTCCGTTGGCTTCGGCCGGTGCGTCCTGCTCAGCGGCCGCGGGGACCGGCTGAGCGGCGGACGCGGACGTCTCGCTGCCGACCGCCTGGAACCACTGCGACAGGACCGCCTCGTAGATCGGCAGGCGCTCCGTCGGGGCGTCCAGGTCGTGCTCGATCTGCTTGCGCGAGGCTTCCGAGGTGCCGTTGCGGTGTGCCATCCCCAGGTCGAGGCGGCCCTCGTCGACCGAGGCGCGCGAAACGCCGTTGGCCGCGGAGTGCTCGTCCTCGATCGGCGGGATCGGCACGAACTGCGTGGTCTCGTAGCCGGGCTCGAAGGAGATCTCGCCGTCGTCCTCCTGCCGGTCCTCGTAGGCCGTGAAGAGGGTCGGTTCGCCGAAGGAGCCCTCCGGCTCGACCGCCGCCAGCTGGTCGCGCCGCCACCGCTCGGACGGCGTCGAGTCCTCGATCGGCGTCTCGTTGTAGACGGGGATGCCCGTCGCGCCCGCACCGGTGTCGGTGAGTGCGCTCGGGACGAAGCTGACCGGGATGCTCGGGCTCGACTCGTCGATCCTCGGCATGGAGCCGGTGGGCCCGCCGAACGCGCCGGCGATACCGCTCGCCCTGGTCGCCGTCGTGCCGATCTCGGTGGTGTGCTCGGCGGGCGACGGCGCCGGTGCAGGCGACATGCCGAACGCACCCGCGATGCCGCTGCCGGACGGCGGGGTCGAGGGAGCTGCCTGGCCGGGGAACGCGATGAGCGTCTCCGGCACGATCACCAGTGCGGTCGTACCGCCTTCGATGTCCTCGTTGCCGCGCAGGCGGACCTTGATGTCGTGGCGCTTGGCGAGCCGCGCGACCACGTACAGGCCCATTCGGCGGGAGACGGCGACGTCGACGTCCGGCGGGTCGGCCAGACGCTCGTTGGCGTCGAGGATCTCCTGGTCGCCCATGCCCACGCCGCGGTCCTGGATCTCGATCGCCAGCTCGCCCTTGCGGGTCTTGGCCGTGCGAACGGTGACCTTGGTGACCGGGTCGGAGAACGCCGTGGCGTTGTCCAGCAGCTCGGCGATGAGGTGCACGAGGTCGTTGACCGCGCGGCCCTGGACGGTGAGGTCCGGGGTCTGGCCCACCTGCACGCGGGCGTACTGCTCGACCTCGGAGACCGCGGCGCCGAGGACCTCGGCGGCCGGGACGGGCCGGGTCAGGCGCCGCGACAGGTCCGTGCCCGAGAGAACCAGCAGGTTCTCCGAGTTGCGGCGCATGCGGGTCGCGAGGTGGTCCAGCTCGAACAGCGAGGCCAGCTGGTCCGGGTCCTGCTCGTCCTGCTCCAGGCGGTCGATCAGGTTCAGCTGGCGTTCGACCAGCGCCTGCGACCGGCGGGAGAGGTTGACGAACATCGCGTTGACGTTGTCACGCAGGAGGGCCTGCTGGGCGGCCAGTCGCACCGCTTCACCGTGCACCGCGTCGAACGCGCGCGCCACCTGACCGACCTCTTCACGCGTGTGCACCGGCACCGGCTCGACGGCGTTCTTCGCCGCCTCCTCCGGGTTCGGGTCCGCGAGGATGCGCTCGACCGCGTCGGGGAGTCCGTGGTCGGCGACGTCGAGGGCGGTGCGGCGCAGCGTGCGCAGCGGGTTGAGGATCGAGCGGGCGACGAACAGCGCCATCAGCAACGCGAGCGCGAGGACCACGAGCACGATGCCGGACTGGATGTAGGCACTGCGGCGGGCGTCGCCGGCGGCCACGTCCGTCTTGTTCTGCAGCTGCTCGACCAGCAGGTTCTCGACGTCACGGGTCAGGTTGACCGTCAGCGTGGCGGCGATGTCCCACTTCTCGGACGTCAGCTGGGTGAAGTCCTTCTTGCCGGTCGCGGACTGCTGGTTGATCGCCGATTCCTGCATGTCGTTCGCAGTGTCGACGATGAGGCCGGTGACGGTGTCGTCGTAGATCTTGGCCTGTTCCGGCGTCGCGGACTTGCGGAAGTCGTTGCGGGCCGCCTCGAGCTCCGCGTCCGCGGCCTGCAGGGAACGCAGCTGGGACGGCGTGAACGCCTTGCGCTGGAAGACGTCCAGGAGGATCGCTCGCTTGAGCGACTCCTGCTCCTTGATGCGCGCGATGGCGTTCGTGGTCAGGTGCAGTCGCACCAGCTCGGGGTCGTTGATCTCGGAGATCGTCTGTTCACCGAGGCCGATGAGGGTCTCGATGGACTCCGAGTAGGTCCGCTGGACGGCCTCTGCCGGGTACTGCGTGTCGCGCACCGAGTTGCGGAGGCTGTTCAGGCGGTTGAGCTGGTTGAACGCGACCTGGAAGCGCTCGACGGCCTTCGGGTTCAGGTCGGAGCTCAGCTCGGAGATCCTGTTGCTGAACGCCTCGCTGGTGTCGTTGACGCGGCGCAGCTGGCGCTCGAGGACGACGCGGTCGACCTTCTTGTTCGACGCGACGTAGCTGACCGACAGGTCGCGTTCGCGCTGCAACTGCTGCACCAGGTCGGCGACCGCCGTCTCCAGGCGGATCTGGTTCGCGAGGTTGTTGAACTCCGTCGCGTTCTGAAGGTCGGTGCGCACGCGCAGGCCACCCAGGGCGAGCGCACAGACCGTCGGGATGAGCAGCACGGCGAGCAGCTTTGTGCGCAACCTCCAGTTGCGCAGCCGCCATGGCGCGGATCGGGCAGGTCCTGATCCGGGTCCGGTGCCGATGTCGGTCTTCACCACGTCCGGTGTCGCCGTCACGGTGCCGTTACCCAGCGCAGCCAGTCCGTCACCCGATTCGGGCCTTTCGGAGCGTGTGGTGTCACCCACGCCAAACTGGCTGGGACCTCTCTCACGTCGGGCCACTCTGGGCTTCCTCTTCCAGCAGCAGTGTCCCGGTCTCTCCCCAGGACCGAGCATGGACTCGTCAAACGGGCCGAATTGCAGCACAGAGGTTGTTCGCCCGGTGAGGCGCCCTACCCCGTTCTGAAGACACGATCCTCTACTGCGACCTGTGCCACCCGGCGGGGAGCGTAATGGCCACCCCCTCCTCGGGGGAAGTCTCCAGAAGCACTCACCGTATCGAGACGGGGTGTCGTTTCATACGTTCAGGTGGTTAACATCCCCGGTTGTCGGCACGCCGCACGTCCGTCCGAACGCCCAGTTGGGACTGCGGACTGCCTGGTCCGTGGCGACACTCACAGATCAAATCGATGCTACTCAAGGCCTACCGGCGAGAGGTGCCATGGCTACCCGAGCCAAAGCTCTGCGGCTTGCTGCAGTGCTCATCACGTGCGTTCTGACCGCGAGCTGCAGCCTGTTCGGAAGTTCGTCGAACGGCGGCACCGCAGACGTCGAACGCAACGTCCTGCGCATCGGCGTGCTGCCCGTCGTCGACGTGGCCCCGCTGCGCATCGCGCTGACCGAAAAGCTGTTCGAGAAGGCGGGCCTGCAGGTCAACCTGGTCACCCAGCCGAGCGAGGCCGAGGCCATCAAGCAGCTGGACACCACGCTCGACATCACGTGGGCGACCCACGTGAGCCTCTTCCGCTCGGTCGCCGAGGGCACCGAACTGCAGCTGCAGGGCGAGGCCTACCAGGCGGGTCCGAACTCGATGGCGCTGGTCACGGCCGCGTCGTCGGACTACGACGACCCCGGCAAGAAGCAGGCGCCGCGCATCGGCGTGAACAGCGAGACCGACATCGGCGCGCTGACCACGCGTGCCGTGCTGGACACCGCCGCGGTCGAGAAGCAGAAGATCAAGTTCGCCTCGATGCCGTTCGGCGAGATGGAGAACGCGCTGACGGCCGGGCAGATCGACGCGGCGTTCATGATCGAGCCGTTCATCACGAAGGCGCAGCGCAACATCGGTGCGAAGATCCTCACCGACACCGCGCGCGGTCCGACACTGGACTTCCCGATGTCCGGCTACGCGTCGTCCAAGAAGTTCGCTGAGCAGAACCCGAAGACGCTGAAGGTGTTCCGGGACGTGCTGCGCCAGGCCCAGCAGCGCGCGCAGTCCAACAAGCTCGCCGTGCAGGACTCGCTGACCAGCTACGCGGACGTCGACGGGCCGACCGCGGCGCTCGTGTCCGTCGGCACGTTCCCGTTGTCGCTGAACCCGATCCGGCTCCAGCGGGTCGCCGACATGATGGACACCGAGGACGTGCTGTCCGGTCGTCTGGACGTGCAGCAGCTTTTGCCGCCGGGTACGACGAATTAGTTGCAGCTCGACATGAAAAAAGTGAAAGAGGCGGGCCGATTTTCACGGCCCGCCTCTTTCACTTCGCTCACTTGCCTTCGACCGCGGTCACGCAGTAGGTGATTCCGGGCGACGGTTCGGCGTAGGAAACGGCAGTTGCCTCACCGCACTCGGCGGTCGCGGCCTTGACCATCTTCTCGATCTTGAGAATCTTCGTGATGGCGAACTCGTTGGGGGCGGCCGGGCACTCGACGACCTTCATGCCCTCCATGTTGATCTTGACGAGTTCTTCCTTGTAGCACTTGCCCTCTTGGAGCTTCTCGACGAGGCAGAGCTTCATGCCGGAGCCGCGGCGGCCGCTCTCGCTGTACTCGGCGTAGTCCTCGCTCGGGCACGCTTCGGTGGTCGACTTCATGGCCTTGGCGATGAAGTAGTTCGCCTCGGTCGCGCCGCAGTCGACCTTCTTGTACTCGGGCCTGACCGTGGTGCCCGTGACGCTCGCGCAGTCTCCGGGCTTGGCGTCCGGCCCGCTGATGGCGCTGATGCCGCCGCCGATGAGCGCCTTCACCAGGAAGACACCGCCCGCGACCAGCACGAACGCCAGGATCGAGCCGATGATCTTGCCGGCGCCGCTCTTCTTCGGTGGCTGCGCGTACGGCATGGGCTGGCCGGGCGGCATCTGACCGGGAGGCGGGCCGTAGGGGTCACCGGGAGGCGGTCCGTACTGGCCGGGCTGACCCTGCGGCTGGTCGTACGGGTCGGCCGGATAACCCTGCTGCTGCGGCGGCGGGCCGTACTGACCGGGCTGGCCTGGCTGACCGGGCTGCTGACCGTACGGCTGCTGCGGCTGCCCACCGGGAGGCGGGCCGTACGGCCCTGGCTGCTGCGGGTAGTTGGGGGTGGTCACTGGATTCCTCTCCGATGGACTGGCAAAGACGCGAAACCGGAGCCGATGGGACCGACTCCGGTTTCGAAAGCGTGATAGGCCGGACCATTCGCGCGAGCTGCTTACGCCGAACAGCCCACGCCCCCCGACACGGCCGGAGGAGAGGTTGCCACGCGGGCGAGGAATCCGCCGGGGCTTTACGGAAACGTTACGGCCGCTTGGTAGCCGCCCGTTCGCTGGGCGCGACGGAGGCAGCAGAACCGGGCGAATCCGGTTGCTTCGGCGGCTGGAACCGGGCCGCGAACTCGGAGAGGGCGTAGATCGCGACCGCCGCGACGACCAGCGTTGCCCCGTAGGTCAGCACCTGCTTTCCCAGGCTCGTCCTGGGCGCGGCCTCCTCGTTGATCACGCCGCAGAGGTTGCCACGTGGACTCCGCCGAGGAAGGTGCTTTACGCGAAGATCACTGCTTGTCGCCGCGTTCGAGGCAGAAGGTGACGGCGGGTTCCGGGAAGACCGCCGCGCGCGAGTCACCGCACGCCGCGCGGTCGGTCTTGCCGGTGAGCACCTTGGCGACCTTCACCGAGTCCTTGGTGGTGCAGGCGACCTTGGCGATGCCGCTCTGGGGGTTCTGGCCGTAGCAGGAGCCCTCGACGAAGTTCGGCATGAGGCAGAGCGTGGAGTCGCCCGTGTAGGTCGAGTAGTCCATGCCACCGGACGGGCACTTCTGCTCGTTGAACGGCAGGATCTTGGCGATCTTGACGGTCGCCTGTTCCGAGGCGCAGTCGAGCGCCTGGTACTTCGGGTTGTCCTGCGAGCCGGAGATGCGGGCGCAGTCGCCGACCCTGGCCGCCTCGGTCGCGTCGCCGAGCTGGTTCAGCACGAACCCGCCGAGCAGGACGAGCGCGAGAACAACGGCGATACCCAGGCCGACCTTCTTCATGGCCTGGGTATCGGCGTCAGTCGATGATCAACTCAACCGAGTTCACCCGATCAGGAACCTTCGTGCACGCCCATGCAGTAGACCGAGGCCGGCTCGCTGAAGCGCAGCTCGCTGGAGCCCTCCGGGCACGTGGTGCCCTCCTCCGGCAGACCGTCGACCTTCTTCACGATCTTCACCGGCGACTCGGTGGTGCACGCCTCCTTCTTGAAGGCGCCGTCGTCACCGGACGTGTAGCAGTTGCCCTCGGCGAGGTTCGGCATCAGGCACAGCGAGTCGCCACCGGACTTCACCGGCTCGTAGATGCCCTCGTCGGGGCACGGGTCGTCGGAGCTGTTCAGCACCTTGGCGACCCGGTGCGTGGCCTTCGCGTCGCCGCAGCCCTGCGACGAGACGTTCCACTCGCCGTCCGGCTTGTCGACGTCCTTCGGCGCGGCGCTCACGCAGTCGCCGACCTTGGTGCCGTTGAGCGCTGTGAGCGCCCACACACCGCCGCCGACGAGGACCACCGCCAGCACGCCGACGATGACGAACTTCAGCCAGTTGTTCTTCTTGGGCGACTCGTCGGTCTCGGTCTCCTCCGGAGCCGGTGCCACCGTGGCCGGTGGCTCGACGGGATCAGTCGACTCGGTGCTCATGCGCGAGAAAGTACGTCACGTCGTGTTGGCTGGGTGTGTCGCCTCACACTTGCCAGTTGACGCAGGTCGAACGCGTTTGGCGCCGTCAGGGAGACTTGTACCCGTGACCGATGGCCCACTGATCGTCCAGTCGGACAAAACGCTGCTGCTCGAGGTCGACCACCCGCTCGCCGACGACGCGCGCACGTCCATCGCGCCGTTCGCCGAGCTGGAGCGCGCGCCTGAGCACGTGCACACCTATCGCGTGACGCCGCTGGCCCTGTGGAACGCCCGCGCGGCCGGGCACGACGCCGAGCAGGTGGTCGACGCGCTGGTGCGGTTCAGCCGCTACCCGGTGCCGCAGCCGTTGCTGGTGGACGTCGTCGACACGATGAGCCGGTTCGGGCGGCTGGTGCTCACCAACAACCCGGCGCACGGGCTGGTGCTGCACTCGAACGACCGCGCGGTGCTCGAAGAGGTGCTGCGCAACAAGAAGATCGCGCCGATGTTCGGCGCGCGGATCGACGACGACACGGTGATCGTGCACCCGAGCGAGCGCGGGCGGCTCAAGCAGCTGCTGCTCAAGGTCGGCTGGCCGGCCGAGGACCACGCCGGGTACGTCGACGGCGAGGCGCACCCGATCGAGCTCGACGAGAAGGACTGGAAGCTGCGCGACTACCAGCGGCTCGCGGCGCAGGCGTTCTGGGCGGGTGGCAGCGGCGTCGTCGTGCTGCCCTGCGGCGCGGGCAAGACGCTGGTGGGCGCGGCGGCGATGGCCGAGGCGCAGGCGACCACGTTGATCCTGGTCACGAACACCGTGGCCGGGCGGCAGTGGAAGCGGGAGCTGATCGCGCGCACGTCGCTCACCGAAGAGGAGATCGGCGAGTACTCCGGTGAGCGCAAGGAGATCCGGCCGGTCACGATCGCGACCTATCAGGTGATCACCCGCAAGTCGAAGGGCGAGTACAAGCACCTGGAGCTGTTCGACTCGCGCGACTGGGGCCTGATCGTCTACGACGAGGTCCACCTGCTGCCCGCGCCGGTCTTCCGGATGACCGCGGACCTGCAGTCGCGTCGCCGGCTGGGCCTGACCGCGACGCTGGTGCGCGAGGACGGGCAGGAAGGCGACGTCTTCTCGTTGATCGGGCCGAAGCGCTACGACGTGCCGTGGCGCGACATCGAGGCGCAGGGCTGGATCGCTCCCGCCGAGTGCACCGAGGTCCGGGTGACGCTGACGGACAACGAGCGGCTGCAGTACGCCACGGCCGAGCCGGAGGAGCGCTACAAGCTCTGCTCGACCGCGCGGACGAAGATCCCGGTCGTGCGCAGGGTGCTCGACCAGCATCCCGACGAGCCGGCTCTGGTGATCGGTGCTTACCTGGACCAGCTGGACGAGCTGGGCGAGGAGCTGGGGGCGCCGGTGATCAAGGGATCGACGAAGAACAAGGAACGCGAGGAGCTGTTCGACCAGTTCCGCCGCGGCGAGCTGCGCACTCTCGTCGTGTCGAAGGTCGCCAACTTCTCCATCGACCTGCCCGAGGCCTCGGTCGCCGTCCAGGTGTCCGGCACGTTCGGGTCGCGCCAGGAGGAGGCCCAGCGCCTCGGCCGGATCCTGCGGCCGAAGGGCGACGGGCGGCAGGCGCACTTCTACTCGGTCGTCGCGCGGGACACGCTCGACACCGACTACGCGGCCCACCGGCAGCGGTTCCTGGCCGAGCAGGGCTACGCGTACAAGATCGTCGACGCGGACGACCTGGTCGGATGACGTTCTGGTGGATGTGGAACCCGGCCGGGACCGTGCCTGCGCGGCGGTTCCGGTCGGAGGAGTCGCTCGCCAGGTCGGCGCCGGACACGCAGGTGGTCCGGTCGGACGACTTCACGTGTCCTGATCAGCGCCGGCGTGCCACAGCCGTGCGGTCGGACTTCCTGCGCGTGACCGGTGATCCGGTGCAGGTGGCGCTGGTCGAGCAACGGCTGTGGACGCTGCTCGTGACCCTGCGCCGGTCGCAGCCTCTCCGGGACGCGCTGGCGACCGCCGTGCCCAAGGCGGGACGGGCGGCGCTGGTGGCCGAGCCGTCGCGCGAACTGGCCGAGTTCGACCGGCGCTTCGACCAGTTCGCGGCGGCGTTGCAGGTGCTGATCGCGGATCCGTCGCCGGAGCAGCTACGCCACACCGCGGCTTTGGATTAGCTTCGGGATCTCCGCGACGCTGCTCAACAGGTGCGTGTGCCGGGCCGCACCGAGTTCCTCGGCGGTTTGGCTGCCGCTGAGGACCCCGACCACGAAGCCCGCACCCGCGTTCATGCCCGCTTCCAGGTCGCGAACGGTGTCGCCGGCGGTGAGGACGCGACGCACGTCCGTGGCGCCGGTCAGCCCCATCGACTTGAAGATCATGTACGGCGCCGGGCGGCCTGCGGGCACACCGTCCACGGTGACGACCGCGTCCACCACGCCGTCGCGCCACCCCAGGACGTCCAGCAGCCCGTCGACGACAGGCTGGTCGAATCCGGTGGTGAGGGCGACCTTCACCCCGTTGGACCGCAACCACGCCAACGTCTCCGGCACACCGGGCAACGGCTCCGGCGGTGTCTCCGCGTAGAACTTCGCCAGGCGGTCGTGGAAGTCGGCGAACTCGGCGTCCACATCGGAGCGCCCGAGCATCGACGAGATCGCCTCGCGCTTGTCGGCGCCCATCCAGCGGTGGACGTCGGCGGACGAACCTCCGGCCGTCTCAACGGTTTCGGCAAGTGCGCGGTACACCAGCCCGTGCTCCTGCACGGTCGTGCCGGCGATGTCCAGCACGACGAGGTCGACCTTCACGAAGCCCTCCAGTCCCGCAGCAGCGCCGGGTGCGCCTGCTGGGAGTTCTCGATCGAAAAGCTGACCAGGTCCGGGCGGTAGCGGTCGTCGGAGTGCTCGACCGGGCGACCGTCCACACCGGACGCTCGCCGCCGTTCCCGCAGAAGTGGGGCGCCCACAGCGACTTCGAGCAGTTCGCTGTCCGTCTCGTCGGCCGCGACTGCGTCGATCTGGTGCCGGGCGATCGTCATGTCGACGCCCTGCTCCCCCAGGTACTGGTAGAGCGAGCCGCTGTCGCAGTCGAAGTCGAACAGCAGGCGCCCCACGGACTCCACGAACGTCGTGCGCTCCAGCATCGTCGGCCGGCCGTCGATCAGCCGCTGCCGCAACAACTGCACGACCGGTGTGCCCTCGTCCAGCGCCAGCGCGTCGGCGACCTCCGCGGAGGCCGGGCGGCGCGCGATCTCCAGGGTTCGCTGGCCCGGCACGTGTCCGAGGCCCGCGGCCCAGCTGGAGAACGACAGGAACGTCTCGAACGGCTGCGACAGCGTGTGCCTGCGCACCACCGCGGGCTTGCCGCGGCCGCCGCCGATCATGCCCTCCGCCCGCAGCGCCGTGAGAGCCTGCCGGACCGGCGCGCGCGAGGCGTTCCACTCCGCGCACAGCTGCGATTCGGACGGCACGGGATCACCGACGGCCAGCTCACCCGAGGCGATGCGGCGCCGCAGATCGGCCGCAATGCGCTCGTGCAGGGGCATCTCCATGGCTTCAACGATACATGTCATAACAAGTCTGAACACCAAGTGAACACATCAGGACGGCCATTGATTCTGCTTTGACCGCCGCTCATCGTTCTTGTCATGACAAGTGTGGACCTGGTGGTCGTCGGCGCGGGCGTCGTTGGGCTCGCGCACGCTTGGCACGCGGTGCGACGAGGTCTGTCCGTCACTGTGGTCGAGCGCGACGAGCACGCGGTCGGGGCCTCCGTGCGCAACTTCGGGCACGGCTGCTTCACCGCTCAGGACGGGGTGGCCTACGAGTACGCGATGACCGCGCGCGAGGAGTGGCTGAAGCTCGCTCGCGAGGCCGACTTCTGGTTGCGTGAGTCCGGCACGGTCGTGGTCGCACGTCACGACGACGAACGCGCTGTGCTCGAAGAGTTCGCATCAGTCCGTGACATCGAGCTCACCGAAGAAGGTGCGTTCCTGCCGTTGGACATCCGCGTCAACCCGCGCGAAGCCGTGCACGCGATCGCCGCGCTACTGGCCGCACGCGGCGTCACGTTCCATTGGTCGACCAACGTGCTCACGGTCGAGCCGGGCCACGTCCGCACCACCCGCGGCACGATCAGGTGCCGCGCGGCGGTCGTCGCGGTCGGGCACGACGTCGACAGGTTCTTCCCCCACCTCGCCGACGACCACCAGATCCAACGCTGCCAGCTGCGCATGCTGCGCGTCGCACACAGCGGCGTGATCGAACCGGCCGTGCTGACCGGATTCTCGATGCTGCGCTACGACGCGTTCGCGCGGTGTCCCAGCATCGAGCAGGTCCGCGAACGGCTCACGCGTGATCATCCCGAGCTCGTCGAAGCCGGGCTGAACCTCATGTACACCCAGCTCCCCGACGGTTCGCTGACGATCGGCGACACCCACCACTACAGCCGCACGGTCGATCCCTACCGGCCGGAGCACCTCGACGACCTGGTGCTCACCGAGACGGCCCGGCTGCTCGGCGTCCCCGCGCTGCACGTCCTCGAACGCTGGCGCGGCATCTACGCATCGGCCCCGGAACCCTTCCTGACCGCGACGCCCGCTCCCCGGATCCGGGCCGTCTCGGTCACTTCAGGCATCGGCATGACCACCGCGCTCGGCCTCGCCCCTGCCGTGCTCGACGACCTCCTCCAGGAGCTGTGATGAGAGTCCTCAGCGTCGTACTCGCCGCGACACTGACCCTGACTGCTTGTGGCCCAACGAACTCCGCTTCGAGCGGTGACTGCCCGAACGGTCGCGTGCGCTTCGGCGTCGAGCCGTACGAGGCGCCAGACAAGCTCAAGCCCGCCTACGAGGTGCTCGCCAAGGCGTTGACCACCAAACTCGGCTGCGAGGTCGAGCTGCAGATCGTCGACGACTACGCGGCCGAGGTGCTGGCCATGCGCAACGGCAAGCTGGACGTAGCCCAGTTCGGGCCGCTCGGCTACGTGTTCGCCGCCCAGAAGGCCAAGGCCGAGCCGCTCGTCTCGTTCGCCGACGGCACCGGCAAGCTCACCAGCTACACCGCCGGCATCTGGGTCGCCGAGGACTCGCCCGCGCAGAAGACCGAGGACCTGGCCGGGAAGTCGCTCGCGCTGAGCAGCGTCGGTTCGGCGTCCGGCGACGCGCTGCCCCGCTACGGCTTGAAAAAGGCGAACGTGGCCGGCGTGAAGCTCGACTACGCCGGTGGCCATCCGGAAGCGATTCTCGCGCTGATCAACGGCAAGGTCGACGCCGCCGAGATCAACAGCCAGCAGCTCGCCACCGCGAAGGCCGCGGGCACGTTCGACTCCTCGAAGTTCCGCCAGATCTGGAAGTCCGAGCCGATCCCGAACGACCCGATCACCGTGCGCGGCGACCTCGACCCGGCGTTCAAGGACCGGGTGCGCAAGGCGTTGCTGGAGCTCTCGCCGGGCGACGTCGAGAAGGTCGGCGCGTTCCTCGACGTCACCCCGCCGGGACCGCTCGTGCAGGTGAACAACGACACGTACAAGGTCCTGTTCGACCTCGCGACGACGTTGGGCCTCAAGGAAGAGGACGTCTGATGCTCGCGATCCGCGGCCTGCGCAAGACGTTCGGCGGCCGCACCGTGCTGGACGGCTTCGATCTGACGGTCGAGGCCGGGGAGTTCGTGGCGCTGCTGGGGCCGAACGGCTCCGGCAAGTCCACGGCGCTGCGCTGCGTGGTCGGGCTGGAGACCCCGGACGGCGGCTCGGTCTCCGTCGACGGGAACGCCGCCATGGTGTTCCAGAAGATCCACCTCGTCGGGCGCCGCACTGCGCTGGACAACGTGTGCTCCGGCGCTCTTGGCCGGTTGCCGTTGCACCGCTCGGTGTTCTTCGGACAGGACGTCCGGGAGGAGGCCGTGCGGTGCCTGGACCGGGTCGGGCTCGCGGACCGGGTGTTGGAGCGGTGTGCCCGGCTTTCCGGTGGGCAGCAACAACGTGTGGCGATAGCGCGGGCGTTGTGCCAGCGCGCCAACGTGATCCTCGCGGACGAGCCGGTGTCGGCGTTGGACCCGCAGGCCGCCGTGCAGGTGATGGAGTTGCTGGTGGAACTGGCGAACGACGGTCTGGCCGTCGTGGCGGTGCTGCACCAGCCGGAGCTCGCGCGGACCTACGCACATCGGATCGTGGAGATGGGGGCTTTCGCATGACGATGGCGGTTCCCAAAAGGCGATGGCCGTCGTCCACGGTGTGGATCGTGGCCGCGGTTGCCGTGGTGGTGCACGTGCTTGCCTGGCAGGCCACGGAGTTCTCCCCCGCCGCGCTCATCGCGGGCTGGGAGGGCATGGCCGACTTCCTCGCCGAGTCGCTGCCACCCGATCTCTCGGTGCTCGGCAAGTCCCTCGAAGCGGCCGTGACCACCCTCTACATCGGACTGCTCGGCACCACGTTCTCCATCCCGTTCGCTTTGCTGCTGGCACTTCTGGCGTCACGAGCGACGACTTCCGCGGCCTGGGCGCAGCAGGCGGCACGTGCGGTGCTGTCGTTCCTGCGCTCGGTGCCGGACGTGGTGTTCGCGCTGATCTTCGTGACGGCCGTCGGGCTCGGTCCGTTCGCGGGCGTGCTGGCGTTGGTGTTCCACAACACCGGCGTGATGGGCAAGCTCTGGGCGGAGGCGATGGACGAGAGCGACCGCGGGCCGCGCGATGCGTTGCGGGTGACCGGCGCGTCCGGTCCGCAGATCGCTCTGCACGCGGTGCTCCCGACGGTGATGCCGTCCCTGGCAGGACTTCTGCTCTACCGGCTGGACGTGAACGTGCGGTCGTCGCTCGTGCTCGGCCTGGTCGGCGCGGGCGGGATCGGCTTCCTGATCAACCAGTCGATCAAGCTGTTCCGGTTCGACGAGATGGTCACGCACATCCTCGTGGTGCTGCTTCTGGTTGTTGTGGTCGACCAGGCTTCGGGGTTCGTGCGCAAGCGGCTAGGTGCGTGATCTGCTGGCCATAACGGGCGCCCTGGCGGACGGTCACCGTGCCGTCCGCTGCGACCTCGCAGGGGTTGTTGGCCGTGCACTGTTCGCCGTTGTCGTTGCCGGTGCTGTGCACACCGACGACGGTGCTGCCGTCGCGGAGCACGATCGGTGAGCCCGAACCGCCGTGCGACGGCTTGCATTCGGGGTCGTAGCGGTAGGCGTTGTCCTGCGTGTAGCCCTCTTCGCGCAGGTGCGGGACGACGGCGTCGATCGTGCACTTGAAGCGGTTGCCGTTGCCCGACGAGATGATGTCGACCTGCTCGCCCGGCTTGGCGGACCGACCGGCCAGCTTGAAGATCTTCACGCTCTTCGCGTGGAGCTGGGCGTAGGTCTGGCCGAGGCGGTACAGCGCGGTGTCGGTGCCGGACATGGTCGCGTGGACCAGGTGCGTCGTGTGCGCCTTGGCCTGCAGGTAGCCCTGGCGGTCGCCGATGGTCACCGGGATCTCGATCGCGACGTCCCGCAACGTCTGGCCCGGCGCGGGGCGTTCCGGGACGCAGTGGCCGTTCGTGAGCAGGAGTGCGTGATCGCTGAGCCTGGTGCGGTCGGTCTTCACCACGGACGCGGAGCAGGGACCGATCGACGCGGCGCCTTCGAGGTTCGGCACCGGGGTGTCGGGCGGGTTGATCTTGCCGGTGACGACGTCGTTGATCCAGCCCGTGAAGTGGTGGACGTCCGTGTACATGACCGGCCGGTCGTCGCCGCCGGAGCCGCTCACGATGCCGGCCATCACCCAGCGGTCGCCGTCGCGGACGAGTCCGGGGCCACCGGAGTCCATGTTCGTGGCGGCGACGCTGCCGTCCAGCGCGCCGATGCAGAGCTCGCGGTCCGCGTGGATGCCGTCGCAGGCCTGCACGGGCTGGATCACGGTGTCCGCCTCGCGCAGCTTCCGCGGGTAGCACTCGGGTGCGCGGCGGTCGCACGTCATGCCCCAGCCGAGGATGCGCGTCCTGGTGCCCTCGGCAGGGCGGACCCCTGGCAGGGCGACCGGCTTGGTCTTCGCCGGCTTCTCGAGCTTCAGCAGGCCGATGTCGCCCTCGTGGACCGGGTAGTTCGAGTAGGTGACGAACCGCTCGACGGCGATCACCTCGCCGCCGCTGCCGGCGTCCGTCGTGCCGAGCCGGACCGTCCAGTTCTTCGGGCGCCCGACCTGGGCGCCGCTGGGGTTGTTCTTGGTGCAGTGGCCCGCGGTGACGGCCCAGCTCGGGGCGACCAGCGTGACGCCGCACGTGTGGCCGTCCACGCGCGGCGAGTCGGGCCGCTGCAACGACCCGGAGAACGGGTAGGGCGCCGGTGCCTCGACGCCGCCGCGAATGGCATGGGCAGGGACGACGGTGTTGATCACCGCAGTGAGCGCGAAGATCGTCGTCAGGAGCGCTTTTCGCATGTCGCAGAGGGTTTCGGACCCGTGTCCGCGCCGGGTGATGGCTGGACAACAACTGCGCACGGAAGGTCGTTACGCAACGATGACGTCGCAAGAACGTCCTCATGAGACCCGTCCGGAAGGCTGGAGGTCATGCCGCGCGTACTGCTGATCGAGGACGACGAGGCGGTCCGAGAGGGACTGTCGCTCGCCCTGACCTACCAGGGACACACCGTGGACGCGGTGCGCACGGGCGAGGAGGGCCTCGAACTGCTGATGAGCGTCGCGCCGGACGTGGTCGTGCTGGACCTGATGCTGCCGGGCGTGGACGGGTTCGAGGTGTGCCGGCGGATCCGCGCGTCCGGTGACCTCCCGATCATCATGCTGACCGCGCGCAACGACGACATCGACGTGGTCGCGGGTCTCGAAGCGGGCGCCGACGACTACGTCGCCAAACCCGCGCAGGCCCGCGTGCTGGAGGCGCGGATCCGGGCGGTGCTGCGGCGGTCGTCCGTCGCGACGCCCGAGGTCGTGGCCGAACGCCACGGCGACCTGACGATCGACCGCGACGGGCTCGTCGTGACGCGGCTCGGGCGGCCGGTGTCGCTGGCGCCCACCGAACTGCGGTTGCTGCTGGAGCTCTCTGGCTCGCCCGGCCGCGTGATGTCGCGGCAGCAGCTGCTGGAGTCCGTGTGGGACCAGGGCTACCTCGGCGACTCGCGGCTGGTCGACGCGTGCGTGCAGCGGCTGCGTTCGAAGATCGAGGACGACCCGGCGGCTCCGGTGTACGTCCAGACCGTGCGGGGCTTCGGCTACCGGTTCGGGCCGCTGTGACGCTGCGTCTGCGGTTGCTGCTCGCCTTCGCCTTCCTGAGCGTCGTGACCGCCGTCGCGGTGTCCGGCGCCGGCTACGTGCGGGCGCGGGACGCGATCGTGCAACGGGCCCAGGACAACGCCGTCATCGAGACGACCAACCGCGTCGAGCAGCTGTACCCGTTGCCTGTCCGGCAGCCGGATACCGCGTTCCTGGAGCGCATCGCCGGCAAGGTCTCCGGACGTGAGGGGTCAGCCCTCGCGCAGGCGCGGGGTCTGTCGGCGGGCTCGATGCCCGCTTCGGTGATCACTCCTGAACTGCGGGCCCTGGTGTCGTCCGGACGCGTGGGCTGGCAGCGGGTGCCGTATGTGGGCGCGGTGTGGCTCGTCGTAGGCATGCAGGTGCGGGATTCCGGCGGCGGCGCTACCGGCATCGAGGTGTACGTGCTGCGGCCGTTCACCTCCGAGATCGAGGTCGTCGGCGAGCTCGAGCGCAACGCGTTGCTGATCGGCGGCGCCGGGCTGCTGCTGGCCCTGGGGATGGGGTTCTTCGCGGCACGCGGGGTGCTGCGGCCCGTCCGGGACCTGCGGATGGCCGCCATCCAGCTCGGGCAGGGCGACCTCGCCGCGCGGGTGCCGGTGCGGGGCAGGGACGAGCTGGCCGAGGTGGCCACGACGTTCAACAGCACGGCTGCCGCGCTGGAACACCACGTCGGCGAGCTGCGGCGGATGGAAGCCGACGCGCGGCGGTTCGTGGCTGATGTGTCGCACGAGCTGCGGACGCCGTTGGCCGCGATGACCGCGGTGACCGACGTGCTGGACGCGGAGACGGGTTCGTTGCCCGGAGTCGCCGGGCAGGCCGCCCGGTTGGTGAACCGGGAGACGCTGAACCTCACGCGGCTGGTCAACGACCTGATCGAGGTCACGCGGTTCGACTCGGGGACGGCTGCGTTGGCGCTGGACGACGTCGACGTGGCCGAGGTGGTGTCGCGGACGCTGCAGATGCGCGGGTTCGAGGTGTCGGCTTCGTTGCCGTCCGGGGTGCGGGCGCGGCTGGATCCGCGGCGGTTGGACGTGATCGTGGCGAACCTGGTGGGGAACGCGTTGCGGCACGGGGCTGCGCCGGTGACCGTGTCGCTGTCGGTTGTGGAGTCTTCCTTGGTGATCGAGGTGGCGGACTCGGGGCCCGGGCTGCCTGCGGACGTGTTGCCGCACGTGTTCGCGCGGTTCTACAAAGCCGACTCGGCTCGCGGACGGTCGGAGGGGTCGGGGCTCGGGCTGGCGATCGCCTGGGAGAACGCCCGGCTGCACGGAGGGACCTTGATCGCGGCGAACCGACCGGGTGGAGGCGCGTTGTTCACGCTTCGGTTGCCGCTGGGAGGCACGTCGTGAGGCCCAAAACTGTCGGTGCCGGCTGGGATAATGGATTCAGGGGGCCCCCCTGGAGGGGACCCTTGCGTCAGCTTGTGGTCGTTCTCCTCCTCGTCACCGGATGCGGAATCCGGCCGACCGAACCCATCCCCGGCCTGGAAGCCCCGAGCGGCCCGGTCGAGAACACCTCCCCCGCGCTCTACTGGGTGTCCGAGAGCAGGGTCGTCCCGGTCAACCGCCCCCAGGGCAGCCTGAGCGGGTTCGACGTCGTCGCCCTGCTGGCCCAAGGTCCCAACGTGCCTGAGCTGAACCGCGGCCTCACCACCGAGGTCCCGTTCGACGCCGCGCCCGCCACCGTCGAGCGCGTGGCCAACGGCCTCGAGGTCAGCATCTCCACCGACGTCTCGCTGCTCAGCAGGGCCGCGGTCCAGCAGATCGTCTGCACGTTGCTCGGCATCCAGGCCGCCGGCACGGTCAACCTGCGAGGTGGCGGCCATTCGCTCGAACTCCTCAAGTGCGCTTGAATCGCGGGCGTGCTCGCCTACTCCATCCCGATGCGCGTCCGGTTCCGCGGCATCACCGAACGCACCGGCCTGTTGATCGAAGGTCCGGCCGGGTGGGGCGAGTTCTGCCCGTTCGAGGAGTACGACGACGAAGAAGCCGTGCCCTGGCTCGCGTGTGCGCTGGAAGCCGCGCACGAAGGTTGGCCGGCACCGGTCCGCGACCGCATCCCGGTCAACTGCACGGTGCCGGTCGTCAGCCCGGATAAAGCGCACGAGATCGTCGCCAAGTCGGGCTGCCAGACCGCCAAGGTGAAGGTCGCCGAGTCCACGCTCGCAGAGGACTGCGCGCGGCTCGAAGCGGTCCGGGACGCGCTGGGGCCACAAGGCTTCGTGCGGATCGACGCGAACATGATGTGGGACGTCGACACGGCCACAAGAGCGATCAAGGCCATGGACCGGGCCGCAGCAGGCCTCCAGTACGTGGAACAACCGTGCCGCACGCTGGAAGAGCTCGCGGAAGTCCGCAAACGCGTCAACGTGCCGATCGCCGCGGACGAGTCGATCCGCAAGGCCGACGACCCGCTGAAGGTGGCCGTGGCGGGCGCGGCGGACATCGCGGTGATCAAGGTGGCGCCGCTCGGCGGAGTGCGGAAAGCCCTCGAAGTGGCCGAGGCGTGCGGGCTGCCGTGCGTGGTGTCGTCGGCGCTGGAGACGTCAGTGGGCATGGCGGCCGGCATCGCGCTGGCGGCCGCACTTCCGCAACTCGACTACGCGTGCGGGCTCGCCACGCTGCAGCTCCTCGACGGCGACGTCACGAGCAACTCGCTCACACCGAGCAACGGCTACCTGCCGGTGCCCGTCAACGCACCGGCTCCTGACCGCATCGCGGAGTTCGCGACCAGCGACGAAGCCTGGAGCAACAGGTACCACCGGGTCCTGAAGAAGATCAGGGCTTAGACCGCGAGAGCCCCTGCCCGTTCGCCCCCAGGCTGAACACCACGCCCTCGGTCCGGTTGATCGCCTCGGTCCGCCGGTCGTTCGCGGGCACCCGAGTCAGGTCCACCAGCCGGATCGGCGGCCCCAGCTCGACCAGGGTCGGCGTGTAGGACGCCTCGACCACGGACCACCCCTCCGGCCCCTGCTCGAACTTGAACCGCGCGATCACGCCTTCCTCGGTCACGCCACGCGGTTCGGCGTGCCGGGCCACCTCGTTGCCCAGCCCGTACGCGACCCACTTCTTGCCGATCTTCTCGAACGGCTGCACCACGTGCACGTGCGTGCCGATGATCAGGTCGAGGGCCGGGTCGGCCAGCAGCTGGCGGGCCAGGGCCTTCTGGTCCTCGGTGGCGGCGTGCTGGTACTCGGCGCCCCACTGCACGGACAGCACGACGACCTCGGCGCCGGCCTCACGGGCCTTGCGGGCGTCGGCGAGGATCTTGGCCGGGTTGATCTGGTTCGCGCGCCACGGCTGGGGCAGCGGGATGCCGTTGAAGCCGTACGTGAACGAGAGCTGCGCGACCTTCACCCCGCCCGCGTCGAGGATCAGCGGCGCAGCGGACTCCTCCGGCGTGCGGAACGAGCCGGTGTGCTTCAGGCCGACGGCGTCCATCGCGTCCAACGTCGTCTGGATCGCCGAGACACCGCGGTCCAGCGTGTGGTTCGAGGCGGTCGAGCAGGAGTCGTAACCGACGTCCACCAGGCCTTTCGCCACCTCGGGCGGGGCGAGGAAGGACGGGTAGCCGAAGAACGGGCCCTCCTTCTTGCCCAGCGGCACCTCGAGGTGGCACAGCGAAAGATCGGCCTTCAGGGTGTCCTTGACGCCCGCGAACAGCGGCTGGAAGTTGCGTCCTGCCTCGCCGCCGTCGGCGACGGCCTGCTCGGTCAGCGCCGGGTGGATCAGGATGTCGCCGCCCGCGGTCAGCGTGAACGAACGCGGCGGGGGCGGGCCAGAAGAAGTGGTGGTGGGAGGCGTGACGGGCGCGGAGGTGATGACCACCGGTGAGCCCGTGCACGCGGCCAGCGCGAGGCCGGTGACCAGCAGTAAAGCCGGCCACCGGACCACACGCTTCAGCGTGTCCGCCTGCGTCGCAGGATTACGAACAGCACGACGGCCACTGCTGCGGCCGCGATGGGTAGCACGCGCTTCAACACCGGAACGCCTGCCGTGTCGATCAGGTCGATCGGCTCGTCGGGGACCACTCGGAGATGCTGCTGTTGCGCCACCTCGTCAGCATCCACGGAACCCAGCGTGCTCGCCAGGCATTCCGCGAACTGGTCGACGAGCTTGCCGCTGACCTCGGCGATCAGGCCGCGACCGAGTTGCGCCGGACGGCCCGTCACGCTCAGATCCGTCTCGACCTCGACGCTGTCGCCCACTTGGAACGTGACAACAGCGGACGCCGTGCCGTTGCCGCGGGTGTCCTTGCCCGACGCTTTCAGCACCGCGCGACGCAGCACCGGGTCGATCTCCACGAACTCGCCGCTGCCCCGGTAGAGCAGCTGCACCGGACCGAGCTTGACCTTCACCTCCCCGTTGAACGTCTTGCCGTCGACCGAGGTCAGCGTGGCGCCGGGCAGGCAGGGCGCCACGCGTTCCGGGTCGAGCAGCGCCTCCCAGACCTCCTCGGCCGGGGCAGGCGCGGTGAACGAGTGCGTCAGCTTCATCCCGCTACCGCCGCCATCAGGGCCCGGTCGGTCAGCACCCGAGCCAGGTTGTCCTTGTAGCTGTCACCGGACGACGCCCGCAGAGCCGCCGACGAGATCGACTCGGCCGTGGCGGGCTGGCCCACGAGAGCGGCCTCGACGTCAGTGGCACGCACCGGACCTGCACCGACATTGGTCAGACCGACCCGAGCAGCCGCGATCGTGCCGCCGCGAACCTGCACGGCCGCCGCGACCGCGACGATCGACCACGCCTGCGCGACCCGGTTGAGCTTCTCGTAGTGCGCGCCCCAACCGGTGTACTTCGGCACCCGGACGTCGATCAGGATCTCGTCGGGAGCCAGCGCGGTCTCGAAGTAGTCGACGAAGAACTCCGACGCGGGCACCTCACGCCGCCCGGAAGGCCCGGCGATGATCATCACGGCGTCCAGCGCGAGCGCCGGCGCCAGCAGGTCGCCCGCCGGGTCCGCGTGGCACAGCGAGCCGCCGAACGTGCCGCGGTGCCGGACCTGCGGATCGGCCACCGTGTCCGTGACCAGCTTCAACAGCATCGCGTGGTCCTGGATCAGGTGGTCGCGCTGCACCTCGTAGTGCGTGGTCATGGCACCGATGAGCAACGAGTCGCCGTCGTCGCGCACGCCCGTCAGCTCGGTCAGCCCACCGATGTCGATCAACGCCGTCGGCGCGGCCAGCCGCATCCGCAGCACCGGCACGAGCGACTGCCCGCCCGCGATGATCTTGGCGTCCTCACCTTCCTGAATGAGCATCCGCACGGCTTCGTCCACACTGGACGGACACAGGTACTTGAACTCCGCCGGGATCACGACTGACCTCCCTGCGCATCGATGGAACCGAGCCCACCCGCGGCAGGTGTGGACGCATCCGCCGCGCCACCCTGCAACGCCGTCCAGACGCGTTCAGGCGACAACGGCATCTCGATGTCCCGCACGCCCAGATGCCGCACGGCGTCCAGCACGCCGTTCACCACCGCGGGCGTCGACGCGATCGTGCCCGCTTCGCCGACTCCCTTGACGCCCAACGGGTTGGACGTCGCCGGCGTCGAGGTGCGAGCGGTCATGAACGCGGGCAGATCGGCTGCGGAAGGCACCAGGTAGTCCGCGAACGTGGCCGTCGTCAGCGTGCCCATCTCGTCGTGGATGGCCTCTTCGTACAACGCCTGCGCGATGCCCTGAGCCAGCCCGCCGTGCACCTGACCGTCGACGATCAACGGGTTGACCACCGTGCCGACGTCGTCCACGGCGACGTACGACCGGATCCGGACCATGCCGGTCTGCGTGTCGACTTCCGTTGCGCACAAATGGGTTCCGTGCGGGAACGAGAAGTTGTCCGGGTCGAACGTGGCGTCGGCGTCCATGCCGGGTTCCATGCCCTCCGGCAGGTCGTGCGCCACGTGCGCGGCCAGCACGACGTCGCCCAGAGTGCGCACCGTGGAAGTGCCGCGGACGGAGAACGAACCGGTGGCGAACTCCACGTCCGCCTCGTCGCACTCCATCATGTGCGCGGCCAGCCGCCGTGCCTTCGCGAGCACCTTGTCCGCCGCGTGCACCAGCGCGGTGCCACCTACCGCCAGCGAACGCGAGCCGTAGGAGTCCATGCCCCGGTGCGACGAGGCCGTGTCGCCGTGCAGCACCTCGACGTCCTCGAACGGCACACCCAGTCGGTCGGCGACGATCTGCGACCACACCGTCTCGTGGCCCTGCCCGTGCGGCGAGGTCCCGGTGATCACCTCGACCTTGCCGGTGGGCAGCATGCGGATCGACGCGGACTCCCAACCGCCTGCGGCATAACGCAAAGCGCCCAGCACGCGGGACGGTGCGAGGCCGCACATCTCGGTGTAGGTGGAAATTCCGATGCCGATCTGCACCGGGTCACGAGAAGAACGACGCCGTTGCTGTTCCTCGCGCAGCGCCTCGTAGTCGAACAGCTCCATCGCACGGGCCGTCGCGGCCTCGTAGTTGCCGGAGTCGTAGGTCATCCCGGCGACCGTGGTGAACGGGAACTCCTCGTGCTTGATCCAGTTCAACTCGCGGACCCGCATCGGGTCCATGTCCAGCTCGACCGCGAGCTCGTCCATCATCCGCTCGATCGCGAACGTCGCCTCGGGCCGTCCGGCACCGCGATAGGCGTCCGTGGGCACCTTGTTCGTGAACACGTTGGTGCACACGAACCGGTAGGCCGCGAACTTGTAGATCGCGTTGAACATGAACGCGCCCAGGATCGGGATGCCCGGCGTGACCAGCCGCAGGTACGCGCCCATGTCGGCGAGCAGCTCGACCTTCAGGCCGGTCACCGTGCCGTCGCGGCGGGCGGACAGGGTGATCTTCTGGATCTGGTCGCGGCCGTGGTGCGCGGACAGCATCGACTCGGTGCGCGACTCGGTCCACTTCACCGGACGGCCCATCCGCCGCGCGACCAGCAGGCAGAGCAGCTCCTCCGGCGTGACCTGGAGCTTGCCGCCGAACCCGCCGCCGACGTCCGGCGCGATGACGCGGATCTTGTGCTCGGCGATGCCCGTGACGGCCGAGAGCATCCAGCGCAGGATGTGCGGGATCTGCGTTGCCGACCAGACCGTGAACATGCCGGCGCTCGGGTCGACGACGACCGAACGCGGTTCCATGAACGACGGGATCAGCCGCTGCTGCCGGAACGTCCGCTCCAGCACGACCTCGGCGGACGCGATCTCGTCCTCGACGTTGGTGCCGCTGCCGGCTTCCGCCGAGTCGAGCACCCAGGTCGCGCACTTGTTCGTGCCGAGATCGGGATGTACGAGATCCTGGTCCTGGAGGGCTTCTTCCAGGTCGAGCACGACCGGCAGCTCGTCGTAGTCGACGTCGATCGCGGCCAGCGCGTCCGCCGCGCGATACGCGTTGTCGGCGATCACCAGAGCGACGGCCTCACCGGCGAAGTTGACCTGGTCCACGGCCAGCGCGGGCGCGGCCGGTGCCTTCATGTCCTCCGTGATCGGCCACGCACACGGCAGCGAACCCTGCTCGGCGGCCAGGTCCTCACCGGTGAGGACGATCGCGACGCCGGGCATCGCGGTCGCGCGGCTGCAGTCGATGTGGCGGATGCGGGCGTGTGCGACGGGACTGCGCAGCACGGCCATGTGCAGCATGCCGGTCAGCTGGATGTTGTCGGTCCACGTGGTCTGGCCGGTGATCAGCCGGGCGTCTTCCTTGCGGAGCCGGGCCTTGCCGACTTCCGGCTCGGCGGTGGCGGTCATTCGCCACCTACCGGTTGTTGCGCGGTGACATGTTCATCGCTGTGCTGTTCGATCTTCGGACCGGCGCCCGGCTTCATCCGCTGAGCGGCGTCCTGGACCGCACGAACGATGTTCTGGTAGCCCGTGCAGCGGCAGAGGTTGCCCTCCAGGCCCTTCCGCACGGTCTCGTCGTCGGGATCCGACTCGTCGGCGAGCAGGTCGATCGCCTGCATGATCATGCCGGGGGTGCAGAAACCGCACTGCAGCGCGTGGTTGTTGCGGAACGCCTCCTGCACCGGGTGCAGCTTGCCGTCGCGGGCGAGGCCTTCGATCGTGGTGACCTCGTGCCCGTTCGCCTGCACGGCGAACATCTGGCACGACTTGATGCTGTGACCGTCGAGGTGCACCGTGCAGGCCCCGCAGTTGCCGGTGTCGCAGCCGACGACGGTGCCGGTCTTGCCCAAACGCTCCCGCAGGTAGTGGACGAGCAGGAGGCGGGCCTCGACCTCGTCGGCGTAAGTCACTCCGTCGACGTTGACCGAGATCTTCATCAACCCTCCCAGGGGGTGGTGGGCCATTGGTGACGAGGGTCACCTCAGCCTCCTCCCCGTTCCCAGGTTCAACAACACGATCAGTGGTGGATCGATTCACCAAGATCGACCAGGCGCCGGCCGGATCCGTTCCACCGCAAGGAAATGATCTCGGCGGCGATCGACACCGCGGTCTCCTCCGGTGTCCTGGCACCCAGATCCAGGCCGATCGGCGACGCCAGCTGTGCGAGCTCGCTCTCGGTCAAACCCGCTTCCCGCAACCGTTGCAACCGATCTTCGTGCGTACGGCGGGACCCCATCGCCCCGACGTAGCCGACCTTGAGCCGCAACGCGACCTCCAGCAGCGGCACGTCGAACTTCGGGTCGTGCGTGAGCACCGCGATCACCGTGCGTTCATCCAATTTGGACGCTTCAGCCTCCAGGTACCGGTGTGGCCAGGCCACGACGACCTCGTCCGCCTCCGGAAAACGGCTGCGGGTGGCGAAAACCGGCCGCGCGTCGCAGACCGTCACGCGGTAGCCCAGGAACGCGCCGAGCCGAGCCATCGCGGCGGCGAAGTCGATCGCACCGAACACCAGCATGCGCGGCGGCGGCTCGAACGAGTTCACGAAGACGCTCATGCCCTCACCACGGCGCTGGCCGTCCGGGCCGTACGCCAGCACTCCGCTGCGTCCGGACGCCAGCATGCCGCGCGCGTCGTCGGTGACGGCGTCGTCGATCCGCGCAGACCCGAGGCTGCCAGCTCGACGGTCCGGCCAGATGACCATCCGCCGGCCGATGCCGTCCGGGTGCTCGATCACGGTCGCGACGGCCACCGGCTGCTCGGCCCGCACAGTCTCAACTACCTCGCTGAGCTGCGAAAACGAGTCGGCGTCGATCTTCTCGACGTAGATGTCGATGATTCCGCCGCAGGTCAGCCCGACCGCGAACGCGTCGTCGTCGCTCACCCCGTACCGCTGGAGAACCGGCTCGTCGGTGGACTGCGCGAGGTCGTAGACAGCGCCCTCGACGCACCCGCCGGAGACGCTGCCGACCGCCTCGCCGTCCTGCGTCACGAGCATCGCCGCACCCGCCGGCCGCGGCGCTGAACTGAAGGTCGCGACGACGGTGCCGACGCCGACGGTCTCGCCGTTCGCCACCCGATCCGCGAGGTCGAACAGGACATCACGCATTGCGCACTTCCTTCAGCAGCTCTTCCAAGGCGTGCACGCTGTGGCCGGCGACCATCCGGTCGACGTGCGGGAGCGCGGCCAGCACGCCCTGCTGGACCGGCCGGTAGCCGGACTTGCCCGCGTGCGGGTTGGCCCAGATGACCTGGTGACTCACCCGTCTCAGCCTCGCCATCTCGGCCGCCAGCAGGGTTGGGTCGCCCCGCTCCCAGCCGTCGCTGAACAGCACGACCACCGCACCTCGTTGCCGCCACTGCTGGTTGAACCGCCGCAGCGCCTCACCTAGCCGCGTGCCGCCCTCGTAGTCCGGGATGGCCCGGCCGGCGGCCCGCAACGCACGTTCCGGGTCGCGTTCCTTGAGCTGCCTGGTCACGCGGGTGAGCCGGGTGCCGATCGTGCGCACCTCGACGGGCATGGCGTGCGCGATGACGTGCGCGAACCGCAGCAGCGCGTCGGAGTAGGCGGCCATCGAGCCGGAGACGTCGATCAGCAGCACCAGTCTGCGAGCCTTCACGCCTCGCCTGCGGTGCCGTGGCAGGGCGATCTCCCCGCCGATCTCGATCATCGCGCGGACGGTTCTGGCCAGGTCCATGCGGCCACGGCGGGCCTTGCGGAGCCTGCGCGACCGTCGGCGTGGCGGGAGTGGCTTCAAGCGGGCCAGCAACGGTGCCGCGTTGAACTCGGAGATGTCCTTGTGGCGCAGCACCTCCACGTCGGAGGCCGCGACGCCGACGGTGACCGAGTCGAGCTCGATCGTCGTGCGCGGACGTGGTGGCGTGCCGCCGAAGTACGCCCGGTACGCGGCGTCGTAGCGCGGCAGGTCGTCCGGGTCGGCGCAGAGCGTGAGGCGCCCGGCCCAGTAGAGGTCGACGTGCGCGGTGGCCTGCAGGTACGCCTGGACGCGATCGGGCCCGCACTGGAGTCCCGCGCCCCGCAGGACGCGCGTGAACCCCACGCAGGCTTCGGTCACCCCACGATTGTGCTCCCGATGACGCGATCCGCGTCCTCGCGGTACTTCAGCACGGCACCGAGCGTCGACGCGTCCGGTTCGGTCCGTCCCAGCGCCTGGAGTGCACGCGCCCAGTCGAGCGACTCGGCCACACCGGGCGGCTTCATCAGGTCGAGCCCGCGCATCTTCCGCACGGCCTCCGCGACCTGCTGCGCGAGCCGTTCGTCCAGGCCGGGCAGGGTGCGGCGGAGGATCGCGACCTCCCGCTCCAGTGACGGGTGCTCCAGCCAGTGGTAGAGGCAGCGGCGCTTCAACGCGTCGTGCACCTCGCGGGTCCGGTTCGAGGTCAGCACGGTGAGCGGCGGCGTGGAGGCCCTGATCTCGCCGAACTCCGGGATGCTGACCGCGTTCTCCGAGAGCACTTCGAGCAGGAACGCCTCGAACTCGTCGTCCGCCCGGTCGATCTCGTCCACGAGCAGCACGCACGGTGCGCTCTCCAACGCCTGCAGCAACGGCCTGGCCAGCAGGAACCGTCGCGTGTAGAGGGAGGCCTCGTCGACCTCGCCCCGGGTTTCGAGGACCCGCAGGTGCATGAGCTGGCGCGGGTAGTCCCAGTCGTACAGCGCCTGCGTGGCGTCGATGCCCTCGTGGCACTGGAGGCGGATCAGCGGGACGTCCATCGACTTGGCCAACGCCAGTGCGAGCGAGGTCTTGCCGGTGCCCGGTTCGCCTTCGAGGAACAGCGGCCGGCCCATCGCGACCGCGAGGAACGCCGCCGTGGCGATGCCGCCGTCCGGCAGATATCCCGCGCGGTCGAGCCCTGACGCCAGTTCCTCAGGGGACTCCATGACGTCAGATTAGGCCCTTTAGGGTGAGTGCATGGGGTCAGTGAAACAGGTCCAGGTCACCTTCGACTGCGCGGAACCGGTGCGCGTCGGCAAGTTCTGGTGCGAGGTGCTGGGGTACGTCGGTCCGGCCGACCACGACGACGACTCGTGGTACGCGGCCAGCGATCCGTCCGGGGTGGGGCCGCGGCTGTTCTTCCAGCGCGTGCCCGAGGGCAAGATCGTCAAGAACCGGGTGCACCTCGACGTGCGGGTCGGCACCGGGCTGGTGGGCCAGGAGCGCCTCGACGCGCTAGAAGCCGAGTGCGCTCGGCTGCTGCCGCTCGGCGCGGTGCGCGGGCAGCTGCTGCTCGCCGACGGCGTCAACGAGTCGTGCCTCAACATGCAGGACGTCGAGGGCAACGAGTTCTGCCTCGACTGAGACATCTCTGGGCCCTGAGGATCCGGCCCGGAATCAGGGTCGGGTTCCGGGTGGTCACCGATGTGGCGGGGCTGCGTTTCGGCGAACCTTGAGCCATGACGAACAACGTGCTCAACGAAGCCACTGACCAGGTCAAGAAGCTCCGCCGCAGCCGGAGCGACAAGATGATCGCCGGTGTCTGCGGCGGCGTGGCCAAGATGATCGGGGTGGACGCCGCGATCCTGCGGATCATCCTGGTGGCGGCGACGCTGCTCGGGTTCGGCACCGGCGCGATCCTCTACGTCGCCGCCTGGATCCTCATGCCCGAGGAAGACGCTGCCGTGTAGACCAGGGCGTGATCACCGTGGCAAACCAGGAATCCCAGGTAGTCGTTGCCAGGGGTGGGGACCAGTGAGGGGCCGGTACTCCACCCCCAAGGCGTCGAGCCTGGGCAGATGGTGTTCCTCGAGCCGTTGCACGAAGTTCGGATCCTTCTCCGCCGGGGACCACACGACCTCGGCGAACGCGGCCAGCCTCGGGAACGCCGCGTAGTCCACCCGCCGGGCCGAGTCGAGGTGCTCGGTCCAGATGTTCGCCTGCGCCCCCAGCAACCGGCCGGGTTCTTCGCCGGTGAGCCCAGCGGGCACCGGTTCCCACCCGTAGATCTTCTCCAGCGTGGTCACCGTGCCCACCGGAATCGGCTCGTCCGGCGACTCCGACTGCCGGTAGTCCAGGTACACGAACTCCTCGGGGCACATCACCACGTCGTGGCCCTCGCGCAACGCCGTGACGCCGCCGGCGACACCGCGCCACGACGCGACGATCGTGCCCGCCGGGAGTGGGCCCGACTCCATGACCTCGTCCCACCCGTACGGCCGTCGCCCGGCGCGCAAGACGTGCTCGGCGATCGCGCGGACCAGTTCGCCCTCGTGGCCGGGCGCCTCGTCGCCGCCGAGCCCGATGACCTCGCCGGGGAACACGTCCATCAGCTCGTCGAACACGTTCCGGTAGAAGTCCGCAGTGGACTCTGCCGTGTTCAGCACGCGTTCGTTGATACCCCAGTCCGTCCAGACTCCGCCGCCGTGCACACCGAGCTCCGGGTACGCCGCGATGGCCGCCTGCGAGTGGCCGGGGATGTCGATCTCCGGGACCACCGCGATGTGCCGCTGCCGCGCGTACTCGACGATCTCCCGCAGGTCGTCCTGGGTGTAGAAACCGCCGTGCGGACGGCCTTTCATGCCCGCCGAGCGCCGGTCGCCGAACCGCGAGTCCTCCCGCCACGACCCGATCTCGGTGAGCTTCGGGTAGCGCTTGGACTCGAAGCGCCAGCCCTGGTCGTCGGTCAGGTGCAGGTGCAGGACGTTGAGCTTGTGCGCGGACAGCAGCTCGACCCACCGCAGCACCTCGCGCTTGGGCAGGAAGTGCCGTGCCACGTCGAGCATCACGCCCCGCCACTCGAACCGCGGGTGGTCGACGATCTCGCAGGCGGGGATGACCGCCGGTCTGTCCCCCGCGACGCGGAACGCCTGCGGACCGAGCAGCTGCCGCAGGGTCTGCAGCGCGTTCATCTCGCCGGCCGCGTCGTGCGCCTCGATCAGCACGCCGTCGTCGGACGAGAGCAGCCGATAGCCACCGGGCGGGCCGTCGACGAGCACCGTCTCCCAGCCCTGGTAGGCACAGAGTTTTCCGCCGTCCACATAGGACACGGGGCGCGGGAGGAGGTTCATCCCTTCACCGCCCCGGCCAGTCCGGACACCAGGCGGCGCTGCACGAGCATGAAGAAGATGAGCACGGGGATGGTCATCAGGGTGGAGCCCGCCATGATCGCGCCCCAATCGTTCTGGTCGGGTTTGACGAACACCTGGAGAGCCAGCGGCAGGGTCTGGTTCTCCACGGCCGAGATGATGAACGTCTTGGCGAACAGGAAGTCGTTCCAGGCGTGGATGAACGACAGCACCGACGTCGCCACCAGGCCGGGCGCGACGAGCGGGAACAGCACCTGCCAGAGGAACCGGAACCGCGAGGCGCCGTCGAGGGTGGCGGCCTCCTCCAGCTCCACCGGCACCGCCGCGACGAACCCGCGCAGCATCCAGATCGCGAACGGCAGGCTGAACGCCAGGTGCACCAGCACGAGCGAGCCGAGGTGGTTCAGGCCGAACGCCGGCACGCTGTCGCCCACCGACCGCATCAGGAAGAACAGCGGCACGGTCAACGCCTCGACCGGCACCATCTGCACGACCAGCAACATGATCAGCAACGTCGTCCGACAGCGGAACCGGAACCGGGTCAGCGCCGTGGCGGCCAGGAACGAGATGAGAATGCTGAGCGCCACCACGATCAGCGCGACGACCACGCTGTTCAGGAAGTAGCGCCCGAAGTTCGCGACGGTCAGCGCCCGCGTGAAGCTGTCCAGCGTGGGCCGGGTCGTCCACGGCACCGGGTCGGCCGAGATGATCTCGTCCTCCGGCTTGAACGCACTCAGCACCATCCAGAACAGCGGGAACGCCACGACCGCGGCGACGACGAGGACGAACGCCTCGGTGATCCAGCGCCTCACAGGACCTCCCCGGACCGGCGCAGTGCGCGCAGGTAGAACAACGTGATCGCCAGCAGCAGCACGGTCATCACGACCCCGATCGCCGCGCCCAGGCCGTACTCGGACGCCGCGAACGCCTGCTGGTAGGCGTAGACGTTGAGCACGAGGTTGCGCCCGGCGATGCCACCACCGTTGGTCATCACGTAGATCTGCGTGAACACCTTGAAGTCCCAGATGATCGACTGGATCGTCACCACGAGGATGATCGGCCGCAGCAACGGCAGGGTGACGCTCCAGGCCGTCCGGAACGCCGATGCGCCGTCCAGTGCCGCCGCCTCCAGCACCTCGCCCGGAATCGCCTTGATGCCCGCGTAGAGCGTCACCATGACGAACGGGAACGAGCACCAGATCACCTGTGCCGCAACGAGTCCGAACGCCGTCCACTTGTCGAACGTCCAGGAGAAGCCCTGGATGCCGAGCACCTCGTTGACGAACCCGAAGTTCGCGTCGAACAGGAAGAGCCAGATCGTCGAGCCGGCGACGGCGGGCGTGGACCACGCGCCGAGCGCCGCCAGGAACAACGTCATCCGCACCCAGGTCCGGACGCGCGTGGCCAGGATTGCGAGGAATGCGCCCACAAGCAGCGTGCCGACCACGCAGACCGCCGCGAACGCGACGGTCTGCCCGAGCACCGTCCAGAACTGCTGGCTCCCCAACAGGTTCTGGTAGTTCCCGAGGCCCAGGAAGGTGAGCGGCGCTCCACCGCTCACCTGCTCCTGGCCGTAGTCGTAGAGCGAGATGAGCACCAGCTGGTAGATCGGGTAGGCCAGCAGGCCGCCCAGGACCAGCAGCGCTGGAGTCAGGTAGGCGAACGCGGTCCGCCCCTGACCTTTGGCCGTCATGCTCACGATGCGAAGGCCGCGTTCATCGTTTTGGCGGCGTCGGCGGTGGCCGTGTCGACGTTCTTCGCGCCGGTGACGACCTCCTGGATCATCGTCGGCACCACGGTCTGCGCCTCGATCTTCGCCCACGCCGGCGTGACGGGAACGAACTTCGTGCCGGACTGCAGCGTCTTCGTGAACGGCTCCAGGAACTTGTCGGAGTCGCTGACCTGCTTCTGCACGTCTGCGAAGGTCGGCAGGTTGCCCATCGCCGTGTACATCTTCTGCTGGTACTTCTTCGACGCGAGCAGCTGCACGAACTCGTTCGAGAGCGTCTTGCGCTGGGTACCCTTCAGGACGCCGAGCAGGTTGCCGCCGGCGAACGCGGGTGCGATCGAGCCCGCGGTCTTGCCGGGCAGCGGCACGACGCCGTACTTGCCGGCCGCACTCGACGCGTCGACGGACTTGCGGTTGAAGTCGCCGCCGATGGTCATCGCGGCCTTGCCCGCGCGGAACTGCTCGACGCTCGCGTCACCGCCGTTGCCCGCGCAGGTGGCCGGCGGGCAGATGTCGTCCTTGATCAGCTCGGTGTACTTGGTGACACCGGCCTTGGCCTCGGCGCTGTCGATCGCGGCGGTGAACTTGCCGCCGTCCTGCTTGGCGAGGTCGCCCCCCTGCGCCCAGATGAACGGCAGCGCGGCGAACAGGTACTTGCCGCCGGCGGAGATGCCGATCAGCTCGGGCTTGCGCTGCCTGATCTGGCGGGCCAGCGGTGCGATCTCGTCGAGCGTCGTAGGCGGCTTGAGGCCGAGCTCGGTGAAGACGTCGGTGCGGTAGTAGAGCGCGCGGACGCCGACGAACCACGGCACGCCGTACGTCTTGCCGTCGACCTTGGCCGTGTCCAGGATCGTCGGAACCAGGTCCTTGGACTCGCTCCAACTGCTGAGGTCGAGCTCGGAGAACCCGCCCGCGGAGACGTAACCCGCGAGGTCGGTGTTGCCGAACTCGGCGACGTCCGGCGCGCTCTTCGGGTCACTGAAGGCGGCTTTGAAACGCTCCGCCCGGCTGGACACCTGGATGTACTGCACGTCGACGGTGACGCCGCTGTGCTTGCCCTGGAACTCGGTGATCGCCTCCTTCACCACGGCTTCCTTGGGCCCCCGGTTGACCTCGTCGAACAGCCAGACCCGCAGCTGTCCGGTCTTCTCGTCGGTGCTGGTGTTCGTCGGTCCGGACTGCACCGGTGCGCAGGCGACCACCGCGCCCACGCCCAGCACGGCCACGAGTGTCTTCAGCCTCATCGCGCCCTCCGCATTGCACATGTTGCAACGGCCATTTCACAGGAAGCAACGTGACTGTAGAACGGTCCAGGGCAAGGGTCTAGACCAGACGACTGACCCATTCCCGAACTGATGCGCTGGCGACCGGCTCGTCCCACCCTCCAGGCCGGACCGCGCTGCCGACGTGGAAGCCCGTCACGCCCGCTGCCAGCAGTTCTGCGACGTGGTGCTGCTGGAGGCCGCCACCGACGAGCAACGCGGGCGGCGCCTGACCGACGAGCTTCTTCAGGTTCTCCATGCCGTCTGCGACGCCCTTGGCGCTGCCGGCGGCGAGAACGGTGTCGCAACCGAGGGTCTGCACGGTGGCCCACGAGCGGAAGACGTCGTTGGAGTTGTCGAGCGCGCGGTGGAACGTCCACCCGCAGCCCTCCAGCTCGGCGACGAGGTTGAGCGTGACGCCCTCGTCGATCTCGTTTTCGGCGTCGAGGAAGCCGAGCACGAACTCGGTCGCGCCCGCCTCCCGCAGCTCCCACGCCTGCCGGCGCAGCTGCTTGAGGTTGCCGGGCGCGAAGCCATTGGCGTCCCTGAGCATCACGCGGATCGGGATGTCGACGGCCTTCCGCACCTCTTTGAAGGTGGCGATCGACGGCGTGAGCCCGTCCGAGGCCATGTCCGCGACGAGTTCCAGGCGGTGCGCGCCACCCTCCTGAGCAGCCACGGCGTCCTTCGCGTTCAGTGCGATCACTTCGAGAATCGGCATGGTCTAGACCATAGCTTTTGCCGGGAACGAGGCAATCGATTCGTGCGTCCGAGATGTATCTGCTCGCCTCAGTTCCGCTCCTACTGAGTAACGCATTGTTCAGGCGTGGAGTGAGCGTCAGCCGGTTCGAGGGGTGCCGGCTGGCGCAAGCTCCCACTACTGGCGGCCCGTGATCCGGAGGGGGAATCACGGGCCGCTGGCGTACTCGGAGGAAGATGAGGTCGACTGCGGCGGCATACTGCTCCATTCGAGTGAATTTTGTATCTACCGCCCAGTTAGCCCTTCATGAGTTGGCGGACGGCGCTGACAGGGCGGCCGATCGGAGGTGCTGCGTGGACGAGCTGCACACGGCGGATGACCGTCCGCCGTGGGACGGACTTGAAGGCACCGAACGGCACGCGGTGTGTGTGGCAGCCGCGCGCGAAGGCAACCGCGACGCACTGGACGTCCTGGTGACCGAGCTGACCCCACTGCTGTGGCACGTGGCCCGCGGCCAGGGCCTGGACCGAGCCGCGGCGGAAGACGTCGTGCAAACGGTGTGGCTCGCGTTCTTGAAGAACATCGAGAACATCAACGAGCCCAAAGCCCTGGTCGGCTACCTGGTGGTCACAACGAGGCGTGAAGCACGCCGAACCTGGACACCCAACAAGCGTGAGACGCACCTGTCCGACGAATACGCCGAACAGCTCGAGTCCGACACCGGCCTGCCCGAGGACGTGACGCTGATGGACGACCGCGACCGCAGGCTGTGGCTCGCGTTCGGCCGCCTCACCACGAGGTGCCAGGAACTGCTCCGGCTAACCGTGCTCGCGGGTCGCGCCGAGTACCGAGCAGTCGCCGAGGCACTCGCCATGCCCCACGGCAGCATCGGTCCGACCAGGGGACGGTGCCTGACACTGCTGCGCAACTACCTGGAGACGGAAGGAGGATCGCGGTGAACGAGATCGACCCGCGCGACGACCGCAGGGGCCTTGAGGACACCGCCGTCCTCTCCGAACTGAACAGGCTGGTCGACGAGCTCGACCCACCCCCAACCGACCTGGTGGACCGGATCAAGTTCGCGATCGCTCTGGAATCCCTCGACGTGGAAGTCGCGCGGTGGGAACGAGCGGGCTCGTTCGCGGGCGTGCGCGGCGGCCAGACCGGCACGATCACGTTCACCGTCGACAACCTCACGCTGATGGTGAACTTCACCTCGACCGGGTCCCGACATCGAATCGACGGCTGGCTGGTGCCGGCCGGGGAGCACACGGTCGAGGTCCGGGTTGCCGATCACAAGTCTTCGACGACTCGGGCGGACGACGGTGGGCGGTTCGTGCTGCCTGACGTGCCGACCGGGACCACGCAGATTCTGGTGCACCTGGTGGACTCGCGCGGGGAGCCTGGGCGGACCGTGGTGACGCCAACGATCATGCTGTGATGTTTTGACGGGCTGACTGGGGTTTCCTGGGGTTGTGCGGTTGCGTTCCAGCGTGGTTGCTTGGGTGGCCTGACGGGCTTTGGTTGCGTCATCGCCGCTTCGCGACGATCGCGATTGGGGCTTGACTTCGGGGCCCTTTCGAGGCGCTGCGTCGGGCGGAAAAGGACGGATGCTTCGCAGCCGTCCGATCCGCGAAACGGTAGCACCTCGACCCCGAAGTCAAGCCCCAATCGCAGGCGTGCGTGGTTGCGTCGAGTTGTTTAGCGTGCGGTCATTACCGCTTACCCGATGACGCATTGCCCTGTCCGGCTCGCTACGCATCGCCACACGGGGTTGCCTTCGGCCCGCGTTGCCATAGGAGCATCGGCTCGGCTTCGCTATCGCCGCTTGCCTTCGGCTTCGCGAGATATAGATGGAATCCTCGTGGCTCGCTCCCGGAATGGCGCCAGCGGGTATCGCCGACGTCCATTGCGGGCGAGCCAGTGGGCCCGCCCGTCATGCCGCTGCGGTGTGGAGGAGATTGCGTCTCGGCC
>NZ_QFWW01000025.1 GCF_003265345.1 Lentzea terrae | reverse complement strand
TGCTCAGTCCCGACGACTATGAGAAGTCACTCCGAGCGGCTGCCTGAACTTCTTAAGCCCCTGTCCACCGTTCGGGGTGAACCTCAGTGATCAACCAAACGATCCTAAACAGATAGCTGACACCAGGTGTGCCTCGGCCGAATGCCGAGGCACACCTGGTCGCGTAGGTTGGCCGGTGCAACGACGAGAAGGAGCGGTTCTGATGGGTTGTGCCGAGGACCTCGCGGCGCGTCTCGGCGTCAAGGGCGGGCCTGTGAACCACTACGACTGGGCAGCGGTCGAGTCATCCATCGGGCTGACGCTGCCCAACGACTACAAGGCGCTCGTGGAGATCTTCCCCGAAGGGACCTTCCAGGGCTTCGTCGAACTCATCCGACCTGGCGCAGTGAACTCGCCGCCCACCGAGTACCTCGGCTACTACGAGTACCGCCTGGAGGACATGCGCGCCTGGCGCCAGGACGAGCCAGGCCGGTTCCCATACCCGATCTTCCCTGAGCCCGGTGGCCTGCTGCCGTGGGGTGTGTCGCATCGTGACGGTTTGTTGTTCTGGCTCACCGAAGGTGATGATCCGGACAAATGGCCGATCGTGGTGGCACATCCGGAGTTCGAGCACTGGGCGAACCACGAGGGCCCTGTCTGCGGTTTTCTGGACGACGTCGTGTCCGGACGCTTCGATGGTGCTCCGTACGACATCGACCTCGGCGGTGAGCCCAACTTCGCGCCGACACCGCAGGCTGAACCCGCTGCAGCGCCGTCCACTCCGGTGTGGGTTCCGGCAGGGTTCGTCGATGAGCAGCCGTATGACGCCAGTGCAGCGCTGGCCGAACTCGTACCTCCCACCGCGCCACGGCGGTCGATCGACTGGGTGACCTTGCAGCAGCAGTTGGGCGGAGAACTGCCCGCGGACTACCGGGCCTTCATGGAGATCTACGGGCGCGGCACGTTCTGCGACATCACCGTGGTGAGCCCAGAAGAGATCCCCGCACTGATCGAACGGACGTACCGCAAGGCAGTGGCCAACCCGGTACGTCCACCACAGCTGTGCGTCCCGGTGATCCCCGAGCCGGACGGCATGATCCCGTGGGGATGGACGGCCGACGGCTGGACCTGTGGCTGGGTACCGCTCCAGCCAGACAACCCCGACAGCTGGGGAACAGTGCTGGCAGACCCGGACGTGCTCGGATATCAGCTGCACGCAGGACTCTCCTTCAGCTCGCTGCTGCTCAAGTACGCCACCGCCGAGGGAGCTGGGTTCGCGCTCGGCCGGACAACACCTTGGCGGGGCGCGCCAACGTTCACGCCGCTGACCTGACCTCGTTCGCGTCGCATGCGAGCCATCTGCGCCGTGCGGAGTTGCCGTGGCAGGCCCAGTTCGAGTTCGCCGATCCGATGTAGACGCCCTCGCCGTACCCCTGCTGCACCAGGCCGGCGTCGGTGATCGTGGAGTTCTTGATGACGCCGTCCGCGGACGAGCGCCGGAAGTGCACGCCCTCCTCGTCGGTCCTGCTCACCCGCACGCCGTCGATCGTGACGTGGTGGGAGTTGTCGAGGACGACGCCCTTCTTGGACTCCGTGGCGCTGAACCCCGTGAGGTTCCAGTGGGGCGCGTTGAACAGCCACAGGCCGTAGCCCGAGTCCCAGCCCGCGGTCGGCACCGGGCAGGGCGGTGCCGTGCCGGACGGGCCGTCGTTGATCAGCACGGCGGTCGACGGGCCGGCGAGCGTGATCGGCGCGCTCGCCGTGCCCGCCTTCGTGGTCACGAACGAGCCGCGGTACGTGCCGGGTGCCAGCGTGATCGTCTCGCCGGGTTTCGCGTTGGCCAGTGCGGCCTTCAGCTGTTCCGCGGTCGTCACGGTTGCCGGCGTCTCCTCGACGGGAGTGCCGGGAACGGTCTTGAGGAAGAGCGACCGGGCCGAGTCCGTGCGAGTGGCGTCCACGCCGTGACCGCCGGTGTAGTCGCGCTGCTCGTTCTTCGCCCAGTCCGCGATGGCCGTGCCGTCGACGTCGAGGTGCTGGTACGCGCTGCCGTTCCAGCCGAACTGGTAGATCCGCTGGCGGTCCGGGTAGTACGGCTCGTAAGCGCCGCCGGTGGACAGTTGCTTGGTCATCTCGTTGTTGAAGAAGACGTTGCGCGGCCCGGTGGCACCTGACCACTTCACGGCCTTCTTCCCGGCGCCCCACCAGATCGGGAACCAGTTCGAGTCGTCGGGCCCGCCGCCGCCTTCCTCACCGCAGTTCGCGCGGCAGTTGCCCGAGCGATGGGCGTAGGAGACGCGCACCGTGTTGAGCTCGAACAGGTTGTTGCGCTCCCAGCCGCCGTGCAGGTTCAGGTCGGAGTCGAAGTCGTTGCCCACCACGACGTTGCCGGACGCGGACCATTGAAAGGTGAAGTGCCGCAGGTTGCGCGAGGTGTTGCCGGCGTAGAGCGAGTCCCACACCCGCGAGCCGCGGAAGTAGCCGTTGCCGCCCTTGCCCTTGTTCCACGAGCCGTCGAGGTGGTTGTCGACGATCTGCAGGTTCTTGGCCTCCTCGGTGACGATCGGGTGCGACCCGGTCATGTCCGCGCGGATGCCCTTCACCCACGAGTTCGCCGCCCACTTGAAGACGATGCCGTGCATCTCGTCGGCCGGAGCCATGTTGCCGTAGTTGTTGACGGCCTCGGCGGGGTCGAGGTTCGGCATCGCCTGCGTGAAGCCGAAGTTCTCGAACCCGACGCCGAGGACCGGGTCCACCAGCGGCGACACCTTGGAGTCGTAGGTCGCCCCGCCGATCGCCGGTGAACCGTCCGAGGTGGAGTTGACCGGCACGTCGAACTCCAGCGGCTTGTCGAGCGTGACCGTCGTGCCGGAGACCGAGGTGACGGTGAAGATCTGCTGGCGCATGTGCATGTTCAGCAAGGGATACGTCGTTCCGGTCGCGAACTGCTGCTCGTAGAACTTGACCGAGTTGGCGGCGCGGACGTTGACCAGCGTGCCCGCCTTGATGTTCGTGACGGACTGGACCTGGATGATCCGGTCACCGGCCTTCGCGGCGACCTTGACCTTCGCGCCCGCCTTCCAGTGCACGTTGATCGTGCCCTCGAAGATGTCCTTGCGGTTCTCCGGCGCCGAGGCGTAGTCGCTCGCGTAGCTGGTGTGCACGCCGCGCGACTGCACCCGGAACAGGCCGCGGCCCGGCCACAGCCAGCCGCCCTTGCCCTGCCCGAACGTCATCCCGTCCTCGTCCCAGTCCGACCCGTCCGGCGTGAGCGCGTCGTAACGGGTGGTGGCGTCAGGGGAGTAGACGACCCTGGTGGTGGTGGCGCCGGCACCCCTGATGATCAGGTAGTCGGCGTCGACGTGGACCTCCTTCGACACCCTGAGCTCACCGGCCGGCAGGGTGATGAGGCTCAGCTTCGAATAGCTCGCGCTCGGCGAGCACTGCGTCCGGATCGAGTCGACGGCGGCCTGCAGCCCGGCGGTGTCGTCGGCCGAGTCATTCGGCTTGACGTTGAACTGCGAGGCGAGTTCGGCAGCCGTGATCTGACAACTCGCGCTCGGGTTCAGCTCATTGTTTCCGGGTAGCACGCCATTGCCGCGATACCCCGCTTTCGACCAGTCGTACAGGCCGGAAATAGGTGAACGCCGGTTTCCTGAAGAGACATCTAATCCGGTCAGCGCAGGTGCGGCAGTCGCAGTGGTTGCCGGAACGGCGAGTGAACCGATTAAGAGCAGGGTTAGCAGAGAGGTGGAGGTTCGCATCATTGACAACCCTCGTTCGGCAGGGCGGGGCCATTTCTTTGTAGTCGAAGGTTGCATATGTGTCAAACATTCACATTCTTGAAAAAGGGAATCCTGAAATGGTTTTCACTGACGGATTGTTGCCCGTTCGGACACCAAGGTGGGCCTGCCCGTGCCGCGGGCCGGAGTGCCGGGACTTCTTCCCTGTGGCATGGAATCTTGCCTCTTCTGTCATCCGGATGGACGCAGAGAACGCACGAAAGTGGGGGTATCGGCGGGGTAGTGCGGGGCAGGGAGAGCACCCTGATGCACCCTCCGGCGCACCCGTTCGTGTCCGAACCAACCCCTGATCGGCGGATCGCCGCCTGGGCCAAAGGCTGCAAAGGTCGGTTGCTGTTCGGCAGTGAGCGTTCCAACGAACAGGAGCACCACAGGATCATGGCGAGCCCCACTGTGAAGCCGGTTCTGCGCACCGACTACCAGCGTTCCGTCGCGGACTACTGGAACAAGGAGAAGGACCCGGTCAACATCAAGCTCGGTGAGGTCGACGGTCTTTACCACCACCACTACGGACTAGGTGCGTACGACCCGGCCGTGCTGGAGATGGGCGACGACGCGATCATCGCCGAGATGCACCGGTTGGAGACCGCGCAGGCCGAGGTGCTGCTCGACGCCTTCGCCGACATCCCGATCGGCGGCCACCTGATGGACGGCGGTTCCGGCCGCGGCGGCACGAGCTTCATGGCCAACGCCCGGTTCGGCTGCCGGGTCGACGGCGTGAGCATCTCCGAGCAGCAGGTGGCGTTCGCGAACAACCAGGCCGTCGAACGCGGTGTCGCGGACCAGGTCCGGTTCCACTTCAAGAACATGCTCGACACCGGCTTCGAGACCGGCTCGTTGAACGGCATCTGGACCAACGAGACCACGATGTACGTGGACCTCCAGCAGCTGTACGGCGAGTTCGCGCGGCTGATCGCGCCCGGCGGCCGGTACGTCTGCATCACCGGCTGCTACAACGACCTGACCGGCGGCCGTTCGCGCGCGGTCAGCCAGATCGACCAGCACTACATCTGCAACATCCACCCGCGCAGCGAGTACTTCAAGGCCCTGGCGGACAACGGGTTCGTGCCGATCAGCGTGGTCGACCTGACGCCGGACACCATCCCGTACTGGGAGCTGCGCGCGAAGTCGTCGGTCGCGACCGGCATCGAGGACCCGTTCCTCACCGCGTACAAAGAGGGCTCGTTCCACTACCTCTTGATCGCGGCGGACCGCGTCTGATGAGCAACCTGCTTTCCGGGCCGTCCGGGCTGGGCACTTCTGCTGCCCGGCTCGGGCGGCCCGAGGCCGTCGACCTGCCACCGGTGCCCGGCTACGCGGAACGTCCGTGGGGTGACGGCACGGCGCCCGCTCTTTACGTCCCGGTGGTGGAGCGCGAGGACGACCTGCTGGCCGCCGCGGTCGACGAGCGGCTCGTCGGGTGGGCGGAGGGGTGCGGTTTCGAGGAGCCGGAACGGTTCCTGGGCGGCAAGTTCGGCCGTCTCGCCGTGCTCACCCACGTGGACACCGACGACGTCGAACAGCTGCTGATCGCCGCGAAGCTCAACGCGGCGTGGTGGGCGGCCGACGACCTGTACGCCGACAGCACGGAGATGGGCGCGATCCCGGCCGAGCTGCCACCGCGGCTGGCACTGGCCATGGCCGCGATGGACCCGGTGGCGCCCGCCGCCGAGTTCACCGAGGAACTGGAGGAGGTCCTGGCCGCCGACCCGGTGCTGGTGGGCCTGCGGTCGGGCATCGCGCACCTGTCGTCACGCAGCACACCCACTGTGGTGCAACGGGTCTGCTACTCGACGTTCGCGATGTTCGTGTCGTGGAGCGCCTACGCGGCGTGGCGGCACACCGGCAACTACCCGCCGGCCTGGCAGTACCTCGCGACCAGGCAGCACGACACCTTCTACACGTCGATGACGCTGATCGACGCGGTCGGCGGCTACGAGCTGCCCGCGCCGCTGTACTACGACCCGCGCGTGCGGCAACTGCTGACCGCCGCGGGCACGGCGTCGGTGATGGTCAACGACCTGGTGTCGGTGGAGAAGGACGCCGCCGACGAGAAACCGGTGTGCAACATGGTGCTGCAGATCGCGGCGGACCGGGAGTGCTCGATCGCCGAGGCCACTGCCCGGACCGTGGAGCTGCACAACCAGCTGGTGCGCGACTTCGAGGCCGGGCACAAGGCGCTGCTGGCGGTTCCGTCGGTGGAGCTGCACCGGTTCCTGAAGGGCACCAAGGCCTGGATGGGCGGCGGCTTCGAATGGCACACCACGCATCCGCGCTACAAGTAGCCGCTCGGGGTCCCGCAGTGTTGGCGGGACCCCGAGCGGGTATGCGCGATGCATGCGATTAGGTGTGCTCGACATCGGATCGAACTCCGCGCAGCTGCAGATCGTGGACGTGCGGCGGGGTGCGCCGCCGTTGCCCGCGCACGCGGTGAAGTAACCCACGCTGCTCGGCGAGGAGATCCTGCCGGACGGGTCCATCAGCGACGACGGCGTCGAACGGGTGGTCAGGGCGGTGGGGGACGCCGTGACCACCGCCAGCTGACACGGTGTCGACCAGCTGTATCCGTTCGCGACCTCCGCGGTGCGCGACGCCACGAACCGCGAGGAGGTCGTCGACCGCATCCAGCGGGTCGTCGGGATCCGGCCGCAGTTCCTCGACGGTGAGCAGGAGGCCAGGCTGACGTACCTGGCGGCGCACCGCTGGTACGGCTGGTCCGCCGGCCGGTTGCTGCTGTTCGACATCGGCGGCGGCTCGATGGAGATCGCACTGGCCGGGACGCCGACCCGGACCTGGCGTTGTGAATGCCTCTGGGCGCCGGGCGGCTGACGCGCGCGATGCTGGCGCACGATCCGCCGAAGCGGTCGGAGGTCAGGGCGCTGCGCCGGTACGTGCGCGAGACGTTGAGCGAGGTGGTCGACCGGCTGCGCTGGGAGAGCGTGCCGCGCAACGTGGTCGCCACGTCCAAGACGTTCAAGCAGCTGGCCCGGTTGGCCGGTGCGCCACCGCAGCGCGAGGGCCCGTTCGTGCGCCGTGTGCTGACGATGAACGACGTCCGCGACTGGATTCCGCGGCTGGCGCGGATGTCGGCGGCGCAGCGGGCGCGGTTGCGGGGTGTGTCGCAACCCAGAGCTCGGCAGATCCTGGCCGGGGCGGTCGTCGCGCACGCCACGATGAGCGCGCTCGGGGTGGAGCGGCTGCGGGTGTGTCCGTGGGCGTTGCGCGAGGGGATCATGTTGCGGCACCTCGAGACCAACGCGAGTGGCAGCGCCGAACTGCCGTTGCAGGCGCTGGTGCGCAACGACCAGCCGGACGCCACGGTCACGCCGTTGCACCAGTGAAGCGGTCACCCCTTCACGCCGGTGTGCGCCAGACCTTCGATGAACTGCCGCTGCGCCAGCACGAACACCACAAGGATCGGCACGGCGGTCATCGTGGCGGCGGCGAGCTGGACGTTCCACATCGGACCGCCGTAGATGTCCACGAACTGGGTGAGCGCCTGCGGCAGCGTGAACATGTCCGGTGTGGACAGATACACGATCGGCTCCAGGTAGAGGTTCCACGAGTGCAGGAACGTGAAGATCGCGACCGCACCCAAAGCGGGCCTGGCCAGCGGCAGCGCCACCCGGTAGAAGATGCCGGCGCGCCCGAGCCCGTCCATCCGCGCGGCCTCCTCCAGTTCCGGCGGCAGCGCGATGAAGAACTGGCGCATGATGAAGATCGCCAGCACGCACGGGGCCCCGAAGATCGGCACGATGATCAGCGGCCAGTGCGTGTTGGTGAGGCCGAGCGACTGGAAGAGCTGGAACAGCGGCACGATCGTCACCTCGCTCGGGATGAGCAGGCCCGTCAGCACCACCACGAACAGCACGTTCTGGCCGGGGAAGCGGATGCGCGCGAACGCGTAGCCGGCCAGCGCCGCCACGGCCATCGTGCCGATCGTGACGACCACCGCGATGTAGAGGCTGTTCCAGTACTGCTGCCCGAACGGCTGCATCCGGAACACCTGCTCGTAGGTGGAGAACGTCCAGTCCGACGGCAGCAGCGACTCGGAGAAGATCTCGCTGATCGGCTTCATCGACGAGGTGACCATCCACCACGTCGGGAACACGAACGGCACGCACAGCAGGCAGAGAAGTCCGTAGAGCGCCACCTTTCGCTTGTTGACGTCACCGCTCATGCAGCACCCACTTCCGGCGCATCTGCCACTGCAGCAGGGTCAACGCGGCGACGATGACGAACAGCAGCACCGAGAGCGTCGCGCCGTAGCCGAAGTGGTGGAACTGGAACGCCTGCTGGTAGAGGTAGTAGATCAATACGGTGGTGGACGTGCCGGGGCCGCCCTGGGTGAGCACGGCGATCTGCGCGAACACCTGCAACGAGCCGACGATCGTGATGATCGACGTCAGCAGGATGGTGGGGCTGATCAACGGGATCGTGATGCGGCGGAAGCGGGTCCACACACCGGCGCCGTCGATCTTCGCCGCCTCGTACAGCGGCGCGGGCACGCCTTGCAGCGCCGCGAGGAACAGCACCATGTTCAGGCCGACGTTCTTGATGACCTGCACGACGATCACCGAGATCATCGCGGTCGAGTCGCCGCGCAGCCAGTTCGGGCCGTCGACGCCGAAGAACCCGAGCAGGCCGTTCACGCTGCCCTCCGGTTGCAGCACCAGTTGCCAGACCAGGGTCCACGCCACCAGCGACACCAGGACGGGGGAGAAGAACAACGTCCGGAACACGGTGGTGCCGCGGAGTTTCTGGTTCAGCAGCACGGCGAGCAGCAACGCCAGCGACAGGTTCAGCACCACCAGACCAGCGGCGAACCAGGCGGTGGCGACGAGAGAGTCCCGCAGCTTCTCGTCGCTCAACAGTTGCTGGTAGTTCTCGGCGCCGATGAACTCGAACGTGCCGCCGAGCACGTTCCACTCGTTGAGGCTGTACCAGCCCACCAACGCCAGCGGGATGAGCACGAACGTGAGGCTGCCGAACAACGCGGGCGCGACGAACAGGTAGCCGACCAGGTTGTCGCGCCTGCGGTACGTCCAGAACGTCACTTGCGCTCCAACAACGGCTTGATCTTCGTGCAGACGTCGTCGAGGACCGCGCCCACCTGAGCATCCGGCTTCCACAGCGGGTCCAGCGCCGCGCGGATCGTCTGGTTCAGCTCCTCCTGGCCCTGGTGGCTCGGCTTCACCACGCCCTTGCTGATGCCCTCGACCACGACCGACTGCAGCTGCTCCGGCCGGATCAGCGGGTTGCTCTTGGCCAGGGTCTGGGCGTTGAGCAACGACGACCGCACGGACGGGAAGAACTGCGCGAGCTTGGCGGAGTTGGCCTCGTTGGTGAAGAAACCCAGGAAGTCCGCGGCCGCCTCGGCGTTCTTCGACCGCTTCAGGACGCCGACACCGGCCTGGCCGATCACCGCGTAGTCGCCCTTCGGCCCGGACGGCAGCGGCATGAGCGTCCAGGTGAACTTGGCGTCCTTCAACGCCCCCGCGCGCGAGATCTGGCTGATGGCCATCGCGGCGTTGCCCGCGAAGAAGTCCACGGTCGTGCCAGGGCCGGGAATCGCCTTGTCGGTGAAGATCGCCTTGTGGACGAACGACATCGCGTCCTTCATCTCAGCACTCGAAAACCCGCACGACCGGCCGTCCTCGCTCCACGCGTTGGCGCCCCAGCCGCGCCAGATCGCCGAGAGCACCGCCCAGTTCTGGTACTTGAAGTCCGGCAGCACGAGGCCTTTGCCGGCAGCGGAGGCCGCGATCGCCTGGTCCCACGTCCACCGCGCCGGCACGTCCTTGACCAGGCTGGTGTTCACGAAGAGCCCGAACGGCGAGGTGGAGAACGGGTACGCGTAGAGCTCGCCGTCCTTCTCCCACAGCTTGGTTGCGGACGGCGTGAGCTCGTCGGCCTTCTCGATCTTGCCCTTGATCGGGGCGAGCGCGCCGGAGGAGACGAAGTCCGGTGCGGACTCCTCCAGGATCCACGCCAGGTCCGGCGCGTTGCCGCCGGCGATCTGGGTGGTGAGCGTGGTGGTGTAGCCGTCGGCCGGGATCGAGTCGAACTTGATCTCGGTGACGTCCGGGTGCGCAGCCTTGTACTCGGCGGCGATCTCGTTGAGCAGCTTGAGATGCGCCTCGTTGGCGGTCCACACGGTCATGCGCAGCGACTTCGGGCCGGACGCGGCGGATCCGCTGCACGCGGTCACCGCGAGCAGCCCGGCGAGGATGAGTGCTAGCAGCCTGGACATCGTTGTCTCCCTGGGCTAGTAACCGGACACGTCCGGCCAGCGGAGCTCGACCCCGTCGCGGCCCAGCCGGTGCTGGAAGTCCGCGAGCAGGCCGGGGGTGTTGCGCACCGCGCGAGGGGTGACTCGGTGCGCCAGGCAGAAGTCCGCGAGCGCGCCCGCGACCTCGCCGACGTTCCACTCGACCGGGTGCAGCCGGTGGGAACCGTTGGTGATGTGGGTGGTGCCGATGTTCTTGCCCGCGGGCAGGAGGTTCTCGACCCGTTGCGGGATGAGCGCCCCGAGCGGGATCTCGAACGGGCAGCTCGCGACGTCGAGGTAGTTGTCGCCGCCGGTCGACGGGTGCAAATCGATGCGGTACATGCCGACACCCACAGCGTCGGCGTGCTGCACGGCGCCCTTGTCGCCGCGCACGGCGAGCGAGAGGTCCTGCTCGACGATCGTGTACTCGGCCCTGATCCGCCGGGACTCGCGGATGTAGGGCGCCTGCGCCAGACCGTCCGCGCTGCCGGTGACGTCCCCGCGCAGCCGCAGACCCGGAAATCCCGTGCCGCCGTCCGGGCGTGGTGCCTCGGTCTGCAGCCAGTGGAGGACGGATTTGGAGAGCTCGCGCGCTTTCGCGATGTGGTCCTGAGCGTCCGGCACGTCGATCACCGGCGACTCGAAGTAGTCGATCATCGGCCAGTTCACCAGGCAGATGTCGCTCGCGTAGGCGCCGTCGACGAAGTTGCGCCGGGCGGCGATGCGGCGGAACGTCCACAGGTTGCTGTCGCCCGCGCTCAGCCGCTGGTCGGAGACGACGCTGTGCGGGTCATCGTCGGGGTTGGGCGTGAAGGTGCGCTCGGCGATGGTGAGCGTGCGCGGATCGGGGGAGCGGAACGACAACATTCGGTCGCCCCAGTAGTCCGGCTGGTAGTCGCGCCAGAAGCCGTACCGTGCGGGCCGGTCGATCGTGTGGTCGCCGTCGACGTGGTCGATCGCGAAGCACACCGACATCGCCTGCATGTTGGCCGGCTGCGCCGCTTCCGGCGCGCTGGGCTCCCCGGTGTCCAGTGTGGACTCGAAGCCGGTCACGTACTCGGTGCCGGACAACGGGAGCAGCTCGCCGGTCTCCGTCGCGTCCAGGACGTACGGCGCAGAAAGCTCGATCTGCTCGCCGTCGTGCTCCACGGTGACCGACACGATCCGGTCGCCGTCCGTGCGCGCCTCGACCGGCCTGGCGGGCTGCAGCACGGTGAGCTTGCCGCTGCCGCGATACGGCGCGAGCATCTCTTCGATCACCGCCACGGCGACGCGCGGTTCGTGGCAGAGCCTGCTCACGTTGCCCGCGCCGGGGTTGAGCTCTCGCCACGCCCGTGCGCGCGGGGTCAGCGGGTAGTGGCGGCGGTAGTAGTCGCGGATGCCGTCTCTGAGCGCCCGGTAGCTCGCGGTGACACCGAACCGCTCCACCCAACTGTGCTCGTCGGGTGGCACGGCCTGGCTGGTCAGCTGCCCGCCGAGCCACTCGAACTCCTCGGCGAGCACCACGCGGCGACCCGCGCGCAGGAGTGCCAGCGCGGCGGCGACACCTCCGAGCCCGCCGCCGACGATGACGGCGTCTGCGTTGTCCTGCAAGGGTTTCCTCCTGATCAACCCAGCGTCGAACCCGCGACGAACTCGCAGGTCAGCAGCTCTCGGGGTGTGGTGCCGTGCTCGATCACCTCGGTCAGCGCCTGCACCGCCCGGCGCCCCATCTCCCGGCGGGGAATGCGGAAACCGGTGAGGTCGAGGTCCTGAGGGGCAGGTCGGGTAGCGGCGCCGAGCGTGAGCACCGAAAGATCACCAGGTACCGACAGGCCGCGCTCGCGAGCGGCGAGGACGAGCGCCGCACCATCGGAGACCTCCTCGGCGAGCACAGCCGTGATCCCCGCACCGAGCAGCGGATCCAGGCCGGTGAACGGCACGTGGACGCCGTCGACACCATGTGCGGCAACCGCTTCACGAAACCCGCGCAGCCGGTCGGCCGACGACTCCGCACCCTTGCCGGCACCCGCGTAAGCGAACTTGCGGTGGCCCAACGCAACCGCGCGGTCGACCAGATCGCGGACCGCCGCCGGGTAGTCGGCGCCGACGTGCGGCACCGCGCCACCGGCGTCGTCCCGCCGCCCGATCGACACGAACGGAATCCCCTCGGTCAGCAGCTGCGCGAGGTCGTCGCGGTCGACGGTGCGACCGAGCAGCACGCAGCCGTCGGCGAGGCGGATCCTGCTGTCGTCGCTGAAGATCCGCCGCCGGCCACCGGCCGCCTTGGCGCTGGTGAACAGCAGCAGGTCGCAGCCGGCCTCCTCGGCCTGTTCCTCGATGCCCTCGAGGAACGGCTGGTAGAAGTCGGCGCGCGTGCTCGGGAAGACCGCCTCGTAGGTGAACACGCCGAGGATGCGGTTGCGCTGGTCGTGCAGCCTGCGGGCGATCGGGTTGGCGACGTAGCCGGTCCTGCGGATCACCTCCAGCACCCGTGCGCGGGTCTCCGGCGCGATGCGGACGCCGCCGTCCTGCCGGTTGTTGAGCACCAGCGACACCGTGGCCTGGCTGACGCCTGCCATCCGGGCGATGTCCTGCTGGGTGAGCCGCTTGGCCATGAGCACCTGCCAATTCGAATTGGCAGGGAGTCTGCGTCAGCACCCCGTACGCCGTCAACCCTGTAGTAATTCGAATTAGCATCTTGACGGGCCGCAGCTGCACGGGCGAGGGTCCCGAGAGTCTCCCCCTAGGAGGTAGGCCAGTGAACGCATTCAGCCGTCGCAGCCTGATCACCGGTGCCACCGCGATCGGACTGCTCACCGCCCTGCCGTCGCCGGCACTCGCGCTGCCCGCACCGCCGCCCGTCACGCCGAACCGCCGCTCGTTCGCGCCCGACGAGCAGCGGTTCGCGCAGTACCTGATGGCCGTCTCGCCGATGGTCGCCGACATGGACTCCAGCGGCTTCTTCGGCGGTGGCTGGTGGCGCAGCCCCAACGCCCCGTACAACGCCCGCGTCCAGGAACACGTCTACACGCTGGCGTGGTTCGCGACGCAATCCCGGTCGTGGAACCCGTATCGCGGCAACGCGCAGGTGATCGCCGCGCTGGACGCGGGGCTCGGCCACTACCTCGGGCTGCAGCACGCCGACGGTTCGTGGCCGGAGTACTCCGCGACCCAGCACTCGCTGGCGGCGACCGGGTTCGCCATGGGATACCTGAGCAAGACGAACGCGCTGCTGCGCCGGGCCGGTGTGCTGCCACAGCGGCAGGGGCAGATCACGGCATCACTGCGGCGGGCGATGACGTGGTTCCTCGACCCCGGGAACAACGTCGTCTGGCAGCGGCCGCTCACGTGGGCGAACCAGACTTCCTCCGGCCTCGCTGGTGCCGCGCTCGCGTTGAAGCAGGACCCGGACGCCGTGCTGCGGCAGCGTTTGACCGAGGCGTTCGCGCGGCTCGCGGCGACCGGGCAGAGTCCGGCCGGCTTCTTCTACGAGGAGTCCGGTGCGGACACCAACTACAACTTCGAGGTGATGCTGCCGGAGCTGGCCGACGCGTGGCGGCAGTCCGAGGACGCCAATCTCGTTGCCATGGCCCGGAAGTACACGGACTGGCTCGGCTACAACCTGCTGCGCGAACCGGACGGGTCCGGGTGGTTCGCGAACATCGCGCCGAACTCGCGCACGTCGTCCCGGTTCTACGCCGACGTCCGGCCGGATCCCGAACGGACGGCGTTGAACAACCAGTTCGTTCCGGTGGCGCCGGACCTGGCCGCGTTCGTGTCCAGCCGGGAGGATCTGGCCGCGGCACGGGCCGCGTGGGCCGCCGATCCGGCACCGGTGCCGGCGTTGGTCAAGCCGGACACGTCGCCGCGCATCCTCGCGCACGCGATCTACGGCGAGCGGTACCCGAGTCGTGCGGAACGGACGGCGGCGATCGCGCGGTTGCCGTACCAGCAGGCGCGCTTCACCGAGCGGCGCAGCGATCAGGGGCAGGACTTCCTGTTCGTGCGGCGGCCGCGGTTCTACCTCGGCGGGTACTTCGGGGCACGGCGGGCGACCTCGTTGGCGCGCACCGGGCTCACGTTCCTGTGGCACCCGGTCGCCGGCACGGTCGTGCAGTCCATGAACAACAACAACCACGCGTGCTGGGCGACGGTGTTCCCCGGTCAGGCGCCGGACTCGAACGGGCCGCAGCAGGCCGAGTTCCTCGGTGGCGAGCCGTACCGGTTCCGGTACCGGACGCCTTCCGGCTCGGTCGTGACCGAGGTGACCGTTGGTGATCGGATCGTGCGGTCGGTGCGGGCCAGTTCGGCCGCGACCGAGCAGATTCCGTTGGTGGTGAAGGATTCCGACGTCGTTGCGCTGGACTCGCGCGGGCTCACGTTGAGGCGTGGACGGGTCACGTTGCGGTTCGACTGGGCTCAGCAACTGGATCCCGCGTTGCGGCCGGCGTCGACGATTGCCTATCCAGGGCGCCGAATGCACATCCTCACGGTCCCGCACGACGGCACGTTCACGCTGACGATCTCAGCGAGTTAGTCCACATTGGACAGTCGGTTCACCCTGATGTCGCAACGGCAGGCCGCATGTCCGCGCTGCTCGCGGGGTATTCGGTGATCCCAAACCCAGGTCCCCGTCCGGGAGGAGTGTGGTTGTGATGGCACACCTGCGTCGCCTTGTCGACGTTCGCACCGGTGACGAGTTCGATCAGCCTGTTCCCTTCGGCCTGGTGTACCCGGTGTGCACCGCGGACGGGTCGGCGCCTCCCAGTCAGCGCGGACGAACCTGGGAACACCTGGTGGCGAGCGACCGCGAACTGCGACCTGTGTCGTGAGATCCGTGTGAAGGTCACCCGCACCGGGTATTGCCTGGTGCGGGTGACCCGGTCGGGCGCCCGTGCGAAGGGAGTTCGACGTGGACTTCGGACAAGGGCTGACCGATGCCTGGCGGGCGGTCGCGACGTTCCTGCCCAAGCTGGCGGCCTTCCTGCTGATCTTGCTGATCGGCTGGTTCGTCGCCAAGGCGGTGGCCAAACTGGTCGACAAGGTGCTCGAACGGGTCGGCTTCGACCGGCTCGTGGAGCGCGGGGGCATCCGGCAGATGCTCTCTCGGAGCAAGTACGACGCCTCTGATCTGCTCGCAAAACTCGTCTACTACGCGCTGCTGCTGATCACGTTGCAGATCGCGTTCGGCGTGTGGGGACCCAACCCCGTTTCGGAGCTGTTGACGGGCATCGTGGCGTGGCTGCCCAAGGCCGCGGTCGCGATCATCATCGTCGTGGTGGCCGCGGCGATCGCCCGTGCGGTCAAGGACTTCATCGCCAGCGCTTTGGGTGGCCTGTCCTACGGCAACGTGCTGGCGAACATCGCGTCCGTCTTCATCTGGGCGTTGGGCATCATCGCGGCGCTGAACCAGATCGGCGTCGCCACCACGGTGACCACTCCGGTGCTGATCGCGGTGCTCGCGACGGTCGGCGGCATCCTCGTCGTCGGCGTGGGCGGCGGCCTGATCCGGCCGATGCAGCAGCGGTGGGAAGGCTGGCTGGGACGCGCGGAGCAGGAGCTGCCGCAGGCCCAGGCTCAGGCCGAGGCGTACCAGCGCGGCCGTGAGGACGCGGTCCGCGCCCGCACGGAGACGGAGACCGTGACGCGTGAGGTTCCCGTCGAGGACCCGGTGCTCGGTGCTCGGCGGCCAGAAGATCGTTGATTTCGCGGAACGAGGCGCATCCTTCGGGGTGCGCCTCGTTTCTCACGCGAGCTCGTTGGACAGCGGCCTGGTGTCGTGTGCGTGCGCCAGCTGGCAGACCGCCATCAACCGGACACCGAGCCACGACGTGGGAGTCCAGTCCGTCTCGTGCTCCAGCAGCCCTTGGGCGTACGAGGCGAGCAGCACGACCGCCGCCACCGTGCCCGCACCTTCCACACCGAACAGCAGGATGTCGCGCACCGCGGCACCGTGCTGGTCGACCTCGGCGAGCAGCGCGGGCGTGACGGCGAGCGCCGTCCACCCCGCCATCCCGATCCGGTCGGACAGCTCGGAGATCCACCTCCGCGCGTTGTTCACGCCAAGCATCCCGACACGGTAGCTTCCGCCGGTAAAACCCTGGTTTGAGGGCGCTCGAACCGGGTACCTCCACGCTCTGCGTCAAGCAGTCGGCGCGCTGACTCGGCTGTGGAGGCGAAACGATGACGCTCGACGACATGTCACTGCAACAGGTCCGCGTGACCGCGTTGGAGAAGCTGGACAACGCCGTCTGCACTGCCCTCACCAACATCGAGGCCGACGACGCCCGCAAGGCTTTGAGCGAGGCGGTGGCCGACTGCATCGCGACCGACGCCGTGCCGCCGCCCCAGGTCATGGCTTGCGTGGAAGCCGCCGACGAGCACCTCGGCTACGGCGAGCGGATGGAGGCGCGAACCCTGCTGACCGTCGCCCACCGCCTGCTGGCCCGCGTGCCGCGCCCGGTGCTGCCACGTCCGTCCACTCCTGGTGACGTGATGCTGCACGGGTGATTGGTGCACGGCGGTCCCGGGTATTCGAACGCGTGTTCGGATGAAAGGGGATTGTCGTGAACCGCACACCGGAGAAGGATCCGCGCGACTGGACCACCGGTGACGAGCCGATGACCGGGCCGCAGGAGTCCTACCTGCACACACTCGCCCAGGAAGCGGGCGAGGAGGTGCCGGGCGACCTCACCAAGGTGGAGGCGTCGCAGCTCATCGACCGGTTGCAGGAGAAGACGGGCCGCGGCACCTGACCTGGGGCCTGTGTCGAAGTCCCGTCCGCGATGGCCGGGCGCCCTGGTGGGATGTCAAAACGTGGAACTGCTCGCCAAACTGCGCTGCAGCCCGTCCCGGACGACCACGATCGTGCAGGCCATCCTCGTCCTGCACCATGTCGAGACCCGATCTGCCCAGGTTGAAAAACGCTCAGTGATGGTGATCGCGGGCAAACTGGGCCGGTGTCTGGCCGTAGTAGCGACGAAACATCCGGATGAAGTGGCTGCTGTCGGCGAACTGCCAGTGTGCCGCGATCTCCGAAACCGTGGGGTGGGACGGCGAGAGGAGCGCGTGGCGCGCCTGCTCGAGGCGACGTCGGCGGATGTACGCCGCGACGGGCTCGCCGGTTGACGCGAAGGCCCGGTGCAACGTTCGCAGCGAGACCTTGAGGTGGCGCGCCAGCAGCGCTGGTGTCAGGTCCGGGTCGGTGAGCAGTTGATCGGCGAGGTTGCCGGCCGCGTGGACCAGCGGGCCGGCCAGGCCGGGTTCGGCGCCGTCGAGATACCCGTGCAAAACCCCGCGGACCAGCTCCACCAACGCGTTGCGGCTGGCGTGGACGCCGCCATCGCTGAGGTCGCCGAGTGTCGCGTGGACAACACTCGTGTGTGCCAGCAGCACACGAACTTCCGCGGCGGCGGCCGGGCCGGTCGCTTGCGTGCCGTCGGCGAACAAACCCAGCGCCCCGGCGGGCAGCCCGATCACCTGGGCGGTGGTGCCCGCGGCGACGTCGTAGCCGGTCAACCCGGTCGAGCGGCTCAGCAGGAACTGGCCGGCGTCGACAGCTGTCGTGTCGCGTTCACGTCTGAGGATGTAGGCGCCACGATGCACCACGTAGAGCCGCAGTTCGCCAATGTCGGGAAACGCGGAATCGACCCGTACGCGCGTGGCGGTTTCGAAGTTCGTGATGACTGAGTCCCCGACGCGGGAGGCGAGACCACGAACGACGGCTCCGGCAGTGGCTTCGTGGTGGAACGCGGGCAACGTGAAACCGTCGCCGACCTGCGCTTCCCAGCTGTCGCGGAAGGCGTCGACACCGAACCGTTCGGTGTCCAGCCGAACCGAGCCGCGTACCGAGTCCATCCGGCCATCCAACCACGTGGCACGCATCGTCGATCGAGACGGCACGCGTGTCCAAGACCCCGGCGGTACCGGATTTTTAGGGTCGGGACGTGGATCCGAAAACCTATCTGCACCTGTACTTGCAGCAGGTGCGCGACGTCCTGGTGTGGAAACTCGACGGCCTGTCCGAGTACGACGCGCGCCGGCCGCTCACCCCGACCGGAACGAATCTGCTCGGACTGGTGAAACACCTGACGGGCAACGAGTTCGGCTACTTCGGCGAAGTGTTCGACCGACCCGCCCACGCGGGGGAGTGGCTGGTCGACCGCACTCAATCAGAGGACTTCCTCGCCCGCCCCGAGGAGACCCGCGAGGACATCATCGCGCAGTACAAACGGTCGTGGGAGCACGCTGACGCCACCATCGCGGCACTCGATCTCGACTCACCCGGCAAGGTGCCCCACTTTCCCGAAGGCATGCGCGACGTGACCTTGCAGTGGATGCTCGTCCACATGATCACCGAGACCTGCCGGCACGCCGGTCACGCCGACATCGTCCGCGAGCTCATCGATGGCCGCGCCGGCTACCACCCAACGGTCAGCAACCTTCCCGACGGGTGGTCCGAGTTCCACGATCGTGTCGAGATCGTGGCACGTGAGGCCGCCCGTATCACCGGCGACCGCACGCGGGACACGTAGTTCAGAACGTCAGCAGGGCGAAGAAGCACTCAACGAATGGCTGCCCGCTGATAAAACACGCGCTAGCTGCGGGCCTGAGCGCGGGAGCTGACCACCCGCACCGACTCGAGGTCCGAATCGGCCGGATCCGGCAGCTGCATCCCCGCGGCGAGCCCGCTCCGCACGTAGTCCAGCACCTCGTCCGTGATCACCTCGCCAGGCAGGATCGCCGACGCCCCAGGCGGATACGGCGTGATCATCTCAGCCGAGATCCGCCCGGCCGCCTGGCCCGCCGGCACCTGCTCCACCTCGGCGAAGAACGCGTCGCGTGGCAGCATCGCCGTCTCCAGCTGCAACTCGTCCGGCGACGGCAGGTCGACGGGCTTCGGGGCGGGCAGGTCGGCGGCGAGCAGCGCCTGCAACGCCTCGACCAGCTTGGTGGCGGTGCGGTGGTCGTCGGCGTGGGTGAGCTGGGCGACGACGCGCCGGTGGTCCGACAGGCCCAGGGTGACGCGCTGGTGCTCGCGCAGCCAGTCGGTCGCCTGATAGCCGCTGATGTGCAGCCCGGACACGTCGATCACGATCTTCAGCGGGTCGAACGAGTGCACCAGGTCGTCGAACTCCATCACGTGCAGCCCGGGCAGCGAATCGATCGCGGCACGGGTCGACTCGGCCAGCGCCAGCACGGCGGTCAGCATGGCCTCGCCCTGCTGCACCATGTGCCGGCGCCAGCCGTCGAGGGTCGCGTAGACGAGCGAGGTCGGGCTGGTCGTGCCGAGCAGGTCCTCCCGGCCCTTCAGCACCGCGGGGTCGACCAGCGAGCCCTGCAGGTGGAACACCGAGCTCTGTTCGACCGCGGCGCCGGACTTGTGCACGCTCGTCACGACCACGTCGGCGTCCGCGTCCATGCCCCAAGGCGGCAGGTCGGAGTGGAACGGCAGATGCGCGCCCCACGCCTCGTCGACGATCAACGGCTTGCCGAACGAGTGACACACCTCGGCGATCGCCTGGATGTCACCGCACGTGCCGTAGTCGGTCGGCGTGACCAGCAGCATGCCCTTGGCTTCCGGCTCGGCCTCGAAAATCTCTCGCACCTGATCAGCAGAAGGCGGGTGCGCCAGATGCCGTTCCGCGTCCCACTGCGGACTGATCCACACTGGACAGACGCCGCTGAGAATCAGCCCGGACACCACGGACTTGTGCGCGTGCCGAGGCACGATCAGCTTCTCGTGCGGCCCGGCCACCGACAGCATGGCGCTCTTGACCGACAACGAGCTGCCGCACGTGGAGAAGAAGGCGTGTGAGGCGTGGACCGCGTCCGCCATCAGCTCCTGGGCGTGCTCGATCACGCCGCCGCTCATCAGCCGGTCGTCGAGGCCGTTCAACGCGATCACGTCCGCCTCGAACACCTCGCGCCCGAGCACGTCGAGCACCCTGGGGTCGACGCCCCTGCCCTGCCGGTGGCCCGGCGGCGTGAACGGCACGTAGCCGCGCGAGCGGAACTCCTGCAACGCTTCCAGCACCGGTGCTCTGCTGTGGTCCATGCCGGGGGAGTAGCCCGAACGGAGGCTGTTCGAACATCACCGCAGCAAAGGTCGCACGAGCTCGTGAATGTGCGGCGACGGCTCCATGCCCAGCTCAGCGTGCAGCCGCGTGCGGTAGCTCTGGTACTGGCGCACGGCCTGCGCCGGGTTGCCGTCGGCCAGATGCAGCTCGACGAGTGTGCGGTGCGCGCTCTCTCGCAACGGGTCGGTCTGCACGGCGGCGAGCGCGGCCTGGTACGCGTGGTGATGATCTCCGCAGGACCGGAACCGGGAGCTGAGCGTCTCCAGCGCGCGCAACCGGGCCTGGCGCCACCAGTCGCGCTCGGCCTGCACCCACGGTTGCCACCAGCCAGGCAGCAGGTCTGCCTTGAGCATCCCGACGGCCTCCGGACTGGCACCCGGCGCGGCGGCGAACGCGCACGCACGCCGGAAGTCGACCTCGACGTCCGCGCCGAGCACGAGCGTGTCCTCGGTGACGATGACCAGTGGTGTTTCAGGTTTCACCAGGCGCCACAACGACGACCGCAGGCAGGCACCGGCTCTTCGGGCACTCGTGTCCGGCCAGAGCAGCGTGGCGGCGACCGGCCGGGGGATCGGGGCGTCGCGCAACGCCAGCATCGCGAGCAGCCTGCGCGCGCCGGGCACCACGTGGATCGGCGTTGGGCCGCAGTCCAACCGGAAGCCGCCGAGCAGCTGGATGTGCAACCGCGTCATAGCGGCCTGAGTGCCCGGTCGTTGCGGCCTCACACACCCTCGCGCAGAAATTGCTCCGTCCTGACCAGCGGCGGTGACGCGGGCGTGGCGCGGGCGTGGTGAACGCGCGCCGTCCGGGTCACGGGCGCTGCCTAGCGTCGGTTCTCCCGAGCCAGGGAGGCGAGATGTTCCTGCACACCAGCAGGTTGCAGTTCGAGGCGAAGCCCGACCGCCCGGACGCGCACTACGCCCGCAAGCTCCAGGAGCTGATCGGCGGCGCGTACGGCGAGATGACCGTGACCATGCAGTACCTGTTCCAGGGCTGGAACTGCCGGATGGAGGGCAAGTACAAGGACCTGATCATGGACGTGGCCACCGAGGAGATCGGCCACGTCGAGATGATCGCGACGATGGTGGCGCGGCTGCTCGACAACGCGCCGTCCGAGGTGACCGCCCAGGCGGTGGCCGACGACCCGGTCATCGCGGCGGTGATCGGCGGCATGGACCCGCAGCAGGCGATCGTCAGCGGCGGCGGGCCGACGCTCTCGGACAGCAACGGCGTGCCGTGGAACGGCCGGTTCATCGTCGCGAGCGGCAACCTCATGGCCGACTTCCGCGCGAACGTCGCTGCGGAGGCGCAAGGCAGGTTGCAGACCGCACGGCTGTACAACATGACCGACGACACCGGTGTGCGGGACATGCTGAAGTTCAACCTCGCCCGCGACACAGCGCACCAGAACATGTGGCTCGCCGCGATCGAGGAGTTGCAGGAGGACGGCCTCGAAGGCCCGATCTCGCCGAGCGCGTTGTTCGACGAGGAGTACGCCGAGCACGCGGGCACGATCTGGCACAACTCCGACGGGCCCGCGGGCGCCGAGGGCGGCTGGGCGTCCGGCACGGCACCGGACGGCGTGCACGAGTTCTCCTACGTGATGGACCCGGAAGCGTTGGGCGGCAAGGCAACGGCGCCGGCACCGGACCCGCTGCTGTACGCCACCAGTCCCGCGAACCTCGGGCTGATCGAGAAGGCGATCCGCAAGCTCACCTGAGGAGGTCGGCAAGATGGTCGGCATCACGGTGCCAGCTCGCGTCCGGTCGGCCGCCGTCGTCATGGGGCCCGCGTTCGTCGTCGCGGTCGCCTACGTCGATCCCGGCAACTTCGCGACGAACATGGCGGGCGGTGCGGCGCACGGCTACCTGTTGTTGTGGGTGATCGTCAGCGCGAGCCTGCTGGCGATGTTCGTCCAGTACCAGTCGGCGAAGCTCGGCATCGTGACCGGCCGCAACCTGCCGGAGCTCTGCCGCGAGCACTACCCGCGCCCGGTCACCGGGATGCTGTGGGTGCAGGCGGAGCTGGTGGCCATGGCCACCGACCTGGCGGAGTTCGTGGGCGCGGCGGTGGCGCTGAACCTGTTGTTCGGCGTGCCGCTGCTGCCCGCGGCCGGCATCACCGCGGTGGTGTCGTTCGGCATTCTCGCGCTGGCGCCGTTGCGGCGGCGCCGGTTCGAGTCGGTGATCGTGGGCCTGCTCGCGATCGTGCTCGGCGGTTTCCTCTACCAGACGCTGCACCTCGGTCCGCTGACCGGAGCGGCGGCCGGGCTGGTGCCGGGGTTCGCGGGCGTGGACAGCGTGCTGCTCGCGACCGGCATGCTCGGCGCCACGGTCATGCCGCACGTGATCTACCTGCACTCGGCGCTGACCCAGCGGCACCACCGGCCCGGTGACGTCCGCGGTGTGCTGCGGGCCAGCCGCACCGACATCGTGGTGGCACTGGGCATCGCGGCGATGGTGAACGTGAGCATGCTCGTCGTGGCGGCCGGTGCGTTCCACCAGGCCGGTGCGCCGCGGGAGTCGTTGGAGGACATGCACTCCGGGCTCGGTCAGCTGCTCGGGCCCGGTGCGGCACTGGCGTTCGCGCTGGCGCTGCTGGCGTCCGGGCTCGCGGCGTCCAGCGTGGGCACCTACTCCGGTCAGGTCGTGATGGAGGGGTTCCTGCGCCGCCGGATTCCGTTGTGGCTGCGGCGGTTCGTCACGATGGCGCCCGCGCTCGCGGTGCTGGCGTTCGGGGTCGACCCGACGAAAGCGTTGGTGCTGAGCCAGGTCGTGCTGTCGTTCGGCATCCCGTTCGCGTTGGTGCCGATGGTGTTGCTGGCGCGGCGGCGGGATGTGATGGGCGCGTCGGCGAACCGGCGCGGTGTCACGGCGGTCGGTGCGGTGGCGGCGCTGGTGATCTCCGCGCTGAACATCTTCCTGTTGGTGCGAACGGTGGTGGGCTGATGATCGCGGCACTCGTGCTGGGCGTGGGGATCGGCGGTTTCCTCGACGGCATCGTGATCCACCAGCTGCTGGGCTGGCACCACGTGCTGTCGGGTTGGTACCCGAGGGAGGACATGCGGTTGATGATGCTCGGCGACGGGCTGTTCCACCTGCTGTGCCTGGTCTTCGTGCTGATCGGGGTGGCGCTGCTGAACCGGCGCGCTCCGCTGCCGAACCGGGTGCTGCTGGGCGGCATCCTCGCCGGGTGGGGTGCGTTCAACCTGGTCGAAGGGGTGGTCGACCACCAGGTCCTGGGCATCCACCACGTCCGGCCCGGCCCTGACCAGCTCGCCTACGACCTGGTCTTTCTCGCGTCCGGTCTGGTGCTCGTGGTGATCGGGACGCTGTTTGCCCGGCGGGTTCGTGGGTAGCCGTTTCGTGTGGAAATCGAACAGAGGGTGACCGAGTCGAGCCTGCTGGCGAGCTTCGCCGACTACGTCGACGCCCAGCGGCTCGTGGACCGGATGTCGGACGACGGCTTCCCGGTCGAGAGCGTGCGGATCGTGGGCGAGGGCGTCCGGACCGTAGAACAGGTGACCGGCCGGATGACCCGAGGCAGGGCGGCGGCGTCCGGCGCCGCGGGCGGTGCCTGGTTCGGTGTGTTCATCGGACTGCTGTTCGGGCTGTTCACCTCCGGCGCCGGCTGGGTGTGGCTGCTGCTGATCAGCATGCTGATCGGTGCGTTCTGGGGTGCTGTGTTCGGGTTCGTCGCGCACTGGAGCACGCGCGGGCAGCGGGACTTCTCCAGCGTCATGACGTTGCAGGCGCAGCGGTACGAGGTGCACGTGGACAAGGCGCAGGCCGCGCAGGCTGCGCGGTACGTCCTCTGAGGCCATGCAGACGTTCTTGCCGTTCCCCGACTTCGCCGCGACGGCGCGCGTGCTGGACCGCCGCCGGCTCGGCAAGCAGCGGGTGGAGACGTTGCAGGTGCACCGCGCGCTGGTGGTGCCGGGCCACGGCTGGCGGCACCACCCCGCCGTGCGGATGTGGGCCGGGTACGAGGAAGCGCTCGTGCGGTACGGGCTGGAGATCTGCGCGGTGTGGCGGGCCGCCGGGTTCCTCGACACGTGCGAGGTGACCATGCGGTCGGACCTGGCCCGCGCCAAGGACATCACGATCGTGCGCACCCAGGCCGAGCTGGCCGCGGCGGGCGCACTGCCGCACTGGCTGGGTGACGAGACGGTGCACCGCAGCCACCAGTCGGCGTTGGTGCGCAAGGACCCTGAGCACTACCGGCGGTACTTCCCCGGTGTGCCGGACGATCTGCCCTACGTGTGGCCGGGCTCGGAGCCGCCGACGCTGACGCGGACCGTGAACCCGTCCTCGTCGCAGCCCATCGACACGTAGTCGCACGTGCGGTGCAGGATCCACAGTCCGAGCCCGGCCGAGCGGGTGACCGTGGTCGGCATCAGCCCTGCCATCGGGTCGGACGGGCCTGGGCCCCGATCGTTCGCCGTCACGACCACGCGCGAGTCGTCCGCCCACAACCGGAACCGCACCGGCCCGACGCCGTGGCTCAGGCCGTTCGTGACGATCTCGCTGGCCGCGTACACGACGTCGTGCGAGTTGTCCTCGCTGAGCCGGATGCCCGCGATCGCCGCACCGACCGCCTCCCGCACGGCGGCGGGCGTCGGGTCGACCAGCGAGACCAGGGGCGCGCCCCGTTCCAGCACGTCCGGCACGGGTCTGCTGAGTTCGCCGCCCGTGCCGAAGCCGGGGTTCGGCTCGTGCTCGCCGGACGCGGTCGCGATGTACTCGTGGGCGCGTTCGACGTCGGCGAGCACCTCCGGCGGGGTGATCCTGGTGTCGTACGGGCACAGGCCCCGCAGCGGGAACTCGGCGAACGCCTGGTTGACGGCGTTCTCGTAGCGGCCCCACCAGTCCCACGGCACGCCGAAGCCGGGGTGCGGGACGTCGCCGATCGTGCGGATCCGGGTCGCGCCCTGCTGGGCGTGCTTGCCGAAGATGTCGCGGTAGCTCGCGATCGCGTCGGCCGGCCGGGCGTACTGGTCGGCGCCGGGCACGTAGGTGACGGCGTCGTCGCGGCCCAGCGCGTCCCGCAGCAGAGCCGTGTTCTTCTCCGCGCACGCGACCAGCGTCGGCTGGCTCTCGCGCAGGCCGCCCTCGACGAACGGCACCGCGATCGCGAGGAAGTCGTCGTCCGAGCCGTAGAACGCCGTCTCGTGGTGGAAACCCGTCATCGGACGCACTCCACGTCGCGCAGCTCGAGGAGCGACACCAGGCGCGGCAACGACGATCTCTGCGAGCGCAGGACGAGCGTTGCCGCGTTCGAGCGCGCGTACCCTTGCAGCGCCAGCAGGCCGTGGTGGTCGATGAACCGCAGACCGGTGGCGTCGACGCGCAACGGGTCACGTGCGGGTGCCGCGTTCTGCAGCGCCAGCGACAGCAGGTCGAGGCTCACCCCGTCGATCTCACCGTGCAACGCGATGCCATCTGCCGTGGCGTGCAACCGAAAGGGCGCGCACCAGGCGTTGTTGACCGGGTGCAGCGAGTTGAGCCGCGCGATCGCCGGCTCGGACAGCTCCGCGCGGTGGTAGCCGCACATGGCGGAAAACGGTTCCGCGGTCATGTACTTGTCGATCAGGTGCTCGTAGCGGCAGAACGCGTCGAGCGAGTCCGACGAACGCACCAGCGCCGTGGCGTCCGCGGCCACCCGCAGCCCGGTGAAACCGTCCCGGAGCGCCGCGCGCGTCGCCTCCGCGTACGCCGCGACCTGCTCTTCCGGCATGTGGTGGCGCGACTCCAGCCCGGTCACCTCGGCGCGACCGTCGCGCAACGCCTCACCCAGAACGGGTTCGGATTCCAGGTGCGTGGCGAGGTCGTCACCGCGTGCGACATAACAGACGCGCTGCCCCTGCCGGAGGCCGTCGACGAGGAACTCCGCCGCGCGTGCGCGAAACTCGGCGAAGTCGTCGAAGGGCCAGCAGAGGTGGTCGTTCGGGTTCATCCCGACGACCACGTCGGTGACACCGGACGTGCGCATGGCGCCCGATACTACGCCGGGCCCGAGTGCTCCATCCGAGCGAACATCGGGGCGCACACCCAGGTCGACTGCGCTACGGTCGGACCGGGTTGAGCAGGCAGCCCAGGTGCTGTTCAACGAGAGGTTGCCGCGTGCGCACCGATGACGACGTTCCCTTCCGCGCCACGAGCGAGAGCGTGGGCGAAACCGTCGTCGTACACGTCGCCGGTGCACTGGACCAGGTGACGGCCGATGAACTGTCCCACTGCCTGAGCGGCGCGCTCCACCTGGTGAAACCACCCGAGCCGCTGATCGTGGACCTGACCGAGGTGGACTTCCTCGGTGCGTGCGGCATCGGGGTGTTGCTGGAGCACCAGGACCTGTGCCTGAGCAGGGGCAGCGCGCTCGAGGTCGTCGCTTGCAGGCCCGCGGTGCTGCGGCCGTTGCAGGTGCTGGAACTGACGAGCGTGCTCGGTGTCCGGCCGACCCTCCATCCACAACGGACCTGAAGGAGGCACGCCCACGGACGACGCGCCGTACACGATGCTCGCGCACCTGCTGGAGGACAGCCACCTCGCGACGCTGGAGCGGTTGCCGGGGCTGGTCGAGCAACGTGCCGCCCCGGTGGGACTGTCGGAGATCCTGATCCTGCTCGCGGACCTGCGCGAGCAGTCGCTGGTGGCGCTGCACCCGGACGGGAAGCGCACGTTGCCGGTGGACGCGAGCCTCGCGGGCAGGGCGTTCCGCGACGTGGCACTGATCGCGACCGCACGGGACGGTGGCCACCACTTCTGGATCCCGTTGCTGGACGGCACGGAACGCATCGGCGTGCTCGGCGTTGCCGCGCGGAGCAGTGACAGGTCCACAGTGGACTGCGTGCGGGCGTTGGCATCACTGGTCGCGTTCATGCTGGTGAGCAAACGCCCGCACAGCGACACGTACCAGATGCTCGTGCGCTCCCAGCCGATGGCGATCGCCGCGGAGGTCGTCTGGCCGCTGATGCCGCCGCTCACCTTCGCCACGGACAACCTCGTGCTCACCGCAGTGCTCGAACCGGCCTACGAGATCGGTGGCGACGCGATCGACTACGCGATCCGCGGCGACGTCGTGCACCTGTCGATCTTCGACGCGATGGGCCACGACCAGTCAGCGGGCTTGACGGTCGCGCTGGCCACCGCCACCTGCCGCAGCCATCGGCGCCGCGGCGCGAACCTGGTCGACACCAGCGTCGCCGTGGACCAGGTGATCGGCGAGCAGTTCGGCGGACGCAGGTTCGCCACCGGTGTGCTCGCCGAGCTCGACTACCGCACCGGCACGCTGCACTGGGTGAACCGCGGCCACCCGCCGCCGCTGCTGATCCGCCAGGGCCGGTGGCTGCACCAGCTGCAGTGCCGTCCCGCGCCGCCGATGGGCTTCCAGCTGCCCGCGGCACCGGTGCTGTGCCGCGAACACCTCGAACCAGGCGACAGGTTGTTGTTCTACACCGACGGCATCGTCGAGGCGCGCGACACCCGCGGCCGGCAGTTCGGCCTGCGGCGGTTCGCGGACTTCGTGATCCGCCGCGAGGCCGACGGCTGCTCGGCGCCGGAGACGTTGCGCCGCTTGATGCGCACGGTGCTCGACCACCAGCACGGGCGGCTGCAGGACGACGCGAGCGCGTTGCTCGTGGAGTGGCAGCACGACCGCGAGAAGACGCTGCTGGTGCGTACGCCTACCCGTGCCTGATCCGGCGTGGAGCTGGCGCGCGCAGATGCTGTCCAGGTGCGTGCGCCGTGCCCATGCCCGTGCCTGACGCAGCGCGGAACCACCGCGAGCAGGCGCTGCCCCGGTGCGAGCCCCCTGCCCGTGCCTGAATCCAGCGCAGCACCACCCAGGGCACGACGAGCCCCGGTGCGAGCCCCTACCCGTGCCTGATGCCGCGCAGCACCACAGCGCACGACGAGCCCCTACCCGTGCCTGATCCAGCGCAACACCACCCAGAGCACGACGAGCCCCGCCACGAGCCCGAGCCCGGACCGGGCCACCGCCGCGCGTTCGGCGTTCTCCTGCCGGCGGAGCGCCTTTTCCCTGTTCATGCGCGCTCCTAGAGCATCGGGGGCATCGCGCGGTAGCTCTCGGTGTAGTAGTCACCGGTGCGCTGGCGGTAGTCCTCGTGGTTGTCCGGGTCGTACTCGGGCGCGTTCTTGATCTGCTCCTTGGTGCGGTCGACGTAGACCTTGCGCTCCTCGTGGTCCACTCGCTGCACGGTGCCCACGGGCAGCACGACGGTGCGTCCGAAGATCCACGGACCGGTGGAGATCATCAGGCAGTCGTTCGGCACCTTCGCGTTGTCGTCGTCGATCTTGCCGATGCTGCCGTCGGTCGCCTCGACCTCGTACCCGATCAGGCCGGTGTCGGGGCGCTGGGCGAGTTCCGCCTCGTCGTGCTCGTGCTCCGTCCAGGACGGGTCACGCCACACCCACGGAACGAACGGGACTGGTTGCATCTCGACCTCCCTGTGGTCTGCGCCGGGGGTACCCGCTCAAACCTGGTCGAGGAACCTCTTCATCAGCTCGATCTGCGCGACGCGGGACCTCTCGATCCGTTCCGCGAGCGATTTCACCTCCTGGTGGGCGCCGCTGCCGGACTGCCACCGTGCCATCTGCACGGCGTCGTCCTGGTGCGCGATCAGCACGTTCAGCAGCCGTTGGTCGAACTCAAAACCCCGCAACCCCTGCAACCGGGAGATTTCCGAAGGATTGGTGCGCCGCATGTCCCCGTGCCCCGCGTGCGAGTCCGGCGGCGCGGTCAGCGGTTCACCCCATGAGGTGAGCCAGCTCTTCATCGTGCCGATCTCGGTGGCTTGGGTGGACTCGATCGCCGCGGCGAGCATCCGCAGATCGGCCGACGACGCCCGGTCCTCAGCCAACGCGACCATCGCGACGCCCTGCTCGTGGTGCGGAATCATCATCTGCAGGAACATCACGTCCAACGGGTCACCGCGCAACGTGGTGTCCGGAGTGCAGCCGGACACCACGAACGCGAGCAACAGCAGGAAGATCCGCATCAGACGCGTTTCCACAGGGCCGGCGTGTTCGGCGGTTCCCACCCGGCGATGGCCGTGTGCGCTTGCACGCACTCGTAGCCGAGGCCGTTGTAGGTCACGCGGTTGCCGGTCTGGTACGTCGTGCCCGCTGCCCATGTGCCGCCGACCGGCGGGGGAGTCGTGGTGGTCGTGGGCGTCGGATTGCTGGTCGTCGTCGGCGGCGGCGTCACCCCGCCGCCGAAGTCGACGTCCGAGCACGTGTAAAACGCTTCTGCGCTGCCGACGACGCGTTGCCAGATCGAGTAGATGATGTGGCGGCCGGTGCGTTGCGGGATGTTCAGCGTCCAGTTCGTGAACGTCGTGGGGTTCTGGTTGTTGAACGTCTGCAGGTGCACGAGGTCCGACCAACGCAGCGGCTGTGTGGGGCTCCAGCCCTGCCTGGTGAGGTAGAACTCGAAGTTGCTGTTCGAGTGCGGCGCGGACGCGTGGTAGGTCACCGTCAGCGACCCGGCCGAGATGCGCTTGGCCGGCCAGTCGGCGCGTTGCAGGTCGAGGCCGCGGTACTTGTCGCGGCCCGCGCTGCACAGCTTGCCGTCCGGGATGATCTCGCGGTGCCGGCCGCCGGCGTCGAGCAGCGACACTTCGTTCCAGTCGTAGAACGCCTGCGTGCCACCGGCCGCGACGGCCGCCTTGCACGCCTCGGACTTCGGGTTCTCCGGACCCTCCTGTTTGCACGTGTAGACCCGGCTGGCCGGATCGGACAACGTGCCGTGAGCGCTGGCGGTCGTCGGCACGAGGAACGCGACGGCCAGCGCGGTGGATGCGGTGAGACTCGCGAGAGCGAGCCGATTCCGTGTCTTCAAAGCTCCTCCTGGCAGGCGGAGGCGGCGAACACCGAGGTGTTCGCGCAACGGGATCGGCGGCCCGGTTCACGAGTGTAAACAAGTGGTTGGACCATTTCGACGGCCAAGCGAAGGAACTCAGACGCGGAGAACCTTTGACAACAAAGCATTCAGCGCGGTCGCGGTCGTCGTGGCGCCCGCCGCGATGCTCCAGCCGACAGGTCCGAGCGGTGTGCAGCCGAAGAAGCCGCTCACGCCGGGCGTCTGGATCACCGCCGCCAGCGCCGCGGCCGAACCGAGGCTCGCCGCGAGCACTCGCCGGTCCAGTCCGCCGGTCACCAGCGTCTGTCCCAGCTGCGTGCCCACCAACGCGGCCAGCGCGACCGTGCTCGCCCGCCGCGACCGCCCGGTGAGCCGGGCGACGGTCCACGCCGTGCCCGCGCCGAACGTCGTCGTCAACGCGCGCAGCAGGATGTCGCGGTCGAGCTGGCCGCCCAGTGACGTCTCGGGTCCTTCGTGGAGCAGGCTCTCCACCTGGTCGGGTTTCGGCGCGCGCAACGCGATGGCCAGCGCGGGTGCGAGGTCGGTCAGCAGGTTGACCAGCAGGATCTGCCTGGCGTTCAACGGTGCCCTGCCGGTGATCAGTGCCGCCAGGACGTTGAAGCCGATCTCGCCGAGGTTGCCGCCGAGCAGGATCGCCAGCGCCTCGCGCACCGACGACCACATCGCGCGGCCTTCCAGCACGGCGGCGGTGATCGTCTCCAGCCGGTCGTCGGTCACCACGAGGTCGGCGGCGCTGCGGGCGGCGGGCGTGCCGCGCCGGCCCAGTGCGATGCCGACGTCCGCCAGGCGGATCGCGGGTGCGTCGTTCGCGCCGTCGCCGGTCATCGCGACCGTGCGTCCGTCCCGTTGGTAGGCCTGGATGATCCGGACCTTGTGGGTGGGGCTGCAGCGGGCGATGACGTCCACTTCGGACAGTGCGGCGGCGAGCTTGTCGTCGTCGAGCTCGTCGAGCTCCGAGCCGGTGATCACGCGCTGGTTGTCGGACGGAAGAGCGGTCGAGGCGATGGCGTCGGCGGTGGCGGGGTGGTCGCCGGTGATCATCACGACCTTCACGCCGGCCGCCTCGAGTTGTTCCGCGGCAGGGGCGGCGCTGTCCCGCACGGGGTCGGCGAGCGCGACGAACCCGCGGAACTTGAGGTCCCGCACGGCTTCCTCGGACAGCTCGATGCCGTCCGCGACGCGTTCGGCCACCGCGAGCACGCGGTGACCCGACCCGGCCAGCTGCTCCATGCGGTCCTTGATCGTCGCGCGGGCGTCCTCGTCCAGCGTGCACCGGGCCAGCACGATCTCCGGTGCGCCTTTCACGCTGAGCAGCGTCCGCTTGCCGATCGTGCCGGTGGTCGCGTGGTAGCCGCGTGACGGTTCGAACGGCAGATCGGCCCGCCGCCGCCACGACTGGGCACCGGTGCGCACGCCCACTTTGGCCTTGCGGGCGCCCGACATCACCGCCCGGTCGGTCTGGTGTTCCAGGTCCTCGCGACTCCTGGCGGCAGGTGTGGCGCGAGCAGCGGCGGCCAGCACGTTGCGCAATGACCCGTCCAAAGAGGACACGCCGGCGATGCGCTCGACCGTGCCCACCTTGGCGAGGCTCAGGCTGCCCTCGGTCAGCGTGCCGGTCTTGTCGAAGCACAGCACGTCGACGCGTCCCAACGCCTCGATCGTGCGCGGGTTCCGCACCAGCGCGCCGTGATCGGCGAGCCGCCTGGCCGCGCCCAGCTGGGCGGCGTTCACCAGGAACGGCAGCCCTTCCGGCACCGAGGCGACGGCCAGGTTGACCGCGGCGCTCAACGTCTCCTGCGGCGGAATCCCGCGCAACAGCCCGGAACCGGTCACCGCGGCGGCGGCACCCAGCGCGAGCGGCATGGCGGTGCGGGTCAGCGACTCCAGCCGCGACTCGACGCCCGCGGTCGGCGTGCTCTGGCGGGCCGTGGCCATGCTGCGCCCGGCCTCGGTCGCGAGCCCGGTCGCGACGACCACCGCCACGGCGCTGCCGGTCGCGATCGTCGTGCCCTCGTAGAGCATCGAGCTGCGGTCGGAGATGTCCGCGGCGACGACCGGCGCGCTGTCCTTGGCCACCGGCAGCGACTCGCCGGTCAGCGACGACTCGTCCGCCTCCAGCGCGGTGGCCTCGATGATGCGGCAGTCCGCGGGCACGACGTCGGACGAGCGCAGCAGCACGACGTCGCCCGGCACCAGGTCGGCGGCGGCCACGGTGACCTCGGCGCCGTCCCTGCGGACGCTCGCGCCCACCGCGGACAGCTTGAACAGGTCCGCCAGCGCCCGGTCGGTCTGCACCCGCTGCACGCTGCCGACCAGCGCGGATGCCCCCGTGATGGCTGCGACCAGGCCCGCGTCCATCGGCGAGCCGACCGCCGCCGCCAACGCCGCACCCGCCGCCAGGACGGGCGTCAGCGGATTCGCGAGCTCCTCGACGAACGCCTGCCACAGGCTGAGCCCGAGCGGTTCCTCACCGGTCCCGGACGCACGTGCCCGTTGCTGGACCTCCTTGCCGTTCAGCCCAACGGAGGTGGCTTGGAGGCGCTCCAACACCACGTCGACCGGCATGAGATGCCACGGCGTGGTGCTGACCGGTGGCGAGATCGGCCGGGAAAGCAGCTGGTGAGCGCGCCAGTGTCCGAGCGCGAACCCGATCGCGGCGGCCGCGTTGCCCGCGAAGAGCCCTCGCTTGGCGGCGAGCGGACCCGTCGCCTGCACCGCCGCCACCGCGCCGACGCCGCTGCCGCCCGCGGCGAGCTTGATCCCGTCCGAGTCCACCCTGGACGCCACCCCGACCGCGTCGATCACCAGCGCGGCGGCCTCGAAGTCGTGTCCCACCAGCACATGCGCACCCCAGGCCGGTGGCTTTCCCGAGCGGAACGCACCGAGCCCGCAGTCCGCCGCCCCCAGGGCCTTGCGGTCACCGGACAGCAGCAGGACGACCCCGCCGTCCTCCTGCAGCTTCCGCACCGACCCGGCCAGCTCGTCGCCACCGGGTACGAGGTCGTCGACGAACGAGAACTTCGCGGCCTCGGTCTCCGCGGCCAGCACGACCCGTGCACCGGCCCTGCGCGCGGCGGCGGCGATGGCCTGCAAACCGTGCGCGTGCTGGACGGAGGCCCCGACCACGGCCAGCAGCTTCTGCCCCTTGGACAGGCCCAGCACGTCGTCGGCGCCCCGCTTGCGCAGCCGTTGCGCACCCTGCTTGCCGCGAGTGCCGTCGAGGGGACCGAGCCGCCAGCCGTCGGCTTGTTGGACCTGGTCAGGGGCCTGCGGGTCGAACAGCTCGAACGCGACGGAGGCGATCTCCTTCGGGTCGGCTCCGGCCAGCGGCACGACGTCGGTCAGCTCGGTCTGCCCGGTGCGCAGTGCCCGTTCGTCGAGCACGACCGTGTCGATCTGGCTGAGCCGCCGCAGCACGCCCCGGTCCATGACGATCACGCCGCGCTTGGCGAGGATGCGCCCGAGGTAGGTCGCGAACCCCTCCCGTGCGGCGGCGGGGGCCTTGGGCGTGGTCGCCAGTCCCAACGCCAGTCCACGCCGGACGCCGAAGAACGGCACAGCGGCGGCCGCGGCCACCGCGCCGACGCCCATCGCCCGTTCCGCGTACCGGTCGACCGGATCTGGTGGGACTTCGACGGGCCGGGGTCGCAGCACCGGCTCGCCCGCCGCGTGGTCAGGCCCCGCGACGAGCTCGGGTTCGGCCTTGTTCCAGGCTTTGCGGTAGGCGAGGGCCTCGCGGATCTGCGCGATCCGCTCGGCGCCGTCGAGCAGGATGCCCTCACCGCCGGCCGCGAGTCCCTGCGCGAGCGCGGACACGTGCGGCAGCAGCGAGTCCGTGCCGTCCTTGCCCACCAGCCCCCGCAGCTTGGGGTGGCGCTGGAAGATCGCCCCGAGCGCCGCCACCTCGGTGGGCAACGGCACCCACTGGGTCAGCCTGGTGATCGCGGAGAGTCCCAGTCCGACGGCGTCCGCGGCCAGTGCCGACACGGTTTGCCGCGTCCGTGGTCCCTCACACGGGTGGTGCAGCTCCTCGCAGGGTTCTTCCTCGGCGTGCTCGGCGGCGTGGTGCTCGGCCCGTTCGATGATCCGGATCAGCTCGGCGCGGCGTGGACCGGGCGTTTCGATCGCGACGACCACGCGCTGTGCGGGTGCGTTGACCCGTGCCCACGCCACGCCGTCGAGGTTCTCCAGGCGTTGCTCGACCGACTTGATCAGGCGCAGGGCGTGCGGGGTGTCGAGGCCGTGGACCTCGATGTGCAGCCGTCCCTGCCGCGCCCAGACCTGCCTGCGGCGAAGCCCGGCGACGTCCCTCAGCAACCCTGCCAGATCCACCAGATGGGGATGACCGACACTTGGAAACGTCAAACACCCGCGCGGACAGGTTCGATCATTAGGCTTCAACCCATGTCCGCCGGCCCGAGACCTGACGACGCGCACGCGCTCGACGAGCTGATCGCCGCGTTGCGGGCGTTGAAGGTGTGGGCGGGGAACCCCTCGTTGCGGCAGATGGAGAAGTTGTCCGGGCTCGCTCGCAGCACCCTGGCCGACGCGCTCAGCCCGCGCCGTAAGACCGCGCCCGCTTTGGAGGTGTTCCGGGGGCTGCTGCGGGCGTTCAGCGTGCCGGAGGACGAGGTCGAGCCGTGGCTCGCCGCGTGGCGCCGCGTTCAGTCGGAACCAGTGCGCGGTTCGGCCGTCGTACCCCGCCAGTTGCCCGCCGCGGTGCCGGGCTTCACCGGGCGCACCAAGGCGTTCAAGGAGCTGACCGCGCTGCTGGAGGGCGGCAGCAGGCTCGCGGTCGTGTGCGGGATTCCCGGGGTGGGCAAGACGGCGTTGGCCGTCCAGTGGGCGCACCAGGTGGCGGCGAGGTTCCCGGACGGTCAGGTGTACCTGGACCTGCGCGGCTACTCGTCCGGCCCGCCGGTGACCCCGGACCAGGCGCTGGCGCTCGCGATCCGCGCGTTCGGGGTGCCCGGCGAGGACATCCCGCTGCAGCAGGATGCGATGATCGGGATGTACCGGTCGATGACGTCCGACAAGCGCGTGCTGGTGATGGTGGACAACGCGCCCAGCGCCGCACACGTGCGTCCGCTCGTGCCGGGTGGGCCGGGCTGCATGACGGTCGTGACGAGCCGTGATCGTCTCGCCGGTCTCGTCGCTCGTGATGGCGCGCACCGCTTGGAGCTCGGCGTGCTCACGGCTGAGGAGGCGCCGGCCGTGGTGATCAGCGTCCTGGGCGCTGAACGCGTGCTGCGCGAGGAAGACGCCGTCGACGAGCTGGTGCGGCTCTGCGGCTGTCTCCCGCTGGCCCTGCGGATCACGGCCGCGAACCTCGCCGACCGTCCACATCAGACGATCGCGGAGCTGATGGAGGAGCTGACCGCGGGCGACCGGCTCACCGCGCTGGAGATCGAGGGCGACGCGGACGCCGCCGTGCGCACGACGTTCGACCACTCGTACGCTGCGCTCGACCCCGTGGCGCGGATGTTGTTCCGCCGCATGGGTGTGGCGCCGGGTCCGGACCTGCCGGAGCGTGCCGCCGCCGTGCTGCTCGACCGGCCGGACGCTTCGGTGGCGTTGCGCACGTTGGTCGCCGCGCACCTGGTCGAGGTCAAGTCAGCCGGGCGCTACGGACTGCACGACCTGCTGCGGCTCTACGCCCGTGAGCGTTGCGCAGCAGAGGAAAGCTCTACCGCCTGGAAGGACCGGCTCGACGAGCAGTACCTCGACATGGCCGTTGCCGCGGCACGCGCAGTGCGTCCGGACTTCTCGGTGCTCGCTTCGGTGACTCCACAGCACACGTTCTCCGGTGCCACGGAGGCGTTGCAGTGGTTCGACGCCGAGCGCGCGACACTGGTGTCCCTGATCGAACAGGCGGGCGCGCCGATGGCGTGGCTGCTGACCGACGCGTTGCGCGGCTGCTACTGGCTGCGCCGCCACACCGCGGAATGGCTGGCCGTCGCCCGCGTGGGCCTCGCTGCTGCCGCGGACGACCCGAGTGCGTCCGCGGCGATGCACCTGTCGCTCGGCACCGCACACTGGGGCGCGGGCGACCACCGTGCGGCGGCCACGCACTTCAAGCACGCGGTCGAGTTCAGCCGCGCGGCGGGGGACAGGTTCCGCGAGTTCAGCACGCTCGGCAACCTGGGTGGCGTCCACGCGGAGCTCGGGTCGCTGGAGGAGGCGGCCGACTGCTTCCGCCGCGAGCTGGCCTACTACGCGGAGATCGGCGACACGGCCCGGCGCGCGCGTGCGCTCGGCAACCTTGGCCTCACCGAGATGCGGCTCGGCCGGTTGGTCGAGGCCGCGGCGAACCTGGAGCTGGCCGTCGTGCTGCGGGAGGAGACCCGCTCGGCAGCGAACTCGCTGGGCGCGCTCGGCGTCGTGCACCGCTACCTCGGCGACCTGGACCAGGCCGCGCACTTCCTGCAGCGGGCGCGGCAGCTCAACCACGACCACGAGGACCGGGTCAGCGAGGCAGCGGCTCTGGACGACCTGGCCCGCGTCCACCGCGACGCCGGACGGCCGGAGGAGGCGCTGCGGTGTGCGGAGGAGGCGCTCGGGCTCGCGGTCGGCTCCGGCCGCGTGGAGATCGACGCGCTGATCACGGTGGCCGCTGTCCGCGGTCGCCGGGACGACCTGCGCCGGGCGTGGCGGATGGCGGTGGCGATCGGCTACGGGCCGGGCGTGGCGGACGCGCTGGTCGAGCTGGCCTGGCTGGACCTCGCGGCGGGTGACGTCTCCGCCGCCGTGAGGGACGCGACAGAGGCGCACGAACGTGCGTCCGCCACCGGGCAGAGCATCCTGGCCGGCCTCGCGCTCGTTGCCCTGACCAGCGCACACGAGGCTGAGGGCGACACCGACGCGGCTGCCGCGGCTCGGCGCAGGGCCTCGGACGTGCTGGAGAGCGCCGGGTACCGGGGTGTCCGGGATCGTCCGAACAGCTTGTGAGCGGCCACGGCGCTTGATACGACCGTGGTCGAAGGGGGAATCGCATGAAAATTCTGTCTCTGGCTGCCGCCTTGGTGCTGGGCGTGCTCGTCGCACCGTCCGCCGAGGCCGGTCCCGATCCTGTTTACGATCCCGGCTCGCTCGTTCCCAGCAGGTTCATCATGGCGCCCAAGAAGGCCGGCGGTGAAGCGGTGGCCTCGGGCGCGTTCGTCGAGTACAGCGTGTCGTTCGCCGGGCACTCGTACGTCAAGGACACCGCCGACGACGGCCGCGACGTCCAGGTGTGGGTGAAGTACGGCAAGGAAAAGGCCTACAGCTACACGGAGCAGATGGCGTCCGTGTCGGGGCTCAACGTGAGCAAGTCCTTCGCGTGGGCGTCGCCGGCGGGGATGTACGTCGACTTCGTCGAGGTGCGGGTGTGTCTCAGTCCCGGTGAGGACAACTGCTCGGGGTGGGGCTGACTGTCCGGATCTGTCCGGGGTCGTCCGAACGTCTTCCCTGGTGAAGGGCCCGGGGGGACGCTCGTTGGGTGATGAGTTCGTTGCTGCGCCGCCGGTCTGGCCTGGGGGTCTGGGCCGGCAGCGCGATTCTGTCCGCCGTCCACCTGCCTCGCAGCAGTTAGTTCCGTCCGATGAGTTCGGTCCGCGTGGCTGGTCCACCCTCTTGCGTACGTTCGAGAGGAGTGGGCCGCCGTGGACCTGCACAGCGTGATGTGTGTGAGTGACCTCGTCAGGTCGTTGGAGTGGTACGAGGTGTTCTTCGGGCGCAAGGCCGACGAGCTCATCGGCGAGGAGTACTTGTGGCAGGTGGGGGAGAACGCCTACGTCGTGATCGACGCCCGTGACGTGCGGTCCGCGCGGGTGGGCGGGTCGATGGTGACGTTCGGGGTTTCGGGACCGGAGTTGTCGGGGGCGCTGGCACGGTTTCTCGAGCACGGCGTCGCCCACGGGCCGGTGGAGACGTACTCCAACGGCGTGCAGCACGTCGAGGTGCTGGATCCGGACGGCAACAGCCTCTCGCTGGCTGCTCTGCCTTAGTTCGAGCCGTCCCACTTTTCCGCGGCCACAGCTGGGGAATCGCCCAGTTGTGGCCGTGTTCTTCTGCCCACCTGCGGAAACACTCTCCGGCCTGCTCTCGTCGTGTGAGCCGAAGCCCCTGCTCGTAGGGGTCGCGTAGGGGGATCGGGGGCCAGGTTTCCCGGCCAGGCTTGGACGCGCCGACTTCGCGGAGGTGTGCGTCCATGCTGATCCGGCCGTTGCCCGACCTGCTCGGGGCGAACGCCGCCCGTTTCGGTGCCAAGGTCGCCTTCGCCGACCCGTGGCGTTGCGTGACGTACGCCGAGCTGGAGCTCCGCACGCGTCGCCTGGCGGGACACCTGGCCGGGTCGGTCCCGCGCGGCGGCCGGGTCGCGATCCTGCTCGGCAACCGCGTCGAGATGATCGAGAGCTGCCTGGCGGTGACGCGGGCGAGTGCGGTCGGTGTCCCGCTGAACCCGTCTTGCTCCGACGCCGAGCTCGCTCATTTCCTCTCGGACAGCGGCGCTTCGGTCGTGCTCACCGACCAGCTGGATCGGTTGCGGCGCTTCGACATCCAGGCGATCGTTCCTGCGCCTCTGGCTTCCACCGATCCTGGAGTTCCGGCTCGCGACGACCTGGGACTCGACGAGCCCGCCTGGATGCTCTACACGTCCGGCACCACCGGCAGTCCGAAGGGCGTGATCTCCACCCAGCGCAGCTGCCTGTGGTCGGTCGCCGCCTGCTACGTCCCGATCTTCGGACTGTCCTCTTCGGACGTTCTGCTCTGGCCGACCCCGTTGTTCCACAGCCTCGCACACGTCCTGTGCGTGCTGGGCGTGACCGCTGTTGGCGCTACCGCTCGTATCCAGAACGGTTTCGACGCCTCCGCCGTGCTTTCGGCTCTGCACAACGACATCACGTTCCTCGTGGGCGTCCCGGCCACGTACCACCAGCTCGTCCGTGCCGCTTCCGACGTGTCAGCGCCCTCGTTGCGCGTCGCCCTGACCGCGGGTTCTGTCTGCTCTTCGGCGTTGCGCGACGACTTCGCGCGGCTGTTCGGCGCTCCGCTGGTCGACGGTTACGGCAGCACCGAGACGTGCGGCCTGATCGCCGCCGCCGGTCTGCCGGTACCGGGGGTGAACGTGCGAGTCGTCGATCCTTCCGGCGTCGACGCTCCTGAGGGCGAGGTGTGGGTCAGCGGCCCGAACCTCATGGTCGGCTACCACGGCCAGTCCTCGGGGTTGCGCGACGGCTGGTACCGCACCGGCGACCTGGCCCGCCGCGACCCCGACGGCTACCTCACGATCACGGGCCGCCTGACGGAGCTGATCATCCGCGGCGGAGAGAACATCCAGCCGGCCGAGATCGAACGCGTTCTGCTGCAGCTGCCCGGTGTCGCGGACGCCGCTGTGGTCGGCAAGCCGCATGCCGAGCTCGGCGAGGTCCCCGTTGCCCACCTGGCCGGGTCTTTTGATCCTGCGGCGGTGCTGTCCGCGTGCCGGGAGCAGCTCGCCGCGGTGAAGGTGCCGGAGGAGCTGTACCTCGTCGACGCCGTTCCGCGCACCTCGTCCGGCAAGATCGCGCGGCATCTGCTCGACCCTCAGCCTGCTCGGCTGGTCGCTTCGGGTGTGCCGCTCTACGGCGAGGAATGGTTGCCGGTCACCGGGTCTCATGCTTTCGATCTGACGATTGCCAACTCGTCGGACGTCTCCGAGGAGTTGGATGCCTGGTTGGCGTCGGATCCGGCGCCATCCGCGCGGTTCGTGATCGTGACGCGTCGAGCGATCGCTGTGAACGACACCGAAGGGGTTCTCGACCTCGCGCGTGCTTCCCTGTGGGGCTTGGCGAAGCCTCACCGTGTCGTGCTGGTCGACGTTGATTCCGACTCCGTCGACCTGCGGTCTGTGGTTTCTTCCGGCGAGTGCCGACTGGCGGTGCGGGGCGGGGTCGTGCTCGCACCTCGTTTCGTTCGGCTGCCGGCTCTGGTCGCTGGGGCGCGCACCTCGTCGGGGACGGCTCCGCTGGTCCTGCGCTGGCCTGCCGACCGCCCTGATCTCGGTGCCCGCTACGACGCTTTGGCCCGCCACCGGCGTTCTCAGGGACTGCCCGCGGTATCGGTTGCGTGGCCCGCTGACGTTCCCGTCGACCTGATCGCTTCGAGTTCGCACGCCTGTGTCCGAGCCGACGTGCCTGCGGTCGAACCGTCCGTTTCGGGCGCTGCGGCCCTCCGCTCGCGCCTGGCCGAACTGTCCTCAGTGGACCGTGATGCGGTTTTGCTGGAGATCGTCTCTTCAGCCGCTGCCCGAGTCTGCGGCGCTCCCGTCACTTCGGACGTCCCGTTCCGCTCGCTGGGCCTGACCTCGATCACCGCGGTTGCCCTCCGCAACGACCTCGTCGCGTCGACCGGCCTGTCCTTGTCCGTGACCTCCGCGTTCGACCACCCGACCTGCCGCGCCCTCGCCGCCCACCTGCGGGACCTGCTGTTCGGCTCAACTCAGGTCGCCGCTACTGCCCTCGTTCCTTCTGATGAGCCGATCGCTCTGGTCGGCATGGCGTGCCGCTATCCGGGTGGTGTGCGCTCGCCGGAAGACCTGTGGCGCCTGGTGGTGCAGGAGGTCGACGCGATCGGCGACTTCCCGCAGGACCGCGGCTGGGACCTCGACGCTTTGTACTCTCCGGACCCCTCTCATCCAGGCACCACCTACACGCGGCGCGGCGGTTTCCTTTACGACGCGGGGGAGTTCGACGCCGACTTCTTCGGCATCTCTCCGCGCGAGGCCTTGGCCATGGATCCGCAACAACGCCTGCTCCTGGAAGTCTCCTGGGAAGCTTTTGAACACGCCGGCCTGAACCCCTCATCGTTGCGTGGCAGCCAAACCGGCGTCTTCGCGGGCGTCATGTACCACGACTACGCCACCGGAGCCCGTGTCCCCTCCGGCGTGGAGGGCCACCTCGGCATCGGCACGGCGGGCAGCGTGGTGTCCGGCCGGGTCGCCTACCTGTTCGGCTTCGAGGGTCCGGCGGTCACCGTCGACACCGCTTGTTCCTCTTCGCTGGTGGCGTTACATCTGGCTGCTCAGTCGTTGCGTTCCGGTGAGTGTTCGCTGGCCCTGGCCGGTGGCGTTGCGGTGATGGCGACGCCTGCGACTTTTGTTGAGTTCAGTCGTCAACGAGGTTTGTCTGCTGATGGGCGTTGCAAGGCGTTTGCGGCTGGGGCTGACGGCACGGGGTGGTCCGAGGGTGTCGGCGTGGTCCTGTTGGAACGCCTCTCGGATGCTCAGCGCAACGGCCATCAGGTGCTGGCTGTGTTGCGTGGCTCTGCTGTCAACTCCGACGGCGCCTCGAACGGTCTCACCGCGCCGAACGGTCCGTCGCAGCAGCGGGTGATCCGTCAGGCGCTGGCTTCTGCTGGGTTGACCGCTTCCGAGGTCGATCTCGTTGAGGCGCATGGCACCGGAACTGTTCTGGGTGATCCGATTGAGGCGCAGGCGTTGCTCGCGACCTATGGCCAGGATCGCTCCTCGCCTTGCTGGTTGGGGTCTTTGAAGTCGAACATCGGCCACGCTCAGGCTGCCGCTGGTGTAGGCGGCGTGATCAAGATGGTGCAGGCGATGCGGCACGGTCTGCTGCCGCGCACGCTCCACGTCGACGCCCCGACTCCACACGTCGACTGGTCTTTGGGCGCTGTCTCGCTCCTCACCGAGGCCCATCCGTGGCCTTCTTCGAATCGCCCGCGTCGTGCCGCCGTCTCGTCGTTCGGCGTCTCCGGGACGAACGCCCACGTGATCTTGGAGGCCGCACCGGTTTCCGCGGGCCAGGAATTGTCAGACCTGCCTGAGATGATTGGAGTGGGGACCCGATCCCCCCAGGGGGCCTGCCAACCGGAATCGATTCCGAGCAATGCGCCGTGGTTGGTGTCTGCCGAGTCTGAGGCGGCGGTGCGTGCCGAGGTGGAGCAGCCGCTCGCGTTCGTCGAATCGCGTGACCCGGACTCGGCGGACGTCGCCGCGCTCGCGGCCTGTGCGTGGCCAGACGTCGATGGCGAGGCGGCGTCGTCGTTCGGTGTTGCCGATGCGAATGCCCATGTGATCCCGGAGGTTGCGGCGGATGTCTGGGAGTCGCAGCCCGTTCGGAGCAAAGCGCCGTGGCTCGTGTCGGCCAAGTCCGAGGCGGCCCTGCAAGCCCAGGTGGACCGGCTGCTGACGTTCGTCAAGTCGCACGACCTCGACCCGGCCGACGTCGCCGCCGCCCTCGCGACCCGCTCGGCCATGGCGCACCGAGCGGTGCTGAGCGACCACACCGAGATCGCGTCCGGCACCGCCACCGACACCAACCGCGTCCTGTTCGTCTTCCCCGGCCAAGGCTCACAATGGGCCGGCATGGGCCAGCAGCTCATCGCCGACGAACCGGCCTTCGCCCACCGCATGCAGGAGTGCGCACAAGCCCTGAGCGAGTTCGTCGACTGGGACCTGTTCGAAGTCCTGGGCGACGCAAAAGCACTCGAACGTGTCGACGTCGTCCAACCCGCACTGTGGGCCGTGATGGTCTCGCTGGCCCACCTCTGGCAACAACACGGCGTCGAACCAACCGCAGTGGTCGGCCACTCCCAAGGCGAGATCGCCGCCGCGGTCGTGGCCCAAGCGCTGTCCATCGAGGACGCGGCACGAGTGGTCGCGTTGCGCGCCAAGCTGATCGCCACCAAACTCGCCGGCAAGGGTGGCATGGTCGTGGTCAACGCCCTGCCGGAGCACCTCGACCCGCGGCTGTCCACAGCCGCGGTCAACGGCCCCGAGTCGTTCGTCCTCTCCGGCGACCTCGATGCGTTGGCCACCGTCGACGGCAAGCGAATCCCGGTCGACTACGCCTCCCACTCCGCCCAGGTCGAGGAGCTCCGCGACGACCTCCTCGCCGCGCTGGCGAGCCTCGAACCGCGCACCCCGGCCATCCCGTTCCTGTCCACCTGCGGCGGCGGCCCGCTCGACGCCGAGTACTGGTACCGCAACCTCCGCGAAACGGTCCGCTACGACCCAGTGGTCCAGCAGCTGACCGACCGGATCCTGCTGGAAGTCAGCCCGCATCCCGTGCTTCTGACCGGCTTCGGCACGCTGCGCCGCGACGATGGCGGGCAAGACCGCTTCCACACCTCGGCGGCCCAGCTGTGGGTGCGCGGCGTCCCGGTCGAGTGGCACTTCACGGGCCGGCACGTCGACCTCCCGACCTACGCCTTCCAACGTCGGCGCTACTGGCTCGAACCGTCCGCCGGAGGCCATCCGCTCCTCGGCCCGCCGATCGAACTGGCCTCCGGCGCCACGGCGTTCACCACCCGGCTCTCGCTCCGGACCCATCCGTGGCTCGCGGACCACGCGGTGTCCGGGACAGCCCTGTTGCCCGGCACGGCATTTGTCGAAATGGCGATCGCGGCAGGAGAAGGAATCGAAGAACTCGTCATCGAAGCACCGCTGATCCTCCCCGAACGCGGCGACGTAGAAGTCCAGACCGTCGTGGGCCCGGACGACCAGGGCCGTCGCACGATCACCGTGCACAGCCGTCGCGACGATCAGTGGCGCCGGCACGCGACCGGCACGCTCACCAGCAGCGAACCCGAGCCGTTCGAGCTGACCGAATGGCCGCCGAACGCCACGGCGATCGACCTGTCCGACGCTTACGACACCCTGGCCGCCCGCGGCTACGAGTACGGCCCGGCCTTCCAGTGCCTGACCGCGTTGTGGCGGGGTACCGACGAGATCTTCGCCGAGGTGAGCCTGCCGGACGACGGAGACTTCGGCCTGCACCCGGCCTTGCTCGACGCGGCTCTGCACCCGATCGCCATCGCGGGCTGGGGAGAAACCCAACCAGGCCAAGCACTCCTGCCGTTCTCGTGGAACGGCGTGGAGCTGATCGCCACCGGCGCCACGACCCTGCGCGTCCGGCTGACCCGCACCAACGACGGCATCGCAGTCCGACTGGCTGACGGCGCCGGCCAGCCCGTCGCAGCGGTGAAGTCCTTGGCACTGCGGTCAATCCCGCTGGCCGACCTCACGCCGACGATCAACTCGCTGTACCGCGTGGCGTGGCAGCCCATCGCGTTGCCCGCAAACACAGAGCTGCCGGACGACGTCGTCGTGCTACAGCCGAAGAACGTCCACGAAGCGCTCGACCAGCTCCAGCACTGGATCGGCGAGGACTCCAGGCTGGTCGTCCGCACCAACGGCGCCGACTTGGACAGCGCCGCGATCTGGGGTCTCGTCCGCTCGGCTCAGTCCGAACATCCCGGCCGCATCTTCTTGGTGGACACCGACGACACGTCATTTCCCGTGCTGCCCGATGAACCGCAACTGATGGTGCGCAACGGTCAAGCTCACGTCCCAAGGCTAGAACGCGCTCAACCGTCCACATCGGACATCTCTTTCGGCGGCACAGTGCTGATCACGGGCGGCACCGGCACGCTCGGCGGCCTGCTGGCAAAGCACCTCGTCACGACCCACGGCGTACGAGACCTGGTGCTCACCAGCCGTCGCGGGGAAGCGCCCGAGCTGGAAGCCGAGCTCACCGCCCTGGGCGCGCACGTCACGATCGCAGCCTGCGACGCCGCCGACCGCACCTCGCTAGCGGCCCTGCTGGACGAGATCGGCTCGTTGGCGGCGGTGGTGCACGCCGCCGGCGTCCTGGACGACGGCGTGCTCACCTCGCTGACTCCCGATCGCCTCGACACCGTGCTGCGCCCCAAGGCCACTGCGGCGTTGAACCTGCACGAGCTGGTGCCGTCCGTGCCGCTGATCCTGTTCTCGTCGGTGGCCGGCGTGTTCGGCGCCCCGGGCCAGGCCAACTACGCCGCCGCCAACGCCTTCCTCGACGCTCTCGCGCAGCACCGCCACGCCCGCGGCCTGCCCGGCGTTTCCATCGCGTGGGGCCTGTGGGCGCGCACTAGCACGTTGACCGCCCACCTGACCTCAGGCGTCCGCGACAACACGATCGCGATGTCCGACGAGACCGGCCTGGCCCTGTTCGACGCGGCGGTGCGCTCGGCCGAGCCCACCTTCGTCGCGGCGCAACTGGACCTGCGCCCGGCCGCGGTTGTGCCTCCGTTGCTGCGCGGGCTGATCCGCCCCCGTCGAACCGCCCGCCACACCGCTCTGCCCGAACATCAACTCCTGGACCTGGTCCGCACCACCGCGGCCGCCGTCCTGGGCCACTCCGCGGACGCCGTCGAACCGAACCGCGCCTTCACCGAGCTCGGCTTCGACTCGCTGACCGCCGTAGAGCTCCGCAACCGGCTCGCCGCCGCCACGGACGTCCGCCTGCCCGCCACCCTCGTCTTCGACCACCCAACCCCACTCGCTCTCACCGAACGCCTCCGCACCGAACTGTTCGGCTTGGGCGCTGCTCCCGTTGCCACGACTCGGGTTTCGTCCGATGAGCCGATCGTGATCGTCGGCATGGCGTGCCGCTATCCAGGTGGTGTCCGCTCGCCAGAAGAACTGTGGCGCCTGGTGGAACAGGAAGTCGACGCGATCGGCGACTTCCCCTCCGACCGCGGCTGGGACGTCGACGACTTGTACGACCCGGACCCGGACCGCCCCGGCAAGTCCTCGTCCAAGCACGGCGGTTTCCTTTACGACGCAGGGGAGTTCGACGCCGAGTTCTTCGGCCTGTCACCCCGCGAGGCGCTCGCGATGGACCCGCAGCAACGCCTGCTGCTGGAAACCTCCTGGGAAGCCCTCGAACGCGCCGGCATCGACCCGTCGTCGTTGCGCGGCAGCCAAACCGGTGTCTTCGCGGGCGTCATGTACCACGACTACGCCTCGCGGCTGGACGAGATTCCCGAGGACGTCGAGGCCTACCTCGGCCTCGGTACCGCTGGCAGCGTCGCGTCCGGCCGCGTCGCCTACTCGTTGGGCCTTGAAGGTCCGGCCATCACCGTCGACACCGCGTGCTCGTCTTCGCTGGTGGCGCTGCATTGGGCTGCGCAGTCGTTGCGTTCCGGGGAGTGTTCGCTGGCCTTGGCCGGTGGTGTGACTGTGATGGCGACGCCTGCGACTTTTGTTGAGTTCAGTCGTCAACGAGGTTTGTCTGCTGATGGGCGTTGCAAGGCGTTTGCGGCTGCGGCTGATGGCACGGGGTGGTCCGAGGGTGTCGGCGTGGTCGTGTTGGAACGCCTCTCGGATGCTGTGCGCAACGGTCATCAGGTGCTGGCTGTGTTGCGTGGCTCTGCCGTCAATTCCGACGGCGCCTCCAACGGTCTCACCGCCCCGAACGGCCCGTCCCAGCAGCGGGTGATCCTCAGCGCGTTGTCGTCAGCCGGCTTGTCGACGGCCGATGTCGACGTCGTCGAGGCGCACGGCACCGGAACCGTCTTGGGCGACCCGATCGAGGCGCAGGCGTTGCTCGCGACCTATGGCCAGGACCGCGCTGTTCCGCTGTGGTTGGGGTCTTTGAAGTCGAACATCGGGCACTCGCAGGCTGCTGCCGGTGTTGGTGGCGTGATCAAGATGGTGCAGGCGATGCGGCACGGGCTGCTGCCGCGCACGCTCCACGTCGACGCGCCGACCCCGCATGTCGACTGGTCCTCCGGCGCTGTCTCACTCCTCACCGAGGCTCGTCCGTGGCCTTCTTCGGATCGCCCGCGTCGTGCCGCCGTCTCGTCGTTCGGCGTCTCCGGGACGAACGCCCACGTGATCTTGGAGGCCGCACCGGTTTCCGCGGGCCAGGAATTGTCAGACCTGCCTGAGATGATTGGAGTGGGGACCCGGTCCCCCCAGGGGGCCTGCCAACCGGAATCGATTCCGAGCCAGCTGGCCACGCCGCTCGCGATGCCGTGCCAGGCGCCGCCGCCGATGCCGTTGCAGGTGCCGCCTGCGACGTCGTTTCCGGTGCCGCCTGCGTTCGCGTTCCCGGTGCCGCTGGTGGTGTCGGCGAAGGGCGCGGCGGCGTTGCGTGCGCAGGCTGAGCGGCTGCTGGCGTGCGGGGACGTCAACGCGGTCGACCTCGGCTTCTCGCTCGCCACCACGCGGGCGGCGCTCGAGCACCGGGCCGTCGTCCTCGGCAACGGGCTGGAGGCGCTCGCCTGCGGCCGAGTCAGCCCGCACGTGGTCCAGGGCGTGGCGACGGCCGGGCGCCGGGTGGCGTTCCTGTTCAGCGGCCAGGGCAGCCAGCGTCCGGGCATGGGGCGCGAGCTGTACCGAGCGTTCCCGGTGTACGCGAAGGCGTTCGACGAGGTGTACGCGCAGCTCGAACTCCCGGCCGAGGTGGTGTTCACCGGCGAGCAGCTGAACCAGACCGCCTACACGCAGGCGGCGTTGTTCGCGTTCGAGGTGGCGCTGTTCCGGCTCGTCGAAGCGTTGGGTGTGCGGCCGGACTTCCTCGCCGGGCACTCCATCGGCGAACTGACCGCGGCCCACCTGGCCGGCGTCCTCTCGCTGGAAGACGCGGCAACGCTCGTGACGGCGCGCGGCACGTTGATGCAGGCACTGCCCGCCGGCGGTGCGATGGTCGCGCTTCAGGCCGGCGAGCACGAGGTCCTGCCGAGGCTGACCGAGACCGTGGACATCGCGGCGGTGAACGGTCCGGAGGCTGTCGTGATCTCCGGTGCCGAGGAGGCCGTGCTCGCGATCGCCGCGCAGTTCCCGGACCGCAAGTCGAAACGCCTCGACGTCAGCCACGCGTTCCACTCGCCGCTCATCGAACCGATGCTCGCCGAGTTCCGGAAGGTGGCGGAAGCGCTGACCTACCGGAAGCCGTCCATTCCGGTCGTGTCAGCGATGACCGGCCAGATCGCCGACCTCAGCACGCCGGACTACTGGGTCGAACACGCGCGCCGGGCCGTGCGCTTCGGCGATGCGATGCGGACGTTGACGGACGAGGGCGTGACGGCGTTCCTGGAGCTGGGGCCCAGTGGCGTGCTGGCTCCGGCCGTGGACGGATGCGTGTACGCAGCTTCGGGCCACGAGCCGGCGACCTTGCTGACGGCTCTGGCCGAGCTGTACGTGCGGGGCGTGCCGGTCGAGTGGGCGCGGCTCTTCGACGGCACCGGTGCGCGCCGGATCGACCTGCCCACCTATGCGTTCCAGCGCAAGCGTTATTGGCTGGGCAGCTCGGCGCCGGTTGTCGTCGACGTGCCGGACACCGAAGATCTGCTCGACGTCGTGCGCGGGCACGCGGCGGCGGTGCTCGGGCACGAGAGTGTGGACGCCGTTGATCCTGTGCAGGCGTTCAGCGAGTGCGGCTTCGACTCGCTGATGGCCGTCCAGCTGCGCAACCGGCTGTCGGCGGCCATCGGCCGGACGTTGCCCGCGACGCTGCTGTTCGACCATCCGACGCCGCTGGCGCTGGCAGATCACCTTCGTGGCGCGCGGGTGACGGCGGTTGCGGCTCCGAGGGTGTCTGACGAGCCCATCGCGATCGTCGGGATGGCGTGCCGGTATCCGGGTGGGGTGCGGTCGCCGGAGGACCTGTGGCGGCTGGTGTTCGAGGGTCGCGACGTGATCAGCGATCTGCCGGTCGACCGCGGCTGGGACGCGTCCGACGTGCACAAGGGCGGCTTCCTGCACGACGCGGGGTTGTTCGACGCGGAGTTCTTCGGCATCAACCCGCGCGAGGCGCTCGCGATGGACCCGCAGCAACGCCTGCTGCTGGAGGTCTCCTGGGAGGCGGTCGAACGCGCGGGAATCGACCCGTTGTCGTTGCGCGGCAGCCAAACCGGCGTCTTCACCGGCGTCGTCTACCACGACTACGCCTCCCGCGGGTACGACCGCGCGCCCGAGGAGGTCTCCGGCTACCTCGGCACGGGCGGCGCGGCGAGCGTCGCCTCCGGCCGCGTCGCCTACACCTTCGGGTTGGAAGGCCCGGCCGTCACCGTCGACACGGCCTGCTCCTCGTCTCTGGTGGCGCTGCACTGGGCCGCGCAGGCGCTGCGCAACGGCGAGTGCTCGCTGGCGCTGGTCGGCGGCGCGACGGTGATGCCAACGCCGATCGCGTTCGCCGAGTTCGGCAAGCAGCGCGCGCTCGCTCCCGACGGCCGTTGCAAGCCGTTCGCCGCGGCCGCCGATGGCACCGCATGGGCAGAGGGCGTGGGCGTGCTGCTCGTGGAGCGGCTCTCCGACGCACGACGCAACGGGCACGAGCTGCTCGCGGTGCTGCGCGGGTCCGCGGTGAACCAGGACGGCGCCTCGAACGGCCTGACCGCGCCCAACGGCCCGTCACAGCAGCGGGTGATCCGGCAGGCGTTGGCGGCGGCGGGGTTGCGTGCTGCTGATGTCGACGCCGTTGAGGCTCATGGCACCGGTACTTCTTTGGGCGATCCCATCGAGGCGCAGGCGCTGCTCGCGACTTACGGCCAGGACCGCGCTGTTCCGCTGTGGTTGGGGTCTTTGAAGTCGAACATCGGGCACTCGCAGGCTGCTGCCGGTGTTGGTGGCGTGATCAAGATGGTGCAGGCGATGCGGCACGGGCTGCTGCCGCGCACGCTCCACGTCGATGCGCCAACGCCGCACGTGGACTGGTCTTTTGGCGCTGTCGAACTCTTGACGGAGGCTCAGCCTTGGCCCGCTGGTGATCGGCCTCGGCGTGCGGCGGTGTCGTCGTTCGGGATGAGCGGGACGAACGCCCACGTGATCTTGGAGGCGGCGGACGCCCCGGAATTGTCAGACCTGGCTGAGACGATTGGAGTGGGGACCCGATCCCCCCAGGGGGCCGGCCAATCGGGATCGATTCCGTGGGTGGTGTCGGCCAAGGCTGAGCCGGCGTTGCGGGCGCAGGTCGAGCAGTTGGAGGCGTTCGCGGGCACTGTGCAGGGCGTCAACCCGGCGGACGTCGGTGGCACTCTCGCCGGCCGGTCGGTGTTCGCGCATCGGGCGGTGTTGACCCCAGACGGGGCGGAGATCGCGTCCGGAGTGGCAGGAACAGCAGCGCGGGTGGCGTTCGTGTTCCCCGGCCAGGGTTCGCAGTGGGTGGGCATGGCGGTGGAGCTGATAGAAGCCGTGCCCGTGTTCGCCGCGCACATGAAGGAGTGCGCGGACGCCCTGAGCCGGTGGGTGGACTGGGACCTGTTCGAGGTGCTCGAAGACGCTGAGGCGCTGGAGCGGGTCGACGTGGTGCAGCCGGCGTTGTGGGCGGTGATGGTGTCGCTGGCCGGGCTGTGGCGGGAGTTCGGGGTTGAGCCGCAGGCGGTTGTCGGGCATTCGCAAGGTGAGATCGCGGCTGCGGTGGTGGCGGGTGCGCTGTCTGTTGAGGACGGTGCGCGGGTGGTTTGCTTGCGTAGCAGGGCGATCACGGCGCTCGCGGGGACCGGTGGCATGGTTTCCGTTGCGCTGCCGGAGGAGAGCGCGGCTGAATTGGCGGCGCGATGGGACGTGCACGTTGCGGCGGTCAACGGGCCTGCGACGGTGGTGGCCGGCGCGCCTGGACAGCTTGAGAAGTTGCTGGCCGCGTGTGAAGAAGAAGGCGTTCATGCGCGCAGGATTCCGGTGGACTACGCCTCGCACACGCCGGACGTCGAGGCGGTGGAGGAAGAGGTTCGGGTAGCGCTGCAAGGCATTGCGCCGCGCACGAGTGGGATCGGCTTCTACTCGACGTTGACGGGCGAGCGGATCGACACCAGTGAACTGAACGCCGAGTACTGGTACGCGAACCTGCGCAACACGGTTCGGTTCGAGCACGCCGTGCGGAGGCTGGTCGAGGACGGGTACGGGGTGTTCGTCGAGGTCAGTTCGCATCCGGTGCTGACGGTCGGCGTTCAGGAGACGGCGGAGAACGCGGTCGTTGTCGGGTCGTTGCGGCGGGATGACGGTGGCTGGCAACGGTTCTTGGCGTCGTTGGCGCAGGCTTGGGTTGGTGGGGCGGGTGTTGACTGGCGGAAGCTGTTCGTGGGTGCACGGCGGGTGGACTTGCCGACGTATGCGTTCCAGCGTGAGCACTACTGGCTGAAGTTGCGTCCGGAGATAGTCGCCCCGTCGGGGCATCCGTTGCTGGGGACGGCGACGGGTGTGGCTGAGTCGGGCGGGTTCCTGTTCACCAGCAGGTTGTCGTTGGAAACCCATCCGTGGCTGGCGGATCACGCGGTGCTCGGCTCGGTGTTGTTGCCGGGGACCGCTTTCCTCGAGCTCGCGTTGAGAGCGGCCCGCGAGGCCGGTTGCGGGGTGGTGGAGGAGCTGACGATTTCCACGCCGTTGGTGCTGGCGGAGGACGTGCAGCTGCAGGTGTCGGTCGGTGGGCCGGATGCGAGCGGGCGGCGGACGGTTGGGGTGTACTCGCGGACTGCTGCGGACTGGGTGTGTCACGCCAGCGGTGTGCTGGCTCCCGGAGTAGCCCCGCACGTGGACATCGGGGAGTGGCCGCCGGCTGGGGAGGAGATTCCGGTGGGCGACCTGTACGAGAGGTTGAGCGGGATCGGGTTCGACTACGGGCCGCGGTTCGAAGGCTTGCAACGGGTTTGGCGCACCGAGCACGAGGTGTTCGCCGAGGTTCGGCTGGATGAGGAAGCCGGGTTCGAGCTGCACCCGGCGCTGCTCGACGCGGCGTTGCACGCGATTGTCCTGGGCGGGCTCGGTGGTAGCGAGGGTAGGTTGCCGTTCGCCTGGAACGGGGTGTCGCTTGCGGGCGCCGGGGCGTCGGCGCTGCGCGTGCGGTTGAGGTCGGCCGGGAAAGACGCGGTTTCGCTCGCTGCCACCGATGAGAGCGGTCGCGCTGTGGTGAACGTGGACTCGTTGGTGATCAGGCCGGTCTCGTCGGAGTCGCTGTACGCGGTGGAGTGGACGCCGATTCCGGTTGTGCCTGCGGAGTTGGCAGGCGAGGTCGTCGAGCTCGACGAGCCTGATGTGCACCGGACGTTGGCGCTGCTGCAGGAATGGGTTGCGGGGGAGCAGGAACGGCTGGTGCTCGTCACGAAGAACGCGACGAGCGCCGACCCCGACCTGGGTGCGGCCGCGGTGTGGGGGCTGGTGCGGTCGGCGCAGGCGGAGAACCCCGGCAAGATCGTGCTGGTCGACGTCGAGGGCTCGCGGGAGTTGCTGGCAGCGGCGGTGGCGACTGGTGAGCCGCAGATCGCCTTGCGCGGTAATGAGGTTCTGGTTCCGCGGCTGGTCCGGCAAGCGGTTGGTGAGCAGGTCGTGAGGTTGCACGGCACAGTGCTGGTCACCGGCGGCACCGGGACGTTGGGTGCGCTGGTTGCGCGGCATCTTGTTACTGCGTACGGAGTTCAGAAGCTGGTGCTGGCCAGCAGGCGCGGGATGGCCGCGGAACTGCAGGCGGAGCTGGGCGCTGAGGTCGTGGCGTGTGATGTCGCGGACCGGGCTGCGGTGGAACGGTTGTTGGCCGAGACGCCGGTGGATGCGGTGGTGCACCTGGCCGGGACGCTCGACGACGGCGTGATCTCGTCGCTCACGCCTGAGCGGCTCGACGGGGTGTGGCGGCCGAAGGCTGAGGCGGCTTGGCATTTGCACGAGTTGCTGCCGGATGTGCCGATGGTGTTCTTCTCGTCGGCTGCGGGGACGTTCGGCGGGCCGGGGCAGGCGAACTACGCGGCGGCCAACGCGTTCTTGGACGCGCTCGCGTTGCACCGGCGGGCTCGGGGACTGCCCGCGGTGTCGCTGGCGTGGGGGCTCTGGGCCGACGACAGCGGGATGACCGGCCACTTGGGCGAGGCTGACCGCGTGCGGATGGCTCGGAATGGCGTGCGGCCGTTGGGTGCGGACGAAGGCATGCGGTTGTTCGACGCGGCGTTGCGGGGCGGTCAGGCCGTGCTGGTGCCGATGCCTTTGGACATGGCGGCGTTGCGGGCTCAGGCGGTGGTGCATCCGTTGCTGCGCGGCCTGGTTCGGGTGCCGCGTGCGGAGCGGGAGCCGTTCGAGGAGACGTTGCGGACGGCCGGGGATCCGCGGCAGGTGTTGCTCGACCTGGTGCGGGGCGAGGTGGCCGGGGTGCTCGGGCGTCCGGTGCAGGCGGGGCGGACCTTCAAGGACCTCGGGTTCGACTCGCTCACGGCGGTCGAGCTGCGGAACCGGTTGAGCGCGGCGATCGGGTTGCGGTTGCCGCCGACGTTGGTGTTCGACCACCCGAGTCCTGCGGAGTTGGCCGAGCACCTGATGTCCGAGCTGCTGCCGGACGTCGTGGACGAAGAGCCCGACGAGATCGACGACATGGACACCGACGACCTGGTGCGGCTCGTGCTTGGAGGATCACATGGCTGAGGATCAGGTCGTCAAGGCGCTGCGGGTCGCGGTCAAGGAGAACCAGCGGCTGCAGCGCGAGAACGAGGAGCTGCTGGCGCGGCTGAACGAGCCGATCGCCATCGTCGGGATGGCGTGCCGGTATCCGGGTGGGGTGCGGTCGCCGGAGGACCTGTGGCGGTTGGTGGCCGACGGGGTCGACGCGGTCGGGCCGTTCCCGTCGGATCGTGGCTGGGACGTGGTGTACGACCCGGATCCTTCGGCGAGCGGGACCTGCTACACGCGGTCGGGCGGGTTTTTGCACGACGCGGCGGAGTTCGATGCCGGGTTCTTCGGGATCTCGCCGCGGGAGGCGCTGGCGATCGACCCGCAGCAGCGGCTGTTGCTGGAGACGTCGTGGGAGGCGTTCGAGGACGCCGGGATCGACCCGTTGTCGTTGCGGCGCAGCAGGACCGGGGTGTTCGCCGGGGTCATGTACAACGACTACGGCGCGCGGTTCCTCGACCGGGTTCCTGCCTCGTTGGAGGGGCATCTCGGCACCGGGAGCGCGGGCAGCGTGGCTTCCGGGCGGGTGGCTTACACGTTCGGGTTCGAGGGGCCGGCGGTCACGGTCGACACGGCTTGTTCGTCGTCGTTGGTGGCGTTGCACTTGGCTGCGCAGTCGTTGCGTGCTGGTGAGTGTTCGCTGGCGTTGGCCGGTGGGGTCGCGTTGATGGCGAGTCCGGCGGTGTTCGTGGAGTTCAGCCGGCAGCGGGGATTGTCGGTTGACGGGCGCTGCAAGGCGTTTTCTGCTGCGGCGGATGGCACCGGGTGGGCTGAGGGTGTCGGGGTGGTGGTGCTGGAGCGGCTTTCGGATGCTCAGCGGGCTGGACACTCCGTGCTGGCCGTGGTGCGGGGTTCGGCTGTCGGTTCGGACGGTGCTTCGAACGGGCTGACCGCGCCCAACGGGCCGGCACAGCAGCGGGTGATTCGGGCGGCGTTGGCGGCGGCGGGGTTGTGTGCTGCTGATGTCGACGCCGTTGAGGCTCACGGCACGGGGACTGTGCTGGGTGATCCGATCGAGGCGCAGGCTTTGCTGGCGACCTATGGGCAGGGTCGTGATCGGCCGTTGTGGCTGGGGTCGTTGAAGTCGAACATCGGGCACGCGCAGGCGGCGGCCGGTGTGGGCGGCGTGATCAAGATGGTGCAGGCGATGCGGCACGGGGTGTTGCCGGCGACTTTGCACGTGGACTCGCCGTCGCCGCACGTGGACTGGGCGGCGGGTGCGGTTTCGCTGCTGACGTCGGCGCGGGACTGGCCGGAGGTGGGGCGGCCTCGGCGGGCCGCGGTGTCGTCGTTCGGTGTGTCGGGGACGAACGCGCACGTGATCTTGGAGGGGGCGAGCGCTCCGGAACTGTCAGACCTGGCTGAGATGATTGGAGTGGGGACCCGATCCCCCCAAGGGGTCCGCCAATCGGGATCGATTCCGTTGGTGGTCTCGGCCAAGAGCGCCAAAGCGTTGCGAGCCCGCGTCGAGCAGACCCGCGAGGTCGTGCAGCGGGAAGCGGCGGAAGACGTGGCGTTCTCGCTGGTCACCACGAGGGCGCTGCTGGACCACCGAGCCGTCCTGGTCGGCGCCGAACAGGTCGAGGGCGTGGCCGACGTCGAGGGCGAAGTCTGCTTCGTGTTCCCGGGGCAGGGCGGGCAGTGGCCCGGCATGGCCAAGGACCTGATCGCGGACGAGCCGGCCTTCGCGGACCGCATGCGGGAGTGCGCCGAGGCCCTCAAACCGCACACCGGTTGGGACCTGACGAGAGTGCTCGACGACGCCGAAGCACTCCAGCACGCCGACAGGGTCCAGCCCGCGCTGTGGGCGGTCATGGTGTCCCTCGCCCACCTCTACCAAGAACACGGCGTGCGGCCGAAAGCCGTCGTCGGCCACTCGCAGGGCGAGATCGCGGCCGCGGTCGTGGCAGGAGCGCTGGACATCGCAGACGGGGCGAGGATTGTGGCGCTGCGCAGCAAGCTGATCGCGAAGAAGCTCGCCGGCAAGGGCGCCATGATCGCCGTTCGCGAGCTGCCGAAAGAGACGCCCCTGAGCATCGCGGCGATCAACGGACCGACCTCGTTCGTGCTGTCCGGCGATCCGCAGGTGATCGAACAGACCGAAGGCAAGCGGATCCCAGCCGACTGCGCGTCCCACTCCCAGCAGGTCGAAGAACTGAAAGAAGACCTGCTCAAGGCTCTCGAGGGCATCACGCCGCGGAAAGCCGAGATCCCGTTCTTCTCGACGGTCGACGAGAAGTGGCTCGACACCACCGAGCTCAGCGCCGAGTACTGGTACCGGAACCTGCGGCAGACGGTCCTGTTCGAGTCGGCCACAACGACGCTTGCCGACGAGGGATACCGCAAGTTCATCGAGGTCAGCCCTCATCCCGTCCTCGTCGGGGCGATGGAGGAGACGCTGGAGAACGTACCCAGCGCCGTCACCGCCACGCTCAAGAGAGGCAACGGCACGGCGGAGCGGTTCCGGACAGCGCTCGGTGAGGCGTTCGTGCGCGGGGTCGACGTCGACTGGGCCGGGATGTTCCCAGGGGCGCGGAAGGTCAAGCTGCCGACGTATCCGTTCCAGCGGCGGCGCTACTGGCTGGACGCCAAAACAGAGCACACGCCAGAACCCGAGCAAGTAGAGCCGCAGGACGTCGCCGAACTGGTGGCCGGGCTGACGAAGGCCGTGCTGAAGCTGGAGGACGACGAGTTCGACGCCGACAAGGCGTTCAAGGACATGGGGGTCGACTCGCTGCTGGCGGTCGAGCTGCGCAACCGGCTGGCCAGGGCGACAGAAAGACAGCTGCCCGCCAACGTCGTGTTCGACCGGCCGACGCCCGCCAAGTTGGTCGCGTACCTCCAAGGCGAGACCACGACGGTCGACTTCGCAACGGAAGGCGTGCTGGCAGAAGACATCCGGCCAACCCGAACAGAAACGCGACCAACGAACGAGATCTTCCTGACGGGGGCGACGGGCTTCCTCGGTGCGTTCCTGCTGAGAGACCTCCTCAAGCACACCACCGCAAGAGTTCATTGCCTCATCAGGGCAGCAGACGAAACCGAAGCCAGGGCACGGCTCGAGAAGAACCTGGAGTGGTACGGCCTCCCAACAGCCCCTGAAAGAACAGAAGTGGTCCTGGGAAACCTTGCCGAACCCAGGCTCGGCCTGACCGAGGAGAAGTTCGACGAGCTGGCGAGGACGATCGACGCCGTCTACCACGCGGGATCACAGGTCAACTGGCTGCACCCGTACCAGGAGCTGAAGAAAGCCAACGTCAACGGCACGGAAGAGGTGCTGCGCCTTGCCGCTCGCCACCGCACGGTGCCGGTGCACCACGTGTCGACCACCGGGGTGTTCGCGACGCCTGGAGGCCCGCACACAACAGAAGCGGAGACCGGCCCGGCACAACAACTTCCGACCGGCTACCAGCAGAGCAAGTGGGTCGCCGAGAAGCTCGTCGAACAAGCAAGGGAAAGAGGAATCCCGGTCACGGTGTACCGGCCGGACACCATCGCCGGCAGCCAGGTCGACGGCGCCTGCCAGACCAGCGACTTCGTCTGGCTGAGCATCAAAGGTTGCTTGCAGGCCAAAGCTGTGCCGGACGACGCGAAGGCGTTGTTCACGCTAACACCGGTGGACTACGTCAGCGCGGTCATCGTCGGACTCTCGCAAGACCCGAAGCACACGACGTACCACCTCTACAACAGCAAGCCGGTGAGCCTGGAAACGATCAAAGAGCGGCTGCGGTCCCACGGCTATCGGCTCGACGAAATCCCACGAGAGCAGTGGAACAGCCGCCAGAACAACGCGCTGCTGGACGTGTTCACGCAAGTCACGCAGGCAGAACGACTGCACATCACCTACGACGTCAAAGAAACCGACGAGGCCGGCCACCGGTGCCCGGAGATCACGGACGAGCTGCTGGACACCTACATCAGGTTCTTCCAGCGCACCGGTTACTTCCCGGAGGCCGAGAAATGACGCGAGAGCTCCGGGACTGCCTCGGCCACTTCGCCACCGGCGTCACCGTGGTCACTTGTGAGATCAACGGCGAGAAGCATGGCACGACGGTCAACTCGTTCACTGCGGTGTCGCTCGCCCCGCCGCTCGTCCTGGTGTCGCTGGATCGCAGGAGCAAGGCGTGCCAACGGCTCGACAACCGGCCGTTCGTTGTGAACGTGCTCAAGGAGAACCAGAGCGACGTCGCGCTGCACTTCGCCGGTATACCAGCAGCCGGTCTTGTGCCGTGGAACGGGATGAAGCTCAGGGATGCGTTGGCGCACATCGTCTGTGAGCCGTGGCGCAAGTACGACGGCGGTGATCACGTGCTGTACCTGGGCGAGGTCAAGGAGATCGAGGTCCATCAAGGTGAGCCGCTGGTGTTCTACCGCGGTGCCTTCCGCGAGGTAGGAGCGTGAGCATGACGCGGCCGTTGACCGGCGAGGAGTACCTGGAGAGCCTCAAAGACGGGCGGGAGGTGTGGCTGCACGGGGAGAAGGTCAAGGACGTCACGGAACACAAAGCGTTCCGGAACTCGGCGCGGATGGCGGCACGGCTCTACGACTCGCTGCACGACCCCGAACGCCAACCGGAGCTCACCGCGCCCACCGACACCGGCGGCATCGGGTTCACCCACCCGTTCTTCCGCACCCCGCGCACCCAACAAGACCTCAAGGCCGACCGGGACGCCATCGCCGGGTGGGCCAGGATGACGTACGGGTGGATGGGGCGCAGTCCGGACTACAAGGCGGCGTTCTTCGGCACGCTCGGCGCGAACGCGGAGCTGTACGAGCCGTTCGGGGACAACGCGCGGCGCTGGTACGCCGAGTCGCAGGAGAAGGTCCTGTACTGGAACCACGCGCTGGTCAACCCGCCTGTCGACCGGCAGCAGAACGAGGTCGAAGACGTCTTCGTGCACGTCGAGGAGGAGAAGGACGACGGGCTGATCGTCAGCGGCGCCAAGGTGGTGGCCACGGGATCGGCGATCACGCACTTCAACCTCGTGGCGCACTACGGGCTGCCGGTCAAGGACAAGCGGTTCGCGCTGGTCTGCGCGGTGCCGATGGGCGCGCCCGGCCTCAAGCTCATCTGCCGGCAGTCCTACGAGATGGCGGCGACGAGCCCGTTCGACTACCCGCTGTCGAGCAGGTTCGACGAGAACGACACGATCTTCGTGCTGGACCGGGTGAAGATCCCGTGGGAGAACGTGTTCAGCTACGGCGACCCGGACAAGGTCAACACGCTCATCCCGAACTCCGGGCTGGTGCAGCGGATGACGTTCCACGGCTGCACGCGGCTCGCGGTCAAGCTCGACTTCCTGGCCGGGCTGTTGCTCAAGGGCGTGGAAGCGACCGGTACCAAGGACTTCCGGGGCATCCAGACCCGCGTCGGCGAGGTGCTGGCGTGGCGGAACATGTTCTGGGCGCTGACCGACGCGATGGTGTCCACACCGGACCCGTGGCACGGCGACGCGGTGCTGCCGAAGCTCGACTACGCCATGTCGTACCGGTGGTTCATGACCCTCGGCTACCCGCGGGTCAGGGAGATCATCATGCAGGACCTCGGCAGCGCGTTGATCTACCTGCCGTCGAGCACCAAAGACTTCAACGAGCCGGAACTGCGGCCCTACCTGGACAAGTACGTGCGCGGCAGCGACGGCATGGACGCCGTCGAACGGGTCAAGCTGATGAAGCTCGTCTGGGACTCCATCGGCACGGAGTTCGGCGGACGCCACGAGCTCTACGAGCGCAACTACTCCGGCAACCACGAGGGTGTGCGCGCAGAGTTGCTCTTCGCCGCACAGCAGTCGGGGACCACGGACGCTCTCAAGGGGTTCGCCGAGCAGTGCATGGCCGAGTACGACCTCGAAGGCTGGACCGTGCCCGATCTGATGAACCCGTGAGAGGTGTGTGTGCAATGGCCGTCGACAACGAGCTGTACAACGAGCCGGGCACGTGGTGGGACGACGACCGCCCGATGGCCACTTTGCTCGCCCTCACGGTGGCGCGCTTCGGCTACTTCGAGGAAGCACTCGGCAAACACGGCGTGAGCCTGAAAGGAAAGCGTGTGCTGGACATCGGCTGCGGCGGCGGGCTGCTCGCCGAGGAGTTCGCGAAAGCAGGAGCCGAGGTCACCGGCATCGACCCGTCGCTCGAGTCCCTCGACGCCGCCAGAACACACGCCAGGCAGAACGGGCTCGACATCGAGTACCGGCACGGCATCGCGGAGGAGGTGCCGTTCGCGGACGAGGAGTTCGACCTCGTCTACTGCTGCGACGTTCTGGAGCACGTGTCCGATGTGGACAAGTCGGTCAGCGAGGCGGCCAGGGTGCTCGAGCCCGGCGGCTGGTACCTCTTCGACACGATCAACCGCACGGCCAGGTCGAAACTCGTCATGATCAAGCTGTTCCAGGAGTGGGACGCGTTCCGCTGGGCGCCGCGCGACCTGCACGACTGGGACAAGTTCGTCACGCCGGAGGAGCTGGAGCGGTCGCTCACCAGGCACGGCCTGAAAAACGAGGAGTTCGTCGGCTTCGTGCCCGGACGCAACCCGCTGAAGGTGCTGTCCCTGTTGCGAAGCCGGGCCAGGGGAAAGCTCAGCTACGGCGAGATGGGCCGCCAGATGCAGATCACCGTGTCCCGCACCGACATCTCCGGCGGCTACGGCGGCCACGCGCGCAAGACCCGTTGACAGGAGTTTCAATGATCGTGTCAAGCGACTTGGGCCGTTAGCTGTGGTGAGCGATGGAACTCCCGGCCATCGCGCAGCAGTGCCCAGATGACGTCGACCAGTCGCCGTGCCAGCGCGATGAGCGCT
>NZ_QFWW01000024.1:348184-348381 GCF_003265345.1 Lentzea terrae | reverse complement strand
GGCCGAGACGCAATCTCCTCCACACCGCAGCGGCATGACGGGCGGGCCCACTGGCTCGCCCGCAATGGACGTCGGCGATACCCGCTGACGCCTTTCCGGGAGCGCGCCACGAGGATTCCATCTATATCTCGCGAAGCCGGAAGGCAAGCGGCGATGGCGAAGCCGAGCCGAACTCCTATGGCAACGCGGCCGAAGGC
>NZ_QFWW01000024.1:245540-348087 GCF_003265345.1 Lentzea terrae | reverse complement strand
CGCCCGACGCAGCGCCTCGAAAGGGCCCCGAAGTCAAGCCCCAATCGCAATCGTCGCGAAGCGGCGATGACGCAACCAAAGCCCGTCAAGACACACGCAAACCACCAACGCAAGGCGACCCGACTCGCCCCAAAGCTCCAGAGATCAAATAACGTGGAGAACGTGACCGCGCGACGCACCCTGCTCAAGTCGATGGCCCTGCTCCCCCTAGCCGGCTGCGCACCCGCACCCGCACCACCAACCACGACGAACACAACCCAGACCACCCCACCGACGACCACCGCAGCCCCAGTCCGGCACGAAGCCCTGTTCGAGCTGGAGAAGAAGTACGACGCCAGGCTCGGCGTCTACGCAGCAGGCGTGAGCACGATCGAACACCGAGCAGACGAGCGGTTCGCGTTCTGCTCGACCTTCAAAGGCCTGGCAACAGCAGCCGTCCTCCACCGCAACCCGATGCAACACCTGGACACCCTGGTCAGGTACACCGAAGCCGACCTGATGAAGAGCTCCACGAAAACCAGGCCGAACGTCCAGACCGGCATGACGCTCAAAGACCTGTGCGACGCCGCAGTCAGGTTCAGCGACGGCACGGCAGGCAACCTCCTGCTCAAAGACCTGGGCGGCCCGACCCAACTCACCGGTTACCTGCGCGAGCTGGGCGACACCGAAACCAGGATGGACCGAACCGAGCCCGCGATCACCGAGGCGACCCCGGGCGACCCGAGGGACACGACCACGCCGCGGGCAATCGGTACGGCCTACCAGAAGATCGTGCTCGGCGACGCGCTCGAGCCGGCGAAGCGAGACTTCCTCACGGACCTGCTGACCCGCTCGGTCACGGGGGCCAAGCGCATCAGGGCCGGCGTGCCGCAGGACTGGCGCATCGCTGACAAGACGGGCACCGGCGACTACGGCACGCTCAACGACATCGCCATCGCCTGGCCGCCGAACCGCGAGCCGATCGTGATTTCGATCATGTCCAGCAAGTCACAAGGGGACGCCAAATACGACGAAGCCCTCATTGCCGAGGCCGCCGCCTATGTCGTCAAGACCATCATCTGATCGACGACACGTCCGCCCACACGGTTTTCGAGTCCGGGAACCGGTTGTGGCCCCACACCTGCGCCAAGCCGTTGACCAGCAACAACCCCCGCTGCCTCCGCCCGAGGAAACCCATGCGTCCCAACTGCGGGAAGCGGCCGGGTGTTCCGTCGTCGACCTCGACCCGCACGACTTCGCGCTCAGGCAGGCGAAGAATGCGGGCGCGGCGAGGTGGCGCCGCGTGGTGGTACGCGTTGCTCACCAGTTCCGTGGCCACCACCATCACGTCGACCACGACGTTCTCGTGCATCCCCCTCAGCAACCGCCGAACTTCCGCCCGCACGTCTGCGAGCGGGAGCATTCCGTCTGGTAGGACGAGGTCCAGGCGTTCGCCGGACCGTCCTGCAATACCCATCAGCATCTCCCCGTGCCCTGTTCGTTCAAGGCAGCAGGATCCGTACCCACGAGAGGGCAGATCGAAACCCACCGAACTGGAATCACACCTCCCTCGGCAAATCCGCCCAGACGACGGTGTCGCCGTGCGCCCGGTCCACACCCCACCGATCCGACAGCCGGGCGACCAGCACCAGGCCGTATCCCCGCTGTGGCCGGGAGACCTTCCGCAACGGCGGGTGTGCGCGAGAGTCGTGCGCGATCTCGACGCGGATCTTCACCCGTTCCACGGCCACCCGCAGGAACGACGGCTCCGACGTGTAGCGGTAGGCGTTGCTGACCAGCTCGTTCACCACCAGCAACACGTCTCCGACGCAGTCGGGAGCCTCTCCTACCAGCTGCAGCCGCACCCAGCGCCGAACGGTCGCGAGCGACGGCCGTTGCCTGCCCAGCGGCAGATCTGCCGGCTCACTCGTCCTCGCTGCCTGGTCGCGCGCCAAACCGCTCCTAGGTCGTCTTGATCACTTCGGGCGCGGGTTACCCAACTGCATCAATCGCCAAACCATCCGTTCAGCGGGCTGAACTACAACTACGCTCACGTCGCTGTCGCACCCGAGGGGGAACGAGTGCCGAGATTCCTGATGCCCGTGCTGATCGCATTGCTGGCGATGTCCACGGCGCAGCAGTTGCTCGTGCCCACTCTCGCTCCGCTGGTCGGCGAGCTCGGCCTCAACGTGAGCCAGCTGGGTCTCATGCTCACGATCTCCTCCGTGGCAGTCGTCCTGACGAGCCCGTTCTGGGGCTGGTTGCTCGACGTGATCGGCTTGCGGAGCGTGCTGCTCGCCGGTGCCGGTCTGTGCGTGCTCGGCCTGGCCGGGTTCGCCGCGGCGGTGACGTTCGGCCAGGACGAGACGCTGACGTCCGACCAGGCGTTCACCTTCGTGCTGGCGTTCCGCAGCGTGCTGCTGGGCGCCGGGCTCGCCGTGTTGCCGATCGCCGCGCTCGCCGTCGCGGGCGTCGTGCGGGAAGAGGAACGGACCAAAGCGTTCGGACTGGTCGGTGCGGCGCAGGGGCTGGCCGCGTTGGTCGGGCCGCCGGTCGGTGGCGTGCTCACGGCCGTCTCCCTGATGCTGCCGCTCTACCTCGCGCCCGCGCTCGCACTCCTCGTTCTCGTCTTTGTCATCGTCGCCGTCAAGCCCGTAGAACGTCCGCAAGAAAACATGCCGCCCCAGCCGCTGGAGCTGTTGCGCGCCTTTGCATTCGGGCTCCTGATGTGGCTGTCGTTCGGACTGTCGCAGGTCATCATCACGTTGCTCGCCAAGGACCAGCTGGAGGTCAGCACCTCCTCGTTGGCGGCCAGCGGCATGACGGCCGTCGCGGCGCTCGGGCTCGTCGTGACGCAAGGTGCGGTCGTCCCGCTGCTGAAGTGGCCCGCCGCCCGGTTGATGCGCACCGGCGCGCCGATCGCGTTGGCCGGCTACGCGGTGCTGGCGGTCGCGCCGTCGTTCTGGCTGATGGCAACCGCGTACCTGGTGGTGGCGTTCGGGCTCGGCCTGGCGGTCACCGGGTTCGCCGCGGCGGCCTCGCTCGGCGTCGGACCGCGGCACCAGGGCCTGGTCGCCGGTCTGGTCCACGCCACGTACGGACTGACGTTCCTCGCCGGGCCGATGCTGAGCTCCCTGTTGTACGACGTGGAACCGGTGGCGCCGGTGATCGCCGCCGGGGTGGCCGCCGCGCTCGCCTGCGTGCTTTCGCTGCCCCAACTCACGCCGCGTGTCCCACAATCGGCGGCGTGAGGCTGTCCGTCGCGATCTGGCCGCCGCCGGCGATCGTCGAGGTGCTCGGCGCGCTCCCGAGACCGCCGGGGATCCAGTGGTCGGTGCCCGCGCAGTGGCTGGTCAAGGTGCGGCCGCTGGGCACCGTGCCCGACCGCGTCGTGCCCGGCCTGATCGACGCACTCAACGAGGAGCTCGACGGCGCACCGGCGACGAGGTGCGTGCTGGGGCCGAGGACGCGGTCGATCGGGCAGTGGCTCGGCGTGCCGGTGTCCGGGTTGGACGACCTGGCCGCGGTGGTGTTCGCCGCGACCGCGCCGATCGTGCCGGTCACGCATCCGCAACCGTTCCAGGCGGACATCGTCATCGCGCGCGGCCGGGTGCCCGCGGCACACGCGGGTGCGGCGATCAGTGGTGAGTGGATCGCCGACCGGATCGCGTTGGTGGCGGACCGGAGCGCGCCGGGCAGGCCGCGGTTCGAGGACCTAGCCGGCTTCGAACTGTCGGCGTAGCTCGCACAACGCGTAGTGCGTCCGAGACTTCACCGTCCCTGTCGGCACGCCCAGACACACCGCGGTCTCGGTGTAGGTGCGGCCGTTGTAGTAGAGCTCGGTCAGCACGCGACGGTGTTCATAGGACAGTGACGCGAGCACGGCGTCCATCACCAACGCGTCCACGACCTGCTGGGCGTGATCGGGAGCCGGTTCCGGTTCGTGCTCGCCGGTCTCGTGCGGCCGCACCGTCTTCGCCCGAACCCGGTCGATGACCACGTTGCGCGCCACCGTGATCAGCCAGCCGCGGGCGGAGGTGCCGTCGGCGAACGACTCGGGATGCCGCCACGCCCGGAAGAACGTCTCCTGCACGACGTCCTCGGCGGCCGCGCGGTCTCCGGTCAGCCGGGTGGCGAAGTTCAGCAGACTGTGTTGGTGGTTCTCGTAGAGCACGCGTAAGAAGTCGTGCATGCCGGTCAGTGAAATCGGCGCCCCGCCGGGAGACAACGACCCTGTCTAATCCGACAGGGAACCACGTACCGCGCGTTGACCACTACGCTGCGCACGTGAGGCGTTACTTCAGCGCGCTCGTGCTGGCACTGCTCGCCGTGACGGCCGTCGCCGTCCCCGCACAGGCCCACGCCGAGCTCAAGAGCAGCAACCCGGCGTCCGGCGCGGCACTCGACGCCCCGCCCAAGCAGATCGAGCTGACGTTCAGCGACGTCGTCAGCCTGCCCGACGGCGACGCGATCACCGTGACGGGTCCGGACGGCACCAAGTGGCCGGTCACCCAGGCCCACGCCGTCGACAAGACGATCACGGCGACGGTCGACGCCGCCGGAGCCAAGGCCGGTGCGCACACGCTCGCGTGGAAGGCGCAGGCCGACGACGGTGACATCATCGCCGGCTCCTTCACCTTCACGATGAACGTCGCGGCCCAGCCGACGACAACACAGACGACGTCGTCCGTGACGATGAGCGCACCGGTGACGAACGCTCCCCCGACGACCACGCAGTCAGAGTCCGGTGGCGTGCCCGCCTGGGTGTGGATCGTCGTCGTCCTGCTGGTGGTCGTCGGCGCGATTCTGCTGGTCCGCCGCCGCAAGGCCTAGCCGTTTCCGCAGGAGGTCGCGTTCGGCCGGGTGTTCCGCCAGGGCGAGCGCGGCCTCCAGCGCTGTTCGCGGGTCTTCGCCGAGCCGGGTCAGCAGATCCGCCCGCACGGCGTGGAACAGGTGATAGCGGTCGAGGTCCAGCAAGTCGACCTGCCGCAGTGCCTCAGCAGGTCCGTCGACCTCAGCGACCGCAACGGCGCGATGCAGTGCCACGACCGGACTGGGCGTGATCGCCAGCAGCTGGTCGTACAGCGCCACGACCTGATGCCAGTCGGTCGGTGGATCGCTGTGCACGGCGTTGATGGCGGCCTGGATCTGGTACGGACCGGGCTGGTTCCAGCGCAGGCAGCGCCGCACGATGTCCTGCCCTTCGGCGATCAGGCCCGCGTCCCACCGCGCACGGTCCTGATCTTCGAGCAGCACCAGCTCGCCGTCGCGCAGCCGGGCATCTCGGCGTGACGTCACCAGCAGCATCAACGCCAGCAGTCCCCACACCTCGGGTTCGTCCGGCATGAGCTGCGCGAGCACGCGGCCGAGCCGGATCGCCTCGTCGGCCAGCTCCGCCTTGTCCAGACAACCCTCGTTGAAGATCAGGTAGACGACCGCCAGCACTGCCTTCACCCGCTCCGGCAGGTCCGCGTCGCGCGGCACCCGGTACGGGATGCGGGCCGCGCGGATCTTGCCCTTCGCGCGCACGATCCGTTGCGCCATCGTGGGTTCCGGCACCAGGAACGCCCTGGCGATCTCGCCGGTGCCGAGCCCACCGAGCAACTTCAACGTCAACGCGACCTGGGCCGGCAGCGCGAGCGACGGGTGGCAGCAGGTGAAGATGAGCCGCAGCCGGTCGTCGGGCACGTCACCTACCTCCTCCGGTTCGCCCTGCAGCAACAAAGCCTCTGCCTGCTTCTCGCGGCCCTTGGACTCGCGGCGCAGCTTGTCGATCGCGCGGTTGCGGGCGGTCGTGATGATCCAGCCCGCGGGCGCCGGTGGAATGCCGTCGACCGGCCAGCGCTGCACAGCCGTGGTGAAGGCGTCCTGCACCGCGTCCTCGGCGAGGTCGAGATCGCCGAGGACGCGGGTCAGGACGGACACCGCGCGGCCGTACTCCGCGCGGAAGATGTCTTCGATCATCCGAACGCGATCGGCCTGACCTCGATCGACATGACGATCGGGCCGCACCGGATCTCCGGCAACATCGGCGGCCGCTTCTACCTCAACATCAGTACCTTCACCGCGCTGGGCACGGCGATCGGCAAGGCCGACGAGATGCTGCGGTCGGGCGAGGAGACGTTCGGGCGCATCCCGGCCGGCGTGACCGTGCCGCCGCTGCCGATGTCCCGGCTCGCGATCATGGGCGCGGTGCTGACCAGCCTGGGCGGGCCGATCAAGCAACAGATCCTCTACCGGACCCGGCTCCCCCAGCTGATCAGGGACAACCCCGGCCGCTGCGCCGTTTCGCACAAGCGGATCGCCGACTGCGCCGCACCGGCGGAGCTGCTCGGGCTGTGGCGGCGCGAGCTCGACCACCTGCTGCGGTTCGTCTGCCCGATCCTCGACGCCGGGGCGCGGATGATCGCGGGCGGGCCGGCCGCGTTCCGGCGCCGGCTCGTCGCGCTGGTCGGCGAGGAGGACGCGGCCACGTTGCTGACCGGCTTCCACGACGGTGCCGGGCTGGCGAGCATGGGGCCGGTGGTCGGCCTGGCCCGGCTGAAGTCCGGGGAGATCGACCGGGACACGTTCGCGCAGGCCTGGGGACATCGGTCCGCCAACGAGTTCGAGATCTACGCACCTCGCCCGGCCGAGGACCCGTCGTGGATCTCCCAGCAGCTGGCGACGCTGGCCGACCCCGAGGTGTTGTTGTCGCGGCAGGCTTCCGCGCGCGCCGAAGCGTGGGAACGGCTGGTGGCACGGCATCCGGCAGCGGCCCCGAAGATCCGCAAGCAGCTGGACCGGATCGGGGCCGGTGCGCGGGCCCGGGAACAGGCCCGGTCCGAGATGGTGCGGGCGTTCTGGGTGCTGCGGGCGTTCGTGCTGCGGGCCGGGGAGCTGACGTCGGCCGGGGACGACCTGTTCTTCCTGCCGATCGACGACGTCCTGCGCGTGCTGGGCGGCGAGACGTCGTTGTTGGACCGGGTGCACGCGCAACGGAAGGCCTACGAGCGTTATCGCGCGCTGCCTCCGTATCCGGCGGTGATCCGCGGACGGTTCGACCCGGAGTCCTGGGCCGCCTCAGCGAACCGGCGAGCCGATCTCTACGACGCGACCAGCGACGTGCCGATGCCGTCGGACGTCACCGGTTTCCCCGGTTCGGCGGGTGTGGTCGAGGGCGTCGCACGGGTGCTGACGCGGGTCGAGGACGGGGAGTCGTTGCAGCAAGGCGAAATCCTCGTGACAACGGTGACGAACATCGGCTGGACGCCGTTGTTCACCCGTGCTGCGGCCGTCGTGACGGACGTTGGTGCACCGCTCTCGCACGCGGCGATCGTGGCGCGAGAGCTGGGAATCCCGGCCGTGGTGGGCTGTGGGAACGCGACGACCCGAATCGCTTCAGGTGACCGGGTCCAGGTCGATGGCGCGCGAGGCACCGTGAAAAGGGTGTCTTGAACCCACCACCCGTCCGCCGCCGAGTGGTGGGTTCGAGACACCGAGGTCAGTTGTGCATGGAGACGAGCTGCCGCCGCATGCGTTCGCGCAGCAGATCGATCACCTCGGTGACCGTGTTGGCCTCCGCGTACGCCTGCACCTCGACCCACTTGAGGTCGAAGCGGGCGTGTGCGTGGATGACAGCCTTGTCCGAAGTCAGGTTGACCCAGGCGAAGTCGACCCGGTCGGGCGCGTACCGGTCCAGCGAACCGATGCGCGCAGACGCGTAGTCCCTGGCCTGCTCGGGAATGGCCTCCGCGAGCGAGACCTGGATGTAGTCCATCGACACCTGCCTCCTCAAGGCCACGCGGCAGCGCCACGTGGCCAGTTCGACGATACGAATTCGATCGCAACGCCGAACCAGGCGTTGGTCCCGACAGCGCAGGGTCTTTCTACTGAGATGGTGCGGCTGCGAGACCTAGTGATGTCACTGGATCAACTCTTGGGCTGCAACGCGGATATCCGCTGGTCGAGCTGTTCCTTGGTGGGCGAACCGGTGAGAAGTTCCACCGAGCCGTCATCGCGGACGAACGCGAACGTCGGCTGTGCGGTCACCCCGAACCGCTTCCACACGGCTCCGTCGAGGTCGGCCAGGTGCGGGAACGCCGTCATCTTGTGGTCGGCCACGAACTTCTTCATGGCGTCCAGCTGGTCCTGGGCGGCGACCCCGACGAACTGGATCTTCTTGTACTGCTCGGCGACCTCCGCGACGGTCTTCGCCTCGGCGTTGCACGACGGGCACCACGGCGTCCAGAACCACAGGACGGCGGGCTGGCCGACGAGCTTGTCACCGCGGAACTCGGCGCCCTCCAGCGTCTTCGCGGTGAACTGGAACTTCTCCGGTGCGGGCGCCTTCTCGGCGCAGCCGGCGAGCAGCAGCACTCCGAGCAGTAGTCCGAGGATGCGCATCGGGCTCCTCACCTCCTGCCTGGTCGTACGGCCTCGCGCCTCGTCCGGTTCAGCCGCCACGCACCCCGGCCCAGGCGGCGATCTGCGCGCGCGACCGCACCCCCAGCACGGTCTTGAGGTCGCGCACGTCCGCCTCCACGGTCCGCAGCGACACGTGCAGCCCGTCCGCGATCTGCTTGTTGGTCAGCCCCTCCGCGACCAGCGCGGCCACCCTGAGCAGCCGTTCCTCCCGCCACGACAGCGGTCCGAGCGCGATCTCCTCGGTGTCGTCACCTTCGTCGTTCTCGGTGACGAGCCGATCGTCACCCGGCATGAGCGTGGCGGCGTACCGGATGTTGTCGGCTTCCTCCGGCATCGTCGCCAGCACGTCGAGCAGCCGGTCGCGCACCGCGGTGGAGTCGTGCTGCAGCAACGCGTCGAATGCGAACAACCGCACCGACTCCAGCATCGTGAGCCGCTCGCCGCTTTCCAGCAGTGACCGTGCGCTGAGGCTCTTCGCGAGCTCCCACCCGTGCGGCATCAGCGCGTCGGCGAGTTCTTCGCTGATTCCGCCGGGCAGCAACGAGAACGTGCGCAGCGCCGCGCGTTCCGCCTCGGTCAGCAGCAGGTAGCTGCGGTCGATGGCGGCGTGCAACGACCGGTGGTGCTCCTCGGCGTCGCGCGGCCCGGTGGTCAGCACCGCGAACCGGTTGTCGAGCCTCGCCGCGATCTCCTCCAGCGTCAGCACGCGCACGAGCCGTGCGGCCAACTCAAGCGCCAATGGCAATCGGTCCAGCCGGTCGCACAAGGCATCCAGCAGCGCGGCACGCTCGTCGAACTCGCTGTCGACCGCCAACGCCCTGTCGCAGAAGAGTCTCTTCGCCTCGTGGTGCTCAAGGGGGCTGAGCCGGTACGCCTGCTCGCCCGGCACGTTCAGCAGCTCACGACTCGTGGCCAGCACACGGACCGTTGGGTGGCGTTGAACGATGTCGGCGCATTCCTCCAGGCTGTCCTCGCACCCGTCGAGGACGAGCAAACCCGCGTGCTGACGGTGGGCGACGACCTCCTGCACGAGCCGCGACTTGCCGACGCCGGGCGGTCCGACGACGGTGACGACCCGGTGGCGCGCCAGGAGCTTGGTGAGGTCGGCGAGCTCGGCGTGCCTGCCGACGAACGTGTCGAGGCGCGGGGAGCCGTGGCCGCCCTCGCGCGCACGCCGGCGGTACGCGCGTTGACGGCAGGCGCCGGAGCAGTACTTCGCGGGGGCCGCCAGCGGTGCGCCGCAGTCTTCGCAGGTCATCGCACGCGCGCCGTCCGTGCCGCCAACTGGGTTCGCGAGGTGAGCCCCAGCCTGCTCAGCATCTGCGTGACGTGCGAGCGCACGGTCCCGGTGGAGATCCCGAGCCGCACCGCGATCTCCGGGTTGGTCAGCCCCTCCACCACGAGGTCGGCGATCTGCTGCTGCCGCACGGTCAGCGACTCGTCCCGCGGCGCCTGGCTCAGGTACTCCAGCAGCCCGGAGTGGTCGAGGCGTTCGCCCAGCCGGCGCGCACGGGCCGCCCGCCGCTCCCCCACTTCCGCCACGGCGAGGTCGCACGCGTCCGCCACGATCTGGTCCCACGGCGCTTCCTGCCTGGCTCCGCGGGACGCACGGGTCGCGGCCGCCGCAGCCATCAGCACGACCGTGCGGTCGACCTGGTGCCGCCGGGCGGCCACGATGCCAAGACCTTCCAGCACACCGGCCAGTGCCACCGACTCGGGCGCGCCCTCCCGCAACGCGACCGTGAAGTGCCGCTCGGCCAGGTCGACGTCGTCGAGCGCCAACGCGATCACACCGGCGGTGTGCCGGACGGACATCAGGCGGTAGGCGTCGGGCGCAGCGGAGGTGAGCGCCTCCTCCACCGCCGCCCGCGCACCGGGCAGATCGCCGAGCCGCATCAGCAGCCAGGCGTGGTTGTTGAGGAACGTCATCAGCATCGCCGCATTGCCCAGCGCCCGTGCAGCCACCAACGAACGCTCGTTGGCGACCCGCGCGCCGTCCAGGTCGTCGGTGATCGTGCGCGCGTAGCCCAGGGTGTTCCAGGCGCGCGCTGCCCAGGTCGGCTGGCGGGTTCCGGGGTGCGCCACGAGGGCCTCGGCCAGCCGGATCGACTCGGCGCCGTCGCCGGTGAAGCCAGCCAGCCAGGCGCTGCGGAAGAGCAACATCTCCGCGTGCGATGACAACGAACCGTGCGCCAGAGTCTCTGCGGCCAGGCGCATCGCCTCGATGTAGGAGCCACGCAGGTACCAAACGTGCACGACAGCCGCGACCAGCCAGGTGTACCGCGGGTCGGTGCGCGGGGTGCGGGCGATGACGTGCAGCACCTGGTGTTCCTGGCCGTGCAGCCAGCTGTTGATCTCCGCAGTGATCGCCGGTGCGGCCGCGACCATGCGGATCGTGCGGGTCAGCACGGTGACGAGCCGGTCGAACGTGCGGTCGGTGTCCCCGTGTTCCTCGAGCCGCGCCAGGCCGAACAGGCGGATCGACTCCAGCACGCGGAACCGCGCACTCGACGAGGACGGCTGCACGCGGACCACGAGGGACTTGGCGCGCAACGAAGCCATCAGCTGCACCATGTCGTCGGGTGAACCGCACACGGCGGCCGCCAGGTCGAGGTCGAACTCGCCGATCAGCACCGACAGCCGCCGCATCGCCGACTGCTCGGCCGGGCACAGCAGGTCGTAGCTCCACCGGATCACCGCGTCCAGGTTGCGGTGCCGCGCGGGCAGGTCCGTCCTGGCCGCGGCCAGTTCGATCGTCAACGGCAGGTAGTCGAGCAACGGATCGGCCAGTTCCGCGGAAGCGCCGCATGCCACGAACAGTGCGCGCGCGTCAGCGGCAGAAAGCGGACCGACGTCCACGCACATCTCGCCGGCCAGATCGAGGGGCTCGCGGGAGGTCACGAGCACGCGCAGGCGCGGGCACCGGGCGAGCAGTTCCGCGACGACCTCGCCGGCTTCGCGGATGAGGTGTTCGCAGTTGTCCAGCACCAGAAAGCGGTGCTCGGACAGGGCGCGGGCGACCGTCTCCGGCAGCGGCGAGCCGGGCTCCTCCCTCACGTTCAGGGAGAACGTGACCACGTGCCACAGCAGGTCGGGACGGCGCACGGACTCGAGCTCGACGACGGCGGTGCCGGGTTCGACCGGGAACAACTCGGCCGCGAGCCGCGACTTTCCCGCTCCGCCAGGGCCGATGAGCGTCACCAGCCGGTGCTTGCGCAGCAGGCGGCGCACGGTGGACAGCTCGCGTTCTCGTCCCACCAACCGAGTCCGCGCGTGCACCGACGACCACATGCGCGCGATTCTAGGAGTGAATGCGACACAAAGAAATATCGCTCAATCGCGATTGACAGGGTATCGCCATAAATGCACCAACGCTCATGTAACCGGTTGAACTGCCCAAATGCCTCCGAGTGGCGTCCGAACGCCGTAACGGCGGTCGCGAATTGAGACGATTCAGCCTCCTGCCGGAATTCCCCGAACGGCACCATCGCGCCGGCGCGCAACGAGGTCCCCCGGACGTTGCGCTGCCGTTGGCACCCGTACTCGGCCCGGTCGAGCTCGTCGTACCGGCTCACCGACACGTCCCGGGGCGCAGGCCATGAGGCACGCATTCCTTTTCCACCGTCGAGCGCGATTCCTATTCGCGGCAGATAAGGCAACTTCCGCATTCGCACGCCGGCGTCTGCTCGAACGCGGCGCCGCTCACGTCCTCGGCCTTGGCTTGGTGCGCAACCGATCCAGCCCGACAGCGCGCCACTGCAGCGACTCGCCGGTCCCCCACGACGCGGTCTCGCCACCGGCCGCTCACGACGGCCGAGGTCCGGTGAAGTACTCCTTCGCGTCCTTGTACGCCTCCTCGGCGTAGGCGCTCCCGTAGGTGCCGCCGAGGACGCCGCCGGCAAAGGCGCCGACCGGGGCCCACACGCCGCCGGCCGCGGCCCCGGCCAATCCGCCCACCCCACCACCGATCGCACCACCGACGATGCCGCCGGCGCCGCCCACGATCGCCTCGTCCAACGGCTTGCCTTCGTTGACGTCGTGAGCGACCCCGACCGCAGTCCCGATGCCGGCCGAACCCACGACCACCCGCCGCACGATCTTCTTCGCGGCAGCGTCCGCATCGAGCGCCTTGTCCACGGACCTGTCGAGGCCCTTGACGGTGTTGTACCGCTGCGCGACCCGCGCACGATCCTGCGCGGTAGCGGCGTCGCCCAGGCGCGCGACGCGCCGTTGTTCGTCAGCCCACTTGAGCCGCGCGTCCCAGGCGGCGTCCTTCGCGTGGGACAGCGTGTCCGAGCTCGCCTTCCGGTAACTGTCAGCCGCCACGCCGATCATCCCGTCGGTCACGGCCAGTCCGAGCTTCGCCGGATCGCGGAGGTCGTTCCACCCGGCCACCGCACCGCGTTCCAGCAGGCTCCTGTCCGGCGCGTTGACCCTCTCCTGACGACGCTCGGCGGCGTTGGCCGAGCCGGCGATCCGCAGCCCGTCGATCTTCTGCTGACGGCGCTCGGCAGCGTTCGCCGAGCCAGCAACCCTCAGCCCATCGATCTTCTGCTGACGGCGCTCCGCCGCGTTCGCCGAACTGCTGGTGTTGACGCGTCCGCTCTTCTCCTGGTCGATCTTCAGCTGACGACGCTCGGCAACGTTCGCGGAACCCGCAACCCTCAACGCATCAACCTTCTGCTGACGGCGCTCCGCGGCGTTCGCCGAGCTGGTGGTGTTGACGCGCCCGCTCTTCTGCTCGTCGATCTTCTGCTGACGACGCTCGGCAGCGTTCGCCGAGCCGCCGGTGTTGACGCGTCCGCTCTTCTTCTCCTCGGCCTTCTGCTGACGACGCTCCGCCGCGTTGGCGGAACTGCCGGAGTTCACCCGCCCGCTCTTCTTCTCCTCCGCCTTCTGCTGACGACGCTCCGCCGCATTCGCCGAGCTGCTGTGGCTTCCCCCAACCTTCTTCGAGGCCTTCTGCTTGTCCGCCTTCACCTGCCGCCGCTCCGCCGAGTTCGCAGAACTGCTGTGGCTCCCCCCGACCTTCTTCGCCGCCTTCTGCTTGTCCGCCTTGACCTGCCGCCGTTCCGCGGCATTCGCCGACCCCCCGTTCGCCGTCCCGGGCTTCTTGGCAGGCGCACTGCTGGGCGTGCCAGCGGTGTTCTTCGGCTCCGCGTGGGCTTGCGTCGCACCGAGCAAGCCGAACGCCGCAGCCAGCACACCGCCGGACACCGAATACAGGATGGCCTTCGACAGATCTGTTCCGTTACTCATCGCTGTCCCCAAACACGTAGAACCACCGCCGGCATTGCACGGCCAGGACCGTGACACCGCTCCGTGCAGCAGCCATACATTTCCGGTACAGCAAGCAAAGGAAGCACTTCGCGGTACCGGCACCCAGCGGTCGGCGAGGACGACCCCCGCCTGCGGACCCCGCCGGCGAGCCCGGACGAGCACGGCCGGACAGGACATACCTGTTCGATCTATCCGACACGTCTTGTGGCGCTGCGATTACGCGCGGTATGGTCTAGACCTTCAACCGCCGCCGCGATGTGAAGCACTCGAGCAACATCAAGGCAAAGGAAGTCACATGAAGAATCGACCCAGGCTTGCTGCCGCGATGGCAGGTGTTCTGGCTGCTCCGTTGGTCCTCGTGGCTCTCCCCACCGGCACGGCCTTCGCGCACGGTTACGTGTCGTCGCCTGCCAGCCGTCAGGCGCAGTGCGCCAGGGGCACCGTCAAGGACTGCGGCGCCATCCAGTGGGAACCGCAGTCGGTCGAGGGGCCGAAGGGCCTGAAGAGCTGCAACGCGAACCTGCAGCAGTTCGCCGTGCTCAACAACGACAGCAAGGGCTGGACGGTGCACCAGACCGGCCGGTCGGTGACGTTCAACTGGACGTTCACCGCCCGCCACCGCACGCGCGACTACGACTACTTCGTCGACGGGCGCAAGGTCGCGAACTTCAGCGGCAACAACCAGCAGCCGCCGGCCACGGTGTCGCACACGGTCAACGTGGGTTCCGCGGGCAGGCACAAGGTCCTGGCCGTCTGGAACATCGGCGACACCGCGATGGCGTTCTACTCCTGCATCGACATCAACGCGAGGTAAGACCTAGGCGCGTGAGGTCCCCTTCCGCTCACGCACCAGCTTCTCGACGTCGAACGGCATGAGGTTCAACGGCGGACCGGACAACGGTTTCCGCAACGCGTCGAGGATCTGCGCGTTCATCTCCTCGATGATCGCGCGCGCCTCGTCGTCGGTCCTGGCCGCCAGGGCACGCGCCTTGGCGGTCTCGGCCTGCCTGCGCAGGACCAGGGAAGGGGGCAACCCTGCCGTGCCCTCTTCCTCCCTGACCTTCTTCTTGAGCCACCAGTCCTCTTCGAGCGGCTCACCCGCGCCGGGCAACGGCTTGCCGGCGCTCGGCAGGTCGTCGAACTCGCCGCGTTCCTGGGCTTCGCGGATCTGCTTGTCGATCCACGACTCGAAGTCCATGCCGTGCGGTTTGCGTTGCGTCATGGGGAAAACCTCCTGACCGCGGCCTGAATCGCCTCGTTGAACGCGGGGCTGCCCTTGTGGCCACTGTCGTCCACGAGGGCCAGTTCGGCGTCCGGCCACGCCTGCGCCAGCTGCCACGCCGTGTCGGCGGGGCAGCTCATGTCGCGCCGGCCGTGGATCAACGCGGCCGGGATGCCCGCGAGCTTGCCGATGTCGCGCACAAGTGAGCCGTCCTCGAGGAAACCCAGACTCGCGTAGTAGTGCGAGCAGATCCGCACGAACGCGATGAGGTCGTCGTCCGGCCGGTCGCTGAACACCGCCGGGCTGCCGAAGCTTTCGAGCGACAGCACGGTGTCCTCCCACCAGCACCACTCGGCGGCGGCCTGGTCACGCCGTGAGGGGTCTTCCATCAGGTCTGCGTAGGCGCGCACCACGTCCGGCGCGTCGGCGACATGCGCGCTGAACCGGGCCCACGCTTCCGGGAAGAACCGGGAAACGCCCTTGTACAGCCAGTCCAGCTCGCGCTTCGACGCCGTGGTGACCGCGATCAGGATCATCTCGGTGACGCGCTCAGGGTGCCGTTGCGCGTAGGCGAGAGCGAGCGTGCTGCCCCACGAACCTCCGTACACCAACCACTTCTCGATGCCGAGGTGCTCGCGCAGCTTTTCGATGTCCGCGATCAGGTGGTCCGTGGTGTTCACGCTCATGTCCGCGGCCGGGTCACTCGCGTGCGGTGTGCTCTTGCCGCAGCCGCGCTGGTGGAACACGACCACCTTGAACTTCTGCAGGTCGAACGACTTGCCCGCGTACTTCGCCGGAGCCCCAGGCCCGCCGTGCAGGTGCACGGCGGGCTTGCCGTCCGGATTGCCGAGGACGTACCAGTGGATCTGGTTTCCGTCGCCGACGTCGAGCATCCCCAGGTCGTAAGGCTCCATGCAGCCAGAGTATCTAGATCTTCAGGAGCTTCCAGTTCGATCCGGCGTCATCGGTCCGGTACACCTCGGCGAACTCCTGACCAGGGCCACCGCGCACCAGTGTGGCGTGCCGCGAGGAGGAGAACGCCAGGTCCTCCAACGGCGGCCCGCCCAAAACCAGAGGCGTCTCCCACTTCTCGCCGACACCGCGGTGCACGAACGACCAATCGCGCCCGGTCGCGGCCACGAGCGCCGCCTCGGACGAGATCGCGAAGCCCGTCGTGATGCCCTCACGCGGCGGCACGCTCACCGTCTTGAACGGCCCGCCCTCGGACTTGCGCAGCTCCTTGGTCATGTTCCCGAACCCGGGATCGAAGCTGCACAACGCATACCTGTCGGTGCCGACCGCGCCGAGCTGGGTGGCCGCGAAGATGTCGCACGGCGGAGGCTCCTCCATCCACCCCGCCGGCGACCGCGTCCAGTACCGGTTCTCCTCACCGAACGTGGACAACGCGACCTGCCCGTCCGCGATCTCCCCGAACGCCTGGCCCTTGACCTCGATGCCCGGCACCGGCTGCCACGAACCGAACCACAGCTCGCGGTGGAACAACCGCGACGAAGTGCCGTCGTAGCTCACCGCGAGGAAACCGGAGTGGTCGAACCCAAGGGCGCCAACGGTTCCCTTGATCCCCGACGCTTCCCAGCGGTTGCCGCCGTTGCTGGTGACGAACAGCTGCTCACCGTTGGTCACCATGCCGGCGGCGTCGTTCGCGAACATCACCCGCAACCGGTCGGCTTCCGGGATCGACAACGGCGGCGTCGTCACCCGAGTCCACGACGCGCCGCCGTCGAGCGTGCGGACGAGCTGCGTGCACTTGAAAGTCGGGCACAACGTGTCGACGCCCAGCACCCAGCCGCGATCAGCGGACACCCACGACGTCGACGCCGGCGTCACCCCGGTGCCGGCGTGCGCGACCGACACCGCAAAACCGGTCAACAACAGTGAAAACACAAGGACAGCAATGCGTTTCCCCCACATCGCCTTCTCCCCTCAAGAGGCTGATTCCCACTCAACACCTCTTGCGCGGGCAGCGGCAACCACCCAAACCGCCACCAAAACGCCGGCAAGACCAGTGAGGACGAAGGTCAGCGCAGGACCGACGGCGTCCAGCAGCAGACCACCGCCGACGTAGCCGATCGCCGCCGCCACACCGATTCCGCCGTAGAAGTTGCCGAAGACCCTGCCCACCTTGTCCGCGGGCGCGAGCCGTTGGATGAGCGTGCTGTGCGCGACGTCCATCGCCGCGATGCCGAGCCCGCGCACCGTCTGCACCGTGAACGCCGCCGCCACGCCCCACGCGAAGCCGGTCAGCAGGTTGCCCGCGCTGCTGACGACGAACCCCGTCACGAGCAACGCGACCATGCCGATCCGCGTCGCTCCCCTGGCCAGCAGCGCGAACCCGGCCAGCAGACCGATGCCGACCGCCGCGAGCAGGACGCCGGCCGCGCTGTCGGACGCGTGGAACGTCTCCTTGGTGAGCTGGATGATCGCGACGTCGTCGATCGCGGTGCACGCGACGACACCGCAGAAGCCGAGGAAGACGATCCGCAACGCGCGCCCGCGCCAGATCGCGCCGAGTCCGTCCTTCACGTCGGCGAACACGGACCCGCCCGGTTCCCCCGGCACGATCAGCTTCGGCAGCCGCAGCAACAACAACGCCGACACCCCGAACGACACGGCGTCCACGAGCAGCACGCCTCGGGTGCTCATGAACTGCAGCAGCACGGCGGCAAGCAACGGCCCGACGACGTCCGCGCTGTTGGCCCCGAACCCCAGCACGGTGTTCGCCTGCGGGAGGTCCTTCTCCGCCACCAGGCTCGGCACCGCCGCTCGCGAGGCCGGGATGAAGATCTGCCCGAGCATCGCGCGGACACCGACCAGCACGAGCAGAACGGGCAACGGCGGCAGCGTGAAGGCGATGACCGCCAGCAACGCGCACTGGGCGACCTCGCAGACGATCATCACGGTGCGCCGGTCGAACCGGTCGCTGATGAGACCGGTGACCGGGCTGAGCAACGACGGCGCGAAGTCACCGACCAGCAGCAGCGCGGCCACCGCGATCGCTTTCCCCACCACGGACTGCACGTGCAGCATCAGCGTGACGAGGCTGAGCGCGTCCCCCACAACAGAAACGACCCGTGCGGTGCTGAGCACACGCAACGGGCCGTTCTCCTTCAACAGCGTCAGCACGCAGTCATCGTGCCAACACTTGTTCGAGCTGGTCAGCCAATTTGTTCATGATCTTGGCGTAGGAGGAGTAGCTCAGCGGCGCGACCGCGTTCCACTCCACGAACCGGTTGGCCTGCACGGCGGGCAACGCCTGGAAGACCGGGTGGCCCTCCTTCATCTTCTCCGGGTCGAGCACGTGCGCGCGGGTGTCCCACATGATCACGTGTTCCTTGTAGGTGCCGGCGTTCTCCCACGACAGCGACTGGAAGTAGCCGCCGCCCTCGCTGTCGGGCTTGTCCGGCGTCAGCAACGGCAGGCCGAGCTCCTTGGCGTACCAGTCGAGGTCGGGGTTGCGGGCGGGCACCGCGACGTAGAGGAGCTTGGGGTCCGCGCCGACGACCTGGATCTTCTGGCCGGCGGCCGTCATCTTCTTGCCCACGGCCTTGAGCCGTTCGGCGGCCTTGGTGAAGGCTTCCTCGTCGGCCTTGACCTTGGCCGAGTCGACGTCCGCGCCGAGGGCCTTGGCGAGCTCGCGGAAGCGCTTGATCCCGTCCGGCAGCTGGATCTTCGACTGTCCGATGCCGACGGTCGGGGCGACCTTGAGCACCTTCTCCTCGAACTCGGCCGTGAGGTGCCAGAGCCCGGTGACCTCGGGGTAGTAGCCGGCGACGACCAGGTCGACGTTCAGCGCGGCGAACTTCTCGAAGTCGATCTCGCCATAGCCGGGGCCGGTGATGTCGGTGACCTGGCTCGGGTCGATGCTGCCCGCCTCGGGGTCGGTGCTGCCGTCAGCGCGCTTGAGCGGGCCGAACGTGCCGACCACGTTGATCCCGTAGTCCTTGAGTGCACCCGCCGCGGACACCTGCGCGACCACGCGTTCCGGCCGCTTCGGCGCGGTGACCTCCTTGCCGCGGTCGTCCTTGAACGACCACTGGCCACCCGACTGCTCCGTTGGAGCGTTCCCACCGCACCCGGCCACTAGGCCGAGCAGCAGCACCGCGGCGACTGTCCTGCGCACCTGTCCACCTCCTGAGGTTAGCTTTACCTAACCTAACAGGCCGCTTTACAAGATCCGCCACACCGGTAGGTTGGTAACCGTGCGGAACCATCTGACGACAGGGCGTCGAAATGCCGTCGTCGTCGTGCTGATGCTTCTCGCGGTGTTCGTGCTCCACCCGGCGTGCCCACCTGAGCCGGCGCACCACGGCGCGTTCACACCGGGCATCGCGGTGGATTTCTCCGGGGACTTCTCCGGTGAGTTCTGTCACCACGGCGACACCCACCACCTGTCTGCCGCCACGCCCGCTCCGGCTGCCGTTCAGGCCGGCGCCGCTTCCGTTGCGCTGCCTGACTTCGACGACGGACCGGTCACGCAGACCGCCGCCACCCCGCATTCGTGTCAGTGGCGCCACGAGCAACCGCGCTCCGGGCGCACACTACTGCTCGACCTCGGCATCTCCCGGACGTAAGGCCGAACCCCTCTTTTGCGTGCCCTGACAGGACTTTCTGCGGTCCTGTCACGTTGACGCGCGCTCTCGAACCGGCCCATGACCAATCCTTCCGAGGGATTCCCATGTCTGTTCCTGTTCTCGACCGCAACACGCCTGCGGGCATCGTGGGCAACACGCCCGTGCTGTGGATCGACGAGCTCTCCCGCACTCCCCGTCCGGCTTCTGGGCGAAGCTGGAGTGCGCCAACCCCGGCGGTGGCATGAAAGATCGCGCCGCCCTGCACATGATCGGCCGCGCGCTGGAACGCGGTGACCTGTCGGCGGACGGCCACATCGTCGAGTCGACCAGCGGCACGCTCGGCCTCGGGCTGGCGCTCGCCGGGGTGGTGCACGACATCCCGGTCACGCTGGTGACCGATCCCGGCCTGGAGCCGATCATCCGGCGGATGCTCCGCGCCTACGGGGCCACCGTGGACCTGGTGGAGAGCCCGCACCCGACCGGCGGCTGGCAGGAGGCGCGGCGCGCCGCGAGTGGCGGCACTGCTCTCGTCGCTGCCCGGCGCGTACTGCCCTGACCAGTACAACAACCCGGACAACGTGGCCGGGTACGCGCCGCTGGCGGACGAACTGGCCGCTCAACTCGGACACGTCGACGTGCTCGTCTGCGCGGTGGGCACCGGTGGGCACTCCGCCGGGGTGGCTTCGGCGCTGCGGCGGCACTTCCCGGCGTTGCGGCTGGTCGGCGTCGATGCGATCGGCTCGACGATCTTCGGGCAGCCGGCCCGGACCCGGCTGATGCGCGGGCTCGGGTCGAGCATCTTCCCGCGCAACGTCGACTACCCGGCGTTCGACCAGGTGCACTGGGTGAACCCCGGCGAGGCGGTGTGGGCGTGCCGGACGCTGGCTTCGCGGCACTACGCGAGCGGTGGCTGGAGCGTGGGCGCCGTTGCTCTGGTGGCGTCCTGGTTGGCGCGGACTTCTCCGGCGGACACGCGGATCGCCGCCGTGTTCCCGGACGGGCCGCAGCGCTACTTCGACACCGTGTTCAGCGACGAGTACTGCGCCTCGCACGGCTTGCTGGACGTGGTTCCGGCCGCGGATCCGCTGGAGATCTCGTCTTTGGGAGAACGCGAAGTGCTGTCGTGGACGATGTGTCGGTCCGTTGTGGACCCTCTGGCGGTGACGGCGTGATCGCGCAGTTCCGCTCGTTCGACCGCAGCGTGCAGTTGTTGCTGCTCAACCAGTTCAGCATCAACGTCGGCTTCTACACGTTGATGCCGTACCTGGCCTCGCACCTGTCGGTCACGCTGGCGCTGGCCGGATGGGCCGTCGGGCTCGTCTTGGGAGTGCGGAACTTCGCGCAGCAGGGCATGTTCCTGATCGGCGGAACTCTCGCGGATCGCTTGGGGTACAAGCCGTTGATCGTGGCGGGCTGTGCGTTGCGGACCGGCGGATTCGCGTTGCTCGGGCTCGTGGACGGACTGCCGGCGCTGGTGATCGCGTCGGCTCTCACCGGGTTCGCCGGGGCGTTGTTCAACCCGGCCGTGCGCGCTTATGTGGCGGCCGATGCCGGTCCTCGGCGCGTTGAAGCGTTCGCGTTGTTCAACGTCTTCTACCAGACCGGAATTCTGGTCGGGCCGCTCATCGGGCTCGCGCTGACCGCTGTGGACTTCCGGGTGACGTGCCTGGTGGCGGCTTCGGTCTTCCTGGTGCTGACCGTGTTGCAGTGGCGGTCGCTGCCCGCGCGTTCCGGCCAGGCGTCCGGGGATTCCGTGCTGGCGGACTGGCGGCTGGTGTTCTCGAACCGGCGGTTCGTGCTCTTCGCGGTGGCGATGACCGGGTCGTACGTGCTGTCGTTCCAGGTCTACCTGGCACTGCCGCTGGCCTCCGGGTCGGCGGTGCTGACGGCCGTGCTGTTCGCCGTGTCGGGCGTGCTGGCGGTCGTGGGCCAGCTGCGGGTCACGGCGTGGGCGCGGATGCGGTTCGGGCCGGACCGGTCACTGGTCGTCGGCCTGCTGATCCTGGGTTTGGCCTTCCTGCCCGCGGTTTTCGGCGGCTGGGCCGGGCTGGTCCTGTGTGCGGCGCTGCTCGCGCTGGGCACGATGGTGGTGTTCCCGTTCGAGATGGACAAGATCGTCTCGCTGTCGGGTGACCGGCTCGTGGCCACGCACTACGGCCTCTACAACACGGTCGTGGGCGTCGGGATCCTGCTCGGCAATCTACTCACCGGAATTGCGTTCGACGCTGCAGCGCGCGCGGGTGTGCCATGGGTGCCTTGGCTCGCTCTCACGTCGGTGGGGCTCGGGTGTGCGTGGGCGCTCAAAAAATTGGCGTCCCGTGTCGATTCGGAGCTCGCTCCTTCGACGAGTTAGCAGAGGCAGGACTTCGGATCGGAGGACGTCATGATCGCCAATCTCATCGCGACGCTGGTCGAGGAAGACCTCGCGGAGGACGACGGCGTGCTGGCGCCCGACGACCGCCTGACCTGCCACGTGCACGGGAGGTGGATTCACCAGTGCGTGGCATCTCCCGTGCACGTCAACCCGGTCACGCGCCACCGCTGGTGCCGCGGCTGCGACGCCGAACTCGGCGTGGTGGTCGACGAGGTCTCCGGTGATGTCGCGATGCGCTGCCCCCGCTGTGGGCGCGGGGGCAGCGCGGCCACCAACCGCCTGATCGCCGCCTGCCGTGCCTCGATCGAGGCACGCCGGGCGGCGTGATCGGGCTGAACCTCGTGGACCGTCCGGCCGTACGCCTCCTCAGAAGTTGTTCCCGACTCTCTGAGGAGGCCGCGTGCCCGGCCGACGTGCTGCAAGGACGACCGCTATGGCCGCCGTGGTCGCCGCGACGGTGGTGTCGATGCCAACGGCGCACGCGCAACCAGCCGACGAGGCGCTCAAGGCGTACACCGACCTGACGCACCACGCCGAGAAGCTCACCCAGGACCACCTCAAGGCCACCGGTGACCTCTCGAAGGCGAACGCGATCGTGGGCATCGCGACGGAGGCCGAGAAGCAGGCGCTGGCCGAGTCCGAGCAGTACCGGGGCCAGGTCGACGTGCTCACCACGGCGTCGTTCGAGGGCGCTCGGCTCAACAACCTTTCGGCGTTCCTGACCTCGACGTCCCAGCAGGACTTCCTGGAGCGGATGCAGGCGATGAACATCATCGCCACCGACCAGAACGACGCCGTGACGCGGATGAACGCCAAGCTGGACGCGGCCAAGAAGGCGCGCTCCGACGCCACGGCCGCGGCCGCAGCGGCGGAAAAGCTGGTCGCGGACGTGACCGTCCGCAAAGCCGCCATGGACCAGCAGGTGGGGGCCGCGCGCGCCAGGTACCAGTCGTTGTCCGCGCCGCAGAAGCAGACCTTGGCTGCTACCGGCCCCAAGGTCACCGTGAACGCGCCCGCCGGCGCGGCCGGGAGGGCGCTGCAGTTCGCGCTGAGCCAGCAGGGCAAGCCGTACGTCTTCGGTTCGAACGGGCCCGGCTCGTGGGACTGCTCTTCGCTCACGCAGGCCTCGTACCGGGACGCCGGTGTGTCCATCCCGCGCGTCACCTACGACCAGGCGAAGGTCGGCCGGGCCGTGAGCCGCGGCGAGGTCGCGCCCGGTGACTTGATCATCTACTACTCGGGACAATCGCACGTGGCGATGGCCGTGGACAACGTTCGCGCGGTGCACGCGTCCACCGAGGGCGTGCCGGTCAAGGTCGCGAACATCGACTCCATCGGACCCATCTCGGTGATCCGCCGGGTCGTCGGGTGACGCTTCTCTCCCACCCCGCGATAAACCGACGTAGACGTCTGTGAGAGCGTGCGGTCCGGTGAACTGTTGAATGCCCGGAGGTAGACGAACACAAGGTCGTTCCGTAACCTGTCCGAGACCTTCGGCCCAGCAGTTAACCCACTCGGGGCACACGCCAAGGTTGTCGCCTTACGCGCAGTAGTTTTTGCGGGGCGACTGCCAGGAAAAAGGAGGACCCGCGACGTGGTGTCGCAACCCTCGCGCCGTACCGTGCGTGGAGCGCTCGTAGCGACGGCAGCTGTCGTCGCGGCCGCTCTCCCCACGACCCCGGCCACTGCACAGCCTTCTGCCGCGGACGCGCTCAAGAAGTACAACGAGCTGTCCGAGAAGGCATCTCAGCTCAACCAGGACCACCTGAAGGCCCAGGACGACCTCAAGGCCAAGCAGGGTGATCTGGACAAGGCCAAGGGTGACCTGGCCACTGCACAGAAGGCCGAGGAGTCCCTCCGCGGCCAGGTCGACGTCCTCACCGAGTCGAGCTTCCAGGGAGCGAGCTTCAACCAGCTCTCGGCGCTGCTCGTGAGCGACTCGCAGCAGGACTTCCTGAACCGCATGTCGGCCATCAACATCCTGGCGGCCGACAACGCCGAGGCCCTGAAGGCTCTCAGCGACGCGGTCAACGCGGCGGACAACGCCACGAAGACGGCCAACGAGGCCACTGAGGCCTCGAAGAAGCTGCTCGGCGAGATCGAGCAGAAGAAGGCCGACCTCGACAAGCAGCTCGCCGAGGCGAAGGCCCAGTACCAGTCGCTGAGCGTGTCCGTCAGGAACCAGCTCGCACAGCGCGGCGACATGTCGAACATCCCGGTGCCGGCGGGCACCGCGGGCAAGGCGCTGCAGTTCGCCCTCGACCAGCGCGGCGAACCCTACGTCTACGGCGCGAACGGCCCGGACGCCTGGGACTGCTCCTCGCTGATCCAGAAGGCGTACGCGTGGGCCGGCGTCTCGATCGGCCGCACCAGCTACGCCCAGGCGGCCGCCGGTCGCCCGGTCACGCGTGGTGAGGTCAAGGCGGGCGACATCCTCGTCTACTACTCCAGCCAGTCCCACGTGGCCATGGCCATCGACGGCATCCGCGCGGTGCACGCCTCCACCGAGGGCGTGCCGGTGAAGGTCGCCGACATCGACTCGATCGGCCCGGTCACGGCTATTCGCCGCATCGAGGGCTGACTCGGTTCTTCGGGTTCTTCGAGAGCGCCCCTTGCCTTCGGGCAGGGGGCGCTCTTGTCACTCCAGCGGGTGAGCAGAAACGGGCCGGACTTCTCCGCGGAGAAGTCCGGCCCGTCCTGTGGTCTGCTCACCCTGGACGCACAACGTCCTGGATGCACAACATCGCCTGCCCAACCGCGTGAGCAGACAACCCGTGGGTGAGGTGCGCGCCGGAACCGGCGCCGGCGGTCAGGCCTCGTGGTCCTGACGCGCGATCGCGAAGGCCGGGTTGCCCTCGGCGTCCTGGCGCACGTCCAGGACCTTGTCCTCCAGGTACTGGGCGGCGGCAGGCTCCATGATGACCTTGGCGCCCGCGTCAGCCGTCACCACCTGGTCGCCGTCCACGGCTTCGCTCAGCGACAACTCCAGCGCTGCCTGGCTGTTCTGCTCGGCGGCGAGGGCGAAGCGCAGGCCGACGCCGTCGTTGGTGGCGGCTGACTGCGACGTCAACTCGTTGATGACCTCGGCAGCCATCGGCGTCACTTCGAGCATGTCGGCCCCTTCAACAGGAAACAGGAAACTCGTCCCGTGTTCCCAGCATCGGCCGGGTTCAACCACCATTCGGCGAAGACGCAGGTAAACGACGTGGTCCGCGGTCAGGAACGCTGAGCGGCAACCTGCGCCGGACCACACCACCTACGCGACGCGGTGGGCCTGGCGGGTCACCTCGTTCCGGACGTGGCCGCACGCCGAGCAGACGCGGGGCACCGGGATCAGTTCGGCGACCAGGCGCCACGAGTCGGCGAACGACGGGGCCTCCTGGCCGGGCACCAGCAGGCTGTCGAGCGCCTCGACGCGGCGGCGCCCCTTCTCGCGGCTGCGTTCGACCGGGTCGCGGCGGTGGGCCAGGGCGCGCGACTCCGCCCGTGCGCGCTCGCCCTCGGACGTCAACGCCGAAGAGGAGCGCCGCGAGTTCAGCAGCGCGTTGCGGCGGTTCACGCGGAACCACTCGCCCAGCGACATGCCGGCTAACGGCGGGCGGGCGAGGCGGGCGCCGTCCGCGATCCACACCATCATCCGCGCGCGCAGGAACTCGTGGGCGACCTGCGAGCGTGAGCGCGGGCGGCCCTGGCGGGTGCCGTCCGGCTTGGTGTCGATGGCCACCAGCACCGCGTCGACGCTCCAGTCCGCCTTGAACCACGGCTCGAGCAGGCGGCGCACCCACCGGCGGTCGGCGTCCGGCCAGGAGGCGCGGGTGCACAGCGACTCCACGGCGATGTCCACGTCGGCGTCGGTGGAAGGCACCACGCGGCCCGGCCAGCGACGGGGATCGATCTGCATCTGGGACCTACCTCCTACAGCATCAGACGAACACCTGTTCGACATGGTGCCACGGAGGTCTGACAAAAACTGCACATCTTGCCTCTGATCAGGCAAAACATCACGCGACAAGCACCGCGGCGCCTGTCACGCGGCCTGCCCGGAGGTCTGACAGCGCCAGGTTCGCCTCACCCAACGCGTACGGCTGCACTGCCACCGACAACCGATGCGACGTGCAGAAAGACAGGAACTCAGCAGCATCCGCCCGCGTGTTCGCGGTGACCGACCGGATCTGCCGCTCCTGGAAGAGGTGCTGCGAGTACGACAAACCAGGAACATCGGACAGATGGATCCCGGCGATGGCCAACGTCCCACCCCGGTCCAACGCCGCTAAAGCAGGCGGCACCAACGTCCCCACCGGCGCGAACAGCACGGCCGAGTCCAGCAGCACCGGCGGCACCGTCTCAGAAGCCGAAGCCGCCCCCAACGACAACGCCAGCGAACGAGCCGCGGCAGACCGGGTCACCACGTGCACCTCGTACCCGCGAGCAACGGCGACCTGCGCGGCCAGATGAGCCGACCCGCCGAATCCGTAGATCCCCAACCGGCCGCCCGAGGGCACGTCAGCACGCTTCAACGCCCGATATCCGATGATCCCGGCACACAACAACGGCGCCAACGACTCGTTCGAATACCCAGTGGGCAGCCTCAACGCGTATGCAGCAGGAACGACCGCATAAGACGCATAACCGCCGTCAGCGTCCCACCCGGTGTAGAGCGACGACGGGCAGAGGTTCTCGGAACCACGCAAACAGAACCGACATTCACCGCACGTGTGCCGCAACCACGCGATGCCGACCCGCTCACCAACGGCGAATGAGCCAGCGGCAACAACAACCTCGCCAACGACCTGATGCCCAGGCACGACCGAAGGACGATGCACGGGCAGATCCCCGTCCACGACGTGCAGATCGGTCCGGCAGACCCCGCAGGCGAGCACCCGCACCAGCAACTCCCCCGGAGCGGGCGACGGCACCGGCACGTCGACGAGACGCAGCGGCGTGGTCAGCCACGAAAGCACGATCCCCAGGTTAGCCTGCGGAAATGACGCACCACGAGCCCCACGACGAGGTCAGCGGCGACCGGATGAACTGGCTGCGCGCGGGCGTTCTCGGTGCGAACGACGGCATCGTCTCCACGGCCAGCCTCGTCGTGGGCGTCGCCGGTGCCACCACCGACCGTGCCCAGATCCTCGTCGCGGGCCTGGCCGGCCTCTTCGCGGGCGCCATGTCCATGGCCAGCGGCGAGTACGTGTCGGTCAGCAGCCAGCGCGACGCCGAACGGGCGCTGCTCGCCCAGGAACGCCGCGAGCTCAGGGACACGCCACGAGAAGAACTCGAAGAGCTCAAGGAGATCTACGAGGGCAAGGGCCTGGACGAGGACACCGCCGAAGAGGTCGCCAAGCAGCTCACGAAGCACGACGCCCTGGCCGCGCACGCCGAGGCCGAGCTGCACATCGACCCGGACGAGCTGACCAACCCGTGGGGCGCCGCCATCGCGAGCTTCCTCAGCTTCACCATCGGCGCACTCCTCCCCCTCGCCGCGATCGCGCTGACCCCGACCGGCCTCCGCGTCCCCGTCACCGTCGCGGCCGCCATCCTCACCCTCGCCCTCACCGGCTTCATCAGCGCGCGGCTGAGCGGCGCGAACCGGAGGCGCGCGGTCGTCCGCAACATCGCGGGCGGACTGATCGCCATGGGCGTCACCTACGCGATCGGCTCGCTCGTGGGCCAAAGCATCGGATAGCACCGAACTGGGTACTGCCAGAGACATGAGCGAAGAACGCGGCGCATACATCTCCGAGGACACCGACGACTTCGAGGCCCTCGACGAGGACAACATCAAGCACGACCCGCTGGAGACCGAGCCGGAAGAAGGCTGGGCGGAGTCGAACAAGTACGGGATGACCGAGTACGAACAGGCCCACCCGCGTCCCCTCGACGAACGGCTCGCGGAAGAACGGCCGGAAGAGCGCGGCGAGGACGACGAGACGGGTGCATGATCGAAGCATGAGCCTCGGCATCCCGGAGAAGATCACGGCGTTGCTGTTCGACCTCGACGGCGTGCTCACGAGCACCGCGGTCCTGCACCGCAAGGCGTGGAAGCAGACGTTCGAGAGCATGGGCCAGCCGTTCGGCGAGCAGGACTACCTCGCCTATGTGGACGGCAAGCCGCGCTACGACGGCGTCCGCAGCTTCCTCGCGTCCCGCGGCCTCACGCCGCCGGAGGACGAGATCCGCCGCGTCGGCGACCAGAAGAACGACCTGGTCAACCAGATCATCGACGAGGAGGGCATCACGCCCTACCCCGCCTCCGTCCGCTACCTGCAGGCCGCGCGCCAGGCCGGCGTGCCGATCGGCGTGGTCACGTCGTCGGCCAACGCCATGCGCGTGCTGCGCGCGGGCGACCTGCTGGACTACGTCGACGCCCTGGTGGACGGCAACGTGATCGTCGCGTCGAACCTGCGGGGCAAACCGGCACCGGACTCGTTCGTCGAAGGCGCCAGAAGGCTCAAAACGGCACCGGAGCACGCCGCTGTCTACGAAGACGCGCTGGCGGGCGTCAAGGCAGGCCACGACGGCGGCTTCGGCTTCGTCGTGGGCGTCGACCGCGGCAACCAAGCCGATGCGCTCAAAGCCAACGGCGCCGACGTGGTCGTCAACGAGCTCGACGAGCTGATGGCATGAGCTACACGATCGAGCCGTGGACGCTGCGCTGGCAGGGCCTCGCCGTCGACCAGCTGCACCGCACCGAGTCGACGTTCGCCCTGTCCAACGGCCACATCGGCATGCGCGGCACCCTCGACGAAGGCGAACCGCGCGGCCTGCCGGGCACGTACCTCAACGGCTTCTACGAGGAACACCAGCTGCCGTACGGAGAAGCGGGCTACGGCTACCCGGAGGCCGGCCAGACCGTCGTCAACGTCACCGACGGCAAGATCATCCGGTTGCTGGTCGAGGACGAGCCGCTGGACATGCGCTACGGCAACGCGATCGAGCACGAACGCGTCCTCGACTTCCGCTCCGGCACGCTGCGCCGCCGCACGCTCTGGGAGTCGCCGACCGGCCGTCGCGTGATCGTGCGCAGCGAGCGGCTCGTGTCGTTCACGCAACGCGCGGTCGCTGCCATCCGGTACGAGGTCGAGCCGATGGACGACCTGCAGCTCGTCGTCCAGTCCGACCTGCTCGCCAACGAGCCGACCATCCACCGCACCAACGATCCCCGCGTCGCCGCCGCGCTGGAGTCCCCGCTGGTCAACAACTTCACGATGGCGGAGAAGACGCGGGCCGTGCTGTGCCACCAGACCAAGAAGTCCGGGCTGCGGATGGCCGCCGCCATGGATCACGAGGTCGAGGTCGCGGACGGGCTCGACGTCCGCACGGAGATCCGCGCCGAGTCCGACCTCGCCCGGTTCACCGTTGCGGTCGACGTCGCCGCCGACAGTTGCCTGAAGCTCACCAAATACCTCGGCTACGGCTGGTCCGGAAAGCGTTCCACACCGGCACTTCGCGCCCAGGTCGAGGCCGCGCTCGCAGGCGCCTGCCAGACCGGCTGGAACGGGCTGCTGCAGGAGCAGCGGGAGTTCCTGGACGACTTCTGGCAGGTCGCCGACATCGAGATCGAGGGCGACGACGAGCTGCAGCAGGCCATCAGGTTCGCGTTGTTCCACATCCTGCAGGCCGGTGCCCGCGGTGAAACCCGCGCCATCCCCGGAAAAGGCCTCACCGGACCCGGCTACGACGGCCACGCCTTCTGGGACACCGAGATGTTCGTGCTCCCTGTCCTCACCTACACGGTGCCGGACGCGGCCCGCGACGCGCTGCGGTGGCGGCACTCCACTTTGGACAAGGCCCGCGACCGCGCGAAGGTGCTGGGGCTCAAGGGCGCCGCGTTCCCGTGGCGGTCGATCAACGGCGCCGAGTGTTCGGCTTACTGGCCGGCGGGCACGGCCGCGTTCCACGTCTCCGGCGACGTCGCCTACGCCACCCAGCAGTACCTGAACGCCACCAACGACGAGTGCTTCGACCGCGACGAGGCCACCGAGATCCTGGTGGAGACCGCACGGCTGTGGTGCTCGCTCGGCCACCACGACCGCCACGACGGGTTCCGCATCGACGGCGTCACCGGCCCGGACGAGTACTCGGCGATCGTGGACAACAACGTCTACACCAACCTGATCGCCCAGCAGAACCTGTGGGCCGCCGCCAACGCCGCGGAACGCCACCCGGACAAGGCGAACGCGTCCGCGGAGGAGATCGCCGCGTGGCGCAGCGCCGCCGACGCGATGGCCGTCCCCTACGACGAGATGCTGCAGGTGCACCCGCAGGCGGACAACTTCACCAAGCACGCGGAGTGGGACTTCGAGAACACACCGGAGGACAAGTATCCGCTGCTGCTGCACTTCCCGTACTTCGACCTGTACCGGCGCCAGGTCGTGAAGCAGGCGGACCTCGTGCTCGCCATGCACGTCCGTGGCGACATGTTCACCGCCGAGGAGAAGGCCCGCAACTTCGCCTACTACGAGGCGCGAACGGTCCGCGACTCGTCGTTGTCGGCGGGCACGCAGGCGGTGCTCGCCGCGGAGGTCGGCCACCTGGACCTGGCGTTCGACTATCTCGTCGAAGCCGCGTACACCGACCTCCACGACCTGCACAACAACGTCAACAACGGCCTGCACATGGCGTCGCTGGCGGGCGCCTGGATGGCGTTGGTGGCCGGGTTCGGCGGCATGCGCGACCACGGCGGCGAACTGACCTTCGCGCCGCGGCTGCCTGCCGCGCTCACCAGGTTCTCGTTCCGGATGGCCTTCCAGGGCACGAGGATCGCCATCGACGTGTGCGCGACCGAGGCCACCTACCGGATCGTGGACGGCACCGAGCTCGTCACCGAGCACCACGGTGAGCCGATCACGATCACGGCGGACGCGCCCGTGACCATGCCGATCCCGAAGGCTCCCGAGCTCGAACGGCCGGAGTCGCCGTTCGGCCGGGAACCGCGCAGGCACTAACCGAGCTCCAGGACCACTTTCACGTCGTCCGGCCGTTGCTCGAACGCCTCCGCATAGGACTCCAGCGGAACGCGCCGAGTGATCAACGACGACACCCAGGAGTCGTCGGCCCGGTCCAGCACCGCGGCCGCCTCCTGGTAGTGCCGCACGTTCGAGTTGACCGTGCCGAGCACGATCCCGTTGCGCAGCACCAGATCCCGGTTCGCCTGGCCGAGGTCGACCGGAACGACCTCAGTGGACGGAACCCCGGTCAGGCACACCAGGTCGCGCCCGAGCAGCTGCGCCACCAGTGCAGGCGCGCCCGTCGCCTCGATCACGACCTGGTGATCGGGCAGCTTGCGGTGGTAGGTCGCGCCCAAGGACTCCACCAGCGCAGGCTTCGGGCCGTCCGACGCCAGATCGAAGACGTGCACGTCCAGCCCGCGCTGCACCCCGATCAACGCCGCCAGCAGCCCGATCGGTCCCGCGCCGGTCACCAGCACGCTCTCGAACGGGAACAACGCCAGCCGATCCAGCCGTTCCCACGCCTTCACCACCACCGACAACGGTTCCACGAGGACACCTGTCGACGAGCTGACACCAACGGCATATGCGGCCGGGACCGTCCACAACGTCGAGCCGTAGCCGTCCAGCCCGGTGATCCCGCGCTCGGTGTACTGCCCGTTCCGGCACATGTCGAACTCTCCGCGCGCACACGCCACGCACGGCACCGGGTCCGGTCTCCTCACCACGCCCACGACAAGATCCCCCGGCGCGAACCCCGGTCCGCTGATCACCCGCCCCAGCGACTCGTGTCCGATCACGAGAGTTTCGCCGACCCCGAACTCGCCGCGCGCGATCTCGCGGTCCGTCCCGCAGATCCCGATCGCGACGCCCTCCACCAGCAGGTCCTCTGGTCCGGGCACCGGATCGGGCAATTCGGTCAACGACAAGGAACCGGCTCGTGCAAGATCAACCGTCAGGGCGCGCATGAAGACCATTCTTGACATATGAACGCGATCGCGCTGGTATGAGAGCGCTCTCACGCAACCCTGTCTCAGTGAGGAGATAGTCGATGCGCAAGCTCCTGCTGCTCGCGACATCGGCCCTACTTGGGCTGACAACGTTGTCCCCAACCGTGCAAGCCGCTCCACCGAACCTGCTCCCGCTCACCGTCACGAACAACTCCGGCCGCGGTGACGCCGTCCACCTGTACGTGTTCGGCGAGATGGGCGGCCGGCTCGGGCACGTGAACGCGAACGGCCAGTTCACCCCGTGGTCCGGAGGTGCGATCCCGCCAACGCCCGCACCGGACGTGTCCATCCCCGGCCCCGGCAACGGCGGCAGCCGGACCCTGCAGATCCCGCTCAACCTGGCCGGCGGCCGGCTCTACATGTCCTTCCGGGACAAGCTGAAGTTCTTCCTGGTGCCCGGCGGGCTGGTGCAGCCGGCGCCGTGGGCCGCGGGCGACCCGAACCGCGACATCCTGTTCGACTGGAGCGAGTTCACCTACAACGGCGGCGGGTTGTGGTTGAACAGCTCCCAGGTCGACATGTTCTCCGTCCCGCACGCGGTCGAGGCGACGTCTCAGGCTGGCGCCACCAGGAAGACCGGCCAGCCGGTCTCCGGCGGGCGCAACCGCATCTTCGACCAGCACCAGCAGCTGGGCGGCGACTGGGCGCGGTTGATCTACACCCGGCCCGACGGCACCCGGCTGCGCGTCCTCAACCCCAGCAAGGGCCTCGACGCGGGCGTGTTCTCGAGCTCCTACTTCTCCAGCTACGTCAGCAGCACGTGGTCGACCTACGCGAACACGCCGCTGACCGTAGTGCCGTACCAGAACGAGCCGAACCGCAAGTTCACCGGCCGCACCAGCGGTGGAGTCCTCAACTTCACCAACACGGCCGGCCAGCAGGTCGCGTCGTTCCAGCAGCCGTCGACGCGGGACGTCTTCAACTGCGACGGCCGGCTCGCGGCACCGAACAACGACGTCGGCGCGATCTCGCGGTCGCTCTGCGCGGCGCTGAACCGCTCGACGCTCGGGCACGTCCACACCCAGCCGACGTACGACGCGAGCCAGTTCTACACCCGCTCGATCACCAACCACTACTCGAAGATCGTGCACGCCAACATGGTCGACGGGAAGGCTTACGGGTTCGCGTTCGATGACGTCGGCGCGTTCGAGTCACTTGTCCACGAACCCAACCCGCGATCAGCCAAAGTCACGCTAACCGCATTCTGAACCAAAGCGTTCTTGCTTTTGATCGACTTTCACTCCACTGTGTGAGACGCCGTCGCCGCGGCTCTCACACAGTGGAGTCGTTGTGTGCGTAGGGGTCCTGCTGGTCGAAGACGACGAGCGAATCCGGCAGGCGCTGAGCCTCGCCTTGTCCGACGAGGATTTCACCGTTGACGAGGCGGGTTCGGGCGAAGAGGCGTTACGGCGGTTGGAGACCGAGTCGTTCGACGTGGTGCTGGTCGACCTCACGCTGCCCGGCATGGACGGCCTGGAGGTCGTGCGCACCCTCCGCGCACGTGGTGACCTGCCCATCATCGTCGTGACGGCGCGCACCGACGCCCGTGACGTGATCGCCGGGCTGGAGGCGGGAGCGGACGACTACGTCACGAAACCGTTGATGGCGAGCGTTCTCGCGGCGCGAATACGAGCGTTGTTGCGCCGGCGCGGACCAGGACGGGAAGCCGTTCGGATCGGCGATCTGGAAATCCGTCCGCACGAAGGACTTGTGCACCGAGCGGGGGAACGCGTTCATCTCACTCGCACGGAATTCCGACTGCTGCTGGAACTCGCTGGTGCGGGCGGCCGAATCGTCACCAGGGAACAGTTGCTGCAAAAGGTTTGGGGATATGACTACTTTGGTGACACTCGACTGCTCGACGTGCACATAAGAAGGCTGCGCCGCAAGATCGAGGCCAACCCGGACGACCCGGCGCTGGTGCTCACCGTGCGCGGCACCGGCTATCGGATCCGCTCGTGAGACTCACGCTGCGCTGCCGCGTCACCCTCTCGTTCGGCTTCGGCCTGCTGGTCGTGACGAGCGTGCTGGCGCTCGCGACCTGGAACCTGGCCTCCGGCTACATGCTGCGGCAACGTGAGGCGAGCGCGACGCGGCAGGCCGAGGTCAACGTGCGGCTGGTCGAGAAGTCGCTGTCCTCCCCCGGCCTCGACGAGCTGCTGACCGGGCTCACCACCGGCCCGGACTCCTCCATCCTGGTGCTCAGCCCGGACGGTCTGGTGACGGCGGGCCGCAAGGTCGAGCCCTCCCAGCTGCCTGCCGAGCTCGTGGAGCGCCCACCCGGCCAAGCCCGGATCACCGTGGGCGGTCTGCCCGTCATCGCCGTGACGCGGCCGGTGGCGGGCAACGCGGTGTACGTGGAGCTGTTCCCGTTGCAGCAGCTCGATCGGACGTTCGGGTTCCTCAGCGCGGTGCTGATCGCCGGCACGATCTCCTCCGCGCTGCTCGGGGCCGCGCTGGGTTCGTGGGCGTCGAAACGCGCGCTGAAACCGTTGGCGGAACTGAGCTCCGCCGCGGGGAGGATCGCCGGTGGTGATCTCCGCGCCCGGTTGCCCGACCAGGACGACCCGGATCTGGCCGCGCTGGCGGCGAAGTTCAACTCGACGGCCCAAGCGCTGGAGCAGCGGGCGTTGCGGGACGCCAGGTTCGCCTCGGACGTCTCGCACGAGCTGCGGTCGCCGTTGACGACGATGGTCAACGCGGGCGCGGTGCTGCGGCGTCGTCGTGAGCACCTGCCGGGCACCGCGGGGACCGCGCTGGAACTGCTGACCTCGGAGGTCGACCGGTTCGCGCGGATGGTCGTGGACCTGCTGGAGATCTCGCGCCTCGACCAGACCGACGACTACGAGCCGGATGAGCTCGACCTGAGCGCGTTGGTGCGCCACGTGGTCGCCACGCGCTGGCGGGCGGTGCCGGTGTCGGCGCTGCCGGTGCGGGTGCAGGGTGACCGCCGACGGCTCGACCGCGTGCTGGCGAACCTGATGGAGAACGCCGAACGGCACGCGGGCGGCGCGATCTTCGTGGCGGTGCGCCAGGACGGCACGACTGCGCGCGTCGAGGTGGAGGACGACGGGCCGGGCGTGCCGGAAGCGTTGCGGGAGCAGATCTTCGAACGGTTCGCGCGCGGCAGGCCCGGCAGTCGCGGTGACGACACGGGCAGCGGGCTGGGGCTCGCGCTGGTTCGCGAGCACGTGCATCGCCATCGCGGCCGGGTGTGGGTCGAGGACCGGTTCCCGCGTGGTGCGCGGTTCGTGGTGGAGCTGCCGGCTATTACGAAGTCCTGACGTCATCGGCTCTGGGAGCGCGCGGTGGTGACTGCCGGTCCTACGGTCGGGGGATGCGAGTACTGATCACCGGCGGGGCCGGGTTCATCGGGTCGCACGTCGCGGACGAGCTGACCGCCCAGGGTCACGACTGCGTTCTGTTCGACGCGCTGCTGCCGGAAGCGCACGGAACGCTTCCGGACCTGGACCACGAACTTGTCATCGGCGACGTGACCTCAGCCGACGTGCTGCGACCCTTGTTGTCCACTGTGGACGCGGTGTGCCACCAGGCCGCGATGGTCGGCCACGGCGTCGACCCGTTCGACGCGCCGTCGTACGCGCGGCACAACGACCTCGGCACGGCGGTGCTGCTGGCCGAGATGCACCGGGCCGGGGTGTCGCGGCTGGTGCTGGCGTCGTCGATGGTCGTGTACGGCGAGGGGCGGTACCGGTGCCTGTCGCACGGCGTCGTGCGGGCTGAACGCACTGCCGAAGACCTGGCGCGGGGACTGTACGAGCCGCGTTGTTTCTGCGGCGACTTCCTCGTGCCCGAACTGGTGCCGGAGGACGCGCCGCTCGACCCGCGCAGCACCTACGCGGCCACGAAGCTGGCGCAGGAACACCTGGCTTCGGCGTGGGCGCGGCAGACGGGCGGGAGCGTGTGGGCGTTGCGGTACCACAACGTCTACGGCCCGCGGATGCCGCGCGACACCCCGTACGCGGGGGTGGCGTCGATCTTCCGTTCGGCGTTGCAGAACGGCGTCGCGCCGCGGGTCATGGAGGACGGCAAGCAGCGGCGGGACTTCGTGCACGTCACCGACGTGGCGCGGGCGAACGTGCTGGCGTTGTCGTCGCCGCGACCCGGTTTCGAAGCCGTGAACGTCTGCTCCGGCTCTCCGCACACGATCGGCGAGCTGGCGTTCGCGCTGGCCGACGCGTGCGACGGGCCCACGCCCGCGATCGTGGGCGGGGCGCGACCGGGCGACGTGCGGCACGTCGTCGCCTCGCCCGCGAAGGCGTTGGACGTGCTGGGCTTCGAGGCCCAGGTCGGTTTCGCGGAGGGTGTCCGGGAGTTCGCCTTCGCGGCGCAGCGGGAGCCGGTCACCACTCGGTGAGGATCAGGTGGTTCACCGCCAGGGCCGTGACGGCCTGGGCGATGAGCCACCTCCGGTCCAGCCGCGCGGTGCCGGCGAGCAGCCAGACCGCGAACGGCAGCCAGATCCGTTCGGTCTCGGCCTTGCTGAGGCCGGACAGATCGGCGGCCAGGATCGCGATGCCGGCCGCGATGATCCACTTGTCCTTGCGCAGGCCCTTGACCGCCGCCGGGCCGATGACGAGCACGAGCGCCGCCAGGTTGGCCCACACCCAGTACCAGTACGGCCTGGGCGTGCCGACGTCCTGGTAGTAGCGGACTTTCACCAGCTCGTAGCCCTCGTACCACCAGAAACCCGCTATGGCGAACGCTCCCACCACCGCAAGCACGCCGACGAGCGCCACCGCGATCCGGCGAGCGGTGGCGCCGAGTTCTCCTTGCCGCCACAGCGCGACGAGCGCGAGCGGGAGGAGCAGCACCAGCCCGTAGGACAGGAACAGGCACCAGCCGAGCACGACGCCACCCAGCAGCGGCCACCTGGTGAGCAGGTAGATCCCGACGGCGGCAACGCCCATGAACATGCCGTCCGCCGACGCCCCGACCCACACCGCGCCGGGGAACAGCACCAGGAACGGCAGCACCGCGTTGTCGCCGATGGCTTTGGGAATCGCGACGACGACCAGCGCGCCGACCAGGACGCAGAAGATGGACGCGACGGTCCCTCCCCCCAGCCCGATGCGGTCCAGCGCGACGAACGTGAGCGTCGCGCCCGGCGGATGGGCGGAGACGTGCGTGGTCCACGAGTCGGGCTGGTAGTTCAGGATGCGGGTGGTGAACTCCTTGAGCATCGTCGGGACGTCGGTGATCTCCGGAACCTCGTGCAGGTACTCGTGCTCCCCGGTGAGCCTGGTGACGAACCGGCCCCAGCCGTCGATCATCGCCAGCGAGAACGTCCACGCCACCGCCGTCACGTACGCGATCGGCACCGCGAACCGGTGCTGTGCCAGCTCGGGTCCCTTGGCGTAGACCAGGAACGCGATGAGGACGGCCGCCGGCGTGCCGGGCCCGACGTGCAGCTGCCACTCGCCGAAGATCGGCGCGGCGGACGCGAAGGTGAGGCCCGGGTACTTGGCGTTGAGCACGAACCCGGTGATGGTGGCGGCAGCGACGAGCAGACCGGCGATGAATACACGCACCACTCCCAACCTAGGGGGTCCGGCCGGTGCCCGCAGGCCACGCAAGACAATCGTAAGAACTCGTTCGTGCGTCACAATTCCGTAAGCACCACAACACTTTCCCGTGGTCCAGGGTGGACACATGGATGTCGTGTTGCCCTGCCTGGACGAGGCCGCCGCACTGCCTGCGGTGCTCGCCTCCCTGCCTCCCGGCCACCGCGCGATCGTCGTCGACAACGGCTCGGTCGACGGTTCCCCCGCGGTGGCTGCTTCGTGCGGCGCTCTGGTCGTGCACGAGGCTCGTCGCGGTTACGGCGCTGCCGTGCACACCGGTTTGCTCGCGGCCACTTCTGACTTCGTGGCGTTCGCCGACGCCGATGGCTCCCTGGATCTGGGCGAACTGCCCGCGATGGCTGAGCTTCTCGTCGAGGCCGATCTTGTAGTGGGTCGGCGGGTGCCGGTTGCTGCCGGCGTGTGGCCGTGGCACGCGCGGGCGGGCAACGCCGTGATCTCAGGGTTGTTGCGCCGCCGTGGTTTGGACGTGCACGACATCGCGCCTCTGCGCGTGTGCCGGCGCGAGGCGTTGCTGGCGCTGGACGTGCAGGACCGGGCGTTCGGCTATCCGTTGGAGCTGCTGGTCCGTGCAGCCGCTGCGGGGTGGCGGGTGCGCGAGGTCGACGTGACGTACGGCCCGCGGGCCGCCGGGACGCGTTCCAAGGTGTCGGGCTCGGTGCGCGGCACGTTGCGGGCGGCGCGCGACATGGCGGGGGTGCTGCGATGAGGTTCTGCCTGCTGATCATGGCCAAGTCACCGGTACCCGGTCAGGTGAAGACGCGCCTGTGCCCGCCGCTGACGGGTGAGGAGGCCGCGGATGTCGCGGCGGCGTCGTTGCTGGACACGCTGTCGGCCGCTTTGTCGACGCCAGGTGCGGTGCCCGTGGTGGCGCTGGCCGGGGTGGTGCGGCGGTCGGACGTGCGGGACGCGTTGGCCGAGTGCGTCGTGATCCCGCAGCGCGGCGAGACGTTCGCGGATCGGCTGGTGCACGCGCACGCCGACGTGGCGCGGTTCGGGATGCCGGTGCTGCAGATCGGGATGGACACGCCGCAGGTCACGCCTTCGCTGCTGGAGTCGTGCGCGGAGTTCGAGGAGGCGGCGCTCGGGTTCGCCCTGGACGGCGGGTGGTGGGCGCTCGGGTTGCGGGATCCACGGCGGGCCGAGGTGCTGCGGGACGTGCCGATGTCGCGCGCGGACACGGGCATGCGGACGCTGGAAGCGTTGCTGGGCATGAACGTGCGGACGCTGCCGGTGCTGTCCGATGTGGACACGATGGTGGACGCCCGCGCGGTGGCCGCTGACGTGCCGCAGAGCCGGTTCGCCACGACGCTGACCGAGATCGCGGCGGTGGCCCGATGACGCCCGTCCGACAGGCTCGCACAGGGGTCCCCTGGATCCATTCTCCCAGACGGCACCGACATTTTTCGGCCCTCAGCAGCCGGGCGGTGGCCGGATGATGTTCGACCAAGCCCTCCAAGGCCACCCCAGCTGGCTCGACCTCGCCGGCCCGAGCCCCCGCACCACCCCTCGCGAGCTGAGTGTCTCCCGCTGGCACGCCGACGCGGACGCCGGCGACGAGCTCCTCCTCGACGCCTGCACCGGTCCCACCCTCGACGTCGGCTGCGGCCCTGGCCGTCTCGTCGCCGCCCTCCTGGCCCGCGGTGTCCAGGCACTCGGCGTCGACGTCTCCCCGGAAGCGATCCGCCGCACCACCGCGCGCGGCGGCCTCGCGATCCGGCGCGACGTGTTCGACCTCCTGCCCAGCGAAGGGCGCTGGCACCACGTCCTGCTCGCCGACGGCAACATCGGCATCGGCGGCGACCCGGCGGCACTTCTGCGCCGCGTCCGGCAACTGCTCAAGCCCAGCGGAACCGTCGTCGTCGAGGTGGAGCAGCCCGGATCCGGGCTCACGGTCGGCCACGCCCGCGTGCGGACCGAGGGCACGCTCGGCCAGTGGTTCCCGTGGGCCTGGAGCGACGCCGAGTCGGTGCCGGCCGACGGGTTCTTCCTGCTGTGGCAGGCAGAACGCGCCGGACGCTGGTTCGCCTGCTGGGAGAAGCTGTGAGATTCCGGGCCCCCGCCCACCACACGGGCGTGACCAGCCGGGTCGGCACGTGGCTCGGCATCACGTTCGGGCTGTGCTTCGTCACCGGACTGCTCAGCCACGGCGTCCAGCACGACTGGCCGTGGCCGACCCGGCCCGTCGACCTCTACCGGGTCACCCAGGGCGTGCACGTGATCTCCGGCGTCGCGTCGATTCCCTTGCTGCTGGCCAAGTTGTGGACCGTCTACCCCAAGCTCTTCGAACGACCGCTCGTCCGCAACGTGCCGCACGCCCTCGAACGCGGCTCGATCTTCGTGCTGATCGGGGCGTCGTTCTTCGAGCTGGTCACCGGCCTGTTCAACGCCGCGCAGAACTACCCGTGGTCGTTCTACTTCCCCACTGCCCACTACGCCGTGGCGTACATCGCGATCGGTGCACTGCTGCTGCACATCGCCGTGAAGATCCCGGTGATCCGGCGCTCCCTGGAACCCAAGTCGACCGAGAAGACCATCCTGTCCCGCCGGGCTTTCCTGCGCACGACCGCGCTGACAACGGGCGTGGCGGTCGTCGCGACGGCGGGCGTCACGGTGCCGTGGCTGCGCAACATCTCGGTGCTGGCGTGGCGTTCGCCAGGTGCACTGCCCGTCAACCGCACGGCGAAGGCCGCGAACATCGTGGTGCCACCGGACTGGCGGTTGCAGGTCGGCACGAAGAGCTACTCGTTGGCGGACCTCAAAGCCATGCCGCAGACCACGGTCGAGCTGCCGATCGCCTGTGTCGAGGGGTGGAGCCAGAACGCGACGTGGACCGGCGTGCGGATCGCCGAGCTGGTGCCCCGGGGCGACGTCAGGGTCGAGTCGCTGGAGCAGGAGGGGCTGTACCGGGCGACGACGCTGCCGGAGGCGTTCGCGCAGGATCCGTTGACACTGCTGGCACTCCAGCTCGACGGCGAGGAGCTCAGCCCCGACCACGGCTACCCGTGCCGGCTCATCGCCCCGAACCGGCCAGGTGTGTTGCAGACAAAGTGGGTCACCTCGTTGGAGGTCCGGTGAGGTTCGCAGTCGGCGCACTGGGAGTCGGATTGGCCGCGTGGGGCGCCTGGCTCCTCCTCCCCCAGATCACCATCGAGTTGCTGGTCTGGCTGGCAGGCGGCGTGATCGTGCACGACGTCCTGATCGCCCCACTCGTCGGAGCGTCCGGCCTGATCGTCAAACGAGCATCGATCGGCATCGGACTCGTGACCACCGGAATCCTGGGCGTCCTGGCGATCCCGTTGCTGTGGCGCCGGCACAGCGGCGCGGTCAACCCGGGCCTGCACGACCGCGACTACCCCACCGGAGTCGCGGTCGTGCTCGCCATCACCTGGGCCGCGGTGGCCCTATACGAGGTCGCGGCGCACCTTCAAAAGCGTCGCCACACCGACAAAGACCACCACGTGGCCAACGAGGAACAGGGCCGCGGTAGTTCCGCTCAGGTCGGTCAGCACGCCGGGCGCACCGGATCCGCCGACGGCACCGGCCAGGTTGCCGGCGGAACCACCGGGCAGGACCTTGGTCAGGTCCTCGACCGGCCCGAGCAGGGAACCCACGCCGCGCAACAGGTTCTCGGTGACGATCGCCCACATCAGCCCGAGCCCGACGGCCAGCGCGGGCCCCTTGGTGACCACGCCGAGGAACACGCCGAACCCCGTCCACATGGCGGCGATCAGCAGTGACGCGCCCAGAGCCTCGAACACCCCGACACCGGGCCAGCTCCAGTCCCAGCCCTCGACCGACGCCACCGTGATCGCCGCGCCGAGGTTCACGAAAAGAGTCAGCGCCACCAGGATCACCACGATGATCGCCAACGCGCCGAGCGTGCCCGCCATCGCCGAGACCCGGCGCGGACCGGCGGTCAGCGTGGTCTTCCAGGTGCCCCAGCCGTAACCGCTGCCCACCGCCAAAGCGGCCAGCACCAGGATGATCGCGCCGCCGAACATCGGCAGGCCGCGCACGACGGCCGCGCCCACGTTCTCCGGCTGCATCGAGCTGATCAGCTGCTGCTGCGAGAGGTCACGCGTGTTCGTGCCGCCGTTCAACGCGAGGTAGTTGAACAGGTAGCCGAACGTCAGCGTCATCACCAGCCAGACACCGATCAGCACCCACGTCGCCGGCCACTTCCACAGCCGCAGCAGCTCCGCCTTCACGCTGCCCATCACGCCGCTCCCGTCATCTCGAAGAAGACCTCTTCCAACGTCCGGCGCAGCGGCCGGACCTCCTGCACGTCCACGTCGGCGTGCACCAAAGCCCGCACCAGCGCACCCGCGTCCGTCTCGCGCACGTGCAGCACATCGCCGTGCAACGAGCTGCCCTCGATCAGCACGTGCGCCTTCTCGATCGGGTCTGCGCGGATCAGCAGCACGGTGTCGCCGCGCAGCTGCTCGACCGTGCTCTCGGCGACCAACCGGCCCTGTGAGATCACACCGACCCGGTCGCAGATCTCCTCGACCTCGCCGAGCACGTGGCTCGACAGCAGCACCGTCTGCCCCTGGGCCGCCAACGCGCGCACCAGGTCGCGCATGTCGGCCATGCCCGCCGGGTCGAGGCCGTTGGTCGGCTCGTCCAGGATCAGCAGCTCCGGCTCGCCGAGCAGGGCCGCGGCGACGCCGAGCCGCTGCTTCATGCCGAGCGAGTACCGGCGGAACTTCTCGTTCGCCGCACCCACGAGGTCGACCTGTTCCAAGGCCGCTTCCACGTGTGTCTTGTGCACGCCGCGCCGCGCCGCGTGCACGCGCAGGTTGTCGCGGCCGGACAGGTACGGGTAGAAACCGGGCCCTTCGATCAGCGACCCGACCTTGAGCAACGCCTTGGGCGTGCCCGGTGTCTCACCGAGCACCCGAGCGGTTCCGCTGGTCGGCTTCACCAGCCCCAGCAGCATGCGGATCGTGGTCGTCTTGCCCGCGCCGTTGGGACCGAGGAACCCGTAGACCTCGCCCCGCCGCACGGACAGACTGACCTCGTCCACCACGGCGCGGTCGCCGTAGCGCTTCGTCAGCTTCTCCGTCGTCACGATCATGGGACCAATCGTGTGCTCGCCGGGCGTCCCGGTCGTCCGCTGCGGAGCGTCATGAAGATACGCACATCTGCGTACGCGCCCGGTCGTATGGTCAGCACCATGCGGATCAAATGGCAGGACATGGCGCTGACCGTGGCGCTGCTGTTCTTCGGCCTCGCCGGCACGCGGTTCGCCGCACGCCTGCAGAACGGGGTCTCCCTCGACGTGCTCGCCTACGTGCTCATCACGGTGGCGGCCACCGGCCTGCTGTTCCGCTCGGTCCGTCCGCTGTGGACGTTCGGCATGACCACCGTGGCCATCGCGGTGTACCTGGCGATGGGCTACCCGTTCGGCCCGATCCTGGTCAGCGGCGTCGCGGCGATGTACGCGGTGGCCGTGTACTCGACCGTCGAGCTCGCCGCCGGATGCGCCCTGCTCTACGCGCTGGCGATCCTGCCGTGGTGGAACGACACGGTGACGTCGTGGATCACCTGGTCGGCGGGCTGGATCCTGCTGCCCGCCGCCGCGGGTGTGCTGATGAAGCTGCGCAAGAAGTCCGTTGTGGACGTACGCGAGCGAGCCGTGATCTCCGAACGGCTTCGGCTCGCCCAGGAGGTCCACGACGTCGTCGGCCACGGTCTCTCGGTGATCGCGATGCAGGCGGGCGTGGCGTTGTACGTGCTGGACAAGGACCCGGCGAAGGCCCGCGCGTCACTCGAAGCGATCCGCGACACCAGCAAGGAAGCTCTGGACGGTCTGCGGTCCGAACTGGACACTCTGCGCGGCGAGGCACCACTGCGCCCGACGACGTCACTCGCCGACATCCCGGCGCTGGCCACCCGGATGCGCGAGGCCGGGTTGGAGGTCTCCGTCGAGGTGCAGGACCTGGAGCTGCCCGACAACCTGCAGCTGGCCGTCTACCGGATCGTGCAGGAGTCCCTCACCAACGTGCTGCGCCACTCCTCCCCCGGCGTCACGGCGTCGGTCCGCGTCTACGCCGTGCGCGGTGAGCTCGTCGTCGAGGTCGCCGACAGCGGCACGCCCAAACCGTTCACCGAAGGCCATGGCATCACCGGCATGCGCACCCGCGCCGAGAGCTACGGCGGCACCTTGGAGGCAGGTCCGCGAAACGACGGCTTCGCGGTGATCGCCCGGATACCGTTGCCGTCATGATTCGCGTGGTGGTGGCCGACGACCAGCCGCTGGTCCGGATGGGACTGCGGACGTTGATCGAGACCGAGGACGGCGTGCAGTTCGCCGGCGAGGCCGCGGACGGCCGCGAAGCCCTGTCGCTGATCCAGTCGGTCAAGCCGGACGTGGTGTTCCTGGACATCCGCATGCCGCTGCTGGACGGTCTCGAAGTGCTGCGCCGCGTCTCGGCCGATCCGTCGTGCGCGGACGTCCGGATCGTCATGCTCACCACGTTCGACCTCGACGAGTACGTCTTCGAGGCGCTGCGGACCGGCGCGTCCGGCTTCCTGGTGAAGGACTCCGACCCCACCGACCTGCTGCGCGCAGTGCACGTCGTCGCCGACGGCGGGTCGTTGTTGTCGCCGTCCGTCACGCGCCGGGTGATCGACCGGTTCGCGTCCGGCGCCTCCGCCCGGCCCGTGCCGCACCTGGACAAGCTGACCGAGCGCGAACGGGAGATCATGCGGCACGTCGCGTCCGGCGCGTCCAACGACGAGATCGCGGCGCGGCTGGTGATCTCGCCCGCGACGGTGCGCACGCACGTGTCGCGGGCGATGGTGAAACTGGGCGCACGCGATCGCGCCCAGCTCGTCGTGTTCGCGGTCCAGTCAGGCCTGACGTGACTCGAACGCGGCCTTGAGACCCTGCGCGACCTCCGGCGGGATCGAGTCGTAGGACCGCGGCGGCTGCGGGTCGTACTCGATGCCGACCTGCACGGCCTGCGCGACCATCTCGCCGAACTCGGCCTCGACCAGCCGCAACGCCATGTCGATGCCCGCCGACACACCAGCGCCCGACACGACCTTGCCGTCGAACACGACTCGGTCCTCGGACACCTCGACGCCGCGCGCGGTCAGGTCCTCCCGCGCGGCCCAGTGCGTGGTCGCCTTCGAGACCAGCCCGGCCTCGGCGAGCAACGTCGACCCCGTGCACACCGACGTCGTCCACTTCGTCGTCGGGTGGACCTCCTGCAGCCACTCGACGACGCCGCCGGAGTCCGCGAGCAGTTCCCTCCAGTGGCTGGAGCCCGGCACCACGACGATGTCGGTGGACTTCACCGAAGTGAACGTGTCCGTCGGCACGACTGACAGCCCGTTGTCGGACTTCACCGGATCGAGCGACGCGGCCACGAACCGCGTCGAGACGACCGGCACCGAGCCGAGCACCTCGAACGGGCCGACGAAGTCCAGTGCGGTCATGTTCGGGTAGAGCACGAACGTTGCTTCCATCAGGCAACCCCAGTTGTCCGGAAACGGGCGCGGTAGCTGCCCGGCGACACGCCGAGCACGCGCAGGAAGGCCCGCCGCAGGGTCTCGGCCGAGCCGAAACCGGAGGAGCGGGCGACGACGTCCAACGAGTCACCGCTCGAAGCCAGCCGGTCGGCGGCCGCCTCGACGCGGGCTCGTTCGACGTAGACGGCGGGCGAGACGCCCACGTTGCGCGAGAAGACGCGGGCGAAGTGCCGCACGCTCATCATCGCCTCGCGCGCCATCACCGGCACCGTCCACTCGCGGGTCGGGTCGGCGTGGATGTCGTCGAGCAACGCGCGCAGCGAGTCGTCCGACACCGGCCGCGACCGGGTGTGCACGCTGAACTGCGACTGGCCGCCGGACCGCTGCAGGAAGACGACCAGGTACTGCGCGATCCTGCGGGCGAGCCCTGGGCCGTGGTCCTGCTCGACCATGGCCAGCGCGAGATCGATGCCCGCCGTCACCCCTGCCGACGTGGCGACCTGCCCGTCGCACACGAAGATCGCGTCCGGCTCGACCTCGACCCCGCGGTTCGCCAGCTCGCCGGTGAACGCCCAGTGCGTCGTGGCCCGCCGTCCTTCGAGCAGCCCGGCGCCTGCCAGCACGACGGCGCCCGTGCAGACGCCCGCGACCCGCCGCGACTTCAGCGCGAGCCGCCGCAGGTTCGTCGTGAGCACCGCGTCCGCCGCGGCCTCGTCGTAGCCCCAGCCGCCGACGACCAGCAGGGTGTCGATCTCGCGGTCGAGCGTGCGCAGGTCCGCTCCTGCCTCGATCCGCACCCCCGCCGTCGCGGTGAACGGGCCGCCCCCGAGCGTGGCCACCGTGACCCGGTACCGGTCGGCCCCGTAGTTCGCTGCTTGGAACACCTCGACGGGTCCCGCCAGGTCCAGCAACGCGGTGCGGTCGTAACCGACCACAACTATTTCCCTCAGATTCCCCACACCTCCACTTTCCCCATCAGCGGTGATGGCGGCAACGACTTATCCCCCTCGCATTCGGCCACCCACCGAAACGGACATGCGGCGTTCGACGAACTGCCACACTCGATCGGTGAGACTCGTCGTCCAAATCGGACTTTCGTACGTGCTCGGCGTGCTCTTGACGCTCACCGCGGGATGGGTGCTCGCCATCGCGTTCGGGCTGCGTTGTGCTCGCGCAACCTGTGGGCGGCGCTCGCGGGCGCGGGCGGGGCGGTCGCGCTGTGGTTCGCGATTCCGTTCTCGGTGTTCGGACGGTGGGACGCCATGTGGTCTGGCCTGCACTTCTGAAGTTGGCGGCGCCGGTAAACTGGCTCGCGATGCGCAAAGCCCTACCCCTCGCGATGATCGGCCTGCTCACGATCCTGCTGGTCGTGAGCGACCACCCGTTCCCACCGCCCTCGGAACCGGACCGCGAGTCGAGGACCGCGGTCGTGGCGCTCGGCGACAGCACGATGTCCGGCGAGGGCGCCGGCAACTACGAGCCCGGCACCAACGGCGAGGACGGCGGCAACTGGTGCCACCGCTCGCGCGACGCCGAGATCGCGAAGGCCACGATCGAGGCCGACCAGAAGATCAACCTGGCCTGCTCCGGCGCCAACTCCGACAAGCTGCGCAACGAGCAGCTGCCGCAGCTGCGCAAGATCGCCGGGTCGAACCGCGTTGTCGCGATCGTGGTGGCCATCGGCGCGAACGACGACCCGCGCTTCGCCGAGGTGCTCAACAAGTGCTTCGAGGCGTGGGGCAAGCGCAGCGACTGCACGTCGTCGGTGGCGCAGGAGTGGTCCAAGCGTGTGCGCAGGATGATTCCCAAGGTCGAGAACACGCTCAACGCCATCCGCCAGACCATGCGCGACTCGAGCTACCTCGACTCCGACTACCAGCTGGTGGTCCAGTCGTACGCGGCGCCGGTCTCGCCGAAGATGCCGAAGTCGCTGCAGAACCTGTCCGGCTGCCCGCTGCGCAGCACCGACCTGGAGTGGGTCGTCGACGAGGCCGTGCCGGAGCTGTCGAACGGCCTGCGCACGGCCGCGGAGAAGGTCAACGCCCGGTTCCTGGACCTGGCGCGGGCCGGCGAGGGCCACGAGGCGTGCGCGAGCAGGCCGGACAACGAGTGGTTCACCCGGCTGACCGTCGACTGGGACGGCCTGAAGGACAACAGGCGCTCGTCGCACGCGTTGCAGGAGTCGTTCCACCCCAACGCCCTCGGTCATGAGCAGATCGGCCGGTGCCTCACCGAGTTCCTGGCGACCGACAAGCGCGACGGCGCGTGCGTGCCGCGGCTGGACGGCTCGCTCGGCCTCACGACGGAGAACTGACCCAGCGCTTCAGCTCGGCGCGCGGCCAGCCGGGATCGCCGTCGCGGGCGAACCGGGCCCACGCTCGGGCGATGTCGCCGCGGAACATGTCAGGGACGTCCGCGCCGTGATGGGCCGGGGTTCGCGCGTAGATCGACCGGAACGCGTGGCCGTGCTCGTCCGCGAGCCGCATGGTCGGTTGCTGGAACAGTTCGGCGTCTTCGTCTGCCGTGTGACACACCAGCAGATCCACGTCGTAGGGGCCTTCCAGCGGTGAACGCGGCAGCGTGTCGCCGTCCACGATCGGCTGGTACAGCACCACGTCCGGCTCGGCTTTCCGTTGCACCTCAACGGCTTCAGCGGGTGTGAAGAACCGTCCGGCCAGGCTGTGCGTGATCGCCCGGCGGAACAGGCCTTTGGCGGCCGGCATCACCATCAGCGACGCGACGGTCTGCGCTCCGGACGACTGCCCGGCGACCGTGACGTTGCCCGGATCTCCGCCGTACCGAGCGATGTTGCGCTGGATCCAGCGGAGCGCGGACACGACGTCGAGCAGGCCGCGGTTGTGCTGGACCCCTTCCAGGGCACCGTATCCGTCGACCGCGAGCCGGTAGTTGCAGCTGACGAACACCACGCCGAGGTCGGCCAGGACGTCACCCGCGTACTCGGGTTGTGCCGACGAGCCAACGGTGTTGGCGCCGCCGTGGACCCACAGCAGGACCGGACCGCCGGAGTCCACTGTGGACCAGACGTTCAACGTGTGGACATCGCCGAACTCACCGGTTGGCTCGCCATCGCAATCCACGGGTGGCTCGAAGCGCAGCGGACCCGACGGAGGTTCGGCGTACCGGATGCCCAGGTGAGGGCTGACCGGCACGCCGAACCGCGGTCCGACGTGCCGCATGCCCAGATACCCGGTCAGGCTTCCACCGTCACCTGAACCGTCGGCAGCACCCGCAGGTTCGCCGCCGCGCGTTCCAGCTGCGACAGCACGCTCGGCCGCAGCCCGGCGATCTCCTGGTCCGCCGCGGCACCGGCCATCTCCTGCAGCAGCACCTGCTGCGGGTGATCACCCTCGGCCTCGGCGACCGCCAGCACGCGGAACGCCGTGCCGGGCGGGAAGACCACGCGTTCCTCGGTGGCCACGGCGACGCGGTCGGCCACCTCGACCCGGCGGCCGGTGACCGACCACAGCAGGTACTCGGTGGCGCCCTCGACCCGCTGCGTCGGGTTGGCGATGGCGTCGAGCAGGCCGTGCTCCACCAGCACGTCGCCGCTGCGGTAGCGGCGCGGGCCGGTCGGGCCGCTCTGGCCCCACACCGCCGCCACACCGCTGTGCAGCGGCAGGCGGTTCAGGCCCGACACGATGCAAGCGACGTACGGGCGCAGGCGGCCGAGCCGGCCCATGCGGAGCGTGTCGACGACCATTTCCTCGTCTTGCGACACGCACGCCAGCAACGCCGTGAGGTCGGTCACCATGGCCTCGAACGCGGCCGGGTCCTCCTCCGCGTCCGGACGTTGCGCGAGCAGGCGGCAGACCGTCGCCGCGTGCACGCCGTAACGCTCGCCCAGAGCGCGGCGGACGGCGTCGCGTTCCAGGTCCGAGCTGCTGTGGTCCGGCAGGATCGTCTCGCGCTCACCGTTGCTCTGGGCCGGCAGCTCCCAGGACGCCAGCGGCTGCATCGGCAGCGGGCCGTCCACCCGGAACCGGACCGCGGCCGCGTCCGGGTCGGACGACGGGAACGCCGCCTCTTCAGCCTCGGCCACGAGGTCCGCCGACACCGTGACGGTGGCCGTCTCGGACGGCGGGATCGCGGTGTAGGCGGGCTCTGGCTCGGCCGGGGTGACCGCAGCGAAGAAGCCGGTGCCGTTGCCGGACGAGTCGCGGCTCGACAGCGCCTGCGCGGCCGCACCCAGCGCGGCGGCGACCGCGGCGGGGCTGCCGGTGGTCTGCGTGCCGAACGTCGGCTGAGAACCGGTGTCGGACGCGGCGTGCGCAGGCGCGGCGTGCTGCGGAACCGGAGGCGCCGGCGGTGGCGGAGGTGGCGGCGGAGACACGTTGGCGTCGCAGAACACGACACGCAGCAGCTTCCGCACCTCAGGCTCAAGGCGCTCCACGAGAGCAGCGCCGTGCACCGCGACCGCACCAGGCGTAGTCCGCCCCGGCGTGCCCACGGTCAGACGCGCCCACTCCGGGTCAACGGGCTGAGAACGCACCTCAGACGCGTTGTACGGCTCGTCGTGCTCACGCACCCACAGTCCAGAGGGCACGACCTCGAGCACAACGCCGTCGCCGAGAGCGAACACACCGGGCGAGGCCTCAGCGAGTCCCTGCACGGGCGCCCGGTAGCCGGAAACGACCGGCACGGACTCGTGCGGCGAGCACTGCACCTCGGTGACGAACGGCCGCCACGTCTGCTGCCCGCGCGGGTCGACCGCGATCACCGCGGGCCCACCGGTGCGCAGGTTGCCCACCGGCAGACCGGTGAACATCGCGATCGGCTCGCCCAGCTGGTCCGCGACCAGCTGCCCGAGCGCGGCGTCGATGCCGTACGGCACGAGCCGCACGCGCGACCGGGCCGCCTGGGGCAGCGCGGTCAGCAACCGGACGACCTCGTCGGTCGGGATCGCCGACTGGCCGGGCCCGCCGACCACGACGGTCAGCACGTTCTCGCGGCACGGCAGCGCCACGATCGGGCGCGAGTCCTGGGCGGCCGGGTCGAACGGCGGCTGCTGAGCGCGCAGCCACAGACCGGCCGGGATGGGCTCGGAGATGCCGATCTCGCCCGTCGGCCACGGCGAGTTCGGGTCCATCGCCTCCCACTGCGGCACCGGGAAGCGGCGGCCGAACGGCATCGGCGACGCGTTCGGCTGGAAGCGCACCCAGCTGCCGTAGCCCTGGGTGCCCACCACGAACGCCGCACCGGGCACGGTGGTCAGCACGCCGTCCGGCGCCACGACCTCGGCCTGGAGCTGCTCGGCGAGCCACTGCGCGGGCGCGGTGGGACGCATGGTGCCCGCGTGCGAGACCGCGAGCCGGATCGGACCACGACCGCTGAGGGCGGTCACCACGTGCGGCCAGAAAGTGCTCTGGTCGCCACCGGGGAAGTCCACCACGACCACGGTCCGGCCTCGGTCGACCGGAAGGGTGCGCGCGAGGCCGGACGCGGCCTGGCTCGGCCCTTCAGGTGCGGAAACAACGAGCGTCGCGCCGACGAAGTTCGCCGCGAACGGCGTTCGTTGCGGCAAGGGCTCCGGCGGCGTCACTGCTGCCGGTGGCTGCTCGACGGGGTACAGATCCGTGTTCGTCGCAGGGCTCGAACTCTGGGTCTGTGTTTGCTGGTCGCCATGGGCGGCGGCACGTCGGCCCATCAAGCGCCTGATCACCTCCGTGCCATCCCGTTCACTCGCCCTTTCGGCTTAATCGGGCAACGGTCGTGCACGCTATCAAGGCGCTGCGCACTCGCGTCACCCAGTCGGGTTATTTGGTTTCATCCGATCGAGACCCACACGGCACGCGCTCGTCCGCACACACCGTGCGGGCCGATGATCGCTGATGCCGAGTAGGCCTTGCGTCCGTCCCGGCCAAGTTCCCACGCGAGGAGCACGTGGTCCACGCCCAGTTCCACCGGCTGCTCCACCTGGGCGACAAAAGTGCCGAGCACGAACGCCGGACCGCCGTCCGGAGCCACGGGCTGTGCCGACGGGCAGTCCAGCGCCGCCCAGACGATCTCCGGCAGCACGTGCTCGCCGTCGTTCGGCAGCAGGTCGGTCGGCCGCCACACCCCGGCCCACTCCGGGCGGTCGTCCAGCGGGCCGAGCAGCGCGGCGATGCCGTCCTCGCGACCGGGACCGCACCCGAAGCACGTCGGGAACGGGTGCTTGTCCCGCCACGGCACCTTCGCGGCGGCCTTCCGCGCCTCGTCGATGCTCGGAGCAGCGGGAACGTCGAGGTCCAGCGTCGCGGGCTCGGCGGAGGCGATCACCGTGTCGCCGTCGAGCAGGTCACCGCCGCGGACCTCCAACTCGCGGTCGAGCGGCACGGGCTTGCGCAAACGGACACTCACCACCGGCGCGCCGACGTGGGCGGCGAGCAGGCCGGCCGAGTAGCCGCCGTTGCCCATCCCGGGCGGCCCGTTGAAGCGGCTCGCGATCTTCACCGTGCTCATCACAGGGCCTCCGCGTAGACCCACTGGCCGTTCTCCCGGACGAACCGGCTCCGCTCGTGCACGACGCCCCCGACGTAGTGCGCGCGGAACTCCACGACGCCCTCGTTCTGCAGCAACCCGCCGTTCTCAGTTGCCAGAACTTCGAGCTTCAACCAGCGGTCCGTCGCGTCGATCCCGGCGCTCGCGGGCCGGTGTGCGGCGGCCCACGTGCGCAGCAGGTAGTCCTCATCGGACACGGCGAAAGCGCTGTAACGCGAACGCATCAGCTGCTCGGCGGTGGCCGCGGTGCGGGCACCTGAGTGCAGCGCACCGCAACAGTCCACATAGGACTGACCGGTGCCACAGGGGCACAGTTTGTTGTTCACGCACACATTGTGCCTGGTGAACCCGTTAGAACCGATGCCGCACCGCGTACGTACACCCTGTCAAGACTGACTCGCGGGAGGCAGAGGAGACGGCAAGTGAGTGTCGAGAGCAGGACAGAGCTCGTACCGCTGCGCACGTGGTTCGGACTGCGGTGGCGCGGCTACGACCGCGACGAGGTGGACGACTACGTCTCCGAGCTGGAGGCCGAGCTGCGTCTGGTCACCGCGGACCGAGACGCGTCGGAAGCCAGGGCAGACGCGCTGGCCAGCAGGTTGATGTCCGTCCAGGAGGAGAACGCGGGGCTGCAGGACGGCCTGCACCGCATCTGCCTCACCCCGATCGACCCGAAGGGCCTGCCCGAACGGCTCGCCCGCATGGTCGCGCTGGCCGAGGAAGAACGCCGGGAAGTGATCAGGGACGCCCAGCTGAAGGCGTTGATGATCGTCGGTGAGGCGGAGCAACGCGCCCGCCGACTCGACGAGGAGGCCGCGGCCAAGCGCGAGGAAATTCGCGAGGACTTCCGGCTCGCCATGTCGGCCCGCCGCGCAGAAGCAATGCGCGCCCTGGCCGAACTGCGAAATGTGGCCATCGACGAGGCCGAGCGCATCATCGCCGAAGCCAAGGTGCACGGCGCACGAATCGACTGATCGACGCGGACGATCACAGAATTTACTTTTGTCCTGCCCATTGTCGCAGGCAGAGGGTGTTTGGCATTCGCCAGAAAGATCGTTTGAATTCAATTAACGAAGCCGGGCGGAGATACCCGAAGAATCTCCGCCCGGCTTCACCTATTCGTTATTCTTATTCGTCCACAATGGGTCTTGCACTCCATTGATTCGGAATGTTTCCATGTCTCATATGGACATGGGGAGTGTCACACCAATTGTCGCGTACCTCGTAGCGTGCCTCGGCTCAGCTCTCGGGCTGCTGTCCAGCGAACGCGCGCGAAACGCGGTCGGGGCACCGCGCAACGGCTGGCTGACGGTCGCCGCGGTGTCGATCGGCGGGCTGGGCATCTGGGGAATGCACTTCACCGCGATGCTCGGCACCTGGATGGGAGCCCAGGTCGGCTACGACATCCCGATCACGTTGCTGAGCATGCTGGTCGCCATCGTGGTCGTCGCCATCGGACTGATCCTGGCCCTGCGCCGCGACGGCGACGAACGCTTCTGGCCACTCGCGGCAGGCGGCCTGGTCACCGGCCTCGGCGTCGCCGCGATGCACTACACCGGCATGTCGGCGATCGTGATCAACGCCGAGGTCGGCTACGACACCACCACCGTGCTGGTCTCCATCGCGATCGCCGTCGTCGCCTCGATCGCCGCGCTGTGGTTCACCAGGGAGGTCAGCGGCCCGCTCGCCGTCCTCGGCGCCTCGCTGGTGATGGGACTCGCCGTCACCGGCATGCACTACACCGGCATGCACGCCATGAGCGTCACGCTGAACGAGAGCGCCTCGCTGATCGCCGACAACTCCGAGGAGCTGATCATGTCGTTGATCATCGGCGGCGCCGGGTTCAGCGTGCTCCTGGTCTTCCTGCTCGCCCTCACGTCGCCCGACGAGGAACGCCGCGAGGAAGCTGAGCTGCTCGAACGCGTGCTGCAGCGGGCCGAGTCACGACGACTCGGCCCGCGCTGACCTCCTGAACGGAGGGCTCAGTCCCGTTCGATCAGGTGCCCGACGACGTCCGGCCCGGGATGCGCGTGACCGGAGCCGTCCCGCCGGACGTCCACGTCGGGCAGCTCGACCGGCGACCCCTTCAGGTCCGCACCGGCCGGCCTGCTGCCGATCCACGCCAGCACCAGGTGCGACTCGCCCTTGAGGAACCGCTGCGACCGCACGCCACCCGTGGCCCGGCCCTTCGCCGGGTACTCGCTGAACGGCGTGACCTTGACGCTCTGCCCGGACGACGTGACGACCATCGGCTCGCCGTGCTCGTCGTCGTCCGTGCGGATCGCCCCGAAGAACACCACGTGCGCGTCGCCGCTCAGGTTGATGCCCGCCATGCCGCCACCCTTGAGGCCCTGCGGCCGCACCAGCTTCGCGTCGTAACGCAGCAACGACGAATCCGAACTGACGAACGCGAGCGTCTCGGTGCCGTCCGTGAGCCAGGTGGCGCCGACGACCTCGTCGCCGTCCTTGAGCGTGATGACCTCGAACTCGTCCGACCGCACCGGCCACTCCGGCTGGCAGATTTTCACCGTGCCGAGCTTCGTGCCGAGCGCGATGCCCGGCGACTCACCGGGATCGAGCGGCACGATGCCGATCACCTTCTCGCCCTTGTCGAGCGGCACCAGCTCACTCGCCGCCATGCCGCCGCTCAGCGACACCGTGCCGTTCTGCTCGGGCAACACCGGCAACGGCAGCACGTCGGTCTTGAACGCGCGGCCGAGGTTCGTGATCAGGATGACCTGCCCACGCGCCGTCGAGTGCACCAGAGCCGACACGGCGTCGTGCTTCACGCGACCGGCCCGGCGCTTGCCCTCGGACACCTCCTCCGACTCGGCCGCGGTGCGCGCGACGAGCCCGGTGGCGCTGAGGATGACCTGACACGGGTCGTCGGCGACCTCCAGCGGCCCGGCGGGCTTCGACGCCGCCAGCACCTCCTTGAGGTCACCGTCGATGAGGCTCGTCCGACGGTCGCCGCCGAGCTCCTTGGCAACGTTCGCGAGCTCCTGTGAGACGAGCTTCTTCAGCACGTTCTCGTCCTCGAGGATCGCGGTCAGCTCCGCGATCTCCTTGGTGAGCTTGTCCTGCTCGTTCTCGAGCTCGAGCTTGTCGTACTTGGTGAGGCGGCGCAGCGGCGTGTCGAGGATGTAGGAGGCCTGGATCTCCGACAGCTTGAACTGCTTCATCAGGCCGTCCTTGGCGGCAGCGGCGTTCTCGCTCCCCCGGATCAGCTTGATGACCTTGTCGATGTCGAGCAGGGCCACGAGGAGACCCTCGACGAGGTGCAGCCGCTCCTCGCGCTTGCGGCGACGGAACTTCGTGCGCCGCGTGACGACGTCGTAGCGGTGCTTGAGGAAGACCTCCAGCAACTCCTTGAGCCCGAGCGTCTGCGGCTGCCCGTCGACCAGCACCAGGTTGTTGATGCCGAACGACTGCTCCATCGGCGTCAACCGGTACAGGTCGGCCAGCAGCGCCTGCGGGTTCACCCCCACCTTGCACTCGATGACGAGCCGGATGCCGTTCTCGCGGTCGGTGAGGTCCTTGACGTCCGCGATACCGGTGAGCCGCTTGGACTTGTTCACCTCATCGGTGATCTTCTCGACGATCCGCTCCGCACCCACGCCGTACGGCAGCTGCGTGACCGTGATCGCCTGCCGGCCGCGGGAGCCTTCCAGGAGCCCGATCTCGACCTTCGCGCGCATCCGGACCACACCGCGCCCGGTCTCGTACGCCTTCCGCACCTCGTCGAGGCCCAGCAGGATGCCACCGGTCGGCAGGTCGGGCCCCGGCACGAACTCCATGAGCTTGTCGAGACTCGCGTCCGGGTGCGAGATCAGCCACCGCGCCGCCCCGACCACCTCGCGGAGGTTGTGCGGGATCATGTTCGTGGCCATGCCGACCGCGATGCCGGACGTGCCGTTGACCAGCAGGTTCGGGAATGCGGCTGGCAGCACGGACGGCTCTTCCAGCGAACCGTCGTAGTTCGGCCGGAAGTCGACCGTCTCCTCGTTGAGCTCGCCGACGAGCTGCATGGCGACCGGGGACATGCGGCACTCGGTGTACCGCGCCGCGGCCGGCCCGTCGTCCGGGGAACCGAAGTTGCCGTGGCCGTCGATCAGCGGCTCGTTGAGGCTGAAGTCCTGCGCGAGGCGGACCAACGCGTCGTAGATCGCCGTATCGCCGTGCGGGTGGTACTTGCCCATGCAGTCCCCCGTGACACGGGCGGACTTCACGTAGGCGTGCGTGGGCCGATAACCCTGCTCGTGCATCGAGAACAGGATGCGGCGGTGCACCGGCTTGAGGCCGTCCCGCGCGTCCGGCAGAGCCCGCGAGTGGATGACCGAGTACGCGTACTCCAGGTACGAGTCCTCGATCTCCGTCTTCAGCGAGTTGTCGAGCACCTGGGCGCCGGCCCGGTCGAACGCGGCGGGGTCGACCTTGGTCGTGGTTCCCTTGCGGCGTGCCATGACTTCGTTACTCCGTCTGTCTTGAAAAGGCTCAGAGGTCGATGGCCGACTGGTCGACCCGTGCGGACGACTCGATGAGCCAGTTGCGGCGCGGCTCGACCTTCTCGCCCATCAGCAGTTCCAGCGCGGTCTCGGCGGCGTCGACGTCGTCCATGGTGATGCGGCGCACCGAGCGCGTGGACGGGTTCATCGTGGTCTCCCACAACTCGTCCGCGTCCATCTCGCCCAGACCCTTGAACCGCGGCACCGGCGTGACGACCTGCTTGCCCGCCTTCTCCAGCTGCGCGACCTTCTGCTCCATCTGGCGCTGGGTGAAGGTGAAGTGCGTTTCGGCGTTGCGGCCGCGCGTCATCACCTTGTGCAACGGCGGCATCGCGGCGTACAGGCGGCCGTCCTCGATCACCGGCCGCATGTACTTGGCGAACAACGTGATCAGCAACGTCCGGATGTGGCTGCCGTCGACGTCCGCGTCGGCCATCAGGATCACGCGGCCGTACCGCATCTGGCTGATGTCGAACGTGCGGCCGGTGCCGGCGCCCAGGACCTGGACGATGGACGCGATCTCGGCGTTGCGCAGCGTGTCGGCCAAGGAGGCCTTCTGGACGTTCAAAATCTTGCCGCGCAAGGGAAGCAGCGCCTGGTACTCGGAGACGCGCGCCATGCGAGCCGAGCCCAATGCGCTGTCCCCTTCCACGAGAAACAGCTCAGAACGGGACACCCCGGTCGTCCGGCAGTCGACCAGCTTGGCCGGCATCGCCGCACCCTCAAGTGCCGTCTTCCGCCGCGCCGCGTCCTTCTGCTGCTTCTGCGTCAACCGCACGCGCGACGCGTCGACGACCTTCTGCAGCACGGTCTTGGCTTCGACCTTGGTCCTGCGGTCCTCGGTCCAAGCCCGCACCTGAGCGTCCACGATCCCCTGCAGCACCTTGGTGATGCCGGCGGTGGACAGCTCGTCCTTGGTCTGCGAGGTGAACTGCGGCTCGGGAATCCGGACGTGGATGACGGCCGTCATGCCCTCGAGCACGTCGTCCAGCGTCGGCGGGTCTTCCTTGGGCTTCAGCAGACCGCGGGTCTTGGAGATCGCGTCCTGCACGGCCTTCAGCACCGCGCGGTCGAAGCCGCGGCGGTGGGTGCCGCCGTGCATGTTGCGGATGGTGTTGGTGAAGCATTCGACGGTGCGCTCGTAGCCGGTGCCCCAGCGGAGTGCGACCTCGATCTCGGCCTGACGCTCCACTTTGGACCGCATCACGCCGTTCTGGTCGGCGGCGTTCTCGAAGTAGGTGCCGGAGCCGGTGATCACCAACGTCCCCGACACGGCCCGATCTCCGGACGGCGCCAGGAACTCGACCATGTCGGTGAGGCCGGACGGGTAGTGGAAGACCTCTTCGGAGATCGAGTCTTCCAGCGCCGTCCGCAGGACATAAGTCACGCCCGGCACGAGGAACGCAGTGTTGCGCAGCTTCTGGCGCACCACCTCGACGTCCAGAGCAGCGCCGTTCTCGAAGTAGCGGGCGTCGTGCCAGTAGCGGGTCGAGGTGCCAGTGGACTCGTTGCGCTTCATCTTGCCGGTGACTCGGAGGCCGGTCTGGCGGGTGAACTTCGCCTTCGGGCCTGGGCCGTCGAACACGCCGGGCACGCCGTGCGCGAACGACATCTCGTGCACCTTGCCGCCACGCCGCACCGTGACGTCGTAGCGGTGGGAGAGGGCGTTGACGGCGGAGGCGCCGACGCCGTGCAGGCCGCCGGAGGTCTTGTAGCCGGATCCGCCGAACTTGCCGCCGGCGTGCAGCTTCGTCAGCACCAGTTCCACACCGGACAGACCGGACTTCGCGTGCACGTCGGTCGGGATGCCCCGGCCGTCGTCGTCGACCTGGACGCTGCCGTCGGCGTGCAGCGTGACCACGATCTTGGAGGCGTGACCTGCCACGCCCTCGTCGGTCGAGTTGTCGACGATCTCGCTGAAGAGGTGGTTGATGCCCCGGCTGTCGGTCGACCCGATGTACATGCCTGGCCGCTTGCGGACGGCCTCCAGACCTTCCAGATGCGTGAGGTCGTCGGCCCCGTACAGGGTCTCTGCGGTCACGGGTATTTCTCCCTGGTTGTGTGCGGACTGCCAGCAGGGTATCCGCACGGACCGACAATATTTCGCAGGACGCCTCTCACGGACGCGGAAAACGCCCTGGGTGGTGCGTCACAAAGCCCGGCGCCACGGTCTCCGCACGGGGTGGAGTCGTGGTCCAGTCCTGGAGTACTCGCATCTCAGGGCCGTGCTGACCAGCCCAGGCGTTCAGGTCGGCGACCGGCCACCGCCCAAATGAGATCCGGTCTTCCAGGACACGCAGAGCCGTCAGTTCCTCCGCCGCCGTGTGCATGCAGTGTCCCGCGCGGTTGACGAAGAGTTGGCGAACGTCACGCCCGGAGTAAGCGCCCGAGTGCTCCACGGAGGTCGGATCGCCCAGCGCGTGCAGCGTCACGACCGGCGACTGGGCCCGGCCGGTCGGATCGCCGAACGAGTGCAGCCACCGCACCGCCGCCGCGTCGGCCGCGATCCGAGGAGCCGACCCGAGCGCGGCCAGATCGTCTTTCACCGACGCACCTGCTTCCCGGTAGGCCGCCATCACCAGTTCCTTCTGCGCGGACCGCTCCAGCAAGACCCGGTAGTCGACACCCGTGTTCCAGCTCGGGTTGCCACCGGCACGCGTCTCGACGTCCACCCGGCCGCTGCCCCACGCCAGCGAGCGCGCGAGCGTTCGGTCGTGCACGGCTGCCTGCGTCACGGCGTCCACGACCGACGTGGGACGGGGCTCGTGCACCCGCGACCAGGCCGGGATACCCGCAACCGCGTTGGCCAACGCCAGCCGGGCCCGGCCGAGACCAGACCCCAAGGCGGCATCGATCGCCCCGACCGCCCTCTGCTCGTTCGCCGCAACGTCGGAAATCCGGCTGAGCTCGAGCGATGGCTCCAGCAGCGTCCGGAACACAAATCCCAGGTCAAGCAGCTGGTTGGACCGCAGCACGGCCCCGCCCAACGCGCCGCAGAGAGACAGCACCCCGTCGAACCGCGACCTCTCCCCCAGCAGCACCGAGGTCAGCCCGCCCAGCGACGATCCCCACGCGATGACCCGACGCGGCCGAGCGACCTCACGAGAAAACCACGACACCAGCGCCGGTTGGTCGCGCAACGCGTCCGGGATCGCGTGCCCGTGCGGCACCCGGTACCGAGAGGCCGCGAGAGCGTAGCCACGGGCCAGCAGCTCGTCGCGCGCAGCCGGACGTGAGGCCATCTCCACCTGCGGGTTGTAGCCGGCCGGATAGGTCCCGTGGCTGTAGAGCAAAAGCGTGCCGTTCCAACGAGAAGGCACCTCGACGCGGTATTCCGCGCCGTCGATCTGTCCAGTGTGGACAGTCAAGTCAGCGGCCTCGACCGGCATCAGCAACGACATCGCGAGCATCAGTTTTCCGAACATGGGACCAGGCTCTCGATCATCGGATGAAGCCGCGTCCGACGAGACGATGCACCGGAGTACGCAGGGTTGCGTACGAGACCCTTCCGAGACCTTCCCGCAACGGACCCGTGAACCGGGATGAACATCGGCACGTATGCCCCGGTGTCGGAGACGGACCAAGGGACGGAGTGATCGCGTGCGGCATGGTGTGGACTCGGGTCTCTTCCAGCAGACCGCGCACAGCCCGTCTTATTTCGAGCTGTCACGCACGGGCGCAGGTGAGCTCGTCGACTTCTGCATCCCGTGCAATCCGTACTTTCCGACGCCGGAGATGTTCGAGGAGCTGTCGAAGAACCTGGAAGCGGTGCTCAAGTTCTACCCGAGCGACTCCAGCAAGATCGCTGACCAGCTGTCCAAGGTGCTGGGCCTGAACCCGGCCACGCTCGCCATGTCGAACGGCAGCACCGAGCTGATCACGTGGATGGACCACCTGTGGATCCACGACAGCATCGCGATCCCCATCCCCACCTTCGGCCGGTGGACCGACCAGCCGATGGAGAGCAACAAACGCGTCGACATGTTCCTGCTCCAGGAGAGCAACAACTTCGAGCTCGACATCGACGAGTACATCAAGTTCATCCGCACGCGCGGCAGCCGGGTCGCGGTCATCTGCAACCCGAACAACCCCGACGGCGGTTACCTGCCGCGCCGGGAGATCGTCCGGTTCATGGACGAGCTGGCCGACCTGGACCTGATCGTGATCGACGAGTCGTTCATCGACTTCGTCGAGGTCGAGCGCAACCCGTCGGTCGCGGCCGAGGCGTCCATCCGGCCCAACGTGGTCGTGCTGAAGAGCCTCGGCAAGAACTTCGGTCTGCACGGCATCCGGTTCGGCTACCTGGTCGCGAACCCGGGACTGGCCGGCAAGATGCGCCAGGCGCTGCCGAAGTGGAACCTCAACTCGTTGGCGGAAACCGTCGTGTTCATGCTGGCCGAGCACGAGGCTGAGTACGCAGAGAGCCTGCGGCTGCTGTCGCGGGACAGGTACCGGATGGGGATGGAGCTCTCCCGCATCCCCGACCTGACCGTCTACTCCTCGCAGGCCAACTTCCTGTTCGTGAAGCTCGGCGGCGGGATGGACGGCCGCGAGCTGCGCGACCACCTGCTGTCGAAACACCAGGTCTTCATCCGCGAGTGCGGCAACAAGCTCGGCATGACCAGCAAGTTCGCCCGGCTGGTCGTGCGGCCCGAGCAGGACGTCGACCGGCTCGTCGAAGGCATTCGCGACTTCACCCAAGCGAGGTGGACCAGCCACTCGTCAAGCCATTCCGCAAGCCATTCCAGCGAACCGTCGCTGTTGATGCACAGCGCCTGAATTCATGTCTCCGAAAGGTTGCCCAGAAATGTCATCACCGCACGTCCTCAGCGGTCGGCGCGGCCAGGTGGCTGCGGCCGCGCTGGTGGCCGCCACACTGCTCAACGCGGCCATGTTCGGCGGTACGAACGCCACCGCCTCGTCACACCGCGAGGCCCCGCTCATCGCGGGTGACCCGGCCGTGGACAACACGGACCTCTACGCGTTCGTGAGTCCTGACCACAAGGACACCGTGACGCTGGTCGGCAACTGGTCCGGGTTCCAGGAACCCAACGGTGGCCCCAACTTCTTCCCGTTCGCCCAGGACGCGCAGTACGACTTCAACATCGACAACGACGGTGACGCCAAGGCCGACATCGTGCTGCGCTGGCAGTTCCACAACGACGACCGCCGCAAGAACAACACGTTCCTGTACACCAACGGTGTCGTGGAGTCGCTGGACGACGAGAACCTGCTGTTCCGCCAGCGCTACGACATCGAGGCGATCTACGAGAACGGCCAGAAGGTCAAGCTCGTCAACAACGCCCCGGTTGCGCCGTCGCCCAACGGGCCCGCGTCCATGCCGGACTTCAAGAAGCTGCGCGACCAGGCGATCGTGCAGATCCCCGGTGGCGGCAAGGTCTACGTCGGCCCGTCGGACGACGCGTTCTTCGCCGACCTGCGGGTGTTCGACCTGCTCTACGGCGGCAACCTGAGCGAGGTCGGCCAGGACACGCTGCGCGGCTACAACGTCAACACGATCGCGATCCAGCTGCCCAAGCAGGCGCTGGCGCTCAAGAACGACGCGAACCGCAACCCGAACATCGGCATCTGGAGCACCACGCAGCGGCGCACGATGAAGCTGTCGCCGGGCAAGGCCGAGGCCGTCGGTGACTTCGTGCAGGTCTCGCGGCTGGGCAACCCGCTGGTGAACGAGGTCGTGGCCCCCGCGGGTCTCAAGGACGCGTTCAACGGCCTGCGCCCCGACCAGGACGCCGGCGTGAAGGAGCTCGTCGACCGGGTGGTCAACCCCGAGCTGCCGAAGCTGATCGAGGCGATCTACAAGATCCCGGCGCCGAAGGGTCAGCGCGACGACCTGGCCGAGATCTTCCTGACCGGCATCACGAAGAAGCTCGGCGGACAGATCAACGCCGACCTGAACTCGCAGGTCAACAACGCCGACGTCGACCAGAACCGGTTCCGCCCGAGCGAGATGCTGCGGCTGAACATGTCGATCAACCCGAACGCGAACCCGAACCGTCTCGGCCTGCTCGCCGGTGACACGCAGGGCTTCCCGAACGGCCGCCGCCTCACCGACGACGTGGTCGACATCGCCGTCCAGGCGGTGGAGGGTGCCGCGGCGTCCGGCAAGATCGTCGAGGCGCTCGCCACGGGTGACAAGGTCGACGCGAACGACCAGCCGTTCGAGGCGAACTTCCCGTACGTGGCCCAGCCCCGCAACGGCACCGCCGTCAGCGCCTCCGGCAACGCGGCGAACGTCGCGGTCAACCCGGTCGGCAAGATCGGCAGCCTCGACCCGATGGCGATGACCACGGCGGTCGGCTCCGCGTTCGTGTTCGGCGCGGGCTTCTGGTTGTGGCGCAAGCGCCAGGCGTCGATCCGCAAGTACGGGTCGCACTCGAAGTGAAGTACCAACAACGGCAGGTCGTCGCGGTGGTTCTCCTGGTCACCGCGGCGCTTGCCTACCTAGCCGCCTCCGGTCCTGCCGACAGCAGGGCCGGGGGCGCGCAACCTGAACCGGTTCCCGTTGTCGCACAGCAGAACCAGATGCACCGCGTGGTGCACCAGCTGCAGCAGCGACTGCACACCCTGCCCCAGGACAAGGACTCCTGGGCCAAGCTGGGTTCGTCCTATGTGGAACTGGCGCGCGTCACGGCCGACCCCGCGTACTACGCGAAGGCCGAGGGCGCGCTGAAGAACGCGGGCGACACGGGCCTCGCCGCCATCGGCATGGGCACGCTGGCCAACGCCCGGCACGACTTCCACGCGGCCCGCGACTGGGCCAGGAAGGCCATCGCCGCACTGCCGTCCTCAGCAGAGGCCCACGGCGTGCTGGCCGACGCGTTGACGCAGCTCGGCGACGACGCGGGCGCGCAGGACGCGGCGCAGAAGATGCTGGACCTCAAGCCCAACACGGCATCGTTCGCCCGCGCTTCCTTCCACCTCGAGCTCCACGGCGACGTCGACGGCGCTCGCGCCGCGATGCAGCGCGCACTGACCGCTGCCGCGACGCCCGAGGAGATCGCGTTCTGCCGCTACCGGCTGGGCGAACTCGCGTTCGACCACAACCGGATCGACGAAGCCGCTCAGCACTACGAGCAGGGACTGGCGGCGAGAGGAGACGACATGACTCTCACTCAAGGCAAGGCCAAGGTCGCGGCGGCACGGGGTGACGTCCCGGTGGCCCTCGACACCTACCGCAGGCTCGTGGCCCGCGCTCCCCTGCCGCAGTACCTGCAGGAGTACGCGGAGCTGCTCGAAGCCAACGGCAAGCCGGAAGAGGCCGCCAGGCAGTACGACGTCCTGACCGAGCAGCAGCGGCTGATGGAGTCGCAGGGCGCGTCCGACGACCTGGCCGCGGCCCTGGTCGCCGCCGACCGCGGTGACGGCATGCAGGCGCTGCGCCGGGCGGAGGCCGAGTGGAGCCGCCGGCAGAGCGTGTTCGTGGCCGACGCGATGGCCTGGGCGCTGCACATGAACGGCCGCGACGCCGAGGCGCTCGAGTACTCGGACCGCGCCAACGCGCTGGGCTGGCAGAACGCCACGTTCTCCTACCACCGCGGCATGATCCTGGCCGCGCTCGGCCGGGTCGCCGAGGCCCAGGAGGCGCTGGTGCAGGCGTTGCGCCTGAACTCGAACTTCTCCCCGCTGCAGTCGTTGAAGGCCGGCCGCAAGCTCGCCGAGCTGCGAGGCGGCCGGTGAGCCTGTCCAGCTGGGTCGTGCGGCCCGTTCTGGTCGTCGCCCTCCTGCTGGCGGGCATCTTCTTCATCAACGGCGAAGCGTCCGCACACCCGCTGGGCAACTTCAGCGTCAACCACTACCACGGCCTGCACCTGCACCCGGACCGCATCGACCTCAGATCCGTCGTCGACGTGGCGGAGATCCCGACGCTGCAGGAGAACCTGAAGGCCAGGGACGCGAAGCAGTGGTGCGACGAGGTCGGCAGCACCGACCAGTCCACAGTGGACGGGCGCAGGATCACCTGGACGCTCGCCAGTTCCACCAAAGAACACCCAACAGGCCAGGCGGATCTCCTCACGACCCGCCTGGTCTGCGAGTTCACCGCCAAGGTGGACCTCGACCGGCCGGCCCAGCTGCAGTTCCGCGACGAGTCCAACGTCGACCGCGTGGGCTGGCGGGAGATCACCGCGGCCGGCACCGGCATCAAGCTGACCGACTCCTCCGTACCGACCGAGAGCATCAGCAACGAGCTCCGGACCTACCCGGAGGACCTGCTCAGCAACCCTCTCGACGTCCGCGCGGTCACCTTCAACGCCGCACCCGGCACCGGCTCCGAGCCGAAGCAGGCCTCAGGCTCCCCCATCCAGTCGTTGAGCGTCACCGCGGCTGCCCTGAACGACATCCTGGGCAGCGACGACCTCACGCCGTGGCTGGGGTTTTTGGCGTTGCTGCTGTCGTTGCTGCTCGGCGCGTCGCACGCGGCGTTGCCCGGCCACGGCAAGACGCTCATCGCCGCCTACCTCGCGGGTCGCCAGGGCACGCCGAAGGACGCGTTCATCGTCGGCGCCTCGGTCACGGCCACGCACACCGGTGGCGTGCTGGTCCTCGGCCTGGTCATCAGCGCTTCGTCGGCGTTGGCCGGCGAGCAGGTGCTGCGCTGGCTCGGTCTCGTGAGCGGCGTGCTCATCACCGTCATCGGCGTGATGCTGCTGCGCTCGGCCCTGACCCGCGAACCGGCGCTCGCCGGCGTTGGACACGGGCACGGGCACGGGCACGGGCACGGTCATGGCCACGGACACGGTCATGGGCACGGTCATGGGCATGGAACCGGGCACGGTCACGGGTACAGCCGGGCAAGCCTGATCGGCATGGGCGCGGCCAACGGCCTCGTCCCGTCCCCCTCCGCGCTCGTCGTGCTCCTCGGGGCGATGGCCCTGGGCCGGACGTGGTTCGGCGTCCTGCTGGTCCTCGGCTACGGAGTCGGCATGGCCGGCACGCTCACCGCGGTCGGACTGCTGCTGGTGAAAGCCCGTGATCGCGTCGAGAAAATCCTGGACGGCCGTGCCAGCCGCGCGCTCTCGCATTACGCACCCGTCGGCACAGCCACCCTGGTGGTGCTGGTCGGAGCCTGGCTCACATTGCAGTCCGTCTGAATTACACCAATGTAAGAAGGGCCCGGATTCCGCGGAATCCGGGCCCTTCTTCCGTTCTGCCCCTACTTCTGCAGGTTCGTCGCCACGAACGTCTTGCCCTCTGCGTTCTCGACCACGACCGACTTCACCTTCTCCGGCGAGACACTCACGATGCCCGATCGCTTGGCACCCTCGACCCTGGCCTTCTCGGACGAGGTCCAGGAGTCCGCCTCGGTCTTCGAGCCATCGACCCCGACCACGATCAGCTTGCACTTCTGCGCGGCCGGCAGGCCACTGATCTCGGCCTTGAGCAGGTAGCGGTCCTGCGATGACTGCGTCATCTCCGCCACCATCTTGATCCCGCCGACCGTCGCCTCGCCCGTGTAGGGAGTGGCCGTCGTGCTCGATCCAGGTGCCTGACTCTGCATGAACACCGCAGCGCCCCCGAACGCGACCACCGCGGCGACTGCCGCGGCGGCGAGATAGCCCGGCCAGCGCCGGGGCTTGGCGTGCTGCGGTTCGGAGAACTCCTCCACCGGCTGCGGACTGGCTCTCGGCTTCGGGTCCGACACCCGCGGCTGCGGGATGGCGGACTCGTTCCGGATCTGCCGCAGCGTGCGCTGCAACAGCAGGTCCGACGGCTTGGGCAGGTCGTCCTCGAGCTCGTGCAGGAACGCCTCACGGGGCACCTCGTCGAGCACCATGCGGATCTTGTGGAAGTCGGCGACCTGCGCACGGCAGGACGGACAGCCCATCAGGTGCTGCTCCACGCCATGACTCTCATGCGCGTCCAGAACGCCGAGCGCGTAGCAGCCAAGGGTGACCGCGTCGTGCGCGCCAGCTGTCATACGACCTCCTCGTCGTCCCGATTCGACCCCCGCGGCGAAACGGTGTCACAAGTGAAAACGGGCAGATAGGAGTGGTCGGTTCAGCTCGCGAACGAGTTCATTCTGATTGCTCATAACAATGGCATTACGTAACCGTGCAACTACCGTTCAGGGGTGGCCTGAGCAGCGCTTTTCACTCGATCGGACGACTCAAGGTGTCTTGAATGGCTACAGGCACGTCTCTCGACGAACTGCCGGTCGTTCCTCGGCTTCGATGAACACGGCGAGGCCGTCCAGCACCCGTGCGAGACCGAACTCGAACTCGTCGAGCGGCCGCTCGTAGCCCCCCGAGTTCCACACGTGCACCATCATCGGCAGCCGGTCGGGGGTGAAGTGCGCCCAGAGCGCGTCCTGCCCGTCCCACCAGGCCTCCTCGGACACGCCCGTCTCGCGTTCCGCCTTCACCCGGTCCGCCATCGTCCGGCCGACGCCGTCGACGAAGTGGCCGACCGCCGTGACCACGGCGACCATCTCCTCCGCGCTCAGCCCCAGGTCGGAGACCACGGCGAGGGCGGAGTCGAAGCTCGCCATCGTCCGCGGGCCCGGCGTCCGGCGTGCGTGCGGGAGCTGCAGGATCCACGGGTGCGCGCGGTACATCTGCCACAGCTGGCGCGCGTAGAACTCCAGGCCCTCGCGCCACGGCCCCTTCGGCGCGCGCTCGGTCTCACCCCACGCCGCGTCGACCATGAGGTCCAGCAGCTCGGACTTGCCGGGCACGTGCCGGTAGAGCGCCATCGCGGTGCTGCCCAGCGTCTCGGCGACCCGGCGCATGGTGAGCGCCTCGACGCCCTCGGCGTCGGCCACCTTCATGGCCGCCTCGACCACCCGCGACTGGCTGAGCGCGGCTTTGGGCCCTCTGGACGACTCAGCCGGCGGGTCCCACAGCAGGCGGACAGCCCGGTCCCGGTCGCTCTGCTTCACCAAGCCCCCTCTTTCACCTCTCGCTTGCATGTGAATCCTAAAACCGTGTACAACGTACACCTAGCGTACAACGTAAGCAGTTAAGCCACGGGGGTGAAAGTCGTGGGACACGCGGTGCTCGCGGAAGGCCTGCGGAAGAGGTTCGACAAGAAACCGGCGCTGGACGGGGTGGACCTGGCCGTACCGGCGGGAACGGTGTGCGGGCTGCTCGGGCCCAACGGCGCGGGCAAGACGACGGCGGTGCGCATCCTGGCCACGTTGCTGCGGCTGGACGGCGGCCGGGCGGAGGTGGCGGGCTTCGACGTGGCACGGGAGGCGCCCCGGGTGCGCCGACAGGTGGCGTTGAACGGCCAGCAGTCGACGGTGGACGACGTGCTGACCGGCAAGGAGAACCTGGTGATGTGGGGGCGGCTCTACCACCTCTCGAAGCGCCAGGCGTCGGCCAGGGCCGACGAGCTGCTGGAGCAGTTCGGGCTGACCGACGCGGCGGACAAGCGGGCCAAGCACTACTCGGGTGGCATGCGGCGGCGCCTGGACCTCGCGTCGAGCTTCATCATGCGGCCGTCGGTGCTGTTCCTGGACGAGCCGACGACCGGCCTCGACCCGCGCAACCGCGGCGAGGTGTGGCGGGAGGTGAAGCGGGTCGTCGCTGAGGGGACGACGGTGCTGCTCACCACCCAGTACCTCGACGAGGCCGACCAGCTGGCCGACCAGATCGTCGTGCTGGACACCGGCAAGGTGGCCGCGCAGGGGACGCCGGACCAGCTCAAGTCCAAGCTCGGCGGCGACCGGATCGAGGTCGTGGTGCGGACCGCGGAGGAGCTGCCGGTCGTGCGGGACGTGCTCGGGCCGGACGCCGAGGTGGACTCCGACGGGTTCCGGGTGAGCGCGGCGGTGGTCGACCGGGTGGCCGCGCTGACGCGGGTGACGTCGGCGCTGGCCGCCAAGGGAGTGGAGGCGGAGGACATCGCGTTGCGGCGGCCGACGCTGGACGAGGTCTTCCTGGCGATCACGGGTCACAAGGCGGAGGTGCGGGCATGAGCAGCGCAACAACGGTCAAGTTCGCCCTGGTGGACTCGTGGGTCGTGGCCAAGCGCGACCTGATCCACTGGCTGCGCGAACCGGTCAGGGTGTTCGCGAACCTCGCCTACCCCATCATCTCGGTGCTGATCTTCGGGCTGGTGTTCGGCAGCGCGATGAACGTCTTCGGCGGCGGTGACTACATCGAGTTCCTGCTGCCGGGCATGTTCGGCCAGACCATCGCGTTCGGCGTCGGCACCACGCTGATGATGGTGTCGATGGACGCCGACCGCGGCGTGACCGACCGGTTCCGCGCCTCGCCGATGTCGCAGACCGGCGTGGTGGCCGGGCGCAGCATCGCCGACCTGGTCAACTCCTCACTGGAGCTGCTGGTGCTGGCGTTGTGCGGTCTCGTGATCGGCTGGTCGTTCCACGACGGGCTGTTCAACGCGATGGTCGCGTTCGCGCTGTTCCTCTGGCTGCGGTTCGCACTGGTGTGGGTGGGCATCTACCTGGGCCTGCTGGTGAAACCCGAGGCAGCGCAGGCGTCCTGGATGTTCCTGTTCCCGCTGACGATGTTCGCGAACACGTTCGTCTCGCCGGAGCTGATGCCGGGCTGGCTGCGGGCGGTGTCCGAGTGGAACCCGCTGTCGTCGACGGTGGCGGCGGCACGGGAGCTGTTCGGCAACCCCGGTGTCGGCGGCGACTCGTGGGCGGCGCAGAACTCGCTGCTACTGGCGGTGCTGTGGCCCGCGGTGTTCGTGGCGATCTTCTGGCCGCTGTCCGTGCTGAAGTACCGCAACCTCAGTCGCTAGGTACTCGGTCCGGAACTGGTCGGCGAGCCACTCCGCGAGGAGTCGCCGCCAGTTCCGGACCATCGTCTTCTTCCGTTCCGGCAGTGCGCCGTCGTCTTCCCACTCCCGCCAGTCCTCACTGGCGAGCCACCCGATGCAGCCCGCGATCCGGTGCACGCGCAACAGGTTCGGGTCGGGAGTGTGGCCGTAGCCGACCCAGAACGCCTGCGGCAGCAGGGTTCCGTGCAGGTACAGGTGCTCCTCGAACGCCGCCAGCTCGTCGAGCGGGTTGCCCTGCGACGGGCCGTCCCAGTCGATCAACGTGGCGCGGTGCTCGCTCACGATGATGTTGTGGAGGTTCACGTCGTTGTGCAGCAGACCGATCTGGTGGATCACGCGGAACGCCCGGCCGATGCGCGCCCAGACCTCGTCGGACACCGGTAGCGCGTCCGCGAGCGTCCTGCCCTCGACGTACTCGACCAGCACGTCGCCACGCGCGTTGTGGGCGAGGATCGCCGGTGCGCCCGGCACCACGAACTTCGGCAGGTCGCGCGCCACTTTCGGTTGCCGGAGCACGGCTTTGCGCCCGTCGGCCAGCGTCACGAGGTGCAGGACGTTGGTGAGGCCCTCCCCCTCCAGCGGTTCGACGCGGACGGCGGTCTCCAGCAACCGGAACAACACACACCTACGCTAGCTCGCCCAGAGGTCGCACCGGTGGTCCGCCGGTGCGACCGGCTCGGTCGCGAACGTCCGGACGTCGTGCCGTGCCCAGCCGGGACGTCCGGTCTGCGCGAACCTGGTCCAGGCCCCGACCATCTCGTCCGACAGCTGCTGCTGCGCGTCCGTCAGCGTGGTGTTGCCGTACCTGAGCAGGAACGGCAGCTCCGAGCCGTGGTAGGCGCCGTACGGGAACTCCGGCAGGTCCGGGAAGATCATCGGCGGCTTCGGCTCCGCGAACTCGTAGCCGTACGCGTTCGTTTGGGCTCGCAGCTCTTCGGTCGTGCAAGCCGATGTCATCGCGGTGAGCGCGGTCGAGAGCTGCACTCGTTCGTCGCCGCCCTTCGGCGGGTAGTGCTCCAGGACCCGCTTCGCCTTGGCCGCTCCGAAGCTCTCGACGAGGACCTGTTCGTAGCCGCCGGCGTCGAGCTGCGGGTAGTACATCGCCACGAACACCGTCAGTTCGTCTCGTGTTGTACCGGCGAGCACAGGGATCTTGTGGAACCGGCCGTGTTGCAGCGCCTTGATCGGGTTTTCCGGCAACGCTTCCGTGCCGTACGCGGGCCGGCTGAACAGCGGCGTGAGCTTCTTGACCTCTTGGACGGGGAGTCGGCGAAGGCACGTCAGGTCGGTGCAGCCGTGCGGTGCGTTCGCGCCGGCTTGCTCGACGTCCTCGCGTTTCGCCCACGGGTGGTAGACCTGGTTCTCCCCGGCCGGGATGCCGAGCTGGCACGGTCCACTCTGGATGATCGCCTGGTGGAACAGGGCGCGCGTGTCGGGTGACGTCAGCTGCGCGCACGTCGACAGCCCGCCCGCCGACGCGCCGAACAGCGTGACGTTGTGCGGGTTTCCGCCGAACTGCCGGATGTTGCGCTGCACCCACTCGAGTGCCTTTTGCTGGTCCTTCAGCCCGAACGCGCCCGAGCCGGCGAGTCCTGGGAACCCGAAGTATCCGAACGCGCCGAGCCGGTAGTTGCTCGTGACGACGACGGAACCCTTGCGCACCAACTGGTCCACGCCGTAGTCGGACCCGGCGCCACTGGTGAAGCTGCCGCCGTGGATCCAGACCAGGACCGGCCGGTTCCTGGCGCCCGGCGGCGTGGTGACGTTGAGGTAGAGGCAGTCCTCGGCGTCACTGGCCGGACTGCCGAGCCCGGCGTCCTGCGCGCACCTCGGGCCGGGCTCGGTGGCTTTGCGGACGCCGTGCCACGGCTGCACGGGTTGCGGATCGCGCCAGCGGTCGTCCCCGGTCGGCGGCGCGGCGAACGGGATGCCCTGGAAGGAGCGCTGGGCGTTGCTGATGCTTCCCGACACGAATCCCGCGTCGGTGCGGATGACGGTGGTCCCCGCGGCGTGGGCGGGAACGGCTGTTGCGGCAACGAGAACGGCCGCGATGAAGGTTGTGGTTGAACGCATGTCACCGATCAACCTAGCTGCGTGCGCAACCTCTTTTGATTCCGCGACAACAACCGCGCCGCCACCGCGGCCGGCAGGTACATCAGCACCCCGTACACCGCGGGCGGGACCGCCATCGTCTCGTCGTTCAACACGGTCAACGCCAACGTGATCGCGATCGTGGCGTTGTGGATCCCGATCTCCATGGCGCTGGCGATCGACTCCTTCTCCCCCACCTTGAACGCCTTCGGCACGTAGTAGCCGATCAGCAGGCTGAGGATGCTGAGCAGCAACGCCACCGGCCCGAGCGTGCCGATGTTGTCGACGAGCTGCTGGAACGCCGAGGCGATCGCCGCGAGGATCACCAGCACCAGCACGACCACCGAAGCGATCCGCACGGCCCGCTGCATCTTCAGCGCCCAGGTCTCGTACTTCCGGCGCACCCACATCCCGATCGCCACCGGTACCAGCACGATCGCGAACACCTGCACGAACTTGGCCGGCTGCAACCCGACCTCGGCGCTGTCGGCCATGAAGTGCGCCATGCTCAGCCCCACCACGACCGGCAACGTGAACACCGCGAGCACCGAGTTGATCGCCGTGAGCGTGATGTTGAGCGCGACGTCGCCGCCCGCCAGGTGGCTGAAGAGGTTCGCCGACGTCCCGCCCGGCGAGGCCACCAGCAACATCATCCCGACCGCCAGCACGCCCTTCAGCCCGAACGCGAGCACCAGGCCCAGGCAGATGGCCGGCAACACGATGATCTGACAGACCAGGGCGACGACCGCGGCCTTCGGGTACTTCGCGACCCTGGCGAAGTCGGCGATGGTGAGCGTGAGACCCAGGCCGAACATGACCAGGGCCAGTGCCAGTGGCAGGAAGATCTGGACTACTAGCACGGCGGCCTCCGCGATGTCCGGCTTGTGCAGTTTGATCTGATCGGAAGATCCTGGCGTTACGCCGGCGCTGATGGAATCGGCCAGGTGGCAGCACTTCCCCCGGATTCGTGATAGTTCTGCAGAAAACCTTCTGGGGGCAGAGTGAAGACAGCGGTGGTGACCGGAGCGACCGGCAAGCAGGGTGGCGCGGTGGCGCGGCACCTCGTCGCGGCGGGATGGGACGTCCGGGCGGTGACCCGCGACCCGGCGGCCGATGTTCCCGGGACCTCGGTGGTCGTGGCCGACCAGGCCTCACCCGACTCGCTGATCCGTGCGTTCTCCGGCGCTGACGCGGTGTTCAGCGTGCAGCCCGCGCCGCACGACCCGCGCTCGCCGCAGGGCTACTCCCCCGCCGTGGAAACCAGATGGGGCCGCAACGTCGCCGACGCGGCGCAGGCCGCAGGTGTCTCGCACCTCGTGTACGCCTCGTTGGTGGCCGCGACGTCGCAGACCGGCGTCGCGTCGTTCGACAGCAAGTGGGAGGTCGAGCGGCACATCGAGGACCTCGGCCTGCCCACGACCGTGCTGCGGCCGACGACGTTCATGGACGGCCTCTACACCCCTGGCCTGACGCGACTGACCCATCTGCTGAATCCCTCGGTGCCCTACCACCTGATCGCGGTGGACGACATCGGCGCCATCGCCGCCAGGGTCTTCGCCGATCCCGCCCGGTTCATCGGCTCGTCGCTGTCCCTGGCGGGCGATGTCCTGACACCGGTGGAGATGGCCGAGCTGATCGGCGTGCCGTACGAGCGGTTCCAAGTGGACTATCCGGAACTGCGCAAGGTGTTCGACCATCCTGCGGAGCCGGCCGCCGACATCGAGGCCCTGCGTGCGCTGCATCCCGGCCTGCGTTCCTTCGCGGCGTTCGTGTCTGAGGTGCGGAACGGCGTCGTCTAGCGCACCCTGTTGCGATGGCGCGTCTGCTGACTCCGCGCTTCGCCCTGCTCACCGCCGCTGACCTGGGCTACTTCACCGCGATGGGCATCGCGGTCTACGCCCTGCCCCTCTACGTGACCGGCCCGCTGCACAGCTCGAAGGCCGCGGCGGGTCTCGCGTTCGGCGCGTTCGCCATCTCGGCGCTCCTGCTGCGGCCGTTCGCCGGACGCCTCACCGACCGCGTCGGCAGAAGACCACTCCTGCTCGGCGGCACCGCACTGGCCGCCACCAGCCTCGCGCTGACCGCGCTCGCCACCGACCTGCCCACGATCATCGCCCTGCGACTGCTGCTGGGCGTCGGCGAAGCGGCGTTCTTCGTCGCCGCGTTCGCCGCCCTGGTCGACGTCGCCCCGCCGGACCGCCTCGGCGAAGCCCTCAGCCTCAACTCCCTCAGCCTCTACCTCGGTCTCGCCGCGGGCCCGCCGCTCGGCGAAGTGCTGGCACAGCAGTCGTTCCCCCTCGCCTGGCTCACCGCCGCCGCGCTCTGCCTGGCGAGCGCCGCGACCGTGCTGTTCCTCGGCGAAACCAGCACACCCGCTCCGGCCGCGCGCACGGCGTTGATCCACCGGCCCGCGATTCCACCGAGCATCGGGTTGTGCGCGGCGCTCGTGGCCGCCGGCGGGTTCATGGCCTTCTCCGCGTTGCGCGCACAGCAAAGCGGCTTCGAGAACACCAGCCTGCCGTTGTTCCTCTACGGCGCCACGGTCGTCACGTTCCGCGCGGTGTTCGCCAAGGTCCCGGACCGCGTGCCGCCCCTCAAGCTGGGGGCGATCGCACTCGCGATCATCGCGACCGGGATGGTCCTCACCGCCACGCCGAACACGCTCGTCCTGGGCAGCATCGTGATCGGCGCCGGCGTCACGTTCAGCACGCCGGCGTTCTTCGCGGCCATCTTCGCCACGGCCGAACCGCACCAGCGCGGCGCCGCGTCCGGCACCGCCAGCGCGTTCATCGACGTCGGGCTCGGCGGCGGACCGATCCTGCTCGGTCTCGTCGCGAACGCGGAGGACATCCCGATGGCCCTGGCCACCGGCGGTGCGCTGGCCGCGGCGGGCTGCCTGTGGACGTTGCGGCTCAGCCGAGCACACTGAAGTCGTGCAGATCGGCGTGTTCACCGCGGGCGACCTCGAACCGGCCGAGATCGTCGACCTGGCGATCCAGGCCGACGAAGCCGGCCTCGACGTCTTCGCGGTGGGTGAGCACCACAACCCGCCCTACAACTCGTCCTGCCCGGCCACCCTGCTCGCCCACATCGCCGCGAAGACCACCCTGAAGCTCTCCACCGCCACCACCCTGATCACCACGAACGACCCGCGCCGGCTGGCCGCCGAGTACGCGACCCTGGACCTCCTCGCGCCCGGCAGGACCGACCTGGTGCTCGGCAGGGGCAACACCGCGAAGGTGTTCGGCTGGTTCGGCAAGGAGATCGAGTACGGCGTGCCGCTGACGATCGAGCACTACGAGACGCTGAAAGCGTTGTGGCCCAACAGGCCCTACCTCTGGCACGCCTGCACCCGCTCCCCCGAGATCGCCGACCTCGCCGCGCGGAACAACGACGGGCTGTTCGTGTTCGCCGACCAGACCGAGCACGTCGCCCGGTACCGCGACCAGGCCGAGAACCCGCGGCTCGGCGTGCTGGCGAAGGAAGTGGAGACCGGGCTGCGGCTCGAACCCGACCGCCTGCTCGTGCCTCCGGCTCAGTTGCGCCAGATCGCCACCGCGATCACCAGCACCAGCACACCGACTCCCACCGCACCACCGAGCACCCAGGCACCGTAGATCCCGAACGCCACCAGCTCCGACAGGATCGCCGCGACCGACGTGACCGTGGCACGGGCCTCGGTGTCGGCGTCGATCCGGTGCTGCAACGCGGTTTCCACGTGCACCAGCACGAACCGGTAGAGCCCGTAATACAGTCCCACGAGGACGAGAGCCGGTGGAACGGCCAGCAGAGCAGCCGCGATCAGCACCAGACCCGCCGCGAACAGCACCCAGCCGCGGAACGGCAACCGGCCCGCCAGCGAGGCGCCAGCAGCACCGAGCAACGGCAGCCCTGTCGTCGCCAGCGGCACCCACAGCGTCGGCACGCCCCAGTCCTGCGCCATCAAGGTGAAGTACTCCTCGAAGGCGTCGATCGCGTACACCAGCGCCACCGCGATCACCGCGCTCTTGATCGGCACGGCTTCGCGCAGACCGGTCAGCAACGTCCGGAAGTAACCGGTGTGCTGCTCAGCGGAGTCACGTGCAGGTTCCGGGAAACGCAACGCGATCACCGACGACATCAGGCACATCGCGACGCTCACCCAGCCCGTGAGCTGGTAGCCGCCCAGCGAGAACAGCACCGTGGCCACCAGCGCCACCGGCACCTGCGCGATCAGCTCGATGGCGTCGACGCGCGCGTTCAACCGGACGTACTGGTCCTCGTCCCCGTTGGCCGCCAAGGCGTCGTAGACCAGCGCCTCGAACGCACCCGACTCCAGCGCGCCGCCAAGTCCCCACAGCACGAAACCCGCTGCGAAGCCGTAGAACGACGGGAAGAGCACCCAGGACGTGTACCCGGCGGCCTGCAGCACACCGGACGCCACGAGGCAGCCGCGCCGGGAGAACCGGTCCGCGAGGGCACCGGACGGCACCTCCGCGACCACGGCGGTGGTCGACCAGATGGCGAGCAGCACCGTGATCTGGCTGTCCGACAGCCCGCTGTCGGCGAAGAGCAACGCGTACAGCGCGTAGATCGGGATGAGGTGCGAACACCACGCCCACGCCGTCGCGGTTCGGGTCAGATCAGTTGAAGATCAATGTCGTCGACGCATGGGACAAGGTTAAGCCGCCAGCGCCACCGATTAAATGGCGCTGACGGCTCGTAGTCGCTCAGAAACCCGCGGTGACTTTGGTGAACGCGAGGTCGGCCTGCTGGATGCCGGAACAGTTCGCTGCCACCTGCCCGTCGCAGCCGCCGCGGTCGCGGTTCACCGACCAGAACGCGAGGCGCGCCAGCCCGTTCGCCTTGGACCAGTCGCGGATGGCCGTCCAGTCGTCGACGGTGGTCAGCTCGCGCTGGTCGGACAGCCCGTTCATGCCGGAGATGCCGACGTGCTTGAACGCCTCGGCGTCACTCCAGCCGAAGGTCGACTTGAGCTTGTTCTTCAGGCCGGTGGCCGCGCCGATGGTGTCGGTGCGGATGTTGGAGCTGCCGAAGTCGAACGGCATGATCGTGAAGACGTCGATGTTCGCGTTCAGCGCCTTGGCCTGGTCGATCAGCCGGGCACCGTAGAAGTTCGGGCCGGTCGTGCCGGTGCCGAACGTGACGATCGTCTGGATGCCGGGGTTGTTCTGCTTGACGATCTTCAGCGCGGTGATGATCCGGTCCTGGACCGTCGTGTTCTCGAACTCGTCGGAGTTCTCGATGTCGATGTCGATCGCCTTCAGCCCGTAAGCGTTGATCACCTGCTGGTACGCCCCGGCCAGCGCTTCGGGCGTCGAGCAGTTCGGCCCGAGCTTGTTGCCGCTCCAGCCACCGAACGACGGCACGATGTCCCCGCCGGCGCCGCGGATCGCGTTGATCGTCTGCTGGTCGACACCGCCGGTGAGCGGGCGGCTGCTGTCCCACGCCGGCGAGCAACCGCCGCCGGACAGGACGAACGCGAGGGTGAACCACTTGACGCCGGTCGAGCTCATGACCTGGGTGGCGCTCTGCGGCTCGCCCCAGCCGAGGTACAGGTAGGGCGCGCCCCGTCCGGTGCCGGGCAACGGCGGGTTCGACGTGGTGGTCGTGGTGGTCGTGGTCGTGGTCGGCTGGGTGCCGCCGTCACACGATCCGCCGTTGACCTTGCAGTTGGCCGGGTTTCCGCCAGAACCGCGCACGGTGAAGCCGAAGCTCGCCGAACCACCGACGGGCACGTTGCCGTTCCAGGTGTTCTTCACCGTGATGGTCTGGCCGCTCGCGGTGTAGCTGCCGTCCCAGAGCGAGGCGATCGACTGCCCGCTCGGGAGGGTGAACTCGACCGTCCACGACGAGAGCGCGCTCGCACCGCCGTTGGAGATCGTGTACTTGGCCTCGTAACCGCTGTCCCAGGCCGAAGTCTTGGTGAACGTCGCCGTCACGCCGGCCGCGCCGCTCGCGGGAGCGGCCAGCACGCCTCCTACCACGGTGGCCATCGCCAGCCCGATGGTCAGGACTTGCCAGCGGAACCTCTTCATGGTGCTCCTTCACGTGCAGGGGGAACGTGATGGGGAGCACGTTAACTGGTCTAAACCACTGGTTCAAGGGTGTGAACAGACCGGTGGTCAGAGCCTGAGCGTGGAATCGATCTCCCGTTCTGCGCTGCGCTCGTCCAGCAGTTGCAACAGCGCGTACGTGGTCTGCCGCTGCTCCTCCACGAGCTTGGTCAGCCACGATCCGAAGTAGAGGAACCCACCGACGGCGATCAGCCCGACCCCGAGGATTCCGCCCGAAACGACGTACGGGATCTGCTCCCACACGTACCCGGTGTGCGCGACGCCCCACCAGGCGAAGAGGATCGCCGCGATCCCCGCGGTCATCAGCATCGTGCCGACGAGCCCGAGCCCGCTGCGCATTCTGGCGCGGCGCCGGTCCTGCATGGTCATGGGTTCACCCGTTGCGGAGGTCGGGGACACCGGTCGGGTGTCCGGACGGACAGGGAGCGCCGCCGAGCAGGAACGTGCCGAACGACTTCATGCCGAACGCCGCGGCACCAGCCACCCCGAGCCCCGCGAGGACCAGCAGTGCGGGTACGCCGGGGAAGTCCAGCAACGAGCGCGGTTTCGCGCGGGCGGACGCCACGGGGGTCACCGTCTTGGGCGGCACCACCCCGGCGACCGGCGGCGTGCCGGGCGACGGAGCCGAGCCGCCGGCGTCAGGCGGCGGAGGGACGAGAGGGACCTGGGGCGCGGGCGCGTCCGGTGGGGTCAACGGCACGGAAGCGGAAGCGTTTGCGACCGCCTCGGTGTCGCCGACGATCACCACCATCTTGCGCAGCGGGTTCAGCAGCGGCACCAGTTCCTTGGGCAGCAGCGGTGCGACGACGCCGTCCAGGATTCCGCCGAGACCGAGCTTGTTCCGCAACGCCAGCACGTCCACCGTCAACGTCAGGCCCCGGCTGGAGGACGTGGCGCCAGTGCCTTCGACCTTCGTCGCGGATGTCGGCCACGCCAGCGTGATTCCCAGTGGTTCCAAGGCTTTCAGCAGACCGTCCGGCGGCGCGGCCGGTGACTTCACCGGGAACTTCTGGCCCAGCACGGTGAACTCGGCGACGGAGAACGTGCTCGTGCCGCTCCCCTTGCTGCCGTCGCTGACCGCGACGGACTCGAACTTCACCCCGGACATCACGACCAGCCCGGCGAGCAGGGAGATCGTCTGCGCGGACGTCACGGCGGAAGAACGCGCCTCGGAACCGGAAGCCGCGCTGACACTGGTGGACGACAGCCCGTCCGCGGTGAGCAGGAACGGCACCTCCTGCTTCGCGCCCGCGTACGACTCGGCTTTCGCGGCGCCGGCCGTGGCTCGCATGCCCGACTTCGACTCGTCCGCCGGGCCGCCGGGGTGCGCGGCGTTGGCCTGCACCGGATACGCGAACCCGAGCAGCTGCGGCAGACCGGTGCCCACGGCCGCGCCCGGCCACAGCGAGCTCGCCAGCGAGCGGCCGATCGGACCGGAACCCAGCTCGGTCTGCGTGTACGACAGGTGCACCTCGCCCTGCGGCTCCGCGGGCACCGGGAGCAGATCGGTGTGCAGCAGCACGGAAACCGGCGCGGCGCGGGAGGACAACGTGAAGCCACCGATGTCGGCAGCTCTGGCAGGCGCCGGGGACAGCAGAAGGAGCAGCAGGACGAGCGCGTACCTCATGACGTCCCTCCGAAGTAGACGGAAGCCAGATCGTTCTCGGCGGAGATCTCGCCGTGCGCCATCACGACGACCTGGTCGGCCACCGCCGACGCGGTCTCGGCGAACTGCTCGACGATCAGCATCGTGACGCCCTCCGCGGCCAGTTCCTTGACGACCTCGTACAGCTCGGCCACGATCACCGGCGCCAGGCCCATCGACAGCTCGTCGATCACGACCACGGCCGGGTCGGTGATCAACGCGCGGGAGAACGCGAGCATCTGCTGTTCGCCGCCGGACATCGAGCCCGCGAGCTGCTTGTGCCGCACGCGCAGCTTCGGGAACCGCTCGTAGACGACCGACGGGTCCCCGCGCATCAGTCGCAGGTTCTCGGCGACCGTGAGGTTCGGGAAGATCGCGCGGCCTTCCGGGATCGTGCACAGGCCGGCGCGCGCCAGCTCGTCGGGACCGGCGTCGTTCACGTGCACGCCGCCGAGGTGCACGTGACCGGACGAGGCACGCAACTGTCCACTGAGGACCTTCACCAGCGTCGACTTGCCCGCGCCGTTCGGGCCCAGCAGAGCGGTGACGGTGCCGCGCGGAACGTTCAACGAAACCCCGCGCAGCACCTCGATCCGGCCGTACCCGGCGTGGACGTCCGTCAGGTCGATCATCCGAGATACGCCTCCCGGACACCTGCGTGCTCGCGGATCTCGGCCGGTGTGCCCGAGGTCAGCAAACTGCCGAGGTTCAGCACGTGCACGCGGTCGCAGTAGTTCATCACGAGGTCCATGTCGTGCTCCACCAGAACGACAGCGCGCCCCTCCGCCACCAGTTCCTGCAGCAACGCGCCGAACGCGTCGGTCTCGGCGCGGTCGAGCCCCGACGACGGCTCGTCGAGCAGCAGCAGCGAAGGATCGGTGGCGAGCGCACGGGCCAGTTCCAGCAGCCGCGCGGCACCGGTCGGCACCGTGTCGGCCTGGTTGTCGGAGAACTCCGCGATCCCCACCCGTTCCAGCAACTCCGCGGCCAGCCGGGCGGACCGGCGCCGGCTCTCCAGCGCCACCACCACGTTCTCCCACACCGTCAGCGACCCGAACACCTCGAGCCGCTGGAACGTCCGCGCCACCCCGCGCCTGGATCGCTGGTGCGGTCCCCAGGACGTGATGTCCGCGTCGTCCAACAGCACCCGGCCGGCAGTGGGCTTGCGCAGCCCGCTGATCACGTCGAACAACGTCGTCTTGCCCGCACCGTTGGGCCCGATCAGCCCGGTGACGCCGACGTCCACCGACAACGTCACGTCGTCGACCGCCGTCACCTCGCCGAAGCGGACCGTCACGCCCTCCACTCGCAACGTGCTCATGCGCGCCGCCAGGACCAGGCCCGGAAGACCCAGCTCATCAGGCCGTTGGGATCACGCGCGAGCCCGGCCGCCGCGACGCCGAGCAGCACGACCGCCGCCCCCGCGAACGCCGGGAAACCGCTCTGCAGCACCGGAAGCAGCATCAGCAGCACGCCGCCGAGCAGGGCGCCCGACACCGACGTCACGCCCGCGATCACGGCGAACAGCAGCAACGGCAGGTTGTTGAACAGCTGGAAGTCGCTCGCCGCAACGGTTTCCCGCAGCTGCGCGAACAACCCGCCGGCCAGCCCCGCGATCGCCGCCGACAACGAGAACACCCAGACCCGGATCCACCGCACGTTCAGGCCGAGCGTCGCGCACGCCGCCGAGCTGTCCTTCACCGCGATCATCCGCCGCCCGAGCCGCCCGCGCCTGATGGCCAGCACAGCCGCTCCCACCAGTGCGAACACCACCGCCGCCAGAACCAGCTGAGCGGCGGCCGACTCGAACAGGCGCGGCACCTGCAGACTGCCCCGCACCCCGAACGCGATCGGCGACTGCAGCACGAGCTTGTCCATCAGCTGCGCGAACCCCAACGTTGCAAGTGCGAGGTACAGCCCGCTCACCCGCAAAGCAGTCAACGCGATCACCGCGCCGATCGCGGCGGACACCAACGCGCCCACCACCAACGTCCACGGCGAGCCGCCGAGCCGCGCCACCGTCACCGCACCCACGCCGACGAACGTGAACTGCCCGAGCGACACCACCCCGCCGTACCCGGTGAGCAGCACCATCGACAGCAGCACGATCCCGAACACGAGCCCCAGCGCGAGTTGCCCCGCCACCACGGAGTCCACCAGCAAGGCCAGCACGACGGCCACACCGAGGAACAGCGCCGCGCCCACCCCGGTCGTCAGCGCGTTCGGCACCGCCACCCCGCGCTGGCCGCGCACGCCACCGATCCGCAGTGGTGACTGCGGCATCGCGAGCAACACCACGAACAGCAACAACGCCGGAATCGCCGCCCGGAACGCGATCCAGAACGGCGACGACGGCAGGTAAGCCACCGCGTAGGACTGCACCAGACCGAGCCCCAGCGCACCCACGAACGTCCACGGCAGGCTCCGCAGCCGCCCGACCAGCGCCGCGGTGTAGGCCGTGATCACCAGCAGGGTCATCGTCACGTAGTCGAGCTGCACCACGGGCGTCAGCAGGATGCCGCCCAGCGCCGCCAACGCCGACCCGATCGCCCAGCTCAGCGCCGACAGCCGATGAGGCCGCGTGCCGTACAACGCGGCCAGCTCCGGTGCGTCCACACACGCCCGCATCGCCAGGCCGGTCCGCGTGCGGTTCAGCAACACGTACAGCCCGCCTGCGACCAGCACCGCGCACGCCAGCGTCACGAGGTCGTGGCCGCTGACGTACGACTGTCCGATGTGGACGCCGTACTGGTCGAGAAACGGCCGCACCGGCCGGGCCTGTGGCGGCCAGATCACCTGAGCCGCGCCGATCAGGCCGACCAGCACGCCGACCCCGGCCACGAGGGTGATGCCGACCGGGGCACCCGCCAGTCTGCGCATCACGAACCGCTCGATCACCAGCCCGAACAGCGGGGCGCACACCCCGACCACCAGGAGGAGCGCGAGCCACTGGGGCAGGCCGCGGTTCTCGGCCAGTTCCCAGTAGAGGAACGCCATCACCATGCCGATCGCGCCGTGGCCGACGTTGAACACCTTGGAGGTGCTGTAGGTCAGGACGAGACCACCGGCGACGACGGCATAAGCCCCGCCCGTTACCAGGCCGAACACGGTGTAGGCGAGGAGTGCGGTCATGCGCCCCTCCCGGTGGCCAGGCCGAAGATCGCGCAGGCGAGCAAGGCGGTAGCTGCGCCGCTGCCGGTTGCGCGGCCGGAAGCCGGGCGGGCGAGCGTCTCCGTCATCCACCCACCCCTGTGTCGATCAACGCCCCGCACGAGTACCCCGACGCGGGCGCCAACCGCGACCAAGTCCCACCCTTCAACCGCACCAACGACATGCACGCCGAAGTCCGCTTCCCCCCGACGTCCTGCGGCGCCACCATCCCCTCGGCGGTGAAGTCGTGCACCCCGCGGACCTGGTCCAACATCGCCTTGCGCGTCAGCTGCGGCCCGACCTTCGCCGCCATCTGCACGAACAACCGCGCGGCCGCCCACGCGAACATCCCGAAGTACGAGGGCGACGCACCCGGCGCCACCCGGCCCAGCCACTGCTTGTAGAGCACCACCTGCGGGTTGTTCTCCTCGAACAGCCCCCCGTTCGTGTAAACAACAGTGCCGTCGACCGCCGCCCCGCCCTGCCGCACGTACTGCGCGTCGTAGGCCGAGGGGTCCGTGATGAACGCTTCCGGCGTGTACCCCTGCTGCCGCATGGCCTGCTGCAACCGGACCGCGTACTGCGCCGACCCCATCCAGTAGACGATCTTCGCGCCCGTCTCCTTCAGCTTCGCCACGTACGGCGCGTAGTTGACGTCGGCGATGTCGATGGCCTGCGTGTAGACGAACTTCATCCCGCGCTGCTCGGCGGCTTTCTGCATGCTGCGGGCGTTCTGCGAGCTCGCGTCGACGTTCAAGTAGAGGAACGACGCGGCACTGGCGGCGTTCGGGAAGCTCGACTTGATCAGGTCCGGGTAGGCCGACGACACCAGGTTCACGACGTTCGACGCGACGCCGAAGCTCACCGGCGTGCGCTGCCGTTGCACGGTGACGGTGGAGGCGCGCAGGTCCGGGATGCCGCACGCCGCGGCGGCCGGGCCGCCGCCCTGGTCGAAGCCGGACATCGAGCCGACCATGGCGAAGGCCTGCTCGCACGCCTGTGAGGTGGCCTGCTGGTCACCGCCGCTGTCGGTGCGCGAGTCGAACGACACCAGCTTGAGCTTGCGGCCGCAGATCGCGCCCTGGGTGGCGTTGAAGTACTCGACGAACGCCTTGGTGCCCTGCTGCGCCGCCTGGAACAGGCCGGGCACCGGGCCGCTGATGTCCGAGATGTTCGCGATGGTGATCTCGCCCGCGGTGACGCCCTTGTCCGTGGCGCCACCGGTGCCCTGGCAGCCGCCCGCGATGCTGCCGGGCGGGTTCGCCTGTTTGTTCGGCTGCTGCGGGTTGTTCGCGCCCGGCTGGCCGGCGGTGCCGTCGGACCCGGCCACGGCGCCGTCCTCGGCCGGCGCCGTGCCCTGCTCGGTGCCCGTCCCGCCGCCCTGAGGCACGACAAGTGCGGCGCGTTGCTCGTCGGTGAGCCTGCTCCCGCAGCTCGCGAGCAACGCGCAGACCACAAACGCGATCAGCGCAGTCCTGCGATGCATGCGGACGAACGCTAGGCCACTGCATCAATCCAGTCCGGGCCCGCTACCTGCGATTTCACCCATGTGGCCGACAGGATTTCTAGAACGCGTTCTATCTGCAAACAAACCGCAGAAAAACCGTCACCAGACCGCACTTGCGTCGTTAGACCACCTCGGGCCAAAGAACACGTTCTAGTTACGAGGGCGGCAGCAGCTCCGGCCGGCGCGGCCGCACCACGTCCCCGGACGACTCGCCACGCAGCCGTCGCATCACCCACGGCACGACGTGCTCGCGGGCCCACTTCCAGTCCTCCGCGCGCCGGATCTTCCGGTCGACCAGCGGAGCCACGCCGAGCACCGTTCGTTCCAAAGAGTGCGAGACACCCAGACCGTCGAGAACAGAGATGGCGACCTCGGCGTGCCCCAGAGAGTTCAGGTGCAGCCGGTCCGGCGACCACATGCGGCGGTCACGCAACTGCCGCATCCCCCACATGTCGACGAGCACGCACGAGTACTCAGCGGCGATCGCGCGCACGTGCTCGTTGTAGATGGCCACGCGACCACGCATCTTGCGGAACACGGGGTCGTCCGCGCCGTCGACGCCCGTGAAGAGGATGCCCCGTGCGCCGGAGTTCACCACGCGTGCCACCGCTTGCCGGTAGCGGCGCATCAACGCGTCGATGTCCACCTTCGGGCGCATGAGATCGTTCCCACCCGCGTAGAGCGAGACGAGGTCCGGCTTCATCGCGAGAGCGCGCTCAAGCTGCTCGTCGAGGACCTGCGGCAGCAACCGGCCGCGCACGGCGAGGTTGGCGTAGGTGAACTCCGGATCAAGGGTCCCCAGCACGTCGGCCACCCGATCGGCCCAGCCACGCACACCATTGGGACGACCTGCGTCTTCGTCACCCACGCCCTCGGTGAACGAATCCCCCAACGCCACAAAACGCTTGCTCATGCTCAGGACTTTAGGTCGCGGGTTCGGCCCGAGGTTGCGCGGGGTTGGATAACGTTTCGATAACGCCAGGGTCTCGAACTGAGGCGGGTTCCCATTCCTGGCCGTAGTCCCGATCGTGCGACTCCCCATGACCTTGGCAACGCCGATGCGACTCGTCGTCGCGCTGGCGGGCTGTGTGCTGGCCGTGCTGCTCAACACCGGGAGCGCGATCGGCCAGCCAGCAAACCCGTCGACCCCCATCTCGACCCCGCCGCCCGGTAGCGGCGGGACGGGCGACGAGGTCGTGCAGACCCAGTGGGGTCCGCTCGGACCTGCCGACCGCGATTTCATGAACCGGGTCAAGCAGGCCGGGTTGTGGGAGAAGCCCGCCGGTGACAAGGCCAAGGCCAAACGGCCCGACCAGCCCAAGATGCAGGAGGCGGCCAAGCACCTCATCGAGGGCCACACGCTGCTGGACAACGTGGTGAACCGGGCGGGCTTGCTGCTCGGCCACACGTTGCCCACGGAGGCCTCCGACGAGCAGAAGGGCTTCCTCGCCGAGATGGACGCGGCGACCGGCGACGAGTTCGACGCCGTCTTCGCCAACCGGCTCCGCGCGGCGCACGGCAAGGTCTACGCCTACTCCGCGCAGATCCGGGCGGGCACCAAGAACGAGCTCATCCGCATTCTCTCCACCCAGGCGATGATCACCGTCTTCGACCACATGAAGGTGCTCGAGGAAACCGGTCGCGTCGACTTCGGCAGCCTGGAGTCCCCGCAGCCGCTCGCACCTCCGCCACCGGCCTCCGGGGCTCCGGAGCCGACCGGGGACAACGCCGACGACAACGCGGAGGCTTCCGCGAACCCGACCGACGGCGTGATCCCGACCGTGCCGGAGGGCACCAAGTTCACCCGCACCGCCGAGCAAGGCGTGTTCGGCAACAACAACGGCGTCTTCTTCGCCGCAATTGCGGTGCTCGCGCTCGCGCTGGTGGGAATGCGCATGATTTCTCGATCCAAGAAGCAATCTCGACGCAGCAGCAGATCGCGTTCTTTCTAACCACACACCGAAGTTCAACCCGAACGACACGGCTAACCGCCGTCAGCTTCACCATGCCGTTTTATCGGACTACACGAGGTGGCAAATGGCTTTTCACCGTAGGAAATCCACGATCTGGCTGACCGCCGCAGCAGCGGCGATGGCCCTGGTCGCTGGTGGTGCCACGGTGGTGGCCATCAGTTCTTCTGATGGCGCCGCGCTCGCCGACGGGCCTGACAAGAGCTTGTTCGTCGACATCACCAAGGTGAAAGCGAACGTCAAGAAACCAAAACCCGAGAACGACGCCACCACAGGTACGTTCACGGTGGACTGCGGCCGCAACGAGAACGGCCACTTCAACCCGGACAACTTCATCGCGCAGCCCGGTGTCCGCAACGGTGCCGAGCACCTGCACGACTACGTCGGCAACCTGTCCACGAACGCGGACTCCAACAACAAGTCGCTCCAGGCCGCCGGCACCACGTGCAAGAACGGTGACAAGTCCGCCTACTTCTGGCCCGTTGTGCGCATCACCGACGAGGCAGCGGAAGAGGCGGGAGGAGCCGGGGAGCAGGCGCCGCCGAAGAAGGACGACAAGGCCCAGCAGGACAAGGACAAGGCCGACAAGGCCGAGGCCCGTCTCGAGTGCCCCGACGTCGCGTCGCGACTCCCCGAGGACGTGCCGGACGCCGCCCAGGCGGAGATCGACCGGGAGCTCGCCAACATCGAGAAGGTCACCGACGAGGCCGAGAAGAAGCTCGAGCAGACCAAGGCCCAGGACGTCAACAACGTCATCGTCGGCCCGACCCGCGAGAAGCGCGCGGCGATCCTGAACCGGATGATGCTGGCGTTCAGCCGCCAGGGCAAGCAGGCTCCGGACCTCAACCCGGCCGCCGCCTGCACGGTCAAGGAAGCCGGCCAGGCCTCGAAGGCAGGCAACGGCGCCGAGAACAACGACGACGCGCAGGCCGAGGGCACCGAGAACAAGAAGAACCAGAACAACCCGGAAGAGAACGCGAACAACGAGCTCGAGGGCAACGAGGGCGAGATCCAGCGTCCCGCCGTCGTCGACCTGCAGTTCCGCGGCTCGCCCACCGGCAAGGTCGTCGCGATGCCGAAGTTCCTCCGCGTTCTCTACGGTGACGCCAAGGCCGGCCAGAACGGCCCGAAGAACGCCAAGGCCTCGTGGACCTGCACCGGGTTCGAGGAGAAGGTGCTGATGGACAAGTACCCGATCTGCCCGCAGAACTCGAAGGTCAAGCGCGTCCACGACTTCCCGAGCTGCTGGGACGGCAAGAACATCGACTCGGCCAACCACCGGGACCACATCGTCTTCCCCGACCAGAACGGCAAGTGCAAGAACGGCTTCAAGGCCGTGCCGCAGCTGCGGATCTCGCTGACCTACAACATCCCGCTGAACGTCCAGAAGGAAGGCCGCTACCTGGTCGACTCCTTCCCGGAGGAGGAGCACAACCCGCTCACCGACCACGACGACTTCGCGAACGTGATGTCGCAGCAGATCATGAACCGCCTGGTCAACTGCGTGAACACCGGCAAGAAGTGCCGCGAGTGACGCTGTCTGACTGATCTGCCGAAATCCCCCGGTGCACCTCCCGCGCACCGGGGGATTTCGTTGTTCCGTTCATCAGCTTGAACCTTGTTCCGGAATGATTGACCGCAAAGGTATAGACCACTGACACTGGCGGCATGGTCACCCGTTCCTGCGCGGTGCTGATCGCACTGCTGGCAACGCTGCTGGTACCGGTCACCGGTGCGGCCTCCCAGGCCGCACCGGTGACGTTCGTCCACCCCGGAGTCGGGGTCTCCCGTCCACAGCTGGACTTCATCCGCACCAAGGTCCAAGCGGGCGCCCAGCCGTGGAAGCTCGCGTACGACCGCATGATGGCGAGCCCGTACGCCTCCCTGTCCCGCGTCCCGAAGCCGCGAGCGGTCGTGGAGTGCGGCCCTTACACCAATCCGAACTACGGCTGCACCGACGAGCGCCAGGACGCGCTCGCCGCGTACACGCTCTCGTTGATCTGGTACATCACCCGCGACAACCGGTACGCGGCCAAGGCCATCGAGATCATGGACGCCTGGTCGGCCACGATCCGCGACCACACCAACTCGAACGCGCCGCTGCAGACCGCGTGGTCCGCGAGCAGCTGGCCCAAGGCCGCCGAGATCATCAAGCACGTCCACGGGAACTGGCCGAACAGCGCGAGGTTCGGCACCATGCTGCGCGACGTCTACCTGCCGGAGATCGCGAACGGCCGCGCGAACACCAACGGCAACTGGGAACTCAGCATGATGGAGGCCTCGCTCGGCATCGCGGTCTTCCTGGAGGACCGGGCGGCCTACGACAAGGCGGTCGGCATCTTCCGCACCCGCATCCAGGCCTACATCTACCTGACGACGGACGGCGCGCTGCCGAAGACGCCGCCGGGCAGCGGGATCGACACCCGCGACGAGATCATCTCCTACTGGCACAACCAGTCCACGTTCGTCGACGGGCTCACCCAGGAGACCTGCCGGGACTTCGCGCACACCGGCTACGGGCTCGCCGCGGCCGCGCACTTCGCGGAGACCGCGCGGCACCAGGGCCAGGACATCTGGGGTGAGATCCGGGAGCGCATGCGGCACGCCTGGGGCCTGCACACCAAATACCAGAACGGCACGCCGGTGCCGTCGTGGCTGTGCGGCGGCTCGTACTCGCGTGAGCTCGGGCCGACGCCGGAGGTGAGCTTCAACGCGCTGCACACCCGGCTGGGCATCGCGATGGCGAACACCCAGCTCTACACCGAGTCGAATCGTCCACACGGGACCGACAACCTGTTCATCGCCTGGGAGACGCTGACTCACGCAGCGAACCCGGCCTGAAACGAGCTAGCGTGCCTCCATGACAGACGTGAAGCCACGCAGCCGGGACGTGACCGACGGCCTGGAGCGCACCGCCGCGCGCGGGATGCTCCGGGCCGTCGGCATGGGCGACGAGGACTGGGAGAAGCCGCAGATCGGTGTTGCCTCGTCGTGGAACGAGATCACGCCGTGCAACCTGTCGCTGGACCGCCTCGCGAAGGCGTCGAAGGACGGGGTGCACGCGGCCGGCGGGTACCCGCTCGAGTTCGGCACGATCTCGGTGTCGGACGGCATCTCGATGGGCCACGAGGGCATGCACTTCTCACTGGTCTCGCGCGAGGTGATCGCCGACAGCGTCGAGACGGTGATGCAGGCGGAGCGGCTCGACGGCTCGGTGCTGCTGGCCGGCTGCGACAAGTCGTTGCCCGGCATGCTGATGGCGGCCGCGCGGCTCGACCTGGCCAGCGTGTTCCTCTACGCGGGCTCGATCCTGCCCGGCCGGGTCACGCTGACCGACGGCACCGAACGCGAGGTCACGATCATCGACGCGTTCGAGGCCGTCGGAGCGTGTTCGCGCGGTTTGATGAGCCGCGAGGACGTCGACCTGATCGAACGCGCGATCTGCCCCGGCGAGGGCGCGTGCGGCGGCATGTACACGGCGAACACGATGGCCAGTGCGGCCGAGGCGCTGGGCATGTCGTTGCCCGGCAGTGCCGCTCCCCCGGCCACCGACCGGCGCCGGGACGGGTTCGCGCGGAAGTCCGGCCAGGCCGTGGTCGAGATGCTCCGCAAGGGCATCACCGCCCGGCAGATCATGACGCGCGAGGCGTTCGAGAACGCGATCGCCGTCGTCATGGCGTTCGGCGGCTCCACCAACGCGGTGCTGCACCTCCTCGCGATCGCGCACGAGGCCGGCGTCGAGCTCACGCTGGACGACTTCAGCCGCATCGGCGCGCGCGTGCCGCACCTGGCCGACGTGAAGCCGTTCGGGCGGCACGTGATGACCGACGTCGACCGCATCGGCGGCGTGCCCGTGGTGATGAAGGCGTTGCTGGACGCCGGTCTGCTGCACGGCGACTGCCTCACCGTCACCGGCCGCACGGTCGCCGAGAACCTCGCCGACATCGCGCCGCCCGACCCCGACGGCAACGTCCTGCGCGCGCTCGACAAGCCCATCCACCACACCGGCGGCATCACGATCCTCAAGGGCTCGCTCGCCCCGGAGGGCGCCGTGGTGAAGTCGGCCGGCTTCGACTCGGACGTCTTCACCGGTACCGCGCGCGTGTTCGACCGCGAGCGCGCCGCGATGGACGCGTTGGAAGACGGCACGATCACCGCGGGCGACGTCGTGGTGATCCGCTACGAGGGCCCCAAGGGCGGGCCGGGCATGCGCGAGATGCTCGCCATCACCGCGGCGATCAAGGGCGCGGGCCTCGGCAAGGACGTCCTGCTGCTCACCGACGGCCGGTTCTCCGGCGGCACCACGGGGTTGTGCGTCGGCCACGTGGCACCGGAGGCGGTCGACGGCGGCCCCATCGCGTTCGTCCGCGACGGCGACCGGATCACGCTGAACGTCGCCGAGGGCACGCTCGACGTCGACGCCGACCTGGACTCACGCCGTGAAGGCTGGGCACCGCTGCCCCCGCGCTACGAACGCGGCGTGCTCGCCAAGTACGCCAAGCTGGTCGGCTCGGCTTCACGCGGAGCCGTCTGCGACTGACGACGCCGAACGCACGAGTGCCGCGATCGCCTGGGAGTGACTGCTCCGCGGCCAAGCGATCACCGTCGTGACGTCAGGTGCGTCGACGACGGGCACCGCGACGTGTTCCGGCCACTGCCAGGCACGGCTCGAAGCGGGGATGACGAGCAGGCACTTGCCGAGTGCCACGAGCTGGGCGAGCTGCGACTGGGTGCGGACCTCCGGCCCCGGCCCGTCGGGATACGTCCCGTCGAGCCGGGGCCAGCGGGCGATCGGCAGGCCGGGCACGTCGCTCACGTCCGCCAGCGTGAGCTGCTCGCGTGCCGCCAGCGGATGTGCCGCCGGAAGGATCGCGACCTGGCCCTCGACGCAGAGGTCCGCGGTGTCGAACCCGGCGAGGTCGTCGTAGGGGCGATGCATGATCGCCACGTCGGCCTGCCCGTCGCGCAGCCGGTGCGCCTGCTCGCCGACCTCGCACAGCAGCACCTCCACCGGTGGTGCACCGGGTTCGCTCGCCAGCGCGTCCAGGAGTCGTCGCAGCAGCTCGTGGGACGCCCCGGCCTTCGTGACGAGCACCAGCGAGCGCTCCCCGGCACGGCGCGTCCGGCGCTCGGCGGCCGCGACGGCGTCCAGTGCGACTCTCGCCTCGCCGAGCAGTACCCGGCCTGCCTCGGTGAGCGCCGCTCCTCGGCGGTCCCGGTCCAGCAGCTGGACACCTAGCCGGCGTTCGAGCTGGCGGATCGCGCGGGAGAGCGGTGGCTGAGCGATCCCGAGCCGGGCGGCCGCGCGGCCGAAGTGCAGTTCCTCGGCGACGGCGACGAAGTACCTGAGCTCGCGGGTCTCGAGATCGGCCACCTCGCCGAGCCTACTGATACCCGGCGAGTATCAGAGCGGACTGAATCGATCTTGGACAGCGCGGGTGCCGCGCGCCGAGCATGGACCAGGTGAAGGACACGAAGATCGCGCTGGTCACCGGCGCGAACAAGGGAATCGGTCACGCCATCGCGCAGGGCCTCGGAGCGCTCGGTTTCACGGTCGCCGTGGGCGCACGCGACGACGTCAGGTGCAAGGAAGCCGTCGAACGACTGCGCGCCACCGGCGTTGACGCCTTCGGAGTCGAACTCGACGTCACGTCCGACGACAGCGTCACCGCGGCCGCGGCAACGATCGAGCAGACGGCCGGCCGGCTCGACGTGCTCGTCAACAACGCGGGAATCGGAGGCAGGACCGACGGCGGCGCACAGGACCCGGCGACGCTCGACCTCGACGTCGTCCGCACGGTTCTCGACACCAACGTCCTCGGGGTCGTGCGGGTGACGAACGCACTGCTCCCGCTGCTGCGCCGCGCGGCATCGCCCCGCATCGTCAACGTGTCGAGCAACATGGGCTCGCTGACGCTGCGGACCGGTCCGATCATGGCCGCGTACGCACCGTCGAAGTCGATGCTCAACAGCCTCACCGTCCAGTACGCGCGCGGACTCGCGGACACCAACGTCATCGTGAACGCCTGCTGCCCCGGTTACGTCGCGACCGACTTCACCGGATTCGCCGGTCTCCGGACGCCGGAGCAGGGTGCCGCGATCGCAATCCGGCTCGCCACCCTCCCGGACGACGGTCCGCGCGGCGGCTTCTTCGACGACGAGGGCGTCGTGCCCTGGTGAGTCACTCACTCGACTGAATTGCCGGGCGGGCGCGGTCACCCGGTCAGTGGGTGGCCGGGACCGCGCCCGCACGGCGGGTACCTCGCGTGGGCAAACCGACAGCCAACGCAGAGGGAGAGCACCATGATCGATCAGACGCACGTTGAGGCTCTGTACGACTGCGACGTGATCGACAACAGGGGCGAGAAGATCGGTTCGGTCAAGCGGGTGTGGCTCGAGGACGGCACCGGCAGGCCGATGTGGGCCGAGGTCCACACCGGACTGTTCGGCATGAAGGAGAGCTTCGTGCCGATCCAGCAGGGACAGGTGGCGGCCGGCGCGATCACCGTCCCCGTCGCCAAGGAGCAGGTGAAGGACGCGCCGGCCGTGCACACCGCCGGCGACCACATGTCGGACGAGGAGCAGGACGCGCTCTACCGGCACTACGGGATCCAGATTCCGCAGGCCAAGACCGGTGACCACGACCGGCTGCGCTCCGGCCGCGGTGCCGAGGTCACGCTCTCCGAGGAGAAGCTCGACGTCGGCACCCGCAACATCGAGACGGGCCGGGTGCGGCTGGTCAAGCACACGGTCACCGAGCAGCGCAACGTCACCGTGCCGGTGACGCACGAGGAGGTCCGCGTGGTCCGCGAGCCCGCGCAGGGCACCGCGGGCAAGGCGTTCTCCGACGAACAGGCGGAGGTCACCCTGCACCGCGAGGAACCGATGGTGCAGAAGCGCACGGAGGCCGTGGAGCGGGTCCGGCTGGAGAAGGACGCCGTCACCGAACAGAAGAACGTCAAAGGCCAGGTGCGCAAGGAGCGCGTCGAGGTCGAACGCGACGACGAGCCCCGCGGCCGCCGCTGATCGCGCTACGCGACCAGCATCCTGACCGGCGAGATCTCCGGGACGAAGACGACGGCGTCGTAGGCACCGCGCAGCGAGCGCACCTCGTGGTAGTGCTCGCTGTCGCGGGCCGGGTCGTAGAGCCCGGAGATCAGCCGGGTCCGCCACGGCGCGTGCAGGGCGGCCGGGGCTCCGTCGCCCAGCGGCAGTGTCCGCGCGCCGCCCGCCGCGAGCAGGACGTCCTCGAGGGAGCCGGGCACCGGAGGCGGCACGTCGACGCCGTGGACCTGGCCGTGGCCGAACGTCACGTGCACCGCCGCGTACGCCTCCCCCAGCTCCGCACGCAAATGTCCGCCCATCATGGCGTCCGCGGCGACGTGTGCGCTGCCCTCCCACAGCACGACGCGTGCGGGTCGCAGCGCCAGCACCCGCTCGGCGGCCGCGCGTTCCTCGCGGGCGACGTCGTACCCCACGCCGATCGCGTTCGCGTGGTGCTCGACGATCGCGTCGAGGAGGCCGTCGGCCTCGGCACTTGCCCCGCCGGCGATCGCGCGTGCTTCGCGAGCCAGTTCCACGAACGGGATTCCGGGGTGAGTGCCCTGCGCCCGCTGCACGTGCTCACCGTTGTCGTGCGCGGTGCGGATGACCTCGAACAGCTCGCGGATCTTGGCCGCCTCCGGCGCGGCGACCAGGTCCAGCACGCGGTCGTAGTCGGCGGGGCGCACGGCCGATCCGCCCACGCCGACCACGCGCACGGGGTCGCCGGGGTGGTCGGCGTTGCGGCGTCGCAACGAGTCCAGCGCCTCCCGCATCTCCTCGGTGCGCCACGGCCCCCACGCCTGGTGCAGCGCGGCCTCGACGTCGACGTCCTCGCCGCGCACGTACCGGTCGTACAGCTCGACGACCCGCGGGTTGTCCAGGATCGCGATCACCCGGAAGCCGCGCGCGACGAGCTCCTGCGTCGCCCGCGTCACGACCGCGAAGGTCTCGCGCCCACCCCGAGTCCCGGTACCCAGCCCGACGACCGAGGCGTGCCCCACCAGATCGGTGAGCGCCTCCGCGTCCGTGTCCGCCCGCTGCGCGCCCAGCCAGTCGAGAAGCTCGTACGGGTGGTCGTGGCGCGCTCGGCGCAGGGCACGCGCCCACCACGTCAACTCGCGCAGGGCCTCGCCGAGCGCCACGTCCTCCCCGGAGGACGGCGTGTAGCGGCCTTCCGACAGGTGTGCCCAGGGCGCGTGGAGCGCGACCATGCGCCGGGTGGTGACCATCGACAGCTCGGCGAGCACGGGGCGCAGGTGCTCCCCCGCCAGCAGCCCGCCGCGCACGCCGTAGGGCACGACGGTCGCGGCCTTGAACATCCACTCGCCGTAGTGCCAGTCGAGCAGGCGCTTGAGGGTCGCCGGGTAGGCGTGGTTGTACTCGGGCGTCACGATGACGAAGCCGTCCGCGGCGGCGAGCACGTCCGACACCGGCGTCCGCACACCACCGCCGGGGCGCAGGTCCGCGTCCGGTGGCAGCTCGACCTCGGCGAGGTCCACCAGCCGGACGCGAACGCCGCCGGGCATCTGCGCGACGACCCAGTCCGCGATCGTCCGCCCGATCCGCGGCTCCCGCACACTCGCGACCACGACGACGAATTCCAGTTGTTGACTCATGTCGGCCAGGTTGCAAGTTCAACCTTTGTTGAAGTCAAGCCAGCTACGGTCGTGGCATGACGCAGGCCATCGCACTGACTGTCGGCGACGTGGCTCGTGCCGCGGGCGTCGCCCCCTCGGCTGTCCGGTTCTACGAGCAGCACGGGGTCATCACCGCCATCAGGGACAGCGGCGGCCGGCGGCTGTTCGACGACTCGGCCTCGTGCCGGATCAAGGTCGCGAAGCTGGCCCAGCGGGTGGGCCTGACCGTCCGGGAGATCGCGGAGCTGTTCGCCGACCTGCCACCGTCGGCGGGCACGGAGGAGTGGGGGCGCATGGCCGCCGCGTTGGTCGCCGAGTCCGAACGCCGGCTGGCCGAGCTCCGCACCTCGCTGGCGGAGATGCAGGCGGGCGGCCCGCTGTGCGGCGTCGTGGACCGACTGGATCAGTACAACGAGTCCAGGACGTCGGCGTAGCGCCTCTCGATCTCGCGACGGCGCGGCTTCAGCGACGCGGTCAGCAACCCGTCCTCGACGCTGAAGTCATGTTCCAGCACGGCGAACCGCTTGATCGTCTCGTGCCGCGCGAGCTGCGCGTTGACGGTCTTGATCGCGTGCTCGACCTCGGACTCCGCGTCGGTCAGGTTCGCCGCGGTGTCCGGGTCGAGCGTCACCAGCGCCACGCAGTACTTGCGGCGGTCGCCGTGCACGATCACGTTGCTGATGTACGGCGAGGCCGCGTTGATCATGCTCTCGATCCGGGTGGGCGCGACGTACTTGCCGCCGGAGGTCTTGATCAGCTCCTTCTTCCGGTCGGTGATCTTCAGCCGGCCCGCGTCGTCGAGCTCGCCGATGTCACCGGTGTGCAGCCAGCCGTCGACGATCGTCTCGGCGGTGGCGTCGGGGCGGTTGTGGTAGCCGCGCATGACGCCGGGGCCCTTCAGCAGCACCTCGCCGTCGGCCGCGATCTTCACCTCCATGCCGGGGATCGGCGGCCCGACCGTGCCGATCTGGATCATGCCCGGCCGGTTGAAGAACGTCGCCGCGGACGACTCGGTGAGCCCGTAGCCCTCCAGGATCGTGATGCCGGCGCGCTCGAAGAACTCCGCGATCTCGGCCGCGAGCGGCGCCGAACCCGACACGAAGTACCGGATGCGCCCGCCCACGCGATCGCGCAACTTGCGGTACACCAAGCGATCCGCGAGCCAGCGCGTCGCGGGCCCGTGCTCGCGGTCGGCCCACTGGAAGATCTTGAACGTGAGCCCGCCCTTCTCCCGCGCGCCCGCGACGATCCGGCCGTGGATCTTCTCGAAGATGCGCGGCGCGGCCGCCACGATCGTCGGCCGCAGCTCGCCGAGGTTGTCCACGATCCGCTCGACGCTGCCGTCGACGGCAGTCGGCACACCCGCGGCGATCATCGCCATTGTCAGCACCTTGCCGAACGCGTGAGACAGCGGCAGCCACAGGAAGTGCAGGTCGGTGGGTTGCAGAATGCCCAGCGACGCAATGGCTTCCGACGTCGTCAGCCAGTTGTCGTGGGTGAGCTCGACGCCTTTGGGCGTGCCGGTCGTGCCGGAGGTGTAGATCAACGTCGCCAGGTCGTCCTGCCCGATCCCGTCGATCAACGCGTCGTAGTCGCCACCGGCCTGCGGAACCGCGCCGAACCGCAGCACGTCGACGTCGTCCGGCATGAGGGCGGCGTGCTCGTCGGTCTCCACGACGACCATGCGGCTGCCGGAGTCGCTGACGATGTGCGCGACCTCTGCCTCGGTGCTGTTCGGGTAGATCGTCGTGGTGGCGCCGCCGGCCGCGAGCACGGCGAGGTCGGTGATGATCCAGTCGATGCTGGTGCCGCCCATGAGCGCGACCCGGTCACCCTTGCCGAGCCCGCGCGCACGCAGCCCGAACGCTTCCTCGGCGACACGTTCCTGCAGCTCGGCCCAGGTGAGCGTCGCCCAGCCACCGTTGTCGCGATACCGCATCGCCTCGGCGTCGGGCGTGCGGGCGACCCGTTCGCGCAGCAGGCCGGGAATCGACAGCGCCATTGCTCTCCCCTTCTCTGGAGCGTCGCTCCAGAGCGGTACTCTAACCCTCATGGCTGACCGAAGACAGTCCCTCCTCGACGCCGCATTGCAGCTCGTCGAAGAAGGCGGCCTCGACGCCGTGACGATCGCAGCACTGACCGAGCGATCCGGCATGTCGAACGGCAGCATCTACCACCACTTCGGCAGTCGCGCGGGCGTGTTCGCGCAGCTCTACGCCGACAGCTACGGCCGCTGCGTCGCCGCGATGCTGCCCGCACTGGACGATCGGGCGGCCTGCGACGTGGTCCCCGACCTCACGTTGCGCTACCTGGACTGGGTGGTGGCGAACCCCAGCCGCGCCCGCTTCCTGTACGCCGCGCCGGACCACGCCGACCCCTCGGTCAAGCAGGCGGAGTTCGCGCCGGTGCTGGCGTGGTTCCTGGCGCGCATGGACTCGGGCGAACTGCGCCCGGTGCCTCCGTGGGCCCTGGAGCCCGTGGCGATGGGACCGGCGCACGAGTCGGTGCGCCGATTCCTGCTCGGGGTGTTCGACCTGCCGGCGGCCCGCGAGCTCATCGCGGACGCCGTGTGGGCCGTGCTGAAGCCTTAGTCCTCGTCCACACCGGCATTATCCGCACTGTTGGCCATAGAACACGTGTTCGATTAGGCTGCGGACCATGCGCCAGGGATCACTGTTCGACCTGGAGGCGGAGCCGGCACTGGCCCCGCTTGCCCCGCGCCGCACCGAACTCGGCCACGGCGCGTGGATCGACGTGCAGCCGGGCTGGCTCGCCGGCGCCGACGCCCTCTTCGACCAGCTCGTCGCCGAGGTGCCGTGGCGCGCCGAACGCCGCCAGATGTACGACAACGTGGTCGACGTGCCGCGCCTGCTCTGCTTCTACAGCGGCGCGCTGCCGTTCGACGTGCTCACGACCGCCCGCGACACGTTGAGCCGCCACTACCTGCCGGAACTCAACGAACCGTTCACCACCGCGGGCCTCTGCTACTACCGCGACGGCCGCGACAGCGTGGCCTGGCACGGCGACACGATCGGCCGCGGCCAGACCGAGGACACGATGGTCGCGATCCTGTCGGTCGGCACGCCGCGTGCGCTCCTGCTGCGTCCGCGTGGCGGCGGCGAGACGCACAAGTACGCGTTGGGGCACGGCGATCTGCTCGTGATGGGCGGGTCGTGCCAGCGGACGTGGGAGCACGCCGTCCCCAAGACCACGAAGGCCGTGGGCCCGAGGATCAGCGTGCAGTTCCGCCCGCACGGCGTCAGATGACGTCCACGAACACCGGGTTGGCGTAGAACCAGAGATCCGCCCACGGGTCCGAGTTCGCGATCTCGTCGATCATCGGGTCACCGGTGGACGTCAGCCGCTTGCCGTCGCTCCCCCGCAACCGCAGGTAGAACGAACGCTCGACGCCGACGAACTTGTGCGTGAACCGGATCCTGCCCCGGCGCGGCACCTCGAACGTCTTCGTCATCACCGTTTCCGGCGCCACGAAGCGATCCCGGTCGGCCGAAGGACCGGTCACCGGACCCGAGATCAGGTCGACCTTCGCCAACGCAGGAACCGCACCCGACCAGTTCGGGCCGGACGCGCGGTCGATCTCGATGGTGACCTCGACGTCGCCGCCGCGGCGCACGAACGTCCGCCCGCCCAGCGTCACGCCGCGCAGGTCGTCCCGCGACTGCACGCGCACCGAAAGGCCGTCGATCAGGCGGCCGTGCACCGTGATCACCTTGCCGGACTGCAGACCGCGCATGACGTCCACATAGGACCGGGAACGGGCGCCCACGACGTTCGCGCCGTACTGGCCGGGAAAGAAGTCGCCGTAACCGGTCTGTTTGACGCCCGAGTCGATCGGCGCGCCCTTCGAGCCGGTGGTGGCGTAGTCCTGCTTGCCGGGCGTCAGCGTGTCACCGAAGACCTGGTGCACGTCCGAGTTGGCGGTGATCCACCACGGCCGGCCCTCGGCCAGCAGTGCATCCCACAAGCCTCCTACGCGTGCGGTCATCCAGTCGAAGCCGCCGTGCGTGCGGTAGGCCTCCATCGGGTAGCCGGGGAACGAGTCCGCCAGCGGGGCCGCGAGGTCGTAGTAGCCGCGGGCCCGGCCGGGGCCGCCGAGCGACTTCGGGATGCCCGCCGCCTGGTGGCCTGGCGCGCCCTCCATGCCGACCGCGACGCCGGGTGCCGCGTCCCGCCAGCCGCGCAGCTCGTGCGGGCTGTCCAGGCCGCGGCGGGCCGGGTGGTTCGCGAACATCAGCGCGATCTCGGTCCGTCCAGAAAGGACCTGCGCCTCCAGGTACCGCAACGCCGCCAGTGCGAGCGGCTCGGTGTTGCCGGCGATGCGGCCGTCGTAGGACAGCTCGAACGCCTTGAGGATGTCGACGGTGTGCTTGCCGGGCGGCAGGAAGACGGTCGCGTGCTCGGCGCCCGGGATGTTCCACTCGAGGCCCTGGTAGACCAGCACGTCGCGCTGGGCACGACGCGCGCGTTCGATGTCCGGCGTGACCTGGTCGATCGAGAACTTCTGGTGCGCGGGACCACCGTGGTCGGTGATCACCACCCAGTCGAGGCCGAACTCGTGGGCTTTGCGCACCTGCTGCTCGATCGTGTGCTGGCCGTCGTCCGAGTACTGCGTGTGGATGTGGTGGTCGCCCGCGTACCAGCGCTCGCCGCCGCCCCACGGGTTGACCGGGACGCGGGCCGCCGCCGTGCCCGTACCGACGGCGACCGCACCGGCCGCGATGCCCAGGCCGGCGAGGAACTTGCGGCGTTCGACCGACGCCGGACGGTCGTCCTCGGGGTCGAGCCAGCTGCCTTCGACCGGCTCGACCCCGTGCGAGTGATCACCGTGCGAGTGATCGTGTGAGTGGGACATGCGCAAGATCTCAACCGGTCAAGCTGTCGTGGCAAACGAACAGACCATGAACGCTTGTGCCGGGAAATTCATTCACACGGCCTACTGCCACTTGATCGCAACGAAAGGCGAGCCGCTCCGGCCGACCACGACACCGTTGTTGTTGATCGCCCACGCCTCGCTGTCGGCACCGTTCAGCCTGGGCAGCAGGCTCGCCGTGCCATCGCTGCTCCAGCGCACCCCTCGGCTGCCGGCCACGTACGTGCTACCGACCACGTCACCGGCGTCGTTGATGCCGTGGGTGTAGGCGGAGGAGCCTCCGGAAGGCACACCGAGGTCGACGATCGTGCCGTCGGGGTTCCACTTCACCGCGTGGTCGCGCGCGTCCGCGGCACGGGACACTCCGACGACGACACCGTGCCGGTTCATCCCGAGCGCCCTGCTCTGGTAGCCGTCCGGCAGAAGTCCGAGATCGGTGATGGTCCCGTCGGGGTTCCACTTCGTCGCCCGCAGCCCCAGCCCGCCGCCCTGCGAGTTGCCGACGACGGTGCCGTCCGCACCGATGCCCTCGGCCATGCTGACGACGTAGCCGCCGGGCAACGGCGGCAGTTCGGTGACCGTGCCGTCCGCCTGCCACCGCAGTGCTCGGGTCGGGGACGCGCCCGCGCCGTATCCGGCCGCCTGTCCCGCGTCGTTGAGCGCGATCGGGTATGCGACCTCGTAGCCCGCCGGCGAGTCCATGCGGCTGATCACGCCGTCCGCGCTCCACCGCACGGGGGCCCTGAAGTCGTCACCCCAGGACTCACCCACCACGACACCGCCGGCGTTGATCGCCCGCGCGGAGCTGGACGCGCCTTCCTGGAGGCCGCCCAGATCGGTCGGGGTGCCGTCGGCGGACCACCGGACGGCGCGGCTCCAGTACGGCGAGCTGTCGGTGCCTGAGTAGCCGACCGCCACGCCCGCGTCGTTGATCCCGTACGCCTGGCTGACCGACGCACCGGGCAGGTGCGGGAGCTGGGTCGCCACCGGATCGGCGGCGGCGGGCACCCCGGCCGACAACGCGAGTGCCGTGATCCAGGCAGCATGAAGAAGCCGAGTTCTCATTGTCCCCCCACGAGATCGAAGTGCTGGGGAGCGTAGCCGTCAGACGGCCTGCACGGCCAGCAAAGCGAGGTCGTCGTGGTCGTCGCGGTCCAGCCACGTCAGCACGGCGTCCTCGCAGTGCCGCGCGATCTCCTCCGCCGACAGTCCCTTGCAGTCCTTCAGCACGGCCCGCAACCGCTGCTCGCCGAACAACTCGGTGCGGTCGTTGTGCGCACGAGCCTCGGTGAAGCCGTCGGAGTACAGCACCAGTGTGTCGCCGGGCGCCAACGTCACCTGCTCGCCGTGGAACCGGACATCGGTGAGGATGCCGACGATCGCGCCGGGCGCGCTCACCTCCTGCACGCTGCCGTCCGCACGCAGGATCAGCGGCGCCGGATGCCCGCCCGAGGCGAGCGACAACCGCGCTCCCCCGGCCGCCAGCGGCACCAGCTCGCCGACGACGATCGTGGTGAAGAGCTTGGAACCGGTGGCGCGCAACGAGGTGTTCAGCAGGTGCAGCAACCGCACCGGGTTCGTCTCCACGAGCGACAGCGCCTGCAACGACTGCCGGACGCGTCCACTGTGGACCGCCGCCTCCAGGCCGTGGCCGCAGACGTCGCCCAGCGCGAACGTCGCCGAACCGTCCGTGCGCGGGTGCACGTCGTAGAAGTCGCCGCCGACCAACGCGCGCTGGTGCGCCGGGATGAACACCGACGCCATCGACACGCCACGCACCTCGGGCAGCGGCAACGGCAACAACGCCGAGCGCAGCACGTCGATCGTCCGCTGCTGCTCGGTCAGCCGCGACGCCGACTCCAGCGCGACCGCCGCGTGCTTGCCGAACAACTTCACCCGTTCGACGTCGTTCGGCGCGAACTCGCCGCGCCGCAGCACGACGAGCGCGCCCCCGACGCCCAGCGGCACGGCCAGGGCACAGCCGAAGTCCTCCGGCACACCCCACGAACCTTCACCCAAAGAGGTGATCCTCGTCATCGTCGAAGTGCCCGTGAGCACCTCCGTCAGGACTGACGCGCGGCGCGGCGTGCGGGACACCGACGGTTCCCCGCCGTCACAGCGCCACCACTCCAGGCGATCCCTGGTCGCGGGCACGACGGCGACGCAGTGCTCCCCCAGCAGCTCGGCGGCGAGCTGCACGATGGTCTTCAACGTGGTCTGGCGCGAGGTGCCGCCGGCGAGCCGCAGATGGGCGTGGTCGAGCGCGGAGTCCGTGAAGTACCAGGCACTCCAGCCCTCGCCGAGGTCGTGCTGGCGCCCCGCGACGTGCACGTCGAAACGCTCGCCGAGGCACAGCCGGGGGAACCGGTCGGCGGCCGCGGCGTTGCGCACGCGCACCACCCCGGCCGGGTCCACGACGAGAACGGCTTCGCGCAGCCCGTCCACCAGGCGTTGCCAGCCGTCCAGGTCGATACCCACGGCGCTGCTCATCCGCCGGAGTCCTGTGGCCGAATCATCACGGCCTCCTGCGGGTAGTTGGCGTGCATCGCGGCATCAAGTTACCTCGCTCCCAACCTAACGTGGCAGGCTTGGCTGCGACCACCGAGGCACGGAGGCTTGGAGTGACCACGGCCAACGAAGAGACGGACGCGACCCTGGAAAGGGTTCTCTCGGCGATGAGAGACCTGCGTGACGGCAACTTCCGCCGCAGGTTGGTGGTGCCGGGGAACGGGCCCGTGTCGGCGCTCGCGGACGTGTTCAACGAGATCGCCGAGCGCAACCAGTGGCTCGCCGGTGAGCTGGGCCGGGTCCGGCAGGCCGTCGGCCAGGAGGGCAGGCTCACCGAACGGGTGGCGCCCGCGGGCACCGCCGGCGGCTGGTCGCTGATCGCGGACTCGGTGAACGGCCTGGTGGAAGACCTGATGAGGCCGACGAGCGAGCTGAGCCGCGTGCTCGCCGCCGTCGCCGAGGGTGACCTGACCAAGCGCATGTCGGACCAGACGCTGCGTGGTGAGTTCGCCACGCTCGGTTCGACGGTGAACGGCCTGGTGGACCAGCTGTCGTCGTTCGCGGACGAGGTCACCCGCGTCGCCCGCGAGGTCGGTACGGACGGCCGTCTGGGCGGTCAGGCGAAGGTCCCCGGCGTCGCCGGCACCTGGCGCGACCTGACGGACAACGTCAACTCGATGGCGAACAACCTGACCAACCAGGTCCGCAACATCGCCCAGGTCGCGACCGCGGTGGCGAACGGCGACCTGACCCAGAAGATCACGGTCGACGTCTCCGGCGAGATGCTGGAGCTGAAGAACACGCTGAACACGATGGTCGACCAGCTGTCGTCCTTTGCGGACGAAGTGACCCGTGTCGCGCGTGAGGTCGGCACGGACGGCAAGCTCGGCGGCCAGGCGAAGGTGCCGGGCGTCGCGGGCACGTGGCGCGACCTCACCGACAACGTGAACTACATGGCGGAGAACCTGACCACGCAGGTCCGCAACATCGCCCAGGTCACGACGGCGGTGGCCCTCGGCGACCTGACCCAGAAGGTCACCGTCGACGCTCGCGGCGAGATCCTCGAGCTCAAGTCGACGATCAACACGATGGTCGACCAGCTCTCCTCGTTCGCCGACGAGGTCACCCGCGTCGCCCGCGAGGTCGGCTCGGACGGCCGCCTCGGCGGTCAGGCCCAGGTGCCGGGCGTCGCCGGCACGTGGCGCGACCTGACCGAGTCGGTGAACGTCATGGCGAACAGCCTGACCACCCAGGTCCGCAACATCGCCCAGGTCACCACCGCCATCGCACGTGGCGACCTGACCCAGAAGATCGGCATCGACGCCCGCGGCGAGATCCTCGAACTGAA
>NZ_QFWW01000024.1:225434-245498 GCF_003265345.1 Lentzea terrae | reverse complement strand
GACCACGATCAACACGATGGTCGACCAGCTCTCCTCGTTCGCCGAGGAGGTCACCCGCGTCGCCCGCGAGGTCGGCACCGACGGCCGTCTCGGCGGTCAGGCCCAGGTCCCCGGCGTCGCCGGCACCTGGCGAGACCTGACCGACAACGTCAACTTCATGGCGAACAACCTGACCAACCAGGTCCGCAACATCGCGCACGTCGCGACGGCCGTGGCCAACGGCGACCTGTCGCAGAAGATCACTGTCGACGCGCGCGGCGAGATCCTCGAGCTCAAGTCCACTTTGAACACGATGGTCGACCAGCTGTCGTCGTTCGCCGAGGAGGTCACCCGCGTCGCCCGCGAGGTCGGCACCGACGGCCGGCTGGGCGGTCAGGCGCGCGTGCAGGGCGTCGCCGGCACGTGGAAGGACCTGACCGACAACGTCAACCTGATGGCGGACAACCTCACCGACCAGGTCCGCAACATCGCCACCGTGGCCACCGCCGTCGCGAACGGCGACCTCTCGAAGAAGATCACCGTCGAGGCGAAGGGCGAGGTCGCGACCCTCGCCGACACCCTCAACGGCATGGTCGACACGCTGCGCGCGTTCGGTGACGAGGTCACCCGTGTCGCCCGCGAGGTCGGCACCGAGGGCATCCTGGGCGGCCAGGCTCGCGTGTCCGGCGTCGCGGGCACGTGGAAGGACCTCACCGACTCGGTGAACTTCATGGCGGACAACCTGACCAACCAGGTCCGCAACATCGCCCAGGTCACCACCGCGGTGGCGCAGGGCGACCTGACGAAGAAGATCGACGTCTCGGCCCGCGGCGAGATCCTCGAGCTCAAGACCACGATCAACACGATGGTCGACCAGCTGTCGTCGTTCGCCGACGAGGTCACGCGCGTCGCCCGCGAGGTCGGCACCGAGGGCAAGCTCGGCGGTCAGGCCGAAGTGGACGGTGTGGCGGGCACGTGGTCGAAGCTGACCGACAACGTGAACCAGCTGGCCTCGAACCTGACCACCCAGGTGCGCGCCATCGCGGCCGTCGCCACCGCGGTGACCGCGGGCGACCTGACCAGGCAGATCACCGTCGACGCGTCCGGTGAGCTCGCGGAGCTCAAGGACAACGTCAACCAGATGATCGCCAACCTGAAGGAGACCACCCGCGCCAACCGCGAGCAGTACTGGCTCAAGACCAACCTGGCCCGTCTGTCCGGGTTGATGCAGGGTCACCGCGATCTCCGGGCGCTCGCGTCGTTGATCATGAGCGAGCTGACTCCGCTGGTCAGCGCCCACCACGGCGCGTTCTTCCAGGTCCAGGAGGAGGACGACACCAAGCAGACGCTGGAGCTGACCGCCTCCTACGGCTTCCGCCTCGACTCCGCCCGCACCACGCGCGTGGCGATGGGCGAGTCGCTGGTCGGCCAGGCCGCGCTGGAGAAGAAAACGATCCTGGTCACCCAGGTGCCCGCCGGCTACCTGACCGTTTCCTCCGCGTTGGGCGAGTCCGCGCCGGTCAACCTGGTGATCCTGCCGATCCTGTTCCAGGGCGAGACCCTGGGCGCGATCGAGCTGGCCTCGCTCAACACGTTCACCGACGTCCACCTCGACCTCCTGGACCAGCTCAAGGAGGCCATCGGCGTCAACGTGAACACGATGCTCGCCAACTCCCGCACCGACGCCCTGCTGGTCGAGTCCCAGCGCCTCACCACGGAGCTGCGGGCCGGTTCCGAGGAGCTCGAAGACCGCGCCCGCCAGCTGCAGACCGCGTCGAAGTACAAGTCCGAGTTCATGGCGAACATGTCGCACGAGCTGCGCACGCCGCTGAACTCGCTGCTGATCCTCGCCAAGCTGCTGGCCGACAACCTCGACGGCAACCTCAACGCCAAGCAGGTGGAGTTCGCCCGCACAATCCACTCGTCCGGCTCGGACCTCCTGCAGCTCATCAACGACATCCTCGACCTCACCAAGGTCGAGGCCGGCCACATGACGCTGCACGAGGACCCGGTCCGCCTCGACGAGCTGGTCCGCTACGTCGAGACCCTGTGCCTGCCGCTGACCGCCGAGAAGAACCTGGAGTTCTCGGTCCGCGTCGACCCGAACGTGCCGGAGACCCTGCGCACCGACGAGCACCGCCTGCAGCAGATCCTGCGCAACCTGCTCTCGAACGCCGTCAAGTTCACCCACGACGGCGGCATCCGGCTGCACGTGCGGATGGACGATCCGTCCACTGTGGCCTTCGACGTGCACGACACGGGCATCGGTATCCCGGCCGAGAAGCTGGCCGTCATCTTCGAGGCCTTCCAACAGGCCGACGGCACCACGTCGCGCAAGTACGGCGGCACGGGCCTGGGCCTGTCCATCAGCCGCGAGCTGGCGCAGTTGCTGAACGGCGCGCTGCGGGTGCGCTCCGAACCGGGCATCGGCTCGACGTTCACCCTCTGCCTGCCCCTGGGCAAGGTCGTCAACGACACCATCGTCCTGCCGGAACCCACCCCGATCGTGACCCCGGCCCCGGTGCTCGCCGCGTCCGGCTCGATCCGCTTCCACGGCGAAAAGGTCCTGGTCGTCGACGACGACCTGCGCAACGTCTTCGCCCTGACGAGCGTGTTGGAGCTGCACGGCCTGGAAGCCATCTACGCCGACAACGGCATCACGGGCGTCCGTGCGTTGGAGCAGTACGACGACGTGGCCATCGTCCTGATGGACATCATGATGCCCGAGCTGGACGGCAACGCCACGATCTCAGCCATCCGCGCGATGGAGCGCTACGCGGACCTTCCGGTCATCGCCGTCACCGCCAAGGCGATGAAGGGTGACCGGGAGAAGTCGCTGGCATCCGGCGCCACCGACTACGTGACCAAGCCGGTGGACACCGAGCACCTGATCCGGCTGATCGCCTACTACCTGGGAGTGTCCGCGGAAGCCTGAACCGCCGCGTCCACCGTCTCGTGCAGGCTGAGCACCTCGGTCACGTCCGCGAGGTCGAACAGCCGCTTGACCGGCGGCTGGGTGGCGGCGATCCGCAGCTGCCCACCCGCCTCGGCCAGCCGCCGGTGCCAGTCGAGCACCAGCGCGAGCCCCGTGGAGTCCATGAACTGCAACCCGGACAAATCGAGCACGGCGTGTTTGCCCGTCACGTCCGCATCCAGCCGTGCGGACAGCACAGGCACGGTGTCGATGTCCAGCTCACCGGCGACGGCGAGCACGCGCCATCCCTGCTGGACCTCGCTGCCGACGTTGAGCTCCATCGTCGCCGTTCCTTCCGCCACGCCCGACTCGTGCGCCCCAAATCGTGCAGCACGCGGTCGAACCGTGCGACCACCGGGGGGCTGAAAGATCCGAACGACCCACCGGATGTGCGACGATGCGCCTTGTGCTGAACGACCCACTGGCTGAGGTGCGGGTGACCCTGACCGCCGAGGGCGGCTCATGCTCTCGTGCACGTCAGGTGGTCCGCGACGCTGCTGCCTCGTGGGGGCTGTCGGAGGACCTGGCGGACGACGCGCAGCTCGTGGTCACGGAGCTCGTGTCGAACGGCATCGACCACGGTGAGGGACTGATCACACTCACCGTCAGCCGAAGGGCGGACGGGATGCTGGTCGAGGTGCACGACGAGTCGTCGAAGCAGCCGCTGGTGCGGCCGGTGGACCCCAGTTCGGCGCGGGGGCGGGGGATGCAGCTCGTGCAGGCGCTCAGCAAGCGCTGGGGCACGACGCCGGACGGGCGGGGAAAAGTCGTCTGGGCGGAGTTGAAGGCCTGAGAACGGGTACGTAGACCCCTATGACAGCGACACCGCCTGATCCCGACCCGAAGCGCACTCCCGGGCTGGAGCCCGGTGGCGGGGTGCGGCCAGGAGACACCCCGCCGGAATCCGGGCAAACCTCCGGTTTGTCCCACAAAGAACCCGAGCCGCCCAAAGCGACCACCGCGCGCATCATCGTCGCGCTCATCCTGCTCGTCGCGGTGCTGGTGGCCGCGATGGCGCTGACCCAGGCGTTCCTACTTGGTTAGCCGGGACGCGAGCAGGCGCTTGCCCTGCTCGGCACCCTTCTGGCTCTCGCCCTGCGCCTTGCGGAAGAACTCGGCGAGTTCGTTGTCGCCGTCACGCTCGGCGTCCGCGATGTAGGTCTCCAAGCGCAGCGCGTTGTCGAGGCACGCCTCGGTGAACCAGAGAATGTTGTAGTCCTTGTCCCGCGTACCCGTGACGTGACCGGTTTCCGTGGTCGACACGGTTTCCTCCTCAACTATCAGGGGATTTGTGGTCACTGGGCGTGTACCCGTCTTGGCCTGGTGAAAACCGCCTCGGCTTGTGGTCGTCACCCGGAGGCGCGTACGGTCGGTGCGGACGGGAGTCCTAATGAACCAGCTTCGACAGACCACGACCTACGTCCAGTCCATCCCGATCGTCGCGTTGACGGGCGAGATCGACATGATGTCCTCCGCGCCGGTGACGAGCAGGCTCGCCGAGCTGCTCGACCGCAAACCACCCGCGTTGGTCATCGATCTGCGGGCGGTGCGCTTCTTCGGGTCCGAGGGGATCCGCGCACTCGTGGAGACTCAAGCCCAGGCCGACGAGCTCGGCATCAAGTTCGGCGTCGTCAGCGACACGCGAATTGTGTTGCGCCCCTTGGAGATGACGGCCGTCGACCAGCTTCTGCTCTTGTTCAACGACGTCGACGACGCCGTCACCGCACTCGCAGCCTGCTAAGCAGCCGAGTCGCGTCTGAGCCGCGACCGTTCCACCAGGTCCAGCAGCAGACCTTCCTTGGTCGACCACGGCGAGATGTCCACCACGTCGTGTCCGGCGACCCGCATCAGCGCCTCCGCGACCACCGCGCCCGCCAGCGACTGCCGGGCCCGGTGCCGGGAGATGCCCGGCAGCGCGGCACGTTCCCGCACCGACAGCTTCGCCAGCCGGGGAATCCACTTCTCCAGGTCCTTCAGCCGCAACTGGCGTGCCGCGTACGGTCCGGTGCGCGCTCCGGCGAGCCTGGCCAGCTGCTCGAACACCTTCGAGCAGCCGACGGCGCGAGCGCTCTCATCGCTGTCGCGGTACTTCGCGGGGAAAGCTTCGGTGATCTGGTCCAGCACCTCGGCGCGCATGTCCTGCACGGTCAGGCCGGCGCGCGTCAGGGTTCTGGCCCCCAAGGGCAACGAGATCGCGAGCTCCGGGTCCGAACCCGATCCCAACGCCAGCTCGACGGTGCCGCCGCCGACGTCCAGCACGACCATCGGACCGGCGCTCCAGCCGAACCAGTGCCGTGCCGCTGTGTACGAGAGACGAGCTTCTTCCTTGCCTGACAACACCTTCAGCTCAACGCCCGTGCGTCTGTGCACCTTGCGCATGACCTCGTCGACGTTCAACGAGTCACGCACGGAGGATGTCGCGAACGGCAGGAAGGGCACGTCGCCGGCCTTCTTGCGCGCGGCCAGCACGGCTGCGCACAAGGACTCGATGCCGTCCTTGCTGATGGCCCCCTCGGCGTCCAGCGCGCGGTCGAGCCGCAGCCGGACCTTGTGGGACATCAGCGGACGCATCAGGTCTCGTTCCACGACCACCAGATGCGCGCTGAAGCACCCGACGTCCAGAACACCGACCGACATCCGCCACCTTCCTCCTGCACAGCCCGCTACCAAGTTTCCTTTACCTCATCGGTCACCATTGTGGGAGTCTTGGCACCCGATCAGGGCATCTTGACCAATGAGATGCGTTACAGTGCCCCGATGTCCTTGGCGGAGATCCCTTCCCGGCTCGACGGTGCCCTGAAATCGGCGAACCGCGGCGTAATCGTCCTGGCCGTGGACGGGCTCTCCTCGGACGTGGCCAAACAGTCGTGGCTGTCCGCCTCCGTTTCCACCCTCTCCTCCACCGTGCCGTCGACCTCCGCGACGGCCCTGCTGACCGCGTTGACGGGCGTTCCCGCCGACGTCCACCGCGTGCCGGGAACGGTGTACCGCAACGGATCCGGACTCGTGCACGCCATCAACGGCGCGCCGCCGATCCCGGACCTGCCGACCGTGCTGGAACGGCACGGTGCCACCGTCCTGGCGCGCGAGCTCGACCTGCTCGAAGGCACCTGGGCCCACGCCCTCCTGCGAGGGTGCACCCGGATACCCGCGCCCGCGAAGCACAAACTCACCGCCCAGGCCGAGGACCCGCCCCTGCTCGTCGCCAACGTCGTGGCCGACCTGGACAAGGCGCTGCCGGACGCGCGGTTCCTCTGGACGTACGTCAACATCGACGACCACGTGCACCGCAACGGTTACGACGAGTCGGTGCACGAGGCGATGCTCCGGCTGGACGCACACGCATCCCGTTGGGCCGCACAGGGTTGGACCGTCGTGGCGCACTCCGACCACGGCCAGGTCCCCGTCGATCCCGATCCGGAGCTCGTCGAGGCCTGGGACGCGATCGTGCGCGAGGAGTGCGTGATCCCCTCCGGCGGCGCTGGACGCACCAGGTGGCTCTACCCGCGGCCGGACCGGCTGGAAGCCGTTTTCGACCGCGTGGCAACGACTTTGGGCTCCACCGCCACCGTGCACCACGCAGGAGATCTCGGTCTGCCGCAGCCGGAGGCCGGTCCGGTCGTCGCCGTGGCGGCGTCGCCGAGGTTCCCGATCCCGGACCCGTCCGCGAAGTTCGCGCACGGAGGCCTGAGCCGGGACGAGATCGACGTGCCCTTCGCGGTCTGGCAGACCGTACAGTGACCAGGTGCGCGTCGAATTTTCGAACTCCATAAGGAAAGTCGATGCTGCCGAGTGGGACTCGGTGGTCCACACGGGCGACGCGCCGGTCTTCTACGAACATGCCTACGTCAGGGCATATGAACAGGTTCCGCTGACGAACGCGGACTACTCCGGATGCTTCCTGGTGCGCGACGGCGGACAGCTCGTCGGCGTGCTGCCCGTGCACCTCCAGTCGGCGCCGAACCCGTTGCGCGGCTTGCACGAGGCGTACCCGGAGGCCCGCGGTGCGTCTGTGCTGCTGAGTCACACCTGGCACTGCTACGACGCACATGTGCCGGCCACGGCCGAGGTGCTGCCGTTGCTGCTGGACGCCATGGCGACGGCCGCGTCGATGTTCGGTGCGCACTGGTACGGGTTCGTGAACGTCCAGCGCGGCAACGCGCTCTCGCAGGGCCTGCGCGCGGCCGGCCTGCCCGCGCGCCACCTGACCGACCGCTGGGCCACCGGTCTCACCACGTACGAGAACTACCTGGCGAAGCTCGGCATTCGCGCCAGAGCGAACCTGCGGCGCAACGAGCGAAGATCGCGGGAAGCCGATGTCACCGTCGAGGTCCTCCCCGCCGATCACGCCGCCCTCGACGAGATCTCCCGCCTGTGCACCAAGACGGCGATCCGGTTCGACCGCAGCGGCTTCTACCCCGGCAGCACCTTCACCAGGTTCGTCACGGCGCTCGGCGACCTGGTCCACGTGATCGAGGTCCGGCAGCACCGCAAGCTCGTCGCCGCCGGCGTCTGCCTCGCCGACGCCACCCGCTTCCACACCTGGACGTGTGGCGTCGACTACGCGGTCGACGGCCGCTACAGCCCGTACGGCGTGCTGTTCGCCGAGTCGGTCAAGCTCGCGATCCGGCTGGGCAAGACCACCCTCGAAGGCGGCAGGGACAACGCGGCGTTCAAACGCCGGCACGGCCTGAGCCCGCGCCATCTCGACGCCGTCCTCATTCGCGTCTGATTTGTTCATCCTTGTGAACAATTCGTTTTTACAACGTCGGAATCCGGTGCGCAGGAATCAATTCTTTACAGACGTTGATCGGATCTGACAGGGTGTCGCCGGGCGCACGGACATGAAAGGGACTGGACAGTCTCGTGAATCTGTCTCGACGCACCCTGCTGGCATCTGCCGCGGCCACTCCCCTGCTCACCGGAGCCGGCGTCGCGATCGCTACCGGGCAAGCCGCGGCTTCCCCGGCCAAGCTACGCGGCGCGCTCGACTACGGCCTGGCCAAGCTGACGGCGGTCGCACCGGGCATCACGTCGTTCCCGGAGATCACCCGTGCCGAGAAGTGGACGTACGTCGCCGACGGCGGCTGGATCGGCGGCTTCTGGCCGGGCACGTTGTGGCTCGCGCACCTCGACAGCGGCGACGCCCGGTTCCGCGCGCTGGCCGAGGCCGCGAACGACCGGCTGGCACCGCGCCGGCTGGAGCCCCGCGACCACGACCTGGGATTCCTCTTCTACCCGTCCTGGGTGACCGCGTACCGGCTCACCGGCGACCAGAAGTGGCGCGACGGCGCGGTCGACGCGGCGAACACGTTGATCCAGCGCTGGAACGCCACCGGCAGGTTCATCCGCGCCTGGGGCCGGCTCGGCACGCCGGGCAACGCGGGCCGCGTCATCATCGACACGATGATGAACCTGGACCTGCTCGCGTTCGCCACCGAGCAGACCGGCGACCGCAAGTTCCTCGACATCGCGATCGCCCACGCCAGAACCACGCAGACGCACTTCCTGCGCGCGGACGGCTCGACCCCGCACGTGTTCGACTTCAACCCGGACACCGGCGCGCCGATCGGCCCGAACACCGTGCAGGGCTACAGCCAGACCTCGTGCTGGGCGCGCGGCCAGGCGTGGGGCCTCTACGGCTTCACCACGATGTACCGCCGCACGGGCCTGCGGGAGTTCCGCGACACCGCACGCAAGCTGGCCGACTTCGCACTGAGCGCTATCACCCCTGATCACGTGCCGGTGTGGGACTACCGCTCCCCGTTGGGCGCCAACGACATCAAGGACTCGTCGGCGGGCGCGATCATGGCGTGCGGTCTGCTCGACCTCGCCAAAGCCACCGGCACCGCCCGTTACCGCGAGCGCGCCCTGAAGATCCTGGACGGCCTGGTCAGCACCTGCCTCACCACCAGGTCGACCCGCGCCGAGGCGATCATGGCCCGAGGCACCCGCAACCGGCCGGCCGAGGACGGCGTCGAGGTGTCGCTGCCGTACGGCGACTACTACCTGTTCGAGGCGATCCTGCGGGTGCTCAAGCCCGCGCAGATCGCCAAGGCCATCGGCCTGTAAGCCCTACTTCTCGATGACGCGCGCCGTCGGGCCGTTGCTCCAGGTCGCTTCCAACCTGGACAACCGCCCCTCGGTGTTGCGGAAGTTCACCACCAGCGGCCCACCGGGCTGTTCCACGGCGACTGACCAACCATCGGTGGGAGTCGCGGACAGCGCTTCGACGCCCTGTGGGCGGTAGCGCACGACCACGTCACCGCCCCGCAAGTGGAACGCGTGGACGTAGGAGCCGTCCGCCTGCCATTCGCCCTCCGGAAGTTGAGCCGAGGAGGGACGCCCATCCGTACTACTGGGAGGAACCGGAACAGACGAGCTGACTACAGGAGGCCTGGTGGACGACGAGGGCGAGGCAGGGCTGGTCGTGGTCGTGGCCGGGGGCACCGGGACCGTCATGGACTGGACAGTCGGCAGCGGCAGGACACCCGGCCCCGCCGTGAGGTCCACCGCTGCCACCGGTGCCGGATCCATCGCCGAACGGATGCCGAACCACGACAGGCCGACGGCGACCGCGGTCACCACCGCCCAGGCGACCAGGTATCCGATCGACCGTCTCACTGCGACGACCCTCCCCTAGCATGGCATCGGTACTGCTGGTCGAGGACGACCCGGTGGTGCGAGCGGCGATCACGCGCGCTCTCACCGGCCAGGGCCACATGGTGCACGGTGTCGCGCTCGCGATCGAGGCTTTGCGCGAAGTCACCGCCAACAACTACGACGTCGTGGTGCTCGACCTCGGGCTGCCCGACCTCGACGGCGGTGACGCGCTGCGGATGATCCGAGGCGTCACGAACACTCCCGTGGTGATCGCCACCGCCCGCGACGACGAGGCGGAGATCATCCGCCTGCTCAACGCGGGCGCGGACGACTACCTCGTGAAGCCGTTCTCCAGCGAGCACCTCGAAGCACGTCTCCAGGCCGTGCTCAGAAGGGCCCGCGACAGCAAGCAGCTCGTCGTCGGTGGCCTGGAAATCGACATCGACCACCGCAGGGCCGTTGTGGACGGGCGGGAGCTCTCGTTGACGCACAAGGAGTTCGAGTTGCTCTCGTACCTCGCGGCGCGCTCGGGCGAGGTCGTCCCGCGTGCCGAGATCCTGGCGAACCTGTGGCCGTCCACTCGCGACGACCAGACACTCGACGTGCACCTCTCGTGGCTGCGCCGCAAGCTCGGCGAACGGGCCGCGCAGCCGCGCTATCTGCACACGGTGCGCGGGGTCGGCGTGCGTCTGGTCGCACCGAGATGAGGCGGTCACTGGTGCTGGTCGCTCTCGCAGCGACCAGCTTGGTGGCATTGGCTTTTCTCATCCCGCTCGCGATCGTGACGAAGAAGGCCGCGTACGACAGCGCGATCAGCGAGGCGGAGAAGCAGGCCAACGCGCTCACACCGGCCCTCGTGATCACCACGAAGGGTCCGGAGATCCGCCAGGCCATCCGCAGCACCCGCTACGGCGGCCAGCAACGGCTCGCCGTGCACCTGAACTCCGGCACGGTCGGCACGTCGCACATCACCGCCGCCGATCTGGAGGAGGCGCGCAAGATCGCGCGGGCGGCCACGGTGGAACGACCGGACGGCATCGCCTATCTGCAACCGCTGGCCACCACCAATGGCATCGCGATCGTCGAAGCGTTCGTCCCCCACGAACAACTCACCCACGGCGTGATCGGCACGTGGTGGGCGTTGGGGGGCGTCGCGATCGGACTCGTTGCCGTTTCCGTGCTCGTGGCGGACCGGTTGGGCGCGCGTGCCGTGAAAGCGACGCGAACATTGGCCGAGGGCGCCCGGAAAATGGGTCAGGGCGACCTTTCCGCGCGTGTTCCGGTCAAAGGTCCGCCGGAGCTGAAGGAGGTCGGCAAGGCGTTCAACGCCATGGCCGAACGCGTCCGGCACCTCCTCGCCGCCGAACGGGAAGTGGTCGCCGATCTCTCGCACCGCCTCAGAACCCCGCTCACGGCGCTGCTGCTGGACGCGGACACCCTCGGCAGGGGTCCTGGCGCGGATCGCGTCCGCGAGGCCGTCCAGGGCCTCGAGAGGGAGGTCGACGAGATCATCAAGGCCGCCCGGTCCGGCCTGCCGGAGAACACCGGGGCCGACGCCGCGAGCGTGGTGCGCGACCGGCTGGTGTTCTGGTCCGCGCTCGCCGACGACCAGGACCGGCCGTGGACGGTCCGCGGCGCCGACAAGCCCGCGCAGGTCCCGCTGGCCCGCGCCGACCTCACGGCGGCGCTGGACGCGTTGCTGGGCAACGTCTTCCGCTACACGCCGGAGGGCACGCGGTTCGCCGTGACGCTGGTGCACCAGGCCGACCTGGTCGCGCTCGTCGTCGAGGACGCCGGTCCCGGCATCGCGAACACCGAGCACGCGCTGCGCCGTGGCGCCAGCGGCGGTGGGTCCACCGGGCTGGGGCTCGACATCGCCCGCCGCGCCGCGGAAAGCACGGGTGGCTCTCTCCACGTCGACCGCGGGCCGCTGGGTGGGGCACGCGTGCAATTGAGGCTCCGAAGGATGTAGGGCCCTGGTGGGGCTGGAAAGCCCTGGTGGGCCGCAAATGACACCGCCGGCGGCGCCGAACCGTGGGACGGGTCCGAACGCCGCCGGCGGGCACCGGCCGGCTGCGCTGCACCGCTGCCGCACCACCGAGTTCCGAGCAGGAGGGAGGAACCCGATGAGCAGTGCGCGCTTGCCTTCCCACACCGGTGTAACGAGGTGGATCAGCCGGGGCTCTCGGCGCCAGGTGTGGGGACCGGCGTATTCAGGTGGTCTGGTTGATCGTTTTTTCGTGAGCTGTCACGAAGTTAGCCGACCGCGCACCGTCGCCAATCCACCGTTCAGACGATTAATCCGTTTTAAATATATTTAAGTTCGCCCGGTCGGCTGTCCACGCCTTAAGTCTATTTAAGATAACGTCACCGTCACGCCGCCATCCCATCCCCCGAAATGAAAGGCGCCTCATGCTCAGTGTGATGGCAGCTACGAGTTTGGCACTGTCGCTCCTCGTCGCCCCCGAGGCGCCGAGCACCGCGGATGTCGTTCCCCCCGGCAAAATCACCGTCGACGTGGTGACCGTCAACGGTTCCGGCTGCCCCGCCGGAACAGCGGCAGTCGCGGTCTCCGACGACAACACGGCATTCACGGTCACCTACAGCGACTACACGGCACAGGCGGGCGCCGGCTCGACACCGACGCAGTTCCGCAAGAACTGCCAGCTGAACCTCCGCGTGCACTACCCGCAGGGCTTCACCTACGGGATCGCGAAGGCCGACTACCGCGGGTTCGCGCACTTACCGAGAGGCTCCAAGGGCGTGCAGCTGGCCAGCTACTACTTCTCCGGCTCGTCGTCGACCGGCAAGAGCACGCACAACATCGCCAGCCCCACGAGCAACAACTGGCAGTTCACCGACTCCACCGACGTCGCGGAGATCGTCTTTGCGCCGTGCGGCATGGTCCGGCACCTGAACGTGAACACCGAACTGCGCGTGACCGCGAACTCCTCGAACCAGTCGGCGTTCGTGTCCATGGACTCGACCGACGGCAGCGTCAACACCCGCTACCAGTTCGCCTGGAAGCGATGCTGAGCCAATTTGATCACCGAGCGCTCCCGGCGCTCTACCCACAGTGAGCGTCGGGGCGTATCCTCGTGACCCGGTCGTGACTTTTGACGGGTGAGTCAACCAGGCCATTGCTTCCCGCGTATACCCATGTAGATTCCCGCTCACCGCGACGGCCATTCGGGTGACTGTCGCTGGCTCGCGCGCCGCACGCGAACGGAGGCTGCATGCAGGTGAACGCCCAGACCGCACAGGTCGATGACCTGACACTCATCGCGTTGCCCACCGCGGTGAACTGCGCGGATCTGTTCGTGCGCTTCACTCTCGGCGAGTGGCGGCTGCGAAACATGATTGACGACTGCTCGGCCGTCGCGTGTGCACTCGTGGAAGCCGCCATCGAATCCGCCGATCCGAAGACTTCGCGGCTGATCACGCTGCGTTTGCGGCTGAGCGGCGACTACCTGGTCGTGGAGCTGGAGGCGGCACGGTTCACGATGCCGCCGACTTCTCCGGACCTGCGCACCGGCGAGCTGCAGCTCGGTGGCGGCGTCAAGCTGATCTGGTGCGAGCTCCCGCTGCCGACCGGCGTGAACGCCAACGCGGTGCCACTGCCCCGGCGCGAGAAGCGCCGCTCCCCCGCGGCCGAGGCGCTGGGCGACGAGCCGGACGTCGATCCCGAGCTCATCCAGCGCATCCTGTTCGGCCTCGGCGGCTCGATGGGCGGCGGTCCACAGCGGTAGTGAGAGCGGTAAACCGCTCCAGTTCAAGTTTCACCCACGAGGGCGCGTCCAACAGTGGACGCGCCCTCGTCGCGTCTGCCGGTTGCCGGCGGTGGACACTTCACCAATTGAGTTCCGCATCTCAGACTGCGTTGCTCCGTTCGAGTCGTGTTACATTCGCGCCGACGCTTGGAGCATTGCGTTTCTGAACAGCGTTCTTTCGGTATGGATGGCAAGTAACCGACGCCGGTGTTGAGTCGCCCATTAGTGCGGTAACCGATCGAACACTAAAGGTAACAAATGGTCGATGCGCATTGACCTCGGCTAACGCCGCCCAATGTTGCTCTGGTTGGCGGAGGTTCGTTAACACCCTTTCCGATACGGTCTCGTATCACGCCGCCCGACATGTCCTGCACATTCGGAAAGGTGTCCCATGATTAGCACGTTGGCTGCGGCCGCCCTCGGTCTGTCCACCATCGTGATTCCCCCGGTCGCGGACCCGCCCCCGACGGGCCAGATCACCATCGACGTCGTGACGGTCAACGGCTCCGGCTGTCGCCTCGGCACGGCGGCCATCGCCGTCTCCCCTGACAACAAGGCTTTCACGGTCACCTACAGCGACTACATGGCCCAGGTCGGCCCGCAGGCCAAGCCGACCGATTTCCGCAAGAACTGCCAGCTGAACCTCAAGGTCAACGTTCCCGGCGGATTCACCTACGGCATCGCCCAGGCCGACTACAGAGGATTCGCCCACCTCGAAAAGGGAGCGAAGGGCAGCATGAAAGCCAGCTACTACTTCCAGGGCATGTCGGACACCGACTCGCGTTCGAAGACCTGGAACGGCACCATGAGCGACGACTGGCAGGTCACGCACAAGACCGACGTCGCCTCGATCATCTACCACCCGTGCGGCGCCAAGCGGAACTTCAACATCAACACCGAACTGCGCGCTGACAAGGGAACGTCGGACCCGAAGAAGACCAGCTTCATGGCCATGGACTCGACCGACGGCTCGATCGAGACGATTTACCACTTCGCGTGGAAGAAGTGTCCGAAGCCGTAGCCCTCGTCGGCTCGCGGACAGCTCCACGCTTGTGAAAAATTCACCCTGATAGCACGGCCGCCGGGCCCCTCGATCTCCTCTCGAACGAGACCGAGGGGCCTTCTTCCGTGCCCGAGAAAATGGTCAGATGTTCTGGTTCGCGAAGCCCTTTGTCGCAATCTTCGAACACATCGACTGCCACACCGAGGAGCTGGTGTGCGGGTCACCGGTGACGCCGAGCGCCGACTTGAGACCGTTGAACGCGCTCGTCGTGGCCGGACCCCAGTCGCCGTCGATCGCGAGGCCCGAGCCGCGGAAGTTGTTGCACACGGCCTGGACGAACTTGGTGTCGGACTCGGAGTCCTTCAGCACGCGCACCGGCATGCCACCGAAGTCGGCGTGGATGTGGTCCGCGTGGTCGGCGTTGTACCAGCCGTCGAGCACGTACCGGAACCGGCGGCGGCACACGGCCTCGGTCGCGAGGTAGCGCTTGCGGATCGCCGCGTTGCTCGACGCGTGGTGCTTGTCGAGCGGCGAGATGGTGTTGCCACCGGACCAGCGCACGTGGTCGAGGTCCATGGCGGTGCCGGCGCCGTGCTGGCCCGGCTTGTTGACGTAGAAACCGGCGGAGACGATGTAGCTGATCGAGCCGTAGCTCGACGACAGCGAGCGCAGGTCCCGGATCCAGGCCACGAGCGCGTTGTAGAACGCGTCGGTGCACTGCCAGTTGCGCAGGGTGGTGTTGGGGCGGTTGGAGCGCCAGTAGTAGACGGGCGTGCCGTCGATCTTCTGGAAAGTCATCATCGCCAGGGCACCGACCTCGGCGGCCTGGATCTCCGCGTCGGTGTGCTGGTCGTTGTTCTTGGGATCCGCGCCGGCGAGTCCCGGAGCGATGGTGGACAGGCCGGCGAGACCGGCGACGGCCGCCGCGCCCGTGACGAAGCCGCGCCTGGTGACGTTGTGTTCGAACACCCCAGTACTCCCTCTGTGTCCTAGCCGGTGCGGACAGGAGGAAGGACCTGTCTCACCAACCGGCGCGAGGGAGTCTAGGGATCATGTTTGGAACTAGGAATCACCGCTGACCTGGGGTTTTCCTTCTTCTTTACCGCACGTCGCCCAGCACGCGGATCAGGCTGCGCTCGGTGTCGTTGCCCAGTTTCTCGAGTGCCAGCTTCGCCACCGGCGCCCCGAGCTTCGCCAGTCCGGTGAACTCGAGGTGGGCGTGGTAGGCGATCCGGGTCGTGCCGGGCGCCGATCCCGCGGTGATCGCGATGTCGTCGGTGGCCGTCGCGGTGTCGTTGCGCCCCACGAACTGCAGCCCCTGCGGATCGTCGCGGGTCAGCTCGTAGACCAGCTCGGTCTTGCGGCCGAGGAACGTCGACACGTTGCGCCAGCGCGAGCCGACCTCGACCGGGCCCTCGTCGAGCCGCGTGCAGGACACCGTGCCGGGATCCCACTGCTCGGTGCGGGAGAAGTCGCGCAGGTACTCGACGACGCCCTCGGGCGAGGACGCCACGGTGAAGGTGCGCTCGACGTCGACACCGGACGTGTGCGGCGCGTTGAACGCACCGGGTGCGATCCGCAGCCGGTACTGGTCGACGACGTCCGCCTGGCTCTCGGCGCGGCGCAGCATCCGGTCCAGGCGCTCGGCGTCGGCGCCGGGCAACGTCTGCAGGGCGCGCCACATCGCGGCCTTGCCCTCGATGCCGATGCGCAGCGTCTCCAACTCGAGAACATCGCTCAGCGGCGAACGGCCGAGCAGCCTGCCGTTGAGCTTGAGCCGGCCCGCCTTCTCGGTGAGCCAGCCGATCGCGGCCTTGTGCGGGCGCGGCTCGACGCCGTACGCGCGCATGAGGTCGAGCAGTTCCTTGCGGTCGGACTCGATGTCGTCAGCCAGCGCGCGCAGTTCGGGATGCGTGCGGCTGATCCGGCGGGCGAGCTCGGTGCCCGCCATCGCCCCGGCCAGGTGGTCGTTGAGGTAGATGCCCAGCAGCTCAGTGTTCACGTGTCGCGGGTACCCCGTTATGGCCCGGCCGGACCCAATTGATAGCCCTGGTTCCACAGGGTTTTGATGACCAGCCCCAACGGTGCGATGCGGCGCCGCAACCGCATGATGTGCAGGTGCAGCGCGTTGCTCGTGTCGCCGTCCTTGGTGGGCAGGCAGAGCAGCAGGTCCTCGCGCGAGGTCAGCGCACGGAAACGCCTCAACAACTCGGCGACCAGCGCGCGCTCTGTCGGTGAGAGCACCACGGAACGCGTGCGGAAGCGCAGGATGCCGGACATGTCCAGCTCCGGCACGGCATATCGGGCCGCGCGGGCCCGCAGCATCGCGATGCGCACGGCGATGTCCTGGTGCGGCACCGGTGCGCGGACCCAGTCCTCCCGCATGTCCGTGAGAACGGGCGCCGGCACGTTCTTCTCCAGCACCAGCAGGCACAACGTCCCACTCCGCTGGCACGCCTCCCGTGCCGCCGCGTCCACCGGCCACCGCACGACCTCGACGGGCAGTTGGTTCACCAGGTTCGACATTCGTCCACTTCCGCCCCGTTCGGCTTTCGTGGACGGTAGATCTGTCCGCTATTTCCGCTCTATCGCATGCATCGGCTCCAGAATGATCGGCTGCGCACGCCGGCCCGTGACCAGGTTCCACGCCCACTGCGCCAGCACCGCGACCCGGTTGCGCCAGCCCACCAGGAACGCGATGTGCACGACCGCCCACGCCACCTTGCCGAGGATCCCCTTCAGCCGCAGCTTCTTGATGTCCGCAACGGCGTCACCAGGCGAAATCGTGGCCATCGTGCCGAGGTCGAGGTACCTGAACGGCTTGGTTTCCCGGTTTTCGAGACGTGCTTTGATCACTTTGGCGACGTGGTGCCCCTCCTGGATCGCGGGTTCGGCGATGCCCGGCAGGTTGTCCAGGTTCACCATGTCGCCGATCGCGAAGACCTCGTTCGTCACCGAGCAGTCTTCCGCGTTCACCAGGATCCGGCCCTTGCGGTCGACCTCGGCCCCGGTCGCCTCGGCGAGCTTGCGCGCGAGCGGCGACGCCTGCACACCGGCCGCCCAGATGATCGTCCGCGCCTCGACCCGGTCACCGTCCTTGGTGGTGAGGCCGTGCGCGTCGATTTTCTCGACCATGGCGTTCGTCATCACGGTGACGCCGAGCTTTTCCAGCTTCGTCCGCGTGTGCTGTCGCAGGGGCTCGGAGAACGGCGGCAGCACGTGCGGCACGGCGTCCAGCAACGTGATCCGGATGTCGCGCGGGTCGATCTCCCGGAACTGCCCCTTCAACGCCCGGCGCGCCAGGTCGGCGAGCTGCCCGGCCAGCTCCACGCCAGTAGGTCCCGCCCCGACCACCGCGAACGACAGCCATTCCTTCGGGTCGTCCGCCGCCACCGCCGTCTCGAACGCCCGCAGCAACTTCGACCGCAGGTCAACCGCCTGCTCCAGCGTCTTCATCGGCGGCGCGTCCTCAGCCCACTCGCCGTGCCCGAAGTAGCTGTCCTGCGACCCCGCCGCCACGACCAACGTGTCGTACTCGACGCTGCGCGACGTGCCGTCCGGCAGATCGACGTGCACTCGTTTTGCTGTGGTGTCGAACCCGGTCACCTCGCCCAGCAGGACCTTCGCGTTGCGCTGCTTGCGCAGGATCGCCCGGAACGCCGGCGCGATGTCGCCGGCCGGCAACAACGCGGTCGCCACCTGGTAGAGCAGCGGCTGGAACAGGTGGTGGTTCGTGCGGTCGATCAACATGACCTCGACGTCCGCGCGTTTCAACCCGCGCACCACGCCCAGCCCGCCAAAACCGCCACCGACAACGACAACCCGGTGTGCACCCATGGAGATCGCATACCCGCTCACTCCGGCTGCCATGCGGCTCGCTGGTTGCCCTGCGGCTCGCGGGGTATCCGGATTTCATGACCACCACCGCTGACCAGTCGCTCTGGCTTTCCGCACTAGAGGCGCCCCGCCCGCCACTGACCGGCAAGCACACCTTCGACGTGGCGGTCGTCGGCGGCGGCATCACCGGCCTCACCACCGCCCTGCTGCTCAAGCGCCGCGGCCTCACCGTCGTGGTCCTCGAAGCCGACCGCGTGGCCTCCGGCGTGTCCGGCAACAACACCGCCAAGGTCACCGCCCTGCAGTCCACTGTGTACTCGCAGATCCGGCGCGCGCACGGCATCTCCGCCGCCACCGACTACGCCACAGCTTCCCAGGCAGCCGTCCAGCAGGTGGCCGACCTCGTCGAGCTCGAAGGCATCTCCTGCGACCTGCGCCGCGCACCGGCTGTCACCTACGCCTACACCGAGTCCGAGGTGCCGGCCGTCGACCACGAGCTGATCACCGCGCGCCAGGCGGGCCTGCCGGTCCGCGCCACCACCGACGTCGACCTGCCGTTCGAAGTGCACGCCGCAGTGCGCCTGGACGACCAGCTCGCCCTGCACCCGGTGAAGTACCTGCGCGGACTCGCGGATGCGGTCGACGGCGACGGCAGCCTGGTCTGCGAACACAGCCGGGTTCTCGACGTCAGCGGCACCCGTCTGTCCACAGCGGACGGTCAGGTCGACGCGAACCAGATCGTCATCGCCACCCACTATCCGACGCTGGACCGCGGCCTCTACTTCGCGCGCATGGAACTGACCCGCGCCTACTGCATCGCCGCGCGCGTCAGCAGCCCGCCCCAGTCGCTCGCGATCAGCACCGGCAGCCCGTCGTGGTCCATCGCGGCCCACGAGGACAAGCTGATCGTCGCCGGCGCTGGCCACCCGACCGGCCGACCGGCCGTGGAACCGTTTCGGCGGTTGGAGGACTTCGCCCGCAGGCATTGGCAGGTCGAGGAAGTGACGCACCGCTGGTCGGCGCAGGACCCGACGACCTACGACCACCTGCCGATGATCGGCTCATACACCCCAGGCAGCACCACCATCTTCACCGCCACCGGCTACATGAAGTGGGGCCTGACCAGCGGCACGTTCGCGGGCTCGCTGCTGGCGGACCTCGTCACCGGCAAGCCCAACGACCTGGCCGAGCGGTTCAGCCCGCACCGGTTCACGCTGAAGTCGTTGCCGGACCTGGTGAAGAAGAACGCCGAGGTGGCCGCGCAACTGGTGGGCGACCGCATCGTCCCGGCCGACGCCACGTCCAGCGAGAACCTGCCGCCCGACCATGCCCACGTGATCCGCGACGGCCTGGGCAAGACCGGCGTCTACCGCGACCCGGAGGGCCACCTGCACGCGGTGTCGATGCGCTGCACGCACCTCGGCTGCCTGGTGCGGTTCAACGCCGCCGAACGCAGCTGGGACTGCCCGTGCCACGGCTCGCGGTTCGACGTGGACGGCGAGGTGCTGGAGGGGCCGGCGACCAAGCCTCTTCCGCGCCGGGAACCCCGCTGAATCCACGCACCAGGCGATCTGCGGTTTGGTCGCCGTGCGTTGGTGGGCGCGCTGGCTTACCGGACGGGCTTTGGTTGCGTCATCGCCGCTTCGCGACGATTGCGATTGGGGCTTGACTTCGGGGCCCTTTCGAGGCGCTGCGTCGGGCGGAAAAGGACGGATGCTTCGCAGCCGTCCGATCCGCGAAACGGTAGCACCTCGACCCCAAAGTCAAGCCCCAATCGCAGGCGTACGTGGTTGCGTTGGGTTGTTCAGCGTGCGGTCATTACCGATTACCCGATGACGCATAGCCCTATCCGGCTCGCTCCGCATCGCCACACGAGGTTGCCTTCGACCCGCGTTGCC
>NZ_QFWW01000024.1:224734-225373 GCF_003265345.1 Lentzea terrae | reverse complement strand
CATCGCCGCTTGCCTTCGGCTTCGCGAGATATAGATGGAATCCTCGTGGCGCGCTCCCGGAATGGCGTCAGCGGGTATCGCCGACGTTCATTGCGGGTGGGCCGGTCGGAGTTCAGGCGGCAGGCGCATGCGGTGGGCGGTAGGCGTGCCAGTTTCCGGCGAGCCAGTCGCGGGCGAGCCCGTGGGCCCGCCCGTCATGCCGCTGCGGCGGCGTGGAGGAGGTTGCGTCTTGGCCTGCGTTGCGGGTCGAGCCACGCCGGGGCATAGAACGTGGGTATGCCGTGGACCATCCGCACTGTCCACTCGCTGTGGTGGATCAGTGTGTGGTGGTGGCGGCACAGCAGGACCGCGTTGTCCACCGAGGTGACACCGCCATCCGCCCAGTGGTGGATGTGGTGGGCGTCGCAGTGTTTCGGCGGTCTGCCGCAGCCGGGGAACGCGCAGCCGTGGTCGCGGGCGACCAGGATTCTCCGGATTCCGGCCGGGAAGGTGCGGGTTTTGCGGCCGATGTCCATCGGCTGCGAGCGGTCGCCCAGGAGCAGCGGGATGATGCCCGCGTTGCAGGCCAGCTGGCGGACCTGGGCGGCCGGGACGCGTTCCTGGTTGTCCAGCGTGGCCTGGCCGACCTGAGCAGCCAGG
>NZ_QFWW01000024.1:60678-224686 GCF_003265345.1 Lentzea terrae | reverse complement strand
CTCGTAGCGCATCGTCAGGGTGAGCGTGACCGGTTCGCCGCCGTGCTCAGGTAGCTGGTCGGCGCGCAGCATCAGGTCGACCAGCTCGGCCAGGGCGTCGCCTTCGCGTTCGGTGCGCGAGCGCAGGTCCGGGCCTTCCCCTGGCGTGTCCGGGCGGGGCTTGGCCAGCGGGTCGAGCAGCGCCTCGTACTTGGCGCCGGTGACCGTGTCCAGCAACGCCCGGATCTCCAGCAGACCGTCCTTGCGCCACCGCTTCACGTGCTGGTTGACCAGCGGCACGGGCTCGGGGTCACGCGGCTCGGGGTCGTTCTGGTAGAGGCCGTACACGAGCGCCCGGCCCAGCTTGCGCACCGCGGCGGGCTCGAACTCCCGTGCGTAGCCCACGACCATGGCCTCGTGTTCGGCGGGCAGGTCCCGCATGACCTCGGCGACCACCGCGACATGCTCGACCGACAACACGCCCTCGGCCACCGCCTCAGCGGTCACCGGAAGCTCCGGGGCAAGCTCACTGCCGGTCGGCGTGATCTCCCGACCCAGCAACCCCGCGTTCGCCACCCACCGCTGAGCGGTCTTCAGATCCCACCGCACCACGTGCCGCAGCACCTGAGCCAGATTCTTGTAACCCAGCTCGGAAGCGGCACCGCGCCGATCCAACTCGGCAATTTTCTGCATCACCGAAGATTCGCGAACCCGGATTTCCATCACCTCGTCGACGATGCCGCGCAGCAGCACGTCGGTCGAGAGGAGTCGGGTTTCGATCACGTGTTCTACTCTACCGCAAGATCACGAAACAATAACGGCCCAGGACGAACACGACCGAGTGAACCGAGCCGGGACAGGCAATACCGACGCGGGAAACCGGTAATGACCGCACGCTAAACAACCCAACGCAACCACGCACGCCTGCGATTGGGGCTTGACTTTGGGATCGAGGTGCTACCCTTTCTGGATCAGGCGGGTGCGAAGCATCCGACCTTTTCCGCCCGACCAGCGCCTCGCAAGGGCCCCGAAGTCAAGCCCCAATCGCAATCGTCGCGCAGCGGCGATGACGCAACCCAAGCCCGTCCGGCCACCCACGCAAGGCGACCAGACGGTCCTGACTAGCTCTTGGCCACCAACGTCAAAACGTCGTAGCGAGCCACCGACTCGCCCTTCTGGTTCACCACGTCGGCGTCCCAGCGGACCTCGCCGTACTCCTGGTCCTCGCGCGGCGTGATCTGCTTGACCGTCAACGTCACGGTCAGCGTGTCGCCGGGGAACGTCGGCGTGAGGAAGCGCAGGTTCTCCAGCCCGTAGTTGGCCAGCACCGGACCGGGCTCCGGCGACACGAACAGGCCCGCCGCGAACGACACCACGAGGTAGCCGTGCGCGACCCGTCCGCCGAAGAACGGGTTGGCAGCCGCGGCTTCCTCGTCCATGTGCGCGTAGAAGGTGTCGCCGGTGAACGACGCGAAGTGCTCGATGTCCTCGAGCGTCACCTCGCGCGGCCCGGCCACCACCGTGTCGCCCAGTTGCAGTTCGGCCAGCGTCTTGCGGAACGGGTGCACGGCGTCGTCACGGCGCGGCGCACCGGTGACCCAGCGGTTCGTGACGGCGGCCAACACGCGCGGGCTGCCCTGCACGGCCGTGCGCTGCATGTGGTGCAGCACGCCGCGCATGCCGCCCATTTCCTCGCCGCCACCGGCCCGGCCAGGTCCGCCGTGCACCAGCATCGGCAGCGGCGAGCCGTGCCCGGTCGACTCGCCGGCGTCCTCGCGGTCCAGCACGAGCAACCGGCCGTGCCACGGCGCCACCCCGATGACGACATCACGCACGAAGTCGGTGTCCGCGGAAACCACAGAACCCACCAGGGATCCAGCGCCGCGAGCGGCCAGCTCCACCGCGTCGGAAACCGACGAGTAAGGCATCAGCGTCGACACCGGGCCGAACGCCTCGACCTCGTGCGGCTGCACCGCGTCAGCAGCAGCGCGCAGCAGCATCGGGGACATGAACGCCCCACGCGAAGCGTCAGCGTCCACAAGAGACAGAGGGCCGTCGCCGTAGACGACCGAAGCGTTCTCCTGCAACGCCTTCAGCGACCGGCGAACCTCCTCGCGCTGCTCCAGACCCGCCAGCGCACCCATGCGCACCGACTTGTCCGCCGGGTTGCCGATCACCACCTCGGCCAACCGGGCAGCGGTCGCCTCTGCCACCGCGTCCATCAGCGCCGCGGGCACCAGCGCACGCCGGATCGCGGTGCACTTCTGGCCGGCCTTGGTCGTCATCTCCGTCACCAGCTGACCCACGAAGAGGTCGAACTCGGGTGTGCCCGCGACGGCGTCCGGCCCGAGGATCGAGCAGTTCAGCGAGTCCGCCTCGGCGTTGAACCGCACGGACGACCGGATCACGGCCTGGTGCGTGCGCAGGTGCTGCGCGGTGGACGCGGAACCGGTGAACCCGACCAGGTCCTGCGGCGTGAGGTGGTCCAGCAGGTCGCCGGCGGAACCGCAGACCAGCTGCAGCGACCCCTCGGGCAGCAATCCCGAGGCGAGCATCAACGAGACCAGCTTCTCGGTCACGTACGCGGTCTGGGACGCGGGCTTGATCAGCGACGGCACCCCGGCGATGAACGCGGGCGCGAACTTCTCCAGCGGCCCCCACATGGGGAAGTTGAACGCGTTGATCTGCACGGCGACACCCTGAAGTGGCGTGCAGATGTGCTGGCCGACGAACGTGCCACCACGCCCCAACGGCTCCACGGGGCCGTCGACGAACACGCGGTCGTTCGGCAGCTCGCGCTTGGCCTTGGACGCGTAGCCCAGCAGCACGCCGAAGCCGCCGTCGACGTCGATCCACGAGTCGGAGCGAGTAGCCCCAGTGCGCGCGGACAACGCGTACAGCTCGGCCTTGTGCTCCTTCAGATAGAGCCCGAGCGCCTTCAAGATCTGCGCGCGCTGGTGGAACGTGAGCTCGCGCAACGCGGGCCCGCCGACCGAGCGCCCGTACGCCAGCGCCGCGCCCATGTCGATGCCCGCGGACGAGATCCGCGCGATTTCCTCGCCGGTGACGGCGTCGTGCAACGGCGCGCCCTCCGCGGAAGGCGTGTGCCACCGACCCGACACGTAACTGCGCAGCAAGCTCATCGAGCCAACCCCTTCTCACGAGGCCGACGGATCCTCATCGACCCTTCTACCGGCAACGTATCAGCCGACGTCGTGGCCGCGACCCGGCCGACGAGCCAGGAGCACGGGTGTGGCCGCCCGTCGACCGTGGTAGCCCGAGGCGTCACGAGATGATGCGGAGGAGACCGATGAGCGACACGACCACTGTTGACCGGTTGCGCATGGTGCTGGCGGACGTGACCTACCCCGCGGCCAAGGGGCAGCTGGTGGATCACGCCTCGCGCAACAACGCCGACGAGGACACCGTCCACGCGCTGCATGCCATCCCGGATCGGCCGTACGAGTCGTTCGAGGACGTGCTCGGCGTGGTCGCCCTCGACCAGAGCCGCGAGGCTTGAAAAACGTCCTGGTGGAACTCGAAGCCGGGATCACCTTCCGCGTTGGTGATCATGCGCCGCAGCACTTTCACCATCAGCACGCAGTCGTCCGTGCTCACCCGTCGTACACGTCGCCAACGCCTCCCCCACCGGCAGGCACGATCCCGGTAGGCGACGCGGTGCTGACCGTGGAGCGCTCGGCCAACCGCACCACTGCCTCGGCTCGGCGCTGGCACGGCGGGAACTCGCCACGGCGTTGACCGGGCTGCTCGGACGCTTTCCCCGCCTGCCGAACCGCGTGCTCTACACCGTGCCGGCCCTGCCGGTGACGTGGTGAGCCCCTTGCGCGCTGAACAGGGTGGTGCAGTGCTCGGCGAACGCTTGCGCCGTGCGCGTCAGCGGCCCGCCACCGGCCCAACCCAGCACGACCGGGGTGGTGGGCACCGCGTCGCGCACCGGCAGCGCGAGCACCTCCAGTCCCTCGTACGAAGAACTCACCACCGGTTGCTGCACGGTCATCGAATAACCGATGCCGCGGGCCACGAGTGACCGGGCTAGCTCAAAGCTGCGCGCCCGATGGGTCACGACCATGTCGACGCCCGCTGCCGCGAACACCGACCGGAAGTAGCGCTCGCTCGGCGGGACGTCCAACAGCACGAACGGGTCACCAGCAAGCTCCCGCAACGAGATGGCGCGCCGCCGCCGAAACCGATGTCCAGCAGGCAGCAGCACTTTCGGTGCCTGGTCGTACAACGTGCGCACGGCGATCCCCGGCAGGACGTCCTGGTCGTAGAGGAACGCGATCTCGCAGCGTCCGGCGAGCAGGTCCTCTTGGATCTCCGGCAGGCTGCCCTCGACGAACCGGACGGACACCGACGGGTGCTCGCGTTCGAACGTGGCGATCGCGGCCGGCAGGTGGAACGGCGCGATCGGGGCGTAGCAGCCGACGGTCAGCACGCCGCTGACGGTCTGGCTCAGGCCGCGTGCCTCCGCGCCGAGCTCGCCCATCGCGCTGACGACGCGGCGGGCATCGGCGAGAACCTGTGTGCCCGCCGCCGTCAGCGCGGCGCCCCGGCGTGGCGACCGGACGACCAGCCGGAGGTCCAGCGCGCTCTCCAACTCGCTCAACGCCAACGAGATCGCCGACTGCGAGACGTGGCACCGAGCGGCCGCACCCGTCAACGACCCGGCCTCGGCCACCGCGATCAGGTACTCGAGCTGCCGCACCGTCACGTTGGGCAGGTTCATCAGTTCAGCTTATGGCTCACACCAGAAACTTGAGCTGGTCAGAAGAGTGGAGAGACGGGCATCGTCGGTGACCGTGACCAGGACGCACCACCACCCGTTCCTTCCGTACACCCCGCCACGTCTGCCGATCGAGGAAGCACTCGACCGGGGCAGAGCCTTCCTCCAACTGCTCGACGGACGCCGTTCCGTGCGCTGGTTCTCTCCCGACGACGTGCCCGCCGAGGCGATCGAACTGGCAGTCCAGGCCGCGAACACCGCTCCGAGCGGCGCGCACCAGCAGCCGTGGCGGTTCGTCGCCACGAGGGACCCGGAGCTCAAACGCCGCGTCCGCACGGCGGCCGAGCAGGAGGAGCAGCGCTTCTACCACGAGCGCGACCTCCCGGACTGGCACGCGGCACTGGCGCGGCTGGAGACCGACGCGACCAAGGAGTTCCTGACCACCGCCCCCTGGCTGGTCGTAGCGTTCGCGCAGAAGCAGCAGAACGGCAAGAAAACCTACTACACCAACGAAAGCGTCGGCATCGCGTGCGGCTTCTTCATCGCGGCGCTGCACCAGATGGGCCTCGCGACGCTCACGCACACGCCGAATCCGATGACGTTCCTGAGCGATCTGTTCGGTCGTCCCGGTGAACGGCCGTACATCCTGTTCCCAGTCGGCTACCCAGCCGACGACTGCGAGGTACCGGACCTGCGCCGCAAACCGCTCGACGAAGCGCTCACGTTCGTCCTCTGACCTCCAGGTACACCGCGCGCACTTCCAGCGTCCGCTCGACCTTCTCCAGCACTGGCGCGAAGAACTGGCGGCGGTGCTCGGCGTCGCTCATCGAGATGACCGAGAAGTACATGCTGCCGAACGCCGCGAACAACGTGGCGTTGCGCAACATCGCCGACGGCACCCCGGGGATCATCGACTCCTTCGCCGGCTCCCCGATCCACTGCGCGGCGATCTCGGGCGTGACGACGATCAGGCCGAGCAGCACGAAGAACGCGAACAGCGCGAGCCCGACCACCGCGGCCTGCACGAGCTGCCGGATCGCGAGCATCACCAGCAGGTTGCGCAGCTGCCGACCGGTCAACCGCTTGGGCGCCAGCGGTTCGGCGATCTCGACCCCGGCCAGCGGTGTGCCCTTGCAGGCCGCGGACAGGATCTCCGGCCGCAGGTCCTGCTCGACCCGGCCGATCTCGTCGCGCAACCGGGCCGCCGCCGCCAGCACGGTGACCGCGGCGAACAGCAGCACGATCAGGCTGACCCGCGGCCACTTCAGCTTGTCCATCGCCTGCCACAGCTCACCGGTGAAGAACAGGAACAGCGTCACGAACAACATCGGCGGCAGCGCGCGGCCGAGCAGGTGCACGCTGTTGCGCAGGTCGGCGAGCACGTGCCGGATGGCGGCCTTCAGCAGCGCACCCAGGCCGTACGTGGTGGCCAGCATCGTGGCCACGAAAGCCAGGCCGAAGAAGGCGATGAACCAGAGCGCGTTGATCCACAACTCCGCCTTGGGATTCTCGGCTCCCGGCGTGATGATCTTGTCGTTCACCGCGTACTGCAGCAGCGGCACGATCACCGGCATCGCCGCGTACATGGTCAACAACACGATGGTCGTCTGACGCGAGAAACTCGGCAGCCGCCGCACGAACAACGAGAGCACGATCCACGCGGACACCGTCACCGCGACGATCACGCCGAGCAGCACCCACTTCGACAGCCCGGTGGACTGCAGCAACACGAGCCACGCGAGGCTGCCGACCGCGACGAACGTCAGTGCCGGCAACATCCGCGGCAGCACGTGCGAGCGGAAGCCGTAACCCTCGATCATCGTCGGCGCACCCTGCCGCACGAACCACTGTTCGGTTCGCCGCACCAACGTCTCCGGAGCCATGCCGGAGATCATCCCTCACCGTTCGAAGAGCCGCGCCATCACACTGAAGTAGTGCGTCGGAGCGATGCGGGCGAGCGCGTCGAACACGTACGCGTCCGGGCCGACCAGGATGCGCGACTTGCCCCGTTCGACGCCCCGGTGGATGACCTCGGCGGCCTTGTCCGGGGTGGTCAGCGCGACCTTGTCGAAGTCGGCCGCGATCTGCTCCAGCGACCTGCCCTGCTCGTCGAGCTCGGCGTGGATGCGGCCGTTGCGGACGATGTTGGTCTTGATGCCGCCGGGGTGCACGGTGACCGCCGAGACGCCGGTACCGCGCAGCTCCTGTCGCAACGAGTCGGTGAACCCGCGGACGGCGAACTTCGCGGCGCAGTACGCGCTGTTCTTCGGCATCCCGACCAGCCCGTACACGCTGGAGGTGTTCACGATGACGCCGTAGTTCTGCTTGACCAGCTTCGGCAGGAACGCCCGCGTGCCGTTCACCACGCCCCAGTAGTTGATGTCGAACAGCCAGGTGTCGTCCTCCGGGCGCGAGTTCAACACGGTCGTGGACGTGGCCACACCGGCGTTGTTGAACACCGCCGCGATCGGCAGGTCCAGCCAGTCCTGGACCTCGTCGGCGAACAGGTGGACGTCGTCCGCGTCCCGCACGTCGAGCACCCGGCTGAGCACCGGGCCGTGCAACGACTTGGCGGTCTCCTCCAGCCCCGTCCCGTCGACGTCGGCGATGACCACCGGTGAGCCGTGCCGGGACAGCCGCTGCGCGAGGCTGCGGCCGATGCCCGAGGCAGCCCCGGTGATCACCGCCGGGCGGCCCGCGATCTTTCGCACCATGTGACCAGTAGATCACCATGGGCAAGCGCCCTACTGGCGCAGTTCGGGGAACTGGTCGTCCCGCCAGTCGTCCGCGGCGCCGCCGGCCTCCTCGCGGGTGCGCAGGTCGACGCGGCGGATCTTGCCGGAGACGGTCTTGGGCAGCTCGAAGAACTCCAGCCGCCGGATCCGCTGGAACGGCGCCAAGTTCTCGCGGGCGTGCTTCAGGATTGCGAGCGCGGTGTCTCGACTGGGTTCCCAGCCCGCGCTCAACGCCACGTACGCCTTGGGCACGGCGAGCCGGAGCGGGTCCGGTGCCGGCACGACCGCCGCCTCGGTGACCGCCGGGTGCTCGATCAGCACGCTCTCCAGCTCGAACGGCGAGATCTTGTAGTCGGACGCTTTGAACACGTCGTCCGTCCGTCCGATGTAGAACAAGTAGCCGTCGTCGTCGCGCGAGGCGATGTCGCCCGTGTGGTAGTAACCGCCGGACATCGCCTCGGCATTGCGTTCGGGATCGCCGTGGTAGCCGACCATGAGCGACATGGGCCGTTCGTTCAAGTCGATGCAGATCTCGCCTTCTTCGGCCAGTTCGCCGCTGATCGGGTCGACGAGCACGACCGGCACGCCGGGAATCGGCTGTCCCATCGAGCCGAGTTTGACCGGCGCACCCGGCACGTTGCCGACCGACAGCGTGGTCTCGGTCTGGCCGAAGCCGTCCCGCAGCGTGAGGCCCCACTGCTGCCGGACCTGCTCGATCACCTCGGGGTTGAGCGGCTCACCGGCGGCCACGACCTCCCGCAGCGCACCGGGCCCGCCGCTCAGATCCGCCTTGATCAGCATCCGCCACACGGTCGGCGGCGCGCAGAACGTGGTGACGCCCTTGTCGCGGATCTGGCCGAGCAACGCGGCCGCGTCGAACCGGCCGTAGTTGTAGACGAAGATCGTCGCTTCCGCGATCCACGGTGCGAAGAAACAGCTCCACGCGTGCTTGGCCCAGCCGGGCGAGCTGATGTTGAGGTGCACGTCGCCCGGCCGGACGCCGATCCAGCGCATGGTCGTCAGGTGCCCGACCGGGTACGAGACCTGGGTGTGCTCGACGAGCTTCGGCCGGCTGGTCGTGCCGGACGTGAAGTAGAGCAGCAGCCGGTCGTCCGCCCTCGTCTTCGGGTGCGGCAACGCGTTGTCCGGCGCCTCCGCGGTCTCGGCGTAGTCCAGCCGGCCCGCGGTGGCGCCACCGACCGCGATCAGCACAGTGCTGTGCTCTTTGTTGGTCACGTCCTCGAACTTGTCGGCGTCCTCGGTGCGCGCGATGACGTGCCGGACGTTGCCGCGCTTGAGCCGGTCCGCGAGATCCGCCGGTCCCAGCGCGGTGGTGGTCGGCATGATCACGGCGCCGAGCTTCATGACGGCGAGCATCGACTCCCACAGCTCGACCTGGTTGCCGAGCATGATCATGACGCTGTCGCCCTTGCCGACGCCGTGCCAGGCGAGCCAGCGCGCGACCCGGTTCGACCGGGTGCGCAGCTCGTCGTAGGAGTAGGCGCGCTCGGACCCGTCCTGCTCGACGATGTGCAACGCCGTCGCGGAGTTGCCCTCGGCGATGACGTCGAACCAGTCGTGCGCCCAGTTGAAGCTGCTGTCGAAGCTCGGCCAGCGGAAGGACGCGGGGTCGCTGAGCATCAGGTCGCGGGCCGCGCGGTAGGTGTCGTGACTGGACATTCCCAGAGCGTGCGGAGACTCCGGGCGCCGGTATACCCCCGAAAAGGGGTGCACCCCTTTTCGAGGGTGCGCGGAGTGGGTGACACTGCGAGACGTGCTGCCAGACCGTTTCCAGGCACTGCTGCCGCAACGCCTGGACATGCTCCGCCGAGCCACCGGGTTGCCCGTCGTGTTCGGCGGCGCCGTCACGCCCGGCCGCGACCTGTTGCTCACCAGCTTCTTCGGCACGCACGGCACCTCGTTGTACGGCCTGCGCATCGGTGCCGGACGCGGCCTCGGCGGCACGGCGATCGCGATGCGCACGCCGGTGCGGGTGAACGACTACGCCTCGACCCGTGCGATCACCCACGAGTTCGACCAGATGGTGGTCGTGAACGAACGCCTGACCTCGGTGTTCGCCTACCCGGTCACGGTCCGCGGCACCGTGCACGGCGTGCTCTACGGCGCGGTGCGCGGGCAGACGACCGTCGGTGACCGGGCGATCAGGATGGCCGGCGCCGTCGCGCAGGGCTTCGCGGGGGACTTGGAAATGCCGTCACTGCACACTCAAGCCGCTCTGCGCGAGCTCGCCGAGGTCACCCGGCTCGTCGGCGATCCGGCGTTGCGCGAGCGGTTGCGCCGGGTCCACCAGGATCTCGGCGGCGAAGCTCCCGTCACCGTCCCCAGCGGACTGACTCCGCGCGAACTCGATACGCTTCGCCTGGCCGCGGTCGGTGCGTCCAACCGGGAGATCGCCGCCGAGCTCGGGTTGGGCACCGAAACCGTCAAGGCCTACCTCCGGGGCGCGATGCGCAAGCTGGGGGTGCACAACAGAACCGCCGCGGTCCACGCGGCGAGGTCGACGGGAGCGCTCTGAGTGTCGTGGTTCGAGAAGGCCGTGATCGGCACCGACCGACTGTTGTACAAGCTGACCGGCGGCAAGCTGATGACCGTGTCGTTCAGCAAGCAGACCGGCCTCACTCTGATCACCGTGGGCGCCAAGTCCGGTGAGCGGCGCGAGAACCAGGTCCAGTACGTGGCCGACGGCTCCTCGATGCTGGTCGTCGGGTCGAACTGGGGCAAGCCGCACCACCCCGGCTGGACCGCGAACATCCTCAAGAACCCGGACATCCAGGTGAACGTCCGCGGCGACGTTCGGGACGTGCGCGGCACGCTGCTGGCCGGTGCCGAGCGCGAGGCCGCCTGGCGCAAGATGGTGGCGGCCTGGCCGGCGTTCGAGGACTACGTCAAGCGGTCAGGCGGCCGCGAGCTGCGGGTCTTTCGCCTCACGCCGCGCTGAGTCCCAGGCGAGCCAGACGCAGCCGACGATCATGAGCACGCCGTGCGCGATCCGGACGGCGGGCGGCGTGAAGAACTGCGGCAGGAACAACGCGAACCCGGCGGCGAACAGGATCGCCGCGGTGGTGCGGAGCTTGACCGCGACCATGATCGCCGCGGCGCCCATGGTGAGCAGTCCGACGGCGAAAGCCGTGACAGCGAACGGGTTGTAGCGCACGGACTCGGCCAGTTCGAGGACGTTCGGCTGCGCGGCGATCTCGTGCAGGCCGAAGTCCTCGGCGCCGTAGTACGGCAACGTCAGTCCCGCGCCGACCCAGAACGTGATCGCGGCCGTGCGGTGGATCTCCAGCAGCGCGATCGGCACGAGGATGAAGCCGATCATGGCGAACAGGTGCGACCAGACCCACGCCGGGGAGCCCATCGCGGCAGCGGCTCCTGCCGTTGTCGTCTCGTCCTCCCACGGTCTGGTCACGGGGTACAGCAGGAAGAGCAGGCCGGCGGCGGTGAGCGTCCACTTCATGATTGCCCCCTGAGATCGGTGAGGTACATCCGGACGAGCTGGTCGTAGGTGTCGTCGAGTCCTTCCGGCAGGCCGAACCCGCCGCCGGACTCGATCGACGCGAAGCCGTGCACGATCACCCGCAGCCGCCGCGTGGCGTGGATGGCCTCCGAGCCCTCCAGGCCGTAACTGCGCAGCGTCGCGAGCATGACCTCGATGAGCTTCAGGCCGGCCGCCTGCTGCAGTTCGTCGTGCAACGGGTCCATCGGCATGGCCGCGTAGCGCTTCGGGTGCTTTTTGACGTACGCGCGGTAGGCGTGCATCAGCGCTGTCACGGCCTCGTCGCCTGCCCGGCCCAGCACCGCCTCGGTGAACCAGGCGGTCATCTCCTCCAGCAACCGCACGCCGACGTGAGCGCGCAACTCGCCGAGGCTCGCGATGTGCTTGTACAGCGAAGGCGTGGCGACGCCGGTACGGGCGGCGACGGCAGCGAGCGTCAGTCCCTCGACGCCCTGCTCGTCGATCAGCTCCAGTGCGGCGTCCACGACCTTGGCGGTGGTGAGACGTGGTCGAACAGCCATAGCTCAAAAGCTAATGCCATTAGCTCTTCACGTCAAGGTGCCTGACCACGACGATGTGGCGTGCGAGGGCAGCTGCGGCCATGAGGGCGACGAGTCCGCACACGCCGCGCCAACTGAACTGGGCGTACGCGCGCACTCCCAACCACGACCCGACCGCGCCGCCGAGGTACGCGCACGTCATGTAGGCGGTGTTGAGCCGACCGCGGTGGGTGTCGCTCAACGCGTACATCCGGATCGAGTTCGCGACCATCCCGCACTGCATGGCCACGTCGAGCACGAGCGTGCCGATCACCAACGCGACCAGCCCGGCGGGGCCACCTGCGGACCCGCCCACCAGCACGGCCGCCGACGCGATCACCGCGAGCATGCACACCAGGTTGACCGGATCCGACCCGCGGCGGTCCACGATCCGCCCGGCCAACGGGGTCGCGAGCATCGTCGCGGCGTTGACCAGCGCCAGCAGCCCAACAGCTTGCGCGCCATAGCCGTACGTCGGTCCGGCGAGCAACAACGCGACACTCCCCCACACCGCGCTGAACGCCCCGAAGATCATGGCTTGGTACCAACAGGAACGCCGCAGCTCAGGCTCACTTCGCAGCAGCCGCAACGGTTCCAGCAACAGGTCCGGATAGGACTGCCGGGTGTGCGGCTCCGTGCGCGGCAAGGCCCGCCACAGCGCCACGGCCATCACGAACGCGAGCCCGGCCGCCGCCAGGTACGGCGCCCGCCAGTCCAGCCGCTCACCGAGCACCCCGCTGAACGTGCGGGCGAGCAGCATCCCGCCGATCGAGCCGGCCAGCATGGTCCCGCTGGCCGCGCCCCTGTTCTCCGGTGCCACCATCCCGGCGACCATCGGCCCGATGATCGGTGCGATCACCGTGGTCACGCCGACCGCGACCCCGGCGGCGAACAACGGCCCGAGCGACGGCGCGAACCCGGCCACGGCGAGCCCCAGTCCCGTGACGGTGAACAGGGTGGCGATCAGCGGCCGGTACGGCACCCGGTCCCCCAGCGGCACCAGCAGGAAGATCCCGCAGGCGTACCCGATCTGGGCGGCGGTGACCACGAGCGCCGCCCGGTCCACGGGGATCCGCAGGCCGTCCGCGACCAGCGGCGTGACCGCCTGCGGGAAGTAGACGTTGCCGACCGCCACACCGCACGCGACCGCCAGCAACCAGAGCATCCCCCGAGTCATGGTCTGAACCTCCAACGCAGCCCGTTGAGCCGCAACTCGATTTCTTCGGCGAGGAAAGCGCTGGTACCGCCGTAGATCACTTGAGAGCGCTCTCATCTGCCAACAACGTGAAAAGGTTTACACGTTGACCGAGAGTCACGGGGTGACAACACTTCCGAACCACTGGGCGCACAACTAAATCCCGGAAAGGTCGGTTCGATGCATCGACGCATCGGGACGGCCCTCGCTGCCGCCGCTCTGGTCGCCGCGGGGATCACCGTCGCCACCACCAGCCAAGCTCCCCCTGCCAACGCGGCGGTGACCTGGGCCGACGAGTTCAACGCCCCCGCCGGCACAGGTGTCGACGGGAGCAAGTGGCAAATGGAAGTCGGCAACAACAACGGCAACAACCGAGAGTCTCAGTGGTACCAGGCCGGCACCTCGAACGCGGTGCACGACGGCCAGGGCAACCTCGTGATCACCGCCAAGCGCGAGAACCCCGGCAACTACCAGTGCTGGTACGGCCGGTGCGAGTACACGTCCGCCCGCATCAACACCGCGGGCAAGTTCACCCAGACCTACGGCCGGTTCGAAGCGCGCATGAAGATGCCGCGCGGCAAGGGCATCTGGCCGGCCTTCTGGATGCTGGGTGCGGACATCAACACCGGCAACCCGTGGCCGGGCTCCGGCGAGATCGACGTCATGGAGTTCCTGGGACACCAGCAGAACACCGTGTACGGCACCATCCACGGCCCCGGCTACTCCGGCTCGGGCGGCCTGCTGCACCAGTACAACGGCCCGAACTTCGCCGACGGCTTCCACAACTTCGCCGTCGACTGGCGTCCCGGTGAGATCGTGTGGTCCGTCGACGGCCAGGTCTACGGCCGCAAGACGCCCGCCGACCTCGGCGGCCGCCAGTGGGTGTTCAACAAGCCGTTCTTCATCATCATCAACCTCGCGGTCGGTGGTGAGTGGCCGGGCTACCCGGACGGCAGCACGACGTTCCCGCAGCAGCTCGTGGTCGACTGGGTCCGCGTCTCGAACGACAGCCCGCCGCCCAGCGGTGGCACGGAGATCCGCGGCATCGGCGGCAAGTGCGTCGACGTGCCCTGGGCGAACACCGCCAACGGCACACCCATCCAGATCACCGGCTGCAACGGCAACGCAGCCCAGAAGTGGAGCCGTCCAGGCGACGGCACCATCCGCGCGCTGGGCAAGTGCCTCGACGTCAACGCCGGCGGTGTCGCGAACGGCACCGTGGTCCAACTGTGGGACTGCAACGGAACCGCTGCCCAGCAGTGGGCCGTCAGCGGCGCACAGGACATCGTGAACCCGCAAGCCAACAAGTGCCTGGACACCGTGGGAGGTTCCTCGGCCGACGGCACCAGACTCCACATCTGGGACTGCCTCGGCGTCGCCAGCCAGAAGTGGCAGGTGTGAGACTTCGCGCTGGACGTTCGAACCCTTGCGGCGGAAGGGTTCGAACGTCCAGCGCGTTCTTCACGCCAGCAGCCTCGCCACGGCCCAGTCCTGCACGGCCACGCCGACCGACTTGAACACGGTCCGGCCTTGCTTGAGCGGCGGATTCCCCAGCGCCGCACCGAGCTCGACGAGCGACTCCAGCCGGAGCACCCCTGACTGCACCGCCCGGATGATCTCCCCCGCCTCGCTCAACGCGGCCTCGACCTGGTCCACCACCACGACTTCGGCGCACTTGAGCAGCTCTTCCGGCAGCTCCCGCATCACCGGCCGGTACGACCCGATCGCGTTGACGTGCACCCGTTCCTTGAGCGCATCGCAGGAGAACAGCGGCACCGTCGACGCCGTCGCGCAACACACGACGTCCGCGTCTTGAACGGCTTCCTCCGCGTCGACCGAGATGTCCAGCACGGTGTCCGGCAGCTCGTCCTTCAGGCTCTCCAACAACGCCTCCGCACGACGCGCGTTGCGGTTGAACACCACGAGCTTCTTCAACGGCCGCACCGCGTGCACGGCCCGCACCTGGTCCGCGGCCTGCGCCCCGGCCCCGAGCAACGCGAGGTGCGACGCGTCCTCGTCGGCCAGCAGATCCGTCGCCACCCCGACCACCGCGCCGGTTCTGAGCGTGGTCAGCGGCACCGCGTCCGTGACGAACTGCCCGCCCGGATGCGAGTAGACGACCGTGCCGGTGATCACCGGGTCGCGCTCGACCTCGATGCTGATCACCTTGACCGCCGTGGACGCCGTCGGCAGGTGGTGCACCGTCATCACGAGCGACCGGCTCTCGCTGAACGCCTGCCGCGGCGGCAGCTCGAACTCCCCCGCCGCCAGCCCGGCGAACGCGGCGCGGACGGCTTCGATCGCTGCGGGCATGGTCATGGTTCGGATCATAACGAGCTGGCCGTGCCGGGTTCCCCGGTAACGTTGCCCGTCGACACTTCGGCCGGCCCCGATGCGCGACGAGAACAGGTGGCCGATCTGGGACCACGTCGAAAACGGCATGTACGACGCCGGGTTCACGAACGCCGAGTTGGCCCTGCGCTCGATGCCGACCGTAGGTGCGTTGACCGCCGCGGACCCGCACTACAGCCTCGTCTGGTACGACCACTGGAACCTGAACCCGAAGAGCACCGTCCGCCTGACGATCGCGGCCGCACTGCACCTGGACGAGTACCGCGCTGTGGCCGACAACTTCATCGATGCTCTTCAGGCACTCGTCCGGAAGGCCGCGCAACACCGGACATCGCCCTTCGAGGTCACCGAACCCGAGTTCACCTCAGCCGAGCTGAAAATGGTGAACATCCACTTCACCGACGAGTTCATCCGAGCGTTCCCACGGCTCGTGCGCTACGAGCCGTTCGGGCTGGCGCGCGCGACGTGGATGCCGCCGGGCAGCGAGGAGTGGTTCATGCCGCTCAAGCGGCGCGTCCTGCGGAAATACGCCGGCATCACCACGGTTGAGGAGTACGTGCGGAAGGTCGTGGAACTCGTCGGACTCTGCACCACCGCAGCTGCACCGGCGACGTCGCCCATCGGTGTCACCGGCTTGAACGAGCTGACGGGGCCGGTCAGCGGAACTGCCGTTCAGGTGAACTCGGTGCACGGCGACGTGATCATCCATCCGGTCGCATCCCCACCGAGCGACGATTCTCAGTGATCTCGCTTCACCGAAGTCAGGAACGCGGTCCACGCCCCGTCGCCCACCTCGACACATGTGGCCGGCGCCTTGCTGTCGCGGATACCGGTGCCCGTGGCGACCTCCACGCAATTGCCGGCGTTCCCGCTCCGGGAGCTCCTGCGCCACTCGGCCATCGGTCTCTCCTCATGTCAGCAGCCGCTTGATCAGCTCCTTCGATTGTTCCGCATCCAAGGCGATCTCCTCGAGCGCCTCCAGCACGCGCTCGTACGACTTCACCGCGTACGGCGCCTCGATGATCAGACTCGAGTTCTCGCTGTCCAGGAACACGACAGGCTCGTACTTGTCGAACGCCAACATGTCGAACGCCCCGGCAAGTCCCGCATGGGCGCCGACCCCGAACGGCACGATCCGGAGCTCGACGTACGACCGCGCGGCCATCTTCAGCAGGTGCTCCAGCTGCGCCCGCATCGCCTCGTCGCCACCGATCGGCGCCAGCAGCGCCGCCTCGTGGAGGTAGAAGAGACACTTCAAGCCCTTGCCCAGCACCACTTGCCGCGCGATGCGGACCTGCACGCGCTCCTCGACCTCGTCGTCGGGCACGTTCGCACACGACGCGATGACCGCCCGCGCGTACTCCGGCAACTGGACCAGCGCGTGCACGAGCGAGACCTGCCAGCTGATCAGCTTGTTCGCGGCGCGCTCGTGCTCGATCAACGTGCGGGGCCGGATCGGCGTGCACGCCCCGTGTTCCTGCCACCAGCCCTTGAGGTTGGCCTCGTTGAACAGCGCCAGCAGGTGGTCGCGTTCGGCCGGCGGCGTCCGGCAAGCCCCCAGCAACATCGCCACTTCGAGCTCGGTCGCCCCGCCCTTGCCGTTCACGAGGTCCGACAACTTCGCCTCCTGCCAGCCCACGAGCTCGGCGACAGCGCGCGAGGTCATGCCGGTGTTCGCGATGGCCGCACGCAGGCCGTCGCCGAACTCCCGCCCCCTTGCTGTGGAGAATCTTTTTGGCATGACGAGAACGGTAGACCCATTCCTGAGCATTCCAGAACGTTTGGTGACGACACAACCCGAAAGGGCGTTAGCTTGGAGGTCTTCCAAGTCGCACAATAATTCTGTGAGGTTCAGATGGGCACCCCACGGGGGACTCAGGCACGCCATCCCCGACGAGCTGGCCAGAGGGCAGCTCGTCGAGACGCTGTGCGGCGATCCCTTTGTGCCGCAAGAGTTCAGCCTGTGGCGAGACAAGATCTGCTGGCCGACGTGCTGGGAGTGCGACGGCGTCTGGCGAGAGAGCGAGGGGATCCTGCCATGGCCGCGGAAATCCTGACGGAGGACCTGCTCCGCATATCTCTTCAACGGCTCTCGCGTGAGGTGGTGAAAACTTATCCACAGTTCGGGGAGATGCTCGCACAAAATATGTTGCGCACGTGCGGCCTGATTCCCGACGTACAGCGCGCGGAGCACTATCGGGAGCTTGGGACGCTTCTCATCGACCTCGGCCGCCTGTACCTGGCCGAGGCCGACGTGCTGTCGACGGTCGAGATGCCGCCGACTTGAAGGACTAGGACATCACGACGGCGCGGCCGTTCGTGTCGAACTCGTGGGCGAGCACGGTCAGGGCCTGCCCACCGGCGGCCCACGCCGCCGTCCAGGTGAGGCACTCCGCCGCACCGTTGCCACCGCGCTCGACCAGGTCAACGCCGATCTCGTCGAGCCATTCCCACGACGTCCCGCCGACACCGGCCAGGAAGGCCTCGTCCCACGTGCGCACCAGCTCGCGGATCGTGCCTTCCGCACGCGCTCGTTCGTTGACCGACTTGATCCACGCCTGGCGCTCCTCCTCCGTGAGCACCTCGCCCGTCTCGGGCTCGCGGAAGCCCGGCAGGTCGTGCGCCAGGCCGCCCGAACCCACGTACAACACGCGACGATCAGCGAAGAACTCGCCGACGCGGCGTCCCAGTGACGCCGCGCGGCGGAAGGTCGCGTGCGGCGGCGAGGCGCAGTTGATGAAGACGGGCAGCACGGGCTTCGCGGAGATCGAACCCAGCAGGTCGCGGGCCGTGTGGCCGAACGCGTGGTCAAGCGCCACCGAGTAAGCCGTCGCGATGTCGAACTCCCCGGCCACCAGGTCCGCCACCAGCTCGCGGCCGAGTGAGGAAGGGACGTCGTAGGAACCGGACGGCCCGGCGACGTCGCCCTGAGCGGTGGCCGACAGCACCACCGCGAAGGTCGGCACGACGGAGCGGAACGCACGGCGGTGGTCCGTGCCGAAGAAGACCACGAGCTCCGGGTCGAAGGCCGAGACCGCGTCGCGTGCCACCTCGACCGCCGCGCGGACCGGGCCGAAAGGTGCGCTCGGCAACGTGATCAGGTGCGAGGCGCAGACCGTCAGGCTTTTCTTCACCGGACCAGTTTAGGTTCCGGCGCGTCACGAGGCGTGCACTTGCGGTGATCATCCCTGGCAACGGTATCTCCGAGTCCACGGCGGACCCCTGTGCAAGCAAGGAGGTCCGTTATGGACCAGAACACGGGCGTCGAGGCCATGCGCAGAGGGGCGGGAGTCCGATGAACAACACACCCGAATGGAAGCCGTCAACCAAGATCGTGGGCGGTGGCGTGGCCGGCGCGGTCACGACGATCGTGCTGTGGCTCGTCGACGAGCTCACGCCGCTGTCGCCGCCGGCGGTTGTCGCCGGCGCGATCAGCCTTCTCGTCACCACCGGTATCGCCTACCTCATCCCGAGCAGTCCGGCCGCCGATTGATCCGAAGCTCCACAGTGGACTGCAATCCAGTCCACTGTGGACGCAAAGGAAACCGCCTGCGAACCAGGGTTCGGGGTAACTCACCCGCGTGCTGTGGGAAGGGTCACCCCTGTCTGCACGTGGTCAGCGATAAGGCCAGGTCAGCTCGAGATCCAACGGCGAGACGAGCAGCGCCGACGTGCAGGGCGGCCTCCACGAGGTGCCGTGACGTGGTCTGAGTGAGTGCGATGTCGGGCGGTGGGGGAAGATACTCCCCATGACCACCGCCGACAACGGTTTCGCCGACCTGGGGCTGCGGCCCGACATCCTCAACGCGCTCACCACGCTGGGCTACGAGGAGCCGACGCCGATCCAGAGCGAAGCGATCCCGCCGCTGCTCGCGGGCAACGACCTGCTCGGGCAGGCCGCCACGGGCACGGGCAAGACGGCGGCGTTCGCGCTCCCGCTGCTCGAACGCATCGCCGACCGGATCGGCAAGGGCGAGAAGCCTCTCGCCCTCGTGCTCGCGCCGACCCGTGAACTGGCGGTGCAGGTGTGCGAGGCCGTGCACCGCTACGGCCGGCACATGGGCGCTCGGGTGCTGCCGATCTACGGCGGCCAGCCGATCGGCCGTCAGCTGCGCGAGCTGTCCCGCGGCGTCGACGTGGTGGTCGCGACCCCCGGCCGTGCGATCGACCACCTGCAGCGCGGCACGCTGCAGCTCAGCGAGCTGCAGATCGTCGTGCTCGACGAAGCCGACGAGATGCTCGACATGGGCTTCGCGGAGGACATCGACGCGATCCTCGCCGAGGCGCCGGCCGAGCGGCAGACCGTGCTGTTCTCGGCCACGATGCCGCCGCGCATCAACCGCATGGCCAAGAGCCACCTGCGCGAGCCGGTGCTGATCCAGATCGAGCGCGAGAAGACCGAGCCGGGCGAGGCCCCGCGCGTCCGCCAGACCGCATACCTGGTGCGCCGCGAACACAAGCCCGCCGCCCTCGGCCGCGTGCTGGACGTCGAGGCGCCGACCGCCGCCGTCGTCTTCTGCCGCACCCGTGACGAGGTCGACCAGCTCACCGAGACGCTGAACGGCCGCGGCTACCGCGCCGAGTCGTTGCACGGCGGCATCAGCCAGGAGCAGCGCGACCGAGTGATGGCCCGCCTGCGCGGCGGCACCGCCGACCTGCTGGTGGCCACCGACGTCGCGGCCCGCGGCCTCGACATCGAGCAGCTCACGCACGTCGTCAACTACAACGTGCCGTCCGCGCCGGAGGCCTACACCCACCGCATCGGCCGCGTCGGTCGCGCGGGCCGCGAGGGCGTCGCGATCACCCTGGTCGAGCCGCGCGAGAACTCGATGCTCAAGACGATCGAGCGCGTCACCAAGACCAAGATCCCGATGGAGAAGGTGCCGACGGTCGCCGACCTGCGCGCCCGGCAGCTGGAGCTGACCCGCTCGTCGCTGCAGGAGTCGCTGATGGAGGACGACCTCAGCCGGTTCCGCGTCGTCGTCGAGACGCTCGCCGACGAGTTCGACGTCATGGACATCGCGCTGGCCGCCGTGAAGCTCGCCCACGAGGCCTCCGGTGCCGCCGCGGACGAGGAGGAGATCCCGGAGGTCCGTCCGCGTGAGGACCGCCCGCGCCGCGACGGTGCCCCCGCGGGTCCGCGCCGCGAGCGCCGTGGCCCGTCCGAGGGCATGACGAGGCTGTTCCTGGGTGCGGGCCGTTCGTCCGGCATCCGCCCGCAGGACATCGTCGGCGCCATCACCGGCGAGACGAACCTGAAGGGCCGCGACATCGGCGCGATCGAGATCGCGGACCGGTTCTCGCTGGTCGAGGTTCCCGGCCCGGCCGCGAACGACGTGATCGACCAGCTGCGGGACGCCACCATCAAGGGCAAGCGCATCACGATCCGCCGCGAGCGCCAGCCCCGCTAGCCAGACGATGAACGGCGCTTTTGTTCACCTCAGGTGCACAAAAGCGCCGTTCATCGCTTCAGGAACGCGCAGGGCAGGCCCATCTCCCAGCCCTCCGTCACCGGCTCCTGGGCGATCCGGCCGACCGACTCGCCCCGCGCACAGCTCTCCCTGGCCTTGGCCACGCCCGGAGCCCACGCCGGCCCGTCGAGGCGGCCACCCAACGCCGTTCCGTGCACGCGCCCCGCGGGAGCCGTGGTGTGCAGGTAGATGCTCGCCAGCACCGACAACGTGACCAGGACCCTGGTCGTAAGCACGGTGCCGCGAGCCCACCGGGGCCGGCGCACGGTGTCGAGCCCCACCGCCAGTGCGGCGAAGAGGAACAGGCACGGCGCGATGCTGTACCGCTGCCCGAACATGACCGCCCAGACGTAGTGCACCTCCAGCCCGCCCATCCAGTTCGCGACGAGGCTCGCTCCCAGAACCAGCCCGTGCAGGGTGACGGCGCTGACCGCGACGAAGCGGTGCGCCGGGCTGCCCCAGACCAACGCGAACACGATCGGCACCAGGAACACCAGCACGGCCGCCAGCGCCGGCCAGAAGCCGAACCGCGGGAAGAACTTCGCGACCCCCTCCGACCCCGTGAGGGCCACCAGGGGACCGCGGAACGCCGCGGCCAGCACCAGCTGCAGCGGGTCGACCGCTTCCTTCGAGTAGGCCCTGCCCTCCGACAACAGCACGGCGCAGGCCTGCGCCGCCGACCCGAGGAAGAACCCGATGGTGATCATCCGGCCCGGCAGCACCAGCCGCAGCAACGCGATGGGCGCCAGGAAGACGACCATCGGCGTCGACGCGGCCGCCAGCGCGACGAACACCGCGCCCGCGACGTTCTGCCACCGCGCCGCCGGGCGCCACAGCAGCGCCCAGAACACGCCGTAGAGCAGGAACCAGTGCAGGTTCGCCATGTTGTTGATCGTCTCGGTGTTGCCCGCCGGCAGCACGATCACAACTGCGGCCAGTGCGAATCGCACTGGAAGTGACCGCAGGACGCCGCCCGACGCGGCGAAGACGATCAGCGCGACGACCGCGCGCAGGCAGGCCGCCGCGATCGCGAACCCGGCCGCGGCCCACTCCAGCGGCAGCAACGACACCAGCTCGGCGACCAACCGCGGCAGCGTGTGCAGGTAGCCCGCGTACGGGTCGAACACGGTCGCCGCGAACGGTTTCGTGATGCTCTCCAACAGGAAGAGCGCGCCGTCCTCGGCCCACACGTGGTCGAGGTGCGACCGGCCCGCCGGGATGAGCAGCAGGAAACCGACGGCGGCGACGAAGGCGGCCAGATACCCCAGCGCCGTGCGCTTCCCGGTGGCAGCGGGGGTCGCGGGGAGCAACCGCTCGACGAGCCGGGGAGCGTCTTCCGGTTCGACCGTGTCCCGGGACGCCACCAGCGCAGCCCTGCTCATCGCGTTACCTCGCACAGACGTGATTTCACCGAACGGTGTTGCGGGTTGACGGTCCCCGTTGACCATGGGAGCGCTCCAGCGAAGTGCGGCTCCCGAAGGTCGTTATCGTGTCATACCGCTCGCGCGCGCCTCGATCAGGAACCGGGTCGACGTGCAGGCGAACTCGCCGTGTTCCTGAATGTGCTGGTGCATGGCCAGAAGCCGGTCCCGGTACCCCTCCACGGTGAACCCCGGCACCGTCCACAGCACCTTGCGCAGGAAGTGCACGACCGCGCCGACGTCGAAGAACGCCACCCGCAGCGCCACTTCCTCCAGTTGCAGCACTTCCAGTCCGGCGGCTTCGGCCTCCGCACGGGCCCGCGCGGTGCTGCGGAAGTCGTTCACCGGCTGCGGCCCCATCATGAACTCCGTGAGCCCGCGGTTCGTGCCGTCACCGATCTGCTGGGAGAAGTAGGTGCCGCCGGGCTTGAGCACCCGCGCGATCTCCGCCCACGGCGTCACCACCGGGTGCCGGCTGATCACCAGGTCGAACGTCTCGTCGTGGAACGGCAGTGGCCCGTCGTCCGGCGCCTGGACCACCAACGGCAACCGTTGCGCGGCCACGAGTGCGTTCGGCGGCCAGGATTCCGTGGCGGCCAGCAGCAGCGGCCGCACCGGTGCGGAGGCGGTGACCTCGCCGCCACCGGTCTGCAGGTCGAGCGCCGAAGACACGGTCGCCAGCCGTGCCGCGATCTGCTCCGCGTAACCCCACGGCGGGCGTTCCTCCGTCGCACGGCCCTCGAACCAGGAGAAGTCCCAGCCCTCCAGCGGTACAGCGGCCCCCTCGGCCACCAGATCTTCGAAAGTCCCCATGAGCCGAACATATAGCGGCGGCACCTGCCCGGCCGCCGCGAGACGCCGCGTCCTTCTTCGTCTCGCGCAAAACCAGGCAGGTGCCGCAGGGAACTACAACGACCGAACGGCCGGAGGGTTACGCCCGAAGGCGGTAGGCCCGCAGGACCGTTTGGTCGACCTTGTTGCCGTCGGTGTCCTCAGCCACCACGCGTAGCGACACGTAACCCCCAGGCGCACCACCAGGGGGCACGATCGACTTCACCTGCACCCAGTTGGCACCGTCGTCAAACGACGCGTAGGCACGCAGTTCACGCAAGGTGGACGACGGACGCGACGCGGTGAACTTCGCCGGCATCGGCACACCGGCCTTCCAGCTGTTCCGCAGGTCCACCGGCAGCGTGTAGTCGACCTCCAACAACGGCAACCGGCCGTCAACGGCAGCGGAGAACTCCCACGCCGTTTGCACGCTGGTCGACAACGCCGACGTGTCGCGAGCCGCGTCCAGCGTCAGCTTGTACCGGCCGTCCCGTGCGGGCGCCAAAATCGACCCCTGCCGGGCATCGGAGTAGCCCACGACCTCGTCGTTCCGCCGCAGTTCCACCCAGCCGTAGCCGGTGTACGTCCAGTTCTCCACCCAGCCGGAGCCGCCGAACGGCGAGATCCGGACGTCGATCAGGTCGCCGGTCCGCGTCACACCACCGCCCTGCGACCACGTCACCTGCGTCGGACGGCCGAAGCGGGGTGACGAGACGGCGCGGAGGTTCGAGTGCTCGTAGCGCTTGCCCGCCGCGAAGGTCACCGGTGCGAGGTCGGCCCACGAGGTGACCGGCGGGTCGTCGCCCGCGCCGGAACTGCGGCCGTCGAAGCCCTCCTGGAACCACGTGCCCGGCGTGAAGTACTCGGTGCGCTGGGCTGGAGCCGTCAGTCGTTCGTCCAGCACGCCGACGTTGTGGTCGATCAGGCCGTCGACCATCCGGTAGTTCCTGGTCGTGACGAAGCCGTCCGCACCGGACGTGTGGTAGCGCGCCTTCACCTCGGCCAGCTCGGAACGCCGGATGTGCTTGGTACCGGACGGCAGCTTTCCCTTCTCCGCCAAGTACAACGTGTACGACACCGGCGAGCCCGCGATGGCGCGCAACGTCAGCCGGGCAGGTGTCGTGGCGACGTGGTGCTCCGCCACCGCGATCACCGGGATGACCGTCTGCTCGTCGTACCCGAACGGCACGGGACCGGCCCAGAGCACGGCAACGGCACCGGCCGCCTGCATCTCCCGCGCGACGGCGTACGGGTCCTCCCCCGCCGTGCGGACGAGAGCCAGCTTGCCGCGCACGTCGGCACCGCGTTCGGCCACGTCGAGCCGGTGCTCGCCCACCGGCAGGTACTTGCTGCCTTCGTAGTACCGCACCGGGAACCCGCCGACGACCGTGAGCAGCGGCTGCCCCGCCTTGAGGCCCGAGTCGTAAGTGAGCTCCGGCAGCGGCGACCCGAACGACAGGCTGTACAGCGGAACCCTGCCGTCGATGGTGCTGGCGACACCGCTGATCTTGCCCGGCTGGAACGGCACGGTCAGCTCGGCGTTGCGGTACCAGACCTCGGCGTCACCGACGTCGACCCTGATCTGCTTGCCCTGCCTGGCGTCCAGCGCGAGCGACACGTCGGCCCGCAGCGACACCCGGCCGGCCACCTCGGTCGCGGACACCGGCGTGAACCAGGCGTAGTTCGGCGTCAGCTCGTCGATCCGGCCGAGCACCGCGTAGTCCGCGACCGGCAGGCGGGCCGACCCGGTGCCGTCCGCGATGCTGAGCAGCGAGGCTTCCCGCGTGGACATGTTGACCACCACCAGGAACTCGCTCGGCACGGGCTTGCCGTCCCGGCCGGTCATCGACACCGTCAGGGTGTGGCGCTCCTCCTCCACGTACGCGCCGACCGCGGTCGTCACCGAGACACCGTCGGCGGAAGCAGTCAGGTGCCCGAAGAAGGTGCCGTTGCCCTTGCGCGGGTCCAGCACGACCTCCACCGGTGCGGTGCCGCCCGCCGGAACCGTGACGGACGCCGGCACCGAGAAGTCCGCGCCGAGGTTGTGCTTCAGCGACAGGGAAACCGGCTCCGCGCCGTCGTTGCGGTAGGTGACGGTCTTCGTGAACGTCTTGGTGTGCGGCCATTCCAGCAGCCCGAACGACAGGCTGCCGACGTCGGCGCGCACCTTCTGCGTGACGGCTCGGCCGGCGTCGAGCAGTCCGGTGCCGACGTTCGCGGACGTGTCGGCGATCGGCTTGACCGTCGCCATCAGGTGCGCCTTCAGCTCGGCGGCCGACCAGGACGGGTTGCGCTGGGCCAGAATGGCAGCGGCACCGGCGACGTGCGGCGCGGCCATCGAGGTACCGGTCAGCCGCGCGTGCAGGTCGTCGACGTAGTGGTCCCACAGCGTGCCCTCGGCGCGTGCGGCCACGATGTCCGTGCCCGGAGCGGCGATGTCCGGCTTGACCGCGAAGTCGTTCAGCCGCGGTCCGCGCGACGACCACTCGTTCACCGTGCCGGACTTCGTCAGGTTCGCCACCGCCAGCGCAGAGTCGGCCGACGCAGGTGCGCCGACCTTGCGGCGCTCGCCCGAGTTGCCCGCCGCCACCACGAACAGCGCACCGGTCTCTGCGGTCAGCTCGTTCACCTTGAGCGACAACGGGTCCGTGCCGTCGGACTGGTCACCGCCCAGCGACATGTTGATCACCTTGGCCCTGACCTCGCGGGCGGCCCACTCCATGCCGGCCAGAATCGCGCTGTCGAGGCACCACTCGGCCTCGCAGACCCGGCCGACCGCGAGCTTCGCGCCCTTGGCGACACCGGTGTACTGCGCGCCGCGGCCGGCGATGGTCGACGCGACGTGCGTGCCGTGGCCGATGTTGTCCTGGATGCCCGCCGGGGTGAAGTCCTTCGACGTGGCGACCACGTCCTTGAGCTCCGGGTGGTTCTGGTCGTAGCCGGTGTCGAGCACGGCGACCGTGACTCCGGTGCCGTCGAACCCGGCCTGCCACGCTTGCGGCGCACCCACCATCGGCACGCTCTGGTCCAGCAGCAGCCGCGACTTGCCGTCCAGCCACAACTTTCCGGCACCGCGGGCGTTGACCCGCTGCTTCCACCGCTGTGCGGCTTCCTTCTTCGGCACCGCCGCGGTGGCGCGGAAACCGCTGTCCAGCAACGGAATCCGGTCGATCTTGTCGTCGGTGTAGCCGAACTCGTTCAGCGCGGTGACGTCGAACAACCGCTTGTCGAGGCGATCCTGCCCAACCGCCTCGACCGCGTCCGCCGGCACCACGTACTGGTGGTCGTTCTGCACGTACTTCGCGAACTGCATGCCGGGCCGTCCCTCGACACCGGCGAGTTCGCCCCGCTCGTTGACGACGACCTTGTCACCGCTGATCAGCGTGATGGTCTTGGTCGCCGTCGGCTGAGCTCTCGGTGGAGCCGCGTGCGCCACCGGGCTGAGCAGCCCGGCGGCGAGCACGGCGACGGTCAAACAACTGGCAAGGCGCACGTGTCCTCCCCTGGATGTGAACCTCTCACCCAGGAGACTCCAAACCTCGTGTGCAGGTTGCGTCACGCACCGCGATAGGTGCCGAAGCTCCAGCGGTTGCCCTCGGGGTCGGCGACGGTGAAGCCGCGCGAGCCGTAGTCCTCGTCGCGCAGTCCGCGAATTTCGGTCGCCCCAAGCGCCATGCACTGCGCGTGGATCTCGTCGGGCCGGTCGGTCACCACGTAGATGGACCCCGCGCCGACGGCGGTCGCCTCGACCTCGCCGACCGAGCGCTCGGCGGATCCGAGCATCACGCCGCCGCCCTCCGGCCAGACCATCTCGCAGTGCACGACCTCGCCGTCAGCCTGACCGGGCACGACGAGATGTTCCTTGAAGCCGAACCCTTCCACGAGAAAGCGGATCGCGGCGGGGGCGTCCCGATAGGACAACGTGGGCCAACAGGTAGGTGCAGGTGTAGTCATGGCTACAACTCTGCGACTCCCCGGGGTTCGCTGCCTTGTACGAATGGAAGCTCGGCGTCCATCCACTCGGTCGGGGTGGCCCCGACCAGCGCCCGCCAGTCCCGGTTGAAGTGCGCCTGGTCGGTGTAGCCGCAGGCAGCGGCCACCTCGGTGAGCGTCGGCCTGGTCTCGCCGCGCAGCATCCGGTTGGCCCGCTCGAACCGCATCACGCGCGCCATGACCTTGGGCGTCAGCCCGTACTCCGCCGCGAACCGCGCGCTAAGGTGCTGCCGGCTCCACCCGACCTCGGCGGCGATCTCCCCCACCGGCCTGCCCTCGGCGAGCCGCTGCCACGCCCACGCCACCTCGACCTGCTGCTCGACCGGCCGCAGCAACCGCCCCAGCACGAGGTCCAGCTCGGCGAACCGGTCCGTCCACGTCGTCGCGGTCTGCAGCCGTTCGCGCAGCTCACCGGCGGGTGCGTCGAGCGTGTCCAGCCCGACCGTGGTCGCTGCCAGAACGCCTGCGGGCATGCCGAAGAGCGCCCGCATCCCCAACGGCGTGAGGTCGCACTGGACGCCGTGCTGGAAACCGTCGTGCGTGATGATCACGGCCTCGTCGTACAGGCCGCCGCACAACGTGGCGAACCGGCCGTCGGCGAGGTCGACGGTGCCGTCCATCGTCACGACCAGGGTGAGCGAGCGCGACGGCAGGCCGCGGTGAATGCCGGGCTCGGTGCGCATCCGATACCCGGAGTACCGCGTCACGAACGGCCGCAGCCTCGGGTGCGGCAGGCCGACGACGTGCTCGACGTCCATGCCACCGATGCTAGTGGTGTGGCCCGGAACGTTGCCGGGGGAATTCGCGGTCAGACGGGTGCATCGTGGTGCCGCCCCCGCGTCCTCGTACTGGTTGTACGGGGGCGCGGGGGCGGTGCCGCGAGGCGCCCTGCTGAGCGTGGATCACCTCGCCTACGTTCCGGGACGCGCCACTAGAACAACTCCCCCAGCACCAGCAGCCCGGCGCCGACCGGCACCAGATCAGCGCCGTACGAGGTGACGCTGACGTCCACGTCCGGCATCGCCGCCAGGTAGGCGTCCTGTGCCTCCAGCACCGACCGTCCACTCAGGACGATCTGGTCCAGGTCCAGCAGCTGCACCAGGTTCGTCACCGCCGCACCGAGGACCTTCGGCGCGTCCACCCCGGCAAGAGCGTGCACCGCCTCCACGCACCCGCGCCGCCCGCACACGCAGAGCGGTCCGTCGAGCTGGATCGTGGTGTGCCCGAACTCGCCCGCACCCGACCGGGCGCCGCGGTGCACCTCACCGCCCAGCAACAATCCCGCGCCCAGGCCCGTGCCCGCGTACACCACCGCCGCGTCCCGCATGGGCCGTTGCCACGCCTCGGCGAGCACGGCCGCGTTCGTGTCCTTGTCGACGACGACAGGCAGCCCGAGCCGTTCCTCGGCCAACGCCCGCAGCGGCACGCCCTTCCAGCCGGGCAGGCCGTTCGGGTCGACCACGCCGCTCGGGAAGTCCAGCGGCCCGGCGATCCCGATGCCCAGCCCGAGCACCCGCTCCCCCGGCTGCACGAGCGGGACCAGCGCGTCCAGCACGTCGTCCGGCGTGAACAGCGCGGGCAGCGGCACGACCGAGGACGACACCACCTCACCGGTCAGGTCGAGCAGCACCACTCTCAGCTCGTCACGGTCGACGTGCGCGCCGTATGCCCGCGCCCCGTCCGCGCGCAGTTGGAGTGACATCCGGGGCTTGCCGCGGCCGCCGGCTCGAACCGCACCGGTCTCCTCCAGCAGGCCCTCCTCGATGAGCCGCGCCACGATCTTCGAGACCGCCTGCGGGGTCAGCTGCACGGAGACGGAGATGTCCGCCCTGCTCAGAGCCCCTTTGCGAACCAGGCCGAGCACGGTCCGGTTGTTGTGCGAACGCAGCGAGGTGAGGTCCACGTGGCAATTATGCAACAGCGTTGCTTTAATGAGAAGCATGACACGAGTCGGACTGCTGGGCTACGGCATCGCGGGACGGGTGTTCCACGCCCCGCTCATCTCCTCGACCGACGGCATGGACCTCGTCGCGATCGTCACGGCGAACCCCGAGCGGCAGGCACAGGCCAGTGCCGCACACCCGGACGCCAAGATCGTGACCGCCGACGAGCTGTTCGAGCTGGACCTCGACCTGATCGTCGTCGGCTCCCCGAACCGGACGCACGTCGAGTACGCCCGGCGAGCGATCGACAAGGGTGTCGCGGTCGTCGTGGACAAGCCGTTCGCGCCGACGAGCGCCGAGGCGAAGGATCTCGTGGCCGCCGCGCAGGCCAAGGGCGTGCCGCTCACGGTCTTCCAGAACCGCCGCTGGGACAGCGACTTCCTGACCGTGCGCAAGATCATCGGCCAGTTGGGCGACATCAGGCGGTTCGAGTCTCGATACGAGCGCTGGGTGCCCGAGATCTGGGACAACTGGCGCGAGTTCGGCGCTCCGGAAGAGGCCGGCGGCCTGCTCTACGACCTCGGCGCGCACCTCGTCGACCAGGCGCTGCAGCTGTTCGGTCCGGTCAGGAGCGTCTACGCCGAACTGGACCTGCGCAGGCCCGGCGCGCAGGTCGACGACGACGTGTTCGTGGCGTTGACGCACGAGAACGGCGTCCACTCACACCTGTGGGCCAACGCGCACGCCGCCAACCACGGGCCGCGGTTCCGCGTGCTCGGCAGCGAGGGCGCATTCGTGATCAACGGCCTGGACGAGCAGGAGGACGCGCTCGACGCCGGCCGCCGGCCGACCGACCCCAACTGGGGTTACGAGACCCGCAGCGGCCAACTGGGCGTCCTCGGCGAGACGGTCGAGGTCCCCGTCGAGCTCGGCGCCTACGAGACCTTTTACGCCGAGCTGCAGGCCGGGCGGATCCCCGTCGACCCGGCCGGCAGCGTGTCCGCGCTCGAGGTCATCGAGGCCGCCTTCACGTCCGCGCGCGAGAACCGGGTGGTGGAACTGTGAACCCCACCAGCGAAGAGTTGCTCGCCCAGGAGCGGCGCCTGCAGTTCACCAGGTTCGGCAACGACGTCGCCATCGAACTCGGCCTGCACCTGCTCGACGCTGCCCGCGAGCAGGGCCTGCCGATCGCGATCTCGGTGCAGCGCAACGGACACCGGCTCTTCCACGCCTCGCTGCCGGGCACCGCGCCGGACAACGACAGCTGGCTGGAGCGCAAGGCCCGCGTCGTCGACCGGTTCGGCCACAGCTCGTTCTACGTCGGCACGACGTTCCGCGAGAAGGGCAAGGCGTTCGAGGACGAGGCACACCTCGACCCGGCCCTGTACGCGGCGCACGGCGGCGTCTTCCCGGTCATCGTGCGCGGCACCGGCCCGGTCGGCACCGTCGGCGTCTCCGGGTTGCCGCAGGCCGAGGACCACGCGTTCGTCGTCACTCAGCTGGAATCGTTCCTGAACTCCCGCGACGCGCAATAGCACGAATAGTCCTTGGTACAAAGTCCGAGTCTCGGCTACCACTAGCACCAAGAGGCGGAACGTTGTATTGATACACACCACTTCGAGTGGATTCCGACCCACTCGGAGTGGTGTTGTATAGCAGCCGAGCACGCCTCACCAATGCGCACAAAAGAGTGATCTTACTGGACCAAACGAGTGGCCAATTCCACAGGCAGACGAATAGCGACAGGTCACCCGGCTGCCGATACAAAGGTTCTTGCGTAGTGCACCAGTTGTACGCTCCGTAGCACCTACAGGCGTAAGACACCCACCCGAATGTCGCCTTTTTGGCCCCTTCACAGCTCTCAATTGCGCGAACTAACGTCCTTTCCGGCTTATCGGATTGGTCCATTAGCGCATTGAGATAGGTGGGTGCAGGGTTGTGACTGTGACGGATTCTGACCTCAATGAGGGCCGTCAGCAGCTGAGTTTGGGCACGGCCGCCGCACGTAATCTGGCCACTACCACCAAGTCCGTCCCGCAGATGCAGGGAATCACTTCCCGCTGGCTGCTCAAAGTACTGCCCTGGGTCCAGGCCGCGGGCGGTGCGTACCGCGTCAACCGCCGTCTCACCTACACGCTGGGCGATGGCCGTGTCTCGTTCACCAACGTCGGCGCGGACATCCGCGTCGTGCCTGCCGAGCTCACCGAACTGTCGCTGCTGAAGGGCTTCGACGACGAGGCGGTCCTCGCCGCGCTGGCCGGCCGGTTCCAGCAGCAGGAGTTCGGCATCGGCGACCTGATCGTCGAGAAGGGCCGGCCGAAGGACACCGTCGTGCTGATCGCGCACGGCAAGGTCGACAAGATCGGCACCGGTGAGTACGGCGGCGAGACCGTGCTCGGCAACCTGGCCGACGGCGAGTACTTCGGCGAGACCGTGCTGGCCGGGCCGCAGGGCGAGTGGGAGTACACCGCCAAGGCCGTCACCCCGGTCACCGTCCTCACGCTGTCCTGGGAGGACTTCCAGGCCCTCAACGGCGAGGCCGGCGGCCTGCGCGCGCACATCCAGCAGGCCTTCAACAGCCGCAACAAGCCGCAGAACGACTTCGGCGAGGCCGAGATCGGCATGTCCGCCGGCCACGACGGCGAGCCGGTGCTGCCCGGCACGTTCGTCGACTACGAGCTCTCGCCGCGCGAGTACGAGCTGAGCGTCGCGCAGACCGTGCTGCAGGTGCACACCCGCGTCGCCGATCTCTACAACAACCCGATGGACCAGGTCGAGCAGCAGTTGCGGCTCACGATCGAAGCCCTGCGCGAGCGCCAGGAGCACGAGATCGTCAACAACCGGTCGTTCGGCCTGCTCCACAACGCGGACCTCAAGCAGCGCATCCACACCCGGTCCGGCCCGCCCACCCCGGACGACTTCGACGAGCTGCTTTCGGTGGTGTGGAAGGACCCCGGCTACTTCGTCGCTCACCCGCGCACGATCGCGGCGTTCGGCCGCGAGCTGAACAAGCGCGGGATCTACCCGCAGCACGTCGACTTCAACGGCCAGTCCATCCCGGCGTGGCGCGGCATCCCGGTGCTGCCGTGCAACAAGATCCCGATCTCGGACACCCGCACGTCGTCGGTGATGCTGATCCGCACCGGCGAGCAGAACCAGGGCGTCATCGGCCTGCACCAGACCGGCATCCCGGACGAGTACCAGCCGGGGCTTTCCGTGCGGTTCATGGGCATCAACGACCAGGCGATCATCAACTACCTGGTCAGCGCCTACTACTCGGCCGCCATCATGGTGCCGGACGCGATCGGTGTGCTGGAGCACGTCGAGCTCGGTCGCGAAGGCTGATGACAACGTTCACCATGCCGGAGTTCTACGTGCCGCACCCGGCGCGGATGAACCCGCACCTCGAGCGCGCCCGCGTCCACTCCACGCAGTGGGCGCGGGACATGGGGATGCTCGACACCGGGGTGTGGACTCCGGAGATCCTCGCGGGCGACGACTACGGGTTCATGTGCGCGTGGACCCATCCCGACGCGCCCGCGGAGATCCTCGACCTCATCACGGACTGGTACGTCTGGGTCTTCTACTTCGACGACGAGTTCTTCGCGGAGTTCAAACAGAACACGGACGTGGCTGGCGCCAAGGCGTATCTCGACCGGCTGCCGGCGTTCATGCCGATCAACGGCACGGACCCGACGCCGGAGCCGGTCAACCCGACCGAACGCGGCCTCGTCGACCTCTGGCAGCGCACGATTGGGCTGATGTCGGAGGACTGGCGGCGCCGGTTCACCACGAGCACCCACAACCTGCTGCTCGAGTGCATGTGGGAAATCAAGAACATGGCGTCCGGCACCGTCGCCAACCCGATCGAGTACATCGAGATGCGCCGCAAGGTCGGCGGCGCGCCGTGGTCGGCGAACCTGGTGGAGGTCTCCGAGGCTGCCGAGCTGCCCGCGTCCATCGCGGGCACCCGACCGCTGCGGGTCCTCTCCGACACGTTCTCCGACGCGATCCACCTGCGCAACGACATCTTCTCGTACGAGCGGGAAGTGCAGCGCGAGGGCGAGAACTCCAACGGTGTCCTGGTGTTCGAGAAGTTCTTCGGCCACGACACGCAGACGGCGGTCGAGGCCGTGAACAACCTGCTGACGTCGCGGCTGCACCAGTTCGAGAACACCGTGTTCACCGAGCTGCCGATGCTGTTCTCCGAGCACGGCGTCGGCCCGTTGGAGCAAGCTCGCGTCCTCAAGTACGTGAAGGGCTTGCAGGACTGGCAGTCCGGCGGGCACGAATGGCACCTGCACGCCGGCCGCTACACCAAAGTGGACGGTGGCGCCGGGAACTCCGCGTTCTTCCGCACGATCCTGCGCGGGCCGACCGGTCTGGGCACTTCCGGCGCATGGCTGGGGGTCTCGCGTGGTTGACTTCGACATGCCGTTCGCGGCACGGCTTTCCCCGCACGCGGATCGCGTGCGCCAGCACACCAAGGCGTGGGTGCGGGACATGGGGATGCTGGGCGGCACGCCGTGGACCGAGGCGTTCTACGACGCGGCCGACTACGGCGGTTTCGGCCCGCTCACCCACCCGACAGCCTCTCTCGACGACCTGAAGCACATCAACGACTGGCACACGTGGGGCTTCTACCTGCACGACGCGTTCCGCGAGGGGTTCCTGCGGCCGCGCAACGTGCCGGGCGGCAAGGCGTTCGTCGCGCGGCTCAGGTCGATCCTGTCGGATTCGTCGGTGCTGCCGCTGAACCCGGCCGAGAAGGGCCTCGCCGACCTGGTCTCGCGGTCCACTTTGGACGACGATGACCGGGCAGGGGTGCTCGACCTGCTGGAAGGAATGTTGTGGGAGCTGCACAACACCTCCCAGGGCCGGGTGCCCGACCCGATCGACCTCGTCGAGATGCGCCGCAAGACCAACGCCGGTGAGCTGTCCGCAACGCTGGCGTTGAAGTCCGTGGGCGCCGAGCTGCCCGCGGAGTTGTTGCGCAACTCCACGATGAAGGCGCTGATCGACTCGTTCGGCGACGTTCCCGGTCTGCGCCAGGAGATCCTCGGGTTCGACGCCCTCTACGGCTCCGGTGCCAGCACGACCAGCGCGGTGCTCGCGGTGCAGCAGTTCTTCGAGTGCGAGCGGCAGCAGGCCGTCTCGGTGGTCGCCGACCTGGTGGCCGCGCGGTTGCGGCAGATCGGTTCGATCATCGCCGAGCTGCCGTCGATCGCGGACGAGTACGCGCTGGACGAAGCCACTCGTGCCGGGCTGCACCGGTACGTGGAGGCGTTGAAGTCCTGGCTCGCCGGCGAGCTGCTCTGGTCGCAGAGATCCGGCAGATTCAGCTTCTCCCCCACCCCCACCCGGAAGTCGTTCCACTCCCCCACTGGACTCGGCACTGCCGCAGTCCTGGTTCGTCAATAGATTGGATTCGCAGTGACTGTTACCGATCCGGGCGTTGGGGTCGAGGATCAGCAGATGAGCCTGTCGCGGGCCGCTGCGCGCAACCTCGCGACGACCACCAAGTCCGCACCGCAGATGCAGGGCATCTCGCCCCGCTGGCTGCTGCGCATGCTGCCGTGGGTCGAGGCCAAGGGTGGCGCGTTCCGGGTCAACCGGCGCCTGAGCTACGCCGTCGGTGACGGTCGGGTCACGTTCACCAGCGTCGGTTCCGAGGTGCGGGTGGTGCCGCAGGAGCTGTGCGAGTTCCCGTTGCTGCGCGGGTTCGACGACGAGGCCGCGCTCACCGCGCTCGCCAACCGCTTCGAGCAGCGCGAGTACGAGCCGGGTGAGGTGATCGCGGAGCGCGGCGACCCCGCCGACTCGATCGTCGTCATCGCGCACGGCAAGGTCACCAAGACCGGCCGCGGCGAGTACGGCGACGAGGTGGCGCTCGGCACCGTCGCGGACGGCGAGCACTTCGGTGACAACGAGGTCCTCGCCGGTGTCGAGGCGACGTGGGACTTCACCGCCCGCGCGTTGACGCCGACGACCGTGGTGGTGTTGTCCAGGGCGGTGTTCAACCAGCTCAACGGCCAGATCGAGCCGTTGCGCGACCACATCGCGCAGCAGCTGGCCAGCCCGTCCGGCGCGGCGAACAAGCACGGTGAGGCGGAGATCAAGCTCGCGTCCGGCCACGACGGCGAGCCGACGCTGCCCGGCACGTTCGTGGACTACGAGCTGCGGCCGCGCGAATACGAACTGTCGGTGGCGCAGACGATCCTGCGCGTCCACACCCGTGTGGCGGACCTCTACAGCCAGCCGATGGACCAGGTCGAGCACCAGTTGCGGCTGACGATCGAGGCGCTGCGCGAGCGGCAGGAGTTCGAGCTCGTCAACAACAAGGAGTTCGGCCTGATCGCCAACGCCGACCTCAAGCAGCGGGTCAGCACCAGGTCCGGTCCGGTGACGCCGGACGACATGGACGAGCTGATCTCGCGGCGCCGCAACACCAAGCTGATCCTGGCGCACCCCAAGGCGATCGCCGCGCTGGGCCGGCAGCTGTCGGCGCGCGGTCTGTACGCGCCGACGGTCGAGGTCGAGGGCCAGCAGCTGCAGTCGTGGCGCGGCATCCCGATCGCGCCGTGCGACAAGATCCCGGTCAACAAGAACGGCACCACGTCGATCCTCGCGATGCGGCTGGGCGAGGAGAAGCAGGGTGTCGTCGGCCTGCGCCAGACCGGCATCCCGGACGAGTACGAGCCCGGCCTCAACGTGCGGTTCATGGGCATCGACGAGCACGCGATGCTCAAGTACCTGGTGTCGACGTACTACTCGGCCGCGATCCTGGTGCCGGACGCGCTGGGCGTGCTGGAGAACGTGGAGATCGGTCTCTAGCGATGACTGCGGAACTCACCGAACCTCTCGCGGCGGGCAGACCTGCCGGCGAGGTGCTCGCGTGGAGCCGGGGGCTCGTGCTCCCGGCTCTGCGCAAGGCCGTCGAACAGTTGCCGCCGTCGCTGCGCACGATCGCGGAGTACCACCACGGGTGGCGCGACGAGTACGGCAACCCGGTGCTGGAGAACGGCGGCAAGGCGATCCGCCCGGCGTTGGTGCTGCTCGCGGCCGAGGCCGTCGGCGGTGCCGCGTCCTCTGCTGTCCCGGCGGCGGTGGCAGTGGAGCTGATCCACAACTTCTCGCTGCTGCACGACGACGTGATGGACGGCGACACGACGCGCCGGCACCGGGCGACGGCCTGGACCGTGTTCGGCGTGAACGCGGCGATACTGGCGGGCGACGCGTTGCAGACATTGGCCGTGGATGTGCTTGCGGCGTCAGGACATCCACGCGCTCTCGAAGCGATCCGGACGCTGGGCGACGCCGTCGTGGCGTTGCTCGACGGGCAGGCGTTCGATCTCGACTTCGAGACGCGTTCCGATGTCCGCGTATCCGAGGTCGAGCAGATGGCGCGCGGCAAGACCGGTGCTTTACTCGGCGCTTCAACGGCTTTGGGCGCGCTCTACGGCGACGGCACCGACGAGCAGATCGAGGCCATGCGCGGCTACGGCGCCGAGCTCGGTCTGGCGTTCCAGCACGTGGACGACCTGCTCGGCATCTGGGGCGACCCGGCGGTGACGGGCAAGGCCGTGCACTCGGATCTGATGAGCCGCAAGAAGTCCTTACCCGTCGTGCACGCGCTGACCGCCGGTGTGCCCGCGTCCGCCGAGCTGGCGTCGTTGTACTTCGGCTCGGCCGAGATGAACGCGGAAACGCTTGCGCGGGCTGCTGCTCTGGTGGATCTGGCCGGTGGCCGCGCGTGGAGCCAGACGCAGGCCGACGAGCTGCACACACAGGCCCTGGTTCACCTCGGCGAGGCCTCTCCGACGGCACGCGCGGCCGTGGAACTGGGCACGCTCGCCCAACTGGTCACCCATCGAGACCATTGAAAGGCACCCGATGACGGAACATCCGCCGCGCTCGGTGCTGCTCGCGTCACCCCGGTCGTTCTGCGCCGGGGTGGAGCGCGCCATCGAGATCGTGGAACGGCTGCTCGACCAGCGCGGCGGCCCCATCTACGTGCGCAAGCAGATCGTGCACAACCTCCACGTGGTCCGGGCGCTGGAGGCTCGCGGCGCGGTGTTCGTGGAGGAGCTCTCCGAGGTGCCCTTCGGTGCCACAGCGGTGTTCTCCGCGCACGGCGTCTCTCCCGCCGTGCGCGCGGAGGCCGTTTCCCGGTCGTTGGACGTGCTGGACGCGACCTGTCCGCTGGTGGCCAAGGTGCACGCCGAGGCTCGGCGCTTCGCCGAGCGCGGCGACACGATCGTCCTCATCGGACACGCGGGTCACGAGGAGGTCGACGGGACGCTGGGCGAGGCACCCGGCCAGATGGTGCTGGTGGAGACCGTCGAGGACGTGCAGGCTCTGGAGATCACCGGACCGGTCTCGTATCTGACGCAGACGACGTTGGCGGTGGACGAGACGGTCGAGGTGATCGAGGCGCTGCGGCGGAAGTTCCCGCAGCTGCGCGGTCCCGGGTCCGACGACATCTGCTACGCCACCACGAACCGGCAGATCGCCATCCGGGAGGTGGCCGAGCAGTCGGACCTGGTGCTGGTGGTGGGCTCGAAGAACTCGTCCAACTCGGTGCGGATGGTGGAGCTGGCCGCCCGCACCGGCACGCCGGCCCACCTGATCGACGACGCCTCGGAGATCGATCCGGCGTGGCTCGTCGGAGTGACCTCGGTGGGTCTGTCGGCAGGTGCGTCGGCTCCCCCGTCGTTGGTCGACGAGGTGGTGTCCGCGTTGCAGGCCTTGGGTTCCGTCACGGTTTCCACGCACACGACGGCCGTCGAGACGATCGCCTTCACGTTGCCGCTGGCGGTGCGCCGTGCTGGCTGACATCACCTCGCCCGCTGACGTCCGGGCGCTTCCTTCTTCTTCGCTTTGCTCGCTGGCCGAGGAGATCCGGTCGTTCCTCATCGCCAAGGTGCATCGGACCGGCGGGCACCTGGGGCCGAACCTCGGCGCCGTCGAGCTGTCGATCGCGGTGCACCGGGTGTTCTGCTCGCCTGTCGACGTCGTGCTGTTCGACACCGGGCACCAGTCGTACGTGCACAAGATGCTGACCGGGCGGGTTTCCGACTTCGACTCGTTGCGTCAGGCCGGTGGTCTGTCCGGTTATCCGTCGGCGGCCGAGTCCGCGCACGACGTGATCGAGAACTCGCACGCGTCCACCGCACTGTCCTATGCGGACGGTCTGGCGAAGGCCTTCGAGCTGGCCGGTGCCGATCGCCGGGTCGTCGCGGTCGTCGGCGATGGCGCGTTGACCGGTGGCATGTGCTGGGAGGCGTTGAACAACATCGGCGGGTCTTCTCGGCCGGTCGTGGTGCTGTTGAACGACAACGGCCGCTCCTACGACCCGACTGCGGGCGGATTCGCCGCTTCGTTGCTGGCCGGCACGGCGCGCGGGCTCTTCGAGGCGCTGGGTCTTGCCTACATCGGCGAGGTCGACGGCCACGACGTTCACGCGGTCGAGAACGCCCTGTGGGAGGCCAAAACTCTCGGACGCCCGGTCGTGGTGCACTGCAAAACCGTGAAGGGCAAGGGTTACGAGGCCGCCGAGACCGACGAGTCCGATCGCATGCACGCGGTCGGCGCGTCCGGTTCGTCCGGTGGCCGCACCTGGACCGACGCGTTCTCCGACGAGATCGTCGCGATCGGCTCCGAACGTCCGGACGTCGTCTGCCTGACCGCGGCGATGCTGGAACCGGTGGGGCTGCGGCCGTTCTCGCTGAAGTTCCCTTCGCGCGTCTTCGACGTGGGCATCGCCGAACAGCACGCCGTGACGTCCGCCGCGGGCATCGCGATGGGCGGGCTGCACCCTGTCGTCTGTGTTTACGCGACCTTCCTGTCGCGTGCCTTCGACCAGCTGCTGATGGACGTTGCGCTGCACCGGTTGCCGGTGACGTTCGTGCTGGACCGCGCCGGCGTGACCGGCCAGGACGGCGCGTCGCACCACGGCATGTGGGACGCGTCCGTGCTGCCCGTCGTGCCGGGCCTGCGGTTGGCGGCTCCGCGCGATCCCGCGTCGTTGGCCGCGTTGCTGCGCGAAGCCGTCGACGTGTCCGACGGCCCGACGGTCGTGCGCTACCCGAAGGCCACCGCAGGCCCGGACATCCCCGCGCTGCGCCGGGTGAGCCACTTCGACGTGCTGCGCGAAGTCCCGGAGGCCGACGTACTACTTTTGGCGGTCGGCCCGATGGCGGGTCCCTGTTTGGCCGCGGCAGAGGAGCTAGCTGGACATGACGTGCGCGTCAACGTGGTCGACCCTCGCTGGACAGCTCCGCTCGACCCGCACCTCGTCAAGTACAGCGGCCGCCATCGACTGGTTCTCGCCGTCGAAGACACGACGTCAACGGGTGCACTGGGCGCACGCCTCGGTCAAGCGCTGACCGGCACAGCCTCCTGCGTAGCAACGTTCGCGCTACCACCACGCTTCCTGCCCCACGACTCCCGCGCCCGCATCCTGCGCGCGCACGGCCTGGACGCGGCCGGCATCACGACGAGCGTGCTGAAGCGCCTCGGCGCGAAGTGACGTACCAGCCGATCGCGAAACTGATCGCGATCGCCCCCGCACCAACTAGTGGGGCCTTGACCTCGGCGGGGAGTTGCAGCGGGCGCATGGCCGTGGCGAGGCTGAGCAGAATCGGCCCCTGCACGATGAACGCAACGTAAGCAGACCGCGCCAGCCCTTCAGCGAAGGCCCCCTGCCCGGTCAGCCGCCGCTGCGCCAGCCCGATGAGCCACAAACTGCCCGCCACCACCAGAATCCCCTCGGTGAGCGCGAGCGCCGCCGCCTGCCACCGCCAACCACCGAGGAACGGATCGGCGTTGTTCGCGAGATCCAGCACGCCCAGGAACGCCGCCGCGACCGGAAGCATCGCGATCGTGGCGATGACGACGTTGCGGCTCGCCTTGTAAATGTCGTCCGGCACCCGCTCGGCCAGCTTCCGCCCACCGATAGCCCCCAGCACGAACATGCCGATGCACTGCGGCCACCACCACAGGTGCAGGTCGCCAACCTGCCCGCTCCTCGCTGGAAACACCAATCTCGTCAGGAACGTCGTCCCCGCCACCAGCATCGTCATGCCCACCACGGTCCGCGTGGTGAGGACGCGCTGTTTGATCGGCGGCGCCAGCGCGAGCGCTATCGAAAAGATCAGCAACGCCCCCACGAACCACAGCGATCCGCTGTCCAGCAACGGATCCCGATGCGTGAACGCGTGCCACCAGCTGACTGGTCGTCCCGCACCGTTGTAGGCGATCCACACGAACGTCGGCCAGACGACGACCGCGCTGAGAATCCAGGGCGTGCCGAGCCGGACGAGCCGGTCAGCGACGAATCTCCTGGTGCCTTTGCGCTCGATCGAGTCCGGCGTGAAGATCCCGGCCATGAAGTAGAACGTGCCCATGAAGAACAACCCGGACGGCCCGATCAACGCCGCCAGCACGGTCTCCACGCCGGGATGGAACGTGACCTCGTTGACCTCGTCGTACGGCCAGCCCCCGACCGCGGCGTAACCGAGCAGCGCGTGGCCACCGATGACCCACGCCACGAGGATCACCTTCAAGTTGTCCACAGCGGACAATCTCATGCTTCCGATGGTCCGCTTCCCGCTGCAGGAACGCCAGCGGCCGTTCGCGGCGCTCTACGTCCCGGTACCGCAATCCCTGGGATCCGCGTCCCACCACCCGAACCCCACTCCGCGCTACGGCCGATCCCCCGTGTAGACGCCCAGCGCGCGGAACCGCAGCCCCGGCTCCTGGTACTCCTCCATCGCGTGCGCGATCCACCCCACGATCCGGGCGATGGCGAAGATCGCCTCCCCGGCGTCCGGCGGCATCTGGAACGTCAGACCCAGCTGCGCCAGCGCGAGGTCGATGTTCGGGAACGTCAGCGGCTGCGTCTCGATGATCCGGTCCGCCACCAGCGAGCCATGCGGGCGCAACTGCGACAGCAGGTGCTCGGCGCGCGGATCCCGCGCCTGGTAGATGCGGTGCCCGAAGCCGGGAATGCGCTGGCCGGTCCGCAAGCGCTCGGCCACCGCGCCCATCGGGTCGGCCTCGGCCTGCGCCAGGAACCGGTGCGCAAGCGTCGTGGCGGTGCCGTGCTTCTGGCCCTCCATCGCGCCCAACCCGGCCGACACCACGGCGTATGGATGCGCACGGGCCGAAGCCGCCACACGAGCAGCCATCGTCGAGACGGCGAGGTCGTGGTCGGCCAGCAGGATCAAGGCCGCGTTCAAGATTTCCGGCTGAGGCGGCAGCGGGGACAGCCGGGCCCACAGCCGGTCGGCGATGTCGGTGCCCTGCGGCTTGCCCACCAGCGGCAGCGACTCGACGACGTCGGCGATCAGGGCCTTGGCCGTGGACACGGACCGCTCGAGGTCGAACCGCAAGGGGTCGCCGGCGCTGGCCAGAGCGACGGCCACGCGGATGCGGTCGGTGAGGGTGGCGCTGTCCGGGAGAGCCATCCAGATCTCCTGGCCCTCGGGGAACTGCAGGCCGACGGTGTCGACCGACGTCCACAGCCAGTGCGCCACGTCCTCGAAGCGCTTGGAAGCCGAAAGCTCCGTCACCGAGCGGCCGCGGTAGTAGAGGCGGTCGTGCTCCAGCAGCGAGATGCGGGTGCGGATGCGATCGGTCACAGCCGCCACTGCTCCGCGCGCACCAGTGCGTTGCGCCAGGGCTTCCACCTCGGCGACGTCGAACATGCTTTGCCTGTTCAGCTTTTCGCTGGTCAGGAGGCCGCGGCTGACGTAGGCGTACACCGTCGCCGGTTTGACGCCCAGGCGGCGGGCAGCTTGATTCGTCGTCAACATTGATTCCATCAACATTGACTGTACATGACATGTTGACGGAGCCTGTTGTACATGTTGATTGATGCACCCAAAGGGCTTAAAGACGTCGTCGTCACCACGACCCTGATCGGGGACGTGAACGGGGCCGCGGGCTACTACCACTACCGCGAGCACGACGCGATCGAGCTGGCCAGGACGCGGACGTTCGAGGACGTCTGGTTCCTGTTCGTCGAGGGCCGGCTGCCGAACGCCGAAGAGGCCGCGCTGTTCGCCGCGCAAGCCGCAGCGTTGAGGCAACTACCAGCGACTATCAGCGACGTGCTGCCGGCGATCGCGCGGTCGGGGTGCACGGCGCTGGCCGGGCTGCGCACCGCGCTGTCGATGCTGCCGGCGCAACCGATGTGGGACGCGCCGATGAGCAGCAGGAAGGCGGACGCGCTCAGGGTCAGCGCGATGACGCCGACGATCCTGGCGGCACTGCATCGACTCAAGCTCGGACTTGATCCCGTCAACCCCAGGGTTGATTTGTCAACGTCGGCGAACTGGTTGTACATGTTGACTGGACGGGAGCCGTCAACATGGACGAGCCGCGCCGTCGAGCAGTACTTGATCGCCACGATCGACCACGGCTTCAACGCGTCAACGTTCACCGCGCGCGTTGTCGCGTCAGCGGGTGCGGACGTCGTGTCGGCGGTGACGGCGGCGATCGGGACGTTCTCCGGGCCTCTGCACGGTGGCGCACCCGACCGGGCGTTGGAGGCGTTGGACCTCATCGGCACGCCGGACAACATCGACCCGTGGGTCCGCGAACGGATCGAGCAGGGCGACCGGATCATGGGGTTCGGCCACGCCGTCTACAAGACGGAGGACCCGCGGGCGCGCCTGCTCAAGGAGATCGCACTGGAGCAGCCGACCCCGCTGACCGAGTTCGCGGTCACGGTCGAGCGCAGGGTCACCGAACTGCTGGCCGAGCTGAAGCCCGGCCGGCAGCTGTACGCGAACGTGGAGTTCTACGCCGGCGTGGTGATGGAGCAGTGCGGGATTCCGCGCGAGATGTTCACGCCGACGTTCGCGTGCAGCCGGGTGATCGGGTGGTGTGCCAACGCGCTCGAGCAGTCCGAGGACACGAAGATCATCCGCCCGGTCGCCCGGTACACGGGGCCGGCACCCCTCATCAAGTGAGGTACCGCAGGTCGTCGCGCACGCGGATGCGGTCACGGTCGTTGACGTCGGACGAGCCGGCCAGACCGGCGTTGCGGTCGCGGTGGCGGTCGAGCCAGACGGAGATGACTGCCAGGACTAGGACGATCGCTGCAAGTGTCATGCGTAAAGTTTGCGCCCAGCAAAATCCCGCCAACAGTGGCAGATCTGACGAGGCGCGATAAAATCCTGCCATGCTGCGATCGGTGGCGGTTCCGCTCATCGACGGCGTCGCGCCGTTCGAGTTCGGCCTGCTCTGCGAGGTGTTCGGCGTCGACCGGACCGAGGAGGGCGTGCCTCTGATCGACTTCCGCGTGTGCGGCGAGCTCCCCAACCAGCCGGTGCCGACGAGCATTCGAGGCGTCAGCATCACGCCGGAGTACGGGTTCGACGCGCTGCTGGACGTCGATCTGGTCGCCCTCCCGGCGGCGCGGATCCGGGACGTTTACCCGGAGAAGCTGCTCAAGACCGTCCAGGAGACCGACGCGACCCTGCTGAGCGTGTGCAACGGGGCGTTCATCCTCGGCGCGGCCGGCCTGCTCGACGACCGCCGCTGCACCACGCACTGGCGCGAGACGAGGGAGTTCACAGCCAGGTTCCCGAAGGCCCACCTGGACCCGGACGTGCTGTTCGTGGACGACGGCAACATCATCACCAGCGCCGGCACCGCCGCGGGCATCGACGCCTGCCTGCACCTGGTCCGCAGGGAGCTCGGCACGAAGATCGCCAACATCATCGCCCGCCGGATGGTCGTGGCGCCGCAACGCGACGGCGGTCAGCGGCAGTTCGTGGACCTCCCGATCCCCGAGTGCAGCTCAGACAGCCTCGAACCGGTGCTGGAGACGGTGCTCGACACGATCGCGGACAACCACACTGTGGCGTCCATGGCGAAGCTGGCCGTCATGTCGGAACGGACGTTCGCGCGGAAGTTCGTCGCGGAGACCGGCACCACGCCGAACAAGTGGCTTTCACTCCAACGAGTGCTGCACGCGCGCAGGCTGCTTGAAGAGACCGACCTGGACGTCGACGCCGTCGCCGCCAGGTCAGGCTTCGGGACAGCCGCCCTCCTCCGACACCACTTCCATCGGGTCGTCGGCGTCGCACCGAGCGATTACCGCCGCACATTCGCCTGTCGTTAGGCGCGTGAAGATCTTCTCCGAGATCTCCTCCAGCGCCTTCACCTCGGCGTCGGAGAGCTGGTCGAACACCAGCGCGCGCACGGTCTCGGCATGCGCGGGCGCGGCCGCCTCGATCGCGGACCGGCCCAGGTCGGTCAGCACGACGAACGACCCGCGCCCGTCACTGCGGCAGTTCTCCCTGCGCACCAGGCCGCGCTTCTCCATCCGGGCCACGTGATGTGAGATGCGACTCTTCTCCCAGTGCAGGAACCGCGCGAGCTCCAGCACGCGCACGCGTTCGTCAGGCGTGTCGGTGAGCTGCACCAGCACGGCGAAGTCGGTCATCGAGATCTCCGAGTCGACCGACATCTGCCTGCTCAGGTGCGCATTGAGTTCCCCCTGCATGCGGACGTAGGCACGCCACGCCCGCTGCTGCTCGGGTTCCAGCCATCGTGTCACCTGCTCAGCATACGGGAATAGTTGACACATCATCCAGGTTCAGGCAAGGTGGATGACACTTCAACCAAATCGAGCAACCGAAGGACTGAGCACCATGACCACCGCCACCAACCTCTCCGAACTGACCGGCGCCTACGTCATCGACGCCTCGCACTCCCGCATCGGCTTCGTCGCGCGCCACGCGATGGTCACCAAGGTTCGCGGTGCGTTCAACGAGTTCGACGGCAAGATCTCGATCGACGGTGACAAGCCGGAGAACACCACCGCCGAGGTGACCCTGAAGGTCGCGAGCATCGACACGCGCAACGCGCAGCGCGACGGTCACCTGACCACCAACGACTTCCTCGCCGTCGAGACCTACCCGGAGATCAAGTTCGTCTCGACCTCCGCGAAGCAGGTCGACGAGGACAACTTCGAGATCACCGGCGACCTCACCATCAAGGACGTCACCAAGAGCATCACCATCCCGTTCGCCTTCGAGGGCGTGGCCGTCGACCCGTTCGGCAACACCCGCGTGGGCTTCGAGGGCTCGCACACCATCAACCGCAAGGACTACGGCGTGACCTGGAACGCCGCGCTCGAGACCGGCGGCGTCCTGGTGAGCGAGAAGGTCGTGCTCGAGTTCGAGATCTCGGCGATCAAGCAGGCCTGACGACGGCCACCGGGCACGGGGCGTGGTAGATCAGGGCCTGCGAGGTAGACCCGAGCAGCATCCCGGCGAATCCGCCACGCCCCCGTGCACCGACCACGAGAAGCCCGGCCCGTTCCCCGAGTTCCAGCAGCAACGGAATCGGCCGCTCCCGCACCACCAGCTGTTCCACCGCGACGTCCGGGTACTTCTCCAGCCACCCGGACATTCGCGTGTTCAGCAGCGCAGACTGCTCGTCGTGGTGTGCCATCGCCGCCACCAGCGGCACCTCTCTTGCGGCGGCCTCCTCGAACCCGAAGCCGATCGCCGGGTCTGACTCTGGCGAGAGATCGACGCCCACCACCACGGGCCCCTCATGGTGATTGCCTCTCACGACCACAACAGGGCACTCACCATGGTTAGACAGTGAAACAGCCGTTGAGCCCACTAACGCTCCGGTGAACCCGCCCAGCCCGTGCGACCCCAACACCACTTCCCGCGCGCGTGCCGACTCCGCGAGCAACACGGGCGTGGGATGTTCCATCCGTAGGTCGTGCTCCACCGACACGTCAGGCGCCTCTGCCCGTGCGACGGCAACAGCCTGAGAGAGCCACATCCGCCCCTGGTCGTACATGGCCGACCGCAACTCACGCGCCGACGAGATGACCTCGGGATACCCGCGCGTCGGCAACGTGTACGCGTGCACCAGCCGCAACGGCGCGTCGTGCAGCACACACGCGCGAGCGGCCCACGCCACCGCCGCGAGCGCGGACGAAGACCCGTCGACACCGACCACCACAGGCAGTGCGCTCATGATCCCAAAGTAGGCCCGATCGTCGCAGCGAGCCGCGTGTCGTTGGTCCCCTCCTTGCAGGGTCTTTGGGCTACCGTGTCACGAATGGCGACGCGTGTTTTCCTCGTCGATGACCACGAGATCGTCCGCCGCGGCATAGCGGACCTGCTCGGCGAGGAGTCCGACCTCGAGGTGGTCGGCGACGCCGCGTCGGTCGCGGAGGCCCTGGCCAAGATGCCGACCGCCGAGGCCGACGTGGCGGTGCTCGACATCAGACTCCCCGACGGCAACGGCATCGAGCTGTGCCGCGAGCTGCGCAGCCGCATCCCCGGCCTGCAATGCCTGATGCTGACGAGCTTCGCGGACGACGAGGCCCTGTTCGACGCGATCATGGCCGGCGCTTCCGGTTTCGTGCTGAAGCAGATCCTGGGCGCCGACCTGGTCAACGCGGTCCGCACGGTAGCCGCCGGCCAGTCCCTCCTGGACGCCCGCACCACGTCCGCCCTGCTGAACCGCATCCGCCGCGAACGCGAGGAAGGCGACCCGCTGCGCATGCTCAGCGAGCAGGAGCGCACGGTCCTCGACCTGATCGGCGAGGGCCTGACGAACCGGCAGATCGCCGAGCGCATGTTCCTGGCCGAGAAGACGGTCAAGAACTACGTCTCGCACCTGCTGGCGAAGCTCGGCATGCAACGCCGCACCCAGGCCGCGGTGTTCGCCTCCCAGTTCCGCAAGGACGGCGACAAGCCCCGCTAGCTCATTCGAGTGAACCTCTGTCTCGTGGTTCACGTTCGGCCGCTGCGGCGCCCCTTCTCCCCATGGACCCCGCGGTGATCGTGTTGATGGGCGGGCTCGGCAGCCAGGTGCTGGCGGTCGTGGCGCTGGCTGTGCGAGCAAGACAGAAGCGGCGACGGCAGGTGATCCACCTGCGCGTGCGCATCACGCGGGACGGCGATGTCTGACGACAAACCCGCGCGCACCACCCCGCAGGTGCGCGCGGGTTCGGAGTCAACGGATGAGTTCGCGGCCTTCTACCGGACCAACTTCAAGCCCCTGACCGCATTTGTGCTGATGCACGGCGCTTCTCTGGTCGAAGCCACCGACATCGTCCAGGACACGATGATCGAGGCCTACCGGTCATGGGACCGAATCGACCACCACCGAGCTTGGGCTTACCGGGTGGCGTCGAAGACGTTCGGGCGCAGGCAGTTCGCGGCGGTGGAGGACGTGGTCGCTGTTCCTCCCGAACCGGCACTGCCGCTGTGCGGTGACATCGAGAACTGGGAGCAGCAACAGGACCTCCTGACCGCTCTCGCGGTGCTGCCGCCGCGGCAACAGCAGGTCATGGCGTGGACGTTGTCCGGGTTCCGGCCGACGGAGATCGCGGACGAGCTCGGCATCACGCCTGAGGCGGTGCGGTCCAGCCTGGCGAAGGCCCGCCAGGCCCTCAGTGCGCGAGGTGACCGATGAACATCGACCAGCAGCTGGCCGCGCTGCTCACTTCGCTTGACGACGTGCTCGACCTCGAACGCGGCCTCGCGGACGCCACGCTGTCCCGCGCTCACGCCGAACTGGTGGCCGGGCTCGCCGACGCGCTGGACCTCGCGGCTGGCCTCGCAGACGTGGTGCAGCCCCCGCCGCTGGCACCACTCGAGCGTCTTGCCGCCTTCGCCGATGAACTCGCCGCACGTCCCGCCGCCGAGCGACTGGCTGCCCGTTCGTGGCTGTCGGTGAGCCTCCCCACCGAGGCGTACGCCCTCACCACGCTGATCCCGACCGTCCGTGATCTCACTGTCAAGGCCTTCTCCTTCAAGAGCGGCCGCAAGTTCCGCAGCTCGGCTCAACCGGAGCTCTGGAGGCTCGTACACGGACTCGAAGTCGCCGGCCTCCAGGGCACACAGCTCCACCAGTTCGCGCACGCGTTCCTGGACACGCTCGGGCACTCGCTAACCATCGTCGAAGCCCGCCGGCATGCTCTTACGCTCAACCAAGGCTTCGCCGAGAGGCATGCGAACCTGCTCAGGGAGATCGACCGCCGGGCACACGGCTCCGCCCTTGCTCAACGGGTGCACAGCGGACTCGTCGACGTCGCTTTCGCGGGCGCTTTGCTGGGGCCGCTCAGCCAACTGGTGTCGGCGCTGACGAGCGTGGTCGGAGCCGACCTCACCTCGGCAGACCTCGCTGGCCTTTCGCTCGACGGGGTGCGCTGGTCGTCGGACACGCGCTGGCCGGAAGACTGGGAGGCGTGGGTGCGCGACAACTCGGTTCCCATCACGGACGACGTCTTCGAGATCCGTCCGGGAAAGGCGGGGAGCTGGTTGCCTACGTGACGACCGGCAGCGGAACCCGCCACACCACGCACGCGCCGCCACCCTCGGTCCCGCGCACCGCGAACGTCCCCCCGAACTTCGCGGCACGACTCGCCAGGTTGCGCAGTCCGCTGCGCGAAGCCTCCGCCGGGATGCCGATCCCGTTGTCCTGCACCGTGATCACGACGTCCTCACCGGCGTCGATCAGCACGGTCAGCTCCGTGGCGGAGGCGTGCCGCACGGCGTTCGTGACGGCCTCCCGGACGACAGCCTCGACGTGTTCGGCGAGTTCGGGCGGCACCGAGTTGTCGACGGTGCCGGACATGCGCACGGCCGGCGACAGGTGCGTTGACTCGGTCAGGCCGGCCACCAGGTCGAGCAGCCGGCGCCGCAACGAGGTGTTGTCCGTCGAGTGCAGGTCGAAGATGGACGTGCGGATCTCGCGGACGGTCTCGTCCAGCTGCTCGACGGCGGTCTGCAGGCGGGCGGCCACCTCGGGCTCGGTGATGCGGCGCATGGTGGCTTGCAGGGTCAGGCCGGTGACGAACAGCCGTTGGATGACGTGGTCGTGCAGGTCGCGGGCGATGCGGTCGCGGTCCTCCAGCACGTCGAGCAGGCGCTGCGAGCGTTGCTGCTCGGCGAATTCCAGGGCGACGGCCGCCTGGTCCGCGAACGACGCCAGCATCGGCACCTGGTCGGGCAGGAAGCGCGTCTCGCCACCGCGGCGCAGCACGACCAGGGCGCCCGTGACGCCCGCGCCGGAACGCAGCGGGACGGCCAGTGCCGGGCCGAAGCCGGAGCCCGGGTCGTCCACCAGCAGGGGGATGCCGGAGCGGATGACCTCGTCGACGGCGTGGTCGGCGGCGTTGAAGTTGTCGATCTTCACGCCCGCGCTCGCCGCCACGGACAGCGGGGTGTGCTGGCCGTCGCCGAGCACGACCAGCGCGGAGTCGGCGCCGGCCAGTTCGACGGTGCGCTGGGTGATCAGGCGCAGCGCGTACTCGCCGGACGCGCCGCCGAGGAGTTCGGAGTTGACCTCGCCGATCGCCTCCAGCCACCGCTCGCGCATCCGGGAGCGCTCGAAGAGCCTGGCGTTCTCGATCGCGATGCCGGCGGCCGCGGCAAGCGCTTGCAGCACGGCCTCGTCGTCGGCGGTGAACTCGGCGGCGTCGATCTTCTCGGTCATGTAGAGGTTGCCGAACACCTCGTCGCGCACGCGCACGGGCACGCCGAGGAAGCTGTGCATCGGCGGGTGGTTCGGCGGGAAGCCGACCGACATGTCGTGCTGCGATAGGTCACGCAACCGCAGCGGGGTCGGGTCCTTGATCAGCAGGCCGAGCAGGCCCTTGCCCTCCGGCAGGTGGCCCATCGAGGCGCGGGTGCGTTCGTCCACGCCCACGTACACGAACTCGGACAGGTCGTCGCGCGTGCCGAGGACGCCGAGCGCGCCGTAGCGGGCGCCGACGAGGTCCACCGCCGCCTGGACGATGCGCTGCAGCGTCGAGTCGAGCTCCAGCCCGGACGCGACGGCGAGGACGGCGCCGAGCAGCTCCTGCATGTGGTCGCGCGTGGTCACGATCTCGTCCATGCGATCTCGCACCTCGTCGAGCAGCTCGTCGAGGCCTCGGCGATCAGGCACGTCAGACACGCCGATTAGGTTCGCATACTTTCGCCCAACGCACGGCCCTACCAAGTGAGGACCTTCGACCGTGGCCGCCCGCCGCCGCCAGCCTGAGAGTGTGAGCATGACCATCGCCGTGCCGGACGCACTCGGACTCGCGAGTGAGGACGTGCGCGGCGTCGTTGCGCTCGCGAGAGCCTCGGCGCCCGGCGTGCGCTTCGAGGTGCGTCCCGAACAGATCGAGCTGCACACCACCACCCCGCACAGCAGGGAGCTGCGGATCGCCTGCGGTGTCGCGCTGCTCAACGTGCGGCTGGCGTTGCAGGGACACGGCATCCGTCCACTGGTGACGTTACTCCCCGGCCCGAGCGCCAACGACGCGGCCGCGGCGGTGCGGCTCGGTGGTTACCAGGAGCCGAACCCGGACGTGCTGGCGTTGCTGCACGCGTTGCGCACGAACCGTCGCACGTGGACGACGTTCCCCGAACTGGCCTCGTGGCGCGGGTTGCTGTCCCGTGCGGCCGAAGTGGAACGCGCGTGGCTGCACGTGAAGGGCGGCACCGAGCTGGTGCTGTGCATGTTCAACCAGGGGGCCGCGGCGGAAATCCGTGCGGGGCAAGCGATGCAGCGCGTCGTTCTCACGGCGGGGACGGTCGGGATCGCCGTCCGCCCCGCACTGGACCCGATCAGCCTGTCCGCGTTGCGCGCGGACCTGCGCCCGTGCCTCGGCAACACGCTGGTGCCGCAGATGGTCCTGCGGCTGGGTGCGGGGTAGACCGGGTCCGTCCCACGTCGCGCGGGGGTCAGCTGACACGCGGCGCGGGACGGGCCCGGCGCACCACTAGGTGGTGATGAACTTCGTCGGGTCCGCGACTGGCGACTCGACCACGAGGTCCTTGTACTCGTCCTCGATGCCCTTGTTGTGGATCTGGATCGCGAGCGGCGCCTCGCGGCCGGCGGGTTCCTTCTTGTCCTCGAACTTCAGGACTTCCTGTGCCTTGCACTTGGTCGCGCCGTCGGGCAACGGGCAGCAGGCCATGCGCGCGATGCCGGTCTCACCGTTGGCGAGGATCTCGCACTGCGCCCACTTCTTCACGTCCCAGTTCGGGTGCGGGTACTTCGTGAAGAGTCCCTTGCCGCCGTTGTTGTGGCCGGGCCGGTAGTCCCACGCGCCGCCGTTCGGTGGCTGGAACTGGATGGCGCCGAGGCCGTTCAGCGGCGGCGTCTGGATCTTGCCCCAGATCAGCACGGTCGGCTTGTGGTTGCCGGAGACCTGGCGCAGCTTGAAGATCCAGCGGAAACTCTTGTACTGCTGCTTGTTGTAGTAGATCCAGCCGCGCGAGGCGTCTTTCTGGCTGTGGATCGCGCCGTTCTTCACCACGAACGCGCCCTTCGCGTGCGCGGTCCACCCGTCGAGCGTCTTGCCGTCGAAGATGGGCACCAGCACGGGATCTGCGGCCCGCGCCGGGGTCATGCCCGCGACGAGCGCCAGCACGAAGGCAGCGACTATCCACAATGGACGACGAAACATCTCTTACCGTCCTCGGCTCCGAGGTTTTCGGCAGCGACGGTGCGACCACCGTAGAACCGGGTCATCGGAGCAGTCAACGGCAAGGCGTGTTTCTGAAAACGGACAAACCCTATCGGGCCGCGGCGTGATCACTAACCCTTGCCGGCCTCCTTCACGCCCAGGCGGGTGCATCGCACTGCTGGGCGTGAAGGAGACCGGCGAGGATTGTGGTCACGTCGCGAGCACCGCCTTCCACAGCAGTCGAGCCAGTTCCGGGTGGCAGATGTCGTTGTGCGCACCGGCGATTCCGTCGATCCGCCGGATCACCGACGTGCAGTCGACGTTGTGCACCTGACCCCGCAACAGCTCGCCGGGAGATCCGATGTTGTGCCCGTGCACATAGGTGCCCTGCACGCCGTGCGAGCCGATGCCGCCGTACTTCGGGTACTCGTCCAGGTCGACCTGACGACCGGACCGCGCGGCCAGCGGGTAGAACCGGCCGATCGCGTGGTCGTGCGCGGACGTGGTGACGATGATCGGGCCCGGTACGCGGCCGAGCACGCCGCGGAAGTAGCCGGAGCCCGGTTCGCCGGGCAGCCGTTCCGCGAACGACCACAGCGACATCGCGCCCTGCACCAGGGTCAGCGTCGCGGCCGGCACGACGTTCGCCATCGCGGTCGCCGTGATGCAGCCGAAGCTGTGGCCCATCAGGTGGATGCGCGCGGCAGGTGCGGCCTGGGCCACGTCACGGGCGATGCGCGCGGCGCCGCTCTCGCCGAACACCTTGGCGCGGCGCTTCATCTTCCAGAACGTCAGGATTCGCAACGGCGACAGGATTCCGCCCAGTGCCGGGTCTTCCAGGCACGCCCGGTAGAGCTGCTCGGCGTCGAACGGCATGCCGTCCTCGCCCGGCAGGTCGGGGACCGAGCTCTCCAGGTAGTCGTAGGCCTGCTTGACCGCGGCCGACATCCGGCACGGGTGTTCGCGCGCGGCCTGCACGATCGTGCGCACCGCGGCGGTGCGGCCGGCGCCTCCGCCGAGGCGCTGGGCCTGTGCCTTGATGAACTCGTCGGACCGCACGTCCTCGTCGCCCCAGGCCTTCGACGGCCAGTGCAGGCCGATCAGCAACGCCTTGAAGCCGCCGGGAAGCCGGTGCGCCGCCTCGCGTTCGGCTCGGCAGTCGGCCATCGTCCTGACCCACTGCCCGTACTGCTGACGGGCGGCGGGCACGTCGCCGTTCCACCCGTGGATGAAGAAGAACACGTCGGTGACACCGCGGCGGGCGTCGTACAGGACGTCCGCGCTCTCGCGCCCCCGCTCGTTGCCGGTCTCGTCGAAGCAGACGAGGTGATAGCTGATGTCGTGGCCTGGCACGGATTCTCGGGACATCGCGGATCACCACCACACACAAAAAGCGCGCCCTACTGTTCTCCGGTTATCGGAACGCGGACGGCTCATGGTTAGCCCTGGCGATCAGGAAAACCCGTTCGGACCAGGCGATTCACCCCGATTGCGCCGGTAGTGTCGGGCCGCGCGGACCCTGTTGCCGCAACCTGGCGAGCACCATTCGCGGCGCGGGTGGTCCTTCACGAAGTACAGCACGCAGCCCGGTGCATAACAGGCGCGCAACAGCACGCGGTTCTCGCCGGTGAACAGCTCCACGGCCTCCGCGGCGATCGAGGCGAGTGCCTGAACCGCGAGCGGTCCCTCACTTTCGTTGTCCCGCAACAGTTCCCCGTCCCGCACGGCCAGCTGCGGCCACTGCCGCGCACTGCGCGCCGCACGGTTGACCTCGGCCGCCGCACGCTCCAGGTCACGATTTTGCGCGACCGCACGCGTGTCTTCGGTGAGCACCCCGGCCAGGTCTCTGAGGGCCTGGCGCAGCGCGCGAAAGGCCTCGAGGTCGCCCTGATCGGCCGGCACGCCGAGGAAGTCGCGGAGCCCACTGACCGTGGTCAGGTCGTCGTGGATCTGCGACCGGTTGGCCCAGACGGTGTTCATCAGCAGGACCGGACGGGGCTCGTCGGGCGTCAGCACGTCTAACGGTAACACACACTTGCATCCGTTAGACACTCGTTCTAACGTTTGCAGCGCCACCCAACCATTGGAAGGACTGCCCGTGAACCTCGTCCCCCCGTTCGACGCCGACACGGCCCGCCTGAAGGTGCGGGCCGCCCAGGACGCCTGGAACACCCGCGACCCGCAGCGCGTCGCCGCCGCCTACACCCCGGATTCGGTGTGGCGCAACAGGTCCGAGTTCGTCCGGGGCACCGAGGAGATCGTCGGGTTCCTCACCCGCAAGTGGGAGCGCGAGCACGAGTACGTGCTGCGCAAGTCGCTCTGGGCGTTCGGCGACAACCGCATCGCCGTGCGCTTCCAGTACGAGTGGCACGACGCTGAAGGCCAGTGGTGGCGCAGCTACGGCAACGAGAACTGGGAGTTCGCGGAGTCGGGCCTCATGTCGCGGCGTGAGGCGAGCATCAACGACGTGCGGATCGCGGAGTCCCAGCGTCGCATCGACCCCGACTCGACCTACGACATCCCAACGGAGTAACGAGATGCACGTCGAAGCGCTGTGGCGCTACCCGGTGAAGTCGCTTGCCGGCGAACCGCTCCAGGAAGCCGAGTTCACCTCCGACGGCGTGGCGGGCGACCGGCTCGTGCACGTCCAGGGGCCGCGCGGGGTGCTGACCGGACGCACCCGCTACGGCCTGCTCACGATCCCGGCGACCACCGGCCCGGACGGCCCGCTGGTGGACGGACATCCTTGGGACAGCTGGGAAGCACACGCCCTGGTGCTCCCGCACGGCGGCCGCCTGACCCGCTACACCGGGCCGGAGCGCTTCGACGTGCTGAACGTCCTCGTGGCCACGGACGGCCAGGTGGAGGCCGCCGGGGTCGACGTGCGGCGGTTGCGGCCCAACATCCTCATCGGTGGTGTCGAACCCGGCGCGGAGGAGGGCTGGCCGGGGCACGCGCTGGTGGTCGGTGACGTGGTGATCGGGATGTTCAAGCAGCGCGCCCGGTGTGTGGTCACGACGATCGATCCCGACACCGGGGCACAGGACCTGGACGTGCACCGCAGGATCCGGCACGAGTTCGGCGGGGTGCTGTGCCTGGACAGCTGGGTGGTCCAGCCGGGGGTGGTGCGGGTCGGCGACCACGTCGAGGTGGTGCCGACCGACGAACTGCCCGAGCACGTCGGCGGGTGGATCGTCGGCCGGCCCTACGCGGTCTGATCAGATGTTGCGGCGGTACTGCCCGCCCACCTCGAAGAACGCCTCGGTGATCTGCCCCAGCGTGCACACCCGAGCGGCGTCCATCAGCACGGCGAAGACGTTCTCGTGCGTCTGCGCCACCTCACGCAGCCGGGCGAGGGCCTTCTGGGCCTCGTCGCGGTGCGCGGCCTGGTAGGCGCGGGTCCGCTCCACCTGGGAGGACTTCTCCTCCTCCGTGGCGCGGGCGAGCTCGATCTTCACGATCTCCCGCTCCCCGCCCTCGGGAAGGAAGGTGTTGACGCCGATCAACGGCAGCGAGCCGTCGTGCTTGCGCTGTTCGTAGAGCATCGACTCGTCCTGGATGCGGCCGCGCTGGTAGCCGGTCTCCATCGCGCCGAGCACGCCGCCGCGTTCGGAGATGCGGTCGAACTCCATCAGCACGGCCTCTTCGACCAGGTCGGTCAGCTCGTCGATGACGAACGAGCCCTGCAGCGGGTTCTCGTTCGCGGACAGGCCCCACTCCTTGTTGATGATCATCTGGATGGCCATCGCGCGGCGGACGGACGACTCCGTGGGAGTGGTGATCGCCTCGTCGTATGCGTTGGTGTGCAAGGAGTTGCAGTTGTCGTACAACGCGCAGAGCGCCTGCAGCGTGGTGCGGATGTCGTTGAAGTCCATCTCCTGCGCGTGCAGCGAACGGCCGGAGGTCTGCACGTGGTACTTGAACTTCTGCGAACGCTCCTGAGCGCCGTAGCGGTCGCGCATGGCCACGGCCCAGATCCGGCGTGCCACGCGGCCGATGACGCTGTACTCGGCGTCCATGCCGTTGGAGAAGAAGAACGACAGGTTCGGCGCGAAGTCGTCGATGTTCATGCCGCGCGCCAGGTACGACTCGACGTAGGTGAACCCGTTGGCGAGCGTGAAGGCGAGCTGGCTGATGGGGTTCGCGCCGGCCTCGGCGATGTGGTAGCCGGAGATCGACACCGAGTAGAAGTTGCGCACCTGCTGCTGGATGAACCACTCCTGGATGTCCGCCATCATGCGCAGCGAGAACTCCGTGGAGAAGATGCAGGTGTTCTGGCCCTGGTCCTCCTTGAGGATGTCGGCCTGCACCGTGCCGCGGACGTTGGCCAGCGCGTACCTGCGCAGCTGCTCGTACTCGGAGGCGTCCGGCTCGCGGTCGTGCTCGGCGCGGAACTTGTCGACCTGCTGGTCGATCACGGTGTTCAGGAAGTACGCGAGGATCGTCGGCGCCGGGCCGTTGATCGTCATCGACACGGAAGTCGTTGGCGCGACGAGGTCGAAGCCGTCGTACAACGCCTTCATGTCGTCCAGCGACGCGATGGAGACGCCGGACGTGCCGATCTTGCCGTAGACGTCCGGCGGGGTGTCGGGGTCGCGGCCGTAGAGCGTCACCGAGTCGAACGCGGTCGACAGGCGGGTGGCCGGGTTGCCCTTCGACAGGTACTTGAAGCGGCGGTTGGTGCGGAACGCGTCACCCTCGCCCGCGAACATGCGCGCCGGGTCCTCGCCCTCGCGCTTGAACGGGAAAACGCCCGCGGTGTACGGGAAGAAGCCCGGCAGGTTCTCCTTGCGCAGGAACCGCAGCAGCGAGCCCTCGTCGTCGTGGCGCGGCAGGCTGACCCGGCGGACCTGGTTGCCGGACAACGTCTCCCGCGTCAGCTTGGTGTGGATCTCCTTGTCCCGCACCTTGAACACGAGCTCGTCGCCGCTGTACTGCTCGCGCGTCTTCGGCCACTCGGTCAGCAGCTCGGCCGTGTCGCGGTCGACCTCGCGCTCGGCTTGGTCCGCGAGCTCGGCGATGTCCTGCACGTCCTTCTTCGCCGCTTCGAGAGCCTTCCGCGCCGCGGTGAGCTGGGTGTGCGTGCGGACCGCCGCGACCTGCTCGTCGGTCTTGCGGTGGTAGCCACGAACGGTGTCGGCGATGTCGGACAGGTACCGCGCGCGGGAGGCAGGCACGACCGTGGACGCCGACGTCGACGTCTTGCCGTTGACGACCGCGAGAGAGCCATCTTCTGTCTGGAGGCCGTGTTCTTTCAGGCCGTCACGCAGGAACTGGTACAGAGCGGTCACGCCGTCGTCGTTGAACGTCGCGGCGGACGTGCCGAACACCGGCATGTCCTCCCACTTGGCGCCGAACGCCTCGCGGTTGCGCACCATCTGTCGCGCAACATCACGGCGTGCGTCCTCGGCACCCCGGCGCTCGAACTTGTTGATCGCCACGGCGTCCGCGAAGTCGAGCATGTCGATCTTCTCGAGCTGCGACGCGGCGCCGAACTCCGGCGTCATCACGTACAGCGAGAAGTCCACGAACGGCACGATGGCCGCGTCGCCCTGCCCGATACCGGGCGTCTCGACGATGACCAGGTCCGCACCGGACGCCTTGCACGCCGTGATGGCCTGCTCCAGGCCGTCCGGAATCTCACTGCCCGCACGGCGCGTGGCCAGCGAACGGAAGAACACGCGGTCACCGTCGAGGCAGTTCATCCGGATCCGGTCACCCAGCAACGCGCCACCACCACGGCGACGCGTCGGGTCGACCGCGAGCACGGCGATGCGCAGCTTGTCCTGCTGGTCGAGCCGGAACCGACGCACCAGCTCGTCCGTCAGCGACGACTTGCCGGAGCCACCGGTGCCGGTGATGCCGAGCACCGGCACCTTGCGAGTGGTGTCGATGGGCTGTGCGGTGCCGGCCTCGATGTGCGTGATCGCCCGCGCAAGGGCCTCGTCGGCGCCGGTGAGCAGTGCGTCGTGGCTGAACGGCGCGGTGAGCGCGTGGTCGCACTCCTCGATCATCAGGTTGATCATGCGCGCGAGGCCGAGCGTCTGCCCGTCGTGCGGCGAGAAGATCCGCGCAACCCCGCGCGAGTGCAGCAGCTCGATCTCCTCCGGCACGATGACGCCGCCACCGCCGCCGTAGACCCTGATGTGCCCCGCACCGCGCTCGTTGAGCAGTTCGACCAGGTACGAGAAGTACTCGACGTGCCCACCCTGGTAGGCGCTGATGGCGACGCCCTGGACGTCCTCCTGGATCGCGGCGTTGACGACCTCCGCGACCGACCGGTTGTGGCCGAGGTGGATGACCTCCGCACCCTGCGCCTGCAGAATCCGCCGCATGATGTTGATCGCCGCGTCGTGGCCGTCGAACAGGCTGGACGCGGTCACGAAGCGGACCGGGTTCGCCGGCCGGTGCAGTGAGGTCGCCATGAGAATAGTTTGACTTCCTACTATTGGACGTGCAACCGAGCGTGGTTCACGTCTCTGAATCGTGCAGGAACCCAGCTCACAGCGTCGTCCGTGCGGCTGGAGTCCGGGTGGACAGCGGGCCGACCCCTCACGCGGCCCGCTGCCCGCCCGGGCTACCGCGCGGTCACACACACGGCAGGAATTCCTCGACATAGATCCTCGGGCTCTTCGTGCCGTCGTAGTTGATCTCAAGCCCTTCCCTGAACCAGACGTCGCAGGGCCCGTGCCAGCCGGGCAGAGGGGCAAAGGTCGTCTTCTGCTCGCCCGCCGCGAGCGAGACCCTGCCATTGCCATCGGGAGCATCGGCGTAGGTGGCGAAGAGCCACCAGTTGACGTTGCGCGGCCCCGTCGCTGTGTTGATCAGACCGAAGTATCCGCGGACCCAGCACGACGCGCTGTCGCAGTTGTAGCGAATGCACACCTGGTAGCGGATCTTGCCGTGGCTGTACGTAGCCGAGCACTTCGGCGAGGCGGCCGCGCCGATGTCGGCGGCGGGGAGCACGGTGCGCATGGCAGGGTCGGGCGGCACATCCGAGGCTGCCACCGCCGCACCGGGACTCAGCAGGCCGAACAGGGCGGCCACGCCCACCGCCATCAGCAACGCGAACGTTCGTTTCAACATCAGATCCCCCTTGGTGGAACGGGTTTGCCCGTCCATGTCTACGGAGATCGACGTTGTCCGATAACCCGCACCAGGCCCGAAAAACCCAGCCCGTGGACAACCCGGGCCGCGAACAACCCCTGGTCAGTCCGTCGGGCACGGCGTCGAGTACGCGACCCCCGGCAGGTACTTGGTCCACTCCCGCTCGGTGATCGGGTCACCGCTGCCGGAGCAGATGGCGGCGATCACGGTGTCCTCGTCGGTCTGCCACGTGCGGAGCCGGCGATCGCTGCCCCCGGCCACCAGCAGGTCACCGACCGGCCGGAACACCGCGGTGCTCAGCGACGAGCCGGCGGCGGACAGCACGGCGACACGGGTGGGGCGCGCCGGGTCGGCGACGTTCCACAACCAGGTGGAGCCGTCGATGACGCCGGCCGCGAGCAGGTCGCCGCGCGGGTGGAAGGAGAGTTCGAAGATCCGTCCGGTGGGGCCGGTGACGGGCTCGCCGATCCGCCGGGGCGCGGCCGGGTCGCTGACGTCCCACAGGACCACGACGCAGTCGACGCCGGCGACCGCCAGCACGTCGCCCGCGGGGTTGAACGTGGCGCTGAAGACGTAGCTGTCCAGGCCCTCGAGCCGCGCCCGCAGGCCGGGTGTTCCGGTCAGGTCGAACAGGTACACGTCGCTGTCCCCGCTCGCCGCGGCCAGCATCGTGCCGGACCGGTGCCAGTCGAGGTCCAGCACGATGTCGCGCGGGGCGTCGAGCACCGTGGTGAGTCGTGGATCCCGCGACGAGGTGACGTCCCAGATGCGGATCGCCCTGTCCCGTCCGGCGGCCGCGAGCAGCTTGCCGTCCGGGCTGAACGCCACGGCCATCACCTCGTCGCGGGATCCACCGAGCCGGGGCCGCGGGCGCGGGCGGGTGGGATCCGTGACGTCGATCAGGTGGACCTCGCCACCGGTCGTGCCCACGGCCAGCAGGTTTCCGCTGCCCGACAGGTCGCCGGCGCCGCTGAGCGTTGCGCCGGCCGCGGTGAGTCCGGTGACCAGGGGTTCGGTGCCGGCCGGGTCCGAGGTGTCCCACAGAGCGACGTCGGCCTCGGTGAAGACGGCGAGCCTCGTGCCGTCGTCGCTGAACGGCGTGTCGAAGATCGGCGCGTCCGCGTGCCGGGCCAGCGTGGTCGACGTCGCCCACACGCGCAGGGCGCCGTCTGCCGCGACGGACGCGATCGCCTTGCCGTCGTCGGTGAACGTCGCCCAGGTGACGATGTCGGGGTGCGGCAGGGTTTGCACGGTCGTCCAGGTCGTGGCGTCCAGCAGGCGGATCGTGGTGTCGGCGCTGCCGGCGAGCAGGTAGCGGCCGTCCGGGCTGAACGCGGTGGTGGTCACCTTGAGGTCGAACAGGCTCACAGGTGTCCTGATCGGTGCCGCGGTGGTGATGTCCCAAGCCCGGAGCGAGTAGTCGTGCGACCCGGCCACGAGCGTGCGTCCATCCGGGGAGATGGACACCGCGGGGACGACCCGGTCGCCGGCCTGCAGCACCGCCAGCTCACGGTCCGCGTCGGCGTTCCACAGGTGCACGGTGCCGGCCTTGGTGCCGAAAGCCAGCAGCCCTCCGGTGCCGTAGGTGACGGTCTTGGTGGTCGCGGCGGCCGGCAGTGGAGTGAGCGGCCGCGGGTTCGCCCGGTCGCCGATGTGCCATCGCAGGATCCGATCACCGCCGGCGGCGGCGAGCTGGACGCCGCTCGAGTCGATGTCGAGACGTTCGACGGGCCCGCCGGGAGCCTCGATCTCCACGGCGAACTGGTGGGGCGAACGCGGGTCGGAGACGTCCCACAGGGTGATGGTCGATTCCTTGTCGCCGATCGCGAGTGTCCTGCCGTCCGGTGACAGGGCCACCGCGTAGACCACGACGCCCTTCGCCTGCCGCGGCCTGATGACCCCCGCCCGCACCAGCCTGCCGTCCGCCTTGGTGAACAGTTGGACCGCGCCGTTGGTCGCGTTGCTGACCACCGCCAGAGCTCCGTCGGCCGAGGTGTCCAGCGCGGTCGGACCGGGACCACCGAGGTAGCGGGCCGGCAACGGGGTGCCGGACGACTCGATCAGCGCCGATCTCGCCTCGTTGGTCCGCGCGATCCGATAGCCGGCGATCGACAGCTGTGCCGCGAGTTCGGGCGCCGTCTCGCGCAGTTTGTCGGCGGTCAGCGCGACCTGCCGGGACAACGCGTTGTCGCGGGCGTGCAGCGCGTCGACCCTGGCATTGCTCGCGACGATGGCGAGCAGGCCCGCGACGAGCGAGCAAACGACGGCGACGGCGGTCACCGCGCGCAGCCGCCTGGTCCGCCGCCTGGCCGCTGCCTCCGCCCACCGGACCCGTGCGCTGCTCTCCTCGACGAACTCCTGCTCCACCTCGCTGAGCCGGACGGGCGCCGACCCGTTGTCGGCGTAGGACCTCATCAGCTCCAGCCGGGTGCCGGCCGCCAGCGCCGCGGGATCTCGCCGGTCGTCCACCCACGCCCTGGCCGCTTCGGTGATCATCCGGTGGACGCGCAGCGCGTCGCGGTGGTGGTCGATCCATCCCCGCAGCCTCGGCCAGGCGGTGACCACCGCGTCGTGCGCGATCTCGATCGTGTTCCGGTCGACGGTGACGAGCCTCGCGTCGGCGAGCCGGTCGATCACCGCCGCCGCGTCCGGTGCCACGCCGAGCAGTTCGGCCACGTCGATCTGGCGGCGCACGGCGGCCCCGGTGTCGTCGACGGTGAGCAGTCTCAGCAGCAGCTCAGCGGCCAGCCCGCGCTGTGCTTCGCCGAACTCGCCGAAGGTCGCCTCCGCCGTCCGCGCGACCGCCGCGCTGATACCGCCCGACGCGGTGAAACCGGCCGCGGTCAGCACCTCGCCGCGGCGCCTTCGCCACGTTTCCAGCAGGGCGTGCGACAGCAGCGGCAGCACGCCTGACTGTCCTTGCGCCTCGTTGACCACCGTGACCAGCAACGCCCGCTCCACCGACAGTCCCACCGCCAGTGCCGGCTTGCTCACGGCCGCGCACAGCTCCTCGCGCTCCATCGGCCCGACGAGCACCTGGTTCGCCCGCAGCGCCTCGACCAGGCCGGGATGTTCGGCGCAGCGGCCGTAGAAGTCGGCCCGCACTCCCAGCACCAGCCGGAACCGTCGGCCTGCCAGCGCGAGCACCTCGTCGATGAACCGGTTCCGCTCGCCCGCGTCGCACAGCGTGTACAGCTCCTCGAACTGGTCGACGACGACCAGCAACGCGGTGTCGTCCGGCAGACCGTCCACCGCCTGAGCGAGCGTCGGCACGGCGAGTTCCGCGAGCAGCCTCGCCCGCGGATGCACGCCCGGAGTCAGGACGACCGCCCTCAGCTTCGCCGGCTCACCGGTGAGGGCGGGCAGCACACCGGCGGCGAGCAACGAGCTCTTCCCCGCGCCCGACGGCCCGAGCACCACGGTCACGGGATGAGCCGAGATCCGTTCGACGACGTCGGCGACGAGCCGCTCACGGCCGAAGAAGAGATCGGCGTCCTCCCGCCGGAAACTGCTCAACCCCCGATATGGCGCGCGGATTTCGGCATCCGCACTGCGAGCACTCCGCATCTCGGCGGCGGCAAGCGACGCGGCCTGCCATTTCCGGGACCATTCCGCGCCGTCCCCTCCGCACGCCACGGCATAGGCGAGAGCCACGTCCAAAGTGGGCAGTCGCCGGCCTCCCGCGGCCTCGGCCACGGTAGAGACGGCATAGCCACTGCGTTCCGCGAGCTGCCTGTAGGTCAGTCCGCCCGCACGACGGCGGAGCTCGCGCAGTTCGGCGGCGAAGTTCTGCACCGCGTCCTGCGCAGCATTCAGCGGTCGTTCCGGTCGAGGCATTTCGACCCCCCGTGAGCACTTTTGCCTCATTTCCCCTTGCCGCGACCTTATCGACTTCGAGAGAAACCGGCCACCGCAGCATCGGTATTTGAGGTTGCCTTGAACAATTGCCATGCACATTGGAATCGAGGGCATTCCTGCCTTGTGGCAGCATCTGACTCATGACTCAACGTGTCGTGGTGACCGGAGGCAGCGGCAAGCTCGGGCGGGCCGTCGTGGCCGACCTGCTGGAGCACGGCTGGGAGGTCCACAACCTCGACCAGGCCGCGCCCCCAGCGCCGCAGGGGTGCGAGTTCACCCGCGTCGACCTGACCGACTACGGCCAGGTCGTGGAAGCGATCAGCGGGATCGACGACAGGTACGCCGGGCTGCACGCCGTGGTGCACCTCGCGGCGATTCCGGGGCCGGGTGTGGCGCCCAACGCCAAGACGTTCCACAACAACGTGACCAGCACGTACAACGTGTTTGCCGCGGCACGGCTCGCCAAGGTGCGCAACGTCGTGTGGGCGTCCAGCGAGACGGTGCTCGGCCTGCCGTTCGAGACTCCCCCGCCGTACATCCCCATCGACGAGGAGTACGCGGGGCGGCCGGAAACGTCGTACTCGCTGGGCAAGCTGGTGGACGAGACGCTGGCGCAGCAGTTCTGCCGGTGGGAGCCCGACATGAAGATCATCGGGCTCCGGTTCTCGAACGTCATGGAGCCGCACGACTACGAGCGCTTCCCGTTCGACGCAGATCCGCTCGCGCGCAAGTGGAACCTCTGGTCGTACATCGACGCACGGGACGGTGCGCAGGCCGTGCGCAAGGCGCTACTGCACGACGCGACGGGCTTCGACGTGTTCATCATCGCCAACGCCGACACGTGCATGACGACGCCGAACGACGAGCTGGTCGCGAAGGTCTATCCGGGCGTGCCGATCAAGAGGGAGTTCGGTCCGCACGAGACTCTGCTGTCGATTGAGAAGGCACGACGGGTGCTGGGGTTCGAGCCTGCGCACACCTGGCGGTCGTGACCTCCCTGGCGAGCCCGGACAGCTCGTCCGCCGCCCGCGTCCTCGGTCCCGCCTGACGGAGGTGGCCGAGGGCGCGGGCGAGCAGCAGTTCGGCCTGCTGCTCGCACCACTGCCGGCCGCCGGCCTGGTCGATCAGCTCGGCGAGCTCCTGCGGTGCCGCGGAGCTCGCGTAGACGTCGGTGCCGGCGTCCATCGCCGCGACCACCGGCAGCGTGCGGCGGCGGTGCACGAGGTCGTCGTAGAGCGGCCTGCCGGTGACCGTCGCGCCGGCCCAGATCGCCAGCACGTCGTCCACGTGCTTGCGGGCGAGGCCGACGTCGTCGCCGAACTCCCTGAGGTGGTCGGCCTGGCTCCGCGTCGCGCCCGCCGCGAGCGCGCCGAGCTCGCACGCGCACGCCGTCAACGCCGAGTGCTTCGCCGCCGCCACGCCCAGGTACTCGGCGATGTCGATGTCGTCGCGTTCGTCCATCTCGACTTCCTGGACATAACCGTCCACAACGGACAGCAAGGCCGCGTTGAGGACCATCACCTCGGACCTGGTCAGCTGGGCGAAGGCGAGCGTCAGGAGCGCGTCCGCGGCGGAGACGGCCCGGTCGTCGCCGAACTCCACCCACGCGCTCGGCTGGTGGCCCCTGCTGACCGCGCGGGTCATCAGGTCGGCGTGCAGCTGTTCGTGCTGGACGGCGAGCTCGAGCGCGGTCGCGACGCGGATCGCCCGCGTCGCGTCGCCGATGGCGTCCGCGGCGAGCAGCGCGAGTGCGGCCGTCGAGAAGTCCGGGCGGTGGTACTCCACGACCTCGCGTGTTTCGTCCGGAAGCGTGGCGAACGCGGCTTTCCGCGGTGCGTCGACCATGGCGCGGCTCCAGGCCAGCACGTCCTGCGGCGGCGCGACCACCTCGATGCTCGTCACAGGAGGAAGCTAAACCTGCAGGTCAGGCGTAGCGGCCTGATTACCACCGTCGTGTTGAAAGCAGGCACGATCCAGCGAACGCGACTAGGTTGATGTTGACGGGTTGTTGCCGCCATCACCCGACCGTGATCATCGTTTTTCTGAGGGGCTGACCGTGCGCTACACCAAACTCGCCGGCATGGACGTGTCCGAGATCTGTCTCGGCATGATGAGTTACGGAGATCCGTCACTGGGCAACCACGCCTGGTCGATGCCGGAGGAGGAATCGCGGCCGTTCATCAAGGCCGCCGTCGAGGCCGGGATCAACTTCTTCGACACCGCGAACGTCTACTCCGACGGCTCCTCGGAGGAGATCACCGGACGGGCGTTGAAGGACTTCACGCGGCGCGAGGAGATCGTGCTCGCGACGAAGGTCCACGGCCGCATGCGCCGCGGTGCCAACGGTGCCGGGCTCTCCCGCAAGGCGATCTTCGCCGAGATCGACGCGTCGCTGAGCCGGTTGGGCACGGATTACGTCGACCTGTACCAAATCCACCGCTTCGACGCCTCCGTGCCGCTTGAGGAGACGTTGGAAGCGCTGCACGACGTCGTGAAGTCCGGCAAGGCGCGCTACATCGGTGCGTCGTCCATGTACGCGTGGCAGTTCGCCAAGGCGTTGTTCACGCAACGGCAGAACGGCTGGACGCGGTTCGTGTCGATGCAGAACCACTACAACCTCCTCTACCGCGAGGAGGAGCGCGAGATGCTGCCGTTCTGCGCGGACCAGGGCGTCGCCGTCATCCCGTGGAGCCCGCTCGCCCGCGGCCGGCTGACCCGTGACTGGGACGCGACGACCGCGCGCACCGAGACCGACGAGTTCGGGTCCACTTTGTACGTCGAGTCGGATCGCGCGATCGTCGAGCAGGTGGCCGAGGTCGCCAAGGCCCGCGGCGTGTCACGGGCCCAGGTCGCGCTGGCGTGGCTGCACCGCAACCCGGCGGTCACCGCGCCGATCGTGGGCGTGACCAAGCCGGGCCACCTCGACGACGCGGTGGCGTCGTTGGACGTCGAGCTGACCGACGACGAGGTGCGGCTGCTGGAGCAGGCGTACGTGCCGCACCGCATCGCCGGGCACGCCTAAAGGACTCCAGATTGGCGCAGCTGGTTGCGCGCGTGGTCGATCGCCTCGGGAGTGGTGGCGAACATCGGTACCCCGTGCGTTTCCAGCTGGCGCCGGTGTTCGTCGCGCACACCCGACAGCAGCACGGAGACACCGCGCTGCTCCAGCTTCTCGACCGCGTCGCGCAGCACCAGCGCGCCCGTTCCGTCCATCGTCGTCACGTGCGACATCCGCAGGATCACCACGGACACCGCGCTGATCTCGGTCAGTTCGAGCAGAAACCGGTGGGCCGCAGCGAAGAACAACGGTCCGTCCAGCCGGTACGCCACGATGTGCTCGGCCAGCAACGCCCGTTCCTCCGCCGAGTGATCGCCGGTGTCCAGCGGCACCTCGTCGATGCGCACGGACCTCGCCACGGCGCGCAACGCCAGCGCACCCGCCACCACCAGTCCGACGATCACCGCGGTCACCAGGTCGAGTGCCAACGTTGCGACGGCGGTGAGAACGAGCACGAGCGCGTCGGCACGGTTCGCGCGCACGAGCACACGCACGGATCCGACCTCCACCATGCGGATCGCCGTGGCCAGCAGCACGCCTGCGAGCACGGCCAACGGAATGCGGCCGACCAACGGCGCGGCCACCAGCAGGATCAACGCGAGCGTCGCGGCGTGCACGAGTGACGCGAGCCTCGACCCGGCACCGGAGCGGACGTTGACCGCGGTCCTGGCGATGGCCGCGGTCGCCGGCACCCCGCCGAACATCGGCGTGACGACGTTCGCGATCCCCTGTCCGAACAGCTCCCGGTCGGGGTCGTGCCGCTGGTTCACGCTCATGCCGTCCGCGACCGTTGCGGACAACAGGCTTTCCAGCGCTGCCAACGCCGCCACGGCCACCGCCGACGGCAGCAACGACCACAGCGCGCCGACGTCCACAAAGGACAGGCTGGGCGCGGGCAGGGTCGCGGGCAGGGCGCCGATCCTGGTCACCGGCAACGACCAGAGCTCCGCCACGACGGTTCCGACCGCAACCGCGAGCAGGGAGAACGGCACCGCGGGCCGCCAGCGCGCACCGGCGAGCATCACGACCACGACCCCGGCCGCGAGCCCGACCGAGGGCCACGACAGGCCGGAACCGAAGGCGCGCACGGCGTTCACCACGACGTTGTGCCCGTCCGGCGTGGGCACGCCGAGCGCGGCCGGCACCTGCTGCAGCGCGATCACGGCGGCGATGCCGATCGTGAAACCCTCGACCACCGGCGCCGGCACGTAACGCATGTACCGCCCGGCTTTGAGCAGAGCCAGCCCGATGAGCAGCACGCCGGCCAGCAGGCCGACGGTGAGCACGCCGCCCGGCCCGAACCGGGCCACGATCGGCACCAGCACCACGGTCATCGCGCCGGTCGGACCCGACACCTGGAGGCTCGAACCGCCGAACACCGCCGCCAGCGCGCCCGCGACGATCGCCGTCGCGAGCCCCGCCGCGGCACCGAGACCGGACGCGACCCCGAACCCGAGTGCCAGCGGCAACGCCACGACCGCCACGGTGAGGCCGGCGACCAGGTCCTTCGGCCGCGCCGACGCCCAGTCCTTCGTCGTGGGGAGGAAGCTCACGCAGGTTCCTCGCGGAGCTGAGCCAGCAGCTCGTTCTGCCCCACCAGCAGCTCGGTCAGGATGCGTCTCGCGGCTCTGAGGAGGTCGGCCACGTCGGCGCCCGCGAGCGCGTACACGACCGTCGACCCCTCACGGGTCGCGGTGACGATCCCCGATCTGCGCAGCACGGCGAGCTGGGCCGAGAGGTTCGAGGCCTCCACCTCGATCTCGGCGAGCAGCTCGCGCACGGCCTTCGGCCCGTCCTGCAGCAGCTCCAGCACCCGGATGCGCACCGGGTGCCCGAGCATGCGGAAGAACTCGGCCTTCGCCTGGTACAGCGGAACCGGCACGGGTCACTTCACCCCGTGCTCGGCGGCGAGCCGGCGGAGGTTGGCGAGGTCGGCGCCGTGCGTCTCGGCGGCGTACGTGTCCTGCCGTTCCTCCGCGCGCCGCACGGCTTCCTCCGCCTGCGCGATGCGGGCGAGGAGGTTGTCCCTGAACTCGTTCACGACATCACAACCTGTCGAATTGAAGAAGTCTTCAATTCGACAGCTTAACCCAGCTTGGCCACCTCGATGAAGTCAGGGACCTGGGCTTTCAGTGCACCGTTCGGCTGGAACCGGTAGAACAACACGGCCGTGCTGCACGCCGAGTTGCCGAACCAGGCGTGGTCGCAGGTGATCTGCGGGCCGAGGAAGCTGTCGAGGTTCTTCACCGCCCGCAGCGCCTGCTCCGGCGTGCCGTCCGAAGTGGACAGGACCCGCGCGAGCGTCATCATGTCCGCGAAGGAAACCACCGCGCCCGCAACGGGTTCGTCGTAGCCGGCCGCCCGCATGGCCGCGCGGTACTCCTCGATCTCGTCCTGGTTCGCGGGCGGCGCGGACAGCGGGTCCGTCGGGTGCCAGAAGTCCGACGACAGCTCGACGCCGATCGACTGGTTGCCCACCGACTTCGGCAGCCCGGTGCAGGAGGCCGCGAGGATCCGCCCGTCGTAGCTGGCTTCCCGCAGCGCCCGGACGATGTGCGTGCACTGCTCCTCGGTCGCGGCGATGCTGCCCGACGCCTCGGCGGTGGCGACGGTGTGGGCGAGGTCGTCCCAGCCGGGGTTGTCCGCCGGGTAGTAGACCGAGCGGTAGCCGAGCCCGAACCGCTTGGCCGCCGGCGTGAGCACGGTGTCGGTGAAGGCGTGCGTGGTCGGCGACTCCGGCAGCAGCCACGCGACCGTCTTCACGCCTTGGTCGGCGTAGTACTTCAACGCCGCCGTGCCGTACGCGACTGCGGCGGCGCCGAAGAAGAAGGCGTTCTTGTGGTTCATCAGGCCTGGCGTGAACTGCACGTGCCCGACCAGCGGAATTGCGGCCTCGCTGAGCTTGGGAATCGCGGCGTCGGCACCGGTGTCGACGCCCTGCACGACGACGGCGACCTTCGCGCCGACGAACTTGTCCGCACACGACGCCGACTGCTCCGGCGTGCCGTCTGTGGGGCACGTGATGAGCTCGAACGGACGGTTCTTGACGCCGCCCTTGCGGTTGAGGTGGGCGACGGCGACCTCAGCACCGGTCTGCAGCTCCGGCACCGCGAACGCGCCGGACGCGTTGTTGAGGTATCCGATCTTGATGGGTTCGCCGCTGGGACCCGCTGGCGGCTCGGCGGCGCATCCGGTGGCCAGCAGGAGGACAGCGGCCACGACCCGTAAACGCATGACTCCCCTTGTGAGCATCGGCGGTGATGCGAAGCGCCGATGGTCACCAGGTGAGACACCACCGATAAGTCGGGTTCCCTCGACAGCTAGCACCTTCCACCACGCGGAACAGTTGGGAGTTCCGCAGACGCGGATATACGCTGCCGTTCGTGCCGAATCTGCGGATCAGTGAAGCCGCCGCGCTGCTCGGGGTCAGCGATGACACCGTGCGCCGGTGGATAGATCAGGGGCGTTTGCAGTCCGTGGTCCTCGAGAACGGGCGGAAGGGCGTGAGCGGCGTCGAGCTGGCCGAGTTCGCCCAGCACATGACCGAGGTGGCCGAGCCGGGGGCGACGGTGGCGGCGTCGGCGCGCAACCGGATGAAGGGCATCGTCACCCGAGTCATCAAGGACGGCGTGATGGCCCAGGTCGACATGCAGGCCGGGCCGTTCCGGATCACGTCGCTGATGAGCCGCGAGTCGGCCGACGAGCTCGGTCTCGAGGTGGGCAGCGTCGCCGTCGCCTCCATCAAGTCCACGCACGTCGTCGTCGAGATCCCGGAGGCCTGAGTTGAGGAGGGTGCTCGCGCTCGTCCTGGTGCTGGCGGGCTGCGGAACCACGCAGCCGAGCACGTCCGGCGGCGAGATCACGGTCTTCGCGGCGGCCTCGCTGACCGAGTCCTTCCAGCAGCTCGGCGAGGAGTTCGAGGCCGCCAACCCCGGCACGAAGGTCAGCTTCAACTTCGCCGGCAGCTCGGCCCTGGCGCAGCAGCTCAACCAGGGGGCTCCGGCCGACGTGTTCGCCTCCGCGGCGCCGGCCAACATGAAGCAGGTCACGGACACCGGCACGATCACGGCGACGCCGACCACGTTCGCGAAGAACACCCTGCAGATCGCAGTGCCCAAAGGCAATCCGGGCAAGATCACTGGACTCGCGGACTTCGCGAAGGGCGACCTGAAGATCGCGTTGTGCGCGGAGCAGGTGCCGTGCGGGGCGGCGGCGAAGAAAGTGTTCGCGGCCGCCAAGATCACGCCCTCGCCGGACACGCTGGAGCAGGACGTGAAGGCCGTGCTCACCAAGGTGTCGCTGGGCGAGGTCGACGCGGCGCTCGTCTACCGCACGGACGTGCAGGCAGCGGGCGACAAGGTCGAGGGCGAGGACTTCGCCGAGGCTTCCAGCGCTGTCAACGACTACCCGATCGCACCGCTGGCCAAGGCGCCGAACGCCGCCACTGCCAAGGCTTTCGTCGACTACGTGTTGTCGGAGAAGGGCAAGAAGGTGCTCGCAGCAGCAGGTTTCACCGCACCGTGAGGTCCAGGCTCCCGGTCGTCCTCGTCCTGCCCGCGGTCGTCGGGCTCGCTTTCCTGCTCGTACCGCTGGCAGGACTGCTGATCAAGGCACCGTGGGCGACCCTGCCGGCCCAGCTCTTCAGCCAGGAGGTCGGGCAGGCGCTGCAGCTCTCGCTGATCTGCGCGTCGCTCGCCACGATCGTCTGCCTCGTCCTCGGCGTGCCGCTCGCGTGGTTGCTCGCGCGCAGCGACCTGCCGGGACGGGGTGTGCTGCGCGCTTTGGTGACCGTGCCGCTGGTACTGCCTCCGGTCGTCGGCGGTGTCGCGCTGCTGCTGGTGCTCGGCCGGCGCGGTGTGGTCGGCCAGTACCTGGACCAGTGGTTCGGAATCTCGTTGCCCTTCACCACAGCGGGAGTCGTGCTCGCCGAGGCGTTCGTCGCGATGCCGTTCCTGGTCATCTCGGTGGAAGGCGCACTCAGAGCCGCCGATCCGCGTTTCGAAGAAGCTGCGGCGACGTTGGGTGCCTCGCGTTGGCTGACGTTCCGCCGCGTGACGCTGCCCAGCGTCATGCCGGGCGTCGTCGCGGGAACGGTGCTCTGCTGGGCCCGCGCGCTCGGCGAGTTCGGCGCGACGATCACGTTCGCCGGCAACTTCCCCGGCAAGACGACGACCATGCCGCTCGCCGTCTATCTTGCGCTGGAGACCGACCCGGACGCAGCGATCGTGCTCAGCATCGTGCTGCTCCTGGTCTCCGTCGCCGTGCTGGCGGGGCTGCGCGACAAGTGGATCAGCGGGCCGTCATGACCCTGCACGCAGAGCTCCGCGTCCAGCGCGCGTCCTTCTCGCTCGACATCGACCTGTCCATCGAGCCAGGTGAAGTCGTCGCACTGCTCGGCCCGAACGGCGCCGGCAAGACCACTGCCCTGCGCGCCCTGGCCGGACTGGTGCCGAGCGACAGCCGCATCCACCACAACGAGTCCACTTGGGACGGCCTGCCCGCCGAGAAACGGCCCATCGGCGTGGTTTTCCAGGACTACCTGCTCTTCGCGCACATGAGCGCGCTGGACAACGTCGCGTTCGGCCTGCGCGCCCGCGGCACCCGCAAGGCCGAGGCCAACGCGGTGGCGTTGCAGTGGCTCGACCAGGTCGGGCTCGCCGACTTCGCGCACGTCAAGCCCCGCACGCTCTCCGGCGGCCAAGCCCAACGCGTCGCCCTGGCCCGCGCCCTCGCCACGGCACCGGAACTGCTGCTCCTCGACGAGCCGTTGGCCGCGCTGGACGCCAGCACCCGCCTGCGCGTGCGTTCCGAACTCGGCCGACACCTCGCCGACTACCCCGGCCACACGCTCCTGGTCACGCACGACCCGTTGGACGCGATGGTGCTCGCCGACCGACTGGTCATCCTGGAGCACGGCCGGGTCGTGCAGGAGGGCTCGCCGCGTGACGTCGTACGGCAGCCGCGCACCGACTACGTCGCCAACCTCGTCGGCCTGAACTTCTACCGCGGTGTTGCTGACGGCACCGAGGTCCGGCTCGACGACGGAGGGACGTTGACGATCGCCGAGCCCGCGGACGGCCCGGTGCACGTGGTGTTCCCGCCCGCCGCCGTCAGTCTGTACCCGGAGAAACCCGCCGGCAGCCCCCGCAACACGTGGCAGGCCGTCGTCACCGGCATCGAGCCGCACGCCCACACCACCCGCGTCGACCTCGACGGCTCCCCCGCCGTGCTCGCCGACATCACCACCGCGACAGTGGCCGAGTTGCGGCTGCAACCCGGCCACGCGCTGTGGGTTTCCCTGAAGGCGACCGAGATCCACACCTATCCCCGCTGAGCGAGCCGGCTCAAACCCTCCTGAGCACGAACTCGTCGCTGCGCCCACCGGCGAGCAACACGTCGAGCCGCCCTGCCACCGCGTACGCGCCGCACGGCGTCTTGGTGAGCGTGGTGGGCGCCTTGTCCGGCCACTTGACCTCGCGGACGATTTCCACCGTCTGCCAACGGTCTTTCGTGTGCACCTCGACGACCCGGTTCGCCGCGGTGTTGTCGACGAGCAGGATGCGATTGCGGTCGAGGGCCAGGAGGCCGTCCGGGGCACCGATCGGAGCGGAGATCGTGGTGACGTGGTGCGGGTCGCCGAGCGGGATGACGGCCAGTTTGCGGGCACCGGACAGCGCGGCGACGAGCTTGTCGCCGAGGTGCACGATGCCGTTGAGACCCCAGCCGCCGGTCGTGGGCTGCGCGAGGTCGGGGTGCTGGACGAGGGTCGTCGCCGTGCCGTCCGGGGTGACGCGGTAGACCGTGCCGGAGATCGAGTCGGTGACGTAGGCGGTGCCGTCCGGGGCGAGCGCGACGTCGTTGGCGAAGTGGCCTGGGCCGGTGGCGAGCGTGACGCGGTGGATCGGCTTGCCGGTGCGCAGGTCGTAGACGCCCAGTCCGGCGAACGCCCTGGTGGTTTCGGGTTTGCTGCGGTCGGCGCGGCCCAGGTCGGCGTTCGTGACCAGGACGCGGCCGCGGTGGGGGTCGACGGCGAGGCCCATCGTGGTGATCAGCCACTGGTCGTCGACGAGGGTGTGGGCTTTGCCGTCGGAGGCGACGCGGGAGACGGTGCCGTGGGTGACGGAGCCGACGAGGAAGCGGTGCCGGACGGGGTCGTAGGTGAGGCCCTCGGGGTGCAGGGACGGGCCGTTGCCCGTGACAACGGGTGGGCAACCCGCGGCTGTGACTGGAGATGCGGAGAGGAGCAGAAAGGTGAACAGCGAGATCAGGATTCTCGTCATCCTGTCGATCCTCACCAGCTCCGCACGGTCCGGCTACCGACTTTCGGCCTCAGCCGGTCAAACCTGTCAGCCGACGCGACGCTTCCGCCTCACCCCACTTGAACCCGATCCGCCGCGACAGCTCCACCGCCTCGCGGTACGACTCCCTGGCCTGCTCCACCCGCCCGGCCAGCTCGTGCACGATGCCGCGGTCCAGCAACACCCCGGCCTCGATCTGCCTGTCCCCCACCGAACGCGCGAGCTGCAGCGCCTCCTCCGACAGCTCCAGAGCGCGGTCCAACGAGCCCATCTGCCGGTGCGCGTCGGCCATGTTCGCCAACGCGTGCAGCTCGCCAGACCTGTCACCGCACGCGCGGAACGTCGTCAGAGTCTCCTCGTAGCAGGCCAAAGCCGCCGGGAGATCACCGCGCGCCGCGTGCACCAGCCCCAGGTTGGTGCGCACGTAGGCCGCGCCCTGGGAGTCGGACAGCTCCTCCCGCAACGAGAGCGACGCCTCCAGCGACGTGACCGCGGCAGGCAGGTCGCGGCGGCGCCAGTGCACGATGCCGAGGTTGTTGAGCGTCACGGCTTCCAGCTGCCGGTCGCCCAGCGAGCGGGCCAGGGCGAGGGCCGCGGTCCAGTGCTGCTGGGCCTCCGCGAACTTGAAGCCGCGCTCGCAGGCCGCGCCGAGTTCCTTCAACGCCAACGCTTCCGCGCGCGTGTCGCCCAACGACCGCGCCGCCTCCAGGGCGAGAGTGTTCAGCGCGGCCCAGTCCGCGACCTCCGAACGGCGGCGGAAGTACCACGACAGGCCGGCCGCGAACTCGATCGCGTCGGCCGGCGAGGCCTGGTGGGCCGCGGCGATCAGGTTGTCGCGTTCCTCGGCCAGCCAGAGGTCGGTCGGGTTGTCCGCCAAGGCTTCCAGGTAGTGCTTGTGCAGGCGTTCGAGTGCGAGTGACCGCTCGGCGGACGACTCCGAGCTGCGGCAGCGTTCCCGCGCGAACAACCGCAGCAGGTCGTGCAGTGCGAACCGGCCGGGCACCGGTTCCTCGACGAGGTGCGCGTCGGCCAGTTCGGCGAGCAGCTCCTCGACGTCCTGCACCTCGGTCAGCGCCCGTGCGGCGGCCACCGCGAAGTCCGGGCCGTCCAGCAGCCCCAGCAGGCGGAAGACCCGCGCCACCGCGGGAGATCCGAGCTCGGCGTAGCTCACCTCGAACGCCGACCGCACCGCGACGTCACCGAGCCGGAGCTCGTCGAGCCGGCGCGCCTCGTCGGCCAGCCGCGCGGCCAGCAGCGGCGCTGTCCACTGTGGACGGGCGACGAGCCGCGCGCCCGCGATGCGCAGCGCGAGCGGCAGACCACCGCACCAGCGGACGAGTTCTGTTGCGTCATCGACCTTTCCGGCGACACCGGACAGCAGCTGGAACGCTTCCTCCAGCGGCAACGCACCGAGCTTCACGTACGAGGCGCCGTGCAGCGAGGTGAGCGGGCGGCGGGAGGTGATGAGCACCGCCGAGCCGGGACCCGTGGGCAGCAGGCGTTTGACCTGGGCCGTGGTGGCAACGTTGTCCAGCACCACGAGCAACCTGCGCGACGCCGTGAGCGACCGGTAGCGCAGGGCTTCCTCGTCGCCGGGACGTTCGCCGAGCGCGCGCAGGAACTGGCTGAGAATCCGGTCGGACGCGCCGTCGGAGAGGTCGGCGTAGAGCTGGCCGTCCGGGAACTGCGCCGCGATCTCGTGCGCCGCCCGCACCGCCAGCGCGGACTTGCCGATGCCCGCCTGCCCGGTGATCACGCACACCGCGACCCGGTCCTGCCGGGTTTGGGACTTGATCAGGGCGAGCTCGCGCGACCGTCCGGCGAAGGTGACCACGTCCGGGGGCAGCTGCCGGATCGCCGAGGCGCCAACGGGTTTCGCGCGCAGGATCTCGGCCTGGAGCCTTCTGAGCGACTCGCCCGGCTCGACGCCGAGCTCGTCCTGCAGGACGCGGCGGCACTCCTGATAGGCGGCCAGCGCCTCCGCCGGTCGGCCCGCGCGGTGCAGCGCCGCCATCTGCTGTTCGCGCAGGCGCTCGTGCAACGGGTGTTCGCGGACCCACTCGTTGAGGTCCGCGACGATCTCCACGTGCCGCCCGAGGTCCAGCTCGGCCTCCGCGCACTCGACCCGCGCGGCCAGCCGCAGCTCCTCCAGCTGCGCGACGACCCCGCGCAGCAGCCCGGAAGCGGCGAGATCGGCCAGCGCCGGCCCGCGCCACAACGCGAGCGCCTCCCGGTAGCGCTGCGGGGTGCGTTCCCTGCGGGCCACGTCGAGCAGCTCGGTGAACCGGGTGAGGTCGAGCTCGGCCGGGTCGATCGACATCAGGTAGCCGGGCGCACGCGACAGCAGCCGCGAGCCGACGATCTTGCGCAGCTGGTAGACGTAGACCTGCAGGTTCTTCAACGCCGTCTTGGGCGGCGCGTCGTCCCACAGCACGCTGATCAGCCGGTCGACCGACAGCACCCGTCCTGGCTGGGCGAGCAGCAACGCGAGCACGGCTCGTTGTTTGGGCGGCCCAAGGCTCAGGCGCACACCGTCGTCGGCGTAACACTCCACCGGCCCGAGCACCCGGAACTCCACAGCTCCCGATCGTAACTACCGGACGCATACCGGACACATGCCACGCGGCATGACGTTTGACCCATGACGAAAACCTCACTGGCCCTGGTGGTGGCACTCGGCACCCTGGCAGCCGTCGTGTCCCCTGCTCAGGCGGCCGAGCCCTACTCCGAGAGCCCGTCCCAGTCGCACGCCGTCCGCTCTGGCGACGGCTACAACGTCACCGTCGGTGGCGTGCGGAGAACCACCGTCAACGTGAGCGATCCCGCCTACACAGTCCGTTCGGTGTCGTCGGCCGATGGCTCGCTGGCCGCCGTGATCTCCGACTTCAACGGCACGCACGGCACCTCGCTGCAGACGTTCGACCGCTACGGCAAGTCTCGGTTCAAGACGCGTGGCGCGATCACGTCCGCTGTCTTCCACGGCTCGACGCTCGCTTATGCGGACGGCGAGAACGTCGTGGTCGACGGCGTTCAGGTGGGCCGGCTGAAGGGCCGCGCGCCCGAACTGCTCGGCTTCACCTCCGACGGCACCGGCCTGCTGGCGGTGCAGCACCCGGACGCGGCCGACGAGAGCACGTACGTCGGTTCGCTGGTCCGCTTCGACCTGAAGTCCGGCGCCGCGAAGCCGTTGCTCACGAGCGACTCCACCGCCCTCTACCGCGACTTCAAGCTCGTCGACGTCAAGGGCGAGCGGCACGTCAGCTTCATCAAGCACAACGAGATCTACCGCTGCGGCGGCGCGGAACCGCAGCACCTGGGGCTGGCCACCGAGGACGGCGAGGTCCGGTCGCTGATCGGCGAGACGAAGCACCATTACCGCAGCGCGGTGTGGAGCACCGACGGCGCGCACGTCGCGTACGAGGTCATGGGTTGCGTGTCCGACAAGAAGCTCGGCCCGAACCAGTTCGACGCGTTGAACGGCGTCTACGTCCAGGACCTGGCTTCGAAGAAGGCGTCGCGGGTCGTCGAGGGCCTGTCGTTCAACTACGCGCTGACCGGCGTCTCCGGTGCCGACGCCGTCATCGGCAGCCCGCAGAAGGGTTACCGGAAGGCTTCCGGTCTCTCCGCCGCCACGCTGGACGGCGAAGTGACCACCATGGGCCGCCTGAACCGCGCCGAGTACATCCACCAGCTCTGGGACACGCGCAACGAGTTCAACGGCAACTCGAGCTGCGGCCCGACCAGCGCCGTGATCGACCTCGTCACCTACCAGCTGCCCAACGAGTTCGGCGTCCAGGTCTCGCAGCCGTCGTCGCACTGGTCGAAGTGGGGCCGCTACATCACCGACGAGTTCACCAACCGCGGCACCACCTTCAACCGCACGATGAACGACTGGTCCCGCACCGGCAGCTGGAAGGGCGCGCACGGCTGGATCACCGGCTACTACTGCGGCGGCAACCCGGCCCGTCCCTGCGCCTCCTGGGACTCCGAGCGCGACTTCCTGGCCCGCAACGGCGCCGCCGTGCAACAGGGCAACTTCACCCCGGCCCAGGTCCGCGCGTTCATCGACCAGGGCAAGTTCGTGATCATGAGCGGCACGTGGGGCTCGACCTCCGGCCATCTGTCCGTGGTGATCGGCTACCACGACAACGGCTCGTTCTACGTGCACGACACCTACGGGGCGGGCACCGACGGCAGCTACGACGGCGCGAACCAGCTCTACACGTGGAACTACATCGCGCCGGTGCAGATGTGGGCGGCCTGATCTGATCCTCGCCCTCCCTCCTACCTGTGCGTACGGCAGGTAGGAGGGAGGGGTCCGTTCCAGTGACGGCCGAACGGCTGCACTGACCGCAACCCAACCGAAAATCTCAAGGAATCAGGGATTGTAACGAGCATCAGCCCTTCTCGGGAAAAGATCGCCGCTCCGGAGCAAACCAGCTTGACCGTTCGCATGAATCCGATCGCCGATGCCCACTCCGGACGTATTCTGCGAATTCAGCGGCAAGTGCGCCTGCTATGAAAGCCGTGAGGATGCCACCCATGACGTTCGGAGCAGCTGTACGCAGGACGCGCCGCAAGCAGGTGCAGGTCGGATCGTCCACCATGCTGGGTTCCACCGTGGGAGCCCTGCAGTCGTACGTGCTCAACACCGGTGTCATCGGAATAATCGAAGGCGTGCTCGGCATACTCGCGACCGGAGGAATTCTCAGCATCGTTTTGGGCCAACCCGGAATCCGCGCCGTCGCGATGATCGCTGTGACGATCGCCGTGTTGGGACTGTTCGTCCTGCTCGCCGCGAACAAGCTGGAATGGCGCCGGCGGACCGAGCTGGATCGACGGCTCCTGCTCCGCTACTGCGAAGTGCTCCACGAACGCTGCTCCGTGACCTGGCGAATCACCGACTGGCGGCAGGTGGTGACGATCGAAGCGAACGGCGACGCCCACGACAAGATCACGTTCACCGCGGTGGCGGACTGCGACGTCCTCGACTTCCTGACGCTGTGGGAGGGCCCGAACTGGGAGTGGCCGGACCGGCTCAAGCGCAAGATCGACGTTCGCGTGCGGAGCGTCGAGCTCGACGGCGAGGGCGGAACACGCCTCGACGTGACCTCGCGCTGGCTGAGCAGAGGACGCCTCAAGATGATGGTGCACTTGGGCGAACCCGCCGTTCGCGGCACCGAAATCCATCTGGTGGTCGAATTCTCTTGGCCCGCGAAGTGCCTGCCGTTCGTGCAGGGGGTGCCCGAGGAGTTCGTCAAGACGTTCACGCCAGGTGCCGAACACCTCGAATACACCGTCGTCCTGCCGCCTGGCTGCGGTGGCTACTGGGATGGCGTAGGCCTCAAGTCCGGCACCGAACGACACACAGTCCAGCGGCGCACCAACACGAGCGGACGCGAAGAGATCAGCCTCGTGGCCGATGGGATTGCCACCGGCGCACGAGTCGGCATGAAACTGGACATCAAGTAGACGTTGGCCTACTTGTCGTCCGCTCCTCCGCTGCCGCCTTCGCCACCGAAATGAAACACCTAATTCACCGCCTGTTGAATTATTTGGGCGCACTTCTCGAGTCGCCGTTTCGTCGGATTTACCACATTTCCTTCGCCGTTGTCCGGTAAACCAAGAATGACGGGACAACAAGCTGCGCGTCCCCTCGGGGCCGCGCAGCTCAAGTTTATGCCGACACTCGATCGGACCAATGCACCTGGGGTGCCGGATACCACCGCCTCCCAAGAAGGAGATGTTTTTTACTTGACACCAGCCGTCAAGTACTTGCTATCGTCTGTCAAGTGGCGACCACCCCGGAACACGTGGACCTGCGCGACGACCTGATCCGGCTCGTGACGAGCCGGCTGCTCGACCCCCTGGAAATCCTGCTGCCGCAAGCCGATCTCGCAGGCCTGCGGTCGTCCGTCGAGGCGGACGCCGAGATGTGGGCGGCCCAGCTGCTCGGCCCCGACGACGCGCTGGCCCACCGGGTGGCGATCCGCCTGATGGCCGTCCTCTACCCGGGCGACAAGCCGTTCGACCCGCCGGACACGTGGTGGGCGACGCCGCTCGGCCGAGTCACCGCACACCGGGCCGGACACCCGAGCAAGGAGGGCGTGTCGTTCGGGGTGGCCGGCGCGATGCTCGGCATCACCCGCCAGGGAGTCCACGACCTGGTGAGCCGCAACAAACTCGACCGCCATCCCGACGGCGGCGTCACCGTCGCATCGATCCGCGCCCGTCTCGACACCAGGAGAGAACAGTGAAGCTCGCGGCCCATGACCACGGCGGCGACGGTCCGCCCATCCTGCTGCTGCACGGCTTGGGTGGTGACATGTCGGCGTGGGAAACGCTTGCGCCACAAGTCAACGGGCGGTGCGTGGCGGTCGACCTGCGCGGCCACGGCAAGTCGCCCGACGGGCCGTGGGAGTGGGAGGCGGTGCTCGACGACCTCGAGAGCACGGTTGTCCGCTTCGGACTGAAGGACCCTGTCGTCGTCGGCCACTCGCTGGGCGGCGTGCTGGCCGGCATGTGGGCGCGCAGGCATCCCGAGTGCCCGGCGGTGAGCCTGGACGGACATCGTTCTGCCGCAACGGATCCGGCCCACTACGCCGGACTCGCACCGGACCAGGTCGAGGCGGACCTCGCCAAGCTGAACGAGATCTTCACCGCGCAGGCCGCGATGATCACCCGTCCCAACGCGTCGATCACCTCGGCGGTGCGGACGGCGCCGGAGTTCCTGGACGCGCTGCCGGTCTTCGCCGAGGTGACAGCACCGTTCCTGCTCGTGCTGGCCACCAAGAACCTGCCGGTGCCACCAGATCTGATCGCGCTGATGGACGCTCACCGCGCTGGCCTGCGCCGCGACCTTCCCCGAATCTGCCCGAACGTCCGCGTGCACGAGATCGACGCGACGCACGGCATGGTCTACGAACAGGCTGCGGAAGTCGCCGCGATCGTCAACGCGTTCATCGCGAGCTGAACAGCCGCTCCAACGCGCGCCGAGCGCGGGCCGGCGCCAGGCTGTCGTGTTCCAGCTGCAGGAAGTGGTTGAGCGCCAGCATGATCCCGACGATCTCGTAGATCAGCTGGTCGACGTCGGTCTCCTCCGGCAGCTCGCCGAAGCTCATCGCGCGCCGGACGTGGATCCGCAGATCCCGGCGCCACAACGCGTTCATGCCGGCCAACGCGTCCCGCACCCGTCCAGTGCGCCCGTCGAACTCGGTGGTGGCCGCGGTGAAGAAGCAGCCACCGGGCAGCACCTCGCGTTCGAGATACGACACCCACGCCTCACAGACCGCCTTCAGGTGCGGCAGGCCCGACGGCGCTTGCTTGACGCGCCCCGGTACCTCGCGCGAGAAGACCGCCGCGGCCTCGTCGACCACCGCGAGCTGCAGACCCTCCTTCGTGCCGAAGTGGCCCAGCAGACCGGCTTTGCTCATCCCCAGCTCGTCGGCGAGCCGGCCGATCGTCAGCCCCTCCAGCCCTTCCGCCGAGGCGATCGCCAAGCTTCGGTCGAGGATGCGCTGCCGCGTCTGGAGGGTGTCGGCAACAGATCTACGAGGACTCACAGAGGCAGCCTACGACACCTTTAGCTACCGACCGATCGGTTGCTATATTCGCCGCATCGCCTCGATGAAGGAGCTCATCTTGTCCGGATCCCGCGTCGTCGCGCTCGGCCATCACCAGCCGCAGCGCGTGCTGACCAACGCCGACCTGGAGACGATGGTCGACACCAACGACGAGTGGATCCGGCAGCGCACGGGCATCGCCACCCGCCACATCGCGGACGACGAGTCGGTCACCGACATGGCCGCCGGTGCCGCGTCGAAGGCCCTGGCCTCCTCCGGCCTGACACCGTCCGACATCGGCCAGGTGATCGTCGCGACCTGCTCGGCCATCGACCGCTGCCCGTCGATCGCCGCCCAGGTGGCCGGCCGGCTGAACATCCCGGACGCGGTCTGCTTCGACTTGAACAACGCGTGCGCCGGCTTCTGCACCGCGCTCGCCACGGCCGACCACACGCTCCGCGCCGGTGCCGCCAAGCACGCGCTCGTCATCGGCGCCGAGAAGATGTCCGACCTCACCGACTGGACCGACCGCGCCAGCTGCATCCTGCTCGGCGACGGCGCGGGCGCGGCCGTGCTCAGCGCCTCGGACGACGCCCAGATCGGTCCCGTCACCTGGGGCTCCGACCCCAGCCGCGGCAACGCAGTCCGCCTGGTGGACGACTGGCAGCCGCGCTTCGCCCAGGAGGGTCAGGCCGTCTTCCGCTGGGCCACCAGCGAACTGCCCGCCGTCGTCGTCCAAGCCTGCCAGCGGGCCGGCATCGCGACCAAGGACCTCGCGGGGATCGTCACGCACCAGGCGAACCTGCGCATCATCGAGGCGATGTCCCGCAAGCTCGACCTGCGCGACGACGTGGTGATCGCCCGGGACGTCGTGCACTCCGGCAACACCTCGGCGGCCTCGGTGCCGCTCGCACTGTCCAAAATGGCCGAACGCGGCGAGCTGCCGTCCGGTCAGCCGGTGCTGCTGTTCGCGTTCGGGGGCGGCCTGTCCTGGGCCGGTCAGGTCATCACCTGCCCGTGACGCGCAGAGCAACGCCACGGGCGAGAGCCGCCCGTGGCGTTGTTCCGGTCAACCGTTGTAGCGGAACACGTAGAGGCCGAAGTCGCGGTCGCTGCCGAGCACGTACTTCTCCCCGTTCTCGTCACGCCAGACCTCGACGCCCCAGAAGTTGTTGCCTCCCTCGTCGATGAAGGCGCCAACCTCCTGGATCCCGCCAGGGCCGTACTGGACCACGCGGAAACCGCCCGCGTAGTACGAGATGTACGCGATCTCGCTGTTGTCCGGGTCCATGGCGACCTCGTGCACCGACAGGTCACCGAACCCGCGCGCGTAGGCGGGATCCTGCGACTCGGGGATCGCGTAGGTGTCGATCTGGTTGATCGACCCGGCTCCGGACTTGGGGATGTTCGTGCCGAACAACCGCACGTAGCCCCAGCCGTCGAAGATCGCCTGGATCGTCGTGGCGTTGCCCGTAGCACCCGCGGGTGTCGTCAACGTGCACGCGTTGCCGTCCGTGACGCCCGCGACGCCGAGCAGCTTCAGCCCGGTGGCGCGGTTGACGAACACGTACGGGATCGTGCCCGTGGCGAGCATGGTCACGAAGGCCAGGCAGTCGTCGCGGTGGTTCTGGAACACGATGCCCGCCGTGTAACCGGCGGCGGTGATGTTGTCCAGCTTGACCTGGAACGTGCAGGTACCACGTTCGGCCAGTGCCGTGCCGGTGCCAGGGGGCAGGGCGGCACACGCGTCGCCGACGAACGTCGTCGGCCCGCTGATCGAGGTGTTCTCGTCGATCTGCACGACGTTGCTCGCCTGGACCGCCGTGTACTCGGTGCCGGCGTACGGGCCGGTGTCGATCCGCGCGACGACGCGGTACGGGTTGAAGTCCTCGTCGGTGCCGAGCAGGAACTTCCGGTTCGGCGACAGCTCGGACTGGTGCGCGTTGCCCTCCGGCGAGATCTGGTGGCCACGGGCCGCCCGTTCCTCGTCCAGTGCCGCGTAGTCGCTCTCCGCGATGAGAGTGACCTTGCCCGGCCGCGGGTCGGTGACGTCCAGCAGGACGTAGCCGCCGTCCCAGTAGTTCATGTTCATGACGTACCGCTGGCCGATCTTGGTGATCATCATGTCGTGGCTGAACACCGAGGTCAGGTTGGCCGGCGTCGGCTGGTCGACACCGAACACCGCGCTGAGGTCCAGCTCGTCGTTGACCATCACCGGGTGGTACGGGTCGGTGATGTCCATGATGTCGACGTCGGCCAGTTCCTCGTCGTCGACCAGGACCACGTAGGTCTTCTTGTCGATGTTGTTGGTCCACATCCGCATGCTGTGCACCTGGTTCGGCGCGGGGTCGACGCCGCCGGCCGGGTTGCTGAAGTCACCGGTGTGCAGCGTGACGGGCACGGGGTGGCGCGGATCCGTGACGTTCCACAGCGAGATGCCACCGAGGTTCGGGGGCGGCGGGGTCTCGCCGGGACAGGTCTCGCTCTGGTGCGCCAGCAGGTCGCCCTGGAAGAAGGCGTTGTCGATGCGCTCGACCTGGATGCCCTCGCCCACGTAGGAACCGTCGCTGGCGGGGATGAACGCGCTGGTGACCTCGACCGGCGCGGCGGGGTTGGAGATGTCCATGACGTGCACGCCGGTCCGCTCGCACGTGGGTTCGCGGAAGGCGTTGAGGTAGGCGTAGTCACCGAAGGCGGTGACGTCGGCGACCCGGCCGGTGTTGCCGTCGCCGGACGGGTTGGTCACCTCGCCCTTGCCGACGAGCGTGACGTTGCGGTTGACCGGCGGCAGGTGTCCCTCGTCGCCGTTGTGCTGTTTGTAGATTCCGTCGGCGACGCCTTCGCCGGGAAAGTCCTCGCGGCTGCCGCCGTGGTCGGGGTGGGCCGTCGCGATCCCCGCGGTGAGTCCGCTGAGTACCAGCGCGGCCACACTCAGTAGGGAAATGCGTTGTCTTCGTCGACTCCGCATGGTTGCCTCCGGGAGTTGGGCTTTCCCCCAGTCGGCGGCACCTTACGTCCGATATGTGGCGTAGGGAAGTCGTCTGCCCCATTCGGCCGCTGACAAAACAGCGGCGCACGCCTGTGGATAGGCCGGTGTGGCGGCTCGGGAGCCCGCCGAGCCGCCACACCGTTGGTGACGCACGAGAAGGAGGTCAGCTTGCCGGCGCGGGAACGAGCGCATCGCCGCGTGGCGTCATCGGTCCGCCACCTGGCCAACGCAGCGACGTCGGAGTTCGCCCGTCCCCGCTTGCCCTGTGCCGACAAACAAGATCCTCCTGACCGGGTTAAGGCCTCGCGCGTCCTCCGCCCGTTCGCACCATCTCCGGCCTCGAGCGTGAATGCCGCCGCCGCTGCAAAGGCGGGGACATCGACGACGAGACGGACGGGGGAACCGATGATGCGCGGGCGGCGACTGGTTCGGGAACCGGGATCGCGGTGGTGGGCAGGACTTCCGGCGTCGCGGCGACCTTCGTCTCCTCGGCCGGCTGGGTCCACACCGTGCGCTGCTCCTCGACCGTGTTCTGGCGGAACAGCTCCGGGGTCTCGGTGATGATCTTGCCGGGAGACTCGAGGCCCACGATGCCGACGAGCTTGCCGTTGGCGATGAAGCCGGTGAGTCCGTTCACGTCGGTGGTGTCGGTGCCCAGGACGGGCAGGCCGGCACCCTGGACGCGCATGCCGTACTGCTCGGTCCAGAAGCGCGGGACCGGCGTGTAGATCTTGGCGTGGTTGCGGCCCACCAACAGGTTCTCGGCGGCCGCACGGCCTCCTTCGACGGCGTTGAGCCAGTGCTCGACGCGGCGCACGGCGCCGTTGAAGCGCATGTTGGGCCACCGGGCCACGTCACCGCAGGCGACGATGTTCTCGGCGCCGACCACGTGGTTCGTGGCGTCGCACAGCACGCCGTCCGAGATGTCGAGGCCGGAGCCGCGCATCCAGTCGGTGGCGGGCGATGCCCCCACCGCCAGGACCACGCACGAGGCGAAGAAGACCTGACCGTCGGAGAGGTGGATGCCGATGCCGCCGGGCTGCCGCACCCAGTGCTTGATGCCGACACCGGTGGCGAGCCGGACGCCGTGCTCGACGTGCGCCTCGGTGATCTTCTTGCCGATGTCGTCACCGACGACGCCGCCCAGCAACGCGGGCGAGCGGACGATCAGCGCGACGTCACGGCCCATGTGGCGCACGGAGCAGGCGAGCTCGCAGCCGATGAAGCCACCGCCGATGACGGCGACGAGGCCTTGGGACTGCCGGATGTTCTTGCGGATCGCGACCGCGTCGTCCAGCGTCCGCAGCACGTGCACCCGCGGGTCGTGGCGAGGGGCGCCGCCCATCGCGCGGGCGTCGACGCCCGTCGCGATGATCAGGCCGTCGTACTTGATCTCCTCACCGCCGGGCACCCAGACCGACTGCTTCTTCGGGTCCAGGTGCAGGGCGGGAGAGTTCAGCCGCCACTCGGCGTCGAGGTCGCCGGAGAACGAGAGCAGCGCGTCGTCGGGGTGCCATTCACCCGTGATGATCTGCTTCGACAGGCATGGGCGGTGGTACGGGAGGTGCCGCTCGGCGGACAGGATCGTGATCTGCCCGTCGAAACCCATCTCCCGCAGCCGTTCCGCGGAACGAACTCCTCCGAGTCCGCCGCCGACGACCACGATCCGTTCGCTCACTTCACTCGCTCCCTGATCTCGATCGCGCGCATCGGGCACGCCCGCTGGGCCGCTCGGGCCTGGGCGAAGTGCTCCTCAGGCGGCCGACGGTTGTAGGTCAGGCGGTTGTCCTCGATCAGCTGGAAGACATCCGGTGCCTCCGCCTGGCAGGTGCCGTAGCGGTGGCATTTCTCGTTGTTGACGCTCACGTCCATCGCGTCGCCCTCGCCGACCCCCGGTTCCTTGCCGCGCTCGGTGTCGAGCATGCCGATGCGCATGAGCATCTCGGCGGGCAGGAAGCGGGCCAGCGCCAGCGTGACGGTCGGGACGAGGATGGTCAGACCGCCCAGCCAGAGCACCGACAGGTTGCCGTTGGCGATGGCGCCGAACCAGGAGTGGACCACGGTGATGCCCACCGCGATGTAGGCGGTTTGGTGGAACCGCAACCACTTGCGGTAGAAGACTTTGTGCCTCATGGAGGCGAGTACGGCGATCGCGAGCATGACCTCGAGGCCGAGGATGCCGAGCGCGTGCCGGAACAGACCGCCGTCGACGAACGGCAGGACGAGCTTGATCACGCTGAGGGGGGCGCCCTGCAGCAGTGAGAAAGCGAACGCGTGGAGCGTGCCGAACGCGATCGCCAGTGAGGCGAGCACCATGTGCCCGTTCTTGAGCCCCTCACGGCCGGTGAGCTTCTCGGCCCATCCGGTCGCGATCAGCACGCCCCAGGACAAGGTGGCGCACATCAGGACATAAGCCAGCCTGGCGGACATCTGGGCCATCTTCTTGACACCCGAGTCGAACTCGGCCTGGGCCACCAGGAGCGGAATCTGGCTGGACAACAACTCTTCCTCCGGAACGAAACTCTCGCGGGAACCCGCCCGGCCCGTGGTGCAGGAGTGGACACTTCAGGGCCGGGCGGGTGGGAACAGGTCCGCGTTGGAGTGCCTCTGACCTTGGGACACCACCTCCGTTTCCCGTCACACAACGGGGTCTTGCTGAATCACCGCACCGGTCGTCGCGGGCGGAGTACTCGGAGCAGGAGGATCGTGAGGACCGCTCCCGCGGCGGTGACCGTCAGGATCACCCACATGTTGGGCCCCTCACCGGAGGCCAGGGACGCGTTGATGATGCCGCCGGCGGGCTGGGGCTCCGCGAAGGACGAATCGCCTGCGAGCCCCGTGCTCTCCAGCAACGTCATGTGCTTCATCACCACGTCGATACCGGCCTGCGCGAACCCGCGGATGACGTCGTTGCGGGTCCCTGAGCGCACCTTCGCGATGAAGGGGAAGATTTGGCCGTGCGCGGCGCGCAACCGGGCGACGAACGCCTGGTCGAACGCGTCGCCTTCGAGCGCGTTGATCTCTTCCATCCACGACTGCTGCGCAGGGTTCGGCACGTCGGGCGTGGTCAGCCCGAACCCGGCGGCCGTCTTCTTCGTCAGCGCGTCCAGCATCATGTGGTCAAGCATGATCATCTTGCCGATCTGCTTGACCCTGGCGTTGGACGCCTTGGTGGCGGTGAGCTCGCCCATGGGCATCTCCCACAGGCCTGCGAGGCGCACCCTGTTGAGCAATTCGCGGTCGTTCGCCGTCAACGGCCCTGACGGGGTGTCCTGCACTCCATCCGTGTCCGCGGGCTGCGCCTGGGCAGCGAACGGGGCAGCGGTGAAGAGGAACAACATCGCCAAGACGGTGGCGAGGGCTCTGGTCATCGTCTTGATGTCCTCGTTGTTCAGTGGAAGTCGGTCGGGGTTTGGAAAGATCGAGCAGTGGGCTCAGTAGCCGGGAGCGCCCGAAGTCGGCGCCGGCGGCGGTGCCTGACCGTTCTTCGGGCTCGGGGGTGCGCTCGGCGTGCTGCTGCTCTTGCTGTTGTTCTGCGCCTTTCCGCCGGTGATCTTGGCGCCGTTGGGGGCAGTGACCCACCACACGCCGCCCTTTCCCTGGCCTTTCATGTCACCGGCCGACTTGTCCTCGGCGTAGGTGTACTGGGGAAAGCCGGCGATGGTGAGCTGTTTGGTGCCGTCCGGCCTGGTCAGGACGCCCATGGAGATCGGGTCCACCCCGGTCGCCATCGGTGTCTTGTCCGCGAGGACCGGCTTCCAGGCCTTCGCGCACTCGCCCTCGCAGTTCGACTTGGACGGCTTCGGGGTGTCCTTGTCGTAGCGGTAGAGCGGGAGCCCGTCGGCGTCGGTGACGAACCAGCCCATCTGGTCGCTGTTCGCGATGAAGTACATGTTCGCGCCGCCCAGATCAGCGGGTTTCGCCTGCAAGCCGCCCGTTGCGGCTCCACCAGGAGGTTCCTGGGTGCTGCCGCACGCCGTGAGACTCACAGCCAGTGCCGCCAGGGCGGTGATGGCTTGACCACGTCGCATCGGCAGGTCCTTTCTCGGCTTGGGTACCGAGGAGTACGGACACGATCCGGCAACGGTTCACGGACTTCGTGAGGAATATTTGCCTCTCGACTTCCGGCGCTCGTTGAGGCAAGGATGTCCCCCGTGGCGCGGCATAGACGTCAACGCGAGTTAGACGAACAATCACCAAGACCGGGATCGCTCGAGGAAGAGTTGATCCGCCGGCTGTACGAGGAATTCGGCAGCGCCCTGCTGGGACACTGCATGAGGTTGACGGGCCATGATCGTCAGTGGGCCGAGGACATCGTGCAGGAAACCCTGGTCAGGGCATGGCGCAACGCCGAGAAGCTCGAACGTGACCCCGTGCTCTTGCGGTCGTGGTTGTTCACGGTGGCAAGGCGGTTGGTCATTGACGACAGACGAAAGAGAAGCGTCCGTCCGCAGGAGTTCGAACTGACCCCTTCGGACGAGTCGCCTTCCGGCGGAGAAGAGGATCGCACCCTCGCAGCGATCGTCGTCGCCGAGGCGATGAACGGTCTCTCGGAGGAACACAGGGAGGCTATTCTCGAGACATACCTGCGGGACCGCACCGTCGGTGAGGCCGCGGCGGCACTGGGTGTGCCACCGGGAACGGTCAAGTCGCGGGTGTACTACGCGCTCCGTGCGCTGCGGCGCGCGTTGCACGATCGGGGAGAGACGCGGTGACAACGGCACCAGATCACCTCGACGTCGCCGCCTACGTGCTCGGCATCCTCGATGCCGATGAGGTGGAGGCGTTCGAGAACCACCTGACGGAATGTCGCAGGTGTGCCCTTGACCTGCGCGACTTCGCGGTGGTGCCGGACCTGATCGACGAGGCCGACGCGGGCGGAATGCTGCGCGGAACAGCTCCGGAACGCCCGGACGGCAAGTCGGTGCGGGTCATGCTCGACGCCGTCGCGGCACGCAGGAAGCGCAGACGCTGGTTCGTCGCCCAGGGTGTCGCGGCCGCCGCCGCCGGCATCGTGGCGGTGACGGCCGTCGTCACGTCGCTCGTCGTGCGCGGCAGCGATGACGGTTCGAACCAGGCTGCACCCCAGAACCCCGGCACGACGACGTCGCAGACCCCGGTGGCGAACAACTCCACCGACTCGTCGATGAAGGTGCAGCAGCAGGATCCGAACAGCGGGGTCTTCACGAAGATCATCGCCTCGGACGAGCCGTGGGGCACCTCGATGGACATCGAGGTCAGCGGCATGTCCGGCCCCAGCAAGGGTTCGCTCGTCGCCGTCGGACGCGCGGGCCGCGTCGCCCAGGTCACCTCCTGGTACGCGCCCGAACCGGTGGCAGGCGACCGCAAGACGATCCGGCTCCAGGCCAACGTCGCCATGCGCTGGCACGAGATCGCCACGTTCCGGATCCAGGACGAGAACGGCAAGATCCTGCTCGAAGTCGTCGCCTCCTGACGCGCTTCCCGACACCAGACCACTGCCCCTGCCGGATCCGTGAGATCCTGTGGGGGCGGTTGTCGTTTTGGGGAGGCTTGCACGTGGCGATTGGCCCGTCAGCGGTCGAGCGCTGGCTCGATCTGTCCACAGAGGAGCTGCGCGCTCAGGTCAAGCAGCTCGTGTCCGCCCGGCTACCGGGTGATCACGCTGTGTGGCAGGCGATCCGGCGTCATCCTGCTCTGGTACCACGTATCCGCGGTGTCCTCTCCGGACTCGCCGCGACGGCGGCCGGGAGCAAGGACGAGGCCATGCAGAAGGTGTGGATCTCCAAGGCGCGCGCCGCTTTGGACCAGTCCACACCGCCGCCGGTGAAAGCAGCGCGCAAACCGGCGGTCAAAGAGGTTCCCGTCGAGGAACCCGAACCCGTGATCGAACTGAGGGAGCCCGAGCCACCAGCCCAGAAGCAGCCCCACAAGGCCATTCCGACGATGCTCTTCCAGGAGCCGAGCTAGTGGCGTGACCCGGACCGTTGCGGGGTAGTTCACGCTCAGCAGGGCGCCTCGCGGCACCGCGATGCACCCGTCCGACCGCGAACTCGCCCGGCAACGGTCCGGGCCACACCACTAGGAGCCAGCCAGATGGTCGTCTTCGGGTCGTTCATCTCACTGGCAGGCTTGACGGTCCTGCTGTTCCGCGACGCTCCGCTGGGCGGTCTCAGCCCGGCGGTCGTCGGCTGGGTGATGATCCCGCTCGGCCTGCTGTCCGTCGTGCTGGGCGTGCTGCGCAACCGGCGCAAGCGCGCCCAGAAGGGCCCCGGCCCGGTCGGCAACCCGATCCAGCGCGCGAAGGCGTTGCCGCGCCTGTGGAAGGCCTGGCGCAGCGGCAAGTACCCGGACCTGCCGCGCAGCCAGGTGACGCTCTGGGCGCTGGCGCTGGTCTACCTCGTGTCGCCGATCGACGTCCTGCCGGAGTTCCTGCCACTGATCGGCGTGACCGACGACGCGGGCATGCTCGTGTGGCTGCTCAGCAGTGTGTCGATCGCCTCAGGGTCGTACCTGCGCTGGGAGAAGGACCATCGCGACCCGAGTCGCGGGATCGAGACCCCATGAGGCCTCCACGCGCATGATTTCGACGAGGCCCGGCGAAGGCTCCTCGACCGTCCGGAAGCCCAGGCGCTCGTAGTACGGCGCGTTCCACGGCACGTCCCGGAACGTCGTCAACGTCACCGCGCGCCCTGGCCGCGTCACGTGTTCGATCAGCGCCGCGCCGATCCCCTGGCGTGCGTGCGCGGGATGCACGCTCACCTGGTGGACGTGCACCGCACCGTCCACGTCACCGACCGCGATGAACGCGAGCGGCACGCCCTGCTCCCCCACCGCGACCCAGACCTCGTGCTCTGCCAGTGCTTCCAGCGACATCGGGTCGTCGTCGGCGATCTCGGGCATGCCCACGTCGCGGAACGGCGCGCCGGACGCGATTTCGATCTCCTGGAGGTACGGGAGTTCGGCTGGTTGGGCGAGACGGATCAACACGCCGCAATCCTGGTAGGTCGGACGCGGACCCCGCACCTGAATAACGTTAAAGTCCGACCTGATGCGAACCAGAACCGTGCGCGTCCTCCTGGTCGAGGACGATGATGGCGACGCCCTGCTCGTCGAGGCACTGCTCGAAGAGGCGAGGGCGCCGTTCATCCTGTCGCGCGCCCGCACGCTCGCCGAGGCGGAGCGCATGCTCACCGACGCCGAGTGCGTGCTGCTCGACCTCGGCCTGCCCGACTCGCAGGGGCTGGACAGCCTGCACCGGATGCTCAGCAAACCGGACGCCCCCGCGGTCCTGGTGCTCACCGGACTCGACGACGAACGCGAAGGCATCGACGCGGTCTCGGCCGGCGCCGAGGACTACCTCGTGAAGGGCCAGGTCGACGGCGAACTGCTGCTGCGCGGCGTCCGGTACGCGGTCGAACGCCGCCGCGCCGACGACGCCCAGTTCCAGCTGCGCGAGGCGAAGCTGCTCGCGGCGGAACGGTCCCGCCTCGAACGCGGCCTGCTCCCTCCCCCGCTGCTGAAGGGCTCCGACCTCGAGCTCGAGGTCCGCTACCAGCCCGGCGGCCAGCGAATGCTGCTGGGCGGCGACTTCTACGACGCGGTCGGCCTGCCGGACGGCTCGGTGCACGCGATCATCGGCGACGTCTGCGGCCACGGCCCGGACGAGGCCGCGCTCGGCGTCTGCCTGCGGATCGCCTGGCGCGCCCTGGTGCTCGCGGGCGAGCCACCGGAGAAGGTGCTGCGGACGCTCGACCAGGTGCTCGTCGCGGAACGGCACGGCGAAGGCATCTTCACCACGGCCTGCGTGGTCACCGTGGCACCGGACAGACGCTCGGCCCGCTACTTCCTGGCCGGGCACCCCGAGCCGTTGCTGGTGGTCGGCAAGCAGATCCTCGACCTGCCGCAGTCCAAGATCGGCGTGCCGCTGGGGGTGCTGCCGGACTACGCGTGGACGGGCGTGGACGTGCCGCTGCCGCCCGGCTGGCAGCTCGCCTGCTACACGGATGGACTGATCGAGGGCCGGGTACCCGATGACACCGATCGGCTCGGCGTCGAGCGCCTGTGCGAGATTCTGCGCGAACAGCTGCGATGCAGTCCCGACTGGCTCGACCCTCTGATCGCGGAGGTGACGGAGCTCAACGGAGGGGCGCTCGACGACGACATGGCCGTGCTGCTGCTGAAGGACCCCAGGTGAAGCTGTCCGAGAGGCTGCCGGCGAGCAGGCTGCTGACCGCCATCGTCACGATCCTGCTGGCCATGACCGCGGTGGCCGTCGCCTCGACGGTCGTCGCGCTCGACTCGCTGGGCGACGCGCGAGAGCAGGCCATCGACAAGGTCGCGCCCGCCGAACGCAGGGCCAAGGACCTCAACCGCGCGTTGCTCGACCAGGAGACCGGCCTGCGCGGCTTCGTGCTCACCGGCGAGCAGACGTTCCTCATGCCCTACCTCGACGGCCAGACCGCGGCCACGCAGGCCGAGAACGACGTGCGCGGCTTCGTCGGTGATCCGAACGGCCGGGTCGGCCGCATCGCTACGCTGGCACAGCAGTGGCGCACCGACTACGCGGATCCCACGATCGCTCGCGTCCGCGCCGCCGGTCCCGCGCTGGCACCCGCCGGCGACACCGATCGAGGCAGAGTCCTCTTCGAACAGATCCGCACCGAGATCAGCGCGCTGCAGGCCGACATCGGCGGGCTCGCCGCCACCGCGCGCGACGACGTCACCCACGCCGCGAACGTGGTGCTGTGGCTGGTGATCGGCATGGGCGTGCTGCTGGTCGCGGTGATCGGCGGGCTGTCGTTGCTGTTGTACCGCTTGCTGATCGCACCGCTGGCCGAGCTCGCCGAACAGGTGCGGCAGGTGGCGTCCGGCGACTTCGACCACGAGATCGACGCGCACGGCCCGCGCGAGACGGTGATGCTGGGCGAGGACGTCGACGCCATGCGCCGCCGCATCCTGCAGGAGCTGGCCACGCTGGACGCCGCGTCCGCCGAGCTGCAGCGGTCGAACTCCGAGTTGGAGCAGTTCGCCTACGTCGCCTCGCACGACCTGCAGGAGCCGCTGCGCAAGGTGGCGTCGTTCTGCCAGCTGCTGCAACGACGTTACGGCGGCAAGCTGGACGAACGCGCCGACCAGTACATCGAGTTCGCCGTCGACGGCGCGAAGCGGATGCAGGGCCTGATCAACGACCTGCTGGCGTTCTCCCGCGTCGGCCGCATCACCCGCGAACGCACGATGGTCGACCTCGGCGAGGTGATCCGCCAGCTGGTGGACAGCTTCTCCGAGCGCATCGAGGAGACCAACGCCCACGTCGTGGCCGGCGACCTGCCTTCCGTGCGTGGTGAGGCGACTCTGCTCAGCGCGGTCTTCCAGAACCTGATAAGCAATGCGTTGAAGTTCCGCGGCTCGGCCGACCCGATCGTCAACATCGAGGCCGAGCGCGACGGGGACATGTGGAAGTTCTCCGTGCACGACAACGGGATCGGGATCGAGCCCGAGTACGCCGACCGGATCTTCGTGATCTTCCAGCGGCTGCACCCGAAGGACGCCTATCCGGGCACGGGCATCGGGCTGGCGATGTGCCGGAAGATCGTCGAGTACCACGGCGGGACCATCTGGCTGAAGACCGATGTGGACGCCGGCACGACCTTCGAGTTCACCCTGCCCGTCGCAGAAGAAGACTTGGCAGAACTGCCGACGACACCGATCGAGGTACCGCATGACTGAAACACCGATGACCGTCATCGACGTCCTGCTCGTCGAGGACGACCCGGGCGACGCGCTGATGACGCAGGAAGCCTTCGAGCACCACAAGATCCGCAACACCCTGCACGTCGTGAAGGACGGCGTGGAAGCGCTCGCATTCCTGCGGCGCGAGGGCGAGTTCGCCGACGCGCCGCGGCCGGGCCTGATCCTGCTGGACCTCAACCTGCCCCGCAAGGACGGCCGCGAAGTGCTGGCCGAGGTGAAGGCGGACGCCGACCTGCGGCACATCCCCGTGGTCGTGCTGACGACGTCGGACGCCGAAGAGGACATCCTGCGCAGCTACAGCCTGCACGCCAACGCTTACGTCACCAAGCCGGTGGACTTCGACCGGTTCATCGAGGTTGTTCGTCAGATCGATGACTTCTTCGTCACCGTGGTGAAGCTGCCCCGCTGATCACGGCGGCGCTGAAGTCCAGGCAGGACCGGCAGATCTGCGCGTCCTTCTCCGTGCTTTGGTGCACCGGCTTGGTCTCGCTGCAGAACGAACACGTGCCGACCTCGGCGACCTGAGCCTCGGCAACGCAGATGTCGCAGATCAGTGCGGCCGGTCCGGCCATCATCTTGTCGACGTCGGCGGCCACTCGCCCGCAGAACCAGCACTGCTCGGTCCGCTTGGACTGTTCGACGATCTGGTGCACGCGCTGATGACTCAGCTTCAGCGCCTCCGCGATCTCGCGCATCGACCCGCCGGCGCGGTGCAGGCGCAGCACGCTGTGGTGGTACACGGCCTTCGCGATGTCGGCCTGGTCCTGAGCAGCGGCCGCAGCCGTACCGGCCTTGCGCGCCGCTGCCAGCAGTTCCTCGTCAAGGGTCACGTCGTCTAGGCTAGCTAGACGCGTCTAGGGTGTCTAGACAGTCCTGCTGTCAGTCCACGCTGCGCACGATCAACGGGTCGTCGTCGGCCTGCACGACCCACTGCTGGTCGTCACGAGGTTCGGGGATGACCGGTGCCCACAGGCCATCCCCTCCCGGCCTGCTGATTTCGTTCGGCATAGTCATGCTTTTCGGCTACCCGTTTGCGCGGAACGTATGCGTGAAGCGCCCGTGCGGCGGGTGGTGCAACCACCAGCGCATCCTCTGCAGGCCAGAAGGATCACCGTGTCTGGACCATTCGAGTGTTGGTGTTCTCGAACGGTTCGACCTGCGGCGCAGTATCTCTTGGGGGGCCTGACCATGGTGGACATGTGGATGTTGTCCGTTGCCGCAGCACTCATCGGCGCCGCGGAGGAGTTGGATTCCGCAGCTCTGACGCAGCTGGAGGAAGCGGTCCGTGCGGTGCCCGGCCTGGGCGATGCGCTGGATGCGGCTCGCGCGGGAGATGAGTCCGACACGGTCCACCTCGCTGAGGAACTGGCGAACGGCCTCAAGGCCGCCTATGACGGTGGTGGCGCTTTCTCCATCCTGCTCGACGTTCTCTGGCCCGAGGTGCTGTTCGGTCCCAAGGCGAAGAGCGTCAGCAACGTCCACACCGGCACCGTCCACGGCACCATGGTTCAACTCGGTGTCGGTACGATCAACCTCTCCGGTCCACCGAGCCCGGCCCGGTCACGATTCTCATTCTTCGGCTCTGGGCGACGCGCCAAAAAGCACCGCCCGTGACCAACACGGCCGCGACGACAGCCGCTACGCCGCGAACGCTGTCCATTGCCCTTCGGAGACCACCTCGACGGAGCCGTCGACGACCTTGATGGCGGTCTGTTCGTCGATGGCGTAGGCCGGCACGCCGATGTCGGCGGCCCACCGCTCCGCGTCGGCCAGGGTGTTCGTGGGGAAGGCGTTCAGGTGCGGGAAGATCGAGAAGTCGACGACTCCCAGGGTGCGGTCGTCCGGCGCGGACGGCCACTCGACGAAGTACTTCCCGATCCGCGGCGTCATCACCATGCTTCCGGCGCTCATGCCGATCCAGACCGTGTCGGGCAGCGACGGCAGCAAATCTGCCAGTCCGGACTCACGCATCCAGTGGCACAGGTAGGTCGCGTCGCCACCGCCGACCAGGAGCACGTCCGCGTCCCGGATCCACGGAACCCAGCGCTGCGCGCCGATGGTGGGCAGCGCGGTGAGCTCGAGGACGCCGAGCGACGCCCAGCCCAGGCCGGAGAAGTGCCGCCACGCCGGCTTGGCGGCCACGAGTCCCTGCACCGATGCCGGACCGCACATCGGGTGGGCCCACTGGGCGGTCGGGATGCAGAGAGCGTGGCACTCGGAGATCGGCTTGCCGAGAAGCTGTACGAGCGCCGCGTGGATGCTCGGGTTCGTGACGCCGCCTGACGTGAGCAGGAGCCGCAAAGCTGCCTCCAAATCGCGAGGAAGGTCGATGTGTCTGCAGACCACGGACCGGGCCGGGACTCATCGCAGTTCGCGCAACCTGTTCGCTACTCCAGCCGAAGGTCCTGTTCTGGCACGACTCGTTGCACGGAACGTATGCCTGACAACATGGTCGTGATGGCGTCCATGACCCGCGTGGTGGCCTCGTCCAGCACCTCGGCGGTCAGCTCGCGGTCGTAGAGGTCGGACAGGTCGACCGGCGCGCCCGCCACCACCTCGACCCGTTTGCGCGGCAACAACCTCGGCAGGATCGTGCCCCTCGGCAGCAGGTCCTGCGTGCCCCACTCGGCGACCGGCACGACCGGCACCTGGGCCTCCAGGGCCATCCGCGCGACACCGGACTTGCCCTTCATCGGCCAGTTGTCGGGGTCGTTGGTGAACGTGCCCTCGGGGAACACCATCACGCACTCCCCCGCCTGCAAGGCTTCCACCGCCGGCTTCAGAGCCTCGGCGGCCTTGACCGAGCCGCGTTCGACCGGGATGTGGCCGCCGGACCGCATGACCCAGCCGATGACCGGGGTGCGCCACAGCGACGCCTTGGCCAGCACGCGCGGCACCCGCTTGGACATCAGCGCGAACACCACGGCGGCGACGGTGTCGGAGTTCGACAGGTGGTTGAACGCGAGGATCACGCCGCCGTTGCCCGGCACGTGCTGCCGGCCGCGCACGTCGAGGCGGACGAACAGCACCACGATCGGCCACAGCACGTCGATCGCCAGCGAGAACCAGAACCCCCGGCCTCTGCGGGGCATCTTCCAGGTCCAGGCGGCCAGCTCAAACGGTGTCACGCTGGTATTCGAGCACGCCCGCGTTCACCGTTCGGGTCAATTCGCCACGTTCGACCAGAACGTCGAGGTGCGCGGCCGTCTCGCCGATGGCCAGCACCTGGTTGAACATGTCGAGATCGTCGAACCGGCGCTGACGCCGGGTCCAGCCGATCTTGCGGGCGGTCTCGAACGCGCTGCCGCTGACCGCCCTCAGGATCTCTTCCAGACGCTGTTCGTGGTGGTGCAGCAACTCATCGACACGTTCGTGCGAGCTGTCGGTCACCGGGCCGTGCGCCGGCAACAGCTTGAGGTCCGGCAACTCGCGCGTGAGCCGCAACGAGGTCATGTAGTCGCCGAGCGGCAGTTCGGGTCGCAACGGCTCGAAGCCGATCGACGGCGTGATGTGCGGGAGCACGTGGTCGCCGGAGAACAGCACTCGAGCGGTGTGGTCGACGAACACGACGTGCCCGCGCGTGTGGCCGGGCGTCGGGACGACCTCGAGCTTGCGGTGTTCGAGGTCGACCGTGCTGCGGACGAGCCACTCGTCCGGTTCCTCGTAGTCGCGCAGGGCGTCGTCGCGGTTGACGTGGTGCATGATCTTGATCCACGTCTCAGCCAGCTCGCCCGCACCCCATTTGCGCAGGTCGGAAACGTGCTGGTCCTCCTGCCCGTGCAGGATGTGCCGGAGCGACGGCTGCTCGCCGAGGCCGAGCCCGATGCGAGCGCCGAACAGGCGCCGCAACGACACCGCCATCGTGAAGTGGTCGCGGTGCACGTGCGTGACGAGGAACCGCCGGATGTCCTCGAAACCCTTGTTCAACGTGCCCAGCGCGGCTTCCAGCTGGTCACGTGCCTCGTCCAGCGCCCAGCCGGAGTCGACCATGACCAGGCCGTCGCCGTCCTCGATCGCGTAGACGTTGACCGCGCGCAGGCCGTCGTTCGGCAACGGCAGCGGGATGCGGTGCACTCCTGGTGCCACCTCGAACGCGCCCGGTTCACTCCACACGCCCGCTCACCTCATTGTTAGCGCTTGCAACTATCTACCGGACGGTAACACGGTATTCGGGGTGCTTGTCGATGTACTTCGCCACGAACGGGCAGAGTGGGGAAACCTTTACCCCACGAGCCTGCGCGTCGTCGAGTGCGAACTTGGCGAGCTGGCCGCCGAGCCCCTGCCCGGCGTAGGCCTCGTCGACCTCGGTGTGCACCAGCGCGATGACGTCTCCGATGGTCCGGTACTCCAGGAACCCGGCGAGCGCGCCGTCGACGTGGACCTCGTAGCGGCTCTGGGCCTCGTTGTTGTTGACCACGTCAACCATCTTGCCCTGGGCAATGGAAAATGGCCCGCATGGACGTCTACCTCCTGATCCTGGGTGACCACCTGCCCAACCCGTGCACGGGCGAGGAGGTGTCCCAGGCCGACCGCCTGCGGGCGATGGTGGAGCAGGCCGTCGTGGCCGAGGAGGCGGGCTTCGCGGGTGTGGCGATCGGCGAGCACCACTTCACCCGCTACATCGTGTCGGCACCCGAACTGCTCCTCGCCGGTGTAGCCGCGCGGACGTCCAGGTTGAAGCTGTCCACCGGCGTGACGCTGCTGGCCCACCGCGACCCGGTCCTGGTCGCGGAGTCGCTGGCCACGCTGGACGTGCTGTCCGACGGCCGGGCCGAGCTGATCGTGGCGCGCGGCGTCGACCAGCAGACCGACGCGGCGTTCGGCGTGCAGCCGGGCCAGCTGCGGGAGCGGTTCGAGGAGCACCTGCGGTTGCTCATCAAGCTGCTGGAGGAGCCGGAGGTGAGCTGGGACGGCCGGTTCCGCGGCCCGCTCAGCCACGTGACCACGACGCCACGACCGGTGCAGGCGCCGCGGCCGACGGTGTGGATCGGTTCCGGGTCGGCGGTCTCGGCCGATCTGGGGGCAGAGCTGAAGATGCCGCTGATGCTGCCGTCCACGTTGCGCGACCCGTCGATCTACGCCGAAGTCGTGCAGCGGTACCGGGAACGCTTCCCCGGCGGGCGCGTCGGCGTGCCGAGCCATGTGTTCGTGGCGCACGAGGACGCGCGCGACCGGTGGCGGCCGCACCTCGCCGAGTACGCGCGGTTCGCCGACCCGTGGCGCGGCGACGGTGACATCGACGTGGACGCGATCATGGACGGCGCGGCGGTGTGCGGGACGCCGGACGAGGTCGCGCAGCGGCTCAACGCGTTGGCGGAGCTGCTGAGCATCGACACGCACCTGGTGATGGTGGACATCGGTGGCATGCCGCCCGAGTCGGTGATCGAGACGATCCGCCTGTTCGGTGCGGAAGTGCTGCCGAAACTTGTTTAACACCAACGGTGCCAAGGGTTAACACAGATCCGCGACGATTCTCGGGTGGGCATCACCGTCATCGGCATCACGCATCCTGGGCAGGTCGGGGAGCTCCCCGGCGGCACGAACGTGCTGGTGCTGGCCGATGACGGCACGTACGCCGACGAGTTCCTCGACACCGACTTCGGCGCGCATCAGCTGGTGGTGCGCGCACACGGGCGCGGGTCGGCGTTCTTCGGGGTGGCGGACAAAGCCCGTGAGTTGGGTGCGGATCGGATCCTCTTCGGCGGTGCGCACGACATCGCCGCCTCTTTCGCCACCGGAGAGGATCCCGTGCTCGTGCTCGGCGTGCGTCCACCGGGCGGTCCGATCGCGTGCAACGCGGCGTTCGCGCAGTGGCTGGACCGCTGGCCCAGGCCGGCTCGCGCCTATCGCCAGGACGTGGACCACTGGCTCGCCGAGAACGCGTTGAGGGAAGGCCTCCGCGTCGAACTGGTTTCGTGGCGAATGGAACCCACCGTCGCAATGCGACGGAAGTTGACGGCCTAGTCATCGGAAGGCGGAAGACACTGCGCCCGCAGTGAAATACCGTTTCTTCCGCACCGCATCTGTCTGCACACGCAGCGCAGCTGAGAGATCTCTCAGCGTGGCGGCAGGGGGCGGGTCGCCGGGGTTAATCTCAGGGTCGTCTCAGTGGAAGACCTGACCCTTCGGTGTGCCCGTGTCGCCGAAGATGGTGCGCACGAGACCCACAGGAGGGGACAGACAGTGAGCGCGTCCGATGGAGTCGCGGCCAGAGCCGTTGACGTGTGGAAGAAGTACGGGTCCGGCGACGCTGCCGTGACCGCGCTCGCGGGGGTGAGCGTCGACCTGGAGAAGTCCAGGTTCACTGCGATCATGGGCCCGTCGGGGTCGGGCAAGTCGACGCTGATGCACTGCCTCGCGGGACTCGACGACGTGACCGGCGGCGAGGTGTGGATCGGCGACACGAAGGTCACCGGGTTGAAGGACCGCGGTCTGACCGAACTGCGGCGCGACAAGGTCGGCTTCATCTTCCAGCAGTTCAACCTGCTGCCGACGCTGACCGCGGAGGAGAACATCACGCTGCCGCTCTCGATCGGCGGCAAGAAGGTCGACCGGGCTTGGTTCGACGTCGTCGTCGACACGGTGGGTCTGAGGGACAGGCTGACCCACCGGCCGACGCAGCTCTCGGGTGGCCAGCAGCAGCGCGTGGCTTGTGCGCGGGCGTTGGTGTCGCGGCCCGACGTCGTGTTCGCGGACGAGCCGACCGGCAACCTGGACTCGCAGTCCGGTGCCGAGGTGCTGGGGTTCCTGCAGCGGTCCGCCCGTGAGTTCGGGCAGACGATCGTGATGGTCACGCACGACCCGAACGCCGCTTCGTACGCCGACCGCGTCATCTTCCTCAAGGACGGCCAGATCGTCCGCGAGCTGCTTTCGCCGTCCGCGGAAGAAGTTCTGGAGACGATGAAGCACCTCGACGACGTCGCGGTGCCGCATGTTTAAGGCGACTATCAAGAGCTTGCTGTCGCGCAAGCTCCGGCTCGTGCTGTCCGCGCTCGCCGTGGTGCTGGGCGTGATGTTCGTGTCCGGTTCGTTCGTGCTGACCGACACGCTTCAGCGTTCGTTCACCGACCTGTTCTCGTCGGCTTACGCCAATGTGGACGTTTCGGTGGCACCGAAGGCGGAGAAGGGCAAGGAGCCCGTACCGCTGACGCCCCAGACGATCGCGGACGTGAAGTCGGTGCCGGGCGTGGCGTCGGCCGTTGGTGACGTGCAGGGTTCTGCGCGGCCGATCGGCAAGAACGGCAAGGTCATGACCACGTCGGGCGCGCCGCGGATCGGGTTCAACTGGACGGGCACCGGCCAGGAGAAGATCCGGGACGGCAAGGCGCCCCAGGCGGAGGGCGAGGTCGCGGTCGGCGCGTTCCTGGCGTCCACCGGTCAGTTCAAGGTGGGCGACGAGATCTCGCTGCTCACGTTGGAGCCCAAGAAGACCTTCAAGATCTCTGGCGTGTTCGAGTACGCGGGCGGCCGTGACTCGCTGGGCGGTGAGCTGTCGGTCGCGTTCACCGAGCCCGTCGCGCAGCAGCTGTTGCTGGGCGGGAAGGACAAGTTCTCGGGCGTCACGGTCACGGCGGCACAGGGCACGTCCGACGACGCGTTGCGTGACGCGGTCGCAGCGAAGATGGGCTCCGGTTACGACGTGAAGACCGGTGCGGTGCTGGCGAAGGAGCAGGCCGACCAGATCAACGAGGGCCTGAAGTTCTTCAACTACGTGCTGCTCGGGTTCGCCGGCATCGCGTTGTTCGTCGGCATCTTCATCATCCTCAACACGTTCTCCATCATCGTCGCCCAGCGCACGCGTGAGCTGGCGCTGCTGCGGTCGATGGGTGCGTCACGCGGCCAGGTCATCGGGTCCGTGGTGCTGGAGGCACTGGTGATCGGCCTGATCGCCTCGATCGTCGGCCTCGGGGCCGGCATCGGCGTGGGTGCGTTGCTGGCCAACATCTTCAGCACGGTCGGCGGCGGCAACCTGCACCTCGCGGGCATCGGCGTGCCGATGTCGGCGATCATCTCGTCGTTCGCGGTCGGCATGATCGTCACGGTGATCGCGGCGGTGCTGCCGGCGCTGCGGGCGTCGCGGATCGCCCCGGTCGCGGCGATGCGGGAGGCGGCGACGCCGGACCGGCCGCTCACGAAGATCACGATCTTCGGTGCCGTGGTCGTGGCGCTGGGCGGCACTGGCCTCGGCTTCGGGTTCAACAACGGATCGCTGCCGCTGATCTTCGGCGGCATCCTGGTGGCGTTCGTCGGTGTCGCGTTGCTGACCCCGCTGCTGTCCAAACCGATGGTGTCGTTGATCGGCCGCCTGCTGTCGTGGTCGATGCCAGGCCTGCTGGGCCGCAGGAACTCCGCGCGCAACCCGCGCCGGACCGCGATCACCGCGGCCGCGCTGATGGTCGGCATCTCGCTGATCACCGGCGTGAGCGTGGTGCTCACGTCGGCGACCAAGTCGATCGAGAAGCTGGCCGCGGGCCAGATCCAGACCGACCTGATCATCTCCGGCGAGGGCCAGATGGAGGGCATGCCCGCGACGTTCAAGCGGGACGTGCTGACGAAGGTCGAGCAGACCGACGGCGTGGGCTCCGCGTTCGGCTGGGCCTCCGACGGCGTGCTGCAGGGCGAGGACCAGATGTTCGCCATCGCCCCGACCAGCGTGCCCGCGATGAAGCAGATGCTCGGCCTCAAGCCGAAGTTCGGCGACATCGCACCGCTCAAGGACAACCAGATCGCGATGCCGGAGGACCTCGCGTCCGAGAAGGGCCTCTCGGTCGGCAGCACGCTGACCCTGCAACTGGCCAAGGCCGAACCTCAGACGTTCACCGTCGGGTTCATCTGGGCCAAGACGCAGGTGCTGCAGGGCGCGCTGGTGCTGCCGGAGTCGGCGGGCAAGGGCTTCCGGTCCGACCAGATCGGCCAGGCGTTCGTGCAGACGAAGCCGGGCGCGTCGGCGGTGGACGTGCAGAAGCGCATCGAGCCGCTGTTCGCGGACAACCCCGAGATCACCGTGCAGGACCGCAGCGCGTTCGTGAAGCAGACGACCTCGCAGTTCGACACGGTCCTGCTGATGATCCAGATCCTGCTGGCGCTGGCGATCCTGATCGCGGTCCTCGGCGTCATCAACACGCTCGCCCTGTCGGTGATCGAGCGGACCCGCGAACTGGGTCTGCTGCGGGCCATCGGCATGCGGCGGTCGCAGGTGATGCGGATGATCACCGTCGAGTCGGTGGTGATCTCGGTGTTCGGCGCGGTGCTCGGCCTCGCGGTCGGCGTGGCGCTGGGTCTCGCGACCGTGCAGGCGTTGAAGGACCAGGGCATCTCGGAGATCGGGTTCCCCTGGGTCACCATGGTCCAGTACCTGGTGGTGGCCGCGTTCGTCGGCGTGATCGCGGCGATCCTGCCCGCGATCAGGGCGGCGCGTCTGAACGTCCTGGACGCGATCGCCTACGAGTGAGCCCGTACGAGTCGTGTCCACGTTTCGACGAGCCACGACTCGTACTGCTCGATCGTTTGTTCTGTCGTCTTGGTGAGCAGCAGGTAGGTCTCGGCCTGACCGAGCACCGCACCCGTCTCCGCCACCCAGTCGATGTTCTGCGCTGAGATCAGGCCATCGGCGGCCAGCTTCCGGAAGAAGCCGCCGATGGCCTGATGTGTCTGCGCACGGGCCGCCTGTGCGCGTTCGGCGATCTCCGGTTCGATCGCTTCGGCCTGTTGTGCCACCTGGAGCAGCGACCCGGTGCGGCCCATCAACTGCCCGCCGATCGCGGCCATGCGCGCGATGCGTTCCTCCGCCGTCGGCGCGTTCATCGCCTGCTGGAACCAGTCCCGGTCCGGCACGGCCACGCGGTGGTAGTCCCCCGCGATCGCGACGTCCAGGCACCGCTGCAGCAGCACGGCCTTGGTCGCGAACCGCACGTACACCGTGCGAGCCCCCACCCCCGCGTGTTTCGCCACGTCGGTGAGCGTCGTGGCGACGTAGCCGCGTTCGGTGAACAGTTCGGTGGCCGCCTCGATGATCCGGACCTCGGTGTCCGCTCGGCGCGCCGCTCGCAAATCCCTGTTGACGTCTTCTGCCACGTGTTGCAGTCTAACTGCATACATGCAGTCTCACTGCAACCAAGGGGTAACGATCATGGGCGCACCGCGGCTGGACGGCATCCATCATCTGAAACTGCCGGTCTCCGACCTGGACAAGTCGCTGGACTGGTACACGATGAACCTGGGCTACGAGCTGGCCGTGAACTTCGTCGAGCAGGGCGTGCGGATGGGGGTGTCCATGGATCACCGCAGGGCGGCCCCGAGCTGGCGCTGCGGCTCAACCCCGAGCAGGCAGCCGCCTCGGCCGGGTTCGACTACTTCGCCATCGGCGTGCCGGGCCAGGATGCGATCGAAGGGCTCGCGGCGCACCTGTCCGAGCACGGTGTCGAGCACAACGGGGTCATCAGGACACCGGTCGGCTGGGTGCTGGTGGGCGTGCACGATCCGGACGGCCACGAGCTGCGGTTCTACACCGTGCCGTTGGAGCTGCCGGAGGGCATGCCTCGGCCCTTCACCAGAGAGACGTGACCGAGACAGGGCGCTGTGCCAGGCTGTCGCACGCTGACACAGCAACCCCGGTCAACGGATCAGGCGTGCGGACAGGTGTCCCGGTACGCCGAGATGAGCGTGTTCGGCGCCGGGGCCGGACACAGGAACTGGTCGTAGCGCAGGTCGTCGTCGACGAACCGCTTGAGCCACGACAGCGTGTACTTCCGCACGGTCACGTTGTCACTGCGCGGATCCGAGTGGTCTCCGCCGCGCAGTTCGAGGAAAGCCTTGTCGGGCGCGGCCGTCATCGACGTGTAGAACGGCAGCGAGTGCTGGGAGTTGGGCGCGGTCGGGTCGTTCTGGCCGCCGAGCACCAGCGTCGGCACCGCGACGGTCGACCAGTTCTTGGTGGTGTGCCAGCCGGCCAGCGGGATCGAGGCCTGCAGCGCCGGACGGCTCACAGAGGCGCGCAACGCCCCGCCGCCGCCCATCGAGTGACCCATCACGGCGAGCCGTGACGCGTCGACCCTGGGGTTGGTGCGGGCCACGTAGTCGAGGGCCGCGAGCAGCTGGCGGCCTCGACTGTCCGGGTCGTCCCAACCGGACAGCGTGTTGATCGTGATCACCACAAAGCCGTAGGACGCGAGCCGCGGGCCGAAGTGCGCGACGGACGTCTGGGTGGCGGTGAAGCCGGGTGAGACGGCCACCGCACCGAACGTGAGATCACTGGTCGGGGTGTAGACGGTGCCGCCGCCGAAGTTCGACTGGCGGGCGACTGCGGCCGACGTGACGGCGAACGTGCCACGGGAGGCCTCGACAGATGCGGCCGTGGGTGCCGGGCCGCGTTCGTAGGGGTTGGCCGCCGCGGTGGCGACGGCTGGAGCGGTGGCCGGGATCAGCGCCAGAACAAGCGCCGCAAGCACGCCTTTGATGCGCACGACGATGTCACCTCGAATTGGTTGCAGGGGTACCAATTGCGACAGCGCCACAACGCTACCGCCCAGTAGGCTCGTTGGGATTCGGCCACTCGGATGGCGCTGTCAACGGAATCAGCATGATCGACTCGCCGTCCCGGAAGCTGAATCGAAACAAACGAACGAGCAAATCCTGGTCGAACGAATCGGGGTCGATTTCGAATCGATCGGCGTCTCACCAGGCACGTCCGGGGCGGCGGGCTCGGTTACCCAGCGCAGCAGAACAGCGAATTGTCGTCCGATGGAGTCACCGAAGCGGCGGTATCCGACGAATCTCGTTGCGCACGAGGGTGATCGCGTGCCCACTCGGAGACAGTTCCTCGTTCTGAGCTCGACGGCGGCCTTGACCAGTCTGCTGTCCGAGACTCCCGCGTCCGCGGCTGACGCCATCGCCCAGCCGTACGCGTCCTACTGGCACCCGGCCACGATCCTCGACTGGGATCCGGCAACGGACCGGGACGCGCGGTACAACCGCAGCACGGTGCCGCTGGCTCGAAGGGTCGTGCCGGCACGCCCGGCCAACGCGCACGCCCACACCGGCGAGGCGCGCGTGCAGGCCCTGGTGGCGTACGCGCCGACGAGCAACAACCCCGCGCAGGGCTCGCTCGACATGAACTACTACGCCACGAACTACTGGCAGTACATCGACGAACTGGTGTTCTGGGGCGGTTCCGCCTCCGAGGGCCTCATCCTCGCACCGAACCCGACCGTCACCGATGCCGCGCACCGCAACGGTGTGCGCGTGATCGGCAACGTGTTCCTCCCGCCGACCGCTTACGGCGGCCAGCTCCAGTGGGTCCGCGACTTCGTCAAGCGCGAGGGCGACCGGTTCCCGGTGGCGGACAAGATGATCCAGGTCGCGCGGCACTACGGGTTCGACGGCTGGTTCCTCAACCAGGAGACCGCGGGTGGCGACGCCAAGCTCGCGTCCGACATGCGCGATTTCATCGTGTACATGAAGAAGAGCGGGCTGCGGGTCATCTGGTACGACGCGATGACGAACACCGGCAGCGTCTCGTGGCAGAACGCTTTGACGGCGCGGAACCAGATGTTCTTCGAGCAGTCCGACGAGATGTTCCTGAACTTCTGGTGGAGCACGCAGGGTCTCGCGAACTCCGCCGCACTGGCACGGCAGCTGGGCCGCAGCCCGTACGACCTCGCGTCCGGCGTGGACGTCGAGGCGAACGGCTACAACACGAGCGTCGGCTGGGCCTCGGTCTTCCCCGAGGGCAAGCCGCACACGACGTCGCTCGGCTTCTACCGTCCCGAGTGGACGTTCAAGTCCGCAACCGGTCCCGCCGACTTCTACGCCAGGGACAACCGGTTCTGGGTCGGCCCCAACGGCGATCCGTCGAACACCACCACGACGGCGAACTGGAAGGGCGTCGCGCACTACATCACCGAGCTCACGCCAATCACCTCGCTGCCGTTCGTGACGAACTTCAACACCGGCCACGGCAAGAAGTTCGCGGTCGGCGGCGCCGTACGGTCATCTCAGGCGTGGAACAACCTGTCGCTGCAGGACGTGCTGCCGACGTGGCGGTGGAGCGTCAGCGGCACCGGGACGAAGGTCGTGCCGTCGCTCGACTGGGACGACCCGTACGAGGGCGGCACCTCCTTGAAGATCACCGGCACTCCCCTGTCCGCCAACGACGTCCGGCTGTTCGCGACGTCGTTGCGACTCACCGCGAACAGCCAGTTCGAGATCGTCCATCGCACCGGCGCCGGACCCTCGCGACTGCAGGCCCTGCTGCGGATCGGCACCACCGAGAAGGTGCTGGACCTCGGCGGGGTCAGCGGGGCGTGGCGGCGCAGCGTGTTCCCGCTCGGCGAGCACGCCGGTGCGACGCTGACCGAGATCTCGCTGCGAGTGCTGCCCGGCGGTGCCATCACCGCGCTGATCGGCCGGATCGGGGTCGCGGACCCGGTCCTGACTCCGCCCGTGGCGCCGTCCACCGTGCAGGTCGAGCAGGTGAGCCGCACCAACGCCACGACGGTGTCGGCACGGCTCACCTGGACGCGCTCGCCCGGTTCGGTCCGGCAGTACCGCGTCTACAAGTGGACCGGCACCGAACGGATCTTCCTCGGCGGCACCACCAATGACGCGTACTTCGTGCCCGCGATCCCGTTGACCGCCGGCGAGACCGCGAGCATCGAGGTCGAGGCCGTCAGCGAGGCGTTCGACGTCTCACCGCCCGCACGCCTCTCGCTCACCGGAACACCCTGACGTAGTCCGGCACCACGGCAGCTGCTTCCCCGGCCCTGGCTGGCCGGGGAGTGGCCGCCCTGCGGCGTCAAGAAAAACCGGGACTTCTGAACATTTCTTGCGGATTGACGACCCATCAGGGCCTGGGCCATCCTTGATTCTGCGTGAGAGCGCTCTCCCACCCTGCAAACGGCCCGCCCTGCTCGCCGCGGGCCTCACAGCGGAGAGGAAAGCTTCAATGAGGAAGCCCGCCTTACCCATCGCCTCCGTCATCGTCCTGATGGCCGCCGCGCTCAGCGTTCCCGGTGCGGCCCAAGGAGAACCCGTCCGGGTCGCCGAGTTCGTCGCGGACTGCGGACTGAGCCACCGCCTCGCGGACGACCCGATCGTCCTGCCGAACCTGGCCGGTGCCTCGCACTTCCACGACTTCTTCGGCAACCACTCGACCAACGCCCGTTCGACCCAGCAGTCGCTGGAGGGCCAGACCGGCAACTGCAACCCGGCCGCGGACATCTCCTCGTACTGGGTGCCGACCATGTACCGGAACAACACCGCGATCGCCCCGACCGGCATCACCTTCTACTACCTCGGCGAAGGGGTGAACAACCCGGCGGCGATCCAGCCGACGCCGTACGGCCTGAAGATCGTGGCGGGCAACGCGAAGGCCACCGGCGACGCCGACAGCATCGCGCGCTGGTCGTGCCTGCACGCGGGCCACGTGAACCCGTCGAAGAACTTCGTGGAGTGCCCGGCCGGCACGATGCTGGAGACGTACCTGGACTTCCCGCAGTGCTGGGACGGCCGCAACCTCGACTCGGCCGACCACAAGTCGCACATGACCTACCCCGTCGCGGGTGGCTGCCCGTCGAGCCACCCGGTTTCGGTGCCGAAACTGCGGATGGTCCTGCGGTATCCGGTCAACGGCAGCACGGCAGGGCTTCGGCTCTCGTCCGGCACCGGGCAGACCATGCACGGCGACTTCTTCAACGTGTGGCCGCGCGCCGAGATGGAACGCCGCGTCCGCAACTGCCTCAACGTGGTGCTGAAGTGCGACCACGCCGGCAACCACGGATGACGGCGCTCCTGCTGGCAGGCCTGCTGCTTCCGGCCTGCCAGCAGGAACCTCCTCCCCCGCCCCAGAACAGTTACGGCGCAACGGAGCGAGCGTTCGTCGAGCTCGCGATCGCCACCGACGAGCAGGCGCTCAAACTCGTCGAGCTGGACGACAACCCGGCACTGATCGAAAACCGCAAGACGGAGCTCGCGGAGCTGAGGAAGCTGCTCGACGCGCCGTACGTGAACCACCACGCCGGCCACGACATGCCCGGCATGCCAACGGATGCGGAGATCCAGCTCGCGTCGACCAGCCCGGACGCGCTGAAGCAGTTCGTGCACGCGCATCTCACCGAGTCGCTGGACGTCCTGCGCTCGGCCGGCGCGGCGATCACCCACCCGCCCACCGCAGAGGTGGTCGACCTGATGGAACGTCACCGCGCCGCGGAACTGGCCGCGGGCTGATCAGGTCGACCGCACGCGAACCGGAAGGTCTCGCGCGATGGCCCACGTCGCGACCATCGCGACGGCCCACGCGCCCAGTGACACGAGGTGCCAGCCGTCGCCGAGCAGGGTCGGCGCGTTCCTGATGAACGGCAGGTCCCCGGTGCCGGGCATCGTGATGCCCGGCACGACCGCCAGCGCCAGCCCGAAGGGCAGCACGAGTGCCGCGCCGTACCCCCAGCGGCCGAACGCCGCGGCGAGGAGCATGCCGACCCCGCACCACACCAGGAACATCAGGAAGTACGCGAGCACCGACCCGTACGGATGCGACCGCCAGTCCATCAGGTCGTAGACGCCGCCTTCGACGAGGAACCCGAGCCACGCCAACAGCGCCATCGCGAGCGCGAAAACCACGCTGAACCCGGTCGCCGCGCCCAGGAACTCGCGGCGGGTGCGGCCGTGCGCGATCGCGATCGGCAACACGTTGTGGATCGCGTACACGCCCACCCAAAGCACGAACCAGCGCGCGATCTGCACGGTGACGAGCATCCACCCGCTGAACACGATGTCGGCGAACACCGAGAGGGTGAACTCGGCCGCGAGAACCGCCAGGAACACGCAGGCGGCGACGATCGCGCCGTACAACACCAACGTGGTGGTCAGGTGCCGGAAGATCTTCACCGCTTGCCTCCGACCGGCTCGGTGAGGTGGACGAACAGGTCCTGCAACGCGATCGGGCCGAGCTCCAGCCCGAGCTGCCGTGCGCGGACGAGCCCGGAGTCGTCGAGCTGACCGAAGACCATCGCGGACTTCGTGCGCCCCAACGACTTCTCGCTCAACACGGTCAGTCCCGCGGTGAACTCGTCGACGTCCGCGGCGTTCCCGGTGATCTCGGTGCCGCGCGACCGCAGCACGTCCGCCTCCTCCTGCAGCACCAGCCGCCCGCTGTCGATGATCACGAGCTCCTCCAGCAACGAGGCCAGCTCCTCGATCAGGTGCGTCGAGATGATGATCGTGCGCGGGTGCGCCATGAAGTCGCTGAGCAGCGCGTCGTAGAACGCGTACCTGGTCGGCGTGTCCATGCCGAGGTGCGACTCGTCGAGCATGGTCAGCGGCGACCGGCTGGCGAGCCCGATCACCACGCCCAGCGCCGACCGCTGCCCCAGCGACAGCTCGCCGACCTTCTTCTTCAGCGGAATCTTGAACAGCTCGGTGAGCTCGAGCGCGTACGGGTTGTCCCACGTGTCCCGCCACGCCGCGCCGTACTCGAGCACGTGCGCGACCTTGTCGCCCTTGTCCGCGGCATCAGCGGCGTGGCGCACCAGGCACACCTGACGCATCGCGGCGGCGTTCTCGAAGACCGGCTCACCGTCGAGCTGAACGGAACCGATCGGCCTGCGATACCCGGCGAGCGCCGACATCAGGCTGGTCTTGCCCGAACCGTTGCGCCCGAGCAGCCCGTAGATCTTGTTGCCCGACAACGAGAAGCTCATGTCGTCGACCGCCGTGACGGACCCGTAGCGCACCGTCAGGCCCTGCACGTCAACGCGCATCACACGTCCCCGTTCTGATGCTGCTCGATGCGGCGGATGACGTCGGCGAGCGGAATGCCGATGGCGCGTGCCTCCACGACCATCGGGTCCACGACCTCACCGAAGAAGGTCTCCCGCCCCTGTGCCCGCAGCATGTCGCGAGCCTCCGTGCTCACGAACATCCCGATCCCCCTCTTCTTGTAGAGCACCTTCTCGTCCACCAACTGCTGAAAGGCCTTCGCCGCGGTCGCCGGGTTGATCCGGTAGTAGGCCGCGTACTGGTTGGTCGACATGACCTGCTCGTCCGCCTTCAACGTCCCGCTGAGCACATCCGCCTTGATCCGGTCGGCGATCTGGCGGTAGATCGGGCTCCGGTCGTCGAACATCACTACTTCCTTGGTTCGTTACTCATGTAATGAACCATAGCAGTGTCGGCGTACGATTGGCACGTGGTCGGCCTCGCGATCCTGTGCGCGGTGCTCGCCGCCGGGTGCAGCGCGCTCGGCGCGCTGCTGCAACACGCCGGCATCCGCGAGCTCCCCGGCCTGAAACTGACCTCGGCCCACCGCCTGGTCACGTCCCGCCGCTGGGTCTACGGCTTCCTGATCCTGTTCGCGTGCGCGGTTCTGCAGGTCATCGCCCTGACCCTGGCCCCGGTCTCGGTGGTCGCCCCGCTGAACGCACTGGCCATCCCGATCATCGCCGTCGCCAGAGCCCACAAGCTCACCGGGCTTCTCGCAGTCGCCGTCCTGGTGGCCACCGCCGGCATCGTCGTCTTCGTGACCATCACCGCGGGCGAGGCCATAGCCGCCGACATCTCCCCGAAAGTCGCGCTACAAGCAGGCCAACTGGTCACCGCGGGCGTCCTCGTCTGCACCGTCGTGGCCACGTTCCAAACCGGCACGATCCGCTCGCTGGCCCTGGCCATCGGCGCCGGCATCCTGTACGGCCTGGTAGCCGTCCTGGTACGCGACGTGACCACAGCCCTGCCGCGCATCGAGTGGATCTCCCTGGCCGGCCTGGCCCTGGCCTTCCTGGTGGGAGCGTGGTTCATCCAGCTCGGCTACGCGGCAGGCCCACCAGACCTGGTGGTGGCCGGCCAAACCGTGGTCAACCCGATCGTCGCCGCCTGGATCGGCATCAAACTCGTGGGCGAAGGCACCGGCATGAGCGCCCTCACCCAAGCAGGCCTGATCATCAGCGCCATCGCCGCCGTGACCGGCACCGTCGTGCTGGCCCACTACCACCGTGTCAGGGTGGAAGCATGACCTTCGTGGTAACCGGCGGCGCCGGCAGCTTGGGCCGACACGTGGTAACAGCCCTACCAGGAGCCAAGCCCGTCTCCCGCGCCACCGGCACAGACCTGTTGCGCGGCACCGGCTTGGGCGCCCTACGAGCAGACGTGGTGGTGCACTGCGCAACGTCGTTCCGCCACGAAGTCACGATGGCTCGCACCGTACTGGCCGCCAAACCAGCGCACCTCGTCTACATCTCGATCGTCGGCTGCGACCGAGTCCCACTCCCCTACTACAAGCAAAAACTCGCAGCCGAACGCCTGATCGCCAACTCCGGCACTCCCTACACGATCCTGCGCGCCACCCAGTTCCACTCGTTGCTGCGCAAGATGTTCGACAACCTCTCCAAGCTGCCGCTGATGCTCGTCCCGGCCTTCGCCTTCCAACCGATCGACGAGGCCGAGGTAGCCCTGGAACTGGCGACGCTAGCCCAAGCCGCACCTTCAGAACTCGCACCGGAGATGGGCGGCCCAGAAATCCGCGAGGCCACCGACCTGGCCCGAATCTACTTGGCCGCCACCGGAAAACGGCGCACACTGCTGCCGTTGAAGGCGCCAGGCGCGACCTACCGCGCATACCGAGCAGGCGGCAACCTCACCCCGAACCACCCGGTCGGCAAGCGAACCTTCGAGGACTACCTCACCGCATAGCTCTCGTGCGTCGCGCGACTCTCCACCCGAGGCCGCCGCAACACCGACTCCAAGATCTCCCCAGCCCGCACCGCCGTGTTCGACAACAACGACGACGTGATCCCGTGCGTGTGCTCAGTACCGCCCTGCAAATAGATCCCGCCCCGCACCGACGCGTCCGTGACGACCCGATAATCCCGCGTGACCTTCAACCGCCCCAACGCATCCCGCTCACAACGCCCAGCCAGCTCGCCAAGCACCCCGACCGGATCAGCGGGCCGATACCCGGTCGCATAAACGATCACGTCCGCGTCAACCGGCAGCTGCCCACCATCAGCCATCGACTCGATCACGCACTTCCCGTCCACGTTCACATCCACGAGCCGAGACGTGTTGTGCAGCAACAACCTCTGCCGCCCAACCACCTTCTCCCGGTACACCCTCCGATACAACTCTTCGATCAGATCCCCGTCCACCACGCCATAATTCGTGTTGGCGTGGTATCCCATCAGCCGCTGCTTGACCTCTTCCGGCGCCTCGTAATACTCGTCCACCGCCGCCGGGTCAAAGATCCGATTCACGAACGAGCTGTCATCAGCCGGGCTGTACCCGTACCGCGCGAACACCCCGTGCACCTCAGCCCGCGGGAACCGCTCGTGGAAGAACGCGACCACCTCAGCCGCACTCTGCCCAGCCCCCACCACAACCACCTGGCGCGGATCCTCCAAGCCCCCCACCCGGTTGAGCAGGTCCTTGTTGTGCCAAATCCGCTCCCCAGCCACCACCCCGTCAGGCAAGTTCGCCTCGAGCCCAGTAGCCAGCACCACGTTGCGCGCCTTCACGGCCTCGTCGCCAACAACAACCTCAAACCCGTCACCGTCCGCACGCACCGCCGACACCTCGGCCTGATACCGCACGTGGTGCGCCACCCGCTCCGCCGCCCACTCGAAGTAATCGTGGAACTCCTTGCGCAGCGGAAACAGGTTCTTGTGGTTGACAAAGTCAACCAACCGCCCACGATCCCTCAGATAACACAGGAAGCTGAACTCGCTAGCGGGGTTGCGCAGCGTGACCAAATCCTTGAGGAACGACACCTGCATGGTCGCGTCCTCGAGCAACATCCCCCGATGCCACCCGAACCGAGCCTGCCGCTCGAAGAACCGTGCCCGAACAGGCACCGCCTGCTCCTCAACCGCGATGGCAAGAGCGAGGTTCGACGGCCCGAAGCCGATTCCGGCCAGGTCCAACACCGGTTCCATCGCGGTCCTCTCGTGGCACTCCCAGCGTCAAACCACCCTAACTTAGCTAAGGCATACCTTAGCTAGTGCATTTGGACGTGATCTACGCCGCTGGCCCACGCTTGAGTCCAGCCCAAGCGCAACCGGCGATGGCGCAGCCGAGGCGTTTGAACGCTTGAAACGCGGTGCGGGCGGGTCCCCGTCACGAGGCGCGCCTGATCGTTTGCCACGCCGGAGACCCGCCCAGACCGCACCACCTACAAAACCGGCGCGTCCGCCGGAACGGCGGCACCCACATCCTCCAACCAGCAAGCCACCCGCCGCCCAGAAACATCCGAAAGCACCGGCATCCGCTCCCCACAAACATCCATCGCAGATGGACACCGCGGATGGAACGGACACCCAGCAGGCATGGACCGCAGGTCAGGCGGCGCCCCAGGAATCCCGCGCAACTCCCGCCGAGCCCCCCGCAACGCCGGAAACGACGACAACAACCCCTGGCTGTACGGATGCCGAGCATCCCGATAGATCGACGAAGCCGGCGCCTCCTCCACAACCCGCCCGCCGTACATGATCGCGATCCGATCAGAAAACTCGACCAGCAGCGAAATGTCATGCGTGATGAAGACGACCGAGAACCCCAAAGTCTCCCGCAGCCGCATCATCTGCCCGAGGATCTGCCGCTGCACCACCACATCCAACGCAGTAGTCGGCTCATCCATGATGACGATCTCAGGCTCCAACGCCAGCGCCATAGCGATCATCACCCGCTGCCGCATCCCCCCAGACAACTGATGCGGGTAGAACGACAGCCGATCAACCGGAATCCCCACCAACGACAACAGCTCCCGGCCACGATCCGCCCGCGAAGCCCGCGACATCGCAGGCCGATGCGCCCGCAACACATCGTCGATCTGCGAACCAACCGAGATCACCGGGTTCAGAGCGTTCATCGCCCCCTGGAACACGATCGCGATCTCGTTCCACCGCAACGCCTGCAACTCACGCGAGCTCAACCCCAACAGGTCCCGCCCCTTGAACAGCACGGACCCGGACGACACAAGCCCAGGCTGCTGCAGCAGCCGGGTAGCGGCATAGGCCAAAGTGGACTTACCGCTACCGCTCTCCCCTGCCAACCCGAGCACCGAGCCAGCCTCCAGCGACAAAGACACGTCGTGCACGGCCCGCAGTGAGCCGTAATCCACCGACAGCGAGCGGATCTCCAGCACCGGGCTCATGCGCGCACCTTCCGCAGCCGAGGATTCGCGTACTCGTCGATCCCGAAGTTGATCAAAGCAAGCGCAGTGCCCAGCAAAGCAATGCAAAGGCCGGCGGGAACGAACCACCACCACGCGCCCTGGCCGAGTGCCTGGTTGCTCTGCGCCCAGAACAGGATCGTGCCCCAGTTCCAGGTCGACAGCGACACGACGCCGACGAACGACAGCGTGATCTGCAGCATCACCGCGAAGATCACCGTGCCGACGAAACCAGAGGCGATCACGGCCGTCAGGTTGGGCAGCACCTCGAACACGATGATCCGCCAGGTGCGCTCGCCGGAGGCCCGCGCGGCCTCCACGAAGTCGCGGCGCCGCAACGACATCGTCTGCGCGCGCAGCACACGGGCGCCCCACGCCCACGCGGTCAGCGAGATCACCGCGGCGATCAGCACGGTGTCCGCCGACGGCAGCATCGACGCCACGATGATGATCAGCGGCAATGCCGGGATCACCAGGAAGACGTTGGACAGCATGGACAACGCCTCGTCGGCCGCGCCGCCGAGGAACCCGGCGGTCACCCCGACCAGGATCGACAGGAACGTCGCCAGCACACCGCAGACGAGCCCGACGACCATCACCCCGCGAGTGCCCACGAGCACCTGCGAGAAGATGTCCTGCCCGGTCATGGTCGTGCCGAACCAGTGCGCGCCAGAGGGTGGCGACAACAGGTCGTCGCCCATCGCCGACGGGTCGTACGGCGCGATCCACTCGCCGACCACCGCGATCAACGTGAAGAAGCCCAGGATCCCCAGGCCCAACCGAGTCTTGAAGTTCACCGGGATCAGCCCTCCCGCCGCGTGCGCGGGTCGAGCAGCAGGTAGCCGACGTCCGCGAGCAGGTTCGCCACCAGCACGGCCAGCGTGATCACCAGGAACACTCCCTGCATCAGCGGGTAGTCCTTGGCACCGATGCCCTGGAAGAGCACGTAGCCCAGGCCCGGATACGAGAACACCATCTCCACCAGCAGCGCGCCGCCGACGATGAAGCCCAGCGACAGCGCGAAACCGGAGATCGACGGCAGCACGGCGTTGCGCGCGGCGTAGGCGAACATGATCCGCTTCTGCGACAGGCCCTTGGCCCGCGCGACCAGCACGTAGTCCTCGGCCGTGACGGTCACCATCATGTTGCGCATGCCGAGGATCCAGCTGGCGACCGAGCTCACGACGATCGTGATTCCAGGCAGCACGGCGTGTTCCAGGACGCTGGAGATGAACTCCCACGAGAACTCCGGCACCAGTCCGGCCGCGTACCCGCCGGACGCGGGCAGCAGCGGGAACGTCACGGAGAACACCGAGATCGCGATCAGCCCGAGCCAGAAGTACGGGATCGACGACAGGAACGTCGTCACCGGGATCAGCGTGTCCAGCCACGAACCGCGCTTCCACCCCGCGTAGACGCCGAGCAGCGTGCCCAGCAGGAACGCGATGACCGTGGTGACGCCGACCAGGCCGAGCGTCCACGGCAGCGACTGCGAGAGCACGTCGGCGACCGGCGTCGGGAAGAACGTGAACGACAGCCCGAGGTCACCGCGCAGCAGTGTGCCCCAGTAGTCGACGTACTGCTCCCACAACGACTTCTTCTCGTCCAGCCCGAACAGGATGTACAACGAGGCCATCGCGTCGCTGTTCAGCCGCCCGCCGAGCTTGGTGATCATCGCTTGCACCGGGTCGCCCGGCAGCAGGCGCGGCAGCAGGAAGTTCGCCGTGATCGCCGCCCACAGCGTGATCAGGTAGAACAACCCGCGGCGCAGCAGGAACGTCATGCCGCCGCCTCCACGTAGAGCCAGCACGCCGCCCAGTGACCGGCACCGACGTCCGACCGCGGCGGCGCGTCGGTCCAGCAGCGGGACTGGACCTTCGGGCAGCGCGCCGCGAACTGACAGCCCGCGGACACCGCCGCGACCTCCTCGACCGGTGCGTCCAGCGCGACCACCGAACGTTCCGGATCGGGCGCGGACTCGATCAGCAGCTGCGTGTACGGGTGCGCCGGCTGCTGCGTCACCGACTCGCTGTCGCCGCCCTCGACGATCTGTCCGCCGTACATCACGAACGTCTCGTCGGCGAAGTACCGCGCCGACGCGATGTCGTGCGTGATGTAGAGGACGGCGAGCTTCAGCCGTTCCTTCAGGTCCAGCAACAGGTTCAGCACGCCGAGCCGGATGGAGACGTCCAACATGGACACCGGCTCGTCGGCGAGCAGCACCTCGGGATGGGCCGCAAGCGCTCGCGCTATCGCCACGCGCTGCCGTTGACCGCCAGAGAGCTCGTACGGGTAACGCGAGAGGAAGTCGGCGGGCAGCTGCACCCGCTCCATGAGCTCCTCTGGCGTCTCCGGCCGTTTGTGGATCTTCAATGGCCGGGTCAGGTGGTAGCGGATCGTGTGGACGGGGTTGAGCGATGCGAACGGGTCCTGGAACACCATCTGGACCTTGCGCCGGTACTCCCGGACCCGTCGCACCTTCCTGCCGTCCAGCAGGATCTCCCCCTCGGTGGGCTCCACCAGCCGCGCCAGCAGCTTCGCCACCGTCGACTTGCCCGATCCCGACTCGCCGACGAGGGCGGTCACGCGCCCGCGGCGCAGGACGAGGGAGACGTCCTGCACCGCGCGCACGCGCTTGTAGGTCTTGACCAGACCCTTCGCTTCCAGTGCCGTTTCAAAAGCAGGCGCAACTTCTTCCATCACGCAGCCGGCTTCAGCTTCATGACGATCTGCAGCGCGTTGGGCAGCGTGGCCTGCGGCGGACCGTACGGGTCCTCCTCGGACGGCCAGCCGACCCAGCTCTTCGTGCTGTACTCGGCACCGATCGGACCGGCAGAGGTCGGGATCATCGGCACCTGCTCGACCATGATCTTCTGCAACACCGCGAGACTGCGAGCGCGCGTCGCGTCGTCAGCAGCGTTCGCGTACTCCGCCAGCGCCGCAGTGGCGTCCGGGTTGTTGTAGCGGCCGAAGTTCACCGCAGCGGTCTGCCCGATCGGCTTGATCTCCGCGCCGTCCATGATGTTCTGGTACATCTCGTACGGCGTGGCACCGGTGTTGGTCCAGCGCAACGAGCCCTGGAACGCACCGTTCGCGAAGTCGGTCGTCCACGCGTCCGCGGTCTGCGTGCGCACGGTCGCCTCGATGCCGATCTTCTTCAGGTCGCTCTTGATGATGTCCAGCACCGTCAGGTAGTCCGACCAGCCGGACGGGTTGGTCAGCTCGATCGTCACCGGCTTGCCACCGGGCGCCTTGAGCACGCCACCGTCCAAAGTGAACCCAGCGGCGGTCAGCTTCTGCTTCGCCTTGTCGACGTTGACCTCGAACCGCGCGGACTTGTACTCCGGCGCGAGGAACGACTCACCGGCGGGCAACGGCATGCCGGTCGGCGACTCGAGCTTCGGGAACAGCCGCGCCTCACCGCGGACGAAGATCGCCTCGCGGTCGATCACATCGCTCATCGCGGCCCGCAGCGCGGGGTTGTCGAACGGCGCGATGGTGTTGTTCAGCCACAGGCCGTGGATGCCGAGACCGGCCGGGAACCACAGCTTGTGGTTCTTCGGGTCCTTGTCCACGTAGAGCTTCTGGTAGTCCGGGATGAAGACGTACGACCACTGGCTCGCGCCCGACGCCAGCGCCGTGGTCTGCGCCGTGTTGTCGTTGTACGAGGTGTACTGGATCTCCGGCACCTTCGGCAGTTCCTGCCAGTACTCGGCGCGCCGGGCGACCGTGACGGTCTGCGAGGTGAACGACTTCACCTGGTACGGGCCGGTGCCGACCGGGTTCGGGTTCGTGTAGGTCGTCGGGTCGGCGACCCCGCTCCAGACGTGCTGCGGCACCACCATCGCGCTGATGACCTTGTTGCGGTTCACGAACTGGGGTGACCCGAAGGTCACCTCGACCTTGCCGTCCGGCGTCGCCGTCGCGGTCTCGACCTTGAGCGAGTCGCGGTTGTTGAGCGCCGGCCACTTCTTCAGGATCTCGTACGAGAAGGCGACGTCAGCGGCCGTGAGCGGCTTGCCGTCGGACCACTTCACGTTCTCCCGGATCGTGAAGGTGACCTTCTTGTAGTTGTCCGCCCAGTCCCACTTCGTCGCGAGCCACGGCACGGGTTCCTGGGCCGGCCGCGTGTTGTTCACGAACGCGAGCGGCTCGTAGATCACGTAGCGGTAGCCGAGCGAACCCGCCGCCGACGTGGGCAGGAACGGGTTGTGGTTCTCGGTCAGCGGCCCGTTGGGCATGCCCACGGTCAGCACCCCGGAAGCCTTGGTGGCGCCACCAGAGGAACATCCGGTCGCCGCGAGCGCCAGTGCCAGCGCGACGATGACTGTTCTGCGCATGGGGGAATCTCCCGATACGACGGCGCGTGAGAGCGCTCTCCCACGCGTACGGCGAACTCGCCAGGCCGCGTGCTGAGGCCTGGCGTGTCCGTTCAGTTGTGGTGGGTCAGGGCGCGGATTCGCGCACGATCAACGAGGTCGGCAGCACCAGCGGGTGGTCGGGCATCGGCTGTCCCTCGAGCGTGGAGAGCAGCATCCGCGCGGCGGCGGCGCCCATCTCCTGCAGCGGCTGGCGGATCGTCGTCAGCCTGGGTTCGGTGTGTCCCGCGACCGGGACGTCGTCGAAGCCGACCACGGACACGTCCTCCGGGACGGACCGGCCTGCCTCGCGCAGCGCCCGCAGCACGCCGACCGCCGAGAGGTCGTTGTGCGCGAACACCGCGTCGAACGGGACCCCGCTCGCGATCAGCTTGTCGACGGCGACCTCACCACCTTCCGTGGTGAAGTCGCCGTCGACGATGAGGTCCGGGTGCAGCGTCAGGCCCGCTTCCGCCAAAGCGAGCCGGAACCCGTCCAGCCTCGCCTGCGTGCACCCGAAGTGCGGTGGCCCGGTGACGACGGCGAACCTGCGGCGACCGGCCGCGACGAGATGCCGTGCGACATCCGCGCCTCCCTGCCGGTTCGTCGTCGTCACCGAAGGGAACTCCGGGTGCGAGCCGCGGTCGTCGATCATGACGACCGGCAGGCCTGCCCGGTAGAGCGTGGAGATGTAGTGCAGGGTATCCGGCGGCTCGATCACGAGCAGGCCGTCGAAGGCGTTGGCGGACACGTGGTTCGCGAACTGGTTCAGCGACTCCGGCCCGCGGTTGATCGTGTAGAGCAGCAGCCCGTACCCGTCGGCCTCGAGCGTGTCGACGATGCCCTGCAGGACCTCGCCCATCCACGGCCACGTGAGCGACGGCGCGAGCATGCCGACCGTGCGGGTCCGCCCTCGCGCCAGGCCGACGGCACGTGCGCTGGGCACGTACCCGATCTCGTCGATGACCTTGCGCACGCGCTGCGCGGTGGTGGCGTCCACGTCGGGCTTGCCGTTCAGCACACGTGACACGGTCGCTTTGGACACCTGGGCGCGTTGGGCGACCTCTGCGATCGTGACACGCATGCCGAACTTCCTTCCGCCGCCTCTGAAACCGGTTCCGTAACCGGTTCCGACGAGGTGTGACGGAGTCAACAGCCTGACGCGAGCTTTAGTCAAGACTCTTGCCCGAAGTTCGTGGGAGCGTTTCCACGGCGGCTGGCGTTACCGCAGGTCGCGCCGTTCGGGGGAACCGAACTGATACGACCCGATCGCTGATCATGCACAATCGTCGGCATGGGGGTTGTGACAGCGGTCAGCCGCAGCGACGAGTACACGTTCACCAAGCCCGTGCGGGAGAGCATCACGCTGCTCGCCGGCCTCGGCGTGGAGGGCGACGTCCACCAGGGCGTCACGGTGAAGCACCGGTCCAGGGTGGCCCAGGACCCGACCCAGCCGAACCTGCGCCAGGTGCACCTGATGCACGCCGAGCTCTTCGACGAGTTGCGCGACAAGGGGTTCACGGTCGAGCCGGGTCAGATCGGCGAGAACGTGACCACGCGCGGCATCGACCTGCTCGGGCTGCCCACGGGGACGTTGCTGCACCTCGGTCCCGAGGCCGTGGTCGAGGTGACCGGGCTGCGCAACCCGTGCGTGCAGATCGACAACTTCTCCACGGGTCTGCTCAAGGAAGTCGTGGGCAAGGGTCCGGACGGTGAGCTGGTCCGGCGCGCGGGGATCATGTCGATCGTGCTCGTGGGCGGCGAGGTGCGTCCCGGTGACGAGATCCGGGTCGAGCTGCCGGCCGAGCCGCACAAGCCGCTCGAGAAGGTCTAGTCGTCGAAGTGCCCGTCGAGGATCACCGAGATCGTCCTCGGTGCCTCGACGACGGCGAGATGCGCGGCGTCCCCGACGACGTAGAGGTCCGAGTCCGGCAGCTCGTCCGCGATGTGCCGCGACAACTCGGGCGGCGCCGCGTGGTCCTGCGCAGCCGCGATCACCACGGTGGGCACGTCGATCTTCGCCAGATCCGCACGCAGGTCCATCTCCCGGATCGCCTCGGCACAGGCGATGTACGACGGCACGTCCACCTTCAGCAGCTCCGAACGGAAGTGCGCCACCACGGCAGGTGAGAACGACGGCGTGAACCACCGCGAGACGATCGCGTCCGCCGCCGGCTCCATCCCGAACGACCGCAGCAGCGAGATCCGCTCGTCCCACATGGACTTGTCGGGGTACCACGCCGTGGTGCACACGAGCGCGAGCCGCGAGATCCGATCGGTGTGCGCCGCCAGCCACATGCCGAGCATGCCGCCGAGCGACACACCGCAGTAGTACACATGGCGCAGTTCCAAGTGGTCCAACAGCTCCACAACATCACCGGCCAGCGTCTCGATGGAGCACGGGCCGCCGACAGGAGCCGACTTGCCGTGGCCGCGGTGGTCGAAGCGCAACAGCCGGAACGGCAACGAGAACTCGCGCCACAGCTCGGTCGTCGTGCCGAGCGCGTTGCCGAGCACCACGACCGGCGCGTCGTCCGGCCCGGTCAGCTCGTAGTGCCCGATCACGGCCTCACCTCCTCACACGGCCCCGACATCCCGGGAGTCTGCCTGGGGTTTTCCCCGTTCGCACCCCGAATCCACCCCAGATCGCGCCGTACGGGTTCGGCCGTCCGCGTGACGGGACGTTGCGCTGGTCCAGCGATCCGCGTTCACCTGCTGAACGCTTCGCGCTCTGCAACAAACCACCGGCCTGGCCCCGCCGTAACACCGTTACGAGTAGCAGAATGAGGGCTTGCCCGAAGCCACCGACCCCGCCGGGACGCTGATGAACTCCCCTGCTCCGTTCGCCCACGAGGCGCTGTTCTACCGGGACGAGGACGACTTCCTCACCGGCACGACGAAGTTCGTCGCGGACGGCGTGAGCGCGGGCGAGCCCGTGCTGGTGGCGGTGCCGGAGGCGAGCATCGCCCTGTTGCGCGGACGGCTGGGCGGCCAGGCCGACCAGGTGCACTTCATCGACATGACCGAGGCCGGCCGCAACCCCGGCCGGATCATCCCCGGCGTGCTGATGGCGTTCAGCGCGAGTGCGCCGCAGCTGCGCGTCCGCATGGTGGGCGAGCCGGTGTGGCCGGGTCGCAGCGAGCTCGAGTACCCGGCGTGCGTGCAGCACGAGGCGTTGATCAACACCGCGTTCGAGGGGCGCAAGGGCACGCTGCTGTGCCTGTACGACGCGGAGTCGCTGCCCGACCACGTGCTGAAGGACGCGCAACGCACCCATCCGGTCGTGATCGACGGCACCAAGCGGGTCGCGAGCGAGTGGTACACCGACCCTGCCGGGCTGGTCGACGTCTACAACGTGCCGTTGCCCCCGCCGCCCTCGTCCGCCGAGGAGCACAACTTCTCCGTCGGCACCCTCGCGCACATGCGCAAGATCGTGACGGCGTATGCGAACTGGTTGCGGCGCGAACAAATTGAGGACCTCGTGCTCGCGGTGAACGAGCTCGCGACGAACAGCATCCTGCACGCGTCCGGCCGCGGGGTGCTGCGGATGTGGCGCGAGGGCGACACGGCCGTGTGCGAGGTGAGCGACTCGGGCTCGGGTTTCCCGCCCTCGTTCACCGGTCTGTCCGGCTTCGGGATCGTGATGGTGAACCTCTTGTGTGACCTGGTTCGCACCCACACGAGTCACACCGGTACCACCGTTCGAGTGTACTTGGGGCGGTAGAGAGTCATGGCCATCTCATAGAAATGCGCCTGACACGTGGACCTGTTTTCCTTGCACACCTATGACAGACCACCTCTCCCCCCTCGACATCGCCTTCCTCGCCATGGAGGGCAATGCGAACCCGTTGCACCTCGGCGCGGTCGCGACCTTCGCACCGTCCACTCCGGTGCATCCGGCCCGCATCGCCGCGGTGTTGTGCGAACGCGCTTTCGAGATCCCTCGCCTGCGCCAGCGCGCCCGCACGTCGTTGCTGGGCGGCGCGCGCTGGGTGGAGGATCCCGGCTTCGCGCCTGAGGACCACGTCTTCACGCACCACGTGCGCGGCCGGGAACGGTTCGCCACCTTGGTCTCCCACCTCATGGCGCAGCCGCTGGACCTCGCGCGGCCGCCGTGGGAGCTGCACGTCGTGACAGGTCTCGCGGGTGGGCGGTTCGCCGTCGTCGCCAAGCTGCACCACTCCTTGTGCGACGGCATGAAGGCCGTTGGCCTGGGAATTCAGCTGTTCGACCCGTCGCGGCTGTCCATTCCGGACGCTCCTGAACCGGTTTCGCGGTCGATCATCCCGTCCATTCCGTCGTTGCGCGGGATCAAGGACACGCTCGACATCGCCTCGTCGGTGCTGATGAACACCCGCCCGCCGACGCTGAACTCGCCGGTGCTCACCGCCTCCACCCGGCCACGCCGCGTGGTGATGTCGCGCCTGGATCTCGCGGACGTGCACCGAATCCGCCGCGCCCACGGCGGCACGGTCAACGACGTGTTGCTCGCACTGGTCACAGGTGCGTTGCGGCACTGGCTTTCCGCGCACGACAGCGCCGCCCCCGACTCGGTCGTCCGTGCGCTGATCCCGGTTAACCAGCGCTCACGCTCCGGCGACGGCGCCGCGGGCAACCAGATCTCCGGGTTCCTGCTGTCGCTGCCCGTCGGCATCGCGGACCCGCTGGAGCGCCTGCAGAACGTGCGGGAGCAGATGGAGTCGGCCAAGGCCGCCGGCCCCGATCGCGGCGCCGGCGCGTTGCCACTGCTGGCGGACAAGGTGCCGCCACTGGTGCACCGCCTGGCCGCCCCGGTCGCCGCCCGCTGCGCGCCGCTGCTGTTCGACACGCTGGTCACGTCGGTGCCGCTGCCGTCCGTGCCGCTCTCGCTGGACGGTGCGTCGCTGTGCGAGATGTACCCGGTCGCGCCGGTCGCCCCCGGACACGCAGTGGGCGTCGCGCTGTCCGTGTACCGGTCTTCCGTGCACGTCTGCCTGAACACCAACCAGTCGTGGATGTCCGACGCGCAGTGGCTCGACGGTGTGCTGCGCCGCGAGGTGGCGTCCCTCCAGGACGCCCGCCAGCTGGTCGGTTTGCCGAGGTAGGACGTCGGGCAAACCTGACGGCATGAGCAACACCGTGGTCCTCGACGTGGACGGCACGCTGGTCGACACCAACTACCACCACACGGTGGCGTGGCTGCGCGCCTTCCGCAGCGTCGACGTCACCGTGCCCGCGTGGCGGGTGCACCGCTCGATCGGCATGGGCGGCGACCGGCTCGTGGCCGCGGTGGCAGGCGACCAGGTGGAGCGAGCGCACGGCGACGCGGTGCGCGACGCGTGGGAACGGTGCTTCGACGAGATGATCGACGAGATCCAGCCGTTCGAGGGCGCGCACCGGCTGGTCAGGGCCGCCACCGACCTGGGGCTGGCCGTCGTGCTCGCCAGCTCGGGCAAGCGCAAGCACGTCGAGCACTACCTGAAGCTGCTCGACCCCGGTGACATCGCGTGGACGTCGTCCGACGACGTCGAGGACTCGAAGCCGGCGCCAGACCTGATCCAGGTGGCGCTGCGCGAGGTGCACGGCTCGCGCGCGGTCGTCATCGGCGACTCGGTGTGGGACTGCGAGGCCGCCGCACGGGTGGGGCTGCCGTCGATCGGGCTGCTCACCGGCGGGTTCGGCGAGGACGAACTGGTCGACCGCGGGGCCTCGGCGGTCTACGCGGACCTGGACACGTTGCGGGCGGAGCTGTCCGACCTGCCGTTCGCCGAGGTGACGGACCCGAACGCCTGAGGACTGTCAGGGCAGCTCACTAGAATCGAAATTGGGGGTACCCGGCGGCGCTCGTGTGTGTGGTGCGCGCTCACGGCTTCGCGCCGTCGGACTTCTTCGTCGGCCTGCCGGGGTCCCGATCCTTGCTCGGCCGCGTCGGTTCCACGGTCTTCGTCGGCTCCTGCGTCGGCACCACACTCGAGTCCGCAGCGTCCGAAGTCTCAACACTGCTCGTCACCGACGACCCAGGCACCGAAGTCCCCGGCAGCGGTGCCCCAGGCGCAGCAGGCGTCTGCGTCACCGTCACCGTGGACGGCCCCACCGTGATCACCTGAGTCGAAGGCCCTGGCAAGGGACGCTCGTCGGCAGCAGGCGCCTCTCCTCCGCCACCACCCAGGTTCGCCACCGCGACCGCTACCGCCGCTACCGCCGCCGCAGCCGCCCCGGTGATCGCCAAACGCTTGCCCCGCCGCGGCCGAGGCACCTCGGCAGGAGCCGAAGGAGCATCGGCGACCGCGGCGCCCGGCAACAACGCCGGCAACCCGCGGCTCGCCTCATGAGCGGCCGACAGCGACCGTGCGCACTGAGCAGCAGTAGGCCGGCGAGACGGGTCCATGTCGGTCATCGCCGACAACAACGACACCCAAGCCAACGGCAGGTCGATCGGAATCCGCGGCGACCGCGCCAACCGGGCAAGTGCGGCCTCGGCGTCACCACCGGGGTACTCGGACCGCCCGGTCAGGCATTCCAGCAGCACCAGCCCGAGCGAGTACACGTCGGCGGCGGGCCCGACGGTCGCGCCTTTCACCTGCTCCGGCGACAGGTACCCGGCGGTGCCGACCAGCATCCCGGACGTCGTCACCCGCGTCACCTCGGCGATCAGCGCGAGGCCGAAGTCCGCGAGGTAGGCCTGCTTCTCCGCGTCGTCGAGCAGGATGTTGGACGGCTTGATGTCGCGGTGCACCACGCCCAGCCCGTGCACGTGGTCGAGCACGGCCGCGATCTGGCCGCCGATCCGCGCGACGAACCGGGGTGGCAACGGCTCGCGCATGCGCTGGCGCAGCGTGCCGCCGGTGATCTCACGCATCACGAAGTACGGGCGGTGCGACACGGTCCCGGACGCGTACACGGGGATGAGGCCCGGGCACTCCACCGACGACAGCATGGTCGCCTCGCGTTGCAGCCTCAGCTCGTCGTCCGGCAGACCGGGCCCGCTGAAGATCTTGATGGCGACCGAGGACGTCGACGAGCGGTCGTACGCGCGGTACACCTCGGCCATGCCACCAGCGCCGAGCAACGAGCCGACGACATACCGGTCATCGATCACCGTCCCGGTCAGGTCGCCGTCCCAAGGTTCGCTCATGGGCCTCCGCTCGTCGCGCAGCAACCTAACGGGTCGCGTGGAATTCCGGCTACCCGGCCGACCTGAAGATCAAACTACGATCAGCTCGGCCTCGATCTCGCGCACCAATGCCTCGTCACGTTCCAGCAATGAGATATCGGTCGACGCCAGCACGACGTAACCAAGAGAGGTCCAGAGGTCTTCCGTGCGCGGTACCTGCGAACCTTCGCGATACGGCAGCACGGCGCGCTGGAAGGTGGGCAGCAGCTCCGGAAGCGAGTCGAACCGCACCGCGTTGCCGAGCTCACCGGCCGCGGGTGAGGACAGGTAGACCGACTTCACGTGCTGGTGCTGCGTGTAGCGCGACACGTCAGCGGAGTCATCCACTCGGTGGCGGACCATTCGGGTGATCTGACTCTCGCGCGCGCCGATCATGGTGAGCTCCTGCTGCTCGGCACCGGCCAGCCGCGCGCCGATCTCGATCAACCGCGGGCCGTCCGAAGTGATCATCACCTCGACGTGCGCCGGCCCGTTGCGCACACCGGTCGCGTCCAGCACCTGGCACACGTAGTCGAACAGCACGTCGACCACCGGCTCGTCGTCGGCCACGAGCGTGTTGGACAGGTAGATGCCGAGCCGGTCGCCGCGGCACTCCTTGGCGTAGCGCCAGACCGCGGCCAGGCCGTGGTGGCCGTCGATCGAGTAGGTGTCGACCTCGTACTCGGTGCCGAGCGCGAGCTCCTGCACGAGCACGCGGTCGTTGCGGATGTTCAGCTTGTTGACGCTGCCGAGGATCCGGCCGAACTTGGCCCGCCAGTCGTCGCCGGGCTGCGCGACGAACACGTCGTCGGTGCCGCCGCTCTCCTGCGGCTTCAGCACGATCGGCGCGCCCTCCAACCCCTCCCGGCGCAGCCACGCGGCCACCTCGTCGGCGTTGTCGGAGCTGATCTGGCGCAGGTGCGGGACGTCGGCCGACCGCAGCGCCACGGCCATCTGCCACTTGTCTCGTCGCGCGGACGACAGCGACAGCACGTTCGAGCGGCCGGGCGCGATCAGCTCGGACAGCGCCTCCGCGGTCTCGACACCGGTCTCGGTGCCCGGCACGACGGCGATCGGCTCGTGGACGGCCAGCTTCGCGGCGAGGTCGTCGAGATCGCTCAGGACGTGGACCTCCCGGTAGTTCTCCGGGATCCACGACTTGGCGAGGCCGGCGGGTGGTTCCGGCGTCGTCAGCACCGCGATCGCGTCAACGCCACGATCGGCGAACGCGGGCGCGATGCCCTTGCCGGCCGAATACGGATCCACCACGACGATGCTCGCCACCGCTGCTCCTCCAAGATCGTAAAGAAACTTGCCGAACGAGGAGCACAACAGCAGTGGCGTGACCAGGCATTCCTGTCTCGATTGGGTCGAGACGACCGTCACTCGAAGCGCAACTTCTCGTACACGTCAGATGTCACCAGACAGCCGGACGACGCCCTCCACGTGCGGGCGAGCCGGGCACGCAGGTCCGTGCCGCCGCTCAACGCCTGGGTCACGAACTGCAGCCCGAGGAACTCCGCGACCATCTGCTCGGCGGCGTGCCGCACGTTCACCTCCGGCCGCAGCTCACCGCGTTCCTGCGCCAGCGACAGCACCTCCCGCACGACGGCGATCCAGCCGACGACCTGCGCGGCGGCCGCGACGTCGAAGAACACCGCCTCCCGCAAAAGCTTCGAGCTCACCCGGACGGTGAGGTCGGTGTCGAGCCTGCGGACGAACTCGAACGACATGTCGACCAGCGCCTGCATCGGCGCCGCCTCGACGTCGAGCTGCTCGTCGCGCAACCGGTGCCACAGCAGGGACTGTTCCTCGATGATCGCGACGCCGAGCGCTTCCTTGGAGCGGAAGTGGCAGTAGAGCGCGCCCTTGGACACGTCGGCCCGCGCGCACACGGCGGTGAGGCTGGAGCCCGCGAACCCGTCGCGGTCGAACACCTCCGCCGCGGCACGCATGAGCTTCGCCCGCGTCCGCGTCGATCTCTCTCTTTTGACGCTCATGCCTCGGCCTGCGCGGCACCGGTCGCCAATGCGACGGCCAGCGTGTCCGGCATCTGCCAGTACTGCTCGATCTCCCCCAGGTGCACCGAGAGCACCGCGGCGAACCGCACTTCCGCGTACTCACCAGTAGCGACGACCCGCCAGCGCGCCGAGCCGACCACGGCCGCGTCACCTCCGTCGACGATCACCTGGCGCACCGAGAGCTGCTCCAGGTCGAACGTGGCGAACAGGGTCAGGAACTGGGACTCGACCTCGCGCTGTGTTCGCGGGCCCGGTGCCCATCGGACGCCGTTCAGGTCGGGCGCCTCCCATTCCACGGTCGGTGCGCACAACCGCGCGATGCCCGGTGCGTCCTGCGCCGCGAGCCGCGCAAGGAACACCTGCACCACTTCGACCGTCGAGAGCATTTTCTCCACCTTCTCATCCCGGTCATTGCCGCCGCAACGATCCCGGTCGTGCTTACACTAGCGAGGGGCGAACATTGAGAGTGCGCCCACCCCATTGGCCCAGTTGCGTTTCACCCAAACATCCGATCGGACGATTCCAGTGGTACGCGAACTTTCAACGACCGCCGGTATCACCGCATTGCACGGACCGAACTTCGAGGTTCTGCGGCAGGGTGGATGTCGCACCCGCCATCTCACCGAAACGGAGCAGAACAGTGCTCAAGGCAGTCCGTCAAGCCCACGAGCACCAGGACACCCCGCCGATTACCGCCTTGATTCCTCAGGCACGGCGAGAGCAGGGCCTCACCCAGCGCGAACTCGCGGACCTGTTGTGCGAGATCTCACAAAATGACAGCGTCACCCGTGAAGAAGTGTCGAGATGGGAACGCGGTAAACGCATTCCCGGCCCCTACTGGCGTGCCTGGATCAGCGCGGCGCTCGATGTGCCGCACGCCGAGGTCGACCGGGCAGCAGTGCTCGAACGGGAATCTCGCAGGACACGCAACGAGGACCACTCCCACTAGCGGAGCGCGGGCAGACGGCAGGGGTCTGCCCGCCCGCAAGAAAGAGAGAGGGCCGTGCCACTGTGACACTCCCCTAGGGGCACGCCGTGGCACGGCCCTCCCACAAGTCCCAGGTGGTAAGGACCTTTGGCCCCCTGTGCCCTCGCGCACAGGGGGCCAGACTGCGTTGATGTGGCAATCTTTGTGAACACCGTTGGAACGTTGCTGTTACTTGCCGGTAGCACGTTCGGCAGTTCACCGGGGGTTTCCCCTGTGAAAGTGAACGAGATCTCACTCGGGCCGAGCGGATTCGTAGAACTGCGCAACACCGGCTCTACCACGACAGACGTCGGAGGATGGCAGCTCCAGACGTGCGCGGGCCGCACCCCGCGAATCCTCGCCACCATCCCACCCAACAGCGTGCTGCCTCCGGGTGAATACTTCGTGATAGTCGGCAGCGCGTTCAGCGGCACGGTGCCGAACGGTCTCGTGGTGGGCGCCGTGGAGGGCACCGGGGTAATCGCCCGAAACCGGTACGGGGCGCACGCGGACAGCGTCGGACTGAGCTCCCCCTCGCCGTGCAGCGAAGACGGCGCTGCGCGGCCGTGTGCAGATTCCGCGCTGGGCCGCGACGGAGACTCGCGGGACACGGATCGTAACTCGATCGACTTCACCTGCCAAATTCCGTCTCCTGGCGAAAATAATCTGAAACCTATCTGAAATGGCCCCTTTCGAGCCCGAACGAATGCGAGCAAAGTCAGTCCCGGCGGCAAGACAGGCTGTTCTCCCCAGCCAGAAGTGCCGTCTGCGAGAAATACCCCGAATTCACTTCTCGAAGGGACAAGACAATGCGTCGACTGCTGAGTGGAGCCGCTGCACTCGCAATCGCGAGCACCATCGCGTTCGCGGGTCTGGCGACGGCCGCCGAGGAGCCCGAGGCTCCCGAGGTCATGCAGCTCCCGGTAGTCCTGATCAACGAGGTTTCGACGATGGGCCCCAACGGCCAGCTCGACGAGGCCATCGAGATCATCAACACCACGTCGCAGCAGATCGACCTGGTCAACTGGGTCATCAAGATCTACAACCAGCGCAACGAGGTCATCCAGACGATCCCGCTGACGGACGCGCTCGGTGAGTCGATCGTGCTGCAGCCGGCGAACAACGTGGGCAGCAGCCTCGTGCTGACCGGTGCGGAGTTCTCCGGCACCGTCTCCACCCCGAACGTTCTTCCGGTGCGATTCCAGGGCGAGGACGGCATCCCGACCCACGGTGGTGTCGCGATCTTCGGCAGCGCCGCCCCGACGGCGTTCAAGATCGACGGCGTCGCGTTCTCGGCCGCCGTCACCGCACCCAAGGAAGGCGTCCACGCGCAGCCCGAGAACATGCGTACCGCGCAGCTCAACGGCTCGAACACGCGCAACCTGCTGAACCAGGACACCAACAACAACCAGCGTGACTTCTCGCTGCAGGAACGCTCGTTCTGATCAACTCGCTCTGACCGTCAAGCGGGTGCACTCACGTGCCCAGGCCGCCACTCCCCCGGCGGCCTGGGCACCTCCGCGTGTGGCGTGAAGTCGCCAACGGCGACTAACCGCCGCTTATCCCTGTTTCCCAACGAATTCCGGCCCCTCATCCTGCTGTGACCTGATCACCGTGGAGGGCGCCGTGATTCGACAAGTTCTGGCACTTGCCATCGCCGCCGCGACGCTGGCCGCACCACCCGCGTCCGCCGCGCCACCATCGCCGCCGACGCAGACCTCCGAGGCCTCGCACCGAATCACGCTCATCACCGGTGATGTCGTGCACTACACCGAACGTTCGGACGGGCGGAAGTTCGCCCAGATCCACGCTGCGCCGAGGAACGGCGAGGAACCGATCTTCCACATCATGACGACGGCCAAAGGTCTGCACGTCTACCCGTCGGACGCGATGGGTGCCATCACGTCGGGCACCGTCGAACGCATGCTCTTCAACGTCACCGAGCTCGTGCGCACCGGTCAGTCCGACGACCGCACCACCGCGGTTCCGGTCCTGATGAGCGGCGCCTTCTCGGCGAACGCGCACACCCGGATCGGCAGCCTCAACGCGTCCGGCATCCGGGTCGAGAAGGCGAAAGCGCGGGAGTTCTGGAGTTCGCTCGACATGAGCGCGAAGTCCGGCGTGCGGGTGCAGTACGACCGCCCGGTCAGGATCGCGCTCGACCAGACCACCAAGCAGATCGGCGCGCCGGAAGCCTGGGCCGCGGGCCTGGACGGCCGGGACGTCACGGTCGGCGTCGTGGACACCGGCATCGACGCGAACCACCCGGACGTCGCCGGGAAGATCACCGCGGCGGAGAACTTCTCCGACGAGCCGGACGTCACCGACCGCCACGGCCACGGCACCCACGTCGCCGCGACCGTCGCGGGCACCGGCCAGGCTTCCGGCGGGAAGTACAAAGGCGTTGCCCCGGCGGCGAAACTGGTGATCGCCAAGGTGTTCAACGGCGCGGGCGAGGCCGAGACGTCCCAGGTGCTGGCCGGCATCGAGTGGGCGGCCAGGTCCGGCGCGAAGATCGTCAACCTCAGCCTGGGCGGCGAGGTCACCGACGGCACGGACGAGCTGAGCGCGCTGGTCGACCGGCTCTCCGCCGAGACGGGTGCGCTGTTCGTGGTGGCGGCGGGCAACAACGGCCCGGCAGGCCGTTCGGTCACCTCTCCCGGTGCCGCCACCTCGGCGCTCACCGTCGGCGCGGTCGACCGCCAGAACAAGCTCGCGCCGTTCAGCAGCACCGGTCCGCGCATCGGGGACGCGCACGTGAAGCCCGAGATCAACGCGCCCGGTGTCGGTGTCGTGGCCGCCAAGGCCGCCGGTACGAACATGGGCGCTCCGGTCGGCGACCACCACACCGCCGCTTCGGGCACGTCGATGGCCACGCCGCACGTCGCCGGCGCGGCCGCGCTGCTCGCCCAGCAGCACCCGGACTGGAATGCGCAGACGTTGAAGAACGCACTCGTGACCAGCGCCGCCGACGTCGGCATGCAGTGGTACGAACAGGGAGCCGGCCGTCTCGACGTGGCCAAGGCGATCAAGCAGAAGTCCACCGCCACGGCGTCGGCGAGCTTCGGCCGCTACGAACGCGGCCCGCGCGGAGCGCTGACCAGGGAACTCCAGTACGTCAACGACTCCGGCACCCCGCTGCACCTCGACCTCACCACGTCGATCAAGGGCTGGGACGGCAAGTCCACGACCGGGTTCAAGCTCAGCACCACCAGGCTGAGCATCGCGGCCCACGGCACCGCGACGGCACAGCTCACGCTCGATCCGGAGGTCGGCCCGGCCGGCGTGTACGGCGGTGTCGTCACGGCCACCGGTGGCGGGGTCAGCCTGCGCACACCGGTCAGCGTTTACGAGGCACCGCAGACGTTCCCGGTCTCGGTGCACGTCCGGGACGCCGCCGGGCGCCCACCGGCACCCGCGCTGGGGCAGCTGATCGACGACTCGAACGGCGGCGACGACGTCAACGACCCGTTCGACGAGACGACCAGCTTCTACTTCGACGTCGTGAATGGCGAAGGTGTCGCGAACGTGCCGAGCGGCCGGTACTCCGCGGTGACCTGGGCGACCGAGAACACCGCGGGGTTGCGGCGGTGGTCAGCGCTCGCCGCGCCGGAGGTGACCGTCACGGGCGCCGCCAACGTGTCGCTCGACGCGCAGCAGACCGTGCCGATCGAAGTCGTGGCTCCTGGGCCGGTCGAGCAACGCGACCGCACCGTGACGCTGCGCCGCGTGGTGCCGGCGGAAGGCGAGAAGCTGCCGCTGATCACGGAGATCGCCGCCGCGCTCGGCACGGCGCCGTGGGAGGTGCGCGCGACTCCTGCCGCAGCCGCGAAGAAGGGCGCGATCTCGTTGCAGGACAACGTGACGCTGCAGTCCGCCACGGTCACCGCGACGGCGGGCGGCCGGACGCTCGGCACCGACGGCGACGTGGCCGTGCTGTCCGCGAAGTGGGCCGGTACCCGCGACCTGACCATCGGTGGCGACACCGCGCTGGTGAAGATCAAGCCCGACACCCCGGCCAACATGGTGAGGGCGGCGAACACCGCTGCCACCGCTGCGGCACAAGCCGGCAAGAAGGCGATGTTGTCCTATGTGGACGCGCCGGGTGCGCTTCCGCTCACCGGGCTGTCGAGCACCGCACTGCCGTCACTGAGCTTGAGCAACGCCGACGGCGAGTTCGTCGCGAAGCAGACCGCGGTGAAACTGGCCGTCAGGCCGAGTCCGGAAGCGGTGTACAACCTGAGCTTCCTCGACGCCAACGGAATCCCGTCCGATCACCGCCGCACCGTCGACCCCGCGAAGCTGGTCAAGCGGCCGACCTCCTATCACGCCGACAAATCCGGTCTGACCGTGCAGAAGACGTGGTACCCGTTCCCGACCGGCCTGTGGCAGACGCAGGTCCTGCGCGGCACCACGTTCACGCCACCGGCCGCGTGGACGGAGTACATCGGGCCCGGCGACGACCGGATCGTGTGGAAGCGGCACGTGACGCTGAGCGGTCTCGACGCCAAGGGCCAGCGTGCCGCCATGACCATGTTCCAGGAGAACGTGATCCGCGAGGGCGCTGCTCCCGCCACCGAGCGGTGGTTCGCCGGTCCGATGCACAGCACCGCGATCGAACTGCAGTCCGACCACCCGGCCCGCTACCCGGCCGCGAACGGTTCGTGGCGGCAGCTCTGCTCGAACTGCCGCGCCGGCGACACGTTCGTCCCGGCGTTGCAGTGGACCGACGACAACCCCGGCCACTACACAAATCCTTATCAGAACAGCAAGTTCTTCACGACGACCAAGGTCCGGCTGTTCCGCGGGGACACCGAGATCCCCGCGAACTCCGAGCCGCTGGCGTTCTACCCCACGTTCCGGATGGCTCCGGAGAAGGCGGCCTATCGCCTCGAGGCGGTCGAGACGCACACCCCGGGAGCCGTCACGGGCGCGGTCAACCCGGTGCTGTTCACCCTCGCCCCGCGCACCGAGACCACGTGGACCTTCCAGTCCCACCGCTCGCAGAACCCGCCGCCGCTCGGGTACTCCTGCCACGCGGGCGAGGTCACGTGTCAGTTCCAGCCGCTCATCCGGCTCCGGCACGACCTCCCGCTCGACCTCACGAACTCCGCGCCGGCGGGCAAACCGTTCGTCTACCACGTGCACGCGTCCAACAGCGCACCCATCACCCTGGTGAAGGTCCAGTGGTCGGTGGACGACGGCAGGACGTGGCGGCAGGCGGCGACCCAGCCCAGCGGTGACCGGTGGCAGGTCACCATCGACAGTCCGACCGGTGACGTGTGGCTGCGCACCGAAGCCCGCGACGGTGCGGGCAACACGGTCACGCAGACCATGCAGAAAGCCTTCCGCACTCACTGAGGGGGAGGTAGCAAAGAGCTGGCACCTCGCGCCGCGGCGCGCAGACCCGCCTGAAACCGGGTCTGCGCGCCCAGCTCGTCCATCAACCGGTGCAGCCGCCGCTGAAACGTCCGATAGCTCAAGCCGAGCTGTTTCGCGATGCTGCGATCCGGCAGTCCCGTGGCCAGCAACGCCAGCAGCCGCGCGTCCTCGATCGACATCTCGTTGCTGGCGGGTTCTCCCGGCAACGCCAACGGCACCGCGTCCTCCCACAGCCGCGCGAACAACGCCCCGAGCGAGTCCAGCAGCGCCGACCGGTGCACGATGACTGCGCTCTCCAACGCCGTCTCCGTGCTGTGCAACGGGATCAACCCCAGGTGCGAGTCGGCCAGGATCATCTTCGTGGGCGCGACCGCGACCACCCGTGCCTCCTCCCCCAGCGACAGGCCCATTTCCAGGTCAGCGCGCAAGTCGTGCAGCTCCAACGCCTGCCGCTCGTAGATCCCGCGAAACCGCACGCCGCGCTGAAGCAGTTCCTCCTCGACGGGATGCAAAGAAGAAGGCGGTTTGGCATACGGAGGCTTGTCCACGAACCGCACCTCCTGCCGGGCGGTCCGCATGACCTGGTCGACGCGCCGGGAGATCGCTTCTGCCCCGTGCACCACCTCGACGAGGTCCGCAGGAGCGCGCAAACCTGCCGCGCGTTCGTACCGCACCTGCAGCTCGCCGGCCAGCAACCGGTCCCGCCGCAGGTCGTCTTCGCGCTGCAGGAAGTACGTCGCCAGTGCCACGTCGGGCGCGACGGCCGTGTGCAGTCCGTTGACGTGGTGGACGAAACCGAGATCGGTCAAGGACCTCAACGCTGCTCGGACGACCCGCTCAGCCAGTTCGGTGGCACCACAAAGCTCGGTCACACCCAGTTGATACGAGTCCACGAGCGTCTCGTAAACCGCGAGTTCCGCCGGTCGCAATCCGAGCACGCAAGCCAGTATGCCGACTTCGGGCAGCCGTTGACGCGGGGCCGGAAACGGGTGTAGACATCGATTGAAAAGGTTTACAACTGCGTTTCATCGTTGTGAACTCGCCGCCGCCGCTCGCTGTTGTACCAACGCATGCGCGCGAAAGGACGGCCGATGGAGACCAACCGCCGCGACTTCCTCAAAGTCGCCGGTGCCACCGCGGGTGTCACGATGTTGTCGGGCTCGTTCCTGAACGCGCCAGTGGCGGCGGCGGAAGAGCACGCCGCGATCCCGATGGCCGAGTCGCCGTGGGACCAGGTGCCCGCAATCCTCGCCAAGATCGTGCCGCCCACGTTCCCCACCGCCAAGTTCGACATCACGGCCTACGGCGCGAAGGGTGACGGCAAGACCAAGAACACCGACGCGTTCAAGAAGGCCATCGAAGCCTGCAACAAGGCGGGCGGCGGCCAGGTGGTCGTGCCCAGGGGCAGCTTCCTCACCGGCGCGATCACCCTGCTGAGCAACGTCAACCTCGTCGTGTCCGAGGGCGCCACGATCAAGTTCTCCACCGATCCCAAGGACTTCCCGCTCGTCTACACGCGGTGGCAGGGCATCGAGTGCATGAACTTCTCGTCGTTCATCTACGCCCGCAAGGCGGAGAACATCGCGATCACCGGGCCCGGCCTGATCGACGGCCAGGGCCCGTCCGGACCGTGGTTCGACTACGACAAGAAGCGCCAGCCGGACTGGGAGGCGCTGCAGAAGCAGGCCGTGGACAACCGGCCGGTGACCGAGCGGAAGTTCGGCATGGGCCACTTCCTCAAGCCGAACATGGTGACGCTCTACGAGTGCAGGAACGTCCTCGTCGAGGGCGTGCAGCTGCGCAACTCGGCGATGTGGAACGTGCATCCCGTGCTGTGCACCAACGTGACGATCCGCAACATTTTCGTCTACAGCCGCGGCGGCATGGTCGACGGCTGCGACCCCGAAGCCTCGCAGTACGTGCACATCACCGGCTGCCGGTTCGACTGCGGTGACGACGGCATCGCCATCAAGGCCGGTCGTGACATCGACGGCCGCAGGGTGGGCGTGGCGAGCGAGAACATCGTCATCGAGAACTGCTCGTTCGAAGGCCGCTGGGGCGCGCTGACCGTCGGCAGCGAGATGTCCGGCGGCGTGCGCAACGTGTTCTTCCAGGACTGCACGGTGAAGAAGGGCTCGTCGTACAAGCCCTTCCACGTGCTGTACATCAAGACGAACAAGCGGCGCGGCGGCACCGTCGAGAACATCCACGCCCGGCGCATCAAGGCGACCGACGTCGACCGCGAGGCGATCATGGTGACGCTGAACTACAGCCTCACCGGCCCCGGCTTCGGCCCGATCGTGAACCCCAAGGTGCAGAACATCACCGCCGACGGCTTCACCGTCAACGGCGTCAAGAAGACGGCGGTCACCCTGGACGGCCTGGCGGAGTCGCACATCAAGAACCTGGCGATCTCCAACAGCACGTTCACCAACGTCACGACCGCGAAGCCCAGCATCAAGAACGCGGACGGCACCACCTTCACCAACGTCACCATCAACGGCAAGAAGGTCTGAGGAGAAGCCCTGTGTCCTTGTCACGTCGTGATTTCGCGCGTGTGTCCGGCCTGACGGCCGCTGGTCTCCTGCTCCCTGCAGGCGTTGCGGCTGCCGAACCCGCTCTGGGCCGGGACCCGTGGCGGGAAGTTCCGCGCATCCTGGCGCGCATCTGCCCACCGCGCTTCCGCAGGAAGGACTACGACGTCACCGCGTACGGCGCGAAGGGTGACGGCCTCACGAAGAACACCGAGGCGTTCCACCGCGCGATCACGGCGTGCCACCGAGCCGGTGGGGGACGTGTTGTCGTTCCCGCGGGCACGTTCCTCACCGGCGGCATCAGACTCCTGTCCAATGTGGAGCTCCACGTGCGCGAGGCCGCCACGATCAAGTTCTCCACGGACCCCAACGACTACCTGCCGCTCGTGCTCACCCGCTGGGAGGGCACGCTCTGCTACAACTACCAGCCGTTCATCTACGCGTTCGAGCAGAAGAACATCGCCATCACCGGTCGCGGCACGATCGACGGCGACGCGACCAACGGCCCGTGGCCGGAGTGGCGCGCCGGCTCCACCGCGCTGCTGCGGCAGTGGGGCGAGGAGGGCAAGCCGGTCGAGGAACGGATCATGGGCGTCGGCAAGAACATGCGGCCCAACATGATCCAGTTCTTCCGCTGCAGGAACCTGCTCGTGGAAGACGTGCTCATCAAGAACCCCGCGATGTGGTCGCTGCACTTCGTGTTCTCGCAGAACATCACCGTGCGCCGGATCGAGATCTACTCGACGAACTCGCAGGGCGACGGTGTCGACCTCGACTCGTCCTCCTACGCGCACGTGCACGACTCGAAGTTCAACACCAACGACGACTGCGTCGTGGTGAAGTGCGGACGGGATGCCGACGGACGGCGGGTCGGCATCCCGTCCACCCACATCGTGGTGGAGCGCTGCAAGTTCTCCGGCCGCTGGGGCGGGATCACGGTCGGCAGCGAGATGTCCGGCGGCGTGTCCAAGGTCTTCTGCCGCGACTGCGAGATCAACGCGCCGGACTACCCCGGCCGGTACCCGATCAAGCACGCGCTCTACATCAAGACCAACCAGGACCGCGGCGGCGTGATCGACGGCGTGCACCTGCGCAACATCTTCGGCCAGAACGTCGAGCGCGAGATCCTGTTCGTGTCGATGTTCTACCAGAACGGCGGCACGAAGGGCTTCTTCCCGCAGATCAACAACCTGACGATCGACCGGATGCGGATCAACGGCGGCCGGGTCGCGGCGACGTTCCGCGGGTTCCCGCAGTCCCACATCCGCAACGTGCTGATCTCGAACTCTACGTTCACCGGGATCGCCGAGCCGAACCTGATCGAGAACACCGACAACCTGGTGTTCCGCAACACGACGATCAACGGGGTGGTGCCGGCGTGAGGTTCCTGCTGGCGCTTCTGCTGGTCGCTGCCGGGCTTTCCGCTGGTTCGCCGATCGCGACGGCCCACAGGGGGTTGTCGTGGCAGGCCGTCGACTCACCGTTCGCGCTGGACTTCCAGGACGGCAGGCGGACCCTGACCGGCCAGCGCGAGACGTTCTACCGGCTCGCGGACGGCACGCAGCACTCGTTGACGAAGGTCGTCGCGCAGAGACGGGTTCCTGGTGGGATCCGGTACGTCGTGGCGACCACGGAGGCGTCCAGGACCGCCTCCGTGGTCGTGACCCGCACCGACCGCGGCCTGCGGGTGGGCTGGACTTTGGAGCCTTCCGCAGGCGTGGCTCAGGTGTCGACGAACCTCACCGGGTCGTTGGAGGAGCACTTCCTCGGCGGTGGCGCGCACACGATGTTCGTTGACCTGCAACGCCGTGTGCTGCTGAACAAGGCTGTGTTCGTCGGCGCCTCGAACTTCGGCAAGTGCAACAAGAACGGCGCGCCGTCGACGTTCTTCATCTCCAGCAAGGGTTACGGCGTCTACGCGGACACCCGCGCCATCGGCAGGACGGCGTTCCCCGGTGCGCTCGCCGACGACCACTGCGCGGACAAGCCGGCGCCTTGTCCGGTCGCTTTCGGTGTGCCGGACCGGATCCAGCTGTGCTTCAAGACCTCGCGGCTCGACTACGAGGTCTACGCGGGCTCGCCGGCGCAGGTCAACTCGGCGTACTTCAAGCGCGTCGGCACGCCGACCCTGCCGCCCGCGCGGCAGTTCGCGCTGACGAAGTGGCGGGACAAGTACAACCACTCCGACGAGGTCGTCGAGGACGTCAAGCAGTTCCAGGCGCGCGGTGTCCCGTTGGACACGCTCTGGGTCGACAACCCGTGGGAGCAGGGGCCGGTGGGCGCCCGGCCGACCTACGCGTGCATCGGCGCGTTGAAGTTCGACAAGACGATGTACCCCGATGCGCAGGGCACGATCGACTGGATGCGCTCTCGTGGCGTGAACATGGGCGTGTGGGTAGCGCCGTTCCTGAACAAGATGTCCGACGGAAAGGAATGCCCGCACGACTACCCCGCCGGTTCCTTTGCGCAGTCTGACCGGACGAACGTGTGGGACATCGACCTCACGAACCCGGTGGCACGGGGGCATTACGAGGCTCGGCTGGAAGCCGTGTTCCGGATGGGCGTCAACTTCGTGAAGGGCGACCGGGGCGAGGAGCACAACTTCGAGGAGACTCAGTTCGCCGGTGGGCCCGGCACGCTGCTCCACAACCAGTACCCGTTGCTGTACGCGGAATCCGTCGTGAAGATGCTGCGCAAGGTGCACGGCGAGAACTACACGACGTTGTTCCGCGCGGGTGGCGACGGGATGCCCACGCTGCTGCGCGGCTTCTGGCAGGCCGACGCCGACATGAGCTTCGACGGGCTGCGGCTCACGAACCGGCGCGGCATCAACTCGTGGATCTCCGGCCACCCGGTGCACGGCTCGGACATCGGCGGCTACCGCAACCTCGGCGGCGGCCCGTCGGAGTCGCTGTTCGTGCGGTGGGCGCAGCAGTCCGCCGTGACGCCGGTGTTCCAGGTCGGCAGCTCGGGCCGCAACTCGACGCCGTGGGTGTACGACGCGGCGACGTTCGAACGGTTCCGGCGCGCCGCCGTGCTGCACTACGAGCTGTTCCCGTACCTGTACGCGCAGGCTGTTCGTGCTTCGCAGGACGGCACGCCGATCACGCAGCCGATGGCGTTCCAGTATCCGGCTTCGGCGGAGGCGTGGCAGGCGGACCAGCAGTTCATGGTGGGGCCGGATCTGCTCGCGGCTCCGGTGGTGGCGGACCGGGCCGAGGCCGACGGTGCGGCGGGCAAGCCGACGCCGGTCGACGTGTGGCTGCCTCCCGGCGAGTGGATCGACCTCTACTCCGGTGCTCGGGTGCCCGGTGGCAGGACTGTCACGCGCGAGGCGTCGCTGGACGAGTTCCCGCTGTACCTGCGGGCGTCCGCGGCCATGCCGTTCAACTTCCGCACGCCCGACGTCTGGTCTCGGGCTTGGGGCGTGAACGACCTGGGCCGCACGGACCGCGCGGGCTGGCTCGTCTCCCCCACTGCGGATGGCAGGTTCGGCAACCTCCGGGTGAAGTCGTACGGCAAACACCTGCTCGTGACGCTGCGGGGCGCGCCGGCCGAGTCGCAGCTGATGGTGCCTTCCGGAGTGAAACGCGTGGTCATCGACGGCAAGCCGCTGCCGGCGTCGACCGTCGAGGAACTGCGCGGCAAGACGACGGGCTGGGCGTCCCTCTCCTCAACGCCCGGCACGTTCGGCGGCACGGTGCTGAAGCTCAATCCCCGACACGGCTCCAGCACCGTGCTGCTCAGCCTGACCTAGATGTTCTGAACATCTGGATTTTGTGAGTATCCTGATGTTCATGGTTCGGCTGACACGAGCACAACAGCAGGAACGCACGCGCGTAGCCGTGCTGACAGCCGCGAAGGCGGAGTTCACGGAGCACGGCTACGCGCTGGCGAAGGTCGACCGCATCGCAGACCGGGCCGAACTGACCCGTGGCGCGGTGTACTCGAACTTCCCCGGCAAACGCGCCCTGTACCTGGCGGTGCTGATCGAGGTGGTCGAGGCCGCCGCTGGTGAGCTGGCGGCACCGCCCGCAACGGTGGACGACGCGCTGGAGAACTTCGCCAGGGTCTGGCTCGAGCGGCTGCCGCTGGGCGGCACGGCGTGGGGTGGGCGCCTCCAGCTGCGCTCGTTGGACGGAGTGCTCGACGACGAGCACTCACGCGAGGTGCTGGCACAGGTCGCCCGGCTGGAGGCGTTGCTGCTGGCCATCGCACTGGAGTCGGTCGAGCCGGCGCGCCAGGTGCGGCTGGCCTCGGTTGCGCTCACGCTGCTGGACGGCGCGAGTCACCGGGCCGAGGTCGCGCCGGGGTTCGGTGATCCCTTCGACCTGACGCACGCGTGCCGGCACCTCGCCGGCATCAAGTTCGGGGACACCTGGGCGCCGCCGCACCTGCCCTTCGTCACCCCGGCAACGCCGTGCGCGGACACCTGGGACCCGCCCGCCGGGCTCGTCGACCAGCTCAGCGGCCAGGAGATCGACCTCGCTTCCGACGGCCTGATCACGGTGCTGGGCGCCCGTCGGCTGGGGGCCGCGGAGGAAGCCGTCCGTTCCGGCGAGCAGGTGACGATCGTGGTGGTCACCGGCGACCCCGCCGAGACCGGCCGCCTCGTCCGGCTCAGGGTCACCGACCTCGTCGGCTGCCTGCGACGGGTGTTCGCGCCCGAGGTCTGGCAGCGCGTCCGGTTGGTTCTCGACGACGCCTCGGTGGCGTCGGCGCTCGGGGTCACGGATCCCGGTGACGAGACCGAGGCCGCGGTGCGCGTGCAGGACGGCGTGATCGTCGCCCGCTCCGGTGGCCGCGGTGCCGGCCACGCGGTGTCGGCTGCCCGGAAGGCCACGCCGTGAGCGCGCCGGATCTGCTGGTGCTGCACGCTTTGCGCTGCGTCGGCACCGCCGGGCTCACCCGGCTGGCGGCGACCACGGGCTTCGAGGAGCCGGACGTCGAGTCCGAGCTGATCGACCTCGCCGTCGCCGGACTCGTCACGCGCAACGCCGACTTCGGCGTGTGGAGCCTGACCGAGGCGGGCAAGGCGGAGGACGTCAAGAGGATCACCGACGAGCTGGAGTCGGCCGCCGCACGTCCCGCCGTGACCGCGGCGTTCGACGGTTTTCTCGTGCTCAACCCGGAACTGCTCGACCTCTGCACGGCGTGGCAGCTCCGGTCCGTCGACGGTGTCATGATCGCCAACGACCACCGCGACCCGTCCTACGACGCCCGCGTCCTCAACCGGTTCGCCGACTTCCACCGACGTGCCGCCGTCGTCTGCGCCGAGCTTTCCGTTGCGCTGCGCCGGTTCGGCCGTTACCGGGTGCGCCTTGCTGAAGCCCTCGACCGCACCAAGTCGGGCGAGCTGGCGGAACTGGCCGACAGCACCTCGTCGTACCACGCCATCTGGGCAGAGCTGCACGAAGATCTGCTCGCCACGCTGGGAATTCCCCGGTGAAGTGGATTCGGCAGCTCTCCGCCGATGTCGACGAGTCGGCGGACCTGTTGGGCGGCAAGGCACACGGCCTCGTCGCCCTGCACCGGCTCGGACTGCCGGTACCCGCCGCATTTGTCGTCACCACCGAGACCTGCCGGGCGTACCTCCGCGACGGACGCCTTCCGGACGGGCTCGACGAGGAGCTCGCTGCGGCCGTTGCCGGCTTCGACGTCGTGTCCGTTCGTTCTGGGGCGCCGGTGTCGATGCCCGGCATGATGAACACGATCCTCAACCTGGAGCTCACGTCCGTTGCCGCTGCTCTCTCGGCGGTGGAGACCGTGTTCTCCTCGTGGAACACGCCACGTGCTCAGACGTACCGAGAACTGCACGACATCCCGCACGACCTCGGTACCGCCGCCATCGTGCAGAGGATGGTGTTCGGCGACCGCGACGAGCACAGCGGCACCGGGGTCGCGTTCAGCCGCGATCCCAACACCGGCGCGCACGTCCCGTTCGGCGATGTCCTCTTTGGACACCAGGGCGACGACGTCGTGTCCGGAAGGTCGCAAACTTTGCCGTTGAGCGCCTTGGCCGAGCGGGAACCGGCGGTGTGGTCGGGTCTGCTGGACGCCCTGAGCCGGGTCGAGGCGCACTACCGCGACGCGTGCTACGTCGAGTTCACCTACGAGTCCGGCGAACTGTGGCTGCTGCAGGTCAGGCCGGGCAAGTTCGGTGGTGCCGCCGCGATCCGAGTCGCCACCGACCTCGCCGACGAAGGCGTGATCGACCGCCGCGAAGCGTTGCTGAGGGTCTCGCCGCACCACCTCCAGCACGTCCGCACGCCCCGAATCGCACCGGACGAGAACGTGCTGGCCAGAGGGTTGGGTGCCTGTCCAGGGGTGGCGACCGGCCGGGTGGCGACCACCTCGGAGGCAGCGGTGCGCATGAACGGCCCGGTCATCCTGGTACGCCCCGAAACCTCGCCGCACGACATGCGCGGCCTGGCCGCTGCCACCGGCATCCTCACCGCGCGCGGCGGGCCGGCCAGCCACGCCGCCGTTGTCGCCAGGGCGATGGGAAAACCCGCCGTCGTGGGAGTCGGTGAACTCGTGCTCAGCGAAGGCACTCTCGTCACGATCGACGGGACCAGCGGCGAGGTCGTCCTCGGCGAGCCTCGCATCGTGACGACCACGGCGGACGCGCACCTCCAGCGGTTGCTGAGCTGGGCCGACGACGTGTCGGGCGATCACTCGGAACGCGACGAGGCCCAACGACTCACTGCCGCCCACGCCGTCCTGCGGCGCTAGCGCAAGTGCCCCATGTCGTTGTACGACACCAACGTGGGCGCCAGGCCGGCGCGGTACTCGATCACCGTGAGCGCGGTGTTGCCGCAGTTCAGTCCCAGCCACCGCGCCGGTGGAGCGTCGAGGGCGTGCCGCACCAGCCAGGCAACCGAATACGCATGCGTGACAAGCACTTCGTGGGTCTCGGCGTCGGCGGGCCGCGCAAACCGGCCGATCAACGCGTCGGCGACCCGTGCACCCGCAGCGGCCTCCGCAGCGTCGTACCCGTCGAAGAAACCCGCCCACCCCGGCGGAATCTCGTCCGGCACGTGCGGCACGTGGTCGATCAGCTCGGCCGCTTCCCGCACAACCACTCCAGGCAGACAACCGCCGATGATCTGCGCGGACCGCACCGCCCTGGCCAGCGGCGAGTGCCACACGGCATCGATCGGCAGACCGGCCAGGCGCTGACCCAGCAGTTCGGACTGCCGTCGCCCCACCTCGGTGAGCTCGCCGAACGGATCCGCAGCACCATGCCGCGCCACGTACAAGTGCCGAGTTGCCATGCCATCAAGATACTCAGGACATCCAGATGTTCTCAACATCCCAGTGGTGCGTAGCGTTCTGACAGGCGCTCCACAGGCGACTCACAGAAAACGGCCGCAATCTGATGCACATGACGGACAACCACGACCGCGGCCTCCAGTTCGACCTCGCCACCCTCGTCGGGCGCAGGCGAGCGTTGTCGCTGCTCGGCGGCGCAGGCCTCACTCTCGTGGCCTGTGCTCCGTCGACCACCACGACCTCGAACTCGACGACCACGACCACCTCCACCACCAGCGGCTCTTCGGCGGCCGCCGGCAGCCCGATGGAAGCCATTCCCGAAGAGACCGCCGGCCCGTTCCCCGGCGACGGCTCCAACGGCCCGAACGCGCTGGCCCAGAGCGGCGTCGTGCGTTCGGACATCCGCTCCAGCTTCGGTTCGTCCACGCGGACCGCCGAGGGTGTTCCGCTGACGATCGAGCTCACGGTTCAGCACGAGGACGGCAAGCCGTACGCCGGTGCCGCCATCTACCTGTGGCACTGCGACATCAACGGCGACTACTCGATGTACTCGGACCGCGTGAAGAACGAGAACTTCCTGCGCGGCGTCCAGGAGGCGGACTCCAACGGCAAGCTGAAGTTCGTCAGCGTCTTCCCCGGCGCCTACTCGGGACGGTGGCCGCACATCCACTTCGAGGTCTACCCAACCCTCGCGGCGGCGACGAGCGCGGGCAACAAGGTCACGACCTCGCAGCTCGCACTGCCGGAGGCGACCTGCAAGGAGGTCTACGGCACGACCGGGTACACGACGAGCGTCCAGAACATGGCGCGGACCTCCCTCAGGCAGGACATGGTGTTCCGGGACGGTGTCGACCAGCAGATGGCCACGATGTCGGGGAACACCCAGTCCGGTTACACCGCCTCGCTCACCTTCGCGGTGGACTAGGCGAGCGCCAGCCACAGCTCAGCGCGCAGGCCGGGCGAGTCCAGCGAGCGCCCGAGTGCCTGCTCTGCCTTGCGGACCCGGTTTCGGAGCGTGTGCCGGTGCACGCCCAGTTCCGTCGCGGCCGGGTCCCAGGCACCGTGGTGAGCGAGCCAGACCTTCAGAGTTGCACGGGTCTCCTCGTCGAGCGGCCGGAGCAGCGCGTCGGCGAACCCGTCCGGGAGTTCCAGTCTTCCGGCGAGGTCCTCGAACCTCCGGATGCCGGCCTTGCACGCCTGCCGGGCTTCGCGCAGTCCTCTCGCGACCTCGGTGGCGTCCACTTCGGACGATGCGAAGCCGTCGAACTCGCGCGCCAGCACGACGATCTGCCCGTCGTGCTCCGCCCAGAACACCTCCTGCTCCGGCGGTTCGTCGACGAGGAACACGCGGAAGCGTTCGGGCAGGCCGTCGACCGGCAGTCCGGCGAGCAGCAGCCGGAACTGGCCGGTGCGCAGTTCCCGGTGGGCGGCGTCGACGGCGTCGTTCTGGGCGAGCGCGAGGGTCAGCAGGGAGGCCGCGGCGTTGACGATGTTCAGGTCGGAGGAGTCGAGCGGGCCGGGTGTGCCGACCGCCAGCACTCCCCTGGCCCGGCTGCCGAGCGCCTGGAGGAACACGTGCCAGCCGCCGGTTTCGAACGCGGCGCTGGCCAGGCCGCCCGCAGTTCTCAGCCTCGCTGCTTCGGCGGTCAGGCCGGGAACCGTGCGCGGGTTGTGCGCGTGAACAGGTTGCCCTGTCGCATCCAGCAACACCACCCAGCCGTTGATCCACTGGCCGAGCCGCCGCACCACCCCGGCCACTCCTGACCGCACCGCAGCTCTGGTGAGCGCCCGCTGGGCCTCGCTGGTCCGGGTGAGCGCGGCGTACTCGTCCGCTGCGAGAGCCTTGGACACCGCCTTGCTGATCGCGATGAACGGCACCTCGCGCGGCACCTCGACGAGCCCGAGACCAGCCGCGGCCGCCGCCTCCACCAACGCCGGCGGCACGACGTCGTGCCCCAGCCCGGTGCCGAATCCCAGCCCGACCACGCCCGCATCCACCAGGCGTTCCACGTAGTCATCGCTCAGCGGCCTCAGGCCGGTGGTCAGCAACAACTCACCGCCCTCCAGGAACGGCGTCGGATCCGCCAGCTCCGTCCCGTGCACCCACCCGACCGGCCTCGACACGTCCCCGGCGAGCACCGGCAGCCGGAGCGACACGGCGAGTTCCCGCAGCGTGATGGGCATGTGCCAATTTGTACAGCCCGAGGCGTACAGATCGCCATTTCAGACACTGCGCACTGCGTTGACCAGGACCATGCTGAGCACATGACCCGACTGCGCACCGCGATCCCAGGTCCCAAGTCGTTGGAGCTCCAGGCGCGGCGCAAGCACGCCGTCGCTTCTGGAGTCGGCAGCACGCTGCCCGTCTACATCGAGTCGGCCGACGACGGCCTGCTGGTCGACGTCGACGGCAACCAGCTGATCGACCTCGGCTCCGGGATCGCCGTCACGAACGTCGGCAACCCCGCGCCCGCGGTGGCCGAGGCCGTGCACGCGCAGATCGACCGGTTCAGCCACACCTGCTTCATGATCACGCCGTACGAGGGCTACCTCGAGGTCTGCGAGGAGCTCAACGCGCTGACCCCCGGCGACCACGAGAAGCGGTCGGTGCTGTTCAACTCCGGCGCCGAGGCCGTGGAGAACGCGGTCAAGATCGCCAGGCACGTCACCGGCAGGCAGGCCGTCGTGGTGTTCGACCACGGCTACCACGGCCGCACGAACCTCACGATGGCGTTGACCGCCAAGAACATGCCGTACAAGCACCGGTTCGGGCCGTTCGCGCCCGAGGTGTACCGGGTGCCCGCGTCCTACCCGTTGCACGACGGCCTGACCGGCGCCGACGCGGCCGCGAAGGCGATCGCCGCCATCGAGAAGCAGGTCGGCGCGGACAACACCGCCGCCGTGGTGATCGAGCCGATCCAGGGCGAGGGCGGCTTCATCGCACCCGCCGCCGGCTTCCTGCCCGCCGTCGCCGCGTGGTGCCGCCAGAACGACGTGCTGTTCGTGACCGACGAGATCCAGACCGGCTTCTGCCGCACCGGCGAGTGGTTCGCCTCCGACCACGAGGGCGTGGTGCCGGACCTGATCACGACGGCCAAGGGCATCGCGGGCGGTCTGCCGCTCGCCGCCGTCACCGGACGCGCGGAGATCATGGACGCCGTGCACGTCGGCGGACTCGGCGGCACCTACGGCGGTAACCCCGTCGCGTGTGCCGCGGCGCTCGGTGCCATCCGCACGATGCGCGAGCGCGACCTCAACGCTGCCGCGCGCCGGATCGAGGAAACCGTGGTCACCCGGCTGAAGGCCGTCGCCGAGAAGACCGACATCATCGCGGACATCCGCGGCCGTGGCGCGATGCTCGCCATCGAGTTCACCGAACGCACGCCCGAAGTCGCCGCCCGCGTGGCCAAGGCGTGCCACGACCAGGGTGTCGTCGTGCTGACGTGCGGCACTTACGGCAACGTGATCCGTCTGCTGCCCCCGCTGGTCATCCCGGACGACCTGCTCGCCGAAGGCCTCGACGTGCTCGAAGGAGCCCTGCTCGCATGATTCCGTTCAACACCGCCGAAGAAGTCGAGAGCGCTGTCGCCAAGGCGTTCGCCGTTGCCCCGGAACTCGCCGCCCTGCCCGCGCACCGCCGTGCCGCCGCGCTGGACCACGTGTCGCGGCGGCTGGCCGAGCGCGCCGAGGAGTTCGCGCAGGCCATCAACGACGACTCCGGCAAGCCGCTGAAGTGGGCGCGCGTCGAGGTGACCCGCGCGATCTCCACGTTCCGCTGGGCCGCAGAGGAAGCCCGCCGGTTCTCCGGCGAACTGCAGCGCCTCGACACCGACCCGTCCGCCGAGGGCCGCCTCGCGCTGGTGCGCCGGGTGCCGCGTGGCCCGGTGCTGGGCATCGCGCCGTTCAACTTCCCGCTGAACCTGGTGGCGCACAAGATCGCCCCTGCCCTCGCGGTCGGCGCGCCGATCGTGCTCAAGCCCGCGCCCGCCACCCCGAAGGTCGCCTTCCTGCTCGGCGAGCTGCTGGCCGAGACCGACCTACCCGACGGCGCGTGGTCGGTGCTTCATCTGTCCAATGAGGACACGGCTGCGCTGGTCGAGGATCCGCGGCTGCCGGTGGTCTCGTTCACCGGTTCCGGCCCGGTCGGCTGGGGCATCAAGGAACGCGTGCCGCGCAAGCACGTGACCCTCGAGCTCGGCGGCAACGCGGCCGCGATCGTCGCCCCCGACTGGCAGGACGTGGAGTTCGCCGCGCAGCGCATCGCCACGTTCGCGATGTACCAGGCGGGCCAGTCGTGCATCTCCGTGCAACGCGTCTACGTGCACGCGGATGTGTACGACGCCATCTCGGAAGCCGTTGTGCAGCACGTGAACAAGCTCGACGTGGCCGGCGACGTCGGCCCGTTGATCAGCGACGCCGCAGCCGAACGCGTTGAGGCGTGGGTGAACGAGGCCTCCGCGACCGTCCTCACCGGCGGCACCCGCGACGGCCGCACATACGCGCCGACCGTGCTGACCGACGTGCCGGAGGACGCGAAAGTGAGCGCCGAGGAGGTGTTCGGCCCGGTCGTCACGCTGACCCGCGTGGACAGCGTCGAGGAGGCGTTCGACCGCGTCAACGCCTCCCGCTACGGCCTGCAAGCCGGCCTCTTCACGACCGACGTGCGGCTGGCTTTCCGTGCCGCGCAACGACTCCAGGTCGGCGGCGTGATCATCGGCGACGTGCCGAGCTACCGCGCGGACCAGATGCCGTACGGCGGCGTGAAGGAGTCCGGCATCGGCCGCGAGGGCCTCCGCGCGGCCATGGAAGACCTCACCGAACCCCGCGTCCTGGTGCTGACCGGCCTGGAGCTCTGACCACAGTCCTCCGATGAATGGGTCGATCGTGACCTTGACTGCGATGATTCTCCGGTGGCCGTCACCATCAGGGATGTCGCTCGCCAAGCTCAGGTCTCCGTCTCGACGGTCTCGCGCGCGCTGAGCGCGCCGGGCCTCGTCAAGGAAACCACCCGCCAACGGGTCCTGGACGTAGTAGCGGGCCTCGGCTACCAGCCGAACCGCGCGGCGCGCAGCCTGATCACGGGCCGCACCGGCAACCTCGGCATCGTGGTGCCCGACCTCGAAAACCCGTTCTACCCGGCCGTGCTGCGCGGCGTGCAGACACGGGCAGGCGAGGCGGGCACCTCGGTCTTCTTCTGCGACAGCAGGGAAGACCCGCAAACCGAAGCCGAACTGGTCCGCACGATGGCAGCCCAAGTCGACGGCGTGGTCCTCTGCTCCCCGCTGCAGTCCGACGAGGTGATCGCAGAACTGGCCGACCTGACCCCGTTGGTGCTGATCAACCGCACCGTGCCAGGCGTCTCGTCGGTGCTGATGGACAGCGGTTCCGGCATGGACCAGGTGATCACCCACCTAGAATCATTGGGCCACAAGGAGTACGTCTACCTGGGCGGTCCGACCGCCTCCTGGTCGCACAACCGCAGGCTGCGCGGCCTGCAGAACCGAGCACAGTTGCTGGGCCCGTTCGAACCGAACTTCACCGGCGGCCTGGCCGCGGCCGAACAGGCCCTCAAGACCACCGCAACAGCGTTCATCGCCTACAACGACCTGATGGCCCTGGGCGTGCTGAGCTACCTGGCCGCACACGACATCAAGGTGCCGCACCAGATCAGCGTGACGGGCTTCGACAACATCCTGTACGCCGCGATGTGCTCCCCAGCCCTGACCACGGTAGCCATGCCGACCGAGGAAGCCGGCAAGGTGGCCGTGGACCTGCTGGCCGCCCGCCTGGACGGCGCCCCGGCCGAACGCCGCGAGCTCCTCACCAAGCTCGTAGTCCGCGCAAGCACGCACAAACATCCGACGTCAGCTTGATTCCCGGCCGAGTTGGAGATCCTGCCCGCCGCGCACCCAGGTAGGACGGACCTCAACAACGTCGCCAAGCACTCCGCGAGCACTCAACCAATGATTGAACAATCAACTCGCACGTACCACCCAGTAGCTTCTCCGGCCGCGAGGGAGCCTCTTCGTCCGACTCCCTCACCTACGGCCGACGCAGCTCTCTAGTCGTACCCGCGAATGTGGCCGTCCTCGTCCGCAAGAATCTCGTGGCGCTCCATGTCCGGCTCCTTCCGTCGTGGTTGACATCACAAAGCTAGTACCCCAACGACGTCCTGTGGAGTGAATTTGCACAGCAACCGGGGTATCACTCACTAACCCAAGGGGGTCGTAGGGGTGACCCCGACCACAGACCCACCGTGTGGCATGCCTCACGCACTTAGCCCACCCCACGGCTACACACCGCCTATCAAGACGGCAGATCTAACCCAAAGGGTTGTCCCCAATGCCCCAACTGGGGGACAAAACAAGCCATGCGAACGATCCTCACCGTAATCGCCGTGGCCACCCTCCTGCTCACCCCGGCGACCCCGGCACTGGGCGTCGACCCAGTTACCAAGACCGTCGAACTTCTCAACGCCTACCGCGCAAAGCACGGCGTGGCCCCTCTCTCCCTCGATTCGGAAGTGACCCGAACAGCCCAGGAATGGGCAGACCACCTCCACGAGGCAGACGGTTTCGAACACCGCCCCGACAACCCCTACGGCGAGAACCTCTACTGGACCGGCAGCCGCACCCGCGCAATCGACACAGTCGCGACGAATGCTCTTAACAACTGGTACAGCGAATCCCGAGGCTACGACTACGCCACGGAGATGACCGCTTCCAACATCGACTACAGCGTCCTGCACTTCACCGCGATGGTCTGGAAGTCCTCAGACCGCGTGGGCGTGGGCCTGAAGCAAGGCAGCAACGGCACCTACGTGGTGCTCAACTTCGCCGCGCGAGGCAACACCCTGAACCAGTTCGTGGCGAACGTCCTGCCGCCAGTCACCGCAACCCAGCAGTCTCGGTAACCGCCCTCAAAGCAGCCACAACAGCCGAAAACGGCGGCAACCCAGGCCTCCCCACCGGCGCCTCCCCCAACCACCCCACACCCCCACGATCAATCCGCGAAGGCGGCAACGGCACCAACGTCCCCAACCGATGAGTCAACGCCCCCCGAGCCCGCAACCGAATCAGGTTCACCTGCGAAGCCTCATCAGCCGACCCAGTGAGGATGAGCCACCGAGCAGACCCCCCAGACCCCGAAGACGCCCCGGGCAACACCACCACCGGCCCACCAAGCATCCGAACCGACAGGTAGTGCTGCACCTCCCCACCGATCCCAGCCCCGAGCTCCACGGCAGAAACAGAGTGATCAGTGGTCAACAGCAACCGGTTCTCCGACCGCAACACCAACCACCCCCACTCCGAGTAACGCTCAAGAGCACTGGAAAACGTGTCGAGTTGCGGCAATACTCCCTGAGGTGATCCCTTAGGCGAGTTCATCGATCTCACCTTCACTAGGCCAGATGTAACTCCGATCACACGATTTGACTCTCCGCCGCCATGAACTCACTATCGGGCCGCCATCGGCACACTCGAACGGGGCTGGAGAGCGTGACTGACCCGCAAGAACTCCCGCAGCAAGACCGCCGGCAAGAAGGTCAGGAAGAACCCCGGCAGGAACGCCACCACCCGCAGAGCCACCTGCAGCAACGCCACGTAACCATGATCGCCCTGGGCGGCGTCATCGGAGCCGGCCTCTTCGTCGGAACAGGCGCCGGCATCGCCATAGCCGGCCCAGCCGTACTCATCTCATTTGGCCTGGCCGGATTCCTGGCCCTCCTCATCATGCGCATGCTGGGAGAAATGGCCGCGGAACACCCCAGCGGCGGCGCCTTCTCCGTGCACGCGGAAAAGGCCATCGGCCCGTGGGCAGGCTTCACAGTCGGCTGGGTCTACTGGGCAACGGTGGGCGTAGTACTGGCCGTAGAAGCCACCGGCGCAGCCAAGATCGCCACAGGATGGATCCCAGCAGTCCCCCAATGGACCTGGGTTCTGATCTTCATGACGACCCTGACGGCGGTGAACCTCACCAACGTCCGCAACTTCGGCGAGTTCGAGTTCTGGTTCGCCGGCCTGAAAATCGCCGCCATCGTCCTCTTCCTCGCACTGGGCGCGGCAGCGATCGCGGGCCTGGTCCCCGGCGTCGAGGCCCCAGGCCTCAGCAACCTCGAAAACTTCCTCCCCAACGGCTGGCCAGGAGTCATCGCAGGCTTCATGGCGGTGGTGTTCGCGTTCGGCGGCTTGGAGGTGGTCACGATCGCCGCAGCAGACGCCGAAGACCCGAAGCACGCAGTCAAAAAGGCAGTGCGAACCTCTATCACCCGCCTGCTCGTCTTCTACCTGGGCTCCATGGCGGTGGTCGTCACCCTGCTGCCCTACAACCACTCCGAGGTGGGCGCCAGCCCGTACGTGGCGGTCCTGAACCGCCTGGGCATCCCGGCAGCGGGCCAGATCATGAACGTGGTCATCTTCGTGGCACTGCTGAGCGCCATCAACGCCACCCTCTACGGCGCCGCCCGCATGCTCTGCTCGCTGGCCGAACGCGGCGAAGCGCCAAAAACACTTCTCAACAAGAAGAACGGCGTCCCCCGCAACGCCGTACTCGCGTCCGTGGCGTTCGGGTTCTTCTCCGTGCTCCTGAACTACCTGTGGCCGGACACGGTGTTCGTGTTGCTGCTCAACGCCGTGGGCTCCGCACTCCTGGTCGTGTGGGGTTTCATCGCGGTCTCCCAGCTCCGCCTCCGCAAGACCATCGACAACCCGACAGTCCCGATGTGGGGCTACCCGTACCTGTCCTGGCTCGCGCTGGCCGGCATCGTCACGATCATCGTGCTGATGCTGAACGACGAGCAGGCCCGCGGCCAGATCCTGTCCACGGGCGTGCTCGTCGCAGGAGTCGCGGCTATCGCACTCAGCAGGTCAGCTTTGCGCCGGCGAAGTCTCCGCGATCGAACCTGACGCCGTCACCGCTGTCGTTGACGACGAGCCGCAGGAACTTGGCACCGGCCAGAGGCCCGGAGATCGACACCGCGTCGTCCTTCCAGGTGCGCAAACCGCTGGACGCCACCCGAACCCCGTCGGCCCACACCTCGAATACCGCCGTGCCCTGTTGGTTCACGTCACGTTCGTCGTCGATGCCGACGTCGGACGAGAACGACGTGCAACGGCCACCGACGTACAAAATCAACTCAGCATTGGCGTGCGCACCAAGGCCTTTCTCGTAGGTCTTGCCGTTGATGGTCAGCGTCTTGCCGTCACCACCGACGTAGCCGCCGTTGGACCGGTCGCGCTCGACGGGCCCGTAGCCGCTGCGTTCGGTGGTGAACGTGACGTCACTGGCCCACAAGGAAGCTCCGGACGGTGGCGCGACCGGCACCAGCACCGATGAGTTCACCGGCCGTGAAAGCTTCCCGTGCCCGACCCATGTGACGCCCAAAGATCCGTTCAGCAAATGCGCACCAGGAACCACCCCGACGGGCGGTGTCACCTTCCACTTGCCCTGCACCGACTGCGAAGTCAGCAGCACCGGAGCACGTTCGGACGAAAGCTTCTCAACCTTCCAACCGGCAGGCGCCGCGAACGAAGTGGAGGCGTTCAAAAGGGGAATCGGTGCCTGGTTGGTCGCGGTCACGGTCGCCACGAACGGCTCACCGGCAGGCGTGATCGTCGAAGGAATGCCGGGGATCTGCGCGGCGATGTCCAGCGACGTGTCGATCGCGGGCTCGTGCTTGTACCAGTCCTGCGACGCCTTCACCCGGAAGATCGCGGTGCCGTGCGGTGGCAGGGAGGCCGAGATCTTGCCGGCGGACTGGAAGTTCTTGTGCTGGTCCAGGTCCCGCACGGTGTAGCCGACGCTCCGGGGCAACCCCAAGTCACGTGCGGACGTGGAGATCGTCGCGTTCACCTCGGACTCGTTGAACAGCGCCACCGCCTTGTCGCCGTTGGCCAGCGGCTTCACGAACACCCAGTGCCCGTCCTTCTGGTAGATCACCTTGCCCTGGACGCCGAGCTTGTCCTGGTTGATCGCGATGATCTCCTTGTTGCGCAGGATGTCGAAGTGCTCCGGCGAGATCTTGCGCAGGTCCGCGCCGATCAGCAGCGGCGCGGCCATGATCGACCACAGCGCGAAGTGGCTCTTGTACTCGGTCGTGGTCTGCTTGCCGTTGCCGACCTCGAGCATGTCGGGGTCGTTCCAGTGGCCGGGACCGGCATAAGCATCAAGCGGCGCGTTGAGCTTGATGATCTCGACGGTCTTGGACCAGGTGTCGTTGATGTCACCGGTGGTGCGCCAGAGGTGTCCGACACCCTTGCCCCACTCCCACGGCTTGTTCTGGCCCCACTCGCAGATCGAGTAGACGATCGGGCGGCCGGTCTTCTTCAGCGCGTCCCGCATCTTCGTGTAGCGCTCCAGGGCAGGACGGCCCTGGTTGTTGCAGTTGTCGTACTTGAGGTAGTCGACGCCCCAGTCCGCGAACGTCTGCGCGTCGATCTCCTCGTGGTCCAGCGCTCCCGGCATCGTGCGCGCGCACGTCTGCGTACCCGCGCTGGTGTAGATGCCGAACTTGAGGCCGCGCGCGTGGATGTAGTCGGCGAGCGCCTTCATGCCGCTCGGGAACCGGGTCGGGTGGTTGCGCAACCGCCCGGTCTCCGGATCGCGGTTGAGATCGGCCCAGCAGTCGTCGACGTTGACGTACTGGTAACCCGCCTCCTTCAACCCGCGCGACACGAAGATGTCCGCCATGTCGCGGATCATCTGCTCGTTGATGTCGCAGCCGGTGGTGTTCCAGTTGTTGAAGCCCATCGGTGGTGTCAGCGCCAACGTCGGATCGGCTTCGACCACGGGATCGGCTTGGGCGGCAACCGGCACAGCCGCGGAAGCCGCGACGAGTGCCACGGCCGTCAGCAGAGATCTCACTCCCACTTGTAACCCCTGTAGTTGCGGATGAGCTGATAGGTGTTCTGCAGGCCGGAGCTCTCGATGCTCCGGTAGATGCCCCACTTGGGGCGCAGGTAGTTCTTGTCCCGCCACAGGTCGACGGCCGTCGTGCGGCCCTGGCCGACGACGGTGGACCCGTCCCTGAACAGCCACGCGAGGTGGCCGCCCGAGTTCGACGCCTTGCACTCGAACTCGACGTCGATCCACTTGTTCTGCAACGGGGTCCAGTCACCGACGATGTGCTCGGTGTTGGCGTCGTTGTCCCGCAACGTCAGGATCGTGAGCGTCGGCTTGTCCTTCTGCCGCGGCGTCAGGGTCCACAGTGGACCTCCCACGTCCTGCACCTTCATCTGCATGATGTGGGTGAACCGGGTGGTCGCGGTCAGCGAGGACGGCCAGAACGCCTGGTAGGTGATCTTCCAGATCTGGTCCTTGCCGATCTTGTGCGTGGTGCCGCCGGACCGCATGCCCTTGGACTCGTTGCGCTGCCGGTCGGAACCGTCGCGGTCGCGCGTGTGCATGTCGAAGCGCCAGTGGTCGCCCTCGACGTAGATGTGCTTCACGCCGCTGTGCGAGCCGGCACGGTCGTCTTCCAGGCCCTCGAACGCCCTGAGGCCGTCGCCACCGGGCGTCGGGTTCCACTTCAGCGCCCACGCGGCCTCGATCACCGGATCCGCGTACGCGGGCCGGGTCATTCCCAGCGCGAGTGCCCCCGCGGCGCCGAGCTTGACGGCGCCGCGCCGGGAGAGTTCTGCCATCGTCTTGCCTCCTTCGGATCACTCCTCGGGCGGCGGCGGGTGACGGTCAGGCTTTGGGCTTCTCCAACGTGATCGCGAAGACGTGCAGGCGCGGGCCCGCGGTCCTGGGCAGCGTGACGGACGCGAGGTCCTTGGCGGGGTCGAGCACCAAGGTCTGGTGGAAGATCGACACCTGCTTCTGCACGGGACCGGACGGCGTGTGCATCAACGTGGTGGCAACGGGTTCCGACTCGCCGAACTGCGGCCGCTGCTGCCACGCCGTCACCCGGAACTTCGCGGGCACCGAACCGTCGGCATAACCGACCGCGCCGTCCGCGTCGACGTTGCCGGTGTCCGCGGCCGCGAGCAGGTGCAGCTTCACGTACTTCCCGGCGGGCAGCAGCAACGTCTGCCCGGCCGCGATGACGTTGTTCTTGCTCGCCTCGTCGCCGTTGTGGAACTCGAACAGGATGCCGTCGTCGGTCACCGACCCGGTCTGCGGCAGCTGGGCGGCCGGGTAGGTGTTGCCGAGGCCGTCGAAGTTGCCGTCCCGGCTGGTGAACTCGTTGGACAGGCCGTCGTTGTCGAGCGCCGCGCTGAGGTCCACCGGAACCGCGCTGCCACCGGGCGGCAACGCGGGCAGGCCCCAGCGCCTGCCGGGTTCGGTGATCCGGACCGGCGCGATGGTGAAGTCCCGCTCACCGCGAGCGTGGATCAACGCGTCCTGGCCGCGCCGCAGCTCGAGTTCGACCACGCCGTCGCGCACGCTCCACCTGCTGCAGCCGCGCACCTCGATCCGGCCCTCGATGCCGGTGCGGATGCGGCACGGCTGGCCGGCTTCGCTGTGCACGCGCACGAAGCGCGTCTTGCCGCCCCGCCGGACCGCGCTGACCAGGAACGCGCCCTCGGTGCGGGTGTCGTGGATCGTGACGTCCTGCCACACCGGCGGCACCGCGGGGAAGATCCGGATCAGCCCACCCCAGCTCTGGATCAGCATGTCCTGCAACGACTTCGCGGCGCTGAGCGGAGTCTCGATCACCGGGCCTGCCTCGAAGTACATCGTGTTGGGCTGGGCGAACCTGGCGACGAACTCGCGCAGGTACTTCAACGCGTCGTCGCCGCGAGTCATCTGAGCCGCGATCGACGCGGCACCGGTGAAGGTGAAGCCCCGCAACGACCCCTCGAAGCTCAGCCAGTGCTTCAGCGAGCGTTCGATGAGGTCACGGCGTTCCGGCTGCTCCCAGTTGACCTCGTGCAGCGGGTAGACCGCGAGCATGTGCGAGTAGTGCCGGTGCGACTTCGCGAACGGCACGCCTGCGCCGATCATGAACCCGCCCGCGTCGGCCGGGTACTCGACGAGCTGGTCGAGCACCTCCTGCCACTTGGCGTTGAGCGGATCGTCGATCTTGAGGATCTTGGCGCTCTCGATGAGGGTGCGGCACGACCAGCGCAGCAGCGCCAGGTCGTAGTTGCAGTCCGGTGCGACGCCGTACTCGGGCGAGTAGGTGGGCAGCAGGTGCAGCCTGCCGTCGTTGCCCTTGCGCAGGAAGTGCAGATAGTAGTTGGTGGATCTGCGCAGCACCGGGAAGACGGTGTCCCGGAGGATCCGTTCGTCCATCGTGTGCCGGTAGCTGAGCCACGCGTTGTGCAGCAACCACGGCAGGTTCCCGATCTCCGGGTCCGGCGACGGGTGCAGCGGCGAGCCGACGAACCCGGCGTCCTGGAACGTCGGGTCGGTGCTGCGCCGCAACCCCATCGAGTCGACGCGGAACTCCGGCCGCAGCGCGTCGACCAGGATCTGCTGGTTCTCCGCGATCGTGCGCGGGATCGGGTCCAGTTCGAGGTGGTTGGACGCGAGCACGGGCCAGTACTCGAGCTGTGCGTTGAGGTTGAACCACACCGACGGCCACGGCGTCGGCTCCAGCCACGGGCCGGTGGTGGGCATGATCGGTGCTTCTTTGCGCGCACCTGATGCGAGCTTGTACAGCTGGATCCAGTAGAAGCTCTGCATCAACGCGTCCGGCACGGACACGAAGCTCTTGCGGTAGAAGCGATGCCACCAGCGTTGGTGCTGGTGCCGCAGCATTTCCGGGATCGGTGCCTTGGTGATCGTCTCCTTGACCGTCGCCTCGGCGGTGCGGCCGGGGAACGAGTGGTCGACCGACAGCAGCAACTCCGTGCGGCCATGGGATCTCTTGACTCGGTACGCCGTCGCCGTCTGCCCGCCCGCGACCATCTCCTGCGCGACGAGCGTGAGCCCGTTCTCGGTGCGGGTGACCGGCTTGGGGTTGGGCGGCAGCGTCGCGGGCGGTGGTTCGCGGATGACCCGCGGGCTCACCGCGTCCAGCGGCAGGAACTCCAGTTTGCTGTCCCGTTCGCCACTGGACGGCCGAACTTCGAGGTGCAGCAACGACTTCTCGGCGTGCACGAACGCCCTGACCGCCAGCTCACCCTTGTCGGTGATGATCTTGCCGCGCAGCTCGGCGTTCCAGAGGTCCAGCCTGAGGTCGACGCCGGTGATCTTGCCGACCGGCGTCAGCAGCACGCGCCCGACCGGCAACCGCGCCACTCCCCACTCGTTCCCGAACTGGGGCCGGTGGTCCTGCACCTGCGCGTGGTCGACGGTGAACCGGACGGCGTTCGCACCCGGCTCGCGGTAGACCGCGGTGGCCAGGAAGCCGTTGCCCAGGAACGGACCCTCGTACCAGGCGCGCGGGATCCGCTGCCACACCAGGTCCTGCTCGCCGAGGAACCGCTTCCAGTCGATCGCGCACCGGAAGCTGTCCACCTCCGCGCTCGCCCCGACCGGCAACGCCGTGAGCGCCGCCCCAGCCACAACTCCACCGAGCAGTCCGCGCCGCGACAGATCCACAGAACACCTTTCAGGTCCGCGGCGGCTGCGAACAAAGATCGGAGGTGTACTACTGAACGCAGCCTATGACGGCCCTCACACCCGGTCAAGACCAGTCAAGCCTCGGATGAAACCGTTTGCCGGTTGCCGTGACCGGTAAAGTTATACCGTGATCGAACTGAAGTCTGCCGCCGAGCTGACGGTCATGCGCGAGGCAGGCCACGTCGTCGCCCGGGCCCTGGCCGCCTGCCACGCTGCCGCCGCCCCCGGCGTGACCCTGCGCGAACTGGACGAGGTCGCGCGCGAGGTGATCTTCAGCGCGGGCGCGAAGTCACCGTTCCTCGACTACCACCCGAAGTGGGCGCCCTCGCCGTTCCCCGGCGTCATCTGCGCGTCCGTGAACGACGCCGTCGTGCACGGCATTCCCGGCCCGCTCCCGTTGCGGGACGGCGACCTGCTCAGCATCGACTGCGGCGCCCAGCTCGGCGGCATGACCGGCGACGCAGCCATCAGCTTCGTGGTCGGCGAAGCAGCGCCCGCCGACGTCGCGCTGATCGACTGCACCACCCGCGCCCTGCAGGCAGGCATCGACGCCGCCCGCCCCGGCGGTCGACTCGGTGACATCTCGCACGCGATCGGCAAGGTCGGCCGCGCCGGCGGCTACGGGCTGCTGGCCCGCCACGGCGGCCACGGAATCGGCCGCGAGATGCACGAGGAACCGTTCGTGCCCAACGAAGGCAAGGCGAGCAAGGGCCTGAAACTGGTGCCGGGCATGGTTCTCGCGCTCGAACCCATGCTGCACGCCGGTGGCCGCGACGGATACCTGACCGACGACGACGGTTGGACGTTGCGCACCAACGACGGCTCGCGCGCCGCCCACGTCGAGCACACGGTGGCGATCACGGTGGACGGTCCGGTCGTACTCACGTTGGTCTGAAAGCGAAGCAAGACGCAACGGTAGTGATCACGCTCTCCTGACGCGCATGATGAGGCTCCGCCGCGAGCTCTGGAGGATGCCCATGATCGCGCGCCCCTACCCATTCGGTCCCGTGAACGGACTGGAGATCGATCCGACCTACGGCCAACTGCGCGACACCGAACCGCTCGCCCGCGTGAAGCTCCCGCACGGCGAAGAAGGTTGGCTGCTCACCAGATATGACGACGTGCGGCTGGCGCTGAGCGATCCGAGGTTCAGCCTCGCGCAGGCCGCCGTCCGGGACACACCGAGGATGGGCCCGACCCGGATCGGCGCGATCCTCACCGACCTGGACCCGCCCGACCACACCAGGTTGCGCCGGCTGCTCGCGCACGCGTTCACCGTCCGCCGCGTGGAACAGTTGCGCGCCAACGCAGAGCGGCTCGCCGCAGAGTTGCTCGACGACATGGAGAAAGCCGGCCCGCCGGTCGATCTCGTGACGGCGTACGCGGTTCCGTTGCCCGGGCTGATGGTCTGCGACCTGCTCGGGGTGCCCTACGACGACCGCGACCACTTCCAGCACCTCGTCGCCGCGTTCATGTCCATCACCGCACTGACGGACGAAGAGAAGATGTCGAGACTGGGTGAGCTGGCGGGCTACCTCGCCGGTCTGGCCGAGCAACGACGTGCGCACCAGGAGGACGACCTCATCAGCGCGCTCGTGGTCGCGCAGGAGGAGGGCGACCGCCTCACCGCGGACGAACTGGTGCAGCTCACCGTGCTGCTGCTCGGCGCGGGCTACGACTCCACCGCCGCCCACATCGCCAACTCGGTCCACACCTTGCTGCAGTTCCCCGATCAGGCCGACCTGCTGCGCTCCCGGCCGGAACTGATGCCGAACGCCGTCGAGGAACTGCTGCGGTGGATCCCTGCGCAGGAGATCTCGGACATCCTGCCGCGGTACGCCTTGGAGGACGTCGAACTGAGCGGCGGCACCGTCCTCGCCGGCGAACCCGTGCTGCTCGCCAAGCACGCGGCCAACCGGGATCCGCGCCAGTACCCCGACCCGGACCGGTTCGACGTGACGCGCAACGCCAAGGGGCACCTCACGTTCGGGTACGGGCCACACCACTGCATCGGCGCGCAGCTGGCCAGGATGGACCTCCAGGTCGCGCTGACGGCGATCCTCGAACGGTTCCCAGGGCTGCGACTGGCCGGCGACGTGCGGTGGCGGACGGGCCTCGCCATGCGCGGCCCGCTGGCCCTGCACGTCTCCTGGTGATTAGTGGCGCGGCTCAGAACGTTGGCGGTGAATTCACGGTCAGCAGGGCGCCTCGCGGCACCGCCCCCGCGCCCCCATACGTCCAGTATGAGGACGCGGGGGCACCACGATGCACCCGTCTGACCGCGAATTCGCTCGGCAACGTTCCGAGCCGCGCCACTAAGCCGAGCGGCTTTGCGGTGCCAGCAGCTCGTTGATGGCGTCGAGCGAGATGTTCAGCGCACCCGCGAGCGCGGCGATCGTGAAGAACGACGGCGTGGGAGCGCGTCCCGTCTCGATCTTGCGCACGGTCTCGGCCGACAACCCGGCGCGGGCCGCGATCTCGACCATGCTCTCCTCGCCGCGGGCGTCCCGCAGCAACTGTCCGAGCCGCCGGCCGCGCTCCCGCTCAGTCGAGGTCAGGGGAATGCGCACCATGTCTGCGGATTCTACGCGAATCGCGCAAGTCGGCACGGCACTGAAAAAGTCCGTTGCGACGCTGCCGGATCCCGACATAGGTTCGTCGTACACAAGAGAGGAGGTGGTCCAAAGTTGTATAGCTACAGGACTCGTGAGGTGGCTGTCCGCTAGGACCAGCCCTCGGTGACGCCTAGTCGTAAACCAAGGCAGCCACCCGGCCCCCGGACTTCGAGCGCTGGTCCCGCTCGGCCCGCTAGCGCGGGAGTCGTCCGGGGGTTGTCCCGTTTCTAGAGGGACTTCTTCAGAGCCTTGAGATCCGCCACGAAGGCGTCGAACGCCTCGGTGAAGTTCTCGGCTCGCACCACGGCGGACGGGTGCACGGTCACCCCGACCCGCAGCCCGTCCAGCTCCTGAACCTGACCCCGGTGCTCGGTGAGCTTGAACGATGAACCGAGCAGCGCCTTGGCCGCCACGGCCCCCAGGCACACGACCAGCTCCGGCTGCACGACCCGGATCTCCTCGCGCAACCACGGGAAGCACGCCACCACCTCGGACCGGCGCGGCGTCTGGTGGATCCGGCGCTTGCCGCGCTCGGTGAACTTGAAGTGCTTCACCGCGTTGGTCAGATAGGCGGCGGACCGGTCGATCCGGGCGGCGGCCAACGCCTTGTCCAGCAACCGTCCGGCCGGGCCGACGAACACGTGCCCCTCGACGTCCTCGCGGTCGCCCGGCTGCTCCCCCACCATCATCAGCCGCGCCGGCACCGGTCCCTCGCCGAACACGGTCTGCGACGCGTCCTTGTACAGCTCGCAGCCACGGCACTCGCAGGACGCAGAACGCAGCGCCGCCCAGTTCTTCCCCTCGGGGACGAACTGGGCGGCGCCAACTGCGTTACTTGTCCGAGCGGAAGGCATCCTTGACCTTCTCGCCGGCCTGCTTGATGTCGGCCTTCGCGCGCTCGGCGCGGCCCTCGGCCTGCCACTGCTCGTTGTCCGTGGCGTCACCGACAGCTTCCTTCGCGCGGCCCTTCATCTCTTCAGCCTTGTTGCTGAACTTGTCGTCGGCACCCATGGATCAGGCTCCTTCAGTACGTGGTCAGCTACGTCGATTGGTTACCCGGCGAGCACCATCCGAAACAGTTGATAAGGTGATCACTCGCGGTTGAGAACCCAGCCGCAAGCCGATGAGACGGCTTGCTCTGGGTGTGTCCCGCCTGTTCGAGCGCTCCTGAGCACCGTCGTCGCATCGGCATGCCGCTGTGACCATGACGACGTGAAAGGAGCCGGCGGTGTCGTCCGCGAGAATCACCGCCCTCGAGGCCGAGGTGGCGGGGCTGCGCAAAGCTCTGGTGTCCCGGACCGTCATCGGGCAGGCCACAGGCCTGATCGCCGCACGCAAACCCTGCACACCCCAGCAGGCGTTCCAGCTGCTGGTGCACATCTCCCAGCACCACAACATCAAGCTGCACGTCGCCGCCGACCGGCTGGTGGCTGCGTTCGTGCACCTGCACCTCGGCCGGCCGGTCAAGCCGGCCGACCAGGTGTTGTGGGATCACGTCGACGCGACGACCGCGAACGACTCGGAGGAAACCGACGACGGGTTCGCCGAGGAGGTCAGCAACACCTCGCCGTGAGGCAGCGGGACGGGTGTCGTGCCGAGGTTCACCACCACGCGGGTCGTCCCGCGGTGCAACACGAAGCACAGCCCGTCCTGCTCCACCACGAACCTGTCCAACCGCGGATCGGCGAGCTCTGGGCGGGAGCGCCGCAACGCGATCAGGGCTTTGTACGTCTCCAGCACCTTCGCGTGCTCACCGTCTCGTGCCTCGTCCCACTCGAGGCGCGAGTTCTGCACGGTCTGCGGTGACATCGGATCCGGCACGTCCGACTCGCCCCAGCCGTGCCGCGCGAACTCCCGCCGCCGGCCCGTCCGCACGGCCTCGGCCAGCTGCGGATCCGGGAACGACGCGAAGAACTGCCACGGCGTGCTCGCCGCCCACTCCTCCCCCATGAAGATCATGGGCGTGTAGGGCGAGCAGAGCACGATCGCCGCCGCGCACAACAACTTCCCGGTCGACACGGTCGCCGGCAGCCGGTCACCGGTCGCCCGGTTGCCGATCTGGTCGTGGTTCTGCGTGTACGCGAGGAACCGGTGGCCGGGGATCAGCGCGGTGTCGACCGGTTTGCCGTGGTGCTTCTCGCGGAACGACGACCAGGTCCCGGCGTGGAAGAACACCTTCTCCAAGGTGTTCTTGAGCGCCCCTGGTGCCGCGAAGTCCTCGTAGTAACCGAAAGTCTCGCCCGTCAACGCAACGTGCAGGCAGTGGTGCAGATCGTCGGACCACTGCGCCTGCAGGCCGTAACCGCCACCTTCGCGCGCGGTCACCAGCTTCGCGTCGTTGAGGTCGGACTCGGCGATCAGGCTCAATGGACGGTTGAGCTGAGCGGAGAGCGCATCCACCTCGACGGCCAGTTCTTCGAGGACATGCACCGCCCGCCGATCCGCCAACGCGTGCACGGCGTCGAGCCGCAGCCCGTCGACGTGGAAGTCACCGAGCCACTGCAGGGCGTTGTCGATGACGTACCGGCGGACCTCGTCGGAGTTCGGCCCGTCCAGGTTCAGGCCGGGACCCCAGTCGTTGCGACCGGCGAAGTACGGCCCGAACTTGTCCAGGTAGGCGCCGGACGGTCCGAGGTGGTTGTAGACGACGTCGAGCAGCACGGCCAGGTTCCTGGCGTGGCAGGCGTCCACGAACCGCTTGAACCCGTCCGGGCCGCCGTAGGGCTCGTGCACGGCACCCCACAGGACGCCGTCGTAGCCCCAGCCCTCGACGCCGTCGAAGCTGTTGACCGGCATGACCTCGACGAACGTGATGCCGAGGTCGACCAGGTGGTCGAGCTTTTCAACCGCCGCGTCGAACGTGCCCTCCGGTGTGAAGGTGCCGATGTGCAGCTCGTAGATCACGCCGCCCGGCAGCGCGCGGCCGGTCCACGCGCTGTCCGTCCACTCGAAGTCGTGCCGGTAGACGCGCGACGCCTCGTGCACGCCGTTGGGCTGCCACAGCGACCGCGGATCCGGGTACGACTTGCCCTCGATGACGAACGCGTAGTCCGTCCCCTCGGCTTCGGAATGCCACCAGTCGCCGTCGCGCTTCATCTCGTGGTCGAAACCGTCGACGCGGACATGGACCTGCTCGGGCGTGGGTGCCCAGACCGAGAACGTCACCCGGCCAAGGCTAGTGCCACGACCGGCAACCTGCGCCTCGTCTTCCGGCGCCCAGCAGGGTGCCTCGCGGCACCGGCCCACGCCCACAGCCAACCAGGATGAGGACGTGGGGCCGGCACCACGATGCACCCGTCTGAACGTCGAAAGACGGGGCGCAGGCCGCCGGTCGCGGCA
>NZ_QFWW01000024.1:0-60636 GCF_003265345.1 Lentzea terrae | reverse complement strand
CTAGTGCCAACAGCGCAGGGAGGGGCGGTGGCCGCGGCCACCGCCCCCTGCAGGGTGATCAGGTCACCAGGCCGTGCCACCAGCCGGGATCTCGGCGTAGGCGGCGAACCAGTCGTGCCACTTCACGGACGTGCCCACGAACGAGGAGCTGTTCGAGGTCGCCACGTACACGTCGGCCGCGTCGCCGCGCGTGTACGTCACGATGTCGTCCCTGCCGTCACCGTTGAAGTCACCGGTTCCGGGGATCTCGCTCCACGCGGCGAACCAGTCGTGCCACTTCACCGCAGTGCCGACGAACGACGAACCGTTCGACTTGGCCACGTACACGTCCGCGGAGGTGCCACGGGTGAACGTCGCGATGTCGTCCTTGCCGTCGTTGTCGAAGTCGCCCACGGCCGGGAACTCGGCGCCCGCCGCGAACCAGTCGTGCCACTTGACCGCGGTACCCACGAACGAGGTGCCGTTCGACGTCGCCACGTACACGTCGGCCGAGCCGTCGCGGGTGAAGGTCGCGATGTCCGCCTTGCGGTCACCGTTGAAGTCACCCACCAGCGGGATCTCGTTGTAGGCCGCGAACCAGTCGTGCCACTTCACGGCCGTGCCGACAAAGCTGCTGCCGTTCGACGTCGCCACGTACACGTCCGCCGAGCCGCCGCGGGTGAAGGTCGCGATGTCGTCCTTGCCGTCGCCGTTGAAGTCACCGACCGCAGGGACCTCGTTGTACGCGGCGAACCAGTCGTGCCACTTCACCGCAGTGCCGACGAACGACGAACCGTTGGACAGCGCCACGTACACGTCCGCCGTGGTGCCGCGCGTGAACGTCGCGATGTCGTCCTTGCCGTCGCCGTTGAAGTCACCGACCAGCGGCACCTCGTCCCACGCGGCGAACCAGTCGTGCCACTTCACCGCGGTACCGACGAACGACGAACCGTTCGACAGCGCCACGTACACGTCCGCCGAGCCGCCACGCGTGAACGTGACGACGTCGTCCTTGCCGTCACCGTTGAAGTCGCCGCTCTTGCTGGCGAAACCGTCGGCGAACGAGCCGGGGATGTTGGAGCGCACCCAGTCGTTGGTCGACTGGTCGCCGATCCTGGTGTAGACGCCTGGCTTGTTCGGCCGGGCGCAGCCGGTCCCCCACGATACGATGCCGACCTGCCGCCAGCCGCGCGCGGTGCCCGCGAGCAGCGGGCCACCGGAATCGCCCTGGCAGCTGTCCTTGCCGCCGGCCATCGGGCCGGCGCCGAGCATCGTGTCCGCCTTGAACGTGCTGCCGTAGGCGGCCGCGCTGGCCATCGTCGCGTCCGGCTGGATCGGCACGTCGACCTCGCGCAGGTCGTTGCTGCCCGCCCCGCCCTCGGACGTGGCGCCCCAGCCCATCGTGCGCACGTTGGCGTTCGGCATCCACGTGTCGCGCTCGGCCGAGGTCGCGAGCTGCAGCGGCGCCTTGGTCGACGCCGAGCTGAGTCGCATCAGCGCGACGTCGAAGCCGCTGCCGCTGGCGCTGGTGTACTGCGGGTGGATCCGGATCTCGGCAACGGTGCGGACGTCGCCGCCCGAGCCGCCGGAAATCCGGGTCTGCCCGATCAGCGTGCTGAAGTTGGCCGGGGTGTAGCCCTTGACGCAGTGCGCCGCCGTCAGCACCCAGTTCGGGTCGATCAGCGTGCCACCGCACCAGTGGTCGAACACACCGGGCCGCGAGATGGACACCATCCACGGGTAGGCGTTCGTCGGCGACACGTTGCCGCCGACGATCCTGGTGCTGGGCGGGTCGGTGTCATCCCCGTGCGCCTGCGCCGCCAGCCCCGCGGTCGCCAGGCCCACTGCGGCCAGTACGGCCAGGGATCTCTTGATGAGTCTCACTTTTCGCGATTCCCCCTCGCTTGTTGAGCTGTTCACCGCGGCCGACAGTGCCGACTGGCCCCTCGCCCGTCACCGTTCTCGACCAACTTCGACCACTGAGTGGTCTGGCCCAGTGACAGCCGGCGACAGCCTCAGTACGTTGAAACTCTCCTGGGGGGACGGGAGAAAATGCGTGGCCAGAGGGGAAAGAGGCGGACCGGTGGGAGATCCTCCCGGACCGCAGGGGGCGCGAACGTTCGAAGATCTGACCGGCCGACTGCGCGCGTTGCGGTCGTGGGCCGGCGTGAGCTACCACGAGATCCATCGCCGGGTGGTGACTTTCCGACGGACCAGGGGGATCGCCGAACTTCCTTCCTACAACACGGTTTTCCGGTGTTTCCAGGCCGGGCGTTCGCGCATGGACGTCGAACTGGTGGTGCACATCGCGCGGGTGCTGCTGGGCGAGGACGACGCGAGAGCGGCCGAGTGGCGACTCGCGCACCAGGTGATCACCGGGGTGGCGACCGAGGCCGAGATAGTGCGGGTGAGCAGCGCACTTCCGGACGACATCACCGATTTCACCGGCCGTGCCGCGGAGTTGGACCTGATCCTGACCGCCGCTGACGTCGTCGTGATCGAGGGCATGGCAGGTGTCGGCAAGACCCAGCTCGCCACCCGTGCCGCACATTTGTTGCTGCGCCAAGGAAAGTATTCGGACGTGCAGCTGTCGGTGAACCTGCGCGGCTACGACCGCGAGCGCCCTCCCGCCGATCCCGCCGCGGTCCTGGACGGCTTCCTCCGCCAGCTGGGCATGTCCGGCGACCGCATCCACCCCCTGGACCTCGCCGGCCGCAGCACGGCGTTCCGCAAGCTGCTGGTCGGACGCAAAGCGTTGGTGCTGCTGGACAACGCGATGAGCGAGGACCAGGTGCGGCCGTTGCTGCCGGACAGTCCCGACGTGCTGGTGCTGATCACCAGCCGCCGCAGGCTGCCGGGACTGCCGGGGGCGCGGCTGAGCTTGACCGCGTTCGGCCAGGAGGAGGTGCTGGACCTGTTGCGCCGCAAGGCGGGCGCGGACCGCGTCGCCGCCGACGTGGACACCGCCGTTCGGATCGGCGAGCTGGTGGGCCGCCTACCCCTGGCACTCGGCCTGGTCGCGGGCCTCATCGCCGACCGTCCTCATTGGACTCTGGCCGACCACCTCCTCCGCCTGACCGAGCGGCACGAACACCGGCACCTGGACAGCGGCGTGGAACTGGCCCTCGACCTGTCCTACCGCACCCTGCCCGCCGGACACCAGCGCACGTTCCGGCTGACCGCACTGCACCCCGGCCCGGACTTCGACTCGGGGGCCGCCGCCGCGCTGGCCGACGTGGACTTGGACGTCGCGCAACGCCACCTCGACGACCTGCTGGCCGACCACCTCCTGCAACTGAAGACACCTTCGCGGTACGAACTGCACGACCTCGTGCGCGTCTTCGCCGCCGCCCGCGTGGTCGACGAGGAACCGAAGTCCGCGCAACGTCTGGCGCTGACCCGTCTCTTCGACCACTACTTGGCGTCGGCCGCAGCTGCACGCAACACTCTCAACCCCGCCGAACGGCACGAGTGCGTCCGCGCCGCCTCCGTAGCCGACGCCAGGGCGTGGCTGGAGGCAGAGCACACGAACCTGGTGGCGGTGGCCGACCACACCGCCCGGCACGGCTGGTACAGCCACACCGCGCGGTTGATGACGACGCTGGCGAAGCACCTCGACATGACGGGCCGGCACCACGACGCCATCACCCTCTACCACCACGTGCTCAACACGGCCGACCGCCACAACCAGGGCGTAGCGCTGCACAACCTCGGCCGGGTCTTCTGGCGGCTGGGCGACCACGAAGCCTCACTGCACCACTTCGCGCGAGCTCTGGAGATCCACCGCGACACGGGCAACGGCGCCGGCGAGGCCGCCGCGATCAACAACATGGGCAACGTCCACCAACGCCTGGGCCACTACGACCTGGCCCTGCAGCTCTACCTGCGCGCCCTGGCCCTGCGCCGAGAACTGGGCGACCGCGTCGGCGAAGGCGCAACCCTCGGCAACGTCGGCATCATCTACCACCGCATGGGCCGCTACGACGAAGCCTTCTTCCACTACCGCCCGGCACTGGCGATCCGCCGCGAGGTCGGCGACCGCGAAGGCGAGGGCGCGGTGCTGGCCAACATCGCCGAGACCCACCAGTGCCTCCAGCAGTGGAACGCGGCCCGTACCCACTACGAACAGGCACTCGCGATCTTCGACGAGCTCGACGACCGCTCCAACCGCTCCTACGGCCTCGCCTACCTGGCCCAGGTCCTGCAGAAGCTGGGCTTCACAAAGCTGGCCGTCGACCACCACGAGGAGGCACTGGAACTGGCCAGGGAAGTCGGCGAGCTGAGCGTGGAAACCGAAGCCCTCAACCGCTACGGCGAAACCCTGACCGCCCTGGGCCGCCCCGCCTCAGCCCGCCCGTACCACGAACGCGCCCTCGAACTGGCCGCACAAACCGGCATCCGCTACGAACGCGCCCGCGCCCTCGACGGCCTGGCCGCCGCACTGTCCCGCACGGGCCGCCACAAGGAGTCGCTGCGCCACCGCACCGAGGCGCTGGCCCTGTTCGCCGAGCTGAACGTGCCGGGAGCCTCGGCTCGGCCGGAGCCGGTCCGCGAGCCCGCCCCGCCTGGCGCTGGTGCCGCGCCGCCGACTCGGGCCAGACAGACAGCCCGCTGACACACCCGCCCCCAGCACGAACCACGACCACACCGGGTGCCGGTCCGGCGACGGCGCCGGCTCGGACAAGGCAAGCAGCCCGGCGACACAAACCGCCGCCAGCCACGAACCCGCGACCCCACCGCGCGCCGGTCCCACGCCGGCACCGGGCTCGGGCCAGGCGGGCAGGCAGGCAGGCAGGCAGGCAGCACGGTGTCACGAGCCCGTCTCCAGCCACGAACCCACCCGCACCGGTCGCCACGCCGACGTCAACTCGGACCAGGCAGCCAACCCGGCCACACAAACCCGCCATCAGCCACGAACCCGCGACCCACCCGACACCGGCCCCGAACTCGGCCCCAGGCAGGCTGCCCGGTGACGCGAGCCCGCAATCAGCCGCGAACCAGCAACGCCACCGGATACCGGTCCAGCAACGAAACCAACTCAGGTACCGCGGGCCGCCCGGTCAGCACGTCCGTCCACTCCGGACCGCTCGGCAACGGCAGCACCGTGCCCTGCCAGCCCTGCCGCGCCAGCCCGACCGGCAGCCTGGTCGCCACCGTGATCACGCCGGACCGTTCGAACGCCAGCACGTGCTGCGCGGCCGGCCCCTCGGCACGCAAAGGCCGGTACCCGTGCAGTCCTCGCCTGCGCACCTGCAAGGCTTTCTGCACGACCAGGAGCTTCGCGGCACCCGAGTCGTCGATCTCCGGCAGCCAGCCCGACTCGATGCGGTCCAGCAGCTCGGCGCGGACCTTGTAGTCGACCGGCCGGCGGTTGTCCGGGTCTACCAGCGAGAAGTCCCACAGCTCGGTGCCCTGGTAGACGTCCGGCACGCCCGGCGCGGTGAGCTGGACCAGCTTCTGCCCCAACGCGTTCGAGAAGCCCGGCGCCTTGATCCGTTCGACGAACGCGGCGACTTCCGGCTCGTTCAGCGCCTTGGCCGGCCACGCGGCCACCTCGGCGTCGAACTCGGCGTTGCGGTCGACCCAGGACGTTTTGATCTTGGCTTCCCTGGACGCCTTCTCCAGGTATTGGCCCAGGCGTTCCTCGGTGATCGGGTAGGCGCCGACCAGCGACTGCCACGCGAGGCGGTTCAGCGACGGCTCGGAGATGCCGTGCCGCTCCGACATCTCCGCCTCGAACGCCAGGTAGGAGTCCGGCATCTCGGCCAGCACCGCCAGCCGGGCGCGCACGTCCTCCGACCGCTTGGTGTCGTGCGTCGACAACGCGGTCATGGCGTCCGGGGTCTGCGCTTCCCGCGCTGCCGCACGCTGGTGGAACTCCTCTGGCGCAAGACCGAACCGGTCCGGCGAGCCGCCGACCTCGTTCAGCGCCACGAAGTTCGTGTACCGGTAGAACGCGGTGTCCTCGGTGCCCTTCGCGACGACCATGCCGGACGTCTGCTGGATCCTGGTCGCCAGCTCGCCGTGCGGGTCGGCGCGCACCTGCTCGTCCAACGCGCGCACGGCAGGCGAGCGGCTCAGCCGGACCGCGGTTTCCCAGTGCTGCGAGCCTTCCGGCAGGTACGACCGGTACACCGGGAAGTTGACCATCACCTCGGCGACGGCCCGGCACGCGTCCTCGAACGGCACGCCCTGCACGAGCCGGGCGATCCGGCGCACCTCGGCGACCAGGATCGAGTCCGCGACCTGCCGCCGCGACGCGTGCTCGACCTCGTGGAAGTCGCCGGCGAACTCGCGAGTGGGCGCGATGAACACCCCGCAGATCTCGCGCAACGCGTCGTAGCCCGTAGTGCCGTCGACCGGCCAGCTCTGCGGCAGCGACTCGTCCGGGCCGAGGATCTTCTCCACGACCAGCCAGCCGTCGAAGTGCTCGCGCAGCCGCCGGAAGTAGCCACCCGGATCGGCTAGACCGTCCGGGTGGTCGATGCGCAACCCCGTGACGCCCCACGACAACACCTCGCGGTGGGTCGCCTCGAACACCTCGGGATCCTCGACCCGCACCGCCGCCAGTTCGGTGATGTCGAAGAACCGCCGGTAGTTGAGCTCGGTGTTGCCGCGCCGCCAGTTCACCTTCAGGTAATGCTCGTGAACCTCGTCCTCGGCGTCCTCGGCGAGCACGGGCAGCAGGACCTTGCCGGACGACCAGTCGATGTCGAAGTACCGCGCGTACTTGGACTCCGGGCCGCGCTGCAGGACGTCGTCCCACCAAGGATTCGGCACGACCATGTGGTTCGGCACGATGTCGACGACGAGGCCGAGGTCCTGCTCTGCCAAGCTCTTCTGCAACGCACGGCGTCCGTCGTCACCACCCAGCTCCGCCCGCGCCCGCGTCGGGTCTACGACGTCGTAGCCGTGCGTGGAACCTTCGCGCGCATCGAGCATCGGCGACGCGTACAGCGCCCCAACACCCAGGCGCCGCAGGTAGTCCGCGATACCGGCGGCGTCGGCGAAGGTGAAGCTCGGGGTGAACTGGACGCGGTACGTGGACGAGGGCGCGCCCATCAGCCCACCCGCTGCAGCACGACGAGCGACCGCGCGGTGAGGTTCAGCTGCCCGCCCGCGACGACCGGCTTCTGCCCGTTGCCGATGTGCCCTGTCGTCGTGTCGATCACCACTGTCCACTCAGGACCGTACTCGACGTCGGGCAGTGTCACCTCGATGTCCTCGTGGTGCGCGTTGAACGCCATCAGGAACGAGTCGTCGACCACCCGCATGCCGCGCGCGTCGAGATCGGGGATGCCCTCGCCGTTGAGGAAGATGACGATGCACTTGCCGAAGTCGTCCTCCCAGTTCTGCTCGGTCATCTCCTCGCCGGACGGGGTGAACCACGCGATGTCGCGCAGTTCCTCGCCCTTGCGGATCGGCCGGCCCGCGAAGAACCGCTTGCGCCGGAACACCGGGTGCACCTTGCGGAACCGGGCGAGCGCCGCGGTGAAGTCGACCAGCTCGGCGTTGGTCTCCAGCAACGACCAGTCGACCCACGACACCTCGTTGTCCTGGCAGTAGGCGTTGTTGTTGCCGTGCTGCGTGCGCCCGAACTCGTCGCCGTGCAGGATCATCGGCACACCCTGCGACAACAACATGGTCGCCATCAGGTTCCGCCGCTGCCGCGCCCGCAGCTCGAGGACCTCCTGGTCGTCCGTCGCCCCTTCGACCCCGCAGTTCCAGGACCGGTTGTGGCTCTCGCCGTCCTGGTTGTCCTCGCCGTTGGCCTCGTTGTGCTTCTCGTTGTACGACACCAGGTCGTTGAGCGTGAACCCGTCGTGCGCCGTCACGAAGTTGATCGACGCGTACGGCCGGCGCCCGTCGTCCTGGTAGAGGTCGCTGCTGCCGGTGATCCGCGACGCGAACTCGCCCAGCGTCGCATGCTCACCCCGCCAGAAGTCGCGCACCGTGTCCCGGAACTTGCCGTTCCACTCCGTCCACAGTGGAGGGAAGTTGCCGACCTGGTAGCCACCGGGCCCGACGTCCCACGGCTCCGCGATCAGCTTGACCTGCGACACCACCGGGTCCTGCTGCACGACTTCGAAGAACGTCGCCAGCCGGTCCACGTCGTAGAACTCGCGGGCCAGCGTCGCCGCGAGGTCGAACCGGAACCCGTCGACGTGCATCTCGGTGACCCAGTACCGCAGCGAGTCCATGATGAGCTGCAACGTGTGCGGCGCCCGCACGTTGAGCGAGTTACCGGTGCCCGTGTAGTCCATGTAGAACTTGGGGTCGTCCTCCACGAGCCGGTAGTACGACTCGTTGTCGATCCCGCGCATGGACAACGTCGGCCCGAGGTGGTTGCCCTCCGCCGTGTGGTTGTAGACGACGTCGAGGATGACCTCGATCCCGGCCTGGTGCAGGGCCCGCACCATGCCCTTGAACTCCTGCACCTGGTTCAACGGCAACGCGGAGTAACCGTCGTGTGGCGCGAAGAACCCGATGGTGTTGTAACCCCAGTAGTTGCTGAGCCGGCGCTCAGCCAGCGTGTGATCGCTGATGAACTGGTGCACCGGCATCAACTCGACGGCGGTCACGCCCAGCTTGGCGAGGTGGTCGATCATCACCGGGTGCGCGAGGCCCGCGTAGGTGCCCCGCAGCCGCGGCGGGATCTCCGGGTGGTCGATGGTGAGGCCGCGCACGTGCGCCTCGTAGATGACGCTCTCGTTGTACGGCGTCCTGGGCAACCGGTCGTTCGTCCAGTCGAAGAACGGGTTCACCACCACGGACTTGGGCACGTGCGGCGCGCTGTCCGTGTCGTTGCGCTCGTCCGGCGACCCGAACTTGTAGCCGTACAGCGCCTCGTCCCACGCCAGGCCGTTGGAGATGGCCTTGGCGTACGGGTCGATCAGCAGCTTGTTGGGATTGCAGCGGAGACCCCGTGCGGGGTCGTGCGGGCCGTGCACGCGGTACCCGTACCGCTGTCCAGGTCCGACGCCCAGCAGATAGCCGTGGTGGACGAAGCCGTCCACCTCCGGCAGCCGCACGCGGGTCTCGGTGCCGTCGTCGTCGAAGAGGCAGAGCTCGACGTACTCCGCGACCTCGGAGAACAGGGCGAAATTGGTGCCCACCCCGTCGTACTGTGCACCTAGCGGGTAGGGCCTTCCAGGCCAAGGTCGCACGATGCTCCTCATAGCTAGCGGGCTACCGACAGACCATATCTGGGTAACAACGTTGTGGCAGCACGCTGTTTCCAGTGGTCCGGTCCTCGTCTGACCCGGTTGCCCGGTGCGAGGTGAACGCTTCATCGCCACCAGCCCACGTGCTGTGGGTCTTCCGGTCGGCTCCACGTCCGTTCGAGCCTTGCGGCTCCAGGTCTCCGGCCTCTCCGGTACCTGTTGTGCTTCTCAGGGCAAGCGCGGCGAGGTTGCGAGCGGCGTTCAGATCGCGATCGCTCCGCAGACCGCAAGACTCACACGTGAACACCCGGACGCGCAGCGGCAGCTTGACTTTCACCACACCGCACTCCGAGCAGGTCTTCGACGACGGGAACCAGCGGTCGGCCACGATAAGCCAAGTACCCCTCCACCGCGTCTTGTACGCCAGTTGGCATCGGATCTGAGCGAGTCCGGTGTCGGCGATGGCCCGGGCCAGTCGGCGATTGCGCAGCATCCCGGCAACGTTCAGATCCTCGACCACGATGGTGCCGAACTCGGCCGCCAAGGCGGTGGTGAGTTTGTGCAGGCCGTCACGCCGAAGGTTCGCAATGCGGTGATGGATGCGGTTGCGCCGCTGGTTCGCCCGTTCCCATCGCTTGGAGGGCTGAGTGTCGGTGCGCCGGTCCGGACCGCGTCGACGCGACACGGTCCGGCACGCGCCCCGTAGCGCCGCAGACCCACGCACCAGGTGCTTCGGGTTGGGCACAAACCCCGCCGCGTCTGTGCCACCGGGGAGTGGCTGAGATACAACGGCGAGATGCGCGACGCCAAGATCCACGCCGACTACCGCATCCGGCCGTGCAGGTGGCTGGTCGTTGCGCTCCACCTCGCAGGTGAATGAACAGAACCAGCGGCCGGCCTCGAAGCAGACCGTCGCCGCCATGACGCGGGCGGTGCCGGCCTCGATCCGGCGGGCAAGCTTGCGGGTTGACTCGTGCGTCCGGATTCGGCCGAGCTTGGGAAGCGTCACGTGATGGCGGTCGGGTTCGACACGGATTCCTCCCGTGGTGAATCGGCACGACCGGCGCGCACGGCGCTTCGACTTGAACCTGGGAAACCGGACCACCGGGCCTGCACGTTTGCCGGTACGCGAGTCAGACCAGTTCTTCAACGCACGCGCAAGCCTGTCCAGGCCGCCGCTGTACGCCTCCTTCGAACATTCCGCCCACCAGGGCGCGACCTCGCCCTTGGCCTGGTTCCACCTTCGCCTCAGCGCGGGCAGGGACCAGTGCATCGCCGGGGTGAGGTCCTCGGGCGCGACGCCATAGCTGGCTTCGGCCTCACGCTGGTTCATCACGGCCTTGACCAGCGCCAAGCCCCAGTTGAACGCGAAGCGCGCGGCACCGCAGCGCGCGGACAGTGCCCGCGCCTGTGCCGGGGTCGGGTCCAATGCGAACCGGTAGGCCTGGTGGACGATCACACTCGAACCCTACGAGCGGGCACCGACAAATTTGGGCCCATTACTCGAAGGTTCTCACGAGGGTGGGAGCGGCTTAAGTCGAACGTGTGATCGTCACCGACTGGCGACTACCGGTTGCAGTCATACTCCTTCGTGTGCCAGCACGAGTTGCGCACGTGCGGCCGTGAGCAACGTGCGTGCTTCCTGGATCTCCACGTACTTCAAGTGCTCACAAGCAGCCTCCGCACAAGCCAGCGCGTGCTGCAGGGCGATGTTGTCGTCCACGGGTCCTGCGTCCCGCAGCGCTTCACGCAGGGATTCCTCCGCGCGCCGTGCCCCGACCACCGGGTCGCCGAGTGCGGCCGGTCTCACCGAAGCGAGCACCTGCTCGACGGCCAGTTCAAGCACGCCGGTTGGGTTCCGCGTGCTCACGGCTGAGCTCATCTGGTACGCCACCTCCAAAACGTTCGTCGTCCGCCGTCGGGTGACGGCCTTACAGTACTCCGCAGGTGCGTGACCTGCCGTTACGTGGAAGTTTCATCTATTTCGACCGCGCAGCGGACGGGTGATGTCGCGGACTCGTGGGAAGAAGTCGTCCAACGCCACGGGCAGGGGAATTCGCCAGTTCGGGTGCTCGTCGATCGTGCCCGGCACGTTGGGCTGCCGGGTTTCCCGCAGAGCGTCCTGAGGTGAAGTCAGGACCAACGCGCAGGGTGCCTGCGCGAGCAACTCGTGGGCGCCCGCGACCCGGTCGCCGGGGTTGATGCCCTCTGCGCGCATCAACGCGTCGAAATCCGGGCCGTCCGGACCGGCGAAGAACGTCGCCGCGGTCGGGAGATCGTGGGTGGAGATGCTGGCCATCGCGCGCGGGTTCCACTGCGTCGGCGGGATCAGCGGGTGGCCGGGAGCGTAGTAGTCGCGCTGGAAGTACAGGACGGCGCTGGTGAGCATGCCGTTCTCCTGCAACGTCTTCGTGACGACCGGCTCGACCGTGCCGAGGTCCTCGCCGACCACGACCGCGCCGGCTCGGTAGGCCTCCAGTGCGAGCACGCCGAGCATCGCGTCGGCGTCGTAGTAGACGTAGGTGCCGCGTGACGGCGGCTCGCCCGGCGGGATCCACCAGAGCCGCCACAGGCCCGCGACGTGGTCGATGCGGATGCCGTCGGCGTGCTTCAGGACGCTGCGCAGCACCTGGCGGAACGGCCGGTAGCCGGTCTCGGCGAGCTTGTCGGGGCGCCACGGCGGCAGGCCCCAGCCCTGGCCGTCGGCGCTGAACGCGTCCGGCGGCGCACCGACCGTGACGTCGATGGCGAAGACGTCCGGGTCGGCGAACGTGTCCGCGCCACCCGGCGAGACGCCCACCGGCAGGTCGTGGATGACGCCGACGGCCATGCCGGCCTCGTGCGCGGCGAGCCGGACGTCCTGCAGCTGACGGGTGCAGAGGTGCTGGACCCAGGCGTGGAAGGCGACTCGTTCGGCCGGCGCGTCATCGCGGTCGGCCGGCCACTCGCGCCAGTCCTTGCCATAACGCTCAGCCAGCGCGCAGTAAGTCGCGAACGCGCGGAGATCGGAGTCCATCTCGACGTCGCCGCCGGGGAACAACAGCTCCAGGGCCTGCCGCTTGGCGTCCCAGATCGCGTCGTAGTCGATCAGTTCCTGGTTCTCCGGCCGGAGGTCGCGGATGAGCTGCCGGGTGCGCGGGCAGGCCTGCAGGAACTCCGCGGTGTCGGTGATCCGCAGGTACAGCGGGTTCGCGAACCGGCGGCTGGTCGGCGAGTACGGCGAGCGCTCGACCGGGTGTGTGAGCGACGGCGCCTGCACCGGGTTGACCAGGACCACGCCCGCATCGAGTTCCAGCGCGGAACGCCGGGCGATCGTCGCGAGGTCGGCGAAGTCGCCCATGCCCCACGAGTCCTTCGAGCGCGCCGCGTAGAGCTGCAGCATCCAGCCCCAGGTGTGCGGCACGTCCGGCAACGTCCTGGGCGCGACGGCCAGCGTGATGCTCTGCGACGACGTCTCCACCCGGTGCCAGCCGAGCGGCAGCGAGTCCGGCAGGTGCCGTTCGACGTCGAAGGAGGTGCCGTCCTCCAAAAAGACCGTGGCCGGGCCGCGCAGGTCGTACGTCTCGTACTCGCGGATCACGATCGTGGGCGGGAGGACGCGTTCAGCGCGGCGTTGCTCGACCAACGCGAGCTCGCGGGCGACGGAGTCCTCAGTGGACGCGTCGACGCCGAACTGGGCGAGGACCTCGACGACGACCTCGGTGTCGACGGTGACCTCTTGCTGGTCCGCGTTCTCGTACCGAGTGGCAACGCCCCAGGCGTCCGCCAGCCGCGCCACCAACTCCTCCACGGGTACAAGCTATGTCACAGCTCGGTGCTTATTACCAGAGCAAATGGTCCCTGGTCACCCGAAGGGTGCAGGCCGGTCGAGACACCCGCTCTCGGTGCTTTTGACTAAACATCCGATGCTTCTGCGGGAATCGCCACGACCGCTTCGACCTCGACCAGAAAATCGGGTCCGAACAACGCGGCGACCTGAACCAACGTGCTGGCCGGGTTGTGCACTTCGCCCAGCGCGGGCCGCAAAATCTCGTCCCGGACATCACGAATGGTCTGCACCTCCGACGCATCAAGGACGTACCAGGTGAACTTGATGACATCCGACCAGTCGGCGCCGAGGTTTTTGATCACGTGATGAAGGTTGCCCAGCGCCTGCCGCGTCTGCGCGCCCAGGTCGTCGACCCCGACGACACAGCCCTGGGCGTCGACCGCGACCTGGCCGGAGATGAAGGCGATCTTCCCGGTGACCGCCACCGCGTGGGCGTAGCCAGGGGTCGTGGGCAGCGCGGGCAGTTCGGTCAGGCGATCTTCGGCGGGCATGCGCTGAACCCTACTCAGGCGACCGGACCGCTGGAGTTGCGCACGACCAGCCGCACCGGGTGGTCGGCCGGCTCGATCTCGCCGCCCCTGATCAACGTGAACAGGTCGGCGACCGCCCGCTCCCCCTGCTCCTTCGCCGCGCCCTCGACGGCAGTGAGCCCCACGACGCGAGTGAGCTCCTGCCCGTCCAGCGACACGATCGAGAGATCGTCCGGCACCGTGCGCCCGTCGCGTTGCACTCGGAGGTAGATGCCGAGCGCCGCCGCGCCGTTCGAGCTGATCACGGCCGTGGGCAGACGTTCGCCGTCGAGCAGCACGTCGACCACCTGCTCGCCGCCGTCGACGGTCGGCGAGCACCAGACCGTCCACTCCGGACGCACCTCGAGCCCGGCCTCGATCAGGATCTCGTCGTACGACTCGTCGACGCCGTCGGACAGCACCAGCGCCACGTCGTGATGACCGAGGGCGAGCAGATGCTCGACCGCCGTGCGCAGGGCACGCCGGAGATCGGCGTCGTCGACGGTGATGTGCGGGACCTCGAGCGACTCCAGCGCGGCCTGTTCGCCTTCTGTCAAAGACATGGACAGAAGCAGCACTCCGTCGACCCGGCGCCCCAGCGGCAGCTCGTCGAAGAACTTCTCCCTGGCGCTCTCGTCGGCGAGCACGTAGAGCAGCACGTCGTAACCGGCCTGCCGCAACGCGCCCTCCGCGCCCGCCAGCACCGGGTTGACCTCGGAAGTCAGCACCGCGATCGCATACCGGCGCCCGCCGGCCAACGACGAGGCGTCGCGCGCGATGGCGTACTTCATCCGCCGTGCGACCTCGCTCACGTGCTGCCGCGTCGCCTCGGACACGCCCGGTTCGCCGCGCAGGGCCCGCGATACGGTCGCAGCGGACACCCCTGCAGCCTTGGCCACATCGGACATGCTGGTCACGGTTCCGAGCGTATTGGAGATCCATGAAGCCCGGCGACCTCGCCCCCGACTTCGTCCTGCCCGACCAGGACGGCACCGACCGCAAGCTCTCCGAACTCCTGGAGAACGGCCCGGTCGTGCTCTTCTTCTACCCCGCCGCGATGACGGCCGGCTGCACCGCGCAGAGCTGCCACTTCCGCGACCTCGCCGCGGAGTTCGCCGAGGTCAACGCCCAGCGCGTCGGCATATCGACCGACGACGTGGCGAAGCAGAAGCAGTTCGCGGAGCTGAACAACTTCGACTACCCGCTGCTGTCCGACGTCGACGGCGAGGTGGCCGAGCAGTTCGGCGTGAAGCGCCGGTTCGGGCCGATCCCGGTCAAGCGGCACACGTTCGTCATCGACACGGACCGCGAGATCATCGAGGTGATCAAGAGCGAGTTCTCCATGAACTCGCACGCGGACAAGGCGCTGGCGACCCTCAGGAATCGGTGATCGTCAGCACCCCGTAGGGCCCGGAAGCCTTGCCCTCGCGGACAGTCGTGCCGTCGACCGTGTACTTGCCGTGCACCTCGGTGCCGTCGGGACCGGCGACCACGACCAGCATCACCGACTTGGCGAGCTGGTCGGCCGGCACCTCGACGGTCCTGGCCCACGGCAGTCGCACGCTCGACTCGTTGTGCACGGACGCACCGACGGTCGCGGTGATGTTGAACGCCGTGCCGGTGCCGGTCACCTCGAACACGACCACACGTTTGCCCGGCACCGGCGGCGTCTGCTCGGGCAGCGGGGGCGGCGGAGGTGGGCCGGCGGGCTCCTGCTGCTCGGCGAAGGTCCGCTCGAGCATGCTCGACACGTGGTTGCCGAACGCGAGTCCGCCGACGACCAGCAGCGCCGCGACGAGCAACAGCACCCACGGCCACTTCGGCGACCGCGGCATCTCGTGCAGCGGTGGCGCGACGCCGTACTCGGATGGTTCGTGCGACATGAAGACCCCCTCACCGGGGAGGTCGATCTTCTGTCGCCTGCTGTTACCGGACGGTCGGACCCAGCCCGGCGAGCACGAAGTCCGCGATCTCCCCGGCCAGCTCGGCGGGCGGCTTCGCACCGTCCGGCCGGTACCAGATGGGCAGCTGGTTCACGACGCCCAGCGCGATCCGCACCACGGTGTCCGCGGGCACGGCAGAGCTGAACTCCCCGTCGGCCTGCCCCTTCTCGATCACCGCGCGGAACGTCTCGTGGTATCGGCGGCGCTCGGCGCGGAACTCGGTCATCCGGTCCTCGCCGAGCCGGTGCAGCTCCCGCACGAACACGGCGGTCTCGTCGACCCGTTCGGCCGTCGAGACCACCAGCGAGACCAGGATCTCCCGGACCGTGTCCGCGGCGGACAGCCCGAGCGCGATGATCCGGTCCATGTCGGCCGACTGGGACGTGATCAGCTGCCGGTAGATCTCGAAGAGCAGGTCGTCCTTCGCGCGGAAGTAGTGGTACAGCGCGCCTTTGGTCACCTGCGCGGCCGTGACGATCTCCTGCACGGAGGTCGCGTCGTAGCCCTGCGACGCGAACAGCCGCACGGCCGCGTCGATGATCTTCTGCTCGGTCGCGCCGGCCACGGCTAGGCCTTCGGCGCCAGTGCGCGTACCTGCGCGATCTGGTCGCCACCGGTCGGGAGCAGCGCGATGATCGGGGTGTCGACGCCGGCGTTCTGGTACTCGGCGACGCGGGCGCGGCACTCGTCCAGCGAACCGTGCACGATCAGCGCGTCCACGACCTCGTCCGGGATCGCCTTCGACGCGGCCTTGCGGTCGCCCGCAGCCCACGCCTCGTGCATCGGGCGCAGCGCCTCGCCGCGGCCCAGCCAGTCGTGGAACGCCGCATAGGCGGGCACGGTCAGGTACGTGCTGATCAGCATGCGTCCCAGCGCCCGTGCGGCATCGGCGTCCTCGGTCGGGCACACGAAGATCCGCGCGGCCAGCTCCGAGTCGCCGAGCTCCTCCCGCACCTGCGCCACGTCGGTCGCGGCCAGCCAGTTGGTGATCGCGCCGTCCGCCTCACGGCCCGCCAGCCGCAGCATGTTCGGCCGCAGCGCCGCGAGCATGATCGGCACCTTCTCGGCGGGCGGGCGCTCCAGCTTGAAGCCCGACACCTTGAAGGTGTCGTACTCGGCGGTGACCTTCTCGCCCGCCAGCGCGGCCTTGAGGAAGCGCAGCGTGTCGCGGGTCCGCTTGAACGGCTCCTCGAACGGGATGGCGTTCCAGCGCTGCACGATCGCGGGCGACGACGAGCCGATGCCCAGCACGAACCGGCCGCCGGTCACCTCAGCCAGCGTCGCCGCGGTCATCGCCAGCGTCGCGGGTCCGCGCGTGTAGACGGGCGCGATCGCCGGGCCGAAGCGCAGCTCGGAGGACCACTGGGCGGCCAGGGCGAGCGGCGTGAACGCGTCCGTGCCGGTCGTCTCGGCCGACCACACGTCCGTGTAGCCGAGCCCGGCGAGCTCGGACACCAGCGCGCGGTGCTCCAGCACCGGCACGCCGAGCAGCGGCAGCGTGATTCCCCAACGAGCCATGAGAAGCCTCCAAGTCGACCACTTGGAGGCCACCCTACCGACCGGTCGGTATGCCTGCCAACCGTCGTCACTTCTTCCTGGCGAACGTGAGCCCGTCCGCGATGGGCACCAGCACCGACTCCACCCGCGGGTCACGCTGCACGAACTTGTTGAACGCGTCGATGGCGGCTGCGTTGCCCTCGGGCTGCTCGTCGGCCGCCTCGCCGTAGTAGAGCGTGTTGTCCGCGAGCAGCAGGCCGCCCTGACGCACCCGCGGCACCAGCAGGTCCCAGTAGTGCACGTACCCGACCTTGTCCGCGTCGATGAACACCAGGTCGATGACCGCCTCGTCCGGCAGTTCGGCCAGCGTCTGCGCGGCCGGGCCGAGGCGCAGGTCGACCCGGTCGCGCACGCCGGCTGCCTGCCACGCCTCCTCGGCGATCGCGGTCCACTCGACGGAGATGTCGCAGGTGATGACCTTGCCGTGCGGCGGAAGCGCCTGCGCGAACGCGAGCGTGGAGTACCCGGTGTACGTGCCGACCTCGACGACGGTCTGCGCGCCGGTGAGCTTGACCAGCAGGGACAGCAGCACCGCCTGCTCGTGCGGGATCTGCATCTCCGCCGAGTCACCGAGCTCCAGCGTCCTCGCGATCAGCTTCTCCTGCACCGCAGTCGGCTGGCCTGCCTGCTGGCGCACGTACTGGTAGATCTGCGGGGTCATGACCACGGTCTTGAAGTCGTTCACGCGCGGCCTTCTCTCATAGTCGGGTGGCGAACGTCCTGAGTGTGTCGGTGTACTCGGGCCGCAGCGGGTGTTTCGCGAGGTCGTGGCCGATGGCGGACAGGACGGCGGCGCGGTGCGCGCGGTAGCGGCTCACGCACACGTTCTCCCGGCTGACGAGGAAGAACTCGTCGAACCGGGCGCGCTCGGCGTCGGTGGTGGGCACGCGCGTGCGTCCGGACTCGCGCAGCAGCGAGTTGCCGCCGGGCACGAGCCTGCGCATGACCTCCATGTGCGCCAACAGGTTCGCCTTGCTCGCAGAGGAGAGCGGTGCGGCCGCCACGGGCCCCAGTGCGGTACGGGCCTGGCGCAGCAGGCCGGGCAGGGGCTCGTAGTCACGTGCCCACCGCCCGCTGAACGCCGGGTCGAACGCCACCATCATCGGCCGGATGACGTCCTCGTACACGTCACGGGAACAACTGCCCGAATAGGCGAGCATCACCGAGTACGCGTCATATCCAAGCGCAGTGAGCCGGACTAGTTGCGAATCAGGCTCGCGTATCAACCGATCGAGTGAAGCCGAAAGAAACCTCCAGACCAAAAATGCACCGTGATGGCCCAGAAACCACCGGTGGACGGCACGCTCCACCGGATCTTCGGGGGTCCGGATGTCGACTGGGACCTCATAACAGCTGTTGACGCACGGAATCAATTCCGAGCCGGGCATCGGCAACCGCAGCACGGGCAGGTCGACCCACGTGTGGCCCCAGACGGGCGCGCAGACCGGAGCACTCATCACACACCCTCCACTTCGGACACAACGACGTCGAGCAGGTCGGCGACCCTGCCGAGGGTGGTGTCGAGTGGCCGATCCGCCACGATCGGCGGCACCTCCTCGGCGATCCGGTCGAACACCTCCGCGAGCTTCGGGGCGTGCGGGCGGCGTGCGCCGACGTGCACGGCCTGGCGAAGCCCGATCGCGAGCCCTGCGTGCAGGTAGCGCAGGAGCCCAGCCTGGTCGAGCGCGGCGAACGCGGCCTGGGTGCCGAACGGGACGACGTCCTGGTTGTGCAGGTTTGTCGGCAGGCTCTGCACGGACGCGGGCGTGGCGGCCCTGCGCATCGCGGCGACGGTCGCCGTCGTGCAGAGCTGCACACCTTGCAACGCGTGGTGCTGGCCGGGCAGCGGGCTGAGCATCGGCGGCAACCCGTTGGTGCGGTTGGGATCCACCAGGAGGTCGAGCTGCCGTTCGGCCAGGTTGCCCAGCTGCACCAGGGCGACGTTGAGCTGGTCGGCCGCGAAGGCGCTGGGCTGACCGAAGAAGTTGCCGCCGTGCACGACCTCCCTGCTCTCCGGGAAGAACAACGGGTTGTCGCTCACGCCGTTGAGGTCGCGCCGCACCACCTCGTCCGCGTGCCGCACGCTCGTGCCGGCCGCGCCGATCAACTGCGGTGCGCAGCGAATGCTGTAGGCCTCCTGCAGCGGCCGTTCCCCGGACGGTGTGCTGCCCGCGAGCCAGGTCCGCATCGCCGCGCCGGTCTCCGCGACGTCCGGATGCCCGAACGCGGCCAGCAACCCGACCGAGACGAACTCGGTGCCGCAGCCCAGCACGTCGGTCAGCAAGGCGGACAACAGCTCCGCGGTCCGGTGCGAGCGGTTTGCCTGCGCCACAGCGAGTCCGAGTGCTGCGGCGGTCACCGAAATGCCGTTGACCAACGCGAGCGCGTCCCGCCCGTCGAGCTTCAGTTCACGCAGTCCGGCTTTCGCGAGCGCGTCGCCCGCCGGCATGAGCTGACCTTGGAAGAACGCATTCCCGTTACCGCGCAACGCATGCGCGACGTAGGCCAGCGGCTGGAGATCACCACTCGCGCCGACCGAGCCGAGCCGTGGCACGGCGGGGGCGAATTCCGTGCCCAGCACGGCGATCAGCGCGGTGACGACCTCTTCCGAAACCCCCGATCGGCCCTGCGCCAACGAGAACAACCGCGCCAGCACGGCCGCGCGGGCGACCGCGGGTGGCATCAGCTCGCCGTGGCCGACGATGTGGTGGATGATCGTGTTGTCGCTCTGACCGGCACCGTCCGCGCGGCCCTCGAACTCGACGAGCGGGCCGAAACCCGTTGTCACACCGTAGATCGCGCGCCCAGAGCCGCTGACGTCGAGCACGAACTCGCGGCAGCGCGCGACTCTCGCTCGCACGTCGTCGGGAAGCTCGACGTGCAGCGCGGCACGGGCCAGTTCGAGCTGGGCAGGTTCGAGTGCCGCTGCCAGGTTCAGGGCAGCGGAAGATGTTCCGACAGGCACGACGCCTCCTGTGGACGAATCGGGGGGCCTCTCGCGACGATCCCCGTTGACCTGTCGGCGAGGAAGGGCCTAAACGCACTACCCGAAGAAATATCGGTTGTTGGTTCCTACCCGTGGCGGAAGTTGTTGTCCGTTGACAGTGCAGCCCTTTTCACCCGTCCTGTGCAGTGATGAGCTCGCCAGAGCGGTGATCGAACTCTCCGCTCACGATTCGGACCAAAAGACCGGCCGACTGCTCCACCGGGGTGAACCTGCCGCTGGCACGCTGAGATCTGGCCCACTCCGCCACGCGCTGCTCGTCCGCGCTGCCGTCGCTCATGGTGCGGCCGCGGCGCATCAGGCCGACGTCGACCATGCCGGGGTCGTAGCTCAGCACGGCGATCGGCCGTCGTTTGAGCTCGATCGCGAGGTTCTCGGTCAGCTTGATCACGGCGGCCTTCGACACGGAGTACGCCGTGACGTAAGGCCATCTGTGCACGCCGGCGTTGCTGACCACGTTGATGATCCGCCCGCTCGTCATCGTGCGAATGGCGGCGTTCGCGGCGAACGCGGTGCCGCGCAGGTTCACTTCGAACGTGCGCCACCAGTCGGTCTCGTCGACCTCCCACGTGGGCCCGACCGGCCCGCCGAGCGCGCCGTTGTTGACGAGCACGTCGACCCCGAGGCTCTCGATGAGCTTCGGGGTCGCGTTCGGGTCGGCGAGGTCCGCGACGTGCGCCTCGACGTAGACGCCTTTGGCCCTGAGTTCGGCTGCCGCGGTGTCGAGCGCCCGCTCGTCCCGGCCGGTGATGATGAGCTGGTGCCCTTGTGCGCCAAGGACTTCGCTGAACGCCCTGCCGAGTGCCTTGGCGCCGCCGGTGATCAGGACGCGCACCAGCAGTCCTTCAGGCGACGCAGGACCTTGCCGGAGACCGATCTGGGTATCTCTGCCACGAACTCAACCTGGCGCACCTTCTTGATCGGCGCCACCTTCGCCGCCACGAGCTCGTCGGCCGTGACGTCGCCTTGCGTCACCACGAAGGCCTTGGGGCACCTCGCCGTTAACCCGATCGGGCGCAAGCTCCACCGGCCGTTGTGGACGATCGTGGAAGAACGAGTCTGCTAGAGCTGAACGCCGCGAGCCGCCAACCAGCCCACCGGGTTGACCTTCTGGCCGCCGTCGACCCACACCTCGAAGTGCAGGTGCGGCCCGGTCGACTGACCGCGGTTGCCGATCGTGGCGATCTGCTGCCCGGCCTTGACCTTCGCACCCTGCGGCACGTCGATGGTGTTCATGTGCCCGTAGACGGTGATCGTCCCGTCCTCGTGCTGCACCCGCACCCACAACCCGAACCCGGACGCGGGCCCGGCCTCGATCACCGTGCCGTCCATGACCGACACGATCGGCGTGCCGATGGCGTTGGCGATGTCGACACCGTTGTGGCTGGTACCCCACCGGGCACCGAAGCCGGACGTGAACGACCCCTGCGCGGGTCGCACGCACTTGGGCCTCTTGGCCTCTTCCTCGGCCTTGATGCGAGCCTGCTCGGCCTTGATGGCCTCCTGGCGCTTGACGTACGCGCCCTCCGCGGACTTGAGCGCCTCGCGGACGTGGAACTGCGCCTGAATCTGCTCGGCCTGCAGCAGCTTGCGCATCTCGCCGGTGGTGTCGACCGAGTGGATCGTCTGCGGGCCTGCTGGTTGCTGCTGCCCGGTCATCGCCGCCGCGAGGTCCTTCGTCGCGGCCACGGGGACGATGCGGTCAACGGGGGTGACCGTGGCCATCGCCTGGGTGAAACCTGCGCCGGCCAGGGCGCCTGCGGCGACAACCGCCGCTACGGCCTTCTTGCGGTCCAGGTCCACTCTGGCCAGTACGTCGACCAGCTGGGCCTTCGCTTTCGCGCGATGCCGTGCCAAGACTTGCCTCCATGCACTCGGGGGAGTCCGAGTAACCGCGTGGTGCGTTCGGCTTTCGGAGGCCTGGCGCGGGGTCTTGGCTCTGCTGGCTTCGGGGGCCGGGCGTTGCGCTGTTCTGTCCGGCTTGGGGAAGCCGGACGGGGTGACCCTGGTGCGGGCTCCTGTGGACCACCAGCGGGGTTCGGGGCCTGCTGGCGGGCCTTGGGGCCCTGGTCGGACTGGACCGTTTCGGGGGGTGATCCGTGTCCTTGCGGTTATCGAACCGTGACATGCGGCGGTGAACGTAACCTCGCGTCACCGGCCTGAGCAAGCGATGTGGGCGTTTAGGTGACGAGGACCACGGTTGGTAACTCACCGTAGTCGGTTCGTTGAAGGCTTGATTAAGTCGGTTTGGACCAATCCTCATCTTGGTGTTTGTACTGGTCAGTCGCTTTATCGTGAAAGCCTCACGGGCGTGTTTGAGCGCTGGGATACGCCGGGTTGGTGGTTACGAGGCGTGTGGGCCCGCGCGGTGGTCCGGTTGCGTGGGCGCGGTCACGTTCCAGCGGGGTTGGTCACCGATGCGGTGTGGTCGCCTTGCATTGGCGAATGCTCGCCGTCCCGATCTCGTCCGCCCGCCACCAACTCCCCTGGCGCGCCGAGGCCCCCTCCCACGCCCAGAACAAAGGGCCGCCGGACGCACCTGGCGTCCGACGGCCCTTCGGTCAATCGAGCCCTACTTGTACCGAGCCGCAGCAGGCGGCAGCGGCACGACGGGCAGCCCCTCGTGGATCACCTTCATCGCGTTGAACCACGTGGGTGCGGCGACCTGGCCACCGAACACACCCTGCGAACTGCCGGGGCAGAAGCGGATCGGGTTCGCGCAGATCACCTCGGGGCGGTTGCCGTCCGCGTAGGTCATGACCGCACCCGCGAACTGCGGGGTGGCGGCCATGAAGGCCACGGACTTGTGCTCCTCGGTGGTGCCGGTCTTGCCGATGGCCGGGCGGTTCCAGCCGGAGCCGGACGCGGCGGCCGCTGCGGTGCCCGAACCCGAGGTGTCGTGCGACATGCCCTGGGCCAGCGAGTTGGCCAGTTCCGGGTTCACGGCCTGCTCGCAGGGCTTTTCCTTCAGCGGGACGGGCTTGCCGTAGCGGTCGGTGACCGACTCGACCGGGGTGGGCGGGCACCAGGTGCCGCTGGAGACGATGGTGGCGGCCACGTTGGCCAGCTCCAGGACGCTGGTGGCGCCGGGACCGAGGGTGTACGAGCCCGCGTTGTTCTGCTTCGTCCAGTCGCCCTGGGACGGGCCGTTGGACTTGTCGTCCTTCAGCGGCTCGCCGGCGCGGTTGACGCCCTGGAGGGTTTCGCGCATGCCCAGGCGGTATGCCATGTCCACGACGTTGTTGAGGCCGGCCTTCTCCTGCAGGATCACGAAGCCCGTGTTCGGGGAGGTCGCCAGCGCCTGGGTCAGCGACATCTTGTCGTTGTACTTGCCGGCGTTCTCCACCTTCCACGGCGCGCCGCCGTTCGGGTAGACCTTCGAGAAGTAGGTGGCGGGGACGGCCATCTCCTTGTCGATGCCGATGATGTTCCGCTCCATGGCGGCAGCGGCGGTGAAGACCTTGTTCACCGAGCCGGGACCGAACGGGAGGACCTCGGCCGGAACCGGGCGGGCGACCTGGCCGAGCTCGGCCTTGTTGCCGTAGTCGCGCGAGGCGACCAGGGCGCGGACGCGGTGCTTGTCCTTGCCGGGCTCGACGACCGACATGACGTTCGAGATGCCGTTCTGGGTCTTCGGGACCTGCTGCTCGGCCGCCTGCTTCGCCGCCTTGGTGGCCTTCGGGTCCATCGTGGTCTTGATGGTGAGGCCGCCGCGCTGCAGTTCCTTGTTCGTGACGCCGGACACGCGCAGGTAGTCGAGCAGGTAGTCGCAGAAGAAGCCGTAGATCGGGCCGTCACCGGCGCCGACGCAGCCCTTGGGCAGGATCTGCAGGTCGTCGACCACGCCCAGCGGGGCGGCCTTGTACTCCTCCGCCTTCTTCTGGGCCTCGGTCTGGTCGGTGCCGAACGAGCCGTTCTCGCGCATCTTGTCGATGACGATGTTGCGGCGCTCCAGGGCCTTGTCCGGGGAGGCGCCGGGGTTCAGCGACGACGGGCGGTTCGCGATCGCGGCGAGCAGCGCGGCCTGCGGGACGGTCAGCTTGTCGGCGGTCGTCTTGAAGTACGCCTTCGCGGCCGCGCCGACGCCGTAGGTCTGGTTGCCCAGCGGCACGATGTTCAGGTAGCCGGTGAGGATCTCGTCCTTCGACATCTGCTGCTCGAGCTGCAGGGCGACGCGCGCCTCGCGCATCTTGCGGCCGATGGTCGCCTCGGTGGCCTTCTCCCAGGCCTCCTGCTCGTTGTCGGCGCCGAGCACGAACGCCATGTAGTTCTTGACGTACTGCTGGGTCAACGTCGAGGCGCCCTGCGTCGCGCCACCGTCCACACCGGCCTTGGCGGCGGCACGGGCGATGCCCTGCCAGTCGACGCCGCGGTGCTCGAAGAAGCGCTTGTCCTCGATCGCCAGGATCGCGGCCTTCATGGTGTCCGAGATGTCCCCGGACGCCAGCGGAACCCGGTACTGGTCGTACAGATAGGCGATCGGCTCGCCGTTCATGTCCTGAATGGTGGTGACGAGCGGAAGCTCCGCTTTCGCGAGATCACCGGACGTCTTGTCGACCTCGTTGGCGGCGCGGTTGGACGCGAGCCCGAGACCTCCGACGAACGGGAACACCATCGCAGCGAGGAGCACGCCCGCCGTCAGGCACAACCCCAGCAATTTGACCAAGCCTGACGCGCGTGCGGCGAACAACCCGCAACTCCTTCCGAGCACAACCCCAGAGATTCCCTACGTATAAGTCGCGCGGGAGGCCCGTTAGGTTGCGTCCGCTGATCGACTGTTTTCAACCTACCGGAGCAACCGCAGGCCGATCGTCGGACTAGCCCTTCGCACCTCCACGCCCGCGTGGTCGGGCAGCAGGTCGTCGAGAAACCCGTACCGCGACAGCTCCTCGTCCGGCCTCCTGCTCACAGTCCGCCACCAGACCGCGATGTCACCCCACCCCGGTGCCGACAGCGAGCCGCCGAAATGCTGCACGGACAGCGCGGCGCACAGGTTCGCGAACCGCACCCGGTGCTCCAGCGGCCACCCGGCGAGAGTGCCCATCACGAACCCGGCCCCAAACACGTCACCGGCACCCGTCGCGTCGAGCTGCGCGACGTTCAGCCCCGGCACGTCCACGACCTCGCCGGTAGAGCTGTCGACGGCGACCGCGCCGCCTCCCCCACGTGTGACGACCACCACTGGCACGTGCTCGGCGAGTTTGCGCGCCGCGGCCTCCGGCGAGTCGGTGCGCGTGTACCCCTGCGCCTCCACGTGGTTCGGCAGGAACACGTCATATCCGTCAAGGCGGCGCAACAGCTCCGGCGACCACGCCCCGGTGCGGTCCCAGCCGATGTCGGCGAACAGCAGTGCGCCGTTCTCCTTCGCTGTGCGCACCCACTGTTCGTCCTCGGCCTGGATGTGCACGAAACACGCCTTTGTGGACGGTGGCGGACAAAACAGGTCGTCCGCGATGACCGGCGCCCGATGCCCGTGCGTGACCATGCTGCGGTCGCGGTCCATCGCCATCGAGACGGTCACCGGCGAGTGCCACCCGTAGAACCGACGACAATAAGAAAGGTCGACGCCTTCCTGCTCGGCCAGCACGTCCCAGCAGAAGTCGCCGTACGCGTCCTCACCGAACGCCGCCGCCAGCGCGGTCCGCAACTCCAACCGGCGCAACGCCACCGCGAGGTTCGCGATCCCGCCGGGACACGATCCGAGCCCCTCTGCCCACACCTCGGTCCCCGCGGCCGGTGGGCGGGGCAGGCCGGTGAAGATGATGTCGAGGAAGACCGTGCCGGTGAGCAGCACGTCGAAGTCCGGATCAGCCATGCACAAACCATGCCACCCGGCACCGACAACCATGCGGTAGACAGACCCCCATGGGGGTTCCACTCGGCAAGAACGTTCAGTTCCAGCTGCTCTGGTTCGGCGGCGCCGTCTCACAACTCGGTACGCAGCTGACGACGTACGCGATGCCGCTGCTGATCCTCGCGGTCACCGGTTCCTACTTCTGGGCGGGCGTCATCGCGGGCGTGCGCGCGACGACGCTGATCCTCGCCCAGATGCCCGCGGGCGTGTGGGTGGACCGCTGGGACCGGGGCAAAGTCCTGGTCTGGAGCCAGACGACACAAGCGGTCGCCATCGCGGCGATGGCGGCCAACGTCGTCACCGGCCTCAACTCGATCCCGCTGTTCCTCGCGATGGCCGCGGTGGACGGCGTCTGCACCGCGTTCGCCGGTCCCGCCCGCGCCACCGCGATCAAATCGGTCGTGCCGCCGGAGCAGCTCCGCACCGCCTTCGCTCAGGAAGAGGCCCGTGGCCACGTCGCGTGGCTCGCCGGTCCGCCGCTCGGCGCGCTGCTTTACGGGTTCGGCCGCGCGATCCCCTTCGTCGCGGACGCGATCTCATTCCTCGTCGCCGCCGTCTGCACCTGGTTCGCCAAGATCCCGGCGCGCACACAGCAGCGGCCACGCCAGCGGATGCACCAGGACGTAAAGGAAGCCTGTGCCTGGCTCTGGCACCAGCGCGGGATGCGCAACGCCGTCGTCATCTTCCTGATGCTCAACCTGCTCGGGACGGCGTCGATGATCCCGGTCGTCGCGGTGGTCAAGGAGCGCGGCGGCCCCGACTGGCTCGTCGGCCTGGTGCTCGCCGGCGTCGGTGCCGGCGGTGTGCTCGGGGCACTGATCTCGCCGAAGGTCACCATGAGGTACGACCGGATCATCGTCCTGGCGGTCGTCGTCTTCGGCACGTGCAACCTGGCGATGGCGCTGCCGTTCGGAGCGTGGTGGCCGTTCGTACCGTTGATGGTCACCTCGATCGCGACACCGTTGCTCAACGTCTCGGTGAGCGCGGCCTTCACAGCATTGATCCCCGACGACCTGATGGGACGACTGGACGCGGTCCTGGCCTTCGCCTCGCGAGCGCTCACCCCGCTCGCACCGGTGCTGGGCGCGTTCGCCGCCGACCTCGTGGGTGGCGCGGTCGCGTTGCTCGCGTTCGGCGCGATGATCCTGGTCATGGCGCTGGTGGCGGTGTTCACCGACCTCAGGACGCCTCAGCTGTCCGCTTGAGGTGCTCATTGCGCATGCGGATGAGCCGAGGCGCGCGCAGCGAAGTCGACGTCGACTTCGACGTCGCGCATGACGTTCCGCCGTCGAACGCGAAGATGCGAGAGGTCATCCGCCACTCATCCAGGTGGCCGCGTTCCATGGCCTGATGGGCACCGCGACCGAACGCCTTGATGCAGGACACTCCCCGTTCCAGTCCTGCCGGCAAGACCTCGCCGCGATCAGCCTGAAAGTCAGCCTTCTTCGGCGATCATCTCCCGCATCCGGGTGAGCGCGCGGTGCTGCGCCACCCGCACGGCCCCGGGCGTCGACTCCACCGCCAGCGCCACCTCCTCCGCGGACAGCCCCACCGCCACCCGCAGCACGAGGATCTCCCGCTGCCGGGCCGGCAGCTTGTGCAGCAGCCGTGTGACCTGGGCCAGCATCTCGCCGTTGACCGCGTGCTGCTCGGGCCCGTCGTCCAAAGAAGGGCAGTCCGGCAGCTCCGGCACGACCTCCGCGCGGTTGCGGACGGCGCGGCGGCGGGCGTCGGCGACCTTGTGCGCGGCGATGCCGTACACGAAGGCGAGGAACGAGCCTGGCTCGTAGCGGTACTTGGACAGGGCGCCGAGGACCGCCACGCAGACCTCCTGCGCGATGTCCTCCGCCGAGACCAGGGTGCGCTCGCGGCCGCCGACGCGGGCGCGGCAGTAGCGCACGATCAGCGGCTGGATGCGGCCGAGCAGGTGCTCGACCGCCCGTCTGTCTCCGTCTAAGGCGGCGTCGACGAGGTCCGTGAACTCGGCTTCGGCGAGCCACTGGTTGGAGACCGGTGCCTGGCGCACCCTCCGGCGCGTGGGCACCGTTGGCTGGTTCCAGGCCTCTGCGCCGTCAGTGGGCGAGAGGACCGCGACACCGCCACCGGTCCGCACGGCTGTGGGTTGGACCATCCCGGCGACCTCCTCCACTACAGCGACACTAGGGGCTTCACTGAGAAAGAGACCGCAGCCAGCCGTTTGATACCGCCTGTCTCCAAGAGGACCACGAAGTCCAGTCGGGTGGGGAAAGCAGCACCCAATTGGGGCAGAAGGTGGTCCTAATGGCCCAGTCTTTCGGCCATGGCAAATTGTTGTACGCCCAGGTACTCGACCCGGAAACCGGCCTCCGAGTAGGCCAGGTAGAACTCCCACATCCGGCGGAACGTGTCGTCGAAGCCGAGCCGTTGCACCTGGTCCCAACGGGTGAGGAAGGTGTCGCGCCAGCGCCGGAGGGTCTCGGCGTAGTCGTGGCCGAACGAGCGGGTCTCGACGATCCGCAGGCGCGTGTGGTCGCGCACCGACTGCTCGATCGAGCGGACCGACGGGATGAGCCCGCCGGGGAAGACGTACTTGTGAACCCAGCTGTAGGTGGCCTTGCTCGCGATCATGCGGTCGTGCGGCATGGTGATCGCCTGCAGCCCCACCCGGCCGCCCGGAGCGAGCACCCGGTCGAGCATCGAGAAGTACGCGGGCCAGTATTCGGCACCGACTGCCTCGATCATCTCGACGCTGACGACGGCGTCGTACTGACCGTGCTCCTCTCGGTAGTCCCGCAGCTCGACCTTCACTCGATCGTGGAGCCCCGCGTCCCTCACCCGGTCCAGCGCCAGCTTCTGCTGCTGCGCTGAGATCGTCAGCGACGTGACGGTCGCGCCCCGCTCGGCCGCACGGATCGCCAGCGCGCCCCAGCCGGTGCCGATCTCCAGCACGCGCGAGCCCGCCCGCACGCCCGCGTAGTCGAGCACGCCGTCGATCTTGCGCAGCTGGGCCGTGCGCAGGTCGACGTCGCGGTTCTCGAACAACGCCGACGAGTACGTCATCGTCTCGTCCAGGAACGCCGCGAACAGTTCGTTCGACAGGTCGTAGTGCCGGTGGATGTTCTGCCGCGAGCCCGCGACGTCGTTGAACTCGTGCTGACGCCGCTCCGCCATCCGCCGCAGCCGCTGCAGGCCAGGCGGGATCAACGTCGTCAACCGCGCCGCGAACGCCGCCAGCACGTCCGGGAGCTCGTCGGACACCCAGTCGCCCACCATGTACGCCTCGCCGAAGCCGATCTTGGCGTCGGCACCGAGCCGGTGGAAGAACGCCGCCGGCCGCACCAGCCGCATGACCGGTCCGCCCGCGCCCCACGTGCGACCGTTCGGCAGCTGCACCGTCACCGGCAGCGTGCGCACGGCGTTGCGGAACAGCGACTCGGCGATCCGCGCGCGCAACGGTGACCGCGGCGTCGTGAACAACCCCGGCCACAGGCCCTGGCCTGGGCGGGGCAAGGACAACGTGCTCATCCATCACTCCTGGGGATGATCGGTACGCGCCTCAGGTAGAGCGCAACGCCATGACGGCGGATCAACGCGGACACGCGCTGGGGCATCAGCGGCCGTCGGAAGAGCATCCGCAGCCCCGTGCTGCGCGTGCCCTTCATCGTGGCGCTGAACGTCGTCTTCCCGTTCTGCCGCAACGCGATCGTCACGGACAGCTGGTCGCCCGGCTTCGGCAGCCTCATCACGTAGTGGCCGTCGACCTCGAGGAACGGGGAGACGTAGAACTCCTTGCCGACCGACGCCCTGCCCTGGTCGTCGGTGCGCAGCAGATAGCAGTGCCGCCCGCCGTAGGTGTTGTGCACCTCCGCGACCACACACACGAGCACTCCGGACGCGTCGTGGCACCAGTAGACGGTCAGCGGATTGAAGACGTAGCCGAGCACGCGGGCGTTGGCGAGCATCAGGACCTGCCCACCGTCCAGCGCGATCCCGCGATCGGCCAGCCACTCCTCCAGGTTCTCCCGGATGGAATTCGAAGGCGCCCCGAGGTGGTCGCGGGCCTCGAAGCGGGCGAACGGCCGGACCCACCACGGCAGGCGCGGCAGCTCGTCGAGGTCCACCAGCCACATGTAGGCACGGTGGCTGAACGCCCGATCGATCAGTTCACGCCGGGAGTGGGTGATGAGGACGTCGTAGATCACCAGTCCACTCCGAAGTGCTTCGCCGCACGCACCCCGGACGCGCAGCCGTCCTCGTGGAAGCCCCAGCCGTGGTACGCGCCGGCGTACGCGGTTGAAGCAGAGTTGAGTTCGGGCAGACGCCGTTGTGCCGCAACGGATTCCGGCGTGTAGACCGGGTGCTCGTACACCATCCGGGCGAGCACGCGCGCAGGGTCCACGTCGTGCGGGTTCAACGTGACCACGAAGTCGCGCGGTTCGTCGAGCCGCATCAGCCGGTTCATGTGGTAGCTGACGAGCACCTGGTCGCTGGCCTCGACGCACGTTCGCTTGTAGAGGTTCCAGGACGCCTTCGCACCGCTCGTGCGCGGCAGGATCGACGCGTCGGTGTGCAGCCAGGTCTCGTTCCGCGAGTACTGGAACGCGGCCAGCACCTCCTTCTCCTCGCCCGTCGGATCAGCGAGGAGCCCCAACGCCTGGTCGGGGTGCGTGGCGATGACGACGTGGTCCGCGGTGTGCAGCACGTTGTTGTCGTCGCGGATCTCCACGCCGCTGCCGGTCCTGGTCACCGCCCTGATGGGAGTGGAGACGTGGACGGCGTGCAGGTTCCGCACCGCGCGGGCGACGTACGTGCGGGACCCGCCGACGACGGTCTTCCACTGCGGCGTGCCACCGATCGACAGCATTCCGTGGTTGGCGAGGAACTCGAACAGGTACCAGGCCGGGTACCTCATGCTCAGCGCCGCTCCCGCCGACCACACCGCGCTGACCAGCGGAATGATGAAGTGGTCCACGAAATACCGGGAGTACCCGCCGATCACCAGGAACGCGCCGAGCGTGACGTCGTGCGCCTCCTCGTGGTTCAGCACGCGCTGCGCGTGCCGGTAGAAGCGCGTGATCTCGGCGAGCATCCGGAGGTACCGGCCGTTGGCGCCGTTCTTCGGTTGCGCGAACAGGCCCGGCAGCTTCTTCGCGCCCGCGTACTCGAGCCCGCACCCGTCGCACCGGACGCTCATCGACATCTCGGAGTCCTGAGTGGACACCTGCAGTTCGCGGAACAGCCGGATCAGGTTCGGGTAGGTCCGTTCGTTGTGGACGATGAACCCGCTGTCGACGGCCACGCCGTTCAGATCATGGGTGTGCGCGTGCCCGCCGAGCCGCTCGTCGGCCTCGAACAGCGTCACGTCGTGCTTGCGTTGCAACACATAGGCGGCGGTGAGCCCGGCAACCCCCGCTCCGATGACGGCGACCTCAGCCACGCGAACCTCCCAACGGCACGTCGAGGCCACGCGGCGAGGCCTCCCGCATGGCATTCGCGATGTCCGGCGCCATCGGTTCGAGCCCGAGCTCACCGTGCACGAAATCGACGACGAGCTTCGTCCAGTCGCGCGCCCTCCTGAGCATCGCGTGGCCGTCCCCCTCGACGTTGAACCGCGCGACCTGCTCCGTGACCGTCTTGGCCTGCCTGGCGAACGACAGCGACCTGGCCGGGTCGGTCATCCGCTCCTGATCACCGTGCGCGATCAGCAACGACCTGCCGGCGAGCTGCTGGAACGGCTCCCCCGGCTCGATCCACGGCGCCAACGCGCACACCGCCTTGACGGCTGAATGCCCGGCGACCCTGAGCGCGGTCCGCGCGCCCATCGAATGCCCGACGAGCACGACCGGCTTGCCCGGATGGAGTCGGCTGATCTTGTCGAGCGCCCACCCGGCGTCCTTGACGGGATCGAGGCTCGGCGCGTTCCAGCCCCGCTTCCGATACCGCAGCACCCAGACCTCGACGCCCGGCGCACGCAGCGCTCGAGCCAGCGGCACCATCCTCAAATAGGCGAGGTTGTGCCGTCGGACAGGTTCCTGGCCGTGTTCGCGGCCGCCGTGCAGCACGAGCACGACGGCATTCGTACCGGCTGGGGACGTCAGCACGTCGACATGCGGATGCACACCCGTTGTTCGTACGACCACGTCTTTCGGCTCGCGGGTTGAGACCCAGGTCACACGCGTACTGTTCGAACCTGTGATCGAGCACATCAGCATCGAGACCGAGGCAGGCACCTTCGACGCCATCGCGTCCGGCCCCGAGGACGGCCGGCCCGTCCTGCTGCTGCACGGCTTCCCCGAGGCCGCCGTCGAGTGGGAGCACCAGGTCGCGGTGCTGGGCGTGAACGGCTACCGCGCGGTCGCCCCCGACCAGCGCGGCTACTCACCCGGCGTGCGCCCGGAGCAGGTGTCCGAGTACACGGTCACGCACCTGGTCGGCGACGTGATCGCCATGGCCGACGCGCTCGGCTGGGGCACGTTCGACCTGGTCGGCCACGACTGGGGCGGCGCCGTCGCCTGGTGGACGGCCATCGAGCACCCCGACCGCCTGCGCACCCTCAGCGTCTTCTCCACCCCGCACCCCGGTGCGCTCAAGACCGCGCTGCAGACCGACGAGGACCAGCGGCTGCGGTCTCAGTACATGCTGGACTGGCGCGAGCGCAGCACCGAGAAGCGCATGCTCGAGAACAACGCCCAGGCGCTCAAGAAGATGTTCGACTGGAAGATCCGCCCCTCGCACCTGGACGAGTACCTGCAGCGGCTGAGCGAACCGGGCGCGCTCACCGCCGCGCTGAACTGGTACCGCGCCGGCAAACCGCACGGCGCCGCGGACAAGGTCAGCGTCAAGACGATGTACGTCTGGAGCACCGAGGACGTCGCGTTCGGGTCGGCCGCCGCGTTCGAGACCGAGAAGTGGTGCACCGGCGGCTACCGGTTCGAGATGGTCGAGGAAGTGAGCCACTGGATCCCGGAGGAGATCCCCGAGGCGGCGAGCTCCCTGCTCCTCGAACACCTCTCCTGATCCTGGTTTCGCCGCGAAACCGAAGTCATCGGACTTCTGCTGGACGACGCCACCGATCACCAGGCCGCCTCCAGCTCGGACGCACCAATTAGGTCTAGACATCGGAGTTCTGACTCGGTTAGGTCGTGGGTGCCGCCGCCTCGGCATGTCCCTTGGAGGAGCACGCATGACCACGTCCAGGCGCGACTTCGTCAGACTCGGCGGCGCCGCACTCGCCGGCGGCAGCACGCTCGGAGCAACCGGCACGGCGTCGGCGAAGGAGCGCGTCGACTGGTCCGTCGAGGTCGTCGAGTCGACGATGAAGCAGTTCACGCCGGAGACGCTCGGCGGCTGGGGCTACACGCGCGGACTGTACCTGTGGGGACAGTGGCTCGTCTTCGAGCGCACTCGCAACAAGAAGTACTTCGACTACATCAAGGCGTGGGTGGACCGCTTCGTCGGACCCAACGGCTTCACCCGCACCTTCACGCACCTCGACTCCATGCGCGCGGGCCAGCTGCTGCCGTTGCTCTACAACGCGACCGGCGACGTGCGGTACCGGGTCGCCTCGACGCAGATCCGCGAGCGCCTCAACACCTACTCGCGCACCGAGGAAGGCGGCTTCTGGCACGCCGAGGGCGGCACGCGCGACTGGCAGAACTGGTCGGACGGCGTCTACATGGTCGTGCCGTTCATCATGCGGCACGGCTACACCTTCGGGGAGAAGGAGTGGGCGACCGCCGAGGCCCTCAAGCAACTCCTGGTCTACGCGAAGAACCTGCAGCACGAGGACGGCCTGTTCCACCACGCCTACGACGAGTCGCGCAAGGTGTCCTGGGCCAATCCCGCCACGGGCGTGTCGCCGGAGTTCTGGGGCCGCGCGATGGGCTGGTACGCGATCACGTGCTGCGACGTGCTGGAGGACCTGCCCCGCACCCACCCCGACCGGCCGAAGCTGATCTCGATCCTCGGCCGGCTGATCGCGGCGCTCGCCCAGCACCAGGACCGCAGGACGGGACGCTGGTTCCAGGTCGTGGACAAGGGGTCCAACCCGGAGAACTGGACCGAGACGTCGTGCTCGTCCATGTACTCGATGGCCATCTCACGGGCCGTTGAGCGCGGTTATGTGTCGCGCACGTACGACGTCGTGGCGCGGCGGGGCTATCGCGGTGTGCTGGACCGCGTGTCGATCAACGCGCAGGGCTCCACCGAGATCGCCGAGATCTGCATCGGCACCAACGTCGGTGACCTGCCGTTCTACCTGGCCCGGCCGCGGGCGGTGAACGACCTGCACGGCATCGGAGCGTTCCTGATCATGAGCGAGCAGTTCCAGAGGCGCTAAGTTGGAACCATGCACGTGGCCGGCCTCTTGCTAGCTGCGGGGGCCGGCCGCCGGTTCGGCGCCCCGAAAGCCCTCGTTTCCTTGGGCGGCAAGCTCTTCGTCGACTCGGCGGCCGAACTGCTGAAGGCTGCCGGCTGCGACCCGGTGGTCGTCGTCCTCGGCGCCAAAGCGGACGAGGTGCGCGCACTGGCGTGTTTGGACGGCGTCACGGTCGTCGACAACCCGCACTGGGAATCCGGCATGGGCTCGTCGCTGCGCACCGGCCTGCACGCCATCGGCATCGCCGACGCCGTCCTGGTGCTCCCCGTCGACACACCGGGAGTCACCGTCGCCGCCCTGCACCGGTTGATGAACCTCGCCGAGCCGGAAGCGTTGGCACGAGCGGTGTACGACGGCGTCGTGGGCCATCCGGTGCTGATCGGCTCCGACCACTTCGCGGGCGTCATCGCGTCAGCGGCAGGCGATCAGGGCGCGCGCGACTACCTGAAAGCCAACACCGTCCACCACGTCGAGTGCGCCGACGTGGCGGACGGTGCCGATGTGGACCGGCCTGAGGACCTCAGGCCCGGAAATCAGGCGACGTAACGGCGGAGCTTGATGCCCGACGACACGTTGGACGCGCTCAGCCAGTGCAGGCGCCCGCCCGCGTAGGCCGGGTCGGCCACGGCGAACTCGTTGCCACCGGCGCGGTAGCCGACGACCGTGGCGTAGTGGCCGCCGGAGTAGTTGCGGCCGTTCAGCCGGATCACGTTGATCACGACGGCGTGGCCGCGGTTGGCGTTGTAGACCACGTCGGCCTTGAGCTTCTGCAGCAGCTGCGCGTCCGTCGACCACTGCTTGACCTGGTAGTAGGTCGAGCCGGTGTAGTGGTCGAGCGCGTTCTCGAGGTTCTTGATGTTCGGCAGGCCGTTGGTCGTGACCTTCATGTACGAGGCCAACGTGGACTGCGCGACGTACTTGCCGCGCGCCGTCAGTGCGATGCGGGCGGCGGCAGCGGAGCACCAGTACCCGGTCTGCTGGACCTGGAACTCGTGCGGCAGCACACCTTCGCCCTGGATGCCGAGCTCGGCGGCGGCCGGGATGACGGTCTCGCCGGGCGCGGCCAGTGCGGCCGGCGCGGTGAGGATGGTCATCGCGACACCGACCGCGGCGACGGCCCCGGTGATCTTCGCAAGCTTCATCGTTCGGATCCCCTCAGTGGTGGCGCCGGACCCCTGGCGCGGCGCTCGGCGAAAGCTTGGCGGCTGGCCGCGAACACCCGCCACCACATTCGGTCAAGTCCTAAAAAGCCAGGTAGAAGTACGTACGACCACGTCAGCACCCACTCTGGGTGTGCCGTTTGGACCGTTCGGCTGAGTCGTCTCGAATCCGGTACAAGCCCTGAGACGCTGTGCCACTCTGCTTGCCGTGTTGCGTGTCCACTTCACGGCGGAGGACCTGGCGAGGGTGCGGGTCGCGCCCGGTCCCGACCCGATGTGGGAGATCCTGCTGAGCCTGCACGTGCTGCGGCAACGCTCGGCGACGCCCGTGTTCGGCACGTGGCGCGCGAACGTGCGGACGACGCTGCCCGACGACGCCCGCTGGCTCATGCAGCTGGCGCCGCCCGTCGGTTACTCCCCCGACTTCCTGACGCCCACCGCGGGTTACTCCGCCCTCGACGCGGGCATCGACGCCGTCCTGGCGACGCCCGTTGAGTCCTTACGGGCAGACCTCGCGCAACTGGGCTCCCAGCAACGCCTCGACCCGCGTACGCACCTGCTGGCCACCGGCGACGTGGCCACTTTGGACTCCCTCGGCGCGGCCCTGCGCGCCTATCATCGGCACGCGCTCGCCCCGATCTGGGACGAGGTGCGCGCCACCGTCGACGCCGACCGCGCGGTGCGGGCACGATCCTTCCTGGACAACGGCTGCGAGGGCATGCTCTCGGCCCTGCACCCGACCGTCTCCTGGTCACCGCCCGTGCTCTCGATCGAGTCCCGCTTCCCCCAGCGCGACGTCCACCTGCACGGCCAGGGTCTCGTGCTCGTCCCGTCCTACTTCTGCTGGGAACGCCCGATCATGCTCCGCGACCAGCGCCACGCACCGGTCCTCGTCTACCCGATCGCCCACGACCTGCACGTCGCCAGCACCGGCAAACGCTCGCTCGAAGCCCTCCTCGGCCGCACCCGCGCCGCCGCGCTGGAGGTCATCGCGGGCGGCTGCACCACCACCGAACTGGCCCGCCGCCTGGGCATCTCCGCCGCGTCGGCCAGCGCCCACGCCTCGGTCCTGCGCGACGCGGGCCTCGCCGTGGCCCAACGCCACCGCAACTCGGTCCTGCATTCCGCGTCCGCGTTGGGCGTCGAACTACTCGCCTAAGGCCGGGCCTGCACCGCCGCCCGCGCGCACCCGCCTGCGACCACGAGCTGCGCCAACGCCACCCACACCGGCCATAACACGGAGTTGGTGATCGCCAGTGCTATGTGCGTAGCCCCCGCAGCCGTGAAGACGGCCGCCAGCCCGACCCAGAAGTAGAAGTACCGTCTGATCCGACCCACCTCCGTCCGCCACGAGCCCCGTCATCGCACGTATCGAGGTTTGTGGTGCTCGGGTTACTGGTGAGGCCACCGCACATCCGGTACTACTGACCCGCATGACGACCGACACCGTGACCGGCTCCGACTACGGCAACCTCGTGCGCACGCACCTGACGCGCGTCGAACAGCACAACGCGTCCGCGCTCGACGACGTGGCCGAGCTCGTGCTCGCCGCAGTGCAGGCGGACGGCATGATCCTCACCGCAGGCGCAGGCCACTCCCTGGCGGCGGTCGCCGAAACGTTCTACCGGGCAGGCGGCCTGGCCTGCGTCCGCCCGATCTACCACCCGGAACTGCTCCCGATGCACGGCGCCATCAGCAGCACCTCGGCCGAACGCCGCTCGGGCCTCGCCGGCGAGGTCTTGCGCGAAGCAGGCCTGGCCCCGCACGACGTCCTCTTCGTCTTCTCGACGTCCGGCGTGAACTACTACCCGGTCGAACTCGCCCAGGAAGCCGCGAACGCAGGCTGCCCGGTAGTGGCCGTCACCTCGGTCGCCGCGAGCGCCCAGGCCCCCCGCCGAGCCGGCGCCACCCTCGCCGAGGTCGCCACCGTCGTCCTGGACAACCTCGTCCCGCCAGGCGACTCCACGTACCCGGAGCAGGCCCCGGTCACCGCAGCCGTCTCAACCCTGGCCACCACGTTCCTCTGGAACCTGCTGATGGTCCGCCTGGTCGACAAGGCCACGGAAACCGGTGTGCAACTGCCGCTCTGGCGCAGCGCCAACGTGGAGGGCGGCGACGCGGCCAACGCCGACCTGCTCAGGCACTACCAGACCCGCATCCCGCAGCTCGGCTGAGTAGCCCTACTCAATGCTCACGACTTCTGCACTGTTTCTCCACAAGCTCGGGTTAGTCTCCCACCGGGGAAAGCACTTACCTGGGGGGACTTGACCAGTGCAGCCGAAAACGCGCAGATGGATCCTGATCAGCGGCGCCGTCGCCACCGCCACCGTCATCGGCGTGGCGGGCGCCCTGCTCTGGAGCCCGGACCCGAGCATCTCGGACACCAAGAAGGCACCGGCCGAGAGACCGTCCGACGTCGCCCAATCCTTCGTGAACAAGCTGTTCAGCTCAGACGGCGGCACCGCGGCAGCCCAGCTGACCGACAAGCCGGACGTGGCCACCACCGCGATCACCGCGACCAAAACGGGCATGGGCTCCTCCGCCTACCAAGCCCGTCTCACGTCGGCAGCAACACCACCGCCGGCAGACGCCACCACCGCCGAGATCGCGGCCTCCGTGACGTGGACGATGCCGAACTCGGCCCTGCTGAAGTACGACATCAAGATCCCGCTGCAGAAGTCCGGCGAGTCGTGGAAGGTCCAGTGGACCCCGGCGATCATCCACCCACAACTCACAGACGGCGCCTCCCTGACGTACCGAACGGCCCTGGCCGACGGCGCCCTGCTGGGCCGAGACGGCAAGCCCCTGGTAGCGGGCACCGTCCCGGACGGCCTCTACAAAACGATCACCGGCCAGGTCGGCGACCTCAAGGGCACCGACGGCTGGGAAGTGGGCATCTCGTCCGGCGCGACCTTCACCGCCCTGGACGGCAAGAAGGCCACCGCAGGTGAAAAGATCACCGTGACGATCGACCCGGCCCGCCAAGCAGCAGCCCAAGCCGCAGTGGACGGCCTCCCCCAAGGCGCGGCCATCGTGGCCATCGAAGCCTCGACCAGCGAAATCCTGGCCGTGGCCCAAAACAAAACCCTCGCGGGCACCAACCCGTTCGTAGGCCGCTACGCCCCAGGCTCAACGATGAAAATCGTGACCGCAGCAGCCGCCATGAACGCAGGCCTGGTCCAAGCCAACACCGCAGTCCCCTGCCCGGCCACCGCCACCATCGGCACGCGCCGAATCAAAAACGCCGACTTCGGCCACGACTCCTTGCCCTTCCACACGTCGTTCGCCTACTCGTGCAACACCACCTTCGGCGACCTGGGCTCCAAACTCCCGCCAAACGCCCTCCCGGACATGGCCAAACGCTTCGGCCTGGGCGCCGACTGGACCATCCAGGGCGCCGACACGAACACGGGCAAGGTCCCACCAGCCTCCGGCGACCAGCAGGTGGAAAACAGCTTCGGCCAGGGCAACGTGGTAGCCAGCCCCTTCGGCATGGCCCTGGTAGCCGCCACAGTCGTCTCCGGCAAAACCCCAACGCCCACTTTGATGCGCGGCAAACCCCCAGTGGCGAACGACGTGGCCGCCGGACCTCCTGCCTCCGTACTCCAGCCGCTGCGCGCCATGATGCGCGAGGTGGTCACCGCCGGAACCGCAAAGCAACTGGCGGGAATCCCAGGCCTGGCAGGCAAAACCGGCACGGCCGAAGCGGGCGGCGGCACGGCCCACGGCTGGTTCGTGGGCTACCAGGGCAACGTGGCCTTCGCAGTCTTCGTGGAAAACGCGGGCTCCTCACAGAGCGCGCTGAACGCCACCGCCGCCTTCCTGAAGGGCTAAGCCCAGGGCCTAGATGTGGGCGCTCGGCTTGGCCGACGAGCAAGAGCGACGGGCACGGCACGGGCGAAGGGCGATGGGCAAGGGCGATCGGCATGGCCACGCGCTAGGCACGGGTGAGCGGCTCGGGCTCGGGCGAGACCCTGCACGCCGAAGGCCGCCCCTCAACCGCGAGGCCGGAGGCGAGCCGACCCGATGGCGCAGCCGAGGCAAGGCGAAGGTGAAGCCGAGTTGCCTTGGCGACGCCGCAGGCGAGCTGCTTCTGGCGAAGGCGAAGCCGAGCTGCCCTTGCGCTTGAAACGCGGTTCGGGCGGGCCTCACCACCCACGCAACAGCAAGCCGCCCAAAGCAACAGGCGTGCCATCAACCCGAGAGCGGCGTGGTACCCCCAGATCAGATTGGTGGGGGTTTGGGGGCGGCGCCTCCCAAGGGGAAGCACGCAACAGCAACCCAACGCACGCAACAGGGGAACGCTACGAAACCGGAACCCCACCACAGCAAGGCGACCCCGCACGGACAACAACCCGCCACCCGCCAACGAAACAGGGGGACGACCTACGGACCCCTGCGCAGCACGCCGGAACGGCGGTCGCTCAATACCGATGCCCAACCTCAGCCCGCTCACTGAACCGAGGCGTAGGAGAAACCCCAACCACCGGCGGCTCAGCAAACTGAGTGTTGTAAAGATCGGCGTAACGCCCCTCAGCAGCCATCAACTCACCATGGGTCCCCCGCTCAACGATCTCCCCATGCTCCACCACCAAAATCTGATCAGCAGCACGGATAGTCGACAACCGGTGAGCGATCACCAACGAGGTCCGCCCAACCAACGCCTCAGTCAACGCCTCCTGCACAGCAGCCTCAGACTCAGAATCCAAATGAGCAGTGGCCTCATCCAAGATCACAACCCGAGGCCGGGCCAGCAACAACCGAGCGATGGTCAACCGCTGCCGCTCCCCACCAGACAACCGGTACCCGCGCTCCCCGACCACGGTGTCCAACTGATCAGGCAACGAAGCCACCAACTCGAGCAACCGAGCCCGCCGCAACGAATCCCACAACTCGTCATCAGAAGCCCCAGGAGCCGCATACTCCAGGTTCGCCCGAATCGTGTCGTGGAACAGATGCCCGTCCTGCGTAACAACACCAACAGTCGACCGCAACGACTCAAAGGTCAGATCCCGAACGTCCACACCAGACAGACGCACAGACCCGGAGTCGACGTCATATAACCGTGGCACCAACGAGGCAAGCGTCGACTTCCCAGCCCCGGACGACCCCACGACCGCAACCAACTGCCCAGCCTCAGCCTTGAAACTGATGCCGTGCAACACTTCCTCGCCGCCACGAGTGTCCAAAGTGGCCACAGACTCCAGCGAGGCCAGTGACACCTTGTCAGCAGACGGGTACGCGAACCGCACGTCGTCGAACTCGACCGACACCGGACCGGAAGGCACCGCACGGGCGCCAGAACGCTCCTGAATCATCGGCTTGAGGTCCAACACCTCGAAGACCCGCTCGAACGACACCAACGCCGTCATCACATCGACCCGAGCGTTGGCCAAAGCAGTCAGCGGCGCATACAACCGGGTGAGCAACAGCGCCAAAGACACGACCGTGCCCGCCGCCAGATGCCCGGTCAGAGCCAGGTACCCACCCAGCCCGTAGACCAGCGCCTGCGCCAGAGCCGACACCAACGTCAGCCCGGTCATGAACCACCGCGTGGCCATGGCCGTCCGGATGCCGATGTCCCGGACCTTCGCAGCCTTGTCCGAGAACTCGGACTCCTCGCGCTCAGGCCGCCCGAACAGCTTCACCAACGTGGCCCCAGGCGCGGAGAACCGCTCCGTCGACTGCGTGACCATCGAGGCGTTCAGGGCGGAGGCCTCGCGTTGCATGTCCGCCATCCGCCGCCCCATCCGCTTGGCGGGCAGCACGAACGCCGGCAGCAACACCAGCGCCAAAGCAGTGACCTGCCAGGACAGCGTGAACATGACACCCAGCGAGAGCACCAGCTGGATGATGTTCGTGACGAAGCCGGACAGCGTGGACGTGAACGCGCGCTGGGCCCCGATCACGTCGTTGTTCAGCCGCGAGACCAGCGCGCCGGTGCGGGTGCGGGTGAAGAACGCGACGGGCATCTTCTGCACGTGCCCGAACACGGCGCGGCGCAGGTCGTAGATCAACCCCTCACCGATGCGAGTGGACTGCCACCGCTCCACCACGCCCAGGCCGGCGTCCACGACAGCCACCAGCGCGATGACCAGGGCCAGCCACACCACCACCGATGGCGCGGACCCGCGGACGATCGCGTCGACCACGCGGCCGGCCAGCAGCGGCGTCGTCACCGCCAGCACCGACGAGATCACCGTCAGCAGCAAGAAGAACACGAGCTTCGCCCGATGCGGCCGGGCGAAGACGAGCACGCGCCGGAAAGTGCCTCGGCGCACCTTCGACGGCGCGTCCGAGGTCACCCCCATCATGAATCGCCAGGAGCTGTAACCGTCCACGTCCTATAGAACAGCACATGGGTCTGACAATTCCCTGACCTGGGCAGATTCAGCCCTGGGCGGACAGCGCGGCCAGCGACGAGATGCGGCGCAGCTGGGCGGCGCGCTCGACGGCGAGCTGCGTCTCCAAGGACGGCCCGGCAGCCGCGGAAGCGATCAGGGCCAGCGTCTCGGAAACGGCACCCGGCAGCGGCTTCAGGACAGCAGCCACCAGCGTCTCGACGGCGGCGTCCAAACCGTCCAACGGCACGACGGAGTTCGCGAGGCCGAGCTGCAGCGCCTCCGCAGCCGGAACACGGCGGGAGGTCACGCACATCTCGGCCGCGCGCGAGTACCCCACGAGACGCACCAGAGGCAGAGTCCCGCCGAGATCGGGCACCAGACCCAGCCCGGTCTCGGCCATGCAGAACTGCGCGTCCTCGGCGAGCACGCGGAAGTCGCACGCCAGCGCCAACTGGAAACCCGCGCCGATGGCATGCCCCTGCACCGCGGCGATCGTCACCCGTGCCGGGTCGCTCAACCACGTGAACCCGGCCTGGTAGGACGCGATGCGCGCGTCCGCCTCCGCAGCGGACAACGACAACATCGCGGTCAGGCCACCGGGTTCGCCGTCGACGGGCTCACCGGTGAACATGCGCCGGTCCAGTCCCGCCGAGAAGGCGCGACCGGAGCCCCGGACGACCACGACTCGGACGTCCGGGTCCAGCTGTTCGCCGATGTGCCGCAACGCCGCCCAAGTGGCCGGCGTCTGTGCGTTGAGCACGTCAGGACGATCGAGCGTGATGGTGGCGAGCGGTCCGGCAAGAGCGAGCCGAACGCCACCGCGCTCGAGCACGCCAGCGTCGATAGCAGGCACTGGCATGTCCATTACCTCCGGCGAACTAGAAGCTAGTTACCGGAGAGTAGCAGCCTGGGTTGCAGCTACTTCTTCTTCGTCCGGGTGGCGCCACCGCGACCGCGCAGCGTGACGCCGGATTCCGACAGAACCCGGTGCACGAAGCCGTAGGAACGCCCGGTGCTTTCGGCCAAAGCCCGGATGCTCGCGCCCTTTTCGTACTTCTTCTTCAGGTCAGCGGCCAGCTTGTCCCGCGTGGCGCCGGTGATCCGGGCACCCTTCTTCAGGTCAGCCACCTTGTCCCGCCTTCCGTACGAGCAGGTCGGGCCGTTCTACGGCCCCTGTCGTCGCAATGATCGAACAGGAACCGGCAGAACGCCAGGTGATCAAGCAAAGAGATCGCCGAACGGTCGATTCGATCACACTCAGTTGATCACAGGGTGCGCTCGGTAATCCTTTGACGGGTGGAGATCACGCAAGTTGCACGAGTTCGAGGTAATCCTCGGACCAGTGATCCTCCGTGCCGTCGGGCAGCAGGATCACTCGCTCGGGCTCCAGCGCCTCGACGGCACCGGGGTCGTGCGTGACCAACACGACCGCCCCCTCGTACCGCCGCAGCGCGTCGAGCACCTGCTCGCGCGAGGCCGGGTCGAGGTTGTTGGTCGGCTCGTCGAGCAGCAGCACGTTCGCGGCCGACGACACCAGACCGGCCAGCGCCAGTCGCGTCTTCTCGCCACCGGACAACGTGCCGGCGGGCTGGTCGAGCTGCTCGCCGGAGAACAGGAACGTGCCGAGCAACGACCGCAGCCGCTGCTCCTGCTCGTCCGGCGCCATGTGCCGGATGTTCTCCCACACCGACGCGTCGTGGTCGAGCGTCTCGTGCTCCTGCGCGAAGTAGCCGATCTTCAGGCCGTGACCGGGCACGATCTTGCCCGCGTCCATCTTCTCGCTGCCGCCGAGCAACCGCAGCAGCGTGGTCTTGCCGGCACCGTTGAACCCGAGCACGACGACGCGGGAACCCTTGTCGATGGCCAGGTCCACGCCGGTGAAGATCTCCAGCGAACCGTAGGACTTGCTCAGACCCTCTGCCATCAAAGGGGTTTTGCCGCACGCGGCGGGCGCGGGGAAGCTGATCTTCGCGACCTTGTCGCTCTGGCGGACCTCGTCGAGACCGTCGAGCAGCTTCTGGGCGCGCTTCGCCATGTTCTGCGCCGCAACGGCCTTCGTTGCCTTCGCACCCATCTTGGCGGCCTGCGTCATCAACGCGCCGGCCTTCTTCTCGGCGTTGGCGCGCTCGCGGCGACGGCGCTTCTCGTCCGTCGCACGGGCTTCGAGGTACTTCTTCCAGCCGAGGTTGTAGATGTCGACCTCGCCGCGGATCGCGTCGAGGAACCACACCTTGTTCACGACGTCGTCGAGCAGCTCGACGTCGTGGGAGATCACGACGAGGCCGCCGTCGTGCGACTTGAGGAAGCCGCGCAGCCACGTGATCGAGTCGGCGTCGAGGTGGTTCGTCGGCTCGTCGATCAACAGGATCGTGCTCGACTTCGCGCCGATGCCCGCCTCGGACGCGGCGAACAGGATGCGTGCCAGCTCGACGCGGCGGCGCTGCCCACCGGACAGCGTGCTCAGCGGCTGCGCGAGCACCCGGTCCGGCAGACCGAGGTTCGAGCAGATGCGGGCGGCCTCGGACTCGGCGGCGTAGCCACCCAGCGCGGCGAAGCGCTCCTCGAGCTTGCCGTACTTGGTGACGGCGACGTCGAGCTCGTCCGGGTCGACCAGCTCGGCCATCTTCGACTGAGCCTTCTCCATGTCGCGGAGCAGCTGGTCGAGGCCGCGCGCGGACAGCACGCGGTCCTTTGCGATGACGGACAGGTCGCCCTCGCGCGGGTCCTGCGGCAGGTAGCCGAGCTCGCCCTTGCGCGTGATGGCACCGCCGTACGGCTGGCCCTCACCGGCGAGGACGCGCAGCGAGGTGGTCTTGCCGGCACCGTTGCGGCCCACGAGGCCGATCCGGTCGCCGGGCTGAACGCGCAGGTTGGCGCCACTCACGAGAATGCGTGAGCCCGCGCGCAACTCCATGTCAGTTGCGGTGATCAAGAGAAACTCCGAGTAGAAAATGGTCCGGGCACGGCAGAGGTCGGCACGTCCGGTTCGGCCTACTCCAGGAGGATCACGTGACCCAGTCTACGGGGTCGCGACCATCGAATTTCCCACCTGTGGCCAGACGCATAGATTGCCGGCCATGAGCGAAGACTTCTCCGGCAAGACGGCGCTGGTCACCGGCGCGTCCCGCGGCATCGGCCTCGGCATCGCCCGCGAACTGCTCTCCCGCGGCGCCTCGGTCACGATCACCGGCCGCAAGGCCGACCAACTGGCCGAGGCGGCGAAGCAGCTCGGCGGCAAAGTGCTCACGGTCCAGGGCAACGCGGGCGACGACGCGTCCCGCGAGGAGGTCGTGGCGCGCACGGTCGAGGAGTTCGGCAGCCTCGACGTGCTCGTGAACAACACCGGCATCAACCCGCAGTTCGGGTTCCTGATGGACGCCGACCTCAACGCCGTCCGCAAGATCTTCGACGTGAACGTGGTGGCAGCGCTCGGTTTCACGCAGCTCGCGTGGAAGGCGTGGATGGGCGAGCACGGCGGCGCGGTCGTGAACGTCGCGTCGGTCGGCGGGATCCGGTCCACCGGCGTGATCGGCGCGTACGGGGCGTCCAAGGCGGCGCTGATCCGGCTCACCGAGGAACTGGCGTGGCAGCTCGGCCCGAAGGTGCGGGTGAACGCCGTCGCGCCGGCCGTGGTGAAGACGAAGTTCGCCGAGGCGCTGTGGAGCGGCCGCGAGGAGGAAGGCGTCCAGGCGTACCCGATGAAGCGTTTCGGCACGCCGGAGGACGTCGCCTCGCTCGTGGCATTCCTCTGCTCGGACGGCGCTTCCTGGATCACCGGCGAGACGGTGCGCGTCGACGGCGGCCTTCTCGCCACGGGTACCGCCGGCTAACGACGTTCCGCGGGCCACGCGGCGAGTGCGAGTTCAGCGGTTTCCGTCAGCTCGGCCGCGGTGGCCCCGTCACGGGCACGTTGCGACATGCCCTGGATGACCGCGCCGAAGTAGGCGGCCAGCGCACGGGTGCCCGCCGCCTCCGGCAGTTCTCCTGCCCGCTGTGCCGTCCGCAGGCGGGCCTCGAAGACGGCCAGGTTGGCGTTGCGCAGATCGCGCAGGAACGCCTGCATGTCGGCGTCCTGCGTGGTGACGTTGGTGGCCGCGCTGATCGTCAGGCAGCCGGCAGGGTGGGCCGGGTCTGGATAGATGACCGCCGCTTCGCGCAGGATGCGGGCGAACGCGGCGAAGGCGGTGGGCTCCTCTTCGAGCGCAACGCGAACGAAAGCACCCACGGGTGAGCGCCCGTAGTTGTCCACCACTTCCTTGAACAAGGACTTCTTGTCCCCGAAGGCCGCGTACAGGCTGCCGGGCCTGATGCCCATCGCCTCCGTCAGCTCGCCGACCGAGGTGGCTTCGTAACCGCGTTCCCAGAACAGCCTGGTGGCCGCGGTCAGTGCCGCGGCGCGGTCGAACGCCCTCGGCCGACCCCGCTTGGCGCGCGTGTCAGTCACGCCTCAATTTTAGAGCGCTCGTTCAAGAAGCCGTGCTAGCTTATTTGTTGAGTGTTCGTTCAACAAATTGAGGAGACATGGCCACACCTGCGCTCGAAGGAAAGATCGCCCTGGTCACCGGTGGCAGCCGCGGTATCGGCAGTGCTATCGCGCGGCGTCTCGGCCGGGACGGTGCGACCGTCGCCGTCGCCTACGCCCGCGACGAGACGGCGGCGAGCGAAGTCGTCACACGCATCCGCGGGGACGGCGGCCAGGCCTTCGCCCTGCGCGCGGAGCTGGGACGGCACGGTGACGCGGCCGCGCTGTGGGCCGCCTTCGACGCCCACGCACCCGGCGAAGGCGTCGACATCATCGTCAACAACGCCGGCATCGGCCGCAGCTCCGCACTGGACTCGCTGACCGAGGACGACTTCGACGAGGTCTTCGCGGTGAACGTGCGCGCGCCGTTCTTCATCGTGCAGCAAGGGTTGAAGCGGCTGCGCGACGGCGGCCGGATCATCAACATCTCCAGCGGCGCGGCCCGCCTCGCCATGCCGGAGATCATCGCTTACGGCGCCACCAAGGGCGCGCTCGACACGTTCACCCTCAACCTCGCCAAGGAGCTGGGGCCGCGGGGCATCACCGCGAACTCGGTGGCGCCCGGCATCATCGACACGGACGTCAACGCGGGGTGGTTGCGCGGAAATCCGGAGGCGCAGGCCCAGGCGGCGTCCGTGGCCGCGCTGGGCCGGGTCGGGCAGCCGGAGGACGTGGCCGACATCGTGGCGTTTCTCGCCTCCGACGACGCACGCTGGGTGACCGGCCGGGTGATCGACGCGACCGGCGGTTCCGGGCTGTGAGCCGCTAGTCCGCGGGAACGCCGAGCACGTCGAGGAACGCGGCGGCGGCCGGGGTAAGCCCGGCCGTGCTCCACACCAGGTGCTCCACCCGCGACGGCCCACCCGCGACCGGCACCGTCACCACACCGCTCAACCGGGGTGCGTACCGCGACGGCAGCACGGCGACCCCGAGCCCTTCCCGGATCAGCCCCGCCATCAGCTCGGCGGTCGTCACCTCGAACGCCACCTCGCGCTCCAGCCCCGCCGCCGCGAACGCCTGATCGGACTGCAGTCGTCCCGGCGACCCCGCCGGAAAGTCGACGAACAGCTCCTCCGCGAGCGTCGGCAGATCCGTCGAGGCGCGGCCAGCCAGCGGATGCGACGGCGCCACCACGGCAACGTGCTCATCGCGCGCCAGCTCGCGCCCCCGGACCCCCTCGGCCCGCGCACCCGGAGGCAACCCGAGGAACGCCAGATCGACGACGCCCTGCCGCACCTGCTCGATCAGCTCGTGGCTCGGCGACATCCGCAACGCGACCCGCACCTGCGGATACCTCTCCCGGAACACCTTCAGCGCGGCGGGGAGGTCCACGGCGGCCACGGTCGGGATCACCCCGACCACGACCCGTCCGCGCACCTCCCCCACGGCCGCCGCGACCTCGGCCGCCGCCCGTTCCGCGAAGTCGAGGCACTGCCTGGCCGACGGCAGGAACGCCGCACCCGCCGGGGTCAGCCGGACGCTGCGGCTCGTGCGCTCGAACAGCCGGGCGCCCAGCTCTCGTTCGAGACGCGCGACCTGGTGGCTCAACGCCGACTGCACGACCAGGCACCGCCGGGCCGCCTTGGTGAAGCTGCCGGTCTCGGCGACCGCCACCACGTACCGCAGCTGTTGAAGCTCCACCGATCTATCTTGAATCACGATGGATCGGATGAAAAGCATGTGTTGGACTCATCGATCGATCGGCCGAACACTGGAAACGTGAGAAACCAACTCCGCATCGCGCTCGCAGCATTCGCACCGGTCGTCTGGGGCTCGACCTACGTCGTCACGACCGAACTGCTGCCCGCAGGCCACCCGCTCTTCGCCGGACTGCTCCGCTCGTTGCCCGCCGGCCTCGTCGCGCTGGCGCTGACCCGCACCCTGCCGCGCGGTTCCTGGTGGGCCAAGGCCGCCGCCCTCGGCGTGCTCAACATCGGCCTGTTCTTCCCGTTCCTGTTCATCGCGGCCGAGCGCCTGCCGGGCGGCGTCGCGGCCACCCTCGGCGCCGCGCAACCACTCGTGGTGGCACTGCTCGCGGTCGGCGTGCTCAAGGAAAGCCCGTCGGCGTGGCGGCTCGCGTGGGGCGTGCTCGGCATGATCGGCGTCGGCCTGGTGGTGCTGGGTCCGGCGGCCGGGTTCGACCTGGTCGGCGTGCTGGCCGGACTGGGCGGCGCCGCGACCATGGCGCTCGGCGTGACGCTGACGAAGAAGTGGGGCAGGCCTGAAGGAGCGAGCCCGACCGCGTTCGCCGGTTGGCAGCTGACCGCGGGCGGGCTGTTCCTGGTGCCGGTGACGTTCCTGTTCGAGGGCGCACCGCCGGCGATCGGCCTCACCGCCGTGCTCGGCTACCTGTGGCTCGGCGGCATCGGCGGCCTGCTCGCGTACGTGCTGTGGTTCCGCGCGATCACGACCCTGCCGGTCACCTCGGTCTCGATGCTCGGCCTGCTCTCCCCGATGGTCGCCGCACTGCTCGGGGTCGCCGTGCTCGGCCAGACGCTGGACCCGGTGCAGCTCACCGGTTTCGCCCTCGCACTGGCCGCGATCGTCGCGAGCCAGCGTCCCGCACCCGTGCTCGCCAGAGGAGTTCTCCAGTGAAGATCGCAGTCGTCGGCGCCGCGGGCATGCTCGGGTCCCGCGTGGTGGCTGAAGCCAGGCACCGCGGCCACGACGTGACGGAGGTGTTCCGCGGCACCGCGCTGGGCGGTCTCATGTCCGAAGTGGACGCTGTGGTCGCCGCCACCCGGCCACGACCGGGCGAGGAGTCCACCGCCGGCCCGACGACGAAAACGTTGCTGGACGCCGCACTGGCCGCTCGAAAACGGATCCTCGTGGTGGGCGGCGCCGCGCCGCTGCGTTCCCCGAACGGCGGTCTCGTCCTCGACGACAACCGTTACGTGCCAACGCACATCCGCCCCATCGCCGCGGCCAGCGTGCGACAACTGGAGGTGTGCCGCGAACACGCGGCGAACTGGGTCTACCTCAGCCCGCCCGCGCTGCTCGAACCCGGTGAGCGCACCGGCACCTACCGGCGGGGCACCGACGAACTGCTCACGGACCCGTCGGCGATCTCGGCGGAGGACCTGGCCGTGGCGGTGCTCGACGAGCTCGAACAGCCGGGCACCGACCGGCACTTCACGGTCGGCTGCTGAGGTCCAGGCTCAGGATGATCTCGCCGTCCTCGTCGACCTCACCGGTCGGCACGAACCCGTAGCCGCGGTAGAACGGCTCGGGTGACCCGTCCTTCGGCACATAGCTGGTGAGCAGTTCCCGAGCACCCTCGGCCCGAATCAGCGCCACCACCTCGTCGAGGATCGCCTTGCCGTAGCCACGACCCTGGTGCTCGGCGCCGACGAGCAGCCGCCACAGGAAGTACGGCCCGCGAATGCCGGGCTGCGGTGTCACGTCCCAGCTGAGCATGACGAAGCCAACGGGCTCGTCGCCGTCGTAGACCGCGCGGAACCACGGGTGGCCCTCCGGCTGCTCCTTCGCGTGCCGGAAGGACGTCTCGACGGACGCGACGAACTGCTCCTGGTCAGGACGCACGCGCACGGCGATCACCGCGTCGCGGTTGGCATCGGTCACTTCGACGAGCTGGATCTGCGCGGTCATGCCCGGATTGTGCCGGTCAGCGGGACGTCGCCGGCACCGAATTTGGCGTGGTGCTGGACGACGAGGCCGAGTTGGTCGTCGTCTCGGGCGTGGACGCCGGCGGCGTGCCCGGCGGCGACGATGTGGTGCGAGTGGTCGTCGTCCGGACCGGTGGCGAATCCGGCCTGCTCGAGTTCGGCGGCTGTGTCGGCGTCGGCTCGACGGCGGTCGGGGACGTCGGCGGCGTGGTCGACGGAACCTGCGACGTGGTCGAGGAAGGCCCCGGCGGCGTCGCCGGATCGGAAGGAGTCGCGGCCGGCAGCACCGCCAGCGCCACGGCCACGACCCCCACGGTCGCGAGCCCGGTGCCGACCACCGCGATGGCACGCCGCCGGGAGCGCACGGCCTGGCCGCGCTGGATCAGGTCGGCTGCCGTGACGGCACGCGGCGGCGCCCCCTCCCCGTGCAGAGCGGAGAAAGTCGCCCGCAAGTCGTCTTCGCGAACCATCACACCTCCAGCCTCAAGTGGTCGAACTCCGGGCCCAGTTTTCGCCGCAACGTTTCCAGGCCCTTGCTGCTCTGGGACTTCACCGTGCCGGTCGAGCAGTTCAGCGCCGTCGCGGTGTCCTCGACGCTGAGATCGTGCCAATAGCGCAGCACGAGCACAGCGCGTTGCCGTGCGGGCACGGCGGTGAGCGCCTGCCACACCACGAGCCTGTCCTCCGCCCCTGCGACGGAGGACAGGCTCTCTGGGGGTGCGTCAGTCAGCTTCTCCCTGCGCCAGCGCACCTTGCGGCGTTCGGCGAGGAACGTCCGCACGATGATCTGACGCAGGTACGGTTCGAGCCCCGACCGGTCCGCGAGCTTGGGACCGGCCAGGTAGAGCTTCAAGAACGCCGACTGCATCACGTCTTCTGCTTCATGCCAGTTGCCGCACAACAAGAACGCCGTGAAGCGCATCGAGTCGGCACACCGGTCGAAGCAGTCGGTGAACTCGGCCTCCCAGTTCAGTGGTGACTCCCTACCGCGACGGGGTCGTCGGGATCGGCGACGTCGTCGCCCGCGTGGTCGACGGGTGCGACGGCTTCGAGGTCGTCGACGGGTGCGACGGGGTGGTGGGCAGCGGGGTCGGCCGGATCGACGTGGTCTGCGGCGGCTGCGGCCGCGAGGACGTCGGCTCGTGCCCCGGCGACGTCGTCACCGTGCTCGACACGGGCGGGGTGGTCGCCGGCGGCGTGGGCTGCGGGTTGGTCACCGACGACGACACGGGAGGCGTCGTCGCGGGCGGCGTCGTCGCCGGGGTCGAGCTCGTCGACGTGGGTTGGGGCGTGCCGCCGCCGCTCAGCGCCAGGGCGGGCACCGCGATGCCGACAGCACCCAGTGCCACGGCTCCCGCCACGATCACCATTCGTTTGCGCACTTGCGACTCCAGCAGGTCAGTGGTGCCCTCGTCAGGCACCCTCACCCGTATCCATGCGGTCGGCGCCGGCTTCGGTTGCCCGTGTGTCCTGGATCACGATCTCCACGCACCGGGCTCGTTCCGCGGCCTCGTCCAAGATCGCACGCCGCGGTTCGGGAACGTCCAGCACCCGGTCCTCGGCCTTGCGGAAGACGTCCCGCAGCCTGCGGTCGTTGCGCAGGACGTCGAGCGCCTGCCAGTCGCCGCCGAGCACGACGCTGTCCAGTTGGGCAAGCCTCGGGACGAGCACGCGGAACACGTCGTCCGCGGCCGCCTGCAGCGCGACGCGGGCTTGGCCCTCACGCCGCCGGGCGAACCGCTGCTGCGACCACCCGCCGGCCCTGATGCGGCCGTGCACCTGTTTGCGGTCGGTCGCGGAGACCTCGACCTTGCCGCCGAACGCCACCCCGACGCTGTGCCCGCCGAGCCGCACGAGGACCAGGCCGATCCGGCGCGGTGTGGTCAGAATTTCAATCACCTCTCCAATAGAGGTGCCGCCGCGCGCGGCGAACGTGGCCGTCGCGCCATCCGCTGCGGTGATGACCACCTGGTCGCCGATCTGGACGTCGACGGCGCCGTGCCGGTCGGCGAACCTGCCGATCCACCCCTCGACGCGTTCCGGCTCGACCTCCACGGCCCGTCCGCCGGGAACCGGCCGCACCCGGCTCACGCGACCGCCACCCACACCGGCACGCGGTAGCCGCTCTCCCCCGGCGCGAGTCGCTGAACGCTCATGAACCCGGCCGCGTTCAGCGCCGTCTCCATCTCAGCGGCGGAGAGGACCCTGTGGCGCGTGGACGCCGTTGCGGAGATTTCCCACCCCGAGGTACCCCGGAGCAGCGTTACGACCTCCAGGCCGTACGACAGGCCGTCGGGAGCCCAGTCCCAGAGCTGCACGGTGACCCGGTCGCCGTTCACCTTGGGCGGCGGCGCAGTGGGTCTGAGTGCGCCGAGCCGGTCGAGTTCCGGCACGGCGGCCACCAGCACACCGCCCGGCCGCAGCGAGGCGTGGGCGAGTGTGAGGATGTTCGCAAGGGACTCCTCGTGCGCGAGCCGGGGCAGCAGGTCGTCCGTCGCCCGCACCGCGTCCACCTGGACGCCGGGCACCACGTCGAGCAGGTCGACCACCGCGTGCGAGCCTGGTCCGAGCACCGCCCCGGCCACTGAGGTCAGCACGTCGAGGTCGTTCACCGGACACACACTAGAACCATCTCGATACGAGGCGTGAACTGCACAGGTATGTTACTGATCGGTTCGGATCGCTTGACAGATGAGCCTCGAAAGCGTGAACTCGTCAACCGTATGGATTAACCATTGACTCCATCCGGTCCCGACCAGCGGTGTTCACGGGCGGGTAGGGTCACTGGGGCGTGATCTTATGACAGCGGGGAGTCACCATGACCACTGCTGCCGGTCGACCAACACTGACCGTTGACGACACAGACTCAACGGGCCACGGCAGCCTTACGCAGCTCTTGACGACGGGACCGTTCCCGGAGGCGTTGAGGGCGGCGATCAAGGCGAGCCGACTCAGCCTCGACCGCATCCAGCACCGGTTGGCACTGCGCGGCGTGACCATCAGCGTCGCGACGCTCAGCTACTGGCAGTCAGGACGGCGAAGGCCGGAACGCCCTGAATCGCTGGAGGCGCTGCGGCACCTCGAGTCGGTCCTGGGCGTGCCTCAGTCGGGTCTGTCGGCGCTGCTCGGACCGCCTCGTCCGCGAGGCCGCCGATGCCGCCCGACGACGATGATGCCGATCGACGCCCTTTGGGCGCGTCGTGAGCGGGTCGCGAACCTGCTCTCGAAGGTCGACACGTCCTCCGATCTGAAGCTCGGCCGGATCAGCCAGCACGACCGCATCGAGATCTCTGCCGACGGCGGGCAGAAATCCGTGTGGGTGCGGCAGATCCTCCGTGCGGAGCAGGACGGCCCCGACCGGTGGGCGCTCGTGTTCGAGACCGAGGAGAGCGACGTTCTCCCCGAGATCGTGAACGTGCGCAACTGCCACCTGGGCCGGATCGCCCGCGACCACGAGGCCAACATCATGGTCGCGGAGATGATGTTCGAACGTCCGCTGACCCGCGGCGAGACCCTCATCATGGAATACCAGCTGGTGTTCCCGGAGGGCCACGCGCCGAAGGGCAACAACACGTTCGCGCGCAAGTTCCGGCTGCCGGTTCGCGAGTACGTCATCGAGGTCCGCTTCGACGAGGCGAACCTGCCGTCGCGCGTGCAGCAGTACAGCGTGCCCGCCGGCGACGAGACGCCTTCGCGGCGGCGCAACCTGACCCTGGACTCGGGTGGCGGCGTGCACGCCGTTGCGCTCGGGTTCGGTCCTGGTGTGTTCGGCATCCGCTGGGAGTGGCCGAACCGCTAGCGGTTCACCTGGCTTGAACGAGGGGCGCTTCCCGATCTTCGGGGAGCGCCCCTCGTAGCGTCGTGGCCGCGAAACGCGATCCAGGGAGCATGAGCGGCGATCAAGAACGCGACACCAGGTCTGCCGACCACCGCTGGAACCAGGTCACGACCCTGGTCACCGCGTTCACCGCGGTGGGAGCGCTGGTGTTCACGGGATTGTCCCTGCGTGCCACGCAGGATCAGATCGACGTCACCCAGCAGGGACAGCTCACCGACCGCTACACCAAGGCGGTCGACCAGATCGGCGCGGCCGGCCCCGACCGCCTGTGGGTGCGCGTCGGCGGCGTCTTCGCACTGGAACGCATCGCGATGGACTCCCCGCGTGATCAGCGCACCGTCGTGGAGGTGCTGAGTGCGTTCATCCGCACCAGCAGCCCGCGGCAGACACCGGCCACCGTCTGTCCCGACACCCCCGCCGACGTGAAAGCCGCGTTCGTCGTGCTCACCAGGCGCGCGCTCGACCGGGAGAAGGACCAGCCGATCGTGATCGACCTGCGCGACACCTGCCTTGCGGGCGTCCGGGCGCAGAAGGCCGATCTGACCGCTGTCTCGCTCGTCGGCTCGGACCTGCACGGCGCCGACTTCGCCCACGCCCACGGTGACCTGGTCGGGCTCAACAAGGTCAACCTGAGCGGTGCCGACCTCTACAGCGCCGACTTCTCAGGATTCACCAACCTGACCGGCACGGATCTGACCGGCGCCCGGCTGGACAGCGCGAAGATCGCCCGAAAGTCCCTCACCGACGTCAAGCTGGTCAACGCCGACCTCCAGGGCGTGGATCTGAGCAACGTCAAGCTCACCGGCGTGGATCTCACCGGTGCCAAGCACGACTCCCGCACCAACACCACCGGCGCCACCTACGACGCCACGACGAAGGGCGCCTGGTGGTGAAAGAGGCCCCGGCGCTCACGAGCCGGGGCCTCTTCCTCGCTAGCTCATCAGACCCAGCCGGCGATGTGCAGCGTCACGTTGCGGATCGAGCCCTTGTCCGAGCCGACGACGTCCTGGACCTTGAACGTCCAGTTGCCGTCCGCCGAGTCGGCGAGCAGCGACGACAACGTGCCGGACGCGGGCGTCCACGAGCCGGTGAACGGCGCATCCGCTGCCAGCACGGAGGAGAACGACCGCGTGGCCGAGTCGTCGAACACGGCCTGGCAGATGTTCGCGCCGGTACCGCCGGACCGCGCGAACAGCGTCACGGACTTGCCGGACGGCGAGGTGAGCGTGCCCACCAGGTCACCGACGAAGGTGTGGTCGATGCCCACCGTCGTCGAGCCCTCGGTCGCCGAGCAGGTCGCACCGTCGACGGAGAACTTCAGGTTCGACGCGCCGCCGACACCCGTGACGGGCAACGAGATCGACACACCGGTCTGGTCGTTGTCCGGGATCGCCACCGGCGCACCGGTGTACGCGAACGCCTTGAACTCGCGGGACGGCTCACCGACGCGGTAGCTGAACGACGCCGCCGTCGGCGAGGTCGAACCCGCGTAGGTCACCCGAGCGTCCAGCCTGACCGCGGAACCGAGCGCGGCGTTCGCCGGCACGGTCACCTTGAAGGTGTTGGACACGGTCTGACCGACGTCGATGTTGCCGTAGTACTTCGAACGCGGCGCGATGGTCACACCAGCGGTCGGGGTCGACAGCACCACGGAAGTCGAAGCGGCAGAACCGTCTCCGCCGTTCGTCACCGGCACCGTCACCGTGGCCGTGGTGCCCGGCTTGAGGTACTGGCTGCCGTCGGCGTCGTTGACGATCGTCGGCTTCTGCGCGCGGGCCAGGGCCTGCGGCGACGCGCCCGTGTAGGCCAACGCCTTGTCCGCCATCACGATGCCGGCACCGGTGCGGTTGTCCACACCGGACTCGACGATGTCGATCGCCGTGGTGACAAGGGCTTCCTTGACCTCGGCGGGGCTGAGCGTCGGGTTGCCGGACAGGATCAGACCCGCGATCGCGGCCGCGTTCGGCGCCGAGGCCGACGTGCCGTAGAACGTCGTGAAGCCCGGAACCGAGGTGGTCACACCGTCAGCCGCGGTGATGTCCGGCTTCTGCCGGGTCTCGGCGAGCGGCGTGCCGTCGGGCGCGAAGAACGTCTTGCGCGGCCCGTCGGAGGTGAAGCGCTCCGGCTTCTGCGTGCCGTCGAAGGCGTTGGGGTACGGGCCCTTCGGGTTCGCCGGGTCGCCGGGGTGCAGGTCGAACGGCAGTGCCGCGGCGGCAGGAGCGGCCGCGACCGAGATCGCGCCCTTGGCCGCCGAGTGCCCGCGGGTCATGCCGGGCGTGACGAACTTCTTGAGGCCGTCGTTGGAGTCGGCGAAGCGTCCGCCGAACAGCGACAGCGCGAAGTACTTGTCCTCACCGCGGAACTTCACGACCGCGAGGCGCGTGCCGGTCGAGGTGCTCGGGGTGTTGAGGCGCTCGTACGGGTCCTGGGCGCCGTCCTGGTTGTTCTGGCTGAACGTGACGACGTTGCCCTGCGCGTTGACCAGGTAGAGGTCGTAGTCGTTGAACGACTGGCCGAGCGGGTCGGCCCAGTGCAGCGTCACAGGGCTGTCGCCCGAGCTGTTCGACAGCGGGTTGAACAGCTGCTTGGCGTTCGGGTCCGGGTTGAAGTCGTGCGCGGAACCGGCGAACTTGCCGACGCCCACGCCCGAGTCGACGAACTGGCCCTCGTAGTGGCCGGCGGTGCCGTCCGCGACGTTGCCCTGGTTGCCGGCGCTGGAGAAGAAGACCGCGCCGTCCGCGGCGACCGCGTCCACGGCGCGCGCGATGATGCCGTCCTGGAACGGCGACTCGTTGAAGTAGATGACGTCGTCGACGATGACGTCGCAGCCGAGCTGGAAGCGCAGCTTCTTGATGTTGTCGGCGAAGCTCGCGTCACCGTTGAACGCCGTGGCGAAGCCGAGCTCGGCGTTGGGCGCGAGGTCGTGCAGGATCTCGAGCATCGCCGTGCCCTCGTCGCCGGAGCCCTGCTGGCCCGGCACGACGTCGACGGCCGGCAGCTCGCCCGCGGCCTGCGACACGGCCACGGAGTTGATGCCGTCCGACAGCGCACAGAGCTTCACGCCGACACCGGTCACGTGGAAGCTGTTGCGAGCAGCCTCGGCCGCGTGCGCCTTGTCGCTCTCCGCGACCTTGGCGGCCTGCACCGACATCTGCTTCTCGGCGAGCCTGCGCTCGATCTCTTTCGCTTTGTCCTCTTTGGACGGCGCTTGCTTGCGGCTCTTGTTGTCCCGCTTGTTCTTCACGTCCTGCGTCGTCGCGTCACTGCCCGGCTCGACGCGGGCGACGTCCTCGCGGCCGGCGATCTCGGCGATCTTCGCGACGGGCACCTCGGCGCGCACGGTTCGGTGTTCCTCGGACACTGCCCTGATCTGTCCGCCCACCGCGCGGACAGCGTTGACCAGGTCCTCGGAGTACCGCTTGGCGCGGATGTCGACCAGGGTGGTGGACTGCGGCGTCACGGCAACGCCGGTCTGCACCTGCGGCAGGGCGCTCATCGTCCCCAACTGGGCGCGCTTGCGCGCCTCCACGACGAGCGTGCTGTCTACTTTGGACTCAGCGGGGCTGAGCGACTTCTTGATGCTCTGCAGCGCGGCGATCTGGGCCGCGGCGCGGTCGTTGATGGTCTTGGAAGCCTTGATCGGATCTGCACTCGCCGGTGCGACCGCGGTGAGCGCGGCCAGCAGAACTGCGGTTCCCGCGGTGACTAACGTCGTGCCTCTTCGAGATCGGCGCACAGGGCTTCTCCCCCGAACGTTGGCGTGCCCCCGAGCACGCGGCCTACGACCGGAGATCCCCGGTCGAGGCGCCAACGTATGGTGCTTGCCTGATCACAGTCAGCATCCGATTGGGCTACTTCCCACTTAGCAGACACAATCACACTTCACAGAACAAATGCGTCAGTCCACAACTGACCGGTTCGCCCGGAAAGGGCTTCCAGCAGCGCCGCTGCCTGGTTGTCGGTCAGCGAGGCGATGAAGTCGACGACGGCCCGCCCCCGCGCCAGACCGCGAATCGCGTCCGGCCCGACCGGCAGCTCACCGGCGGGACCGACCAATGTGGACGGCTCCGTCCGGGCGAGCGCCGCGTACTCCGTTTCGGCCAGCTCGACGAGGTCGTGCAGCCTGCGCGGCAACCGATCCGCCTCGGTCCGGTCCGTCACCCACTGCTCCAATGCGTCGACGAGGCTGCTCAGCAAGCGAGCCTGACCTCGTTGGTGCAGCGCCAGATCCGGCCTCAGGAGGACGAACCTGCGGTGCACGAACTTCAGCACCTGCACCTCGTGCCACTGCTGGACGGCCAGCACCACGTGCCCGGACCGCGGCGTCGGCTCCTCGATGACCCCGACCGCGTCGACGAGCCGGCGCGTCCACCGCGCGCTGAACCCGGCGACCGCCTGCTCCGCCTCGACCGACCCGTCGAACGGCACCGACAGCAGCCCGTCCACGAGTTCCTTGCTGACCTTCCGCACCGCGAGCGCGAACGCCTCGTCGCTCATCACCCAGGAGTCCTTGAGGTGCATGCGCCTCCGCAGCGTCTCCAGCGACCTGCCGGGCATCCGGATCTCCGCGCTCAGCTCGGCATCGCTCAACCCGGCGAGGTTCAACGCCTGCGCCTGCCACGTCCCGAACTCCGCCGCGACCGTCGCGTGCTGCAACACCCCGACCCGGTGGAAGTCCTCGAGGTCGTGGATCGCGTAGGCGATGTCGTCCGCGGTGTCCATGACGCTCGCCTCGACGGTCTGCTGCCACGCCTCGATCCGCCCCTCGAACGGCTCCCGCGACTGCCTGAGGTCGTTGATCTCCGTGACGTACGCCGAGAACTTCGAACTACCGGTGCCCGGCATGTCCTCCGGCTCGGCCGCACCACGCGGCGCGACCTCGAGGTTCAGGGCTTGGTGCCGCGTCCACGGGTACTTCAGCATCGCCGCCCGCACCGCGACGGTGAGGTCGAGCCCGAGCGCCTTGGGCCCGCGCACATCCGTCGTCGTCACGATCCGAAACGACTGCGCGTTCCCCTCGAACCCGTCCGGCAACCCGAACCGGTGCCGCGCCAGCCGATCCAACACCTGCTCGCCCAGATGCCCGAACGGAGGATGCCCCAGGTCGTGCGCCAGCGCCGCCGCCTCGACCACGTCCGGGTCGCACCCGCCGAGCTTCTCGAGCACCGCGGTCAGCTCGGGCCGGCTCGTCAGCCGTTCCGCGATGGCGCGCGCGGCCTGCGCGACCTTCAGGCTGTGCGTGAGCCGGTTGTGCACGAGCAGCCCGGACCCCGTCGAGCTGACCACCTGCGTCACGCCACCGAGCCTCGCGAAGAACGGCGAGCTCGCCACGCGGTCGCGGTCGACCCGAAACGGGTTCGTGGCCAGGTCGGCGGTCCTGCCCACGCCGGCTGACCGACGGGCGGTGCGGTGCTCGTTGTGCATGGTGCAGAAGGTACCGGGGCAACGCCTGGCCTCCGGCGCCCCACGCGTCTTCCTCATTGCGCGGCGAAGATGACCATGGTTTTGGGACACCTCCTGGGGATGAACTTCTGTGACACCTCCTGGGGAAGGGAGTTTGTGGCACCTCCTGGGGACGGAGTTCGTGGCGGCTCCTGAGGAGAGCGGTTTGGTGATACCTCCCAGGGAGGGTGTGCTCGCGACACCTCGCGGGGAGCTCGGTTCGTGACACCTCCCAGGGAGGGTGAGCTCGCGGCACATCTCAGGGAGGGTGAGCTCGCGGCACCTCCTGAGGAGCGCGGTTCGTGGCACCTCCTGGGGGAAGGCGGTTCGCGGCACCCCAGGCAGCGCGGCTCGTGGCACCTCCCGGGGATGGAAATGACTACTAGAGGGAGCAGGACCTAAATCAGGCCATCGTTCACCCGATCGAATGACGCCAGGGACTGCCAGAGCAGGAGGGCGTCCCAGCAGCCGGCCTCGACCGGGGTCAGCGGGCGTGCGGACTGGTAGCCGGCGAGGAACTCCGCGTGGACCTCGGGCGACACCGGGCCCCAGTCGTGGAAGCGGGTGCCGAGCAGGACCGCGGATCGCGCGAGCTCGACGACCCGGTGGTCGAGCCTGACCTCCTCGAAGTCGATGACCGCGGCGACCTCGGTGCCGGCGCACAGGACGTTGGCGGAGCGGAAGTCGTAGTGAGCGAGCTGGATCGGCAAGTCGTCGGACGGCAGGTCGGTGAGCAACCGGCGGAGAGCGTCGCCGGCCTTTGCGGGTACGTGTTGTGCGTCGTCGGAGTCGAGCCAGCCCGTGATCCGAGCCGGCAGCGGTGTCGGCGGTTGCGACGGCGCGGCGATGCGATCGGCTTCGGGGTATGCCGCCAGCGCGTCTTGCAGCTGGGCGAGGATTGCGCCGGCCGCGCGGACCTGGTGCGGATCATCGGTGTCCAGCAGGTCACCTTTGATCTCGCGTTGCAGGGACATCGAGGTGTTGTCGACCTCGACCTGGAGACGGCCGTCCAGCGCGGGCAGAGGTACCGACACGGGTAGGCCCTGGTCGTTCAACCAGTGCGTCAGGCGGGCGATCTCCGCCAGGCGTTCGAAGAGCCACGGCGCGACCGACCACTTCGCCAGCAGTCGGCCGGACTGCGTGTCCACCCAGGCCAGCGCGTTGTGGTCGCTGATCACGATGCGTTCGCAGGCGCGGATTCGCACACCCCAGTGCTCGTCCAGCGTGGCGGCTACCCAGTCTGCGGCCGACTTCTCGTCGGTGAAGCCGAATCGTTTGTCGAGCGCGCTCAGGGGGTCGTCTGCTTCCCACAGCATCTCCACCGCCGGCGCATGTGAATTGGTCACACGTCCTTTATGCCAGAAAACCAGCAGCCCCTGAGAGGAGCGCTTGTGGCGCTCAACCCTCAGGGGCTGCTGTACGTAAGTTCGGCGGCGACCTACTCTCCCACACCGTAACCAGTGCAGTACCATCGGCGCAGAAGGGCTTAACTACCGGGTTCGGAATGGG
>NZ_QFWW01000023.1 GCF_003265345.1 Lentzea terrae | reverse complement strand
GTGGAGTTGTTGGCCGGTGGTGGCGTCCCAGATGCGGGCGGTGTTGTCGTCACCGCCGGTGACGATGCGGGTGTTGTCGGGTGAGTAAGTGATTGCGTTGATGGCGCTGTTGTGCCTGGTGAGTTGGTGGAGTTGTTGGCCGGTGGTGACATCCCAGAGGCAAGCGGTGTTGTCGTCACCGCCGGTGAGGACCCGCGTGTAGTCGGCTGACCAGGTGATGGTGTTTATCGTTCCCGAGGTCCCGGAGAAGTAGTCGAGCCTGGCGGCCGCTCGCAGCTTTCCGCGTGAAGACTCAGGTGACGGTGCGATCTGGAAGCCGGAGTTCAGATCCGGCTGCGGCGTGCAGTAGAGCAATTGAGTTCGATAGGCGGTCGACTGGTCGAAGTCGACACCGGTGATGTTGCAGCGTCTGAAGATCGCTCCGGTGACCTCGGTGTTCTGCCATCTCGACCCGGTCAGCACCGAATCGTGGAATTCGGCGTTGTGGGCGATGGCTCGCGCGAAGTCGGCGCCTGTCAGGTCCACAGCGACGAAGTGTGTTCGCGACAGGTCTGCACCAGACAGGTTCGCATTGGTCATCGCGAGATCGGTGAACGTCAATTCCGCCAAGGTCGCGCCCGCCAGGTCCACACCGATCAGCGACTGGTGCGGATAGCCGGCCGGGGCGGCGTGCAGGGCGTAGGCGACCGCCAACTCCGAGGCCTGGGGCTGGTACTGGCGGCCGACGAGTTCGAGCGTGGCGAGGGCGGCGTCAGGGTCGGCCGCAACGGACTGACCGAGAAAGTCGAGGGTCTCCGGACTCGGTACTGGCATCGCGAGAGAATCGACTGCATGACCGTCGCGTAGCTGCCTGAACAGGTACCGCGCAAGGAAATACTCGAAGAGTGAGCGGTGGGCGAACTCGAAGGTGTCACCCTCACGCTTGAGGAAGGTCGCGGTGCGAAAGTCTGCGGTCCACAGGTCGGGTACATGTTCGCGGTAGTGGCGGCGGAGAGCCGGTCGCTGGTCGAGCAGATCGAGCAACCAGTCGTCGAGCTCGGCCGGGCTCCAGGCGTTCTCCCCTGAACGCCAGAGGGCAGCGGCGATCTCCTCCATCAGCAGGCGCTTGTGATCTGGGGTCAGCGTGTGCTTGCCCTCGTCCCGCGTGATCCAGCGGTTGACCACCTCGGCGTAGATGTCGACCGAGCGGAGGTCCCTGCCTTCGAGCTTCGCGTTCTCGATGAAGTCGACCTGGTCGGAGATCAGCCGCAACGTGATCGGGCGCTGCGCCAGCTCGGTGAGGTTGTGGACGGCGCGGATGGTGTCGAGGAACGCGTCGACCCACTCGGCGTCTCGGTCGAGGTTTCCCGCCAGGTACTCGTGGATCTGCTTCTCGGTGAACGGCAGCATCAGCAGGGCGAGGTAGTCGCCGCTGCGCAGGCCTTGCCGCGTGTGCCCGTGGAAGAAGTCGGCTTCGTCGCGGATCGTGCGGAAGTACTGGGTGCGGCAGGTCAGCAGCATTCGTGCGTTCGACTCGGCGGGGAGTGCGCGCCAAAGCTGACGGGTGAACAGCTGACGGTCGTGCGGGCTGAGGTGTACCAGCACTTCGTCGAGACCGTCGAACACGACCACGGTGCGCTCTTCGAGCCGTTTGCGCACGACGTCCGCGTTGAGTCTCTCGGGAGACACACCCTGTGGGCGGTTTGCGTCGAGCATGTCGTTCAGGATGCGGTCCAGGGTCATTGACCCTGACAGTTCGCTGACCCGCACGTCCCTCAGATCGAACAAGATCGGGAACGGCGAGGTGGGGTCGTCCTCGTGAAGCTCCAGTAAGTGAGTCGTGAACAGTTTCGCGGTCGTGGTCTTGCCCATGCCCACGTCGCCCAGCAGCGCGCACAGTCTCGGCGCGTTGGGCTCTTTTGCCGTCGCCCACTCGGTGAGGCGATCAACGGCGGACAGGGAGGCTCCGGCCGGACGCTCGCCGGCGTCGTCCAGTAACGACTCCTGTAGAGAGGCCTCCCGCAACCGTGACTGGACCAGAACCGCGCTGTCGTCCCTGCGCCGGACGCGTGCCTGCTTGGCGACCAGCATTTTGAGGATCGTCGTCGGATCGTCGTCACGGGACGAGTAGGGACTGAAGTTGTTGTGTGCCTGCCGGGCCAGCAGAGGTTCGAGGGGCAACCGCTCCAGGGCGACGGTTCCGGTGCCGGCGCGCGGTTTCAGCACAATCAGCAGGATCTCTCGGATAACCTCGTCGACGAACATCTTGCGCGTCGAGGCCGCCCGCAGCTCCTCCCAAGGCATACCTTGCAGGGCGATCTCGTGCTGCTGCAACGGTTTCAGCGCGACCGAGAATCCCGGCAGGCCGGTGAGTGCGACGGCGGCAAGCTTGTGGGAGCTGGCGAGGACGGCTTCGCGTTCCGGCGAGTCGACGTACGCGGGGCTGACCAGACAGACGCAGACGTCGGCCTCGTGGAGGAGTTGAGCGCGAGTCTGTGCGGTGTCCGCTCCTATACCGACCGAGCGGGTGTCCCTGACGTCCCACTCCGGACCTTCGAGGATGCGAAGCGAGGTCGTCAGCTGCTCGATGAGGGTGGCGGCGTTGCGCGAGGTCGGCGGGTGAAAGCTCACATAGACCCGCAACGGGCGACGCTCGCCCAGCTCTCTGACCTCGGGTGCGACGGGTTTGGCGATGCCGATGTCTTCGGCCTGGCCCTTGGTGACGGCGACGAGGCTCTTCTCCACCGGGTTGCCCGCGAACCAGCCCTGCCGGTGGTCTGGAATGGCCTTGCGAGACTCAAGCTCCAGGATCAGGTCGACCTCGGCCGTCGCCGCGATCTCGTTGACCTTGTTGCGGAAGTCGCGAAAGGCGTCCTGAGCGCGGCCGTCGCCCTCCGGGAAGTCGCCGGCGATCAGAGCCTGACGCAGCAGAAACCGGCCTGTCTCGTCGACGATGTCGCTGATCGCGGTGAGGCGTGCCAGCTGCATCGTCGTCAGCGACGGGCGCAGGGCGTTGATCCGGTCGGTGATCTCGTTCGGCCGCAACGGGCTTGTCATCACGCGTACCCGTTCTGGCCGATAGTGCGGAGGCGAATGGCCTCGGCGAGACGGTTGGAGAAGTCGGTGCGGCGGTTGCGGCTGACCTCAGTAAAAGCCTTGCCGTCCAAGCAGAACATGTTCAGCTTGTCGAGGCCGCCGAAGTCGTAGGCCGGGCCGAACGGAGGCAGCGGTGACAGTTTCACCGGGAGGGGCGCCCTGTCCGCAGCGGCGCCCGAGAACCGCGGCAGTTCGTGCTCACGGATGAACGCGCTCGCCAGGTAGTGCGGAGTGACCAACAACAGGCCGAAGTCGGCCTCATCGATGCGATCGCGGATCGCGGGCGTGAACTCCTCGCCGCACATCAGGTGGGAGTCCTGCCACCACTCGACCCTCAGATCGGTGAAGAGCCGCAGTGTCGGTCGCAGGTTGTGCAGGAGCGCGTCGACTGCGGCCCTGTCGCGATGGCACCAGCTGAGGAAGATCCGGACCGCTTGAGGCTTCATGGCCTAGGAAAGTACGCCCCGGAATACCCCGGATCGAACCCCGGAACGAGGCCGGATATCAGGATCGTGAATACGGACTGCTCAGGTCGCCTCGTGTGAGGCGACCTGAGCTGGAATCACTGGAGTGCGGCAAGAACCTCGCCCAGCCGCTCGTACGAACGCCCGGCCCCGTCAGCCATCCCGGTCGCCAGCACCGCGTCCCGAGCCTCCTGCGACACCAGCCGCATCGTGGTGGTCATCGTCGTCTGCCCACCGGACTCGACGAACTCCACCGTCGTCACGGCCGGCGGGTTGTCCTCGAAGTGCTCGGTGTTCACGAGGCGTGAGTGCGGCGTGACCTCGGTGTACTCGCCGTACATCTCGAACGCCTGGGAACCGTCCGGCTGCGCCCAGCCGTAGCGCCACTTGCCGCCCACGCGCAGGTCGACCTCGCAGATCGGCATCTCCCAGCCGTCGGGGCCGAGCAGCCACCGGCGCAGCAGCGACGGATCGGTGAACGCCTTCCACACCAACGAAGCGGGCGCGTCGAACGTGCGCGACATCGCGATCTCGGTGTCGGACGGGAGCGTCACGGTGGTGCCGAACTTGACGGTGTTCATTGCTCTTTCTCCTTCATCTCGGTCAAAAGTGCGTCCAGGCGCGTGTAGCTCGCATCCCAGAAGCGGCGGTAGTTCTCTGCCCACACGGCGACCTCCTGCAGTGGCGTCGCGTCGAGCTGGCAGGGGCGCCACTGGGCTTCCCTGCCGCGCGTGATCAGGCCTGCCTTCTCCAGCACGCGCAGGTGCTTGGAGATCGCCGGGCCGCTGATGTCGAACGGCTCGGAGAGCTCCTTCACCGTTGCGGGACCCTCGGTGAGCCGGGCGAGGATCGCCCGGCGGGTCGGGTCCGCCAGTGCGGCGAAGGTGGCGCTCAGCTGGTCCATCTCGTACCTAACCACTTGGTTATCTAACCTCTGGGTTAAGTACAGCCCCGGCGCGCGCGCCTGTCAACCCCCAACTTCAAGATCAACAAGGCGGATAGCGCTTTCTGATGCTGCACATAAAACGAGAAAATGGCCCGGACGGACCTTTTTCTGGCAGGCATGGAATGCAAGCTCTGCTGAACAGAGCAACTTCAGAAGCGCGGCTGGACACCAGGTCAGAGGCGTCGCTACGTTCGCAAAGCCGCAACTCAACCTCGTTTAGTGAGGTATTTCGAATGAGAGCGAAAAGAACTGTTTCGTTAGCGTTTGGATTCGTGCTGGCCGCTTCCGTTTTCGTGCCGACCGCGCAGGCGGCCCCGAACGGCAGCTCGGCCAGCCTGGCCAGAACCTCCGACAACAAGATCCAGTCGGCCGCCGCAGCCGAGTCGTACTGGACCCCGGAGCGCATGGCCAACGCGATCCCGGCGACGGGTCCTGCCACGGTCAAGGCCAAGTCCGCACCCCAGCCCTCGGGGCGTGCGGGCAGCATCGACGGTGCCGCGCCGTCGGTGAAGGTCAAGGCCGAGCAGGCCCAGGGGATCGGGGCGATGCTCAACGACTCCCAGACGGTCGGCAAGGTGTACTTCACCAACCCGGTCAACGGCCTGAACTACGTGTGCTCGGGCGCGACCGTCAACAGCGGCAAGAAGAAGCTGGTCCAGACGGCGGGGCACTGCGTGCACGGCGGTGCTGGTGGCCAGTGGATGCGCAACTGGGTCTTCGTTCCGCGCTACCGCCACGGGGCACGCCCGTACGGCACGTGGTACGCCTACCAGCTCACCTCGCGGACGGCCTGGACGAACTCCAGCAACTACGACGAGGACATGGGCATCGTCATCATGCAGACCAACGGCGGCAGCTCGATCGTCAACGTCGTTGGTGGCAACGGGTTGCGCTGGAACTGGGGCTACTCGGTGTACGTCACGATCCTCGGCTACCCCGCGGGCGCGCCGTTCACCGGTGAGTTGCAGTACTACTGCCAGGGCACGACCTGGCACGGCCACAACCAGCACATCCGGGCCTGGTGCAACATGACCGGCGGCTCGAGCGGTGGTCCGTGGCTGCAGGAGTACAACGACCAGAACGGGCTCGGCTACATCAACAGCGTGGTCAGCCACCGGCACAGCGACCCGGCCCAGATGGACGGGCCGTACTTCGACAACGACATCAAGAGCCTCTACGACTACGCGGAATCCCTGTCCCCGTGACGTCGAATGCTGCAAAACCGTTGGCCGGGCGCGCAATCCGCGTCCGGCCTTCGGGCAACAGGCAACCGAGGAGGCCGCGTGTTCCGTCCTCACCACATGAGCTACCGAGTTCTCGTCGCCGCCATCGCCGTCACCCTGCTGGCCTCCGGGTGCGGCAACAGGTCCGGCCAGGGGAGCGCTGACATGCGGGGAAAGGTGTTCACGTCCACGGCCGTCACCGAACAGGGCAAGCCACGTGCCCTGGTCGACGGCACGAAGATCGAGCTGAGATTCACCGACGACGGGCGGCTGCTCGCCAATGCCGGCTGCAACCAGATGCAGGGACCGGTCGTGCTGGACGACGGCAAGCTCAAGGTCTCCGACCTCAGCATGACCGCCATGGGCTGCCCCAGCCAGGAGCTGCACACCCAGGACGAGTGGCTGTCCAAGCTGCTCAGCGCGACGCCCGCGTGGCGGATGGACGGGCAGAACCTGGTGCTCACCGGATCGGGCGCGGAGATCGTGCTCGCACCGGAGGCGCCGGCGACGCTCGAGGGCGGCACCTGGCAGTTGGAGAGCTTCGTCCAGGCCGATGCGGTGTCATCGGTGCCCGGCCGCGTACCGGCCACGCTGAAGTTCGACAACGGCAAGGTGAACGTGTTCACCGGCTGCAACGACGGCGCGGCGTCCTACCGCGTGGACGGTCAGACGATCACGTTCGACTCGTTCGTCCACACCGACAAGGCGTGCGGCCCGGACGAGACGGCAGCGGAAAAGGCGGTGGTCGCAGCGCTGGACGGGCAGGTCACCTACAAGCTCGACCGCAGCTCGCTGACCCTGACGAACACGAAGGGTGAGGGGATCCAACTTAAGAAGTAGCTGTTGGCTTCCTGTCGTTTTCATGAGGTCGTTCAAACCTGTACTAGTTTTGGTTCGAAGTTGAACGACTGACAGTGAAACGACAGGATCGGGGAGCAAGCACCATGGGCAAGCTCAAGGACATCGCCGCACTCATCGGCCGCCTCGGCGTCGGCATCGTGTTCGTCGCGCACGGCTGGCAGAAGTGGACCGAGTACGGTCTGGCCGGCACCGCGGCGTCGTTCGAGAAGATGGGTGTGCCGCTGCCTTCCGTCTCGGCCGCGTTCGCCGCGACCGTCGAGCTCGCCGGTGGCCTCGCGCTGATCGCCGGTGTCGCGCTGCCGATCGTCGGCGTGCTGCTGGCCGCGAACATGCTCGGCGCGTTCGTGCTGGTCCACGCGTCTGGTCCGTTGATCGGCCAGGGTGGTTCCGAGCTCGTCGTCGTGCTGGCCGCGGCCGCGCTCGCGCTCGGCTTCAACGGTGGCGCCTACTCGCTGGACCGCGTGCTGTTCAAGAACAACAAGGTGCTCAACCCAGCTGCAGCGTGACGTTCTCGCTCTCCCGGCGCGCGGCCAACCGGCCCGCGTCGGGATTGCTCACCTGCACCAGTGAGCCACCGGCCGCCAGCACGGCCAGAAAACCTTCCAGCACACCGGAAGGCACATCCCACTCCAAAGTGGACAGCACGCGCGGTTCGGCGCCCAGCTTCGCCCCGAGCTCCCGTGCCTGCGCCACCACTTCATCCACAGTGGACGAACCGAGCGCCAAGGTGGAACCCGCGACCGGCGACCACGGCGTGAAGTCGTCGCCGTGCACGCGCACGTCGTCGAGGTAGTCGACCGGCGCACCTGACCCGCGGCCCCAGACGTCCAGCGAGGCAACGGCGACGACGTCCGCGTCAGCCGTGACACCCGGCGGCACCACGGCCACCCGAGCCTCTTCGCCCGCACCGACCACGCGGGCACCGCACCACCACGCGCCGAGCAGCAGGCCGACGGTCTGCCAGTGCGCGGGCAGCAGCACCGCCACCGGGTCACCCGGCTCGACGTCGTGCTCGTCGCGCAGCCAGTTCGCGGTCTTCGCGGCCCAGTTCGCCGCGGTCGCGCGGGACAGCTCCATCCGCGAGCCCGTCTCGTCGTCGTAGTGCGTGATCAGCGGACGACCGGAATCGGCCTTCAGCAACGGCGTGAAGAGGATCTCGGTCACGCTCACGCGGCACTCCTAATCGACTAATCGACGCAGGGCACATCCTGTTGCGCTGCCACGGCGTGCGCACCGTCCAGCGAGAGCAGCTTCTCAGGACCGAACTTCGCCGGCGTGCTGGGGGTCGTGGACGACGGAACGGGCTTCGGCGTCTCGCCGATCAGTTGCGCCACCCACGCCTTCACCGCCTCGCGGTCCACCGTGACCACGCTCTGACCGCGTTCGTTGCGCGCGTCGATGTTCGTCACCGGGATCGTGGCGAACTCCACGTTGCCCGACGCGAGGCCCTGCGCCTGCGTGGCCAGCGTCGCCAGGTCGAGCTTCTCGTCCACCACCACGGACTTCGAGATCGCGTCCAGCAGCCCGTTCATCCTCCCCGGATCGGTGAACGTGCCCGCGGACAGCAGCTGCTTCATCGCCTGCGACATGAACACCTGCTGCCGCGCGATGCGACCCAGGTCACCACCGGGCATGTTGCGCTGCCGCACGAACGACAGCGCGTCGCCGCCCGAGACCGTCTGCTGGCCCGCGCGGAAGTTCGCGCCGGAGTTGGGGTCGGACGTGCCGGCCTTCAGGCACACCTGCACGCCGCCGATCACCTCGGTCAGCAGGTAGAAGCCGTAGAGGTTGATCTCGGCGTAGTGGTCGATCCGCATGCCGGTCAGGTCCTGCACGACCTGCACCAGCGCCTTGCGCCCGGCTTCGTCGGACTTGCGTTCGCGGTCCTGCTGGTCGCTCACGCCCTCGGCCTGCAGCCGTTCCGCGGTCAGGTACTTCACCGCGCCGTAGGCAGAGGTGATCTTGTCCTCGCGGAAGCCGGGGATCGGCACGTACGTGTCGCGCGGGATGGAGATCGCACTGGCCTTACCGCCGTTGCGCGGCACCCGCAGCACGATGATCGTGTCCGTGTTCACCGTGTCGGTGCTCTCGGTGCGCAACTTGCGCAGCACGTCCGCGGGAAGTGGCCGCCCCTGTGCGTCCGTTCGGCTGTCGCTGCCCACCAACAGGATGTCGACCGCGCCGTCCGCGACGGGCGGCGAGTTCGGGATGTCCTCGAGCACCTCGAGGATCTCCGTCGTGTTCGTGTTCTGCTTCACCAACCGCAGCGCGGTCCAGAAGTAGCCGGAGAACGCCAACGTTGTCACGGCGACGAGCGCGATGACCGTCCGGCCGACGACCAGTGCGGTCTTCTTCGCGCGGGTGGCAGTGCTCAACGTAGGTCCTCCGGGTGCTGGATCTGCTTCCTCAGCGTAACTATCGAACGCCCGTTACGCCGGGGTTTCAGTTCACGCAGACCAGTCCGCCCGCCGTGATCGGCGGAGTGCTGCTCGACGAGGCGGGCGCCGAAGTGCCGGGCACGCCCTGCGCGTCGACGTCCTCGTCGTTGCCGGCCGGTGTCTGGTAGTCGGTGCCGACGAAGACCTGCACCTGTCCACTTCGGACGGACGCGTCCTGCGCGACGCCGACGTTCGGACCGAGCTCGGCCGCGACCTTGCGCGCAGAGCCCTCCTCGCCGGCCGCGTACCGCACGACCGTGGTGTCGCTGGTCTGCTGCGCCGAGGCCACCGGGCCGCGCTTGAAACCCTTGGCCGCCAACGTGTTCATCACGGTGTTCGCCAGACCCTGCACGTTCGCCGCGTTGTAGACGTGCACCGTGATCGACGAGTTCGGCGGCGCCGGCAGCGTGGTGCTCGGCGCCGGCGACGACGAGCTGGCCGGCGACTTGTCCACGGCGAGGCTGGTGAGGAACTTCCGAACCTGGGCCGGGTTCACCGGCAGCACGTTGCCGTCGCCGTAGGTGTCCATCGGGTCGCCCACCGGGATGGTGCGGAACTCGATGTTGCCGCCCACCAGGCCCTGCATCTGCTCGGCGAACGTGGTGATGTCCCAGCCGGACGAGAGGACCACTGACTTCTGCACGGCCTCGACCAGCCCGTTCAGCTTGTCCGTGTCGGTCAGGGTGCCGGTCGAGAGCACCTTCTTCGCGAGCGCCCCGATGAACACCTGCTGCCGCACGATGCGGTCCAGGTCACCACCGGGCAGGCCGCCGCGCTGCCGCACGAACGACAGCGCCCGCGCGCCCTCGATCGTCTGCGGGCCCGCCTTGAAGTTCGCGCCGGAGTCCCGGTCGGAGGTGTCCTCCTTGACGCACACCTCCACGCCGCCGATGGCCTTCGTGACCTCGTAGAAGCTCGCCAGGTTGACCTCGGCGTACCGGTCGATCCGCACGGCCCCGCCGGCCATGTTCTCGATCGTCTTGATCAGCGTCTTGCGGCCGGCGGCCATCGACTCGGTGCGGATCTTCTGCTCGTCGGTCTCGCCGTTGCCGCGCAGCTGCTGGTCGACGGTGTTGCGCTGGCGGGCGAAGGCCGAGTTGAGCTTGTGCTTGCCGAACCCGTCGGCGATGTCCACGTAGGAGTCGCGCGGGAACGAGATCGCGACCGCCCGCGTGCCGTCGACCGGGATGTGCACGAGGATCATCGTGTCGGTGTTCTGCTCGCCGTCGGCGTACCCGCCGTTGAGCAGCGCCAGTGCTTCCTGCGACAACGGGTTGCCCTGCGCGTCGGTGCGGCTGTCCATGCCGACCAGGAGGATGTCGACGGCGCCGTCGAGCGGCTTGCGCCCGGCGTCCTTCGCGATGTCCTCCGAGATGACCTCGGTCTTCACGATGCCGTCGTTCGCGCCCTTGACCTTCGCCCAGCCGTAGGACGTGACCAGGAGCACAGCCGTCGAGACGAGGGCGACGAAGATCTTCCCGGTCACCAGGAGCGCGCGGAAAGCCGTCGTCGGCCGGGTCCCCTCCACCCTGACCGGCGGACTGTTGCCTTCCACAGCCGTTCCTCCCCCACTGCACCTAGGCTCACTTCTTTTATAAGACAAACGGCGTGACATCGCTGTGGGTTGCAGGATTTGGCCGTGTGACAGACTGCGAGCGGACGAACACCACGGGAGGAAATCGGCGTGCGCGTACTGGTGACAGGTGGGGCCGGGTTCATCGGCTCGCACTACGTGCGGGAGTTGGTGAGCGGCTCGTACCCTGCCTTCGCGGGTGCTGAAGTGGTGGTGCTCGACAAGCTCACCTACGCGGGCAGCGAGACCAACCTCGCGCCGGTCGCCGGCAAGTTCGAGTTCGTGCGCGGCGACATCTGCGACCCCGCCGTGGTGACCGAGCAGATGCGCGGTGTCGACGTGGTCGTGCACTTCGCCGCCGAGTCGCACGTGGACCGGTCCATCGAGGGTTCGGCCGACTTCGTGCTGACCAACGTCCTGGGCACGCAGACGCTGCTGCAGGGCGCCCTGAACGCGGGCGTCGGCCGGTTCGTGCACGTCTCCACCGACGAGGTCTACGGCTCCATCGAGGAGGGCTCGTGGTCCGAGTCGCACATCCTGGAGCCGAACTCGCCGTACTCGGCGTCGAAGGCTTCTTCTGATCTTCTCGCTCGTGCGTTCCACCGCACGCACGGATTGCCCGTGACCATCACGCGGTGCTCGAACAATTACGGGCCGTACCAGTTCCCCGAAAAGGTGATTCCGCGGTTCGTCACCAATTTGCTCGACGGGCTGAAGGTGCCGCTCTTCGGTGACGGCCTGAACGTGCGCGACTGGCTGCACGTGGCCGACCACTGCCGCGGCATCCAGCTCGTCGCCGAAGCGGGCCGGCCGGGCGAGATCTACAACATCGGCGGCGGCACCGAGCTCACCAACCGCGAGCTGACCGAGCGGCTGCTGGCCGCGACCGGCCGCGACTGGTCGTTCGTCGAGCCCGTCGAGGACCGCTTGGGTCACGACCGCCGCTACTCGGTGGACATCTCCAAGATCTCGGCCGAGCTGGGCTACGCGCCGCAGGTCGACTTCAACGTCGGCCTGGCGGACACGGTCGAGTGGTACCGCGAGAACCGCGCCTGGTGGGAGCCGCTCAAGGAGCGCGCTCAGATTGCGAAGGGCTGAGAAGTTGATCGTCGTTCCCGGTGGCCGTGGTCAGCTCGGCCACGACCTCGCTGCTCTTTCCGCTGACGTCCGCGCGATGTCGTCGTCCGACCTCGACGTGACTCGGGTGACCGCCGCCGACCTCGCCGGTGCCTCCGCGGTGATCAACTGCGCCGCGTACACCGCCGTCGACGCGGCCGAGACCGACGAGGACCGCGCGTTCGCCGTCAACGCCGTCGGCCCCGGCCTGCTCGCCGAGGCGTGTGCCTCGCTCGGCATCCCGCTGATCCACGTGTCGACGGACTACGTGTTCGCCGGCGACGGGACGCGGCCGTACGAGCCGTCCGACCCGGTCGGCCCGAAGTCCGCCTACGGACGCACGAAGCTCGAAGGCGAACGCCGCGTGCTGGAGGCGGGCGGCTACGTCGTGCGCACCGCGTGGGTCTACGGCGTGCACGGCTCGAACTTCGTGAAGACCATGGCAGCACTGGAGTCCTCGCGACCTTCACTGTCCGTTGTGGACGACCAGCTCGGCTCCCCGACGTGGTCGCACGACCTCGCCGCCGGCCTGCTCCAGCTGGCCTCGGTGCGGCCGGAGCAGCGCCTGCTGCACGCCACGGGCGCCGGTGAGGTGACGTGGTTCGGGTTCGCTCGCGCGATTTTCGAGGAACTGGGCGCCGACCCGGCCCGCGTGCAGCCCTGCACCACGGCCGACTTCCCGCGACCGGCCCCGCGACCCGCCTACTCAGTGCTGTCGGGTGCGGCATGGGCAGCAGCAGGATTGACCCCGTTGCCGCACTGGCGGAGCGCCCTTTCGGAGGCATTCAAGGCGGGCGTGGTAGCTCCCCGTACTGGTGCTGCGCCATTGGAGTGACCGGTCTGGCACGGCCGTTTCAAGTACGAGAACCTGTTCGGCATGTTCGATTCCGGGCGCAACCATCAGCGTCCCTCGACAGCGGATTCCGATCGGCAACGCTTCCTGAAGTGCGTTGCCGTTGTCACGGGCTCGCGGCAGGTGTCGATGAGCCAGCTCGAAAAGCACTCGCCGAGGTCGCGCTCTCGGTGAAGTCGTTGAGGCGTCAGGACTTCCTGACGCCTCACGTCACGCCCGGCTCTGCCGGTACGCCTCGACCGTCTTCTCCGCACACCGCCGCCAGGTGAACCCGGACGCGTACGCGCGCCGCTCGGCCTGAGCAGCGGGCGTCGCCGGTGCCGCAACGGCCTCGGCCAGAGCCTCGGCGAGCGCCTCGACGTCACCGACCGGCACGTGCAGAGCGTGCCCGCCGGCGGTCTCGCGCAGTGCGGGCACGTCCGAGCACACCACGGGTACGTTGCACGCCAACGCTTCCAGCACCGGCAGCCCGAAACCTTCGTCACGCGACGGCATCACCAGAGCGGTGGCACCCGCCACGACCGACCGCAGATGCACGTCCGACAGATACCCGGTCCGCAGCACCCGACCGTCCACACCGGACCGACCAGGGCCGACGATCACCAGCGGCGGCAACGACGGGTCGGCCGCGTGCGCCTTGACCAGGTACTGCAGGCCCTTGCGCGGCCCGTCCGCACCTACGAACAGCAGGTACTCCGACGGCAGGCCCAGCCGGCCGCGCAACGTCGCGGACGGCGGCCGCGACGCGAACCACGCGGGGTCGACGCCCAACGGCGTCACGACGATCTTCTCCAGCGGCACCGCGAACCGGTCCGCCACCACGGACGCCACGGCCGCGGTCGGCGTGCAGATCACGTCCGCGCGCTGAGCCGACAACCGGACCAACTCGGGCAACCGGCGGTCCGACGGCGGCAGGTCGCCGGGCGAGTCCAAAAACGCCAAGTCGTGGATCGTGACGACCTTGCCCGCGCGCAAAGTCGGCGGCAGCACGAAGTTGGTGCCGTGCATGACGTCGGAGAACCCGGCCAGCATCTCGACCGGCGGGAACGGCGCCCGCAGCCACATCTGCCGCAACGCTCGTGCCGCCACGGGCAGGCCGCGCGCGGTGACGTCGTGCGGCAACACGGTGCGCAACGCACGCCAGCCGCGCAAGGTGAACGCGACCGCCCGTACGTCGGCCTCCTCCGGCATGGAAGCCAGTTCTTCGGCCAGTGCCGCGGTGTAGCGGCCGATTCCGGTGCGGTGTCCGAGCAGGGGAGTGCCGTCGAGCAGCACGGACAGGGGTTTCGGGGATCTCGCCATTCAGCTGCCACCACGTGCGATCTTGCGCAGGCGCCCCGTCGCCCGCTTGGCCAACTCGGACGGGCCACCGGCGTCCAGGTACTCGCGCACCAGCCGCAGGTCCCGCTTCACCTTGTCCGCCTTGCTCAACCCCGGTGTGCGCACCAGTGGTGCGGAGCCCGGCAGACGGTCCGCCGCGGGCCTGGGATCGCGGCAGAACTCCGCCAGCGGCGCGAGCGCCGTCTCCCAGGTGAACCGTTCGCGGACGACGGCGATGCGCTCACGGCACGCGGCCGCGAACTCCTCGTCGTAGAGCACCTTCTCCAGTGCGTCGGCCAGTGCCTCCGGGTCCTCCGGTGGCACGACGACGCCCAAACCTTCCCGCAGCACCAGGTCCGCGAACGAGTCGCCGGACGTGGTGACGATCGGCAGACCGGCCCACAGGTAGTCGAGCACCCGCGTGCGGAACGCGAACGTGGTCTCCACGTGCTCGTAGTGCGTGGTGACACCGCACGCGGCGTCCAGCAGGAAGTTCTGCCGCTCGGTGTACGGCACCCAGCCGTCGTTGAAGAACACGGTCGAGCCGGTCAGCCCCAACGACGCCGACAACGCGCGCGTCTGGCCGGCGATGTCCATGTCCGGCACCTCGGGGTTCGGGTGCTTCATCCCGAGGAAGAACAACTTCGCGTCGGAACGGCGCTCGCGCAACGAACCCATCGCGCGGATCAACGACAGCGGGTCGAACCAGGAGTACACGCCGCCGGCCCAGATCACGACCTTGTCGGTGTCGGAGATCCCCGGCACCACGCCCTTGATCGCCGGGCCGGTGCGCTGCGGCGGCTTGCCCGACAGTCCGAAGGGGACGATCCCGAGCAGCGACTGCGTAGTGGGGTCGTTGTCGTACAACGTCGGCGTCAGACGTCCGAGCGCAGCCAGGTGGCCGAGCCAGAAGTGCCGCTGCCGTTCCGACGCGCACAGGAAGAAGTCGCCGCGTTCGAGCTGCGTGTTCAGCACCCGAGTGACGGTCTCCAGGTCGAGCGCGCGCTTCTCGTCCGTGTCGTCCTTGCCCTGTTCCAGCAGTTCCAGGTGCATCGGGTCGTACATGTCGCAGACCACGATCTTGGTCGACGAGGCCTTCTTCAGCTCGCCGATCATCTCCAGCGCGTGGCCCTGCAGCACGATCACGTCCGCCCACGCGACGTGCGGGGGCAGTTCCTTCGGCCTGGCCCGCTCGACGGCGAACGGCGCGTCCGGCGGCACGCACAACGGGTTCGTCGTGACCAGGCGGACCTGGTGCTCGCCGGACAGCACGTCGGCCATGTGCCAGGCGCGGATCGCGGGACCCGCCATCCGGTCCGCGATCGCGTCGCCGGTGATCACCAGGATCTTGCGCGGCTTGCCGAACACGTCGTCCAGCGCGAGCACGTCGACCAGGATGTCGTGCGCCGCGAGGTAGCGCGGCAGGGGATAGGCGGGCTCCAGCGCCTTGCGCATCAACGGCACCAGGTCGGCGTCCGACCGGCGGCGCGCGGCCTGCTCGACCTTGCGCGACTCGGCGAGCGACGGCATCAGCTCGACGAACTGGTCCACGGCCAGGAACCCGGCGAGCGCCTGGCGGGACACCCCGACGGGCTCGCGGTCGAGCGTGGGGTCAGACGGCCTGCGGGTGATCTCCAGCTGCGTCGGGTCGAGCTCACCGCGCGCTGTCGCCCTGCGCACGCACAGCGCCAGCGCGGCCGGCAGCACCTTGGCCAGCGTCTCGTCCGAGAAGTTCTTGTACAGCGCCGCGAGTGCGTTGCGCTCCAGCAGGAACAGCTCGCGGCTGTGGTCGATCGAGCTCATCGACGCGTGGTGGCGGTGGAACGTGAGCGACGCGGGCTCGTAGCGGACCCGCCAGCCGCGCAGGTTGAGCCGCCAGCCGAGGTCGACGTCCTCGTAGAACATGAAGAACCGCTCGTCGAACCCGCCGAGCTCGCGGTAGATCTCGGCGCGCACGAACATCGCCGAGCCGGTGCCGAACAGCACGTCGCGAGGGTCGTCGTGCGAGCCGTCGTCGTCCATTCCGGCGTGGCGCTTGTAGCCCATGCCGAACCAGGTCAGCCCGCCGTCGACGAAGTCGATCTTCTTGCCGTCCCAGTCGAGCACCTTGCTCGCGACCGCGCCGACCGACGGCTCCGCGTGGAACACCTTGATCGCGGCTCTGACCCAGCCCCGGTCCGCACGCGCGTCGTTGTTCAGGAACGCCAGCACGCTGCCCGTGGCGTGCTCGACGCCGAGGTTGCAGCCGCCGGCGAACCCGAGGTTCTGGTCCGACGTGACGATCTGCGCGTCGGGAAGTTCCTTCTTGAGTCGTGCGGTGTCGTGCGCCTCGTTGTCGACGACGATGACCTGCAGCAGCTCGGCGGGGTAGTCCAGCTCCGCCAGCCCGCGCACGCAGGTGACCGTGTCCTCCGCGCCGCGGTAGTTGACGACGACGACGGACACGACGGGCAGTGATGCGCGATCCACCTCCTAAGCCTGCCTCATCACTCTGCGCGCCCGCAGTGTGGTTGCACAGATCAGCAGCAACAAGATCGCGATCGGTACCCCGAACACCCACTCGCCCGACCAGTCGTTGCGGTCGGCGAGCAACGGCTTCATCAGCGGATGACGCAGCACGGTGGCCGGACCCGGCTGCATCTTCTTGTCCTGCGCACCCAGTACGGCGATTCGGAACCGAGCCCCGTCGGGGCAGACGACGTGGTGCGCGAACGCCGGGTTGTCCGGCCGGGGCAGGTCCTCGACCGACGCGATCACGCACGTCTGGGGCGTGCCGAGCACGTCCATCAACGCGCGGTGACCGTCGTGGACCAGCACCGCGGTGCCGGGGATCACGACCATGAACGCGGGCAGCACCAGCCAGGCCGGTCCGAGCTTGCCGACGCCCCACGCGAACGCGAGCGACAGCAGGGCGCACGGGATCAGCACCGCGAGGTCGTACCTCGTGGGCACGATGGCGCCCAGCACGACCGCGGCGGCGATCGCGACCAGCCCGGTCACGATGAGTGGCGTCGGCCGCCTCACGGGACCTTCCGGAGCGCTCTGGCGACGGGAACGAGAAGAATCATCGCCAGGGGGACGCTTGTGACCAGCAGCAGGTTCCATCGGGTGTCGTCGGCGAACACCGGCCGCAGCGGCGAGCCGACCAGAACGTCCGCTTCCATGATCGCGAGGCGCTCGTCCCAGTCGCGGCTCAGCTCGACCTCACCGCTCGGGCACGCCAGCACGTAGTCGACCGACGGGTACTTCGCGAACGGCTGCTCGTCGGCCGCCGTGACCGTGCAGTGCTCGACGTGCCCGATCCGCTGCATCAGCACGCTGTGGCCGCCGAACGTCAGCAGGAACGGCGCCAGCAGCCCGAGCAGGAACGCGGGCAGCGCGATCCACTTGCGTTCGGCCAGCCCGCTCACGCCCAGCGCGTAGGCGAGGCCGCCCAGGAACCCGACGAACACCAGCCCCAGCGTGAGGGTGATGCCGAGGCCGACGCCCACCGCCAGCGCGGCGAACCCGCCCGCGACCAGGAGCCAGGCCGTGCGCACGGCTCAGCCTCTGGTGAGGAGCTTCACGCGCAGCGTCAGCCCGGCCTTCACCAGCAACCGGAACGGCGCCCAGAGCGCGCCCTGGTGCCGGTCGGCGAGGTAGCGGTAGGCGCTGTGGTGGTGCTCGCGCAGCATCCGGTCCGACGACCGCGCGGTGGAGTGCCCGCCGATGTGCGTGACCTCGGCGTCGGGCACGTAGACGTTCTGCCAGCCGGCCTTGCCGACCCGCTCGCCGAGGTCCACGTCCTCGAAGTACATGAAGTAGCGCTCGTCGAAGCCCTTGACCGAGTCGAACGCCTCGCGCCGCATCAGGAAGCAGCTGCCGGACAACCACCCGGCGGTCCGCTCGACCGGCGCCTTCTCCTGCCGGTACGCGCGGGTCCACGGGTTCGACTTCCAGACCGCCCCGAACACCGCGTGCCCGAGGCCGCGGCCCAGCGACGGCAGCAACCGGGCCGACGGGTAGACCTCACCGTTCGGCTCGCGGATGAGCGGCCCGAACATGCCGCCGCGCGGCCACCGGGCAGCGGCCTCGATCAACGTGTCGATGCTGCCGGGCGCGAACTCGATGTCGGGGTTGGAGATCAGCACCCAGCCGACGTCGGGGCCGAGCGCCGCTACGCCGCGGTTCGCGCCGCCGCCGTAGCCGAGGTTGCCACCGGTGGGCAGGAACGTGACGTGCTCGCGTTCCGCGGCGACCTGCTCCGGCACGCCGTCGGTCGACCCGTTGTCGGCCAGGATCACCTGCACCGGCCGGATGGTCGCCTTCGCGAGGGTGTCCACGAACGGTGCCAGCGTCTCGCCCGGCGAGTACGTGACCGTCACGACACCAAGTCCGTCGCCGTAGTTCACGCGCGACACAGTAGTGGTTCCTGATTCACCGAAATCGGCGCACCGTGGATCGCGCGCTCGTGGCCGTGCCGGGACGTCACCGGCGGCGGCGCACCATGACCGCGCGCTCGTAGGCCAGCCGGTGGCGGTCCGCGCTCACCGCCCAGGAGAAGTCCTTCGCACGTTGCTGCCCGGAGGCTGCCAGCGACGACCGGCGAGCCGGGTCGTCCAGCAGATCGGCGATGGCCGCCGCGATGTCCCCTGCTCCGACACCGCAGTACGCGACCGCCTCGCCACCTACCTCGGGCAGCGACAGTCTTCGGGTGGTGAGCACGCAGGCACCGCACGCCATGGCTTCGAGCACCGGCAGGCCGAAGCCCTCGCCGAGCGACGGGTACGCGACGAGCTCAGCGCCGCCGAGGAAGCCGGCGAGCTGCTCGAACGGCAGGTAGCCGGCGCGGATCACGCGGATCCGGTGCGGCACCGCGTCCAGCGCGCGTTCGACCTGGCTGTCCCAGCCGGGCTGGCCGGCGAGCACGAGCGCGGGCGGATCGGCGCGACCGACCATCGCCTGGGCGAAGCCGCGGATCAGCGCCGGGACGTTCTTGCGCGGTTCCAGCGCGCCGAGGAACGCCACGTACGGCATGTCCCCCAACGACAACGTCCGCCGCAGCGTGGTGATCTCGTCCGGCGACGGCGGGTGGAAGCGCTCGGTGTCGACGCCGTGCTGCGCGATGTGCAGGACGCGGCGGTCGGCTCCGGCGACGCGCACCAGTTCGTCGGACGTGGCTTGAGACGGCACCACGCACAGATCCGCGCGCTTCAGCGAGGCGCGGGTCCACGCGCGGAAGAAGCGCGCCTTCACCGATGAGTGCAGCACGGGGTCGGTGAAGAACGTGGCGTCGTGCAGCGTCACGACCGATGCGGCCTTGCTGGCCAACGGAAGCGTGTAGTGCGGTGAGTGCACGACGTCGATGCCCAGCGAGCGCACCAGCCGCGGCAACGTCGTCTGCTCCCAGGCCAGCCGCGCCGTCCTGGTGGCCACGGCCTCGGCGGCGCGCACCACGCGGGCGTTCGGCGCGATCTTGGTGAACAGCTCCTCGTCGCGCGGCTGGCACACGACGGCCAGCTTGGTGCCGTCGGCGTCCAGCGCGGCGACCAGTGAATCCACGTAACGGCCGACGCCACCACGGTCTGCGGGCACCGCGGTGGCGTCGATCAGCACGTTGGGTTCGGCAGTCGGCACGATCAGCTAGCGTAATGTGATTCGAGAAACGGTTTAGCGGGAATGCATCAATCCGGTTCGTCCAAGTGGGTGTTCCAGACACCGCGTGCTGTCTTTTCCCAGGTGAAGTCACTCGCGCGGGTTAACCCGCGCTCGACGGTGTGATGAGAATCCGACAGAACGGCCCGCAGTCCTTCGGTCAACGACGCGAGATCTCCGCGCCGCACGACGGTTCCCGTACCGCCCGCGACCTCCACCAGAGCCGGGTCGTCGGAGTGCACGACGGGGACGCCCGCGGCCATCGCCTCCAGCACCGGCAGCCCGAAGCCCTCGGCCAGACTTGGTGCTGCCAGGACGGATGCCCCGGCCAGCACGGACGCCAGCCGTTCGTCGGAGACCCTGCCCAGCAACGTCACGTGCGGCGCGTGGAGATCAACACCGCCCCAGCCCTGCGGGCCGATCACGACCAGCGGGACCATCAGCCGTTCGGTCGCGCGCACCAGCAGGTCGAAGCCCTTGCGCGGCTCGATCGTGCCGATGGCGAGCACATACCGTTCGGGCAGATCGTCCGGTTTCGGGCCGACCAGCTTCGTGACCCCGTTGGGCACCACGTGGACCGGAACTTCGACGTGCAAGTGCTCACGCAGTTGGTCGGCGACGGCCCGCGTCGGCACGACCAGAGCCTTGGCCTGGCACGCGGCTTTCGCGATGACCTTGCGGTGCCACGCGACGCCGCGCGGGGTGAGCGTCTCCGGGTGCGTCCACGGCACCACGTCGTGCACCGTCACGACCGCGCCGGGCAGCGGGGCGAGCGGCGTGGGCGCGTGCACGTGCGGGCCGAGTCTCGGCGGCAGTCCCCGTTCCCACAACGCCACCAGCGCCCGGCGTGGAAGTCTCAGCACGCGGTCCGCGTTCGCCGTCGCCGCGCTGGCCACGGTCCAGCCGTCGGGTGCGGTGTCCTTCAGCGCCTTGAGCAGCTCTGCCGTGTAGCGGCCGGTGCCGCCGGGGACGGGGGCGTTGAGTTGCTCGGTCAGGACTACTAGCTCGGGCACGTCGCGTACCGTCTCACGCCGTGTCGGCACTCAGCACCGTGGTGGTTGTGACGTGGCGGGGCCGTGACCACATCACGGCGTGCCTGGACGCCCTGGCGACGCAGAAGAGTCCACATAGGACGATCATCGTCGACAACGCGTCGGACGACGGCACAGCCGCGTTGATCAGCGGACATGAGGTCGTGCGGCTGCCGCGCAACCGCGGCTACGCGGGCGGGCTGGCGGCGGTGCTGGACCTCGTCGACACCCCGTACGTGGCGTGGCTCAACGACGACGCGGTGCCGGACCCGTCCTGGCTGACCGAGCTGGAGAACGCGCTCGAAGGCGATCCCGGTGCGGCCGCCGCGACCTCGTCGATCCTGCTGACGGACGGTTCGACGCAGTCCGTCGGCGTGGCGCTGACCGCGGACGGCCACGGCAAGGACGTCGTGCTCGCCGGGCGCGAGGTGTTCGGGTTCTGCGGTGGCGCGGCCCTGCTGCGGACCGCCGAGCTGCGCGCCGCGGGTGGCGTGCCGGCCGACTTCTTCTGCTACTACGAGGACACCGACACGGCGTGGCGGCTGCGGCTGGCCGGGCACCGGGTGATCTCGGTGGGTCCGGCTCGGGTGCGGCACCGGCACGGCGCGAGCACGCGGCCCGGCTCGGCGCTCTTCCACCGGTGGAACGAGCGCAACCGGCTGCTGATGCTGCTGCGGTGCGCCCCTGCGGCGGTGGCGGTGCGGGAGCTGGCCCGGTTCCTGGTGATCACGGCGCTGCTGCCGGTGCGCAGGAACGTGCCGGACGCCGCGAACTTCCGCGTCGGGCTGCGGTTGCGGGTGTTCGGCGAGGTGCTGCTCAGGGTGCCGGTGACGGTCGTCCAGCGGCTCGTGATCGGTGTGCGCGCGAAGATCGCCCGCCGCGATGTTTGGCGGGACTGGGCCGGCCGCTAGCTACATGTTGCCGTTGAGGCGCTGAGTCAGCGAGTTCCGCGTCTGCTGGTGGTTCGTCGCGGTCGGGATCACGCCCTGCTGCACGACCTGTGTGATCTCGGCGTCATCGGCCGCGACCGGCATCGGCTGGGTCGGCATGGGCTGCTGTACCTGCTGCGGCATCTGCGGCATCTGCTGGGGCATCGGCGGGTGCGGCCGCTGCTGCTGAGCCATCTGACCAGGCGGGATGATCATGGTCGAGTCCGGGTCCACCCGGCGCGGGTCCATGGCGTTGACCAGCGTGCGAGGGATCTGCTGGGTGTCGGACGCGTCCATGGGGGACGTCATGTTGTCCGGCGTCACGATGTTCCGCCCACGTGCGCGGGCGCGGGCGAGCATGGCGTCGGCCCGGTCGCGGGGGTCCATGTCGGATTTAGCTCCTTGCCGGGACCACATCCCGTATGACGATCTGCTTCGTGCCAGAGTATTCCGTCGAACGGCTCGCTGTAACGCGGAGGAGGAAAAAGGTGCACGGCGTCGAAGCGGTGGTACTGGTCGGGGGGAAGGGCACCCGTCTTCGCCCGCTGACCCTGTCCGCTCCCAAGCCCATGCTCCCGACCGCGGGGGTGCCGTTCCTGACGCACCTCCTGTCGCGGATCAAAGAGGTCGGCATCACCCACGTGGTGCTCGGCACGTCCTACAAGGCCGAGGTCTTCGAGGAGTACTTCGGCGACGGGTCGAGGCTCGGCCTCGAGCTCGAGTACGTGGTCGAGGAGGTGCCGCTCGACACGGCGGGCGCCATCCGCAACGTGGCCGACAAGCTGCGCGAACCCGACGTGATGGTCTTCAACGGCGACATCCTGTCGGGTGTCGACCTGACGGGGATCGTGGACACGCACCGCAAGCACGAGGCGGACGTCACGCTGCACCTCGTGAAGGTCGCGGACCCCCGCGCGTTCGGCTGCGTGCCGACGGACGACGAGGGCCGCGTGCAGGCGTTCCTGGAGAAGACCGACAACCCGCCGACGGACCAGATCAACGCCGGTTGCTACGTCTTCAAGCGCGACGTGATCGACGCCATCCCCGCCGGCCGCCCGGTCTCAGTTGAACGCGAGACGTTCCCCGGTCTGCTGGAGTCCGGTCGTCGCCTGCAGGGCCACGTCGACGCCACCTACTGGCTCGACCTGGGCAAGCCGGAGGCGTTCGTGCAGGGCTCGGCCGACCTGGTCCGCGGCATCGCGCCGTCGGCCGCGGTTGCCCAGCCCGGCGACTTCCTGGTGCTCGAGGGCTCGTCGATCCACGAGGGCGCCACGGTGCGCGGCGGCTCGGCGGTCGGTGCGCAGTGCACGGTCGCGGACGGCGCGGTGCTCGACGGCGCGATCCTGTTCGACGGCGCGGTCGTCGGCGAGGGCGCGGTCGTCGAGCGCTCGATCGTCGGTGCGGGCGCTTTGGTGCAGGCCGGCGCGGTTCTGCGCGACGCGGTCGTGGGCGACGCGGCCGTGATCGGCGCTCGGTGTGAGCTGATCGGCGGAGCGCGCGTGTGGCCGGGCGTGGTGCTGCCCGAGGCCGGCGTGCGCTTCAGCACGGATGCCTAGCAGATCTTGGTCACCACCGTTCCCACTCGACCTGGGCGCGGTGCTCTTCCCGCTGCGCCGCGGACCAGGTGATCCGTCCTTCTCGACGGAGGGCGGCATCTGGTTCGCGGCGAACACCCCGTGCGGTCCGGGGACCCTGCGCGTTCGTCGCACTGACGTTGTTGAGGCCGAAGCGTGGGGCGACGGCGCGTTGTGGCTGCTGGACGGCCTGCCCGCCCTGCTCGGCGCGGACGACCCGGTGGACGAGTTCGTCGCCCACCACCCCGTGATCGCCGAAGCCCGCCGCCAACGCCCAGGACTCCGGCTGGGCGCGTGCGGCCGCGTCTGGGACCTGCTGTTCGCCTCGATCCTGGAGCAGAAGGTCACCGGCAAGGAGGCCTTCCGCACGTGGCGCGAGCTGGGCCGCCGCTTCGGGGAGCCCGCGCCGGGGCCGTTGGGGTTGAAGGTCCCGCCAACGCCCGCGCGACTGCTCGGTCTGCAGGACTGGGAGTGGCATCAGTGCGGCCTCGACGGCGCCCGTCGTCGCACGCTGATCAACGCCGCCCAGGTCGCGCACCGGCTGGAGAAGGCCTGCGAGATGCGCAGCCGCGAGCTGCTGGAGAAGGTGCCCGGCATCGGCGTGTGGACCTCGGCCGAGGTGGCGCAACGGTCGTGGGGCGACCCGGACGCGGTGAGCGTGGGCGACTACCACGTCGCCAAGAACGTGGGCTGGGCGTTGACCGGCAAACCCGTGGACGACGACGGGATGATGGAGCTGCTGGAGCCGTACAAGCCGCAGCGCCACCGGGCCGTTCGCTACCTGGAGGCGGCGGGGATGCAACGGCCGCGGCGCGCGCCTCGGTTCTCGCCGCGCGACTACCGCAAGTTCTGAGGGGGCGCGGGTTGGCGAAGCGGCAGTACGTGGCCAGAGGCGTGCCCGGCGGGTACCGGATCTGGAACAACAAGTCGCGGCGCTGGTGGGGCGACCACTACGAGCTGTGCCCCGACGACCTGCTCGCCGAGCTGAACGGCGCCAACGACCCCTCGCGCGTCACCGCCCTGCTCAAGCGCTACCGGGCGCTCCGGCGCTAGCGCAAGCGCTGCAGTGCCGACTCGATCAACGGGTGCAGGTCGTCCACGTTGTCCGGCAACGAGTCGAGCGGCCACCACTGCAGGTCCACCGACTCGGCACTCCGGACGGGCTGCGCCCCGACCGGCGCCCGCACCAGGAACCGCACGTCGAAGTGCCGCGTCGGCTTCCCGAGCGAACACGTGATCGGGTGCACGTCGAGGTGGATCGGCGTCGGCTCGATCCGCAGCCCGCGCATGCCGGACTCCTCGGTGGCCTCGCGCAACGCGGCCGCGGCCAGCGAGTCGTCGCCGGGCTCGCAGTGGCCGCCGAGCTGCAGCCACCGGCCCACCCGCGGGTGCAGCGTCAGCAGCGCGTGCTCCGCGGTGGCGTCCAGGACGAGCGCGGAGGCCGTCAGGTGCCCCGGCTCGCAGGAGCGCATGCAGGCGTCCTCACGGGCCGCCAGGAAGCCGAGGTAGGCCTCCTTCAACGCGTCCTGGCCGGCGAACCGGCTCAGGGTGGAGACCGCGTCGTCGTGCAGTGTCACAGCTCGATCAGCCCTTCTCGTGGCTTGTGCGGGGGAGCGGCGCAGGTGCGACCGCGCTCACCGGCACCTCAAAGCTCGATCAGCCCTTCCAGCGGCTCGCGCGGCGTCAGCGGCTCCGTCGGGTACCCGATGGCCACCGCACCCAGCGGCTCCCAGTCCTCCGGCACCCCCAGCACGGAGCGCACGACGTCGGCGCAGAAGATCGTCGACGACACCCAGCACGAGCCGAGCCCCTCGGCGGCCAGTGCCACCAGCAGGCCCTGCACGGCGGCACCACCGGCGACCGTGAACATCGTCTTCTCGGCCTCGGCCCGACGCTCGTCCGGATACGCGTGCGCCCCGTCGCGCACCAGGAACGGCACCACGATCTCCGGCGCCTCGACCAGCAGGTCACCCCGCCGCACCCGCCGGGCGATCTGCTCGGACGTGAACCCGTCGCCGCGCAGATCGGCCATCCACTGCGTGCGCATCGCGGAAAGCAACTCGGCGCGCTTCTCCCGCACCAGCACGAACCGCAGCGGCTTCGTGTGGTGCGGCGCGGGCGCGGTCAACGCAGCCCCGACCGCGCGCTTCAAAACATCCAAATCCACCGGCTCAGCCGAGTAGAACCGCACAGACCGCCGCATCAGCACGGCCTCCGCACGGCCCTGGGCCAGCGCCTCCTCGGTGCCGAGCCGGAACAGGTCCTCGTCAGCAGGCCGCGTCAGGTCGCGCGCGGACGACCCGTCGTCCACCACGTCGAACCCGCGCAGCACCGCCACCGGCACCGCGCCGAGCTTGCCCTTGACCAGGTCGGCGGCGGCCGCGATCTCGTCCGCGACGGCCACCTGGGTCACGACCAGCTCGTTGCCGTGCTCGTCGACCGAACCCGCGTAGTCGTGCAGCACGCGGATGCCGGACGCGCCGATCGCCGCGTCGGTCTGGCCGATCCGCCACGCGCGGCCCATCGTGTCGGTCACCACCACGGCGACCTCGACGCCGAGCAGGCTCTTCAACGCGCCGCGCAACGCCGCCGCTGAGCCGTCCGGGTCGACGGGGAGCAGCGCGATCTCGTCGCCCGCCACGTTCGAGGCGTCGACGCCGGACGCGGCCTGCACGATGCCGAGCTTGTTCTCGGTGATCAGCGTCCGCATCTTGCGGGCGAGCACCCGCACGGACTCGGCCTCGACGTGCGAGCGCCGGATCCGGTCGCGTTCCTCCGGGTCGGCGGGCACGCGGACCAGCCGTCCCTCCACTTTGGACAAGATCTTGGACGTGACGACCAGCACGTCGCCGTCGCGCAGCCAGGGCGCGGCGGAGGCGATCGCGGCAGCCAGGTCGTCGCCGGGGCGAAATTCCGGCAGGCCCGGCACCGGCAGCAGCTCCAAGGCCGCGGCGGCGTGGTCAGTCAACTTCGACTCCGGCCATTTCCAGCGCGACCCTGGCCATCTGCGCCGTGGCGTCCACATCGGACATCAGCAGCGGGACCGCGCGGACCGCGACACCCGGCACGTCGGCGCGGTCGCCGGTGTGCACCAGCCACGCGTCGAGGATGCCGTCCTCCGAGCACTTGCGGGAACCGTAGAGCCGCCCGACCGCCTCGGCGGTGGTCTCGACACCGATCGCGTCCAAACAAGCGTCGGCCATGCCCCGCAACGGTTTTCCGCCAATGATCGGCGACAGGCCGACGACACCGGCCTCCGTCTTGCGCAGCGCGTCGCGCACGCCGGGCACGTTCAGGATCGTGCCGATGCTCACCACCGGGTTGGACGGGGCCAGGATCACCGCGTCCGCCTCGGCGATCGCGTCCAACACGCCAGGCCCGGCAACAGCTGCTTCAGCGCCCACGAACGCGAACGACTGCGCCGGGATGCCGGCCCGGTGCTTGACCCACCACTCCTGGAAGTGGATCGCCTTCGGTTCGCCGTCCAGCTCGACGACGACGTGCGTCTCCACCCGGTCGTCGGACATCGGCAGCAGCCGCACGCCCGGCTTCCAGCGGTCGCACAGCGCCTCGGTGACGGCCGACAGCGGGTAGCCGGCCCGCAGCATGCGGGTCCGGACCAGGTGCGTCGCGATGTCGCGGTCGCCGAGCCCGAACCACGTCGGGTCGGCGCCGTACGCCGTCAGCTCTTCCTTGACGGTCCACGACTCGTCCGCGCGGCCCCAGCCGCGTTCGGTGTCGATACCGCCGCCCAGCGTGTACATGCAGGTGTCGAGGTCGGGCGTGATGCGCAGCCCGTGCATCCACACGTCATCGCCGGTGTTGACCACCGCGGTGACGTCAGCCCCGAGCTGCTTGAGTCCTTGCAGGAACCTCGCGCCGCCGACCCCGCCGACCAGTGCTACGACCTTCACGCCGCGCCATGCTTCCACAGAGCCGGTTCAGCCTTACAGGTAGCGCCAGAACTGGAACACCACCGCACCGGAGCCCGCCGAGGTCGGGTCACCGCCGACCAGTTCGAAGACCGACGTGGCCAGCATGAAGAAGAGCCGGTTCACCTCGGCGAAGGCGATCAGCACCGCGAACAGGATCAGCGGCGCCCACGGCCGGGCCTTCGCGCCGAACTGCTGCGCCTGGTACGACATGAACGGTTCCAAAACACCCCAGCCGTCCAAGCCGGGAATCGGCAGGATGTTCAGCACGAACGCGATCACCTGCAACAAAGCCAGGTACGAAATTGCGGCGGCGAGCGCGGCAGGCGGCGAGAACAGCGTGACGATTCCGGCGAGCAGCACGCCGAGCACGAGGTTCGTGACCGGTCCCGCGAGTGAGACGAGAGACTCGATCTTCTTGGACCGCAGCGCGTGGTGGTTGATCCACACCGCGCCACCCGGAAGGGGAATACCACCGAACACCAACAGCACCAGCGGCAGCACGATGCTCAGCACCGGGTCGGTGTAACGGCGGATGTCGAGTGTGAGATAACCCTTGTCACGTACCGAAAAGTCGCCGCCCTTGTACGCCACGGCGGCGTGCCCGAACTCGTGCAGGCACAGCGTCACCGCCCACCCGGCGAGTACGAAGAGGATGGTGCCCGAGATGATGGCGACGTCACCTTCGAGCAGGGTGAGAACGGCTCCGGCGGCGGTTGCCGCGAGCAGACCGAGGAACAGTGGACTGGGGCGCACCGCTGATCGCTTCACCCCACCAGTGTGGCGTGTCGGCTGGCGTGGTGGGCCGTTCGGGCACCTGTTGCGACACGTGGATCACTGTCAGTGCTGCCAGTCAAGGTTTTTGCGGCCATCTGCGCGAATATCCCCCGACGTGTGGACTCCACTTGACCCCTTGCTGTGACGCAGGTGTAATCACATCGGTGTCATTCGTCGTTGTGGGAGCGGCGTCTGGCGTCCGCCAACCGGGGAGAGCGGAAGGCGAGGAGGCGGACGATATGCAGGAATTCGAAGAACTCGAAGAAGATCACGTCACGCAGCCGGTCGTACAGGGCGAGCTGTCGTACCTGTTCGACCCTGCCGACGAGCAGGACTGGCAGGAGCGCGCGCTTTGCGCCCAGACGGATCCCGAGGCGTTCTTCCCCGAAAAGGGTGGTTCGACGCGGGAGGCCAAGCGCATCTGCCTGGGCTGCGAGGTTCGTTCGGAGTGCCTTGAGTACGCACTCCAGCACGACGAACGCTTCGGCATCTGGGGCGGTCTCTCGGAGAGGGAGCGCCGCAAGCTGAAGAAGCGAGCCGTCTGAACAGAGCACCCTGACCACAATCTCCACCACGTGTTTCGCCGCTCAGCAGGGCGCCTCGTGGCACCGCCCCCGCGCCCCCATATGTCCGATATGAGGGCGCCGGGGGCGGCACCCCGATGCACCCGTCTGAGCGGTGAAACACGCGGCGGAGGTTAGTGATCAGCGCGCTCGAAGTGTGATCTTTGTGCCTTAACTTGAGGACGTGACAAGTCCTCAACCGAGGCTCCGGACCGCGCCGGTGCTGTGCGTTCTGGTCTGCCACGACGGCGACCAGTGGCTCAGCACGGCGCTGTCCGCGTTGCGGCGTCAGCGAATTCGCCCTCGGCACGTCATCGCGGTCGACACCGGATCCCACGACCGCACACCGAAGGTGCTGGCGGAGGCCGAAGATCTGCTGGACGGCGTCCTGACCCTGCCGCGCGGCACGGGTTTTGGCACCGCCGTGCGCATTGCCGTCGAGCACGCCGTCGAACGGTGGGGCGATCCCGGCAAATGGGTGTGGCTGTTGCACGACGACAGCGCACCCGAACCCGACTGCCTGGCCGCGTTGCTCACCGCGGTCGAGGTGTCGCCCTCTGCTGCCGTGCTGGGCCCGCTGTGCCTCGATTGGGTGGATTCTCGTCTGGTCGTCGAGGCAGGTTTGTCGACGGATTCGTCCGGACATCGGCAGACCGGGCTGTCCTCCGCCGAGCACTCCGCGTCGTTCCAGCAGAGCACCGAGGTGCTAGCGGTCTCGTCCGCGGGTTCGTTGATCCGCCGCGAGGTCTGGCACGAGTTGGGCGGCTACGACGAAGCGATGCCGTTGCTGCGCGACGACCTCGACTTCGGCTGGCGCGCCAACCGGGCCGGTCATCTGGTGCTGTGCGTGCCGGTCGCCCGCATGCGGCACGCCCGTGCGGCGACTAAAGGTGCACGCCGTTTGGACGCGGCCATGGCTCGTCCGGGCCCGTCCTTTCGTGGCGTCGACCGCGCGCACGGCATGCGCACGTTCCTCGTGAACACCTCGGGTTTCTCGTTCCTCATCGGACTTCCCCGGCTGCTGTTTCTGTCTTTGCTGCGGGCCTTGGGTTTCCTGTTCCTCCGACGTTTCGCCGACGCGCACGCCGAAGTGGGCGCCGCGCGCTACCTCCTGACCCGCGGCAAGTTGCTCGAAGGACGCCGGGTGCGTCGCGGTTCCGCCGTCGTCCGCGGCCTCTTCACCTCGCGCCTGACCCGCTTCCGCAACGCCGTGCGCGCCGGCGCCACGTTCCTGATCCGCCGCCGCGTCGAGGCCGACGCCGCGCTGGGCCGTTTGCCTGCGTCCGATGCCAGTTCGGCGTGGCGCGAACCGTCCGAAGTGGACTCGCTGCCGGTGGGCCCTTCCGGGTTGCCGGCCGGTGCCGCGCGGGGCCGTCCTCGGGTCGCCGGCTTGCGCAGGCCTCCGGTCGTCGTGCCGGTCGACGCCGCTTTGCCGGGTGCGTTGCGTCCTTCGCCGCGGCCACGGCCCTCTCCCGGACCGCGCGGTCCGGAGATGGTGTTCGTCGAGGTCGACCAGTCGCGCGTGCTGCGATCGCTGCTGCTGGCACCTCCGGTGTTGTTGCTGCTGGGCCTCTCGGCGGTCGCGGTGATCGCGAACTGGTCCCGCCTCGGCCTCGACCTGGCAGGCGGCCGGCTGCTGCCCGTCGGCTCGTTGGGCTCGGTCTGGTCGACCTACCTGGCGTCGTGGCATCCCGTTTTCGGTGGCACCGCCGCGCCGGCCCCGGCCGCCTTGGCGGTCTTGGGACTGATCCCCGGCGGACCTTCGTTCGCGGTCGCGTTGCTGTTGCTCGGCGACATCCCCCTCGCGGCGTTGTCGGCCTACATCGCGTCACGCGGGATGCGCGTGCGACGGTCCGTGCGCGCGGTGGTGGCGGCCTTCTACGGCTTGCTGCCGGTGGCCACCACCGCCGTGGCCGAGGGACGGCTGGACGTTGTCGTCGTCCACGTCGTGACGCCCGTGGTGTTCGCCGGCGTGTACGCGGTCTTGCGCGCGTCGTCCACGCACGCCTGGTTGCCCATGGCTTCCGGCACGGCCATCGGTGTCGCCGTTCTCGGGGCCTTCTCGCCGTTGACCCACGCGGTGACCATCGTCGGGGCTTTGGGCGGGTTCATCGCGGTGTCCGGTGGGGCGCGGCGCATCGCTGCGTTGTTCGCCATCGTGTTGTTGCCGATGGCGTTGTTGTTGCCTTGGCCCGCGGTGCTGTTGCAACACCCCGAGATGGTCTTGAACGGCCTCGGCGCGGCCTTTTCGTCTCCTCCGCCGAACCTGATCGTGTGCTCGGTGTTCGTGGCGGCTGCGTTCGCGGCCGCGGTGCTGCGGCCCAATGCGGCGATGTTGCCGGGGCTGCTGGTGATCGTGCTGGCCATCGGGGCGTTGGCTGCGGTTGCCGCGGTTCAGGCCTGGCCCGGGACGCCGTTGGTGATCCTGGCGTGGGGGCTCGTTTGGGTGGTGCTCGCCGGGTGTCAGCGCGGGGTGGCGCCTGGGGTTGCCGGGCAGGCTCGGGTGCGGCGGGCCGTGTACGTCGTTGGTGTCGTGACGCTGGTCAGCCTTGGCGTGGCCGGGTTTCTGGATCTTCGGTCCGGGCCGTTGCGGGCTGACGGCGGTGTGCGGCTGTCCTCGTCGTTGACGGCTGAGTTGGAGCGCACTGGGCGGTCTGTGTTGATTCTTGGGTCGCCTGTTCGGCAGGTGGCTGGGCGGATGCCTGCTTTTGGGGACGACGATCTGGTGCCTACCGTGTCGTCGCCTGCTCGGTTGCGGCGGTGGAACTCGGCGTTGTTGGACGGTGCTGCGCCTGCGGTGAAGGTGGCGTTGGCTCAGGCGGCGTCGTCCGGGGTGGTGTTCCTCGTGTTGCCGTCCGAGGAAGTGGCCGGCCGGGTGCGGGCTGCCGCCGGGGAACTGGTTTCGGTCGCGCCTGCCGCTTCGGACGGCCGTCCGGTGTTGCGGGTGCGACTGGCTGCGGACACCGGGGTGTTGCTGGCACCGGACCTGGCTCGGCGGGCCCGGACCGGTGGCGAACCTCCCGCTGAGCTGGCCGCCGCCGGGGTGGCGCCGGTGAACGTGTCGCTGCCGGAGGTGGCGGTGCGGGTTTCCGCTGGTGGAGAGGGCCGGGTGCTGGTGCTGGCCGCCGAGGACGAGCCGGGGTGGACGGTCACCGTGGACGGCCAGCGGGTGCCGATCGTGCGGGCTTGGGGGCATCTGGTCGGGGTGCCCCTGCCGTCGTCCGCCGCCGAAGTCCGGGCGGAGATGTCCACGACTGTGCGGGACTTCCTGCTGCTGGCGCAGGCCGCGGCGGCGCTGTTCACGTTCTTGACGGCCATCCCCACGCGGAGGCGGGGCGCAGGGGTGTGAGAGGGGTCTCAGCCCTCGTCGATCACGTCCGGGTCCAGGCCCAGGTAGTTGGCGACCTGCTCGACCAGCACGTCGTGCACCAGGTCGGCCAGGTCCGCGCCGTCCTTCGCCCGAGCCTCAAGGGGACGGCGATAAAGAACAATTCGGGCACGGTTGTCAGCGGCTGCGGGCAGCAGGCGGGCCAGCGGGACGTTGCCGTCCTCGACCACGCCGTCCTCGCCCTCCACCTGGACGTCCGGGACGTCGTCCACGGCCACGTCGAGCTGGGTCAGTTCGGTGCGCCAGCGCGCCTCGATCGGTTCGAGAGCCTCGATGACCAGGGCGTCGAAGCGTTCCGCGCGGGAGCGGGCGGCTGGGAGCGTGGCTGGGTAAAGAGGGCCGCGCAGGCCTCGGCCGTGTCGGTCTCGGTTGCGCCGACGCGGCGAGTCCTGTCGACGTGAACCTCGTGCCATCACCACAACCGAGCAGCCTAGTTGCTGCGAGCGGGGAGCAAACACAGCGTGCCTCACACACAGGCTCGCGTGGACGCGCTATCGTCCCCGATCGTGCGGAGCGTGAGACGGTGCTCGCGAACCGGGTGTGCTAACCCGGCTGTCGCCACGCTCACCTACGCCTATGCGGACTCCACCGCAGTCGTCGGACCGCTCGCCACGTACTCCGAACCGCACAGCTACGACCTGTGCGAGGAGCACGCGTTGCGGCTCACGGCGCCGCGCGGGTGGGAGGTCGTCAGGCATCAGGGTGAGTTCGCGGCGCCCGAGCCGACTGTGGACGACCTGACGGCGTTGGCCGAGGCCGTGCGCGAGGCTGGGCGCGCTGATGTGGCCCCGGTGGTGTCCGACGTGCCCATCGGCACGCAGCGGCGCGGTCACCTGCGGGTATTGCCCGATCCGCACGAGGACTGACTGACCACACGCATTGCTGATTCGCTCGCCGGTAGGCTGCCCAAGCAGTGGCCGTCAAGAGCGAGTTTCCTGGGAGTGTGCGGCGTGCGTGACCTGTCCGGCATCGTCAAGGCGTACGACATCCGCGGGGTGGTCGGCGAGCAGTTGGACGCTGGCGTGGTTCGCGACTTCGGCGCTGCTTTCGCGCGCTTGGTCGGTGGACCCGCAATTGTGATCGGGCACGACATGCGCGAGTCGTCGCCGGCGCTCTCCAGGGCGTTCGCCGAGGGTGCTCAGGCGCAGGGTGTCAACGTGATCAGCATCGGGCTCGCGAGCACGGACATGCTGTACTTCGCGTCCGGCCAGCTGGACCTGCCCGGTGCCATGTTCACCGCCAGCCACAACCCCGCGCAGTACAACGGGATCAAGCTCTGCCGTGCGGGCGCGTCGCCGGTCGGCCAGGACTCCGGGCTCGCGCAGATCCGCCAGGACGCCGAGAACCAGGTTCCGGACGCCGAGGGTGTGGCCAAGGGCACGTTCGAAGAGCGCAACATGCTCGCGGACTACGCGGCGTACCTGAACCAGCTGGTCGACCTGAAGAGCATTCGCCCGCTCAAGATCGTCGTGGACGCGGGCAACGGCATGGGCGGCTACACGGTGCCGCAGGTCTTCGAGGGCCTGCCCATCGAGGTCGTCCCGATGTACTTCGAGCTCGACGGCAGCTTCCCCAACCACGAGGCGAACCCGCTCGACCCCAAGAACATCGTCGACCTGCAGGCCCGCACGAAGGCCGAGGGTGCCGACGCCGGTGTCGCGTTCGACGGTGACGCGGACCGCTGCTTCGTGGTGGACGAGAACGGCGACCCGGTCAGCCCGTCCGCGATCACGGCGCTGGTGGCCGTGCGCGAGCTGGCCAAGGACCCCGGCGGCACGATCATCCACAACCTGATCACGTCGCACGCGGTGCCGGAGATCGTCAAGGAGCACGGCGGTGAGCCCGTGCGCACGCGCGTCGGCCACTCGTTCATCAAGGAGGAGATGGCCAAGACCGGCGCCATCTTCGGTGGCGAGCACTCGGCGCACTACTACTTCCGCGACTTCTGGCGTGCGGACACCGGCATGCTGGCCGCGCTGCACGTGCTGGCCGCGCTGGGCGAGCAGGACGGGCCGCTGTCGAAGCTGACCGAGGTCTACAACCGCTACTCCGCCTCCGGTGAGATCAACTCCACGGTCGCCGACCAGGCCGGGCGGATCGCCGCCATCAAGGACGCGTACGGCTCCAAGGACGGCGTCACGCTGGACGAGTTGGACGGTCTCACCGTGCAGCTGCCGGACGGGTCGTGGTTCAACCTCCGCGCCTCGAACACCGAGCCGCTGCTGCGCCTGAACGTCGAAGCCGCCAACGACGAGGCCGTCGCCGCACTGCGCGACGAGGTCCTCGCGATCGTGCGGGCCTGAGGAGAGAACAGAAGTGGCCGTCAAGCTCGAAGAGCAGTTGCTGGAAATCCTCGCCTGCCCGTGCCCTGAGCACGCGCCGTTGCAGGTCGGGACGCCGGACGATCCGGAGGCGGACTTCCTCACGTGCACCGCGTGCGGACGTTCGTTCCCGGTGCGCGACGGCATCCCGGTACTGCTGCTGGACGAGGCGGTCGAGCCGCCGTCGGCTGAGTGATCCCGTGCTCGACGACACGCTGCTCGACGACCCGAGCCGCCTCGCCGACGCCGACACCAACGGCTGGTTGCGCGCGGCCGCTCGGGCGGGAGCACAGGTGCGTTCCACCGCGGAGGCTGCGGCCGAGGCGGGCGTGGAGCGGATCTTCGCCGAACGCCCGCGCGCGATCGTGCTGGTCACCAGGCCCGGACACGCGGTGGCGGTCGCCGGCGTCGTCATGGCGTTGCTCGGCCCCGGCTGCTCGGTGCCCGTGGTGGTGTCCGACGAGGTGCCGCCGTGGGTCGGCGCGCTCGACGTGGTGCTCGCGCACACCGAGGACCCAGGCGACCGGGTGCTCGCCGAGTCGATCGACCGCGCTTGCCGCCGTGGCGCGCGCACGCTGCTGACGGCGCCCGACTCCGGTCCCGTCGCCGCTGCTGCCGCGGGCCAGGCCGTGCTGCTCGCGCCCCGCGTCGACGTACCGCCCGGCTTCAGCTTCCCGCGCGCGCTCGCCGCGTGGCTCACGGTGCTGAACTCGCTGGGCCTGATCAAGGTCGACGTGGATCTGGTCGCGGACGAGCTCGACCGCGAGGCCGAGCGCGACCACCCGATGCACGAGTCGTTCGTGAACCCGGCGAAGTCGCTGGCGTTGCGCGTCGCCGACCGCACGCCGCTGCTGTGGGGCCTCGACGAGGTCGCCACGTCGGTGGGCGCGCACGGTGCGGGCGTGCTGGCGGCGTTCGCCGGTGTGGCCTGCGACGTCGCCGGATATCCGCAGGCACTGACCCGGCCGGTGCTGCACCGCCGCGCGGTTCAGGGGACTTCTGGTGCAGATCTGTTCGCCGACCCGGACGACGAACCGGGTGGCGGACTCGTGCGCGTGCTGTTGCTGGCCGTGCGCCAGGGCCCGGTGGCCGATGCTCTTCGGCACGCCGCCGAGGACGCCCTGCCGGGTGCTGATGTCTTGGAGCCGGCCGTCGAGGTGGCGGGAGGCGACGCGGTCAGTGCCGCGCTGCTCGCTCTCCGCTTCGAACTGGCCGCGCTGTACCTCGGGCTCGCCGCCGGAACTCTCGGCGGCAACCCGTACTGATTTGGGAGCTGACTGAGAAGTGGACCTGCTGCACAACGCGGTCAGGCCGTACGCATGGGGATCGCGCACGGCCATCGCCGACCTGCTCGGGAAGGAGGTGCCGGCACCTCATCCCGAGGCGGAGCTGTGGATGGGCGCCCACCCCGGCGACCCGTCGCGCGTGCTCGGGCCGGACGGCGTCGAGCGCTCGTTGCTCGAGCTCCTGTCCGCCGACCCCGAGGGCCAGCTGGGCCAGCGCGTGTCCGAGCGGTGGGGCAGCAGGCTGCCGTTCCTGCTCAAGGTGCTCGCGGCCGAGGAGGCTCTGAGCCTGCAGGCGCACCCGTCCGCGGCCCAGGCGGCCGAGGGCTTCGCCGCCGAGGAGCGCGCCGGCGTGCCGCTCGACGCCGCGGTGCGCAACTACAAGGACCCGGCCGCCAAGCCCGAGCTGATCTGCGCGCTGACCGACTTCCACGCCCTCGCGGGCTTCCGCGACCCGGCGCGGACGGTGGCGTTGCTGAGCGCCCTGGACGCGCCCGCGCTGGCGCCGTACACCCAGATGCTGGTCGCGCAGCCGGACTCGGACGGCCTGCGGGCGTTGTTCACGATGCTGATCACGCTGCCGCAGACGTCGCTGAGCGTGCTGCTGCCGCAGGTGCTCGACGCGTGCGTGCTGCACGTGAAGGAACACGGCGAGTTCGACCTCGAGTGCCGCACGATCCTGGAGCTCGGCGAGTCCTACCCCGGCGACGCGGGCGTGCTGGCCGCGATGCTGCTGAACCGCATCGTGCTGCAGCCGGGCGAGGCGATCCACCTGCCCGCCGGCAACCTGCACGCGTACCTGCGCGGCACCGGCATCGAGATCCTGGCGAACTCGGACAACGTCCTGCGCTGCGGCCTCACGCCGAAGCACGTCGACGTGCCCGAACTGCTGCGCGTGCTCGACTTCACGTGCGGCGACATGGACGTCATGACCGGCGAGGAGGTCTCGCCGGGTGTCCGCGTCTACCGCACGCCCGCACCGGAGTTCGAACTCTCGCGGCTGGACGTCTCCGCCGAGGCCCGGATCAACCACGACGGCCCGCAGATCGTGATCTGCACGGCCGGCGCGGCGGTCCTCACGAACGCCCGCGGCGACGAGCTCCGGTTGGCGCGTGGCCAGTCCGTGTGGCTGCCCGCGTCCGACCCGGCCGTGCTCGTCCGGCCGGATGGTGTTGAATCCGCCCAACTTTTCCGCGCGACCGCGGGAACAGACTAAGGTTCACGACCGGACAAAGCGGACTGGTTTCGGCCAGGACTGGTTGCGAGGAGACAGGCGTGTCAGCAGGGGGCGGAACCAAGGCCATCGTCGCGGCGTTGGTGGCTAACGCCGGCATCGCGACGGCCAAGTTCGTCGGATTCTTGATCACCGGCTCGTCGTCGATGCTGGCCGAGTCGGTGCACTCGGTGGCCGACACGTCGAACCAGGGCCTGCTGCTGCTCGGCCAGAAGACGGCCCAGCGCAAGGCCACCAGGCTCCACCCGTTCGGCTACGGCCGCGACCGCTACTTCTGGTCGTTCGTGGTGGCCCTGCTGCTCTTCAGCCTCGGCTCGGTCTTCGCGCTGTACGAGGGCATCCACAAGCTGCAGCACCCCGAGGGCCTTACCAGCCCGCTGGTCGCCGTCGGCATCCTCGTCGTCGCGATCGGCCTGGAGACCTACAGCTTCATCACCGCGATCAACGAGTCCAAGAAGATCAAGGGCGACTCGTCGTGGTGGGGCTTCATCCGCAACTCCCGCACGCCGGAGCTCCCGGTCGTGCTGCTGGAGGACCTCGGCGCGCTCGTCGGCCTGGTGCTGGCACTGTTCGGCGTCGGCCTCACCATGATCACCGGCAACCCGGCCTTCGACGCGCTCGGCACCATCTGCATCGGTGTGCTGCTCGGCATCATCGCGGTCATCCTGATCATCGAGATGAAGTCGCTGCTGATCGGTGAAGGCGCTTCGGACACCGACCTCGACGTGATCTGCGACGAACTGGCCGCCGGCAAGGTGCAGCGCGTCATCCACATCAAGACGCAGTACATCGGGCCGGAGGAGCTGCTCGTCGCGGCGAAGATCGCGCTGGAGCCGCAGCTGTCGCTCGACGACGTCGCCCAGGCGATCAACGACGCCGAGCAGCGGGTGCGGAACAAGGTGCCGCACGCGCGCCTCATCTACCTGGAGCCGGACCTCGACCGCACCACCGTCGCCAGGTCCTGATCTGAGACTGATGAAGGGAACCTTCATCCACCTGACGTGGATGAAGGTTCCCTTCATCGTTTTCGGCGGAAGTTCGGACAAACGTCGAACATCGGCTGTGGGGATTCCACATGCTGGATACCTCTAGGGTGGGCCGAACGGGTCAATCAAGGAGGTATGCACCGTGCCGGGGAACGGGTTGTGGCGCACGAAATCGATCGAGCAGTCGATCGCTGACACGGACGAGCCGGGCACCAAGCTCCGCAAGGACCTGACCGCCTGGGACCTCACGGTCTTCGGCGTCGCGGTCGTCATCGGCGCCGGCATCTTCACGCTCACCGCGAGCACCGCCGGCAACATCGCGGGTCCGTCGGTCTCGCTGAGCTTCGTGCTCGCGGCGATCGCGTGTGCGCTGGCCGCGTTGTGCTACGCCGAGTTCGCCTCGACGGTGCCGGTGGCGGGTAGCGCGTACACGTTCTCCTACGCGACGTTCGGCGAGTTCGCCGCGTGGATCATCGGCTGGGACCTGGTGCTGGAGTTCGCCGTCGGTTCGGCCGCGGTGGCCAAGGGCTGGTCGGCCTACCTGCAGACCACGCTCGGCCTGCTGGGCATCGACGTGAAGACCGAGGTGGGCGACGGCATCAAGTTCGACTGGGGCGCGGTGCTGCTGGTCGCGGTGCTCACCGTCCTGCTGGTCGTCGGCACGAAGCTGAGCTCGCGGGTCAGCGCGGTGATCACGGCCATCAAGGTCGCGGTGGTGCTGCTCGTGATCGTGCTCGGCATCAGCTACATCAAGGCCGAGAACTACACCCCGTTCATCCCGCCGGCCGCCGAGAGCGGGCCCGCCGCGCACACAGGCATCGAGCAGTCGCTGTTCTCGTTGATCACCGGCTACTCGGGCAGCACGTACGGCGTGCTCGGCATGCTGGCCGCGGCGAGCATCGTGTTCTTCGCGTTCATCGGTTTCGACGTCGTGGCGACCACGGCCGAGGAGACCAAGAACCCGCAGAAGGCCGTGCCGCGCGGCATCCTCGGCTCGCTGGCGATCGTCACCGTGCTGTACGTCGCCGTCACGCTGGTGATCACCGGCATGGTGCCGTACACGAAGCTCGCGACGCAGCCGGACGGCACGCGCGCGACGCTAGCCAGTGCGTTCGCGGACAACGGGGTCGACTGGGCCGCCACGGTGATCTCGGTCGGCGCTCTCGCCGGTCTCACCACCGTCGTCATGGTGCTGATGCTCGGCCAGAGCCGCGTGCTGTTCGCGATGTCCCGTGACGGACTGCTGCCGCGCGGCCTTGCGAAGACGGGCAGCCACGGCACGCCGACCCGCATCACGATCATCATCGGTGTGCTGGTCGCGGTCGCGGCCGGCTTCTTCCCGGCAGGCAAGCTCGAAGAGATGGTGAACGTCGGCACGCTGTTCGCGTTCATCCTCGTCTCGGCGGGCGTGCTGGTGCTGCGCAAGACGCGGCCGGAGCTGGAGCGCGGGTTCAAGGTGCCGCTCGTGCCGCTGGTGCCGATCCTCGCGATCCTCGCCTGCCTGTGGCTGATGCTGAACCTGACCGCGCTCACCTGGGTCCGGTTCCTCGCGTGGATGGCGCTCGGCGTCGTCGTCTACTTCGTCTACAGCCGCCGCAACTCGGTGCTCGGCAAGACCGGCCACGCGCCGGTGAAGCCGGAGCCGGTGATCAAGCACGGCGAGGAGCCAGGCCTCTAGACATCGGATCTTTCTTCCTCCAAGCTCATGGTGCCGCCATGAGCTTGGAGGAGGAGACCGATGCTCAACGCGCTGGTCGCAGCGCTGCTGGCGGTGCTGCCCCTGGCTGGTCCCGGCCCTGATCACGCCACCGACGACCCGTTCACGGCAGAGCGGGCGGAGTGGTTCCGGGACGCCCGCTTCGGCATGTTCATCCACTTCGGCGGCTATTCGCAGCTCGAAGGCGAGTACAAGAGGTCCGACGGCTCCACGTGTCAGGACGCCGAGTGGATCATGAACAAGTGCAAGATCCCGACCGCTGAGTACGAGAAGCTGGTCAAGTCGTTCAACCCCGCCCAGTTCTCGGCGAAGGCCGTCGTGGACACGGCGAAGGCGGCGGGGCAGAAGTACATCGTCATCACGTCGAAGCACCACGACGGCTACGCGATGTGGCCCACGAAGGTCAACAAGTGGAGCCTGCGCGACCACTCGGCGTTCGACAAGAAGCGCGACGTCCTGGCCGAACTGAAGGCCGAAGCCGACAAGCAGGGCATCAAGTTCGGCCTCTACTACTCCACGTGGGACTGGCACGACCCCGATGCGCGGAGCACGCAGAACTTCGCGCGGTACAAGGCCCGCATGCGCGCCCAGCTGGTCGAGCTGATGGACAACTACGACCCGGCGCTGCTGTGGTTCGACGGCGACTGGGACACGAACAACCCGCCGAACCCGTGGACCAAGCAGGACGGCGCGGAGCTCGAGAAGTTCCTCAAGGCCAAGGACCCGGACCTGCTCATCAACAACCGGATCTCCAAGCGCGCACCGGGCGTCAAGGAACGCCGCGTCGTCGACGGCGACTTCGGCACGCCGGAGCAGACCTTCCCGTCCGCGCCGATCGACGGCCAGCTCTGGGAGTCCTGCATGACCATCCCGAGCAAGTGGGGATACGCCAAGTGGGACAAGAACTTCAAGAGCGCCACCACGCTCACCCGCAACCTCGTCGACATCGCGAGCCGCAGCGGCAACTACCTGCTCAACGTCGGTCCGGACAAGCTCGGCCGCATCCCCGCCGCTGAGTCGGATCGCTTGCGCGCCATGGGTTCCTGGCTCAAGCAGCACGGTGACGCGGTCTACGGCGCCAACGCCGCCCAGTGGGTCGCCGACCCGGCCTGGGGAGCCGTGTCGCGCAAGGGCGACAAGCTCCACCTCTCCGTCTACGACTGGTCGAACTCCTTGCACCTCAAGGTTCTCGAACAGTTCGACGTCACGGCAGCACGCGTACTGGGCAGCCCGCAGACCGTCGCCGTCACGAAGGCAGGCGACGGCTACGACGTGAAACCCAGTGGTGCCAAGACGAACGACGTCGCCACCGTGATCGAGCTGACCGTCCGCGGTGAGCAGCCGGCGCCGAAGGGCACGGGGAACGGCCTCAAAGCCCAGTACTTCCCGACGAACAACTGGACCGGCACGCCCACCACCCGCACGGACCCGTCGCTCAGCTTCGCGTGGCGCTTCGACGGCGGCGACAACTTCTCCACGCGCTGGACCGGCTTCGTGCAGCCGAGGTTCAGCGACACCTACACGTTCCTCGCGGTCTCCGACGAGATCGCGAAGGTGTGGGTGGACGGCAAGCTGATCATCGATGCCTCCACGCCCCACCAGGTGCGCATCGACAAGGGCGCGATCGCGTTGCAGGCCGGGAAGAAGTACTCGATCAAGGTCGACTACGCCGAGCACACCGGCGAGGCCCACTTCAAGCTGCTGTGGACTTCGCCGAACCAAAACCAGCAGGTCGTGCCGGAGGAACAGCTGTACACCAACTAACCTGCTGACCATGGGAAACGCGCGGTGGCTCTCCGAGGCGGAGGGCAACGCCTGGCACCACTTCGTCCAGGCGTACCACCTCCTGGAGCGACAGATCGAACAGCAGCTGCAGCGTGCCGCAGGCCTGTCGCACGCGCAGTACAACGTGCTGGTCGTGCTGTCCGAAGAGCCCGGTCGCCGGTTGCGGATGACCGAGCTCGCCCGCCGCGTCGTGGTCTCGAAGAGCTCGTTGACCTACCAGATCGGCAAGCTGGAGAAGGCCGGACTCGTGCGGCGCGAACCGCACGAGTCCGACGAGCGCGGCATCCTCGCGGTCCTCACCGACGCGGGGCAGGAGTTGTTGCAGGCCACCGCACCCGGTCACGTCGAGACGGTCCGCGCCTACCTGATCGACCTGTTCACACCGGAGCAGCTCGCGCAGCTCGGTTCGTTCATGCAGGTGGTGTCGGAGAAGGCGGACGACTAGAGCTGGGCGGCGTGGGACCGGAGGCGATCGGCGAACGCGATGACGAGGTCGCGGAGCTCGTCGGGGCGCTCGATGACGAACGGCAGGTTGAGCGAGGCGAGCACCGGAGGCAACCAGTCGAGCCGCTCTGCCCGCAGCTCGACGCGCAGCCAGCCGTCCTCGTCGGCTGCGGGCTCCAGGCTCGCGACACTGGCCGGAAGGCGAGCGCGGATCTGCTCGACCGTCCCCTGGATCTGCAAGGTCACCTCGTGCCGGTACTCGGCGTTGGCGAACCCTGAAACCACGCGCTGTGCCGGATCGGGACCCGCTGGGGCTTCGAACGAGCCGGGCAGGGTCCGCGCGTCCGCGATGCGATCGAGCCGGAAGGTCCGGCCCTCGCCGATCTGGGCGTCTTGGCCCGTGACGTACCAACGGCCCGAGTGGGCGACGATCCCGTACGCGTGCAGTGTGCGCTCGCTGCGCTGTCCGTCCCGGTCGGTGTAGCGGATCGAGACCGGCCGCCGGTGCCGCACCGCGTCGGCGATCGTGAGCAGGACCCCGGCGTCCGGGGTGTCGAACTCGCCGGGCTGATCCGTGAAGGCGAGAGCTTCCAGGAGTGTGTCGAGCCGCCGGGCGACGTGCTTGGGCAGCACCCGCCGGATCTTCGCCGAGGCCGTCTCGCTCGCCGTGTGCTCCGTCGTCGTCAACCCCGCCCGGCGGCCGGCGACGAGGCCGAGCAGGACGGCCAGCGCCTCGTCGTCGCTGAACATGAGCGGAGGCAAGCGGTAGCCGGGGCCGAGCCGATACCCGCCGTAGCGGCCGCGCACCGACTCCACCGGCACGTCGAGGTCGATCAGCTGGTCCACGTACCGGCGCACGGTGCGCCCGTCGACGCCGAGCCGGTCGGCGAGCTCGGCCACCGTCCGGGTGCCGCCTGACTGCAGCAGCTCCAGGAGCGTCAACACGCGGCCGGTGGGACGAGGCATGTTCGCGCACAATACCGGACCGATTCTGTCCAGTATTTCTCCTAGCCTGCGCCAGGTAACCCGCTCAGCCAAGGAGATTTCATGGACTTCGTCTCGATCCGCATCATCACCGGCGACGTGGCGCGCCTCGTCGGCTTCTACGAGCGAGCAACGGGGGTGCGGGCGGCGTGGGCCACCGAGGACTTCGCCGAGCTCAAGACCGCGGGCGCAACCCTCGCGATCGCAAGCACCCGCACGGTCGGGCTGTTCGCCCCTGGCTCTGCCCACCCGGCGGACAACCACAGCGTGATCATCGAGTTCCTCGTCGAGGACGTGGACCGCGTGCACCAGAACCTGACCGGCTTCGTCACGGACTTCGTCACCGAGCCCACCACGATGCCGTGGGGCAACCGGTCGATGTTGTTCCGGGACCCCGACGGCAACCTCGTCAACTTCTTCAGCCGCTAGAGGGTCAGCAGGTCGCGTTCCTCCAGGAAGTCGGCCACGTCGTCCGGCCCGTGCCGCGTCACGTCGAACTCGAACACGGGCAGGATCGACTTCTTGGCGAGCTCCCGCAGTTGCGCCTGCTCCTCGATGAACGGCTCCAGCGAGACGTACTGCTTCGGGTTCGCGCTGATCTTCAGCCGTTCCGCGCGCGCTTCTTCGAACGTGTCCTCCGGGCGAGTGCACAGCACGATCGCGAAGTTGAGCGGCTTCAGCCGTTCCTCCAGCCAGCCGAAGTCGAACTCACGCCCCTGCTGCGCCTGGTAGGCCATCGTGGACAGGTGGAACCGGTCGACGATCCACGAGTAGAAGCGCTGCAGTTCGAACATCCGCACCCATGTCTCGTAGATCTCCAACGCCAGCTCGGTCTCCTCCGGCGCAAACGTCAGCAAGTTGCGTCCCCAAGGTTCGTTGCTGAACGCGCTCCACTCGCCCGAGATCAACGGCGAGTGGTAGCGGTACTTGCGGTGACCGACGAGGCGGGGGTGTTCGTTGAGCGCGTAGGCGAGGTCCGTCTTGCCGGTCAGGCGGGTGCCTTCGAGGATCACCTTGGGCGTGAGCTTCATGGTGGTTAGCTTGCCTCGTGATCCTCTGTCTCGACGTCGGTTCCACCTGGACCAAGGCCGCTCTCGTCACGCCTGAGGGCGAGCTGGTCCGGACCGGACAGCACCCGACCACGCCTCCCGAGGTGCTGCGCGGCATCGACGCGTTGCGCGCCGACGTCGGTGACGGCGAGATCCTGGCGTGCTCGTCGGCCGGCGGTGGGCTGCGGCTCGCGGTCGTCGGCCAGGAACGCGTCGTGAGCGCGGAGGCCGGCTACCGAGTCGCACTGTCTGCGGGCGCGAAGATCGTGCACGTCAGTGCGGGTCCGGTGGATGTGCGAGCTTTGCGGGCGTCTGCTCCCGACCTCGTGCTGCTGGTCGGCGGCACGGACGGCGGCGACCAGTCCGTCCTGCTGCACAACGCCGCGAAGCTCGCCCGCGTCGCCGTGCCGATCGTGCTGGCCGGCAACGTCGAGGCGCAGCCGGAAGCGTTGCGGCTGCTGGCTTCGCGCACGGTCGTGGCCTGCCCGAACGTGCTCCCGGACGTCGGTCAGCTCGCCCCGGAACCGGCCAGGCGGGCAATCCGTGCGGCCTTCCTACAGCACGTGATCGGCGGCAAAGGCCTCTCCCGCGGTCCCCGTTTCCGCCAGCTCGTGCGCGCCGTGACACCTGACGCCGTGTTGGCGGGCGTCTCGCGGTTGGCGGCGCAAGACCGTGAGGGCGCCGTGCTGGTGGTGGATGTCGGCGGCGCGACCACGGACGTCTACTCGGCGGTGTCCACAGCGGACAGCGAGGGTCTGGAACGGACCGTCGCGCTGCCACCAGACCGCCGCACGGTCGAGGGCGACCTCGGCATGCGCTGGTCCGCGCCGGGCGTGGTGGCCGAAGCGCTGGCCGAACGCCTCACGACCGAGGACCTGTCCGCGGAAGCCCAGATGCGCGCGGAGAACGTCGGCTGGCTGCCAGACGATCCGGCGGTGGACGTGCAACTGGCGTCGTTCGCGGCGATCTTGGCTGTGCGCAGGCATCTCCGCCAGGTCGACGGCCAGCTCGGACCGCACGGCGCGGGCCTGCTGGTGCTCTCCGGCGGCGTCTTCCGGCACACACCGGACATCACGCCGATCGTGGAGGCGCTGCGCGGTGACCCGGTGCTGCGCCCTGTCCTGCGCACCGCCGAGATCACCGTCGACCGCGACTACGTGCTGGCACCGGTGGGCCTGCTCGCCGAGTCGGGGCGGCTCGAAGCCGCCGACCGACTGGCGAAACGACTGGCCTAGGAGGCTTCCTCGTCGTCGACGAACTCGAGCAGGTCGCCGGGCTGGCACTCCAGCACCCGGCACATGGCTTCGAGGGTGCTGAACCGCACGGCCTTCGCCCGCCCGTTCTTCAGCACGGCGACGTTGGCCGGCGTCAGCCCGACCTTCTCCGCGAACTCGCCGACGCTCATCTTGCGCTTGGCCAATTCGACGTCGATGCGCACGACGATGGCCATCAGATCACCGCTTCCATGTCCGCACGCAACGTCGTGGCGCGCTGCAGCAGCGCCCGCATCACGATCAGCACGAGCCCGAACACGGTGGCCCCCGTCGTCAACAAGAACAGCAACATCGGCGCGCCGGGGTCGTCGGCGTTGAAGCCGACCCAGAGGAACACCCCCACCAGCACGACCCATCCTGCCGCAACGGCCCAGACCATCACGTTGACCCACTTGATCGCGGCGTCGGTGAAGATCAGATCCTTGCGCACCAGCGTGAGCAGCTTCCACGTCGCGACGATCACCACCTGCACGCAGATCACCCAGAAGATCGAGATGATCGCGCCGGGCCAGATCAGGGGATCGTTCGGGTTCTGCTCCGCCATGTACCGGAACTTCCCCGGCAGGGACAGCGTCTCGAACACGACGAGGATCCCGAACAGGATCACCAGGAAGACCCGGAGGGCGGTCACCGCCCAACGCTCAGCAATCATGCGATCGAGTATCGGTAGTGATCTATCGAAAGTCAATCGGTAGTGATCGTGTTGCAACAGGTCTCTACAGTGAGCGGCGTGGGACTGCGTGAGCGCAAGAAGACCGAGACCCGAGCGGCCCTCTCGACCGCCGCCCTCCGCCTGGCGCTGGAGAAGGGCGCCGACAACGTGCGAGTCGACGAGATCGCCGAGGCGGCGAACGTCTCGCCGCGCACCTACAACAACTACTTCGCGAGCCGCGAACAGGCGATCGTCGCGGGTATCACGGCCTCCCGCGCTCTCCATGTGTCTGCCGCGCTGCGCTCGCGCCCCGCCGACGAGCCTTTGGTCGAGTCGATCATCTTCGCGTTCGCCGAGCAGTACCGCGAGCCGCCGACCGAGGCTCTCGCGCTGATCACGTCGACACCGTCGTTGCGCGAGGCCTACCTCGACTCCACGTCCTCCATGGAACCGCCGATCGTTGACGTGATCTCGGAACGCACCGGCAAGGACCCGCTCGGCGCCGAGGTGCTGGCCGCGGCGGTGTCTGCCGCCGCACGGATCGCCGTGCAGCGCTGGGTGGATCAACGCCCGTCGGGCCTGGTCGTGGTGTCGGAAACGTCCATCGAGGACTGCCTGCGCGAGGCGATCGGCCACCTCGCGCCCGCCCTCACGTGAGCTCGTCCTTCAGCACGCACATCAGCAGCTCGTCGTGCCACTCGCCATCGCGGTGGAACGCCTGCCGCAGCCGCCCGTCGACCTGGAACCCGAGCTTCTTGTAGGACTTGATGGCCCGCTCGTTCGCCTCCACCACGGTGAGCTCGATCGAGTGCAACCGCAGCGTGTCGAACCCGTACCGACAGACCCTGCGCAACGCGTCGGTGCCGTACCCGCCGCCCCAGTGGTCCTTCTCGCCGATGTAGATGTCGACCTTGGCCCGCGCGTTGATCGGGTCCGCCTCCCGCAACGCCACGATGCCGATGGACTTGCGCTCGTCCAGCGTCTCGATGATGAGGGTGACCTTGTCGTGCGAGTTCTCTTCGCGGTCGGCCAGGCGCTTGCGCAGGCCCGCCAACGACTCGTGGAAGTAGGCCTGCAGCCAGCGCATGACCTCGTCGTCGTTGTGCCAGCGGTAGAGCGCGTCGGCGTCCTCGGGTTCTAGGGGCCGCAGTCGGACAAGATCTCCGGTCAGCATGATGCGCACATTAGGAACCACCCAGCGCGTCCCGCGACCGAGTTTCCGGCTTCCGCGCAAACGGCAACGACGGCGCCTCAGGTGCGTCAACCTCCAGCAACCCGGCCGCAATGGCCACCGCCCGATCCCACTCAGGATCCGACGTGTAGTCCGAGTGAGCAGACACCCCGGACCGCCACCGTCGCCCAGGAAACGGCCCCCGCTGCGGATCCGGCAACCAGTGATCGCCCCCGAGCACCAACGCCCCGGTGGGCCCCCGCAACGCCGGCGCCAACGCCCCCTCGGACCCGTCCGGCCGATACCCGACGCCGAGCAGCATCCCGTCGAAAACCTGCCGTCGCCAAGTCATCACCGCGCCACCCAACGGATCCGTGCCGCGACACAACGCCCGCCACCGCCCGTCCAGCCCGCCGGCCAACCGGGCAAGAGACGCATGCGGCACCACAGCAGGAAACGCCCGCGGATAGGCCCATTGCAGCTGCGACCCGGCAGTGACCAGCCCGATCCGCTCACGATCGTGCGCCGGCAGATCCTCCAACAACCGCGCCGCAGCAACAGCAACCAGCAACGACCCCTGCGAATGTCCACAGAGGACCACGCGAGTGCCGGGGTCACGCAAGTGGTCCTGCACGCGAGAAACCAGCTCCGGCACGACCTTCAACGCATAGCAAGGCGGCACGATCGGGTGCGCCTCACGCGGCCAGAACTGCGCGATGTCCGCGATGATCCCGAGCCGCCGCCCGGACTCCGGCTGCCGCGCCGCCAGGTAAACGGCCCGCAGCAGCGAAACGGCGAGCAAGCCGAGCACGCCCACGCCGAACGCCTGGAACGGCACGGTCCAGGACGGCAGTGCCACGTTCTGCACCCGCAGCAACGAAGCCAGCACAGCGCCGACCACCAGCACAGAAGCGATGTTCAGGATCATGTGGTGCCCGTGGTTGCGTTCCCAGCGCGCCCACCACCACGCGCGCGTCGCCGCGCGGAGGTCACGCATCCGGCCCGAGTGCAGCAACGACGCCTCGCGCGCCCACACCTTGCCCTTGCGGAACGCCCGCCACCGCACCGCGCCGGTGAACGACGCCACCGCGAACGTGGTCAGCAGCGCCAACGCACCCGCCACACCCCACAGCAGCGTGATGTAGGCGTACCCGTCCGGCAGGTCCAGGTCGGAGCTCAGCGCCTTGCGCACCGGCAGCGCGACCCCGGCCCCGAAGCCGCCGCCCAAAAGACCGGCAATCGCCAGGACAGGCGCCGCGAACCAGCCACCGGCCCACGGTCGCAACTCACGCGGCGACGAGGCCCACGACTTGCGAGCCAAAAGCGCAGCCGGCACCAACAAGACCCCGAACAGCACGAGCACGAACGCCATCAGCAACGCCACGAACTGCACGGTCACGTCCGCGCCCGGCACCCGCAACGGCAGCTGCTCCTGCAGTCCCAGCGTCGTCAAAACCAAAAGCGCCGAAAGCACCAACAGCGCCCGCCGAGGCCGTCGGCCCAACGCCGCCCGCAACCAGCGGCCACCGCGATGAGGAGCGCCACCGGTCGGGTCGTCGAGCAGCAGCACACCGAGCACCGACAGTCCGATGAACACCAACGCGACGACCCACGCCACCGTGATCGCCACACCCATCGACCCGCTGGCAGTGAGCTGCTTCAACGGCCCGCCGAGCGCGATCAGCGACGCCACCGCGAGAGCCGTCACGACGTGCAGCGACCGCAACGCCGGGGTGTCCGGGTCGGTCGCGACGTGCGCGCCGGGCAGTCCCGAGGCGGGCTGGCGTTCCTCGTCCTCCGCCTCGGCGATCTCCCGCCGCTCGATCCGCCACTCGACGTGCGAGATCCGGCGCATCACCGCGATCAGCACGACGATCGGCAGCAGGCCGAGGAAGGTGCGGAACCAGGGGAACAGGCGCACGTCGGTGGGAATGCTGGTCAAACAGTCAGCACCCGGCTGGAGGCACTGTGCGGCGAGCAGGTCCAGGCTGACCACGGAGACCTGCGCGACCAGCAGCGCCGTCAGCAGCAGGGCGAACACCCGCAGCAACGACCGCAGACCGAGGCCGAGCAGGTGGGCGGCCAGGTTCCGCTCCGGGACGGGAGGCAGCATCCAGTGCGCGACGTTGGCGATGCTGAACGGGAAGAGCAGCGCCCATGTGGCCTTGGCCACACCGCCGGACGTCATTCCACCCCACAGGTACCCCTCGACCACGCGGGTCACCGGGCGTCCCTCCGTCTGCAGCACCGGGCCCGGCGCGGGCCTGCGGAGTCTGTCGGCGGGGCGCACGATGCGCCCGAGCCCGTCTCCCGCAACGTCCACGGCCGCGACGGCGTCGACCAGCGTCTGCGGCGTCGTGCCCTGCACGCCGTGCACCCGCAGTTCGACGACACGCGTGTCCGGGCCCGCAATCAACACCCGAGACCTCCCTCACCCAGCGTGGGGGTCATAGTGGTGCATCAGCGGGCGGTATGGTCGGACGACACCCTCTCTGAAGTGCCTTGGAGGACTTCGCAATGACTGCGGACCGCTTGCAGACCCGCAACGGGATCGACTTCGCCGTCGCCGATCTCTCACTCCACGAGTTCGGCCGCAAGGAGATCCGCCTGGCCGAGCACGAGATGCCCGGCCTGATGGCGTTCCGCCGCGAGTACTCCGGCGTGTACCCGCTCAAGGGTGCGCGCATCTCGGGCTCGCTGCACATGACCATCCAGACCGCCGTGCTCATCGAGACGCTGGTCGACCTGGGCGCCGAGGTCCGCTGGGCCTCCTGCAACATCTTCTCGACCCAGGACCACGCGGCCGCCGCCGTCGTCGTCGGCCCGTACGGCACGGAGGAGGAGCCCAAGGGCGTCGCCTGCTTCGCCTGGAAGGGCGAGACGCTGCCGGAGTACTGGTGGACGTGCGAGCAGATGCTCACGTGGCCGGACGGCAAGGGCCCGAACATGATCCTGGACGACGGCGGCGACGCGACGCTGCTCGTCCACAAGGGCGTCCAGTACGAGGCGGCGGGCGTGGTCCCGAACGCCGAGGACGACGACCCGGAGGAGTGGAAGATCGTCCTCGACACGCTCCGCGCGTCGCTCGCCAAGGACGGCAAGAAGTGGACGAACATCGCCGAGGGCATCCGCGGCGTCACCGAGGAGACCACGACGGGCGTCATGCGCCTGTACCAGCTGGCCGCCGCCGGTGAGCTGCTCTTCCCGGCCATCAACGTCAACGACGCCGTGACGAAGTCGAAGTTCGACAACCGCTACGGCATCCGCCACTCGCTGATCGACGGCATCAACCGCGGCACCGACGTCCTGATCGGCGGCAAGGTCGCGGTCGTCTGCGGCTACGGCGACGTCGGCAAGGGCTCGGCCGAGTCCCTGCGCGGCCAGGGCGCCCGCGTGATCGTCACCGAGATCGACCCGATCTGCGCTCTGCAGGCCGCCATGGACGGCTACCAGGTCGCGAAGCTCGAGACGGTCCTGCCGATCGCCGACATCGTCATCACGACGACCGGCAACAAGGACGTCGTCACCGTCGAGCACATGGCGCAGATGAAGCACCAGGCGATCCTGGGCAACGTCGGCCACTTCGACAACGAGCTCGACATGGCCGGCCTTCAGCGTTACCCCGGCATCCGCAAGAACAACATCAAGCCGCAGGTCGACGAGTGGATCTTCCCGAACGGCCGCACGATCATCGTGCTGTCCGAGGGCCGCCTGATGAACCTGGGCAACGCGACCGGCCACCCGTCGTTCGTCATGTCGAACTCCTTCTCCAACCAGGTGATCGCGCAGATCGAGCTGTTCACCAAGCACGAGGAGTACGACAACGAGGTCTTCCGCCTGCCCAAGGTGCTGGACGAGAAGGTCGCCCGCATCCACCTGGAGGCGCTCGGCGGCGAGCTGACCAAGCTCACCAAGGAGCAGGCCGAGTACATCGACGTCGACGTCGAGGGCCCGTTCAAGCCGGAGCACTACCGCTACTGAGCTCGCTTTGCCAGGGGCCTCCCGCGCGCGTCGCGGGAGGCCCCTGTTTCATGTGCGCTGTGGGATTCTTCGGCACCTTCGCCTACGAGCACGGCTCATGGAAGACGCTGTCCGAGGGCGAGCTTCCGCCGCTCGTCGAGCCGTTCCTGTGGATCGACATCCACGACAGCGACATCGCCTCGGTCGTCTACGCGCCTCACGGCCCCGGCACCGGTGTCGCTTACCTCGGCCTGACGCCGCGCACCTACTTCGAGAACGACAACGCCTCCGACCCCACGGACGTCCTGCGCGAGGCCGCAGGGCTGGCCGCGTGGTGGGCGCTGCACAACACCGGTGACGCCCCCGCCAAGCAGGCGGAGATCCTCGGCTACCTGGCCGAGGACGAGAACCCCGACGATCTCTCGTTGGACGAGGGAGTGGACGTCGAGGACGTCGACGTGTTCGTCGAGATCAAGACGGCGCGGTTCCTGGAGTTGCTGGACCTGCCGCTGCCTACCGAGCTTCGATGAACCCCTGCCACGCCTCGACGCTGAACTTCAGCTCGGGGCCGGCGGCGTTCTTGGAGTCACGCACACGCACAGCCTGGGCAAACGCCACCTCGACGCATTCCTGACCCCCGTCGGTGTTGCCGCTGTAGCTGCTCTTACGCCAGGTGCAGTTTCCGGCCACTGAGGTCCTCCCGCGATCGGCTGGCGAGATCCGCCACCATCGACCGCGATTGTTCCTCACTGAGGGCCAGCGCATCCAGCCGCGCGAAGATCGACTTGCACATCTTGACTCCGGCCAGGTCCTGCACGAACACCATCGCGAGGTCGGACTCCGTGTAAGCGACGCTGCTGCGTTTCTCGTACTCCCACAGCACGTACGGAGCGTCGAAGATCCCTGCTGCGCCAATCGAGGCGGGCACGATCCGGATGACGTGCGTGTGGAAGAGCAGCCTCATGAGCTGGTCCTCCATGACCTCGTCACTGCCGACTTTGAGCCGCAGCGCATTCTCGTGAACGTAGAAGGTGCAATGCGGGCGATTCGGCCGCTGGAGGATCGCCTGCCGTTCCATCCGGAAACGGACAAACGTCTTGATGTCCTCTGGACTGACCACCCCACCGATCTCGAAGTACGCCGTCGCGTACTCCTCGGTCTGCACCAAGCCCGGAATGGCCGTCAGGTTGTACGTCGTGATCTTGTCGGCACTCGACTCCGCCATCGTCACCGTGCGCAGGTTGGTCGGCACTTGCACGAAGTAGTGGTCGAACGCTGACCGGTACCGGCTCAGGAAGTCCTCGATGAACGTCTGCGGACGTCCGCACCGGCCCAGGTACTGGATGATGTCGATCTCCGTCGCCCGCACCTTGCCGTGCTCGATGTTGGAGACCTTGCCCGGATCCCACCCGAGCATGCGGGCGATCCGCCGACCGCGGAACGTCGTGTAGCGCTCCCGCACCTGGCGCAGTTCGTCGCCGAGGTCGCGGCTGTACGGAGTCGACGGATCGCCGTTCATTGCTCCGACGTTAGGCGATGGAGCAGAAACAACACCGTGCCCAAACGGGTGGAATTACCTGAGGTGCCGGGCGAAGAACCGGTTCGCGGATTCACCTTCGAACGCCGGTATTCCGGTATGACCACCCATGTTAGCGTGCAACGTCTTCTCCTTGGACGCGAACGCATCGAACAGATCCAGCGCCATCTGCCGGTCATTGCCCTCGTCGTCCCACTGCAGCAACACAAGCAGTGGAATGGTGACCTGCCGCGCCTCTGAGAACGTGCTGCGCGGCACGTAACTCCCGGCGAACAGCAGCGCGGCCGAAATACGCGGCTCGACCACCGCCAGCCGGACGCCGATGGAGATCACCCCTCCCGCGATTCCGACCGGGCCATCGTTGATCTCGGGTAGCGCGAGGAGGGCGTCCAGAGCGGCCTGCCATTCCGGCACGGCCTGGTCGACCAGGGGGAGGACGAGCCGCTCGACGATGTCGTCCGAGACCGGTTCGCCGGCCTGAATCGCCTTGAGCAGTTCGGCACGGGCAGCATCGACGCCGGCCAGCCGGGGGCGGTCACCGGCGCCGGGCAGCTCGATGGTGGCCGCGGCGTAGCCCTCCGCGACGGTGCCGAGAGCCCTGGCCGCCAGCCGCGGGTACATCATGTCCAGTCCGCCGGGGTGGCCCATCAGGACCAACGGCGCCGGTGCGGACCCGCGGGTCCAGAGGATGCCGGGGACGTCGCCGACGGTGAACCTGCGCTCGAGAACGCCGTTGTCGAGGCGCTGTTCGGAAGTGAAGTGCATGGAGGTCGTGCCTTCCAACGGGAGTGAACGGCGCTCCCGGACGACCTACCGCCCGACCGTGACCCCGCAGGGGAGCACCCATGTCGAAACGTTCACGGGTACCACCTCCTCGGTCTCTCGCACGGTCGCCGGAAAAGTAGCAACGGGCGCCTCGAAGTCGCCAGCGTTTTTACGGTTGACGTGCGGGTTTTACTGGCGAGGTGCGGACGACCATCATCAAGAAGACCCTGCGCGTGCCCCTGTCGGACGGCGCAGCGGGCGATGGCGGCACGACCGCCAGACAGCTCGACGCCGCGCTGCTGAAGGTCGGCTTCAAGGCCTCGCGCGAGCTGCTCGAGCACGTTTCGAACCTCGCGGACGCGGTGGAGTACGCACACGACGTCGTCCGGGCGGTCAAGGAACTGGTCGGCGCGCAGGCCCAGCACAACCCGTACTTCAAGGACTTCCCGCACAACGTGCCGGACACCGTCGAGTTCTGGCTGGAGTGCCTCTTCGACCTGACCGAGTACGGCCGCGTCCAGCACTCGTACGAGGAAATGCTGAAGGCGCACGACGAGCTGATCCCGTCGCTCAAGGACCGCGTCACCGTCCTGCACCTCGGCGGCACCCTCGACGAGGAGATCAGCCGCCTCTACCTGGAGCTCGCGGCGAGCCCGATCCCGCTCGGCGAGGACGACCGGGCGTTGCTGGGCGAGCTCGCGACGCAGCGCCTCGACCTCGCGCCGGAAACCATCCCCACCAGGGAGAACCGCGCGATCCTCAACGCCGCGCGCCTCGTCGCGCAGCGGCCGTTGATCGAGATCGACACGGTGACGGACGTCCTGCGCCTGGCGGCAGAGGCCTCCGGCGGCGACGTCACGTTGCGGGAACCGACCCGCTTCCGGTCGTTCCGCAGGCCGGAGCGCCGCGCGCTGCTCGCCGCGTTGAACGAGGTGGCGCCGAGCAAGTTCGGCGACGTCAACCAGCACCGCGAGGCGTGGAAGCGGCTGGGGGAGCGGCTGCACCCGCACGAGCACCCGTTCGAGCAGGCGCAGGACGTGTTCGCGGTGGCGCGCAAGGAGAAGACCACCCGGTCGTTCGCCGGCCAGGTGGAAGTGGCGTTCGCGGAGAACGATCCTGACCTCGCGCTGCGCATCCTCTCGAAGGCGCCCGGCCTACTGCTGCGCCAAGTCGACCGGCTGATCCGCAACGGCGCCGCTGGTGTCGCCGAAGCCGTGGCAGTTGCCGTGCCCGACGTGTCCGGACGCGTGCTGGTATCGGTGCTGGAGCACCTGTCAAACCGCGAAAAGCCAGACACCGCACGGGTTTTCGCAAGCCGCAGCCGCAAGGTCTGGATCGCGGACGACGACCGCCCGCCGCTCGATCCTGACGCCGTCAGTGCGATCGTCGCGGTGGTGGAGGACGAGCTGGTGCGCAGGCTGCCGGACTTCTCCGCGCTGACCGTCGACCAGGAGGTGCTCGACGTCGTCGTGCCGATGTCCGGCACCGCCACCGAGGACGGCTTCGGCGTGCTGCCACGCGGTTCGAAGCTGCGGCTCGAAGGCGATGTCCTGCGGTTCTTCGTGCACTGGCGGCAGAGCTCCAAGCGCACCGACTACGACCTGTCTGCCGTGTTGCTGGACGAGAACTTCCAGTACCAGGGCCAGGTGTCGTGGACGCGCCTGACGGACACCGGCGCCTTCCACTCCGGCGACCTCACCGAAGCGCCGAACGGCGCGACCGAGTTCCTCGATCTCCATCGGGACGTGGTCACCGCGAAGTACGTCGTGCCGCAGGTGAACATCTACGCCGGCGAGGGGTTCGACGCTGTCGCCGAGTCGACGTTCGGGTTCATGACCCGCGACCTCGACCAGCTGGGCAAGCCGTTCGAACCCAGCACGGTGCGGGCGCGATCGTCGATGCGCGGCAAGGGAAAGATCGCGTTGCCGATGATGTTCGAGCGGGAGGGCGACACCTGGTACGGCACCTGGCTGCACCTCTACCTGCGCGGCACCGCGTGGGGCAACCGGGTCGAGGAGAACCGCGACTTGGTGCGGCTGATCGCATCGGCGGCGTTGTACCGCAGGTACTTCACCGTGCGCAGGGTGGTGGAACTGTTCGAGCGCAAGGGTTCCACATCGGACGCTCCAGCGATCCACATTGGATTGACCCGCCCCGGCGTCACCGTTGCGGAACTGGGAAACATGCTGTCGGACTGAGGGTTTCGCTGCTAACGTGGCGCACGCGAGGCCATGAGAGGGCTTCCTTCTAAATCCGGAACCGGAATGGTCTTCGGACCGCCGGTCTATCAGCCCTCTCGCTCTCCTCGTGCTCACTCAGACGACGTGTGTCCGCGGAGAGCGCGGACCGCGTCGTGCGCAGTGTCTTCTGGGGACACCCCAGACCCCAGGTCTAACTCCACTCGACGGCGATGCCCGCGATGCCAGGCCCCACGTCGCCGAAGTACGCGCTGACGACGCCGCCGAGCCCGCACACCAGCTCCTCGACGTCGACCGGCGTCGCGTCGGCCGAGGCCCGGAACTGCTTGATGCAGCGCGCGGGCAGCGCCCGTCTGTGGAACGACAGCTGCACCAGGTACGAACCGCACACGTCGCGGAACGTCCGGTGGTGGCCAGGGCTCGCGCCGCCGGTGTCGTCGACGATGGTGAAGCTGAAGACGTGCTCCTCGCCGGCCGCGAGCCTGCGGTCGAAGAGCATTTCCACGGCCAGGTTGCGGGATGCGCTTTCCCGGCGCAGGCGCCCCTGCCGGCAGCCTTCGCCGGCGCGCACCATCGCGTTCTCGATCAACGATCCTTCGTCGCCGCGGTGCACCACCAGGTACCGGTCTGGGCCTTGCCGCACCGCCCGCACCACCAGCCGCGTCGTGATCGAGCGCTGTTCGCGGTGCATGCCCAGCTGCACGGTGTCGTGCACGGACAGCACCTCTAGGTCGGCGTTGCCGCGCGCGGCCTCCGGTACGGAGTCGAACGCCGAGAGCAGCGGCGCGGGCTCCGGCCAGGTCGCCACCGGGCGTGGCGCGTAGGAGTTGGCGTTGCGCGGGCCGATCAGGTCCAACAAGGACGATGGCGGCAGGCGCAGCACGGACTCCAAAGCGCGCACTGTGCTGATGGCGCGGGGGACTTCGGGGTGACGCAGGCCGCGTTGCCAGTACGAAAGCGTCGACTGGCCGACCTGGACACCGAGTTGCTCGAGGTGGGCGCGCAGCCGGGCGAGCGAGAGGCCCCGGTGGGCGATCGCCTCGCGCAGGGCGCGGTGGAACGGCCCGTAGCGGAGCGTCTCGGCGAGGGGGGTCGGCAGACCCCCGGTCGGGTGACCGTTCGGTTCGTTGACCGACTCGGCGTGCCCGGAATCCGCGGCCACCGCGGCACCTACCCTTCACACACGCGCCGTGTGACTGTTCACCGTAGTCACTCGTTCTAGTGATCGAAAGATCGGATTCCGCCCGTGTGGGGGATGTGCTGCGGCCGTGTGAGTGGCCGTTAGGGTTCGGCCGTGGGAAAGCTCGTGGTGATCGAAGGCCTTGACGGTGCCGGCAAGCGCACGCTCGCGAACGGCCTGACCGAGGCGTTGCACGCCCAGGGCAGGACCGTGACCAGCCTCGCGTTCCCGCGCTACGGGCAGAGCGTGCACGCCGACCTGGTCCGCGACGCTCTCTACGGCACCATCGGCGACCTCAGCGACTCCGTCTACGGCATGGCGGTGCTCTACGCGCTCGACCGGCGCGGCGCCGCCGACCAGATCCGCAAGGACCTCGAGGAGTACGACGTCGTGCTGCTCGACCGCTACGTGGCGTCCAGTGCCGCTTACAGCGCCGCGCGCCTGCACCAGGACGAGCACGGCGAGTTCGTCCGGTGGGTCCGCGAGCTGGAGATCGACCGCTTTGGTCTGCCTGTTCCCGATCTGCACCTCCTTCTTCGCGTGCCCGTCGAGGTCGCGGCCGAACGCGCCGCCAAGCGCGAGCAGGACGACGGCTCGCGTGCGCGGGACCTCTACGAGTCCGACGGCGGCCTGCAGACGCGGTGCGGGGCCGTTTACGACGGACTGGCGAACATCAACTGGCTGGCCCCGTGGCAAGTGGTCGACGGGCGGTCAAACGTGAACTTCGATTCGCTTCTGAGACGACTCTTCACTCCTTGAGTGGTCGCTCACGTGCGTACCGGTTGACACGATCGTGAATCCGGCACGTCACGGTGAGTGAATGGGAGATCACAATTTGAAGCGTGTTCTGCAGCGCCCCCCGGTCGGAGTCGTCCGCACGGCTGTTCTGATCGCTGCCGCCCGCGCCAATGAGCAACGTCATCTCCGCCGCCTCTTCGACGACCCACTGGCCGCAGGACTCGTGGAGGCGGCCGGCTCCGCGAACGACCTGATCGGCGTCCGCACCCTCGCAGGAGAGCACTTCGTCCTGCGCACCCGGTATTTCGACGACCAGCTCCTCAGTTCGGCCCAGAACTCGGCCCGGCCCCAGGTCGTGATCATGGCGGCGGGCCTCGACACCAGAGCGTTCCGGCTGCAGTGGCCGCCGGGCACAACACTCTTCGAGCTCGACTTACCCGAGTTGCTCGAGTTCAAGGAGGACGCGCTGGACGATCTCGGCGCCCAACCCGGCTGCGAGCGAGTCGTCGTCGCCTGCGACTTGCGCGAGGACTGGGCGACAGCGCTGATCCGCGCCGGATTCGACCCGAACAGGCCCACAGCATGGCTGCTGGAGGGCCTGTTCATGTTTCTGCCGCCGGACGCGGGCGAGCGGATCATGTACTGGGTGAGTGCGCTGTCCGCCCTGGGCAGCACGCTCGCGCTCGAACACGTCAACCGCGCGTTCCGCGAGTTGCCGCAGATGAGAGCGGTGCACGAGCGGTTCGACACGCTGGACGCCCGCTGGCGCGCCGACGTGGAGGACCCGATCGGGTGGTTGGGCGGGTACGGCTGGCACGCCGCAGTGACGCACCAGGTCGACCTCGCCGCGCGGCACGACCGCGCGGTACCGGCGATCACCGACCCGCGGAAGGTGGGTGATGCGCGCATCTGGCTGGCCTCGGCCATCCGCACGGCCTGAGCACACCAGGTAACGAAAGGTGAGCGTCGCGCGGATACTCCGTCAACCGCAGGCGCGGCGAGCAGGCCAAATCGGGCGAGGTGGGGTACGTGGAGCGACAGTTCCGGCCGGTTACCGAACGAGCGCACACCGCCACCAGCGGCAACGGAACGTGGGCGGTGCGCGAACGCGCGACCGGGAGTGCGACGATGTTGAGTATGAAGGCACGCGTGCTCGTCGTCGATGACGACCCCGCCCTGGCGGAGATGCTGACGATCGTGTTGCGCGGGGAGGGCTTCGACACCGCGGTGGTCGCCGACGGTGCCCGTGCCCTGCCCGCGCTGCGCGAGCTCAAGCCCGACCTCGTGCTGCTCGACCTGATGTTGCCGGGAATGAACGGCATCGACGTCTGCAAGGCGATCAGGTCCGAGTCGGGCGTGCCGATCGTGATGCTCACCGCGAAGAGCGACACGGTCGACGTGGTGCTGGGCCTCGAGTCCGGCGCCGACGACTACGTGGTGAAGCCGTTCAAGCCCAAGGAGCTGGTGGCCCGCATCCGGGCGCGCCTGCGCCGCACGGAGGCCGAGCCGTCCGAGGTGCTGCAGATCGGCGACCTCACGATCGACGTCCCCGGCCACGAGGTGCTGCGCGAGGGCAGGCCCATCCAGCTCACGCCGCTGGAGTTCGACCTGCTGGTCGCGCTGGCCCGCAAGCCGCGCCAGGTGTTCACCCGCGAGGTGCTGCTCGAGCAGGTGTGGGGCTACCGCCACGCCGCCGACACGCGTCTGGTGAACGTCCACGTGCAGCGGTTGCGTTCCAAGGTCGAACGGGACCCGGAGCACCCCGAGGTGGTGTTGACTGTCCGCGGTGTCGGGTACAAGGCCGGCCCTCCGTGACAGGTGGCGTATGAAGTTCGTTCGGCCGGTCGTCGCGAAGGCGCAGCTCCTCGCCGAGGAAGCGCGGAAGCGATGGGCCGCGTTTGGTGACCTGTGGCGTCGTTCGCTGCAGCTGCGCGTTGTCGTGTCCACGCTCGCGCTGTCGTCGGCCGTGGTGTTCGTGCTGGGCATGGTCCTGCAGATGCAGATCACCAACCAGCTGCTGAACACCAAGGACGAGGCGGCGGTGCGCCAGGCGATGGCCTCGCGCAACCTGATCCAGTCCGACCTGGTCGGTCTGAACCCAGGGCCGGACAGCGTGCAGACGCGGTTCACCAGCGCGATCAACAAGCTCGCCGTCGGTGGTGCCGGCACGGACGCCACCACGGCGGGTGCCGGCGCGTTCGAGCCCGTCCTGGCCGACGGGCTCGGCGCCAGTGGCGCCGGGCGGGTGCCGTCCGTCGGACCGCTCGACGACGTGCCGCGCAGCCTGCGCGACATGGTCGAGAACGGCACCGAGGGCACCCAGATCCACACGGTGCAGCGCGGCGGCCGACCGACCACGCTCTTCGTCGTGGGCCTGCCGATGAGCACGTCCGCGCGCTCGATGCAGCTGTACCTGATCTTCCCGCTCACCGCGGAGCAGCGCACCGCAGAGGTGGTCCAGTCGACGCTGGCGGTGGGCGGCATCGTGCTGCTGGTCCTGCTCGCGCTGATCGCGAACCTGGTGACGCGCCAGGTGGTCCGGCCGGTGCGGCAGGCCGCCGAGGTCGCCGAAAGATTCGCAGACGGCACGTTGCACGAACGCATGCACGTCGTCGGCGAGGACGACGTGGCGCGCCTCGCCGAGTCGTTCAACGAGATGGCCGAGTCGATCCAGGCCCAGTTCAAGCAGCTGGAGGAGTTCGGCCAGCTGCAGCGCCGCTTCACCTCGGACGTCTCGCACGAGCTGCGCACACCGTTGACGACCGTGCGCATGGCCGCGGACGTCCTGCACGCCTCTCGTGAGCAGTTCCCCGCCGGACTCGCCCGTTCCACCGAGCTGCTGGTCGATGAGCTCGACCGGTTCGAGTCGCTGCTGGGCGACCTGCTGGAGATCTCGCGACTGGACGCCGGTGTCGAGGAGCTGACCGCCGAACAGGTCGACATCCGCGTGCTGGCCCGCCGCGCGCACGACTCGGTGCGCGCGATCTCGACGACCGCGAACTCGCCCGTGGTGCTCGACCTCCCGGACTCCGAGCTCACCGCGGAGCTCGATTCCCGCCGCGTGGAACGGATTCTGCGCAACCTGCTCGCCAACGCCATCGACCACGGCGAGGGCCAGCCGGTCGAGCTCACCATGCGCGGTAACGCCGACGCGGTCGCGATCACCGTGCGGGACCACGGCGTCGGCCTCCGCCAGGGCGAGGCCGAGCTGGTGTTCAGCCGGTTCTGGCGGGCCGACCCGTCGCGCAACCGCCGCACCGGCGGCACCGGTCTGGGCCTGTCGATCTCGCTGGAGGACGCGCGACTGCACGGCGGCTGGCTGGAGGCGTGGGGCGAACCGGGCCACGGCGCAGTGTTCCGGCTGACGTTGCCGCGCAGGCACGGCGAGGAGGTGCGGGAGAGCCCGCTGCCGCTCGCGCCGGCGATCGCGCTCGCACCCGTCGCGGTGGTGGATGAACCGGTCGTGACGGAGGAACCGGAAGAGGTCGAGCTGACGCCGGAGGAGATCACCTGGCAGCCGGCCGAGCCGGTGGACGGATCTCCTGCCGTCGCGGAGAAGTCTGAGGTTTCGGAGGAAGTGCGGTGAAACGGCTGGCGTTGCTGGTGCTCGTCCTCGTGACCGTCACGGGGTGTGCGGCGATCCCGACGAACACCCAGCCGAAGCCGATCGGGCCGAAGGACAACAAGGCCAGCAACACGGCCAGCGTGCCGGAACCGCGGCAGGGCATCGACCCGTTCATGCTCGTGCGCGAGTTCATCGACGCGACGTCGAACCCGGACAGCGACTACGCGGCGGCCCGCGCGTACCTGACGCCGGAGGCCAGCAAGAACTGGAACGCCAAGAGCCCCGTCATCATCGAGTCGGCCTTCTCGACGGTGCCGACCGCCTCCGCGCCGCAGGACAAGACGCAAATCGTGCTGCTGCAAGGAAAGCGCGTCGGCCGGCTGGGCGGCGACAACGCGTTCGTGCCGGAGATCGGCGACCTGCGCGAGCCGGTGAAGGTGGAGCGCAACAGCGAGAACCAGTGGCGCATCTCGGAAGCGCCGTCGGCCGTCTACCTGCCGCTCAACGTCTTCAACAACAACTACCGCCGGGTGACGCTGTACTTCTACAACCCCGAGTTCACCGTGCTGGTGCCGGATCCGCGGTACGTCGTGATCCCGCCGGCCACGAGCATCCCGACGCGGGTCACCGACCTGCTGATCAAGGGCCCCGGCGACACGGTGCGGGACACGCTGCGCAGCGCGATCAGCCCGGACGCGGACACGTTCTCGGAGACGAAGGAAGCCGACGACGGCGCGTTGGAGGTCAGTCTCACCAAGGTGGGCAAGGACCTCACGCCCGAGAAGAGCAAACAGATCGTCGCGCAGATCGTGAAGTCGCTCTCGGGCGTCACGACTTCGCGCGTCCGCGTCCTCGTCGACGGCCAGCAGATCCTGCCGGACCAACGGGACTACCGGCCGTCCGACGTGTCGGCGACCGCGGGTGAGGCGTTGCTGGCGCTTAATTCGAACCTCCAGGGCATGCTCGTGGTGGACGGGGCGATCAGGTCGCTGCCCGACGGCAACCCGATCAAGGGCCCAGCGGGCAGCGGCGCGTACGGCGCAGTCTCGGCGGCGCAGTCGTTGGACGGCTCGCGCCTGGCCGTGGTCTCCCGCTCCGGTGGCCGAATGCGGCTGCGGGTGGGGGAGTTGGAGCAGGAGCTGTCCCAGGTGGACTTCCCGGCGACCACCCTGACCAGACCGACGTGGCTGCTCTCGAGCGGCCCGAAGGAGCCGGGCATCGAGGTGTGGACGGTGGTCGACGGCACCTCCGTCGCCCGCGTGACCCGTTCCGACAACGGCAGCTGGACGGCCAAGAGCGTCAACATCACCGACCTCACCCAGTTCGGCTCGATCAGCGACCTGCGCCTGTCCCGCGACGGCACGCGAGCAGCATTGGTGATCGGCGGCAGGCTCTACATCGCGTCCGTGGTGCGCAACGACCAGGACGTGGCGCTGCGCACGCCCCGCCAGATCCAGCAGTCGACGCTCGGGTCGGCCGTGCAGTCCATCGACTGGCTCTCCCAGGACGTGCTGGCCGTGTCCTCCAATCTGCCCTCGCTGCCGGTCACGAAGGTCTACACGGACGGCTTCAAGCTGGACCGCTACAGCCAGTCGAACCTCACCGTGCCGGTCGGTTCGGTGGCGGCGGCGCCCGCCCGTCAGGTGCAGGTGATCGACCCCTCGGGGTTGTGGTCCGCGTCGGACATCACCGACGTGTGGAAGTCGAGCTCGATCCGGGTGTCGCCGGGTTCGCTCGTGTTCTACCCGGGCTGAGCGCGCCGGGCCGAGGTGAGGGTGAGCACGGCGTGCGCGCCTGCTCGGTGTTGGGCGTGGACGTACGTCGACGCCGGTGCTACCCCGGCTGAGCGGGCCGGACCGAGGTAGGGCGAGCACGGCGTGCGCGCCTGCTTGGTGTTGAGCGTGGGTGCGCGCTGACGCCGGGGTGCGTTGGCTTCCACTCCGGGCTGAGCTGGTCGGGCTGAGGTCAGCACGAACACGGCGTGCCTGCGCTCCGGCTGGGCGTCCGGCGTGCAGGTGCACCCGCCAGGCAGTGATCAGCGCGAAGTGCTGAGGTGCGCCGACTTCTGCTCGGTGGTGGGCGTGGAGGGACATCGACGCCGGTGCGCGCGCCTGCTACCCCGGCTGAGCGGGCCGGGCCGAGGTGAGGGCGAGCACGGCGTGCGTGCGCACTCCTGCCCGCCGTAAAGCCTTGACGCAGGCCGACGCCGTCGCACCCGTGGTGATCACGTCGTCGAGCAGCACCGTGGTCCCCGGCTGCGGTCTGCCGTGGACCTGAACGCGGCCCTCGAGGTTCTGTCTTCGTTCCCCAGCGCTCAGCCCGACCGAGTCGCTCACTCCAGGCGCGAGCCTCAGCACCTGAGCCACGTCCGCGATCTGCACGGCCCGCGCGATTCTCAGCATGTGGTCGCCGCCTCGATCACGGGCGGCGCTGCGCCGTGACGGAGCCGGCACGAGCGTCCACGGCCGCGGCCCGACGGCGACCAGTGCCGCCGCCACCATCGCGCCGAACCACGCCACGAGGGCTCGTGCGCCCCGTTCCTTGAAGGCGAGGACGAGTTCCCTTGCGGCACCGCGATAGGCGGCCAGCGTCCACACCGGCGGCCCGACACCGGGCACCTGGATTCGCTGCGGCGGCCCGAAGTCGTCGAGGCACGTGGCGCAGCAGGGCGTGCCGGGGCGGTCGCAGCCGGCGCAGGAGGGCGGCAGGAGCAGGTCGAGTGCGGTCATGGGACAAGCATGGCGACGGGGTCTGACAAAAAATCGCGGTCGGCGTCCCGGTACGGGGCGAGGACTTTCGGATCCGCCCACAAGGGTGAAGTTCCGGTTGCGTTGTCGATCACCATTGGGGTCCAGGTTGGACGCATCTGCCCAGCTCGCCGGGAGTTCTGTGACGATCTCCGAAGATCCGAAAGGTCGTTTCGACCCGTTTGTCTCAACCTCTGTTGACGGGATGTTTCAGAACTGAGGGGTCCGCAGGTTGGGCGTCTCGACCGGGTCGGGTCCGGTCGCGAGCCGGCGCCGCCGAGCGGTTCGAACCGGCGTCCGGAGCGGGCGGTGCGGGTTAACGACTATTCACTTGTGGAGCTGACCAGCGGTTATTCATTGAAATACCGCGATGTCCGGTCGTGGCGGTGATCAACGGCCTTGTCCGGGATTGGGCGAAATCCCCCGTTCAGCCGGGCGTGACTGGGTCGTGATCGGTCATCGGCACCGATCAGTTCAGTTGCAAGAAGTGCACTCAGGGGCCAGTTCACGCATCGGAATCGATCTCTTCGAGGTTTCGGGAACATGACGCGCCGGTCGCCCGTTGGCTGGGTATGAGGCCGCACCTGGACCCGTTCGACGCAGCGATGCTGCCGTCGAGTGCCGGTGCGGTGCTGGGCCGTACGGGTGAGCAAGATGCCGGTGAGCATGGTTCGTGGCACGCTCGGGACACGACTGGCAACGCGCTGTCGTCGCGCTGTGTAGTCACCAAAAAATCTCGTCGTTCCCCCGTCAAGGGGGCTTACGCGACGGTGAATCCCAAGCTAACGTGCACCGCTATCAGCGTTCCCGGCCCGCGGGGAGGAGGCGAACAGCCCATGACCCTGGCGCCGTGAGTGCTGAGGGAGACGACCCTCTGCGACACATCTGCGATCCAAGATCGCCACGGCGCTCTGAATGCAGTCCAGCCAAAGCTCGCAGCAAAGCGAGGGAGGTCGTGTATGGACATCGTCGTTAAGGGCCGCAACGTCGAGGTGCCCGATCACTACAGGGTTCACGTCGCCGAAAAGCTGGCCCGGCTTGAGCGCTACGACCGCAAGGTCATCCGCTTCGACGTGGAGCTTTTCCACGAGCCGAACCGCCGACAGTCGAAGAACTGCCAGCGGGTCGAAATCACCGGCAAGGGACGTGGACCTGTGGTCCGTTCCGAAGCCTGCGCGGGTGACTTCTACGCCGCGCTCGATTCTGCGGTCGCGAAGCTCGAGAACCGCCTGCGTCGGTCGCACGACCGCAGGCGCGTCCACCACGGGGCCAGGGCCCCGATCTCGGTGGCGGAAGCGACAAGCGGACTGGGGGATCCCTCCGCCGCTGGCGAAACCATGACGTCACGCCGCGCGAAGACCGCGGTGCTCGACGCACCCGAGGCCGACTACGAGGGCATGGCGGAAGTGCCCGCGCAGCGGTGGGACGACGGCCTCGAGGACAAGTTGCCCGGACGCGTCGTACGCGAAAAGGAGCACGCCGCCAAACCGATGACCGTCGACCAGGCCCTCTACGAGATGGAGCTGGTCGGACACGACTTCTACCTGTTCGCAGACACCGACAGCGGGCGCCCGAGCGTCGTCTACCGCCGGAAGGGATTCGACTACGGCGTGATCAGGCTGGCCTGACCCGGTAACTACACACACCCACCTACGACCGCCGCCGCCCTCGCACCCCTCGCGTGCGAGGGCGGCGGCGTGCGTCTACCGCCATTCGGCGCCGGAGCGTTCACGGTCAAGGTGAAGTTGGCCGGACCAGGAACCTTTACGCGGGCCTCATGCGTTCAAAAGACCAGTAGCCGAGGTGGCGGCGACACCTTGCGAACGGACCTGACCTGCATATACCAGGTCGTGGGGCCCAATCCGCCTGTGTCTGTGCGCACATCTTGGCGACTTGCCTACGATGGGCAGGGGAAAGGCGTCCGACGTGGGCGCGCCGCGATACAGGTGATGAGGTCTATCCAGATGGTGCTGTCCCGACTGCTCCGCTCCGGCGAGGGCAAGATGCTCAAGCGCCTCCGCAACATCGCACACGCCATCAACGGCCTAGAAGATGACGTGGTCGACCTCTCCGACGCCGAGTTGCGCGCCAAAACCGACGAGTTCAAGAAGCGCCACGCCGAGGGCGAGTCGCTGGACGAGCTGCTGCCGGAGGCGTTCGCCGTGGCCCGCGAGGCCGCGAAGCGGACCCTGGGTCAGCGCCCCTACGACGTTCAGCTCATGGGTGGCGCGGCGCTGCACCTCGGGCAGATCTCCGAGATGCGCACCGGTGAGGGCAAGACCCTGACCTCGGTCATGCCGGTCTACCTCAACGCGCTCGCGGGCAAGGGCGTCCACGTCATCACCACGAACGACTACCTGGCCAAGCGCGACGCGGACTGGATGGGCCGCGTCCACCGCTTCCTCGGGCTGTCTGTCGGCGCGATCCTGTCCGAGATGACGCCGGAGCAGCGGCGTGTCTCGTACAACTCGGACATCACCTACGGCACGAACAACGAGTTCGGCTTCGACTACCTGCGCGACAACATGGCGTGGAGCCTGGACGAGTGCGTGCAGCGCGGCCACTACTTCGCGATCGTCGACGAGGTCGACTCGATCCTCATCGACGAGGCGCGCACGCCGCTGATCATCTCCGGTCCGGCCGAGCAGTCGGCGCGCTGGTACACGGAGTTCGCGCGGCTCGCCCCGCGCATGCGCGGCATCGACGTCACGCAGCTCTCCCAGAAGGACCGCATCGAGGTCGTCGAGGAGAAGTCGAAGTCGTACCACTACCAGTACGACGAGAAGAAGCGCACGGTCGCCGTCACCGAGCTCGGTGTGGAGTTCATCGAGGACCAGCTCGGCATCGACAACCTGTACGAGGCGGCGAACACGCCGTTGGTGGGTTACCTGAACAACGCCCTCAAGGCGAAGGAGCTCTACCACCGCGACAAGGACTACATCCTCCGCAACGGCGAAGTGATGATCGTCGACGAGTTCACGGGTCGTGTGCTCGCCGGCCGCCGCTACAACGAGGGCATGCACCAGGCAATCGAGGCCAAGGAAGGCGTGGAGATCAAGGCGGAGAACCAGACTCTCGCCACGATCACGCTGCAGAACTACTTCCGCCTCTACGAGAAGCTCGGCGGCATGACCGGTACCGCCGAGACCGAGGCGGCCGAGTTCCACCAGACCTACAAGCTGGGCGTCGTGCCGATCCCGACGAACCGCCCGCCGCAGCGCAAGGACCAGCCCGACCTCGTCTACAAGAGCGAGGAGGCGAAGTTCGAGGCGGTCGCCGAGGACATCGCCGAGAAGCACGCGAAGGGCCAGCCGGTCCTGGTCGGTACGACGAGCGTCGAGCGGTCCGAGTACCTGTCGAAGCTGTTGGTGCGCAAGGGCATCCCGCACGAGGTGCTGAACGCGAAGCACCACGAGCGCGAGGCGCTGATCATCGCGAAGGCCGGCCGCAAGGGTGCCGTCACGGTCGCCACGAACATGGCCGGTCGCGGTACCGACATCGTGCTGGGCGGCAACCCGGACATCATCGCCGACCACGAGCTGCGCGAGCGCGGCCTCGACCCGGTGGAGACGCCGGAGGAGTACGAGGCCGAGTGGGCCAAGGTCGTCGAGGAGCTCACGACCCTGGGCAAGGCAGAGGCCGACGAGGTGCGCGAGGCCGGCGGTCTCTACGTGCTGGGCACCGAGCGCCACGAGTCGCGCCGCATCGACAACCAGCTCCGCGGCCGCACCGGCCGTCAGGGCGACCCCGGTGAGTCGCGCTTCTACCTGTCGCTGTCCGACGAGCTGATGCGCCGCTTCAACGCGTCCATGGTCGAGATGGTCATGACGCGCCTGAACGTGCCGGACGACGTGCCGATCGAGCACAAGATGGTCACCCGCGCCATCCGCAGCGCGCAGACCCAGGTCGAGCAGCAGAACTTCGAGATCCGCAAGAACGTCCTCAAGTACGACGAGGTCATGAACCGCCAGCGCACGGTGATCTACGCCGAGCGCCACCGCGTTCTCGCCGGCGAAGACCTGAAGGAACAGGTCGAGCACATGATCGAGAGCGTCGTCGAGGAGTACGTCAACGGCGCCACCGCCGACGGCTACGCCGAGGACTGGGACTTCGAGAAGCTCTGGGCCGCCCTCAAGACCCTCTACCCGGTCTCGCTGGACGCCAACGAGATCCTCGAGTCCGATGAGGACATCACCCGCGAGTACCTGCGCGACGTCCTGGTCGAGGACGCCCTGAACGCCTACCGCGCCCGCGAGGCCGACATCGACGGCCGAGTCGGCGAAGGCGCCACCCGCGAACTGGAGCGCCGCGTCCTGCTGTCCGTCCTGGACCGCAAGTGGCGCGAGCACCTGTACGAAATGGACTACCTGAAGGAGGGCATCGGCCTGCGCGCCATGGCGCAGCGCGACCCCCTGATCGAGTACCAGCGCGAGGGCTTCGAGATGTTCAACGCGATGCTCGACGCGCTGCGAGAGGAAACCGTCGGCTTCCTCTTCAACCTCCAGGTGGAAGCAGCCGAGCCCGAGCCGGCCGAGCCAGAGGTCCCCGTGTCCCTGGCCGCGGCCCCGCAGGCCCTCCCGCAGGTCTCCGGCAACGGCGGCGGCGGTGGCGCCCGAGCCCGAGCCCGCGCCGCAGCGGCCGCCCAGCAGCAGGCGCAGCAGCAGGCCCAGGCCCCGGCAGGCCCGGCCATGGCCCAGCTCTCGAGCGGCAACGCCATCCCGCCGGCCCTGCGCGGCAAGGGCCTCGGCGGCCCTGGCCAGCAGCACCTGAGCTACAGCGGCCCGGCCGAGGACGGCGGCGTCGAGCAGCACGGCGACCCGAGCGACGCGTCCCAGCAGGGCGGCACCCGCAAGGAGCGCCGCGAGGCAGCCCGCCAGGCAGCCAAGGGCAACCGCAACAAGCGCCGCTGACGGCACCAGCACCGGTCTACGTGGGCCGCGTTCCTCCGGGAGCGCGGCCCACGCGGCATTCCGGGCCAGGTTGACGGCGGGCACGGGGTGGGCAAGCGGGTCGCACAGCGAGCCCGTGGCGTACCGGCGAGGCGTGGCCAGCCCGCATGGCGAACCCACCGCATACCGACGAGGCGCGGCCAGCCCGCACGGCGAGCCCACCGCATACGGCCGGCGCGGCCAGTCTGCATGGTGAGTCATGGTGTGGTGATGGCGTACCGGCGAGGTCGCGAGCCGATGTTGGCGCAGCGACCCGCAGCCAGCTCAGACGTTGGCGCGGCAACCAGTAGCTAGCTCAATTGTTCGCGGTACCCGTTGACGCCTCTCCGGGAGCGAGCCACGAGGTTTCCTTCTGTATCTCGCGAAGCCGAAGGCAAGCGGCGATGGCGAAGCCGAACCGATGCTCCTATAGCAACGTGGGCCAAAGCCCGTCCGGTTGCCCACGCAACCACGCTGGAACGCGACCAGCCAGCAGAAGGCGACCCCTCCGCTGGAACCGTCACTCCAGCACTGAGAACGTGGTCAACCACCACTTCCCACCCCGGAATTCGGCCCGAGCAGCCACCGCCAAAACCCGCCCCTCCCTCCGCACAGTCACCGAAATCTCGGCAACAAACCGAGCCGGATGACAAACCCGCGGCGGCCGAACCAGCCGAGTGGTCCGCACCCGGACCGACGCCGAGAGCCGGGCCACCAACCGGGGAACAGCAACCTCCCGCAACACCCGAGCGGACCGCCGCCCGTCCAGCACCTCCAAGACCACCCAGATCAACCGGGCAGCGTCCAACCGAGGCGACGGCGGCTCAGGAACCGGCACCCAAACAGGCCGAGGCCGAGGTCGCGGAACAAAAGCCACCCCGACCGGCGGCTCATAGGCAGGCAAACGACGAACAACTGGGGGCATGCCGAACCAGGCGACGCACCGGGCAGATCAGGACATGCGCCACCCGAAAGTGGGTACCGTCCCAACGTGCTCAAAGCCCTGGTGCTCGACTACGGCGGCGTCCTGACCGACCCCGGCGAGGACAACGCGCAGGAACCCCCGCTCCTCACTGCCCTCCGCAAGGCCAAACACGCAGGCCTCAAAACCGCCCTGCTCTCCAACGCGGACGGCTGGTGGCAGCCGCCGACCACCTACCAGGGCCTGTTCGACGCCACGGTCATCTCCGGCGAGGTCGGGCTGGCGAAGCCGCAACGAGAGATCTACCTGCTCACTGCGCACCAGCTGGCCCTCGAACCAGCAGAGTGCGTCTTCGTCGACGACCTGGCGATCAACGTTCACGGCGCAAAAGCAGCGGGCATGGTGGGCGTCCACCATCGGTCGACCGAGTCCACCCTCGAGGAGCTGGAAATCCTGCTAGCGGTCGCACTCCGCGATTAGAGGTTCACCCCGCAGCGTAATTGCTCGGCATTCAAACCAGCACTACGGTCGATTAGGCACGTAGTCGAATGCTTAGGGGAGACAATGCGAAGAATTGTCGCTTGTGTTGCAGTCGCCATTGCAGCCACGGCAATTGCATCACCCGCGCAGGCGCACGGGCCGCGCGATTGCTATGACGAGTTCCACTGGAACGGGCGCAGCGTCGAGGTCTTCTGCGACCACGGGGCGCCCAGCCGGTTCCAGGCCGTCGCGCACTGCTCCAACGGCCTGGGGTTCTACTGGGACCAGTACGGCACGGTCGGCAGGGTCAGGGGTGCGTCGTCGTTCGCCGAGTGCACGTCACTGCTCGGGCACCCGCAGATCAACGACTATCACGTGCGCTGGCTTTGAGCGCGGCGCACCAGTTCGAAGCAGAGCACGGCGGCCGCTGAGGCCACGTTCAGGGATTCCACGCCAGCCGCCATGGGAATTGACAGCCACGACGTGATGTGCGGACGCACGTCATCGGTGATTCCGGAGGTTTCGCTGCCCAACACAAAAGCGGCGCGTCCACCGAAAGAAGCCGAATACAGGGTTTCGGACGCGTGGGAGTCCAACGCGTAAAGCGGGAAGCCTGACGCGCGCAACAAAGCAGAGGCCTCCGCCGCGGTGCCGCAGCGCAGCACGGGCGCGCGGAAAGCCACCCCGGCGGAGGCCTTCACCACCAGCGGGTCGATCGAGGCGACGCCACGGCGCGGCACCACTATGCCGTCGATGCCCGCGGCGGTGGCGGTGCGCAGGATCATGCCGACGTTCGCGGGCGTGGTGATGCCGTCCAGCACCAGCACGGACCGCAAAGCCGAAGATTCCAAAGCCAGCGACAGCGGCTTCATGCGCGGCGCCACCACGTCGGCGAGCACGCCCTGGTCCTGCTTTCCGTTGCCCGCCAGCACCTTCACGCGCTGTGCCGTGGCGCGCTGGACCGCGACGCCACGGGAACGGGCCGCGTCGAGGATCTCGCGCGCTGCCGGGCCGCGGGCCGTGTCGGCGAGCACCACCTTGTCCACCGACAGCGCCGGGTCGTCCAGCGCTTCCAGCACTGGTTTGCGGCCGTAGACGGTGACGAAGCGGTCCTTGGGCGAGATCTCCACGGAGAAGAGAGTGACAGAAGCGAGCACAGAAGGCTCAAACGGGTGAAGAGCTCGGCTAGAGCCATTCGGCCCTTGTGCTTTGGATCATATGCATGATGATCGTCACATGACGGCAGGTATGCGCAGCGTCGCGCAACGTCAACATCTCGCGAGCGGTCAGGACTCGGACGTGTTCATCCGGTCCGACGGCTTGCTGGTCAAGCGCACGCGCACAGGCCGTGACCTGCGACGCGAAGCCGAGATGATGTTGTACCTGAGCGGCCACGGCATCCCCGTCCCGCGCGTGCACGAGGCCACCCCACAAGAGCTCGTCATGCAGTACGTGCCCGGCCCGCGGATGTCCGAGGAGATCGGCCGCAAGCCCTGGCTCGCCGGCAGCCTCGGCACCCAACTCGCCGACCTGCACCACCGCCTGGACGCCGTAGCAGCCCCCGACTTCCTCAACGGCGACGGCGACCTCCTGCACCTCGACCTGCACCCCGGCAACGTCGTGCTCGGCCCGGAAGGGCCAGTGGTCCTGGACTGGGCCTCAGCAACGAAGGGCGACCGCAGGCTCGACGTCGCGCTCAGCTGGGTGTCACTCGCCGTCGCCCGCCTCGCGCCGGTCAAGAAGCTCACGCGGTGGCGCTTCCTCCGCTCGTTCATGGCCAACGTCGACCCGAAGGCGATCGAGGCGATCCCGGAGGCCGCGCGCATCCGGCTCGAACGCCACGACCGCGATCCGCAGGAACGTGCGCTACTTCAAAAACTGATGGACCGCGAACGCCACTAGGCTGGCGACCATGCCGGACCGACTGTCAGCGCTGGACGCCTCGTTTCTGTACCTGGAGGACTCCACGACGCCGATGCACGTCGGCGGCGTGGCGGTGTTCCGTCGGCCCAAGGCCGGCTTCGACTACGACAAGCTCGTCGACCTCATCGAGCAACGCCTGAGTCTCGTGCCACGCTACCGGCAGAAGGTCGTGCACGTCCCCGGACGCATCGCGCGCCCGGTCTGGGTCGACGACCCGGACTTCGACGTCACGTACCACGTCCGCCGAAGTGCCCTGCCCAAGCCGGGCAACGACACCCAGCTGCACGATCTCGTCGCGCGCCTGATGTCCCGCCCGCTCGACCACTCCCGCCCGCTGTGGGAGATCTACCTGGTCGAGGGCCTCGCGAAGAACCAGACGGCGGTCATCACCAAGACCCACCAGGCCATGATCGACGGCATCGCGTCGCTGGAGATCGGCCAGGTCATGCTGGACGTGTCGCCGTCGCCGCGGACGAACGTCGAGAACCTCTGGATGCCGCAGCCGGAACCGGGTGCGCTGCAGCTCGTCGCCGACGCCGTCACGGACATCGTGCAGCGGCCCGGCGAGCTCGTGGAGAACGTCCGCAGCGCCGCGCTCGACACCGTCGCCACGGTCGAGAAGGTGTTCAACGCCTTCGGTGCCGTGGCCGCCGCCGTCCGCACCGCCGCGACGCCCGCGCCCGGCAGCCCGCTGAACGTCCGCATCACGTCGCCGCAGCGCCGGTTCGCCGTCGCGCGCGCCCAGCTCGACGACCTGCGCGCCATCCGCAAGACCCACGGCGGCACGGTCAACGACGTCGTGCTCGCAGCGCTCAGCGGCGCCCTTCGCAACTGGCTGCTCAGCCGCGGCGAGAACGTCACCGGCAGCACCACGATCCGAGCGATGGCGCCGCTGTCCGTCCGCGAGGCCGACCCGGAGTCGGGCAACAACGTCAGCGCCTACCTCGTCGATCTGCCGGTCGGTGAACCGAACCCGGTCGTCCGCCTGCACCACGTGAGCCACGCGATGCGCGCGCACAAGGAATCCGGCCAGTCCGTCGCCGCCGACGCGCTGGTGAAGGTCTCCGGCTTCGCACCGCCGACGTTGCACGCACTGGGCGCGCGAGCGGCCAGCTCGTTCAGTCGCCGGCTGTTCAACGTGATCGTCACAAATGTTCCCGGCCCGCAGGTGCCGTTGTACGCCGCAGGGGCGAGAATGACCGAGATCTTCCCGGTCGTCCCGCTCGCGAAGAACCAGGCGCTGGCCATCGGGGTGACGTCGTACGACGGCGGTGTTTACTTCGGGCTGAACGGCGACCGCGACGCCATGTCCGATGTGGACGTTCTCGCGACCATGGTCGAGGAGTCGGTGGAGGAACTGATGGGGACGGCGAGCGCGTGATGAGGGTTTACATCCCGGCCACGGTGTCGATGCTGCGCACGTTCGTCGACAGCGGCGAACTGACTCCGATCGGCGGCACCGCGTTCGCGCTGACGCCCGCACTGCGCGAGTCGTACGCGGCGGGCGACACGGAGGAGCTCGAGTACGCCGCGATGCTCGACGCCGCCCGTGCGTCGCTGCGGCTGCTGGCGGGCGACGAGAAGGCGGAGCCGCGCCGCGCGGTGGTCGCCGTCGACATGGACGACGTGACGCTGCGTCCCGACCTCGACTACTCGGTGGTGAAGGTCGCGGGCTCGGCCACGATGAAGGACGTCGCGTCCGTCCATCTCGACACGGCCGAGGCCGAAGAGGACGTGCGCGCGGCGGCGGAAGTGGTGGACGCGGCGGACATGGGCGACCCGGACGCGGAGTTCACCCTGGGCAGCGCGGAGGACCACGAGCTGGCCTGGTACGCGCCGCAGGAGCTCGCGTTCGTGCTGGAACTGATGTAGCCCCGATAGGCGCGCACCACACACACGAGTCCGGCCGGGTACCCCCAATTTCAAGACTAGTGGGCACCACCGACAGTGGCGCTCACATGCCTTCCGCGGGCTCCCAGAGCTCGATCCGGTTCCCCTCCGGATCAACGCACCACCCGAACCGCCCGAACTCCGAGTCCTCGGTGTCGGGCAGCACCTCGACCCCGCGCGCCTTCAGCTTGGCCATCAACGACGGCAGGTCGTCCACGCGCAGGTTCAACATTGCCCGTTGGTGCGGCTCGCCGATGTATTCGGTGTCCTGCGCGAACAACGCCATGGTCGTCGTGCCCGGGTACTCGTTCGTCGCGGTGTCGAGCCAGTGGAAGGTGACGGTGCCCTTTTCGCTCATCGGCACGCCGAGGTTGTCGCGGTACCAGGCCGCCAAGCGCGCAGGATCTCGGGAACGCAGGAAAACCCCGCCGATGCCAGTCACCCGCGCCACCCGACGGACCCTACTACCGCGTGCCACGATGGGGGAATGGACGCCGTAACGTCTGCACCCGAACCGGTCAACGAGCCGGTGCACACCTACGCTCCTGGTAGCGCCGAACGCGCGAGTCTCGAACGACGCATCGCGCAACTCGAAGGCACCACCCACGAGCTGACGATGACCATCGGCGGCCAGCAGCGCATGGGCGGTGGCGACCGGATCGACGTGGTCCAGCCGCACGATCACCGGCACGTGCTCGGCGTGACCGCGCAGGCCACGAAGTCGGACGTCGCGGACGCCATGCGGGCCGCGCAGCACGCCGCACCCGGCTGGCAGGAGCTGCCGTTCGACGAACGTGCCGCGGTGTTGCTGCGGGCGGCCGACCTGCTCGCCGGGCCGTGGCGCGACACCCTCAACGCCGCCACGATCCTCGGGCAGTCGAAGTCCGTGCAGCAGGCCGAGATCGACTCGGCGTGCGAGCTGATCGACTTCCTGCGCTTCAACGTCCACTTCGGCCGCCGCATCCTGGAGGAGCAGCCGGTCAGCAGTCCCGGTGTGTGGAACCGGATGGACCACCGGCCGCTGGACGGGTTCGTCGTGGCGATCACGCCGTTCAACTTCACCGCCATCGCCGGCAACCTGCCGCTCGCGCCGGCGTTGATGGGCAACACGGTGCTGTGGAAGCCGTCGCCGACGCAGCAGCTCGCCGCGCACTTCACGATGCGCATGCTGGAGGAGGCCGGCCTGCCACCCGGCGTGATCAACCTCGTCACCGGCGACGGCCACGCGGTGAGCGAGGTGGCGTTGCGGGACAGGTACTTCGCCGGCCTGCACTTCACCGGCTCCACCCGGACGTTCAAGGCGCTGTGGCAGACCATGGCGGGCAACCTCGACCACTACCGCTCCTACCCGCGGGTCGTCGGCGAGACCGGCGGCAAGGACTTCGTGCTGGCCCACGCCTCCGCCGATCCCAAGGCGCTCGTCACTGGACTGGTCCGCGGCGCTTTCGAGTACCAGGGCCAGAAGTGCTCGGCGGCCTCACGCGCGTACGTCGCCCGTTCGCTGTGGGAGAGCGAGGTCCGCGAACGTCTGCTCGACGTCACGAAGTCGTTGTCCTACGGCGACGTCACGGACCTGTCGGCGTTCGGCGGCGCGGTGATCGACCACCGCGCGTTCGCCAAGCACAAGGAGGCGCTGCTGATGGCGTCCGCGTCCACCTCGGTGGAGGTGCTGGCGGGCGGCACGTGCGACGACTCGGTGGGCTACTTCGTCGACCCGACGGTGCTGCTCGGCAGCGACCCGCGGCACGACATCTTCACCACGGAGTACTTCGGCCCGATCCTCGCCGTGCACGTCTACGAGGACGCGGACTTCCCGGACATCATGGAAACCATCGACAACTCCACGCCGTACGCGCTGACCGGCGCCGTCTTCGCACGCGACCGCGCCGCCGTTGCGCAGGCGCACAAGGCTTTGCGGTTCGCGGCCGGCAATTTCTACATCAACGACAAGCCGACCGGCGCCGTTGTGGGGCAGCAGCCGTTCGGCGGTTCGCGCGGTTCCGGCACCAACGACAAGGCGGGCTCGATCTACAACCTGCAGCGCTGGACCAGCCCGCGCGCCATCAAGGAAACGCTGGTGCCGCCGACGGATCACCAGTACCCGCACATGGGTTAGCGAGGTTTCCAGCCGGTCGCCTCGGCCAGCTTCGTGCTCACGACCCGTTGCGACCGGCCGAACACCTCGAACGACGCCGCGAACCTGCCCAAGGCTTTGGGCAGCCGCGTGATGCCCATGTCCCGCTTCAACACCGGCGACCCGACGTTGTAGATCCCGGCAGGCGCGGCCAGCACGGCCACGGCCGCGGCGGCCGCGTCACCGGGGTGCACGACCGACATCCAGCCGTCGCCCACGAGCACCGGCGGCGACTGCGCCTCGCCGCCCGTCAGCAACCCGATGCGCAGGAACACGCCACCGGGGTGCCGCAGCACGTTCTCCTGTGCCCGGACCGAGCTGGCGATGTGCCCGACCGGCTTGAGCGGCGCGGACTCGTCCAGCTCGCGATCGCCGCCGTCCGCGTAGACGAACGAGATGCCTTCCTGCACGATCCGCGCGACGCCTGCTCTGGAGGCCGCCTCGACCAGCGCTGCACTGCCCTCGGTGCGGATGCGGTCGTTCTCCGCCCAGGCGCTCGCGAAGACCGCCTTCGCGCTGAGCGGGATGCGGGTGGCGAGGTTGATGACGGCGTCGTAGCCCGTCAACGCCGCCGTGAGCTGCTCGACGTCGAACATCGAGGTGGTGTGCCGGTCCAGCACGCCGACCACGTGTCCCGCTGCTCGTAGCTGCGGCAGCGCTTCTCGTCCGAGCACACCCGACGCACCGATCACGAATACCTTCATGACAGGTGGACGAGAAAGCGCGTCAGGACGTGACAAGCCTCTTGAACGCCTGGCGGGCCTTGCCCTGCGAAATCGCGGCGACCTGGTCGGCGTTGCCCTTCCGCAGGTGGGCGATCACCTTGAACGACTCGGTCGCGTTGACCGCCACGTGCGTCGTGCACTCGACGACGTCCGGGCCAGTGGCGCACGACGACGACGCCGTGTGGCCGTCGCCGATGAGCATCTCGAAGGAGTTCGCCGGTCGCGCGTAGGCGTCCGCGAACACCACCAGGACGATCAGGTCCGACTCGGTGCCGTTGCCCTCCCGGAAGGCGCAGGACCGCGGCATGTCCGGGTACGGCTGCGGTGTGCCGCTCAACGGCGTGTCGAAGTCCGCGGCGGTCAGCAGCTGGCACGGGTCGGCGACGAGCTTGCGCGGCGTGTCGATCCGCGGCGACGTCGTGGTGACCGTCGTCGTCGTTGTCTCGGTGGTGCTGGACGGCGTCGTCGTCGCCACCGGTGCACTGCTGCACCCGGCGAGCAGGAGCAGCAAGGGGATCAAGCGCTTCACGCCGGCAGCGTATGTCAGGACGTGACAGCCTTCTGGATCAGCAGCTTCTGTGCGATGTCGTCCGTGAGCCGGCCCAGCGCTTCCGCGGAGTCCGGCGACCGCTTCACCACCAGGCTCACGAGCTTCTGCTCCCCGGCCTGGGCAAAGCCGTCGCACTGGACGGATCCGGACCCGTCGCACCTGTGCGCGATCGATCGGCCGTTGACCTTGGTGGACTGGGCGTTGCAGCCGAGGTCGGACGGACAGAGCGAACTCGTCGCGTCGCTCCAGGACTTCGCGAGCAGCGTCACCTGGACCGACACCGCGCCCTCGTCCTTGCCGAACACGAACTCGCATGACCGCTTGCCGGTCGCAGTCGTGCCCGTCAGCTTCTGCCCCTCCACGTCGTTGTCCTTCAACAGCGTGCAGACGTCGACATCGGCGAACGTCGGCCGCTTGTCCTCGACCACGTGGACCGTCGGCGCGCACGCCGCAAGCGCGAGCAGCAGCAGCGGTAACCAGATCCTCACTTCGGCAGCCTTTCCAGTGCTTTCGACGCCAATCCCTGCGTGACCTGCCCGACGGCGTTGGCGTCGTGGCTGCGCTGGACCACCTTCAGCCCGATGAGCTGACCGTCCCGCACCTCCACAACGGCATCGCACGTCACCGTCCCGGACGCATCGGTGCAACGGCGCGTCATCGGGTGGTCGTTGACCACCGCGCCGTAGCCGCCGTCGGACTGCAACGGCTGCGACGCGTCCGCGAACTTCTCGGTGCGCAGCGTCAGGCGGACCGTCAGCGAGTCGAACGTGAAGTCACACGCCCGCGAGCTCTTCGCTGTTCCCTTGAGGCTGCCCGCGTCGCCGGACTGCAGCAGCGCGCACACGTCGGCGTCCTCGAACTTCGGGGCAGCGGGTTGCTCTGCGGTGCACGCCGTCAGCACCACCAGCGGCAGAGCCGTCCAGAGATGCTTCACGACGCCCTCGGAATCCGGTCGATCACGTTGGTGATCAGCTCCTGGGTGTTGAGCAACAGACGCGACTCGTTCATGTTCTTACCTCCCAGCGACACCATGAGTGTGTGGTCGGGCGCGATCGACGCCCACGCGGCGCAGGATCGGTTGTCCGCGGTGCCGCCGCACGAGAACCAGACGTGGTGACCGCCGATCAAGCCCTGGTGCCCGTTGGGGTTGTTCGCCTTCTCCGCGTCGTAGGTCCGTGGCAGCACTCCGACGAGAACGACGAGGTCGTCGGGCCCGCCGGTGCTCACCGTGGCGGCGCAGCTGCCAGGGATCTTCTCGTAGGGCGCAGGCGGGAGGGAGAACGGGCCGTACTTGTTGCGGGTGAAGTCGGTCTCGGAGAACAGCTTGCACGGGTCAACGCCCGCGAGATTGCGCGGTATGTCGATGCGCGGAGACGTCGTGGTCACCGTCGATGTTGGCGTACTGGTCGTGGCGGTCGTGCTCGGCGGTGCGGCCGGTTGCGCGGCGCACGAGGCCAGCGCTACCAGCAGCGCGGCCACCCCCAGGTGTCTCTTCACGCGAAGAGTGTGACTGACCGGAGCAACCTCAGTCCCCGTGTTCGTCCAGCCCGGCACGAGATGCGAGCAACCGGCGCAACGACGCCAGCCGGCCCGGTGCGTCCGGCACCAGTTCGTCCAGCATGCAGCCGGGGTCCTCGGGTGCGCCGAGGTGGCCGCAGCCGGGCGGGCACTCCTCGGCGGCCTCGGCGAAGTCCGGGAACGCCTTCACGATGTCGTCCGGGGTGATGTGCGCGAGGCCGAACGAGCGGATGCCCGGCGTGTCCACGACCCAGCCGCCTTCAGGCAGCCGCAGCGCCACGGCCTGCGTCGAGGTGTGCCGGCCCTTGCCGACGCCGGACACCACGCCCACCGCGCGGTTCGCGTCCGGTACCAGCCGGTTGACCAAAGTGGACTTGCCGACGCCGGAGTGGCCGATCAGGCACGACACCGTGTCCGTCAGCCGCGAACGAAGAACCGCGGGCTCCTCGTCGAACCGCGTCACGATCACCGGTACGTCGAGCTCGGTGTACAGAGCGAGCAACGAGTCCGCAGACGCGAGGTCCGACTTCGTCAGGCACAGCACCGGTTCCAGGCCACCGGCGTACGCGGCGACCAGGCACCGGTCGATGAAACCCGTGCGCGGCGGTGGATCGGCGAGCGCCACGACCATGATGAGCTGGGAGGCGTTCGCGACGACGACGCGTTCGAACGGGTCGGTGTCGTCCGCGGTCCGGCGCAGGACGGACGTCCGCTCCTCGACGCGCACGATGCGGGCCAGCGTGTCCGGTTGGCCCGACGTGTCACCGACGATGCCGACCTGGTCGCCCACCACCACGGGCGTGCGGCCGAGTTCGCGCGCACGCATCGCGGTGACGACGACACCGGACTCCAACGCGCACGTCCAGCGGCCCCGGTCGACGCCGATCACCATCGCGCTCTCGGCGTCGGCGTGTTCCGGTCGCCTCTTGCTGCGCGGCCGCGTGCCCTTGCCGGGGCGCACCCGCACGTCGGACTCGTCGAGCTTGCGCCAGTCCCGCTTGCTCACGTCAACGCGCCCCCGCGAGCATGGCGTCCCACATGCCTGGGAAGTCGGGGATCGTCTTGGTCGTCGACCCGATGTCGTCCACCGAGACGCCCGGTACCACCAGCCCGATGATCGCGCCCGCGGTCGCCATCCGGTGGTCCGCGTAGGCCTTCCAGACGCCACCGTGCAGCGGCGCCGGGTTGATGATCAGCCCGTCCTCGGTCTCGGAGGCGTTGCCCCCCAAGCCGTTGATCTCGTTGACCAGTGCCGCGATCCGGTCCGTCTCGTGGCCGCGGATGTGCGCGACCCCGCGGATGATCGTCTGCCCCTCGGCCAGCGCGGCCAGTGCGGCGACGGTCGGGGTCAGCTCGCTCTCGTCGCGCAGGTCGATGTCCAAACCGGACAGCTTCTCGGGTCCGCGCACGGTCAGGCCCTGCTCCGACACCTCGACCGTGCAGCCCATGCGCTCGAGGATGCCGCGCACCGCGTCACCGGGCTGGGTGGTTCGCGCCGGCCAATGCGGGATCGTGACCTCGCCACCGGTCACCGCGGCCGCGGCCAGGAACACCGTCGCGTTCGACAGGTCCGGCTCCACGTGCCACGTGCGAGCCACGATCGGGCCGGGCTCGACGTGCCAGACGTTCGCGTCGGTCTCCACCCGCACCCCGACCGACCGCAGCGTCTCGACCGTCATGTCGATGTGCGGCAACGAAGGCACGGGCTTGCCGGCGTGGCGCACCGTCACGCCCTTGTCGTAACGGGCGGCGGACAGCAGCAGCCCGGACACGAACTGCGACGAGCCCGACGCGTCGATCGTGACCTCACCACCGGGCAGCGATCCGGTGCCGCGCAACGTGAACGGCAGCGCGTCGCCCTCGACGTCCGCGCCCAGCGAACGCAACGCACCCAGCACGGTGCTCATCGGCCGCGTGCGGGCGTGCGGGTCGCCGTCGAACCTGATCTCGCCCTCGGCCAGCGCGGCGGCGGGCGGCAGGAACCGCATGACCGTGCCCGCGAGACCGCAGTCGACCTCGGCCGGACCGCGCAACGGAGCGGGCGTCACGTCCCAGCCGCCGTCCTCGCGATCGACGAAACCGACGCCCAACGAAGAGAGCGCGGCAGCCATCAACACGGTGTCCCGGCTGCGCAACGGCGCGTGCACGGTGGACGGGCCGTCGGCCAGTGCTGCGAGCACCAGGACGCGGTTCGTGATCGACTTCGAGCCGGGCACCGGCACCGTCGAGTGGACTGGACCGGGTGCGCTGGGGGCTGACCAGTGCTGAGTCATGCACGAATGATCCCGCATCGGGGTGGGGAGGTGACCGCCAGCCTTCACCGCGCCCTCCGGCGCCCAGCAGGTCGCCTCGCGGTACCGGCCCCGCGCCCCCATATGTCCGATATGAGGGCGCGGGGCCGGCACCGCGATGCAACCGTCTGAACGGCGAAGGACGGGGCAAAGGCTGGCGGTCACCTCCCCGGGGCGGCTCGCACAGGTGTTCCCGACGTGCGACGATGACGACTTCGGAGGTGATCGGTTTTGTGTGGTAGGTACGCCTCCACCAAGGACCCGGCGCTGCTGGCGGCCGAGTTCGACGCGGTGGACGGAACCGGCGACGAGGCGCCAGGGGCGGACTACAACATCGCTCCCACCAAGCACGTCATGGCGGTGGTCGAGCGCAAACCCGCAGAAGACGCAGACAGCGAGGAGCTGGAGCGCAGCCTCCGCGTCATGCGCTGGGGCCTGGTCCCGCACTGGGCCAAGGACCTCTCCGGCGCGGCCAAGATGATCAACGCGCGGGCCGAGAGCGTGCTCACCAAGCCCGCCTACAAGCAGTCCGCGATGAAGCGCCGCTGCATCATCCCCGCCGCCGGTTGGTACGAATGGCAGCCGGGCGAGGGGCGCAAACAGCCGTACTTCATGACGCTCGGGGACGACACCTCGCTCGCGATGGCCGGCATCTGGTCCGTGTGGTGGAAGGATGACGTTCCGACCGTGACGTGCGCGGTGCTCACCACGGACGCCATCGGTGCGATGACCGAGGTGCACAACCGCATGCCGTTGCTGCTGCCTCGGGACCGTTGGTCGGCGTGGCTCGACCCGACGTCGCTGGACCCGTCCGAGCTGCTGACCCCGGACCCTTCGATCGTTGACGCACTTGAGCTGCGTCCTGTGTCGACGGCGGTGAACAGTGTGAAGAACAACAACGCCTCGTTGATCGACCGCGTCTCGCTCGCCGAAGACGAGAAGCCCTCACCCACGTTGTTCGAGACGTCGTGACGACTCTGTTGGTGGACACGCCGCACGGCCCCGCGCGGGCCTCACTGCACTGTGCCCACGAACCGCGTGCAGCGCTCCTCCTCGGCCACGGCGCCGGTGGCGGAGTCGAGGCACCGGACCTGGTGGCCGCGTGCCACGCCGCGAATGCCGTCGGCGTGCACGTGGCCCTGATCGAACAGCCCTACCGCGTCGCGGGCCGTCGTGCCCCGGCGCCGGCCAACCAGCTCGACACGGCTTGGCTGTCCGTCGTCGAGGACCTCGGCGAACGCTGGTTCGACGGCCTGCCCCTGGTGTTCGGGGGCCGGTCGTCAGGCGCGCGGGTGGCCTGCCGGACGTCGGTCGAGGGGCAGGCGGTCGCGGTGCTGTGCCTGGCGTTCCCGGTGCACCCGCCGGGCAAGCCGGAGAAGTCCCGCATGGCCGAGCTGGACGGCGTCGAGGTCACCACGCTGGTCGTGCAGGGCGAGAACGACCCGTTCGGCCAGCCACCGCGCGCCCTCCACCGTGAAGTGGTGCTGCTGAAGGGCGACCACTCGTTGAAGGCGTCCGTCGCGGACGTGGGCCGGTCCGTCGGGGAATGGCTCGATCGCGTGCTCAGGCCGCTGGATTAGCGCGCCATCCGGGTCCACGTGTGCCGGCGGCCGCGGACGGCCACCGAGTACGCGTAGAGCAGCTCGGGATCGCCCATGCCCGGCAGGAAGCAGTCGCCGATGTGGTGTGCGTCGACGCCGATTTCCTTGGCCGTGAGGGCCAGCTGCGGCACGACGTTGGTGTGCGCGCCCTCCTGTGACGTGCCGATCGCACCCATGACGACCGCGCCTTTCGCATGCACGGCTTGAACCACCTCTGCGGCGGCTTCCCGAGTGATGCCGGGCAGCGTGCCGGGGATCGGGAGGATCACGCCGTCCGCGCCCGCGTCGACGAGGTTCCCGAGCTTCTGCGCGGTGATGGGCTCGGGGTGACCGGCGTGGTGCATCTTGCCAACCCACAGCCCTGCCCCGGTCCCGAGCTGCTCGGTGGCGCGGGCCATGCCGTCGAGCGAACCGTCCGTGCTCGGGTTGGCGGTGAGCACGATCAGCGCGGCGCCGGCGTCGGCGAGCCTCTGGGCGTTGTCCTTCGAGGCTTTCCGCAACTCGGGCACGGTGCCGGGCTCCAGGTTCACCCCGATCGGACGGCCGATCTTCGCGGCCAGCTCGGCAAGGCTCGCGAACTCACCGAGGCCGGGGAAGCGGAACATGGTGCCGTCCCAGACCCGGTCGATCATGTTCAGCACGATGACGTCGGCGCCGAACGCGGCCATCAGCTCGGCGTTGTGCACGCCGGTCTGGCCGTCGAACGACAGTGCCGCGCGGTCGGCGAACACCTCGGCGACCATGGTCCGGCCCTCGGATGCGGCGACTGCGCGGGAGAGTTCCGGTCCGCGGAGTGCGGCGAGCCCGGAGCGGTCGAGGTCGAGGATGCGCACGGCGGCCTCCCGATTGGTCTAAACCATGTGGTCGCACTCTACGGCTTCGGCTGGGATCACGCCCATGACCGACTTCGACGAGCACGGCCGGCCGGAACCACCCATGGACGGCGATGAGCTCGCCACCCTGAACGGCTTCCTGGAGTGGCAACGAGCGACCCTCGCGTGGAAGACCGCCGGCCTCACCGCCGAGCAGCTGAACCAGACCACCGCGAAGTCGTCGATGACGCTCGGCGGCATCCTCAAGCACATGTCGTACGTGGAACAGCAGTGGTTCCACGTCGTGCTGCACGACCGTGAGCCGCTGGGGCCGTGGGCGACCGTGGACTGGAAGGCCGACAACGACTGGGACTGGCACTCGGCCGCGCAGGACACCCCCGAGCAGCTCGTCTCCCTCTGGCAGGAGGACGTGGAACGGGCGCGCAAGGCCGTCGCCGAAGCCCTCGAAACCGGCGACCTCGGCCAGCTGTCCAAGCGCGCGCCGTGGAAGGACGGCCGCCGGATGAGCCTGCGCTGGATCCTGACCCACATGGTCGAGGAGTACGCCCGCCACAACGGCCACGCCGACCTGCTCAGGGAGTCGATCGACGGCCAAACGGGCGAATAGCACCAATCGAGACGGAATCATCCTGCAGGACTAGTTTCGTTCTCGATGACAACCGAATGGGGATCGGCGACGTCACCTCAGGGCGTAAGGGAAATCGCAGATCGTCGTGAATTCGGGAGAACAAGTGAACGCGTTCCGCAAGACTGCTGTCGTAGTTGCCGGCGCCGCACTTCTGGCCGGCGCGGGGACTCTGGCTGCTCAGGCGCAGTCGAACAGTTCGGCGGAGACCCCGTGGTGCACCGGCAGCGATCTGGTGATCAGCGCCAACGACATGCGCTCGCCGTCGAGCGCCACCACTGCGCACCGGATCAGGTTCGTCGCCGCTGAGGGTGTCTCCTGCCGGATCGGTGGCCGCCTCAGCAACGTGCGTTTCCTCGACGCCGACGGCCGTGACATGGGTGTTTCGCTGACGGGTGGCCAGGGGCAGTACACCGAGGCGCTGGTCGACGCCAACGGCGAGGCTGCCGTCTACGTCGGCTCGCCGCGCAAGGATCCTCAGGTGACCCCCGCGTTCATCCGCTTCGACCTGCCGGGTCAGGGCAGCCTGGGCGACTCGGTCAAGATCGCCTGGCCGTCGAGTGTCGGTACGCCCGTTCAGTTGAGCGGCGTGATGATGCCGGTCAGCTAAGCGCTGATTCGCGCGACCACCGCATTCGTCAACCGCACCAAGTCGGCAGGCGTGATCTCGACTTCGAGACCACGCCTGCCGGCGCTGCAGAAAATCGTGTCGAACTGCGAAACCGATTCGTCGAGCACAACCGGAAGGCGCTTTTTCTGCCCGAGTGGAGAAATGCCGCCGGCGACGTAACCCGTCGCGCGTTCGGCGTCGGCGACCACGGCCATCTTCGCCTTCTTGCCCTTCAGCGCCGCGGCGAGACCCTTCAGGTCTAGCTGGGACGTCACCGGCACGACGCCGACCGCGAGCTTGCCGTCCACGTCGGCCACGAGCGTCTTGAACACGCGTTCCGGCACCAGCCCGAGCGCCTCGGCCGCCTCCAGTCCGTAGGACTCGTGGCGGGGGTCGTGCTCGTACGAGTGCAAGGTGTGCGCCACCCGCTGCTTCTCCAGCAGCGCTGTGGCGGGCGTCCCACGTCCGGCCATGCGGAATTACTACCAGCACCTCCGTTGTTACGAGGGACGTGGCTACGAACATGCTCGAGCGGCCCCGCGTAGAGTCGGACCCGACCCAGATCCAGTGGGAAGGGAGCGCGGTGCCCGCCACCGGCACGACGGAGACGACGGCGGAGCGAGCCGCGCGTTTCGAGCGCGACGCGATGCCGATGCTCGACCAGCTCTACTCGGCTGCCCTGCGCATGACGCGCAACCCGGCTGACGCCGAGGACCTGGTCCAGGAGACGTTCCTCAAGGCCTACTCGGCGTTCGCGTCCTTTTCGGAGGGCACGAACCTCAAGGCCTGGCTGTACCGGATCCTGACCAACACCTACATCAACGGCTACCGCAAGAAGCAGCGCCAGCCGATCCAGCAGCCGACCGACGAGATCACTGACTGGCAGCTGGCGCAGGCGGAGAGCCACACCTCGTCCGGGCTGCGCAGCGCAGAGGTCGAGGCACTCGACAACCTGCCCGACAGCGACGTCAAGGAAGCATTGCAGCGGTTGCCGGAGGAGTTCCGGATCGCGGTCTACCTCGCCGATGTCGAAGGCTTCGCGTACAAGGAGATCGCAGACATCATGGGCACCCCGATCGGCACGGTGATGTCCCGGTTGCACCGGGGCCGTCGCCAGCTCCGCGACATGCTGGCGGACGTCGCCCGCGAACGTGGATTCCTCCGAGGCAACAACGGAGACGCGTCATGAACTGCGGCGAACCCCACGACACCGACTGCTCGGAAGTCCTCTCCGAGGTCTGGCTGTTCCTGGACCACGAGTGCGACCAGACCCGCAGGGCGGCACTGCAGACGCACCTCGACGAGTGCCATCCGTGCCTGGAGCAGTTCGGGCTGGAGGAGCACCTCAAGGCGCTGCTCGCCCGCAAGTGCGGCGGCGACTACGCCCCCGCCGACCTGAAGGCGCGCATCCGAGCCACGATCGTGGAGATCCGCACCGAGGACTGAGTGTCCTCGTGAGAAGACAAAAAGGCCTGGTCACCGTCATGGTGTCCAGGCCTTTTCGCAGCACTCAGGCGTTGGGGCGCTTGCCTCGGTTGGCGCCGCCCTTTTTGCGGTCGCGGCGCTTGCGAGCACGCTTCGACATGGGTGTCTCCTAGGATCAGAACTGCTTCACCCACCAGTTTCTCATGGAGGAGTTCTGTCTACGCTCACGGACCTGCTGGCTGAGCACACGAAGCTCTCCGGCGCCGCCGTCGACCACCTCCAGCTGGTCGTCGCCGAGTGGCAGCTCCTCTCCGACCTGTCGTTCGCGGACTTCCTCATGTGGGTGCCGTTGGACGACCAGAACTTCCTCTGCGTCGCCCAGGCCCGTCCGACGACGGCGCCCACGGCCCACCCGGAGGACGTGGTCGGCAGCGAGGTGCACGCGGACGAGCACCCGCAGCTGCGCAGGGCGATGGACGAGTCGCGGATCTGCCGCGAGGAGGACCCTCGCTGGCACCTGGGCGTGCCCGTGCGCCGCGAAACCATCCCGGTGCGGCTGGGCGCCCAGGTCATCGCGGTGCTGAGCCGCAGCACGAACCTGGCGGTGCCGCGCGTGCCGTCGCCGTTGGAGATCTCGTACCTGGGCAGCGCGGCCGACCTGTGCCAGATGATCGCGGACGGCACGTTCCCCGCGCCCGAACCGTCCCCGGACGTGCACACCAGCCCGCGCGTCGGTGACGGCCTGATCAGGCTCGACCCGTCCGGTGCGGTGGTGTTCGCCTCGCCGAACGCGCTGTCGGCCTACCACCGCATGGGGCACGCGTCAGACCTGGTCGGCGTGCATCTCGCGCCGTTGACGCGCAGCCTGATCGGCGACCCGTTCGACGCCACCGAGGTCGCTCAACGCATCCGGCAGGCGTTGGACGGGCAGCCGTCCATGCGCATGGAGGCCGAGTCACGGCGCGGTGCCGCAGTACTGTTCCGTTCTTTGCCCCTACGGCCACGCGGACAGGCTGCCGGCGCCATCGTGCTGTGCCGCGACGTCACCGAGGTGCGCCGCCGCGACCGAGCGTTGATGTCCAAGGACGCCACGATCCGCGAGATCCACCACCGGGTGAAGAACAACCTGCAGACCGTGGCCGCGTTGCTCAGGCTGCAAAGTCGCAGGTTGACGAACCCGGAGGCCAAGGAGGCGCTCGCCGAGTCGGTGCGGCGTGTGACTTCCATCGCACTCGTGCACGAGACGTTGTCGATGTCCGTGGACGAGCGAGTCGATCTTGACGACGTGGTCGACAAGGTGATCCCGATGATGAGCGACGTGGCGGTCACCGAGACCCAGGTGAAGGTCCGCCGCGAGGGTGGTTTCGGGATCGTTCCGGCCGAGATCGCGACGCCGCTCGTGATGGTGCTGACCGAGCTCGTGCAGAACGCGTTCGAGCACGCCTACGCCCCTGGCCAGCGCGGAGAGGTCGTCGTGCACTCCGAGCGGTCAGCCAAGTGGCTCGACGTGACGATCTCCGACGACGGCAAGGGGCTTCCGCCCGGTTTCTCCCTGGAGCGCACGGATCGTCTCGGTTTGCAGATCGTTCGGACCCTCGTCGACTCCGAACTGAGGGGCTCGTTGAGCTTGCGGCGCAGGCCTCGAGGCGGTACAGAGGCGGTCCTGCGCGTACCGCTCAGAGGGCGGCGCTAAACTAACGCCGTGCACACGTGACGACCAGCCTCAGCGGTCTCACGTGGTCATGCGGGAGGGTGTGCAAACAAAGAAGAAGCCCGACACCTGGCACGGTGTCGGGCTTCTACTTATATGTAGCTTGTCGCGGCTAACTGCCTGGTCAGGCGTTGCTGCGGGCCCGCGTGCGGGCGTTGCGGCGCTTGAGAGCGCGGCGCTCGTCTTCGCTCATCCCGCCCCAGACGCCGGCGTCCTGGCCGCTCTCGAGCGCCCACGCGAGGCAGTCGGATACGACGGGGCAACGGCGGCAGACGGTCTTCGCCTCGGCGATCTGAAGCAGCGCGGGACCACTGTTCCCAACGGGGAAGAACAGCTCGGGGTCCTCGTCGCGGCAGATCGCGCGGTGGCGCCAGTCCATTGGAACTACTCCTCAGCTAGGCGCGCACAAGGGCACGCCGGTTGTCAGCGGTCGTTTTGGGGTGCTTGTGAATGCTTTCACGAACGGCTGGGATGTCAAGGGGTTAGCACTGACCCGGTGAGTGAACTCACCCAAAAGATCGACACCGTTCACCTGGGGTTTCACGCTCTGCTGTCACTCGACTGCAGTACATCCCGGGTGGGTACCGAGACGGTCACGAACCGATCACGGACTGTCAAGTTGCTTATACGGCAACAGTCAACGCATCGGGGACCGCCCGGAACTCCACCGCCGTCGTCATGCCGAGGAAATCACCGTCGACCTGGAGGTTGGCGGGCTCCTCGCACTTCACTCTGACATAACCCACGTCATCGCGCCGAACGAGATTCCCGCCCTTCGGGTTACCGGTGGCGAGCACCTGGGCTACATAGCGCCCGACGGTGGGCACGCGAAGGGTCTTCAGAGCGCTCAGGCCCAGGCCACCGTCGAAGGACGTGCTGGGGTTGAGCTGGATCGCCTTGTCGCCGAAGTACGTCCACGGGTCGGTGTTCGACACGAACACCATGCCGACGTCGCTGAACGGGGCCTCGTCCGGCACCTCGACTGTGAAGTGCTGCGGTTTCCGGACGTTCTGCGCATAAGCCCCGAGCGCGACGGTCAGATAGAGAGCAGGGCTCGCGTTGCGGCCTTTGGCGCGCTTCTTCTCCACGCCCGCGACGACGTCGGCGTCGAGGCCCATGCCCGCGTTGAAGGTGAACCAGCGGCCTTTGTCGCCCTCGACGACGTCCGCGAACACCTGGCCGAGCCCGATCCGGCGCTTGGTGCCGTGCTCGATCGACTGAAGCAGGACGTGCGTGGCCTCGACCGGGTCGCGCGGGATGCCCAGCGCGCCGGCGAAGACGTTGGCCGAACCGCCGGGCACGACGCCCAGCATCGGCTTGTCCGGACGGGGGCCGCCGCGCAGGATGCCGTTCACGACCTCGTTGACCGTGCCGTCGCCGCCGTGGGCGATGACCAGGTCGAACCCGTCCTCCGCAGCTTTGTGCGCCGCGTCTGCCGCGTGGCCGCGGTAGGAGGTCTCGATGATCTCCAGCCGCACGTCGCTGGCGAGCGCGTGCGCCAACACGTCACGGCCCGCCGGCGTTGTTGTAGTCGCCTGCGGGTTCACCACGAGAAGAGCGCGCACTACTTGAGAGTAAGACAGTGCGTGACCGTCAGCGGCGCGCATGTCCTCCCTAAGGGTGGCTCCGGCCTCACGAAAGTGGCCCAAATCTCCCTTCCGCTAGCACTGCGTGCGCCTCGCAGCCGAGTGCACCCCGGACGACCGCCGGCTCGCTGAAGGCCCCTTGATCTTCCCGCGCCGGGCGTGCTCGGAGAGCCCTCCAACCGGGTGGCCTACGATCCGTGACCAGTACAGAACGTGAGGAAAGGTCTCCAGTGACCACTGCGACCCCGGTGCCACCGCGCGCTGTGCGTGGTGCCGCCGCGCTCACCTTTTTGCAGGGCCTGGGCGGTATCGCGCTGGCCGTCGCACTCGTCGTCCGGGTGATTCAGGGCGCACCTTCCGGCGGCCCGATCCTCGGTGCCGCCGGTGTGCTCGTGATCTGGTTCGGCGGGGCGATCTTCGCGTCGGTCATGTTGTTCCGCGGCCAGCACGGCGCCCGCACGCCCGTGATCGTCACGCAGCTGCTGCTGCTCGGCTGCGCCTGGTACGCCTACGGGCCGTCAGAGCAACAGTTGTTGGGCTCGTTGGCGGGCATCTACTGCGTCGTTGTGCTCGTGCTGCTGTTCACCAGCGACGGGCGCAAGTGGGCGATGGGCCTCTCCGATGTCTCGGAAGGCGACAAAGCCGACTAACGGAGGGTGGTCAGGGTCACACGACCGGGTGAAGCTGTGCGTGGTTGCTTAACCACTCCCTGCACTCACGAGGTGACCAACCATGCGTGTTCTGACCGCGATCGCGGGCGCCTTCCTGGCGGCGCTCTCCCTCGCTCCTGTCGCGTCGGCTGCTCCGGACGAGCCGGACATGTCGCCGATGATCATCGGTGGCAGCTACGCGTCGAACTTCCCCTACGCGGCACGTCTGTTCGCCAACGGCCGGGAGAACTGCTCGGCCACCAAGATCGCACCTCAGTGGATCCTGACCGCTGAGCACTGCGTGGCGTCCAGCACCGCCAGGTACACGTTCCGGGCGGGCAGCCTGGACCAGACGTCCGGTGGCCAGCTGGTGACCGGTGACCGGGTGATCAAGCACCCGTCCGCCGACCTGGCGCTGGTGCACGTGACCACGTCGATGTCCGCGCCGTTCTCCCCGCTCGTCAACCCCGTCTCGGTCGGCCAGACCGTGCAGCTCTACGGCTGGGGCGCCACCTGCACCAACCAGCCGGAGATCAACTGCCAGTCGCGCTACCTGAAGGTCGCGAACACCCGCGTCACGTCCACCAACGGCCGTGACTACCGCGGTGGCGTCGCCATCTCGGTCCAGCGGGTCGACGGCATCGCGGCCGGCGGTGACTCCGGTGGCCCGATGTTCGCCAACGGCCGTCAGGTCGGCGTCGCCTCGACGTCGGACCGCGCGACGCGCTCCAACTACACCAGCATCAACCACACCCCGTACCGCAACTGGATCCGCACGACCGCCGGCGTCTGATCTGACCGCACGCGGGGCGCTTTCGTACGACATGAGCGTGCGAAAGCGCCCCGCGTGCCATCTGCAGACGTCACCGTGCGTGTTCACGAATGGTGGATGGACACGAACGGAGTAGCCAGTTACCGTGCTGCCAGCGTTCGCGCCGCTCGGCAGCAGGGTGAGGTGTCGCAGTGCAGGACGGCCCGAAGCGGGTGACGACAAACGGCGGTTCCGAACGCCCAAACGTGGCTCGCCTCTTCGACTACTACCTCGGCGGCGCCCACAACTTCGCGGTCGACCGCGCCCTCGCCGAGGAGACCATCAAGCACTTCCCGGTGGCCGAGATGGCCCGCGCGATCCGCTCGTTCTCGCGCAGGGTCGTCAGGTTGTGCGTCGAGGAGATGGGCATCCGCCAGTTCCTCGACCTCGGCAGCGGCATCCCGACCGCGGGCAACGTGCACGAGGTCGCCCAGGCCCTCGACGCGTCCTGCAACGTGGTCTACGTCGACCACGACCCGGTGACCGTCGCCCACGCCCGCACCATGCTGCGCGACAACCTGAGCGCCGCCATCGTGCAGGCCGACGTGTGCGATGTCGGCGCCGTGCTGCGGGACCCGGAAACGCGCCGCCTCATCGACTTCACCAAGCCGACCGCCGTGCTGATGGTCGGCATCCTCCCGTACGTCCACGACGAGCCCGCGGGTGTCGTCGCACGCTATCGGGCGGCGCTGTGCGAGGGCAGTGTGCTGGCGTTGACGCACCTGACCAAGGACGTCGAGCCCGATCTCGTGGAGGGGCTGCTCTCGTTGTCCGACGACCTCGGCAGCACGCTGGTCCCGCGCACCAAGCAGGACGTCGAAGAGTTCGTGTGCGGGCTGAAGCTGCTCGAGCCCGGACTGGTGCTCGCCGCCCACTGGAGATCGGACGGCGAGCTGCCCGGTACGTCCGCGGCCGCGGACGCCTCTACCTATGGCGCGGTCGGCGTCATCTAGTGTCCTGCGCCGGAAATTCGCCTGCAAAATCGGGCGAGTGATTCGAGGATCTCTTCGGCGGTCTTGGTCCAGATGAACGGCCGCGGGTGGGTGTTCCAGTCGGTGATCCAGGCGCGGATGTCTTTCTCCAGCGCCTGGACGCTGCGGTGTGTGCCGCGGGTGATCTGCTGGTCGGTGAGGAAGCCGAACCAGCGTTCGACCTGGTTGATCCAGCTGGATCCGGTCGGGGTGAAGTGCATGTGGAACCGGGGATGGCGGGTCAGCCAGGTCTTGATCGCCGGAGTCTTGTGGGTGCCGTAGTTATCGCAGACCAGGTGCACGTCCAACTCCGCGGGCACGGTCTTGTCGATCGTGACCAGGAACTTGCGGAACTCGGCGGCGCGGTGCTGGCGGTGCAACTCACTGATCACCGTGCCATCGGCGACGTTGAACGCGGCGAACAGACTGGTGATGCCGTTGCGGACATAGTCGTGAGTGCGCCGCTCGGGCATGCCCGGCATCATCGGCAGCACCGGCTGGGACCGGTCCAGCGCCTGGATCTGACTCTTCTCGTCCACACACAGCACCACCGCCCGCTCGGGCGGATTGTGGTACAGGGCAACAACATCGACGACCTTCTCCACGAACAACGGATCAGTGGAGAGCTTGAACGTCTCGGCACGATGGGGCTTGAGGCCGAAATCGCGCCAGATCCGGCCGATGGTCGACTTGCTCAAGCCGGTGCGTTCGGCCATCGACGCCCGCGACCAGTGCGTGGCGTTGCGCGGAGTCTCCTCCAGCGTCGCCACGATCACCTCCTCGACCTGGTCCACCGTGATCGACGGCGGCCGGCCCGGCCGTTGCTCATCGACCAGGCCATCCAGTCGATCCCGCAGAAACCGCCTGCGCCACTTGGTCACCGTCGCCTCATGCACCCGCAGGTCCTCCGCGATCTGCTTGCCCGGCAGACCATCCGCGCACGCCAGCACGATCCTGCACCGCTGCGCCAGCACCTGCGACGACTTCGCCCGCCGCGCCCACCGCTCCAGCGTCTCCCGCTCCTGCTCGGTCAACGTCACCTCAGCAGGAGGACGTCCAATCCGTGCCATCAACCCACACTAGACTTACCTGGCGGATTTCAGGCGCAGGACACTAGTGGCGCGACTCGGAACGTGGGCGGTGAATTCACGCTCAGCAGGGCGCCTCGCGGCACCGCCCCCGCGCCCCCCATACATCCAGTACGAGGACGCGGGGGCGGCACCACGATGCACCCGTCTGACCGCGAATTCGCTCGGCAACGTTCCGAGCCGCGCCACTAGCTCGTCTTGGCGCGCAAGGCCTGACCGCTCGTCGACGTGCTGTTCGTGACCGACGTGCCGCTGCTCTTTCGCCACTGCAGGTCATTCGCGCCGGTGCTGCGTTCCACCTGCACGCCGTTGAGCGAGATGTTCTGCACGCTGTCGGTGGTGAACGCCGGCCGTCCGTCGTTCCGGTCGAACTCGATCGTGCTGTTGAGGAACTTCACGTCGGTCGCGTTGCGGATCCAGAAGCCGAACGCCGGTCGCACGCCGAAGATCCGCGGCGGGTACGCGTCGGAGACCTCCGGAGGCGTGCGGGAAGCGTCCGATTCCTTGTGGTTGCCGGGAACCGTGAGCTGCACGTGGTCGAACGTCAGGCCGGTGATCTTCGAGTCGGACCGGCCGGAGATGGTCGACGCGTACTCCGGGTCGCCGGGGATGTCGCGCGGCGCCGTCAGGTTCGTGCCGGTGATGTTCCGGTAGGTGATGTTGCGGATCTTCCCGGCGGGCGGGCTGCCTGGGCAGCGGCCGCGCTTGCCGATGTGGATGAAGATCGGCGAGGCGGTCTTGGTGAGCTGGATGTTGTCGTAGACGACGTCCTCGATCGTCGCGCCGTCCATCGACACCATGCCGAGGCCCGCCTTCGAGGCGCCGGTGACCTTGAGGTTGCGGAACTGGATGTTCTTGAAGCTGCCGCAGGTCTCCGAGCCGAACTGGATGGCGTTGTTCTCCGTCGACTGGATGGTCGAGTCGCGGACGATGTTGTTCTCTGACAAGAAGGTCTTGCCCGTGGCGAAGTCGGACTTGAACGCCACCGCGTCGTCGCTGGAGATGATCGTCGAGTTGGACAGCTCGATGTTGGAGCTGTTGATGAAGTTGATGCCGTCGCGGTCGTCGGGGCTGTCGACGGTGATCCGGTCGAGCTTCATCCCGTTGCAGCCGTTGACGATGATCGCGAAGTGGCCGGCCTCGCGGAACGTCACGTCGGTGATGTTGACGTTCTTGCAGAACTTCAGCGACAGCATCTTGTCGCCCTTGCCCGCCGGGATGTTCTCGCCGGTCTCGAGCTTGTTGGCGCCGTCGATCACGCCCTTGCCGGTGAAGTTGATGTTCTCGACGTTCTCGCCCCACAGCAGCGCGTTGCGGAAGTGGCTGTGGCCGAAGTCCTGGTAGCGCGAGTTCGGGTTCGACTCCGGCGCGTCGATGCCGCTGCCGGACGCCACGATCCGCGCGCCCTGCTGGATGTTGATCGTGATGTTGCTCTTGAGGTGGATCGAGCGCGAGAGGTACGTGCCGGGCGGGATTTCGACGATGCCGCCGTTCGCCGCCGCCGCCGCGGCGATGGCCTTGTCGATGGCGACCGAGTCGATCGCCTTGCCGTCGCCCTTCGCGCCGTAGTCCTTGACGTTGAAGCTGGCCGCCTTCGCCACGCCCACCGGTGCCACGACCACCGCTAGCGCGACGAACGCGCCGGTCAGTCGACGCCTCATCGTTGAGAGGTCCTTCCTCGTCGTGCGTCGAGGGCGGCGGCAACTCGGCGTCTGAAACGCTCTGAAAACGATTTCATTTCTGACCTTAGTGAAGGCCGGGCCTGAAGTACAGGGGTGACTTCTGACCCGGCCTCAGCTCACAGGCTCAGCCTCAGTAGGCGGCCTGCTGGCCCCCCAGCGCGGCCGGGCCGCGGTACTGCGCGCCACCGAACGCGAGGATCGCGTAGCCGATGATGCTGAACAGCCACAGGCCGACGACACCGAAGACGGAGTCCTTGCCGAAGGACTTCGAGATGTCCATCGACACGATCAGCGCCATGATGACGTTGACGAACGGGATCAGCATCAGGATCAGCCACCAGCCCGGACGGCCGGCGACCTTCAGCCACACGTAGATGTTGTAGAACGGGATGATCGCCGCCCAGCCCGGCTGACCTGCCTTCGTGAAGGTCTTCCAGAAGACGACGATGCCGAAGACGATGAAGGCCAGGTAGATGATCGTGCCCACGATGCCGATACCGGCAGCGGCGTTCGGGTCGATCTGGGGCGTTGTCGGGTCCACGGTCTTTCCTTCTTTCCACGCTTACTTTGGTGCCGGAGGATCGGCGAGCGGGGACGCTGCCAGCACCGTGGACCCGTCCTGAGTGGAATTCCCTTTTCGTGAGCCTTTCGAGACCTTCCGTCAACCTTCAGAGTGAAGAACCGAGCTTTTGCAAGGCTTCTTCGGCCACTCGCATCACTGTCCACTCGTCCAAAGGGACGGCACCCAGCGACTTGTAGAAACCGATGCTCGGCTCGTTCCAGTTGAGGACCGACCACTGCAGCCGCGAGTAGCCCTTGGCGACGCACTCCTGGGCGAGTGCGACCAGCAGCTGCTTGCCGAGGCCGCTGCCGCGCTGCTCCGGCGTGACGTAGAGGTCCTCGAGGTAGATGCCGTGCACGCCGTCCCACGTCGAGAAGTTGAGGAACCACAACGCCATCCCGACGACCTGACCGTCCACTTCGGCCACGTGCCCGAACAGCGCGGGGCTCTCGCCGAACAGTGCGGTGTGCAACTGTTCCGAGGTGAGGTGGCACTGCTCCGGCGCACGTTCGTACAGCGCGAGCTCGTGCACCAGCTTGACGACCGCGTCGACGTCGCGCGGCTCCACCCGTCGGATCATCAGATCTCCCAAGCAGGCACGTTGAGCCTGCGCACCTGCGGGTCGCCCCGCTCGTCGCCCAGCTGGCAGGTGCCGGCCGGGTCCAGTCCGAAGTGGACGCCCTGGTCGGGCGCCAGTCCCAGCCACGCCGCGATCAGCACGCGGCTGAAGTGCCCGTGCCCGACCAGCACCACGTCGCCGCCGGGCAGGATCTTGCGCACCTCGCCGAGCACCTTGCGGGCCCGGTCCTGCACCTCGGCGTGCGACTCGCCGCCGGGCATCGGGTGCGTCCACACCGTCCAGCCGGGCACGCGCTCGCGGATCTGCGGCGTGGTGATGCCCTCGTAGTCGCCGTAGTCCCACTCGGCGAGGTCCTCGGTCGTGCCGTTGATCTCCAGGCCGGCCAGTTCCGCAGTTCTGGTCGCACGTTGCCGCGGGCTCGTCAGCACGAGCGCGGGCGCCTGGTCCGTGCCCCGCAGCCGGGCGAGCGTGGCGCCCGCCCGCCGTGCCTGCTGCTCGCCCTCAGGCGTCAGCTCGATGTCAGTGCGTCCCGTGTGCCTGCCGCTCTCGGACCACTCGGTCTGGCCGTGCCGCAGCAGGTAGAGGTGGGTGCTCACCTGTTCGATCCTAAGGATTGAATGCTCCCTGCCCTGCACGGGCTATGTGGGATTTTCGGCTCAGGCTGCCTGTTCGTCCGGCGGACGAACAGGTCTTGTGCCCTTCATCACCGACCGGGTTCAAACCTGCCCGGACCAGCATCACCGCCGCGGAGTTCTTGTCCCTGGGAGACACGGCTCCACACGACGTGCAGGTGTAGGTGCGTTCGGACAACGGCAAAGCGTGCTTGGTTCTCGCACCGCATGCCGCACAGTCCATCGTGGTGTGTTTCGGATCCACCAGCCGCACGTCGCGGCCGTGCTTGCGGGCCATCGTGGATTTCGCCAGGAACTTCGGCCGGAAGTCCTCCACGGCGAGCACGTCATGGTCACGAACCACCCGCTTGGCCCACTTGCGCGCGGTGTCCTGCCGACGCCGGGCGACCTTCTTCTGGACCTTCGCCGCCTGCCGTCTGGCGTGCTTGTACCCCTTCGAACCGGGCCGGCCCTTGGCCGGACGCCGACGGGCCATCATCCGCTGATACCGCGCCAGGCCCTTCGCCGCGGTCGCACGCCAGCCCGTCAGCAGTTGTCCAACTGGGTCGGGCCGCACGTGCGCGGGTCGTCGGGATTCTCGCGGTTGTGCCGATGGGCCTCCCGCGATTGCGCGACGCATTGGTTCCACACCCACCGGCAGCGATCCCACTCCATCAGCAATACCTGACGGGTCGACGACGACAGGCGAAGCCGGTAGGTATACCGGCCCACGCTCATCGAAACCGCCATGCAGGCCACACTGTCGAACAGATGTTCGCCCCTGTCAGGTGCCGCTGGCATCGCGCCACCTGCCAACATCGTTGTCAGCGCGCTGCGAGCCCGGACCACCCTGGCTCCTGCCGGACCACTGATGCCGGTCAGAATTCCTCTGCGGCTTGAAGGCCGGGACGTTCTTCGAAGGACATGGTGACGGGGAGCACGTTTGGGGGAGTCCTCTTCGGAGGTACCCCGCTCGCCATGACCGCCGAGCACCCCGACCACGGCGCCCCCGACGAGGTTGATGCCCAGGAGATCCGCGAGGCCTTCGGGGTTCGCGTCGCGCGCATCCGTGCTGAGCTCACCTCGACGTGGAACAAGCTGCGCCAGAACGAGCGCGACACCGACTCCAGAGGCCAGTGATATTTCGGCCCTGCTCGAAATGTGAGCGGTGGGTGCGCGCTGTCTGCTTCGCTGGGAGGTCCTGTTCGCGGATTTGGGGGTAACGACGTGGGACATGTACTGGATTTCCAGGGGTTGCCGGGTGCCGATGAGGCCGACGGCGTGATGGCTGCCAGCGCGGTGAGCAGCGTTGCCTGGCCCATCACCTCCATCAGCCTCATGCCTGACGAGGGGAATCCCCCGGCGTTCGGCTGAACGGCGTACTACTCACGTCGGGTTGTCGTTTTGTTTGGCGGATTGGCGGCGAACGACGTGCCGAGTGCTCTGCGACGTGGCTAGAACTGAGTGGTATTCCGTTTGAGGGGGTCCCACTCATGCGCCGAATGGTCGCACTTTTGTTACCCGTTGCGCTGGCCGCGGTCCTACCCGCGCTGCCGGCCGCGGCCGCACCGGAACCACCGTCGACACCGGGCTGGTCAGTCGCCGGTGACGTGATCCGGTGGACCGCTGCCACGCCCATGCCGCTGTCGGACGCGGGGGTCGAGTTCTGGGAGGGCGACCGGCTCCTCGGCACCGCCAGGGAGTCGGCCGACCTGCGCACCTTCACGCTCACGGCCGACCTGCGGAACCCGGACGCGCTGCAGGTGCGGTCGGCGGGGAAGCGGCTCGACGTGGCGCCGCCCGCACCGCCCGCGAGTCTGGCCGTGCCGCAGCTGCCCGCGCTGTTGCCCGAGTCGGGGGTCGACCCCGGCAAGCCGGGGCAGTACGCGACGACCAAGGGCGAGTACACGCTCGACCCGGTGCAGCTGCCCGACTACCCGGCAGCGATCGAGATGGACGCCGTCGTCGTCGCGCCCAAGGGTGCGTCCGGCAAGCGGCCGCTGGTGCTGTTCCTGCACGGCAGGCACTTCACCTGCTACAGCCCGACCGGGCAGATCACCGGCAACTGGCCGTGCCCGGCGGGGCTGAAGTCCGTGCCGAGCCACCGCGGCTACCTGAAGGCGCAGGAACTGCTGGCGTCGCAGGGATACGTGACGGTGTCGATCTCCGCCAACGGCATCAACGCGCAGGACGCGGCGACGGTCGACGCGGGCGCGCAGGGGCGTTCGTCGTTGGTGCGCCACCACCTGGCGAAGTGGGCGGACTGGTCCGTCGGCCGTGGCAACGTTCCGGCCGTGGTCAAGTCCGCGCCGGCCGACCTGTCGAAGGTGTTGCTGGTCGGCCACTCGCGCGGTGGCGAGGGCGTCAACCGCGCCGCCACCGACAGCCTCAACCCGCCGCCCGGTGACACCGGGTTCTCCGGTCCGGTGCGCTGGAACATCCGCGGCACCGTGCTGATCGGCCCCACGATCTTCGGCCACAACCCGCAGCCGGACGTGCCGTCCGTGACGTTCCTGCCCGGCTGTGACGGCGACGTGTCCGACCTGCAGGGCCAGATGTTCGTCGACCAGACGCGCGGCGTCTCGCGCGGCGCCGCGTTGCACAGCGCGCTGTACATGGTCGGTGCCAACCACAACTTCTACAACAGCGAATGGACGCCCGGCCAGGCCGAGGCGCCGGCGTTCGACGACTTCTCCCCGGGTGAGCCTGCGGACGCCGTGTGTTCGCCGGGAACCGCCACTCGCCTGACCGCGGACCAGCAGCAGACCGCGGGCGCCACCTACACCGCGGCGTCGGCCCAGCTCTTCCTGGCCCGCGACGAGTCGGTGCTGCCGCTGCTCGACGGCTCCGGCGTCCGCGCCCCGTCCGCCGACCCGGCCCGCGTCTTCGCGCACGCCGTCGGTGGCGACCGCAAGCCGTTCGTCGTGCCTGCCGCAGACACTCAGGTTTCCGGCAGTGCAAGGGTTTGTGCCCAGGTCACCCCGGATCTCGCGGCTTCGTGCGGTACCACCCGCTCGCCACACCTCGTCCGCTTCCGCTTCGCCTCGTCGCAGCCGGAACGCCAGTCGATCGAGCTCAAGTGGACGGCCGCGGGACAGGCGGCCGTGGTGAACCTTGCTGAGCCCGTGTCACTGCACGGCTCGAAGGAACTCGCTCTGCGCCTGGCCGTCCCAGGCAACACACCGGCCGCGCGCTTCAGCGTTTCCATCACCGACCAAAGTGGACAGAAGCGTGCGCTGGGTGCGGTGTCGGTGGCCGGTCTCCCAGCCACCGGGCGCCTCAGTTCGTTGTGGGCTCAGGAAGTTCGCGTGCCGCTGCCTGCAGGCGTCGGCCACGCGACCGCACTGGAACTGGTCCCCGATTCCGACTCCGGCCAGGCGTTGCTGATGGACGCCCACGGCTGGCGCAAGGGCCTGGTCCCGGTCGTGCCCGCACGTCTGGGCCGAGTCGACGCCACCGTGACCCCGGTGGACGAGGGCGACTCCGGCACGGTGACGCACAACGTCGTCGTCACCGCCACCGGCAACGGCACCCGCGCTGTCCGCCTCTTCTACTTCGACGAGCAGAACAACCCGGTCACCAAGCTCGTGACGCTGAAGCCGGGCGAGCACCGCGCGGACGTGCCGATCACCTACACCGCCAACACGAGGTGGGGCGCCGACACCCGCTACCCCATCGGCGTGGTGGCGATCGACAACGCCGTGGTCGGCGCCGCGTTCGGCGGCCTGCTGGTGCGCAACGACGACCCGGTCCCGACGCTCACCGTCACCCCGGTCGCCGACAGCGTTGCCGAGGGCGGCACGTTGCGCTGGAAGCTGACCCTGTCGGAGCCCGCCGATGCGGGCATCGCGCTGGTCGGCCTGCCGGTGGCACCGGGTACCGCCGAACTGTCCACAACAGACGTTCCGGACCACTGGCTCATCCGGAACGGCGGAGTGCAACAGCTGCCCTCGCGGCTGTTGTCCACCAGCGGGCTCCAGGTGTCGGCGTACATCTCGCCGGGGGAGACGAGCACGGAGGTCACGGTGCCGACCGTGGCCGACGCCGAGGCCGAGGGTGAGGAGCAGATCAAGCTGAAGTTCGAGGGGCGCTCGCCCACGGGCATCGGCTTCGAGGTCACCGGCAAGGTGACGAACGCCGCGTAGTACTCAACTACGGTGCCGCTTCTTGGTTCAGTTCAGGGAGCGGCACCGTCCTTGTTCCGTTCGTCGATCTCCCGCGCCTGGTTGAGAAGTTGCTGAGCCTCGCGTGCGTTGCCCAGTTCGACGTGGATGCGGCTGAGGTGCAGCAGACAAGTGGCGACTTCGGGATGGTGCGGTCCGTACGCCTCCTGGTAGATGTCCAGTGCCAGTTCCGCCCGAGGCTTGGCCTCGTCGCTGCGGTGCATGACGCGCAAGGTGACCGCCATGTTGCTCAGAGCCGTCGCAACCCAGGGGTGACGGGCTCCGTACGCGGCCTCCATGACGGCGAGGACCCGCGCGTGCAACTCCAATGCCTCGTCGGGACGGCCCATGGACGTCAGCGTCTGACCGAGGTTGGTCATGCTGATGGCGGTCTGGATGCGGTCGGGGCCGTCGGTGGCCTCACGGATCGCGAGCGACCGTTCGAGCTGTTCTCGTGCCTCGTCGTGGCGTTGCTGGTGTGAGAGGACGTTGCCGAGGTTGTTCAAGGTCGTGGCGACGCGGGCGCTGTTCGGACCGAAGATCGGTTCGTCGATGGCGAGGGCGCGGTTGAACAAGACCTCGGCCTCGGCGGGGAGGTGCTGATCCTTGAGAACGAGTGCGAGGTTGTTCAAGGTGGTGGAGACCTCGACGCTGTTCGGGCCGTGGGCCGCTTCGCTGATCGTGAGGGCTTGTTCGAGCAGCGAGCGCGCCTCGTTGAGCCGGCCTGTGACGCGGAGGAATCTGCCGGCGCGACTCAGCAGGTAAGAGCTGCGCTCGGTGGTTGCTGCGCTTGCGTCGGTGGTGGCGGACAGAATGTGCGGAAGCAGTGCTCGCCAGCGCCCCCAGTTCTCCGGAGCGTCCTCGATGTTGGGGGTTGCTTCTGCCCACAGGAGCGCCTGCACCAACGCGTTCGAGGTTGTTCCGTCGATCTGGCGTGCCTTCAGCGATTGCTGGAGCAGCCGGTGGGCGATGGTCATTTCCCCACTGCCACGTCGCACGAAGAACCAGTCGGCCAGGGCTCCGACCGTCTCCACCCAGTCCAACGGGTCACGGACCGCGTCGGCCAGGGGCTGAGGAAGCTCACCGGGATGCAGGGTGAACAGGTCGAGCGGTACCGGCTCCGGCGCCATCCACGCGAGCAGATCAAGCACCTGGACCGCGGCGGCACTCTGCTCCGCCAGCGCGGCCAGCGACATGTCCCACAGCGTCGTCAACGTCTCATGCCGGTCGATCAACCGCCCACGACCGATGAGATCTGCCGTTCGCTGGCGGAACAGCACGATGTACTCGTCCGCTGGAATGCCAGTGGTCTCCAGGTACGCCGCGGCCTGCTCGATGGCCAGGGGCAGGTCTCCCAGCAGTTCGGCGAGTTCCGCCAGTTGCGCCTGAGGCGCCGTGGGCACACGGCGCCGGAGTAGTGCGATGCTTTCCTCACGATCGAGGACATCCAGGTCCAACACCGTGCCGAGCGCGCTGAACCCGTTGCGCCGCGTGGTGATCACGACCCTGCCCGTGCCGCCGGGGAGGAACGGGCTCAACGCCGCGGGGTCTTCTGCGTTGTCGAACACCAGCAACCACCGCGGACGGACGCGCAGAGCCGCGAGAACCGGTGTGATGGTCGAGGGGTCCACGTCGAGGCCGAGAGCGACGCCAAGCACGGTCAGGTGGTCGGGGATCAACGCTGGCTGTTCGGCGGGGATCCACCACACGATGTCGAAGTCGCTCGCATGACGGTGGGCGTACTCGATTGCCAACTGCGTCTTGCCCACACCACCCATGCCGTGCAACGAGTGCACCGCCACGGTCTGGCCGAATCGCATTCGCTTAAGCGATTCGGCCCGGCCGGTGAAGTTGGGGTTGCGCGGCGGGACGTTCCACACGGCCGGCAGCGCGCCTGGGAAGCCTGGTTTCACCCGACCGGGGAAGCCGGGACGCATTGCCGGCTTCAGCCGCCCTGTCACGGCGCCTTGGACGGCTCGGAGCAGCCGTGCGCGCGCCGTGTCCTCGTCGACGTTGAACAGGTCGTCGCTGACGACTGAGCCCAGCAGTCCCGACCGTTCGCAGTCCTCGATCCGCAGCACCAGCAGCTTGCGGTCCGCACCCGCCGGATCAGTACGGCGTGCGGCCTGCCACTCCATCGTTCCGAACACGGAATCGAGGTAGGCGGTCGACAACACCGCGATCGTGCGTCGAGAACCCTGGACCCCCGCGTGCATGCGCTCGAACCAGTCGGTGCCTGGCACCATGTCCCAGGCCTGAATCAGAACGCGATGTCCCTGATCTTCGAGCTCCCAGGCGATCCACTCAGCCCAGGTCTTGTCGACCCCTGTGTAGGACACGAAGAAGTCCCACGTCTCGTCGCCGGCCACATCAGGTCAAATCGCACGTCGCGTACGCAGGGTTACGCCCAAACGACAAACGGCGTCGCTCCCTGCCCAAGGGAGCGACGCCGTTCAAAGGAAACTCAGCCCTGCTTGGTCTCCCAGAAAATTTTGTCGATCTGCGCGATCAGGTCGAGCAGCGCCTGACCCGACGCCGGGTCCATCGACCCCTTGGTGCCCGCCGCACCCGCGGCCTTGGTGGCGCGGTTGAAGAGGTCGTGCAGCTCGGGGTACTTCTCGAAGTGCGGCGGCTTGAAGTAGTCCGTCCACAGCACCCACAGGTGGTGCTTGACGAGCTCGCTGCGCTGCTCCTTGATCAGGACGGCACGCTCCCGGAACTCCGGGTCCTCGTTCGCCTGGTACTTCTCCTGAACCGCCTTGATCGACTCGGCCTCGATGCGGGCCTGTGCCGGGTCGTAGACGCCGCAGGGCAGGTCGCAGTGCGCGGTGGCTTCGACGCGCGGGCGGAGAATGCGCGACACGAGTCGCATCGTTCCTCCCAGAATGAAAACAGTGGATGCTCCGACAAGAAGGACCCTACTCCGGCTGACCGAAGGGTGATCGTTGAGACCGCGCCTCTCCACCGTGCTCGTCCGTGGTCCGTCGATGGCACCTGCGCTCAAGAACGAAGACATCGTGCTGGTCAGATGGGGTGCGACGCCCAAACCCAACGACGTCGTGCTGGTCCGGTGGGCCAGCAGACCGGGGCAGCTCTCGATCAAGCGTGTCTCTCACCACGTGGACGGCGGGTGGCACGTGGTGGGAGACAACCCGTACGCGAGCACCGACTCCGCGCAACTCGGGCCGGCTGAGGTGGTCGGCGTCGTCAAAGCTCGACTATGGCCGAGACCCAGGCTCAGGCTTTGAGGGACGCGTACAGCGCCAGGCAGTCGTCGTAACGCGGCAGCGCGCCGGCTTCGTACGCCTCGGCGAGTGTCGGCGCCTCCTGGTCCTTCGCCGAGAGCCGGAATTCGAACTCGCGTGGCCATGGCAGGTCCAGCGCCGGGTCGAGCGGCGTCAGGCCGTGCTCGCCGGACGGGTTGAAGGGCGTGGAGCACAGGTAGTTCATGATCGTGTCGTCTTCCAGGGCGATCATCGCGTGGCCCAGGCCCTCGGCGACGTACACGGCGTTGCACTTCGCGGACGACACGAGCACCGCGTCCCACTGGCCGAAGGTGGGGGAGCCGACCCGGATGTCGACGATCACGTCGATGAACGAGCCGCGCGGGCAGAAGACGTACTTCGCCTGGGACGGCGGGACGTCGGCGTAGTGGATGCCGCGGATGGTGCCCGCGCTGGAGACGCTGTGGTTCGTCTGGGCGAGCCGGAGCGGGTGGCCGACCGCCTCGGTGAAGGCGGCTTCCTGGTAGGGCGAGGCGAACACGCCGCGGTCGTCGGGAAATGTCGTGGGGACGAACTCGAACGCGCCGTCAATTTTCAGCGAACTCGCCTGCATCCCGTCACTCTAAGGCGTCAATCTTTCTTGACCGATCGGGTGCTTCCTGCCTGCATAAACCGACCGGTCGGTGCAGAAAACCGGACGGACGTCTTGCTACATGCCCTCTGACCTGCGGAAAAAGTGTGATCCCCGCCGCAGACAGCGCGACGCGACCCTGCCACAATTCCGTCACCCGCAGCACTCGGGCGGTTCTGCGACGCAACTCGTCGGAGGGCATCGACCGAGTTTCCAGGCCCCGTGCACCCGGCGTGACAACGCTGGGCCGGTGCGCCGTTTGGTGATGAGCCCAGTTGGGGCTACTACGCCGCCCGCACCGCAGGAGGGACGCCGTGACAGCAGTGAACGAAGCCCGTACCGAGAACTCCGATCCGACGCAGTTGACGGACGAGGAGATCTTCAACGCGCACCTGGGCGGGAAGCTCGAGGTCGGCGCGACCGCCTCGCTCGCTGACCCGAAAGCGCTGTCCATCGCGTACACCCCTGGTGTCGCACGAGTGAGCAAGGCCATCGCGCAGGACGCGAGCCTCGCCGCCAAGTACACGTGGGCGCACCGCCTGGTCGTCGTCGTGAGCGACGGCACCGCGGTGCTCGGCCTCGGTGACATCGGCCCCAGCGCGTCGCTGCCCGTCATGGAGGGCAAGTCCGCGCTGTTCAAGACGTTCGGCGGCCTCGACTCCATCCCGCTCGTGCTCAACACGACGGACGTGGACGAGATCGTCGAGACCCTGGTCCGGCTGCGCCCGTCGTTCGGCGCGGTCAACCTCGAGGACGTGGCGGCGCCGCGCTGCTTCGAGCTCGAGCAGAAGCTGATCGAGGCGCTCGACTGCCCGGTCATGCACGACGACCAGCACGGCACGGCCGTCGTGTCGCTCGCCGCGCTCAACGGCGCGAACACGGTGCTCGGCAAGAAGGTGAATGACCAGCGGGTGGTCATCTCCGGTGCGGGCGCCGCGGGCATCGCGATCGCCAAGATCCTGCTCGCCGCCGGCGTCGGCGAGGTCACGCTGCTCGACTCGCGCGGCATCGTCCGCACCGGCCGGGCCGGGCTCAACCCGATCAAGGAAGAGATCGCGGCGGTCACCAACCAGAGCAACCTCGACGGCGGCATCGACGTGGCTCTGCGCGGCGCGGACGTCTTCATCGGCGTGTCGTCGTCGAAGGTGTCCGAGGAGCTGATCGCGAGCATGGCGAACGACTCGATCGTGTTCGCACTGTCCAACCCGGACCCCGAGGTGCACCCGGAAGTCGCCGCCAGGCACGCCGCCATCGTGGCGACCGGCCGCAGCGACTTCCCGAACCAGATCAACAACGTGCTCGCGTTCCCCGGCATTTTCCGCGGGGCGCTCGACGCGGGTGCGCGGCGGATCACCGAAGGCATGAAGCTCGCGGCCGCGGATGCCATTCTGGCCGTTGCGAAAGATGATTTGGGGCCAGACCGAATTGTTCCGTCCGCACTGGACCCGCGCGTCGGACCCGAGGTCGCAGCCGCTGTGGCGGTCGCGGCGAAGGCCGACGGGGTCGCCTGAGCCGGCCCGAACATTTGCCACCCTTTTGCAAGTCGGTGGGTACCGGAACCACGAACGTGGCTTTTCGTTAACCCGGCAAGGGGTGGGCGATGACGCTCTGAAGCGCTACCGTCCCTCTCCTCGGGTGTTCACCCGAGGAGAGGGTTCGTGTTTGCCGCCGTTCGGGTGCCGTTGTCGTGCCCACCCGAATTGCCGCGGGCGGCGGATGCGGGAGAGGGTGGGCCGGTGCCCAAGTGGGTAGGACGCGCGACGGTGGTGAACGGCCGTGCACGGACGGCTGTGTCGGCTTCAGGGCCGGCTGCAGGCAAGCCACCGGTGACGCTGGACGGCTTGACCCTGCCCGACGCACCGTCGTTGCTCGTCGACGCCAAGGGCGTCGTCATGCAGGCGAACCCGGCCGCCGTCGAGCTGGCCGGCGTCCAGGGAGCCGACGACCTCGTCGGGCACCCGCTGAGCCAGCTGCTCCTCGGCAACCAGTCCGACCTGCGGTTGTCGCGCGGTGACGGCAGCGAACTGCCGGTGCGCGTGGCCAGGAACGCCGTTCCCGGCACGGGCCTGCAGGCCGTCCTGCTGATCGACGTCTCCGATCTCTCCGCCGCCGCGGACGCGTTGCGCGACGAACAGCGCCGGCTGCGCAAGGTCCAGCGGGTCGCGGAGCTGGGCTCGTGGGAGTACGACCCGGAAAGCGGTCTCACGATCTGGTCGGACACCCACTACGAACTTCTCGGCGTCGAACGCGGCGCCGTCGTGCCGGGCGCGCAGGCCGTCCTCGACGTGGTGCACCCCGACGACTACGACATGGTCGAGTCGTACTGGCAGGGCCGCGAGATCACCGGCGACCCGATCGACATCGAGTACCGGATCGTCCGCCCGGACGGCCAGCTGCGGTGGATCCGCGGCGTCGCCGAGGCGAGGCTGCTCGACGACGGCCAGCTGGACAAGATCACCGGCTACATCCGCGACATCACCGAGTCCAAGCGCGCGGCCACCGAGCTCGCGCAGGAACGCGCGCGGCTGCTCGAAGCCCAGCGCATCGCCCGCATCGGCAGCTGGGCCTACGAGACCGGCACGCGCGCCGTGCACCGCAGCGAAGTGCTCATGGAGATGTACGCCGAGCTGGGCATGACCCCGGACGACGACCTCCTGAGCGGCGTGCACCCGGACGACCGCGAAGCCGTCAAGGCGCTGCGGCACGAGTTGCTGCACACCCGTGACGACGCTCCGGTCGAGGTCGAGGTCCGCAGCGAGCTCCGCGAGCGCGTCTACGTCTGCCGCGCCCGCGCCGAGTTCTCGGCCTCCGGCCGGGTGGAGCGCTACCACGGCACCATCCAGGACGTCACCGAAGCACGTGCGCTGGAACGCCAGATGCGCGAGGACCGCCGAAGACTGGCGGACGCGCAGCAGGCCGCGCGCCTCGGCATGTGGGAGTGGAACCCGGCGACGGGCGACGTCGTGTGGTCGGACATGCTCCGCGAGCTCTACGGCATCCCCGCCGACGTCGTGGGCACCTACGAGACGTACCTCGACCTCGTGCACCCCGAAGACCGCGGCTGGGTCGACGATCTGTGGCGCCAGCTGGCCGTGGACGAGATCGCCGTGCAGTGCGAGCACCGCGTGGTGCGCCGCGACGGTTCCATGCGGATCTTCCGCTGCCACGGCATGATCGTTCGTGACCCGCGGGGCAACCAGCTGGCCGTCGGCACTGCCCAGGACGTCACCGAGCAGCGCGCCGCCGAGGCCCGCATGAAGCGTTCGTCGCAGCGCTTCACGGACCTCGTGTCCGTCACGCCGGTCGGCATCGGGCTCTTCGACGAGGGTGAGCGCCTGGTCGACGCCAACGACGCGTTGTGCGACCTGCTGGGCATGGAGCTGGAACAGCTGCGCGGCATGACCGCCGAGCAGCTCACCCACCCCGAGGACACCTCGCCGGGCCTGCAGTGGGCCGCCGAGCGCACGCAGAAGATCCCGCAGCGCATCCTCGTGCGTCCCGACGGCGAGAAGGTCTACTGCGAGCTGCACATCGCGCTGTCCGTGCAGGACGACGGCCGCCGGTTCTGGCTGATCGTGTTCCTCGACATCACCGAACGTCGTCGCACCGCCGAGGCGTTGCGGCACCAGGCGACGCACGACGAGCTGACCGGCCTGCCGAACCGCGCGCTGGTCAAGGAGATGCTCGGCAAGCTGCTGGACGGCCCCGGCCGGTCCAAGGTCGCCGTGTTCTTCTGCGACATCGACAACTTCAAGCGCGTCAACGACTCTCTCGGCCACGACGCGGGCGACGAGCTGCTCGTGGCTCTTGCTCGCCGGTTGGAGGGCGGCCTGCCCGACGGCTGCACCGCCGCGCGACTGTCCGGCGACGAGTACGTGATCATCTGCGAGGACATCGACTCGGTCGGTGGCGTCGACGCTCTTGCCACGCGGGTCGCTTCTCTGTTGAGAACTGCCGTTCCGGTGCACGGGCAGCTGGTCCGGGTCTCCGCCTCGATCGGCGCCGCTGTTCCCAACGGTTCGCGGGCCAACGGCGCGGATTTGCTGCGGTTCGCTGACGCGGCGATGTTCGAGGCGAAGCGCAACGGTGCCGGGCGGGTTTCGTTGGCCTCGGCCGCGTTGATCGCCTCCGCAGACCGCCAGGTGCACCTCGAAGGCCAGCTGCGCGACGCCCTGCAGCACGACGGTCTGGCGTTGCACTTCCAGCCGGTCGTGGGCGTCGACGGCGCCGTGCTGACCGCCGAAGCCCTGGTGCGCTGGCCACACCCGGACCGCGGTTTGCTGCCGCCAGACGTCTTCCTGCCCGTCGCCGAGCAGGGCGACCTGATGCGCGAGCTGGACCGCTGGGTTCTGCGAACGGCTCTTCGTGAGGCCGCCACCTGGCCCGCCCCCGACGGCCGGCCGGTGTCGGTGGCGGTGAACCTCGCGGGCCTGGTGCCGGGCGATCCCGAGTTCGTCGACATCGTGTCGACCGCGATCCTGGAGTCCGGCGTCCCGTGGGAACGGGTGGTGCTGGAACTCGTCGAGACCGCATTCGTCGACCTGCCCTCGCGTGTCCGCCAGTCGATGGACGAACTGGTGCAGCGCGGCGTGCAGTTCGCCGTCGACGACTTCGGCACCGGCTACTCGTCGCTGGCCCGCCTGAAGGACCTGCCGGCGCAGATCATCAAGGTGGACCGCCGCTTCGTTTCCGGCGTGGGCAACGACTCCTCGGACTTCGCCGTGGCCCGCGCCGTCGTGGACATGGCGCGGGCGATGGGACGCAAGTGCGTGGCCGAGGGCGTGGAGACGGCGACGCAGTTCCACGTGCTGCGCGGTGTCGGCGTGGACGCGTACCAGGGCTGGCTGTTCTCGCGTCCGGTGCCGCCCAAGGAGTTCCGCGCGGTGCTAGCCCTCGGGCCGCTCCACATACCGCGCGCTGGCTGAGATCTCCGGCAACAGCGCCGCGATCCGGTGCTTGGGCAGATCGATCAACCGCAGTTCGAGGTCGTCGGACGCCACGTCGGCGTTGTCGACGATCTCCGCGGCCTGCTTCTTCGTGAGCACGCCCTGCGACGCGGTGATCAACGCCTCACGCCACACGTTGCGCAGCTTGCCGTGCGCCTTCATGAGCACCTCGCGAATCGCGCGGTCGCCCAGTGACAGTGTCCCTGTCAAAACCTGGTCGGCGACGACGATCGTCGTCTTGCCATCTGGGTTGTTGCGCAGGAACTTCAGCTTGAACCGGGTCTGCACCAGCTCCTGCAGTTCCTTCTGCCCGGCCTCCGACGACACGGCCGGATGGTTGTTCGGCACCAAGCAAGCCAACCGAGCCGGCGACGAAGCCAGCAAGGTGCGCAGCAACCACGGCCCTGGATCCGCCGACAGGTCAACGGCCAGCGACGCCGCGCCCTTGCCGACGGGCTCGGTCCACCCGGCCTGGCGCGGCTTCGGCGGCGGCGAGGACTCCGGTCGCGGCGCCAGGTCCGACAAAGCGGCGAGGGCTTCCTTCGACGGTCCGGAAGACTCCACGGACTGCGCGCCGTGCGTGTAGATCCGCGTGCCACCGGACACCGCACGCCGCCCAGTGGGCCGGCAAACGTACAAATCGGCGGCAGATCCGATGGCTTGAGCGCCGTCGAACCGGTGGAACGCGGGCAGGATCGCCTCGAACACCAGCCCGAGCTTCTGCAACTCCTGCTGCACCTTCAACCCCAGCGCGGGTGTCCGGTCGGAGAACCCGTAGGCCAGCAGCACCCGTCCGTCGGCCACGTCGTTGAGCGCCTCGACCGCACGCCCGGCGAAGAGCCCCATGCCTTCGGGCGTGTAGGGCGGGTCGCTGAAGACGAGGTCCACCGACTCGATCACGGACGTGGGCAGCCCGAAACGCATGTCGCAGTGCAACGTCCGGATGTTCAAGCCCCGCGCGGCAGCCCGTGCGTCGATGAACTCCAGCAGCCGCTCGTCCAGGTCCACGACCGTGATCGACACGTTGGGATTCACGGCGGCGACGGCCAGTGAGGTCAGGTCGTGGTCGCCGAGGCAGAGCAAACGCTTGCCTGCCAGGTCGTAGACGGAATCCAGCCACACCGCGCGGTTCAGGGCGGTCTCGGCCGTCGCCTGCACGTGGTCCAACGAGGACAACGGCGGCGGCACGTCGGCGATGTCGACGAGGATCTGGCGCAGCACGTCGGTGTGGTCGCGGACGCCCGAAATGCCGAACGCGTCCCGGTAGGCAGCGACTTTGCCGGGCGCGATGCGGTAACGATCGTTTGAAGATTCGATGTCGTCGCCGAGGGCTTTCAGCAGGTCCTGGACCGTGCGGCGGGGCACAGCAGGTAGGCGCACGAGTTCGGCGAGCGGGTGCCAGTCCTCGCTGAGCAGGGACAACACCTCGCGGAGCTTGCGGGCGTGCAGCCCGCGCTCCGCCACCTTCTGGCGAACCTGGTCGATCGTCACAAGCGGTAAACCATACGGCCTGTCACATCATGGAACGCTGTGCCGGGGTACGCCGAACGAGTTAAGGTCACAGGGATCTGCATCCAGGGCGGTCCGAATCGGGGAGACCGTCACGACCGGAGGGATCCGAAGGGTGATCGAGTTCCGGGCCGTCACCAAGCGGTTCGAGGACGGGACCATCGCTGTCGACGAGCTCGACCTCACGGTCGAGGCGGGCACCATCACGGTGTTCGTCGGTCCTTCCGGCTGCGGCAAGACGACGTCCCTGCGCATGGTCAACCGCATGATCGACCCCACGTCGGGCACGATCCTGGTGGACGGCAAGGACGTCCTGACCGTGGATCCGCCGACTCTCCGGCGTGGCATCGGCTATGTGATCCAGCAGGCGGGGCTGTTCCCGCATCGGACGGTGCTGGACAACGTCGCCACGGTGCCGCTGCTGTCCGGTTGGGACAGACGCAAGGCGCGCACCCGTGCCGCGGAACTGCTGGAGATCGTCGGGCTCGACCCGGCGTTCGGCAAGCGGTATCCGGCGCAGTTGAGTGGCGGTCAGCAGCAGCGTGTGGGGGTTGCCCGTGCGCTCGCGGCGGATCCGCCGGTGCTGTTGATGGACGAGCCGTTCAGCGCGGTCGATCCGGTGGTCAGGGAGGACCTGCAGAACGAACTCCTTCGCCTGCAAGCGGAACTCGACAAGACGATCGTGTTCGTCACGCACGACATCGACGAGGCGTTGAAGCTCGGCGAGCGCGTCGCGGTGTTCCAGACGGGCGGGCACCTCGCGCAGTACGCGCGGCCGACCGAGCTGCTGGCCGCGCCCGCCAACGACTTCGTGGCGTCGTTCGTCGGCAGGGACCGCGGCTACCGCACGCTGACGTTCCTGCACGCCGACGTGCCGGTGCACCCCATCACCACGGCCAAGCTCGGGCAGCGCATCACGGTCACCGACTGGACTCTCGTCGTCGACGACGCGAACCGGCCGAAGGGCTGGCTGTCCGGTGTGGACGGTGAGGTCGAGATCAGCGAGCAGGACCTGATCTCGGGCGGCTCGCTCTACGACGGCTCCACGCTCAGGGGTGCGCTCGACGCGGCGCTCAGCTCGCCGTCCGCGCTCGGTGTGGTGGTCGACGACGCCGGCGCGGTGACCGGTGTGGTCAAGGCGGATGACGTGATCAAGGCGCTCGCGAAGGCCCGCGCGGCGGGTGAGGTCCCGAAGTGACCTGGATTTTCGAGAACTGGGAAAGGTTCTGGGAAGTCACCGAGGTGCACCTCCGGCTCTCCGTCGTGCCGGTCGTGATCGGGTTTCTGCTGTCCATCCCGCTGGGGTGGGTGGCGAGCCGGTCGAACACGGCGCGCGCGATCCTCTTCCCGCTCGCCAACATCCTGTTCACGATCCCGTCCATCGCGCTGATCGTGATCACCCCGGTGCTGATCGGCGTGAAGATCCTCGACGAGATCAACGTCGTCGTGCCGCTGGTGATCTACACGGTCGCGCTGATGGTCCGCTCGGTCGCCGACGCGCTGTCGGCGGTGCCCGGGCACGTCACGGCCGCGGCGAACGCGATGGGGTTCCGGCCGTTGCGGCGTTTCCTCACCGTCGACTTCCCGCTGGCGCTGCCCGTGACAATCGCCGGTCTGCGGGTCGCGACGGTGTCGAACATCAGCATGGTGAGCGTCGGCGCGCTCGTCGGACTCGGCGGCTACGGCCAGCTCTTCACCGAGGGATACCAGACGGACCACACCGACAAGGTCCTCGCGGGCCTCATCGGGACGATCGTGCTCGCGGCGCTCGCGGACGGTTTGCTGTTGCTGATCGGACGGCTGCTCACGCCGTGGACGAGGGCGGGGAGGTGAGCTGATGGGCGACTGGCTCTTCGACCCCGCGCACTGGTCCGGCACGACCGGCATTCCGGTGCGGCTGCTGGAACATCTCGGCTACACGCTGCTGACGTTGCTGATCGCCGCGGTGATCGCGATCCCGCTCGGCGCGTTCGTCGGCCACACCGGCAAGGGCGGGTTCCTGGTCGTCGGACTCTCGAACGTGCTGCGCGCCCTGCCGACCACGGCCGTGCTGATCCTCGTCGTGCTGTGGGCCGGCCTCGGCGACTTCCCGGTCTACGTGGCGCTGGTGCTGCTGGCGATCCCGCCGATCATGGCGGGCACCTACGCGGGCATCCGCGCGGTCGACCCGGTGACGGTCGACGCGGCCAGGGGTGTCGGCATGCGCGAGTCGGGCGTGCTGCTGAACGTGGAGATCCCGAACGCGCTTCCGTTGATCTACGGCGGTTTCCGCGGCGCCGCGCTGCAGGTCGTCGCGACCGCCACCATCGCCGCCTACACCGGCGCCGGTGGTCTCGGCAGGCTCGTCTTCGACGGCCTCGCCCTGCAGGAGTTCGGACAGATGCTCGCCGGCGCGGTGCTCGTGGCACTGCTCGCCGTTCTCGTCGACCTGGGGTTCGCCGGCCTGCAACGGCTGACGGTCTCGCCAGGGCTGCGTCCAGTGGGAACCGGAGGAAAGAGATGAAGCGCATCGCCACAGCCCTCGCTGCGGTAATGGTTTTGTCGGCGTGCGGTGGTGACCCGCTGTCGAACGGCGGCGGCAACAACCCGGCCCCGACGGACACCATCGTCGTGGGCTCCGGGAACTTCCCGGAGTCGCGCCTGCTCGCCGAGATCTACGCGGAAGCGTTGGCCGGCAAGGGGATCAAGGTCTCCAAGAAGATGAACATCGGCAACCGCGAGCTGTACTTCAAGGGCGTGCAGGACGGCTCGATCGACCTGATCCCCGAGTACACCGGCGTGCTGCTCAAGCACGTCAACAAAGAGGCGACCGAGGTCGGCTCCGAGGAGGTATACGCGGCGCTGCAGAAGGCGCTGCCGAAGGGCCTCATCGTGCTCGAGAAGTCCTCCGCGGAGGACAAGGATGCGGTCGTCGTCACCAAGCAGACCGCCGCGCAGTACAGCCTCAAGACGCTCGAGGACCTCGTGCCGTACTGCAAGGACTTCGTTTTCGGTGGCCCGCCGGAGTTCCAGAACCGCCCGGACGGCCTGGCCGGTCTGAAGGCCAAGTACAACTGCGAGTTCAAGGAGTTCAAGGCGCTCGACGTCGGCGGCCCGCTGACCGTCGCGGGCCTCAAGGACAACACCGTGCAGGCGGCCGACCTGTTCACGACGGACTCCGCCATCAAGGCCAACGAGTTCGTGGTGCTGGAAGATCCGAGGAACGTCTTCGCCGCGGAGAACGTGTTGCCGCTGATCAACGAGAAGAAGGCGTCGCAGCAGGTCCGCGACACCCTCAACGCCATCTCGAAGAAGCTCGACACGAAGGTCTTGCTGGAGCTGAACCAGAAGCTCGCGGCGCCGGACAAGCCGGAGCCCGAGAAGGTCGCCAAGGAGTGGCTGGCCTCCGCGGGCATCTGATCTCGGCGGAATGGGGCGGGCACCTGCGGGTGTTCGCCCCATTCCGTTTCACAGCTTCAGATCGGCGACGCGTGCGCTGAGGTCGACAGTGACGAGTCGGTCGGTGTAGCCGAGCGAGTGGTTGATCCGCCGCATGTGCTCGTTGGTGCTGTCCGTCTCCGTCTCGACGATTTCGATGCCGGTCAGCCCGCGGAGCAGCTGCGCCTTGATCAAACGGCCGAGGCCCTTGCCGCGATGGGCGGAAAGCACGCCGGTGTGCCGTTGGTGGCCTACCGAAGGTCGTGCGAGAGACCGGTGCATGACCGTCACCCCGGCGGCCTCGTCGCCATGCAGCGCGAGGACGACCCACACGTCGACACCGCCGGCCAACAGCTCGTCTTCTTCCTGTCGCACCCGTTCTCGCGAGTACGTGAACGGGTTGACCGACCTGTCGCCCAGAGGCTGGTCGTTCATCGCGCTGAGGGCGTCGACATAGGCATCGAGCAAGTCGTCCGGTGCTCGCCCGGTCCACTGCGCCAGGCGGTACCCGGACGGGACCTCGCCCACCTCGGGCAGCGGGTCGGTGAGCACAAGATCTTGCAGGGTGAGCGCGTTGGCCACGGCGAAACCACGCCTGAGGGCCCACTGCTCGCCCGCGCCGCCTCCGGGAACCCACGAGGCTTCCGCTGTTTCCCGGTTGGCGAGCCGCAGCCCGAAGCAGAGCAGGCTGCTGCCGACACCCCGGCCCCGCCACCGCTCGTTCACCACCACGACGCCCGTGACGAGGTGCGTGTTCTCGGTCGCGGGCAGGTAGCCGCTCGCGTACCCGATGATGAGCCCGTTGTCCCGCGCGACTGCGAACCGCGGGAGGCCCCAGTGGACGTCGGGCACCCGGAGTCGTTGCACCCACCCGTTGAAGTCCGGCAGCTCACGTGCCGGCATGGCGGTCGTCCACCAGACCACCTGAAGGTCGAACAGGGCACGCAGGTCGGCTTCGGTCGCACTGGCGAGGTCGAGTTCCTCGACGTCGATTTCCCCCATGCACGCTATGCAACCAGGGAGTGGCGCTCCGTCCAAGCAGCGATCTCCGCCGCGATCTCCTTCGGCCGGTCCTCCTGCGCGTGATGGCCGGCCTCGCCAACGGCGACGATCTCCAGCGCGGCGATGTTGTCCGCGCACCAGGCCTGGAGCTCCGGCCCGATCAGCAACGTCGGCGAGCCTTCGAAGGTCATCAGCAGCTTCGGCACCTCCGAAGAAGCACCGAGCCACGCGTCGTAGGCCTCGATGCGCGGGATCAACTCGGCCGGCGAGCCGTCGAACGGCATTTGCCGCGCCCACGCGAGCACCGGACGTCGGCTCAAGGCATCCGGGAACGGTGCCAGGTACACCGCCATGTTCTCGTCCGAAACAGGCGTCCGCACGCCACCCGTGTACGCCTGGCGCACGAACCCGTCGTCGTCCAGCGCTTCGGTGGTGCGGAACCTGCGCACCCGTTCCTGCGCGGGCAGTGGCAGCTCCGAGCCGGTCATCGGCTTCACGATCGTCTCGAAGAAGGCGATCCCGGCAACGCGTGAGGGGTGGCGCGCGGCCCAGTCGAACGCCAGCGCGCCGCCCCAGTCGTGGCCGACGAGCACCACCCGATCCAGGCCGAGAGCGTCGAACCACGTGTCGAGGTAGCGGGCGTGGTCGGCGAACGAGTAGGAGATGTCCGGCTTGCCCGAGCGGCCCATGCCGATCAGATCTGGAGCCAGGCCGCCTAACTCCGGCAGCACGTTGCGCCAGATGTGCGACGAGGCGGGGTTGCCGTGCAGGAACACGAACGGCGCGGAGCCGGACGCTTCGTAGTGCATGGTCGAGTCGAGGACGGGAACAACAGGCATGGGAACTCCTCAGAGGGGGACGTCGAGCAGCGCGGTCAGCTCGCGGGAAAAGGCCGTCGTGCGGTCGCCGGACCGTCCGCCCAGGGGCTCGAGAAGGCGGTCCAGCAGGGCAGCCACGACTTCGATGGCGGGGACGACGACCGAGCGGCCGTGATCGGTCAGTGTCAGGCGAACGGTTCGTGTGTCGACCGCGTCGCGTGTGCGCTCGATCAGCCCCGAGGATTCGAGCGCGCGCGCCAGCTTCGAGACGTACAGCGGTTCGAGCCCCGTGAAGTCGGCGAGCTCGCGCTGCGAAGGTGGCTGGTCGATGGCGGTCAGCGACGCCAGCACGACGTACTGCGCGTGTGTCAGCCCGAGGGGGTCCAACGCGCGGTCAACGGCGGTCCGCCACTTCATCGCCAGGCGCCACACGAGATGGCCAGGTCCTGCACTGCTCATGGCAGATACAGTACATGGCTACTATGTACATGGCTTCTAATTGGCGGGAGCTGCGTGACCGCCGATCCGTGAAGTGAGCTCCTCGGCCGCCTTCCGCACCTCTTTGGCCAGCTCGGGCCACGTCTGACCGCAGGGTGTGTCGCAGACGTGCCGGAACGTCAGCGTGATGGCCGCGATCGGTCGCTCGCCGTGGTCGAACACCGGTGCGGCCACCGACGCGAAGCCCACGGTCACGAACCCGTCCTCGACCGACCAGCCCTGCCGGCGTTCCGCGGTCAGCAGCCGGCGCAACGCGGGCAGGTTGTGCGGGCCGCGCCCGGTCCGGTCGACGAACGACGCGACGGACGGGAACAACGCCCTGACCTGGGCTGGAGGGGCGTGTGCCAGCATCGCGCGGCCAGATGCCGTCAGATGCGCGGGCAGGCGCACGCCGACGTCGGACACGATCGTCTGCGGCTGCCGCGGCTGTTCGCGCACCAGGTACAGGGCCTCGGCGCCGTGCAGAACGCCCAGATGGGCGACCTTCTCCATCCGGTCGGCGAGCTTGCGCAGCAGCGGCCGGGCCAGCCGTTCCAGCGGGTCGTGCCGCAGATACGCGGACCCCAGCTCGAAGGAGGCGACGCCAAGGCCGTACCGCTTTTCCTCGGGGAAGTGCGTCGCGAAGCCGGCCTCGGTCAGCTCCGACAGCAGGTGATAGGTCGTTGACCTGGGCAGATTCAGCTCGCGCGCCACCGACGCCGCGGAGACGGGACCTGGTCTGCCCGCCAGCAGCCGGAGGACCGCGAGCCCTCTCCGCAGCGCGGGAACGTCACTGCTGCTGCCCACAACAGTGATTTTCCCACGTGATGCAGCCCACGCCGTTCGTCCATCAGTGCACACTCAACAGAACAGGCGCCAGGTGCGTCTGAGGGGTGTGACGGTTTTGAAGGGGGTCGGGATTGACACCGAGTTTCGATGACTTCGTGGCAGAACAGGTGACCCCGTTGCTGCGCTACGCCACCGTGCTCACGTGTGACCCGCACCTGGCCCAGGACGTGGTCCAGGAAGTGCTGCTGCGCGCGCAGCAGAAGTGGGATCGCATCGGTTCAGTCGACCTCCCTCACGCCTACGTCAAGCGCATGGTGACCAACGAGTACCTCTCGTGGCGCAGACGCAGGGCGGCCAAGGACGTCGCTCTCTGCATGACGACGCTGGAGTCCGTCACGCCGCCCGTCGGAGACAAGACGCACCACTACGACGAGCGGGAAGCCATGTTGCAGCGGATCGCCAAGCTGCCCCGCAAACAGCGGGCGGCGATCGTGCTCCGCTACTACGAGAACTACGAGGACTCGGAGATCGCACAGATGCTCGGTTGTGCCGAGGGAACCGTGCGCAGCCACATCTCGCGTGCGCTGGCCACACTCCGCCTGGATCACACGCCGGAGCCCGCTGGTGTCGGGTTGCGGCTCGGGGAGGGCCTGTCGTGAACGACACCGAACAGCTGGTCAAGGAGGCGCTCGGCAAGCTCGCCGAACGGACTCCGCACCCAGGACCGACGCTCAACGCACTGCGGCGCAAGCGCAAGAGGCACGGCAACGTCTTCATGATCGCCGTCGCCGGAGTCGCCGCCGTCGCTGTGCTGATTTTCGCGGGCGTCATCGCGAGCGACCGGTACATGCCGCCGAACGGCAACGACGCGGCCGCCGCGCTCATGCCGGACAGCGGTCAGAGCGTCGTGCTCAAGTACGCGCCGCACTGGCTGCCGAACGGGTACGTCGAGAACTTCCGCCTGGTGGATCGGGAGGTCCACCGGGTCTGGGTGCCCGCGGCGGCCAAGGGATACCCGTTCACCGATGGCGGGCCGCAGGTCGCGCTGATCGTGGGCGGAGACCAGCCGGAGGGCGCGGACTGGCAGGACACGACGGTTCGCGGGCTGAAGGCGAAGATCGCGCTGCGGCAGGGCCAGTCGCCCGGTCAGACCGCGGAGCTCGTGTGGCAGGCCCAGGACCTGCTGAAGGTCAGCGTGCGCGGGTTCGCCGACGTGCGGCAGGTCGCGCTGCAGGTCGCCGAGTCGGTGCGGGCTGACGCCAAGATCACGCACCAGGCGCCGTTCAAGGTCGACGGCAAGCCTGCCGACCACACATGGGGCACCAAGCCCGGCGAGTGGGAGGCGATGGCGAACTGGAAGAACCAGGTCAGCGTGCACGTCTCGCCTCAGGTGCCGCAGGTCGGCACCTATGTCGGCGATGTGGGGGTGCGCGGCAAGGTCGGCTTCCGCACCGCCAACGCCGTCCTGGTGCGCGAGGGTGACGTGTGGATCTGGGCGACTGCGGAGTCCTACTCCGATCAGCTGGTCGAGGCGGTGAACAAGGTCGAGCTCGTGCCCTCTCCTGACACGAGCTGGATCGGCAAAGGGCTCGGTTAGGGTCCGTCTGGCATCCCAGACACGCATCCGCGCTCCGGGGTCGCTGAGTCGGCCCCGGAGCGCTGTGATGTCTGCATGCGACAACCGGTGGAGCTGGGTCCGAAGCCACTGACCCTCGAGGACGTTCATGCCGTCGCCCGCGACGGCGCCCCGGTGGCGATCACCGAGGCTGCCCGCGAGGCGGTCACCACCGCCCGCGGCCACATCGAACAGCTCGCCACGGCCGAACGCCCCACCTACGGCGTCTCGACCGGGTTCGGCGCGCTCGCCGTCCGGCACATCCCGCCGGACCGCCGTGCCCAGCTGCAGCGGTCGCTGATCCGCTCGCACGCCGCCGGTTCCGGTCCCGAGGTCGAGCGGGAGGTCGTGCGGGCGCTGATGCTGCTGCGACTGCGCACCCTCGCGACCGGCCACACCGGCGTCCGGCTGTCCACTGTGGACGCGATGGCCGGCATGCTGAACGCCGGCATCACCCCGGTGGTGCACGAGTTCGGCTCCCTCGGCTGCTCCGGCGACCTGGCACCGTTGTCGGCCAGCGCGCTCGCGTTGATGGGCGAGGGCATGGTCCGCAACGCGTCCGGAGAGCTCGTCACCGCGGCGGAAGCGCTGGCGGAAGCCGGCATCGAGCCCGTGCGGCTGGCCGAGAAGGAAGGCCTCGCGCTGATCAACGGCACCGACGGCATGCTCGGCATGCTGTCGCTCGCGATCGCGGACTTCACCAGGCTGCTCGACATCGCCGACCTGACCGCCGCGATGAGCGTCGAGGCGCTGCTCGGCACCGACCGCGTCTTCGAGCCCGAGCTGCACGCACTGCGCCCGCACCCCGGCCAGAACCTCTCGGCTGCCCGGATGCTCGCGTTCCTGCGCGACTCCGAGATCGTCGCCTCGCACCGCGGCCCCGACTGCACCCGCGTGCAGGACGCGTACTCGCTGCGCTGCTCGCCGCAGGTGCACGGCGCGGCCCGCGACACCGTGGCGTACGCGGCGACGGTGGCCGACCGCGAGCTGTCGTCGGTGATCGACAACCCCGTGGTGCTGGCGGACGGCCGGGTCGAGTCGAACGGCAACTTCCACGGCGCGCCCGTCGCCTACGCGCTGGACTTCCTGGCCATCCCGCTCGCGGACGTGGCCTCCATCGCCGAGCGCCGCACCGACCGCATGCTCGACGTCTCGCGGTCGCACGGCCTGCCGCCGTTCCTCGCCGACGACCCCGGCGTCGACTCCGGCCACATGATCGCCCAGTACACCCAGGCGGCGATCGTGTCCGAGCTCAAGCGCCTCGCGGTGCCGGCGTCCGTCGACTCGATCCCGTCCTCCGCGATGCAGGAGGACCACGTGTCGATGGGCTGGTCCGCCGCCCGCAAGCTGCGCAAGGCCGTGGACGGTCTCACCACCGTGCTGGCAATTGAGCTTCTGACCGCCGCGCGTGCGCTGGATCTGCGCGCACCGTTGAAGCCCGCCCCCGCGACGGCCGCTGCCGTGGCGAAGTTGCGCGAGACGGTCCAGGGCCCCGGTCCTGACCGCCACCTCGCACCCGAGATCGCCGCCGCCGAGGCACTGATTCGAAGTGGAGCTCTGTAATGGTCGTACGCGCTGACCGTGGCACCGAACTGACCGCCAAGCAGTGGTCGACCGAGGCCGCGCTGCGGATGTTCCACAACAACCTCGACCCCGACGTCGCCGAGCGCCCGGAGGACCTGGTCGTCTACGGCGGCACCGGCAAGGCCGCCCGCGACTGGCCGTCGTTCGACGCGATCTCCCGTGAGCTCAAGAACCTCGAAGCCGACGAGACGCTGCTCGTGCAGTCCGGCCGTCCGGTCGGCGTCATGCGCACGCACGAGTGGGCGCCGCGGGTGCTCATCGCGAACTCGAACCTGGTGCCGGACTGGGCGAACTGGCCGGAGTTCCGCCGTCTGGAGGCCGAGGGCCTCACGATGTACGGGCAGATGACCGCCGGTTCGTGGATCTACATCGGCACCCAGGGCATCCTGCAGGGCACCTACGAGACGTTCGCCGCGGTCGCTAACAAGCGCTTCAACGGCACGCTTCGCGGAACTTTGACCGTGACGGCCGGTCTAGGTGGCATGGGCGGTGCGCAGCCGCTCGCCGTGACGATGAACGAGGGCGTCGCGCTGTGCATCGAGGTCGACCCGCACCGCGCGCAGCGTCGCCTGGAGACCCGCTACCTGGACGAGGTCGCTGACGACCTGGACTCGGCCATCGAGCGCGTGCTGGCCGCGAAGGCCGCCGGTGAGGCCGTTTCCGTTGGTGTCGTGGGCAATGCGGCGGAGATCCTGCCCGAGCTGCTGCGCCGCGAGGTCGACGTCGACATCGTGACGGACCAGACCTCGGCGCACGACCCGTTGGCGTACCTGCCCGTCGGTGTCTCGCTGGAGGAGTGGCAGGACTACGCCGGCGCGAAGCCGGACGAGTTCACTCAGCGCGCGCGGGAGTCGATGGCCGCGCACGTCGAGGCGATGGTCGGGTTCATGGACCGCGGCGCCGAGGTCTTCGACTACGGCAACTCGATCCGCGGTGAGGCCCAGCTCGGCGGCTACGACCGCGCGTTCGCGTTCCCCGGCTTCGTGCCCGCGTACATCCGGCCGCTGTTCTGCGAGGGCAAGGGCCCGTTCCGCTGGGCGGCGCTGTCCGGCGACCCGGCCGACATCGCCGCGACCGACCGCGCGATCCTGGAGCTCTTCCCGGAGAACGAGCAGCTGGCCCGCTGGATCAAGATGGCCGGTGAGCGCGTCGAGTTCCAGGGCCTGCCCGCGCGCATCTGCTGGCTCGGCTACGGCGAGCGGCACCTGGCCGGCCTCAAGTTCAACGAGATGGTGGCGTCCGGCGAGCTGTCCGCGCCGATCGTGATCGGCCGTGACCACCTGGACTGCGGCTCGGTGGCCTCGCCGTACCGCGAGACCGAGGCCATGGCCGACGGCTCGGACGCGATCGCGGACTGGCCGCTGCTCAACGCCCTGGTCAACACGGCTTCGGGTGCGACGTGGGTGTCGATCCACCACGGTGGTGGCGTGGGCATCGGGCGGTCGATCCACGCCGGTCAGGTGACCGTCGCGGACGGCACCGAGCTGGCCGCGCAGAAGATCGAGCGCGTGCTGACCAACGACCCCGGCATGGGCGTGATCCGGCACGTGGACGCCGGGTACGACGAGGCCAAGACGGTGGCCGCCGACAAGGGCCTGCCCATCCCGATGCTGCACAGTCCGATGGAGGGCTGATGCTCGACCAGATCGCGGACGTCGGCAGAGACGCGAAGCGCGGCGGCTACTCCCGCCACGGCTACGCCAAGCCGGAACTCGAGCTCCGGCACTGGTTCGTCGAGCAGGCCGTCAAGCGCGGCCTGAACGTCGAGACCGACCAGAACGGCAACCTCTGGGCCTGGTGGGGCGAGCGCGGCGACAACGCGCTCGTCACCGGCAGCCACCTGGACTCCGTGCCCGGCGGCGGCGCGTTCGACGGCCCGCTCGGCGTGACGAGCGCCCTGGAGGCCGTGGATCTCTTGCAGGCCACGGGGTTCACGCCGCGCAGGCCGTTCGCCATCGCGGTCTTCGCCGAGGAGGAGGGCGGCCGGTTCGGTGTCGCCTGCCTGGGCAGCCGGCTCCTCACCGGTGCGATCGACGCGGACAAGGCGCTGGGCCTCAAGGACCCGGACGGCATCACGCTCGCCGAAGCCATGAAAGCGGCGGGCTACAACCCCGACCTGGTCGGCAAGGACGACAAAACCCTTGGTCGCATCGGCCAGTTCGTCGAACTCCACGTCGAACAGGGCCGCGGCCTCACGGTGCCGGTCGGTGTCGCGAGCAGCATCCTCGCGCACGGCCGGTGGCGCTTCACGTTCGCGGGCGAGGGCAATCACGCCGGCGCGACGTTGATCGAGGACCGCCGCGACCCGATGCTCCCGGCATCGCAACTCGTCCTGGCCGCGCGCAAAGCGGCCAGGGACGGCGCGCGTGCCACCGTGGGAAGGCTCGTCCCCAACCCCGGCGGCACCAACGTCATCGCGTCCACTGTGGACGTGTGGTTGGACGCGCGCGACACCGACGACGAGCGCACCCGCGCGATGGTCGCCGAGATCTCCGAGGCAGCGCGTAGTGCCGCCAAGGAGGAGGGGTGCGAGGTGACGATCACCGAGGAGTCGTACGGCGACACGGTGTACTTCGACGCCAACCTCCGCGACGACATCGCGAACGCGCTCGGCGGCGTCCCCGCGTTGCCGACCGGTGCGGGCCACGACGCTGGCATCCTCGCCGCGCACGTGCCGACCGCGATGTTGTTCGTGCGCAACCCGACCGGCGTGAGTCACGCGCCAGAGGAGTTCGCCGAGCAGTCCGATGTCGACGAAGGTGTCAAGGCGCTCGCCGCGACGCTCGAACATCTCGGATCATGACCCGGACGGAGGCGTTGTGAGCTGTTCGTAGAGGACTTTCAGCAAGTCGCGGTGTCGTAGCCGAAGCGGGGCGTGCGGTCGAGAGGTGGACGTGTGGTGAACTTCTGGTGCGAGCGGGCGTGGTTGCCCGACGGGCTCGCCGAACGCGTGCTGATCCGCGTCGACAACGGCGTGATCACCTCGGTGTCCGAAGTGGACACGATTCCGCTGGGCGTCAAAAGGCTGTACGGCGTGGTCGTGCCGGGCTTCGCGAACGCCCACTCGCACGCGTTCCACCGCGCGCTGAGGGGCCGTACGCACGACGGCGGCGGCACGTTTTGGACGTGGCGCGAAGGCATGTACGCGCTCGCCTCGAAGCTCACCCCGCAGTCCTACTACCGGCTCGCTCGCGCGGTCTACGGCGAGATGGCGCTCGCCGGGGTGTCGACCGTCGGCGAGTTCCACTACGTGCACGACCGGTCGAACGAGTTCGGGTACGCCCTGCGGGAAGCCGCGCAGGACGCGGGCATCCGGCTCACGTTGCTCGACACCTGCTACCTCGCGGGTGGCATCGACCAGCCGGTGAACGAGGTGCAGCAACGCTTTTCGGACGGCACCGCCGAAGCGTGGGCCAGCCGCGTCGCAGAGCTCAAGTCCGACAACGTGATGCGAGTCGGTGCCGCGATCCACTCGGTGAGGGCCGTGCCGCGCGCCGAACTTCCTGTTGTGGCGCAGGCGTTCCCGAACGCGCCGCTGCACGTGCACCTCTCCGAGCAGCCCGCCGAGAACGAGGCGTGCCTCGCCGCGTACGGGCTCACGCCGACCGGCCTGCTGCACGAGGCCGGTGCCCTCTCATCGCGCACCACGGCCGTGCACGCGACGCACCTGACGCCGGAGGACATCGCGCTGCTGGGCGGATCCGGCACCGGTGCGTGCTTCTGCCCGACCACCGAGGCCGACCTCGCCGACGGCATCGGCCCGGCCCGCGAGCTGGCCGACGCGGGCAGCCCGCTGTCGTTGGGCAGCGACCAGCACGCCGTGATCGACCCGCTGCTGGAAACCCGTGCCCTGGAACACAACGAACGCCTCCGCACCGGCCGGCGCGGCCGGTTCTCGCCGGCCGAACTGCTGCAAGTCGCCACGCGGCACGACGCGCTGGGCTGGCCGCAGGCGGGCCGGATCGCACCGGGCGCCACCTGTGACCTCGTGGCGATCAGCTGCTCGACGCCGCGCACCGCGGGTTCGTTGCCGCAGCAGGTGTTCTTGTCCGCGTCCGCGTCCGATGTGGACACCGTGGTGGTCGGCGGCCGGGTGGTCGCGTCCGGTGGCGTGCACGAGACTTTGGGAGACGTCGGCAGGCTGCTGGCGGACGCGATCGAGGAGCTGTGGGCATGAGCGTGCTGATCACCGGCATCGGCGAGCTGACCACGAACACCGAGGCTGCCGGCGACGCGCTGGTCGTCGACGGCGAAGAGATCGTCTGGGTCGGCCAGTCGGCCAAGGCCCCGGCGGCCGACTCGAAAACGGACGTCGAGGGCCGCGCGGTGCTGCCCGGCTGGGTCGACAGCCACACCCACCTGGTCTTCGCGGGCGACCGCACCGCCGAGTTCGGTGCGCGCATGGCCGGCAAGCCCTACACCGCGGGCGGCATCGCCGTCACCGTCAACGCGACGCGGCAAGCCACCGACGCCGAACTGGCGGAGGTCGTCCGCAAGCACGTCGCCGAGGCGCTCCGGCAGGGCACGACGTTCGTGGAGACCAAGACCGGCTACGGCCTGAACGTCCCCGACGAGGTGCGCAGCGCTCGCATCGCCGCCGAGCACGCCGACGAGGTCACGTTCCTCGGCGCCCACCTCGTCCCGCCGGGCGAGGACGCCGACACGTACGTCGACCTGGTCCGCGGCGAGATGCTCGACGCCGTCGCACCTCTCGTGCGCTGGGCGGACGTCTTCTGCGAGAAGGGCGCGTTCGACTACGACCAGTCGAAAGCGGTGCTCGAAGCAGCCTCGGCAAAGGGCCTCGGCCTGCGCGTGCACGGCAACCAGCTCGGCGAGGGGCCCGGTGTGCGGTTGGCCGTCGAGCTCGGCGCCGCGTCGGTCGACCACTGCACCTACCTGTCGCAACAGGACATCGACGCGCTGGCGTCCTCCGAGACCGTCGCCACGCTGCTCCCGGCCTGCGACCTCTCGACCCGCCAGTCGCTGCCTCCTGCACGCGCGCTGCTGGACGCGGGCGCCACGGTCGCGCTCGCCAGCAACTGCAACCCCGGCTCGTCCTACACCTCGTCGATGGCGTTCTGCGTGACGACAGCGGTGCTGCAGATGCGGATGACGGTCGAGGAAGCGGTGTGGTCGGCCACGGCAGGCGGCGCGCAGGCGTTGCGGCGGGACGACGTCGGCGTCATCAGGCCTGGTGCGCGCGCTGACCTCCACGTGTTGGACGCACCCTCGATCACGCATCTGGCGTACCGGCCGGGCGTCCCTTTGACGCATTCGGTGTGGCGTAAGGGTGAGCGAGTCATCTGAGATCGCTCTCTCATAACCCTCCGTGTGGGCCTACTGGCGGAGGGTGCCGCCGCCGTACGGTGCTGCCGTGGTGGACTTCGCGGAGGCACTGACGAAAGCCGTCGACAGCAGCGGTCTCAGCCTCGAACGCATCCAGCACCATCTGGCCGCCCGCGGCATGCAGGTGAGCATCTCGACGCTGAGCTACTGGCGCCGCGGCCGCAGCCGTCCGGAACGGCCGGAGTCGCTGAAGGTCGTCGCCGCGCTGGAGGACCTGCTCGATCTCGGCGAGGGGTTCCTCACCGACCGGCTGGGCGACAAGCGGCCGCGCGGGCGGTGGGTCGGGCAGGCGATGTCGCTCGAGGACATGTGGGACTCGCGGGCCACCGACCTCGGCGAGGTGATGGCGCGGATCGACCGGATGCAACCGGCGGCGTCGACGTACCTCAGCGTGCGGGACCGGCAGGTGATCGGGCCGGACCGGCGTGAGGTCTCCATGCACTGCACCGGGATCGTGCAGGCACTGGACGACGGCGTCGACCGGTTCCTGGCCATCCAGCTCGCCGACCCCACCGACCTCGACGTGGGCACGATCGAGGCGGGACCGCCATGTCGGCTCGGGCGGGTGCGGTCGGAGAACGCCACCGGGTTCCTCGTCGCGGAGATCCTGTTCGACCGGATGCTCAGGCAGGGCGAGACGGCGCTCGTCGACTACACGATCCGGATGAGACCCGGTGCGGACAGCGAGGTGTGCGACCGGCGGTTCCTGCGGCCGGTGGGCGACTACGTCCTGCAGATCGACTTCCACCCGGACGCGGTGCCGGCGCGGTGCTGCGCGTTCACCCGGCCTTCGTTGCAGGAACCGGAAACCACGCTCAACGATCTGTGGATCGGGACGACCGCGTCCACGCACATCCACGTGCGGAACTCGAAGCCCGGGATCTACGGAGTGCGGTGGGAGTGGGAGTAGCCGCTACTCCCACTCCCACCGCGAGCGCCCCCAGTCGATCGACGTGCTCGGCCGAGCCGCATTCGGCCTGCGCGTCGAGGGCGCCAGGACGGCCGTCACCGGTGCAGGGAGCCGGTTCCGGCGTGTTTGTCAGACCTTCAGCAGGAGGTTCGGTGAACCGGTCTTGATGTCGGTCAGCTTGTTCGGCGTTGCCGCCGCGACCAGTGCGTCGCGCACCTGGGCGTTCGACGCGTTCGGGTTCGCGCTCAGGTAGAGCGCCGCCGCGCCCGCGACGTGCGGTGCAGCCATCGACGTCCCGCCGTCGGCCCGTGAGCCCGTGTCGCTCGTGTGCGAGGCCGACACGATGTCGCTACCGGGCGCCCAGATGTCCAGGCATGAGCCGTAGTTCGACGAACCCGCGCGCCAGATCGACCGCTTGTCGGTGCGGTCGGACGCGCCGACCGTGATCGCCTCCGGTGTGCGGGCCGGGGTGAAGTTGCACGCGTCCTGACCCTCGTTGCCGCCGGCGAGCACGAAGGTGAAGCCCGCGGTGATCGAGCGGCGCACGGCGTTCTCCAACGAGCTGTTCGTGCCGCTGCCACCCAGGCTCATGTTGACGACGGCGGGCTTCTTGCCGTTCGCCGTCACCCAGTCGATGGCGCGGATGATGCCGTCCCACGCGCCGCTGCCGCCGCAGTCGAGCACTCGCACACCGACGACCTTCGCCTGCTTCGCCACGCCGTACGTCTTGCCCGCGACCGTTCCGGCGACGTGCGTGCCGTGGCCCTGGCAGTCCTCTGCGACGGCATCGTCGTCGATGAAGTCGTAACCGTCGGTTGCCCGGTTCTCGAATTCGGAATGCGTTTTCCTGATTCCCGTGTCGAGAACGTACGCCGTCACGTTCGACGCGGTGTTCGGGTACGTGTACTTCTGGTTGAGCGGCAGGTTCGCCTGGTCGATCCGGTCGAGGCCCCAGGTCGGGTTCGACTGCGTCTCCTGAATCGTCGCGACCGTGTTGCGCTCGACGAACTCGACGTCCGGGTCGGCGGCGAGCCGCCGCGCCTGTCGTTCTGTCATCCCGGTGACGGAGAACCCGTGCAGTGCCGTGCTGTACGTGTGCTTGAGGAAGCCCTGGTAGCGGGACGCCAACGCGCTGGCAGGGGTGCGCGCGCCGTCTTTGAGCACCACGATGTAACTGCCCTCGACCGCCTGTGCACCCGCACCGGGCAGCACGGCTTCCTCGGCCATCGCGGTGGGCGTCAGCAGCGCCGTGGAAGCGATGCCGAATGCCGCCGCAATGGCGACATGACGCCGGAGTCTTGCCATGAGTTCCTCCTGGCAGGGAATGAACTGGGGAACACCGAGAAGCTAACGCGAACCGACGGTCCGCTGACAGGTTCGAAACTTCAGTTCCCAATACTGTCAAAACTGTGGCGAGGGTGGCGCTGCCGTGAGAGCGCTTCCATGAACGCCTTACATGAAAGTTTCCAGTAGAAAATCGCCGGTAAAACGTTTGCAGGTCATCGCCTGTTGTCGAATGACCAAATTCGACTTCCTGTCTGGTTCGTTTCTTCTGTCGATCGGAAAGGGGTGGCGGTAGACTCCGCCGATGCCGATGTTCGATTGGGTGCGAAACCATCCTCGCAAGGTGCTTCCTTTGGTTGTGACCGCAGCGCTTCTGGCGGCTTGCAGTGAAGCCGGCGGCGATTTAGCGAACTCCGCCGATTATTTTCGCGGTGGACCTGGAGTGACTCAGGACAAGATCTATCTGGGCGTTCTGAGCGATCTGTCAGGTCCGTTCGCCTCCGGCGGCAAGAACGTTACTGAAGGTAATCAGCTCTTCGTTGACAAGGTGAATGCTGCTGGTGGTGTCTGTGGCAGAAAAGTCGAACTGATCGTGCGTGATCACGCGTTCGACGTCGAAAGAGGAAAGAAGGAGTACCTGTCCCTGGAGCCCAAGGTGCTTGGATTCGTCCAGATCGTCGGGGCGCAAATCGCCGAGTCGATCGAAGACGACATTCTCCACCAGCAGATCCTGACGGCGCCGACCTCGTGGAAAAGTGCCCTGCTCGACAACCCGTACATGATGGTGGTGGGAGCGACCTACAAGGTCGACGTCATGAACGGGATCGAGTACCTGATGCGGCAGGGGCTGCTCAGTCGCGGAGACACGGTCGGCCACCTGCACATCAGTGACGAGAACGAATACGGTGACGACGCCCTCGCTGGTAGTTCCTTCGCTGTCGGGCAACTCGGCCTCAACCTGACAACAGCGGCACTCAAGAACACCGACCCGGACATGTCGCCGGGGATCGCTGCTCTCAAGCAGGCCGGCGCGAAGTCGGTCATTCTGAGCACCAACCCGCGGCAGACTGCGAGTGCCGTCGCCGCCGCCGCGCAACTCGGGCTCGCCGTGCCGATCATCATCAACAATCCGGGTTTCGCTCCTGAGCTGTTGCAGGGACAACTCGCGACAGTCATGGAGCGTCAGGTTTTCGTGCTGTCGTCCGTCGCCCCCTTCGATGCCGCGATCGACGGTCCACGCCAGGTCGCGGCCGCGTACCGGTCGGCTTTTCCGCAGGGAACTCCGTCCATGGCGGTCAACTACGGCCACCTGGTCGGGCTGAGCTTCGGTTCGGTGCTGAAGCGGGCCTGCGAGCGCAAGGACTTCTCCCGCGAAGGCGTCCTCAAGGCGTTTCGCGAGGTCGAAAGTGTTGAATCGGGAGGTATGTCCGTTCCGCTGAGGTTCTCCATCACCGGTAGGCCGTCCGCGACGCAGACGTTCGTTCTCCGGCCGAACTCCAAGGTGCCGGGAGGGCTCACGATCGTCGCGAACCAGTTCGAGTCGGAAGTGAGCAAGAAAGCAGGTCGGTGATGCCTGGAGCAACTCCACGTGGCACTGCGCCCAGCCGCGAGGCAGGGTGGAAGACATGGAGTACACCAACCTCGGCCGTAGCGGCCTGTCCGTCTCCCGCCTGTGCCTCGGCACCATGAACTTCGGTCCCGAGACGTCCGAGGCCGACAGTCACGCGATCATGGATCGCGCCCACGAACACGGCCTGAACTTCTTCGACACGGCCAACGTCTACGGCTGGAAGCAGGGCGAGGGCGTCACCGAGAACATCATCGGCCGCTGGTTCGCCCAGGGCGGCAACCGTCGCGAAAGGACGGTCGTCGCCACCAAGCTGTACGGCAGCATGGGTGACTGGCCCAACGACAACAAGCTGTCGGCGCTGAACATCCGCCGCGCTGCGGACGCGTCGCTGAAGCGCCTGCAGACCGACTACATCGACCTCTACCAGATGCACCACGTCGACCGGGACACGCCGTGGGACGAGATCTGGGAAGCCTTCTCCGTGCTGCGCCAGCAGGGCAAGGTCATCTACTTCGGCTCGTCGAACTTCGCGGGCTGGCACCTGGCCCAGGCTCAGGAAGCCGCGCTGGCGCGGAACTTCCTGGGGTTGGTGTCCGAGCAGTCGATCTACAACCTGATGACCCGCTGGGTCGAGCTGGAGGTCCTGCCGGCGGCCCGGCACTACGGCCTCGGCGTCATCCCGTGGTCACCGCTGCACGGCGGTCTGCTGGGTGGCGTGTTGCGCAAGCAGCGCGAGGGCGGCGGTTCTCGGTCGTCTTCTGGGCGGTCCGCGGACGCGTTGGAGAAGTACCGCGACACGATCGACGCCTACGAGAAGCTGTGCGCGGAGCTGGGAGAGGACCCGGCCAACGTCGGCCTCGCCTGGCTGCTGCACCAGGAGGGCGTCACCGCGCCGATCATCGGTCCGCGCACGGCCGAGCAGCTCGACAACTCGTTGCGGGCGGCGGAGTTGAAGCTGGACGCGGAGGTGCTGGGCAAGCTCGACGAGCTGTTCCCGGCGCCGGCGCCGAACGGGTCGAAGCCGGCCCCGGAGGCCTACGCCTGGTGATGACGGCCACCTGGTGTTAGCGCGAACATCCGCCATTTCGAGCCTTGCGCAGCCCGTATACCAGGGCGTCTCAAGTGGACGGATTCCTTGACACCTCCCTGGTCCGCACCTCCAATGTTAACGCTAACGCAACATTGGACACGCGGATCAGGGAGAACGTATGCAGGCTAGGTTCCGGTGGCTCAGCGCCTGCGCCGCCGCTTTGTTGACCGCCGTGCTGCTGCCCACCGCGCCTGCGGTAGCGGAATCCAACGGTGGAACTCGGGTCATGCCGCTCGGCGACTCGATCACCGAGGGAACGCAGGTGCCCGGCGGTTACCGCATCGGCCTGTGGGAGCGGCTCGGCGGCGGGAACTACCGCGTCGACTTCGTCGGCTCGCAGTTCAACGGCCCGGGATCGTTGGGCGACCACGACCACGAGGGCCACCCCGGCTGGCGCATCGACCAGATCGACGCGAACATCGTCAGCTGGCTCAACAGCACCAACCCCCGCACCGTGCTCCTGCACATCGGTACCAACGACGTGCTCCAGAACTTCGACCTGGCCAACGCTCCCGCGCGCTTGTCGGCACTGGTCGACAAGATCACCGCGACCGCGCCCAACGCCGACGTGTTCGTGGCGACGATCATCCCGCTGACCAACGCGTCGCAGGAGGCCGCAGGCCGGGCCTTCAACGCCACGATCCCCGGAATGGTGCAGAGCAAGGCCAATGCGGGCAAGCGCGTGCGCCTGGTCGACATGCACGCCGCCCTAACCACCGCCGACCTGATCGACGGCGTCCACCCGACCGCCACCGGCTACGACAAGATGGCCGCGACCTGGTACAACGCGCTGCGGTCGGTGCCGGGCAGCATCGGCAACCCCACGGGCAGGCAGATCGTCGGCGTCCACTCCGGCCGGTGCGCGGACGTTCCAGGTGCGAGCACCACCAACGGCACGCAGGTGCAGCTCTGGGACTGCCACAGCGGCACCAACCAGAACTGGACCTACACGTCCAGCAAGCAGCTCACGGTCTACGGCACGAAGTGCCTGGAGGCCGCCGGATGGGGCACCGCCAACGGCACGTCGGTGGCGATCTGGGACTGCCACGGCGGCGCGAACCAGCAGTGGAACGTCAACTCCGACGGCACGATCACCAACGCGTTGTCCGGCCTGTGCCTGGACGCCTCCGGCTTCGGCACCGCCAACGGCACGAAGCTGCACCTGTGGTCCTGCACGGGCCAGGCCAACCAGCAGTGGCGGCCCTGACCTCTGCGCGAGGTCAGTCCTCGAAGTCGTCCTCGTCGTCGCGCGCCAGGTAGGTGGCGAAACGCTCGATGGCCGTCTCGAAGTCGGGGTTGGCGTCGACGAACGCGCGGAGCTTGTCGGCGAGCAACGCGACGGAGATCTCCTCCTCGCCGCGCCGCTTCTCCAACTCCTCGATGCCGCGATCGGTGAAGTACATGGCGAAAACTCCTGTGTAGTCCTAGAAAACGAGCCGCCGGATCGCGTTGATCCGGCGGCTCGTCCGTTCACACGGTGATCACTCGAACGCGCGGGTGATGATCTCGCGCTGCTCGACCTCGTGCACCTTGCTCGAACCGGCCGACGGGGCGGCCATCGGGCGGCGCGACACGCGGCGGACGGTGGCCAGGTGGTCGGGCAGCAGCTCCGGCAGGGCCAGGCCGTAGAACGGCCAGGCGCCCTGGTTCGCCGGCTCCTCCTGCACCCAGCGCACGGTCTTCGCGTTCGGGTAGCGCTCCAGGGTCTCGGTCAGCTTGCGGGCCGGGACCGGGTAGAGCTGCTCGACGCGCACGATCGCCACGTCGCCGCCACCGCGCTTCTCGCGCTCGGCGTGCAGCTCGTAGGAGATCTTGCCGCTGCACAGCAGGACGTTGGTGACCGCGTTCGGGTCCTTGATCGTCGGGTCGTCGATCACGGACTGGAAGCGGTCGTTGATGAACTCGTCCGTGCCGGACACCGCGGCCTTGAGCCGCAGCATCGACTTCGGCGTGAACACCACGAGCGGGCGGTCGACGCCATCGAGGGCGTGGCGACGCAGCAGGTGGAAGTAGTTCGCCGGGGTCGACGGCACCGCGACGGTCATGGAGCCCTCGGCGCACAGCTGCAGCCAGCGCTCGATGCGGCCCGAGGTGTGGTCGGGACCCTGGCCCTCGTGGCCGTGCGGCAGCAGGATCACGACGTCGGAACGCTGACCCCACTTGGCCTCACCGGACGAGATGAACTCGTCGATGATCGGCTGCGCGCCGTTGACGAAGTCACCGAACTGCGCCTCCCACAGCACCAGCGCCTGCGGGTTCGCGACCGAGTAGCCGTACTCGAAGCCGAGCGCGGCGAACTCCGACAGCACCGAGTCGTAGACCATGAACTTGCCCTGGTCCGGCGACAGGTTCTGCAGCGGCGTGTACTCCTCGCCGGTCTTGCGGTCGATCAGGGTCGCGTGGCGCTGCACGAACGTGCCGCGGCGCGAGTCCTGGCCGGCCAGGCGGATCTTGCGACCCTCCAGGGCCAGCGAACCGAAGGCGAGCAGCTCGGCGAACGCCCAGTCGATGCCGCCCTCGCGCGCCATCTTCGCGCGGCGCTCGAGCACCGGCTTGACGCGCGCGTGCGGCGTGAAGCCCTCCGGCAGGTTGACGTGCGCGTCGGCGATGTACTCCAGCGTCTCGCGCGTGATGCCCGTGGGCAGCTTCGCCGGGACCTGCTGCTCGGCCTCCACCGACGGGCTGACCGTCACCGGGTGCTTCTCGAGCTCGCGGACCTCGTTGAAGACGTGCTCCAGCTGGCTGGAGAAGTCCTGCAGCGCCTTCTCGGCCTCTTCGACCGTGATGTCGCCGCGGCCGATCAGGGCCTCGGTGTAGGTCTTGCGGACCGAGCGCTTCTGGTCGATCACGTCGTACATCGCCGGCTGCGTCATCGAGGGGTCGTCGCCCTCGTTGTGGCCGCGGCGGCGGTAGCAGACCATGTCGATCACGACGTCCTTGGCGAACGCCTGGCGGTAGTCGACGGCCAGCTTCGCGACCCAGTAGCAGGCCTCGGGGTCGTCGCCGTTCACGTGGAAGACCGGCGAGCCGATCATCTTCGCGACGTCGGTCGAGTACTTCGAGGACCGCGAGTGCTCCGGCGCGGTGGTGAAGCCGACCTGGTTGTTGACGACGATGTGGACCGTGCCACCGGTGCGGTAGCCGCGGACGAGCGCGAGGTTCAGCGTCTCGGCCACGACACCCTGACCGGCGAACGCCGCGTCACCGTGCATGGCGACCGGCAGCACCGGGAAGGAGTCGCCGCCGCGGTCGAGCAGGTCCTGCTTGGCGCGCACGATGCCCTCGAGCACCGGGTCGACGGCCTCGAGGTGCGACGGGTTGGCGGTCAGCGACACCTTGGTCTCGCCGTCGCCGAACATCCGGAAGTACTTGCCCTCGGCGCCGAGGTGGTACTTCACGTCGCCGGAGCCGTGCGCCTGGCCGGGGTCGAGGTTGCCCTCGAACTCGCGGAAGATCTGCGAGATCGGCTTGCCGACGATGTTCGCGAGCACGTTCAGGCGGCCGCGGTGCGGCATGCCGATGACGACCTCGTCGAGCTCGTGCTCGGCGGCCTTGTCGAGCACCGCGTCGAGCAGCGGGATGACGGTTTCGCCGCCCTCCAGCGAGAAGCGCTTCTGGCCGACGTACTTGGTCTGCAGGAACGTCTCGAACGCCTCAGCCGCGTTGAGCTTGCTGAGGATGTACTTCTGCACGGTGGCCGGCGGCTTCTCGTGCGGAACCTCGACGCGCTCCTGGATCCAGCGGCGCTCCTCCGGCTCCAGGATGTGCATGTACTCGACGCCGACGGTGCGGCAGTACGAGTTGCGCAGCACACCGAGGATGTCGCGGAGCTTCATCCGCTCCTTGCCGGCGAAGCCGCCGACCGGGAACTCGCGGTCAAGGTCCCACAGCGTCAGGCCGTGGCTGAGCACGTCCAGGTCGGCGTGGGAGCGCTGGCGGTAGTTCAGCGGGTCCGTGTCGGCCATCAGGTGGCCGCGGGTGCGGAACGCGTCGATCAGCTCGATGACGCGAGCCGTCTTGTCGACCGCGCCCTCGGGGATGTCGGCGACCCAGCGGATCGGCTCGTAGGGCAGCCGCAGCGACGCGAAGATGTCGTCGTAGAAGCCGTCCTCGCCGAGCAGCAGCTGGTGCACGCGCTTGAGGAACTCGCCCGACTCCGCACCCTGGATGATGCGGTGGTCGTACGTGGAGGTCAGCGTGATGATCTTGCTGACGCCCATGTCGGTGAGCGCCTGCTCGCTGGTGCCCTGGAAGTGCGCGGGGTACTCCATCGCGCCGACACCGATGATCGCGCCCTGACCGGCCTGCAGCCGCGGCACCGAGTGGTTCGTGCCGATCGTGCCGGGGTTGGTCAGCGAGATCGTGGTGCCGGAGAAGTCGTCCGTGGTGAGCGAACCGGCGCGGGCCTTGCGGATCAGGTCCTCGTAGGCCTGCCAGAACTGCGTGAACGTCATGTTCTCGCAGCCCTTGACCGACGCGACGACCAGCGTGCGCTGCCCGTCCTTGCCGGGCAGGTCGATCGCCAGACCGAAGTTCACGTGCTCCGGCGTGACGACGAACGGCTTGCCGTTCTCCTCGGCGTAGTGCCGGTTCATGTTCGGGTACGCCTGCAGCGCCCGGACCACCGCGTAGCCGATGACGTGCGTGAAGGAGACCTTCCCGCCGCGCGTCCGCTTCAGGTGGTTGTTGATGACGATGCGGTTGTCGGCCAGCAGCTTGGCGGGCACGGCGCGCACGCTGGTCGCGGTCGGAACGGTGAGCGACAGCTCCATGTTCTTCGCGATCGCGGCGGCGGCACCGCGCAGCTGCTTCTGCTCGGGCTGCGCGCTCTGCGTGACCGGCTTGGCCTTCGCGGCCTGCTGCGGCGTCGCCTTGCCGGTCTGCGGCAGCGTGGCCGCGGGCTTGGGCTGCTGCTTGGGCGCGGCGGGCTTGCCGTTGTCGGCGGCCGGCGGCGTCACGGTCGCGGTCGTGGTGGCCGTGGAGCCACCCGCGCTGGCCGTGGCGGTGCCGTTGCCGCCCGCACGCTTGTAGTCGGCAAAGAAGTCATGCCATGCCGGGTCTACGGATGACGGGTCCGCGAGGAACTGCTCGTACATCTCCTCGACGAGCCACTCGTTCGGCCCGAATTGTGACGCAGGACTGCTGCTGGACACGGCTGGCGCTCGCCTCTATCCATCTCGCTCTTGGTGTTGACTCATGCGGTAGTCAGGCTAGTCCCCCAGGCCTCGGCCTTCACACGCTGGAGGCACCTGGCAAGGAGTGCTCTGTCACAGGATCGATCAGGACGGGCCTGGCGTCACCCGCTGTTGAGCCTTTCTTGATGTGCGTCTCACTACGTCGCCTCCCTTTTCGTGCGCTGTTGGAGTGGCATACGCACCGAGCGCAGCGATCAGTTCACGATAAGTACAACTTCTGCGGTTCGTGGGTTGATCTTGCTCGCCGGTATCAGGTTTCGAGTGATCGTCGGACTGAGCTGATCATGGCTTTCGTGAAGTTGGATCTGACTCGATCCGTCGTCCGGTCCAGCGACAGGTACGGGTTGAGGTCCTCCAGTTCGACCAGGAGCAGGTCGCCGTCCTGGGTGCGGCACGCGTCCACGCGCTGAATGCCGTGGTCGAGGTCGTTCCAGTCGATGAACTTCTGCGCGAATTCCAGATCTTGTTCCGTTGGGTCGTACCGGGTGAGCTCCCAGCGCTCGGCCGGGTCCGGTGCGTTCAACGCGTACTGGAAGTCGTGGTCCACGAAGTAGAACGAGACCTCGTACCGGAAATCGATCTTCGGCTGGATGAGGAGGTCTCGGCTGGTTTTGTTCGCGAGACCTGCTGGGAGGTCGTCTCGGTGCACGAACTCCAGGCCGTGGGAGTCGGCGCCGGCTTTGGGCTTCACGACGTACTCGGCTGTCTGCGGGAGCCGGTCCAGGTGGTCCGGGGTGTCGATCGTGGGGATCACCGGGTAGCCCTGGTCGGTCAGGTCGATCAGGTACTGCTTGCCGGCCATGTCCGCCTTGCCGGCGAGCGGGTTGTAGACGCGTTGGGCCGTGGCTTTCGCTTGGGTGCGGAAGTGCTGGTAGGCGTCTGGGTAGTCGATCACCGGGCCGCTGTTGCGGACTACGACGGTGTCGAAGCCTGCCATCAGGTTTGCGGCGTCTGTTGGGTGGCAGATGGCCAGGTTGAAGTGTTGGCGGAGTTGTGAGGTCAGGTAGATGTCCTCGTCGCTGTAGCGCCTGCCTTTGGCCGGGTAGGTGAGGTTGGAGACGTACAGGAGGGTGGGGCGGGGTGGCATGGCGGGGACTCCCTTGATCTGGCTGATCTGGGGAGATGGTTTGTACGTCATGGGGTGGGGTGGGGACGAGGGATCGTGGGGTGGGCCACGGGGTGGGGGCGGGGGCGCGGGGTTGGCTGGCGTGGCTCGGGCGGGGTGCGGGGTCGCGGGCGCGGGGTTGCGGGCGCGGGGTTGGGCGCGCGGCTCAGCGGGTGGGATCAGCGAGCGTGGCTCAGCGGGCGTGGGGTTTGTTAGCGAGCGTGGCTCAGCGGGCGCCGGTTGCGGGTGCGGCTCAGCGGGCGCGGGTTGCGGGTGCGGCTCGGCGAGCGGGAGTTTGCGGGCGCGGTTCGGCGTGCGCGGTTCGGCGTGCGTTGGCACCGCGCGGGGTGGCTTGCTGTGGCTGGTGTCAACGGCGCGCGAATTTTGACCCCCAGGCGGCGGGCGAACGCGGACCCCCTGATGGTTGTTGATCTTTAGTCGTTGGTCTTGGTGGCTGGTGGGACTCGGCCGAGGTCGCGGTCTTTGAGGCGGTAGCTGTCTCCCTTCATGGAGATGACCTCGGCGTGGTGGACGAGGCGGTCGATCATCGCGGCGGCCACGACGTCGTCGCCGAAGACCTCGCCCCAGCGGCCGAACGGCTTGTTGCTGGTGACGATCAGGCTGGCCCGTTCATAGCGGGACGAGACGAGCTGGAAGAACAGGTTCGCGGCCTCGGCCTCGAACGGGATGTAGCCGACCTCATCCACGATGATCAGCGGGATCCGGCCCAGCTTGACCAGTTCCTGCTGCAGCCGGCCGGCCTGATGAGCCTCGGTGAGACGGGCGACCCACTGCGCGGCGGTGGCGAACGCGACTCGGTGCCCGGCCTGACAGACCCGGATCCCGAGCCCGATGGACAGGTGGGTCTTGCCGGTTCCGGGCGGGCCGAGGAACACCACATTCTCTTTGCCCGCAATGAAATCCAGCGTGCCGAGGTGTGTGATCGCCTCGCGTTTGAGTGAGCGCTGGTGGTCGAAGTCGAACTCCTCCAACGACTTGCGCGACGGGAACCGCGCGGCGCGGATGCGGCCCTCGCCGCCGTGGGACTCGCGGGCAGCAACCTCGCGCTGCAGGCAGGCCGCCAGGAACTCCTCGTGCGTCCAGGACTCGGCACGGGCTCGTTCGGCCAGCCGCTCGACCGCGCCGGCCAGCGACGGCGCTTTGAGTGCCCGTGTCAGGTAGGCGATCTCGCTGGAGACGTTGCGGCCCTTGGTGTTCGTGGTCTTGGCGCTCATCAGGCGATCTCCTCGCTGCTGCTGTCGAGGTCGAACATGCGGTCGTAGTCGGCCAGGCTGCGGTGCTCGACGTCGGTGTCGATGGCCGGGACCGCGACCAACCGGCGTGCCTGCCGCAACTCGCTCGCGGCGGCCGCATGCTGCGGGTCGGTGATGCTCTGGTGATCAGCCCAGCAGCGCTCGTGCCGAGCCACCCCATTGCCCTGCAAGGTGACGACCACCTGCTCGAGATCGGCGGCGATCTCGACCCGCCGGCCGACCGCGGCCGGGTGCACCGAGTAGTCGTTGGAATCGAGGCGCACGTAGTGGTCTCGTGGCAGCCGGGTGGTCAGCCGCCAGCCGGTCACCGGAGCGACCGGTGGCAGCTCGAGCATCGCGGCCTTGTCCGCCTCCCACCGCTCGATTGGACGGCAGCCGAGCCTGCGGTGCTGGCGCTGGTTGGCGCGGGCCAGCCACTCGGCGAGCTGGGCGTTGAAGTCGGCCGGGCCGGTGAAGCTGCGGCCGGGCAGGAACGAGGTCTCCAGATAGCCGTTGGCCCGCTCGACCAGGCCCTTGGCCTCTGGATCGGCCGGACGACACTGCACGATCTTGATCCCGAGCGTTCCGCGGAACGCGTTCATCGCCTCGGTCAGCTGCGGCCGGCCGGCCCGCCACTGACCGACCGCGGACTCGTTGTCCCACACCAACGCCTTAGGCACCCGGCCCCAGCCGCTGATCAGTGCCCAGTGCCCGGCCAGCAGATCCGGGCTCTGACGTGACGGGATCATCCGCGCGCCGATCACCCGCGAGTAACCCGACACCATGACCAGCACCGGCGGCCGCCCAGCCTGCTCGAACCCGAGCGGGACGTCGACCGGCGGGAACCACAGGTCGCACTGCGCGAGCTCGCCCGGCTGGTACTCGGTCCGGCTGGCGGGGTCCGGCGGGGTGAACAGCGGCCGCAGCTCCCGCACCCGGTCCTTGAGTACGGTCATCGACCTGCTCCAGCCGATCCGTTCCGCGATCACGGTCGTGGGCATGGTCGGCCACTGCGCCAGCAGCGCCCGGATCTGCGGCTCGGCCGCGTCCACGATCGAGCCCTTGGCAGGCCGCCGGTACTGCGGCGGAGCGTCGGCGGCCAGCGCCCGCCGCACGGTGTTCCTGCTGATACCGAGCTGACGGACGATCGCCTTGATCGGCATCCCCTCAGCACGGTGAAGACGGCGGATCTCCGCCCAGTCCTCCACGTTGAGCACTCCCTACTGTCGACGGGGGTCCGTTTTCACCCGTCGGTAGGGGGTCAGTTTTCACGCGTCGCCGACAGCTGGCGGCGGTTTCAGCGGAGCTGGTCGCCTTCTGCGGTTTGGTCGCGTTCCAGCGTGGGCGCGCGGGCTGCCTTACGGGCTTTGGTTGCGTCATCGCCGCTTCGCGACGATCGCGATCGGGGCTTGACTTCGGGGCCCTTTCGAGGCGCTGCGTCGGGCGGAAAAGGACGGATGCTTCGCAGCCGTCCGATCCGCGAAACGGTAGCACCTCGATCCCAAAGTCAAGCCCCAATCGCCAGCGTGCGTGCTTGCGTTGGGTTGTTTGACCTGCGGTCATTACCGCTGGTCCGCGGCGGGATAGCCCTGTCCGGCTCGCTCCGCATCGCCACACGGGGCGCCTTGGCTTCGCCTTTGGCCCGCGTTGCTATAGGAGCATCGGCTCGGCTTCGCCATCGCCGCTTGCCTTCGGCTTCGCGAGATATAGATGGAATCCTCGTGGCGCGCTCCCGGAAAGGCGTCAACGGGTACCGCGAACAATTGAGCTTGCCGCGCGAACGTCTGAGCTGACTGCGGGTCGCCGCACCAAGATCGGCTCGCGACCTTGCCGGTGCGCCAGGACCAAACCCTGGTTCGCCGTGCGGGCTGGCCGTGCCTTGCCGGTGTTCCCGCGGGCTCGCCGTGCGGGCTGGCCGTGCCTGGCCGGTACGCCATGGCCACACCGTGGGCTCGCCATGCGGGCTGGCCGTGCCTCGCTGGCACTCAACGGCCCACCATGCGGGCTGGCCGTGCCTGGCCGGTGTTGCCGTGGGCTCGCCATGGCTGGCCGTGCGGGCTGGCCGTGCTTCGCCGGTACGCCAGGACCACACCATGGGTTCGCCGTGCGGGTGGGCGTGCGTCGTCGGTATGCCGGGGGCTCCCGTGCGGGCGGCCTGTGCCTGGTTGGTTGGCCGTGGGTACGGCGCTGGGGCGGGGTTAGGCGGCTGCTTCTGGGGTGCTGTGGCGCCATAGGCGGGCGTAGGCGCCGTTTGCGGTCAGGAGGTCGGCGTGGGTGCCTTGTTCGACGATTCGGCCGTTGGCCAGGACGACTATTCGGTCGGCTCTGGCTGCGGTGGCCAGGCGGTGGGCCACGACGAAGGTGGTGCGGGCGCCCGTTAGGTGGTCGCTGGCGGCCAGGACTGCGGATTCTGTTGCCGGGTCCAGGGCTGCGGTGGCCTCGTCCAGGAGGAGGAGGTCTGGGTTGACCAGCTCGGCTCTGGCCAGGGCCAGTAGTTGGCGTTGGCCTGCGGATAGGTGGTTGCCGCGTTCGCCCACCGGTTGGTGGAAGCCGTTGGGGAGGGTGGCAACCATGGGGAGGGCGCCTACGGATTCCACGGCTTGCTGGATTTCGGGGTGGCTGGCGGTGGGGCGGCCGTAGGCGACGTTTTCGGCCACGTCGCCGCCGAAGAGGTGGGCTTCCTGGGGGACCACGCCCAGGCGTTGGCGGTAGGCGGAGAGGTCGTAGGCGCGGACGTCCACGCCGTCGATCAGGACGGAGCCCGAGGTGGCGTCGTAGAAGCGGGCGATGAGTTTGACCAGGGTGGACTTGCCCGCGCCGGTTTCGCCCACCAGGGCCACGGTTTCGCCTGGGGTTACGTGCAGGGACACGTTGTCCAGAGCTGGGCGGTCGGCGCCCTGGTAGGTGAAGGAGACGTTGCGGAGTTCCACCTCGCCGGTGAGGCGGGGTGGGACCGGGACTGGGGTTGATGGTGGCTCGACGGTTGTCGGGGTGCGGAGGAGGTCGCCGATTCGGCGCAGGCCCACGCGGGCCTGCTGGTAGCCGTCGAAGACGCCGGAGAGTTGCTGGATCGGGCTGAAGAACAGGCCCAGGTAGAGGAGGAAGGCGAGCAGGATGCCTGGGGTCAGGGAGCCGGTGGCCACTCGGTGGGCGCCTATGGCCAGGACCACGGCTTGGGCCACGCCGGAGAGCAGTGCCACGAAGGGGAAGTAGGTGGCGATGTAGCGCTGGGCTCGCAGGCGGGACTGGCGGTAGGCGTCGCTGCGTGAGGCGAAGGCCTCCGCGGAATGGCGTTCCCGGGTGTACGCCTGGGAGACGCGCAGGCCCGAGACGTTTTCCTGGAGGTCGGCGTTGACCGCGCTCACGCGTTCGCGGGCTTCGGCGTAGGCGGTGGAGGAGAGGCGTTGGAAGATCACCGTGGCGATCACCAGGATCGGTAGGACCGAGAGGGCGATCAGGGCCAGGGACGCGTCGGTGATCACCAGGGCCGCGGTGATGCCCACGACGGTGAGCAGGCTGATGACTGCGGTGACCAGGCCGGTTTGCAGGAACGTCGAGAGGGCGTCGACGTCCGTCGTCATCCTCGTCATGATGCGACCGGCCATCTCGCGCTCGTAGTAGTCGAGGCCCAGCCGTTGCAGGTGGGCGTAGCTGCGGACGCGGAGCAGGTAGAGCAGGCGTTCGCCGAGGCGGGCCGCGAACACCGTGCTGCCCGTGGTGGTCAGCCAGCCGACCACGACCAGGCCGACGCCGAGACCGACGGCCAGCCACAGCGACGACTCGGTGCCGGTCACCACGCCGCCGTCGACTCCCAGGCGGACCAGGGCCGGTAAGCCCATGCCCACCAACGCGTCGAGCACCACGAGGGCGGCGACTGCGGCCAGGCCCAGGCGGACCGGGCGCAGGAGGCTCGCCAGGCGGAAACCGGGGTCGGCGGCGCGCGGGTCTTCGCCGTGCAGGACGGGGACCTCGGTGGCGGGCGGCAGCGAACGGACCTGGGCCAGCAGTTCGGGCGTGGGCGGGCCGCCGGCCAGGGCCGACATGCCGCCGCCACCGCCGCCTCCTCTGCGGCCGGGCGAGGACGGGGCCGTGGTCCTGGCCTCGTCGATCAGGCGCTGGTCGAGGTCTTCCTGCGACAGTTCGGGCCACAGCTCGCCCGTCGGCGCCGGTGCGGTGGTCTCGATCGCCTCGTCCGGGCCCGCCAGCAGGTCGCGGTAGAGGGCGCAACGGGACGTGAGCTCGGCGTGGGTGCCGATGTCGACCACGCGGCCCGCGTCCAGGACCGCGATCCGGTCGGCCAGCGACAGGGTGGAACGGCGGTGGGCCACCAGGAGCGTCGTGCGGTTCGCCGTGACGGACGCGAGAGTCGCGTGGATCGCCGCTTCGGTCGCGGTGTCCACTGCGGACGTCGCGTCGTCGAGGACCAGGACGCGGGGGTCCGAGAGCAGAGCGCGGGCGAGGGCTACGCGCTGGCGCTGGCCGCCGGACAGGGTCAGGCCGCGTTCACCGACCACCGTGTCGTAGCCCAACGGCAAGGCCTCGATGAAGTCGTGCGCCTCGGCAGCCTTCGCGGCACGTTCGACGTCCTCGCGGGAGGCGTCGGGACGCCCGTACGCGATGTTCGCGAAGACGGTGTCGGAGAAGAGGAAGGCCTCTTCGAAGACGACGCCGATCGAGCCGCGCAACGACTCCAGCCGCAGCGTGCGGACGTCGGCGCCGCCCACCCGGACGGCGCCCGAGTGCACGTCGTAGAAACGGGGCAGCAGCAGGGAAACCGTCGACTTGCCGGAACCCGCGGTGCCGACCAGCGCCAGGGTCTCGCCCGGCTCGACGGAGATCGAGAAGTCGCGCAGCACCGGCTCACTGCGGGTGTAGCCGAACGTCACGTCCGAGAACGAGATGCCGAGCGGGCCGTCGGGGACCTCGCCGGGGCCGTCGGTGACGTCCGGCTGCGAGTCGATCAGCTCGTACACCCGCTCCACGCCGGCACGGGCCAGCTGCGCGGACACCACCAGGCCGGACAGGATCCTGGTCGGGCCCACCAGGTTTGCCACGTACGTCGTGAACGCGAGGAACGTGCCCAGCGTGACCTGGCCGTGCAACGCCAGCCAGCCGCCCAGCGCCAGCACGCCGACCTGGCCCAGCAACGGCAGCGCGGTCACCGTCGCCAGCGGTCGCGACGACAGCCGAGCCGCCCGCATCCGTTCCGCGAACAACGCCTTGGCGTGCTTCTCCAGCCGCGCGACCTCGCGCGCCTCCTGGCCGAAGCCCTTCACCACGCGCACGCCGGTGACGGTCTCCTCGACGTGCTGCGCGAGGTCGGCCGCCCGCTGCTGCGCCGACCACGTGGCCGGGAACAGCGTCAGCCGGGTGTTGCCGGCCAGCCACGCCACCAGCGGCAGCACGATGATCGCGATGATCGTCAGCGGCACCGACAGGTAGAGCATCGCGGCCAGTGCGGCGACCGCGAACACCACGGTGCCGACGGCCAACGGCGCCATCATCAGCAACGACTGCACCAGCTGCAGGTCGGTGATCGACCGCGAGACGATCTGCCCGGTGCGCATCTCGTCCTGCTTCGCGCCGTCGAGCCGCTGCACCGCCGAGAACACGCCCAGCCGCAGATCGTGCTGCACGCCCAGCGCCAGCCTCCCGCCCAGATATCGGCGCAGGAACGCCGACCCGAACGTGAGCAGCTCCAGCACGATCAACACGACCATCAACGTCCACAGGCGGTCGGTGCGGCCCGCCGTCGAGTCGTCGACCGCGGTCTTGAGCAGCAACGGGCCCGCCGCCTGCAGGCCAACACCGACGACCGCGGCGAGCACCGACAGCACCACCAGGCGGGGGTGCTGCCAGCACGCTGCGGTCAGTCGGCGGATCCAGCCCTTTGTCACGGAGCCAAGACTACGGACGGGGTCTGACAGTTAACTTGATTTTGAAAAACTGCAGGTCAGGTGATGTCCTTGGACTGCGTCAAAGCCCAGCCGCCCGCGAACACGATCCCGGACCAGCCGAGGAACACGAGGCCCGACCACCACCAGTCGAGCGCACCGCCGGCACCGGCGATCGCCCGCAGCACGTCCTCGATCTCCGGCGGCACCACCCCGGCCGTCGACAGGAACAGGTCGACGGCGGCCGACCCGGTGAGCCCGTTGATCGACCCGTTCGGCAGGAACCCGATCACCGCAGGCACCTCGAGGTACGCGAGCACCAGGTGCAGCACGTTCTCGATCACCAGGAAGTACAGCAGCAGCAACACGATCGACCCCGCCACGTTCGGGATCAGCGCGCCGATGCCGACGCCGAACATCGTCATCAGGACCGACGACAGCACGCAGACCAGCGTCAGCGTCACCCAGCCGCCGGCGTCCGGCAGCTGCCCGGCGTTGCTGGTGAGCACCACGCCGATGCCGAGGAACAGCATGATCGCGAGGCCGTAGACCGCGCCCCACAGCACGTACACCAGCATCTTCGCCAGCAACGCCTGCATCCGCGACGGAGCGGTCAGGAACGTCGTCGTGATCGTCCGCCGGTTGATCTCACCGGAGATCGCCAGCGCACCGAAGACCATCGGGAAGATCGTCGAGATGTTGATCGCCCGCGCGATGCCGAACAGCGACACCTTCCACTGGTCCGGCGTCACCCCGAGGAAGTCCGACACCTCGTCGACCTCGCTGGTCGACGCGAAGTCCACGAAGTACTTCCCGAGCAGGCCGGTCGACAGCCCCCAGCCGAGCGCCAGCACCGCGGTCGGGATCAGCAGACCCCACCACAGCCCGGTCGTCGTCGTCTTGCGGAGCTCCGCCTGTACGAGGTTGCCCATCAGGCCCAACCACCCTGCTGCTTGTACGGAGCCGGCGCGTGCCCGGCGAACTGGCCACTGGTCAGCTGGAAGAACAGCCGCTCGAGGTCGACCTGCTCCTCCTGGATGCCGTAGATCGACACACCCGCCCGCAACGCGCTGTCCGCGACGTGCTTCGAGTCCACCCCGGACACCGCGAGCCTGCCGTCGGCCAGCTGCTCGATCGCGTGCACGCCCTCAGCCCTCAAAGCGTTTGCGAGCGCGTTGACGTCTGACGGCTGCACGAGAACGCGCCGCTGCTGCGACTGCCGCAACTGGTCCAACGGCCCGTAGAACATCGTCTGCCCGCGCGAGATGATCACGACCTGGTCGACGGTCTGCTCGACCTCGGCCAGCAGGTGGCTGGAGATCAGCACCGTGCGTCCCATGCGCGCGTAGGACTGCAGGAACGTGCGCAGCCACGCGATGCCCTCGGGGTCGAGGCCGTTCGCGGGTTCGTCGAGCACGAGCACCTGCGGGTCGCCGAGCAGCGCGGTGGCCAGCGCGAGCCGCTGCTTCATGCCGAGCGAGAACCCGCCCACCTTGCGATCGGCCGCGCTGCCGAGGCCGACCAGGCCGAGGACCTGGTCGGCCTGCGCGTCCGGCACGCCGATGGCAGCCGCGTACACGCGCAGGTGGTTGCGGGCGGAGCGGGCGGGGTGGAAACCCTGCGCCTCCAGCACCGCACCCACCACGCGGCCGGGCTGGCCGAGCTGGTGGAACAGTCGTCCGTTGATCGTCGCCGTGCCGCCCGTCGGCTTCACGAGCCCCAGCAACATCCGCAGGGTCGTCGTCTTCCCCGCGCCGTTCGGGCCGAGGAAGCCCGTCACGCTGCCGGGAGACACGGTGAAGCTCAGGTTCTGCACCGCCGTGACCGAACCGAACTGCTTGGTCAGGTTCTGGACCGCGATGAGGCCGCTGCCGTCATGCATGTGGCCCATCCTGCCTGATGGTTCAGTCCGGCAAGGCGTGCTTCGGCCTAGACACGACCGGTGCGCGATGTACCAGCGGCGGCACGTCGGACAAGATCGGCGGCAGTTCGGTGGTCAGCTCGACCGGTGTTTCCGCAGGAATCTCGATCGTGCCCGATCGGGTGAAAGGGTTGCGCAACGGCCTGCGGCGTTCCCGATGCGGCAGACCCTCACCGATCAGGTGCTGGTGCGCCATGTTCCAGACCTGGCAGGGCCACCGCCGTCGCCGCAACCAGCCGGGACACGCCTTGCACCGGCCGTCCTCGTCCGGCTGGTGCACCGTCAGCAGCAGGCGCCAGCCGTCCGCCAGGCGGTGGATCTCCGCGCGGGCCAGCGGAACCAGCGCCTCGGCCTCGCCGTGCTCGGCCACCTTGTCCAGCAGTGCCAGTCGTTGCAGCACCGCGTCTCGCAGGGCCTCGTCCATCACATCTTCGCCGTGGCCTGGTCGAGCAAAGAGCCCAGCCGACGCGTCTGAGTGGCGGACATCACAGCGGTCTCGCCCGGTGGTGTAACCAGGAGAACTCGGTCGTTCTCGACCAGAACGGTCATCGATCTGTCCCGACCGAACGGGTCGTGGCAGTGGATCCATCCCTGTGGTTCAGCCATGGAATCTCCCTTCGAGGGACGCCCGACTCCGTCTTCATCGGCCGTTGGCCCTGCTCGCCGCACCGCGGGCCGGGAGATTCACTCGTTTGCTGGACGAGCCGAACACGGGCAGTGGTCCAGTCGGGGAAACTTTTGGGTCGCGATTCGGTGGGGGTGCTGGGCGCGCCCCCGTCGGGCCCGCTATATTTGGTCACGGCGGCCCCGCTCCCAGTGACCCCCAGGCTGGTTGAGCGCGGCCGCCCTTTAATTTCCTCACTTCTTCGCCCTCTGTGGCACCTCCCTCTGCTGTCAGCGGAATCCTGTTGCGCCTCGAGGTCTCGTACGCTGTAAGTTGCTCGTACACCGTAAGGGGGACGAGAGATGACTTCGACGACCGAGAAGGTCGGGGTGCACCCGCACCCCCAGCGCTGGGCCGTGCTCGGCGTGCTCTGCCTGTCCGTGATGGTCGTGGTGCTCGACAACACCGTGCTGAACGTGGCGATCCCGTCGATCTCCACAGGTCTGGGGGCCAGCACCGCCGACATCCAGTGGATGATCAACGCCTACTCGCTCGCGCTGGCGGGCCTGCTGCTCACGACCGGCAGCCTCAGCGACAGGTTCGGCCGCAAGCGCGCGTTGCTCGCGGGCCTCGTCCTGTTCGGCACCGGTAGCGCCGTGGCGGCCTACGCGGGCTCGTCCGAGGCGTTGATCGCTGCCCGCGGCTTCATGGGCATCGGTGCGGCGGTGCTGATGCCCGGCACGCTGGCCGTGCTGATGCAGTTGTTCGACGACAGGGAACGCCCGAAGGCCATCGGCATCTGGGCCGCCGTCACGAGCCTCGGCTTCGCGGCGGGCCCGGTGATCGGTGGCGCGCTGATCAAGCACTTCTGGTGGGGTTCGGTGTTCCTGATCAACGTGCCGGTGGCGATCCTGGCGATCGCGGCCGTCGCGACGCTGGTGCCGGAGTCCAAGGATCCGACCGTGCGCAAGCCGGACGTGCTCGGCTCGATCCTGTCGATCATCGGCATGGTGTCGATCGTGTACGCGGTGATCGAGGTGCCGGAGCACGGGTTCGGCTCGGCGGAGTTCGGCGTGCCGGTCGCGATCGGGCTGGTGACCATGACGGGATTCGCGTTGTGGGAACGGCACACCGCAGAGCCGATGCTCGATCTCGGGTTCTTCACCGACCGCCGGTTCACCGGCGCGGTGGCGTCCGGCGTGCTGGCGGCGTTCGGCATGGCGGGCTCGCTCTTCCTGCTGACGCAACACCTCCAGGGCGTGCTCGGCTACAGCCCGTTGGAGGCCGGCATCCGTGTGGCACCGATGGCGATCGCGTTGTTGGTCACCAGCAACACCCTGGGGCAGCTCGTCGTGAAACTGGGTGCCGGCAGGGCGATGCTGCTCGGCATGACGATCGTCGCGGCCGGCGTGGCCCTGCTGTCGATCGGCACCACCTACTCGCCAACGCTGGCCGGTCTGATCCTGATCGGCGTGGGTGTCGGTGTGTCACAACCGGTTGCGGTCAACGCGCTGATGGGCTCCATCCCGCCGGAACGCGCCGGCATCGCGTCCGGGCTGTCGGGCACGCTCACGGAGCTGGGTTCCTCGTTCGGCATCGCCGTGCTGGGCGCGCTGTTGTCGGCGCGGTTCCTGGCCTCGTTGCCGGACGGCGTGCCAGGGCGATCTTTGAGCGAGGCGCTGCACAGCGGTGCGGACATCACGGTCGTGCGCGAGGCGTTCTCGAACGGCATGAGCGTCAGCCTGTTGATCGGTGCTCTGGCCGTGTTCCTGGGAGGCGTTGTGGCCAGCGTGCTGCTGCGACGTGCCTAGGATCGGCCTGTGGACAGCGTGTGGTTCAGCAAACCCAGGCCCGGTAGCGGACAGCCTCTCGGCCTGAGCCGGGAGGCGATCGTCCGCAAGGCCCTGGAAGTGCTGGACGAGCACGGCCTGCAGAAGCTCTCCATGCGCAAGCTCGCCGCGGAACTGGGCGCTGCCCCGATGTCGCTCTACTGGCACGTGCCGACCAAGGACGCGTTGCTGGAGCTGTGCCTCGACGAGATCTACGGCGAGCTCGACCTGCCGGCTCCCGACGCCGACTGGGAGCCGGCGTTGCGCGCGCTGATGCACTCGCTGCGTCGTGTCGCGCTGAAACACCCGTGGTGGGTCCGCGGCATCGGCGAGTTCACCACCATCGGCCCGAAAGCAGTGGCGATGGCCGACTCGATGCTCGAACCCATGCTGCGCACCGGTTTGTCGATGGCCGCTGCCGCGAAGTCGGTGTCGACGGTGTCGAGCTACGTCATCGGGTACGCGATCGCCGAGGTGAACTTCAGCGCGAGGGGCGGGATGGACGCCCCGCCGCCGGACCTCGGGAAGATCGCCGAGCTCTACCGGGAGAAGCACCCCCGCTACGTCGAGATGCTGAACGACCAGGCGGTGTGGTCGCTGGAGGGGCAGTTCGAGTTCGGGCTGAACTGCGTGATCGACGGCATCAAGGCCAGGGTCGTGGCACTCAGATAGCGAAACCCCCGCAGCGTGATCGCGTGCGGGGGCCTCATTCATTCAGTTGGCTTTCAGACCACGGACTCCAGCGGCGTGTGCACGAGGCCGGTCGCCTCGGCCACCGGGCCGTTGGTCAGCTGGCCGGCGTGGGCGTTGAGGCCCAGGGCCAGCGAACGGTCGTCCTTCAGCGCCTGCTCCCAGCCCTTGTCGGCCAGCGCGACAGCGTACGGCAGCGTCACGTTGGTCAGCGCGTAGGTCGAAGTGCGCGGGACGGCGCCCGGCATGTTCGCCACGCAGTAGAAGACCGAGTTGTGGACCTCGTAGGTCGGCTCGGCGTGCGTGGTAGGACGCGAGTCCTCGAAGCAGCCGCCCTGGTCGATGGCGATGTCGACGAGCACCGAGCCCGGCTTCATGTCGGCGACCAGCGCGTTCGAGACGAGCTTCGGCGCGGCGGCACCCGGCACGAGGACGGCGCCGATGACCAGGTCGGCCTCGCGGACGGCCTGCTCGATCGCGAACGAGTTCGAGGCCAGCGTGCGCAGACGGCCCTGGAACTGGGCGTCGATCTGGCGCAGGCGGTCGACGTTGGTGTCGAGGATCTGCACGTCCGCGCCCATGCCGACGGCGATGGTGGCGGCGTTGATGCCCGCCACGCCGCCGCCGATCACGACCACGCGGGCCGGGGCGACGCCGGGGACGCCACCGGGCAGCACGCCGCGGCCGCCGGAGGGCTTCATCAGGGAGAACGCGCCGACCTGCGGGGCGAGGCGGCCCGCGACCTCGGACATCGGGGCGAGCAGCGGCAGCGCGCGGTTCGGCAGCTGCACGGTCTCGTAGGCGATGGCCGTGGTGCCCGACGCCAGCAGGGCCTCGGTCAGCGGCTTGTCGGCGGCGAGGTGCAGGTACGTGAAGAGGGTCTGCCCGGCGCGCAGTCGCGGGTACTCCTCCGCGATCGGCTCCTTCACCTTGAGGACCATGTCGCCCTCGGCCCAGACGTCATCGGCGGAAGCGAGGATCTTGGCGCCCGCGGCGAGGTACTCCTCGTCGGTGATGGCGGAACCGAGGCCGGCGCCCTGCTCGACGAAGACGTCGTGGCCGCGGCTGGTCAGTTCGTGGGCACCGGCCGGGGTGAGAGCGACGCGGTACTCGTGGTTCTTGATCTCGCGGGGAACTGCGATCCGCACGATGACTCCTCCGTTCGGGCTGGCCTCTGTCTCACAATGTGAGGCAGCCGGAAGGTCATGTCACTGTGCGGTTCGCACTATCCGGCCACTGTGTGGTTGTTCACTTGGAACAGAGCGATGTGGGCCACGCCCGCGTGCCGATCGACCGTCCCGCGTTGACACTCGGCAGTGGCCGCACATAGCGTTCGCGCCGAGAACTGAAGACCGGCCGCGGTGCCCGCGAGGCACCAGAACCCGAGTGGGAGAGACCTCGACGCAGCAGTCGAGGCGCCGAAGGGGCAAGCTCCCGCACACTCTCAGGCAGCAAGACCGCTCGGGGTAGGCAACTCTGCACGGCGGAGGGGGCGCAAGTTTCCTGACCCGTCACAGCCAGAGGAGTCGCCGTGGAGTTCCCCGAGAACCTGCTCTACACCCACGAACACGAGTGGGTCGACTGGACGCCGGGTACCCAGGATCCGTTGACCTGCGGAATCACCGAGTACGCCGCAGACGCGCTCGGTGACATCGTCTTCGTTCAGCTCCCCGAGGTCGGCGCGAAGGTCGTCTCCAACGAGGTGTGCGGCGAGCTCGAGAGCACCAAGTCGGTCAGCGACCTGTTCTCGCCCGTCACCGGTGAGGTGATCGAGGTCAACAGCGCTGTCGTGGACGACCCGGCGATCATCAACAACGAGCCGTACGGTGCCGGCTGGCTGTTCAAGGTGCGCGTCGAGTCGGCGGAGAACCTGCTCACGGCGGCGAAGTACGCCGAGCTCACCAAAGACTGACTGAACAACCCCACCACGAAGGACTGATCAGTGGCGATCAGCGTTTTCGACCTTTTCTCCGTCGGCATCGGGCCGTCCAGCTCCCACACGGTCGGCCCGATGCGTGCCGCCGCGATGTTCGTCGAGAAGCTCGGGGCCCGAGCGTCCGAAGTGGACCGCGTGCACGTCGAGCTGTTCGGCTCGCTCGGCGCGACCGGGCACGGCCACGGCAGCCCGAAGGCCGTGTTCCTCGGCCTCGAAAGCAACCTGCCGGAAGAAGTCGATCCCACGGTCGCGGCCGTTCGCGTCGAGGAGATCGTCACGAGCGGACGGCTGAAGCTCGGCGGCGTGCACGAGATCGACTTCGTGCACGACCGCGACCTCGTCATGCACCGGCGCAAGTCGCTTCCGTTGCACCCCAACGGGATGAGCTTTGAGGCGTACCGGGGTGACGAGTCCGTCGAGCACGCCGTCTACTACTCGATCGGCGGCGGCTTCGTCGTCGACGAGAACGCGTCGGGCACCGACCGGATCAAACCGGACACCACGCCGTTGCCGCACCCGTTCCTGACCGGCGACGAGCTGCTCGCGCGCTGCCGGGAGACGGGTCTGTCGATCAGCGAGATCATGATGGCCAACGAGCTGTCGTGGCGGTCAGAAGACGAGGTGCGGCAAGGACTTCTGCACATCTGGCACGTGATGCAGGAGTGCGTGGAACGCGGCTGCACCGAGCACGGCGTCCTGCCCGGCGGTCTCAAGGTTCGCCGCCGCGCGGCCGAGATGCGCAAGCGGCTGGAGAGCGAGCACTTCGTCACCGACCCGCTGCGGGTCATGGACTGGGTGACGCTCTTCGCGTTGGCGGTCAACGAGGAGAACGCGGCGGGCGGCCGGGTCGTCACCGCGCCGACGAACGGCGCGGCCGGCATCGTGCCCGCGGTCCTGCACTACTACACGAAGTTCGTGCCGGGAGCCAACGACGACGGCGTCGTCCGGTTCCTGCTCACGGCGGGCGCGATCGGCGTGCTGTTCAAGGAGAACGCGTCGATCTCCGGTGCCGAGGTCGGTTGCCAGGGCGAGGTCGGTTCGGCGTGCTCGATGGCGGCCGGCGGTCTCGCCGAAGTGCTCGGTGGCACCCCGGAACAGGTCGAGAACGCCGCCGAGATCGCCATGGAGCACAACCTCGGTCTCACCTGCGACCCCATCGGCGGTCTGGTGCAGATCCCGTGCATCGAGCGCAACGCCGTGGCGTCGATCAAGGCGATCACCGCTGTGCGCATGGCGTTGCGCGGCGACGGCTCGCACTTCGTCTCGCTGGACAAGGTCATCAAGACCATGCGCGACACCGGCAAGGACATGTCGGTGAAGTACAAGGAAACCGCGCGCGGTGGCCTCGCCGTCAACGTGATCGAGTGCTGACGGTGCCTACTTGCGGGTGTCGTACGCGCGCTGTGCTTCGAGCACGTCGGGCATGCGCTCCTCGAGCAGGTGGATCAGCGACAGCAACCGCTCCGCCGTCTCGCGCCCGAGCGGCGTGAGGGTGTAGTCGACGCGCGGCGGGTTCGTCGGCTGCGCGTCGCGGTGCACGAGCCCGTCGCGCTCCAGCGCGTGCAGCGTCTGGGACAGCATCTTCTCGCTGACCCCGTCGACCCGGCGGCGCAGTTCGTTGAACCGCAGCGGACCGTCCACGAGCGCGCCCATCGTCAGGCTGCCCCACCTGCCGGTGACGTGCTCCAGCGTCGGGCGTGACGGGCACGCCTTGGCGAACACGTTGAAGTCCATCGGCCGAGAATACCCTGAGATAGCGCTAACCGATAGTTAGCGCTATCTCAACGGCACTGTTGATCAGAACGGCCAGTCGGCGTTCTGCCCCGCTTCGAGCAGGGGCACCATGCGGAATGTTGCGTCCGTCAGGCCGCCGAACTCGTGGCGGTTGGCCTTGCCGGTCGCGTACGCGGCCTGCTTGTACCCGTTCAGGTTGAAGCCGTAGATCGGCACGTGCGCCGGCACCGCGTCCGAGACGCGCTGGCTGTAGTGCCCGCTGATCGTCTGCATGTCCGAGATGATGAACACCCGGTCGTGGCCCCGGTAGGTGCGCTGCAGCGACCCGATGATGTCGGTGCCGTGCCCGACCTCACCGATCCGCTTCAGGAACCGGTCGACCCCGCGGATGACCGAGGCCCCGCGCGGGACGTCGTGCCGGAAGGTGCCGTCCGCGAACCCGACGACGTCGACCTGCTCGCCCTTCGCGCCCAGTGCGACACCGAAGACCGCCGCGGCCTTGGCCGGGGTGACCTTCGACTTCGCCGAGAACGCGCCCTGCGTCATCGACGCCGAGGTGTCGACGAGGATCAGCGACCGGCCCGGCAGTGCGGGCAGGTTGCCGAGCGACGCCTGCAGCGCCTGGTCCAGGGCGTGGCCCCAGCGCAGGCTCGGTGCCGCCTCGTACGCCGACAGGAACCGGAACGGGAACTGCCGCGAGCGCGCGACCTGGCCGGGGTCGGCCAGCTGTGCCGCCACAGCCGCCGCCACCTCGTCGGACATGCCTGCCTCGTCGAAGTTCCGGAGGTTGCGCAGCAGGGCCATGTAACCCATGGACGGTGCGAGCGCCTCCCACACCTCACGGGTCAGCGGACCCTGCAGCCACCCGGCCACGGCCTCCCACGTCATCCCGGCCCGGCGCAGCACGTCGGCCGCGTCGGGACGGGTGAAGAGCGCACGCCGCTGCTCGACCGGCCACGCCATGAGCTCACGACGTGCCACGACCATCTGCAGCTGCTCGGGAAGCGCCACCTCGGCGTCGCGGCGCCGGTCCAGCACGTACTGGAACAGCGCGCCCTGCCAGTCGGCCGCGGGCGAGGGGTGCACGAGGTTCAGCACGTCGGCCATGCGGAAGCCGCGGGCGTCGCTGTCCCACTTGAGGACCGCGCGCTCGTCGTAGAGCCGCTGCACCGCGTCGGCGATGCCGCGCTTGATCGGCTTCGGCACGCTCCGGCCGTTCGCGCCCGTCCAGTAGGCGAGGAGCTCGCCCGGCTCGTCCGCGCGCTGCAGCACCGAGTCGATGACCGCACGGTTGGTGACACCCGCGTCCGAGGAGGCCACGAGCCGCGCGTAGACGAACTCGGCCGCGCCGACGAGCGACGCGGTGCGCATGTTCGCCTCGCTGCGCAGCCACTTCAGCAGGCGCGCGGTCCATTCGGGATCCGCGAGCGCGGCCTGGTGGACGAGGTTCGCGAACCGGGTGTCGCGCTGACCACCGGACTCGTAGAAGGTGTTCTCGCCGCCCATGTTCGACACGGCGAGCAGGAACAGCTCGGACTTCGTGTCGCGGGCGTAGCCGTCGCCGCCCTCATAGGTGCGACCGGACGGTGCCGGCGCCGTGGCGACCGGGCTGGTGCCCGCCGGACGTGCGCGAAAGATGTTGAACTTCGCCATCGGCTCTTCCCCCTCAGGACAAAGAAAGGGGAGCCCACAAACCCCACACGTGTCCGAGATCAAGGTCGCGGAAGGTACGTTGCTGCTCTGCCAGTTTGAGCTACGGCCAGTGGCCGGCAGGATTCGAACCTGCAACCCGCCCATTAAAAGTGGAAGTAACCCTCTGCTTCGCACCGGACACGTGTGGAGTTGTGCGCTCCCGAGATCAAAGTCGCCAACGGCTTTTGCGGTTTTGAGGCGAAGTAACCGTTGGCTTCGCACCGGGTGCGATTTCTATGCAACCACACCGCGCCAGCGATTAATTTCCGGCTGATGTGGAGTTGTGGGGCGCCCGAGATCGAGTCGCAGAAGGTGACGTGCTCACCGGAGTGAGCGAAGACCGGCCGAAGCCGGCTTCAGGGTTCGAACCTGAGTATCACCGGAAGTAACCCTCTGCTGCGCACCGGGCGCACACTCATACAACCACGCCGCGCCAGCGATTTTTCTAGGGCGCAGCCTTCACGAACCGGCGCAGCAGGTAGAACAGTCCGACGGTCAGCAACAAGCCGGCCGCGCAGATCATCACGATCTCCTCGACCGTCTCCGCCTGCGACCCCGCGAACACGTAGGCGGCACAAATCGGGACGGTCCCGAGGAGGGTGAACAGCAGGAAAGTCCGGAACGGCACCCGCGACACCCCGGCGGACACCGAGACCGTCTCCGCCATCATCGGAATGCCGCGGGCCACCCCGAAGAACCAGGGCCCGAACTGACGGCCCCAGCGCCGCATTTCGGTTAGTTCCTCAATGGTTACAACGCGGCGCACCAACCGCGGTCCGGCATACCTGCCGAGCGCGTATCCTGCGGCAGAGGAACCCAGGGATCCGATGACTGCGAGTGCCAGCCCGAGCGGCAGGCCGAGTGCCGTTCCCGCCAGCACGATCAGCGGAGTGGACGGCACGGGCAGCAGCACGTCCACGACGAGCAGGGCGAAGATCGCCACTGCCGCCCACACCGGGTCGATGCCGCGCACCCACGTCACGACTCCCTCGAAGTCGATGAGGTCGAGTGCCTCGAACACGAGCCAGCTCAGCAGCACGAACGCGAGCACGACGAACGGTATCCACTTCCACCGAACGCCCGTCTCATAACTCATCGGGTGATGGTCGCCCACCTCGATGCGCCGGACAATCCGCCAGTGCCGCAGGTTCCGCGAAGGAGACACATATGAGTGACGACCTCGTGCCGTTTCTCGGCCACTGGGTGCTCGATCCGGCGCGCTCCGCCTACACCGGCGGCACGCCTCCCCTCAGCGGTCACTACGACCTGCGCCTCGAAGGCGACCGGCTGGTCGTCGCCATCGAAGGCGTGCTGGGATCGGGTGATCCCATCCGCACCGGGTACACATTGGACCTGTGGCAGGACACGCCGATGAGCGTCGGCAAGGTCGACCGCGTGCGCACGGTCGTCGAGCCGCGCCGGTTCTGCACGATCGCCTACGCGGGCTCGCAAGCGGTTGCGCGGGCGTGGCGGATTCTCGGCCACCTCAACGAGATGACGATCGTGCAGTCGGCGCCAGACGCGTTCGGCGTCTGGCGCGACGACGTTTCCGTGTACCGCAGGCAGTTCTAGCGGCCGTCGTGGCGGTCGAGCAGTGCCCGCAACGCGGCCATCTCCGCGGCGAGCGCGGTGCGGCCGGCGTCGGTGATGTGCAGCCACGTCTTGGGGCGTTTGCCCTCGTAGCCCTTCTCCACCTCGACCAGACCGGCCTGCTCCAGCACGGTGATGTGCCGCGACAGGTTGCCCGCCGTCAGCTCCAGCGCCGACTTCAGGTAGGAGAACTCGACCCGTTTCGCCTCGGCGGCGATGGTCAGCACGCCGAGCCGGTGTCGCTGGTGGACCGTGTCGTCCAGTCCCGCCGTGGGGTTCTCGCTCATCGCGCCATCTCTCGCCGCACGGACCCGATGATCCCTCCGACCAGGAGGACGAGTGCGGGCAGGGCGGTGCTCGCGAAGTGTTCCACGTCGAACGGCCAGTAGAAGAAGAACCGGCCGGCCTCGTTCACGAAGATCACGACCGCGGTGAAGATCGCCACGGTGACCGTGCACACCACGCTGCGCTCCAGGTAGGCGAGCCCGGCGAGGCCCGCGGCCAGCACGAACATCGGCCCGTACGGGTAGAACGTGGCGAAGTGCGCGAGAGCGAACAGTGCGAGCACCGCGAGCGTGAACCAGACGCTGCGCACCCGCCACGTCGCCGCCACGATCACCGCCACGGTGACCGGCAGCGCGATCTGCCAGCCCACCCGTCCGAAGAACAGCTCGCTCAGCACCGGGACACCGATCAGCGGCAGCACCAGCATGAAGATCGTGACCTGGGCGTAGACCCTGGTGGGCGTCTCCACGCCGACCTGCGCCGCGCGCCACCGGTACCACCAGACGACCGCGAGATAGCCGCACAGCAACGCGATGATCCAGTAGATGTCCGCGGCGACGGTCGGGTGGAAGCCGAACGTCGGTCCGCTCATCTGACCGGTCGGGTGCAGCCAGTTGTAGAGCCAGTGCTGGTCCGCCGAGCTCCACGAGCACACGTGTGGTTGTACGAGCTCCGGGTCCTGCCCACTCTCCACGCACAGCTTCGGCGTGTAGAACGGCGTCGCTCCCAGCGTGATCAACCCGAACAGCAGGAACGGCAGCCAGTAGCCGTGCCGGTCGGCGCGGGCGCGTTTGCGCATCTCGCTCAGCTCGGTGAGCAGGCTCTTCGGATCCTCGGTCATGGTCAGTCCCCCGACTGCACTCGATTGCAATCAGGTTTGCATCACAAACCAAGTTCGTCAAGGACGTGGCCGCGAAGCCGGCGCCATGCCCATGGCCACCTCTTGACTCTGGCTGGGTACTCACGAAAGATCCGATGAATCGCCGCCGCGAGGACCTGACCGCACATCGAAGTGAGGTGCCCGAACGTGGTCGAACTCAACCGGCGCACGCTGATCGGAGGCGCGTTGGCCGGGGTAGCGGGCAGTGCGCTGCTCCCTGACATCGCATCGGCCGGCGACGATTTCAACTGGCGTGACTTCATCGGGTCATCGGATCTCATCTGGAAGAAGATGCCCGCCACCTGGTTCGAGGGCCCGTACCTCGGCAACGGGTACCTGGGTTCCGGCATCTACGCCGAGCCGAACGCCAACGCCATCAGATTCAACGTCCAGCACTCCCAGGTGCAGGACCACCGGCCGGAGTTCGGGGCGCTGTTCGGCCTCGCCCGGCTGCCCATCGGCTACTTCACCCTCGAACCCGTCGGCGCGATCACCGGCGTCGACCTGCGCATGGACCTGTGGAACGCCGAGCTGACCGGCACGATCACGACCGCGGCCGGCAGCCTGCGGATCAGGGCGTTCATCCACACCAAGCGCGACCTCTACGCCATCGACGTCCAGGCCAGCGAGGGCGAGCGCGCGTTCAAGTGGGTCTTCCACCCGCTCAAGGGGATCAGCCCGCGCACCGACCCGAAGTGGAACCGCCCGCCGCCCGCCGGCTTCACCGACAACCCGCCCGTGCAGCTCACCAGCTCCGGTGACGTCCAACTGGCCGTGCAGCCGTTGAACGCGGGCGGCGAGCACGTGACGGCGTGGCGCGAGGTCACGCGTGGCACTCGGCGCACGCTCTTCACCAGTGTCACGTGGTCGCACCCCGACAAGAAGGCCGTGCGCAAGGCCATCGGCAACGTCCGGTGCGGCTCGATCGAGGGACTGGCCGTCGACCACCGGTTGTGGTGGCACGACTTCTACCGCAAGAGCTTCCTGTCCATTCCGGACAAGCGACTGCAGGCGTTCTACTGGATCCAGCTCTACAAGTTCGCTTCCGCGGCACGGAAAGAAGCGCCTGCGATCGCGACCTGCGGGCCGTGGCTCGAGAACACGCCGTGGCCGAACACGTGGTGGAACCTCAACGTGCAGCTGGAGTACTGGCTGATCCACGGCTCCAACCACGTCGACTTCGACGCCGTCACGTACTCGATCGACCGGTACCGCGACGTGCTGGTGGAGCAGGTGCCGGCGGAGTACCGGCACGACTCCGCCGGCATTCCGCGCACCACCGACACCGTGCTCAACAACGGCGCGGGCATCGGCAACTCCGGTTACGGCGTGGGCATTCCCGGCAAGGACGTGCCGACGCCCGAGGTCGGCAACCTGACCTGGACGATGCACAACGTCTGGCTCACCTACCGGCACACGATGGACGACCGGGTGCTGCGCAACGTGCTGTTCCCGTTGCTGCGCAGGGCCATCAACTACTACTTCCACTTCCTCGCCAAGGGCGCGGACGGCAAGTGGCACCTGCCGATCACGTTCTCGCCCGAGTACGGCGTCAACGCGCCGGACTGCAACTACGACCTCGCGCTCATCCGATGGGGCTGCCAGACGCTGCTGGAGTCCGCGAAGTCGTTGCGCATCAACGATCCGCTGATTCCGAAGTGGCGGGACACGCTCGCGAACCTCACGCCGTACCCGGTGGACAAGAACGGGTACATGATCGGCGCGGGTGTGCCGTTCGCGAAGTCGCACCGGCACTACTCGCACCTGCTGCAGATCTACCCGTTGTACGAGATCACGTGGGAGGACCCGGCGCAGCGGCAGGTCATCGAGACGTCGCTGAACCACTGGATCAGCTTCGAGGGCGCGTTGCAGGGCTACACGTTCACGGGTGCCGCTTCGATCTCCGCGCAGATGTTGCGCGGTGACAAGGCGGACTTCTACCTCGGCGAGCTGATGCGGCGGTACATCAAGCCGAACACGATGTACCAGGAGTCCGGTCCGGTCATCGAGACGCCGTTGTCGGCCGTGCAGTCCATGTACGACATGCTCTGCCAGAGCTGGGGCGACGTGATCCGGGTGTTCCCGGCGGTTCCTGCGGCGTGGCCGGAGATCTCGCTGGACAACTTCCGGACGCAGGGCGCGTTCCTGCTCAGCGCGTCCCGACAGAAGGGCGCCACGCGGTGGATCAAGCTACGCAGCGAGGCCGGTGCGCCGTGCGTGGTGCGCACGGACATCAAGGATCCGGTGGTGCGCGACAGGTGGGGTCGGCCGAAGCGTTTTTCGGTGCTGCCCAACGGAGATCTGCGCATCGAGCTGCGACGCGGTGAGGAAGCTGTCATCCACCGCGGCGGGGACAAGCCGGACCTGAAGGTCGGACCCGTGATCGGTGCTCCGGCACCGTCATGGGGTCTGCCTGGATGAGTGCGTTGGCCGGTGTCCCGCCGCGACGGCGGTGCGGCGGGACACCGGCGAACGCGGTCTAGTAATCGAACACGCTGCCGGTGTTCACCCGCAGCACGCACGGGTTGGAGTAGGTCTCTTCGCGGAAGACCTTCTTGCCGCGCCACTTGCCGCGCATCGTCGCCTTCGTGGCGTTCATCTCCATGGTGCACATGGCGCCGCTTGCGGTCAGCTTGGTGAAGTCGCCGTCCACAGTGGCGAGATCGGCACAGGCCTCCTTGGCCTTCTTGTGCCGGCCCCCAGCGGGTTCGCAGATCAACTGCGTGGTGTTGCTGTACCTGCCCATCTCCGACCGCGTCGACAGCACCAGGCTGGTCGCGGGCAGAGGTGCGGCGGACGCAGTCGCGGGGACGAGCGGCGCGGTGAACGCAAGGCAGGCAAGCAGGAGTCGGGTCTTCACCATGCCCTCACTGTGGCGCGGCGAAGACCCGAATCTCCAGCTCACTCAGCGATAACACCAGATCGTGTAGATCGCATTAACTGCGTGCAACTAGGTGGTCGTTGATTCCGTCGCGCTCAGTGCAGCGGCGACCTGCTTACCCACCGCTGCCATGCCACTGGCATTCGGGTGAACCGGGAACGCGAGGCTGGTCGGGATGATTCCCTCGACCCACTTGTCCCACGGTGCCGCGCACGTGTCGCGACCGAGGCTGATGTCGTAGGGGTTCACGAACGTGGCACCGGCGGCCCTCGCCTGGGCGCCGAGCATTCCGTTGAGCTGCTTCTGCACGTTGTCGAGATACGGCACGTCGCCAGAGGAGATGGGCACGATCGGCCAGCAGCCACCGGACGGCGGCAGGATCCGCAGGTAGCCGACCACGACGACCTTGGCCTTCGGGGAACGCTGCTTGATGCCCGCGAGCACGGCGGCCACCTTGGCGGCGGTGGCGTTGACGCGCTGGGCGAGCTCGTCGCCGTAGTTGGCCTTGCAGGGTGCGCCGTGCGGGTCGAGCAGGCTCTTACCGGCGCACGTGACGATGATGTCCATGAAGCCGATGTCGTTGCCGCCGATGGACACCGTGACGAGGTCCGTGTCGGGCTTCAGCGCGGAGAACTGCGGCACCGACTGGCCGGGGATGCCGCTTTGCACGCCGGCCATGTCCTTGGTCTGCGCGCCACCGCACGAGATGTCGGTGAAGTTGGCGATGCCGAGCTTCCTGGCGACGACGGACGGGTAGTTCTGCGTCGACTTGAAGCAGCTCAGCGGGTCGAGCCGCTGGAGCGGGATGAAGGGTCCGGAGACGAACGAATCTCCGAGTGAGACGTAGTTCCGATACTTCGGCGCGGCCGTGGCGGTGGGGACGAAAAGAGCCGCGATCAGGGCAGTGAGCAGGGAAACAACAGTCACTCGGCGCGTCATTGCTACCTCGTTACTGAGCAGTAGGAACGTATGACGAAGGGTGACCGGACCATTGCGCAGTGTCAATCCCTCGTCCAGGCTGGAACGATGACGGGGGTACGCAAAGTAGCTTTCGCGTCGGCGGTCGGTAACACGATCGAGCTGTACGACTTCCTGCTCTACGGCACAGCATCAGCGCTGGTGTTCAACAAGATCTTCTTCCCTCAGTTCGACTCGCGCGTCGGCGTGCTGCTGGCGTTCGCCACGTTCGGCGCGGGTTTCGTGGCCCGGCCGCTCGGCGGCGCGGTGATCGGCCACCTCGGTGACCGGCTCGGCCGCCGCGCGATGCTCGTGATCACCCTTTCCGTGACGGGACTGGCCACGGCGTTGATCGGCGTGCTGCCGTCCTACGCCTCGATCGGCATCGCGGCGCCGGTGCTGCTGGTGTTGCTGCGCATCGTGCAGGGCTTCTTCATGGGCGGCGAACAGGGCGGGGCGTCGCTGATGGCCGTCGAGCACGCGCCGCCGGGCCGTTGGGGCTGGTACGGCAGCTGGGTCTTCATCGGGTCGCCGATCGGTCTGGTGCTGGCGAACCTCGCGATGTACCTGTCGTCGCGGGTGTCCGGCCCCGGCTTCCTGACGTGGGGTTGGCGGCTGCCGTTCCTGTTCTCGATCGTGCTGGTCGGCATCGGTCTGTACATCAGGCTGCGGGTGACGGAAAGCCCGCGGTTCGCATCGGCGGAGAAGTCCAGGGCGCCGCTCGCCGAGGTGGTGCGCACGCGGTGGCAGGTGTTGCTGCTCGGCGCGGGCGTGAACCTCGGCTTCCAGATCTTCATCTTCGTGTTGTCGGTGTTCACCATCAACTACGGCCGCACCGCGTTGCGGCTGTCTCCGGACGATCTCCTCGTGGCGCAGGTGCTCGGAGGGCTCGCGCAGGTGGTCGCCGTGCCCGTGTTCGCCTGGATGTCGGACCGGATCGGGCGGCTGCCCGTGATGTTCGGTGGCGCGGTGTTCCAGGCGGCCTTCGCGTTCCCGATGTTCTGGTTGATGGACGCGCAGTGGTTCACCGCGGCGATCGTGCTCGGCTTCATCGGATCGGGTGCGTTGTTCGGGCCGATGGCCGCCTACTTCGCCGAACTGTTCCGCACTCGCGTGCGGTACAGCGGGGTGGCGGTGAGCTACCAGCTCGGCGCCGTGCTCGGGGGTGGGCTGGCGCCGTTCGTCGCGACGTCGTTGCTGGGCTACGGAACCTGGGCCGTCGCGGTGTACCTGATCTGTGGTGCCGTGCTGTCGGGAGTTTGCTTGCTGGTGATCGGCTCAGCACACGAGGCGGAGCCGGCGGGAGGCGAGTCCGACGCTCAGCCGCTGACCCCAGCCGAGGCGTAGCACGTCGCTCTCGATGCCGTCGCCGAACGCCACCAGCCCGTCGGACTCGACGTCGATGTCGAGCGGTGCACGGGTGAGCTCGCCTTCGGTGTGCTCGATGCCAGTGCTCGGCGACGGCCACGCCTCCCGCACGAACCACACGAGCCTGGGCTCGGTCGGGTGCGGGAGGCTGATGGCGCTTTTCCGTTCCCGGTGCGCACTCGAGCACCAGCCGGTGGCGCCGGTGCCGCTGCCGACGAGGATGCCGGACGACGCCTGGCGCTCGTTGTGGATGCGGTACCGGCTGGTCTGGTGGCTCGGGTGGCCGACGTAGATCTCGTTGAGCGCCTGGAGCGTCTGGCCGTCGTCCGTCCTCGCCTCGACCATCGTGCGGTCTTCGGTGTTCCCGGTGTTGTGCAGGAGTTCTTCGGTGTCCTGGGGAGCGTGCTTCGCGAGCACACCTCGCTCCGGGTTGATGCCGATCACGGGCTGGCCGTCGAGGTACTTGGCGACGTTGGCGACCAGCCCGTCCTGCCCGACGATGACGACTACGTCCTCGGGCGCGAACAGGAACCGCGACAGGTCTTCCCTCTCGACCACGCCGCGGCGCCAGTCCAGCGGGATGGCGGCGCTGACCTCTCCCAGCGCCTTGCGGGTCTGCTCGTCACGGTCCACCACCTCGTCCAGGGTTCGGTTGCGGGACTTCAGGAAGAACTCGACCTGGCCCCGCGTGCCATGCCGTGCCAGCAACTCTGTCAGCTCGGTGCGCCGGTGCACCAGCACAATTCTCGGGGCGAGACTCATCGCGCGAGCCTGGCGAGGATCGGCTGGATCAGGTCAGGGGTGAGGGTGATGCTGCCGATCTCGGGGAGGTTGCCGGCGAGTTCCTTGGCTGCCAGGGCGTAGAGGGTTGCTTGAGGGATCTCCTTGTAGGCGTCCAGCCTGGCCTTCTCGCCTGCTGCTTCGGCTTCTGCAAGCTTGCGGATGCCTTCTGCCTTGGCGTCGTCGGCGATTCGGCTGGCCTTCGCGTGGTCCTCCGCCTTCTTGAGTGCGTTGGCTCCTCGTTGTACGACAAGGAGTTCTTCTCGCTTTGCCAGCTCGATCTGGTTCTGCAGCTCGTTCTCGCTGATCGCGCGCTCACGTTCCACGGCGATCGCGCGGCGTTCGTAGGTGGCCTTGTCGGCTTCCTGCTGAACCTTCTCCCTGATGGTGGTCTGGAGGGCCTTCTCCAGGTCGGCGTCCGGGCGGATGGCGACCACGCGGACGTCGATGATCTCCAGACCGATGTGGTCTGCTTTGAGGTTCTCCGCTACCTGCTGCTTGACCCGTTCCACGCCGGTTTTGATGGCGGTTTCCAGGTCCAGGGTGCCGAGGATCTTGAGGGCGTGTTGCTGGGTGCTCTCGGTGAGGGTGTTGGCGATCTGGCTCAGCGGGTCCTGGCGCCAGGTTCCGGTGTCCGGGTCGATCGAGAAGTCGATCCTCGCTGTCGTGGTTTCCGGGTTGGTGCAGCGGTAGGTGATGGTCAGCTGGACTGTCACGTCCTGGTAGTCGCTGGTTCTGGCGTGGAAGAGCATCGGGAGTTCGCGGTCGTCTACCGGGACTTCGCTCAGCACTGCGTTTCTGGGGCGAAACCAGAAGCTCAGGCCGGTGCCTTCGTGGATGACCTTGCCCTTCCTGATGTGTCTGATGTGGACCGTGGGGGCTCCTCTGAGGTGCCTGAGTCCGGGGTAGCTGCTGATGTCGGCCATGGGGGTCTCCTCGGTGTGCTTGTCGTCGATCTGACGATAAGCCTATACTCGTGGATGTGTACTCGCCAAGTGATTTCCCTCCCTTTGCGGTCACGGTCGACCTCGTGGTGCTGACCGTGCGGTCTGACGCGCTGTGTGCGCTGTTGGTTCGGCGGGGGGAGGCGCCGTTTCGGGGGCGGTGGGCGTTGCCTGGGGGGTTTGTTCAGGTTGCCGAGTCGGTCGACGCCGCGGCTGCACGCGAGCTCGTCGAGGAGACCGGGGTGGCCGGGCTGCACCTGGAGCAGCTCGCCACGTACGGGGAGCCGCGCCGGGATCCGCGGATGAGGGTGGTGTCGGTGGCGTACCTGGCGTTGGCGCCGGACCTGCCGGTGCCGGTCGCCGGCACAGATGCCGCTGCGGCCTCATGGGTGCCGGTGTCCGAGGTGTCCGCGTTGGCGTTCGACCACGCGCGGATCTTGTCGGATGGGGTGGAGAGGGCTCGGGCCAAGTTGGAGTACACGCCGTTGGGGGCGGAGTTTTGTCCGGCCGAGTTCACTGTGGCTGAGTTGCGGCGGGTTTACGAGATCGTGTGGGGGGTTTCGCTGGACCCGCGGAACTTCCACCGGAAGGTTACTGGGGTGGAGGGGTTGTTGGAGGCTACTGGGGAGTCGACCACTCGGGATGGGGGGCGGCCGGCGGCGTTGTTTCGTCGAGGGGCGGCTGCTGTGTTGTACCCGCCGTTGGTGCGTGTGCCGGGTGTGTAGGTTGTCTCAGCTGTTGGGGGTGAGTCGTCGGTTCGCCGTGCCTCGGCTGCGCCATCGGGTCGGCTCGCCCTCGGCCTCGCCGCTCGGCTTGGCCTTCGCGGGGGCGTTAGATCGATACGGAATCGCCTGTTGCGGCCGACTGTTTGGCTGCCTCGATCACCTCTAGGCCCGTCACTGCGTCCTGTGGTGACACCGGGGCCACACCGGCGGCCACTGAGGCGTAGAAATCCTGGTAGGAGCCTGGTTCGGTGCGGTGTGGTTTGCCGCTTAGGGTGCCCCACGCGGACTCCGGTTCTTCGCCCCAGCCCGGTCCCGCTGGGGCCTCGCCTGCCTTGAGGCGTTCTTCCTGCGGGTCCATGCCGTGCTTCACGTAGGCCGCGTCGTGGCCCAGGACTCGGAAGCGCGGGCCCTGGTCTGCGGCCAGGGCGCTCATCCAGAGGTGGGAGCGGACGCCGTTTTCGTGGGACAAGGAGAGGAAGACGTCGTCGTCGGCTTTGGCGCCTGGGCGGACTGTGGTGATTTCGGCGTGGACGGACTTGGGGCGGCCGAAGAGGGCGACAGACTGGTCTACCAGGTGGGTGCCCAGGTCGAAGAGGATGCTGCCCAGGTCGGCCGGGTCGCCGGATTCTTTCCAGGAGGACTTGATTTCTGGGCGGTAGCGCTCGAAGCGGGACTCGAAGCGGTGCACCGCGCCCAGGGAGTTCGAGGAGAGGAGCTTTTGGACGGTCAGGAAGTCGCCGTCCCAGCGGCGGTTGTGGAACGGGACGAGCATCAGGTTGCGGGACGAGGCGATTGAGGCCAGGGCTCTGGCTTCTGCTGCTGAGCCTGCGAAGGGTTTGTCGACCACCACGTTGAGGCCGTGTTCCAGGACCTGGCGGGCGTGGGTTGCGTGGAAGCGGTTCGGGGTGGTGATGACCACCAGGTCGAAGTTGCCGGACCAGACCTCGTCCAGAGAGGACAGCAGGAGGGTTTCCGGGTAGCGGGAGCGCACCTCGGCTTGGCGGGCCGGGTTTGCGGTTACCACGGCGGAGAGTTCTAGGCCGTTGGTCGCCGCGATGAAAGGGGCGTGGAAGGCTGCCCCGCCCAGACCGTAGCCGACTAGAGCTGTGCGCATGCGGCTCAGCCTAAGCGTCCCGGATGGTCAGGTACTCGTTGAGTTGGGCGGAGGCGGCGAGCATGGCCAGGCCTCGTGCGGTCAGGCGGTGGCGCCAGTCGGTCAGGGCGTCGACCAACGTGTCGGTGCCGCCTGCGGTGCGGATCTGCGAAACCACCAAAGCTATGCGTGCCAAGGGATAGCCGCCTCGGCGCAGGAGGTGGGCCAACTCGGCGTCGCGGACGTCTGCTGCGGTGAAGGTGCGGTGGCCGGTTGGTTCGCGGGTGGGGACGAGGATGCCTGCGGTTTCCCAGGCGCGGAGGGTTGCGGGGCTGAGGTCCAGGCGGCGGGCCAGTTCGCCGATTGAGCGTGGGTGGCGGCTGGGCTCGAAGTCGGTGAGGTCGGCTACGGCTCGGCTGACTGAGTTCAGGGTTTCGCGGTCGCGGAGGAGTTGTTCGTGGCCGCGGTCGATGGTGAGCAGGACGTCGTCCAGCGCGTCGGTGTGGATCAGGTTCATGATCTGGCCGGCTCGGGCGTGGCCGAAGGCTGGGATCAGGGCGATGAACGTGCGTAGTGCGGCGGCGTGGACCGGGGTGTAGACGCGGTAGCCGGACGGGGTGCGCTCGGCGGGTGGGAGGAAGCCGGACTCCTCGTAGTTGCGCACGGCTTGGGTGGAGAGGCCGTGTTCGCGGGCCAGGTCGGAGGGACGCACGGTTGAGACTTTAGGCGCAATCAACGGCTAGATCCGTGCGAAAGTCTCAACAGAGCTTTCAATGTTACGGTTCAACTACATGAGCCAGGACATTCGTGAGTTCATCAGCCCCTTCACCGAGTTGCTGGCGTTCGGCGAGCCGACGCATCTGGAGCACGCGCACACGTGGGTGCGCAACGAGCTGTTCGAGCAGCTGGCGGCTTGCGGTTTCCGGTCGATCGCACTGGAGAGCTGCCGGATCCGGGGGATGCTCGTCAACGACTACGTGCACGGTGGGGCGGGCGACCTCGACGCGGTCATGAAGGAAGGGTTCTCCCACACGTTCGGGGAGAACTGGCCGGCCAACCGCGAACTGGTCGCGTGGATGCGGGAGTACAACGCGGACAAAGCGGAGCAAGACCGGTTGAGCTTCTACGGGTTCGACTTCCAGACCGAGACGGCCAGCGCGCCCAGCCCTCGTCCCTACCTCGAGCACGCTCGTGACTACCTCGGTGTGGAGGTGGACCTGAGCACGGACGACGAGAAGTGGAGCCGGGACGAGGCGGTGCTGGACCTGACCAAGTCACCCGGCAGGTCCGAAGAGGCCGTCAGGCTGCGCGAGATCGGTACGGAGCTGCTCAAGCAGCTGCATCGGCACAAGAAGGTCGACGAGGCCTGGGAGCGCGCGGAAACGCACCTGGTCGCCGGGTTGAGCCTGCTGCGGTACCACCGGGAGTGCGCCGAGCCGAACCCGTTGGGGGTGCGGCTGAACCGCCTTTGTCAGATGCGGGACGGGGTGATGGCGCGGAACCTGCTGGAGATCAGGAGGGCCGAGGCGGGCAGGGGGCCGACGTTCGTGTTCGCCCACAACGCTCACCTGCAGCGCACCAGCAGTTCGATGGAGATGGCCGGGGAACGGGTCGAGTGGTTCTCCGCGGGCGCGCTCGTGGCGCCGGTCCTGGGCGACCAGTACACGGTCATCGCGGGCACGCTCGGCCGCAACGACAGCTTCGGGCTGGGTGAACCGGACAAAGACACCCTCGAAGGGCAGTTGCAGAGCCGATTCACCACCTGGGGCATGACGAAGGACAAGCCGCAGGGCAGGACCCGCGCCGACACGGAGCTCAGGATGGGCTACTTCCCGCTCGACCAGCACCTGCTGGACGGCGTGGACGCCCTGTTGCACGTCAGGGTTGGTCGTCCAGTGACGCGGTGATCCACGGCGCGATGGGCAGGTCGCGCGTCTCGCACTCGATCGCCAGCTTGAGGGTCCACCGCAGGGCTTGCAGGACCACGGTCGCGAGCTCCTGCGGGGCCCCGTTGGCCAGGGCGATCTCGATCTGCTCCGAGGCCGCCTCCTGGTCGCCGTGCACCTCGGCGAGCAGGGCGCGGATCGCGGTGCGCACGGGCGGGTCCGCGTCGTCGATCTGGACCTCGCGGCCCTCCTCGTCGAAGACCTGCATCTTCACCGGCGTGGCGCCGCCGGAGCCGAGCGCGCCGACCATGCTGCTGCACTCGGCGAACAGCAGCAGCACCAGCTCACGGATCTCCTCGTTGCCCTCTGGCGACCCGCTGAGGTAGCCGGTCACGAGGTCCACCGCCACAGCGTCCTCACCGGCCCTGGCCGCAGCCAGCGCCTCACCGGCCACGGCGGTCAGCCGTGCCCAGCGATCTGGATCCTGTGGTGGTCTCACAGGTACTGCCTACCGCGCGGTGTGACGCGTTCGCAATGCCCCATCTTGATCAGAGTGCTACCGGGGTATGTCACTCCGCAGGTCAATGTGGGAATCAGCGAATCCACCTAGCATCGGGTGGTGTTTCGCACGCTGTACCGAACGGTGTTCGGTCCCGATCGCACCCGAGTGCTCGCAAGGACGCTCGACAGGTTCCGCGTCCCCGCGTTCGCCGCGTTGATCATCTATGCGTTCATCTGGGCGATCATCGGCAGCGTCCAGTACGTCGACAGCCCAGGTGCGACGGTGCAGGGTGACGGCTGGTGGGTGCTCATCTTCTTCGCCACCCTCGGTCCGTACGTGCTGCTGATCTGGTCGCCGTTGTACGCGTGGCGACTCGCCGCCGCAGGGTTCTACTTCGTCAGCGGGCTCGTCGACTGGACCGGTGTCGCACCGTTCCAGTACTGGACGGCGGCGCCGCTGCTGGTCGCGGTCGCCGCCTTCTACTCGCGCGGCATCGTCATCACCGTCACCGCGATCAGCGTTCTGCTGCACCAGCTCTCCGAGTACCAGAACCACACCATCGGGTTCTACATACCGGTCATCGCAGGTGCCGTGTACATGTTCGGTGCGCGCGGCCGGGCGGAACAGGAACTCGAGGAGGAACGGGCCGCCAAGGCCGCTCTCGAGGAACGTGCCCGCATCGCGCGCGAGATGCACGACGTCGTGGCGCACCACATGTCGATGATCGTGGTCAGGTGCGAGACCGCGCCTTATCGCCTCAAGGGACTGAACGAGGAAGCCGAACAGGAGTTCGCGGAACTCGGCACGGCCGCACGCGAAGCCATCACCGACATGCAACGACTGCTCGGCGTGCTGCGGACCAACGGCCAGGAGCCGGAACGGGAACCGCAGCCGGGCATCAGCCGCATCCCCGAACTGGCGAGGCCTGGTGACGAGGCCGAGGTCGACGTGGACGACGTGCCGGAGGCGGTCGGGCTCACCGCGTACCGGATCGTGCAGGAGGCGCTCACGAATGCCACCAGGCACGCGCCCGGCTCGAAGGCGTCCGTCCACGTGCACAAGAACGAGGGCCAGCTGGACGTGCTGGTGATCAACACCGCCGGGGGACCGTCCATGGGCGGCGGCAGTGGGCAGGGCCTGGTGGGCATGCGCGAACGGGTCGCGGTGCACGGCGGCACGCTGACCGTGAAGTCGACCGAGAGCGGCGGGTTCATGGTGCGGGCAAGGATTCCGTTGGGGGACAAGTGATCAGGGTGGTCGTGGTGGACGACCAGGAGATGGTGCGCGAGGGGTTCTCCGCGCTGCTCAACGCCCAGGAGGACATCGAGGTCGTCGGGGCAGCGGGCAACGGCCTGGAGGGCGTCGCACTGGCGCGCAACGTCAAACCGGACGTCGTGCTGATGGACGTGCGCATGCCCGAAATGGACGGACTCACCGCGACGCGCCTGTTGCTCGACGGGTCGGTGTCCACGAAGGTGCTCGTGCTGACCACGTTCGACCTCGACGACTACGTCTACGAGGCGTTGCAGGCCGGTGCGAGCGGGTTCCTGCTCAAGCACGCGCCTGCCCGCGAGCTGCTCAACGCCGTCCGCGTGGTGGCCGCAGGCGACGCGCTGCTGGCGCCGTCGATCACCAAGCGCCTGATCGAGGACTTCGTGAAGTCCCGGCGCACCGAACGCGTCCGGCCCGCGCAGCTGACCGTCCTCACCGAACGCGAGACCGAGATCCTCGTGCTGATCGCGCAGGGCCTGTCGAACACCGAGATCGCCGCGCACCTGGTGCTGGCCGAGCAGACGGTCAAGACGCACGTGAGCCGCGTGCTCACCAAACTCGGCCTCCGCGACCGCGCCCAGGCCGTGATCGCGGCCTACGAGAGCGGGCTCGTAGTACCGGGGTAGCGGCGGTAAAACAGCACGTCAGAGGGACGAATCGGCGTCCGTCGTCTTCCTAGCTTCGGTTCATGCGCCGAGCCGTCCTGTTCCTCCTGCTGATCGCTGTTCCGGCGGTCGCGCCGTCGATCGCCGAGTGGCGCGGCGACGTCGCCCGCCGGGTCGCGATCGTCGGTGACCTCGCCACCGCACGCGACGTCGTGGTGGTCGTGCCGGGTTCCGACGTGGACGTCGACCGGTTCGACCGGACCGTCGGGAAGATGGCGACCAACCTGTACGAGCAGGCGCACCGCGACGACCTCGCGGTGATCGCGTGGCTCGGATATCGGACGCCGCAGGGGCTCGGGGTGGACGCGGCCACCGGAGGCCTTGCGCGCCAAGGAGCTTCTGCGCTTGTGGAGTTCGTGCGCGCACTGCACACCAACGCACGGATCCACGTTTTCGGGCACAGTTATGGCTCGGTGGTGGTGGCGCTCGCGGCGCACGAGTTGAACGTGGACGACATCGTGTTCACCGGCAGTCCTGGTGTGCGGACGGGTTCCGTGTCGGAGCTGGGGACGCGGGCCAAGGTCTGGGCGATCCGGTCCAGCGGGGACTGGATGCGGTTCGTGCCGAACGTGCGGCTGTTCGACCTCGGGCACGGCACGGATCCGACGAGCGATGGCTTTGGGGCCACGGTGTTGCGGTTCGAGGGCGGGAAGCACGACACCTACTACGAACCGGGTAGCGAGACGCTCGCTGCTCTGGTTCGGATTGCATCTGGGGAGAAATCGCTGTGAGGAATCCTTTTATCGACTCGGTTCGGGCGATCGCGGTCGTCACCGTCGTGCTCGGGCATTGGCTCGTGACCGCACTGGTGGATACGCCCACCGGTATGTACATAGACAGCCCGCTCAAGCACTTACCCGAGCTGACGCCGATCAGTTGGGTGCTGCAAACACTCGGCCTGTTCTTCTTCGTCGGCGGCTACGCGGCGGCCCATTCGAAGACCTCGTTCCTCACCAGGCTCAAGCAGCTGGCCGTACCAACGCTGCTGATGCTCGGCGCCTGGACAGCTGTCCTCTTCGGACTGTCGATGCGCGGCGTCGACCAGGCCACCGCCTACAACATCGGCTACCTGGTCACGACCCCGCTGTGGTTCCTGGGCGTCTACCTGGTCCTGCTCGCGCTGAAACCGTTGGTGCGCAAGCTGGACGAGTACTCGTGGGGTGTGCTCGTCCCGGTCCTGCTGGTGCTGGTGGTCCCGTACGCGGTGTGGTGGGCGGCCTGGCAGCTCGGCTACTCGTTGGCCCGCAGGAAGATTCCCGGACCGCCGCTGCTCGCCATCGGCGTCATCGGATACGCACTGCTGACGAGTTTCGGCGGTTACCCGACGTCGGCGGTCGGCATCCCCGGCGCGGCCGTCTCGAACCTGAACCCGCCGAACTACGCCACGCTCGCTCTGGCGTTCGCCCAGATCGGCCTGGTGCTCACGATCGCGCCGTGGCTCACCCGGCTCGGTACCGCGAAACCCGTGCGGTGGCTGAACAAACGCGCGCTGGGGATCTTCCTGACGCACCAGAGCGCGCTGATCACCGTGACGCTGGCACTCAGTGCGTGGGGCCCGCTGCCGGGGCTGCAGCAGCAACCAGAGCATCCGGGCTGGGTGTGGCAACGACTGCTGTGGCTGCCGGTGTGCGCGGCCGTGACCTGGGGATGGCTCCGAGCAGTGCAAGCCCGATCGCCGCGGCGTGCAGCACCACCACCGGAGGAGTCGGATCCAGCGCCAGCATCGGCGGAACGCACGCCAGCGCCGTGAGCAGCCACGGCAGGCGGGTGTCGCAGCTGCCGGTGCGGGCGGTGTGGATCAGGTACCAGCCGAGCAGGAGGTGGATGAGGTTCTGCAGCGGGTCGACGGGCAGCAGCACCAGCGTCCCGTCGCCGAGGAACCCGCTCACCACGAACCCGAGCACGCCGAGCGTCCCGAACGACACGCCCATCGCGGTCGCGAGTCGGGTGCGGTGCGACTCGTGCGACAGGCGCGGGAACATGACCAGCCGCGCCTCGAACCGGTGAAACAGCAGGACGAGCGGCACCAGCAGGAACACCAGCCAAATAGGCGCCTGCGACAGGCCGAGCAGCCCGACCACCGCGCCGACGCCGGCCAGATAGGCCAGGTAGACCGTCATCGGTGCCCGGCGCGCGAAGTTCACGACGTGCCAGGAGCGACCCTCCAGCCACGTCGTGACGCGGCCGCGAGCCAGCAGCGCCAGGCACACCTGCGCCACCCCGAGCACCATCATCGAGCGCGGGTAGTCGCTGAAGAACACCAGCGCCGGCAACGTGATCGCGCCCAGCGCGGCCAGCACCCGCCGGGAGATCTTCTGCAACGTGCCGTCGGCGTAGAAGAACCCGATCTGCTGCATCAGCAGGGCACCGACGATCAGGTTCACGTACCCGCCGGTCTTCCAGTCGGTGGACGTCCGTGCGACCTCGACGCCCAGCGTCACCAGCATCAGCACGAACGGCGCGGTGCGGCGGAAGTGCTGGTGCAGCCACGCGGCGGCGGGCGTCGCGGCCACCGCCAGCAGGTAGACCCCGAGGAACCACAACGGGTGCGTGATCAGCCGGCTGTACGCGTCGACCCGTACGTCCAGCAGGTTCAACGCCGCGAACAACACCACCCACAGCAACACGAACGCGAGCACCGGCCGCAGCAGCCACGACGTCCGGCTGGACACCCAGCAGCCGAAGCCGCCCTCGTGCGCCTGCCACGAGCGCAGGTTCGCGTGCCCGCCCGCGAAGAAGAACAACGGCACCGCCTGCAACGCCCACAGCCACGGCGTGCCGGCACCGCGTAAATGAGCCAGCGTCGCGACGGTCTCGCCGAGCACGAGCAGTGCGAGGCTGAACAGCCGCAGGAAGGTCGCGTACCGGTCCTGCTGAACAGGAGCGGTCGCTGGGGGCACTTCCTCGCGGCGACGACCATGTAGGCGCGCCAGCAGCAGGAACACCACCATCGCGCTGCCGAACGCCCACGCCACCACGGGTTCGTGGCCGGGCGCACCCCAGCGCTGCCGCCAGGAGTTGAACTTGAGGCCCAGCGCGTAGGTCTCGGCCACCGCGTGACACGTCTCTTCCGCGCCGCGGGGGTTCAGCCGGCACTGCGTGTGCAGGTCGGTCGCCAGCCGGTCGTCCAGCGCCTTGCGCGCGTACTGCCCGAGCGGCTGGCCCTTGTGGTCGGCGTAGCGCAGCAGGTCGTATCCCAGGTCGTGGGCGCGGCACGCGGCGCTGAAGTCCCACTCGGTGTCGCCCGCCGGACCAGAACAGCCACCGGAGGAGTCGACGACCCGCAACGTCCCGTCCGGCGCCGTGATCGTCTTGGGGTCACGGCCCGTCTCCTGCGCGAAGTCCGACGGCAGGTTGAGGTGCGGGTCGTGCGTGGCCGACGGCTCGACGAACGCGTGGACGGCGTTGGCCGCGGCGATCACGTCAGCGCTGGGTGGAGCCCCGCTGTCGCCGCTCGCCGGGCGCGAGGCGACCACCCCGCACACGAACACCGCGAGCGTGATCACCGTGAACCGGAACCAGGCCGGGAGTCGGAGGAGGAGTTTGCGCGCGCCCATCGCGCGTCAGGTTACGGAAAGGTCTCGGCTGATCGCCAATTTACGAGGTCACAACGACCGGCGTGAGCGAAGCGAGCGCCATGCGCGACAGCAACGCCGCCATCTGGTCGCGGTCGAGGTGCGCGCTGTGCGGGGTCGAGTTGATCAACCCGAACACCGCGTGCGCCGCCGCCCGCGCGGTCGGTTCGTCGAAGTCCGGCACCGTGCGCCTGATCGTCTCGACCCACACCTCGACGTAGCGGCGCTGCAACGCGCGCACCCGTCGGCGGTCCGGGTCGGTGAGGTTCGCGAGGTTCCGCATCTGCACGGTGATGAGCGCCGGGTCGTCCAGCGCGAAGTCGACGTGCCAGCCGACCAACGCCCGCAGCGCTTCCTCCGCGGTCGTCGCCGCGTCCACGCGCGCCTGGCCGCCGTCCAGCAGGCGTTCGGAGATCGACGTCAGCATCTCGCCGAGCATCGCGTCCTTGCTGCGGAAGTGCCGGTAGAGCGCCGGGCCGGAGATGCCGACGGCCGCACCGATGTCGTCGATGCCCACGCCGTGGAAGCCGTGCCGCGCGAAGAGCTCGGCCGCGGCAGTGAGGATCTGGTCCCGACGTGAGGGTTTCTCGGCCACACCGGGAGGTTAGCAGCCGTTTACCTAGTCGTCCGATGGGTGGAATTTCGACTGGTGCAAGCCCCTGAATGTTGACTGTTGACGAATACTTCACACGGGTCTTACTCGTGGGTAACCATTGGCGTGCAATGCATCACACCCCTGCGACCCCTTCGGGAGTCTTCGATGCGCCCTGCTCATTTCATCGCCTCGGTGGTCACCGCCGCCGCGGCCGTCATCGCGCTCGCCAATCCCGCGAGCGCTGCCGCCGTCAACTACGTCGCGCTGGGCGACTCGTACGCATCCGGCCTGGGTACGGGCTCGTACGACGGTGTCAGCGGCAGCTGCAAGCGCGGCCCGCTCGCCTATCCGGCCCTGTGGGCGGCGGCGACAGCGCCCGCGAGTTTCAAGTCCGTCGCCTGCTCGGGCGCGAAAACGGGTGACGTCATCAACCAGTCAGCGACCCTCGCGAGCAGCACGAACCTGGTCACCGTGCAGGTCGGCGGCAACGACGCGGGCTTCACCGACGTGATCACGACGTGCACGTTCGGTTCGGACCAGGACTGCGTCAACCGGGTGAACCAGTCGAAGACCTACATCGCGAACACGCTGCCCGGACTGCTCAACAACGTCTACGGAACGATCAAGTCGAAGTCCCCGTCGGCACGTGTGGTCGTGCTCGGCTACCCGCGCCTCTACAAGGTGCCGGGCACGTGCAACGTCGGGCTGAGCGACACCAAGCGGGCCGCGATCAACTCCGGTTCCGACGCGCTGCACAACGTCATCAGTGCGCGGGCCGGTGCGGCCGGGTTCGGCTACGTCGACGTGCGCGGGGCGTTCACCGGGCACGAGATCTGCTCGTCGAGCTGGTGGCTGAACAGCCTCAGCTGGCCGGTCGAGGAGTCGTACCACCCGAACCGCGCCGGTCATCAGAGCGGCTACCTGCCCGTTCTGCGGTCGGTCATCGGTTAGGGTTGTTCCGGAACGTGAGAGTGCCTGAAATAGGCCTTGACCTGGCTTCTGGTGACTCTCGAGCGGTTCCGGTGGACCGCTAGGTGAGCGGGCGTTAACATGGCTTTGTTAACGCCCGCTAACCTGAGGTCTGGGGAGCATGGACGCACCCGCCCTGCGCAGCGCCGCCGAGCCGTCGGACCGCTACGCCAAGGAGCACACCGCGCTCGTCGACGAGCTGCGCGGCAAGCTCGCCACCGCCGCGCTCGGCGGTCCCGAGAAGGCACGTCAGCGGCACGTCGACCGCGGCAAGCTGCTGCCCCGCGAGCGGGTGGACACGCTGGTCGACCCCGGTTCGCCGTTCCTGGAGCTGTCGCCGCTGGCCGCGAACGGCATGTACGGCGACGAGGCACCGGCCGCGGGCATCATCACCGGCGTCGGGCGGGTCTCCGGCCGGGAGTGCGTGATCGTCGCGAACGACGCCACGGTCAAGGGCGGCACCTACTACCCGATCACGGTCAAGAAGCACCTCCGCGCGCAGGAAGTGGCGCTGCAGAACAACTTGCCGTGCGTCTACCTGGTCGACTCCGGCGGCGCGTTCCTGCCCAAGCAGGACGACGTCTTCCCGGACCGCGAGCACTTCGGCCGGATCTTCTACAACCAGGCCACGATGTCGGCGCGCGGCATTCCGCAGATCGCCGCCGTGCTCGGGTCGTGCACCGCCGGCGGCGCGTACGTGCCGGCGATGAGCGACGAGGCGATCATCGTGCGGAACCAGGGCACGATCTTCCTCGGCGGCCCGCCGCTGGTGAAGGCCGCGACGGGCGAGGTCGTCAGCGCTGAGGACCTCGGTGGCGGCGACCTGCACTCGCGCACGTCCGGCGTCACCGACCATCTGGCGGAGAACGACGCGCACGCGCTGCGGATGGTCCGTTCGATCATCTCGACGCTGGGACCGCGCGTGCCGCGGCCGTGGGACGTCGCGCCGGTCGAGGCCCCTGTCGTCGATTCCGACCTGTACGGCGTGGTGCCGACGGACTCCCGGACGCCGTACGACGTGCGCGAGGTGATCGCGCGGATCGTGGACGGCTCGAAGTTCCAGGAGTTCAAGAAGGAGTACGGCGCGACGCTCGTCACGGGCTTCGCGCGCATTCACGGCCATCCGGTCGGGATCGTCGCCAACAACGGCATCCTGTTCGGCGAGTCGGCGGTGAAGGGCGCGCATTTCATCCAGCTGTGCGACAAGCGGTCCGTGCCGCTGGTGTTCCTGCAGAACATCACCGGGTTCATGGTCGGCCGCGAGTACGAGGCGGGCGGCATCGCCAAGCACGGCGCCAAGATGGTGACCGCGGTGGCCTGTGCGCGGGTGCCGAAGTTCACGATGATCATCGGCGGCAGCTTCGGCGCCGGCAACTACTCGATGTGCGGCCGGGCGTACTCGCCGCGCTTCCTGTGGATGTGGCCCAACGCGCGCATCTCCGTGATGGGCGGCGAACAGGCCGCGTCGGTGCTGGCGACCGTGCGCCGCGACCAGCTCGGGGACTCCTGGTCCACGGAGGACGAGGAGGCGTTCAAGGCGCCGATCCGCCAGCAGTACGAGGACCAGGGCAACCCGTACTACTCGACCGCGCGGCTGTGGGACGACGGCGTGATCGACCCGCGGGACACCCGCATGGTGCTCGGGCTCGCGTTGTCGGCCGCCGCCAACGCGCCCATCGACGATGTTTCCTACGGCGTCTTCCGGATGTGATCATGTTCGACAGCGTTCTGGTGGCGAACCGCGGGGAGATCGCGGTCAGGGTGATCCGCGCGTTGCGGTCGCTCGGGATCCGTTCCGTCGCCGTGTACTCCGACGCGGACGCCGATGCGTTGCACGTCCGGCTGGCCGACGAGGCCGTGCGGATCGGGCCCGCCGCGGCTCGTGATTCGTACCTGTCCATCGAGAAGATCGTTCAAGCCGCCGTTTCCACTGGGGCGCAGGCGATTCACCCCGGTTACGGCTTCCTGGCCGAGAACACGGCGTTCGCCGCGGCCTGCGCCGAGGCCGGCATCGTGTTCGTCGGACCGCCCGCGTCGGCGATCGACGCGATGGGCGACAAGATCCGTGCGAAGCTGACCGTGTCGGCAGCCGGTGTTCCCGTGGTGCCGGGCCGCACTCGCGAAGGCATGTCGGACGACGAGATCGTCGACGCTGCCCTGGAGATCGGTTTTCCGGTGCTGCTCAAGCCTTCCGCGGGCGGTGGCGGCAAGGGCATGCGGCTGGTTCACGAGGAGTCCGCGCTGCGCGAGGCCATCGAGTCGGCACGGCGGGAGGCGCGCGGGTCGTTCGGTGACGACACGTTGCTGATCGAGCGGTTCATCACGAACCCGCGGCACATCGAGATCCAGGTGCTCGCCGACTCGCACGGCAACGTGATCCACCTCGGTGAACGCGAGTGCAGCCTGCAGCGGCGGCACCAGAAGATCATCGAAGAGGCGCCGTCGCCGTTCCTCACGCCTGAAGTGCGCGAGGCGATGGGGTCCGCTGCGGTCGACGCGGCCAAGTCCTGCGGCTACGTCGGCGCCGGCACGGTCGAGTTCATCGTGGACGGACAGACCGGCGACTACTTCTTCATGGAGATGAACACCCGGCTGCAGGTCGAGCACCCGGTGACCGAACAGGTCACGGGCGTCGACCTGGTCGAGTGGCAGCTCCGCGTGGCGGCCGGCGAGGTGCTGGACCTCTCCGTCGAGCTGGTGGGACATTCGGTCGAGGCGCGGGTCTACGCGGAGGACCCGGCGCGCGGCTTCCTGCCGACCGGTGGCCGGGTGCTGGCGTTGCGCGAGCCCACGTCGGTGCGGGTGGATTCCGGGCTGTACGAGGGACTTGTCGTCGGTTCGGACTACGACCCGATGCTCGCCAAGGTGATCGCCCACGGCCGCACGCGCGAGGAAGCGTTGCGGCGCCTGGATCACGCGCTGGGCGAGATGGTGTTGCTCGGCGTCACGACGAACATCCCGTTCCTGCGGGCGTTGCTGCGCGATCCGGACGTTCGTTCCGGCGCGCTGGACACCGGTCTGGTGGAACGGAAGCTGGACTCGTTGACGTCGGCCGAGATTCCGGACGACGTCTACGTGGCGGCGGGCCTGGAACGGTCGCTGGAGCCACCCAGAAACGGGTCCTGGGAGGACCCGTGGGACCAGCTGTCCGGGTGGCGGGTCGGCGAGCACGCGTGGACGACGTGGCGGATCAACGACGTCGACGTGCGAGTTCGTGGCGATGAAGTCGTTGTGGGCGCTGGCGAACCGGTCCGCGCGCGGGCTCGTCGCGAAGGCGCGGACCTGTTCGTCGGGTCGCGCCGGTACGCGATCGCACGGGACGGCGACGTGCTGTGGCTCGGCCACGACGGCGCCTCCTGGGCGTTGATCGAGGCCGAGTTCCTGGTCGGCGCCTCCGGTGGCGCCGCAGCCTCCGGCGGTCCGGTGAAGTCGCCGATGCCCGGCACCGTGCTGGTGGTGCGGGCTTCTGCCGGCGACGAGGTGACCGCCGGTCAAGCGTTGTTCGTGGTCGAGGCCATGAAGATGGAGCACACCGTGACCGCACCGGTCGACGGCGTGCTCGCCGAAGTGAACGTGCAAGCAGGCCAGCAGGTCGCACTCGACCAGGTGCTGGCTCTCGTCGTCTCTCACGAGGAGTGACACCGATGTTGGACTTCAGACTCCCGAGCGAGTACGAGGACCTGCGCAAGACCGTCGAGGAGTTCGCTCGCGACGAGGTGGCCCCGGTCATCGGCGACTACTACGAGCGCTGCGAGTTCCCGTACCCGATCGTGGCGAAGATGGGCGCGATGGGCCTGCTCGGCCTGCCGTTCCCCGAGGAGCACGGCGGCATGGGCGGCGACTACTTCGCGCTGTGCCTGACGCTGGAGGAGCTCGCGCGCGTCGACTCGTCCGTCGCTATCACCGTGGAGGCGGCCACCTCGTTGGGCGCCATGCCGATCTACCGCTTCGGCACGGACGAGCAGAAGGCTGAGTGGCTGCCTTCGCTGACCTCCGGCGAGAAGCTCGGCGCGTTCGGCCTGACCGAGCCGGGCAGCGGTTCGGACGCGGGTGCGCTGGCGACCACCGCGCGGCTGGACGGCGACGAGTGGGTCATCAACGGCACCAAGGCGTTCATCACCAACTCCGGCACGGACATCACCGGTCTGGTGACGGTCGCGGCGGTGACGGGGACGCTCCCGGACGGCCGCAAGGAGATCTCGTCGATCATCGTCCCGTCCGGCACGCCGGGCTTCACGGTGTCGAAGAAGTACTCCAAGGTCGGCTGGTGCGCCTCGGACACCCGCGAGCTGTCGTTCCAGGACTGCCGGGTGCCCGCCGCGAACCTGCTGGGTGAGCGCGGCCGCGGCTTCGCCCAGTTCCTGCGGACGCTGGACGAGGGCCGCGTCGCCATCGCCGCGTTGTCCGTCGGTCTGGCGCAGGGCTGTGTCGACGAGTCGGTGCGGTATGCGCACGAGCGTGAGACGTTCGGCGCGAAGATCGGCACGTACCAGGCGATCCAGTTCAAGATCGCCGAGATGGAGGCCCGCGTGCACACCGCGCGGCTGGCCTACTACGAGGCCGCGTCCCGGATGCTGCGCGGCGAGCCGTTCAAGAAGCAGGCGGCCATCGCGAAGCTCGTGTCGTCCGAGGCGGCGATGGACAACGCCCGTGACGCCACGCAGATCTTCGGCGGGTACGGGTTCATGAACGAGTACCCGGTCGGCCGGTTCTACCGGGACGCCAAGATCCTGGAGATCGGCGAGGGCACGTCCGAGGTGCAGAAGATGCTGATCTCCCGCGAACTGGGCCTCTGATTCCACTGCGTACAGAAATCGTGCGCATAACCCGATCTGCGTAAAAGTACCCTGAATCACGGGTTCGTAACGGTAAATCCGGCTACCGTCTTCTGCCATCCGCGCGAGTGTGAGGGTGCAGATGACTGGTGGCCGGACCGAACCGGACTTCACCGGACTGCGCGAGCTCTTCAAAGTCATTCATGAGCTCTGCGCACGACCGGGTTTCTTCTACCGCAGCAACACCGAAGAAGTGGTCGGTGACCAGCCGCTTCCGCTGCTCTACCTGGAGAGCGCAGGCAGCCCGACGCCGTTCCTGCGCGCCTTGGAGGCGCGGCTCGACGCCGGTTCTCCCAAAATTCCGCACGCCTATGTCGACGTGGCCGCCACGGTGCCTCCGGAGGCGGACGGAAGTGAGCACACGAGGGAACCGGGGCCGCTGCTGCCGTTGCTCGACCAGCTCCGCGTTCAGCTGGCCAGAGTCCACGTCGGATCCGAACGGCTGACCAGATTCGACCACTACCGGCTCGTCGACTGGCTGACCCGCACGCCGCTGCCGGACCTGCCCGGCAGGGACGACCGTGCGGCGGCAGTCGAGTTGCTGCGCTCGTGGACCGGCCGGGTGAGCGAGGACGGCGAGCAGGTCAACCGGACCGCCGAGCACGTCAACCAGACGGTCCAGACGCTCAGCCCGGGCTTCCTGTCCCGGCTGGTGCTGGGGCTCGTCACCCAGTTCGGAGCCAAGATCGGCATCAGCTGGCTCGGCAAGCGCGTGCCAGGACTCGCGCGCGAGTCGAAGTGGTTCATGCGCGGGCAGAACTACGCGCTGCCCAACCACTCCATCGACTTCCTCGGGTTCGCCGAGCGGCTCACGCTGGGCAGGCACGAGTCGGAGAACACCGAGCAGATCCACCTCCTGCTCGTGCACGCGTTCCTGGAGGACCTGAGGATCGCCTACCGGCGGAAGTCGGGCAGGTTCCGGCTGCGCAGGGCGGGCTGGCGGCGCACCGCGTACGTCCCGGTCCTGCTCGACGGCGTGACCAGGGACAACGGTGGCTGGGAACTCCTCAAGCTGATCAACAAGGTGCGCAACGACACCGGCGAACTCGACCCGTTGCTGGTGATCGCCGCCAGCGACGACGAGGACAGGTTGTCGCGCGAGCTGTCGAAGGGCGGCACCGTCGTTCCGGTGGCGCCACACGAGGCGGAGGAGGCGCTGGCGACGTGGCGTGAGGAACTGCCGCGCAAGCGACAGTTGCTCGCCGACGACGCCCGCTACCTCGTGATCGCCCTCCCGCGCGAGACCGCGGAGAAGCCGCCGAGGGGCGCGCTGTCGTTCAAGGCGCCGCCGGTCCGGTGGCTCGCGAAGTCACGGAGGCTGGAAGCGATCATTGCGGTGCTGGTGCTCCTGCTGCTGGTGCCGGCGTTCACGGCGGTGCGCGACAACGTCAAGGCGAACTGCTCGCTGGTCGGCGCCGCGGTGTCGTCCGGCGTGTCGACGAGGCTGATCGACGAGGAGTGCGTCGGTTACAGCGACAACGCCAGTCAGATCTTCGGCTCGAACCCCCGGTTGAAGTGGACGCAGCAGCAGGTGTTCCAGCAGAACGAGGAGGCGGAGAAGCTGCACGCGGACGACGCCAAACGCCCGCTCGTCACGCTGGTCTACTTCTCCAGCCTCACCAACCAGGGCTCCAACCCCGACGCCGACCACTCCCGTGCCGAGGAACTGGAGGGCATGCTCCTCAAACAGCGCCAGCAGAACATCAAGTTGCCCTCGGAACCGTTGCTGCGCATCGTGATCGCGAACGGCGGCACGAAGATGAAGCACGCCCACCGGGTGCTCGGGGAGATGCTGACGCCGTTGCTGACACGGGACCCGAGCATCATCGGCGTGATCGGGCTCGACCGCAGCGTGGCGGACACCAAGACCGTCATCTCCGAACTGGGCGGGCTGGGCGTGCCGACGATCGGCACCACGCTCACCGAGTCCTCGCTGCCGGACAGTTCGGCGACGTACTTCCAGCTGATCCCCGGCAACGTCCGGCAGGCCGAACTGGTCCGCAAGTACGCCCAGTACCTCGGCACGACGAAGGTGACCATCTACCACCCGCCGCAGTCCGGGAGCGACATCTACACCTCGAACCTGGTCACCCAGTTGGGTTCGGAACTGGCAAAGCACGGGATCGCGCCCACGGACGCGGAGTGGGTCAACAGCCCGCAGGAGTTCCCGTCGCAGTGCACGGAGGACCGTTCCGGCGAGATGGTGTTCTTCGCGGGCAGGGAGGAGAACTTCGCCGAGTTCCTGCGGGCGATCGGCAGGGGTTGCCCCGACCGGGCCCGGATGCCCCGCGTCGTCGCCGACGACGCCATCATCCGGTTCGTCGCGCAGAAGGACAGCCGCGAGCAGGCGGCACTGGCCGGCATGCGCCTGTCGTACGTGAGCATGGCCGGGTTGATCGTGCTCGCCGGGAAGTCCTGCGTGGAGGGCGAACCGGACCAGGCGAAGGTGCCCGGCGGACAGCCGCTGGACGTGTTCTGCCGCGGCTACAACACGCTGGCGGAGCAGATCCAGGGCAACCCCGAGCTGCCGGAGAAGGACAGGCCTGCCAAGCCGTGGCCCGGCGAACACCTGGGCGTGGCCTACGACGCCACCGGGCTCTTCCTCGACGCCGTGCGGAAGGCCCAGACGCGGCCCGGCACCCAGCCGGGCCGGGAACCGCACCGTGCCGCCGTCGGCGCGGAGTTCCGCGAGCTGAACTCATACGGTGCCACCGGACGCACGAACTTCAGCGCGTCCCGGGTGGGAGAGCACCGGAACTTCATGATCCTGGAGATCGCGGACATCCACGACTTCGAGCAGCAACCGGTGTGCGTGTTCATGATCGGCGAAATGTACGGACCGGAGCGTTCCCCGGCGCCGAACGGTTGCCCCGTCTAAATCTTCGGTATCGCCCGGTCGATGATCGCGCTGAAATCGGTGGACTTGGGGAGCGTCCCGAAGGCGACTCCCCAGTCCCCGCCGAGCCGTGAGGCCAGGAACGCATCCGCGACCGCAGGGTGTCCGTGCCTGACCAGCAGGGCACCCTGCAGGATCAACGCCATCTTCTCGACGACCCGGCGTGCCTGCGACTCGTCCACATCGGACAGCGCCACGCCGAGCTCGTTCAACGCCTTGTCGATGCGCGGGTCCACGCCGCTGACGGTCGCCAGGAACTCCTGCACCGAGTCGGGTTCCTTCTTCATCGCGCGCAGGACGTCCAGTGCAGCGACGTTGCCAGAGCCCTCCCAGATCGACATCAGCGGCGACTCGCGGAACAGTCGCGGCATCCCGCTGTCCTCGATGTAACCGTTGCCGCCCAGACACTCCAGCGCCTCGGCCGCGTGCACCGGCCCGCGCTTGCACACCCAGTACTTGGTGATCGCGAGCCCGAGCCGCGGCCGGTGCTGTGCGAGCCACATCGCCGTCGTCGTGGCCGCCTCGGACTCCACCGCCAAGTCCGCCAGCACGTTGCGCATGGCCGGCTGGTCGATCAGGTACTTCCCGAACGCCTTGCGGTGCGCCGCGTGGTGCGCGGCCTGCCGGAGTCCGGCGCGCATCCCGGCGGCGGTTCCCAGCACGCAGTCGAGGCGGGTCGTGTTGACCATCTCGATGATCGTCCGCACGCCGCGGCCTTCCTCGCCGACGCGCCAGGCGAACGCCTCGTCGTACTCGATCTCGGCGGACGCGTTGGACTTGTTGCCCAGCTTGTCCTTCAACCGCTGGAGGAAGAACCGGTTGCGCGTGCCGTCCGGCAGCACCCGCGGCACCAGGAAGCACGTCAGTCCGCCGGGCGCCTGCGCCAGCGTGAGGAACACATCGGACATCGGTGCCGAGGTGAACCACTTGTGCCCGGTGAGGAGGTATCCGTCTTGGACCGGCTTCGCGACTGTCGTGTTCGCACGGACGTCCGAGCCGCCCTGCTTCTCGGTCATGGACATGCCGGCGATCAGGCCGCGCTTGGTGAGCGGCGCTTCGAGCCCGAAGTCGTACTGCCGCGAGGTGAGCAGCGGTTCGTACACGTCGGCCAGTTCGGGCTCGACGCGCAAAGCGGGCACGGCGGCGTAAGTCATCGAAATCGGGCAACCGTGGCCGGCCTCGACCTGCGACCACACGTAGAACCTCGCGGCCCGCTCGAGGTGTGCGCCGTCGACGTACGCGTGCAGGCCGCTGGTGACGGCGATCTGCATCAGGTCGTGCCAGGCCGGGTGGAACTCGACCTCGTCGATCCGGTTCCCGTACCGGTCGTGCGTGTGCAGCACCGGCGGGTACGTGTTCGCGAGCCGGCCGAGTTCCTGCAGGTCAGCCCTGCCCGCGAGGCGTCCGAGGTCGTGCAGGTCGTCGTTGTCGACCCAGGTGAGCAGGGCCGGGTCGGCCGCGACGTCGTGCCCGCTCAGCGGCGGCACCTGGTTGGTCACCTCGTGCGTAGCCATGCCTCGCACGCTACTACTCGGTAGTAACTTTCGGCAGGGTGCGACGAAAGATCGCTGGCCCATTCGGGCTTTTGGGCGTGCCAACGGCGCTGACGAGGAATAACGTCGTTCTGGTGAGTGACCATGGGCACAGCACGGCCGTTGCTGCGTTGACCGCGCAGTACGCCGCGATGCGCGAAGGTGCGCCAGTGCGGCTCGCGAAGAAGACGTCGAACCTCTTCCGGTTCCGCGCCGAGCAGTCGGGCGGGTTGGACGTCGGCAGGTTCGACCGGGTGCTGGCGGTGGACCCGGTCGGACGCACCGCACAGGTGCAAGGCATGACCACCTACGAGAACCTCGTCGCCGCGACGCTGCGCCACGGCCTGATGCCGCTGGTCGTGCCGCAGCTCAAGACCATCACGATCGGCGGCGCGGTGGCGGGACTGGGCATCGAGTCCACGTCCTTCCGCAACGGACTCCCGCACGAGTCGGTGCGGGAGCTGGAGATCCTCACCGGCGACGGCGAGGTGGTCGTCGCCAAGCCGGACGACGACCTCTTCCGCGCGTTCCCCAACTCCTACGGGACGCTGGGTTACGCGCTGCGGTTGGAGATCGAGCTCGAACCGGTGCGGCAGTACGTGCGGCTGCGGCACGTGCCGTTCGGCTCTTTCGCCGAGTGCGCCGCCGTCATCGAGGAGGTCTGTTCGGACGGTTCGGCGGACTTCGTCGACGGCACGGTGTTCTCCCGCGGCGAGATGTACCTGACGCTGGGGCACTACGTCGACATCGCGCCGTACACGTCCGACTACACCGGAAACGACATCTACTACCGGTCCATCCAGAAGCGCCGCACGGACCATCTGACCATCCACGACTACCTGTGGCGCTGGGACACCGACTGGTTCTGGTGCTCCCGCGCGTTCGGTGCGCAGAACCCGGTGGTGCGGCGGCTGTGGCCGAAGCGCTACCTGCGTTCGGACGTGTACCGCAAGATGGTGGCGAAGCACCGCCAGTTGCGGCCGCGGGTGGGCGTGGAACCGGTGATCCAGGACGTGGAAATTCCGGTGGGGGCTTTGCCGGACTTCCTCAACTTCTTCGACCGCGAGATCGGCATCTCGCCGGTGTGGCTGTGCCCGGTTCGCCTGCGCGACACCACGGGCTGGCCGCTGTACCCGATGGACGCGGACACGTTGTACGTGAACGTCGGGTTCTGGTCGGAGGTCCCGGTGCGGCCGGGAGAACGGATGGGTGACCGCAACCGGCTGATCGAGCGCGAGGTGGCGCGGCTGGGCGGCCACAAGTCGCTGTACTCGGACTCCTACTACACCGAGGACGAGTTCTGGCGGCACTACAACGGTTCGCACTACCGGTCCGTGAAGTCCCGGTACGACCAGACGAACCGCTTGCCTGATCTGTACGCCAAGTGTGTCAGGGGACGATGAATGCGGTTGGCCTCCATTTTCCAGCGCATCACGGGTGGCAGCGACGTTCGCTTCCAGGCCTACGACGGCAGTACCGCCGGCCCTTCAGCCGCGCCGGTGTCCATCGACATCAAAACACCGGAAGCCTTGTCCTACCTGGCTTCCGCTCCAGGTGAGCTCGGTCTGGCCCGCGCCTACGTGACCGGCCACCTGGAGATCCTCGGCGACGTGCACGCCGGCCTCTCCCAGCTCTCCGAGTTCTCCCTGCGCGAGCTCCCGTGGCTGCAACGCGTGGAGCTGCTGCGCTTCCTGGGCAGGATTCGCCTGTCGCACAAGGTTTCGCCGCCACCGCAGGAGACCCGCCTGCGCGGCCTGCGGCACTCCAAGGCCCGCGACCAGGCCGCCATCGCACACCACTACGACGTGTCGAACCAGTTCTACGAGTGGATCCTCGGGCCGTCGATGGCCTACACCTGCGCGGTGTACCCGTCTCTCGGATCTACTTTGGAGGAAGCCCAGTTCGAGAAGCACGACCTGGTCGCGCGCAAGCTGGGGTTGAAGTCCGGCATGAAACTGCTGGACGTCGGTTGCGGCTGGGGCGGCATGGTCATGCACGCGGCTCGCGAGTACGGCGTGCGGGCGATCGGCGTGACCCTGTCCCGCAACCAGGCCGAGTGGGCGCAGAAGGCGATCGTCTCGGCTGGTTTGGCCGATCTGGCCGAGGTCAGGCACCTCGACTACCGCGACGTGCGGGAGACCGGGTTCGACGCGGTGTCGTCGATCGGGCTCACCGAGCACATCGGCAAGGCCAAGCTGCCGGGCTACTTCTCGTCGTTGTACGGGAAGCTGAAGCCCGGCGGCCGTTTGCTCAACCACTGCATCACCCGGCCGGACAACAAGCAGCGAGCGTTGTCCGGGCCGTTCATCGACCGGTACGTGTTCCCGGACGGTGAGCTGGTCGGGCCCGGTCACATCGTGTCGCAGATGCACGACACCGGGTTCGAGGTGCGACACGAGGAGAACATCCGGGAGCACTACGCGCTGACTCTCGCGGCGTGGAGTCGCAACCTGGATGCGCACTGGGAAGAAGCCGTCAAGGAGGTCGGGGAGGCTCGGGCTCGGGTGTGGCGGCTGTACCTGGCGGCGTCGCGGCTCGGGTTCGACCGCAACAACATCCAGCTGCACCAGGTGCTCGGGGTGAAGCTCGACGGCACGAAGTCGCACATGCCGTTGCGCCCGGACTGGCTGTCCTGATCTTCGGCAAACCTAAAGGGTGATATTCGGCAGATCGAAAGACTGAAGCTCGGCAGATATAAAGACTACGGTTCGGCAGATCTAAACCAAGCGGTACGATGAGGTAGTGCGAGAAGGTGTCGACTACCTGCCGCGACGTGCGGCGGAGCGGGTGACCGAGGCGATGTCGGACACCCGCGTCATCGTTCTGAACGGGGCCCGCCAGGTTGGCAAGAGCACCCTGGCTGAAAAGGTGCTCCGCGAGCATGGCGGTGTGGGCCGTTTTCTCGACGAAGGCCAGACTCGAGCGGCAGCTGCGGCGGACCCGTCCGCGTTCGTCCGGCATGACGGTTTGATGCTGATCGATGAGGTTCAACGGGTGCCGGACCTGTGGCTGGAGATCAAGTATGTGGTCGATCGCGACCAGCGACCAGGTCAGTTCCTGCTCACGGGTTCGGCTCGCCTCCTGGGGCTGCGCAGTCTGCCGGACGCATTGCCAGGACGTTCGGAAACAGTCGAGCTGTGGCCGTTTTCCCAAGGAGAGATCGACGACGCACCGGACGGCTTCGTGGACGCGGCATTCGCGGAAGGTGCAGAGCTGCGAGCTGAGCCGAGCGAGTTGCGGAAGAAGGACTATCTGGCTCGTGCGGCCAGAGGCGGTTATCCCGAAGCGTTGCGCAGGGACAGCCCGCGTCGTCGGGCCAGGTTCTTCGACGGGTATCTCGCCGACCTGATCGCTCGTGACGTGAAGCAGGTGGCCGACATCGAGCGGGCGAGTGACATGCGTTCGCTCGTGTCGTTGCTGGCAGCGCAGACCACTGGTCTGGTCAGCTACAACCGGTTGTCCGGTGATCTGGAACTGACGGCACCAACGGTGCGGAAGTACGTGGAGATCCTTGAGACGGTCTACCTCGTGCGTACTGTGCCAGCCTGGTCGGCCAACGCTACGACGCGTGCAGTGGCGACGCCGAAGGTGTTTTTCGTCGACTCCGGGATTGCCGCGCATCTGGGTGCTCGCGATGGCGCGTTGCTGGAGAACTTCGTGCTGGGCGAACTGGCGCGTCAACTGACCTGGTCTGAGACTTTCGCGTCGCTGCACCACTACCGCGACCGCGATCAGTACGAGGTCGACGCCGTGCTGGAGGACAACACCGGCCGCGTGATCGGCGTTGAGGTGAAGGCCGCGGAAACCGTGCGAGCAGAGGACTTCCGCGGCCTGCGCCTGCTTCAACGCAAACTCGGCGACCGTTTCCACGCGGGGTTCGTGCTGTACACCGGCCGCGAGTCGTTCAGCTTCGGCAACGGCATGACCTGCCTGCCGATCTCCGCGCTCTGGACCTGCTAGGGAGCCGGCACCGGGAACGCCACCGGGCTGCGCCTCCCGTTCACCCCGACCGCCCGCACCCCGAAGAACACGTTGTCCTTCGACAGGTCCACGGTGTGCGCCCCGACCGCACCGACCGGAATCCGGTGCGTCCAGTCCGCCGCCTCGGTGGGCCGCCACACCACCTCGTACCCGCCGGCCGCCGGGTCGACGTCCCACACCAGGTCGGTCTCGTTCGTGAGCCGGTTGGTCCTGATCCGGACGTTGCGCGGCGTCCCGGGCGCGGTGGCGAGCGACCACAGCGCGGCGGCGTTCACGCGCGCCACCCGCGTCATGTACCCGAAGTCGCAGAACTCGGGCAGATCGCCGTACTGCACACCGTTCTCCACCCGCACGTTCTGGTGCTGGTGCGCGTAGTCCTCGTGCGGCTCGGTGAACCGCGCGGCCGGGAAACCCCGTTCCAGGAACGGGATGTGGTCGCCGCCGCGCAGGTACCGGTCGCGCCGGTAGATCACCTCGACGGTCATCCCGGTGCCCGCGAGGTCCGTGACGAATCGGGCCAACTGCCGCGACGGCGAGTCGTTCTCCCCACCGACCGAACGCCGGACCGCCGCCTGTTCCGGCGTTTCGGAGGTGGGCACGCCTTCCGCGAACAGCCGCACGACGTGCGACGCGTCGGCCGGGGCGGTGCCGACGATGTCGTTGGTGAACATCCCCTGCACGCCGGTGAGCTTCGACGCCAGGTGCGCCGCGCCGTACAGGCCCTGCTCCTCGCCGGCCACCGCGGCGAAGATGATCGTCGCGTCGACGTCCCGCGTCGCGAGGACGCGCGCGATCTCCATGACCGCCGCCACCCCGGACGCGTCGTCGTCGGCGCCCGGTGCGTCGCTGACGGCGTCCAACGGGTCACTCGCCCGCGAGTCGTAGTGCCCGGACACCACGTAGATCCGGGACGGGTCCTTCGAGCCGTGCAGGGTCGCCAGGACGTTGGTGATGGTCGTCGCCACGGGTATCCGCGGCGACGGCGGCTGCACGAACGACTGCAGCTCCACGGCGAGCTGGCCGGGATACGAACGCAGCTCGCGGAAGATCCAGTCGCGCGCGGCCCCGATGCCGCGCACCGGGTCGGTCTGGCTGGACAACGTGTGGCGGGTGCCGAACGACACCAGCTTGCGCACGGTGGCCTCGATCCGGCGCTGGTCGATCTCGCCGAGGATGCGCCGGAGGTCGCGGTCGGGTTGCTGCTGGGTGGTGCGGCGGCCTGGGCCGGTCGGCCAACCTGCGGGTGCCGCCTGGGTTGCACTGGTCGGGGTAACGGCCGCGACCGCGGGGCTCATCGCCGCCGCGGTCATGAACTGTCGTCGACTGGGCATCATCCCGGTCTAGACCTGAAGCGCGCACCCGCACAAGCCTCCGGTTGACCCGTGCTCGATCCCCCGATCGTGGCGATTGGTGCCACAATGGCACCATGAAGCGGATGAACCTGAGAGATGTGCCGGATGAGGTCTACGCGGCGCTGGCCGATGGTGCCGCAGCGAGCCGTCAGTCGCTGAACGCGTTCGTGGTGGAACGACTGACCGAGGTGGCCCAGGTGCTGAGCATCGGCGACTACTTGGCGACCTACCAGCCGCCGAGTGGAACAGGGGTCACGTTGGAGGACGCGACAGCCGCTGTGCGCGAGGTGCGGGACGCTTCATGAGCCTTGCGGTGGTGGACGCGTCCGTTCTGGCCGCGTTCTACTCAGCTGACGATCCTCGGCGACAGCAGACCGTGGTCCGCATGTCTGCTGGGCACGCTCTGTTCGCTCCTGCTCACCTCGACGTGGAGGTGGTCTCGGCGCTGCGGACGATGGCGCGTGGTAACCCTGCTCTCGCGGCTGCGGTGCCGGCAGCGCTGCAGCACCTGGCCGGCCTGCCGGTGCGGCGAATGGCGTTGGCGCCGTTGTTGCCCCGCTTGTGGGAGCTGCGGGACAACATCACTCCGTACGACGCTGCCTATGTCGCGCTCGCCGAACAACTACGCGCCACGCTCATCACGTGCGACGTGCGCTTGGCCTCCGCTCCAGGGGCCAAGTGCACGTTCGACGTGATCAGTTAGCCCAACTGGTCGACGATCTGCTTGGCCTGGTTCGACGGGATCGCGAACCCGATGCCCACGCTCCCGGCCTCACCGCTGCTCGACGCCGGCGAGTAGATCGCCGAGTTGATCCCGATCAGCTCGCCGGCCGCGTTCACCAGCGCACCGCCCGAGTTGCCGGGGTTGATCGACGCGTCGGTCTGGATCGCCTGGTACGTAACGGGTTGCGCGCGACGGGTCTCGCCGGGCACGGTCACCTTGCGGTCCAGGGCGGAGACGATGCCGGTGGTCACGGTGCCCTGCAGGCCCGACGGCGAACCGATGGCCATCACCGCGTCGCCGACCTTGACGGAGGTCGAGTCAGCCCACTTGATCGGCGTCAGACCGGAGATCCCGGAGGCCTGCAGCACGGCGAGGTCGGAGGTCGGGTCGGTGGAGACGACCTTGGCCTGCACGGTGCGGCCGTCGTTCAGCGTCACGGTGACCTGGCCGCCGGACGAGGCGACGACGTGGTTGTTGGTGAGGATCCTGCCGTCCGCGGACAGGATCACGCCGGAGCCGAGGCCGTTGCCGACGTTCACCTGCACCACCGAGGGCAGGACGTTCGAGGCCACGGACGACCAGTCCAAAGTGGACGTGTTGGAGACCGTTTGCGCCGACACGGACGAGGTTGCCGACGCCGGGGAGTCCGGCGACGCGATGACCGCGCCCGTGACACCTCCGAACAACCCGGCGACGAGTGCCGCCGCGGTGAGCATCGGAGCCGTGCGGCGCCAGAACTTCGGCGCCGGGGTAACGGCGGGCTGCGGTTCCACCAGTGACCCGCTCATCGCGGGGAAGCTCTGCTCGGTCATGACTCCACGATGGACCGTCATCATGTGAGCAACCTGTGGGAAGAGCCTGAGAATCCCTGATAAGAACTAGCTGAGAAGCAGCGAGGAAACAGTTGAGGCCGACAGCGGCGGACCGAAGTGCGCGCCCTGTCCGCCCGTCACGCCCAGCGCGGCCAACCGCGAGGCCTCGGTCGCGGTTCGCACGTCCTCGGCGTAGAGCGGCATCCGCAGGATCGACGCCCACTGCAGCAACGCCACCGACGCGCTCTCATCCACCCGGTTCGCGCCGGCGTCCAGGCCGTGCACGACGGCGCCGGTGAACTTCACGCCGCTCAGCGGAAGCAGGCGCAGGCGGTCGATGCCGACGTTGCCGCCGTTCATCTGGTCCAGCACGAGGCCGATGCCGCGCTCGGCCAGGATGGTCAGCTCGTCCATCTGGTCGTCGTTCAGCAACGCCGGCAGGTGCTCGTGCAGCTCGAACCGCAACTGCGAGGCCGGCAACCCCGTCCGGTCCAGCACCCGCGCCACTTCGGCGACGAGTTCGGGTTCCTGGCACAACCGGGGCGGCAGGTCGATCGAGAGCACCGGCGACGAAGAACCCAGAACCGAGTACCACGAAGCAGCCTGCGCGCAGGCCTCCGAAAGCGCCCAGTGCACGAGCCGGACGATCATGCCGTTGTCGGCGGACTGGTCGATGAACACGTTGGGGCACAACACCCCGCGCTCCGGATGGTGCCAGACGATCTTCGCTTCGAGCGCCAGCACCGAACCGTCGACCAGGGAGTAGACGGGCAGGTAGTCGACGCGGAACTGCCCCTCCTCCAGCGCACCGGGGATCGACGCGGCGAGCGCGTACCTCTCCTTGTCGCGCAGGTCGCGCTCGCGGTCGTACAACGCCCACTGCGCCTTGCCGTCGCGCTTGGCCCAGCCGACCGTGACGTCCGCCGACCGCAGCAGGTCCACCGCGTCGCCACCACGAGCCGCCCGCGCCACGATGCCGACCGAAGTCGTCACCCCGACGCCGTGCGAGCCGATCCAGATCGGCTCCTCCAGCCGCGCGGTGAACTCCTCGACCAGCGCGATCACGCCCCGCACGTCGCGCGGCTCCTTGATCAGCACGCCGAACTCGTCCTCGCCGATGCGCGCGACCTTGCCGACGTCCTCGGAGAACACCGCCTTCAGGTGCGTCGCTACCTGCATCAGCACCCGGTTGCCCGCGTCGTGCCCGAACGCGTCGTTCACGCCGCGGAACCCGTCGATGTCGACCTGCACCAACGCCAGCGTCTCCGGGCCCTTGGTGCCGACCGCGCCCTCCAGCCAGCCGAGGAACTGCGCGCGGTTCGGCAGGCCGGTCTGCATGTCGTTGAGGCTCTGGCGGACGAGCTGCGTCTGCAGTGCGCGCATCTCGTTCATGTTCTCGATCATCGTGACGAAGTACGGCGGCGCGTCGTCCTCCTCGCGCACCAGCGAGATCGCCATGTGCGTCTGGATGGTCTCGCCGTCGCTGCGGATCATCCGCTTCTCGACCCTGACGTGGTCGAGGCCGGACGCGATCAGCTGCTGGGCCATCTCCCGCAGCGCCGCCCTGTCGTCCGGGTGCACCAGGTCGCGGCCGCTCATCGTGCGCAGGTCGTCGCGCTTGTAGTCGAGCATCGCGAGCAACGCGTCGTTGACGTCGATGATGTCGCCGGTGAGGCTGCTCACGACGATCCCGAACGCCGAGCTCTGGAAGATCGCCCGGAACTTCGTCTCGCTCGCCCTGATCGCGCTCTCGGCCCGGCGCATGGTGTTGATCGCGGCCGTCCGCGTGATCTCCTGCTGGTCGAGCGTGCGGTCGCGCAGTCCCTCGGCGTACCCGGCGGCGAGCGCGGCCAGCTGGGCCGGCGTGACCGGGGTGTGCTCACCGAGGTGCGTGAGTGTCTGCTCCAGCGTGGCCGAGGAGATGAAGTCGTTGCGGACCATCGACCGGCCGACCTGCCGCGCCGCGTCCACACCACCGCCGAGCAACTGCTCGACGAAGCCGTCGAGCAGTTCCTCGAGCTTCTCGCGCGTGAGGTTCGCGAGGAGGGTGGGGGAGATCGCCGCCGCCCAGTGCACGGCGGGCTCTCGGCTGTCGACCATGTTCATTCAGCTCAGGTGGCCATTCGTGGGGACCGGTGTGATCCGTTGATCGATCGTCGGACGCCAATCGATACGCCTCTGCAACCCACTTCCGCCAGGTTCGGTCGAACGGGTGACAGCCCCGCGCGGTACCACCACCGGGTGTGGGTCCAACGAACAAGCTTACTGATCACGCTTGGCCTGTCCAACCGAACCCGGATTCCCGGTCGTGAATCGTGCGCTCGCCCGTGAATTCACTCGTTTGAACTAGTGAATCATCTTGTCGAAGGCGAGTGGACCTATTGTCAGTGGGTCCGCGGCAACGTCGAACAACGGTGTGTAGCCGGTCGCCAGATAGAGCGCTTTCGCCTCTGTCTGCCGTGGTCTCGTGGTGAGGTAGATGCGGCGGTATCCGAACGCCCGTGCCTCCTTCTCCAGTTCTTCGACGACCCGGCGCGCCTCGCCGGCCTCCAGGAGCAGCAGGAACTGCCCGTGCGGCGGCTTGAAGACGTCCGCAGGCCGTTGCATCTCTTGGGCGCCCACGGGCCCATAGCGGGTCGTGTACTCGTACGTCAGTTCAGCGACCAACGGCGCCGCGTCCGGATCCGACTGCCGGACGCGGCGCACTTCGAGGGTGGTCATGCGGCCTTGGCCCGGTCCCGCTTCGCGACTTCCTCGCGCACCAGCGGGATCACGTATCGGCCGAAGTCGATGGCGTCGTCCAGCAGGTCGTAGCCCCGCGCCGACAGGATGTCCACGCCGAGGTCGTAGTAGTCCAGCAACGCCTGCGCGACGGTCTCCGGAGTGCCGACCAACGCGTTCGAGTTGCCCGCGCCGCCGGTGGCCTTCGCGGTCGGTGTCCACAATGCACGGTCAAATCGTTCGCCGCGTTCCGCGACGGCCAGAAGTCGTTGCGAGCCGGTGTTCTCCGGATTCGTCAGGGAATGCCGCCGGCTCAACGGGCCGTTCGCTTTCCGCGCCTCGATCCGGTCCACCGTCCGGTAGGCCTTCTCCCAGGCCAGTTCCTCGGTCGGCGCGATGATCGGCCGGAATGCCACCTGGATCCGCGGCACATCCATGCGCCCCGCGTCCCTGGCCGCCTGCCGCACCGACTCGATCTGCTCGGCCGTCTCGGCCAACGGCTCGCCCCACAGGCAGAAGATGTCCGCTTCCGCACCTCCTGCGGCGTACGCGGCGGGGGAGGAGCCGCCGAACGACACGTTCGGACGTGGTTGCTGCACCGGGAAAACGTCGCTCACGAAGTCCGCGAACTTGTAGTGCTCACCGTCGTGGTCGAAGGCGGACCTGCTGATCCAGGCCTTCTTGACGATCTGGATGTATTCGCGCGTGCGGCTGTAGCGCTGGTCCTTGCTGAGGTAGTCGCCCTCGCGCTGCTGCTCGTGGTCGGTGCCGCCGGTGATGAAGTGCACGGTCAGCCGGCCGTCGCTGATCTGGTCCAGCGTCGCGAACGTCTTGGCCGCGAACGTCGGGTACGAGACGTTCGGCCGGTGCGCCAGCAGGATCTGCAGCTTGTCGAGCTTCGTCGCCAGGTAGGCGGCGGCTGACGCGGGCTCCGGCGCGCCCGAACCGTACGCGAACAGCACGCGGTCCCATCCGTGCTCCTCGTGCGCCCGAGCGAGCCTGATCGTGTAGTCCTTGTCGAACGCGGCACCTGAGCGCGGTGTCGTCTCCGACCCGTTGTTGGTGGCGGCGATTCCGAGAAACTCAACTGGCATGGCTTGATTCCCCCGAGCTGGTAGTGAGGTTTGCGCGTTGAGGGAGACGCCCTGCGAGTGCAGCACCGAGCCCGCTCAGCCTGCAACGACGTCCACAGAGCGGGATTTCCTTGCACACGCGGGGTACTGTGGGGTTGTTCGCGTTGAGGGGCGCGGCTCGTTTCTCGTTGCCCTCCAACGGAAAGACGCGCATGCGCTCACTCGTCGTCATCGGCGGCGGCCCTCGTGCCGCCGGCCTGCTCGAACGCATTGCCGCCCAGTCGCCCACCTCGCCCTTGACGGTGCACGTCATCGACCCTCACCCGCCTGGCGCCGGCCGGGTGTGGCGGCACGCGCAGTCCCCGTTGCTGCGCATGAACTCCATGGCTGAGGACGTGACGGTCTTCACCGACTCGTCGTTCGACGGGGTTGGTCCGGTTCGTCCTGGTCCGTCGCTGGCGGAGTGGGGTGACGTCGACCCGACGTCGTTCCCGTCGCGGCAGGTGCAGAGCAAGTACCTGTCCTGGTTCTTCCACCACGTAAGAGAATCTCTGCCTCCGAACATCTCGGTGTCCGTGCATGAGGCTCGCGCCTTGAAGGTCGTCGGCAACTGGGTGTGGCTGGACAGCGGGGAGCCGCTGCGGGCCGATGTGCTGGTGCTGGCGCTCGGTCACCTCGACGCCGAACCCGAGCCAGAACACCGCAAGCTGGCCGAGCACGCGGCGGAGCACGGCCTCGTCCACGTGCCGCCGCTGTACTCGGCCGATGCCGACCTGTCCGAGGTGACGGGTGACGTGGTGCTGCGCGGGTTCGGTCTCGCGTTCATCGACCTGATGGTGCTGCTGACCGAAGGGCGCGGCGGCACGTACGAGCGAATTGACGGCGTTCTGCGTTACGTGCCTTCAGGTTTGGAACCGCGACTGTTCGTGGGCTCGCGGCGGGGCGTGCCGTACCACTCGAAGACCGGCTACCGGTTGCAGGGAACCCGCCCGGTACTCCCGCACTTCTTCGTCGCGGACGACTTGCGCGGTCGCGCTTTGGACTTCCGCGCGGACGTCTGGCCGTTGATGGCCAAGGAGATCGCGTGGGGCTACTACCACGAGCTCTTCACCGGTCATCCCGGCCTGGTGCGGATGCCGTTCGTCGAGTTCGCGACGTCGTACGCCGCGTTTCCCTGGTACAGCGCCGAGATGCGGGAGCTGGAACTGCTCGCCGTGCCCGATCCGGACGACCGCATCGACTTCGAACGCCTGGACCGTCCGCTGACCGGCCTGACCTTCGCGTCCGGCGAGGAGTTCCAGGACTACCTGCGCGCGTACATCGAGGCGGACGTGACCCGCCGCTCCGATCCACGGCACAGCGCGGATCTGGGCGCGTTCCTGGCCCTGCTGTCGGTGTACGGCCAGCTGCCGCAGCTGATGCCGTTCGACGGCTGGTGGCACGGTTACTTCAGCTACCTGGCCTCGGGGCCGCCACCGGACCGGCTGGAGGAGCTGCTGGCGTTGTCGCGCGCGGGAGTCGTGCGGTTCGTCGGCGCCGACATGTGGGTGGAGGCGGTGGACGGCGCGTTCCTGGCGGGCAGCCCGACAACGCCGGACGTGGTGCGCGCCAACGGCTTGGTCGAGGCGCGGCTGCCGACGCACTCGCTGTCCCGCACGGCTGACCCGGTGCTGCAGTCGTTGCGCGTGGTCGGGGACGTCTCCGAGGACGACACCGGGCTGGTGCGGGTGTCCCCGGAAGGCCGGCTGATCAACGAGCGCGGCGAGGAGGATCCGGTGCGGTTCGCGGTCGGGCCGTACACGACGGGGAAGGCGTACGCGGCGTTCGCGCGGCCGAACACGAACGCGCCGGCGTTCCGGCAGAACGACGTGCTGGCCAGGACGATCCTGCGCACGTTAGGCGACTGAGGTGTACCGCCCCTGGTGCCGCACCAGGGGCGCGGCGATATCGGAATGCGTGATGTCCAGAGGTTCACCGACCAACGCGATGTGGTCGCCCACCGCGATCCGGCGCGCAGTCCGGCACCTGAGCCGCACCGGTGCGTCCAGCAGCCACGGCACACCGTCATCATCGGCCTGCCACCGCGTTTCGGAGCCGAACCGGTCAACACCCTTGGTGGCGAACAGATCCGCGAGCCCCGTTTGCGCAGCGTCCAGCAGGTGCACGGCGAACAGCGGTGCAGTACGCAGCACCGGCCACACCGAAGCACCCTCGCCGATCCACACGACGACGAGAGGCGGCTCGAACGACACCGAGGTGAAGGACGAGACCGTCGTCCCCACCGGCCCGTCGGACCCGGTGGCGGTCACGATCGTGACAGCCTGGGCGTGGTGCCTCAACGCATTGCGCAGTTGTTCTTTCATCGCAGCACCTTCAGCGCGTCGAGGTCGAAGTCCGTGACGCCGGCGGGCAGCGACGCCTCGTTGAGGAACACCGCCTGCGGCACCAGAGCACCCAACTCGGCGAGTACCGGCCGTAGATGGACCTCGACGGCCAGCGCGTGCTTGTCGGACGCGGCGATCTGCAGCGGCACGACGACCTTGCCCCGCAACCACCCCGGCGGCGCCTGGTCCAGCACGGCCTTCAACAGTCCGGTGTACGCGGCCTTGTACGTCGGTGTCGCGACCACCAGCACGTCTGCCTGGCCCAACGTCTCCAACGCCGCTTTGATCGTGTCCGGCTCCGTGAACACGGCAGGTGCCAGCTCTGCCGCCTCCACCACCGGTCCCTCGACGGGCACACCGAGCGTTGAGGCGAGGGCCTCGCGCAGGGCCAGCGCCGCCTGCAACGTGCGCGAGGCGGGCCGCGGGTTGCCGACCAGAACACCGATCTGCGTCATGCCTTCAGCACAGCCGCAAGCCGGTGGACCGTCAACCCGCGTCCACCACGCGAGATCAGAGCAAAATCTCTTTGGCGACCCACGTGTTGATGGCGTCGACACGCGCGTAGATCGCCGGGTGGTTCGGCCGCGCGCAGCCCTCGCCCTTCGACACGAGACCGATCAACTTGCCGCCCGCGACGAACGGGCCGCCGGAGTCACCGTTGCACGCGTCGATGCCGCCCTTCATCACCGCGGCGCACATCATCGACCGGTTCTCGTAGAAGTCGTTGCCCTGGCCGTCATCGCCCCAGAAGACGCGGCATGTCTCGTCCTCGAGGATCGGGATCTGCGCCTTCATCAGGTAGCCGTTGGTGTCGCCGCCCTCCTTGACGTCGCCCCAGCCCATCACGGTGGCGGACTTGCCGGGCGCGTACAGGTGCCGGTCGGCCGCACCGGCCATCCTGATCGGCTTCTGGTGCAACGAACGGTCGAGCGTGAGCACCGCCGAGTCGAAGGAGATGCCGTCGTACTTCGGGTTGATGGCGATCTTCGTGAGCTTCGCGACCACGCCCTCGCCGGTGCTGTGGACGTTCTCCCGGCCGGCCACGACCACGCGCTTGTTCAAGGGAATCGGTTTTGGCCCGGTCACGCCCTCGTCGACGCAGTGCGCGGCGGTGAGGATCTTGTTCGGCGCGACGACCACGCCGGTGCACCGGGGATCGCGCGTGTCGGCGGTGGGTGCCAGGTACACCGCGAACGGGTTGTCCTTGATGGACGCTCGGGTGCCGCCGACCACCTGGGCGGACGGATCCGCGACCGCCGTGCCCGCCATCGTCAGGACGAGCAGAGCGGTCGCGATTCCACCTCGTAAAAGCATTCGCCGTTCCTTCCGCGAAGAAGCAGTACGCGGCAAGGAACGGCGAACGGTTCGTCTCAGTTCGGTTGTGCAACTTAGGAAACGGCCTCGGCTGCGGAACGTCCGGCCACGCGGCCGGAGAACAGGCAGCCGCCGAGGAAAGTTCCTTCCAGCGCACGGTATCCGTGCACGCCGCCGCCACCGAAGCCCGCCGCCTCACCGGCCGCGTAGAGCCCCGGCAGCACCTCGCCGGACCCGTCGAGGACACGCGACGACAGGTCGGTGTGCAGGCCTCCCAACGTCTTCCGGGTGATCACCGACAGTCGCACGGCGATCAGCGGACCGGCCTTGGGGTCGAGCAACCGGTGCGGCTCGACGACGCGGATCAGCTTGTCCGTCAGGAAGTGCCGGGACGCGCGGATCGCGTTGACCTGCATGTCCTTGCCCAGCCCGGAAGTCACCTGCCGGTCGCGTTCGACGATGATCTGCTCCAGCGCGGCGGCGTCGATCCGGTCGTCCCCGGTCAACGCGTTCATGCCGCGCGCCAGCTCCGCGACGGTGCCCGCCTGGATGAACTCCTTGGACTTCTGGGCGAACGCCTCGACCGGCGCCACCGCACCGGGCAGCGCGCGCTTCAGCACCGCACGCGTGTCCTTGCCCGTAAGGTCCGGGTTCTGCTCGGAGCCCGACAGCGCGAACTCCTTGCCGATGATCTTCTTGTTCAGCACGAACCACGAGTGCTCGTGGCCGTGCGTCGTGATGTGCTGCAACGACCCCAGCGCGTCGAAGCCGGGGAACAGCGGGATCGGCAACCGCTTGCCGTCCGCGTCGAGCCACAGCGACGACGGGCCCGGCAGGATGCGGATGCCGTGCTTGCCCCACACCGGCGCGTAGTTCGCGATGCCCTCGGGGTAGTGCCACATGCGGTCGGCGTTGATGATCGACGCGCCCGCCTTCTGCGCGATCTCCATCATGTGCCCGTCCACGAAGTCCGGCACACCGGAGAGCATGAACTTGGGCGGCGTGCCCATCCGCTCCGGCCAGTTGCGCCGCACCAGGTCGTGGTTGCCGCCGATGCCACCGGACGTCACGATCACGGCCTGCGCGGACAGCGAGAAGTCGCCGACGACCGTGCGCGAGGAAGGTTCGGCGCGGCCGACCGACGACGGCTCCAGCACCTCGCCGGACACGCCGTCGCACACGCCGTTGGTGACGTTGATGCCGGTGACCCGGTGGCGGAACTTCAGCGTGACGAGGCCCTTGGCCACGGCCTCTCGCACCCGGCGCTCGAACGGCGCGACCACGCCCGGCCCGGTGCCCCAGGTGACGTGGAACCGCGGCACGGAGTTGCCGTGGCCGTTGGAGAGGTAGCCGCCGCGTTCGGCCCACTGCACGAACGGGAACCAGCGCACGCCCATGTTGTAGAGCCACGAGCGCTTCTCACCCGAGGCGAAGTCCACGTACGCCTGGGCCCACAGCCGGGGCCAGTGGTCGCTCTCCCGGTCGAACTGCGCCGAGCCCATCCAGTCCTGCAGCGCCAGGTCGTGCGAGTCCTTGACCCGAAGCCGGCGCTGCTCCGGGGTGTCCACCAGGAACAACCCGCCGAACGACCACCAGGCCTGGCCGCCGAGCGTCGCCTCCGGCTCCTGGTCGAGCAGAATGACCTTGCGACCCGCGTCCGCGAGCTCTGCGGTCGCGACGAGACCTGCGAGGCCTGCGCCGACGACGATGACATCCGCGTCATGTGCCATCGGGCGAGCATAGATCCACCGCTGATCACGCACGAGACCTGAATCAAATTCACTTTCTGGGGAGTGGCGAGAGATGACCTTCCGGCCGGCTTCTGAGATCGACTTCAGCACCAAGTCCGCCCGGTTCGTGGCACCGGGATCGGTCACGAACGGCGAGTTCGGCCTGTTCGAGTGGCGCATGGACGCTCGCCAGCCCGGCGCCCGACCGCACTTCCACAAGACCTTCTCCGAGTCGTTCTACGTGCTCGAAGGCGAGATCTCGCTGTACAACGGCGACGAATGGATCAAGGGCGGAGAGGGCGACTTCCTGTACGTGCCGCCGAACCGGCCGCACGCGTTCCGCAACGACAGCGACGCCCCGGTGCGCATGCTGATCCTCTTCTCGCCCGGCATCGCGCGGGAGAAGTTCTTCCTGGAGGTCGGCGAGGCCAAGGGGCTCCCGCCGGAGGAGATGGCGGCGTTCTACGCGAAGCACGACCAGTACAACCTGGACGTGTAAGTGCGGTGACCGCCGGCCTTGCCCGTTGGCTTCTGCCGTCCAGGTGGGTACATCGTGGTGCCGGCCCCGCGCCCTCATATCGGGCACATGGGGGCGCGGGGCCGGTGCCGCGAGGTGCCCCGCTGGGCGCCGGAAACGGCCGGCGAGGTCGGCGGTCACCGCACTTTCGGATGCCGCCGACCGCCACTACCGGTGAGGGGGGTTTCCGGTGTGCCGGCCGACGGCGGGTTGACCGCGGCGCGAGCACGCGACGCCTGCGGAAGGGCTTTTCCGACCTGGGGGTGTCGGATCGCCCCGGCGAGCAGCTCGAGCGCCCGCGGCCAACCACATTGTTGAACGTACAACCGGAGCGTGGTGTTCCGGTCGGCTTTCACTGTGACCGGGCTCAAATCCTTCAGGTTGTCTTCAGGTTCGGACCGGGTATGTCACCTGGTGTGACGGTTGAGCTGCCCACGATCACAGATCTCGCCGAACTGGTGGGCCTTCTGGGTGACGACGTCTACGTGCGCTGGTCGAAGGGACCGGACGAGGACGCCGCCTCGTCGTCGCGCGACTCATTGACCGGTGTGGAACTGCCGGGGCTGTCCGCGAGCCCGCTGGCGATCGAGCCCTGGTGGGAGGACCGCTCGGCGCAGCTGTGGGTGGCGCGGCGCCTGTACGACTACCGCCACCTGCGGGATCTGCGTGGCCCGGACGTGCGGGCGTGGGTGCTCCGAGGCGAAGAGGTGGGGCGCGGGCCGGACAACGAGCCGCTGGTTCGTTGTCTGGAACCGCTCGCCTGGGTGGCCGAAAGCGCTCTCGCGGCCTGCGAGGAGCTGGTCAACGCCCAGCACTCCGACGAGTGGGGCCCGCTCGACCGCTCTAGCTCAGGTCGCTGAGCTTGCGTTCGGCGGCCTTGCGGGCCTTCTCGGCCGCCGCCGTGATCCGCTTGGCGTCCTCCAGCCGTTCGGCGGCCCGGTCGAACGCCCGCTGCGCCGCCAGCTGGTCGGCCTGCGCCTCCCCGAGGGCCTGCTCGGCCTCGTCCAGCGCCTGCTGTGCCTCGGCCAGCTTGCGCTCCTGCCGTTCCTTGCGCTTGCGGGCGAGCGCGTCCTCGCCGTCCTGGACGGGTTCCGGCACCGGCAGCGCGAACCCGAACCCGGAGTACTCGAGCGCCTTCGTGAGGTGCCCTGCCCGCACCTGCTCGGCGGACTCCGGGTCGGCCATCGCCGCGGTGAGGGTGTTGCGGACCTGCGTCACGGCGTCGTCCGCGAGCGGCCCGGTCAGCTCCAGCGTGCGGTAGACGAGGGCCTCCAGCAGCTCCTTGCGCTTGCGGCCGAGCTCGCGCATGGTCAGCTGCGCCGTGGAGAGCCCCAGGGCCTCCTGCAGGCCCTCAGGGGCGTCCCGGACCAGCCGGTTGACCGCCCAGGCGCCCACGGTCGGCTTGCGCAGCTCGGCGATGGCCTTCGCGAGGTCCTTGTCGTCGGCCTGTTTGGCGGCGGCGTTGCGGGCCGCGGTGAACTCCTTCGGGCTCAGCCCGTAGAGCTCGTCGGCGACCAGCTTGAGGTCCATTGGCGCAAGGTAGCGCCTGATCAGCCTCCAGTCCTGTGGAACGCGCTCGAACCGTCTTCAACGAGGCGAGCCCGGCCGGCGTTGAAGAGTCAGCTCCGGAAATCGGGTAAACAGGATGGGGAGATGCACACCAGGTGGCGATGGGTCCTCTGCGGGCTCGGCACCGCCGTGGCCGTCGCGGGCCCGGTGGCGATGCTCGACGGCCCTTGGTACGGCTACGTGTTCGGCGGCCTGTGGTTGGTCATGGGCGGCGCCGTCGCGTGGCGCGGCTTCGCCATGGGCACCCGGCTCACCGACGAGGGCATCGTCTCGACCGATCTCGAGGGGCGCACGGTGATCCCGTGGTGCAGCATCGCCACGATCGAGCCGGTCCGGCGGCGCAACCTGATCTTCTTCCACACCATCGCGCCGGTGGTGCGGTTGCAGCACCGCAAGGAGACGCTGAGGGAGCTGAGCCTGCTCTCGGTCAAAAAGGAGTCCGTGCCCGAACGGACCGCGAGTCAGATCGAGGAACTCCGGCAGGCGCTGGCGAAACACCGCGGCAACTGCCCGGCGTGCGGAGCGCAGCCGAAACCGCTCGCGACCGGCCAGGGCCTCGTTGCCCGCATGCGGTCGAGATTGCTGGCGCTACTGCGCGGAAATAGCGATCAGTCCATCGTCCGCTGAGCAGATCCTGTTACCCGGCAACGGCATTCACCGTTGACGCAGGCCTTGACATTCCCCTCTATCAGCTCTTGACTGGAGGAGGACTGCTCGTTCTAAGGCGAAAAAGAAACGTGCAGCACCGAAGGCGTGCCCGGACAAGACGCTGAACAGTCCAATGTGGAGCTGAAGAATAGTCCGGGAAGACGATTGCCCCTCGCGAGGCGAAGAGATGTGCTTCGGAGCACTCTTTACCCCACGAAGGGCACATGCGCCGTGAAGAACTGGAGACGCCGCACCGGAACGGTCTTGTTGACCGCGGTGTTGGGCACCGCCGGGCTCGGCTTCGCCGCCACCCCCGCCATCGCGCAGAACGCAGCGCAGCAGCAGGACGCGCCGGCCGCCGACAAGCAGCTGGACAAGAAGGACCGCGAGCTCGTCGACCAGGCCGCCCGTGAGGGCAAGCCGACCGTCGACCTGCTGGTCGCCGCAGAGGACGGCAAGACCGATGCCGCGATCAGCGAGCTGAAGACGCTCGGCGCCACGGTCCAGCAGACCGAGAAGGACGTCGACTACGTCAAGGTCACCATCCCGCGCGACAACGCGGAGAAGGCCGCCAAGCTGAAGTCCGTCAACACGGTGGACGTTGACGGCCTCATCGCGCTCGACGACCCGCGCCCGCAGGGCATGGAGAACCCGGCCCCGCAGAAGGCGCCGGACGCGAAGACGCCGCGCACCAACCCGTACATGCCGACGCAGGACACGCAGGCGGCGCAGTTCGCCACCGCGCACCCGAAGTGGGACGGCCGCGGCACCACGATCGCCGTGATCGACGGCGGCATCGACCTGGACTCGCCCGCGCTGCAGACGACCAGCACCGGCGAGCGCAAGATCGTCGACTGGTACAACGCGAACGCCACGAACTCCGGCGACGGCACCTGGGTCACCATGACCAAGACCGGCGTCACCGGCAAGTTCACCAACGGTGGCAAGGAGTGGACGGCGCCCGCGACCGGCGGCCCCTACTCGTTCGGCCTCTTCCGCGAGACCTCGGGCGACCTCGCCCTGGGCAACAGCGAGGTCGGCGGCGACATCAACCGCGACGGTGACCGCGTCGACTCCTTCGGTGTCATCCAGGACATCACCACGAAGGAAGTCTTCGTCGACACCGATGGTGACGCGAACTTCACCAACAACAAGCGGATGATCGACTACAAGGTCAAGAAGGACGTCGGCTTCTTCGGTGCCGACAACCCCGCGACCCCGGTGATCGACCGCATCGCGTTCGTCGTGCAGACGGACCGCTCGATCTACGACAACCAGGGCACGCCGTACGTCAACCTGGGCATCTCTGGTGCGCACGGCACCCACGTCGCCGGCATCACCGCCGCGCACAAGTTGTTCGACGGCAAGATGGCCGGTGCCGCGCCGGGTGCGAAGCTGATGTCCATCAAGGCCTGCCTCACCACGCCGGCCTGCACCAGCTCCGGTCTCATCGACGGTGTCCTCTACGCCGCGCGCAACGGCGCCGACGTCGTGAACATCTCCATCGGTGGTCTGCCGGCCCTCAACGACGGCAACAACGCCCGTGCGGAGCTCTACAACCGCACGATCAACGAGTACAACGTCCAGCTGTTCATCTCGGCGGGCAACTCGGGTGCGGGCGCGAACACCGTCGGCGACCCGTCGGTCGCCACGGACGCCGTCAGCGTCGGCTCGTCCATCAGCAGCGCGACCTGGCTCTCGAACTACGGCTCGAAGACCGCGCAGAAGCAGGGCCTGCACGGCTTCTCGTCGCGCGGCCCGCGTGAGGACGGCGGCTTCAAGCCGAACATCGTCGCGCCGGGTTCGGCGATCTCCACCACGCCGCGCTGGCAGGCACCCGGCCCGGTGGCCGGCACCTACGAGCTCCCGGCCGGTTACGCCATGTTCAACGGCACCTCGATGGCCGCCCCGCAGGCGACCGGTGCCGCCGCGCTGCTCGTGAGCGCCTACAAGGCCAAGCACGACGGCCAGCGTCCGACCAGCGCCGAGCTGCGTTACGCGATCCAGCGCTCCGCCAAGTGGGTCGACACCCTCGGTGCCTACGAGCAGGGTGCCGGTCTGTTCAACACGAGCGCCGCGTGGGCGTTGCTGGACAAGCACTCCGTGCCGGACCAGGTCACCACGACCGTCCCGGTCAGCACCGTCCTCAGTGGACTGCTCGCCACCCCGAACGTCGGTGTCGGCATCCACGACCGCGAGGGCGTGACCGCGGGCCAGGAGTACACCCGCACCTACACGCTGACCCGCACCACGGGCGGCACCAAGGGGACGTACAAGGTCTCCTGGAAGGGCAACGACGGTACGTTCACCGCACCGACGAAGGTCGTCCTGCCGCTGAACACGCCGGTGCTGTTCCCGGTCAAGATCAAGGCCAAGACCGCGGGCGTGCACAGCGCCGTGCTGCAGCTCGACAACACCGAGACGCCCGGCGTCGACGTGCAGACCCTGAACACCGTGTTCGCGGCGCAGAAGTTCAACGCCGCCAACAAGTTCTCGGTCACCAAGTCCGGCAAGATCGCGCGCAACCAGTCGACCAGCCTCTTCGTGGACGTGCCCAAGGGCACGACCGCGCTGAAGGTCGACATGGCCGCCGGTGGCGCCGAGGCCGGCAAGGGCCAGGTCCGCTTCCTGCGCTACACCCCGCAGGGCACGCCGCTCGACGTGACCAGCTCGACCAACTGCTACAACCCGGACGCGGGTGCCGGCTGCTCCGGTGGCACGCCCACCAGCCGCACGGTGACCAACCCGATGGCCGGTGTGTGGGAGATCGTGGTCGAGGCGCGTCGCACCTCCGACGCCGCTGAGGCGCCGTACTCGGTGACCGCGTCCGTGCTCGGCACGTCGATCAGCCCGAACCCGGACGTCATCGCGTCCGCGGCGCTGGGCACGCCGGTGAACCGCAGCTACACCGTCACGAACACGCAGGCCGGGTTCAACGGCCGGCTCGTGGCCGGTCCGGTCGGCAGCGCCGTGTCGGACCGCCCGTCGATCGCCAACCTGGAGACCAAGTTCTTCGACATCCAGGTGCCGGCCGGCGCGTCGCGGATCACCACGACGATCGGCAACACGTCCGACGCGGGTGCCGACCTCGACCTGTTCCTGCTGAACTGCACGTCCGGCACGTGCGTGACGGCTGGTTCGTCCGCGGACGGTGACTCCGAGGAGTCGGTGACCGTCAACGCCCCGGCCGCCGGTCTGTGGCGCGTCCAGGTGGACGGCTACGCGGTGCCCGCGGGCACCACGCAGTACGACTACTTCGACGCCTTCATCTCGGCCGGTCTGGGCACGCTGACCGTGACGGACAGCAACGCCGACCGCGCCGCCGGTTCGTCCTGGACCGCGTCGGGTGTCATCACGCCGCTCGGCCAGCCCGGTGCCGGCCGCGTGCTGCGCGGTGAGCTCGAGGTGCGCACGGCGGACGAGAACGTCGTCGGCCGCGGTGCCGTCGTCGTCCAGTCCGTCAGCTAGTCGCCGTTGGTACGCAGAAAGCCCCAGGATTCACGAGATCCTGGGGCTTTCTACGGTTCTGGCAACCTGTTGCTCAGCGGCTCGTCCAAATCCACTTTGGACACACCGGCGATGAGACGCGCGTCTTCCACCTTGTCGACCGGCATCTCGGCCCGCAGGTAACCGATTCTGGGATCCCGCGACTCGACGGTCGCGCCCAGCTTCGTCAGTGCCTGCTCGACCTCCTCGTCGCGTCCCGGCTGCACGGAGATCATCAGTGGCACGGTGAGGTGGCCGTCGCGTTTCGCCTGCTCGATCCGGAACTTGTCCGGTTTTGCTGAAGACACGGTCGGGACCTCCGCGTACGGCACGGCCTTTGTCCCGTTCGTACCACAGCTTCCGAGAGCCAGCGCGCAAAACGCGACGGCGAGCGGTCTTCTCATGTGTCTAGGACGGAACGCGCTCCGCGAGCGGTTGCATCTTCGTTTCCGGCATCACGAGCATCATCACGATCACCCCGCCGACCACCACGACCCCGATCACCCCGAACGTCAGCGGCAGCCCCAGGCGCGGCCACAGGATCGCCCCGAACAGCACCGGCACGAACGCGGCCCCGATCCGGCTGATCGTCGAGGCCCAGCCGAACCCGCTGGCCCGCAGGTGCGTCGGGTACAGCTCGGGCGCGAACGCGTACAGCGCGGGGATCGCGACCTGGATCAACATCCCGTAGAGCGTGATCCACGCCTTCGCGGCCGTGTCGACCTCGATCTGCACCGCGAACATGACCAGGGCCACGGACGCGAGCGGCGCGGTCACCGCGATGACCCACTTCCGCCCGAACACGTCCACGAGCCAGGCGCTGATCAGGGCGGCGACGATGCCCACCGCCACCGTTCCCGTCGTCACCATGAACGCCGCGTACGTGCCGTACCCCTGCGCCTTGAGGATGCTCGGCAGCCACGTGACGGCGCCGTAGTACAGCAGGAACACCGCGAGGAACATCAACCACATCGCGCCGGTTCTCTTCGGGTCGAACCGCCAGATGTCCTTGAGCTGCGCGAACATGGTTCTGGGAGAGAGCCGCTGGACCTGTTGGGGTTCAGGGAGCCGCCACTCTTCTTTTGGAGCTCCGGTCTTGGCGACCAGGTCGTCGATCACCTTCTCGGCTTCCTGCGGCCTGCCTTTGGCCACGAGGAACATCGGCGACTCGGGCACTCCCCGGCGGATCCAGAACAGCAGGAACGCGGGCAGCACCATCGTGAGCATCAGGAGCCGCCAACTGCCGAGGTCGGCGAGGAAGGCCGCGGTCAGGCCGCACAACGTGGCTCCCAGCGGCCAGAACCCGTCCATCGCCGCCAGCACCCTGCCGCGCACCTTGGCCGGCGTGAACTCGCCGACCAGCGCGAAGTCGACCGGAATGCACCCGCCGAGCCCCACGCCCGCCAGGAACCGGAACACGCAGAACGTCACGAAGTCCGGGCTCGCCGCCCCGGCCACGGTGAACACCGAGAACATCAGGATCGTGAGGCTGAACGCCTTCTTGCGCCCGATGGTGTCCGCGACGGCACCCCACGCGAACGCCCCGACGGCCATGCCGATGAGGTTCGCCGTGCCGACCCAGCCACGTTCGCCGAGGCTGAGCCCCCACTCGGCGGCGACCAGCGGGATCAGGAACGCGTTGAGCGTGACGTCCCACGCGTCGAACAGAAACCCGAGCCCGCCGATGATGAAGATCGTGCCCTGCGCACGCCATCGCCACGGCAGGCTCTGGACGACCTGGTCCCCGGTTCTCATCAGCCCAGTGTGGTGGATGCCTCGCGGATCGTCGCGGCCAAGAGCTCCGGGTTCGTCAGGTGCGCCACGTGGCCTTCGCCCCTGAGCGTGACGAACGTGCCGCCGGTGTCCTTCACCAGGTCCCGCGCACCCGGCCCGAAGATGTGGTCGGTGTGCTCGCCGACGATGACCGTGACCGGGATGTTCAGCTTCGGTGGCTCGTAGCGGTAGTCGTCGACCACCGTGAGCTCGCGCGACGACGTGTCGAGCATGTCCTGCGCTTTCAGCCAGCGCTCCGGATCATCGTCCCGGAACGACGGATCGCCGGCCAGCTTCGTCACGATGATCTCCAACGCGAGGTCTCGGTCACCGTTCCTCAGTGCGTGCTGGAAGCTCTCCACTGTGGCGCTGTTGATGCGGAGCGACGGCTCGTAGAGCACGAGTGCGCTGAGGTCATCGCGCTCCTGCGCGGCGTGCAGCGCGATCAGCCCGCCGTAGCTGTGCCCGATGAGCGTGGGGCGCTCGTGCCGGTCCAGAACCGCGTGCAGGTCGTCGATCTCGGTGCGGAGGCCGTAGTCGCCGGGCAGCGGCACCCCGTTGCGTCCTCGTCGTTCCGGCACATCGGTGGGGCCCAGCAGGGCTTTGACCTGGTCCCAGTCCGTTGCCACGGCCTGTGCGCCGTGCAGGATCACGTTCATGGGCTGGACCGTAAGACCTGACATCAATGTCAAGGTCAAGGCTTGGGGCCCGCAAACGCTTGCTCCCGCTGCGCCCCGTCCACGCTCTCGCCGAAGACCCGCGCGTCGGTGTGCTGGTCGCTGGCCTGCTGCACCCGCTTGGTCCCGGTCACCGCCCGCGTCCTGACCTGCGGCAACGCTCCGTTGTGGTGCCGCTGCAGCCAGTCCACCAGGTGCTCGCGGACCAGGCACCTGAGGTCCCACAACTTCCCGGCGTCAGCAGCGCTGACCAGCGCCCTGAGCCGCACGAACCCCTGCGTTGCAGCCGTCACCTGCAGCACGGACACCCGCCCGTCCCACAGGTCGCTGCCCTCCAGCATGGACCGCATCTCCTGCCGCATGGCCTCGACCGGCACCGTCCAGTCGAGATCCAGCTCCACCGTCCCCAGCAACGCCGACTGCGTGCGGGTCCAGTTCTCGAAGGGAGTCTTCAAGAAGTACGAGGTCGGCAGCACCAGCCGCCGGTCGTCCCACAGGTGCAGCACCACGTACGTCAGCGTGATGTCCTCGACCCGCCCCCACTCACCTTCAACCACCACAACGTCGTCCAGCCGGATGGCGTCGCTGAACGCGATCTGCATCCCGGAGATCACGTTGCCCAGCAACGACTGCGCCGCCAATGCCGCCACCGCACCGATGACCGCCGCCGACGCCAGCACGGTCGACCCGATCGCCCGCGCGCCGGGGAACGTCATCAGAATCGCACCGATCGCCAGCACACCGATGACCACCAGCGCCAGCCGCCTTATCAAGACGACCTGCGTGTGCACGCGCCGCGCGTGGCGGTTGTCCGTGACATCCGTGCGGATCCGCGACAACGAGATGTCCACCATCGTGCTGATGAACGCCGACAACAACCAAGCTCCGGCGCAGATCAGCGCGATTCCCAGCGCGTGCAGGGTGATGGGAGCGTCGATCGGGTACACGCTGAGGCTTATCTGCGCGGCCAGCAGTCCACCGAACACCTGGCCGGACCGGTACATCCGGCCGCTGTGGGTGAAGCGCCGCACCAGCCGGTGAATCACCTCCACCACCAGCAACGCGAATGCGATCGAACAGCCGAGCACGACGAACAGCACGTTTCCTCCTCCCGTATCGAGGCCGGGTACCCGGTGTCTGGGGAGGGGAACACCATGAAACGGCTCACTGCAGATGAGAAGCTGGTGACATGAGAGTGGACGTGCTGAAGGTGCTGGACCCCGCGGAAGGGATCGTCTTCTTCCGGGGTGACTTCGGCTCCGCGTCCGGTCGCTGGAAGGGACACGAGCCTGCCGAGGCCGGGTCCTTCGCGGTCGAGTTCACCCTTCCCGCAGTCGAGGAGTGGACAGTGGCCACCCCGGAGGAGCCCGCTCTCGCCGGAGCCGCCGAACCGGGAGCCGTGGTGTGGTTCCGGTGCCAGGTCGAGCAGGTCTGCGAGAACTCGGTCGTGGTGGCCAGGATGGGCCGCACATCTTCTTGGTCGAGATTCCGAGCCGGACGGCGGAGCTGCCCGAGGGGCGCTTCATCTCGTTCCGGGTACCGGAAATCGAGCTCTACCCGTACGACGCGTAGTCAGATCGGCAGCGCTGGCTCGAACAGCCACCGCGTGAGCAGATCCCGGTGTCCAGCCAGCGACAGGAAGTCCTCGGTGGTCACCACACCGTGCCGGTTCCGCGCACACCACTCGCGCAGCAACGCGAAGAACGAGTCGTCACCCATCGCCCGACGCAAGGCGTGCAACGTCAACGCCCCGCGCTTGTACACCCGGTCGTCGAACCAGTCGGCCCGATCAGGCCGCCCGATCACCAGGTCCTGCGGCAACCGCGACAACAGATCCCGCGCCCCAGCCGCGCAAGCATCAGCGGACCGGCCACCGGAAGCCTCGGACCACAGCCACTCCGAGTAGCAGGCAAAGCCCTCGTTGAGCCAGATGTGCTCCCAGTCGGCGATTCCGACCGAGTTGCCGAACCACTGGTGCGCCAACTCGTGCGCCACCAACCGTTCGGAACCGCGGCGCCCGTCGACGTGGTTGGCGCCGAACGTCGACAGTCCTTGCGCCTCAACCGGAACGTCCAGCTCGTCGTCGGTCACCACGACCGAGTACCTGGCGAACGGATACGGCCCGAACAGCGACGAGAACAACGAGATCATCTGGTTCTGCCGGCCGAAGTCGTGCGCGACCAGACGACGCAGCCGTGCGGGCGCCCACACGTCCGGCAGCGCCTCCACGTACTGGCCGATCTGGACGGTCGCTAGGTAGCTGGCCATGGGCGCGGCCATCGAGTAGGTCCAGCGCGTGGTGCTGCCGGACACCTTGCCGTCGACGAGCACTCCGTTGCACACCACCGTGTACGGCGACGGCGCCGTCACGTCCAGGTGGTACGACGCCTTCGAGGACGGCATGTCGAGGCACGGGAACCAGGACGGTGCGCCGATCGGCTGCGAGGCGACGATCGAGCCGTCCGTGAGCTGGTCCCAGCCGAGGTCGCCCCACTCCGGCGTGTGCACCGGCACGGGCGTGCCCGAGTAGCGGACCTCGACCGAGAACGAGCCGCGCACGGCCGTACGCACGTTCAAAACACCGCCCGCGTGCGCATAACGCGCGGGCTTGCCGTTCACCAGGACCTTCGAGATCCGCAGCGGGCCGAAGGACAGGGAGAACGACGAGAGCGACGTGCAGGAAGCCTGCAGCACCGCACGCCCCGAGAGGCGTGCGGAGTGCGGCTTGTAGTCAAGCTCTAGTGCGTAGTGGTGTACCGAGAAGCTCATGTCCACGCGGAGATCGGGTTGCCCAGCCAACGGGTTCCCGACGGTACATCCTCTCCGCGCATGACCAGCGAGGCGGGTCCGATGGTCGTGTTCGCGCCCACGGACGCTCCCGGCAGGACGATGCCGTGCGGGCCCAAGGTCGCGCCGGCGCCCAGAACGACGCGGTCCATGCGCAGGATCCGGTCGTGGAACAGGTGCGTTTGGACGACGCAGCCGCGGTTCACGGACGCACCGGCACCCAACCGGACAAGATCCGCCTCGGGCAGCCAGTACGACTCGCACCACACGCCACGGCCGACGGACGCGCCCAGGGAGCGCAGCCACCAGTTCATGATCGGAGTGCCGCCGGAGAAGCCGACCAGCCACGGCACGGCGAGCACCTCGACGAACGTGTCCGCCAGCTCGTTGCGCCACACGAACGCCGACCACAGCGGGTATTCGCGGACGCGGAAGCGGCCGACCAGCGCCCACTTGGCGAGCACGGCCACCAGGCACGCGGCGACTCCAGCGCCCAACAGCACGACGCCGGACCACCACAGGCCGAACTCCCGCAGGGCGAACAGCACCAGCACCACCAGCGCGACGTTCAGCATCACCGGGATGAACCGGCAGAGCTCGACCAGCGCGCGTGCCCACATGAGGTGCTTGGGCGGGTCGAACGTGCGCGACTGGTCCGAGACCTCGGCCGCGCGCGGCAGCTTCATCGGCGGCATGCCCAGGTACGACGAACCGGCCTTGGCACGCTTCGGAGCCGCCGACAGCACGCCGACGAGCCCGCCCTTGGGGACGTTGCGACCGGGTGCGGTCATGCCCGAGTTGCCCAGGAACGCGCGCTTGCCGACGCGAGCCGTGGCGATGCGCAGCCAGCCGCCGCCGAGCTCGTAGGTCGCGACCATCGTGTCGTCGGCCAGGAACGCGCCGTCGCCCACGCGGGTCATCTTCGGCAGCGCGACCACGGTGGACGCCTCGACGTGGCGGCCGACCTTCATGCCCAGCAGCCGCAGCCACACCGGCGTGAACAGCGAGGCGTACAGCGGGAACAGGGCCGAACGCGCGTTGTTCATCAGGCGCTCGGTCGTCCACGCCTGCCACGCGACGCGGCTGTGCACGGGGTAGTGGCCCTCGCGCATGCCGATGCCCAGCAGCCGCACGGAGACCAGCACCAGCAACGCGTACGAGCCGAACCAGATCGCGGAGGCGACCGGGACGTCCCACAGCGCCGACGTCAGCGTCACCGGCCGGCGCAGCACGTAGAGCACGGCAGGAGCGGCCGCCAGCAACGGCAGCGCGCCCAGCAGGCCGGAGGACACGCCGTACATGAGGTTCCAGAAGTACGACCGCGACGGGCGACGCGACGGGAACGAGCGCGCCGCCTTGCCCTCGCGGATCGCGGGCACGCCGGCCCAGCGCTGGCCCGTCGGCACGGAACCGACGACACCCGAACCGGGCGCCACCTCGGCGCGCTTGCCGACGCGGGCGCCGGGGAACAACGTCGAACGCGCACCCACGGTCGCGCCGGCGCCGATCCGGATGCGGCCCAGGATCAGGCGGTCGCCGTCCAGCCACCAGCCGGACAGGTCCACCTCGGGCTCGACGGCAGCACCGCGGCCCACCTTCAGCATGCCGGTGACCGGCGGCAGCGAGTGCAGGTCGACGCCGGGGCCGATCTTCGCGCCCAACGCCCGCGCGTAGTGCGTCACCCACGAGCCGGAAAGCTCGGTGGCGCGTGACATCTGCGCCAGCATCTCGGCGGTCCACAGTCGCATGTGGACAGACCCGCCGCGCGGGTACTCGCCGGGCTTCACGCCGCGCAGCAGGAAGCGTGCGCCACCGGCCGAGACGGCGAGCCGACCGGCGGGGGAGATGAACACCGCCCAGCCGGCGACGACCCACCACCAGGACACGGAAGTCCAGCCCAGCACGTTCGAAAGTGCCGTCAGCGCAACGACCCAGCGCGCGCCGGAGACGGTCACCAGCGGGATCATCAGCAGCGTCTGGAGAACGCCCGTCCAGCGCGGCGTCGGCGCGACCTCGCGCACCTCGGCCGTCTTGCCGTACGACTCCAGGCGGCGCGCCAGCTTGTGCAGAGTCGTGTTCTGGTAGATGTCCGAGACCGAGGTGCTCGGGTAGCGCGTGCGCACCAGCGAGACGAGCTGCGCCGCCGACAACGAGCTACCGCCGGACGCGAAGAAGTCCGCGTCCTCGGAAGCCGGACCGGAACCCAGCACGGCCGCCCACTGCTCGGCCAGCCAGCCTTCGAGACCGGAGAACACCACTCCGGCGGTGTCCATCGACGCCAGCGGCCACGGCAGCGCGGCGCGGTCGACCTTGCCGGACGTGCGCGTGGGCAACGTGTCGACGACCGCGATCAACGGCACCAGCGCGGCAGGAAGCTCGCCCCGCAACCGTTCGACGGCAGCGGACTGGTCGAACTCGCCGTCGATCACCACGTAGCCGACGAGGATCTGGTTGCCGCCCCGCGTGGTGCGCACGGCAGCAGCCGCACCGGCCACGCCGTCCAGCGCCAGCAGGGCGGCGTCGACCTCGCCCAGTTCGATGCGCCGGCCGCCGAGCTTGATCTGCTCGTCCGCGCGACCCAGGAACACCAGGCCCTCCGGCTCGGCGCGGACCATGTCGCCGCTGCGGTACGCGCGGTCCCAGCCCATCGACGGCAGCGGCGCGTACTTCTCGGCGTCCTTCGCGAGGTCCAGGTAGCGGGCCAGGCCGACGCCACCGATCACCAGCTCGCCGGACTCGCCCATCGGCACGACCTCGCCAGCCGCGTCCACGACGGCGAGCTCCCAGCCGTCCAGCGGCAGCCCGATGCGCACGGGACCTTCGCCGGTCAACTGCGCAGCGGTGGCGACCACGGTCGCTTCCGTTGGGCCGTAGGTGTTCCAGACCTCGCGGCCGTCCACGGCGAGCCGCTCGGCCAGCTCCGGCGGGCAGGCCTCGCCGCCGAAGATCAGCAACCGGATGTCGTCCAGCGCCTCGACCGGCCACAGCGCGGCCAGCGTCGGCACCGTGGAGACGACGGTGATCTCCTGCTCGACCAGCCACGGGCCGAGGTCCATTCCGGTGCGCACCAACGAACGCGGCGCGGGCACCAGGCAGGCGCCGTACCGCCACGCGAGCCACATCTCCTCGCACGAGGCGTCGAACGCGACGGAAAGTCCCGCCAGCACCCGGTCTTCCGGGCCGATCGGCTCGTCCTGCAGGAAGAGCCGCGCCTCCGCGTCGACGAACGCCGCGGCGTTGCGGTGCGTCACGGCAACGCCCTTGGGCTTGCCGGTGGAACCGGACGTGAAGATGATCCACGCGTCGTTGTCGAGCCCGGGTTCACCCGGAACGCCGAGCGGAGTGCCGTGCAGCACCAGGGATCGTCCTTCGCCGAGCACGGCACTCACTTGCGCCTCACCGAAAACGAGCTCTGCTCGCTCGTCGGGGTCCTCGAAGTCGACCGGCACGTACGCGGCGCCCGCCGCGAGGGTGGCGAGGATCGAGACGTAGAGGTCGACCGTCCCGGACGGCACGCGAATGCCGACGCGGTCACCGACCCCGACACCCTCGGCGGCGAGTTTCTCGGAGAGTTCCAGTACTTCCGTGATCAGCGCGCGGTACGTGAGCGCGGTGGTGCCGTCGTCGACGGCCAGCGCGTTCGGGTGCTGTTCGGCACTCGCGCGCAAGATGTCCAGGAGTGTGCGCGGTGTGGGCGCATCCCCTGCCGTGAACATCGATCGAAGAACAACGGGTCCAGCCGCAATGGTCACGACAGCGTCACTTCTCACCCCTCGACAACTTGTGGACCAGCCACTTTACCGTGGGTTAACGCGCTACCTCTCACCCCAGTAAGGCGTTTCACAGGTGGCCTCGGTCACCGCAACACCTTCGAGTGACTTCTTCGCGTTGTAGCGTGCCAGGTTGAAGTCGCGCCAGTCCTGCTCGACGTTGCGGCCGCGCACCCACTTCAAGGCGCAGAACCGTTGCGGCTCAGGCAACCTGACGAGCGCCGGCACCGCATCCTCCGACAGCGTGGCCAGGTAGCCCGTGTCGATCTTCTGCGTGGCCTCGAACCGCGACACGTTGTAGTCGGCAACCACTCGTTCGGGGTTCAGCACGAACACCGCGAGCAGGAACGCCGTCCCGGTGCCGATGATGGCCTTGGGCAACCAGTTGGCGCGCAACGTGATCCCGCCCGCGATCACCATCAGGTAGACCACGGCGAGCCAGATCTCGCACGAAGCGACGAGCAGCCGCAGCACCGTCCACCCGTACGCCTGCTGGTAGAACCACATGCGGCTCAGCGCACTCGCCACGATCACCAGCGTCAGCACCGCGAGCGACCCGAGCAGGATCCGCAGCCACAACTGATCCTGCTTGGACTTCTTCGCCGCGAAGTGCCCCACACCGGCGATGACGCCGAGCGTCAGGATCGCGACCCAAAGCAGCTGCCAGAACCCGGACCGCGCGTACTCGGCGAACGTCACGCCCGCCGTCTCCATCACGTACTTCTCGCCACCGAACAGAACCGCGAGCTGCGTGCCCACGAACCCGGCGAACAGCAACACGAGCACACCCACGGGCAGCGCGTAGTCCTTGATCCGCAACGACCCCGGCTTGCTCTCCGCGTCCTCGTTGATGCTCGCCGGCGCCGCCACGAGGTAGCACGCACCCAACGCCCCAAGTGCCGCAACGCCCCCGAAGAACGCCATCCGCACGTAAACGCCGATGTCGAGATCCGGCACCAGACTCTCGAGGAACTTGCTGAACCCCTGGTCCGCGCCGGCCAGCAGCGACCCGAAGATCAGCAGCAACGCCAGCGCCACCCCGACCGAGATGACCGGCCGGATGCCGATCGGCCCGCGCTTGGCGAGCCCCTTGGCGACCCACGGAATCGACCGCAACCCGCCGAGCCCGACCCCGAGCGCCCCGAAGATCAGGCCGCGCACTGTCTTGCCGCCGGCCATGGCGATCGAGCCGCACAGGAACGAGGCCAGCACGCACAGCGGGAAGATCCACTCGGCCGCCCTGAGGAAGCCCATCGCGAGAAACGCCAGCGCACCGGCCAGCCACAGCGCGCGCTCGACTGTCGGCTTGCCCGCGTAGTAGAGGACGGCGCCGACGCCGAACAGACCGGCCAGGAACCAGCCGATGCCGTTGTTGGGCGGGGCCAGGAACGCTCCGGCCAGGCCTGCGACGAGGCCGACGACCATGACCTTCGCGGGGGCCGGGTCGGTGGGTGGCCGCCACCAGGGCACGAGCGGGACGCCGGGTGGTCCTGGGATGACCACCGGGCCGGCGGTGGGGTAGCGGGGCGCGGCCTGCCAGGGGGACGGCGGGGGCAGGGTGGCGGTGGCGACCTGAGCGGGCTGAGGCGTCTGACCAGGGCCTTGGCTCGGCACCTGATCTTGTCGGACCTCGTCGCTAGGTTGAGTTGTAGGGGTTCCCGGCTCGGGGGTACCCCTGCGCGAGCCTGCCTGGGCACCCTGCTCGGTGCCTTCCACGCCCTTCTCGTCCTTCCTGGTGCCTTCCGCAGGCTTCTCGGGCTCCGCGGCCTTCGCAGGCTCCGCGGCCCTCTCGGGCTCCGTCGCCTGCTCGGGCTCTTCCGCCGTCTCGCCGGGCTCCTCGATCTCCTCCGAGGCCTCGGAGGAGTCCCCGGCGACCGGCCGGTACCCGACCTTCCGGAAGTTCCGGTACCTCCGCCGAGCAGCAGCGCCCTCGTCAGAAGACGCGGCGTCAGGCGAATCAGTCGAGTCAGTCATTTCTCTCTCCCAAAGCCCTGAAAAGGGCGTGCTTCACCGTCACACCGCCCAGCGGCGCGAACAAGTACCAAGTCAGCGAGGCAAACTCACCCGGATGCACGACCCGGGATCCACCACGGCGATCGTGCCGCCGTGCAGGTCCACCACCCACCGGGCGATGGCGAGACCGAGCCCGGTCCCACCACCGCCCGCCCTCTCCCCTCGGGTGAACCGCTCGAAGATCCGCGACCGGTCGGCCAGGGCGATCCCCGGCCCCTCGTCCCGGACCTCCAACACCACCGAAGAACCGAACGCGTAGCCGGACACGGACACCAACCCCCCGGTGGGTCCGTGCCGGGCAGCGTTGTCCACCAGGTTCACCAGCACCTGGTGCAGCCGTTCCCCGTCGGCGAAAACCGACAAATCCCCAGGCACGTCGATCGAGAACGACGCGGCAGGCGCAGCCACGGCAGCCTCCGCCACCACATCGGCGACCAAGGACGACACCGACAGCTTCTCCCGGTTCAGCGAGAGCACCCCGGCGTCGATCTTCGACAGGTCCAGGAGCTCGGTGACCAGCCGCCCCAGCCGCTCGGTCTGCGCCAGCGCGGTCTTCATCGTCGCCGCGTCGGCGACCGCCACCCCGTCCACCACGTTCTCCAGCACGGCCTGCAACGCCGAGATCGGAGTCCGCAGCTCGTGCGAGACGTTCGCGATCAGCTCCCGCCGTTGCTGGTCGGCGGCGGCCAGGTCGGCAGCCATCACCGTGAACGCCTCCGCAAGCTGCCCGACCTCGTCAGAAGACGTGGCCCGGACCGACCGCGAGTAGTCCCCGGACGCCATCGACTGGGCCGCCGACGTCATCTCCCGCAGCGGCGAGGTCATGCCGTGCGCGAGCAACTGCGAGGTCAGCAGCCCCAAAACCAAAGCGATCAACGTCGTCCGCGGTGGCAACCACCCCGTCACGTAGCGGAAGTACGCGAACGACACGCACCCCGACACCACGATGACGATCCCGAGCTTGAGCTTGATCGACCGCACCGAGTCCAGCGGACGCGGCAGCAGCTCGATCCAGCCCAAGATCCGCTTCATCGGGGCACCTCCAACGCGTACCCCACCCCGTGCACGGTCCGGATCAGGTCAGCCCCGAGCTTGCGCCGGAGCGCCTTCACGTGACTGTCGACCGTCCGCGACGAAGCCCCCTCGTGCCACCCGCACGCCTCCGCCAGCAGCCGCTCCCTGGCCTGCACGGCGGAGGGCCGCTCGGCCAGGAACACCAGCAGGTCGTACTCGGTGGGCGTCAGATGCGCCTCCACCCCCGAACGCTTCACCCGCCGAGCAGCCAGGTCGATCACCAGGTCCCCGAGCTCCAGTGACGTCGACGCAACGGCCCGTGACACCCGCCGCAGCAGCACATGCACACGCGCCGCCAGTTCGCGCATCGAGAACGGCTTGGTCAGGTAGTCGTCCGCCCCCACGGCGAGCCCGACCAGCAGATCGGTCTCGTCCCCCCGCGCGGTCAGCATCAGCACCGGCACCGACCGCGACGCCTGGATCCGCCGGCACACCTCGAGCCCGTCGAACCCCGGCAGCATCACGTCCAGAACCACCAGGTCAGGCGTGAAGGAAGCGGCCATGGCCACCCCGGACGGCCCGTCGTGAGCCACCGCCACCACGAACCCCTCCGCCCGCAGCCGCGCGGCCACGGACTCGGCGATCGTGATGTCGTCCTCCACGACGAGCACCCGGCGCTGACCTGTCATGGCGGTGACTTTATGGGCATGTCGTGGAGGACGCCGGGACAAGTTGTGAAGATCGTGTGCAGAACCTCGATGTAGGTTCGCAGCATGAACGTCCTCGAAGCGGTCCTGGAAAGGATCACGTACGCCAACGAGGACAACGGCTACACCGTCGCCAAGGTCGACACCGGCCGCGGCGACCTGGTCACGGTCGTCGGCGCGCTGCTCGGCGCCCAGCCGGGCGAGTCCATCCGCATGCGCGGCCACTGGGGCTCGCACCCGCAGTACGGCAAGCAGTTCCACGTCGACGACTACACGACGATCCTGCCCGCGACGATCCAGGGCATCCGCCGCTACCTGGGTTCCGGTCTGATCAAGGGCATCGGCCCGGTGCTCGCGGACAAGATCGTCACGCACTTCGGCGTGCACGCGCTGGACGTCATCGAGCAGGAGCCGGAACGCCTCATCGAGGTCCCGAAGCTCGGCCCGAAGCGCACGAAGGCCATCGCGGAGGCGTGGGAAGAGCAGAAGGCCATCAAGGAGGTCATGGTCTTCCTGCAGGGCGTCGGCGTGTCCACGTCGTTGGCCGTCCGCATCTACAAGCAGTACACGGACCGGGCCATCGAGGTCGTCAAGGAAGAGCCCTACCGGCTGGCGAACGACGTGTGGGGCATCGGCTTCAAGACCGCCGACGTGATCGCGAAGGCCGTCGGCATCCCGCACGACAGCCCGCAACGCGTCAAGGCCGGTCTGCAGTACACGCTGTCCGAGGCCACCACCGACGGCAACTGCTACCTGCCGGAACAGTCCCTCATCGCGGAGGCCATCAAGATCCTCCAGGTCGACGCGGGCCTGGTCATCGACTGTCTCGCGGAGCTGGTCGAGGAGGAGGGCGTCGTCCGCGAGGAGTTTCCGGACGACGAGGTCGCGGTCTACCTCATCCCGTTCCACCGCGCGGAGATCTCGCTGGCGGGGCAGCTCAAGCGTTTGCTGCACACCAAAGAGGACCGCATGCCGAGCTTCGCGAACGTCGACTGGGACAAGGCGTTCGCCTGGCTGGGCACCGAACTCGAGCAGCACCAGGCGGAAGCGGTCAAACTCGCGCTGACCGAGAAGGTCGCGGTGCTGACCGGCGGACCTGGCTGCGGCAAGAGCTTCACGGTTCGCTCGATCGTCCGTCTCGCACAAGCGAAACGCGCCAAGATCGTGCTGGCCGCACCCACCGGACGTGCCGCCAAGCGCCTCACCGAACTGACCGGCCACGAAGCCCGCACCGTCCACCGCCTGCTCGAGCTCAAGCCCGGCGGCGACGCGGCGTTCGACCGGGACCACCCGCTCGACGCCGACCTGGTCGTGGTGGACGAGGCGTCGATGCTGGACCTTTTGCTGGCCAACAAACTCGTGAAGGCCGTTCCGCCAGGAGCCCACCTGCTGCTCGTCGGCGACGTCGACCAGCTGCCGTCGGTCGGTGCGGGCGAGGTGCTCAGAGACGTGCTGGCGCAAGGGAGTCCGATCCCGAACGTGCGCCTCACTCACATCTTCCGCCAGGCGCAGGAGTCCGGCGTCGTCACGAACGCCCACCGCATCAACACCGGTGACTACCCGGTGGTGCAAGGGCTGCCGGACTTCTTCCTGTTCAGCACCGACGAGGCGGAGGAAGCGGCCACGACGACGGTCGACGTCGTGGCGAACCGCATCCCGCGCAAGTTCGGGCTCGACCCGCGCAAGGACATCCAGGTCCTCGCTCCGATGCACCGCGGCCCGGCCGGCGCGGGCGCGCTCAACACCGTCCTGCAGGAGGCGTTGACACCGTCCCGCGACAACCTGCCGGAGAAACGCTTCGGCGGCAGGGTCTTCAAGGTCGGCGACAAAGTCACCCAGATCCGCAACAACTACGACAAGGGCAAGAACGGCGTCTTCAACGGCACCCTGGGCGTCGTGATCGCGTTGGACCCGGTCGAGCAGAAGCTGACCATCCGCACCGACGAGGACGAAGACGTCGACTACGACTTCTCCGAACTGGACGAGCTCAGCCACGCGTACGCCATGACCATCCACCGGTCGCAGGGCAGCGAGTACCCGTGCGTGGTCATCCCGATCACCACCAGCGCGTGGATGATGTTGCAGCGCAACCTGCTCTACACCGCCGTCACGCGCGCGAAGAAGCTGGTCGTGCTGGTGGGCAGCAAGCGCGCGATCGGCCAGGCCGTGCGCACGGTCGGGGCGGGCCGCCGCCACACGGCCTTGGCCCACCGCCTGAGAACTGCTACACCGACGTCAGATAGTCCGTGATCAGCCGCGCCCACGGCATCGCGGACTCCAGCGCGATCGCGTGCCCGCACGCGATGTCGGTGTACTTAGAACCCGGGATCAGGTCCGAGACCTCCTTGCCGAGGTTGCGCGACAGCAACTGGTCGCCGGCCGCGCCGATCACCAGCGTCGGCTGCGACACCTGCGGCAGCAGCTCGGTCAGGTCGATCTTCAGGATCAGGTCGACGTGCGCGGGCGACCCGGTCGGCACGCTCGCCGCGATCAGCTCGGCGAAGCCCTCCGCCTGCGCGGGCGTGAGCCGGGCCAGGTACTCCCTGCTGCACATCACCGACAGGATGAACCGCGACAGCACCGCGGGCGACCCGTCCAGCAACGACTTCCACTCGTCGATCTTCGCCTTGGTCGCGGCGTCGATCTTCGTGAACGGGGTGCTCAGCACCAGGCCGCGCACCCGTTCCGGATGCCGCACGGCAGCGGTGACCGCCACCGCGCAGCCCATCGAGTAGCCCGATACGAAGAACGACTCGTGCCCGGCCTGCACCGCGACGTCCACCAGGTCGTCTGCGAGCTTCTCCAGGTCGAGCGGCCCCGCGGCCTTCGGCGAGCCGCCGGAGCCCGGCAGATCCGGTGCGATGACGGTGAAGTACTGGGTGAGGGTCCCCAGGATCGGGCCGTAGTTGGCCTGGACGCTGCCGCCCGCGCCGTGCACGAGCAGCAGGGCAGGGCCGGTGCCCTTGACGACGGTGGACAGGCCGGACATGGGGAACCCCCGAGTTTTGTCAGTCCATGCTGCGGACGATGGTCGGCTCCAACCCCTCGTCGTCGTCCGTGAGGGAACCGCGCCAAGGGAAGTCGAGAGAGATCTCAGCGACGGTGTCGTTGTAAAGATGATCCATGGTTTGCACTCCCGTTACTCCCCGGACTTGTCTGCGGAACCTCACTGTTCGTTGAGTCGGTTTCGGCTTGTCAGCACAATAACCGCTGCGATGCTGGGGGAAATACTATTGACTTTCGTCACAACGCGCCAAGTGGCCGGATTCGGAGATCCCAAGCACCGGACGGTAATCATCCGGTCGGTCGAACGAACTGGCGGTGTTCGCCCGGACGGACCATCATCGTTGATCATGCGCACCGCCTTGGCCCTGCTCGCCTGTCTCGGCCTTCTCCTCAGCCCCGCACCGGCCCCGGCCGAAGGTCCGCAAGCGCCGTACGTGCTGCGCGTACCTGCACCTTTGGGTGATTCTGCGCAACGGCTGCTGGCCTCGGGCTACGACGTGATCGAGCAACGCGACGGCGCCGACCTGTTCGTCGTCGGCGACGCGCACACCGCCGACAAGCTTCGCGCGGACGGTTTCCGGCCCGCTATTGAGACGGTGATGCCTCCGTCTCAATGGGCGCCCCGCTCTCTTGGAGATACGACGTACAACGGCGGCTACCGAACGGTTACCGCGCATATCGCCCATCTCGACTCGGTTGCCGCAGCCCATCCCGATCTCGCCACCGTCGTCGACTACGGCGACTCCTGGCGCAAGACCCAGGGTTCCGGCGGATATGACCTGAAAGCCATCTGCCTCACGCAGAAACGCGCAGGTGACTGCGCATTGACGCCCACCGCCCCGAAACCGCGCCTGTTCGTGATGGGACAACTCCACGCGCGCGAAATCACCACCGGCGACATGGCGTGGCGCTTCATCGACGACCTGGTCGGCTCCGACCTCACCGCGCTGCTGAGCTCGGTCGAGGTGTGGGTGGTGCCGATCGCGAACCCGGACGGCGTCGAGATCGTCGAGTCCGGCGGCGACTCACCGGTGCTGCACCGCAAGAACGCCAACGGCACCTGCTCGTCCGGCCAGCGCGGCGTGGACCTGAACCGCAACGCCGGCTCGCACTGGGGCGAGGTCGGCACGTCCACGAACAAGTGCAGCGAGGTCTACCGCGGCCCGCGCCCCGACTCCGAAGTCGAGACCCAGGCTCTGCAGTCGTTGTGGCGCAAGCTCTACCGCGACACCCGCGCACCCGGCGACACGGCAGCGGCCGCCGCGGACACCACCGGCGCCGTGATCTCCATGCACAGCTACGGCAACTACGTGCTCTTCCCGTGGGGCTGGAGCACGCAGAAGACCGGCAACGACGCCGCGCTGCGCAGGATCGCCCAGGACATGGCGGCGCTGTCCGGTTTTCGCGCCGGGCAGCCGGGTGAACTGCTCTACAACGCGTCCGGTGCCACGGATGACTGGGTGTACGAGGACCTGGGCGTGCCGAGCTTCGTGTGGGAGATCGGTGCTGCTTCGGGCACGTGCGGCGGATTCTTCCCGGCTTACTCGTGCCAGCAGGGCGTGCATTGGCCGAAAGTGCGCTCAATGCTCGTTTCGGCCATGAAGGCGGCCAAGAAGCCCTACTGACGGCATCTTGGATGTCATGGGGACTCGACTACTCGCAACCGTTGCGGCGTTCAGCCTGCTCTTCACCGGTACCGCGGTTGCTGATGACCAGCAGATCGACCGCAAGATCGTCCAGCAGGGCCTGGACCAGATCACCAGCACCGCGGCCCAAGGCGCACAAGTGCGCGTCACGGAAGGCCGCCGCAGCTTCACCGCCCGATCCGGCACCGCCGAGCTGGGGAGCAACCGGCCGGTGCCGCTGAACGGCCGGTTCCGCGCCGGCAGCATCACCAAGACCTTCACCGCGACGGTCGTGCTCCAGCTCGCAGGCGAGGGGAAGGTCGAGCTGGACGCGCCGGTGACCCGTTACCTGCCCGGCCTGGTCGACCAGCGGATCACCGTGCGCCACCTGCTCCAGCACACCAGCGGCCTCTACAACTACACGGACTCGATCGAGTTCGACCCGCAGAGCTTCGAACCGATCCGCTTCAAGCAGTGGAAGCCCGCCGAGCTCATCGCGATCTCGACGAGCCGGCCGATGCAGTTCGAGCCCGGCACCAAGTGGGAGTACAACAACACCGGTTTCGTCATCCTCGGCCAGCTGATCGAGAAGGTCACCAGGCAGTCCTACGAACGCGCAGTCCAGCAACGCGTCCTGAAGCCGTTGCACCTCAACGGCACTGTGCTTCCCGGCGACAACCCGAACATCCACGGCCCGCACGCGCGTTCGTACGGTCTGGTGAACGGCAAGCCGATCGACACCACCCGGTGGAACCCGTCGGTCTTCTGGGCTGCGGGTGATCTCATCTCGACGACCGAGGACCTCGACACGTTCTACGCCGCGTTGCTGAGCGGCGAGCTGCTCGAACCCGCCCAGCAGGCCGAACTGCTGAAGACCACGGCGGTCAGCCCGGAGTACGGCCTCGGCCTGTTCATCCAGAAAGCCCCGTGTGGCGCCACGATCATCGGCCACACCGGCAGCGTCCCCGGTTACGGCACGTACGCGTTCTTCAGCCCGGACCTGAAGCGCCGCGCCGAACTGTCCGCCACCGCCGGCCTCGGCACCGGTGACCCGACGTCCGGCTACTTCGGAATCCTGAACGAGGTGTTCTGCTGAGCGGAACGCCTCAGGGCGATCCCTGATGCCCGCGCCCGGCGGTGTCGTCATCGTGGCTTCCCATGGGGATTCGAAGCAAAGCCACATTGGTGGTGGCGGCCGTGCTGGTCGCCACCACCGCGGGAACGGCGCGCGCGGACACGGACCGCGAGGTGATCCAGCAAGGCCTCGACGAGGTCGTCCAGGCAGGAGTGCTGGGCGTTCAGGTCCGCGTCACGAGCAGCCGTGAGCACTTCACCGCCCGTTCCGGCAAAGCCGAGCTGGGCAGCAACCGGCCGGTGCCGCTCAACGGAAAGTTCCGCGCGGCGAGCATCACCAAGACCTTCACCGCGACGGTCGTGCTGCAACTCGTGGGTGAGGGCAAGCTCGACCTCGACGCCCAGGTCGACCGCTACCTGCCCGGCCTGATCGACCAGCGCATCACCGTCCCGCAACCTGCTGCAGCACACCAGCGGCCTCTACGACCACAACGAGGCCCTCCCGTTCGACCCCGCCGGCTTCGAGCAGATCCGGTACCGGCACTGGGAACCGGCGGAGCTCGTCGCGCTCTCCACCGCCAGGCCGCTCGACTTCGAACCCGGCACGAAGCGGGAGTACTCCAACACCAACTACGTCGTCGCGGGGCTGCTGGTCGAGAAGGTCACCGGCAAGCCGTACGAGAAGAACGTCGAGCGGCGCATCCTGCAGCCGTTGCACCTCAACGACACGGTGTTCCCGGCAGACGACCGGATCCGCGGCCCGCATGCACACGGCTACTGGGCGATCGACGGCCGGCCGGTGGACATCACCCGCTTCAACCCGTCCGTGTTCTGGGCGGAGGGCAACATCGTGTCCACCACTCATGACCTCGACAGGTTCTTCGCCGCGTTGGCTCAGGGCAGGCTGCTCGAACCCGCCCAGCAGCGCGAACTCACCAGGACCACAGCGCTGAGCCCCGCTTACGGCCTCGGTCTGCAGGTGCTGACCCTCCCGTGCGGCACGACGGTCTGGGGCCACGACGGTGGTGTGCCAGGTTTCGCCTCGCTGGTGCTGACCACCCCGGACGCTCGCCAGCGCATCGCGTTGAACGCCGCCACCTCGCCGAACGTGGGCGATCCGTCGTCCGGTCTGGAGCAGGTCCTCGGCGAGGTCTTCTGCTAGGAGCCAGGGTTTCCCCTGAGAGAGCTTCAGACCTGGGGCCGATGCGCTCTCAGTCTCGTGGCGGAAGGGTGGGAGCCATGGGGATTCGATTGGTAGCAACCGTTACCGCAGCCAGTCTGCTGGCTCTGACCACCGCGGGCACCGCGCTCGCCGATGAGCAGAAGGTCGACCGCAAGGTCGTTCAGCAGGCGATGGACCAGCTCGCGCAGAGCGGGGGAGCGCTCGGCGTGCAGGCTCGGGTCACGGACGGGCGGCAGCGCTTCACCGCCCGTTCCGGCAAGGCCGAGCTGGACAGCAACCAGCCGGTGCCGCTGGACGGCAGGTTCCGCGTCGGCAGCATCACCAAGACGTTCGTGTCGACGGTGCTGCTGCAGCTCGCGGGGGAGGGCAAGGTCGACCTGGACGCCCCGGTCGACCGCTACCTGCCCGGCCTGCTGCCGCACAAGGACATCACCGTGCGGCAGCTCCTGCAGCACACCAGCGGCCTCTACAACTACACGGACGCACTGCCGCTCGACCCGGCCGAGTTCGAGAAGATCCGCTACAAGCACTGGGAACCGAAGGAGCTCGTCGCGCTGTCGACGAGCAAGCCGCTCGACTTCCCGCCCGGCACGAAGTGGAGCTACTCCAACACCAACTACATCGTGGCCGGACTGCTGGTCGAGAAGCTGACCGGCAGGCCGTACGAGAAGGCCGTCGAACAGCGGATCCTGAAGCCGTTGCGCCTCAACGACACCGAGGTGCCCGGCGACAGCGTCAACATCAAGGGCCCGCACGCGCACGGCTACTGGACGGTGAACGGCAAGCCGTCCGACATCACCCGCATCAACCCGTCGGTCGCGTGGGCCGCCGGCGAGATGGTGTCGACGACCCGCGACCTGGACACGTTCATCGTCGCGCTGTCGAGCGGCAAGCTGCTCAAGCCCGCGCAGCAGCAGGAACTCAGCAAGACCACGTCGATCAGCCCCAACTACGGTCTCGGCCTGTCGGTGCAGACCTTGCCGTGCGGCACCAAGGTCTGGGGCCACGGCGGCGGCATTCCCGGCTACTCCACGGAGTTGCTGAGCACGCCGGACACCAAGAAGCGCCTGGAGCTGTCCGCGACCAGCGCGCCGACGCCGGGTGACCCCGGTCAGGCCTACCAGGCCATCCTCAACGAGGTCTTCTGCTAGCAAGCAAAAGGGGAGCTGGGTTGACCCAGCTCCCCTCCCGGCGTTGTGAGGAACTACCCGAGGGCGTTCCTCATCGCTGTGATCAACTCTCCGTTCGCGGTGTCACCGGTGAGCTCCCAGAAGAACGCGCCGCCAAGGCCCTGGCCACGTGCCCAGGAGATCTTGCTGGCGATCGTCTGCGGGGTGTCGTAGCTCCACCACTGCCCGTTGCAGAACGCGTAGGCGGTGCCGGCGACCGTGCCCGTCGCGGGGCACTTCGTCTTCAGGACCTTGTAGTCCTCGATGCCCTGCTCGTGCGTGCCGGGAGCCGGACCCGTGGCCGTGCCGCCGGGAGCAGCCTGCGTCACGCCCTGCCAGCCGCGGCCGTAGAAGCCGATGCCGAGCAGCAGCTTCGACGCCGGCACGCCCTTCGAACGCAGCTTGTTGATCGCGGCCTCGGCGTTGAAGCCGGCGGTCGGGATGCCGTTGTACGACGTCAGCGGCGAGTGCGGGGCCGTCGGACCCTGTGCCGCCCAGGCGCCGAAGTAGTCGTACGTCATGACGTTGTACCAGTCGAGGTACTGCGCCGCGGGGCCGTAGTCGGCGGCGTCGATCTTGCCACCGGCCGAGCCGTCGGCCGTGATCGCCGAGGTGACGAGGTAGTTCGAACCGAAGCGGGCACGCAGCGCCTGCATCAGGTTCTTGTACGCCGCGGGACCACTGGTGTCACACGACAGACCACACGCGTTGGGGTACTCCCAGTCGATGTCGATGCCGTCGAACAGGCTCGCCCAGCGCGGGTCCTCGAGCAGCTTGTAGCAGGACTCGGCGAACGCGGCCGGGTTCTGCGCCGCCTGGCCGAAGCCACCGGACCAGGTCCAGCCACCGAACGAGTACAGCACCTTGATGTGCGGGTACTTCTTCTTCAGCTTCATCAGCTGGTTGAAGTTGCCGCGCACCGGCTGGTCCCACGTGTCGGCAACGCCGTCCACGCTCTCGGCCGCCGTCATGGCCTTCTCCATGGCGGGGAACGCCTCACCGATGGTGCACTGACCGCCCGACACGTTGCCGAACGCGTAGTTGATGTGCGTCAGCTTGGACGCCGACCCCGAGGTGTCGATGTTCTTCACCTGGTAGTTGCGAGCCGGGTAGACACCCCACTCGGCGAAGTAACCCAGGTTGATCTTGCCGGGAGGCGGCGGCGGACCAGTCGTGGTGGTCGTAGTAGTGGTAGTGGTGGTCGTAGTAGTGGTGGTCGGGTTCGTCCCGCCCGCCTCACACGAGCCACCATTGAGCTTGCAGTTGGTGGGAGCGGCGAACGTGCCCGTGTACGCACCGTTGAAGCCGAAGCTCACCGACGCGCCGACACCGATGTTGCCGTTCCAGGTGTTCTTGACCGTGACGACCTGACCGGACGTGGTGTAGCTACCTTCCCAGAGGGAGGTCACCCGGTGGTTGGCCGGCATGGTGAACTCGACAGTCCACGACGTCAGGGCCGCCGCGCTGTTGTTCGTGATCGTGTACTTGCCCTCGAAGCCCGTTCCCCAGTCCGAACCCTTGGAGAACGTGGCGGAAACGCCACCGGCACCGCTCGCGGCGGGCACGACGACGATTCCGAGGACCATCGCGGCGACAGCCGCGAAGAGAGCAGCTAGATGCCATCGGAACTTGGACATCGGTCTCCTCAGTCGCAGGGGTACCGGAACGATGTGGTCCAGACCACTCGATGGTCAAGGTCTAGACCTCTGCCGTCACTCGAATGGAGCAGTCCGAAAACGGTTGCGAAGCGCAGGTTGTCCAGTTTCGGTCTACTTGGTTAACCATTGGAGGGGTTCCGAGACGACGCCTCTTCGGGTTGAGTTCTGGCGAGGCGACTGCACAAAGAGGACGGTCGGCCCTCACTTCGTTCCATGCCAAAGCGTTTCCCGAGCAAGCTCTCGGACCTCGTCAACGGCAAGGGCGGCAGCTCCGAGGTGGATCTGGCGGTCCTGCTCGGCTTTGTCGCACACCACCGGAAGAACGTGAGCACCTGCTGGCGATCCACCGGCAGACCGGCACGAAGGACTGGTGGCAGCAGCACGGGTGCCACGCAGCCGATCCGGCCCCGGACACTGATGGAGCACCTGAACAAGGCGAAGAAGTTCATCGCAGGGCTGCTGCAGCTGCCTGACTACATGCGGGCGGTGTGCCGCGCTACCGGCAAGATCGAGGCCGAGGTAGATCGAAGAACGGGTGGCGACCCGTTTGGCCATGCAGGAGGTGTTCCGGCAGCGCCTCGACTGCGTCTTCCACATTCACGAGTTGGTCTTGCACTTGCCTGTGGGCGGACGTGGGGTGTTGCGCGCGCAGTTGCACCATCTGCTGGAGATGTGGGTGCGGCCGTACATCGACATCAGGATCGTGCCGACGGAGGCGGGTGCGCACGCCGGTCTGGCCGGCCCGTTCAGCCTCATGGAGTTCGACCGGATCGAGCCGGTCGTCTTCGTGGAGGCGGAGAACTCCAGCCTGGTCATCGAGGGTCCGACACCCGTGCAGGGGTACCAGGACGTCCTCAAGTCGCTCGATCGGATCGCCTTGGATGCGGAAGAATCGCGAAAGCGGATATCCAAGCACGCGACCTGAGGGGGCGCCTGGCATGTGGCGCAAGAGCAGCTACAGCGCGAACGCGATGGACTGTGTCGAGATCGGTCGTGGCATCGGCATCCGGGACAGCAAGGCTCCCTCAGCCCAGCTCTCCCTCAGCGCCGACGCGTGGTCCGCGTTCCTCCGCGCCATCAAGAGCAACGCCTAGGCTCCCGAGCAGCCGCAGCCCGTCCGCGGCAGCGCTGCCAGGAGCCGCCGACAGCACGATCAGCTCCATCCCCGACTCGTCCGGCAGCGCGAAGTTCTCCTGGTGCAGCTCCAACGTCCCGACGAGCGGATGCCGATACGTCTTGCGCCCGTGCGCACGAGCCCGCACGTCCGCGCGAGCCCAGAGCCGGCGGAACCGCTCGCTCCCCATTGCCAGTTCACCGACGAGCGAGGCCAGCCGGGGATCCTCCGGGAACTTGCCGGCGGCCAGGCGCAGGTGCCCGACCACGTCGAGCGTGCACTTCTCCCACTCCCCGTACAGCTCGGACTCCTGCAGGAAGATGTGCCGGGCGATGTTCAGGCCCTGCAACGGCAGGCTGTAGAGGAGCGAGGCGAAGCGGTTGCCGGCCAGCACGTCCAAGCGGTGGTTCATGATCAGCGCCGGTGCGTCCACCACCAGGTCGAGGACGCGCAGCAGCTCCGGCCGGATCCGCCCACCAGGTGCTTTCGCGGCGGTGCGGCGGCGTTGGCGGGCCAGCCGGTAGAGGTGCTCGCGCTCGGTGTCGTCGAGGTCCAGCACGCGGGCGAGCGCGTCGAGGACCTGCTCGGAGGGTTGCGTCGCGCGGCCTTGCTCCAGGCGCACGTAGTAGTCGACGCTCACGCCGGACAGGTGCGCGACCTCTTCGCGGCGCAGCCCGGAAACGCGGCGGTGCCGGTCGGTGGGAATGCCGACGGACGCCGGGTCGACGCGGGCGCGCCGGATCCTGAGGAACCCCGCGAGATCTTCCACAAACCCAGTATGGCTGCGGCGGCAGCCACGAGGGTGGCCCTGCCGGTACCAGGAAGTCCAGGCCCTGAACGCCGGCGCGGAGAGTGCCCAGGATCGGAGTCAACCTGATCCGAAGGAGTCACCCGTGAAGACGCTCATCGTCTACGCCCACCCGGAGCCGAAGTCGCTCAACGGTTCGCTGAAGGACCTCGCCGTGTCCACATTGGAGAGTGCGGGGCACGAGGTCCGGATGAGCGATCTGTACGCGATGAACTGGAAGGCGGCCGTGGACGCCGCGGACTACGGGCCAGAGGCGTCGAGCCCGCTGAAGGTCGCGCTGGACTCCGGCCGGGCCTTCGACACCAAAACGCTCACGCCGGACGTGCAAGTCGAACAAGAGAAGCTGCTGTGGGCGGACACGATCATCTTCCAGTTCCCGCTGTGGTGGTACACCATGCCCGCGATCCTGAAGGGCTGGGTCGACCGGGTGTTCACCTACCGCTTCGCGTACGGCGTCGGCGAGCACAGCGACACGAAGTACGGCGAACGCTTCGGTGAAGGCACCCTTGCAGGCAGGAAGGCGCTGCTGTCGGTGACCGCCGGCGGCCCGGAGTCGCACTACGCCGCACGCGGGATCAACGGGCCCATCGAGGACCTGCTGTTCCCGATTCACCACGGCATCCTCTACTACCCCGGCATCGAGGCGCTGCCGCCGTTCGTGCTGTACAGCGTCGACCGGATGACGGCAGACGACTACGCGGACGCCGCCAAGGCGTGGGAGCAGCGCCTGCTCACGCTGGAGTCGACCGAGCCGATCCCGTTCCGGCGGCAGAACTTCGGTGACTACGAGATCCCCTCGCTGCACCTGAAGGAGGGACTGGAACCCGCCGGCCGCATGGGATTCGGGCTGCACGTGCGCTAGCGGCGTGGCTCAGAACGTGGGCGAGGTAATCGGCGCTCAGCAGGGCACCGCGATGCACCCGTCTGACCGCTGATTTCCCCGGCCCCGTTCTGAGCCACGCCGCTAACCAATCGCCCGCTCGGCTCCCCACGCCGCGATGTCCTCCCGGCTCTGCAGCCCCAGCTTCTCCCGCAGCCGCTGCAACCGGGAGGCCACGGTCCGCACCGACACGCCGAGCCGGTTCGCGATCTGCTGGTTCGTCAGGCCCGTGGCCAGCAGGGCGATCACCCGCCGCTCGTGGTCGTCCAACGAGTCGTGGGCGGCCTCGCAGCGATCGAGCCACACCTCGTCCTGGATGAACGCCTCGGTCTCGGCCGCGGACAGCGGCGTGGCAGCAGCCTCTGCGCGCGCGACGGACAACATCAGCCGTGCAGTGCGCATGGCACCGGCGACCTTCTCCGCCCAGAACGGATCCGGCACCACGCCGACCGACCGCCGCAACGCCCGTCCGGTCGCTTCTAGTCGTAGCGCGCGCTCTGCCTGTCCGCGCATCAACGCCACGACCGCCAAGCCTTCCAAGGCATCCGGCGCGGTCAACGGGTTGATACCGTCCATCCGCAGTGCTTCTTGAAAGGCGTGCGTCGACTCGTCGAGGTCGCCTTGCACCAACGCCACGACGCCGCGTGTGTTGAGGGCGGACGCGATGCGCGCGGGAACGCCCGACGCGCGCGAGATCGGCAACGCCTTCATGACGGCCTTCTCAGCCCGTTCGTGCTTACCGAGCGACAACGCCGTACGGGCCAAGTCCACCAAACAGGTCGCACGGGCAAGAGGTTCGCCCAACAACTCCGCGACCCGCAGGCACTCGGTGTTGTTCTCGTCCGACGCCTCCCACTCGCCGGACGACTGCTGCACCGCGGCCAACGTGCTGCGGCAGCTCATCGCCAGCGCCGGTTGCCCCAGCGAGCGCACCAACCGCGAAGCCTCACCGGACAGCTCGACCGCCTCGTCGTGATCACCCTGCTCGGCGGCGAAACGTGCGGCGTGGTTCAGCGCCACGCAGCGGTAATCGTCCCGAGTGGACGGACGACGCAACGCATCGCGCAGCAGCACTCGGGCCTGGCCGAGCCGTCCGCGCCGGGCCGCGCAGTCGGCCAACGCGGAAGTCAGCAGCAGCAAGCGTTCGTCACCGCGTTCCGCCGCCCACTCGACGGTCCCCAGCAGGCTGTCGACGTGGTTGTCGAGCTTGTCCTGCACCTCGAAGGACACCGACAGGGGCTGGGTGATCAGCACGTCCGACAGGTCCGTGAACCACCGGGCGAGCGCCTCGAACGCGACGTCCAGCTCGCCCGCCGCGACCAGCTTCTCCCGTGCGTGCAACCGAACCGACTCCAGCTGCCGGAACCGGGTCGTGCCGGGGACCGCCGTCAGCAGCGACTTGGCCTGCAGCCGCGACAACACGTCCAGCACGGGCTCCGCAGAACGCTCGGACGAGCAGACCTCGGTGGCGGCAGCGAGATCGAAGCCGCCGTCGAACACCGACAGCCGCCGCAACGCGAACTGCTCGTCCGGTGCCAGCAGCTGATAGCTCCAGTCGATCGCCTCCCGCAACGAACGCTGCCGGGACGGCGACTTGCGGCAGCCCAGCGTCAGCAGCTCCAACGGCTCGTCCATCCGGTCGCAGATGTCGGCCACCGGCAACAGCTGCACCCACCGCGCCGCCAGCTCGATCGCGAGCGGCATGCCCTCCAGTCGCGCGCACAACAGCGCGACTGCGGCGGTGTTGGCGGGAGTCAGCCGGAAGTCGGGCTTGCGCTCGCGGGCCCGGTCCACGAACAGCTTCACGGCCTCGGAGCGCGGCGCCGCCGTGGTGACCAGGTCGCGGTCCGTCGACGGCACCGGCAAGCCCTCGACGTGAAAGCTCGCCTCACCCGTGATCCACAGCGCTTCCCGCGAGGTCGCGAGCACCCGGACGCCGGGACAGCGGTTGAGCAGCAAATCCACGAGCTCGGCACACGTGTCGAGCAGGTGTTCGCAGTTGTCGAGGACTACGACCACTTTCATGTTGACGAGCGTTTCCAGGACGGTGTCGCGCAACGGCTCGTCCGGCTGCGCAACGACACCGAGCGCGTGAGCGACGGCCGGCACGACGTCCTCGGCGGCGAGGACCTCACCGAGCTCGACGAGGAGCACCCTGTCCGTTCTCCCGCGCCGCAACCGGCCGGCGGCCTCCAGGGCGAGCCGGGTCTTACCCGCACCCGCACTGCCGACGAGCGTAACGAGACGGTGCCTGCGCATGAGCTGGTCGAGCTTCGACAGCTCCGTCTGGCGGCCGATGAACGTGTCGCGCGCAGCGGGCAAGTTTGCGAGCACACGCAAGTTCTTGCTGTTCGCGGGCATCAGCGCAGGAACGGCGGCGCGCCGGCGATAAGCCCTTTGGCGGCAGGCGTTGGAGCAGTAGGACCTGCGCTGCTCGGAGGTGGCGGGAGGCAGCGTGCCGGCGCACAGGGCGCAACGTCCGGTGCTGGTCATGCGGTCCTCTCCTCCAGCCGTAACGGCAGGCCGTCCCTGTCTCGGTCCGGCAGAAGCGCAGGTCGTGGGTGGTGACCTGCCGTGTGCAACCCGTTACACGTCGGTGCGCGCGAGACGGTTCGCAATGTGCTCGTTATGCCTACCTTCCCGAGATCCTCGTTCGGGAACAAACTGGTGACTGGTCCGGTCTGACAGGGAGCGCGCATGACGTTGACAACCAGCACCTCGTGGGCGAGCACAGGTCTGCAACTGGTGGACAAGCCGCGCACGATCACCGTTGGCATCGCTGACGACGAGGTTCTGATCCGCACAGGAGTCCGCGGCGTGCTGGAGCGCTCCGGCAACGTCGTCGTGGTCGGCGAGGCGGGTGATGGCGGCGGCGCGGTCGAGCTCGCGCGGCGCCACCGTCCGCAGGTGCTGCTGATGGACGCCGCGATGCCCGGCATGGAAGGCCTCGGGGCGGTGCGCATGGTGCGCAGGCACGTGCCGGGCACCCAGGTGATCATGCTGTGCACGCCGCAGACCGAGGAGATGTTGTTCCCGGCGTTGCGCGCCGGGGCGGCGGGATTCCTGTTCAAGAACGGCGAACCCGACGCTCTGGTCAACGCCGTCCGCGTGGTGGCCGCCGGCGAGGCGATCCTGTCGCCGTCCGCGACGCGTGCGCTCGTCGACCACTTCACCGGCGCCGACTCGGAACGTCGTGACGCCGCGCGCAGCCGCATCAGCCTGCTCACTCGGCGGGAGCAGGAAGTGTTGGTGTACCTCGCGCAGGGCATGGCGAACGCACGCATCGCACGGCTCATGTACCTCTCAGAAGGGGCGATCAAGGCCCACGTCAGCCGACTGCTGACGAAACTTCGCTGCGACAACCGCGTCCAGGCCGCTCTCATCGCACGCGACGCCGCCCTTCCCTGCTGAACTGACTGTTTCAACGGCGCAGCAGCCAGACTAGCCACGCGAGATCGCGTCGCGAAGCAGGTCACCCGGTTGGCCCCGTCCAGAATGATGTCCTTTTCCCGCCAGCGTCTCGGTTGGAACGGCGTCATGCTTGGTCGCATGCGCTTGAACACGTTCACGGAACGCTTGCCGTTCAAGGCACCTCTCTGCCCGGACAACCTCTTCGGTCACTTGATCGCTACCGCGGTTCCCGGTGTGGAGGAGTGGCGGGACGGCGTGTACCGGCGCACATTGCGTCTCCCTTTCGGTTGCGGGATCGCGTCTTTGCGCCCCTTGACCGATCACGTCGCGTGCACTGTGGAGCTGTCCGACGAACGCGATCTGACTGAAGCTCTAGACCTTTGCCGGTTCCTGCTGGATCTGGACGTCGATCCGGCCGAGGTGGACGGCGCGTTGTCTTCCGACCCGTTGTTGGCACAACTGGTGTTGAGCGCACCCGGCCGCCGTGTCCCGCGCACGGTGGACGGTGCGGAGTTCGCGATCCGCGCGGTGCTGGGGCAACAGGTGTCGACGAAGGCCGCGCGCACGCACGCCGCACGTCTCGTATCGCGTTACGGCACACCGGTGCGAGACCTGTTCCTGTTCCCGCTGGAGTTCGACGTCGCCGAGCTCGCGATGCCCGAGTCGCGGCGCCGCACGATGGCCGCACTGCTGGAGGCGCTTCAGTCCGGTTTGGACCTGTCACCGACCGCGGATCGTGCGGTCGCGCGCGAGTGGTTGACTGCGCTGCCGGGCTTCGGTCCGTGGACCGTGGAATCGATTGCCATGCGTTCGCTGGGCGACCCGGACGCGTTCCTGCCGACCGATCTCGGGATTCGACTGGCGGCCAAGGCTTTGGGCCTGCCGTCGACGCCCGGTGCGTTGGTCAGGCGGTCGGAGGTGTGGCGACCGTGGCGTGCGTACGCGGTGCAGCACCTGTGGGCGACCGGTGATCACGAGGTGAACCGGATCCCGGCCTGAGCTGGACGCTCGCGTACATCGCCGCCGTCGAGGGGTTGTGCACGAAGCCGGGCAACGGCGGCGGGTCCTGGGCGAACCGTTGCAGGTCGACGAACACGTCCAGCGCGGTGGCCGGCCGGTCCTCGGGATCCTTGGCCAGCAACCGCTGCACGACCGGGTCGAGCGCGCTGCGCAGCCGTCGCGGCGCTTCCTTGACGTGCTTGTCGAACACCGCGTACGCCGTCGGGCCGGTGAAGAGCTGGTCGCCCGTCAGCATCTCGTGCAGGACGCAGCCCAGCGCGTACAGGTCGCTGCGCGGTTCGGCGGTGCCGCGCTGGATCTGTTCGGGTGCCATGTACGACGGGGTGCCGAGGATCTGGCCGGCTCGGCTGAACGGCGCGACGTCGCTCTCCTTGAGCAGCGCGAGGCCGAAGTCCAGCACCTTCACCGCGCCGTCCGGGCACAGCATCAGGTTGGTGGGCTTGAGATCCCGGTGGCAGATGCCGTGCTCGTGGGCCTCGGTGAGGACCGCGGCCGCCTGCGCCGCGATGTTCGCCGCCCAGGCTTCCGGCAGCGGGCCGAACTCCTGCACCAGGTCGGCGACCGTGACACCGTCGACGAACTGCATGACCTGGAACAGCCGCTGGTCGTAGGTGCCGAAGTCGTAGAGGACCGGGACTCCCGGGTGCTCCAGCTTCGCGACGATCCGCGCTTCGCGGGTGAAGCGGTGCTGCACCTCGTCGTCGCTGCCGGGCAGGCGCAGGAGCTTGACCGCGACCCGGCGATCGAGGCGCAGGTCGCGGCCCCGGTGCACGGTGCCCATGCCGCCCCGCCCCAACGGCAGGTCGTCGATCTCGTAGCGGTCGGCGATCAGCACGTGCGCAGCCTAACTGTCACGCTGGGCCGATCTGTCCGCCCAGCAGGCCCGCGTACCCGAGCCGGACCAGCCCCGCGGCTTCGTCCAGCCGCTCTTCGAGTGCTTTGAGCTGCGCGAACGCCTCCCCGTACCGGCGTTGCTCGTCGACTGGCAGCGACGGCACCTGCGTCCGGCGGACGTCGAGACGCGTCGATCCGGTGGGCGTGCGGGCGAACGCGGCGCGCAGCACGCCTTCGAGGAAGTCCGGGTCCACCTTGCGCGGGTCGATCTCGTACGTGGCGCCGGTCGGAGAGGTGACGACGTGCGTGCCAGGGGCGTTGCGGACCAGTTCGCCGATCGTCGTGAGCGGTGGTGCGGCCTGTTCGCGCAGCTCGGGAAGGCTTGGCACGCGGAAGCTCGACTGCTGGGAGAGATAGGCCGTCGCGTCGGTGCGGCTGCGGCGCGAGGGACTGAGATCGACGTCGTCGTCCAACAGGTCGATGACGCGCGTGTTCGGCTCGATCGGGCCCGGCTCCTCCAGCAGCGCGATCTGCTCGGGCACGCGGCCGATCGGGTTCCTGAGCAGCCAGAGATCGCGTCCCGCTCCGACCGTGACCACCGCGCGGATCGCCCCGGCCCGCAACAGGTTCCCGCGGATCCGCTTGCCCGGCCGGCGAGCAGCGGCGGCGGACGGCAGCAGCACCGCCACCTGGCCGCCCGGCTTGGCGAGCGAGAGGCAGTGCTGCAACCAGGCGAGCTCCGGTTCTCCGCGCGGTGGCAGTCCGTAGGTCCACCTGGCGTCGCCGACGAGCTCCTCGTGGCCCCACGTCCGGTCGTGCCACGGAGGATCGCACACCACGGCGTCGGCCTTCTGGGCGATTCCGTTGTGCCGCAAGGAGTCTCCGACGACGATCTGCGCCTTGGGCAGCCGGCGGCGCGCGATGACCGCGGACACCGGGTCGAGCTCCTGCCCGATCTTGTTGCGGCCCTTCGACGCCTTCAGCAGGTTCCCGGTCCCGCAGGCCGGGTCGATCACCGTGTCGCCGTCGACGAAGGCCAGGACGATGTCGACGACCTCGGGCGGTGTGGGGTTCAGCAGCCGCGAGTGCGCCTCCAGGTAGCGCTCGTGCAGGAACTCGAACGTCTCGGCGTCCGTTTGAACGTGCGCAAGGGCTTCGCCGAGCTTGAAATCGTCGACGGTGCGCAGCTGGGTCCAGAGGCGTTCGGCCGGCGACACCCGGAACGGCTTGCCGTTGCGCCGCAGCCAGGTCTCGACGTCGCGCAGGAGGTACAACGGACTGGAAGCCGTCCCGCCGACCGGTGCCGGGAAGTCCTCGAACCGGCGCCGCCAGTTGGACACGGCTGCCCGCCCCACGTCGGCGAGGCGAGCGATGTCCCCGGCGTTAACCGTCTCATCCATAGTTCACAACCGTATTGCTTGTGAACTCACTTCACAACTGGTGTACTGAGCCTATGACACACGAGCTGCGCATCGCCGTGGCGACCGATCCAGGTCTTGTGCGCGAGCACAACGAGGACTCGGTCTACGTCCGCCCGGGCCTGCAGGCGGTGGCCGACGGCATGGGCGGCCACGAGCACGGCGAGCTGGCCAGTGCCATCGCGGTGGACGTCCTCGCCGGCTGGCAGGGCGATCTTGGCCCCGCGGTGACGGAGATCGCGCGCAGGCTCGACGCGGAAGCCCCGCAGGGCGCGGGCACCACGCTCACCGCGATGCGCTGGGAGGGGCTGGCCTTCCAGCTCGCGCACATCGGCGACTCCCGCGCGTACGTGCTCAGGGAAGGCGAGCTCCGCCAGATCTCCCACGACCACACCATGGTCCAGGCGCTGGTCGACGCCGGCCGGATGACGCTGGAGGAGGCCGCGAACCATCCGCGACGCGCGTATGTGTTGCGCGCCTTGCAGTCCGGCAACTCGCACGAGCCGGACCTGTCGTGGCACCAGGCCAAGCTCGAGGACCGCTATCTGCTCTGCAGCGACGGCCTCACGGACTACGCGCACATCGAAGACGTCCACGAGATCCTGCTGTCCACTGAGGACGGAACAGAGGCGGCCTGGCAGTTGATCGCGCTGGCGAACGGCAACGGCGGCCCGGACAACATCACGTGCGTGATCACGGACGTCGCCAAGAAGAAGTGGTGGCAGCGCTGACCGTGAACTCGTAACGGGCGACTTGCGAATAACGCGGTGAACAGCCCGTCACGACGAAAGGCCGGTCATTGACTTCACCGGGGGAGGATGCCGACGATGCGCAAGTCATCGAGGCATCGCTGCAGGACCCAGAGCGGTTCGCCGTCATCTTCGATCGACACGGCCCGCACATCAGTCGCTACCTGGAACGCCGCCTGGGCAAGCAGAACGCCGATGACCTGCTGGCGGAAACGTTCCTGACCGCGCTGGACAAGCGCTGGCAGTACGACCTGAGCCGGCCGGACGCCCGGCCGTGGTTGTACGGGATCGCCACGAACCTCGTCAGCCGGCACTGGCGAGCCGAGGCGCGTGAGCTCAAGCTGCACAACCGCGCACTCGTCGGTGAACGGGAGGACGGCCACGCCGAGCGAGTCGCCGAGCAGGTCACCGCGCAGGCGATGGGCAAGCTGCTCGCCGCTGCACTGGCCGAGCTGGCCGACGCCGATCGCGATGTGCTGCTGCTGATCGCGTGGGAGGGCCTGTCCTACGACGAGGTCGCCGCCGCGCTGGCCATTCCGGTGGGCACCGTGCGCTCCCGGCTGAACCGCGCCCGCCGGAAAGTCCAGCTCAAGCTGCGCACCGCTGACGACATCGCGACTCCGGAGGAAGCCAACCATGGATGAGATCCAGCTGCTCCGCCGCATGGTCGCGGAGACCGACCTGCCCGAGCCCGAAACCCTTGCGCCCGTTCGGGAACGCCTGCTCGCCGCCGCCCGCGCCGAGAACAGGCCGCGGACGCGCCGTCGCGGTCGCCGGCTGACGATCGCCGGCGTGGTCGGTCTGGCCGCGGCGATCGCTGCCGTGGTGGTGCTGACGCCGTTCGGTGGTCCGTCGCCCACCGCCGAGGCCGCCGAAGTGCTGCGCCGTGCGGCTGATGTCGTGCGCGGCCTGCAGGAGACCGCACCGCGAGCCGACCAGTTCGTGTACACGAAGACGGAGCACCCCGACGGCGTCCGGGAAGCCTGGCAGTCGGTGGACGGCACGGGAGACGGCATGATCCGCAACGACCCGTCCGAGGAACCCGCCTGGCTGATGGGCTGCCGCAACGGCAAGAAGCAGCTCACCAAAGGCGGCAGGCCGATGCCCGGCCGGTTCGAGGACTGCACGCCGCAGCCTGCGTACCGCCCGGACATGCCCACCGACGTCGCCGCCATGCTGGTGTTCCTCAACCGCAACGGCCTCGACGACCTGGACGACTCCAGCGCGAACGACCGGCCGGTCAACGGTGATGACGTCGCCTACCTGCTCACCGAGAGCTACCTGTCGCCGCAGTCCAGGGCCGCGTTGTTCGAAGCCCTGGCCCTCGTGCCCGACCTCACGCTCGAACAGGACGAGAAGGATGCGGCAGGCCGTCGAGGGGTGAAGATCTCCTGGCCGGACATCGGTGATCACCGGGGTGGTGACCTGATCCTCGATGCGGAGACCTACACCGTGCTCGGCAGCGAGGACACCGCCGTGCTGGCGAGGGGCGTCGTGGACCAGGTGGGTCAGCGGCCCTGAATGGAAACGGGCCCCGGCACGCCGTGCCGGGGCCCGCAGCTCTACAGGGTGTTACAGGTTGGCCGGCATGCCCGACTCGTCGGCAGCCGCGGTCGAGGAACCGCTGAGCAGATCCTTGACGATCTTGTTGGCTTCCTTGACGGCGGGCGTGATCATCTTGATCTTGATCTTGCCGTTGGTCATCTTGCCGCCGACCTCGTAGGTCTTGTCCTCGTGCGGCAGCGGGAGCCCCTGGCAGCCGGTGAACTGCTTGCGCGGGGTCGCACCGGTCTGGAAGTAGAAGACGATCGGGTCGTCGACGCAGTCCGTGTTGTACGGGAACAGGCCGTGCGAGCCCTCGTTGTCGACGCTGATCAGCTTGGCGTTCGGCAGTGCCTTCGCCGTGGCCAGACCACCCTCGTACGCGGTGGCGGCGTCGAGCTCGGACTGCGCGACGAGCAGCCGCGGGAACGTCTTCTTGTCCGGCTTCGGCATCGAGTTCTTGGTCGGCCAGTACGCGCAGAGCGGCGTGTCCATGAACGGCGCGATGAACGGCGCGTTCACGGTCAGGTCGGCCAGCCAGTACTTCCAGTAGTGCAGGTTCTGGTTCCACTGACCGTCCTGGCAGCGGATCGCCTCGAACGTGGCGTCCCAGGTCTCGACCTCGGCGGCGGCGGTCGTGGACTTCACCGCGACGCGCTCCTTCTTGGCGATCGCGGCGAGCGCGTTCTCCTTGCCCTTGGCGATGAACGCCTTGTTCTCGGCGGTGAGGTCCGGCGTCGCGAGCATCTTCGCGACGATCTGCTCGACCTTCTCCGAGTCGGTGCCGCCGGCCGGGGCCTTCGAGGCGTCGATCACCGAGGCGACCGCGGACGCCGCCACGTGGTACTGCGTGGTGTCGTACATCGCCGGGATCACGAACCAGGCGACGAACAGCTGGCCCACGAACTCGCGGGTGCCGCCGGCCTTCTCCCAGTTGCGGCGGATCTCCATCGGGTCGGTGCCCTGCCCGTAGCGGGCGTCGTCACGCGCCATGAACGGCAGCAGCGCCTCCTGGAACTGGCGGTCGCGGGTGCGCGGCTGCAGGTCCCAGGTCTTCTCCAGCGTCGACTGCGAGGCGTCGACGGCCGAGTCGAGCAGCATGCGGTGGACCTTGGCCGGGAACGTGGCGCCATACCACGTGCCGAGCCAGGTGCCGTAGGAGTAGCCGATGTAGCTCATCTTCTTCTCGCCGAGCAGGACACGGATGAAGTCCATGTCGTAGGTGGTCTGCTCGGTGGTGATGAACTTGGTCAGCGGGTTCTCGAGGCAGCCGTCGACCTTCGCCTTGTTCAGCACGTTGACGTCGGTGCTGTTCGGGACGGTGTAGCTGCACGTGAGCGGCGTGGAGAGGCCGACACCGCGCGGGTCGAAGCCGATGAAGTCGTACTGGCCGGCGAGCACCGGGGTGCGCAGGGCCATCGCCGCGCCCCACGGCAGGCCGGAGCCGCCGGGACCACCGGGGTTGACCAGCGCGATCCCCTGGCGGCTGGTGCCCTTGTAGGCGGTCTCGGTCTTGGAGACCCGGATGCCGATCGTGTTGCCGTCGGCCGGGTTGTGCCAGTCGCGCGGCACCTGGACGGTGGCGCAGGCCAGGCCCTTCACGGTCTTGAACCGCTTGACCGTCTCCTCGGCGACGCCGGGGAAGGTGCACTCCTCCCAGGTGATCTTCTGGGTGGCCAGCGCGCCCGCGAGCTTGGCCGTGTCCGGTTCCTGCTTCGGTGCCGCGCTCGCCGTCGGCACGAGCACGACGCTCGTGGCGATCAGCGCTCCCGTCAGCGCGGCCAGCCCTCTGAAGTACTTCCGCAAGGTCGATCCCCTTCTGCCCCCGCACGGCCTTTGGAGGCCGTGCTCGCATCAGGGGAAGAAGAAGATTTCCCTCGTTTGACACTCGTGCGCGGTGGCAGAAAGTCGCCATGTCTGAAAACTGTCACCGATGGTGTTCACAGAGTGATGAACCATGGGGTGTCTCTGTGACCTTGCGTGACTAGAGCCAACCACGCCGTGACGCCTGGACGCCGAGCTGGAACCGCGTTTGCGCGCCCAGCAACTGCTGCAGCCGGCTGACTCTCCTGTGCACCGTGCGTTCGCTGACGCCCAGTTCCCGCGCGATCGACTCGTCCGTCAGACCGGCACTGAGCAGCGCCATCAGCCTGCGCGTCGCCGTCGTCGGTTCCTCGTGGGTGTCCTGCTGACCGCCCGGCGTGATCGACACGGCCATCCGCCAGAACGCTTCGAACAACTCGATGAGCGCGCTCAGTAGCACGGACGGGTGAATGAGAAGTGCCACGACGTTCCCACCGGTGACCGTCGGCACCGCGATCAACGCCCGGTCCGAGTCGGCGATCACGAGCTTGAGCGGCACCCCGGGAAACGTCCGCGCCTGCTCGCCGACCGCGATGCTCGCCTGCACCGACGCGAACCCGAGCTCGGTCTGCAACAGCGCCGACTCGTAGACCACCCGGTACCCGACGCCGCGGGCCAGCGCCGGAGGCTGCGCGGGACTCGCCTCCGGCTGCGGGCTGAGGTACGAACCGGGATCCAGCGCCCGGATCTCGGTCTTGGCCTGGCTCTGCATCTCCTCGAACGCGCTGATGACCTCGTCCGCGTCCGTGAGAACCTCGACGAAGTCGACCTCTTTCGCGCCGTGCTCGGCATAGGCCTTCGCGAGCATCTCGGCCGTCTCCCTGGCCCGCACGGCCGCGGCCTCGTGACTGGACGCGATCGCTGCCAACGCCGACCGCGGCGGGCGCACGTCGTTGTCGCGGACGAGCCCCAGCCGTTCGAGCTCCTCGTGCGCCGCGCCGGGCTCGCTCATCGCGCCGCGCAGCATCGCCAGGTACAGCTGCTCGGCCTCCTGCGACAGCCCCTCGTGCACGCGACCCCCTCGGCAGTTCTGAACCGAAGGTACCTGCCCAGAAAGGAGGCAAGGGGGTTAGGCGAACCGGCGCAGCGTCCCGAGGAACATCGCGTCGTACGCCCGGTCCGACAACACCCTGCGCGCGAACAGGATCGGCCGCGCCCCGAAGCCGGCGGCGTAGCGGGTCCTGGGCCTGCGGGCCTGCGCAGCCTTCACGATGACGTCGGCGATGACCTTGGGCTCACTGCCGCGGTCGGTCTGCGAGAACAGCCCGCTGAGCTGCTTCACCTGGTCCTGGTAGGCGCCACCGCCCGACGTCTTCTGCAGGTTCTCGACCGCGATGCCGCCCCACTCGGTCTTGATCGCGCCCGGCTGGATCACCACGACGTCGATCCCGAACGGCTTCAGCTCGAGCCGCAACGAGTCGCTCAGCCCCTCGACCGCGAACTTCGTGGAGTGGTACCAGCCGCCGAGCGGTTCGTAGATCTTGCCGCCGATGGACGACACGTTGACGATCCGGCCGCTCTTCTGCCTCCTCATGTGCGGCACGACCAGCTGCACGAGCCGCGCCAGCCCGAACACGTTGACCTCGAACTGGTACTTGCCCTCCGACAGCGGCACGTCCTCGAACGCGCCGTACGACCCGTAGCCGGCGTTGTTGACGAGCAGGTCGATCCTGCCCGCGTCGGCGATGATCTGCTTGACGCCCGCGACCATCGAGTCGTCGTCGGTGACGTCCATCTCCAGCACCCGGATGCCCTGGGCGGCAAGACCTTCCATCCGCTGCACCCGCCGCGCCGCCGCGTACACCGTGTATCCGGCTTTGTGCAGCTCAACGGCCGTCGACTCACCGATGCCCGACGACGCTCCCGTGACCAGTGCGACCTTCATGACGTCTCCTAACTAACCGGTTGGTTGCTACAACAAGGCAACCATGGATCGGATCGCCTGTCAACCAACTAGTTAGTTGCTTCTACCAACCGGTTGGTTAGAATGCGGAGCGTGGTGAGGGACAAGGAAGCGACCAAGGCCAAGTTGCTGGAGGCGGCGCTCGACGAGTTCGCCGAGTACGGCATCGCCGGTGCGCGGGTCGATCGCATCGCGGCCAAGGCCGGGTGCAACAAAGCGATGATCTACGCCTACTTCGGCAGCAAGGAGGGGCTGTTCGAGGAGCTGCTGAAGATCCAGATCGACCGCATGATCCAGTCGGTCCCCATCACGCCCGACGACCTGCCCGGCTACGCGGGCCGACTGTTCGACTCGTACGTGGAGCGGCCGCAGATCCTGAGGCTCGCGGCCTATCACCGGCTGGAGAACGGCTTCGACGTCGTCCCCGCGGCGGAAGCAGAGGCCCACCGCCACAAGATCGAGGCCATCGCGCAGGCGCAGATGGAAGGCAAGCTCACGGCCGCGTACGACGCCGACGACCTGCTTGACCTGGTCGTGCACATGTCGATACTGGCCTTCAGCACTCCGAACGCCACCCGCGCACTCGTCGAGAAGGCGGTCCGCAGGCTGATCGCCGAGTAGCCGCCGGAATCAGCTCCGGCGCAGCAGGTAGGTGTCCATGATCCAGCCCTTGCGCGCACGGGCTTCCTCGCGCACCTCGCGAATCCGCGGCGCCACGTCACCGACCCGCCCCGACACCAGGATCTCGTCCGGCATGCCCAGATAGGCACCCCAGTAGATCCACGTGTCCGGGTCGACGCCCTCGAACGAGTACTTGGCGTCCAGCATCACGGCGACATCGTCCACATCGGACGGCCAGCCCTCCGCCAGCCGACGGCCGGTGGTGATCTGCACGGGCTTGCCGACCTGGTTCAGCGACACCCGGTGCCCGGCGGTCAGCGCGGCCACCGACGTCACTCCCGGGATCACCTCGACCTCGAACGACTCGCCGCGGCCCAGCAGGTCGTCGAGGATCGCGAGCGTCGAGTCGTACAGCGAGGGGTCGCCCCACACCAGGAACGCCCCGACCTCGTCGTCGCCCAGCTCGGACAGCAGCGAAAGGCACACGTCCGCGCGGGCCCGGCGCCAGGCGTCGATCGTCGCCTCGTAGTCGGACGGGTTGCGGTCGCGGTCCGGATCGCGGCCCTCGACCCACCGGTACGGGCGCGTCACGTGCTCGGTCAGGATCGACGCGCGCAGGTCGACGAGCTCCTGCTTCACGGATCCCTTGTCCAGCACGAAGAACACGTCGACCGTCTGCAGCGCCTTGACGGCCTGCACCGTCAGGTGGTCGGGGTTGCCCGCGCCGATACCGATGACCAGGATCTTTCGCACCCGGACACACTAACCGAGCGGCGGAACGGGGCGTTCGTCGATCAGCCGCGGGGTCTTCCCGCTGCGGGGGTTCACCTCCAGCGCGGACACCCACTCCACCGCCAGCGGTGCCACGGTCCGGCGCTCGACCTGCAGCTCGAAGCGCGGGCTGATCACGTAGACCTCGGCCCGCACCGCCTCGAAGAGGTCCTGCGGAGCACCAGCGATCCGCAACACCAACTGGTCCCGCGCGTCGACCCGTCGGATCACGACCTGAACCCCGTTGTGCACCACACCAGCTCGATCGACAGCGGTACGCAGGTGATCCAGGTGCAGCGTCACAGGTCCGATCCGAGCACCCTCGTCGGCGCGGCCGAGCAACCGGAAGATGCCGTCCTCGACGTCGACCCACTCGGCCAGGTCACCGACCGGGTACCGGATCATCGGCTGCAACCGCCGCGCCAGATCCGTCTGCAGCAACCGCCCCGGCCGGCCCGGTGAGGTGATCACCTGACCGGTCTCGACGTCGACGATCTCCAGCACGGAACTGTCCACAAAGGCCCGGAACACCCGCGGGTCGTCCGAACCGAGCACCGCCGTTCCGATGATCCCGCCGTCGACGCTGCCGTAGACGAACGACCGGAACTCGGCGCGGGGGAAGGCCTCGGACAACAAGGCGCGCTGGTCGTCGTACAACGCCTCCCCGCTGAACAGGATCAGCCGCACCAAGGGCAGCGATCCGGCCTCAGCGACCACGTGCGTGGCCAACCGGCACAACGTCGTGGGGAAGCCCGCGACCACGGTGGCGTCGAAGTCCTGCATCGTGGACAACGTGAACTCGACAGGAGCGCTGCCGGTGATCGGCAGCTGCACCAGGTCGATCGGCGACCGCTGCAGCGCGTTCAGCGCGAAGATGAAGCTCGAGTACAGCTCACCGGCCGCGAACAGGTTCGCGATCCGGTCACCGTGCCGCAGTCCGGCCGCGGGCAGCGTTTCCGCGTACGTGCGGCACATCGCGTCCCATTCCTCGTTGGTGTAGAAGGACACCCGAGGAGCCTTGGTCGTGCCGCCGGTCTTGAAGATCAGCCCGTCGGTGTGCGCGCGGGTCAGCACCTGGTTGTTGCGGACGGTGTTCGCGGCCCAGAACGCGGCCTGGTCGACCACCGGCAGATCAGCGAGCGAGGAACCTTCGACGCCGTCGTAGAGATCCTTGTAGAACGGGGAGTGTGTGCGCGCGTAGCAGATCAGGTCGAGGACGGACATCACACGCTCCTGCTGCTGCGGTGGTCGACGACCGCGATCAACTTGCCGCTGCTCTTGGTGCGCAGAAAGTCCGAGAGGGGTACGTTCTCGACACGAACGGAAAGCAGCTCGTCCTGTTCAACAGCCTCCGCGACCTCGGCGTAGCGCGACAGCAGCGTGACGTGGCTGGCGGCCGGCTCCGGCGCACGGCCGCACTCCAGCCGCACCACCAGTTCCTCGCCGGTCGAGGATTCGTTCAGCTCGATCTGCAACGCGCCGGCGTAGCTGTACTCGTCCTCGAGGATCGTGAGGAACCGCCGGTAGTTCAACGTCTGCGCCGCCGCGCGGAACACGTCACCGGTGCGCCCCAACAGTTCGAACCGCGGGGTACGGCGGCCGCACGGGCAGTCGCCGGTGATCCACCGGCCGAGGTCGCCGATCTCGTAGCGCTCCAGCCGCTGGCCACGCCGCGTGTGCGTGGTGAAGACGAGCCGTCCGGGCTCTCCGGCAGAAACCGGGCGGTCCGACGAAGGGTCGAGGATCTCCAGCGTGTGCAGTCCGGTGAACAGGTGGTGCACCTTCCCGGAAGACGCTTGGCACTGGTAGCCGACCGGGCCCGCGTCGACCGTCGCGTAGGCGGCCGAACGGATGGTCTCGACGCCGAACTCGTCGCGCAGCCGCGCGATGGCCTGCGCGCCGAAGTGCTCACCCGCGTAGAAGATCTTGCGGATGCCGCCGTACTCCTTCAGCAGGTCGCCGTGCTCGGCGAAGAGCCGCTGCACGAACGAGGGCGCGGTCAGCAGCGTGTCGACCCGGTTGTCCACAATGGCCTGAGCGATCGCCTCGAGCTGGCCCCACTCGCCGCCCATCGGGAACTGCACGGCGTTCATCCGCTCCAGCGCGGAGAAGAAGCTGACGAAGCTCGCGTACATGTGCCCGTTGAAGAACAGGTTCATGATCCGGTCGTGTCGCGGGTCCAGTCCGGTCGCGAGCAACGCCTCGGCGCCGACCCACATCTGCTCGTCCCAGTCCGCCCACGTGTAGGCGGACAGCTTGGGCGCACCGGAGCTGCCGCCGCTGCGGAAGTACACATCGGCCGGACGGTCCTGCAGAGTCTCGAAGTCGGACTTCGGCGTCACGGGCACGGCCGGGACGGGCAGCTGGCGCGACTCGGCCAGGTCGTCCAGCGCCGCGTCGAACGCGAACCTGTCGTCGAGTTGCACGGACACCCGGTTGCTGTAGCGCTGCAACGCGTAGACGCCGTCGTGCGGCTCCCCGCTGTAGCCGCCGAGCATCGAGCCGGGCGTGGTGATTCGTTGCACGCCAACGGACACGAACGACCGTGCCAGCGTCGCGACGTCAGGACGGTCCGCGGCGAGTCCGACGGTCTGCAGGTAGCGGCGCATCGGCCGCAGAACCGAAGTGATCTGCTTGCGCGGCAGCGGTTTCACCCACACCGTCCGGTACAGCGGCGACGTGCGCAGTGCCGGCCGCACGTCCGCCAGCACGCGCCAGCGGTCGCCGGTGTGCACCTTCGTGAGCCCGAGGTGTTCCTCCAGCTGCGCGACGACCACGGTGTTCGTGATCTCCGCCCACTCCGCCTGCGAGGGCTCGCGGGTCAGCGGTCCGGTCAGCTCCAGCACGGCAGCGAACCGCTCGGCGAACGCGAAGACCTGGGCAGGCTCCTCCGTGTCGAGGTAGATCACCTGCGGGCTGGAGCACGCCTGCTGCTCCAACGCGCAGACGTCCGCGGCCAGCGCGTGCAGAGTGTCCACATCGGACCACGAGTCGCGAGTCAGGTAGGCGAACGACAGCTTCGGGCCCCAGTCGATCACTCGCGCACCGGGTCGGGTGAGCTCCGTGACGCCGTTGATCGCCTCTTCGCCGCCCCACACCGCGACCGCGTCGGCCGCACCGAGCACGCGGGTCATCCAGTCGGTCCGCGAAGACGAGAAGTGCAGCACGATGAGCCGTGCGGCGATCTGCCCGGTGTGGTCGTGCGCGGCCAGCGCGGCGAGCACCTCGGCCGTGAAGCCGGAGTCGTCGGAAGCAACCTTGATGACGTTGAGGTTGCCGGAGAGCAGGCCTTCAACGGCGCTCAGGACGCCCGCTGCGGGCGCGTTGCCGGCGGTCACGTGGGTGAGCAGCCCGAGCGGCACCCAAGCCTCGTACGTGGGCGTGCGGAAGTCGTACCGGACCATCCGCGCCGGGTCGAGGTTGCCGAGCTCGCGCTTGAGCTTGCGCTCGAGCTCGGGGCGGCTCAGCGCGTGCCGCAACGCCTCCAGCGTCTCCTCGATCTCCAGCTCGTCCAGGCCCCACGCCGCCAGCGCGCCGCGGTGGTCGTCCAGGACCAGCTGCTCGGCCGCCGCGAGCACCACCAGCGGGCTCAGCCGCGGGCCGGTGACGACCTGCTGGGTGCGGTCCTCCAGGGTGTCGAGCCGGTGTGCGACCGAGTCGTCGTCGACCCACTCGCCCTGCCAGAAGTGCCTCATCACTTGCCTTTCAAAAGCTCTGCCGCGGCGATCGCGCAGGAACGGTTGCGGGAGACACCGGCGCGACCGAGGATCTCGAACCACGGGGTCTCGTTGCCGCAACCGCACTCCTCAGGTGCGTGCAGTGCGGCGAGGTCACCCATCAGCACGCTCTGCGCCGGCGCGGAGGTGATGTACGGGGAGACGAACTGGATGTAGCCGGATTCGCCGTACGGCAACGGTTCCAGCGTCCGGACGTCGCGAACCAGTGCACGCGACCAGGTGGGCACGTGCAGGTTGTGGTGCGCGCACTCGACGTACGGCACCGAGTGCTCGACCGAGCCGTAGCTGTCGCGGATCCGCTCGTCCGGGATGCCGAGCATCTCGGTGACCTTCAAGCGCAGCTCCGACTTGGAGATCTGCTGGTCGGCGTTGCCCTTCCAGCCGCCGCCGGACCACACCAGCGACCGCTCGTTCAACCTGAGCGGCTCGATGCCCATGGCCCGCATGCGGTCGATGGCGAAGCTGAGGAACGCGGGGAAGCCGAAGATCCGCACCGGCAAACCGCTGTCGGCGAAGCGCTGCAGCGAACGGATGCTGCCGAACGCGTCGAACTCGTGGCCGGTGCCGGTGTGCGCGAGGCCGTAGTCCACCGACTGGACGGGCGCGAAGTCGGTCATGAACTGCCCGGTGAACGAGCTGCCGAGCTTGACCGACGGCGTGGGCTGGTTGAGGTTGATCAGGTAGTGCACCGGCTCGGTGTCGTCGATGAAACCGTTGTGGTCGTAGATCCGCGCGACCATCCGCTGGCCCGCGCGCAACGTCCAGGCGTCCCAGAACATCTGCGACTTCTGCCCGGTCGTGCCGGACGACGTGGCGTGCACGACGACCTCGTTGCGCGGCACGGACAGCACGTCGTGCATCTTGAAGAAGTTGGCGTGCACGTACGGCTGCTGGGAGATGTCCTTGACGGGCTTGCCGTTCCACAGACTGCGGAAGAAGTCGTTGCGCTCGGCGTGCCACCGGTTCGACTCGTTCACGGCTGCCAGGAACAGGTCTTCGTCGCTGTGGTCGTACGGCGCCGCGACATCGCACAGGGCCTGGACGGCGCTCAACGAGGGATCCGGCACCGTTGCCGGTCCGAGATGGGGGTTCATGAGCGGAAAACTCCGTTGGTGTTGAGGAACTTCTGCGTCCACAGCTCGATGTACTGCTCGGTGAAGGGCCGGAACGCCTCGTCGATCGTGAGCCCGCGGAAGTCGGGCGGTTGTGGCGTGTGCACCATGACCACGTAGTCGTGGTAGCGGTCGCCGTCCCTGCGCATCGCCGGGTACAGCGCCACCGGCAGGAAACCGAACGCCAGCAAGGCACTCAGCTCGTCGAACTCGTGCAACGGCACCAGCGTCTCGACGTGCGGCGCGCCCATGCCGGTGAGCGCGTCGACGACACCGGTGAGATGCGGGATGATCGTCTGCGGGTCGGGCGTGGCGCCGAAGATCGTGCAGTAGCCGTCGTGCCGGTTGAGGTGGCCGTAGAGCTGGTACGCGCCCTGTTCGTCGGCCAGCAGCACGTTCGGCTTGTGCAGCGGGTAGAACCGGCGCGCCGGGTCGTTGATGTTGCGTTCGAAGTGCCGCTGCACGAACTGCGGTGCCTCGATGATCTCCAGGCGTGACGGCTCCGGTTGCGGGAACCCGGTGCCCTCGACGAACTCCGGCAGGTGCGGCAGGCCGATCGTCCGGTGCGTTGCCGTGACGAGCTTTTCGAGAGCGGCAGGCACCTTGTGCACCTCGGCCCTGCGGTCGAGCACCCCGTCGCGGTGCTTGGCCAGCAACGCCATGGTCTCCCGCTTGGCGTGCTTGAAGAGGTTCGGCACGAGCCCGAGCGCGTGGAAACCGTTGCGCAGACACACCCTTTGCGGCGCGATGTGCACCGTTCGGGCCGTGCCGTAGACCGAGTCGACCTCGCCGGCAGCGAGCATCCGGCCGGTGATCTGCCCGACGGCGTGGTGCGCGATGCCGCCACCCTGCGCGTCCGGATCGACGACAAGTCCGGCGATCTTGCCCATCCGGTCCTCGTGCCCGACGTGCCCGGTGATCGACGCGACGACCCTGTTGTCGTTGCGCCACACCAGCCACGTGGTGCTGGCCGTTTTGATCTCGGCGGCCATGACCTCGGGATCGGTGCCCATCGCGATGGGGTAGTTCGCGCCGTGCGCCCGCCGGTACAGCCTGAGCAGGTCGTCGATGTCGTCGAGTCGAGCCGGCTCGAACTCGGGTGCCACTGCCGTGCCTCCTTCGTTTTTCCGTTTCGGGCGCACACGAAACAAGCCGATGCGCGGAGCTGACTCCGGGATCGACTTCCAGCTAATGCGAGGGGGTGACCAATTTCCAGGCTACTGGCTGGTACAACCGCCGTTCAGGTGAGGGAAGCGCACGAGCAGCGAAATTGATTCCTGGTGGCGAGCGGGATCACATGAATTCTCAAGTCCGCCTTAATTTTAAATGCTCGTGCTGCGCCTTCCGGGTGAGTCTTGCCTGGTTGAATGCTTGATCAACGCTGTGAGCGAGATCGCTTTTCCGGTTTTCTGGCCACTCTTTCTTTCTGTCATGTGTCAACGCCGAGTCTTCCTGCCGGGCTATTTCGGCGCTCCTGTTTCGTGCCCGACCACGGGGAGAAAAGGGAGTCGAGGGACCAGCAGGGGAACCACACCCGTGCCATCGCGTTCAAGGCCGAGGCGCTGGGACTTGCTCATGCGGCAGGCGAACCGCACGAGATCAGCAAACAGCACCACGACTACGCGGTGTTGCTCGGCCGCGTGGACAACTCGTCCCCGCGCGTGCTGGCGCACTACTTCGCGTCGGCGGCCATTGCGGTGAGGTCGGACGCCCCGACCCTGCGCGAGGAGATCGAGATGCAGGCCAGGTTCGCCTTCGCCTTCGGCATCCCCGAACGCATGTCGCTGAACGACGACGTCTGCGCCCCGGTCGAGGAGATCCCCGGCGTGCAGGACTGGTCGCCCTTCATCACGGCCGTGGTGATGCTGGCGGAAGGCGGTTCGCAATGGGCAGCCGAGGTGGAGGCCGAGCTCGCCGGCATGGACCGAACCCCGAGCGTGGCGCCGTTGGCACGCGTGGTCCGTCGCATCCTGGCCGGCGAGCGCAGTCCCGATCTGCTGGTCGGCCTCGGCATGCTGCCGTTCGGGATGGCGTCGAAGATCCTGGCTATCCTGCGAGAACGTGCAGGATCCTGACGGGCTTCTTCGGCGCGCCGTCGAGCGTTCCGTCCGGCTTCGGCACGATCCCGGCCTTGACGATCCGATCCAGCGTGTCCATGCCGTGCGTGACGTGACCCATCACGGTGTAGACGGGCTTGATGTTGGCGAACGAGTGGACGATGAAGAACTCGCTTCCGTTCGTGCCGGGCCCCTGGTTGCCGTACGCGATGGTGCCGCGCGGGTACGTCTCCTTGCCGGTCACCTCGTCGGCGAACCGGTAGCCGGGCCCGCCCTCCTCAGCGCGGTAGATGTCGCCGCACTGCAGCACACCGAGCCGCGCGGTGTCGGTCAGCCGCCAGCACTGGGTCATCGTGTAGAACCAGCTGCGGGCGAGGTGCGCGAAGTTCTCCACCCCGCACGGCGCGTTGGCGCGGTCGAGTTTCGCGACCACCACGCCGTAGTTGGTCACGATGGTGACCTTGACCTTCCCCTTGGCCGGGACCGTTGCCGGTGGTGGCTGGACCGGGCGGGCCGCCGGGTTCTCCGGCGTCGGGATGAACTCGCACTTCGCGGTGGGTGGTGCGGCGTGGGCCGTGGCGGGCGCCAGCGCGACCATCATCAGGACAGCGAGCAGTAGCCTCATGACTGCCGACCGTAGTCGCGCCAAAACGCCTTGTCAGCCCACCTGGCTCACACGCTGACCGGCTCGCGCTGCTCCGCCGTCACCGCGGCCCGGCGCCGGGGCTTGCGCTCCAGCCACCACTGCGAGATCAGCAGCGGCACCACCCACCCGGTCCACGTCGAGATCCCCGCGAGCACGTGCGGCAGCTCGGCTTCCGGCACCCGGTCGGCCAGGAGCAGGAACGCCACCACGCCCCAGATGCGGTTGGTGATGATCGAGACGGTCAGCGTGAAGCTGCGGATCATCCACTTGCGGTGGTCGCCGAACCGCCGTTGCCGGGCCGCGCGCCACGCCAGCCAGGTGAAGAGGAGCCACAAACAGGCCATCAGCACGTTGCTGACCATGGCGACCGGGCCGAACGGCGTCATCCAGCCGATGATCAGGCCGGACACCCCGGCTGGGAGCACGCCGGCCAGCACATAGACGCGGCCGATGCGGCGGTGCCACGTGGGGAAGCGGCCGCGGAACCACGGCCAGATCTGGACGACGCACGTGAGGATGGCGACCGACGCGAAGACGACGTGCACCACCAGCAGGGGGTAGTGCGGTCCCCAGTCCGACTGCACACGCGCCGATGCACGGTCACCGGTCAGATAGGGCGGTAGCGAGAATGCCACGAACGCCACCACCACGAAGGCCAACGGGCCCACCCAAGGCTTGCGCAACCAGGTCATGGCGTCACGATCACCGAGGCTGCTTACCGATCGCGCACCGCTCGCTGACGTGCCCGCTCTGACCATTATTTGGCCCTGAACGTTGGGTCGAACGGTCGTATCCTTGCCGGATGATTCGCGAGGACACCTACCTGTTCCTGGACGAACGGGTGGCCGTGCTCCACGCGCTGGACAAGGCCGTCTGCCGGCACCTCGCCTCGATCGGGCGGTGGGACTGGGCCGCGTTGCGTCGGCACGTCGCGGGCTGTGCCGCGTGCGCGCCGGGGGATCACCGGCGGCTGCGCGATCGAGCCGAACACGGGATCGGCTGGCCCGTGGTGTTCGGGCTGACCGCGACCGTGGTGATCAGTGCGCTGTTGCTCGTGGTCGTGGCCGCGCTGGGTCTCGCGGAGGCCGGGCCACTGGTGCCCAAGCGGCCGGTTCCCGGTGTCGACACGCCGAAGATTCCAGGCCGATTGGACCCGCGGGCCTGACCATGATCTGTCAACTGATTGGTCGTTTCGCGAACGCTCGCTCGGCCCCAAACTGACGCGATGACTCCCGAGTCGTTGGCCGCCGCCCTCGACACGATGCCGGAACAGCGGCAGGCCATCGCCGACGGCGAGGCCACCAAGGACACCTACGAGGCCGTCGCCCAACGGGTCGCGGTCTTCGAAGCGCTGGCCAAGGGCTGTGCCGAGCTCGCGACGATCGCCGAAGAGGACTGGACCGCGCTGCAAGGCCACGTGCTGGCGTGCGCGCTGTGCAAGCCCGCCGATCCGAAGCGGTTGAGGGAACGCGTCGAGTACCTGGCGCCGGGACTTGTGGCGCTCCCGGAGGACGACGACCGCCGGTGGTATGCGTTCTTCAGCAGCAGTCCGGTGCGTTCGGTGTCCGACGTGGTCACCAGGCCGGTGCGCGCGTTGACCGACTTCGTCACGAAGACCGGCGCCGACCCGCAGTTGGTGCTCAAGGCCGCGGCGGGCATCGTGGGCGTGGCCGTGTTCCTGCTGACGGTGCAGAGCTCGGAACGGATCGAGCCGGCCGACCGCGTCGTGGCAGAGCCGTTGCTGCCAGGCCCTCCGGTGGACCCGCAGGTGGACCCGCCGGCCAACACGCCACCGGCCGCCGGTCCATCGGCACCGCCGCCCACCGCCGGTCCCACATCCGGTTCCACGTCGGGGCAGACCATCATCGCCCCGGCCCCGCCTGGCACCACGAAGACCCAGCAGAACGCCGGGACGTCCACACAGGACAGATCACAGGGCTCGTGGGCCTACGCGACCACGACGTTCGGTCAGTACGACCAGCCCGTCGGCCAACAGGTCGAGATGGACCGCAGGTGGCAGTGGGGAACCTGGCGCCGCAACGGCATCGAGCGCTACGTCACGCTGGTCCGGCAAGGAGAAGGCGACTACGTGGTGCGGCTGCCGGAGGTGACAGGCGGCACGGTGCACGCCGAGCTCAGCGTCGGCTGGGGTTACTACCAGCCGTTCTCCTGCCAGACCGAGGGAACCCGCAGCGAGGGCAACGACCTGCTCGTCGACGTCGCCTGCTTCAACCCCAACGGCACGCGCAAGAACCTGCCGTTCACCGTCGTCTTCGTCAGCGACGGCCCCGCGGTCCAGTACCGCGGTCAAAGCGGCGTGACGAAGACCGGTCCAGGGCAGTACGAGGTGACCACGATGGGCGGGTTCGCGATGGTCTCGCCGGTCGGGCAGAACCGGGCGCTGTGCCGGACGACCGTCGAAGCGAAGAGCACGAAGGTCGCGTGCAACACCGACACCGACTGGAACCTCACCTACACCGACAGCGCGGTCCACCACGACCCGTCCGCACCGGCCGCCTACCTCGAGACGGGCAGCAACAGGTCGTGGGCCAGCAACGGTGAGACGCCCGCGGTGACCAGAACGGCGGTCGGACGGTACGACGTGCAGTACCAGGCCATCGGCAACCCGAAGGTCTGGCCGGGCGAGGCCGTGCTGGTCAGCGCGAGCGGGCCGGAGCCGAGGTACTGCCGGATCTGGGCCTGGAACGGCTACTCGTACCCGCCGAAGGTGCTCGTGCAGGTCTACTGCTACGACCTCGCGGGCGCGGCGGCCGACTCCTCGTTCGCGCTCGCGTACCTCCGAAGTCCATGATTTGTCCACTGATTGGCCGTATCCGCACGCACCCGAACGGCTCCAGGATGGTGTGGTGATACGCAAGTCGCTGGGCGTCGCCCTCGACACCATGCCGGAGCAACGGCAGGCCATCGCCGACGGTGTGGCCACGGAGGAGACCTTCGAGCTCCTCGCTGAACGCGTCGCGGTGCTCGCCGCCCGGGCCAAGTCCGCCTGCGCGCAGCTCAAGGCCATCGACGGGCAGGACTGGCGAGCGTTGCACGACCACGTGCCCGCCTGCCTCACCTGCAAACCGAAGGACTCGCGCAAGCTGCGCGAGCGCGTCGAGTACCTGGCCCCAGGCCTGGTCGTTCCGCAGGACGACGACCGGCGCTGGCTCGCCTGGCTGAACGCGCCGAGCAGTGGCCCGGTGCCGATGGCGCTGCGCAAGGTCACCGACACGCTGAACCGGATCAACCCCGCCCTCACCGATCCGAACGTGGTCAAGGCCGTCGGAGGCGTGGTCGGGCTGCTGCTCGCCAGCGCGATCGTGCTCGTCAGCTCGCAACCCGTGCCCGCGAGCAGCACCCCGGACATCGCCGTGGCCGGTGCACCGGTCACCAGCACGACCGAGCCGACGAACGCCGACCCCGTGACGTCCGGCCAACCGCCGGCGAGCAGTTCGAACGCGCCGGGATCGAGCACACCTGGCACCAGCCAGGCCGATCCCACGGCTCCCGGCGATCCGGCCAACCCCGCTGCGCCGCAGGGAGAACAGGGCGCGCGAACGGCCAGGTACAACATCAAGCCACCGGCCCCGAGCACGGCGCCGTGCGTCGATGACACCGGCCGCCTGGACCCTTCGCCACCTGATCCCGCACCCGGCAGCATCAACATCGACGCCAGACCGCTGTCCGGCCGTCACTTCGTGCTGACGAACAAGACCGGCTGGCTCGACGCCCGCACCGTCCAGACCCTGCAACTCGCGCCGGGCAGCTACCCGTTCCAGGTGGGCGCGCCGGTCGCGTTCGCCTTCAAGGTCGAGCAGGACGGCACGATCAGCTACCCGGACGAGCTCGAAGTGTTCCTGTCCGGCAAGGGATCCCGCACGCTCAGGGTCGACGGCGTGATCGTCACGCTCGACGCGCGCAGGCTCGGCGGCGCGGGTGTCCTGATCTCGCACATCCCACCGGACAACCGGGACTGGATCCTGTGCAAGAGGCTGCGCATGGTCCCGTCCAAGCACTACTACGTGCAGCAGGGCAGCGGTCACGTCGTGAACATGTCCTTCGAGGTCACCCGCGACGGCCGGTTGCTGTTCGACCCGAATCTGAAATACGTCCGAGGCAACGGATCGTCCACTTTGGAGTTCCTCGGCCACCTGGTGCACGTCGACGCACGCCGATCGGGAGGCCACGGTCTGCTGGTTCACTTCGTGTCCGGCGTCGCGATGACCTACACCAAGGAGCAAACGCTCTACCTGCTGCCGACCGCGAACCACTGGCTGCAGGTCGGAAACAAGGTCAGCGACGCCCACTTCACGCTGCAGGACAACGGATCCATCGTCCTCAAGCACGACGCGTTGACGCTGGACACCGAAGGTGGGGTCACGGTCGTCACGGTGACTCGTCCGCTGCAGTGAGATAGAGCGACTCGGCCTGCCGCATCCGCCGCAACGCCTGCTCGACGAACCCGGCGTCGGCCAGGCAGCGCGCGGCGTCGGCGAGCAGCTCCTTGTCCCGCAACCGCAACGCGTGCTCAGCGGCCCGTTCGAACCAGGAGAAGGCCTCCGGCGAGGCCAGAGCCTGGTGAGCCAGACCCATGTTCAACAGGCAGGTACCGTCCACAAAGGCCTCCAGTGCCGACGCGTAGCAGCGGATCGCTTCCTCGTACGCCTCGGCATCCGCGTGGAGGTTGCCCATGCCGTTGTACGCCCGGCTGAGTCGCACCACGTCACCGATCTGCGAGCAGATGTCCCGCGCCCGAACGTAGTACGCCATTTCTCCGGTGGCGCGCCCCAAGCTCAACAGCGCCCGCGCCTCACCCCGCAAGTCACCGGCAGCCACTCGAACCGCCAGCACCTCCTCGAAGAGCTTGACAGCAGACTCCACATCACCGCCGGTCAGGCACAGGTTGCCCATCCCCGTCAACGCACTCGGCTCGCGACAGATGTCCATCGCCTCCGCGTGGCACCCCTCCGCCTCGTCGAGGTTGCCGCGGTCGAACCAGGCGTGCCCGAGATGCGCGAGCGCCAACGCCTCCCCCGCCCGATCCTCCAACGATCGTGCCGCCGCCACCGCGGCCGTCTGCACCTCGACCGACATCTCGTCGACGAGCAACGAGGCCAACGTGAGCCGCCGCCGGTCGTCAGCGACGAACACAGCTGCGACGGCGTTCTCCGTCTCCACGGAAGCCACCGTCACGTAGTGGTCGAGCAACCGGCCGAGCGCTGAAGGTTCGCGCGGTTCCAGCGTCCGCGCGTACTCCCGGAGCAGCGAGTGCATCGCGATCCGGTCGCCCGGCGCGTTCTCCAGCAGGTGCAAGGCCAACAACCGGTTGCGGGACGGGCGCACGTCACCGCCGGCCAACGCGTTGAGCGCGGTGATCGAGAACTCGCGCTCGAACCCGTCCCCGAGCAACCGGAACACCCGAGCGTCGGCGGGGGAGAGCTGGTCGTACGCCCACTTGAACGCCCCGTGCACCTCGCCGCGTTCGGCTGGAATCTCCTCGACCAGCGCCGCCAGCGTGGCGGTCGTGCGCAGGCAGGCGAACTCGGCGGCGACCACCAGCGCCAGCGGCAGACCACGGCACGCCCGCGCGAACGCCCGTGTCGCATCGGGTTCGAAGTCGACGCGCGACCCGAGGCGTGCGCGCAGCAACGTCAGCGAGTCCTCGGGGCTCATCGGCCCCAGCACCAGTCCGCCGAGCCGTTCGCGGCTGGTCGCGATCACGTTCCGGAACACCGTCAGGTCGTGGCCCTTGCCGACGTTGTCCAGCACGAAGAGCACCCGCCGGGTACCGAGCACCTCGCGCAGCTGCGCACGCCGGTCGACCCACAACCGGACGTCGTCGTGCGTGAGCGCCCGGATGAACTCGGCCAGCACGTCGTCAAACGGGTGACTGGCGAGGTCAGCCCACAGCTGACCGTCCGGGAACCGGTCCACGACCGAGTGCGCGAGCCGAAGTGCCAGCGTGGACTTGCCGGTGCCGGGCGGACCGCACAGCAACGCCACGCCGTCCTGCTCCAAGGCCTCGCGCAACGCCGTCAGCTCGTCCGCACGCCCGTGCACCACGGGGTCGGGACCGAGGCGTCGGCGCGAGCCGGCGCCTGGCTCCGGCAGCGAGAAGTTGCTGGACGCGTCGACCGGGTAGTTCGGCACGAACAGGAACGTAGCGTGCGCTGCGGTCCTGACACGTCGCTGACACCTGACCGGGTGTAGCTGTCAGGTCGCTGTGAGCGCCGGTCAGCAGTGTCAGCGCCATGAAGTCGACAAGCCTGATCGCCGCGGCGGCCCTGACGGTCCTGAGCTGCCTCGCGGCGCCGGACGCACAGGCGGCGTCCTGCAGCGGACGTGGCTGCAACGGCATGGACCCGTCCGTCACCGGGTGCAGCGCCGGTTCCACGATCGCGGACACCGACCGGATGTTCACGTCCGGCACGGCCGAGCTGCGGTGGTCGCCCACCTGCAAGACCAACTGGGTGCGGGTCTCGAACTACGCGGGCGGCGACTCGGCACTGCGCATCACCGTGTGGACGGGTGGCGAACGCGTCGGCTTCGTCGCACCGGGAACACCCGGAAACCACTGGGGAAACATGGTTTACGCGCCCGGCTGCGCCCGCGGCGAGGTGGTGTACGTCGACAAGGACGGCTCCCACCACACCGCCCGGCTCAAGTCGAGCGCCTGCTGAGGGGGCGCGCCATGACCGGCTACATCACCGACTGAGTTCACCCCGGCCACAAGCCTTCGCAAGAAACCATTGAGGGAGAAGCATGTTCAGCAAGATCGCCAGCACGCTCGGTGCCGCGGCCGTGGTCGCCGCCGCGATGCTCGGGTTCACCGCGCAGGCGCAGGCGGCGCCGGGGTGCTCGTCGGTGACGCAGATCGGTTCCACGGGCTACATCACCAACTCCGCGGGCACGCAGATCGCGTCGGTGAAGCAGTACAAGGGCTGCAACAAGAACTACGCCTACACCTACGTGTGGGAGAGCTTCCGCAGCTCGCACTCGCAGTGGTACTTCTGCGCCTCCGTGGCGAAGGAGGACGGCGGCCGGCCCACGCTGATGGACAGCCAGTGCCAGCTCAACAAGGCCGAGGTCTGGTCCTCCGGTGCCAGCACGCTGTCGTCCTGCACGCACGCCGCCGGCGTGATCCAGTGGGGCTCGAACGAGCGCCAGGGCAAGTCGAGCACCCGTTGCTGAACATGAAGAAGACAGTTCTCACCGCGGTTGCGGCCCTGTCCGTGCTGGTGCCCTTCCTGAGCACCGGCACGGCCCAGGCTGAGGTCCGCCAGTTCACCGCCACGACCGCCCTCGACGGCCGCACCGTCAAGGACCCCACCGTGCCCGTCGGCAAGAAGCGCGTCGCCGACATGTACCTCAAGGGACAGAAGGTCAACGTCGTCTGCCAGGACACCGGTCCCGAGTACGGCGGCAAGAAGATCTGGGACCTCACCACCGAGGGCTTGTGGATCCCGGACGGCTACACCAGCAACCCGTCGGACACGATGGTGCTGCCGAAGTGCGCCACCTCGAAGTCCTTCCCCGCCAAGGTCGACCTCAACGGCCGCAAGAACAAGGGCGACGCCGCAACGGCTCCCGGTTCGGTCGTCGACAAGTACAAGGCGGGCCAGCAGGTTCCGGTCAAGTGCCAGGCGCAGGCCGAGAACGGCACGGTCTGGGACCTCACCACGGACAACCTGTGGGTGCCCGACCACTACGTCAAGACCGGCACCGACGGGTACGTGCAGGGTCTGCCGCGTTGCGACACGGACGGCATCGATGCCGGCGAACAGCCGCCCGGCAACGCCGTTCACGGCCGCAGCAACGGCCCGGCCGGCCCGACGACGGGCACCAACGCGGAGAAGATCCAGCGCGTGATCGACACCGCGAAGGCCCAGATCGGCAAGGGTTATCTCTACTCGTGGGGCGCGGGTGGCAAGGGCGGTGCGTCGTACGGCGTCCACCACTACCCGGACAACGACCCGTCACAGGGTGACGACTACAACCGGCTCGGCTTCGACTGCTCCGGCCTGACGCTGTACGCGTTCTGGAAGGGCGCCGGCATGGACATCGGCGCGTGGACCGGTGCGCAGAACAGCAAGGGCCGCGCGGTGGCGATCGCGGACCGCAAGCCGGGCGACCTCGTCTTCTGGGGCCGTGCCGACAACGACTCGGACGTCACCACGCACGTCGCTCTTTACCTGGGCGACAACAAGATTCTGGAAGCCGCGCCGCCGCGTGACGGCAGGAGCATCCGGATCAGTGATCTCAACAGCCACGGCACGCCGTACTCCAAGGTCCGCCGGATCTTCGGATAACTGAGGGGAAATCGATGTACGTCAAGAGAATGCTGTCCGCGGTGGCGGGCCTTGCGATCGGTCTGGGAATGCTGGCGATCGGCGCCCCGCAGGCGTCGGCCGCCACCAACTGGCAGATGCCGTTCCCGTGCGGCCAGACCTGGGAGGGCCAGACCCGCGGCCCGAACCACCAGTACCCGCACAACCCGTTGGAGGCCATCGACTTCAGCCGCGCCAACGCCCAGGGCGACGTGGTCGTCGCGTCCGCTGCCGGCAAGGTCTCCCGCGTGGAGAACCGCGGCAACGAGGGCTACGGCAAGTGGATCGAGATCAACCACGGTGGCGGCTGGGCCACCCGCTACGCCCACCTGTCCGTGCAGAGCGTCTCGGTCGGCCAGAGCGTCTCGCAGGGCCAGAAGATCGGCAACGTCGGCAGCACCGGCGGTTCGACCGGCCCGCACCTGCACTTCGAGCAGCTGCACAACGGCGACCCGAAGCGCATCGTCATGAACGGGCAGGCGGCGCTGTACTACGGTGAGAAGAACTACAAGAGCAACAACTGCAGCGGCGGCGGTGGCTCCACCAACCCGTACACGCCGGAAGAGGCGTGCGGCGAAGGTTACAAGGTGATCGACGGCGCGAACGTGGTCGGTGCCCGCGTCTCCCTGCTCTACAACGCGTCCAACGGCTACAACTGCGTGGTCGCCATCAAGACCACCAAGATCGGCACGGCCACCGACGTCGGCGCGTTCCTCGAGGTCCAGGGCGCGGCCAGGACCACCGACCGGGACGAGTACGGCTACTACGCCGGCCCGATCAAGAAGAAGGCGCCCGGCAAGTGCGTGAAGTGGGGCGGCATGGTCGGCTCCTCCAGCTACACCAGTGGTTTCGAGCACTGCGGCTGATTTCGTCGCGTTGACGCGGACCGGGTGTGCCGATCAAGGCCGCCCGGTCCGCGCCGTTCTACCACGGCGATCATGACGGTCACCTGGCCTGTCGCCGTGTTCGACCACGACGGCCGGCCGCTGCGCCTGGTCTTCGCCGGCGGCAAACCGTCGTTGATGATCAGCGGCGAGCCGGACGTCGCGGCGTTCAGGTCGGTGGCCTCGGCGTGGTTGAGCTGATCGGCCTGCTGCACGAAGTCAGCTGACCAGGCTGTCCAACAGGTTGTCCCTGCGCAGACCGGGTGTGCCGAGCAGTTCGGCCGCCCGGTCTCCGTGTTCCTCGTGTCCCGCCTTGGCGAGCACGAGGTGGGCCACGCCCTCGCCGTACCGGTCGCCCCGAGCGCTGGTGATCTCCAGACAGCGTCGAGCGTCCTTTGTGGCCTCTTCGGGCTTTCCGGACGCCAGCAGCACTTCCGCCCGGCACAGCAGAGCCTGCCACTCGTCGTTGTGCTCGCCCGTGGCCCGGCACAGCTCGATGCACTCGTCCAGCGCGGTCGACGCCTCGGCCAACCTGCCGAGCTTGAACAGCGCCTGACCCTGCGACGCCAACGCGTATGCCGTGCCGGCGGCGTCCTGATCCGCACGGGCGTACCGCAGACTTTCCACCGCAGCGGCGAGCGCCTGCTCGTAGCGACCGGCGACCTGGTGCACCTGGGCCAACGCGGAGAGCGGAACCCGTTGCGCACCAGCAGGTCCGTGCTCCTCGATGAGCTGCACGGCCTGCGCGAGGGTGGCCGACGCCTGGTCGAGCTCGCCCAGCTCGCGTTGGATCGTGCCGATGCCGGAAAGCGCGCGACCCTGCCCGAACGGGTCGTCCGCCCGCGCTTCCAGCACTTCTTCGAGCTGGACGCGGGCGGTCTCGAACGAACCGATCCGGCGGTTTGCCGCGGACTGCACGAGCAGCGCGGTCTGCAACGCGGCCGAGGTGCCGATCGTGCGCGCTGCCTGCAGAGCGATCTGGCCGAGCTCGATGAGATCCGCGACTCTGTCCTGTTTGAACAGGTGCGGGTAGAGCATGTGCGCGATGGCCAACGCGTGTTCTGCCAGCGCGGGCTCGGTCATCGTGGACCGCGCGGCCGCCAGCAGGTTCTCCGCCTCGTCCGTCAGCCACCGCAACGGCTCGTCGAGGTCCTGCTGGGTGGCGGAGTTCGTCAACGCGCCGTAGGCGTGCGGCCGCAGCTTCTTCAACGCGGCGGTGAGGGTCTCGCGGTAGTGGAGCAAAGCGCGGCTCAACGCGGCGTGCTTCTCGTCGTTGGGGTGCTCGGCGCCGAACAACCGCAGAAGGTCGTGCACCCGGTAGCGCTCCGGCCCGCACGGTTCCACGAGCTTGGCGTCCACCAACGGATCCAGCACGCGGTCGACGTCGTCCTGGCCGAGCAACGCCTGCGCGGTCGACTCGCTCACGGTCGGCACGTTGAGGCAGCACAACAGGATGAACGCCCTGGTGGACCGCTCGTCGAGCCCCTCGAAGCTCAGCTGGAAGCTCGTTCGCACGCCGAGGTCGTCGAAGTTCAGCTCGTCCAGCCGATGCCGCTGGTCCGCGAGCCGTCGCGCCAACGTCGCGGTCGTCCAGTCCGGCCGTGACCGCAGCCGTGCCGCCGCGATCGTCAACGCCAGCGGCAGGTAGTCGCAGGCCTTCGCGACCTGCTTCGCCTCTTCGCTGTCCTCGTTGGAGTCGCCCAGCAACCGCACCGCGTCGTCCTCGGGCAACGGGTCGAGCCGGACGTGCCGCGCGCTGAGCGTCGCGAGCATCCGGCGGCTGGTGATCAGCACCGTGGAACCCGCCTCGCCCGGCAGCAACGGGCCGACCTGGGCGGCGTCCACCGCGTTGTCCAGCAGGATCAGCACTTTGCGCCGGGCCAGCGTCGACCGGCAGAGCGCGGCGGCCTCGGACGTGTCCGTGGGCACCGCGAGCGGCGGTGTGCCGAGCGCGCGCAGGAACCTCCTGAGCACCTCGGCGGACGACAGCGGCGAACGTCCTGGCGTGGCACCGTGCAGGTCCACGTACAGCTGACCGTCCGGGAAACGGTCGGCCATCGCGTGCGCGGCCGCCGTGGCAAGAGCGCTCTTGCCCTGTCCGCCCGGCCCGTGCACGGCGATCACCGTGTCCGCGGCGCCCGTGATCAGGGCGATCTCGTCGCGGCGCCCGACGAACGGCTCCGGCCGTGCGGGCAGCTCCCGCGGCACGGCGGGGATGTCGCCCTGCAGGATCGCCGCGTGCAGGTCCTTGAGCTCCTGCCCGGGATCGAGCCCGAGCTCGTCGGCCAGGTGCCGCCGGCCCTCGTCGTACACCCGCAGCGCGTCCGCCTGCCGTCCGCTGCGGTGCAGCGCGATCATCAGTGCGCCGCGCAGCCGTTCCCTGGTCGGGTGTTCGGTGACGTACCCGGTCAGCTCGCTGATGACCTCGTGGTGACGGCCGTCCTTGATCGCTTTGTCGACACGTCGCTCGATCGCGGAGAGCCGCTCTTCCTCCAGCTGGTTCGCGAGCTGCGTGTTCGTGGTCAGCTCCGCCAGCGCCGGACCGCGCCAGTAGCCGAGCGCCTCGTCCGGGTCCTCCGCGTCCCGGAACAGTTGCAGGTCGAGCGACCGGTCCGGGATGTCGAGCCGGTAGCCCTGCCGCGACCACTCGAGCGACACGCCCGGCAGGTCCTTGAGCGCCCTGCGCAGCTGCGACACGTGCACCTGCACGGCCTTGCGCGCGCTGGCGGGCGGATCACCGTCCCACAAGATCGACATGAGGTGGTCGACGCTGACGGTCTGCCCGGCGTGCAGGAGCAGGAGCACCAGGACCTGGCTCGGTTGACCTGCGGCAATGCGCACATCCCGCTGCCCGTGCGTGACGAGCAGCGGCCCAAGCACTCCGAACCGAACGCCGTCCACGGGGGTCACGATATCTGCTGCGGCCGCTACGCTCGGCGAAGTGACGATGCATCGGCTGCGGATCAACGGGGAGGTCCGCGACGTCGAAGCCGACCCGGACACCCCCTTGCTGTGGGTCCTGCGCGATCACCTGGGGCTCACCGGCACGAAGTACGGCTGCGGCGTCGGTGCGTGCGGCGTCTGCACGTCCATAGTGGACGGCCAGGCCTTCCGCCCGTGCCAGCACTCCGTGGCGAGCATGACCGAACAGGACGTGCGCACGATCGAGGGCGTCGAAGATCACCCGGTGCAGCTCGCGTGGCTGGACGAGGACGTCGCGCAGTGCGGGTACTGCCAGCCCGGCCAGATCATGGCGACCATCGCGTTGCTGGCCAAGCACCCCGACCCCACTGACGAGGACATCGACGAGGCGTTGCGGGACAACGTCTGCCGGTGTGGCACGTATCCGCGGATCCGCAAGGCGATCCGGAACGCCGTGGCGCGGATGAGGGCCCGGTGAACCCGTTCGTGCGCATCGACGCCGAGTCCGGCCGAATCACGGTCACCGTCCCGGTTCCGGACACGGGACAGGGCGTGCGCACCGCCGTCGCCATGATGGTCGCGGAAGAGCTGAAGGTCTCCGTCGAGAGCCTCGTGATCGAGCAGGCCGACGGCGACGCGGACACGTACGGCTCGCAGCTCACCGCCAACTCCAACTCGATGCAACGCCTCCACGAGCCGATCCGCACCGCTGCGGCGACCGTCCGCCACCTGCTGGTCAAGGCTGCCGCCCAACACTGGCAGGTGGCCGAGGACCAGTGCCGTGCCGCTGACGGCTTCGTCCTGCACGGAGATTCCCGGCTCAGCTATCAGGAGCTGGCCGGGGCGGCTGCCGCGCTCACCCCAGGCGACGTCGAGCTGACCCCGCAGGACGAATGGCGGATCCTCGGCAACCCGTCGATCAAACGGGTGGATCGGCACGAGATCGTCACCGGCAAGCTCGCCTACGCCGTCGACCAGCAGGCGGACCTGGTCGCGGTGATCGCCAGGCCACCGTGGATCGGCGCCACCCCAACGCGTTTCGACGCGGCGAACGTCCGCAACGCCGAGGTCGTCCGACTGGACCACGGATTCGCGCTGGTGGCCGCGGACACCTACACCGCGATCAAAGCGCGGGAAAATCTCGAGACGTCCTGGCAGGGCGGTTTTCCGGACGCGGACAGCGATGTGTGGGAAGCGGAGCTCAAAGCTGCTCTGCCGGAAGGAAACACGCCACCGGGCGAGTTCATCGAGAAGATCTTCGTCACACCGATGCTTGCGCACGCACCGATGGAACCGCCGACGGCGACGGCGGAAGTCACCGGCGACCAGCTCACGTTGTGGGCGCCGACCCAGGCGCCTGATCAGGTGCGCAAACTTCTCGAGCAGGAGTTCGCGACTGTCAGGGTGATCCCGACCCGAGCGGGTGGCGCGTTCGGGCGGAAGTTCGAGACCGACTTCGTGTTGGAGGCAGTCCAACTCGCACGGCACACCGGCAAGAGGGTGAAAGTGCTGTGGACGAGAGACGACGACATGCAGCACGACTCCTACCGTCCATTGTCGGTCCATCGCATCCGAGCAACGGTCAACGACGAAGGACTACCCGTCTGGCGGGATCACGCCGTTTCCACGTGGCCTCTCTCATCACTGCTCGATGTCACCAGCAACCCGCAGATCATGAAGATGATGTCGGGTAACAAGTATCCGTACGACGTGGAGGGTGAGGTCCACTTCTCCATGGTGCGACCGCCCATCAGAACCGGCTTCTGGCGCAGTGTCTACGCAGGTCAGTTGGTTTATGTGGACGAGCTGTTCCTGAGTGGCCTGGACACGGCGCACAACCAGCTGGAACGCCGGTTGAAGCTGTTGCCTGATCAACGGCTCAGAAATGTGCTGGAGGCGGCCGCGGAAGCACATGACGGAGAACCGGAAGCCGTTGCCTGCCATCGCGACTACGGTTCGGTCGTTGCGGTGATCGCCGAAACGAGACGCGCCGGTCGCACGAAAATCACCGCGGCGGTGGACGTCGGTACTCCTTTGCACCCCTCGGGTGTCCGCCAACAGGTCGAAGGCGCGATCATGGACGCCGTCTCGGTGGCACAAGGTGCGCGAATCACCGTCAAGCAGGGAAAAGTCGTGCAAAAATCGTTCGGGGACTACCCGTGGGCGCGCATCGGCGACACACCCGAGATCAACGTCGTCGTGGTGGCGTCGGACGCGCCCGTGGGCGGATTGGGTGAGCTGGCGTACCCGGCTGCCGCAGCGGCACTCGGTTTTCTTTCACGCTGAAAACAGAACAGGGATTTGCGGTAGCGTCCGTATTAGGTCACCTCATTGGAGTAACGGCGGTGCCGCGATCATCCCAAGTCGGGCATCATCACCTGGCTCGACCAAGTCGTAGAACGAGGGGTCTCGTGTGACCATCTTCCGTGCCGGCCGGACCGGAGCGTGGTGGATGTACCTGGTGGCAGGTCACCTGCTGCTGGGTCTCTACTACCTGATTCCGGTCAGCCCTGCGGGGACAACGGGACAAACGGTGCGCGTGGTGCTCTACTGCACGATCAGCGCCTCGGCCGCGATCGCCACATTCACGGGTGTCAAGCACAACCGTCCCCAATGGAGGCGGCCGTGGGTGTTCCTCGCACTCAGCCAGGTCGTTTACGCGGTCGCCGACCTCACGTTCTACACATCGCACTACGTCTTCAAGTACACGGTTTACCCGTCCTGGGCCGACATCTTCTACCTGGGGCATTACCCGTTGATGGTGGCGGGCGTGATCCTGCTGATCCGCCGCCGCACGCCGGGGCTCGACCTGCCGAGCCTGCTCGACGCCGCCGTCCTCGCGGTCGTCGCGGGCATGGCGTCCTGGCTCTACGTGATCGGCCCGCAGGCACGGCTCACGTCACCGGTGCTGGTGAAGATCGCGTCGCTCGGCTACCCGATGATGGATCTCGCCCTCTTCGTGGTGGCACTCCGTTTGATCTTCGGCGCCGGTCCGCGCCCGAAGGCGTTCGTCCTGCTGACGGCGAACCTGCTGGGCATCCTGACCGCGGACACCATCTACGTGTTGCAGCGCCTCGACGGCAGCTACCACGCGGGCAACTTCCTCGACGCCATCTGGTTGTCCGCCAACCTGTGCATCGGTGCGGCGGCACTGCACCCGACGATGACGCGGCTCGTCGACCGCGCGCACGTCAAGGACGTGGGCCTGTCCCGCGGCCGGATCATCGCGCTGTCCTCGGCCGCGCTCGCCGCGCCGGTGCTGATGCTGATCCACGACGTCGGCCAGTCGACCCAGGACGTCCTGGTGCTCGCGACGGGCGGCGCGCTGCTGTCGTTGCTGATCATCGCCAGGCTCGCCGGGCTCGTGGCGGACCAGCGCAAGCTCGCGATCACCGACAGCCTCACCGGCCTGCACACCCGGCGGTTCTTCGAAGCCCAGCTGCCGTTGGAGATCGCCCGCGCACGCCGCAGCGAGGGCTCGGTCGCGGTGTTCATCATCGACGTGGACCGCTTCAAGTCGATCAACGACAACTACGGCCACCCGGCGGGCGACGACGTGCTGATGGAGGTCGCGGCACGACTGCGCGCGGCTTCTCGATCAGGTGAAGTGCTCGCGCGGTACGGCGGCGAGGAGTTCGCGCTGCTGGTGCCCGACGCCGGTCCCGGTCGGCTGTCCGTGATCGCGAACCGGTTGCGCGAACGGGTGGCGGAAAAGCCCATTCCGGTCAACGCGGGCAATGACGACATCCCGTTGTCCGTCACGGTGTCCGTCGGCTCGGCCAGCTTCCCGACGCACGGCGACGGCCCCGACGACATCGTGGTGATCGCAGACCGGGCGCTGTACGCGGCCAAGGCGGCCGGGCGCAACCGGATCGCGGTCGGCCCCGAGCCGTTGCCCGCGGTCGACCCGGACACCGACGGCGCGATGGCGGAGTTCCTGTGCCAGGTTGCCGACCGGGTGGACGGGTGGCTGCACCGCTACGACCACAGCCGTTCGGTGTCGCGCTGGGCCGGCGTGGCGGCAGGGGAGTTCGGGCTCGACGCGCCGACGATCAGGGTGGCGCAGCTCGCCGGCCGCCTGCACGACATCGGCAAGATCATAATTCCCGAGGTGGTGCTGACCAAGCCGGGCGCACTGTCCGAAGAGGAGTGGCGGTTGTTGCGCCAGCACCCCGACTTCGGCTACCGGCTCGCGCGGATGGTGCCGGGGTTCGCGGGCGTGGCGCACGTGATCAGGCAGCAGCACGAGCGCTACGACGGCGACGGCTACCCGGACGGACTGCGCGGTGCGGACATCCGGGCCGAAGCTCGCATCCTGTCCGTTTGCGTGGCTTGGGCGGCGATGCGGTCAAACCGTCCACATCAGACGGCGCTGGACGAGAACCGGGCGCGGCGCGAGCTGTGGGCCGGTCGCGGCGAGCAGTTCGACCCCGATGTGGTGGACCTGTTCCTGGACCTGCACACCCAGGGCAGCATCGGAACGCTCCGTCCGTCCGGTTTGTCCGTTCAGGAGGCTGGTTTTCCCGCCGACTTCAGGCCTTGATCATCCGGTGGTGGCATGCTCTTCGCCATGAGCACGGAGTACGCCATCCCCGCAGAGGTGCCGAGCCCGGAACGTCCGGCGCCACCGGGTGGGCCGGTGGGGAGGTGGCTGCTCGCGGACCGCGTGGCGCCGTCCGGACCGGAGAGCGCCGAGTCGCACGCGAAGCCGCACGCGTGGTGGAAGGTCATGACGCTGACCGGCGTCGACTACTTCTCCACGCTGTCGTACCTGCCCGGTATCGCGGCGCTGGCGGCCGGTGCGTTGTCGCCCCTGGCGACTTTGCTCATCGTGGCGCTGACCCTGCTCGGCATGCTGCCGATGTACCGGCGGGTGGCTCACGAGAGCCCGCACGGTCAGGGCTCCGTTGCGATGCTCGAGGACCTGCTGCCGTTCTGGCGAGGCAAGATCTTCGTGCTGGTGCTGCTCGGGTTCGTGGCGACGTCGTGGATCATCACGATCACGCTGTCCGCGGCCGACGCCTCGGTGCACGCGCTGGAGAACCCGTACGTGCCCCAGTCGCTGCACGGCTACGAGATGGCGCTGACGATCGTCCTGCTGCTGATCCTCGGCGGCGTGTTCCTGCTGGGCTTCAGCGAGGCCGTGGGCGTCGCGATCCCGCTCGTGGTGGTGTTCCTCGCGCTGAACGCCGTCGTGGCCGTGGTGGGCATGGTGGAGGTCTTTGCGACGCCTGACGCTCTCGACCGCTGGATTTCCGCGCTGGGTGCGCACGGCGACGGTTTCTTTGGCGTGGTCGGCCCGGCGTTTCTGGCGTTTCCGTTGCTGGTGCTCGGATTGTCCGGGTTCGAGACCGGCGTCAGCATGATGCCGCTGGTCGCTGCTTCCGGTAAGACGCCGGAGGAGCAGCTGGCGAGCCGGGTGCGCAACACCCGCAAGCTGCTGACCACCGCCGCGTTGATCATGTCGGTGTATCTGATCGCGACGTCGTTCATCACGACTGTGCTGGTGTCGCAGGACAAGTTCGCTGCCGGCGGCCCGGCGAACGGCCGTGCGCTGGCCTACCTCGCGCACGAGCTGCTCGGCGAGGCGTTCGGCACCGCCTACGACATCTCCAGCATCCTGATCCTGTGGTTCGCGGGCGCGTCCGCGATGGCCGGCCTGATCAACATCGTGCCGCGCTACCTGCCGTCCTACGGCATGGCACCGGAATGGGGCCGCGCGGTCCGTCCCGTGGTGATCGTCTACACGGTCATCTGCATCATCATCACGATCATCTTCAAGGCCGACGTGAACGCGCAGGCCGGTGCGTACGCCACCGGAATCCTGGCGATGATGGTGTCCGGCTCCTTCGCGGTCACGGTCTCGGCGTGGCGCAAGAAGCAGCGCGGCGCGACGATCGGCTTCACCGTGCTGACGCTGGTGCTGGTGTACGCGTTGGTGGAGAACGTGATCGAGAAGCCGGACGGCATCACGATCTCCTTCTTCTTCATCCTCGGCATCATCGTGATCTCGTTGGTGTCGCGCGTTTCCCGCACCACCGAGCTGCGCGTCGACAAGATCAAGTTCGACGAGACAGCGCGCCGTTTTGTGACCGACACGATCGCCCACGACAACCGGATCACGTTGATCGCGAACCGCCGGCAAGCCGGTGACAAGGCGGAGTACGACGAGAAGGAGAACGAGCAGCGCGGCATCAACCCGGTGCCCGGCACGGCGGACGTGATGTTCCTGGAGATCGACATCGTCGACCCGTCGTCGTTCAGCGACGTGCTGTGCGTGCAGGGCGTCGAGATCGACGGACACCGCGTGCTGCGCGCATCCGCCCCTGCCGCGCCGAACGCGATCGCGGCGATCCTGCTGGCGTTGCGCGACTCGACCGGCGTGATCCCGCACGCGCACTTCGAGTGGTCGGAAGGGAATCCTTTGGGCCACCTCTTCCGCTACCTGATCCTCGGCCGCGGCGACACGCCTCCGGTCGTGCGCGAGATCATCCGTGCGGCCGAGGATGATCCTGCTCGACGGCCGCGCGTGCACGTCGGATAGCTGCAAGACTTTCCCCTGTACGTCCGACTACAGGGGGAAGGACGCCATGTTGCGCAAGCTCTTGATCGGCTGCGTCTCATTTGCTCTGGTAGCAGTGGGTGCGGCACCCGCGATCGCCGCGGAGTCGACCATCCGGCCAGTGCGTTCGTGCGCCGAACTGGTCCGCGAGTTCGCCGTTCCGGACGCTCGAACCCAGGTCACCTCGGCCGCGGTGGTGCCTGCTTCCGGTACCACGCCGGAGTTCTGCAACGTCCAGGGCAAGATCGAACCGAACGTCGGATTCCAGCTCAAGCTGCCGACCCAGACCTATCGCGGCCGCTACGTCCAGTACGGATGTGGCGGATTCTGCGGTTTCATCAGCGATCCGGCCTTCCCGCAGTGCGGGCCCGCGTTCGGCGACGCGGCCGTGGCGGCGACTGACGACGGCCACCAGTGGTCGAACATGGACCCGTTCGACACCACGTGGGCGAAGAACGACCAGAAGGCGCGCGACGACCTGTTCTTCCGCGCCCCACACGTGCTGTCGAAGGTGTCGAAGCACATCATCGGCTCGTTCTACGGCAAGGGACCGAAGAAGTCGTACTTCACCGGCTGCTCCAACGGCGGCCGCGAGGCGTTGCTCCTCGCTCAGCGCTACCCGCACGACTTCGACGGCATCATCGCGGCGGCACCCGCGGCCTACTACACCGGCCTGATCGGGTACCAGGCGTGGATCGCTCGCAACACGATCCCCAACGAGGCCGTGGACGTCCTGCACGCGGCCGTGCTCAAGGCGTGCGACGGCCTGGACGGCCTGGTGGACCAGCAGCTCGACGAGCCGCGCCGGTGCAGGTTCGACCCGGCAACGCTGAGGGGTTCGCTGACGGACGACGAGATCGCGCGCGCCAAGCGGCTCTACGCGGGACCGGCCTCGGACGGCGTGCGGCTCTACCCCGGCGGCCAGCCGTACGGTTCGGAGCAGGGCTGGAAGTTCTGGATGAACCCGTCGCCGGACTTCCCCACCGGCCTGGCCGCCCCGTTGGCCGACAACGGCCTCAAGCACCTCGTCTACCCGATCGGCAAGCCGCACTCGTCCCTGGCGGAGTTCCAGTTCACCGTCCGCGAGTTCCGCCGCCTGGTGCCGGAAACGGTGAAAGGCAACGCGCTGTCCCTGGACCTGAGCGAGTTCCGCCGCTCGGGCGGCAAACTGATCATCTGGCACGGCGCCGCCGACCAGGCCATCCCGGCCGAGGGCACGATCGACTACTGGCACCGGCTCACCGGCGGCAAGCAGCCCGACTGGGCACGGCTGTTCATCGTGCCGTCGATCTCCCACTGCGCGGGCGGCGACACGTTGACGACGTTCGACCCGCTCCCCGAACTGGTCAAGTGGGTGGAGGGCGGTGCGGCACCGTCGAAGGTGATCGCGTCGGGCCGTTCCGCCGACGGCCCGCGCACGCGTCCGGTGTTCCCGTATCCGTTGCGTGCTCAGTACGACGGCTCGGGTTCGGTGGACGACGCTGCCAACTTCGTTGCGGCGCCTGGGTTCGGTTTTGTTGATCGGATCCGGTGGGCCGGTGAGGACCTGTATCACCGGCCCGGACCCGTTGCGCCTTAACGGAACTTCTCGACGGCAGCGATGATCGCCTGACTCATGCTTGTGTTCGCCTGGTGGCCCGCGTCGTTCAGGATGACCAGTTCGGCGTCGGGCCACCGCTTGGCGATCTCCCACGCGGTGTGCAGCGGGCCGCCGAAGTCGTTGCGGCCGTGGATGAGCACGCCAGGGATGCCCCTGAGCTTGTCGAGGTTGTCCATGATGTAGTCGGGTTCCAGGAAGCAGTTGTTGCCCCAGTAGTGGGTGACGACTCGTGCCATCTGGTATCTGGTTTGCGGATCCTCGTACTCGGTGCCGGCGAAATCGTTGTCGCCGCCGGTGATCGTGGCGAGGTCCCACTTGTTCCAGTCCCACGCGGCCTTTTCGCGCGTTTTCGCGTCCGATGAGTTGAGGAGCTTGTTGTAGGCTTCGGCCAGGTTGCCCTTGCGGTCTTCTTCCGGGACGCCGTTCTCGAAGGCTTCGAAGTAGTCGGGGAAGAACATGCCCAGGCCGCGGGTGATCCACTCGATTTCCGCTGGCCGGCCGGTGGTCACGGCGGGGATGACGATCTCACTGACCCTGGTCGGGTGTTGGATGGCATACGCGAGGATCAGGGTGGAGCCCCAGGAGCCGCCTTCCAGCAGCCACTTTTCGATGCCGAGGTGTTCGCGGAGTTTCTCGGCGTCGTCGATCAGGTGCTGGGTGGTGTTGTGCTCCATGCTGGTGTTCGGGTCGCTGGCCGGCGGGGTGCTCTTGCCGCAGCCGCGCTGGTCCCAGAGGATCAGGTTCCAGTGGGCCGGGTCGAAGTACCGGCGCCAGCGGGGGGTGAAGCCTGAGCCTGGGCCGCCGTGGAAGATCACGGCCGGTTTGCCGGACGGGTTGCCGCTTGCTTCCCAGTGGATTTGCTGGTTGTCGCCTACATCGAGCATGCCTTGGGCGTAGGGCTCCGGCTGTGGGTACATGGCGCGGAGCTTATTTTGGGGTGGGTTGGGGTGCCGATCGGTTTTTGGGGGGCTTGCTTTGGCTGCGCCGGACGGGCTTGGTTGCGTCATCGCCGCTTCGCGACGATCGCGATTGGGGCTTGACTTCGGGGCCCTTTCGAGGCGCTGCGTCGGGCGGAAAAGGACGGATGCTTCGCAGCCGTCCGATCCACGAAACGGTAGCACCTCGATCCCAAGTCAAGCCCCAATCGCAGGCGTGCGTGGTTGCGTTCGGGTGGTCGGGCTGCGGTCATTACCGCTTACCCGATGACGCAGAGCCCTGTCCGGCTCGCTCCGCATCGCCACACGGGGCGCCTTCGGCCCGCGTTGCCATAGGAACATCGGCTCGGCTTCGCCATCGCTGCTTGCCTTCGGCTTCGCGAGATATAGAAGGAATCCTCGTGGCTCGCTCCCGGAATGGCGTCAACTGGTACCGCCAACAATTGAGCTGACTGCGGGTCACCGCGCCAACGTCTGAGCTTGCTTCGGGTCACCGCGCCAACACCAGTTCGCGACCTCGCCGGTACGCCATCACCGCACCATGGCTCACCATGCGGGCTGCCCGCGCCTCCCCGGTACGCCGACACGCCCACCGCGCGGCGCGGAGGGCGTGTGCTTGGTGCGGGCTCAGCTTGTTGGGGCGTCAGGCCTTCTTCTTCGCGGCGATCTGGTCGATGACCTCGGTCTGCGAGACGATGATCTTTCCGGCCAGGGCCTTCGAGCCCACGTGCACGCCTTGGGCCTGGGCGTCCTTCGCCATGTCCACGCCGCTGCGGAGGTGGCGGGAGAGTGCGGCCAGGAAGAGGTCGTCGAACTGCTTGCCTTGGGCGGCTTTCAGGTTTTCGACGTCCTTGGCGGTCATCATGCCCGCCATTTTGTGGGTCGCGGCGGCGTCGTCGCCTGGGACCGGGATGTTCCAGGAACGGAGGTAGGTGGCCATCTGCTCGATCTCGCCCGCTTCCACGGTGGCGATCTTGTCGGCCACGTCGACGACGAACTGGTCCTTCGAGCGCTCTGCGGCGATCTTGGCCACGTCGATGGTCTGCCGGTGGTGGGGGATCATCCTCAGCGAGAATGTCGCATCCGCCTCGTTCGCCGCCGGTTCGCCTGAACTGTTGCTGCCGCCGCCGAACGTTGAGCAGCCCGTCAGCGCTAGCAGGCCTAGCACGATGATGAGCAGACGCGCACGCATGAAGCCTCCCGTCTCGGTTCCCTGTGTGGGGATACGGGTGGCCGTTGTGTCCGGTTCAGTGAAACTTCCGGAACCTAAGCGGTTCGCTCGTTCAACGCTTTGACCACGCCGGACACGACGTCGGGGTGGCCCAGGGGGAGCGGGGCCTCGATTCGGTCGTCCGGGGCGTCGTGGCTGCGGACGATGACGCGTGCCGCCGAAGGGTCGACGTCGCATTCGGGGTCGACCAGGAGGACCGAGCGCACCAGGTCGGAGTGGCCGCGGACCAGGTCGAGCACGTCGGCTGCGATCGGGCCGCTGGTCACCACGTCGATGACGGTGCGGGTGTCGTCGCGGTGCATGCTCAGCACTTTGTCCACAGTGGACTGCCAGGACGGGGCGGCTGGGACGCGGAGCCACACGATGCGCATCTGGTCCGCCAGCGCGCGCCAGGTCGCGGGGATCTCGTCGTGCAGGGCTTCGCCGGCTGGATCGATCACGAGCACCGTTGCCGCTCCGGCGGGGCCGTCGGCTACGACGCCGGGGCCGGTCGCCCTGGCGGGCTGGCTGAAATCGCGCATGCCTGGGACTACCCAGCCCGAGGCGGCTTTGCACCCAGTACCAGTGGGGCAAGTGGTCCGCACGGTCGCGGGTAAGACCACCGAGAGCAGTGGACTTGTTGACAGCCACCGACTTCAGGCCCACGGCCGGTGATTGCTTGACCACTTTCCGAACCCAGGTTTATGGTCTAGACCACACCGAAACTGGATCGGCGAGCGATCTAGGCGCTCCCGGTTCCCGCCCCCTGCCTCTGGGAACGATCCAAGGAGTTCGGACGATGAAACTCACCCGAAAAGCGGCGCTGGTCATGGCCGCGGTCCCTGCAATCGTGTTCATCACGCCGGTCGGCACGGCCAGCGCGCACGGCTACGTGTCGTCGCCGCCGAGTCGTTCGGCGCAGTGCGCGCGGGGGATCGTGCAAGGCTGCGGCGCTCCACAGTGGGAACCGCAGAGCGCTGAAGGCGTCAAGGGCCAGATGAACTGCAGCGGCGATCGCGGCGACTTCGCCGTGCTGAACGAGGACAACAGGGGCTGGCAGGTGACCGGCACCGGCACCAGCCTGACCATGACCTGGACGTTCACCGCTCGGCACCGGACGCGCGACTACGAGTACTACATCAACGGCACACGCGTCGGTTACGTGAACGGGAACAAGCTGGCCCCGGTCGACCCGGTGCAGCACACGATCAACCTGAGCGGGTTCTCCGGTCGCCAGAAGCTCTACGCGATCTGGAACATCGAGGACACCGCGATGGCCTTCTACTCGTGCATCGACATCAACATCGGTGGCGGCGGCACCCAGCCCCCGCCCACCACGAACCCACCGACGACGCAGCCTCCCGCCGGCGGCACTTGGGCGGCGAACACGGCCTACGCGGTCGGCGCACAGGTGACCTACGGCGGGGCCGGCTACAAGTGTCTGCAGGCCCACACCTCGCTGACCGGCTGGGAACCGCCGAACGCGGCCTCGTTGTGGCAGAAGCTCTGATCCGATGAGGCGCCTGGCGATCGCGATTGCGGCCGCGGTCCTGGCGCTGGCGGGGTGCGGCGGAGAGGCGATCGTGCCGGAGGGCCAGGGAGCCCACGGTCACGGTGCCAACTCCGCCGCACCACCCGTTCCGGCTGCCAGCGCGCGGTTCAACGACGCGGACGTGATGTTCGTGCAGATGATGGTCGACCACCTGCAGCTCGGCATCAGCCTCTCGCAGGTGGCGCTGGTGAAGGCGACCAAGCAGGAGGCGAAGGACCTCGCGGGCGCGATCAACACGACGCAACGCGAGGAGCTCTCCATGCTGAAGTCGTGGTTGAAGCTCTGGGGCAAGCCCGAGGGCGGAGGCGCGGACCTGCACGCCAAGCACGGCGGTCAGCCGTTGCTCGACGACGAGGTCATCGACGGGACCAAGGAGAAGAGCGGGGCCGAGTTCGACCTCACCTTCCTCAACCTGATGGCCGGCCACCAGGGGGCCGCCGTGGAGATGGCCCTTGCGGAGAAGAAGGACGGCATGAACCCGGAGACCACGGCCTACGCGGAGCGCGTGATCAGCATCCGGCAGGGTCAGGTCTCGCAGCTGCTGAAGGTCATCAGCGAACCGTAGGCGTTTGGTCAGCGACCTGGCGTTCCCTTCCCGGTCATGGACGTATTGATCTCGGGAGCGGGCATTGCCGGGCCCGCGCTCGCCCACTGGTTGGCACGCTTCGGCTGCTCGCCCACGGTCGTGGAACGCGCGCCGTCGTTGCGCTCCGGCGGTCAGGCCGTGGACTTCCGCGGCGAGGTGCACCTGTCCGTGCTGCGCCAGATGGGCGTGCTCGACGCTGTCATGGCCGCGCAGACCACGCCGCGCGACATGGTGTTCCGCGACCCCGACGGGCGCGAACGGTCGCGGTTCCTCGCGTCGTTCAGCGGCGGGGACGTGGAGATCCGCCGCGGCGACCTGTCGAGGTTGCTGTACGAGGCGAGTGCGGACGACGCCGAGTACGTGTTCGGCGACTGGATCACCTCGCTGCACGACGACGGCTCCGGGGTCGACGTGACGTTCGCGCACGGGCCCACGCGCAGGTTCGACTTCGTGATCGGCGCCGACGGGATGCGGTCCGAAGTGCGGCGGCTGGTCTTCCCGGAGTACCGGCCGAAGTTCCTGGGCTACTACTTCGCGATCTGGGACGCGGACGGCGACGACCGGAACCTGATCTGCTCACCAGGAGCGCTGACCGCGCCCGGATGGCTCATGTACAAGTCGTCGGTGCCGCCGGAGCTCATGCCGTACGAGGTGATCTCGCCGGACGTCTACTTCGGTTCGATCAGCCAGGTCAGGATGCCGACGGTGAGCTCGGGCCGGGTCACGTTGATCGGTGACGCCGGGTTCGGCTGCACGCTGGGAGGCATGGGCACCGGGCTCGCGGTCGTGTCGTCCTACGTGCTGGCGGGCGAGATGGCGGCGGGAGGGGACGCGTTCGCCAGGTACGAAGCCTTGATCGGGCCCTACGCGCGAGGCTGTCAGGGCAATCCCGGGCCGTTCCTCGCGCCCGCCACCCGGCTGGGCATGTGGGCGCGCGACCGGTTGTTCGGGCTGCTGCCGAAGCTGCCGATGGTCGCGCGGACGGACATGAGGGCCGCGACCGCGATCAAGCTTCCCGACTACGCACCAGTTCGCTGAGCCGCTCTTCCACGTGCTGCTTGGCCGCCGCGTGCATCCACCCGAACCCCAGCTCCTGCTGCGCCTCTCGCAACAGCCGTTCGGCCCTGGCCGGATCTCCCGCGCGCCGGGCGATCTCGGCCAGGCCGGCGTTCGCGAGCGCCCGAGTCGCGGCCAGCCCGGCCTGCGTCGCCAGCTCCAACGCCTCCAGGTAGTCGCGTTCGGCCTGGGCCGGATCGAGGTCGAGCAACCGGTCCGCCCGCCGCCCCCGCAGTTCGGCGAGCTCCTCCTTGGCACCCAGCTCACCCACGGCCAGCAGCGCCTCGTCGGTCAGTGCGAGGGCCTCGTGCGGGTCCTCGGTGAGGTTGGCCAGCAGGTCCAGGATCTGTGCCGCGCCCCAGCGTTCGCCCAGGTCCTGGAACTGCCGGAGCGCCGAGCGGCAGTTCTCGATCGCCGCCGCCCGGTCGCCGTTCGCCACCCAGCCGGTGTAGGAACTGCTGAACCCCATGAGGCCCTGGATCCACGGGTCGTCGCTGCGCTCGACCTCGTTCTGCAGCTCGGTGCGGGGAGCGTCGGGCTCCGGCGGGCCCGCGTACATGGCCCACGCGACGAGCACGAACGGTTGCCTGACCGGGCCGCGCAGCTCCGCCAGCTTGTCCTGCACGCGTTCCGGTGCGGCCAGGGCGAGCAGGATCGCGTACTCCTCTGTGGACTGTTCCGGCACCAGCGCGAGGAGTTTCTGCGCCACGCCGTGAACTTCCGTGCGGCTGCCCTTCACGTACCAGTACCACGACAGCGCGGAAACCAGCTGCAGCGCCAGGTCCGGGTCGTGCTCGGTGGCCCACTCGACGGCCTGCAGAAGGTTCGCGTGCTCTGCGGCCAGGCGGGCGAACCACTGCACCTGGTTCCGTTGCCGCAGTTCGGGATCCGCGCGCCGGGCGAGGGCGAGGAAGTACGCGGCGTGCTCGGCGTCGACGCGCTTGTGCTGCGCGCAGAACTCGCGGATGGTCTCCAGCATCCGGTAGCGCCCGTCCAGAGCCTCCACCAAGGACTTGTCCACCAACGCCGCCAGCACCTCGATGTCGTGCCGGCAGACCTGTTCCACGGCCTCCACCGTCGCACCACCGCTGAACGTGGCCAATGACGCCGCCAGGTCGCGTTCGTCCGCGTCGAGCAGGTCCCAGCTCCACTCCACGACCGCGCGCAACGTCTGGTGCCGCGGTGCGGCAGCGCGGTTTCCCTTGATGAGCAAGCGGAAGCGGTCACCCAACCGCGACGAGATCTCCGCGGTCGTCAACGTTCGCGTGCGGGCCGCGGCGAGCTCGATGGCGAGTGGCAGACCGTCCAGCTCGCGGCAGATGTCAAGAGTGTGCTCGTCCCGCACGAATCCGGGGTTGACCAGGCGGGCGCGGTCGACGAACAGCGCCACGCTCTGTTCGGGCTGCAACGGCGGCACCGGGCACAACGTCTCGCCGGTGATGCCCAGCGGTTCGCGGCTGGTGGCCAGGATGCGCAGCGACGGACACGTGCTGAGCAGGTGCTGCGCCAGCTGGGCAGCTTGGACGATCACGTGCTCGCAGTTGTCGAGGATCAGCAACGTGTCGCGCTCGCGCAGCGCCAGCGTGAGCCGGTCTTCCGGCGCAAGCACGGTTTCCTTGAGCCCCAACGCCTGCAGCGTGGCCGCCGGGACGTCCTTCACCGGCGCCAGGTCGACGAAGATCGCCCCCGGACCGGCGCTCTGCAACGCGAGCCGCGTCTTGCCGGCCCCGCCAGGTCCGGTCAGCGTGATCAGCCGCGAGTTCAACGCGGCGATCCGGTCCAGTTCCTCTTGCCGGCCGATGAAACTGGTGAGCTGCGCGGGGAGCTCGCGATGGGTCTGACCGCGCAGGATCTGCAGGTGAATGGCCCGCAGCTCCGGCGACGGGTCGGTGCCGAGCTCGTCGGCCAGCAACGACCGTGCGTCCTCGAACGCCTGCAGCGCCTCGGCTTGGCGGCCCTGCTGGTGCAACGCCTGCATCAGGTAGCCGCGCAGGCGCTCGTCCAACGGGTGTTGCTGCACCAAGTTCGAGATCTCCTGCACGTCGGCCTTGCCGAGCCGGATCCGTGCGGCGATCAACGCGCTCGTGGCGGCTGACCGTTGCTGTTCCAGCCGCGTCGCGTGGTCCGGAGCGTCGACATCGGCCAGCGCCGGGCCGCGCCACAGCTGAAGTGCTTCGGACAACAGGGATTCCGCGGTCTGTGGATCACCGTGTTCCAACGCCTGCCGGCCCTCCGCGGCCAACGAGGCGAACCGGTGGGCGTCAACCTGGTCCGGTGCCAGCGCCAACCGGTAACCGGCCGGGTGGAACTCGATCAGCGAGGCGTCCCCGAGCGCCCGGCGCAGTCGCGACACCTGGCCCTGCAACGCGTTGGCGGCGTCCGACGGCGGCTCCGCGCCGTAGAGCTCGTCGATCAACCGGTCCAGCGGGACGATGTCGCCCACCCGCAGCGCCAGCACCGCCAGCAGGGTGCGCGGCCGCGGCCCACCCACCGAGACCTTGCCGTCCGGGGAATGCGCCTCAACAGGGCCGAGAATGCCGACGTGCACGGGTGTCAGCGTACGAACCGGCCGGGACTCGTACCCAGCACACGGCGAAAGTGGCGGGTCAGGTGCGACTGGTCGTGGAACCCGGCCAGCACGGCCGCCTCGGCCGCCGGTCGTCCCTCCAGCAGATGCCCGCGGGCAAGATCGACCCGGCGCCCGGTCAGGTACCGGTGCGGGGGCAGCCCGAACCGCCTGCTGAACGCCCTGACCAGGTGCGTCGGACTGGTCTGCAGCTCGGCGGCGGCGTCGGCCAGCGAGATCCCGTCGGGCAACGAGGCGTCGAGCAGCTGCCGCAACCGGTCGGCCAGCGTCGGATCCGCGTGCACGACCGGCGACGTGCCCGCGAAGTGGTGCGTGAGCCGTTCGGTGATCAACGCCAGCCGGCTGGACGCCTCGAACGGGTCCTCCAGCGCCAGGTGCAGTTGGTGCACCCGCTGTCGCAACAGCGGATCGACGAGCATCGGTGTGTCCACGGCCTTGCCGATCAGGTCGGCCGGCAGCACCGAGTCGTCCAGGTACAGCACGCGCTTGTGGAACCCGGTTGGGTACGCGGACCGGCCGTCGTGCGGCACGTGCGGCGGCAACAGCGTGACGCCGTCCACGAGAGCGCCGCGCTCGTGACGGTCCAGCTCGTAGCGCACGGCACCCGTGTCGAGCAGCATCAACGTCCACGCGTCGTGCGTGTGGGCTGGGTAGACGTGCGTGGTGAAGGAGGCGTGGAAGACCTCCTTGATGCCTTCCACCGCCGGCTTCCAGGCCGCGACGGACATGTCAAAAACGTACAAGACGCCAGGCCCGAGTCGCAGCGATCGTGGATTCATGTTCGACACCAAGATCGCTGTGCTGCTGCGGGACGACCTGGCCGGCTGGCAGGCGCTGAACGTCACCGCCTTCCTCGTCAGCGGGCTGCCCGACGAGCTGCGCGGCGAGCCGTACGTGGACGCCGACGACGTCAACTACCTACCGATGTTCCGCCAGCCCGTCGTGGTCCTGCAGGGCGACCAGGCGCTGCTCAAGAAGGCCCACGAGCGCGCCCTCAGCCGCAACCAGTCCATGGCGATCTTCACGGCCGACCTGTTCGCGACCGGCAACGACGAGGACAACCGGGCAGCGGTGCGGAAGGTGCACACGCAGGACCTCGACCTGGTCGGGATCGCGGTGCACGGCCAGAAGAACGCAGTCGACAAGATCTTCAAGGGTGCCCGCATGCATCCGTGATTGACTCGAACCATGTCGCTGGGGGTGCGTGAGGTCGAGCTGTTCGAGAAGGCCAGGCCGCGGCTGGAGGCGATCGCGTACCGCCTCCTGGGGTCGGCGAGCGATGCGGAAGACGCCGTGCAGGACACGTATCTGCGCTGGCAGGACGCCGATCACGCGTTCGTCGAGACGCCAGAGGCGTGGCTGACGAAGGTGCTCACCAACATCTGCCTCAACCGGCTCACGTCGGCGCGGGCCAAGCGCGAGACCTACGTCGGCCAGTGGCTGCCGGAACCGGTCTTCGCCGGTGACCGGATGCTCGGCCCTGCGGAGACCGCCGAGCAGCGCGAGTCGGTCTCGATCGCGATGCTCACCCTGATGGAGCGGCTCTCGGCCAACGAACGGACCGTCTACGTGCTGCGGGAGGCGTTCGGCTATCCGCACGCGGAGATCGCCGAGATCCTCGACCTGACCGAGGCGAACTGCCAGCAGATCTACCGGCGCGCCAAGCAACACCTCGCCACCGGCCGGACCCGCGTGGAAGTCGACGCGGCCGGTGCGCGCAAGATCGTCGAGGAGTTCCTGGCCGCGGCGCTCAGCGGCAACACCGACTCGCTGGTGCAGTTGCTCGCCGACGACACGATCACCGCGGGCGACGCCGGCGGCGTGTACTTCAGCGTGCCGAAGCCGATCACCGGCGCGCTCAAGGTGGCGCGGTTCCTGCGGCGGCTGTTCACCCCCGACGCCGCCAAGCAGGAGCTGGTCGGCGGCCGGCTCGAGTTCTTCGCCTCGATCGTCAACGGCGTTCCCGCGCTGGTGCTCGTGGTCGGCGACCGGGTCTTCGGTGTCATCTCGCTCGAAGTGACCACCGACGGCATCACGGCCGTCCACACCCAGGCCAACCCCGCCAAGCTCGACCACGCCACGCGCCAGTGGGCGGCGATCGACCACGGCGAACCCCTCGCAGAAGGCTGGTGACGCAGGTCACAGTCGGCTGCTGTCAGGTTTCGCGCCGCTGCCCGGTTCAGGGAGCGACGCCAACCAGACAGGAGCGCAACCATGACCCACCGCATCGTCGTTCTCGGAGCCGGATACGCCGGAGCCAACGCGGCCGGCCGCCTCGCCAGGCGGCTGCACGGCGCCGAGATCACCCTCGTCAACGCCGATCCCGAGTTCGTCGAGCGCGTGCGCCTGCACCAGCTGGCGGCCGGCCAGGACCTGAAGGTCCGCAAGCTGACCGACCTCTTCGCGAACACGGGCGTGCAGGTGCGCATCGCGCGGGTCACCGCCGTTGACGCCGAACGCAAGATCGTGGACACCGACGGCGGCGACATCGCTTACGACACCCTCGTCTACGCCCTCGGCAGTGCTGCCACCGGTGTTCCCGAGCACGCCTACGACGTCGCAGGGAAGCAGTCCGCGCTGCGCCTGCGGGCTCGGCTGGCCGATCTCGGCGCGGGCGCGACCGTGCTCGTCGTCGGTGGTGGCCTGACCGGCATCGAAGCGGTCACCGAGATCGCCGAGGCCAGGCCGGATCTCGACGTCTCGCTCGCCACCCGCGGTGAGCTCGGCGACTGGCTGAGCGACAAGGCCCAGCAGCACCTGCGCAAGGCGTTCGACCGGCTCGGCATCACCGTGCACGAGGGCGTCGACGGTCGTGAGGTTCCAGCTGACGTGACGGTGTGGACCACCGGGTTCGCGGTCCACCCGATCGCTGCCGCCTCCACGCTGGAGGTGACCGCGGCGGGCCAGATCGTCGTCGATGACACGATGCGGTCGGTTTCCCACCCGGACGTGTACGCCGTCGGTGATGCCGCGTTCGCACACGGCGGGAGCGGTACGCCGTTGCGGATGTCCTGCGCTTCCGGCGTGCCGACGGCTCACCTGGCAGCCGACGCCATCGTTGCGCGCCTCACGGGCGGTGGGCTGCCGCAAAACAAGATCGGCTACAACGGCCAGTGCATCAGCCTCGGCCGCAAAGACGCCGTCGTGCAGTGGGTGACTCCTGACGACCGGCCGAAGCCGTCCGCTCACGGCGGAAAAGCGGTCGTCCGCCTCAAGGAGCTGATCTGCAAGACCGCGGCCTGGAGCGTCTCGCACCCGACCCTGATGCTCCCGACTCGCCGCCGGCGCATCACCAAGACCAGCGCGGTTTCCGAAAACGCGCTTCAATCCTGATCGTGATCAAGCTGCTCCGGATGGCCGTGTTCCTGCTGGTTCTTTCGGCAGAGGTGTACCTGGTCGTGGTGCTGGGGGACCGGTTCCGCCTGGCCAACCACCTGAGCTATTTCACCGTGCTGTCGAACCTCTTCGCGGCGTGCGTGGCGTTGCTCGGGGTGTTCCGGCCGGTGTCGCCGCAGATCAGGGGCGCGGCCGTGCTCTACATGACCACGACGGGCATCGTGTACGCGATCTTGCTGAGGGGAGTTGACGTGCAGACACCGGCTTACGCGAACTGGGTGCTGCACGTCATCGTCCCGATCTTGGTCATCGTTGAGTGGTTGCTGGCCCCGGAACGGACCACCCGCGCCTGGATTTGGCTGTCGTTCCTGCTCGCCTATCTGATCTACACGTTGGTTCGCGGGCCGATCGTCGGCTGGTATCCGTACCCGTTCCTCGACCCGCGTGCGCACGGATACGGCGACGTGGCGCTGACCTGCGTTTCCGTAGCTGTGATCCTGGGTGCGCTCGCGGTCTTCGTCTCGTGGACGGGCACGAAATTGGCCCAAAGAAGCAGTGCTGTCTTGTCCCACAACTAGGGCCAATCGTCGCCATACGGTCTAGGGCATGACCAGGCGACTCGCGTACGCACAGCTGACGAACTCCATCGGTGACGGCGGCTTCCTCGTCGTTTCGGCGTTGTACTTCACCCAGATCGTCGGCCTGAGCGCGGCGCGGGTGGGCCTCGCGCTGACCCTCGCGTGGGGCGTCGGAGCCGTCGCGGGTGTCGCGCTGGGACACGTCGCCGACCGGCTCGGCCCGCGCACCACCGCGGTCGTCCTGGCCGCAGCGACGGCCGTGAGCATCGGGATCTTGTTGTTCACCCGGAACTTCGCGGCGTTCGTGCTGGTCATGTGCCTGTACGCGAGCTTCCAGAGCGGACTGCAGGCGTCCAGGCAGGCGCTGCTCGCCGGCCTCACGACGCCCGAGGAGCGCACGCGAGCGCGAGCGCGGATCCAGTCGACGGCCAACGCGGGCATCGCGATCGGCGCGGCGATGGGCGGGCTGGCCCTGCACCTCGGCACCGAAGCCGCCTACACCGCCGTGTTCGTGCTCGACGCGCTCAGCTTCCTCGCCGCCGCGGCGATCCTGAGCACGCTGCCGGAGACCGTGATGACCCGCGCCAAGGGCAAGTTCGACGTGCTGAAGGACCGCCCGTACGCGCTGATCACGTTGATCAACGCGGTGATGCTGCTCTACATGCCGCTGCTCAGCCTGATCATCCCGCTGTGGATCGTGCAGCGGACCGAGGCGCCGACCTGGCTCGCCGCCGCGCTGCTGGTGCTCAACACCGCTGCCGTCGTGCTGTTCCAGGTGCGGATCGCTCGACGCGCCAACGGTTTGAGCGAGGCGTCGACGCTCGTCAAGCACGCCGGACTGATCATGCTCGCGTCCTGCGCGGTCTTCGCGGTGACGGCGTTCAGCTTCGACGCCTGGCCCGCGGCGGCCTTGCTGATCGTGGCCGCCGCGCTGCAGGTGCTCGGCGAGATGATGCTCGCCTCCGGGGCGTGGGAGATCAGCTTCTCCCTCGCGCCCGCCGACCGACAGGGTCAGTACCAGGGCTTCTTCGCGACCGGAACGGCCGTGGCCAGGATGGTCGGCCCCGCGCTGCTCACCACCGTCGTGCTCGGCTGGGGCACGATCGGCTGGCTCGTGGTCGGCGGGCTGTTCGTCGTCGCCGGCTACGCGATGGGACCAGCAGTGCGCTGGGCTCGCGAGAAGAACTCCACCAGCACCGGCGCCGCGGCCGACGACTTGAGCATGTGCGTCTGACCGGGCAGCTCCTGGTACTCCACGTCCCCGAGCACCTCCGCGACGTTCTTCATCGTGTTGCGGAGGTACTCGGGGCTCTTGCCGCCGTTCATGACCAGCGTCGGCACCTTGATCTTCCAGCGGTCCGCCGGCAACGGCCGGCCGCGGCCGTCGTCGCCGAGGATGCGCAGGTCCCACGGCAGCGTGTGCGCGACCAGCTTCAGCTTCTTCCAGACCGGGGTCAGCTTCATGATCGCGAGGCCGAAACCGGGCACACCGACCATCTTCATGAACTTCGAGAGCATGCCGGAACGGTCGCCGCGCGCGAGCATGTCGTTCATCTGCTCGACGATGTCGGCAGGCCGCGGCGTGTACGTGTCGTCGACGACCATCGGGAACTCGTAGATGGCAAGCCGAGTGATGGACGGCAGCCTCATCGCCGCCTCCACCGCCAGCACCGCGCCGGACGACGTGCCGAACACGAACGCGCTCCCGCCGGCTTCCTTGATCAGCGCGTCGAGGTCGTCGATCTCGTTCTGCAGCGACCACGGCGTCGCGCCGTCGCCGGTCTCGCCACGCCCGCGGCGGTCGTAGGTGTAGACGGTGAAGTTCTTGTCCAGCACGGACGCCAGCTCGGTGGACGGGCCGAACATCCGGTGGCACATGGCGCCGTCCACGAGGATCAGCGCCGGTCCGGAGCCGGTGATCGAGTACGCGATCTCGGTGCCGTCCGCGGAGGTCGTGAAGCGCGTCATCGCTGCTCTCCCAGGGTGGTGTCGAGGAAGCTCTGCCAGTCCTGCTCGGACTCGTCGCCCTCGAAGACGTGGTGCGCGGCGATCATCGGGCCGAAGAACCCGCGCATGAAGCGGTACATGGCCTTGTCGGTGCGCAGGCCGAGGGTGTGCGCGTTGCGGTGGTACTCGACGGCGTCCGGCAGCCTGACCGCGATCGCCTCGTCGAGCTTCTTCCAGGCCTCGTCCCAGTCGCTGACCATCGGCCCGAACACCGTGAGCGGCCGAGCCGTGCGGCCGGCGAAGTGGTGCAGGTACTCCCGCAGCGTGCTGACGAACAGCGCGCCGCCGAGCTGCATGGCCTCGAACTCGTCGGCCCAGTCGTCGCCGGGCAGGAAGCCGCTCGTGACCATCCGCAGCACCGTGCTGCTGTGCTCACGCCCTTCGATCAGGAACTCGTAGGCGATGAACCGGCCGTCGGGCGCCTTGCCGCTGTCCTGCTTGAAGCGGTGCAGCGGATCCCACGCGGTGATCTCGTGCGTCGGCTCGTAGCCACCGAACGCCATCTTGACCTGGCCGTTCGCCACCTCGTTGCGACCCATGAACCACGAGTCGATGCCGGGCCCGGTCGCGATGGCGTCCCAGACCTCCTCGACGGAGGCGGGCACCTCGATCTCGTCGACGCCTTCGAACTCGTGGCCCATCAGCTCTCTCCTCCTGGTTCGTGGATGCTCCCATCCTGGCTCCGACTAATCCATTCGTCAAGACAGTGGTTCTGGTCTTGACAAAAAAAATTGTCGGTGGTTCCGTTCTCCCCGTCAACGTTGCTGAGGAGGAAGCCATGTCCCGCATCGCCTGTGGTGTCGTCGCCGGTCCGCTCTACCTGGTCGTCGGGTACGCCCAAGCCTTCACCCGCGAGGGCTTCGACCTGTCGCGGCACCCGTTCAGCATGCTCAGCCTGGGCTCGCTCGGCTGGATCCAGATCGCGAACTTCATCGTGAGCGGCGCGTTGTTCATCGTCGCCGCCACCGGCATGGCGCGGTTCTCGAAGTGGGGCGCCCGGCTCATCGGCCTGATGGGCGCGGGGATGATCCTCGGCGGGGTGTTCGTCGCCGACCCGGCGCTCGGCTTCCCGCTCGGCGCGCCGGAAGGACCGCCCGCGTCGATGTCGTGGCACGGCGCGCTGCACGCGGTGGCGTTCGGCCTGGCCATGATCGGCTGGATCGGTGCGTGCTTCGTCTTCGCGCGTAGGCTCGGAGGATGGCTGGCAGTGGTGAGCGGCCTGACGGGCGTGCTCCTGATGGTGCCGATGGCGTTCCTGGGCAACCCCGGCGGCACGGTGCTGTTGTACGTGGTGGCCACGATCGGCTGGCTGTGGACCTCGGCCGTGTCCCTGAAGCTGAACCGGCCTGCCTGCTCGAGCTGATCTGCCCCGAGTGCGGGCGCGTCACCACCGACGAGGACGCGCCCGGATGTCAGACGTGTGCGCCGAGTTGACGGGCGTGCACCCGGTTGATGTCGTACGAGACGCCGCAGAACGTGCATTGCAGCCCGTACCTGCTGCTGATCTTGAACAGCGGGATGAAGAAGATGGTCGGCTTCGTGTAGCGCCGGAACAGGTTGTGCGCCGCCTGGTGGTGGCAGTGCCCGCACACCAGCGTCAGCATCCGCAGCTGCTCGATCGTGGTTCGCCAGCCGAAAATGACCATCTGTGCTCCCTGGGTTGGCTGTCCCTTTGACGTCTGACGTCCCATTTGAGTTGCGATGAGCCTGGCATCTTCAGAAGGTTCACAGGTGGACAACCTGCTGCGACCCTGGCTCCCCTCCGACGCTCCGATCGTGCTGGCCGCTGCCGCCGAGCCGGAGATGGAACGTCAGTTCACCACCCCGGTCGATTCGCTCTCCGCTGCTCAGGCGTGGATCGCGGTGATCGAGGAACGCAGAGACGACGACACCGCGTACGCCTTTGCCGTGTTGGCCGACGGCGTGCCCGTGGGGAACATGGCGGTGTCGCAGGTGGAACGCCGGCATCTGACCGGGTGGGTGTCGTACTGGATGCGAGCAGAGGCGCGCGGTAAAGGACTCGCCACCAAGGCGTGCCGGGCGGTCAGCGAGTTCGCGTTCGCGGAGCTCGGGCTGTTCCGGCTGGAGCTGGCGCACCGGTTGGACAACCCCGCGTCCTGCCGGGTGGCGGTGGCCGCCGGGTTCCGGCGGGAAGGCGTCGAGCGGGCCAAGTTGCTCTACGACGGCGTCCGCTACGACACCGAGACCCACGCACGGCTCGCCACCGATCAGGTCTGAGGTTCGCCCTCCGACCAGCCGGGTAACCGGCAGTGCATGAGCGACGTGCAGGACGAGCTGCTGCGGACGCTGACCAAAGTCGCGAACGCCTTGCGCAGCGCGCAGATACCGTTCGCCCTCACGGGCGGATGTGCAGGCTACGCGCGTGGTGGCCCGGCGAGTGAACACGACGTGGACCTGCTCGTGCGCGAGCAGGATGCGGGCGAGGCCGTTCGCGTCCTCGTGCAACGCGGACTGAGGGCCGCGGAACCGCCGGAGGACTGGCTGCTCAAGGTCTACGACGGCGACTCGCTGGTCGATCTGTTGTTCCGGCCCAACGAACGGCCCGTCACCGACGAGATCCTGGCGATGGCCGAGGAGATGCCGGTCGGGTCCGTGATGCTGCCGGTGATGCCCGCGACGTTCGTGCTGAGCAGCAAGCTGCTCGTGCTGGACGGGCACCGCTGCGACTTCAGCGAGCTGCTGCCGTTCGCGCGTGCCCTCAGAGAGCAGATCGACTGGGAACAGGTGCGCGAGGAGACCAAGCACTCGCCGTACGCCGAAGCGTTCCTGGTGCTCATCGAACGCCTGGAGATCATCGGGAGGGGCAATGGAATCCGAGCAGTACCTCGCGGCAAACCTGCGTAGGGCGGTCGCGGAGGACCCCAGAACGGCCGAGCTCGGTGTGCGGGTCACCGTTCGCGGTGACCACGTGATGCTCTCCGGCGACGTGGCGTGCGCGGACCGGCGCAAGGCCCTCGAAGAGGTGCTGCACGAGGTCGCGCCCCAGCTCACGATCTTCAACGACGTGCGCGTGACGCCGGCGGGTGAACCGGAGGGTGAGGAGGACCTGCGATGATCCGGATCGCCGCAGTCGGGGACGTGCACCTCGGCGAGGACATGCGCGGCAGGCTGAGGCCCGCGCTCGAGAAGGTCGGTGCGCACGCGGACGTGCTGCTGCTGGCCGGTGACCTGACCCGGCACGGCACGGTCTCCGAGGCACAGGTCGTCGCGGACGAGTTCGCGGACCTGCCGGTGCCCGTCGTCGCCGTGCTGGGCAACCACGACCACCAGGACGACAAGCCGCTCGAGGTCACCAAGACGTTGCAGGACAAGGGTATCCACGTCCTCGAGGGCACGAGCTTCGAGACGCGGATCAACGGCTGCACGCTCGGTGTCGCGGGTGTGAAGGGGTTCGGCGGCGGGTTCGCCGGCAAGTGCGGGAGCGCGTTCGGCGAGCGCGAGATGAAGGCGTTCATCCAGCACACCTGCGACATCGCGGAAACGCTGGAAGGCGCACTGTCCGAACTGGACACCGACATCAAGGTGGCGTTGACCCACTACGCGCCGGTGCCGGACACGTTGCGCGGTGAGCCGCCGGAGATCTACCCGTTCCTCGGCTCGTACCTGCTCGGCGAGGCCATCGACGCCACCGGCACGCATCTCGCCATTCACGGCCACGCGCACTTCGGCACCGAACAGGGCATGACACCGGGCGGGGTGCGGGTGCGCAACGTCGCGCAGCCGATCATCCGGTCCGCCTACACCGTCTACGTGATGGAAGGTGCACACGCATGACCGTCGGCGACTTCATCGTGCAACGCCTGCGCGACTGGGGAGTCAAGCAGGTGTTCGCATATCCCGGCGACGGCATCAACGGGATCGTCGCCGCGTTCGGGAAGGCGGACAACGACCCGGCGTTCATCCAGACCCGGCACGAGGAAATGGCCGCGTTCGCCGCAGTCGGCTACGCGAAGTTCAGCGACGACGTCGGCGTGTGCCTGGCGACGTCCGGGCCGGGTGCGATCCACCTGCTGAACGGCCTGTACGACGCGAAGCTCGACCACGTGCCGGTCGTCGCGATCGTCGGCCAGACCGCCCGCACCGCGCAGGGCGGCAGCTACCAGCAGGAAGTCGACCTGCACTCGTTGTTCCGCGACGTCGCCTCGTTCCTGGTCGACGTCACCGTGCCGGAGCAGCTGCCGAACGCGCTGGACCGGGCGATGCGCACGGCGGCGGCCGACCGCGCGCCGGCCGTTGTGATCATCCCGAACGACGTGCAGGAGCAGGAGTACGCGGCGCCGAAGCACGAGTTCAAGTACATCCCGTCGAGTCCGCCGTCACGCCCGTCCTCCTGTGTCGTACCGGCGAACGACGAGGTCCGGCGCGCCGCGGACGTGCTGAACACCGGCTCGAAGGTCGCGATCCTGATCGGCCAGGGCGCTCGCGGGGCGGCTGCGGAAGTCCGCGAGGTCGCCGAGACGCTCGGTGCCGGGGTCGCGAAAGCGTTGCTGGGCAAGGACGTGCTGCCCGACGACCTGCCGTACGTGACGGGGTCGATCGGACTGCTCGGCACGCGGCCGTCGTACGAGCTGATGCGCGACTGCGACCGGCTGCTGATCGTCGGCTCGAACTTCCCGTACTCGCAGTTCCTGCCGCAGTACGGCAAAGCCCGCGGCGTGCAGATCGACGTGGACGGCCGGGCGATCGGCATGCGCTACCCGACCGAGGTCAACCTCGTCGGCGACGCGCGGGAGACGCTGCGCTCGCTGATCCCGTTGCTGGAGCGCAAGACCGACCGCTCGTGGCGGCACACGATCGAGGCGAACGTCAAGCGCTGGTGGGAGGTCGTGGAACGGCAGGCGGCCGTGCCCGCCGATCCCGTCAACCCGATGCTGATCGTCTCTGAGCTGTCGAAACGCCTGCCCGCCAACGCGATCGTCACCGCGGACTCCGGTTCCGCCACGAACTGGTACGCGCGCCTGCTGCGGATCCACGGCAACGTGCGGTCTTCGTTGTCCGGCACGCTGGCCACGATGGGTTGCGCTGTCCCGTACGCGTTGGGCGCGGCCTACGCCCAACCTCGACGGCCGTTGATCGCTCTGGTCGGTGATGGCGCGATGCAGATGAACGGCATGGCGGAACTGTTGACGCTCAAGCGTTACGGCATCCGGTGCGTCGTGTGCGTGTTCCACAACAACGACCTCAACCAGGTCACGTGGGAGCTGCGCGCGATGGGCGGTGCGCCGAAGTTCGAGGAGTCGCAGACGCTTCCGGACATCTCGTACGCGGCCTATGCGCGCTCGATCGGCCTGCAGGGCATCGAGGTCGACTCGCCGGACCAGCTCGGCCCGGCTTGGGAGACCGCGCTGGCGTCGGACGGCACCGTCGTGCTCGACGTGCGCTGCGATCCGAACGTGCCGCCGATCCCGCCGCACGCGACGTTCGACCAGATCAAGGACATGACCGAGGCGGTGTTGCGCGGCGATCCCGACGCCTGGGACGTGCTGCGCCGCGGCCTGCAGACCAAGATCCAGGAGTTGCTCCCGTGAAGCTCGGCTATTTCCTTTCCTCGGAAGAACACGGCCCGCGTGACCTGGTCCGGCACGCGAAACTGGCGCAGGAGCACGGCTTCGAAGCGCTGTGGATCTCCGACCACTACCACCCGTGGAACGACGAGCAGGGCCAGTCGCCGTTCGTCTGGGGCACGATCGGCGCGCTGTCCGAGGCCGTGACCCTGCCGATCACGACGGCCGTCACCTGCCCGACCGTCCGCATCCACCCGGCGGTCATCGCCCAGGCCGCGGCCACGGCGGCGGTGCAGTGCGAGGGCCGCTTCGTGCTCGGCGTGGGCAGCGGCGAGGCGTTGAACGAGCACGTGCTGGGCGACCACTGGCCGTCCGCCGACGTTCGGCTGGAGATGCTGGAGGAGGCCATCGCCCTCATCCGCACGCTGCACCAGGGCGACGAGGTCACCCACCACGGCAAGCACTACACCGTCGAGAACGCCCGCATTTACACCGTGCCGGAACGCCCGGTGCCGATCTACGTCTCCGCGTTCGGTCCCAAGGCGGTCCAGCTCGCGGCCAGGTGCGGTGACGGCTACGTCTGCGTCGGGCCGTCCGGTGACCTGGTGAAGCATTACCGTTCCGCTGGCGGGCGCGGGCCGGCCCAGAGCGGGCTCAAGGTCTGCTACGGACAGTCCGAAGAGGACGCGGTCAAGACCGCGCACCGCTTGTGGCCCAACGATGGCCTGCCCGGCGAACTGGCCCAGGTGCTGCCGACACCGAAGCACTTCGAACAGGCGTCCGAACTCGTCACGCCCGAGATGATCCGCTCGGCGATCCCGTGCGGCCCGGACCCCGAGCAGTACGCGGAGAAGATCAAGGAGTTCGCCGAGGCCGGTTTCGACGAGGTCTACGTGCAGCAGATCGGGTCCAACCAGCAGGAGTTCTTCGAGTTCTGGGCCAAGGAAGTGAAGCCGTTGATCGATGTTTGACAGCAGGTGCGCAGGGCACCCGGTCCTATGAGGAGATTCCTGCGCGAGCACAGCCTGACGCTCGTATTCGCCGGGCTCTTCCTCGCGGCTCTGGTGGGCCAGCTGTTCGCCGGGCAGGCCGAATACAACGAGCGTCAGGCCGCGTTGGGTCAGCCGGTGCTGTCCCTGGGGTCGTACCTGTTCTCCGCCGACTTCCTGGTCGACGTCGTGGAGAACTGGCAGTCCGAGTACCTGCAGTTCTTCCTGTACGTCACCGCCACCGTGTGGCTGATCCAGAAGGGCTCGCCCGAGTCCAAGCCTGCGGGCAAGGTCGGCCACGAGAGCGACAAGGAGCAGCAGATCGGCCGGTACGCGACCGAGTCGTCACCGACGTGGGCACGTGCGGGCGGTTGGCGCACCGCGGTGTTCTCGAAGTCGCTCGGACTCGCGATGCTGGTCCTGTTCCTGTTCTCCTGGTCGATGCAGTGGGTTGCCGGCTGGTACGCCAACAACTCCGACCCGCTGGCCGAGCAGATGGGTCTGTTCGACTACTTCTTCAGCGCGGACTTCTGGAGCCGGTCGCTGCAGAACTGGCAGTCCGAGTTCCTCGCGATCGCGTCGATGGCGATTCTGAGCGTCTACCTGCGGCAACGCGGCTCGCCCGAGTCGAAGCCAGTCGGTACGGCGCACTCGGTGAGCGACGAGTCAGGCTAGTTCGACCCACTGGGCCCGCCACGCGGGCGGATCGAACTTCTGCGAGTAGTAGCGGGTGTCGCGCACGATCCGTCCGTCGTCGGCCAGCTCCCACACGACGACGACGTGCCACACCTCGTCGCCGTAGTCGTTGACGCCTTCGACGACCCAGAACCTGCCGGCACCGGCCACCCGCCCGAGGGTGATCGTCGGCGGCTTCGGGAACGCCTGCTGCATCGCGAGCATGTTGTCCCGGCCCCGGACGGTTTCGCCGGACTGCGGCATCTCCATCACGTAGTCCGGCGATCGCAGCCCGTACTCGGACCGCGCGTCGAGGTCGCCGAACATCAGCTCGACGCCTTCGCGCATCGCTTCGGCGTCGTCGTGCGCGACGGCGCGGCGGAACAGCTCCAGGACGTGGTTCATCCACGGAGTCTGCTCCGCCGCGCCGCACAAGGCAGCGCGACCACCTTCTCGGGTCGTCACCGCCGCCCTAGGCGAGGATCTCGCCGACCGTGCCGGCACCCACGGTCTTGCCGCCCTCGCGAATCGCGAAGCCCAGCCCGGTGTCCATCGCCACCGCCTTGCCCAGCTCCACCACGACCTCGACGGTGTCACCTGGCAGGGCCGGCGTCCTGTCGAGCTCCACCACGCCGACGACGTCGCCGGTGCGGAAGTGGAACTGCGGGCGGTAGTTCGAGGCGATACCCGTGTGCCTGCCGCCCTCGGCGTGCGAGAGCAGGTACACGGACGCGCGGAACCGGGTGTGCGGCGCGACGCTGCCGGGCAGGGCCAGCACCTGCCCGCGCCTGACCTCGCCGCGCTTCACGCCGCGCAGCAGGATCGCGGCGTTGTCTCCCGCCTGGGCCTGCTGCATCGGCTTGCCGAACGTCTCGATGCCCGTGGCGACCGACGTCACCGCGGCGCCGAGACCGATCACCTCGACCGCGTCACCGAGGCCGAGCACACCGCGCTCCACCGCACCGGTCACGACGGTGCCGCGACCGGTGATCGTCAGGACGTTCTCGATCGGCATCAGGAACGGCCCGGACAGGTCGCGGTCAGGCACAGGTACATGCTCGTCCACGGCCTCGAGCAGCCGCACGATCGATTGCGTCCACTCCGGGTCGCCCTGGAGTGCGCGCAGGCCCGACACGCGGACCACCGGTGTGGCGTCGCCGTCGAAGCCGTAGCGGGACAACAGGTCGCGGATCTCCAGCTCCACCAGGTCGAGCAGCTCCGGGTCGCTCACCGCGTCGGCCTTGTTCAGCGCCACCACGACGTGCGGCACGCCGACCCGCCGCGCCAGCACCACGTGCTCACGCGTCTGCGGCATCGTGCCGTCCTCGGCGGACACGACCAGGATCGCGCCGTCCAGCTGCGCCGCACCCGTGATCATGTTCTTCACGTAGTCGGCGTGGCCGGGCATGTCGACGTGCGCGTAGTGACGCGTGGGCGTCTCGTACTCGACGTGCGCGATGTTGATCGTGATGCCGCGGGCCAGCTCCTCCGGCGCGCGGTCGATGCGGTCGAACGCGGTGAAGGTCGTGCCCGACGGGTCCCGCTCGGACAGCACCTTGGTGATGGCCGCCGTCAGCGTGGTCTTGCCGTGGTCGACGTGACCCATGGTGCCGATGTTGAGGTGCGGCTTGGCGCGCACGAACTCCTGCTTCATTTCCCTTGTCCTCAAAGGCGTAGCTGGGTTTTCAGAACCGATGGACCGCTACGACCCTCCCCCAGTGGTCCTGAAGGAGAGGACTGGAGAAGGGTCAGATTCGGGCGCCGGCCAGCTGTGCCGAGGCAACGGCGAGCGCGCCCGCAGGAACACCTGCGAACGTGTTGTGCTCAGCCGTCAGGAACATGCGTCGATCATGACAGCCCTAAAGATCCGCTGTCACCTGGTTTTCCGCCAGCCGGATCAGCGCACGGGCAGCAGGGCTGTGCGGGCCGGACGACCGCCACGCGAACGACAACCGGCTCCACGGCGACGGATCGGTGATCCGGATCGCGTGCAGGTCCGATGTCATCGACAACGCCAGGATCGCCGGGCCGAGCCCGCGCTGCGCCAGCGTGATCACCATCGGCGGCGCGGAGGCCTCGAACGCGATCCGCGGCTGCCGTCCGCCGCAGGCCGCGTCCAACGCGCCGCGCAGCCCGGTGCCCGGCGGCAGGCAGATCAACCCGCGCGACAACAGCTCGTCCAACGACACGGATTCCCTGCCGTACCAAGGATCGTCCGCGGCAACAGCGGCCACCAGCGGTTCATCGGCGAGCACCCGGACCGACAGGCCCTCGGGCGTGGAACCCGCGTACCCGACCAACGCGAAGTCCAGCCGACCGTCCAAAAGCGACTCGATCAACGCGTCGGAGTTGGCCTCCACCAACGTGATCTCGACGTCGGGGTGCAACGAGTGGAACGACGACAGCAGCTCCGGCAGGTCCATGATCCCGCACGACACGACCATCCCGACCCGCACCACCCCGCGGACCAGCCCGGCCATCTCCTCGACGGTCCGCCGCGCCGACTCCACCGACCGCAGGGCCGCCCGCGCCAACGGCAGCACCGCCGCGCCGACGTCGGTCAACGTGACCGTGCGCCCGGACCGGTCCAGCAGGTCGTGCCCGAGCTCCCGCTCCAGCCGCCGGATCTGCGCGCTCACCCCCGGCTGCGCGACGTGCACCCGTTCCGCGGCTCGCGTGAACGAGGCCTCCTCGACGACCGCCACGAAGTACTCAAGCTGCCGAAGCTCCATAACGCTTGATTATAGAGACCAGCATGACTAGATCTTGGACTTATAACTGCATCAAAACCACACTGGAGATATGGAGATCTTCCGTCCCGGCGACACCGGCTACGACGACGAACGCAGCGGATTCCAGACCGGACTGCGCCACGAGCCTCAGGTCATCTTCGCCGTGGAGAACGCCCGCGACGTCGAGGAAGCCGTTCGGTACGCCGATGAGCACGGCCTTGAGCATGCCGTCCAAACCACCGGCCACGGCCTCACCACGACCACCAGCGGCGTCCTCATCTCGACCAAGCGCATGAACGGGGTCGAGATCGATCCCAACACGAAAACCGCGAAGGTCGAGGCAGGCGCGATCTGGCAGCAGGTCATCGAGCAGGCCGCCCCGCACGGCCTCGCACCGCTCAGCGGTGACGCCGGCGATGTCGGCGTCATCGGCTACACCCTCGGCGGCGGCTACAGCGTGCTGGCCAGGGAATTCGGCTTCGCGAGCGACCGCGTCCGCAAGACCGAGAAGGTCGGGGAGGTCGTCACCGCGCTGGAGTTCGAGCTCCTCGACATCGACCAGGTCCACGCAGGCGAGATGTTCTTCGACTCCCAGCACGCGGCAACCGTGTTCGAGGCTTTCCACAAGTGGGACCTGCCGGATCACGTCACATCGACCCTGGCGACTCTTGGTGACGTGGTGCGCGTGACGTTCGCCAGCACGAAACCGTTCGACATCGACCACCTCCGCGTGGCCCCGAACCTCACCGAGGAGTTCGGCCGGAAACCGTTCGCGGAAGCCGCCGGCAAACCACTCCCGCCGCACACCTACCAGGGCGACAACGTCCTGCTCAGCGACCTCCCGTTGGACGCCCTCCACCGAGTCCGCGAGAAAGCGGCCAACTCGGACGTGCCGATCTTCCTCAGCGTCATGCCGCTGGGAGGTGCCCTCGACGCTGGTCACCTGCTCAAGCTGATCTCGCCCCAGCTCGGCGTCGAGGCGCAGCACGCGGCGGTGTTCGACGAGGTGCGGCAGTTCGTGCTCGGCAGCGCGCGGAACTTCCGGTACGCCGTAGGCTGACCGATATGACCGAAGTGGTTCTCGTGGAGGACCACGACATGGTCGCGGAGGCGATCGGACTGGCGCTGGAACGCGCCGGGATCGAGGTGATCGCCCGCGCGACCACCGTCGCGGCCGCGCTCGCGGAGACCCGCCGCGGCAGGCCCGACATCGTCCTCCTCGACCGCAGACTGCCCGACGGCGACGGCACCGCGCTGATCCCCGAGCTCGTGAAGAGCGGCGCGAAGGTGCTGGTGCTGACCGGGGAGGCCACCGCGTCCGTGGCCGCCCGCGTCGCCGAGGCCGGTGGTGCCGGCCTGATCCTCAAGTCGGCGCGGCTCGACGAGCTGGTCGAGGCGGTCCGCAAGGTCGCGGACGGCGAGGTGGTGTTCGACCCGAAGCTGCTCGCGGGTGTGCTCGACCGGCTGACGGGCCGGGTGAAGGTCGCCGGCGCCACGCTCACCGCACGCGAGCAGGAGACGTTGTTGCTGCTCGCGGACGGTGCGGGCACCGACCAGATCTCCACCAGGCTGGGCGTCGCCCGCAACACCGCGCGCAACCACGTCCAGCGCGTGCTCGACAAGCTCGGGGCCAGTTCGAAGCTGGAGGCGGTGTCCATCGCCCGCCGCGAGGGCCTGCTCGACTGATGCAGCTGCACCAGACGAGCTGGTTCGCCTGCGTCTGCACCCACCGGCACGGGTGAGGCACTGTGCTCTGATGGCCACGAGCTCGCTCACCGAGACGGTGTTCTCCCTTCCGGAGGAGGACCAGCGCGGCGGCGTGGCCCTCGCCCGCGCGTTCGCTCGCCGTGCCGCCCGCAACTGCGGGTTCCGCGGCAACCACGACGACGTCGTGCTGGTCGTCAACGAGCTCGCCACCAACGCCGTCTGCCACGGCGGCGGTCGCCCGTTCGTGCGGATCAACGGTGGTCAGGACCAGCTTCGGGTCGAGGTCGTCGACTACAGCGGGGACCAGCCGGAGCTGCGGGACGGCGGCTGGGGACTCCAGCTCGTCGTTCAGGTCAGCGAGAGCTGGGGCGTCAAAGAACGTGCTGGTCACAAGGTCGTCTGGTGTGAGCTGACGGCGTAGGGGCCATCATGTGGCCGTGCAACCGGAGGATTGGCGGGACAGCGATCTCTTCAGGCTGCTCGTGCTCGGTGTGCGCGACTACGGAATCTTCATGCTCGACCCCGGTGGGCACATCGTGAGCTGGAACGCCGGTGCCGAGCGCATCAAGGGCTACACCGCCGAGGAGATCATCGGGCGGCACTTCTCCACGTTCTACCCGCCGGAGGACATCCGTTCCGGCAAGCCCGACTGGGAGCTGCGGGTCGCACGGGCCGAGGGCGCGCTCGAGGACGAGGGTTGGCGGGTGCGCAAGGACGGCAGCCGGTTCTGGGCGAACGTGATCATCACCGCGCTCTACGACGACACCGGCGAGCTGCGCGGGTTCGGCAAGGTCACCAGGGACATGACCGAACGGCGGCGGGCCGAGCAGCAGCTCACCGAGCGGCGTCGGCTGCTCGCCCACCTGGTCGAGGCGCAGGAGCAGGAGCGGCAGCGCATCGCGTGGGACGTCCACGACGACACGATCCAGGCCATGGTCGCGGTCGACATGCGGCTGCAGCTGCTCGCCCGCAAGCTGCCGGCGGAACACCGCGACACCATCGACCAGCTCGACGGCGCGGTCCGCTCGGCCATCAGCAGGCTGCGCAACCTGGTGTACCGCGTCCGCCCGCCCGGCATCGAGCGGCACGGCCTGCGGAACGCGCTGGCCGTGTACCTCGCCGACACCGCCATGGTGGGGGAGATCCGCAACGAGCTCGAACGAGAGCCCGGTGACGACGCGGCCATCACCATCTTCCGCATCTGCCAGGAGGCGCTGACCAACGTCCGCAAGCACGCGCGTGCCTCCTCCGTCACGATCACACTGTCCACTGTGGATCGCGGGTTCTGCGTGCAGGTGGTGGACGACGGCGTGGGAATCCCCGATCTGGACCCGAACTCCGGGCACTTCGGCCTGATCGAGATGCGGGAACGCGCGGAGGGCGCCGGCGGCTGGTGCACGGTGACCGCAGGTGAACACGGTGGCACGGTGGTCGAGTTCTGGCTCCCGGACGTGCGGCCGTGATCCTCCGCGTGCTGATCGCCGACGACGATCCCCTGATCAGAGACGTCCTGCGGGACGTGCTCGACGACGAGCCGGACATGGAGGTCGTCGCGGTCGCCTCCGACGCGCGTGAGGCCGTGGAGCTGGCCGAACGCCACCTGCCGGCGGTGGTCCTGCTCGATGTCCGGATGCCGTACGGCGGTGGTGTGCACGCGGCGACGGAGATCCTGCAGCGCGCGCCCGGCACGCGCATCCTCGCGTTCTCCGCCTACACCGACCCCGGCGCGGTCGACGAGATGCGCCGCGCCGGCGTCACCGACTACGTGGCCAAAGGCGTCCGCAACACCGAGCTGGTCGCCGCGGTCCGCCGGTTGGGCGATCGTTAGGTTGCCCAGAGCAACAGGTTGTGGTGCGGGAGGAACACCCGTAACGTCGGAGACTCAGCCGGGTTCAGCAGCGTGCTCGGACCGGTATCTACGTGCTTCGGCCACCGGGGAGTGCTGGTGAACGAAGATTTGTTCAGGGAGTCACCGCTGCTCACGGTGCGTGCCACCGACATCGCGGGAGTGATGGTCGTCGCGGTCGAAGGTGAGATCGACGTGGACACGGCGGACGTCGTGCTGGACGCCTTGCGGCTCGGCTTCTCCTCGGGAGGCCCCGCGGTTGTCGCGGATCTCACCGAGGTCAGCTTCTTCGGCTCCACGGGCATCTCCACCTTGATCACGGCGCACGAGCTCGCCGAGGAGCACTGCACGAAGCTCCACGTCGTGGCACCTCATCGCGCGGTGAAGAGACCGTTGCAGGTCACGGGCGTCGCCGACGTCCTGTTGTTGCACGACTCCGTCGGCGAGGCGCTGTCCGAGCTGAAACCGGTGCCCAGCGAGTAGGCACCGGTTTTCCACGGGTTTCAGCCGGCGATCTCGACCAGTTCCGGCACGACCTCGTCCGGGTGCGGCATCGCGGCGATCTCCGCGGCGACGCCGGTCGCGGCGGCGTGCACCTCGTTGTCCTGCAAGAGCTTCCGGGCCACCTCGTGCACGGCGTCCGCGGTGAACTGCTCGCCGACGAGCTGTGCGCCGAGTCCTGCGGTCGCGACGATCTCGGCGTTGCGGAACTGGTCGGCGCCCTGCGGCACCACGAGTTGCGGCAGGCCGTTCCCCATCGCGGCCACCGTGGTGCCCGCGCCGCCGTGGTGCAGTACGAGATCTGCGTGCGCGAGCAGATCGGCCTGCGGCACCCACGGCAGCACGTGCACGTTGCCCGGCATGTCGCCCACAGCGGACGGGTCGACCTCGGGTCCGGTCGCGACCAGCACCTCGGCGTCCAGCCGGGACAGCCCGGCGGCCGCGGTCCGCAGCAGGTCGGGGTTGGCGAATGCGGTGCCGAACGTCAGGTACATCAGCGGCCGCTCGTGTTCGAGCACCCATGCGGGCAATTCACCTGGTTCGGCGAACGGAATGGGACGCATCGGAATCCGCTGCACGTCCGCGAGATACGCCAAATCCTGCATTGACGGCGGGAAGACGTCGAGATAGGGCGATCCGAGTCCGTAATGCTGCCCATCAGGCAATGTGATGCCGAGCTCCGTGATGTACTCCAGAAGGAGGTCGCTCATGGCCTCCGGGACGAGCGTGCCGTCCATCTTGCCGAAGCCGTGGCACACGGCAGGGATCCCGGCGCGCATGGCGGCGAGCCCGGCACCGGGGTTGATGATCTCGAAAACGACCAGGTCGGGCTTGTCCCGCTGCAGCACCGGTTCGAGATCGGCCAGGTAGGCCCTCGGCAGCACCGAGCCGAACGCGTCCACGGCGGTCTGCCGCAGCATCTCGCGCTTGAACGCCGGTGTGCCGTGCAGTTCGTTGGCCTGGCGGAACGCGTCCCAGATGCTCAGGCCGGCGTTGACGACGGTGAAACCCAACTTTTCCACGGTCGGGTGAAATCCTGGGTCGACGGCGTAGAGGACGTCGTGTCCCTGCTCGCGGGCGGCGATCGCGAGCGGGAGTAATGGGTACGTATGTCCGTGCGAGCCTAAGCTCGAGAAGAGAATGCGCACTCGCCCACGATAGGTGTTCTTTTATTTCCGCGGTGTGAGATCTTCCCACTTCGCCGCCACCTCGGACGGGGCCGGCATCGCGGCGATCTCGTCCCGCACCTCACCGGCCGCCCGCTGCAACCTGGCGTCCTCGATGAGCTGGGTGAGCAGCTGCGGGGTGACGTCGCGCGGGCTTGCTCTGAGCCCGGCGCCGCGTGCGGTGATCGCGTTCGCGTGCACCGTCCGATCGCCCGGTCCCGGCTCGACCAGCTGCGGCACACCGGCCGCGAGCGCGCCCAGCAGGGTTCCTGCGCCACCGTGGTGCACGATGCCGTCGCAGAACGGCAGCACGCGCGGGATCGGCACCCAGCCGACCGTCCTGACGTTGTCCGGCAAGCCTTCCGCACGTTCCGGCCGCACGAGCACGAACTCGGCGTCGACGTGCTCGGCGGCCTTGGCGACCGCCGCCATCATCCGGCCGGAACCAGGACCGGGTGCGGTGCTGCGGCTGACCAGGATGCGCGGCCGGCCGGCGGGTTCGGCGAGCCACTGCGGCACCTCGCCGTCACCGCTGTAGGCGACGAACCTCATCGGCTGCCCGGCGGGGAGCTCTTTCAGACTCTGCGGTGCGGTGCGCAGAACCGTTGCGGGAGACCGCACTTCGGCCTTCATCCGAGCGCCGACCGCTCTCGTCAGCTCGAGCCCGTCGAACACCGACACGTCGTGCACGATCGAGGGAACGCCGAGCGCCGATCCCGCGACGGCCAGCGGTTCGTGCACCACGACGTCCGGTTGCCAGTTCCTGGCAAGCCTTTGCAGGGGTTCCGTCATCGCGTCGCCGACCCGGCCGAACATCCGCGACACGAAGTCCAGCCGGCCGCTGCCCTGCATCTCCCTCTTCGCCACCAACGGATGCGTGAGCATGATGCGCAGCGCGATCGGTCCGAACCGGACGTTCGCGGGCACCACGTCCTCGACGTGCAGTCCGGAGTCGCGGACTCGGAGCGCCTCGCCGCCGGTCGCGACCACCACGTCGTGCCCGGCGTCGTGCAGGGCGTGCGCGAGCGGCATCAACGGGAAGACGTGACCCAGCAACGGTGCGGCAACCACGAGAACACGCATAAGACCAGGTTACGTCTCGATCAGCCGCCGCACGGCGTCCTCGACGGTCCGCCTCCGCCCCACGTGGTCCGAGCTGTGCGCCGGCGCGTCCGACCACATCCACGCGATCGCCAGCACCAGCCGCAGCACCTGTTCCGCCTCGAACCTGGCCGAGACGAGTCCTTGTCCTTGCGCCTCTCTGATGGCCTCGACGTCGGCCACCCGATCCACGCACCCCCGCCGCTCCAGCCACAGCCAGATCGAGAGCCGCGCGAACTCGGGGTGCTGGTGCTGCAGGTCGTACAACCGGCCCGCGTACCCCGGCAGGTCGGACGCGTCGAACTCCACCGCCGCAGCGTCCACCACCTCGGACTGCACGGCGTCGAACAGCTCGTCCTTGCCGCCGTAGTAGGTGTAGGCGAGACCGGCACTACACCCGGCGATCCTGGCGATGCGTTCCATCCGCGCGCCGGCGATTCCGTAAGCCGCGAACTCGACGGACGCGGCGTCCAACAACCGGCGGCGGGTCTGCTCCCGATCGCGGTTCCCCATGAAGGTCAGGCTATGGCGAAGGGCCGCACCCTTGAAGAGTGCGGCCCTTGACCGGAACTCGAACTACTTCGCCATGTCGAACCAGTTGAAGCCCTCGACCATCTGACGGGTCGTGTCGCTGACGTAGCGAGGGCCGGTGAGCTCCCAGCGCGTCACCCACTTGTAGGTGCCCGGCTCCATCGACTCGTCCTCTGCGGTGTTCTCGTCGTCCGCGACCGGCGTGTACTGCTGGAACGCACGCCTGGTCAGCGTGACGTCGAGCGCCTCGTAGTCGGACTGGGTGAGCAGGTAGTCGTCGGTCTTGTTGTGGTCCCACGCGCGGCCCGGGTCGGCCAGCTTCAGCTGGATGGTGTTGCCGCCGAACGAGCCGGTGGCGGACACGACCGTGACGATGTGGCCACCGCTGCGCTGCAACGCGTAGGCGCCGGGAGCGTCCTTGTAGCGGCCGTACACGAGCTGCAGCGGACCCTCGTTCAGCTTGCGGGCGAGCTCACCGGCGAAGTCCGGGTTCTCGAGCGTGCTGACGACACCCCGGGAGGTCTGCCAGCCGGCGTCACGGGCGGGCTGCGTGGCGATGTCCCACGCGGTGCGCAGGTTCGTCAGGCTGGTGCCGCCGTTGTACTTGGCGTCGAAGCCGATCTTCCCGATCGCGGCGGTGTTGAGGTCGTAGTCGCTCTGGTCCTGCGGGTCGATGTCACTGACCCGCGTGGGCCCCCAGCCGACCGGCGCGCCCTTCACGTGCCCCCAGTAGTGCAGGACGTTGTACAGCGACGCCGGGCCGCAGTGGGCGTTGCCGTTGTTCTGCAGGTTGACGCGGAACTGGTCCACATCGCTCACGCCGCACTTGCGGACGCTGAAGTCCGGGCCGACGAGGTCGGAGGCGGTCACGCACGGCGCCGGGGTGCCGATGAGGTCGGCGGAGGCCATCGGGGCGAACGCGGTGGCGAGGGTGGCGGTGGCGGCTGCGGCGATCAGAGCGTTGCGGATCATTTCGGTGTCCCCTTCGAGGTGCTTCCCTGTGGTGACACAAGATTCGCCGCAGCGGACTCCCAAAGGCATGAGGGGAGATCCCTCAACCCTCCAGCGGGAAAGTTGGGTGTATCAGGGGGACCCCCACGTCGCTCCGGATCAGGCGAGAACGCGGGCGAGGTCCCTGCGACCTGCGATTCCGAGCTTCGTGTAGATCCGGCCGAGGTGGTTCTCGACCGTCTTCGGCGTCACGAACAACTCCTGCGCGATCTCCCGGTTCGCCCGGCCCGCGGCGGCCAGATCAGCCACCCGCCGCTCGGACGCCGTCAGGCCTTCCGCCCCCAGCGCCACCTGCCTGCGCGGCCGGTCGCCCAGAGCTTCCAACGCCTCGACGGCCCGTGCGCGCAGCACCGCGGAGCCGCATTCGCTCGCCAGGTCGACCGCCCGGTGCAGGTGCTCCCGCGCGTCCGACCGCCGACGTGCCACCCGCAGCGTCTCGCCCAGGTCGACCAGCGAGCGGGCCAGCTCCAGCCGGGACGGTGAGGCTTCCAGCGTGGTCACGGACTCGGTCAGCAGCTCCAGCCGCGAGTCGGCGGCGGCGTGCGCGAGCAGGCGCAGAGCCGCGCCGACCTCGGTCGCGGCACCCCACTTCCGCGCGACGCCCAGCTGTTCGGAGGCCAGTTCCGCGGCCGGTTCGCCGAGCTGCAGCAACGCGCGCACGGCGACCCCGCGCCACGGGATCGTCGGCGGATCCACCTGCACCGCTGCCATCGCGTCCCGTTGCCGGTACGCCTCGTCGAGGGCACGCGCCGCGTCGTTGCGAGCCAGTGCGATCAGGCCACGCACCTCGTGCAGCCAGATCGTGGGCATCATCGGCGGTGCACCAGAAGCGTCGAACGCGTCCATCACGGACTGGGCCGCGTCGACGTCACCGCGTTCGAGCGCCGCGTAGGCCGCGAAGTGCGTCGAGGTGGCCCTGAGCCCGACCACCTGGGAGACCGGGTCCTCCTGCGCGATGGCCGCGAGCGCGCCCTCCGCCTCGGCCTCGACGACCTGCATGTTGCCGCAGCGCCAGTTCAGGAACTGCGAGGCGTTGGTGACCATCGCGAACTCGACCGGTGACCCGTGCGCCCGCACCTTCAGCCGTGCCCGCTCGATCTCGCGCCGTGCGACGTCCACGCCGTCCGCGGCCATCAGCGCGAGCAACGCCACGAGCCACGCCACCATCGCGTCGGTGCTGCCCGTCGCGTCGTCGAAGTACGCGCCGTTGGCCAACGCACGCGTCGCCGTCGCCGCCACCTCGTCGTGCGGCCACACCTCGTAGCGCCCCATCTGCGCGAGCAGACCGAGCAACGTGCGTTCGTCCGGCGTGCCGCCCGCGAGGGTCGCATAGTCGCTGAGGTGGGCCGACGCGGTCTGCCGTTGGTCCGGCAGGAACGACCGGAACACCGCCAGCCGTGCCTCCAGGTGCAACCGCGACTCACCGTCGGGCCGCGCCGCGATGGCCTCGGTCAGCTCGTCGATCGCGGCTGCCGGGCCGTGCAGCACGGCGGTCGCCGAAGCCGCTGCCGCCACCAGTTCCGCGTCCGGCAGTCCGGCCGCCGCGGCCTTCAGGTGGTGGTGCGCCTTCACCGCGTCGCCGGTCCGCAGCAACGCCCGGCCCAGCTCGGCTCTCAGCGCGGCGTCCTTCGGTCGTTCGCTCACGGCTCGGTGCAGGTGCGCGGCAGCAGTCCGCGGATCACCGGCGGCCATGAGTTGCGAGGCGGCCTTGCGCAACACGTCGGCTGCGTTCGGGAGCGTCCCTTTAGGAGCGTGGATGAGGTGCGCCGCGACCCGGTCCGCCGGCGCGTGGGCCTCCCACAACGCCGTCGCAGCGCGCGCGTGCAGTGAGGCGCGCGCGATCGGGCCGAGACCGGTCAACACCGCCTCGCGCACCACGGGATGCACGTACTCCAGGTGCTCCCCGGTGACGATCACGTTCGCGGCGACCAGCGCCTCGACCGCGGCGGGGAGGTCCTCGACGTCCGCGAGTGCCGCCGCCTGCCACGGATCGGCGTGCGACCCGAGCACGGCGACGGCACCCGCGAGCGCCACGGCGTCTGCGGGCAACCGGCCGAGCGTGGCCCGGAAGACCGTGCTCGGCCCGAGCCCGCCGATCTTCGCCGCCGTGGCGGCGTCGTCCAGCGGCAGCCCGAGCGCGGCCAGCTCGTCGACCAGCACCCCGGACAGGAACGGGTTCCCGCCGCTGGCCGCGTGCAGTGCCTTGATCACCTCGGCGTGGCCGCCGACCAGCTCCCCGAGGGCGTTCGTGGTGAGCGGGCGGGGCAGCAGCCGGTCCGCCGACACGCTGAGCGCCGCGAGCGGCCCGAAGTTGTCCGCGGGCGGCCTGGTCGCGACGACCAGCGCGATCGGCAGGTCCGCGATCCGGCGCGACAGGTAGACCAGGAACTGCAGCGACGACAGGTCGGCCCAGTGCGCGTCGTCGACCGTGATCAGCAGCGGGCGGGTGGACGAGAGGTCGACCGCGACCCACCACAACGAGTGCAACGTGCGGGCCAGCTCGGCCTCGCTCGGGTCGAGCGCCGCGTCGTCCAGCGCCTTCAGCGCCGCACCGGACGGCCCGGCCAGGATCTTCTCCCGGATCTCGCCCGAGTACCGCGACACCGACCGCTCGACCATCTGCCGGACGACGCCCCACGCCATGGCGCTCTCCAGGGCGTCACCGACAGCCTGGAGTCGCCCGAAACCGCGCTCTTTGGCCAGCTCGCGGCACTCGTGCACGAGCCTGGTCTTGCCGATGCCCGCACGGCCCTCGATGACGACGACGCGACCCTCACCACGGGTGGCTGCGTCGAGAGCTTCACGGATGTGCGCGATCTCGGAGTCTCGTTCAAGTGGTTCGCGCACGAATTGATCGTAGCGGCCATTCGGCGGGCTACATGCTGGTCATCGACACCGCATCCGGGCGACTTGATGCTCCATTGGTGTGAACATCAGTTCACGCATCCGCTCTGGGTCGCTTCGCCGCCGCCGAACTGCTTCTCGACGAACTGCTTCGCCTGCGCCGGATCCGGTGCGAACCCGAACACGCTGGCGCGGGTGATCATCTCGCCGACCGGCAACGTCGCCGTCTTGATCTTCACCGGCCCCTGGAACCGCGAGGCGAACGCCAGCACGTCCCAGCCCTCGTCGACCTCGATCGACCCGCCGATCACGCGGGCGAGGGCCGGCGCGTTGTCCTTGGTGATCTTCGCCGCGAGCCCGGCCAGGAACGCCTGGTGCCGCTTGGTCCGGTCCAGGTCGCCGTTCAGCAGGCCGTGCCGCTGCCGCAGGAACGCGAGCGCCTGGTCGCCCGCGAGCGTCTGTCGGCCGGCTGGCAGGTCGACGCCGCTGTACGGCTCCTTCATCGCCTTGTTCAGGCACACCTCGACCCCGCCCACGGCAGTGGCGATCTTGCCGAACTCGGACATCTTGACGGCGGCGAAGTGGTCGACCGGCGCGCCGGTCAGGTGCTGGATCTCGTTGGTCAGCATGCGTGGACCCCCGAGGTACAGGCTGTTGATCTTGTCGGCGCTCGACTCCGCGAAGATGTCCCGCGGCAACGAGATGACCGAGGCCGATCCGTCGGGTTCGAAGCGCGCGAACACCAGCGCGTCGGCGTGGTTGGCATCGTCGGTGCCGATGAGCAGCACGTTCTCCGCTTTGGGAGGTTGCAGCTCCGCCGGCGAGGCGTCGGTCTTCTTGGCCGCCGTCGGGATGATGACGGCCGCGGCGGCAGCGGCCACGGTCAGCGTCGCGACGCCGATGATCAGGCCGAACGGCTTGCGGGCCTTGCGCTTGTGCAGTTCCGCCAGCACGGTCCGGGAGTCGACGCGCTCCTCGGCCTCTGCGGCGATGGCCGAGCGGATCAGGTCGTTCATGAGTGCACCCCCAGGGTGGCGGACCGGGCGAGTTCGTGGGCGCGCAACGTCTGCAGTGCGCGAGAGAGTTGGCTGCGCACGGTGGATTCCGCGCAGCCGAGCACCTGTGCGATCTCCGCGTCGGAGCAGTCTTCGTAGAACCGCATCACCAACGCCGCACGTTGCTTGCGCGGCAACACGGCGATCCGCGCGCGCATGGCCTCCCGTTCGGCGTGCGCATCGGCCGGATCAGCCATCGACGGCACGTGCTTGGCGAGCTCGCTGCGTTCCACCGCGATCTCCCGTGCGGCCTTGCGGTGCCGCCACGACAGGTAGTCGTTGGTCACCATGCGCTTCACGTAGAGATAGGGGGCGTCCATCGCTCCGATGCGCTCCCACTTGTTCTGCGCGCGCATGAGCACGTTCTGCACGATGTCCTGCGCCAGGTGTTTGTCGCAGGTGATCGCGGTGGCATACCCGAGCAGCCGGTCCAGCCGCTCGGCGACGAACTGGTCGAACCCCACGCCGCCCCCTTCGTTGTCGGTGGTCTCTTGCGGCCTGGGAAACCCCCTAGCTGCCGTCGTCCGCTGCATCACGTTTTGTGGTCCGGACCACAGATGTCTCGGTTCGGACGGATTTCGGTGTGAAGTCTTTTCACGTTCACGTCCGTGGACAAGCCTGCACCCCATGCGCATCATCCCTGCACTCGCGCTGTTGTCGCTGCTGCTCGTCCCCGTCGACGCTGTCGCGGCACCCAACGGCTCGTACTACCTGCAAAGCGCCGTGACCGGCCAGAACGCGGCCGTGTCCGGCTCATCCGTGGTCCAGCACCGCCCCAAGGGCAACGAGGACCGCCAGCAGTTCACCTGGAACGGCAGCACGCTCGCCGAGGGCGGCCAGTGCCTCGGCCGCTCCGGCGACACTGCCCAGATGGTCAGCTGCACCAGCACGGACGCGAAGTGGACCGCGGTGCTGGACGACCAGGACCGCTACCGCTTCAAGGACCCCGGCGCCGACCGCTACCTGATCGCGTCCGGCACCGACCAGATCCGCGTCGGCACCGGCACCGACACGTGGTTCCTGACCCCGGTCACCCCGGTCCGCTACCAGCCGCCGAGCGACCCGCGCCTGGACGAGATGACGTTCCTGAGCTCCCACAACGCCTATGCGAACGGCGTCGACGGCGGCTTCACCTTCGGCAACATCGCGCCGAACCAGTCCCGCGGCATCGTGCAGCAGCTCAACGACGGCGTCCGCGGCTTCATGCTCGACATCCACCAGACCTCCGACGGCGCGATCCTCTGCCACAACAGCTGCACCTTCGTCAGCAACCCGGTCGCGCTGAACGTCGACATCAAGCGCATCGTCGACTTCCTGAAGGCACGCCCCACCGAAATCGTCACGGTGTTCCTCGAGGACTACGTCTCTGCCGACGTGCTGCGCGCCGAGTTCGCGAAGGTCCCCGGCCTGAACGACGTGTTGTTCCGCGCCGAGGGCGTACGCGAACACGGCTGGCCCACGTTGTCCCAGATGAGGGCCGGCGGCAAGCGTTTGCTCATCTTCACCGACCACAGCCCGGACGGCCGCGAGAACTCCGGCGTCCTCTACCAGCGCGACTGGACCGTCGAGAACTACTGGTCGATGGGCTCGGGCACCGGCACGTCCGACTGGTCCTGCTACAGCCGCTGGAGCAAGCCGCTCACCGCGACGGAACCCAACTTCCGCCCGCTCTTCGTGATGAACCACTTCCGCGACGTCCCAGTGCAGGGCACCGTCTCGACCGACAACTCGAAGGCCGCAGACCGCGCCCGCCGCTTCTGCGAGCCCGCCGCCCGCAAGACCGCCAACTACCTGGCCGTCGACTTCTACCACCTGAACACCCCGGCCCTGCCGACCGAACGCCACCCGTCCGGCGCCGGTTCCGTTGAGCTCAAAGCGGCCCCGACCCTGTGCCTGGACAACAACGCCGGCGGCACCGTCAACGGCAACCCGGTGCAGATCTGGACGTGCAACAACTCCTACGCCCAGAAGTGGCGCGTCATCGCCGACGGCACCATCGCGATTTCCGGCAAGTGCCTCGACGTGAACGGCAGCGGCACCACCAACGGCACCACCGTGCAGCTGTGGGAGTGCAACGGCACCGGCGCGCAGCAGTGGCGCGTGCGGTCCGACGGCACGGTGCAGAACCCGCAGTCGGGGCTGTGCCTGGACAACCCCGGTGCGTCGACGACTCCCGGCACGCGCCTGAACATCTGGACGTGCAGCGGTTCCGCAGCCCAGGTGTGGAAGTTCCGCTAGGCCTTGCGGGCGACGCCCACGTAGACGTCCTCCGGGCCACCTTCTCCGGCCGGGCCGAGTTCCGGGTGCCACGACGGCGCCGGCACGACGCCCGGCTGGAGCACCTCCATGCCCGCGAACATCGGCTCGAACGCGGACAGGGAACGGAAGTACATCGGGTCGCGGCTGTGCTTCATGGCCTCGACGACCGCGCCCATCTCGTTCGGCTTGAAGTCGGCGGTCAGGTGTGAGAGCGCGACCAGGCTGCCGGACGGCATGGCGTCGCGGTAGCGGGCGACGATCTCGGCGGGGCCCTTCTCGTCCGACACGAAGTGCAGCACGGCGACCATGAGCAGGCCGACGGGCTTGGAGAAGTCGATCAGGTCCTTCACGACCGGGTCGGAGAGGACGTCGTCCGGCCTGCACATGTCCGCCTGGACGACGCCCGCGTTGGCGTTGCCCTCCAGGATGAGCTGGCTGTGCGAGACCGCGACCTCGTCGTAGTCCACGTAGACCACGCGGGCGTCGGGGTTTTCGGCCTGCACGATCTCGTGGACGTTGCCGACCGTCGGGATGCCGGAGCCGAGGTCGAGGAACTGGTCGATGCCCTGCTCCATCATCAGCAGGACGGCGCGGCGCATGAACGAGCGGTTCGAGGACGCGATGGCGCGGCCGTCGCGCAGCACCTGCAGCACCTTCTCGCCGACCATGCGGTCCGAGGCGAAGTTGTGGCCACCTCCCAACAGGAAGTCGTAGACGCGTGCCGCGCTGGGCACGTCCGTGTTGATTCCTGCGGGCACCCACGAGAAAGGCTCGGCCATGGCGCAGAACCTACCTGTTTGCGCGCACGCGTGTATCGGCCCGGATCGGATGAACACGTCAACTACAGCGTGCGAAACGGGCCGAAATCTGCTCCACCAGCACGGATGCGCCGGCGGCCCTGGCTTCCCGATCCAGCCACCGCAGTTGGTCGTCGGCACGCGCTGACCGCAGGTTCGTCGCTGCTGCCACGGCTTTCGAGGCGAGCTCGGTGGCTGTGGCCGTCTCGCCGAGCGCGAGATGGTTGCGGGCCAGTGCCGTCAACGTCAGCACGTGGGAACGGACGCGTTCTGCGCCATATGTCTTGGTTGTGAGTGATGTGATCGCTTGCCGAGGATCGCTCAGCTCTTGCCGGTCGGCCCACGAGTTGTGCGCCGCCACGAACCCGAGCTGGAACGCCTTCAACGCGTCGTCGGGTGCGTTGTGGTGCAGGAACATCCGGCCCGCGCGGGTCAGCACCGAGGCGATCAGTGCCTCGTTCTCCGCCTGCCTCGCCAACGTCAGCGCGCGCGAGAAGTGCGGCAGGGCAACACCCGGCATGCCGCTGTCGAACGCGGTCCACCCCGCCAGTTCGTGCACCTCCGCGACCGCCGTCCACATCGGCGCATCGCCGACCACGATGAACGGCTCGACCTGCTCCAGGTGCGCCAACACCGAGGCGTGGCAGACGATTCCGCCGTACCGCCGGTCCAACGCCCGCAACGCCGACGTCCGCGCCCGCACGTCAGCCGGGTCGAGCGAGCCGACCGGCACCGCGCCGGGCAACCAGTCGAACGTCGGCGCACCAACGGAGATCCGGGCCGCGTGTTCCAAAAAACCCTGCCGCGCAGCGACATCCGTCTGCACCAGCGACGAGTCGAACCCGTCGGCCAGCGCAACCTCGTACCAGCGCTGAGCTTCGGCGTCCTCGCCGAGCAGGAACAGCACCTGGGCGGCCCGCACGGCCGCGTCTCCCAGCCGCTGGTCGGCGGCGACGCGGAAGTGCGCGGCGGCCTCACGCAGGTTCCCGGCCCGTTCCGCGGCCTCGCCCGCCCGGTAGAGCCGCTCGACCGCCTCGTCCAGCTCGAACTCGCGCAGCAGCCGCTCAGTCATCTTCAACCTCCGAGAATCCGCCGCAGCTCGGCCCTGCCGCGGGTGAGATGCGTCCGCACGGTCGACTCGCTGACCACCAGCACCGAGGCGATCTCGCTGACCGGGTAGCCGAGCAGGTGGTGCAACGCCACGACCTCGCGGTGCCTGGGCGAGAGCTCGCGCAACGCCGAGTGCACCGCCTCGACCTCGGGAACCTGCTCGACCACGTCCACGACGGCGACCAGCGGTGTTTCGTACTGGTTCCGCTGCTGCCACCGCCGCATCAGCCTGATCGCGACCTTCAGCACCCACGCCTCGGGCTTGTCGTACGCGCGGATGTCGTGCCAACGGTGCCGTGCGATCACCAACGCGTCCTGCGCGATGTCCTCGACGGCGCGGGTGTCGCCGGTCAGCGCCGTCAGCGTCCTGGTCACCACGGGCAGGCAGGTGCGGAAGAACTCCGCGAAGCCCTGATCCGGCTCCGGTGTGCTCAACGGCCTTCCCTTCAGCGTCCACTCGGGTCGTTCACCGCCCGCAGGCGACCTTCACCGGTTACAGGCGCTGAAGCCAGGAAAGGCTGAGTCCGACGTGCATGTTCACCCGTTCAGCCTCATCGGCCGTGTGGTCAAGCTGTGACATCCACACACACGAATGACCCGGTCGAGCGAACCTCCCATGTGGACAGTTGCCCGCTGCAATGGTCGGCTCTAAACCCGATTCATCAAAGGTGGAATCTGATTCACCTGAAGCGGGAACGGCGTTTCACGGAACGCAGCCCGAAAGCGACATCAAGCGGCCAACCTCGCGAGTCAAATTCACCAGAAAGTGCGACAAGCGAGTGCGTGTAAGTGGCAGAAAACGCGCGGACCTGGGCAAACAATGGCACTTTCCAGGTTCCGCAGTGTGTTCCCCCGACCCCTGCTGCCTAGGAGCGATTCCGTGAAACGTCCGCTCGCCGCGTTGACGGCCGCATTGCTGGCCGCCTCGTTCGCCGTGGTGATACCGCCGGCCCACGCCGGTCCAGGTGACGGCACGCTGACCGTCAAGGTCGTCCGTGACGTCAACGGCAACGGCAACTACGACGCCGCCGTCGAAGTGGGCGTGCAGGGTGCTTCTGTGCTCGTCACCGACCCCAAGGGCGCGACCGCGACCGGCACGACCGACGCGACCGGCAGCGTCACCGTCGGCCTCGGCCCGGTGAGCGGCGGCAAGTACCGCGTGCAGGTGAACCCGCCGGCGGGCAGCGTGCTGCAGCCGGCACCTGCGGGCGGCACGCTGGAGAGCAACACGGCGTTCGTCGACGTGACGGGTGGCAAGGCCGCCACCGTCACCACGGGTCTGTGGAACCCGGCCGACTACTGCCAGTCGAGCCCGGCGCTCGTCACCGCCTGCCAGAGGGCGACTCGCAAGCAGGACGGCAGCAGCAACGTCGTCGCCTCCGCGCGGTCGTTGGTGACCTTCCCGTTCACCGCGCGTGGTACGGGCGCCGCTCCGGCGCAGATCGCGAACCAGGGCACCACCGGCTCGGTGTACGGCATCGCGTACCGCAAGCAGGACAAGCGGATCTTCTCCGGCGCGTTCGCGAAGCGGCTCACCGACTACGGCAGCGGCAACGCCGGTGGTATCTACGTCACGCCCTCCGCCGGCGGTGCGACGACCCTCTTCGCCACCGTGCCCGGCGCGGGCACGACCAAGCACAACCACGCGAACAACTTCGACGGCGGCTTCGCCAACGTGGTCGGCAAGGAGGCGCTGGGCGACATCGACATCTCCGAGGACGGCAGCGAGCTCTACGTCGTGAACCTCGGCGACAAGAAGCTCTACGTCTACGACGCCACGGCGGCGACGGCGAGCGCGCCGAAGGCCTCCTACGCGATCCCGTCGCCGTGCCCCAACGCGAACGACTGGCGGCCGGGCGCCCTTGGCGTCCGCGACGGCCTGGTCTACGTGGGTGGTGTCTGCTCGGGGGAGACGACCCAGAACGCCGCCGACATGCGAGCCGTGGTCCGGCCTTTCACCGCAGGCGCGTTCGGCGCGCCGGTGGTGAGCCAGCCGCTGAACTTCAAGCGGGGCACCGTCCTGTGGCAGGGCACCAACACCGACCGCTGGCTGCCCTGGAAGACCACCTACACGCAGCCGACCCCGACCGGCGGCCTCGTGGAGCACCCGGAGCCGCTGCTCACCGACGTCGGTGTCGAGGCGAACGGTGACCTCGTGCTGGCGTTCCGCGACCGCTTCGGCGATCAGGGTGGCAAGAGCCTGTCTCCTGCCGACGGGTCGGCAGGACAGTGGGACACCGTCAGCGGTGGTGACCTCAACCGGGCCTGCCGCCAGGCGGACGGCAGCTATGTCTGGGAAGGGACCTCCACCTGCCCGAACAACAACACCGCAGCCAACAACGGCGGCGGTGAGGCCGGTGACGTGGTCGAGTACTACCCCGGTGAGTACTACAAGGACGCCAATGGCGCTCCGCACAACGAGACCGCGCAGGGAGCGCTCGTCGTCGTGTATGGCGAGAGCCGGATGCCTTCGACGGTCATGGACCCCACGGCACTGAACACCGGCGGTGCCGGTTGGTTCGACCGGGCCAAGGGCACCATGGCAGCCGACGGCTTTCCGAACGCCTACCAGATCAGCGACGTCAACACCGAGGGCTGGGGCAAGGCCAACGGCCTGGGTGACCTGGAAGCGCTGTGCGACCTGGCACCGGTCCAGCTCGGCAACCGCGTCTGGTTCGACACCGACGGTGACGGCGTGCAGGACGGTGACGAGCCTCCGGTACCGGGTGTCAAGGTGACCGCGACGCCGTGCGCCGGTGGCGCGCCGCTCGGAACCAAGGTCACGAACGCCAAGGGCGAGTACTACTTCGGCGCGGCCGACGGCCTGAAGCCGGAAACCTGCTACAACCTGACGTTCGACCGCAGTGCGGTGAACGCGGGCGGACTGCCGAACGCGCCGGCCGCGGCGAACCTCAAGTGGACGACCAAGGAGGCCGGGCCGGACCGCGCCATTGACTCCAATGTGGACTCCGACGGCAAGGCACAGGTGACCACGGGCAAGTCCGGTACCGCCGATCACACGATCGACGCGGGCATCAACGCCAAGGTCACCAACAAGCTCGGCGACCTGGTCTGGGTCGACACCAACCGCAACGGCCTGCAGGACGCCGACGAGCCGGGCGTTCCCGGTGTCACCGTGTCGTTGAAGGACGGCACGGGCGTGCCGGTGGGCCAGTCGAAGCCGACCGGTGCCGACGGCAAGTACCTGTTCGACAACCTGGCCGACGGCACCTACCAGGTGTGCTTCGACATCGGCACGGCACCGGCCGAGTACGCGGGCTACCTGCTGACGAAGCCGAACGCCGGCGACGATCTGAAGGACTCCGACGCCGATCCGACGTCGAAGTGCTCGCACACCACCACTGTCGGCCCGCAGAAGCGTGAGGACCTCACGCTCGACGCCGGCATCAGGCCGCCGAACAAGCTCGGCGACCACGTGTGGATCGACGCGAACAAGAACGGTCTCCAGGACGACGGCGAGAAGCCGGTGCCCGGTGTGACCGTGAAGGTGGGCGACAAGACGACGACCACCAACGAGCAGGGCCGCTACGAGTTCCCGGATCTGCCGGACGGCAAGTACGTCGTGTGCTTCGGCCCGATGCCGGACGCGGTCAAGGACTACGTGCCGACGACGCCGAACGCTGGTTCGGACGACGCTCGCGACTCCGACGCCGACCCCGCAACGGGTTGTGCGCCTGAGGTCGAGCTGAACGTCGACAAGCCGGAAGACCTGACCATCGACCTCGGTCTGGTCCCGCCGGTGAACCGTCTCGGCGACCACGTGTGGATCGACGTCAACAAGGACGGTCTGCAGGACGCCACGGACATCCCGCTCGAGGGTGTCAAGGCGACGTTGAGCAACGGTGCGACCACGACGACCAACGCCGAGGGCAAGTACCTCTTCGACAACCTGGCCGACGGCACCTACAAGGTCTGCTTCGACGTGGCGAACCTTCCTGCCGCGGTGAAGGACTACAAGGTCACCACGGCTGACACGGGCTCCGACGACGCGAAGGACTCTGACGCGGGTGCCGACGGTTGCACGGCGGAAACCACGCTGGGCACGGGGAAGCGCGCTGACCTGACGCTCGACATGGGTCTGGTCTCGCCGCCGAACAAGCTCGGCGACCTGGTTTGGCGTGACGACAACAAGAACGGCATCCAGGACGACGGCGAACCCGGCGTGCCGAACGTGCCGGTCAAGCTGTCGACGGGTCAGTCCACGACGACGGGGCCGGACGGGAAGTACTCGTTCGACAACCTGCCGGACGGCAAGTACACGGTGTGCTTCGGTCCGATGCCGGATGCGGTGAAGGACTTCCAGTTCACCACGCCGAATGCCGGCGCGGACGATGCCGAGGACTCGGACGCCGACCCGGACAAGGGCTGCACCCCCGAGGTGGAGCTCGGTGTCGGCAAGCGCGAGAACCTGACGCTGGACGCCGGCATCCACCCGCCGGCCAACGGTGTCGGCGACTTCGTGTGGATCGACGCCAACAAGAACGGCCTGCAGGACGTCGGCGAGAAGCCCGTCGAGGGTGTCACCGCCGTGCTGAAGGACGCTCAGGGCAAGGAACTCGGCACGAAGAAGACGAGTCCGGACGGCAAGTACTACTTCACCGACGGTCTGCCGGACGGCACGTACCAGGTGTGCTTCGACATCAAGAACCTGCCTGCCGCGGTGGCGGACTACGCGCTCACCAAGAACAACGCAGGGGACGACACGAAGGACTCCGATGCCGACCCGACGACCGGGTGCACGTTGACCACCACGGTCGGCGTGGGCAAGCGCCGGGACTACACGCTCGACGCGGGTCTGGTCGCACCGCCGAACAAGATCGGCGACCTGGTGTGGTCCGACACCAACCGCAACGGCGTGCAGGATCCGGGCGAGCCCGGCGTGCCCGGCGTGACCGTCAAGCTGGTGGACAAGGACGGCAAGCCGGTCGGCGAGCCGGTGAAGACGGATCCCAAGGGCAAGTACGAGTTCCCGAACGTCCCGGACGGCACCTACAAGGTCTGCTTCGAGATGGGTGCTCTGCCCGGTGCCTACGCCGGATACCTCGCGACGAAGCCGAACGTGGGCGACGACGGGAAGGACTCCGATGTCGAGCCGGCCAGTGGTTGCACGCCACCGGTGACCGTGGGCGTGGGCAAGAGGGAGAACCTGACCCTCGACCTCGGCCTCGTCTCACCGACCAACCGAGTTGGTGACTTCGTCTGGTACGACAACAACTCCAACGGCGTGCAGGACGCCGGTGAACCCGGTGCGCCGGACCTTCCGGTGTTCCTGCAGGACGGCACCGGCAAGCCGGTGGCGCAGAGCAAGACCGACTCCGACGGCAGGTACCTGTTCACCGACCTGCCGGACGGCGAGTACGAGGTCTGCTTCAACGCCGATCCGCAAACCGGTCTGGTGGCTGGTCGCACGTTGACCAAGCCGCACGTCGGTGACGTCGGGCCAATGTCTGATCTGCACGACTCGGACGCCGACCCGGCGACCGGGTGCACCCACGTCGTCAAGCTGGGCAAGGACAAGCGGGTGGACCTGACGCTCGACGCCGGTCTGCTGCCCAAGCCGTCGCTCGCCGCCACGGGCGCTGCGGTCTGGGGCCTGCTCGGGTCCGGTCTGGCCCTGCTGATCGCCGGTGCCTTCGTCACGCTGATGGCACGTCGACGCAAGTCCTGATGTGAGCGCACCTGCCCCCGGACTTCGCCTCCGGGGGCAGGTGCCCTGCTACGGAAGGAGGTGCCGGAACGCCGCGACCAGCAGCATGCGTTGCTGGTCGACGTCCAGTCCTTCGTCGAGCTCGTCGTCCGGGCGGAACTCCTTGTTGCTGTAGGGGCCGCGCGGACCGAACGACTCGACGCGGACCGCGATGTCGACCAGGTCGGACACCAGCTCCACAGTGGACTGGTCGTCCGGGATCGACTCGTTCTGCTGGAACAGCTCGTAGGAGAACCGCATCCCGATCGCGCCGTCGAACGTCGCCTGCTCGGTCGGCAGCTGCATCGCCTTGAACACCGTCCGGTACAGCTCGGCGCCGGTCAGGTGCAGCGGTGTCATGACGACGTGCGTGACGCCGAGGTCGTGGCTGCGCACCGAGATCGCGACGGTCGGGCCGTCCGGCGCCGGCGGTACCGGTTGCGGGAACACGGGAAGCTCCGACTTGCGGTCCGCGCGCCAGGTCGCGACCAGGCGGTCGGCTGCCTCCACCAGGTCGATGTGCTTGCGGGGCGCGAGCAGCGGCGGCAGTGGTTCCTCGTCGAGCCGCACGATGAACAGGAAGGCGCGGCGGCGTGTCATCTCGAGGTTGAACGCCGCGGTCCACTCCTTGGTGACCCAGTCGCGTTGCGGCGTGTTCGCCGACCACAGCAGGACGTAGTAGTCGGAGGTGGCCAGGGCGTCGTTGATGGCGCTGACCACGTTGTCGCCGGGCGCTATCTCGTTCTCGTCGAGATAGGCGTTGACGTTGCGCTCCTCCAGTTCGGCGCGCAGCTGCTCGGCGTGCGGACGGTCCTTGCCGGCGAACGACAGGAACACCTTGGGTCGGGTCTCGAGCGGCACGGGATCTCCGTTCTTCCTGAGTTTTCTGCGGAGCGGGCCCGCTTTGGTCTGAACACCCGCGTCGCCGTAGAGCGACCAGCACGCCCAGTCGGCGGGGTGCCGGTCGGCGACCTCCCGCAGAGCGTGCTGCAGGGCGCGGTCACGAGGGAGCTTGGCCAGGTTCCGGTCGAACGCGTCGAGCACCTTCTGCGCGGCCTCGTCCTCGGCCTTCCACCGCGCTGCGACCACGGCACCGGCGCCCGCGGTGATGGCCGAACGGACGAAGCCGACCTTCTCGTCGCGGCCGCGCTGCTGGGCCATACCGGACTCGCAGGCGCCGAGCACGACCGTGCCGCACGCACTGAAGTCCATGCTGCCCAACGCTTTCGCGGACACCCTCTCGGTGCCAAAGGTCAGCCACGACTGGTCCGGGTCCTGGCGGTCGTGCGTGCCGTGCGCGTCGATCCGGATGCGGTGGAAGCGGTGTTCCTTGAGGGTGTGTTCGAGTTCCGCGGCTTCCTTGAACTTCTTGCCTTCGGCCGTGGCTCTGCGCAGTTTCGGGTCCGGGCTGAAGATCGCTGTCTCGTCGCCTCTCTGCTTGCGGGAGCGGCGGTGCAGCGGTGAGAGAGCGGACAGGCAGGGCAGGCTGGACAGGGCGTGCGTGAGGCCGAGGTAGTGCTTGGTGCCGGGGACGGGGAGTCCGGCCAGCGGGATGTCGGCGAGGACGTCGCCTGCCACCACCGCGATCCTGGTGGTGTGCTTCGGGAGGGCCTTGAGCACGTCGTCCAGGGCGATCAGCGCGGTCAGCTCGGTGAGCAGCGAGCCGAGGATCGCCGGGTTGTAGCTCGGGTTCCACGCCTTGAGCCGGCGGATCGTCTCGGTGAGCTCGCTGACGTGGACGTCGGTGGTCAGGTGCGTGATCCGGCGGCCGATGATCAGGTGGTGCAGCTGCTCCGGTGTCGCGTGCATCATCCACACGACCTGGTCACGGGGAAGATGCCTGGTTGTCCTGTGCAGCCAGCGTTTGGCTGAGCGCAGGTCGGTGAACCCGGGCAGGTTGCGCGGCTCGGTGAGGATGGTGGCGCCCCTGGCTGCCTCGACGGCCACAGCCAGTCCTGCCAACGCTTTCGCGCCGTCCCGGTGCACACGGCGGACCGCGGCCAGGACGCGGCCGTCGTGCTCGTCCCGTGCGGCGCGCAGCATCTGGAGCTTGATGCTCGGGGTGTTCTGGTGGTCGGCGATGTCCTCTTCGATGTGGTGGGACTCGCTCCAGCACTTCGCCGCCTGGTCCTCGTCGCCGGCGTCGGCGCACGTGTCGCCGAGTTTGCGCAGTGCCAACGCTTTGAGCTCGGCGTGCTCGGTGCGCGTGGCGGCCTGGTGGAAGTGCTGGGCGGCCTGGTCCAGTCGCCCCTTGGCGTAGGCGAGTTCCGCCGTGGTCAGATGCCAGAGCGCCGAAGTTCCTTCGCCCAGCATTTCTTCCGCCGTGGCCAGCTCGTCCTCCGCGATCAGGCGGCGGACGTGGTCCAGGCGGCGTTCCGGGCTGAGGGTCTGGGTGGCGTCGGGGAGCTTCGCGAGCACTTCCGGCCCTGCTGCGGCGACCAGCAACGGGAAGAGCCGTCGGGCCGCACCAGCCTGCCTGGTCAGGACGAGGAGCACGGTCAGCTCGTAGAGGACGGCGAACCGCAGTGCGGGATCGATCTCGTAACTGGTGACGCACCTGGTCATCAGCGCGAGGGCATCTTCGTACCTGAGGTTGCGCCTGAGGATCGTGGACTGTTGCAGGCACTCGGCCGGGGTGCGCGGGGTCTGGTCGTCGATCTTGGGGACGTGGGAGCCCCGGCGCACGTCGAGGATGAGCCGGTCGTTGCCGATGGCCTCCAGGTATTCCGGGCGTTCTGCGCGACGGAAGTGGCGTTCGGCGGCGTCGAGCTCGCTTTCCGCGGTGGGGTAGTCGTAGCGGTCGGCGGCGGCCAGTGCGGCGACGCGGGCGAGCATCGCCTGCTGCAGTTCGGTGAGGTCTCGCTTGCGCAGGTCGCGCACCTGCTGCGCGGCCCTGGCGTGATCCGTCGCGGCGCTGTGGATCTGGGCGCGGAGGACTCTCAGCTCGGTTTCGTCTCCGGTCTTGAGGTACTCGTCGCAGCGTTGCCCGGCCAGTGCGATCGCGCCCAGGTTGAGCAAGGTCGCGCAGTGGTCGTGGGCGATGATCCGCCTGCTCTTGGCGGCTTCCGCGTAGGCGTGGTCGACCCCGTGCACGTCACCGCGGCGGGCGGCGGCCTGCGCGGCCATGATCGCGTTGGCGAGGGGTGTACCGGGTTCGAGGAGTTCCATTCAGTCCCCGCAGCCGTTCGCGGTGTCGTCCTCCGGGCAGATCAGCAGGATCCGCGCGGCCGGACCGGCCGGCTTCGCCGGGCCGGGGCTGGCGCCGGTCGGGACGGGGGAGGTCAGCGTGATCACGATGTTGAGGCTGGTGGACACGCCGAACCTCGGCGGGGTGTCGGCCCGCGACCACTCGGCGTTGCGGTGGACCAGGACGTCCGCCGGGATTCTCTGCTGGTGCTGCTCTGCGGTGACTTCCCGGACCGTGACCGTCATGTCCTGCTGCAACGCGTCCGCCACCACGGGACCGTCCTTTGTGCCCAGTGTCGCGCGGAAGCTCTCGTTCAGGTAAGCCGTGGTGTTGGGGGAGTTGAGCACCTCTGCGAGCGTGGCTTTGCTCTTGCTGACCTGGCGCAGCGGTGACTTGTCGACGTGGATCGCCTTGCCGTCGGTGATGCGCATGGTGCCGTTGATCGCTTCGAGAGCCTTGGTCGACCACTGGTGTCCTGGTGGGCTCAGGAAGATCTCCTGCTTGCCGATCATGGCTCCTACGTCGCCGAGCCGGACCGCCTGCAGCAGTCCGTCCGTCTCGCCGTGCCTGGCCAGCACGTCGGCGATGTCGCGCAGCATGGCCGCGCCTTCGGTCGCGCCGTTGTGGCCCAACAGGGGATCGGCGCTCGGCACCGTCACCTGGTTCTTGTCGACGTACAGCGGTGCCGACTGGCCGTCCGGGGTGCGGACCTGGATCGGGGTTCCGGTCGGCGGGGTGTTGCTGAACTGGGCTGTCGGCGGACCGTCCGGGGTCGTGGTCAGCGTCATGTAGTCGCCGGCGGGCGGCGCGCGCGGGTTCAGCGTGGCCAGCAGGTGGGTGGTGGGGCCCTGAGGGTTCTCGACGCCGACGCGGAGGGCGAATCCTTGTGCTGGGCCATCGGGGCCGACCGTGAGCCACGGCTCGTCCTTGCCACCGATGCGGTGCTGAGTCTGGCCGTTCGCGTCGCGCTGGCTGTAGAAGACGTTGTCGTTGATGCTCTTGCCGCGCTGGATCGGTTGCAGCGCCTGGATCATGCGGTGCACCAGGCCCTTGGTCCAGCTGAGGGAGATGAAGCTTCGGGTCTTGTCCGTGGTGAGCGTGCCGAGGTGGTTGCCCTGGTAGTCGACGCGGTAGTCGATCTTTCCCTGCTCGGCCTTGAGCGTGGTGGCGAGCTGCCGCACGTTGGTGGCCGGCTGCATGACCTTCAGTTCGCCCAGCGGGATGACCTCGCGGCCGGTCGCCTTCGTGTCGGTTTTCGCGGTGTTGTTGGCGGTGGTGATGGTGCGCTCGACGCGGTCGACGATTTGGGGTTGGCCGTCCCTGATGTCGACCGTGACCTCGGTGATCTTGCCGTTGCCGTTGTTCAGCGTTGAGCTTGTTTCCGTCGCTCCGGCCCGCCGAACCGGTTCCGGCAGGTCGGCCTGGTAACCGTCGCCGATGCGCGCGATCCGGTCGCCGAGCGAGACGCCGCCGCGCACGCCGTAGAAGCCGCAGTCCTGGTAGGCCTTCGACGGCTTGGTCAGCACCGCTTCCTGCTTCGCCGACGGCGGCTGGACCGGTCGGACGTCGTCGCGTTCCTTGAGATCCGTGCGGCTCTGGTACCACTCCGCGAACTTGAGGGTGTTCTTCGGTTCGGTCGCGGGGAGGTGCTTTCCCTTGCTCTGCAACCATTCCAGTGCGCCGCTCCAGCGCATGATCTGGTCGAGCCGCGCGTACTGGGCCTCGTGGTCGGCGACCTCCTGGTAGTGCTCGTCCCACCACCGCAGCCCTCTGCCGAACGCGAAGCTGGGCTCGACCTCGCCTACCGCGCCGTCCGAGCGGGAGAACAGCCTGGTGGACTGCGCACCCAGCGAGGCCTTGTCGCCGGTGAAGCTGAACGCCTTGTCGTTCTGGCCGAACCAGAGCCGGCCGCTTTCTGCTTTCGAACTGGTCGCGCAGTGGGCTGGTGGCGTCTCGGCCTCGCTGTCCGGCACGAACCCGGTGATCTTCGGGACGCCGTTGCCCACGCCGTCGACCCACTGCTTGGCGATCAGGTCGGTGTAGAACAGCGTCATGCCGACTTCGGTGCCCTGGATGCCGCCCTCGTAGCGCGCTTCGTTGTAGAGCGGGCGGTTCTGCAGGACGTTGAGCATGGTCCACAGGTCCGTGCGGTCGGTGGGGAGGCCGCCGGCCTGCAGTTGTGCTGGCGTGGCTCGGTCGAACAGACCGGCCTGGATCAGTTGCTCGTCGAGCTGGCCGCCGAGGAGCTGATCGATGGTCTGCTGGGGGACGTTCTTGAGCACTGCCCGGACGTCTTCCAGGGTCGGGGGTTCGCCCGGCGGGTCCAGCGAGAACGCCGGCTGCTCTTTCTTGGCGTACGCGCGTTGCAGCACGGAGATGTCTGCTTCGGTGACCTCGGGGCCGGGCCAGTTCCAGCCGCCCGCCCAGATCTCGTTCCCGCGAACCTCCAGTGTGGACAGGTGTTTCGCCTTGGCGAGGAATTTGCCGAGCCCGTCGTCGACGCGTTCGCTGACGTATCCGTTGCTCGTGCGGAAGTCGTTGGTGCTCTTGCGGTCCTCGTCGATGATCTCGATCGTGCTGTCGCGGATCTCGTAGCGGTGGACTTGTACTTGTTGTGGGTCGCTGCCCGTGTCCGTGCGGTGCTGGTCGAGGAGCAGGCCGGCCGTGCGCTTGTCGTTGACGTCGTCGCGTGGAATCAGCAGGTGCAGGGTGTCGTGGTGGCTCAGTGCCCGGCCCGGTCCTGTCGGTTGCCTGGCGAGGTCCGCGAACCCGTTGTCCCTGATGGGAAGCGCGTCGTAGAACGCATCCCGCATCGCCTGCGTGTCCAGGCCGAGGTGCGCGGCGAGCCCGATGCGAGCCCAGTCCCGGAGCTGGTTCTCGCGGTCTTCCCCGAGCGCGTTCTCCGCCGCCGCGAAGGAGACGGTGAAACCCTGCTGCTGTCGTTGAGTCTTGTCACCAGGTTGAAGCACGATCACAATGCCCGCCACCGCAACGATTGCGCTGGCGGCCAACGCGATGAGAAGCGTTCGTTGGCGCATGGACGATCCTCCGTGCGTCGCAGATTAACGATCCAGACGGCCGACAGATCGTTTGTCCACTTTCTGTCCACGAACTGCCCAAACGATCTTGTCGGTGCTCCTCGGCACACTGGACCTCGCCCACTCACCCAACCCGAGGAGCCCCCGATGTGCTGGGACTGCGACCACCCCGCCAGCCGCATGGAACAACACCTGGCCACCCTGCGCCGCTGCATCGACGCCCGCGGCTGGGCCGTCCAGGCGGTGGAACGGGACAGGGCCCACCCGCCCTGGGCCTACACCGTCGGCCTGACCGTGCGAGGCCTGCCAGAGCTCGTCGTGACGGGCCTGCCGGTCCTGGCCGCCGGCCGCCTGCTCGACGACACGGCCGAACACTTCTCGCACAGCTGCGTTCCCTCGCCGGGCCAGCGCTTCTCGTTGCCCGGCGGCCCGCTGCTGGAGGTGGTCCGGGTGGCCCGGCCGTGGGCACACCTGCTGGTGTCCGCTCGCCTGTACGGGGAAGGCATCGCCGCCTTGCAGCTCGTGCACGCCGACGAGTCTGGTCGGTGGCCTTGGGACCGGTCCTACGCCGGAGTGCTGGGCGGACAGCCGGTGCTGGGGGTCAGAGCGAGCCCACCGAGCGGTTGATCTCGCGCAGTCAGTGCCCGGAGATGTCAGGTCGGTTCCACGGAGCGGTTGATGCGTTCGCCGAGTCCGCGCAGGTGCTCCACGAGTTCGGGCGGGCCGTGCAAGGTGAAGTCGCACCCCAGCAAGGTGAGGCGGAACGCGAGGTAGTCGATCGTGTCCTCGACGCTGTGCCAGGTGCACGTGCCGTCGTCGACAGCCGCCAGGTCGCCGGCGAAGTCCGCCAGCCGAGCCCGCGCCAGTTCCACGGGCAGCCGCAGCGTCGCCCGCGCCCGGTAAGTCGGCGCTGACTCGTACATCTTCTGCGTGACGTACTCCGTCGCGTCCCCACCCGGCGGCACCCGAGCCGCGAACCGGGCCCCGGTGGCCACAGCGTCGGAGATGCGGTCCAGCCGGAAGATCCGCCAGTCGTCCCGTTCCACGTCAAAGGCGAGGAGATACCAGCGCCGCCCCAGCGCCACCAACTGAACAGGCTCGACGTGCCGTTTCGACACCACGTTCTCGTGCGCCACGTACCCGAACCGCACCCGCTCACGAGCATGCGCCGCCCCGGCGATCACGGTGAGCTGCGCAGGGTCGACCAACGAGGCAAACGACGACGCGGCCGGCGCGGTGGCCGAAGTCAGCGACGACACCCGACGCGCAAGCCGCGGCGGCAAAACCTGCTGCAGCTTGGCCAGCGCCCGCAACGACGCATCGGCAATGCCCGCCACCGGTTGCCGAGCCGCCGTCCGCAACCCGACCGCGATGGCAACGGCTTCCTCGTCGTCGAGCAACAACGGCGGCATCGCCTTGCCCGCGACCAGCCGGTACCCGCCGAGCACACCCATCGACGCCTCGACGGGATACCCGAGGTCGCGCAGCCGGTCGATGTCCCGCCGCACGGTCCGCGACGTGACGCCCAACCGGTCGGCCAGCTCGCTGCCTGGCCACTCGCGCGGGGTCTGCAGCAGCGACAGCAGACGCAACAACCGAGCCGCATCACTCATGCCGGCAAATCTATGCCAGAACTAGGACCGAAGTCGTCCTACATGGGTCATACGGTCGTTCCAACAAGCGAGGAAAGGGACAAGGAATGAACGTCGTGCCCGAGGGCTACCACACCGTCACGCCGTGGATCATCACGCGAGGCCACACCGCCGAGCTGATCGACTTCATCGCGGAGGTGTTCGACGCGACCGAACTGGGCCGCGTCGGCGAGGCCCCGAACATCGGCCACGCCGAGGTCCGCATCGGCGACTCGGTGGTGATGCTGTTCGACAAGCCGAACTGGCCGCCCACCCCGGCGTTCCTCCGCCTCTACGTCGAGGACGACGCGGAAACGCTCAAGCGAGCCGAAGCCAGGGGAGCCACCGTCGTCACCGAGCCGACCGAACTGTTCTGGGGGGACCGGGTCAGCAGGTTCGCCGACCCGTTCGGCAACCTGTGGTGGCTGCACCAGCGGGTCGCGGAACCGAGCGAGGAGGAGCTGACCGCCAGGATGCAGGACCCGGCGTTCAACAAGGCCATGGAGTACGTGCAGAGCGCGGACTTCACTCCGCAGAGGTGACCCACTTCGAGGTGGACCGGTGCCGGCCGAGCCCGACGGCGTCGAACTCGTCGTAGTGCGAGCCTCTTCCTCCAGCACCAGCGGTCCGAGCACCGCGCGCAGACCACGACGGGCGCGATCACCGCATGCGGTACATCAGCCGGTGACCCGCTCCCGCTCGTCCGCGGTCAGCGTGGGCTCCGCGGACACGGATCGCCGGGGCCCGCGCATGGTCGCCCACACCACCTTGGGACTCATCAGCTTCGCCATCGGCCCGGACAACGTGAACGCGTCCAAGAAGACCCGAGTAACCGCCGCTTCGGTGGTGGCCGTGCGCACCAACCGCTCCGTGTACCGCTGCAAAACCCGTCCGGCCAACGACAACGGCTTCCCAACTGCGCCCGGATACAGAATGTCCTGGTTGGTGGCCATCGCCCAGGCCCCGTCGACCACCTTGCCGATGCCGCGCTGGATCTGCCGCGCACCACGACCGGCCGACAACCCGGCGTCCAGAGCCTGAGCACTCTGCGCCGCAATGGACATCCCGTGCCCGTAAACGGGGTTGTAGGTCGCCACCGAGTCGCCCAGCGCCAGCAACCCGGCAGGCCACGACCGGATTCGCTCGAAGAAGTTCCGCCGGTTCGCAGTGCTGTGCGACCCGTACACGGGCGACAACGGCTCGGCGTCCGCGATCAGCTCACCCACCACCGGATTCCGCACCGACCGCGCAAACGAAACGAACGACGACTCGTCGGTGGAAGGCTCCCCGCCCCGAGTCCCGGACAGCGTCACCAGCCACCGGCCGTCCTCGATCGGCAGCAACGTAGCCGTGCACCCGGGATGCGGATCACGAGGATTGGCCTGCACGTTGACGATCGGGAAACCGTCAGAAGCAGACTCAGGAGCACGGAAAATCCGCGTGGCATAAGCAAGTCCGGAGTCAACGCTCTCCGAGTGCACGGCGGGCAACCCAAGCGCGGTCAACCAGGCAGGCAACCGAGAGCCCCGCCCGGTCGCGTCCACGACCAGCTGAGCCTCCAGCGAGATCTGCGACCGCGAGATCCGATCCTCCACCAGCACACCGGAAACCGCGGCACGATCACCGAGCAGCGCAACCGGCTCGGTACCGGTCAGCACGGAAATCTTGTTGTCCCGCAACACCTGTCTGCGGACCACCCAGTCCACCAGCCCGCGGCTGCAGGACACGATGAACTGCATCTCCGGAAACCGCGGCACCCAGCCCTGAGCGCTCAACGACACCAGGTCGTTCGGCACCCCGATCCGGTGCGCGCCCGCAGCGAACAACGAGTCCAAAGTCCCAGGCAGCAACGACTCGATCGCACGAGCACCACCGGACATCAGCAGGTGCGCGTGCCGAGCCTGGGGCACACCGGAACGAGGACCAGGCCCGTCCGGCAACTTGTCCCGCTCCACCACGGTGACCTCGTCGAAGTGTCTGACGAGGACGGACGCCGCGAGCATGCCCGCGAGCCCTCCTCCGAGGACAACGGCGTGTGTGGGTGCCATCTACTCATTTCCCCCTACGCGTGCGGCATCGGAGACCGCGGCGTCCACTATCGGCGAATGCTGGAACGCCCGTGAGATGCGCACCCAACGGTCGTGCTCGGCGGCGAGATCCGTGCCGTCGACGATCTCCGAGGCGGGACGGCGCTTCGCGGGGCTCGAACGCCGCGACGAACCAGCTGCGCGCAGCTGGGCGGCCTCCACGACGGCGACGACCTCGTCGGACGGCAGTGAAGCCGCACGGGCAAGCGTTGTCGCGGCCTCGCCGACGCTCAGGTCGAAGTACGGCGTCAACGCCCAGCGCCAGTCGTTCAGCTCGATGATCTGCCGCCGCACGCGGTGGTGCGGGTTGAGGAACTTGCCCGGCGCCACCAGCACGATGGCGGGGTTCACGTGCACCAGCGCGCGGTGCAACGGCCGCAGCGCGAAGTACGTCCGCCAGCGCCGCAGCCACAGCGAGGGCGACGGGCGGCGCGGGCCGAACACCGGCAGCGCCATCGCGATCACCAGCGGGATCATCGACAGCGACGCCATCAGCGGCGCGGTCGTGCTCAGCACGTCGAAACTGCGCTCACCGGCCCAGTTCATCAGCAGCACGAACAGCTTGATGACCGCGAACGCCATCGGGAACAGCGCGGCGGCGCAGTACCAGCGCAGCCCGAGCGCGAGCCACGGCCGGGCGGAGATCGCCTTGTCCCGCGAGCCCTGCCAGCAGTGGTAGGCCTGACCGCCGCAACCGACGCCGGTGGCGACGAAGTAGATGAACAGGAACACCGCCACCGTCGGCTGGGTGGCGTAGTACGTGTCGAAGTCGACCTGGCGTTCTTCGTCGACCTCGGACTTGAAGAACAGCACGATCATCGCCGCGACGATCGAGGTGTAGCTGACGATGATCAGCCGGACCCGTTGCCACGCCTGGACTGCCGGGTAGCGCCAGTACAGCACCAGCGCGAACGCCGAACCGGCGAAGCAGACCACCAGGCCGTAGACGAGCAGCGCCGCGAAGTTCGGCACGCCGCTCGACCAGTTGATCCACGTGATGTTCGCGGGCGCGGCGAACAGCACGGCGAACGCGGAGAAGAAGCAGGTGGAGATCAACGCCACGACCCGCGGGCTGCCCCAGCTCGACCGCAGTGCACGGATCTTGTACGCGAGCAGGAGCAGACCGACGATGCCGCACGAGAGGTAGATCAGGTTAAAGATCGCCACGACGCACCCAGCGAGATCGCCCTTCGAGAGACTCGGCCACCCGGCGCACGTGCGCGGGCTCCTCGGTGGCGGCCGTGTCGGCCCACACGCGGTGTTCCGTCAGGCGCTCCAGCAGGTGGTCGGCGAGGTTCTCCGCCTCACGTTCCTCGTCCTCGGTCAACGTCGTGCGGCCCGCGATGATCTGCGCCATCCGCGGCAGCAGGTGCGGCGCGAGCTTGCGCATGCCCTCGCTGCGGCTGAGCGCCACGGGCTGGTGCTCCAGCAACACGTGCGCGAACTCGTGCAGCAGCACGTGCAGGCGGTGGTACCAGGACGGGGAGTCCGCACAGATCACCAGGTACGTGCCGTTCTCGAGCAACGCGGTCGCGCCGCTCAGGCAGACGGCGTTCGTGATCGCGGCGAAGCGGACGTCGACCGGGCGCCCGAGCCGTTCGCTCATCAGCTCGCAGACCCGCCGGCTCGCGTCCCGGTGCGTGGCGTCGGGCGGCAGGTCGAGGTCACGGGCGACCTCGTCGACCAGCTTGCGCAGTTTCCTGCGGTTCACCCGTCGCCTCCTCTCGATGTCGTCTGCAGCGATCCAAGCAGAGATCTTCACGCTGTTGTCGTCATCAAGTGTGGTCCTCGGATGTACGGCGGCTGTTCAGCGGGAACGACCAGCCCTCTCCGACTTCGAGCGCCTGCCGGAACCCTTCTACCGCAGCAGCCCTGGCCTGCGGGGACAGTTCGCCCGTACGTTCGGCCAGACGGGTGACGAACTCGACGACGCCGAGCTCGCGCAGCGCCAGGAAGTCGGTCAGCTCCGAGTCGACGCGCGCCGCGAGGTCGTCGTCGAAGAAGTACGCGGGGTCGGCGCCGAAGTGGTCGGCCAGGCCGAGGATGTGCTTGAGCCGCGGGTTGTCGCTGGTGTTGCTCAGCAGTTCGCGGATGTAGCTCGCGGAGATGCTGCCGAACTGACCGGACGCGCTGATCGAGGCCGCGACCTCCTCCGGCGACCACGGCCCGCGGTCCGGCGGGTGCACGGCTCCGAAGAGCGTGCTCAACGCGGTGCCGCGCCAGCCGGGCTGCTCGCGCGGGTGCAGCTCACCGCGGCCGCCCAGGAAAACGGCGGGATGCACGCCGAGCGCGCCGGCGAGGTCGACGATGGCCTGGCAGGTCGGGTTGTCCTTCACGCCCAGGCGCAGCTGCGAGATGTAGCCGTGCCCGATGTCCCCACCCCGTGCCTTCACCGCGGCGGCGAGGGCTACGTTGGTCACCTTGCCTTCGCCGTTGGGCGGGTTGTTGCACAGCTCGTTGAGCACCTCGGCGAACGGCCTCACGCCACACCTCCGCTGGAGCGACCCCTGGCCAGCGATCATTCCACTGTTGTGGAACCCAGCGAGCATATGGCATCACAGGGGTTGAATCCACCTGTCCGTAGCCCTATGATCACACTCCGCCGCTTCAACTGTTGTGTCGCGTTTGATCCGAACGACGTCACCTGAGTTGAAAGGGGCAGTTGGAGCCAGTCAGAGCTGAAGTCTGGGGGGACTCATGACGACTGCGCGGATGGGGCTTCCGGTGGACCACGGTTCTCTGCGCCTGCACGACGAGAGCGCTCCCTCGCGCTGCGGTGCGTGCGCACAACCGGTTGGCGCGTGGGCAACAGACCGCCTGACCGGCCTGCTGGGACGGTGGGGCTGGGACGACCAGGCGCCCGCGCTGTACCGCCGCGCCCAGCGCCGGTGGGAGCAGGTGGCGCTGCTCATGATCGACCTCGACCGCTTCAAGAAGATCAACGACGACTACGGCCACCCCGCCGGCGACGTCGTGCTGAGCGATGTCGCCGACGTGCTGAAGGCCCACACCCGCTCGTCGGATCTCGTGTGCCGGTACGGCGGCGATGAGTTCCTCGTGCTGCTACCGCGCACCACGCCCGGTGAGGCAACCGTTGTGGCGGAACGGATGCTGCGCGGGATCCGGGCACTGCAGACCGAGATCACCACGAACGACGGCTACGGCATGACGTTGTACGGCCAGACCGCGTCCATCGGCGTCGCGGCGCACGTGCCGAGCAGCGACGACGCGCTCATCGACCTCGTGCGCGACACCGACGCGGCGTTGCAACGGGCGAAGCGCAAGGGCAGGGCCCGCGTCCAGGTGCACGACCCGAGCGCGTTCGCGGCCGAGCGCAACACCGACGTCTCGGCGCTGCACCACCTGCTCGCGTTGCAGGACTTGATGAGCAGCGACCAGCTGCCGCACGTCCTGTGCGCGCTGTCCGACGGTGCCAAGGCGCTCGATGAACTCGTGTCGGCCGTCGGCCCGAAGGTGCACCGTACGTTGGAGAGGCTGCAGGACAACGGCTTCGTGCATCGCCGAGCGTCGCGCTACGAGCTCACCACCGCGGCTCGCGAATGGATCACCGACGTGCTGCCCGCCGTGGCCGCGTGGACGAACCGCCACCACGCGCACTGAGCTCAGCCCAGCGAGGCGAGTCGCTGTTCGATCTGCTCGACTGAGGCGTGTCCGCGCGCGAGTACGAACGCGTCGTTGCCGCGCACGGCGATCAACGTCGGGAAGCTGCTCACCCCGAGCCGCGCTGCGCGTTGGAAGTCGTCTTGGGGCACCGCGGTCTTGAAGGCGCCCACGACCGCGTCGGAGTCGAGGCCGAACGCGTCGGCGACCGTCCGGTAGGTCTTCGCGTTGGACAGGCTCAGCCCGTCGTGGAAGTACGCCTTCTGCACGGCGATCGCGAGCTCGGCGGCCCGGTCCGGCGCGAACTGGCGCAGCGCGATCAGCCCTCGCGCGGCGGCCTCGGAGTCCATGACGAACGACCCGTCGGCGAACAGCGCGTCGAAGGCCTCGCCGAACCGGGCCCCGGTCTGCGCGGTGATCTGGGCGTTGGCGCCCTTGAGGAACGCGAACTCGCGGATCGGCACCCGCCGTTGCCCGGTGAACAGCCCGCCGGACACCACCTCGACCGGCAGGTCCGGGTGGCGGGCGATGACCTCCTCCAGCGTGCCGGAGAAGGCGTGCGACCAGCCGCAGTAGGCGTCGAAGACGTAGACGAGGTTCACGATGACTACAAAGTAGCTGACCCGTCAGGTTTTTCCTGCTGTGTGTTGCTTCACTTCAGTGGCTGAAGATCGTGATGGCCTGCCTGGCCAGCCACCGCTCGGCGTCGTCCCAGGACCAGCCGCACTCCTTGACGAGCGTCCGCCACGCCCCGAACCCGAAGCAGAACCACAGCGCGTCCGTGGCCTGCTCGACGTCCACGTTCAGGAGTCCCTTGTCCTGCAGGTGCTCTGCGACCTCGCGGAGCGCCTGCCGGTACGAAGTCGTGCTCAGCTCCCACAGCGCGGCCCCGTCCTCGTGCACGGGGAGCGCCGCGTAGAGCACCTCGATGACCTGCTGCCCGCCTTCGTTGCCCCGGCGGGTTCCCTTGGCCAGCAACGTGAGTGCGGTGGCCAGCCCTTCGGTCTGCCGGATCGCTGCTACGGTCGAAGCCGAGTCACTGCGCGCGATCGCCGCACTGACGATCTTGTGCAGGATCTCCGACTTGCTGCCCGCACTGGAGTAGACGGTCTGCGGCGCGACACCGGCCTGCTTGGCGATGTCCGCGACCGTCACGCGCGCATACCCGTTGGCGGAGAACAACTCCACGGCCGCGCCCAGGATGTCCCGCCGGGTGTTGGCGGCATCCTGGGCGCGGCGCGGAGAGTGGTACGACCTCGTCATGGAGCAGCTTCCAACACTGCTGCCACCTCATTCGCATCAGGCATGGCGGCGATCTCCTTGGCGATCGTCGTGACGTTCTCCCGGAAGCGCACGTCCTCCAGCACCGTCCGGACCGCCGTCAGCAGGTTTTCGGGCGTCTGCGCGGGCGGATCAAGCGCAATGCCCGCGTCTGCGGCCGCCACCCGCTCGGCCTGGAAGAACTGGTCGGCCCCCTGCGGCAACACCACCAGCGGCACGCCCTTCATGAGCGCGGCCGCCGTCGTGCCCGCGCCGCCGTGCGTCACCACGACGTCCACACCGTCCAGCAGATCTTCCATCGGCGTGAACCCGACGAACGCGACTCGCTCGCGGTCGACGTCGAACTCCTCCGGCTTCGCGGCGAGCCCCAACGTGACCACGACATCCACGTCCAAGGTGGACAGCGCACGCAACAGCGGGCTGAGCTTCGCCGGGTCGCTGAACCACGTCCCGAACGTCACCAGCACCCGCGGCCTGCCCGACACCGGCAGCGCGACCCGCTCCTGCCCCGGCACCCGGAACGCCTCCGGCCGCAGCGGCAACCACCCCTCCGGCTGCTGCCACTCGTCGGCGCGCATCGACGCGGGCCACGTGTCGAGCAACCACTGCCGCGGCTGCCACGGCAGGCCGCGCGCGTCGTGCCGCGTGCGCGCCATACCGTCCATGGCCTCAGTAAACACCGGCGGCAACGGGGGCCCGAAGGCCAGGGTCGCGACCGGCGTGCCCTGCGCGGCCGCCACCAACGGCCCCACGTAGTCGCACAGCTCGGCCACGACGAGATCCGCCTTGAACCCGGCCGTCGCCGCGAGCGCCTCGTCCGCCGTCAGGTCGATCCGGGTGCCGGCGAAGAACTCGGCCACCGAGTCCGGCGTGGGCGCACCCGCCGGATCGGCGCCGGTCCGCCGCGCGACCTCGGCGAACAACGCGTCCGGCAACGGCCCGGCGGGCCGCAGGTCAAGCCCCTGAGCTGCGACAACCGGCGCCATCCCGGCAGCGGTCAGCACAGCCACCTCGTGCCCGCGGTCCTTGAATGCGCGGGCGAGGGGGAGCAGTGGCAGCAGGTGGCCGTGCTGCGGAACACTTGAGAAGAGGATGCGCATATTGATCAGAGTACGCATCTAATGAATATGCTCAGGCGGTCGAGCCGACTTCCTTGATCCGGCCCTCCCGGAAGGCGTCCACGAACAGGCGGTGGTCTTCGCGGGTCTGCCGCGCGTAGTCGAGCGCGAACGCCACGATCGACTCGGTGAACGCGGCCTCGCGGTCACCGATCACCCCGGCGATGGCCTCCTCGCACTGGAAGGCGACGAGCGTCTGGGCCGAGTCCTCGTCGGCCACGCAGTGCATCTTCGCGGTGGCACGGCCCAGGTAACCGAGGACCGGCAGCAGGTCGGCCGGCTCGGTCAGGTCGGACCAGTCCAGGTCGGCCTCGTAAGGGGAGAGCTCGGCGACGACGTAGCCGGTGCCGTCGATCTGGGTGTGGCCGAGCCACGGGTCGGCGTGGGCCTGCAGGGCTCGCTGCGAGACGGCGGTGCGGTGGCCGTGGTCGGTGAAGTACTCGCGGATTGCGGAGTCCGGCACGATCCGGCTGGGCGCGGCGACGTTGGCCTGCTTCATGGAGAGCACGACGTCGTTCTCCAGGGCCTGGGTGCGGCCCTCGACCAGGATGTTGTAGGCGTGCAGGCCTGCTGAGCCGATGCCGAAGCCGCTGCGGCCGACGACGTCCTTGACGGTGTAGGTGCGGCTCGACGCGCGTTTGCCGGTGGGGATGGTGTCCAGGTAGGTCGCGAAGGCCTCCTCGACGGCGGCCCGCACCGGTGCCGACAGCTCGTGGATGCCATCGCGGTCGCGGCGGAACACGCGGTCGTAGTCGACGACGACGGTCTTCTCCTCCAGCAGACCGATGCGGGTGGAGAGCCGGGCGCGTTGCAGGACGCGGTGCAGGGCGCCGTCGGTGCTGTCCAGGCGCAGGCTGAAGAGCTCGTCGTTCGGGTGTTCGACGAACGAGCGGACCTGGGCCACGTAGGCGGCGACGTAGGTGCGGATCAGGTCGGTGATCACGCTGTCCGGCAGTGCCTTGCGCCAGCCGAGCAGCGCCATCGACGCGGCGAAGCGGCGGAGGTCCCACGTGAAGGAGCCGAGGTAGGCCTCGTCGAAGTCGTTGACGTCGAAGACGAGCGTGCCCGCGGAGTCCATGTAGGTGCCGAAGTTCTGCGCGTGCAGGTCGCCCTGGATCCAGATGCGGCTGGTGCGCTCGTCGGTCCACTCGTCGGGCAGTTCGGCCATGTCGGCGTAGAACAGGCAGGCGCTGCCTCGGTAGAACGCGAACGGCTCGGCCGCCATCTTGCGGAACTTGTGCCGGAACGCGGCCGGGTCGGCCGTCATCAGGTCGGTGAAGGCGTCCTCGAGCACGCTCACAATGCGGTCACCGCGATCGGTCATTGGGTGCCTCCTCCTACTCGAAGACGCAAATCCCAGCACGAGGACGCGTGCGAGCACACGTGCGCGTGCAAATTTCGAACGAACTGGGCAGGAATCGAGAAGCCGTCCAAGCATGCGCGCGCCTAGCGTCGACCGCATGTGCTTCATGTTCGGAGCCAGCAAGGAACACGTGCATCGGATGCTCGGTCTCCTCGACGAGCCCAAGCGCGAGGAGGAGGAAGAGGTGCTGGTTCCTGCGGCCGAAGACTGGTCGCAGGACTAGGGATCCGGTTCATGCCCGGCAGTTGACTGCTGGGCATGAACGGATCGATGTCCCGCCGGAGCATCCTCACCGCGGCAGCGGCGGGCTCAGCGGCGGTTCTGCTCGGCACCGGCCGCGCCTCCGCGGCGACCCTCGTCACCCAGAGCGAGATCAACTCGCAGCCGACCTTCTACGAGGTGAACGGCGCCGCGACGTCGTTCCGTTACGACCCCGGCTTCTACTCGCGCCTCGAGACGTGGCACGTGCACTGGCGCAACTGGACGCCCTACCACTGGACCGCGCCGCACAAGATCTACTCCTACGGCGTCTACGTGAACAAGCCCGGCATGCACGGCGAGGGCCGCGCGTTCGACCTCGCGCGCATGCTCATCACCAACCGCGACACCGGTGCGATGTTCCCGGCCTTCAACGCCCGCTACGACAAGTGGAAGAACGACACCGGTGACGCCCTGCGCACCGCCCGCATCCGTTACTGGGGCACGGTCGCGTCGCTGCACTACCACTTCCGGCACGTGATCTCGTACCTGGACAACGCCGAGCACCACAACCACGTGCACATCGACAACGCCGTCTCGGGCAGCGGCGACTCCAGCTACCACACCGGTTCCGTCACGCAGACGTACTTCGTCCAGGCCGCGTGCCAGTACATCTGGGGTTACGGCACGGGAATCGACGGCGACTGGGGGCCGCAGACCCAGCGCGACTCGTCGGCCGCGCTCGTGCGCGCCGGGTCCGACGGCGTGATCACCACTCAGAGCCGCTGGCTCGCGTTCTGCCAAGCCAGTGCACAGCAGGCGTGGGCACTCGTGCCCTGACAAAGGGGAGGAACGCAATGAAACGAGCTCTTGCGGCACTTGGACTCAGTGCCGCCGCGCTCATGGCGTCCGCAGGGATGGCGAACGCCGCCCCGGCCGGCGACGTCGAGATCCAGGGCGGCTGCAAAGTCAACATCTGCGGCTCGGTCATGAACGAGAGCAGCGTCTACATCTACGCCATCAAGGACTGGGGCGATGACGGCCCGGCGCCCGGCACCGAGTGGCGGTACCTGGCTCCTGGTCAGGAGACACCGCGTGACCAGGACTGGGACGGCTTCTGGGTGCCGTGCAACGCATCCGGCCGGCTCGCGGCCTGGCTGCCGCCGGGCTACTGGGCGTGGAAGGACTTCACCCTGTCCGCCGGGTGGGCCATGAAGATCCTCACCATCGAGGACGCGCACGTCCGCCACCAGAGCTGCTGAACCCGGTGCGCCCAGGGCCGTTCGGCCTGGGCGCACCGCTCTCACGCGTGGCACTCCATCAGGGTTTGGGTGCCACCGCCGTAAGCGCTCGGGTCCACTGTGGAGCAATGCTGCTGGATCCACGCCTGGCGGCCGTGGTCGTTCCGGCCGCCACCGGGCCCGCGGTCACCGCCGCTGAGCACGAACTTCAGCTTGCCCTCGCTCACCCACTGCTGCAGCTGCTCGACTGACGGCGCGTTGTCCGAGCCGGAGAACCCGCCCATGCCGATCACCACCTCGTCGGTGCTCATGATGTACGGCGAGGCTGCCTGCGCCGAGCCCGCGATGGCGAGGGTGATCTCGGCGCCGTTCCCGTGTTCCTCGGCGTAGGCGAGGATCCGCTTCTGCTCGTCGGTGAGCTCGGCACGACCGCCGCCGGGACCGCCCATCATCTGTCCGCGGTTGCCGCGTTGAGGGGTTTGGCCGTTGGGTGGCTGCATGCCGTTCGGCGGCTGCTGCCCGTCCGCGAAGATCTCGAAGCCGCCACCACCTCGCACCGCCGGTCCGGCCGCGGGCATCACTCCACCGCTACCGGCTGATGCGGCAACGGCGGTGGACCACACCGCCGGCACCAGCAGCATCGCGACCAGACCGGCCACCAGCCCGGCCCGGCGCAGTCCCACCAGCAGCACGACGATCGCCACCGCCGCGAGTCCGAGCACGGCCCAGCGGGTCCACCCGTGGAACGCCGTGTCTCGGGACACCAACACGAACGCCCATGCCGCCGTGATTGCGATCCCGAGCGGCAGCAGGAACCGCACGAAGCTCCTGGCACGCCAGAACATCACGAGCCCGGCGGCGCTGATGGCGGCGACGGCCGGCGCGAGCATCGTCGTGTAGTACGGGTGGAAGATGCCCTGCGCGAAGCTGAACACCGCCGCCGTGACCAGCAGCCAGCCTCCCCACATGAACCAGCCCGCGCGTTCGGCCGGGTTGCCCGGAACCTTGCGGCGCCACCGCAGCACGCCCGCGACGGACACCGCGACCAGGATCAGCAGGCACAACGGCAACAGCCAGGAGATCTGGCCGCCGACCGAGGCGTCGAACATGCGGGTGATGCCGGGTTGTCCGCCGAACATCGCGCCACCGCCGGGCCCGCCGAACTCCATCGGCCCCTGACCAGTCGGCACCTGACCGGACGGCACCTGTCCGGGAGGCATCTGGCCGATGACCTGGCCAGAGGAACCCCCACCCCGGTTCCCGCTGCCACCGAACACCCGGCCCAACCCGTTGTAGCCGATGATCAGGTCCCAGGCGCCACCGTCGGTGCTACCCCCGATGTACGGCTTGGACCCTGGCCAAAAAGCGTGCAGCCCCACCCACCAGAACGACGACGCGACCAGCACGCCACCCGCCGCCAACAGGTCGAGAACCCGCCGCCGAACCGGCGCGCCAGAACCGACCAGATAGGCGAGCGCAAACCCCGGCACCACGATCCACGCCTGCAGCATCTTCGTCAGGAACCCGCACCCGATGAAGAACGCGCACCACAGCAGCCACCGCGTCCGCGCCCGTCCCTCAGCCGACTGCACCGACCGCGTAGACGCATAAGCAGCAGCCACGAGCAGCAACACCAGCAGGGTGTCCGGGTTGTTGTCCCGGTTGATCGCCACGGTGATCGGCGTCAAAGCGAGGATCAACGCGGCGAGCAACGCCACCTTCTCGTCCGCCCACAACCGAACCGTGCGGTGCAACAGGAACACCGCCGCCACACCTTCGATCACCTGCGGCAGCAGCACGGCCCAGCCGTGGAAGCCGAACACGGACACAGCGATCGCCTGCGGCCACAACGCCATCGGCGGCTTGTCGACGGTCACCACGCCGGCCGGGTCGAACGAGCCGAACAGGAAGTTGGTGAACGACGTGGACATCGACTTCGCGGCGGCCGAGTAGTACGCGTTGCCGATCTGGCCGGCGCCGATCGCCCAGACGTACAAACCCCCTGCCACCACACAGATTCCAAGAAGCGCCCAAACGTGCCAACGGGAAGACGAGGTTGCCTCGGCCGGTGAGTCGGCCGGAGCGGCCACTGCGGCAGCGGCGGTCATGCGGGGTCCTTTCGGTCGTCCCGGCGGAACACCCAGCTCCGCAACAGGAAGAAGCGCCCCACCGTGCCGATGGCCGACGAGCCGAGCAGCACCGCCAGTTCCAGCAGGCGGGGCGGGTTGGCAGTGGCCGCGTGCAACACCAGCAGCGCGGCCGAGGTGAAGGCGTAGTAGAGGCCGAACACCACGAAGCCTTGCAGGTGCGTCTTGCCGCGAGTGGTGTTGCGGGCCGTGAAGGTGAAGCGGCGGTTGGCCTCCGTGTTGAAGATGGTCGTGATCACCAGCGCGGCCAGGTTGGCCGCGAGCACCGGCCACCACAGCCGGAAGACGCCGTACAGAGCCAGGTTCGCGAGCGTGGAGATCACTCCGATGACCGCGAACGACAGCATCTGCCAGGAAAGCCCGCCCTCGCTGCGGCTCAGCACGGCGTCCGGGTGGATGGCACGTGGTTGCGGTCGTTGCGGCAGTCCGCGCACGAGCGCCGTACCGTTGGCCTTCGCACGTGCCACTCGGATCAGGCCCTTGATGTCGTCGATCGCGGTGCCGACGACGTCGACCCGGCTGTCCACGTCCTCGACCCAGTCGACCGGCACCTCGTGCACGCGCAAACCGTTGTGCTCGGCCAGAAGCAGCAGTTCGGTGTCGAAGAACCACGCCTCGTCCCGCGCCTGGCCCAGCAACGGCCGGATGACGTCGGTCCGCGCGGCCTTGAAGCCGCACTGGGCATCGCTGAACCGGGCGCCGTGCGTCAGCCGGATCAACGCGTTGTAGGCGCGCGAAACCAGCTCGCGCCGAGGGCCGCGCACGGTTCGTGAACCCGGCGCGAGCCGCGAGCCGATCGCGAGGTCCGAGTGCCCGTTGAGCAGCGGCGCGACCAACGGCAGCAGCCCGTCCAGCCCGGTGGAGAGATCGACGTCCATGTACACGACGACGGCTGCGACGCTCGAGCCCCACGACTCCCGCAACGCCAGGCCGCGGCCCTTGCGGTCGAGGTGGTGCACGCGCACCCGTTCGTACCGTTCGGCCAACTGCCGAGCCACCGTCAACGTCCCGTCGGTGCTGGCGTTGTCCACGACGACGATCGACCAGTCGAACGGAAACTGCGACTCGAGAAACTCGTGCAGCACCTCCACGCAGCCGGGAAGGGCACGTTCCTCGTTGTAGACGGGGATCATGATGTCGACCGTCCCCGTGGCCTGCGCGGTGCTCACCGCCATTGGTTCTCCGTTCCACTGTGGACACCGTGGTGACCGTTGTGAAACCGAGCCTGCTGACGCGGTCGTGAGAACGTCCTTGGCTTTTGCTGAGAGAATCGTGAGGACGGCGATGCACAGCTGGCTCACAGACTTCGGCTCTACCGTCGCCCCATGCGACTGCTCGTGGTGGACGACGACCCGGACGTGCGGGACAGTCTGCGGCGCAGCCTCGAGTTCGAGGGCTACGAGGTCACCACGGCCGCGGACGGTGCCGAGGCCCTGCGCTCGCTCAGGGGCGTCGACCTGGCGATTCTCGACCTGATGATGCCGAACGTCGACGGTTCGGAGGCGTGCCGGCGGTTGCGTGCGGCAGGGGAGCGTCTGCCCGTGCTGATGCTCACCGCCAGGGACGCGCTGGGCGACCGGGTGACCGGCCTGGACGCCGGCGCCGACGACTACCTGGTCAAGCCGTTCGCACTGGAAGAGCTGCTGGCCCGCGTCCGCGCACTCCTGAAGCAGAACCGGCAGAAGACCATCCCGCGGCTGCTGCACTTCGCCGATCTGCGCATGGATCCGCAGGCCCGCGAGGTGGTGCGCGGGGACGAGCGGCTCGACCTGACACCGACCGAGTTCGACCTGCTGGCCGTGTTCCTCGGCGACCCGGAACGGTTGCTGACCAAGCAACACCTCAAGCACGCCGTGTGGGGACGCGACCACGGCACCAACAACCTCGACGTGTACATCGGCTATCTGCGCCGCAAGACCGAGATCGGCGGCCGCCCCCGCCTGCTGCACACCGTGCGCGGCATGGGGTTCATCCTGCGCGAGTCGGCACCGTGAAAGCTCCGGTGTTGCTGCGCAGCAAACTCGCGTTGATCACCGCCTGCGTGGTGGCCGTCGCGATCGCGGGCATCAGCGTCGTCACCTGGCTCGTCACCGAGCACAACCTGAGCACCCAGCTCGACAAGTCGTTGCTGGCGAGCCTGCCACCGCCCGTCACCCGGCCGCCGGAGCCGGGGATGCGGCGGGAGTTCAAGCTGCGCTGCGACGCGGCCGTGCCGGGCGAAGGGCTGCAACAGGTCCTCCAGGGCATCCAGCTGCTCAAGCTGGACGGCAGCACCTGCGCACCACCCGGCGTCGACCCGGTCGTCGACGTCGCCGGCGACCAGCAGACGAGCACCACGACGTTCCGCGACGGCCTGACCGCGTCCGGCACGTCGGTGCGGGTTCTGCTGGTACCGCTGGACAACGGCGAGGTCCTGATCCTCAGCCGCAGCCTCGAGGAGATCGACGACACGCTGACGGCGCTCGGCGGTGTCCTGCTGAGCGTGTCGATCTTCGGCACGTTGCTCGTGGCCGGGCTCGGCCAGTGGCTGACCAGACGCGCGCTCGCCCAGATGGAACGCCTCACCGAGACCGTCGAGCACATCGCCCGCACCGAGGACCTGACCACGCCGGTCACCGTCTCGGGCCAGGACGAGGTCGGCAGACTCGGCCGCGCTTTCACGTCGATGACCGCCGCCCTCGCGGAATCCCGCCGCCGCCAACGGGATCTCGTCAACGATGCCGCTCACGAGCTGCGCACGCCGCTGACCTCGTTGCGCACCAACATCGATCTGCTGGTGCGCAGCGAACGCACCGGCCGCCCGTTGCCCCAGCGCGACGAGGTGCTCGACCGGCTGCAGGCCCAGAGCCAGGAGTTCAGCGACCTGGTCACCGAGCTCGTCGTGCTGGCCCGCGACGACCGCGAGCTGGCCCGCGAACCGGTCGAGGTCGCCGAGGTGATCGACCGCGCCGTCAACCGCGCCCGCAGCCGTGCCCACGACCACGTCTTCGACGTCGACCGCTCGCCGTGGCAGACAGTCGGGGACGCGGCCGCGCTCGAACGCAGCGTGCTGAACCTGCTGGACAACGCGGTGAAGTTCGGCCCGGCCGGCTCCACCATCACGGTCCGCTCCCGGCCCGGCTGGCTCACCGTCACCGACGAGGGCCCCGGACTGCCCGCCGAGCACCGGGAATCGGCGTTCGAGCGGTTCTGGCGCGCGCCTGCCGCCCGCGGCCTGCCCGGTTCCGGCCTCGGTCTGGCGATCGTGGCGGACATCGTTGCGGTGCACGGAGGTTCCGTCAGGTTCGTGCCCAACGGCCGGGGTGCGTCCGTTCGTCTCAAGCTGCCATGCGAGACGTAGTGGTCAACCGACGATCGGCCGTGGTTGGCCGAGGCTGGTCTGCACCACGGTGGAGGCATGGATCGCTCAAAACGGCGCCCTGCCCTGCTGATCACCGCGCTCCTCTCGGTCGCGATGGTCACGGCCGGCAACTCGGCCGCATCCCCTGACCAGCCAACGCATCCGTGGCAGTACGACCACTGGCCCCAGCAGCAGCCCTGGCAGCAGTCCAGAGACGCCGCCCGCGTGGCCTCCCTCGCCGGTTTCCCCGGCCCCGTCGACCCGCAGAACTGGGTCAACCCCGACCACATGACGTGGGAACGGGACTACAAGAAGATCCCCGGCACCAACTGGGCCGACCCGTCGGTGCGTGGTTCGGTGCGCAACTTCAAGGGCGCGCTGGTCCTCCTGGACTACCCGAACCAGCCGTTCGTCGTCACGCAACCGAAGAACTCGACCGTGTTCGGCAACCCGAGCGCCGAGGCCAACGGCGTGCCGCGCAACGAGGTCGCGCAGTTCTACCAGGACTTCCTCAACAAGCCGAACGGCCTCAACCGCGGCCACACCGTGCACGAGTACTGGATGGAGACCTCCGGCGGGCGCTACGGCGTCGAGCTGAAGGCGTTCGGCCCGTACACGATGCCGGGCAAGGACCACGAGTACGCCATGGAGTTCCAGGGCGGCACCGCATGCCCGGCCGGCGACTCGTGCAACCGCAACATCCGCACGGACGGCCGAGCCGCGTGGGTCGCGGACGTCGGCGGCGAGGTGCCGGCCGGCTACGACTTCATCTACTACCTGTCCGCGGGCCAGGACGAGTCCGGCACCTGGCAGGAGTTCGGGATGATGAAGTTCCGCACCAAGGAGGACGTCACCGACGACTTCGGCCCGCCGGACCCCGCGCTGCCGAACTGGTCGCGCACGCGGTACGTCGACTGGACGTCGTGGGCAGCAGGGTCGAGCATCTGGCCCAACGCGGGCGGCGGCTCGTCGACGCAGGCGGAAAGCTCCGGCCAGGGCGTGTACGCGCACGAGCTGAGCCACATCCTCGGCATCGGCGACAACTACAACAACCCGTACGGCAGCCCGCCGCGCCGCGACTACAGCGGCCCGTGGGACATGCTGTCGCGCGGCGCGTTCAACGGTCCCGGTGGCCCGCACTCGCGCTGGACCATCCCCGCGACCGCGGGCGGGTCACTCGGCGCACAGCAAACGCTGCGCAACAAGATCAAGCTCGGCATCATCGACGAGCGCAACGTGCTGCGGCTGTCCAGGGAAGCGCTCTCCGGTTCCGGCACGGTCATCGCGAAGATCACCGCCCGCGAGGTCAATCCCGGTGCGAACGGCCTGACCGGAATCAACCTCGCACTCGGCACCGGCGACAAGACGCCGTCGTGCAACGTGAACACCAACCCGTTCTGCGACGGCGGCGGCTACAACAACTACACGCTCGAAGTCGTCGACCGGATGGGCGCCGACTCGTTCACGCCGGACGCGGGTGTGTTGCTGGCCAAGACGAAGAACCAGGACACGGCCCCGTTCACGTGGGTCATCGACTCGAACCCGCAGGACATCGGCATGACCGACTACGTCCTGCCCGACGGCACCAAGGTGCCCATCACGGTCGGCGACTACCGGCAGCTGTCGGACGCGCTGTTCCACGCGGGCACCAACTCGGGCAGCGAGTACGAGTTCGTCGACACGGCCAACCGCCTGCACTTCTACATCCTGGACGTGCACCGCGACGGGCGCGGCATCCTGTCCTACACCGTGGCGATCCGGTCGTTGGACGGCGCCGGTCCGCAGCAGCGCGGTGTGCAGGTGCTGCCGGGCCAGGCGCGCACCCAGGACGGCGTGGCGACCTGCCGGTTCCCGGTGGTCAACACCGGCCGTTCCGCGCCGCCCACCTCCCAGCATCCGGAGCCCGTCACGCAGTACATCGACGGTGACGTGTACCGGGTCTCGGCCACGGCTGCGAACGGGTGGACCGTCTCGGTGCCCAACGCCCTCGCCACGGCCAAGTTCGGTGGCAGGGTGGAGGTGCCGGTGCACGCTCAGCGCAACGGCGGCTCGATGACGTCGAAGGTGACGCTGACGGCCGTTTCGGAGAGCAACCCGAACAAGCAGGCGAGCGCCACCTGCACCGTCGTGTCCGCGCGTTAGTGCCGTGGCCGTCAGCCTTTGCCCCGTGTTCGGTGGTCAGACGGGTGCATCGTGGTGCCGGCCCCGCGTCCTCATACTGGTTGTATGTGGTCGTGGGGCCGTGCCGCGAGGCGCCCTGCTGAGCGCCGAAGACGCGGCGAAGGCTGGCGGTCGCGGCGCTAGACGGACTCGTCGAGGTGCGCTTCCCACACGGCGTTGGCTTCCGTGTGGGAAGCGGCACCGACGAAGAACGCCTCACCGATCGCGTCGAACGCCGGGTCGTTGCAGTCCGCGTCCATGAACTTGGGCCTGTGCACCGCGAACCCGTGCGGGGTGTCGGCAGGCCGGTACGGCAGCGCGACCTGCATGCTCTGCCGGTACGGGCCGTACTGGACGGCCTCGATGATCAACGCGTCGGTCTTGCCTTGTTCCAGGTGGATGTAGCCGTCGGCTACCAGCACGGCGCCGACCCAGCTGGGATCGCCGTCCGCCAGCGCGTCCCGGCCGACGCGGGCGCCCTCGGCGTAGTCGTCGTACATCAGCCTGTCCATGCCGTACTCGCCGTCGGGGTGCAGGTACCCGATCAACGGGACCAGCGTCTCTCCTTCGGAAACGCACCAGACTCCGTGGGCGGCGAAGAACCCCGCCAGGCGGGCTGTCTCGATCATGGCCGACACCATGCCAGGCCTCGCCGCGATTTTCAGCGAGTTCGCACAGATCGACGACGTTGCTGCGGCACGGGTCCGGACGTCAGCATGACCAGGCCGGCGAGCAGCACGATGACGCCGCACGCCACCCACGTCCACGTCCTGACCGCCGAAACCGGTGCGGGCACACCGATGCCGAGCAGCAGCAACGGCATGCCCAGCGCGTAGCAGACCCCGGCCGCGAACACCCGGCCCGAACCGTTGAGGAGCAACGGAACCGCGGCCACGGCGGCCAGCACCGCGAACACGAGCCAGCCCCAGGTCAGTCCGGTGTGGAGCGCGACCGTGATGTCGAGGCCCTTCTTCGCGCGGATCGCGAGCTCGGTTTCGGCCTCGTGGGTGAACCCCACGGCGGCGCGTGTGCCCGCGGCGACTGCCGTGAGCACCGAGGTGGCACCCAGAATCGTACGTCCACGTCGGACTGGATCAACTCGCTTCCTGGTGTTCACGCCTCCAGTCTCTGGGCGTTCGGTTGCAACTCGGTCCCGCACACGCCGAGGTGCACTCAGTAGTGGTACGGAATTCGTGCCATCGGTTCGACCAGCTCGCGCTCCTCATAGGACAGATGCGAGAGCAGCGTGTCGGTCAGCACGTCCACGGCGTCCTGCAGGTCCACGATCCGCTTCTGGTCGCCGACCACCGCCACCAGCGCGGCGTCGACGCGTTCGAGCACGTCGTGGATGACCCGGTGCTCCTCGGTCAGCCGGTCGAGCACCGGGCCGAGCCGCTCGTCACCGCGCCGCAGTTGCGGGTACAACGACCGGTCCTCGTGCGTGTGGTGCATCGTGACCAGCCGGCAGTAGCTCTCGCAGTACGCGCCCATGGTCCAGTTGTTCTGGCGCATGGTCATCGTGTTGATCTCGGACCGGGCGGCGCCCACGTCGAGCGCGCCCTCCGCGACCTGCTTGACCAGCGACCGGACCTTGGCCAGTTCCTGCCGCAGGTGGTCGTGCACGTCGATCAGCTGCCTGCCGAGCGCTTTGCCGGACGGCGTGTAGACGGCGTCGGCCTTCGGCGCCGGGCCGGTCGGGCGCTTCGTCTCGTCCCACAGGCGTTCGTCGGACAGCCGGGTGCCGTCGTCCGGCGTCGGGACGACCCCGAGCCGGTCACCTGCTTTTGGGCCTGAAGTCCGTTCTCCCGCAACGATCTCGCGCACGGCCGGTGCGACGTCCTCCGCGAACCGGCGCACCTCGTCGTCGCCGTTGACCATGAGGATGAACCCGCTGACGCCCTCGTTCAGCGCGAGCTCGGCGAGCTGCTCGGCGGTGAAGCTGCCGTCGACGTTGTAGAGCCTGCGGACGTCCTTCGGCGATCGCCCGGCTTCCTCCGCGGCCTCGTCGATGATCGCGTTCATCCCGGCCAGCTGGTTCGGCGGCGCGTACGCGGCCGACGGCAGCCACCCGTCCGCCATGCGTCCGGTCAGCTTCAGCATCCGCGGCTTGTACGCGCCGAGCCAGATGCCGATGTCGTGCGCGGGGAACGGGCCGGGCCGTGCACCGTTGAGCGAGTAGTGCTTGCCCTGCAACCGGATTCCTCTCCCCGGTCTCCACAGTGTCCGGATCACCGAGATGGCTTCTTCCAGCGCCTCGACCGACTCGGCCGCGGTCCGGTGCGGCCCATCCATGGCGGCGATGGCGTCCCAGAACGCCCCGGCGCCGAGGCCGAGCTCGACCCGGCCACCGGTGATGACGTCGAGACTCGCGGCGGCGCGCGCGAGCATCGCGGGCGGGCGCAACGGCAGGTTGGCGACGTTGGGGAAGACGCGGACGTTGGACGTGGCCGCGGCGATGACCGACAACGACGTCCAGGTGTCGAGGAACGCGGCGTTGTACGGGTGGTCCTGGATGCTCACGAGCTCCAGTCCGAGCACGTCGGCGGCCTGCGCGAGCCGCAGCGCGTCGTCGAACCGGTCGGCGGCGGGCGGCAGGAACACACCGAACTCGAGCGAGTGGCCGTAATCTGACATGCCGAAAGTATGCCACACAGATGTTCTGTTCTACAGACGTTCTGCTCGCGCTATTATTGGTCGGTGACCGCCCTCGACGAAGACTTCGGCTGGACCCTCGGCGTGGTGTTCCGCGCCTACGTCAAGGCGACGAACTTGGCGGTGGGCGACCTGCCGGGCGGCCACCGCGGCTATCAGATCCTCACTGCTGCCACCCGTGACCAGCCGGAAAGCCAGTCCGCGCTCTGCCAGCAGCTCGGCATCGACCGCACGGTGATGACCTACCTGCTCGACGACCTCGAACGCGCCTCTCTGGTGACCCGGCAGCATGCACCCACCGACCGCCGCACGCGTCTCGTCGTCGCCACGGACACCGGTCGCACTCGGCTGGCGGATCTCGATCGACGACTCCAGCACGCCGAGGCGCACGTGCTGGCCGGACTGTCCCGCGAAGATCAGGCGAGCCTGAAGGCGTTGCTCCGCAAGCTCGCCGTGCACGCCAACGCCGCAGACCCGGTCGAGAACACCTGTCAGGTCGTGCAGGACATCGCGGCCGGCACCCCTCAGTAGGAGGCAGAGCCGAAGTCCGGCGGCGCGGAGAACGTCACGACGTCCACCGCGTCGGGAATGGTGGCGGGCGGGGGGAGTTCGAGGACGTCGCGGCCCGGCCGGTTGTCCTCGTCGAAGTCGACGTGGAACGTCCTCTCGAACAGCGAGCGCGGTCCCGTGACGCTGAAGCTGACGCCCGCGGGGGCGCTCGTCGTGAAGCCGCGGCCGGCGAACCACTGCCGCACGGCCGAGGCGCCCGCGACATCGCGCAGGACCACCTCGGCCGACAACGGTTCGTTCGCTTCCGCCTTCACACCCCCATGCTCCTCCTGCTACTCGTGGTCGGCCAGATAGGCCGACAGCGTCGCTGCCTCCTCGATCGACACCCCGTCCAACGGGCCAGGCGGGATCGGACCTGGCAGGGCGAGACCTGCAGCACCTGGAAACCGGCGGCCTGCAGCCGCGCCACCGCGTCGCGGCCACCGGTTCCTCGGACATGTACGCCTCGACGTTGCGGTGGTCGATCGAGCGCGTCGCGTCGAACAGGGAGGATCCGCCGATGGACTTCGGTGAAGCCTGTGCGTACACGACTTTGGGCAGCGGGTCCGGTGTTGTCTTCTTCGTTGCCATGATCATTCCGTTCTGTGCACCGTGCCGCCGCGGTACGAACGAAGTCGTCGCACGTTGCTCGCCGTTAGCTTCTGTGGTCTTCTGACATCCGGGTGAATCACCGTTGGGCTACCTGGCGGCTACGTGCTGCTGTCGACAATGCTTGACACAATTAAAAGGAGCAATACTCACTTTGGTTGATATTGCTAGTGCATTGCCCGCCGATCTGTAAGACTCCGGCTCAGGTTTGGGGAGACCTAGGGGGTCTGATGCTGAGACGGTCGTTTTCGCGCGCCTTTGTGGCATTAATTGTGTTGGCTCAGGTCGGTCTCGGCGCGAGAGTCGCGGTGGCTGACCCAGAGCCACCTCCACCGCCGCCACCAGCGCAACAGGCGCAGGTGAGCAACAAAGACATTCCGACCGGAAAAGTGCAGCAGCAAGACGCTCAGGTGGCACCGCAGCTGCAGGCGATTCCGGAGGTCCAGCCCGTTGATCCGGGGCCGAACGGATCCGTGGAGGTTCCGCGAGAGCGTTCCAAAGCACTGCAGGACATTCCGGCGCTGCCCGGGTTGAATCCCGCTCCCGGCACGGTGCCGGTCGAGAAGGCACCGGTCGTGCCGAATCCGCAGGTGCGCCCGTACCAGCTGACGCTGCCCGAGCAGCCGGGGCAGAAGCTGGTCGACCTGACCGCTGCGGACGCCCTGACCACGCTCAAGAACGCCGGCCGGGTCACGCCGCAGGGCACCCCCGACCTCGACGCCACGAAGCTGCAGCCGCAGGTGTCGTCGGCGCAGTTCATCGACCCGACCAGGCGAGCGACGCTGCAGGAGCTGATCGACGCCCTCGCGTCGGGCAACATCCCGCCGCCGCTACCGGTCGACCCGCTGGCGTTGCTGAACGAGCTGCCCGACGGCATCCCGAGGATCACCTACCGGGTCTGCTCGGAGTCCGCGACCAAGCAGGTGTCGTGCTCGCTCACCCTGCCGCTGGGCGTGCCCGCGATCGTCGACGTCACGGGTGACCGCACGCCCGACGTGCTCGCGGACGTGCTGCCCGCCGTCGCGGTCGGCGAGATCGTCGGCCCGGTCCGCGACCTGCTCAACGTGCAGCGGCAGATCGATGACGCGACCAAGCGCCTCAACGTGGTGCTGGAGCTGCTGAAGGATCCGCTGAACATCATCCTGCACCCCGAGCTGCTGATCGAGAAGCTGCAGCTGGAGTCGTTGCTGGACAACCTGAGGATCACGCTGGAGGAGAAGCTCCAGGCGCTGCTGCGGATCATCAACGTGGGCCTCGCCATGGTCACGTTGCGGCTGCCCACCAGCGAGTTCGCCGGCCGCGACCTGCCCGCGCACGTGTGGGGCGTCTACGACCTGCCCGGCCACAAGCGGGTTTCGCTCGGCTACGACGGATTCCGCCGCGGCGCCAGTCTTTCCACGGCGACGATCGGCATCTTCACGCTGAACCCGTTCGAGATCGCGCGCGGTGTGTTCGACGTCAAGGCGTCGCTGCTGCAGCTCGGCGCGGGTGACGCGTTCGCGATCACCGCGGGCATCGCGTCCGTGCGTGACGACGACAAGGGCGACGCGTACGACCCAACCGTTGCCAGTGCTCGGTTCTCGCCGGTGCCGCGGTTGTTCAACGCGCACGCGTTCATCGACATGGGCGCACAGGATCGGCCGCAGAAGGCCACCGTCGATGCGCGCAGCGACGTCGAAACGCACCTCGACGCCCAGGTGCTGACCAACCAGGGCGGGAAGAACCGGTTCGACCAGCTGAAGATCGACACGTTGCCGTCGGAGGTGTCCGCGGCGATGACACGGCCGGTGAGCGGTGGCGAGACGACCATCAACTACCTGGCTTCGTCGGCGATCTCCGACGTGCTGTTCGCCGACTACGTCTACAGCGGTCAGGACCGGCTCGACTGGGCCGTCCAGGCCGGTGCGAAGGCCGTGCCCGCCCGGTGGGACGCGCAGCTGAAGACCGAGCAGGACAAGATCTCCGCGCACTACACGGCTTCCGGCGCGCTGGAGTCGCTGGACGTCAACTTCTACGACCGCGATCCGGCGATCGTCGGCCGAGGTGCGCTGCGGAAGCTGCCGTCGAAGGTCGACTTCGAGGTCGACCGGGGTGCCAAGCACGCGAACTTCACCGCGGACCAGCCGCTGGGTTCGGCCACCCTGGCGTTCTCGAAGAACCTCGGCGCTTATGCGCCGCTCGAGGGCGACCACGCGACGGTGATCACGCGGGACCAGGCGATCGGTGCCAGCGCGCAGGTCAGCGGTCTCAAGCTGGTTGACGCGTTCTTCGACGGTCGCACGAGGCTGAAGACCGAGTTCTCGCCGGGCGGCCAGGCGTTCGTCGGCGCCGCTGACATCGACGCCGAGCACAAGGCGCGGATGGAGATCTCGAACCTGCCGAAGACCGCGTCGATCGACGCGGACACGGCGGCGCGCAAGATCGCCTACCGGGCCAGTGAGGTCATCGACCGGGTGCACGTCGCGTACACGAACACCAAGAGCGGTCCCACGTTGTTCGGCACCGTGCTCGACGTACCGTCCACTGTGGACGTCGAGTACGACCTCGGTGACAAGCCGCGGGTCAAGTACACGGCGTCCAGCCGGATCTCGCGGATCGAGGTGTTCGCGAGCCCCGACCACGTCGAGCAGCTGCGGCCGGAGGACGACAAGTACCTCTCCGCGTTGACGACGGGGGTGCCGACGAGCGTCGAGGTGCTGGTCGACCTCGTCGCGAAGCACATGCAGGGCAAGCTCGCCCAGCAACTCGACCTCGTGGACGTCGTGGCGCGGTTCCCGGTCGCCGGCCGCGACTGGACCGCGATGACACATCTCGAAGCGGTTCCCGCCGACTTCGACGCCGACTGGGCGGACGGCAACCTGCGGTTCCGCGCGTTGAGTGCGCCACTGGGTGTCGCGAAGCTGGCGGTGACCAACCACAGGGACACTTCGGCGCCTGCGGGTCTGCACGCGGCTGTCCACCATCGACAGACGACGGGTGACCTCGACGCGAGCGTCTCGGTGCGGAAGCTTTCGCACATCGAGTACTCACGCGCGTCGACCGGCAACCAGACGTTCCGGCTGGACACCGACACGGGTGGCGATCCGGTGTTCGTGGACGCGGACGTGGTGCTCGCCGCGAACAACGTCGACGACACCAGGTACTCGGTGCTGGGCAGGATCGACAACCTGCCGAGCACGATCCGCGTCGACGTCGGTGACGGCAAGATCACTTACGCGGCCGACCGCAACGTCGGGCTGGCGTTGAACGTGGCGTTCGGCAAGATCTCCGCGTTGAACGGGCTGGGTGCGCCGTTGTTCGCCAACGGTGTCGCCGCTGTCGCCCGCGGCTGTGCGGAGGGTGCGGGCTGTGCGAAGGACGAAAGCCCGTTCTGCCAGGTGTTCCCGCGGTGCTTCGGTGTCGTCGGCACGGTGAACCTGCCGGGCCTGCCGACCGGGATCACCATCGACCTGAACGCGCGCAAGGTCGTGCTGGACGACTACCGGCCGACCGCGCCGCTGCAGGCCTACGTGGGCGTGCACGGGCTGGTCGAGCGCCTGCCGGACTTCAAGGCGCTCGCCACGTTGTCCGGCCTCGCGTCGCCGGTGGACCTCACCGTCGGCCCGCTGGACGTGGCGGACGGCAAGATCGACGTCGGGTACACCGCGTCCGCGCCACTGGGCACGCTGACCCTGGAAGCCGACGCCCGCACGACCGACGCGCGGTTCCCGGTGCTGCGGGCCAAGGCGGTCGTCGGCAAGCTGCCCGCGTCGATGCACGTGGTCGGCACGCTCGGCGACCGGACGTCGGTGAGCATGCGCAACTCCGCGCCGGTCGACGAGATCTCGTTGACCGTGACCAGCGACCGGTCCGGCTACCTGCGCGCGGGTGTCTTCGACGTGCCGGCCTCGGCCGACGTGCTGGTCGACGCACCGGCCAAGCACGCGGAAGTCACGATGTCCGCGCCGATCGGTGCGGTCACGGCGCTGGTCCGCGACATCCCGGTGAACGGCCGCACCTGGTCCGCCTACGGGGATCTGCGGAACATCCCGTCGAAGTTCACCGCGGACTGGGCGGAGGGCAGGTACCTGCTCGCGGCCGAGTCGGCACCGCTGGGTTCGGCCGCGTTCGCGGTGACCAACCACGGAGGTGCGCAGGCGCCAACGGGTTCACACCTGGCGGTGCACTACAACCAGTCCACTGAGGACGTCGACGCCAGCGCGGCGCTGAGCGGGTTCTCGCGTGCCGAGTACACGCACACGGGCGGCGACTTCACCACGAAGTTCAACATCGCATCGCAGACGATCGCCCTGGACGCCGACGTTCGTCTCGCCGGTGCGGTGCGGCTGGCTGCTCTGGGCCGGCTCGGTCCGGTGCCCTCGACGCTGACCATCGGCTCGAACAAGGGCGTGCTGACCTACCGCGCCGACCGGCAGCTCGCGCTGGAACTGCAGGCGTGGCTGGGCAAGGAGGGCGCGCTGAACGGCCTGGGCGCGCCGAAGTTCGCCAACGGCATCGCGGTGGTGGACCGCAAGTGCTCGGGCGACGGCTGCCCGACCGACGACGGCCCGTTCTGCACGGACCGCGGTTGCTACGGCGTGGTCGGCATCATCAACATCTCGGGGCTGCCGACCGAGGTGACCGCCGACCTGGCCACGAGCTCGTTCTCGTTCAGCAACTACCGCCCGGTGGTCGACCGGCTGGAGCTCTACGTCGCGGACTCGGTGTTCACACCGGAGCCGTTGACCGGGGCGAAGGCCAAGGTGACGCTGACGAACTTGCCGGCGGCGATCGACTTCAAGCTCGGGCCGATCTCCATGAAGGACGGGCTGGAGTTCAAGTACGACGCCGGTGTGGTGAACGCCGGGTCGATCGAGGTGCACGCCGAGGCCTACAACGTGCCGAAGCTCGGCACCGCGCGGGCGTTGGCCCAGCTCGACCCCATCCCCGGCAAGGTGGACGTCAAGGCCGAGTTCGGCAAGGCGACGAACATCAACGTCGAGAACTCGACGGCGATCAACAAGCTGATGCTGAAGGCGTCCGGCACCTACGAGGGCAACCCGGCCAGCGCCATCGCGCAGCTGACGGACGTGCCGGCGAAGTTCGGCATCACCACGGACGCGAAGGCCGTGGGCATCACCGCGCCGAACTTCACCTACAGCTCGCCGGCCAGCACGCTCGACGGCCTGTTCGCGCTGGAAGCCGCGATCATCAAGGCGACCAGCGACGAGCCGGACGCGCTGAAGGTGGGCATCAGCGGGGTGTCGTTCGAGTTCGACAACCTCGGCGGCGACACGAAGGCGGCGCTGGGGCAGGACTCGTCGGTCACGTTCACCTCGGCACCGCGCACGCCGCGGATCGAGTTCCACACCGGACTGATCCTGGCCTCGGAGATCCCGAACACCAACGTGGACAAGGAGCTCTTCTCCGACCCGGTGAACTTCTTCACCGGGACCCTGCGCGGGCACTACGGCGTAAAGCCGTCGAAGATCTCCGACATCGGGTTCGCGATGCACGACATCGCGTCGGTCACGATCCGCCCGGCCAAGATCCCGTTCAACATCGAGGGCGTGCCGGCCTTCGCGGGGTACGTGATGCCCGCGTTCGACCGGGGCGACTACGACCGGGTCGAGGTGGGGACGAGCGGCGTCGACATCAAGGCCGACGTCAACCTGAGGTTCCGCATCGAACGGCCGCTCGGGCTGCCCGACGCCTACGACGAGAGCCTGGTGCTGGGCAACACCACCACGATCCAGTTCCACCGCTACGACCAGCAGTACCGGCCGATCAGCTCCAAGCTGCAGCTGGCGGCGCTGGGCGTCGACATCGGCTGCCTGCAGCTGTCGACGAAGCCCGGCAAGGTCGCGACCGGCGCGAACGGTATCGTCGTGCGCGGCGCGGACGGACAGCAGATGATCATGTTTCTGGACCCCGGTGATGCCGCTCCGGACTACCTGATCGACCTGCTGGCGCACTTCGCATCGCCGTTCGCCGACGCCCAACTCGGTATCAGCGACTGGAATGTCGGTTCGTGTTGATCAGGAATCTCTTGCTCGTGTTGCTGGCCGTCGCCACCTCCACGGTGGCGACGGCTTGCGGTGCCTTCTGCACTGACACCGCTCTCGAAGCCCGCCCGGCCTCCGGCACGCCCCTGGTCTTCGAGGCCGTGCTGACGTCGGACGGTTCGCCCGTCTCGGCTGGCCGCGTGGCGTTCTACACCCGCGCCACCGGACCCAACGGTGGCGAGGAAGGCCGCCTGATCGCCCAAGCCACCAGCGGCTCCGACGGCGTGGCCAGGCACGCGGTGGAGGGCGGCAAGCCTGCTTTGGACTACCCCGGTGCGACGCTGAACGGCTACAAGGTCACCTTCGACAACCTCGACAAGCTGAACGGCGTGCGGTACTGCTCGTCGACGGCGGAGGGAAGCATCTCGTGAGGCTGGCCGTGGTGGCGCTGCTGCTCTTCGTGGTCTCCTGTGGACAGTCGGGTTCCGCGGCGAACTCCGCTGACTGCGCAAAGGTCTCGTCGATCGCGTCCTCCGGCAAGCCCGTGTCCTCGCTGGGTGCCGACCTCGTGGTGCCTGGCGAGGTGACCGGCGTTTCCGGTTCGGTGCTGCCCGCGGCCTCCGGGGTCGAGGTGCCCGCCGGTCAGTCGACCCTGGCCATGCCGGATCCCGATGTCGACCGGATCGTGGCGGCGGGCAAGGTGTCGTCGCTGTCCGGCCTGCGCTCCTCGGTCGAGCAGCTGGTCAGCTCGCGAGGCTGGCGGGTGGGCAGCAACAGTTCCGGCTCCGACGGCCGGTTCTCCCTGGAGTACCAGGGGCCTGGCATCTCCGGCTCGGTCGTCGCGCTCGCCTGCGCCGAGCCCTGGTACTTCGTGAGCGCCGAGATGTCGCCACCGCTGCCCACCTCGGACGTGCCGTTCTCGTGCGAGAAGGTGCGGTCCGCGTTCCCGTCGATCAAGGACGGCGCGTCTGGCACCTGCATGCTGTCCGAAGGCGACACCCGGCTGCAGGTGACCTTCGCCCGGCCGCCCGTGGACGCGTTCCGGTGGCGTCCGCGCTTGCAGGAGCTGCGCCGCAACGCCCGTGACTACGTCAAGATGTTCTGTGGCGGTACGTCGACCGAGTGCGCGACTTCGGACGCGTTCGGTGCCCGCGCCGCCGTGAGCGCGGTCCGGGACAACGACTTCTGGGCCGGGGCGCAGGTCGAGTTGAGGAACGGGACCGCTGAGCAGGCTCGGACGATGGCGGAAACGGCGGTCCGCGCGCTGACCGGCTGAGCTGGCCCGGCTCACCGAGGTGAAGGGCGTTCCCGACGAGCCGCAAGCGGTTCAGGCGACTCCTGGTGGCCGGCCAGGTACCGGGTCACCATGCCCACCAGCTCGTGCTCGAACCTCTCGACACCGGTGGCCTGCGGGGAAGCCATGATCCGGTGGGTGTTCAGCTCCACGGTGAACACGATGAGCTGTCCAGGTCGCGCACGCGGACGTCGGGGTGCCGGGCGAGCAGATCGCGCACCTGGGCGATGCGCTGCTCACCGTGCCGCGCGATCGTGTCGAGCAGCTCCTGGGAGAACTGCGCCTCCTGGACCATGATCTGGAGCAGCTGGGGGTCGTCGCGGTGGTTGTCGATCGCGTCGCGGACGAGCGCGCGCACCGCCGCCTCCAGGGTTCCTGGTGACAGGTCGAGCCGATCGGCCTGGGTCCAGACGCCGCGGTCGATGTGCCGGATCACCAGCTCGGCCAGGATCGCGTCCTTGTTGGGGAAGTACTGGTACAGCGAGCCGATCGAGACGCGGGCCCGTTCGGCGATGCGGTTGGTGGTGCCGGCGGCGTACCCGTGCTCGGCGAAAATGTGAGCAGCCGCGGTGAGGATGCGGTCGCGGGTGAGCTCCGCCCGGACCTGCCGGGGCTTGCGACGTGGTTCGACGGGGCGTTTGGCCGACGGCACGGTGGTCCTTCCCCAGGCGCTCGAAAGCGAGTATCCAAGAGCTGAGCAAAAGCTCATAATAGTGCCATGAGCTGGGAAAACAATGTCTCCCTCGATCGGCTCAACACGGTGGAAGAGGTCGAGTCAGTCGTCGGCCGGCCCGCCCCGATGATCATGCTGAAGCAGCTCAGCACACTCGACGAGGGCTGCGTGACCGTGCTCGCCCGCTGTCCGATCGCGGGCTTCGGCCACCGGGACGCGCGAGGCCTGCCCAGAACGACGTTCGTCGGCGGCACACCGGGTTTCGTGCGAGTGCGTTCGCCTGCCCGCATCTCCTTCCCGTTGAGCTCGGGCCTCACCGCCGGTCCCGCGTCGCTGGTCTTCCTCCTGCCGGGGGTGGGGGAGACGTTGCGAGTCAACGGTTCTGCCTCCGCGGGACGAGATGGCGAGGTTGTCTTCGACGTCGCGGAGGCGTATGTGCACTGCGCCCAGGCCGTGCTGCGGTCGGGTCTCTGGCAGTCGCCCGCACCGGCCGAGCCTGCTGCACCGATCGATGACGGTCCTCTCTCCCCGCCCGGTGTCGCGGACTTCCTCGCTGCCGCACCATTCCTGGCACTGTCCACCTGGGACTCGGCGGGCGGCAGCGACACGAGTCCACGCGGGGAACGGCAAGCGGTCGCGCGGATCCTGGACGGCCGCACGCTCGTGATCGCGGACCGGAAGGGCAACCGACGCGCGGACACCCTCCACAACCTGCTCCAGGACGACCGGCTCTCGTTCGCCGCGCTCGTCCCGGGGCGCACCGGTGTGCTGCACGTCCGAGGCCGGGGGACGATCACCGTGGACCCCGCCGTGCTGGAACCGCTGTCGCTGCGCGGGACACCACCGCACGCCGCGCTGCTCGTCGACGTCGAAGCCGCCGAGCTGACCTCGAACGACGCGGTGGCACGGGCGAGGCTGTGGACCCCGGCCGCGCACACCGACCTGCCCGACCTGATGGGCCTGGCGAGCGCACACCTGGCCGCGAACTCGGCGAGCGGAACGTCCGTCCTGCTCAAGCTGGTGCCGGTGCGGTGGTTGCGGGCGGCGATGAACCTCGCCTACCGGTTGGGCCTGCGCCAGGAGGGATACGAGGTCACGACTTCCTTCCAACGCACCGCTGAGACCGCGCCGGAGCACCCGTTGCGCGAGGTGCGCGTCGTCGAGGTGCGGCGGGAGACGCCCAGTGCCGTCACCGTGGTGCTGGAGGACGGCGAACCGTTCGCCTTCCGGCCGGGCCAGTTCTTCACGTTGGTGACTGACCTCGGCGTGCGCAGGCCTTACTCGGCTTCGTCGGTGCCCGGCTCACTCCGGTTGGAACTGACGGTCAAACACGTCGAGGGCGGTCAGTTCTCCACGCACGTCCATCGCGACCTCGCAGTGGGAGACCGGCTGTTCGTGCGCGGCCCGTCGGGTTCCTTCCACGTGGATCCCGAACACGAGGTGGTGCTGATCGCGGCGGGCAGCGGCGTGACACCGATGATGAGCATGATCCGCACCCTGCTGGCCGCGTCTGCCGGACCCCGGATCGCACTGCTGTACAGCAACCGCAGCGCGGAAGAGACCATCTTCGCCACCGAGCTCGGCCGGCTGGCGCGGGAACACCCCGATCGGCTGTCGATCACGCACGTGCTGACTTCCCGCGCCGGCAGGCTCGACGTGCCAGGGGTTCGGCGGTGGGTCACCGGCCTCAGGGCGTCCTCCGGTGCGCGGTTCTACGTCTGCGGCCCGGAACCTCTCATGGCCACCGCGCGGCAGGCGTTGGCGGAGCTCGGCATCCCGGACGGTCAGGTGCTCGCCGAGCACTACGCCACCGCACGTGCCGCGGCCACTTCCACCGCGCCGCAGCGAATGCTCGTCGAGAACGACGGGCTCCCGGTCGGTGCCGCGGTGGTGGAGCCGGGGCAGACGCTGCTCGACGCCGGGCTCTCGGCGGGTCTGCCGATGCCGTACTCCTGCACCGTCGGCAGCTGCGGGGAGTGCGTCGTGCGGCTCCGCAGCGGTGAGATCTCTCAGCAGGAGCCGAACTGCCTTACCGCGCAACAGAAAGCGTCCGGCCACGTCCTCACGTGCACCAGCTCGCCGCTGGCCGAGGTCACGGTGGACATCGCAAATCGATCGACTGTGCAGACTGGCAGCTGCTAGGCAGGGCGGCATGTGGCGTTACCTGACCTCCGCCGGACTGGCTCGGCTGGCCGACGAGATGGTCGTGATCACGCTGGCCCTGCTCGCGTGGAGCCGGACGGGCGACGAACTGCTGACCGGCGTGACCACCGCCGCCTACGCGTTGCCCGCCGTGGTGACGGGACCGCTGCTCGGCGCGTGGCTGGACCGCACCCGCCATCCACTGGTGGCGTTGGCAGGCAACCAGTTCCTGTTGGCCGCGATGGCGGTGGGACTGATCGTCGTGCCCGCGCCTCTCCTGCCGGTTCTGGCGTTCGTCGCCGGCCTGACGTTGCCGATGACGAGCGGCGGCTTCACCAGCATGCTCCCGCGCCTCGGCGTGGACCTGCCGCGGGTGACCGCGTACGACTCGATGCTCTACAGCGGCACGGCGATCGCGGGCTTGGCGCTGGCGAGCATCGTCGCGGTCGTATGGTCACCCGCGGGCGCGATGGCCGTGGTGTCGGCGCTGGCGTTCGCGGGCGGGCTCGTCACGTTGCGCCTGGTGCTCGCGCCCGCACCGCCGTCACCGCACTCGTCGCTGCTCCCGGCGCTGCGGGCTGGGGCACGCACGCTGGTGCGCACCCCACCTCTCCGCGCGGCGACGCTGACGTCAGTGATCAGCTTCGTCGGGTTCGGCATGCTGGTGGTGACGCTGCCGGTGTTGTTGCCGTTGCTGCACGCCCACAGCGACCTCAGCGGCCTCGTGTTGGCCGCGTTCGACCTGGGCGCCGTGCTGGCCGTCTTGGCGGTGCGCCCATACCTCTCGCGATGGCTGCCGGAACGCGTCCTGTTCGTGACGGTCGCCCTCTACGGCGTGTCGTTCGCGCTGTGGACGTTGGCCGGAAACCTGGTCGTGCTGACGCTCCTGGCCCTGCTCGCCGGCTTCGCATCCGGTCCGACCCTGGCCGCGCTGATCACCGCACGCCAGCGCTACAGCCCACCCGAACTGCTCGGCCAGGTGTCCACCACCGGCGCGAGCCTGAAGATCGGCGCGTTCGCACTCGGCTCGCTGCTCGCGGGCGTGCTCCTGTCGTCACGCACACCCGCGACAGCGCTGCTGGTGATCGCCGCTCTTCAGTTCGTCGCGGTCGGGGCCGGCCTGATCGCCGCGCGCCGGCCGGTCCGGCTGCAAATCAGTTCGGGCACCCCTGGCGGCCCGTGTTGATGTACTGCGTGTCGCCATTCCAAAGAATCGACCCCGACGCCGCAACGCAGTAATTCGCGGTTCCGGTCACGCCGACCGGACCAGCGTAATAGGCATAGGAGTCGGAGTCCCGCCGCGAACTGGCCGTGACGGTGCAATCCTGCCCCTGTCCGCTCCGCTCGGCACACCGGAAGATCTGCACCGAGGTCGGCCGGGACACGCCGTAGGAGTCGCCGAGGTGGTTCAGGCAAGCGCTGTTCGTGCCACCGTTGCTGGAGTTGTAGTAGATGACCAGCTCGGCGTAGCCGATGTACTTGCGGGCGGTGACCGTGCCGGAACACGAGACCGCGGCCTGCGCCGGAACGGACACCAGACCGAGGAGCGTCACGAGACTGGCGGAAAGCACCAGGGCGCGACGAAGAAATGCAGACATGCACGCTCGCTTCTTTGCTGAATGAGAAATCCGCCAGAACTTAGCAGGACTGGTTCGGCAAGCGCTTCGCTTTTCTTGAGAACTGCGCCACAGTCACCGATGAACCCAACGCTGATAGGCGTCCGGGTTGACGTTGCTGCCGCAGATCACGGTGACGACGTGCCGGCCCGCGAACCGCTCGCGATCCTCCAGCACGGCGGCGACGCCAAGAGCGGCAGAGGGTTCGACGACCAGCCCCGTGTGCTCCAGGAGCAGCCGCATGCCCGTGATGATCGACGATTCGCGGACGAGGACGGCGTCGTCGGCCACCACGAGGAGGTCGTCCAGCACCTCGGGGATGGGGAAGCGTCCGGCGACGCCGTCGGCGATGGTGTCGGTCGACTCGGTGGTGACGACGCGACGTTCGCGCCACGAGCGGGTCAACGCCGGCGCACCCGCGGGCTGCACGCAGATCACCTCGGCTCCGGGGGCCGAGGTCTTCACGACGTAGCCCACGCCGGTGGCCAGCGCACCGCCGCCCAAGGCGATCAACACGGCGTCGAACGTGGATTCCGCCAGTTCGAGGCCGATCGTCGCGGCGCCCTCGCACGTCTCGATGTCCAGGCTGTCCTCGAGCAGCCGGATGCCGCGCTGCTGCGCGATGTGCACAGCTCGCGCGCGGGCCATTTCGAAGTCGCCGTCCACCAGCTCCAGGTCGGCGCCCAGCGCGCGGATCCGATCGAGCTTGGCGACGGGGGCCCGCACAGACGCCACGACCGTCACGTCGAGGCCGCGGCGGCCACCCGACCAGGCGAGCGCTTGCCCAAGATTGCCGGCGCTGGCGCACACCACCGCCGTGCGGCCCTGCTCGGTCAGCAGGCTGGTGACGAGTTCGGTCCCCCTGGCCTTGAAGCTGCGCACCGGGTTCGCCGTTTCCAGCTTGATGCTCACGGTGCAGCCGAGCTGGCGTCCCAGTGCGTCGCACCGGTACATCGGGGTGTTCAGGTACACGGGATCGATCACGCTGCGAGCCGCGTGGATCCGGTCGAGATCAAGACGCGTCCTGAGCACCCCGAGATCGTATCCGCGGCCTCACCGCTGAGGCAGCCGATCGAATCCGGTGAAGGGCTCGCGAATTGTCACGCTCCGGTCGTTCTCCTCGGTCTGCGCGGCAGCCGAGATCGTCTGAATCAGCTCCGGGGTGAGGGTGCCGTAGATCTGCAGGGTGCTTTCCGGTTCGAGGTATTCGGCGTAGGCCTCGCTGAAGTGCTCCACCCCGACCTTCATGTGGGTGGCCATCGAATCGGCGTCCGGGTGGACCTGGACGACGGTCACCAGGTCGGAGTCCGGGGCCGAGTAGCCGTAGAAGGAGTGCAGCCTGGGCTCCTGCGGCTCCACGACTTCGGAACAGAACTTCGCGAAGTGCGCCTTGAACGCCTCACGCTTGCCGGGCTTGATCTTGTGGGTGCCGATGAAGATGAACGGTGTGGACATCGTGTGCTCCCGGGATCGGTGGGTTGTCCCGCCCAGGATCTGCGCCACCGGGTCGGCTGCGCTTCCGCAGAGCGGGCCGACCTGACCAGTGGGATCGTGGGCATTCCTACCCAGGGCAGGTGGTGATGAACGAGCGCTCCGACCACGGTGCGGCCGCCCGCGAGCACCATCGCGCGGCACGGTGGGTGGAGACCTGCGCGGAGTACACCGCGGCCGATCGGGCAGCACCCCTGGGCATCGAGGACCTCGAGTGCTGGGCCGAGGCCGCGCAGATCATCGGGCGGGTCGACGAAGCGGTCGAGGTGCTGTCCCGGTGCTTCGAACTGCGGGCTCAGGCACGCGAGGTCCACGAGGCTACCCGCACGGCGTACTGGCTGTGGAGCGTGCACGTCTTCACTCGCGCCGAGTTCGCCATCGCGGCCGGATGGGTCGAGCGGGCCCGCGGTGTGGCACGGCAGCCGGACGAGTACGGCTGGCTGCTGATCCCCGAGGCCTACCGGTGCATCGGAGCCGGCAATTACGACGCCGCCGAGGCACTCCTGCACCGGGCGGCCGAACTGGGCCTGAGTCGTGGCGACACCGACCTGGTCACCATCGCGACGACGATGCGTGGCCGGGCGACCCTCATGCTCGGGTCGTTGGAGCGCGGGTTGGCGCTGCTCGACGAGGCGATGGTCCGGATTCTCACCAGGACGACCTCGCCGCGGGCCACCAGCGTCATGTACTGCGCCGCGATCGGCACCTGTTATCAGGTGCACGAGATCGCACGTGCGGCGGAATGGTCGGTCGCCCTCGACAGGTGGCTCGGCGAACTGCCTCGACTCGGTGGCGCCTACTTCGGGAACTGCCGGATCTACCGAGCGCTCCTGATGCGCTTGCGCGGTGACTGGACACGGGCGACGGCCGAGCTCGAGCAGGCGTGCCGCGACCTGGCCGTCGACGGGCAGTTGGTGGCCGGCCACGCGTGGTACGAACTGGGCGAGTCGCGAAGGTTGAAAGGCGATCCGGGGATTGACGAGTCCTACCAGCAGGCGGTGATGTTCGGCCGCGTGGCGCAGCCGGGACTGGCCCTGCACCGGCTGAGCCAGGGCGAGGTGCAGGCGGCACACACCGGCCTGCAGCGGGCGCTCGCCGAGCAGGCATTGGCGGCCGACCGGTTCGCACTCCTGCCCGCGGCCGTCGAGGTCGACATCGCCGCGGGCGAGATCGGTTCGGCCGAGGCCGCGGTCGCCGAGATGGAGAAGATCGCCGAGGTCTACCCCACCACAGCCGCACGAGCCACCGTTGCAGCAGCCCGCGGAGCCGTGGCGTTGGCCGAAGACCGTCCGACCGACGCGCTCGTGCACCTTCGCGACGCGGTCAACGGCTGGCGGGATCTGGGCGTGCCGTACGAGATGGCCCTCGCCGGAGTGCACATCGCGCAGGCGTGCCGAGCACTCGGCGACGAGGACGGCGTCCGGATGGAACTCCACGCCGCACTGGCGACCTTCGAACGGCTCGGCGCACGCCCGGACGCGAACCGCGCCCACAGCCTCTTGTCCGACCGGGGCAGCGGTGGATCCGGCCTGAGCCCGCGGGAGATCGAGGTGCTGCGCCTGATCGTCGACGGCCGCACCAACGCCGAGATCGCCGCCGAACTCTGCCTGAGCGAACGAACCGTGCACCGGCACGTCAGCAACATCCTGACCAAACTCGGCGTCCGCTCCCGCACGGCAGCCGCGATCTTCGCGGTGCAGCACAGGCTGACCTGAAGGGCCCGTCAGCACTTCGTAACATCTGCCACCTGACCGCATCCGGCAGTATCGCGGTCAGCAGTAGCCGAAGGAAGGTAGCTGATGTTCTCCAAGCGCGCGGCCGTCGCCGCGTTCGCCGTGACTTTCCTGGTGGGGTGTGGCGCCCAACCCGGCTCAGCCCCCAGCACGGCGCCCCCACCCACCTCCACATCCGCGTCAACGCCGGCCACCGCGCCAACCCAGCCCGCGGTCGCCGCGCCGGAACAGTTGCGGTTCACCGCCAAGACCGTGGCCGGCGCCGAACTCTCCGGCGAGAGCCTGGCCGGCAAGCCGGTGGTGCTGTGGTTCTGGGCGCCGTGGTGCCCCAAGTGCCAGCGCGAGGCCCCCGGAATGGCCAAGGCGGCAAAGGAACTCGGCTCCTCCGTCACGTTCGTCGGCGTGGCCGCACTGGACCAGGTGCCCGCGATGCAGGGCTTCGTGGACAAGTACGACCTCAAGTCCTTCCAGCACATCGCCGACACGGACTCCGCGGTGTGGAAGCGGTTCGGCGTCACCGCCCAGCCCGCCTACGCCTTCATCGACAAGACGGGCAAGGTCGAGGTCGTCACGAGCCAACTGTCCGAAAAGGACCTCCGTGACCGGCTGACCAAGCTCGCATGACCGAGACCCTGCTAGTGGCCGTGGTCGCCGGCATGGTGGCCACGGTCAACCCCTGCGGCTTCGCGATGCTGCCCGCCTATCTCACCCTCGTGGTCACCGGCGCGGCCGACCGCACCCGAGCCCAACTCCTGGCCCGCGCACTCGGCTCCAGCGCCCTGATGACGCTCGGCTTCGTCACAGTGTTCGGCCTGTTCGGCATCGTGATCGCGCCGGTGTTCGCCTCCGTGCAGCGCTATCTGCCGTTCGTCACCGTGGTGATCGGCGCGGCCTTGGTAGTGCTCGGCGCACTGCTGCTGGCCGGCCGTGAGATCACCCTGCTGGTGCCCAAGCCGCGCAAAGGCGCACCGAACCAGCGCCTGGGTTCGATGTTCGGCTACGGCATCGCCTACGCGATCGCCTCGCTGTCCTGCACCATCGGCCCTTTCCTCGCGGTAGCGGGCAGCTCACTACGCGGCGGCGACGTCGTTGAAGGCGTCGCCGCGTTCGTCGCCTACGCCGCGGGCATGGGCCTGGTCGTGACCGCGCTGGCCGTGGCCACCGCGCTGGCCAGCACCGCCGTGACGTCCCGCGCCCGCAGTCTGCTGCCGCACATCTCCCGGATCGGCGGCGCACTCCTGGTGCTCGTCGGCCTGTACGTCACCTACTACGGCATCTACGAACTCCGGCTGTTCCTCGGCGGCGCCGACCCGGCCGACCCGGTCGTCGACGCGGCAGGGGTGGTGCAGAACGCCCTGGTCAACTGGCTCACCGCCGTCGGGCCGGTGCCGCCGCTGCTCCTGCTGATGGCGTTGCTGGCCGGTGCCACGCTGCTGGTGCGCCGCCGTCGCAAGGCTCACGACCGCAACGCTTGATGGCGGCGGCTCACGTCCTGCTGGTCACTTGCCGATTCGCAGTGCCTCTTTCACGAACACGTTGAGGTAGTTGGCACGGCGATGCGGTACTCGCTCGCCACCTCGGTGTCGAACAGGCCAGAGGGACGGACGATCGTCCAATCGAGGTTGGAGGCGCGGACGATCTCCTCAGCCGGGGAGAGCTGCCCACCGCCACCCTGTGCCGCGCGTCGGCGCGAATGACCCCAGCCACCACCGGGTGATCGCGAAACGATCGCCGAAAAGGCAACAAGCGCCTGGTCAGAGCCTGACCGGCGCTTGTGCGAATGATGCTGGTGCCCCCGGCGGGGCACACAGCAGATGGGAACAGGCCCGACCGGCGAATCCGCAAGTGGACGCCTCGTCGTCGAGTGGCGGCTGTGACTCGACCGGGGCACCGGACGTGCGGCCGATCTGCACGGCGGAACAGCTGATGGCAGTGGGCCACTCGGGTGCCCTGACGCCTTCTGCCTCAAGTACGCCTCCAACCCCACAACCGCAGGATCACGCCCAGCCCCGCCAGCAGCAGGCCGATGGCCACCAGGCGCCAGATGTCATCGCCGGTCACCGCGAGCGGTGGACTGGTGGGTGGTGCGGACGCCGGTGCCACTTCGGCACTTGCCGAGTCGGGGCCGGTCACGACGGATGGGCCTCCTCCTGGCAGCACGTAGGCCGCTCGGACCGTGTTGACGACCCCCTGCGTCAGTCCTGCGGTCGCGCAGTGGACGGTCTTCTCCGCACCCGAGGCCAGGGCGAAGGCGGTCGTGGTGCAGCCGGACTCGACCGGGTCCTGCACGGTCACCACATCGAGGTCGACCTCACCGGTGTTGACGACGGTGACGCGCCAGTGCGCCGTCCCTCCACTGTGGATGGTCGCCGTCTCGCCCCAGTTGTCGCACGCGGTGGCGTTCTCGGTGAGGCAGACCTCCTTGCGCACGTCCAGACCCGCCACCCGCACCGAGGCGCTGTCGGGTGGAGTGCTGACCGGTGGAGTGGCCGCCGGGGCGCCGGGCGGCACGTACCGCCCGGTCACGGTGTTCGTCATCCCCGCGGTGAGGTCGGTCGTCGAGCAGGCGAACGTCACGGACACCCCGGCCGCGAGGTCGAGACCGCCGGTCGAGCACGACGGCTCGACCGCGTCGTGGAGCGTGATCCCGATGAGATCGGCTTCGCCGGTGTTCGTCACCGTGATCCGCCAGCGTGCCGTACCGCCGCGTTCGACGACGTGGGTGTCGGCCCACGGCCCGCTGCCCGTCTCCGTGCACGCCTCCGGCACCGCTGACTGACAGACGTCCTTGCTCACCGCGAGGTCGGAGACCCGTGCGGTCGCGTCGGCCGGAGCGGTGCTGATCGGTGCGGTGTCCGGTGGCGAACCCGGCGGTGTGTACGTTGCAGTCACTTCGTTGGTCGTTGTCTTCTTGACATTCGCGGTCGAGCAGCGGATCGCCTTCGAGGCGTTTGCGGCGAGGTCGAACGGTGCTGCGGCGCAGGACGGCTCGGTGGGGTCGCTCAGCGTGATGCCGGTCAGATCGACGTCGCCGGTGTTGGTCACGGTGATCCGCCAGTGCGCGGTCGAGCCCTTCGGGATGGTCGCCGAGTACACCCACGGGCCCGTGTCGCACTCCGCCGCGGTCCACGCGGCGCAGATCTCCTTTTCGACGTGGAGATCGGTGACGCTCACTTCCGCGATGGCTTCCGTGGTCGCCTCCTCCGGCCACCCCATCATGCCGAACGACGCGGTGGCCTCGTTCTGCACGCTTCCGGTCACTTCGTCAGTCGAGCAGTGGAACGACGCCGACGCACCTGCGGCCAGGTCGAACTCCGCGTCGCAGCCCGGCTCGTCCTGGTCGGTCAGGGTGATGCCGGTCAGGTCGACGTCGCCGGTGTTGGTAGCGGTGATCCGCCAGTACACCGACGAACCGCTCGGGATGTTCGCGACGCCTCCCCACGGCCCTGGACCTCCTGGGCCGCAGTCGGTTTCGCTGAACGCCGCGCAGACTTCCTTCACCAGCTTCAGGCCGTGCACATTCGCGGTCGCGCCAGCCTGCTGCGTCATCACCGGTTCGGTGCCGGGCGGAGCACCTGGTGGCACGTACTGCGCGGTCGCGGTGTTGGTCGTGTTCTTCGTGAGACTCGTGGTCGAGCAGTAGAACGTCTTCGGGGCGTTCGCGGTGAGGTCGAACGGTGCTGCGGCGCAGGACGGTGCGGTGGGGTCGTTCAGCGTGATGCCGGTCAGACCGGCCTCGCCGGTGTTGGTCACGGTGATCGGCCAGTACGCGGTCGACCCGGTCAGCAGGCTCGCGGTGTCACTCCACGGACCGTCGTCGCAATCGGCGTCGGTGCAGATCTCCTTGGCCACGGCCAGATTCGTCACGACGACCGCCGCCGTGTCGGATTCCTTCGTCGGCGGAGCCCCGGAGCCAGGTGGCACGACCAGGTCGTAGACCTGGGTGAGCGGGATGATGACATCGGCGGTGGCGGGTTCGGTCACCACCGTCGCCGAAACCGCACTCAGGGCGAAGACGACGAGCACCCGCGACAGAGACCGGAGCGTCCGGGATTTCCTCGTGCGGGGCACGGCATGCCTCCGGTCCCCGCCGACCCCCGGCGGTCGTGTGGACTCGTACACACGTGACAGACCCGAGAAGCATCAGCGGATTACGACGGAGGGAGTCACCGCAACAGGTGAACTGCTCGTGCGCAGGCGATGCCGTGCTCACCGCCTCAGCGGCGGCGAGCACAGCGGCCTGTCCGGTCAGGTTCTTAGGTCGACCTGCCAGATCTGCTGATCAGGGCGTCGCAGCAGCTCCAGGCCGCCGACCATCCGCACCTTGAGACGTCCTGTCACATCCGCGGTGACACTGCTGACCTCGCCGACCGGACCGGCTGTGCCGTACAGGCGGATCAGCTGTCCTGCGGTGAGAGCCGCGGTCGGGACGCGTCGCGTGTTGACGGCCTGCGAGGCCGGTCGCCACTTGGCGCCGAGTCTCCAGGCCAGATAGCCGATCGGTGGCGCGACGACCGGTATCAGCGGTGCCACCGGCGCCAGCGGCACAGCGGCGGAGAACGCGGCCAGCGCCGCCATAACGCCCGTGGAGACGGGCATGTTCCCGAACTGCGCCCAACCGGTCGTGCGCACCGTGCCGTTGGGCAGAAGCCCGCGCGGCGCAATGCCGTCGGGCAGCCGCACTGCCGGAGCTTGCTCGTTCCGCGTGGTCGGCTCGTCCTCAGTGGACCGATCGGCCGTCGTGCTGTCCACCTCGGTGCGGTGTCCGCACGTCGTGCAGACGAGGCACATGCCGGTCGGCGCGTCGGCGTCCGGCCACACCCGCAAGGCACCGTGTCCGGCCGGACACCGGTGGGCGGACGGCCCGCGCTGGAACGTGTGCAGTGCACGGGCCTCTGCGCTGTCCATCCGGTTGTCGTCGCCGCTCATGCGCCCGGCCTGTCGAGGGAGAGCTCGTGGACGACCGCGCACGTGCCCAGCGAGCCGGCGAGGTGCGCGCCGGCCTTGCCGGAGTCCGGGCAAGACAGTCCTCTTTGCACTGACGGAGCGGAGGTTTCGTTGACGCGCGCTTGGGGAACGGCGGCCGGCGCCACCGGTTGCGGGAGCGACGGCGTCACCGCCGGGGTGCTGACGGTCGGGGTGCTGACGGTCGGGGTGGTGCCGTCCGGGACGGTGCCGGTGGTCTCCGGACGCCTGGTGGCCGGCGTGGCGGAAGAGCTCGGCGCGGCGGCCTGCGCAGCGGAACCCGCGGAACCCGTGGTGCTCGGCTCGACCGCAGCGGCGCGGCCGGCGACGGCCACCTGACCGACCGTGGTGAGCGGGGCCGTCGGGCTCACCGGATTCGCCGGTGGCACGGGAGCGGACGCGACGTCCGGCGCGTGCTCTGACGCCGGCGGTGTGGACATCGGCATCAGCACCATCGGCGCGAGCATTGCGCCGCCGAGCACGGGCAGCAGGCGGGACCAGTTCGGGATGCTCCACCACATGCGCAGGAGAGCCGGTGGCTGAGCGGGTAGCTGATTCAAGATCACTCCAGGGGACCGCGGGGTTGTGTTTGCCGCCTGTGACATCGATCGCGGAGCACACCAGCGGTGTTATCGGATCACGAGATGATCACTCTCTTGAGGGAGATCAATCCACTGTGGACGTGCAATTGGTCGCACGATCAGGTGAGTGAGACCGAAAGTCCGCAATCTGATGTGCCCGGTGCGGTCTGGGAGTGAAAGTTTGCCGTGCAACGGGTGGAGGCCCGCTCGATGACCGATTCCGTCCCCGTCAGAACCAGCCGTCCGTGGATGGCCTCCGCGATGGCCTTCGTCGTGGCCCTCACGATCACGTTGGCCGCGCAGCGCGGCTCCCACGACGACGTGGTCGTGGCCGTGGACGACGGGATCGTGACGGTCACCGAGGATCAGTCGACCACCTACCGGATCGGCATCCGCAACAACACCGATCAGCAGCTCGACCAGCTCGAGGTGACGCTCTCGACACCGTCATCGCTCGTGGTGGGCCGGACGGGCAGCGGCCAGGCGCAGGGACCTACCGAGACGACGTGGCTCGTCGACGTCGCCGCCGGTGCGACGGCCCAGCTCGAGCTGGGCGTCGCCGTCGGAGCGGTTGCGGAGGGGGCGGAGATCACGGTGATCGCCTGCGCCTCGGCGGTCGGCTTGTCGGTGACCTGCGGGGCCGATGTCAACCGCGGGGACACCGTGGTGAAAGCCGAGAGCAGCGTCCCCTGGTGGACCAGGTTGACGACGTGGTGGCAGTTTCTGCTGGCGGTGCCGGGCCTGCTGCCGGTCGTGCTGACGATCGTGTTCGTGGCGTGCCGGCCTTTCCGGCGACGGGGCCACGCACGCGGCCGGCGTGAATCGTCGTGACCGGGCAGGTGTCGTTCGAGACCTCGCGGCCGTTCCTGCCGCTGCGGCACCACTCCTGCGCCCCAACGAGACGCGCCGACGTGGGCAGCACCGATGGCCCACCCGGCCATGACACCGACGGGTTTGTGGCAATGTTGCCGATCCGAAAATGTGAGCGATAACAAGGGTTGACGAGCGGAGTGAGTTGCGAGTGGTCGGCGATCGAGCACACCGGCCGGTGAACGTCGCTCACGATCACGGCGGCAGTTCCCCCAGTGCCGGGCGGACGAGGTTCCGCGCATTTCCAAGCTCACTCGGACGAGGTGGATGCGCGTGGGTGAGCAACCGCCGGGGTCGTACAACCGTCGATGGCTTGGCGTTACTCAATGGAAGATCGATCAGGGGTTGAGCAAATGGATGCAGGTGCGGAAGAGATGTCGCTGGTGGGAGACGGCCGCGCGAGTCCGCTCCGGATCGCGCTGGTCGAATCGCTGCCGCTGCTGAGACATGGCGTGCAGACCGTCGTCTCGGCACATCCCGCCCTGGAGTGGGTCGACGCGGTGAGCAGCACCAGGGACACCGTCGAACTGTGCGAGTCGGCACGTCCCGACGTCGTTCTCCTCACCTCTGCCAGTGATCCGGGCTGGAACCGCTGCCAGTTGCTGACCCGCCTGTTCAAGGACCTCGCCGTGGTGGCGCTGCTCGGACGGGAGGCTCGCACCCCTGACAGCATCGCCATGGCGCGCATCAACGGTGCCAGGGCGCTGGTGCCGCTGGACGCCGATCCCGAACGGTTGGTGCAGGCCATCACGGCGGGGGCGACCGTCGGTCACCACATCGACCCCGCTCTCGCCGTCTTCGCCACCTCCGTGGAAGGTGCGCGAACGGGGGGTGGGAGGTCGTTGTCGCGCCGCGAGTTCGAGGTGCTGCAGCTCATCGCGGAAGGCCGCACGGCGGTGCAGATCGCGTTGCGGCTCCAGATCACCGCCGAGACCGCGCGCACACACGTCAGTCACATCCTGCGAAAGCTCGACGCCAGGGACCGCGCGCACGCCGTGGCCAGGGCCTACGAGTTGTCGTTCCTGCCGAAGTGATCTCTGGAGTTCCATCTCGAGGAGGTCGTGGATGTTCAGTCTTCATCGCGAAGCATGGTTGTCGTCAGTGGTGGCCCGGCTCCTCCGGCGGACGGACGACAGTCGTTCGTGGACGGTCCGCTGCCGCGACGAGCAGGGCAGGAGCGCCACCACCGTGGTGGCGCTGACCGAGCAGTGCGTGATCGTGGAGAGTGCCGATCACGAGACGATCCACCTGTCCGCGGCGCAGGTGGACCGCTTGCGGGTGGCGCTCCGCGCCGCCGTCATCAGTCTGGGCGGGCTGGAGGACGACGAGACGTGCGCAAGCCCGGCGCACGTGATTCCCGTGCAGCGTTCGAGCGGGCTTCCTCGCGCAGCAGGTCACTCGTACGAGTGAGTACTACGCAAAATTGGGGATGCGCTGCGATGATTCGAGCCGCATAGCGCGCACCTGTTGGGGCGACAAGTTAGGTGTTTCGGAGCGTTGCCTTCCCTGGGGGAACTGCTCGCTGTAGCTTTGTGGTTCACCGGTGGGGGAGACGGAGAGGGAATCGGAAACCTGAGGCAGGTGAAATGACTGACGAAGTCGAGGACATCGATTCCGGTCTTGTGCAGGCGATTCGCGCCGGAGACCGAGAGGTTTTCGTCCAGCTCTACCGCAGGAATTTCGTGGACGCGTACGGACTTGCTTGCAGGCTGCTCGGTACGTCGCAAGGTGCCGACGATCTCGTTTCCGAGGCATTTGTCAAAGTGTTCAACCGGATCGTCGCGGGCGGCGGTCCGACGGAGATGTTCCGCGCCTACCTGCTGACCACGGTTCGCACGACGTTCTACAAGCAGGTGGCGTGCGACCGGATGGTCGACCGGCGTGTGGAGGTGACCGAGCTCCTGTTGCCGGCCGAGGAGAACGATCCCGTCACCGCGAGGCTCGACGCCGAGCTCGCGAGCAGGGCTCTCGCCAGCTTGCCAGAGCGCTGGCGGTCCGTGCTGGTGCTGCTCGAGCTGGAGCGGCTCAGCACGTCAGCGGCGGCGGACGCACTCGGCATGCGGCCGAACGCGGTGGCAGCGCTGGCCTTCCGGGCCCGCGAGGGGCTGCGGCTGGCCTACGTGCAGATGCACGTGAAGGCCGCGGCCGAGGAGGTCTGTCGTGAGGCGGTCGACAACCTGGCGGCGGTGTTGGCCGGGCGCAGAGTGCGCGGCGTGCGGCAGCGGGTGCGGGACCACCTGGCACTCTGCGACAACTGCACCGGCGCCGCTCGTGAGGTCACCGATCTGCTGGAGCAACTCGGCCGCACGGTGCCTCCCGACGACCGGCTCGTGGCCTGATTCCGGTTGTTTTGTCCGTGTCGAACATTCGAGATATTGCGCGGCGTACCCGACCATCACTCGAACGAGTTAACGCACACCAGTGGGTGAAGGACGTTCCCGGTAGGATCTGGTCAGGACTTGTGACGACTTGTCACTGCAGTTTGGACCGAAGTGAGGGCAAACGTCACGATCTGATGGATCGTTTCCTCCTGTTGAGGTGCGAGACCGCTGCGGACCGTAGTCTTGGATAGCTCCACGGCGGCGGTTACTCAAGTAGGGGGCGAGACAGGTCTTGGCTAATGGGCTGCGCTTGCAGGAGGTCGTCGATCTGATGCAGGAAGCTGCATTGGTTTGGATGCCGATTCAGCGCGAGGGTGATCCTGCGGACGTTGTGGATTATCGCGTGGAAATGGGCAACAAGTCCGCCACGGAGGTGCTGGGGGTCGATCAGGTCGCCGGCCTGACGCTCGGGCAACTGTTGCCGGAAGACACCGCCGCGCTGTTGCGCAGGACGTTCACGCAGGTGTCCCGGTCCGGTGAAGCCGTCCAGCACGTCGTGGCGGCGCCTCATCCGCTCACGGATCTCGCGCGGACCCCCGGTGTGTCCGTCCGCATCACTCCCGTGGACGAATCCGTGTTGTGCACCTGGTTGCCGGGCTGGCTGGCCGGCGAGCACCGGCCGATCACGGACGACGGTTCCTCGACGGCGGACCGGCTCGAGTTCGCGGACGCCGTCGATGCCGTGGCGGATGCCGGGTTCGGCGTGTTCTCCCTCGACCTCATGAGCGGCAGGCTGATCGTGTCGAACGGGCTGCGTCAGATCTTCGGTGCGGGCCCGGACGTGCAGGCCCGCCTCGAGTCGGCGGTCGCGGGCGAGGGCGAGTGGCAGGCGCTGCTGCGGCGCGGAGAGCCGATGGACGTCGAGGTGCGACTGGCCCCGGAGCACGGCGGGCACCGCATTCGCGTCGTCGGCCGGATGGAGTGCGCGCCCGACGGTCTCCCGGCCGTGGTGCGGGGAAGCTGTTGCGTGCTGGAGTCGTGAGCTGGTGGCGCGGACTGGAACGCCGACGGTGAATTCGTCCGGCGCCGTTCCGGGCTGTGCGACTAGCCGGGTGCAGGTTCGCCAGGTAGTTCCGGCGAGCACCGCGGGCACCAGGGTGAGCCGGCGTGGTGGTTGCGCAGCCGCAACCACTGGTCGAGTTCCACTTCGGTGACCCGCCTGCTCGTCCGGGTTTCCTCCCACAGCTCGGCCATGATCCGGTCCAGGTCTCCGTTCAGCGGGCCGTGCCACGCCGAGTAGGCGTGCAGGTCCGCGCCGGGATGCCCGGGGCCCCGAGCCGGTGGCGCGGCCGAGCAGTTCCACCTGTGCACGGTGCCGTTGTCGAGCAGGTACGGGTGCGTCTCCGGAGTGAGGCTTTGTTGCTGCCGCTGCCATTGCGCGAGCGCGTCCCGGTGCCGGCGGAGCGCCTCCGGGTAGGTGGCGGCGGCGAGGTCGCACCAGTAGCAACAGCCGCTGTTCCACCGCGACACCTCGTGCACCAGCTCGACGGCTCGCTCGGGGCTGATCTCGCCGTCGGCCACCCGGTCGAGCAACCACCGCACCGCCGAGGAGTCGAACAGCCACCGCTCCGCGCCGTCGGCCGCCTGTCCGGTCTGCAGCGCCCACACCAGCGTGCTGCACCGATGACGGCCCACCTCCAAAGTCAGTGACAGCGGTACGACGGTGGCCACATGTGCTCCTCGGAAAAGACGGGTGCCGCCAGTCGTGCAACCCGAGGCCTCGCACCCCGGTTCTGGCGGATTGTTCAAGCGTCGAACATCACGGTGAGCACCTGACGCAGCGCGTCGCCGATCAGGTCCGTGCTCAGCTGATGCGCGTTGCGGGACCGGCCGTACGGATCGGGCACGACGTCAGCGGTCTTGTCGACCCACGGGACGCAGCCTCGGCGCACTGCCGCGGTCGAGACCGCGGCCCGCGCGCGGAGCACGGGGTCGTCACCGGTGCGGCGCAGTGACACCGGTGCCAGCAGGCGGGCGAACTCCCGCAGGCAGAAGGTCGAGTGCAGCAGCGACGGGTGCGTGGAGACGACCTCCGCCCGGTGTTCGCGGTCCGCCGTCAGCACGAGATCCGCCGAGGCCAGCGCGATCCGGTCGAGCTTGCGGGCGATGTGCCTCTCGCCGGCCACCCGTTCCATGCCCCACCGCGGCAGCTGGTCACGGGTCAGCGAGTGCATCGCCGCTCCGGTCACGGCCTGAGTTCCCGCGCTCGCGACCGCGAAGCGGGTGATCTGGTCGTGCGGCAGCCGCTGTGCGAGCAGGTACCTGGTCAACAACTCGGCGAAGGGGGAGCGGCAGATGTTGCCGCTGCACACGAACAGGATGCGGAAACCTTTCCTCACCGCGGTGTGCTTTCGAGATAGTGCTTGATCTGGTTGTGGCGCAACGCTTCCCACAGCTGACCGGCACGTGTGCCGTCCGAGATCGGTGCCGTCACGAACGTGACGGCGGCCGGGTCCAGCTCCCTGAGCTCGAAGGCGAGCGACCGCAGCGCGTGCGTCGTGAGGATGTCGTCGAACTGGACGTGTCGCCACACCGCGTCGGCGAAGCCGTGTGCCCGGCCGGGGCTGTTCAGCACTCCGCTCGCCATCACCTTCGAGATCAGCGCCCTGAGCGCCTCCTGCTGCCGCTCGCACGGATCGGCGATGCTCGGATCGACCGGGCCGACGCCGCCCACCACCTGTGCCAGAGCCCGGAAACCGGTGAGATCCGTCATCGCGAAGTGGTCCACCCGCACCCCGGTGAGCGTCTCCACCGTGCGGACCATCAGCGCGGGTCCGCCGAATGCGGACACCGAACTCATCCTGGCCACACCGTGTCCGGGGACCGCGACCCAGCTGTCGGGCGGGATCGACACGACGGTCGCCGCTCTGCGGTCTGCGGACAACCGGACGAGCATGATCACTTCGCTGCGGTCGGAGTACGCAGCGGGATCGTTGCTCGTGAGCAGGAACGTCAGGCCTTCCGTCCACCTGGGTGGACGCTGCGCCGCGTCGAGTGAGCTGAAGACCGGTGGCAACTGTGGCATCTCTCGTCCTTCGTGAGTGATGACCGCGCACAGTCCGGTGACCAGCAAGCACAGCGCGAACGCCGACAGCACTGCCAGCCGTGTGTTCCTCGTCCCGCCCGCCGGTTCCGGAACGGTCATGGCCGGTGCTCCTGACGGACATGCGTTTGCGGTAGGGGCGCGGTTTCCTGTTCGTCTGCGCGGTGGTACCGGTAGGCATCGCCGAGACGGGTTCGCGGTGTCATCGTCGTGACCGTGCCGAGCAGTCGTGCCGACACCGCTTCGAGGGCGTTGCCGGATTCCTGGACCTGTTGCTTCGTGGTCTTGCCGTGCCGCACGGCCAGGATCGCGCCGTCGCACCGGCTCGCCAGGATCGCCGCGTCGGTGACGGGCAGCAGCGGCGGTGTGTCCACGAGCACGACGTCGAAGCGGCCTGCCAGGAGTTCGAGCACGTCCACGACGTAGCGCGAGGAGAGCAACTCGCTGGGGTTCGGAGGGATCGGACCGCTCGCGAGCACGGTCATGCCGCGATAGCCGCACGGCTGCAGTGCTTCCTCGAGCCGCGCGTGCCCGATCAGCACGCTGGTCAGGCCGACGGCGGACTCCAGACCCAGGTAGTCGCCGATGCGGGGCGCGCGGAAGTCGGCGTCGACCACCACCACCGACCGCCCCGCCTCTGCGAGGACGACGGCGAGATCGCAGGTGAGCGTCGACTTGCCCTCTGCGGGCATGGAGCTGGTGATCACGATCGTGCGGGCGGGATGATCGACATCGACGAACTGGAGGTTCGTCCGCACCCGCCGCAGCGACTCCGCGCGTGCCGATGTCGAGTGCGGGTACGTGATCGCCGGTCGTGCTGCAGCGCGAGGATCGAAGGGGATGGTGCCCAGCGACGGCGCTGCCACCAGTTGCTGGAGCATCTCCACCGATCGGACCGACGTGTCGAGCGCGTTGCGCACCAGTGCGGCACCGACGCCGGCGGCGAGCCCGATCAGGACACCGAGCACGCCGTTGCTCACCGGACGAGGAGACACGGGGGTGGCCGGCAGCCTCGCGGGTTCGACCACCTTCGCCGCGACGGCGGGCTGACCACCGCCGACCGGCCTCTCCAGCTCCGCGACGAGCCCGGTGAACGCCTCGGCCGCCGCGTCGGCCAGGTGCTGTGCCCGGTTCGGCGACGGATCGATGGCGGTGATCGTCAGCAGCACTGTGCCCGGCTGGACCTCGGCTCGAATCGAGTCCGGGCCCGGCGCGAGTCCTCGGCGTTCGACGTCCTGACGGATGCGCCCGCTGGTGACCAGCCGTGTGTACGACTTGACCTTCTGCTGTGACATGAGGCTGCCCTGGTAGGCCTGTGCCGCGTCGCCGTCCACGTCCTGCGCCGAGACGAACAGCGTCACCTCCGCCTCGTAGACGGGGGTGACGGCCCAGGTGGCCGCCGCCGTCGCGCAGGCGCCCAGTGCCAGGCCCGCCGTCACCACCCGCCAACGTTCGCGGAGCAGCAGGAGATAACCGCGCAAAGACACGGGTTCCTTTCGGAGTTTGATCGGTATTGCCTCGGAGATGATTGCTGAATTGTGCCAAGAGTTTCCGGATGCGCAAGTGGGCAACACTTTCGGGTAGTCGCGGGTAATGGATCGCTGTCTCGCGGGTCTGACCACATCAAGTGCCGGTGTGAAGGCGGAATGAGGTGTGATCCAGTGCCCTTGATCGAATGGCGACGTCGGTTCCTGTTGTGGGGAATCGACGTTTCCGCGTGGGCCGTCGCAATCGCGGCGGTGACCTGGTTCCGCTACGCATTGGAAGCGACAGACGTCGAGGGCCCGCGATTCGCCGAGTTCACGCTGATCGTGCTCACCATCGCCGTCGTTGTCGGGCTGGTGGCACATCTCTACAGCGGGCGCTACCCGGTGGGCAGCCTCGAGGAGGCGGTGCGCCTGGCGTGGGTCGCCGTCATCACCGGTGTGTTCGCCGTCGTCGTCGACCTCTGGTGGACGATTCCACCCGTTCCCCGATCCGTACCGCTGACGTCCGCGTTCGTCGCGTTGTTCCTGGCTTGGGCGGGACGCTGCACGGTCAGGTGGAGTCACGAGCGCTGGGCCACGCCGGAACGAGCGTCCGCCCGGCGAGTGGTCATCCTGGGCGCTGGTGTCACCGGGGAGCAACTGGTCCGGTCGATGCTGAGCGACCCCGCGAGCGGTTACCTCCCCGTCGCGCTCGTCGACGACGACCCGGCGAAGCAGGCGCTGCGCATTCGCGGCGTTCCGGTGAGCGGCACCACCGCGGACGTGGCGGCGGTCGCCGCACGCACGGGCGCGACGCTGATCGTGGTCGCACTGCGGGAGCCTGATCCCGGTCTGCTGCACGAGATGTCCGAGATCGCGCAGCAGACCGGCCTCGGCCTGCAGGTGCTGCCGTCGCTGCACGAGGTGCTCGGCTCCCAGGTCGGTGTCGCGGATCTTCGCGAACTCGACCTCGCCGAGCTGCTCGGCAGGCAGCAGGTCCACACCTGCTCCGACACCGCTGGTGAGCACCTCGTGGGCAAGCGAGTCCTCGTCACCGGCGCGGGCGGGTCCGTGGGATCGGAGCTGTGCCGCCAGATTCACCGGTTCGGGCCCGCGGAGCTGTTCATGCTCGATCGCGACGAGTCGGCGCTGCACGCCGTGCGGCTGTCGATGTACGGCGAGGCGCTGCTCGACTCGCCGGACGTCGTACTGGCGGACATCCGGGACTGCGAGGCCGTGCGAGCCGCCTTCGCTCGGTGCCAGCCGGACGTGGTCTTCCACGCCGCGGCGCTCAAGCACCTCACCGCCCTCGAGCAGTACCCGCTCGAAGCGTGGAAGACGAACGTGCTCGGGACCTACTACGTGCTCGAAGCATCGCTGGCGGCGGGCGTGAGCACGTTCGTCAACATCTCCACGGACAAGGCGGCGAACCCGACGAGTGTTCTCGGCAGCTCCAAGAGGGTCGGTGAGCGGCTCACCTCCGACGCGGCGACGCGTTCCGACGGCAAGTACCTGTCCGTCAGGTTCGGCAACGTCTTCGGCAGCAGGGGTTCGGTTCTCAGCACGTTCACCGAGCAGCTGGCACAAGGCCGCCCGATCACCGTCACGCACCCCGACGTGAGTCGCTTCTTCATGACCATTCCGGAAGCGGTGCAGCTCGTGCTCCAGGCGGTGGCGATCGGCCGCTCCGGCGAGGCACTGCTGCTCGACATGGGGGAGCAGCTGAGGATCGCCGACGTCGCTCGTCAGTTGATGGAGGTCTCCGGCAGGTCCGCACCGATCGTCTACACCGGACTGCGCGAGGGGGAGAAGCTGCACGAGGAACTGTTCGGGCCGGGCGAACTCGACCAGCGCCCGTCGCACCCGGCCATCTCGCAGGTCGCCGTGCCGCCGCTCGATCCGGCGTATCTGCTGTCGCTCGCCGTCGACTACGGCGAGGTCGAGGTGATGGCGGAGTGCGCGACCGGAACCGTCCCGGCTCCGCGTGCCGCCCACACCGATGTGCGCGTGACGTCGTGAAGGTTGTCGTCACCGGTGGCGCGGGGTTCATCGGTGCCAATCTCTGCCGTGAACTCGTGCGCAGGCGAGCTCACGTGGTCGTGCTCGACGACCTCAGCACCGGCAGGAGCAGCAATCTCGACGGGATCGACGTGGAGCTGCGAGTGCACAGCGTGCTCGACCGTGACGCGGTGATGGAGGCGTGCGCGGGCGCGGACTCGGTGGTGCACCTCGCAGCGGTTCCGTCCGTGCAGCGGTCGTTGCTGGACCCGCGGCGCAGTCACGACGTCAACGTGACCGGAACGCTGGAGGTGCTGGAGGCGGCCAATGCCACGGGTGCGCATGTCGTGATCGCCTCGTCCAGCTCGGTGTACGGACTCAATCCCGTGTTGCCGAAGTCCGAGGAGATGACGTGCCGGCCGGCGAGCCCGTACGCCTCGAGCAAGCTCGCCGCGGAGTCGTACGCCCTGTCGTTTCAGCACTGCTTCGGGTTGCCGTGCACGGTGTTCCGCTTCTTCAACGTGTTCGGGCCGCATCAGTTGCCGGGGCACCCGTACGCCGCCGTCGTTCCCTCGTTCATCTGGGCGGCCCTGCGGGGAGAGCCGCTCGTGGTGTTCGGTGACGGAAACCAGAGCCGTGACTTCACGTTCGTCGGGTCGGTTGTGGACGTGCTGGCCGACTGCGTCACGCGCACCGTCAGCTGTGCCGGCCCGGTCAACCTCGCGTTCGGCACGCGGACCAGCCTCAACGATCTGATCTTCATGCTCTCGGCGTTGCTGGGCCGCGAGCTCGACGTGGTGCACCATCCTGTGCGCAACGGCGACATTCGGCACTCACAAGCGTCCACAGCTGCGTTGCGTGAGCTTTTTCCTTACATACATCGGGTTTCACTGGAGGAAGCCCTGTGCAGGACGATCGAGTGGATGGAAGCGCTGGTCACCGCGGAGATCTCGAGGTCGAGCGCATGACCGCGGCGTGCGGCCAGGAGAAGCTCGTGGTGATCGGGCAGGGATACGTGGGCCTGCCGATCGCGATGCGGGCTGTCGAGACCGGGTTCTCGGTCGTGGGGATCGACCTCGACGCCAGCCGCGTGTCGTCGTTGCGGGAAGCGCGGTCCTACGTCGCTGACGTGCCGGACCACGAGCTCGCTGCGGCGCTGGAGAGCGGACGCTACCTCCCGTCGATGTCCTATGTGGACGCGGAGGACTTCACGGCCGCGATCATCGCCGTGCCGACCCCGTTGACCCGCGGAACACCCGATCTCAGTTTCGTCGAGTCGGCGGCCGCATCCATCGCACCGCACATCCGCCGCGGCTCGCTCGTGGTCCTGGAGTCCACCACGTATCCCGGTACCACGGAGGAGCTGCTCGTCCCTCTGCTGGAACAGGGCAGCGAGCTCGTCGCAGGCGTGGACTTCGCGGTCGGCTACAGCCCGGAACGCATCGACCCCGGTAACACCCGTTGGACGCTCGCCAACACACCCAAGGTGATCTCGGGCGTCAACGAGTCCTCGCTGCGCGTCGTCGAGGCGCTGTACTCGAGACTGGTCGGCACCACCGTGCCGCTGTCGTCGACGAAGGAAGCCGAGTTCACCAAACTGCTGGAGAACACCTTCCGGCACGTCAACATCGCGCTGGTCAACGAGATCACCCTCTTCGCACGTCAACTCGGCGTCGACGTGTGGAAGGTCATCGACGCCGCGTCGACCAAGCCGTTCGGGTACATGCGTTTCACGCCGGGGCCCGGAGTCGGTGGACACTGTCTGCCGGTCGACCCGACCTATCTGTCCTGGCGGGTGCAGCACAAGCTGCATCGGCCGTTCCGGTTCGTCGAACTGGCCAACGAGATCAACGACACGATGCCCGACTACGTCGTCAAGCGGATCTGCGCTGCGCTCTCCCGGCGTGGGAAGGACGTGGCGGACAGCGTGGTCGTGCTGCTGGGACTCGCGTACAAGGCCAACACCGGCGACATCCGCGGATCACCCGCGCTGCGCATCGCCGAACTGCTCGCGATGCTCGGTGCCCGGATCGAGGTGGTGGACGCCCACGTCGAGCAGCATCGCTGCCCGCCGGGTGTGAAACCGATCGAGTTGTCCGAGGACGCGCTGCGGCTCGCCGACATCGTCGTCCTGCTCGCCGACCACGACGACGTCGACTACCCCCTCGTCGAGCGGGCGGCGGACTGCGTGCTCGACACCCGGCATCGGCTCACCGCGGCGCATGTGGAGTACCTGTGACGATGAAGGAAACCGCACCTGCACGTCGGCTGCGCGTCGTGCTCGTGCTGAAGACGAATCGCGGATGCATGTGGACGACACCGCACGTCGACGCGTTGCTCGCACGTGGGCACGATGTCGTCGCGGTGCTGCCGCCGGGTGACGGCCGGCTGCGGAAGGAACTCGCCGACCGAGCGGTGTCCGTTGTGGACAGTCCGTTCGACTTCCGGTTCCGGCCGTCGCTGCACACGCTGGCAAGTCTGCTGAAGCTGCGCGACCTGCTGCGGCGACTGCAGCCGGACGTGTTGCACTACCACCTGCTCGCCTCGGCGCTCGCGGTGCGGCTCGCCGGCTTCGCGACCGGAGCGGCGCGGGTGCACATGGTGCCCGGTCCGCTGTACCTGGAGTCACGGCTGATCCGGCTGCTGGAGAGGATGACCGCACGGCTGGACACCGTGACCATCTGCGGAAGCCGGTTCACCGCACGGCGCTATCGCGAGCTCGGGCACCCGCCCGCGCGGACGCCCGTCGTGCCCTACGGGGTCGACACAGTCCTGTTCCGGCCTCCGAGTCCAGCCGAGCGCGTCGAGGCGCGTGCGCGAGTCGGTGCGGGTGATGCTTTCGTCGTCATCATGGTCGCACTGGTGTACGCGCCGAAGCGATTCGTCCACAAAGGACGTGGGATCAAAGGCCACGACGTGCTGCTCACGGCCTGGCAGAGGTTCAGCGCCGAGCATCCGGGCAGCCGCCTCGTGCTGGTCGGCGGTGGGTTCGACGAGGAGGGGACGGAGTACCGCAGGGAGCTGGTCGCGAGGTTCCGGCTCTCCGACGACCCGTCCGTGACGTGGTACGACAGCGTCGACGACGTGCGGCCGTACTACGCGGCCGCGGACGTCAGCGTGTCGCCGTCCTTGTCCGACAACCACGGCGCGGCTCTGGAGGCCGGCGCCATGGGCGTGCCCAGCGTGGTGAGCGACGCCGGTGCCCTGCCGGAGGCCGTCGATCGGGACGCGTGCTGGATCGTGCCGAAGGACGACCCCGGCGCGCTGGTCGCCGCGCTGAACGAGGCCTACGCCGAGCACAGGGCGGGTCTGTTGGCGGAACGGTCCGACGCGGTGCGCGATCGGGTCGTGCGCTTCTTCGACAGCGCGCGTGCGGCGGCTGTTGTGGCCGATGTCGTCGAGAACGCCGCGGACGTTCCGGTCGCCCGCGCACCCGGTGGCCGGCTCATCAGCCTCTTCACCGAGATGAGGTTCGGCGGCGAGACGGTCGTGCCGGGTGCCTTCGCGAGGTACCTCGACCAGGGCGACCGGCTGCGCGTGGTCGCGAGAACTGAAGAACCGGGCGCCGAGAGCGAGGATCTGCAACCGTTGCAGAACTACCGCGGTCCGGCAGGACTGCTGCGCGCACTGCCCCGGCTCGTTCCGGCGATCGCCCGCGCGGTCGCGCGTGCCGAGGTGATCGTGCTGCAACAGCCGGGCGCGATCGGGTTCCTCGCCGCCATCGCGTGCAGGTTGTTGCGCCGCAAGTACTCCGTCGAAGTCATCGGAGACGCGTTCGACGTGCTCGCCGCAGGGACGTTCGGCCCGGTCGGCAGAGCGGTGGCGACAGCCGCGGCCCGCCTGACGGGATGGGTCGTGGGTCGTGCGTCGGCGGTGTTGTACGTGACCAATTTCGTGCTGCAGCGCCGCTATCCCGCAACGCCAGGGCGGTTCACCATCGCCTTGTCGAACGTGCGCATGGCCGAGGGCACGCTGCTCGACCAGCCGCGCAAGTGGCTCCCCGGGCCTTTCTGCATCATCGCCGTCGGCACCCACGAACAGCTCTACAAGGGCCACGACGTCCTGCTGCGGGCGTTGCAGCGCCTGGTCGACTCGCGGCTCGACGTGCACGCCGTGCTGGTGGGCGGCGGCAAACGACACGATGAGCTGGTGGGCGTGGCGGAGTCACTCGGGATCGGCGACCGGGTCTCCTTCATCGGACCGGTGCACGACCGCCGGCTCATGACCGTGCTGCTGGACTCAGCGGACCTGTTCGCGATGCCGTCCCGTGCGGAAGGGCTGCCACGCGCGCTGATCGAGGCGATGGCCAGAGCGCTGCCCGCGGTGGGCACCTGCGTGGGCGGCATTCCGGAGCTGCTGGAGCCGCGATGTCTGGTCGAGGCCGACGACGAGGTGGCGCTCGCCCGCGTCATCGGCCGGCTGCTCACCGATCCACGTGAGTGGGAGCAGCAGTCACGTCGCAACCTCGAACTCGCTCGCACGTACGAGAAGGCGTTGCTCGACGAGCGCTTCTCGGTGTGGCTGTCGCACATTCCCGCCGCGTTGCCCGACAGGAGGAGCACATGACGCAGGATCCCGTGAAGGTGGTGCACGTCCTCGGGGCGCTCGACCGCGGCGGCGTGGAGACCGCAGCGTTGCGAAACTGCCGCGCGATCCCGGCCTCCTGCGTCGAGCAGACCTTCGTGACGCTCGGACCCCACGAGGGTCTGCTCGCCCCGCAGTTCCGCGCTGCCGGAGCCGACATCCGTCGCTGCCCCCTCAACCCCAAGGCGACCTTTCCGGTGCGGCTGTGGGACGTGCTGTGCAAGCTGCGGCCCGACGTGGTCGAGTCGCACGTGAGCCTCGTCAGCGGTCTGGTGCTCGCCGTCGCTTCGGCCGCGCGTGTGCCCGTGCGGATCGCACGTCTGCGCAGCGAGGGTGACGGACGGCGCGACACCCTGGGGCGCAGGTTCCAACGCTCCGTGCTGCGCGAGATGATCTGCAACTCCGCCACCGACGTCCTCGGTGTGACCAGCGCCGCGCTGGCGTTCGCCGCTCCGCCCCCGCACGACCGCCGGTACCGCGTCGTGCCCAACCAGGTCGACTGCAACCGCTTCCGGTTCGTTCCCCGCGTGGGGGAACCGGGTGCACCGACAATGGGACACATCGGCCGTGCGTCACCGGAGAAGAACCGCGGGTTCCTGCTGGAGGTGTTCGCAGAAGCGCGCCGTGTGCGTCCCGACGTGCGCCTGACCGTCGTCGGACCCGGTGGCATCGACGACCTCACCTCCGTCGTACCGCGCGTGGCGGCGGATCCGTCGGTTCACCTGCTGGGCCACACCGACCGTCCCGAGGCGGTGCTCGCCACGCTGGACGTGCTGCTCCTGCCGTCACACCGGGAAGGGCTGCCCGGTGTGGTGCTCGAAGCGCTCGCCTCGGGGGTGCCGGTCCTCGCGACCGACCTGCCCGGCCTCCGCGAGCTCGCGTCTCGGGTGCGCGGTCTGGACGTCCTGCCGTTGAGCGCGGGCCCGGTCAGGTGGGCGGCCACAGCGCTCGCTCTGGCGAGCATCCCGCAGTCAGGACGCGCGGTGATCGCCGAAGGAATCCGCGACTCGGAGTTCGCCCTGTCACCGGACGACCAGTGGTGGCGCACGGTGTGGACCGCGTCGCGATGAGCGGTCCGCGGCGTCCGGCTGGTGACGGGCCGCTCCGTCTCCGCGGAAGTGGAGGCGGAGCGGTGCGGCGTCATCGGCCTGCTGGTGAGGCGGAACCGGTGCGCGGGCGCCCAGGACGTTCCGAAGTGGAGACGGGTGCCGTGCCCGTGCTGGAGGACAGCGCGTTCGCCCGTACGCCGGAACCGCTGGGCCGCACCGCCGCGGTGGCACTGGCGGCGGTGGTCGTGGCGGCGCTGGCATTGCGTTCGCCACCCCATGACGTGGTTTCGGCGGCCGCGATCTTCTGGGCCTCGTGGTCGCTGTGCCTCGCCGTGCTCGTCCGCGGGCATCCTCAGGGCCTCTACCGGCCCGCAGCGGCCTACCTGGTGTTGTTCGGTCTCTTCCACGGCGGACTGTTGCTGAGCGTCGCGGTGCGCGCCGACTCGGTCTTCGAGGACGCGCGGTGGCTCGAGGACCCGCACACGCCGCAAGCCGTGTCGCTCGCCGTGCTCGCCATGGCCGGGTACACCTTGGCCGCCGGGCTGGCCGGTCGTGGCGCGCCGCCCGTCGTCGCGAACCGGGGCGGCCACGTGGCTGGAGTGCTCGGGGTGGTCGTCCAACTGGCCGGGCTCGGAGTCTTCGCCGCCGCTCTGACGCGTGCCGGCGGGCTCGACCTCCTTTGGGGTGGCTACCACGCCTTCGTGGAGGCGAACGGGTCCGACACCGTGCTCGCGTTCGGCACCCTGTGCTCCGGGATGGGCGCGGTGCTGGCGGTATCGGCGGGTGGGCGCGCGCGGATTGCAGGCTGGACCGGGTTCGCCCTGTACGCGGCGATCGCCCTGCCACTCGGGACTCGCGGCGAGGTGCTCTTCCCCTTGGCGGCCATGGCGGTGATCGAGGCGAGACGGCGCCGTATCCGTCCGCTGTGGACGCTGGGTGGCGCGGTGGCGGTGTTGCTGCTCGCCGGTGTGGTCCGGCAGACCCGGCTCGGTGGCTTGGCACCGCTGTCGCCGTCGGGATGGTTGTCCGCGCCGCTGGACGCCGTCGCCGAGATGGGTTTCTCACTGCGCCCCGTGGTGGTGGTGCTCAGCTGGGACGAGCCCTTGCGGACCGGGGTGACCTTCGTCGCCGTTCCTGTGCGGTTTCTCGAGTCTCTCCTCGGCTGGCACGGCGGGCCACCCACCTACGACGACAGGTTGTTCAACGTCGAGATCGCGAACCGGGTCGGACAGATCGGAGGCTCGCCAGTGGCTGAGGCGTTCCACAACTTCGGCACAGTCGGCGTGGTGCTGTTCATGGCGGTGCTCGGGGCACTGCTGGTGCGGCTCGAGCGCCGGTCCGACGCGGTGGTCGGCGTGGTGCTGTTGCCGTTGCTGATCCAGGTGCGCAACAGCTTCGCGCCGGTTCCGGTGCAGATCGGGATCGGGTTGCTGCTCGTCGCTCTCACGAGGATGCGGATCCGATGAGCGAGCTGGCCGTTCACGGCGGTATACCGGTGCGCACGACCCCGATGCCGCCGTGGCCGTACTTCGACGACGAGGACCTGGAAACGGCGGCGACGGTGCTGGCCTCCGGCCGGGTCAACTACTGGACCGGCGTGCACGGCCGGGCCTTCGAGACCGAGTTCGCCGCTGCGGTCGGCACGGACTACGCGGTCGCCGTCTCCAACGGCACCGTTGCGCTGGAACTGGCGCTGCGGGCCCTCGACATCGGTCGTGGTGACGAGGTGATCGTTCCCGCGGCCACGTTCATCGCGACCGCGAGCGCGGTGGTCGCGGTCGGGGCATGTCCCGTGATCGTCGACGTGGACCCGGCCAGCGGGTGTCTCACCGCGAGCACCGTCGAGACGGCGATCACCGGCCGCACGAGAGCGGTCGTCGTCGTGCACCTCGCCGGACATCCCGCCGACATCGACCCGGTGCTGGCACTCGCGCGCAAGCACGACCTGCGAGTGGTCGAGGACTGCGCCCAGGCGCACGGGGCGGTCCACAGTGGACGGATGGTCGGCGGCATCGGGGACATCGCCGCCTGGTCGTTCTGTCAGGACAAGATCCTCACCACGGCGGGTGAGGGTGGAGCGATCACCACGTCCGACGAGTCGCTGTGGCGGCGCTGCTGGGAGATGAAGGACCACGGCAAGAGCTGGACAGCCGTGCACTCACCGCATCCGCCCGGTTTCCGGTGGCTGCACGACAGTTTCGGCACCAATGCGCGCATGACGGAAGTGCAGGCGGCGATCGGGCGCAACCACCTCCGCCGTCTCGGCGGCTGGGTGGCGCAACGCAGAGCCAACGCCGCGATCCTGCTGGACGCGTTGGCCGCCGAGCCGGCCGTCGAGCTCTCCCTGCCGCCGGCCAGGGTGGAGCACGCGTACTACAAGTTCGCCGTCCAGCTGCGACCGGAACGACTGCTGCCGGGCTGGAGCAGGGATCTCGTGGTCGACGCCGTCCGCGCGGAAGGCACTCCGTGCCTGCACGGCGGATGCTACGAGATCTATCGCGAACGCGCGTTCGCCGCGGTACCGGGCACACCGGAGGAACTGCCCGTCGCCGCGCGTCTCGGACGCACCTCGCTGACGCTGCTCGTCCACCCGACGTTGTCCAAGGCCGAAATGGAGGACACCGCCGCCGCCCTCACCAAGGTGCTCCGGGTGGCCACGGCATGATCCGGCGCGTGGTGGACGTCGTGGTCGCGGCGGCAGGACTCGCGGTGCTCGCACCGGTGCTCGTCGTGGTGGCCGTACTGGTCCGCTGTCGGCTGGGACCACCAGTGCTGTTCCGGCAACGCCGCAGCGGACTGCACGGAGCGGAGTTCTTCATCGTCAAGTTCCGCACCATGCGACCGCCGCAGTGGCCGGGGCAGCCCGATCGGGAGCGGGAGACCGAACTGGGCGCGGTGTTGCGCCGCACGAGTCTGGATGAACTGCCGCAGCTGGTGAACGTCCTGCGCGGTGAGATGAGCCTCATCGGCCCGCGGCCGACTCTGCCGGAACAAACCCGCCACTACAGCCCGCGTCAGCGAGAGCGGCTCTCGGTCCGGCCCGGCCTCACCGGATGGGCTCAGGTGAGCGGGCGCAACGCCTTGAGCTGGCCTGAACGCATTGAACTCGACCTGTGGTACCTGGAGAACCGAAGCGCACGGCTGGACCTGTTGATCATCCTGCGGACGATCCGGCAGGTGTTGCGGCCATGCGGAATCACGGGAGCCGGCGGGCTCAACCCCGGATTTCCCTGAGCTGAGGAGGCGGTATGACGTACTTCTACATCGCCGGCGCCGGTGGTGCGGGCCGGGAGGCGTTGGACATCTGCGTCGCTCTGGGGCAGGAGGTCACCGCGTTCGTGGACGACGTCGCGGCCGGTCGGTTCGTTCGAGCGCATCTCGTGTGCCTGCCGGAGGAAACGGACGCAGGGGCGCTGTACGTGGTCGCGATCGCGGACCCGGACGCACGCGTGAAGATGTCCCGGCTGCTCGACGAGCTGTGCTTGCGACCGGGCAGCCTGATCCACCCGAGCGCGGTGATCGGTCCGTGCACCATCTTGGGAGACGGCCTCATCGTGCACGCCAACACGACGATCTCGAGCGGTGCCGAGATCGGTGTGCACTGCCAGGTGCACTACAACGCCACGGTGGGGCACGACACCGAACTGGAGGACTACGTGACCGTGCTGCCAGGAGCCAACGTGGCCGGGAACGTCCGGCTCGAGACCGGGGTCACGGTGGGATCGGGCGCGGTCGTGCTGCAAGGTCGCACTGTCGGCGCGGGAGCCTTGGTGGGCGCCGGGGCGGTCGTGACTCGCGACGTGCTACCGGGGACGGTGGTCGTCGGGTCACCGGCCGCCCAGCTGGTCAACTCCAGCCGCTGAGACACGCCGCCGCAGCATCGTCCACGCCGCGGTGGACAGTGCTCCGTACAGGACAACGGATCCCACGGCGACCCCGATGGCACCGCCCAGCGAGCCGGTGACACCGTAAACACCGATCGCGCCGGCCGCGCCCGTTGCGCCGAGAACGCCCGCCGCCGTGGTCCACCCGCCGCCGATCAGGCCGCGGCTCGCGACCACGAACGGCGCGAAGCACACCTCTGCGGCGACGAGCACCACCAGCAGCTCACGGGCGCTGCCGAACTCCTGCCCGAAGAGCGGAACCACGAGCAACCACGCCGCGAGGGCCACGAGCAGACCTGCCACGGCGGTGGTCGCGACCGCGAGCAAGGTCGTTCTGACCAGGTTGGGCGCGCCCCGGCCGAGGGAGATGTCGCGCAGGCACAGCTGCCCGAGTGCTGCCGAAAGCATCCGCGGGATCTCGCCGAGCGTGGCCGCGAGCGAGTAGATGCCGACCGCCGCCGTGCCCGCCGTGAGCCCGATGACGTACCGGTCCGCGCGCAGCACGACGACGAGGCCGATGGACAGTCCGAGCGTCGGCGCACCGAGACGCATCAGCCCGGTGACGGTGCCGGCGGAGACCGGCACCCAGCTCAGCAACCCACCACGCCGCAACCCCGCGACTTCGGCCACCACCAGCACGGCGACACCGGCTGCCTGAGCGAGCAGGAGGGACGTGGCGCTTTCGGCGCCCGATGCCAGCACCACGCCGGCGAGTCCGCCCGCGCTCGTCACCGCCGCGGTCACTCCACCGCGGTGGAACCGGCCGTCGGCGAACCACGCGTCGACCACCTGACCGACGACCACCTGTCCAGCGGAGTAGCACCCGACCGCGAGGAGAAACGGCGGGCTGGCCAGTGCGGCGTCGATCAGCGGGGCGGAGGCGGCGGTGCTCGCCACACCCAGCAGCGCCGCCGACAGTGCTCCCGCGGTGGAACACCGTGTGTACGCGGACGTCAGTGCCGGCCGGTTCCCGCCGGCGAGGCAGAACTGCCGTCGGAACGCCGATCCGGTGCCGAATCCGCCGAGCAATGCGCAGAGGCTGCCGATCGTCATGCCGAGCACCATGATCCCGCGCTCATCCGGGCCCAGCACACGGGTTGCGACGAGGGCGGCACCCGCGTTGAAGGCGAGCTGCGCGGCGCTGGTGCCGGAGATCGTCATCAGCTGCCCGAGACGTGTCATCGGGCCGCGTGACGTCCTGTGGGGACGGCGGTGTCGAGTGCGCACAGCCGCCACGCGACCTCCACCGACGTGTCCTGGCAGCGGACCAGGTGCCACGGCGTGTCCGATGCCCACCGCCGTTCGTCGGTGACGGTGAGATGGGTCTTGCCCACGACGTTGTCGGAGAACGTGATCCGCAACGCGGCGTCGCTGTCCCTGCGCGCCTCGTCCACGGTCATCCCGCTCAGCCGTGACAGCACTTCCAGGTGGTGCGGCCGGACACTTCTGTACTTGCCGGACAGACCGAGCCGCCATCGGTAGTCCTCGCCGAGGAATGCGCACGCCTCCGTGCCGTCGAACCGCACCCGCCAGTGGGTGCTGAGGTCGAGACGCAGCTCGTATTCGCGTTCATCGCTGTAGAAGACCAGGAAAGGCGTGCGTTGCCGTTCACCCACGGCCACCACGAACGTGCCGGTCAACTCAGCTGGGTTCGCCATCACACGGGGCATTCTCACCTCATCTGCCCAGGTCATCAGCCCTTTTTCACACGAATTCGTGAGATCGCGTTTTTACGCGTCATCCCTTTCCTCTCAGGGGTCTGCATTCAGAAGAACCGAGGTGTGATCACTGGAGGAAGTACTGATGTCCTGTTGGACACGGCTGGCTGGAGCCTGCGCGGTAACCCTGCTGCTCGGCACCGCGGTCAGCCCGCCGCTCGCGCTGTCGGCTCAGCAAGCTGACAGGTTCGCCGGACCCGCTGACACACACCTCCGATCGCCGCAGCCGTTCTTCGGGGAGAAGGCCGTCGTCGGCAACCCTCACGCGATCTCCGTCACCAAGGGTGTGACCGCCACCGTGCCGAACCGCGACGGCACCTACACGATCACGTACGAGATCACGGTGACGAACGACGGCGCGGGTGCCGCTCGCTACGATCTGGCCGACTCCCTGGAGTACGGCACCGGCGTGGAGTTGATCCGCGCGGACGTCGTCGCTCCGTCCGCCGCGGGGCCGAGCACGGGGTGGGACGGCACGAACGACGCCCTCGTCGCGGGGAACGTGCCGATTGACGGCAACTCGAGCCACGCCTACACGGTGACCGTGGTCGCCGCGCCGCCGCACGACCCGGCTCCTGGTGCGCTGGACTGCTCGCTGGATTCCGGCGAGAGCGGAACCGGGACGCGGAACACCGCCAAGGTCACGAGCAACGGCGTCGTGAAGAGCGCCACCGCGTGTGCCGCCATCGCCCACGTCTCGGTCACGAAAACGGTGCCGTCCGGCTGGCCGAAGGCGAACGGCGACGCCACGGTCACCGTCGTCTACGAGATCGACGTGGAGAACTCCGGCGCCGTGCCGACGACCTACGACCTGACCGAAGAACTCCTGCCCGGCGAGGGCATCAGCGTGGTGTCGGCCACCACGACGGCGAATCCCCGCTGGAACGGCGCCGACGACCAGCAGATCGCGAGCGACGTCACCATCGGCGCCGGGGAACGTGACACCTATCTGCTCACGGTCGTGTACGTGGTCAACGTCGTGCACGCGACGAACAGCAGCACCGACTGCCTGGTCGATGCCGAGGAACCCGGATCCGGGTTCCTCGGCCGCACGATCGCGACGAGCCACGGCATGCCCCGCACGGCTTGGGCGTGCGCCGAGGCACCCGTCTTGTCGATCAGGCAGACGATGACCGCGCTCGATCCGCACGAGGCCGGGGCTCACACCGCGGTTTACGAGATCGCGGTGACCAACATCGGTGCCGGAGCGGGCCACTACGACCTGTCCGACGACCTCCGGTTCGGACCCGGAGTCGAGGTCGACGAGGCCGTGGTGACCGCGGTGGGCGACACTCCGATGCCGGACAGCGGATGGGGCGGATCCGGCGAGCTGGTTTCAGGTGCGCGGATCGACGGCGGTGACACCCACGTCTACCGCGTCACGGTGACGCTGGCGTTCGCGGCCACCGGCAAGGCGGCGGACTGCGTCGTCGATCCGGACGAGAGCACGACCGGTCTCCGCAACGTCGCGACGATGTTCACCAACAGCGTCACGGAACAGGCTGTGGCGTGTGGTGCGCTCACCGGCGTCTCGGTGGCCGAGGACGTCGTCCGCACGACTCCGCTCGGCGACGGCCACTACGAGATCAGCTACCGGATCACCGTCGCCAACGAGGGAACGGCGCCGGCCACGTACAGCCTCCACGACACGCTGAGGTACGGCGTGGGCACCACGATCCGCTCCGCGGTGATCGACGGCGCGCCGGAGTGGAACGGTGCTCTCCAGCCCGTCGTGCGCACCGGCGTTCCGCTGGCGGTGGGAGAACGGCACGTCTACCCCGTGAAGGTCGTCGCGGCGCCTCCGGCCAACGCGCGTGCCGAGTCGTTCGACTGCGCGCTCGATCACGACGAGGAGGGCACAGGTGCGCTGAACACCGCCGCGGTGGTGGTCGACGGCGTCGTGCGCACCGCCGGCGCGTGCGCTCCGTTCCCCGGGGCGACGATCACCGAGGAGGTGCTGCCCGGCTCGCCGAGGCGCGAGCCGGACGGTGCCGTCGTCGTGGACTACCGGATCACCGTGGTGAACCGCGGCACTGCCGACATCACCTACGACCTGGACGACCGGCTTCGCCTCGGCGCCGGGACAGAGGCGACCGATCTGGTGGTGCGGATGAGTCCTGACGCGGCTCCCACGAACCCGAGCTGGAACGGCCGCTCGGACGCCTGGATCGCCCGCGGCGTGCGTCTCGCGTCGGGTGCGGGCCACAGCTACGTCGCCACCGTGCGTGTCGCGCCCGATGAAGCCGATGCCGGCGGGCCGGCGTGCGCACCTGGTCCGGCGGAGGGTGGCAGCGGCATGCGGAGCGAGGCCACGGTGACCGTCGGCGGGACCGCGCTGACCACCGACACCTGTATGCCGTTTCCCGTCGACGAACTCGCCGCGACCGGCATGGACCTCAGGTCGCTCTGCGGTGTGGGCGTCGCGTTGCTCCTTGCGGGAATCCTGCTCGTGTTCGCTGCTCGCCGCCGCCAGGCAGCGTGACGAACGGTGCGTCAGGTGGTGCTGATCGCGTCCGGGTGCACGAACTGTCCGGACTGGACAGTCGTGCGGATCGTGGTCAGCAGCGCCTCGGCGTCCGCGTTGAGCCCGACGATGCCGCGGACGCCGTGCAAGCGGGCCCACGCCGCGGCCACCGAGTTGCGGGTGTTCCTGCGCAACAGCGCGACGATCACCAGGTCCGGGAACATCGCCGTCAGCAACAGAGACAGGTCCCACCGCGGGTCGCTCGCCGAGTCGACCAGCAACACGTCCGGACTGTCCACCTGGCACAGATGGATCGCGGAGTCGCTGTCGGACGCCGAGCCGATCCACGCCAGCTCGCGGCTCTCCCGGATGATCGGGGCGACGCCCCGCTCCAGCGACGAAGCGGAGCTGATCACGGCGACCCGCAACACACGGGCCGGCATGGTACTGATCACGACTGGTCTCCTCCTGTCACGCCTCATGGCAACGACGTTGGTAGACACCGGCTTCGCGGTCCACTTACGCGTGTCCACCGAAGTTCGCCCGCTCCGGTGAACTCCTGGCCTCCCGCGTAAGCAGCTCGCTCACCAAGGTCATCAAACGTTGTGCGTCGATCAACGCGCGATGATTCACACGATGAGGGAGTCGGCATGTCGCGCCGGAAGGCAGCGGGCAAACATCGATTGGTGCGACCGAAGAAGGAGGTGCGCTCCAGATGCGGTGACTGCACGAAGAGGGGACTCGTAGGTGCTCTGGTCGTGCCGCTCGCAATACTGGCAGGGGCGTCGTTCGACTCCTTCACCAAGGCACCCGACGCGGTCGCGAACGTGATGCAGAGTGTCGGCGCCGACGAGCCGCAAACCGTGTCCGTGACGACGACGGTGGCGATTCCGGTGCGTCCGGAGCGGGCTGTGCCCGAACCGGCTGCGGCGGCGGTGCCGGACGCGGTCGTGACCGCCTCCTCCGTCGAACAGCCGGCGATCGCCGTGCCGCAGGAGACGGTCAGCGAAGCCTTGGACGCCAAGCCTTGTGTCACCGCGCGCGGCCCGGAGCAGCAGGAGGCACCGAAGGAACCACCGGCCGCCAGCATGTCGGTGGACGTCCGGCCTGGACGGTCCGGTTCGAATCGAGAAGGGCACGAGGAATTCCGGCCCGGCCCGCCGGTGCGTTGCGGGTGAACGTGACGCAGCCGTTGGCCGAGGCCAGGCTCGACACCTGCCGGCAGAACCGCGACAGACCACTCCGTGTCGCGCTCGTCGACTCGGTGCCGTTGTTCCACAACGGTGTCCAGACCGTCGTCGCCGGCGAGCCCGGTCTCGCCTGGATCGGCGCGGCGAGCGGTGCGCCCGCCGCGGTCGAGCTGTGCGACAGAGGAGCGCCGGACGCGGTCCTGATCACGTCCGGCAGCGATCCTGGTTGGAAGCTGTGCGAGCTGCTGACCCGCCTGTTCACCGGCATGATCGTCGTCGGCCTCATCGGTCAGGAGGCCAGAGGCGCCGAAGCGATGGCTCGGGCGCGTCTGCACGGGGCACGGTCGCTGGTGCCCATCGAGGCGGACTCCGACCGTCTGGTGACGGCGATCAGGCTCGGTGTCGATCTCGGCAGCTTCGTCGATCCGCAGCTGCGCGGCTGCTTCGGTCCCGTGCGACTGTCCGCGGTGGCCCAGGGCGGCAAGCCGTTGTCGCGCCGGGAGCTCGAGGTGCTGCACCAGGTCGCGAAAGGACGGACCGCCGTGGAGATCGCCGGCTGCCTCGGCATCGGCACGGAAACCGTTCGCACGCACGTGAACCACGTGCTGCGCAAGCTCGAAGCACGCGACCGGGCACACGCCGTCGCGAAGGCTTTCGAGATGTCCCTGCTGTCCCGCTGCGGCGGAAACCCCTCCGGGTGACTCAGGTGACGGGGCCGTAATGAGGCCGTCGTCCCGAGGTCCACATTCACGGCGACGGACGTGCCCCGTTACGGCCGGTTCTTCGGGCTTCACCGGTCGTCAGGCCGTCGCCTCCAGGGGCCGTGGTGGCGAGTTTCTCTCCTTCCTCGCCACCACGGTTCCGCTGTGTGCGTCCCCGGTCGGATCGACGAGGAGCTGTTGATGAGGCATCACTTTCGAAGGTGGCCGCGGTTGTCGATGTTGATGAGGCTGGGGTTGCACCGGCGACCGGCGTCGCCCACCGCCGAGGGCGGGGTCGACGAGCGGCGCCAGGCGAACGTGGTGGTCCGGCTCGGCCGTGGATGCGTCGCGGTGGAGGGAACGTCCTTCGGCCCCGTCTACCTGTCACCGTTGCAGGTGGGCCGCCTGCGCGCGGCGCTCAGGGATGCCGCCACCCAGCTGGTGGACCAGGGGAGCCGGTTTTACGCGGCGGCGGACCCGCTCGCACGACGCTCGTGAAGCGGGGACATGTACGAGATCGTCGAGCACTACACCTTCGTCGCCACACACGAGATTCCAGGCCTGCGCGCGACTCATCCGTGCCACGGCGTGCACATGCACCAGTGGTCGGTGGAGGTCGTTCTGCACGCGGCCGGACTACTGCCCACCGACGCGCCTGCCGAGAGCGCGGCCCTCGAGCCGTTGCGGCGGTACGTCACGAGCGAGCTGGAAGGCCGTCACCTCAACGACGTGCTGGTGGGCGATCCGACACCGGCGAGGCTGGCAGGTCATCTGGCCGACTGGTGCCGCTGTCACCTCGCCGCCTACGTGGTCGAGACGCTGCACGGCATCTCGGTGTCGGCAGGCCGGACGTCGCGGGGCCGGTATCTGGTGGCGAAGAGCCACGGCGACAGCCGTCGATGAACGGGAGGCGGTGCCGTTGTGATCAGTCGTGAGTACTTCGAAGCCGTGCACAGCCACCCTGCTCTGGCGAAGCTGGCGTCGCTGGCGAGTGACGGCACCGGTTGGATCTTCTTGCCGGTGTCTTTGGCCGGTGTCCAGTGCCTTTACGGCACTCGCGAGCGACGGACCGTGACGGAGACGATGACCGTGCGCGGGTTGCACGACGTGACGGTGGCCCGCCTGCGGAACGAGGACTGCCGCGGCCCGCGACGCTCGTCCGTGTCGGCTGTCCTGTGGGAGTACACCGGCGGGTTGAGCGACGCCATCGACGAGTTGCACGCTTTGCCGGACCCCGATGATCCGCTGGCGCCGAAGTTGCTCCGCCCGTCGTCCTCGATGTTCGTCATCGACAACAGGAGATAAAATTTCTGTGTCCGGTGGTGAACCTTGTTCACATGATTGAGATTCTATTATCACCCCATCGGAGGAGTTGTGCCTGAGAGGTTAGCCGACTTCGTTCTGCTGCGTCACCTCGGCACGCGGACCGAGTGGGATCTCTTCGGAATGGAGATTCGCGTGGTGCGTTCCGGAGGGCTTGGCTGTAGTTTTGTCTTGCGCATTGTCAGTCACGACCGCAGAACAAGGGGCAGGTGAGATGACCGAGGATCTCGACGGCTGCGACGAGCTAAGCGCGTGCAGGTCGGATTCGTCCCTCATGCACGCCGTCCGGGTCGGCGACCGGGATGCCTTCGGTGAGTTGTACCGCAGGTACCACGCGTGTGCGCACAGCTTCGCGTGCCGGCTGCTGGGTACGTCGCAGGGAGCCGACGACCTCGTCGCGGAGGCCTTCACCAAGGTGCTCAACCGGATCGTGTCCGGTGGTGGGCCGGCCACGTTGTTCCGCGCCTACCTGCTGACCACGGTCCGCACCACCTTCTACAAGCAGCTCGCGGTCGATCGTCTCGTCGATCGGCAGGCCGATCTCTCCGAGCAGGTGGTGCCCGTGATCGACAGGGATCCGCTGATCGAAAGGCTGGACGCGGACCTGGCTCTGCGCGCGTTGGAGAGCCTGCCCGACCGCTGGCGGACCGTGCTGGTCCAGCTGGAGATCGAGAAGAGGCCCACGACGACGGTCGCAGGCCTGCTGGGCATCCATCCGAACGCGCTGGCCGCTCTTGCTTTCAGGGCGCGGGAGGGACTCCGGGTCGCCTACGCGCAGATGCACGTCAAGTCGACGGGGGCGGCGGAGTGCTCGCTGTCCGCGAGCAACCTCGCCGCGTGGCTGTGCGGCCGGCTCGGACGGGGAATGAGGGTCCGCGTCCAGCGGCACATCGCCACCTGCGGCCGATGCACCAGTGCGGCGCGCGAGGTGTCCGAGCTGTTGACGCAACTGCGCCGGACGGCACCGCTGACGGTCGTGACACCCGAGGCGCCGAACTTGCGATTGGTCGATTCCTTCGGTGCGTAACGCCTCCCTCCCGTCAGTGCTCTGATTTGGGTCGGCCTCCCCAAAATCGGGTCTGCACATCCCCATAATTGATGATCCGACTTGGTTTTGAGCTTTCTTCGTGGCTAGTGTTCTGCTGCGCCGCCGCCGCGGTTCCGATGTGAACTTTCACTGCGGTGTTGTGCGCGCATCCCCCGTCGAGTCACGAGGGCTGTCGACCTCGTTCCGAGAATGTGAAACAAGGGAAACGTAATGCAGAAGAAGCTGTACAAGGGCCTCATCGCGGCTGCCGCGGCAGGTGCCGCAGTTCTCGCGAACGGGTTCGGGACTGCCAACGCGCAGGTGCAGGAAAACCACCACATGACGCCCGCTCCGCAGGAAGCACCGGTGGTCGCGGAGACGCCGCAGGATCCTGGCGCGACGATGACGGGCACGCCAGAAGACGACGTCGTGACGGCCACTTCGACCCCCGAAGACGACCCGACGTGCACGGTGGACGCGGAGTCGGCCTGCGACGACACGGTCGTGAACGCGGCCGGCACGGACGTCGACGTCGCCGCCGCCGCTGACGCCGACGTCGCGGTCGCCGTCGCCGCTGCCGCCGACATCGACGTCGCGGTCGCCGCTGCCGCCAATGTCGACGTCGCGGTCGCCGCTGCCGCCGAGGTCGACCTCGCAGTGGCTGCCGGAGTCGGTGTGGGCATTGGGGTTGGCGTTGAAGCTGCCGCCGCTGTCGGCGTCGGGGTGGGTGTGGGTGTCGAAGCCGGCGTGGGTGTGGGCGTGGGCGTTGGTGTCGACGCGAACGCCTCGTCCAGCACGAGCGCTGACGCGGATGCCGTCTGCGCTGACACCGGCGCCGACGCGGATGCCGCGGATGCGGACTGCACCGACACCGACACCGACGCCGACGCTGCGGACGCGGACTGCGCCGACGCCGACGCCGACGCCGACGCGGCTGACGCTGACTGTGCCGCCGACGCGGCGTCCACGCACACCGACGGCGGCGTGGTGGTCGTCGCGAACGCCGATGCGGACGTGGATGGTGGCGTGGTGGTCGTCGCGAACGCTGACGTGGACGCCGATGTCGCGGTGGGCGTCGGAGTAGCTGCCGCCGCCGACGTGGCAGCGGGCGTCGGGCTGGGCATCGGGCTGGACGTGGCTGCTGCGGTCGGCCTCGACGCCGAGTTGGCCCTCGGCCTCGGCCTCGGTGTCGGCCTGGGCGCGGCGGTCGACGCCGAGGCGATCGTCCTCGCGGACGTGGACGCCTCGGGTGTTGCCGTGGGCGAGTGGCCGGACACCGACGCGGACGCGGACGCTGCGGACGCCTGCCCGGCGGACGCCGACGACACCCGGACCGGATCGGCAATCGCGGTCTGATCGGTGTCTGGGTACCGGTGGTGAGTTGCCGGTCGAGCGGGTGCGGTGGGCCTGATGCCCGCCGCACCCGTGCCAGGTGCCGTCATCTGTCATCGGTGAGGTGTGCGCAGTGGTGGTGAGGATCATCGTCAACAAGACGGACGATCTGGACGGGACCGGCGGTGAGGACGTGTCGACGGTCTCCTTCGGCGTGGACGGGGTGCACTACGAGATCGACCTCAGCGCGGCTCATCAGGAGCAACTCCGTGCCGCGCTGGCTCCGTTCCTCCCAGCAGCCCGCCGGGTGGAGTGGAGCGCTGTTGCCTCCTACTCGACCCACGACGAGCTCATGGCCCGCATCCGTGCGTGGGCGCAGGAACAAGGGGTCGGTGTGTGCGGCCGAGGCCGCATCCCGAACGGCGTGATCGCGGCGTTCAAGGCCGCGCACGAAAGTTTTTCCGACGACATCACGCAGCGGTGTGACGGTCTCCTCGAACCACGTCCCAAGCCCGAGTGAGGGCTGTCCGCGTGCGCTGCCTCGGAAGTTCGACGTGCCGCGGCACCGGCAGCTTCTGCTTTCGCTTGGCCGGTTTCGGCTTCGGTCGGGCCGCCAGCCTCAAAACGGCTCCACAGGCGAGGAGCAAGATGCCGGTCAGCGTGAGGTCGTAAAGCGGTACGCCGACCGGAAGGACCGATTCCATTGCGATTGACATCGGGACTCCGAACTCGTGCAGGTCTGTTCGGCAAGGCTACGTCGCGCGCTGCGGTGTGCGGGGTCGCAAAAAAGGGTGAAGCCGTAGCGCGCGCTGGTGTGCATTGGTGCCCGGCGCAGCACCTTCGCCACCCCGGCGTGTGATGAGCGAAATATTTCATTCGCGCAGGGTGACAAACCCGGCGAAAAATGCCTGTTTCTATTTCTGAAGGAGTGTCCGGCGTGCTCGGCCTGTTCTTGGCAGGGGCGGCGTCGGCGTCGACGGGACATTGCCGCGGCTGTGTGCCCCACGGCACGTGGCGTGTCCACGGACAGGCGGTGACGGATGGTCCTCGCAAAGCTCTCCGTCGCCGCTTCGTCCGTGTGGTGCCTCATCGCCTGCGTGCGAGTGCGGCGCAGCCGCTGAAGTGCTCGGGGTTCTGGTCCGGTTCGGTCTCGTCATCGGGAAGCCAGAGCGGGATCGGGACGAGGCCGGGCTCGGTGACCTCGAACCCCGCCAGGAGATCACGAACCTCAGCCGAGCTGCGGAAGGCGAACTCGGGCAACGGCTTGCTGTAGATGTCGCTGTAGAGCCGGAGGGCGTCGATCAGGAGCTCGTCACAGCCGGTGTGGGAGAGGGCGAGCCGGCACGCCGGTCCCAGCCCCTCCGCGCAGGTGGTCAGCAGCCGCGCCGGCTCAGCGGAGTCGGGAACGTGGTGCAGCACGTCGATCGCGAGGAGAGCCACGGGCTCGTTCAGGTCGAGCAGGCCGAGCAGGTCCGGCGAGTCCAGGATTTGTTCTGGCCGGCGAATGTCGGCGTGGAGGTACGCCGTGAGGTCGTCACCCGCCAGCAGTTCACGCGATTCGGCCACCACGACGGGATCGATGTCGGTGTAGACCACGCGGCACTCGGGAGCCGACCGCCGCGCCACTTCGTGCACGTTGCCGACGGTCGGCATTCCGCTGCCCAGATCGACGAACTGGCGAACCCCGTCGCGCACGAGCCGGGTGACCACCCGGCGCAGGAAGTTTCGGTGCGTGCGCACCAGGTACGGCAGCTGGGGAGCGCAGAGCGTGAATTGTTCTGCCAGCCGCCGGTCGGGCGCTGAATTGTGCGAGCCGCCCAGCCAGTAGTCGCGAACTCGGGCGGTGTTGGGTGTTTCGGAGCCGGTCGTGCCCGGCGCCCAGATGGGCGGCGAGTCTGCGGGAGACGGTGTTTTCGGATTGGTCACACCACGCAGTATGTGTCATCGGCCGCAAACGCGATGATCATAATGCCCAAAATTGGGGATCAATGCGCGGGGTGGTTTCCAGCGCCAGTTCCGGTATGGCAATCAAGCGTGCCGGACTATTCCGCACAACGTGACCGCGCTGTTGTCCGCCGCCTGACACGAGTGGCAGGCCCCGGTGTCGGCAGGGGCGCGGAACTGTCTGCCGACACCGGGGCTGGGTCGTGGGTACCGCAGGTCAGAAGTCGCGGTTGCTCATGAGGTGCTCCCCGGTTTCGGGCCGAACCACAGCCACAGCGCCGCGACGAGCAGAACCGTCGCGAAAGCTCCTTGCCACGCCGTGGGTTCCGTGATCATCACGAGGAGGTTGACGGCGCTCAACAGTCCGTAGACCGCCGCTAGCACGATCCTGGCTCGGCGCTTGTCTATGCCGTTCGCCGAACGTTGCCCGTTGATGCTGGCCATGTCCAACCTCCTTTGCTCTCAACGTGTTCGTCAACGACCGGGGCGGCCGCTGATCCCGCTCTCGACGCGCGGACGCGTGCGCAGCGGAGGCCGGTAGCGGTACCCGACGCCGCGCACCGACTCGATCGGCGAGGTCGCCGAGTCGTCCCAGCCGAGCTTGCGACGGAGCCTGAGCACGGTGAACTTCACGCGCTCCGATCCGATCCCGGTCGGGTCCTCCCACGCCTCGGCGAGGAGCTGGCCGGTGGACAGCGTCGCGCCCGCGTTGCGGGTCAGCATGCACAGCAATCGGAACTCGATCGGGGTGAGGGACAGCTCGCGGTCGTCCACCTGGACGAGCCGGGACAGCGGGTCGATCTTCAGCGACCCGTCGTCGTAGACGCGCTCCGACCACTGCGCCGGGCGCGCCCTGCGCAACAGCGCCTCGACCCTGGCCAGCAGTTCCCCGGTGGTGAAGGGTTTGGTCAGGTAGTCGTCGGCACCCGCGCGCAGCCCGCGGATCTTGTCCGACTCCTGGTCGCGTGCGCTGAGCAGCAGGACCGGCACATCGCTGAGATCGCGGACTCGTTCGAGGACGCTCAGGCCGTCCATGCCGGGCAGTCCGATGTCCAGCAAGACGAGGTCGGGCTTGGAGTCGTACACCGCCCGCAGCCCGGCCTTGCCCTCGGACACCCGGTCCACCTGGTAGTTGTTCCTGGCCAGGAGCAACGCCACGATCCGGGCGATGTCCGGATCGTCCTCGACTACGAGTACACGTGGCATGGTTCCTCCTGCTGGTTCACTCACGATCAAACGTATGTGCGCAGCAGGAAGATCACCTTCACGTCATCCGTCCGTGGTTCGGCCCTGTTCATGCGGTGAGGAATGGGCGCAGATTGCTCCTTGGGGCGGAGCGTTTCTCACACGAATGAGTGGTGACCGCCGGGTGTTTACGGCGGATTACTCGCTAACGGTGATGAGCAGGACCACGAACGTGGCATAGACCATGAAGGGCCCGAGCGGGAGGGCTGTGCCGGCCTTCGCACGTCGCGCGACCAGCAGGACGGCGCCGACAAGTCCACACAGGACGAACGCGAACACGGTCGCGAGCAGGACCGGCCCCCAGCCCACCCAGCCCAGCACCATGCCGAGCGGTCCGGCCAGTTTGACGTCACCCAGGCCCAGATTGCCCGGACTGATCAACGCGAGCACCAGGTAGCAGGCCGCGAGCGCGATGCCCGCCAGCACCGCGCGGAGAAACCGGTCGGGTTCGGAGCTCATCAGCGCCGCGCCTGCGAGCAACGCGGTGACCACGGGGTAGGCGGGCAGGGTGAGCCGGTCCGGCAGCCGGTACACGATCAGGTCGATCGTCGCGAGCGCGACGCACAGGACGGCGAGCCAGGCGAAGGCGACCAATTCCGGCCGCGGCCCCACCGTGTACGCGATGGCGCCGAGCACTGCTGCGGCCGCGATTTCCGTTGCACCGCAACGCAGTGCCACGCGCTCGCGGCAGGACGGGCAACGGCAGGCGCTCGCGGAGCGCAGCCGGCTCCCGCAGCGGGGACACGCCGTCCGGTCGGGCGTGTCCGGAGGTACGGACAGCCGGAAGACCGCGGCGCGGATCCACGGTCCCGCCAGCAGACCCGCGGTTGCTCCGGCCGCGGCCGTCGTGAGGTGCACGCCTGCGACGTTAGGCCAGCGTCCACACAGGACCCGGTTTTGTCCTCCGATCGCACGACAAGACGTCGTCCCCATCGGGTGTTTCGCAAATTCTTCTGGCCGTTCGCCCGCTGTCTGCGGGGGTTGCCCGTGCCGCACAGTTGTCCACGTCGGGCGGTGAGGGATCGCCCAAACCACAGGAGGAGAACAAGATGTCCACAGCAATCGCGTACCTGCAGCTCTGGATCAGCGACCGGTTCGACAACCGCGAGCGCGGCGCCACCGCCGTCGAGTACGGCCTGATGGTCGGTCTGATCGCCGTCGCGGTCATCGGCGTGGTCATGACGCTCGGCGGTCAGCTCGAAGGACTGTTCGACAGCGTCAGCGACGAACTGCCTGCCGCGCCCGCTGCGGGCTGATGGCGATGACGCCGCCGCTGTTCGGAGCCGATCACCACGGACCGGCTCCCACGGCGAACCACGATCGTGGCGCGGCGGCGGTCGAGTTCGCGCTCGTGCTGCCGGTTCTGCTGCTCGTGTTGTGCGGCATCATCGATTTCGGGCGCGCCCTGCACGCACAGGTCGTCCTGACCCAGGCGGCCAGGGAAGGCGCCCGGCTCGCGGCGCTGGGTGAACCGGACGCGAGCACCCGCACCCTCGACGCCGCCCGGACGTTGTCCGCGGTCGAGGTCGACGTGACTTCGTGCCCCGCCAATCTCGCGGCGGCGGACGCCGTCGTGACGGTCACTCACCACTTCACCTTCGTCACCCCGATCGGTGGCGGCATCGGCCCGATCACTCTCATCGGGAGAGGAGTCATGCGATGTCTCGGCTGACGGCACTGTTGCGAGACGACCGGGGCGCGGTCACCACGCTGGTCGCGCTCGTGCTGGGCGGCGGGCTGCTGCTCGGCGGCGGTGCGCTCGTCCTCGACGTCGGCCGGTTGTACGACGAGCGTGCCCAGCTGCAGAACGCGTCGGACGCGGCGGCGCTGGCGCTCGCCCAGACGTGTGCCGAGAACACCGGCTGCACCGGCAGCATCGCGCTGAACTACGCCAACGCGAACTCCAACGACGGATCGTCCACAGTGGATCTGGTCTGCGGCGTGGACGCGAACGGCCTGCTGGACCCCTGTCCCGAGGACGACGGCGAGGCGGCGGGCTGCCTCGGCGAGCGGCCGGTGGGGGCGAAGTTCGTCGAGGTCAGGACGAGCACCCGGCAGGCGGACGGATCCACCTTGTTGCCTGCGACGTTCGGGCAGGTCCTGCTCGGCTCCGGCTACACAGGACGCGGCGTGGCCGCGTGCACCCGCGTGGCCTGGGGCGGACCCAGTGCGACCTACGGCTTCGGCGTCACGATCTCGCTGTGCGAGTGGAACACCGCGACCGCCGGCGGCACCGCGTTCGCGCCGGAGTCCGGAACGGTCGCCCCGAGCTTCGAGCGCGTGCTGAAGCTGCACACCACATCGGGAACGACCTGTTCCGGTAACCCGGCTGGCTGGGCCCTGCCCGGTGGCTTCGGCTGGCTGGCGGACGCGACGGGAACCTGCGAGGCGTACGTCGACCTCAACGGTGTCTACCAGAGCGACCCCGGAGTGAGCGTGTCGAGCGCGTGCCAGACGAAGCTCACCGACGCCAAGACCTACAAGTCGACCTTGCTGATTCCGGTGTACGACGGCGCGGGCGGGACCGGGCACGAGGGTTACTTCCACCTGAAGGGCTTCGCCTCCTTCGTGGTCACCGGCTACAACCTGCCGAGCTTGAAGGTGGCGTCGTCGCTCACGGCCAAGAACCACTGCAAGGGCGACGACAAGTGCATCTACGGCTACTTCACGAACAGCCTGCTGCCCGCTGACGCCGTGCTCGGCGGCCCCGAGATGGGCGCGACAGCCGTGCGCATGCTCGGCTGACTTCGGAGAAGGATCATGAAACGACGCTTGCTCAGCATCGGTCTCACACTGCTGCTCGCCGCGGTCGGCACCGTCGCGGTGTTGCTCTACGTGCGCAGCGCCGACGCGCGAGCACTGGCCGGCAAACGCGCCGTGCCCGTGGTCGTCGCGGACAAGCGCGTGCCCGCGGGCACGAGTGCGGGTGCCGCCTTGCGCAACGGCATGCTGCGCATGGAGAAGATGCCTGCCGAGACGGTGCCGCAGAACGCGCTGGGAGAGATCGGCGCGGATCTCGCCAAGCTGGTGGCCACCGCTGACGTCCAAGCGGGCCAGCTCCTGCTGAAGCCCATGTTCGCGGCCGCCAAACCGACGCCTGCCGGCCTGCCGATCCCGGAGGGGAAGGTCGCCGTCAGCATCGAGCTCGGCGCCCCGCAACGGGTGGCGGGTTACGTCAAGGCCGGTTCGCAGATCGCGGTGTTCGACACGCACACCGTCATGGACGAGAAGTCGCGCACGCCGTCCGGTGCCGGACTGGAGAAGCAGCACGAGAGCACGCAGGTCACCCGGTTGCTGCTGCCGAAGGTCGAGGTGCTCGCGCTCGGCGCGCCGCCGGTTCCGAACGCGAAGGCGGGTGAAGGGCAGAGCCAGGGCGGTGTGCTGGTGACCGTCGCGGCGACCCAGGCCGAAGCCGAGCGCCTGATCCAGCGCGCCCAGTTCGGCACCTTGCACTTCGCACTGCTCACCGACAGCTCGCAGATCGCCCCGGGCAACGGCACGGACAGCAGGTCCGTCTTCGACCCGGCCAAGTAGGAGTGGAACAGTCATGGCAATCCTGTGCACCAGGACGAAGGCGGTGATACCACCGCTGACCGGAGCGATGGGCGGCGAAGTGTCCCATGTGGATGATCTCGCCGCGGCTGGACGCCTGCTCGCGTCCGACCCGCTCGAGACGTTGGTGGTCATCGGGTCCGATGTGGACCTGACGGAGGCGCTCGACTTCACCTCCGCCCATCGCCTCGTCCGGCCGGCACTGGGCGTCGTACTGCTGCGCGAACGGCTCGAGGTGACCGTGCTGGCCCTCGCCATCCGCGCCGGGGTTCGCGAGGTGGTGCCGGAGACCGACCTCGACCTGCTCGCCGAGTCGTGCCTGCGTTCGCGGGACCTGTCGCGAGTTGCCCCCGCCGGCGTCACGATTCCCGCTCAGCAGTCGGCCGAGGGCAAGATCGCGGTCGTGTTCGCCACCAAGGGCGGCTGCGGCAAGACGACCACGGCCACCAACCTGGCGGTCGTGTTGCAGGCGGGCGGTGCCAACCGCGTCTGCCTGGTGGACCTGGATCTCGCCTTCGGTGACGTGGCCATCTCCCTGCAGCTCACGCCGGTCCGCACGCTGGTGGACGCGATGGCGATGGAAGGCCAGCTGGACGAGACCGGTGTGTCCGGTCTGCTCACGCGCTACCGGCCGGGGCTGGACTGCGTGCTGGCGCCGGTCGAGCCCGGCGACTCGGAGCAGATTCCCGCCTCGCTCGTCACGGACGTGCTGCGGGTGCTGCGCCGCATGTTCGACTACGTCGTCATCGACACGCCGCCGCAGTTCAACGAGCACGTGCTGGCAGTGCTGGACGAGGCCGACCACCACGTCCTGCTCACCACCCCGGACGTGCCGACGCTGAAGAACCTGCGGCTCACCATCGACATGCTCGACATGCTGTCCTACCCGCGCGACCGGCGCCTCATCGTGCTGAACCGGGAGGACTCGCGAGTGGGGCTCACGGTGGCCGACGTCGAGAGCGTCGTGAAGACCAGCGTCGCCGTGCGCGTGCCGGCCAGCCTCGCGGTGCCCGCTTCGATCAACCGGGGTGTGCCGATCACCGTCGAGCAGCCCGACCACCAGGTCAGCGCCGCGTTCCGGGAGATCGCCTCGCGGATTCTCGCGGGCGCGAAGCACGAGCCGGCCGCCGCCCGGCGCGGGTTGTTCGGGTTGCGCAGGAGGTCCGGATGAGGCTGAGCGACCGACTGGTCCAGCTGACCGCACCGGTCAGGACCGAGGGCGAACCGGTGCCGGCGACGTCCGTCGCGGTGCCCGAGGCCCGCAGGGAGCGCACGCCGGACCACTTCGCCGCGGTCAAGCGCCGGGTGCACGGCGCGTTGCTGGACACCTTGGGCCCCAAGCTCTACGACGAGCGCCTGGACGAGCACGAGCTCGAACTGCGGGTGCGCAACTCGCTGCAGGCCGTGCTGGAGCAGGACGACACCCCGATGACCCTGGCCGACCGCGGCCGGATGGCGATCGAGGTCGCCGACGAGATCCTGGGTCACGGCCCGCTGGAGCCGCTGCTGCGGGACCCCGATGTCAGTGAGGTCATGGTCAACGGGCCGGACCACATCTACGTGGAGCGCAAGGGAAAGCTCCAGCTGGTGGACGCCGCCTTCACCGACGAGAGTCATTTGCGCCGGATCATCGACAAGATCGTGTCGCGGGTCGGCAGGCGGGTGGACGAGGCGAGCCCGATGGTGGACGCGCGGCTGCCGGACGGCAGCCGGGTCAACGCCGTCGTGCCGCCCATCGCGCTGGACGGCTCGTCGCTGACGATCCGCAAGTTCGCCACGGACCCGCTCCAGGTCGAGGACCTGATCAGGTTCGGCACGATCAGCCCCGCCGTCGCCGAGCTGCTGTCGGCGTGCGTGCGCGGGCGGCTGAACATCCTCGTCAGCGGCGGCACCGGTTCGGGCAAGACGACGACGCTCAACGTGCTGTCGTCGTTCATCCCGGAAGACGAGCGCATCGTCACCATCGAGGACGCAGCCGAGCTGCAGCTGCGGCAGGACCACGTGCTGCGGATGGAGTCCCGCCCGGCGAACGTCGAGAACCGCGGCCAGGTGAGCATCCGCGAGCTCGTCCGCAACTCGCTGCGGATGCGGCCGGACCGGATCGTCGTCGGCGAGGTCCGCGACGGCGCCGCGCTGGACATGTTGCAGGCCATGAACACCGGGCACGACGGGTCGTTGACGACCGCGCACGCCAACACGCCGCGCGACGCGCTGTCGAGGCTGGAGACGATGGTGCTCATGGCGGGCGTCGACCTGCCCAGCCGCGCCATCCGGGACCAGGTCAACTCCGCACTCGACCTGATCATCCAGCAGGCCAGGCTGAAGGACGGCACCCGGCGGATCACGCACATCACCGAGGTGGTCGGCATGGAGGGTGACGTGATCACGCTCCAGGACCTCTTCGTGTTCGACTTCGCGGCGGGTGTGGACGAGCACGGGAAGTTCCGCGGCACCCTGCGTTCGACGGGTCTGCGTCCGACTTTCGCCGACCGGCTCGCCGAGCACGGCATCCCGCTGCCCACCGGCCTCTTCTCCGCGGAGAGATGACCCACCCGCACCAAGGCCGGTCTCATCGGCGACGTGGCTCCCGAGGTCCGCGAGGTGGCCGGCCGGCTCGCCCCGCTCCCCGGCGGCGTCGGCCCCGAGCTGCTGTGGACGGCTCTTCTGCCCGCCTGAGGACCGCAAGCGGTCCGTCCCCGAACAACGTGCACGGACAGATGCTCGGAGGGAACCGATGATCCTCAGGATGATCTCGGTCGCGATCGTCCTCTGTGGAGCGTCGATGCTCCCGGCGGCCGCGGACCCGGCGGTGGAGGTCGGCTCGGTGAAGGTCGAGGACGGCCGGGCGCACGTCACGATCACCGCACGCGACGTGCCAGGTTCGCTCGGCCAGCAGGGAGTGCGGGTCGAGGTCGACGGCACGCCGGTGCCCGCCAGCGCGGCGGTCGTCGGTGAGCCGCAACCGACGCGGGCGGTGGTCGTCGTGCTCGACACGACCGGCACGATGAACGGTCCCTCGATCGCAACGGCACGCGGCGTGCTCACCGCCTACCTGGCGGCGCTGCCGGCGGACGTCCACACCGGGCTGGTCACCTTCTCGGACCGGCCGGCGCTCGCGGTGCCGGTCACCGCCGACCGGCAGCGGGTGACGGCCGCACTCGCCGGGGTGGGCACCGCCGGTAGCAGCGCGCTCAACGACGCGGTGACGCTGGCCGCCCGCAGCCTGGCCGGAACGCCCGGCGCGCGCAGGCTGCTCGTGCTGTCCGACGGTGAGGACGCCGACGGTGGCGCCTCGCTCGACGCCGCGCTGAAGGTGCTGTCCGAAACCGGCGTCACCGCCGATGTGGTGGCGCTCGACGGCGCGGCGGCGGCGATCGCAGGCCGGGATCGGCTCGCACAGGGCAGCGGCGGCCACGTGGTGGCGGCCGGCGACGCGCGGGCTGGTGCGGCGGTGTTCGCCGCGGCCGCTCCGCAGCGGCTCGAGGTGAGGGCTGCCGTGCCAGACGAGCTCTCCGGCAGGCAGGTGCGGTTGACCGTCCGAGTGGGAGACCTCGTCGCGGAGACCGTCGTGCACGCCCCTGATCGGCGCGGCGCCGTCGCGCCCGCGGCACCGAGTTGGATGTTCGGCACGGTGCTCGGCGCGAGCTTCGCCGTCTTCTCGGGACTCGGCTGGCTCTGGTTCGGTCGCCGCCGCGTCGTCCGGCGGGCGCGGCCCGGCCGGCTGGCCGAGGTGCGGCGCTACCGGGTGCGCGACGGTGCGGAGCCGGAGACGGGCGCCGTGCAGGAGCCGTCGCGGCCGATGCGCCTGCTGCTGGCGCTGAGCGAGCGGATCATCGCCGCCCGCGGCTTGCGCGAGCGGATCGAGTTCGACCTCGACCTGGCCGGCGTCCGGCTGCGTCCGGCGGAGTGGTTGCTGGTGCGCTTCGGCATCGCGGTCGTGCTCGGCGTGGTCCTCGCGGCGGTCACCGGCGCGCCGATGGTGTGCGGACCGCTCGGGGCGCTGCTCGGCTGGCTCGGCGGACGTTTCTTCCTCAAGTTCCGGATCGGCAGGCGGCGCACGTTGTTCGGCGAGCAGTTGCCGGACACGCTCCAACTGGTCGCGGGCGCCCTGCGCTCCGGTTTCTCGCTGCCGCAGGCGCTCGACAGCATGGTGCGCGAGGGCACCCAGCCCATCGCGGGCGAGATCGCCCGGTCACTGGCCCGCACCCGGCTCGGCGTCTCGGTCGAGGACGCCCTCGACAAGGCCGCCGACCGGATGCGGTGCCAGGACCTCTCCTGGGTGGTCATGGCGATCCGGATCCAGCGCGAGGTGGGTGGCAACCTCGCCGAACTGCTGCTGACCACCGTCGGCACCATGCGTGAGCGGGCGACCGTGCGCAGGCAGATCAAGGCGCTCACCGCCGAGGGCCGGATGTCGGCGTACGTGCTGATCTCGCTGCCGATCGGGCTCGGCCTCTGGCTGTTCGTGAGCCGCCGGGAGTACGTCGAACCGCTCTACACCCGTCCGGTCGGCTGGATGCTGCTGGGCGCGACGGCGGTCAGCCTCTGCATCGGCTGGTTCTGGATGCAGAAGATGATCAAGGTGGAGGTCTGAGGTGGACGGAACACTGCTGCTCGTGGTGGCCGTTGGTGCCATCACCGGTGCGTTGACGCTGGTGAGTGTCCAGGTCGTGGCGGCCACCACGGGTTCGACGCGCATGTCACGCAGGCTCGCCCACATCGAGGCCACCTACGGCCAGGGCCCCGCCGACGTCGCCGAGACGGACGGCGAGGCACTGCCTCCCGTGCTCGACCGGCTGCGCGCGCTGGCTGCCCGGCTCTCGCCAGGCTCCACCACCGCGTCGCTCGAGCACCGGCTCGACCTGGCGGGCAACCCGTCCAGGTGGACCCCCGAACGGGTGATGGCCTTCAAGGGCATCGGACTGATCGCGCTGGCACCGATCGGTGCTCTGTACGGGCTCGGGTCCGCGCTGACCCTGATCGCCTACGCACTGGTGGGCGCCGCGGTTGGCTTCTTCCTGCCGGACCTGCTGGTGCACAACGCGGCGACCAAGCGCCAGGCGCTCATGGCCAAGGAGCTCGCGGACGTGCTGGACATGCTCACGGTGTGCGTCGAGGCCGGGCTGGGCTTCGACGCGGCGGTGTCCCAGGTCGCCCGCAACACTTCCGGTCCGCTGTCGGTGGAGTTCTCCCGCATGTTGCAGGAGATGCAGCTGGGCAAGTCCAGGGTCGAGGCGCTGCGGGCGCTGTCCGGCCGCACCACCGTCGACGCGGTGCACACGTTCGCCTCGTCGCTGATCCAGGCGTCCGAACTCGGCATCCCGACCGCGCGGGTGTTGCACGAACAAGCCGGCGAGATCCGGGTCAAGCGCCGTCAGGCGGCAGAGGAGAAGGCCCAGAAGGTGCCGGTGAAGATCCTGTTTCCGCTGCTCCTGTGCATCTTCCCGGCACTGTTCATCATCATCATCGGACCGGCGGGCATCGAGATCTACGACAGCCTGGTCGCCGGTTGACCGCAACCGAACAGCAACCGTTCGACACCCGGCCTGACAACGGACGAGCCGCTTCATTGAGGCACACAGTTGTCAGCGGGAAGCAGAGGACGTCATGTCGATTCGCCTCGTGGTCGTGGACGGTCAGCCCCTCGCCCGGTTCGGGCTCACCCGGCTGCTCGAGACCGAGACGGACGTGGAGATCGTCGGTGAGGCGACCACGGCGGCCGAGGCGCTTGGCCTGATCGCCACCACGAAGCCGGACGTGGTGACTGTCGACGTGACACTTCCCGACGGCAACGGGCTGACGCTCGCCCGCGAGCTGCGGGACCGCTGGCAGTCGATCGGCATCGTCGTGCTCACCTCCAACGGCGAGGACGACGTGCTGTTCCGCGCGATGGAGACAGGGGTGTCGGCGTTCGTGCCGAAGACCTCGACCTTGGTGGAGATCGTGGGCGCGATCAGGCACGCCGCCGTCGCTGCCTCGTCCTTCACCGCCACGGGACTCGCGGACGCGTTCACCCGGCTGCGGGAGTCGCGTGCCCGTTCACCGCTGAGCCCGCGCGAGGCCGAGGTGTTGCGCCTGCTTCAGGACGGGCTGTCCGTGCCGGCAGTGGCTCGGGCGCTGCACATGAGCACGTCGACGGCCAAGACCTACGTGGCGCGGCTCTACGAGAAGCTCGGCGCCTCGAGCCGGGCGCAGGCGTTGATGACCGCACTGGACCGCGGCCTGATCGGCCTGCGCAGCGCCTGACCACAGTGGACGGTCACCAGTTTGCGGTATTGAGCGGCCTGGCACCGCGAACCCTGTGTCAGCATCGGGTCTCCGGGCGGTTCCGGCAGGCGTGAGCAGAGTGACCGGAGGTGCCCCGTGGTCGCGAAGGTGCTGGTGATCGAGGACGATCAGGACATCCTCGGTCTGCTGGCGCGCCACTTGCGGGCCATGGGGCACGAGGTCGTGCTCGCGCAGACCGGAGAGCGAGGGCTCGACCTGGCGCTGGCCGATCCACCGGACGCGGTGGTCGTCGACATCGTGCTGCCCGGCAAGGACGGGCGGTGGGTGATCCGCGAACTGCGGTCGCACCAGCGAACCCGGCACTGTCAGGTCTTCGTCACCTCGATGCTCGATCCCGCGGACATCCGCGTCGACGACGTCGACGGAATGCTGCTCAAACCGTTCGACCGCGCCGCCGTGTGGGCGGCACTTGGGAGTGTGTCATGACCGCCGTGCTCATCGCGGAGGACGACGCCGACATCCGCGATCTGCTGGTGTTCAAGCTGATGCAGGACGGGTTCGACGTCACGGCCGTCGCCGACGGGTCGGCCGCGCTCGACGCGGTGGCGGCGGAGCGCCCGGATCTCGTCATCCTCGACGTGATGATGCCCGGCATGTCAGGACTCGACGTCTGTCAGAGACTGCGGTCCGAGCACGCGACGAAGACCCTGCCGGTGATCCTGCTGACCGCTCGCGCGCAGGAGGCCGACGTCGAGTCCGGCTTCGGCGTGGGTGCCGACGACTACGTGACGAAGCCGTTCAGTCCCCGCGAACTGCTCAGCCGCGTGCACGCCGTGCTCGCCAGGGTCGGCCCATGAGTTCGGTGGGCTCCGCCGTAGTGCTGGCGGGTGCGGTGTCGAGTCTGGTACTGGGGCTGCTCATCACGGTGCACCACGTGGCATCGGCGCGCCGCCGGGCTCGCCGTGAGCACGAGGCGCAGCGGTTGCGGCCGCTGGTCTTCCGGTTGCTCGGCGATCCGGAAGTGCTCTCGGAGCTGGTCGCGCTGGACCACCGGGCCTGGGGCGCGGTGGAGCCGACCGTGATCTCCTTGCTGGGCAACGTGAGCGGCGCGGCGCGTGAGCTGCTCGTCGAGCTGCTCACCCGCCGCGGGGTCCTCGACTCGGCACGACGTGGCCTGCGCTCCAGACGAGCCCACCTGCGGATCGAGGCCGTCCGCGTGGTGGGGTTGTTGCGCAGCAGCGAAGACCTGCCCCAGGTGGTGTCGCTGATGGGAGACCCGCGTGCGGAGGTGCGGGTGGCGGCCGCCAGGACACTGGGCGTCCTCGCGGACGCGCGGGCCGCCCGGCCGTTGCTGGGCGGCCTCAGCTGCTCCCGGCCGGTGCCGCCGCACGTCGTGGCGCACGCGTTGCTGGCGCTGGGTGCCGCCGCGCATCCTGTGCTCGTCGACGCGCTGAACCATCCACATGCGACGGTTCGGGCGGTGGCGGCGGAGGTGCTGGGATGCGGAGGCGTGGTGGCCGCGTTCCCCTTGCTCGTCCGTCTTCTGCACGAGGACGCCGAACTGCCGGTCCGGCTGGCGGCCGTACGCGCGCTCGCCAGGACGGGGACCCCGGCCACGGCACCGGTGCTGATCAGGTTCGTCGGCCGTGGAAGTCCCGACGAGCTGCGGATCGTGGTTGCGGAGGCGCTCGGCGTGCTCGGCGATCCCGCGGCCGCGGACACCCTCGGCTTCCTGCTCGCCGAGGAGCCGCATCGGCTGGCGCACAACGCGTCCCGCTCGTTGCTCAGGCTCGGTGACCACGGCCGCGACACCCTCGCGAGCGTGGCGGGTGGCAGCCTCGGCGCGGCCGCCGCCGCGCACGCCGCCGAGGCACTGGCGTGGGACCAGATCACCCACGCGCGCCTGGCTGCGGCAGCTCGGAGCCATCCATGACCACCAGGGCCGATGGCACGGGAGCGAGGGCGGCGTGATCAGGGAGGCCGTCGAGGTGGCGGGCCTCGTGGCGGCCTGTTACTTCCTGCTGATCAACTGCAGCTACCTCGTGTTCCTGTCGGTCGCGGCGGTGGAGTTCGCGCGGGAGGGCAGGCGCAAACCGTTCCTGGCGGTGGACGAGCTGTACTCGGGTCCGCTCACCACTGCCGTGTCGGTGTTGATGCCCGCGCACAACGAGGAAGCGGGGATCGTCGAGGCGGTACGGGCCATGCTCGCGCTGCGCTACCCGGTGTTCGAGGTCGTGGTCATCGACGACGGGTCCACCGACGAGACGTTCGCCCGGCTTGAAGCCGAGTTCCAGCTCGTGAACCTTCCTGTCGTCGTCTCGGACGAGCTGCCGCAGCGGGGGGTTGTGCGGTCGGTGTACGTTCCGGCCGTTCGTGCGATCCCGCTCGTCGTGGTGCGTCAGGACAACGGGGGGAAGACCCGTGCGCTGAACACCGGGCTGTGCCTTGCCCAGCACCCGTTGGTGTGCATGGTCGACGCCGACTCCATTTTGGACCCGGACGCGTTGATGAGCGTTGCCAGGCCGTTCCTCGACGATCCGTTCCGGGTGGTCGCTGCGGGTGGCGCCGTCCGCGTCGCCAACGGGTGCCGGGTGGTGGCCGGCCGGCTGGTCGACGTGCGGATGCCGACGACGTTGCTGCCCGCGATCCAGGCCGTGGAGTACCTGAGGGTCTTCCTGCTCGGCCGGACCGCGTGGTCGAGGTTCAACGGGCTGCTGGTGATCTCCGGGGCGTTCGGCCTGTTCCGCAGGGACGTCGTCGTGGCGGTGGGCGGACTCGATCCGGACTGCATGAGCGAGGACGCGGAGCTGGTGGTCCGGATCCACCGGAAGATGCGTGACGACGGGCAGGACTACCGGATCGTGTTCGTGGCCGAACCGGTGTCGTGGACGGAGGTGCCGGACACCGCACTGGTGCTCGGCCGGCAGCGGAAGCGGTGGAACCGCGGCCTCACCGAGATCCTGGTGAAGCACCGGCGGATGATCGGCAACCCGAGGTACGGCGTCGTGGGCCTGTTCACGTTGCCCTACCACATGTTGTTCGAACTGATCACCCCGCTGGCCGAGTTCGTGGCGGCGCTCGTGCTGGTGTTCGGACTCACCACGGGCACGATCACCCTGTCGTTCGCGGTGTCCCTCACGGCGGCGGCCTACGGCTTCGCGTTCCTGATCTCCGTCTGCGCGCTCACCGTCGAGGAGTACTCGTTCCGCCGGTACCGCCGGTGGGCGGACCTCGGGATGGCGCTCTTCGCCGCGCTCGCGGAGAACATCGGCTATCGGCAGCGGACCGCACGATGGCGCATGTGGGGGATGTGGGCGGCGCTGCGCCGGTCCGAGCGCTCATGGGGAGTCATGCCCCGGCGCGGATTCACCGTCCCGACACCCCGAGGTGGCAAACGGCCATGAGCTCTGGACAGTCCTTCCGGCACTTGCTCGTCCTCACGTTCGGGCCGCTCGTGGCCGTCGTCGTGGTTCTGCTCCTGCTCGGCTTGGGAGCTGTGTCGACGGTCGCGAGCTCGGTGGAGGAGCTGACCTCCCGCGTCCAGCCGATGCAGCACCTGAACTCCGAGCTGCGCGGCTTGATGCTGGACAGCTCCCGCGGCTTGCGCGGGTACACCTACAACGGCGACGAGGCATTCCGCGAGGCTTACGACCGCGGTCGCCAGAGCTACGCCCAGGTGACGGACGAGCTGGTCCGGTTGGCGGTGGCGGACGAGCGGCAGGCGACCAGCAGGGTGGCCGAGCTGGCGGACCGGTGGTTCGCCGTGACCGCCGTTGTCCGAGAGGCCCGGCCGGGGACGGCGGACACGGCGTCGCGGCTGTCGACCGGTGCGGCGGTCATGGACGAGTTCCTCGGGACCAGCGCCCGGCTTGCCGAGTCACTCGACTCCAGCAGCGCCTCGTTGCGGCAGAGCAGCGCCGCGACCCGGCGTCAGGCGATGCTCGCCCTGGTCGGCTGCGGCGCCGTCGCCGTCCTGCTGGCGACCGGTTCGGCGGTCACGGCCGCCCGGCGGCTCGGCAGGTCCGTCTCCGCGTTGCGTGACACGGTGACGAGGTGGGCCGCGGGTGACGCGCAGGCTCGCATCCCCGAACTCGGGATCGCGGAGCTCCGGGAAGTCGCGCGGTCCATCAACTCGCTGGCCGACGAAGCGGCCGAACTGCAGGCGGTGGAGCAGGAACGGCAGCGCCACCGGGAGATCGCCGCCGACATCGGCATGAAGATCCGCGAGCATTTGGACGTCGACGCCGTCGTCGAGCTTGCCACTGCGGAGATCGGGGAGCACTTCGACGCCGAGCGGGTGTGCGTGTGGCTGGCCGAAGGAGCACCCGAAGACATCTCCGCGGAGCTCGTCGTACCGGACTGGCATCGGCCGGAGCTCCCCTCGCTCGCCTCGTCGACCGCTCAGCACGAGCGCATGGTGCCGATGGCGCCGCTGCGCAGGCTGTACGCGGACCGGCGCAGCACCGAGGTCGACGACGCCGACAAGGCCGCGGAACTGGGACTGCCCGCAGCCCTGCGGCACCCCGCGGTGCTGGTCCTGCCGCTCGGGCGAGGGGAGAGCGTGTTCGGGGTGCTGGTTCTCTCCCGTCGCGGCAGGAGCTGGCTCGCCGTCGAGGTGGACGCGCTCGAGCACGTCGCCGTCGACCTCTCCCGCGGCGTCGACCAGGCCCGGCTGTACCAGGAACAGCAGCTGCTCGTCCGGGAGCTGCGGGCGCTGGACCGCAGCAAGACCGACTTCGTGTCGAACGTCTCCCACGAACTGCGCACCCCGATGACGAGCATCGCCGGGTACTTGGAGCTGCTGCGCGACGGAGACGGCGGCACGATCAACGCCAGCCAGCGGAAGATGCTGGACATCGTCCACCGCAACATGATCAGGCTGTGCGGACTCATCGAGGAGCTGCTCCTGCTCGCCAAGCTCGAGTCGGACACGGTCATCACGGAGGAGAAACCCGTCGACGTCGGCGAGCTCGTCGACGGTGTCGTCGAGGCGCTGAGGCCCGCCGCGGACGTGGGTGGAGTTCGCCTGGAGCACGAGAACGCCGGGGGACTGGTGGTGTGCGGCGACGCGGCGCAGCTCGACCGGGTCCTGACCAACCTGCTGTCGAACGCGGTCAAGTTCACGCCTGCCGGAGGCGACGTCCGAGCGACCTCGCGCCGGTGCGGTGACGGCTGGGTCGAGGTGAAGGTCAGTGACACCGGCATGGGTGTTCCGAAAGCCGAGCAGCACGCCATGTTCACCCGGTTCTTCCGGGCGAGCAACGCGACCGAGCAGGCGATTCCCGGCTCCGGACTAGGACTCGCGATCGTGCGGCAGATCGTGCACAGGCACGGCGGACGGGTTTCGCTCACCTCCGCCGAGGGCGCCGGCACGACGGTGACCGTGCTCCTGCCGGGGAACGGGACGGGAGAAGCACGGTGAACAGGACGTCGACGACTCAGCCGCCGGTGGTGACCGAGCGGCCGGGGTTCAGTCCGGCGGTGCTGGTCGCCGCCACGCTCGCCCGGACCACCATCGCGGGCATCGCCCTCGTCGAAGGTGACGTGCTGAACCTGCACGAGGTGCGGGGCATGCCGCACGGCCGGGAGGAGCTGCTTCCGTTGTGCAGGCAGACCGTGGAAGCTGACGACCTGGTCGTGTTCGCCCAGCCGCGACGGTCCGCGGGGCGGTCCGTCCACTTCTACGCGGGCGTGCCCGTCCGCGGAGACGACCGGGAGCCGGTCGGCGTGCTGTTCGTCGCCGCTCAGAAGGTCCAGCACCTCGACCACGATGCGGTGGAGGCGTTGCAGGCCTTGGGTTGTCAGGTCGAGCGTGAGCTCGGCGCCGAGCAGGCGGCGCGCGCGGTGGAGATGCGCGGCCGGGTGATGTCGGTGGCACAGCGGACGTCCGACCTCGCCGAGGTGCTGCAGTCCTGCCTGGACGAGGTGTGCGTCCACGCCGGGTGGCCGATCGGGCACGTCTGTGTTCCCACCGGCACCGGCGAGCTGGTGTCGGCGAAGTTGTGGCACGGTCCGGACGACGGCCGTTCCGGACGGCTGCGGGAGATCATCGAGGACACGACGGTGCCGCCCGGCATCGGCATCTGCGGCGAGGTGGCAGCCACCCTCCGTCCGAAGTGGATGGGCGACCTCGGCCTCTCGGAGCTCGGCGTGGGCAGTGGGTTCGCGTTCCCCGTGCACTCCGAGGACGGCGTGGTCGCCGTGCTGGAGTTCTACGACCCCGGCGTCCGCCGCCCCGGTCCGCGCGTCCTCGACCTGGTCACCGAACTGGGGCGAGAGGTGGGCCAGGCCGTCGCGCGGATGTCCGAGCACGCGGAGCTGGTGCACGACCAGAAGAAGTTGCGGGAGACCGTGCACCGGCTGCGGACGATCATCGGCACGGCGCACGACGCGTTCATCGCGCTGGACGAGGACGGTCGTGTCACCGAGTGGAACGCGGCGGCGGAGCGGATGTTCGGCTGGCCGCGCACCGCCATCCTGGGCAGATTGCTCGCGGACACCGTTGTGCCGGAACGGTTCCGTGCCGACCACGTGACTGGAATCGCACGTCTGAAGGCCACCGGCGAAGGATCCGTGCTCGGTCAGCAGATCGAGCTCGCCGCGTTGCGCCGCGACGGAGCGGAATTCCCGATCGAGCTGTACGTGTGGCAACCGGAGTCGTCCGGTCCGTACCGCTTCAACGCCTTCGTCAAGGACATCAGCGAGCGCAAGGAAGCCGAACGCGCCCTGCGTGACGCGTACGCGCGTGAGCAGGAGGTGGTCGAGGAGCTGCGCGGGCTCGACCGGATCAAGACCGACTTCGTCGCCAACGTGTCCCACGAGCTGCGCACGCCGCTGACGAGCATCTCGGGCTACCTGGAGCTGCTCGTGGACGGGGTCGCCGGAGAGCTGACCGACGACCAGCGGGAGATGACGTCGATCATCCAGCGCAACACCGGGCGGCTGCTGCGGCTCGTCGAGGACATCCTGACCGTCGGCAAGATCGACTCCGGTCAGTTCCAGCCCTCTGTCGAGCCGACGGAGCTCGGTGCTGCCGTGGAAGCCGTCGTGGAGAGCGTCGAGCCGGCTGCGATCAGGAAGGGGATCACCCTGGTTCGCCAGGTCGGACCTGATCCGATCCTGGTGCTGGCCGACCCGAACCAACTCGACCGGGCACTGCTGAACGTGCTGAGCAACGCGGTCAAGTTCACGAGGGCCGCGGGATCGGTGGTGGTCAGGGTGCGCCAAGTCGGCGCAGAGGCGCGGATCACCGTGGCGGACACCGGGATCGGCATCGCGCAGGACGAGCTGCCGAGGCTGTTCAGCCGGTTCTTCCGGTCCTCGCTCGCGATCGAGCACGAAATCCAGGGCACCGGCCTGGGGCTCGCGATCGTCAAGCACATCGTGGAGAGGCACGGCGGCGACATCTCGGTGGCGTCCCGGCCTGGCGAGGGAACGATGGTGACGATCGTGCTGCCGGCCGGTTTGTCGGCCGAATCGCCGCAACCGTAGCGCAACCGAGCGCGACCGGGTCGCGCTACTCGAGGCCTCGAACCTTGTGACATCGAAACGGTAGATGTTCACAAGGGAGTCTCAGTGATCACAACGCGTGTGGTGGCGGCAGCGGCGACGTTCGGTATCGCGGTGCTGGGTCTGCTCGGTGCGGGTGGCGTGGCGAACGCGTCGGCCGCCGAGGGCGAGATCCGGCCGGTGCCGGGCGCCAAGGTCGTCGGCGACCGCTACATCGCGGTGTTCAAGGACGGCCGCGGCGGCGCCGCCGGCGAACTGGCGAACCGGTTCGGCGGCAAGCTCCGCACCACCTGGTCGTCCGCGCTCAACGGCTTCTCCGTCGAGATGAACGAAGCCCAGGCCCGCCGGTTGGCCGCGGACCCCCGCATCGCCTACGTGCAGCCGGTCACCGAGGTCCACATGAGCGACACGCAGTCCGGCGCGACCTGGGGGCTGGACCGCACTGACCAGCGCAACCTGCCGCTGGACACCAAGTACACCTACGCCACCACGGCGAGCAACGTCACCGCGTACATCCTCGACACCGGCATCCGCACCGCGCACGCCGAGTTCGGCGGCCGGGCCCGCGTCGGGTTCGACGCGATCGGCGACGGCTACAACGGCCAGGACTGCCAGGGCCACGGCACGCACGTGGCGGGCACCGTCGGCGGCGCCACCTACGGCATGGCCAAGCAGGTCAAGCTCGTCGCGGTGCGGGTGCTCAACTGCCAGGGCTCCGGCACCAGCGAGCAGATCGTCAACGGCATCAACTGGGTGACCCAGAACGCCGCGAAGCCGGCGGTGGTCAACCTGAGCCTGGGCGGCGGCGCGAACTCCTCGATCGACCAGGCGGTGCGCAACTCGATCGCCTCCGGCCTGACCTACGCGGTGGCCGCGGGCAACGGCAATGCCCAGGGCGTGCACCAGGACGCCTGCACCGTGTCCCCGGCCCGCGTCAGCGAGGCCATCACGGTCGGCGCGGTGGACAAGACCGACACCAAGGCCTCGTTCTCCAACTACGGCACCTGCGTCGACATCTTCGCCCCCGGCGTGTCCATCACCTCCTCCACCTTCGCCTCCAACACCTCGACCGGCTCGATGAGCGGCACCTCGATGGCCACCCCGCACGTCGCCGGCGCCGCGGCACTGCACCTGGCCACCAACCCCGCCGCCACCCCGGCGCAGGTCCGCACCGCCCTGATCGACTCCGCCACCACCGGCCTGGTGCGCAACGCCCAGACCGGCTCGCCCAACACCCTGCTCCACGTCGGCACCACCCAGACGGCCCCTGCTCCGGCCCCGGCTCCCACGACGTTCGCCAACACCGCCAACGTCAGCATCCCCGGCACCGGCACGGTCACCAGCCCGATCACCGTCACCGGCCGCACCGGCAACGCCCCCGCCACCCTCAAGATCACCGTTGACGTCAAGCACACCGCCCGCGGCGACCTGCAGCTCGACCTGATCGCCCCGGACGGCACCGCCTACCGGCTGCGCAACGCCTCGCTGACCGACTCCACCGACAACCTCCACGTCACCTACACCCTCAACGCCTCCTCCGAGCTCGCCAACGGCACCTGGAAGCTGCGGGTGCAGGACGTCTACCGCACCTCGGAGGCCGGCTACCTCGACGCCTGGCAACTCAACTTCTGACACCAACCGCACGGCCCGACC
>NZ_QFWW01000022.1:166821-167065 GCF_003265345.1 Lentzea terrae | reverse complement strand
GCCCAACTGGGTGGGCACGGCCAGTGTCGCGACCACGAACAGGAACAGCACGCCGCGGCCGCGGAAGCGGAGTTTGGCGAACGCGAATCCGGCGAGCGTCGAGAGCAGGACGACCGACAGTGTCACGGTGCCGGAGACGATGAAGCTGTTGCCCAGCGCTTTCCAGAACGGGATGGTGTCGAACACGCGGCTGGCGTTGGTCCAGAAGTTCCCGCCGGGGATCAGCGTGAAGTCACCGGTCAGG
>NZ_QFWW01000022.1:166279-166760 GCF_003265345.1 Lentzea terrae | reverse complement strand
CCTCCTCGTGAGCCAGAAGTTCAGTCCCGCCACGGCGATCACGATCAGGAACAGCACCCACGCGATCGCGGACGCGTACCCGAGATCGAGGCCCTGGAACGCGGATTGGTAGAGGTAGAGCACGACGGTCTGGTACTGGTGCTCCGCGCCACCACCACTACCGCCGGAGGGCTCGAACAGCTTGGGTTCGGTGAAGATCTGCAACCCGCCGATGGTCGAGGTGACGATCACGAAGATCAGCGTCGGCTTCAACATGGGCAATGTGATGCTGAAGAACCGCCGCAACGCGCTCGCACCGTCCACCAACGCGGCCTCGTGCACCTCACGCGGGATGGCTTGCATGGCGGCGAGGACGATCAGGGCGTTGTAGCCGGTCCACCGCCAGTTGACCATCGACGCGATCGCGACGTGGCTGCCGAACGTGCTGGCCTGCCAGTCGATCGGGCTGATTCCCAGCACGCCCAGGACATCGTTGACCAGT
>NZ_QFWW01000022.1:165172-166120 GCF_003265345.1 Lentzea terrae | reverse complement strand
GACGTAAGCGGTGTAGAGCAACGGAAACAGACCGATCGCACCGAACAACACGAAGAACGGTGCGACGAACAGATACGGCGACACCTTGGCATCCAGCGTGGACAGCCGGTATCGCCGCGGAGGCCGCGGACGGGGCTCCTGCTCCCGTCCGCGGTCAACCTTGGAAAGAACGGCAGTCACTACTTGGCCGCCTTCTGCGCGCCCTCGACGGCGGTCTTCCACGCCTCGTCAGCACTCTTGCCCTGCTCGACCGACTGCAGCGCCGGGCTGAACACGGTCTCCTGGATCTGCCCGTCGGCCGGGCCCTTGTACTGCGCGATCTTGATCTTCTTGGCCTGCGTGGCGAACAGCGCGCCGGCCTTGATGTCACCGAAGTAGGCGTTGGTCTGCTCCAGCAGCGCCGGGTCTTCCAGCGCCTTGACCTGGCTCGGGAACGTGCCCTTGGCCTTGAACGCCTTGATCTGCTGCTCCGGCGCAGTCAACCACGCGGCGAGCTCGGCGGCCTTCTTCGCGTTCTTGCTCTGCTTCGGCACGCTCAGGTACGAGCCACCCCAGTTACCGCCACCGTTCGGGAACGCGTCCGTCACGGCCCACTTGCCCTTGTTCTCCGGACCGGCCTGCGTCTCGACCACACCCAGCATCCACGACGGGCACGTCTTGGTCGCGAACTTGCCGAGCTTGAAGCCGGTGTTCCACTCGTTGCTGAAGGCCGCCAGCCGCGCGGACTGCCCCTTCGTGACCGCCGCGGTCACCGCGGTCCAGTCGGACTTGATCGCGGCGTTGGTGTCCACCACGAGCTTGTCGGACTTGTCGTAGTAGCCCGTCTCGTGCTGGTTGTGCATCGCGTTGAACACCTGCGCGGCGTTGTCGAACCACGCCACACCCGGCACCTTCGCGATGAACTGGTCACCGGCGGCGAAGTAGCTGTCCCAGGTGGCGAACAGCGCC
>NZ_QFWW01000022.1:164928-165088 GCF_003265345.1 Lentzea terrae | reverse complement strand
CCAGCGGTTGTCCTCGATCTTCGGGCCGATCTCCTTGAGATCGTTGAACTGCCCGGACTTCGACATCACCTGGCTCAGGTAGCCCTCCTCGATCGCCTCGATGTCCGCGAGACCGGAGCCGGCGCCGAGCTTGGTGAACAGGTTCTGGTGGTGCGGCTGA
>NZ_QFWW01000022.1:14135-164877 GCF_003265345.1 Lentzea terrae | reverse complement strand
TGGTGGCGGCGGCGGACACGGCGGCACAGATCAGCACGCTGATCCAACGGTGTCGCACGGGAGAACTCCTCTGGTCTCGGCGGGCGGACTCTCTGGGAGCGCTCCCAGATGCCAGGAGTTTCACTCGCTCCTCCAGGTGTGTCAAGGCTCACCAGTGGGTATGGAGAGGGGGTTGGGGGTGTGGCGTACCGGGTGACCTCGCTGTTTGCGGGGCGGTTACGGTTTCGCAACCTGGGAACGCTCCCGATGTGCCAGTGCGACGTTCCTACCAGCGAGAACGGGTCAAATGGCCTAGTGGCGCGTCCCGGAACGTCGGCGAGGTAATTCACGCTCAGCAGGGCGCCTCGCGGCACCGCCCCCGCGCCCCCGTACAACCAGTACGAGGACGCGGGGGCGGCACCACGATGCACCCGTCTGACCGCAAATTCCCCCGGCAACGTTCGGGCCACACCACTAGGTGACAAGACGAGGGCGTCCCCGGCACAACGTTGTGCCGGGGACGCGGCAGCGGTCCGGTCGCGGACCGGGGCTGGGATCGACGCGGAACGCCTGGGCGCGCAGAACGTTCCGCGTCGAGGCTTCGTCAGGGCTCCGCGCCCCATGCGAGCGCACCGGCCGAGTAGGCGGTGACGCGGTCGAAGTCGGTCAGCGCGGCGCTGACCCGGTAGCTGTGGTCGTCGGCCTGGTCGAAGGAGGACCAGTCGGACTTCGCCACCCGCAGCTGGATCTCGCCCGTGCTGCCGTTGGCGGCCAGGCTGCCCGAGGTGAAGGACACCTCCAGATACGCGTCGGCTCCCAGCCGCGGGGTGGTGAGCTTGACGACCTGTGCTCGCACGTTCGCGCAGCCGAGCTGCGCCCAGTCGCACCAGACCTGGTAGCCGGCCGACGGCGCGTCGCCGGTGAACCAGTACCGGACGGTCGTGGTCGTGAGGCTGACCGGCGTGCTGCCGCGGTTCGTCACCTGGAGCGTCGCGCCGACCTGGTTCGTCGTGGCCGCGCTCGTTCCCTTGTGCTGCACCGTGAGCGTGCTCCGGACGCCCGGCAGGGTGCGGGTGGTGACCGGGGTGCTCGCGGCGGAGACGTTGCCCGCCGCGTCTCTGGCACGCACCGAGAACGTGTACGGCGTGTCCGGCGCGAGTCCGGTGACCAGCAGGCTCGTCGTGGTCGCGGCACCGGCAACGGTGGTGCCGTTGAGGATTTCGTACCCGGTGACGCCGACGTTGTCGGTCGAGGCGGCCCAGCTCAGCGTGACGCTGGAGCTGCCGGCGTTGGACGCGGTCAGTCCGGTGGGGACGGTCGGTGGCTGGGAGTCCTCGACGCCGCCGCCGGGTTCCTGGCCCCACACCGTCTTCCCGTCCTGCCGCAGCACGATCCGGTCGGTCTGGACGACCGCGTTGCCGCTGCCGAGGCCCGTGTACGACCAGTCGTTGGCCGGGTCCCACGTGCCGGTGCTGGTGATGCGGAACTGCACTTCCTTGCGGTACGCGGACTGCCCGGCCGGTGCGATGCCGGTGCACGGGATCTCCACGTAGTACACCGCGCCGCGGTACTGCGTCGGCGCGCTCGCCGTGCCGCACTGGTTGTAGTTGGTGGTCACGGAGATCTGGCCGGGCGTGGTGGCGCCGTCGAGCGTGAAGAAGTACCGCAGGGTGCCGTTGAACGTGCGGGCCGGCCACGCGCTCTTGTTGAGCACGAACGCTTTGATCTCGGTGAACTGGGCGGCGCTCTGGTTCACCGAGGCCTGCACGGTGAGCTCGGGGCCGTCCGGGGTCTCCGCGGTGGGGAAGCTCGCCAGCGGAGTGCCGCCGAACTCCCGGTACACGCGGGCGAGCGCGCCGGTGAAGCCGGCGTTGTAGTCGAGCGCGACCTCGTTCATCACGTAGTCGCTGCGGCTGTCGGTGTAGGCGTCGTTGTTCGTGCTCGGCCCGCCGACCAACGCTCCGTAGAGCACGTGCCGGCTGGTGACGGGCTCCTGGATGCTGTCGGCCCACGAGCCGTGCGCGCCGCGGTGGTGCGGATTGCGCGGCGGGTTGGCACCGAAACCGACGACGTAGCTGGAGCTGCGCGGGTTGTCGCCGAGGGCGTAGTTGACCTGCCGGACACCGAAGTCGTGGTAGGTCCTGGCGCGCGTGCTGTCGCGAGTGGACAGCCAGTCCGAGTACACCAATGCGGCGAACGCGGTGTTGGCGGCGTAGCGCAGGGAACCCCAGCTGTCCAGCACGGCCTGGCCGCCGGGGGAGTAGCGCACCCGGTTGCCGTTGTGGCCGGTGGTCCAGAAGTCGAGCCAGCGGTTGGCGTCGGTGATGTAGGTCTGTTCGCCGGTCAGCTTGGCCATCAGCACGTAGGCCCCGTAGGACTTGTCGTCCCACGCGATCGTCCACCGGTAGGAACGCTCGGAGCTCTGCGGCTCGGTGCCGAGCTTCTGGTACTCCGTTTTCGCCTTGGTCAGGTAGCTCGCGTCACCGGTCGCGCGGTGCAGCCAGATCGCGCCCCAGACCAGCTCGTCCTGGTAGCCGCTCCAGGAGTTGTAGAAGTTCGCGGCGTCGGTGATGCACGAGCTGTACTTGCCGCGGTAGGTGTCCGCGAACGTGTAGAGCTGCTTGGCGTGCGTCAGCAGGGTGGCCGCGTAGGCGGGGTCGGTGGCCTGGAAGACCATCGAGGCCGACGCCATCGCGGCGGCGTACTCGCCGGCGAGGTCGGAGCCGGGACACGAGGGGTCCACTTTGTACGAAGGACGGGCCATCGGCATGACCTCGGCCGAGCCCCACCAGGCGTGGTCGGGGTTGCCCGCACCGACCTGGCCGTAGACGACGTTGGGGGACGGTGCGCCTTGATGATCCAGTCCGTGCCCCACTTGAGGTTCGCCATGAGGTGCTGGAGCTGACCGGAGTCGGCGTAGGCGGCCCGGTTCTCCACGGCGCCCCAGGCGAGCATCGACATGCTGAACGCGAACGGCAGCCCGAACTTCACGTGGTCGCCGGCGTCGTAGAAGCCGCCGGACAGGTCGAGGCCGACGTCGGAACCGTCGCGCAGTGCGGAGTCCGCGCGCCAGCTCACGCGGTTGCCCGCCGGCAGCTTCCCGGACCGCTGGGCGTCGTAGAACCAGATCGACTTCTGCAGCGCCTCCGCGTAGTTGAACGCGGGCGCGGCCTCGGCGCGCGGTGTCGTCGCACCGGCCAGTCCGGCGAGCAACACGACGAGTGCGGTGATGAGGGCTCGTGACCTGCGACTGAGCACGTTGAGCCTCCGATGACAGGTTTCGGATGCTTGTGGGAGCGCTCCCAGTTTTAGCGACTGTAACGGTCACGAAACCATTTCGGAAGGGGTGTCTGGTGAACGCGTTCGTTTTTCAGGTGACGGAAAGCAGCGGGCTACCCCGACTGGCACAGTGCGGATCTGGCCGTTTGACGTAACTTCTGGGCGATCGCCCCGGACGTGCGTTCTGTTGCTCATCACTGGAATGGTCCATCGCGGTGGACGATCGCGCACCGTGTGCATCTCCGCAGGTCCGTTCCGGTGGTCGTAGTTGCCGGAATGTCGCGCGATCGGCGTCGTCGACGGTCACGGCGCGTGCAACCTGACGTTCTCTCGAATATCGACCACAGTTCGACAGCGCTTTTCGATGCGCTATTCCGGGGTTACAGTCCGATTTCGCCTGGGAGCGCTCCCAGGTTCTGGATTCGGGGCTGGTGGGCGCGCCGGTCGGCACGGTGCGGCGTCGTGGCGGCCGGCGTGTCCCCAGCCCTGAAGTCCAGCCCTGGAAACCCCTGCCCTGCCAGGAGAGGTGTGTCGATGACCGGACTTCGCGACATGATCCGGCGGCGCGGGGTCGCACTGGCAGCGGCCATCGCGACCGTGGCCGCGACCGCCGGCCTGGCGGCGGTGAGCCCTGCTGCGGCGGCACCGGGCTGCCAGGTCGACTACACGGTGCCGAGCCAGTGGGCCGGCGGGTTCACCGGGAACGTGGCGATCACCAACACCGGTGACCGGATCAGCGGCTGGCGGCTGACCTGGGCGTGGCCGTCGGGCCAGCAGGTGACGCAGGCGTGGAACGCGACGGTCACGTCGTCCGGCAGCGAGGTCACGGCCGTGGACGCGGGCTACAACGCGGTGATCGAACCGAACGCCAAGGTGTCGTTCGGTTTCAACGGCAGCTGGTCCGGTACCAACACCGCGCCGCAGTCGTTCGCGCTCAACGGCGTGACGTGCACGAGCGGCCCCGGTACACCCACGACGACCACCACGACCACGACCACCACGTCGGGCGGACCGGCACCCGGTGACGCGATGGCGCAGGTCGCGGAGATGCAGCCGGGCTGGAACCTCGGCAACACGCTCGACTCCACTGGCAGCGACGAGACCTCGTGGGGCAACCCGCGCATCACGGAAGCGTTGCTGGACAACGTGAAGGCGCAGGGTTTCAAGAGCATCCGCATCCCCGTGACGTGGGGTCAGCACCAGGGCTCCGCGCCCGGCTACGCGATCGAGACGGCGTACCTGAACCGCGTCAAGGAGGTCGTCGGCTGGGCGCTGGCGGACGGCTTCCACGTGATGATCAACATTCACCACGACTCGTGGCAGTGGATCAACACGATGCCGTCCGACCGGGCCGGTGTGCTGGCCCGCTACAACGCGATCTGGACGCAGCTGGCGACGACGTTCCGGGACTCGCCGGCGAAGCTCGTGTTCGAGAGCGTGAACGAGCCGCAGTTCACCGGCAGCTCCGGTGACGCGCAGAACGCCCAGCTGCTGCACGAGCTGAACGCGTCGTTCCGCGACATCGTGCGGCGGTCGGGTGGCAACAACGCCAGCCGCCTGCTCGTGCTGCCCACCCTGCACACCTCGTCGGACCAGGCGCGGCTCGACGAGCTGGCGTCGTCGCTGAACACGTTCAACGACCGCAACATCGCGGCAACCGTGCACTACTACGGCTACTGGCCGTTCAGCGTGAACGTGGCGGGCGGTACGCGGTTCGACGCCACCGCGCAGAAGGACCTGACCGACTCGTTCGACCGCGTGCACAACACGTTCATCGCGCGCGGCATCCCGGTGATCCTGGGGGAGTACGGCCTGCTCGGCTTCGACCGCCACACCGGCACCATCCAGCAGGGCGAGAAGCTGAAGTTCTTCGAGTACTTCGGTTACTACGCACGCACCAAGAAGATCACCACGATGCTGTGGGACAACGGCCAGCACTTCGGGCGGACGTCGTTCCAGTGGAGCGACCCGGAGCTGATCGCGCAGATCAAGTCCAGCTGGACCACGCGCTCCGGCACCGCCTCCACGGACCAGGTGTTCAACGCCAAGGCGAGTGCGATCAGCGCCAAGACGATCACGTTGAACCTCAACGGGACCAGCTTCGGCTCGCTGCGCCAGGGTGCTGCGGAACTGGTGCGCGGCACCGACTACACGGTCTCCGGCGACCAGCTCACCCTGACCGCGTCGGCGCTGACGCGGTTGAGCGGCTCGCGCAACTACGGTACGAACGCCGTGCTCACCGCGCACTTCTCGCAGGGCGTGCCGTGGCGGATCAACATCGTGACCTACGACCCGCCGGTGCTGCAGAGCGCGACCGGCACGACCTCGTCGTTCGCGATCCCGACGGCGTTCCGCGGTGACCTGCTCGCCACGATGGAGGCGAAGTACGCGGACGGTTCGAACGCAGGCCCGCACAACTGGACTTCCTTCAAGGAGTTCGACCGGACCTTCGCGCCGAACTACACCACCGGCGTGACGACGCTGACGGCCGACTTCTTCGCCGAGGTCGGCGACAACAGGGAGGTGACCCTGACGTTCCACTACTGGAGCGGCACCAGGGTCACCTACCTCGTCACCAAGTCGGGCAGCTCGGTCACCGGGCGAACTGGAACCAGTTGACGTTCGCCAAGTCACCACCGGTGCCACCGGTCGCCACCAGGTAGAGCCGGTGGACGCCGGTGGCACCGCTCGCCGTCGCGGTTCGGCTCGTCCACGTCTGCCAGCCGCCGGTGCTCGCCGCCGACACGGTTGCGATCACCGGACCGGCCGGGCTGTCCAGCCGGTACTGCAGCGAGCCGTTCGCCGTCGAGCCGGACGCGATCCGCGTGGTCACCGAGGTCGGTGGCGTGGCTCCGAAGTCGACGTCCGCGTAGGCCACGTAGTCGCCCGGCGTCAGGTAGCCGACGTTCTGGCCGCAGCCCGAGTCGGTGCACCGCTCGACCTGCGTGCCGCGCTGCTCGTCGTAATACGAGGCGCCGATCATCGCGTAGGCGTTCTGCGTGGCCGGGAACTCCGCGCCGAAACCATGGGGGAACAACGGAGTCTTGCCGTCGCCGACGTTGATCGGCTGCTGGCTCGCGCTCTGCATCCACGTGAACGGCAGCGTGGCGGTCGGGCGGTGGTCGCCGAACAGGACGTCCGCCACACCGTTGCCCTCGGTGCCCGGCAGCCAGGCCGCGACCAGCGCGTGCCACTGCGGCAGCTGGGCGGCGATGTCCAGCGGACGGCCGGAGACGAGCACCACGACAACCGGGACACCGCTGGCGCGCAACGTGTTCAGCGTCGCCAGGTCCTCGCTGTCGAGCCCCATCGAGCCGGGCCGGTCACCCGCGCCCTCCGCGTAGGGCGTCTCGCCGATCACCGCGATCGCGGCCTGGTAGCTGCCGTCGATGCCGGTGCCGTTGCGGTGGTACGTCACCGTGGTGGACGACGACACGGCCGAGCGGATGCCTTGCAGCACCGTGGTTCCCGGCGTGACCGGACCGCTGCCGCCCTGCCAGGAGACGGTCCAGCCGCCGCTCTGGTAACCGATGTTGTCCGCGCTCTTGCCGGCCACGAACAGCTTGCCGGCCGTCTTCGGCAAGGGCAGCACGCCGTTCTGGTTCTTCAGCAGCACCTGCGACTTGCGCACGGCCTCGCGGGCGAGTGCCCGGTGCGCCGCGTTGCCGATGGTCGGGGTGTAGGAGCGGTCGGTCAGCGGCTTCTCGAACAGGCCCAGCTCGAACTTCTTGGTGAGGATGCGGCGGTTGGCGTCGTCGATGCGCGCCATCGGGACGCGGCCGGCCTGCACCTCGGCCGTGAGCAGCGTGATGAACTGCCGCCACTCGGTCGGCACCATGATCATGTCGAGGCCGGCGTTGACCGACGTGCGGACCTCGGCCGCGGTGAAGCCGGGCTGGCCGTCGATCTGGTCGATGGCGTTCCAGTCCGACACGACGAGCCCGCTGAAGCCCAGCTCGTTCTTCAGCACGTCGGTGATCAGGTACCGGTGGCCGTGCAGCTTCGTGCCGTTCCAGCTGCTGTAGGTGATCATCACCGAGCCGACGCCCTTCGCGATCGCCTCGCGGAACGGCGGCAGGTGGATCGCCCGCAGCTCGGCCTCGGTGAGCTGCGTGTCGCCCTGGTCGTCGCCGCCGGTCGTGCCGCCGTCGCCGAGGTAGTGCTTGGCGGTGGCCAGCACCGAGCCGGGGTCGGAGAGCTTCGCGCCCTGCAGGCCGGTGATCATCGTGGTCATCGACGTCGCGTTCTCCTGCGTCTCGCCGAACGACTCGTAGGTGCGGCCCCAGCGGTCGTTGCGCGCGACGCACAGGCACGGCGCGAAGTCCCAGTCGATGCCGGTGCCCGACACCTCCTCCGCGGTGGCCCTGCCGATCCGCTGCACCAGGCCGGGGTCGCGGGTCGCGCCGAGGCCGATGTTGTGCGGGAAGATCGTGGCCCCGACGACGTTGTTGTGCCCGTGCACGGCATCCACGCCGTAGATCATGGGAATGCCCAGCGGCGTGGCCCGCGCCGCGTTCTGGAAGTTGTCGTACATGTTCGCCCACGACGTGGCGTTGTTGGGCGACGGCGCGGAACCGCCACCGGACAGCAGCGATCCGATCCGGAAGTTGGTCAGGTCGGCGTTGCTCACCGCGCTTCGCTCGGCCTGCGTCATCTGCCCGACCTTCTCGTCCAGCGACATCCGGCTGAGCAGGTCGGCGACCCGCGCGGGGATCGGCTGTGCGGGGTCTTCGTAGATCGGATCGGCTCCGGCGGCGCTGGCGTTGGGAACTGCTGCGGCCGTCAGCAGGAGCACGGCCGCGAGGAGCTTTCTCATGGGCAGACCTCCGTTGCGGCACAAGAGGTTCCGCCGAGCCTAACGGCGCTCCCGGACCATCGGGGAACCGGAACTGCAACCGGTTCCCCGATGGCGGCCTTTCAGCGGCACCAGGATTCGACGGTCTGGTTGAACTCCGGGAACTCGGCCCGAGCCTTCGCCAGCACCTCGGCGGGCGTGCGGGGTGGCAGGCCGGAGTACTTCTCCGCCACGGCACGCAGTTCGTCGTGCGGCACCCCGCTGTCGGACCCGAACTCCACGGCCTCCTGCGGACCGACGCCACCGGCCAGCAGCCACAGGAACTCACCGAGACTCGTCGCCACGATCCCGGCCTCGCCCTCGGAGCCGAAGAACGCCACGGGCTGCTCTGCCAGCGCCTGTCCCGGCCGCACGAGCCAGCTCGCGACCAGCCCACCCGTGCCGTCCTTCCCGAAGACCCGGAACGCGGCGCCGTCGAGCTCCTCGTTGCCGGTCCAGGCTCTGATCCAGTCGGTGGTCTCTTTCGCCGAGTCGAACTCCTGGTACGGCTCGTAGTCGATGTTGCCCGGCGCCGGTTCCTCGGTCTTCTCGTCGTAGTCCCAGGGGAACTCGATGCTGCTCAACGCGGTGAGTGCGGCGGGGAACTCGTAGGTGATCTCCACGTGCGCACGGTACGGGTTGTGCTGCAACAACGGGAGCGTGGGATGCGTTGAGTCCATGAGCTCTAACGAGGAGATTTGCCATGCCCATGCTCAGATGGTGGGGTCACATCAACAAACGCGTGTTCAACCCGCGTGCGATCGGGAGCGGGAAGTGGCCCGTGCTGACCCACGTCGGCCGGTCGTCCGGCATGACCTGTCGGACACCGATGGACGCACATCCGGTCGACGGCGGCTACCTCTTCATCCTGGTCTACGGATCGGCTTCGGACTGGGTGCGCAACGTGCTGGCAGCAGGCAGCGCGCAGCTCCAGGTGGACGGCCGGACCGTGGACCTGACCGCACCCCGCGTCGTCGGCGAGGACGAGGCGTTCCAGGCACTCGCCGACCACGTGCAGCGGCCACCGAAAGCGCTCCGCATCAAGGAGTTCTTGCGAATGGACTTGGCTGTCGCGCCGCAGCCCGGAGCGGAATCGAGCACGCCAGCTCCAGAACCGCGATGAGAGAGCAGAGGAACAACGCGACCCAGGCACCACGCGCGGTCGTGACGGCGAAGTCGGGCCCGAACACCCCGTTGGTCAAGGGCCACAACGGAACCGGTGCCAGCGCCACGATGCTCGCGAGCACCCGTGTCCACATCGGACCCCGCCCGGCCAGCGCGTACCCACCCGCGATGCCGAACAACGGCAAGGCGATCGCCCCACCACCGACACCGCCCGCGAAGAACTGCCCGTCGAACGCGGCCGGCGACGCGAACACCCCGACCGCGAACAGCAACGGCGCCAAGACGAGCTTTTGGTTCTTCGCATGGCCGAGCAACGCACCCGTGAGCACGCCGGGCAACAGGATCTGCACGAACGTCCCGTACCAGCTGACCTGCGACTGCGGCCCGGCGAGCTCCGCCATCAGCCCGCGCAGGCCTGCGGCCCAAGCCAGGCCGCAGACCGCGCCGATCAGTGCGGACCTCACGCCGCGATCCTCGCCGTGGTGGCCACGACCGGACTGCGCAGCGCAACCCCCAGCAACACCACGCACAGCCCGTAAACGCCGACCCCGAGCGCGAGCCCGGCCGTGGCGGCGATCCCGACCAGCAACATCGACCAGATCCCGAGCGCCAGCGGCACGTACCGGCGCCAGTCCTGCCACACGCCGGCCTTGAGGGTGGTCACACCGCTCATCAGGAACCCGACGCCGGTCAGCAGCGTGCCGAGCCCGAACAGCGCACCGACGGCGGACGGACCCGCGGCGGACAGGGGTTCCGCGCGGAACGGGATCGACGCCAGCTCGGCGACGAAGAGCGCCGCCGTGCCGGTGATCGCCAGGCCGTTGCCGGCACGGGCGGTCTTGGACGGACCCGCCGCGCCACTGCGGGCGAACCCGAGCACGCCGACGAGCACCAGCGCGTGGAAGATCGCGTACGCGACGCACACGAGGATGAAGGTGTCACTGGGCCACGGGTAGTTCCACATCGTGTCCGGGACCGTGGTGGACGGCTGGACGACGAACACGGCGAGCAGCGCGGAGATGACGGTGGCGGTGCCTCCGGCGATTGCGCTCATTGCGTACATGGCGACCTCCCTTTGGGAATCAGGTGCCATGAAGGGTGCGGCTTGATACGGCGTGGGGGCATCGGCGCTCGCACCGAACCCGGTGCAGTGCCAGCACTGTGGCCGCACCCCTCCACTGCTGCGACGATGTGGCGGTGCCGACGCTGGTGTTCGCGCTGACCGTGATCGCGGAACTGGGTGCGATCGCCCTCGGATGGGGCCTCGAACCCGGCTACGACACGGTCATGTACGCGGCTTACGCGATCGTCATGGCCGGCGCCGGCGCGCTGATCGCCCGGCGCAGCGTCATCGGCTGGATCTTCCTCTGGTTCGCGTTGCTCAACGCGGTGGCCGCCGACCTCGGCCAGGCCTGGGGCCTGCGCGGCCTGCCCGCAGGGCCGATCGCGCTGTGGATCAGCCAGCTGAGCTGGTTGCCGAGCGGCTACGGCTGGATCCTCACCTTCGTGCTCTTCCCGGACGGCAAGGCCGGGAAGTGGTGTCCGGTGCTGTGGGCGGGTGCCGCGGGCATGGTGGCGGCGATGGTCGCCTGGGCATTCGGCCCGCACATGGGCCAGAGCTTCCCCGACGGCCGCAACCCGGTCCAGATCGAGGGCTTCCAGACCGGCGCTCTGCTGGCAACAGGCATGACGGTCTACCTCGGCGCGCTCGCGGCGTCGGTGATCGCGCTCGTGGTGCGGTTCAGACGATCCGAGGGCCTGCGGCGGCAGCAGCTGAAGTGGTTCGTGTTCGCGGCCGCGCTTGCGGGCGTAGGGCTCCCGTTGTCGTTCGCGCTCTGGTACGTCACGCCGGCCGCCGGAGTGATCGCCGCGGTGGTGCTGACGGGGCTGGTGGTCGCGGCGTGCCTGGCGATCCTGCGGTACCGGCTGTTCGACGTCGACGTCGTGATCAGCAGGACGATCAGCTACGGCCTGCTGACCGTGCTGCTCGTAGCCGCCTACGCGGTCACGGTCGTCGTGGTCGGCACCGCGTTCGGGCGTGGTTCGTCGTGGGCCACGGCGGCGGCGACGCTCGTGGCGGCGCTGGCGTTCCGGCCGTTGCGCGAGCGGGTGCAGGACGTCGTCGACCGGCGGTTCAACCGGGCCCGCTACGACGCGAAAAGGCGCATGAGCGACTTCCTGGAGGCATTGCGCGCCGGCAGGGCCGAGCCGGAGGACGTGGTGCCGACGCTGCGCGAGCTGTTGCAGGACCCGGAGCTCGAGCTGCTCGTGTACCTGTCCGAGAGCGAGGAACAGGTCGACCTCGATGGAAAACCGGCAGAGGCCAACGGGTCCCGTGTTGTGGTCGAGCGCGACGGACGGCCCGTCGGCGTGGTCGTCCACTCGACACCGCACGCGGCGTTGGTGCGCGAGGTCGTCGAGGCGGGCGGGCTCGCCGTCGAGATCGCCAGGCTGCGGGTGGAACTGCGCAGGCAGCTCGCCGAGGTGCGGGCGTCGAGGGCGCGCATCGTCGCCGCCGGTGACGCCGAACGTCGCCGCGTCCAGCGCGACCTGCACGACGGTGCCCAGCAACGGCTGGTCGCGATCGGGCTCGCGCTCAGGCACGCCCAGCACCAGCTCACGACCAGCACGCCGGAGCAGGCGGGGCACACGATCGACGACGCCGTGAGGGAGGTCGCGGTCGCCATCCAGGAACTGCGCGACCTCGCCCACGGCCTGCAGCTGGACGGCGGACTGCGGCCCGCGTTCGACGACCTGGCCCGCCGCACCCCGCTGCACGTCGAGGTGACCGCGCCGAAAGAGCGGTTCGCCGAGAACGTTGAAGCCGCCGCTTACTTCGTGGGCTGCGAGGCGCTGACCAACGCGGTCAAGCACGCTCAGGCCACCACGGTCGCGCTGACGGTCGCGCACGAAGCCGGAAACCTCGTGGTGACCGTGACCGACGACGGGATCGGGGGCGCGGCGGCCAAGGACGGCAGCGGCCTCACCGGACTGGCCGACCGGGTGGCCGCGCTGGGCGGCACGTTCACAGTCGACAGCGAACCGGGCACAGGAACCACAGTCATCGCGGAGGTGCCGTGCGAGTCGTGATCGCCGAAGACCAGGCGCTGTTGCGCGACGGCCTGGCCCGGCTGTTCGCGGACAGCGGCCACGAGGTCGTCGCCACCCTCGGCGACGCGACCGGGCTCGCCTCCGCGGTGTCCGCGTTCGCCCCCGATCTCGTCGTGGTCGACATCAGGATGCCGCCCACGTTCACCGACGAAGGTGCCCGCGCGGCCAGGGAGCTCAAGCAGAAGCACCCGAACCTGGGCGTCCTGGTCCTCTCGCAGCACGTCGAGGCGACCCACATGACGGAGCTGATCACCGCGGGCGGCTTCGGCTACCTGCTCAAGGACCGCGTGCTGGACGTGGCCGACTTCCTCGCCGCAGCCGACCGGGTCGCCCGCGGCGGCTCGGCACTGGATCCGCACGTCGTCGCCGGCCTGCTGGGACGCGGCTCGCTCGCCACCCTCTCCGAACGCGAACGAACCGTGCTCGAACTGATGGCGCAGGGACTCACGAACACCGGCATCGCGAAACGGCTGCAGCTGAGCGAACGCACGGTCGAGGCGCACGTGCGGCACCTGCTGATCAAGCTGGACCTGCCGTCCGACGAGGACGGTCACCGCCGGGTGCTGGCGGTGCTGGCCCACCTCAACGCGAGGTCCTGATGGACGTCCGCCAGCTGCGCTACTTCCTCGCCGTCGTCGACCACGGCAGCGTGAACAAGGCGGCGGCCGCCCTGCACGTTGCCCAGCCGTCGTTGTCGCAGGCCATTCGCGCGCTCGAACGCGATCTGGGCCTCGACCTGTTCCGCCGGGTGGGCCGGAAGCTGGTGCTCACGGACGCGGGCGAAGCGCTGATCGCCCCGGCCCGCCAGGTCGTGCGAGGCCTCGCCACCGCGCGGGCGAGCGTCAACGAGGTGGCCGGCCTGCGGGTCGGTCGCGTCGAGATCGCGGCCATGCCGTCGCAGTCGGTCGAGCCGCTCGCCCGCATGATCAAGACCGTCACTGAGCAGCATCCTGGCCTGTCGATCTCGGTGCGGGCGGCGTTCACGGCCGACGACGTGGTGCTGCTCGCGATTCATGTCGTGCACCTCCAGGCCGAGCTGGGCGGTCAGGCCTCGGCGGCAGCCGGGCTCGTCCGCCGGCGCCGGGTGGCCGTGCCACCGACGAGGCCCGCCGCAGCGATCCATCCCGCGAGCAACGCCGCCCAGGTCGGCTCCCACTCCGGCTGGCCGAGCCGCAGCACCCAGCTCACGCCGAACAGCACGAGGACCAGCGCGACCCCGAGATCACCCCCGGACGTGCGGACGGCGGGTTCGGCGAAGATCCGGTCGAGCCACTGGGCGGCCGTGACCGCGATGCCCAGCAGCAGGCCCGCGGTGATGAGGTGCCAGGCCGCCACCGCGGGCAGTCCGGTGAGCAGGTGCAGCACGTCGAGCCCGGCCGCGGCGGTGAGCAGGGCGAGGGGCAGGATGACCAGACGACGAAGCATGGGGGAGAGGTACCCCCGCGGGCCACCGGCTCACACGCCCGGCGCCACCAGTCCCGTCTCGTAGGCGAGCACGACGGCCTGAGCCCGGTCGCGCAGTTCCAGCTTCGCGAAGATCCGGGCCACGTGGGTCTTCACGGTCGCCTCGCTCAGGGTGAGGTCCTCGGCGATCTCGGAGTTGGACCGCCCGTGCCCCACCAACGTCAGCACCTCCCGTTCGCGCGGGGTCAGCAAGGCGAGATCCCCGTGCACGACCGGACCGCGCGCCACCGGTGCGGCGAACTGCTCGACCAGCCGGCGGGTGATCGACGGCGCGAGCAGGGCGTCGCCCGTCTCGACCAGGCGGACGGCCGCCACGAGATGCTCCGCGGTGACGTCCTTCAGCAGGAACCCGCTGGCACCGGCGGCCAGCGCGTCGTAGATGTACCGGTCGAGGTCGAACGTCGTCAGCATCAGCACCCGGCAGTCCGGCGACTCGCGCACGATGCGGCGGGTGGCTTCGAGGCCGTCCATGGTGGGCATGCGGATGTCCATCAGCACGACGTCCGGTTTCAGGTCCCGCACCGCCGTCACCGCCTCGGCACCGTCGGCCGCCTCGCCGACGACCTCGATACCGCCCGACGTCAGGATCATGCGGAACCCGATGCGCACGTACGCCTGGTCGTCGGCGATCACGACGCGCGGACTCATAGCGGAATCCTCGCGCGCACCCGGAACCCGCCGCCGAGCCGCCGCCGCGCGTCGAGGTCGCCGCCCAGCACGGCCACCCGCTCGCGCAACCCGAGCAGCCCGCGGCCCTCACCGTCCGATGTGGACACCGGCGCTCCCGACAGCACGCTGGGGCCGCTGTTCAGCACCTCGACCCGCAGGCAGTGGTCCGCGTACCGCACCGTCACGTCCGCTTTGCCGCCGTCGCCGTGCTTCAAAGCGTTCGTCAGCGCCTCCTGGACGATCCGGTACGCCGTGAGGTCCACTCCGGACGGCAACTCGCGCGGCTCGCCCGAGATGCGCACCTCCACCGGCAGTCCGGCGAAGCACATCCGGTCGACCAGCGAGCTGAGCCGGCTCAGACCTGGTTGCGGCGACAGCGGATCCTCCCCGTCGGCCGACGGGGCGAGCAGACCGAGCATGTGCCGCAGCTCGGTCATCGTGTCGCGCCCGGCGGACTCGACGGCCAGCAACGCGTCGGTCGCGTCCTCGGCCTCGGTGGCCAGCACCCGCCGCGCGGCCCCGGCCTGCACCACCATCACGCTCACGTTGTGGCTCACGATGTCGTGCAGCTCCCTGGCGATCCTGGCGCGTTCGGCGTCAACGGCCCCACGAGCGGCGCTTTCCCGCTCGCGCTCGAGCAACCAGCCGCGTTCTTCCACCGCACGGGTGTACGCGCGCTTCGCCATCGCCAGCCGTACCGCGAGAAACCCGGCGACCAGGCAGGCGGCGACCGCCACGATCAACTCCCACACACGATCACCCTCCCAGAGCACGAGGCGTGCGCGCATCACACCCCGGATGCAGCGGCTACATCCCCAGGATGACCCCGTCCGGCAGGTTACCTCCCCGGACTGATGCCCAGCCCGGCCGCGCCGAACAGGATGGCGGCCATGAACAACGACGCCGTCGTCGAAATAACCGACCTGCGCAAGGAGTACAGCGACTCGATCGCGTTGAACGGGGTGTCGCTGACCGTGCGCGCCGGGGAGGCCGTCGCGGTGATGGGCCCGTCCGGCAGCGGCAAGTCCACGCTGCTCAACATGATCGCGGGCCTGGACCGGCCGACGTCCGGCTCGGTGGTCGTGCACGGCACGGACCTGGGGGCGCTGGACGAGACCGGCCTCGCCCTGTTCCGCCGTCGCGGAATCGGCATGATCTTCCAGTTCTTCAACCTGCTCGACGACCTGTCGGCGCTGGACAACGTGGCGCTGGCCGCCCAGTTGACGGGCACGCCGGCCGGTCAGGCGCGCAAGCGGGCGCTGGAGCTGTTCGGTGAGCTCGGCATCGAGAACCGCAAGAACATCTACCCGGCGCGGCTGAGCGGCGGGGAACGGCAGCGCGTCGCGGTCGCGCGGGCGTTGATGAACCGGCCCGCGCTGCTGCTCGCCGACGAACCCACCGGGGCGCTGGACAGCCGGTCGGGGGAGCAGGTGATGGACCTGCTGCTCGACCTCAACCAGATCGGCCAGACGTTGCTGCTGGTCACGCACGACGAACGGCTCGCGACGCGGTGCGCCAGCCGGGTGATCGAGGTCGTCGACGGGCGGATCGCACGCGAGCAGAGCGTGGAGAGGGTGTCGTGAGCGCGGTCTGGACCGCCGCATGGGCAGCCGTCCGCCGCCGCGTGCTGCAAACGATCGTGATCGGCATCGTCGTGCTCGCCTCGACCGCGACCATCGTCATGGCCCTGGGCCTGCTCGAATCCGCCGCCGCACCGTTCGACCGCGCCTTCGCCACCCAGCAGGGCGCCCACCTCTCGGCCGCGTTCGACCCCACCAAGACCTCGGCAGACCAGCTGAAGCAAGCAGCAGGCCAGACCGTCTCCGCAGGTCCTTTCCCCCAAGCCACCGTGGACACGTCGGCCAGCCAGGTCTTCCTCGGCACGCTCACCGTGGCAGGCCGGGCAGATCCCGGCGGCCCGGTCGACCGCCTCACGATCTGGCGCGGCCGCTGGGCCACCGCACCCGGCGAGATCGTCCTCAACCGCACGCCGGGCGGCGAAGGCGGGAACAACCTGGGCTTCGAGATCAGCATTCCCGGACGCCCCAAGCTGACGGTCGTCGGGTTCGCCCACTCCGTCACGGGCTCCGCCGACGCCTGGGTGACTCCTGACCAGGTCAACGCCCTGCAGCCGACCGCGCTGCAAATGCTCTACCGGTTCCCGGACGCCGGCACGGCCGCGAAAGTCGCCGAAGGACAGAAGTCGGTGACGACCGGCATTCCGGAAGGCGCGCTGCTGGGCACGTTGTCGCACCTCACCGTCAAGGACAAGGCCACGTCCGAGCTGGGCGTGTTCATCCCGTTCCTGATGATCTTCGGCATCCTCGGGCTCGTCGTGGCCGTGCTGATCGTCGCCAACGTCGTGAGCGGCGCGGTGGTCGCGGGCTTCCGGCACATCGGGATGCTCAAGGCACTCGGGTTCACCCCAGGCCAGGTCATGGCCGTGTATCTGGTGATGATCTCGATCCCGGCGGTGCTCGGGTGCGTGCTGGGCACGGTCGCGGGCAACTTCTTCGCCAAACCGATCGTGCAGGACGCCGTCGAGGGCTTCGGCGTGACCGAGCTGAGCTTCGCGCCGTGGGTGAACGCCGTGGCGTTGCTGGGAATGCCCGCGCTCGTGGTCTCCGCCGCGCTCGTCCCGGCGCTGAGGGCCCGCGGACTGCCTGCCGCACAAGCGATCAGCGCGGGCACCACCACGCACACCGGGCGTGCGTTGAGGATCCAGCGCTGGCTCACCACAACTCCGTTGCCGCGCTCGGTCAGCCTCGGCCTCGGGGTGCCGTTCGCTCGCGCGGGCCGAAGCGCGCTGACGCTGGCGTCGGTCGTGTTGGGCGTCATGACCGTGACGCTCGCGGCGGGCCTGACGATGTCGGTCACGGCCTACGACAGCGCGGTCCGCCCGAGCTACGACGACCGCGTCGAGGTCCTGGCCGGACGACCTCCTGGCCTGCCGGTGATGCGCACACCGGAGATGGGCGAGCCGCCCAACGCGACGTTGAGCGACGCCGACGACGAGAAGATGCTGCGCTCGTTGCCCGGCACGGACGCGGTGCTGGCCGTGTCCCAGCTGGAGACCGAGGTCGCGGGCGGCACGCAGAACGCCACGATCTTCTTCTACCGCGGCGACACCGGCAAGCTCGGCCCGCGCGTGCTCACCGGGCACTGGCCGGACGGACCAGGCCAGGTCGTCGCCCCGTCGCGCTTCCTCAACCAGCGGGGACTGCAGGTCGGCGACACGATCACCGTGCAGGCCAACGAGAACCGGACCGAGCTGAAGATCGTCGGAGTCGTGCTGACCAACAACGAGGACGAGATCTTCGCCGACTGGAGCGCGCTCAACGTGCTCGCCCCCGGCACCCGCGCGCACTCGTACCAGGTCAGGTTCACGTCCGGCACGGTGCGGGAGACGTTCACGGCCGCGATCGCGAAGGGCGATCCGGGCCTGCGGGTCATGCCGCCGCGCGACGGCTCGTCGTCGACGGGCGTGATCATCGTCAGCGCCTCGGTCACGTTGACGCTGGTGCTGGGGTTGGTCGCGGCACTCGGCGTGTTCAACACGGTCGTCCTCAACGCCCGCGAACGCCGCCGCGACCTCGGGATGCTGAAGTCCATCGGCATGACCCCGCGCCAGGTCACGGTGATGCTGGTGACCTCCATGGGCGTGCTGGGCGTGCTCGGCGGACTCGCGGGGGTGCCGCTCGGCGTCGCGGCGCACCAGCTCGTCGTCCCCGCCATGGCGCACGCGGCCCAGTCGGATGCGGTCGACGTCCTCATGCAGGTCTACCACGCGCCGGCACTCGCACTGCTGGCTCTGGCGGGAGTCGTCATCGCCGTGCTCGGCGCACTCGTGCCGGCCAGGGGAGCGGCACGCCTCTCGATCGCCACCGTCCTGCACAACGAATAGGGGAAGCGTGAAACGGCTGATCGTTTTATCGCTCACGTTGTCGCTCACGAGCCCTGCTGTGAGCCACGCCGGGGGAGACGGCGCCACGATCCGGCGCACCTCGTACGGAATCCCGCACGTGCGCGCGGCCGACTACCGGAGTTCGGGGCTGGGACTCGGATACGCGTTCGCCGAGGACAACGCCTGCATGATGGCCGACATCGTCCTGACGCTGTCGGCGGAGCGCTCGCGGTGGTTCGGTCCGGAGGCGAAGACGGAGCTCGGCGACGACAACCTCGTCAGCGACCTCTACCACCAGCGGGTCAACCGGTCCGGCGTGATCGAACGGGCGCTGTCGGAACCGTCCCGGCAGGCTCGCGACCTCGTGCGTGGCTATGTCGCGGGCTTCAACCGGTATCTCGCCAAGACCGGTGTCGCGAACCTGCCCGACCCCAGCTGCCGGGGCGCGGCCTGGGTGCGGCCGATCACCGAGATCGACGTGTGGCGGCGCGTCCACCAGGTCGCGACCATCACGGGCGGTGAAGGACTGCAGGAACCCGTGGTGGCTGCCCAGCCTCCCGGGTCGCCGGCGCCGACCGCGTTGGTGCAGCGCGCCGAGCAACGGCCCGGCAGCAACGGCATCGCGCTCGGCCGCAACGCCACCAGCGGCACCGGCATGGTCCTCGGCAACCCGCACTTCTACTGGGCCGACGACTGGCGCTTCTACCAGCACCAGCTCACGATCCCCGGCGAGCTGAACGTCAGCGGAGCGGGTCTCTACGGAGTTCCGCTGGTCAACATCGGCCACAACGACCGCCTGGGCTGGACGCACACCGCGTCCGAAGCGCAGACCACGACCCTCGCCAAACTCACTCTCGTGCCGGGCGACCCGACCAGTTATGTCGTCGACGGCCGGCCGCGCCGGATGATCGCCGAACAGGTCGCGGTGTCCGCGCGACAACCAGACGGCAGCATCAAGCCGGTGACCAGGACGTTGTACCGAACCCCGGACGGCCCGGTCATCGCGGATCCCGGACCGTTGCGGTGGACGGACACCACCGCCCACGTGCTGCGCGACGCCAACCACGGCAACCTCGCGGTGGTCGACCAATGGCTCGCCATCGCCCGCGCCCGCAGCGTCCCCGACCTGCACCAGGCGCTCGTCCGCCACCAGGCGCTGCCGTGGGTGAACACGCTGGCAGCGGACTCCACCGGCGCCGCCTACTACGCCGACATCCAGGTCGTCCCGCACGTGACCGACGAGCAGCGAGCCCGTTGCGGTACCGGCCCGGACATCGGGTTCGTGATCCTCGACGGCAGCCGTGCGGAGTGCGGCTGGGGCACCGACCCCGACGCGGTGCGGCCGGGTGTGTTCGGCGCGCACCGGTTGCCGCACCTGATCCGCGACGACCACGCGAGCAACATGAACGACAGCCCGTGGCTGGCGAACCCGGCTGCACCGCTCACCGGTTATCCCTCGATCGTCGGGGACGACGGCGGAGAACGCTCTGCGCGCACCCGCCTGGGTCTGGACATGATCACCGATCGCCCTGCCTTCACGCTGTCCACATTGGAAGCCACGATGTTCGGCAACCGGAACCTCAGTGCGGAGGAGGGCCTCAAACCGGTTGTCGCGCTGTGCCAAGCGAATCCGACGCTGAACGGAGTCGACGTCCGCGCGGCGTGCGGCACGTTGGCGAACTGGAGCGGCACCGGCGACACCGGGGAGCAGAGCAGGGGAGCGTTCTTCTGGCGCACCTTCATCAGCCTGACGCGGCGGCCCGGCGTCAACCCGTGGCTGGTGCCGTACGACCCGGCTGATCCCGCCCACACCCCGCGCGGTCTCAACACCGCCGACCCCGGCATCGGGCGAGCTTTCGCCGACACCGTCAAGGCTTTCGCCACCGCAGGCGTGCCGGTCGACGTGAAGCTCGACGACGTCCAGCGCTACGAGGGCATCCCGATCCACGGCTGCCGCGGGCCGGAAGGCTGCTTCAACGTGATCTCGGTGCCCGGCGCACCACGGCCGTTGGATCAGATTCCCGATGTCCAGCACGGAACGAGCTTCGTGATGGCTGTGGAGCTGACCGGTGCCGGACCGCGCATGAGCTCGCTCCTGGTCTACGGCCAGTCGGCCAACCACGCGTCACCGCACCACCACGACCAGGCGCACCTCTACGGGCAGAAGAAGTGGGTCAGCGGACGGTTCTCCGAGCAGGAGATCGCCCGCGATCCCAACCTCACCGTGCGGTACCTGCGTTAGTCGCCGTGCGGGTCCGAGGCGTTGAGCGCGGCGACTACCTGGTCGTAGTCGCCGCGCGCTTCGCCGTAGCGCAGGAACTTCACCCGCTCGACCTGGATCTCCCGCACGTCGGGCTGCGTCTCGATGATGCTCATGACCTCGGCGACGTACTCGTCGAGCGGCATGGCGTGGTCGTTCTCGGCCTGGCCGGGCAGCAGGTCCGTCCGCACCGACGGCGGCTCCAGCTCGACGACCCGCACCGACGTGTCCGCGAGCTGCAGGCGCAGCGACTCGCTGAGCATGTGGATGGCGGCCTTGGACGCGTTGTAGCTCGGCGTCACCTTCAGCGGTGCGAAGGCGAGGCCGGACGAGACGGTCATGATCGTGGCGTCCGGCCTGGTCTGGAAGTGCTCGACGAACGCGGCGATCAGCCGGATCGGGCCGAGCACGTTGGTCGTGACGATGCCTTCTGCCGACTCCAGGAACGAATCGGCGCGGTGCCAGTCCTCGACCCGCATCACGCCGGCCATGGTGATCAGCACGTTCAGCGACGGGAAACGGGCGAGCACGTCCTTGGCCGCGGTCTGGATGCTGTCGGCGTCGGTGGTGTCGATCCGGACGGTTTCCAGCCCGTCGGCCGCGAGCTGCTCGAGCAGCTCGCTGCGGCGGCCACCGACGATCACGGTGTTGCCGCGCTCTCGCAGGGCACGGGCGAGCGCCAGGCCGATGCCGCTGGTGGCGCCGGGGATGAAGATGGTGTTTCCGCTGATGTCCATGCACCGAGCTTCGGACAGCGCGCCGAGCGGCGGCAGAGACCGCTCATCGGGGGATCGGCGATCCCTGGTTACCTCCCGTCAGGCCTCCATACTGGACTCGTGGATCGTGCGGAACTCGCGGCCTTCCTGCGCCGCCGCCGGGAAGAGCTCAGGCCCGAAGACGTCGGCCTGCCCGCGGGCGCGCGCCGGCGGGCACCGGGGCTGCGCCGCGAGGAGGTCGCGTCGCTCGCCGCCATGTCCACCGACTACTACACGCGTCTGGAACAGCAACGCGGTCCGCAGCCGAGCGAACAGATGCTGGCCGCGCTCGCCCGCGCGCTCCGTCTGAGCGACGACGAGCGCGACTACCTGTTCCTGGTCGCCGGTCGCAACGCCCCGTCGCCCCAGGTCACCGGCACGCACGTGGCGCCGGCGCTGCAGCGGGTGCTGGACCGCCTCAACGACACGCCCGCGCTGATCCTGTCCAACCTCGGCGAGATCCTCGTCCAGAACCGGTTCGCCGAAGCGCTGTACGGCGACACGTCCCGCTTCACCGGCATGGCCCGCAGCGGCATCTACCGGTGGTTCTCCGACCCTGCCGAGCGCCTGATCTATCCCGAGCACGACCGCGACCGGCAGAGCCGCGCGCAGGTCGCGAACCTGCGTGCCGCCTACGCCGCGATGGGCCCGAAGTCGCGGGCGGGCGAGCTGGTTCGCGTGCTGCAGAAGGAAAGCGCCGAGTTCGCCGCGATCTGGGACCGGCACGAGGTCGCCAAGCGGTTCGAGGACCACAAGGTGCTCGTGCATCCCCAGCTCGGCGAGATCGAGGTGGACTGCCAGGCGTTGTTCACCGAGGACCAGTCGCAGCTGCTGCTGGTGCTCACCGCCCCGCCGCGCACCGAAGCGTTCGACAAGATCCAGCTGCTCGGCGTGCTGGGCACGGAGAAGTTCGTCAGCCCAGGCGCATGATCGTCTCTTCGATCTCCTCCTTCCGCGCCGGCGCGTAGCCGACGTCAGTCCCGACCTTCTCGAAGCCGGCCTTGGTCAGCACCCGGATCGAGCCCGCGTTGTCGCTCGCCGCCCGCCCGTACAGCGGTCGGACCGTGACCTCCTCCAGCAGCAACGCGAGCGCGCGCCCGGCCACGCCCTGACCCCAGACAGCGCGGTCGATCCAGTACGTGATCTCGGTGTCGCCTTCCATCACGAAGCACGCGATGGTGCCCACGACCCGTCCGTCGCCGACGATCACGCGGTTGGTGACGTCGGTACGTGCCCGCACCTTGCGCCAGTGAGCGTCGAACGCCTCGCGGTCGTCGGGGTCCTCCGCGGTGAACGCGGCCATCCACACGGATTCCGGATCACGCATGAACTCGAACACCGCGTCGAGGTCGTCGTCCTCGATCGGTCGCAGCGTCACATCGCGCATCAACGAGCCAGCCTTTCCGCCAACCACCCCAGTGAGAGCGGGTAACGGTAGTCGATGCCGCCGTGACCCGCGTCGAAAAGCTCGAAGTGCACGCGCTCGTAAGGGATTCCGGCCTCAGCGATCTCCTTCCGGAACGCTTCGGCACCGAGATCGAGGAAGTACTCGTCGCTGCGTCCCGCGTCGATCCACACCGCACGCAGCGAGCGGATCGCCTCGGCGTGACCGGGCACCATCCGCACCGGGTCCCAGTCGAGCCAGCGCTGCCACACCTCCGGCCGCAGCACGCCGGTCACCGGGTCGAACGGCAGCTCCGGCGTGCCGTCGCCGGCCGCGGAGAAGCACGCCGCGACACCGAGCGTGGCGAGCAGGTTCATGTCCTCCGGTTTGGTGAAGGAGGGACGGCTCTGGAAGTCCGCCCACCACTTCTGGATGTCGTGGTCGTAGCTGCGTAAAGCACGCACGGCCTTGCCGAAGTCCGGCACGTAGCAGAGCTCGTAGAGCGCGTCGCCCGCGTGTGTGGCCAACGCGCCGAACAGGTCTGGCCGCAGCATCGGCGTGATCATGGCGCCGAACCCGCCGGACGACTTGCCCATGATCGCCCGCGACTCCCGGTCCGGGATCGTGCGGTAGTGCTCGTCCACCCACGGCACGATCTCGTCGCACAGATACGAGTGGTAGCGGCCGGTGCCGGGGGAGTCGACGAACTGCGAGCCGCCGTACGCGGTCCACGCGTCCACGTAAACGACGACACAGCCCGGTTTCCCCCCGGCGAACACCGCGTCGGCCGTCTCCACGAACGGCTGGCGGAACGGCATCCGGTTGGCCCACATGCCGAGATGGCCGGTGTAGCCCTGGATGACGTACACCGTCGGGAACAACTCGTCGGTGTCGTCGTAGCCCGGCGGCACGTACACCCACAACGGCCGCTCGTGCGGATCGCCGAGCGGGTTGCCGCGCAGCAGTTCGGACACGACGGTGTGCCGGTCGAGCCGGCCTGCGAGTTCGCCTTCCCAGGGGAGCATGCAGCCAGTCAACCACAGTGGACCGACCGGTCCAGAAAATCTAAAATGGGCGACATGGCACTGACGGCAAAGGGCCGCGCGACGAGGCAGCGCATCATCGAGGGCGCGGCGGCGTACCTGCGCGGCGACGACCCGGCGGGCGTGACGCTGGACGACATCCGCGCGATCACCGGCACCAGCAAGGGCCAGATCTTCCACTACTTCCCGGACGGCAAGGAAGAGCTCTTCCTGGCGGTCGCCCGGCACGAGGCCCGCCGCGTGCTCGAGGACCAGCGGCCGCACCTGGGCGCGCTGACCTCGTGGCCGGCCTGGCAACGCTGGCGCGACTCGGTGGTGGCCCGATACCGCGCGCAGGGCCGTTCGTGCCCGATGGGCGCGCTGCTGAGCCAGGTCGGCAGCACACCGGGCGCGGCCGAAGTGGTCAGCACGCTGGTCGCGCAGTGGCAGTTCGAGATCGCCGAAGGCATCCACGACATGCAGGCGGCCGGGCTGGTGCGGCCGGCCGTCGACGCCGAACGGGTGGCGGCGGCGTTCATCGCGGGCATCCAGGGCGGGGTCCAGGTGCTCAGGACGACCGGCAGCATCGAGCACCTGGAGGCCGCCCTGGACACCCTCATCGACCATCTCCGCGGCTGAACTTCTGGACTTGCCGGTCCAAAAAAGTCTGCCTAATTTCGAGGGCATGGCACAACGACTGCAGGGCAGGACCGCCCTCATCACCGGCTCCACCAGCAACATCGGCCGCGCGATCGCCGTCGCTCTCGCAGCAGAAGGCGCACACGTCGTGGTCTCCGGCCGCGACGACGTCCGCGGCGCCGCCGTCGTCGACCAGATTCGTCTCGACGGCGGACGGGCCGACTTCGTCCGCGCCGACCTCGACGGCACGGCTGCCGCGAGCCATGCCCTGGCTGCCGCGACGACGGCTTTGCTCGGCCGCGTCGACATCCTCGTGAACAACGCGGGCATCTACCCGCCGGCGAACACCCCGGGCACCGACGAGGAGACGTTCGACCGCGTCTACGGCGTGAACGTGAAGGCACCTTTCTTCCTCACCCAGGCTCTCGTCCCAGCGATGATCAGCGCCGGAAGCGGCGTGGTCATCAACCTCGGCTCCTGGATCGCGCGCCTCGCCGTGCCGACCGCTGCCCTCTACAGCTCGACGAAGGGCGCGATGGAGACCCTCACCCGTGCGTGGGCGGCGGAGTTCGGACCTCAGGGCGTGCGGGTCAACGCGATCTCGCCCGGTGTCATCGTCTCGCCCGACTGGGACGCCACGACCGACCATCCTGGCGAGGTGATGATGCAGGGCACTCCGGCCGGGCGGTCCGGGCACCCTGACGCGATCGCGGCCGCCGCGGTCTACCTGGCCTCGGACGATGCGGCGTTCGTGCACGGCACGGTGCTGGACGTGGACGGCGGTCGGACCGGGGTAGCGGTCGTCGCCGTGTGACCTGGCTCACTTGTCGGCCTGGTTTCTGTGACCTGAGGTGAGACTGCCCGGTCTCCCATGACGTACGGAAATCGTCGACAGTGAGGGTGTTGGTCGTGACGGAGTGGCTGGGCCAGCTGGACGCGGAGCAGGTGATCGCCGCGCGCGCCGGTGATCGTGCGGCGCTCGACGCCGTCGTCGAGGCCTCCCTGCCTCTGGTCTACAACATCGCCGGCAGAGCCCTGTCCGCGGACACCGATGTCGACGACGTCGTGCAGGAAACCATGTTTCGCGTCATCCGGGGCATCGACGCGCTGCGCGAGCCGGAGAGGTTTCGGTCGTGGCTGGTGGCGGTGACGATCAACCAGGTCCGCGAGCACTACCGTCGCCGCGACCTGGCGCCCGCGCCGTTGGAGGAGTACGACCGGGCGGATCCGGGCGCGGAGTTCGTCGAGGTGGCGTTGTCCCGGCTGCACTTCGCCCAGCAGCGGCGGGAGGTCGACGAGGCCGCGCGCTGGCTCGACCCGGTCGATCGCGAACTGCTGGCGTTGTGGACGTTGGAGCGGGTCGGGCAGTTGACTCGCGCCGAGGTGACCGATGCGCTCGACCTCGGCGCGCACGCGGTCACCGTGCGGCTCAGCCGGTTGAAGGGCCGCCTGGAGACCGTCAGGCAGCTCGTGCGGGCGTTGGCCGCCGAGCCGCGGTGTTCTGGGTTGGTGCAGGCGGCGCAGGGGTGGTCGGGGCAGCCGAGCCCGTTGTGGCGCAAGCGGCTGTTGCGGCACGTCGACGAGTGCGGGCGGTGCCGGCGCGGGGTGGCGGACGCGATGCCGGTCGAGCGGATCCTGACCGGGGCGGCGCTGCTCACCGTGCCGGCGAGCTACCTGCCGCAGTTGTTGGAGAACTTGCGGAATCCGGCACTTGAACCCGCCGCACATCTCGACGGGCCTGTCTCTCACCTCGCGGAGTCCGGATTACTCGGCAAATTAACCGGGTTCGCCTCCACCAAACCGGTTCTCGCGGTGGCGGGCGCGGCGACCGTCTGCGCCCTGGTCGGAGTAGTGGGGACCGTCGTGCTCTTCCCGTCCGACCCACCGGCCGCGGTGGCGATCCCGAACACCCCGCCACCCACGGCCATCACCACGTCCATCGCAGAAACCAGCACAAGCGCACCCACAACGACGACCACCACGACCACCCAGACCCCGGAGCCCGTTCGCGTTGCCACGCCTGAAGAACGCGTACTGAATCTGATCAACCAGACCAGGGCTGCGGAAGGCCTGCCCGCGCTGAAGGTGGACCCGGCACTGGTCACAGCGGCCGAACGCCATACAAAAGCGATGATGAGCAACGGTTGTGGACTGTCGCATCGGTGCGCCGGCGAGAGCGGGCTGGGGGAGCGCAGCACCGCGACCGGCGTCAGGTGGAGCACCGTCGGCGAGAACGTCGGCATGGGCGGTCCGGTCAAGGACGCCGTCGACCCCATCGCCAGAATGGCCCTCGGCCTCACCCAGAGCATGATCGACGAGAAGCCGCCGAACGACGGTCACCGCAAGAACATTCTCAGCAAATCCTTCATCCGCATCGGGATCGTCGTGGTCCGCGACGCCAAGGGAACTGTGTGGATGACCCACGACTTCGCGGGTTGACCGACTCAGGGCTAGAAAAGATCATCCTTTAGGAGTACGCGGGGACGCGACCGCAGTCGGACGCGTGACGATCTGTCCGGAAAGCACTGTCTCTTCCGTGCAGATGCCGTCGACCCTCACCCGCAAGCCGGTCACCGAGACCCCGGACGTCCTGCGCTGGACCGGTTTCGGTGGCGCGGCGCTGCTCACCGCGGGGGCGTGGGCCACGAGAGCGGTGCCGGTCGCGCTCTCCGCGGCCATCGCGGGCGCCGGGCTGGTCGTCCTGGCGTGGGCGCTGCTTGGACGCACACCGCAGGACCCGCAGTGGTTGCGCCGGACCTTGGCCTGGTGGTGCGCGCCGCTGCTGGTGGCGCCGCCGTTGTTCAGCGCCGACGTGTTCAGCTACCTCGCCCAGGGCGAGGTAGCGGCACGCGGCCTCGACCCCAACGTCGTCAGCCCGGCAAGCGGCGCGAGTGCGGAGGCGATCGAGCGCGTCGGCGTCTACTGGCGCGACACGCCGTCGCCGTACGGGCCGCTGTTCAGCACGGCCGAGCGGGCGATCGCCGAGGTCACCGGCGGTGATCCGGTCGCGGGCATCCTGCTGTACCGGCTGGTCGCGGTGCTGGGCCTGCTGCTGGTCGTGTGGGCGGTGCCGCGGCTGACCAAGGACCCGAGCAGGGCGTTTTGGCTCGGCGTGCTGAACCCGTTGGTGCTGTGGCACCTCGTCGGCGGCGTGCACAACGACGCGTTGATGCTCGGCCTCATGCTGTCCGGCACGGTCGTCGCGTTGCACGCACTGCCCGAATCCAGGTGGTGGCAGTTCACGGCCGGTGTCGTGCTCATCGGACTCGGCGCGCAGGTCAAGTTGCCTGCGCTCATCGCGCTGGCGGTGGTCGGGACGGCCCTGGCGAAAAAACTCGGCGGAGGCTGGGTCCGGTTCGTGCTCGCGGGCCTGAGCATGGTCGCGGCCGCCGTTGGAGTGTCGGTCCTGACGTCCGCCGGCGGGTCCGGGTTCGGCTGGGTGCAGGCGCTCGGGACGCCGTCGAAGGTCAACTCCTGGATGGCGCCGACCAACTGGCCCGGCTATCTGGTGGGTGCGGTGTTCGGTCCGGAAACGGGCCAAGCGATGATCTCCTCGGCACGGATCGCGGGGTTCGTGCTGATCCTGTGCGGGATCGCGGTGGTGCTGCGGCACCAGCTGCGGGGCGGGGTCTCCGAGGTGACGGCGCTGGGAATGATGATGAGCCTGATCGTGGTGCTGGGCCCGGTGATCCAGCCGTGGTACCTGCTGTGGGCCGTGCTGCCGTTGGCCGCCTGCCTGCCGGTGGGTCCGTGGCGGACCAGGATTGCCGTGCTCGTCGGCGTGTTCGCCCTGCTGGTGCCGCCGCTCGCGGGCAACTTCACCGGCCGCGTGCCCGAACTGATCACTGCCTACGCGCTCGGCATCGCGGCCGTGGGTGGCGCCTTCTTCGTCCTGCGCCGGGTGCCCGTTGCTGTCCAAAGCTGACTTCGCCCGCTACGGCGCGGCCGCACTGGCCGGTGGCGGGCTGGCCCTGAGCTTCCCGCCGCGCACGCTCTGGTGGCTCGCGGTCCCGGCGTTCGCCGCGTTGTGGCTGACCCTCAAGCACGTCAGTGCTCGCCGCGCGGCCGGGCTGGGCCTGGTGTTCGGGCTGGCGTTCTTCCTGCCGCACCTGCTGTGGATCGAGCACTTCCTCGGCGACGACTTCGGTCCGTGGCCGTGGCTGGTGCTGTCGTTGCTCATGGCGCTGTTCGTCTCGGCTGCCTGTGCGTTGATGCCGTTGGTCTCCCGGATGCCCGCGCCGCCGGTGTGGGCGGCGCTGCTGTTCGTGCTGCAGGAGACCGCGCGCGGCCTGATCCCGTTCAACGGCTTCCCGTGGGGCCGCGTGGCGTTCGGCCAGGTGGACGGCCCGTTCGGGCAGCTGGCCGTGCTCGGCGGCGCCCCGCTGGTGACGTTCGCGGTGGTCGTGATGGGCTTCGGCCTGGCCCACTGGCTGCCGAAGATCAGGGCCGCCTGGGCGGTGCTGCCGTTCGCCGCGGCGCTCGCCGTCGGCCCGCTCGTGGCGGTCGACGCGCAGAACGGCCAGCGCACCATCGCGGTCGTCCAGGGCAACGCACCCGACATCGGCCTCGGCCTGCTCACCGCCCAGGACACGTTGCGCGCCAACCACCTGCGCAAAACCGCGGAGCTGACGTCGAAGATCGACAGTGGTGAGCTACCCAAGCCGGACCTGGTGGTGTGGCCGGAAAGCGCGACCAGGACCCGGAACAGCGACCCGGTGATCGACCGCACTGTCGACGAGCTGGGCGCGCCGATGCTGGTCAGCGCCCTGCGGAACAACGAGAACTCGGTCATCGCCTGGAATCCTGGCACCGGACCGGGGGACTCGTACGCGAAGCAGGAACTCGTCCCGTTCGCGGAGCACATCCCGCTGCGCCCGCTCGCCCGCCTCTTCACACCGTTCGCCGACCAGGGCGACCTGCGGGCCGGCAGCGAACCCGGCGTCCTGAACGTCGCCGGCACCCGCGTCGGCGTCGGCATCTGTTACGAGGTCGCCTACGACTACGTGCTGCGGGAGAGCGCGGCCGCCGGCGCCCAGGTCCTCGTCGTGCCGACCAACAACGCCTGGTACGGCCGCGGCGAGATGACCTACCAGCAGCTCGCCATGGCCCGCCTGCGCGCCATCGAACACGGCCGTGCCGTCGTGGTCGCGGCGATCAGCGGCGTCAGCGCGGTGGTGCGCCCGGACGGCAGCGTCGTGCAGTCCACCGGCATGTACACCGACGCGCTGATGGTGGACTCCGTGCCGTTGCGCTCAGACCTCACGTTCGCCACGAGATTCGGCGAGGCGATCCACCTGCTGTTCACCGTCGCCGCGTTCGGTGCCTGCGTGGCCGCGCTCTGGTTGCGTCGCCGCGTCGTTGCCGACCAGGGCTAGCGCGAAATCGGTAGTCCGTCTCGACTGGACCGGTGCCGAGGGAGCGCTTCCACGCTTCTGCGATCATGTTGCGCCATGGATCGCTACGAACAGTTCCGCAGTGCGGCAATCGATCGAGGCATGCCCGAAGACGAGGTCGGCAGGTTCGCCGAGCACCTCCGGTTCGCGGTCTGGGCGTGGCCCGGCAAGGACGGGGAGGAAGCCGTCGGCCACATGGGCGGTCTTCCCCGCTTACCGGTGGGCGTGCAGTGGCCGGGTGGCGAGTCCCCGTTGCCGTTCATCGGTTCCGTCGACTGCGCGGCCTTGCCGCGGGCCGAGGGGCTCGGTCTGCCGGCGGACGGATCGCTGTTGTTCTTCCTGCACCACGAGGAGGACATGGACGAACATCCCTCTCCCGCCTACTCGCGGGTCCTGTACGTTCCCGCAGGCACGGAGACGGAGGTCGCGGCACCGCCGCCCGACCACGACTCCAGGACGTTCTTCTGCGAGGACATTGCGTTCCTCATCCCCGAACAACGGATCACCGCACGGGTGCGGCCGGAACTGCCGGACTGGATCGAGGACCGCGACGCCCGGTTCGAGGCGGGCAACGTGAAGCAGTTGTGCGAGATCGTCGGCGAGCTCTGGCCGGAGACCGACGACCGCTACCGCAGCACGCTCCAGATCGGCGGGTACTGCCGCAACGTCGGCAGTTCGGACGACCCGCACTCGCAGATGTCCTTCGACAGCGTCCAGAAGCGGGCAGCGGGCTCGGACCTGTCGATCGACGAGCGACGACGCCTGCAGGACGAGGAGAAGCACCAGCTGGTCCGGGAATGGCTGCCGCTCGCCCAGTTCCCCACGCAGAGCGAGGTCTACTACGGGTGCTTCCTGCTCCGCGCCGAAGACCTGGCCGCTGAGCGCTTCGACCAGATGCGCTCCTACACGATGTTCACCGAGTAGGTCCGGCCGGCTGGATCTGGCTAGGCGCGTCGCGTGTACCGGTGTTTCACGCCGACCGGGAAGTACTCGGGATCGCCGGCGGGCCGCAGCACGACCTCGGGCAGCTGCCGTTCCGCCGGGACGTAGTGCGCGAACTCGCTGTTGAGCCGCACCAGCTGGGACCGCACGGACTCCGCGATGGCCTGGGCGTCCGCGGTCCGGCCGGGCGCGGTCTCGACGGTGATCCGCAACGTCCGGTCGCGGTCGGCGTCCTCGACCGACTCGATCACGAACTTCCCGGTCACCGTGTCGCTGATACCGGGCTCCTCCAGCCCGACCGTCACGTTCTCCGGGTACACGTTCGCACCGAAGAACGACACCGTGAACAACGACCGCCCGAACAAGTACACGAACGGCAGCGATGGGCCCGGCGGGGGAGTGAAGCCGTGCTGAGCGCAGTACGCCAGCAGCTCGTCGTACCCGAAGATCCCGCCCTCATCGGCGATCCGGTAGCGGATCAGCGGAATCCCGCCGTCCGCGGTGAACACCAGCGTCCTGTCGCGCACCTCGAAGAACCGGCTGGCCGGGTCGTACTGCACGAGCGTGGGCAGCCGCGAGTCGCCGAACACCTCGCGCGCCAGGTCGGGCCGCAGCGCGAAGAACCGCCGAATGCCCACCGACACGGCGGTCTCGTTGCCCAGCACGCCGGAGTCCGCGGTGCCGTACAGGGATGCGATGTCGCGCAACGGATCCGCGATGCCCGCCCGTTGCGCCACCAGATCGCGCCACTGCTCGCTGAACACTTCACCGGCCAGCACGAGCTTGATCTCGTACGCCGCCCAGTCCCCGTGCGTGTCGATGACGTCCTTCAGGAACGGGGGATACCCGAGCAGCACGACCTGCTTGAAGTGCGGTGCCAGCTCCGGCAGCACCCGCAGGATCTCGGCCTTGTTGTTGCCCGGCGCCACCACGGTGATCGGACACCCCTTGGCCGCCAGGTGCCGCACGCACGCCTGCGTGAACAGCCCGCCGACCCAGGTGCCCAGCGGAAAGCACACCACGGCGAGCGTGGCCCGTTCGTCCGCCCGGAACCCGTCCACCAGCACCTGCTCGAACCTGCGGGCGACGTGCAGCTCGTCTTCCAGGCTGCGCGGCCAGATCGTCGGCTTGCCGCTCGACCCGGACGACACCGCGATCATGTCGCAGCCGGTCAGCGAACCGTCCCGGCACAGCTCCGGCAACGGGTACCGCTCGTGGTAGCTCGGCTTGTCCAGCAGTGGCAGCCGCTGGAAGTCGTCGAACGTCCTGATGCTCGCCGGGTCGATCCCGTGCTCCCGCAACAGCTTCTGGTACGCGGGCACGGTCGCGGCGGTGTGCTGGAACAGGTCGAGCACCCAGCTCGCGGACCGCTGCGGGGTGGGGGCGAAGAAGTCGTCGAACGCCTGGCGCACGCGGATCTGCCGACTGCCGTCCATCAGCCGAGCCTAGCGAGTCCGCCGAACGATTATCTCTATAACTTCAGTGTTGACTAAACTCACTCGTTCCGCGTCGAAACCACGATGCGGCAAGGAACAGCTCGTTAGGCTCGCGGAAGTGCGCATCCTCTTCTCGTGCCGCCCCGCCTACGGCCACCTGTTCCCGTTGGTCCCGCTCGCCAGGGCAGCGCAGGACGCCGGCCACGAAGTCGTGTTCGCGACCGGTCCGAGCTTCCTGGACAAGGTGCGCGAGCTGGGATTCGCAGCGCACGCGGCGGGCATCTCGGTCGGCGAAGCCGAGACCGAGGCGCGCAAACGGCACCCGGACGCCGAGATCGTCACCCTCCTGATCACCATGTTCGGCGACCTGCTGCCGAGGGCGACGCTCGCGGACCTCCAACCGCTGCTGCCGCGGCTCCGGCCGGACCTGGTCGTCTACGAGCAGAGCGACGTCGGCGCAGCCAAGGCCGCGCGGGAGGCCGGGATCCCGTTCGTGTCGCACGTGATCGGCCGGTCGATGCCGGCCGCGATCCTGGAGGTGGCCGCTCCGGCGATGGCGTGGCTGTGGGACGGTGCGCCGCCCGCCGACCTGATGCTGGGCGACACCGTCATCGACATCTGGCCGGACGCCGTGCGCGACCCGGAGGTCGCGAAGCTGCCAGGGGTGCTCCGGCAGCGGCCGGTGCCGTTCGACCTGGACGTGCCCATGCCCTCGTTCAGCGACGGGAAGCCGCTGGTCCACCTGACGCTCGGCACGGTGTCGTTCGGTGCGACGGAGGTGCTGCGGGCGGCGGTCGACGGGCTCGCGCGGCTGCCGGTCGACGTGCTGGTGGCGGTCGGGCCCGGCGACCCCGCGCTGCTCGGCGAGGTGCCGGGCAACGTGCACGTGGCGGGGTTCGTGCCGCAGGCGAAGGTCCTGGAACGCGCAGCCCTCGTGGTGCACCACGGCGGATCGGGCACGGTGCTCGGGGCGCTGGCGGCTGGGCTGCCGCAGCTGGTGCTGCCACAGGGCGCCGACCAGTTCGTCAACGCCGACGTGCTGGCCGAGAAGGGCGCGGGCGAGAAGCTGGTCGGGCCGGAGATCACCGCGGACGCCGTCGCCGAGGCGGCGGGCCGGCTGCTGGACGATCCGGCCGCGCGGGAGGTGGCGGGCAGGATCGCCGAGGAGATCGCCGGGATGCCCGCCCCGGTTCAGGTCGTCGAGCGGCTGGAAGGGCTCATCTGACGCGGTTTCACGTCCGCCTGCACTTCGAGGTGGTCAGGTAGTGACGCCCGGTAGATCGGCATGGCCGCGGCGGTCGTGACGATCGCGACGGCGACGAGGATCGCGAACATCTCCGGGGTGACCAGCTCGTACGCGAGGCCGATGTTGATGAAGATCAGGATCATCAGGCCGCGCGCGTTCATCAGGCCGCCGACGGCCGAGGCGTAGCGCCAGGAGTAGCCTTGGGCGCGCACGACCAGGCCGCAGCCGAGGTACTTGCCCGCGAACGCGGCCAGCATGATCACGGCGAGCGGGAGCCACAGCCCTCCGCCCGCGCCGAAGCCGGAGACCTGGGTGTTGAGGCCGCTGAAGGCGAAGAACACCGGTAGCAGCAGGATCGAATTGAGGTCGGTGAGCTTGGTGTCGAGCTCGTGCCGCACGACCGGCGACTTGGGCATCGCGAGGCCGGTGATGAAGCCGCCGAAGACCGAGAACACGCCGATGTAGTCGGTGTACCAGCCGGCGAGCAGCACGACGAGCAAGATGCTCGCCATCATGTCCCGGCTGAGCTTGCCGTCGCGTTCGGCGCGTTCGCCGAGCTTGGCGAGCCACTTGCGGCCGACGGTGAGCATCAGGCCCGCGAAGATCGCCGCGCCGATGATCGTGCGCAGTGCGCCTGCCGGGCTGCCGGACGTGCCGACCGCGATGATCAGGGCGAGGAAGCCCCACGCCACCGCGTCGTCGATCGCCGCGGCCACCAGGGTCAGGCCGCCGATCGGGGTGTTGGCGATGCCGCGTTCCTGCAGGATCCGGGCGAGCATGGGGAACGCGGTGATCGACAGGGCGCCGCCGACGAACAGCATGAACACCCACAGGCTGGAGCCCGCCGGGCTGAGTGTGTCGAAGAAGATCACGGCGGTGCCGGCACCGAGCAGGAACGTCGGCACGATGCCGGACACGGCGAGCACGGAAGCCTTGCGCGCGTTGGCGCCGGAGGTCAGGCCGTGGTCCAAAGAGGACCCGACGAGGAACATGTAGAACGTCAGGCCGATCGTGCTCAGCACGTACAGGGTGCTCTTGACGTCGGCGGGGAAGAGCTGGGCCTGGACGCCGGGTGCGACGGCGCCGAGCAGCGCCGGTCCGAGCAGGACGCCGGCGACCATCTCGCCGACCACTCTGGGCTGGCGGATCAGCATGGCGAGCCGCCCGCAGACGGTGGTCGCGACGAGCACCACCGCGAGTGCGGCGAAGACCTGCAGCGCGAAGTGGATCTGGTTCACGGGATCTCCTGAGGTTGGTGCGTCTCGAAGTAGCGGCCCGCGAGCCGCAGCCGGTGGGCGTGCAGCACCATCGCGGTGCCGAGCACGAGCTGGACGACGCTGCGCCACACGTCCTCCCAGCGATCCAGTACGCGCATCAGCCACAACCGCAGACGTGGTGTGGAACCGTCGCGGACGAGCAGGCACGGGCCGCGGCTGGGCAGCGACCGGGTGTGGGCGACGGTGGAGTGCAGCGTGACGCGGCGCAGCACTTCTCTCGTTGCCGCCCGCAGTGCGATGGGGGAGAGGCGCCACGCCGGGCAGGGGCGGTTGGCGGCGACGCCGAACGGGATGTGGTGCTCGTTGCGTGCGTTGGTGTGCTCCCAGCGGCCGGGGTCGAACTCGTGCGGGTTCGCGTACCCGGTCGCGTGGTAGGCCGGGTAGTCGAAGCACAGCACCGAACCGGCCGGGAAGCGTGTGTGCTCGTCCAGTTCGATGTCCGCGGTGGTGATGCGGTGGGCGATGCCGAACAACGGGTAGAGCCGGAACGTCTCGTCCAGCACGTGCGCGAAGTACCTGTCGTCGTCGATCCGTTGCGCCACTTGGGGATGCTGGGCCAACGCGAGCAGCAGGTGCGCCATCGCCTCGGACATCTGCACCACGGCGGTGTTGAAGTAGGTGCCCTGCAGGTAGTGCACCTGTTCGGTCCTGGTCAACGTCTCCGGCAACGGATGCCGGACGTCGGCGAGCCGGGTCTCCAGGTAGCGGGTGAGGCGGGCGCGCCGGGCGGGATGGCGAAACCCCGTGCACTTCAACGAGGTCACGACGTCGTCGGCGTGCCCGACGATCAGGTCACGGGCCGCACGTGGGCACGGTTCGCCGAACACCAGCTCGTAGCAGTACTCGGCCCACACGGGCATCATCAGGTCGCGCAGCCGGACGTGCGTGACCGGCTTGGTGATCACCTCGTCCAGCACTTTCGCGGTGCAGCGGGCCGCGGCGGCGGACAGCGCGTCAGCAGGCCCGGCGAGGAAGGTGCGCGTCACCTGAGCCACGTCGTCGTAGCGCGGCCCGGCCTCCAGGTGTTCCTGGTGCACCTCGGGGCCGGGGGAGAGCCAGTACCAGAACAGGTCCGACAGCCCGGCGCCCTTGCTGCGGCCGTTCGCGGCGGGGTGGCCGTAGAGCTCCTGGAACCGGTCGGGGCCGACCACGGCGTTGGGGAACGTGATCGCGTTGTCGCCGTTGACCTTCTCGAACACCTTGACGCGCAAGGCGATCACCAGCCGGCTCAGCACCTGGCCACCACCATGTCGCGGCTGAGCTCCCCACCGCACATCGCCAGCACGTGCTCGAACTCGTCCCGCAGCACGTCCAGCACCCGGCGCACCCCGGCCTCACCGTCCGCGGCGAGCCCCCACAGCACCGGCCTGCCGATGCCGACGGCCGATGCTCCCTGCGCGACCGCCAGTGCGATGTCGCCGCCACTTCGGACACCGCCGTCCAGCACCACCGGGAGCCGCCCGGCGACCGCGTCGACCACGGCGGGCAACGCGTCCACGGCGGCGGGCACGAGGTCGAGCTGACGGCCGCCGTGGTTGGACACGAAGATCCCCGCCACGCCGTGCCCGACCGCGAGCCGCGCGTCGGCCGGGTGCAGAATCCCCTTGAGCCACACCGGAAGCGATGTCAGCTCACGCAGGTGTTCGATGTTCTCCCAGGTGAACGCCGACATCTCGATCTTCCTGAGTCCGGGAAAGCCGGGCAGGTTCCGCATGTTCTCCGCGGCCAGTCCGGCGGGCAGGTCGTGGAAACCGTGCTCGACGTCGCGCCGGTGCCGGCCGAAGACAGGGGAGTCGACCGTGATCACCAGTGCGGCGCAACCGGCCTGCTCGGCCCGGCGCACCAACGCTTCCGTGACCTCGAAGTCCGGCTGCATGTACAGCTGGAACCACACCGGGCCGGTGGCGGCTTCGACGATGTCGGCGATCGGCACCGTCGACGCCATGCTGGACACCAGCACGGTGCCCGCCAGCGCCCGCGCCGTCGCCAGCTCACCGTCGGGGTGAGCGAGCTTGTGGAACGCGGTCGGCGAGATCAGCACGGGAAAGTCCGCGCGGACCTGCTTGCCCCGCAACACTCTCGGCAGCAACGCGAGCCGCCGGAACGCGGCCTCGTTCGCCGCGAGCACGACCTCGTCCCCGACCCCGCCCGCGTAGAAGTCGTAGTGGACGGGGTCGAGCGCCGCGCGTGCCTTCTCGTGCAGCTCCGCGAGCACGGGGTTCACCGGAGGTACTCCCGCAAGGGCGCCTTGTGCACCCTCTCGCTGTCCCACTCGTTCTCGAGGTTCTCGGTGAGGTGGTGCTCGTCGACCAGCTCACCGCCGCGAAACCGGCGGACCACCGGGTGCAGGTAGCGGCCGTCGAGCCCACTGGTGTCCTCCTGCGACGTGCGACCGGCGGTGATGTCGAACGGGTTGACCTTGTCGTGGTCCGCGCCGTACTCCAGCGTCACCGTCAGGTACTCCTCGACGTCCCCGAAGTCGCCGCGTGCCACCGCTTCGTGCAGGTACGCGACCGGCACCTCCTCGACGTAGCGCACGCCGTCCGGGCCGAACAGCACCGCGTCGGCCATGAAGGCGAAGAGCTGCCACAGCGCGGAAGTCCGGTTGACCCGCTCGATGATCGCGTCGGTGACCGCTTCGGGTGCCACGGCGCGGCTCGGCCAGTCCACGCCGTGGTAGCGGTGCTCGTGGATGCGGTGCAGCGCGCGAACCCCGTAGCGGAAGCCGTGGATGAACCCGCTGGTCGACTTCTTGAAGTCCCGCGCCTGCGTGATCGTGCCCGCGAAGAACAGGTCCGGCACGTTCACCGACTCCCACGCCGACGTCTGGTCGGGGAACCGCGCGTTGATCGTGAGCTGCGGCCGGCACTCCGGCGCGAAGATCGAGGCGTCGAACCGGAACCCGGTCGCGAGGATCACCCGGTCGTAGCGGATCTCCTTGACGACCTCGTTGACCCGCTGGAACTTCACCTTGACCAGGTAGTCGTCGCCGTCACGGCGGATGCCCGCGATGTGCCCGTCCAGCACCGCGTTCTGCGACTTGAGCTGGTAGGTGTCGAGGAAGTTGTTGTTCACCGCCCGCAGATGCCCGACGAAGTGCGTCTGCCACGCGAGCTTCAGCGAACCGGGCCCGGCGACGTGGATGACCGACGCGGTCTCGACGAGTGCGTCGGCGGTCTCGAACGCCGAGTTGCCGCGCCCGATGATCAGCACCTTCTGGTTCACGAAGTTCTGCGGATCAACCGAAACGTCGTAGTACAGCTCGGCGTGCTCGACGCCTTGGATCTCCGGCACGTTCGGCTTCGAGACGCCGGTCGCCGCGATGATCCGCTTCGCCCGGTACGTGACGCCGTGCTGGTCGCGCACCACGAAGTCGTCCGGCCTGCTGACCGACACGACCCGCGTGCCGTACCGGACCGGCAGGTCGTTCTTGACCGCGAAGTCGCCCAGATACCGGACCATGTCGTCGGCCTGCGGGAAGTAGCGCGGCGTGTAGCCGGTGAACAGCAGCTCGGGATCGTCCGACAGCAACGAGTTCCAGTCGACGCGCAGGTTCAGCTCCGGGTCGTCCCAGCCCGTGTACACCTTGTTGATGGAGATCAGCTGGCGGTGCCGGGGAAAGCGGGTGAAGAACGTGCCCGCCGCCGCACCGGACTCCAGCACCAGGTGGTCGCGCCCGGCCCGCTTGAGCAGGTAGGACGCCTGCAGCCCCGCCGGACCGGCGCCGATCACGAGACACTCGGTCGAAACCTCGCTGGACACGACTCTCTCCTCTACGCGGTCAACAGACGCTTGTCGGGCTTGCCACTGGGGGCGACAGGGGGTTCGTCGATGGCGGTGACCTGCTTCGGGGCGCAGGCCGCGCCCAGTCGTTCGGTCACGAGCTTCTGCAGTTCTTCGAGTTGCGGCACTCGATCTGCTTTGGGGACCACGAACGCGTGCACGGCCTCGCCGGTCTCGTCGTCCGGCACCGCGACCACGTAGGCCTCTGCGACGTCCGGGTGCTCGGCGATGACGTGCTCGATCGGGCCGACGTAATGCAGGTTCGCGTTGACGATCACGACGTCCCTGGCCCGTCCGGTCAGGTGCAGGAACCCGTCGGCGTCGAGGTGGCCGAGGTCGCGGGTGCGCACCCAGCCGTCCACGAACACCTCGGCCGACTCCTGCGGGTTCGCCCAGTACTCGCTCGCCTGTCCTGGCGTGCGGACGAACAGCTCGCCGTCGCGGATCTCCACCTGTGTCGGCGGTTTCCCGACCGTGCCGGGCGGGTCTTGGGGCGTGGCCATCGAGATCATGCCGGTCTCGGTCTGGCCGTAGCCGTGGAACAGCACCGGTCCCAGTACTTCGAGTGCCTCGCGGTGGCGTTCGGTGGTCAGCGGTGAGCCGGAGACCAGCAGCGCTCGCAACGTCGAGAGGTCGGCGGGGGAGTGGCGCTGGGTCGCGACGAGCTTGGCCAGGCCGGGCACGGTGATCACGCGGGCCGTCGCGCGGTGGCGGGTGATCGCGTCGGCCGGGTTGTCGGCTACGACGATCGTGCCGCCTGCGGTGAGGGTGAGGGTGGCGTACTCGAACATCACCTGGCTGGAGAGCGACCCGAACACGAGGTAGCGCTGCAACCTCGATGCCAGCTCCCGGATCGCGGGTGGCCAGGCTTCGGGACGCGCGGCCCAGGCGTTGGTCATCGAGGCGTAGGTCTGGGCGCACGCTTTGGGAGCGCCGGTGCTGCCGCTGGTGTGGATGAGGCGGGCGAAGTCTTCTGGCCTGCCATCACAATGCAGTTCTGACGCACGGCCTCGGGGAATGTCGTCGTCACGAACCACGAGCTTGATGGCGAGGCCCAGCAGGTGTTCGACTTGCGGCTGCGTGAGTCCTGGCCGCACGCCCACCACTCGGGCACCCACCGCGTGGGCCGCGAGGATCGTCGCGAACGCCGCGACGTTCACACCCTGCAGCAACGCCACCCCGTCACCCGGACCGAGACCCTTGGCGCGCAAGCCGTTCGCGATCCGCGCCACCAGGTCGAGCAGTTCGCCGCCGGTCACCACGCGGGTGCCGTGCTCGAACACCGGCCGGTCCGCGGCGGCACCGAGCACGTTGAGCACCGCGCGCGGGAACGGCTCACGCGCCGGCAAGGCATTCCTTCACGAACACGACCAGCGGCTGCTGGTGCACGTCCGGGAAGTCCCAGTGGTTCTCCAGGTTCTCGGCCAGGTGGTGGGTCGCGGTGAGCACGCCGTGCCGGTAGTAGCGCACCACCGGATGCAGGTAGCTCGCCTGCGCCGCGTTGGTCGCGTCGTTCTCGGCGACTCGGGGAATGGTGATGTCGAAGGGATCCACGGTGTCGTGGTCCGGGCCGTACTCCAGCGTCGCGACGAACCGGTGCTCGCCGGGACCGAGGCCGCCGTCCGCGACGTACGCGACCGGCACCTCCTCCTCGTAGCGCGCCTCGCCGCCGTCGACCGTCACGACGTCACCGATGACCGCGAACTGCTGCCACAGACAGGAAGACGTGTTCACGCGTGCGATCAACGCGTCGCTGATGGCCTCGGGGGAGAGCTCCAGCGGTGTGTGCGGCCACGGGACGTCGTGGTTGCGGGCGGTCAGGACGCGGTGCAGCGCGCGGGCGCCGTAGCGGAAGCCGTGGATGAACCCGCTGGTCGACTTCTTGAAGTCGCGGGACTGCGTGATCGTGCCCGCGAAGTACAGGCCGGGCACGTTCACCGACTCGAACGCCGAGGTCAGCTCGGGGAAGCGGTCCTTGATCACCAGAGCGGGGCGGCAGCCGTCGGCGAAGATCGAGGCGTCGAACCGGAACCCGGTGCACGCGATGATCCGGTCGTACTCCAGTTCGCGCAGCTTCTCGACCGTGCGCGCGTAGCGGAACTGGATCCGGAACCCGTTCTCCAGTTGTTCGATGCGTTCGATCGTGCCGTCGATGACCGCGTTCTCGGACTTGAGCTGGTAGGTGTCGAGGAAGTTGTTGTTGACCGCGCGCAGATGCCCGACGAAGTGCGTCTGCCACGCCAGCTTCACCGAGTGCGGTCCGGCGACGTGGATGACGGCCGCGTGCTCCACCAGTGCGTCGGCGGTCTCGAAGCCCGAGTTGCCCTTGCCGATCACGAGCACCCGCTGGTCGGTGAACTCCTGGGGATCGGTGGTGAAGGTGTCGTAGCGCTCGACGTGCTCGATGCCGGGGATGTCCGGCACGTGGAGCTGCGAGACACCGGTGGCCAGCACCAGGTTTCGCGCGTGCCACGTCTGTCCACTGTGGTCGGTGACGACGAACCCGTTGTCGTCGCGTTCGATCCTGGTGACATCGATGTCGTAGTGCACCTTGAGGCCGGCCGCGAAGTCGTGGAGGTACCGGACGATGTCGTCGGCGTCCGGGAAGTACTTCGGGCTGTAGCGGGTGAACAGCAGGTCCGGGTCGTCGGTCAGCAGCGAGTTCCAGTCCATCCGCATGCGCTGCTCCGGGTCGGTGTACCCGGTGTGGACCTTGTTGATGGAGATGAGCTTGCGGTGCCGAGGGAAGCGGGTGAAGAACGTGCCGGCCCCGCTGCCGCGTTCGAGGACGGCGTAGTCACGACCGTCCCGGTCCAGCAGTGCGGCGAGCTGCAAACCGGCCGGTCCCGCGCCGATGATCAGGTAGTCGTGCGCCATGCACGGGGAAGCTACCCACGCGATCTCAGAGTTCTCTGAGATCAGCTGCCTACCGTCCGTGCGATGGATCTCGGTTCACCCTTGACCACCGCGCACCTGCTGCAGGCCGCTTCGCCGTTGCCCGTGCTGGTCCCACCCGCTGTGCTGGACCGGGTGCAGCGAGGCCGCGAGTACCTGCGCAAGGTGCTCGCCGACGACGAACGCCCGGTGTACGGCGCCAAGACCGGATTCGGTGCACTGGTGGGCTTCGCGGGCCGGTCCACCGAGGCTGACCAGTGCGACAACACCCTCGCACACCTCGGCGCGGGCCAAGGCCCCGACCTGCCCCTGGACATCACCCGAGCCGCCCTGCTCGTGCGAACGTGGTCGCTCGCGCAGGGCCTCTCCGGCGTCTCCGCGCACGTCGTGGAGGGACTCGCGGCGATGTTCGCGACCACCTTCGTCCCGGCCGTCCCGCGCTACGGATCCGTTGGGGCGAGCGGAGACCTGATCCCACTCGCCGCCGCGGCACAAGCCCTGCGCGGCCGCGGAAACGCCTACCTCGACGGCGTCCGGATGCCCGCTACCGACGCTTTGCTTCAGGCCGGGTTGACGCCGCTCGACCTGGATGGCCGCGACGCGCTCGCCCTCGTCAACGGCACATCGCTCACCACCGCCGCCGCAGCCCTCGCCCTCTCGTCAGTACGCGCCTCGCACCGCGCCATCGCCGACCTGACCTGTCTGCTCGTGGACATCCTCGGCGCCGACCCCGGCTTCCTCGACCCCCGGCTGATCACGGCGTTCGGCCACGCCGGCACCACCTCCGTTGCCGCGCGGATGCGTGAGTTGCTGGCAGGCACCGGGCCCAGCGGCGAACGCGCTTTGCAGGAGCCGTACAGCATCCGCTGCTCACCCCAGTTGCTGGGCGCGGCCGAGGACGCGTTGCGCTACGTGGACGGCGTGATCGCCGCGGACCTGGCCGGCGTCAGCGACAACCCGCTGTTCTTCCCCGACGACGACCTGGTGGCGCACGGCGGCAACTTCTTCGGCCAGCCCGCCGCGTTCGCCGCCGACATGCTCGCCACGGTCACCGCGTCGCTCGGCAACCTCGCCGAACGGCAGCTGGACCTGCTGGTGGACCCGTCCCGCAACACCGGCCTGCCACCGATGCTCGCCGCCGGACCCGGTCAGCAGCACGGCCTGCAGGGCGTGCAGCTGGCGACCACCGCGTTCGTCGCCGAAATCCGCCGCAACGTGCTGCCCGCCAGCACGCAGAGCCTGTCCACCAACCTGCGCAACCAAGACGTCGTGCCGTTCGGGACGCAAGCCGCCCTGCGCGCCTACGGCCTCGCCGAGTTGTTGCGACTGCTGGTCGGTTCGCTCGCGTTGGGGCTGCGGCAGGCAGTGCACGTGGGCGGGAGGAGGCCGACGGCGCCTCGGTGCGCGGCATTGGTGGACGCGCTCGCGGAGGTCATCGAGCCGGTGGACCCGGACCGGCCGCTCGAAACCGAGGTCCGGCTGGCGGCGGACGTCGTCACGAACAAGCCGACGTGATCCTCTCCCGCAACGGCTGCGCAGCCTGCCCCGCGACCGGCAGCCGCAACGTGAACCGCGCACCCCGCCCCGGATGCCCGACGGCCTCCACCGTCCCACCGTGCCCGGTCACGATCTCCCGCACCAACGCGAGCCCCAGCCCGAACCGCTTCTCCCCGTCCCCGTGCCGGAACCGGTCGAACAACCGCGACGCCTCCACCGCCTCGAACCCGTCCCCGGTGTCCGCCACCACCACCTCGACGTGCCCGGCCACCGACCCGACCCGAACCGAGATCCGCCCACCCTCCGGCGTGTGCCGCACCGCGTTGGCCAGCAGCTCGTCCACCGCCCGCCGCAACGCCGTCTCCACCCCGGCGACCACCAGCGGCCCGCCGGCGGACTCGAGATCCAGCGCGATCCGCCGTTCCGCGGCCCGCTCGCTCTCACCAGCCACCGCCGACGTCGTCACCGCCAGAACATCCACCGGCTGCCCACCCGGCTCCCGGCTCAGCTGCGCCGACAGCAGCAAGTCGTCCACCACGTCCGCCAGCCCGCGAATGGACCGGGTCAGCGCGTCGAGGTCGTCGCGGCGGCTGTCGGGCAGATCCGCGGCGGCCGACAGCAACTGCGCCCGCAGATGGGCCCGCGCGATCGGCGTGCGCAGCTCGTGGCTCGCATCGGTGACGAACCGGCGTTGCCGCGCCAGCGCCTCCGCCAGCGGCCCGACCGTCCGACGGCCGACCATCAGCCCGATCAGCGCCGCCACGAGCAACCCGGCCACCAACGCGACTCCCAGGGCCTGCAACAGATGCCGCCGGTCGGCCAGCAGGTATCGCATGTCGAACACCGACTGCACGACCGTGTCGTTGGCACCGCGCGCGGTGAGCACCATGTACTCGGTGCCGTTGGCGGTGACATCGCGGGAGATCGGAGCACCGGACGAGGAGACCGCGTCCAGGTCAGGCCGCAGTGGGAAACCACCGGGTACCTCCAGCGGGCCGAGATCGACCACGCCGTCCTCCAGCACGAACACCCACGCGCACTTGGGCGCGATGCCCGGCACGCCGAACCGGGCGTTGTACTGCAGCTCGCGCGTCACCTGCGTTTCCTGCGCGTGCACCATGACGACGTACGCGATCGCGCCGACGAACGTCACCATCACGGTGATCGCCAGGCCCACCAGCACGCTCACCCGCAGCCGCGCCCGCCGGACCACCGCGCGTTCCACGTCACCCCACGAAGCTCTCACAAGGCCCCCAACCGGTAGCCGACCCCCTGCACCGTGTGCACCACGGAACGCCCGACCTTCGACCGCAGGTAATGCACGTACGTGTCCACAATGGACGGCGACGGCGCGTCGTGGAACACCGTCCGCCGCAGCGAGGACCGCGTGTGCACCGTCTCCGGATGGGTCGCGAGCACCCGCAGCAGCGCGAACTCGCGAGCCGTCAGCGGCACCCGTTCACCGTCGGGCAGCACGACCCGGTGTTGCTCCAGCTCCAGGCGACCGGCCCCGATCCGCAGCGCCGCGGTCAACTCGGCCGCGCGCCGGCCCAGCGCTCGCAGCCGGGCGCGCAGCTCGCCCAGGTCGAACGGTTTCGCCAGGTAGTCGTCCGCACCGGCGTCGAGGCCGTCGATCCGGTCGCGCACGGACCCCATCGCCGTCAGCACCAACGCCTGCGTGCGCACCGCACGGGAGCGCAGCCGCGCCAGCAGGTCGAGTCCGTCGAGCACCGGCAGTCCGCGGTCTATTACCACTACGTCGTATGGCCGAGTGAGCGCGAGATGCAATCCGCGGTGCCCGTCGAAAGCGACATCCACGACATGTCCCTCACCCCGCAGCACGGTGGAGAGCAACTCCACCAGCTCTCTGTCGTCCTCCACGAGCAGTAGCCGCACGCACCGAAGAATGGCACGCTGCCACGGCATCCGACCAGGTCATCGAGGTGGTGAAACAGTCAATGGACAGGGAACGGCAGAATTCACATACGTGATACGCACTGCTCAGTGCGCACCTGCGGCCAATTGCGAACCTGTGCACGAGCGGAGTCCCGGGAATTCAACCGATAAACATGTTAAACACGCGCACCGCATGACCTGGGACAGCGCGAGAGGTGTGAAAACCCTCAGGCCCGCACGACCGCGGGCGTGGTGAACCGGCCGCCGACCCAGCCCGCCGTCGCGACGGCACGCAGGCCGGGGTCGCCCTCGGTCAGCTGGCCGTGCGGGCCCAGCACGTCCGCCGCCGAACTGCCGTCGTGCCACCGCACCGGCAGCCGGCCGTGCCGCTCCAGCACCCCGGCGAGCTTGGCGGTCAGCTTGGCGCTGCCGATGTGCACCCACCGGCTCGGGAACAGCTCCAGCAGGTCGAGCGTCGCCGGGCTGATCTCCGGCACGACCGTGATGCCGTTGTCGCGACCGTACTCGACGAGGTCACGCAGCGCGTCCGGGTCGCCCTCGGGGAAGACGTGCATGACGTTGAGCTTGTAGGCGGCCATCTTGTCGATGGCCTTGCGCATCTCGGCGGGCGGCAGCAGCGCGCTCGTCACGCCACGCCAGGAGAACGCGGGGGAGTCCCGCAGGTCGGCCGCGCGCACCGCGTTGTCCGCGGTCATCAGCTGCCGGAACGACTGCACGCCGTGCCGCAGACCGGCCTGGGTGCTGGCGCGCAGCATCACCGCCGTGTTGCTGACCAGCAGCGCATAGCCTTCCGGGCCGAGCCCGCGCATGGCCGGGTCGTGCGACACCATCAGCATGCCGTCCGCCGACTCGGCGAGCAGGTAGCCGGTCTGCCGGAAGATGTGCTCGCGCAGCAACGCCGCCGCCGTGCGCGCCTGTCCGGTCACCCGGACCGCGACGTCCTCGGTCAACGCGAACGCACCCGTGCGACGGGGCGCGCTCGACGGCATCGGAATAATCACCGGTTCCTCCCAGCGGACTAACGCAGGAGGTATCACGGGAGTTCCGGCAACCGCACGGTGAACGTGGTTCCCCGGCCTGTCGCGCTGATCACACCGACGGTCCCGCCGTGGGCCTCGGCGAGCTTCGGACGATCGCCAGACCTCGACCTCTTCCGCGCCCAGCTGGTGAACCGGGGCAAGGAGGGGATCGAGGAGAAGTTCTCCGGGCCTGCCCTCGGCTGGGAACGGACAGGCCCGGACCAGCCAAGGCGTCCTACAGCCGGTACCTGCCGATCAGTCGAGCGGAGATGGAGCGGTTGATCAGCTGAGCAGCTCGCGGACCCGAGGCACCACCTCGGTTCCGTAGAGCTCGATCGTCCGCATCAACGAGCCGTGCGACAACCCGCCGATCCCGTACTTGAGGTCGAACCGGCTGGCGCCCAACGTCTTCATCGTCCGCGCCATCTTCGAAGCCACGGTGTCCGGCGACCCCACGAACAACGCGCCGTGCGGCCCCACCTCGTGCGCGTAGGACTCCGGGGTGGGCGTCGAGAACCCGCGCGTCCGCCCCAACCGCGAGATCACGTCCAGGTAGTGCGGCCAGAACTCCTCCCGCGCCTGCGCGTCCGTGGGCGCCACGTGACCGGGGGAGTGGATCCCGATCGGCAGCGGCGCACGGCCGAACTTCTCCAGCGCGTGCCGGTAGAGCTCGGAGAACGGCGCGAAGCGGCCGGGGTGGCCGCCGATGATCGCCAGCATCAGCGAGAACCCGTACGAGGCCGCGCGCACCACGGACTGCGGGCTGCCGCCCACGCCGATCCACGTCGGGAACGGCTCGGTGAACGGCACGACGTCCTGCTCGTGCAGCGCCGCGCGGGTCTTGCCCTGCCAGGTGACCGGGCCGCCCTTCAGCAGCTCCGCGAAGAGATGCGTCTTCTCCTCGAACAGGTCCTCGTAGTCGGCGAGGTCGTAACCGAACAGCGGGAACGAGTCCACACTGGACCCGCGGCCCAGGATGACCTCCGCCCGGCCGCCCGACACCGCGTTCAACGTGGAGAAGCGCTGGAACACGCGCACCGGGTCGTCCGAGCTGAGCACGGTCACGGCCGAACCCAGGTGGATGAACGACGTGCGGGCGGCGATCGCGGCCAGCACCACGTCGGCGGCGGACAGCGGCATGTCGGGCGTGTGGTGCTCGCCGATGCCGAAGAAGTCCAGGCCCACCTGGTCGGCGAGCACGCCCTGCTCGACGACGTTGCGGATGGTCTGGGCGTGGGAGAGCGGTGTGCCGTCGGCGTCGTGGGTGACGTCGCCGAACGTGTCGAGTCCGAACGTGGTCATGACAGCTCCTTCGTGAACGTCCCGAACACCGGGCTGCCGGGTTCCAGCAGCCGTCCGTCGGCCAGCGAACCCACGCGCACCGGCTCGAAACCGATGCGGGACAAGAACTCCGCCACGACGTCCAACGCCGCGGGGGAGTCACCGGCCAGCCCGACGGCGCGGCCCGACGGCGGTTCCATGTCCTGGTAGGCGATGTGGTTGAGGGTTTTGACGACCTGCGCGCCGACCAGCCGCCGCGCGACTTCCTCGCTCGTGCCCAGCGGCTCGGCGGCGGGCGGCCAGTGGTTCATGGCGTCGACGACGACCTTGCCCGCGAACAGCGCCGGGTCGACCGTCGCGAACCGGTGCCACGGGATCGCCAGCACGACCAGATCGGCGTCCGCCACGGCGTCGGCGGCAGACCGCGGCACCGCACCCGGCGCGAGGAACGACGTGATCATCTCGATCCGCGCCGGGTCGCCGGAACCCGCGATGGCCACCGGGTAGCCCGCCGCCAGGGCGAGCCGCGCGATGACCGGGCCGACGTGGCCGGCACCCAGAACAGCTACCTTCATGCCCGGTATAACCGGACCATCCCCCGCTTATTCCTCGGCGTGACGTACCCCAATGCCGTCACGCGACGCTCGCGAACTGTGACAGAGCGTTCCTACGGTCGAGGACGTGTCGTATCAGCCGTCCCGCCGCAGTTTTCTGTCCGCCTCAGCCGCGCTCACGTTCGGGCTGCTCGAACCGGGTGCAGCGCAAGCCGGCGGCATGATCAGACCGTTCCGCGTCCGCGTCCCCGAACGGGACCTGGTCGAGCTGCGCCGCCGCGTCCAGCAGACCCGCTGGCCCGACGCCGAGACCGTCACGGACCTGTCCCAGGGCGCGCCGCAACGGACGCTGCGGCAGCTCGCCCGCTACTGGACGCACGAGTACGACTGGCGCACGACCGAGGCCAAGCTCAACGCGCTGCCGCAGTTCCTGACCGAGATCGACGGCCTGGACATCCACTTCCTGCACGTCCGCTCGAAGCACGAGAACGCCCTGCCGCTGCTCGTCTCGCACGGCTGGCCCGGCTCGGTCATCGAGCAGCTGAAGATCATCGGACCGCTCACCGACCCGACCGCGTACGGCGGCAAGGCCGAAGACGCCTTCCATCTCGTGATCCCGTCGATGCCCGGTTACGGCTTCTCCGGCAAGCCCACGACGACCGGCTGGGGCCCCGACCGCATCGCCGGCACGTGGATCGAGCTGATGAAACGCCTGGGCCACGACCGGTACGTGGCCCAGGGCGGCGACTGGGGCGCGCTGATCGTCGACCTCATGGCACTGCGGAAGCCGCCAGGACTGCTCGGCGTCCACACGAACCTGCCCGGCGCGGTCCCCGTCGACATCGACAACGCCGCCCGCGCCGGTGGCCCGCAACCGCCAGGACTGGAGGGCGACGAGCTCAAGGCGTGGCAGGACGTGCTCTTCCGGTACAGCAAGGGACAGGCCTACGCGCGGATCATGGGCACCCGCCCGCAGACTTTGCGGGCGTTCGCCGACTCACCCATCGGCCTGGCGTCGTTCATGATCGACCACAACCTCGCGAGCCTCGCGCTGATCGCGCGGGCCTTCGACGGTCATCGGGAAAGCTTGAGCCGTCAGGACATCGTCGAGAACGTGTCGCTCTACTGGCTCACCGACACCGCGATCTCGTCCGCCCGCCTGTACTGGGAGAGCAAGTACTCGGTGATCGCCGCCAAGGGCGTCACGCTGCCGGTCGCGGTGAGCGTGTTCCCCGAGGAGGTCTACCAGGCACCGCGCAGCTGGGCCGAACGCGCCTACCCGAACCTGATCCACTACCACCGCGTGTCGCGCGGCGGGCACTTCGCCGCCTGGGAACAGCCGCACATCCTCGCCGAGGAAGTGCGGGCGGGGTTCCGGCAGCTGCGCTAGCTTGCAGGCCATGTGGGACGGTGGCGCCGCTTACGAACGGTACGTGGGCCGGTGGAGCAGGCCGGTCGCGGTCGAGTTCCTGCGCTGGCTGGCCGTGCCACCGGGCCGCACGTGGCTCGACGTCGGCTGCGGCACCGGCGCGCTGACCGAGACGGTGCTCGCCCACGCGCAGCCCTCGTCGATCACCGGCGTCGACCCGTCCGCCGCGTTCCTGGACCTGGCCCGGCAACGCGTGCCCGGCGCGACGTTCGAGGTCGGCACGGCGGTCGAGCTGGGGGAGCGGCAAGCCGACGTGGTGGTGAGCGGGCTCGTGCTCACCTTCGTGCCCGACATCGCCCGAGCCGTCGCCGAGTTCGCCCGCGTCGGCTCGTACGTGGGTTCCTACCTGTGGGACTACACCAGCGGCATGCAGATGATGCGCCTCTTCTGGGACGCCGCCCGCGACGTCGACCCCGCAGCAGCCGCCGCGGACGAAGGCCTGCGCTTCGGCGACATCAGCGACCCCGACCCGTTGCGCAGCTTCTGGACCGGGGCCGGCCTGCGCGACGTCGAGGTGACCGGCATCGTCGTGCCCACCGTGTTCCGCGACTTCGCCGACTTCTGGGACCCGTTCGAGGGCGGCACCGGCGCCGCACCCGCCTACGCCGCGACGCTGCCGCCGGAACACCGCGCCGCGATCCGCGACCTGCTCCGCTCCCGTCTCCCCGCCGAGGGCCCGATCGAGCTGACCGCGCGCGCTTGGGCCGTCAAAGGTTCGCGCTGAGGAACCGCTCCAGGTGCGGGTTCACCTCGGCGGCGTGCGTGAGACTGAGGAAGTGCGCGCCACCCTCGACGGTGACCAGTTCGGCCTTGGGGAGCGCGGCCACGAGCGCCTCCGCCTTCGCGACGGGATAGGCGAGATCCGCGGTGCCGTGCAGCACGAGCGCCGGCACGGTGATCTCCCCGACGCGGTCGAGCACGCCGTCCCGGCTGATCAGGGCGTTGCTGATGAACCGCAACCGGTCCGGCTCGACCTGGCTCCACTTGGGCGTCCACTCCGACGCGTCGTAGTCGCCGAGGCAGATCTCGGCCCTCGCCTCCACCACCGTGTCCGGCCCCTGCGCGATCCACACCTCGGTGAGCTGCTGGTACGCGGCGGCGATCTGCTCGTCCTCCGCCTCACCGGACGTGCCCAGCACCGCGAGCGCCGTGACCCGTTCCGGTGCCAGCAAAGCCATCCGCAGCGTCACGAACCCGCCCTGGCTCGTCCCGACGACGGCGGCCGCGTCGATGTTCAACGCGTCGAGAACGGCGAGCGCGTCCCTGGCCACGTCCCAGTAGTCGAACGGCGCACTGACAGGCGTGCCACCGTGACCGCGCTCGTCGATCGCGATCAACCGGTAGTCCGGTCCGAACGCCTCGACCTGCGGCTGCCACATCGTCGTGTCCATCAGGAAGCTGTGCAGCAGCACGACCGGCGGGCCGTCACCGCCGTGGTCCACATAGGACACCAGCTGCCCGTCGCCCGTCGTCATCGTCGCCACACCGCACTCCAGTCCTGTTTTCCGCGCAGTGGATCATCAGGGCAACCGGCGCCGTTCGCAATACCCTGCCGGAATGTCACTCACCGAGCTCCCGTGGGACCCGTTGCGTCCGGCCGAGGTGGCCGGGCTGTTCACCGGCGTCCAGTGGTGGGTGGCGGGCGGCTACGCGATCGAGCTCGCGGTCGGCCGCCCGCTGCGTCCGCACTCCGACATCGACGTGTTGTTGCTGCGCCGCGACCAGCTCGCGGTGCAGCGCGTTGGCGGGCTGGGAGTGGTGGGCGGCCGATCCGCCGGGAACCCTGCGCCCGTGGCGGCCTGGCGAGCTCTTGCCACCCGGTGTTCACGACATCTGGTGCCGCCCAGCCGGTTCCGAGCACTGGCAGGTCCAGGTGATGCTCGACGAATCCGATGGGGACGACTGGGTGTCCCGACGTGATCCACGCGTGCGTCGAAGCATCTCCACGCTCGGCAACGTCACGGAATCCGGCATCCCGTACCTGGTTCCCGAGATCGAACTCTTCTACAAGTCCACATCACCTCGGCCAAAAGACCAGATCGACTTCGACGCGGCGTTACCGCTGCTCAGCGCGCGCAACGACAGTGGCTGGCCGAAGCGATCGCCATTGTTGAAGGATAGGATCGCCTAATTCCCGCTCGAATTGCGGGCTTTCTGCCGTGGTGGCATCGTCCGAATCACCGAACCTTTCCCACCACGGCAGGAGCGGACATGACCACCCTCGAGAACCCGGCGATGCCCGCCGTCCACGATTGCACCGTGCACGACTGCTCCTACAACCACGACGGCTGCCACGCCTTCGCGATCACCGTGCGCGGCGACAACGGGGCGGCCGACTGCGGCACCTTCATCCCGCTGGGCACCAAGGGCGGCCTGGACAAGGTCATCGCGCAGGTCGGCGCCTGTTCCCGCGCGGACTGCGTGCACAACTCGTCGTTGGAGTGCACGGCGCAGAGCGTGCGGATCGGCGAGGGCGAAGGCGCCCACCACGCGAACTGCCTGACCTACCAGCCCCGTTAGTCCTCTTTGCGGTCCACGGCCCGGCCCAGCTCCCGCAGGCCGACGTTGACTGCGATGATCGCCACCGTGCCGGCCGCCGCCACGACGTGCAGGCCGGCACCTGCCAGCGAACCCACCGCGGCCGCGCACCACAGCGTGGCCGCGGTGTTCAGTCCGCGCACCGAGAGGCCGTCGCGCAGGATCACGCCCGCGCCCAGGAAACCGATGCCGGACACCACCTGGGCGGCGACCCGCGTGGGGTCGCCCTGGCCGTCGAAGCCCTGTGCGGACAGCAGCACGAACAGCGCGGCGCCCACCGCCACGAGGGCGTTGGTGCGCAGGCCTGCCATGCGCGAGCGGTACTGCCGCTCGAAACCGATCAACGCGCCGAGGCCCATGCTCTCGGCAATGCGCAGCGTCATGTCGAAGACGTGCATCGTGTGACTCCCCTTGTGTTGCAGGGGGTGCGCGTCACACGCCAGAACTGAAGCGTGCCCAAAAAGGACGAGCGAGGTGAAATGACCTGCGCTGGCTACTGTCGCCTGGCATGTGTCGCTCACCTCGCTTCCTGATGTCTGGCTGACAAGACCGGTCCACACTACCGAACCGGGTGTGAGCCGCAGGTGAGAGTGCATCACTCCCAGAAGAAGTAGTTGTGCTCGAACACCAGACGATGGTCCGGATGATCGCCGCTCAACGCCCGCACCGTCTCGGCGAGCATCGCGGTCACATGAGGCCACACAGGCGCACGGTCGGCACCGCTGTACTTGTCCCACTCCATCACGCAGCCCTGCAGCGCACCGGCCCGCAGGTCCACGAACAGCTCGTACCCGGCACCGTCGCCGGCCACCGGCAGCCACGCGGGCAGCCACAGCTCCACGCACGGCGTACCGGCGGGTTCGCGCAACGCCGCCGCCTCGAAGTCCTGCTCCTCGCCGCGCGTGGCGAAGTGGATGCCGCTGATCGCCCGGATCATCAGCTTCCGCAGGGAAAGCGCGGCGCCGAGGCCGTGCGGTTGCCAGTGCGGCGGGATGAGCGGCCAGTGGGTGTAGGTCTCCGCGATGCCGCCGAACTGGCGCCACCACGCCGCGAGATCGGCCGGCAACGGGCGGCCGAGGGTCTCTTCCGCCGCGGCGAGGTCCGCGTCGGTGGCGGGCGGCAGGAGGGCGGCGTGCAGCGCCGGCGACTTCGCGCGGACCCAGCTCTCGATCCCTGTCCAGCTCATGCCACGGAACTAAAGCATCTCCAGCGGCTGCGGCCCGTCCGGGGGAGGGAACGCGCGGTCCAGTTCCGCGAAGTCCTCTGCGGACAGCCGCAACGACACCGCCGCCGCGTTCTCCCGGACGTGCGCGACAGTGCCCGCCTTGGGGATCGCGTTCACGTACGGCAACCGCAGCACCCATGCCAGCGCCACCTGGGCGGGCGTCGCGTCGTGCCGGGCGGCCACCGAGGCGAGCACCGGCGAGCCCAGCAACCGGCCCTGCTCGACGGGGGAGTAGGCCATGATCGGCATGCCGACGGACGCGTGCCACGGCAGCAGGTCGTGCTCGGGGCCGCGCCGCGAGAGGTTGTAGAGGATCTGGTTGGTCTGGCAGGCGCCCGGCAACTCGTCCAGGTCGGAAAGATCCAGGTTGCTGACGCCCCAGTGCCGGATCTTGCCCGCCGCCACCAACGCCTCGAAGCCCTCCACGGTCTGCGCGAGCGGCACGCTGCCGCGCCAGTGCAGCAGGTACAGGTCCAGGCGGTCGGTGCCCAACCGGCGCAGGCTGGCCTCGCACGCCCGCACCACACCGCCCGCAGACGCGTTGGACGGCAGCACTTTCGACACGAGGAACACCTCGTCCCGGCGGCCGGCGACAGCTTCGCCGACGAGCGTCTCCGCGGCGCCCGACCCGTACATCTCGGCGGTGTCGATCAACGTCAGGCCGAGGTCGAGGCCCTCCCGCAGTGCCGCGATCTCGGACGCTCGCGCGGCAGGGCGCTCGGCCATCATCCACGTGCCCATGCCGAGCGCGGGGATGGACTCTCCGGACGGCAGCGTCACAGTCATGCCGCCCAGAATGCCCGCGAAGACGTCTCAGCGGCGGTACAGGTCCTCGGTTTCGCCGCACTGTTCACGATCAGAGCCGACCGGCGCGCACACCTGCGCCGTGACGTGGTCGACGGCGACGCCGGGTTCACCGAGCTCGACCTCGAAGCCCTTGGCCTCGAACAGCACTCCCTGCGTCCAGGCGCCGACCTGGGTGTCGCCGGCGTAGGCGTTGATGTGGGCGGTGGTCCACCGGTCGCGCCGGAAGCCGGCCACGACGGCGGTCACGGTGGCGGTGTGCTCGTTCCACTCGACGTGCCCGGCCAGGTCACCGCGAGCGCCGCGGCCGGCGTTCACCGCGAACCAGTCCCCGGAGGCCGCCTGTGCCGGCGCAGCCAGGAGCACGAGGGCCGTGGCGGCGATCGCGGCGGTGAGGCTCTGCTGGAATCTCATGATCTCGATCAAACCGGGAACAGCCGACGCGCGGCACGGTTCGTTCCATCGCGCCAGGTACGTTGGACTGATGCGACGTGCGGGCCTGATCCTCCTGGTGCTGCTCGTCGTCGCATTGGCCGCAGCAGCTCAGTTCGTCGACATCCCGGACGGCGCACGCCTGCGCGAGCTCGTCGACCAGGCCGGCGCAGCGGCACCAGTGGTGTTCGTGGCCGCGGCAGCGCTCGGCACGGCGGTGTTCTTCCCGAAGCCGGTGCTCGCCACGGCGGCAGGACTGCTGTTCGGCGTCACGTGGGGGAGCGTGCTCGCCATCGCCGGGTTCACCGCGGGCGCGATGATCGCGTTCGGGATCGCCCGCAGGCTCGGCCGCGAGGCCGTTGCGCCGTGGCTGGGGGAGCGGCTCCAGGTCCTCGAGGACGTCTTCGCCACCAGGGGCGTGGAGGCCACGCTGGTGATCAGGATGCTGCCGATCCTGCCGTTCACGCTGGCGAACTACGGCGCGGGCGTCACGGCGGTCAAAGCACGGCACTTCGCGCTCGGCACCGCGCTGGGCCTCGTCCCGTCGACCGTGCTGGCGGCGGTGCTGGGGGACGCGCTGAGCGATCTCGGATCGCCGCGGTCGGTCGTCGCGTTGACGATCTGGGGCGTGCTGGCGGTCGCCGGGGTGTGGTGGGGCCGGAACCTCGTCAAATCGACCCAGAAGGCCACCCGGCAGGCCTGACGGGCACGCAAAAAGCCGCCCCGGCGGGAGGCCGGGACGGCTTGAAGCGTCTGCGAAGATCAGGCCGTGCGGGTGCGGCGTCCGCGCAGCTCTTCGAGGCGCTCGTCGAGCAGCTCCTCGAGCTCGGGGATCGACCGGCGCTCCAGGAGCATGTCCCAGTGCGTGCGCGGCGGCTTGACCTTCTTCACCTCCGGCTCGACGCCGTCGATGATCTTCGACTCGGTGCCGTGCAAGCGGCATTCCCAGGTCGGCGGCAACTCGGCGTCGTCGGAGAACGGGACCTCGAAGTCGTGTCCCTTGGGGCAGGCGTACCGCGCTGCCCGGCGCGGAGCGAGATCATGGTTGCGGTCGGTCTCGTAGCTGACTGCTCCGAGCCGGCTTCCACGCAAAACGCGGTCGGCCATGGCGGTGTCCTTTCGCTCGGCTCAGGGCCGGGGCCCAGGCTTCTTGCTCACCGTGTGCAACGCCCGGATTGCTCCGTTTGTTTCCGGCTCGCTCTCATGGTCGCCCACAGTGACGTCGTTCACTCGTCAACGAAGGCTTCCTACTAATGGATGCGATCGCCACAGGATCGTGACGCGTTATCAAGCTACTGTGCTCATGCGTCACTCTAATGGCCTAGCCAACCCTGTGGGTAACCGCCTAGGCCAGGCGCAGCTGACCACTTTGTGCGACGTCAGGGCCCAGATCACCCAGCCGGAAGTGACGCCGACAGAGCACTTGGTAGCGCACAGTAGTTTCCGTGGTATCGGTTACACCGTTGCTCTCTGTACCCGATCGGTGCTGTTCCGTATCCGAAACCGTGTCCGCGACCAGCACCGTGTCTCCGGCGCGAATCACCCGTCCGGCCCGCACCCGCGCGTTGAACCGTCCCGGCACCCCGCACCAGCACAGCACCTCGACCTGGATGGCCTTCAGCTCGTCGGCCAGTTCGAACAGCCGCTGCGAGCCGGGGAACAGCTCGCCGCGGAAGTCCGTGGCGAGCCCGAAGCAGTAGACGTCGACCTGGACGTCGTCCGCGAGCTCTGCCAGCTGCTCGACCTGCTCGGGGGAGAGGAACTGCGCCTCGTCCACGATCAGGTAGTCCACGCGCCGGCCCAGCGCCCACTCCGCCCGCACCAGCCGGCGGAGATCGTCGTCGCGGATCTCCGCGGCTTCGCGGGTGATGCCGATGCGGCTCGAGATCTGCGGCCGCCCCGACCGGTCGTGCCGCACCAGCAGCAGCCCGCGGCGACCCTGCCGCGAGTTGTTGTGGTCGATCTGCAGCGCCAGCGTCGACTTGCCGCAGTCCATGGGACCGAAGAAGAACTTGAGGTGGCCCACCACCGGCGTCGACCGTCGGGAACCCGCGACAGGCACAGCGGAGAGGGCATCCGTCGGATCGGCAAGGGCGTCCACGGCGGGTCACCCTAGTGCCTGGGTCCTGATCTTGAGGAATCCCCACGGCGTATCCCTGCCCATCCTGCGTCCTTTCGCGCCAGCCGCGGAACCGTTGAGCAGACATAGCCGCTGCGCAGCCCGTCGAAACATCATCTCGGCTCGGGTCACTCGATAGTGTCAGTGTGGACTGAAGTCCAAGCCTTTTGATCATTCCGCTTCCCGATATAGCTCGCGTCGCGATATATTCAGCGACATGAGTGGTCGGGTCATGTCCGAGCAGGCGTTCCTCGTGCTCACCGCGCTCGCGGAGGAGCCGTTGCACGGTTACGCGATCGTGCAGGCGGTGGAGCAGCTGTCCGAGGGACGGATGGTGCTGCGCGTCGGGACGCTGTACGGGGTGCTGGACCGGTTGGTGGCGGACGGGCTCGCCGAGCGCGACCGTGAGGAGGTGCACCAGGGGCGGCTGCGGCGGTACTACAAGCTCACCGACTCCGGGGTGCGGGCGTTGCAGGCGGAGGTCGCGAGGCTGAGCGCGAACGTGCGCGCGGCGTCGGCGGTCCTGAGGGGGAGGGGAGTCCAGCCGTGGACGAGCAGGGCGTGAGCAAGCTGGAGCGCAGGTACCGGCGGCTGCTGAAGGTGCTGCCGAAGTGGTACCGGCAGGACCGCGAGGAGGAGATGGTCGGGCTGTTCCTCGCCGACCGGTCGGACGACCTCGACCTGGAGCACGGCTGGCCGGGGTGGGGTGAGGCGGCGGCGATGCTGGGCCTGGCCGTGCGCACGCACCTGGCGGCCGGTGCGGCGTTGACGAACGTGCCGGCCAAGGCGATGTGGCGCGGTGAGATCGTGCGGGCGCTGGGCATGATCGGGCTGCTGCTCGGCGTGTTCTACGCGGGCGCGGCGATCACGAGCCTGTCCGTCGCGTACGGCAACCCGGAGTGGGCGCCGGAGATCACCTGGTGGCGGGTGCTGGAGCTGGGGCCGATCGTGGCGTTCGCGGCGCTGCTGACCGGCAGGCGGACGCTCGCGAAGGTGGCGGCGTTCGCTCCAGTGGTGCTGGCGGTGGCCACGGTCGGGCAGTCCGGCCACGTGTTCCTGTGGGGCGTGTTCCAGCTGCCGGCCATCGTGACGTTCCTGTGCCTGTGCCTGGGTTTCCACCGGGAGGCGCCGACGCCGCCCGCGCGCAGGCTGCTGTGGTGGGGCGGGGGAGCGTTGCTGCTCGGTCTGCTCGGCGGCTTCGCGACGGGCACCGGGCTGCTGGCGATCGCGTTGATCACGCTGGTCGTGCGGGTGGTGGCGTTCGTGCGCGGAGACTTCGTGCTGGGACGGGCGGTGTCGCTGTTCGCGCTGCTGCAGCTGGCGCCGCTCGCGTTCCTGTTGGTCGGGGGAGAGGTGCTTGTGCTCGCGCTGCCGCTGGCGGTGCTGCTCGTGCTGTGCGCGGTCGCGCCGGTGCGGAAACCGTCGGCGCGACCGCGGGTGTCGTGACGCTCAGACGAGCGTCGGTTCTGGGTTCCCGACTGCCTTGATGGCCCGGCGTACGGGCACGAAGTAGAGCAGCACGAACCCGATCGCGAAGAAGGCGATCAGCGAGAGGATCGCCGGCCTCATGCTGCCGGTGAGCTGACTGACGATGCCGAAGAGGGCGGGCCCGAGCCAGCTCGTGGCCCGCTCGCCGACCTCGTAGACGGAGAAGTACTGCGCTTCCCTGCCGGGCGGCACCATTTGGCTGAACAGGCTGCGGGACAAGGCGTTCGTGCCGCCGAGCACGATGCCGATACCGGCCGCGACGATGAAGAACTGTACGCGGTCACCCGCTTCGACGAAGAACGCGAACGTGATGACCACGATCCACAGGGCCAGTGAGGCCATGATGGTTTTCTTGGCGCCGATTCGCCTGGCGGCGAGGCCGTGTAGCACGCCTCCGAAGAACGCGACGAACTGCACGATGAGGATCGTGCTGATGAGTGTCTGCTCGTCGAGCTTGAGCTCCTGTTCGCCGTAGACACCCGCGATGTTGGCGACCGTGGCGATGCCGTCGGTGTAGAAGAGGTAGGTGCCCAGGAACGCGAGCGTGAGCGGGAAGGCCTTGGCGGCCTTGATGGTCGCGCCGAGTTCCTTGAACCCGGCGGTGATCACGGAGGCGCCGTGCTCGGCACCGTGCGGCGCTTGGTGGGAGCGCAGGCGGGTGAGCGGGATGAGCGTGAACAGCGCCCACCAGATACCGGAGATGACGAACGCGATGCGCGCCGCGTCGCCGGAGGTGATGCCCAGGTCCTCGGAGAAGATCGTGATGGCGAGCTGGATGAGCAGGCAGACGCCGCCACCGAGGTAGCCATAGGCCCAGCCGCGACTGGACAGGCCGTCTCGTTCGTCGGCCGCGGCGATCTCGGGGAGGAACGCGTAGTAGACGACCACGCTGGCCCCGTAGCCGATGTTGGCGATGATGAAGAGCCCGAGGCCGAGCGAGAAGTTGGTGCCCTCGACGAAGGCCAGCGCGATGGTCGCCGCGGATCCCGTGTACGCGAAAAGGGCGAGCATGCGCTTCTTGTTCTGTGTGCGGTCGGCGATGGCGCCCATGACGGGCAGCACGATCACCTGGATGACCGTCGCGAACGACAGGAGGTACGCCCAGAGCGAGCCCGCCGGGAACGCCAGCCCGAACAGCGAGATGTCGCAGTTGGACAAGGAGTTGCCGTCGGGACACGGGTTCGCGCCGTTGCGCGCGGTGTCGGCCTTGGCCGCGCTGACGGCGATGCTCGTCAGGTAGCGCGAGAAGAAGACGGTGACCACGGACGTGGGGAACACGGAGTTCGCCACGTCGTACCAGACCCAGCCGCGCTGTTCGCGTCGGCGGGAGGTTTTGGCGTCGGCGGCGTCGTCGCCCTTGACCTTCATGTCGGCGGACTGTACTTGTCCGCCGACACGTCCCATGATCGACTGTCCAACCTGTTACCAGGTGCCGCGCGACCGGAGTACTTCCCGCAGGACGTCGGGCCGGTCGGTGACGAGACCGTCGACGCCGATGTCGAGCAACGCCTCCATGTCGGCCGCGTTGTCGATCGTCCACACGTGCACTTCGAGGTCGCGGCGGTGTGCCGCCTGGACGAACCTCCGGTCGACGACGGTGAGCCGTCCCTGGCTCACCGGCACCTGCGCGACCTGCCCCCGCACCGCCAGTCCGGCGAACGGAATCCGGCCGGCCGCCCACAGCGCGCCGGCGCTGCGGGGTCCCATCGACGTCAGCAGCTCCGGCCCGCCGCGGCGGCGCAGCCGGGCCAGCCGGTTGTCGGAGAAGCTCGCGAGGCACACCCGGTGCAACGCCTTGGCCTTGCGCAGCAGGTTGAGGATCGGCTCGACCGCGCTGTCGGCCTTGACGTCGATGTTGAAGAACGTGTCCGGCAGCTCCTCCAGCACGTCCGCGAGCCGGGCGATCGGCTCCCGGCCGCCCACGCGCGCCATCCGCACCTCGGTCCACGGCAGGTCGGCGACCCGCCCCTGGCCGTCCGTGGTCCGGTCCAGCGTGTGGTCGTGGTGCACCACGACCTGTCCGTCGCTCGTGGCGTGCACGTCGGTCTCGATGTAGCGGTAGCCCTCCTGGACGGCGCGGCGGAACGAGCTCAGCGAGTTCTCCATGCCGCTGAGGTCGTCGACGTGCCAGCCGCGGTGGGCGAAGGCTCGGGGGTGCGGGCCTGCGAGGTACGGGTGGGTCACCCCTTGAGTTTGCCTCCCAGCAGTGGCTTTGGGGTGGACAGTGGGTGGCGGGACACTTTCTTCTTTACCTCTATTGCTTCAGTGTTGACTTAAATCAGGCCTACCAGCCGTCCAGTCCCAGCCAAGACCACCGTCCACCCACAACTCAACGAACAAGTAGAAAGATCAACCACTCTCGCGGCGGAACCCACCGGGCTGCTCTGCCATCGAAGGGGCCTAGTCGTGTCCGGGGTGGGGAGAGAGTTCGGTGAAGCGCGATCAGTCAAGGCAGAACGACCAAACCCCACCCGAAATCAACACCAATCGCCGTACCGGTACGGTCCGGTTCCCTACGAAGGTCGGGGTTTCTGGCGCGTCGCTGGAGCCCACCCACCGCGATTCGCTACCGTCGCGCGCCATGGAGCGCTCCATGGAGGCGGATGAGCCCAGGCACTGTGCGTGGTGCGGGCGGAGGTTGCCGGGGAGTGGGCGGATCGGCCGGCCGCGCAGGTACTGTGCCCAGCCGTGCCGGCAGCGGGCGTACGAGCGGCGGGCGGCGTTGCAGCGGGGCGGGTTGCCCGAGGACGCCGTAGTACTCTCCACCGCTGAGCTGGCTGATCTGCAGGACAGGTTGTTCCAGCTGCGGTGTGCCGCCGAGGACGTGGTGACGGCGGCGCAGGACGGGGCGGAGAACGACGAGCTGCGGAAGCTGGCCGCGGAGCTGGTGGAGTCGGCGAAGGGGTTGGAGCGGCTCCGGTAGCCGTTCGCACAATTACGAATTGACCGGCGTAGCGGGTTGCTTACGTCCGGTGATCGGACGATCATGACGCGCGTGACCTCCTACTGCCGCACGGTGCTGGACCGGGCGGATGTCGGCTATGCCGTGACGGACGCGCGCGGGAACCTGTTGTGGTGCAACCGCGCGTTGGGCGGTGTGCTCGGAGTGCCTGTGGAGCAGGCGTACGGGCGGTCGTTGCCCGCGTTGCTTCCCGGGGTGCCGGAGGTGCCGGCGCCGGTGCGGGAGGTGCTCGCGCCGGGTCCGAAGTGGCTCGAGGTGCGGTGCTCGAAGCTGGGTGACGACCTGATGTACGAGGTCGTGGACGTGTCGGCGTGGCGGGATCGCGAGTTGACGGTCACGCAGGAGGCGGACGCGTTGCGGCGTGCGCAGGCGTTGGGGCGGATGGGCACGTGGGAGTGGTCCATCTCGGACGACCGGGTGACCTGGTCGGACACTCTGCTGGAGATGTTCGGGTTCGAGCCGGGGACGGCGTTCGACTTCGAGCTGTACTCGCAGCTGGTGCATCCGGACGACCTGCCGATGATCGAGGAGACGCTGGACGCGGCGTTGAAGACGGGGTCGGTGTTCACGTACACGCATCGGATGTTGCGTCCGGACGGTGCGGAGCGGGTGTTCGAGTGCTTCGGTGAGGTCGTCGTGGGTGACGACGGTGTGCCGCTGAGGGCGCTCGGTACCGCGCATGACGTCACGCAGTCGTCGCGGGTGCACGACGAGCTTGTGCGGATGGCTGAGCAGGATCCGTTGACGGGGTTGCCGAACCGCCGCGCTCTCACGAGGGCGTTGGAGAAGGAGCTGGCGAACAACGGGTCGGGCGCGTTGCTGGTGCTGGATCTGGACAATTTCAAGGACGTCAACGATCTGCGCGGGCACGCGGTGGGTGACCGGGTGATGCGGATGCTGGCGTCGGCGTTGCAGTCGCGGCTGGCGGACCGGTTGATCGCTCGGCTGGGTGGGGACGAGTTCGCGGTGGTGCTGCCGGGTGCGTCGTTGCAGGACGCGTCCGAGGTGGCGGACAACCTGAAGGAGGCCGTGGCGGGGTTCCCGCTGGCCGGTATCGGGACGCCGGCGCGGATCACGGTGAGCACGGGCTTGGCGGAGTTCGGTCCGGGTGACTCGTGGGAGCTGGTGCTGGCGAACGCGGATCTGGCGTTGTACGCGAGCAAGGCGGCGGGCCGGGACCGGGTGACGGTGTACGAGCCGAACCACTACGCGGACACGGTGAAGCGGGTGAGTGTGCTCGATCGGCTGCGGGCGGCGCTGGCGGGTGGTGGTCTGGCGTTGTACGGGATGCCGATGGTGGATCTGCACACCGGCACGACGCTCGGGCACGAACTGCTGCTGCGGCTGGAGGATCGGCAGGAGCCGTATCTCGGGCCGGCGGACTTCCTGCCGGTGGCCGAGCGGTCGAACCTGATTCTCGAGGTGGATCGCTGGGTGTTGTCGACGGCGATCGACGCGCTGGTGGCGGAGCCGGACTCGCGGTTGCGGTTCAACGTGAACGTCTCGGGTCGCACGCTCGAGGATCCGGATTTCGGTGACTTCGTGCTGGAGAAGCTCGGCAAGGCGGGGGTGGCGCCGGGCCGGCTGGGGCTGGAGATCACGGAGACGGCGGCGGTGACCAATTTGGACGCCGCGGTGACGCTGGCGACGCAGCTGCGCAGCTTCGGGTGCCGGATCACGTTGGACGACTTCGGTTCTGGTTTCGGGTCGTTCGTGCACCTGAAGCACCTGCCGATCACGGGTATCAAGATCGACGGCGAGTTCGTGAAGGGCATCGAGACCAACGACGCGGACGCGGTGCTGGTGTCGGGGATCGTGCAGATCGCGAACGGGCTGGGGCTGTCGGCGGTGGCGGAGTGGGTGGAGCGTCCGTCCCAGGTGGAGGCTTTGCGCAGGCTGGGTGTGCGGGTGGGGCAGGGTTTCCACCTCGGGAAGCCGGTGCCGTTGCGTGACGTGGTGAACGCGGAGCGCATGCCGCCGAATGGCGCATTGTCCTCTCGGGTGGTCGGAGCAGAGGATGGTGCGCGCTCCTGATCACCGCCTTGATGGGATGCCCGTGTCGTCTTGTGGTTTGCGTCGTCTTGAGTTGAGCGTTGCCGAGCCTGAGTCGTCGGTGGACTTCTTCGCCGCCGTGCTCGGTTGGACGGTGATAGCGGAGCCGGGCGGTTCGTTCACGGGCTGGGTGGGTGACAGACTCGCGGCGCAAGTTGTTGCGGGAGAACGTGGTTGGCGGGTTTTCTTCGGCGGTGACGAGCCGCGCGAGCTCGCGGGCAATTCCTCTGTGGACAGTGGCAGGGTGTTGCACGGTCCGTGGGCGCCGCCGCCGCGGCACGGTGAGCCGTGCTGGGTGCGGCTGTCGGCCGGTGAGCCGGACGTCGAGTACTGGCAGCGGGAGCTCGGCTGGGAGAGCGCGGCCGGCGTGTTCACCTCCGCGCGGCACGGTGAGCCGCGTCCGGTCGCGGGCATCGCGCAGTCCGACGTGGAGTCCGGCTGGGACGTCTTCTTCGCCGTCGACGACATCGCGGCCGCGTGTGCGCGGGTGTCCGAGTTGGACGGTCGGGTGCCGTGGGGTCCTCAACCGCTGCCGATCGGGGTGGTGGCGTCGATCGAGGGCCCGCACGGCGGCCGGTGCTCGTTGCTGGAGAAGCCCGCCGGCTGGGGCGGTGACCAGGGCTAGGCGTCGAGCTCGGGTGGGAAGCCGCCGGTGGCGATGGGTCCCCAGCTGTCGATGGTGATCCGGATCAGGGCCTTTCCCTGGCGGATCATGGCGGCGCGGTACTCGTCCCAGTCGGGGTGCTCGCCCGCGATGCAGCGGTAGTACTCGACGAAGTCCTCCAGGGCCTCTGGCAGGTCGAGGACTTCGGCGGTGCCGTCGATCTGCACGTACGGGCCGTCCCAGTCGTTGGAGAGCACGCACATCGTGACCGACGGGTTGCGGCGGGCGTTGCGGACCTTCGCGCGCTGCGGGTACGTCGAGACGACGATCCGGCCCTGCGTGTCGACCCCGCAGGAGACGGGGGAGACCTGCACGCCGTCGACGGTGGAGCGGCGGGTGATCAGGACGCCGTGGTGGCGGGAGCGGAGGAACTCGAGCAGCTGCGGCCGGTCGACGACGTCGGCCGTGGCGATCTTCGGCATGATGTGCAGCATGGCACGGTTCTCCTCGTTCGACGGCACCGAGCTCGCCTATCGGGAAGCAGGCGAGGGCGTCCCGCTCGTGGTGCTCGCCGGTGGTCCTGGCAGGGCTTCGGAGTACTTGGAGACGCTGGGTGGGCTGGACGCGCACCGCAGGCTGGTCATCCTGGACAACCGGGGCACGGGTGAGTCGGCCGAGCCGGCGGATCCGTTCACCTACCGGCGGGACATGCTGGTCAGGGACGTGGAGATGTTGCGCCGCCACCTGGGGCTCGGCGTGGTGGACGTGCTGGGGCACTCGGCGGGGGCGGGGATCGCGATGGGTTATGCCGCGGACTTCCCCGAGCACGTCGGCAAGCTGGTGCTGCTCACCCCGGCGCTGCGGTCAGTCGGGTTGTCGCCGGAGCAGAGCGACTGGGACGCGTTCCTGGCCTCGCGGGCGGACCAGCCGTGGTTCGAGTCGGCGACGACCGCGCTCAGGCGCAACGCCGCCGGTGACGACTCGGTGGAGAACCGGGTTGCCGCGTCGCCGGTGCTGTACGCCCGCTGGGACGAGCGGTCGCAGGCGCACGCGAACGCTGAGCTGGGGCAGTGGAAGTACCACGTGGCGCTGGGCTACAACGCCGAGGGCGCGTTCGTGCCGGGGGTGCTGCGGCGGGCGTTGACGGACTTCGACCACCCGGTGCTGGTGTACGCGTGCACGGAGGATCCGATTTCGCCGGTGCGGCGCTGCCGCGAGCTGGCGGAGCTGTTCCCGGACGCGACGTTGTTCGTGCACGAGGGTGTGGGGCACTACCCGTGGGTGGAGGAGCCTGCCCCGGTGGTGAAGCGGATCGCCGAGTTCCTCGACGCCTAGAAGACGGTGGCCGTGGCGACGCGGTCGCGGCCGTTGTTCTTGGCGCTGTAGAGCGCTTCGTCCGCAGCGAGCAGCAGCGGGCTGAGCTCGGTCGCGATGTCCGGGAACACCGCGGCGCCGACGGAGGCGGTCAGGCCGGACACGACCTGGTCCTGGCCGAGGCGGTCGACGACGACGATGTGCAGGCTCGCGATCTCGAACCGGATGCGTTCGGCGGTGGCGCGGACCTCGTCGGTGCTGACACCGGGCAGCAGCACGGCGAACTCCTCACCACCGAATCTGCCCACGAGGTCATAAGAACGCACGGAGTGTTTCAGTGCGTCGGCGACGGCGCGCAGCACGCGGTCGCCGGCGAGGTGGCCGTAGGTGTCGTTGATCTGCTTGAAGTGGTCGAGGTCGAGGATCAGCACGCCGACGGTGGAGACGAGGCGGCGGGCGCGGGCCAGTTCGCGTTCGGCCACGTCGTGCCAGAACGTCGCGTCGACCAGGCCGGTCTTGGAGTCGGTGCGGGCGGCGACCCGGAACTGGGGCAGCAGCAGGCCCATGTGCAGGGCGAGGACGGTCAGCAGCAGCATCGGCGTCAGCCACGGCCGCATGGTCATGATGATGGCGACGCCGGAGCCGAGACCGACCGAGGCCTGCACGATCAGCACGTCGGAGGCGTTGCCCAGCGCGGTCTTGACGGGGTTCTGCCGGTTCGTCACGAAGATCGCGGTCACGACCAGCGCATAGTTGATGAACCAATACAGGAACCCGGCCGTAACCAATGCCAACAGGCCGAGCGGGCCGTCAACGTCAACAGCACGGTCCCCGAAGAACCCCAGAACGAGTTGCGCCACGGCACTGCCGAGTACGACAGTGGCCGCGGAGAACACCTTGCGGAACAGGACCGCCCGCCGCTTGTAGACCCGGAACCACGAGTGCGTGTAGCTGATGACGATCAGCGCCACGAGCTGTGGCATCGGTAGTACGAGCACGCCTGCGAACAGCCACACCGATTGCATGTGGGCGTGCGGCGAGCCTTCGGCGCCGATTTCGCGGATCCGTTCGATTCCCCTGGCCGCCTCCAGGTGCACTACCGCGCCACCGGAGAGCAGCAGGAAGAAGGGCCAGTTCAAGGCCTCGGCAGGGGTACGCCATGCGGTGGCGAGCGTGACGAGGGTCGCTGACACAACCACCGTCACGACATAGGCCAGCACCACAGGAGGAAGCGACCATAACTTCCACCGGCGCAGGTCAAGCCAAGGCACGCGTTCACCCCCACACCACTGTCCAGGAACCAACCACTGTAGCTACCGGGTAACTCAAAGTCGTGGCTCCATGTGGGGGACCTCACCGTGAGTAGTCCTCACAGAATGCACCCCTCAAAATCGCGCGATTCCCGCGCAACGAACACCCGTAGGAGCAGTCATGATCAACCGTACCTCCGCTGCCGGCCGTCCCGTTCGTCCGACCGACTGGCTGCGTCCGACGGACTGGGCGCGTCCGACCGACTGGCGGCGCTGAACCACCACAGGATCGCCGCACCGCCTGCCGCGAGCACGCCGAGTGCTCCGGCGGCGGCGACGACCTGGTGCACCGCGAGGGTTTCCGCGGCCACTCCGGCCAGGGCCACCCCGATGCCCTGGGAGACCCGCAACGCGGTGACGGCCAGACCGAACGCCTGGCCGCGCGAGGAGTCCGGTACCGCGCGCACGAACGTCGTGTTCGCGACCAGGTGATAGGCACTGGCCGCACCGGACAGCGCGAACAACCCCACACTGACGACGAGACCCGGCCGCAGCGCGGCCGGGACAAGAACCGCGCACGCGGCGATGGCCAGCCACGGCATCACCCGCAACTGTGTCCGTTCACGCAGGTGCGCGACCAGCAGCATGCCCGCGGCCGCACCGGCGGCGTAGGCGGCGAAGATCGACCCCACCCCGGCCGGTCCCGCGCCGAGCTGCGCGGCATAGGGCACGGCCAGCGCCTCACCGACGATGTAGAAACCGGAGACGCAGGCGAGCGCGACCAGCGCCCGCAACCTGCGGTCACCCCACACCAGCCGTGCCCCGCCCACCAGGTCGGCAGGCCACGCCCGCACGTGTGGACGGTCCGGCGCCGGCCGGTCCAGCAGAAAAACGCCCACGAGGAACGCGGACACCATGAACGTGACGGCGTCCGCCACCAGCACCAGCCCAGGACCCAGCCACGCGACCAGCGCCCCGCCGGTGAGGAAACCGGCGACCTGCGCCGCCTGCGTGACCGTGCTCAGCACCGCCTGACCCAGCGGATACCGCTCGTCGGGCAAGATCTGCGGAAGCAACGCCGCCCGCGCCGCCCCGTGCGGTGCCCCCGCGAACTGCACCAACACCAACAGTGCCGCCAACGCCCACAGGGGCAGCAGCGGCACCGCCATCGCCAGCAGCAGGGCCGCCCGCGCGAGGTCGGCGGCCACCATCACTTCTTTCCGTGCGAACCGGTCGGCGAGCCCCGAGAGCAAGGGCCCACCGACCAGGTCCGGCAGGAACGTCAACGCGTAGGTCAGCGCGGTCAGGCCCGCGCTGGCGGTGTGGTCGTAGACGTGCACCGTCAGCGCGACCCGCGCGAACTGGTCCCCGGCCACCGACACCACGTGCGCCACGAACAGGGCGCGGAACTCCCCGTCACGGGCGAGCTCGCGGTAGCCGGGCATGCGCTACAGGATGGACGACCAGAACCCGCACCGGTGATCACGGGCGAAATCAGTGCCCTTGATTGCTCCAGGCGCCAGTGACTGCACCGCCGAACGCCAGCCGGGGTCGCCGGTGCGCGCGAACCGGCCCCACGCCGCGATCATGTAGTCCGACAGTTTGCGCTGTTCAGCGTTGAGCGGGGCGCCCATGTCGAACAGGCTCATCAGCTCGGAGGCGTGGTAGGCCCGATAGTCGGGGAACGGCGGCAACGGGAAGATCATCGGCGCGTCCTGGTCGGCGAACTCGTACCCGGACACCCGCGCGTACCGGCCGAGTTCCTTGCGCGCCACGTGCGACGGGCACGACCACGACTTGTCCGTCAGCACCGTCGCCATCTCGTCGCGCGCGTCGTTGTTGCCGTTCACCGGATACAACGCCAGCACCTTGTCCGCGTGCTTCTCCCCGAACAACCCGACCAGCTGGGCCCGGTAGGCGGACTCCGGGATGGGCTGCGGGAAGAGCAACGCCGCGAACAACGTCATCTCGTCGTGCGTCGACCCGACCATCGTCGGCACGTGATGCATCCGCCCGGTCCGCTGCGCCACGACCGGGTCGATCGGCAGCACCGCCGTGTCGTAGGCGGGCCAGTTGAACTGGTCGTGCACTGTCAGCAGCTTCTCGACCGGCTGCTGACGCAGGCACGCCAGGTCGGCGCAGCCCAGCGTGCCGGCACCCTGCTTCTCCACGTCGGCACGCGCCCGCCACACCCCGGCGAACTCGCCGGGTGTGGCCGCGGGGAAGGTCAGCCCGCACGGACCCGACTGGATGATCGCCTTGGCGAACAACCCGGCCGCCCGCGGCGACGCCAGCTGCGCGCACACGCTCAACCCGCCGGCCGACTCACCGAAGATCGTCACGTTCCGGGCGTTCCCGCCGAACGCGCGGGCGTTGCGCTGCACCCACTTGAGTGCCGCCTGCTGGTCCGCGAGCCCGAACGCACCCGACCCCGGCAGACCCGGATGGCCGAAGAACCCGAACACACCCAGCCGGTAGTTCACCGTCACCACGACAGCGTCGTTCTTCGTCGCCAGCCACCGCGCGTCATACGACGACGCCGAACCCGCGGTGAACCCGCCACCGTGGATCCACACCATCACCGGCCGCGGCTTCTTCGACGGCTTCGCCGGAGTGGTGACGTTCAGATAGAGACAGTCCTCGGTCTGCGACGCCGGCTGACCCAGCTGCGGGTTCTGCGCACAGACCGGTGCGGGCAACGTCGCGTCCCGCACCCCCTGCCAGGCCTGCGCGGGCTGCGGGTCGCGCCACCGGTTCTCACCCACCGGGGGAGCGGCGAACGGGATGTTGCCGAACGTCCGATAGGTGTCGGTGACCGTTCCGGAGACCAAGCCTTTGTCGGTGCGCACCACCGCGCCGTTGTCACCAGCGGACGCCGCACCGGTGGTGGCGAACGCCATCGCCGCGGCGAGTACCGCGGTCAGCATCTTCCTCACAGTTGCCCCCAAAAGTCGCACTTGTGGTCCTTCACGAAGTCCGCCGGCCCGACCGCACCGGGCGCGAGCGACTGCACGTCCGCGCGCCAGCCCGGATCACCGGTGCGCGCGAACCGGCCCCACGCCGCGATCATGTAGTCCGACAGCTTCTGCTGCCCCGGCGTGAGCGGGATGCCGAAGTCGAACAGGAACGGCAGCTCCGACGCGTGGTACGCCTTGTAGCCGCCGGGGAACTCCGGCATGTCGGGGAAGATCATCGGCACGGTGACGTCCGCGAACTCGTAGCCCGACACCTTCGTCCTGCGGCTCAGCTGCTGCCGCGTCTCGTCAGTCCCGCACGCCCACGACCCGTCCGACATGACGGTCGCGAGCTCGTCGCGCGCGTCGCCGTTGCCGTTCACGGGATAGCGGGCCACGATCTTGTCCGCGTCGTTCTCCCCGTACAGCCCGGCGATCTGGGCCCGGTACGCGGTCTCCGGCACCGGCGCGGGCATGATCAGCCCGATGAACAACGTGCCCTCGTCGTGCGTCGACCCGACCAGCGTCGGCACCCGGTGCATCCGGCCGGTCCGCTGCGCCAGGGCAGGATCGACCGGCAACGCCCGCGTGCCGAACGCCGGTGTCGCGAAGACGTTGTGCACCTCGAGCAGCTTCGACACCGGCAGGTTCCGCAGACACGCGATGTCCTGGCAGCCCAACGGCTGCGCCGCGCCGAGCTGCTCGATCTCCTCGCGGGCCCTCCACCCAGGACCCACGCCGGGGAACGTCATCGCGCACGGACCCGACTGGATGATCGCCTTGTGGAACAGGCCCGCCGCCTGCGGCGACGCCAGCTGCGCGCACACGCTCAACCCACCGGCCGACTCACCGAAGATCGTGACGTTGCGCGCGTCGCCGCCGAACGCGCGGGCGTTGCGCTGCACCCACTGCAACGCCGCCTGCTGGTCCGCGATCCCGAACGCACCGGACTCGGGCAGGCCCGGATAGCCGAAGAACCCGAACACACCCAGCCGGTAGTTGATGGTGACGACCACGGCGTCGTTCTTCGTCGCCAGCCACCGCGCGTCGTAGATGTTCGCGGCACCGCTGACGAACCCGCCGCCGTGGATCCACACCAGCACCAGCCGCGGCTTCGCCGTCTTCTTCGCCGGAGTGGTGACGTTCAGATAGAGACAGTCCTCGGTCTGCGACGCCGGCTGCCCCAGCAACTCGGTCTGCGCGCAGTCCGGGCTCGGCAACGTCCCGTCCCGCACGCCCTGCCACGCCTGGACCGGCTGTGGGTCGCGCCACCGGTTCTCCCCGACCGGGGCAGCGGCGAACGGGATGTTGCCGAACGTCCGGTAGGTCTCGGTCACGGTGCCCGACACCGCGCCCTTGTCGGTCTTGACGACTCGGCCGTCACCCTGTGCCTGAGCCGGAACCTGCGTGATGGCGAGCGCCATCGCGGCGGCCACGACCGCCGTCAGCTGCTTCCTCACTGTGCTCCCCAAAACTCGCATTGGTGGTCCTGCACGAACTCCGCCGGCCCGATCGCCCCCGCGGCCAGCGACTGCACCTGTGCCCGCCAAGCGGGCTCACCGGTCCGCGCGAACTTCCCCCACGCGGTGACCATGTACTCCGACAGCGCCCGCTGACCCGCCGTCAGCCGGACATCCGCGAACTCGAACAACAACGGCAGCTCCGACGCGTGATAAGCGCCGTAGCCGCCAGGGAACGGCGGCATGTCCGGGAAGATCATCGGCACGTCGCGCTCGGCGAACTCGTAGCCCGCGACCTTCGTCCAGCGGCCGAGCTGCTGCCGCGTCTCGTGCGTCGGGCACGCGAACGACCGGTCGGTCAGCGCCGCCGCCAGCTCGTCGCGCACGTCGCCGTTGCCGTCGAGCGGATACCGGGCCACGACCTGCGCGCCCAGTTCCGCCCCGAACATCCGCGCGGCCCGCTCCTCGTAGTTCGCGTCCGGCACCGGATCGCGCAGGATGAGGCCCGCGTAGAAGTTCATCTCGTCGTGCGTGGACCCGACCAGCGTCGGAACTCGATGGATTCGGCCCGTGTTCTGCGCTTCCAGCGGGCTGATCGGCAGCACCCGCGTGCCGAACGCCGGTGTCGCGAACGCGCTGTGCACCTCCAGCAGCTTCCGCACCGGCAGGCCGCGCAGGCACGCGATGTCCTGACAGCCCAGCGTGCCCACGCCCTGCTGCTCGACCTCGGCACGCGGCTTCCAGAACGGCACCAGCTCACCCGGTGCCTCGCCCGGCGCGGTCAGCCCGCACGGACCGGACTGGATGATCGCCTGGTGGAACAGCCCCGCCGCGCCAGGTGACGCGAGCAACGCGCAGACACTCAACCCGCCCGCCGACTCACCGAACACCGTGACGTTGCGGGCGTTCCCACCGAACGCACGGGCGTTGCGCTGCACCCACTTCAGCGCCGCCTGCTGATCTGCCAGCCCGAACGCACCCGAACCCGGCAGCCCCGGATAGCCGAAGAACCCGAACACACCCAGCCGGTAGTTGACGGTCACGACCACGGCGTCGTTCTTCGTCGCCAGCCACCGCGCGTCGTACTGCGACGCGTTGTTGCTGACAAACCCGCCGCCGTGGATCCACACCATGACCGGCCGCGGCTTCTTCGACGGCTTCGCCGGGGTGACGACGTTCAGATAGAGGCAGTCCTCGACGTCCGAGGCCGGCTCGCCCAGCTGCGGCACCTGCGCGCACACCGGTGCGGGCAACGTCCCGTCCCGCACACCCCGCCACGGCGCGACCGGCTGCGGATCGCGCCACCGGTTCTCCCCAACCGGCGCGGCGGCGAACGGGATGCCGCCGAACGTTCGATAAGTGCTGGTCACCGTGCCCGACACAGCACCCTTGTCAGTGTTGACGACCCGGCCGTCGCCCTCCGCGTGCGCCACCGGGACCCCGATGGCGGCGAGCGCCATCGCGGCGGCCCAAGCCGCCGTCGCAATCCTTGCCATCAGTTGTGTCGACCCCCTTCGGACTCGAACGTATCGAGGTCCGGAGGAGCCGGAAACCGTATAAAGCGAACATGTCCCATCCTCCGAAAGTCGTTGTTCCGATCACCGGTTGCCGACATACCGACCGGTCGGTACCCTCCGACTCGTGGGTGACACGACACTTCCGCAGCAGCCGCTCGTCGACGCTTTGGTCTTCGACTGGGGCGGCGTCCTGACGGTCTCCGTGCCCGAGTTCGTCGGCGCGTGGCTGCACGCCGAGGCCATCGACCGCGAGGTCTACGGCCGCATCATGCGCGAGTGGCTCGGCCGCGACGCGCTTCCGGACAACCCGGTCTACCGCCTCGAGACCGGCGAGCTCACGGTGCCCGAGTTCGAACGGCTGCTGGCCGCCGAGCTGATCACGACCACCGGTGCGCAGGTCGACGAGACCGGGCTGCTGCGGCGCATGTTCGGCGGCGCCACCCCGGACCCGGCGATGGTCGAGCTCGTCCGCAAGGCCCGCGCCGCCGGCCTGCACACCGCGCTGCTGTCCAACAGCTGGGGCGAGGGCTACCCGAAGGACCTGCTGATCGAGCTGTTCGACACCGTCGTGATCAGCGGCCGCATCGGCCTGCGCAAGCCCGACGAGCGCATCTACCACCACACCCTCGACCAGATCGGCGTCACCGCCGGCCGTGCCGTGTTCTTCGACGACGCGCCCGTCAACGTCGAAGCCGCCCAGGCCGTCGGCATGCACGCGTTCCGCCACACCGCCGCCGACGCCACCCGCGCCAACCTCGCCACCCTCGGAGTGAACCTGTGACCGACGTTCCCAATCGAGACCTGCCCGGCCTCGACCTGGAGGCACTGGCCCGGCACCTGGGCACAGGCCCGCTCACCGGTGAGCTGTTCCCCGGTGGCCGCTCCAACCTCACCTACCGCGTCACCGACGGCACCCAGCGCTGGATCCTGCGCCGCCCGCCGCTCGGTCACGTGCTGGCCACCGCGCACGACATGGCCCGCGAGTTCCGCGTGATCTCCGCGCTGGAACCCACCTCCGTGCCCGTGCCGCACGCACACCAGCTCGTCGAGGACACCTCCGTCATCGGCGCGCCCTTCTACCTCATGTCGGAGATGCCCGGCGTCGCCCTGCGCGAGCGCAAGCAGTGCCCGTGGCTCAACTCCGAGAAAGCCACCGTGCTGTCGCGCAAGCTCGTCGACGTCCTCGCCGACCTGCACTCCGTCGACCCCGAGTCGGTCGGCCTCGGCGACTTCGGCCGCCCGGAAGGGTTCCTCGCCCGTCAGGTGAAGCGGTGGGGCAAGCAGCTCGACGCCTCCCGCAGCCGCGACCTGCCCGGCATCGACGAACTGCGCGCCAAACTCGCCGACACCGTCCCCGACTCCCAGCGCGTCGCGATCATCCACGGCGACTACCGCCTCGACAACGCGCTGGTCACCGAGTCGCCGCTGCGGATCAGCGCGGTGCTGGACTGGGAGATGGCCACCCTGGGCGACCCGCTCGCCGACCTCGGCCTGCTCTACGTCTACTGGCAGGGCCTCGCCGTCGAGAACGACCCCATCACCGGCAGCGTCCCCTCGATGCCCGGCTTCCTCACCGCCGACCAGCTCGTCGCCCGCTACACCGCCCGCACCGGCACCGACACCTCCGGCCTCGGCTGGTACATCGCCTTCGGCTACTTCAAGCTCGCCGTCATCGTCGAAGGCATCCACTACCGCTTCGCCAGCGGCAAAACCGTCGGCGCCGGCTTCGAGAAGCTCGGCGCGTTCACCGTCCCCCTCGTGCGGCAGGGTCTCGCCGCCGCCCACAAGGAGCTCTGACATGGACTTCGCCTACGACGCCAAGACCGAGGAACTGCGGTCGAAGCTGCTCGCCTTCATGGACTCCCACGTCTACCCGGCCGAAGCCGTGCTGGAGCAGCAGTTGCACGACGCCGCCGACCCGTGGGAACGCCAGCCGATCCTGGAAGAGCTCAAGACCGAAGCCCGCCGGCTTGGCCTGTGGAACCTCTTCCACCCCGAGCACAGCGGCCTGACCAACCTGCAGTACGCACCGCTCGCCGAGATCACCGGCCGCAGCCCCCACCTCGCCCCGGAAGCGCTGAACTGCGCCGCGCCGGACACCGGCAACATGGAGGTGCTGACGATGTTCGGCACCGACGACCAGAAAAAGCAGTGGCTCCAGCCGTTGCTCGACGGCGAGATCCGCTCGGCGTTCTGCATGACCGAACCCGACGTCGCCTCCTCCGACGCCACCAACATCGCGACCCGCATCGAACGCGACGGCGACGACTACGTCATCAACGGCCGCAAGTGGTGGTCCTCGGGCGCGATGAACCCCAACTGCGCCATCTTCATCGTGATGGGCAAGACCGACCCCGACGCCGACCGGCACCGCCAGCAGTCGCAGATCCTCGTCCCGCGCGACACCCCCGGCATCACGGTCAAGCGCGCGATGCACGTCTTCGGCTACGGCGACCACGCCCACGGCGGCCACGCCGAGATCGTCTTCGAGAACGTGCGCGTCCCGGCGTCGAACCTGATCGCCGGCGAGGGGGAGGGCTTCGCGATCGCCCAGGCCCGCCTCGGCCCCGGCCGCATCCACCACTGCATGCGCCTGATCGGCATGGCCGAACGCGCCCTGGAACTGATGTGCCGCCGCGTGAGCTCCCGCGTCGCGTTCGGCAAGCCCATCGCCACCCAGGGCGTCGTGCACGAGTGGATCGCCGAAGCCCGCGTCCGCATCGAACAGGCCCGCCTGCTCGTGCTCAAGACCGCGTGGCTGATGGACACCGTCGGCAACAAGGGCGCCCACACCGAGATCCAGGCCATCAAGATCGCCACCCCGCTGATGACCGAATGGGTCCTCGACAAGGCCATCCAGGCCCACGGCGGTGCCGGCGTCAGCCAGGACTTCCCGCTCGCCGAGCTGTGGGCCGCCACCCGCACGCTGCGCATCGCCGACGGGCCCGACGAGGTCCATCGCATGTCGCTGGCCAAGCGGGAGCTCAAGAAGTACCTGTAGCCGCCGCACTTGGACGCACGCGGGGACCTTTCGTTTTGCAGGAGCGGACGAAAGGTCCCCGCGTGCGTTCATTGACCGGAGCGCCGGTTCTGCGCGTCCGTGCGCAACTGATCCGCCTGCGCCCCGATCTCGGCGATCTGCTCCGCGAGTCCCGGATGCCCCGCCCGCAACCCGGGCCCGGCCTCCGCCAGCGGCCCGAGCAACCCCACCGCGTCCTCCCCGCCGAGCGCGTCCTGCACCGCCGCCGAATGCGGCCCGACCTGCGCCGCCAGCATCCGCAGCACCCCGGCGTTGTCCCGCGCCCACGCCGCCACGGCCTTGTCGCCCGCACGCCGGTCGCGTTCGGCCTGCACCCGCTCGTCACCGGTGCCCGCCTCGCCGGTGCGCCGCACCCGCAGGTACCGCTTCTCCGCGGCCTGACGACTCGCCACCCCCAACGCCGGCGCGAGATCGGCCCAGCTCGTCCCCAGCGCCCGAGCCGCCTCGATCAGCTGCGGCTCCCACCCGGACAGCTCGTCCCGCAGCTCCCGCAACAACATCAGCGCGGCCAGCACCTGGTTCGCGTCGCCGGGCGATGCCGCCGCCGCGCGCACTGTCTCGTAGTCACTCGTCATGTCGTCCTTCCGATGACGTCGAGGGCTTGTCATCGTTCCGACGACATGCTACAACAGAGGCACAACGCATTGACACACCGAAAAGAGGAGGAGACAGATGTTGATGCGTACCGACCCGTTCCGCGAGCTGGACCGGCTGACCCAGCAGGTGTTCGGCACTCCGGGCACGTGGTCACGTCCGACGGCGATGCCGATGGACGCCTACCGCGACGGAGACCAGTTCGTCGTGTGCTTCGACCTGCCCGGCGTGACCCCGGACGCGATCGAGCTCGACGTCGAGCGCAACGTGCTCACCGTCAAGGCCGAGCGCAGGCCGATCGGCAAGGACGTCGAGATGCAGGTGTCGGAACGGCCGCTGGGCGCTTTCTCGCGCCAGCTGTTCCTGGGCGACACCCTCGACACCGACCACATCGACGCCAAGTACGACGCGGGCGTGCTGACGCTGCGCATCCCGATCGCGGAACGCGCGAAGCCCCGCAAGATCGCCATCACCTCCGCCGACAGCGACGACGCACCCAAGCAGATCGACGCGTGACTCACCCCGGCGGGCGGCGGCCGACCGGGTGATGCCAGGTAGGCTTCCGCCCGCCATGAGACCCCAGCCTCAGTGGGCGGCGTTAGACGTCTACGCGTCCAACTCCGACCTCTACGCCGATCCACGACTGGTGGAACGGGTGGACTACCGGCGCCGCTTCAAGCGCCACCGCCCCCGCACCCCCTCGGTCGTTCTCGCCCCGCACGGCGGCGGCATCGAAGTCGGCACGAGCGAACTCTGCCTCGCCATCGCGGGCTACCACCCCGGCACCCGCGTGCCGATCGGCCAGACCCACGACTACTGGATGTTCGAGGGCCTGCGGTCGGTCGCCAACGACGAGCTGCACGTCACCTCGTCCAACTGCGACGACCGCGTGGCCCGCGACCTCGTCACCGGCGCCACCCACGCCCTGGGCCTGCACGGCTGCACCGCCGCCGCGGCGGGCCTGCACGACCACGACCGGGCCGTGCTCGTCGGCGGCCGCGACGCCCTGCTGCGCCTGGAACTGCTCACCAGGCTGCGCCGCGCCGGGTTCCACACGATCGACGCCGTCGACCACCCGATACTGGGCGGCTACGACAAGGCCAACATCGCCAACCGCACCCGCTCCAAGCGGGGAGGCCAGCTCGAGCTGACCACACCGCTGCGCAACGCGATGTTCGCCGAGAACTCCCGCTCGGACCGCCGGCACACCACCACCGAGGTCTTCTGGGACTTCGTGCACGCGTGCCGGGCCGCGCTGGCCGCCAGGGAAGCCCTCAACAACCAGACGAGGGTCAACTAGGATCCGGTCCTGCGCTCACGGGACCGGCGGTGGCGAGCGAAGTCCCACTGCCCAGCGACGAACGTGGCGACCGCGGCCAGCACGGCCCACGCCACCGCCGTGCCCACATCCACGACCACGTGAGCCCGGCGTTCACCACGCCGACGCCCAGCACGGCCTGCGCCACGCCGACGACACACGCCCCCTGCACCACCACGCCGGCGTCGACGACGAGGAGCAGGTCCACCAGCCCGGCGAACACCGCTCCGACGATCCAGCACGCGAACACACCGGCCACCAGCGCGCACACTGCGGAGCCGGCCCACAGCGGTCCGGCGGCACCGGCCAGCTCGCTGCGCCACGCCGACACCAGTGCCGACTCCACCGCCGCGCACACGCCGGCCGTCACAGCCAGCCCGACGGTCGCCAGCACGATCTCGCCGTGACACCGGAGCGTGTCACTCACATCACCGGTCGTCGCAGAAAGCCGCTCTGCGCAGCGAGAGAACGCACACGTCGCTCACACCAGCGTCAACGTCCCCGCCGAGGCGTCCAGCACCGCCGCAACCCCCAGCGGCAGCGACCACTGCCCGGCGCAGTGCCCGAACCCGAAGTCACCCAGGATCGGCACCCCGAGCCCGGACAGCCGGTCGTGCAGCACCGACGACACGTCACCGCAGTCGGTCCACGACCCCAGCACGATCCCCGCCACCGGCTCGAACCACCCCGCCCGCAACAGCTGCGTCAGGATCCGGTCCAGCCGGTAGGGCTCCTCACCGATGTCCTCCAGCAACGCGACCGCGCCGTCGGGCGGCGGCGCCCACCGCGGCCCGCCCACCGCCGCCGCGAGCAACGCCGCGTTCCCGCCTGTGAGCACCCCGCGCGCGATCCCCGGCACCACAGGTGTTCCGGCCGTCCACGACGACACGCCCTCGAACAACAACGCCCGCAACCGCTGCTGCGCCACCGCGTCGTCCACGAAGTCCGACGTGCCCGGCATCGGCCCGAACACCGTCGGCAGCCCCACCGCGTTCAACTCGGCGTGCAGCACCGTCACGTCCGACGAGCCGACGAACACCCGTGGCGGCAGGTCCTTCCACGGCACGAGATCGGTCATCCGCAGACACCCATACCCGCCGCGCACGCACACCACCGCGGCCACGTCCGACGTCCACGCCGACACGAACTCCGCTGCCCGCGCCTCGTCCGAGCCCGCGAGATACCCCAGCGACCACGGCTCCACCACAGGTGTGGTGACCTCCAGGCCCCACGACCGCAGCACCGCCACACCCGCGTCGACCTTCGACGCCAGAGCCGGGCCGGCCGGTGACACCAGCGCGACCCGGTCCCCGGCAACCAGCAAGCTCACTCGGACAGTTCCAGCACGGGCACGCCCGGCGGGACGAACCCGAACACCTGCCCGTAGAACGACAGCTCCGCCTCCAGCGCCGTCTTGATGCTCTCGGCCTTGCGGAACCCGTGCTGCTCACCCTCGAACGTCAGATAGGCGTGCCGGATCCCCGACCCCGCCAGGTCCGCCGCGAACCGGTCGGCCTGCTCGGGCGGGCAGATCTCGTCCTCGAGGCCCTGCAGCAACAGCACCGGACCCGACACCGACCGCGCCTTCGCCGACGGCGACCGCTCGGCGTAGCGGTCCTCGGCCTCGGGCAGCTTGCCGACCAGTCCCTCCACGTAGCGGGACTCGAAGTCGTGCGTCTCGCCGCCCTCCGACGTCCAGCCCTTCAGGTCCAGGATCGGGAACGCCACCATCCCGCACTGGTACACGTCCGTCGACGTCAGCGACGCCGCCGACGTCCAGCCGCCCGCCGAACCGCCCCGGATGCCGAGGCGCTGCGGATCCGCGGTGCCCTCCTTCGCCAGCTGCTGGGCGACGAACGCGCAGTCCTCCACGTCCACCACACCCCACTGCTCGCGCAGCCGCTCCCGGAACGCCCTGCCGTAGCCGGTCGAGCCGCCGTAGTTCACCGCCACCACCCCGATGCCGCGGCTGGTGAAGTACGCGATGTCGCTGTCCAGCTTCGGCAGCGCCCGCCCCGTCGGCCCGCCGTGCACGTGCACCACGTACGGCGGCAGCTCACCCTCGGGCGCGGCGAAGTCCGGGTTGGACGGCGGGTACACGTACGCCGGGATCTCCCCGAACACCCGCTCCACCGGCACCGGCAGATACGCGTCCTCCGGCGAGGACTCCCCGCCGGTCAGGTACGTCAGCTCACCGTTGGAGAGATCCAGGCGCACCACGGCGTACTCCGACGTCGGCCCCGCCGCGCCGCAGATCACCACACCGTCGCGCACCGACAGCTCCGCCGCCCACGTCGGCAAGTCCGTCTGCACGTCGGTCACCGTTGCGCTGCGCTCGTCCAGCACCGCGAGATGGCCGCTGCGCACGACCAGGTAGCGACCCGGCGAGAGCGTGGCGAACCAGCGGTTGCCCAGCCGCCACATCGGCCCGCCCAGCTCCTCCGCGCACGGCGCGAGGTTCTTGCGCGAGCCGTCCAGGCCGATCCGGAAGAGGTTCCACCAGCCGTCCGGGTCCGTCAGCGCCAGCAGCGAGTCGCCCTCCCACTCGAACTGGCACACCGCCTCAGTCTCCGAACCCGACACCACCCGGTGCTCGGAGGAACCCACGTCCGCGACACACAGCTCGGTGCCGTCCCACGGCATCTGCGGGTGGTTCCAGCCGATCCACGCGAACTTCGTGCCGTCGGGGCTGATCTTCGGGCCGGTCATGAAGTGGTGCGAGGACCCCAGCACCCGCACCTCGCCCGCGGCCGTGATCGCCACCAGGTCGCGCCGCACGTCGGTGCGCGCGTCCCCGGTGATCGTCTCCCGCACGCACCACACCTCGCCGTCCGGCCCCGCGGACAGGTCGGCGTAGCGCAGCCCGTGCTGGCGCTCCGGCTCCGGCGTCAACGGCGTCGGCTCTGGCGCGTCCGGGTTGAACACGTAAACGCGCTGGTCGTCCCAGTTCGTGAACGCCACCCGGTCGTCGGCCAGCACCACGAACGGCCGGCCGCCGTACTCGTGCACCCGGTTGCGGGCGTTCCACGGCGCCGGCAGCACGTCCACGCCGTCGCGCACCAGCGCCACCCGGCCGCCCTCAGCCGGCCGGCTCTCCGCCCACCACACGCGCTCGCCGTGCAGGTCGGCCCACTGGAACCCACCCCCCGGCTTCGACGTGTCGCCGGCTGTGATCGGCGAGGTCCAGGTCCCGTACGAAGCGATCTTCACCACAACCCGACCCTATACGCGGAGTGTTTGGTGGGGGAGGACCTGCCGACGATCTCCGCGTGGCCTAGGGTCGTAAGGGCCATGGCTCGTGTCATCCACGTATTCCGCGCACCCGACCGGTTCGTCGCAGGAACCGTCGGGCAGCCCGGCGACCGCATCTTCTACCTGCAGGCCTCCGAGCAGAGCAGGCTGATCAGCGTCGCCCTGGAAAAGCAGCAGGTACAGGTCCTCGCCGAACGCATCGGCTCGCTGCTCGAGGAGGTGCACCGCCGCTTCGGCACCGACGTTCCCGACGACGCGCCACCGGAGAACCTCGACACCGAACCGCTCGACGTGCCCGTCGAGGAGGAGTTCCGCGTCGGCACCATGGGACTCGGCTGGGACGCCGAGTCCAAGGCCGTCGTCATAGAGCTCCTCGCGATCTCCGAGGAGGAGGTCGACGAAGCCGTCGTGCTCGACGACACCGAGGAAGGCCCCGACGCCGTGCGCGTCTTCCTGTCCCCAGGAGCCGCGCGCGCGTTCGCCGAACGCGCCGACCGCGTCGTCAACGCCGGCCGCAAACCCTGCCCCCTGTGCGCGGAACCCCTCGACCCGGACGGCCACATCTGCCCGCGGCAGAACGGCTACCGCCGCACCGAAGAAGACTGACCATGGACACCGCCGCGGCCCTCGAGTTGCTCAACCACGGCCGCATCGAGGTCGAGGGCCGCCTCGTCGACGCCTCCAACGCCACCCTGTTCTGCAAGATCTCGCTGGACGGCGTCGACGCCCAGTGCGTCTACAAACCCGTGCGCGGCGAACGCCCGTTGTGGGACTTCCCGGACGGCACGCTCGCGGGCCGCGAAGTGGCCACCTACCTGATCTCGGCCTCCTCCGGCCTCGACCTGGTGCCGCCCACCGTGCTGCGCCCCGGCCCGTTCGGCAGCGGCATGGTCCAGCTCTGGGTCGACACCCGCGAAGAAGACGAACTGGTCGACATCGTCGGCGTCGAGGACGTCAAGCCCGGCTGGATCCCGGTCTTCCACGCCCACGACCGCTTCGGCGACCCCGCCGTCCTCGTGCACGCCGACCACCCGCGCATCGCGCTGATGTCCGCCTTCGACGTCGTCGTGAACAACGCCGACCGCAAAGGCGGCCACGTCCTGCACGCCGTAGACGGCTCCGTCTACGCCGTCGACCACGGCATCTGCCTGCACACCGAACCCAAGCTCCGCACCGTCCTGTGGGGCTGGGCCCGCGAACCCCTGCCTGCCGAGGTCGCGGAGTCGTTGCGCCGACTGAGATCCGCGCTCGACGGCACACTGGGGAAGCAGTTGCACGACCACCTCACGCGCGCCGAAGTCCGCGCCGTGGGCGAACGCACCGACAAGCTGCTGGCCGACGGCGTCTTCCCCGAACCCTCCGGCGACTGGCCCGCCATTCCCTGGCCCGCCTTCTGATCAGGTCAGCTGCTCGGCCAGCGCCGCGATCTCGCCCCCGTCGTACTGGCGCAGGATCCGGCGCACACCGGTGCGGAACGACTGGTGCTGATCCCCGGACAACCCGTACCGCTGCACCTCGATCTCCCACACAGCGTTGTCGTCCACGGCATCGGTGAGAGCCCGCAACCCGTGCCTGCCATCGACCCGCCGGTGCAGACGGCGCTGCGACGCGGGCCAGCGCGCCACGATCTCCGCCAGCAACACCAGATGACACGCCCTGCTCACCCCGTCCACCCCCGTCTCGGGGCTGAGCCGGTCGAGGACGCGGACGTAGAACATCCACACCGTCAGGATCCGCTTCGCCTCCCGCACCGACAGGTCCGGCTGCGCCTGCAGCCGCTCGGCGAACCGCTGCCGCACCCGCTCGTCGTGCTCCAGCGTCACCACCGCGACCGCCGTCTCGATCTCCCCGACCTCCGCGCCATCGGACGCCGACACCTCGGTCACCGGCTGAGGTGCCGGCGTGGTCATCGGTGCTGCGCCAGCGGTGGTCTCCGTGACCGTGGTCGGTGTCCCGAGCAGACCGGTCAGCAACGGCTCGACGTGCGTGCGCACCACCCTGGGCAACGGCAGGGGCAGCTGGATGAGCTTGCGCAGGAACGTCCAGCCCGGACTCGGATCCGCCGTGTCCCGCCCGGCGTCCGCCACCACCAGCGCCGAGTACGCCGCGTCCAGATGCGCCGCGGTGGCCGCCGCGTCGATGCCCAGCACGAACCTGATCGTCGGGAACGACGCACTCAAGAACTCGTTGATCGCCTCGAACACGTCCGCGGTCGTGCGCGGCGAACACCGGTCCAGGTCGTCGATGAACACGACCAGCTGAGAACCCGAGTCACCCAACTCGCGGACGAGGTCCTACACGTCCTGCTGAGCGCTGTGCAACGGACCTGTCCTGGCGCGGCGGTGGGGATCCCGCAGCGGATCGTCCGTCCCCGCACCGGAGGCGTACCCGGTGAGCGGGCCGAACAACTCGGCGGGCAGCAGCGTGTCGGCGGCCCTTGCCAGGTAGCGCACAGCGGTGTGCAGCAGACCGGCGCCCAGCAGGACACCGGTGATCCACAACGCCAGGTCGACGGGCTGAACGACATACCCGAACACGGTGTACGGGTCCGGCGAACGCAGCAACTGGGCCAGCAACGGCACCGGCAACGCGAACATCCCCAGCCGCAACAACGGCGAGATGAGCCGCTTGCGCAGCGTCCGCTGGACGTGCCGCCGGTCGAGCCGCTCGATGTTGTGGGTGAACCAGAACCGCTGCAACGACGACCCGGCGTGCCCGGCGATCACCGGCGCGCCCGCGCTGACGATGCAGTCGTTCAGCCCGGCCCACACGTGCTCGCCCGTCTGGTACGACCACGGGTTGAACATCGCCGTCAACACCCGAGGAGCGGCGACGTCCTTGCCGCCCTCGGAGCGGGCCGGCCACCCGCTCAAGGTGAGGTCGGCGTCCCACGCCCGCAGCTTGCGCTCCCGCCACCGTTTCAGCACCGGTCCCCACGGCTTCGCCTCGGGCGGTACGACTCGGGGCCCGATCGCGTCGAGCCGATTGCGGGTCATGTCCATGAGCGTGCTCTTGCCCGCGCCCCACGCACCTTCGATGGCGATCACCGTCGGGCCCGCCTGGTCCTCGTCGCTGCCCGGTGGAGCCGTGTACGCGAGCAGTTCGGCCAGTGACTCGACGAACGCCTCTCTGGCGAGCAGGTCCGTGCGCGCGAGCCGGTCGCCGTGGCCTCTGGTGTGCAGCCGTCGCACCACGTCGTTGGCCTCCGCGTCGAGCTGGACGGCCAGGGCCAGGGTGAACGCGACCACGTTGCCGAGCGCGGAAGACGGCCCGCTGACGCTCGAAACGTCCAACGTGCGGTTGGCACGTGCCCCGGCGCCGTAGAGGAAGAGCATCGGCAGGTCGCGGCCCTCGTAGAACGCCGGCAGGAGCCGCTCGCTGCCAATCAGGGCGGCATCGCGGAAGTCCCGGGTGACCGGCCGCGTCAGGGAGGCCGCGTCGCGAACGGTGGCGACCGGCGCGAAATGCCCTTTGCCGGGTGGGCTGGGGTCGGCGCCCCACCAGCCGGACCGGGCCAGCTCCAACGCGCGGGCCCGCAACCTCGGGTCGGGCTCCCAGGCGACGACCTCGCTGCCGAACGCCGGCGTGTTCTGGCCTGGATAGTGGTCGAGCCGGGTAGCCACCACGACGTCGCCGGAAGCGACCTCGTCGCGCACGGTGTCGGCGACGTTCACGACCAGGATTGCCTTCGGGCGCAGCGCCGCGAGGTTCTCAAGCCCCGCTTCGACCGCGGATGTGCTCGGACTGAGAGAGCCGAGCAGGACGCGAACGTCAGTGCCGCGAATCGTTCCCGCCGTGAACGGTCCCTGCGGATCCACGTCGTCGAGTAGCTGCTGCACCGCCGCGAACCCGAAGTCCGACGCGGCCAGCACCGCCACGTTGACTGCACGGTGCGGCTCGGTCACCGGTCGCCCCCGGAGCACGTTGTTCGACGCCTGGTATCCCTAGGTCGCGACCCGCCGACCCGGCGTTACTACGCTCGGCAACCATGTCGTTGATCAACCCGCCCAAACCCCAGCCCGGCGACCGCGTCGCGATCGTCTCCCCGGCCGCGGGCCTGCCGGGCCTGTTCCCGCTGCCCCACGAGCTGGGCCTGCAGCGCCTCAAGACCGACTTCGGCCTGCACCCCGTCGAATACCCGGCCACCCGCAAGATGGGCGCCACCCCGCAGGAACGCGCCGCCGACCTGCACGCCGCGTTCGCCGACCCCACGATCAAAGCCGTGATCGCCACCATCGGCGGCGACGACCAGATCACCGTGTTACCGCACCTCGACGCCGATCTCATCACGGCCAACCCCAAGCCGTTCTTCGGGCACAGCGACAACACGAACATGCTGCTGTGGCTGCGCAACCGGGGCATCGTCGGGTTCTCCGGCGGCAGCGTCATGGTGCAGTTCGGCCGGCCCGGCGCCATGCACCCCACCAGCGCCGACTCGTTGCGGGCCGCGCTGTTCACGCCTGGGGAGTACCGACTCAGCGAGAGCACGGCCTACGGCGACAAGGACAGCCCCTGGGAGGACGAGGCCACCTTCGGCACCGAACCGCAGCTCGAACCCAGCACCGGCTGGATCTGGCACCAGCCCGACTACGCGGCGGCCGGCCCGTCGTGGGGCGGCAACCTCGAGATCCTGTCCTGGCTGATGATGGCCGGCAAGGAGATCCACCCTCCCGAGCACTACGACGGCACCGTCCTGTTCTTCGAGACCTCCGAAGAGATGCCCACGGACGTCGAGGTGTACCGGATCCTGCGCAACATGGGCGAACGCGGGCTGCTGCAGCGGTTCGCGGCCGTGCTGGTGGGACGCGCCAAGTCGTGGTTCTTCACCAACCAGGACACCGACCGCGCCACCTACACCGCAGCTCAGCGCCAGGCCGTGCTCAGGGCGTTCCGCGAGTACGCGCCCGAGACGATGATCGTGTTCGACGTCGACCTCGGCCACACCGACCCGCAGGTCGTCATCCCCGTCGGCGGCACCATCCGCGTCGACGGGCCGGCCCGCACGATCACCGTCACCTACTGAACCCGGACTATTCCGCACCCATTGTGACAGACCAATTGAGATGGGCGGCGATTGACGCGCGGATCATCGTGGCCCTATCTTCGTGAAGGCATTCTGACCTGCGTGAACATTTGAACTGTGAATGCGGGAATTGGGTTGACATGACCTATTTCGAACGGATCGTCGTGGTCGGCGCGGCCGATCTCGGCGCGAGGGCAGCTGTCTGTTTGGCGCGAAGATTCGGGCCGGTTCACCTGATCGGGCCGGGTGTCGCCGCGCTCGGCGAGATCGGTGTGCGCCGCTACCCGCTGGCCATCGTCCGCGACTTCGACCTCGACACCCCGGCGGTGATCGTCGACAACGACGGCGGCCGCCTGCAACGCCTCGTGTGCGACCGGCTCGTCGTGGTCGGCTGGCCCGTCCCCCTGCTGCCGGTCAACAAATGGGTCGTCGACGGCAAAGTAGCCGTCGCCGGGGACGGCGCGGACCTCCAGCTGCTCGCCACCTGCTTCGACGCCAACGGGCGGTGGCACCCGGCCCTGGCCGATTACCAGTTCCGCCGCCAAGCCGGAGCCGACTCGCTAGCGTGAGCTGAGTGATCGACCCAGTGATCGACCAAGACGCCAGAGCGCGGCTCCTCAGACGGTTCGGCGACGACGTGACCGCGTGGATCGACGCGCTGCCCGACCTGATCGCCACCCTGACCGCCCGCTGGGGCCTCACCGTCGAACGGCACATGCCCGGCGGCACCGGCGCCACGTTCCTGTGCGCCACCGCCGTGCTGAAGGTGACGCCCGACCACGACGTCGCCGCCCACGAAGCCCGCGCCCTCACCGCCTGGGCCGACACCCGTGCCGTGGTCGACCTCCTCGACGCCGACCTCGCCCGCGGCGCGATCCTGCTTGAACGCCTCACCCCCGGCACCCCGGCCACCGAACCGGCCCGCGTCGTGCCCGCGTTGCACACCGCGAACCCGGCCGGCTTCCCGCCACTGCGCGCCCGCGTCGACTTCCTCTTCGAGACGCTGCTGACCCGCCGCACCGGCACCTACTACGCCACCGAGCGCCACCGCGCCCGCAAACTGGCCGAGGACAACGTCAAACCCGTCCTGCTGCACGGCGACATGCACCCCGGCAACGTCCTGCAAGGCCCGCACGGCCCCGTCGCCATCGACCCCCGCGCGTGCGTCGGCGATCCGGCGTTCGACTGGATGGACTTCGTGCACGACGGCCACGACCTGTACGGCGCCGACATCGACGTCGCCCGCGTCCACGAGTGGCTCGGCGCCTTCAAACCCTTCTACGGCTAGCGCGGTGATCACTAACCGGCGCCGCGTCTCGCACGTCTCAGACGGGTGCATCGCGGTGCCGGCCCCGCGTCCTCATATCGGGCATGTGGGGGCGTGGGGCCGGTGCCGCGAGGTGCCCTGCTGAGGCGCGCGAGACGTGGCGACGATTGTGATCACCGCGCTAGGGTCTGCGAACGTGCGATCTCACGACTACGGCCGCGACATCCTCTCGACCCCCAAGCGCAAGAAGGTCCCCGAGATTCCGGCCGAACCCGGCCTCGTCGTCGAGGACCCCGCCAGCGGCTTCTGCGGCGCCGTCGTGAAGTTCGAGTACGGCCAGGTCGTCCTGGAGGACCGCCACGGCCGTCACCGCCTGTTCCCGCTCAACCCGGCGGGCTTCCTCGTCGACGGCCAGCCCGTCACCCTCGTCAAACCCGCGCCACAGCCGCAGAAGCCCCGCATCAGTGCCTCCGGTTCGGTGCGGGTCGAGGGCCTGCGCGCCAAAACCGCCAAGGCCAGCCGGATCTGGGTCGAGGGCAAGCACGACGCCGAGCTCGTCGAACGCGTCTGGGGTCACGACCTGCGCGTCGAGGGCATCGTCGTGGAACCGCTCGACGGCGTCGACGAACTCGAAACCCGCATCGCCGAGTTCGGCACCGCCCCGCACCGCCGGCTCGGCGTGCTGGTCGACCACCTCGTCGCGGGCTCCAAGGAACAGCGCATCGTCGAGCAGATCCACGACGACAACGTCCTCGTGACCGGGCACCCGTACGTCGACATCTGGCAGGCCGTGAAACCCCAAGCGGTCAAGATCGAGGCCTGGCCGGTCATCCCGCGCGGAGTCCCGTGGAAGGAAGGCGTCTGCGCCCAGCTCGGCTGGGGCGAGACCTGGGAAGGCTGGCAGCGGGTCCTGGGCGCAGTCGGCAGCTACCGCGACATCGAGTCGGATCTGCTGGGCGCGGTCGAGCGGCTCATCGACTTCGTCACCGTGCCGCAGGACTGATCCGGCCGAGAACGGCCCAGCAAGCCCGCCGGTTGATCGATTTCGTTACGGTCGAGGGCCCAGCACGGTGAATCTCGGAGCCGCACGCTGCCCGTTGGTGTATGTATGGGCGCATGGCCGCGCTGATCTGGCTGATCGTCGGGATACTCCTCGTCATCGCCGAGGTTCTCTCCGGTGACTTCGTGCTGGTCATGCTCGGCGCCGCCGCGCTGGCCGCGGCGGGCGTGACCGCGCTGGGCGCCGGTGACCTGGTGAGCGTGCTCGTGTTCGCGGCGACGTCGTTCGGGTTGATCGTCGGGGCGCGGCCGCTGCTCAAGAAGCGGCTGCAGCTCGGCTCCGGCATCAAGATGCACCACGAGGCGCTGCTCGGGAGCAGGGCCGTCGCGGTGTCGCGGGTCGACGAGCACGGCGGGCAGGTGAAGATCGGCGGCGACACCTGGAGCGCGCGCACCCTCGACGGGTCCGTGGTCGAGCCAGGCGAAGCCGTCACCGTTGTCGAGATCTCGGGCGCGACCGCCGTGGTCATCGCCGCGGTGTGACCGCGCCCGAAGAGTGTGACCTCAGAAGGATGTGAGCCGCGTTGGACCCGATCACCCTTGTGGTCGTGGCCGTCATTGCGATCTTCGTGCTGACCATCGCCGTCAAGTCGGTGCTGGTCATCCCGCAGGCGCAGGCCGCCGTCATCGAACGTCTCGGCCGCTTCCGCACCATCGCGGCGCCCGGCCTGAACATCATCGTGCCGTTCATCGACAAGGTGCGGGCCCGCATCGACCTGCGTGAGCAGGTCGTGTCGTTCCCGCCGCAGCCGGTGATCACCCAGGACAACCTCACGGTGTCCATCGACACGGTCGTGTACTTCCAGGTCACCGACCCGCGCAGTGCGGTGTACGAGATCTCCAACTACATCATCGGTGTCGAGCAGATGACGATCACGACGCTGCGCAACCTCGTCGGTGGCATGAGCCTGGAGGAGACCCTCACCTCCCGCGACTACATCAACGGCCAGCTGCGCGGCGTGCTGGACGAGGCGACCGGCCGGTGGGGCCTGCGGGTGGCCCGCGTCGAGCTGAAGTCCATCGACCCTCCACCGTCCATTCAGGACTCGATGGAGAAGCAGATGCGCGCCGACCGGGAGAAGCGCGCCATGATCCTCACGGCTGAGGGCCAGCGGGAGTCGTCCATCAAGACGGCGGAAGGCCAGAAGCAGTCGCAGATCCTCGCCGCCGAGGGCGCCAAGCAGGCCGCGATCCTCGCCGCCGAGGCCGAGCGCCAGTCGCAGATCCTGCGCGCCCAGGGTGAACGCGCCGCCCGCTACCTGCAGGCCCAGGGGCAGGCCAAGGCCATCGAGAAGGTGTTCGGCGCGATCAAGGACGGCAAGCCCACCCCGGAGGTGCTGGCCTACCAGTACCTGCAGACGCTGCCGCAGATGGCGCAAGGCGACGCGAACAAGGTGTGGATGATCCCGTCCGACTACGGCAAGGCCCTCGAAGGGTTCGCCCGCATGCTCGGCGCGCCCGGCGACGACGGCGTCTTCCGCTACGAACCGCCGGCCGACGACACCGAACGGCCCAAGCCCGAGGACGACGACGAGTCGGTCGCCGACTGGTTCGACACCGCCCCGGACCCCAAGGTCGCCGAGGCCGTCGCCGCCGCGGAAGCCGTGGCGCGCAAGGAGGTGCCCGGCCCGCTGAGCACCCCGCAGCGCTCGGTCAGCGCCACCTCGACGCTGCCGGAGCTGGAGACCGAGCAGCCGCGCTCACTGCACCAGCCCGACGAACAGGTCTGAGCACCACGACGCGGAGCGGCCCGTCCCGATCATCGGGGCGGGCCGCTGTGCTGTGTGACCAGCGGAAACAGAAAGTTCGAAAAATTCCGGGTCGCGTGTCGATCGAACGACCCGCCTGTTCGACCTGAGCGTGAAAGGGTCCACAACGGACCCGCAAGACCACTGGGAGAGACCACCATGAAGTTCATGCTGATCTGGCGCGTGACCTCCGACGAGGCCTGGGGCAACCTCGGCGAGATCGACTTCGACCAGATGCTCGAGACCGTCGGCAAGTTCAACGAGGAGCTCATCGAGGCCGGCGTCCTGATCGCCGCCGAGGGCCTGGCCCCCGCCGAGGAAGGCGTGGTCGTCGACTTCTCCAGCGAGCCGCCGGTCGTCACGGACGGCCCGTACGGGGAGACCAAGGAGCTGTTCAACGGCTTCTACCTGATCAACGTCCCCACCATCGAGGACGCGGTCGAGTGGGCCAAGCGCACCCCGATGACCGCGGCCGGGTTCAAGACCGAGATCCGCCGCGTCCCCACGATCGACGAGTTCCCGCAGGACAACGAGTGGATCAAGAAGGAGCGGGCCTGGCGCGAGTCCACCGGCCAGCTCTGATCTGATAGGTGCCATGAGCGACCCCACTGGCCGCAAAGCCGTAGCCGCGGTGTGGCGCATCGACTCCGCGCGGATCGTCGGTGCGCTCACCCGCTACACCGGTGACTTCGCGCTGGCCGAGGACCTCGCCCAGGAAGCCCTGGCCGAGGCGCTCGTGACGTGGCCGCGCGAAGGCGTGCCGGACAACCCGGCCGGGTGGTTGCTCACGGTCGGGCGGCGCCGCGCGATCGACGCGTTCCGCCGCCGCAGCAACCGCGACGAGAAGTACGCCGCCCTCGCCCACAACCTGCCGGAGGGCGGCGCTCTCACGGGCGCCACCGAACCCGGTCCCGCACCTGACGACGTGCTGTGGGACCCGGACCAGATCGACGACGACACCCTCGCGCTGATCTTCACCTCGTGCCACCCGGTGCTGTCGCGCGAGGCGGGGGTGGCGCTGACGTTGCGCGTGATCGGCGGTCTGACCAGCGACGAGATCGCACGCGCGTTCCTGGTGCCGACCGCGACCGTGCAGGCCCGCATCACCCGCGCGAAGAAGACCCTCGGCGCGGCCGGCGTGCCGTTCGAGGTGCCGCCGGTCAAGGAACGCCCCGCACGCCTGGCGCAGGTGCTCAGCGTCGTCTACCTGATCTTCACCGAGGGCTCGTCCGCGAGCTCCGGCGACGAGGTGATGCGGCTGGACCTCGCCGGTGAGGCGCAGCGGCTGGCCCGCATCCTGTCGCGGCTCATGCCCGACGAGCACGAGGCCCACAGCCTGCTCGCGCTGCTGGAACTGACCGCCGCCCGCTTCCCGGCCCGGCGCGGACCCGACGGCGAGACCGTGCTGCTGGAGGACCAGGACCGCCGCCGCTGGGACCGGTCCGCGATCGCCCGCGGCCGTGCGGCGCTGGCGAAAGCCGCCGACATCGGCCGCGGCTACGGCTACTACGGGCTGCAGGCCGCGATCGCCGAGTGCCACGCGCTGGCCCCGTCGGTCGAGGAGACCGACTGGAACCGCATCGTCGTGCTCTACGAAGCCCTCGGCCGGCTCGCCCCGTCGCCGGTCGTGGAGCTCAACCGCGCGGTCGCCGTGTCCATGGCCCAAGGGCCCGCCGCGGCGCTGCCGATCGTCGACGCGCTGGCGTCGAACGAGGCGTTCAAGGGCTCGCACCAACTACCCGGAGTGCGCGGCGAGCTGCTGCGCCGGCTGGGCCGCGTCGACGAGGCCCGGACGGAGTTCGAGACCGCCGTCCGGCTGTGCGGCAACGAGCGTGAACGTGCCGTGCTGACCCGCAAGCTCGACGCTCTGGTGACTCCGGGAAACTGAACGTGTGCGTTTCGAGGTGTGCCGGCCGAGTCTCGGCGGCCGAAGACGGGAACTGCTGACCGACGTCGCGGCCATCGTGGTGTGCGGTGGCATCGATCTCATCTCGGCGGACGGGCTCGGCGATGCGGGATGGACGATCGGTGCCGCCGGTCTGCTCTCGATGCGCAGGAAGTTCCCCGCGGCCGCGGCGGTGCTGGTCGCCTCGATCGACCTCCTCGCCCCCGGCCAGGTCTTCGCGGCGCTGTTCTGCGCCCTGTACACGGTCGGCACCCACGCTCGCGTCGTGTCCGGCTCGCTCGCGGTCGTCGCGGCCGCAGCGGGCTTCGCGATCCCGATGTGGGCCGACGAGGAGGAGCTCAACACCATCTTCGTCGCGTCGGAAATGGTGCTGCAGCTCCTGCTCCCGCTCGCGATCGGCCTCTACGTCCGTCGTTCCCGGCAGATGGTGGAGATGCAGCGGGACCAGGCCGTCGCGCGGGAGCGGTCCAGGATCGCCCGTGAGATGCACGACGTGCTCGGCCACAAACTGAGTCTCATCGCGTTGCACGCGGGGAAGCTGGAACTCACCGGCACCTCCGACACCGAGACGGCACAGCTGCTCGGCGGGACCAGCCGCGCCGCCATGCGGGACCTGCGTCAGATCATCGGCGTGCTGGACGCGGAACCGGTGACGGTGGCCGACCTCGTCGAGAGCTCGCGCCGCGCGGGCGTGCGGGTCGAGTCCGCGTTGTCCGATGTCCCGCCGGAGCTGTCCGACGTGGTCCGGCGCGTGGTGCAGGAAGCGTTGACCAACGTGCACAAGCACGCCGGACCGGTCGACGTCGCCATCGAGTTCGAGATCGTGCAGGGCAGGCCGCGGCTGACGGTGCGCAACAGTCCACCGGCACGACCGCCCCAGACCTGCGGCACCGGCACCGGCAGGGGCCTGACCACGCTCGCCGCGGAGGTCGAGAGGGTCGGCGGCGAGTTGAACTGGGGACCAGAGGCGGCCGGAGGTTTTGTGGTGACCGCGGTCTTCCGGGCAGGCGGGGGCGTCCGATGATCTCCGTTGTCGTCGCCGACGACGAGCATCTGGTCAGGGCGGGCATCCGGGGCGTGCTGGAGACGGCGCGGGACATCGCGGTCGTGGCGGAGGCCGCCAGCGGGTCCGAGGCGCTGCGACTGGTGCACCAGCACCGGCCCGACGTGCTGCTGATGGACATCCACATGCCCGACGGTGACGGGCTGGCCGCCGCCGAGATGGTGTGCAAGCACGTGCCCGGCACCGCGGTCGCGATGCTGACCACGTTCACCTACGACCGGTACGTGCAGGGCGCACTGCATTCGGGGGCTGTCGGGTTCCTGCTCAAGGACATGGAACCGCGTGCGCTCATCGACGCGGTGCGGGCGATCGCGGCCGGCGACGCGGTGCTCGCGCCCCAGGTGACCCGGTCCCTGCTCACCACGTTCCGCGACCGGGACCCGCGGCGGGCGAACCGCGCCCGAGCCCGGCTGGCGGAGTTGACCGACCTCGAACGCACGGTCCTGCGGTTGCTGGCACGGGGCCTGTCGAACGCCGAGATCGCGCGCTCCTGCGAGATGAGTGAAGGCTCGGTGAAGGCACACGTCAGCCGGATGCTCGTGAAGCTCGACTGCGGCAACCGCGTGCAACTGGCGATGGTCGCCCACGACGCGGAGGACAACTACTGACAGGCCGGCCACCGTCGTCCGGATGACCAGTGGCGTGCCATCCGGGTGGCCGGTACCGGCTGGACGATAGTTACATCCCACGGCACCGGTCCCCGAGGCCGTGTCACGTTCGGTTTGTGAAGAAACTTCGCTCGACCGCACGGGCGAGCGTGGCGATCGCGGGCGCGATCGTCGTCGTAGGGCTCGTGCTGTACCTCCTCCCGACCGGCACCGGCAACCGGAAGGACGACAAACCAGAAGCCGCCAAGACCGACCTGCTGTCCGAGGTGCAGCAGTTCTCCCAGGGCATGTCCGCCGAGACGGGCTACACGCGGCCGACCCAGGCCGAGCGCACCGCCATCAGCACCGGCGTGCAGCGCGTCCTGGACAACGCGCCGAACGAGGCCAAGGACGTGCTCGCCGCGGTGGGCTACACCATCAGCGAACGCGTCGACACCGCCACGCAACGCACGTACCGCGAGATCGCGGACAACGCCGGCAGCCCTCGCGGCTGGGGCCGCATCATGATCGACACCTCCGAGAGCGCCCGTCTGGGCATCGAGGTGCCGCACCCCAAGGCCGACCAGGACAGCGAGTCCCTCGGCGTCGAGCTGTTCCGCAAGGCCCCCGGCTCGGTGCTGGTGGTCGCCGGGGCACACCGCCGCGCCGCGGAGAACCGGGTCGCCGACATGGCGCACACGACCACCAGCGTCTTCGAGGACCTGCACGAGCTGCTGGTGCGACACCGGGTGCCGGTCGTGCAGCTGCACGGGTTCCAGAACGAAACCGCCCCCGACAGCGACGTCGTCGTGTCCGCCGGACCGCCGCTGAGCAGCCCGTTGGCGGTGCAGACGGCCCAGCGGCTGGAGTCGGCGGGCCTGTCGGTGTGCAAGCCCTGGGTGACCGGGTGTCCCGGTCTGGAGGCGACCACCAACGTGCAGGCGCGCTACTCCGACGAGCAGAAGGCCGACTTCGTCCACGTCGAGGTGTCCCGGGACATTCGCGACAGCCCTTCGGCACGTGACCAGGTCGCGTCCGTGCTCGCCGGGAAGAAGGGCGACCGGTGAGCCGCACCCGCGTTCCCGGCGTGCTGGCACCCTGGCTCACCGGGCTGCTCCTGTTCACGCTGCTGGCCGGCGGCGCGACCGCCTACCTGGCGCGGCCGCGCGCGGTCTCCCCGGTGCCCCAGTCCGTGCTCGACGCCCGGCGGGAGAGCACGATGTCGGCCGCGCAGGCCATCACGCGGTCGCTCAACGGCGGGCTGAGCAGCATGGCCGAGGTCGCCACCGTCGTGGACGAGTCCCTGCGGCAACGCAACCGCGCGCTGCTGCTCCCGTTCCGGGCCCGGATCTGGAAGTCCCTCTACGTCCTGGACCAGACCACCAGGACGGTGGTCGCCCAGGTCGGTGAGCCCGCCCAGCCCGCGGTGCTCGGTGAGCCCCTGCCCAAGGAGGCGGGCATGAAGATCGCCCAGGTCGGCACCACACATCAGATCGTGCAGTACACGCCCGTCGGCAAACCGGCGGACGCGAAGTACCTCCTGGTCGGGCACTACGACCCGAACCGGCTGAGCGACCTGCTCACGGTGGCGGGCGCGGAGGGCACCTGGCTGGTCGACCGGTCCGGCTCGGTGATCGTCGGCGTGGGCACCGGCACGCAGTTGCCGCAGGGCTTCGTCCCACCGGCCACCGATCCCGGCGAGAACGCCGCGGGCAGCGAGGCTCGGCGCACGGGCGACCGGACGGACGTGCTCGCCTGGGCCTCCCTGACCGGACGGGCGCCGTCGAACGGCTTGGGCTGGAGCGTGGTGTCGAACAAGCCGGTCACCGATGTCGCCGTGGCCACCGACGACTCCCGGCGTCGCGCCGTCACCGTCGGCCGGGTGCTGGCGGTCCTGGTCGTGGTCGTGTTCGCGGCCCTGTTCCTGTTCGTGCAGTGGCCGATCCGGCGGCTGCGGAAGGTCAGCGGCGAGCCGGAACCCGCAGTGCCAGGACCGAAGTACGGCGAGGCGGGCCGCGTCGCCCAGACGTTCGCACAGGCGCGCACGACCATGGCCGATCGACAGGCCGACGAGGAAATGGCGGAGCAGCGATGACCGCGCCAGAGCGCCGCCCCCGGCGTTACTTCCCGATCGCCCTCGTCGTCTGGACACTCGGCGCCACCGCCTTCCTGGGCCTCGGCGCGGCCGTGGCGACCGCTCCGTCGTCCTGGCTGGTGGAGGACATTCCGCAGAGCGTCGTGACAGAACAGCAGACGCGCACCGCACTGGCCGCCCGTCAGCTGCAACGTGCGCTGGACAGCGGCGCGTCCGACCTCAACGCCGTCGCCGCGGGCATCAAGACGCTCAAGGACGTCGACACACCGGGCCGTCTGCTCACCCAGCTGGTGGCCACCCGGACCCGCTACCGCGGAGCCGCCTACCTCTCATCGGACGGCGCCGTGGTGGCCAAGGCCGGCGAGGACGTCGACGCGGGCGCGATCGCCGCGTCGGACAAACCGGCGCTCGCGGCCGCCGCGCCACAGGGCGTGTCACCGCGGGTCTTCGTCGCGGTGCCGGTCACCGGTGACCGGGCGGGCCGGATCGTCGCCGAGTTCAAACCCCAGTCGCTGATCTCGCCGCTCGCCCTGGCCGGTCCTGGCAACACGCGACTGCTCAACGCCGACCGGCTGGTGATCGGCGCGACCTCGGGCTTCACCGCGTTCGAACCGCTGAGCAGGCCGGACCTCGACCAGGCCGCCCAGTCCGCGCGCACCGCGGGAGCGGGCGCCGCAATGCACGACGTCGACGGCCGCAGGCACCTCGTCAGCTGGGCTCCGGTCACCACGGCAGAACAGACCCGGCAGCTCGGCCTCGTCGTGGTCACCGACCGGCCGGAGACGTCACTGACGCTGCCGCACTCGTCGGAGCGCAACGAGCTGGTGCTGCTCGGCGTGCTCATCGCCAGCCTCACCGTCGTGATCTTCGGCTGGCTCTACGCGGTGGTCGTCAGCCCCCTGTGGGCACTGGCCCGCGACGCCAGGCGGATCGCGGGCGGCGACACAGCCAAACCGGTCATCGTCCGCCGCTACGACCAGCTCGGCCTCATCGCACGCGACCTCGAACGCGTCCGCCGCAACCTGCTCGGGAGAGTCTGAATGTTCTTCCTGTACACGGTTTTCGCCGCGGTCCTCGGCGTGCTGCTCATCGCGGGGATCGTCGAGCAACGCCGTCACCTGCGCTGCCTGCGCAGCATCCCCGACCGCATCCTGGTCAACGGCATCCGGGGCAAGAGTTCGGTCACCCGGCTGTGTGCCGGGGCCCTGCGCGGCGGTGGCCTGACGGTCGTCGCGAAGACCACCGGCACCGCGGCCCGGTTCATCCACCCCGACGCCACCGAGGAGCCGGTGCACCGCAAGTTCGACATCGCCAACGTGGTCGAGCAGATCGGCATCGTCCGCCGCGCCGCGGCGGCCAAGCCGGACGTGCTGGTCATGGAATGCATGGCGGTCATGCCCCCGCTGCAGGAGGTCAACCAGACCAAGCTCATCCAGTCCACCATCGGCGTGCTGAGCAACGTCCGGGAGGACCACCTGCAGGAGATGGGCCCGACGCTGCCGGACGTGGCGCGGTCCCTGTCGCGGTCCATGCCCGTCGGCGGCATCTGCGTCACGGCCGAACGCGAGCTGCTGCACATCCTGCAGGAGGAAGCCGACAAACGGTCGTGTCACCTGATCGCCGTCGATCCCGAGGACGTCACCGACGAGGAGATGGACGGGTTCGCCTACCACAGCTTCAAGGAGAACGTCGCCATCTCGCTGGAGGTCGCCCGCCTGGTCGGGATACCGCGCGAGCTGGCGCTGAAGGGGATGTGGGAGGCGCCGCCCGATCCCGGCGTGCTCACCGTCGAGTCCTACCGCTTCGGCGCGAAGACGTTGCGGTTCGCCAACGTCTTCGCCGCCAACGACCCCAGGTCCACCGTGATGAACGTGCAACAGCTCATCGAACGCCGGCTGATCCAGTCCCCGGTCTTCACCCTGATCAACTGCCGGCCCGACCGGGTCGAGCGCAACGGGCAGATGGGGGAGATCGTGCCGGAGCTGCTCACCGACAAGCTCTTCGTGATCGGCCACCCCAGCCGGTCGGCGCTGGCGAAGGTTCCCTCGTCCTGGCGTGGCGAGGCCTTCGACCTGGGCGGTGCGAACCGGCCGGTCGAGGAGATCCTGAAGGCCGTCGTCGACCAGATCGACGGCGACGCGTCGCTGGTCGCCATCGGCAACATCCACGGTCAGGGCGAGCTGCTGCTGCACCATCTCGAACAGGCGGTGGAACGGTGCTGACCGCGACGTTGACGCCCGAGGTAGCGGTGCTGGCCATCGCCATCGGGCTGGTGTTCTCGCTGGGCTGCTACCTGGTGTCCAACCTCTCGCCGGGCGGGATGATCACCCCGGGCTGGCTCGGCCTGGCCCTGATCACCGACCCGCGCCGGCTGTGGATCATCGCCGGGGTCACCGTCGCGACCTACTTCGGCACGCGGCTGCTGCAAAAGCTGGTGATCCTGTACGGCAAGAGGCTCTTCGCCACGGTGCTGCTGCTCGGTGTGTTCCTGCAGCTGACGATCTTCTTGTTCCTGTCGAGCGATCGGCCGTTCCTGTTCTCCCACGGCACGCTGGGCTTCATCGTGCCCGGCCTGATCGCGTACCAGTGCGTGCGGCAGCCGATCAAGGCCACGCTGATCTCGACCGGCGTGGTGACGATGCTGTCCTACGTCGTGCTGCTCACCGGTGTCCTGCTCAACTTCCTGCCCCACCGGTAGGGGTCGATGCCGGTGCGGCTGCCTCTCCGGTAGCCGCACCGGCACGCGGGGTGAACCTCAAATCCGTTAGGGCGATATCTGTGGCACTCGACCGAGTGACGCGGGAATGATGTTGTGATGGACTCGCTGCCCGCCACCGTCGCCTCCGCACTCGTGGAAGCCGACAGCGGGCACAGCGACGACACCCACTGGCCTGCTCGCTGGCAGGCGCTCACCGCCGTCTCGGTCGAGCTGCAGTCGTTGCTGGTCACCGACCCCGGTCCGGAGCTGGTCGGGTTGATCGAGCAGATCGTCACCCAACTGGCCGACGGAGTGGCGGGCAGCCGAAGACACCGGGTCGAACTGGCCGACCTCGCGCACCGCGTCCTGACCACGCACGCCCGCGCGTGCGCCGAGACCGACCCGGACCCGATCCGCCTCGCCGACTGGCTGCTCGACCTGCAGCTGCAGCACCCCGACGCCCCCGACGTCAGCCTGTCGGCCTACGCCGACGTCCTCGACGAGGAAGGCCTGCAGCACTACCGCGAGCGCGCGGTGACGTTGTTCGAGCCGCTGCCGGTGATCGGCTTCGGCGAGACCGGCCGCTACGACCGCGCCCGCTGGGCCCTGCTGCGCGTCATGGAAGAGCTCGCCGAGTACACCGAGGACGTCGACCTGCAGCTGCTGGTGCTGTCGAAGGACCTGTCCTCGGGCTGGCACTACCTGCAGGTCGCGACCGTGCTGCGGGACAACGCTCGCTCCGACGAGGCCCTCGAGTGGGTCGAACGCGGCCTGCGCGCGGTCGGCGGCCGTGGCGCGGCACTGCGGCTGCTCGACCTGGCCGTCGAGGAACACCTGCGCCGAGGCACCCCGCACCGGGCCGTCGCGGTGTGCCGGGACGCCTTCTACGCCCGCCCCAACCTCGACCTCTACCTCAAGATCCGCGCGCTGGTCGTGCACACCGACGACTGGCCGCCGTTGCGCGCCGAGCTGGTGAACCACCTCGTGCAGGACGGCAGCCGCCTCGCGGTCGAGGTGTACCGGCGCATCGTCGAGGTCGAGCTCGCCCGGCGCGGCATCGAGGAGCAGGACCTCGTCGTCGAATGGCTCGAACAACTGCGCGGCCTGCAGCCCGACGCGTTCGCGGACTACCTGGAGCACATCAAGTCGCGGCACGTGGCGGACCGCCAACTGCTCGACGAGTTGTCCAAGCGAGGACTCTGACCGTTCCGTTTCGGATAGTACGAGTACGGACTATCCTACTTCGCATGACCGAGGCCGGAGGGGATCCGGTCCGCCCACGGCCGAGCGCGCTCCAGCTGGGCGGACACCGACAGCAGCGTGCACTCGTCGTGCCGGCGGCCCACGAGCTGCACCGCGAGCGGCAGACCGCTGGACGTGCGACCGGCGGGCACGGCCGCGGCCGGGTTGCCGACGACGTTCCACATCTGCAGGAACGTCGTGTAGTGCGCCGCGGCGAGCAGCGCGGTCACGACGTTGCGGCCGTCCCACTCGCCCACGCGGATCGGCTGGCGGGTCAGCGCCGGGGTGAGCAGCACGTCGACCGAGGTGAAGATGCGGTTCGCGTAGGCGGTGAGCGCGGCGTCGTCCTTCAACGCCCAGCGCACCAGGCTGCGCGGCAGGCGTGCGCCGAGGTCGCCGACCGCACGGGTGCGGGGCTCGAGCAGGTGCGGGAACTCCATGCCGCCCCGCGCCAGGTGGGCGTTGTGCAGGTACCGCACGGCGAACTGGGTCGAGGCGACGAGGTCCTTCATCGGCGGGTCGATGCGCACGACGTCGTGGCCGAGGTCGGTGAGCAGCGCGGCGGTGTCCTGCACGGCGTCGCGGACCTCGTCGGCGATGGCGATGCCCGGTCCCCACGGCCGCAGCGACACCCCGATCCGCAGCCTGCCGGGGTCGGTCGTGGCGGCCTCGGCGAAGCTGGTGCGCGGCGGGTGGGCGACGTGCGGGTCGCCGGGGACGGCGCCGTGGATCTGGTCGGCGACCAATGCCCAGTCCAGGACGGTGCGGGTGATCGGCCCGGCGACGACCATGCCGCCCCACACCTCGCGTTCCGGTGCGAGCGACACGCGGCCGCGCTGGGGCTTGAGCCCGAACAGGCCCGTCATCGCCGACGGGATGCGGATCGAGCCCGCGCCGTCGGTGCCGATCGCCGCCGCCGCGAGACCGGCCGCGACCGCCGCGGCCGAACCGCCGCTGGAGCCGCCGGGGGAGTGCGTCAGCGACCACGGGTTGCGCGTCGGGCCGGCCCAGCCGCTCTCGGTGTAGGGCCACAGGCCGAGTTCGGGCATGCGGGTGCGGCCGATGATCACCGCTCCGGCGTCGCGCAGGCGCCGCACGATCGCGGAGTCCGCCGGCTCCGGGGTGCGGGCGGCGTTCGTGCCCTTGGTCGTCGGGAGGCCTGCGATCGCGATGTCCTCCTTGACCGCGATCGGCACACCCAGCAGCGGCAGGTCCTCGCCGCGCGCCTTGCGGTCGTCGGCCGCGGAGGCTTCGGCCACGGCCTGCTCGGCGAACACCGCGCGGAAGGCGTTGAGCTGCGGATCGAGCCGCTCGATGCGGGCCAGGTGCCCGGCGACCAGGTCTTTCGCGGTCACCTCGCCGTTGCGCACGGCTTGCGCCTGCCTGGCGACCCCGGCGAAACACAGCTCCGTCAGCTCCATGAACCGACCCTAAGCGCCGACCGGTGATCTACGGAATGGGAGTACCACGCATGAGAGTCCTCGCGATGGCAGCCGCCGTCCTCGTCGCCATGAGCACGCTGGTGGCACCGGCCCAAGCCGCGACGCCGGTGTACCGCTACGAGATCATCAACCGGGCCGCGAGCTGGTTGACGGCGAACAACGGCACCCGCGTGCCGTACAACATCTATGCCACGTGGGGCGGGTACCGTCAGGACTGCTCCGGCTACGTCTCGATGGCCGCCCGCCTCGACCAGCCGGGGCCGATCACGACGGAACTCGTCGGCCACTCCTTCTCGATCAGCATGGCCGAGCTCAAGCGCGGCGACATCGTCATCGACGCCATCGGCGACACCTGGCGCGACCGGCACGTCGTGATCTTCGACCGCTGGGTGGACGCCGCCCGTCGCAACCTCGGCTACTACGCCTACGAGCACCGCGGCGACTACGGCACCGACCACCGCGTCCGCGGCTACGGCCTGGAGCCCTACTCCGAGTACAAAGCGCGCAGGCTCAACAACGTCATCGACAAGTGACGGCTGGTGGGCTCGTCGTTGAACGTTGCGTTGAAGTCCACCACTGTCCGATGGAATGACTCGGCTCACATCATCGAGTCATGCCCTCTCTCACGAACTGGCTGCGCCGGCTGACCTTCCACCACGACGTCGAGATCGTGGCGCCCCGCCGACAGCGGACACCGCTGGAGGACATCCGCTCTCGGCTCACGGCACTGGAAGCCGACGCGCGGCTGAGCGGGTTGCGGGACTGGGTGGAGTACGGCGAACGGTCGGCCGAGCACCGGCAGCCGGCGTTGGACGTGCTGTGCGAGGCGCTGCGGGGACTGCCGTGGCCGGGCACGGAGGTCGACCAGCGGTGGCGGATGGTCCTGCAGGCCACGCTGCTGGCGCACCTGCGTCCCGGCCCGGGGTTCTGGCTGGGCAGCGACCTGGACCTGCGCCGCACCACGCTGGTCGACTTCGACCTGTCGGACTGCCGGCTGGGCAGCGCTCGGTTCGCCGGCACGCGGTTCCTGGGCGACACGCGGTTCGACCAGGCGACGTTCCTGGGTGACTTCGACGCCGCCGGGGCGTTCTTCGCGCGGCACGTGCTGTTCACGCAGTCGGTGTTCGCCCGCGGCCTGGGCCTGCGCGGGACGACGGTGTGCGGGAACGGGGAGTTCTCCGGCATCCACGCCGCCGGTGCGGTGACGCTGCGCGGGACCCGGTTCTCCGGGCGCGCGGACTTCACCTGTGCCCGGTTCGGCGCGGACCTGGACTGTTCCGGCGTGCGGTTCGGTGGCCGGACGGTGTTCCGCCGCGCCTGGTTCGCGGGTGCCGCCTCGTTCGCCCGCACCTGGTTCCGGGGCCGGGAGGACTTCGTGGACGCCGCGTTCGGCGGCGAGTCGTCGTTCGAGAACACCCGGTTCGGGCACCGCGTTCACGCCGACTGACGCTGCCGGTGGAGCGCGACCGCCACGCGGTTCGCGCACTTCGTCGAGCAGAACCGGCGGCGTCCGTTGCGGCTGGTGTCGACGAAGACCGTGGCGCAGCCGTCGCGGTCGCACGAGCCGATGCGCCCGGCGTCCTCGCAGAACAACGCCGCCATGCCCGCCGCCGTGTAGGCCTTGACCCGTACGTCCGTGGGTGCGTCCTCGCGCGCGTAGTGCAGGTGCGGAGCGCGTCCGTCGTGCGTGGAGATGTAGTGCGTGGTCGACGACTCGGCCAGCAGTTCGTTGAGCAGCTCCACGGTGGGGGCGCGGAAGACCTTGCGCAGCCGCTCGACCCAGTCTCTTACGTCACGTTCCTGACGGGCGTCGAGGGAGCCCAGCGGCTTGTAGTCCGACGCTTTCAGCACGTCGAGCAGCGGTGTGGCCGGATCGGCGTTGACCAGCTTCGCGGCGAGCTCGGCTGCTGCCCCGCCGTAAGGGTTGAAATGCACTAGACCATGACACCAGGCTGGGGTCATGATCGCCACCTGCCCCGCCTGCTCCTGGTCCTGCACCTCCACCGTCTCGACGCATTCTTCTGGGCACGGCTCGGTGTCCTACGTCAGATGTGTCTGCGGCCTGTTCCTGATCGTCGAGCGCGGAGTGCTCACCGCGACCGCCGGGACCAGCACGTTCGCCCCGGTGCACCACACCCGTGGTGATCTTGCTAGGGTCCCGGACCGTGAGCCGTCGTGATCTTCTGTGCGACACCGCGATCCAGATCCTCGCGGTGGACGGCGGCAGGGGACTGACCCACCGCGCGATCGACCGCGAGGCCGGCGTCCCCATCGGCACCACCAAGAACTACTTCCCGACCCGCGAGTCGATCCTCGAGGCCTGCGCGGCGCGGATGACCTCGCTGCACCGCGCCGCCGTCGACCGGCTGCGCGAGACCACGCCCGCCGACATCTCCGCCTCCGACGTGGCCGAGCTCTACCCGGCGTTGCTGCGCCGCGCGGTGGCCGACGACCCGACGCAGATGCTCGCGATGGTCGAGCTCTACCTGGAGGCCGTGCGCCGGCCGGGAGTGCGGGCGGCGTTGTCCGGGATGGTGCTCGCCAACGCCGAGGCCGGTGCGGCGTTGCAACAGGCGGCCGGGCTGCCGTCGACGGTGCGCGACACCGGGTTGCTGGACGCCTACTTCCTCGGTGTGGCGATCTCGCTGCTGGCGTTGCCGGTGGAGACGCTGGAAACCGTGGGCCTGGACGACCCGTACGCGCTGGGGATCGGCGTGTTCTCCGCGACCGTGCCTAGCGCCGGCCCGTCACCAGCACGGAGATCAGCAGAATCAGGCTGATCACCGCCGGCGCCCCGCACACGATGGCGAGCATCGCGAGCCCGAACTGGCCGCCCTCCGCTGTCTGCGGGAACCGCACCGCCGCCCACGTCGCCACCCCGGCGCCGATGACCGTGACCCCGCCCAGCACGGCGACCGCCCGCGGGCGCCACCGCGGGTTGACGTCCTCACGGGCCGCCTCGGCGCAGTTCTCGCCCAGTGCGGCGGCGATCTCACCGCCGTTCTCGGTGGACCCGTCGAAGCGCACGACCTCGCCGTCCTCGAAGCGGATGGTGCAGAGGACGCCCGCTCCGCTGCGCGACACCGGTCCGTTCTGCACCACGGTGATCGCCCGGACCTGCTCCCACCTCCACTCGCGCCGGTCGCCGCCGCGCAGGTGTGCCAGACCGCCTTCGTGCAGCTCGAACGTCTCCGGGGCCCGCGGCCGCAGCAGCAGGAACGCGGCCGGCGCAGAGATCAGCAGCGGGTAGCCGGCGAACAGCAGCACGTACTGGACGCCGTCGAGGTCGATCAGGAACATCAGCACCAGCAGCAGAGAGCTGATCAGCGCCACGGCCGCGGCGGCCACGCCGAGCGGGCGTCTTCGGTGCAGATCGACGGGATGCGTGCTCAGGAGGGGACCCATTCGATCAACCTACCCAGCGGGTCCGACAATTCCCGGCTACCGCCGCAGGGCCGCCATCAGCGTTTTGTATGTCTGATCGGCGTCGGAACCGTCGGTGGCGATGATCGTGGACTCGGGCGTGAGGTAGGCGTCGAGGTGGTCGTGGATCCGGCGGAGCAACACCGGTCCACCCAGTGCCTCGACGACGTGGTCGATGGAGTGCTCGCGGCGCTGGAACCGGTCGATCGTGGTTTCGGGCGGGGCGAGCAGCACGAACTCGAGGTAGTCCGCGCCCACTGCCGCGGCCGCCTCGGCGAAGCACGCGCGTTGCCCGCGGTCGGTGACCAGTTGGGGCATCACGACGTCGTGCCCGGTCGAGAGATGGTGCTTGGCCATGGTGATCGCGAGCGGCCGGACGAGGTCGACCGTTCCGAAGAAGTCCTCCCGCCACCCGCCGACCAGGCGGACGATCTCGTCGGCGTCGAGGTTGAGCGTCTTGGGGTGCTCGGTGGCGTAGCGGGCGGCGATGGTGGACTTGCCGACCCCGCTCGGGCCGTTGAGGTGGATCAGCCTGGGCACTCGATCAACACTAGCGGCCGACGCGCACGAGCTGGTCGATCGCGGTGGCGACCAGGGCGATCGCGATGTCGGGGGACTTGCCGCAGCTCGCGGGCCGTGGCGGCACCGGCTGTTCGGCCAGCGTCACGCGCCACTCGCGCCCGTCGGCGTGCCGCACGGTCGCCGAGTCGGCGGTCTCGGCGACGACGGTCAGCACGTCGCGGGTCTCGCCGAGCCGCTCCCGCACGGCGACCTCGGCGACCTGGCCGCGCGGGGTGAAGCAGGACCTTCCACGACAGCGGTCGGCGACGATGCCCTCGGTGACGACGCGTTGGGCCAACTGGTGGTCGAGTCGTCCGTACAGGTGACCGGTGGGCAGCAGGACGCCGGTGGGCGCGAACCGGTGCCCGCCGGTGTGCGTGCACTCCCAGAGGTTGAGCGAGGTGGCGATCGGACGCCCGTACAGCGCGCAGCAGACGTCGCGTTTGCTGTTCGTGCACACCAGCAGCAACGGGTCCGCGACGGGTGTGCCGAACGCTGTCGAGCGGCCCTCGCCCAGCGCGGCGAAGTCGAGTTCGAGGGCTTCCTCCGGTGTGGCCAGATCGGCCTGCTCGAGCCAGGATGCGCCGGGTTTCGTCGAGGCCAGGTACAGGCGGCGGGTGGCGGGCACGCGGGTGTCGGCGTGCTTGCCGGGGCGGCGGATCAGCAGGATGCGCACGCCGGTGCCGGCGGCGCGGCGCTGCAGTTCGGCGCCGAGCTCGGGGTCGAGGTGACTCTCCACGACGGCGTCGCGGCCCCACGGGCCCGGCTGCTCCAGACACAGCCACGCCGTCGCGGTCGCGGCCGTGCCGGCCAGCGGTTCGCCCGCGAATTCGGAGAGTATCGAGCACCTCATTTGCACACTCTATACGGCCGATCGGGTGATGGATAAGGGCACCCTTACCCGGTCGGGTTTCACCGGTTCGGCCGCACCGAAACTCGGGGTCAGCTCTCGAGCTGTGCGATCCGCTGTCGCAGCGTTTGCTCCAGGCGGGCGCGGTAGCCGATGAACAGCTTGTTCGCGAGGTACGGGGCCCAGTTGCCCTGCTTGGCGATGTTGTAGACGCGGTGCACGAGCAGCGCGCCCTCGGGGTGGGCGTGCAGGGAGTCCTCGCCGCGGTACCACCAGTCGCCCCAGTAGGCGATGACGCCCTGCTCGCGGTCGACGAGCCGGTGCGACCCGGACTCCCCGGCGTCGGCGAACATCCGTTCCTCGACGTCTTCCAGCGGCGCGTGCACGACGCCGGACACCTCGAACAGCAGTCTCATCGGTGCCGGTCCTCCCAGTCGGGGTACCCGCCGACGGTTCCGTCGCGGGTGGCGGCGGCGAACCAGGTGAGCCAGCCGCGTTCGGCGCGCAGCATGGCCAGCCGGTAGTCCAGTTCGATCCACGCGAGCTGCGGCAGGCCCATGCCCGCGAGCTTCTCCAGCAGCACGGCCAGCGCGGTGAGCTGCTGGTCGAGCGCGTCGACGCGTTGTTCGACGACGGTCAGCGCGTCGTGTGGGGGCAGCAGGCCGACCATCGAGATGCCGGCTTCGAACCGCGGGTACTCCCTGGCGGGCACGGCGATGAGCTCGCGCAGCCAGTCGTGCAGCTCGGCCGTGCCCGTGTCGGTGATCGCGTAGACGGTGCGTTCGGGGCGGTTGCCGGCTTTCTGGGTGGCGCTCGCGGTGATCAGCTCGTGTTTGTGCAGCGACTCGACGACGGTGTAGAGCGAGCCGTAGTTGAGCTTGATGACCTCCTCCTGGTGGCGCTCGCGCATGGTCTGCGCCATCTCGTAGGGGTGCATCGGCCGTTCGGCCAGCAGCGCCAGCACCGCCAGTGCCAGGGGGTTCGTGCGCTTGAACGTCATATCCGCTCCCGTATATCCGGCGCCGAATATACGGGTAGGGTGGACGGCATGACAACGGTGATCACCGGGGGAAGCCGGGGTATCGGTGCCGCGACCGCGCGCAGGCTCGTGCGCGACGGGCACCGGGTCGTGATCAGCTACCGCCAGGCCGTCGACGAGGCGCGCGCACTCGAGAAAGAGCTCGGTGTCGTCGCCGTGCAGGCCGACACGGCGGACGAGCACGATGTGGCGCGCCTGTTCGACGAGGCGGGCGACGACATCACCGGCGTGGTGAACAACGCCGGCATCACCTCGCCGTCCGGTCCGCTGGCCGAGTTGCGGACCGAGGACCTGCGGCGCGTGGTGGACGTGAACGTGATGGGCGCGTTCTTCGTGGCCCGCGAGGCCGCCCGGCGGATGACGCGCGGGGCGATCGTGAACGTGTCGTCGGGGGCGGCGACGCTGGGCAGTCCCGGCGAGTACGTGCACTACGCCGCGACGAAGGCCGCGGTGGACGCGTTGACGATCGGGCTGGGCAAGGAGCTCGCGCCACGCGGGATCCGGGTGAACTGCGTGCAGCCGGGCACCATCCGCACCGACATCCACCAGCTGTCGGGCCAGCCCGATCGCCCGGACCGGGTGGCGGGCCGGGTGCCGATGGGCAGGCCGGGTGAGGCCGACGAGATCGCGAACGCCATCGCGTGGCTGCTGTCGGAGGAGTCCTCGTACATGACGGGCGCGATCATGCGGGTCACCGGCGGCACGTGAGTTGGCGATGGACGGCGCCGGACGCGCAGCTGCGGACTTTCGCCTCTGCGGCCGCCCGCCGCGCTGCCCCTAAGCTTCTCCGTCATGTCCGCGCCCACGCTCACCGACTTCGTGCTCGCCAACACGACCCTGACGCCGGTGCCGCTGGTGCCCGAAGTGGTGCTGCACAGCGCGGTCGAGGCGATGGACCTGTGGGAGCTGACCGACCACGACCAGCCGCCGTTCTGGGCGTTCCCGTGGGCGGGCGGTCAGGCGCTGGCGAGGCATCTGCTCGACCATCCCGGCCTGGTGCGCGACCGGAAGGTCTTCGACCTGGCGTCGGGTTCGGGCCTGGTGGCGATCGCGGCGGCGCTGGCGGGCGCGGACTCGGTGACGGCCAACGACATCGACCCGCTGTCGCTGGCCGCGGTGGAGCTCAACGCGGCGGTGAACGGGGTCGCGGTCCGCGCGTTGCCCGGCGATCAACTCGACAGCGACGCGCACGGCGCCGACGTCGTGCTGGCCGGTGATGTCTTCTACGACGCGGACATCACCGCGCTGGTGCTGCCGTTCCTGACCCGCGCCGCGGCACGGGGCGCGCTGGTGCTGCTCGGCGACCCGGATCGTGCGCACCTGCCGCGCGACCGGTTCCGCGCGCAGGCCCGGTACGACGTGCCGGTGCCGCTCACGCTGGAGAGCACGGAGACCCGCAGCGCGACGGTGTGGCGGGCTTAGTTCGTGACCAGGCAGAACGGGTGCCCGGCCGGGTCGGCGTAGACGCGGAACAGCACGAGCGGCTCGGACTCATCACCACGTCGTAGAGCTCACCATGACACCTGTTTCTACCCGATGGAGATGGCCTCCAGCTTGGCCTTGAGGTAGTCGCCGCCGCCGACCTCGGGGTAGCGGCCGTCGAGCGACACGATCCGCGCGTCGGTGTCGGTGTTGTAGAAGAAGATCAGCGACACCAGGTCCTCGTCGGGCGCCGAGGCGTCCGGCGGCAGCACGCGGTGCGGGGTGGAGCGCCACCGGTCCGACACCCAGCGGGCCATCAGGTCACCGATGTTCACGGTGAAGGCGGCGGGGTCGAACGGCGCGTCCTCCCACACCCCGTCGACGCTGCGGACCTGCAGGCCGCCGACGCCGTGCTGGCGGTCCAGGATCGTCACGGTGCCGAAGTCGGTGTGCTCGCCGATGCGGAACTGGCCCGGCGCCGCGGGCCCGACCTGACGAAGCGGCGGGTAGTGGTTGACGTTCATGTTGTACGAGGGCTTGCGCGTGTGGCGGGTGAACAGGTCCTCTGGCTCGCCGAGCGCTGCCGCGAAGATCGTCAGCAGCTCGTCGGCCAGGGCCCGCATCCGCCGCAGGTAGTCCGTCACGACCGGTTCGAGCTCGGGCACCTCGGTCGGGAAGACGTTGGGGCGGAAGAAGAACGGGTCGTCGCCGGCGGGGTCGTCCGAGCCGAACGTCAGCGTCTCCTTCAGGTCCGGTGGCGCCATCGCGCCGTCGGACCGGCCGGTCGCCTGCTCGTCGGGTGGCAGCCAGCCGCGGCCGCCGGTGCGGACGGCATAGAGCTGCTTCTCCTCGGTGGACAGGGCGAAGAACTGCCGCGTCAGCTCGCGGGTGCGGTGGCGCAGCTCGTCCGGGACGCCGTGCCCGGTGATCAGCAGGAACCCCGACTCCCGCAACGCCGCGTCGACGCGCGCCGCGACCTCGGCACGCGCCGTGCCGTCGAACCACCCGGTCAAGTCCACCAGCGGAACACCCATCCTGCCGTCCTACCGGGACTGCGAGGTGCGCGCCAGTGATCGAGCTCAGCCGTTCCACCGGGGGCGCCCGTCACGAGCGCCCCCGGTCGCAGCCCTACATCTTCGCGAAGAACACCTTCAGGTCACCGGCCAGCAGCTCCGGCGCGTCGTGCCCGGAGTAGTGGCCGCCGGTCTCGAACTCCGACCAGTGCACCAGGTTCTGGTGGTCGCGCTCGGCGAAGCGGCGGATGGTCTGGAAGTCGTCCGGGAAGATCGCCACCCCGATCGGCACCGTCGTCGGCTCGGTGGGCGCGTCCTCGCGGTGGGCGTCCTCGTAGTACAGCCGCGCCGAGGAACCGGCGGTGCGGGTGAACCAGTAGATCGACACGTTGGCCAGCAGGAAGTCCTTGGTGACGGCCGGTTCACCCATCAGCTGCATCGTCCAGGCGAGCTGCCCGACGGGGGAGTCGGCGAGCGCGAACGCGACGTTCTGCGGCCGCGCCTGCTGCAGCTTCGCGTACCCGGACATGCTCTCCCAGAAGTTCTGCAGCACCCCGAGCCGCCGGTAGTCGTCCTCGGTCAGCCCCTCCATCTCCGCCGGGTCACCCGAGGGGAACGAGAAGATCTGCGTGACGTGCACGCCCACCACGTGCTCCGGGTCGGCCCGCCCGACCTCGGGCGCGATCACGGCCCCGGCGTCGTTGCCGTGCACCCCGTAGCGCTCGTAACCCAGCCGCCCCATCAGCTGCGCGAACGCCTTCGCGACCCGCCCGGAGTGCCAGCCGGTCCCGGTCGTCGGCCCGGAGAACCCGAAGCCGGGGATCGAGGGGATCACCAGGTGGAAGTCGTCACGGAGGTGCTCGATGACATCCACGAACTCCATGATCGACCCCGGCCAGCCGTGGATCATCAGCAGCGGCAACGCGTCCGGGCTCGTGCTCCTGACGTGCAGGAAGTGCACGTTCGTGCCGTCGATCTCGGTGATGAACTGCGGGAACGCGTTGAGCCTTCGCTCGACCGCCCGCCAGTCGAAGTCCTCGGCCCAGTACCGGGCCATCTCCTGGACGTCCGCGACGTCGTCGCCGTACGTCGACCCCGCGCCCGGCACCTGGTCGGTCCACCGCGTCCGCGCCAGCCGGAGCTTCAGCTCGTCGACGTCCGCGTCGTCGATGGCGATGTGGAATTCCCTGATCTCCGTCATAACCCCGAGGTTATTGCCCATTGTGGACACCTCCTGTCCTAAAGTCTGCGTCCATGTTGGAAACTTCGGCGCGGCTGCTGCGCCTGCTCGCCCTGCTGCAGTCCCGCCGCGACTGGCAAGGCAGCGAACTGGCCGACGAGCTCCAGATCAGCCCGCGCACCGTCCGCCGCGACATCGACCGGCTGCGCGAACTCGGCTACCCGGTCAACGCCACCACCGGCAGCTTCGGCGGCTACCGCCTCGGCGCCGGAGCCGAACTGCCCCCACTGCTGCTCGACGACAACGAGGCAGTCGCCGTCGCCGCCGCCCTGCGCACCAACGCCGTCACGGGCCTGGAAGAGGTGTCCCTGCGCGCCCTGCTCAAGCTCGAACAGGTGCTCCCGTCCAGGCTGCGCCACCGCGTCTCAGCCCTGCAGCACGTCGAGTCCGTCCCCAGAGACTCGGCCGCCCCCGCAGTCGACGCGGAACTGCTCTCCGCACTGGCCTTGGTCTGCCGCGACAGCGAGACCATCCGCTTCGACTACAGCGCCCACGATGGCACGCCGTCGCGCCGCCGTGTGCAACCGCACCGCCTGGTCAACTGGGGCCGCCGCTGGTACCTGGTCGCCTGGGACGACGACAAACAAGACTGGCGCAGCTTCCGCGTCGACCGCATCACCCAGCCCGTACCACCCCACGGCCCCCGCTTCACCCCACGCGAGTTCGACGCCACCACCTACGTCGCATCCCGGGTGACCTCAGCCGCCTGGCGCTTCCAAGCCCGCGTCCTCGTCCACGCCCCAGCCGACGCCGTCGCTTCTCGCATCAACGCCGCCATCGGCACCGTCGAAGCCGTCGACGCTGCGTCCTGCGTCCTCGTGACCGGCGCCGACTCCGTCGAAACTCTGGCCGTGTGGATCGGCATGCTCGGCTACGACTTCGAGGTCACCTCGCCGCCAGAACTGGTGGCACACGTTCGCACCCTTGCGGCCCGCTACGCCCGCGCCGTACAAGACTGAGCATGGCCATCACCGGACGGGACATCGAGCACCTGCTCTACACCGACACCCCGGACCCGATCCTGGTGGTCCACAACGGCTCAACCGAGATCGTCGCGGCCGCCAACCTCGGCGGCTACACGGGCGCTGTCGTGGTGTGCTCGCGCACGGAGATCTTGCGGCGGGTGGGGGAGCGCGACCTCAGCGAGCAAGACCTGGACGGCCTTGCCGCGGCGCTGGTGGCAGCAGTTCAACACCCAGATCAGCAGCCGCGGCCTTGGCCCGCCTGAGCAGGTCCGGCCGGCCCGCGGCCACCCTGTGCACGTCGTGCATGCGCAGGTAGGCGGTCAGGTCGAAGTAGGGCCGGCCGTCCGGAAACCGGAAACCCTGCTCGTGCAACCGCAACTGCGCGTCCAAGACATCAGCACGCGGACCGCCGAGGTGCGGGCCGAACTTCTCCATGATCGCCACGTCGTCGCCTTCTCGCCCGATCCGCTCGCAGAGCTGCTGCACGAACAGCGGGTGTGGCGTGGGAATGCCGTCGAGCCGAACCAGCGCGGGCAGGCAATTGTCCACCGGCGTCGCCGCCAGTTCGATCAGCGCGGCCGCCAACTCGATGCCGTGCACGGCAGCGAGCGGCGTCACCGCGTCCCGCAACGTCACGGCGACGTCGTCCAGCGTCACGTACGGCTCGGCCATCAGCACCCAGCTCGGTTCGGCATCCCCGGTCCCGACCCGCAGGCTGACGGCGAAATGGCGATCGCGATCCCGTTCGACCCAGAAGCCGCGCACGACACTCGCCCACTCACCCGAGGACAGGCGGGACTTCCAGAACAAGGCCTCCCGCTGCCAGTCCTCGACACTCACCTTCAGGTCGGGCGCGTAGACCTTGTCGCGCAACACCAGCGCCAACGCGACGAGGTTCAGCGAATACGTCGCGTCCCTCGCCGAGTCGGTCATCACGTTGGGCTCGTAAACCCCACGCGACAGCCGCCGCTCGTTGCGAGCCCCGAACAACCTCACCACGAGGTCGAACAACTCCTCGCGATCTGCGGCCCTCGCGAACTCCTGCAGGAACTCCAGCACCGGCTTGCTCGTGGTCAGCGCCGTGAACGACAGCACCGAGTACAGCTCCGTGTCGTCCACAGTGGACTTGCGGCGCGACCGGGCAGCGTCCTCACGCCGCAAGTCGTCAAGGCGGTCCCACACGAACCGCGCCACCAGGTACTCGCCGAAGGTGGCGTGCAGAAACTCGTAGGTGCGGAGCTTCGTCCTGTCCTCGCGTACCGCCTCCGTCTTCTGCACGAAGAAGAACCGCCCCAGCACCGTCTCGCCGGCTGACAAGGGCGTACGCGTCCCCACCCGCCGATCAGGCGACTCGACACCGAGCAGCTGCGCCAGATCGGACGTCACCTCGTGCTCGGCGACCCACTGGGCGCCACGGTTGAACATCGCGAGCCCGACCACTGACAACCGCTCGAGCTCGAACTCGACGTCCGCACCGTCGCTTTTGGCCACCTCACGCCGAGCGAACCGGTCGAGCAGCCGCTCGTACAACTGCCCCTTGCTCATGCTGAGGTGATCACGCTGGAACGAGCTGTCCACCGCGTCGTACAACGCCAGCATCAGCAACAACAACGGCTGCGAGGCAAGATCCCGGTACTGCAGCACGGTCTCGACGGGCAGGGGAGCGTTGACCGCGTTCCACACGTCCAGCCACGCCTGGATCTGCTCGTCGGAGAACGGCAGCAGCCGCACCACGTGCGTGCCCTCCGGCAACTCCAGACCAGCGCAGACGCTGAGCCGGCTCGTCACGACGAACACAGCCGGCCTACCCATGTCCTGGAGCTTCTGCTGGAACTCGGCGATCACCGTGAGGTAGCGCGTCTGACTCACACCGGTGGCCTGCAACAGCTCGTCGAACCCGTCCAGCATCACCACAGGCAACGCCCCGCTGGTGTTCCGCGAGAACTCCGCCCAGCTCACCGGCTCGTGCAGCAATTCGTGAAGGCCGTGCTCGATCTGCCGCTTCAGATCGGCGTCCGCAGGAGTGCTACGCAGCTCGACCCGCACGACAGCGAAGTCCGACGCGGGCAGGCGTGCCGCCAGCATCTCGGTCAGCACCGACTTGCCCGACCCCGGATCACCCAGCACCAACAGTGGAGCCGACAACGCCTCCGGCGACGTCAGGTACCCCACCAGGTAGGCGTGCAGATCGTCACGGACGTCCACCTCGTCCCACCACGACTGCAGCGACGGAGCCGCTGCGCGCTCCGTGCCGATCACCACCTGGAACCGCGGGTCGACGTAAGCCTCGGCCAGGGTCGGGATCCGGACCCCGTCCGGCACCTCGGTCGACTTCACCAACGGCCGTCGCAACGCACCCCGGTACGCGCCAGCCAACTCGGTGAGCCGCACGTCAGGGGTCAGGTCGGTCGTGGTCTCCCGCAGCGTCTCCTCCAGCCGCGCCAACGCAGACCGCGTCGCACGCGCGTCATGCACCGAACACCAGAACCGGATCTCCGGGTACTCGGCCGCGAGCTGACCGAGCAGCTCCTCGTACCGCTCGACGGCCCGCGCCGGCACAGTGCGCCCGAGCGCGTATTTCACGCGGTCGCGCTGGGTCTCGTCGAGGTCGTCCCAGGACGCCAGGCTGTTCAGCACGTCGAACAGTGCGACGCCGAGGGTGTAATACAGCCTCTCGATGCCGGCGAGGTTCTCCTCGTACAGGCGGCCAACCGAGGGCAACGGCAGGTCGAGGTCCCATGGATTGAACCGCGCGACCAGATCGCGATCCTGCGGCGGCACGCTCACCCGGCCCTGCTGCTCCTCGAACGCCTCGAAGAACGCGGTCATCACCAGCACGGCGTGCGCGGCGTGCAGCTGTTGCGTGCGGGTGTAGCGGCTGACGTTGCGGCGCCTGGCGGAGACCTTGGAGATCAGCTCGTTGCTGAGCCTGATGAAGTCCGGCTTCGCGTCGAACAGGTCCAGCACCTGCCACAGTCCCAACGAGCCCGCGAGCAGCGCGCCGCCCAGCAGCTTGTCCATGGCGGCGACGACCGGGTGGTCTCTGCCGCCGAGGATCTTCACGGCCTCGTTGTAGCTGTAGGTCTTTCGCACCCGAAGTGTCTACCTGACCGATGGGCTGTTCAGCCGGAGAACAACACCAAAAGACCAATCGCGATCAACACGACCGGCAGGGCGATGTGGCCCCACCTGGCCAGGGCACGGGCGACCATCTGACGTGACGCCAGGAACCAGCCCGCCAGGCACCACACGCCGACCAGGACCAGGAACACCGCCACGTAGATCCACAAGGAGTCGGCGACGGTGAAGACCGGGACGTAGACACCGATGTTGTCGCCGCCGTTCGCCAGCGTCACGCCCGCCACAGCGAGGACGCCAGGGGCCGCGTCCGGCTCGTCATCGTCGTCGTTGCCGCGCCAGAGCGACCAGGCGGCTTTGAGGCCCAGAGCCAGGGGGATCAGGCCCAGCCACGGGCGAAACTGCTCGGGCAGCAGTGAGGCGCCCAGCGCGCCGACGACCGCGATGGCGAGGATGCCCGCGAAGCCCAGGTACTGGCCTGCGACGACCTGCCAGACCGACCGGGCCCGTGCGAAGAACAGCGCGAGGAGCACCAGGTCGTCGACGTTCGTCACCGCGAACATGCCCGCCGCCTGGCCGAGCACCCCAAGATCCACGGCCGCATTCTGCACGACGAAGAAGCGGATACAGCATCCGGATATGTGCTAGCGTCGAAGTAAGTGGATTGGCTATCCGGATTGGGGTTGTGATGGCACGCAGGGCAGTGGTCACCGCGGGGACCGGAGGCATCGGGCTGGAGACAGCCCTGGGACTCGCCAAAGCCGGGTACGCGGTCACCGTCGTCGGACGGAACGCCGAACGTGGCGCGTGGGCCGTCGAGAGGATCAACGCCGGGGGAGGGGAGCCCGCCCGGTTCCTGCAGGCCGACCTCGCCTCGCTCGACGAAGTGCGGACGTTGAGCGAGCGGATCGAAGGCGAGTTGGCAGTGCTGGTCAACAACGTCGGCGCGATGTTCGAGGACCGGACCGAGCTGGACGGGGTTGAGGGGTCGTTGGTGGTCAACCACCTGTCGCCGTACCTGCTGACCGAGTTGCTGCTGCCGGCGTTGCAGAGCGGTGCGCCCAGCCGGGTGGTCAATGTGACGACCGGCGCGGTGGCGCTGGCCAAGAAGGTGTTCGACGAGGTCGAGCCGCCCGGCGGCTACTACGGCTTCCACTGGTACGGGCGCGCCAAGCTCGCGAACCTCGCCTACACGCTCGACCTCGCCACAAGGCTGGCGGGGAGCGGCGTGGCGGTGTTCGCAGCGGATCCCGGGGGAGCGGCCACCGACATGACCGACGGCACCATGCGCAATCCCAAGATCGTGTCGCCCGGCCTGCGGCTGCTGTGGCCGTTGGTGCGCCGCAAGTTCGAACGCTCGACCTCCGGACCGGCCTCGGAGGCGGCACGCTCGTCGATCATCGCCGCCACCGACGAGAGCCTGCGCACGGGCCTGCTGATCGGGGCACACGGGCAGCCGGTCACGCCCATCAAGGCAGCAACAGACCCGCGCGTCATCGCGGCCGTGCGCAGGCTCACCGAGCGGCACGCACCGGTTCCGGATGGGATATCCAATTAGGCTGGAGGCATGACGCCGCTGCGCAAGGACGCCGCCCGCAACTGGGACCGGATCCTCACCGTCGCCAGAGAACTCGTCGACGAAGGCACACCGCTGCAGCTCAACGACGTCGCCCGCCGCGCAGGACTCGGCGTCGGCACGGTCTACCGGCACTTCCCGACCACCGAAGCACTGCTCGAAACCGTCGCCACACCCTGCCTCGAAGCACTCGTCAACCACGGCGACGAAGCACTCCAGGACGACAACGCCTGGCACGCCCTCTCCGAGTACCTCAAACGCATCGTCGAAGCAGAGGTCAGCGACCCCGCACTCGCCAAGGTCGTCGCCACCGCCCACGACACCCTGCCGCGCACCACCGAGCTCAAGAAGCAGATCGTCACCACCGGCACCGAACTGCTCGCCCGCGCCCGCGCCAACGGAGCAGTACGAGCCGACCTCGCCGACAGCGACCTCGTCCCACTCATGTGCGGCGTCGCCTACGCCACCTACGTCCACAGCAACACCCCGGCCGACCGGCTCCCCACCGCCCGCCGCTACCTCGAAACCCTGCTCAGAGGCCTAAGCGCGTGACGGCGGACCAGCCGCCACGAACGCCCGCAACTCGTCGAGTCCCGCAGCACCGCCGTCGGTGAACATCCACGTCACACCCGCGTCCTCGTACTCCTTCACCTCCTCAGGCAACGCGCCCCCACCCCAGATCGCCACATCACCATCCGCCGGACCACCCGACGCCACGAACGCCGCCTTCATCGCAGCCGCCTCATCGGGGGAGAGCACCACCAGCTCGTAGTCCACGAACGTCGCCGGCACCACACCAGCCCCGTGCTCCGCCGCACGGAACGGAATCGACCGCGGCCAGTTACCGCCGATCCACAACGGCACGTCCACCCGCGCGAACCGCACACCCGACGCCTGGAACAACGCGCCCTGATGCTCAACCGGCTCGCCCGATAACAAAGCACGCAACAACGACACGCCCTCCGACAGCGCCTCCGCACGAGAAACCCGCTCACCGAACGGCACGAAGTCGTCCGGCACCCCGGCACCGACCCCCAGCACCAGCCGCCCACCCGACAACCGCTGCAACGTCGACGCCTCCGCCGCCACCTTCCACGGCCGCCGACGCCCCAACGACGTCACCATCGGCCCCAGCCGAATCGACGACGTCCGCGCCGCCACCGCACCCAACGTCACCCAGACATCAGCCAGCACCGGCTCACCCGGCCGAACCACGTGATCCCACAGGAAGAAGCCGTCCCACCCCGCCTCCTCCGCAGCGACGGCGAGCGACACCAACACCGACGGGTCCCCGAGCGACGAACCGAAGTTCGGAACATAGATCCCATAGCGCATGCCCCGAGTGTGGCAAGCGCCCCCGACAAGATCGTTCTAACGCGGCGGACCAGCGGAAATGTACGACCGCAGCTCCGAAAGCGACGCCTTCCACCCGTCCAGCAACAACCACGTCGCCCCGGCATCCGCATACTCCGACACCGCCGAAGCCGACGGCCGCGCACCGCCACCCCAAATCGCCAGATCACCATCAGCAGGCCCACCAGCCGCCACGAACTCGGCCTTCATCCGCGCCGCCTGCTCAGCAGACGCCACCGCGAACCCACCAGACCCGTCCTGAATGATCGGGAACAACCCCGACGCGTGCGCCGCCGCCAAGAACGGCACCTTCCGCGGCCAGATCCCCGACGTCCACACCGGCACCTCCACCGGCGCGAACCGCACACCCGACACGTCGAACACCGACCCGTGATGCTCAACCGCCTCACCCGACAACAACTTCCGCACCACCTCCACACCCTCGGTCATCCGCGCCGCCCGCGACCGCGCATCCGCGGCCTCACCGAACGACGTGAAGTCCCGCGGCACCCCCATGCCCACCCCGAGCACCAACCGCCCACCCGACAACCGCTGCAACGTCGACGCCTCGAGCGCCAGCTTCCACGGCCGGCGCCGGGGGACAGGCGTGATCATCGGCCCCAACGTGATCGACGACGTCCGCGCCGCCACCGCACCCAACGTCACCCACGGATCAGCCACCAACGGCTGCGCCACCACGTGATCCCACATGAAAAAGCCGTCCCACCCGGCCGCCTCCGCCTCAACCGCCAGCGAACACAACACCTCGGGATCGCCGTACGTGTCGCCATGACAAGGGACGTAGATCGCAAAACGCATGCGGGGGAGTCTGCCTCACCGCCACGCACCCGTCGCACCGTCGAGCTGCTCCCGCACGATGTCCGCATGCCCCGCGTGCCGAGCCGTCTCGGTCACCATGTGCACCAACACGTTGAACAACATCACGTCAGGACGCGGCCACCACGGCACATGACCGGGGGAGTCCACCGCGAGCGCATCGATCGTCGCGTCAGAATGCGCCCACACGCGCCGATAACGACCAACAATGTCCTCACAGGACTCATCAGCGGTCGCATGCATGCTCTCGCCACGCGCAGCCAAGTCGTCCCACCGCGGCAACGGCTCCGGACACGGCCGCCCGAACACCTCACCGAAGTAGCGCGACTCCGACAACGCCAGATGCTTCACCAACCCCAGCAGGTTCGTGCCACTCGGGACGAGCGGACGCCGGATCTCGGCCTCGGACAGGCCTTCCAGCTTCCACAGCATCACGTCACGCAACTCGCGCAGATCGCTGTGCAGGTACTCCTTGGCGAACTCATCGATCATGAGAACCAAGCCTGCCACCTCACGCCTATCGCCACGGTGACGTAATTCCGGCCCTCCCGGCCCGGAGCCATACCCTTCCGTCCATGATGGACTGGCAACTGCGCCCGGCATCGGGCTCGGACGTCGAGGCGGTGGCCGAGCTGCGCGCACTCGTTCTGCGGGCCGACCTGCACCGGCTCGGGCGGTACGACGCGCAGCGAGTGCGCCAGCGGCTACGAGACGAATTCGCCCCGGCCCACACCCAGGTGATCGAGGTGAGCGGCGGCTTCGCCGGCTGCGTGGCGCTGCGACCGGCTGAAGGCTGCCACTGGCTGGAGCATTTCTATTTGGCGCCGCAGCTTCAGGGCAACGGAGTCGGCTCGGGCGTGCTGCGCGAACTGATGGAGCGGTGTGACCGCGACGGCGTCGTCGTCCGGTTGAACGTCCTGCAGGGCAGTTCGGCCAGACGGCTGTACGAGCGGCACGGGTTCGTCGTCGAGGCCGAGGATCCGGTGGACGTGTTCATGGTGCGCGCGGGGTAGGCCCGATTCACGCTACTTGACATAATGTAGATTATCGGCGAAACGGCGACCTGCGAAGATCGCCTCAGAAGGGGCTGAAACCGACCGTGTTGGCGCGTCTGCAAGCTCCTCCAGCGGGCAGGCTGGCCGCACTTGCAGACGCCACAACATCGGAACACCGGCGATGTCGGAGCGCGGTCGACACCGACGACTCGTCAGTGAGACGTACGCAGGGGCACGTCATTACGCTCACGATCCCCGACAAGTGACGCCACCTGGTCCAGCGTCCGGCGAACTCCGGACGAAACGGACATTTCATGCATAATCGCCATTATCCAGCACGGAACACGGGATTGTCGGTGCCGTGCGGTACAAGATCCATATGCACGTGCTCGCCGCCCAGGACGCCTTCTTCCTCGCTCGCCGGACGCGCAAGGACTCGCCGCACACAACGGCGGCCTACCAGCGCGATCTCCAGGGCGTGAACACGCTCCTGGCCGAGACGCTCCACTCCCCTGTCGAGGACCTGACGACGCAGGACCTCACCGGCGGCAACCTCCGCCACGCCTTCGGGCTGTTCGCCGACACGCACGCCAAGAGCTCCGTGCTGCGGGCCTGGTCGACGTGGAACCAGTTCCTGACGTTCTGCGTGGCCGAGGACCTGATCGCCGGCAACCCGATGGGCGCCGTGGCCCGCCCCAAGACCCCTCCGCTCGTGCCCAAGCCGCTCCGGGGTGAGGACACCCCCGAACAGCTCCTCACGGCGGCCAAGGAGGGCGCGCGGAAGGGCCGTGACCCGTGGCCTGAACGCGACGTGCTGGTGATCGCGTTGGGTCTGGTGGCGGGGTTGCGAAGTGCGGAGATGCGCACGCTCACTCTCGCGAGCGTCGTCGGCCGGGAAGGTGACAAGCGGCTGCACGTGAAGGGCAAGGGCAACCGGGACAGGTCAGTCCCCATCGAGCCCCCGATGGAACACATCATCGACGCCTATCTGAAGAGCTGCCGGCAACGCTTCCCGCAGGGCCGGTTCGACCGCGACTCAGCGCTGCTCAGGGACCGCCACGGTGAGCCGATCGGGAGGGGCGGCCTGGAGTACCTGGTGAAGTCGTGTTTCCGGTGGGCGGGGCTGAACGACCGGGTCCCGACGGGCGCAAATTTGCACGCTCTCAGGCACACCTTTGCGACGCGGCTTGCCGAGGACGGTGCGAGTGCCAGCGAGATCATGGCGTTGCTGGGGCATGCGAGTTTGGCGACGAGTCAGAACTACATCGAGGCGACTGCGCGGGAGCGGCGAGCGGCGGTGGCGAGCAACAGGACGTATCGGGCGCTCAAAGACATCTAGCCCGGCTCCACCGCGATAGGGCACTCTCGGCTCAATGACCACAAGCCGGGGGTCGCCCTGTTGCCGGATCGTTAGGCCGAGTGGGTGACCTGATAGTGCGAAAACCGCATTTCAGGGGTACCCAATGAGAATGAGATCCGTGTGGCGTGGGGCCATCTCCTTCGGGTTGGTGACGATCGCCGTGCGCCTCTACACGGCTGTCGAGGAGCACGACTTCCGTTTCAACCAGGTGCACCGGGAGGACGGCGGGCGCATCAAGTACAAGCGCGTCTGCTCGGTGTGCGGCAACGAGGTGGAGTACGGCGACATCACCAAGGGCTATGAGTTGGACGACGGCCGGATGGTGATCATGGAGAACGAGGACTTCGAGAAGCTGCCGGTGAAGACCGACAAGTCGATCGACGTCCTGGAGTTCGTGCCTGCGGAGGAGATCGATCCGATCTTCTTCCAGAAGACGTATTACCTGGAGCCGGACAAGGCGGCTGCGCGGCCGTACGTGTTGCTCAGGGATGCTCTCGTCAAGACGGGTCAGCTGGCGGTCGTGAAGATCACGATTCGGCAGAAGGAGACGTTGGCGACGATCAGGGCGCGGGATGACGTGCTGGTGATGCACACGATGTTGTGGCCGGACGAGATCCGCAAGGCGGAGTTCGACTTCCTGGACCAGAACGTCGAGGTGCGGCCGCAGGAGCTGAAGATGGCGACGTCGCTGGTGGAGTCGATGGCCGGGGACTTCGATCCGGACACGTTCACCGACGACTACCGGGATGCGCTGGAGAAGGTCATCGCGGCGAAGGCGGAGGGTGCGGAGTTGCCCGAGCAGCCTGAGGTGGAGGACAAGGGCGACGTCATCGATCTGATGACGGCGCTGGAGCGCAGTGTGGAGAAGGCGAAGGCCGGGCGTAAGGGCGCGAAGAAGGCTCCTGCCAAGAAGAAGGCTTCGTCGGCGTAGATGGCCGGGCTCGACGAGTACCGGCGCAAACGGGATCCGGCCAGGACGCCGGAGCCCGTGCCCGATGCTGACGTACTGCCTAAAGGCAATAACGACACGTTTGTGATTCAGGAGCATCACGCGAGCAGCCTGCATTGGGATGTGAGGTTGGAGCGTGATGGTGTGTTGGTGTCGTGGGCGGTGCCGAAGGGTTTGCCGCCCACGACGGATGTGATCCGGTTGGCTGTGCACACGGAGGATCACCCACTCGAATACGCGGAGTTTTCTGGGGAGATTCCGAAGGGCGAGTACGGCGGCGGCGAGATGTTCATCTGGGATCGCGGCCGGTACGAGACGGTGAAGTGGTCGGACCGCGAGGTCGATGTGATCTTGCACGGTCACCGCACCCGAGGTCAGTTCGTGTTCTTCCGTTCCGGCAGGGACGGGAAGAACTGGATGATGAAGCGCCGGCATGCTCCGGTGCGGCCGGACTGGCAGACGCTCCCCGAGATCCTGAAGCCGATGCTGGCGGCGCCCGGTCCCCTCCCCCAGGACGATGATGATCTTTGGGCTTACGAGTTCAAGTGGGACGGTGTCCGCGCGATCCTGCGGGTGGAGGGCGGGCGGGTGCAGGCCTGGTCGCGGCTGGGCAACGACATCACCGTCGCCTACCCGGAACTGCAGGGCGTCGGCGAGCAACTGGGCTCCACCGAGGCGCTGCTGGACGGTGAGATCGTCGCGTTGCAGAACGGCCGGCCGAGTTTCAGCGCGTTGCAGAACCGGATGCACGTGAGCAAGGCGGAGGCGGCGCGCCGGGCGGCGCGTCAGTACCCGATCACGTTGCTGTTGTTCGATCTGCTGCATCTCGACGGCACCTCCACGCTGCAGTTGCCCTTTCGGCAACGCCGGGAGTTGCTCAGAGAGCTCGAGTTGAAGGGCTCGTACTGGCTCACTCCCCCGTCCTACGACACCGACGGTGCGGCGGTGCTGGCGGCGAGCCGGGAGCAGGGGCTGGAGGGGGTGGTGGCGAAGCGGCTGGACTCGACCTATCAGCCCGGGGTGCGGTCGCCGGTGTGGCGCAAGATCACCGACCTGATGGCGCAGGAGGTGGTGATCGGCGGCTGGCGGATGGGTGAAGGCAAGCGGGCCGGGGTGATCGGCGCGTTGCTGCTGGGTATTCCGCAGGGTGACGGGCTGGCGTTCGCGGGGTCGGTGGGCACGGGGTTCAACGACGCGGAGCTGGCGGTGCTGACGCCGCGGTTGAAGGCGTTGGCGCGGAAGTCGTCGCCGTTCGTGACGGAGATGCCGCGGGAGCGGTCGAAGGGTGCGAAGTGGGTGGAGCCGGAGCTGGTGGCGGAGGTGGTGTTCCGGCAGTGGACGCCGGACGGGCGGATGCGGTTTCCGGCGTGGCGGGGTTTGCGGCCGGACAAGTCGCCTGAGGAGGTGCGTCGGGTTGAGCAGTGATGCAACGGTGCGGGTCGAGGGCCGGGTGTTGAAGCTGACGAACCTGGACAAGGTGCTGTATCCGGAGTTCGGGTTCACCAAGAGCGAGATCATCGACTACTACACGCGGATCGCCCCGGTGTTGCTCCCCCATCTCAAGGACCGTCCGGTCACGCTCAAGCGCTACCCGAACGGGGTGGACGGGAAGTGGTTCTTCGAGAAGAACGCGCCGGAGCACCGGCCGGACTGGGTGCGGACGATGCGGCTGGAGTCGCCGGGCAGCTCGAAGGGCAACGAGACGGTCAACTACGTGATGGTGGACGAGTTGGCGACGTTGGTGTGGCTGGCGAACCTGGCGGCGTTGGAGTTGCACGTGCCGCAGTGGACGGTGGGGCCGCGCGGGGGCAAGCGGGATCCGGATCTGCTGGTGTTCGACCTGGATCCGGGTGCGCCGGCGACGGTGGTGGAGTGTTGCCGGGTCGCTGAGCAGGTGCGGACGGTGCTGGACGACGACGGTGTGGATTCGTGGGCGAAGACGTCGGGCAACAAGGGCATGCAGGTGTACGCGTATGCGCCGGCGAAGGACACGTCGGAGTACGCGAAGGACGTCGCGCAGCGGCTGGCGAAGGAGATGCCGCGGCTGGTGGTGGCGACGATGGCGAAGGCGCAGCGCACCGGGAAGGTGTTCATCGACTGGTCGCAGAACAACCCGGCGAAGACGACGGTGGCGCCGTACTCGTTGCGGGCTCGGGAGCGTCCGTCGGTGTCGACGCCGATCACGTGGGACGAGGTCGAGGAGTGCCAGGTGCCGGAGGAGCTGGTGTTCACGGCCGACGAGGTGCTGGAGAGGGTCGAGGCGGCCGGTGACCTGTTCGGTGGTTGAGCGGGAACGGATTCTGGCGGTGTTGCCGGGTGCGGAGCTGGAGTCGGTCGGGCTGGCCGCGGAGCCGGTCGAGCTGATGCTGGTGGTGGACGATCCGCGCGATGAGGCGTCGTACGTGCCCGCGCTGGGGGCCGCCGGTTATCGGGTCGTGGTGCGGGAGGACGGCTGGCACGATCACCGCTTGCTGGAGGGGCCGGGCGCGCGGCTGTACGTGTTCGGGCGCGTGCGGGCGGAGCCGGGCGACGTGGAGTTCGTGACGGAGAACCCGCCGCACAACGCGCCGATCGAGTTGCAGGAGTACGACCCGGTGTGGCCGCGGTGGTATGCGGCGGAGGAGGCGAAGATCCGGGCGGCTTTGGGTGATGCGGTCGTGCGGGTGGAGCACTGCGGGTCGACGTCGGTGCCGGGGCTGGCGGCGAAGCCGTTGATCGACATTGTGCTGGTGGTGCCGGATTCGAACGACGAGGACGCGTATGTGCCGGCTCTCGTCGACGCGGGCTACTACCTGCGGTTGCGGGAGCGGTCGTGGTACGAGCACCGGTTGCTGAAGGGCACGGTGCCGAATGTGAACCTGCACGTGTTCTCCCCCGGCTGCGAGGAGGTCGACCGGATGCTGACCTTCCGCGACCGGTTGCGCACGCACCCTCAGGATCGGGCGGAGTACGAGGCGGCCAAGCGGGCGTTGGCGAGCCAGACGTGGCAGCGGGTGCAGGACTACGCCGACGCGAAGACGCGGGTGGTGGCGCGGATCATCCTGCGGGCGCTGAGCTGAACCGGCGCCGGTAGGCCGAGGGGGTCAGGCCGGTCTCGCGGCGCATCAGCGCGCGGAGGTTGGCGGCGGTGCCCAGGCCGGTGCGGCGGGCGACGACGTCGAAGCGCTGCTCCCCCAGTTCGATCAGGCGGCAGGCGAGGGTGACGCGTTCGCCGGTGAGCCAGGCGAGCGGGGTGGTGCCGAGCTGGGCCTGGAAGCGGCGGTGCAGGGTCGCGGGGCTGACGGCGGCGCGTGCGGCGAGGTCGGCGACGGTGAGGGTGGTGTCGAGGTGTTGCTGGGCCCAGGCGAGCACGGGGGCCAGTGACTCGTCGGGCAGGTCGGGTACGGGGCGTTCGACGAACTGGCGCTGGCCGCCGTCGCGGTGGGCGGCGAAGACGAGGCGGCGGCTGACGGCGTTGGCGATCTCGGCGCCGTGGTCGCGGCGGACGAGGTGCAGGCCGAGGTCGAGGGCGGCGGCGCTGCCGGCGGAGGTGAGGATGTCGCCGTCGTCGACGAAGAGCACGTCCGGTTCGAGCTGCACGGCTGGGAAGCGGGTGCGGAACGCCTCGGCCCACTGCCAGTGCGTGGTGGCACGGCGGCCGTCCAGCACCCCTGCCTCGGCGAGCGTGAAGGCGCCGCTGCAGAAGCCGACGAGCCGGGCGCCGCGGGCGTGAGCGCGGCGGATGGCGTCGAGTACGGCGGGCCGGCGGGGTGCTTCGACGTTGGGCCGGTTGGGGACGATCAGGGTGTCGGCGGTGTCGGCCGCGCTCAGGTCCGCGACGGCGGTGAGGGTGAAGAACCCGTCGCGCATCTCCGTGGCCGGTTCGGGTGAGCAGAGCCGGAAGTCGTAGAGGTCGGGGCCGATCTCGGGGCGGTGCAGGCCGAAGATCTCAGTCGCGCAGCCGAGCTCGAACGGGTTGGAGTTCTCGTCCACGATCACAACGACTCGGTGCGAGGATTCTTGCGGCATGTGCGATTCCTAGCACTCACGTCGGTCGCGAGTACAGCGGCAGGCTCAGGGCGTGAACCCCATCTCTCTCGACAAAGCCCTGGACTCGTTCGACACCGTGTGGAGCCCTCGGATCGTCACGCGGGTCAACGACTACGACGTGCGGGTGGCCAAGGTCGACGGCGAGCACCTCTGGCACGTCCACGACGACACCGACGAGTTCTTCCTGGTGCTCAACGGCGAACTGCACATCGCGCTGCGCGAGCCCGACGGCGAACGCACGGTGGTGCTCCCCCAGGGCTCGGTGTTCACCGTGCCGCGCGGGATGTTCCACAAGCCCTCCGCCCCGTCCGGTGCGCAGCTCCTGCTGTTCGAACCCACCGGCACGCTGACGGTCGGCGACCGGCACGACGAGGTCCCGGACCACGTGGACGCCACGATCGGGCACGACCTGCCCTGAGGAGCAGAACTCCCCAGGGCAGGTCAGCGGGTCAGCCCAGGCGGCAGGCCGACAGGATGATCTCCTGGCCGAGCAGCGTGCGGACCCGGACGGCGTTCTGGATCAGCTGGCCGTTCGGTCCGGTCGCGGTCTCGTTGAGGTGGACCGTGGCGACGCCGGGGATGCCGATGGTGGCGGGAGCGGTGCCGATCGGCTGGCCGTTGAGCGTGCCGACTTTGGAGGAGCCGACGATGCCGTTCGCGTCACTGACGCAGCTGGCCTCGACGGCGTTGAGCTTGATCGCTCCGCCGAGCAGCGTGGCTCCCTCCACCCGTGCCGAGGCGACCGTGCGGCCGGTGTTCGGGTCGAGGGTGCAGTCGGCGTGCAGGGCGTTGCCCGAGGCGAGGCCCAGCACGTTGACTTGGGCGACGGTCTTGTCCTCGTTGGGCGGGCACTGGGCGTGCGGCGTCTTCGCGACGTTGATCAGGCCCGACGCGCTCAGTGCCCACGCCTCACCGCGCAGGTAGACGACGACCTTGACGACGGCGGTGGCGGAGTCGCCGTCGTCGTCGGTGATGGTCACCAGGACGTTGTGCGCGCCGAGCTTCGTGAACGCGTGCGAGCTGGTGCAGGTGCCGCTACCGGCGCCCTGGGCGACGGCGCCGTTCACCACGGGGGTGCCGTCGTCGAAGTTCAGCGTGCAGGTGTGCTTGTCGTTGGTGGCGATGTCGGTGAACGGCGCGGTGAAGTTCACCGTGGTGCCGCGCGTGACCAGGGTCTTGTCGGCGGCGAGGGTGACCTTCGGGGCGACGTTGGACAGCGTGAGCTCGGTCGTGGCCTTCACCGCGGGGTTCACGCCGTCGTTGGCGGTCAGGGTCAGCGTCCACACGCCGTCATCGGTGCACTTGACCGTGGTGGCCTGCGCGGCCGGGTTGCCGAACGAGCAGGTCGCGCCCGCGTCGACGCCGGACTTCGGGGTGGCGGTCCAGCTGGTGGTCAGCGAGGGACCGTCGGGGTCGGTCACCTGGCCGGCGATGGCGACGTCGGTGCCCTCCTGACCCGCGTACGGGCCGCCGGGCTTCACCACGGGCGGGGCGTTGACCTTGACGGTGGTGCACTCGGTGACCGAGCCGGCGCCGCCGCCGTCAGTGCCGTGCGCGGTGACGCACAGCTGGTGCGTGCCTGCGGCCAGCGGCGGGGTGTCCACGGTGTAGTCGACCGTGGCGGGGCCGTCCTGCGGCAGGCTCGGCGTGATCGAGGTGATCGGGATGTCCGCGCCGTTGTTCACCTTCAACGTCAGCTGCGTGAGCTTGGAGGCGATGACGCCGGGGACGACGTCGGGCAGCTGCGAGACGTTGGGGACCTCGGTGCAGGTGCCGCCGGTGGTCTCGGCGATCTTGCGCAGCGAGCCCTGCAGGCCGGGGTTGTCGCACGCGGCGGCGTTCGAGACGGCGAAGGTGAAGATCTTGATGCCGGCGTTGTTCGCCTGCTGCAGGGCGGCGTCGACGGTGCCGGGGCCGTTGGACGCGCCGTCGGAGAAGAAGACCATCAGCTTGCGCGGCTGGGATGCCGCGGTGGCCGAGGAGATGCCGGCGGTCAGGCCGCCGACGAAGTTCGTGGTGTTGCCGGCGTTGCGGGCGGTGAAGAGGTTCACGCCGCCGCCGAAGAACGCGCTGGCGAGCGCTTCGGGGACGTCTTTCGTGCCGTTGCCGTTCGCGTCGGCACCCGGTGCGACGACCTTCTGGTCGCCGGCTGCGGGGCTGACGTCGACGGTCTGGCCGTTCTCGCCGAAGACCGCGGCGCCGGTGTTGCCGACGACCGTGTTCGGGACGGCGGCCTTGGCGTGCAACGCCTTCGCGGCGGCGATCTCGCAGTCGAGGATCGTGGCGGGGTTGCCGTCGCCGTTCTGGTCGCCGCCACAGCCGGCGGACACGTTGCCCTGGGTGGAGCCGGACACGTCGAGCACGTAGGTCAGCGCCGTGTCGACGACCGCGACGCCGGTGCCGATCGAGGCCTTGCCGGTGACGGTGACCGGGCCCGGCACGACCACGCTGTTGTTGGCCGGGCTGGTGATCGTCACGCCGATGCTGGTGCCGCCGGGCAGGTTGCCGTCGGCCGCGTGTGCAGGGATCGCGAGAGCCACGGTGGCGACCAACGCGGTGCCGACCGTGATCATGGGTCTCATGCCTGTGTTCTCCACTCGTTCGTTTCGTCCCCGACCGAACGGAAGGAGACCGCACGTGCTGGTCCTGATACAGCGGGTCACCGATTTGCATCGATAGGCGACCTATTCGGAGCAGTGCGGGTTCCGGCCTTGTAGATCTGGTGAGTCCGGAAGAATCGCGTCCGTGAGGTTCGGGGTGCTCGGTCCGGTGCAGGTCGACGGTGTGGAGGTCGCCGCGCCACGGCAGCGCGCGCTGCTGGCGATGCTCGTGCTCGACGCTGGGCGGATCGTGGGGCACGAACAGCTGATCGGCGGCTTGTACCCGGAGCCACCCACGCGGGCCGCGAACGCGTTGCAATCTCAGGTCTCCCGGCTGCGCAAGACCATCCCCGGGCTCGTGATCGAGCACCACCCCGCCGGATACCGGCTGGTCGCCGACCCGTTCGACGTGGATCTCCAGCTCTGTGTCGAGCTGCTCGCGGCCGGGCGTGGTGCTGAGGCGCTGAAACTGTGGCGTGGCACCGCTCTCGCTGATGTCGACGCGCCGTTCGTGGCATCAGCCCGGCTCCGGCTGAGAGAAGTGTTCATCAACTGCGCACTTTCCGGCGGGACCGAAAACGACCTCCGGGAGTTGCTTTCCGAAGATCCACTTCGGGAGGACGTGCGGGCCGCGTTGATGCGGGTGTTGCACCGCGACGGCCGGCAGTCCGAGGCGCTGGAGGTGTTCGCGGCAGGCCGCTCGCTGCTGGCCGACGAGCTCGGGGTCGACCCCTCCCCTGTGCTCGTTGCTGCCCACCTGGAGGTGCTGCGGGCCGAGGCGCCGCACCGGGGTGTGCCCGCGCAGCTCACCAGCTTCGTCGGCCGGGACGAAGATCTGCGCCGCGTCACCAAGTGGCTGCAGGAGAACCGGCTCGTGACCTTGATCGGCCCCGGCGGTACCGGCAAGACCCGGCTCGCGGTCGAGGTCGGCCACCGTGAGCAGGGTGAGGTGGCGTTCGTCGACCTCAGCGCCACCTCTGATGTGGCACGCGCGCTGCTTGACGGTGTCGGGGTCCGCGAAGCCGGCTTGCTGTCCGCTGGGCCGGTCAGCGTCGAAGAACGGCTTCTGGCGGCACTGGCTGCTCGGCACGCGTTGCTGATCGTGGACAACTGCGAGCACGTCATCGGCGACGCCGCCCGCGTTCTCGGCACGGTGCTCGCCGCGTGCCCGGACGTGAAGGTGCTCGCGACCAGCCGTGAACCGCTCGGCATCACCGGTGAGGTCCTCAGCCCGGTCGCCGCGCTCGACGACGAGGCCGCGGTCCGGCTGTTCCTCGACCGCGCTCAGGCCGTCAAGCCCGGCTTCACCGCGGACAGCGAGCTGATCGCGGACGTGTGCCGGCGGTTGGACGGGATCGCGCTCGCCATCGAGCTTGCCGCCGCACGCGTCCGGTCACTCGCGCTCACGGAGATCGCCGCTCGGCTGGGCGACCGGTTTCGGTTGTTGTCCAAGGGCAGTCGCACCGCCGCGCCCCGGCACCGCACGTTGCATGCGGTCGTCGAGTGGAGCTGGGACCTGCTCACCGATGCCGAACGCGACCTCGCCGCTCGTTTCACCGTGTTCTCCGGCAGCGCGAGCCTGGACGCGGTTCTCGGTGTCTGCGAGTCCGATGTAGACACTCTCACTTCGTTGGTGGACAAGTCACTCGTCGAGATCAGCGGCGACCGCTACCGGATGCTCGACACGATCCGGGCGTTCTGCCGTGGTCGCGCGCCGGATCTCGCCGAACGGCACGCGCGCTGGTTCCTCGCGCTGGCCCAGGAAGCCGAACCGCACCTGCGCGCGCACGAACAGGTGGAGTGGCTGAACAGGCTCAAGGAGGATCACGACAACCTCGTCGCCGCCGTCACCTGGGCCACTGCCCACGACATCACCCTCGCGCTCGAACTGGTCGCCGCGCTCGCCACCTACTACTGGTGTCGCGGCCTGCGCACCGAAGCCGCCCACCTGGGCGAAGCCGTCGTGCACGCGTGCGGCGAGACGGCTCCGCCAGAGCGTGAGGAGGAGTACGCACTGTGTCTGCTGATCGCCTGGCCCGTCGCGACCGGTGACCAGACCGGCCGGATCCGCCAGGCCGACTCGTTGCTCGTCACGCTGAACGTGCCGCCGCGCTACCCGATCATGACCATGCTGTGGGGCATGGCGCTCGGCGCCCCGCAGGACGAGTCCCAGGTGTGGCACCACCGCAACCGGCTGCTGGGCACCGACCCGTGGAGCCAGGCGCTCGCCCTGGTGGGCGACGGTCTCATGGCCCGCATGCAGGGCGACCACGCCGCGAGCGAGGACCTGCTGCGCCGGGGTGCGCAGGCGTTCACCGAGGTCGGTGATCGGTGGGGTGCGGCGCTGGCGTTCACGCAGCTCAGCGAGATCGCGCTGGCCGCTGGGGACGCCACCGGCGCGTTGCGATACGTCGAACGCGCCCGCGGCCTGCTCGAGGAGCTCGGCGCGACCGAGGACACCGCGGAGGCTGTCGCTGGACGTGCCCACGCGCAGCTGGCCGCGGGAGATCTGGCCGGAGCGAAAGCCGACTTCGACCTCGCGCTCACCCTCGCCCGCCGGGCCGGGGCGCAGGTGGTGCAGGCGGGCGCTCATCTGGGGCTGGCCGAGCTGGCCCGCCTCACCGGTGACTGCGCGACGGCCCGCGCGGAGTGTGACCGGGCGTGGGAGCTGACGCCGGGCGGCTGGTACAGCCCGGACGAGATGCGCTGCCACATCGCGCTGGAACGCGGCCGGGTCGCGAAGGACGAGGGCGACCTCGACCAGGCCCGGCAGTACTTCGACGAGGCACTGCGCCGGGCCGTGGGACAGCGCAACCGCGTAACCGAGACCGCGGTGCGCGCGGAACTCGCCGCCCTAGCCGGGCTTTGATCCGCCGCCACCACAGCCACGCCGGCAGCCGGCGGTGCGCGATGAACGTCCACAGGTCGTCCTCGGCCACGTCGTTGGGATGGCGCCGCAGCACCTCCAGGCACTCCCGCGACACCACGCCGTGCAGCCGTGCCACGTGCGCGAGAGCCGTGGCGCCGTGCTGGCGGACCTCGATCCGGTTGTGGTCCAACGCGCGCACGACCCGTGCCAGCGTCACCCACGGGTCCGGATAGGACAGCGACAGGCCGATCACCGAGATGCCGACCATGTCCTCGCCGCGGTCGAACGCCGCGTCGACCTCCTCCGGCCGATCGGTGCCCATCAGGGCGGAGAAGTCGCGCCAGTTCATGCCCTCACCACGCGTCGCACGGTCCAGCAGGAAGCGCTGCCTGCCGTCGGAACGCTCGCCGGTGCGTTCCCAGTCCGCCGCCAAGTAGCGCCACACCGCCGCCGTGTCCGTGCGGGAGGTCGAGGCCAGGATCCGGCACAGCGCCAGCACGTGCTCCGGCTCCGTCGCCTCGGCGAGCTCCCCCAGCACCCCCGGTGGGCGGCCCAGGTCGTTCCACGCCAGCCACGCCAGCGTCGGCACGTCGTGCACGTCGACCCAGCCGTCGGCCCCGCCGCGCCCGATCTCGGCAGGCGTCAGCGCGGCCCGATAGCGGGCGTGTTCGATCGGGATCACCTTCGGGATCACCTTCGGGATCACCTGGTCAGACCTGAGGTCCGAGATCGGGCCCGAGATTGGGCGCTGCGCGCAGGAGGGCGCGCGTGTAGTCGTGTGACGGGTTGAGCAGCACTTGTTCCACCGAGCCTTGTTCCACGATCTTCCCCTGATGCATCACCGCGACTCGATCGGCGATCTGCCACGCCAGCCCGAGGTCGTGCGTGATGATCAATGAAGCAAGGCCCAGCTCACGCCGCAACCGGAGCAGCAGCGCCACGATCTCCCCGCGCACCGACGCGTCCAGCGACGCGACCGGCTCGTCGGCCACCAGCAGACGGGGCTGCAGCACCAGCGCGCCGGCGATCACCACCCGCTGCTGCTGACCCCCCGACAGCTCGTGCGGAAGGGACTCCAAGTACAGGCTCGCGGGACGTAGCTCCGCGCGTTCGACAGCGGCCGTGACCAGCGATTCCTCCCCGTCGGGAATTCCGTCGGGAATGCCGTGGACGCGCAGCCCCTCGGCGACCGCGTCGAGCACCTTGTGGCGGGGGTTCAGCGCGCTCGCCGGGTCCTGCAACACCAGCTGCACCTGCCGCCGGAACGCCTTGAGCGCCTTGCCGTTGCGGGGCACCTCGGCACCGTCGAAGATCACCCGACCGGAGGACGGTTTCCGGAGCCCCATTATGGTACGTGCCAGTGTCGTTTTGCCGGAGCCGGACTGCCCGACCAACGCCACGATCTCGCCCCGCCCGACCGTCAGGTCCACCCCGTCGACCGCGCGCGTCCGACCGTAGTCCACGGTGAGTTCGTGCACCGCCAGGAGCGGTTCCTCGGTCGTCCTGGGCTCGGTTGTTTCAGGCTGGGCCCAGCGGTGCGCGGGGTCACCGATCACCGGGAACGCCGCCGTGAGCGCCGCCGTGTGCGGGTGCTGCGGATTCGCGATCACTTCTCTCGTGCGGCCACGCTCGACCAGTTCTCCGCGATGCATCACCGCCAGGTCGTCACACGTCTCCGCGAGCACCGACAGATCATGGCTGATCATGAGCAGGCCCAGGTCCTGCTCGGCCACGAGGCGCTTCAGCACCTTGAGCACCTGCGCCTGCACCACCACGTCCAGCGCCGTCGTCGGCTCGTCGGCGATCACCAGCCGCGGCCCGCACGCCAGCGCCATCGCGATCATGACCCGCTGCTGCTGCCCACCCGACAACTCGTGCGGATAAGACCGGGCTTTCTCTTGTGGGAGCTCTACTTGCTCCAGGAGATCGCGGACGTTCCCCTTGGTGCCGTGCAGGCGCATCGGCTCGGCGATCTGGTCACCGACGCGCTGCACGGGGTTGAGCGAGTGCATCGCTCCCTGGAACACGATCGACGCCGACGCCCACCGCACCGCCCGCAGCCGCCCCCACGACATCGTCCGCACGTCGTCGCCGTCCAGCAGGATCTCGCCGTCCACCCGCGCCGACCTGGGCAGCAACCGCAGCACCGACATCGCCACCGTCGACTTGCCCGACCCCGACTCACCCGCCAGCCCGAGCGTCTGGCCAGGTGCGAGACGCAGGTTCACGTCACTGACGACGCGCTTGTGTCCGTAATGGACGCTGAGGTCGCTGATCTCGAGCATCGTCACCTCTTCGGCGTCACAACAGCTTCAAGGGCGCGCCCGACGAGCGTGAACGCCAGCACCACGACCACGATCGCGACCCCCGGCGGCAGCAGGAACCACCACGCCCGCTGCGGCACCGCGCCGTGCAGCTGCGCCTGGTGCAACATCGCGCCCCACGAGATCCGCGTCGGATCCCCCAACCCGAGAAACGCCAGCGTCGACTCCGCCACGATCGCCGTGGCCACCGCCAACGTCGCGTTCACCAGCACCAACGGCACCACCGACGGCAACACGTGCCGCCCGATCACATGCCCGTGCCCACCACCCAGCGCCCGCGCCCGCTCCACGAACGGCCGCGCCTCGATCGTCAACGTCTGCGCCCGCACCATCCGCGCCGTGGACGGCCAACTCGTCAGCCCGATCGCCAGCACGATCGTCCCCAACCCACGCGGCAGCACGGTGGAGAGCGCAATCGCCAGCACCAACGCCGGCAACACCAGGAAGAAGTCCGTCACCCGCAACAACGCCCCCGCCACCAGCCCACCGAAATGACCGCTGACGATCCCGACCAACGTCCCAATGCCGACCGCGAGCAACGCCGCCGTAAGCCCCACGAACAACGACGTGCCCGCACCCTGCACCACCAGCAGCGCCACCGACCGCCCCGTGTGATCGGTGCCCAGCCAGTACTCCACGCCCGGCGCCTGCCACGGCGCGGCGGTCACGCGGGTGACGTCGAGGGCGTCGGCGGGAATGAGCAGCGGCGCGATCACCGCGACCAGCGCCGCGACCACGAGGATCGCGGCTCCGGCCACGCCCGCCCGGTGCGAGAGGAACGTGCTGATCCCGCCGCTCGCTCTGCTGAGACCCCTCGCTGCGTTGAACCTGCTCATACGACCTTCACCCGCGGATCCAGCACCCCGTACAGCAACTCGGCCAACAGGTTCATCACCACGACCGCGCCCGCCGTGCACACCAGCAACCCCTGCAACAGGAAGTAGTCCGGCCCGGTCAACGCGTCGTAGAACAACAACCCGAGCCCAGGCCACGAGAACACGGTCTCCGTCGTGATCGCCCCAGCCACCACCAGCCCGAACCGCAGGAACACCAACGTGATCGCCGGCAACACCGCGTTCGGCACGGCATGACGGCGCCGCACCAGGTCGTCGCGCAACCCCTTGGCGCGCGCGGTCGTCAGGTACGGTGCGTGCATCTCCTCCAGCAACGACGACCGCATCACGAGCATGTACTCCGCGCACACCACCGCGACCAGCGTGATCGACGGCAGCACCAGGTGATGTCCGACGTCGAGGGCCTGTGACACGAAGTCCGGCGCGGTGTCGGTGTCGCGCATGCCCCGCGACGGGAAGAGGTCTCCCGTCACCATCATCAGCAGCATGCCGAGCCAGAACGTCGGCACCGCCCACAACGTCAGCGCCACACCCGTCGTCGCCTTGTCGAACGCCGAGTCACGCCGCCACGCCGCTCGCACCCCGAGCCACAGCCCGAGGCCGACCGCGATCAACGTCGACGTGCCCACCAAAAGCAGCGTCGGTCCGAGGCGTTCCAGGATCACGTCGGCCACCGGGCGCCGGAACGTGAACGACGTGCCGAGGTCACCCTGCAGCAGGGACGTGAAGTAGCCCCAGAACTGCGAGAGCAGAGGACGATCCAGGCCGAACTGCGCCCGCAGTTCGGCCTGCATCGCCGCGGTCGTCGGCCGGCCGCGCGTCATGGAGACGACGGGGTCGCCGGGCACCACCCGGAACAGGAAGAAGCCCAGCACCGCCACCATCACCAGGCTCAGCGCGGCGCCACCGAGCCGTCCAGCCAGTCGCACCTACTCGCGCTCCCCGGCCGTCGCCTGACGCCGGCGCACCACGACCACACCGATCACGACCGCAGCCACCAGCACCATGCCGCCGATCGCGAGCCACGGCCCCTTGCTGGAGGCCTGCGCGACCCGTCCGGCGGGCTCGGCGCCGTAGTAACCCCACATGCCGTTCTGCGCCATGATCACGCCACCCTGCGCCGGCTGCGTCGTGAACCGCGCGAAGTGGTCGGACCGGTAGCCCTCCAGCGCGTTCTCGTACGCCAGCACCACCGCGGGCACCTGGTCGTAGAACCGCGCCTGCATCTGCTTCACGATCTCCACCCGCTTGCCCTCGTCGAACTCCGAGAGCTGCCGCGCGTAGAGCTGGTCGTAGGTCTCGTCGCAGAAGTACGAGTCGGTGGTGCCGCCCTTGCCGTCCGCGCCCGGCCGCTGCGCGCACGTGTGCAGGCCCAGGATGAAGTCCGGGTCCACGTTCGTCGCCCAGCCGGAGAACGCCAGGTCGTAGGTCGCCGCCGTGGTCACCTCGTTGAGCTGGTTGTCCGACACCAGCCGCACGTCCAGCCCGATGCCGACCTCGCTCATCGACCGCTTCAGGTACTCCGACGCCTGCTCGTCGTAGGCGCGCCCGGCCCGTCCGGTCAGCCGCAGCGTGAACCGCGTGCCGTCCTTGCGCGGGTACCCGGCGGCGTCGAGGGCGGCGTTCGCGGCCGCCGGGTCGAACTTGCGCAGCTCACCCGCGCCCGGCTGCCAGTGCCACTTGCCGAACACCGGCGGCACCAGCCCGGCGCCCTTCTCCGCGTAGCCGAGGTTCACCCGCTGGACCAGCGCGTCGAGGTCGACGGCCTGCGCGATCGCCCGCCGCACCCGCACGTCCTTCAAGGCGGGATTGCCGTCACCGATCGGCACCCCGGCCTTCGTCTGCGCGCCGGGGTTGATCAGCAGCTCGGTGAACCGGCGGCCCTGCGCCTTGTTGCGCGTGACGCCCGCCTTGCCGTCGAGCGAGTCGAACTGGGCGGGCGCCATCCGGTTGACCAGGTCGACCTCGCCCTTGCCCAGCGCCTGCACCGCGGCGTCGGAGTTCTGGAAGTACACGAAGTGCAGCTCGTCGTACTTCGCCGCGCCGCGCCAGTAGTTCTTGTTGGTCTTGAGCTTGATGAACTGCCCGGCCACGTGCTCGGTCAGCACGAACGGACCGGAGCCGACGACCGGCATCTGGTCGTTGGCGTAGTCCTTGATGTTGGTGACCTTCTCCCACACGTGCTTGGGCACGATCGGGATGTCCAGCGCGAGCATCGTCACCTGCGGCGCCTTGGTCTTGATCACCACGGTCTTGTCGTCGGTCGCGGCGACCGACTCGAAGTTGGTGACGAAGCTGCCGTTCGCGGTCCGCGCGACCTCGTCGGTCAGCATCAGGTTGTAGGTGAACGCGACGTCCTGCGCCGTGATCGGCTTGCCGTCGGACCACTTCTTGCCCTCCGGGACGGTGAACGTCCAGGTGAGCTTGTCCGCCGACGGCTCCCATCTGTTCGCGACGCCCTCGGTGACCCGCTGGTCGTCCGCGGCGTAGGCGGTCAGGTAGTCGTACATCAACCGGCCGACCTCGGTGCTCGACTGGAACACCGCGAGGAACGGGTTCATCGAGTCGATCTGCTGCACGATCGCGACCTTCAGGATCACCGGCCCCTGCGCCTGCACCTGTGGTGTCGCGACCCCCAGTGTCGTTGCAATTGCAAGCAACGCGCACGCTTTCACACGCACGAAATACCCCTCTTCCCCAGCAGCCCACCGCTACGTTACTCAGCTGTGCGGATCATGATCTCGGCGGACATGGAAGGCGCCACCGGAGTCACCTGGACCGGGGACGTCATCCCCGGTACCGAGCAGTGGCAACGGTTCCGGCGCCTGTTCACTGGTGACGTCGACGCGTGCGTGGCCGGTTTGGTTGCAGGCGGCGCGACCGAGGTGATCGTCAACGAGGCGCACTCCTCCCAGCGCAACCTGTTGCTCGAAGAGCTGCACACCGCGGCGCGCGTGCTCACCGGCCGGCACAAACCGCTGTCGATGATGCAGGGCATCGACGCAGGTGTGGACGGTGTCGTGTTCCTCGGCTACCACACCGGCGCCGGCGCACCCGGCGTGCTCGCCCACACCTACCTGGAGAACTCCATCACCGGCGTGTGGCTCGACGGCGTGCACGCCTCCGAGGGACGACTCAACGCCGCACTCGCCGCCGAGTACGGCGTGCCCGTGCTGCTGGTGACCGGCGACGACCTGACGTGCGAGGACGCCCGGTCGTACGCGCCAGAAGCCGCCGGGGTAGCCGTGAAGGAATGCGTGTCGCGCTACGCGGCCGTGTGCCTGCCACCCGCCGTGACTTCTTCACACATCACAGAAGCGGCCACCGCGGCGATGTCCCGCGCCGGACGTGCGGAGGGCGTGGTGTCGGCGCATCGCATCGAGGTCGAGTTCGACGCCACCCACCTCGCCGACGCCGCCGCGGTCGTGCCGACCGTCGAGCTGATCGGCACCCGCCGGGTCGGGTTCGACGCCGTGTCGATGACCGAGGCGATGAAGGCGTTCAAAGTCGTCACGCACGTCGCAGCGGGCGCGATCGAGGGCATCTACGGCTGACCGTAGGGTGGCTGCATGACGCTGGACGTGGCGCAGCTGTGCGCGCGGCTCATCCGCTTCGACACGACCAACCGCGGCGGCGGCGACTCCGCGGGCGAACGCGAGGCCGCCGAGCACGTCGCCGCGATCCTGCAGGACAACGGCGTGCCGCCTACGTTGCTGGAGCCCGCACCCCGCCGCACCAACGTCCTCGCGCGCATCCACGGCACCGACCCGTCGCTGCCCGCCGTCCTGGTCCAGTCGCACCTCGACGTCGTGCCCGCCGACCCGGCCGAGTGGAGCTTCGACCCGTTCGCCGGCGAGATCCGCGACGGGTTCGTGCACGGCCGCGGCGCGGTCGACATGAAGGACATGGCCGCGATGACGCTGGCCGTGATCAACCGCTGGCACGTCGAGGGCCGCCGGCCGCGGCGCGACGTCGTGCTGGCGTTCGTCGCCGACGAGGAGGACCAGGGCGTGTACGGCGCGCACTGGCTCGTCGACCACCACGCCGCCCACTTCGCCGGGGTCGAGGCCGCCATCAGCGAGTCCGGCGGCTTCTCCTACGACGTCGACGGCACGCGGCTCTACCCGATCGGCACCGCCGAGCGCGGCACGTCGCACATGAAGCTCACCGCCGTCGGCCGCGCGGGCCACGGCTCGCGCAAGAACTCGCAGAACGCGGTGACGGCGCTGGTCACCTCGCTCGCGCGGATCGCGGCCCACCAGCACCCGGTCCGGTTGACGCCCACGGTCGAGGCGTTCCTCGTCGGCGCGGGCAAAGCGCTGGGCGTCGAGGTCGACCTCGACGACGTCGACGGCACCATCGCCCGGCTCGGACCCGCCGCGAAACTCGTCGAGAACACCGTGCGGTGCTCCACCACGCCGACGATGTTGCAGGCGGGCTACAAGGTCAACGTCATCCCCGGCACCGCCACCGCCCAGCTCGACGTCCGCACGCTGCCCGGCACCGTCGACGAGCTCGAAGCGACCATCGACTCTCTGCTGTGCGAAGGTGTCACGCGCGAGTTCCTCGAGCACCAGCCGCCGGTCGAGGCACCCGTGGACACCACGTGGTTCGCGGCGATGGCCGAGGCGTTGCGCGACGAGGACCCCGCCGCCGTCGTCGTGCCGTACTGCCTCGGCGGCGGCACCGACGCCAAGGCGTTCAGCCAGCTCGGCATCCACTGCTACGGCTTCTCACCGCTGTCACTGCCCACCGGCTTCGACTACCGGGCGATGGCCCACGGCGTCGACGAACGCGTCCCCGTCGCCGGTCTCGAGTTCGGCGTTCGCGTGCTGGACCGGTTCCTGTCGAGCTGACCGCTGCTCGATCAGCTCCTGCACCGGGGTGGGCAGGGTGGTCTCGAAGTCGATCAGCTTCGCCCACGTCGGCGTGATGACGATCCGGACCATGCCGTCGGCGTAGAGCGAGCGGACCTCGCGCTCCCACTCCACCCGCTGCTCCGCCGACATCTCGTAGCTGCCGTTCATCCGCAGGTATTCGTCCGGGATGCCGTCGGTCGGGTCCAGCTCCGCCGTGCCGCGGATCAGCAGGATCTTCGGCGGGTGCACCTCGGTGTCGATCGTCAGCGCCACCGCCGGGTTCGCCCGCAGCGAGTGCAGCTTCGGAGCGTTCTTCGACGTGCACAGCACGATCTGCTCGCCGTTCCAGGTGAACGCGATCGGGATCGTGCGCGGCGTGCCGTCCTTGGCCACGTAGGCCAGCCGGGTCAGGTCGCGGGCCAGCAGCTCCCGGCTCAGCGGCCGGTTCAGCACCTCGTGTGTGTTCATGCCCCTGGGACGGAGCCGGACCCGCGTTCTCTACACGCGCGGCGGCAACGGTTGCGGAACCGCGGGCAGGCCGTCGATGCTCGCGTTGTTGTACGGCTTCTTGGCGACGTACTCGCGGAACTCCTCGTCGGACTTGCGACCCATGTAGTCGATGTGCAGTTCGCGCTCCGAGCGGTAGTCCATGAACGGCACCGCGAACCCGCACGTGTCGGAGACCAGCTCCGCCGTCACCACGATCACCGCCCGCAGCCCCGGCCCGTCCGCCTCGCCGAACCCCGCCGCCAGCTCCGCGAACCGCGGGTCGTCGCGGAACACCGGCTCACCACGGCCGTGCACGCGCACGATGTTCGGCGGCCCGTCGAACGCACACCACATCAACGTGATGCGGCCGTTCTCCCGCAGATGAGCGATCGTCTCGGCGTGACTGCCACCGAAGTCCAGGTAGGCCACCGTCTGGTCGTCCAGCACCCGCCACGTGCCCTGCCGGCCCTTGGGCGAGAGGTTGACGTGCCCGTCACCCGCCAGCGGCGCGGTGGCCACGAAGAACACCTTCTGCTGCTCGATGAACTCCCGCAGCTTCGGCACGATCCGCTCGTATTCCTTACCCATGATCAGCAGTATCGATCGCGCGGCGGAACCTGTCAGCCGTTAATCCCAGGTGGTGAACCAGCTCTCGTGGCCCGTCCACCTCGAACTCGCAGCCCAGCATCCCCAGGTACACCGCGAGCAGCTCCGGCGTGTCCGAGCCCGCCGTCATCCGGCACGTCGAGTCGTCGACCGCCTCCACGAGTGCTGCGGGGACCCTCTGCGCGATCTCGTGCGCCGGCGCGTGCACCGTGACAGTCGCGCGGAACCGCCACGCCGCCGTGGCCAGTCCCTTGGCCAGGTAGTCCTCCAAGTCCGGGAGCTCTCGTGCGGTGAACCTCGGGCCGGTCGGGATGCGCGGCCGGATCCGGTCCGCGCGGAACGTCCGCCAGTCCTGCCGGTTGACGTCCCACGCGACCAGGTACCAGCGGCCGCGCGTGTGCACCAGCCGATACGGCTCCACCTCGCGCCGGTCTTCCGCGCCGTCGAACTTCACGTAGTCGAACCGCAGCCGCTCCCGCGCCCGGCACGCCGTGACGATGCTCGTCGCCACCTCCGGATCCAGCTCCGCCGCCGTGCCGACGGTGTACTCCTGCACCGTCTGGAGCCGGTGCTTGAGCCGGCTCGGCAGCACCTGCTCCAGCTTCCGCAACGCCTGCGCCGCGGTGTCGGAGTCCTGCGTGCTCAGACTCAGCGCGATCGCCACCGCCTCGTCGTCATCGAGCAGCAACGGCGGCAGGCTCGCCCCGGCACCCAGCCTGTACCCGCCCGCCACCCCCGGCGTCGCGTGCACCGGATACCCCAGGTTCCGCAACCGGTCCACGTCGTTACGCACGGTCCTGGTCGTCACGCCGAGCCGTTCGGCCAGCTCAGGGCCCGTCCAGTCGCGCGGGGACTGCAGCAACGACAGCAGCTTCAACAACCTCGCCGACGTCTCCAACACGAGTTCCACCCTCCCCGCGAATGAGGAACGAACCTTTCCGCAATTGCTCATAGCGTTGCAGGCATGGACACATTTCGAGTGGAGATCCCCGAAACCGACCTCGCCGATCTGCGCCAGCGCCTGCTCGCCACCCGCTGGCCGGCCCAGGGCGCAGGCGAGGGCTGGCGGCGCGGCGTGCCCGTCGCAGAACTCCAATCGCTGGCGCGGTACTGGGCCGACGGCTTCGACTGGCGCGCGGTCGAGGCGCGGTTGAACGCCTTCCCGCAGTTCGTCACGGAGATCGACGGCCAGCGCATCCACTTCGTCCACGTCCGCAGCGAGCGCCCCGACGCCCTGCCGCTGCTGCTGATCCACGGCTGGCCCTCGACGTTCGCCGAGTACCTCGACGTCATCGCCGAGCTGTCCCGCGACCACCACGTCGTCGTGCCGTCCATCCCGGGCTTCGGCTTCTCCGTGCCCGTGGCCGGCGCCTGGGACGTCTCCCGCACCGCCTCCGCGTTCGTCACGTTGATGGACCAGCTGGGCTACGCCCGCTACGGCGTCCAGGCAGGCGACGTCGGCGCGGGCATCGCCGGCGCGATGAGCCGCCTCACCCCGGCCGTGGCCGCCCTGCACATCAACGGGCCGAGCTCCCACCCGTTCGGCGGCCCGCTGCCGCTGGACGGCCTGTCCGGCACCGAGCTGGCCCGTGCCGAGCGGTTCAACGACCTGGTCGCCACCGGCCTCGGCTACCTCCAGCTGATGTCGACCAAGCCCTGGACCATCGGCTTCTCCCTCGCCGACTCACCGGCAGGCCTGCTGGCGTGGATCTACGAGAAGTTCCAGGCCTGGTGCTCGACCGTCGACCGCGACGCCCTGCTCACCGCCGTGTCGATCTACTGGTTCACCGGCACCGGCGCCACCTCGGCGGAGTTCATCTACGAGTCCATGAACGCACCCGGCACCTGGGGAGCGGCCGCCGCCCCGACCGGCTTCGCGACCTTCGCCGCCGACACCGGCATCCGCACCCTGCTCGACCCGGCGCACGAGGTCGAGCACTGGACCGAGTACGACCGGGGCGGCCACTTCCCGGCCATCGAGGTGCCCGACCTGTACGTGGCCGACGTGCTCAAGTTCTTCTCCGCCCACAGCGGGTGAGGCTGCCGGGCCGGGCGTGGGAGCACGCCCGGCCCGGCAACCCGTTTCTCACGCCCGCTCCGCAGCGTCCCGAGCCGCCGTCTCCACCCGTTCCCGATACCCGGCCCAGTCCTGCTCCGGCAGGTTGGACCCGCCCTCCCGCAACCCGGCCATCCCGTCCAGCCCCTCCCGCAGGATGTCCGCGTGCCCGGCGTGCCGGTTCGTCTCCGCGATCATGTGCACCAGCAGCAGCTGCAACGTCACGTACTTGCGGTCCTCCGGCCACCACGGCACCACCCCCGGCGCGTCCAGCGGCAGCTCCGAGATCACCGAGTCCGCGAACTCCGTGGCACGCGCATACAGCGACACGATGTCCGAACGCGACTCGTCCGCCGTGGCGAACATGTCCGCGTTCAGATCGCTGCCGTCCTCGATCGCCGCCACCCACGGCAGGACCTCCGGGAACTTGCGGCCCATGCACGCGCCGAAGTACTCCTGCTCGACGGTCGCCAGGTGCTTCACCAAGCCCAGCAGGTTCGTGCCGGTCGGCGTCAACGGCCGGCGCGCGTCGTACTCGGACAAGCCGTCGAGCTTCCACAACACCGCCGACCGAGCCGTGCGGAGATAGCGGTGCAGGTCGGCTTTCGGATCTGAGGCCATGGCCGTCAGCTTTGCAGAGTCGTGAGCACCAGCAGATCCAGGTGGTCCACCACCGGCCCGGTCTCGACCAGAGCCGCCGCCTCCAGCCGTGCACGCCCCGCCTCGAACTCCTCAGCCGACAACGATCGCAGCAACGTGTCCGCCTCCCACCGGACCCGGGAAGCCTTGGCGGCCAACGACTCCGCGCTCACCTGCGGCACCGCCTCCAACCGCTCCACCGCGAACCCCATCCCGGCGGCCACCTCGGCGACCGTCGGGAACGAGGCCAGCGCCCGCGTCGCTTCCGGGAAGAACCGGAACAACCCGATGCCCGAATGTCGCTCCCGGAACAACGACCGCATCACCACCACCCCGCCCGGACGCAGCACCCGCCGCAACTCCGCCCCAGCGGCGGCCAGGTCCACGACGTGATGCACCACAGTGGACATCCACACCACGTCCACCGACGCGTCCGGCAGCGGAATCGACGACGCGTCCCCGGCGAGCATGTCCAGTCCCGACGCGGCACGCATGTCCGCCGACGGCTCCACCGCCACCACGGACACGTCCGGGAACCACTCGCCGAACGCCCGCACGAACAACCCTGTACCTGCCCCCAGGTCCAGCACCGAAGTTCCCGGCCGCAAGTACGGCCGCAGAACGGATCGCCACGACGACAACCCCGCCAACGAAATCTCACGGGCCACCCGGTACGAGGCGGCCTCCACAGCGTCGTAGCGCGTCATCTCACCAGCTAAGCCCATACGGATGGCGGGATGACAGTGAGCCTTCACACGGACTACACAGGGCACAGCCATGTCCCTGCCGTGGTTCGAAAGGGTTGCCCTGCATGCGAAAGAGCCATCTCAGACCCCTGATCGGGGTAACCGTCGCCGCGAGCGTCGTGTTCACCATGGGAGGCGTGCCCACCGGCGCGGCCCCGAGCGCTCAGGAAACGTCGACGAACTACCAGGTGAGCAACGTCCGCACCGTTGACCAGCGGACGAAGCTCGCCAAGTCCGGCGCCGCGATCGACTCGGTCGAGGAGCACGGCATCGTCGTGATCACCGCCACCGAGCGCGAGGTGCGCAACCTCAAGGCCCAGGGCTTCGAGGTCACCGAGCTGCCCAAGCGGATGGAGGCGAACGCCGAGATCGGCCCGTTCGACTTCCCCGCCGCGGACTCGAACTACCACAACTACGCCGAGATGACCGCCGAGATCAACAGTGCGGTCGCGGCCTACCCGAACATCCTCAGCAAGCAGGTCATCGGCAAGTCCTACGAGAACCGCGACATCATCGCGCTCAAGATCAGCGACAACGTCGGCGTCGACGAGAACGAGCCGGAGGTGCTGTTCACGCACCACCAGCACGCCCGTGAGCACCTCACCGTCGAAATGGCGTTGTACCTGATCAAAGAGTTCACCACGAAGTACGGCTCGGAAGCGCGGCTCACGGACCTCGTGAACACCCGCGAGATCTGGATCATCCCCGACGTCAACCCCGACGGCGGCGAGTACGACATCGCGACCGGCACCTACCGGTCGTGGCGCAAGAACCGGCAGCCCAACGCCGGCTCGAGCAACGTCGGCACCGACCTCAACCGCAACTGGAACTACAAGTGGGGCTGCTGCGGCGGTTCGTCCGGCAGCACCGGCAGTGACACCTACCGCGGGCCGAGCGCGGAGTCCGCGCCCGAGGTCAAGGTCGTGGCCGACTTCGTGCGCGGCCGCAACGTCGGTGGCAAGCAGCAGATCGGCGCCGCCATCGACTTCCACACCTACAGCGAGCTCATCCTGTGGCCGTGGGGCTGGACCTACGACGACGTCGCGCCGGGCCTGACCCAGGACCAGCACGACACGTTCCGCACCATCGGCCAGCAGATGGCGGCGACCAACAACTACACGCCCGAGCAGTCCAGCGACCTCTACATCACCGACGGGACCATCCCGGACTGGCTGTGGGGCACGCAGGGCATCTTCGCCTACACCTTCGAGATGTACCCCGGCAGCGCCGGCGGTGGCGGCTTCTACCCGCCCGACGAGGTGATCCCGGCGCAGACCTCCCGCAACAAGGAGGCCGTGCTGCAGCTGCTGGAACGCGCCGACTGCCCGTACGAGGCCATCGGCAAGGAAGGGCAGTACTGCGGTGTCACGCCGCCGCCCGGCAAGTACTTCGAGAACGCCACGGACTTCGCGATCGCCGACAACAGCACGATCAACTCGCCGATCGCGGTGTCCGAGGTGACCGGCAACGCCCCGTCGACCCTCAAGGTCGCCGTGGACATCAAGCACACCTACCAGGGCGACCTCAAGGTCGACCTGGTCGCCCCGGACGGCACCGTCTACACCCTGCACAACCGCGCCGGCGGCAGCACCGACAACATCAACAACACCTACACCGTCAACGCCTCCAGCGAGGTCGCCAACGGCAACTGGCAGCTGAGGGTCAACGACAATGCGGCCCAGGACACCGGGTTCCTCGACAAGTGGAGCCTGCAGTTCTGAGCTGACCCGCAGTTCTGAGCTGAACCGAGCCGTCAGGGCGCCGGTACGCCGGCGCCCTGACGCTCGTAGTCCTGCACGCGCATCGAGTCGTGCAGCCGGATGCCCTTCGAGTTGAGCTTGGCCACCGGCCGCACCAGCCACGACGGCAGCGACGTCACCAGCTGCATGCCGCGCGTCAACGCCGTCACGCCCAGGCGGGTCGTGGGGATCAGCGTCTTCGCCACGCCCAGCGCGAACTCCCTGCTGGCGTGCACCAGATCCCGCATCTCGTTCTCGTAGCGCGTGAACGCCACGTCGTAGCTGTGCCGCGACAGCTCACCGGCCAGCACGTACGCGCCCAGCACCGCCAGGCTCGTGCTGCCACCGATCGCCGGCCCCGGGCAGTAGGCCGCGTCGCCGACCAGCGCCACCCGCCCCCGCGACCAGGTGTCCTCCCGCAGCTGCGTGATCGAGTCGAAGTAGAACACCCGATCGCTGTCGAGGTAGGTCAGCCACTGGTCGACCTCGGGGTGCAGCCCGGCGAACGCCTCCCGCAGCAGCTGCTTCTGCCGTGCCACGTCCCGGTGGTGGTACTCCAGCTCGGGCGAGCGGAACAGGAACACGGCCCGCGCGTCGTCGATGTGCCGCGCCCCGTACACCTGCGCGCTGCGCCCAGGCCCGATGTGCCCGCTCATCGCACCCGGCTCACCCAGCTCCCGCGGCACCGACAACACCGCCAGATACGCGCCCGTGAACGTCTTCGCGACCTCCCCGAACACCAACTTGCGCACGTTCGAGTGCAGCCCGTCCGCCCCGACGACGAGGTCGAACCCCCGTGGCGAGCCCACCTCGAACGTCACGTCGCCGTCCTCGCCGATCGACGTGATCGAGTCGCCGAACAGGTACTCGACGTCCTCCCGCGCGGCGTCGTAGTAGATCTCGCTCAGGTCGTCGCGCATGACCTCGACGTGCCGGTCCGACGCGGCGGCGAAGATCTTCGTGACGTCCCCGCTGATCGGCTTGCGCGTCCCCTCGCGCAGGAACTTCAGCCGCTGCGTGCCCGTCGCCAGCGACTCGATGCGCGGCAGAACGCCCATCTTCTCCGAGATGTCCATCGCCGGCTTGAACAGGTCGACCGCGTGCCCACCCGTCTTGCGCAGCACCGGCGACCGCTCCACCACCGTCACCTCGTGCCCGTACCGGGTGAGCCAGTACGCCAGCACCGGACCCGCGATACTCGCCCCCGAAATGAGAATCCGCACGTCAACGCCCCTTACTTAACGGTCGGTAAGCCCCTGTTCGCGAGCCTACACCTGCTTTTACCGTCCGTTAAGTAAGATTCGGCGCGTGGCCAGACAGTCCGACACCAAACAGCGGATCCTGCAGACCGCGCGCGAGCTGTTCGCCACCAAGGGCGTGCAGCAGACGAGCCTGCAGGAGATAGCCGACCGCCTCGGCATCACCAAACCCGCGCTCTACTACCACTTCTCCTCACGCGAGGACCTGGTCCGCAGCATCGTCACGCCGCTGCTCGAAGACGGCGAGCAGTTCATCGCGCGCATGGAGCAGCGTGCCGACGTATCGGCCATCGAGCTCCTCGAAGGGTTCTTCGACTTCAACTACCGCCACCGCGCCGGCATCCTGCTGCTGCTCACGGAAATGACCACACTCGCGGAGCTGGGCCTGGTCGACATGGTGCTCTCGTGGCGCGCCCGCCTGACCCGGCTGGTTTTCGGGCCGGAGCCGACGCTGCAACAGGAAGCACGCGCGGTGCTGGCGTTCGGCGGCATGCAGGACTGCACCATGCAGTTCCCCGACGCGCCCCTCGACGAACTGAGGTCCGCCACCGTGACGGCCGCGCGCGCCGCACTCGGGATCGGCTGATCGGCGTCTGTCGATCAACGCACGCATCGACGACGATCACGCGGGTGCCCCTCCGCCACGCCTGGGTGCTACCGCTGACACCCACCGCCGTCGCCACCGCCGCCGGGCGCCTGTCCGGCGAACCCGCAGGCAAGCCGTGGATGATCGCCGCGGCAACCGGACTTCTCGTCGCCGCAACGCCGTTCGTGGTCAGCGGCCTGCTCGGCGGACCCACCGTCGCGCTGATCGTCGTGCCGTGGCTGATCTTCGGACTGGGCGCCGCCTGCTGGGAGCTCCACCTGTGCGAGGGAGCGCGGTCACGCCCGCCGCACGCCGCCATAGGATTCAGCTACACCTTCGTGTTCACCGCCGTCACGCTGCTCCTCGCAGTCGTCTCGGCGCGACTCGTCGACTAGTGAGAAACCGGTCTCGAAACGGGTCTCACTTCACGTGGACGCGGGGTAGGGTCCGGAAGCCGAAATCACGCGGGGAGAGAAATGCGCGCCGTCGAGATCAGACCTGGTGTCCGGATCCGCTGGGTCGAAGTACCGGGCGCCACGCCCGCTCGCGTCTACCTGCACGGCCTCGGCGCGTCCTCGGCGCCCTACTACGCCGAAGCCGTCGCACACCCGCTGCTCGCCGGCCGCCGCAGCCTGATGATGGACCTGCTCGGCTTCGGCATCAGCGACCGCCCCACCGGATTCGCCTACTCCCTCGAAGGCCACGCCGACGCCCTCGCCGTCGCGCTGGCCAAGATCGGGCTGCGGCGCAGCGAGATCATCGGCCACAGCATGGGCGGCGCCGTCGCCATCGTGCTGGCCGCGCGCCACCCCGAGATGGTGCGTTCACTCGTGCTCGTCGACCCGCACGTCGATCCGGCCACGCCCGCCCTGGGCGCACCCGGCAGCCGCGGTATCGCCGCCTACGGTGAGGCCGACTTCCTCTCCCACGGCTTCGACCGCGTGCTGCGCGACGTCGGCCCGCACTGGGCCGCCACCATGCGCATGGCCGGCCGCGAAGCCCTCTACCGCAGTGCGGTCGACCTCGTCCGCGGCACGTCGCCAACGATGCGGAAACTGTTGCTGGAACTGGAGATCCCGCGCGTCTTCCTGCACCCCGAGGACGCCCCGCCCTCCGGTGCCCGCGAACTCACCGCCGCCGGCGTCCAGATCGTCTCCGTGCCCAACACCGGCCACAACATCATGCTGGACAACGTCGAGGGCTTCGCCCGCGCGGTCGCCCAGCAGCGCCTGTCGGTCTAGAGCTCGCGGTCCAGAGCGCCGGTCAGCAGCTCACGTGCCCGTTGCAGGGACAAAGTGCGGATGCCGCGTCACGTATGCGCCCGGCGCGATTGTGGCTGCGGTAGCCCAGCCCAACCAAGGTGTCGTTGCCGACCGGAGCAATCAGCAGCGCCTGCTCGAGTAGGCGCCCCAGCCGTCCTCGCCGAGCGCGACCCGGCCCATCGCCCGCGTGCACCTGTTGACGGTGCCGGCGGCCTTGGACCACACCTCGCGTTGCTCCAGCCGACCGATCACCTTGCCGTGGTTGACGTTGTCGTCGGTCGCCACCGCGGCGGTGACGTGGAACAGGTCGTGCCGCGCCGCCCAGTCCGCCCACACGAAGACGTAGCCCCAGTTCTTGCCACAGCCCGCGAACTGCTTCACGCTCGCCGCCGTCTCGCTGCCGAACTTCACGTGCGCGGTCGCCCCGATCTGCTGGGCCGACGCGCAACCGGGCGGGGTCTCGGCGTGCGCGACGCCGGGCGCGAGCATGCCCGCCACCGCGGCGGCGATGATCAGTAGTGCCTTCTTCATGATCGGCACTCTCGCAGCGGCCGCTGACACCGCCCTGACAACCTCTAGCGGCGCTTGCCGGACCCCGCGGCCCAGTGCGACGGCCGGGTCAACGCCTCCGGCAGCTTCGTCCTCGCGTTCCCGCGCGCGGCGTTGACCTGCGGCTGCGTCAGGAACAGGCAGGTGCTCAGGTCCGCACCCGACAGCTCCGCGCCACGCAGGTCGGCCCCGATCATGTCCGCCCGCGACAGGTCGGCGTTCGTGAGGTCCGCGGCGATCAGGTAGGCACCGCGGAAGTCGGCGCTGCTCAGGTTCTTGTTCCGCATCCGCGCGCCGATCAGGTCCGCGCCCCGGTAGGACTTCGCGCTCGACCGCAGCCGTTCGCTGGTGCGCAGCAGCAGGACGTTGACCTTCGCCCGGACCTCCGCGACGTCGAGCCGCAGTATGTCGTCCGGCTCCGCGACCGTGTGCCGCTCTACCTCAGCGTAGGCGTCGTCGAGATCGTCGTGCGGGTCGAGCCGGCGGGCCTCGGCGAGGTACCAGAGCAGCTCGTGCAGCTGCCGCACCACGGGGAACACCGCGAACATCTTCTGCCGCTCACCGGTGCGCCAGTCGTTGCCCCGGAACACCGTCTGCGACACCCGCTGCCCCGCACCGAAGCAGTCGTACACCGTGCAGCCGGGATAACCCTTGGGCCGCAACTGGTCGTGGATGCCGCACCGGTGATCGGCCAGCAGGTTGCGGCACGGCGTACCGGCGTCCTTGGTGGCCGCGAAGTCCGCCGACTTCGCGAACGGCAGCGCGACGCAGCACAACCCGAAACAGTTGGCGCAGTCGCCTTTGAGCTCGTCCATCGTCGATCAGGATACTTCGGCGCAGGTAGGGGTTCGGGCGGCCCCGAACCCCTACCGTGATCATGCCGCGGTTCAGAACACCACGAGCGGTGCGTTGGGCCCGGGGTCCCGGTCGTACCGGATGTTGAACCGGGCCTCACCCTTGTTGCAGTTCACCGTGGTGAAGACCTCCGTGCCCCAACCCCACCGGTTGTCGTCTCCGACGCACTGGGTGCTCCGGTTCACCGGCCTGATCCGGATCTGATCGGGGACGTCCCACCAGTAGCTCACTTTGAAGAGCTGATCCGCAGCTCCGTTGCAGCCCCACTGGATGATCCTGCCGTTGTTGTCACTCCAGCACGTTCCTGTTGTGGCGTTGACGATGTTGTAGAGACCGGGTGCCGCAGCCTTGAACTTCCACAGGCCGGAGTTGGGGGTCCCACCGTTGACGACCGCAGTCCCCCACACCGAGTTCTGGACGCCGAGGTGTTTGCCGCCGTCGTGGGAGTTGAGCAACATGACGCCCGCGTTTGCCGCCAAGCGGCGGAACATGACGGCGTAATGATCGGATCCGTACGCACGGGGGACGCCCCCGTAGCCGGCCATCCGCTGGTTGGAAACCATGTAGTCCAGTTCCCTGCTGTTCTGGTGAGTGGCCCGGTTGGAGATGTACTTGTGCCAGCCCGGCTGGGTTTGCAGCGTGTTGGGCGGCCGGTTCCAGTCGCCCATCGCGGCCCAGATGCTGCCCTGCGATGTGTCGGCGATGTTCGACAGCAGCTGCGCGCCGTCACCGCCTCCTGACGCCGACGCGTGGACGCTGTAGAAGTCCGTACCGTTCACTGTGATGCCCAGGGCCGGCCGGGTGGTCGGGAGCCCGTTTCGCCAGCCGGCGGGCCGGATGACCATCACGTGGCTGGCCTGTTGCTGGGTCAGGATGGCGAGGTTCACCCGATTGGCACCGAAGTCGGTACGCAGGAAGTAGATGCTCCAGTCGGCGGCCTGACCGGGCGGTCGCCACCGGTAGTGCTGCACACGCCAACCTCTCCAGTTCTGGTCGGCCTCCAGGTACTGCGAGGTCCAGGCCAGCCATCCAGGTGGCTGAGGGCCGGCCTCCTGCAACGCGACCATGTTGTAGCCACCCCGGAGGATTTGCGGGATGTCGGTGGACCACTTGGTCGCGCTGCCGCCGCTGCTCCCCTGCATGTTGTACGTCGCCGGCCGGAAGTCGTCCACGGCCGCCGATGCGGTTTGCGGCGCCACGAGAGGTTGGAACACGCTCGCCAGCAGAGCCAGTGTGAACATCGGTACCAGGAACTTCTTCCGTGCCCGACCGCTGTCGCGGCGGTGCCGTCTGCTGTGGAACGCCCGGTGAAGGGGAATCCTCATCAACTTGTCCTTTCGGGTCCACGCCTGGCAACGGCGCGGATGGTGCCTGAAGCGGTCGGCTACGAGGTGGTGACCCTGGTGGAGCCGGCCGGTGCGAGCTGCGGGACCGGTTCGATCACGACCTGGTTCGGGTAGGCGGCGCGCAGTGGGTCGGTGACCCACGCCGGCACGTCGGTGGTCACCACCACGCGGTCACGGGCGGCGTCGAACCGCACGGTCAGGCTCGGGATCGGCGTACCGTCTTCCGGCAGGAGAATTCGCTTGGCCGCGTCCTGGATCTCGGTGACC
>NZ_QFWW01000022.1:0-14104 GCF_003265345.1 Lentzea terrae | reverse complement strand
CGCGCGAGCGTGAACTGGCTCTTCGTGGTGGCAGGGGAGGGCCAGTCAGCAGGAACGTCCCCGTACTCGGAGGTCCACCCCGGCGGCCTGCGCAGATCGTTGAGGTCGCCGGCGTAGTCCGCCGGGAAGACGATCTTCGGTCCGGCGTTGGCGTCGTTGAACGCGCCGAGCGCGCAGTTGTAGTCGGCGAGCGCCTGCACCTGCTGCCACTGCAGCTTCGTCGCGGCATCGTTGAAACCGTCCGCCGGTGCGACGCCTTCGGACAGCACCGTGCCCGCGGTCACCTGCTCCGGAGTGCACTTCGCAGGTGGCGGGTTGTTGAGGGTGTAGCCCTCGATCACGAGCTTGCCCGCGTACTTGGCGGCCAGGGAGTCGGTGACCCATGCCGGGGCGTCGGTGTGCGCCACGACCCGGTCACGCGTGCCGTCGTAGTAGACGCTCAGGTTGTAGGTGGTGCCGCCGTCGGGCTGCACCTGCGCGTTGACCGCGTCCTGGATCTCGTTGATGTGGGCGACGGTGAACAGCGGGCTCTTCACCTTGACCGGGTTGGGCCACTGCGTGGGCGTCTGCCCGAACTCGTTGCTCCAGCCGGGCGGGATGTTCAGGTTGTTGATGTCGCCGGGGTGGTCCGACGGAAAGATGATCTTCGGTCCGACGTTGGGGTCGTGGATCGCGGCGAGCGCGCCGTTGTAGGACGCGAGGGCCTGGAGCTGCTCCCACTCCTGTTCGGTCCCGGTGGCGACGGCGTTCACCTCGGACGTGGACAACGCCCGGTTGTAGACGCGGAAGTCCCGCATCCGGCCCCGGAAGCGCAGGTCCGATTCGTACAGCGACCGGCCGATGTAGTTCGCTGTCGTCGTCCCGCCGCCGATCGCTCCGGGGGCGATCGTCACGTTGGTGTTGCGAGCCTTCTCGATCCCGTTCTCGTAGAGGATGCCGGTGTTGCCCGTCTGCGTGTAGGTCACGTGCTTCCACATGCCGCGCGCCAGCTGGTAGGAGTAGCCGGGCCTGGTCTGCTGCTCGGCGGGGAAGTCGCTCATGGTGATGCCCGTGCGGAACTGGTCCGCGGTGGAGAACAGGTAGCCGTTGCCCTTACCGGTGCTGGCGTCGGTGTTGCCGAACCCGTACAGGAAGTAGGGCTTTCCCAGGTAGTGATCGACCCACACGTCGAACGAGACGGTGATCGAGCTGAGCCCGGCCATGATGTTGTTCGGGACCTTGATGTACGTGTCGTAGCCGTTGAATTCCAGCCCCTGGCCGCCGCCCCACTTCACGCCGCCGTTGACCGTGCCGTCACGGCCGTTGCCCGAGGAGTCGCGTGCGACCGTGCCCCACGCCTCGTCCAGCTTGTAGCGCAGCAGCAGGCCGCCGGTGATGTCGGCCTGCGCCGGTCCGGCAGTCGTCAGCGAGCCCGCGACCAGCGCCGCGGACATGACCGCGACGACACCGGCGAACAACCGCCGCCATGGTGGGGCGCCCGTGCGGACAGCCAACTGGCCCTGCCCGGCCGCTTCTCTTCTTCGCATTGATTTCCTTTCGCAAATGCGCGAACAGGCGTCGTGGACGACGACTGTCGAAGGAGCCGGCCGGGTGAAATCGGCGGCGGAAATGAGTTACAGCCGGGAGGCAGGCCGGAGGTCTTCAGGCGTCGACGCCGTGAAGCCGGCCCGGTCCGCCGTGCTGTGCGTCACGCTGGAAGGATTCAGCAGCGCGGCCCGCCGACGCCATGGGTACTTCTACCAACTGGAGCCGAGTTCTACGACGTGGGTACCTGGCTCTCCACCCACCAGGCCGCGATCTGGGCGCGCGACCGGAAACCGAGCTTGGCGAGGATGTTCTCGACGTGGCGGTCAGCGGTGCGCTGGGAGCGTCCCAGCGCCGACGCGACCTGCCGGTTGCTCAGCCCTCGCGCCACCAGCGCGGCCACCTCCTGCTCGCGGCGGGTCAGGGCACCGGACACCGCGGCGGGGGGCGCGGCCCGGTCGCCCACGGCGAGGTTGATCGCCTCGGCCGGAGTGCAGGCGTGGCCGGCGCCCTCGGACAACGCCCTGGCATAGGCGGCCGGGCCGATGGCCTGGGTGATCTCCTCCGCGCACCGCTGGTGATAGCCGGCCAGATGCGGGTGGAACGCGGAGATGTCCGTGCCGACGTCCCGCCAGAGAGCGCCCGCGGCACCCAGCAGCCGCCCGGCCCGCACCGGATCACTGCCGGAGGCCGTTGTCCACGCGAGGTGTTCCAGCATCAGCGCGACGGCGACGTAGTCGTTGAACCCCCGGATGCACTCCAGCCCGGTCTGGGACAGCGCCTTCGCCGCCTCGATGTCACCGTGCACCCACGCGTTGAAGCTCAACGCCACCAGCAGATGCGCCCGGCCCCAACGTTCCCCGTAGGCCTCGGCCGCGGCGGACGCCTGCGTACCCGTCTCCGCTGCGCGCGGGTCCCCCGCATAAACCTGGCCCTGGGCCAACGCGATCAGCCAGCCGGTCGCCTCACGCCCGTCGCCCAGCGCCCGGAAGATGGCCTCCGCCTCCTCGAAGAAGGGCACGGCCTCCCCGAGCTCGCCCTGGTACTGCGCCGCGACCCCGCGGAAGCCCAGCACGGAGGCGCGCACGGATTCCCACTCCGCCGCCCCGTCCGCCTGCTGCTCACGCACGGCGTCAGCCTCCTCGAGCCACTGGCCGGCTGTCGCGTGGTCGCCCTGCATCAACGCCACCCACGCGGCGTTGAACAGGGCCTTGGCACGGGTCAGGGTGGGCTCGGGTGCTGTCGCCAGCGCCCGTTCGAGCTGCTGACGGCCCTCGCCGAGGAATCCACCCGCGTACCAGTGGTAGCGCAGCGCCACCGCGAGCGCGAGCCTGACCTGGCAGTCGGCATCGCAGTCCAGCGCCACCAGCAGGTTGGGGTGTTCGAGCCGAAGCCTCGCCAGGGCCTCCACCTGACCGTGACCGAACCAGCGGTCGTCGTTGCCCGTGGCCAGGGCGAGGTAGAAGTCACGGTGCCGCAGCAGGAGCCGTTCCTCCTCACCGGACTCCGCGAGCCGCTCCCGCCCGTACTGCCAGAGCGTTTCCACCAGCCGGTAGCGCGGCCAGCCCTCGACCTCGGTCGGCACGACGACGGACTGGGCGACCAGCCGATCGAGCAGGTCCAGCACCTCGTGTTCCGCGATGCCGTCACCCGCGCAGACACATTCGACGGCGTCCAGGGCGAACGTGCCGACGAAGACCGACAGCCGGGTCCACAGCAGCCGCTCCGCGTCGGTGCACAGCTCCCAGCTCCAGTCGACCGTCGCGCGCAGCGTGCGCTGATGAGGCCTGGCAACCCGGGAACCGCTGGTGAGCAACGCAAACCTGTCCTCGAGCCGATCGGTCACCTGCTCGACCGTGAGGGTCTGCAGCCGGGAGGCGGCCAGCTCGATCGCCAGGGGAATCCCGTCGAGCTCGGCGCACAGCCGGGTGACCACCGCCCGGTTGGCGTCGGTGACCTGGAAGTCCGGGCGCACGGCGACTGTCCGCTCCTGCAGCAGCTCCGCCGCCTCCCCAGGTGCGAGAGGGGCCACGGCGATGATGTGCTCGCCCGTGAGGCCCAGCCGTTCTCGGCTCGTGGCGATGATGTGCAGTTCCGGAGCCGCGGACAACAGGGTGTGCGCCAGCTCCGCACAGGCGTCCACCACGTGCTCGCAGTTGTCCAGCACCATCAACGCCCGGCGCTCCGCCAGCAGAGCGGTGAGCTGCTCCGGCGCCGAATGGGCGTCACGCTCCGGCAGGCCCAGCGCGGCCGTGACCGCCCTGGCCACCGCCACCTCGTCCCGCGCCGGGGTCAGGTCCACCAGCCACGCCCCGCCAGGGAAGGCGTTCACCACGGCGCCGGCCGCCTGCAACGCCAGCCGGGTCTTGCCCACCCCGCCCATCCCGGTCAGCGTCAGCAGCCGCGTCGTGCCCAGGCGGCTGCGGATCTCCCTGATCTCGCGGGTTCTGCCCACGAAGGAACTGAGGGGCGTCGGCAGGCCCGCGGCCTGCGGTGCGACGACGGTCATGTGCCCGCTCCCGTCCACCGAGGGAACAGTCGATGCGTGATCACCGTGAACCGCCCCATGGCGGTGGGCCTCCCCGATCCCTCTGCAGGGACCATCCGCTGGCTACGCAGCGGGATTCTAGGTTTCCGACCGCCCAAGTGCACGCTCGCAGTCGCCCGAACGGCGCAACGCCTGCAGCCTCGTCGAGCTGACGCTCGGCCCGTTCCGCCCGCGCGTCCTCCATCGCGGCCAACGCCTGCCGCACCGCCGCAACCTGATCAGCGCCGTCCTGCCTGGCCTGCGCAAGCCGCGCGTCGAACTCACCTCGGGACCACTCCAACTCCGCGCGGGCGTCCACAGCGGCTTGCTCGGCCCGTTCCGCGCACACCAGCAGCTGTTCGTGTGGACATGCGCGACGAGTGGGGCACCCACCACACCGGCCACCTCCTCACCCCCGTGCTCGACGACCTGCCCGCCGACCAGCGAAAACTCCTCGAAGAACCGGAGGGGTGCCTGTCGGTGCCAGGCCCGTACCGCGTGGTGGCCCGCCCTGACCGCGCAGTCGTGCGCGGCCAGGATCAGGACGGCAACCCGATCGTCGTCGAGGGGAGGGGTTACTTCGCCCGCTGCCTGCACACGAGACCGACCACCTGCACGGCAGGCTCTACCTGGACCGCCTCACCCAGCGCGAACGCGAGTCCGCGCTGCGCGAGATGGCCGCCGCTCAGGACGAGGTCTTCGCCCGCCGCGCCGCCCGCAGCTCCTCGGCCGCCTCGTCCAGCTGACGCTCAGCGCGCTCGGCGCGGACCAACGTCTGAGCACGCGCGTCCTCCACCACCGCGAGTGTCTGCCGCACCGCCGCCAGTTGCTCCGCGCTCTCCTGCCTGACCTGCGCGAACCGCGCCTCGAACTCGCCGCGTGAGCGCTCGAGTTCGGCCCGCGCGTCGGCGGCGGCCTGTTCGGCGCGTTCGGCCCGCACGACCGCCTGGTCACGAGCCTTCGCGGCCCGGCTGACGGTCTCGGCGGCATCAGAACGTGCCCGTTCAGCAGCCTGAACGGCAGCCGCGGTCTCGGTTTTCGCCCGGTCCACCTCGGTCTTCGCCTCGACGCGGGCCCGCTCGACCTCGGCCGCGGCGGCAACGTTGGCCTGCTCGATCTGGGCTGCGGCTGCGGCGTTGGCCTGCTCGATCTCCTTCGCCGCCTGCCGCCGCGCCTGCTCGGCGTGCTTCACCGCGTCAGCCCGCGCCTGCTCCGCCGCCTCGACCGCTTCCCGCACCTTCGCGTCCGCCTCGGCCCGGATCTCCTCGATCACGGCCGCCGCCTGCACCCGCACCTCGGCGATCTCCGCCTCAGCCCGCTCAGCGGCAGCCCGCGCGGCCTCCCGAGCCTCATCCCGCTCGGTCAACGCCGTGTCCGCGGCCTCGTCGGCCTCCTCCGCCGCCCGCACCGCCTGCTCGATCATCTCCTCGGCGGCCTTGCGCGCCTGCTCGGCCTCGTGCCGCCGGCGTTCCGCCGCCGCCAGTTCCGCCTGAGCCTCCGCGACCCGCCGGGCAGCCTCCGCCTCCGCGGCCTGGATCTGACTCTCCGCGACGCTCGGGTCCGCCATCGCGTTCAGCTCGCTCACCGCCCGCCCGAGCGTCTGCGTCATCTGCTCCGACAGCACCCGGAAGCGGTCGAGGAGCTCTTCGGCCCTGATCTTGGCGGTACCGGAGACCCTCGGGAGATTCGTCACGGTGACGACCTCCAGGTTTTGCTCGGGCTCCGCGGCCAGCCGCTGCCGCTCCCGCCAGGCCCGCCACCGCGTGTGCTCGGGCAGGTCGCAGTACTCCGAGGGCCTGCCCGGCCCGCCACCTCGGAAAACGGGGCGCTCGCAGCCGGGGAAGTTACAGCTCGTCTCCACAGCGATATCGTAGCAGAATTACGTGTGCAGTTACGTTATATAACGCAACGCTACCCAATTAGGCACGGAAAATCTAACCCCCGATAAGTGAACGTTATCGGCGGTCAGAAATCCGGTGGAGCGCCCACGGAGAATGAGCCGGACCGACGTTGGGGGGATCCATGGGGATCGACTTCACCTACGACTTCTACGTGCAACGCCGGTCGCTTCCTGACCGCCGTCGCGGAACTGTGCGACCCGCAAAAGTCACGATGGACGAACGTGCTCCTCCCCGACGGCACGTCGGTGCGGCTCCCAGGCACCCGTGGTTTCGTCAGCGACAAAACGGTCGCCCTCGCAGACGAAGGGGATTTCGACCTGTCCCTCTGTTTCCCGGTGGACGAGCCGTTGCGGGCTTACCAGGACGAGACAGATCCCGCTGTGGGCCAAACCTGGCCGGACGGCAGCAGCAGGGTCATGGTGGGTTACATCTACCTCAGCATCGGGGACACCTACGCGCTCCTGCCAGACCACCTGAGGTTCAGCTTCATGCCGGCGGTCAACTCACAGAGCCAGCTGTTCCTGATGTCGCCGTCCATCCGGGAAACCTTCGCGACACTGGCCCTGTCGACCGGTGCGGCACTGTGCCTGCTCGACAGCGAAATGGCCGGCCCGCCGATCATCGTGACGGCGCTGGGGCAGCAGGTCTCCACCCGAGTGCCCGGCCCGTGCCTGCTGTGGACGCCCCGTGGCCACACCGCGGAGGCGTTCGAGGAGTTGTCGTTGTGGCTGGCCGGCCAGCCCCTGGGCCAGGCGAAACGGATCATCGGGCCGCAGCATCCGCAGTTCCAGGCCAACGTCGACGACCTCGCCGACTACTCGCGGATGCCACTGCACCGCTGGCTCGGCCCGTGATCAAGACCGGGAAGGGAGGTAAAGCCTGTACCCCCACAAACCGGACCTGCCCCGTCCGACGAAGCGGCGGTTTCCTGGAGTTCGACAGCAACGGCAACGTCGCCCCGTCGAGCCGCGTCCTGCCCGTGGCCCTGCCGCCGGACGCCGACCCGATCACGAAGATCTTCTTCGACTACTACCGCGCCGAGCGCGGCTTCCACCCGCGTTCGATCAACTCCACCACCGCGTGGACCGCGACCACGCCGACGATGTTCTTCGGCTTCCAGCAGTACACGAACCGCGACCTGCTGGTCGCCGGTGAGAACGCGCACTCCCGCTACTACTCCGAGGACGTCCGGGCGAAGGCCTCTGACGCCGTCGACCTGCTGATCGTCCCCGGTGCGGACCACGTCGACCTGTACGACCGCAAGGACCTCATCCCGTTCGACAAGCTCGACGAGTTCTTCACCAAGAACCTCGCCTGACGACTTCGCTGAAGCCCCGCCCCCGATCGGGGGCTTCAGTCTGCGCGCGGTACTTACAGGTGATCTACAGGTTCACAGGCCCAGCTTGCACGTCACTTAGAGACGACTTACAGGTGCGCTCCCCAAGCTTCTGGTTGTCAGCAGGAACAACAACCAGAAGGAAGACACCATGTCGCACGGAACCGGCTCGACCCTGCGCTCGATCCTCCTCGCCGCGGCCGTCGCGGGCGGCGCACTGCTCACCCCCGCCGCCACGGCCGTCGCGCAGGACGACTTCTCGATCATGCTCACCTGCGAGCAGGTACCGAACCACCGCAAGACCACCCGCGCCGAGATTCTCACCCGTGCGCAGAGCTGGATCACCGCCCGCGTCCCGTACAGCCAGTCGAACTGCTATCGCAACGCCTACGGCCAGTACCGCACCGACTGCTCCGGCTACGTCTCGATGGCGTGGGGCGCCCGGCACAGCTACACCACCCGCGACATCCACTACATCTCACACGAGATCCCCCGCGCCGACTTACAGCCCGGTGACGCGCTCAACGACGCTGGCTCGCACGTCGCGCTGTTCCTGCGGTGGGCCGACGCGGCCAGAACGCAGCCGGTGGTTCGCGAACAGGCCCGCCCCAACGGCTCGCCCACGGTCGAACGCACCTGGTCCGCGGCGACCGCGAGCAAGTACACCCCGATCCGGTACGACCACCTGGTCGACGCTCCGGCGCCGCCGACCAACCCGGCGGACCCGATGTACCACCAGATCCGCAACGCCGACGGCAGCTGGACCGGCTTCCGCCCGCTCTCCGGGTACGAGACCGAGCTGCCCGGCGACGCCAAGGACGTGGCCATCGCGACCATGGCGGACGGCACCGCGCACGCCGTGATCGTCGGCGCGGACGACCAGGTGTACCACCAGATCCGGTACCCCGACCGGTGGACCGGCTTCCAGCCGCTGGCGGGCAACGGCACCACCGCGCCGGCCAAGGGCAAGCGGGTCGCCGTGACCGGCATGGCCGACGGCCGCGCACAGGTGGTCATCGTGGGCTGGGACGACCGGGTGTACCACCAGGTCCGCAACGTCGACGGCTCCTGGAGCGGGTTCCAGCCGCTCAACGGCGCGGGCACGACCGTGGCGGCCGTCGGCAAGGACGTCGCGATCGACGCCCTGCCGGACGGCAGCTCGCACGTCGTGATCACCGGCGCCGATGACGTGGTCTACCACCGCATCCGCACCGACGCCGGCTGGAGCGAGTTCGGAGCGCTCGCGGGCAACGGCACCACCGCGCCGGCCAAGGGCAAGCGGGTCGCCGTGACCGGCATGGCCGACGGCCGCGCACAGGTCGTGATCGTGGGCTGGGACGACCGGGTGTACCACCAGGTCCGCAACGTCGACGGCTCCTGGAGCGGGTTCCAGCCGCTCAACGGCGCCGGCACCGCCGCTGCGGCCGTCGGCAAGGACGTCGCGATCGACGCCCACCCGGACGGCACCGCCCAGGTGCTGATCGTCGGCAGCGATGACGGCATCTACCACCGCATCCGCACCAGCAACGCGTGGACCGAGTTCCAGCCGGTGGCCGGTCAGGGCACCACCGCCGGTGCCAAGGGCAGCCAGGTCGCGATCTCCGCACACGACGACGGCAGCGCGCAGGTCGTGATCGTCGGCCACTGAGCCCTTCCCCGTGGGTGGTCCGCCGAGGCGGACCACCCACCCCTCACCGAGCACAGGAGATCGACCATGAAGTTCCCCGGAAGAGCCGGGCTCATCGGGATCGTGATCGCCGCCGCGCTGAGCACGCTCACCCCGTCAGCCCAGGCCGCGGACTACTGGGCCACCGCCGAACCGCGCGCCCGCGCCGTGAAGGCCGAGTACGACATCCCTGCGTCCGTCGCCGCCGCGCAGGCCGCACACGAGTCCGCCCGCGGCACCAGCCGGCTGGCCGCGGAGTTCAACAACCACTTCGGCATGAAGTGCGTGTCGGCGACCAACCCCGGCCCCATCGCCGTCGGCTGCCGCAGCCTCGCCACCGAGGAATGCCAGCCGACGTGCCAGCCGACCACCGCGTACTTCCGCGTCTACGCCACGATGACCGACTCGTTCCGCGACTACGGCCGGGTCCTGACCACGAGCTCCAACTACGCCCACGCGCTGCCCCACCGGCACGACCCGCGCGAGTTCATCCGCCAGGTCGCCCAGCGCTACGCGACCGACCCGAACTACGCGAACAAGATCATCGCGATGATGGACGCCAACAACCTGTACCGCTACGACGTCGGCGGCGCGACGCCGCACGCGCCCATGTACCACCAGATCCGCAACGCCGACGGCACCTGGACCGGCTTCCGTTCCCTGGCCGGGTACCAGACCACGTTGCCCGGCAACGCCAAGGACGTCGCGGTGGCCGCGATGGCAGACGGCACGGCGCAGGTGGTCGTCGTCGGCGCGGATGACGTGGTCTACCACCAGATCCGCTACCCGGACCGCTGGACCGGCTTCCAGCCCCTGGCCGGCAACGGCACGACCGCGCCCGCCAAGGCCAAGCGCGTCTCGATCGCGGGCATGGCGGACGGCACCGCCCAGGTCGTGATCGTGGGCTGGGACGACCGGGTGTACCACCAGATCCGCCACCCCGACCGGTGGACCGGTTTCCAGCCGGTGGCCGGTCAGGGCACCACCACCCCGGCCGTGGGCAAGGACGTGTCGATCGCGGCCATGCCCGACGGCAGCGCCCAGCTGGTCGTCGTCGGCGCGGATGACGTGGTCTACCACGAAATCCGTTACCCGGACCGGTGGACCGGCTTCCAACCCTTGGCCGGCAACGGCACCACCGCCCCGGCCAAGGGCAAGCGGGTCGCCGTCGCGGGCATGGCCGACGGCCGGTCGCAGGTGGTCATCGTCGGGTGGGACGACCGCGTGTACCACCAGGTTCGCGCCGCCGACGGTTCCTGGAGCGGGTTCCAGCCGCTCAACGGCGCGGGCACCACGCTCCCCGCGGCGGGCAAGGACGTCGCGATCGGCACCCACCCGGACGGCACCGCCCAGGTGCTGATCATCGGCAGCGACGACGGCATCTACCACCGCATCCGCACCAGCAACGCGTGGACCGAGTTCCAGACCGTCGCCGGCACCGACGGCACCCCGGCCAAGGGTTCCGGTGTGGCCATCTCCGGGCACGACGACAACAGCGCCCAAGTGGTGATCATGGGACGGTGACCATCTGAAGCCCGGCCCCGCGGGGCCGGGCTTCAGTGCACGCCGACCGACCGCAGCGTGGCCAGCACGAGCGCACGGGTGACCGTGACGACCTCGCTGACCCTGACCTGTTCCCGCGGCCCGTGGGCGAGCCGGACGTCGCCAGGCCCGTACTGCAGCGTGGGAATCCCCGCTCCCGAGTACAACCGCAGATCACTCCCGTAAGGAGCACCCCGCTCAGCAGGTCGCGCAGCACCGGTGACGTCGGCGTGCGCGTCTCCCACGAGGGCCGCGAGCGGGTGCCCTGCCGGCAACCGGCCACTGGCGAACTGGCCACCCGGCCACGTCACGGTGGCGGGATGCGCGCGCAGCCACGGATCCGCCGCGCACGCCGCAGCCACGCACTCCTCCAGCTCGGCCCGCGCCGCGGCGGGATCCTCGTCCAGCTGCACGCCCAGCCGCCCCTCGGCCACCAGCAGGTCGGGCACGCTGCTGGCCCAGTCACCGGCCTGAAGAGTGCCGACCGACAGCGGATACGGCACGGGGTAGGAGGACATCAGCGGATCGGCACCAGCGTTGCGATGCGCCTCCAACTCGGCGAGCGCCTGGTGCACCGGCAGGTACGCGTCGATGGCGCTCACCCCGGCGTACCTGGTGCTGCCGTGCGTCGCGCGGCCGGGCACCTCGATGCGGAACGTCAGCGCACCGGCGTTGGCCGTCATGAGCGCGCCGCTGGTCGGTTCGGTGATGATGCAGGCGTCGCCGGTGTGGCCGCGTTCGAGGGTGCCGAACGCGCCCAGCCCGCCGTCCTCCTCGCTGACGACGAAGTGCGCGGACACCCTGCCGCGCAGATTCACCGCGCGGATCGCGGCGAGCGCGGCCAGGATCGCCACCACGCCGGCCTTCATGTCGCAGGCGCCGCGCGCGTGCACCACGTCTCCGGTCACGTGCGGGCGGAACGGGTCGCCGTGCCACTGCGCGAGGTCACCGGGCGGGACGACGTCGACGTGGCCCTGCAGGATCAGCGTCGGCCCGTCGACCGGCGGCGTGCTGCCGACCAGGCCCCATGCCTCCGTGCGCGGGGCCTCGCTGCCCGGAAAACCTGGGTGGGCGCGCAGTTCGGGCAGGTTCATCGACCACAGGTCGACGTCGAGGTCCAGCTGTTCCAGGTGCCTGGCGAGCAGGTGTTGCAGCTCGGACTCCGCGGCGCTGCCCGTCACGCTCGGAACCTCGAGCAGTTCCAGCAGCAGCCGGCCGATCGCCGCCTCGTCCACCGCGGCCAACGCCGCCGCCTCGACCTCGTTCATCGTCACGGCCAGGAGACTAGGGTCGGCCGCGCGATGCAAACAATCGTCATTTGCGGCGACCAATGCAGCATTTTTTGCAAAGAATCGGCAGTGGTGGCAGATTTTGGTGCCATGGACGACATCGACGAGGCGATCATTCAGTGCGTCGTGCGCAACGCCAGGGCCACCTACGCCGAGATCGGCAAGGCGGCCGGGTTGTCGCCGTCCGCCGCCAAGAGACGCCTGGACCGCCTGGTCGCGACCGGGGCGATCCGCGGCTTCACGGCACTGGTCGACCCGCAGGCGCTGGCCTGGCACACCGAGGCGTTCGTGGAGGTCTACTGCGCGGGCAACCCCACCCCGGCCGAGCTGCGTCAGGCGCTGGACGGCATCCCCGAGGTCATCGAGGCGTGCACGGTCTCCGGCGGCGCCGACGCGATGATCTACATGCTGGCCAGGGACATCCCGCACCTGGAGCAGGCCATCCAACGCGTCCGCGCCACCGCTCCGGTCCAGCGGACCGAGAGCGCGATCGTGCTCTCCCGGCTGCTGAGCCGGCCGCGGGTCTAGCGACGTGCCACCGGGAAGTCGAAGTAGGTGTCCGGGTACGGCTCACCGTTCAACGTGAAGTGCCACCACTCCTCGGCGAGGTTGCGGAACCCGGCGCCGATCATCGCCGACTTGAGCCGCTGCCGGTTCTCCCGCGCCTTGCCCGTCACCCGCGGGTCGTCGGTGTGCGAGAGCGTGTCGAAGCAGTCGTACCCGGTCGCCATGTCGACGGTGTTGTCGGGGAACCGGTTGGGCGCGTAGCAGTTCACCAGCCGCTCCCCCGGCACGTACGGCCGCTGGTACCGCGGAGGCAGCTTGACGATCGTCAGGTCGACCGTCGACCCGCGGCTGTGCCCGGACTTCTCCGCGATGTAGCCGTCCTCGAACAGCCGCGTCTTGTCGACCTGCGGGTAGAACTCGGTCTTCATCCGCTGGTCGGCCAAATCCCGTGCCCACCGCACGAAGTGGTCGACCGCGCGCTGCGGGCGGTAGCAGTCGTAGACCTTGAGCGAGTAGCCCTGCGCGAGCATCTGCCGCTGCACTGCCCGCAACTTCAGCGCCGCGGGCCTTGTCAGGATGCACAGCGGCGCCTGGTAGCCGTCGATGCGGGTGCCCACGAAGTTGTGGTCGGTGTAGTAGCGGATGTCGTGCAGGATCGTCGGGTCGACGTCGCGCAGCACCACGAACTTGCTCGAGGCCTGGGCGGGCAGCGCGAACGACACGGTCAGCAGCACGGAGATCAGCAGGGCGCGCATGTCGCTCATCCAAGCAGTGCGCCGGCCACCGCCCCAGTGTGAAGACCGATCAGCGGAACAGGTTTCCCTGGATTTTCCCCGGCGATCTACTCCCCGAGCCGTTCGAGGTCAACCGACTGATGAACGCGTCATCCGATCCAGCGATCTGTCCACACGGGCACGACGACCCGGTCGAACTGCTGTCCACTGCGGATCGGCGCGAAAACCGCAGCTCCGCAGGTGTTTGCCACGAGGCTGCGGCTGCGCGTGGCAGTCCCGTGTAGACGATCCACCCGATTGCCCGAGTAACGAAACTCACCTTGAAATTGATAGCCCGAGCATCTATTGATCGGGCCAGGCACGCCCTGGTTCAGTGACGCCGCTAGATCACCCCGAATCAGGAGACGCACATCATGCGCGTACGAACAATTGCTGCGGCAACTTTCACTCTGCTCCTCGCACTCGCCCCGGCCGCGCAGGCGGACGTTCCGCCAGCTGGTGAGATCACCTGTCACGGCGACACCGCCAGCGTCACGTTCAGCCCCGGAGTCGGCCTCCTCGAGACGAAACAGACGCTCGGCGGTAGAGCCGACAGTGCCGACTGCCAGCCGCTCAACGCGGACTCCAAGGTCAAGTCCGCCAGTGTCGCGCTGACGGGGTCCAGCAGGGCGTCGTGCGCGCTGCCGTCGACCTTCAACGTCCGCAACGAGAAGCTGGCCGGCACCATCACCTGGCACACGACCGACAACCAGACGGCGACCAGCCAGTTCAGCGTCACCCCCGACACCGCCGACCGCGTCGACATCAACGGCCAGGGCATGGTCGTCGAGGGCCGGATCACCAGCGGCTACGAGACGGGCAAGAAGGTCGCCTTCTCGACGACGTGGAACCGGCAAGGGCTGCTCAGCGATCTGCTGAAATGCGCGACGTTCAGCTTCAGGTCCGTCCAGGGCGAACTGGTCACGCTGCACGTCTTCCCGTGAGCGGGTGCGCTAGACGGTATGACCTGACCGCTTGATGTGGAGTGGTTGCGGGCCGGGGCCCCGCTCACGCTTGTTCGTGGGTTGCCGGGCAGGAG
>NZ_QFWW01000021.1:122119-317126 GCF_003265345.1 Lentzea terrae | reverse complement strand
CCGCGACGAAGCACGAGGCGCCCGCCAGGAACATCCTTGCGGGCGCCTCACCTTGCCCCTTGACACGAGGCCACTACATATCAGTCGGTAGGCCACGAACGCAGCAGTGAGTCGAGTGCGTCGAGGGATCTGAGCCACGACGCCTCGACTCCGCGCGGGTGACTGTGGAACGCCCCGGCGCGCTCCAACGACACGTAGCCGTGAAACGTGCTGTGCAGCAACCGCACGGCGTCAGTCTGATCCGGCTCCCACAGGTCGTAGCCACGCAGGATCGCCCGCGTCATCTCGGCGTGCTTGGCGGCCGCGCTGGTCGCCGCCGTGTCCGGGTCCAGCGCCATCTGCGTCGCCGTGTACCGGCCGGGGTGCTCGTGCGCGTACGTCCGATAGGCCTGCGCGAACGCCACCAGCGCGTCCTTGCCCGAACGGCCGGCGATCGCCGCCGCGACCCGCTCCGCCAGCTCGGCCAGCGCCAGCACCGCGAGCCGCACGCGCAGGTCGTGCGCGTTGCGGATGTGCGAGTACAGCGACGCGTCCTTCACACCGAAGTGCCGGGCGAGCGCGGACACCGTCACGTTCTCGAAGCCGACCTCGTCCGCCAGCTCCGCGGCCGCCTGCGTGAGGCGCTCGGCGGTGAGCCCCGCACGTGCCATGCGTCACCCTTCCTAAGGTCCTTAATTATTTGCCTAGGACCTCTAGGCAAGCCTAGCGTCGTCGGCCATGAAGCCGCTGACCGAACCCGACATCCGCGCGTCCTTCGTCAATTCCACCAAGGGCGAGGCGAAGCGCATGCACGTGCCCAGGGATCTTGCCGAACGCCGGTGGGACGACCTGGACTTCCTCGGCTGGCGCGACCCCGCCGCCCCCGACCGCTCCTATCTGGTGATCGAGCTGGACGGCCGGCTCGTCGGCATCGCGCTGCGCCGGGCGTCGCAGGCCGGGCACGCGCGCAAGACCATGTGCGCGTGGTGCCTGACCACGCATCCCGGGGACGGGGTGTCGTTGATGACCGCGCGCAAGGCCGGGAAGTCCGGACAACTGGGCAACTCGGTCGGCGCCTACGTGTGCGCGGACCTGGCGTGCTCGCTGTACGTGCGCGGGAAGAAGAGCGCGGGGCCAGGGTCGCGGTTCAAGGAGTCGATCACGCTCGACGACCAGGTCGAGCGGATGGTCACCGGCGTGCGCGCGTTCCTCGATCGAGTGAACTCGTAGAGGTCAGAGCTCCAGCACCAGCTCGGCGGTGCACGCACGGGCGCAGGGCCACGGCTCGCCGCACTCGGTGCAGCCGGTCGCGGCGGGCAGGTGCGTGTCGAGCACGTGCACTGCGCGGCTGCGGTAATGCTCCAGATCGGACTCCCAGTTGTGGTGGGGGGCCGCGGTCGCACTGGTCATCATCATCAGTCCTCGGGTCGAGCTGCTGGACATCAGCATGCACCCGAGACGCCGGTTTGTGACGCGCATTACGCGAAACAAGACCGTGTTCCCCCAAAAAGGACAAGCCGCCACCCGCACAACCGGATCTGGACGGCCGCGCGGGGCATCATGTCCACATGGACATCCCGGCGCTGGTGGCCGCGGCCGCGCGTGGTGACCAGAGTGCGTGGGACGCCCTGGTCAGGCAGTTCAGCGGGCTGCTGTGGTCGATCGCCCGCGCCTACCGGCTCAGCGACGCCGACGCGGCCGACGCCGTGCAGTGCACCTGGATCAAGCTGGTCGAGCACCTCGACCGGATCGCCGAGCCCGAGCGGCTCGCCGGCTGGCTGTCCACCACCGCGCGGCACGAGTGCCTGCAGCTGCTGCGCAGGTCAGGCCGTCTGCCGGAACCGGCGGAGGAGATCGCCGACTCCCCCGACCCCGCGCCCGGCGTCGACCACGAACTGCTCACCAGAGAACGCGACACCGCGCTCTGGCGCGTCTTCGAGGAGCTGCCGGACCGGTGCCGGCGTCTGCTGCGGGTGCTGATGGCCTCGCCGCCGCCCGCGTACGCCGACGTCGCGCTCGCGCTGGACATGCCGGTCGGCAGCATCGGGCCCATCCGGCAGCGCTGCCTCGGCAAGCTGAAAGCGCTGGTCGGAGGCAACGAGCTGCTGGAGGAGCGGTCATGAACGACGACGACTTCCTCGACGTCCTGCGCGCGGCCGCCGACGAGTTCGACCCGGTGCCGGCGGGCGTGCTGCGCGATGCCAGCGCCGCGCTCGCACTCAGGACCCTCGACGCCGAACTGGCCGAGTTGGTCGAGGAAGAGGCGCTCGTGCGCGGCGACGGTCCGCTCACGCTGGCGTTCGAGTCCGCGCGAGTCACCGTCAGCCTGGAGATCAGCGACGACGTGGTGCGGGGGCTCGTCACCGGTGCCGAGGGCGAGGCGGTGGTGGAGACGCCGCGGTCACGCCGTGCGGTGCCCATCACCGATGGCTGGTTCATCGCGACAGAGGTGCCACCCGGTCTGGTGCGCATCCGGGTGACCACCTCGGACGGCACCCCTGTCGTCACTCAGTGGGTTCGGCGCTGAACCACGGATCGGGCAGGCCCTGTCCGGTGGTGATCAGGCTGTGCAGGCTGCCGTTGACGTAGTGCAGCCACGCCGTCGAGCACGCCCCGAAGCACTCGACGTCCGGTACGAGACCGACGTGCGTGAACCGCAGTTCGGTGCCGCCTTTGACGGCGACGATGTCGAACACGATCTCGCTGCCGGTCCACTCGGCCGGCTCCGAGACGAACGCCAGGTGGCTGTCGGTGACCTGCCAGACCACCCGGCGGCCCGGCTCCAGCGAGGCCACGCGCTGACGGCTGTAGTGCTGCGGCGGGTGCCGGTAGGTGAACTCGGCGCCCACTTCGTCGGCCCGCCCCTCGACCTCGCCCGTCCACCAGGCGCCGACGTCCAGAATCGCCGCGAACACCTCGTCCGGTGACTGCTCGACGACGTAGGAAGTCGAGTAACCGCGCGCTGTGGTCGTCATGACTGGGCCTCTCGTTGAATCCGCTCGGCAATCCGCTTGATCCGCTGCAACCGGGCGTCCCAGGACGCGCCCACGGCGGACAGCTGCGCGACCGCACGGGCCAGCTGCGCCTCGTCCACCTCGTAGCGCCGCTCACGACCGGACGGCGTCGCGTGCACCAGCCCGACGCGGTCCAGCACGAGGAGGTGCTTGGCGACCGCCTGCCGCGTGACGGGCAACCGTTCGGCGAGCGTCGTCGCCGTGCCGCCGCCGTCCGCGAGGAGCAGGTCGAGCATCCGCCGACGGGTCGGGTCGCCCACGGCCGACCACAGGTCGTCGTCGATCACGGCCGCGCGACCAGGCTGTTGGCGCGGGCCACGAGCCGCGGCAGGAAGTGGTCCCAGCCGCGCACGTGATCGGCGTAGGCCTGCTCCAGCACGGCGGCCTCCCAGCCACGTTCGCGGAAGCCGGTTTCCTTGAAGCGCAACAGGGTTCCGGTGCCGGACGGGACGAGGTCCATGGTGACGAGCAGCGAGTTGCCGTCCTCGTCGCCGACCCAGCGGAACGCGAACCGGCGGGGCGGATCGGCCTCCACGACGGTCAGCTCCTCGACCTTCGCGTCCGGCGAGCCGGGTTCGCCGAACGTGATCGTGCCCTTCGCACCGGGCACCGGATCGAGCTCGGCCTCGTCGGGCCACCACTCGCGCAGGTGCTCCGGCGAGCTGATCACCTCGTAGACCACCTCGGGAGCGGCGTCGATGCGCAGTTCGCGTTCGATGCTTCCGTACTCCATGCGACTTCTCCTCGGGTCAATGCAACCAACGGTTGCGCATCAACCTAACCGGAGCGGCGTGCTGGCGCAACCTTTGGTTGCACAACCCTGTGGAACGACGTGTATTTGCGCGCGAAGCGGCCCCTCCTCCCCTGTTACAAGGGGAACCAGGGGGAAACATGGTCTGCTTCATCCTGCCCGCGCACCTGCTGATCGAGCTGGCCGAAGCCGGCAACGTCGACATCCGCGACACCATCCCGACCCTGCTCGCCTCGGCCGTCCTGCGCACCCAGCGCGACACCCTCACCGAGGCCGTCCAGTTCCTCGATCTCAACGCCGCCCAGCTGCGCGGACCCAGCGCCGAGTTCAAGGCGGTGCACGACGTCCAGGGCGGCGACGAACGCAACCTGCCCGGCGTCATGCGCCGCAAGGAGGGCGACGGCACGGTGGGCGACCCGGCCGTCAACGACGCCTTCGACAACGCCGACAAGACCTACGACTTCTACCGCGACGTCCTCGGCCGCCACAGCGTCGACGGCAACGGCCTCAAGCTGGTGTCCACGGTGCACTTCGGCCGCGGCTTCGACAACGCCTTCTGGGACGGCACCCAGATGGTCTACGGCGACGGCAGCGGCAAGGTCTTCCAGCCCGGCGCCCTGGCCCGCGACCTCTCCGTGGTGGGCCACGAGATCACCCACGGTGTCGTCCAGTACACGGCCGGCCTGCGCTACCGGAAGCAGTCCGGCGCTTTGAACGAGTCCATGGCCGACGTCTTCGGCTCACTCGTCAAGCAGCACACGCTCGGCCAGTCCGCGGACCAGGCCGACTGGCTCGTCGGCGCGGGCATCCTCGGCACACAACTGCAGGGCGTCGCACTGCGGTCCATGAAGGACCCCGGCACGGCCCACCAGCTCGACCGCCAGCCCGCACACATGCGCTCCTACGTCGACCTGCCCGACGACGGCAACCCGCGCAACGACAACGGCGGCGTGCACATCAACTCCGGCATCCCCAACAAGGCCTTCCACCTCGTCGCGACGCGGCTGGGCGGCAACGCCTGGGACAAGGCCGGCAAGGTCTGGTACGACGCCCTCGCCACCAAGCTCCGGGTGAACTCCGACTTCGCCGAGGCGGCCTCCGCGACCGTGGCCTCCGCGCAGGCGCTGTTCGGCGCCGAGGTCGCGAACGTGGTGCGCGCGTCGTGGCACGACGTCGGCATCAGCTGACGTCGCCCAGTTCGAGGTGGATCGTGTCGCGTGAGACCGGCCCGCCGCAGTGGTGGCAGACCAGCTCGATCTCGAGCGGCTGGCCGCATGCGTGCCGCCGCACGACGGCGGGACTGTCCACCGCCCACCGGTCGCCCCACTCGGTGAGGGCGAGCATTACTGGGAACAGCTCCCGGCCTGCCTCGGTCAGGTGGTACTCGTGGCGCGGCGGGTGCTCGCTGTAGAGGCGGCGCTCCACGACCCCGGCGGCCTCGAGTTTGCGCAGCCGGTCGGCGAGGAGGTCGCGGGACGCGCCCGTGTAGCCGGCGATGCGGGCGAAGCGGTGCACGCCGTAGCCGATCTCCCGGAGAGCGAGCAGTGACCAGCGCTCGCCGAGGACCTCCAGCGCCGCCGCCATCGAGCACGGACGGACCCCGAGCGGCAGGTCGGCCATGCGCACAGGCAGCGGTTCAGTCATCCTCCCAGCCTAATCCCGGTGTGTTGTGTTTTCCAACTCACTGACCTACCGTGAACCGCAAGTCGGTTGGAAAACACAACACACTGCCACGAGGTGCAGATGATCATCCCCGGAACGAGCAGCCACTTCCTCGAGACGGCAGCGCACGGCCGGTTGCGTTATCTGAGCGGTGGCAGCGGCGCGCCCCTGGTCCTGCTGCACACCGTGCGCACCCAGGCCGAGCACTTCCGCCACCTCATCCCGTTGGTGCAGCAGCGGTACACCGTGTACGCGCTGGACCTGCCGGGAATGGGGCACTCGGAGATCGTGCCCGGCGCGTCCTACGACGAACCCGCCATGCGCGACGCCGTCAAAGCACTCGTCACGCACCTCGACCTGCACGACGTGACCCTGCTCGGCGAGTCGATGGGCGCGGTGCTCGCTCTCACCGCGGCGGCTGACCTGCCCAACCGCGTCCGGCGGGTCGTGGCGGTGAACGCCTACGACTACGCCGGCGGCATCGCCAGGTCCAGCCTGCTCGCCCGGCTGATCATCAGCGGCGTCGTCGCGCCAGGGGTGGGGCCGCTGCTCGCCCGGCTGGAACCCAAGCCCGTCATGCGCGCCGTCCTGAGCGGCGGCCTCGCCGACCCGGCCGCACTGCGCGAGGACTACCTGGACGAACTGCTCAGCGTCGGCCGCCATCCCGGCTACTCGACCGTCGCCCGCGCCGTGTACCGCAACCTGCCGAGCCTCATCGCCGCCCGCGCCCGGTACCCCGAGGTCACCGCGCCGATCCACCTCGTCTACGGGGAGCGGGACTGGTCCCGCCCGTCCGACCGGCAAGCCAACCGGCACCTGCTGCCCGACGCCGAGTTCACGCAGGTCCCGAACGCCGGCCACTTCCTCGCCCTGGAACGCCCCGACGTGCTGCTGGAGGCGGTCAAATGACCAGGCTCCCGGCCAAACTGGCCGCACACCCGTCGGTGCAGGCCGTGCTCGCACGGCGCAAGGCGAGCCCGCCGGCCGTGATCGACGCCGCCTGGCTGCGCGAACTGTGCCTCGCGGCCGGCGCGGACGACGCTGCCGTGGTCAGCCTGGACCACGCCGACCTGGCCGGCGAACGCGAGCACGTGCTGACCGCGTTGCCCGGCACCCGCGCGCTGGTCTCGATGGTGTTCCGGATGAACCGCGACAACTGCCGCTCCCCGGCCCGCAGCGTCGCGAACCAGGAGTTCCACCAGACCGACGAGCACGCCAACCACGCCGCCCGCAGCGTCACCCAGGCGCTGCAGGACGCCGGTCACCGCGCGCTCAACCCGTCGGTCGGCTTCCCGCAGGAGATGGACCGCTATCCCGGCCGGATCTGGGTGGTCGCGCACAAGACCGTCGCGGTGGCTGCCGGGCTCGGCGTCATGGGCCTGCACCGCAACGTCATCCACCCGAAGTTCGGCAGCTTCGTGCTGCTGGCCACCGTGCTGGTCGACGCGGAGGTGAGCGAATACGGCCAGGCGCTGGACTACAACCCGTGCATCGACTGCAAGTTGTGCGTTGCCGCCTGCCCGATCGGCGCTATCCGCAAGGACGGCGGTTTCGACGCGCTGGGCTGCGCGACGCACAACTACCGCGAGTTCATGAGCGGCTTCACCGACTGGGTGCAGACGGTGGCCGACAGCGCGGACGCCGCCGACTACCGCGCCAGGGTCACCGACTCCGAAAGCGCCTCCATGTGGCAGAGCCTCGCCTCGCCGCCCGGTTACAAGTCCGGCTACTGCCTGGCCGTCTGTCCCGCCGGCGAGGACGTCCTCGGCCCGTACCTCGACGACCGCAAGTCCTTCATGGACACCGTGCTGCGGCCGCTGCAGGAGAAGACGGAGACCCTCTACGTCCTGCCGGGCTCGCCCGCGCAGGAGTACGCCCAGCGCCGCTTCCCCCACAAGCCCACCAAGGAGGTCAGCGGCGGCTGGCAACCCCCGGCCAAGAAGCCTTGATCAGTCGGCGTCGATGCCACAGCCGCAACTGTCGGCGTCGACGCCGCCGCCGCCGCGAGAGCGCCGCCCGCGGCTCGGCGAATCCTCGGGAAATCCGAAGACCCCGCCACCCACGAGAGTCAACCCCAGCAGGCTCATGGCCAGCACGCCCACCACGCGTTCGGAGACATCGGTGCCGCGCCCGATCAAACTGCCCACGAAGCCGACCTGGCCTGTCGCCAACAGCACGGCGTAGACGATGAAACCCGCTCCGAACAGAACCGCGGCAACGCGGCCCGCCACTGTCCCGTTGCGCCGAGGCTGCTGAGCGGGTGGCGTCGGCGCAACGGCCGGCGCGGGTGGCGCGGGTGAGTTGAACACGTGAACGCCGTCGAGTCCGGTGACCGAGTTGGCGACAGCCTGTGCGTGCCTGGCCTCGGACCATTGGGTAGAAGAGTCGAAACGGGCGCCGCCGAACGCGGAGAGGTCGCTGGGGAGCACGGCCGCGGTGAAGTTCGTGCCGCGCAGGCTGGCGTTGCGAAAGGTGCAGGACGTCAGCCTGGCGCCGGCGAAGTTGGCTCCGTCCAGCATCGCGCCGTCGAAGCTGCCGCCGTCGACGTTGACGCCGGACAGGTCGGCCTCGGTGAGGTCGGCACGCTCGAAGCTGGTCATTTCGAACTGGTCGCGCCGGAGATCAAGTCCGGAGAGGTTGGCGCCCCTGAGGTTGGCTCCGTCGAAGTCCGGGGTTTCGATCTCAGCCCCGCGAAGGTCCGCACCGGACAGGTTCACCTTGGCGAGCTCGGCACTGCAGGCACCCCACCAGGTGATCTTGCGGAGGTCGGCGCCGCGGAGGTCTGCACCGCGCAGATCTGTTCCGTGCAAGTCGTCCATGCGAGGAAAGGTGATTCCGCGCAGGTCGGCGCCGGGGACGAGCCGCCTGCGGAAGTCATCGGCTTCCATCGGCGGAGCTAGCTCGACTTGACCAAGCGCAGCAGCTGAGTCCACTGGTGGGCCGTGAGCGGAAGCCGGACGGACGGCGACTTGCTGTCCCGGACCCCGACGCCTCGGCCCACCTCAACGCAGTTGCCGTCGCTCGCGCTGTAGCTACTCTTGCGCCACCTGGTCATCACGAGCCTCCTCACCGATGATTTCGGTGATCAGCTTCCTCGTTTGAGACTCGTCCAACGCCGTCCGTCCGAGTGACTTCACCACGGTGTCGTAGAGATCCACAGAAGGCTGATCTTCGAGAAACACGTTAGCCCCCTCGCTCTCGACGTAGACGATCGGCGGGATCTTCTTGAACTTCAGCAGGTCGAAGTCTCCTGCCAGGCCGGCGTGCGGGCCGAACGCGGTGGGAATCAGTCGAATCGTGAGGTAGGGCCGGACCGACAGGCGCAGCAGGTGGTGCAGCTGTTCCGCCATGACGCGTTCGTCGCCGACCGGAAGCCGCAGCGCCTGTTCGTGCATGAAGATCGTGACAGTCCGGTACCCGTCCAGAACCGCCTTCTGCCGGGCGGTCCGGTTCTCCACCAACGTATGCGCTTCATCCGGGGACAACGGCTTGGCGAGCGCCAGGTGTCGTGTGTATTCGGGCACCTGCAACATGCCGTGCACGACGTTCATCGACCAGCCGACGATGTTCGAGGCGATCTTCTCGTGCTCGCGCAGTGTGCGCGCTCGGTCCGTGATGCCGGACTTGGTGGGCTGCAACCAGTCCCGCACGTTCGTCTCGCGGTGCAGGGCCATCAGGTGGTCGAACTCGGCAGGTGGCGTGCGCAGCAAACCCAGCAGCTGGGCCAGGTCCACGTCCGTGGTGCCGTCCTTGCCGTTGATCAGTTCCGAGACCTTGGCCTCCTGCCAGCCCAGCAACTCGGCGGCGGCGCGGTTGGTCAGGCCGGCCGCCCGCAGCAGCGCCCGTATCGCGTCACCGAACTCGCGGCCGCGCACCGTGGATTTCCGCAAAGGCATGCAGGGACGGTAGAACCGCGCGTCCGTTTGGCTCCACCCATTGCCCGCAGATCAACCTGAAAGCATGCTGTTTGGCCGTCTTCCAAACCCACGAAGGTGTCCCCGGCAGGTGCAGGCACGTCGCGGCCGGACGCGCCACGATGGGCCGGTGACCAACGATCTGGGTGGGTTTCTGCGCAGCCGCAGGGAAAGTCTCACACCGGCCGCGGCGGGAGTGCCGCCCGGCCACACGCACCGGCGGGTTCCGGGGCTGCGCAGAGAGGAGCTGGCCGAGCTGGCCGGGGTGAGCGTCGGCTACTACACGCGTCTCGAGCAGGGTGCCAGCGCCAGTGCGTCGGCTGCGGTGATCGACGCGCTGGCGTCGGCGCTGCGTCTCGACGCTGCAGAACACGAGCACCTGCGCACGTTGGCGGCTCCGCGGCGACCGGTCCGGCCGAGGGCTCGACGCAGCCGGCTCAGGCCGTCGGTGCGGGAAATGCTTGCGGTGATGGCGGTTCCGGCGGTCGTGATCGATCATCGGGCGGACGTGCTCGCGTGGAACAGGCTGGGGCATCTGCTGCTCGCGGGCCATGTCGCGGTCGATGCACCGGACGCGCGCGTGCGGCCGAACATCGCGCGGATGCTGTTCCTCGATCCGCACCACCGGGCGTTGTACTGCGACTGGCCGGCCAAGGCGCTGGTGACCGTCGCGGCGTTACATCAGGCGGTGGCACGGCATCCAGGCGATCCGGTGCTGGCGCAGCTCGTCGGGCAGCTGGCGGTGGACAGTCCGGAGTTCGCGCGCATGTGGGCGCGGCGGCCGGTGCGGACGTGTTCGTACTACGAGCGGGAGATGGCGCATCCCGTGGTCGGGCGGATGCGGCTGGCGAACGAGACGCTGACGTTGCCGGACGACGACCAGCAGATCGGCCTGTTCTACGCGCGGGCCGGATCATCCGACGCCGATGCGCTGGCGTTGCTGGGATGAGGGCCGTCGTCGTAGGTGGAGAGGGCACGATCGGACGTCGTCTGGTGCCCGCGTTGCGCACCAACGGCCATGAGGTCTTCACGGCCGGACGCAACACAGGCGACGTGCGGGTCGACCTGACCGCGCACGAGTCGATCGAGGCGATGTACCGGCAGATCGGGGCGGTCGACGCGGTGGTGTGCGTCGCGGCGCACGGAGCGCTCGACGACTTCCGGACGCTCACGGCCGACGGACTGCACGAGAACATGCGGGCGAAGTTCTACGGCCAGGCCGACCTGGTGCTCACCGGCCAGCACCACTGCGCGGACGGGGCGTCGTTCACGCTGACGTCCGGGATCTTCGCCGACCAGCCGTGGCCCGGCGTCACCGGCGGCGGCGTGATCAGCGGTGCGCTGCACAGCTTCGTGCGGTCGGCCGCGCTCGAACTGCCGCGCGCGATGCGGGTCAACGTCGTCAGCCCCGCGCTGGTGAGCGACTCCGCGGACGAGTTCTCGGCGCTGTTCCCCGGTATGCCGGTCGTGCCGATGCACGAGTTGGTGCAGGACTACCTGACCTGCGTCGAAGAGGACGTCACAGGTCAGGTAGTCCGTGCCTACGGGCCGGCCAGCAGGACCCCGCGGGGTTGAACTGGGCGAACATGCCCGCCGGGTTGTGCTGCCACATGTGCCGGCATCGGGCCGTCGAAGCACTGCCTGAACAGGTACGGGCGGTCGCTGTCGGTGTCCAGCTTCTGGTCCTGGTCGACCGCGGCGTACTCGACGGCGACCAGCTCGCGGCCACCGGCGGGGGTCGGCTGGTAGACCAGGATCGCCGGCTTGCGGACGTCGAGCGGCGCGCCGAACAGGGCGAAGTTGACGTGGTGGCACCCCATCACGCCGGCCGGCGACTCGACGCAGTGGGCGTCCACCGGCGTGTAGCCGTCGGCGATCGCGGGTGAGAGGACGTGGTACTTCGCCGTCGCGGCGCGGGCTGCTGCCAGATCCCGGTGGACCCCGGGGTCGGTTTTGCTCAGCTGTGCTAAATTTTGCTCATGCGAGCAAAGTCGGTCACGGAGCAGGCCCGGCGGGCGCAGATCGTGCAGGCCGCGATCGCCACGATCGCGGAGCTCGACTACGCGGAGACGTCGTTCAAGGCGATCGCCGCGCGTGCCGGGCTGAGCAGCACCGGGCTGATCTCGTACCACTTCCGCAACAAGCAGGAGCTGGTGGACGTGGTGTTCGCGGACGTCCTGGAGCGCTTCCAGGCGTTCGTGACCGAGCGCATGGGGCAGCCCAGCGCCCGCGACGAGCTGGCGGCGTTTCTGCGCGCCAACGTGGCGTTCGTCCGGGAGCACCGGGCCGACATGCTCGCGTTTCTGCGCATCAGGGCGCACGCGGCGGTGACCGACGGGGGCATCGCCGACTCTGATCACGTGGCACTCGCTCAGCTGCTGCGGCTGGGGCAGCAGGCCGGCGAGTTCCGCGCGTTCGACCCGGACGTGATGGCGGTGTTCATCCTCGCGATGCGCAACGGCGTCGTGCTGCGGTCCGGGGCACTCGATCTCGACGTCTGCGAGAAGGAGCTGGTCGCGGTCGTCGAGCTGGCCACAGGGGGTTAGTCATCTTGCGTCGGGGGATCTTGTTGGCCGCACTGCTCTTCGTGAGCGCGTGCGGGAAGGGGGATGCGGTGCCGTCGAACGTGGTTTCCGTCGACACCGGGCAACTGAGGGGTGATCAGCGCGCCGGGCACCTGGTGTTCCAGGGGGTTCCGTACGCCTCGGCGCAGCGGTGGCAGCCGCCGGCCAGGGCGGCCGCGTGGAGCGGCGTGCGGGACGTGCTGAAGCCGGGCAGCCCGTGTCCGCAGGTCGGCTCCAGCTACTCGGCGACGAAGAGCACCGACGAGGACTGCCTGTTCCTGAACGTCACCACGCCGTCGGTCACTGGCCGCAAGCCGGTGATGGTGTGGGTTCACGGCGACGGGGCGATCGGGGCCGGGCACTACTTCAACGCGGAACGTCTTGCGCGGCAAGGGGATGTCGTCGTGGTGACGCTCAACTACCGGATGGGCGTGTTCGGCGGGTTCGGCCTGCCGGGGCTCGCGGACTCCGGGGAGTTCGGGCTGCTCGACCAGCGCGCGGCGCTGGAGTGGGTGCAGCGCAACATCTCCGCGTTCGGCGGGGATCCGGGGAACGTGACGTTGTTCGGGGTGTCGTTCGGCGCCACGGCCGTCAGCGCGCACCTCATCGGGCAGTCGCGGCTGTTCCACCGGGCGATCATGCACAGCTCCTTCACGCTGGTGGACGTCCCGAAGGGGGCCTGGTACCCGGACCTGGAGGCGTTGCCGTCGCTCGCGTGGCGGCCGGTCGCGGAGATCCAGGAGATCGGCGCGATGATCACGCGTGAGCTGGGGTGCGCGGACGTCGAGTGCCTGCGGCAGCTGCCGGTCGCCAAGCTGCTGGAGCATCCGCAGATCATGAACATCTTCCAGCCGGTCGGGTACGGCGGTTCGCTGCTGCCTCGGCCGCCCGCCGAGTCACTGGAGGCGGGCGAGTTCGCCGACGTGCCGATTCTCGCTGGAGCGACCCGGGACGAGCACACCAGCTTCGTCGAGCTGTTCCGTCCGGAGCCGATGTCCACTGAGGACTACTCGCGGCTGGTGCGGGAGGCGTTTCCCGATCGCGCGGCCGAGATCGAGCGCGAGTACCCGGCCGGCTCGTTCGCATCGCCGAAGGAGGCCTGGGCAAGGGTGCTGACGGATCGCGTGTGGGCGCGGGCGACGTTCCGGCAGAACACCCTGTACGCCGCGAAGGCGCCGGTGTACGCGTTCGAGTTCGCTGCCCGCGATGCCCGCCACTCGGCCGACATCGACTACCTGTTCCCGGACGACGACTTCGCGCACGACCGCGGCCTGTCCGACCACATGATCAAGACCTGGACGGACTTCGCTCGTGGTGGCTCGCCGGGGTGGCCGCGGTTCGCCGAGGGGCAGTACGTGCAGTCGCTGGCACCCGGCGCGATCGGGCGGGTCGACTACGCGGCCGAGCACAAGCTGGGGTTCTGGAACTAGCACCCGCGGCGAATCGCTACGCTGGATCACGTGTCCGGCACCCGCAGCTCGCGAACCCGCGCGTACCTCGCGCGGGTTTTCGCCGTGCTCGCGCTGGTGGCCGGGGTCGCGATGATGCAGGGCACCCCGTGTGAGACGGAGTTCGCCTGGACCGCGCAATGCCCCACGTCGAGCACCCACGCGGTCGTCCACTCCGACCAGGCCGACGACGGCGGGCTGCTCGAGGGCGTCCTCGTCGCGGGTGCCTGTCTAGTGGTGGCGCTGGCGGTGCTGATCGGGTTCGCCGTGCTGCGGCGGTCCGGGTCCGTGCTCGTGCGCCTGGTGCCGTCGCCTGTGTGGTCTCGTCCTTCACGTCGGCTGGAAGTGCGGCTGGCGCAGCTCTGCGTGCTGCGCACATAGACCGCTTTCGCGGTCTTCAGTCCCTTTCCCGCTTTCGTGGAGGTTTCGTCATGTCCAAAAACGCTCGGCTGTCCCTGGTCATCGTCGCCGTCGTCGCTGTGGTGGTCGCCGGTTTCCTGCTGTTCAACCGCAACGACACGACCGCCGCACCGCAGTCTTCCGGCGGCAAGGTGTCCGTCGTCGAGTACCTCGACCTGGAGTGCCCGTCCTGCCGCGCCGCCCACCCCGGCGTGGAGAAGCTCAAGGGCGAGTACGGCGACCGGGTCACGTTCACCATCAAGCACTTCCCCATCCCCAGCCACCGCAACGCCGAGCTGGCCGCCGTCGCGGTCGAGGCCGCCGGTGCGCAGGGCAAGCGGGACGAGATGTTCAAGCTGATGTTCTCCGCGCAGCAGGAGTGGGGCGGCCAGCAGACGTCGCAGCGGGCCGCGTTCGTCGGGTTCGCGCAGCAGCTCGGCCTCGACCCGGCCGCGTTCGAGAAGGCGCTGGACGCCCCGGCGCTGCGCGATCAGGTGCTGGCGTCACGCACCGAGGGCGCGAAGCTCGGGGTGACGGGCACGCCGACCTTCTTCATCAACGGCACCAAGTTCACCGGCGCGCCCACCTACGACGCGCTCAAGTCCGCGATCGACAAGGAGCTTTCGTGAGGCCCGTGCCGTGGGTGCTGGCGATCGGCGGGTTCATCGGCCTGATCGCCTCGTTCGTGCTGACGGTCGAGAAGATCGCGCTGCTCAAGAACCCGTTCTACGTGCCGACGTGCAGCATCAACCCGGTGCTGAGCTGCGGCTCGATCATGAAGACCACCCAGGCCGAGGTGTTCGGGTTCCCGAACCCGCTGCTCGGCCTCGTGGGCTTCGCGGTCGTGACCACGCTGGGCGTCCTGCTGCTGGCGGGCGTCTCGCTGCCGTCGTGGGTGTGGATCGGGCTGCAGGTCGGCGTGACGTTCGGCGTGCTGTTCGTGCACTGGCTGATCTTCCAGTCGCTGTACGAGATCGGCGCGCTCTGCCCGTACTGCATGGTCGTGTGGGCGGTGACGATCCCGATCTTCTGGTACACGACGCTGCGCAACATCCGGCCGACCTTCCAGTACCACAGCGTCGTGCTGATCCTGTGGTACCTGGTGATCGCGGGCGGGGTGCTGCAGGCGTTCTGGTTCTACTGGTCCACTTTGGTCTAGCAACAGTGGTCGCCGCGCCAGGCCTCTCGCCCTTCCCGGACGGCCACCGCGGCGATCACCAGTGCTGCCAACGGGTCGGCCCACCACCAGCCGAACAGGCTGTTGACGCCGAGCCCGACGAGCAGCACCGCGGACAGATAGGTGCACAGCAGCGTCTGCTTCGAGTCGGCCACGGCGCTCGCGGACCCGAGCTCGCGGCCGGCTCGGCGCTGCGCGTAGCTCAGTCCGGGCATGACCAGCAACGAGACCGCCGCCAGCACGATGCCGACGGTCGAGTGCTCGGCGCGGTCCTGGGTGATGAGCGCGGCGGCCGACTCGAAGGTCACGTAGGCGGCGAGTGCGAAGAACGACACCGCGATCACCCTGAGCGCGGTGCGTTCTCGTGCTTCGGGGTCTGCGCCGGAGAACTGCCACGCGACCGCCGCCGCCGACGCCACCTCGATGACCGAGTCGAGGCCGAACCCGATCAACGCGGTCGAGTCGGCTGCCGTGCCGGCGGCGAGCGCGATGACCGCTTCGATGACGTTGTAGGTGATCGTCGCGGCGACCAGCAGCCGGACTCGCCTGGTCAGGACCGCTCGCCGGGTGTCAGTCATCGACGCACTCCGGCTGCGGGTCGACGGCGAGCACGACGTCGGCGAGTTCGCTGAGGGCGTTGGTGAGGCGTTGGTCTGCCAGTTCGTAGCGGACCTGGCGACCCTGATACGTGGCGACGACGAGGCCGCAGCCGCGCAGACAGGACAGGTGGTTGGAGACGTTCGGCCTGGTCAGCTGCAGTTTCTCGGCCAGCTGCGCCGGGTAGCCCGGCCCGTCGAGCAACGCCACCAGGATGCGGCAGCGGGTCGGGTCGGCCAGCGCCTTGCCCAGCCTGGCCAAAGCGGTTTCACGGGTCTCACAGGTCAGCACTCGCTGAACTATACAGCCAGCGCTGTCAGAATGGCATGCGCCTTCTCCTCGGTGAACACGCCGCTGTCGAGCAGGGAGAGCACGGAGAGGACGCCACCGCTCGAACCCCAGCTGCCTTCGTCGATCACCCGGAAGTTGACCCACCAGGCCGGTGCCGGCTGGTCGAGCCCGCAGGCGTCGGCCAGTGCGGCGAGGACGCGTTCGACGACCTGGGTGCGGACCTCCTGGCGCCAGTCGGCGTCCATGACCGCCACGTCGATCACCATGACGTCGAGGCCGGGCACGTCGGCCAGCAGCCGGCCGCCGATGGCCATCATGTCCGGCTCGCGCTCGACGAAGTGCACCTGGAAGCCGGTGCGGGCGGCCGGGACGAACTGGCCGATCTCGGGCACCAGGACGGCGTCCGTCAGCGTCTCGGCGAGGGTGCGCCGCTGTTCGCGGGTCAGGCGGTCCTTCGCGGTGTTCACGGTGATGACGGTCAAGGCTTGCTCCCCAGGGGTTCGCGGTGGACGACGACCTTCGTCGTCTTGGCGGCGTAGGCGGCCGGGGCGTCTTCCCAAGGTGCGAGGAGGGTGGTGACGCGTTCGGCGGGGAAGCCGGTGCGGTCGACGAAATCGAGCAGGTCGGGCAGCACGGCACGGCTGTGGGAGACGCCGAGGCGAAGCGTCGCGTCGGTGGCGTACATGTGCATCAGCGGCACGCGGGTGCCGGTGCCGAGGTAGTAGCCGACTGCGGCGCACACGCCGCCCGGCGCGAGTGCACGGAGAGCGCGGCGGAGCCCGGCTGAGCGTGAGGTGGCTTCCACGACCACGTCGTAACGGCCGTTGGCATGCGTTCGTGCGCCGAAGGATTCCGCGATGGCGCGGCGTTCGGCGCCGTGGTCGAGGTAGTCCACAGTGGACGCACCGTGCGCGATCGCGAGTCCGGCCGCGTAAAGCCCGATGCTCTTGGCGCCGCCACCGAGCACGAGCACCGAACCGCCTTCACGGACGGCCAGCGGTGGCACGACCGCGCGCCAGGCGTCTGCGAGGTTGTCGCTCGCCGCGGCAACCCGGTGCGCAGGGATGTCGTCGGGCACCGGGACGAGCATGTGCGCGGCGAACGGCACCCGCAGCCGGTCGGTGATCATGCCGCCCCACGGTCCGCTGGCCGGCCCGAACCCGTAGGCGGCCAGGACGCCGTCGCCCGCAGTGGTGGCGCACTTGGCGGTCAGGCCACGCAGGCACGGTCCGCAGGTGCCGCAGGACACCGCCCACGGGACGATCACCCGCTGGCCGACGCGCAGGCCGGTCACCGCCGAGCCGAGTTCCAGGACCTCGGCGACGCATTCGTGCCCGATGGCGAACGGGCCGCGGAACGGGACGGTGCCGCAGATGGCGCCGACGACCGGGTCGACCAGGCCCAGCGCCATCCCCGCCTGCAGAGCACGGGACACCGGCCGGTGGATCGGCAGCGTGTCGCCGTCGCAGCGCGCCGCGACGAAGGGCCGCACGATCGCGTCGCCGGGGTCGACCAGCGCCGGTCGGTCGCGCTCGTGCCAGGCCAGCCGGCCTGCCCGTTCGAACCGCAGCTCACGCACTCGTCCTGCCTCTCCTCTGCGGTTATAACACTCGTTATAACCGCAGAGGCGGACCTTACAGCATGGCCTTCGGGCCGAGGACGTTCAGCAGAGCCAGCGCCTCCGCTCCGGGAGAGCCGGCCGGCGCGCTGTAGAGCACCAGGTGCTGGTCGCTGTCGGTGAGCGCGAGCGAGTCGCAGTCGACGGTGACGTCCCCGACGACTGGGTGGCGGAACGTCTTCGTGAGCGTCGGCGCCGCCTGCACGTCGTGCCGTTCCCACAGCCGGGCGAAGTCGGGGCTGGCGTGCAGTTCCTCGACGAGCCCGGTCAGCGCGGGGTCTTCCGGATAGCGGGCGAGGGTGGCGCGGAGCTGCATCACGACGTGGAGGCGGAACTCGGCGGCGTCGTCGATCCCGTACAGCGGTGTGTCTTGCCGTCCCAGGAACGCCCGGCGGGCGAGGTTGCGGTCCTCGGGGGCGAGCGCGGCGAAGTCCTCCATGAGCGCGGCCGCGAGGTCGTTCCACGCGAGCACCTCGAACGCGGCGGAGACCACGAACCCGGCGGTCTGCGGCAGCCGTTCGAGCAGCGCGAGGATGCTCGGGCGGACGTCGCGCCGCAGGGTCTTGGGGCGGGCCGGTGCCGCACCCGCGAGCGTGTGGAGGTGGTCCGACTCGGCGTCGGTGAGCCGCAGCGCGCCCGCCAGCCCGGCGACCACGTCGCCAGACGGCCACGGCGCCCTGCCCTGCTCCAGCCGCACGTAGTACTCGGTGGAGATGTGCGCGAGGACGGCGACCTCCTCGCGGCGCAGACCCGGCGTCCGGCGGCGCGGGCCGGACGGCAGGCCGACGTCCTGTGGCCGAAGCCGTTCGCGGCGGCTGCGGAGGAACGCGGCGAGCTCCTGCTTGCTCATACCCCGAGTCTGCCCGTTCGGCGGCGGCGGATCCTGGTACAGCCTGTACCTGAATCCGCTCAGGCATCCGGGCTGAACTTGTCGTCATGACGAACAACAACATGCTCACCGGCAAGGTCATCTTCATCACCGGCGCCAGCCGCGGCATCGGAGCCGCCGCGGCCACGCTGTTCGCCGCCGAGGGCGCCGCCGTCGTGCTCGCCGCCCGCAGCACCGACGCCCTCGACCGCATCGTCACCGAGATCCGCGCCGCAGGAGGCGTGGCCGACGCCGTCACCCTGGACCTCGCCGACCGCGCCAGCATCCGCGCGGCGGTCGATCGTGTCGACGAGCTGCACGGACGGCTCGACGGCGCCTTCAACAACGGCGCGGTGATCCAACAGCCCGGCCCCCTCGACACCACGAGCGACGACGACATCGACGAGCAGTTCGCGGTGAACTTCCGGGCGCACTGGACCGCCATGACCGCCGAGGCCGAGCTCATGCGGCGCAACGGTGGCGGGGCGATCGTCAACACCTCGAGCATCGGCAGCCGCCGCGCGAACCCCGCCCTGCCCGCCTACGGCGCCATGAAGCGCGCTCTCAACAGCATCACCGAGACCGCGGCCGTGACCTGGGCCGGCCAGGGCATCCGAGTCAACGGCATCACGCCCGGCGGCACCGCCACGGAGATGATCGACGCGTGGGAGGCGGCTACCCCCGGCATCGTCGAGCGCATCAACGCGGCGTCACCGCTCGGGCGCATGGCCGAGCCGCGCGAGGTGGCCGAGGTGGCGGCGTGGCTGCTCAGCGACCGCGCCTCGATGGTGACGGGCGCGATCGTGCCGGTCGACGGCGGCGCCGGAGCCTGAGTCAGGTGCCGAGCCGGACGCGCAGGCCGTCGATCCCGGTGAAGTGGTGGCCGTGCATCCCGACCAGCTCGGCGGCCCTGACGTTCTCCAGCTTGTCGTCGACGAACAGGATGTCGTCGTCGCCCAGCCGGTCGCGGCACCACTCGAACGCCTTGCGCTCCGGTTTCGCGGCGCCGATCCGGCACGAGAACCCGCGCACCTCGAACAGGTCCAGCCACGCGTGGGTGCGTTCGAAGTTCCGCGCGTGGTCCTCGGGGATGTTGGACAGCAACGCGATCCGCCGGCCCGCGTTGTGCAACTCGTGCAGGAGCGCGACCATCTCGTAGTCGATGCGGCTCCAGCTCTGGACGTCGTGCTGGATCTGCGGCGGGTGGCCGACTCGGTCCCAGTACTCCTCCGCCGTCACGTCGCCGCGGTCGTAGGCGGGGCGGTGCGCCCAGTAGGCATCCCAGAACTCCTGGGAGGTGCTCATCTTCGCCATCACCTCGGGCGACTGGTCGCGGGCGATCACGCCGAACATGTCGAAGAGCACGATCATGCCGACACCACCGTGACACCGGCTTCCGCGAGGCCTTCGTCGCCGTCCGCGTCGGTCACCACAGCGTCCAAAGAGGACGCCGGCGCGACGAACGCCAGCGCGGTGCGGGTCAGTTTCGAGGCGTCGACGGCGGCGATCACGCGCCGGGCCGAGGCGATGGCGGCACGTTTCACCGAGGCGTCCTCCAGGTCGAAAGCGGTGAGTCCCTGGGCAGCGGACAGTCCGCAGCAGCCGATCACGGCGGTGTCGAAGCGCAGGGCTTGCAGGGATGCCAGCGTCAGCGGTCCGGTCAGCGCGAGCTCACCAGGACGTGGCCGGCCACCGGGCACGAGCAAGGTCAAGGTCGTGCTGCCGGAGAGCGCGTTGACCGCGTGCAACGAGAGAGGCATGACGGTGAGGCGGCGGTCGTGCAGCAGCCGGGCGACCTCCAGGCAGGTGGTGCCGCTGTCGAGCACGACCGACTCGCCGTCCGCGATCAGGCCCGCGATCTTGGTGGCGATGCGGCGCTTGGCTTCCAGGTTCTCGTCCGAGCGCAGTGCGAACGGGGGTTCCTCGCCGCGCAGGATGAGGCTGCGGGCACCGCCCCGATAGCGTTCGAGGACGCCCTGAGCTGCGAGGACCTCCAGGTCGCGACGGATGGTCATCTCGGAGGCGCCGGTCAGCGCGGCCAGGTCGGCCACGCCGAGGGAGCCCGCGTCGCGGACAGCCTCGGTGATCTGCTTCAAACGGGACACGGTGAGCATTGAACACGAGTGATGTGCGAAACTCAATCTTTCGAACATCTCGAGTGTTCGTTAGCGTGCTCGATGTGAACGCTCTCAAGGCCGCGCGGGTGGCCACCTTCACGTACTTCGTGCTCAACGGGTTCCTGCTCGGGCTGTGGCTCGTGCACATCCCGACGATCGAACAGCGCACCGGGATCGACCACGCCGAGCTCGGCCGGTTGTTGCTGCTGCTCGGGCTGGGCGCGTTCGTGGGCATGCGGATCGGCGGCAAGGTCGCCGACCGGATGGGCGTGAAGCTGATCCTGCCGATCGCGGGTGTGTTCTGCAGTCTCACGGCCGTGCTGCCTGGTCTGGCCGTCGGACAGTGGACGCTCGGTGCGGCGCTGCTCATCTTCGGCATCGGCAATGGGCTGATAGACGTCGCCATGAACGCGCACGCCGTAGTGGTGGAGCGGCACTACAAGCGTCCGGTGATGTCGGCCTTCCACGCGACGTGGTCGCTCGGTGGTGTGGCGGCAGCGTTGACCGGTGCGCGCACACTCAGCTGGGATCTCTCCCCCGCCGTGACGCTCGGTCTGGCCGCAGCGCTCGGTGTCGTCGTCAGCCTCGTCACGGCTCGTGCGCTGCTCAACGAGAAGGAAGAGCACCACGTCCAGGTCGTTGGCAAGCGCAAGGTGCCGCGCCGCATCTGGATCATGGCGGCGCTCGCGGGTCTGATCATGCTGAGCGAGGGCTCGGCGAACGACTGGAGCGTGCTGCACCTGCAGGACGTTCTCGGCGCCGCGCCGGAGGTCGCAGCGTTGGCCTACGGCGCGTTCGCGACGACGATGACCGGCGGACGGCTGCTCGCGGACCGGATCACCGCGCGGGTCGGCCCGGTGGCGGTGCTGCGCTGGGGCTCCGCGATCGGCGCGGCGGGCATCGCGACGGCGGCGCTGTCACCGTGGATCTGGCTGGCACTGGTCGGCTGGGCGATCGCCGGGGCCGGTCTCGCGGGCACGGTGCCGCAGCTGTTCAGCGCCGCCGGCCACGAGGAAGCCGGTGCTGCCGCGGCGAACATGTCGCGCGTGGTGGGCATCGGGTACATCGGCGTGCTGGCCGGACCTGCCGTGATCGGATGGCTGACGCACCTCATGCCGCTCAACGTCGCGTTCCTGCTGCCGGTGGCGTTCTGCGTGATCGCGGCCTTGTCGGCGGGGGTGCTGAGGAACGAGCCGGTGGAGGAACGCGTGGCGGCGTGAAGCTCGGCGGGGGTGTTGCGGGCCGAGTCGAGCCATGTCGGCGTAAGACTGTGCGGCATGGACCTCACCACCGCTCACCTGGCCGACGCGTGCATCCGGCTCGGCATCCCGGTCCGCACGGCCACCCTGACTCCGGTCGTGCCCGGCACCAGGACCTCCGGCCGCGTCCTGCCCGCCCGGCACGCGGGCAGCGTCGACATCTTCCTCGAAGCCCTCGAACGATCCCAGCCCGGCGATGTGCTGGTCGTGGACAACGACGGCCGCACCGACGAGTCCTGCGTGGGCGACCTGATCGTGCTCGAAGCGCAGGCCGCCGGGCTGGCCGGGGTCGTGATCTGGGGCCTGCACCGCGACACCCAGGACATCCGCGCGATCGGGCTGCCGGTGTTCAGCCTCGGCACCAACCCGACCGGTCCGTTGTCGCTGCGCGACCGTGCGCCCGAGGCTCTCTCGACGGCGGAGGTCGGCCAGTGGACCGTCACGTCCGACGACGTCGTGTTCGGCGACGACGACGGCGTGCTGTTCGTGCCTGCTGCGTCTGTGGAGGCGGTGCTGGAGAAGGCGGCGGGGATTCGCGACGTTGAACGCGCGCAGGCCGAGCGGGTCAGGCAGGGTGAGTCCCTGCGCAGTCAGCTCAGGTTCAGCGAATACCTGGCGAGCGGGCTGACGTTCCGCGAGCATCTGCGCAAGATCGGCGGCGCCGTCGAGGAGTGAGGCCATGATCCCCGAAACATCGATTTTGGCGAGGTATCGGGCGCGTGCTGCGGCGTTCGAGGCGAAAGTCGCCGCGGTGCGTGCGGACCAGTGGGACAACCCGTCGCCGTGCGCCAAGTGGACCGCGCGTGGGGTGGTGGACCACGTCATCGACATGCACGGCGTGATGCTCGGCGTTGCGATCCCACGCACCGACGACGTGCTCGCCGACTTCCGCGAGGCACGTCGCCAGGTCGAGGAAGCCCTGGGTTCGGAGCGCGCAAAAGCTGAGGTCTCAACGCCCGGTGGCCCCATGACGTTGGAAGACCACATCGACCAGGTGGTGAGCGACGACCTCGTGCTGCACGGCTGGGACCTCGCTCGCGCCACCGGCCAGGACGAGACCATCCCCGCGGCCGACGTGGAACGGCTCTGGGCGACCGCGCAGTCCGTGCCGCCTGACCTGATGGAACGCTTCCGCACGCCCGGCGCGTTCGGTCCCGGCATCGAGGTCTACGGCGCCGAAGTCCCGGTGCCCGACGACGCGCCGCTGCAGGACCGGCTGCTCGGGTATGTGGGCCGGGACCCCGTGTCGAAAAACTTCTGAGCACTTCGACGGCTCCGTGCAAGGCAGTTCGTCGAGAAGGAGTACGGGCCATGGACTGGACCCTGGAAGTCATCGTCGTGCCGGTATCGGACCTGGACCGGTCCAAGCGCTTCTACGAGGAGCAGCTCGGCTTCAAGGTCGACCACGACACGACCTTCAACGAGGACACCCGCATCATGCAGCTCACCCCGCCCGGCTCCGGCTGTTCGATCGTGCTGGGCAAGGGCATCGTGAAGGGCGAGCCCGGCACGTTGAAGGGCGTGCAGCTGGTGGTGTCGGACCTCGAAAAGGCCCGCGCCCAACTGATCGAGCGCGGCGTCGAGGTGGGCGAGATCGTGCGCATGAACGAAATGGACGGCGGGTCGTTCATCTTCTTCGACGACCCGGACGGCAACAGCTGGGCCGTGCAGGAGATCAAGGCCCGCGCAACTGGTGGGGAGTGGAAGAAGTGAAGTACATGCTGGTGACCTTCGGCGGCAACCAGGAGGACTGGGAGGGCGTCGCCGCGTGGTCGGACGAGGACCTGCACCGCATGGTCGACTACATGGGCGCGCTGAACGCCGAGCTGGAGGCCAACGGTGAGCTGCTGCAGGCCGAGGGCCTGAGCGGCCCGGCGCGCGCGTTCGTGGTGCGCGGTGGCGACGACGGCAAGCCGATCGTGGTCGACGGGCCGTTCGCGGAGTCCAAGGAGGTCATCGCCGGGTATTGGGTGGTCGACGTGGACAGCCACGAACGCGTGGTGGAGATCGCGCGGCGGGCGTCGGCGTGTCCCGGGCCCGGCGGGAAGATCCTGAACGCGCCGATCGAGGTGCACCCGATCATGGGGCCGCCTACCGAGGACCCGGAGACCTTCGCGCCGTACAAGAAGTAGCAGTGAGGGGCCGGCAGAACCCGGCCCCTCACCACGCATCACTTCAGGTCGTACGCACGGATGATGGTCTGCTGAACCTCACCACCCGCATCCGCCGCCCGAGCCTTGAACGACACGTTCTTGGCCCCGTGCGGGTGCACCAACGTGACCTGCCACCCGCCGCGCGTCTTGCGCAACGGCACCGGCTTCCACGTCTTGCCCTCGTCGAACGACACCTGCACGGCCGGCGCCTTGATGTCGGTCACGACACCGGTTCCGTTGCGCTCCACCGTGATCGGCACGGTGACCACGCGGCCGGCCCGGTTGTGGTCGTCGAGCTGCGGGGTGAACCGGACCGCGAGGAGCGGCACCGGCTTGTAGTCCTCGCCCGGGACGAACTCGGACGTGAACTGCCAGTCGGCGGTGATCTGCGACGACTGGCCGGCGCGGGTCGCCTCGACGTGTGCCTGGTAGCGCTTCTTCTCCGCCGGCACGTTCGGGACGTACGCCGAACCCGCGTAGTTGCCCTCGTAGAGCACCTTGCCGTCCGACGAAACCACGGTCTTGCCGGTGTGCTCGCTGCCGCCGAACATGCCCTGGGCGCCGAAGATCGGCATGTCCATGCGCAGCAGGTTGCCGACGCGGCCCGCGAACCGCACGTAGCGCGGGTCATGAGGCGCGCCGGGGCCGTAGACGGCGCTGTTCCAGTGCTCGGTCACGGGGCGGCCGAGCTTGAACACGCGCGGTGCGGCCGAGTACTGGTAGCCGTGGCCGGGGTACTCGCCGAGCTTCGCGAACTCGGTGAGCGAGCCGGGCCAGTCGACGTCGGGCGTGTAGAACTCCTTGAGCCGCAACGGCAGCGGGCCGGAAGCGCCGCTGTCACGCTGGCCGATCGAGCCCGGCACGCGGAGGTGCGTGACGGAGTTGACCTGCGCGAGCTCGCGGTCGGACACCGTGCGCTGGACGTTGGCCGGCACGCGGGTCTTCTCGGCGATCCGCACGTGGTACTGGTACGGGCTGCCCTCGAAGTTGCCGGTGCCGTCCGGGCGGGCCAGGACGCTCTGCGCGTGGAAGGTGAACTTCGGCCAGGACGACTTGGACGGGCGCACCGAGATGCTCTCGAAGTCGCGCAGGATCCAGGTCGTGCCGGTGAGACCCCAGTTGGTCTCCATCGCGAAGGCCAGCTCGGACGCGGCCGGCGCGGCCTCCTTCTGGTCGACCGTGATGCCCGGCTTGTTGCCCTGGCGGCCGTCGATCACGAGGTCGGTGTCGGCCGTGACGCTGAACGCCGGCTCGATCGCCGCCATGGTGTGGCCGCGCTTCATCGGATCGGCGTTGGGCGTGTAGACCGACGAGTCGAAGAAGTACTCGCCCTTGGGCAGGCGCTGGACGAGCGTCGTGGCCGGGTCGGTGCGGAAGTACGCCTTCGGCTGGTCGATGCTGACGAACCGGTAGGTGTAGCTCGGCGCCGGCTGGCCGTTCTGGTCGACGAACGAGAGCTTCACGTTGTAGCTCTCGACTTCCTTCTCCACGCCGATCGGCACCCGGACGCCGTCGGACGACAGCACCACGGCGCCGTAGATCGCGTCCGGCACGGCGGCGCGGGTGTCGGCGGTGACCACGGCGTCCGCGGAACCGCCCGCGGGGATCGTCAGCTTCGCCGGCGACACGCTGAAGAGCCCAGCAGCAGCGGGCTTCACCTCGGCCACGCTCAGGTCAAGAGTCACGTCGGACGAACCGGAGTTGCGGTAGGTCAGCTTCTGCGTGATGGGCTTGTCGTCGTCGTGCGGCCACAACGCGGTGCCCATCGAGAAGCTGCCGGCCGACGTCGTCACCGGAGCGGACGCGGCGCGGCCCACGTCGAGACGGCCGGCCCCCTGCTCGTAGATGCTCAACGACGGGTTGGGCTTGGCGGTGTTCATCAGCGCCGCCTTGATGTCCTCCGCCTTCCACGCCGGGTGCTGCGCGGCGAGGATCGCGGCCGCACCGGCCACGTGCGGCGTGGCCATCGACGTGCCGGACAACGACACGTGCCCGTCACCCACGGGCGTGCCGATCTGGCCGTTCTTGGCCTTGGCCGCCACGATGTCGACGCCCGGCGCGGTGATGTCGGGCTTGACCGCGTTGTTCGTCCAGCGCGGGCCGCGCGAGGAGAACTCGGCGAGCTTGTCGTCGCGGTCGACGGCGCCGACGGTGAGGGCTGCGTCGGCGGCGGCGGGCGAACCGATCGGGCCACCGGAGTTGCCGGCGGCGACGACGAACAACGCGCCGGTCTGCGCCGTGATCCGGTTGAGCGCCTGCGACATCGGGTCGGTGCCCTCGTCGGGCCACGAGCTGCCGAGGCTCATGTTGATGATCTTGGCCTTGGTGGCGGCCCACTCCATGCCGGCGATGATGTCGCTCTCGCGGCCGCCGCCGTGGTCGCCGAGCACCTTGCCGTTGACGAGCTTCGCGTCGGGCGCGATGCCCTTGTACTTGCCGTCACCGGTGACCGTCGAGGCGACGTGCGTACCGTGGCCGAGGCGGTCGTCGGTGGAGTCGCTGTCGCTGAAGTTCTTCGACTCGACGACCGCACCCGCGAGGTCCGGGTGCGTCTCGTCGACGCCCGTGTCGAGGATCGCGACCGTGACGTCCTTGCCGGTGAAGCCCCTCTCCCACGCCTGGGGCGCGCCGACCTGCGCGGCGCTGCGGTCCAGCGACGCGGTGACCACGCCGTCGAGCCAGATCTTGCCGGTGCCCGCCGCGCGAGCCCCGGACCAGAACCCGGCGTTCTTCTCGACCTGCACGGCGTGTGCGTTGATGCTCGGCAACGACTCGGCGTTCGCCGCGCTGATCCCCTGCCCCTGCACGATCAGCGGAATGGTCTTGCTGGACGCGTCGTCGTAGCCGGACCTGGCGAGCAGCGAGACGTCGAACAGCCGCTCGTCCAGCTCACCGGAGTTGAGCCGGGCCTGGGCGTCCGCGGGCACGACGTGCAGGTCGCCGCGCGGGTCCGTGTACGACCGGAACCCGACGTGCTCCCTGCCCTTGGCGCCGCGGACCTGGACCTTGCCGTTGGTGACGACGACCTCGTCACCGGTGACGAGCGTGACCTTGGTGGTCAGCCCGTCGGCACGCACCTGTTGTTCCTGCGGTGCCGCTGGTGCTGCTGAAACAGGAACGGCTGCCGTGGCGGCAACCACGACAGCCGTCAGTCCTGCGGCGAGATGTGATCTTTTCAACGCGAACTCCCCTGGTTCACTGTGGAGGCGTACTAGCCCTCAGTGACTAAGACCCTTCGCAGGGTGTTCGCGTTGCGGCGTGGATCACATCACAGATTCACAGAATTGGCCGCTCACGTGATCGGGGTGTTCGCCAGCGACACGACAGTCCCGATCACCAGGGCTGTCGCAACGGCCGGCATGAACCAGTGCGGTCGCACCCGAGCGCGCCACAACGTCCAGATGGCGACGAGCGCGAGCAGGATTCCGAACACGATGCTGCCGAGGTGGCCGATGTCGGTCAGCGGCCGCGCTTCCGCACACACGGGCGGGCAGTAGACGATCGGGAAGCCGTTGGTCAGCGCCGCCCAGCCGGCGCCGAGGATCCCGGCGCTGGCGACACCGCTGCCGTGGCCCTGGGCTCCCGCCATGAAGGACACCGCCCACCAGATCTGGATGAGTGCGACGCCGACGAGGGTGGTCGCCTCGGTCAGACTCAGCGTTCCGCGCAGGTCGAACAAACCGACGCCGAAGTCGATGACGATGTGCAGCACGCTGACGAACATCGTCACCAGGCCGAGCCAGAGCCAGACCGGCATCCGCCAGTCGCGGCCGGACCACGCGAACCGCTCGTTCTCCACCCACCCACTATCGGGGTGTCAAGGGCGAACCGCCCGTTCAACGGCCGCCTCGACGTGCAGGCGGGTCGTCGGGAACACCGGCAGCGGCACGTCAGCCTGGGTGATCAGCAGCTCGATCTCCGTGCAGCCGAGGATGATCCCCTCCGCGCCGTCGAACCGCGCGATCACGTCCTGGTAGGCCCGCCGGGACTCCTCGCGGACGATGCCCACGCACAGCTCGTCGTAGATGATCCGGTGCACAGTCGCGCGATCTTCAGGAGAAGGCAGCAGGACGCGCAGCCCGTGTGACTCCAGCCGTTCGCGGTAGAACGGCTGGTCCATGGTGAACCCGGTGCCGAGCAACCCGACCGTGGTCAGCCCCGCGTTCTTGATGGCCTGAGCCGTCGTGTCGCCGAGGTGGATCATCGGGATGTCGACGGCGGCCTGCACCTGGTCGAACACCTTGTGCATGGTGTTGGTGCACAGCAACAGGAAGTCCGCGCCGCCGGCCTGCACCTCCGCGGCCGCCGCCGCGAGCGCCTTGCCCGCGTCCTCCCAGCGGCCCTCGACCTGCATGCGTTCGATCTCGGCGAAGTCCACGGAGTGCAGCAGCACCTTCGCCGAGTGCAGGCCGCCGAGGCGTTCGCGCACCAGCACGTTCGCGAGGCGGTAGTACTCCGCGCTGCTCTCCCAGCTCATCCCGCCGAGCATCCCGATGGTCAGCATGGGCTCCAGTCAAGCACTCCAGTGCGGGTGGCGGCCGGTCCTGGCGAGCAGCGCCTCCAGGGCGTCGGCGGTCGGCACGTCGACGGGCGGGCCGAACACCTTCTCCTGCTGCGCCATCGGTCCCATCTGCTCGACGAACGCGTCGAGCGCGTCGAGCACCTCGGGGTCGGCGGAGTAGCTCTGGCCGGTCGCCCGCGCGAGGTCCCACACGTGCACGGTCAGGTCGAGCAACGCCATCGACCCCACCACGGTGGACGGCAGGTTCATCTGGCCCGCGATGCCCTCGTCGGCGCCGGGCCGGCTCCACGCCTCGACCAGTTTCGCGGTCTCGGCCGGGTATTGGGCGCGCCAGTCCGGATAGGACGGTGTGTGGCTGAAGTCCGCGTCCTGCTTGGCCGCGAGCTTCTGGAACTCCACGACGACGTGCAGCAGGTGGTCGAGCAGGGCGCGGACGTCGTAGTCGGCGCACGGGGTGGGCTTGGTCAGGTCGTCGTCGCTGATGTTCGCGATGACGGGCAACGCGTGGTCGCGGGCTCGGTCGAGCAGAACGCTGAGCTTCATGAACGTGACGCTATGGGCCGCGTGGTTCGGCGTTCTTGAAGAAACGCGCCAACCTAGGATTGCCGCTGTGCCAGGGCCGCGGCGGGACACTCGGGGGATCGTGGACGCGCGCGAGCTGTTCGCCCGCGTGCGGTTCCGGCGGCGGCTGCCGTGCGCGGAGTTGCAGCCGTACCTGGAGCATTACTGGCTGATCGACGGCCAGTTGGACGAGCCCTACACCTCGCACGTCGTGCCGCATCCGTCCGTGAACATCGTCTTCGAACACGGGTACGCGCACCCGGAGATCGCCGGGGTGGGGCTCGGGTTGTTCAGCCGGGTGCTGCACGGGCAGATTCGCGTTGCGGGCGTGCAGTTCCGGCCCGGCGGGTTCCGGCCGTTCCGCGGCGAGCCCGTGTCGGAGTGGACCGGGCGGCACGTGCTGCTCACCGACGTCTCGTCGTCGCTGGTGCTGGACGTGGAGGACGAGGACGACCGGGTGGCCGCGCTCGACCGGTTCCTGCTGGGCATGGAACCGGTGGCTGATCCGCAGGCGACGCTCGCGATGGACCTGGTGCAGCGGATCCGCGAGAACCGGGAGATCCGCAAGGTTTCCGGCTTCGCGCGGGCCGAGGGCGTGTCGGTGCGGACGATGCAGCGGCTGTTCGCGGACTACGTCGGGGTGAGCCCGAAGTGGGTCATCCTGCGGTATCGCATCCACGAGGCGTTGGAACGCGCCGAGTCGGAGGTGGAGTGGTCACGGCTGGCCGCTGACCTCGGTTACAGCGACCAAGCCCACCTGGTGCGGGACTTCACCCAGACCGTCGGTGTTTCCCCCACGGCCTATGCGCGGGCACTCAGCTGAAGTACTCGCACAGCTCGATGAGGATTCCCTCGGGACCACGGACGTAGCAGGTCTTCAGGATGTTCTCGTAGGTCTCGACGTTCCGGACCAGCCCGGCGCCGTGCGGCCGGAGGCGGGCAAGTGTGGCGTCGAGGTCGTCCACGACGAACGCGATGTGCCGCAGGCCGAGGGCGTTGATGGGGCCGTCGGAGCTGCCGTCGATCGCGTCCGGCGCCTGGAACTCGCTGAACTCGATCCGGTACCGGTCGTCCGGGGTGCGCAGCATCGCGATGTCGCTGCGGGAGCCGTCGAGTCCGATGACGCCGTCGACGAACTCGCCCTCCATGTGCGCCTTGCCCTCCAGCTCCATGCCGAGCGCCTCGAAGAACGCGACGGAGGCCGCGAGGTCGGTGACGGTGATGCCGACGTGGTGCATGCTCTTGATGGTCATGTCCTGGGGACGGAGCCGCGGTCAGGTCCTCGACATCCGAAGTGGTCCAACTTAGTGAGCGGTTTTTGGCTCTGCTTTCTGGACCGCTTTGACGGCAGAGTCGTCCGCATGAGCCTCGCCTTCCTGATCACGACGTTGATCGCGGTCGCCACCCCCGGCACCGGTGTGCTGTACACGTTGTCGGCCGGTCTCGCGCACGGACGCCGGGCGAGCGTGATCGCCGCGTTCGGCTGCACGCTCGGGATGGTGCCGCACGTGCTGGCCACCGTCACCGGCCTGGCGGCGCTGTTGCACGCGAGCGCGCTGGCGTTCGAGATCGTGAAGTACCTGGGTGTCGTGTATCTGGTGTACCTGGCGTGGATCACGTGGCGGGACCGGAGCGAGCTCGTCGTCGACGCTGCGGCCGCGCCCGCCTCCACGCGGAAGATCGTGGTGTCGGCGGTGCTGATCAACCTGCTCAACCCGAAGCTCACGATCTTCTTCGTCGCGTTCCTGCCGCAGTTCGCGACCGGGTTCGGCCAGATGGTGACGCTGAGCGCGGTGGCCATGGCGGTGACCTTCGTGGTCTTCGTCGTGTACGGGGTGTTCGCGGCGTCGATGCGCGACCGGGTGCTGGCCCGGCCCCGCGTGATGATGTGGCTGCGCCGGTTCTTCGCGGCCTCGTTCGCCGCGCTGGGCGTGAAACTCGCGCTGACCTGAAGCCTGCGGGCTACATCGTGACGGCCGATCCGGAGGGAAACGAGTTCTGCCGGGTCTGAACGACGGGGAACTTCACGCCGGTGAGGTCTTCGGAGACGGCCCACAGCCGCTGTTGGACGGCTGCCTCGTACGACTGGGGGCTGGAGGTGACCAGCCGGGGGTGGCCCTTGATCTCGTTGCGTCCGCCGGGACCGTAGTACTGGCCGCCGAGCGCGGCGGGGTCGGTGGCGGCGCGCAGGGTGGGCAGGGCCCCCATGGCCGGCGTCTGGGTGATCAGCGGCGCGAGCCAGGTGATCGGAAGCCGGAGGGCTGCGGGGGTGTTGCGGGCGAGCTCGGTGTTGGACATGCCGGGGTGCGCGGCCACGGCGACGGTGGTGCCGTGCGTGGCGAGCCGGCGCTGCAGCTCATACGTGAACATCAGGTTGGCCAGCTTGGACTGACCATAAGCGGCGGCCCGGCTGTACGACCGCTCCCACTGCAGGTCGTCGAAGTGGATCGCGGCCCGGATCCGGTGGCCGGAGCTGCTGACCGTCACCACGCGCGAGCCGGGCACCGGCAGCATCAGGTCGAGCAGCAGCCCGGTGAGCGCGAAGTGGCCGAGGTGGTTGGTGCCGAACTGCATTTCGAAGCCGTCGGCGGTGGTCTGCTTCGGGGTGTACATCACGCCGGCGTTGTTGATCAGCAGGTCGATCCGGTCGAGCCGGGACCGCAGCGCCGCCGCCGCGGTCCGCACGGAGTCGAGCGAGGTCAGGTCCAGCGCCTGCACGGTCACGTCGCCGGTCATGCGGGCCGCGGCCTGCTCGCCCTTCTCGACGTTGCGCACGGCGAGCACCACGGACGCCCCGCGCTCGGCGAGCGCCTTGGCGGTCTCGTAGCCCAGTCCGGTGTTGGCCCCGGTCACCACGGCCACCCGCCCGCGCTGGTCCGGAATGTTCGCTGTCGTCCACTTCTCGCCCACGTCAGGCTCCCAGCTAGATAACGTACCGAAGGTATCTTGTCGTCGACGTTAAAGTACCTTCGGTATGTTGTCAACATACCGGCGGTACCTAATCTAGGCTGGCGAGGTGACTTTCCAGCGGGCGCGAACTGACGAGCAGCGGGAGATCCGCCGACGGGCGATCCTCGACGTGGCGTCGGCGATGCTCGACGAGATGCCTGTGGCCGCGGTCACCCTGAACGAGCTCAGCCGCCGGGTAGGCCTGGCGAAGCCGAACGTGTTGCGCTACTTCGAGTCTCGCGAGGCGGTGTTGCTGGAGCTGCTCGACCGCTTTCTGCGGGAGTGGCTGACGGAGCTGACAGGGGAGTTGGCCGCCGGCGTCGACGAAGCTCTCCCCATGCCCGAGCGAGCGGCAGCGGTGGCCGAGATCCTCGGTCGCTCGCTGTCCGGCCGAATGGTGCTGTGCGAGCTCTTCGGCGCACAGGGCAGCGTCCTGGAACACAACGTCTCCGTCGAGGTCGTAACACGCTACAAGCGCGCTTCCCTGGAACGCCTGACGACCATGACCGCCCTGATCCGGAAGTACCTGCCGGAGCTGGGTGAGAACGCAACACTGTTCAGCCTGCAGACCATGGTCATGGCCGGCGCGCTGTCGGCGTTCAGCACGCCCCCGCCCAGCCTGCAGGCGGCTTACGAGGCCGAGCCCGACCTGGCCCGCTTCCACTTGGATCTGAAGGACTACCTGCAGCAGGCCTTGACCGCGACCCTCCTGGGCATGCTCCCCCGCTGACCAGCGTCTTTTGGGTGTCCTGGGCAGGGACGTCGCTGCGCTGGGCGTGAAGCTCGCGCTGACCTAAATCGGTGGACGCCGGACCCGCCGTACTTCTAGGGTTCCGGCGACCGTGACTCGACGCCCGGAGGTGAGACCCATGAACGCTGTTGCGATGTTGGGTGCTCCCCTCGTCGTCACGGTCGGGCGACTGACGTAGGGGTTGCCGGGAGCGCCTTGACCAAGGCTCTCCGAGAGGTGACCACCATGAACACTTTGCGTTTCACCGCGGGCGATCCCGCGGTGGAGATCACCCAGATCACGCCGCGGCTGTGGCACGCGCTGGACGACGACCGCGTGACCGGCCGCGGCGAGGCCATCACCCGTCCCGACGGGCGGATCTTCCTCAGCGTCGACGCCTGGCACCGCTCCGTCTTCGACCAGCTCGCCCGCGCGATGCTGGCCGCGCTGCCGGATCCGCTGCACACGGTCGTCGACGAATCCGACCAGGAACTGCTGGCCGGCTGGCAACGTGCGGGACTGACGATCCGGCGGCGCGAGTGGGAGTACGCCGTGCCCACCCGGCCGGCTCTTCCGGCGCCGGGCCTCACGATCGGGCCTGCCGAGGACGGCCCGCTGCGGGAGCTGGAGCGCGTCGTCCGCGCCCAGATCGAGGAAACCGTTGGCTGGCAGGAGATGCCGGCCGAGGTGATGGTCCGGCCGGACGGCGACACGTCGATGTACACCGTGGCCGTCGAGAACGGCGAGTACGTCGGCCTGGTGCGGGTGACGCAGCTGACGCGCCTGCCCCGGATCGGGCTGATCGCCGTCCGCGCGGACCGGCAACGTCACGGCATCGCGCGCGCGTTGCTGACCCACGCGCTCGGCGCGCTGCATCAGGCTGGGGTTGGCACGGCAACGGCCGAGGTGAACGAGGCGAACGTAGCGGCGACCGCGTTGTTCGAGGGCATCGGCGCCCGGCGCACGGGCAGCACCGTGGAGCTGGTGCGCCATGGCCGGTAAGGGCGGTATCGAAGTGGAAGGCACCGTGGTCGAGTGCCTGCGTGACGCCAAGTTCACGGTCGAGCTGCCGAACGGGCACCGCGTGCTGGCCCACGTCAGCGGCAAGGTCAGGAAGAACTTCATCAAGGTCCTGCCGTACGACCGGGTCCTGGTGGAGCTGAGCCCGTACGACCTGAACCGGGGGCGGATCCTCTTCCGCTACCGCAGCTAGTTCCCGCAGGCCGCGGCGCGTTCGAGCAGCAGGGTCTTCTCGCGCTCGTTGCGGGTGAGCTTGGCGGCCTTCTCGAACTCGGCCTTCGCCTCCTCGGCGCGGCCGAGTTTGAGCAGGAAGTCACCGCGCACGCTGGGCAGCAGGTGATAGCCCTGCAACGCCTTCGCGCCGGAGATCTCGTCGACCAGCGCGAGGCCGGCCGCGGGCCCGAACGCCATCGACAACGCGACCGCGCGGTTGAGCTCGACGATCGGCGACGGCGAGATGCGCCCCAACACCTCGTAGAGCGTGGCGATGCGTTGCCAGTCGGTGTCCTCGGCCCGGCGGGCGCGGCCGTGACACGCGGCGAGGGCGGCCTGCACGTAGTAGGGGCCGGGCGGCTGGTTCAACGCCTCCGCACGTTCGAGCGCCTTCAGACCGCGTCCGATGAGCAGCCAGTCCCACTTGCCGCGGTCCTGCTCGAGCAGCAGCACGGGTTCACCGCCGGGCCCGGTGCGCGCCTTCGACCGCGACGCCTGGATCTCCATCAACGCGACGAGGCTGTGGACCTCGGCTTCCTTCGGCGCGAGCTCCGCGAGCACGCGCCCGAGCCGGAGGGCCTCCGCGCACAGTTCGGGACGCATCCAGTCGTCGCCCTGGGTGGCGGAGTAGCCCTCGTTGAAGATCAGGTAGATCACTTCGAGCACGCTGGCCAGCCGCGTCGCGAGCTCGGGCCCTTCCGGCACCTCGAACGGCACGCCGGCGTCGGACAGCGCCTTCTTGGCGCGCACGATGCGCTGGGCCACGGTCGAGTCGCTGACCAGGAACGCGCGGGCGATCTCCTCGGTCTTGAGACCGCCGAGCATCTTCAGCGTCAGCGCGACCCGCGCCTCGGTCCCGAGCACCGGGTGGCAGGCGGTGAAGATGAGGCTCAGCAGGTCGTCGCCGATCTCGTCGTCAACGCCCTCGCTGGCGTCCGGCGTGGCCTCCTGGACCTCGCGCCCGATCTCCTCGACCTTGCGGTTGAAGTTCTCCCGCCGCCGGATCTGGTCGATCGCCCGGCGCTTGGCCGTCGTCATGAGCCACGCGCCGGGGTTCTTCGGCACCCCCTCGGCCTGCCACTGCTCCAACGCCGCGACCAGCGCGTCCTGCGCCATCTCCTCGGCAAGGCCCACGTCGCGCGTGTACCGGGCGAGCGCGGCGATGACCTTCGCCGACTCCATCCGCCAAACCGCGTCGATGGTGCGGTGCACCGAGGTCGTAGCCCCCATGGAGGCATCAGACCACAGCCACCTGCCGTATTTCCACGACGCACGCCGGGAGAGGGATGCGCTTGACCCGTTCCACCGCCTCCTCCCGGCTGCGGACGTCGATCAGCCAGTACCCGGTCACCCCGAACGCGTGCGGCACGAGGTCGCCGGAGTCGAGCAGCACACCCGCGCGCAGCAACGCGTCGGTGTGCAGTGCTGCCAACGGTTTCGGGCTTCGGACGAACACCATGAACCGCACCGGGCCTCCTCGTTCTGCATCTCCCCTTGCAGAGACGTCGAACGAGGAGGTGCCGAAATCGACGCCGATGATCAGCGGTTGAACAGTTCTTCGAGCGCGACGGCGACGCCGTCCTCCTGGTTGGTGAGCGTGCGCCGGTCCGCGACGGCGAGCACCGCCTCGTGGGCGTTGCCCATGGCGTAGCCGACGCCGGCCCAGCGCAGGATCGCCAGGTCGTTGGGCATGTCGCCGAACGCCACGACGTCGTGCGCCGCGATACCGCGTTCGGCGCACAGGGCCGTGACCGCGGTGGCCTTGCCCACGCCGAGCGCGCTGACCTCCAGCAGGCCGTGGCCGCCGGAGTGGGTGAACTGGGCTTCGCCGCGCGCGACGGCCTCGGCCGCGGCGACCATGAAGTCCGCGCTGTGGTGCCGCGAGTACGCCAGCAATTTCACGAACGGCACGGTCCACAGGTCGTCCAGCACCGCGACCGGCGTCTCGGCGGCGGCGTCTTCCGGCATCCGCAGCACGTATGAGGGCTCGTACCGGACGTGGTGCCCGGTCTCGACGCCGAACCCGACCGATGGCACCGCTTCCCGCAGCGCGGCCGCCACCCGTCGGGCGGCGGCCACACCGAGTGGACGGGAACTGACGACCGAGCGTGTCGCGATGTCGTAGACGATGGCGCCGTTGCTGCACACCGCCGTGCCCACGAGGTCGGTGGCCAGCGCGTCGACGAACCGCGGCGGCCGCGCAGTCACGAACACGACCTCGGCGCCCGCTTCGGTGGCGATCCGCAACGCGTTGAGCGTGCGTCGGGACAACGTCAGGTCGTCGCGCAGCAGCGTGCCGTCGAGGTCGGTCGCGATGAGCTTCACCCGGTCATTCTGCGATGAAGTCGGCCCGATGATCACGCGCCCACTGCGCGAACGTCCGGTACGGCTTGCCGGTCACCGCTTCGAAGTCCGGCGACACCACGAACTCGTAGTCGCTGAAGTCGTCCGTGTCGCCACCCTCGTAGCCGCCCAGGCCGAGGATGTAGCGGGCGATCTCCTCCGGCCAGCCGACGCTCACGTAGTAGGCGAGCGCCTCCTCCACCGTGACGTCGACGAACCTCAGCTCGCGGCCGAGCACCTCACCGAGTGCCGCGGCCATCTCCCGTTGGGTGAGCTGCGGCGGGCCGGTCAGGTTGTAGGCCTTGCCCGCGTGCCCGTCCTCCAGCAGTGCCTTGACCGCCACCTCGGCGATGTCGGCCTCGTGGATCGGCTGGCCGGGCGCGTCGGGTTCGGGGTGCACGATCGTGCCGTCCGCGCGGATCGACGGCCCCCACAGGTCGATCTTGTTGACCGCGAACTCGCCGGGTCGCAGGTGGGTCCACTCGACGCCGGACGCTTCGACGGCCTGTTCGACCGGCAGGTGGTGGGTGGTGTCGTAGCCCCAGGTCACAGCGCCCGACGACAGTGTCACGATCCTGCGCACGCCCGCTTTCACCGCGCGGTCGACGACTTCCTGCGCTGTGGGCGGGTGCACGAACAGGTACAGCTTCTCCACACCCTCGAACGGGATGCTCGCCGGGTCGTCGAGGTCGCCTCGCACGACCTCCGCCGGCAGATCTGCCTTGTCCGGGTTGCGGGTCATCGCCCGGACGCCGGCCTGGCCCGCCAGCCCGCGCACCACCAGCCGGCCGACGTGGCCCGTCGCGCCGGTCACCAGGATCGTCATCGCATGCCCCCTTCGATTCCGTCCAGCAGTTTCTCGAGCCCGTAGTCGAAGCCGCTGCGCATGTTGTCGGCGATCGTGGTCTCGGTGTGATAGGCGTTGGCGTTCCACAGGTTCGTCATGGTCGGGTAGCGCTCGACGTCGAAGTAGTCCTCCCAGAACACCTGCCGCGCGCCCCACCACGAGTCACTGGACTCGCCGGTCGTCTCCTCCAGTTGTCGATCGTCCACTTCGGACGACGCCGCGCCGTGGACGAACCCCTCGACCGCCACGTGCGCCACCGTCACCTGTTTCGGTTCGAGACCGGAGTCCGCGAGTGCGGCCAGCACGAACTCCTGGCCGTCCATCAGGCCGGGTCCGAGCGGCGGGCGGACCATCGACACGTCACGCATCCACGGATGTGCTTGGTAGACCGCGCGTGTGCGGTCCGCGTAGTGCTTGATGCGCTCACGCCACGTGCCGGCGGGCGTGAGATCGCGTTCCTGCAGCACGGCGTCAGTCATCAGATCGATGAGCTCGCCCTTGCCGGGGACGTGCGTGTAGAGCGACATCGTCCCGACGGACAGTTCCTGCGCCACGCGCGCCATCGACATGGCGCCGAGACCTTCGCGGTCGGCCACCGCGATCGCCGCGACGACGATCTGGTCGACGCTCACCTTGGGCTTCCTGCCGACCGGTTTCGGCTCCGCCGGTCTGCGCCAGAGCAACGCGAGCGTCCTGACCGGGTCTCCCCCGCCGCTGCGTTCGGTGGCCATCCGTCCACCCCATTTCCGTAGGCCATACGGAAACAATACCGTACGACGTACGGAAATGGTGGGTCAGTTGACGCGCAGGCCTCTTTCCACTGATCAGACCGGACGTTGCGGGCGCTCGCCTGGAGGGTCGCCGCCGTCGAGCTGGCGCAGCACGCCGAGGTCGTCCCGGACTGCCCAGTGCTCGGCCAGCTTGCCGTCGCGCACGCGGAAGATGTGCACCGCCTCGGCGACGATGCGCCGTCCCGTCGGCTCGCGGCCGGCGAACTGAGGGAACTCGCTGCCGATGTGCGTGCCCGAGCTGGTGAACCAGATCATCACCAGGCCGTCGCCGCTGGTGACGGCGTGCACCTCGTAGGTCAGGTCGGCGAAGCTGCGTGCCAGCCAGCCGCGCACGACACCCATCATGTCGGTGCCCCGGAGGCCGCTCACGTGGTCGTGGAAGTCCGGGGTGAAAGCCTCGTCGAGGATGGACTCGTCGCCCGTGGCCAGGTAGTCGACGTAGCGGACACCAGTTCGGAATCGGTCGGCCTGCCCGGATGTCGCGGGCCGCGCAGGGGCCGTTACTCCGCGTTCCGGTTGTTGTACCAGATGACGTGGACGCTGGTCGGGGTCTCTTTGCGCAGGTCCGCACACACCTCATGGGCCACGACGAGGCCGATCCGCCGGCACCAGTGCTCGGAGCGCGGCACGTAGCCACGCGACGCGAGGTGCGCGCGCATCACCTCGGGAGCGCGGTCGCCGGTCGCGTCGAGCGTGCGCCAGCAGTGCCCGGAGCCGCACCCGGCGTCGCCCTCGACGACCTGCAGTGCGGCCGGACCGGGCAGCACGCCTTCGTCGCGGGGCTTGCTCTCCGAGTTCATGATCCCCAGGAAGGCGGCGCCCGCGAACCCGAGAACCACATAGCCGGCGATCGAGAAGCCGCTGACCAACGTCGGGGCCGGCCGCGCAGCACGCTCCACCGCCAGGCCCACGACCGACAACACCGCGGCCATCACCGAGTAGACCCAGTAGATCTCCAGCGCCGACGGCACCCACGGCCCGGTCCATCCGAGGCCGCGCGGCACCACGAACCACACCAGCAGTGCCAGGATGGCTGCCCCGACGACGATCCCGGTCCGCCACGAGCGAGCCAGCGCGCACCACGTCGCGATGGGGAACAGGCCGAACAGGTTGGCATCCCTGGACGTCGCGACCACCAGAAATCCCAGCACGACGAGGATGCCCCGCCACAACCGCTCACGCGGGTCGTTGATCCACACCCGCCCAGTATGCGGAAACGCCGCCCCTGGGGACGGCGTTTCCTCGTGGTGGTGGGAGCTGGACTCAGGACCGCCAGGCCAGCGTGGTCAGCATGTCCTTGCCGCGCTCGGCGCTGCGCGGGTGGCTGAGCACGTCGTAGCGACCGGCGACGAGCTGGGTGGTCGAGGCGAAGTCGCGGCGGCCGCGCTGGGCGGAGTAGCGGATCGCGGCGCCGGCCAGGCCGAAGACCGTACCGACGACCAGGCCCGTGACGATCGGGGCGAGGGCGCCGCCGGTGGAGAACAGGCCCAGCAGCAGACCGACGAACAGACCGAACCAGGCACCCGACGCGGCACCGGCGCCGAGGACGCGACCCCAGGTCAGGCGGCCCGTGACGCGTTCGACGATCATCGGCTCGATACCCACGATGGTGACGTCGGCGACCGGGAAGTCGTTGTCCGCCAGGTGGTCGACGGCTCGCTGCGCCTCTTCGTAGGTCGCGTAGGAACCGATCGGCCAGCCGGTGGGCGGCGTGGGCAGTGCGTTGACGCCAGTGGGATTGGCCCCGGCGGTGAACGGAGTCGCGGTGGTCATTGTGCAACACCTCCGATATGCGATCCCCTTATGTCTGTTACTACGAATTAGCTCCCACAGGTGTTCCCGAAGTTGAGCTGATGTGACTCAGCTCCCTCTCGGTAAGCGTGATGTCCAGCGATTCCAACGCTTCCGCGAGGTTTTCAACCTGAGAATTCTCAGGTTTCGCACCCGCGCGCTCGAAAGTGAGCGAATTGCCGACCAGACGACGGCTCAGGCCCGGTTCGAGGCGCATGACGACGAGCTGGCGGCTGAACGGCGACCGCTCGTGCGTGGCGACGTAGTAGTTGGCCGCCAGGTAGTCGACGGGCAGCTGCTCGACGTCGGGCTCGAACGCGTGCTGCAGCACCCAGCCGTCCGCTGTCTCCTTCTCCAGCACCCACCGGCCTTCGGAGCTGCGCAGGCGGTGCGGCCAGCCGGCCTGGTCCACAACCGCGCCGTCGACCAGCGGCATCGGGTGCAGCATCCCGGCGCCGAAACCGACGTCGACGAGGTGGTCGTCCACGATGGACATGAAGTGCGTGCGCGGCCCGGTCATCACCCGGCTCATCCGCCGCCGGACCTCGTACCCGAGACGTTCCAGCACGGCCGTGAACAGCAGCTGGTGCTCGTAGCAGTAACCACCGCGACGACGACCGACCAGCTTGGCCTGGATGTCGGCGAGGTCCAACGACGGTACGAGACCGAGCATCACGTCGATGTTCTCGAACGGAATGGCGCGCACGTGCGCCTCGTGCAGCTCGGTGAGAGAGCTCGACGCCGACGCTCCCGTGCGCGCGAAATACGCGTCGAGGTCCACCAAGTCCGTTTGCCACGTACCGCTCACGCTGACTGCCATTCCTCTCTGGTCAGCACGTACTCGACTTCGCCGTGCTCGCTGCCGGGCAGCGGCTCGTCCCAGTCGACGTGGAACGTGCGGACGTGCCGCAACCCGCACTTCTCCATGACGCGGCGCGACCCGGCGTTGACGAACATCGTGGTGGCGACGACCTTCTGCACACCACCGGTCGTGAAGCCGCGGTCGATCAGCGCCTTGCCGCCCTCGGTGGCGTACCCGAGGCCCCAGAACGCGCGGTGCAACCGATAGCCGAGCTCGACCGCGCCGTCGCCGACGGGCTTGAACTCGAACCAGCCGACGAACCGGCCGGACTCCTTCTCGTGCGCCGCGTAGAAGCTGTCGGTGAGGAAGTGCTCGACCGGCTCGGGGTCGAGGAACCGCATGACCTCGGGGTCGGCGTGCAGCACGTTCAGTTCATCCACATCGGACGGATCCAACGGGCGCAGCGTCAGGCGTTCGGTTTCCACGCGGGTCACCTCCGCACGTGTCGATGTCCAGCAGCGGGAAACGCGGGCGGTGCGGCCGGGAGCAACTCGTCCAGGACGAAGCCGCACTTGACCGCGACCCGGCACGACGCGTCGTTACCGACCGCGTGGAACAGGCCCAGCTCAGTGAAGTTCTGGATGTCCAACGCCCACGACGACACCGTGTCCACTGCGCGAGCGGCGACTCCCTGCCCGCGGGCGTGCGCGGCGGTCCAATAACCGACCTCGGCCGTTGCTTTCACCACGACGTGACCCAGTGGCGAATCATCGTCGGCGGTGACGGCGAAGCTGAACCGGGTCGCGCTCGCCCAACCGTCGGCCTGCGCGTCGAGCCACTGCCTGGCCTCGGGTTCGCCGGCCAGCGAGGTGGCCAGCCACCGGCGCAACAGCGGATCGCGGTGCGCCGCCACGAGCGCCGGCAGATCGTCCTGCCGCCACGGTCGCAGTCGCAACGCGGGCGCGCTTTCGGTGGGCGGCACGGTCAAGGTCACGGCCATGGCAGCATTCTCTACCGCGTGGGCTTGATCGTCTCCAGGACCGTGCCCTTGGCGTCCCTGATCACCACGCGCCCGTCCTCGTTCAGCGGCGCAGCCAGCACGAACGTGCCGTTGCCGAGCACCGCGGGCACGTCGGCGGCACTCGGCGCGGTGTAGGTCACCGACGCGACGCGCGGGTCGAGCAGCAGGCCGGCGGCGGCGAGTTTCGAGCTGCTGGAGCCGCCGCCCTCCATCGGGGTGAAGTCGTAGAACGCGCGGATCGCCGCCACAGTCGCGCCGTCGAGGATGTCCATCCCGTCGGGGTCGCGCAGGTCGTAGACCGAGCCGCGCAAGGGGCCGCCGTCGTCCAGGCAGTACACCATCAGATCGTTGAAGCGGCCGAGCATGATCGTGCCGGTGGCACTGACCTTGACCGTGACGCCGAGCGCGAACTGGCCGGGATCGGGGATCGCCCGGTCGGTCAGGCACCCGGCGAACCGCTGCGCCTCAGGGCTGGTGCGGTCGGCGGGTGGCAGCGGCCGGTCGACGACGGACTGGACCGGCTTCGGCACCCCGCGCAGGGCGAAGCTGTAACCGTTGGCCAGCGCCTGCGAGCCGTTCTCGGCCTTGGTGTAGCCGCTCGGGGCGAGGAACAGGCCGCCGACCAGTGCGGGTGATGTGTTGTGCCAGCCCTTGTCGCCAATTCGGGACAGGCTGAGGAGCTTGACGTCCGGCGACGCGAGGCCCGCGATCGTGCCGGTCGGCGTGGTGAACAGGATCTTCACCTGGCGCATGCCCGTCTCGAGCTTGGTGTCGTCGGGTGCGGAGATCGTGGTGGTGGTCGCGGTGTTCGCGCAAAAGAACACGCCGGTCGAGCTTCGGAACGCGGTGAGCGTGGTGCCGTTCTTGCGGCTGGTCGCGATCGTCTGCCACTCGGCGGCCGGCGGATGGGCCTTCGCGGCGTCGAGGCAGCGGGCCAGCGCTTCGGGGTGCACGGTGCCGGGCTCGACGTGGTTGACGACGGCGCGATCCTTGCCGACGAACTCGCCGTTGTGCTGGTAAGAGGGGTCCGCGAGCTCGGCGTCACCGCCAGTGAGGGCCTGTCCAGCGAAGACGGCGCCCGCGGCCAGGAGGCTGACTCCGGCGGCGATCAAAGCCGGCGTGCGGTTGCTCGCGGCGGGGTCCATGCCCTCGGCAAGGCGGCGGCGGGCTCGGAGTCGGATGTCGTCGGGCAGGGTGCGGTGCTCGGGCAGCTGGTCGATCACTGGGTGTCCTCGGTGCTCAGGTGGCGCAGGTGGGCGCGGGTGCGGGAGACGCGGGCTCGGACACTCGACTCGGTGATGCCCAGCAACGTGGCGGCGTCGGCGGTGGACACGTCGCCGAGCAGGCAGAGCTGGGCGATCTCGCGTTCGGACCGCGGCAGCTTCGCGATGGCGGCCACGACCTCGGCGAGGCGGCGTTGGGCGTCAGTGCGGGCGGCGACCTCGTCGGCGTGGTCGCGCTCGTCCTGCGGCGCCAGCCTGCCGACCAGCCGCAGCGCTCTGCGGGACGCGCGCCACTCGGTGCGGGCGCGGTTCGCCGTGACGGTGTAGAGCCAGGGCAGGGCGGAGTCGCGGACCAGCCGGGCCTCGCCGCGCTTGCGCCAGGCGGTCAGGAACGTCGCCGACAGCAGGTCTTCTGCCTGTGACCAGGAGGCGGTGAGCCGGTAGGCGTAGTTCCACACCGCTTCGGCGTGACGTTCGAACAGCTCGGCGAACGCGGCGTGGTCGCCTTCCGCGATCAGGTCCCACAGGTGCGCGTCCGGCGGCGGACCGACGTCCGCGCGCTCGGTCGTCTCAATCATCACACTCCGCCTGGCGCCGTCACCGGCCAGTGTGCTGCGTGACGTGGGTCACTGCATACCGGGGAGTACGCCCTCGTCGCAGGCGTGGATGAACGCGATGGCAAGATCGTGGCGTGCCGATCGAGCAGCAGCAGTCCGGCAGTGCAGAGCCGGAGACCCAGGTGTTGGCGAAGATCATGATCGAGGAACCGACCGTGCCGGCCACAGCTCCAGCGACGCCGGCCGCACAGCCAGCTCCGACGACGCCCGAGAAGCCGGCGCCCGCACGCCGGCCGAAGTCGCTGACCCGGCGGATCGCCCGGCGCATCCTCGGCCCGACTCTGATGACGAAGAAATAGCCTCAGCCGGCTACCGGTCGGGGACCTGACCGATCCCGCCGCAGACGCGGCAGGCGGTCCGGTCCTCGTTGAGCCCAGAACCAAGGCAACGGCTGCACTCCTTCACAAAGGATCAGTGTGCGCCTCTACTCCGAGTGGACGCAGCCGCCAAGCAGGGACCCTCCCGGCAATAATGGGTGACCCCCACTGTTCACGCTCGGTGATCAGGCCGGAGTGGACGGTCCGGCCGGAATCTCGTTGGCACGGGCCGCATTGCCTGCGACAACACCTGGGACGATGCCGCCGCGGTCACCGTGCGGAAGCTTCCACCAGCCGGAGCAGCCGCGCGGGCACGGGTGCGACATCTCGTGCAGCACAAGCCCTTCCGGGCCGGGAACGGGTTGCTGCCACGACATGGTTCCCGAGCCCGCACAGAGCAGGCAGGTGTCTTCTTCGCACTCCACGCAAGGTAATTACTCCACACGGGACACTGAGGGCAATCGCTGAATCGAGGGGAGATCACCGATGACAGTCGCGGTCGTGACGGGAGCGGGTTCCGGCGTGGGTCGTGCGGCGGCACGCACCCTGCTGGCAGCGGGTTTCCAGGTGGCGCTGGCCGGGCGGCGCGAGGACGCGTTGCGGGAAACCGCCGGAGGCTCCGACGCCTTGGTCGTACCAACCGATGTGTCGCGTGAGGACTCGGTGGTCGCGCTGTTCGAAGCGGTCGTCGAACGGTGGGGCCGCGTGGACGTGCTGTTCAACAACGCGGGCACGAACGTCCGCGCCACGCCGATCGAGGAGTTCAGCCTCAGCGCATGGGAGAAGGTCGTCGGCGTGAACCTGACGGGCGCGTTCCTGTGCGCGCGTGAGGCGTTCAAGGTGATGAAGACCCACGGCGGCGGCCGGATCATCAACAACGGCTCGATCTCGGCGTCGATGCCGCGCCCGCACGCGGTGGCGTACAACGCGACCAAGCACGCGATGACCGGGCTGACCAAGACGCTGTCGTTGGAGGGGCGCGCGTACAACATCGCGTGCGGGCAGATCGACATCGGCAACGCGGCGACGGAGATGACCGCCCGCATGGGTCAGGGCGTGCTGCAGGCGAACTTCGAGACGAAGCCGGAGCCGACGTTCGACGTGCAGCACGTGGCCGACGCGGTGCTGTACCAGGCTCAGTTGCCGCTCAACGCCAACGTGCAGTTCATGACCGTGATGGCCACGACCATGCCTTACATCGGCAGGGGTTGAGCCTGGTAGAGGCCGCCTCCGCGTTCCAGCAGCCCCAGGTCCACGAGGTAGCGGCGGATGGTCACGTGGTCCAGCTCTCCCCCGTCGCACCACGCCTGCAGCCGCTCGTTGATCTCCTTCTCCTCGTAGTACGTCCGAGCCTCGAAAGCCTTCGACGCGACGTGCTCGAGGATCTTGCGGCGGCGTTCGTGTGCGACCGGCAGCGAGATCAGCTTGTCGCCGCGCACGAACGGCGCGAGCCCGTCCGCGGGCATCGACTCGGTGAGCGTGGCGGCGAGCGGCTTCAGATCGGCCGGCCGGGCCGGGTCGCCTTCGACCAGCCCGGCCTCGCGCAGCTTCATCAGCGCGATGCCGGCGTCCTTGACCTTGAGTCCGGACGCGGCGGCGATGTCGGCCAGTGTTCCCGCGCCGAGGACGACCGCGGCGAAAGCCCGCAGCCTCGTCGGTTCGGCCAGCACGCGCACAACGGATTCCGGAGTGGTCATGTCTGCGACCGTAACCACGCCGTCCACCACTTTTCAGCGCGACGGGGCGCCCTGCCAGTCCTTCATCGGCCCACCAGCCCTTCGGTCATCGTGTCGAGCAGGTAGGCGTCGAAGTCGGGCTCGTCGGGCTCCAGCACGTGCCGCACCCACGCGTCGCGTTCGTGCGACAGCGGCGGCAGCTCCCACACGCAGCCGATGAGGTCCTTCGGGATGACGCTGAAGTGCGTGAGGTCCGGGTCGGTGGAGCCGAGGAACGGCTGGTCACCGGACACGGCGGTGCGGCAGTGCAGGACGTTGTCCCAGACCCAGTTGTAGGCGTTGAGGTACATCCCCGCCGCGCTGCGGTGCAGCACCGTGACGGTGGCGGGCGGGGTCGGGTCGGCGAAGTCCGGGTAGATCGTCGGCAGGAACGCGCAGGCGGCCGCGCGGATGTCGTCGGTGATCTCGAGGCCGGGTGTGACGACCTCGTAGCGCTTGACGTGCCTGCCCGCGATGACCAGCGGCTCGCGCACGGTCATCTGCTTCTCGTAGAAAGCCATGCGTCGAACATATGAGCTATCCCTGACAACCTGTGGCAGTGTCTTGGCATGCGTGCGAGCCGGTTGGTGTCCTTGCTGCTGCTGTTGCAGACGAAGGGGCGCATGACCGCGCAGGCGTTGGCCGACGAGCTGGAGGTGTCGGTCCGCACGATCTACCGCGATGTGGAGTCGCTGCACGCGGCCGGGGTGCCCCTGTACGGCGACGCGGGCCCGCAAGGCGGCTACCAGCTGCTCGACGGCTACCGCACGCGGTTGACGGGCCTGACCGAGCAGGAGGCGGAGTCGCTGTTCCTGGCCGGGCTGCCGGGACCCGCCGCGGACCTGGGGCTCGGCGAGGCGGTGTCGGCGGCGCAGCTCAAGCTGATGGCGGCGCTGCCGTCGTCGATGCGGGACCGGGCCTCGCGCATGGCGGAGCGGTTCCACCTGGACGCGCCTGCCTGGTACTACGACCCGGAGCGCTCACCGTTCCTGGAGGTCGTGGCGGACGCGGTGTGGCGTTCGCGGTTGCTGGAGGTCTCCTACCGGCGGTGGCAGGCGCCAGAAGAGGTGACGAAGGTGCTGCGGCCGTTGGGACTCGTCCTGAAGGCCGGGCGCTGGTACCTGGTGGCGCGCGGTTCGTCGCGGATCTCCACCTACCGGGTGTCGCAGATGCAGGCGGTGACGGCGCTGGACGAGTCGTTCGAGCGGCCGCCGGGGTTCGACCTGGCGGCGCACTGGACGGCGTCGCTGGAGGAGTTCCAGGCGCGGCAGTACACCGGTGAGGCGGTGCTCCGGTTGTCCGCGCAGGGCTTCGAGTCGTTCTCGTCCAACGTGCTGCCGGTGGTGGCGCGGGCGGCCGAGGAGTCCGCTGTGGACGATGACGGCCGGGTGCGCGTGACGATCCCCATCGAGTCGATCGGGCACGCGACAGGGATGCTGCTGCGGATGGGCGGCGAGGTCGAGGTGCTGGCGCCGGCGGAACTGCGCGAGCGGGTCACCGAGTCGGTGCGGCAGTTGGCCGCGATCTACCAGGTCAGCTGACGCCGAACCGCGCGAGGCGGTGCCACAGGTGCTTCACGACCTGGGGCGGTGCGTCGGCGTCGTCGAGCATGCTCGGGTCGATGAACCCATCCCGCGCGATCCGCAGTCCCAACGCGACGGACTCCGGGCTGCGGTAGTCCGCGTGGCGCAGCAGCTGCTCGGTGGAGAGCCGGAAACCGGAGTGCCGCTCCACCGGGCACGGCAGCTCGACGTCCGGAAAGCTCGGGTCGAGCACGACGGCCTCGACGTCGTCCAGCGTGACCGGCCCGTGCACGTGCGCCTCGATGTAGTTGTCGAGCGGGTCCAGGTCGTCGGCCTCGGCGAGCTCGATCAACGCGAACCGGCGGGCGGTGCCGAAGTCGACGGGATCGAAGACGCTGTCCGGGTAGCAGAACGTCGTGCGATCCAGCACCTCTGCAGAGAGCCGCAGGTGTGCTGAGCCGAACCGTGGCGCCCCGCCGTGCGGCAGCTTGCGGTGGTTGAGCGCGCCGTACTTGGGCCGGGAGGCTGGGGGCGCGTGGTCGTAGGCGCCGCCGAAGAGCCGGCTCTCCCACTCCCCGCGGGCGCCGCCGGGGTGTGCGGTGAGGCCGCCGTTGCTGGTGCCGGTCTCGAACTGCGACCGGTAGACGCCCTCTTCGGCGAGACGGGCGAGCACGCCGCGGCCGGGGTGGAAGTTGAGCGTGACGCGCAGGTCACGGGGCAGCGGGCCGCCGGCTGAGCGCGCATCGACGTGTGCGATGGCCTGCTCAAACGGCACGGGCGAGCTCCCGGTCGTGCACCTTCGACAACGTCAGCAGCCCGACGATCGCGCCCAGCAACGCCATGAACATGTCCCACTGGGTGTCCCACACGTCGCCTTGGGTGCCGAGGAAGTCCTCCGCCGCCGAGCCACCCAGCACGGCCGACGCCCATTCGAGCATCTCGTAGGTGGCGCTGAACGCCAGGCAGACGGAGACGACGAACAGGAACAGCCAGCCGCCCGGCCGCACCGGGGTCTTGCGCAGCAGCACCTCGCGGGCCAGCAGGGCCGGCACGAAGCCCTGGACGAAGTGGGCGAACCGGTCGTAGTGGTTGCGGGCGAGGTCGAACAGGTCCTGGACCCAGAAGCCCACCGGCACGCGGGCGTAGGTGTAGTGGCCGCCGAGGATCAGCACCAGCGCGTGGACGAAGATCAGGCGGTAGAGCAGGGGTGTGAGCGGGAAACGCCGGTAGGTCGGGATGAGGATGGCCGCGCCGATCACGACCGGAGCCACCTCCAGGTACCAGGTGGTCCGGTCGTGGGGGGCGATGCCCGACACGACCAGGGCGGCCGAAGTCAGGGCGAGCAGGATCAGCGGTTCGGTGGCGGAACGCTCATAGGTCACGGATCACCTTGCAGGGGTTGCCGACCGCGAGGACGCGCGGCGGGATGTCGCGCGTCACGACGCTGCCCGCGCCGATCACGGCATTGTCGCCGATCGTCACGCCCGCGCACACGATGACGCCGCCGCCGAGCCACACGTTGTCGCCGATGGTGATGGGTGCGGCGGTCTCGAAGCGCTGTCGACGGGCCTCGTGGTCCTCAATGGGGTGCAGGGCGGTGAGCAGCTGCGCGCGCGGGCCGATGGAGACGTCGTCGCCGATGGTGATCGGCGCGCAGTCCATCAGGATGGCGTCGTAGTTGAGGAAGCTGTTGGAGCCCAGGTGGATCTGGTAGCCGTAGTCGCACTGGAACCGCGGCATGACCCACGAGCCCTCGCCGACGGAGCCGAAGAGCTTCTGGATGACCGCGTGGAAACGGGTGGCGTTGAACTCGTCCACCAGCCGTTGCGCGGCCAGCCGCTCGGCGACCAGCTCGGGGTCGGAGTCCTTGTAGAGCTGGCCGGTCATCATCTTCTGCTTCTCGGTGATCACCCTTCGAGAGTGCCCGAACGCAGCAGCGCGCGTGCTCTCTTCGCGGCGATCTCCATCAACGCGGTGAGGTCCGCGGCGTCGAAGCCGGGTGGTGGTTCGACCGCGAGCACCACAGGTGTGGTGGTCGGAAGGCCTGGCCGAGCGGGCAGTTGACCTGCGGGTTCGTGCGAAACCACCACAGGTGTTCTGGCGCCGACGGGTCCCGCGACGCGAATCCGCAGCGCGTCGAGGAGTTCCTGTTCCGGTTTTCCCCTGAGCAGCAGGAGGACGAACGGGTCGGCGTCGAGCAGCCAGCCGACCTGGAACGCGAGCGCGGCCGCGTGCCGGCACGGCGTCAGTTCCCAGTCGTCGCAGTCGCAGTCGGGTTCGAGGTCGCCGATGCCGGGCAGCAGGTCCACACCGGACTCTTCGGCGGCCTCGACCAGCGAGCGCGGCATGTCGTTGTCCAGCAGCGCCGCGATGTGGCCGGCGTGTTCGGCGACGCGGTCGAGGAACCGTCCCCATTGGACTTCCGTGAGCACGGGGACGTGGACGGTGGTGTTGTAGAGCGTGTCGTCGTCGTGCACCTGGGCGTGCAGGCGTCCTGGGCTGACGGTGATCGGGCCGACGACGCCGGCGTGGGCGTAGCGGCGGCCGAGGCGGATCAGGCTCTGGTCGAGGGCGGTGTCCTCGAGGGCCTTGACCCAGGCCTTGCCCCACCACGTCGTGGCGACGCGGCGTTTCACCTTGGGGAACGCGGCGAATCCGCGTGCGGTCATCTACAGGCTCCTCAGCTGGACCAGTTCGGCGAGTTCGGCGTCGGTGAGCTCGGTGAACGCGGCCTCTCCCCCGTGCAGGACGGCGTCGGCGAGATCGCGCTTGTCCTGCAGGAGCGCGGCGATGCGTTCCTCGACGGTGCCTTCGGTGACGAGCTTGTGCACCTGCACGGGCTGGGTCTGGCCGATGCGGTAGGCGCGGTCGGTGGCCTGGTCCTCGACGGCGGGGTTCCACCAGCGGTCGAAGTGGATCACGTGGTCGGCCCTGGTGAGGTTGAGGCCGGTGCCGGCGGCTTTCAGCGACAGCAGGAAGACCGGTGCCCGGCCCTGCTGGAAGTCGTCGACCATCTGCTCGCGCTGCGGGACCGGGGTGCCGCCGTGCAGGAACCTGGTGGGCTGCTTGATGTGCTGTTCGAGCAGCCGGGCCATGCCGACGTACTGGGTGAAGATCAGCGCCGAACCGTCCTCGGCGACGATCGTGTCGAGCAGTTCGTCGAGCAGGTCGAGCTTGCCGGACGTGCCCTGCAGGGTGGCGTGGCCGAGGTAGTGCGACGGGTGGTTGCAGATCTGCTTGAGGCCGGTGAGCAGTTTCAGCACCAGGCCGCGGCGCGCGATGCCGTCGCTGCCGGCGATCTGGTCGAGGATCTCCCTGGTCAGCGCCTCGTACAACGCGGCCTGTTCGGTGGTGAGCGAGACGGGCAGGTCGGTCTCGGTCTTGGCGGGCAGTTCGGGGGCGACGCCGGGGTCGGACTTGCGGCGGCGCAGCAGGAACGGCTTCACGACCTTGGCGAGGGTGTCGTCGGGTTCGGGCCAGCGGGTGCGGAACGCGCGGTGCGTACCGAGCAACCCCGGTGTCGTCCAGTCCAGGATGGACCACAGCTCGGACAGCGAGTTCTCCACCGGAGTACCGGACAACGCCACCCGCGCGCCCGCGGGGATCGAGCGGAGTGCTTTGGCGGTGCCGGAGTGCGGGTTCTTGATGTGCTGGGCTTCGTCGGCGACGACCATGCCCCACTCGTGGTTCCGCAACGCCTCGGCGTCGAGGCGCATGGTGCCGTAGGTGGTCAGCACGACGCCGTCGTCGGCGAGGGTCCGTTGTGGACCGTGGTAGCGGGTGACGCGGGTGCCGGGGGCGAACCGGTGGATCTCGCGTTCCCAGTTGCCCAGCAGGGAGGCGGGGCAGACGACGAGCGCGGGTTCCTGGCGACGGTGCAGGTGCAGGGCGATGAGCGTGATGGTCTTGCCGAGTCCCATGTCGTCGGCGAGGCAGGCGCCGAGGCCGAGGTCGAGCATGTGGGCGAGCCAGCGCAGGCCGTGCAGCTGGTAGTCGCGCAGGGTCGCCTGCAGGCCCGCGGGTGCCGGGATCTCCGGGACGGTCGTGATCGCGGTGGTGAGGCTGTGCGGGGCGACGTCGACGTGTTCGCCGTCGACGACCGCCGTGCCGGTGAGGGCGGCGGTCACGGCTTGGACGGCGGTGATCGGGCTGAGCTGCTGGCGGGCCTTCTGCTTGAGCTTCGGGTCGACGAGCACCCACTGGTCGCGCAGCTTCACGACCGGGCGGCTGGCTTCGGCGATGACGTCCATCTCGGCGTCGGTGAGCTCTTCGTCGCCGAGCGCGAGCTGCCAGTTGAACTCCAGCAGGTCGTTGGCCTTGAACTTGCCGCTGGCCTCGCCGATGACGGCCTTTGCGGACAACGAGGTGGCGAGGTTCTTGGGCCAGTGCACCTCGATGTCGGTGCCGAGGAGTTCGGTGACCTCGTCGTCGGTGAGCGCGGCCTGGTCGAGCAGGCGCTGCAGCGGTGGCCAGGTGGCGCGGCCGATCGCCCGGATGGCGTCGAGCTCACGCCCGGATCCGCGCACGTCCTGGGGATAGGGGTCGGTGATGCCGCGGACCTGCACGATCGCGCGGAACCGCAGGTCGTCGGTGGTTTCTATGCGCAGGGACAGCTTGATCTGCTCGTCCGCCCACGGTTTCAGCTCCGGCACGTGGCAGGGTTCGGCGGCCGCGAACGGGCCTTCCGCCCCACCTCGTGGCAGCACGTCCGCCACCGCGTCCAGGAACGCGCGCAGCTCGTCGTAGTCGCCGTGGGCCGCGAGCTGCCGCAGGTGCAGTTCATCCGCGTGGTCGAGCGGCCCGATCCGCCAGGTGTCGCGGCCGTCTTCGGTCACGCTCGGCACGATGCGGCCGCGTGCGACGAGGTTGAGCGCCGTCGCGGTGGCCACTCCCCAGTAACCGGAGTCGTTCAGCGCGTCAGGTAGTGCATCGAACAGGGATTTTCCACTCAGCTCGCCGAACATACTATGTACCGTACACCATACGGTACGGTAGGGTCACGTTCGTGATCGAACACACGGGCAGCGGTGACCCGGCGCGCACGCTGGCGTTGCTGTGGCGGACCCAGGAGCGGGTGTCCCGCAAGGGCAAGCCCGACCTGAGCGTGGACCGGATCGTGCAGGCGGGCATCGCGCTGGCCGACGCCGACGGGCTCAAGGCGCTGTCGATGCGCCGCGTGGCCGAGTCGCTGGGCGTGGGGACGATGTCGCTCTACACCTACGTACCAGGCAAGGGCGAGCTCATCGACGTCATGGTCGACACGGTGCAGGCCGTGACCGGACGTGCCCTCGCCGACGGCTGGCGGGAGCACCTGACGTACGTGGCGCGGGAGAACCTGGCCCTGTACCGGCGGCATCCGTGGTTGTTGCAGGTGGCGCCGTCGCGCACGGTCCTGGGCCCGCAGGTGGCGGCGAAGTACGACTTCGAACTGCGCGGACTGGAGGGCATCGGGCTGTCCGACGTCGAGATGGACTCGGTGCTGAACCTGGTGCTCGGGCACGTGCAGAACTCGGCGCGCGGCCTGACCGCGGCGGCGCTGACCGAGCAGGAGACCGGGCTGACCGACCAGCAGTGGTGGGACGCGGCGGCGCCGGTGCTGATGACGGTGTTCGACCCGGCCCGCTTCCCCGTGGCGGCACGGGTCGGCGGCGCGGTCGGCGAGGCGCACCAGAGCGCGTTCAGCCCGGAGCACTCGTTCGAGTTCGGCCTGGAGATGATCCTGGACGGCATCGCCCGCCTGATCACGTCGCGCACCTAGGCTCGGCGCCGTGCATCACAGTCGACTGTTCGGGATCTTCATCGACACACCGGTCGCACAAGCCGGCTCGGCAGCGAGCTTCTGGTCCGCCGCGCTGGGGGTCCCGGCGCGTCCGGTGGCGGGCGAGGAGCAGTTCACGGCACTGGACGGCGCCCTGCCGGGCTTGACCGTCGACATCCAGGCGGTCGACGACGCGCCGCGCTATCACGTCGACATCGAGACCGACGACGTCGAGGCGGAGGTCGCCCGGCTGACGGCCCTGGGCGCGGAGCCGGTCTCGCGCTGGCTGGACTGCCACACGTTGCGCGCGCCCGGCGGTCACCTGCTCTGCGTGGTACCTGTGCACAGCGATCCCGAGACGTTTCGCAGGCTCGCCCGAACCTGGCCGTGAGCCGCTCAGCGGTTACGGCTCAGTGACACCTCGCGGGATGCGTCGTTAATTCCCACGCGGTGCCGCACGGGTGCCTACAGTTACGCCACGCCGATCAACTTGGCACCGGGAGGCCCGCTCGTGGTGATCGACTCGCAGCCGCGGCAGGCGCTCGTGCGCCGGGTCACCGGTCTCGCGCGGTCGACACCGGGCCGGCTGAGCCTGATCATCGTCGTGCTCGTGCTGGCGAGCCTGGCCAGCGGCTGGCTGACGACGTGGAGCGTCAACCGGCAGGAACGGGCGCTCGACGACCTGGCGACGCGGTCGGAGCCGCTCTCGCACGCGGCGCAGGAGGTCTACCGGGCGCTGCAGGACGCGGACGCCACGGCGGCGAGCGCGTTCCTGTCCGGCGGGCTGGAGCCGCCTGCGCTGCGGGAACGCTACGAGGCGGACATCGCGCAGGCCCAGGCCGCGCTGTCGGTGGCGACCGCCTCCTCCCCGGACCTGACGGCGACGCTCGCGGCTCAGCTGCCGGTCTACACGGGACTGATCGAGACGGCGCGGACGAACAACCGGCAGGGTTTCCCGGTCGGCGCGGCGTATCTGCGCGAGGCCTCCGGGTTGATGCGCACGCAGCTGCTTCCGGCGGCGCAGGAGCTGTATCGGGCGGAGACTGACCGGGTGGCGCGGGCGCAGGACGAGGCGGACTTCCCGTGGGTGTCGGTGGGGGTGGCGCTGGCGTTCGTGATCGCGCTGGTGCTCACGCAGCGTTATCTGACCCGCAAGACGAACCGGCTGCTCAACATCGGGCTGCTGGTGGCGACGACCGCGGCCACCATCTCCCTGCTGTGGGTCACCACGGTGTCGGTGCTGGTGATGAACGACGTGGGTGACTCGCGCACGGCGTCGGCGAAGGTCGACGTGCTGGCCAAAGCCCGGATCGCGACCCTGACCGCCCGCGGTGAGGAGACGTTGACGCTGGTCGCGCGGGGTGCGGGCCAGGCGTACGAGAAGAACTTCGTCGAGGTCTCCGAACGGCTGGAGGCGGATCTCGACCAGGCGATGCGGCTGGAGAGCAGCGAGGCCGTCGACCAGGCGATGCGGCACTTCCGGCAGTGGCAGCAGGTGCACCAACGCATCCGCGAGGCCGACGACGCCGGGCAGTACAACGACGCGGTGGCGTTGATCAACAACCCGTACTTCGACTCGCTGGACCAGGACCTGGTGCGGGCGATCGGCGAGGCGCGGCAGGACTTCAGCGACGAGGTGACGGTGGCGCGGTCGTCGCTCGCGGGCACGGTGGTCGGGGTGCTGGTGCTGGCGGTGATCAGCGCAGTGGGATCGACGATGGGGTTGTGGCAGCGGCTCAAGGAGTACCGTTGACTTCCCTCCCACGCCTAGAACTGCAGGCGGGAAGTTCCGACCCTCGCGGGACGGGTTTCCTGCTTCACCGGCGACTGCCTTCCTGGCTTGTGCCAGGTTGGTCTTACGTCCCCTCCACAGGCAGCGACCGCCAGCCCGGCGGCGAGGATGTTACGGGCAGCATTGATGTCGCGATCGTGCACTGTCCCGCAGGAACACGTCCATTCGCGGTCGGACAGCGTCAGCTGATCGAGCGAGCGACCGCACATCGAGCATTTCTTGCTGCTCGGGCACCAGCGATCGGCCACGAGGACGTCTCGTCCGTACCACTCCGCCTTGTACTCGAGCATCGAGCGGAGTGTCGCCCAACTCGCGTCACTGATCGCACGCGCCAGTCGCCGGTTGCTCAGCATGTTCCGCACGGCCAAGTCTTCGATCACGATCGTTTGGTTGTCACGAACGAGGCGAGTGGTGACCTTGTGCAGGTAGTCGCGACGACGGTCGGCGATCCTGGCGTGGACTCGGGCGACTCGTTGCCGAGCCTTGAGCCGATTCTTCGATCCCCTCTGCTTGCGCGCCAGCGCACGCTGCGCGCGTGCCAGCCGGTGCCTGTCGCGCTCACCATGTCGCGGATTGGCCGTCTTCTCTCCGGTCGACAGCGTGATGAGTGCGCTCAGCCCGGCGTCCACGCCGACCCGCCCTTCCGCGGGCGGCAGCGTGGCGACGGCGGACTCCGTCAAGATCGAGACATGCCAGCGACCGGCGGGATCGCGGGAAACGGTGACTGTCGACGGATCGGCGCCTTCAGGCAATGGCCGCGACCACACGATCAGCAGCGGCTGGCTCATCTTGGCCAGCGTCAGCTTGCCGTCCAGCCACCGGAACGCGGAACGCGTGTACTCGGCGGAGGAGATTCCTCGCTTGCGAGCCTTGAATCGCGGGTGCCGCGCACGCTTGTGCCAGAACGCCGTGAACGCTGCCTGGAGGTGCCGCAGACATTGCTGCAACGGCACAGACAGGCTAGCGAACACCCGAATGCAGAGCACCACTCGGTCGGTTCTGGTGCCAACCGACTTCCCCGCAATGCGGGAGCCGGGAGAACGCACCGTTGGGAGTACCGATGAGGCGACTGACACTCGCAGCGGTGATGCTGCTCAGCGCGTGTTCGGCCGGTCCGGCACCGAGCGAGATCATCCCGCGCACCGCTCCGGTACCGCAGCCGGCCGGCGCGAGCACGGTCACGGCCGCCCCGAGCAGTACTGCGGGCCCCTCACCGTCCTGCGACGCGACGGCGAGCCTGCGGCCGGGTCCGCTGCCGGCGGCGGGTCAGATGCCGCCGGGTTCGACCATGGAACGGATCCTCCAGCGCGGCCGGTTGATCGCGGGTGTGGACCAGAACTCGTACCTGATGGGGTTCCGCAACTCGTTCACCGGCGAACTGGAGGGCTTCGACGTCGACGTGGCGCGGCAGATCGCGAAGGCCATCTTCGGCGACGAGAAGAAGATCCAGTTCAAGGTGGTCACCTCGGCGGAACGGATCGGGGTGCTGAAGAGCGGTGACGTCGACGTCGTCGTGCGGACCATGACGGTGACCTGCGACCGGCTGAAGGACGTGGACTTCTCCCAGGTCTACTACCAGGCGGGGCAGCGGGTGCTGACGCGGCGCAACTCCGGCATCACGGGCGTGGAGAGCCTCGCGGACAAGAAGGTGTGCGTGGCGTCGGGGTCGACGTCGCTGAACAACGTCGTGAACCGGGTGAAGACGACGGTGAGCGTGCCGAACTGGACGGACTGCCTGGTGATGCTGCAGCAGGGGCAGACGGACGCGATCTCCACCGACGACACGATCCTGGCGGGCCTGGCGGCGCAGGACCCGTACACCGAGGTGGTAGGGGCGCGGTTCACCGAGGAGCCGTACGGGGTGGGCATCCCGAAGGGTCAGGAGGACCTGGTCCGGTTCGTCAACGGTGTGCTGGAGCGGATGCGCACCGACGGTTCGTGGAGCGGGATCTACCGGCGCTGGCTGAACACGCTGGGTCCGGCACCAGCGCCGCCCGTCGCTCGTTATCGGGACTAGGGAGGGGTCGCGACGATGGGTGAAGAACTTGACCTGCCCGTGACCGGGCCCGCGACGGCACCGGGGACCGCACCCTGGTCGGTGTCGCAGGAGGTCTCGCGCTCGAACTCGGGCCGCTCGCGGCGGGGCAGCGCGCGGTCGATGAGCCGCGGCCGGCTGGGCGCGGGCCTGGTCGAGGTGCCGCGGGTGCCGTACCGGGATCCGAAGACCGCGGTGCTGGAGCACCCGGAGGTGCCGGAGGCCAAGCGGTTCTGCTCGAAGTGCGGCAAGAAGGTCGGGCGGCGCAAGGACGGCAAGCCGGGCCGGGTGGAGGGGTTCTGCCCGCAGTGCGGGCACGCGTACTCGTTCACGCCGAAGCTCGAGCCGGGTGAGGTGCTGCACGACCAGTACGAGGTGCTGGGGTGTCTGGCGCACGGTGGTCTGGGGTGGCTGTACCTGGCGCTGGACCACGCGGTGAGCGACCGGTGGGTGGTGCTGAAAGGCCTGCTCGACTCGGGTGACGCCGACGCGATGGCGGCGGCGCTGGCCGAGCGCAGGTTCCTGGCCGAGGTCGAGCACCCGAACATCGTGAAGATCCACAACTTCATCCGGCACGAGGACCGCGAGACCGCCAAGCTCGTCGAGTACATCGTGATGGAGTACGTCGGCGGCGAGTCCATCAAGGACATGATCACGCGCCGGCGCCGGGAGGGCCGCGGCGACGAGGCGCTGCCGCTCGCTCAGGCCATCGCGTACGTGCTGGAGATCCTGCCCGCGGTCGGGTACCTGCACGGTGTGGGGTTGTTGTACTGCGACTTCAAGCCGGACAACATGATCCACACAGAGGAGCAGCTCAAGCTGATCGACCTGGGCGCGGTGCGGCGCATCGACGACCACCACTCCCCCATCTACGGCACGATCGGCTACCAGGCGCCGGAGATCGGCACGATCGGGCCGTCGGTGTTCTCCGACATCTACACCGTGGGCCGGGCGCTGGCGGTGATGAGCTTCCCGTTCGACTTCCGCGGCCGGTGCAAGGACCGGCTGCCCACGGTGGACGAGGAACCGCTGCTGGGCCGCTTCGAGTCGTTCCACCGGCTGCTGCTGCGCGCCACGAACCCGAATCCCGAGCTGCGGTTCTCCTCCGCCGAGGACATGGCAGACCAGCTCACCGGCGTGCTGCGCGAGGTGCTGGCGATCGAGGACGACGTGCAGCGGCCCGGCCCGTCGCGGCAGTTCACGCCGGAGCGGCGCCGATTCGGCGTGGAGGGTGCGCTGGACCTGGCCGAGGTCGCGGCGGCGTTGCCCGCGCCGAGCGTGAGCACCTCGGACGCGGCCGCCTCCTGGCTGGCGACGGCGACGACGTCGGACCCGGCCGGCCTGCGCAAGGCACCGGAGCTGACCGTGGAGGTGCGGTTCCGGATCGTGCGGGTGCTGATCGAGTCCGGTGACACCGAGGCCGCTCTGCGCGAGCTGGAGGGGTTGACGGGGCCGTCGCTGTTCGACGAGTCCGAACTGGACCCCGAGGACTGGCGGCCGGACTGGTACCGGGGTCTCGCCGCGCTGATGGACAAGCGTCCCGGCGACGCGCTGGGGTTCTTCGACGCGGTGTGCTCGGCGGTGCCGGGTGAGGCGGCGCCGAAGCTCGCGCTGGGCGTGTGTCACGAGGCGATGGGTGATCTGAAGGCGGCGGCCGGCTGGTACGAGCTGGTGTGGCGCACGGACCACGCGTACGTGTCGGCGGCGTTCGGGCTGGCGCGTGTGCTGCTGGCGTGTGGTGACCGGGCGCGAGCGGTCGACGTGCTGCTGTCCGTTCCGGACACTTCCTCACAACATCTCGCGGCGCAGATCGCGGCGGTGCGCGCGCAGCTCGGTCACAGCGACGCGGAGGACCTCGTCGCGGCCGGGGAACGGTTGCGCGCCTTGGACATCGACGTGCATTCGCACACCCAGCTGTCGGCGGAGCTGCTGGAGGCGGCGTACGAGTACGTGACCCGCAATCAGGCCGCTGAGGGGAGGGTGCTGGACTGTGCACTCTCCGAACACGAGCTTCGGCTGGGTCTCGAGCAGCGCTACCGCACGCTGGCCCGGTTCGCGGCCACGCCGGAGGAACGGATCGCATTGGTGGACCGCGCGAACGCGGTAAGGCCTAGGACGTTGGTTTGATGGACACCCTGAAGTGCCCGGAGTGCTTCGCGCCCGTAGCGCCGGAGGACCGGTTCTGCGAGGCGTGCGGGCGCAACCTGCTGGTCCGCCGCACGCCGCTGGGCGGGCCGACCGGTCCCGCGCAGGCCTCGTGCATCTTGTGCGGCTCGCCCGACATCGATGACGAGGACTACTGCACCCAGTGCGGCCGTCACCAGCCATCGGCGCGTGACCGGGTCGAGTACACGCTCGGTGCGGTCTCGGGTGTCAGCGACCGGGGCAAGCGGCGGGCGCGCAACGAGGACTCGATGGCGTTCGGGCACGTGGCGGGCAAGGGTGTCGCCGCGGTCGTCTGCGACGGGGTGGCGTCCTCCGAGCGCGCCGAGCAGGCTTCGCAGGCCGCTGCCGACGCTGCGGTGGACGTGCTGCTGAACGCGCTGATCGACACCGCCGACCCGGAGCAGGCGATGATCGACGCCGTCTCGGCCTCGTGCTTCGCGGTCGAGCAGCTCGTGGAGAACGAGCCGGTCGAGGCGGGTGGCCGAGGTGTCGCGCCGTCGTGCACGTTCGTGTCGGCACTGGTCATGGACAACTCGGTGACGATCGGGTGGGTCGGCGACTCACGCGCGTACTGGTTGTCCGAGGAGGGTTCCAAGCAGCTCACGACCGACGACACGTGGGCGGCGCAGCTGGTCGCGGAGGGCGTGCTGACCGAGGAGCAGGCGCGCACGGACCGTCGCGCGCACGTGCTGTCGCGGTGGATCGGCGCGGACGCCGGCCAGGTGGTTCCGCAGGTCACGACGCTGCAGCCGACGTCGCCGGGCGTGTTCGTGCTGTGTTCGGACGGGCTGCACAACTACCGGCCGCAGCCGGAGGACCTGCAGCCGCTGCTGGGGTCGGGGCCGGAGGAGTTCGTGAAGGTCGCCCTCGAAGCGGGTGGCCACGACAACATCACCGTCGTACTGGTGCCGTTCGCGCCTGCGCCCTAGGTCGTGGACTTCTCGAAGTTCACACCTTCTGGTGAATTCGTGCTGGCGCGGCGGATTTACCGCCGGCTAACTGGCGGCGGGCACCGTCGTGGCGTGAGATTCGTTTCTGTCGCGGCGGTGGCCGCTTTCGCGCTGGCCGGGCTCTCGTCCGGGGTGGCGCACGCCGAGTCGGCGCCTGGGTGTGGCCCGGTGACGCAGATCGGCAAGACCGCCTACATCAACGGCGACTCCTCCAACGCGTGGGCGTCGGTGAAACAGTTCAAGGGGTGCGGCAAGAACTGGTCCTACGTGTACGTGTGGGACTCCTACGCCTCCCGTGCTGGTGATTTCCAGGTCTCCACGTGGGTCGAGACCACCGTCTCGAACGGCCACGTGAAGGCGCCGCGCAACCAGCAGGCCGTGTGGTCCAAGGGCACGGACACGTTGTCGGTGTGCACGCGTGCGGCGGGGGCGATGGTCGACTTCGTCGTCGATCCCAGCTACGCGTTCACCGTCAAGACCGAGAAGAGATGCTGAAATTGCCTCCATGAGGAGGCCGGTGTTGATCGCGGTGGCGGTGGTTGTCACCATCGTCGCCGTGGTCTTCGCCTTTCAGCGCAAGCTGGTCTACTTCCCCTCCCCCGGTCCGCTGCCGTCCGCAGAGGAGGTGCTGCCCGGTGGGCGTGATGTCCGGCTGGTGACGGCGGACGGTCTGCTGCTCGACGGCTGGCACTTCGAGGTGCGGGACGCGCCGGCGACGGTGATCGTGTTCCCCGGCAACGGCGGTAACCGGCTGGGGCGGGTGCCGCTGGCGCGGGAGCTGACCGACCGCGGGCTGTCCGTCCTGCTGTTCGACTACCGCGGTTATGGCGGCAACCCCGGCACTCCGTCCGAGGAGGGGCTGACCTACGACTCGCGGGCGGCGTTGGACCTGATCGACGGTCCGGTGATCTACTTCGGCGAGTCGCTGGGCGCGGCGGTGGCGGTGGAGCTGGCGACTCATCGCGCGCCGCTGGGGCTGGTGCTGCGGTCGCCGTTCGTGTCGCTGGCGTCGGTCGGGTCGCACCACTATCCGTGGCTGCCGGTGAAGATGTTGTTGCAGGACAAGTACCCGGTGGTCGAGCGGGTGTCGTCGTTGGACGTTCCGACGACGGTGATCCTGGGGACGGCGGACTCGGTGGTGCCGCCTGAGCAGAGCCGTGCGGTGGCGACGGCGGCGCGGGCGAGGTTGATCGAGGTCGCGGGCGCCGATCACAACGACGAGGTGCTGCTGTCCGGTTCGCAGGTCGTGGACGCGGTGTTGTCAGTCCCCTCGAATTAGGGCGCTGACGGTGCGATCTCGCCGGAGCCGCGGCGCACGAGGGCGGCGGGGACGACGGCGTGCACGGGTGGTGAGGTGTCGCCGTTGATGCGGGCGAAGATGAGCTCGGCGGCTTTGCGGCCGATGCCGGGGACGTCCTGGCGCACGACGGTGATGCCGGGTTCGAGCATGTCGGCGAGCGGGAAGTCGTCGAAGCCGATGAGCGCGATGCGGCGTTGCAGGCCGCGGGCGCGCAGCACGCGCATGGCGCCGACGGTGACGAGGTTCTGCGCGGTGAACAGGGCGGTGGGTGGCCGGTCGAGGTCGAGCAGTGCGGTGGCCGCGGTCTCGGCGAAGTCGGCGCCGTGCAGGTCGGTGCGCACGAGCTCTTCGCGCAGGGTGAGGCCGGCCTGGGCGAGGCCTTCGAGGTAGCCGGTGTAGCGCTCCTGGCTGGTCCACAGGGTGCGGCGGTCGCCGAGGTAGGCGATGTCGCGGTGGCCGAGGGCGGCGAGCTGCAGGACGGCTTCGCGGGAGCTCTCCCGGTTGGTGGTGGTGACGCAGTCGGTGCCGCCGAAGGTGGGTGGCCGGTCGACGAGCACCATCGGGGTGCCGCGTTCGCGTTCCTGCTGCAGGGCGTCCTGGTGGCCGCCGGCGGCCATGACGACGACGCCGTCGACGCGGCGGGCCGAGAGCGAGACGAGCAGTTCGCCCTGCAGGGCGCGGTCGTCCTCGCTGCTGCCGGCGAGCACGAGCACGCCGTTGTGGCGGGCACGGTCCTCGACGGCGCGCAGCAGGGCGGAGTCGAACGGGTTGGACAGGTCCTCGAACAGCACGCCGATGGTGGCGCTGCGCTTGTCGGAGCGGCGCAGGCCGCTGGCGGCGAGGTTGGGGCGGTAGCCCAGGGTGCGGGCGGCGGCGCGGACGCGTTCGACGACTTCGGCACCGGCGCCGGGCAGGCCGTTGATGACGCGCGAGACGGTCTTGGTGCTGACCTTCGCGAGTGCCGCGACGTCGCGCATCGTGGGTTCGCGTCTTTCGCCTGCTTGATCCATGTCCACCCACTTCGGGTAACGCTTGCGTAACGCCTGCTTGTCGTGTCTTCTCTGCGAAAGCTAGCGTCAACGATGACGTAAGGGAATACCCGCTTCATCCGTAACCGTGCCCGTCTCTTGTCCGGTCGGTTACGTCAACGTTGACGTAGGAGGAGTCATGTCGCGCAGAGCGTTCGGGCTGACGGCGGTGGCGGTGCTGGCGCTGGCCGCGGCGGCGTGCGGGAACGGCGGTTCGTCGGGCGGTGGGACGCTGGTCGGCCTGGTGACCAAGACCGACACGAATCCGTTCTTCGTGAAGATGAAGGAGGGCGCGCAGAAGGCGGCCTCGTCGGCGGGCGTGACGGTGCAGTCGTTCGCGGGCAAGCAGGACGGCGACAACCAGGCGCAGGTCGACGCGATCGAGAACCTGATCGCCTCGGGCGCGAAGGGCATCCTGATCACGCCGAGCGACTCGAAGGCGATCGTGCCGTCGGTGGACAAGGCGCGGGCGGCGGGGCTGCTGGTGATCGCGCTGGACACGCAGCTCGAACCCGCCACCGCGGCGGACGCGACGTTCGCCACGGACAACTACCAGGCCGGTCTGCTGATCGGGCAGTGGGCGAAGGCGAAGTTCGCGAAGGAGGGCAAGCAGGCCAAGATCGCGCTGCTGGACCTCAACCCGAACCAGGTGTCGGTGGACGTGCAGCGCGACCAGGGTTTCCTGGAGGGCTTCGGCGTCGACGTGAAGGACAAGAACAAGATCGGTGACGAGTCCGACCCGCGGATCGTGGGCCACGACGTGACCAACGGCGACCCGTCCGGTGGCCGCACGGCGATGGAGAACCTGCTGCAGAAGGATCCGGGCGTCAACCTCGTCTACACGATCAACGAGCCGGCCGCGGCGGGCGCGTACGAGGCGTTGAAGGCGGCGGGCAAGGAGAAGGACGTCGTGATCGTCTCGGTCGACGGCGGCTGCCCCGGCGTGAACAACGTCAAGGCGGGCGTGATCGGCGCGACGTCGCAGCAGTACCCGCTGAAGATGGCGCAGCTGGGTGTGGAGGCGGTGACGAAGTTCGCCAAGGACGGGTCGAAGCCGTCCAACACCGACACGGGCGTCACGTTGATCACCGACCAGCCGGCCGACGGCGTGGAGTCGAAGGACTCGGCGTTCGGCCTGCAGAACTGCTGGGGCTGAGCAGATGACGACTGCTGTCGTTGAGGAGCGGGACCGCTCGCTGCTGACGCGGGTTCAGCACCTGTTGCACTCGCAGGCCACGATCGGGCCCGCGGTGGTGCTGCTGGTGTCGGTGATCGTGTTCGCGCTGCTGTCGGAGCGGTTCCTGACTCCTGGCAACATCTCGCTGATCCTGCAGCAGGTCGCGGTGGTGGGCACGCTGGCCGTGGGGCAGACGATCGTGATCCTGACGGCCGGCATCGACCTGTCGTGCGGCGCGATCATGGTGCTGACCTCGATCGTGATGGCCAAGGTCGCGTCGGAGACCGGGCTGCCGGGGTTGCCGGCGTTGCTGCTCGGGTTCCTGGTGGGCACGCTGTGCGGGCTGCTCAACGGGTTGCTGGTGACGCGGCTGAAGCTGCCGCCGTTCATCGTCACGCTGGGCACGTTGAACGTGTTCTTCGCGTTGAACCTCTGGTACTCCGGCAGCGCCACGATCCGCGGCTCGGACATGCCGTCGTTGCTGTTGTTCACCGGTCAGACGTTCACTGTCGGCGGCACGCGCATCACCTACGGCTCGATCATGCTGGTGCTGCTGGTGGCGGCCATGGCCTTCGTTCTGAAGAACACCGCGTGGGGCCGGCACGTCTACTCGACCGGTGACGACCTGGAGGCGTCGCGCCTGTCGGGTATCCGGACCGCGCGGGTGCTGCTGTCGGTGTACGCGACGGCGGGCCTGATCTACGCGGTGGCGGCGTGGACGTTGATCGGCCGGATCGCCTCGGCGTCGCCGCAGGCCGGGCAGACCGACAACCTGGACTCGATCACCGCTGTCGTGATCGGCGGGACGTCGCTGTTCGGTGGCCGCGGCGCCGTGGTGGGGTCGCTGATCGGCGCGTTGATCGTCGGCGTGTTCCGCAACGGCCTGGCCCTGGCGGGCGTGGACGTGCTGTGGCAGACCATGGCGGTCGGTGTGCTGATCATCGTGGCGGTCTCGCTGGACCAGTGGATCAGGAAGGTGAAGGCATGACCACGCCGGTGCTGCAGGCCCGTGGCCTGGTCAAGCGGTACGGGAAGGTGACGGCGCTGGCGGGCTCCGACCTGGAGCTGCTGCCCGGTGAGATCCTCGCGGTGATCGGCGACAACGGCGCGGGCAAGTCGTCGTTGATCAAGGCGCTGTCCGGGGCGGTGATCCCGGACGAGGGTTCGATCCTCGTCGAGGGCTCGGAGGTGTCGTTCTCGTCGCCGATCGATGCCCGACACGCGGGGATCGAGACGGTGCACCAGTCGCTGGCGGTGGCGCCGTCGCTGGACATCGCGGCGAACCTGTTCCTGGGCCGCGAACGCCGCCGTCCCGGTGTGCTGGGTTCGGTGTTCCGGATGCTGGACCGGGCCGGCATGCGTGAGGAGGCCCGCCGCCAGCTCGACGCGCTGGGCATCATGACGATCCAGAACCCCGGCCAGGCGGTGGAAACCCTGTCGGGTGGCCAGCGTCAGGCCGTGGCGGTGGCCCGCGCGGCGGCGTTCGGCAGCCGGGTCGTGATCATGGACGAGCCGACCGCGGCGCTGGGTGTGCGGGAGTCCCGTGCGGTGCTGGACCTGATCCTGCAGGTGCGGGAGCGCGGGCTGCCGGTCATCCTGATCAGCCACAACATGCCGCACGTGTTCGAGGTGGCCGACCGCATCCACATCCAGCGGCTCGGACGGCGCAAGGCCGTGGTGGACCCGAAGTCGGTGTCGATGTCGGACGCGGTGGCGATCATGACCGGGGCGATGGAGCCGCCTGCCGCCTAGGCCGTGCCGAAGGGGTTGTCGATCACGTACCGCCACCGGCCGTCCGCGCTTTTGCGTGCGACGTCGGTGGCGGTGCCTTTTACGTCGCCGATGGTCCAGTCGACGATGAGCAGCGCGATGCCGTCGTGTTCGTAGACGTGCCTCGGCTTGACCTCGATCGGGAGGCCGAGGTCGAGGAAGCGCTGGTTGGCGGCTTGGCGGGCGGCGCCGGTGACGGTGTGGCCGGGCTCGGGGACGAACAGGGCTTGGGGCTCGTAGACGGCCTCGACACCTTGTGCGTTGTGGGAGTTGAAGGCCTTGGCGAATTCTTCGGCGACACTGACGGGGTGGATGGTCATGCCGACAGCGTTGCTTTCGCCGAAGTGGGTCACCAAACGGTGACCTGGGACCGGCCTTCTGCGGACTGCCCGGTCGAGGTCGCTCTGGCGGCGATTTCCGGCCGGTGGGCGACCTTGGTGCTCCGAGACCTCATGCACGGGCCGCGGTCGTTCTCCGCGTTGCGGGCCGGTCTGCCGTCGTTGAGCGCGAAGGTGCTGACGGAGCGGCTGGAGTCGTTGGTGGCGCAGGGGTTGGTGTCCTGCTCCCGCTCCCCCGGCTTTCCGGTGCGGACGTCGTATGCGTTGACGTCTGCCGGGTTGTTGCTGCGGCCGTTGCTGGTGGAGCTGTACCGGACGGGTGAGGCGTTACTGGGCGAGCTCCCGGATCACTGATTCCAGTGGTGCGATGACGTTGCGGGAACTCTTGAGCTCCTCGGAGACGAGCACCTTGCTCTTGCCGAGGCGGCGCCAGAACTGACCCTCGACGGGGATCTCGATGACGTCGAGCTCGAACAGGGGCGGGTGGCCGAGTTCTTCGGTGAGCTGCTCGACGACCTCGTTGAGCAGCTTCGAGAAGGCAACCCTGGCGTCGTTGCGTTGCTGGGTGTTCTCGGGCGAGCGCCGGTCGGGCTCCCATTGTTCGTGGGCTTCGACGAGCTCTTTTGGCAGGCCGGCGGGCCAGCGGCCGGGCACGTGCTGGGCGCCGCCGGCGACGAGGGACTGCGCCCACCACCGGTCCCACTCGGGTCCGAAGGTGCCGGGCAGCGTGACGCCGGGCAGGCGCGGCACCGGTGGCGTCAGGGGTGGGATGGCGTCGGCGGTGGGGGTGCTGATGCCGAGGGCGTCGCGGACGTAGAGGGCGAAGGTGTCGCCGGGTCCGCTCGACACCGCCCACCTGTGCTTGCCTTGGTGTAGGTGCATGTCCGACGGTACCGGTCGCTACAAGGGCACGGCGTCCAAGGCTTTGTAGATGCGCTTGTCGCTGACCGTGTACCGGGTGCCGATGGTCTGCGCGAAGTACGACAGCCGCAGTTCCTCGATCATCCAGCGGATCTCGTCGAGTTCGGGCGCGGGTTCGTCGGCGGGTGTCTGGGCGCGCAGTTCGCGGTACTCGGCGTGGACCTGGTGGACCTTGTCGGTCCATTCGAGGTCGCGGCGCGGGTTCTCGGGCAGCTTCTCGATGCGCCGGGAGATGCCTTTGAGGTAGCGCACGAGGTCGGGCAGCCGGTCGTAGCCGGTGTGCGTGACGAAGCCCTTGAACACCAACGACTTGAGCTGCGCGCGGATGTCGGCGACCGAGTCGGGGGCGCCCTTGAGGCCGGCGAGTTTCAGTTCGGCTTCGTGGGCGGCTTCCAGGACCTTGCGGACTTCCTGCACGACGACCCAGGTGGTGTCGTTGAGCGCGGCCTGGACCTTCTTCAGCTGTGCCGCATAGGTTGTGGCGTCCCAGGCGGGTTCGCCCATGAGCCGGTCGACGGCGGCCATGATGCAGTCGGAGAGCAGTGCCGCGACGCCGCCGTGCGGGTTGCGGGTGAGTGCGAGCTTCGCAGCGTTGTCGAGGTGCCGTTGCAGGTGTTTGACGGGCGAGTTGATGCCCATCAGCAGCAGCCTGCGCACGCCGCGGCGGTGGGCGTGGGCCTGGCGGCCGGGGGTGTCGAGGACCTTGATCGCGACGGCGGAGCTCTGGTCGACCAGGGACGGGTAAGCCGTCACCGTGATGCCGGATTGGCGTTGTTCGATGGTCTTGGGGAGGGTGTCGAAGTCCCAGGTGGTGAGGCCGGTGCGTTCGAGGTGGCCGGCGGCCTGGCTGAGCGACTCGCGGACCTCGTCGCGCAGTTTTTCCTTCAGCGCCGCGATGTCCTTGCCTTCGGCGAGGGTGCGGTTCTGGTCGTCGACGACCTGGAAGGTGAGCTTGAGGTGGTCGGGGACGGCGTCGAACTGCCAGTCCTCGCGGTGCACGGTGACACCGGTGAGGGCTTTGAGCTCGCGTTCGATTCCGCCCAGGAGGCTGGTTTCCTCGGGCTTGATGCGGGCGAGGACGGCGGTGGCGACGTCGGGCACGGGCACGAAGTTGCGGCGGATCTGCTTGGGCAGTGAACGGATCAGCGCGACGACCAGTTCGTGGCGCAGACCGGGGATCTGCCAGGAGAACGCGTCGTCGTCGAGCGTGGTCAACGCGGGCAACGGCAGTTGGACGGTGATGCCGTCGTTCTTGGTGCCCGGTTCGAAGTGGTAGCTCAACGGCAGGGTGAGCTCGCCCTGGCGCCACTGGTCGGGGTACTGCTCGGGGCTCACGTCGGCGCGGTCGTTGACCAGCATGTCCTTCGTGAAGGTGAGCAGGTTCTTGTCCTTCTGCTTCTTCCACCAGGAGTCGAAGTGCCGAGCGGAGACGACCTCGGGGGCGACGCGCTGGTCGTAGAACTCGTAGAGCGTTTCCTCGTCCACGACGATGTCGCGGCGCCGCGCGCGGTTCTCGAGCTCCTCGACTTCCTGGAGCAGGGCGCGGTTGGTGTGGAAGAACCGGTGGTGGGTGGTCCACTCCCCCTGCACGAGCGCGTGGCGGATGAACAGCTCGCGGCTCAGTTCGGGGTCGATGCGGCCGTAGTTGACCTTGCGGCCGGCGACGATGGGGACGCCGTAGAGAGTGACCTTCTCCAGGGCTACGACGCTGCCGCGTTTGGTTTCCCAGTGCGGTTCGGAGTACTGGCGTTTGACGACGTGTTCGCCGAGGCGTTCGGCCCATTCGGGTTCGATCTTGGCGACGATGCGGCCCCAGAGTCGGCTGGTCTCGACGAGCTCGGCGGCCATCACCCATTGCGGTGGTTTCTTGGCGAGCGCGGAGCCGGGGAAGATCGCGAACTTGGCGTTGCGGGCGCCGAGGAACTCCGTCATGGGGCGGCGTTTCTCGTTCGGTGCCTGCTTTTTGAGGATGTCCTTGACGCCGATGTGGCTGAGCAGGCCGGACAGCAGGGCGATGTGGATGTTGCGGGGGTCGCCGGGCTGGTCGTTCTGCTGCATGCCGATCTGCTTGGCGACCTGCCGCAGCTGCAGGTAGATGTCCTGCCACTCGCGCACGCGCAGGTAGTTGAGGAACTCGTTCTTGCAGAGCTTGCGGAACTGGTTGCCGGACAGTTCCTTCTGCTTCTCCTTGAGGTACTGCCAGAGGTTGAGGAACGTGACGAAGTCGGATTCCTTGTCCACGAACCGCGCGTGCTGCTGGGTCGCGGCCTCCTGCTGGTCCGCGGGGCGTTCGCGGGGGTCCTGAATGGACAGCGCGGCCGCGATGATCATGACCTCGGTGAGGCAGCCGGTGGTGTCGGCTTCGAGCACCATGCGGCCCAGGCGCGGGTCGACGGGCAGCTGGGCGAGCTTGCGGCCGGTCGGGGTGAGCTTCTTCTCGGCGGCGTTGATCGCGCCGAGCTCCTGGAGCAGGCCGATGCCGTCGTTGATGTTGCGGGAGTCGGGCGGGTCGATGAAGGGGAACTTCGCGACGTCGCCGAGACCGATGGCGGTCATCTGCAGGATGACGCTGGCGAGGTTGGTGCGCAGGATCTCCGCGTCGGTGAACTCCGGGCGTGCCTCGAAGTCCTCTTCGGAGTACAGGCGGATGCAGATGCCTTCGCTGACGCGGCCGCAGCGGCCCTTGCGCTGGTTGGCGCTCGCCTGGCTGATCGGTTCGATCGGGAGGCGCTGGACCTTGAGGCGGTGGCTGTAGCGGGAGATGCGGGCGTTGCCGGGGTCGACGACGTACTTGATGCCCGGCACGGTGAGGCTGGTCTCGGCGACGTTGGTCGCGAGCACGATCCTTCTGCCGGTGTGCCGCTGGAAGACGCGGTGCTGCTCGCCGACCGACAGCCGGGCGTAGAGCGGGAGGATCTCGGTGTTCTTGAGATCCTCTTGTTTGAGGGCGTCGGCGGTGTCGCGGATCTCGCGTTCGCCGGACAGGAACACCAGGACGTCGCCGGGGCCTTCGGCCTGCAGTTCGTGGACGGCGTTGATGATGCCCTGGGTCTGGTCGTCCTCCTCGTCGAGCGGCCGGTAGCGGGTCTCGACGGGATAGGTGCGGCCGGAGACCTCGATGACCGGGGCGTCGCCGAAGTGCTGGCTGAAGCGCTGCGGGTCGATCGTGGCGGACGTGATCACGATCTTGAGGTCGGGCCGTTGCGGCAGCAGCTGTTTGAGGTAGCCGAGCAGGAAGTCGACGTTGAGGCTGCGTTCGTGGGCCTCGTCGATGATGATCGTGTCGTACTTGCTCAGCGTCCTGTCGGTCTGGATCTCGGCCAGCAGGATGCCGTCGGTCATGAGCTTGACCAGGGTGTCGTCGCCGGACTGGTCGGTGAAGCGGACCTTGTAGCCGACGGTGTCGCCGAGCTTGGTGCCGAGCTCTTCCGCGACGCGTTCGGCGACGGTGCGGGCGGCGATGCGGCGTGGCTGGGTGTGCCCGATCTGGCCGGTGATGCCGCGGCCGAGCTCGAGGCAGATCTTGGGCAGCTGCGTGGTCTTGCCGGAGCCGGTCTCACCGGCGACGATCACGACCTGGTTCTGCGCGATCAGGTCCTTGATGTCGTCCTTGTGCTGGCTGACCGGCAGCTCTTCGGGGTAGGTGATCTTGGGGACGGACTCCCTGCGCAGCGCGACCTTGAGCGCGGCCTCGTCGATCTGGGCGGCGATCTCCTCGGTGATCTTCTTGCGGGCCAGCGGGTCGGAGACCCGGCGTGCGCCGTCGAGGCGCCTGGCGAGCCGGCGTTGATCACGCGGCATGAGCTCGGGCAGGCGTTTGTGCAGTTCAGCGAGCGGGGTGTCCATTTGGGCTCAAGGATAGTCAGGCGCCGCGAATCGTTCGCGCCAATAACGGTCCGGTGTCGTGGCGGGCGTGGTGGTGCACCGGTCGCGTCTGGCGTCGCGGGTGCTCGTCTGAGGTCGCCGGCTCTTCGGTTGTGCTTGTTGACTTGGAAAGTGTCGCGAGGTTTCCGGCGGTGGTCCGATCGGCGGCGTTCAGAATTGTCAGACCCCTCCGATAGCGTTCAGGTTATGGACCTCGATGTCTTCTGGGGACTGGTCGAACGTTCCGCTACCGCCACCTCTGACCAGCACGAACGTCGTCTGTGGCTGACGTCGCAGCTGGCGTTGTCGCCGCCTGCCGACATTGTGGGCTTCGAGACGTTGTTAAGTGCCTCGCGCGGTCGGGTAAACACGTTCTCACACTGGCACGCGGCTTATGTGCTGTGCGACGGGTTGTGTTCCGCGGACCAATTCTTCGCGTTCCAGTCGTGGCTGGTGGGGCTGGGCCGGTCGGTGCTGCGCGAGGTGGCGGCGTGCCCGGACTCACTGGCGGACGTGCCGGCGGTGCGGACCCTGCTGGCGGTGGGCGTTGACTCGTGGCCGGACAGCGCGTGGCCGCTGTGGGCCGGCTTGGGCCGGGTGGCGCACGACGCGTTCTTCACGGCGACGGGGCGTTCGCTGGAGAACGCGCTGCGGGTGCTGGGGTGTGTGCGGGTGAGCGACGCCGGGCCGTTCACCGGGCCGGTGTGGGATCTGGACTCGCCGTTGGAGGCGGCGGTGCGGCTGCCGCGGTTGTGGGAGCTGTCGAAAGGGCTGGAGGAGGCGGCCTGACGTGCCGGTCGGGCAGTGCCTCCAGGTCAGTCCGCAAGCGGCGTCGTGCAGGTGCAGTCGGACACCGTCGCACGGCATTTCCGTTGTGGACGCCGCCACCGGCCATCCCGTACCCCGAGGTTCGCTGCTTCTGTCGGGAGCCGACCGTGCCGCCACCTCGTGACTTCGCTGTGGCGCGTCGTCTCCTGCAGCCTCCGAACCTCCGCCCCGGCTCCCGAACCGCGGCGGGTACGGCGTTCTGACCAGGCACGACAGGTCGGCGCCGAAAATTGTCAGACCCTCTCGCTAGCGTGCTCGGCATGGACCAGAACGCGTTCGGGAAGGTGGCGTGATGGACACCCCCGCGGACACGGCCGTGGGGCCGACCGGGGATGCAGCCGTGGGCCCGGCTGCGGACACGACCGCGGACACGACTGCCGACGTGACTGCGGGCCAGACCGCCGGCATGACCGGGGACACGACTGGGGACACCAACGGAGACAGGGCTATGGGCATGAGTGCGGGCATGACTGTGGATGTGCCGGTCGACGTGGTGGTGTGGCGGGCTCCCGGGCCGGCGTCGTCGGCGGAGGCGGCGGCTCGTTATGCCGAGCTGCGGGCCTCGCCGCTGGGCGCGTTCGAGCCGGCGGTGGCGGCGTTCGTGCGGGAGCTGCGGCAGACCTCGCCGGATCCGGCGTCCGCGGTGTCGTGGCACGAGGCGCTGACGGTGGGGACGGACGCGGTGATCGTGCACGTGGTGTGGCCGGGCCGGCAGCAGGTGCTGGATCTGGTGGCGCTGCTGGCGGCCCGGCACGGCCTGGTGTGCTACGAGCCGGCGCGCCAGGTGGCGATGTCCTGACGCAGCAAGGCCTTCGTGTCCGGCGGCGCGAAGGAGGCGTCGACGGCGTTGGTGGCGATCGCCGCGATGGTGTCGTCGTCGAAGCCGAGCTCGTCGCGCAGCAGCCGGTACTCGTCGGTGAGCGTGGTGCCGGTCGCGGACGGGATGTCGGTGCTGAGCGTGACGATCAGGCCGGCGTCCATGAGCAGTGGCAACGGATGAGAGGAGACGGATTCGACCAGTCCCAGCACGACGTTGGACGAGGGACACACCTCCAGCGGAACGGCGCGCTCCCGCAGCAGCTCGACGACGTCCGGATCGTCGAGCGCCCGGAAGCCGTGGCCGATCCGGTCAGCGAGCCCGACGGTCACCGCTTCGAGCACACTCGGCGCGCCACAACACTCCCCGGCGTGGTGCACGAGCCCGATCCCGGCGTCTCGCGCGGCGCGGAACACGGCGGCGAACGGCGTGAGCGGGTAGTCCTCCGCCCCTGCCGTGCCGATCGCCACGACGTGCGGGTGCGCCATCGCGAGCCGAAGTGACTCGGCGAACCTCGCGACCGACCGCTTCCTGGGGTGGTCCACGATCACACGGCATTCGATGCCGTGGGCGGCCTGTCCTGCGGCGAGCCCGGCCAGCACCGCCTCGAGCGGCAGGTCCGGATCTCCGAGCCGTTCTCCGTGCGCAGCCGCGGTGAACGTGACCTCGGCGTAGCGGGTCCCCTGCGCTGCTTCCTCGGCGCAGAACTCGTACGCGATCCGGCTGAAGTCGTCGGCTCGCCGCAGGCAGTCCCGCACGAGCCCGTTGTGCGCCGCGAACTCCGCGAAGTCGCGGTAGGGCCCGGCGTGCGCGCGCACGTCGACGCCGTGGTGGTCCGCGAGTTCGGCGAGGGTGTCCGGCCGCACCGTGCTCTCCAGGTGCACGTGCAGGTGAGCCTTGGGCAGGGCGGCAAGATCACGCATGGTCGGCGACGCTACCCAGACCCGCGGTCGCACGCCCGGCATTTTCGGCCGCGTCCGGTTCGAGCCGCACGGCTGGGAAGCGGGTGCGGAAACGAGTTGGCCCAGGCCGCGCCCGCTCCTGTGGTGGCCGCTGTCGTCTGGCTGCCACTCACGAAGCCCCCGGAGAACCGCCGTCGCGCTCCGCTATGGAGCGCAGCCGCGCAGCACGAACGCCAGCGTGTCGGCCAGCCCTTGTTCGATGACGTCCTGGGGAATGCCGCCGCCGACCGCGAGCGCCACGAACCCGTGCAACGACGCCATGACGGGCAACGCGACCTCGTCCGGCACGCCCGCGCGAACCTCACCGCGATGCTGCCCGTGCGAGATCAGTGACGCGGACAGCTCGGCGAGCTTCCGCGCGGCCGCCGCCAGCTCCGGCGACGCGCCGGGGTCGTACTTGACCGAGTACATGAGGTCCAGCAGGGCAGGGTTGTCGGCCGCGAACTCCAGGTAGGTCCGGGTGACCGCGGCGATCTGCTCGGCGAACGACTCCCCCGCCTCGTTCAGCGTCGCGACCAGGACCTCCCGCAGCCGCTCGAACCCGTCCAGCGCCAACGCGTCGAGCAGTGCCCGCTTGGTGGCGAAGTGCCGGCTGGGCGCGGCGGGGCTGACCCCGACCTCCCTGGCGAGCTCCCGCAGCGACAGGTCGCCGGATCCCTTGTCCCGCAACGTTTGCGTGGCGCGGGCGAGCAGGGCGGCGCGGAGGTCACCGTGGTGGTACGGGCGGGCCTTCATGCCGCCATCCTAACTTGATGTGATCGATGATTACATTCACTGCCTGCCACGCTGGAATTCGCCGCGACAAGGGACGGCGGCCGAGGCTAGGTTCCGGTGTCATGCCTGATGTTGTGCAGACGCGCCACGGCGCGACGGTTCTGATGTGCGCGCCGGACGGGCCGCCGATCGGTGACGAGCAGTCCGCTGTGGATTTGATGGCCACGTTGTGGGGCCAGGACGTGCAGTGGCTGGTGTTGCCGGTGGCGCGGTTGACGGAGGACTTCTTCGTGTTGCGCACACGGGTGGCCGGTGCGGTGGTGCAGAAGCTGCAGCAGTACGGGTTCCGGCTCGTCATCGTGGGCGACATCGCGCGGCACGTCGAGGCGAGCACGGCGTTGCGGGACTTCGTGTACGAGTCGAACCGGGGGCGGCAGCTGTGGTTCGTCGCGGACGAGGCCGAGTTGGACGCGCGACTGAGCGCGGCCGCCTGATCACAACCCTATTGCAAAAGACTGGCAACAAGTAGGCTCGCGGCATGGACATCCGCCGCTCCCTGTCGAACCACTCCGGCCCGCGCCGGTCGCCGCACGAGCTGTTGCGCCGGCTGGCCGAGCGGGTCACGCCGGACACGAACCCCGAGGATCCGGTGCGGGAGCTGGAGGAACGGGTCGCGGACCTGCTCGGCAAGCCGGCGGCGTTGTTCTTCCCGTCGGGGACGATGGCGCAGCAGACGGCGCTGCGGGTGCACGCCGAGCGACGCAACCGGCACGCGTTCGCGGGGCATCCGCAGTCGCATCTGCACGTGTGGGAGAACCAGGGCTACAGCGCCGTGCACGGACTGAGGTTCCATCCGGTGGGCGACCGCAACGCGTTGCTCACCCTCGACGACCTGAGAACGGTCAAGGAACCGCTCGCAGCGGTGGTGATCGAACTGCCGCAGCGCGACATCGGGGGCCTGCTGCCGACCTTCACAGACCTCGCCGAGCAAACGCGGTGGGCCAGGGAGAACGGCGCGGCCGCGCACTGTGACGGCGCGCGGCTCTGGGAGGCGCAGACCGGTTACGACGCAACGCTTCCAGAGCTGGCGAGTCTCTTCGACACGGTGTACGTATCGCTCTACAAAGGACTCGAAGGCGTCCGCGGCGCGGTGCTCGCGGGTGACGAGGAGACGATCGGGCACGCGGCGGTGTGGCGCAGGAGGCTGGGCGGGGCGATCGTGGACGCGTGGCCGTTGGCGTCGGTGGCGTTGCTGGGCATGGACGAGAACCTGCCGCGCATGAGGGAGTTCAAGAGCCACGCGCAGGCCATCGCGCGAGCGATCAACGACGACGGGTTCGCGCACACCACGCCGGAGACTCCGCAGACGCCCGTGTTCCACGTCCACCTGCCGATGCCGAAGGAGGAAGCGCAGCGGGCGGCGGAGAACCTGGCCGGGGACACCGGGATCAAGCTGTTCCTGTACGCGCGGTCGAACCCGGATCCGCGCCGGTGCAGCTTCGAGGTGAGCGTGGGGATCAGCGCGCTGGAGTTCGCGCCGCGCGAGGTGGCGGAGTTGATCAGAGGGCTACCATCGCGGGTGTGAGCCTGCCCGAACCCGTCCAGCACGCGCTGGTGCGGGTGTCGCACTCGGTGCTGATCGACGTCGACGCGCTCGCGAGGGTGCGCGAGCGGTTCGACGACGAGCAGGCGGCGTCGCTGAGCAGCTATCTGCGCAGTGCGCAGTCGCCGAACACCGTCAGGGCCTACCGGTCGGACTGGATCGCGTGGGCGGGCTGGTGCCAGGCGGAGAACCGGCAGGCGTTGCCGGCGGATCCGCTGGACGTGGCGGTGTACCTGGCGGCCGCGGCGGACACGGTGAAGGCGGACGGGTCGCCGGCGTTCGGCGCGTCGACGCTGGAGCGGAAGTCGGCGGCGATCTCGGCGGTGCACGCGGCGAACGGGTTGCCGAGCCCGACGCGCAGTGATGTCGTGCGGCTGACGCTGCGGGGTATTCGCCGCAGTCGCAAGACTCAGCCCAGGAGAAAGCGCCCCGTGCTGCTCGACACGCTGGAAGCGCTGCTGCGCGAACGGCCCGAGGAGGGGCCGGCGCGGGCGCGGGACGCGTTGCTGCTGCTGGTGGGTTTCGCGGGCGCGTTGCGGCGCAGTGAGCTGGCGGGGATCGGGTTCGAGGACGTCACGGTCGAGGTGGATCCGCGCACGCACGAGCCGTTGCTGCTGGTGCGGCTGGGGACGACGAAGACGGACCAGACGGGCAAGCATCAGCAGTCGGTGGTGTTGCCGCGCGGGAGCCGGCGGCCGACGTGCCCGGTGTGCGCGTTCGCGGACTGGGCGGACGTGCTGGACGGCAAGGGCATCAGCGAGTCGGGCCTGCACCGCTGTCACGGCTACGCGCCGGCGACCCGCTCCGGTGCGCTGTTCCCGGTGATCAACCGGCACGGCGGCGTCGGTCAGAAGGCGATGTCGGGACGTGCGGTGGCGGAACTGGTGAAGCGCTACGCGGAAAAAGCGGGGCTGGATCCAGAGCTGTTCGGCGGGCATTCGCTGCGGGCGGGGTTCGCGACGCAGGCGGCGCTGGGCGGGGCGAGCGACCGGGAGATCATGCGGCAGGGCCGGTGGACCAACCCGCGCACGGTGCACCGCTACATCCGCACCGCGAACCCGCTCGAGGACAACGCCGTGACCCGCCTGGGCCTGTGAACTTGTGACCCAGCTCTCAGCGCGAGCGGTTAACTCTAAACAAGATCCCCTCCGGTAGGGCTGCGCCAACCGGACCTGCGGACGCGGCCGAACGCACGCGGCAACCCAAAGTTTCCGTTGTGTTTCCACGCCGGTTGAGCTGCTCTTTTGTTCCACCATTCGGGCAAAACCCGCCCCCCTTGACCAGCGCGGCAGCTCAATTCGTGAATCGATCTCGCATCTTGGGAGTGGCTGGTCGCATGCACTCAGAGCAATACGATCACCACGCCCGGTCATCGACGATGGTCGGGGTTGTTCCACGGTGTTCACCCCGGCACCCCTGTAACGCCGGAGCGATCGCCCCCTGCACCGGAACAAGGAGCTCCATGAAACGCACGACCCTGGGCATCACCACCGCCCTGATGTCCGCGGCGGCGCTGGCCGCCGCGGGCACGTTCGGCGCGAACGCGGCCGAGCAGGCGGGGACGATCTCCACCGCCCTCGGCCTGTCCGGCGGTGAGCAGCTCGTCCCCCGCGACGTCGTGCGCGACGCCGACGGCACGCACCACCTCCGGTTCGACCGCACCCTCAACGGCCTGAAGGTCATCGGCGGCGACGTGATCGTGCGGCAGAAGGCCGGCCAGGTCACCGGTGTCACCAAGGCGAACGAGGCCACCCTCGCGGGCCTCGACACCTCGGCCCCGGCCGCGGCCCGCTCCGACGCCAAACTCGTGGTGTTCGCGCTCGACCACGCGCCCGTGCTGGCGTGGGAGACGGTCACGCACAGCGTGAAGGACGACCAGACCCCGAGCGAGCTGCACACGTTCACCGACGCCAAGACCGGTGCGACGCTGCTGTCCTACGACGACATCCACGTCGCCGAGGGCACCGGCCAGTCCACCTTCAGCGGCACGGTCGGGTTGAACACCACTCAGTCGGGCAGCACGTTCCAGCTCAAGGACCCCGACCGCGGCAACCAGGCCGTCAACAACCTCAACAACGGCTCGGGCACCGGCACGCTGTTCACCGACGCCGACAACAAGTGGGGCAACGGCACCTACACCGACAAGGCGACGGCGGGTGTCGACGCGGCCTACGGCGCGGCGAAGACGTGGGACTACTACAAGAACGTCCACGGCCGCAGCGGCATCAAGAACAACGGTGTGGGCGCGCTGAGCAAGGTCCACTACGGCAACAACTACAGCAACGCGTTCTGGAGCGACTCCTGCTTCTGCATGACCTACGGCGACGGCGCCCAGAACCGCAACCCGCTGACCTCGATCGACGTGGCCGCGCACGAGATGTCGCACGGCGTCACCTCGGCCACCGCGGGCCTGGTCTACTCCGGTGAGTCCGGCGGCCTCAACGAGGCCACCAGCGACATCTTCGGCTCCACCACGGAGTTCCACGCCGCCAACGCCGCCGACGCCGGCGACTACCTGATCGGCGAGAAGATCAACATCCGGGGCGACGGCAAACCGTTGCGCTACATGGACAAGCCCTCCAAGGACGGCCGCAGCCTCGACTACTGGTCCGCCACGGCGGGCAACGTCGACGTGCACTACTCCTCGGGCATCGCCAACCACTTCTTCTACCTGCTGTCCGAGGGCAGCGGCGCGAAGACGATCAACGGCGTCGCCTACGACTCCCCCACCTACGACAACCAGCCCGTCACCGGCATCGGCCGCGCCAAGGCCGAGAAGATCTGGTACCGCGCGCTGACCACGAAGTTCACCTCCAGCACCAAGTACGCCGCCGCCCGCACCGGCACGCTCGCCGCCGCGGCCGACCTCTACGGCGCCTCGTCGCCCGAGTACGCGGCGGTCGACCGGGCCTGGGCCGCGGTGAACGTCGAATAAGACCCGCCACCAAGAAAGCGCCGAGGTCCGGACCGACCCCCTGCACGGTCCGGGCCTCGGCACACCCCCTGTCTCAGGGCTCCAGGTCCGTGGCCGCCAAGAACGATCCGTCCATGTAGAACGGCACGGACTGGTGCTCGTGCGTCACCAGCCACCGCCCGTCGCGCCGTCGCAGCCCCACGGTCACGCGCGTCCACATCGAGAACCCCTCGGGATAGCCGATCGGCACGGCCGCCAGCCGCTGCAGACCGTGCACGAACGCCACGTCTCCCGCCACCGCGATGTCCAGGTCGCGGTGCTCGACCGTGATCGGCCCGTCGAAGCCCGCCATCCACCCCGCCACCGCCTCCGGGTCACGGGCGTCCAGGCCGATGTTGCGCAGCGGCGGGGCCAGCGTGAACGTCACCGCGTCGTCGGCATACCGCGCGACCACCCGCGACGGCGAGCGATCCCGCATCCCTTCCACGAGCTCGGTGAACAGCGCGCGGATCGCGACCTCGTCCTGCACCAGCGTGTGCGTCATCTCGAAAACCTCCATCAAGTCGGCTGACACACCGGTGTCGAAGCGAGCCACGCGGCTTCGACATGGCGGTGAGAAGATTTTTGGTGAGCCACGAGCGGAGGCCGGAGCAGTGAAGTACCTGATCCTCATCTACAGCAACCCGAAGTCGCGGGCCGCGTGGGAGAAGCTGACCGATGAGCAGCAGATGCAGTTCGGGCAGGCGCACTACGACCTCACCGACAAGCTGCGCGCGTCCGGGGAGCTCATCGCCAGCGAAGGCCTGCCTGGGCCGGAGACCGGCAAGGGCGTGAGCATCATGGACGGCGAGGTCGTGGTCACCGACGGGCCGTTCGCGGAGGCCAAGGAGTACCTGGCCGGGTTCTACCTGGTCGAGGCCGACACGATCGACCAGGTCATCGCGCACGCCGCGACGTTGCCCGACGCGCACAACGACGGCATCGAGGTCCGGCCGGTCTGGGACATGTCGATGCTGGACGACATGTGACGAGCACACCGCGCATCGAGGTCCTGCTGCGCGAACTGGCGCCGCAGGTCCTCGGCGTGCTCGTGCGCAGGCACGGGCAGTTCGACGTCTGCGAGGACGCCGTGCAGGAAGCGCTGCTCGCCGCCGCGCAGCAGTGGCCGGCCGAGGGTGTGCCGGACAACCCCAAGGGCTGGCTCATCACGGCCGCGAGCCGGCGGTGGATCGAGCAGTACCGGTCGGACGTGGCACGGCGTCAGCGCGAGGAGAAGGTCGTCGCGCTGGCCCCTCCCCCGGCGGACCCGGTGCCGGCCACCGACGACACGCTCACGATCCTCGCGTTGTGCTGCCACGAAAGCCTCACCAAGGCCTCCCAGATCGCGCTGACACTGCGCGCGGTCGGCGGTCTCACCACAGCGGAGATCGCGCGGGCGTTCCTGGTGCCGGAGTCGACGGTGGCACAACGGATCAGCCGCGCGAAGCAGAAGATCAAGCAGTCCGGCGCGAAGTTCCGGGCACCGCAGGACCTCACGGCGGTGCTGCACGTGCTGTACCTGATCTTCACCGAGGGCTCCACCGCGAGCTCGGGCGACGACCTGGTCCGGGTCGACCTGACCGCGGAGGCGATCCGCCTGACCCGCCAGCTGCACCGCCGCCGCCCCGACGACGGCGAGCTGAGCGGGCTGCTGGCGTTGATGCTGCTCACCGACGCCCGCCGGCCCGCCCGCACCGACGAGCAGGGCGCGCTCATCCCGCTGGCCGAGCAGGACCGCGGCAAGTGGGACCCGGACGCCATCGCCGAGGGCACCGAGCTCATCCAGAACGCCCTCAACACCGCGCAGATCGGTCCGTACCAGCTGCAGGCGGCGATCGCGGCCGTGCACGCGGAGGCGAAAACGGCGGACGACACCGACTGGCACGAGATTCTCGGCCTCTACGAACTGCTGGCGGTCACCGCGCCCGGCCCGATGGTGTCACTGAACCGGATCGTCGCCGTCGCGATGGTCCACGGACCGCAGAAAGCGCTCGAGGAACTGTCCACACTGGACCTCGACCACTACCGCGTGCACGCCGTCCGAGCACATCTCCTTGACCTGCAAGGACAACACGATGAAGCGAAGGCGGAGTACGAGAAGGCCGCGAAGCTGACGTTGAGCGTGCCGGAGCGGCGATACCTCAGCTCCCGGTCGCGCCGCCCACGGTAGCGTCCGACGACGGTTCCTCCTGCGGCGGCGCCTGAGGCACCACACCCGCCAGATCGCCGCCGTTGTCGTTGACGCGCAACACGAACGGCCGTGTCTGCGTGTACTGCACGACGGAGATCGAGCAGGGGTCGACGACGATGCGCTGGAAACCGTCCAAATGCACGCCCAGCGCGTCCGCGAGCACGGCCTTGATCACGTCGCCGTGCGAGCACAGCACCCACACCGCGCCCGGCCCGTGTTCCGCGGTGATCCGCGCATCGTGCGCACGCACCGCGGCGACGGCCCGCGCCTGCACGTGCGCGAGCCCCTCACCCTCGGGGAACACGGCGGCGGACGGGTGCTGCTGCACCACCGCCCACAACGGCTCGTTGAACAGGTCCTTCAACGCCTTGCCGGTCCACGCGCCGTAGTCCACTTCGGACACGTCCGGCTCCGCCACCGCCTCCAGCGCGCGGTCGGCCAGCAGCGGCGCCAGCGTCTCCTCGCAGCGCTGCAGCGGAGACGACACGACCGCGGCGACCGGAATGTCCTTCAACCGGTCCACCAGTGCGGTGGCCTGTGCCTGCCCCCGTTCGTCCAAACCCACACCCAACGATCGCCCGGCGAGCACACCGGAACCGTTGGCGGTCGAACGAGCATGTCGGAGCAGGATCACCGTGGCCACAGCTCCACCTTAGATCGGCTGCAGCAACCCCATCGACAGCAGCCCCATCAGCACGAGACCCAGCATCAGCCGGTACCACACGAACGCCGAGTAGGAGTGCTTCGAAACGTACTTCAGCAACCACGCGATCGTCGCGTACCCGACGACGAACGAGATGATCGTCGCCACGATCATCTGCGGAATCGACGCCTGCACGCCGGTGCCCGAGCGCTCCAGCACGTCCGGAATGGAGAACAACCCCGCCCCGAACACCGCCGGAATCGCCAGCAGGAACGAGTACCGCGCCGCCGCCTCCCGCGTCAGACCCAGGAACAAACCGGCGGTCAGCGTGCCACCCGAACGGGACACGCCCGGGATGAGCGCCAGCGCCTGCGCCAGCCCCATCCCGATCGCGTCCTTCATCCGCAGCTCGTCACGCTGGTGCTTGGCCAACTGGTCCGCGAGACCCAGCAGCAGACCGAACACCACCAGCATCGTCGCGGTGATCCACAGGTTCCGCGCCGACGTCCGGATCTCGTCCTTCAGCAGGTAGCCGAGAATCGAGATCGGCACAGAACCGATGATCACGTACCAGGCGAGCTTGTAGTCCTTCTCCTTGCGCGCTTCCGCGGAGAAGAGGCCGCGGAACCAGGCGCCGATGAAGCGCCCGATGTCCTTGGCGAAGTAGATCAGCACCGCCACCTCGGTACCCAGCTGGATGACCGCGGTGAACGAAGCGCCCGCGTCGTTGTTGAAGAACAACGTCGACGTGATGCGCAGGTGCGCACTGCTGGAAATCGGCAGGAATTCCGTCAGTCCTTGGACCAGTCCGAGGACCAGAGCCTGCAACCAGCTCAACTACCCACTCCCGCCAGATCCAGAGCTTCGGCCGCGGTGCGAAGGCCCGCGATCCCCTGCTCGAGATCTTGCAGCATCGGCGAAACGGACAGCGTGGTGACCCCCGCGGCAGCGAGCGCCTTCATCCGGTCTGCTATGCGCTCCTTCGGACCCAGCAACGACGTCGCGTCCAGGAACTCCAGCGGAATCGCCGCCATCGCACCGGTGTAGTCGCGGGCCAGGTACTTCTCCTGGATCTCCTCGGCCTGAGCCGGGAAACCCATGCGCACCATCAGGTTGTTGTAGAAGTTCTGCTTGCGCGAACCCATGCCGCCCACGTACAGCGCCGTGTACGCCCGAACCGGGTCAGCGCACGTCTTCCAGTCGTCACCGACGATCAACGGCACGGTCGGAACGACGTCGAAGCCCTCCATCGTCTTGCCGGCCTTCTCCCGACCGGCCTTCACGCTCGCCAGCGACTCGCCGGAGAACTCGGGCGAGAAGAAGATCGCCAGCCAGCCGTCCGCGATCTCACCCGTCAGCTCCAGGTTCTTCGGACCGACCGAAGCCAGGTAGATCGGGATCTGCTCGCGCACCGGGTGCACCGTCAGCTGCAACGCCTTACCGGGACCGTCCGGCAATGGCAGCGTGTAGTGCTCACCCTCGTACCGCAGCTTCTCGCGAGAGAGAGCCTTCCGCACAATCTCCACGTACTCACGCGTGCGCGCCAGCGGCTTGTCGAACCGCACACCGTGCCAGCCCTCCGACACCTGCGGACCCGACACACCGAGCCCCATGCGGAACCGGCCACCCGACAACGTGTCCAGCGTGGCAGCGGTCATCGCCGCCATCGCCGGCGTGCGCGCCGGAATCTGGAAGATCGCGCTGCCGACGTCGATGCGTTCGGTCTGCGCGGCCACCCACGCGAGCACCGTCGGCGCGTCGGAACCGTAGGCCTCCGCGGCCCACACCACCGAAAAGCCGAGCCGGTCGGCCTCTTTGGCCAGCTCCAGGTTCGCGGCGTCGTTGCCGGCGCCCCAGTATCCGAGGTTCAATCCGAGCTTCACGGGCGAGACCCTACCGGTCAGTAACACCGATTGCCAGGCTCAGCCGATGATCACCCCTTAGCATCGCGCACGTGGAACAGCGATACCTCGGCCGCAGCGGCCTCCGCGTGTCCAGGACGGCACTGGGCACGATGACGTGGGGCCGCGACACCGACGCGGACGAGGCCGCCACCCAGCTCATGGCCTTCGCCGACGCCGGCGGCACCCTCGTCGACACCGCCGACGTCTACTCCGACGGCGAAGCCGAACGCATCCTCGGCGGCCTCCTGGGCGAAGTCGTCCCCCGCGACGAACTCGTCATCGCCACCAAAGCCGTCGCCCGCCGCACCGACGGCCCCTTCGGCGGAGGAGCCTCCCGCGGCGCCCTGCTGTCCGCGCTGGACGGCTCCCTGCGCCGCATCGGCGTCGACCACATCGACCTCTGGCAACTGCACGCCTGGGACGCCAACGTCCCCGTCGAAGAGACCCTGTCCGCACTGGACCAGGCGATTTCCGCAGGCAAGGTCCGCTACGCCGGCATCTCCAACTACAGCGGCTGGCAACTCGCCACCGCCGTGCTCACGCCGTCCACCTACCCGTTGATCTCCACCCAGGTCGAGTACTCGCTGCTGGAACGCGGCATCGAACGCGAGGTCGCACCCGCGGCGTTGCACCACGGGCTCGGACTGCTGCCCTGGGCGCCACTGGGACGCGGGGTGCTGACCGGGAAGTACCGCAACGGCACCCCACCGGACTCCCGCGGCGCGTCCGCGCACTTCGCCGGGTACGTCGAGCAGCACCGCAACGAACGGGCAGCGCGGATCGTCCAGGCCGTCGCCACCGCGGCGGAAGGACTCGGCACCTCGCCGTTGTGCGTCGCACTGGCCTGGGTGCGCGACCGATCCGGCGTCGTCGCCCCCGTCGTGGGCGCACGCGACACCAACCAGCTGATCGCCTCGCTGGAAGCCGAACAGCTCACGTTGCCGCCGGCGATCCGGGCCGCGTTGGACGACGTCAGCGCCATCGAGCTCGGCTACCCCGAACGCCCGATGCCGTAGCAGGGACCCCGGCGCGTTAGGCCGAACGGAGTAGGTCTACCTTGCGCGCCGTGCCCGAATTAACCCGCCGCGCATTCGTCGGCCTCACCGCGACCGCCCTGGTCACCACACCCGCCGCCGTCGCCGACCCCAAAGCCGCCGACGACGCCTGGACCCGCCTCCTCGACGGCAACACGCGCTTCGTCGAAGGCCGCCAGATCCACCCCCACGCCACCGGCCACTGGCGCGAACAGCTCGTCGACGGCCAGCACCCCTTCGCCTGCGTGCTGGGCTGCGCCGACTCCCGCGTCCCACCCGAGATCGTGTTCGACGACGGCCTCGGCGACATCTTCACCATCCGCGCCGCCGGAGAGGTCCTCGACTCCAGCGTCATCGGCAGCATCGAGTACGCCGTCGAGCACCTGCACGTACCCCTCGTCGTGGTCCTCGGCCACGCCGGCTGCGGCGCCGTCAGCGCCACCATCGACGTCGTCCGCGGCAAAGGCCACGTCACCGGCGACATCAGCACCCTCGTCCGCACCATCGAACCCGCCGTCCGCGCCACCGCCCCACGCGCCGACGAGCGCTCCTTCCTCGCCGCGTGCGTCGCCGAACAAGCCCTCCGCACCGCCGAAATCCTGCAAGAACGCTCCGTCATCATCCGCACGGCCGTGAGCCGGAACGCCCTCTCCGTCGTTGCTGCTTCGTATGACTTGAGTTCGGGCCGGGTCGTCAAACTCGAAAAACATTAGCTTTGGTCCACACTGAAGCAATAGAGACAACTGCGAAAAGACGCCAATCGGGGTTTCACACCACCCCTTGCGTGACCTCCGACCGAACGTCGTGGATCCTGGAAGACCACGACGTACCTCAGGAGGACCCGATCTTGCGCCGGCTCGCTGCTCTGCTCTTGACCACCGCCACGCTGGCAGCGTGCGGCCAGAGCGAGGGGTCACAGGATCCGCTGCAGGTCGCGGAAACACTCGAGGCCGCCAAACCGGCCCACTCCCCCGCCCAGAACGGCACCCCACCCGGCGAGATCACGCCCGGCGGCACGTTCCAAGAGGGCGGCACCACGCTGAAGTTCCACGTCAACGGCAAAGACGTCGAGCTCGACCGGCTGCGCAGCGCGGTGTTCGAGATGACCAAGGACGACAAAGGCGCAGAAACTCGCGGCCCAGGACTCAGAGCAGGCGACGGCGCCACCAACGCCGTCCCCGACCGCTACGGCAGGCTCCTCGTCGTCGACACCCGCGGCGGCGAGTTCATCGCGTTCAGCATCAACCCGCTGATCATGCGCCAGCGCTTCCCCGTCCCCGGCACCCCGTACGGCATCGCCTACGACGCCAAGCGCGACATCGCGTGGATCACGCTCACCGAGCGCAACGAGGTCGTCGGACTCAACGTCGCCGGCGGCGAACCGACCGAGAAACACCGGTTCTCCACCGTGCGTCAGCCCAACACGGTCAGCGTCGACCAGGAGACCGGACGCGTCACGGTGACGTCCGGCGACAACGGAGGGATACAGGTGATCTCGCCATGAACGAAGGGGTGATCGACGGGGACTGGGAGTACCGGCCGCTGCGTCTGCCGCCCGGCATCTCCCGCCGCACCGCGACCACGCAGCTGGCCATCCACGCCGAGTTCGCGGGCTGGGAACTGTCCCGCACGCTGCTCTACGGCGACGGCTCCCGCAAGGTCTGGCTCCGTCGCAAGCGCCAGCCCGCGCTGTTGCCAGGTCTCATCACCTGACAACGACACCGGCGCCGAACGCGAACGGGCTCGCCTCGCATTCGGCGATGAAGTCCGCCGGAAAGCCCCGAACGAACGGGGCCGCCGCCTCCAGGCGCGCGACCGCTTCCGGCGGCAGCTCCACCGAGCCCAGACAGTCCTCGACCTGCTCCGGCGTCCGCGCGCCCACCAACGGCAGCGCACCCGCAGCACGCACCCACGCCAGCGCCACCTGAGCCGGCGTCGCACCCAACTCCCCCGCGACGTCCCGCACGGCCGTTGCCGCCGCTTCCTCCCGTGAGGTGAGCTGCCCCGCCCGTTGCGTGCCACCGGACAACTTCCCCGCCGCCAACGGCGCCCACGCCGCCACGGTCATCCCCAGCGCCGAAGCCATCGGCAGCAACTCGCGTTCGACGTCGCGCTGCAGCAGGTTGTACGGCACCTGCAACCCCGCGAACGGCGTCCACCCCCGCCACTCGGCCAGCGTGTTCGCCCGCGCCACGAACCACGCCGGCGCATCGGAAACCCCGACGTAGAGCACCTTCCCCGCGCGCACCACGTCGTCCAACGCGCGCATCGTCTCCTCAGCCGGTGTGTGGCGATCCCACAGATGCACCCACAACACGTCCACGTAGTCCGTGCGCAACCGCCGCAGCGACTGCTCCAACGACAGCACCAGGTTCTTGCGGTGGTTCCCGCCCGCGTTCGGATCCCGCTCGTCCCGCGACAACGTGTACTTCGTCGCCAGCACGAACCGGTCCCGCCGCCGCAGCACCGCGCCGAGGACCTCCTCGCTCTCCCCGTACGCCGACGCCGTGTCGAGGAAGTTCCCACCCGCGTCCGCGTAGGCGTCGAGCACCGGCCGCGCCACCTCCTCCGTGCGCAACGTCATCGTGCCCAGCAACAGCTCAGAAACCCGCAGGCCGGTCTGCCCGAACAATCGGTATCGCATGATCCACAGCATCACCCGGCACCGCCGAACACAGGGAGACCGGCTCAGGGCCCCTCTAAACTCGGCGATCATGGCCGACAACGCACTGGGCCGGTTCCTGCGCGCCCGCCGCGAAGCCACACCTCCCCGAGCAAGAGACACCCACCGCCGCCGAACGCCAGGACTGCGCCGCGGCGAGCTCGCCGACCGCGCGGGCATCAGCGTCGAGTACCTGACCCGCCTCGAACGCGGCACCGACCGCTCCCCGTCCGGCCAGGTCCTCCTCTCCCTCGCCGAAGCGCTGTCCCTCACCGCCGACGAGCGCGTCCACCTGTACCGGCTGATCAAGGCGGACAGCACCTGCGCCCCACCCGGTCCCCCGCAGCTGCGACCGACCGTCCACAAGGTGCTCGCCGCCCTGGAACCGACAGCCGCCTGCGTGCTCAGCCCGTCTGGTGACGTCCTCGCGTGCACCAAAGGGTTCCGCGCCATCTCGGGCCTGGGCGACGAACCGAACCTCGTCCGCTTCGCCTTCAGCCCGCAGGCCAAAGCCCACTACCCCGACTGGGAGTCGATCGCGAACGACCGCGCCGCTGCGCTCAGAGCCGCCGCGGACCTCGGTGACCACGCCGCCACCGCGCTCGCGTTCGAGCTGTCCCTCACCGCCGGCGCCGCGTTCACCGATCGCTACGACACCGCCGCGGCCCTGCCGCCCACCAGCGGCACCGAACACTGGGGACCTCACCTCCTGGAGTTCGAGACACTGCATCTGCCAGGAGAAGCCGAACACCGGGTGATGGTTTACTTTAGTCCACACTGAAGTTATTGAGAGTGACGAGCCGAGAGCGGATGGAAGAATCCCCGTCATGCCTCGCCCGGAAAAACCGCTCGACCCGTTCGCCGGGCCTGTTGAACAGTTCGCCTTCGACCTCCGCAAGCTCCGCGAGAAAGCCGGCTCCCCCGGCTACCGCGAACTCGGCAGGCTCTCCCACTACTCCGCCAGCACTCTCGCCGACGCCGCCCGCGGGCAGCGGCTCCCCAGCCTCGCCGTGGCACTGGCGTTCGTCCGGGCCTGCGGCGGCGACGAGGAGGCCTGGGAACAGCGCTGGCGCGAGATCGGCGAGCAGGACGGCGAGGCAGCCAAGCCCGACTCCCCCTACGTCGGCCTCAAGGCCTTCACCGAGCAGGACGCCGACCGCTTCTTCGGCCGCGAACGGCTCGTGGGCAAGCTCCTGGGCAAGCTCGAGCACCACGACACCGTGCTGGTGGTCGGCGCGTCCGGGTCAGGCAAGTCCTCGCTGCTGCGAGCCGGTCTGCTGGCCCGCAAACCCGGCGAGCTGATCACCCCCGGCACCTGCGAGACCCTCCCGGAGACCGAAGGACTGCTGGTCGTCGACCAGTTCGAGGAGATCTTTGCCCTCCCCCACCGAGACGCCTTCATCGCCGCACTGACCGAGCGCGACGGCCAGACCGTCATCGGCATGCGCGCCGACTTCTACGGCCACTGCGCCGCCTACCCCGACCTCGTCAACGCCGTCGAGGACGCCCAGGTCGTGGTCGGACCGATGACCACCGACGAGCTGCGCAAGGCCATCACCCAGCCCGCCGTCGAGGTCGGCTGCGCACTCGAGACCGGTCTCGTCGCCCGGCTCATCGCCGACGCGACCGGCGAACCCGGCGTGCTCCCCCACGTCAGCCACGCACTGCTCGAGACGTGGCAACGCAAGCGCGGCAACACCCTCACGCTCACCAGCTACCACGAGAGCGGCGGCATCGCCCGCGCCGTCGCCAACACCGCCGAGAACGCCTACACCGGGCTCGACGAGCAGCAACAGGTCAAGGCCCGGCAGGTCTTCCTCCGCCTGGTCAACCCCGGCGACGGCACCCAGGACACCAAACGGCACGTCAAGCGATCCGAGCTCGCGGCGGACGAGGTCGTCGAACACCTCGCGAAGGCGCGCATCCTCACGGTCGCCGACGACAGCGTCGAGATCAGCCACGAAGCCGTCATCCGCAGCTGGCCGCGCCTGCGGGAATGGCTCGCCGAAGCACGCGAGGACATGCGCGTGCACCGCAGGCTCACCGCCGCGGCCGCCGACTGGGAGGCGCACGGCCGCGACCACGGCTCGCTCTACCGGGGCGTCCCGCTCGCGCAGGCCACCGGCTGGGCCGTCCGGGAACCCGGCGCCCTCAACCCCGCCGAGCAGTCGTTCCTCGACGCCAGCAAGGCCGCCGCCGAACAGGACCTGGCCTCCGAGAAGCGCCGCACCACGAACCTGCGCCGCGTCGTCGCGCTCCTCGCCGCCCTGCTGCTCGTGGCCACCACCGCGACCGTGTTCGCCGTGCGCGCGCAACGACAGTCCACCGAGCAGCGCATCAACGCGCTCGCCCAGAAAGCCATCGCCGACGCCGCCGGCCTGCAAGACCGCGACCCCGGCCTCGCGAGCCAGCTCCGGCTCGCCGCCTACCGGCTCACCGGCCTGCCGGTCGCCCGCGACAGCCTGCTCAGCACGTTCGCCGCACCCCAGCTCACCCTCGTCAAAGGCCACCAGGAGGCGGCGTCCTTCGCGATGTTCCGCCCGGACGGCAAGGTCCTGGCCAGCGCCGCCGACGACAAGACGCTGGTCCTCTGGGACTTCGCCGACCCCCACCACCCCACCGAACTGGGCCGCGTGCCCTCCGGTGACGACGCCACCCACAACATGGCGTTCAGCCCGGACGGCCGCACCATCGCCACCGCCGGCTGGGACGGCGCCATCCGGCTCTTCGACGTCGCCGACCCGCGCCGCCCGGTCGAGAAGGCCCGCATCACCGGCCACGAGGGCCAGGTCCAGGCCGTCCAGTTCACCCCGGACGGCCGCACGCTGATCAGCAGCGGCCAGGACAAGACCATCCGCGTCTGGAACATCTCCGGCGTCGCGAGCCTCGTGCGCACCATCAACGCCCACCAGGACAACGTGCACGGCATCTCGCTCAACCGCACCGGCACCACGATCGCGTCCGCCTCCTGGGACGGCACGGTCAAGCTCTGGGAGCTCGCGACCGGCGAGCAGATCTCCACCATCGACCCCGCCCCCGGCGACGTCACCTCCGACGCCGCGATCTTCCACCCCAACGGGCGGGTGCTCGCCACCGGCGCCGACAACGGCGACGTGCGGCTGTGGGACATCACCGACCCGCGCAACCCGGTGCAGCTCAGCGTCGGCACCGGCCACACCTTCGCCGTCCACACCCTGGCCTTCTCCCCCGACGGCAAGTTCCTCGCAAGCGGCGGCGGCGACACGGTCACCCGGATCTGGGACGTGTCCGATCCACGCGAGATCCGCCTCGCCACCGCGCTCACCGGTCACACGGACGCGCTCTGGTCGGTCGCGTTCAGCCCCGACTCCCGGCAGATGGTCACCGCCACCTCCGACACCCACCTGCGCGTGCTCGACCTCGCCAACCTCAACTACCCGCACCACAGGGAGACGGTGTGGCGGGTGGCCTACGACAAGCGCGGCCGCTACTTCGCCACCGTCTCCTCCGACGGAAGCATCAGGCTGTGGCGGCCGGACGACCGCCACGCCGAGGAGATCTCCGTCCTGCCCAAGCTGAGCCCGGACGACGAGACGCTCACCGTCGACGTCCATCCCGAACGCGACATCGTGTTCGGGGCGAGCACGGCCGCCAACGTCCTGTGGGACGTGACCGACCGCAGCAAACCGCGCGAGCTCAGCAGGGCGATCACCGGCACCGCCCCCATCGCCGGCGCCCGGTTCAGCCACGACGGCAAGACCATCGCCGTCTCCGAGGACAGCGGCATCGTCGGCCTGTGGGACATCACCGACCCCGCCAACCCCGTGAAGACGGGCAGCCTCGCCGTGCCCAAGACCTACACCGTCTGGCAGGTCGAGTTCACCGAGGACGACCGCACCCTCGTGATCGCGAACGGCAGCCGCGAAGTCCAGCTGTGGGACATCAGCGACCCCGCCGCGCCCCGCGCCCACCCCGCACTGCGCACCGACAACAACCCGGACCCCGTCAGCCGCGGCGGCCAGGCCGGCCGCGACGAGGTCATGTCCGTCGTCATCCACGGCAACCTCATGGCGTTCGCGAACATGGGCAACACGGGCGCGCTCTACGACATCAGCGACCCCGCCCAGCCGCGGAAGCTCGGCACCCTGCCCAACGACGGCGGGCCGCTGCAGCGCCTCGCCTTCTCCCCCGACGGCACACTGCTCGCCGCCGGCACCGCCGACGACCTCGTCCGCGTGTGGGACGTGCGCGATGCTCGCAACCCCCAGTTGCGAGCAGTGCTGCACGGACACACGGAACGGGTGTGGGGTGTGGCGTTCGCACCGGACAACCGCACTCTGGCGACCGCCGGCGCTGACCGCACCGTCCGCGTCTGGGACATCGACGTCGAGGCGACCGCAGCCCGCGTGTGCGCAACTACGACGGCGCACCTGTCCACTCGGCACTGGGAGCAGTACTTCCCCGGCGTCGACCCGAGGCCTCTTTGCTGAACAACACCCTCACCGTTCCTCTCGACCCCATTTGTAGTGGGAAAACGTTGTGTGGTGTCGATGCCTCCGCGCCGTACAACAACGTCTATGCAACTGGGACGCGCAACCGGGTGAAGATGACCCTTCAGTCAACACTGAAGCAATAAAATCTACCGGTTTAGTTGCAGATGTGATCAGATTCGTTGTCATGGAGCTCGTGCCGCATGAAGTCGGGGTCGCGCACAGCGCACTGCCGCACGACGAAACGTCCACCAGAGCCCTGCTCGCCGAAGCCGCGGCGCAGGGACTGCACACAGTTGTCGTCACAGCTGACGAAGGCGACGAACGCGCTATAGCCGTGCTGCGCGAGCTACGCGCCGAATGGCACACAGAGGGCGGCAAGATCACCGCGCAGCTCGACACCGACGCCCAGGGCCAGCTGGCCCACCTGTGGGGCCTGTCGGCGGACGAGCGGGCCGCGTGGCTCGCGGCGTTCCCGCGCCACGACGACCCGAACTGGTGGATGCACCGCCTGCTGGTGCTCAACCACCACCCGGAGTGGGCACCGCTGAAGGACTGGCTCGTCGACGAGCACGTCCGGCTCTTCGGCCGGCCACCGGGACGCGCCCGCCGCTCCCCCGTCTAGGGCAGCCCGAGCCGCTGCTGCGGCCGGAGCCTGCGCCACCACGACATGGGGTCGCCCTCCTGGGTGACCCCATGAGGAAGCACGACCGCGTACGTCAGCGAGTTCACGTACGGCACTCCCACCGCCAGCACGTTCTCGTGCGTGCCCGCGATCCACATGACCTTGGTGTCGGCGACGTTCGCCACCACCTCGAGAACCAGGTTGGGGAACCGCACCAGCGCGGGACCGTCCGGCAGCTCCGCGACGCCCGCGAGGTGGTGCCCAGGCCGTTCCGGGAACAACCTGATCGGCACGGGCGTCCACTGCTCGGAGCGCTCCGCCGCAAGCTGTGCGTCTCGCTGACGACGGACGTTCCGGAGGACCATCCGCAGGTCGAGCAGCGGCAGGGCCACCAGCGCGGCGGCGACCAGCCCGGTCGGCGCGAGCGGCGACACGCTCAGCGCGACCAGCACACCGGTGACCACCACGCCGAAGAGCGTGACCACCCTGACCATCGTCACGATCCAGGTGGCCGCGACCACCTCCTGGACCGCCGGATCGTCCGCGGGACGGCCGAGCGGCCGCTCCACCCGTTCCTTGGCCTGGTACTCCTCCGGGTCGACCACTTCGGCGGGACGCATCGCCGTGAACCCGGCGGCCCTGACCATCACCCGTCCGTCGGCGTCCGGGCCGCAGACGAAGACCTCCTGCCGGTCCAGCACCATGTCCGGCAGGTCGTGCAGTGATCCTTTGAGCGCCATCCCGTCGAGCAGCAGCAGGTCCCACGGCTCGTCGTCGTTGTCGGCGACCGTGGCCGGCACTCGCCGCCACGGCTCGTTCAGCAGGCCACGCCGCTTTGCCCGGCGCCCCGCCAGCCCGATCAACGGCGACAGCACGTTCATGAACAACATGAACCCGAGCACGACGATCGCCGCGATGTTGCCCGCCGTCATCGGCACGAAGAAGCACACGACGAACGTCACGACCGCGATCACCGAGACGATCTTGTGCTCGGTGCTGAAGCGGTTCTCCTCGAGAACCAGTCTCGTCGACCAGTCGTCCTTCGCGGGCACATCCGTCCGCGGTTCCAGGTACCGCACTGCTCCCCCTAGCGCGGCAGGCCGCTGAAATCGGGCTGGCGAAGGCGCTGGATCCACGGCACCGGCGCCTCACGCGGCGTGTCGCTGTCGGGCTGGATCGCCGCGATGGTCAGGACCGGGATCCCCGGCACGCCCACCGCGATCACGTCCTCGTGCACGCCGGCGATCCACATGGTGCCGGTGTCGGCGATGTTCGCGATGATGTGCAGGTTCGGGTCCACGAACTGGACGAGCGCGAGCCGCCCGCCCTCCATGGTCGCGAGACCCGCCACGAGCGCACCCGGCTTCCACGGGAACAGCGTGATCGGCACCGGAATCCAGCGGTGCGCGGCGTGCATCCCCCGCACCGCGTCCCGGTACCAGCGGCCCAGTTCGATCAGCGACGGCAGCATGAGCAACGACAGGACCACGACCAGCCCACCGACGACGAGCCCGGCCGGGGCGATCGGCCACAGGCTCATCAGCACGATCACCACGCCGATGCCGGCCGGGATCGTGGCGCCGAGCGTCGAGTGCGTGCCCATCACCAGGCCGGAGAAGGCCTTGAGCACCGCGGGGTCGTCCAGCGGGCGCCCGACCTCGAGCGGCTCCTCCGGTTCCCGGTCCACGAACTCGGCGGGCGACGCCACCTTGGCGTTCTCCGTCTCGGCGAGGCCCGCGACCCGCACGACCGCCTTGCCCTTCGCGTTCGGTCCGCACACGAAGACCTCACCTCGGCTGCGCAGCACGTCCCGCAGCTCGCCGCCAGGGAGGATCTCGAGGACGACCCCGTCGGGCAGCCGGAAGTAGGTGGAGTACTTGTCGTCGGGGTGGTCCACCACGGTCACCGGACACCGCCGCCACGGCTCGTCCAGCAGCCCCCTGCGCAACGGCAGCGTCTGGACCCGGTGCATCACCGGCCCGATCGCGCCGATCAGCAACAGCAGCGACAACACCACGATCGCCGCGATGTTGCCCATCTCCATCGGCAGGAACAGGCAGCCGACGAGCCCGGCGAGCGACACCAGCGCGACGATCGACAGGGTCAGCCGGATCAGCCCCAGCTCCTGCAGGATCAGGCCGGTGGACCAGTCGTCCTTCGCGGGCACGTCGGTCCGCGGTTCCAGGTACCGCACTTCCCCGGTCATCGTGGCAGCGCGCTGAAGTCGGGCCGGCGGTACCGGTGCCACCACGGCAACGGCGCCACCGCCTTGGCGACGGTGAGCAGCCCCTGGATCCGCCGCTCGTCCCCCGGCCGCCCGAGCGTGCGCTCGACCCGTTCCCCGGCCCGGTATTCCAGAGTGCCGAACGATCCCTTGAGCACCAGTCCGTCCAGCAGCAACCGGTCGGCCCGCTTCTCCACGACCTCCGCGCGCACGCGGATGCCGGCGAGCGCCAGACGGGTCGACCAGTCGTCCTTCGCGGGCACGTCCGTCCGCGGTTCCAGGTACTGCAGCACCAGCCCCCCAGCTATGCCTTGGCGGCCACCTCCCGGATCAGGTTCGCGATCTCGGCCGGCCGCTCCAGGGGAAGCATATGTCCCGCATCGGCCAAGATGACCGAAGTCCCGCCGAACTTCACAGCGTCGGTCTCCGGCACGAGCCGATCTTCGTCCCCCACGACGGCGACCACGGCCTTCTCCTTGGCCACGGTCAGCCCGGCCTCCCGGTCGTACCGGTCCACCGCGGGCCGGAACAGCGCGACGGTCTCCGGCCAGTGCCCCCACACCATGTCCGCCGTGAGCTCGACGTCCTCGTCCTCGGGCTGGTCGCCGAACAGCCACCACCGCAGGCCGGCGGTCTTCGTCGGCTCGATCTTCTCCCGCACCGCCCGCACGATCGGCCCGAACGCCCGCTCCAGCTCCCGGACGAGCTTGCCGACCGCCTTGGGCCACGCCAGCGAGGTCTCGGACCGCCCGCTCGCGGCCGTCGACACGAACACGTTGCCCAGCACCCGCTGCCGGAACAGCCGCGGCCTGCGTTCGGCCATCGCCAGCGCCGCCATGCCGCCCATGGAGTGCCCGGCGATCACGACCTGTCCGGCCGGCACGGCCCGTTCGATCAGCTCCCCCAGGTCGTCGCCGAGCTGCTCGATGGTCGCGGTCTCCTTGGTGGCACCCGCCGACTTGCCGTGCCCGCGGTGGTCGTAGGCGATGACCTGGAAGTCCTCGCCCAAACCGGCCACGACCTTGTGCCAGCTGCGGTGGTCGAGCGCGTAGCCGTGGGCCAGCACGACCGTCACCGGCGCCTCGGGGTTGCCCGCGCGCACCACGTTCAGCTCGGTCCCGTCCTCCAGCCGCACCATCGGATTCCTTTCGCCGTGTCGTCTGATCGTCCTAACGAGACAACACGGATCCGGTTATCCGAGCCTCAGACCCGGCCGAGCACCACGTCCTGTCCCGGCACACCGCGGAACTGGTGCGCCGACGCCTGCCCACCTGGCTGGATGACCCAGGCCTCCCCCGGCTCACCCTGTGCCAGCACCGCTTCCAGGGCGTCGGCGATGTCCGACGGCGTCAGCAACGGGAACGCGACCGCGTCGAACTCCTCCTTGGCCGCGCCCAGCAGCAACGTGTCCACGAAACCAGGACACAGCGCGGAGACGACGATTCCGTCGGCCGCCAGCGCCTTCCCCGCCGCCCGCGCGTATCCGACGACCGCGTGCTTGGTCAGCGTGTACAACGGGTCGGCGGGCATCGCCGCCAGCCCGGCCAGCGACGCCGTGATCACGATCTTCCCGCCGCCCTGCCGCCGCAACGCCGGGACGGCCGCGCACAGCCCGTAGACGACGTGGTCGACGTTGACCCCGACCAGCTTGCGGTAGCGGTCGACGTTCAGCGCGTCGTCGATCCCCGCCTGCCCGCCACCGATGCCGGCGTTCAGGTGCACGACGTCGAGGCGGCCCAGTTCCCGTTCGACCTGCTCGACCACCGCGGGCATCGTGGCGGCGTCCGTCACGTCACCCGCGATGGCGATGCCACCCACCGCCGAGGCGATCCGCTGTGCCCCTGCGGCATCGAGGTCGAGCACCGCCACGCGGGCTCCCAGCTTCGCGAGCCGGCGCACCACGGCGGCGCCGATTCCGCCCGCGCCACCGGTCACCAGCGCGACCTGACCTGTCAAGTCCACAGTGGACACAGCGATCTCCTCAGCTGTTGCGCAGGAAACGGTCCAGCACGCGCACACCGAACTTAAGGGCGTCCACCGGCACGCGCTCGTCCACGCCGTGGAAGAGACCGGAGAAGTCCAGGTCCGACGGCAGCTTCAGCGGCGCGAAGCCGAAGTTGCGGATGCCGAGCTGCTGGAACGACTTGGCGTCCGTGCCACCCGACAGCATGTACGGCAGCACGCGGGCACCGGGGTCCTCGGCGATGATCGACGCCGTCATCGCGTCCACCAGCGCACCGTCGAACGTCGTCTCCACCGGCGGCAGGCCGATCCACTCGCGCTCGACGTCCGGACCGAGCAGCTCGGCGAGCTCGCGGTCGAACGCCTCCTCGCGGCCGGGCAGGATGCGGCAGTCCACTGTGGCCTCAGCGGTGGACGGGATCACGTTCGCCTTGTAGCCGGCGGACAGCATCGTCGGGTTCGCGGTGTCGCGCAGCGTCGCGCCGATCATCCGCGACAGCGCGCCGAGCTTGCCGATCGAGCCATCGATGTCGTCGTCGGGGAACTCGAGGCCGGTGATCTCGGTGACCCCGTCGAGGAACTCCCGCACCGACGGCCGGATGATCAACGGCCACTGGTGCTGGTCGAGCTTCGTGACGGCGGCGGCGAGCTTCGCCACTGCGTTGTCCCGGTGGATCATGCTGCCGTGCCCGGCGGTGCCCTTGACCCGCAGCTTGAGCCAGCGGATGCCCTTCTCCGCGGTCTCCACCAGGTACGCCCGCACGTCGTCCTTCAGCGTGACCGAGAACCCGCCGACCTCGCTGATCGCCTCGGTGACGCCCTCGAACAGCTCCGGCCGGTGCTCCACCAGCCACTTCGCGCCGAACAGGCCGCCGGCCTCCTCGTCGGCGAGGAACGCGAACACGATGTCGCGCGGCGGCACGATCCCTTCGCGCTTGAAGTGCCGCGCCAGGGACAGCGTCATGCCGACCATGTCCTTCATGTCGACCGCGCCACGTCCCCACACGTACCCGTCCTGCACGGCACCGGAGAACGGGTGCACGGACCACTCGGAGGCGTCGGCGGGCACGACGTCGAGGTGACCGTGGACGAGCAGCGCGCCCCGGCTGGGATCGGCCCCGGCGAGACGCGCGATCACGTTGCCGCGGCCTTTCGCGCCGGACTCGACGTACGTGGTCTCGTAGCCGACCTCGGACAGCTTCTCCGCCACCCACTCGGCCGCCTTGCGCTCGCCGACCAGCGTGGCGGGATCACCCGTGTTCGTCGTGTCGATCCTGATCAGCTCGCTGACCAGCGTGATGGCCTCGTCCTCGGCCAGTGCCAGTGCGTTCCCCGTTGTGCTCACCCCGTCTTCCTACCACCAGTCAGAACACTGACCAGCCCGTGAGAGTGGTGAATCGGTCCAAGGCGTCGACACCCGCGACGGAGTTGCCGCGTGCGTCCAATGCTGGACTCCACACGCAGATCGCGCACTTCCCGGGAACCACGGCGATGATGCCGCCGCCGACCCCGCTCTTGCCGGGCAGTCCGACCCGGTAGGCGAACTGGCCGGCGGCGTCGTAGGTGCCGCAGGTGAGCATCACGGCGTTGACCCGTTTCGCGCCGCTGACACCCAACAGCCGTGTGCCGTCGTTGCGGACGCCGTGCCGGGCCAGGAACAAGGTGGCACGGGCAAGATCCGCGCAGCTCATCGCGATCGAGCACTGCCGGACGTACTCGTGCAGCACGACGTCGACGGGGTTGCGCATGTTGCCGTAGGAGGCCATGAAGTGCGCGAGCGCGCGGTTGCGGTCGGCGTGGTCGAGCTCGGACTTGGCGACCTCGGGGTCGACGTCGACCTGTGCGTTGCCACTCTCGGCACGCAGGAAGTCCAGCAGCCGATCAGCGGCACCGAGGCCGAGGTGGTCGGTGACGACGAGCGCACCGGCGTTGATGAACGGGTTGCGCGGGATGCCCTGCTCGGTCTCCAGCTGGACCAGCGAGTTGAACGGGGATCCGGACGGCTCCCGCCCGACGCGCGACCACACGTCGTCGTTCTGGGAGAGAGCCAGCGCCAGCGTGAACGCCTTGGAGATGCTTTGGATGGAGAACGGCGTGCGGTACTCCCCCGCGCCGAAGACCTCGCCGTCCAGTGTGGCGACGGCGAGGCCGAAGGCGTGCGGGTCGATCCTGGCCAGCGCCGGGATGTAGTCGGCTACTGCACCACCTGGCGTGACCTCGGCGGCAATGCGGTCCACCAACTGCTGGAGCTCCATGCCGCCAATCCCATCACGGGACCGATCAAGCCACCGGGAAGGTGTAGAACGTGGTGCTCTGGCCCGGCTTGACGGTGCAGGGCACGGTGATCGTGCCGAGCCACGTCGCGTCGCCGTTGGCCAGTCGCGGCGTCAGCTTGAGCTCGGCGCTGCCGAGCGAGATCGTCGCCGAGCCGGCGTTCGCGAGCGTCATCGCCGGGAACGTGCCCGTGGCCGTCACCTGGAACGTGCCGCTGGAGGGCACCGGCGTGTTCGGGATGGTCGACACGGAGGTCAGCGTCTGGGTGGCGCTGCCGTTGACCACGGGGACCTGGCTGGTCATCGTGCCGTCGACCGACTTCGCGCCGAGCCAGGCCAGCGTGGTGGTGGCGCTCTCCGACACGGTGCTCGTCACCGTGGTGTTGGACACCGCGGTAGGCACACCGACGGTGGCCGAGTCGGGCAGGTCCGTGGAGCTGACCGTGGTCGGCATGTCCTGCGCACCGATGAGGGTGAAGTTGCAGGAGTAGGTGATGTTCAGCGAGGCGGGCGCGGCCGAGCTGGTGCCGGCCGTGACCATGCTCAGTGCTCCGGCGGCCAGTACGCAGGCAGCGGCGCGTGCGAGGGTCTTCATCTGCAGGGACCTCCGTGAGTACGACATTGAACTGCAAGAAGGCGGTGTTGCTTTACTCGCCAGTAAGTTAGCTACCCGCATTCCGCAATGCAAGAGAAAAACTACTTTTGTCACCTGCGTACGAATTGCGTTCGCGCGATTTATCAGTGGCCATCCAATAAATAGTGAGCCCGCAGCGCCAGCTCGAGCGTGAACCGCTCCTCGGCGTCGTGCATTCGGTCGCCGAACAGTTCGTCCAATTGGTTCACGCGGTAGCGGACGGTCTGCGGATGCACCTGCAGCCGGGCGGCCACCTCGGGCGCGCCGCCCCGTGCCGACAGCCACACGAGCAGCGTTTCGGCGAGCTTCGTGCGCTGCCGTTCGGTCAACGGTGCCAACGGCGCCAGCGCCCGTTCGGCCAGCTGCCGGGCCAGGAACTCGTCCGCGAGCACCGTCAGCTCGACCAGATGATCGGCGCAGTCGAGCACGGGCCGGTCCGGCAGCACCTTCTCCCGCGCGAGCGCCAGCACCTGGCGCGCGCAGGCCAGCGACCTGCGCGCTTCCACGGGCGCCAACGGCAGCCCGACCGCGGCCCGCCAGCCCGGCAGCGCCCGGCGGATCCAGCGCGGCACCGCGACCGGGTTCGGCACCAGCAGGTACGGCGTCGCGTCCTCGAAGTTCACCAGCACGTCCGGCGGCAGGTCGTCCGCCGGTGCGGCGGACGGCTCAAGCGCGACGGCACTCAGCCGGTCCGGCATCGGCCACGCCGCCGCCTGCGCCGCGTCCAGCACCGCCTGCCAGTTGCTCGCCGGATCACCGACCAGCAGCTCCATCAGCTTGCGCCGCTTGCGTTCCAGCGTTCCCGCCGCACTCGCCTGCGCGGCCGCGTACCCCTCGACCGACAGGCTCACCAGCTCGTCGACGTGGGCGATCATCGCCTCGCCCAGCACCGACATCAGGTGCAGCGACAGCTCCCGCCGCTCGGCGAACCCGCACACGTGCCGCCACGCCACCCGCGCGCCGATCCGGTACGCCGCCTGCAGGCTGTCCAGGCTGCGGCCGGACTTGAACTCCCACGCGCCGAGCTTGCGGTGGATGTCGTCGTGCGGATCGGGTTCCGACTCCGGATCGGCGATCATGTCCACGAACTTCACCAACGCCTGTCGAATGCCATCGACGACGTTGTCCCTGAACTGGCTGTATTCCGGAATCGATTTCTCGATGGCCTCGAAAATGCTCACCGAGACCGGCGTGACTTCCATTCGGAGCAACGGTGCCAGCTCCCGCGGGACTGATCTGCGCGGATCGTCCAGCTGAGTCATCCTCGCGAGTGTAGGAGGAAAACGAAACGCGGTCGTTCAGCCAACTGGACCAAGTGGTTCACAGGAAGAACAGCCGTGCGATGGCATCGCGTGCGACCAGGAACCCGGCGATCCCGAGAATCCAGCCGGTCGTGCTCGCCCCCTTCTCCGCGAACCACGTGCTGATCCGGTTGAGGAACGGCTCGATCTTGCTGCGCAACGCGAGCCGCCCGCCGAGGAGCAGCACCGCCGGCACGATCATGACCAGGCAGTACCCGGCGAGCAGCAACGCGATCTGCGGCGCGTTGAGGTCGGCGGCGCTCATCATGCCGATCGCGCCGAGGTACGGCAGCATCGTCGCGAGCTCCACGACGCCGGCCAGCACCGCGATGCCCGCGAGCGCCGAGGCGGACCCGTTGGCGTTGATCCGCTGCTGCCACTTCCCCGTGTTCGGCTTCTTCTTGCTGTCGAACCGGAAGCTGATCACGAACAGGAACACGCCGATCGCCAGCTGGATCCACAGCGCGACCTTGCCGTCGAGGTGGTCGACCACCTGCGAGGCGCCGAGCACGATCAGCACGCCGACCGCGAAGTAGAAGACCGTGATCGTGCCGAGGTAGACGCCGAACCTGCTGAGTTTCAGACGTCCCGGCGTGAGCATCAGCCAGATCGGGATGAACAGCGTGCCGATGCTCGTCGAGTCCAGCAGCGCCAGTCCGGCCAGCGCGGCTACCAGCCCCAAGGTCATTCGTCCCCCTCGTTATTTAGTACGACCGTGATATTATCAGCACGCAAACCCGGAGCTGATCACGGCGTCAGGTCGGCATGAAGCGTCGGGTGTGGGCAGCCGCGGTGCCGGTGGCCGTGGGCGTGGTGGTGTGGCTGACGCCGAGCTCGGTGGACGTCGCGATGATCACGGCGATCCACCCCGACGGCACCGTCGAGTGGGTCGAGGGCGAGTACCGGCAGGCGGAGGAGAACAACTCCGCCGTCCATCCGCTGTCGCCGGCCCCGCACAGGTCGAAGCTCGCCCCGGACGCGGTGTTCCGCACCGCGCAGGGTTGCGGGCAGCCGACCGAGATCGACGTTGGCTGGCAAGGACTCGGCGGCGTCCCGTGCACCCGCGAGGAGTTCCTGGCGCTGTCGTCCCCGCCCTACGCGCCCCAGCTGACCTTCAACCGCGCCGGGGAGATCACCGAGGTCGCGGGGCGTTATCACCCGTAATCGGAAATTCGCGCGCTTTGTGGGCGCGTGCCGTGTCACCGTCGCCGGATGGAACAAGAGCTGGACGAGGTCGCCCGCACCGCGAACTTCTCGGGCGTGGTCCGGGTGGACGAGGACCGGCAGGTCTTCGAGAAGGCGTACGGCCTCGCGCACCGCGGCTACAAGATCCCGAACACGGTCGACACGCGGTTCGCGATCGCCAGCGGCTGCAAGGCTTTCACCGCGCTGGCCGTGGTGAGCCTGATCGAGGACGGCACGCTGAGTGCCGATACTCGAGTGCGCTCGATCCTCGGCGCGGACCTGCCGTTGATCGACGACGAGGTGACCGTCTGGCAGCTGCTGGCGCACCGGTCCGGCATCGGCGACTACTTCGACGAAGAGGTCATCACCGACATCAACGAGTACGTCCTGCCGGTGCCCGTGCAGAACCTGCGCGACATCGAGCAGTACGTGCCGATCCTCGACGGGTATCCGCAGAAGTTTCCGCCCGGCACGCAGTTCGGCTACAACAACGGCGGCTACGTCGTGCTGTCCCTGATCGCGGAACGGGCGAGCGGCGTGCCGTACCACGACCTGGTGCGGCAACGGGTCTGCGCGCCGGCTGGCCTGCCCGACACCGAGTTCCTGCGGTCCGACTCGCTCGGTGAACGCACCGCCATCGGCTACCTGCCGATCGACGGCGAGTGGCGCACCAACGTGTTCCACCTGCCGATCCGCGGCGGCGGTGACGGCGGGATCTACACGACGGCGGCCGACGTCAGCGCGTTCTGGCGGGCGTTCTTCGCCGGACGGATCGTCTCGGAGCGGTGGGTGACCGAGATGGTCAAGCCGCACAGCGAGATCCCCGAGGACAAGCTGCGCTACGGCCTCGGGTTCTGGCTGCACGGGTCGACCAGCCAGGTGCAGCTCGTCGGGTGGGACGCCGGGGTGTCGTTCAAGACCGTGCACGAGCCCGAGTCGGGGATCACGCGCACGGTGCTCGGGAACACGTCGGACGGGGTGTGGCCGGTCGCGCGGTTCCTCAGTGGTACTCGCCGGTGAGGATCGCCGTCGCGAGCTCCACCCGTGACCGGTAGCCGGTGCGCTGGAAGAGCCGGGTCAGCTTGGCCTCGACGCTCTTCTCGGTGGTCCTGAGCACGCCGGCCAGCTCGCGGTTCGTGAGCCCTTCCGCGACCAACGAGGCCAGCAACCGTTCCTGCTCGGCCGTCGTGGCCGCACGACCCGGCACCGCGACGCCGTGTTCGCGCATGAGGTGGCGCAGCAAAGCCCTGGGCAGCAACGCGTCCATGAGCCCGAACAGGTCGTAGGCCTCCCGCAGCGTCTGTGCGTCACCGAGTCCGTGCGTGGCCAATGCGGTCAACGTCAGCGCGATCTCGTACGGCTGGTCGCGTTCGGCGACCAGTCTGCGCACCTCGTTGGTCGCCTGCCGGTCGTGCCACGTCACCGCGCGGGCCAGCAGGTGGTTGCGGTGCGCGCGGCCGGTGTCCATGGTCTCGGCGATGTCAGCCAGGCGTTCGACGCGGAACTCGGCGTCCTCGCGGTCGCCGTCCTCCAGTGACAGCACGGCGAGCCGCAGCTCCAGCTCGTCGGTGCCGATCACGATGGCGTGCTGCGCGGCGAATGCGAGCCCGCGCTGCAGTGCCCGCCGGCCTTTGTCCCGTGCGCCGAGCACCAGTTCCAGGTCCGACTCGGGCACGTCCAGCAGGTGCGGCAAGACGTTCTGGCCGGCGCGCGCGTCGGCGATCACCTCGCGCGCACGGGTCAGCTTCGCCCGTGCGACCAGCATCGTGGCGAGGTCGTGCCCCAACGCCGTGTGCGCCGCGACCTGGCCGAGCGTCGACCCGGTGACCAGTGCCTTGCGGGCGTGCCCGAGCGCCTCGTCCCACCGTCCCTGCGCGAATCCCAGCAACGCGAGGTCGGCCGCTTGTAGCGTGAGGTCGTCGAGCATCCGTGCGCCGCGCTTCGACTCCCCGATCAGCAGCAGGCACCGCGCCATCGCGGCCTGCAGCGCCGGTCGGTTCCGGTCCGCCGCGTAGAGCGGGCACAGGCCGGGATCGTTGACGACCCGTTCGAACTCCGGCATCCGCCCGGACATCAGCGCCGAGCTCATGCCGAAGATCTCGCCGAACGTCACCGTGGCCGCGTTGCCGAGCCGCCACATGTTGCGCGTGCTGGCGAGCAACGTCGCCGCTTCATCCCAACGGTCCGTGTAGCACATGGCCACCGCACGACCGATGAACCGAGCTGCGGTGCCACCGGGGAGCGAACGCCAACTGCCGTCGGCGACCTTGCGCAGTGCGGCCCGGTCCCCCGCCGCGCACATGCCCACGAGCCGGATCAGCGTTGGTAGAGCTTCAACGGGCCGTGGTCCGGCGTGCGATAGCGGTGGCCCAGCACGAGTTCCAGGACCGTCGCGACGTCGCCGGCCGTGCCTGCTTCGGTGATCTCGTCGAAGCTATCCCTCGCGTGGTCGTCGCGGACGAACCTCAGCGCCGTGCGGCAGGCCTGGGCGTCGAAGCGCAACGCGTGGTAGATCGCGTTCAGCTCGGCGTTGGTGATGACCGCTTCGTCGTCGTGCGTGTTCATCGGCAGTGGCGTCCAGTCGGGACGTTCGCCGAGCCACCACCGCGCCAGTGCGACGGCCGGACCGCCATTGATCGATGTGTGGTCGCCGTTGAGCAGCAACAGCATCGCGGCGGCGTCGGTGCTGGCATCTTCGCGTTCTTTGAGGACTGTGCGGATCAGCTCGTGTTGGCCCGTTGCGATCAGAACGGCGAGGGCTCGGTAACAGAGCCGTCCGCACGGGCGATCTTGGGTCATCAGCACGGCGGCGGCGAGCCAGCGACCGGCCCGTTCCTGGTCGGTGGCCTCGATCTCGGCGGCGCGGTCGGCGAGCCAGCGGGCCCGGTGCGGTGCGTCGGGCAGGTCCCGGCCGGCCAGTGCGACGAGGTCCGGGTCGAAGCTGTCGACGGCGAGCGCGACGTGCATCCGGCGGACCTCGTCCTCGCCGCTCCGGTCGATGATCGCGTTGGCCAGCGCCGGGCACGCGACCTTGAGGTCCTTCGTGAGCACTCCGCGTTCGACGAGGTCGTCCAGTGCGCGGCCGCATTCGGCGAGGTCCTCTTTGAGCAGCTTCAGGTCGGTGACCTCGATGCCCTGGCGCACCACGCACAACAGCGCGACGCGGTGCGCGAGGCCGTGGACGTGCTCCAGCAGGTGATGGTCTTTCGGCAGGCTGATCCGGTTCGTGGCGAGGAAGAGCAGGTCGCCGACCCACGTCAGGTTGGTCTCGCCGAGGGTCGCGAGGACCGTGCCGGGGTTGCCGTAGAGCGGGCCGAGGGCGGTGCCGAGCGCTTCGACGACGCTGTGGTCCAGCGGGTCGCGCGTGGTGATCAGCTCGGTCACGACGTCGTGCGACAACGTTGGCAGGTCGATGACGACGTCCGCGGCCTCGGCGAGCTCGGCGTGGTCGCGGCAGACCGCGACGACGAGGCAGCCGGGCATGCGCATGGCGGTGGTCGTGACGACGGGGTCGCTCAGGTGATCGGCGTCGTCGATCAGCACCACAGCGCGGGACCTGGGCCGGTGGCTGACCACCGGCACGCCCTCGGCCCGCCACATCGCCGCGGCGAACCGCAACAGCTCCGTTCGTCCGCTCCCCGGCGCACCGCGCACGACCGCAAGACGTCCGCGTGTGGCGGCGGCCTCGAACGCGGCTCGCAGTGCGGCGAGCTCCCCGTGGCGTCCGCGCAGCTCTTCCTGCACGTGACGACTCCCCTCGTTGGACGGGCCCCCGGCGGACCCCTGCCGCCCGCCGGAGCCCGGAGGTGGCCGCGCCCGGCGCGGGCGGCGGCGAAGCTGGACCGGGTCGGCCACTGGGGCGAGGTTAGGTGAGAGCGCGACCGTCGCGAGTGGACGCGGGGAAACCCCTCAGATAGCGGGCATGACATCTGTCATGGGTTTCTGGTGTGTGGCGACACTGCCGTTTCTCCCTGTTTCCCGAGATCGTGGGCTTATGACAGCGATCGAGGTACGCGGCCTGACCCGCCGGTACAGCGGGGGATTCGAAGCCGTACGTGGCGTCTCATTTGATGTGGAGCGGGGCGAAATGTTCGCTTTGCTCGGTACCAACGGCGCGGGAAAGACGTCCACGGTGGAGGTTGTGGAAGGGCTCTCACGTCCGGCGTCTGGCACTGTTTCGGTGCTGGGACACGATCCGTTCCGGGAGCGCTCTCTCGTGCGGCCGCGCGTGGGCGTGATGTTGCAGGAAGGCGGTTTTCCACCCGACCTGACTGTGACCGAGGCCACAAAGATGTGGGCCGGAACCCTGACCTCGCCGCGCCCGGTTGATGAAGCGTTGTCTCTCGTTGACCTGGCACATCGGGCTTCCGTGCGGGTGAAGCAGCTGTCCGGTGGCGAGCGACGGCGGCTGGACCTGGCGCTGGCTCTGCTGGGCCGGCCCGAGGTCCTGTTCCTCGACGAGCCGACCACCGGACTCGATCCGGAAAGCCGCCGCAACACGTGGGAACTGATTCGTTCGTTGCTGCGCGAAGGCGTCACCGTGCTGCTGACGACGCATTACCTGGAGGAGGCGCAGGCGTTGGCCGACCGACTGGCGATCATGCACCGCGGCCGGATCGTCGCGCAGGGAACGGTTTCCGAGGTGGTGGACGCGTATCCGGCTCGCATTTCGTTCGTGGCACCCCGCGGTGTTTCGCTGCCGGTCGTCGCGGATTCCGATCCGTCCGGGCGCGTCACCGTGCGAACCAACAATCTGCAGGAAACGCTGCACGAGCTGCTCGCCTGGGCACACGTCAACTCGGTCGAACTGTCCGGTTTGGACGCCCGCTCGGCGTCCCTGGAGGAAGCGTTCCTGGCGATCGCGGAGGAGGCGGCATGAGGGCCGTGGCTGTCGGGCAGGCCGAGCTGAAGTTGTTCTGGCGCAACCGAACCGCGCTGTTCAACTCTCTTGTGCTGCCGTTGCTGATCGTGCCGCTGCTGCTGTCCGTGGACGCTGACGGCGTACCGCTGGTCATCGGGCTGATCGGCTTTGTTCTGGTCATGGCCGTCTACTACAACCTCGTCACCACGTTCGTGGCACGCCGTGAAGAGCTTGTCCTGAAACGCCTTCGGGTCGGCGAGCTCACCGACCCGGAGATCCTGCTCGGCGCGTCCCTGCCGTCCGTTGTGGTGGCTTTGGGTCAAATGGCGTTGTTCGCGGTGATCGTCGGCGTGATGACGGGCGTCTCCCTGCCCAGCCGACCGTGGTTCCTGCTGGTGGGCATCGTCGGCGGCGTGATCGTCTTCGTGCTGCTCGCGGCGGCGTCCTCGGCGTTCACCCGCACAGTGGAGATGGCACAGGTGACGTCCCTGCCGGTGCTGATGGCGTGCGTGCTCGGCTCGGGCCTGTTCATCCCGCTCTCGGTAATGCCGGAAGGCGTCGCGTCGGTGCTGCGCCTGCTACCGCTGACCCCAGTCCTGGACCTGCTGCGCGCAGGCTGGCACGGCGGCCCAGTCCTGCAGCCGCTGATCATCCTGGCGGCGTGGATCGCCCTGGGCACCTACGCTGTACGTCGCTGGTTCCGCTGGGACCCACGGAGGTGAACTTGCTCGGCTGGTGGCGGTCCCGCAGCAACGCGGCGCGCTTCGACCTGTACGTCCGCGTCACGTTCTACGTGAGCTTCCTGGTGCTGCCACCCCTGCTGATCACCGCCATGGCCGAGGAGGTCGGCACGACCGCCATCGTGCTGATCTCGGCGGCCACCCTGATCCACACGGTTTTGAGCGTGCGCCTGGGCCACCTGGGCATCGAACACCACCTGGGCAACACCGCGTTCCCACGACGCCTCCTGGTGATCTTCCTGGCCTACACCTGCGCCGTCCTGGCCGTGGCCGAGCTCGCCTACCCACACCCCACCCCAGGCAAGCCAGACGGCCCAGCCGACGGCATAGCGGTGATGTTCCTGGTCCTGACCATCACCACCCTGTCCGCCCTCCTCCGCCCACGCCCCCTGGCCCTGGCCGCAGTGGCCGGCGGCCTCTTCGTGATCCTCACCGCCGAACCCACCCGCGGTCTGTTCACCACGGTCATGCTGCTGATCCTGGCCTTCGGCTTCCGCACAACCCTCTGGATGGTCGGCCTGGTCTGGGAACTGGACCGCTCCCGCGAAGTCCGCGCCAACCTCGCCGTAGCCGAAGAACGCCTGCGCTTCGCCCGCGACCTCCACGACGTAGTAGGCCGCAACCTCTCAGTAGTAGCCCTAAAAGCCGACCTGGCAGCCCAACTGGCCCGCCGCGGCCGCTCCGAAGCAATCGACGAAATGCTGGAAGTCCGCCGAATAGCCCACGACTCCCTGGACGAGCTCCGCGCCGTCGTAAGCGGCTACCGCACCGCCGACCTCTCAGTCGAACTGGCCGGCGCCCGCTCCCTCCTCGCCTCCGCAGGCATCGACTGCCGCGTGATCGGCGAAGCCTCCTCGACCGGCGAACCCGCCGGCGCCCTGGGCTGGGCCGTCCGCGAAGGCGTAACCAACGTCCTACGCCACAGCGAAGCCAGCACCTGCACAATCACGTTGCGCGGCAACATCCTGACCATGTCCAACGACGGCGCCTCGTTGACCGACTTCCGCTTCGGCAGCGGCCTAACGGGCCTACGCGAACGAGTCTCGGCCTTAGGCGGCTCGGTATCCGCTTTCGCCGAGCCTCCCAACCGTTTCGTCCTGACCGTGGAGCTCCCGTGATCCGCATCCTCCTGGCCGACGACGAACACCTGATCCGCGGAGCCATGGCCGCCCTCCTCTCGCTAGAGGACGACCTCTCGGTAGTAGCCCAAGCCGCAACCGGCGCCGAAGCCCTGGCCACCGCCCGCGTGGTCCGCCCAGACGTAGCCGTGATCGACCTGCAAATGCCCGACCTCGACGGCGTCTCCGTAGCCCAGGCCTTGTCCTTGGAACTTCCTTCCTGCTCAACAATGATCGTCACCAGCCACGGCCGCCCCGGACACCTGAAACGAGCCCTAGCCGCAGGCGTCCGAGGCTTCCTCCCCAAAACCGTCTCCTCAGACGTCCTGGCCACAGTCGTCCGCACCGTCCACTCCGGCGGCCGCTACGTGGACCCAGCCCTAGCCGCCGAAGCCATCAGCGCAGGCGACAGCCCCTTGACCCCACGCGAAGCAGACGTCCTAGAACTAGCCCTCGAGGGCGCCCCAATCGACGAAATAGCCCGCCGCGCCTCCCTCTCCCCAGGCACAGTCCGCAACTACCTCTCCTCCGCCGTAGGCAAAACCGGCGCCTCCAACCGCCACGAAGCAGCCCGCGCAGCCCGAGCCAGAGGCTGGATCTAACCCAAGTCCCACCGCCTCTGTCGGCCAAGGTCCACGCGTTGATGCCGACGTCGACCTCCCCACTCCAATAGGGCACCCCTCGCTCTGCCCCTTCGTGCGCGTAGCTCCCCAGACCTCCCGGGGCATCCACCAAATCCCGCTCAACCTGCCACCGCAGCGCCGGCTCCGAGTCGAGCAACCGCCCAGCCAGCACCTCCAACCGTCCTGTCCGATGCCCCAAGACCACCACCCCAACACCACGGACATCGTGATCCCACCAACTCCTGCCCACCACCGCTGACCAGCGCCAACCGTCAGCCAACCCCCCGATTTTGGCCCACGGCGACGATCATGTAATCTATGCACACCACGGCGCGAGCCGAGGCAGAACTAAATACGTCCGGGTGGCGGAATGGCAGACGCGCTAGCTTGAGGTGCTAGTCCCCGAAAGGGGGTGGGGGTTCAAGTCCCCCCTCGGACATTCTCTTACCCCACGGGATTCATCAGAATCCCGTGGGGTAATTCATATTTCGACCGTTTGCACGTCGTCACACCGGTCCAGCGCAAGCGTCGGCTGGACCGGGCGACGGGCAGGCGCCACGGTCTTCACCATCGCTGGATCGGATCGAATTTCAACGCTCTGGTCGTCATATTGAATCTGCAGGCCTTGCTTGCGGACTTGATCGACCAACTCCTTGCACATGCCCTGGTCCACAAGCCCAGCGGGCCGTTGGAGTAGCCGCGGCAGTGCCTCAAGCAGGTGATCTTCTCGGACGTAGAAGTTTCGCGGTGTGCCGTCAGGGCGCCGCTTGACGCTGGTAAAACCATGTCGGCATCGATAGCCCGCTCGTCCATGAACCCAATGCCCGTCCATCCGACGGTCACAAAGCCCACACACGACAAGCCCCGCAAGCAGATAACTCCGCACCTCGCCGTCCTTGGCAGGCTTGGCTACCCGCATCCCCTGCGCCGCCAGGAACGTCTCATCGTCCACGAGCGGTTCGTGGGCGATCCGCTCGGACACCTCCCACTCGCTGACCGGGTTGTATCGCAGCACTCCAGCACCGCGGCCACCCGTACGCCCACCTGCCCCGTGTCCTGTTGTGCTACTTCGATTCCAGACCTGCCGGCCGGTATAGCGCGGATTCTCCAGAATCATCGCCACAGTCCGGACGATCCACCGCTCCCCTGACCTGTGAGGGTTCCGCTCACGGTCTGCACCCGCGGGACACGCCACACCACGCTCATTGAGCTCCCGCGCCAACGACGCCACAGTGCGGCCGCGGGCACGCTCGGCGAACATCCACCGAACCCACGGCGCAGTCACCGGATCCGGCGCCAACACCTGCACCCGCCGACCCACCGCCCATGCACAGGATTCGGATGCCGACCACCATCAACAAGGCGATACCCATACGGCGGCCGGCCACCCAGAAACCGCCCCTGTAACCGCGTTTGAGACCGCATAGCCGCCAGCACCCGCTGACGGGCCCGTGCCACCTCACGCTGCGCTTGCGCACCCAGCAACACCATCAACGCCTCGTGCACCGGGCTCCCGAGTTCCACCGGGCCGCCCGCTTCCGGCAGCCACACCGCAACACCGAGCGCGTTCAGCCCAGCCACGACCTCGCGGAACTGATCACCGTAAAACGCACGCTCGTATTCACCGACGACCACCGCGTTGAAGTCACGACCAGGATCTGCAGCGATGGCCAGGAGCGCCGCTGCTTCTGGACGGTCTTGCCACGACCACCGCCGCGACACACCCACATCAAAGTACTCCGCGACAACCGAACCGATGCCGTCGATCAGCTCATCCGAAACGGCACGCTGCCACGCACGCGACGTCTGCACATCCTGGAATTCGCTCGTCGACATCCGGCCGTAGAAGGCGAAACGCAAGCCAGGCTCCTCAGCCTGCGCCACTGGACGACGGCGTCCAGTCAACGCGGCAACGAGTTCGGTATTCGTCAGCGTGGCCACAGTCAGCTCCCTCGGTCAAAACCGAGACCCAGACGCCAGAGGTGTCGTGACGACGTCCTGCCCATCTCCACCCGAACAGACCAAGAGCGAGCCACACCAGACCTCGGCTGGCGGCAGCTCGATCGGCAGAGCCCTCTGCCAGGCAGCCTCCCGACCCTCGTGGGGCGGGAGGTGCTCTTATCGTTCCGAAACACGCGCGCCAAGTTCCGCATCGACGCCAGGTCCGGCTTCTCGACTCCGTGGGAGGTCTTCCCCGGCGGCCTGAACACTCGCGGCTATGGCCAGCTTGCCAGTCCTGACGTAGACCGTCATCGTCGGCGCGCTCACCCCTGCTCGGCCCCAACGTGCGGCCACCAGGTGACGCTCACCCGTAGGTCCCTGTCACGGGTCGGTAGACGGCGAGATGATCAGGTGCATGTCATGGACCAGCGAGGTGTCCGGCCGGCTCGACGGTCCTGTGCTGCAGGTCGGCGTGCTGGTGGGTGACGTGCAGCTCCCCATCGTCCGGCAAGGACAGGTGGGCCATCGGCCTCGCGAACCTCCGCAGCGCCGAGACCCGGCCGACGTCGCGGTCGGCTGCAAAGTTGCCGACCACCGTGGTGCTTGCCCACAGGGACGCCACGCCAATCGACCGTTCCCACGGCCACCAGGCACAGCAGCGACACGATCATCTGAGCATGCTCTTAGCTAGGGAGAGACGCATTACACGCTGCGGTAACGATCTTTCGTGCGGCACTGGGTAACCGATGCGCCCGTCTTCGCGATGTTCAACATCGGATCACAGCGACAGGATGGAGACCGGCAATGACCAGAGCGCAGAGCCACGGGCTGGGCATCGGGAACGGCAGCATCATCGATTACGGTGATGGCATCATCGAGTACCGACAGACTGGCAAGCTGCTCCCGGCATTCAGGGTCAACATCGCCGACGTCACCGGGTTCTCAGTGCGCAAGGCGACCCGGCAAGACCGGAAGAATGGCGCAAGCGCGCTCCAACAGATGCTGACGTTGCAGGGCAGCGGGACAGAACTCGCAAGTTGCCCGGTCAACCACGGGACTTCGGCGAAGATCGAGGCGTGGATCCGGGCGCATCCGTCCTTTCGTGGAAACGTTCCCCAGAGCGTGCCCGGCGCACCACAGGGCACATCGCCGAGCACCATCGCAGATGATCTTGCAAAGCTCGCACGGCTGCGCGACGACGGGGTCTTGTCACAGGAAGAGTTCGCCCAGGCAAAGGCCAAACTGCTGTACTGACCGCCGGGCCAACTACTTCTTCTCGTCCGGCCAGGAAGGCGCTTACCGGTGGCAGAGTGTAGCCGTCGGGTTCCTCCGCGCCGCGCTCACCGCGAACCCGAGGGTGAGGCCGGATAGCCGTTGTGGCGTCAGGTCCATGTAGACCAGTCCGTTCGCAGCGGACCAGTCCATGGTGGACGGGTCTTGCTTCAGGCGGTAGGAGATGGCCATCACCAACGGGGTCCGCACGGTGCCGGTGTCCTCGTCAATCGTGTTGCCCAGGTGGACGCCCTCGCCGGCGATGGAGAGGGTGGGTGGTTCGTGCTTGTCGGGTCGTTTCCCGGTGGTGCTCACTGCCAAGTCCGTTCCCTCACGAACCAGATGAGATCATCTTGTCCCGCGAACCAGACCAACTGTTACCCATCGCCCCCTCGACGAACTCCCTCACGCCATGGTCATGACACCACTTTGATCAGGAGGGAGACCAGGATGAACTGGTCGACGACGCCGCTCGGCGTTGGAGCGGCTCATCGAGTGACGGTGCCGGGATGTCACAGGGTACTGGTTATCGTGCCGAGCGTCGTCGCGGGCACGCGGCTGCTCGACCTGCTGCCCTTGCTCAACGCCGACTACCGCGTGCAGGTCTTCTTCACCCGGCCAGAACCGTCCCTCCACACGGAGATGTTCATCCGGATGATCGGCGGGCTGGACATTCCGTGGGAACAGGCACTGCAGCACGAGTTCGACCTCGTTCTCGCAGCTAGCTACCGGTTCATCGACCAGGCGCCAGGCCCGGTGCTGGTGCTGCCGCACGGCGCGAGCGCGCTGAAGTCGCGGATAAGGGTCCGGCACACGGCGGAACCAGTGCACGGCCTGGACCGGCAGCTGCTGATGCGCGACGGCAAGGTGCATGCCGCGGGGATCGCGCTATCTCACGACGACGAGTTGGCGGCACTCAGCGCCTCCTGCCCTGAAGCGGTGGCCTCTGCAGTCGTCGCCGGCGACATCTGCCTCGACCGGATGCGTGCGAGCCTGCCGTTCCGCGACCGGTACCGCCACGCACTGGGGGTGCAGACCGACGAGACGCTCGTGACGATCAGTTCCACCTGGACGACGGAGTCGACGTTCGCCCGTTGCCCCATGGTGTACCGGGAACTGCCCAGCCTGGCCAGAGTGGCGGTGGTACTGCACCCGAACGTCTGGGCGGTGCACGGCGCCTGGCAGGTGCGGGCCTGGTTGGCCGACTGCGGCGTCATGGTGATCCCACCCGAGGCGGGCTGGCAGGCGGCGATGATCGCGAGCGACGTCGTCGTTGGCGACCACGGGTCCACCACCCAGTATGCGGCCGCCATCGGCAGGCGCGTACTGCTCGCCACCCTTCCCGAGGTCAGGAAGGGCAGCCTCGCTCACGCCCTGGGCGAGATCGTGCCGATGTACGCGGGCGACCTGGACGAGGCCGTGACCGTGCCGGGATTCGCCGATCTGCTCAGTTCTCGCCTGGACCAGGCCGACTCGATCCTGCGCTCGACGATGTACCGCCTGCTCAGCGCGCGCGAGCCCGATCAGGAAACGCCACTCCCGCGAGTACCGCTGCCGAATCCCCTCTCCGAGGACCACTGACCGAACGTCACCGGTCGAGAGCTCGAAGCTGGTCCCTGGTCCGCTCCGCGCTCGGGTCGAACGACTCCCCGTAGCACCCGAGTGCGGCACGGTAGTGGTCACGGGCGAGCGGCAGATCACCCTGCAGCTCGGCGATTTCCCCAAGCAGTTCGAACGCGTCGGCCACGTGCAGCGGTGAGCCGGCTCCCCGGACTACTCCCAGCACGTCATCGGCCAGCGACAGGGCATCCGTAAAGCGGCCGAGGCGAGACAGCGCGCGACTCCGGAACATCCTTACCCGCGCCTTGTCCACGACGTCGTCGAGCGACTTCTCCGCTTTCCTAAGCTCGGCGACGGCCTCATCGTGTCTGCCCATGTCAATCAGCACCTCGCCGACGCGGCGACGGGAGAGACCGATGCCACGCGCCCATCCGTGGCGCACCTGCACGTCGACGCTCTCGCGGAAGTAACGCAGCGCCTCGTCGAACTCGCCGCGCAATCGATGTACGTGCCCGAGCTGCATCAACGCTTTCGCGCGGTTGCCGAGGTCATGGTCGGCCGCGAGTTCGAGCACCAGCCGGACCTGCTCGACGACCTCGTCGAAGCGACCCAGGTTACGCAACGCGACAGCCAACTGGTTGCGCAGGCGTGCTTCCGCCTCCCGCTCCCCGCAATCGCGTGCGGACTGGACCGCAAGTTGGTGGGTGAACAACCAGTCCGAGTAGTGGTGGCGCCGCTGGAACAGCGCGGATATCGCCTCGGCGAGCTGCCAGACCAGGTCGGGCCAGCCTCGGTCGTGCGCGGTACGCAACGTCTGCACGAGGTTGTCCCGCTCTTGGTCGAGCCAGTCGAGTGCAGCCGCGCGCGAACCGAAAGCGCCGGAGTCCACCGTCCTGAACCGCTCCCCCACCCACCTCCTGGTGGGAATAGCGGCGGCACCCGCGTTCACGGCCCGATCGAGATAGCACTCCACCGCTCGCCGCACAGCTGCGTCCGCCTCGGCGTCCCCCTGCCCGCGGGCATGCACGCGCAACAGGTCGTGGAATCGGAACAGGTCGTCGCCAGCCTCGATCAGCAAGTTCTTTTCCACCAGGTCGATGAGGTCGCGTTCTACCTCTTCGACGTCGTCCGCCACCATCGCCGCCGCCACCCCGGACCCGAAGCTCGACCCGGGATGCCAGGAAGCAAGTCGGTAGAGCCGAGCCTGACGCGACGGAAGATCCACATAGGACAGATCGAGGACCGCGCTCACGGACGCGGAGTCACCCAGGTCCAGATTCGACAGGCGACGGTTTTCTGCTCTCAGTTCGTCGACTTCTCGCGCTAACGTGCGGTGTGGACGGCGGAACAGGCGGGCGCCGATCACACCGAGTGCGATGGGCATGCCGCCGCACAAGTGCGCGAGCTCGCGGGCGGCCTCAGTTTCGACCGACAACCGACGTTCACCCACCGCCTTTTCGAGCAGTTCGACCGACGCCCGCACATCCATCGGTTCGACGTCGACGAACCGTGCGCCGTCCATGCCGAGGGAGCTCAGTCTTCGACGGCTCGTTACCACCACAACGCAACTCGGCGAGGCAGGCAACAGGGCACGGACCTGGGTGGCACTGTCCGCGTTGTCGAGCATGATCGCGAACGACCTGCCAGAGGTCAGCGAGCGGAACAGGGCCTGACGTTGCGGCAGGCTGGGTGGCACGACCTCGACACCGAGCGCGCTGAGGAACCATTCCAGCACCTCGTCAGGACGCGCAGTCTCGCCGTGAGCACCGAGATCGACGTAAAGCTGGCCGTCCGCGAACTGGTCGCGAGTGTTATGCAGCCAGCGCAATGCGAGCGAGGTCTTTCCCACACCACCAGGGCCGCTCACGACGACAAGCGGCTGCTGTTCCGTTCGCGCGCGATCGAGATCGGTCAGTTCCTCAACGCGACTGACGAACGTCCTCGGCGCGGGCGGCAGCTGTTGCGGCACCGGATTGCCAGGTGGCGCGGAATTGATGTTTACCGAACCGATCGATGCCGCCTGCACCACGGCGCCGTCAACCGATCCGGACACGGAGTTCTCGCTCATCGCCACCCCCTTGCTCACGCTACAACCCTTGCACAGCAGAGCAATGCGAACGCGCCGTACCAAGTCCAGTCCACCCCGGAGCGAATCGGCGTAACGATCGGGGCGAGTGCTACGACGTGGCAGGCGAACTCTGTGCGTGCCGAAACCCGCGTCCGCGCAGGTTAAGCGACCTCGCGACACTCGTGGATGACTCCACCGAGACGGTCCTGTCTGTCTATGGTGAGGTGTTCGATCTGGTCGGGTTCGAGTCTGCGCAATGGATACGGTCGGCAGCACTAGGCGATATACACACCGGGATGACGCAGTGCGGTGAACACAGCAGACTGCTCGACATGCGGGCAGTCTCGCAAGAAGGACTGGCCCGCTTGCGACGCTCCACCGCGGAAGGAGCAGCTCCATGAGTATCTGGTGGTTCGCCCTTCTTGGAGGACTCGGCGGATCACTTCGCACAGCAATCGACCTGTACGGGCAAGTGATCGCTTGGCACGGCGCTCGCCGGAAGCTGCGGCCAGTGAGCGGAGGACGCCGTAAGACGAAATCGCGCCCGATGTTGTCCGATTACATCGACTTAGTGCCTGAAGCCGTCGCCGCCAGCGTGCATATGCTCTTGGGAGCCGCGGCGGGCGCGCTGTTCGGAGGAACTGGTCAAATCGCCGGTGCTTACGCGACGGTGTTGGTAGGAGCGTCCGCACCTGCCCTGTTGTCCCAACTCGGACAGGTCAAGGCAGTCCGTCAAGCTGTGTCGGGAAGCAGAACTTCCCCAGGTGGTACCGAGGTGGCCGATGCAGGCTGAGTCTGTGTGGCGACGTTCGCTGAAGCTTGCTCTCGGCATAGACCGCACAACAACGCACGAGCGCGTGCGAAGGGGTAGCCGGGATTACAGCCTGAGTCGACGCGTTATCGCGGCGATTCTCGGAATCCAATTGCCGCAGAACAGCAGCGCACGCGTCGACATCGTCGGCGAGCCAGAGGTTCGCACCTCTGACTCTGCCAACGAAGCCACGGCTGAAGGCAGCATCCTTGGCCATGTGAGAGCTCGACCTGAACGGACGAGGAGAATCGGGGCGTCCGACTCGGCAACGTTCGCCACCGCCGTCACCACCCGCGACAGGTTGGGGCGAGAGCGGCTTTCGCGTGAGTTACGCCGGTTGCGCACCGAGGCGAAGATGACCGGCACGGCCACCGCCCGTGCCACCGGGATGAGCCAGTCAAAGCTGTCGAAGATCGAGAACGGCATGCTGCTCCCGTCCGTCACCGACGTGGAGCGTCTCGTCGCAGAACTAGCCGCGACGAGAGAGACGCGCATCGAACTGGTCGAACTCGCCAGGTCGCTGCACGCGGAGGCGGAGACCCGCCGCGTCGTGCTGCACCGAGGGGCGCACCGCCACCAGCAGACGATCAGCCGCATTGAAGCGCAGGCGGCGACAATGAGGTTCTTCCAGGTCAACCTGGTGCCTCAGCTGTTGCAGTCCGAGCCCTACCTGCGGATCGTGCTGGGGACGATGCCGCAGTCGGAGCAGGAGGCCGCCGTGGCCGCGCTGCGGATACGGCGTTCCCGCATGGACGATCTGGCGAAGCAGTTCGTGTTCTTGATGTCCGAGGGCGCGCTGCGCTGGCGGATGGGTTCGGCGGACCTGATGGCGAAACAGGTGGAGCACCTGGCCGCGATCCAGCGCCGCCCGAACGTCCGGCTCGGCGTCGTGCCCTGGTCGGCGGACGCGAACGTGGTCGCCCTGCACGGTTTCCACATCTACGACGAGCGCGTGGTCACGGTCAGCGTGCTCACCGGCAACGCCACCATCACCGACCTGCTGGACGTGCGCGAGTACCTCGCGTTGTTCAGCCGGCTGGAGCGGCTGGCGGTGCGCGGGGAGGAGCTGCAGGCACTGCTGGAGCGAATCGCCGAGGACCACCGGAAACGGGAGTGACCGCCGCTGCACCACCCGCCAGCCGAGTCCTTGTGGACCTCCAATCACAAGCCCCCGTCCGATGATCTCCACCGGATCGCCGTCAGGACGACCGCCGTAGCCGCTGCCAACGCGGAACAGCACGACCAAGCCGAGAACACTGTGTTCACCCGCCTGCTCCCCGGCAAGGACTTCGTCGGCGCCCTGTACGTCGCGTCGCTTTCCTGCGTCGCGGTGAACCCGGCCGGGCATGGCGCGTCATCGAGGCCACCGAGCACGCCGCCCGCTCGAGCTCACGGAACGTGGATGAACGCGCACTCCTGAAGTGGATCGACGTCATCACCGGTTTCGGGGACATCGACCGCGCCGAACCGCTGGTCGCACGCTCCTGGGTCCCGAAATCGGTGCGGCGGCCTGGCAACGACTCGCCGAGCGCGACGCCCAGGAAGAGAGATCGGTCAAGCTCTTGATCAGAGCGAGCTCGCGCAACGTGTACCACGGCACCGCGACCTCGTGCCGCAGCGCCAGTCTGTGGTGCGACGTTCGATCTGGTGCACATGACAAATCATTGCCATCCGTAACGGCGTTGGCGTGGCGTCCGAATAATTGGCTGCGAGCGTTCACGGCGCCGCGGCACGGGCATCAGCTCGCTCGCAGCTCCGACCGGTTCTGACCGCCTGGGGGTGTGTTGAGCGAAGTCGTCGGTGAGCTCGCACGGGCACAGGAAGCACTCGAACGGCCCACTCTCCGCCTTCTGGACGGAAAGTGGGCAGCGTTTCGCATCGCCGTGTTCCGCTGCACATTCACCCGCGATCGCCGGTCGATCCAAGCCGACCGACTGCACGTGCAGGTCGACTCGTTTCTCACCGAGTTCCAGCGCGAGGGCGTGGAGGTACCTCCGAACCTGAACGGCCGGGCGTTGTGCAATCAGTGGGTCAACGACCAGTGGCTGTTCCGGGACAACGACTCCGACAACAGCATCGTCTACTCGCTCACCTCGTCCGCCCTCGAAGCGCTCGACCTCGTGCAGAGCCTCTCCCGGGACCGCGTGCTCGTCTCCGAGTCGCGGCTCACCACGATCCTCGACACGGTCCGCAGGTGGGCGTTGGAGGCCTCGCCGGACGCACAGGCGCGCATCGACCGCCTGACGGCCCAGATCAAGGAGCTGGACGCGGAACGCAAGCGCCTCCTCCAGGGTGGCGAGGTGGCAGCGGCATCAGACGAGCGGATGCTCGACGGGTACACCAACCTGATCGACCTGATCGGCCAGCTCCCTTCTGACTTCAAGAGGGTCGAGGAGTCCGTGCTCGACATGCACCGCCGGATCCTCCGCGATTTCCGCGAAGAGGAGCGTCCGGTCATCGAGGTGTTGGACGAGTACCTCGACAAGCAGGACCAGCTGGTCAAGGGAACGCCCGAGGGCAGAGCGTTCGACGGCGCCTTCGTGCTGCTGCGCGACGACGCGCTGCTGTCGGAGCTGCGCGAGAACGTTCAAGTCCTGCTTGATCACCCGGCCTCCGACGTGCTCGATGTAAGGGACGTGCAGGAGATCCGCGGAGCAGTCTCGGTCATCCGGCAGGGCATGAAGGACGTGCTAGCGCAACGCCGACGGCTGACGGCGACGTTGAAGGAACACATCGTCAACCATGACGTCCTGCAGGAGCGCGAGCTAGATCGCGTGCTGCGCGGGATCGAACGCGAGCTGGCCACATGGATGGAAGCAGCTGGTCCCCGTACGACGGTACCCGTCGAGCTGCTACCTCCGACGCTGAAGGTGGGCCACCTCAAGGAACGATTCTGGGATCCGTCCTCGGCCGCGCCACCACCGCCGCTCGAAGAGCCGGAGGACGACGACGCTGGGAATCCGCCATCCATCGAGGAGCTGCGGATGCAGGGAGGCCCGTCGCTGGACGAACTGCGCGACGCCATCATCGAGTCGTTCGCCAGAGGCGATGCCACCACTCTCGGCCGGCTGTTCAACCACCTCCCGTCGTCGCTGCGGCGCCCGGTCGAAATCCTCGGACTGCTGCACCTGGCCTCCCGTGTTGACGCCCTCAAGGACGACACTGGCACGGAGCTCTTCGAGGCAATTCGTCCTGACGGTGAATCTCGCCGCTTTCTCGCTCCTGCCGTGTCACTCACCGCTGCCGACGTGGCGGCTCTCAGGGGCGTCGACCTGGAAGGGCTCTCCGATGTCTGAAAGCCCGCTCGACGAAGACTTCCAGCTCGCTGAGTCCGATCTCGACGACGAGTTCCTGGAGGAGGACGGCTCCGACAGTTCCACGCTCGCGCTATTCGACGGAGACACCGGCGGGCTTTCACTCGGGCAGCGGCGTGCGCTGGTCGCGCTGATGAAGAACAGGTTCATCTCGTCCTCGCTGAACCCTGCCGAGTGGCGGGCGATCCGTGAGGACCCCGCGCCCATCAAGGCGCGGTTGAACGACATGTTCCTCGACCTGCACGTGGATCTTTCTTACGAGGTGGCGTTCAAGCGGCAGGCCGCCTCCGACAGCGGGACGCGGGAGTTCCCGACGCTGTTGCACGACACGCAGTACACCCGCGAGGAGACCATCGCGCTGGTGTTCCTGCGCCACCGCTTCCAGAACGAACGCGCGTCTGGGCACGAGGACGTGACGATCGAGCGGGACGACTTGATCACGCACATCGCGTCATTCCGGCCAAGCCACGCGACGGACCGCTCCGGTGACCGATCACGTACCGACAAGGCCGTCGAGAACCTCATGAAGGCGAAGGTTCTCAGCAGAACCAACGACTCCGCCCGGCTGCGGATCTCCCCCGTGATCGCGGTCCTGCTCCCGCTGCCCCGCCTGCACGAACTCTGGGAATGGCTCAAGAACGAGAACGGCACCACGGGGAGCGACGATGAGAATGACTGATTCCAGCTCTCCCCTGTTCTACCTCGCCGGCGCCACCGAAGGGACCACCCAGTGGAAGGCCGAGACCCTCCAGCTCGTCAACTGGGGTGGCTTCCACGGGCACAGCACCGTCACCTTCGCGCCGACCACCACACTGCTCTCCGGCGCTTCTGGCACCGGCAAGTCCACACTGCTCGACGCGTACATCGCGCTGATGATGGACTCGAACGTGCCTTTCAACGGCGCATCCAACGACGCCACCGTCGGCAGGGCCCGGAGCGCGGACCAGCGCAGCCTGATCTCGTACCTGCGCGGCAAGACCGACACCAGCCGCAACAGCGAGGGCGACCTCGCCGACGAAGTGCTGCGCGGGCACAACACGCCGACGTGGGGCGCGCTCGCCATGTCCTTCGTCGACGACAACCAGCGCAGGTTCACCGTCGCCCGGCTCTACTACGTGCCCAGGGCCGCGGCCAGAGACGGCGAACTGGTCCGCAAACTGTGCACTGTGGACGGAACGATCGATCTTCGCGCCGCAGAGCAGTTCGCCAAGGACAAGTTCGACAAACGTGCCGTCGAAGGCCGTTTCACCAACCTCAAGATGTACAAGTCGTATGACGAGTTCTCCCAAGCCTTCTTCAGCAAGCTCGGCATCGGCGCGAACGGAGACGGAGGCAAGGCTCTCCGGCTGCTGGCCCGCATCCAGGCAGGGCACCAGGTTCGCACGGTCGACGACCTGTACAAGTCCATGGTCATCGAGCTGCCCGGCACCTACGCGGCAGCCGACGACGCGGTCGACCACTTCAAGAACCTCGAAGACGCCTACAAGGCCATGGCAACCGAGCAGGCGAAAGCCGACGTCCTCCAGCACATCCCAGGGCTCTACAACGACCGCGCACAGGCGCTAGAGGCCTCCTCGCTGCTCGACAGCCTCGGCTATCATGAGCTCGGCGACAGCCCTTTCAGCCTCTGGAAGCTGTTCACCGAGGACCAACTCCTCGAGAAGGCTGAGGACAACAACCGGGACGCCCGGAACAAGGCGAAAGATACGAAGGCCGAAGCCGAGAAGAAGCTCGAAGGTCTCGAACGAGACCACGAAGAGATCTCCGGGGCGCTGCGGGACAACAGCTCTCACAACATCGTCATGAAGATCGAAGCCGACGTCGCCAAGCTACGCCTCGACTTCGACGAGGCGACGAAGAATCGCGCTGTGTTCGACCAGAAGACCGCACGGCTGGGGTTGCCGGTCGAAGACGAGAACGACTTCGCCTCGGCACAGCAACTCGCCCAGGAGTTCATCAACGGGTTCGACGCGGTGCTGTCAGAGCACAGCGAACGCGGGATCGAACTTCAACGCGTCTTCTACGAGCCCAGCCAGGAGAAGACCAATCTTATCAAGGAACGCGAGTCACTGGCCCACCGGGACGGCCGGATGGACCCCTTCCTCCATGAGACTCGGCTGCTCATCTCCAAGGCCACCGGTATTCCACCAGAGGATCTTCCGTTCGTCGGCGAGCTCATCGATGTGCTGTCAGAACAGAGGAAGTGGCGCAAAGCCATCGAGACCACGCTGTTCGGCCTGGCCCGAGTCCTCCTGGTCGACGCCGACGAACTGGACCGCTTCTCGCGCGTCATCGACCCCCTGCAGCTTCCTCGGCGGTTCAACTACGAAGGCGTCGATGTCGGCTCGTTCACACCCCGCCGGCTGAACCCCTCTTACGTGTCCGGCAAGCTCGCATACAAGGACACGAAATTCTCGTCGTGGGTGCAGGAGCGTCTGACCGCACACAGCACCGACGCCCTGTGTGTTGACTCCGCCGATCAGCTGGGCGGATCGCAACTTCGCGTCACCGCCAACGGTCAGACCCGCCAGGGCCGATCCGGGGCACACGGCGAACTTAAAGCGCCCTACGTGATCGGCTTCTCCAAAGAGGAGAGGCTCGCCGAGATCGCCGATCGGATCGATGAACTCGACAAGATCTTGGACGGCATCAGCAAACAGCTCAACGACCATAGAGACGCGTTGACAGCACTGCTTGCTGACAAGAGCGCTCACGAACACGTGCTGGCCACGCAGTGGAAGGCCATCGATCCTGACGGGCTCCAGGCCACCATCTCCGAGTTGGAGCAGCGGAAAGAGCACATCCTCGGTTCCGACGACTCGCTCCGTGAACTGCAGAACCGCCTGAAGGCTCTCGAATCGGACATCAAATCGACAGGCGGCGACGTCTACGCCGCCAAAGCCGACCTCACGCGTCTTGGCGAAGAACAAACCAAGATCATTAAACGCAAAGACTTCGTGGTAAGCCAGATCCAGCGCATCGAACAAGAACAAGCCGTCTCACTGACAGACCAGCAGAAGACCTACCTGGACACCGAGTTCGCGGACGTGGCGAACATCAAGGACCGTGCGAGCTTCCCGGATGGCGTAGACCGACTCAAGAAGCAGCTGGCCAAGAACCGCCAGGCTGCGCAAGGCAAAGCCGACAGCCTCAAGCGCGAGCTCGAAGCCGTCTTCCAGCGGTACCTGGACAACTGGGAGGATCCGAACCTGTCGGCCTCCGTCGAGAACTATCCGTCGTTCCGGAGCATCCTCGACAACATCATCGCCACCGGTCTGCACGAACGTCGTCATGAGTGGGCCAAGCGCCTCACCGACTGGTCAGGCCAGGACCTCGTCCCGCTCGCCGGCGCGTTCAGCAACGCCATCGACGACATCCGCAACAGGCTCGCCCCGGTCAACGCGATCCTCAAGAGCTTGCCGTTCGGAGCGCACCGGCACCGACTCAAGATCGACCTCCGTGAGCTGAACCAGGACGACATCGTGAAGTTCAAGCGGGAGCTGAAGATTCTCTCGCGAGCCAACACGGACGAGTTCTCCGACGAGCAGATCCAGAACTGGTTCAAGCGCCTGCAGAAGTTCATGGCTCGGATCCGCAAGGACTCCGACGCGAAGAACAACCGGGACCGTCTGCTCGACGTCCGCAAGCACATCGAGATCACCGCGGTCTCCTACGACGAACACGGCCAGGAGCGGTCAACCTACGCGGCACTCGGAGGCAAGTCGGGCGGTGAGACCCAGGAGTTGGTGGCGTTCATCGTCGGCGCCGCCCTGCGCTTCCAGTTGGGAGACGAGGCGCACGAGCGCCCACGCTTTGCTCCGGTGTTCCTCGACGAGGGCTTCGTCAAGGCGGACAGCGAGTTCGCCGGCCGCGCGGTCGACGCGTGGAAAGGCTTGGGCTTCCAACTCATCATCGGGGCCCCGTACGGCCAGTTCACCGCGCTCGAGCCACACGCGGACAGTGTGCTGTACATGGCGAAGAACACCAAGGGCCATTCCTCGGTGAAGCTGATCTCCCCCACGACCTCGGTGGCCAAGGCTCAGGGCGAGGTATCCGCGTGAAGACGCCGGACAAGGTCGTCGCCGACATCCGCCGACGCCTGGACCGCACATGGGCGGCCGATATCGCTGGGATCGTGGTCTCGTGGCCTCACCGGTTCGCGATCGCAGCCCCGAAGAAAGCACAACTCGAGGACGGCTGGACCAGCACCTATCAGCCACTGGTGCGGCAGTGGCGCGACTGGGCGAGGACTCAGCCCGTCGTCCTGCACACCGAGGCCCGGCGGGTTCACACCACCATCCAGGACATCCCGGCTCACCTCGAGGTTGCAGCGCTGAGTTCGGCGGCACAGGTTGTCGGCGAGGAGTGGACTCTCCGCTTGGACCGTGCGCAAGACCGCCTCGCCGTGCTCGTCGAGCGGTTCCCCACAGCGGGCGGGCTGGACCGGATTCTCAAGGCGGTCGACAGCTATTCCGGGGTCGACTTCGACTTGCTGATGAAGGTCGCCGGCTGGTTCCGGACCAACGACGCCACGGGGCTCACGCCTCGCCAGGTCCCGGTGACCGGCATCCACGCAAAGTGGCTCAACAACCGTCACGCCTTGATCGCGGAGCTGTCCAGGCGGGACACACTGGGCTTGCTGCCGCGGCATCCGACCCGCATTCACTTCACCTACCTCGATCCGGAGCACCTCGCCGCTGGCAGGCGAAAGCACGACTCAGCCACCGTCGGCGACTCGTTCGTCCCTGCCTACATCCCCGAACTGGTGATCATCTCCGAGAACAAGGACACCGCGATCCACTTCCCACCGCTCGCCCGCGCCATCTCCGTGGAAGGCGAGGGTTTCGGCGGCAAGTCCGCAGCAGCGTTCCCGTGGCTGATCGACGCTCCCCGTCTCTTCTACTGGGGCGACATCGATGCGCACGGCTACGAGATCCTCAACGGCTGGCGGGCTGACGGGGTACCGGTGCAGAGCATCCTCATGGACCCCGCCACCTACGACAGCTACGAGCCGTACGGGACGAACACCGACCAGAACGGCCAGCCGCTCCGGCCCGCCCCGCCCAAGCCGCTGCCGCACCTGACGTCTGCCGAACGAGCGGTTTACCACCGCCTCCTCGATCCAATGTGGTCCGGTCACAGACGGATCGAACAGGAACGAATCCCGCTGCGGACCGCGGTCACCGCCCTCACTGCGAACTAGCGCTGTCCTGTTCCCCGAGGGTTACTCTGGATTCGACCTCGGCGCGGTCGGGCAGCTCACCGTCTTTACGTGCAGACAATTGTCACGGACTCGCGCGCTTCACCGTGACAACGACACGGAAGACAACCTGGAGCCGCCGGAGCCCGTATCGCAAACGGGATCGTACGCACCAAAGTTGTCAGTCTGGCTCGTGAGCGACGCGGTCCTATGCACTTCCTGCCGAACTCGCCAGAACGCCTGGGGGCAGCCCCTCAGCCTGTCTGTCCGCGAACACAGCCAACGCTTGATCGACCCTGTGCCGCTCGGAAAGTCATCGCTGCAGCTCAAGCTGCATATCGATACTCGTTGATCACCCCGCCGAGGATCCGCGTGCGGACGGGTCGACGGCTAGAGACGTCAAGATCATGCGCCGCTCCGGTGTGCTCTTGGACGTCTGGCGGTAGCTGGTCGCGGGCCTGGTGAGGCCGGTGCTCGTTGTAGTGCGTTTGGTATGCCGCAAGTACTTGACGCGCATGGCCTTCTCCCATGATGAGGACGTGGTCGAGAATCTCGCGGCGGATGCTGCCGATGATCCGTTCGCAATGCGCGTTCATCCGCGGAGCTCGAGGCGCAATCGCAATCACTCGCAGTTCCTCTGCCTCAAATACGGCGTCGAACGCGTCGCCATACTTACCGTCGCGGTCACGCAGCAGGAAGCGAAGGGACTCCATCCGCGCCCCGAGCTCGCTGGCCAGGTTCCTTGCCTGCTGCACCGTCCACTCCCGCGTCGGATGCGCCGTGACGCCGGTGATGTGCAAGCGCCTGGTGCCGTGTTCGAGAAACGCCAGCGCGTACAGGCGTGCTCCGAGCACGGTGTCGATGTGGAAGAAATCCGCCGCGATGATCCCCTCGGCCTGCGCGGTCAGAAACTCCCGCCATGTCGGGCCGCATCGCCGCGGCGCCGGATCGATGCCCGCGCGGTTCAATATCTCCCAGACCGTCGAGGCACCCAGGCGATGACCAAGCCGAACCAGCTCGCCATGGATACGCCGATGACCCCACCGCGGATTCTCTCTAGCAAGTCGGAGCACGAGCGCCTTGATCGCTGCTGCGGTCGATGGACGTCCGGCGCGCCGGCGCGCGGTGTGATCCCACTTCCGGGCGATGAACCTGCGGTGCCAGCCGAGCAACGTGCCAGGGGTAACCGGGAAGACCTCCTGCCAGCGCGAGCGATGCACCTGTCTCGACAGCGCGGCGAACCAGAACCGGTCCGCGGGCTCGTAACGAACCGGCCCGGTCAACTGCCGACGAAGCACAACGTTCTCGTGCCGCAGAACAAGAAGCTCCGCATCCTTGGCCGCCTCACCTCGAAGCAGCACCGCCGGAACAGACAGCAACTTGCAGACCACCCGATACAACAGCGAACAGACCACCCAGACATGCTCTCAGCTGGGAAAACCGGACCGCTCAGAGCATCGATGACTTTCCGGGCGGCACAAGCCCAGGCGTCGCGCGCAAAACGTCCGCAAGGACAGCTCTCCCACAACACCAAGAACGATGCCGCCCGCTGGACGCACAGATGAATGTCGTCCGGGGCGCATCTACCCGCCAATCAGCTTTCGTACACGTGCGATATACCGGGCAACGTCAGCATCAGCGAACCCGGCGACCACCACATGGCTGGAAGAAGGTCGTTGGAGGACAACGGCTACCTTGAGTGAGCGGAGGACCGCTGAGTGCGGCCCAGGGCTGCTCGCGTGACGAGATGATGGTCCGAGGTACGTTGTTCCGACTCGGCCCACCGCTAGCGATTGTGAAGCTCCCTCAGATACATCTGAATCTTAGCGATCAACGGATGGTTTTCACTGAGAGCTCGCCGAGCACGTAGAAGAGTCTCTTCGAGTAGGCGTTGCGATTTTTCGAGCCGCCCTACTTTCTTGTACATGGATGCCAAGTTTGTTGCCGACATCAACGTATCAGGGTGTTCATCTCCGAGAATATTTTTGCGCGCCGCAAGGGTACTTTCGTGCAGTGAGATTGCTTCGTCGAATCGTTCCGCAGACCCGAACATCACTGCTAGGTTATACGCCGAAATCAGCGTATCAGGGTGATCATACCCGAGCTTTCTCCGACGAGCAGCAAAGGTCTGTTCAAATAGGGTGACAGCTTTGCCAAGTTGTCCCGTTTCCTTATAGGCGAAGGCCAGATTGTTTGCGGAGATGAACGTGCCGAGATGCTCCTCCCCTAGAATGCGCTTGCGGTCAGCAAGGTTTTTTTCATAGAGGGGGATGGCCATGTTTGACTGTCCCGCAGAGGCGTAGACGAGACCGACATTGTTGACTGCCGTTAGCGTATCGGGGTGATCTGCTCCCAGAATCCGTTGATGGGTCGCCAACGATTGTTCGACCAAGGGGATAGCCTTCTCCGGTTCCCCCGCAGACTCATAGGCAAGAGCCAGATTGTTTACTGCGATAAGCGTTTGCGAATGGTCGTCACCAAGCGTTCGTCGACAGCTCACCAGGGAATGCCCCCCTAAGGTGATGGCTTCGCGCAGGCGACCTGCACAGCGGTAAGCGGTCACGAGCCGGGCCGCGGACGCCAGTGTTTCATGCCCATCAATACCAGTGTGGGCTTGACTATCGCTGTATAGGATTTCAGCTAGCACGACCGCGCGAGCAATCGATTCGGTAGCAATAAGGTGATCAATGGCCCACCGGCGCAACTGTATCAACCTGGCCAGTTCGTCTTGAACATGGCATTGCGGGTCGATATTGCTCCAGAGCGCATCAATTTGGCGCACAAGCTCATCACCTCGGCCGCGGAGGCTCCAGGCTTCGGATCTTTCAATGGTCAATCGACCGAGACGGTCTCTTTCTCGGGCTACTATTTTTTCGTACGCGCCATCCATTCTGCGATGGTCGCGGATAACACGTTGGACTAAGCGATGAATGATCACTGTCAAGCTACCTGCACCGGCAAACTCGACGATGGAGGCCTCGGACAACTGTTCCAATTCGTCGTCGACTGACGTGACGTTCCGCCCGGCCGCGAGCACCTCGTGGGACACACCGTCAGGTGACAACATCGCTAGCGTTTCGAGCAACTCGCTGGCCTTGAACGGTTCCAGGGCTATTAGGATCGTGGTTGCTGCGCCATGCGGGTAGGAGTCGCCGTCGCGGCGAGTCAGATAGCGGTCGACTGGGAACTTGCGGAAGCGGTCTAGATAGGTGGCGTAGCTCCAGCCTGCTGCGCGGATGCGTGCAGCGGCCTGGGCCAGCGCAAGCGGCAAACAGCCGACCTCAACGGCGAGTTCCCGGGCGCCGCTGAGGTCGTTCAGGCCAGTCGCCTCGCGGAGGAACCGCAGCGAGGTCTCCATGTCAAACACATCGACTGGCACCGGCAGGCCCAACCTGTCGGCACCACGAATCGTGCTGGTGAGCACGACCTGGATGGTTCCGGCCGCAGGCAGGTAGGGCCTGATCGCGTCCATCTTCTCAACGTTGTCGAACACGAGCAGCGCCGGCTTGTTGATGGTCTGTAGGTGGTCGCGGACTCGAGCCGCCGTGGTTTCCGCGTCATCATCGGGCCTATACAACTTCAGCCGCTCGGCCAGGTTGACCATTCCTGCCTGGACCAGGTCGGTGGATTCTGCGCCGGTCCACGCGACGAGCCAGCCGTCCCGGACGCGCTGACGTGCGTAGGCAGCCGCCACCTGTGTCTTACCAACACCGCGCTGGCCGGTGACCGCGCACACTACGCAGATCGAGCCCCCCATCACTGCCAACTGTGCGACCTGGTCGGGAAGCTGGAAATTTGGCGGTTCGTGCGGGATCAAGCCAACTACCACCTGTTCATCGGCAGGCGGTGTTAGCTGAGGATGGATGTGCACTTCGTCGATGTCGCGCGCCTGCAGCAAGATGCCCGACACCGCGCCGGTTACTGAGTTTTGAGGTGCTGGCTCGGCGGACTTCTCGTCCCGACCAGCCCACCAGGCGAGCGGCAGCGTCAGCATGGCGCTGGGGATAGCCGCAATGCCGATCGCGTCGCCGGTGGAGCGCCCCAGCCTTGCACAGAGCCACCATGTGCAGACGAATATCGCGGTGCCTGAGGCGATGGCAATGAGCCACTTCAAGGTGCGCGGCACTGAGATCGCCTCCTCCCCGACGGCGTCGCCGGAATCTTTCCCGATATGATTCGACGTCGCCGATCGGTCGTCGTCTTTCACCCAGCCTCCTATGGCCGCCTGGGGCCTGTATGTTCTCACGGCCGGCACGAGGCCCGTCCCGCGTGACCACTACTCGCCGGGCGCATGGTCACCACCACTTGCCTCGCGTTTCGCCGTCCGTAGAGGCGATCCTGACCACGGTGGCGTTGTCATGCAACGCATCCACGAGGTAGGCGCCACGAAGGTCAGCTGCCTGGAGATGTGCACCTCGGAGATCCGCGCTGGCCAAGTCCGCGCCCTGCAACTTTGCAGCCAGCAGGTCCGCGCCCCGAAGATCGGCTTGGGCGAGGTCGGCCTCACTGAAATCGCCGCTGATGAGCCTGGCGTTGCTCAGACGGGCGCGGGTAAGTATTACGTTGGGCAGTCTTGTACTCCCCAAATGCGCGTTGGTGAGATCCGCGCCACCTAGGTTGTGTGTTCTGGCCGAGCACCACGTGGAGGAGTTGCCCAACAGCGATGCCGTCGACTACCTGTTTGTCCGCCTCGCCTCGATGATCGCGTTCGTTCTTCGGCGGACCGGCCGGATGAGCGTGTAGCGACGCGGCACCGACGGCCTGCGGCACAACCACCCACCATGTCGGGCGCCCCGTGGAAAGGGTTGCGCCGCAGAGCAGACTCGTCTCGATCGACGCGGGGTAGGAGCTTTCGTCCTCGTAGAGAAGTGGGCCGAAGTAGTAAGGAGTCCGGCGCTCGCCTCGCGCTCGAGAGCGCGCCGCGCAGGCCGAACTCGGCGGCAAGTTCCTCGGAACCGCGGTGGCGGCGCACGTACTGTTCGCGCAGCTAGGGCTAACCAGAAATGTCGCCGGTCCGGCTAGCCGTGGTCCGGCCGAGCACGTGTCCTTCCTCGCCTCTCGGCGACGAATCGTAGTACCGACGGATGCCCGCAAGTTGACACCTTTTTGGCAATGAATTCCGGGACAGGCGCGACGAAGATCCAGGCGTGGTGGACAACCGGGACGTGTGGCGCCTGGCACGGGCGAAGTTCGGAGAGATGCTGTCTGGGCTGCGGCGCGACGCCGACGTCACCCAAGACGAGCTTGCAGCGATGAGCAAGACTGGACTGCGACTTTCCAACCAGGCGTTCTCCGACCTGGAGCGCGGGATCGGTGCCAGGCCTCCCAGGGAGGACGTGGTGCTGTTCTACTTGGGCCACTGCCTGCCACGGTGGCGGGCGAGCGCCGCGCTGCGGGAAGAGCGCCGGGCTGGCGTCCTGCGGGAGTTCTCCACGCTCGTCGCGATGCACGAGCGCCTCAAAGAGCTGGACGTGAAGCTGCACGCACCGGCGACGAACCAGGATCCCGCTCACTACATTTCGAACTCGGTGTCGGGGACCGTTACGGGACCCGTGGTCCAGGCCAGAGACATCCATGGGGACGTACACCTGTCCGGGACACCTCAGCGGCAGGTAGAGGAACCATCCGACCTTACGGTGGCCATTAATTCACTGCACTCGATGTCAGGCGGCTGGCTCCATGCATTCGGTCGAGAGAACACCCAAGTGGCCGAATCATTCGCTGAGGAACTCGAACTGCCTGGCGGCCAGGCCAGCATGGACGCTCTCTTCGACCGCAGGCTCCGGGCCGGCGCCTTCGTGCTGTCACACCCAGGACTTCCGGCGTGCGCGGTGCTCAGCCTGTTCAACCCTGGCAGCATGCATGAGGTGGTTGTGCGAGACGTGCTGGTGACAGATAAGACCGACGGGCCGATAGTCGACGGAATCGCATACCTGATCGAAGCCGGCGGGATGAACGACGACCCGATCACGTTCCATCTCGACTCCTACTTCCCCGTCGCCAGGCTGATCGAGAACGGTATCGACAAAGGTCGTTACTTCGTCTCACGGCACATCCGGGTGGCACCCGGCGAGCACGTGATGCTGCCGCTGAAGTTCGACGCAGAAAAGTCGTCGCACACCTTCAAGCTCACTGTCCTGTACCAAGTCCGCGGCCAGCAAGTCAGCACCGTCGTGGACTACCACGGCCAGCCTTTCCGCATCTCGCCGACAGCGCGCTCCCAGGTCAGCGCCGGGTATGAGGCGGCCTACGCCTTGACCTACGACGACAGCGGAGCGCTCAGGCTGAACGCGCTCGCAGTGGCAGACTTGCCGCCCTGGCTCGAGTGACAATCTCCACGACGAACTTCGCGCCCCTGTCTCAGGCACGTACGTCTGACGTCGTCCCATCCTTCTGCCATCACTCGAGCTCATCCTCAGCCCTGACCGCATCCGGGTGATCTTGCCCCATCGTCCGCACGCAGGTCTGATGAATCTCCACCAGCATGCTGACCGCGTCCTGAACCCGTCCGGCTGCTCCCAGCCGGGACGCGAGCAAATACCTGGTCGTCAACGTGTATCTGTGCCCTGCGCCGAACTCGGCCACGTCTTCACCCAGCATCCTGGTCAGCTCCTCGATGTCCTTCTGCACCCTCTTGTGTGCCTGTCCACGCCAATAGTCGAGATCGGCACGCGCCGCCGTGCTCCAGTCGGAGTTTCCATCGGCAATCTCCTCGAGCATGCGCACGGCGCCCGCCCGGTCACCGCACTCGGTCCGGTGCCACACCAGTTCGCGCTGAACGGATTCCAGTGCCTGCGGATTGCGCCCGTACACGGCGATCTGGTCGACGTAGAGTTCTTCCAGCAACGCCGCCGCGGTGGAGACCTCACCGATTTCGGTGTAGAGGCGGGCGAGGTGCAGGCGGTTGTCGAAGGCGCCGGGAGTGCCAGGACCGTAGTATTCGCGGATCTCGATGAGCTTGCGCCGCAGCGAGGCGATCTCCCGGCGGACGAGTTCCACGTCAGTCCGGTTGCGTTCGGCCTTCCAGCTCACCATGGCCGAGCGAGCTTGTTTGGTGTCGGGGTGGCCGGCTCCGAGCAGACGCGCGCGGTCGTCGTAGAGCTGCCGCAGGGACGTCTCCACCCCGCGCCAGGCCCGCCACCACTCCTGCCGCACCGAGGTCTTGACCTGCGCGCCGGCATCGCTGACACCGCGCCACCGCACCAGTTCCCGCTCGGCGGCTTGGCTGCGCAGGCGCGCGAGCATGCCTCGCGTGAACAGGACGTCGGGGTGGTCTGTGCCGAGTGCGGCGATCTGGTCCTTGACCAATGTCTCGACTTCGACCAGCGCCCCGAGCAGGTCGTGCGCTTCCAGGCGCCAGGACGCGAGGTAGCGGCGGGTGCGGAACGTGTCGCGGTGGCCGGGTCCGAACAGGCGGAGCTGGTCCGCGATCACCTTCTCGTACAGCCGCAGCGTGCGCACCGAACCGTCCGCTCCATCTTGGCTGCGCACGAGGTCACTCAGAACCCTCAGCACCACGGGATGGTCGTGGCCGAGCGCGGTGAACGACTCCACGGCGAGATCGTGGAGCTCGTCTGGATCCATCGTGCTGCCGTCATACCCACCAGAGAACTCGGCTGCGAAGCACCGCGTCGCAAACACCGCCTGGTGGTTCGCGCCCACCAAGGCGGCCAGTCGAGGCAGCAGCCGCCTGAGCTCGAAAGTGGCACCTCCTGGATCCCCGTCCGCCTCACGCCAGCAGGCTGCCTCCACTCGTGCGACATACACCGCAACGTGGTCGTCGCCCAGGTGCTGCATCGCCTCCTCGCCGAGCTGCTCGAAGTACCGCAGCGCTCCGGACACATGGCCGGCCTCGCCGAGGCTGGTACCAGCGAGGAACAGCACCTCGTGGTCGCCGGACGCCCAGAGCCCCAAGCCCGCCTCGGCGTGCAGGACTGCGCAGTTCGCGCGCAACGCCTGGCCGAGCGCTGGATCATACGCGGCCCGCGCCCACATCTCGCACAGCGAGGCGGCCACGACGCCCGGAAGTCGAGCACGTTCGTCGTCGCTGAAGTCGTCGCGCGTCGCCCGTTGTACCAACGCGTGCACGCGGGCCATAGCGGGCTCGGACTGCAGATCGACGGTCACGAGGTTGAGCCGGTGCAGACAAGTCATCGCCTCCTTCGCCAGATCCGCTGTCACGCGGGTTCCGGTGACCGCGGAGAGGTGCGTCAGCGCTCTGGCGAACGCTTCCACGAGGATGCCGTTCGGATCCAGGAGCGCCATCAGGTTCAGCACGGGTCTGGAGAGGCCGACCGGCTTCAGCCGGTCCGCGAGCTCGACCGACAGGGACCAGGTCGTCGCGAGCGTCGCCTTGTGCTCGTCTGGCAGGTCCTCCTCGGAGGGCACCAGCTCCGAGAGCCTCTTCCTGCGGTCCTCGAACCGCGCTCTGTACCCGCTGCAGGACAGCTGCCGGTCGAGCATGTACGCCACGGCCTGTGACAGCGCGAGGGGGAGGTGGCCGAGCGCCGTCGCCAATTCAGGCACCGCGTCAGCGAGCAGTGGCCGGTCTTGAAGCTTTGCTTTGAGGTAGGCCGACGACTCGAGCGGGGTGAAGAGCCCGACCTCGACCATCCGGCGGGCGTGACCTCGTAAGGAGGCGTCCCTGCGCCGCGTCGTGACGATCACAGAGCCCGTCGGGTGCGCCGGTGGCCACAGATCGCGCAGGTCGTCGGGCTTGCGCAGGTCGTCGAGAACGATCAGTCAACGCGACGATCCCACGGTGAGCGAGGACAGGAACCGGCCCGCGGCGACGGTAGGATCCGGTTCACGCAGAGTGAGCAGGTCAGCGGCGAGCCGGGCATACATCGCGATGATCTCGTCCCTGCTCGAAGCGGTGATCCACACGAGCAGGTCCAGCGCGCCGTCGTCCCACAAGGTCTGCGCGTAGTCGGCGGCGAGCTGCGTCTTCCCCACCCCACCCAACCCGGAGAGCACGCTGGTATAGACATGATGGTCAGAAGTCAGCACGGCGACCTGACCGTCGGCGAGCGTCTCGGCGAGCTTGGACGAGATTTCGCGACGCTGGAACCGGTCAGCCCTCTCCGGCACCCGGCCCGCCCGGTACGGGAACTGCACCACCTGCACCGCTGCGTCAGTATGCACGTTCACGTCACCGTGAATCACGCCCGTCTGCACCACCATCTCGGCGTTTTCAACGGTGTTGATCACCTGGAGATCCCGCTCGTCCGGAGGCTTTGGCAGTGCCACCTCGCTGACCCCCTGCCGGTGAGTGAAGTTCGGAGGATAGCCGCTCGGCCGAACGGTTCGACGTGCACTTTCATCAGTTAGTTCTCCGCCGCCACACAGGTGCTTGTTTCCACGTCCCGTGGCATTTTTAGCCGCCACGAGCGGTCGCAACAGCCAGGTAACGACCCATACGATGCCAACGACAGTGACAAGTAGGAGATCGGTTTCATCATTAGTGAAATGGTGGCAACGTGGCGGACGTCGAGATCGCAGTTGAGTTGCTGGTCGTATGGATGACCCATCCAACGCGCCTTGGGCGTGACCACGCAGTCGCGAACCAGAACGCGACGTCCGACCTTGCTCTCCGCGCGTTGCATGATCTCGTCGCGGCCAAAATGCACGGGGATCCGGCGCTCGAGCGACTCGAGCTCGAAGCGACTGGATCCGGCGAGGTTCGCCCTCGCACACGGACCCGGCTGGCAATGGCTCTCGAGGACGCCACCGAGGACGATCACCACTTCGGGAAAGAATTGGAAAGCGCACTTTCCGAACTCCGCAAGTCAGGCCTCCTCAAGAAGGAGAGCCACGGAAATGTCACCAACCAGATAACCGGCAATGTCAGCGGCCGAGTAGTACAAGCGCGCGACATCAACGGCGGCGTAACCTTCCACAACGACGGAAAGGGAAGATGACGTCCCGTCAGATGGCTGAGGGGCTGGCGGAGTGACGGACGCGTGGAAGAACGAGCTCGTCGCGTTCGGCCGCAGGCTCCAGAGCCTCCGCAAGGCGAGCGGGCTCACGCAACAGGGCCTGGCAAACAGGATCCCCAGCAACACCAGCACAGAACTGCCGGTGGAGCAGGCTCGTGCGCACCCGTCCCGGCTGCTCCAGCCGCGGCTCACCGTGGTGCCGTTCACCGGGCGCGACGACGCGCTGGGCGAGGCGGACACGTGGCGCGGCAGCACCAAAGCGGTCGCTGTCCAGCTAGACCGCGGCGGCGAGCGTGCACGAGACCGTCCTGTCCGCCACCGCGCTCACCACGACCGGTCCCTCCCACGCGGGGGCGCGTGGGCGGGCACCAGGTGTGCTGGCGGTACTCGCGGAGAGCGCCCACCGCTACCCGCACCTGTCGACCGAGGTGATCAACCCGCTGCTGACGACAGACCCCGGGCTCCTGCTCGTGGCTGGCCCCGTGGCAGCCACCCGGCTGACCGAACTGGCCCAGCCTCGACACCGCCTTGCCGAGACGGCGGAGGTCCCGCTCACGCGAACCGCGGGACGTGCCACCTCGACGTCGCCGCCACCGCCGTGGCGCAAAGGCTGGCAGAACACCGGCTCGGCACCGAGACCGACACGGCGCGGCGCGCCGACCTGCACGGAAACCTGTTGCTGTGACTGGACTAGGCAGGCCAGTACACGGAGGCACCGGTGCACGCCGATCTCGCGGTCACGGAGGCCCGTTAGGCCGAAGATGGTCCCGGAAGACCTGGGGCTCGCCAGCGATTGGAGCTGGCGGCGTGCTCGCAGCAGACTCGCCGAGCAGTCGCATGGCAATGGTCACCCACGGCAGAAACGCGAGCAACTGCGCAAGGTCCAATCGTCTGACCCACGAAATGACACGTTATTGGCAGTGAATTCCACGTCGGGAGCGACGAAGATCCGAGGGTGGTGGACAACCGGAACGCGTGGCGCCTGACCCGGCAGAGATTCGGAGAGGCGCTCGCGGAGCTGCGGCTCGACGCAGACCTCTCCCAGGGCGAGCTGGCGTCCGCGATGACCAGCGAGACCAAGGAGCGGATCTCCAACGGCACGTTCTCCGACCTGGAGCGCGGGATCGGCGCCAAGCCTCCCCGCAGGGACGTGGTGCTGTTCTACCTGAAGCACTGCCTGCCGCGGTGGCGAGCGGACGCAGCGCCGAAGGAGGAACGCCGGGCCGACATCCTGCGGAAGCTCGAAGCGCTCGAAGCGTTGCACGAGACCCTCAAGGCGTCGGGCGTGAAGCTGCACGAGTCGGCGGCACAGCCCAACGACCTGCCACGCGACGCGCATGCGTTCACCGGTCGCGAGGACGAGTTGACCAAGCTGGTCGACGCGGTGAAGAACGGTGGCGTGGTCGCCGTGCACGCGGTGGACGGCATGCCCGGCGTCGGCAAGACGGCGTTCGCGGTGCGGGCCGCTCACATGCTCGCGGACCGGTTCCCGGACGGCCAGATCTTCCTCGACCTGTACGGACACACGGCGGGGCAGGCACCGTTGGAGCCGCACGACGCACTCGCCTCACTCCTCATGGCAGTGGGCGTCGAGTCACAGCGCCTGCCCGCCGACACCGCCAAACGTGAGGCGCTGTGGCGGCGAAAGCTCGGGCACAAACGGATGGTCGTCATCCTCGACAACGCGACTGACCACGCGCAGGTGGCCCGGCTGCTGCCCGGCGGAGGAGGCTGTCTCGTCCTGGTGACGAGCAGGCGCAGGCTGGTGGAGCTGGACGCGGTCACCATCGACCTCGCACCGCTGGCCGCCGCCGAGGCGGAACGGATGTTCCAGCGGCTGGCCGGGCGCGAGGTGACCGAGCCCCTCGCAGACCTCGTCGAACTGGCCGGCCGCCTGCCCCTGGCACTCGCCATCCTCGCCGCGCGGTTCCGGAACCGCGCGGCGCTCACCGTCGCCGTCCTCCTCACCGAACTGCGTGCGGCGCACGGCCGGTTGAGCGGGCTTCAGGTAGGCGAACGCGCGGTGGCCGCCGCCTTCGACCTGTCCTACCGGGACCTTTCACCGCAACGGCAGCACTTCTTCCGGCTGCTCGGCTTGCACCCCGGCGGCGGGGTCGAGCAGTACGCGGCCGCCGCGCTCTGCGACGTCGAGCTCGACGAGGCGGCCAGCCACCTGGACGGGCTCTACCACGAGCACCTGGTGGACGAGATCGCGTTCGGACGGTTCCGGATGCACGACCTGATCGCCGAGTACGCGGCCGGTCTGGTGGACGACAGCGACGACCCCAACAAGGCTCGTCGGTCGTTGCTGGACTTCTACGCGGACGCCGCCACCAACGCTTGCAACGCGATGCAACGCCACGAGGTCGAAGGCGGCACTCTGCCGCCGATCGAAGGCCCGGAGGACGCGAGAGCGTGGTTCGACGACGAACGCGTCAACCTGCTGGCGTCCTTCGACTCCGCCGACGACGCGGAGACGGTCATCCGGCTCGCACTCTCGCTCGCCCCGTATCTCCGACGGACCGGACCGTGGGACCTGTCGACGCGGATCATGCGCCGCGCGGCCGAGTTCGACGTGGAGGGCGACAACGGCGACGTGCAGTTGGAGCTCGGGAAGGCCGAGTTCACGGCCGACAACTACCCGGAGGCCGAGACCGCGCTGCAAAAGGCGCTCGACGTGTTCGAGGAGGCCGGCCGCCGAACGTTCTGCGCCCACGCCCTGATGGCGCTGGGACAGCTGTGGATCCAGACCGGATACCACTCCGACGCCCATGAGGCGCTGACACAGGCACTAGGCCTGTACGAACAGGACGGCGACCAGGCTGATATTGCCAACGTGCTGACCGAACTGGCACTGCTGAGTTACTACGGGGACGAGTACGAGCAGGCGGTGGACATCGGTGAGCGCGCGTTGACGATGTTCCGCGAGCTCGGCGACGAGTACGGACAGGCCATGGCCCTCAAAGGGCTGAGCAACTCGTGGTTGTTCATGGACAGGTACGACGACGCCTACCGGACCGCGTTGGAGGGGCTGGAACTGTACAAGCGGCAACACGAGGCTCACGGCGCTACGCAGCTGCAGTCTCGGCTCGGCAGCGTCGAACGGAGCCGTGGCCGGTACGCCGAGGCCTATGAGCACTTCGCCACCGCGGTCGAGGGCTTCGAGGAGCTGGGTGATCGCGGAGGCAAGGCGCAGGCGCTCGTGGAGCAGGGCATCGTGCTGGGCAGGCTCGGCCGCTTCACCGAGGCCGAGCAGGTGTTGCAGGAGGCGCTCGATCTGTACGAGACGTTCGGTGAGGAGCACGGACGGGCCGCGTCGCGCCGCGAACTCGCCGAGTTGCTGATCCGGGCGGGCAGGCTTGCCGAGGCGCGCGTGCCGCTGGACGAGTCCGACGTCATCTACGGCAAGCTCGACGACAGGTACGGCAAGACGTTGACGTCCACGACGTACGGCACCTGGTACCTGAAGTCGGGTGATGCGCGGAAGGCACAACAACACTACGAACAGGCGTTGCTGCTCGCGATCGAGATCGGCGGCCCGCTGGCGGAGGCGGACGCGCTCGCCGGCCTCGGCCGGGCCGCCAAGGCGCAGGGCGACCACGAGGACGCCGACCGGCAACTGAGGAAGGCGTTGGCCATCTACCAGCGGATCGGCGCAGGAGAAGCGGCGGAACTGGCTGAGGAACTGGCGTGACGGACCCGTGGAAGGCCGAACTCGTCGCGTTCGGCGGCAGACTCAGGAAGCTGCGCAAGGCGAACGGGCTCAGGCTGCAGGACCTGGCGGACCGGATCCCCAGCAACACCAGCACGTTGTCGCAGCTCGAACGCGGTGAAGGCGAACGGGGACCGGACGAGAAGCTGGTCGGACGGTACGTCGAGGAGTGCGTTGCGGAACTCGGAGCGGCGCTGAGAGAAGCCACCTTCGCCGACGTCCTGAAGGAACGCGAAGAACTGATGGACCGCCGTCAGTTCCGGGGGCCGTCGGCCAGGCGCCGGGCCACGGCCGAACGGGTGGTGTTGCAGGGCGCTGTGCTGTTCGAGTGGCCCGGCGAGGACGCGGTGGTCGACTTCGGCGGCAGGAGGTTCGAGGTCTCCCCCGTGTCGGGCGCCATGCCCGAACTGCCGGTGGACCAGGCCCGTGCGCACCCGTCGAGGCTGCTGCAGCCGAGGTTCGCCGTGGTGCCGTTCACCGGGCGTGACGACGAACTGGGCGAGGCCGCCACATGGCGCGGCGGTACCGAGCCGGTCGCTGTCCAGCTGCTGCACGCGGCGGGAGGTCAGGGCAAGACTCGACTGGCCGACCGGATCGCCGCCGACTCGCTGGCGCTGGGCTGGCAGGTGTGGCAGGTCCGGCACGACCCCGCCGCGGCGACGCAGCCGGAGCCCGCGCCGAACCACGTGGTGCTCGGCAGCGGAACGGACCTGCTCGTGCTGGTCGACTACGGCGACCGGTGGCCGACCGACGACCTGATGACGTTCATCCGGACCATGCAACAGCTCGCGCGACGGCGGGAGACTCATGTGCGGGTGCTGGTACTGGGGCGCACGGCCAGGCACTGGTGGCCTGCCGTGGTCGGGCGGCTCGACGCCGACCACCACCTCGACGCCACCGGGCAGTGGCCGCTGTCCCCGCTCGTGAGCTCGACGGACGCGCGGAGGTCGATGTTCCGCACCGCGGCCGCGAAGTTCGCCGAGCGCCTCGACGTGCCGGGTGGGCTGTCCACGCTGACCGAACCCGTCGACCTAGACCGCGCCGAGTACGGCCAGGTCCTCGCCGTGCAGATGGCGGCGCTGGCGGCGGTCGACGCGCACCTGCGCGGCAAGACGGCCCCGACCGACGTGCTCGCAGTGGCGGACTACCTGCTCTGCCGCGAGTACGCCGGATGGGACGAGCTGCACGGCACGCGCGCCGGGTTCACCCGAGCGCCGGTCATGAGCAGAATCGCCTACACCGCGACGCTCGTGGGCTCCTTGCCGAGGCCGCACGCCCGCGCGGCGTTGCGCCGCACCGAACTGGCCGACTCGGCGGACGGCGCGGACCGCCTCATCGACGACCACCTCGCGTGCTACCCGGCGAGCGATCCGCGGGCGGTGTTCGAACCGGTGCACCCCGACCGGCTCGGCGAGGACCTCGTCGCGCTGACCACGCCGGGCCACGAGCACGTCCACCTGAACTGGCAGCCGGACGACTGGACCACCGCGGCGACCGGCCACGAGACCGTCCTGTCCGCGGCCGCCGCACTCACTACCGCCGATCCACCCGCCGAGGCACCCACCTGGGCTCCCGGTGTGCTGGCGGTGCTCGCGGAGAGCGCCCACCGCTATCCGCACCTGTCGACCGAGGTGATCAACCCGCTGCTCACGACGGATCCCGGGCTCCTGCTCGTGGCGGGTCCCGCCGCCGCGACCCGGCTGACCGAACTGCCCGGCCTCGACATCGCCGTGCTGGAGGCGGCCGAGGTGCTGCTGCCGCAGGCCCGGGACGTGCACCTCGACGTGGCAGCCGCCGCGGTGGCGCGGAAGCTGACCGAGCACCGGCTCGCCACCGAGACCGACCCGGCGCGACGCGCCGACCTGCACGGGAACCTGGCGGTGCGGCTGAACAAAGCAGGCCAGTACGCGGAAGGGCTGGCCCACGCCGATCTCGCGGTCACGGAGGCCCGCCAGGGCACCGACGAGACGCTGGCGCTGTGGTTGAACAGCCAGTCCCTGCTGCTGGCCCGCGCCGGAAGGCGCAAGGAAGCGCTGGCCGGCGCCAAGGAGGCGGCGAACATCCGCCGGCAACGGCCGCAGGACGTTCCGGGGCTCGCCAACGCGCTCAACACCCTCGGCACGTCACTCGCCGCGACGGGCGACCACAAGGAAGCCCTGGTGCACGACGAAGAGGCGGCCAGGCTGTACCGGCAACTCGTCGCACAGGAACGCGCCGAGTTCGTGCCCGACCTCGCCATGGTCCTGCACAACATCGCCGCCTCCCGATCGGACCTGGAGCTTGACGGCCCGGCGCTGGAGGCGGCCGACGAGTCCGTCGCGCTGTACCGCGCGCTGGCCGAGGAGGACTTCGCCGCGTACGGGCCGGACCTCGCGGACGCCCTGCAGAACCTGCCCGCCTACCTGCACGCGGACCCGAACCGGGAAGGCGACGCGGTGACCGTGGCGGAGGAGTCGGTCGCCCTCTACCGGCGGCTCGTCGCGATCAACCCGGCAGCGTTCCTGCCCGAGCTCGCGGGTGGGCTGCACAACCTCGGGGTGTCGTGCTCGCAGGCAGGGAACGTCGAACGGGCGCTGCGCGAACTGCAGGAATCCGTGACGATCTACCGCGAGCTCGCGGAGGCCGACCCCGACGCCCACCAGCCCGACCTGGCGCTGTCGTTGCGCAGCCAGGCGACGTCGCTGTCTGCGGCCGGGCGCCGGGAGGAGGCGCTGGAGGCAGGGACCGAGGCGGTGACGCTGTTCGGTCAACTCGCCTCCGTCGACCCGCGCCGATTCACCGGTGACCTGGCCATGGTGTTCTACAACCAGGCCTCGTACCTCTCCGAACTGGGCAGGACCGACGAGGCGATCAAGGCAGATGAGGAGGCTGTCGCGTCCTACCGGCGGCTGGTGGACGACGAGGGCCTTTACACCGCGGACCTCGCCGACGCGGTGCACAACCTGGCGTTCATCCTCGGCGAGGCCGGCCGGCACGACGAGGCGTTGCCGCTCGCCGAGGAGGCCGTGGAGAGGAACGTGGTGCTCGCCGCCGAGGACGAGGATCGCGTGCCGTTCCTGGCGGTGGCACGCAGCACCCTGGGCAGGGAGCTGGCGGAACGCGGCCGCGCAGGTGAGGCGGTCCGGTGCGCGGAGGCGGCGGTGGAGGCGCTACGGCTGGAATCGGAGCGCGACGACATGTGGACGCCGTTCCTCTCCGGTGCGCTCACGACGTGGGCGATCGCGCTGGACGCGTCGGGACGGCGGGACGCGGCTTTGACCGCCGTGCGGGAGGCCGTGGCCATCGTGCGTGCGATCGAGCAGAAGTCACCGGGGTCGGTAACGCCGCACCTCCTGCTCGCCGATGAAGTGCTCGCCAGGCTGACCGGGTGATCGCGCGCACCCTGGACGTGCCGCGAACAGGCGTTAACCTCAGAGGCGGGGACGGGAGGTGCGCCGTGGAACCTGCACGGCCGGCCGTGGTCAACGAGGTCGCGCGCAACGTCGGCGGCACCGTGGTCCAGGCGGGCACCGTGCACGGTGGTGTCCACGTCCACCCCCGCTGGCAAGCAGGAACGCCCCGCCAGCTGCCTCCCCCTCCCGCGCACTTCACGGGCAGGTGGCCGGAATCCGCGACGATCACTGCGGTGCTGGCGGACGATCCCGAACGGGACGGACCTGGGCTGGCCGTGCTCACCGGACCGGGCGGCATCGGCAAGACCGCGCTGGCGTTGCACGTCCTGCACGCCGTGAGCGAGCGTTTCCCCGATGGCCAGCTGTACGTGGACCTCGCCGCGCACGGACCGAACGGACCGGCTGCTCCTGGAGAATTGCTGAGCGGACTCCTGCTGGGGCTCGGCGTCCCGTCAGCGGAGGTGCCGGCCGACCATACAAGCCGCGCTTCGCTCTACCGGTCGCTTACGGCCGACCGGGAGATCGCCCTCCTCCTCGATGACGCCGCGACGAGCACGCAGGTGCGGACACTGCTGCCGGCCTCGCGGCACAGCGCCGTCATCGTGACCAGCCGCAAGAGGCTTTCCGGGTTGCTCGCCGACGGTGGACGGCTGGTGCCGCTGGGGCCGCTACCGCCGGAGGCCACCGTGGAGTTGCTCGGCCGCGCGGTCGGCGAGCACCGGGTCAGCGAGGAACCCCGCTCGGCGCACGACGTGGCCATGCTCTGCGGGGGGATGCCGATAGCGGTGCACGTGGTCGCAGCCAGGCTGGCGGCACGGCCTCGCTGGCAGCTCGCCACGATCGCGACCCAGCTCACCGACGAACGGCGACGCCTGCGGGCGCTCGTGGCCGAGGACGGCGAGCTTTCCGTCGCCGCGACGTTCGACCTGTCCTACCGCGGGCTGCCCGCCGACGCCGCGCGGCTGTACCGGAGGCTGGGGCTGTTCCCCGGCACCGAGTTTGACCCCGGCAGCGCCTGCGCGCTGCTCGGTGCGAGCGAGTCCGATGTGGACGATTTGCTGGACACGTTGCTGGGAGCCAATCTGGTGATGGACTCCGGCCCCGAGCGCTTCCGGTTCCACGACCTGCTTCGGCTGCACGCTCGCCGGCAGGCGGAGCGCGACGACGACGAGGACGAGCGCCGGGCTGCGTTGCGGGCGCTGGTGGAGTCGTTGCTAGACCGTGCGGTGGCGGCGGACTGGCTCGTCACGCCGTTGCGGCCGCACCTCGGCGAGAGGTATCGGACGCCAGGTCAGCCGCCGTTCACCGACCGCGGTCAGGCGCTGGACTGGCTGGAGGACGAGCTGCCGACCCTCGCGGCCTGCGCCAGGGCCGCGTTTGACCAGGGCTGGTACGAACTGGTCTGGCAGCTCTACGAGACCATGCGGGGTGTGTTCCTGTACCGGAGCCACACCGACGAGTGGCGGGCCCTGGGGCCGATCGCCGTCGACGCCGCCGTTCGCTGTGGTGACGGCGTCGCGGAGGTGCGGATGGCGCTGCAGCACGCCGCCGTCCACAGCAGACTCCGCGAACCGGCCGCCGCGACCGCCCTGTTCGAACGTGCCCTCCTTCGAGCGCGGGAGGTGGGCGACTGGGCGGGCGAAGCCACTGCGCGAGAAGGACTCGGCGCGGCGGCGCACGCTCGTGGCGACCTGACGGTCGCGATCGACCATTATGGACAGTCGCTCACGCTCAACAGGGACCATGGGCGACAGCGCGGTGTCGCGTTGCTGCTCTGCTACCTGGGCCACGCCTTCGCCGACACCGGCCGGCTCGACGAGGCCGTGACGCATTTCCGTTCCTCTGCCCAGATCGCCGAGGAGATCGGCGACCACCACTGCTGGGCCCAGGCCGTCGTGGGAGCGGGCACGTGCCTGGCTGCGGCCGGTGCGGTGACGGAGGCGATCACCGAGGTGGAGACCGGTCTGGCCGCGCTGCCCGCGGACGAGGCCGCCTCCCTGCGCCTGCCGGTGCTGGAGAAGCTGGCCGATCTGCTGGACAGGTCCGGGGACGCGGGCGGGGCGCGCCGGCACCGGCAGGAGGCGTTGCTGATCGCCACCTCGCTCGGTGACCGGCGCGCCGACGCGTTGCGCGTGCGGCTCGAACCCGAGTCCCGGCAGGCCGGATGAGCGGCGGAACCCGCTCACCACAACGGCTTCGGCAACGGCACCGGCGAGACCGGCACGGCGTGCACCGGCTCGGGCAGGCCCAGCAGGCCGTAGTACTCGCGCCGGTGGATCGCCAGCGCCTGCCCCGGCCGTCCGGTGATCCGCGCGGCCAGCTCGACGTGGCGCGGGTCAACCGGCGTCGCCAGCGCCCGTTCCACCTGCGGTAGCAACGGCTGGTCCAGGTGCAACGGCTGGGCGATGCGCGACAGCAACTCCGCGGTGGTGCCGGGGTGCACGTCGACGAGCGAGCCCACGTTCATCATCGTGCGGACGCCCAGTGCCGCCGCGTACTGCCCCGCAGAGCCGTGGTCGGTCATCACGACGTCGGCAACGGTGGCGGCCGCGCGCCACCCCTCGTCCGGCGGCAGCACGACGAGGCCGCGTTCCCGTGCGGGGCCGAGCCACGAGAGGATCTGCCGCTTCCCGCACTCGCCCCACCAGAACGGGTGCAGCGACGCCACCACCAGGTAGTCGGTGCCGGTCAGCTCGTAGGTGAGACGCGCGAAGAACGCAGGATCGTTGCCGCACAAGGAGTGCCGCGACCAGGACGTGACGGCGAAGACCATCGGCTGACCTGGAGCCGCACCGAGCGCCTCCAGGTACCGGTCGCTGTACGGCACGCCAGCCACCATCCGGTCGAGGCACGGGTCACCGGCGATCACTGCCGTGGGGAGGGCTTCGGGACACGACCGGGCGAGCGTGCGCACTTCGTCGTCGGTGGCGAGCATCAGCTTGGCCGGCAACACCTCGTCGCCGCGCATGAGCTTCTCGGGCGTGAGGTCGTGCTTCGCCTTCTCATGCGCGATCCGGGAGCGGATGCTCATCGCGCCGTGGGACATGAGGACCAGCGGCGCCTTGATCTCCTCGATGCCCCAGCGGTCCGCGGAGAGGGCCAGGTCGAAGCGGGTCTCGACGGCCTGGTGCCATGGCATCACGAGCACGCCGAGCTGCCGCAGGTGGTCCTTCAGGCCCGCCCACTCGTACCCGGTCTCGGGCACCGTGAACACGACCTGCACCCGGTAGTCGGCCTCGATCGCGGGCAGGCAGTCCAGCGCCCGGTTGAGGCCCGTGAGGGTGCCCGCCTCGACCAGCACGCGCTTGACGTCCACGCTCGACCAAGGCGCGGTGACCGGGTCTCCGTTCGTGATGATTCGCTGCCGACCGTCCGGTTCACGGCCGTCGGACGGTACGTTGTTGTGCGGCACTTGGGGGCTCCTCGACTGGGTTGTCGTGCTGTGGCCCAAATCGTCGAGCTGATCCACCCCTGCTTCGCCGAACTCCGGAACGGCCCCGCAAGCCACCGCGTTCACGCAGTTCAACGCCGGTGCCACCGATTCCGGACTCCGGAACTCCGGAATCCGGAGCTCATGTACGGCCGCCGCTCAATCAGCCGTTGGGAGGTGACCTCGGCGGCTGCGCCGGGGGAACGAAACCCGTGCGGTCAGCCGACGCCAGGTCCGCCGTGGACGGCGTCGGCCCGAGCGCGTCGATCTGGCGTGACACCTGGGCGATGATGTGCCCGCCGTCCAGCACCTCCGTCGCGAAATGCGCCGTCGCCGCGATCGTGCGGCTACCGTGCCGACGCACACGCGCGTAGGGGTTCGCACCCCGGTACCGCTGGGTGTCGTCGTAATCTATGTGGGCACACTTCCTGTCCGAGCTAGGTCGTGTCGTGCAAGCCACATGGCCCCGTCGGCCTTCAGCTTGTTCCGGGTAGCGATCCAGGTGAAGGCCCTAGACCGGGCACCGGCTGCTGTCGGACGTGACGAAGGTGCTGGCGACGAGCGCGTGAACCGCCTGTCGACGTCACCGGACCGCGTTGGCCGCCAGCCGGTTCTCGTTCGAGATGGGCGACCCGAAGCACCTCGGCCACGTGCTAAAGGCCTGCGGAGCGTCGAGGATGTCTACGACGTCTACCGCGTGACGTCGGCCTCATAGTTCTGGGCGGGCCACCCGTGGGAGCCCCTGGTCTCAGACCGGGGGCTCCTGCGCGTCGGTTACCGGCCCAGGGCCGGTAACCAGCCTCGCGAGCATGTCGAGTGCTCTGTCGAGAACAGGAAGGTGCCTGGGATCGTCGTGCGCAAGTCGGCGCCACGCCGCCACCGCCCGCTCAGCGGGGTGAACGGCCTCATCGTGGCGGCCCAGCACCGCGAGTCCGTGGCCGAGGTTGAGAAGGTCTCCTGCCAGGCCGACGCCAGTCTCACCCAGTCGCTGGCGCACGTCCACCGCCTCCGCCGTCGCCGTCACCGCCAGGTCGAGCCGTCCGAGCACGGCCGCGCGATGTCCGAGCCAGGTGAGTGCCTGAGCGAGGGCCGGGAGGTGGGTGTCGTCGTCGCGGGCCAGCAGCCGCAAGATCCCGCTGGCCACGTTGGCACGGGTCAGAGCTTCCTCTGGCCGGCTTGCCCGCGCGAGGCCTTCGCTGAGGACGACTTGGAAGTGGGCGAACTCGGGCAGGTGCTCGGTACCGCCCTGCGTCACCAGCCTGCCGACCTCGGACGCCATCTCCGCCGTCGCGAGTGCCTCGGAGGTCCGGCCGAGGCCTTGCTGCAGGTCCGCCAGCTCACCGAGGGCTTCGGCGAGGCCGGGCAGGTGGCCGAGCTCCCGCAGGACGGCCACCAGGTCCTGGGCCACGCCCAGCGCCTGCTCGTCCTGATCAAGCTCGCGCAGCACACCGCGCAGGTTGGCCAGGGACCCGGCAAGCAACGGCAGGTGGATGGCCGGATCGTGCTCGGCGAGCTCGCGGCGCAGTGCCACCGCCTCCGCCGTCACCTCCGCCCCTTCCCCCCAGCGCAGCTGTTCCAGCAGCACCTCGCTGAGCCTGGACGTGCAGTGGGCGAGGTCGAACGGACGGGCTTGCGGACCGGTGAGCCGCTGGTAGTTCGTCTTCGCCTCAGTGAGGGCGGCGACCGCCTTCTCCGGTTGTCCCGCGTCCGCCGCCCAGGTTCCCAAGTTGGCCAGCCCGGCCGCGAGGTCACCGAGGTGCGCGGCGGGATTCTCCTCGGTCAGCCGCCGCCAGATGCCGGTGGCCTGCTCGGCCTCCTCGATCGCTTCGCCGAGCCGATCGGTCTGCCAGTGGACCCGGCCGAGGTTCGTGAGGGCGACGGCGAGATCGTGAAGGTAGACGGTCGGGTTCGCGAGCGCGAGCCGCCGCCGGATCTGCAGCGCTTCCTCCGCGGCGGGCAGCGCCTCCTCCCAGCGCCGCAGGTCCGATTGGCGGGCACTCAGGTTGGTCAGCGACCTGGCCAGGTCGGGGAGGTGGACGGCGGGGTCACGGTCGGCCAGCACCCGGCGGAGTGCCACCGATTCGTGCGCGACGGGCAGCGCTTCCGCCGGCCGGTGCGACGCCGCCAGCACGGCACCCAGGTTGTTCAGGGCGGCGGCTAGGCCGGGCTGGTGCGCCTCGGGGTTCGCCTTCGCCAGCTGCCGCCAGATGTCCGCGCCCTCCTCAGCCAACCGCAGCGCCTCCTCCTGCCGGCCCACGTCGTTGAGGCGGGGGGCGAAGCTCAGCAGGGCCGTGGCCAGTCCTGGCAGGTGCGCCGACGGATCAGCCAAGGCGAGGCGGCGCCTGATCGCCACCGCCTCCTCGGCGGCGGCACCCTCCTTCCACCGGCCCAGCGCCGCCAGGTAGGCGCCGAGGTTGTGCAGTTCGGCCGCGAGGGCTGGCAGGTGGTCGTCCGGTTCGTCCTCCGCCAGCAGCCGGGTCAGCTCCACCGCTTCGACGACCGCGGCCAGCGCTTCGCCGGTGGAGCCGCTGAACCACAAGGCTGAGCTGAGGTTGGCCAGCGCGACGGCGAGCCCGTGGCGGTTTTCGCCGGGGCTGTCCTCACTCAGATGGCGCCACATCGAAACGGCCTCCCGCACGACCGGCAACCCGTCCTCCCACCGGCCGACGGCGCCCAGCCACGGTCCCAGGTTGGTCAGCGAGCCGGCGAGGCCCTCCTCATCACCCTGCCTGCGCCAGAAGGCCACGGCGGTTTCCGCTGTGGCCACAGCGGCGTCGTGCATGCCCGCGTTGGCGTAGCGCCTGGCGAGACGGTCGTGCAGCACAGCCCTGGTCAGCGGATCTTCCGAGTACGTCGACAACCGGTGTTCGGTCAGCCGTTCGGACACCACGGCGATGCCCAGGTCGAGGTTGAAGTCGCGGTCCTCCGGGAAAACGGTCTCCACGGCTTCCAGAACCTCCACGGCACCGTCCACTTCGACGAGAGCAGTGAGAGCGGCAGAGCCTGCCTCCAGAGCGAGCCGAGGATCCTCCAAGAGCAGGGGGAAGAGGCTCCTGCCAGATGGTGCGGGCCCGGCAAGCGAGACGGAAAGGCGCACTCTCAAGAGAGCCACCAGCTCCAATCTGGCGGATCTGGGCTGGATAGCAACGCGCACCCGGACGACGGTGAGCACGATCGCGCTGTCGGCGGGGAACTCCCGGACTGGTTGATGTCGCCGGTAGGGAGGCCACGGTGAAGGCCTGCGGCGTAGCCGTGGCGATGTTGCAGGGGCATAGCTGGGCGCCGGCCCCGTCGATCGGATCAGCAGTGAACGTGGGAACCATCCCGGCGGCCCCCGACCCGCGCCGTGTCTCCTGGCCAACAGCAGAGACTGGAAGGCCACCGCGGAAGTGGCACGGTGGGCCCACAACGTGGCTGAGAAACACCCGGTTCCCGCCGTCCGCGCGGCAGCGGTCAAGACCGTTGTCGTCACGCAGGACGACAACCCGAACACGATCGACTGGCTGATGAAACGGGTGAGCGAAGACGACGACTGGGAGCCTCGAAGTATCGCGACATGGGCGGTCATGCTGCTGGGCGGTGCCGACGGTCGGGCGCTACCGTGGATGCGGGACCTCGCTCTGCACGACCAGGACCCCATGGTACGTAGTGAGGCGATCGAGTCATGGGCGTTTGGATGGGCTACCCGTTCGGAAGAACGCGCGGATCTGGCCTCGATCGGCAGCAACGACCCTAGGCCCGACGTGAGGGTCGCCGCCATTCGCGCGCTCTCGGGCGCGTTTCCCGGCAACCGCGATGTGACCTCGTGGCTCGACGGGCTGGCCGGCGACACCGATCCGGCTGTGCGACGCGCGGCCGAGAGGGAACTACTCGGACGCGGTGTGCTGCCGAGGATTCCTAACCTTTGATGCCGCCAGGCACACACATCTCATACTTACGTTTCTCGCGGCTAGCGGCAAGCGGACTTGACGCACACTGCCACGCGATCACGGTCGACCTTGTTCCGGCCGAGTAGTCTGTGCACGCCGTCGTTCTCGAGCAGGCCGAGTAGAAGCGCGCAGCCGTCCAAGTGGCGATCAGGCCGCGGCCTGGGGTCGATCACGGGCGGAAGTGCCTCGTCGCTTCGATCGCTCGAAGGCGTCACCAGAGCTAGGCAGTGCGAGCGTCATGCCGATCCTGTCCCGTCCCTACCGGTCCGTCGGGCGAGGCGCACCGAACGCCTACGGTTCGTAGACCGATGCCGAGACCCGTCCCCACGTCCCAGGTGTCCCACAACGGATATCAGCTGGTCACACAGGCCGTCGGCGACGGCACGGCCGAGCTCGTGCGCCAGGCCGCGCCAGCGCCAGACGAGCTCAAGCAACGCGTCGCCGATGAGCTCGCGGTGAGCCTAAACGCGCTGCAGCGGGCCAACCAGGAGTACACCGACCGCCGCTGGAGCCCCGGCAAGCTCACCCCGCACGGCGGACGCGCTGTGGCGCACGACCACCGGCTACCTGGACCTGCTGGACGCGTAGCACTCGGTGGATCCTTCACGGCCACCACCGCTGGATGTCGTGCAGAGCCCGTCGCACCTCGGCGACCCCGCTCGTCCCGAGGATCCGGGGCAGGAAGGAAGCGGTGCCCACGAGCGCCCCGAGTGCAGAGTGCGTCCAATCGGTCTGCTTCCTGAGCAGGCCGACGAGTACCTCGTCCGCCTCCGCCGTCCCGATCTCGCCGACAGCTACGAGGACCGGGGTCACCGGGCGCGCCGCATAGGGTCGTGCGATGCCGCACAGCTCCGAATCCTGGGCGGTGCCGCCTTCGAGCGTGGGAACTCGGGTGTTGTTGCCCAGGTTGTAGTAGACGTCGAGGTTGATCTTCGCCGCTTCCTGGAGGCCCTCCGCGACCAGGTCCGCCTTGCCCGCCGCGTGTGCCAGGCGGAGGAGGGCCAACGCGCGCGGGTTCGCGTGGTGCAACGAGCGTGCGATCTTGATCGCGCGTGCGAACGCCGGTCCCGTGAGGAGCGCCGCCGTCGCGACCAGGGCGAGCGCTTTTTCGTCCTGCTGATCGATCTCGGTCACCGTATCCAGGATGTCGTTCGAGGTCAGCGAGAACGCGGGATGCCCAGCGAGGTGTATCAGCGTCATCGCCACGTCCGCAGGAGTGCCGGGTTGTGACCTCGTGCGCAGCACCTGCTCGACCTGGTCGGCGGACAACTGATCGGCGAGGGTCGACAGGACGATGTGCCGTTCGGTCGACTTGCACGCGTTGGCGGCGTCCAGAGCCAGTGCGACGTGGCCCGCACGATCCGCGGGACTGAGGTGCCGCCCCAGAACGGCCAGCGCGACTCCGCGATCGAACGGCTTGGAAGTTCGCGAGACGATGTCGAAGGCGCGCTCCGGGTCGGGCAGGTGAGGGGCGAGCCGCAACAGGGGTGCGAGCTTGCCCGTTTCGGCGAGCGTGAACGCACTGCTGACGTCGGCCGCGATCTCGAGGTCGGTGCGGTCGCTTTCGATCGTCGGCTGAAGAGCTGCCAACGTCGATGAGAAGGAGCGCGCGGAATAGCGGTTGCTCCTCGCCGCGGTCAGCACCTCGTTGATGAACTCGAGGCGGTTCTCCGGAAGAACGACGTCGATGAAGTCGGCGAGGCGTCCGGCGTGGCCGAGGTCCGCGTCGCGAATCGAGTTCAGGACGCGGTCGAGTGCGGCGGACCTGATCTCGGGTGGCGCTGTGCGCAGAGCAGGCCGCAGCAGTTCGAAATAACTCGATTCGAGCGCGCAGAGCTCGTCGACGACCTGGAGCAGAGCCTCGTGGGGCGTGTGGCGCAGCAGCTGTTGAAGCTCCTCCTTGATCAGGCTGTTGTGCCGGAAGTCCGCCGTGGCGGCCAGGATCGCCTCGCCTCTGACCCCAGGGGCGGCACGACCGACGAGCGCCGCGACCGCGGTCAACCTGCTCCAGCGCTCGCTCATCCTCATCGCAGGGCCGAGCGCGCGGGTGGCCGCGGCTGGTTCGAGGTGCTCGCCCAGGACAGCCAGGCAGTCGGCGCTGCGGTGATCGGGAAGCGCGGCGATGTCGTCAAGGAGATTCGTTGCCGTCGCCGCGTCGTAGGTGACGGAGTCGATCAGGTCGGCGCAGCGTCGTTCCACGCCCTCGAGTCTTGATTTCGCCGTGGCCAACGCGTCGACGACGACGTGCCGGTACTTCGCCGGTGAGCGGGCCGGGAGCTGCGCCAGCAGGCCGAACCGCTCGAAGTCCGACAGTTCCGGTGAGGCTGAGATCAGCTTCGCGATCACGGGCACCCAGATCGCGCGCGAGGAGGCGGCCAGGTTCCGCACGCGAGCCCTGTGGCCGCTCAGATGCGAAATGCGTTCGAGGTCTTCGAAGAGCGGCAGCAGCACCTTCCCCTGTTGTGCCGCCGACAGATGCGGGAACAGCCCGAGCTCCGCCGTCACCCGGTGATCCGTCTTGCGCATCTTCTTCCACGTGTGCGTGAGGGCCCGGTCGAGCAGTTCCGGCGGCAGGCACGAAGCCATCGCCTCGATCGCTTCCCCCTCCAGCCAGTCGGAGTCCAGCGCGAGGACCGCGTCCAGAGCTCGGGGGAGCAACTCCTCGGGGAGTTCGTGCGCCACTTCGCCCAGCGTTCGCGGTGCGCGCAACGCGTTCGCGAACACCCGCTCCAACGGCCAGACGCCGTACTTGAGCAGCGCTACCAGCAGCGTTCCCGGGTAGGAGCTGCTGGAGATCTCGACCGCAGACTCGATCAACCTGCAGCGGAGTTCCACCGCGAAGTCCGGCGTGTTGTCCCGCAGGACTTGGAGGTCCTCGACGAAGCCGGTCGGGTCGTTGTTCTTCGCGGTCAGCCATGTGTTCACCACGCGGTTGCCGCTGACCTCGTGCTCCATCCGCAGGAGGCCGTCGAGGTCGTCCAGCCGGCCTGCGCTGCCCAGATGAGCGGCCAGGTGCCGCAGCGCGTAGCCGTCGTCGACATGTGCTGTGGCGAGATCGTTCCCCAGGTCGGCGAACAGGGTCAGGTAGCGGTCGGCGATTCGGTTGTGGCACGCCACGGCTTCTTCGGCCAGGGTTTCCGCCAACGACGCCGCCAGGTGGTCGGCGCCTGCGGGCGGTGCGCCGGTGAGCAGTTCGCGGAAGCTGGCGTGGTGGATCGAGAACCTGCGCGGGGTGTCGGCCGACGCGGTGAGGAACGGGCGGAGCGTGTTGACGCACCAGCCGCGCACCGATCCTTCAGGTTCACCCGACAGCGCTGCCGCCACCTTGACGGTGAGCGGCTCGCGCGCGACCGCCAGGGTCGAGAGCAGCGTGCGGACACCCGGCTCGGTCCAGCGTTCGAGGTGCTCCGCGTAGTAGGCGCCCAGGTTCGCGGGCAGGCTCGCGATGTCGTCCGCGCGGCGGTGACCCAGCCGCACCTCGGCTAGGACGTACCTCAGGTACACCCAGACGCCACCGCAACGTTCGGACAGGGCCGTGACGAAGTCGGCGGCGGCGATGTTCGCTGCGGCCAGCCGTTCGGCGAGCGCTTTCTCCTGCACCACACGGCTCAGGTGGCGGGTCAGGTCGTCCCGGTTGCGCGGGTCGTCGGCGGCGATGGGGAGGACGGCGGAGGGCGAGTCGACCCGGCCAGGCCGATGACCCGTGCGGCAGGTACCGACGACGAACACCCCGGGAGGGAGGACGCGGGGCAGGCCCCACGGGAGCATGCCCTCCACGGCGTCGGCCTCGTCCAGTCCGTCGACCACGAGCACCAGCGGCTCAGCCGACGTCTTCGCCGCCTCGGTGAGCAGTGCTTCGAAGGACTCCGGGGTGACCGTCTCCGTCACCGGTGGGAGCCGGCAGCGGAACGTCAGCTGCGCAGCGAGGTTGCCCAGCGCGCTCGCCGACTCACGACCCCTCGCGTAGCGGGTGAAGTGCGACAGCCAGCCTCGTTCCCGGACCAGATGCGCCGCCAGGGACGTCTTGCCGAGGCCTGCTTCCGCGTCGATCCAGACGAAGCCGCTGGGGTGGGTGGCGATGAACTCGTCGATCGCGTCCAGCACCCACGCTCGGCCCGTGAAGCCGTCCGCCAGGACCTCGGCGAAGATCGGCTCCGGATCTTTGCCCCTGAGCGTGGGGCGGGCCGCGAGCGAGCGCTCGACCCAGGCCTCGTGCTCGGCCTTGCGCCTCCTCAGCAGAGCGACCGTGAAGTGACCAGGCTGGTCATCAACCCTCTTGTGATCCACCCGGCACAGCAGGATCAGATTGCTGTAGTCGTCCACCAGGCCCGGAGGGCACTGCCCGTGGCGGGGCCCTCCCGGTGACCGAGCGGCGATGTGGGCCTCATCCCCGACCACGGCGGCTCCGTCCGCGGGCGTTTCGGCGGCGACGAGCGGGTCGCGGCACAGCGCGCACCTGTTGCCCGACCGCCCCCAGAGGATCTTGCGGTCCTTGTCGCTGATCGTCACCGGGTCATCCTGCCGGACGGCACCGACAGAAAGGGCCACCCGGATCGTATGAGTCCCCCGACGCACTCGCTGCTGATGCGGGCTCCGCGGAGCAGGTTGAACCGGCTCGTCGTCGAAGTCATCTGCGCCTACCTGCGGATGCCGTACGCGCCGCCTGACGAGCACGCCGCTCCCGACGATGTCTCCAAGCGTCAACGACATGAGGAATTGCAGGTACGCACCGCTGCACAACGCATACTCGCCAACCATCTCCGCGACGACACGTCTGCGAGTAGTCCCGAACCGCCAAACCCGCCGAGCAGCTATTGGCCGGACATAAGCCTGAATCTGAGCGGAGCACACCTCGTCGATTTCGTGCTTGCCCACGCCAATCTGTTCTCCATTGATGTGAACAGCGCTACTCTGACCGGCGAAACCGTGTTCAAGGGAATGCGGTGCGAGCTAGCGTTCATGCAGGGAACGAACTTTAGTGGCCATACAAACTTCCGTGGCATAGAGATCGCGAACTCGGCGTGGATATCAGACTCCACCTTCAGCGGCGACGCTTGGTTTCATGGTGACGAGTTCTACCGCTCGGCCAGGTTCGGCCGGCACGTGTCGTTCAAGGGTTGCACCTTCAACGCAAAGGTGCGCTTCGAGGGTGTGGTGTTCACAGGCAGCGCGGACTTCCGCAACGCCACGTGGCCTGATGGAACCATATCAGTCGAGTTCCACGAGACCGTCATCGAACATCCCGAAACAACAAGCCTGGAAGTCGGCGCCGATTCCAGCTACTGGCCCGAGGGATGGCGGCTCGACACCACAGGCAACTACCCCACGCTCAAGCGGAGTAGCTGACTGATGGCTCCGCCGACCGGCCTTGATGGCTCAACACGAACAGAGGAGGTCTCTTAGCATTGCTGAACCGAACCGTCCGGCAGCCAGCGAAGGGAGGACTGGCCGCTGGAGGTGATCGAACGAAAGTATCTGGTTACCCGGCATCCTGTGCCGCTCGAAAGTAGCCATCGCTGCCAGAGCGAGGGCCCCCACCGTCCTGAGAGCATGGCGCGGTAATCGTGTCCCTGCTGTACAACGTGACCGCGGCGGTTGCTTTCCGTGCCGTCGGTGCTGCTGCGCAGCGGAGCAGTGAAGGACGCCGAGTTGCTCGTGTTGCGGCACGAGAGCGCGGTCATTCGCTGACAACTAGCGGGTCCGATCCGCTACGAGCCCCGGATCGGTTCGGCGAGTCGCCCTGTCCGAGCTTATGGATCCTCGGCGGTGGCCGGAGGTCTTCCCGGTGACACCGGCACCCCTGCTCACCTGGCATCGAGATTCGGACGCGCACACCGTAACCTCGACCCGATCGACGTCTACCCTGTCGACATTCTATCGCCCTGCGAGAAGCGCTCGTGCGCGCAACATAGAAGAGCTCATCGAGATGACGGGGCAGCTGCCTCCGTAAGATCTACCCAAATTGTTCGAATTGGCCCTCTAATTTGGCGGCGAGCTATCCATAGCCACATGAACACGCGAATGGAGCACGCTTGCCACGCGCGGGGGTTCATGTCGGACATTCTCTTACCCCACGGGATTCACCAGGATCCCGTGGGGTAATTCATATTTCAGCGACTTTCATGTCGTCACACCAGTCCAACGCAAGCGTCGGCTGAACTGGGCGACGGGCAGTTTCCACAGTTTTCAACGTTAGTGGTGCGGGTCGAATTTCAAGACGCTGGCCGTCGTAGTAAATCTGCAGGTGTTGCTCCCGGACTTGATCGACCAGGTCTTCGCCCACACCTACTTCCACAGGTCCCGCGGCCCGCCCGAGTAGGTGTGACAGCGCCTCAAGCAGGCGGTCTTCTCGGACGTAGAGGTTCCGCGGCTGGCCATCGCAACGTCGCTTGACGCTGGTGAAGCCATGTCGGCATCGATAGCCAGCTCGCCCATGAACCCAGTGCCCGTCCATCCGACGGCCACACAACCCACATACGATCAGCCCAGCCAGTAGGTAATGCCGGACCTCGCCGTCCTTGGCAGGCTTCGCCGCTCGCAGGCCCTGCACCGCGACGAAGGTCTCGTCATCGACGAGTGGTTCGTGCGCGATTCGCTCGGACACCTCCCACTCGCTGACCGGGTTCCACCGCAGCGCGCCCGAACCGCGGCCGCCGACACGCCCGCCACGTCCGTGGCCGGTTGTGCTGCTTCGGTTCCACACCTGCCGACCGGTGTAGCGCGGGTTCTCCAGAATCATCGCCACCGTCCGCACGATCCACCGCTCCCCCAACCTATGGGCGTTCCGCTCGGGACCGGCACCCGACGGGCACACCACACCACGCTCGTTGAGCTCACGCGCCAACGACGCCACTGTCCGCCCGCGAGCACGTTCGGCGAACATCCATCGCACCCACGGTGCCGTCACCGGATCCGGCGCCAACACCTGCACCCGCCGACCCCACCGCCCATGCACCGGATTCGGATGCCGACCACCATCAACCAACCGATACCCATACGGCGGACGACCGCCCAGAAACCGACCCTGCAACCGCGTCTGAGACCGCATCGCCGCCAGCACCCGCTGCCGGGCCCGCGCCACCTCACGCTGCGCCTGCGCACCCAACAACACCATCAACGCCTCATGCACCGGACTGCCAAGTTCCACTGGACCACCCGCTTCCGGCAGCCACACCTCGACACCTAGTGCGTTCAGCCGAGCCACAACCTCGCGGAACTGATCACCGTGAAACGCCCGCTCGTACTCACCGACCACAACCGCGCCGAAGTCACGATCAGGGCTCGCGGCAGCCGCCAGCAACGCCGCGGCCTCCGGACGGTCCAGCCACGACCACCGCCGCGACACACCCACATCAAAGAACTCCGCGACAACCGAACCGACACCCTCGATCAACTCATCCGACACCGCACGCTGCCACGCACGCGACGTCTGGACGTCCTGAAACGTGCTCGTCGACATCCGCCCGTAGAACGCAAAGCGCAGGCCAGACTCCTCAGACTGTGCCGCTGAACGGCAACGTCCCGTCAACGCGGCAACCAGTTCGGCGTTCGTCAACGTGGCCACAGTCAGCTCCTTCGGTCAAAACCGAGACCCAGCTTCCGAAGGCATCGTGACGACGTCCTGTCCATCTCCACCCGAACAGACCAAGAGCGAGCGAGCCACACCAGACATCGGGCCGGCTCGCGGTCACGGCAGGCCAACTCAGATGTCACACCGCTGGCGCGACGGCGGACCTGACACGATCAGTGCGACCTACTGGACCGGGTCGACCTCTCAGAGAAGGTGACGCTCACTTTGCGGCGTATGCCTTGTCCACAGCGGCGAGGGCCTCGTCGATCGTGGTAAATCCGGAGAGCATGCTGACCTGCACGGATGTGTTTCTCGGCACGTCCAGCATCAGCTCGTGGTCAAGCCCAGCCAAGCACCAGCCGCGGACGGCAAGTTCGAGACGATCAAATGCCGCACCGGCATGGCGTCACACGCCCAGCGGACCCTTGTGCGCGCCGACAACCACGTCCATCCAGGCAAAGGCGCATGGGGATATCTCAGTGAGGAACCTAAGAATCTCGCTCACCGATGTCAGACAGCTCGGCGAGACCGAACGGGCCGAATACGACCGGCGCTTGCCCCACCGGAGAATCGGCTTCAGGTCAACGAGTCCAGATCACCGCGTGCCGCGAGCTGCCGAGACCGGTGATGTCACCCCGTTCGTTGATGTCGAACGCCCACGCGTCCGTGCTGTCGGAGGGAAGGATTGTCACCTGGCCGTGCTCCCACACCCATGCGCCCAGGTGCGACGACCCGACCACCTGCATGCGGTCGTTGATGCTCTCCGGCGTCAGGAAATCCCACGCAGGGTCCGTAGAGGGCGGCTTCGGTATCGCGATGTACTGCCCCCATGGCAGCCACACAAACCCGGACTGCAGGCCGCCGGAGACGTAGTGGATGCCGGTGATGGCGCCGAAGGCGTTGTTGCCGGTGGCGACGAACGCGCCGGCCGGCAGCTGCTTGGTCTGGCCGTGCCACCAGTAGCAGGCGCCAGCACCGTTGCTGCCGACGACCTGTCCCGCGTCGTTGATGTCCCTCGCGCCCGAGTACGGTTCGTTGCTGAGGTCGCTCATGACACCGTTCCGCCACAGGAATGCGTGTTCACCGTAGTTGTCGGCGACATTGCTCGAACCGACCACCAGACCCCGATCGTTGATCGCGGTGGCGGTGCTCACCCAACCACCCGGCAGGACGCCCAGGTCCGTGGTCCTACCGTTCTGCCACAGGAACGCCCGGGGCTCGTTGCGCTCGTTAGTTCGGTAGCCGACAACCGCGTCCTGGTTGTTCACATCGAACGCGGCGCTCTCCACTCCGCCGACGTTGAGATCCACCAGTTTGCCGTCCCGCCAGAAGAACGCCCGCGTGTGCCCTGGCGAGTAGATCTCACCCACCACGTGCCCACGATCATTGATGGCGTGGGGGATGGCGAACCCATCGATACCGAGATCGACCACCCGCCACGGCCGCACCTGCGAAACCGCATCCGCTGGCGACGTCACCAACACCACCAGCACAACGGCCGACACTACTGCGACAATGCGTCTGATTGTCGTTGGCATTACTCTAGCCCTCCTCCCACACCCTATTCCACCAGTCACCCACAGCTCTACTCGCATCCCCGTCGATGGCAACAGTGACGAAGGTCCTTGTGGGGTGCCAAAATTGGGCCATCGGTTTGACCGGGTCTGAGTCGAAAATAGCCCTCATGAGGCTGGGTCGAGTGTGACCCGGAAGCCAAGTTGTTGGAGTTGACCGACGAGTCGGCGGGTGTGGCGGCTGGGGTCGCCGCGGCTGAGGAAGTGGTCTGGGCCCAGGTCGCGGTAGTCAACGCCGTCGGTGATCATGTGCCAGGTGGCGATCAGGATGCTGTGCCGACCGCGACGAGCGCCCGTTTCTTGCCTCGGCGGCCGGCGAGGCGCCGGTATCGGGTTTGCAGGTAGGTGTTGTTGGTCCGGGACGCCGCGGAGGCGGCTTCGCCCAGAGCGCCACGCAGCCACGAATCACCGCGACGGGTGGCGCCGCCGTAGTGTTTGCCCGCGGATTCGTGGTTGCCCGGACACATGCCCGCCCAGGACGCCAGGTGCGCGGCCGTGGGGAATCTGGTCATGTCCGCGCCGGTCTCGGCTACGAGGACCTGGGCGATGCGGGTACTCACCCCAGGGATGCTGTCCAGTCGGTCGACAACGGCCTGAAAGGGCGCGATCTCGGTCTCGATGCGCTGGGTGAGGCTGGCGATGGTGGCCTCGGCGGCGTCGACCCGGTCGAGCATCGTTCGGCAGACGAATGCGTGGTGATCGCTGAACCGTCCGATCAACGCCTCACGCAGGGCCGGGATCTTCGCCCGCATCCGCGCCCGTGCGAAGTCGGCCAGCACATTCGGATCGCGTTCGCCGGCGATCAGCGCGTCGATCATCGCCCGACCCGACACCGACAGGGTGTGAGCGGCGACCGTGGTCAGCTTGATACCCGCGTCCTCGAGGACCTTCTCCAGCCGTTGGATCTCGCGGGTACGCTCCTGCACCACCGAGGTGCGGTAGCGGGTCAGGTCCCGCAGCCTGCGAATCGGCGGTGGCGGCACGAAACTCGGCCTGACCAGGCCATGCTCGATCAGCTGGGCAATCCAGGCGGCGTCTGACACGTCGGTCTTGCGGCCCGGGATGTTGCGCATGTGCCGGGCGTTGAGCAGCTGCGTGTCGAACGAGTCCTCGAGCATGTAATAGACCGGCTTCCAGTAATCCCCCGTGGCCTCCATACCGACCGTGCTGATCTCGTTGTCCCCCAACCAGTCTCGCAGTAACAGCAACCCCGCAGTGGTCGTGGCGAATGTGCGGATCTCCTGCGTCCGCCTACGGCCCTTCCCTGGAATACGCACGCATGCCTTGAGGTCGGCCTTGCCGATGTCCAGCCCCGCGCACCGCTGCACCACGGTGTCCATGACCGCATCACCTCCTCCTTCCGTCCGAACAGGACGATCGGCCCGAGGGGCCGCACAGGCCAGGAAGAGTCTGAGTCGCGTGCTCGAGGCAACAGTCAACAGCGCCTGTGGCACGGCCCCGGCGTCCCGCTGTAAAACGGGCTCGAAGCACCACAGTCCCACGACGTCATCGGGCCGACCGCCCACCAATTTTCAGTCCTCATCGGCGACCGCGCCAGCGGACATTCCCCGCTGTAAAACGAGCGGTGTAACTCCCAATGCCACGTAGTTAAGCGGCCGAGCCACCCGTCAACCGTCCGGTGGGAGGAGCGATGGTGGAGGTGATGGTTACCTGTCGCATGGGTTGGTCCCATTTGGACTTGTTGTAGGCGAAGGGTGAGATCGGTCGTTTGATCCGTCGGGGCCAGATCCGGGTGCGACGCTCGGCGGGACCGAGAGCACGAGGGTCCAGCGCTGCGGCTCGGATCCGTGGACACGACTCATCGCTTCGACCGGGAACGGGTGTGTGAGCGTTGATCACTGTGTGGCGGGTGGTGCGCAGGACGACGGTCAGGGAGATCCGGTCGGGATCGAGGCCGGCGGAGTCCGCGGCATCGGCGGCGACGCGGCGGGCGGCTTGATAGACCACGAGCAGTCCGAACAGCTCCTGCCGGACACCGTCGACGGTGCGAGAGCGCAGAACTCGGCCGCTGCCGCGCAGCGTGACCTTGAGGCCGTGGAATGCCGTCTCGGCTTCCCAGCGCTGGTGACAGAGAGCGACGAGTTCCTGCGCTGGGTAGGTCTCTGGATCCAGCAAGGTGGTGATCAGGCGCACGGTTCCGCTCTTGGCCCGGCCGTCGGCGTTGATCGCGGTGACGGTGGCATCAATGACCCGGACAGTGATGCCGTCGACCTGGGGCCGGACCGCGTGGGGGGTGGCGAGCCCAGTAGCGCAACCGGTCCCGTCCACGGACATCGGCCACGATGGACAGGTAGGAGCCGTCGGGAAGGGTGCGCAGCACAGCCAGCGTCCGGTTGTTCTGGATCCGCCACAACACGTCGGCACCGGTGGCGACGGCCTTGCACAGCAACGGATAGCCATCGGATGCCCGATCAGCCAGCAACAGCATGCCGGGCCGCAATGATCGGCACAGCACGGTGTTCTGCTCGGGTTCCGGCATGTCGTGAGGGCCAAACACCACGTCGATTAACGCCCTGGTCCCACATTCCACCAGCGCCGACAACTTCAGCGCCGGATAGCTGCCAGGACCATGACAACTCACCTTCCGGCCGAAGAACCCAGCCGTCTCCGCCGCGTCGGCGACCGCCAATCCCGTGCCATCCCACGCGACCACAAGCAGCCCACGCCACCACGATCCGCGACACGTCGAGCCCGCCACCGACCCCTTCAGCCGATCGAACAACAGTGCCAACGGAGCCGAGCCGACCCGCCTGCGAGCATGGCGCAACGCGGCCTCCGACGGTGACATCCGTTGCCCGCCAACGAGACCGGCGGTCAACGCGGCCTACACGCCCTGGTACCCATCCGAGCCGAACAAGGACAACGCGAGCACGAAGTAGATCACCACACGCGATGGCAGCTTCCGCACACGGCGCTGCACTCGCCGGGTCACGCCGAGCACCTCGTCCACCAGCGCAGGCGTGATCACCTGCGTCAACTCTCCCAGATGCCCAGCCACAAACACCGAACCCGATACCTCACCACGCTCCACCACGTAATGATCTTGAGGGACCACATCTGTCCGTCGGCCACCCACTCGCCCAACGGCTTGACAGCCGGCACGGCCGCCTAACTACGTGGCATTGGTGTAACTCCCGATCATGGAAGTGCATCTGATGACCGACATGATGTCCGGCGTGGAGAACGCCGAGGACTCGAAGCCCGTGAGCGGCCTGGATGGCCTGGATGAGCAGCTCGTCGCGCAGTTGCTGAGCAGCGCCAAGGCCAGCGGGCTGAAGCTGACCGGTGAGGGCGGGATGCTGCAGCAGCTGACCAAGCTGGTGCTGGAGTCCGCGCTCGAGGGTGAGATGACCGATCACCTCGGCTATGACAAGCACGACCCGGCTGGCCGCGGGACCGGCAACTCGCGCAACGGCACCCGGTCCAAGACCGTGCTCACCGACGTCGGCCCGGTCGAGATCGACGTGCCGCGCGACCGCGACGCCAGCTTCGAGCCCAAGATCGTCGCGAAGCGGCAACGGCGTCTGGGTGGCGTGGACGAGATGGTGATCTCGTTGGCGGCCAAGGGTTTGACGACCGGTGAGATCTCCGCGCATCTGGCGGAGGTCTATGGTGCCGAGGTGTCGCGGCAGACGATCTCCACGATCACCGACAAGGTGGTCGAGGGCATGGTCGAATGGCAGAACCGGCCGCTCGACGCGGTGTACCCGGTGATCTTCATCGATGCGATCCACGTCAAGATCCGTGACGGTCAGGTCGCCAACCGGCCGATCTATGTCGCGCTCGCGGTCACCTGCGAAGGACGGCGCGACATCCTCGGGTTGTGGGCCGGCGGCGAGGGCGCCAAATACTGGCTGCATGTCCTCACCGAGCTCGAGAACCGCGGCGTGGCCGACGTGCTGATGGTCGTCTGCGACGGGCTGACCGGGTTGCCGGACGCGATCACCACCGTCTGGCCGCAGACGATCACCCAGACCTGCGTGGTCCACTTGCTGCGCAACAGTTTCCGCTACGCGGGCCGGCAGCACTGGGACGCGATCGCCAAGGCCCTCAAGCCGGTCTACACCGCGCCGACCGAGGCCGCCGCCCGCGAGCGGTTCGCCGAGTTCACCGACGCGTGGGGCGCCCGCTATCCGGCGATCGTTCGCCTGTGGGACAACGCCTGGGCCGAGTTCGTGCCGTTCCTCGCCTTCGACCCCGAGATCCGCCGGGTGATCTGCTCGACCAACGCCATCGAGAGCGTCAACGCCCGCATCCGCCGCGCCGTCAAAGCCCGCGGGCACTTCCCCAACGAGCAGGCCGCGCTCAAATGCGTCTACATGGCCATCATGAGCCTGGACCCGACCGGCACCGGCCGCAAACGCTGGACCATGCGGTGGAAACCCGCGCTCAACGCGTTCGAGATCGCCTTCGACGGCCGCCTGGCCGCCGGACGGAAGTAGTCTCCTTCAACCCGAGATACACCGCTCGTTTGGCTCTGGCCCGTAGTCGGTGGTGACGTCGAGTAACCGTTCGCGATCATGATCTTGTGATGGCTGTCGATTCCCTTGTGGGGACGGTGTTCTCCGGATTGTCAGCGTTGGTTATCGAGGACGTGACGGAGGGCAGCGGCATGGTGGTGGTTACGGCCCGCACTCGGGATGTGGCCATACCCTGCCCAGACTGCGGGACCGTGACGGCGAAGGTGCACGGGTATCACCAGCGGATGGTGAAGGACGTGCCGGTCGATGACCGCCAGGTCGTCGTCCGCCTGCGCGTACGGCGGCTGGTCTGTCCGGCCCTGGGTTGTCGACGGCAGACGTTCCGGGAGCAGATTCCCGGCCTGCTGCAACGCCATCAGCGCCGCACGGTGCGGCTTGTCCGGCAGATATCCCATGTGGCGCAGGAGTTGTGCGGCCGGGCGGCAGCACGCCTGGCCGGCCTGCTCGCTGTGCCGGTGTCCCGTAGCACCGCGTTGCGCCGTCTGCGGTGCCTGCCGCTGCCCCGACTGGAGATTCCGCGGGTGATCGGCGTGGACGATTTCGCTCTGCGTCGCCGCCAGCGCTACGCCACGATCATCATCGATGCCGAGACCGGCCGGCGGGTCGAGGTCCTGCCTGGTCGCGACGCGGCCACCCTGGAGTCGTGGCTGCGCGAGCATCCCGGTGTCGAGGTCGTGTGCCGGGACGGCTCGGCCACCTACGCCGAGGCTGTCCGCCGAGCTCTGCCCGACGCGGTGCAGGTCAGTGACGATGGCACCTGTGGCGCAATCTCTGTGACAGGGTCCTGCTCGAGGTCCGCGCGCACGCCGGATGCTGGGCCACCGTCAACCCGCCCCGTCCTGGCGGCGTTCACGAGCAGACCACGCGCGAACGCTGGAACAAGGTCCACGATCTCCTCGGTCAAGGCGTCGGTCTGCTCGACTGCTCCCGCCGCCTCGGCGTGGCCCTGAACACAGTCAAACGCAACGCCCGCATGCCAGAACCTCAAGCCCTGCGCATCACCCCGACCTACCGCCCGACCCTGGTCGACCCCTACCGTGATCATCTGCGCGCCCGCCGCACGGCCGATCCCGCGGTCCCTGTCACCCGGCTGCTCGCGGAGATCCGCGAACTGGGCTACACCGGCAGCGCCAACCTGCTGGTCCGCTACCTCAACCAAGGCCGCGCCGAAGGCGACCGCCCCGTCACGACCTCCCGTCACGCCAGCCGCCTCCTGCTCACCAAACCCGCGAACCTGCGCCCGAAGGACACGGCCCTGCTGGAGAAAATCGCCGCAGCCTGCCCAGAGATGACCGCACTCGCCAGTCTGGTACGCGGCTTCGCCGCACTGCTGACACCGGCCGCGGGTAACGACGTGAAGCTCACCGAGTGGATCGCGCAGGCCCGCGCCGTCGATCTGCCGCATCTACGCAGACTCACCAACGGTCTCGAGATCGACCGGTCCGCTGTGGACGGTGCCATCACCTTGCCCTACCACAACGGCCGCACCGAAGGCGTCAACACCCGCACCAAGAGGATCATGAGACAGATGCACGGACGCGCCGGATTCGACCTTCTCCGCCACCGCATCCTTCTGCCCTGACTGCCACTCCACGTCACCACCGACTACGAGCCAGAGCCGCTCGTGTTTGACAGACCCCCCACAGGTTCCGTCGGAGTACCGCGAGGCGTTCGATCCGGTCAGGTCCAAGGGGTTGTAGTCGGGCTCGCAAGGGTGCTGCGGCGGCGAGGGATCGGTGGGTGCGGTGCTCGTTGTAATGCCGCTCGTACTCACGCATTGGCCCACCGCTGACCGTCGACAAAGGACTCGTCGATGTCGTGACGCTGAGCCGGGACGCACGGCTGCTGGCCACCGGATCGAACTCCGGCGAGGTATTGCTGTGGGACCTGTCGCGGTTGCGGTACATCCGCGACCAGCTCACCGACGAGGCCTGCGTCAGTGCCCGGCGCTGGCTCGACCAGGCCGAGCGGACCCGGCACGTCGGCCCGGACTTCGTGTACCAGGAGGACTGCAAGTCAGCCTGACAGGCGGTTGCGCATCGCCGCTGTCCGCAGCGCCCGGTACATGATCTGCTGGTCGCCGAGCTTGTGCCGCAGGTCCTTCTCCAAGCCCGCGATCGGATACAGGTTCTGAGGCGCGCGAGAGTCCTTGTACTCAGCAGAGGCAAACCGGCACAACACGGTCTGCGTCAGATTCGCCAGTGCGATCACCTCGTCGAGAGGCCGGCCCGCCGACGCCTCCACCCGGACAACACCTGCCCACGGCGCGCCGGGCTCGCATGGCAGTCGCAGGTACCAGGTGCGCCGCTCCCAGCTGGTGCCGAGAAGGAACACCGGTGTGCGCTGACCGGGTGTCAGGTTCGCGACCAGCGCGTTGAGCTGCGCCGGTAGATAGGTGGAGCGGTGGCTCTTGATGTAGCCGACAGCGCGGTTGAGATGGCTGCGGTCGCGTAGAGGACCATCGATCACCAGCAGGTCGTTCTGCAAGCCATGATCAGCCAGTGCGTCTCGGGCGGCTACGGCTGTCTCCACCTCGACTTCGGCCAGCCGCCTCTGCAGTTCCGACGACAGCGCCACGGGTAGCGGGGTTTCGGGGCGGGACTCCGTGTGGCGGGCCTGGTAAGTACCGGCGGATGTGGGGATGTCCGCTGCGTGCGGTGCGGTGCTGAACACGCCACGGCGGACCTTGAACTCGCTGACGTGCGCGCGATCGGCGTGGCAGCACACGACACCGGCGGCATACGAGGCGCAGATGCCCATCGTCGCCGCGGTGTCCGCTTCCCCGCCGATCTCGTTGATCCAAACGCGGGCGTCGATCCGGCGCACACCGTCAACGAACAGCACCGCGTCCGGAGCCGTGACCGCGGTCGGGCCAATGGGGCGCCACTCGCTTTCGGGCACCTCGACGTCGAGGTGCACCTCGGACCGCGACTCGGTGAGATCCTCGATCTCCATAGCGGTGCCGTAGCCGACGTCCCAACCGTCGACGCTGAACCGCATCGGCGACGTCGTGGTGGTCTGGCCCGGGCTCACAGCGCCTCCCTGACGACGCGCGAACTGGTGGCGTCACGGGTGACCAGGAATCGCACCGGTACCCGCTCCGCGAGCGCGCTGATGTGGGTGATGACGCCAACCATCCGGGAGCGGGATGTGGCGAGGTTCTCCAGGGTGGACGCCACGGTGTCCAGCGTCTCCTCGTCCAGCGTGCCGAAGCCCTCGTCGAGGAAGATCGAGTCGAGTTCGGCGGCGCCGTCGACGGCGAGCGCTCGAATCTGCGACGACAGCGCGAGCGCAAGCGCCAGCGAGGCCTGGAACGTCTCGCCGCCGGACAACGTCTTGACCGGCCTTGGGGAGTCCGCCTCGTTGTGATCGATGACGTGGAACGCGCCGTCGACGTGGCAGAGGTCGAACTGGCCGCCCGACAGCTCGAACAACGACGCTGAAGCCTCCTCGACGAGGGTGTCGATCGCGCTGGCCACGAGCCACCGCTGGAACGCGTCCGAACGCATGAGGTCAGCGAGGAGCTTCGCCACCCGTGCCTCGTCCTGCGCGGTCTGAATTTCCGAACGGAGTGCGGTGGCTGCGACGACGCGTTCCGTCACCCGATGGTGCTCGCCTTCCGCTCGAGCGAGAGCAGTCGCCACCAGCACCGAGGCGCGTTCCGCCAGCGGTACATCGGGAACTGCGACTTCGTCGAACTCCACGCCCAAGCCGGTCAGGTCGTCGCGCAGCGCCTGCTCGGCCTGGATGAGCGTCCGCTCGGCCTGTGTTGACATGGCGGTGACCTCGTCGAGCTGTTCGGCGAGCGTGTGAGCCTGTGCTGTGGCCCAGTCCACCAGCGTCGTCCACGCGGTGAGCAGGTCGTCGCCGTCCAGTTGTGGCGCGCCCAAGGAGGCAAGCGGGTCGCGGGCTCGCGAGAGTTCTCGCCGCGCCTGCACCACTTTCTGCTCGACTGCACGGAGTTCATTGGTCACACGGGCGACTTCAGCTCGTGCCGTCCGGAAGTCCGCGTCGGTTCGACGAACGTCCGCTTCCAGCTCGCCGAGCCACTCGAGCTTGCGCTCAACATCCTCTTCGGACGGTCCGTCGACCAGCAGGGTCACCAATTCGTCGCGGCGAGCCGTGCGACTCTCAAGTCTCGTCGTCACGTCCTGTTGCGCCACCTTCGCATCTGTGGCGGCGGCACGACATCGTTCGAGTTCGGCCACGGCGTTTTCGAGGTCGGTCGCCGCGGTGACTCTGGAAGCTGATGCCGACTCGGCGATCTGGTCGAGCTCGGGCAGGACGGCGGCGCGCTCACCGGCTTGTTCGCGGGCCCAGGTCGCGAGCTCGTTCCATCCGGCGCAGACGTCGGTCTCGTCGACCAGCGGGACTCCGAACACGACGAGGGTGTCTCGGGTCCTGCGCAGCTCCTCACGCGCGGCGGCCGCCGTGCTCTGCACCTTGTCGACGGCTTGTTGTGCCGCAACGCGATCCGCCTTGGCTGCGGTCAGTTCGCCGGCTGCGTCGGCGACGCGCGCTTCGGCAGCTGTTCGTACGTCCGCCACCTCGTCGACGCGTTCCGCGACCGACCTCGCGGCCAGAGCCGTCCGTTCCAGATCGCTGTCGGAGATTTCGGCGGAAAGCGGGCTGTCGAGAACGGTCTCGATGTCCAACACCGACGCGGCATCCAACACGATCGGGATCGCCGCGATCAACGCCCGCCGCGCCAGCTCCGCTCCGCTGAGCGCGCGCGTCCGCGAATCGACCGCTCGATCGACGACACGCTCCAGCGTTCGCACGGCGTCGACCGCGACCTCGTGGTCACGACCGGCCGCGGCGAGTTGTGCGCGGGCGGCGGCTATCGACGCGCTCGCGGCGGATGTCGGCACAGCGTGGACTTCTTGCTCGCAAACAGGGCAGGGCGCGCCGACGGTGAGGTGTGTGCGCAAGGCAAGCGCCCGGTCTGTGCGCTCGATGTCGTCGACTGACTGCTGTGCGGTGGCGAGTGCGGCTGCGGCGTTGTCGAGATCGGTACGTTCCTGTGCGAGCTTCCGTTGCTGTGCGGCGAATTCAGTGGAAGCAGCGAGCTGAGCAGTGCAGGGTTCGTGGAGTTCGCCGGCATACCGGCGTGCGTCGTTGAGCGAGGCGGCGGAGGGAATCGTGAGCAGCGCGTTGCGGGTGTCCACGTCGGCTTTCTCGGCTGCGGCGAGGCGGGCGGACGCGGCCGCGGTGAGCTGTGCGGCGCGTTCACTGGCGGCGGCGATGTCAGCAAGACCTTCAGGAGCCTTCACCTCGGCAAGGCGATCGTGTTCCGATCGAACGCTGTCGGCTCGCGCCTCGGCCTCTTCAGCAATGCGACGTGCATCGTCGGAGGCCGTGCGAGCACGTGTGGCAGCAGCCTCCGTGTGCCGCACAGCTGCGTCCGCAACGCGCGTCTCGGACTCAGCAAGCTGCTGTGTCTTCTCCAAGTCCGGCAAGGCTTTCGTGACGTCGGCCAGCTCGTTCCACAGCCGCCGAGTCTGCTCCAGCCCGGACCGGGCGGGCGCCGCCTGAACCGCGATGCGCGCGGCATCATCGGCGCTCTGTGCTTCCTCCAGCGCTTGGGCAGCAGCGGTGTGCGTGTCGACTGCGGCACGGCGACTCTTCTCAAGGCCGGCGATGTCGGCTGGAATGGCGACCTGCATGAGCTGGGTGCGGTCTGCGGTCAGCCGCCGGACGTTCTCCGTAGCGGCACGGTGCGACGCGGCGGCGGCAGCGAGAGCCGGCTGTGCGGCGGCCACGCGGCCGTTCAAGCCGGCGAGCGCCGCGACGCGGCCGGCCAGGTCTGCGACAGCCTCGTCGGTGGCGTCCGCGTAGCCGTCGAGCTGACCGGTCAGGGTCTCGGCGCGCTGACGCTGTTCCGCAGCGCGTCCGCCGGCACCGCGGGCGATCCTGTCGTAGACCTCCCACCCCAGCAGCTTCACCAGGATTCGTTGTCTGTCGCTGGCCTTGGCGTGCAGGAACTCGGCGAACTCCCCCTGTGGCAGAGCCACACAGGCGCAGAAGTGTTTGAACGTCAGTCCGAGCAACTTCTCGACCGCACCGTTGACCTCACGATCCGAAGCGAGGACCACCGTGTCGTCGTCAGGGTCACCGAGTGCGGCCGGGTCGGCGAACCTCTCCAGCCGGACGCTCTTCACGCCGACGCCGGGATTCTTCCCGCCTGAACGGCGCACTTCGCGCGCAACGCTGTAGCGAGCGCCGGCCACGTCGAAGACCAGGCGCACGACGCCCCGGTTGACTGTGGGCGCCAGGGCCGGGGAGACCATCCCCTCGTGATCCCATCGCGCCACAGAGCCGTACAAGGCGAACGTCATCGCGTCGATGACAGTGCTCTTCCCGGAACCTGTCGGACCGATCAACGCGAAGTAGTCGGTCTCGTCGAACCGCACCTCGGCACGTTCGCGGAACGACGCGAATCCGTCCATCTCCAGCAGCACGGGCCGCATGAGCTGTTCCTTTCCGGTCCGGGCGGGTGGTTCAGGCGTCTGCGCTGGTGACGTCGTCGTGCAGCCGGGCGAACAACTCCCCCACCCGTGGGTCCACGACGTCTCGTACCGCGCAGTAGGCCGCGAACAGCTCACCGGGCGTGTGTTGTGCTGTGGAAGCTCCGCCCGCTCGTGGCCTGTCCGTCGCGGTGAACTCCGGGTCGATCCGCACCTGCAGGGCGTTCGGCAGGGCTTCGTGCACGTCGTCGACCAGCCCGGCACGGCTGGGTTCGCGCACGTACACCCGCAGGTAGTCGTCGCCGAACGACGACGCCTGACCGAGTAACTCGGCAAGCGTGCCGTGCACGGTCCGCAGCCGGCGACCGGACGTCAGCGGCACTTCAGTGATCTTCGCCGGTGTGCTCGGCGTCGCCTCGACGACGAGCACCATGCTGGTGTTGTTCTCCTCGCCGAAGTCCACCGCGATCGGTGAACCGGAGTAGTGGACGGGGCACGCCGCGGGGAGAGACTGGCGGCGGTGCAGGTGCCCGAGCGCGACGTAGTGCGGATCGTCGCCGAACGCGTAGGCCGGTACGTGGTACTCGAAGATGGACTGCGCGTCGCGTTCGCCGCCCCCGAACTTGCCTCCAGTGACCGTGAGGTGAGCCATGATGATGTTGACGGCGTCCGGGGCGAATCCGGACTTGAGACTGGTCAGGATGTCACGGACGTGCTGGTCGTACTTACCCGCGTTCTCGGCCGGCGTGGCGGTCAGCAGCTCGGCGGCCTTGACGGCGTAGCGCTGTGACAGGAACGGCAGCACCGCGACGTTGACGCGTTCGCCCGTGGACCTCGCGTCGAACGTCACCACGCCGCCCTGGTCGGCCGGGCTCGGCCGTCCGATCCAGTGGATGCCCGCGGCGCGCATCAACGGGCGGTACGCCTCGAAGGTGGCGGCGTGGTCGTGGTTGCCCGCGATCGCGATCACCTCGGCGCCGGTGCGTTTCAGCGCGAGTAGTGCGCTGACCACCAGCTGCTGTGCCTCAGCGGACGGTGCCGAGGTCTCGTACAGGTCGCCGGCGATGAGCACAGCATCAACGGCGTGGTCGCGCGCGATCGTGTGGATCTCGCGCAGGACGGTGGTTTGCTCCTCGAGTCGGCTGCGGCCCTTGAGGGTCTTGCCGATGTGCCAGTCGGAGGTGTGCAGGAACTTCACGACGCGGTCCTAACGTGCGGCGGGGTGAGTCGGCTCAGAACGGCGGCGGGTCCTCGAACGGGTCCTGGCTCGCAGGCATTCCGGCGAACGGATCACCAGGCCTGGCACCGTTTCCGCGCGGCCCGGTTCCGTTCGTGCTGCCGACGAGAACGCCACCTGCCTCGGACAGCCGGGTCGCCCAGGCGGGGAAGGGGAACTCGACCGCGAGCGGAACGGGGATCTCGGGCTGGCTGACGAACATCGCGCCCGGTTTCGCCAGCGTGGCGCGGATGCGTTGGCTGGCAGGCAGGAACCCGTACTCGGGACGCGATGCCTCGGCCGCGTCGAGCCGGCCGACGATCTTCACCGAGCTGTTGCTGACGATGCGGCGCTCGACCTCGCTGGCGGTCTGCTGGGCACCGATGAGGATCACGCCGAGGGAGCGGCCGCGCTCGGCGATGTCGAGCAGCACCTCCTTGATCGGGCTGGAACCTTCGCGTGGCGCGTACTTGTTCAGCTCGTCGAGCATGGTGAACAGCAGTCCGCCGGGGCCGGCTTTCTCCTTGCGGGCGGTCTCCGCTGCGAGCACGACACCAACGACGAACCTCTGCGCCCGCTCGACCAGGTTGTGGAGATCGACGACCGTCACCTGATGGTTCTCCGTGGAGACCTTGCGGGTGGGCGTGTCCGGGAGGTCGCCGCGGATCAGCTCGCCCAACGCTCGCTGGCTGGAGCGCAACCGGCGGACGAACGCGTTCGACGTGCCCGCACCGATCGCCGGTCCCGCCCACACCGACCGGGTCTCGTCGTCGGTGACCCGATCGCAGATGAGCTCTACGAGGTCTTCGTAAGTGCGACAGAGTTTGCCGTCCACATTCACCGCGCCGTCGCGACCGGCAGCGGACGCGTCCCGGCGCAGCCGGTTGGCGACCTGATGGACGACCATCGTGTACTGGTTCCGCTCGTCCTCGGCGTCTGCGAACACGTAAGGGAGCAGCTCCTGGGAGCAGAACTCGGCGAGGGTCCACCAGAACGCTCCGACACCCGACGTTCGCCCGGAAACGTGCGGCCGCCCGGTCAGGTCACCCGGTGTCGGAGGAGCGAAGAACCCCACCGAGCCGAACGGTTCCGCGGGCAGACCCAGACGGGCGTACTCGCCTCGCAGCTCGGCGTCCACGCGGGTGTTGATCTGGTCGAGGAACAGCAGGTCCTCACCCTTGACCGAGAACACGAGCGCCTTCGAGTTGTGCGCGTTGGACAGTACGCCGCAGCGAAAGATCGAATGCAGCAGGAACAGCGCGAAGGAGGTCTTGGTCGCCACACCGCTGATGCCGCTGATGCTGACGTGCGCGCCACGTGTGCCGTCCAGGAACTCCATGTTGAGGTAGATCGGCTCACCGTCGCGCCCCATGCCCACCGGCACTTTGCGCTGCATCTGGTCGAAGTAGAGCGCCTGAGCACGTTCGTCACCGGTGGCTCGCAGGACGAGCGCGCCAGGGCGCGGTGGCACGTAGCACTCGGGCTCGACGCGCGTCGTGGAGATCTCCGCGGTCTCCTGCACCTCGGCTGGAAGCACACCGTCGGAGATGAGGAAGACGTCGCTGTCGAAGCTGGCTCCCTCGTGCCGTGCGGTGACCTGAGTGACAATGCCACAGGTCATCACGGGTTCCCGGCCCGCGACCTCCCGCACCGTCACGACTACGTCATCCAGCTGGAGATATGCGTCGCGCTCGACGGCCACGTGGAAGGTCAGCGGCGTGGAGTCCTCGGTACCCGCGACCATCCCCACCACGTTCGCCTGCTTGTTCTGCTGCATCGTGGGCACTCCGATCAACCACGTGCGCGCGAGGCGGCCCCGCGCTCGACATCGCCGAAACCCGGACGTCCTGATTCCACAGGACGGTACTGGCCGGCTACGAGATTCGGCGTAGCCGACGTCCGCGTGTCGGCGGACGCCAGGGAGCGCCGTTGCAACCAGTCACGAGCGGATCCCGTCGGCTGTTGCAAGTAGTGCCGCAGAAGCGCCGCGGTCATCCGGGCGTCGGCGAGAGCGCGGTGTGCTGAGCCATCGAAGTCGATGCCTGCCGCGGCGCAACACTCCTGCAGCTTCCGGCGTCCGGCGTCGTGGATCATCCGGTCGACCTCGATGGTGCACACCCCGGTCTCGGACGGCAGCGGTCGACCGGCGCGCTGGAACTCCGCTTCGAGGAACCTCTGCTCGAACGGGAGGTTGTGGGCGACGAGGACCGCGCCGTCTAGTTGTTCCGCGACTACGTCCACGATGTCCGCGAAGCGCGGCGCACCTTCCACATCGCTCGTCGTGATGCCGTGCACCCAGGACGCACCGACGTTCCGCTCGGGATCGACCAGGGTGCTCCACTCCCCCAGCGGCGCACCGTCCGGTCCGATTCGGACGACGGCGATCTCGATGATCCGGTCTCCACGGCGCGGCGCGTACCCGGTGGTCTCCAGGTCCACCACTGCGAACGGCAGGTCGTCGAGCGCCGAGTACCTGACCGGCGCGGGCAGGCCCGCGATCGGGTCGACGTCGACGATCGGCAGGACGTCGGCGAGCGACTGGAGCACGATGCGGGCGGCCGGCACGGTGAGGTTGCTCTGGGCGTAGGCGCGCTCCCGCAGCTCGGTACCCAGGTGCGCGTCGTGCTTGCCGACAACGGTGTTCGGCACATCCGCGGCGAGCTCGACAGCGGTCGGTCCGGCGTTGGCCAGGAGCTGCCTGACCGCGTGGCCGAGCTCGGCGGGCGTGCACTTCGAGATCGACACGGCGACGCCGTCCCTGCTCGTCTCGAAACCCGCTGTCGTCAGCCACACGGCGAGCGTGTTCAGCACGCGGTCGCCGAGCCACGGGAACACCAGCGTGTCATCACTCCAGGCGAGCACAGGGTTCTCGCCGAGTTCCAGACGTCGGTACGACTGGCGGCCTTCCTCCAGGAGACGCTGCGCCGTCGCGTCCAGAAAGGGTGGCTCGTCGTCGGACTCGTACCACCAGCGCATCCGGCGCCGGATCTCGTCGCAGATCTCGGCGGAGCCACCGGAGAACCTCGGCGCCTTGCCGCCGCGAGCCGGTGCGAGGTCGATGAGCTTGGCGTTCGAGTCGACCGACACGACCTGCCAGCGCCGGCCGGCGAAGATGAGCAGCTGGCCCGGGATGATCGGGTGAACGACGGGAATCGTGCCAAGGCTGCGGTTTCCGTTGACGAGGCGATACTCCTCGCCGCTGGTGAACGCCGCGTAGAAGCTGTAGTGGTTGACGATCGGCTCACCGGCGGCGCCGAGCAGCAGGAGGCCGTCCGGTTCCTGCTCGATCAGTTCCGCCCGGCCGAGGTCCCGCAGGAGCTCGACGAAGGTCTGCTGATCGACGTGGGCGAACGGGCCGCTGGCGCACAAGACCTTCCACAGCTGTGCCGGTGCGGCGCCCTGGTGTTGCGCGATCACCGACAGGATCTGCTGGATGAGGGTGGAGAGGTGCCACGCCGACATGTCCGGAGGCTCGTACCAGCGTTCGCCGAGCAGGTCGATCATGGCGACGGTCTGGAACAGCTCCGCCCGGAGCTGATCGGCAGGCGGGGTGGTCGCCGCGATCTCCGGCTCGGTGACGTAGACGCGCAGCACCGATGGTTCGCCACGGCGGCCGGACCTGCCGAGGCGTTGCCGGAGGCCCGATACGGTCGGTGGAGCGCCGATCTGCGCTACGGACGTCACCGAGCCGATGTCGATGCCCATCTCCAGGGTGGAGGTGCAGATCGCGGTCGTCGGCCGGGCACTACGGAGTTGCTCCTCCACGTGTTCCCGGACGTTCTTCGAGAGGTTTCCATGGTGCGGGAGGAACTCGTTCGGCACGCACCGGCTCTCACTCAGCGTGCGCAGGCGGTCGGCGTAGTACTCGACCGCGCCGCGCCGGTTCGCGAAGACGAGGTGGTTGCGGCCGCGCAAGGTGGTGAAGAGGTGCTCGGCGATCGCCAGGCTGCTGACCGGTTCCTCCTCAGGCTCCTCTTCCGGCGCCGCGTCCACATAGCCACGCACGATCAGCTTCGTCTCGCCAGAACTGTCCTGGGACTCGAGCACGCGGACGGCGGCCGCGGCTCTGGGCCGAAGGAACTCCGCCGCAGATCGCATGTCACTCAGCGTCGCGGACAGCCCGACTCGAGGCACACTCCGACGCACCGCGAGTTCCAGCCGGTGCAGCAACGATTGGAGCTGCGCACCTCGTTCAGTTCCGATGAACGAGTGCATCTCATCGACCACGACCCAGCCGAGCGATGCGAAGATCCGTGCAACGTCACCACCGCGCAGGACGAACATGGCCTCCAGCGACTCCGGGGTGATGAGCAGAATGCCCTCGGGTTTCGAGAGAACCCTTGCCTTCGCCGAACCCGCGACGTCGCCGTGCCAGCGGTGCACAGGCACGTCGAGGTGTGCGCACAGATCGTCCAGCCTGCGGTGCTGGTCGTTGATCAGCGCCTTGAGCGGCGAGATGTAGAGGGCGCGGATGCCCGTGCCCGGCTCGTCCAGCAAGGCCGAGCAGATCGGCAGGAACGCGGCTTCCGTCTTGCCCGACGCCGTCGCCGCGGCGATGATCACGTCGCGGTCGGCGGACAGGATCTCCGGAATGGCGCGTTCCTGGACATCCCGCAGCTCCGGCCAGCCCTGCCGCCACACCCAGCGCTGCACCGCGTGGTGCAGCGCCGGGAAGCTGGACGACCGGACAGGCTCAGAGCTTGAAGGAAACGAGGTCATCGTCGCCCGCGACGTCCGTGAGCGGCTCCAGGTCCGGGTTGACGTCGGCTTCCAGCCGCACGCCGCCGAGCAGCGGCCGCCAGTCGGTGCCAGGGTTGTTCTCCAGCACTGACAACAGGTTCAAGAACTCCTTGATGGTCGTCCGCGGCGTCCGGAAATAGGCATCGCCGATCCGCTGCGTGCAGTGCTGCATGAACGCGTGCAACGCCTCGTCGGGCAACAGATAGTCCGCCGGCTCACCGCTGGCGAAGACGTGGCGAAGCTTGGTGAGCAGGACGTAGAAATCCTCCTGGGTCAAGCTCGACAGGCGCAGCACCGGCCCCGAATAGTCGCTCAGCCCGTTGGCGGCGAAGGAGTTCTCCGCGAGCCGTGACTGCAGTGCCTCGTAGGAGTACAGCCCGCGGCGAGTGTCCATCAGGAACTCGGGAGTACCGCCGAACAGGAAACCCAGATGCGCGGCGGTGCCCTGCAGGCTGTCGTTCACGATGCGCAGGATCTGCTCGTAGTTAGCCGATCGCGCCTGCGAGGACGTCAGCTTGTAGAGGTTGACCATCTCGTCGAGACAGACCAGCAGTCCGTTGTAGCCAGCCATGCGCACGAAGCGGGACAACAGTTTCAGCTGGTCGTAGAAGCTCGCGTCATCGACGATCGTGCGCACACCGAGTGCCGCACGCGCATCGGTCCTCGTCGCGAACTCACCGCGCAACCACCGCACCGCATCGGACTTGAGCTGCTCGTTGCCGGTGTCGTGGCCACGCCAGTAAGCCGCGATCACCTCGGCGAAGTCGTAACCGCCGACCAGCTCCGACAGGTCAGCCATCCGCTGTCGGATCACGGCTTCCGGATTGCTGCCCTGCTCCCGCGCCGTAGTCAGCGCCTGGGAGACGAACCGCTCGACGATCGCGCCCAGCGCGCCGCCGTCCGACTTGGCCTGGGTCGCGGTGTTGCGCGCCAGCTCAGCATAGAGACTGCGGGCCTGCCCTCCCGTGGCGTGCAGCCTCCGATCGGGGGCGAGGTCGGCGTGCATCGTCACGAGCTTCTGCTTCAGCGCGATCGACCTGACCAGATGCAGGAAGAACGTCTTCCCAGAACCGTATTCGCCGATCACGAACCGGGCGGTCGACCCGCCGTCGGCGATCCGGTCGATGTCGCGAACCAGCGAGTTGACCTCATGGTGGCGCCCGACCTGCACGTGCTGCTGCCCAGCCCGCGGCACCACGCCGGCACGCAGGGACTGCACGATCGCGTCGCGGTCGCGGGGGCGGATTCGGGTGGCGGCAGTCGTCATGCGAGCAGGGCTCCTCGCGCATAGTCGTTGATGCGGAACTCGTCGTTGTCATCCTCGACGAGAGGTTCGTCGGCCGCGTCGAGCGCCGCCTCGTTCACCGTGTCCAGTGCACCTTCCAGCATCAGACCCAGTTCATCGCACAGCACTTCCAGATCACTTCTGGTCCACAGAGGACTGTCCGCCACTCGGCGGGCGAACGTGGAGTGCGCGGCGTCTAGCCCGGGGACCGAGGGCACGTCGACCGCGACTGTGGCTGGTGGTGGAGCGGGGTCGTCGGCTTCGTCGACGAAGATGTCCGCCAGCAGGGCCGAGACCGCGGCGGTCTCGGCCAGCCTGGCCTCGACGAGCTCGCGGTCGAGCACGAGCTGCCCGATCGGGGCCGCTTGCGGCTGCGGAATCAGGTATCCCGTGGGTTTCGGGCCGGGTGAGCCGATGGTGACCGGCTCCGTCGCGGGAGGGGGTTTGGCCGCGGCTGAGACGTGCAGCTTGCCGTACACGGACTCCGGGTCCAGCTCCAGCAGCGTGTAGATCTTGCGCAGCGTCTTGACCTCACTCGGCGAGATGTGACCGTCGATGGCGGCGACCATCGTGAGGAAGTCCGCAACGTGACCGCGTTGTGGTGCGGTCAGCGCCGAGAGCCGCTTCTTCAAGCCGGTCAGCTTGGTGTCCGATGCCAGCAACAACACCAGGTGCGCGCTGAGGCGCTGTCGTTCACCGGCCGACAGGTGCAAACTCGTTTCGAGGTGTCCGATCAGGTGCGTCCGCTCGGCTTCCGACACGTCGTCGTCCGCTGCGCTGACGACAGCGGCGAGGTGCAACAGCGTGGTGGCCGCAGCGTACTCATGACTGGCGACCGCGGGTTGCTCCTGGCCGGCGCGGAACAACACCGCGGGGCCGGAGGACAACACGGGCCCGCCCATGCGGACGTCCGGCTCCATGCCGACGCCAAGCCGTTCCAGCAACTGCGCCAGCCCGACCGCGTCCACCTTCCCGAACTTGCCGGGAGTGCGCGCCGGCCACAGCGCGACCAGGTCCGCCGCACGCACTACCGCAGGCCCCTCGGAGTCACCGAGCGTCCGGTCGATCAGCTCACGTACGGGCCGCAACGCTTCCCCGCTGCCGCTCAACAGTTCCTCGGGAAGCAACGCCGCCGCTGCCAACGAGTTCGCGGCATCCGGCTGCTTGCCCATGAGCCTGCTGTACGCGTCGAGCGCCGCCGTGCACTCCTCGACCAGACCCGCGAGCTCACGCGTAGCCGCGGGTTCCGCGACGACGTCGGGAATATTGAGCTCGACGTGCGTCGTGCCAAGACCACCACTCGCCGGCCGGTAGGACAACGACACGGACTGATTGGACGGCCGGATACGCGAACCCGCGCCATGCCTTCGCTGATAGCGCTCCTGGAACAACCGCCGGAACTCTTCAGGACACCGGGCCGCGGGCGTGCGCGGATAGATCTCCGGGTGCAGCAACGCCCAGCTGTGCGCCCATTCCGCCGGCACCGGCTGCCCGTCGCGGGCGAGCATGCCCAGCCCGAGCTGCAGCGCGACGGGCGTTGGATACCGCATCGTCGTCGCCGGATCCGGTGGGGCGACGGACGAGTTCGCGCCCTCGGCGGTGAGCATCAGTTCGAGGCATTGCTGGAACTTCGCGGCATAACCCTCGAACGACCTGTTCCCGCCGTAGATCCTCTGCAACCGCAATACCTCGGCGTAGATCCGCCGCAGATCGGCACGTGCCGCCGGATCGCGTGAACCGTCGACGAGCACGCGTCGCTCGAGCCCGTAGAAGAAGAGGAAGACGTAGCCGATGTAGGCGTCCGGCGCGTTGCGCCCGCCCGCGAGCCAGGACAGGTATCCACTGCGGTTGGCCGGCGAGATCGCGTGGTAGGCGGGCCAGTATGGCATCCCGCGGCCGACGCGATCGGGGTTTGCATAGTTGACCTTCAGCGCGGGATCGATGCTCTCCGGCATTTCGCCGGTGCCCCACACGTGCCGGGGCACCGGACCGACGTAGATCATCCCGTCCGGAACCAGGTATTTCCCAACCTGGATGGAGACGCCAGGTGGAATCCAGGTCGGCACCTGGGGCTTCAGTGCCGGAGGTGGCGTCGGCCTCGTGTCGAACCGCTGGGCCGCTGCCACAGCGACGGCATGAGCAGGCGGGGCGACCTTACGACGGAAGCGATCCCAGAACCCCACAGGCGCACCACTCCTCTTGCCCAACCCAAGCACAGACGGTCACTACGTCGCTCCCGAATAACGCAGCGTTACGACTCCAAACGGGTGACAGGCAATCACAGATCCGTCGGGAAACACTGCGCAGATTGATCGCGATCGAACACCTTTGGCCGCACAGCAGGTCTCGTGACCGGCGAGGTGCGAGGCCCGATATCGAGGTTGGTTACCTTCACTCACTGACTCGACCGTCTCCGTCACGCCGCCGAACACCGGCAACGCCTTGTCCAAGCCGCTGGCCTCGAGCGGACGCCAGGCAGCGCGCCCAGTCGCTTCCACCTCTGGGCCATCCAACGCCTCCCTCACGCGTACGTTCCATGGACCCTTCAACGACTGAAACCCCTGGGACATGACTCCGACTAACAACGCCCACCCCATCGTGTGAACAGATGACGGTGTGTTACCGCCGAACGAAGGCGAGTAAAAGTCGACAAGCTGAAGCCGGTACCGCGTACCGCTCGGAAGTCATCGCCGCTCCTGCTTCGCAGCGAGGCGACGAAGGACACGGAACTTCTCGTGTGCGACATGAGCTCCGGTGCCAGCTCAGCTACCGTTCCTCACCGACAGCACACTGTCCACAGTGGATGCGGATGTCACCCATCGCCTGCACGCGATCATCGAACAGATCTTCGCCGACCTCGCCAACGGGCCGCTGGCCCCATCTGGCCACCGGGCACCTCAACGCTCGATCGTTTGGAACTCCAGGCCCACAATCACGTACCGGCGGGTGTGATCGAACCCCGAAGTGTCGAGCGATCGGATGGCATCACGCGAGGGAAGTCAGCCGGAGATCGCCTCGAAGACCTCCGGGCTGGTGGTCGACTCGACGATCGTCGAAAGGTTCTGCACCAGCCCACCTCGTCCAGAGTCCGCCTCCCGCCCCGCGTCGTGCTCGACATCGACCACCTCAGCCAGCAGATCCTTCGACCTCGACGTGATGCCGACGTGTTTGAGCACGGCATTCAACACCTTCCCCGAGCAACTCCTTGCCCTCGACAAGCGACCAAATACGGTCAGGGTGTGCATCGCCGTCGCGCGGGCTCAAGTCCGTGCACCTCTGACACGACCGCAACCGTCGCGCGCCGACATCCTCGGGCGGACCACCGCCGCGTCTCTGCTGACCCAATCCCCGGTATCAATAGTCGCGCTTCCGCAGGATCACTCACCTCCCATCGCTGCTGGCGGCCCCCCTGCGGGTACATCAGGTGTATCCGTCGTCGACCAGCGATGCGCAGTGGGCGCTGCTTGAGCCGTTGCTACCGCCACCGGGCAACACCGCGGGCAAGGGTGGGCGTAGCGAGAAGCATCCACGCAGGCCCGTGCTGGACGCGATCTTGTATGTGGTGCGGGGCGGGATCGCCTGGCGAGCCCTCCCCGCCGACTTCCCGCCCGCCAAGACTGGCTATGACATCTTTCGGCGATGGGTGAAATCTGGTGCGTGGCAACGGATTCACGACGCACTGCGTGACCGTCCGGGTCAGCACCGGCCGCTCGCCGTTGCTGACTGCGGCGGTCATCGACTCCCAGTCGGTGCGCGGCGCGGACACCGTCCCGGCCGCCAGCCGGGGCTGGGACAACGGCAAGAAGGTCGGCGGACGTAAACGCCACATGGCTGTGGACACCCTCGGGCTGCTGCTGGCCGTCGTCGTCACCGCGGCCAGCGTGCGGGACCGCGACGGGGCACAACTCCACATCCTTCGCCGCCGACGACCGGCCAAGCAGAACCAACCAGCCACCGAGCTGTACAAAGACGAGATAGAGCAATCGCAGCACCACGCCCACGATCATGCCGTCAGACCGACAGAAACCCGATCACTGCAGCTCAGCGGACGAGTGCAGAGTTCCGGCATCCCACACGCGGCACGACGGGAAGTCCGGCGTCACGACGGGAAGTCCGGATCGACGTACTTCGGCATCTTCGCGAACACCTTCACGATCGCCCAGCGCGAGCCGTCCTTGGAGTGGCCGTTCGAGACCCGCAGGTCGTGGGTGTCCTCCCCGAACTCGTCGTGCTCGACGATCACCTGCATCATCGCCCGGTCGTCAGGGTTGTCCGGCCACGGGTGGATGCTGAGCGCCCGGATCGTGGGGCTGTCCTCGAACACGTCCGGCGCCACCCACGACAGGAGGTCCGTCATGTACTCGGGGCTGACGACGCCAGTTCCTTCGCGCAGCACCTGCACGTGGACAAGTGGCTGGTTGAGCCGCACCATCTGCCCCGACGGGCGGCCGTTGCTGACCTGTGGAGCATGATCCAGGGCGCGGCGGCACCGGGGGCACCCGTTCCGGCGCCCGAAGTGGTTGCGGCAGAAGTACTGGTCACAGGCCTCGCACCGGCCGCCGATCGGGTTCGCCACGGCAACGTTGCCCGGCATGAACCGGCCGATGCTCATCCACGCGGCCGTGCACCCGCGTGCATCGCAGCTGCAGAACAGCTCGTCGAGGCGCGTGTCCCACATGTCCTGCCGGGTCAGCGGCTCCACGGGTGATTGCCGTGATCCGTGATAGACGATGGTCGCCGCGAGCTCCTGGGCCTCGGCGAGGGCCGGGTAGACGCTCAGCACGGTGAGCACGCAGTCGAGGGCCGAGCGGTACCGGCCGGCCAGGATCAGTTCGCGGGCGTCGTCGAGGAGGGCCCTGGTCCAAGGAGTCATCATCACGGTCCACTGTGGATGAAGGGAGCCCAGCGGCCGGGGTCGCCGGGATGCTCGGCACGCAGGTCGCGGGCGAGGCTGTGCAGGGCGCGGGGTGCGAGGTCTGCGGACTGGAGGCGTCCGTAGAAGCGGTGGGCGGCGTCGGCGGCCGTGGCGTCGTCGATCGGCCACAGAGTCGCGATAATGTGCCGGAACCCGGCGAGCTGGAAAGCGGAACCGATGTGGATGGCCTCGTCGGCGGTGCGTCCCCGGACTTCGGCGGTCGAGCAGGCGGACAGGTAGACGAGCTCGGCGTCGTCCAGCCGCAGCCGGCTGATCCGCGGGACGTCGAGGACACCGTCGTGCAGGTGGAGGCCGCTGCTGGACGGCTCGGCGGGGTTGCTCGTAGCGTGGCAGGCGAAGTGCGCCCACGTCGAGCGCTGCAGGGCGGCCAGGACGTTCGTGGTGGTGGCCGTGTCGTCGGTCAGCGGCTTCACTCCGGAGTGGCGGGCGTGCAGCGCGAGCGCCTCGGCGACGGTGCCGGGCAGGGCCGGTTGGCCGGCCGTCTCGCGCACGGCGACGGTGAGTTGAGCATGTGCTGCGTCAGCACGCTTTCGTCGGCTGTGCTGCAGAACGCGAAAAGTAGGCACGTAGGACGAGATGACGCGGTCCAGCACTGCGGGCCCGTCCGGCAGCCCCGCGGCGTGCAGCGGCAGGAGGCTCGTCTCTCCGATCAGCACCCACCACACACGCGGCCACTGCCCGATCGGAGTCTCGACGCAGCCAAGCGCTTCGAGCACCGGGGCGGCGACCTGATCCCAGAGCCAGGACAACACCTGGGGCACAACGCGTTGACGCGCAAGTGATCCGGAGATCGAGCTGGTGCGGGTCGCGTCCAGCAGCAGCCTGGTCTGCGCCGCCACGCCTTCCGGGGTCACGCCCGGCAAGGGCAGCGCGGTGATCCCGTCCTCGCGCACCAGGATCGCGTCACTGCGCGACGGCGCCACGTTCAGCACGACCACGGTGCCTCCCGCGGCGATTCGCTGGAGGTCAGCGGCCTGCGGTGCATGGAGAAAGCGCTCGAAGCCCGGCACGGCGCGGATCCGGCCGAGCAGCCGGTCCCACTGCTCCGCCTGGTCCCCCGCCACCCGCGCGTCCCGCAGTGACCGGAACTCGGCGACCAGCTCGGGTGCGACCGACGAGAGCTCAGTGAGGTCGGTGCGCGTGTCCAGGGCGGCCGCGAGCAGGACGCCGCGGCCGAGTTCGGCGACCTCCACCGCGCCGCAGGGATCCCCGGCGTCGAGGTGGGTGGCGACGGCTTCGCTGACCAGCCCGGCGTGGCTGCCCAGCCGGTGTTCCTGGTCCGCTCTGCTCAGCTCACGGGGTGCGACGCTCTGCAACGCCTGCACCGCCGTCCGGAACGAACGGGCGGCGGCGCCGGTCGCTCCCATCCGGCTCAGCGCGCCTCCGACCTCGCGGGCCACGTACACCTGCGCCATCGGTGGCGCGGCCATCAGACCGGTCGCGTGAGCGGCCAGCCGTTCGGCTCTCGCGTGCTGGTCCAGGCCGGTGGAATCGTCGAGCGTGTAGACGATCGCCAGGTTGTTGAGGCAGTTCGCCCGGTCGGGGTGTCCAGGCGGGGTGGCCTCCAGCGCCCGCTCGCACCGGTCGACGGCAGCGGCCAGGTCGGCGGGCTCCGCGCTGTGGCGGAACCGGGCGGCGTACGCGGTTCCGAGGTTCGTGAGAGTCAGGCCCAGCTGGTGGAGGTCGGTGGAGACGACCGCCACGGCCTGCTCGCCGTACTCGACGGCCTTGGTCAGGTCGGCGGGTCGCTGGTCCCAGCCACTCTCGAAGAGCCTGCGGAAGGCCACGCACAGGTTCGACAGGTACTTCGACCGGTCGGGGTGACCCACTGGAGTCGCGGCCAGCGCTCGCTCGTCGTACTCGGCGGCTTGGCGCAGATCGCTGAGCTTCCCGAGGTGGTCGTACCGCAGCTGATAGCTGTTGGCGAGACCGGACAGCCGGAGGGCCAGAGCCGGGTCGTCGTCGGGGGTGGCCGCCAGCGCCCGCTCGGCCAGGTCGAACCCCGCACGCAGATCCTTGAGATCCCCGAGGTGGTCGTAGCGCGTACGGTACGCGGCCCCGAGGTTGGCCAGGTGCCAGACGTGGTCGTCGGACGGGCTCGCCGCGACCGCGCGTTCGAGGTGGTCGATGGCCAACTGCACGTCGGCGAGGACGCCGACCCGTTCGTAACGCCGCAGGAGGCTCGTGGCCACGTTGGACAGCAGGCCGGGCAGTTGGGGATCCCCGGCCGGGGTGACAGCGACCGCGGCTGTCCCGTACTCGACGGCGGCGTCGAGGTCGGCGACGTCCCCTTGCGCCCGGTACCGGGTTTGGCGAGCCAGACCGAGATTCGACAGGTACGTGGCGTGGTCGGACGGGTTCGTGCCGACGGCCACGGCTCGTTCGGCGTACTCGATCGCGGTGTCGATGTCGGCCGGATCACCGTGGTGCTCGAACCACTTCTCGTGCGCGATGGCCAGCGCGGAGAGGAGGACCGCATCGGCCGGGCGGACGGCCAGGGCCCGCTGCCCGCTCTCGATCAGGACGCGCAGGTCGGCAACTGCCCTGCTGTGCCGGTAAATCCTGGCGTAGGCGCTCGTGAGGTCGGCGAGACAACGCGCTCGCTGGCCGGGATCGCGCGAGTGGGCGACGCCGTCCTCAGCGCGCTCGACGCTGGAGTTCAGGTCGTCGAGCGAGCCGGTGTGCTCGTACCGCACGAGGTAGGCACCCGAGAGGTTGGACAGGCGGATCGCGCGCTCTAGATCTTCCGCGGGACTCAACGCGACCGCCTGCTCGTAGCGATCCACGCACGCGTCGATGTCGGCCAACTCACGCGTGCGGTCGAACCGGGCCCGGTAGGCACTGCCCAGGGTGCCCAACGGAAGCACGCGCACCTCGATGTCCGCGGGTAACGCGGCCACGGCCGATTCGCCCCGCTCGATGGCGGTGTCCAGATCGACCGGGTCCCCGGTGAGTTCGAACCTGGTCAGGAAAGCCGAGGCCAGGTTCATCACCGGGAGAGCCCAGAGCAGGTGGTCGCGCGGGATGATCGCCAGCGCCACCTCCGCCGAGTCGATGGCGGCCTGGAGATCCACCGGATCGCCGAGCAGTGCGAACCGGGCGGCGTGTACGGCGCCCAGATCGGCCAGCTGGCCACCTCGGTCCGGGCCGCCCGGCAACGACGCCTGCGCGCGGGACAGGAGGTCGATGGCGACCGTCAACGCGCACCAGTCAGCGGACGCTTCGCCAAACGCGTGGAGGGAATGCGCCAACTCGGCCTGCGCGCCGGGATCCGACGCGGCGCCGAGCAGCGGCCGCACCGATGCCGGGAGTTCCTCGTCGGCGCTGTCGTTGGCGCTGAACAGGAAGAGCGACAGCGCGAAGACATCGAGGGCGTCTTTGTCCTCGATCGCGGTGTAACGCGCAAAGTGAAACCACGCCAGCACGTACGCCTCTTCGCACGGCTCACGTCCGAGGCCCGCCGCGGACAGCTCTGGCAGCGCGGCCCGGCACAGCGCGTCGGCCTCGGCGAGTGCTTGGTCCTCGAGCACCCGCCTAGAAATTCCAGCTCGTGCGTAATCGTTCATCCGCGACTCGAGGGAGGCCACGAGATGCTCGGTCATGACGCCTCCCCAGAAACGTTTGATCAGTCACGGATAGTATCCACTCGTGCACGACGACGAACGCGCGGCGTTGGCGAGGCTGTGCGACCAGCTGCCGGGCCTGCGCGCAGAGATCGCCAAGCACCCGGCCGCCACACGGGAGCTGCTGGCGCGCATCGAGTCGCGGGCCCGAGCAGGCGAGCCGGTCCGCGCGCTGCTCGACGACCTGTTCCCGCCCGACCAGGCCGGGGTGACGCGCACGTTCGAGGCGTTGCCGTCGCTGGGGCCTGGCCGGTCCAGCGAGGAGCGGTTCGGCTGTCCCGCCCGGCTGTGCGACCGCGAGGCCACGACGAAGCCCGCCGGGCCGTTGCCGCGGTGCTGGCTCACCGGCCGGTTCATGCGACGGCTGGCGGGCTAGGTGAGCGACTTCTACAAGGAGCTGGCCAAGCAGCTCGCCACCAGGTGGGTCTCGATGCTGGCCCTGCCCGGCGTGCTGTTTCTCGCCGCGGGCTGGATCGGGTTCCGGCTCGGCCACGCCCACGCCCTGGATCTGCGCCGGTTCACCGACACGGCGACCGGTGCGGCCGCTCAGGTCGCCCGCTGGCCAGGCGCCGCGCAGGCGTTGGGCCTCATCGGTGTCGCGCTGGCCGCTGCACTCGTCGGGCTGGTCGTCCAGGCGCTCGTCGGTCCCGTGCGCGCGTGGTGTCTCGGGCAGTGGCCACGGCTCCTGGCCACAGCGCTGACCGGCAGGCGACGACGCCGATGGACCGCCGTCGTGCGCCGGCGAGAAGAGCTGCAGGAGCAACACCCACCGCACGCCCGGACGCCAGAGCAACAGCAGCGGATCGACCTGATCGCGGGCCGTGCCAACAACATCGCCCTGGCGGAGCCCGGCCGGCCGACGTGGATGGGCGACCGCGTGCACGCGCTGAGCCAGGTCACCGTCAACCGGTACGGGCTCGACCTCACCTTCTGCTGGCCGCGACTCTGGCTCGTGCTCCCGGAGAACACCCAGACCGAGATCAACACCGCGCAGAGCGGGTTCGCCGCCGCGTTGTTCACCCTCACCTGGTCGATCCCCTACCTGGTGCTGGGCGCGTTCTGGTGGCCGGCGCTGCTCGCCGGCCTGGTGATCGCGGCGGTGGGCCGGGCCCGCGCGCGCGACCGGATCGGGGTGCTCGCCGAGCTGACCGAGGCCGCCCTCGACGTCCACGGGCGCGGTCTGGCGATCGCGCTCGGCGTGTCTGACGAGTCCGTGACGGGGCCGCTCGATCCCGAGGAAGGTCAGCGCATCACCGACATCGCCCGCAAGGGGCGGTGAGTCAGCCGCCTGACGTGACGATTCCCTGCTCGTACGCGAACACCACCGCGTGCGTGCGATCCCGAAGCTCGAGTTTGGCGAGCACCCGCGAAACGTTTGTTTTCACGGTCGTCTCCCCCTGTGGGGTGCCAAAAACATGGCTCAGCGGCCTGACCTGCGGATCAAGCCGCTGCAGGTTCGTACTCGTTGATCAAGCCGCCGACCCGCCTGCTCGTTGAGCATTTCTATGACAGCCTGGTCCTGGAACCCTCCGTCCTCCTGGACGAGGTGGAGGTCCGACGGCGCCGGTGGGCAGCAGCGGTCGCGGAGGCCGACGTTGACCAGGATCGATGGAGTCGTATCGCCGCGAGCCTGACGCAGGCCGCTTCCGGCCGTCAGAGTCAGTCGCTTGGTCAGCGAGTTTCGCAATCTTCCGGAGAGCACGTCGAGCTTCATCCCGATGTGTGATCGCTGCGCTCGCGGTCAGGGTCGTGTCGACGAGCCCGTCGGGCCAAGGCCGCACGGACCGCCGCTTGCTCGTTCTGCACCCGCCGTCGTTCGGGGGCTTGTCGGACCCGCTCCCGCAACGACCTCGACAAGCTCAGCCACAACGGCGTGAGCAGTACGAGTACTACTGCGGCAACGGCGATCTTGCCGTCGCCCGACTCGAGGACCGCCTTCCAAAACGCGAAGAAGTCGCTCGTGGACTGCTTGAGAAGGTCTTGCACGTCGGCTCCCACCGCTGATGCAGGAGCGCGGACCGCCCTGACTAGGCGGCGTTGAGCAGCACTCCTCGACTGACCGTGGCCTGGGTCGTTCGAGGAGAGTTCGGGCCTCGGGGAGCGCGACCTGATGCCGCCACCAGAGGCCAAGACCGAGAAGGAGCGGACCGCCGCGTTGAGAGTTCTCGAACTTCTCCGCGACAGTCCCGCTCTGGAGACGCCCCCGCCCTTGCAGGCCCCGGAGCCGGTCGACGACACGGCGGACGGCGACCCTCAGGACAGCGACAGCGCGTCGGACGGAGCGACGTGACTCACCTCTCCAAGCGTGAGACCTGTGGGGTGACAAAACATGGCTCAACGTGTCTGACCTGCGGATCACGCTGCTGCAGGTTCATAGTCGTTGATCAAGCCGCCAAGCACGCGCCGACGACGTACGGATCTACAGCCCGGCTCTCCGGTCGGTTGATCAGGTCGTGGCGCAATATGGCGCAGTGCTCGGTGCGGTCGCCGGTGGTTGTAGTGGTAGACGTAGCGGTTGAGCACTGACTTCAGGTGCCGCTCGTTGATGATCAGCAGCCGATCCGTGAGCTCGCGTCTAACGGTGCCGACGAACCGTTCTGCGTAGCAGTTGGCTCGTGGACATCTCGGTGGGATCTTCACAACGTCGATGCCGGCGTCCGTGAGAACGGAATCGAACGACGCCGTGAACTGGCCGGCCCTGTCACGAATCAGGAAGCGAAACTCGTTGGCCCGGTCGTCCAGCTCCATGAGGAAGTTGCGAGCCTGCTGTGTGGTCCACGGGCCGTCAGGGTTGGTGGTAGTGCCGAGGATGTGGACGTAGCGGGTGCCGACTTCCATCACGAAGAACACGTACACCCGTTTCAACGTGACGACGCAGTCGACGTGGAAGAAGTCGCACGCCAGCATGGTCTCCGCTTGAGCACGCAGGAACCGCCGCCACGACGTGTCGGAGTCTCGAGTCGGCGAAGGCGGAATCCGAAGCCGCTTGAGCACCCGGCGAACAGTCGACGCGGATGTCCGGTGGCCGAGCTTGAGCAGCTCACCCTGGATACGCCGATAACCCCAGCCCGTGTTCTCCCGCGCCATACGCTCGACCAACGCCATCACGGTCTCATCGACCCGCGGTCGACCAGCCCGGTTCGGGTAGGTCCACTTCTTCGCGACCAACCGTCGATGCCACCGCAACACCGTGCCCGGAGACACCAACCGGTGCTCCCGCAGCCACACCGGTAACTGCCGCACCAACGCGGCCAGAACTACACGATCAGCCCAATCCAACCGCGGACGGCGCTGACCCCGACGCAACACCGCGACTTCGTGCCGCAACACCAACAACTCGACGTCCTTGGCCGCTGACGACCGGCCGAGCAGAACCAACCAGCAACCCAACTGGACAAAGACGAGATAGAGCAGTCGCAGCGCCACACCCACGATCATGCCGTCAGAACGACAGGACCCGATCACTGCAGCTCAGCGGACGACTGCAGTTTTCTGGCACCCCACAGGGCATCGCGTGGGTGATGTTGTCCTACCGGTGTCAGGTGAGGTAGGTGTCGGTTGGTGGCCGCGGCTGCGCCCGTGGCGCCGGAGCTGATCTGCACAGGCCAACTTTTGACTGATGCAATCTTTGGGGACTCGTCAGGTTCATCACCATGACTCTTCCCTGAGGATGACGGAGAGCGTCGCCGTAGGAGGAAGAAGGACCACCAACGTCCCACTACGACTGGACGAGCAAGTCGCCGACGTGACGAACGAGCTGGCCGCTGAGTTCAGCAGTGCGCACCCAAGGCGACGAGGATCGTGCAGCCGGTCGCGGCCCGATCGATCCGTTGGGGACGGCACCAGCGCGTGTGGGTCCGGCGTCACCGCTCTGCCGATCCGGATGGCCGCGACCGCGAGCGCGGAGGCGATCCTGGCGACCTGCCTCGGGGCAGGTCCGATCAGTCGCCCACCGACGTGCAGCTCAGCACGACCAACCTGTCGTCGCCGAACAACTCCCCCACCGCCGGGTCCTCGACCCAGAGACGCCGACCGTCCCGCATGACAGCCAACACGTCGTTGCCGCATTCCAGTGGCGAACTGCCGACCTCGTCCGGCATCACCGGCCGTTCCACCACCGCCCATTCCAGGTCGGGCAACTCTTCGTACGGAAGGCTTTCGATCTTGAGTGCCCACTCGCCCACCCGGTCCGCGACCAGGACGGTGTCAGCACCGAGGTACTCGACGAGCTCGTGCAACTGTGTACTGCGAACCAAAGTGGTGATCGTGGCGTTCTCGTTCAGGCTGCGTACGACCGAGGTGATGCGCAGCGCGAGGGCGTCGTCGGTCACCGCGACGACGATGTGGTCCGAGGTGTGCACGCCGGCCGACCACAGCACGTCAAGGCGCCAGCCCTCACCTGCCACGGCGTGCACACCGTCCACTCCGGCCTGCGCGATGCGCTCGGGATCGGTGTCGACGACCGTGAAGTCCGTCGCATGTCCTCCGGCGAACAGCGCGCTCAGGACGACACGGCCGCGGGCGCTGTAGCCGATGAGCACGGCGTGTGAGCGCATCCAACGTTCCTTCATCGTGCGCGGGCGGGTACCGGCCGCCGATCCTTCCGGCCGGTACCCGGATCTCCCGTGGTGGTTTGGCGCGGACGCTCGCCCGACCGGTTCGCGTCCGCCTCCGACAGTCTGCCGGAAGCCCGCATCATGCAACCTTGCGAGGCCCTTTCGATGAGATCTCATTGTCGTGACGAGCGCGAGCCGCGTGGGCGTCCGCCGGTCCACAGGTAGATCCCGCCTACCACTGCGGCCATCACCAGGACTCCGAGCAGTGCGTCGGAGCCGCCGCCCTCGTTCTCCTGAGCGAGGTTCTGGGTGCTGGGCACGTTCGGCACAGCCTGGCGAGCAGTGGGAGTGGGCGCCGAACTGGCGGGCGTGACCGGTGCGGCAGCGAGCGCGGCGAGCGGAATCGCTTCCGTGTCGTTGAAGTCGACCATGCCGGTCGCTTCGAGGACCTGGATGTGGTCGAGCACGACTTCCATGCAGCGCTTGGCGAAGTCGCGGATGAGGGTGTTGCGGGTGCCGGTGCGGACGACCGCGAGGAACTTGTAGACACCTCCGTGTGCCGCGCGCAGGCGGTTGGCGAAGATGCGGTCGAACTCGACGCTTCCGGCCGGGGCGTTGGTCATTTCGGCGATCCAGCCCTGCTGGTCGGCGTTGGCCTCGCTGGGCAGCGGAACGTTGAGCGTGCGGCCGAGTTCGAGGACTTTGGCGTCCAGTTCGGCGTGCCCGTCGATCAAATGCCGACCGGCTTCCTTGACGAGCGGGTTGGCGGACTTCTGCAGACCGAGCCGTCCCGCAGGCCCTTCCCACAGCCCGGCCAACCGCACCTTCACGAGCATGTCACGACCCGCAGGTCCCATGGGACCGAACTGGGTCTGCGTGTACTCCGACCCGAAGTCGGGCTGCGCCGATGCCAGCGGGACCGAGAGCGAACAGATGATCGCGATCGCCGTCACCACCTGGGCGAGACGTGTGAGCACTGTGGATCTCCCTCCGCGTACAGCGGTGAACGTGTGTGCTGACACGGAGGGATACGGATGATTCGGGCAATCCCGATTATTGCACTGTGCAAACGTTACTCAGCCGTTACCAACACAGACGGTGCAGTAATGCGGGCCCAGCGGGCGATCCGAACCGGTCCAGCCTGCCTGATCGGCCTGTAGCCAGAGCAGGTCCCACGCGACTCGACCGGTAGCGCTGGTGCGGCGAGAACGCCCGCATCCGTCGCACACGAGAATCGTTCCCGTGAGGCCGTCGTCGGTGGTGGGCATGCCCGTCACGACTCGTGATGACCTTTCGTCGTCCCGAGACAAGCGTCAGCCGCGTCTCAGCGGCCGACGCCTGACCTTCCCCGGAAGCGCGCAGGCACGCGCCCAATCACGGGCGTTCACCCGCGGCGCCAAGCATGCCGGACACGTGCACTGTGCAACCTTACGAACTCCTTCCGAAGACACACATTTCCGTCAAGATGCGGTCACCATGGCAACGTGATAAAAGCAGCACTGGAAACCAACGAGGAAAAGCAGGACATGGATTTCTCCGTGCTGCTCGTGGACGACGACGAGCGCATCCGCCAGGCACTCGGTCTCGCTCTCGCCGACGAGGGCTTCGCCGTGGACGAGGCCGTCTCCGGCGAGGACGCGTTGAGCCGCCTCGACACCGACACGTTCGACGTCGTGCTGCTCGATCTCATGCTGCCCGGTGTGGACGGTCTGCAGGTGTGCCGCACGCTGCGCGCGCAGGGAGATCTGCCGATCATCATCGTCACCGCGCGCACCGACACACCCGACGTCATCGCCGGATTGGAGGCGGGAGCCGACGACTACGTGACCAAACCTTTGGTTGCAAGCGAACTGGCCGCGCGCATCCGAGCGCTGTTGCGACGGCGCGGCGGCCCGAGGCAGAACATCTCCTACCGCGTCGAGGACCTCGAAATCTGGCCGGACGAGGGCGTCGTCCACCGCAGCGGTCAGGAAATCCGGCTCACCCGCACCGAGTTCCGCCTGCTCGCCGAACTCGCGATCGCGGGCGGGCGGATCGTGACCAGGGAACAACTGCTGCAGCGGGTGTGGGGCTACGACTACTACGGCGACACCCGGCTGCTCGACGTGCACATCCGCCGACTCCGGACCAAGGTCGAGCACAACCCGGAAGACCCGGTGTTCGTGCTGACCGTACGCGGCTCCGGCTACAAGATCGGCCCTCCGAGGTGATGGTTCGCCGTCCGTCGCTGCGCTGGCGGGTGGCCGCCGCGCTCGGCCTCGGCTCGGTGCTGGTCACCAGTCTGCTGGCGCTCGCCACCTGGAACCTCGCGTCGGACTACATGCTCAGACAACGCCTGCAGGCCACGACCCGCCAGGCACAAGTCAACCTCCGCCTGGTCGAGGAGGCCGTCCGCACCAACTCGGACGGACTGACCGAACTGCTGACCGGCCTGACCACCAACCCCGACTCGACGATCATGCTGTTCCGCGCGGACGAGGTGCTGACCAGCGGACGGCAGGTCGACCCCGCCGTCGTACCTGACGACCTGCTCGCCATGGCCCGCGACGGCACTCCGGCCAGGCAACGTCTGCGCGCGGACGGAATACCGGTGATCGCGGTGGCCCAGTCGCTGGCCGACGGGCGGGGTGTGTACGTAGAGCTCTTCCAGCTGGTCCAGCTGGACCGCACGTTCCGGTTCCTCAGCGGCCTGCTGATCGCAGGAACAGTGCTCAGCGGCCTGATCGGCGTAGGGCTCGGCTCGTGGGCCAGCAGACGCGCACTGAGGCCGCTGACCGAGCTGACCGCCGCGGCCTCACGCATCGCCGGCGGAGATCTGAAAGCACGGCTGCCGGACCAGGCCGACCCGGACCTCGGCCCGTTGGCGAACACATTCAACTCCACGGCCGACGCACTGGAGCAACGAGTGCTGCGCGACGCCAGGTTCGCAGGCGACGTCAGCCACGAACTCCGGTCACCGCTCACGACGATGGTCAACGCGGCCGCCGTGCTGCGTCGCAGACAGGCCGAGCTGCCCGGCACCGCGGGCAAGGCACTCAGCCTGCTCACCTCCGAGGTGGACAGGTTCGCACGCATGGTGGTCGACCTGATGGAGATCAGCCGTGCTGACCAGGACGCCGACCGTGAGGACTTCGAGCCGCTGGATGTCGGCGCACTCGTCCGAGGCGCCGCGAGCCTGCGACTGGATCCGGACGTCGAGATCGTCGTCGAACCGCCACCCCCGCTGGTGCTCGGAGACAGGCGCAGGCTGGACCGGGTGATCGGCAACCTGATCGAGAACGCCGAACAGCACGCAGGAGGTGCCGTCCGGCTCGCGGTGCTCCACCACCGCGGGAACGTCCGGCTGGAGGTCGATGACGCGGGCCCCGGCGTCCCCAGTGACATGCGGACGCAGGTGTTCGAGCGGTTCACCCGCGGCACCAGGGCCGGCAGCCGCGGCACCGACACCGGCAGCGGGCTCGGCCTGGCGCTCGTCGCCGAGCACGTCCGCCGTCATCACGGTCGCGTGTGGATCGAAGATCGACCCGGTGGTGGAGCGCGGTTCATCGTGGAACTCCCGGAGGCAGCTGCATGAGAACCGTCATGGCCGTCGTGGCGTGCCTCCTGATGACTGCGTGCGGAGTGTCCACTCAGGACGAACCTGAGCCTCTTGGCACACCGACGGTGTCCGGTGAGGCACCCACCCCCGTCGTGACGCAGCGCCCCCACCATTCGACGCCGGCATCGAGTTCGAGCACTCCCGCCACGTCGACGGCGCCGACGCCCACTCCGTGAGCGATCGTTAGCGACTCGTCAGGTTCGGTCCCGCGCAAATTCGGACAGGATGGGAGGAATCCGCCGGAAGGACCTCGTTTTGACCCGAAGCCGTTCCATGCCTGCCGACGCGGAGGCCGTCTTCGACGTCGTCTCCGACCTCGACAACATGACCACCTGGCTGCCCGACGCCGTCGAGGTCGAGCTGTCCGGCCCCAACCTCATCCGGCTCTGGTTTCCCGGCCGCCACACCGATGTCGACGTCGAGCGCAGGGTCACCGTCGACTGGGACCGGCTGCGCATCACGTGGGGAAGCGAAACCACGACCAGCTGCTCAGGCACCCTGCAGGTGCTCCGGCTCACCCCCGACCGGAGCGCGGTCAGCGTGCGACTCACCGGCCCGCCCGGTGCATCAATGAGCTCGGTCGACGCCTGGGTCGAGGCAGCACTGGACGCACTGCAAACGGTCGTTGCCGCCGAAAGCCGCACAAAACAGGCAGTGCACCAACCTGCTCGGTGATCACAGCACCGTGGTTGCGGTACAACAGTCGCATGACTCGGTCCAAGGCCAGTGCGAACGACATCGACGCGCTCACCGACGCCGTGCTCACCGCGTCACGCCTGCTGGTCGCCGTGTCCGCACGCTCGCTCGCCGCAGTCGAGGACACGATCACCCTGCCGCAGTTCCGGATGCTCGTCATCCTGGACAGCCGAGGACCGATGAAACTCAGCTCGCTGGCCGAACTGCTGGACGTCAACCCGTCCACCGCAACCCGCATGGTCGACCGCCTCGTGGCGACGGAGATGATCGCTCGGCAGCCCAACCCGGCTACGCGCCGCGAGGTCGTCGCCGAGCTGACCAACGCAGGTCGCCGCGTCGTGCGCGGCGTGACGCGGCGGCGCCGCGCGGCGATCGGGAGGATCGTCGCGAAGATGTCCGAGGATGAACGACGGGGACTCGTCGAGGCGTTGACCGCGTTCACCGAAGCAGGCGGCGAACCTGCCGTGACCGCTGGAGACCTCGGCTGGATCTGACCACGTCAGCCCAGCCACTTCCCGGCGTCGATGGCGACCACCAGCGATACCAGCGCGATCATCGTCCCGATCACGATCTGGTTGATCTGGACGACAGAGCTGACGTCGGCGCGTACGAGGAACGCGGACGCCACAAGCGCTGCCGCTAGACCGATGTTGACCGTGCGCAGCCATGGAACGTCCAAGGGCGCCACTGCGCGCAGCATCCCCGCCAGCATGATCACCACGGCGAGGACCAGCGAAACCCAGTAGGGCCGGAAAACCTGCTGTGCGGCTTGGAAATCGAGCAGTGGAGGAGCCGCGATCAGCCACACGCCCGCGAGGAACGTGAGAGTTCCTGTTCTGGCTTCCGATCGACGGCGCTGTTCTTCACGCACACAGCAATCTTTGCCGTGAGCAAACGAAACGACGGCGCGTCACGTGGATCGTAGGAAGTTCGCAAGGGATGGCCGCGCGATTCGTCAATAGCCTTCCGCCATCCGCCGTCACACTGCTTGAGATCCGAGAGGACGACCATGCTGACCGCGATGACGGCAGCGGCCCTCACGCTGGCCGCGCTCAGCCCACACCGGCCGCCGCGCCGCCTGGGAAAGTCACGATCGACGTCGTGACGGTCAACGGTTCCGGTTGCCCGGCCGGAACAACGGCCGTCGCGACCGCCGCCGACAACACGGCGTTCACCGTGACTACAGCGACTACCTCGCCCAGACCGGTGCCGGCGCCGATCCCACCGACTTCCGCAAGAACATAACAGCCACGGTGGGGGTGCGAGTCGCACCACTCGCACCCCACAGTCGCGGTAGGGATCATCCGCAGCGCCGTCCTGAGTTCACGCATTGCACGATCTGCGCCATCGTCTGCTCGGAGTTGACGTTGGCGAAGTCGTTGTGGTCGGAGAACGGGTTGTGGTTCTCCTCCGGGAACGCGTCGAGCTGGTACTGGCCCTTCTGCTGGACGTCTCG
>NZ_QFWW01000021.1:0-122004 GCF_003265345.1 Lentzea terrae | reverse complement strand
GTCACCGACGATCATCTTCAGGAACTTCGGCATGGCGGTGACCTTGCTGGTCGCGTTGCCGCGGTACTCGATCTTCACCTGGGCCGGGCGCTGGATCTTGCCGTTGTTGCCGACGAGCTCCAGATTCGGGCCGGAGGGAACCGCCAGTGGCGCGTTGCCACCACCGTTGCTATTCCCGTCGTTGTTGCCGCCGTTGTTGTTGCCACCACCGTTGTCGTTGCTGAGCTTGCAGGGCGCCAGTCGCTCCAGGCCCTGCGGCTTCTGGGCGTTGCGGCCGATCGCGATAGCCATCCGGTCGATCGTGGCGACCCGCTTGTCCTTCAACGGCCCCAGAATGGCGTTGTTGATGAAGTTCGGGCCGCCCTGACCCTTGGTGGTCACGATCCGCTGGTTGGCTTCCGCGATCTGCTTGTCCAGCAACGCGAGGTTGCGGTCAACCTCGGCGATCGCCTGGTCCGGCACAGCACCCAGCGCACCGCGCACCGAGGGGCACTTCACGGTCGGCGTGGCGCTTTCGCCCGGCTGGCCGGCGAACTTGCGCGGCGCCTGGCCGTGATCGCCGTGGCCCTCCGAGCCGCCCAGCTGGCCGCTGAACTTGCGCGGGGCCTGGCCGTTGCCGCCGTGTCCGGCGCCGAAGAACAGCTCGCACTCGGCGAGCGAGGTCAGGTTCGGCTTGGGCGCGCTGCGGCCGATCGCGATCGCCATGCGGTCCAGAGCGGCCACCCGCTTGCTGCGCAGTGGCCCGAGGATCGCGTTGTTGACGAAGTTCGGGTCGGCGGGGTTCTCGTTGCGCGCGACCCGGTCGTTGGCTTCCTTGAGCTGCTGGTCCAGCAGCTGGAGGTTCCGGTCGATCTCACCGCGCGCCTGCTGCGGCACGGCGGGCAGCCGGTCGGAGACCGACGGGCAGGCGATGTGGGGTGCGCCCGCCTCCTTCACCTTGTCCGGGTTGGAGCCGGACGAGTTCTGGTTGGCCTTCGGGTTGATCCGCACGACCGGCCAGAAGTAGGACGACTTGTCACCGTTCTTGCAGGTGGTCTCCGAGTCCGCGAGGCTGTCGTCGGTCGACTCGGCGCTGATCGACAGGTTGCCGACGAAGTCGTGGACGTGCTGCGCACCGTGCGGCAGCCCCGGCTGCGCGACCGGGTTGTCCGCACTGAACTTGCCGTTCTCGTTCGCGCCGCAGTCCACAGTGAACACACCACCGGCCCCGCCCTGCCGCACCTTCGGCGCGACGACGTTGGGCTTGACCTCCTCGATGCGCACGAACGCGGTCACGGGTGCGGGCTCCCCGTCTCTGGCCGCCAGTGCCACGGTGGCGGTGCCCGCACCCACCACGGCCACCGCCGACAGCGTGGCAACCAAGCGGAACTTCCGCCTCTCGGCAATGCGGTGTGTCATCCGTCCTCCTCCTCGTCGGTGCCATGTCTGACAGGGCATACGCAGGCGCGGGCGCCAGCGGCGGGATGCAGGTCGTAACGTCAGCAGTACGTAAGAACCGTCCTCACGCCGGGACCGGCTGCGACCACAGTGGCCGATGAGACAACCGATGCAGCACATAGGACACGGCCCCATCAAGTGCGCACGCACCTGATGGGGCTGGCTTCCATTCGGACTGCAACAGATCCTTTTGGTCACACAAAGGTTGTCGTCAGCACGGATTCGTCATCGACTCGTCAGGTTCCGCGCGCGGCAACGCGCGCAGGATGGAGGTGAGGCCAGGTGAGGAGGAAGCCGGATGACTGTCGAGGTCGAGCGTTCCGACCGGCACGTCATGGAGGTGACGAACGGGCTGGCTGCGGAGTTCAGCGGTGTGCTGGCACGGCCCGTTGTCTCGAAGACCGTGCTCGACGCCCGACGTGACCTGGAAGGACAGATCGTGCCCGAGGCGCTGAGCGAGATGCTGCACCAACTCGCCCGGCACCGGTTGGGCAACCTCTGCGGCGCCAGGAAAGCGTCCGTGGGCTGATCACCGCGCCCGAGCGCGCCGCCGGACCAGCAGGACTCCACCGGCTGTGAGCAGGATCAGCACGACGAACGGCACCGGCCCAATCGCGGTGAACCACTCCACCAGCAGGCCCTGCAGCCGTCCCGCGCCGTCGACCACCGGGTCCGACGGGTCTGCCCCGCCGAGGAACAGCCGCAGTTCGTAGACGCCGTAGTAGGCCACGTACAACCCGACGAGCACCAGCAGGGCGCCGCCGAGCCGGGACGCGTGCGGCAGCAGCGAGCGGGCCCGTCGGGTCACCACGTCGCTGGCGAGCGCGGTGCCGATTGCGAGCACCGTTACCACCAGCCCCATGCCCACCGCGTAGGCGAGAAACGCCGTTAGACCCTCCACCAGGTCGCCGCTGCGCAGCGTCGATCCGGCGACAGCCAGGAACGGGCCGATGGTGCACGACAGCGATGCGATCGCGTACGCGACGCCGTAGCCGAACATCGACCCGATGTGCCGGTTTGGCGCTCCCCTACTGGGTTTGGGGATCAACAGAGTGATCTCACGGCCCATCAGCAGCAAGGCGCCCAGCACGACGAGTGCGAGTCCGATCGCCACGGTGACGAACGGCAGGTAGCGCTGCACCGACGAGGCGACCACGGAGAACGCCAGGCCGAACAGGCCGAACACGGTGACGAACCCGAGGGTCATCATCGCGCTGGAGACCACGGCCCTGGTCAGCAACCGCGTGCGGGACTGCTCGCTCGCGCCGGAAACGACGAGCGCGAGGTAGGCGGGCAGCATCGCGAACCCGCACGGGTTGACCGTGGCGACCATGCCGGCCACCACGGCCACCAGCAGTGTTTGCGTCATGCCAGCTTGCTCAGCCGCTGCTTCAGGTCCTGTTCGGACAGTTGGCTGGTCACGATGTCGACCTTGCCGGAAGCGTCGATGAAGGCGTAGGCGGGCTGGGCGGTCACGCCGAACCGCTTCCACACCGCGCTGTCCTCGTCGGCGATGTGCTGGAACGACTGCAGGTTGTACTTCTGCACGAACTGCTGCATCGCGGGAACCTTGTCCTGCGCGGCGACGCCAAGGAAAGTGACTTTCCCGGAGTGTTCCTTCGAGGCCGCCGCCATGCCTGGCGCTTCGCGCTGGCACTTGGGACACCACGGGGCCCAGAACCACAGCACGACCGGTTTTCCGGCCAGGTCAGCGCCGTTGAGGTCCTTGCCGTCGACGGTCTTGGTGGTGAACTTCAGCTGGTCCGGCACCTCGGGAGCGCCACTTGTCGGTGCGGCGGCGCTTGTCTGGGACGTGGCCGGCGGCGGTGTGGGAGCCGGTTGCGGCGCACCCGCCGGATCACCACCACACGCCGCCAGCGCAGCGAGTACAACCAGCGCCCCTGCCATGACTCGGATACCGAACATGGGCCGATCCTGCCGGACGACTCGCTCGCAAGTTGTAACGAACCGCTGACGGCCCGCCGCAGCCGCACTGAGGTGATGGCGTGGTGCGCGATGGACACCACCTCGATCGTCCAGCCCGATACCCGCACGACGTCTCCTGGCTGCTCCGGGATCCTGCCGAGCAGCACCAGCACCAGACCCGCGATCGTCGAGTAGCCGCCTTCCGGGGCGTCCGGCAACTCGACACCGACATCCGTCAGGTCGTGGATCGGGAACGTGCCGGGCAGCACCAGTGATCCGTCCTCGGCTCTGGCCACCGCCATCACGTCCCGGTCGGTCTCGTCGTAGATCTCGCCGACGATCTCCTCGAGCAGGTCCTCCAGCGTGACGATCCCCGCCACCGCGCCGTGTTCGTCCATCACGAGCCCGAACTGCTCACGTTCGGCCTTGAACCGGCGCAACGCCTCGGACACCCGCACTGAATCCGGAAACACGACAGGCGCACGAAGGACGTCGACGAGCTTCACGTCGTCGTCGAGCAGATCACGGAGATTTGCCACACCGACCACATCGTCAAGGTGGCTGTCACGTACGACCGGCGCGCGTGAATGCCCTGATGCAGCAAGCTCACCGCGTGCAGCCGCCACATCGAGGTCACCCGACAGGATGAAGACCGACCGTCGCGGCACCAGCACCTCGCGCAGGCGCCGTTCGTGAATCTCCAACGCGCCCGTGATGATCTCGCGCTGCTCCGCGTTGATACCTCGCTGGCCGGCCACGAGCTCTCGCAGTTCCTCCGCGGTGAGCTGCTCGGCCTCGGCGTCGGGATTGCCGCCGAAGATCCGCACGACCAGGTTGGTGGACGCGCTCAGTGCCCACACGGCGGGCCGCGAGATCGTGGACAACACGTCCAGTGGCCGTGCCACCAGCAACGCCCACCGCAGCGCGTACTGCATGGCAAGCCGCTTGGGGCCAGCTCGCCGAAGACCAGGGTGAGAAAGATCAGCACGATCGTCACTGCGGCCACCGAGTTTGGGGTCGGCCAGGCACCACACGACGGGCATGCCTTCCAGGGTGGTGACCAGGTAGAGCTTCAGGCCCCAGTAGAAGCGGGAGTGGGAGGCGCAGCACGGTGCCAGAGACACCAACTGGTGCTCCCGCAACCACACCGGTGACCGCCGCGTCACCACGGCCAGCTCCGCGCGATCAGCCCAATCCAATCTCGAGGTGCAGCAGTCGCAGCGCCCACGATCATGCCCTCGGGACGACAGAACCTGATCACCGCAGTTCAGCGTATGAGTGCGGAGTTTTGGCACCCCCACAGGGTGGATCGCGCCCGCCCGCTCGCCACCAGCACCTCATCGGCGCGCTGGTAGGAGTCGGCCCCAGCCGCACGGCGTGGTCGGCGGCCTGCATGTGCGGGGCGTCGGCGTCGGGTGTCGAACACCGGCGGACCTTTCGTCAGGGCGACCCGAGGTAGATGGGAGTGGGGCCGGCGAGCGCGTTCATCGCGGCGAGCGAGCGGGTGGCCCGTTCGACGACGATCTCCAGCGAGGCCCCGATGTGCTCGTGCAGCAGGCGGTGCGCGGTCTCCAGATGGCCCTCGGCCACCCGTTCGGCGATCTCGATGTGCTCGTCGATCGAGGTTTCGATGCGGCCGGTGATCATGAAATCGTACATGCGGACGCGCCGGATGCGGCGGGTCACGTCCGCCAGCACCGCGACGAGCTCGGCGTTGCCGGACGAGGCGAGCAGCGCGGTGTGGAAGCGTTCGTCCTCGAGCACGAACTCCGGTGACGGCTCAGGCGGGGCGGCCCTCAGCGCGTACCAGTGCTCCAGTTCGGTGCCCAGCGCGTCGACGTCGTGCCGCACCTGCGGGTTCTCGATGCTGCGGCTGATCCCGCGCAGCTCGACCGCGATGCGCACCTCGTAGATGTCGCGGACGCGGGCCATGCTCGGCACGACGACCGAGTAACCCCACTCCTCACGGGCGAGCAGGCCGTCGCCCACGAGCCGGGTCAGGGCGTCGCGAACCGGCGTGCGCGACACCCCGAACCGCTTGGACAGGCGTGGTTCGGTCAGCCGTTCGGTGGGACCGATCCGCCCGCCCAGCACCTCGTCGCGCAGTTCCAGGTAGACGCGCTCACGGAGCGAGGTCGGGGCATGGGCGTTGATCTCGTTCATGGACACTGTGTAGCTGCTCTCAGATGGCCATCGCAGCGCGAACGTCGGTGAGCGCTGTCTCTCCACCGGAACCTGACGAGGTGACCTGGCCGGACGCGAGCACGTAGTACGAGTGCGCGGCCGACAACGCGAAGCCCACATGCTGTTCCACCAGCAGCACGGACAGGTCTCCGCGCCTGGTCAGGCCGAGGATGATCTCCTCGATCTCGGCGACCACCGACGGCTGGATGCCCTCGGTGGGTTCGTCGAGGATCAGCACCCGCGGCTGGGCGACCAGCGCGCGGGCGATCGCGAGCTGCTGGCGCTGCCCGCCGGAGAGCAGGCCTGCGCGGCGGCCGAGCAGCCCCCGCAGCGCCGGGAAGAGGTCGAGGGCCTCGTCGATCAACGCCCCGCCGCGCGGGCGCCCGTCTGCGACCACGCGCAGGTTCTCCATCGTGGTCATCTGCCCGAACGACTGCTGTCCCTGCGGCACGTACCCCAGACCGCGCGCGACCCGCTTGTGCGGCGCGAGCGCGGTGACGTCCTCTCCGTCGAGGAGCACCCGCCCGGACCGTGCGGGCAGGGTGCCGACCGCCGCCCGCAACAGCGTGGTCTTGCCCGCGCCGTTGTGGCCCATGATCGCGGTGACACCACCGGCCGGTACCTCGACGGTGACGCCGTGCACCACGGAGGTCCGCCCGTAGGCGACCTCCACGTCGACGAGTTGCAGCATCTACGCCCCCTCCCCCAGCACGGCCTCGGCCACGGCCTTCGAGTGCTCGCCCGGACCGAGGTAGACCTCCTGCACCCGCGGATCGGCCTGCACCTGCGCGACCGACCCCTCCGCGAGCACCTTCCCGGCGTGCAGCACGGTCACGGACGTGGCGAAGGCCCGCATGAAGTCCATGTCGTGCTCGACCACGACGACGGTCAGATCGGCGGCGATGCGTTGCAGCAGCCGCCCCGTCTCGTCCTTCTCCTCGGCGCTCATACCGGCCACCGGCTCGTCGAGCATGATCAGCCGGGCGTCCTGCACCAGCACCATGCCGATCTCCAGCCACTGCTTCTGACCGTGCGACAACGTGCCGGCGAGGGCGTCCGCGAGGTCGGTGAGTCCGATCGTTTCCATCGCCTTGACGACTACCTCGGGCAGACTCGTACGGCGCCGGGCCAGCGTGAGCAGGCCACGACGCGCACCGGCCGCGATGTCGAGGTTCTGCGCCACCGTGAGCTCCTCGAACACGGTGGCGGTCTGGAACGTGCGGCCCACGCCGAGCCGGGCGATGCGGTGCACCTTGCGGCCGACGAGGTTCTCGCCCGCCCACCGCGCCGCGCCGGTGGCGGGCACCAGTCCGGACACCGCGTCGATCAGCGTGGTCTTGCCCGCACCGTTGGGACCGATGAGGAAGCGCAGGTCGCCCGGCAGCACCGACATGTTCACGCGGTCCACCGCCACGAACCCGTCGAAGCTCACGGTCAGGTTGGTCAGTTCCAGGTAGTCGGCGTTCATCGCGAGCTCCCCGAGAGCGACGGGACAGGAGCCGAATCGGCGGTGTGGGAGGGCCGCAGCCGTTCCCGCCATCCGCGCACGATCGGCCGCAGCGACGCGAGCCCGCCTGGCAGGAACGCCACGACCAGCATGAACAGCAGGCCCTGCGCGTAGGTCCAGCCCGACGGGAAGCGTTCCGACAGCGACGTCTCGGCCCAGGCCACGGCGATCGCGCCGAGCACCGGTCCGAGCAACGTCGTGCGGCCGCCGATCGCGACACCGATGAGCAGCCCGATCGACGGGACGATGCCGACGTCGTTGGGCGACACGATGCCCACGATCGGCACGAACAACGCCCCGGCCACCCCCGCCATCACCGCGGCGACGGCGTAGGCGAACGTCTTGATCGCCGCCGGGTCGTACCCGAGGAACCGCACCCGTTCCTCCGCGTCACGGCACGCCACGAGCAGCTCGCCGTAGCGACTCACCATCAGCTGGCGCGCCACCGCGACCATCGCGAGCAGGGCGACCACGGCGATGACGTAGAGGGTCATCCGGTTCGCCGGGTCGCGCAGCGAGAACCCGAAGAACCCCTTGAAGTTGTTGAGACCCGTCGATCCACCGGTGCTGCGCGGGTTGCCGATCAGCAGGATCGCGAACGCCGCCGCGAGCGCCTGCGACAGGATCGCGAAGTACGCGCCGCGCACCCTGCGCCGGAACGTCGCGAGTCCCAAGAGGACCGCTACCGCCGTCGGCACCACCACGATCGCGATGAGCGTGACCACGCCGGACCGGAACGGCTCCCACCAGACGGGCACTCCGTCCGAGGAGATCAGCGCCATGAAGTCGGGCACGCCGGTGCTCGGCGGGGCGTCGGCCAGTTTCAGGTGCATCGCCATGATGTAGGCGCCGAGCCCGAAGAACACGCCCTGCCCGAGCACGAGCATCCCGCCACGCCCCCACGCCAGGCCGATGCCGACCGCGACCATGGCGTAGCAGAGGTACTTGCCCAGCAACCCGAGCCGGAACGACGAGAGCAGCGCCGGTGCCACGACGAGCAGCAGGACCGCCGCGACGGCGAACCCGGCCGCCACCGCCCACCTGTTGGTGAGGAACGACTTGAGGTTCATACGAGACTCCGGGTCCGCACGACGAAGATGCCCTGGGGGCGTGCCTGGAGGAACGCCACGATGAGCGCCAGCACCACGACCTTGGCGATCGACGCGGTGGTGGAGTACTCGATCCACGACTGCGCGACGCCGAGCACGAACGCCGCGATCACCGCGCCCTTGATCTGGCCGACCCCGCCGACCACGACCACGAGGAAGGCGTCGACGATGTAGTTGGTGCCGAGGTTCGACGAGATCGAGCCCATCAACGTGAGCGCCACCCCGGCGACTCCCGCCAGCCCCGAACCGACGAAGAACGTGATGCGGTCGGTGCGCCGGGTGGAGATGCCCGAGCTCTCCGCGAGCGACCGGTTCTGCACCGTGGCGCGGATCCGGCGGCCCAGCGGTGTGAACGCGAGCAACGCCGAGAGCACGACCACGGCCACGATCGCGAGCACCAGGATGAACAACCGGGTCTTCGGGAACGCGACCCCGAAGACCTCCACCGGACCGGACAGCCACTCCGGAGCAGCGACGTCGACGCCGGCGGTGCCGAACACGTCGCGAGCGAGTTGTTGCAGCACCAGGGAAACACCGAAGGTGACGAGCAGCGTGTCAAGTGGACGGTGGTACATCCGTCGCAGCAGCAACGCCTCCAGGGCGAGACCGAGCAGGCCGCCCACCACGAAGGCCGCGGGCAGCGACACCAGCAACGACAACCCGGCGTCGCCGAGCAGGTTCTGCACGACGAACGCGGTGTAGGCGCCGGCCATGATGAACTCGCCGTGCGCCATGTTGATGACGCCCATCTGCCCGAACGTCAGAGCGAGGCCCAGCGCGGCCAGCAGGAGGATCGACCCTCCCGACAGGCCGTTGAACAGCTGGCTCAGCAGGATTTCCACGACATGCCTCCGTGAGATCGGACCGGCAGGTCACCGGCCGGGTGGTCCCCGGCCGGTGTCGGAGTGTGGATGCTCAGCCGGACAGACCGGTGGCCCAGGGGTAGGACTTGAGGTAGGGGTCCGGCTCGATCGGCTTGCCCGAGGTCCAGTCGGTGTGGATCAGGCCGTCCTGGCCGATCTTGCCGATGAGCGCGGTCTTGGCGATGTGGTGGTTCTCCCCGTTGACCGTCACCTTCCCTTCGGGAGCGTCGAAGGTGACCCCGCCCGCGGCCTTCTGGATGTCCGCCACCGCGAAGGACTTCGCCTTCTCGACCATGCCCTTCCACAGGTACAACGAGGTGTAGGCGGCCTCCATCGGGTCGGAGGTGACCTTCGTCGGCCCGTAGGCGGCCTTGAAGTCGGCGACGAACTTCTTGTTCTGCGCGCTGTCGATGGTCTGGTAGTAGTTCCACGCCACCGGCTGGCCGACGATGTTGCCGACGCCGATGCCGCCGACCTCCTCCTCGGCGATCGACACCGACAGCACCGGCATCGCGTCCGCCGTCAGGCCCGCGTTCTTGTACTCCTTGAAGAACGCCACGTTCGAGTCGCCGTTGAGGGTGTTGAACACCGCGTCCGCATCGGCCGCCTTGACCTTCGAGACGATGGTGGAGAAGTCGGTGTGCCCGAGCGGCGCGTACTCCTCGCCTTTGACCTCGATGCCGTTCGCCTTCGCGTACGCCTTGATGATCTTGTTGGCGGTCTGCGGGAAGACGTAGTCGCTGCCCACCAGGAAGAGGCTCTTCGCGCCCTTCTCCTTGAGGTAGTCGAGCGCCGGCACGATCTGCTGGTTGGTGGTGGCGCCGGTGTAGAAGATGTTCTTCGACGACTCCAGGCCCTCGTACTGCACCGGGTAGAACAGCAGGGCGTTGTTGGACTCGAAGACCGGCAGCATCGCCTTGCGCGACGACGAGGTCCAGCCGCCGAACACCGCGGCCACGCAGTCACCGCGGATCAGCTTCTCGGCCTTCTCCGCGAACGTCGTCGGCTCGGACGCACCGTCCTCGGCGACGATCGCGAGCTGCTTTCCCGCGACACCGCCGGCGGCGTTGATCTGGTCAGCCGCGAGCTTCAGCGAGTTGTAGACGGTGTTCTCGCTGATCGCCATCGTGCCCGAGCGCGAGTTGAGGAAACCGATCTTGACCGACGACCCCGAGGTGTCGACGCAGCCGGCACCCGCCGCACCGGTCGACGGGTCGTCGGACACACGAGCGCCGCAGCCGACGAGCAGTCCCATCGCCGACACCGTTGCCACGGCGACCAGCCGCCGGGCTAGTGAGATGTTCATCCGCATGCGCCTTTCACGAAGGCCGAGGCAGCGCGGAGCTCGTCGAAAGCCGCCTCTGAGCTGCTGGATACAGGCCTGTATCCAGGGAGGCAACGCTAGGTACGCGATGTTGCGGTGGTGGCGGCGCGCGGTTACGACGTCGTAGCCGAACGGTCCGGCCAGGCCCGGATCGCGAGATCCGGCGGAAACATCAGGTCGTGAGCACCGCACGAGTCGACGCCGAGCGCGAGGAGCGTTTCCAGGTGTGGGCCTGACCCATTTTGACCGACACCAGAGATCAGGGGTTTTGCCCGATCGCGCAGGTCGCGAAGGATTTCGACCTGACCGAGACCGCTGTGCGGGAGTGGGTCCGCCAGGCCGAGCGTGACGCCGGGCCCCGCGAGGACGGCGGGCTGAGCAGCGACGAGAAGGCCGAGCTGGCCGCGTTGCGGCGGGAGAACCGGCGGCCGCGTGAGGATGTGGAGATCCTCAAGCGGGCCACGGCTTTCTTCGCGAAGGAGCCCCGGTGAACGTGTATCCGTTCATCGAGACGGAGACCGCCAGCGGTAGCGGCAACGTCAAGCGCGCGTGCGAACTGCTCCAGGGCTCCCGATCCTGTGCCACTCGAAAAGTCATCGCTGCACGTCATGCGGCGTATCTGTACTCGTTGATGAGTCCACCGAGAACCGGGGTGCGCAGCAGTCTTCGAGCGCCGAGGTCACCTGCCGGGGCGGGGGCGAGCCGGAACCGTTCGTCCTGGCGCTTGGTGCGTCCGCGGAACCCAGATCCCGAGCGCGTCGAGGTTGGCGCCAGTGTGGAAGATCGATCAGCAGTACGGCGTTCTCGTGGCGTGGCACTGCCCGGGCTAGGTCGCTGCTCGGTAGCTGAAGTCTTGGTTGGGTGCGAGTTCGAGGAGCCGGTCGAGGGTGGGGGCGGTTTGCCGGCCCCAGGCGTTGGAGACCAGCCAGGTGGCATCGTTATCGTGGATCGGGTGGTCGGTGAACCATTTGTGGCGCTGCCCAGTCAGCGTGACCGTCTCGACGAAATCCATCGCCAGGATCGCCTCCGCCTGCGAACGCAAGAAGTCAGCCCAGGTGACGGTCGTCCGGCGAGGGGCAGGATCAACGCCGGCAGCCTTGAGGATCTCCCACACCGTCGACGCGGCGACCGCGACACCGATAAGCGCAAGTTCACCGTGGATGCGTCGATATCCCCACGAGGGGTTCTCGGTTGCCAGGCGCAGGACGAGCCGGCGGATCGAAGCGACAGTGCGCGAGCGTCCGGGCCGACGGTTCACGCTCAAGCGGGCATGGCGGCGCTTCATTAAGTCGCGATGCCACCTCAGCACCGTGTCCGGGCTGACCAAGAGCCGGAGCCGACGCAACGTCGCGCGGGCCAAAGGCACAAGCAAGGCTGCGAGCAACGCCCTGTCCTCAGGCCGCAATCGTGGACGGTAATCGCCGAGTTGCCGCCGCAGGTGTGCGTGCCGAAAACTGCATCCGCGCTGTTCAAGCGGCGCGGTGATATTCGTGGATGACTCCCCCAAGACGGTCACATCGATCGACGGTGAGGCGTTTGATCTGATCGGGTTCGAGAGGCCTCGGTCGGGCCTTTAAGGGTGCTGCGGCGGCGAGTGATCGGTGGGTTCGGTGTCCGTTGTAGTGCCGCTCGTACTCGCGCAGGGCGTGCCGGAGATGGGCCTCGCTCCAGATCAGTGTGCGATCGAGGAGCTCGCCGCGCAGCGTCTTGACCCAGCGTTCCATGATCGCGTTCATGCGGGGCACCCGGACGCCGGTCAGAATCGTCGCGATCCCGGCGCCGACAAGGATCTCGTCGATCAGTGCGGGGTACTTGCCGTCACGATCACGAATGAGGAACCTGATCCGCGCGACGTATCCGGTGTCCTCGATGTCCATGAGCAAGTTACGGATCGCCTGGGTGACCCAGGCATGGTTGAGCTGCGCGGTGGTGCCAACTATCCACACACGCCGGCTGGAGTGGTGGATGACGGCGAGAATGTACTGGCGCTGCCCGGTCAGCGTGACAGTCTCAACGAAATCCATCGCCAGGACCGCCTCCGCCTGCGAACGCAAGAAGTCAGACCAGGTAATGGTCGTCCGGCGAGCCCTGTCCTCTGGCCGCAATCGTGGGCGCTGATCGCCGAGTTGCCGGTGCAGGACCGCGAGTTGATGGCGTCACGCGAGGATCTCGACGTCCTTCTCACGCTCGGTCATGCGCGGCAGCCACAGCGCGGCGAAGGCGTGAGAGACGGCGAAGTAGGCGAAGCGCACCAGCACAGCCGCGATCATGCCCGATGATGATCAGTAACACGCCGATGCGTGCTGACCTGCGCGGACGTACTTTCGGCACGCACAGGGCTCGACGCGGTCGTGCGGCTCGGCGCGGCTCAGGCCGCAGCCAGTTTGCGTCCGACCACGACGACGAGCTTCTCGATGAGGAGCATCACGATGTTCGCCAGAACAGCCGCGAGGAAGTCGCTCATGGGAGATCACCTCTGGACCGGTGCGGAGGAAGTCGTTCCACGGTAGGGGTGGACGCGGTGATGGCGGGTGGCTTGCGGGTGAGCGTTGCGTGAAGCTCAGTTGATGCGCCGGGCCACCAGGGTTGCCACGAGTGCCGCGGTGAGTGCGATCGCCCACTGGTGCGGGAAGAGCGGCCGGCAGCCGAAGAAGTGGCTCAGCCACGGCATTTGCACGACGAGGCCGAGTGCTGCGAGCGAGACGACACCGGAGGCGAGCACGATCGGTGTGCGGCCGCGCACGGCGATCGTCTGGCCGAGCTGCGCGGCGACGACCCCCACCAAGGCCGTGGTCGACGCTTGCCATGGCGCTCCGGTGATCCGGCTGAGCAGCCACGACACGAGTCCGGCCGCCGCGGTGGTGATCGCGCGCACGGTGATCTGCCGGGTGAGCGCCGGACCCAGTGAGGCGTCGGGGCCTTCGGCGAGCAGGGATTGCGGGGTGCGGTCGGCGGGTGGCCGGGTGGCGACGGCCATGGCGGGCAGTGCGTCGGTGAGCAGGTTGATGAGCAGGAGTTGCCGTACGTTGAGCGTCTCGCGCGCGCTCAGCACGCCGGCGGCGACGGTGAAGGCGATCTCGCCGAGGTTGCCGCCGAGCAGGATCGCGAGTCCGTCGCGTACCGATGCCCACATGGCGCGGCCTTCGACGACCGCGTCGGTGATGGTCTCGATGCGGTTGTCGGTGATCACCACGTCGGCGGCTTCCCGTGCCGCGGTGGTGGCGTGCTCGCCCAGTGCCAGCCCGACCTCGGCGAGCCGGATCGCCGGGGCGTCGTTGGCGCCGTCACCCGTTACGGCCACGGTCTTGCCGGACTTCTGCAGCGCGGCGACGATGCGGGCTTTCTGCGCCGGGCTGACGCGGGCGAAGACCGCGATGCCGGGCAGCCGGTCGGCCAGTTCCTCGTCGGTCATCGCGTCGAGTTCGGGGCCGGTGAGCACGTCGCGGTCGCCGAGCGCGTCGACCTCCTCGGCGATCGCGGTGGCAGTGCCGGGGTGGTCGCCGGTGACCATGACGACGTCGATTCCCGCGCCGCGCAACGTGTTCACGGCGTTCCGCGCAGTCGGGCGCACCGGGTCCGCCATCGCGACCAGCCCGATCAGACCGAGCCGTTCGACGCGCGTGGCGTCCAGTTCACGTCGGCTGCTGGCGGTGCGTTCGGCGACCACGAGCACCCGGTAGCCGCGCGCGGCCAGGTGGTGGAACTCCTTGTCCAGCCGTGTCCTGGCCGAATCGTCCAGTGGTGCGCCGCGCCACGTCGTGCACCGCGGCAGGAGCACTTCTGGCGCGCCCTTCACGGTCACCGTCCAGTCCCGCGGGCCGCGGCCGAGCACCGCGTGGTAGCCGCGGGAGGATTCGAACGGCAGCTCGATCACCGGATGCCAGCCGGAGCGGTCGTCGTCGGTGCTGATGCCGAGCCGTTGCGCTCCGTCGATCACGGCGCGGTCGGTCGGGTGCGGAATCCGTTGCCCGCTCTGGGGACTGGCGCGCAGGGCGGCGGCGACGATCGCGCGCATCTCGGCGGGCAGGTCGTCCACGACGGCCTCGGTGACGCCGTCGAACACCCGCCGCAACGCCAGACGGCCCTGGGTCAGGGTGCCGGTCTTGTCGAAGCACAACACGTTCACACGCCCGAGCGCCTCGATCGTCGACGGGTTGCGCACCAGTGCCCCGCGTCGCGACAGCCTGCGCGCGGCGGCGAGCTCGGCCACCGTGGCGACGAACGGCAAGCCCTCGGGAACCGCGGCGACCGCGAGCCCGATACCCCGCACCACCGAGTGCCCGAGCTGACGGCCGCGCAGCAGGTCCGTAGCCATCAGGAGGACGCCCGCGCCGACCGACAGCGGGATCGTCACCTTCGCCAGCGCCGTCAACCGCGACCCGACCCTGCCAGACCGGGGTTCCTCGGTCCTGCCCGTGCGACCGAGCTCGGTGTCGCCATTGGTGGCGACGACGATCCCACTGCCGTGTCCCGCCGCGACGGCGGTTCCCTGGTAGGCCATGCACCGCCGATCGGCCACGCTCGCGGCCGGTGACGGTGCGAACTGTTTGTGCACCAGGCCGGACTCGCCCGTGAGGCCGGACTCGTCGACCTCGAGTCCCTCGGTGGTCAGCAGACGGCAGTCGGCGGGCACGACGTCCCCCGCCTCCAGCTCGATGACGTCGCCGGGCACGAGCCGCTCGGCGGTGATCCCGGCGACCTGGCCGTTGCGGCGCACCAGTGTTCGCACGGCGGTGGAGCCGGCCAGTGTGTTCAGGGTCTTCGTGGCGCGGAGTCGTTGTGCGCCACCGAGCAACGCGTTCGCGCCGAGCACACCCATGATCAGCGTCGCGTCCACAACGGACCCGATCGTGGCCGACACTCCGGCGCTGGTGGCCAGTGCCGGGGTCAGCGGGTTGTCGAGCTCGGCGATCGCCGCGTGCAGCAACGTCTCCCGCTCGTGGTCGTGCGCCGCCCCGTTGCGCGACCGGCGCGCGGCGACCGCCGTGTCGTCGATGCCTTGGGACGACGAACCCAGTCGCCGCAGCACGGTGTCCGGCGACATGACGTGCCACGCGGTGCGGTCGATCCCGGCCGGTTCGGGGCGACGCGCGGCACGCCTGGCCAGCCACGCTGCGGCACCGATCGCCATCAACGTCGCCACGTTCACCGGCAGCGTGGCCCGGTCGGTCGCCTGACGCCGCGGCGCGATCATCGTCAGCACCGACCCGCACCCGGCACCGATCACCGCGAGCTGTGCCGCCCGAGCCTCGGCCCGCCGAGCGGAGGCGACGGCGTCGAGCAGCACGCACACGCTCGCCAGACCCCGCAGACACAGCACATCAGCATCGGAGTCCGCTGTCAGCCCAACACAGATGTCCGCCACGTCCACCGCATGGTCGGACACGACCGCAACCACGTGTCCGTCCGCGCGCAACGCCCCCACCATCTCGGCAAGTTCTACCTCGGTAGGAACGACATCGACGGAACGGATCCGGTCGTCGGCTGCGGTGAGCAGCACCCGCCCCGCTCGACGTGCGCTGGCCACCAGCGCCTCCGCCGGTGGCGCGAGTTCTGGGGCGACTTCGATGACACCGACCGGCGTCCCCTCGCGGGACAGTTCGAGCAGCGGCCCGCCGGTCTTCGCCCGCACCGCCCAGGGTCCGTCGCGCCGCTCCTGCCGCGGTGACAACGGATCAACCAGCTCGTAGGCGCGTTGGCAGATCTCCCCGACGTCAGCGCCGTTCACGGGCCGCACGTCGCCGACGGCGTGCCGGCCGGTGTGCAGCAGCCGCGTGTCGATCACCACCGTGTCGACCAGGCCGAGCAGCCGCAGTCCGGCAGGATCACGAACCAGGACGTCACGGCCGGCCAGGTGTCGTGCGAGTTCAGAGGTGAACATCCGCGGACCAGAGCGCGCCGGTTTCGGCGTGCCTGCCGCCAGCATCGCCGCCGCCCGGCCGCGGTCACGCGACACCAGCAACGTCGCCGCGACACCGGCCAGCGCCAGCCCGGCAATGCGATTGGCCGCACGAGCGGCCGGACCGGCCGGTGGCGCCGCTGGTGATGGCTCATGCGGAACGTCAAGACCCGCTCGCCGCCAGGCCACCTGCTGAGCCTGTTGCGCGCCGAACTCGCTCAGGGCGCACAGCGCGTCGGCGAACAGGCCGAGCGGACGCTGTGCCATCGCCTGCGCCACCGCGTTGCCGACCGTCAGCACCCGCTCGCCATCCGCCCGAGCGGCGACCGACGCCCGCAACACCGGCGTGGCGTCCACAAAGGACAAAGCGCTGGCGAGCGACTGCAAAGCCCGCGGAACAGGCAGCACACTGCTCGCCGCCGCCCAAGCGAGCCCGGCAGTCGTGACGCCCAGGTCGAACAGCGCGTGTGGTAGCGGGCGCTGGCCGGTCACTGCTCGACGGAGGTGCGCTCTGCGGGGGTGTGCTCGGTGGCCGGCTTCTCCTTGCGCGCCATGCGCTCCGCGACCAGTACGCCGGTACCGATCGCCACCGTCACCGGCCACTCGAGCAGCCCGAACAAAGCCAGCACACCGAGACCCGCGAAGTACGCCAGATGCTCAGGCGATGGCAAGAGCGACGGGAGGGTGTGAGTCACGACCTGCTCACGCTCGTCCTCCGCCTGCGTGGTCTCCTTCGGGCGAACGGCGGTCGGCATGGGAATCCTCCAATACCCGCGCGGACGATGGTCCGACAATCGACGTTACGACCACGGGCGCCCATCTGCGAGTGGCCAGTTCCACACCCGACCTGACCTCGGTCGCGGCCAGAACCAGCGGAGCCGAGTTGCACCGCTCTGCCACTCACTCCGTCGTGCGGCGCAGCAGCCGGTGTGTGCGCCGGACGGCGGCCAAGCGCTCGTCGACGTTGATCGCCAAGGCGCGAACGACCGGATCATCCGGGCCGCGGCGCTCACGGATCTCCGAGAGCCGGTCGTTGACCATGATCGGCTGACCGTCCGGACTGGTCGTCATGTCGCAGTACCACAGCGCGTCCCGCAGCCGGCCGGATTCGTCCTCGAACACCGCGAGCCGGTCGCCGAGCCTGAGCACCTCGGCGACGGCAGCAGCACCGGAGTGATGCGCCACCAGCGCGCACAGACGGCGAGCGACACCTGCCCGGAGCAGGTACTCCGCACCGTCGAGCGAATGCAGCCCCGTGCCGACGAGCTCGGCGGCGTAACCGATGTCGTGCAGGCAGGCCGCGGCAACCAGAAGGTCCTGCTCTTCGACACGCAGCACCCGAGCCACCTGTTCGGCTCGGCGCGCGACACCCGCGGTGTGCGACCAGCGGCGGGGCAAGCGCTCGGCGAGCAGCCGGTGTGCCGTGTTCCGCGCCCAACCCGACACACCGGTCGCCGACAGGTCAGATAGCCCACGCGGGAAATCCTTCGCGCGGGCACGCACCGCCCGTTCCACCAGGAGAGGCACGAACTCCCGCACTGTCGCACGGGCGAAACGCGCTCGGGCACTCTCGACCCATTCGTGCACCAGGCTCGGCGGCACCAGGTCGTGGTCCCGGACCAGCCGCGCTTCCAGGCGCCGGATCTGGTCCTCCTCCAGGCATCTCCGTACGGCTACCGGCGCAGTCGTCAGCACCTCACACCCTCCACAGCCGTCGTCCCACCACTACAGGCCTCTCCGACCGGAGGGCCTACGTGACGAAAGAGACGACACCGCCTACCCGGCGCGCCCCTCGCCGTCCTGTGGCGGCCTCGCGCCCAACCGGGCAGCCAGATAGCGTGCCGCGACGGTGTAGCCCTTGAGCCGCAGCCGCCGTCTCAGCCGAGTGTCTCGATGTCGGTGAGCTCTTCCCCGATCTCCTTGGCCCAGGTGTCGATCGACTCCCAGTCGCGGAAGTCGCCGAATCTGCCGCCCGCTGCGCGGAACATCCAGACACCGGCCTTGTCGAAAGCCTCGGGGGTGACGACACCGGTGAACAGCCGATGGCCCAGCGGACGTACGTCGTCCAGTTCCGCCAGGATGTCGGCTTCCTCCAGGGCCACCCACTTCCGCATCGGGCCGCGATACGCGCCGGGCAGGCCGACGCTGAACAACCACACCGGTTTTCCGGCGAGTGCATTGCGTTCCTGTGACAGGAACGCACTCGCGTTGGGCAGCCAGGCCTGATCGTGCACCGCGCTGCCGAGCACGAACGCCTCGTAGCCGTGCACATCCGCAATCTCGTCCACGTTGCACGTCTCCGTTTCGTGGCCGAAACCACGTACGACGCCGGCGATCCGCTGCGCGACGCTCTCGGTCGATCCGGCGGCCGTCGCGAATCCCACGAGCACCTTCATCCGGTCCTCCTGTTCTCCGTCGTCACCGGCGGAGTGTCTTGCGACGGATGAGTCCGACGACGGCCGTACCGAGGAACAGCACGATTCCGATGATGGCCAGCCACATCAGACCTTTGAAGGCGAACCCGATGACGGACATGACGAGCCAGAGCACCAGCAGGACGATCACGAGGACCAGCATGATGTTCTCCGATCCGTCGGGACCGCGGTCCCGACATTTGGGTTGCGAAGTGCGGGTTCGGTGCGGTCAGTTGCTCTCCACGGGTGACTGCGCGCGCCAGGCCGTCAGGTTGAAGGTGACCTGCGTGGCGCGCCCCAGCCGGCCGGCCAGCGCGGCGATCAGCGGCGGCAGCTCGGCGGCCAGGTCCGAGCTGCGCGGCCACCAAGCCCCGTCCCCGAACACAGAGGCTTCAACGCCACGCGGCAAGCAGTCGGTGTGCGCCCGGTTCCACCGGGTCCGTCGTTCCTCATGACCGCCTCCTGACCACCGGCATCCTGGGGTCAGCGAACCTTCTCGGGGATCCGGTCGAGCGTCCGCAGCAGCTTCATCGCCAGCGCGCGGGACTGTTCGACCGTCAACGGCGTGTCGGCCTTCAGAACGTCCTGCACCAGCTTCACGCGTTGTTCGTAGCGAGACACGTACACCGGTTCCGTGACCATCGCTCCTCCTTCTCCTGATGACACACGCCTGGTACTTCCATGGTCGATCCAGTCCCCTGCGTCCAGAAGAGCGGAAGGGCACGTGCTACGGCAGACCAACTGCCCTGACACCGCGGTTCCCCGCACTGTTCAGCTGGAAGCGCGACAGGACGCAGGGTTCATCCATATTGGACAGTGCTGGGAGGATCCGTCAGATCATCCGGTGATCCGGCCCTCGGTCAGCGTGCCGGTCTTGTCGGTTAACAGGACCTCGATGTGTTCCAGATCCTCGATGCACAGCAACCGTTTCACCAGCACCTTGTGCCGGGCGAGCTGCCGTGAGCCCACCGCAACGCCGGTGGACACCACCGCGGGCAGCAGCTGCGGGGAGATGCCCACCGCGATGGCCAGGGAGAACAACAGCGCGTCGAGAACAGGTCGGTCCATCACCAGGTTCACCGCGAAGACAGCGACGGTGAGCACAGCCGCGACCTTCACCAGCAACATCGAGAACCGGCGCAGCCCGATCTGGAACTCCGTCTCCGGTTGCCGTTGCCCGAGACCGAGCGCGATCCGCCCGAACTCGGTCGCACCGCATCGCACTCGCCACCACGACGTCCATCGGACGCGCCGCCGAAGAGCCTCCGACGACACGCTTCCCGCCCACCACAGTTGTGTCCACAGCAACGATGCTCGCGACACGTGTGGCACCAGGCGAGGGACCAAGGACCTGGTTCCACACCTGTGCAGTCCTCCATCGGAACAACGTGATCCGGTGAATCCCAGCAGGTCCAGGTGAGGCCGGTCAGGGTGGTGGCTCGGTGCGCGGACACGCCGCCGCAACACCAGGGCCCTGCGGATTCCGCACCGTGACTTGGACAGCGCCCGGTGGACGGATGGTCAACCTCGCCGACGTGTCCGGCGAGGCTGCGCAGCGAGGCTGCGTTGTCCGAGCTCACTGCGTCACCGCGCGATCGCCCGCACGCCGGCGCATTCCGCGAACCTCACCCAGATCGACACCTGCTTCGTCGCGCGGAACATGGACGCGGCCAAGGGGCCGCCGATGCTCGGACCGGACAGGAGATCTCCAGCGCCTGCCGCCGCGGCGCCGGGACCCCGTCGAGGTGAACGAGGAGACGAGCGCACAAACTGGTGGAGGCAAGCGATGGCGACGTCGCCCAATCCGATGACCATCACCTGACCCGCTAGACGTCGAGCGGGACGCCGTGCTGCAGCACGGTGCGCACGCTCAGCTCGTCGTCGAGCACGAGCACGTCCGCGCGGTCGCCGGGGCGCAGCAGGCCGATGTCCTTGCCGGGGAACAACCTCGCGGGTGTCCGAGTGGCGGCGTTGAACGCCTGCTCCACGCCCACGCCCGCCGCGTCGCAGGCGTGCCGCACCGCGTCGACGAGTGTGATCGTCGACCCGACCAGCGTGCCGTCGGCGCGGCGGGCCACCCCGTCGGCGACGTCGAACTCCACCTCGCCCAACTGGTAGTGCCCGTCCGGCTGTCCGCAGGCGGCGAGCGCGTCGGTGACCAGCACGACCCGGCCGGGTGCGGTCTGGAAGGCGAGCCGGATGGTCTCCTGCGCGAGGTGGCTTGGATCGGCGATCAGGCCTAGCAATACCTCACCTCGAGTCAGCGCGGCGCCGACGATGCCGGGGTCGCGGTGGGTGAACGGTCGCATCGCGTCGAACAGGTGCGTGACCAGCCGCGCCCCGCGGTCGAACGCAGCGTGCGCGTGCGCGGCGGTGGCGTTGCTGTGCCCGCAGGACACCAGCACTCCGGCGCGCACGCACTCAGTGACCACGTCCAGAGCGCCGGGCAGTTCGGGGGCGAGCGTCATCTGGGTCACCGGTCCCGCCGCCAGCAACCGGCGCACCAGCGCGACCTCTGGTGCCCGCAGCAACTCCACCGGGTGGGTGCCGGGTCGCTGCGGCGACAGGAACGGCCCCTCCAGGTGGACACCCAGAATCCGAGCTCCACCGTTCATCCGGGCCTTGTTCGCCGCGGTGATCGCGGCGATCGTCTGCTCCGGTCTGCTGGTGATCAGGGTCGGCTGGTACGCGAGCGCACCGGTCCGCGCGAGTCCCGCACCGGCATGAGCGAAGGCCTCCGCGTCCGCGTTCAGGAAGTCCACCCCGGCGAACCCGTTGACCTGGAGGTCGACCAGCCCCGGCACCGCCAGACCACGTCCATGCCCCGGCACACCGACCGCCGCGACCCGGCCCTCGTCGTCGATCTCGACGTCACCACGCCGGTACACGCCGCCGACCAGCGCCGCGGCCACACCCAGGCGCATCACGCACCGGCCCGTTCACCCTGCGCCTCGTGGAATTCGGTGAACGCGGCGAACGCGCGAGCGCCGTACACGGTGGCCGGGCCACCGTTCATCAAGAAGGCCACCCCAATGGCCTCCGCCGCCTCCTGCGGCGTCGCTCCGTGCTGCACCGCGCCGTGGGCGTGCGCGGCAATGCAACCGTCGCACTCCTTGCTCACCGCGATCGCCAGCGCGATCAGCTCCTTGGCCTTGGTGTCCAGCGCGCCGGGCGCCAGCGCGGCCTCGTGCAACTCGCGATACCCCTGGTACACACCCGGAATCGCCTGCCGCAACGCGCGAGTAGGCGCCCGCAGCGCCTCTCGCACCTCTTTGCCGTAGCTCATGTCCCACCTGCCTCCCGAGAACTCATCGCACCGCCGTCTCAACCGAGCGTTTCGGTGTCGGTGAGGTCTTCCGCGATCTGGTTCGCCCAGGCGTCTATCGCCGCCCAGTCGCGGAAGTCGCCGAACCGACCGCCCATGACCCGGAACTTCCACGCGCCGACTTTGCCGAATGCCTCGGGGGTGACCACGCCGGTGAACAACCGGTGCCCCAGCGGGCGCACATCAGACGCCAAGTTCGCCAGGATGTCGGATTCCTCCAAGCCGGCCCACTTCCGCATCGGCCCCGCAACGCACCGGGTAAGCCGACGCTGAACAACCACACCGGCTTGCTGGACAGCGCCTGGCGTTCCCGTGACAGGAACGCCGCCGCGTTGGGCAACCAGGCTTGGTTGTGCACCGCGCTGCCGAGCACGAACGCGTCGTAGCCGAACGTGAGTCACCTCGTCCACGTTGTGCGTCTCCACCTCGTGGCCGTACCCACGCACGATTCCCGCGATCCGCTGCGCGACGCCCTCGGTCGATCCGGCGGCTGTCGCGAAACCAACGAGCACCTTCATCCGACCCTCCTGCGGTTGCGCGCCGCCGTGCGTTGTCGTGGAGGTTCGCCCTGTCGACGGACCATGATCCGAGTCTGTTCGTCACTGTTGGACGAGCGGAACAGTCCTTGGCGTGCATCGGCATGGGACCTTCGCCTCTTTTTTCGCGTTCTCGCAATTGAGGCGCCGACGAACGATTGCATTCCTCGTGACGCCCGATCAACCCAAGCCACCTGGACAAACACGTGACGAAACGGCCCCTTGCCTACCCGTCCTCACGGAAATAAAACTGATGATCTAACGCAGATCCTGGCCGCGAGCACCGGCACACATCAGGAAGAATTCTTCTCGAACCTTCCGATGGCACATCTCCACGGGCCGGATCGCGTCCGCACGAATGGGACGAGAGGTAAAGCAACGATGAAATACCGACGTTTCTCCTGGCGCAACCTCATGACGAGCACGGCGACCGCATGCCTGGCCGCAGCCGGGATCACGGGAGTCGTGTCGCTGTGGGTGCCGCCGCGGCCGCGCAGCAGGAACCCTCCGACACCGGCACCGAGGTGGGGACCGCACAGGTCGCGCCGGGCAGTGGCACCTTGTTCTACGACTGGGGCTGCGACGGCACCTACAGCTCTGTCACGATCACTTTCAACGCCAACGGGACGTTCGCCACGAGCTCCGGCAGCAGCGGCAGGTGGGTCCGCATCGGCGGCACCGGGGCGGGCAACGTGGCGGGCATGCTCACCTTCCAGTACAACAACCTGACCACGACCTACTCCAGCGTGACCACCAGCCGGTCCGCGAGCGGCGTCCAGTCCACCTTCGCCCCCGGCGGGAACGGATGCCACTACATCCTGGGGACGGGGTGATGACGGCCGAACACGACGACAGCCACGACGACGCCGGCACCCCGATCACGCGGTAGAGCACGGCGGCCGCTCGTCTGTCCACAACAGACCGTGATCAGCCGGGACCCACGGGCCGGTCGCGCGCTCGCGACGCCGGACAGCAGATCTGCCGCTGGTGTCCGAAGAGCTCAAGACCTGCCCAGAGGGTCGACACGGACCATCAGGCTGCTCGCGCCGGCGTGCCGGGGTGCAGTCGGTTCCGCAACCGTGCCAATGCCCGGCTCTCGATGCGGCGGACGCTCTCGGTCGACAGCCCGCGCGAGCCGCAGTGGCTCATCACGCAGATCTGGTGAGGTCGCAGGCCGAACGCAGCAGCCGTGGTGTCGTCGTGGATGTGGTCGACCTCCTGGGTCTCCAGGGAGTGTTTGCCGGAGCCGAGGCCGCCGACCTGCCCGAGTCCCCGTTCGAGCGCTCGGGCGCTGCTCCGGGTCGGGTCGGCGCCGAGCACCACGCCTCCGTCTTCGCAACGGTCCAGGTCGCGTTGCACGCCATGCCGGCAGTCCAGCGCATAGGGCACTCCGTCGGCGAGCACGCGGCGCAGGTGCGGCTCACCGGACAGGCTCCACACCCCTCCCCCGTGCATCCCGCGGGGTATCGCGTGGTCGAGGGTGTTCATCACAGCCTCGAGATGCGGGGTGAGCGTGGCCCGGTCGATGCCGGGCAGGGGTCGCGATGTTGACGACCTGCTCGAGTGCGAGGTCGGCACGCGGGTCTGGCAGCAGTTCCTCCGAGGCGAACACGATGCCGGAAACGCGCATCCGGCCGTGTGGTTCGATCCTCAGCCGGAACCGTCCTTCCCGGATGAGGTTCATCGGTGTCGCCATCGCACGACGAGTCGGTCTTCCACCTGGGTCACGTCGGTGCCGAACTCGGCGCAGGCCTTGGTGAACCGGTCGTGGATCCATCGCGCCTCGTCGCGATGCGCCAGCCTGGTGTAGCCGAACCGCAGCGACAACTGGACTACCTGCGCAGGCACGGCCCCTTCGAACCACACCGCCTGCCACTGGAGGACCTCGAGTACACCACCATGCACCAGCTGGAGCAGCGGCTCGCAGACCGCTGGGAACCCATGGCCGCCGCACCGCTGCCGGTCCCGCGGTAACCAGGGTCGTGAGTGGCTTCCGTAGCCATAGCTACGGACACCATTCACGATCGCCGGACGACCGCCAGCGGGCAGGGCGCGTGGTGCACGAGGGTTCTGGCCGTCGAACCGAGCAGCATCCCGGTGAAGCCGCCGCGGCCGTGGCTGCCGACGACCAGCAGCCGCGCCCGCTCGCCGAGCCGCATGAGCACCCGCGCGGCGCGGTCGCGCTCCACCACCCGGTCGACGTACACGTCGGGGTACTTCTCCTGCCAGCCGGCGAGCCGTTGTGCGAGCAGCCGCCGCTCGTCGTCCTCGACCTGTGTCCAGTCGGTGGCGATCTTCGTGTCGTGGTAGCCGCTGTCGAGCAGGAAGTCCTGCCACGACATCACGGCGGTGAGCGACGCGCCGCGGATCGACGCGGCCTCGAACGCGAACGCCACCGCGGCCTCGCTCACCGGTGAGCCGTCCACGCCGACGATCACGGGTCCGTCGGGCGCGGGTGTGTCCCGCGCGACGACCACGGGGCACTTCCGTGTGACACCAGTGCGAGGGCGGTGGATCCGACGAGGAGGTCGCTGAAGCCGCCGAGACCTCTCGAACCCAGCACGACCAGCCGGGCCCGTTCGGACTCGTCGACGAGCAGCGGCACGTCACCGGTGCAGGCGATGCGGGTGGTGACGGTGACGTCCGGTGCGATGACACGAGCCGTGTCCTGCGCTCGCCGCAACCACTTGCGGCCCTGCGCCTGCAACGCACGGTTCAGGTCTTCGCCGACGAGCCCGATGTCATTGCGACTGGGGATCGGCATCAGATACGCGTGCACCAGACGCAACGGCGCACGGTGGCGCAGGCACTCGTCGGCTGCCCACGCGACAGCCTCGAGCGCCGAAGCCGAGCCGTCGACACCGACCACGACCGGAGCTCCAGGTCCCTTGCTCATGCACCCAGCGTCCTGCCCGCCGGTGGTCTGCGGCAGGGCGCACGGGCACGGATCACACGGGGCAGAGTTGCCTGGTCCGCGAGGACTTTCGCCACTGAACCCGACGGTCGCACGCAGGCCAAACTCGATCGATGTCCATCATCGCGGTCAGGGTCGAGAAGCCCGACGACCTCAACGTCATCATCGGGCAGGCGCACTTCATCAAGTCGGTCGAGGACCTGCACGAGGCACTCGCCGGCGCGAGCCCGCACCTGCGGTTCGGACTCGCCTTCTGCGAGGCCTCCGGGCCCAGGCTCGTCCGCCACTCCGGCAACGACCCGGACCTGGTGGAGCTCGCGATCAAGAACGCTCACGCCATCGGAGCCGGCCACTCGTTCATCGTGTTCCTACGCGAGGGATATCCGGTCAACGTCCTCAATGCGATCAAGCAGGTGCCCGAGGTCTGCACCGTCTTCTGCGCCACTGCCAACCCGGTCGACCTGCTCCTCGCCGGCACCGCGCTCGGCAGGGGCATCATCGGCGTGGTGGACGGCGGCCAGCCGCTCGGCGTCGAGACCGCCGACGACCAGGCCGAACGCAAGGCACTGCTGCGTCGCATCGGTTACAAGTCCTAACTGGACGGAGCAGCCTCCGGTCGACGGGTACCCGCGGCGAACGCGACCCGCTTGGCCACGGATACCGCATGGTCGGCGAACCGCTCGTAGTACCGGCCCAGCAGGGTCAGGTCCATCGCCGTCTCGACGTCCCACCGGTGATCGACGACCAACGTGCGGTAGAGCGACGTGAGCAGATCGTCCATCACGTCATCGGCACGCTCCAGAGCCGTTGCCGCGTCGACATTCTCCGTCGTGACGGCGTCTTGGGCTGCCCCAGCCAGCCGGACTGCCACCGCGCCCATCGCCACCACGGTCTGGCGCACCTCGGACGGCACGACCGGCCGCGGGTGCCGTCGCGTCACCAGCTCGGCGATGTGCCGGGCCAGCGTCGCCATGCGCTTGAGGTCTGCACTCATCCGCAACCCCGCCATGATCGTGCGGAGATCGCCCGCCACCGGTTGCTGCCGGGCGAGCAGCACGAGAGCCTGCTGATCGATCCGGTGATGCAGGCCCACCAGTTCGTCGTCATCGCCGACAACACCGGCCGCCTCGGCGAGGGAGTTGTCGAGCAGTGCCGTTGTGGCACGGGTCATCGCGTCTTTCGTGTCCTTGGCCAGAGCGGCCAGCTGATCGCGGAACCGGGCGAGTTCCGCGTCGAACGCCTCGCGCATGGTGAACACCTCTCCAACACCGATTGACCGTGGCTCAGCCGAAGGTCCCCGCGGGACGGGGGCGCAGAGTGTCGTCCCACTCGTACGACAGGAGGTTCGTCAGGTCCACGACGCCTGGCATCGCCCGGACCAAGTGCGCGGCGAGCTCCACGTCGCTGCGCCGTTCCACCAGTCCGCGCAGCGTCACCACACCGTCGTGCACCACGACTTCCACCGTCGCCGGATTGAGCCACGTCGAGCTGCCGAAGACCTCGTGCAGAATCTCGTCGTGCAGCGTCTCGTCGTCCTTCACGAACACCTTGAGCAGGTCACGCCGGGACAGCACGCCCACGAGCGAGCCGTCCACGTCGGCGACGAACAGCCTGCGCGCACCGGCCTTCGCGAGCTCCCGCGCCGCAATACCGGCCGAGGCGTTCATGCCTATCATGCGCACCGGCGTCGTCATCACCTCCCGCGCGGTCACGCCGTGTGCCCGCTGCCAGCGGCGTTTCTCCGCCCGGCTCGACAGGATCGCGGGCTTCTCCGCGGTGCCGCCGCGGAATTCCTCCTTCGGCAGCAGGTCGGCGTCCGACACCACACCTATGGCGTAGTCACCTTCAACGATCGGGACGGCGCTGATGCGGTGTTCTTCCATCAGCTCCACGAGGTCCTTGAACGGCGTGTCCGGGTTCGCGCTGATCACCTCGCTGGTCATCAGTGAAGCAACAGAAGGTTGGCGCATGGCGTACTCCGCGTGTCTGGTCGATGAGGCGCAGCACACCCAGGCTGCTCCTGAAGCACCGCGGACCACAGGGACTTTCGTCTCCGCGGCGTTGAGCCGGTGGGCTCCAGCCGGTGGGCTCCAGCCCGCGAGCTCATCCGTCCGTCGAGATCCGCGTCACCTTGCTCAAGCTGTAGCGTTGCTCGATCGCCTTCACGAGCAACGGCCTGACCTCGCCGGCGGGTGCGCCCGCCGCGATGCGGCTCTCCAGCCTGCGCAGGTGGCCGGCCAGCGTCTGGTCGCGGTGCACGTCCCGGATCCACCGAGACATGTCCCGGCCCATGGAGTGGTGGTGCAGCACGCCGGTGTCGCAGTGGCGCAGGACGTCGACGAACTGGTTGAGGTTCGCCGCGACCGCACCGGTCGGCCCGTCGTCGTCGCGGAAGTGGAAACCGCGGTACCGCGGCAGGTCGGTGCTCGTGTACTTGTGCTGGTGCCGCACGTGATCCGTCCGCCGGTCAGCGATGCGGAAAGCCGTCATGACGCCGGCTCCGCCCAGCACCGCCTCACCATCGCCGCACACGGTGACGTGCCACTGCACTCCCTGCGCCACGGCGGGAGTGAGCTCGTGTGGCTGGTACGTGGCGAGGCAATACCCCAGACCGTCCGGCCGGAACGCGTGGTGGTGCAACCGTCCCAGCGGCCAGTGCGCCTCGTCCAGCACGATCCAGTGCGGCAGCCCGGTGCGGTCGCGGTGGTGCTGCAGCAACCGGGACACCTCACGGGCGTAGTCGTTGCGCCGCCCGTCGTCCAGCAACGACAGGTCCAGCACGACGCTGTTGTCGTGGCGCACGAACTGGATCAGCTCCCACGGCGGTGGGAGGCGCCCGTCGGCGCCGAACACCGTCGTGCCGTTGAGCATCCCGAGCTCGGTGTGATCACCTTCCGGATCGAAGACCACGATCGAGTAGCCCATCCCGATCAGCTGCTCGGCCACCAGCCCCGCCAGATAAGACTTGCCCGCACCGGGTTTCCCGGTGATCAACACGGACGTCTGCGCCGCTGGGACGGTGACCGTCCGGCCCTCGCTGTCGATTCCGAGGTGGATCCTCCAGCGGCCGGAGACGGCCAGCTCGGTGCCGCCGAGCACCGGGCCGGCGAGCAGCGCCGCCACCCGACGCCGTTCGGCGCGGGCAGCACGAGATCGGCGTGCGCGACGAGGGAGTCCACCGCATTGCTGACGGCGACTCCCAGCTCGGCCGCCTCGAGCAGGGCGTGATCGTTCTCGGCATCACCGACGGCGATCGCACTGTGCGGTGACACTCCCAGCTCGCTCAGCGCGTCGACCAGACCGCCGCCCTTCGTCACACCCGCGGGCAGCACCATGAGCTCGCCGCGGTTGCGCACCAGCTGCGCGTCCAGCCGCAGGTCCTGCACGGCGTCCAGCGCGAGATGCGCCGCGGACGCCTGCAGCGCCAGGATCACCATTCCCCGGCGCACCGCGACACCGCGCTCGGTCAGCCACCGCAACAGCTGTGGATCCACCGGTCGTGCGAGCGGACGTACCACCCCGGACAACGCCAACACCGCTCCGTTCTCCGCGACGACAGCGTCGAACTCACCCGCCAGACCGGGAAACTCAGCCTCCAACTCGGCGAGAATGCGCCCAGACACGAGCAGCACCCGTATTCCGCCCGCACGGGCATCGCGGACGGCGGCCAGGACTTCCTCCCCCGGCGGACCACCGCAGGCGATTCGTCCCGTCCAGGTCCAGCGCCACTGCACGGTAGTAACGGAAACTCATAAACCCCTTGCTACACAGGTATTCCACCTGCTCCCAGAGCAGTTCGTCCCACGCCGCCGACGGGCTACCGGGGACCTTCTGCTCTACGGGGAAGGCGGCCCGAGGTCTAGATCTGGGAACGGCGAGCACAACGCCCGCCCAGTCCACGAGGGGGACCTCGATGACCAGAATTCGCATCCTCGCCGCAACGCTGCTGCTGTTCGCCGCATTCGGCGCAACGGCAGCACCCGCTACGGCCGCACAGCAGACCACCACGCTCATGGCGATCCGGGCGGCACACCACCCCGACTACGACCGCGTGGTGTTCGAGTTCGCCGGGCCGCTTCCCGCGCAACGTGACGTCGGATACGTGCCCGAGCTGATCGGCGACCCCTCCGGCTTACCGGTGCCCGTGGTCGGCGACGCGATCCTCCAGGTGCGCATGGCGTCCGCGTCCGGGCACGACGAGAACGGCAACGTGACCTACGGCCCGACCCGCCGCACCTACCCGCTGCCCAACGTGATCCAGGTCGTGAACTCCGGCGACTTCGAAGGCGTCCTCACCTTCGGCATCGGGCTCGCCCGCCAGACCACGGTGAACACCTTCACCCTCACCAACCCGAGCAGGGTCGTCGTCGACATCAGCACCCCGTTCCGCACCGTGCCGGTCGACGTCCACTTCCTCGACCTCAACCGGTTCGAACCGGGCATCGAGCCCTACACCCGAGCCGTGTCCCGGCCGGTGATCCCCCCGGCCACCGCGCGCGGCGCGCTGCAACGCCTCTTCGCTGGCCCCACCCAGGAGGAACTGGCCCAGCGACTGCGGTTCGTCAACTCCGACGCCACCGGCTTCACCAACCTGTCCATCTCGAACGGCATCGCGCGCGTCCGGCTCACCGGCGGATGTTCCAGCCACGGCTCGACGTTCACCATCGCCGGAGAAATCTTCCCGACGCTCAAGCAGTTCAGCTCGGTGCGCTGGGTCAAGATCTACGACCCCGCCGGAAACACCGAACAGCCGACCGGCCAGACCGACTCGATCCCCGAATGCCTCGAGCCGTAGGCACCCGTGGCAGGGTCGTTCGGCCCAGTCCGCCCGGCCCCGGCTGGGTGAGCCTCGACGGATGACGGGCCTGTGCACCGACCTGTACGAGATCCGGATGGCGGTGAGCTACCTGCGCCGCGGGATGACGGCGCCGGCGACGTTCAGCTTGTTCGCCCGCGCCCTTCCGGCGGCGCGCGGCTTCCTCGTCGCCGCCGGTCTGGCGGACTGCCTCTCGTTTCTCGAACGGTTCCGGTTCACCGAGGACGAGCTCGACTACCTCCGCGACGCAGCCGTCCTGGACGCTGCGGCGTGTACCGCGTTGCGGGATCTGCGGTTCACCGGCGACGTCCGAGCTGTCCCGGAGGGACGGGCCGTGTTCGCCGGTGAACCGCTGCTCGAGGTGACCGCGCCCATCGCCGAGGCGCAGCTGGTGGAGACGGCGTTGCTGAACCTGGTGACGTTCCAGAGCACCATCGCCTCCAAGGCCGCCCGCTGCCGTATCGCGGCGGCGGGACGTGACGTCGTCCACTTCGCCGCGCGCCGCACGCACGGTCACGAGGCAGCTCTGGCAGTCCGCGAGGGCTTCGGCGCTCGCGGGGTTCAGCGGCACCAGCTACGTGGCCGCCGCCCGGCGGTACGGACTCACGGCCACGGGCACAACGGCCCATTCCTACATCCTGGCGTTCCCCGGCGAGCGGGCGGCGTTCGAGGCGTTCGCCGAGGACTTTCCCAGCGCGACGGTCTTCCTGGTCGACACCTACGACACGCCCGAAGGCGTCGGCAGGGCCATCGAGGTGGCGCGGCACCTGCCTCCGCAGCATCCCTTCGGAGTCCGGCTCGACTCCGGTGACCTCTGCTCGCTGGCAGCGGACGCCCGCCGACAGCTCGACAAGGCCGGGCTGACCGCGGCACGCATCGTCGCCAGCGGCGGACTCGACGAACACTCCATCGCCGCACTCGTCGCGCATGGTGCACCGATCGACGCCTTCGGTGTCGGCACGCGCATGGGCGTCTCCGCCGACGCACCGTCCCTGGACAGTGCTTACAAGCTCGTGGAGTACGACGGCAAGCCGGTGATGAAGCTGTCCACTGGCAAGGCCACCGCACCCGGCGCCAAGCAGGTGTTCCGCACCGCCTTCGGGCCGCGAGACGTTCTCGCGCTGCGCAACGAAGACCCACCGCCCGGCCACGAGCCACTGCTGACGACCGTCATGACCGCCGGAGCACGAACAGGTCCACTTCGGACGGAACCCGAGCAGGTCGATGACGCGCGAGACAGGTTCACCGTCGACCTGGCGTGGCAACCGGAGCACACGCTCGACCTCACCTCCCCCGTTCCGGTCGAAGTACGGACCAGCGACCGGCTGCGCGCGCTCACCGAGCGCGTGCACCGGTCGCTCACCGGTCAGCCAAACTGACCCAGCGGGTCACGAGCGGCCGGAATCTCCCTGTCCAGGAACGTGTTCATCGAGCGGACGCTGTCCATGAACTGCGCGGGGGAACACGATCGCCGAGTTCCGCTCGAGCGCGATCTCCCATGCAGCCTGCCGCGGTGCAGTATCACCAACCGACGCCCTGCTGCGGTACGCGAACCACACGCCGTTGACGAGCCGCCGCTACGACCACCTCTGGACCCGCATTCCGACAGCACTCCCGTGGGCTGCGAAGCTCGGTGTGTCCACGCATTGGCGGCGCCACACCACACTCATCTGCGTCGAACGCAACTTCGGCTACGGCATCGCACGCGCCTACGCCGGTCACACCGACGCCAAAGACGGCTCCACCCTCACCTACATCAAAGGTGTGCCGCGCGAAGTCGCCACCGCACTGTCGGCACTGACCGGCGAACCACATCCACTGTCACGTTGATCAGCGCATTGGAATCTGTCGCTCGTATGGGTGGTGCTGAGCCCATCGCTGCGGCAGTTACAGTCAGCGACAGCCCAGGGCATGCCGACGAACACGAACAAGGACACGATGAAGCCCGACGAGCTGACCGCCCAACAAAACAAGAGGAACTCCTGGTAGCGCAAATGCTGCGCCACCAAGTCGGCATCGATCCCGATCAGGTAGGCGCGGTGCTGGACATGGCGGCCGTCGGGCTGGTCAACAGCGCGTGGCGCAACAGTCCCGTGGAGGACTGGCATGCAGGTGATGGACCGCTCAGTGACGGCGGCATCCTGCGAGTCAACTCCCACACAACCCATCGGGTCCGCGACATGATCCGACGCTGGCGCACCGACTGCGGCATCGACGCCCACTCCTCCACGACCGATCTCGACACAATCGACATCGGCGCCGTGGAATGGCTTCTCCGCAAGCTCTACCGCTGGTTCACCGACCCCAAGCGCAATCTGCCCATCGGACTCACCCTCGCGGACATCGCTGGCGACGGACTCGGCGAATTCGACGACCACGTCGCCGAAACCCTGGGTGCCGTCGTCGCCCTCGCCGAGGAGCGCAGCAACCACTTCGCATTCGGGCGCGCCGCAGCGCACGGCGGACTCGCGTGCCACCATTGGTGGGGCACACCGGCGTGGCCACATCTGGTCGACCGCTTCGCCGCCGCGGTGGATGACGCTTCAGACCCGCACTGGGGTCAGGACGGACAGTGGTTCGCTCGACTTCCCACACGGCCGGCACAGATCGCGGACAGCAGCAGCCTGCGACGCCTGCTAGTGCGACATCCCTGGAAGCTGGATGCGGCATCGGCGAACTACGTCGTGACCGCGGGCATCGGCTACATGCGCGACTCTGCACCACCACTGCCGGCCACACCAGACAACCACTGACCTCCGGCCAGCATCCTGGAATGGGCGGCTGGCTGAACTGGCTTCCGACGTCAGCCGTGCTCGTTTCGGCCAGCGGCCGGTGATCTGCTTCCGCCGAACCTCAGCTCTGTGGCTTCGACTGGTCCGGAACCATCGGTGCGCACGTGGTAGTGGACCGTACTTGCGGTTCTCACGACCGTTGTGCGTGCCGAAAAGCCCGTCCATGCAGGTTAGGCCGCACAGCGATACTCGTGGATGACTCCGCCCAGACGGTCCTGCCGATCTACTCTGAAGCGTTCGATCTGATCGGGCTCAAGAGGCTGGGGCCGGACCCGCAAGGGTGCTGCGGCGACGAGTGATCGGTGGGTCCCGTGCTCGTTGTAGTACCGCTCGTACTCGCGCAGCGCACACCGTAGGTGGGTCTGATTCTAGATCAGCATGCGGTCCAACAGTTCGACGCGAAGGGTCTTGACCCAACGTTCGATAACCGAATTCATGCGTGGCATGCACGTCCCATTCGGCGACCGCGTCATGGCTGTTGTTCCGACGGTGAGATGGTGGCGACGCGACCCTGGACCTCGCAGACGGCGGCGAGGGTGTTGTACACGGTGCCGTACCGGCGCAGGTTGCGGTGCAGCAGTTCGACCCGATGCTGCGGCTCGTCGGTCACTAGCCGCACCTCGTAGGTGATGGTGGTGAACTTGGGTGGGGTGTCCTGACGGCGCGCGGTCACATCGACCTCGGCGCTGTCGTAGCGGAACGGCAGCAGTTGGCTGGAACGCTCGACGTTCTTGAGCAGACAGGCTGCGAAGGCGGATGCCAGGAGCTCCGCGGGGCCGGGCAGCCCGGAGGGCGACTTGGCCCAGGAGGCATCGACGGGGATCGTCTGGCCGGCTGCCTCGATCCGGGCCGGACCGTCAGGACTGGCCTTGGCCCGCACCTGGTAAACGGTGCGGGCCTGGGCGGCGTTCATCGCTGTCCACGCGCCACATGCTCGCGCGGCGCGGCAGTGCCGTCCACGCTCTCCTGGGTGCCGTGTTCCGCGTGGTAACAGGTGCCGCACGAGATGCGGCGGGCGAGCGGCAGCCGGTCAGCCGGACCCATGCCGGAGAAGTGGCGGAAGGCCTCGGCGATCACATGGGCGTGTTCGGCGCACACAGCGGCACCACAGTGCCGGCAGACAGCTGTCGCCGTGGTTGTCTGGTTCTCGATGGCGCAGTCGTAGCAGTTCATGGCTACCCTTCTCTCCTCCGGTGTTGAGTTGGAGCGCCGTGCCCACAGCACGGTGACGAGCACGGGATCAGAACGAGATGACCGTGGCGGTTTCGCATCCGTAACGGGCGAAGGCGTCGCGGGCGAACTCGAGCTGGATGCCGCGCCTGGCGAACTTGTCCGCGGCATCGTTGGCGGCGGCGATGTTCAAGCACGTCTTGGCCGGAACGCCGTGCTCGACCAACGCGTCGATCTGAGTGTTGAAATCGCCCTCGGCAGGATCGAGCAGTGCCCGTTCGGCGGGGCCGAACAGGTAGACCTCCAACTCGACGCCACGATCGGCGGCGACCTGGCGGATCCGTTCAGCCACGTGGGCGCCCGTGGTCAGCGAGTCCTGGTCGGCGTTGAAGATGTGGACCACCGTCTTCGGCATGGCTTCGGTTCCCTTCTCCTCACCTTCGGGCTCAGGTGAACAGCGTGACGATCTTGTAGCCGGTCATGACGACGATGAGCACGCCGAACATCTGCTTGATGCGCTCACCTGGGACGTAGAGGCTGGTGAGCCGCGCGCCGACGAACGCGCCGACCGCACCCACCACCAGCAGCGCGACGGTCAGGCCGGGATCCCACTGGGCCGTCGGCAGATGCGGCACCAGGGCGGAGAACGACGGCAGGGTGACCGCGACGGCGTTGATGGCCGCCGCCCTCTTGGTCTCGAAACCGACCAGAACCAGCGTGGGCATCAGCAGGAATCCTGGACCGACCCCCAGCAGGCCGGACAGCACCGAGATGGGCACCGCCCAGGCCAACGCGGCGCGGTAGTTCTCCCCGCCGGGCCGCTCCGTGACCGGGCGGAACAGCCGGTAGGCCAGGTAGCACACGCTGACCAGGTAGACCGCCCAGATCGCGGTCGGCTCGATGACGTTCGCCAGCACAGCACCCAGCGGGGCGAAGACGGTGGTGACCGCGACCAGGCCGAGCGCCCGACGCCAGTCGATCAGGCCACTGCGTGCAAAACCGAACACCGCGAACAGCGCCGTGATGCCGTTGAGCAGCAGACTCAGCGGCTGCACCTGATCGACCAGGTCGGGCAAGAACAGTGCCAGGAACGGCACCGCCGCGAACGCCACCCCCAGACCCAGCATCCCCGAGACCACGGACAGCACGAGCAGCCCGCCCACCATGACAAGCACGGCACCTGTCATCGAGGGCCTCCAGCTCATGTCAACTTCGGCTGAGCGATCAACTCGAGACTCCACCGCGCGCGGGCACCGCGACAGGGGACGTAGGACTTGTTCGCAAAGGTCGGACTACCCGGTCTCGCGCCCCAACCGAGCCCAGGATCTTCCGCAGACGGCATGCCTGGCCCGTGCCAGGCCGACGACAGAGCCAACGCCCTCGATCAGCTCATCCGATATCGCACGCTGCCAAGCACGAGACGTCTGCGCATCCTGGAAAATGCTCGTCGACATCCGCCCGTAGAACGCAAAGCGCAAACCAGGTTCCCAGACAGCACCACGGAACGGCATCGTCCCGTCAGCGCGGTGAGCAGTTCGGTGTTCGTCAGCGCGGCCACAGCAAGCTCCCTCGGTCAGAACCAAGACCCAGAGGCCACGGGATGGTGACGGCGTCATGGGGGACTCCACTCGAACAGCCCACAGCAGAGTTCGCGCCGCCACCGATGACGACACCGGTGGCGCCGGGCACACCGTCGCGTCCACACCCGTTGCCGTGCCGTTGAGGAAGCCGACGTAGTCCTCCCAGACGAGACCTGAGTTCTGCCGGTGCCAGAACGCCGGGCGGTGCCAGTCGATCAGCGACCCCTAGAACCCGAGCTTGATGTCCCGCTTCGAACATGCCTCGGCGAGGTCAGCAAGCGGATGGCGGCCGTACTGCGAGTTCGTGATTCTGAAGTTCGACAGCTTTGTGTCGTACATCGAGAAGCCGTCGTGGTGGCGTGAGGTCACGGTGATGTACCGCCGGCCCGCGGCGGCGGCGATGTCCACCCACTCGTCGGCGTTGAACTTCTCGGGTTGAACCGATCGGCGAGCTGGGCGTAGAGCGCGAAGGGCGTCCTGGACTAGAACCAGTCCCACTCCCCCTTCCCGTGCAGTGAGTAGCGGCCCCAGTGCGCGAACATCCCGAACCTCGCCTACCGGAACCACTCGAGACCTTCCGATTAGACCTGGCGTGCCGTCATCACTTGCTCCGCCCGTACAGCGCGATGAGGTAGGGACCGACTTGCAGCACGAGTCCGTTGGCGAGCGGTCGCGCCGGCTCTGGCAGGACCACGTCTTCGCGCCGCTACCGCTCCGCTGAAGCCGCGACCAGCGATACTGCGAGTCATGGACCTCATCCGGGCCAGCGCGCTGCAGGGCTTCCCCGAGCTCGTTGACGAGCTCGGGGGTGACAGCTCGGCGGCGCTGCGGCGATTGCGCCTGGATCCGGCGCTGATCGGGGATTCGGAGGCGTTCCTTCCGTTCCCATCAGTGGTGCGAGCCATCGAGACAGCGGCGGCTGAACTGGCGTGCCCGGACTTCGGGCTGCGGCTGTCGGAACGACAAGGTGTCGAGATCCTCGGGCCGGTCGCTCTGATCGCGCGTCATTCCACCACGGTCGGAGAGGCACTGCGGGGATTCGCCCGGTATCTCGCGGTGTACAGCCCGGCTCTGCGGATCGACTTCGACGAGCTGGACGCCAGGACGGTGCGGTTCCGCTTCACCATCCTGGCGTCCTCGCCCGTACGGCGGGCACAGACGAACGAGCTCGCCCTCGGTGTCACCGTCCGGGTGCTCCGGATGCTCATCGGCGATCAGTTCCGGCCGGTCGCGGTGTCACTCCCCCACACCGCCATCTCCACGGCGGCCCGCTACATCGAGTTCTTCGGCTGTCGCCCGAGGGCCAACCAGGACTTCTGCGGCTTCGACTTCCACGCGTCCGAGCTCACCCGGCACCTCGCCGACGATGCGCAGCTCGCCGTTCTCGTCCAGCACTACCTCGACGCCGCGCCAACCGATCCCGCCGGCCTCCTGCTGACCCAGGTCCGGCACCTCGTGACGCGCAGCCTGCCCACCGGCGGCACGGGGATCGAACCGATCGCTGCCCACCTGGGACTTCACCCGCGGACGTTGCAGCGCCGGCTGGGCGGCCACCGGACGACCTTCGAACAGCTGGTGGACGAGGTGCGTCGCGAACGTGCGGAGCGGTACCTGCTGGAGTCGGACCTTCCGCTCGGCCACATCGCCGCTCTGCTCGGTTACTCCGAGCAGAGCTGCCTGAGCCGCGCGTGCCGCCGCTGGTTCGGAGAGAGCCCGCGGGCGGTGCGCACCCGAGGGCAAGACCGATCCGCTGTCGTCTGAAGTCAAGTTTATGTCGTAACAAGTCAAGACACGGGCGGCCTGTTCCTGGCACCGTTTTCGCGTACCGCCTCAGTGCCGAGGAGCGAATCGATGACCTCCAGCGACGCCCGCAAACCCGCACGCCGGGACATCACCTTCACATCGGGAGGTGAGCGCTGCGCGGGCTGGCTCTACCGCACCGACCGAGACGAGCCCGCGCCGTGCGTCGTCATTGCCCACGGTCTGGCCGGGGTCAAGGAGATGCGCTTGGACGCCTACGCCGAGCGCTTCGCCATGGCCGGCTACCACGTGATCGTGTTCGACTACCGCCACTTCGGTGCCAGTGGAGGCACGCCCCGGCAACTGCTGGACATCCGACGCCAGCACGAGGACTGGGCGGCGGCGGTTCGCTTCGCTCGGAGCCTGCCCGAGGTCGACTCCGGACGGATCGCGTTGTGGGGGTCGTCGCTGTCCGGCGGCCACGTCCTCGCCGTGGCGGCGAAGCTGCGGGCGGCGGCCGTCATAGCGCAGGTTCCCCACGTCGACGGGCTCGCCTCCACGCTCGCGTTGGGACCGCGGCAGTCGCTCCGCCTGGCCGGGCACGGCGTGCTCGACGCTGGCCGCGCGCTACTGCACAGGTCTCCGCACTACGTGCCTGCGTCCGGACCGCCTGGTTCGCTCGCCCTCATGACCGCGCCCGAGGCCCAGGGGTACCTGGCGCTGGTGCCACCGGGCCTGTCGTTCGACCAGCGCGTCGCCGCCCGGTTCGCGCTGCGGGTCGGTCTGTACTCACCCAGGAAGGCGTTGCGCCGGCTGGAGATTCCCGCCTTGGTCCAAGTCGGCTCCAGCGACCGCACCACCCCGCCACTCGCGGCGATCAAGGCTGCTCGCCGCAACCCGAACGTCACCCTGGCCATCCACGAAACCGGGCACTTCGAGCCCTACACCGGGGAACTGTTCGAGACCTTCGTCGGCGAGCAAGCCGCCTTCCTCGACGGCGTTTTCGTCTGATCGCCCGACACCCACACCCACCCGCCGCGGAGGAAGCACCATGTCCCGCACCATCGTCATCACCGGCGCCGGCGCCGGAATCGGAGCGGAAGCCGCCCGGCGCTTCGCCCGCCAAGGCTGGATCGTGTGTGCCACCGATGTCAACGAAACCGCCCTGAAGGCGCTGCAAGGTGAACTCGGCGACAGGCACGCCTACAAGCGGATGGACGTCACCGACAAGGACGAAGTGAACCACGTGCTCGCCGCCTTCGCCCGCGCCCACGGCGGCGCGTTCGACGTCCTGCTCAACAACGCCGGTGTCGCCTTCATCGACAGGTTCGAGGACTTGACGCTCGAGCAGCACGAGCTGGTGCTGCGGGTCAACGTTCAAGGCGTCCTCAACTGCACCTACGCAGCCTTCCCGTATCTGGCCGCAGGTCGCGCAGCGAAGGTCGTGAACATGTGCTCGCGCGCGGCGGAGTACGGCGTGCCGAGCGAAGCGTCGTACTCGGCGAGCAAGTTCTTCGTCCGCGGCTTCACCGAGGCGATGAACATCGAGTGGGAGCGCCACGGCATCCACGTCTGCGACATCATGCCCAACTTCGTCGACACCCCGATGATGGCGGCCGCGGAAGGCGACATCGTCGACTCGATCGGCATCAACCTCACAGCGTCCGACGTGGCCGAGACCATCTTGCGCGCCGTGGACGACCGGACGCGCGTCCATTGGAGAGTCGACACCCGCAAGAACCACATCGTCATCGGCGTGCTCAACCGCACTCCGAGTCGCGTGCACCGGGCAGTGATGAAGCGGCTCTCCGGATTTTGAGTCCACGTTGTGGTCCGCGTGGTCGAAGCGCACGGGCGGGCACGACCACTCGGACCGGGAAGGGATGGCCGCGGCGATGACATCGCAAGTCAGGCGGATGCCGCGATGCTCCGTGTCGCCGCGGTGAACACGGCGGCGGAGTGTCCAACCGAAGTCGACGTGTCGTTCGACTCCGCTGAACCGTTCGTTCGCGACCGGCGGCAGTGCTGACCGACGTTCGATCCGACGAGACCACCGCCGCGGTGCCCCGGCTGTCGCTGGTCGCGACCGACGAGCTGCTGCCGCCCACCCGTCTGCTGTACGAGCCGATGGTGAGCTTCGTCGCCGCCGGCGCCAAGCGCACCGTCGCCAGCGCGCAGAGCTGGAGCGTGCCCGCCGGCCGGATGCTGCTCAACACGGTGCAACTGCCGGTCACCGCGGTCTTCGAGCAGGTGCCTTACCGCTCGGCGGTCCTGGCCCTGGACAAGCAGATCCTCACCGAACTGCTGCTGGAACTCGGGCCGACCGCGCCGCCCCCGGCCGTCGAACCGGCCTGGCGGGTCACGACCGACATGCCCGCTGAACTGATCGACGCCGTGACCCGTCTGGTGCGCCTGCTGGACACCCCCGACGACATCGGGGTCCTCGCGCCGCGGGTCGAAAGCGAGATCCTCTACCGACTGCTGACCGGCCCGCTCGGACCGGCGCTGCGCCAGACCGCGGCAGCGGCTGGCACCCGGATCCGCGCCGTCATCACCTGGCTCGGCGACCGCTTCGCCGAACCGGTGAGCATCGACCAGATCGCCGCCGAGGCCGGCGACCCTGCACCGCCACTTCAGTGCTGCCACCGGTTCAGGACATCAGCCGCCTGCGCGCCGACACCATGTCGAACGCCCCGGAGCCCCCACCGCACCGACCGAGGCGATCAACGGACGCCGCGAACACCTCCGCGGATCCGCCACCGAGTTCCGCAAGCTGACAACCAAGGCCCACAACGCGATCGTCTCCCCTGCGCGTGCCGCTGGACCGCGCCCGGTGGTTCCGCATCGTCAAGCGGCAGACTGCGCAGTACCCGCTCCTCGGCTGGTTGAACGGCGTTCGTTCGTGCGCGTCCTGGAAGTTCCCGCGGTGGTGGGTGCCGCTGGCACCGCGCTTGGTGCATGCGCGGTGCCAGCGGTTGTACCGAGGGGTCAGACGCTGGCTGCGGCGGAGCTGCCGACGGGGGTGAAGCGTGCCGGGACCGTGGCGAAGCCGAGGGTGCCGCCCTTGCGGGGGTATTCCACGACCTCCTCCTCGATGACCTGGAAATCCGGAAGACGCTCCAGGAGCTCTTCGAGGATGATCTTCAGCTCCAGGCGCGCAATGGGTGCGCCGAGGCAACGGTGCGGTCCGGAACCGAAGGCGATGTGGTCTCGGATGTTGTCGCGGTCGAACTTCGCCGTGAGAGGGTCCTCGAACTTGCGCGGGTCGCGGTTGGCAGCCGAGTTGAGCAGCAGGACGCGCTGACCTTCCTTGAACTCGTAGCCGAAGAAGTCGGTGTCTCGCGCGACGGTGCGTGCGATCCCGAGGCCCGGGGTGAACAGGCGAAGGAACTCCTCGATCGCGGCCGGGATCAGGTCGGGGTTGCGGCGCAGATTCTCCCGCTCCTCGGGATGGGCGCTGAGCCACTGGACCGCGTGCAGGAAGGTCGTCGCGGTGGTGTCGGTGGACCCGAACGTCAGACCGTTGAGGATGGTCTGGGCCTCAACGGGTTGGACCGGGTCGTCGAAGATGGTGCCCTTCATCAAGGCACTCGCAACGTCGTCCTGGGGGTCGTCTTTGCGCTTGGTGACGAGCTCGAGGATCTGACCCTGCATGGATCGGAACAGGTCCATGGGGAACTCAGGCGACGACGCCGGGTGAAGCAGCATCTGGTTCACCGTGTCGGAGAGCGTCCTCCAGTCCGGCGTGCCCTTGCCGATCAGCTCCGATGCCATCTTCACCGGGATGACGTGCGCGATGTTGGCGGCGAAGTCGATCCGGCCGGTGGCCTGGACCGACTCGATGGCCTCGACGGTGTGCTTGCGGATGAAGTCCTCGTGGGAGCGGGTGGCCTTCGGGGTGAAGAAGGGTGCCTCCAGGCGCCGGATCTGCGAGTGCATCGGGCCGTCGCACTCGGTAGGCACGAAGCGTGACGGCTGCTCCGGGATCGAGAGTCCGGTGCGGGGCGTCCGGTCCTCCGGGTACAGGCCGACGTCGCGCTTCGCGAACGGGTCGCCCTCGACGCCGTCGTGAAGGGAGGAGAAGGTCTCCCAGTCGGAGTAGGCGGTGTTGCATTCCTCGTAGCCGGCGATGACCCAGAAGCCGCCGTATGCGGTGTTCCACACGATCGGCGTCTCCGACGCGTAGCGGTTCAAGCGATCCGTGACTTCTGCGAGGGAAACCGGGGCGTTGTGGTCCCAGTTCTCGGTCGGCGCCTGTGTGGCGGTCTTGGCGGTGTCGCTGGCGGTGGTCATGCTGTGTCCTGCTTTCCGTGGTGGGTAGCTGGCCGCTTCGAGTCGGCGGGATGTTCAGGGGTCGCGCACCGCCGCCGCGTCATCAGGCCCTTCCTGCGGCGGTGTTCTGCGCATCTCGCTCACTGAGCGCGCCCGTCGAGGCCCGATTGGCGCGGACGCTTGAGGCCGACAGCTGCGAACAGAGAAGTCGTCGAGGCACACCTCGTTGACCGGTGACCTCTGTTTGAGGAAGCTGCTGCGTCTCGTTCGGGCTTCCGCGCGTCGGGTTGTGCGTCGCTCGCCGCGAGACGGGCGGCGAAAAGGGACGCCTTGATCGTCCACGTCGGACGGACGTGTCCACCGGTGGTGTGGGCGACATCCGTGGATGTGTGCACGCTTGGATGCGGCGAGCACGCTCGATGCCGGTTTCCAGCAGGCGGGTCATCGCGAGACCAGCGTGTAGGTCGACGAGAGGTACTCGGCGATGCCCTCCACTCCGCCTTCGCGGCCCAGCCCGGAGTTCTTGAGCCCGCCGAACGGTGCGGCCGCATTCGAGACGACGCCGGTGTTGATCCCGAGCATGCCGGTCTCGAGGCGATTGATGAGTCGGTGTGCTCGTTTGATGTCGCGGGTGTATGCGTAGGCGACCAAGCCGTATTCGGTGCTGTTGGCGGCCGCCACGGCCTCGTCCTCGGTGTCGAAAGTGCTGATGGCCAGCACGGGTCCGAAGATCTCGTTGCGCATCAGCTCTGAGTCGACGGGGACGTTGTCGACGACGGTCGGCGCGAAGAACGAGCCGGGTCCCTCGACCGGCGACCCGCCTGCCCGGATGCGCGCCCCCCGTGTCCGCGCATCCGCCAGGAGCTTCTCGGTGTTCTCGACGGCGCGGTCGCTGATGAGCGGGCCGATGGACACACCCGGCACGGTTCCGGCGCCGACCTTGAGGGCCTCGACAGCCGCAACCACCTGAGTGGTGAACCGCTCGGCAAGCGATGAGTGCACGAAGAACCGGTTCGCGGCGGTACATGCCTGGCCGACGTTGCGGAACTTGGCGATCATCGCACCTTCGACGGCGGCGTCGAGATCGGCGTCCTCGAACACCAGGAACGGGGCGTTGCCGCCGAGCTCCATCGAGGTGCGCAGGACGTGCTGGGCAGACTGCGCGATGAGCTGCCTGCCGACTGGGGTGGATCCGGTGAAGCTGACCTTGCGCAGACGCGGGTCGGACATGAGCGCGTCCGAGACTGCGGCTGGGTTGGTGGTGGTGACGACGTTGACGACCCCGGCGGGGACGCCCGCGTTCGCGAGCACTGAGCACAGGAGCACGGTCGTGAGCGGCGTCAGGTCGGCAGGCTTGACCACCATCGTGCAGCCGGCTGCCAGCGCGGGCGCGATCTTTCGGGCGGCCATCGCCAGCGGGAAGTTCCACGGCGTCACCAGATAGCAGGGGCCGACCGGACGGTGACTGACGATGACCTCGCCGGTGCCTTCAGGGTTCGGGCCGTACCGACCGGCGATGCGTGGGGCCTCCTCGCTGAACCAGCGGAAGAACTCCGCGCCGTATGCGACTTCACTGCGGGACTCGCTGAGCGGCTTGCCGGCCTCGGCGGTGATCACGGCAGCGAACTCATCGGCGCGGGCGACGATCTCGTCGTAGACGCGGCGCAGGATCTCGGCGCGGGCCCGCGCCGGTACCTGCGACCACGCCGCAGCCGCATCGGCGGCAGCGTCCAGGGCAGCCGTCGCATCCCGGCCGTCGGCGTTGGCACATTCCGCGATGGGGGCACCGGTGGCCGGGTCGCACACCTCGAAGGTCTGCTCCGTGGCGGCCGGGAGCCATTCGCCGCCGATCCACAGCTTGGACGACCGCGGAAGCATTGAGGTTGGAGCAGGGGTCAGGGTGGTCACGCCACGGCCTCCTCGGACACGGCGTCGGGGTCCTCGACCTCGGCTGTGCCCTCCACAGTTGGGTTCACGGGGATGTCGGAGCCGCCACCCGGGGTGCTGTCGGGAGCGCTCCGGGCTCTGGTCGCGGCAACCGAGGCGTTGGTGAAGTCGGCGATGAGGGACTTCAACGGGATGCTCGGGTCGTGAGCACGAGTGGGGTCGATCGTGCGGCCGGCCGCGATGGCGGACTTGGCCGCTAGAAAGTCGGCGGGGCGGTTGATGCACTCAACGGCGACCAGCCGGTCGGTCTCGTAGTGGAGGACGGTGGCCGCCGTCGATGCAGTCTCGCGACGCAGCAGAGTCGTGGCCGTTGCCGGCACGATGCCGGCCACTTGCAGCTTGAAGTCGAACTGGTCGGACCAGAACCAGGGCGCGCTGGTCCAGGGCTGCGGCCTTCCGACGATGGTGGCGGCGGCGACCTTGGCTTGCTCGGTGGCGGCGTTGACGGACTCGAACCGCGTGGCACCGTGACCGGTGCCGTCGGCGGGCCACACGGTGCAGTCGCCGGCAGCGACGGTGACGCCGTCGGAGGTCAGAGCGTGGCCGTCGACGACGATGCCACCGCGGACGTCGAGGCCGAGCTGCTCAGCCAGCTCCGTGCGGGGCTGCGCGCCGACTCCGACGACGACCACCTGTGCCGGAAGGACGCGTCCGTCGGCGAGCTGGACACCGCCCACGCGTCCGGTTCCGTCGTCGAGGAACGCGACCGGCATGGCCTGGGTGCTGATGTCGATGCCGTGACTCTGGTGCAGGGCGTGGAAACGGCTGCTGACAAAGGGGCTGACCGCGCGGGACATGATTCGGTCGTCGGCGAGGACGACGCTGACCTCGCAGCCGAGTCGTCGAGCCGTCGCTGCCACCTCGAGGCCGATGAAGCCGCCGCCGATGACCACGGTGCGCGGCGTGGATACCAGAGCCTGGCGCAGGCGGTCGGCGTCGGCGCTGTCACGCAGGTAGTGGATGCCGGCCAGAGCGGCGCCGGGGAGGTCAAGTCGGCGGGGCCGGGCTCCCGTGGTCAGCGCGAGGCGGGCGAAAGGCAGCCGGCGTCCCGTTTCGGTGCTCGCGAACCGGTGGCCATCGGCCGTGACGGTGACAGTGGCGACCTTCTCCCCGAGGACGAGCTCGATGCTCTTCTCTGCGAAGAACGCCTCGGACCGCAGCGCGAGGTCAGCGGGGACGATGCCGTCGTGTAGCGCCTTCTTCGACAGCGGCGGCCGCTGATAGGGCAGGTGCGGCTCGGCGCCAACCAGCGTGATGGGCTTCGACCAGCCCAGATCGCGAAGTGATGCAGCGAGCTGCACGCCGGCCTGGCAGGCGCCGACGATGAGGACGCCCTCAGCGTGGGCGTCGTCCACAGCTTCGGGGCTGAGGTGGATGGTCATGAGAGTGGGCCTCCGGGTGAGGGGGCAGAGCGATTCGGTGCTGTGTCCGCACCGTCGAGCCGGCGGTGGTCGGCAGGTTGAGAGCGATCGGGGCGAGCTCCAGCCCTTCGGGGTACATGCCTTGGAAGTAGTCGGCTCCTTCGGTGGTCAGCACGCAGCGCAGCGAGCCGTCAGGCCTGTGGGCGTTGTGGTCGGCGCTGGTCGGGCTGGGTGGAGCCGCCTCCGGACCGACGCTTGCGAGCCGGAGGCGGGTCTCCGGGGCACCTGGTTCCGCAGTCTCGACGAGCGCGTCGCCGGGGCCGTCGCTCCGGTGGGCGTCGACCGCGGCAATGCGGATGGTCAGCGTGCCGTCCGCCTCGATGCGCGGGTCGGCGAACAGCAGCTGAAGGAACCCTCCGTGGGCAGTGAGGGCCACCTCGCCGGCAAAGGCCGCCGGGCTGGTTCCGCCTGGGCCGGAGACGTCGTCGTCGAACGGAAACAGAAACTCGCCGTCTGCGTTGACCTCGACGTTCGAGCTGACCCAGACTTGACCGTCCGCAGTGCCCTGGACGTAGGCGATCAAGGAGTCCTTGATCGCCCACGCCAGGCAGCGACGTTCGTCAGCCGACGGCGACGGCGCTTTTGGAGCGGTACTCACGGATACCACGCTCGAGCTGCGGGAGGATCGCGTCGCGGAACCCGATCGGGTCGTCGGTCGGGGCGAAGTGGCTCAAGCCCTCGAGCATGATGTACTCCACGCCCGGGAACCGCTCGGCGACCGCGGGTCCTCCGTGCTCGGGGTCGTTGGAGACCGGGTCGTACTCGCCGGCGATCAGGTAGACCGGGTGCCGGTCGGTGTCGAAGGCGGGCTGGCCCTTGGTGAGGTCGTGGCCGGTCAGGAAGTAGTCGTTGTCGCCGGCGTAGACGCCGGGGAAGTTCGAGCGGTAGATGAAGTAGATCTCGCGCCGGTACGGCTCCGGACCGAGCGGTGAGGTCGCGGAGAAGTTGCCGGTCGCGTAGAGCTCGGTGGAGACCCGGTTGTCGCGGCACAGGTCGTTGAAGCCGAGGGTGTACTCGTCGTTGCGGCCGCAGTCGAGGGTTCCGTTGAGCGCGAAGAAGGCTCCGAACCGGTCACCGCGGTAGGCGGCGAGGTCGAGTGCGAGCTGACCACCGACCGAGCAGCCCATGAAGTGGGGGGCGTCGAGGTTCAGGGCGTCGGCGAAGGCGACGACGAAGTCCCAGTACCACTCCGGCTCGGGGAGGTAGGGCTGCTCCCACCAGCGCTGGGTGGTCGGCGGGAGCGACCGGCCGTGGAACGGGAGGTCGTAGGCGATGAGGCGGTAGCGCGACTGCAACTCGGGATCAGCGAGCTGGTGGCGCCACTGGCGGCCGTCGCAGCCGGCGGTGTGCTGGAGCAGGATCACCTCCTCGCCCGCGCCGGACTCCTCGTAGTAGACGCGGTAGGTGACGTCGTGGACGGTGACGTAGATGTAACGGCCGACCGCGTTGTCGGTCTCGGCGAACAGGGGCTTGTCGTCGGAGAGCGCGACCTCGGCGGCTCCGGCGGCGAATCGGAGCAGCTGGTAGATGCGGGCCTGCGCGCCGGCGTAGGGGGCGGTGTCGGTGAACAGGTCACCGGTGGCGTAGGCCCCTCGACCGGCGGCGAGGAAGAAGGACTCGGTGCCGGGGACGGGGCGCGGCTTGACCGCGTCCTCAAGCACGTCGGCCGGCACCACGATCGCGATCCGTGCGTCGCCGTCGGAGGCAGGCTCGACGGATGCCACGGTGCTGTCATCGACGGCGAGATCGAGGGTGATGTCGGCGACGGTGATGCGGATGCGGCCGGTGAACCCCTTCAGCTTGTACTTGAGCTCCTTGTCGTTCTGGAACAGCGGCGCGAGTCGATCCAGGCTGAGCTGGTCGAGGTTGAGTGGCATTGCTTTCTCCCTTGCATTGGTGCCGGCCATCGGTTCGTTGCTGGCCGTCGCCACGGCGATGTAGGTGGTGGTGGCAGGCGGCTGCTCGCATCGAGGCGTCCCAGTCGCAAGCCGTGTCGCGGTACGTCGGGGCTACTCCTGCATCGACGGCGTGGTCACGTGAAGGTCGCGGGAGCACTTCTCCGGGAAGATCTGGCAGCTCAGGCGCGACGTGTCGGCGCGGTCGACGGCGGTGCCGTCGAGCATCTCGTCCTCCATGTCGGACATCGGCTCGAGCATGTCGATGTCGTCGGAGTCGACGAAGACGTGGCAGGTCGCGCAGGACAGAACGCCGCCGCAGTCGCCGACGATGCCGGGGATGCCGTTGCGCGTCGCGAGGGTCATGACGGACTCGCCGGGCGCCGCTTCGAGCGTTCGAGCGGTCCCGTCAGCGTCGGTGTAGATCACGGAGGTCATGGCGATTCCTTCGGGTTTTTCAGCGGGGGTGCGGCTCGTCACACCGTTGCAGAACGTGGCAGACTCTGCCATGTTGCGTGTTACTGACACAATACCTCCCTGAAAACGATCCGAGCGAAGGAGCAGGAATGGACGCGACTCTCGCCGCGCAGCGCACGACGATCCGCGACGCGGTCTCCGAGGTGACCACCGAGGTTCTCGCGGAGAGCCTCGCGACGGCACGGGCCGTCTCCGCAACCGCGGCGCAGTGGCTCACCGAGCGCGTACACCTTGGCGAGCCGGCCTTCAGCGCAGAGCGGAACTCCTGGTGGCGCATGCCGTGGGCGCTCACGTTGAGCGGGCACCGCGACGTCGCCGCCGGCATCCTGGCGTGGGCCGACCGGGTCGCCCTCACCGATGACGGCGACCTGCGGCCTGGTCCCTACCGGGTCGACGAGGTTCGCACGCCCGTCTACCAGCTGACCCACCTCGCGCTCGCAGCGCACTTGACCGACCGCTACGACCTGTCCTCGAGGCTGTACGCCAAGGTCCTCGACTTCTGGAACCACAACGAGGGCGGCGCCTTCGTCTATCGGGATCAGCGCGACGGCGAGACCGACTGGCTGATGACCGCACAGGTCGGCCTCGTCGCCATCGCAGTCGGCGACAACACCGTCCGTGACCAGACCTTCGACTGGTTCCGGCAGATGTGGCAGTGGCAGACCGACCTGGACTCTCTCAAGCTCGTCACCGGTCGCAACGAACGCGGCCTGAACGCCCAGCAGCCCGCGGACCTTCCGTTCAACATCAACGTCGTCGACTTCACTCAGCCGCGACAGATGTACTTCCAGCCCGGCGCCGCCGCCGCGTTCCTGGCGCAGCATGCCGCCCAAGCCGGCTCCCAGGAGGCCATCGACATCGCCCGAGGCCTCATGTGGCTGAACATCGACGGCACGCTGGCCCAGCTGACCGACGAGACAAGCGTGCACGTTTGCAAGTTCCCGTGGGGCGCGGCCGAGCTCTGTGCACTCGACACCCAGTTCGACTGGGCGCCGTATCTCGTGCTCCTCAACGACTGGTTCCGCGACCGACAGGACAGCGACGGCTCCTGGGCCCCGTCAGCCTTCACCCTCGCCGGACCGGCCGAAGACGTCGACCGCATGTGGAAGACTGCCGAGCATCTGATGGAGGTCGAGAAGATCGCCGCAGCACTGTCGGCGCGCCTCGCCTCGGCACGGTAGGCACCGCAGCCCTGGAAGGGAGAGAGAGAACACTGTCTCGTCAGCCAAAGCTTCGCGAGCGGCAACGGACACGCGTTCGCGAGGACATCAGGGATGCCGCCTACGACCTGCTCCTCCAACACGGCGACGACGTCTCGGTCGGCGACATTGCCGAGAGGTCCGGAGTCTCGGAACGCACGTTCTACCGCTACTTCCCGACCCGCGAGGACGCGCTGCTCGACTGGATCGACGCAGTAGCAACCACCGTTCACCCGCGGGTGCGCAACCACCCCGCAGGCGAGTCCCTCATCGCGGCGCTTCAAGAGGCCATCGTGGCCTCGATCGACCTGCGCGGCAACGCCATCAACGCGATGCGCACAGTGTTCTCCTCCCCCCGGCTGTTCAACGCCTACTCCGAGCACCAGCGACGCTGGGTGGCTGAAGTCGCCGAAGTCATCGCCGAGAGGATCGGAACCAGTACTACCTCCGACCATCGGCCTCATCTCTGGTCGACGATCACGTTCGCCATCGCCACCAGCGTGAGCTACCGAGTCGCCATGGACGAGCAGCCCGAGAGCCTCGCCGAGGCCATGCGCGAGGCGTTCGGACAGGCAGCAGAACTGTTCGACCCTTCGCTCGACATTGGCGAAGTTCCCAGCGAAACCGACTAGGTCGGGTGGCCCAGGGGAATCTCGCCCCTGGGCTCCCACAGATCCAGGCGTAGCCGCAGGACGAGCGCCTTGATCACCCGACCCACAGCCCGGTCGGACCGATGCGATGACTGTGTCCCTGTCGGGCACATCTTCTTCTCCCAGCCGGATGATCACCGAACGGACGGTGTCGTGGTGTGCGTCCCGGCGGGGCAGCGGCGGAGGACTCAGATGATTCCGTTGCGGACCAGGGTGTTCGCCGCTTCGAGCTTCGTGATCTCCTCGGTGGTGAGTTCGAGTTCGAGACCGGCGACGGCGTCGTCGACATGGCGTTCCTTCGTGGCACCCACAATCGGCGCGGCCACCGGGGATTTGTTCGCCACCCAGGACACCGCGACCTGTGCCATCGGCACCCCGCGAGCCTCGGCGACTTCCTGCACAGCGGTTACGACCCGCTTGTGCGATTCCTCGTCACGGGTATACAGCTGTGGAGCCAGTGTGTCGTTGGCTTCACGCCCGGACCCTTCCGAGCCCCACGGCCGGGTGAGCCGTCCGCGCGCGAGCGAGCTCCAGGGCAGAATTCCCATGCCTGTGGCTTCGGCATAGGGCGCGACCTCGCGTTCCAGATCCCGCGCCAGCAAGTTGTAGTGCAGCTGATTCGACACGAACTTGGTCCACCCGTGCCGGTCTGCCGCGTTCTGCATGAGCGCGAGCTGCCACAACAGAAGATTGGATGCGCCGATATAGCGAGCTTTGCCGGCCTTGACCACATCGTGCAGTGCTTCCATCGTCTCTTCGATCGGTGTGTTCGGATCGAAAGCATGGATTTGATACAGGTCGACGTAGTCGGTACCGAGGCGGCGCAGCGAGGCGTCGATCTCGTGCATGATGGCGACCCGGCTCAGGCCGGAGCCGTTGCGAGACGGGCGCTGATGCGCGTACACCTTCGTCGCGATCTGGAACTCTTCGCGCGGACCCAGCTCCCTGGTCAGCGTGCCCAGGATTTCCTCACTCGTGCCGCTGGAATATGCGTTGGATGTGTCGAAGGTCGTGATACCCGCCTCGTAGGCGCGGCGGACGAACGGACGGGCCTCATCGAGGCCGATGGTCCACGACGGGTACCCCTGCTCGGGGTCGCCGTAGGTCATCATGCCCAGGATGAGGCCGCTCATCTCCAGGCCGCTCTTGCCGAGTCGGACAGTTTTCACCTGCTGATTCCTTTCATGTGCGTTCAGTTCGTGTGGATTCGGTTGCTCGGGATCGGCTGCCACTGCCGTGCGCCCTGCTTGTCACGGATGATGCGGCCGCCCTGGGTCCCCGGGAAATGTGCGCCAAGACCGATAGCTCCGGTACGTTCCATTTCCTCTGCAAGCCGGTCGCGGGCCCTGGCCGCCGCGGCGCGATCTTTGTCCAGGCGGTCGGTCCACCCGTCCTCGACGAGGAGTGCGGGGTGATGCGCGGTGTCCCCCAGTAGCAATACTCGTGCTTCGCCGGTCTCGATCTCGACGAGGCAGTTGCCGGGCGTATGACCGGCGAACAGCCGCAGCGCGACCGAATCCGCGATCTCCGTTCGCTCCTCCTCGGCTAATTCGAGAAGGTCGGAAACGGCACGGATGGTTTCGGTCACCTGGGCCGTGGCAGGGTTGCTGCCGGGATCGCCACGCATCCAGTCGTAATCAGCGCGGTGGCAGTGGTGCCGGGCGTGAGTGAAGATCGGTTCACCCACGGGAGCGACCCAGCCGACGTGGTCCAAGTGCAGGTGGGTGAGCACGACATCGGTGATCTGCTCGGGTGCGGCGCCGAGATCGGCGAGCGAGTCGAACAGCTTTCCGCGCGTTTCGACGACATCGATGTTCGGTCCCAGTCCCGCGTCGACCAGGATTGTCCGGTCTCCCGAACGCAGCAGGAAACCGCCCATCGGCATGATCCAGCCCGCACCGTCGAACCACGGCGGCGCGGTCTGCCAATTTTGGCTCGCGCCGGGCGGCGGCTCGAAGAATTCGCCCGGCGGTACTGGATGCTGAGCATCGAATACGGGATCAATGCTGGTGACGAACACAGGGTCCTCCTCGGCTTTATATAGGGCAGATGTCCGCTGTCCGGCACGGCGGTGTACATGGCCGCGGCACCCCAGCCGAATTTGCAGATCTGCACCGAATCGGGATCGTCGAACTGCGCTGCGGTGCGCCGCTACTTCATCGCGCCATTCCCGCGGAGGATGCGGGTACGGCGTCCTGCCAGCGGGCACGCAGGGCGATGGACCGCCGCCAGGCCAGGACGCCCTTGGGTGACATGCCGACGGACAGGACGCCGGTGAGTCGGTCCGCGGTGCGGTAGACGGCGGTGAACTTGCGTTCTTCCAGGCTGCCTTCGGCGATCCGCATCTCGTCGTGGCCGCGCAGGTGGCCGTAGGCGCGGATCTTCAGGTCGTACTGGTCGGACCAGAAGTAGGGAACGGGCGCGAACGGCCGCTGGGCGCCCAGGAGGTTGCGGGCGGCGGCCACGCCCTGCTCGGTGGCGTTGGTGCGGTGCTCGATCCGCATCGACGTGCCGAACAGCGGGTTGTGCCAGCGGGCCACGTCACCTGCGCCGTACACCCCGGGTGCGGCGGCGCAGAACTCGTCGCAGACCAGCCCGTCGTCGAGGGTGAGGCCGCTGCTGGTCAGCCATTCGGTGTTGGGGCGGGAGCCGACGGCCACCAGCACCGTGTCCGCCTCGACCACACTGCCGTCGTCGAGGCGGACGCCGCCGGGAACGACCTCACTGACCCCGGTCCCGGTGCGCAGGTCCACGCCGTGGTCGAGGTGGACCTGGGCGAGGACGCGGCCGACGTCCTCGCCGACCGCGTGGGCCAGCGGGACGGGCGCGGGTTCGAGAAGGGTCACGCGGGTGCCCAGGTCGGCCGCCACCGACGCGGCCTCGGCGCCGAGGAATCCGGCGCCGACCACGGCCAGTGTGCGACCGAGGCCCAGGCGGTCCTTGAGGGCGAGGGCGTCGTCCAGGGTGCGCAGGACGTGGGCGGGCGTGCCGGGCAGCACGCGGGGACGGACCCCGGTGGCCACGATCAGTCCGTCGTACGGCACTTCCGTACCGTCGGCGAGCAGCACGGTGCTCTCGGAGATGTTGACGCCGGTGGCCTCGCAGCCGTAACGGGCGTCCAGATCGAGGACGTCGAGATCGGCCGGAGCGCGCAGGGGTAGCCGGTCGGGGCTCCAGCCGGAGAGGATCTCCTTCGACAGGGGCGGGCGGTCGTAGGGGGCGGTGGGTTCGTCGCCGATGAGGGTGATGGTGCCGGTGTAGCCCTCCCCGCGGAGGGTTTCGGCGGCGGCGAGGCCGGCGGCGGAGGCGCCGACGACGATCACGCGGCCGGTCGGGGCCACGCTCACGCCTCCTCCAGGCGGATAGCGGCCGCGGGGCAGACGGTCGCGGATTCGCGAACCGCGTCGTGGAGTTCGGCCGGCGGGTTCTCGTTGAGGAGGACGACCAGGCCGTCCTCGTCGCGCTGGTCGAAGACGTCGGGGGCGAGCAGTACGCATTGGCCCGAGGCGACGCACCTGGGGACGTCGACTTCTACGTGCATGACGATTCTTCCCTGTTCTCGGTGGTGGGGATCAGGTGGTTGCGGTCACCAGGCGACGGGCAGTTCGACGACGCCGTAGACGACGGTGTCCTGCTTGAAGGCGATCTCGTCCATCGGTACGGCGATCTTCAACTCGGGCAGCCGGCGAAAGATCTCGGGCAGCACGATCTGGAGTTCGGCGCGGGCGAGCGGCTGGCCGAGGCACTGGTGGATGCCGTAGCCGAAGGCGAGGTGCTGGCGGGCGTTGGCGCGGTCCAGATCGAGGTCGTCGGGAGCGGTGAAGAGTTCCGGATCGCGGTTGGCGACGTGGATGGGGACGATCACGCCCTCGCCCGCGCGGATGGTGACGCCGTCGATGGTGACGTCCTCGACGGCGGTTCGGCGCAGCCCGCCGTGCACGATCGAGACGTAGCGCAGAAGCTCCTCGACCGCGCCCGCGACCTGCTCTTGCCCGCCGAGGATGTGCGGAATCTGGTCGGGATGGGCGAGGAGGGTGATGGTGCTCAGCGCGATCATGTTCGCGGTCGTCTCGTGTCCGGCGATCAACAGGAAGGCACCCAGGTCGGCGGCGTCCTGGTCGGTGATGACGCCCTCGTCCGCCTGCACGGCGAGCCGGGTGATCACGTCGTTCCCCGGCTCGGCGCGCTTGGTCTCCACGAGTCCCAGCAGATACTCGGAGACGCTCGCCAACGCCTGCGTGCTCTCCTGCGCCGTGGCGTTGAAGTCGACGATGGCCTTCGAGTGCTCCTGGAAGAACCCGTGGTCCTCGTACGGCACACCGAGCAGCTCGCAGATGACCAGGGACGGCAGCGGCAGCGCGAAGTGCTCCACGAAGTCGGCGGGACCGCTCAGCTCGGTCAGGTCGGTGAGGAGCTCATCGGTCAGGCGGGCGATGGCCGGGCGCAGCTCGTTGATGCGCTTGACCATGAACTCCCGGGTCAGGGTGCGCCGCATCATCGCGTGAACGGGGTCGTCCTGGTTGAGGAAGAACCCCCGTCGGCCCTGCGGGGTGTCTTTCCTGAAGGTGGGTGCGCCGGCATGGGTCGGATCGGCGCTGAACGCCGGGCTGCCCAGCACGGCGCGGGCGTCCTCCCACCGGGTCACCAACCAGGGGCTGAGCTGCCCCTCCCACAGGGAGACGCGGGAAATGGGCTGCTTCGCACGGAGTTTGGCGTACAGCGGCGAGGGATCCAGAGGGGCGTCCTGCGGGCGGACGAGCGTGAACGCGGGAACCGTTGGAGACGACGTCATGACTGTGCCCTTCCTTCATCGGCTAACACTGTTAGTCGAACAGAAGTTAGACTAACAGTGTTAGCCGATGAGTGGGAAGTTCCTGTGTCGGCCGGCACGAAGCACCGACCGTTGGAGGCGGGGTGCACCAAGGGCCGTAGGCTGCTGCGGGCGGTGAGGAGGAGGCGATGAAGTCGCAGGTCAAGCGGGTCCCCAACGCGCGGGGTGAAGGCGAGCGGCTGCGGCAGGAGATCCTCGGCGCGGCGACCCGCATCCTGGAGGAGACGGGACGCGAGGACGCTCTCTCCCTTCGCGGGGTTGCCCGCGAGGTCGGCATTTCCGCACCCAGCGTCTACCGGCACTTCAAGAACAAGGCAGACCTGGTGACCACCGTCCTCGACGTCACCTACCGCGCGCTGGCCGTCGCGATGAGCGAGGCCGGCGAGTCGGCCGCCGCGGCAGGCGCGGACCCGTGGGAGCGCGTGCGGGCCATCGTCACCGCCTACCGCAGGTTCGCCATCGACAAGCCCCGCCGCTACCGGCTGATGTTCAGCCTGGAGTACGAGCCCGACCGGCCACCGACCACCGGCCACCCCATCGGCACCATGCTCCAGGCGTGGACCGACACGACTGACGCCTACCTCGCCGAAGTGGCCCCCAGCCGACGGTCGGAGGCGCAGGACCTGGGCGTCCACCTGTGGACCGCCCTGCACGGCCAACTCGTCCTGTGGCACACCCTGCCGAGCGCCGCCGCCGGCAACGAAACCATCCTGATCGAGCTGGAGGAGTCCTTGCTGCGACGCCTGCTCCCGGCACCGGAGGCTCCGAGCACCGCTGAGTGACAGGTCAGGACGGCTCCCCGCTCCCGGAAGGTGGACGAGGGTGCCCGATCGTGTGCCGCTCGAAACGTCATCGCCGCACCTCACGCGGCATACCTGTACTCGTCGATGACTCCGCCGAGGATCCGGGTGCGTTACCTGATCATTCGCGACGTCGAACAGCGTCTCGCAATCCGATGGACCGCATGAGCGAGCCGGTCGAGATCCCGCGACGGCCCGTTCAGACTCGGGCGACGGCTGCGGTTCGGAGGGCGTCGGGGGTGGTTCCGGTCCAGGTGCGGAAGGCGCGGTAGAAGGAGTTGGTGTCGTCGTAGCCGAGCAGGTAGGCGATTTCGGCGATGCGCATGGTGCTGTTGCCGAGGTAGTGGCGGGCCAGGTTTTCGCGGGTCGTGGCGAGGATTTCCTGGAAGCTGGTTCCTTCGAGCTTCAGTTGTCGTTGCAGGGTGCGGCTGCTGACGGCGAGGTGACGGGTGACCGCGATCATGGAGCTTCCACCGGCGGGAAGTGTTTCGTGCAGCGCGGCCCGCACCCGCTCGGCGACGCTGGCCGTCGCCTGCAGGTCGGACAGACGCCTGCGGAGTTCCGGGGCGAAGAACCGCCAGAGTTGCTCGTTCTCGGTGAGGAACGGGCGGCTCGCGTCGCCGAGCGCGAAGGTGATCGCGTGCGTCTGTCCCTTGTGGACTTCTACGCCGAGGTAGTCGTCGAGGCCGGCATGCTCGGCAGGGAGCCAGGGATCGACGGCCCGGACCGGTCGGATGTCGTGGCGGGTCGCGATCCGGGCCAGGGCGACCCAGAACACCATCTCGACGGCGGCCAGCAGGGGCGGCGGGGGCGTGTCCGGCGGCCACCGGAAGCTGATCGTCAAGCCTTCTTCGTCGTTGTCGAGCCTCAGGTGCAGGGGCCCGACGAGGGGCTTGTGGGTGGCGATGCGCTCGGCTGCGGTCCGCAGGTCGGGGCTGCACAGGGCGGCGAAGATCGGCGGGTTGAACATCTCGACCGAGATCGACCGGCCGATCGCGACAGCCAGGTCCGGATCACCGCTCTCGGCGTCGAGTGCCTCCCACAGCCGGAAGTACTCCGCGAGTGGGAGTTCGACCGGGCCACGGCCGAACAGGTCGGCAGGCAGCTGGGCGCGCCGGAGCACCTGGGCGGGCGACAAGCCGAGGTCCTTCAGCAGGGCTTTGATGCTGGGATCCAGGGTGAACCGTCCGGTGCTCACGACGCGAGCGTAACGGCCGTCAGCATGCCTGACACCAGCAGATGCCGCCACTCCTCTCGCAAATCGCGCCACCGAAAACTGGCGTCATACGCAAGTGAGTTGGCGCGCCGCGCTAGTGCCAGGCCACAGATCCACTTCTAGCGTTCACGGCGAAAGGTCACCACGCCCGCTGAAAGGATCACCACCATGACCACCAAGGTCGCACTCGTCACCGGAGCCTCCTCAGGTATCGGCGAGGCCACCGCGCTCAGGCTGCGCGAGGCCGGCTACACCGTCTACGGCGCGGCGCGGCGTGTGGAGCGCATGCAACACCTGACCGAGCTGGGGATCCGGCTGCTGGCCATGGATGTCACCGACGACTCCTCCATGCGGGACGGCGTCGAGAAGATCATCGCCGACAACGGTCGGCTCGACGTCCTCGTCAACAACGCCGGCTACGGTTCCTACGGCGCCGTCGAGGACGTACCCCTGCAGGAGGCCAGGGAACAGTTCGAGGTCAACGTGTTCGGCGCGGCGCGCCTGACCCAGCTGGTCCTGCCGCACATGCGCGCGCAGCGCTCGGGAACCATCGTCAACATCACCTCGGTGGGCGGCCGCATGTGCACCTCGTTGGGAGCCTGGTACCACGCCACGAAGTTCGCGCTGGAAGCGCTCAGCGACTGCCTGCGCATGGAGCTCAAGCCCTTCGGGATCGACGTCGTGGTGATCGAACCGGGCGGGGTCAAGTCCGAGTGGGGCGGCATCGCCGCGCAGAAGGTCCGCGCCGCCTCCGGCACCGGCCCGTACGCCCCGCAGGCCAACGCCGTGGCCGACTCGCTCAGTTCGGAGGCCAATGAACGCCGCATGTCGTCGCCGGACTTGATCGCCAAGACGATCGTCAAGTCCGTCCGGGCACGCCGGCCCAAGACGCGTTACGCCGTCGGCTTCGGCGCCAAGCCCATGATCTTCCTGCACAACACGCTGCCCAACCGCACCTTCGACGCGTTCATGCGCCGCGCCACCGGCGTGCCCGCGAAGTACGTGCCCGCGAACACCTGACGTGACGGTCGTGAGGACCGCGCTGGTCACCGGCGCGCCGGAGGTGTCGGCGAAGCGGTGGCCACCAAGCTGGTCGCCCCCGGCTACATCGTCCACGGCGCCGCCAGGCGTGCGGAACGATTGTCCGATGTGGCCGATGTCCGCCCGTTGTCGATGGATGTCACGGACGACGCGGCCCGGCCTCAGCCACGTCACCGCGAGCTGCCACGGCGAAACCGGTCCCTCGGCCCGGCGCGTCGTCTTCGACCAGGTCGCCGGCACCGTCACCGGCATACCTCCACGGCCGGCTGAGCACATGCCTCACATCTCACCGGCTCTCGTGTCCGACGGCTGGTTCCGTGGCCGCACCGGCGCGATGCGAATCGCGAACTCGTTCGGCGACCGCACCGCCCTGTTGTGCCAGTTGCACGTTGTGCACGAGGACGGGTCCACGACTGTGTTGGGCACCGATTCCTCGTGGACGACCACACCGGCGTGGATCACGGCGGATCTCATGGACGGCCAGGCAACAGACCTCCGGCGGGCGATGCCCGGTTGGTCTGCTCCCGGCTACCTGGACGAGTCCTGGCCCAAGGCCGCAGTCGTGAGCGGTGGGATCTACGACGACTTCGCCCGGCTCACCGCATCACCGGCACCGCCAGTACGGCGCATCGAGGAATTGACGCCGGTGTCGGTCACCGAGCTGCCGTCGGGACGGCAGGTCATCGACCTCGGGCAGAACATCAACGGCTGGCTGAAGCTCGACGTTCCCTCTGGAGATCGCCTTGTACTGGCTCATGGCGAGGCACTCAGCCCGGACGGTGACGTGACCGTCGAACATCTGCGCGGGGTCGACTGGCAGACCCGTGAACCGCTCTCGGCCGGTCAGATCGACCAGGTGATCTCCGGCGGACAGGCGAACGAGGTTTTCGAGCCGCGGCACACGACGCACGGATTCCAGTACGTCAGCGTGGAAGGCGCGTCGCGTCCACTCACACCGGACGACGCGCGGGGCGTCGTCGTGCACACCGACCTCCGCCGCACCGGCCGGTTCCGTTGCAGCGACGAACGGATCAACAAGCTGCACGAGGCCGCGGTGTGGAGCTTCCGCGACAACGCCTGCGACATCCCTACCGACTGTCCTCAACGCGAGCGGGCCGGCTGGACCGGCGACTGGATGCTGTACGTGCCCACAGCCGCATTCCTCTACGACGTAGCGGGATTCTCGGTGAAGTGGCTGCGCGACCTCGCGGTTGACCAGTGGGACAACGGCTGCCTGACAAACTTTGCACCCGACCCAGGCGGACGCGCCGTCCAGCACCTGCCACCGGAGATCCTGGACCAGTTCGCTGGCTCCTCCGGGTGGGGCGACGCGTCGGTGATCGTGCCGTGGGAGCTGTACCTCGTCTACGACGACCTCGACGTGCTCGAGGAGTTCCGGCCGATGATGACCCGCTGGGTCGACTTCGCCGCCGAACGCGCCCGCACCCGAAGCCACCCAAGCCGTACGGCCCAGGCGCCACACCACGAATTCGTCTGGGACGGCGGCTTCCACTGGGGCGAATGGTGCGAGCCGCACGTCGACGAAGAGGCCTTCCGCACAGCGGACCACGGCGCGGTGGCAACCGCGTACCTGTACCGCTCGGCATCGCTGCTTTCCCGGATCTGCGCCCTCACCCGACACCACCACGACGCCGACCGCTACGCGCTCCTCGCGGCGAACACGCTCAACGCCTGGCGCACGGAGTTCATCGCCGACGACGGCTCGTTGATCCCGAACACCCAGGCGACGTACGTACGGGCGCTCGCTTTCGGCCTGGTTCCCGATGATCTGCGCACAGCCACCGCGGACCGGCTCGTCAGGCTGATCCGCGCCGCAGACATCCACCTGGGCACCGGATTCCTCGCCACGCCGTATCTCCTGCCCGTGCTCGCGGACACCGGGCACCTCGACGTAGCCTACGAGTTGTTGTTCCAGGACACCGAACCGTCGTGGCTGACCATGATCGACCGCGAGGCGACCACGATCTGGGAACACTGGGACGGCCTCGACGAGCACGGCACCCCGCACGCCTCGCTCAACCACTACAGCAAGGGCGCGGTCATCTCGTTCCTGCACCGCCACACCGCGGGAATCCGGCTGCTCGACGATGCACCGGGATACCGCCACTTCGAGGTGCGTCCACAGCCGGGTGGCGGCCTCACGTGGGCAGAGGCCGAGCTCGACTCCGTGCACGGGCAGATCGCGACGCACTGGCGGATCACAGAAGGCCGGTTCCACCTGTCCGTCACCATCCCGCCGGCAACAACCGCGACCGTGACGATGCCGGATGGACGGACCTACACAGCAGTCCCCGGCACACATTTGGACAGCTGCGACGCGTAGGCCGCGCGACGACCACATCTTGGCGTGCGCAGCGCCGACACGGGTGCTGACCCTGCGGGGGCGCCGAAACACGGCCCAGCAGCCTGACCTCCGCATCAGGCTGCTGCAGGTCCGAACTCGTCGATCAGCTGCGGCAGGCCGGCGATTCGGTGTTCCGGGTCAGCGAGGGCGGTATCCGCAGCCGCGCCTTTGCCACGGCGATCGCAACACCCTCGCAGCGGACGCAGCTCCCATCCGACATCGCGGCCAGCAGCGACGGACATCAGGCCTTCGCCGACCCACCGCCGCGCCACGGCGGTCACGCGGTCCAGGAACGCGCTCCTGGACGAGAACGGCGCCGCCACCCACACCTCGTCGAGGAACCACGGCGTCAGGCGTGCGGCGCACGGTGAGCGCGGCCCGCCCGCGTCCGTGGCGAGCCGCGTTGGTCAGCACCTCCTGCACCACCCGATAGCCGGTCACCGACACCAGGTCCGGTACGTCCTCGTGGTCGAGTCGCGCCTCGACCTCCACACCGCCTCGGCGGACGGCCTCGACCAGATCACGACGCGGTCGAGTCCAGGGGCAGCGGTGTCGTCGCCGTCGGCCCGCAACACTCGCAGGATGCCGGCCATCTCCCGCAGCACGGCGCGGGCGGCTGTCTCGGTCTCCACCAAGGCGTGCTCCGAGAGGTCGGGGTCGGTGCGCAGGGCGCGGCGGGCCAGTCCAGCGTGGACGTTGATGACCGCGACGTGGTCACCTACTACATCGTGCAGCTCTCGGGCGATGCGCAACCGCTCCTCCACGACGCGCCGTCGCGCGACCGCCTCCCGCATCTGCTCTGCCCGCCGCGCCCGCCCTGCACGGCAAGCACGTAGTCACGGCGGGAGCGAACGGCGTGGCCGACGGCCACCGCCCCGTCGTCCAAGCGATCATCGCCGCCACGTTCGCCTCGACTGCGGATCCGCGACCGCGCAACACCAACGGCAGGCAGAACATCAGCGCGGTGGCGACAGCCGCGACCATCCACTCCCTCCTCCGGGCGGTCGACACCACGTGCAGCAGGACGAGCTGGTTCTGCGGTGCACTTCGGGCTTGAACTCGTCGGCGAGCCTCGGCTCGGCTGGGTGGACCGCTCGATGGGGTGCCGCGATCGGCGGGGGCGACTCGGGCAAGATCCGTGATGCCATGATCAGTGGTGCGGTCGGTGGCGTGATCGGTGGTGTCAGCGGAGGCCTTGTGGGCAAAGGAATCAGCAAGCTCATTTGATCGGATCGTGAGGAGCGAGATGGATCCGAGGATTCGCAACGGCATGGTGGCCATGTTCTTGACGAGTGCCGCTGGAGTGGCCACCCTGCTGCTCGAATGGCCACTGGTCGTGCCGATCGTGCTATTCCTTGGTGCTTGTCTGGCGGGCGCGTACGTGGTGAGACAGTCCCTGCGTCGCCGTTGACGCGAGGCCGGCGATAGTAGACACGGCCGGGCGTGTCGTAGCGGAGCTGGACGATGGCCATCACATGCAGCACCCGGTTGATCTTGCGGTTGCCGGCCCGCGACAGCCGATGCCGTCGTTGATCACCGGAAGACGCCTCCAGCGGCGCCGTGCCGTTCCAGGACGCGAACCGGCCCTTGTCGATGAACCGGCCGATGTCCGCGATGTCGCCGAGCAGGTGCGCCGCGCTGGACGGGCCGACCCCGGTCAACTCCATCAGGGTGCTGCCGCTGGCGTCGACCAGCTCGCGCAACTCGGTGTTGGCGGACTTGATCCGTTTGTCGACGTGCTCCAGTTCGGTGACCAGGTCGGCGGCCAGCCGCTGGCGCGTGCGGCCCACGACACCCCGCGGCCGCACCGACGCCAGCAGGGCCCGGGCCTGGGCGGCGGACAGGAACTTCTTCGCCCCACCGGGAAGCAGTTCCAGCAGCAGGCGGTGTAGCCGGTTGACGGTCTGGGTGCGGACGTGGCCCAGTTCGTCGCGGCAATTCCCTCGAGGCGGAGAAAGATCCCCAGAGCCCGCACCAACTCGACGTGCTCATCCGACTCGTGTGCATACGAGATGAACACCCGGCGCGGACGGTCATCGGCTCGCTCGTCACCGCCATGACCGCCCTCCTCGGTACCTGTTCAAGCGCCTGTTAGCGTCACGACGATGGCTGAGTCCGGCAGGCGCTTCGTCAACATCGTGGAAGGTGACGTCCACGGCACCCTGGTGCAGCTCGGTGAGCTGCACGGTGATCTCCACGTCCACCAGGAGCCGCGCGCGCCGCTGACGTTGCCGGGGCGTTCGTCGTGGCCGCCGCTGGCCGGGGCGTTCGAACAACGGGGTGCCTGCGTGGAGTTGGCCGACGCGGTGGAGGCGGTGCACACCGTTGTGCTGTCCGGGATGGGTGGGATCGGCAAGTCGCAGCTGGCCGTGTGGCTGGCGGAGCAGGTGTGGGCCGCAGGCGCTGCGGACTTGGTGCTGTGGCTGACCGCGTCATCGCGCAGCGGGCTGGTCTGGGAGTACGCGCGGTGGGCCGCGGTGGTGACAGGCGTCGACGACCGTGATCCGGAAGCGGGTGCGCGCAGGCTGCTGGACTGGCTGGCGGCCACGTCCGCGCGCTGGCTGATCGTGCTGGACGACCTCCAGTCACCGCAGGATCTGGCGACGCTCTGGCCGCCGCGCAACGCCACCGGACGGGTGGTCGTGACGACACGACGCCGCGACGCCGCGTTGCGGAGCGCGGGGCGGCGGGTGCTGCACGTAGACCCGTTCACGCCGCAGGAGTCCGAGTCCTATCTGCTGACGACACTCGCCGACACTCTGAATGCCGCCGAAGGCGCCGCGGATTTGGGCGCGGAACTGGGCCACCTGCCGCTCGCGCTCGCCCAGGCGGCCGCTGTTGTGGTGGAGCAGGAGAAGACCTGCGCGTGGTACCTGGCGGAGCTCAGGGACAGGCGGCGGGCGCTGGACGCTCTGGGCCGGACCCTGGACATGCTGCCCGACGACCAGGAGCACACGGTGGCCGCCGCCTGGTCGCTGTCGGTGGAGCAGGCGGACCGCATGGAACCGGCAGGGCTCGCGGGCCGAGTGCTCGCCGCGCTCGCGCTGCTCGACCCGCACGGCGCACCGGAGGCGATCCTCACCGCGGCGCCCGTGGCGGAGCGGCTGGGTGCGGACGTCGAGCAGGTGCGGCAGGCGCTGAGGAACTTGCACAAGCTGAGCCTGCTGACGCACAGCCCGCACGAGACGCACACTGAGGTGAGAGTGCACGTGCTGGTGCAACGGGCAACCCGTGACCAGTACCCGGCATCGGTTGCGGCGGAATTCCCGCGTGCCGTGGCGACGGCGCTGCTGACTCTCTGGCCGCCGGTCGAGCGGGACATCGGACTCGCCCATGTGCTGCGCCGCAACACCTCGGCACTGCACCGCGCGGCGGGCGAGGCTCTGTGGCAGCCTGAACCTCACCCGGTCCTGGTGTTCGCCGAGAACTCGCTGGCCTCCAGCGGCCAGCTGACCGCGGCGCTGGACCACTTCGCCGAACTGCGGGCGAGGGCCATGAACACTTTGGCACCGGATCACCCGTACACGCTGTCCATCCGCTTCGCGATCGCCCACTGGCTGGCCACGACCAGCGACATCAAGACCGCCGCTGCGGAGTACGAGTCGGTCCTGTCGGCTCGGCAACGCGTGCTCGGAGCCGACCACCCCGATACGCTCACGACCCGCGCAGCACTGGCCCGGCTACGCGGTTTCGCCGGTGACGCGGCCGGGGCACTGGCCGTCTCCGACGACCTCGTCGCGCGGTGGCAACACGCCGCCGAACCCGACCGCCTCCAGGTGGTTCTCCTGCGCACCGACCGCGCCACCTGGCTCGGCACGACCGAGGGACCGGCACGTGCGCTGGCGGAGCTCGACGCACTGCTCGACGAGCACCTACCGGCCCTGGGCCCGAACAACCCGCTGCTGCTCGCCGCACGCGGGCACCGCGCGCTGTGGCAGCACCTGTCCGGCGACACCACCGGCGCGGCGTCGGCGATGGAGCAGGTGATCGAGGATCACACGACGGTCCTCGGGCCGCTGCATCCGCAGACTCTGGCCCTGCGCGGAAGTCTCGCCCACCTCCGGGCGGTGACCCACGGTCCTGCCCACGGGGTGAGCGAGCTCGAAACCCTGCTCGACGACCAGCTCCAGGTCTTCGACGCCGAGCACCCGCAGGTGCGCGGCACACGCCACGCGATCACCGTCATGCGCGAAGCCGCTCCACCGCCCGAACCACAGTAACTGCCCGCCGACGACGACAGGTTCCGCGACCTCACTGCTCTTGATGTTTACGTGGTGGATGGCTCGGTGATGGTCGCTCAGAGCGGTGGTGGTCCATGAGCCCAGACTGTCGAGAGTGGCAGTGAGGCCGGTCGGACAGTCGTGACAGCGGTACGGAGCCCGAGCCCTCCTCAGTGTGGTGCGCGGGTGGTGTCGTACTCGAAGTTCGAGGCGGCGCTGGAACTGTCCTGAACTTCGCGAATGCGGCGTTCCGTTGCGTCCTGGTGCCGGGCTCACCGCACCGAGGTCGATGCCGATCCGTGTTCGCCGATCTGGCCGGCACGCGCGTGCGTGCCCGAAGCGGTGGTTGGTGTTGGTGTGCCGCGCCATCGCGAAACGCCTCGGTGGCGATCAAGATCGTCCGGAAGGTCTGGTGCGAGCTTAGCCGTCAGAGCCAACCTCGGTCACGGGCGGTGTTCGCCGCTTCGGACCGGTTGCGCGCTCCGAGTTTCGCCATCGCCGTCGACAGGTAGTTGCGGACTGTCCCCTCCGCGAGGTTGAGCCTGGCCGCGATCTCGGCGTTGCCGGCGCCGGTGGTGACCTCGCGCAGCAGTTCACGTTCCCGTGACGTGAGCGGGTCGGCGTGGTCCCACGCGGCCATCGCGAGCTCGGGCGCGACGACACGTTCACCGGCGTGCACCCGGCGCAGGGCGCAGACGAGGTCAGCGATCGGCGCGTCCTTGAACACGTAGCCCACCACGCCGGACTCCATCGCGCGCCGCAGGTAGCCGCTGCGGGCGAACGTCGTGATGATCAGGACTCGCGTGGGATCGCCACGGCGGCTCAGCTCCCGCGCGACGTCGAGGCCCGTGAGACCGGGCATCTCGATATCGGTGAGCAGCACGTCAGGCCGGTATTCCGCAACGGCCGCAAGGGCTTCGTCACCATTGCCCGCGGTCGCGACGACCGTGACGTCGGGCTGGAGGTCCAGCAGCTGGGCGAACGCGCCACGCACCATCGTCTGATCCTCGGCCAGCACCACCCTGATCACGTGGCCACCCGCAGCGGGACGGCGATCGTGACCGTGGTGCCCGCCGAGCCAGTGCGCCGCACCAGTCCGCCGAGCGCGGCGATCCGCTCGCGCATGCCGGTCAGCCCGTTGCCCTCCTGCGCGTCGCTGCCGACGCCGTCGTCGGCGACCACCAGGCGCAGCTCGCCGTCGCGGGCCTCGACCCCGATGTGGCACGTCGTCGCGCTCGCGTGCCGGGCGACGTTGGTGACGGCCTCCCGCAACGCGAGCGCCAGCTCGTGCTCGGTCGAGCCGACGATCACGAGGTCCGGATCCTGCCGCACCACGACGTCGACGCCGAGGCTCGTCAACGTGGCACGGGCCGACTCCAGCTCGGTCTCGAGACTCGCGCTGCGCCAGCCGGTGACGGCGTCGCGGATCTCGCCCAGCGCCGCGCGGGCGGTGCGCTCGATCTCCGCCGCTTCCTCGTGCACCCGTGTGGGATCCGCGGCGACCAGCTGGGCGCGGACGATGATCGCGGTCAGCGTGTGGCCGAGCAGATCGTGGAGGTCGCGGGCGATGCGCTCACGTTCCGCGAGGGTGGCGAGATGTTCGATCCGCACATTTCGGATGCGCAGCTCGGCGGCCTCGCGTTCCCGTTCGGCCCACTCGACCTGCAGGATGCCGATCAGCCACAGGAAGATCAACGACGGGAGCAACCCCCACAGCCGGTAAGGCATCTCGACCACCGACACCACGGTAAACAGGCAGATCAGCGCGGACAGGCCGACGAACCACCGCATCGCCAGACGCCGGGACTCCGACAGACCCGCGAACGCCGCCGCGTAGACGAAGAGCACCGCGGCGCCGGTGTTGAACGGTGTCACAAGCGCGCCGAGCACCACCGTCGGCACCGTGCAACGCCAGCGGACCAGCGACGGCCGCTGCCACGCCAGCACGTACATCGGCACGAAGGCCGCGACCACGCCGGCCACGAGCACCCAGTCCACCCAGCCCGTGTCCGGGTCGAACACCGGTGCCCACAACAGGTTCCCGAGATAGAACAGGTGGAACCAGCGCGAGATCCCTGCGACTTTTTTCATGACCGGGCATGACGATACGACAACGCGGCCAGCGCCGCGGCCACGATCGTCGTGCCGAGCAGCACGAGCACGTGCGTGAGCACGGGTGCACCGGTCAGCTGGGCGAGCGCCAGCCGGGCCAGGTGGTAGGTGGGCAGGAACGGCGCGATGTCACCGAAGAACGCAGGCATGATCTCGAGCGGCATCCACAGCCCGGACAGGACGGCCGACGGGATGAGGATCGCGTTGAGCACAGCGGTCGCAGCGCCTGCCCCAGTCTGGAACCCGACCGCCAGGCTCAGCAACGCGAACGGCAACGCGCCCACCATCAGCACAGCGAGAATCCGCAGGAGCGCGGTCACCGGCGCGTCCAGCGCACCGGTGACCGCCGCGGTCGCCGTCATCGCGAGCAGCACACCCGCCGCGTAAGGCAGCGCGGCGACCACCTTCGCCGCAAGCGTCACACCGATCGGCACCGCGGACACCTGTTTCGCCCGCAGCCACCCGCGTTCCCGATCGGCCGCGACGCCGATGCCGGGATTCATCAGCACGACCGACACCACGCCGAACGCGCCGAACGTGGCGACCATCGTGGTGCCTGCCGACAACCCTCCGCTGCTGAACTTTCCGAACAGGGACACGAAAAGCCCGAAGAACGCCACCGGCATCACGATGGAGAAGAACAGCGCCGTGGGCTCGCGCACGATGCCCCTCAGCTCGTCCGTGAGCTCGACGCCGAAGACCTTCCCAGAAATGTGCACAGTCACGCCGCACCCCTCTCCCTTTTGATCAAACCCGCCACTGCCTCTTCCAGCCCGGCGCCCTCGACCCGCAGATCACTCAGACCGGGGTCCTGCGCGAGCAGCACCCGCAACAACGCCTCCGGCGTACGAGTGCCCAGATGAACGTGCTCGCCGTCGTTGCGCACCGACACCACACCCGGCAACATCGCGAGCCGGTCCCGGCCCAGTGCCGTCCGCGCGATCACCGTGCGGTCCGGCAACCGAGCCACCAGTTCGTCCGGCGTGCCGCCGGCGAGCACGCGACCGTGATCGAGCACCACCACGCGATCGGCGACGGCCGAAGACTCCTCGATGAGGTGCGTGGTGACCAGCACGCCGGTACCCCGCTCCCGGCGCTGCGCCAGCAGCTGCCAGAACCTCTTGCGGGCAGGCACGTCGAGGCCCGCGGTCGGCTCGTCCAGCACCAGCAACCTCGGATCGGCGACCAGCGCCATGGCGAGCTGCAGCCGCTGTTTCTGGCCACCCGACAGCTTGGCCGCGCGCCGCCCGGCCAAGTCGGTCAGGTCCAGCTCGGCCATGACCGGCCCGGAGGCCGACCTCGGCATCCCCGCGCGCACCGCGGCGCCGGTGACCAGCTCGACCACCTTCAGCGTGGTCGGGAACCCGAGGGACTGCTGCACCACACCAAGCCGCCTACGCGTCGACGCAATGCGCGGGTCACCGCCGCAGACGCGGACCCGGCCCTCCTTCGCGGGCAACAACCCGACCACCAGGTTCACCAGCGTCGTCTTGCCCGCGCCGTTCGGCCCGAGCAACGCCACGCACTCCCCCGCCCCGACATCGAGATCGACGCCGGCCAGGGCCGGCGTCGATCCGTAGCTGTGCCGCGCCCTACGTACTTCGAGCACTGTTTCCATGGGGCTCAGCCTGACCGGGTGAGGTGGGCGCCAGTAGTGAGGCGGAGTCACCGGTTGGTGATGACAAATGTCAACACCACAGCGTGCTCGGGACGCTGAGGTTGCGCCTCTGACCTGTTTCGTCACTCGGCCTGGCGGGGTATCTGGTCCGTTCGAGGGTTGAGCGGAAGGCGCACAGTGGATCCTGGCCCCCTGTTGTACACCGGCGCGGGCCTCGCGACGCTCGCCGCTGCTCTGCTGCCGCGGCTGCTTGCGCGCGCGCCGATCTCCATGCCGATGCTCTTCCTGGGCGCGGGCGCCCTGACGTTCTCAGTGGTGGATCCGCTGCCCGATCCCGACCCTGCCCGGCACAGCAGCGTGCTCCTGCACCTGACCGAGATCTGCGTGATCATCTCGTTGATGGGAGCGGGCCTCGCCCTGAACCGCGTGGTCGGTCTGCGCAACTGGGCGAGCACCTGGCGCCTGCTCGCCATCACCATGCCGCTGTCCATGCTCGCCGTCGGCGTGCTCGGCTGGGCCGCGCTCGGCCTCGGCGTCGCGGCCTCTGTTCTGCTCGCGGCCGCCCTTGCCCCCACCGATCCCGTGCTCGCGAGCGAGGTTCAGGTCGCCGAACCAGCGGAGAACCCGGAGTCCGACGAGGACGAGGCGCGGTTCGCACTGACCTCCGAGGCCGGGCTCAACGACGGGCTGGCCTTCCCGTTCACCTACGCCGCCATCGCGATCAGCGTCGCCGGAGCCGCGCCGTCGGGGTGGCTCGGGCATTGGCTCGCCGTGGACGTGCTCTGGCGGCTCGTCTCCGCACTGGCCGTCGGCCTGGTCATCGGCTGGGCATTGGGCAAGCTGTTCTTCTCGGCGCCGTCGAAGAAGTTGCGCCTGGCCGAGCACGCGGAAGGCTTCGTCGCGCTCGCGGCGACCTTCCTCGCCTACGGGATCACCGAGCTGATCGAGGGCTACGGGTTCATCGCGGTCTTCGTGTGCGCCTGCGCGGTCAGGGCCAGCGAACGCCGCCACGGCTATCACCAGGTGCTGCACCGCTACGTCGAGCAGGCCGAGCGGATGCTCACCGTGCTGATCGTCTTCCTGCTCGGCGGCGCCGCGGCCACCGGTCTGTTCTCTGGCCTCAGGTGGCCCGAGGTCGTGGTCGCCGCGGTGGTCCTGCTGCTGGTGCGGCCGTTGGCGGGGTGGGCCGGTCTGCTCGGCGGCGGAACCGGCCCGCGGGAACGAGCAGTCATCGCGTTCTTCGGTGTGCGCGGCGTCGGATCGTTGTTCTACCTCGTCTACGCCCTGCAAGCGGGCAAGTTCGCCGAGCAGAACGCGCTGTGGCGGGTCGTCGGGCTCGTCGTGATCGGCTCGATCCTCCTGCACGGGGTCTCCGCGTCTCCGATCATGTGGCTACTCGACCGGAAACGCCAGCGAAAGGCACGAGCTCGGCACGACGAGACGTCTCGCACCCACGTGTGACGGCCGGACGAGCCACCATCTACCTGCCTGGTACCAGGACGGCGGGAGATCACGGCCGATTCGGGGAGGGGTCTCGTCGGCGGACGAGTGCAGATCGGTGAGGTGGCAGAACGGACCAGCCTGTCGTTGCGCATGATCCGCTGCTACGACAAGCACCTCGACGGCCTCACGGAGTTCCGGATCGCGGATGAACTGAGCCGGGTTGCACGCGGACCGGACCAGACGAGGGGCTGCGGTCTTGCTGGAGTCGCGCTCTCAACGCCACTTGGCTCAGTTGGTCCACGGGCGACCCCGTGAGTCGATCACGGTTACGTCCCTGGGAATGCCGAACGCGACGAGCGAGGCCAGGATCGTCGGTCTTACCCCTGACAGTTCGATGAGAACGCCATTCCCGAGGGTGCGGCGTAACAGCCTGACGAGCATGACCAGTTGCGCACCAGGGGCAGTCGGAGCGCCGGCCAGATCTACCGTGAGTTTCTTGATCGAGTGAAGATCTGGTTCGTCGGGATCGTCCGTCATCGCTGCTCGGCCCGTCCGGCGGCCGCATTGTCGCCGCAGGCGCCCCGGACGAGGTCGCCGCAACCGGCACCAAAACCGCGACCTACTTGCGCCACGCTCTCGGCCGCTGACCACCAGCCAGCACCGTGTGCGTGTGGAAAACCCGCATCCGTGCAGGTTAGGCGGCATGTGAATCGTCGTGGATGAACACGCCGAGACGGTCCGGCCGATTTACGGTGAGACGTTCGATCTGGCCGGGTTTGAGGACCTGGGCCGAGGTCCACAGGGTTGCTGCGGCGGCCACTGGACGGCGGATCCGCTGCTCGTCAAGGTGCCGCTCGTGCTCGCGCACGGCATGCCGCAGGTAGGCCTGATCCTGATTGGCGTGCAATCCAGCAGTTCAGCGCGAAGAGGGCTGACCCAGCGTTCGATGAAGAAAGGTATGCGTGGAATCCGGACACCGCCGACACAGTAGCGATCCCCGCGATGTCGCGGCTCTAGCCAATCGCAGCGGGGCGACAGTGCCGAAACGGCAGCAACACTCCCCTGTGTTCGGATGGTGACGAGCCGGCGCATGAGGGCGCTGGTGTGGCCGCCGAGGTTGTCCCACACGAGCACGATCGGCCCGCCGAGTTGCTGATGCGCGGCATCCAGCAGGGCGGCGAAGTCGTGTTCGCGGAAGCCTTTCTTCTCGCCCTTGCGGCCTCGGTGCAGCATCATCCGGTAGATCAGCCGTGATTTCTCGCCCGCTTTGTAGCAGGTCATGGCCGCGATCGAGATCCGGCCCGAGCCCTTGGCCGTCACCGCGACCACGGGCGTGTGCCCGCGCGGAGCCCGTTTCCTCCAGGCGGCCACCGCGTCGTCATCGCGTTCCGCGGCGCGGTGGATCGGCACCTGGGGAGTCCAGCCCAGCCGGTGCAGCAGCAACGCCACACCCTTGAGGCTGTAGGAGACGTGAAACATCCGCCCGATCAGTTTCGCCACCCTGGCGAGCGTCCACCGCTGATCCTCGGCCCAGGCCGCCGCCGGACCGTCCAGCAAGGCCTGATGGCGATCCACGCCGCCTGTGCGTGGACTCCGCTGGTCACTGGCCTTCGGTCCCTCAGCCATCCGCCCGCCCGGACCCCGCGGTCGCCACGGTTCCCCGCGGAGAATCCCGTGAGCACCGTCCGCCAGCCCAGGGCGTCTGTGGTCGCCCAGAGTGTCCCCCGCCAGTTCAGCCGACACCCGGTCACCGTGCGGTTCACCGTCGCAGAACAGCTCGTCCGGCGGGAGTCGGTCGTGCCCGCCGAGGTCGAGTTCGTCGTGGTGGCACGCACCCGCGCGGTCCTGCGGCCGCTGAGACTCACCGGACTGGACCGCAAGTTCGACGTGATCCCCGACCTGGGTGCCCAACGATGAGAGTGGTGTCAGTCCTGTCGGCCGGCTGCCATGCGCTCGCGGAGGCTGCGCGGCCGCATGTCGGTCCACACCTCGTCGACGTAGGACACGCAGTCCTCCTTGCTCCCTTCCGTACCGGTGGCGCGCCAACCAGCGGGGACGTCCTGAACCGCCGGCCACAGTGAGTACTGCTCCTCGTCGTTGATCAGAACCTGGTACCTGACGTCCTCGTCCATGTCGTCATCGTCCTTTCGTGGTTTCTGCTTCTGATGCGTCCGTCGCGACGGTCTCGTCGCGAGGGAACGAACGCATGGTGGGACTGAGGGTGGTGATGACCGCGATGACGGCGATGGCGGCGGCGATCAGCAGGACCGCACGAGTACCGGACACCGCCTGCACGAGCAGGCCACCGAACGCCGGACCCGCCGCGGCGGACACCCCGGAGATCATCCCCATCACACCGCTCAGCCTGCCGCGCAAGCGATCGGGCGTCAGCAAGAGCTGGTAGGTGTTGATCGTCGTGTTCGCGGTCGGCGGCAGCAGGGCCATCGCGAAGAACAGTGCTCCCATCAGCAGGCCGCTGTCGATGAACACCGCTAGCGGGGTGAGCGCCGCCAGCGCCCAGAACACCCCGATGATCGATGTGTAGGGACTCACCACTCGATGCAGGTACGGCGCGAGCAGAGCACCGAGAATGCCGCCCACGCCGAGCATCGCCGCCATGACGCCGATCTCGCCCGGCGACACTCCCCTGCCGGCGACCAGCACGATGATGACGATGTAGTAGGCGCTGAAGAAGAAGTTGAGGCTCACCGCACACAGCACCGTGACCCGGACGTGCCGCTGCCGCCAGACCCAGCGCAGGCCTTCGACCATCTCCCCACCCAGATGGCTGCCTGGTTCCTGCTCGATGTCGCTGTGCGGCACGCGGACGAACAACAACGCCACGAACGAGATCGTGTGCGTGAGCACGTTGAACGCGAACGGCACCAGTCTTCCCACCGCGAAAAGGAAACCGCCCAACGCCGTGCCCGACAGCTGCCCCACCGAACCACGGGCGGAGTTCATCGCCAGCGCCCTCGACAACTGCTCCTGCGGCACGATCCGCACCAGCGAGGCACTTTCCGCAGGTCCGAACAGGGCGTTGCAGACACCCATCAGCGCCGCCACCACCACCATGTGCAGCACGCTCGGCACATCCAGCCACAACGCGAAGACGAGGCTGGCGACCGCCAATGCCTGCGTTGCCTCCGCGATGAGCATGAGCTTCTTTCGGTTCCAGCGATCCACCAGTGCGCCGCCGGGGACGCCCACCAGGACCTGGGCTGTCGCTTCGACCCCCAGCACCAGCCCGGTCATCGCGGGCGACCCGGTGACGGCTAGCACCAGCAGGGGGAACGCGATCATCGACGCGCTGAACCCCGCCCCCGACAACGCCTGGCTGATCCACAACAGCCGGTAGTCGCGGTTGCGGGACAGCGGAACAGTCATGGCTGCTCAGCCTTTCCCGCAGTCACGCGCGATGCTCCGCAGCGCGTCGGCGAAGTCACCGGCAACCGACTCCACAGTAGACAGATCGTGCAGACCAGGTTGGTAGAACCAGGAGAACACCAGCTCACCGCCCTGGACCGCACCCACGACCTCGAGCACGTGGGAACTGCTCTCGGCGAGATCGTGGTCCTGTCCCAGCGAGGAGTGCGACGCCGCGTAGAGACCGTCGCCGGTGTCCTTGGCCGTGCTGTCCCACTGCCCGAGGTAGTTGAAGGCGATCTGCGGTCCCCGCCCGTCGCCGGACAGCCGCTCGCGCGCCTCGGGTGAACCGAGATGACGCAGGGCCGAGTAGCCGAACCCGTTTCCCGGCACGGTTCGCAACTGCCTGCGGACCGACTTGACCAACTCCCGCCACCCCGGCTCGTCCCCGTCCGGCACGGTCAGGACGATCGGGAAGATCGTGGTGAACCAGCCGACGGTCCGAGTCAGGTCGACCGCGTCGAGAACGTCCTCGCGACCGTGTCCTTCGAGATCGATCGACACGACACGCTGACGAGTCCACCGGGACAACGCCCAGGCGAGGGCACTGAGCAGCACCTCGTTGATCCGCGTGCGGTAGGTGGCGGGCGCCGAGTGCAGCAACGCGTCCGTGTCCTCGGCGTTCAGCGCGATCGACACCACTTCGGCAGGCGCCTCGGACCGCTGAGGCGTCCGATCCACCGGCAGTTCCCACACGTCCAGGACCCCGGCCCAATGGGCGAGCTCGTGATCCAGACCCCCCGCCGCCACGTGGTCGCTGAGGCGGTTGGCCCAGTCCAGGAACGAGGTCGTCTTCCCGCCGAGGTCGACCGGCTCGCCTCGGGCCGACTGCCGGTACGCCAGATCAAGATCGTCCAGCAGGACGCGCCAGGAGACTCCGTCGACCACGATGTGGTGCGCCGCCAGGAAGAGGTACGGCCGACCGCGGGCGACCGTGAACAGGACGGCTTTCAGCAGCGGGCCGGTCCGCAGGTCGAAGCTCGCGTGCACCTCGTCGGCCGCCTTCTCCATCGCGGCCATCTGCCCGTCGTCGTCCACATCGGACAAATCGCGTCGGTGCAGCAGCTGGGCCGGCTCGGGGGCGGCGTTGTGCTGCTGCCACTCACCGTCGACGCACTCGAAGCGCATCCGAAGGGCGTCGTGGTGCAGCCACAGTGCGTCCAGGGCCTGTCGCAACGCCGTCTCGTCCAGGTCACCGGCCAGCTCCAGCAGCATCGACTGGTTGAAGTGGTGCGGATTGACGGTGTGGCTCTGGAAGAACCACCGCTGGATCGGTGTGAGCAGTACCGGACCGACGACCGGTTCCGCCTGCCCTCGTGCCACCGCAGTGTCTTCGAACGCGCCGAGCTCGACGGCGAGCACGTCGATGGTCTGGTGCAGGAACAGGTCTTTGGACGTCAGCCCCAGGCCGGCCTGCCTGGCCCTGGACACCACCTGCATGCTGAGGATGGAGTCCCCGCCCAGGTCGAAGAAGTTGTCCCGCACGCCGACTCGTTCCAGCCCGAGCACGTCGGCCCAGATCCGGGCGAGCGCGAGCTCGGCCGGGCTGCTCGGCTCCGCGTAGGGGGTTCCCGGATCGGGCACCGCGGTCACCAGGAGCAGCCGGCGCCGGTCCACCTTTCCGCTCGGGTTCAGCGGCAACGCGTCCAACGCCGTGAAGGCGATCGGCACCATGTAGTCGGGCAACGTCCGGCCGAGGAACTCGCGCAGGTCCGTCGTACCGGGTGCGGCCGAACCGAGTGCCGGCACCACGTAGGCGACCAGGCGTTCGTCCTGCACGACCACGACGGCCTCGCCGACCTCCGGGTGCCGCAGCAGAACCGACTCGACCTCGCCCAGTTCGACCCGGAACCCGCGGATCTGCACCTGGTCGTCCGTCCGTCCGATGAAGTCCAGCTCACCGGCCGCGGTCCACCTGACGAGGTCTCCGGTGCGGTAGAGGCGCGACCCGGCCGGCCCGAAGGGGTTGGCCACGAACCTGTCGGCGGTCAGCCCAGGACGGTTGAGATATCCGCGGGCCAGGCCCATGCCCGCGACGTGCAGCTCACCGGGAACACCGATCGGAACGGGCTGCAGCGCACTGTCCACGACGTACACACGGGTGTTCCAGATCGGCCTGCCGATGGACGGGGTTCCCGTGCCCGTCAGGGGTTCGCTCCAGGTCGTCGACACCGTGAACTCCGTCGGCCCGTAGCCGTTGATCATCCGCAGGTCTGGCGCCCAGCGGGCCGCCAGGTCGGCGCTGCACACGTCACCACCCACGATGAGAGTGCGGAAGTCCGGCAGTGGTGTCTTCGGCATCGTGGCCAGTGCTGCGGGAGGGATCTCCGCGACGGTCACCGCGTGATCAGCCAGCACCTGGGCGAGCTCTTCGCCCAGCAACGGGCCAGGCGGCGGTACGACCAGCGCTGCCCCGGCGGGCAACGACATGCACAGTTCCAGCACTGAGACGTCGAAGCTCGGGGAGGAGTACTCCAGGACGCGATCGGCCGGTGTGATGGCGAAATGGTCTATCGCAGCCGCCGAGAGACTGGCCAGCCCGGTGTGCGGCACGACGACGCCCTTGGGCCGCCCGGTCGATCCGGACGTGTAGATCACGTAGGCCGGATGTCCCGCCGACAGGGGTGAGGTCCGGTCCGCGTCAGTCAGATTGCCGGGCTGCTCACCATCCACTTCGGACATGAGGCCGGGCTCGTCGAGCACCAGCACGGCGATGCCCCCGGCGCTGGTCAGGTTCGTGACCATGTCGCGGCGGGTCAGGATCAGCGCGGGACGGGCGTCGGCGAGCATGAAGCCGATTCGTTCCGCCGGATAGGCAGCGTCCACCGGGAGGAACGCCGCCCCTGCCTTCAGCACCGCGAGCTGAGCGACGATGATGTCCACCGAACGCGGCAGGACGAGCGCGACGATCTGCTCCGGTCCGACGCCTCTGCCGACCAGCACCCTGGCCAGCCGGTTGGCTCGCGCGTTGAGCTCGACGAAGCGCACCTCCTCGTCCTCGCCGGTGGCGAGGACCGAGAACACCGCTGGAGCGTGCGGATCACGCCGCGCCTGCGCCTCGATCAACTCCGGCAGCAGGCCGGCGGACACGTCGTGATCCGTGTCGTTCCACTCGACCAGCAGGCGCTGTCGTTCGGTCTCGGAAAGCAGGGCCAGCCGGGAGACAGGTCGTGCCGGATCGTCCGCGATGGCGCCGAGCAGGACCTGCAGCTGGTCGGCGAGCCGCTCGATCGTGGCGGGCTCGAACAAGTCCGTGCTGTAGTTCAACGCGACCCGCAGGTGACCCTCGACCTCCTGGAACTCGACCGTGATGTCGAAGTTGGCCGTCGTCACCGGCAGTAGCACGTCCTGGACCTCCAGGCCGGGCAGCAGCGGCGAGGACTGCGGAGCGTTCTGCAGCACCACCATGACCTGGAACAACGGCGTGCGGCCGGTGTCGCGGCCGGGCTGGACACCGTCCACGACCCGCTCGAACGGAAGGTCCTGGCGGTCGAAGGCGTCCCGGACCGTCTCGTGCACCCCGCTGAGGAACTCGGTGAACGCGAGCTCACCGCGCACGTGAGACCGCAGCACCAGTGTGTTCACGAAGAACCCGACAAGTCCGGTCAGCTCGGCACGCTCCCGGCCGGAGGCCACGGTTCCCACCGTCACGTCGTCCTGCCCGGCCAATCGTCCGAAAAGGACCTGACAGGCCGCGACCAGCGTCGTGAACAAGGTGGTTTCCCGCTCACGGCTCAGCTCTCCGAGCCGCGCGGTGACCGACACGGGGATGACGGTCTCCCGCACAGCGCCGGCGGTCGAGCGCACCGCGGGCCTGGGGTGGTCCGTCGGCAGCTCCAGCGGCTGGACGTCCGCGAGTTGCCTGCGCCAGTACGACACCTGCTCGTCCAGCACGCTCTCCGACAGCAGTCCTCGCTGCCAGGTGGCGAAGTCCGCGTACTGCACGAGAAGCGGCGGCAGATCTGCCTGCTCGCCGCGCAGGGCGGCGCTGTACAGCAGGCTCAACTCACTGGCGATCACTCCGTTCGACCAACCGTCGGTGATGATGTGGTGCAAGGCCAGGGTCAGCACGTGCTCGTCGTCCGCCAGCCGGATCAGCCCCGGCCGCATCAGCGGACCGCGGCGAAGGTCGAACGGGCGGCGGCCCTCCTCGGCCAGCAACGCCATCAGATCCCCGTCCTGAGGCAGGTCGGCCACGGGCACCTGAACTTCGAACGGCGGTTGCACCACCTGGACGCCACTGCCTGCCACGGATCCGAACGTCGTGCGGAGAGACTCGTGCCTGGCGACCAACGTCGTGAACGCTTCGGACAGCGCGCCGACGTCCAGTTCGCCCACCAGACGCACGACGGTGAACGTCACGTACTCGGCGCCGCCCGGTTCGAAGTCGTCGAGGAACCAGAGCCGCTGCTGGGCGAACGACTGCGCACTGGTGCCGTGCCGCGGCAGCACCGGAATCCGGCCGGCGGTCCCAGCGCTCTCCGCGGCGATCGCGGCAGCCAGACCGGCGACCGTCGGAGTGGCGAACACCTCTCGCGGGGACACGCTCACCCCGCACTCGGCCAGCAACCCGGACACCAGCCGGATGCTCATGATCGAGTCGCCGCCGAGTTCGAAGAAGTTGTCGTCGACGCCCACGCGCTCCATGTCGAGCAGGCGCGCCCAGATGGCCGCGACGGCTCGTTCGAGACCGGTACGCGGTGCCACGTAGCGTTCGCCGGCTGCCCTGCCCGGTGCCGGAAGCGCCCGGCGGTCCAGCTTTCCGTTGCGGCTCAACGGCAGCTCGTCAAGAACCATGATCACCGCCGGAACCATGTACTCCGGCAGCATCGCCTCGGCGTGCTCACGGACCAGCGAAGGTTCGACGGTCGCCGGGACCACGTAGGCGACCAGCCTCTCCCCGTCCAGGACGGCCACCGCCTGGCTGACGGCCGGGTGAGCGGCCAGCACGGCCTCCACCTCCCCCAGTTCGACCCGGAACCCGCGCAGCTTCACCTGCTCGTCGGATCGTCCGAGGAAGGCCAGTTCGCCGCCGGCCATCTGCCGGACGGCGTCCCCGGTCCGGTACATGCGCTCCCCCGGCACGCCGAACGGGTCGGCCACGAACCGTTCCGCTGTCAGCCCAGGCCGGTTCAGGTAACCGCGCGACAGTCCAGAACCGGCAACGCACAGTTCGCCCGGCACTCCCCTGGGCACCGGTCGCAGGTCGTGACCGAGCACGTACCCGCGCATGTTGTCCAACGGTCGCCCGATCGGCACCGGGTCGGCCACCGGACCGTGCATCCGGTGGGCGGTCGCGAAAGTAGTGGTCTCGGTCGGGCCGTAGCCGTCGACGACCACCAAACCCGGGCACGCCGCCATGATCCGGCGCACCGCGGTCGCCGGGACCACGTCGCCGCCGGTCCACACTTCCCGGACGCCGGTCAGGCAACCAGGTGCGTCCTGGGCCACCAGCCGGAACAAGCCCGCGGTCAGCCACAGCCCGGTCACCTCGTGCTCGGCTACGGCCTGGCCCAGCGACTCGACGCTCAAGTCCGGGGTACTGGCCAGCACGACCTGGCCACCACTGAGCAACGGTACCCACAGCTCATAGGTCGAAGCGTCGAACGCCAGCGGTGAATGGGCCAGCACCCGCTGGTGAGCGCCACCGCGGAAACGGCCGTCCGAGGCCAGCCCCACCACGTCCCGGTGGCGGACCGCCACACCCTTCGGCGTTCCAGTCGACCCCGACGTGTACATGACGTACGCCAGGTTCTCCTGATCCACTCGGACTTCCGGGCCCGTGGCCGACTCTCCGGCATCGACGAGCACGGTCTGTCCACTGTGGAAGCCATCGGCGACGGCCTGCCAGGTGAGATCCGTGACCAGTACCGATGCGCCGGATTCGGTCAGCATGGCACGCATTCGCTGCCGTGGCGCGCGAACGTCGAGCGGAACGTAGGCCCCGCCGGCCTTCAGCACGGCCAGCTCCGCGACGCAGTGGCCGACCGAGGGCTCCAGCAGTAGTGCGACCCGATCTTCCGGCCGGACACCGAGCTCCACCAACCGGTTCGCCAAGTGGTTCGAGCGGGCGTCCAGTTGCGCGTACGACAGGACGACGGGCCCGTGCACCACCGCCGGTGCGTCCGGCGTGCGGACCACCTGGGCGGCGAACAGTTCGGGGACTGTCGCCGCAGGCACGTCACGCCGGGTCCCCTGGTACTTCGCGACAACGCGACCACGCTCGTCGTCAGACATCCACGGCAGCCTTGCCACCAGAACGTCCGCGTCGCCCGCGATGCCTTCGAGCAGGAGTCGCAGGCGATCGACCATCGCACGGATCGTGCCGGCGTCGAACAGCTTCGGGTCGTAGGCGAGGTCCAGGGCAAGGCTCTCGCCGAGGGAAGCACGCAGACACAGTGCGAAGCTCGTCGCGTCCGAGGAGCTCACCTCGAGCACGTGCGGTGCCCCTGCCGTCGCGGGCTCGGTGATCGGGTAGTTCTCGAACACGACCATGCTGTCGAACAGGTTCTGGCCGGCGGGCACGTCGCTCCAGGCCCGCAGCTGCCCGAGGGAGACGAAGTCGAAGCTCCGCGACTCGCTCTGCGCGGCCTGCAACTCCCGCAGCCACCTGACCAGCGTCCATCCACTGTGGACCTGAACGCGAGTCGGCACCGTGTTGATGAACATCCCGAGCATCGACTCGACGCCGGGAAGCTCGGCCGGGCGACCGGACACCGTGGTGCCGAACAGGACGTCCTGCTCGCCGCTGTACCGCGACAGCAACAGCGTCCACGCCCCCTGGATGATCGTGTTGACTGTGAGCGCGTTCTGCTTGGCGACCTCCTGCAACCTGATCGTCTCGATCGGCTGGAGCTCGACGCGGACCGACTCGGCCGACTGCGTCCGGTGCGCCTGCACCGGACGACGATCACAGGGCAGCGGGGTCGGCGACTCGAAGCCGGACAGCGTCCGCCGCCAGTACTCCTCGGCCTGTCCCGGATCCTGCTCGGCCAGCCAGCCCAGATAGTCGCGGAACGGACGGCGGGCCACGAGCTGAGGCTCACTTCCCCCGGCCACGGCCGCGTACTGTTCGCAGACCTCGGCGAACACCTGGGCAGCGCTCCATCCGTCGAGCACGACGTGGTGCGAGGTCCACACCATCAGCACCTCGTCATCGGACAGCGCGATGATCGACACCCGGGACAGCGGTGCCGTGCCGAGCTCGAACCTGTCGGCACGATCCCGTTCCAGCAGGTCACGCAGTCCGGCTTCCTGGTCGGCCGCGGTCCTGTCCCGCCAGTTGTACTGCGCGATGGGCAGCACGACGTCACGTTCGACGACCTGCACCGGTTCGTCGACGCCGGCCCACACGAGCCGGCTGCGCAGTGCCGGGGTCCTGTCCGTCACCCGTTGCCACGCCTCGCCCAGCCCGTTCGGGTCGGGCACACCGGACAGCCGGATGCGGATCTGCTCGAAGTAGGCGGCCGAATCCGTGTCCACCAGACCGTGGAACAACATTCCGGCCTGCAACGGGGTCAACGGGTAGATGTCCTCGACCGAACGGCCGTCGGAGACCAGGGCGTCCACTCCCGCCTGATCCAGCCGGGCGAACGGGAAGTCCGACGGGGTACGTCCGCCTGCCCCCGGTGAACCGCAGTGCTCGACGATCTCCCGCAGGGCCGCGATGAGCTGTTCTGCAAGGCGCTGCACGGTTTTCTCGTCGTGCACGGCGGTGGAGTACGTCCAGCCCAGTTCCAGCTCGCCGTCCTCGACGACGCCGGTCACCTCCAGCAGGTAGGTGCGCAGCCGGTCACTGGCGACGTCCTGGCCGATGCCACCACCCCAGGAGCGGTAGAAGCCGTCCGAGTCCGCACTTGCGTTCCACTGGCCGTGGTAGTTGAAACAGATCTCCGCTGCCTGGTCGGTGTTCAGCACGCCGTTCGGGCTCAGGTAGCGCAGCGCGCCGTAACTGAGTCCTTTGTGGGGAATCGCGCGCAGTTGTTCCTTGGTGGATTTGAGCGCGTCGCCCCAGCCGGTACCGGGCACCGCGAGCGCGACGGGGAACTCCGCGGTGAACCAGCCGACCGTGCGCGACAGGTCGATCCCGTCGAGGATCTCCTCGCGTCCGTGCCCCTCCATGGCGACCAGGACCCGATCGCGACCGGTCCACTGCGACAGCACGCGGCCAAGCGCGCTCATCAGCACGTCGTTGACCTGTGTGCGGTACACCTCGGGAACCTTGCGCAGCAAGGCGTCGGTGTTCTCCCGGTCCAGCCGCACCGAGATCGTGCTGCTGGACCCGGCCGTGTTGGCGCCTCGGCGATCCACCGGCAGCTCGGGTGATGCGGTGGCCTTGCCCCAATACACCCGGTCCTCGTCGAGGCCACCGGCCACGACGTGATCAGTCAGCCGCCGAGCCCACAGGTGATAGGAGCTCGTCTTCACGCCGAGGTCGATCGGTTGACGGGCCAGCGCCTGGTGGTAGGCGACCTCGAGGTCACCGAGCAGGATGCGCCACGAAACACCGTCGATCACGAGGTGATGGATCGCGAGGAAGAGCTGGGGTGCTCGGTCGCTGAAGGTGAACAGCACTGCCGCGACCAGCGGTCCGTTCATCAGGTCCAGACCGGATTGCGCGCCGGTTGCGGCGGCCTGAACCTCCACTTCGGAGAGATCGTGGCACCGCAACACCGGGATGTGGTGGATCGGTGCGAACTCCTGCTGCCACTGACCGTCGAGCTCGGTGAACCGGGCGCGCAGCGCGTCGTGGTGGGCCACGACCGCGTCCAACGCCGCGGACAGCACCTCCTCGTCGAGATCGGGGGTCAGCTCCGCCAGCGTCGACATCGTGAAGTGGTGGGGATCGTCGTGCTCGGTTTCCAGCAGCCAGCGCTGGATCGGGGTGAGCGGCGCCGGGCCGATGATCAGGTCGGGGTCGGCGGAATCGGCTGCCGTACCTGCCTGCACGACCACCGCGAGTTCGGCGATGGTCTGGTGGCGGAAGATGTCCTTCGAGGTCAGCCGCAAACCCGCCTGCCGGGCGCGAGAGACCACCTGGATGCTCAGGATCGAGTCACCGCCGAGCGCGAAGAAGTTGTCCTCAACGCCCAGCAGTCCGGCGCCGAGCACGGCGGCCCAGACGTCAGCCAGCTGCCGTTCGGTCTCGGTGCGCGGCGCGGTCCCGCTCGGATCCGGCTCCCGCAGGCGTTGCGGGGCGGGCAGGGCACGGCGGTCGACCTTGCCACTCGTGCTCAGGGGCAACCGGTCGAGCACGACGAACGCCGACGGCACCATGTAGTCCGGCAGGGTCTGCTTCAGCCAGGTGCGCAGCTGCAGCGCACCGGGCACACGCTCGCCGCTGGGCACGAAGTAGGCCACCAGTCTCCGGTGCCCCTCGTCCTCCCTGGCGACGACAACGGCCTCGGCGACCTCTACATGGCCGCGCAGTGCCGCCTCGACCTCACCGGGTTCGATGCGGAAGCCGCGGATCTTGACCTGTTCGTCGACGCGCCCCAGGTACTCCAGCAGTCCGCCCGCGGTCCAGCGCACCCGGTCGCCGGTGCCGTACAGCCGGCCTCCAGGCGGCCCGAACGGGTCCGCGATGAACCTCTCCGCGGTCAGTCCCGGCCGATTCAGGTATCCCCTGGCAAGGCGGCTGCCCGCCAGGTAGAGCTGACCTGGAACCCCGATCGGCACCGGGTGCAACAGCTCGTCGAGCACATGCGCACGCACGTTGTGACCCGGTCGGCCGATCACCGGGCGGTTGTGGGCGTCGAGCCGTGTCCACACGACGTCGACGGTGGTCTCGGTCGGCCCGTAGTAGTTGTAGGCGACCGTGCCCTCGACTGCGGACAGCTCACGCCACAACGCCGGGTCGACCGCGTCCCCACCAAGCATGACGACCGACGGCTGATGGCGCCCGCCTGCGAACAAACCGGCCAGGATCAGTTGCTGAACGTGGGATGGCGTCGAGTCGATCAGGTCGATCCTCCGGCTCACGACGTGGTCCACCAAGGCCTCGGGGTCCAGCCGCATGACGTCGTCGATCAGGTGCAGCTCATGACCGTCGGCCATCATGAGCAGGCCGTCCCACGACGCGTCGAACGAGAACGCGGAGGTCAACGCGACCCGCAGTCGGTCTTTTCCTTCCGCGGTACCGAACTCGGCCCGGTGGTCGTGACTCAGATCGGTCAAGCCCCGGTGGTCGACGACCACACCTTTCGGCCGGCCAGTGGAACCTGAGGTGTAGATGCAGTACGCGGCGTTCTCGGCCGCCACCGGGACGGCCACGTTCACCGCGGAGCCGTCGAGCACCGGGATCGAGTCGAGGACCACCACCGGCTGCGCGTCTCGCAGTACGAACTCGGTCCGGTCGGGTGGCAGCTCGGGGTCGAGTGGCAGGTAGACCGCTCCCGACTTGAGCACGGCGAGGATCGCCACGACCACCTCTGCGGACCGAGGTAACGACACGGCGACGAACCGCTCGGCAGCGGCGCCCTTGTCGATGAGATAGCGGGCCAGGCGGTTCGCGCGGGCGTTCAGCTCGGCGAAGGTCAGTTCCTCGTCCTGGAACACCAGTGCGGTCGCGTCCGGGGTTCGCGCGACCTGGTGCTCGAACAACTCCTGGAACGTCACCGAGGGCACGTCGACGTCGGTGACGTTCCAGGAAACCAGGAGCCGGTCCTGCTCGGTCCCGGTCAGCAGGTCGAGCTGTGCCACGGGCCGATCAGGGTCGGCCACGACCGCGGCGAGCAGCACACCGAGGTGCCCGACCATCTGGTCGATCGTGTCCGCGTCGAACAGGTCGGTGTTGTAGTCGACGAGTCCCCGCAGACCGTCGTCGTGCTCCTCGAACTCGAACCCGATGTCGAAGGTGGCCCTGGTGATCGGCAGTGTGAGCTCACTGATGGCGAGGCCACCCAGTTCGGGCAGCCGGTTGCCCGCGTTCTGCAACGTCACCATCACCTGGAACAGGGGCGAGCGGCTGGTGTCGCGGTCGGGCTGGAGCTCGTCCACCACCCGTTCGAAGGGCAGATCCTGGTTGGCGAAGGCGTCCAGCACGGTCCCCCGGACCTCCGCCAGGAACTCCCGGAACCCGCGCCGGCCGTCTATCCGTGACCGCAGCACGAGGGTGTTGACGAAGATGCCGACCAGCCGCTCCACCTCTGGCCGTTCGCGGCCGGAGCTCACCGTGCCGACGGCGATGTCGTTCTGACCGGACAGGCGTTGCAGCAACAGCTGGCAACCGGCCACGAGCGTCATGAACAACGTCGTGTCCTTCTGTCGCCCCAGCTCCCTGAGTCCGGCCGTGACCCCTGCGGGCACGGTGAACTCTCGCGAGGCGCCATTGGTGGTCTGCACCGGGGGCCTGGGCCGGTCGGTGAGCAACTCCAGCGCGGCGAGCCCGTCGAGCTGACCACGCCAGTACTCGACCTGCTCGCTCATCGAGTCGTCCGCCAGGCGTTCCCGTTGCCACAAAGCGAAATCCGCGTACTGGATCGGCAGCGCGGGCAGCTCGGCGGGTCCGCTGTACAGCGCGCTCAACTCTTCGGCCAGCACGCCCATCGACCAGCCATCGGTGATGATGTGGTGCATGGACAGCACGAGCGCGTGTTCGTCCGCAGCCAACCGCGCCGTCAGGACTCGCAGCAGCGGGCCGTGCGCAAGATCGAACGGGCGGGTCGTGTCGTTCTCGATCAGTCTGCGAAGTTCGGTCTCGTCCTGTGCTTCGACCACGGACACAGCGATGTCGCGCGGCGGGTGCACTACCTGCCGCGGCCTGCCGTCCGCCGATTCGAAGGTGGTGCGCAGTGACTCGTGCCTGGCGACCAGTGAGTTCAGTGCGCGGCCGAGGGCGTCGACGTCCAGGTGGCCGCGCAGGCGGACCGCGAAGACCGTCACGTACTCGGCGCTGTCCGGATCGAACTCGTTGAGGAACCACAACCGCTGCTGCGCGAAGGACAACGGCAGGTCCTGGTCGCGGCGCACGGCAGAGATCACCGACAGGGCAGGGCCGCTGGAACTCGCGGACAGGTCGGCGGCCAGCAGGGCAGGCGTCGGCAAGGAGAACAGGACGCGTGGAGACACCTCGGCACCAAAAGCCGCGCGCAGCCGGGACGCGACCCGGATGCTCAGGATGGAATCGCCGCCGAGCTCGAAGAAGTTGTCCTCGGCTCCCACGCGCTCGACGCCCAGAACCTCGGCCCAGATCGCGGTGACGGTCCGCTCGGCCTCCGTCCGAGGCGCTCGGTACCCACTGCTCGCCACAGCGCCCGCGTCCAGCGCCCGTAGTGCCTCCCGATCCAGTTTCCCGTTACGCGTCAACGGGATCTCCACGAGCGGGACGAACGCCGACGGCACCATGTAGTCGGGCAGGGTGCGCAGCAGCGCGTCGCGGAAGTCCGCTGTGCTCGGCAGGTCCCCGTCCGTGACCGGCACGACGTAGGCCACCAGTCTGCTGAGGCCCGTCTCGTCCTCGCGCGCCATGACGACAGCCGAGGCGATCTGCGGCAGCCCGAGCAGGGTGGCCTCGATCTCGCCGAGCTCGATGCGGAATCCGCGGATCTTCACCTGCCGGTCGGCGCGGCCGACGTACTCCAGCGCACCTTCCCCGCTCCACCGGACGACATCACCGGTGCGATACATCCGGGTGCCGGACGCGCCGAACGGGTCGGCGACGAACCGATCCGCCGTGAGGCCGGGGCGGTTGAGGTAACCACGGGCCAGTCCGGCTCCGGCGACGTACATCTCGCCGGTCACCCCGGCCGGAACCGGGCGCAGGCCGGCGTCGAGCACGTACGCCCTCAGGTCCGGCAGGCCCACGCCGATCGTGTCGACCGAGTCCCTCGTGAGCACCGAACAGGTGACGTGCACGGTGGTTTCGGTGATCCCGTACATGTTCACCAGCACCGGCGCGGAATCGTCGTGCCGGCTGTACCACTCCCCCAGTCGGCACGTGTCGAGCGCTTCGCCGCCGAAGATCACGTATCGCAGCGCATCGAGCTTGGTGGCGCCCATCAGTTCGTAGAACGCTGACGGGGTCTGGTTGAGCACCGTCACCCGCTCGTCGGCCAGCAGCCGCAGGAAGTCGCGCGGTGATCTGGAGACGGCCTGAGGTACGACGACCAGGCGCCCGCCGTGCAGCAGCGGACCCCAGATCTCCCAGACCGAGAAGTCGAACGCATAGGAGTGGAACAACGTCCAGACGTCGTGCTCGTCGAACGAGAACCAGTCGCGGGTGGCCTCGAACAGGCGCGTGACGTTGCTGTGCGGGACAACCACGCCCTTGGGTACACCGGTCGAACCCGACGTGTAGATCACGTAGGCCGCGTTCATCGGGGACAGCAACGGGCTTGGATCGGTATCCGGGTAGCCATCGCTGTCACCGATGTCGTCCAGCACCACAACGGGCTCGACGTCGTCGAGCATCGCCCTGATCCGCTCCGACGGGTGGTCCGGATCCAACGGCAGGTACGCCGCCCCTGTCTTGAGCACCGCGAGGATCGCCACGATCATCTCGGCCGAGCGTGGCAGGGCCAGCGCGACGAACCGCTCCGGGCCGGCGCCGAGTTCGATCAACCGGTGAGCCAGGCGGTTGGCCCGTGCGTTGAGCTGCCCGTACGACAGGCCTTCGCCCCCGCACGTGACGGCGATCGCGTCTGGAGTCCTGACCGCCTGTGCCTGGAACAGCTCTGGCAGCGTGCCGGCGGGTAGGTCGTGGGCAGAGCCGTTCCACTCCACCAACACCTGGTGTCGCTCGGACTCGCTCAGCATCGGAGACTTCGACACGGGCCGGGCCGGATCAGCGATGAATCCGGTCAGCACGACTTTCAGGTGCGCCGCCATGCGTTCGACGGTGTCCGCGTCGAACAACCTCGGGTCGTAGGAGAGCGCGACGTGGAGCCGATCGTCGAGGTGAGCACGCACGCTGAGCGGGAAGCTCGTCGTGTCCACGGCCTGCACATCAGTGACCCGGATGCCCGCGGTGGACGTGTCGTCGAACGGATAGTTCTCGAAGACGACCGAGCTGTCGAACAGGGAGTTTCCCGCTGCCAGGTCGCTCCAGGTCCGCAGTTCGGCCAAGGACACCGCCTCGAACCGCCTGGAGTCGGCCTGCTGCGCCTGCAGGTCGCGCAACCACTGCACCACCTGCTGGGTGTCGTCGACCCGGACGCGAGTCGGCACCGTGTTGATGAACATGCCGACCATCGACTCGACGCCGGTCAGTTCGGCCGGCCGCCCGGACACGGTGGTGCCGAACAGGACGTCTCGTTCGCCGCTGTAGCGGGACAGCAGCAACGCCCACGCTCCCTGGACGACCGTGTTCACGGTCAGACCGTTCTGCTTCCCCATCTGACGCAGCTGATCGGACTCATCCTTCGACAGAGCGACGTGCACCGACTCGGAGGACTCGGTTCGGTGAGCCTCCAACGGCTTCCGGTCGAACGGCAGCACGGTCGGTGACTCGAATCCTGACAGCAGGGCTCGCCAGTACTCCTCAGCCGCGGCCTGGTCCTGCCGGTGCAGCCACTGCAGGTAGTCGCGGAACGGCCGCCGGGCGGGCAGTTCCGGTTGCCGATCCGCAACGATCGCCGTGTACTGCTCGCACACCTCCGCGAAGACCTGTCCCAGGCTCCAGCCGTCCAGCAGGACGTGGTGGAAGGTCCAGACGAGCAGCACCTCACCGGCCGGGAGCGCGGCGATGCTCACCCGCATCAGCGGCGCCTTGGTCAGGTCCTTGGCGGCGACACGATCCTCCGCCGCCACGCGCGAAAGCTCCTGGTCTCGGTCCACATCAGACAGCCCACGCCAGTCGTGGTGCGAAGTCGGGACGTCGACCTTCCCGTGCACCAGGAGAAGCGGCTCGGCCACGCCTTCCCAGGCCACGGAACTGCGCAGCACCGGCGTGCGAGCCACCACGCGCTGCCAGGCCGCGCCGAGCGCCTCGGGATCGGACACGCCGGCCAAGGTCAGCCGGGCCTGGTCGAAGTAGGCGCCGGACTCCGCGTCCACCAGGCTGTGGAACACCATCCCCGCCTGCAACGGCGTCAGCGGGTAGACGTCCTCCACCGCTTTTCCGTTGCCCACCAGACGGTCCACGGCGGCCTGATCGAGCTGCGCCAGGGGGAAGTCCGACGGCGTGCGTCCACCCGCGTCCGGCAGGGCGCAGTGGTCGACGATCTCCAGCAGTGCCTGCCGCATGTCCCCGGCCAGGCGCGCCACCGTGGCTTCGTCGTGCACCTGGTCGGAGTAGAGCCAGCTGATGGCCAGTTCCCCGTTCTCCACCGCACCGGAGATGTCCAGCAGGTGGGCGCGCGGCTGTCCAGGAGCCAGGTCCTGGCCGACGCTGTCGCAGCGGGCCAGGTACAACGCGTTGGTAGCCGGCGCCAGGTCCCACTGGCCGTGATAGTTGAAACTGATCTGCGGTGACGGGTCGTCGCACAGCGAGTTCCGGCGCAGGTGGCGCAGGGCTCCGTAACTCAGTCCTCGCTGCGGCACAGCCCTCAGCTGTTCCTTCACCGACTGGAGAACCTGACCCCAGTGGCGGTGAGCGGGGACGGTGAGCGCGATCGGGAACATGGTCGTGAACCACCCGATCGTCCGGGAAAGATCAACGCCGTCGAGGATCTCCTCACGGCCGTGTCCCTCCATCGCGACCAGCACGCTGTCCCGTCCTGCCCACTTCGACAGGACCCCACCGAGGGCGCTGAGCAGAACGTCGTTGATCTGAGTGCGATACGCCTGGGGAACCTTGTGCAACAAGGCGTCCGTGTGTTCCTCGTCCAGCCGGACCGTGACGGTGCGGGTCGAACCCACGGTGTTGGCGCCCGAGCGGTCGACCGGCAGGTCGGCCGAGGCCGACCTCGACACGGCCTCCCACCGCGCGAGGTCGTCGTCGAACGCACCGGATTCGACGTGCTCCGCCAGGCGTTGTGCCCAGCGGGCGAACGAGGTGCCGACCGGCTCCAGCTCCACCGGCTGACCCGCAACCTTCTGATGGTAAGCCGCTTCCAGGTCCCCCAGCAGAATTCGCCAGGACACCCCGTCGATCACGAGGTGATGCGCGGTCAGGAACAACCGCGACCGCTGCTCAGGCCCCAGGTCGAACAGCACAGCCCTGAGCAACGGGCCGGTGTGCGGGCTCAGACCGGTCTGGGCGGCCAGCGCCTCGGCCTCGATCGCGCCCTGCCGCGCTTCGGGGTCCAGTGTGGACAGATCGCGGCAGTGGAACACCTCGATCGACTCGGCTGGCCGGACTTCCACCTGCCAGTCGCCATCCGCCTGTGCGAACCGCGCCCGCAACGCGTCGTGGTGCGACACCACTGCGTCAACGGCCACTCGTAGCGCCTTCTCATCGACGGCTGCCGGCAGCTCCACCAGCATCGACATGGTGAAGTGGTCGCGAGCCACCGGCACCGTTTCGAAGAACCAGCGCTGGATCGGCGTCAGCGGTACCGGACCGGTGAGCGGCCGATCATCGTCACTCACCGGCTCCGCCGCCGTCTCGACTCCGGCGGCGAGCTCGGCGATGGTCTGGTGCAGGAAGAGGTCCCGCGAGGTCAGTCGCAGGCCGGCCCGCCGGGCCCTGGACACGACCTGGATGCTCAGGATCGAGTCGCCGCCCAGCTCGAAGAAGTTGTCCTGGACGCCGACCTGCTCCGCGCCGACGACCTCCGCCCAGATCTCCGCCAGCGTGGTCTCCACCGCACTGCGCGGGGCTGTGTACCGCGCTGCCACGTCCGGACCAGGTTCAGGTGACGGCAACGCCTTGCGATCCACCTTGCCGTTGGCACTCAACGGCAGCTCGTCGAGCACCACGAAAGCCGACGGCACCATGTAGTCAGGCAGGCTCCGCTTCAGCCAGGGCCGCAGGTCCCCGACTGCGGGACCCGCGGAGGTCACGTAGGCCACCAGGCGCTTGCGCCCGTTGTCGTCGTTCGCGACCACAACGGCCTCGGCGACGTCAGGGTGTCGCGTCAGCGTGTTCTCGATCTCGCCCGGCTCGATCCGGAACCCGCGTATCTTCACCTGGTCGTCGGCCCGGCCCTGGTACTCCAGCACGCCGTCGGCCGTCCACCGCACCACGTCCCCGGTCCGGTACATCCGCGTACCCGGCTCCCCGAAGGGATCGGCCACGAACCGGTCGGCGGTCAAACCCGGCCGGTTCAGATAACCCCGGGCCAGTCCGGCACCCGCGACGAACAACTCGCCAGGAATGCCGACAGGTACCGGTGAAAGTGCGCCGTCGAGCACGTAGGCACGCATGTTGTCCAACGGACGCCCGATCGGCACCGCGTCCGGTACCAACTCGGTGTCGGACAACTCATGCGAGGTCGCGAAGGTCGTGGTTTCGGTTGGCCCGTAGGCGTCCGAAACCACGACACCAGGGCAAGCCGCCAGCATCCGGCGCGTGGCGGACGCGGAGACCACGTCGCCGCCGGTCCAGATCTCGCGGACACCGGCGAGACAGTCCGGCGCGTCCTGTGCCACCGCCTGGAACAACCCCGACGTCAGGAACACGCTCGTCAACCCGTACTCGGTGACCAGCAGCCGCAGGACGTCCGCATCCACATCACCCGGCGGGGCCACCACAACGCTGCCACCGTTGAGCAACGGCACCCACAGCTCGTAGGTCGAGGCGTCGAACGCGGAGGGCGAATGCAGCAGCACCCGTTCGTGCCCGCCGCCTTCGAAGCGACGATCGGCAGCCAGCGCGACCACGTCGCGGTGCCGGACCGCCACCCCCTTCGGCGTGCCCGTCGAGCCCGAGGTGTGCATGACGTAGGCCAGGTTGTCGGGATACATCGGGACATCGGGATCCGTGTCCGGCCCGTCCGGCAGGTGTGCGCTGTCAACCGAAACCACGTGCACGCGGTGGATCTCCTTGGCCGCGGCCTCCCAGGCGTGGTCGGTGAGCAGGACCGACGCATCGGTTCCCAGCAGGAGCGACCGCGTCCGCTCGACGGGTGCGCGCACGTCGAGCGGTACATATGCCCCGCCCGCCTTGACGATCGCCAGCTCGGCCACCACGAGGTCGGCCGAGCGGTCCATCAGCACGCCGACCGCGTGCTCCGGCCGCACACCGAGTCGAATCAGCAGGTGCGCCAGGCGATTGGCTCGGGCGTTCAGCTCCGCGTAGGTCAACGGCATCCCGTCGGCGATCAGCGCGGTCTTCTCCGGGGTCTGCCGAACCCGGTCGGCGAACAGGCCGGCGATTGTCCCGTCCGGACGCTCGCGAGCGGTGTCGTTCCACTCCCCCAGCACCTGGTCCCGTTCGGCACCGGACAGCAACGGCAGCCGCGACACCGGACGCTCCGGATCGGCGGCAATGGTCTCGGCCAGCCGCACCAGGTGCCCAGCCATCCGGTCGATCGTGGCGGCGTCGAACAGGTCCGTGCTGTAGCCGATCGAACCGGCGAGGACACCGGCCGACTCCTGGAACTCCACAGTGATGTCGAAGTTCGCCGTGCGTTTGGTCAGGGCGACCGGGCGGACGTCGAGGCCCGCGAACCGCGGGGACTCGCCCTGGGCGCCGTGCAGCAGAACCATGACGTCGAACAGCGGGTTGTGGCTGGGGTCGCGGTCGATCCGCAGTGCCTCGACCAGCTTCTCGAACGGGGCGTCGTCGTGTGCGAAGGCGTCCAGCACGGTGTCCTTCACCGCGTCCAGGAAGTCGGCGAACCGCGCCGATCCGTCCACTGTGGAGCGCAGGACGACGGTGTTCACGAAGAACCCGACCATCCGCTCCACCTCCGGCCGGCCCCTGCCGGAGACCACCGTGCCGAGGGCGACGTCCTGCTGACCGGTGTACCTGGCGAACAGCACCTGGCAGGCCGCGATCAGGACGGTGAACAGAGTCGTGCCGTGCGCGCGGGCCAGCGCGGTCAGACCGGCGGCGGCCTCCGCACGGATCTCGAACTCGTGCACCGCTCCCGCGGACGTGCGCACAGCAGGCCTGCGCCGGTCGGCCGACAACGCCAGCGGGACGACATCGGCCAGTTGCCTGGTCCAGTAGTCGAGGTGATGGTCCATCCCGGCACCGGCCGACCTGGCGCGTTGCCACACGGCGAAGTCGGGATACTGCAGGGAAAGCTCCGGCAGCGAGCCGGCCCCGTACAGCTCGCTCAACTCGTCGACGACAATGCCCATCGAAGCACCGTCAGTGACGATGTGGTGCGCGGTGAGCATCAGCACGTGTTCCTCGGCGCCGACGCGAACGAGCAGCGCCCGCCACAGCGGTCCCTGCCGCAGCTCGAAGGCCCGGGAATACTCCTCGAACAGCACGCGGTCCAGCTCGTCCGGTCCCAGGTCGATGATCGGCAACGGGAGGCCGGCCGCCGGGTGCACGATCTGCACGGCACTGCCGTCGATGTCGTCGATCGTGGTGCGCATGGACTCGTGCCGCGCCACCAACGCGTTCAACGCGGTCGTCAACGCGGCGACGTCCAGCTCACCGGCGAGCCGGAGTGCCACCGCGCTGTTGTACTCGGAGTCCCCTGGCTGGAACTCGTTGAGGAACCACAGGCGCTGCTGGGCGAACGACAGCGGGAGCGCACCGTCACGCTCGGCGCGAGGAATCACGTCGGTCCGCTCAGCACCTCCCGCCAACCGGCGCTTCAACAGCTCCTGCACCTCTGCGGGCAACGCGTCAATGCGGTTCTGCTTCGATACGGTCATCGCCGTTCCCCTGCTGTTCCGTGCCCGGATTGCCCGACGAGCTGTTCCAGCTCGCGCAGGACGTGTTCCTCGACGACTTCGGCCAGGGCGGAGACCGTTCGCGCGACCAGAACGTCACGTGGGGTCAACGAGACGTCGAACGCCACCCTGGCCTTGGCAGCGATGCCGAGGCTGCTCAGCGATTCGCCGCCGAGGTCGAAGAAGTCGTCGTGGATCCCGACCCGTGGCGCACCAAGCACGTCCGCCCAGATTCCGGCCAGTACCCGTTCGGTGTCGGTTCGCGGCTCCACGTGTCCCGGCCCCGCCACCGCGCCGGAAGGTTCAGGCAACGCGCGCCGATCCAGCTTCCCGTTGGGGCTCAACGGCAACCGGTCCAGGATCACGAACGCCGACGGAACCATGTGCTCCGGCAGGGACTCGGCCACCACGGCCCGGAGCGTCCCGGCCAGTGTCTCGTCCGCTGCCGTCACGTAGGCGACCAGCCGTTTGACTCCTGGTGCTTCTTCCCGAGCGACCACGACGACGTCATCGACGTCGGCGTGCCTGCGCAGGACCGTCTCGATCTCGCCAGGCTCGATCCGGAACCCGCGGATCTTCACCTGGTGGTCCACCCGGCCGGCGAACACCAACTCGCCCGACGGGTTCCACCGCACGAGGTCCCCGGTCCGGTACATGCGGGATCCGGCCGGGCCGAACGGGCACGCCACAAAGCGTTCCGCCGTCAGCCCCGCACGATGCAGATACCCTCGCGCCAACCCCGCGCCGGACACGTACAACTCACCCACGACGCCCACGGGAACCGGACGCAACGCGCTGTCCACGACGTAGACCCGGGTGTTCCAGATCGGTCCGCCGATCGCGGGCACACCATCACCCGGTGACAGCGGGCCGCTCCACGTCGACACCACCGTTGCCTCCGTCGGGCCGTACGAGTTGATCATTCGGCGGCCAGGCGCCCACCGCGTCACCAACTCGGCCGAACAGGCGTCTCCGCCCACCGTCAGCATCCGCAGCCCCGGCAACTCCGAACCCTCGGGAACAGTCGTCAACGCCACCGGCGGAATCAACGCATGTGTGACTCCCTGAGACACGACGACGTCGGCCAAAGCCTCGCCCAGCAACGGACCTGGCGGTGGCACCACCAAGGCCGCGCCGACCGGCAGGGACATGCACAACTCGAGCACCGACGCGTCGAAGCTCGGCGATGAGAACTGCAGCACCCGATCACCAGGACCCACCTGGTAGTGCTCGGCCTCGGCCGCTGAGAAGCCCGCCAGTCCGGCATGGGACACCACGACGCCCTTCGGGATCCCCGTCGATCCGGACGTGTAGATCACATACGCGGCATTGGCCAACGTCACCGGCGCCAACCGATCCACCTCGGTCGATCCGTCCACAACAGACTGGTCGAGCGCCAGCACCTGGACGTCGCCTGGCAGCATCCCGGTGAGATCAGCGGTGGTCACCACCAACACCGGTCGTGAGTCCGCCAGCATGAACGCGATCCGCTCCGGCGGATAGGCGGGATCAACGGGCATGAACGCCCCGCCTGCCTTCGCCACGGCCAGCTGCGCCACCACGATGTCCACCGATCGCGGCAAGAGCAGTGCCACGATCTCCTCAGGCCCGACACCACGATCAACCAACGCGTGCGCCAGCCGGCTCGCCCGCGCGTCCACCTCGGCGAAGCTCATCGACTCGCCCTCGAACACCACGGCCGGCGCCTCGGGCGTCCGCGCGACCTGCTCCTCGAACAGCTCCGCCAGTGTCAGCCCAGGCACGTCCCGTGCGGTGTCGTTCCAGGCCACCAGAACCTGGTCACGCTCGTGCTCGGTCAGCACGTCGATCTGTCCCAGAACGACAGCGGGATCGTCGGCGACCAGTCCGAGCACACGGGTCAGGTGCCCGGCGATCCGCTCGACACTCGAGGCGTCGAACAGCTGAGGGTCGTAGCCGAACTCGACCGACAGCCGCTCACCAGGAGACACCACCACGCTCAACGGGTAGTTCGTCGTCTCCACCGCCGACAACGCGCGCAGCTTCAACCCGCGCACCGCCGCTGCCTCGTCGTTGATCGGATAGTTCTCGAACACCACGATGCTGTCGAACAGGTTCGTCCCACCCGGCAGTCCACTCCACGCCTGCAGCTTGCCCAGCGACACGAAGTCGAACCGCCGCGACTCGGCCTGCGAGGCCTGCAGCGCACGCAACCAGTCGACCAGGCTCGACGTGTCGTCGACGGCTGCTCGAACGGGCAGTGTGTTGATGAAGATGCCGGTGATGTCGTCCACCCCGGGCAGATCGGCGGGACGACCGGACACCGTGGCGCCGAAGCAGACGTCGCGATGCCCGCTGTACCTGGACAACAGCAATGCCCAGATCCCCTGCACCACGGTGTTCACGGTCAACCCGTTGCGCTGGGCCATTTCGCGCAGCCGACCCGTCTCCTCGGCACCCAGCTCGAACGGCAGCCACTCCGACGAGCGGGTGGCGTACATCTGGACCGGTGTCCGGTCGTACGGCAGTGTCGTCGGCGCCTCGTAGCTCGCGAGCAGCTGCCGCCAATGGGTTTCCGCGGCAGCGTGGTCCTGTTCCGCCAGCCAGCGGAGGTAGTCCCGGAACGGACGGCGGCTCGACGGCGTCGGCGGCCGTCCACCGGCCAGGGCGGCGTGCGCGTCGAACACGTCCGACAGCACCCGGAAGACGCTCCAGCCGTCCAGCAGGACGTGGTGGAAGGTCCACACGACCTGGACCTCGGTGGCCGACAGCTGTGCCAGGGCGAGCCGCATCAACGGAACGGCGCGCAGGTCCAGCCCAACGGATCGATCGGCCGCGAGAAGCTCCGCGAGTCGGCGCTCACGGTCCTGCTCTGTCGAGGAGTCCCAGTCGAGGAAGGTCACCGGGACCTCGGCCTCGGCGTGGACCACCTGGAGCGGCTCGTCGACGCCCTCCCAGACCATGCCGCTGCGCAGCACTGGTGTGCTGTCGACGACGTGCTGGAAGGCGCGGGCGAGCACCTCCGGATCGGGCACGCCGTCGAGCACGAACGTCGCCTGCTCGAAGTAGAGGCCCTGGCCCTCCTGCGACACTCCGTGGAAGACCATGCCGGCCTGCATCGGTGTCATCGGGTAGACGTCCTCGACCGCACGCCCGTCTCCCACCAGCCGGTCCACGCCGGTCTGGTCGAGTCCGGCGAGTGGGAAGTCGGACGAAGTACGACCCCCCACGCCCGGCTCGGCGCAGTGCGCGATGATCTCGCGCAGCGCTGCCACCAGTTTCTCCGCCAGGACCCGGATCGTGCTCTCCTGGTGCACGTTGCCGGAGTACAGCCAGGTGAACTCCAGTCGCCTGTCCTCGACACTTCCCACGACGTCGAGCAGGTGCCCGCGAGTGGCATCGGTGCTGATGTCGGACTGGAGGCCACCGAGCATCTCGTGGAACAGGCCCTCGCCGAGGTTCGTCCAGTCGAACTGGCCCAGGTAGTTGAAGCTGACCGGTGGCATGGACGTCAGCTCACGGCCCGCGAGGTAGCGCAGGGCGCCATAACCCAAGCCGCGCCGCGGCACCGCCCGCAGCCCTTCCTTGACCGACTTCAGCGTGGAGCCCCAGTCGGCAGTGCCGACGTCCAGGGCCACCGGGAACATGCTCGTGAACCACCCCACCGTGCGAGACACGTCCACGCCGGCAAGGACTTCCTCACGACCGTGCCCTTCAAGATCCACGACGACCCGGTCACAGCCGGTCCATCGGCCGAGCACCCGGCCCAACGCCGCCAGCAGCACGTCGTTGACCTGCGTCCGGTACACCCCGGGAACGTCCCGCAACAACGCCTCGGTCTCCGCGACGCCCAGCCCCACCGACACCGATCGGACCGATGAGGCGGTGTTGTGTCCACTGTGGTCCACCGGAAGGTCAGGATCACCTTGAACCTCGGCCCAGTGCGCGAGTTCGTCATCGAATCCGCCACCGAGCGCGAACTCGTCGAGCCGCAAAGCCCAGTCGCGGAACGCGGTGGTCTTCTGTTCGATGTTGACCGGCTCACCGGCGGCCAGCTGCTGGTAGGTGGCGTTGATGTCCTCGAGCAGGATCCGCCACGACACACCATCCACCACCAGGTGATGCACAGCCAGCAACAGCACCGGCCGCTGGTAACCGCCGAACTGGAACAACACCGCCTTCAGCAACGGCCCGTCGACGAGATCAAAGCCTGTGTGCACCTCCGCGGAGACGTCCCGCATCGCCGACTCACTGTCCACATCGGCCAGATCGTGGACCTGCAGCAGATCAGCCGGCTCGACCGGCGCGTTGTGTTGTGTCCAGCGGCCGTCGACAATCCCGAAGCGCATCCGCAGCGCGTCGTGGTGGGCGATCACCGCGGCCAACGCACCACGGAGAGCCTCCTCGTCCACTTCGCCACCCAGTTCTATCCGCACCGACTGGTCGAAGTGCTCGGCGTGGTCCGGGTTGGTCCGGAAGTACCAGTGCTGAATCGGGGTCAACGGCACGTCACCGGTCACCACGCCCTGGTCGACCCGCTCGGCGACGACCTCACTGACACTGGCCGCGAGCACCGCGATGGTGGGATAGCGGAACAGATCCCTCGGCGTCATCCCGAATCCGGACTTCCGTGCTCTGGACACAACCTGAATGCTCAGGATCGAATCGCCGCCGAGCTCGAAGAAGTCGTCCTCGACACCCACCTGCCGCACGCCCAGGACCTCGGCCCAGATCCGCACGAGTTCGGTCTCGGCGGCGGTGCGTGGTGCCACGTGATCGGCGAGGGCGCTGTGGAAGTCCTTGGCGGCCAGTGCGTCCCGGTCGAGCTTTCCGTTCCGGGTCAACGGCAGTTCGTCCAGCACCAGTACCGCGGAGGGGACCATGTAGTCGGGCAGCAGCACAGCCGCGTGCCGCCGCAGTTCTTCGACGTCAACGCTGCCACCGGCATCAGGCACGACGTAGGCCACGAGTCGTTTGACACCACTGCGGTCCTGGCGGGCCACGACCACGGCTTCGCTGACACGGTCGTGACCGATCAGTGCCGCCTCGATCTCACCGAGCTCGATCCGGAAGCCACGCACCTTGACCTGGTCATCGGCGCGACCGACGAACTCCACCAGGCCGTCGCCCGTCCAGCGTGCGACATCCCCCGTCCGGTACATCCGGCCGCCGGGCGCACCGAACGGATCAGCGATGAAGCACGCCGCGGTCAACCCGGGACGGCCCAGGTAGCCCCGGGCGACCCCGGCTCCGGCGATGAACAACTCCCCAGGAGCGCCGACGGGGACCGGCCCCGAGCCGCCGTCCAGGACGTACACCTGTTTGCCGTCCAGGGGACTTCCGATGGGCACGATGTCCGGCACCACGGCCGGCGACCGGTAGGCGGTCGCGAACGTCGTTGTCTCCGTCGGGCCGTAGCCGTCGACGACAGCCAGCCCCGGACACGCTTCCAGCACTCGGCGCACCGCGCCGGCGGGCACGACGTCCCCACCGGTCCACACCTCGGACACGCCCGCCAGGCACGACGGATCGTCCTGTGCCAGCACCGTGAACAACCCGGCCGTCAGCCACAACGCCGTGACACCGTGCTGAGAGACCAGCGCACGCAGCACGTCGGGATCCACGTCACCCGGCGGCGCGACGACGACCCGGCCGCCTGCCAGCAGCGGAACCCACACCTCGTACGTCGACGCGTCGAACGCCGATGCGGAATGCAGCAACACCCGGTCGTGGGCACCACCCGCGAAACGCCTGTCGGCGGCCAGCGCGACGACATCGCGATGGCACACCGCCACGCCCTTCGGCACTCCCGAAGAGCCCGACGTGTACATCACGTACGCGAGACCGTCCGGATCGATCCGAACCTCGGGAGGGTCACTCGACTCCGCGTCGACGTCGTCGGCCGCCAGCACAACAGATCCGTGGTGTGCCAATGACGCGGTCGCGTGCCATGTCTGATCGGTGATCAGCACCGATGCACCGGCCTCCGTCAGGATCGCCCGCATCCGATCCACCGGAGCGCGCAGATCGACCGGCACGTACGCGCCACCGGCCTTGAGCACCGCCAGTTCGGCGACGACGAAGTCGACAGATCGCTCCATCAGCAGACCGACGCGCTGTTCCTGGCGGATTCCAAGCCGGCCAAGGCGATGCGCCAGCCGGTTCGACCACGCGTCCAACTCCGCGTACGTCAAGGACAGACCGTCCGTTACCAGCGCAACCGAGTCCGGCGCACGAGCCACCTGTGCGGCGAACGTCTCAGTAACGGTGGCACGTACGACACTGCGGACGTTCTCGTTCCACTCCTGCAGAACCTGCCTGCGCTCGACCGGGGACACCGCGTGCAGCTCGCGCAGGGTCTGGCCGAAGTCTTTGGACATGCTCGACAGCAGCGCTTCCAAGTTCGCCGCCATCCGCTCGACCGTGATGGCGTGGAACAACGTCGGGTCGTAGTCGAGCCGGATGGACAGTTCGGTGTCCGGGCTCACCACGACCGTGAGCGGGTAGTTGGTGGGCTCCACGTCCCGCGACTCGACCAGGCTGATTCCGTGCCTGGCCGCGGCGCCGGGGTTGAACGGGTAGTTCTCGAACACCACGATGCTGTCGAAGAGGTTCGTACCGCACCAGTTCTGCAGCTGAGCCAGGGAGACGTACTCGAACCGCCGCGACTCCGCCTGAGTCGCCTGCAGATCACGCAGCCACGAGACCAGCCGCCTGGCACCTTGGACACCCACCCGTGTCGGCACCGTGTTGATGAACAAGCCGACCATGGGTTCCACGCCGGGCAGTTCGGCCGGGCGGCCTGACACAGTCGTGCCGAACACCACGTCCTGCTGTCCGCTGTACGCCGACAACAACACGGCCCACGCGCCCTGAACGACGGTGCTCAACGTCAAACCGTTCCGTTGTGCCGCCGCACGAACACGCGCGGATTCCTCGGCGGACAAGGTGATGCGGACGGTCTCTGAGGAAAGCGTCCGATGCGCCTCGCCACGTTTCCGGTCGTAGGGCAACGGGGTCGTGGAGTCGACATCGCCGAGCAGCGCCCGCCAGTACTCCTCGGCCTCACCGAGGTCGCGTTCGGACAGCCACTCGAGGTAGTCGCGGAACGGGCGTCTCGCGGGCAGCTCCGGCATCCGCTCCTCGACGATGGACGCGTACTGCTCACACACCTCCTGGAACACCTGGGCCGCGCTCCACCCGTCGAGCAGGACGTGGTGGAAGGTCCACACCAGCAGAACCTCTGCGGGCGATGTCGTGATCACAGCGAGCCGCATCAGCGGTGCTTCGGCGAGATCCAGTCCCTCGGCCCGCCCGTCGGTGAGAAGGCGCACCAGCTCGTCGTCCTGCTGCTCCGCTGTCCACTCCGTCCAGTCGTCGTAGCGGATCGGCAGAACCACATCGCGCGCCACGACCTGCAGTGGTTCGGCGAACCCGTCCCACACCACACTGCTGCGCAGCATCGGAGTGCGGTCGACCACCCGTTGCCAGGCGGTTCCCATCGCAGCCGGGTCACGGACACCGGACAACCGCAGGCGCACCTGGTTGAAATAGGCGGTCGAGCTGGTGTCCACCAGGCTGTGGAACAACATTCCGGCCTGCATCGACGTCAGCGGGTACACGTCCTCGACCTGACGTCCGTCGCCGGCCAGAAGGTCCACGGCGGCCTGATCGAGTCCGGCCAACGGGAAGTCCGAGGCGGTACGACCACCTGCCCCCGGTTCGGCGCAGTGCGCGACGATCTCGCGAAGTGCTCGGACCATGTGCTGCGCCAACGACTCGACGGTCGCCTCGCGGTGCACGTTCGCCGAGTAGTACCAGATGAGTTCCAACGCCCCGTGCTCAACCCGGCCGACCACGTCCAGCAGATGCGGCCTGGGCGCCCGCGGATCGGCAGAACCGCCCACACCACCACGAACTTCCCGGAAGAGACCACTTGTCGTCCAGTCGAACTGGCCGAGGTAGTTGAAGCTGATCTGTGGTGATGCCTCGGAAACCGACAGCGTCGTGCCGACGAGGTGGTGCAGGGCTCCGTGGCCCAGGCCGCGTCTGGGCACCGAACGCAGCTGCTCCTTGATCGCTTTCAGCACCGAACCCCAGTCACCGGCACCGGCGTCCAGCACCACCGGGAACATGCTGGTGAACCACCCGACGGTGCGGGAGAGGTCGATGTCGGAGAACAACTCCTCACGGCCGTGGCCCTCGAGGTCGACGAGCACCTGGTCACGGCCCGTCCACCGGGACAGTGTCCGGGTGAGCGCACTCAGCAGAACATCGTTGACCTGCGTGCGATACACCGCGGGAACGTCCTGCAACAACGCGGTGGTCTCCTCGGTTCCCAGGCGCACCACCACTTCCCGCATCGACCCGATCGTGTTGGCGCCGTGATCATCGGGTGGCAGCGCGGACTCGTGGTCGGTGGTCACGGTCGCCCAGTGCGCCAGTTCGTCGGAGAACCCGCCGCTGTGCGCGTGGTCGGTCAGCCGCACGGACCAGTCCCGGAACGAGGTCGTCTTCGGCTGCAGGGCGACGTTCCGGTAGGCGGTGTCGATGTCCTCCAGCAGGATCCGCCAGGACACGCCGTCCACGACGAGATGGTGCACCGCCAGGAACAGCAACGGCCGCCGAGTCTCGCCGAGATCGAACAACACCGCCTTGACCAGCGGCCCGTGGTGCAGGTCGAAGCTCGCGTGGATCTCGTCGATCGCCCGCTGCACGTCGGCATCGGGCAGCGGGTGAACCTGGAGCACGTCCAACGGCTCGATCGGAGCGTTGTGCTGCGTCCACCGACCATCGATGTCGTCGAACCGCATCCGCAACGCGTCGTGGTGAGCGACCACCGCGGCCAGCGCTTCCCCGAGCGCGGACCGATCGGTGCCGAGGTCCAGTTCGGCGAGGACCGACTGGTTGAAGTGCTCCGGATGCACGGTCTGGTTCTCGAAGAACCACCGTTGGATCGGTGTCAGGGGCACGTCGCCGGTCACCGGCCCCTGGTCGACGGCCGTCCGCACGACACCGGCACCACTGGCCGCCAACGTGGCCACGGTGGGATGCCGGAACAGATCCCGGGGCAGGATCGTGAGACCGGACTGGCGAGCACGGGAAGCGATCTGAATGCTGAGGATCGAGTCGCCGCCCAGCTCGAAGAAATTGTCCTCGACACCCACCTGCGGCACGCGGAGGACGTCGGCGAAGATCCTGGCCAGCTCCACTTCCGCGGCATCACGGGGTGCCACGTGGCCGGTCGTCGTGAGCCCGGCCCAGTCGACCTCGGGCAGCGCGCGGCGATCGACCTTGCCGTTGACGTTGAGCGGCAACCGGTCCAGCGGTACGAACACCGAGGGCACCATGTAGTCCGGCAGTGTTCGCGCCAGGAACGCCCGCAACTCTGCGGTGTCGGGGATCTGGCCCGGCGAACCCACGACGTAGGCGACGAGCCTCTTGCGGCCGGTGCTGTCGCCGGTCGCGACAGTGACGGCCTCGGCCACGTCGGCGTGGCCCTGCAGCGCGGCTTCGATCTCGCCGAGCTCGATCCGGAACCCGCGGATCTTCACCTGGTCGTCGGCCCGGCCGACGAACTCCAGTTCACCATCGGCGGTCCACCGGACCACATCACCCGTGCGGTACATCCGTTCGCCCGCGGTGGCGAAGTCCGGCACCGCCACGAACCGGTCCGCGGTCAGCCCTGGCTGGTCCAGATACCCGCGCGCCAGCCCGGCACCGGCGATGTACAGCTCCCCCGGCGCACCTGCCGGCACGGGCCGCAGACCACTGTCCAACACGTACACCCGCACGTTGTCCAGCGGGCGCCCGATCGGCACGACGTCGGGTACCGCGTCCACGCCGACCATGCTTCGCTGAGTGGCGTACGTGGTCGTCTCGGTCGGCCCGTAGACGTCGACGACGACGAGCCCAGGACAGGCGGCCGACACGCGACGCAACGCCGTGGCCGGAACGACCTCTCCGCCGGTCCACACCTCTTGTGCACCGGCCAGGCAGTCCGGTGCGTCCTGAGCGACCATCCGGAACAACCCGGAGGTGAGGAACACCCCGGTCACCCCGTGCTCGTCGATCATCCGGCGCAGCACGTCGGCATCGACGTCGCCCGGCGGTGCCAGTACGACTCGGCCCCCGTTGAGCAGAGGGACCCACAACTCGTACGTCGAGGCGTCGAAGGCGAACGGCGAGTGCAGAAGCACGCATTCGTGCCCACCGCCGCGGAACCGGCGGTCGAGGGCGAACGAGGCGACGTCGCACTGGCGGGCCATCACTCCCTTCGGAGTGCCCGTCGAACCCGACGTGTACATCACATAGGCGAGGTTCTCCGGGTCGATGACCACGGCAGGCCGTTCAGCCGATTCCCGCGACAGTGAGACGTCACCGTCGATGACAACGTGCTGTCCACTGTAGACATCGGCGGCTGTCGGCTCCCACCGCTGGTCCACCAACAGCGCTGAAACACCGGCCAACATGGCACGCATCCGAGCAGCGGGAGCCCGCACGTCGACCGGCACGTACGCCCCACCCGCCTTGACGACCGCCAGTTCGGCGACCACGACGTCGATCGAGCGCTCCATCAGCACACCGACGAGGTCCTCCGTTCGCACCCCCAGGCCGATCAGTCGATTCGCGAGCTGGTTCGCCCGCGAGTCCAGCTCGGCGTAGCTCATCGATCCGGCGTCCGACGTCAGGGCGACTGCCTGCGGGGTACGACTTGCCTGCTCGGCGAACAAACTCGGCACCGTGGCCGGCGGGAGCTCGTTGCCGGTGCTGTTCCACTCCTCGACCACCTGATGGCGTTCGGCGGCTGTCGTGACGAGGAGCTGGGACATCCGCCGGTCCACGTCGTCGGCGATGCCGCCCAGCACGAGGACGAGGTGCTGAGTCAGCCGGCTGATCGTGGCCGCGTCGAACAGGGCCGGGTCGTAGCCCAGCTCGACCGCCAACTGCCGTCCGGGAGTCACCATCACGCTCAGCGGGTAGTTCGTCGTTTCCACCGCAGACAGTTCGCTGAGACACAAACCATGTGAGGCGGCGGCTTCGACGTCGATCGGATAGTTCTCGACCACCACGATGCTGTCGAACAGAGTGGTGCCGCTCCTCTGCAGCCGCGCCAGCGAGACGTGGCCGAACCGCTGGGCCTCGGCCTGACGGGCCTGCAACTCCCGCAACCACTCCAGCACGCTCTGCTGCCAGCGAATGCCCACTCTGGTCGGGATGGTGTTGATGAACATGCCGATCATCGACTCCACGCCGGCGAGTTCGGCCGGTCGGCCGGACACCGTCGTCCCGAACACCACGTCCTGCCGGCCGCTGTACGTCGACAACACCAAAGCCCAGGCGCCTTGAACGACAGTGCTCAGCGTCAAGCCGGCCTGCTGGGTCATCGCGCGCAATCGGTCCGTCTGCTCCGCCGAGAGGGCCGCGTCCACGTTTTCCGACGACTCGGCGTGGTGTGCGTCCAGCGGTGGCCGGTCGTAGGGCAGGGGCGTGGGCGAGTCGAGATCGCCGACAACGTCCCGCCAGTACGCGTCACTCGCGTGCCGATCCTGTTCGGACAACCACCGCAGGTAGTCGCGGAACGGCCGGCGGCTCACCGGCTCGGGACGGCGGCCTCCAGCAAGTGTGGCGTGGGCGGCGAACACGTCCGAGAGGACGCTGAAGATGCTCCACCCGTCCAGCAGCACGTGGTGGAAGGTCCACACGACCTGGACCTCGGTGGCGGACAGCCGCGCGAGCATCAGCCGCATCAAGGGAGCGGTGCGCAGGTCCAGTCCCCGCACCTGGTCCTCGGCGAGGAACTGGGCGAGCCGCCGGGCCTGATCGGCCGCGGGCAAGTCGCTCCAGTCCAGGAAGGACACCGGAATCGTGGCTTCGCGCATGACCAGTTGCAGCGGCTCGTCGACGTCCTCCCAGACGACACAGCTGCGGCACACCGGATTCTGATCGACCGTGTGCTGGAAGGCCGTGGCCAGGGTCCGCGAGTCGGGAACGCCGTCGAGCACGAACGTGAGCTGCTGGAAGTAGACGCCCTGATCACCTTGCGAGACCCCGTGGAACACCATTCCCCGCTGGGCCGGGGTGAGCGGGTAGACGTCCTCGACAGTCCGCCCGTCACCGGCGAGGAGATCCACGCCCGCCTGATCCAGCCGCGCCAGTGGGAAGTCCGACGGGGTGCGGCCGCCCGACCCGGCCAGAGCACAGTGCGCGATGATCTCCCGCAACGCCGAGACCAACTCCTCGGCCACTGACCGGACGACGTCCTCGCCGTGCACGGTCCCCGAGTAGAACCAGGTGAACTTCAGCGCCCCTTCCTCGACCATGCCGACGATGTCGAGCACATGGGTACGACGGGCGGCCGGATCATCGCTCAACTCGAGTCCACTGTGGAGGTCGCGGTACAGCGCGCTCTCACCGGTCACCCAGTCAGCCTGGCCGAGGTAGTTGAACCGCACGGGTGGCGCGGGCGCGTGCGGCAGCTTGTTCGCGAGATGGCGCAGGGCCCCGTACCCCAGTCCGCGCTGTGGTGTCGAACGCAACTGCTCCTTGACCGACTTCAGCGCCGTTCCCCACTCGCCGGAAGTCGTCTCCAGCACGACGGGGAACATCGTGGTGAACCACCCCACCGTGCGAGATACGTCCACGTCGGCGAGAACTTCCTCACGACCGTGGCCTTCCAGGTCCACCACGACCCGGTCACGACCGGTCCAGCTCCCCAGCACCCGGCCCAACGCCGCCAGCAGCACGTCGTTGACCTGCGTCTGGTACACCTCGGGAACGTCCTGCAACAACGCTTTCGTCTCCGCGGCCGTCAGCACCGCCGAGACTGACCTCGTGGAGCCGACGCTCCCCCGCTCGATGTCGGTTTCGCCCGTCGGTGTGGTCGCGTTCCAGTACATCAGCTCGTCGTCGAATCCGCCGGCGAGCGCGTGCTCGGTGAGTTTGCGCGACCAGTCCTGGAACGACGTGGTCTTCGGGGGCAGCGCCACCTTCCGGTACGCGGCGTCGATGTCTTCCAACAGGATCCGCCACGACACACCGTCCACCACCAGGTGATGCACGGCCAATGACAGCACCGGCCGCTCGCCGCCGACCACCAGCACCGCTTTGAGCAGCGGCCCTCGGCCCAGGTCGAAACTCACATCCGTCTTGCGGTCCACATCGGACAGATCTCGCACCTCTAGTACGTCCGCGGGGTCGTCAGGTGCGTTGTGCTGCGACCACTGGCCATCCATTACCTCGAATCGCATTCGCAAGGCGTCGTGATGAGCGATGACCGTCTGCAACGCGGACCGGAGTGCCCCGTGGTCGACATCTCCGGCCAGCTCCACCGCGAGTGATTGGCCGAAGTGTTCCGATCCGGTCGTGCGGGCGTCGAACAGCCAGTGCTGAACCGGTGTCAAAGGCACCGGGCCTGCCACCACACCCTGATCGATCACCCCAGTCCGCGCCGTTGTCACATGCGGTGCGAGGGAGGCGATGGTCTGATGGAGGAACAGGTCTCTCGACATCACCATCAGGCCCGCTCGGCGCGCCAGCGAGACGACCTGGATGCTCAGGATCGAGTCACCACCCAGGCCGAAGAAGTTGTCCTGGACGCCGACCCGTTCCAGCCCGAGCACGTCGGCCCAGATCTGGACGAGGACGCGCTCGACGTGGGTCCGGGGCTCGGCGTAACCCGTCCGGCCGGCGCCGAAGTCCGGTGCCGGCAGAGCGGCACGGTCCAGCTTCCCGCTGGAGTTGAGCGGCAGTCCGCCGAGGGCGACGAACGCCGACGGAACCATGTGGTCCGGCAACGTCCGGCCGAGGAAGTCACGCAGCTCGGCGACGTCGATCGCCGCTGCGACAACATAGGCCACCAGCCGTTTGTGCCCGGACTCCTCCTGCCGCACGACCACGACCGCTTCCGTGATGTCCTCGCGCTGCCGCAGAGCGGTCTCGACCTCGCCGAGCTCGATCCGGAATCCGCGGATCTTCACCTGGTGGTCGGCCCGGCCGAGGTAGTCGAGCTCGCCGGCGCGGTTCCACCGCACCACGTCTCCGGTGCGGTACATCCGGGCACCTGGCGCGCCGAACGGGTCGGCGATGAAGCGGTCGGCGGTCAGGCCCGGCCGGTCGAGGTATCCGCGGGCCAGGCCACGGCCACCCAGATGAAGCTCACCGGGGACGCCGATCGGCGTGGGCCGAAGTGACGGGTCGAGCACGTAGGCGGTGGTGTTGGCGATGGGACGGCCGATCGGCGGTGCCTGCTGCTGGTCGCCTCCGTCGGAGTACCAGGCCGCCGCGTACACCGTTGCCTCTGTCGGGCCGTAGATGTTGGCGATCCGGCAACTGGGCAGTGCGGCGCGAATGTCCCGGACCATCTGTGCCGGCAGCGCCTCACCAGCGAGGACGACGGTGTCCGCACTGACAGGTAGTCCGCCCTGGGCGAGCAACTGCGCAAACGCCGAGGGAACACCGCTGATCAGACTTACGGGCTCGGTCACCACGCCCTCACCGAGCGCCAGCAGGTCACGCACGATCTGGACGGTCCCGCCGACGGCAAGCGGGCAGAAGATCTCGAACACGGACACGTCGAAGGTCAGCGAGGTCGACGCCACGACGCGGGCCAGCCCAGTCGCGCCGAACTCGGCCGCGGCCCACGCCACCAGGCCGGCCATGCTCTGGTGCGTGACCACGACTCCCTTGGGACGGCCGGTGGAACCAGAGGTGTAGATCACGTAGGCCGGACTGGCCGCGAGCACGCCGCCCACCGGATCTCCGGCCCGGCTCGCGGCGAGTGCCTCGACGACACCGGGCTCGTCGAGGACCAGCCGAGGCACGTCCCCGTGGGCGGGGATCTGCTCGGTGACGCCGGTCGTCACCAGCACCAACGCGGGCCGGGCGTCGTCGAGGATCAGGGCGATCCGCTCCGCCGGGTAGCCGGGGTCGATCGGCAGGTACGCGGCTCCGGCCTTCAGGACGGCCATGGCTGCCACCACGAGGTCCGCCGACCGGGGCATCGCCAGCCCGACGAACTGCTCGGGCCCCACGCCTCGGCTGATCAGCAGATGCGCCAACTGGTTTGCTCGCCGGTTCAGCTCCACATAGGACAGCCGCACGTCGCCACAGACCAAGGCCGTGGCCTCTGGTGTCCGTGCCACCTGCGCCTCGAACAGCGCCGGCAACGTCATGACGGGAACGTCCCGCGCGGTGTCGTTCCACGTCACGACCACCTGGTGCTGTTCGGCGTCGGTCAGCAGGGGCAGCTGCGCCAGCGTCCGGTCCGGTTGGTCGACGATTCCCCTCAGCAAAACCAGAAGATGATCGGTCAGCCGCACCATCGTGTCCGCGTCGAACAGGTCGGTGTTGTACTCGATCGCGACATCCATCTCCTGGCGACCGCGCGGCCAGAACTCGACCACGAGGTCGAATCTGGCCGATGGGCGCGGCAGATCCTGCTCGGTGATCCGCAGTCCCCCGGCCTCGTGTGGCCGGACCATCGCGTTCTGCAGCACGACCAGGGCCTGCACGAGCGGCGTCCGGCTGGGGTCGCGTTCGGGTTGCAGTTCCTCCACGACGCTGTCGAACGGCACCGCGCCGTTGGTGAACGCCTCCAGCACGGTCTCGCGGACCTCGCGAAGGAACTCGGTGAACGGCCGGGTGGGCTCGGCCCACGACCGCAGAACAAGGGTGTTGACGAAGAAGCCGGCCAGGTTTTCCAGCTCGGCTCTGTCTCGTCCGGCGACGACGGTTCCGATCGAGATGTCCCGCTGGTTGCTGTAACGCCAGAACAACACCTGCACGGCCGCGGTGAGAGTCATGAACACGGTGGCGCCGTGTTCACGTCCCAACGCCGTCAGCCTCTCGACCAGCTCCGGTGGCAGGGACGCGCGGTGCACCGCACCGGCACTCGTGCGCAGGTGCGGACGTGGCCGGTCGGTGGGCAGTTCGAGCGCCTGGATTCCCTCCAGCTTCCGTTTCCAGTAGCCCAGTTGACGAGCTGCGGCAGGGGTGGACAGCTGCAAGCGCTGCCACACCGCGAAGTCCGCGTACTGGATCGGCAGGCAGGGCAGGTCCGCCGTGCCCGCGTAGAGCTTTCCGAGCTCGTTCACGAGCAGTCCGACCGACCAGCCGTCGGTGACGATGTGATGCTGACTGAGCATCAGCACGTGGTCGTCGTCGGCCATCCGGATCAGCACCGCGCGGGTCAGCGGGCCTTGTCGGAGGTCGAACGGCCGGGCCAGCTCCTCGGCCAGAACCCGATCCAATTCCTCCACAGTGGACACGTCTTCCGCGCGCAGCGGAAGGTCGGCTTCTGCAGCCACAACCTGGACTCCACGGCCATCCACTGTGCGGACTGTCGTGCGCAACGATTCGTGCCGGGCGCTCAACGCCGTCAACGCACTTCGCAGTCTCTCGACATCCAGCGCTCCCGACAGGCGCAGACCGACGCCGGTGTTGTACTCCGTCCCTCCGCCGGTCAGGTCATCGAGGAACCACAACCGTTGCTGCGCGGAGGAAAGCGGTAGTGCCTGATCTCTGGGGACCGGAGTGATCTCCGCCGCGTGCACGGAGTCCGGCCGCACCGGAAGAGACTCGGCGAGCTGCGCGACCGTGCCGGCGTCGAACACGGCACGTGCGGAGAGCCCGACCCCGAACGCACCACGCACTCGCGCCAGCACCTGGGCGCCGAGGATCGAGTCGCCGCCGAGTTCGAAGAAGTCGTCCTCGACACCTACCTGCCGCACTCCCAGCACTTCCGCCCAGATCCCGGCCAGAACCCGTTCGTTGTCAGTCCGCGGCTCCACCTGTCCAGCCCCCGGCGCCACACCGGACGGCTCAGGCAACGCCCGGCGATCCAGCTTGCCGTTCGGACTCAGCGGCAATCGATCCAGCATCACGAACACCGCCGGAACCATGTAGTCCGGCAGACGCTCGGCGGCCACGGCCCGCAGCTCGGCGGTCAACGCGTCGCCGGCCTCGGTTGTGGCGACATACGCCACCAGCCGTCTGCCGCCCGAAGGCTGTTCCTGTGCCACGACGACAACATCGTCGACTTCCGCGTGCCCGCGCAGCACCGTCTCGATCTCGCCGGGCTCGATCCGGAACCCGCGGACCTTCACCTGGTGGTCCAACCGTCCGATGAACTCCAAGTCGCCCAGCGGGTTCCACTGAACCCGGTCGCCGGTGCGATACATCCTGGACCCGGCGGGACCGAAGGGACACGCCACGAAGCGCTCCGCCGTCAACCCCGCACGCCCCAGATACCCGCGTGCCAGTCCCGGGCCGGCTACGTACAACTCGCCTGCGACACCCACTGGAACCGGACGCAACCCGCTGTCCAGCACGAACACCCTGGTGTTCCGGATCGGCCTGCCGATCGGAGGCACCTCCCCGGCCGACAACGGACCACTCCACGTGGAGACCACAGTGGACTCGGTCGGACCGTACGAATTGATCAACCGCCGGCCTGGCGCCCACCGTGCCACCAGCTCCGCCGAACAGGCGTCCCCACCCACCGTCAGCATCCGCAACCCCGGCAGGTTCACCCCCTCGGGAACCGTCGACAGCGCCACGGGCGGAATCAACGCATGCGTCACGCCCTGGGACGTCACCACCTCCGCCAGCGCCTCCCCCAGCAACGGACCCGGCGGAGGAATCACCAGGGCCGCTCCTGCTGGCAGCGACATGCACAGCTCGAGCACCGACGCGTCGAAACTCGGTGACGAGAACTGCAACACCCGATCGCCAGGCCCCACCTGGTAGTGCTCGACCTCCGCCCCCGAGAGACTCGCCAGCCCTGCGTGCGACACCACGACGCCCTTCGGACGCCCCGTCGACCCGGACGTGTAGATCACATATGCGGGACTCACCAACTCCAACGGGCTCAACCGATCCTCGTCGACCGGACTGGCATCCGTGCCGTCAACAGCGGACAGCTCGTCGAGCAGGAACACGTCCGCGTCAGGCAGCAGCACACCCGCGAACTCCGCCGTTGTCACGACCAGCACCGGGCGTGAGTCCGACAACATGAACGCGATCCGGTCAGCCGGATAGGCCGGGTCGATGGGCAGATACGCGCCACCTGCCTTCACCACGGCCAACTGCGCGACAACGATCTCCACCGACCGCGGCAACACCAACGCCACGATCCCTTCCGGCCCCACACCACGCCCGATCAACACATGCGCGAGCCGATTCGCCCGGACGTCCAGCTCCGCGAAGCTCACCGAGCCGCCCTCGAACACCACCGCCGTCGCCTCAGGCGAGCGCCGAACCTGTCCCTCGACCAACTCCGCCAGCGTCAGTCCTGGCACAGCCCGGGCGGTGTCGTTCCACCCCACCAACATCCGCTCACGCTCGGCCACTCCCAGAACGTCGATCTTTCCCACCGGCACGGCCGGATCCACGGCGACGACCTCGAGCACTCGGCCGAGATGCCCGGCGAACCTGTCCGCCACGAGTGGATCGAAGCCATCTCGCTGATGTTCGATCACGCCGGACACGCCACCGTCGTGCTCGACCAGACGCACCACGAGATCGGCGAGACGCAGTCCCGTGAACGACGGGGCATCGGCGAAGCGATCCGACACGACCACCACCGTCGGCGGCGAGTCGTTCAGGCTCGCTTCCTGCGCCAGGCCGCCCACCTGGGTCAGGAGGTCGGCGAACAGGCACGAATCATCCACTCTGGACCGCAGCACCGGCACTGTCGTGAACGAGCCGGCCGGCGGGCCGAGGTCGCCGGCTCGGCCGTCGAGCACACCCACCGGAACTTCTCGCCGGCCCGTCCACCGGGACAGCACGACAGCCGCCGCCGCGACAAGTACGTCGGTCCCGCCGGCACCGTGAAGTTCGGCGATGTCCGCGGGAACGGGCAGCCTGCGGATCTCCGCCGCCGGCCCGCCGACGACGGCAGCGCTGTAGAGCACTCCGAGTTCCTCGACCAGGACGTGCAGCGACCGCTCGTCAACCTCGCCGCGGTGTGCGGAAAGCAGCACCACGTGTTCGTTCTCGGTCACCTGCAGCACATCGACGTCGACGGACCGAAGCTCCTCGTGCCGAGCGCCCAGCCCTCGCGCGGCCTCAGCCAGTGCGGTCGTGTCCAGCGCACCGAACAGCCGGACCGAACAACTCACTGTTTCGTGCGGCATCGTGTCATGGGCCATGGCGGATCTCGAACCTTCCGGGCGCGATCGAGCGACCGGTGCCCGTCACGAGAGACACCGGGGAACACAGGACGAAGACCTGGTGCGTCAGGGTTTTCGGCGGCCGGCGACACGACCACCGCTCTGGATCCCGCTCACCTGTCCCGCCGGCGAATCCCCCAGGAAGCGGCCGCCGAGGATCCGGCGGCCGGAGACCGGCTCCCGTACCGAGAAGAGCCAGTCCTCGTGCAGCATCAACTCCTGGTACTTCTCTCCGTTGACCACGAGGGTGGCCGCGGCACCATCCAGCCCGCCGACCACATATTCCATGTCACCGTTCGCGTAACTGCCGAACAGGTTGCGGGGAAACGGGATCTGCTCGCGCAGCTCGGGCACGGTGTAGTCGCCCACCGGAATGTCCATGGCCCGCAACTGATCGACCAGCTCGTCCCACAACGCCGAGCCGGTGTTCGCATTCGTCGTCAGCGCGACCACTCGGTCGTGCGCCGGATCGATTCGAAGACGGCATGACGTGCCGTCGGAGTTGCCGTCGTGACCGGCCCAGTCGCCATCAGCGTCGTGGTAGACCGCCAAGCCCAGCCCCCAGCCGTCGGCGAGCCCGAACGGTTCGGATCCGGGGACAGGACGCCGCATGTCCTGAACCGTGCGCGAGGCCAGCGGCGCGGAGCCGGTGCGGCCGGCCAGATGCACGCGCCCGAACGTCACCAGGTCCTTGGCGCTCAACGCGAGCGCGCCGCAAGGTGCTTCGACCACTCGCATCGTCTGGGCGACCGCCATGGCTCTGCCGGTCACCTCGTTCACCGCGTGCCCGGAAACGAAGGAGTAGGGCGGACTGCGCGGATCCGGCCGCACGAGGAACGACGGCACTATGCCGAGCGGCTTGAGCAGGAGTGCCTCGACCGCATCCCACCAGCTCATCCCGGTGATCTCTTCGACGATGCGGCCGATGAACACATATGCCACATTGGAATAGCTGAACCCCGAGCCAGGGGGTTGGACGAGCGTGAGCTCACGGCAGTCGCGCAGATACCTGCGCGGAGAGGAGGCCGCGTCGGACTGCTCACCCAGGCTCGACGGCAACCCACTGGTATGGCTGAGAATCTGCCGCGCAGTCAGCCGATGACCGAGGCTGTCCGGTTCGGTTCCCAGTTCGGGGAGGAACGTACCGATCCGGTCGTCCAGATCGAGGTCACCATCGGCGACCAGGAGCATCGCCAACGATGCCGTGAAGGCCTTGGTGATCGACCCCACCGGGAACTTGGCGTCCGGGTCGACGTCACCAGCGGTGACATCGACCGCCCGGCCGTCCATCAGGACGGCGAGCTGGGCAGCCGGAACACCGTGTCGTCGCGCTAGATCGGCGAGCACTTCCCCGAGCCGCGCGGTTCCGGTGTCAGGCATCGCTGTGAACCCTCCCCGATCCTTCGGCTGGCTTGCCTGGCACGAAATGATCAATGGCACCCGCGCACGATCAGCCGATGCGGACGCGTTTGCTCGTGGAGGGACAACCGGGGATCCACTTGGTGCACAAAGAACCCCGGTGCGCTGTTTGCGCTACCGGGGTCCTGGGCAACACCCTGACTTTACGACTCCGCCACACCGACGAGTACCGCCGGATACCGCAGTCTCCGCCGTCCAATCGCCGACGATCTCTCACGGCGCGAGATCCCGGCCGAACTGTCCACATGAGACTTTCGCGGCCCGGCCGGGCAACTCGGGGCGACGTTCGTCGTCCGGTCTGATGATCCCGCGACGCCGTTGCGGACGGTGCCAGCTGGGCAAGATCAGCCGACTCGCCCACATCGCACGGCCGCTTCCCGAGTGTCAACGGCGACTGGCTCGACGACGTCAACCACGAGATCGGAACACGCGCACGTCCCGCTCCCCCAGCGCGACCGGCCCTGCCACGACGATCTCGGTGCCGTCCAGCAGGTCGGTGGGCGCGACCGGTGCCTCGACCCCGACCAGTGCCTCGTCCGGCTCTTCGAGAAAGGCGGAACAGTGCGCTGGCAGCCTGTCTCGCCGTCGATGATGAAACACCTCCTCGTTGTCGGCGAAGAGCGCGGCGCCGCGGTAACGAGCAACTTCTGCGCTACCGCAACGGCGACCCGATCACCAGGCGCCGATACGACTGTCTCTGGCAACGGCTCGACAAGCATCTGCCGTGGGTCGCAACGCAGCAGGTGAGCACCCACTGGATCCGCTACACCACGCTGACATGGGTCGAGCGGCACTTCGGCTACGCCGTCGCACGTGCTTTCGCCGGACACTTCGGCAAGAGCGACGCCGCCACCACAACCACCTACGTCCGAGCGACCATCGAAGAAGTCGCCACCGCACTCGCCTCGCTCACGAACGAAGAGCATCCCCTGGCAGTCACCAATAGCTCTGTTCAGTAAGAACCACGTCGGAGCACCGTTCGTCACGTGCATGAAGAACGCGCTACCCGCACCTGGGACGCACTGGGAGTTTCACACCCATCACCAGGGCGTGGCACGCACCCGCGCACAGCTTGCCGTGGGCATCACGTCGCCGATTGGCAGGTCACCCGAAACGGATGGCCTGCCAATCGGTGTGGTGCGGTCAGTGGACGTACAGGTCGAACGACTGGCCGTCGATGTCGCAGCGCCAGAACTCCCAGCGGTGCTCGTTTGAGATTTGCCGGCCCGTGTTGTCACACTCCTCCGGGTCGGTGACGCCGTCGCGGTGCAGGTACAGCAGCTCGGTGTCGGAGGTGTTGTAGAGCAGCGAGTGGTCCACCGACCAGTCACCGAGCTCGGTGCCAGGGTTCAGCACGGAGTCGGCGTCGAAGTGCCAGTGCACCCCGAGCCAGAGGCGGCTGTGCGCGTTCTCGTCGGCGGCGTCAGTGAAGCTGTCGAAATGCCGCTCCGTGCTGATCTTGTGCGGGTCCTCGGTGGTGCCGGTGTACGCGATGTCGTCTCGGCCGAACCAGTGCCGCATGACGGCCGCCCAGGTGTATGCGAACGTGGCGTGGCCCGACACGTAGGCGGGGAAGTTCGGCGAGAAGGAAACGCCGTTGCGGTCCTGGGAGAGCGGCTTCCACGCCGGATCCTGCATGGTGTCCGGGTTGCCGTCGTTCTGCGCCTGGATCGCGGTCTCGGGCCGCCACAGGTCGATCGTGCCGAGGTACTTGCGGTCCCAGGCGAGAATCGACGCGTCGGCCATGGCGAGCGCGACCTGGGCGAACAGCTTGACCTTCGACTCGACCGGCACGTGCTGGTCGCGGGCGACGAGCTGGGTGTGTGCGAAGATCTGGCCCGGCGGCTTGTACGTGCCGTCCAGATCGTTGGCCCAGAAGAAGGCGGCGTCCGTCTGGTCCGGCGTCCGGATCGTCGAGGTCCGCTCGCCGAGGCTCTTCACCTCGTTGAACTGCTCGGTGTAGATCGAGCTGGTGAGCAGTTGCTGGTAGGTGGTGGCGCCGCCGGGCAGCGGGGGCCGGAACTGGGATCCGCTGGTCATCGTGAACGGCCGGACGGCACCCCAGTTCGGCGTTGCCGGCTCCTGCCCCTGGACGGTCCGCTGGAATGCGCCCGGCGTGGGCTGGAACGTGTAGGGCGTCTGGTTCGCGGAGCCGTCGTTCGTCCGGTTCTGCACGATGGCCTGGGCAGCCTGCTTGCCGACCGACTGGCCGGCTGCCTGCTGCGGCGACGCCGGGGTACCGCTCTGGGCCTCCGTCAGCTTGGCGCCGAACTTGTCCCCGAAGAGAGCCTTCAGTGTGTCGTGCGCGGCGTAGTCGAGTGCGGTGTCGAAGTCGCCGCCGCCGGCCACCTTGATGACGTACGGCTGGCCGAGGCAGTCGGCCTCCCGCCGCGCGCACAGGATCGAATTTGCCGCGTCGTACATCGCGACGTGCATCATTGCCCCGGCGCGAGCCAACGGGCCGGGCGCCCCGCCAGCGTCCCGGTATGCCTGCAACAGCACGTCATTCCAGAAGACGACGTGATCAGACGGCGCGGCCGCGAGCGCCGCGCCGGGCGGCGCGACAGCCTGTAGCGTCCCCGCTAGCGTGACCGCAGTGGCGGCAAGCACTCCGAACCGGCGTAACGAGCGGCGTTTGATGAAAGACAGCATTGTGGAACCTCCCCGTGTCCCTGTAGTTGTCGCACCGACCATCCCTGTGCGACTACTACCTCGTGGATTATGGACTTGGCCATCTTGTTGGTAGAGCAATGCAGAGAGCCCGAGCCGATCGACAAGAGGTCGACGAACTCGGCGGCGGTCGCTGAAGCCCATTTAGTGCAGTCGGCGCTCAGTGCATTGTCGGGAAACCAACCGTCCATGCATCGACGTGATGAAGGCCGGTTTGTAGTGGGTCAGCCAGTGCCGCAGGTCGATCAGGGACTTGGCCGCGAGATAGGTCGGATCGCCCTTGAAGATCTTGCGCGCGCCGCAGATCTTCAGAGCACTGTTGTACTTGTCCAACGCGGACTCCCGCTGTGGTCTTTCCCCACGCCCGGTCCTGTCCCAATGCTCGCCGAGCTTCGCCGGTGATCTGTGGAGATCTGTCCGAGGTAACTCTCCTAGCCGTCGTAGACGTCGGCCAGGAACTCGTTGATCACCGATTCGAGGAACGCAGCAGACTCCATCACGGCCGAAATTGTGCAAGCGCGGTGGCTGATGGAGCTTCCATGATCGGCCGGACCGAACGGGATGAGTCAGCCGGTCTCGGACAACCGGCAATGGCCGCCAAAACGCCCTGATGACGATTGAGCGACAAAGACGATCGAGACCAACGATCTATGAAGCGGCTCCACAGCACGCAACATCAGTATGACCCCCCAGCCCCGCCGAGCGATCACCCTCCGATGATCGCAGAGTTACCCGGCGTACCCGCTGGAACGCTAGCTAACGCCAACCACACACCATAGAGTCCGAATGGAGTAAATCCCGCCAATTGTCCGTTTAGGACCCAGCGTCACACAGCGAATGCCAAGTGCCGTGGCTCGCATGGGAACGGCAGCCGTACGTGGATATGACACAGGCACAGATCAAGTTGCGTCTCGACCACAGGAGGCGCACACCAGACACATGTCACCACCCCATCCACCGCGGAGATCGACATGGCCTGGACAGAGCAGATCGGCAAGAACTCCTGGCGCGTCCGCTACTACACCGGCGACGGACGCACCGCGTCCATCCCGGCTTCGCTACCAAGCTGGCCGCCGAGAACCACGCCAACGACATCGAGAGCGACCAACGCCGCAACACCTGGCTCGGCCCCGCCCGGGGCAAGACGACCCTCGCCGAATTGGTCACCATCTGGTTCGCCGCGCTCGACCTCGACACACGCACCATCGACAACTACCGCAGCATGCTCCGCCGCCACATCCTGCTCCGGTGGGGTTGTTCTACCGATGTCAGGTGAGGTCGGCCACGCGTTCGACCTCGGAGGTCCGGCCGGCCAGGATCAGCACGTCGCCTCGGTTGATCACGGTGTCTGCGGTGGCGTAGGAGAAGCCTTCGCCCGGTCGCTTCACTCCGACCACTGTCACTCCGTACTTGGACCGCAGACGGCTCTGGTCCAGCGGCATACCGACGGCCTCTGCCGGGGCGCGGGTCTTGACCATCGCGTAGTCGTCCTCGAACTCGATGAAGTCGAGCATTCTGCCGGTTACGAGGTGGGCGACGCGCTCGCCCATCTCGTGCTCGGGCAGCACCACGTGGTGCGCGCCCATGCGTTGCAGGATGCGACCGTGCTGACGGCTGACGGCCTTGGCCCAGATGTGGGGGATGTCGAAGTCCACCAGCAGGGCGGTGGTGAGGATGCTGGCTTCGAGGTCGGTTCCGATGCCGACGACGGCTCGCTGGAACTGGTCGACGCCGAGCTGTCTCATCACCTCCGGGTCGGTGGTGTCGGCGACGACGGCGTGGGTGAGTTCCTGCGCGTGCTGCTGGACGATCTTGGGGTTGGAGTCGATGCCGAGGACCTCGGTTCCGCGGGCGGTGAGTTCGAGCGCCAGTGAGCTGCCGAAGCGGCCCAGGCCCACCACGACCACCCGTGAGGTTTGCTTATCCGACAACAGGTCGCTCCTCGGGGAGTTCGTAGCGCCGAGCGCGGTCGCGCAGGGCGAGCGCGGACGCGAGAGTGATCGGTCCGAGTCTGCCGATGAACATCAACGCGATCAGGACGAGCTGACCGGCGGCGGGCAGCTGGGCGGTGATGCCGGTGGACATGCCGACGGTGCCGAATGCTGACGTCGTCTCGAACAGCAGGTCGTCGAGGGGGAACGGGCTGATCGACAGCAGCGTGATCGTGCCGGCCATCACGGCTCCGACGCCGAGCAGGGCCACGGTCAGCGCTTGGCGCTGCACCTGGTCGGTGAGCCGCCGGTTCATCACGTGCACTGTCGGCTCGCCGCGGATCTCGGCGAGGATGACGAAGCCGAGCAGGGCGAAAGTGGTCACCTTGATACCGCCCGCCGTGCCGGCGCTGCCGCCGCCGATGAACATCAGCACGTCGTTGATGAGCAGTGTGGACGGTTGCATGGCACCGACGTTGAGGCTGTTGAAGCCCGCGGTGCGGGGCATGACGCCGTGGAAGACGCCTGCCAGCAGTTTGTGGTGCACGTCGAGCTTGCCGAGGGTGTTGCCCCACTCGAGCACCAGGACCGCGAGCGTGCCGAGCGCCAGCAATCCGAAGTAGACCGGAACCGTGATCCGCGTGTGCAGAGACCACCTCTTCCGGTTGCGCCTGCGCACGAGCTCGAAGATGACCGGAAAGCCGAGTCCTCCGACGATGACGGCGAACAGGATGGGCAGGCAGATCCACGGATCCGCTGCGAACCCGACCATGCTGTCGGTGTACAGCGCGAACCCGGCGTTGTTGAACGCCGACACCGCGTGGAAGATCCCCAGGTAGGCGGCCCGCGCCGGGGATTCTCCGTACCCGATCAGGAACCGCAGCCCCAGAAAGACCGCCGTCACCGCCTCGACGACCAAGCTCACCACGATCACGCCACCGATCACGGTGCGGACGTCACCGAGCCCGAGGGTCTTGGTCTCCGCCTGGGCCGTGAGCTGCATCCGCAGGCCGAGGCGGCGCGAGACCAGCAAGGTCAGCAGCGAGGCGAGCGTCATGATGCCGAAGCCGCCGACCTGGATCAGGGCGAGCACCACCACCTCGCCGAAGGTCGACCAGTGCGTCGGGGTGTCCACCACGACGAGTCCCGTCACGCAGATCGCCGACACCGCGGTGAACAGCGCCGCGACCGGATCGGTGCCGGCACCGGACTCCGTCGCCATCGGCAGCATCAGCAGCGCCGTACCGATCAGTGTCGCCACGGCGAACGCCAGCACCACGACTCGCGCGGGATGCCGCAGGCTCGGCACCAACCGTCGCCTCAGGAACGCTGGTTTCGACAGCGACGTCACCAAGCTCCACCACGCAGGGGTCCAGGACGCACCCGGCGAGACCGAGCGATGACGCGCGGCTCCTCAGCGCGCCACGTCTCATCAATACCTGGACAGACCCAGCTCCGACGCAATCTTTACGCCGTCTTTGCGCGTCGGTTGCCAGCTCAACCTGAGCATCCACGTCACCTGGGGTTTGCCTCCGACGTGTTTTTACGGCATCTTGATGGGTGGAGCGCCGGGAAGCCTGGTCGGCCCGCTCGTCACAACACGGTGGCGGCGGCTACGCGACTTGAGGTGCCATGCCCCGGCTGCGATCGTCCTTCGCGTTCTCCTCTCCCCGGTCCGGCAAGACGGGACACCCGCCCGAACGCTGATCCGCGCGTTCGTCCTGCCTGGTGGGCACTCGGATACCGAGTTGCTCTTCTTTCTCTTGTCTTGCAAGGCGTTCATGCCGCTGGGTCTCTTGGGGTGAGGTGTGTCGTGGTGTTCGTTCCGCGCATGATTCCGATGATCGACAGTCCGCAGGTGGCCATCGCGCTGGCAGCCCGCTGGCACCGGGCGAGAACGCTCGTCCTGCTCTCGATGGCGGGGTTGCCCGCGTTGATCGGGTTGGTCTGCTTGACCTTCGCGCTGCTCCCCCGCCTTGATGTCTCCGCGATGCCGTGGTGGTCGGCGATTCCGGTTCTCGCGGCCTTCCTGTCCGTCATCGCGCTCGTGGTGTGGTTGCGCCGCGACGGACTGACCGATCCCGCGTCCTGGTTTCCCGCGACGGTGCTGATGACCGGCAGCCAGCTGGTGCTCGGTGTGGTTCCCGGCTTCGGCATCGCGGTGCGGTCCGCGACCGGGACCGCCGTGGTGGTGAAGGCGTTGCTCGCCGTCGGCGTGCTGAGCGCGGGCTCGGCGTGGTCGCTCTCGCGGAGGGCACATCGTGCGCTGCTCGCCTCACCGGTGCCCGAGCTGGGTGCCACCCCGCTGCGGCTCGTGTTCCGCGGTCGTCTGTCCCGCATCGCGATCGGGACCGATCGGGTCGACTGGACGATCCGCGTGTCCGGCAGCTGGCTCGACGCGGGAGTGTCCTTCCGCAACCTTCGTGACGTGTCGGTCACCACGAAGAGCAGCAGCAGCGATGATGCTCTTGCTCTGGTGCTGCACACCTCTTCGGGTCGCTGGACCGTCCCCACGCAGGATGCGGCCGTGTTGTGCGAGTTGCTGCGCCTGCGAAAGACGTCGTGGGAGCAGCGGGTCGAGACCGCGATCGAACGGGAACGCGAGCTCTACCACGAGATGCTGCACCTGCTCGCGACCGCACGCGGCACCGCATCCACCGCCGACGAGTCCGTCTCGGTGACGGTGGACGCGGATGGTGTCGCCACCGGCATCGAGCTGACCGACGGAATCCGCGGTAAGAATCCCCAGCGCATCTCGGCGGAACTCATGGAGTGCTTCAGTCGAGCGCGACGAGTGGCGCGCAACGAAGTCCAAGACCTCATGGTGCAGCGATACGCCGGTTCCGCGTCCGAGAAACTCGCCGCCTGAAATCGAGCCTCCACAAAGGATGGTGGTCACCAGTGCAACGCAGCGGAGGTGGCAAGACCAGGCGCTCGAAGCGACGAGCACAGGCCGCAGTGCCCGCGGATCTGCAGGTGTTCCTCCAGGCACTGAGAGAGATCAGCGTCACGGAGAGAACCCTCGCCACCAATGAACGGCACCAGCTGCGCAACGCGGGTGCCGAGGCAGCCGAGCACGGTGTGCCGCTGAGCCAGCTGATCGAGCAGCATCTGACCCGGACTTGGCGGTCGTGGACGACCTTGCCCGGCGTTGAATCAGCGGACAACGCCGAGGCCGTCAAGAAGGTCGGTGAAGCCGTGTTCCGCGCCGCGGAGGACGCAGTCAGCGAGCTGACCAAGGGGAACGAGGAGACCCAGCGCTGGACGATGCGCACCGAGGAGTCGCTGCGCCGCGAGTTCATCGACGACCTTTTGGCCGGACGCGATGTCGGCCAGCTCGCGGAACGCGCTGAACGGTACGGACTGCGGCTCGCCGGCCAGAACGTGGTCGCGGCGGCCTGGGCGCCCGAGCCGTTCGTGACGTCGGGGACGGCGACGACGAACGTCCAGGCCGCGATGAGTCTGCGGTTCAGCTCCCGCCACGTGCTCGTCGCCGCCCGCGAGGGCCTCCTGGTGTGCGTGGTCCCGCACGATCTCGGTGGTGCACCTGAGGAGTTCGCCCGGCAGGTCGGCGAGGTCGTCGGGCGGAACGCCAGGTGGAGGGTCGGCGTCGGTCAGCCGCAGTCGGGTCCCGGTGGTGCGGCCCGTTCCTTCGAGCAAGCGCGCAACGCTCTGGACCTGGCCGACCGGCTCGATCTGGGCGAACGGTTCGTCAAAGCCGCGGATCTCCTGGTCTATCAAGTGCTTCTGCGGGACAGCGCGGCGCTCGGCGAACTCGTCACCGCGGTTCTCGAGCCGTTGCGCGGGGCCCGTGGAGGAGCTGAACGCCTGGTGGAGACCTTGGGCGTCTACTTCGCTTCCGGGCGCGTCACCACCGCCACCGCCAAGGCCCTCGGTGTCGGCGTTCGCACGGTCACCTACCGCCTCGATCGTGTCCGGGAACTGACCGGCTACCGCGCCGACGATCCCGCCCAGGCGTTCACGCTTCAGGTGGCGGTGCTCGGTGCACGCCTGCTCGCCTGGCCTCAGCGGAAATCAGCGCCGTGATTGCCGGACTCCGGCAGACAACGCCCGCCCAACTGGCCGGGCGGGTGCCTTCCCGCCGGACGAGATCGGATCGACGATGGTGTAGAGACGTCACACGTTGAGGCGTACCTCCACCGGAGGAGGGTCGCACCATGGATCCCTGGCTCATCTGGCTGATCATCGCGCTCGTGCTGGCCATCGCCGAGATCTTCTCGCTGACAGCGGCACTCGGCATGCTCGCGGTCGCGGGGTTCGTCACGGCTGGTGCGGCGGCGGTCGGCCTGCCGGTTCCCGGCCAGCTCGTGGTGTTCAGCGTTGTGTCGGCCGCGGGTGTTCTGCTGGTCAGGCCGTGGGCGCGGCGAATGATGCTGCAGCCGCGGCTCGAACGGTTCGGCGTCGACGCGTTGATCGGCGCGTCCGGCTACGTGCTGCGTGAGGTGAACGGGCACGACGGTCTGGTGCGCATCCGCAGCGAGGACTGGACGGCTCGCCCGTACGACGAGTCCCTCGTCATCCCCGCCGGAAGCACAGTCGACGTACTCCACATCGACGGCAGCATCGCCGTCGTCTACCCACGGGAGTTTCAATGATCGTGTCAAGCGACTTGGGCCGTGAGCTGTGGTGAGCGATGGAACTCCCGGCCATCGCGCAGCAGTGCCCA
>NZ_QFWW01000020.1:542345-770789 GCF_003265345.1 Lentzea terrae | reverse complement strand
GTTGTCCAGGGTGGCCTGCCCGACCTGGTTGGCGAGGTCGTCGTAGCGCATCGTCAGGGTCAGCGTGACCGGTTCGCCGCCGTGCTCAGGCAACTGATCGGCGCGCAGCATCAGGTCGACCAGCTCGGCCAGCGCGTCGCCTTCGCGTTCGGCACGCGAGCGCAGGTCGGGGCCCTCTTCGGCCGTGTCGGGGCGGGGCTTGGCCAGCGGATCGAGCAGCGCCTCGTACTTCGCGCCGGTCACCGCGTCCAGCTTCGCCCGGATCACCAGCCGCCCGTCTTCCCACCGCATCACATGCTCATTGCCCTGCCGCGAGGGCTCGGCATCACGGGGCTCGGGGTCGTTCTGATAGAGGCCGTAGGCCAGGTCCTTGCCGAACTTGCGCACCGCCATCGGCTCGTAGTCGCGGGCGTAGTCCACGACCAGGCCTTCGACCTCGGCGGGCAGGTCCTGCATGACCTGGGCGACCACCGCGACATGCTCCAGCGACAGCGCGCCCTCGGCCACCGCCTCGGCGGTGACGGGCAGCTCGGCGTCGAGTTCGCTGCCGGTCGGCGTGATCTCCCGACTCAACAGACCCGCGTGCGCGACCCATTTCTTGGCCGTGTTCGCATCCCAGCGCACCGCATGCCGCAGCACCTGAACCAAATTCTTGTAACCCAGCTCCGATGCGGCCCCACGCCGATCCAACTCGGCGATTTTCTGCATCACAGCAGATTCGCGAACCCGGATTTCCATCACCTCCGCGACGACACTGCTAAGCAGCTCGTCGGTGGACAGAAGTCGGGTTTCGCTCACGTGTTCCACTATAGCGCAAGATCACAAAACAATAACGGCACAAGGTGAACACAATCGAGTGAACCGAGCCGAACACCAATCCCAACGCGGCAAACCGGTAATGACGCAAGCCAACCAACCCAACCAACCCAACCACGCACGCTTGCGATTGGGGCTTGACTTTGGGTGCGAGGTGCTACCTTTTTCGGATCGGGCGGGTGCGAAGCATCCGACCTTTTCCGCCCGACCAGCGCCTCGCAAGGGCCCCGAAGTCATCTATGAAGGAGCGGGGCCGGTCAAGTGCTTGTGTGACCGTGTTTTCGGGGGGTTTGCGGTGGTCCTGGCATAGATGTGCCGGCTGGTCGCGGGGTCAGGGCTGGCCGGAGGCCACCTCCGCGGGAGGCATGGGCCTTGATGCCGCGATCAGTGGTGCGTCACGCTGTTCCGGATTCCGGGAACCCCTCGTTTCTTGTTGTTGGTGCTGAAAGTTCGAGTGTTGGTCGCGTTCACCGTGCCGGGTCTTGTTCCCGGTGACAGACCAGCGGGGGCTGGTTGCCGGTCATCTATTCGCGTGTCCGCGTGGTGGGGTGCGACCGTGACCGGGCGGGGTCAATCAAGACCACGACCACGCTGTCCCAGTGAGGTCACCGGGGTCAGGGGTCAGACTTCGGACGATCCGCGCCCGGTCACGACCAGGTCCGCGGTTCATGCCGCGGTGTCCGGTGAACCGGTGGTGGCCTGCGGGGCCAGGGCACGGATGTGCCCGTCGCGCAGGCCGAAGTAGATCAGGGTGAGCAGGCGGCGGGCGACCGCGACGGTGGCGATGCCACGACCGCGGCGCTGGCGGATGCCGTCACGGGTGGCAGCCGGCCATCCGGCGTCGGCGGGGACTTTCTGGGCAGCCTCGACCACCGCCCAGCGCAGCAGCCTCGAGCCCTGCTTGGTGATGTGACCACGACGCACGGTGCGGTCGGACTCGTGATGCTTAGGGGTCAGCCCGGCCCAGCTGCACAGCTGCCGCGGGCCGCGGAAACGCCGGATGTCACCGATCTCGGCGAGGATCACCGCCGCGAGGATCGGTCCGATACCGGGGATCTGCTGGATCACCGTCCAGCCGGGGTCCGCGGCGGCCCGGCGCAGGACCAGGCCAGTGACGGTGTCGATCTCGAAGCCGAACTCGTCGACCAGCCGACACAACGAGTTCACCCTGGCCCGGAACACCGGGTCCAGCGGGGCCTCCGCGAGCAGGGCGCGTCCCCGCACCCCCGAACAGGTCGGTGACCGGCAGGCGCAGGCCCTGCTTGGCCAGTACCGCGTGCACGCTCGCTTTCAACCCGGACCGCCGGTCGACCAGCCGGCACCGGTGCCGCACCAGTTCCCGTAACTCCCGCACTGCCACCGGGGCGATCCACGCCTCGGGCAGCCGGCCCATCCGCAGCAGGTCCGCCAGATCCGCGGCGTCCCGGTAGTCGTTCTTCACCCGCCGGGTCGTGAATCCCTTGATCCCCAAAGGGTGCGCCAGATGCACACGGGCACCGGCCCCGGCCAGCACATCCGCGGCCCAGTACCAGCCATACGTGGCCTCCAGCACCACCTCCGGCTGATCACCAGCCTTGGCGATCTCCGCCAGCAGCCGCATCGGATCGTTCACGATCCGCACCGCGTCCAGCCGCTCACCCAACGCGGTCATCCGCACGATCACCGAACGAGACCGGTGCAAATCAATCCCGACGAACTGTTTCCCGTCATACTCAGACACAGGGGCCTCCCTTGAGGGTTGATGTGAGCAACCCGAGTGTCCGCTCGGGACCCACCAGGAGCGAGGCCCCGCTCCTTCATCGCATCAAGCCCCAACGCAATCGTCGCGAAGCGGCGATGACGCAACCAGCCCCCGTCCGGCCACCAGGTCCGCGAGCACGGGCCACGCCACAACGCCAGTGCGTCCCGGAGAACCGCGACTTTCTGCCCTGGACTGGCTTGGACCATACCGTCACTCCACCAGGCGGATGCCCTCATGACGTGGCCGGTCGAACAGCTTCGTGCTGCGGTGCTTGAGGTGGAGGTCGAAGAACGCGGCCACGTAGTCGTGCTGGGCCTTGAGCGCGTCCCGCGGGTCGATCGTCCCAATGAGACTCTTGCGGCGTTCCGGTGCGATCTGCGCGATCTGCGGCACCGACCACTGCATGTCGCTGAACCCGAGGTGTGCACCGTTGTCCAGGTGCACATCGCGCTTCCACCCGCGCTGGTTGGGCCAGAAGTCGGCCCACGTCCTGGTCAGGCTGGTGTCGACGTGCGAGAGTTCGCGTTCGCCGGTGTCGCCGCCGAACAGCAGGAACGGCCGGTCCAGGCCTTGCGTCACGACTCGGCCGGGCGCGTAGGTGCCGCCGTCTCCGGTGTGTTCCATCGCGCCGTCGATGTTGATGCCCGCGTCGAACCTGCGGTCGTGCGCCATGGTCTCGCCGGCCGTGTAGCCGCCGTAGGAATGCCCGGCGATGCCCACACGCGAGTTGTCGATCCACTTGTGCAGACGCGGGAGTTGTGTCAGCACGAACCGCATGTCGGCCACCCGTGCGTCGATGGCCTTCTTCATCGTCTCTGGCTTGCCGTCCTGCAGCATGCCCCACTCGAGCCGCCGGCCGGGGAACTCCACCGCCGCCGACTCGTAGGTGTGGCTCACCGTCACCACGACGTAGCCGCGGCTGGCCAGATCGTCGGCGGCGCCGGCGTAGAACTCGCGTGGCGTCTGCAGGCCGGGTGAGAACAGCACGACCGGCCACTTGTTCCGGATCGGTGGAGCGTCCACCCGTGCCTGTCGCCGCGTGTCCGACCAGTCGACCGTCCCGGCCGGAATGCCGAGGTAGGCCGGGCTCGAGATGATCGGGTCGATGGCCGTCGCGAAGCCCTCGCTCAGCCACGGTGCTCGTGGTCCGCGGTGCTGGGCCGGATAGCTGACGGTGACCATCAGTTCCCGGTTCTTCGCCGGTTGGAACGGGTCGGCTCGCGTGGAATCGGTGAGGTGGGCGTCGAACGTGCCGACCGGGAAAGGCCCGCTGAGCTGCGGCGACACCAGCGTGGTGGCGGCCAGGGCGGCTGCCAGCAGTAGCTGCACAGTTGATCTCCCCCTTCGCGCGTGAGCCTCCCAGGCGCGCGCTGAGAGGGGGCTGAGAGCTTGTGGCGGGAGTGATCCGGTGCCAGGTTGGAGGTTGACGTACCAGCTGGTCCTCTGGGTGGGGAGATCACGGATGCGGCGAACAAAGGTGTTCGGGCTGCTGGCGGTGTGCGGGCTGCTGGCGGGATGTCTGGGGCAGACGCGGGAGGGCGATCAGGCGCGCAACGCCGACGCCAAGGAGATCACGCTGACGATCGTCGCCAACGCGGCGCAGGGCGGGAAGAACGCCCGCGGCGCCAACTGGCTGCAGAACTGGGTGATCCCGAGGTTCACCGAGCAGCAGAAGGCGAAGGGCGTCACCGCGACGATCAAGTTCGAGCAGAACGGCACCGGCGACGAGGACTACAAGACCAAGGTCGCGCTGGACCTGAAGACCGGCGGTGGTGGTGACATCATCGAGATCGACGGCATCTGGCTCGGCGAGTTCGCGCAGGCCGGGCAGATCAAGCCACTTGACGACGTGGTCGGACAGGGCACGAACTGGGACGGCTGGAACCAGATCCCCAAGGCCGTGCAGGGACTCGGCGAGTTCGACGGCAAGCGGTACGGGGTGCCGATGGGCACGGACGGACGCGTGCTGTTCTTCAACAAGAAGCTGTTCGCGCAGGCCGGGTTGCCCGCGGACTGGCAGCCCAGGTCGTGGCAGGACGTGCTCGACGCGGGCGCTCGGTTGAAGTCGCTGCCGGGTGTCACGCCGATCCAGCTCAACGCCGGCACCGCGATGGGCGAGGCGACGACGATGCAGGGCGTGCTGCTCGCGCTGGTGGGCACCGGCAAGCCCATCTACGACAACGGGAAGTGGCAAGGGGACTCGGCCCAGCTGAAGGACGTTCTCGGGCTGTACCAGAAGGTCTACGGCGGTGGGCTCGGCGATCCCGTGCTGCAGCAGGAGGCCAACGGCAGGCAGCGGTCGTTCCAGCTGTTCAGCGAGAACAAGATCGGCGTCCTGCTGGAGAGCGACTACTTCTGGCGTTCGGTCGTGGAGCCCAAGAACGGCGTGGCCAAGATGGCGGATCGCGACGCGGCCGTGGGGTGGGCGCTGGTGCCGGCACGTCAGGCGAAGGCGGGCGTCGCAGGGCAGGACTTCGTGAGCATGTCCGGCGGTGGCGTGCGGGTGATCAACCCGAACACCGAGTACCCCAGGCAGGCGTGGGAGTTCATGCAGTTCCTCAACTCCGCCGAGGCCGTCAAGGAGTCGCTGGCGGGCACGGCGCAGCTCACTCAGCGCCAGGACGTCAACGACGAGGTGCTCAAGGGCGACCCGATGCTGACGTTCATCGCGGAGAAGGTCCTGCCGATCACCCGGTACCGGCCGGGTCTCGCCGACTACCCCAAGGTGTCGGCGGCTTTGCAGCAGGCCACCGCGGACGTCGTGTCCGGCAAGAGCCCGGACGAGGTGGCGAAGTCCTACCGGACGGCGTTGGTGAAGGCGGTCGGCGAGGAGAACGTTGGATAGCTCAGGCCTGGGTGTCCGGCGGGCGGTTGCGTTCGTCGCCCCGGCGCTGGTGCTGATCGGGATCTTCCTGGTCTTCCCCGCGCTGTGGACGCTGTACATCGGCATCACGAACTACCAGCTCACCGGGCCGGCGGCGGCGAACCCGCAGGTGGTCGGGCTGGACAACGTGCTGGAGGCCGTCCGCGACCCGCTGTTCACCAACTCGGTGTGGCTGACCGCGTTGTTCGTGCTGTTCTCGGCGGTCATCGGGCAGAACGTGCTCGGCTTCGCGCTGGCGTGGCTGCTGCGGTCGGTGAGCCCGTGGCTGCGGCGGACGATCGAGGGCCTGGTCCTGCTCTCGTGGATCCTGCCCAGCACGGTCGTGGCGTTCCTGTGGTTCGCGGTGCTGAGCCGCGACACGGGCACGCTGGGGCTGCTGCTCGGCTCGCCGGAGACGTCGTGGCTGGTGCAGTACCCGATGACCAGCCTGATCATCTTCAACATCTGGCGCGGCACGGCGTTCTCGATGCTGCTCTACACCTCCGCGCTGGCCGCGGTGCCGCCGTCGCAGCTCGAAACGGCGCGGCTGGTGGGCGCGTCGGGCTGGCAGACCGTGCGGGACGTGGTGTTCCCGCACATCCGTGGGCACGTGCTGACCAACACGCTGCTGATCAGCCTGTGGACGGCCAACGACTTCACGCCGTTCCTGCTCACGTCCGGCGGGCCGAACCACCAGTCCGAGGTGCTGCCGGTGCTGATCTACCGGCAGGCGCTGGAGGGCGGGCAGCTCGGGTACGCGTCGGCGATGTCGTTGCTGCTGCTGGTCGGCAACCTCGTGATCGCCCTGATTTACCTGCGGTTGCTGCGGAGGCGGGCATGAGTCCTCTGTGGATCGTGCGCCGGATCGGCTTCTACGTGCTGATCACGGTGGTGCTGGCGTTCTTCGCGGTGCCGATGCTGTGGCTGGCCTCGGCGCCGTTCGACACGAAGCCCGGTCTCGGGTTGCGGTGGCCGGACTGGACTTTCGCGAACGTCTCGGCGACGTTCGATCATCCGTTCACGTTGTCCTCGCTGGTGAACTCGTTGATCCTGTGCGCGATCGCCACGGTGGTCACGACGGTGCTGGCGGCGTTGGCGGCCTATGCCTTGTCACGGGTGCGGATTCCCGGACGGGATCTGTTGTTGTACCTGCTGTTGCTGTTGTCGTCGGTGGTGACCGGGACGGCCGCGATGGTGCCGATCTTCGTGATGATGCTGCAGCTGGGGCTGATCAACTCGCAGTTCGGCACGGCGCTGGTGATCGCGGGCGGCATGCTGCCCGCGGCCATCTTCATCCTGAAGGATTTCGTGGACGCCGTGCCGCGCTCGTACGAGGAGTCGGCGTGCGTGTTCGGCGCCTCGCCGCGCCAGGTGCTGAGCCACGTCGTGCTGCCGGTCGCGCGGCCTGGGGTCGCAACGATCTTCGTGTGGGCGTTCGTCAACGCCTGGGGCAACTTCCTGCTGCCGTTCCTGCTGCTGCGCGACGTCGGCCAGCAACCGGCGGCGGTGCTGCTGCGCACCCTGTACGACGAGGGCGGCAGCGCCAACCTGACGGTGATCCCGGTGTTCTCGCTGCTGTACTCGATCCCGGTGGTCGTGCTGTACCTGTTCGTGAGCAAGCGGTACGGGTTCCGATTCCACGGAGGCATCAAGAGCTGATGGCGGGCATCACGATCGCCGCGTTGTCCACCGTCTACCCCAACGGGGTGCGGGCGGTGGACTCGCTTGACCTGGAAGTTGCCGACGGCGAGCTGTTCGCCCTGCTCGGCCCGTCGGGCTGTGGCAAAACCACGTTGCTGCGGACCATCGCGGGCCTGGAAGGGGCTTCGGAAGGCGTGGTTTCGATAGGCTCGCGCGACGTCACGCGGCTGCAGCCCGGCGAGCGCCGGGTCGCGATGGTGTTCCAGGACTACGCGTTGTTCCCGCACATGACCGTGGCCGAGAACATCGCCTATCCGTTGCGCGTGCGGGGCGTCGCGAAGTCCGTGCAGCAGGAGACGGCGGTGCGCACGGCGGAAGGCTTGAGCCTGGGGGCGTTGCTGGACCGGCGGCCGGGCCAGCTTTCCGGCGGCCAGCAGCAACGAGCGGCGCTGGCCCGTGCGGTCGCGGCGTCGGCCGAGGTGCTGCTGCTCGACGAGCCGCTGTCCAATCTGGACGCTCGACTCCGGTTGGAAGCGCGGACGTTCTTGAAGAAGCTGCAGCGCGAGCTGGAGTTGACGACCGTGTTCGTGACGCACGACCAGGCCGAGGCGCTGGCGTTGGCCGACCGGATCGCGGTCATGGACGCCGGCCGGATCCGCCAGCTCGGCACGCCGCGCGAGGTGTTCCAACGGCCCGCGGACACGTTCGTCGCGAACTTCATCGGCTCCACGCCCATGAACCTGGTGCCGCGCGATGACGTCGTTCTTGGTGTTCGGCCGGAGTACCTGGCGCCTGCTGCTGAGGGCCTGTTCACCGGGTCTGTGTCCATTGTGGAGAACCTCGGCGTGACGTCCCTGGTGACGCTGGACTGCGGCGAGGACCAGATCGGCTACATCGTGCCAGAGGACTCCGAGCCCTCGATCGGCGCCGTGGTGACCGTCGGTGCGCCAGCCGCCCGCGTTCTGCGCTATGACAAGGAGACCGGCCTACTCGTGAGGTGACCCCGATGTTCCAGACCGACGGCTACGAGACTTTCGGCCGTTTGCTGGCCCCTGCGAAGTTCGAGGCGCTGGCGGCGCACTTCGAGGCGAAGCTCGCCGCGTTGCCTCCCGGCGAGCGGCCCGAGCACATGGACGTGCCGCACCTGACCGACCCGGCGCTGTTCGGGTGGCTGCTCGACCCGGACGTGCTGGACCTCGTCGAGTCGCTGATCGGCCCGGACATCGCGCTGTTCTCGTCGCACTTCATCTGCAAGCCGGCCGGCGACGGCAAGCCCGTGCCGTGGCACCAGGACGCGCACTTCTGGCGCGACAGCATCTCGCCCGCGGGTGATGCGATCACGGTTTGGCTGGCCATCGACCCGTCCACGGTGGAGAACGGCTGTCTGCGGGTGATTCCGGGCAGTCACCTGGCGCCTGTTTCGCACGTCGGGAGCTCCGACTCGTTCTTCAACCAGGAGACGGTGGTGGACGAGTCTTCTGCGGTCGACGTGGAACTGGAGCGCGGGGCATGCAGCGTCCACTCGGCCATGTTGGTGCACGGGAGTCCGCCGAACCGCAGCACGATGCGGCGGTGCGGGTACACCATGCGGTACATGCCGACAACTGTTCGGTATCTCAAGTCGGACGATCGTGGGATCTACCTCGCCCGCGGTCGCGACCACGCGGGCAACTCCTACGCGCCGGTGCCGTGAGTTCTTGAATGGACAACAAAACGGCGCTTCGTCAGTGGTCTGGTCCAGCTTGATCGATCCTCCACCTTGACCGCTCCCTGAGCCGGACATAGCGTACGGGAAAGCGCTTTCCGACCAAGGGAGCTACGTGAAACCGGTTTCGGGGGACCGCTGGCGTGGCGTGGCCGAGCGATCGTGGCGTCCGGCCGCGCTGCTCCTCGCCTGCCTCGCGATCTGGCATCTCATCACCGTCACCGGCCTGGTCGAGGCCTACCTCGTGCCGTCGCCGGGCAAGACCTTCGACCTGCTCGTGGACAAGTGGTCCTACCTCTGGGGCCACACGTGGGTGACCACCTACGAGACGCTGCTCGGCTTCGTCATCGCGGGCATCCTCGGCGTCCTCATGGCCGTCGCGATGGTCTACTCGCGGACGATCGAGAGCACGGCGTACCCGATCCTGCTGTTCGCGCAGGTCATCCCCAAGATCGCCATCGCACCGCTGTTCGTCGTGTGGCTCGGCTTCGGCTTCGAGCCCAAGGTCATCGTGGCCGTGCTGATGGCGTTCTTCCCGGTCGTCATCTCCACCGTCACCGGTCTCAAGTCGGTCGACGCCGAGATGCTGGAGCTCGCGGCCACGATGGGCGGCGGGCCGGTCAAGACGTTCGTGAAGATCCGGTTTCCGGCCGCGCTGCCGCACCTGTTCGCCGGTCTCAAGGTCGCGGTCACGCTGGCCGTCACCGGTGCCGTGGTCGGTGAGTTCGTCGGCTCCAACGAAGGCCTCGGATACGTGATCCTGCAGGCCAACGGGAACATGGACACCCCGATGCTGTTCGCCGGCCTGATCGTCATCTCGGTCGTCGGCATCCTCCTCTTCCTCCTGCTCGACCTCGCCGAACAGCTGATGCTGCCGTGGCACTCCAGCAGGCGTGGCGCCGCCGTCACAACACTCCTAGCGAAGGGCGGATCATGAAGAGAGTGCTCGCAGGCCTGCTTCCCGCGATGCTGGTGGTTGCCGCCTGCGGTGGTGGTGGCGGCACGACAACAGGACAGAGCGGTGAGGTCAAGGACGTCACCCTCACGCTCAACTGGTACCCGTACGGCGAGCACGCGCCCTTCTACTACGGGGTCAAGCAGGGCATCTTCGAGAAGCACGGCATCAAGCTGAAGATCCAGGCGGGCCAGGGGTCCGGCAAGACCGTCCAGGCGACGGGCGCCGGCCAGACCGACTTCGGCTGGGCCGACACGTCCGCGCTCGCCACCGCCGTTGAGCAGGGCGTGCCGGTGAAGAGCGTGGGCGTGTTCCTGCAGACGACGCCGGCGTCCGTGCAGTTCTTCGCCGACAAGAACATCAAGAAGCCGGAGGACCTCAAGGGCAAGTCGGTCGCCACGACGGCGGGTGACGCGCTGACCAAGACGTTCCCCGCGTTCCTCAAGCAGAACGGCATGCAGGAGTCCGACGTCTCGATCCAGAACATCGACCCGGCGGGCAAGATGGCCGCCGTCATCTCCGGGCGCACGGACGTGTTGCTGGGCTTCGCGTCCGACCAGGGGCCGACGATCAAGGAGAAGTCCGGCAAGGACGTCGGGTACCTGCGGTTCTCCGAGTTCGGGTTGAACTACTTCAGCAACGGGCTGCTCACCGGCAAGACCGTGCTGCAGAAGGATCCCGAGCTGGTGAAGAAGATGGTCGCGGCCACGCAGGAGGCGTGGACGGCGGCCGAGAAGGCGCCGGACGCCGCGGCCGAGTCGATGAAGGGCGCGGCCGAGCAGCTGCCGTCGCCGACGGTGGTGCTGGAGCAGTTCAAGACCACGCTCACGTTGCTGCACACCGATGCCACGAAGGGCAAGCAACCGGGCGTCAACACCGCGGACGACTGGAAGAAGACCATCGACACGTTCCAGAAGACCGGCATCATCAAGCAGGCTTCCGAGCCGTCGGCCTACTGGGAAGAAAGCGTGGCTCCGAAGGGATGAGCATTACTTTGGGAACCACTTCCGCCGTCGCGATCAACGACGTCTCCGTGCGCTTCCACTCGAAGCGCACGGAGGTCACCGCGATTCAGCAGGTCTCGCTCGACGTCGCGCCTGGCGAGTTCGTGTCGATCGTCGGGCCGTCCGGCTGCGGCAAGTCGACACTGCTCAAGTTGGTGTCCGGGCTGCTGAAACCGTCGTCGGGCTCGGTGACGCTGCTGGGCGAGGAGGTGCGCGGGCCCCGGCACGACATCGGGTTCGTGTTCCAGCGGGCGGCGTTGCTCGAGTGGCGTTCGGCCAGGAAGAACATCCTGCTGCAGGCCGAGATGCGCGGCATGAACTCGGCCGAGGCCGGGAAGCGCGCCGACGAGCTCATCGAGATGACCGGGCTTTCGGGGTTCGAGAACGCCCTGCCGCACGAGTTGTCCGGTGGCATGCAGCAGCGCGTGGCGTTGTGCCGCGCGCTGCTGCACCAGCCGCGCGTGCTGTTGATGGACGAACCGTTCGGCGCGCTGGACGCGTTGACGCGCGAGCAGATGAACGTCGAGCTGCACCGGGTGTGGCGGGAGACCGGCACGACGGTGCTGCTCGTGACGCACTCGATCGCGGAGTCGGTGTACCTGGCGAACCGGGTGATCGTGCTGACGCAACGGCCGGCGGTTGTCAAGGAAGTCATCGAGGTCGACCTGCCGAGCGAGCGGGACTACTCCGCGACGATGGCCCGTCCGGAGTTCGCCGCGGCGACCGCGCACATCCGGGACCTGCTCGGAGCCGTGACAGGGCACGATTGATCGGGGTCGAACGGTTTCATCGCGTGACAGCGCTTGACCGGTCCCCTTGTGACCTGGGTCGGCCGTGGGTAAAGTCTGGCAAGCCGCCGCGTGGTAAGCGCTTTCCAGCGATCCACGAGGTGGTGCGATGTCCGTTCGATCGCTCTCGGTCCTTGCCGCGCTGGCCCTTGCCGCGGCCACGTTGGTACCGCAGGCCGCTGCGCAACCCGGTCCCGTCTCCGACCCGCTCCCGACGCCCGCACCGTCCGGCATCGGCGTCAAGCTGCAGGAGATCGCACGGCTGCCGCAGTCGTCGACCACGCCCGCGGCCGGTGACAGCCGGTTGAAGCAGTACAACAGGGTCAACTACCTCGGCGAGATCCCGGACGGCTCCGGCCGGTTCTTCGTGCCGGACATGAACGGCAAGATGTACGCGCTGAACCGCGACGGCAGCGGGCAGCGCACGTACCTCGACGTCCGCGCCACGATCGGCGCGACCTTCCACAACCACCAGGGGCTCGGCAGCGGGTTCGGGTTCGTGGCGTTCCACCCGCAGTTCGCGACGAACGGCAAGTTCTACACCGCACACACCGAAGCGAAAGACGCGTTGAAGAACCGCAAGCCGGATCTTCCGTCACCGTCGAACGCGGTGGTGCACGGCGTGATCACCGAGTGGACCGCCACGAATCCTCGCGCGGCCACGTTCGCGGGCAGCAGGCGGGAACTGCTGCGCATCGGGTTTGCCATGTACCTGCACGGGTTCCAGGAGATCGGCTTCGGCCCGGACGGCCTGCTGTACCTGGCCGTGGGCGACGGCGGCATCGGCTACCGCTCGGACGTGCCGCAGGACGTGAAGGTGCCGCAGGGCAAGATCCTGCGCATCGATCCAGCGGGATCCAACAGCGGCAACAAGAAGTACGGCATCCCGCCGTCGAACCCCTACCTGGGCAAGCCCGGTGCGCTGGCCGAGCTGTACGCGATCGGCATGCGCGACCCGTACCGCTTCAGCTGGCACAACGGCAGGATGTTCCTCGGCCACATCGGCGAGAAGGTCGTCGAGTCGGTGTACGAGGTCAAGCCGGGTGCGAACCTCGGCTGGGGGCAACGGGAAGGCCACCTCACCTACCGCCGCAACGATCCCAAGTGCCAGCTCTACCCGTTGCCCGCCGACGACGCGAAGTTCGGCTACACCTATCCCGTCGCGGGCTTCGACCACAACCGGCCCAATGGCGGCTGCGGGGACAGCGGCAACGCGCTGATCGGCGGGTTCGTCTACCGCGGCACGGCGATTCCGGCGTTGCAGGGCAAGTACGTCTACGGCGAGGGCGTGAAGGGCCTGCTGTACTACGCCGACGAGAAGGACATGCGGGCCGGCGCGCCGATCGCGAAGACGTTCGAGCTCGCGGTGTACGACTCGGCGGGCAAGCGCACGACGATGCGCACGCTGGCCGGCAAGAGCCGCGTCGATCTGCGGTTCGGCACGGACGCCGCCGGAGATCTCTACGTGCTGGCCAAGGCGAACGGCAAGGTCTGGAAGGTCACGGGCACGATCCAGACGCTGGAAGCCTGTGATCCGGGCAGCGACGTCGTCAGCGGTGTCACCTCCGCACGGGACTGGAAGCCCGTCACCACATCGCGCTGGCGCTTCCCCGGCAACGAGGTCGTGCTGTCGAAAGCTGGTGCTACGAGGCCAGGTCCGCGGCGCCCCAACGAGTACGCCGTCGTCACCAAGGGTCCGGCGTTCGGCAACGTCACCGTCGACGCCCAGGTGCGGCTCGACACCCCGGTCTCGCAGAAGGACCGCGACGTCGTGATCGTGTTCGGGTACCAGTCGGACACGCGCTTCTACTACGCGCATCTCTCGTCGGACAACAAGATCTACCCGCACAACGGGATCTTCCTCGTCGACAACGCCGACCGGCTGCGCATCGACGACCAGTGGAACGGCTCGGTCGGCGCACCGCCCGCCGTGACGGACATGAAGTGGCACAAGGTCCGCATCACGCACTGCGCGGACACGGGCTCGATCGCGGTGTTCGTCGACGGGCAGTCGCAGCCGTTGATGACCGCTGTGGACCGGACGCTCTCGTCCGGCCGTGTCGGGTTCGGCTCGTTCGACAACATCGGCCGCGTGGCCGACCTCCGGATCAGCGGGAAGGGCGTGTGATGAGGAAAGCTCTGCCGGGACTCGTTCTGGTGCTCGCCTGTGCCGCACCGGCGCAGGCCCAGCCGCCTTCCGAGGTGTTCCCCGGCATCGCCTCCGCGGTCGTGCACCACTACGACTTCGAGCACCCGCTGACCGGTGACGCGAAGAAGGAGGACGACATCGGCCGGACCGACTCGCGCACGCCGATCTCGTTGATCAACGGCGGTGCGGCGATGCGGGTCGCGGACGGCGCGTTCCCGGGCTCCAAGACGTCGATGCAGCTCAAGCAGGTGCAGCCGAACAAGGCGGGCAACGACGACTGGAAGGCGGGCGTCTACAGCTCTTCCGGTGTCGCGTCGATGAAGGCGTTCAACAAGGTGCGCGCTTTGTCGATCATGACCTGGGTGAAGATCACCGGGGAGGCGCCCGCGCGCAACTCGAACTCGTCCGGCACCGGCGACTTCTACGGCGCCATCGGGTTCGCCGGTGTGCTGACCGGCAACTCGGACGGGCACGCCGCGCGGGCGTTGCTGGAGACGGAGAACCACGGCGGTTCGATGAAGCTGATCGCGCTCGCCCGCCGGGTGGACGGCAGCGACAAGCAGTTCTGGGTGTCCAAGGCCGAGTGGAAGACGCTGGTGCCGCCGGGGAAGTGGGTGTTCCTGGCCGGCACGTTCGACTTCGACAACAACGCGATCGGGCTCTACGTGGACGGGAAGCCCGTGGAGGGCTCGTACGCGGTGAAGGGTGATCCGTGGAAGGTGGTGGGACCTCCTGAGCCGGACTTCTCGTCGGCGACGAACCCGCGCGGGATCAAGATCGGAGGCAGCAACCCGCAGAACAGCCGGGAGACCAACGCCTGCAACTGCCGGATGGACGGGTTGATGTTCCTGGATCGTGCGCTGACCGCGGAGGAGGTGCGGGCGCAGTACGAGTGGGTGACCAAACCGCGGAGCTGAGGGTTGTAACCACCTTATTAGCTGGGTAGATTCCGGTGGCCGCCGCGATGGAAAGCGCTTTCCGCTGCCGTGCTGCTGCCACGGCCTGGCCCACAGGGTGGTGGGGATGTACAGACGGTTGTCTTGTTTGGCTGTCACAACATTCGTGCTCTCAGCGTTGTTCTCGCCCATTGCGTCGGCTCAACCGGATGCGCCGGTCGCCGACCCGTTGCCCACGCCCGGCGCCTCCGGCATCGGCCTGGAACTGACCGAGGTGGCGCAGCTGCCGGAGTCGAAACCGGTACCGCCGCCGACCGACGCCCGCCTGCGCCGCCACAACCGGATCAACTACCTCGGCGAGGTGCCGGACGGCTCCGGCCGGCTGTTCGTGCCGGACATGAACGGCAAGCTCTACCTGCTGGAGAACGGGGTTCAGCACGCGTACCTGGACCTCGGTGCCGTGGTGGGGCCCGACTTCCACAACCACCGCGGCCTCGGCAGCGGTTTCGGGTTCACCGCGTTCCACCCGAAGTTCGCGCGCAACGGCAAGTTCTACACCGTGCACACCGAGACCGGGTCGGCGCTGACGGACAAGGTGCCGGACCTGCCGTCCGCCAACTCGGTGGTGCACGGCGTGATCACCGAGTGGACGGCGAGCGATCCGCGCGCCGACGTCTTCTACGGCACGCACCGCGAGGTCATGCGCGTCGGCTACGCGTCGTTCATCCACGGCTTCCAGGAGATCGGGTTCAACCCGGAAGCGCACTGGTGGGACGAGGACTACGGCCTGCTCTACATCGCGTCCGGGGACGGCGGCATCGGCCTCACGACGACGCTGCCGCAGGACCTCTCGTTGCCGCAGGGCAAGATCCTGCGCGTCGACCCCTTCGGCACCAACGGAGCCAACGGCCGCTGGGGAGTCCCGCGGTCGAACCCGTTCGTCGGGCAGGACGGCAAGCTCGGCGAGATCTACGCGTACGGCATGCGCGACCCGTACCGGTTCAGCTGGGACCGCGGCAGGATGTTCCTCGGCCACATCGGCGAGAAGGCCGTCGACTCCGTGTACGAGGTGCGCAAGGGAGCCAACCTCGGTTGGAGCGAGCGCGAGGGCCTGTGGGCGTACCGCAAGGGTGACCCGTCGTGCGGCGTGTTCCCGCTGCCCGCGGACGACGCGAAGTACGGCTACACCTATCCCGTGACCGCGTTCGACCACAACCGGATCGCAGGCTCGCGGCCGTGCGCGGACAGCGGCAACGCGTTGATGGGCGGCTTTGTCTACCGCGGCTCGAAGATCCCGTCGTTGCGCGGCAAGTACATCTACGGCGAGGGCGTCAAGGGTCTCATCTACTACGCCGAGGAACGCGAGATGCGCGCCGGGAAGCCGATGGCTTCGACGCGCGAGATGATGGTCTACGCGGGTGGTCAGCTGACCACGCTCAAGGCACTGGTCAACGACCCCAATCGAGTCGATCTGCGGTTCGGGCAGGACGCAGATGGCGAGCTCTACGTGCTGGCCAAGGCGAACGGCAAGATCTGGAAGGTGACGGGTGCGCGCACCTTCGCCTCCTGCCGGTCTGGCCACGATTTCGTCGCCGGTGCCTCGTCGGCGCGGTGGTGGGAGCCGGTGACGCCGACGCTCTGGCAGTTCCCCGGCCGTGAGGTCGTGCTGGCACAACCCGGTGTTGCCAGGCCCGGGCCGCGCCGTCCGTTCGAGTACGCCGTGCTGAAGAAGGGTCCGGCGTTCGGCAACGTGACCGTCGACGCCCAGGTGCGGCTCGACACTCCGGTGGCCGAGTCCAACCGGGACGTGATCATCGTGTTCGGCTACCGGTCCGACACCGAGTTCTACTACGCACATCTGTCGTCGGACAACAAGATCTACCCGCACAACGGGATCTTCGTCGTGAACAACGCCGATCGGCTGCGTCTGGATCACCAGTGGGATGCCGCGCGTTCCGTCGGCGCTGCTCCTGCTGTCAGCGATACCGCGTGGCATCGCGTGCGAGTGAAGCAGTGTGTTGATACCGGTGAGATCGCGGTGTACGTGGACGGTTCGCCGTACCCGTTGATGACCGCCGTGGACAAGACGTTCTCGTCCGGCCGCGTCGGGTTCGGTTCGTTCGACAACATCGGCAGACTGCGCGACCTGCACGTGCGCGGCAAGGGAGTGCGGTGATGAGACGACTGTTCGTGCTCGGCCTGGCCGGGGTGTTCTGCGTCGGTCTGGCCGCGCCGGCGCAGGCCACGTTCGGCACGGTCCTGCCCACCCTGTCCCGCAACCTGGTGTCGTACTACGACTTCGAACACCCGGTGCGCGGCAACAAGGCGTTGGAACAGGACCGCGGCCGGTCAGGCACAGCTCTGTCGCTGGTCAACGGCGGCGCCGACATGCGGGTGCGGGACGGCGCGTTCTGGCGCAGCCGCAACTCGTTGCAGCTCCAGCAGATCAACCCCGCGGTCGTCGGCAACGACGATTGGAAGGCAGGTCTGTACCGCGAAACCGGTGTGCCTTCGCTACGGGCGTTCAACGGCACGCGCCAGGCGTCGATCATGGGCTGGGTGAAGATGACGGGCCAGAACCCGGCCCCGAACTCGAACTCGGCCAACCCGAACGACTTCTACGGCGCGATCGGTCTCGCGGGCGTGCTTTCCGGTGACTCCAACGGCCATGCGGTTCGAGCGCTGCTGGAGCTCATCCAGGTCGACGGCGAGCTGAAGCTCGTCGCCTTGGCGCGGCGGGTCGACGGTGGTGACTCGCAAACGTTCGCGGCTGCCGAGCCCTGGCAGAAGTTGTTGCCGCAGAACGAATGGGTGTTCCTCGCGGCCACGTTCGACTTCGACTCCGGTGCGATGGTGTTGTACCGCAACGGGAAGGCCCTGGACGGCAAGTACGTCGTCGCCGGGGATCCGTGGAAGCTCGAAGGCGAGCCGGAACCCGACCTGGCCTCGGCCACCGACCCGCGCGGGATCAAGATCGGCGGCAGCTACCCGCAGAACAACCGCGAGGGCAACGCCTGCAACTGCCGGATGGACAGCCTGATGTTCCTCGACCGGGTGGCCAAGCCGTGGGAGGTCCACCTGCAGTATCGCTGGATGAAGGGTTAGTTCTGGGCACCTGATCGCCGGTAGCACTCGGCGATCAGGTGCCAGGCCTCCTCAAGCCAGGGCGCCGCGCGCAGTCCGGCGTCGATGGCGTCCTCGTACCGTTCCGCGGCGAAGTTGACCTCCATCAGCCGGTACCAGTGCTCGCCGGTGACGGTGCCGCGCAGCTGTGCGTGGCCGACGACGTCGTTCAGGTCGAGCTCGGCGGCTTCCGGCAGCTGGTACAGGGCTTCCCGTGCCTTCTCCGGGATGCCGCCGCGGGTGAACGTCTCGTAGGCCTCGTACGGCGCCGCGCCCGTGAGCGTTGCTTCCAGCATCTGCAAGGAACCCAGCACCAACGGATCATCCGCGTGGCGTTTGCCCCGCGCGACGGCGTGCACCGCCTCGAGGCGTCGTCCCAGGCTGTTCAACGTGTACGCAAGCCAGTACTCGCCCCACGCCTGACCTTCGCCGATCGTGTGCAGTGCCCGCACGGCTTGCTCCACGGTCTCGACGCCCTCGTCGGCGTCGTCGTGCGCGACCCACAACCCCAGCCAGCACCGGCTCAGCTCGGCCCGTCTGCGGTCTCCGTGCTGCAGATACGTGCGGATCGCGCGCCGGATGACGTCCGGTGTCTCGTCGGTCTGGAAGAACCTGGCCCTCATCTCGTCTCTGCGCGCCTGCAGCGGTTGTGGCAGGTCGTCCTGGACCTGGGCGAGGCAGGCGTGCGCTTCGTGGGGTTCGCAGCGCAGGTCGTGCAGCTCGACGCGATCCAGCAACTCCTCGTCGCCGAGTCCTGGTGGTGGCGTTGGGATCGACGGCAGGTTCCACGGGTAGATCGGCAGGAAGTCGCTGAGCGGTTCGGTGTTCAGCGTGGCCCTGATCCGGTCGCCGCACGTGCTGGTGCCGTTGCGGGCGTCGAACCGCGCGGCCAGATCCGTTGCCAGCGCACGTAGCTGCGGCTCGACGTCCCACCCCAGCCGACGCGCGAGAACCGCGGCCGACGCGGCGTACTCCATCGTGGCGAACGGACGTCTGCGCGCCTCGAACTCCGCGACCCACCACTGTGTGCCTTCGCTGAGGTTGCCGGTGAGGGCGCAGAACCCGGCCATCCTGCCGAAGTCCTCGAGCCAGCCCTCCACCTCGGCGAGCCCGCGCACGAGCCGCCGGTAGGTGACGACGGCCTCGTCCCACTTCTGCTGACGTGCCAACGGAAGCAGCATCATGCTCCGCATCCGCACCAGCCGTTCGTCGAAGACGTCTGGATCATCGAGCAACGGCGCCGCGACCCGCACGGCCTCCTCGTCGTCGCCACGACCCAACAGGATCTCGATGCGGTAGACGTCCCACCACTCGTCCCGCTCCTGGCGGCGCAGCTCTTCCTCGGCCTGTGCCCAGTCACCGACGTGCACCGCGATCTCTCGTCGCACCATGTGCACCGTGCGCCCGGTCCGCCGTTCCAGGTCGGCGAGCGCGCTGTGGATCTCGTCGAGCGAGCGGTCCGGGAAGTCGACCATGCAGGAGACCAGCCAGGCGTACCAGCCGAGCAGGTTCGCCTCGTCTTCGACGAACCGCTCCGGCCGGTGTCGGTGCTCGTCCAGGCACGTGGTGAGCAACGGCCAGATCAGGTCCCAGCGCCCGTCGGCCCGATGTGCTTCAGCCAGCGCTTGCCGGCCCAGGAACGTGAGGCGCGGGACGTCGTGCACGTCGGCGCGCCACACGATCTCCTCGAGCTGTCCGGTCCGTTTCTCGCCGTGCGGCAGGCCCCGCACCGCTTCGAAGTCCGCCCACAGGTCACTACCCCCAGGAGTGATCACGGGGCGAGCCTAGCGTCACAGCGTGGCGAGCCGGACCGCTTTCGCCATCGCCTCGAACCCCTTGTCGCCGGGGTGCAGGTGGTCGCCCTGGTCGTAGTCGGGCCGAATCCGCTGCGGGTCGGCCGGATCCCGGATCACCGCGTCGAAGTCCACCACGGCGTCGAAGTCGGAGCTGGTTCGGATGAACGCGTTGACGGCCTGGCGCACCGACTCCAGCTCCTCGGTGTAGCTGCGCCAGCCCTTGAACGGCGTGATGGTCGCGCCGATCACCCGCAACCCGCGGTCGTGCGAGCGGGACGCGATCTGCTTGAGCGCCGCGATGATTTTGGCCGGGTCGGTCTGGTGCGGGGTTTGCTGGATGTCGTTGATGCCCTCGAAGACGATGACCGAGCGCACGCCGGGCTGGGTCAGGACGTCGCGGTTCAGGCGGGCCACGGCGTTGATGCCGGCCCATTCGCTGTCCAGCAAGAGCCTGTTGCCGCTGATGCCCGCGTTCAGCACGCCCATGCGGGTGTTGACGCGGTCGGCGAGCTGGTCGGGCCAGCGGAGGTTCGCGCCCCACGTCGAGTTCGCGCCGTCGGTGATCGAGTCGCCGAGGGCCACGACGCTGCCTTGCAACGTCGACGAGCGGACGTCCACGCCGGAGACGTAGTGCCAGGCCGTGGTGCGTTCGCGGAAGGCCGCGGCGGACTCGTCGGACGTGTGGTTGCCGTCGCGGGTGAAGTACGAGTTCTGCATGGACAGCGAGTGGTGGGTGACCGGACCGCCTGGCGAGGGCGTGAAGACGCTGACCAGGAGGTCGGAGTCGGCCGGGACGTTCAGCGCCACGCCGTCGCTCACCACGTCGGCGCCGGGCGGGGCGGTGATCGAAGCCGAACCGCCGAACGTCAGGGTGCGCATCGTGCCGGGCAACGCGGTGGGCGTGTCCGGGCCGGCCGCGCGGGCCACCGTCACGGCGCCGAACTGGACCGGTGTGCGGCCGTAGGCGTTGGAAAGGCGGACACGGATTTCGCGGCCGCCCGCGCTGACGTGGACGATGTTGCGCATCGAGTAGTTCGGGTAGCCGTTCTCGGTGCCGGCGACGGCCGCGGACGGCGCGGTCGCCCACGTGCCGACCCATCTGGCCGGCGCGGCCTGCGCAGGTGCGGCTGCCGCCACCAACAACGCCACTGCCAGCAGAAAGCGCGTCATGCATTCGACCTTGGCAGCGCTCTCGCACGGACGGTATCCGCCGATCATCGGATCTATGCTGGGCAACGTGTGGAACGGAGCTGAGTACCAGCGAAGGTTCGACTCGCTCGCCGAGTCGGGGATGGACGTGCACGGCGAGGCGACGTTCGTGCGTGCGTTCGCGCCGAAGACCGTGCTGGACGCCGGGTGTGGCACCGGGCGCGTGGCGATCGAGCTGGCCAGGCACGGCATCGAGGTGGTCGGTGCGGACCTGGACGAGTCGATGCTCGCCTACGCGCGGGAGCACGCGCCGGACATCACGTGGGTGCGCTCCGACCTGGCCGAGCTCGATTTGGGGCGCACGTTCGACGTCGTGGTCATGGCGGGCAACGTGCCGCTGTTCACCGCGCCCGGCACGCAGGACGAGCTCGTCGCCGGCGTAGCACGGCACGTCGGGAAAGTGCTGATCGCCGGGTTCAGCCTTGATCGCGGGTACACGGTCGAGGAGTACGACGAGCACTGCGCGCAGGCCGGGCTGCGGCTGGTCGAGCGGTTCGCGACGTGGGACCGGCAGGAGTTCCGCAACGGCGACTACGCGGTGTCGGTGCACCTGTCTTGATTGGGCCAGAACCCTGGTCTTGCGTCCGCTGCACGGTGTAGGTCTGGACGACATGCGTTTCTCGGGAGTAGTCGCCGTCACCGCGCTGGTGCTGAGCGGGCAGACCGCCGTCGCGGCTCCGGCACCGGTCCAGCCGGACCCGCTGCTGGCGTTCCTGCAGGATCCAGGCACAGCAGACCTGGCCAAGGCGGCGAAAGCGCGGGAAGCCAAGACCAGGGCGCGAGTGCTCACCTCCCAAGCACCTGGCCACACCTACGCGGAACGAGAACCGGCGTCGGCCCGTGGGCGCAACGACAGCCCGTGGACGGCCGAGCTCACGGGCTTCAAGCGAAGCGCCTTGTTCACGGGTTCACTGCTCGCAGACCCGACGATGCCGACCGTCAACGAGTTCGCGGAACCGAACGACACGCAGGCAACTGCTGGCGACACGGGCGTCGGCACGACCCACCGCGCGATCCGCACGACCGGCAAGATCGCACAACACGACCAGGACTTCTACCGGTTGCGCGGCACCGGACGTACAAAGCTCACCACCCGCACGGACGGCAGCGACCTCGACACCGTGCTGACGGTGTTCGACAGCGCTGGCAAGGAGATCGCGTCCAACGACACGGTCGGCGTGAGCACCGACGCACGGCTTGAGGTCGAGCTGGCGAAAGGCGCGGACTACTTCGTGCGCGTCACCGGCACGCAGAACACGTCCGGCTCCTACGAGTTGACACTCGCAGCCGGCGAAGGCAAGGGGGACAAGGACTTCTTCGCCATCGACCTCAAGGCGGGCGACGTGATCGGCGCGTCGGTGACGGGTGCGGCGCGCAAGGTCGTCGTGCACGACATCCGGGGCCGTGAGGTGATGGCGTCGCAGCAGGACTTCTCCGGCGTCTACCCGGAGGAAAGCCCGCTGCCCGGAGGCGGCAACGCGGTCGCGGACCACGTGGCGCCCCGCGACGGCCGGTACTACGTCGGGGTCGAGGACGGCGCCGGACGTTATGAGCTGACGGTCAAGGCGTTCCGGCCCGGCAGCGAGAAAGCCGGACTGCAGACGGTGTTCGTGGACTTCAACGGCGCGTTGGTGGACACGAGCGTGTGGGGCGCGCCGGGGGAGAAGCAGCTGTCACCGCTGAAGAGGTTCCTGCAGAACTGGGGTCTGCAAGGCGAGGAGAACGCGGTCATCACCGCAGCCGTCGACACGATCCGGGAAAACCTGGCGCTGCACGGGAAGTTCGGCGTCCGGCTGCTCAACAGCCGCGACCACGCGGATCCGTGGGGACAGCGCAACGTCAGCCGGCTGGTGATCGGCGGCACGATCGCCGAGTCGGGGGTCGAGACCGTGGCCATCGCGCAGACCATCGACCCCGGCAACTTCGGGCACGAGGAAACCGCACTGGTGCAGCTCGACCTGCTGAGCGCTCCAGCGGGTTCGTCGGTCTCGCTCAACACCTACCTCAGGCCGGAGAGCGACCGGGCGAAGTTCGTCGGCCGGGCGCTGGGCAACATCGCGGCGCACGAACTGGGGCACCTGTCCGGGTCGTGGCACCAGCACCAGTTCAACGAGCACGACACGTTGATGGACCAGGGCGGCAACCCCAGGGCGATGTTCGCGGTCGGTGCCGATGGCGTCGGCGGCAACGCCGACGACACCGACATCGACTTCGGAGAGGACCACTTCGTGTCGAACGAGGGCTTCTCCGGACTGGAGGACGCCGCCGCCCGCACTCGCTGGGGCTACCTCACCCCCGCGCGTTGACGTGCAGGGCGAGCGCCGTGCCCGCGCCCAGGGTGGCGGTGAACCGGCCGGAGGAGTCGACGGTGACGCGGGCGCAGCCGTTCTCCTGGACGTTGCAGTAGGTTCCGGCCGGCAGTGACGTCTGGAACGTGTTCGTCACCGCGAACGTCTCCCGGTTGATCGCGACGAAGCCCTTGTTGCCGCGGCTGAAGGCGACGGCGTCGTAACCGTTGTCCCACCAGTTGCTCACGTCGGTGCCGGCCACGGTGTTGCGGAAGGCGACCATGTTCGCGATCTGGGTCCACACGTGCTGGCACTTCCAGCCGCTGAAGCACACCGAGTTGCCGGGCGGACCCGCGTCCTTGTCGCTGAACTCGTACCCGGAGTACACCTGCGGCGAGCCGTAGGGCCAGGCGAGCATGAACACGTTGGCCAGCGTGTAGGTGGAGTTGTCCTTGTAGGTCAACGTGGAACCGTTGCGCTCGGTGTCCCAGTTGTCCACGAACGGCCTGGCCTGCCCGCTCGGCAGGAAGCCCCACGACTGGCCGAACGTGCGCAGGTACGCCAGGTTCTCGTGCTGGAAGATCCGCTTGAGGTCGTAGGCGTAGCGGAACTCGTCCACGTCGCCGGAACCGGTGTACTCGCCCGGCTGCACCGCCTCGCCGGCGCCGTAGATGACCTCGTGCACCCAGAAGATGCCGGGGTTGGTCAGCTTGGCCTTGATCGCGGCGAGGTCGGCGGCGGCCATGTGCTTGGCGGCGTCGACGCGGAACCCGTCCACGCCCATGGCGATGAGCCGGTTCAGGTACCCGGCGATCGCGCCCCGCACGTAGTCGCTGCCGGTGTCCAGATCGGACAGTCCGACGAGCTCGCAGTTCTGCACGTTGCCGCGGTCGGCGTAGTTGGAGATCGGCGAGCGGCAGGAGTGGAAGTCCCAGTCGCTGTACACGCCGGGGTAGTTGTACTTCGAGTAGCCGGACCCGCCGGTGCCGGTGCCCGAGCCGGCGCTCATGTGGTTGATCACGGCGTCGGCGATCACCTTGACGCCCGCGTTGTGGCAGGTCGTGATCATGTTTCGGAAGGCGGTCTCGTCACCGAGCCGCCCGGCGATCTTGTAGCTGACCGGCTGGTAGGACGTCCACCACTGGGGACCCTGGACGTGTTCGGTCGCAGGGGACACCTCCACGTAGCCGTAGCCCTTGGGGCCCAGCACGCCGGTGCACTCCGCCGCCACTCGGGCGAACGGCCACTGGAACAGGGTGACGGTGACGTCCTTGTTGCCCGGAGGGGCTGCAAAACCTTGCACAGGTGTGCACACGGCCGCGGCCAGCGCGGCGATGAGCACCACACGAAGAGCAGAGGAAACCACGGTGTCTCCTTGCAACAGGGATTCTTCACCCGTTCGTACCAGCCGGCGCTCGTACCGGGAAGGGTTGCAAGAAGTTTCACGCCGAGTTCGTCCGCCGGGCGTACGGGCGCGTCCACAGTGGAATGCCGGTGGCGGCGCGGTCGCGACCGCTACGGTGTGGGCGTGACGTCGTGGATCGAAGTGATCAACTTTGTCCGGGTGCGCTACGAGGTGCTGGAGGAGACCGACGACTGGCTGCGGTTCCGGCTCGGCACCGACGGGGAACGCACCCAGCAGGTCTCCGTGCACCACCTGCCGGACCTGGACGGCAAGGCGTGGGTGGAGATCTCCTCGCCGGTCGGCCGCGCCGACGAGGTCGACCTGCTGCGCTTCCTCGAGCTGGCCGGCGCGCCGGAGCTCGGCGGTGCCGGGATCGTCGACGGCATCGCGCTGCTCAAGCACGTGGCGCCGCTCGAGGAGCTGAGCATCCGCGAGGAGTTCGAGCGCCCGCTCACCCTGCTGGTCGCGCGCGCCGACGCCATGGAGCACGAGCTGACCAGCCGCGACCACTTCTAGCGCAACGCCTCGAGCAGCTCCTCCGGCGTCTCCAGCTGCGGCAGGTGGCCGGTGCGGGGGAGCAGCGTGAACGTCGCCCCCGGGATCGCGGCGGCGTAGGCCTTGCCGTACGCGGGGTCGACGATGCGGTCGCTCTCGCCCCACAGCACGCGCACAGGGATCTGCACGTCGCGGAGCCGGTCGAGCAGCGTGGGGTCGGACATCGACGGGCCGGTGTAGCCGATGAGCGCCTGCACGTCCGGGCTCGGGCCGTCGCTCGCCGGCGCGGGTGCTTTGGCCGGGTCGTGCCACGAGTGTGCCTGGATCTCGGCGAGGGTGAAGCCGCTGATGTCGGTCGCGGGGTGGCCGTCGACCTCGACGCCGATCCCGTTGACGATCACCGCCGCGCTGACGCGGGGGCTGTGCAGCAGGGCGATCTCGGCGGCCAGCCAGCCGCCGAAGGAGTTGCCGAGCACCGTCACGCCGGTGTGATCGAGCTCGTCCAGCATCGTCACGTAGTGCCTGGCGAGCTCGGCGACGCCGGTCAGTTCGGCGGGCCACGGCGTGCCGCCGAAGCCTGGATGGGTGGGTAACAGCACCTCGGAGCCGGTGCGTTCGGCCAGCAAATCAGCGAACTTCGTCATCGTGTGGACGCCGCCTCCGCCGTGGAGGAGCAAGTGGGTGGTAGTCATATAAGGAACCTTAGATAAGGATCCTTATTTAAGCAAGATGGCTAAGATCTGCGGTGTGAAGCACCGTCCCGCTGACGTCGCGCTCGCCGTGAAGCGCCTGCAACACCGCCACCACCGCGCGCTGAGCCAGGCGCTGGCCCCGCTCGGGCTGTCGCTGGTGCAGTGGGACACCCTGCGCCACCTGCACCGTCAGCCCGACGCGTCACTGCACGACCTGGCGATGCTGACCTTCCAGACCGACCAGTCGTTCGGTTCGCTCGCGGTGCGCATGGCCGAGCGCGGCCTCATCGAACGGGTCGCGGGGCCTGGTCGGGCGGTACGTCACCGGCTCACCGAAGACGGCGCACGGTTGCGGGCCGCCGGTCAGGACCTGGTCGACGAGATCATCGAGTCGTCGTTCGGCGCGCTCTCGGCCGCACAGCTGGATCAGCTGGGCGACCTGCTGGACGCCGCGCTCGGCTAGCGCTGTTCGCCCAGAAGTTTGGCGGCTGCCCAAGTCACCGCGGCGGCCGTGTCGACGGGGGTGTTCGACGGCTGCATCACGTGGCTGAGCACGTGCCGGACGATCAGGTCGACCGCGATGTCGAGCTCGTGCTTCTCCAGTGGCAGCTCGTAGGTCGCCAAGCAGCGCATGACCACGGCCTTCGCCGCGTCCAGCAGCCCGTCGGTGTGCGTGGTGAGCAACGGCAGCAGTTCGGTGTTCGCCCCGTGCGTAGCGGAGACAACGGCGTGCAGCAAGGCGTTGTCCTGCGCGAACTCCAGCACGCTCTGGACGGCGGCGTGGATCGCCGGCAGCACGTCGCCGGGGTGCTCGTCGAAGGCGGTGGTGACAACGGCGAGGAAGCGGCCGAGCTCGGTGAGCACGACCGCCTCCGCCAGCTGGGGTTTGGCGCCGACCTCGTTGTAGACGGTCTGCCGGCTCACGTTCAGCTCGGCCGCCAGCCGCGACATCGTCACCGCCTGCCAGCCCTGATCCGTGATCAGCTTGGCGGTGACCGACAGGATCGCGTCGCGCAGTGGTGTCATGAAGCCCCGATGGAGACGAAGTCGACCTTTTCCCGGACCCCGCAGTCAGGACAGCACCAGGAGTCGGGGACGGCCGACCACGGTGTTCCCGCCGGGAACCCCTCGCGGGGAGCACCGACCGCGGAGTCGTAAACGTAGCCGCAACCGGGACAGCGGCCACCGGCGGCGTCTCCGTCGAGCGTCGCGATGGTGTCGGTCGTGAGGTGAGCGGTGCCGGGCGCCTGCGGGTAGCGGGCCAGGACGCGTTCCCGTTTCGGCGGGTGGATGTTCGCGAGGCTCATGTCGCCGTTGAAGTGGGCGAGCACCCGCGGGTCCATGACGCGGCGCCACAACGGGGGCACCAGCGCGAGCAGGATCATGCCCGCGTACCCGGTGGGCAGCACCGGCGACTCCTCGAAGTCCCGCAGCGTTTGATAGCGCCGCACCGGGTTCGCGTGGTGGTCGCTGTGCCGTTGCAGGTGGTAGAGCAGGACGTTGGTGGCGATGTTGTTGGAGTTCCAGCTGTGGCTGGGGTTCACGCGCTCGTACCGCACGCGGCCGGGGATCCCGACTTTCTGCCGCAGCATGCCGTAGTGCTCCATGTAGTTCACGACTTCCAGCAACGAGAAGCCGACCACGGCCTGCAGCACCAGGTACGGCAGGATGCCCACCCCGAGCCACCAGATCATCGCGCCCCACAGCACCGCCGACATCAGCCACGCGTTGAGCACGTCGTTGCCGATGCGCCACGGATGCCGGTCGCGGCGTGCGTACCGCTTCTTCTCCAGCCGCCAAGCGCTTCGCACGGACCCGGCGACGGTGCGCGGCCAGAACCGGTAGAAGCTCTCGCCGACCCGCGCGCTGGCGGGGTCCTCCGGCGTCGCGACGCGCACGTGGTGACCGCGGTTGTGCTCGATGTAGAAGTGGCCGTAGAAGCTCTGCGCCAGCGCGATCTTGGACAGCCAGCGCTCGTGGCTCTCCTTCTTGTGCCCCAACTCGTGCGCGGTGTTGATGCCGATGCCGCCGATGCACCCGATGGACACCGCGAGCCCGATCTTGTCGGTTGTGGACAGATCGCCGGTCGCGATCACGTAGAAGGCCACGACGAAGCCCGCGTACTGGATCGGCAGGAACAGGAACGTGATCCAGCGGTAGTAGCGGTCCTGCTCCAGCGCCTCGATCAGCTCGTCCGGCGGGTTGGAGCGGTCGAGACCGGCCAGCAGGTCGATGGCCGGAACGATCAGCAGCACGACGACCGGGCCGGTCCACAGCCAGATGTCCCAGCCGGTCAGCGCGTGCAGGCCCAGTGCGACGAAGGCGAGCGACGGGACCACCAGACCGATCAGCCACAGGTAGCGCTTGCGGTCCTTCCACTGCTCGGTCGAGCCGGGCGTGACAGTGCCTGTCATCGGTCGCTCCTCCGTCGCGGGCTTTACAAAACCGTAGGAGTTGTAAAACCGGTTTGACAAGTAAGGGCGAGATGTAAAGTCAGACTGTTTCGATAAAGGACCTGATCAGCGGATCGTCGTTCTTCCACGCGAGGACGACCGGGCTGGGCGGCATGTCCGCGAGCGGCACCACCTTCAGCTCCGCGCCGAGGTCTGTCAGTGGAGCCAGGCCGACGGTGCCGTTCCACAGCACGGACTGGATGCACTCCTGCACTGCGCGAAGCGTGGGGCCCTGCCTGGGTTTGCCGCCGTTCCAGTAGTTCCGCCAGATCTCGTCGGTGCCTTCTGGGAACTGGAACCAGGTGCGGTCGTCGAGGTCCTTCGTGGTGAGGTGGGGTCTGCTTGCGAGCGGGTCGTCCGCCCTGAGCACCGCGCCGACCGGATCTTCGCGCAGGACAAGGGTTTTGAGGCCTTCTGTGTGGAACGGACCGCGCGTGAGGGCGATGTCGACCTGGTTGGTGCGCAGGCCGCAGGTGGGATCGGTGAGGTCGGCCTCGCGAATGCGGATCTCGACGTCGGGATGCTTCCGCCGGAACCCGGCGGCGAGCGCGGCGGCGGTGCGGTCGTCCAGGATGCCGATGGTGATCGTCCTGGCCAGCTTGGCTTTGATGCGGTCGGCGTGGTCCAGCAGGGCTTTCGCCTCGTGCAGCAGCGTGCGACCGGACTCGGTGAGCGCGACGCCGGCGGGGGAGCGGTGCAGCAGCGTGGTGCCGAGGTCGGCTTCCAGGTGCTTGATCGCCCGGCTCAGTGGTGGCTGGCTCATGTGGAGCCGTCGGGCCGCCCTCCCGAAGTGGAGTTCTTCGGCGACGGCGACGAAGTAGCGCAGTGTCCGCAGCTCCATGATCAGGCACGATACTCGCGCGGTATCGGCTGTGTTTTCTTGGTCTTGGACAGCCTCGGGCGGGAGGCGGTGGAGTTGGGGCATGAACATTCCCGACCCCGTCGTTGACGTTTCCGGTGCAGTCTCGGTTGCTCCTGATGTTGTGGTGATCCCGAACGATGGTGTTGGTCTCGTGCCCAACATCGGTGTTGTCGGTGGCACTGATGCCGTTCTCGTTGTGGACACCGGACTCGGCGTTGCCAACGCTTCCGCAGTGCTTTCGTTTGCGTCGGAGGTGGCTCGCGGGCGGCGGATCTACCTGACCACCACGCACTTCCACCCCGAGCACGCGTTCGGGGCTTCGGTGTTCGACCGGTATCTCGTGAATCGGGCTCAGGCTGCGGACTTGAGGCGGAAGGGCGCCGGCTACCTGGAGATGTTCCGCGGGTTCGGCGGTGTTGTGGCCGACCGGTTGGCCGGGGCCTCGGTGCCGGAGCCGGACGTCGTGTTCGACGGGGTGCACACGCTCGACCTCGGCGGTCGTTCGGTGGTGCTGCGGCCCACCGGGCGCGGGCACACGTTGGGGGACCAGGTGATCGAGGTGCCGGATGCGGGCGTGCTGTTCACCGGCGACCTCGCCGAGACGGACCAGTTCGCGATCTTCCCGTGGTTCCCGCCCCACGACACCGATGTCTCCGGGGTGGCGTGGATTCGTGTGATGGACCGGTTGATCGCCGCGCAGCCCCGGATCGTGGTGCCTGGGCACGGGGCCACGGGTGGTTCGGAGGTGTTGTCCGGCGTGCGGGACTACCTGTGCGAGTTGCGCGACGAGACGTGGCGGCGGCGGGACTCCGCGGATGTGGTGGCCGAGGTGCGGGCGGTGCTGGTCGAGCGGTACCCCGCGTGGACCGGGCAGGAGTGGATCGAGCGCGGGGTCGGGTGCCTGTGCGCTGAATAGGGGTCCGTTTGGCCGCCTCCGGTGAGGTGGTGCTGAGCCTGGACCGCGACCACGTTCACACCGCGACGACGACGCCGTTCCCGATCGGGTTCCTGCCCGGCGACCTCGTCGACGTCGACTCGTGGCTGCGGACGGGCGGCGAGCCGGAGGGCGTCCACCTCGCGTTCCGCGACTGGCCGTGGGATCAGCCGGTTGCCTGGCTGTCGCCTGGAGTCGTTGCGCTGCAACGGACCCAGGAACGCGTGACGGTCAGCTCTATAGCTTCAGTGTTGACTAAAGGTAGTCCTCACCGAGGTGGGCGCGGATGACCTTCTTGGGCACGCACATGGTCCAAGCACCGACGACGAGCTCGGTCATCTCCTCGACGTCGAGCTCGGCCATCGAGGCGTGCACCCACTGGAACCGCATGTCGGACTGGCTCGGGAACGCGAACTTGACCGGGTCGCTCGCGACCAGGGCCTCGCGTTCCTCGCGCGGATAGCCGAAGCCGAGCACGGTTTCGTCGCGGGAGAGGGCCGCGTAGACGATCTGGCCCACGCGGAACTTCACCCGGTCGCGGATCAGGTGTTCGGTGGTGCGCGGCAACGACAGCGCCACGGCACGGATGTCGGCGACGGTGACCATCAGGCAATCCTGTACGCCGCGGCGCCGTTGTGCAGGTACTTGGCGCGACCGTGTTCGTCGGAACCGATCAGGGACATGACTTCGTGGCTGCCCGTGGTGATGATCGTGCGCTCGCCCAGGCGAACGACCTCGACGCTTGGCTTGCCGGGGAACAGCTCGGTGCGCGCGCGGTAGGTCAGGGATGTGCCGTCGAGGGTGATGTCGTACAACGGGTTGCGGTAGGTGCCGCGCATCCAGTCGTCGATCGGGGCTGGGTTCTTTGGTGGCACGGGTAGGGGTGGCGTTTCGATGCCGGCCGCGTTGAAGATCTCGTAGGCGAGCGGGACGCCGTTGGTGCTGTTGGTCAGCACGGCCACGGCCAGTCCGGTCGCCGGGACCACCCGCAGGAAAGCTTTCTGTCCCTTGGAGACGCCGGTGTGGCCGAGGACGCCGCCGGGGTAGCGCATCCAGGCGAGTGCCCAGCCGACGACGCCTTCGCCGAAGTCCGGGACGTCGAGCTGGGGTTCGCGCAGTGCAGCGAGGGCTGGGTCGGTGAGGTGGTGGCGGACGAAGGTGAGCAGGTCGTGGGCGCTCATCGCGAGGTGAGAGCCGCTGGGCGCGGTCTGGTACGAGACCGCCCACTTCTTCGTGGGTGTCGTCCGCACATGTCCTACGGCGACGCGGTGCAGGATCGCTTCGTACACGTCGGTGGCGACCGCGTTCAGGCCTAGTGGCGTGACGAGGTTGTCGCGCAGTACGTCGTGGAACGGCTTGTCGCGCAGCACTTCGATGAGTCGGCCGAGCACCACGAACCCGCTGTTGGAGTAGGAGTGCACGGTGCCGGGCGGGAGGAGGTGCTCTTCGTCGGCGAGAGCGGTGACGAACTCCTCGATGCTGCTCGTGTCGGTGAAGTGGTTGGGGGCGATGCCGCTGGTGTGGGTGAGCAGGTGCCTGGCGGTGACGGTGGCCGTGGCTTCGGGGTCGCTCAGCCGGAAGCCGGGCAGGTAGGTCCTGAGTGGACGGTCGAGGTCCAGCGCGCCTTCGTCGGCCAGTTGCTGGACGAGGGTGGCCGTCCAGATCTTGGTGATCGAGCCGATCTTGAAGATGGCATCGGTCGTGGTCTCGACCTGCGTGTGCCGGCTGAGCACGCCGGCGGCCTCGTCGTGGATCTCGCCGTTGTCGAGCACGGCGACCTGTGCGCCCGGCACGTCGTGCTTCTCGAGGAGCTCGCGGAGGTTCATGTCCTGGGCAGGGCGTTGGTGTTGTGGAGGAACTTCGCCCGGCCTTCGTCGTCGCGGCCGACGAACGTGAGGACGTAGTGGGTGCCGAAGTCCGGCTCCAGCGTGATGATCGAGGTGTCGTCGAAGCGGACGATCTCGGCGCGGTCGTGGAGCTCGGTGCCGTCGCGCGAGGTGTAGCTGATGAACGCCCGGTCGTTCTCCTTGGCGATGGTGTAGTCGACCGTGGTGCCGCGGTAGGTGCCGGTCATCCAGTCTTCGACCGGGGCGGGGTCGGCTGGTGGGGTGTGGCGGGGCGGGGTTTCGACGCCGGCGAGCTCGCGCAGGGTGTCGGTGATGACCTCGTGGGCCAGCGGGGCGCCGCCGAGGCCGTTGGTCAGGACGGCGACTGCGACGCCCTTGTCCGGGACGACCCGCAGGAACGCCTTCTGGCCGATGGTGGTGCCGGTGTGGCCGACGACGCCGTCGCCGTACAGCATCCAGCCGAGTCCCCACTGCGGTGGGCCGACGTTCGGGGGTACGTCCACCTGGGGTTCGCGCAGCTCGGCGAAGTCGGTGAGGTGCAGGCGGATGAACGCGAGCAGGTCGTGGGCGCTCATCGCGAGTTGCGCGCCGCCGGGGGCGTTGGAGTAGGCGAGCGCCCACGTCTTGACGGGGGTGAGCGCGCCGTTGACGGCTTCGTGGCCCACGGCGGCGCGGTGCAGGATCGCCTCGTAGGCGTTGGTGGAGACGGTTTGCAGGCCTAGCGGCGTGACGAGCTCTTCGCGCAGGACGTCGTGGAACGGCTTGTCGTGCAGCACTTCGATGAGTCGGCCGAGCACGGCGAACCCGGTGTTGCTGTAGGAGAACATCGTGCCGGGCGGGAAGAGCTGGTCGGCGGGGGACAGGGTGGCGACGAATCGCGCGATGGCGGCGTCGTCGAGGCCGGTGTCGGTGAAGTGGTTGCCATCGATACCGCTCGTGTGGGCGAGCAAGTGCCGCGCCGTGATGGCGTCGCTCATTTTGAATTCTGGCAAATACTGACGAATCGGACAATCGAGATCAAGTACGCCTTCGTTCACCAATTTCTGGGCCAACGTCGACGTCCAGATCTTCGTGATCGAGCCGATCTGGAACACCGAGTCGGTCGTCGTCTCGATTCGCGTCCGGAGGCTCAGCACGCCCGCCGCGTGCTCCTCGATCATGCCGTTGACCAGCACCGCGACCTGCGCGCCCGGCACGTTGTGCCGCTGAATCAGTTCAGTCGGATTCCACCCCACGGAAAGACCCTATAGGGGTTGGCCGCCAATTGAGACCGGAACGAATTCGGAACTGTGAGAGCGTGGCCACACTTGTCTCCCCTTTTCACTCGATCGGGTGAAAAGTGGGGCAATGAACTTAAGACGGTCCCTTCCGGCTCTTCTTCCGCTGGTGCTCTCCGCGTCCTTCTTCGCGGTCGGCACGGCTGAGTCGGGGACACCGAAGCAAAGCCCCGTCAACGTCACGGCCGACGCGATCCGGTTCGACCCGCACGCGCCCAAGCTCGACGTCACGTACGGGTCCTCCGCGCTGGAGTTGAAGTACATCCGCAAGGACGCGGACAAGCCGAACGGCTGCACGACCCGCGACCACGAGGAGACCGAGGAGGCGGAGGTCCAGCCAGGCGCCGGCCACGTCACCGTCGGCGGCACCAGGTACGACCTGGTGCAGTTCCACTTCCACACGCCGTCCGAGCACAAGTTCGGCGGCCGCAACACCCCGCTCGAGATGCATCTCGTCCACCGCAGTGCGGAGGGCAAGCTGCTGGTCGTCGGCGTCCCGCTGGTCGTCGGCCCGCACTCGGTGGTGGACGACGTCCTGGCGAAGCTCGCGCCGGAGTGCGGCGACCCGGTCGACATCGAGCCGATCAACCTCAACCGGTTGCTTCCGGCCTACAACGACCAGACGCTGCACTACACCGGCTCGCTCACCACGGCGCCGTTCACCGAGGGCGTCGAGTGGTACCTCACCAGCCCGCAGCACGTGACGGCCGTGACCATCGCGCGCTTCAAGGGGCTGTTCAGCTCGGGCAACGCTCGCGCTACGCAGCCGCTCAACGGGCGGACCTTGGTCGAGGTTCCGCGCATCTGATCCACCGCTAGCCGAGAAGGCCGGTCCCCGTTGTGGGGCCGGCCTTCTTTGCGTGATGGGGGTGGGGTGAGGGGTGGTTGGTGCGGCGGGGCGTGGGGCGGTGGGGCCCAGGAGTGGAGGGCATGGCGGGCGGTGTGGGGTGCGGCGTAGGCAGGGGTGCGGCGCGCTGCTGGCCGGCGGTGGTCTTGCGGTGCCGGTGATCTCCGTCGCGCCGGAGAAGCGTGTGAGCAGCGGCACCGCCGGTAAGGCTTCTGAAGCGCGTCAGAACGGCCGTAAAATCGTTCCGGTAGCTAACTAACTTCGGGGGAGCTTTGAACACGACTCGCGCCATGACCGCGCTCGCGCTCGGCGGGTTCGGCATCGGTACGACCGAGTTCGCGACGATGGGGCTGTTGCCGCAGATCGCGGAGACGTTCCGGATTCCCGACTACGAGGCGAGCCACGCGATCAGTCTCTACGCCGCCGGGGTTGTGGTGGGGGCGCCGTTGATCGCGGTGCTCGGGGCGAAGTTGTCGCGCAAGGGCATGCTCATCGGTTTGATGCTCGCGGTGGCGCTGGGCAACGGCCTGAGTGCTGCGGCGCAGGACAAGACGTTGCTGCTCGTGGCGCGGTTTGTCGCCGGGCTGCCGCACGGTGCGTTCTTTGGCATCGCGGCGGTGGTGGCGGCGACGCTCGTGGCTCCCGAACGGCGCGGCACGGCTGTTGCGCGTGTGATGGTCGGACTGACTGTGGCGAACCTTGTTGGCGTACCGCTGGCAACGGCCGCGGGGCAGCAGATCGGGTGGCGTACGGCGTACCTGGCGGTGGCGGTGATCGCGTTGGTCACGGCGGCGGCGATCGCGGCGTGGGTGCCGAGGGTGCCCAAGGTCGAAGGCGCGTCGATGAAGGGCGAGGTCCGCGCGTTCGGCCGGCCGACGGTGTGGTTCGCGATCTTCACCGGCATGATCGGCTTCGGCGGCATGTTCGCCGTCTACTCCTACGTCGCCCCGTTGACCACCGAGGTCGCCGGGCTCTCCCAGTCGGCGGTGCCGTGGATGCTCGCGGTGTTCGGGCTCGGCATGACGCTCGGCGCCACGTTCGGCGGCCGGTTCGTGGACCGGTCCGCGCTGGGCTCGGTGTTCGGCGGCCTGGTCGCGGTCTGCCTGATCCTGGTCCTCTTCGGACTGACCGCGACCATTCCCGCGTTCCTGTTCACGAACCTGTTCCTGCTCGGGTTCGTGGTGCAGATCCTGGCCGCCGCGCTGCAGATCCGGCTGATGGATGCCTCGCCGGACGCGCCGTCGCTCGCGTCGTCGTCGAACCACTCGTCGCTCAACGTCGCCAACGGCGCGGGTGCGTGGCTCGGCGGGCTGGCGATCGCGGCGGGCTGGGGCTACACGTCAACGGCCTGGGTCGGCGTGGCGCTTTCGTTGGCAGGACTGGCGATCGCGCTGGCGTCGGTGATCTACGAACGACGGGCCTTCACACGCGAGACCACGAACCAGACGATGGCGATGGCCAGCGCGGCCAGCACCGCCGTGGAGACCCAGCCCAGGTAGCGGTCGACCAGCTCGTAGTTCTCACCGAGAAAGTAGCCCGCGAGGATCAGCGCGGAGTTCCACACCAGGCTGCCGGCCGCGGTGTAGAGGGTGAACCGGGCGATCGGCATCCCGGACACCCCGGCCGGGATGGAGATCAGGCTCCGCACCACCGGCACCATCCGCCCGACGAACACGGCCATGTTGCCGTGCTTGTCGAACCACTCGTCGGCTTTGTCCACATCGGACACCGAAACGAACGGCATCTTGTCCGCGATCCGCCGCATCCGGTCCAGCCCGAGCCAGTGGCCCAGGCCGTACAACAGCAGCGCGCCGACGACCGAACCCGCGGTGGTCCACAGGATCGCCGCGAACAGCGAGATCTTGCCCTGGCCGGCGGTGAACCCGGCCAGCGGCAGGATCACCTCGCTCGGCACCGGCGGGAACACGTTCTCCAGCGCGACCGCGAGCCCGGCGCCGGGCGAGCCCAGCGCCTCCATCAGCCGAGTGATCCACTCCATAACCGGATTTACCCGTTTCGCCCCGCCCCTCAACCTCGGCCGAGCGGGTGGAGACGGATCTCCACCCCGGCTACGGCGCTGGGCCCACGCGCTGACCTGCCCGGATTCCTAGCGTTGAGGCCATGAGCGGAACTGTTGAGATCGTGCTGATCGTCGCCGCGATCAGCTATGTACTGGCGCGCAGGCTGATGGGGGAGCCGGCAGAGGGGAAGCGGCTGCTGGTGCTCCCGGTCGTGCTCGGCGTGATCGGGCTGACACAGACCTCGCTGTCCGCGGCCCTCGCGGTCAGCGCGGCGCTCAGCGTGGTGTTCGGGCTGCTGCGCGGACTGACCATCCGCACGTACGAGCAGGACGGCATCGTGATGTTGCGCTACACGGCGATGACGATCGCGGTGTGGGCAGCGAGCATCGGAGCGAGGTTCGCCCTCGGGTTCGTGACGAGCTCGAACGGAAGCAACGGCCTGATGCTCGTGGTCGGCGCGGGCCTGCTCGCCGAGGGGCTGGTCGTGCTGGCCAAGGCCGTGCGGGTGCGTGGGCAGGTCGTGTGGTCGAAGGGCCGCAACGGGGAACCGCACCGCACGTCACCGTTCCTCGACTCCTGGCAGCAGAGGGTGCACGGGAACGGGCATGATTCATCCCGATGAGGTTCACCGACCAGCTGATCCGGCCGCTTGCGACGCTGGTGCTCGCCGCGATCACCGTCGTGCACCTGGCCGAGCGCCCGCCGCACCTGCCGGAACTGACCTGGGCCCTGACCGCCGTGGTGATCGCCGCGGCGGTCGCGTGCGTGTTCGTGCTGGACCGGCTGCCGCAACCGGGACAGGTCGCGCTGGTCACGTTGTTCGTGGTGGCGAGCGCGCCGTTGTTCGCGCTGGCACCGGACACCGCGGCGGTGGTGTTCGTGTTCCTCGCGACGAGCACGGCCGGCCGTCAGCTCGGCTCCAGGCGGATCTCCGTCGCACTGGCCGTCACGGGCTCGCTGCTCACGACGGTCTCGGCGTGGCTGGCGGAAGCGCTCGGCGTGCCGGACGTGCCGCGGTGGTGGCTGTGCCTCACCGCCGGGTTGCCGGTGTTCTTCGGCCTGATCCGGCGGGAACGCGCCGCGGCCGCCGAATACGCGGCGGCACTGGAGGAACGCGGCCGGATCGCCCGCGAGATCCACGACGTGGTCGGGCATTCGCTGTCCGGTATCGCCGTGCAGCTCGACATGGCCGACGCCCTGCACGCCGCGGGCAAGTCCGACGAGGCCAACGAAGCCGTGCGGCGCGCACGCGCGCTGGCGGTGTCCGGGCTGAAGGAAACCCGGCGCGCGGTGCACGCGTTGCGGGAGGACCCAAAGCCGCTGCCGGAGACGCTCGCACGGCTCGCCGAGAGCCACGGCGCGTCGTTCCACGTCAACGGGGTGGGCTCGGTGCGCGTCGAGATCGCACAGGCCGTCATCCGCGCCGCACAGGAAGCCTTGACCAACGCGCACAAGCACGCGCCTGGCGCGGGCGTGGAACTGTTGCTGGAGTACGAGCCGTTGGTGGTCAGGCTGACCGTGAGCGACAGCGGCTCAGCGGGGGACGGGCAGCCGGGTGGCGGAATGGGCCTGGTGGGCATGAGGGAACGGGCTGCTTTGCTGGGTGGAAAGCTGTTCGCGGGCCGGGAAGGTCCAGGGTGGACGGTGCGGATGGAGCTGCCGCGATGATCAGGCTGTTGATCGTGGACGACCAGGCGGCGGTCCGCGACGGGCTCGCCGTCATGCTCGACCTCGACCCGGACGTCACCGTCGTCGGCACCGCGTCGAACGGCCAGGAAGCCCTTGCGGCCGTCGCGGAACTGAAGCCGGAGGTCGTGCTGATGGACCTCAACATGCCGGTCATGGGCGGCGCGGAGGCGACCGGCCGGTTGCGGGCCTCGAATCCCGAGTTGCCGGTCGTCGTGCTGACCACTTTCGACGACGACGAGTCGATCCTGGCGGCGTTGCGCGCGGGCGCCCGCGGCTACCTGACCAAGGACGCCGACCGCGGCACGATCATCCAGGCCGTGCGGGCCGCCCACGCCGGCAACGCGATCCTCGACCCCGCGGTGCAGCTGCGGTTGCTCGACCTCGCCAGCCGCAGGCCCGTCGAACAGCCCGGTGTCGACCTGACCGCCCGAGAACGCGAGGTGCTCGACCTGATCGGCGAAGGGCTGCGCAACGGCGAGATCGCGCGGCGGCTGTTCATCAGCGAGGCCACCGTGAAGACGCACATCAACAACCTGTTCGCCAAGGCGGACCTGCACTCCCGCGCGGACGCGGTCCGGCTCGCCCTGGCGCTCAGGGGCTGACCTGTCAGGTGCGCGGTGCGGGTCCGCAGAGCACGGTGTGCAGGGTGGCCTGGTTGGTCTGCACTCCCCAGCTGTCGCGCGGGGCGCCGCAGCCGAACCACACCTGACCCACCAGGTCGCGGTGCTGGTGGTCGGTGTAGTAGCTGATCACGACCAGGCGGTCCGGTGTCGGGGCCGGGATCGTCGGGATCGCGGAGGCAGGAGCGGCGGTGGCGGTCGCGATGGCGGCGGTGAAGAGCGCCGCCGTGAAGACGCGCTTGAACATTCGGGTGTCCCCTCTCGCATCAGGATGTTCCACTCGATACGGCGTTCCACCCGGTTCCACCGCTGTTCCGCGCCGGGATCGGACCGGGACCCAGTTATGAGGAAAGATCGCGTTTCCGGCCGGACTAATCCGATGAATCTTGTCAGGCGCAGTCAACTTCTGGCACTTTCGTTGACACCGCAGGCTGAGACCTCCTACCTTCGTCTGGGTAAGGACATCGCTCCGCCGCCCGATGTGCTCCCCCTGTCGTACGCCGCCAGGAAGGACGCACCGAACGATGGAATCGCGCATCACCCGCAGGGCAACCCGAAAAGTGGCACTGACAGCGGCCGCCCTCATGCTCGTCACGGTCGGCCCGGCGGAGGCACTTGCTCCTGCGTGGAGCCCGAACCCCGCGACCGACGGTCTGAAGGCGTTCGAGGGCATCGAGGTCGACCGCGGCAACAAGTTCCCCGAGCGCAAGGGCAAGTACATCGTCGTCGAGGGCGACCACTACCGGTTCAACATCTGGAAGAACGACCGCGACACGACCGGTGGCGGTGACCGTCAGCGCACCGAGTCCAAGGGCATGGTCAGCAACGGCAGTGCCATCAAGATGAAGAACGGCGAGACGTGGGTCATCTCGTACGAGATGTACATGCCGTCATCACTGCACGGCACGAGCAAGTTCACGCACATCTTCCAGACCAAGACGCCCAGCACCAACGGCGGCCCGTGGACGACCCTGTCGTTGAGCCGCAGCGGTAGCACCGAAACGATCCGGGCGCGCGCGTTCGCCACGTCAGGTGCGCCGGACATCGCCTCCACCAACCTCGCCCCGCTGCGCAACAAGTGGGTCACCGTCGAGTGGACGATCACGCCCGGTTCCAGCGGCACGGTCGGCTTCGTGCTGCGCAACGGCACGGGCGCGAGCGCGCCGATCGCGGTGCAGGGCAAGCGTTCCGGCGTGCGGATCCCGGACGAGGGCGACTACGTCCGGCCGAAGTGGGGCATCTACCGCTCGGTCGAGAGCGCCTCGTCGGACATCCTGGACACCTACATCAACTTCCGGAACTACACCGCAACCAAGAAGTAGGCACACGGGGTCGGGTGGCCCGCTGATCGCCAACAGGTCTACCGTTGACTGCCTTCTCTTTTGTGGAGGTCAACGGTGCGAGGCGCGATCGCTGCGGGTCACCCGCTCACCGCACAGGCGGGCGCGGCGATGCTGCGCGCCGGGGGAAACGCGGTCGACGCGGCCGTCGCGGCGATGCTCACGTCGTGCGTGACCGAGCCGCTGCTGACCGGGCTCGGCGCCGCCGGGTACATGCTGATCGCCCCGGCCGGCGAACCCCCTGTGCTGCTGGACTTCTCGGCCGAGGCACCCGGCCGCGAGCCCCAGGCCGACCGGGCTCCGCTCGACCCCATCATCGTCCACTTCGGTGACGCGTCCCAGGAATTCCACGTGGGACCGTCCTCCGTCGCCGCGTACGGAATGCCCGCCGGCGCCGCGAAAGCCGTCACGTACGGCCGGGCGCCGCTCGACGAACTCGTGGCCACGGCAGCGAAACACGCGCGCGAAGGCCACCGCGTCAACCGCTACCAGGCCTACGTCACCTCGTTGCTGCTGCCGCTCGCTCACAGCGCGGGCCTCACCGCGTTCGAGGAAGGCGAGCTGCTGGTCCAGCCGGAGGTCGCCGAAGCCCTCGAACGGCTCGGCGAGGACGGCGCGGAACCGTTCTACACGGGCGACATCGCGGCCGCGATCGCCGACAAGATCACCGCGAACGGCGGCGACCTGAGCCGAAAAGATCTCGCAGCCTACGAGGTCGCCACCAGGGAACCGCTGCACGTGCGCCACCGCGGCCGTGACATCCACACGAACCCACCACCCGCGGCGGGCGGTGCGTTGCTCACGCAGATGCTGGAAGCGTTGCCGGACAACCCGTCGCAACGAGACCTCATCCGCGCGATGGCCGCCCCGAAGACGCACCTGAACCGGCTCGGCTCCACCACGCACATCTCCGTGCTCGACGCCGACGGCACGGCCTGCTCGGTCACCACGACGAACGGCGCGGGCTCCGGCATCTCGATCGCGGGTGTGCACCTGAACAACATGATGGGCGAGGAGGACCTCTCGCCGGACGGGTTCTTCAGCCACGCGCCCGGCGACCGGCTGCCGTCGATGATGTCGCCGACCGTCGTGACCAACCACGGAGGAGCAGAGCTCGTGCTCGGCAGCGCGGGGTCGAGCCGGATCTGCGGCGCGATCCTGCAGGTGCTCGTGAACGTCCTCGACCGCGGCATGCCCGCTCAGGACGCCGTCGACGCACCCCGCCTGCACCTCGGTGGAGATCATCTTTGTGTCGAACCGGGAATTAGGCCGGAAAGCGAACTCCCGGTGACGTATTTCCGCGCGCCGAGCATGTTCTTCGGTGGCTGCCAGGTGGTCGAGATGACCGGATCCGGCCTGCTCAGGGGTGGTGGGGATCACCGTCGAGACGGTGCTGTGGTCATCGTGTGAGACATTGCCCGCATAATGGGATAATTGGTTTTCTGATTCACGAGTCAGCACGCACGATGGAGCGGTGACGGCACTTCGCGAGAAATCCTCCTCGCCGCTCCTGTCCCGGACGTTCCTCCAACTCTCCGCCATCAGCGTCGTCAGCGGCGTGTCGATGGCGTTCGCGATGCCCTTCGGCTCGCTGTTCCTGACCACCGAGGTCAAGGTCTCGCCGATCCAGCTCAGCGTGTTCCTGATCGCGAGCCCGCTCGCGTCCGTCGTCGCCAGCACGATCATGGGCAAGCTGTCGGACGGCCGGATCCAGCGCCGGTACCTGCTCGTCGCGGGTGGTGTCTCCGGTGCGATCGGCTACAGCCTGTTCGCCGTCCTGCGCGACTACTGGTTCCTGCTCGGCACGTCCGTGGTCTTCGTCGCGATCACGTCGTCGCTGCTCCCGCAGATCTTCGCCTACGGCCGTGCGGTCTCGCGGGGACCGTCGATGATGGTCAGCGTCCTGCGCACGCTGCTGTCCGTCGCGTGGGTGGCCGGGCCGCCGCTGGCCGCGCTGATGGTCGCCAAGACCGGGTGGGTCGGCCTCTTCACCGCGACGGCGCTGCTGCAGCTCGGTGTCGCGGTGCTCGCCTTCACGCTCCCGATCCCGGTTGCCGCACCGGAGGAAGAGAAGGTCGAGGAGGAGGCTGCCGGACCGTCGCGAGGCGGGATGTCGGTCGTCGCCGTGGCGTTCGTGTTCCTGCAGGGCGCGGTCGGGCTCGCGGTGAGCGGCCTGCCGCTGTTCGTCACGACCGAGCTGCACGGCACGGCGGGAGACGCCGGGCTCGCGATGGGCCTGTGCGCGGCGCTGGAGATCCCGATGATCCTGTGGTTCGGGTCCCTCGCCAACCGGATGTCGCAGCACAAGCTCGTGGTCATCGGCGCGATGATCGCGTTGGGCTACCACGGCCTGATGCTGTTCACCGACGCCGTCTGGCAGGTGATGGCCGCGCAGCTGTTGCACGCCACCGTCATCTCACTCGTGATGGGCGTGGGCCTCACCTACTTCCAGAGCCTCGACCCCGGTCGCCCCGGCCACGCGTCGACGATGTTCAGCAACACCCAGATCGTCGGCGGCATGATCGCGGGCGCGTTGCTCGGCGTGTCCCAGGAGTTCGGGTTCCGCTGGGTCTACGGGTTCAGCCTGACGATGTGCGTGCTCGGCCTCGCGCTGCTGCTGGTGGCGGGCAGGCTCATGGCAGCCGCGGAACGACGGCTTTCGCCAGTTCGACCGCTCCAGCACACAGTGGCATGCCCTCAGTGAGCTTGTCCTCGCTGAGGATCACGCGGACGACCTCGATCCGCTTGTCCTCCTCCCGGACGACGCGCTGCTGGATCTTCACCTGGCACTCGCCCTCGTCGGACTCCGGCTCCAGGTAGGCGAGGCGCCCGCCCCCGACCTCGACGACAGTGCCGTCGTCGGAGTCGAACGGCCGCTGGCGGCTGAACTCGATCTGCACCTGCCGCTGGTCGTAGTCCCAGCCACAGCCCCAGAAACCGAGCTCGTTCCACGGGTACGGGGTCGCCGCCGACCTCAGCTGCGGCACCAGGTTCTCCGGCTTGAGCAGGCTGCACGCGTCGACGCCGGCGAGCGAGTTCGCGGGCCACGGCTCGGTGCGGCGCGGGATCTGACGTTCGGTGAGCACGGCATGTGCTCGTTCGGCAGCCACCTGGGCGATGTCGCACAACGGCTGCCCGGCGCCTTTGGCCTCGATCTGCAGGCTGTTGCCGTCGACCAGCACGATCGACTTCGTGCAGACCTTCTCGGTGGACCCGATCTGGGCGATCGCCCCGAGCTGTCCGGTCGGCTGCGTGGCGCCGTACTGGACGAACTGCTTCACGAAGTAGTCGACGATCACACCGCTCTCGGCGAAGGCCAGCCAGCTCGTGCAGCCGTTGAACCAGTAGGAGTTCAGAGCGCCGGTGTCGACGCGGTCCGGCTGGAAGCGCTGGAAGTCGTCCTTGCTCGCGGTGAGACCGCAGACGTCCATCGTCCTGGGATCGCCGACGGTGCCCGGCGTGGGCAGGCTGTACAGCACCGCGCCGGTCGCGAGGACGGCGACGAGTGCGGCGGCGCCGATGATGATCGCGTTGCGTCGCCGTGGAAGCTTGACGCCCTCCAGCAGCGGGCCGACGTTCTCGGTGGCCGGGCGGTCATTCGGGTTGCGTTGCAGGAGCTGGGCGAGCAGGTCGCTGAACGGGCCGCCGTGCTGTGCCGGCGTGATGTCGTAAGCCTTGGCGCGTCGCAGTTGTTCGGCGGATCCCGCGTCCGGGGATCCCCACGGCGAGGTGCCCTCCACGGCCGCGAACAGCGTGGCGCCCAACGCGAAGACGTCCGACGCGGGCCGTGCCTCGTGCCCGTCCGCGACCTCCGGCGCCAGGTAGGCGGCCGTACCCGCGACGTCACCGCCGCCGATGAGGGTCTGCTCGGCCCAGCGGGAGATGCCGAAGTCGCTGAGCTTCGCGACGTCGTTTTCGGTGACGAGCACGTTGCCGGGCTTCACGTCGCGGTGGACCATGCCCTTCGCGTGCATGGCGGCCAACGCGTCCGCGAGCTGAGCGCCGATCCTCGCGGCCCGCTGCGGGCTGATCGGGCCGTCCGCCTCGAGGATCTCCGCCAGCGACCGGGACGGCAGATACTCCATCACCAGCCACTGTTCGGCGCCGTCGGTCACCGTGCCGTGCACCGTGATCACGTTGGGGTGGCTGAGCTCGGCGCCGATGCGCGCCTCGTGGCCTGCGTCGCCCTCCCTGGGCCGCTTCAGCGCCACCGTTTCCTGCAACTGCAGGTCGGTCGCGCGCCACACCTCGCCCATGCCGCCGGAGCCGAGGTGCTCTTCGAGCCGGTACCGGTCCGCGATGGTGCGTCCAACCACGAACCTGGATCTTAGGGACGGGTCCCCAGGTCTTGGGTGCAGACTGCGAAGAATGTACGAAAGCTTGGCGCGCCAAGTGCCGCAGACCGTGCCTGGCGGGATCGTCGCGTTGGCGGTCACGGGCCGTGTGAACAGCGCGCCCGTTGACGGTCACACGGTCGTGTTCGGCCGCAACCGGCCCGACGTCGACATCTGCGTCGGCGAGAGCGATCTGCGGGTGTCACGGCGGCATGGCGCGCTGACGTGCCGTGAGGGTGCGTGGTGGGTGAGCAACCTGGGCCGGTTGCCGATCCGGTTGCCCAAGTCGCGCTGGCTGTTCCCCGAGGAAGATCCGGTGCCGCTCGTCGACGGCTACACGCCGTTGTTCATCCGCGGCACGCGCGACCGCGAGCACCTGCTGGAGCTGTACGTGGCCGGTCCGGACGGCGGTCAGCCCGTGGTGCCGCATGGTGCCGTGACCGAGCCTCCGCGCCGTTGGCGGCTCACCGACGACGAACGGCTGCTGCTCGTCGTGCTCGGCCAGCGGTACCTCATGCACGAGGCGAACCCACAGCCGTTGGCACGCCAGCACGTTGCCGAGGTGATGGCCGAGCTGCGTCCGGACGAGGCGTGGAGCCACAAGAAGGTCGAGCACATGGTCGCGGCCGTGCGGGCTCGATTGTCGCGTGAGGGCGTCGTGGGGCTCGTGCGCGAAGAGGTGGGTGAGCCGGTTGGAAACGCGTTGAACGACAACCTGATGCGCGAGCTGGTGTTGTCGACGACGTTGGTGCCACCGGATTTGGCACTGATAGACGTGCTGTCCTGAACCGGTTCTGTTGCCCCGAAACGCCACGAGATCAAGGTGTGCTGCAGGTGTTTCCTGACCGTGACCGTGGTACCGGAACAAGATCCGGTCTTTTGTCACACGGCTGATCGGTGTGCGCAGGTGCGGGACGGTACTTAGCTTGACTCACGAGTCAGGAATGATGACATGTCTGCTCCGGTCATTGTGACGCAACGTAGACGAAACGATCTGCCGGTCGACACAGCGTGCGGTTAGTTGGCTGCAAACGACACGTTCGTGAAAGAGCCACACGTTCGAGTGACCCTCAGGTGCTGGCACACTGCGCTCCGTGCAATCCGAGTTCCCCGACGGACCGACCGAGCGCCATCTCGCGCCGGACCCAGCGTTGATGGAGGCTGCCCGCGCCAGGGGCCGCGAACGCTGGGCCGCCGCCGGCGATCTGCCGATGCCGGAGGAGAAGCCGCCGAGCCGGCAGTTCAAGCTCAAGCCGCGCGTCGCGGTGATCGCCGCCGCGGCCGCACTCCTGGTCCTCGCCGGAATCGTGGCCGTGACGTCCAGCGGAGGCTCCGGCGACGGCAACACGGACATCGCGCAGCCCTCGCACAGCTACGTGCCCGGCCTGATCACGCCGCCGGAAGCGCTGCCGGACGAGTCGTCCTCTGCGAACAGCATGAACCCGACGCTCGCCTCGTCGGCGCTCGGCCTGATCCCGCCGACGACCACGCAACCCGCGCCGCCTCCTGCAGACCGAGCTCCGAGCGGTGCGAAGTCGCTGACCACGGGCCCCGGCTGCGGCGGCTACACCAACGTCGGCTCCTACCGCGACGGCCGCAAGGGCTGGGTCGACCACGGCGACGGCAAGTGCGGCTCGACGTTCGTGTCGATCCCGATGTCCGGCGACGCGCGCCGCGACGACAGCTCCGCCTACGGGCAGTGGACGTTCGCGGCTACCGGCTCGTGCGACGTCTCGGTGTTCATCCCGAACGGCAACCTGGAGGAGGTCGGGGGTAACCCGACCGTGTACTACGTCTTCGACCGCAACGGCGTCGGCGGCATCCCGATGGCGTCGTTCGCGATCAAGCAGGTCGAGAAGCGCGGCCAGTGGGTCTCGGCCGGGAAGTTCAAGGCCAGCGGAAACCTGACCGTGCAACTGCTCACCCGAGGTCAGGACTGGAACAACTCCGGACCTACCTACGCCCATCACGCCGCATCTGCCATCAAGGCAGACTGCACGGTGTGACACGAGATCTCCACCTGGTCCGGCACGGCGAAGCGACGAAGGACGAATCGAGGCTGACCGCACGCGGCCGCAAGCAGTCCGAGCTGCTAGCGGAACGGTTGCGGGGCACGGGATTCGCGGCGGTGCACCACGGCCCGTCGCCGCGCGCAGCCGAAACCGCGTCGATCATCGCCTCGGTGCTGAAGGTGCCCTGCCGGGTCGAGGCCGCGGCCGACGACTTCGTGCCGCACTTCGTCCCCGACCACGACGCGTTCTTCGACCAGTTCCCGGAGTCGGAACGCACCCGCGGCCCCGCCCTGGCGCACGAGGCCGAGACGCGGTTCGCCCGGCCCGGCGACGGCCCGGTGCTGGTCGTGACGCACTCGTTCCTGATCAGCTGGCTGGTGCGGGACGCGCTGGACGCCCCGCCCGAGCGGTGGTTGTCGCTCAACCACGACAACGCGGCGTTGACCGTCATCCGCTACACGACGGGCAGGTCGCCGGCGTTGGTGCGGTTCAACGACAGCGGCCACCTCGGTGGGCTTTGACCAAGGCGCGGTGAGGGTGAGCGGGGTGATCTCGCTGTGCTGCGCAACGCGCGTGAGGGCGGCGCCGGTCACCTCGCCAGGCGCGAAGCCGCGCATCGGCGGCGGACCCGGAAGCCGGCGCTGCGGCTGGTGCAGAGCTGGGGTGCTGCGCGACGTGAGCGTGAGGCGGGCGCTGGTCGCCTCACCCCAGCTTTGAGCGGCAGCGAGGTGATCTTGCTGGGTGCGAAGGTGCGCGTCGGCGGCCCCGGAAGTCGGTGCTGCTGCTGGTGCGAGCCGGGTGCTGCGCGACGCGTGTGCGAGGTCGGCGCCGGTCACCTCACGCAGCTTTGAGGGTGAGCAGGGTGGTCTCGCTGGGCGCGAAGACGTGCATGGGCGGGTCCCAGACGTCGGCGCCGCGGCTGGTGCGGAACTCGGTGCTGCGCGACGCGGGCGTGAGGCCAGCGCCGGTCACCTCACCCAGCTTTGAGCGTCAGCAGGGTGATCTCGCTGGGCGCGAAGACGCGCATAGGCGGGCCCCAGAACCCGGCACCGCGGCTGGTGTAGAGCTGCGTGCGGTCGCTGTGCCTGCTCAGGCCGGCGACCACCGGCTGCTGCAGCCGCACGAGGTAGTGGAACGGCCAGATCTGGCCGCCGTGCGTGTGTCCGGACAGCTGCAGGTCGACGCCCGCCTCCACGGCCTTGCGGATCTCCGACGGCTGGTGGGCGAGCAGCACCACCGGGTCGCTGCCGTGGGTGCCGCGCAGGGCGAGCGCCAGGTCGGCGGCGTGGCCGGGCTCGCCGGAGTGGTCGGCGGTGATGTCGTCGATGCCCGCGAACACCAGGCGAGCGTCGCCGCGTTCGAGGGCCACGTGCTCGTTGTGCAGCGCCTTCCAGCCCAGGCGGGTCATCAGGTCGATCCAGCCCTGCGCGTTGGAGTAGTACTCGTGGTTGCCGGTGATGTAGAAGCGGTGCGGCGTGTTCACGTCGCCGAGCGGGGTGGCCTGCTCCAGGCGCTGGTCGGCGGTGCCGTCCGCGATGTCGCCGACGTGCACGGCGACGTCCGCGTTCAGCTGGTTGACCGCGTCGACCATGCCGCGTGACCACTTCGCGCGGTTGATGGCGCCGTAGTGGGTGTCGGTGATGACGGCGACGGTCAGGCCGTCGAACGCCGGGTCCAGGCGCGGGATGGTGACGGCCTGTCGCTTGATCCGCGGCACGCGCATGGCCTCGTAGACGCCATACGCGGTGATGGTGACGATGAGTACGGCGAGCAGCACGGCGATCAGGCGGGAGCGCAACGGGTTCTCGACGCCGCCGACAGCCAACGCCAGCCGCAGGAGGTCGGTGAGCAACGTCCAGACGAACGCGATCCACACGAAGCCGAGCAGGAACTGGGAGACCCGGGCGGCCCGGTCTGAGTTCCGCTGCGTGAAAAGCACGATCATCGCGATGGCCGCACCGGCGAACACCACCGCGGCGATCGGCCGGACCGGGGCCGGCCACTCGGCGCTCGCCGCGAACAGGCCCTCGAACGGCACCCAGAACAGCAGCGTGGTGACCGTCAGGAGGACGAGCGTGAAGACCACGCGCCGTACCGTGATGCGGGGCCGTCGGGCCGCGGTGGTCGTCATCGCTCGTCCTCCCGGGGTGTCAATTCCAATCTATGTCAACGCACCGACAATGGTTTGTTCGCCCGAGTTGCCGTAGACGTCCGTCACACGTGTTTTGAGCGAGACCGGGCCGGATTTCACTTCGAGCAGAACTCCGCGGTCGCCAAACACCACGTACGACCCCGGTTGCCACGTCGTTCCGCCGTCGTAGGAGACGTCCACGGTCAGCTTCTTCGTGCGTCCGGCCGTGGTCGTCTTGTCGAGGCGGAACGGGATGGTGGAGCCGTTGCGGTCGTCGAACCGGACCGCGGTGAGGGGGAGCGGACCGGTGCTTTCCGCGGACTCGAACTCCCAGGCGGCACGGCGCGCTGACGAAGCGGCTTCGAGGCGGTACCTGGCCTTGCCGGGCGGCACCTGGAACGTGCCGCCGTCCGGATCCCGGACCCCGTCCACGAGCTTGCCGTTGCGGCGCAGTTCGGTGCGGCCCTCCAGTTCCCGGTCGCCCGCGAAACCGTAGTGGCCGTGCGTCGGGTCGGACAGCAGCGCGGTGTTCGCCGTGATGATGTTGCCGTTGCGGCGCATCGTGGTGGACGTGACGGCCGGGCCGAGCACGCCGTGGCTCCACTTCTCGAAGTACGCCTGGCCGTTGGCGAACGAGCGCCAGTTCTGGGCCTGCATCACCTGCTGGTCCGGGTCGGTCCGGACCTGCGCCGCCCACCACTCCAGGTCGCCGGCCGAGTGGTAGTACGTCGTGTGCGTGCCGGGGAACGTGAGGTTCTCGGCCGCGTCTCCCGGTGGCGGCGTGGAGAGCGGGTGCTCGGCGAACGTGACCCACATGCCGGTCGTCGCCGGCCCGGCGATCCTGGCCGTCACCTTGGCGAAGTCGCCGTCCTTCGGGGACGGAAGCGTTGCGGTCAAAGCGTTTTCCCGGCTGACCGCGATCGCGCAGGTGCCACAGATCGTGCTGCCCGGCACGTTCCGGAGGTACTGCACGGCCGTGTAGATCATGCCGTGCGCGCTGCCGGGAACCACGTAGACCTCGTCGCCCTGGCTCGCGAACGCCGACCCGTTCGCCGTGCCCAGGCTCGTGCCGACCAGACCGGTGCCCTTGGCGCCGTTGACCGTGGCCTGGAGCTTCTGGCCCGGCCGTGCGTCGAGGATGACTTCGGCGCCATGAGGGCCGACCGTCACGTCCTGGGCCACGAGGGTCTGCGACGGCTCCCACGGCGGCCGGCCCTCGATCGGGCTCGGCACCCAGGAGAAGATCGTGTAACGGCCCTGCGGGATCTCGCCCTGCAGCGCGCGGCCGTTGCCGATGCCGCCCGCGTACATCTTCTTGTTGGTGTGGTTGGCCATCGCGACCAGGAAGCCGTAGCCGCCGGTGCCGTTCTGGGCGCCGTCCCTGGCGACGGACTGGACCTTGATCTGCCCGGTGGCTTCGGTGCCCGTCTGCGTTGAGATGGCGGTGCGAATGACGTTGTCGTGGTCGCGCGCGATGATCACGTCGCCTGCACCGGGCTTGGTGGTCTTGAACGTCGCCGTTGCGGTGCCGCGCGCCGGGACTTCGACGGTCGTCCGATCGGCTTCGACGTTGCCGGGCTTGGAGATCGTGAGCTTGACCGGGCGAGCGCCGTCGTTGCGATAGGTGATGGTGCCGCTGCCATGCAGGGTTGCGGGTTCCGCGGTGAGCTGGGTTTTCGTTGCCCTGTCGAGGTTCACGACGCCCGTGCCCTGCTCGAACACCACGGCGCCGATCGGGTCCGCGGTGGTGGTCAGCGCGGCTTTGAGGCGTGCGGCGGACCAGTCGGGATGCTGCCCGGCGAGGATCGCCGCCGCGCCGGTGACGTGCGGCGTCGCCATCGACGTGCCGCTGGCCAGGGTGTGCCGGTCGTTGATCGGATAGCCCATGGACGTGCCTTGCGCCCGTGCCGCCGCGATGGCGTATCCGGGTGCGCTGATCTCCGGCTTGACCGCGCCGTCGATGCGCGGGCCGCGGCTGGAGAAGTAGCTGAGCTGGTTGTGCTTCGTGACGCTCGCGACCGCCAGCGCCGCGTCCGCTGCTGCCGGTGAGCTGACGGACTGTGCCCGCCCTTCGTTGCCCGCCGCGACAACGAAGAGCGTGTTGTACTTGGCGCTCAACGAGTTCAGCGTCTGGCTGAGCTCGTCGGTGCCGTCCGTGGCGTCGCCGCCGAGGCTGAGGTTCACGACTCGGGCGCCCTGCTCCGCGGCCCAACGCATGCCCGCGATCACCGCGGACTCCTCGCAGTACTGCGGCTCGCAGACCTTGCCGATCAACAGGTCCGCGTCCGGTGCCGTGCCCGGTTCCGGCCCAGAACCCGCGATGGTGCCGGCGACGTGCGTGCCGTGGCCGTGCGCGTCGGTGACGTCGTTGCTTTCGGTGAAGTCCTTGGTGGCCTTGATGCGGCCCTTCACATCGGGATGTTCCTGGTCCACGCCGGTGTCCAGCACGGCGACTTGCACGCCCTTCGCGGTGAGGCCCTGCTGCCACGCCTTGGGTGCTTTGATCTGCTGGACGCTGTCGTGGTCGAGCGGCTTGAGGATCCGGTCAGGGCTGATCTTCGCGATGCCGGGCAGCCGGTCGGTCTGGTTCGGCGCGTGCGGGTTGATCTGGCGCCACAGATCTCGGGTGAGTTGATGAGAGGCGATGCGTTCGTCGGTGTAGCGGATGATGACCTTGCGCGGCGGCTTGGTGACGTCGAACAGCTGCGCGTCCAGCACGCCGTTGAGCACGAGCTGCTGCGCGTCGAACGGGATGACCGACACCCGGCCCTCGTCGACGGTCTTCAGGAACGGCATCCGCGCACGTCCGGGAGCGGGCTGGATGACGACGTTGGGCGGCTTTCCGGGCTGTGTGACGACGTTCACCCGGTCGCCGGTGATGAGGACGGTCCCAGTTTGCGTTGGAGAGGCAACCGCAGACGGCACCACGAGTCCTGATAGCAAGACCGCGGCCGCCAGCGCCGACCTGCATAACGTTTTCATGCAGGTCACGCTTCCGGCGGCGGTCGTTCCGGAACAAGTGCCGGAACGGCCACAACCGTTGACCGACGTCCAGCCGAGCCGACATAGAGTAGGGCCCATGATCTTTTACACCGACGAGGAGAGCCGCACGCTGCGCACCGCCGTGTACGGCGCGATGCTGCTGGTCTCCCACGCCGACCCCGGCCCCGTGCTGGAGGAGCGGTTCGCCGGCCTGCGCGCCCTGGCCAACCTGGGCCCCGACCTGCGCATGGTGATGGGTGCCGCACGCCCGTCCGTCCCCGCCGGTACCGACGAGGAGATCGAACCGGTCGTCCTCGAGGCCCTGCGCCGCTCGATGAAGATCCTGTCCGCCCGCTCGCCGGAGGACGCCGCGTCGTTCCCGCGCGCCGTGCTGGCGATCTGCCGCGAGGTCGCCGAGGCCGACGGCGTGGTCGTGTCCGCGGAGGACGCCATGGTGGCCCGCATCGAGGGTGCGCTCGTCATCTGAAAGTGCTCAGTTGATGAGCACTTTGAGCGTGATCCTGGGTGCATGAACACGTTCCTCGCCGCCACGACCGACGACTGGCGCTCCTGGCTCGCCCAGCACTCCGGCAGCGCCAAGGAGGTGTGGCTGCTGATCCACCACAAGGACAGCCCCGTGCACACGATCCGCTACGAGGAGGCGATCGAGCACGCGCTGTGCTTCGGCTGGATCGACAGCCACCACCGCAAGCAGGACCAGCACAGCTCGGCGCTGCGGTTCAGCCCGCGCACGTCCCGCAGCGGCTGGAGCGCCCTGAACCGCGAACGGGCCGCGCGGATGAGCACGGCCGGCCTGATGACCCCGCGCGGTCAGGAGCTGATCGACCACGCCAAGGCCACCGGCCGGTGGGAGGTCCAGGCGGCCGACCTCGATGCGGCCCTCGCGGAGAATCCCTTGGCGTGCAAGAACTTCGAGGCGTTCCCGCCGTCGTCGCGCAGGCTCATCCTGGAGTGGGTCACGCAGGCGCGCAAACCGGAGACCCGGCAACGGCGGATCGCCGAGACCGTCGAGCTGGCCGCGCTGAACGTGCGGGCACATCACGGCAGGACTAGCCTCCGGCCATGAGCGTGGATGTGCGGCCGGAGGTAGTCGTGCGCAAGCCGCGGGCCGAGGTGGCGGCGTACATGTTCGACCCCGCCAACGACCTCGCGTGGACGGGCGGGATCACCGCGTCGCGGCCGAACCAGCCCGGGCTGCTGGTGGAGGGCGCGACCGTCGTCCGCACCGCGAAGTTCCTGGGGCGCACGTTCGACTACGGCTACGTGGTGACCGCGCACGAGCCCGATCGGCTCATCGAGATGAAGGTCGAGAAACCGTTCCCGATGACCGTGCGGTACGAGCTGGCGGACACACCGGAGGGGACGAACGTCGCGATTCGGGCTGCCGGCTCGCCCGGCGGGTTCTTCGCGGTGGCCGAGCCGTTGATGCGCTGGCAGGTGCGGCGCAGCATCGCGGCGGATCTCAAGCGCCTCAAGGAGAACGTCGAGCGGTAGTGCCGCAACCGGCACTACGCCGAACGGTCGATAGCGCACGGGCTTGCCGGTGGCAGGGTGGATCTCGCAGGGGATCGACTCTGGGGGAGTGTCATGGATCTGTCGCGCCGCGAACTGCTGACCCGCACCGGCCAGGCCGCCGCCGTCGCCACCGCCGCGTCCACGCTGAGCATCGGTTCGGCTCAGGCCGGGGAGACCGGGGTCCGGTTGACGCAGGGCACCAACATCTCGGTTTCCCGCTCCGCGGACGGCAAGTGGCTTGCGATCGACCTCGTCACGGCGATCTGGGTGCTGCCGTCCACCGGTGGCACGGCGCGGAAGCTGACCGACGAGCTGCAGGACGCCACGCTGCCGTCGTTCGGGCCGGGCAACCAGATCGCGTTCCAGTCCTATCGAGACGGCAACTACCACCTCTGCGTTGTCGGGTTCGACGGCACCGGCCTCAAGCAGCTCACGCGGGGCAAGTACGACCACCGCGAGCCCGCGTTCTCCCCGGACGGCACGAAGATCGCGTTCGTCAGCGACCGCGCCGGCAGCTACGGCGTGCACGTCCTGGACGTCGCGTCCGGCGCCATCACGCAGCTGACCGGCGCTCCGGACGAGGCGGCCGCACCGCAGTGGTCGAAGGACGGCAAGCGGATCATCTTCATCACCGGCAACACCACCGTCGACACGGTCACGTTGGACGGTCGGCGCTCCCGCCTCGTCACGGCACCGGCGGGCTTCCAGCTGTTCGGTGCCGCGTTCGGTCCTGGCGACCAGCCGAGCTACACGCAGATGCGGCCCGGCCAGGCCGATCTGATGCTGGGCACGACGGCCGTGGTCACCGGCCAGGACATCTTCGGGTTCGCCCCGGTGTGGGACGGCGACCGCGTCCTCTACACCGCTGACGGCAAGATCCGCTGGCACGTCGAAGGTACCAGCACTGACATCCCGTTCGAGGTCACCGTCCCGATCCGGACCGTGCAGCCCCATCGCGGCAAGAACCTCACCGCAGGACCGGTCAAGGGCATCGCGGGCCCGGTCGTGTCCAGGGACGGCTCGAAGATCGCGTTCCGCGCGTTGAACGCGCTTTACCTGGTGAGCGGCGGCAAGACCACGAAGCTGACCGACGGCAAGTACTTCGACTCCGACCCGGACTTCTCGCCCGACGGCACCCGGTTGGTCTACGCCAGCGACCGCTCCGGCGTCGCGCAGCTCTGGGTCCGCGACCTCGCGACAGGTGAGGACAAGCTCTTCGCGCCGGCGCCGGGTGCGCAGACCACGCCACGTTTCTCCCCGGACGGCACCAAGGTCGCGTACGTGGACCAGGACGGCCAGGTCTGGATCGCCGACGCCGGCGGCCGCCGCCAGATCACGTCCACGCTCTTCCAACCGGGCCGCCCGACGTGGTCCGCGGACGGCACGATCGTCGCCCTCGCGGCGGTGAAGCCGTTCTCGCGCAGGTTCCGCGAGGGCACCAGCCAGGTCCTGTCCGTGGACCTGGGCTCGGGTGAGCTCAGGTACACCGAGCCCATGCCGTTCCGCTCCATCGCCACCCGCGGCGACGACGGCCCGGTGTGGTCCCCGGACGGCAAGTACATCGCGTTCGTCGTGGAGAGCGTTGCCTGGGTCGTTCCCGTGGACGCCAAGGGGAACTTCACGGGTGAACCGCGCCAGGTCACCCGCGAGGTCACCGACTCGCTCGCATGGCACGGCAACGAGGCGTTGGTGTATCTGAACAACGGCCGGCTCAGGAAGTCCACTCTGGACGGCAGGACGTCCACGATCCGGGTGAACCTGAACTGGGCCAAGCCCAAAGCTCCCGAGCGCAAGGTCGTCCACGTCGGCGCCTACTGGAACGGCGAAGCGCAGGACCTCCGCCACAACGTCGACATCGTCGTGGAACGCGGCTGTGTCAAGGAAGTCCGCCCGCACCGGGGCCGCGCCGACGTCGACGCGTCCAGCCTGACCGCCATTCCCGGCCTGATCGACGCCCACAACCACTGGCACCTGCGCGGCCGCCAGTGGGGAGCACGCCAGGGCAACGTGTGGCTCGCCTACGGCATCACCACCGTCCGTTCGCCCGGCGACCCGGTCTACCAAATGGTCGAAACGCGCGAAGCGCTGGCCGCGGGAACCCTGACCGGGCCACGTTTCTACGCCACCGGCGAAGCCATCGACGGCTCGCGCGTCTACTACAACTTCATGCGCCCCACGCTGTCCCGCGCCCAGCTCGACCTCGAACTGCGCCGGGCCCACGAGCTGGCGTACGACATGATCAAAACCTACGTCCGCCTTCCTGTGGAACTGCAGCGCGCGGCCGTCCAGCGCGCCAAGATCCCGCTGTCGTCCCACTACCTCTACCCGGCCGCCAACCTGGGCATGGACGGCATGGAACACGTCGGCGCCACCAACCGCCTCGGCTACTCCCACACCGTCACCCGCCAGGGCCGCGCGTACCAGGACGTGGTGTCGTTGTTCGTGCGGTCGGGCATGTCGATGACCCCGACCCTGTTCCACAACCGCGCCCTGTTCGCCGAGGACAAGTCCTTGGCACTCGACGAACGCACCCGCATCCTCTTCCCGCCGTGGGAGTACGAGCGCTACCTCGCCGACGCCAACAGCGGAGGCGCCGCCTCGTCCGCCCACATCCTGCGCAACTGGGTCGAGTTCGCTCTTGCGGTGCACCGCGGCGGCGGCCTGGTCATCTGCGGCACCGACGCACCCCTGGACGCCCCGGCCACCGCCACCCACATGAACCTGCGCGCGATGGTGAAGTTCGGCTTCACGCCACGGGAAGCGCTGATCACCGCCACCCGAAACCCGGCGCGCTGGCTGGGCCTCCCGCTCGGCGCGATCAAGCCGGGCGCGGCCGCCGACATCTCGTTCGTCGACGGAAACCCGCTCGCCGACATCAAGGCCGCGGCCGACGTCAAGCAGGTCATGGTGGGCGGCAGGCTCCACCAGATCGCGGATCTGCTTGCGCCGTACCAGAACCAGGCCCAGGTCATGGCGACGAGTGCGCGCGAACCGTTGCCGTCCGCGGAGAACGAGCACTGGTGGCACGAGCCGGAGTGGGCCGAGCACGTCTGCTGCGATCACTGACGGGGGTTGCTCGTGACCCATTCGGCGAGGGAGGTGAGCGTGGCTTCCGCGCTGTCCGCCATGTAGTCGCGCAATGCGGTCAACTCCGCTCGAGTGCTCGGGAGAACCGGGTCAAGGCGGAGCAACCGCCACGACTGCTCCACCACGGATCCGCGGCCGCGCGCCTGGAACGTCCAGCTCCACTCGACGATGCCGTTCTCGGCTCCACCGACCACGAAGACGAAGGCGGAACCTGGTTCGGCCCGCACCACCTGCGAACGAGTGATCCACTCCTTGCCGTCCCTGCGGTTGTGCCCGCTGAACCAGGCCCCGGCGACGGGGCCGGCACCCTCGTCGAAGGCGACCTCGCTCGCGTTGGGACTCCAGCGACTGATCGAGGACACATCGCTGACCAGTCGGTAGACCTCGGCAGGAGTGGCATCGACCCACGCGCGACGCGTGAAGGTGAAGTCGGCCAGGGCAACGGTCTCGATGCGGTTGTGCGGTTCAACTGCGGTGCTCATGGCGATCCCCTGTTCGACGTTTCTCGGCAACTCCGAATCCCACCGGCGATCTGGCGGGCGCACCACTCCCGGCTCTGCGTATCCCCGGCCGGGGCAGGTTCCGGGCGCAGACACCAGCCATACTCGGGTCCATGAGCGGAACGGCACGGTTGGGGGACTTCCTCAAGACGCGGCGCTCGCAGCTTCGTCCCGATGACATCGGCGTACCGACCTACGGCGATCGTCGACGTGTGCCGGGTCTGCGACGGGAAGAACTGGCGCGTCTGGCCGGAGTCAGCACGTCCTACTACACGAGGCTCGAACAAGGGCACTCGACCAGCGCCTCACCGGAGGTCCTGGACGCCCTCGCCACCGCCCTGCACCTCGACGAAGCCGAACGGCAACACCTGCACGCCCTGGCCAGGCCGGCGAAGCAGGCCCGCCGACCGCGCAGGCCGGCGCCCGAGCGCGTCTGCACAGCGACCGGTCAGTTGCTCGACGCACTGGCCGCCGTCCCCGCGATCGTGCTCGGCCGCCGCAGCGACGTGCTGGCCTGGAACAGGCTGGGGCACGCGTTGTTCGCGGGACACTTGGACTTCGACCTGGCACGCCGCCCGAACATGGCCCGGCTCATGTTCCTCGACTCGCACACGCGCGAGCTGTACGCGGACTGGCCGGGCAAAGCCAAGGCGGTGGTGGGAAACCTGCGCCTGACGGTGGGACAGCATCCCGACGATGCCGCGCTGCACGAACTGGTGGGGGAGCTGAGCGCGAAGAGCGACGAGTTCGCCTCGATGTGGGCCGACCACCGCGTCAAAGCCGGTGGCACCGCCGACTACGAGATGAGACATCCCCTCGTCGGCCCGCTCACCGTCACGCAGCAAACCCTCAGCAACGGAACGGGTCCGAGCATCGTGGTCGCCACCGCACCACCCGGCTCGCCGTCGCACACCACGCTGGCACTGCTGGCTCAAGCCACGGCGCCCCGACCTGAAACCTCACCTGGAAGAGCGGAACGTGACCAACAACAGGCGACCTGATCCCGCGGACCTCGAAAAACTGTTGTGGCGCTTGGCTGACAGGTACACGCGCGTCCGTCCGGCGTCGTTCGGCCACGCTGGTGATCTCGTCGTGCTGGACAGCCCGATCACGTGGGAAACCCCGTGGCGCACCGAGGGCGGGTTCAACCACCACCTGCCCGCAGGCAGCCACCCGGTGTACGTGGGCACCACCCCCTTCATCCCGGACGGCGAGGATCCCGACGCGTCCTGGCACACGGTCACCGTGGTCGTGATCCCGTTGGCCGAGCCCTCCGCGATCGCGGCGGCGGACTGGAACGTCCCCGGTTACCACGACGCCCACTTCATCGAGGACTACGCCGTCCTGTGGGGCGACGAGGCCATGCGCGCGTCACTCCCGCACGAGGAGGACGGCACACCCGCCTTCGTCCGCACCGCGCCGGGCGACAGCTGGACGAACGTGGTGCTGGACCGAGAAACCGGCGCCAACGCCTTCGTCTTCCCCGTGGGCGAAGCGGAGTACGTCACCGGCCACGAGATCGTCGACGACCAGCGAAACCTGCTCTGCCTGGTGTTGGTGGCGTGCGAGTGAGTTTGCGGAAAGCGCATACCACCACGGGTGCTTAACCGCTAATTTACGCAGCGTCACCGGAACGTGAAACACCTGAGCTGAACAGTCATACCTGTCGCTCGACAGATATTCCGTCCGGCCTCGCGGAGGACCCATGAGCACGTCGCTCAACGACAGAGGTTCACCTGGCTTCGGTTACGCCCAGGAGCTGCGCAGGGGAGTGGGAACGTTCTCGTCGTTCGCGGCGGGGTTCTCGTTCGTCTCGATTCTCACGACGGTGTTCCAGCTCTTCGGGCTGGGCTTCGGGCTCGGTGGGGCGTCGTTCTTCTGGGCCTGGCCACTGGTTTTCGTCGGGCAGCTGCTCGTCGCGCTGTGCTTCGCCGAGCTCGCGGCGCGGTGGCCGGTCTCGGGCGCGATCTTCCAGTGGTCCGGCCGGTTGGCGGGTACTACCGCGGGCTGGTTCGCCGGGTGGATCATGGTCATCGGTCAGATCCTCACCGTTGCCGCTGCCGCGATCGCCATCCAGGTCGTGCTGCCGCGCATCTGGTCCGGCTTCCAGATCGTCGGTGGGCCCGGCGCGGACCCTGCGGTGACGTCGGCGACCGGTGCGCAGAACGCCGTGCTGCTCGGCGTGATCCTGCTCGTGATCACGACGGCCGTGAACATCGCCGGGATCCGGCACATGGCCGCGGCCACCAGTGTTGGTGTCACGATTGAGATCGTTGCGGTCATTGCGTTGGTGTTCGCGCTGTTCGTTCTGCCCGAGCGGGGCCCTCAGGTCGTCTTCACCACCGAAGGCTGGAGCGGTGAGGGCAGTTATCTTCCGGCGTTCCTCGCTTCGGCGTTGATGGCCGCGTATGTGATGGTGGGATTCGACTCCGCGGGCGAACTGGCCGAGGAGACGCACTCGCCGCGCCGGACGACGCCGCGGACGATCCTGCACGCGCTCATCGCGTCCGCCATCGGTGGGGCGTTGCTGATCATCGGTGCGTTGCTGGCCGCGCCCAGCCTCACCGACGGCAACCTGGCCACCGGTGGGCTTTCCTGGGTGCTCACCGAGCGGTTGGGTGGCGTTTTGGGCCGCCTGTTCCTGTGTTGTGTCGCCGTGGCCGTGTTCGCTTGCACGCTGGCCATCCAGACCGCGGGCGCCCGGATGATCTACTCGATGGCCAGGGACCAGGCGTTCCCGTTCCACCGGGGGCTGAGCAAGGTGTCGCCGCGCACCGGCACGCCGATCGGCGCCTCGATCGTGGTCGGCGTCGGGGCGGCGATCGCGCTGGTGGTCAACATCGGGCAGTCCGCGCTGTTCACCGCGCTGTCGAGTCTGTGCATCGCGATGCTCTACCTCGCGTACCTGGGGGTGACGCTGCCGCTGCTGATCGTCCGGATCCGGCACCGCAACACCGACGGCTGGCCGCGAGGTGTCGACGAGCAGGGCAGGCCCGCGTTCAGCTTGGGCGCGTGGGGAATCCCGTTGAACGTGCTCGCCGTCGTCTACCAGATCGGCATGGCGATCAACCTGCTGTGGCCCCGCCCGGAGATCTACGACCTCACCGGCGAGACCTGGTGGTTGCGCTGGAGCGCGCTGCTCGTGGTCGCGCTGAGCCTGGCTGCGGGCGCCGGGTACTTGTTGTTCAAGCACAAGGTCCACGGCCGGATCGAGCTGCGGCACGTCTCGCACACCGCGCAGGAGTCCTGATGACCGACACCGTGCTCAACGCGAGGGAGGACGCCCGCGCGCGGGGCGGGCAGACGAGCGAGTGGATGCCTTACCTGCCGGCGTCGTCGAGCCCGTACTGCCCCGACGGTGTGGAACCGTCGGCGCTCACCTGGGCGGAAACCGTTGCCCCAGGCGGATACACGCACAAGGTGGTGGCCAGGGGCACCCGGATCCGGTTCGACGACCCGACGGGCGACGCGTGTGCGCACGTGATCGTCTACAACGCGCTGGAGCCGGTCGAGCGGCTCAACGTCGCCGACACGCTCAAGATCCCGTGGCAGGCCTACCTCGATGCCGGGCACCCGTTGCTGTCGGGCGACGGCCGGGTGCTCGCGTCGATCGTCGGTGACACGTCCGGTCACCACGACGCGTTCTGCGGAACCACTACCGAGGCGTGGTGCCTCCAGAAGTACGGGGATGCCGCACCTGAGGGGCCGTTCCCGGCGGGCCGCTCGCTGTTCGTCAAGGCCGCGGCCAAACACGGCCTCGCGCCGCGCGACCTGCCGCCGAGTGTCTCGTTCTTCCAAGGAGTTCGGGTCGACGCGGACGGCGCCTTCGAGTGGCGGGGATCCGCGGGGGAGGGCAAATCCGTAGAACTGCTGGCTGAACTGCCGTTGCTGGTGCTGGTGGCCAACGTGCCGCACCCGCTGGATCCTCGCGCGGACTACGTGGTCGGGCCGTTGCGCGTGCATGCCTGGCGCTCCAAGCCCACCGGACCCGACGACGACCGCTTCCAGGTCACGCCGGAAGCGCACCGGGCCTACCTCAACACCATCGACTACGCGGAGGCGCGAGGGCTGTGACCAGTTCCGTCCCCGTCGGGGCCACGTTCGCCCCCGACTCACCTCTCGACTGGTCGGAACCGCTCGTGCCGGGCGAGGTCGTGCTCGACGAACGGGTCGCTCCCAACGCCTCATGGTCCGCCGTGGTTCGCAAAGGTCACGTGCTGACCATTGTGGACGTTGGCGGCAACCAGTCGGGCGACTGCCTGATCTACAACGCGGCCGACACCGAGGAGCGCTACAGCGCGCCGGACACGCTGGCCTGGCAGGGCAACGCCTACGTCCGCACGGGCACGGTGCTGCGCAGCAACCTGGGCAACCCGCTCATGACCGTGGTGGGCAACGAGATCGACCGGCAGGACACCATCGGCGGCGCCTGCTCCAAGGAGTCCAACACGCTGCGGTACGGCCATCACGTCATGTTCCACCACGGGTGCCGCGAGAACTTCCTGTCGGAGGGCCAGAAGCACGGTCTCGGCCTGCGCGACCTGGTGTCGAACCTCAACTGGTTCATGAACGTCCCGGTGGAGGAGGACGGCGCGCTGGGCATCGTCGACGGGATGTCGGCGCCAGGCAAGCGGGTCGCGGTGCGGGCCGAGATGGACGTGCTCGTGCTGGTCTCGAACTGTCCCCAGATGAACAACCCGTGCAACGACTTCAACCCGACGCCGTTGCGCATGCTCGTGGTGGAGCCATGACGTCGTTCGACGTCGTGCTGGTCGCCAACCGGGGCGAGATCGCGCGCCGAATCATCCGCACCGCGCGGGCACTGGGCATGAAGGCGGTCGCGGTCTACTCCGACGCCGACCGCGCCGCGCCGCACGTCAGGGAGGCCGACACGGCGGTCCGGCTCGGTCCGGCCCCCGCGCGCGACTCGTACCTGCGGGCCGACGCGATCATCGAGGCCGCGCTCGCCAGCGGTGCCGGGCTGATCCACCCCGGCTACGGCTTCCTGTCCGAGAACGTCGCGTTCGCGCATTCGGTCGAGGCGGCGGGTTTGCGGTTCGTTGGACCGACTTCCGAACAGATCACCGCGTTCGGCGAGAAGCACACCGCTCGGGAGATCGCCCGGCGTGCGGGTGTGCCCATGCTCGCCGGCACCGGTCTGCTGGCGAGCGCCGACGAGGCCGTCGAAGCCGCAGAACGGATCGGGCTGCCCGTGATGGTCAAGGCGACCGGTGGTGGCGGCGGAATCGGCATGCAGGCCTGCACCACGAGCGACGAGGTTCGGGCGGCGTTCGACCGCGTTGCTTCGCTGGGACAACAGCACTTCGGTGCCGCCGGCGTGTTTCTGGAGCGGTTGGTGCGCCCGGCCAGGCACGTGGAGGTGCAGCTCTTCGGGGACGGTATCGGCCGCGTGGCCGTGCTCGGCGACCGGGACTGCTCGCTGCAGCGCCGCAACCAGAAGGTCGTCGAGGAGGCACCTGCCCCGGCCCTGCCCGAGCACGTTCGCGAGGTCCTGCACGCCTCGGCACGGGACCTTGCCGCATCGGTGGGTTACCGCAGCGCCGGCACCGTCGAGTTCCTCTACGACCCGGTCCGCCAGGAGCCGTCGTTCCTGGAGGTCAACACGCGGCTCCAGGTCGAGCACCCCGTCACCGAGATGGTCTTCGGTGTCGACCTGGTCGAGCTGATGCTGCGCCTGGCCCGCGACGGTGCGGACGGCCTGCCCGATCGCCTCTTCGACGCGCCGTGGGTCCCGGACGGGCACGCCGTCGAGGCCCGTGTCTACGCCGAGGATCCCGCGAAGGAGTCGTTGCCGTCCGCGGGACTCGTGACCAGGGCGGTCTTCCCGGAAGACCTCGTCCGGGTCGACGGCTGGATCGAGACCGGGCTGGAGGTCTCGCCGCACTACGACCCGTTGCTGGCCAAGGTGATCGCCGCCGCACCCACCAGGGACGCCGCGCTCGACCTCCTCGGTGAGGCGCTCGACGGCTCCCGCGTCGACGGCATCGTCACGAACCTGGGGCTGTTGCGCGCACTTGCCGACGAGGACGACGTACGGGCCGCGGTGCACTCGACCTCGACACTCGACCGCACGACCGATCCCTATCCCCGCGTTGACGTCCTGGTGCCCGGCACGATGACGACCGTGCAGGACCTGCCGGGCCGGGTCGGGTACTGGCAGGTCGGCGTCCCGCCCAGCGGCCCGTTCGACCCGGTCTCGCTGACCGAGGCGAACCTCGCCGTCGGCAACCCCGGCACGGCGCCTGCACTGGAGATCACCGCGACCGGGCCGGTGCTGCGGTTCTCGGTGCCCGCGGTCATCTGCCTCACCGGCGCTCCCGTCGAGTCCGATGTGGACGGTGAGCCCGTACCGCAGTGGGAACCGGTCGACGTCCCGGCCGGTGGCACGCTCAGCATCGGCACGGCCGCCGGTCCCGGACTGCGCACGTACCTGGCCGTCCGCGGTGGGATCGACGTGCCTGACTACCTGGGCAGCGCCTCGACGTTCACCCTGGGCGGGTTCGGCGGCCACGCCGGTCGCGCGCTGCTGGCCGGTGACGTGCTGCGGCTGTGCTCACCGGACGCCGCGGAGAACCCGGGACTGACCACGATCGGTGGCCCCACCCCGACGCACCGCCGTCCCGCGATCACGAGCGGCTGGCAGATCGCGGTCACCGAAGGGCCGCACGGGGCACCGGAGTTCTTCACCCGCGACGACCTGGACACCTTCTACGCCAACGACTTCAAGGTGCACCACAACTCCGCGCGCACCGGCATCCGGCTGATCGGCCCGAAACCGGCCTGGGCGCGACCCGACGGCGGCGACGCCGGACTGCACCCGTCGAACATCCACGACACGCCCTATGCCATCGGTGCCATCGACTTCACCGGCGACACCCCGGTGATCCTCGGTCCCGACGGCCCGTCGCTGGGCGGGTTCGTCTGCCCGGCCGTGGTCGCGAGCGGCGATCTGTGGAAGCTCGGCCAGTTGCGGCCCGGCGACACGGTCCGGTTCGTGCGGGTGCGCGAGACCGATGCCGCGGTCGACCGGCGAGCTGCTCCGCACGTCGTCTCAAACGGCGGCGACGATGATGACGGCGTGCTGGGCAGGTTGGAGGAGACCGGCGACCGCCCGTCCGTCACCTATCGCCGTGACGGTGACGGCAACGTGCTCGTCGAGTACGGGCCGATGACCCTCGACCTCGCGCTGCGCATGCGGGTGCACGCGCTCCAGGAAACGCTTGCGCAGCACGCGCCGGAAGGAATTCTCGACGTCACGCCGGGCATCCGCTCGTTGCAGGTTCACACGGACCCCGCGCGACTGAAAGCTTCCGACGTCGCGCGGCTGCTCCAAGAGCTCGAAGACGAAGTGCCTGCCACGCAAGACCTCGTGGTGCCGTCCCGCACGGTGCGGTTGCCGCTGAGTTGGGACGATCCCGCTACGAGGCTGGCGATCGAGAGGTACATGGCCGGCGTCCGTTCCGACGCGCCGTGGACGCCGTGGAACATCGAGTTCATCCGCCGCATCAACGGTTTGGAATCCGTGGACGACGTCTACCGCACGGTTTTCGACGCTTCCTACCTGGTGCTCGGCCTCGGTGACGTCTACCTCGGCGCTCCGGTGGCGACGCCGCTCGACCCCCGGCACCGGCTGGTGACGACGAAGTACAACCCCGCGCGGACGTGGACGGCCGAGAACTCGGTTGGCATCGGCGGCGCGTACCTGTGCATCTACGGCATGGAAGGACCGGGCGGGTACCAGTTCGTCGGCCGCACCGTGCAGGTCTGGAACCGCTACCGCCGGGGCGGGCTGTTCACCGAACATCCCTGGGCGCTGCGCTTCTTCGACCGGATCGAGTGGTATCCGGTGCAAGCCGAGGAACTCCTCGAACTGCGCGCCGAGACCGACGCCGGCCGGGGTGACTTCGAAACGGTCGACGGCACGTTCTCGATCGCCGACCACCTCCGGTTCCTCCAGGACAACGCCGACGACATCGCGGCCTTCCGGACGCGCCAGACGGCAGCCTTCGAGGAGGAGAAACAGCGGTGGCGGCACGCCGGTGAGTTCGACCGGCACGACGAACCGGACCTGCCCGCCGCACCCGCGGTGACGCTGCCCGAGGGAGCGATCGCCGTGACCGCACCTTTCACCGCGACCGTCTGGCGGCTCGCGCTCGAACCCGGATCCGTTGTGGCTGAAGGAGATGCGGTGCTCTCGTTGGAAGCGATGAAGATGGAGGCAGAGGTGACCGCACCCGTCCAGGGCAAACTGGTCGAGCTCTACGTGCGTCCCGGCGACCAGGTCGACCCCGGCCAGATCCTCGCGGCGGTGCAGCCGTGACGCCGGACCCCATCGCCGCCGTCGAGCTGGCCTTCGACCGGATCGACGCGGTCTTCCGCCCCGAGATCTGGGTGACGCGGCGTTTCCGCGAAGAGGCGCTGTGCGAGGCGAAGGACGTCGCCGCGCGGCTCGCGGCGGGCGAGGACCTGCCGCTGGCGGGCCGGGTGATCGCGGTCAAGGACAACATCGACGTGGCCGGACTGCCGACCACCGCGGCCGCGCCCTCGTACCTCTACCGGCCGGAGTCGGACGCCACGGCCGTCGCACGGCTGCGGGCCGCCGGTGCAGTGGTGCTCGGGAAGACCAACCTCGACCAGTTCGCGACCGGTCTGGTGGGCACCAGGAGCCCGTACGGCGCGGTCCGCAACGCCTGGGACCCGGCCAGGATCTCCGGCGGTTCGTCGGCGGGCTCCGCGGTGGCCGTCGCGCTGGGCATCGCCGATGCCGCACTGGGCACCGACACCGCTGGTTCCGGACGTGTCCCGGCCGCCCTGAACGGGATCGTCGGGGTGAAGCCGACGAAGGGCCTCGTCCCGCTCACCGGTGTCGTGCCCGCGTGCTACACCTTGGACTGCGTCACGGTGTTCGCCCGGGACCTCGCGCTGGGCCGGTTGGTCGCGGACCTCATGTCCGGTGTGGACGCTGCAGATCCGTTGTCCCGCAAGGCCGGTGCGGAGATGGTGCTTCCGCCACGACCGCGGGTCGCCGTTCCGACGGCAGAGCACCTGGCAGACATGGCACCGGGCTGGCGGGAGGCGTTCGAGGCCGCGGCGGCGAGCCTGGCCGCCAGCGGAGTGGAGATCGTCGAGGTCGACATCGCGCCACTGCTGGAGGCCGCGAAGATGTTGTACGGCGGCGCTTTTGTCGCCGAACGCTACGCTGCCGTAGGTGCCCACATCGAGGCTCACCGCGACCTGATCGGCTCCGAACTCGACCCGACCGTCGCCGCGATCATCCTCGCGGGCGCGATGCCGTCGGCCGCCCAGTGGGCCGCCGACACCGCCACGCTCGCCCGCCTCGGCGGGGCGGGACGAACCCTGCTCGACGGGTGCGACGCGCTGCTGACCCCGACCACCACGTGCCATCCCACGCTGGACGAGGTGGCCGCCGACCCGGTCGGCGTCAACAGCCGGCTGGGGCGCTTCACCAACTTCGCCAACCTGCTCGACCTGGCCTCGCTCGCGGTCCCGGCGGGGTTCGTCGACGGTCTGCCGTTCGGGGTGATGTTCACCGGTCCCGCGTTCAGCGACCGCGCGCTGGCCGAACTCGCGTCGCGGCTGCTCGCGCCGTCCCTCGAACTCTTCGTCGTCGGCGCACACCTGAGCGGCCAGCCCCTGAACAAGGAGCTGGTGCGGGCCGGCGGCACCCTGGTCCGGCCGGCGCGCACCGCCGCGGCGTACCGCTTGCGCGCACTGGCCACAACTCCGCCCAAGCCCGGCCTCGTCCGGGTGCCGGCCGGCGGCGAGTCGGTGGAAGGCGAGGTCTGGCGACTCCCGGCAGCCGGGTTCGGCACCTTCGTCGCCGCCGTGCCGCCACCGATGGTCATCGGCACGGTCGAGCTCGCCGACGGCGGCAGCGTCCCCGGTTTCCTGGCCGAACCGTGGGCGTTGGAAGGCGCGGAGGACATCACCGCGTTCGGGGGATGGCGCAACTACCTGGCGAGCAGGTGACCCGCCCCCGCCCCGGTCGTCCGCGGCACGCGCCCGACGACGGCCGCTCGCCACGGGAACAGATCCTCGAAGCCGCGGCCGAGCTCTTCGTCAGTCAGGGGTTCGCCGCGACCTCCACCCGCGCCATCGCCGACCGGGTGGGGATTCGGCAGGCCTCCCTCTACTACCACTTCGCAGGCAAGGACGACATGCTCCTGGAACTGCTCTGCATCTCCGTGCGGCCCAGCCTGGACACCGCACGAGCCCTGGAGAACCGCGCTTTGCCGGCCGCACCGGCGCTCTACGCGCTCGCGATGGCCGACGCGCACACGCTTGCGACCGCACCGCACAACATCGGCATGCTCTACCTGCTGCCCGAAGTGCAGCTGGAGCGGTACGACGCCTTCCGCGACGACCGCTTGGAACTCCAGCGCGCCTACGCTCGTATCGGGGCTCGGGTCGCGGGAGACGACCCGGCGTCGACGGCGGGTGCGCGGCGGGGAGAGCTGCTGATCGGGCTGGTCGAAGTCGTGATCCAGCAACGGCGGCAGCGCGTGCCGGACACCGCCGACTGCCACGCCATCGCCGAGGCGTGCCTGCGGGTGTGCGGCGCCGACGAGCGGACCATCGCCGCAGCCCGCGAAAATGATCTGCGGCTCATCGGCGGGTCGTGACACGATCGTGTCATGACAGACTTCGCGACCCCTGAACAAACAGCCCACCGCACGAACGCGGTCAGGGAAGCCGCCGTGGCAGCAGGTCGCGACCTCGGCCTGGAGATCACCGAGGGCAAGGTGCTCTACGAGCTGTTCTCCGTCGTGGTGCACCTGGCGCCGGCGCCGGTCGTGGCCCGCATCCCGACCGTCCTGCCGCACACCACGACGCTCGAAGACCTGGCGCGCAGGCAGCAGCAGGAACTGGACGTGGCGCAGTGGCTGCACGACCAGGGCACGCCGGTGATCCCGCCGAGCCCGCTGGTGCCGCGCAAGCCCGTGCAGAAAGACGGCTTGTCGATCACGTTCTGGCCGTTCACGGACGAGGACAAGTCCAGCGAACCCGACTACGTCAAGAACTCCGAGCTCGCCGCGGACCTGCACAAGGCGTTGCGCGACTATCCCGGCGAGCTGGACTTCCTGTCGTCGGCGGACCCGCGGTTCGTCCGTGAGGGTCTGGAAAGGCTCGAAGGTCAGGACCTCGTCGACCCGGCCGACCTCGCCAGGGCCAAGAGCGAGTGGCAGGTGCTGGAACCGCTCGTCAGCGACGAAGCCGAGTTCCAGAAGGCGTTTCCGGGCATCGACCTGCAGCCCATCCACGGCGACTCGCCGCCCGCGAACATCTTCGCGAGCACGAACGGCCCGTTGTTCTCCGACTTCGAGCTCATCACGAAGGGGCCGGTCGAGTGGGACCTGGGCGGCCTCGGCCCGGAGCTGGAAGCCGCCTACAACCGGGGCGCTGAGAAGAACGGGCTGCGCACACTCGACAAGGACGTGCTCCGGTTCGTCAACGCGGTCGGCGCGATCCGGGTGATCGCGTACCTGTCGTGCGCGGACCAGTTGCCCGCCATGGTCGAGTTCATGAAGCCGTTCATCAACCAGTGGCGGGACACTGACCCCTATGCGTGAGCCGCCGCGCGATCTCCCAGCCAGGCAACGACTTCCTCGGCGGGCAACGGCTCGCTGAGGAAGTACCCCTGGACCACGTCGCAACCGGCCTCGGCGAGCGCCGTCCAGGTGTCCTGGTCCTCCACACCCTCGGCGACGGCCTGCAGGCCGAAGTTCCGGGCCAGGGCAACAAGAGCGTGCACGATCGCGGAATCGCCCGCGTCCGTGCACATGTGCGTGACGAACGAACGGTCGAGCTTCATCTCGTGCACGCGCATGCTGCGCAGGTAGGAGATCGACGAGTAGCCGGTGCCGAAGTCGTCTATGGACAGACGCACGCCCAGTTCGGTCAGGCCGCGCAGCACGTCCACCGCGCGGTCCGGGTCGGAGATGATCGCCGACTCGGTGATCTCCAGCGTCAGCAGGCGGGCAGGCAGGCCGTGCCGCTTGATCAGGTCGGCGACGTCGCCGGGGAACTCCGCGTGCAGCAGGCAGGCCGCGCCCACGTTGACCGAGACCGGGACCTCCCAGCCCGCGTCCTGCCACGCCCGGCACTGGCGCAGCGCCGCGTCGATGACGTAGCGGGTCAGCGGCTCGATGAGGCCGTTCTCTTCGGCGACCGGGATGAACTCGTCGGGCCGGACGAGGCCGCGCGTCGGGTGCTGCCAGCGGGCCAGCGCCTCGACACCGCACACGGCGCCCGTGTCGGCCAGGGCCTTCGGCTGGTAGTGCAGGAACAGCTCGCCGCGGTCGATCGCGTGGCGCAGTTCCGTCACCGCGGTGAGCTGGGACGCGCCGCGTTCGTGCAGGCGTGCGTCGTAGACGGCCACACCGGACTTGTCGCGCTTGGCCGCGTACATCGCGATGTCCGCGTGCCGCAACAACTCGTGGCCGTCCATTGAGTCCACCGGGCACAACGCCACACCGACGCTGCCGGCGATCTCGAGTTCCAGACCCTCCAGCGTGACCGGCATGGCCAGCGCGGTGAGGATCTTGTCCGCCACCATGCGGGCGTTCTCGGCCGAACCGACGCCTGGCAGCAGCACCGCGAACTCGTCGCCGCCCAGGCGGGCCACCAGATCCGTGTCGCGGACCGCCCACGACAACCTGTTGGCCACCTGACGCAGCAGCAGGTCGCCGGAGTGGTGCCCGAGCGAGTCGTTGACCTCCTTGAACCGGTCGAGATCCACGATCAGCAACGCCAGCGGCTCGTTCTTCTTGCACGCCTTGGCGACGGCCACCTCCATGCGGCGCGCGAGCAGGGTCCGGTTGGCCAGACCCGTCAGCGCGTCGTGGTGAGCCTCGTGCTCGTTCTTGGCGGCCTGGCGCAGTATCTTGCGCCGTGCGCCGAGCAGCACCATCCCGAACAGGCCCACCAGGAACGCGTCCAGCACGAACGCGATGATCTGGGCGATCCGCAGCCGGGAGTTCTTCTCGTCGGCGGCCCGCAGGTACTCGGTGGTGTCGAGGCGCTTGGCGCCGAGCGTCGCGGCGATCTGGCGGCGCAACGACGAGTGCGCGAGGCTCGCCTGGTCGGCCTGCGGCGGATCCTCGTCGGCGACCACCTTGCGCAGCATGTCCGAGGTCTGGTCGTACAGGGGCAGGAGGCGGGTGGCCACCGCGGTGTCCTCGGACTGGCCGTTGGCGCTCAGCCACTCCAGTTCGCCCCGTGCGGAGCCGATCGAGTTCCTCAGCGGCTCGATGGTCTGCTCGGTCCGCTTGAGCTGCAGGTCGCGCAACGCGTTGTCAGCGATGTTGATCTGCTGGATCGCGCGGCTCCACCGGTCGCTGGAGTCGTTCACGGCGCGCACGTGCGCGGTCGTGGCCTGCGCGGAGACGCTGCTCCACAGCGCCAGTCCCGCCAGGACCAGCAGCCCGGCCGTCAGCCCCGCCGTCGCCACCCGTGCGGTGGCGCGGCCCTCCCAAAGCCTCACCGTGCCTGCTCCAACGGTCGCATCCAGATCGCCGGTTCCTCGACGAAGCTGTCGATCTGCGGCTGGAAGAACTCCCGGCGCGCCTTTTCGGACTCCTGCCGGTGCAGGATCTGCTCGAGGTTCGCGGTGGTCACCGTGAGCCCCGGTGTCTCGATCCAGCCCTTGGGCAACGGTGCCGCGCGCTTGGCGTGCCGAGCGAGCAACCAGCCCGCCACAGCGCCCTTGAGGTAGTGCTCCGGCGAGATCGTCGCGACCATCGCGCCGTCCCGCACCGCCTGCAACGTTCTCGGGTCGACCCCGAACCCGCCCACCAGCCACCTCGCCGACTTCTCGGTCTTCAGCGCGGCGAGGTTCACGCCGTCGCAGTCACCGGTCCCAACGAACGCAAGGGCGTCTGGGTTCGCAGTGACGAGCCGACGCCAGGCGTCACGGTTGGCTTCGTCGTCGCGCTGCGTGTCGAACGGCCCCAGCACCAGTACTCCCGGTAGCTTCTCGGCGAACCGCCCCCGAATGCCGTCGGCTCGATCGTCGAACCCGGCGAGTCCCGGTGAGGTGTTTCCCAGCACCACTGTTCCGGTCGCGTCCGAGGGCAATCGGCGCATCAACTCGTCAGCCAGCTTTTCGCCGAGTTCGTAGTTGTCGTTACCGATGTGCAGTTTCACCCCGGAACTCGCGGTGAGTCGCATGTCCACGCCGAGCACCGCGACGTGCTGGTTCAGCGCGTCCCCGATGGCCGGTGCCATCAGCGCGGGCTCGGACGTGGCGACCGCGATTCCGCCTTTCGCGGCGAGCGTCAAATCGGCGAACAACTTGACTTCCTTGTGCCCGTCCTGGCCGGACGGACCGGTCACGGTGGCGCTGACGCCGCCGATGCGGCCGACGCCTTCGTGGAACCCGCTGGTCATCTCCTGCGCGAAGGAGCCACCGGTGCGCTTGACGACGAAACCCACGTGCGGCAGCGCGTCGGACTTCGCAGCGCCACCGCAGCCGGATAACAGCAACACACCCAGCACCAGCGCCGCAGCTCGCATCTATGACCTCGGGCTCGCTCGACTGACGGTGATTGATCTCCGGAGCGGCCCGATGCTACATCGCTTGGCACCAAATCGGGATAACGCCTCCCAATACCGGGAAGCGCTTTCACGTTGCAGAACCGTCAGCTGGGTTCATAGCCCAGGTTCGGGCGCAGCCACTGCTCGACTTCGGCCAGCGGCTTGCCGTACCGGCGTGCGTAGTCCACGACCTGGTCACGGCCGAGCCGACCCACGGTGAAGTACTTCGCGTCCGGGTGCTGGAAGATCAGGCCGCTCACACTGGCCGCCGGGTTCATGGCGAACGACTCGGTGAGAGTGACCCCGATCTCCTCCGCTCCCAGCAGGTCGAACAGCTCGCGCTTCACCGTGTGGTCCGGGCAGGCCGGGTAGCCCAAAGCGGGCCGGATGCCGCGGAACTTCTCGGCGTGCAGGTCGGCCAGTTCCGGCTGCGCGTCCGGCTCGAACCAGTCGCGGCGGGCGCGCAGGTGGATCCACTCGGCGAACGCCTCGGCGAGCCGGTCTGCCAGCGCCTTCACCATGATGGCGCGGTAGTCGTCGTGCTTGGCCTCGTACTTCGCGGCCAGTTCGTCGGCGCCGAGGATGGTGACCGCGAAACCACCGAGGTGGTCGCCTTCCGGTGCCACGTAGTCCGAGAGCGAGCGGTTCGGGCGCGACACCTGCTTCTGCGTCTGCTGGCGCAGCATCGGGATCAGCGTGCCGTTCTCCAGCTGGATGTCGTCGCCTGCCGAATGCGCGGGCCAGAAGCCGTAGACGCCCTTTGCCCTGAAGGAACCATTGGCGATGATTTCGTCGAGCAACGCCGTCGCGTCGTCGTAGAGTTCGCGCGCCACCGGCTGCTCGAGGATCGCCGGGAACTTGCCTTTGAGCTCCCAGGCGAGGAACAGGAACGTCCAGTCGATGAACTCGCGCAGTTCGCTCAGCGTGGGCGTCAGCACTCGGGTGCCGGTGAATGCCGGGGTCGGCAATTCGGCGAATTCGACCTTTTCCGCGTTTGCGCGCGCGTCTTCCAGGCTCAGCAACGGCAGCTGCTTGCGGTTTTCGTGCTGATGGCGCAGTCGGGCCTGCTCGGCCCGGTTCGCGAGGTTCAGCTCGTGGGCGCGCCGGTCGTCGAGCAGGTCCGACACCACGCCGACGACCCGGGACGCGTCGAGCACGTGGATGACGGGCTCGTCGTAGACCGGGGCGATCTTGACGGCGGTGTGCTGGCGGGACGTGGTGGCGCCGCCGATCAGCAGCGGCAGCTTCATGCCGCGGCGCTGCATCTCCTCGGCGACCGAGACCATCTCGTCCAACGACGGCGTGATCAGGCCGGACAGGCCGATGACGTCGGCGTGCTCGCGGATCGCGGTGTCGAGGATCTTCGCGGCCGGGACCATCACGCCGAGGTCGATCACCTCGTAGTTGTTGCAGCCCAGCACGACGCCGACGATGTTCTTGCCGATGTCGTGCACGTCGCCCTTGACCGTGGCGAGCACGACCTTGCCGTTGCCGCCGGCCGTCGCCTTGGGCTCGGCGTCCATGAACGGCTCCAGGTACGCGACCGCGCGCTTCATCACGCGGGCGCTCTTCACCACCTGGGGCAGGAACATCTTGCCCGCGCCGAACAGGTCGCCGACGACCTTCATGCCGTCCATCAGCGGGCCCTCGATCACGTCGAGCGGCCTCGGGAGGGCCCGGCGGGCTTCCTCGGTGTCCTCCTCGATGAAGTCGACGACACCGTGCAGGATCGCGTGCTCCAGGCGCTTGCCGACCGTGGCCTCGCGCCACGACAGGTCCACCACGCGCTTCTGGCCGGGACCCTTGACGGTCTCGGCGTGCGCGACGAGCCGGTCGGTGGCGTCCTCGCGGCGGTTGAAGATGACGTCCTCGACCAGTTCCAGCAGCTCGGGCTGGATGTCCTGGTAGACGACGAGCTGGCCGGCGTTGACGATGCCCATGTCGAGGCCCGCGCGCACCGCGTGGAACAGGAACGCGCTGTGCATGGCCTCGCGGACGACGTCGTTGCCGCGGAAGGAGAACGACAGGTTCGAGATGCCGCCGCTGGTGCGTGCACCCGGACAGCGCTGCTTGATCAGCGGCAACGCGTCGATGAACGCCTTGGCGTAGCCGTTGTGCTCCTCGATGCCGGTCGCGACGGCGAGCACGTTCGGGTCGAAGATGATGTCCTCGGCGGGGAAGCCGAGTCGTTGCGTCAGCAGGTCGTACGCGCGGCCGCAGATCTCGACCTTCCGCTCGGTCGTGTCGGCCTGGCCCTGCTCGTCGAACGCCATCACGACGACACCGGCGCCGTAGTCGCGGATCGTGCGGGCCTGGGCGAGGAAAGGCTCCTCGCCCTCCTTGAGGCTGATCGAGTTGACGACGCCCTTGCCCTGCACGCACTTGAGGCCTGCCTGCAGCACGCCCCAGCGGGAGCTGTCGATCATCACCGGGATGCGGGCGATCTCCGGCTCGGTCGCGATCAGGTTGAGGAACGTCGTCATCGCCTGCTCGCCGTCGAGCAGGTCGGCGTCCATGTTGACGTCCAGCAGGTTCGCACCGCCGCGAACCTGGTCCAGCGCGACCGCGAGGGCCGCTTGGTGGTCGTCGGCCTCGATCAGCCGGCGGAACTTGGCCGAGCCGGTGACGTTGGTGCGCTCGCCGATCATCACGAAGCCGGTGTCCGCGCCGATCTCGAACGTCTCCAGGCCGCTGAACCTGGTGGTGTTGCGGGGATCGGCGAGGGTGCGCGGGGCGGTTTCGCGAACGGCCTCCGCGACGGCCTTGATGTGCGCGGGGGAGGTGCCGCAGCAGCCGCCCACGAGGTTGACGATGCCGTTGCCGGCGAAGTCCTGCAGCAGGGCCGCGGTCTCGTCCGGCGTCTGGTCGTAGCCGCCGAACGCGTTGGGCAGCCCGGCGTTGGGGTGGCAGGCGACGTAGGTGTCCGCGAGCCGTGCCAGCTCCGTGACGTGTGGGCGCATCTCCTCGGCGCCCAGCGAGCAGTTCACGCCCACGACCAGCGGCTTCGCGTGCTCGACGGAGTTCCAGAAGGCCTCGACGGTCTGGCCCGACAGCGTCCGGCCGGACAGGTCGACGATCGTGACCGAGATCCACAGCGGCAGGTCGGGCGCGACCTCGCGGGCGGCGGTGATGGCGGCCTTCGCGTTGAGGGTGTCGAAGATCGTCTCGATCAGCAGCAGGTCGACGCCGCCGTCGCGCAGCGCCGCGATCTGCTCGGCGTAGGAGGCCTTGACCTGCTCGAACGTGACGGTGCGGAACGCGGGGTCCTCGACCTTGGGCGACAGGCTGAGCGTGACGTTGAGCGGTCCGACACTGCCTGCCACGAACTTGTCGCCGAACTCGTCCGCGGCCTGGCGGGCGATCCGGGCGCCGGCGAGGTTCATGTCGCGCACGCGGTCCTGCAGCCCGTAGTCGGCCTGGGCGATGGACGTGGCGGTGAACGTGTTGGTGGTCGTGATGTCCGCACCCGCGGCGAGGTACTGCCGGTGCACGTCGAGCACCAGGTCGGGCCGGGTGAGGTTGAGCAGGTCCGGGTCGCCGACGACGTCCATGTGGTGGCTCGCGAACTCGGCACCGTGGTAGTCGGCGGGGGCGAGCTTGGCCTGCTGGAACATCGTGCCCCAGGCGCCGTCGAGCACGGCGATGCGCTGGTTCAGCAGTGACTTGAGTCGATCCACGCGCGCTCCCGAAAAGTCGGAAGCGCCCTTGTTCGTGGTCGTGCAAGGCCGAGCGTGGCGGGTGGTGGAGCCCGTTGCAGCGCTTCTCGGCCTCGGTTGACCAGCATAGCGCGGACGACCAGGGGGCAGGGAGCACTCCCACTTCTTAGGATGGACCTCGTGACTGGTAAGCGGGCGTTGGTGCTGGGCGGCGGCGGTGTCACCGGAATCGCTTGGGAGACAGGGATTCTGCACGGACTTGCAGAAGCGGGCGTCGATCTGACAGATGCGGACCTGTTCGTGGGGACGTCGGCTGGATCAGTGGTGGCCACGGAGTTGGCGGGCGGTACCCCGCTGGCCGACCTCTACGCGCACCAGCTGTTGCCGCCCGATGGGGAGATCCCGGCACGACTGACCAACTGGATGGTGGTCCGGTACGTGCTCTCCTACGTGATGCCGGGAAACGCCGCCGCGAAGCGGGCCCGGCTGGGACGGGCGGCACTGAAGGCGCGCACGCCGTCCGAGGAGTCCCGGCTGGCGGTGTTCTCCTCCCGTCTGTCCATTCAGGACTGGCCTGAGCGGCCGCTGAAGGTGACGGCGGTCGACACCGCGGACGGCAAGTTCGTGGCGTTCGACCGGGACAGCGGGGTGCCGCTGGTGCGCGCGGTGGCGTCGAGCTGCGCGGTGCCGCTGGTGTGGCCGCCCGTGACCATCGACGGCCGCCGGTACATGGACGGCGGGATGCGGTCGGTGGCCAACGTCGATCTGGCGGCCGGGTACTCGCGGGTGGTGGTCGTGGCGCCGTTGACGCGGGCGGCGAGCCCTGCGGCGACTCCGCAGGCGCAAGCCGCGCGGCTGGGTGTGCCGTCGATCGTGGTGAGTCCCTCGAAGGTGGCGCTGGCCGCGATCGGCAGGAACCTTTTGGACCCGGCTCGGCGGCGACCCGCGGCGGAAGCGGGCCTGGCGCAGGCGGCGTCGGTGGCCGACGCGGTTCGCGAGGTCTGGAACTGATCACTGTCCGATCGCGCAACGTGCGGTTCTTGTAACCGTTTTCGCAGGTCGTAAAAGGTCGATACCTCTTGTTTGCGCTGTTCGCGGCGCTTACGGTCGCTCTCCACTCGCATTGGCAGGTTTGTTAACCAATTGCTGGAGGCGGTCGTGGGCGGCAGAACAGCAACGGCGTTGGGGGCGGCCGGGCTCGTGCTCGGTCTCCTCGTGGCGGGGGTGACCAGTGCATCGGCGGCGGATCCACTGGTCTCGCAGGGCAAGGCGGCGACGGCGTCGTCCATCGAGGGCTCCGGGTTCGAGGCGGGCAAAGCGGTCGACGGCAGCACCTCGACCCGCTGGGCCTCGGTGGAAGGGCACGACCCCGAGTGGCTGCGGGTCGACCTCGGCTCGACGCACACGATCAGCCGGGTTCGGCTGAACTGGGAGGCCGCGTACGCCCGGTCGTACCGCGTCCAGACGTCCGCCGACGGGTCGGCGTGGACCGACGTGTACTCGACCAGCGCCGGTGACGGCGGCGTTGACGACTTGACGCTGTCCGGTTCGGGCCGGTATGTGCGGGTCTACGGCACGGCGCGCGGAACGGCGTGGGGCTACTCGCTGTGGGAGTTCGAGGTCTACGGCCTCGGTGGCGGCAACCCGCCGACGACGACCACAACGCCACCGCCGCCCGGCCTCGGCTACCCGTTCGGCAGCCGCCAGCAGCCCTACACGGCCGGCGTGCTGCGTCCCTCCGGCAGCACGTCCACTTTGGACGCCGCGGTGGTGGACTACTACCAGCGCTGGAAGTCCGCGTTCCTGCGGCACAACTGCAACAGCGCGTGGTCCCAGGTGTGGGCCGCGGACGCCGACCACACCTACGTCGCCGAGGCGCAGGGCTACGGCATGGTCATCGTCGCCACGATGGCCGGCGCCGACCCGGACGCGCGGAGGATCTTCGACGGCTTCGTGAAGTGGAAGATCGACCACCCCTCGGTGATCGACCCGGACCTGATGGCGTCCGAGCAGAACGACCAGTGCGTCAGCGTCAACGGCGGTGACGCGGCGACCGACGGCGACCTGGACGTCGCCTACGCGTTGCTGCTCGCCGACCGGCAGTGGGGCAGTACGGGCACCTACAACTACAAGCAGCTCGCGATCCGGCACATCAACGCGATCAAGCGCAGCGAGATCAACCCGTCGACGCAGTTGTTGCGCCCCGGCGACTGGGCCACGACCTCCGACCCGCGCTACTACGTGACCCGCTCGTCGGACTGGATGGCCGACCACTTCCGCGCGTTCCGCAAGGCCACCGGCGACCCGGCGTGGGACACGATCCGCAACGCCCACCAGAACCTGATGACCACCATGCAGCAGAACTTCGCGCCGTCCACCGGCCTGCTGCCCGACTTCGTGGAGCGGACGAACTCGACGCCGCGCCCGCCGGCCGGCAAGGTGCTGGAGGACGAGGTGGGTGACGGCAAGTACTGGTGGAACGCCTGCCGGGTGCCGTGGCGGATCGGTGCGGACGCGGTGACGAGCGGCGACGCGAAGTCGTTGGCCGCGGCCCGCAAGCTCAACTCGTGGGCCAAGTCGAAGTTCGGCGGGAACCCGGGGAACATCCGAGTCGGGTACCACTTGAACGGCACGCAGATCTCCAGCGAGGTCTCGGCCGCGTACACCGCGCCGTTCGCGGTGGCGGCGACCACCGACTCCGGAAGCCAGGCCTGGCTGGACGCGTTGTGGAACAAGATGCTCTCGACGTCGTTCGGCAGCTCGGAGTACTTCGCGGCGAGCATCCAGCTGCAGGTGATGATCACGGTGACCGGCAACCACTGGGTGCCGTGACCTGAGTCACTCCGCCCTGCTCCTGGGTTGACCTTGACCCAGGGGCAGGGTTCGAGAGTTCTCAGCATGGACAACGACTTCATCGCACAGACCGCCCGCCACTTCGACATCCCCGGCGCCGCGGTCGGCGTCTTCCACGACGGCCGGGAGCACTTCTTCTGCCAAGGCGTGACCAGCCTCGAGAGCCCGTTGCCCGTCAACGAGGACACGCTGTTCCTGCTGGGCTCGGTCACCAAGACCTACACCGCGACCGCGATCATGCGGCTCGTGCGGGATGGGCGCGTGGAGCTGGACGCCCCGGTCCGGCGGTACGTGCCGGAGCTGGAGCTGGCCGACGACCGCGAGTTCACCGTGCGGCAGCTGCTCAACCACACGTCCGGGCTCGACTGGGGCACGTTGGTCGACACCGGCGAGGGCGACGACGCGCTGGCGAGGCACGTCGCCGAGCTCAAGACGTTGAAGCTGATCGGTGCGGTCGGCGAACGCCCTTCCTACAGCCAGTCCGGGTACAACCTGGCCGGGCGGATCATCGAGAACGTCACCGGGCAGACCTATGAGCAGGCGATCGTGGCGTTGCTGCTGGAGCCGCTGGGGCTGGGCAACACGCACTTCGACCGGGACGCGGTGATGACGCGCCGGTTCGCTGTCGGGCACGAGAAGGGCGAGATCGCGCGGCCGTGGCGGCATTGGCGGGCCAACAATCCAGGTGGTGGTATCGCCGCGTCCGTCAGGGATTTGCTCAAGTGGGCGCAGTTTCACTTGAGCAGCGACGATCTCCACGAGATGCGCCGGCCGACGGCGATCCTCCGCGGCAGCAACCTCGGTGACGCCATCGGGGTCGGCTGGTTCCTGCGCGAGATCGACGGTGTACAGGCGATCGGGCACGGCGGGTCGTCCAACGGGCAGTTCGCCGAGCTGCTGATCGTGCCGGAGCGCAACTTCGCGGTGGTGTCGATCGCGAACCAGGGGCCGGACGGGATTCCGTTCAACCAGGCCGTGGTGCGCAAGGCGCTCAAGCACTACATCGGTGTCAACGACCTGGATCCGGAGCCGTTGCCGTACGACGCGAACAAGGCGAGCGAGGTCGCGGGCAAGTACGACAACGACGCGATGGTCATGACGATCGAGGACACCGGCGCCGGGCTGGTGCTGGAGGTGCTGATCCGGCCGGAGATCCGGCAGGAAGCCGAGATGGAGCTGCCCGCCGACCACGCGCCGTTCCCGATGGGGCTGCTGCCGAAGGACGAGTACGTCCTCACCGAGGGCGCGTTCACCGGGCAGCGCGGGTTCTTCACGCGCGACGCGGACGGCGTGATCGTCGGCGTCGATCTCGCCGGTCGGATGTTCGGCCGGGTGCGATGATGGCCGAATGATCACGATCGGCCAGCTCGCCCGGTACGCGGGCGTGACGATCAAAGCGGTGCGGCACTACCACAAGGTGGGGCTGCTGGAGGAACCCGCGCGCGACCACTCGGGTTACCGGCGCTACCGCGCGCAGGACGCGGTCGACCTGGTCAAGATCCGCACGCTCGCCGAGGCCGGGGTGCCGCTCGCCCGCGTGAAGGAGCTCCTGGCGGCGGACGAGGAGGAGTTCGCCTCGGCGATCACCGAGATCGACGAGGCGCTCCGCCGCAAGGAGGAAGAGATCCGGGTGGCGCGCGAACGGGTCGGCCGGCTCAGGGCGGGGAACTCCCTCTTCCTCAGTTCTGACGCGGCCGCGATGCTCAAGCGGCTCAAGGAGATCGGCGTGAGCGAGCGCGGTGTCGAGATGGAACGCGACGTCTGGGTGCTCATGCAGACCGTGGCGCCGGACGAGGCGGCGGTGTGGCTCGCGGACAAGACCGAAGCTCTTGAAGACCAGGAGTTCCAGCAGATCTACCGCGAGTACGACGAGGCGTTCGGGTGGTCGCCGGACGATCCGCGGCTGCCCGCGCTGGCTGCTCGGGCGGCCGCGTGGATGTCTACCAGGACGGAACTTCCCCTGGCTGATCCGGAGATCACCGCGCTGGCGATGGAGGCGGCCGGGGCGTCGTCGCCGGCGTGGAACCGGATGGCGAAGCTCTAGTAGAGCCGGCGGAAGAACTCCGGGCCGCCTTCCTCCGCGTTGAGTCCTTTCTCGACGAACGCGATGTTGTGGTGGAACGAGATTCCGCTGATGTTGCGCTCCAGGTACGAACCTTCGGCACGCGGATCGCGGACCTCCGCCTGGTTCAGGCCATCCACAAAGGACTTGAGCATTCCCGTCGAGGTGCCGGGGCCTGCCTCGGTGTGACCGCCCCAGCCCGGCCAGTACGCGGTCTGCAGGTCCTCGACCACGTAGAGCCCGCCGGACCGGACGTGCGGGAACAGCGCGTGGAACGAGATCTGCACGTGCTCGTTGAGGTGGCTGCCGTCGTCGATGACGACGTCGAACGGGCCGAGCGACTTGCCCAGCTGGTCGAGGAAATCCGCGTCGGCCTGGTCGCCCTGGATCGCCATCAGCCGCGGCCCGGTGAGGTTCTTCGGCACGATGTCGAGGCCGTGGATCAGGCCGCGCCGGAAGTACCGCTGCCACATCCGCAACGAGGCACCGCCGCGGTCCGGGTCGTCGTAGCCGCCGATACCGATCTCCAGCACCCGCACGGGTTCGTCGCGCAACCGGGCGAAATGGCGTTCGTAGTGCTGCGTGTACCAGTGCAGGTCGCCCCACTTGTCCGACTCGAACGCCACGGCCAGCGAGTCCAGGCTCGGGCGGTCGGGCCTGAGCGCGGACAGCAGCCCCTGGACGTTGCGCGCGATGTCCTTGCGGCTGCGGAACCACGCGACCAGGCCGCCCTCACCGAGTTCGGCGTGCGGGGTCTGCACCGCGAGGCTCGGCGGCCGTTCCGCCGTCCCGTAGAGGCCGCGCACGACGTCGGTGAGTTCAAGCGAGACCACGAGCTCCGCGTCGGTGTTCAGGTGGCTGGTCGAGAGCCCGTCGAATCGCAGGTCGAGCCGCACGTCGTGCGCGCCGATCTCGTCGAGGACCACCTGTGTGACGGCCTCGGGGGTGAGCCTGCGGATCGTGTCGTCGAGCAGGTCGCGGCCGGCCGTGGCGGCCTGCAACAGCGGGGCGAGAACCGTCCATCGTTCGGTGTCGAACACTAAGTCCCCCGTGGATGACTTGAGTCTGACTTGAGCGCGTCCGGCCACGATCGTTCCATGGGTTTTCGACGCTTGTTCTGCATGATCTCGGCCGTCTTCCTGGCCCTGGCAGGGACTGGCTCGGCGCACGCTGGGGAGAGGCAGTTGCTGTACTACAACCACGCTTGGGGCACGCTCGACCGCGCCACTGCCGACGCTGTCGAGCACTCCACCTACCTCAGGGAGTTCGCGGACGTGGAGGTCCGCACGACCACCGGCGCCGGCGGCAAGGTGTGGACCGGCCGCTACCTGCGCGGCCAGGAGACCTACCTGGAGATCTTCGGCATCGGTGACGTCCCCGGCCAGGACGGCGAGCTCGGCGCGGCCGGCCTCGGGCTCTCGACCGAACGCGACGGTGACATCGAGGTGCTGAAGTCCCGCCTGGTCGCGGCCGGCGTGACGCCGCACGAGTTCCTGCAGACCCGCGACTTCGGCGACCACAAACCGGTGCCGTGGTTCGACTCGCTGTACCTCACGAGCTCCTACGACAGGTTCGGCGCGTGGGCGATGGAGTACCGCGACGAGTACTTCGCCGACCCGCGCAGCAAGACGGGCCCCGCGCGGTTCCCCGGTGACGTCACGCGCGAGCGGTACCTGCCGGAGAACTACAAGGACAAGCTGATGCGCAACATCACCCTGGTCCGAATCGCGGTGACGGCGCGCGATCTCGCCGCGACCACGCCGCTGCTGCGGGCCGGCGGGTTCGCGCTGCGGACCGATCCAGGTGGCGTCACGGCGTCGAAGGGCGGCACGACGATCCGGTTCGACGAGGTGGCGATGGGGCAGACCGGGCTCAAGCGGGTGGAGTTCGAGCTGAACTGCGCGGTTGCGCGGCACGTCGAGAGGCTGGGCGGATCGACGCTGGTCGTGGGGCCGGGCAAGCGCGCGGTGTGGACCTTCTGACGTTCGCACTGGTCGCAGGCCTGATCAGCGAGCGGGGGCGCGTTTCTGACACTCTTGGTCCAGACGGATCAACGAACGGGGTGTCGGGCGCGTGTCGCTGGTCGGGCGGGAGCGGGAACAGGAACAACTGGCCGCGCTGATGGTCTCCGGCGGGTCGTTGCTGATCGTCGGCGAACCCGGCGTGGGCAAGTCCGCGCTGCTGCAGTCACTCGACGGCCACTTGGTCGTCGGCGTCGAGGCCGAGCAGGACCTGCCCTACGCCGGACTGCACCAGGTCCTGCACCCGTTCCTCGATCTGTCCACTTTGCCCGGTGTCCGGCGAGCCGCCCTGGAAGTCGTCTTCGGACTGTCCGACGGTGCCGCGCCGCCCGTCCACCTCGTCGGCCTGGCCGCGCTCGAGTTGTTGAGCGCGGCCAAGCCAACAGTCCTCGTCGACGACGCACAGTGGCTGGACCAGGCGAGCCTGGACGTCCTGGGCTTCGTGGCCCGCCGGTTGTCCGCCGGCGTGCTCGTCGCGACCTCCCGCACCCCGCTGTTCGCCGGCGTGCCGACGCTTTCGTTGCAGCCGTTGGCGCCGCACGATGCCGAGGCTTTGCTGAGCGCGGTCGCACCTGACCTGGATGCCGCACGCCGGCAGCAGATCCTCGCCCAGGCAGCGGGGAACCCGTTGGCGCTCGCCGAACTGCCCTTCGGCGGCAACTCGCTGGAGGAAGCGTTCGCCGCGCGCATCTCGGCGCTGCCTGCCGCAGAACGAAAAGAGCTGCTGGCCGCGGCCCTCGGTGGCAACGGCGAGTTCCGGCATCCGCTGTTGAGGTCGGCCATTGTGCACGCGGCCACCGCCCGGGAACGCCAGGAAGCTCACCTGCAACTGGCCGCCACGGAGGAGCCCGACCGGCGCGCCTGGCACCTGGCGAACGCTGCCACGGGCCCGGACGAGAACGTGGCAGCTCTCCTGGAACAGACCGCCGATCGCGCCCTTCGACGTGGTGGCGCGGCAGCGGCGGTCAGCGCGTTGGAGAAGGCCGCGCGGCTGGGGGACGGCCCAGAACGGGCCCGGCGGCTGATCCGGGCCGCTGAGCTGGCGGCGGAGGCGGGACGACGCGACGACGTCGAGCGGATCCTGCTGGAGGTGCGCGGACTGGAGCTGTCGCTGCGGGAACGTGCGTTGGTGACGTGGCTGCCGAGTGCGTTCGACGACGGCGTGGGGGAGGGCGCGGCCGGGCCCGGTGAGCTGGCCGGGCTGGCCGAGGAAGTGGTCCAGAGCGATGTCGAGCTCGGCCTGCGGATCTTCTGGAGCGTCGCGATGCGGTGCTTCTGGGTCGAGCCGGGGACGGCGGTCCGGGAACGGATTTCCGCGGTGGCGCGCCGACTGCCGATCGACCCGCAGGATCCGCGGATGTTGGCGATGTCCGCGTACGTGAGCCCGGTGGAGCAGGGTGATGCGGTGATCGCTGCGCTGAGCAAACCGCGCGCAGAGGATCCTGCGACTCTCCGACTCCTCGGCAGTGCCGCTCTTCAGGTAGGCGCCTTCGCGGACTCCGTTAGGTTTTCGGTTGCCGCACAACGAGGTCTGCGCGCCCAAGGCCAGTTCGGCCTCCTCGCCAGAGCCCTCGCCGTCGAAGCCTGGAGCCGAACCCGTCTCGGCGACATCACCGCAGCCGAACCCGCAGCCGCAGAAGCCGCCCAGCTGGCCGAAGAAACCCACCAGCCCTACATGCGCGGCCTGGCCGCGGCGGTCCAAGCCGAAATCGCCGCCCTCAAAGGCAACTACGCCGAGGCAGCCGAGAAGGCCGCGGAAGCCGAACGAATCGGCCTGGCCGCAGGAGCCCGCCCGGTCCTCGCCACCGTCCAGCTCGCCAGAAGCCTGGCCGCACTGGGCGAAGGAAGGTACGCCGACGCGTTCGCCGCCGTCCGCCGCATCCACGACCCGGCAGACCCGGCCTACCAGCTGGCGCTCAAGCGATACGTCCTCCCGGAACTCGTCGAAGCCGCCACCCGCAGCGGCAACCACGACGAGGCCGGCAAGATCGTCGAAGAACTGGACGCCGCCACCAGTTCCCCAGCGCTGGCAGCCGGTCTGCGGTACGCCCGCGCTCTGCTGGCCACAGAAGCAGAAGCCGAAGCCTGCTTCACCAAAGCACTGGAAGCCAAGGACTCGCCCTGGGACCGCGCCAGGGTCCAGCTCGCGTTCGGCGCCTGGCTCAGAAGGCAGCGCAAGGCGACCCAGGCAAGGCCCCACCTCAAGGCGGCAGCAGAGGCGTTCGAAGCGTTCGGCACCAAGGACTGGGCGGAACGTGCCCGCGAGGAGCTGCGCGCGTCCGGCGAGTCGCGCAACGGCAACGGTGAGCTGACCGAGCACGAGCTGACCATCGCGCGCATGGCCGCGGACGGCCTGACGAACAAGGAGATCGGCGAGCGACTGCACCTGTCGCACCGCACGGTCAGCACCCACCTGCACCGGATCTTCCCGAAACTGGGCGTGACGGCACGGGCCGAGCTCAAGACAGCACTGATGACGTACGGAGACGCCGTCAGGTAACGCTCGCGAACTCCCGAACGGCCCAAATACGGTCTGAAGTCATGATCAGCAGGAGGCAGTTCTCGCAGGCACTGGCCGTGGCACCCCTCGTGACCGCAACCGCGACCGCGACCGCGACACCGAGCAAGCCCGCGTGGGGGCCGATCAAGCAGGTGAGGGCCGGACTGCTGAACATCGGATACGCCGAGCTCGGCCCCGCGGACGGACCGGTCGTGATCCTCCTGCACGGCTGGCCGTACGACATCCACAGCTACGTCGACGTCGCGCCCGCCCTCGCCGCCAAGGGCCACCGGGTGCTCATCCCGTACCTGCGCGGCTACGGACCCACCCGGTTCCTGCACGCGCACACCAAGCGCAACGGTCAGCAGTCCGCGCTGGGCGCCGACGTCATCGCGTTCATGGACGTCCTCAAGATCCGCACGGCGACGCTGGGCGGCTTCGACTGGGGCGCGCGGACGGCGTGCATCACCGCGGCGCTGTGGCCGGAGCGGGTCACCGCGCTGGTGTCGGTCAGCGGTTACCTGATCGTCAACCTCGTCGCCAACCAGGAGCCGCTGAGCCCGCAGGCCGAGCTCGGCTGGTGGTACCAGTACTACTTCACGACCGAACGCGGCGTGAAGGGCTACACGCAGAACACCTACGAGTTCAACAAGCTCATCTGGAAGCTCGCCTCGCCGCAGTGGAACTTCGCCGAGGCCACCTACGCCCAGAGCGCCACGGCCTGGCAGAACCCCGACCACGTCGCGATCGTCATCCACAACTACCGCTGGCGGCTGCAGCTCGCGCAGGGCGAGCACCGTTACGACGGGCTCGAGCGCAAGCTGCAGACCCGACCGATGATCAGTGTTCCGACGATCACGATCGCCAGCGACTTCGACGGTCCGAACTCCGGCGGCGCGGGCTACCGCGACCGGTTCACCGGCCGCTACGAGCACCGGATCCTCGACGGCATCGGGCACAACGTGCCGCAGGAGGCGCCGGAGGCGTTCACCCGCGCCGTTCTCGACGTGAGCCGTTAGGGCGGAGTCAGGATTCCGCCGGCCGCCGTGCGGATGCGAAGCGAGGAAGTCTTCGCATCACGCACGATCCGTTCGACTTCGTAGGCGACCAGCTTGCCGCCACGCTTGACGATCCGGCCGTCGGAGAACACCGTGTCGACGTTCGCGGGCGTCGCCGCCTGCACCAGCGTCGTCTCGAACAACCCGACCGGCGCGAGGTTGATGTCGTTGGTGCGCACCAAAACGATGTCCGCGCGCTTGCCCACCGTGATCGACCCGGTGACGTCGCCGAGCCCCAGCGCGCGGGCACCGTTGATCGTCGCCATCTCCAGCACGCCGCGGAAACCGGCCTCCGGCATGAGCCGCATCGTCTCGAACATGTCCGACGGCGCGAGAGACGTGGCGTCCGACGAGATCGACACCGTCACGCCCGCCCTGCGGAACCGCACCAACGCCTCCCGCGGATCGCCCGTGGCGAGCCGAAACTCCGAGTGCGGTGCCCAGCTCAACGGCGTGCCGGTGCGGGCCATGATCTCCATGTCGCTGTCGAGTGCCGTGACGTAGTGCGTCAGCAACGTCTTGGGGCCGAGCCAGCCGCGTCGTTCGTAGTCCGCCGCGTCGACGATCCGCGGTGGTGCCTGGCCCGCGTGGATCGCGATCGGCAGGCCGCGCCGCAGTGCCGCCTCCATGTCGGCGAAGAACGCCGGTTCGGTGCTCTGCGACAGTCCGCGCAGGTTGATGCCCAGGTGCACCAGCCCGTCGAACGCCGTGCCGCCCGCGAAGTACTGCTGCCGCACCCGGTCCACGTCCGTGAAGTCCATCGGCACGTCACGTGGCATCTGGTCTACGTGGCCGTACGAGAACCGTGCGCGCAACAGCCCCTCGCGATGCGCTCGCAGTTCGGCGTCGGCGTGCGCGGGGGAGCGGGTGTTGTTCGACCAGTTGTGCACGGTGGTCACGCCCGCGTTCGCCAGTTCGGCCAGCCCGAGAAGTACGCTGCGGTAGACGTCCTTCGCGTCGTACAACGTCGACGTGGCTCGTTTCGCCGCGAAGTAGGGAAATCCGTCGGCCACGTAGTTGCGGCCGATCGCGCTCCACATGTGGTGGTGCGTGTTGACGAAACCCGGCATCACGATCATGTCGGTCGCGTCGACGATCTTCGCGCCGCGGGCGTTCAGGTCACGCCCGACCGCCTCGATCCTGCCGTCGTCGACGAGGACGTCCGCGCGCGGCAGCACCCCGAGCATCGGGTCGACGGTGACGACGGCGCCGCCCCGGATCAGGTAGCGGCCGCGGCGCGAGTGGTCGGTGTCGGCACCGGCCGGAAGGGTGGTCGTGGCCGAGACCGCCAGTGCGGCACCAAGGGATTTCGTGAGTGTCCTTCGGTTGATCATGCGGCCTCCAAAGGCAGGGAGCCTGCATGCTCGCTGGTGGACCAGCAACCTGTCACCGTCGTGGAAGATCCAATGCGCGAAACGGGTCAGCGCGTCTGGTCGAGTGGACGCAGGTGCTGCGCCGGATCGGCGGTGAGGGCGTCGATCCGCGGCCGGGCAGCCGCCAACCTGGTGCCCTCGTTGGATTGGCGGCCGATGATTTCGTCCACGTTGGACGCCTGCACGGTCAGTCCAGGTGCGACGAACCAGCCCTCCGGCAGCTTGCGGCCGTTCTTGGCGTGCTCGGCCAGCAACCACCCCGCGACCGCGCCCTTGAGGAAGTGCTCCGCGGACACCGACGCGAACAGGTGGCCGTCCTTGACGCCCTGCAACGCCTTGGGGTCCAGGCTGAACGCCCCGGCCAGCCACTTCGCGTTCGTCGCGGCGTGCACGGCGGCGAGGTTGATCGCGTCGACGTCGCCGGTCCCGAGCAGGGCGAGCGCGTCCGGGTTCGAGTCGGCCAGCCGTTGCCACGTCGCGAGGTTCGCCGTGAGGTCGCGTCCGGTGTCGAGCGGCCCGATCACCTGCAGCTTCGGCAGCCGTTCGACCAGCCGCGCCCGCAGACCCAGTGCTCGCTGGTCCAGCGCGGGCATCGCGGGGGAGTTGCTGCCGATCACGATCTTGCCGGTGCTGTCCGGCGGCAGCTTGTCGGCCGTGACGTCGGCGAGCATCCGGCCGAGCTCGTAGTTGTCGTTCTCGATCAGCAGCTTGACCCCGGAACCCGGCGCGATCTGGCCGCCCGCGACCGCGATCATCGGGATGCCCTGGCCGGTCACCTGCGCCATCGGCTCGGCGACCAGTTCCGGCGCTACAGCGGACAACCCGATGCCGCCCTTGGCCTTCTGCGCGAGATCGCGCAGCAGTGCTGCCTGTTTGAGCCCGTCATGCGTATCGGGTCCGGTCACCTCGGTCTTGACGCCGCCGGAGATGGCCGCGCCAGCTCGGAAACCCTCGCTCATCTCCTTGGAGAAGTCCCTGGAGGTGTTCTGCGAGACGAATCCGATCGTGGGCGGGTCATCGGACGTCTTCTCGACTCCGCATCCGCTCACCCCCGCTGTGGCCAACAAAAGCGCAGGTAGGGCCGTGCGAACGCCGCGAACCATGGGAAAACCCAATCGTTTGGTCCCTCAAAGCCGACGAGGCTAGCGCACAGAGCCCCGATGTGTCGGCTTGCGTGCCATCCTTTGGCTGCGTACCAATAGCCAAGTGCCGCGACCGGCAACCTTCGCCGCGCCTTCAGCGCTCAGCAGGACGCCTCGCGGCACCGGCCCCACGCCCACAGCCAACCAGGATGAGGACGCGGGGCCGGCACCGCGACGCGCCCGTCTGAGCACCGAATACGGGGCAAAGGCTGCCGGTCGCGGCACTAGTTCGCCGGAAAGCGACATGAGGGCGCCGTACATGCTGTCCAACTGGGTCGAGGCCCGCACCACCGCGCAGACGGCCGTCGTCAGCCTGACGATCGGCCTCGCCGCGTTGGCGGGCCTCGCGCTGTGGACCAGCCTGAGCATGCAACGCGCCGCCACGCACCTGCACGAGCTCAACGAGGTCAGCGACCATTGGGGTCTCGTCGTGCAGAACGTCGACGTGGCCGACCACGCCCTCGTCGACTACCTGCGCTCCGGCACGTCCGTCATGCGCCAGCCGGTCGCCAACGCCGCGGGCGCCGCCGACGAGAGCCTCCGCTGGCTGCGCGAGAACGGCGCACCGGCCGACGTCCGCGCCGCCACCATCGTCGGCAACCTCTACGGCGACTACAGCACCTTGCTGCGCGAAACCGTCGCGGCCGGCGACCGCGGCGACACCAGAGCAGCCGAGCAGAAGGCCGACCAGGCCGAGCTCACCCTGGTCTCGCTGCGCAAACAGCTCTCCACCGTCGTCCAGCTCAAACGCCTGGAAACGACCGACTACCTGCGTGCCGCCGAACAGCAGAACGGGCGGTTGCGGCTCGCCGCGGTCATCGCGTTCGTGATCGACCTCGGCCTGGTGGGCCTCTGCGGGGTCGTGCTGCTCGGCCACCGCCGCAAGATCCTGCGCCAGGCCGCCAAGAGCGAGCACGAGGCGATGCACGACGCGTTGACGGGCCTGGCCAACCGCACGTTGCTGACCCAGCGCACGCAGGAGGCGATTCGGGGCGCTGACCGGTCCGGTGAGCCGCTCGGCCTGTTCCTGATCGACCTCAACCGCTTCAAGCCGATCAACGACACGCTGGGCCACGCGTTCGGCGACCGCCTGCTCCAGCACGTCGCGAACCGCCTGACCGGTGCCGTGCGCGACCTCGACACCGTGGCCCGGCTCGGCGGCGACGAGTTCGCGGTCCTCCTGCCGTCCGTGGGCACCGCGGCGAACGCTCTGGTCGTGGCTGCACGCGTGCACCGGGCGTTGGAGGAGACGGTCGAGCTGGACGGCCTGTCGGTCGACATCGGGTGCAGCATCGGCGTGGCGATGTATCCGACGGACTCCGCGGATGCCCACGAGCTGTTGAAGCACGCGGACATCGCGATGTACGTGGCCAAGCGCGCGCGGCTCGGCACGTCGGTCTACGAGCCGGGACTCGACCAGCACAACGTCGCGCAGCTGACCGTGGTCAGCGACCTGCGCCGGGCGATCGAGCAGGGCGAACTGGTGCTGCACTACCAGCCGAAGGCGGACCTGCGCAGCGGAACCGTGTGCGGCGCCGAGGTGTTGTGCCGCTGGCAGCACCCGCGCCTCGGCCTGCTCGGACCGGACCGGTTCATCCCGGCCGCCGAGGAGACCGGCCTGATCGAGCCGCTCACCCGGTACGTGCTGGATCATGCGCTGGCGCAGTGCCGTGCCTGGCACGTCGCCGGCTGGGACGTGCCGATCTCGGTCAACGTCGGCGCCCAGTGCCTGCACGACCCGACGTTCCCCGAACAGGTGCTGCGGTTGCTGAAGGAGCACTCGCGGCCCGCGGAGATGCTGACGCTGGAGATCACCGAGTCGGCGATCATCGCGGACCCGCACCGGGCGAGCGACGTGCTGGTGCGGTTGCGGGAGTTGGGCGTGCGGCTGTCGATCGACGACTTCGGCACCGGGTACTCGTCGATCGCCTACCTGCGGACCATGCCGGTGCACGAGATGAAGATCGACCGGTCGTTCACGACGAACATGCGGTCGGACTCGTCGAGCGGGGCCATCACGCGGTCGTTGCTCGGGTTGGCGCACAACCTGGAGCTGGAGGTCGTGGCCGAGGGCGTTGAGGACGAGGAGACGTGGACCGCCCTCGCCGCCCTCGGCTGCGACATCGTGCAGGGGTACTGCTTGAGCAAACCCTTGCCGGCGGACGAGTTCGCCGCCTGGCTGAGGGACCGGATGCTGAACGAGCTGACCGCGCCGACGGCCTAGCGCTGAGTGGCGAGCCGGTACGCGGCGGCGCCGATCAGTTCCAGCGACACCTGCAGCCGTTCCAGGCTGATGTTGTCGCGGATCGTGTCCTCCGGTGTGTGGTAGATCGGTTCGAGCTGCGCCGGACCGCCCTCACCACGCCAGCTGAAGTTCGCCGACGCCATGCCCTTCTCGTGGAACGGCACGTGGTCGCTGGACCCGCGCGCCACCGGGCCGTGCACCCGCGGGTCGTAGCCGAGCCGTTGCGCCGCCGCCCGAACCTCCTGCGTCGTGGCGTTGTCCGCGCCGTCCACGGACAACAGCCAGTACGCGGTCGCGGGGTCGTGGCTGGTGGCGACCATGTCGTTCTGGAAGACGCCCTTGATCCGCGCGATTTCCTCAGGCGGCAACTGGGACACGTAGTGCCGTGACCCGAGCAGGCCCTGCTCTTCCGATCCCCACAACGCGAATCGCAAAGCCTTGTGCGTCGGCAGATAACGCAACACCCGTGCCAACTCCAGGCACAGCACGGTTCCACTGCCGTCGTCGTTGGCGCCCGGCGAGCCCGGCACGCTGTCGTAGTGCGCGGTGACCATCACGACCCCGTTGTCCCGCCACGGGAACGTCGCCGGACGCTCGGCGATCACGTTGTACGAAGTCAGGTTCGGGTAGTGCGTCGTGGTGATCGTGAGTTCACCCGAACCCTGCGCCCGCAGCTTCTCCGTGTGCACCTGGGCGAGACCGATCACGGGCACCGTGACGTTGCGGTCGAGCGTGGGTGAGAACGCGCTGGACTTGTTGGCCGTGGTGGAAATCCGGCCGAGGATCACCGCGACGGCACCGCGTTCGATCGCCGCGTGCACGTGCGCGGAGCCGACGGGAGCGTTGACGTAGAAGGCGATCTTGCCGGTCAGGTCCGGCAGCTGGCCGTCCACCACCTCGACGAACGGCGCCTTGACCGTGACGCCGAGCGAGCCGAACCGCGAGGCACCGGCCTGCCACTGGCCGATTCGAGCGAGGTACTTGTCCGGCACGGTGAACGGTTGCGCCGACACCTGGTACCGCAGCGACTTGAGCTCCCGCACGAGGTAGTCGCGGGCCCGGTGCTCGGACTCGGTGCCGCCGATCCGCGGGCCGATCTTGTCGCTGAGGACCTTGAGGTGTTCCAGCGCCTTGCGCGCCCGAACCCGTGCCACGACGGGGAAATCGCCGAGGTTCAGGTCGGGCAGACCGGCCGCGCCCGGCCGTTGTTCGGTTGCCGCGAGCGCACTCGCGGGATTGGCCACCACGGCGGCGACCCCGGCCGCCGCGGCGAGGAAGTCACGTCTGCGCATGTCGTCCCCCATCTGCCTAAGGTCAGGTGAAGGTAGGCAGGTGGGCAGGCGCGAGGCAACCGACTAGTGGCTGGCTTTCTCGGCGTGCTCCAGCACGAGGTCCTGCACCTGCCTGCGGGCGTCCGAGCGCGCCTTGTCGACGCACGCCATCAGCCGCGCGGCCAGCACGTCCGGGTCGAGCTCGCGCACCGACGGGCTGAGCGAGATGCCGGTGGTCACGCCGTTCGAGTCCACGGTCACGGTGACGCCGCCACGGGTCGCCTCGCCGCTGACCGCCGCGAGCAACCGGACCAGGTCGAGGTAGCGGCGGCGTTCGCGCTCGACGGCGGCAACGCGGCGCTCCTCCCACCACTCGAGCCGACGGCGGAGCAACGACTGAGCGGTCGACGGATCGGGCACCGGAACCGTCCACGAACCGGACGCGGTGTGCAGCACGAGAGCGTTCGCTGCCGCGGTCACGCGCTCGATTCGCGCGAACGACACCCCGGCGTCGACCCGAGCGCCGTGCCGGGTCGTCCAGTCGATGCGGTCGGTGCCGATCACCACCCGTGAGCCCTGGCCGACCAGGACGAGTGGGAACGCCGTGGAGCCCAGTTCGAGCACGGGAGCCCCGAGCAGCGAGCGCCTGGCCAGCCGCGCGAGCACGCCCGCGGAGCCCGCGCCGAGCACCCCGGCCGCGCACAACGCCTTCACCGCCAGCGCAGCGCCGGGGCTGAGCCGCAGCGCGATGCCCGAGCCCGGCAGCACGCCGAGCACCAGCTGCACGCCGGTCATCAGCGTGGTCGCGGGCAACCACGAGTGCGGGTCGCTCAACCCGTTGCGGCGCAACCAGGACAGCAACGCCCACGCGCACGCGGCCGCGGCGACGGCCGGAATCGCCGACCACCACGGCATCACGCGTTGCCCGGCGGAGGTCATCCCGGCCAGCACGATGCAGACGAGGCCGATCGCGACGGGCAGCACGCCGGCGGAGAGCAGCAGCAACGTCCTGGTGCGGCGCCAGCGCGAAGCCAGGGCGTGCACGACCTCGGGATCGTTGATCAGAGGAATGGCGTGGGGAATGAGTGTCATCAGCGCGCCCCTCGTCAGCTCTCCGCCGTCACCAGGTGTGACGTGCGGGCCGACCAGACTTCCCGGCGCACCTGCGCGTAAATATGCCGTAAATGTCCAGATCACGCAACCCCTCCGTCCACAGTGGACGGAGGGGTTGCGAATCGGTCAGCTCGTCTTCGCGCGGCGTCCGAGCACGGCGTCGACCGCCAGGAACACCACGAGACTGATGCCGAGCAGCGGCACGAACCAGCCGACCACGAGTGCGCCGACGCCGAGGCCGACCAACGCGGCCGGCGGGGCCTTGCGCCACTGGCCGCGCGGTGTCGGACGGCCGAAGCCGCGGGTCGGCCTGCGCCGCCACCACATCCGGTAGCCGAGCACGACCAGCGCCACGAGGCCGCCGCCGATCAGCAGCAACACCAGCTGGTTGGGCCACCCGAACAGCACGCCCATGTGCGCGTCGATGCCCCACCTGGTCAGCTTCGCGGCGACCGGGTAGTCGGCGAAGTTCACCTTGCTGACGACCTCGTCGCCGTGCACCGCGACCGAGTCGACCTGGGTCGGCCAGCCACGGCCGATCTCGACGACCTTCCACGCTCCGTCCGGGGTCGTGGGCAGACCGATCTCGACAGGCTTGGCATCGATGCCGGACAGCCGCGCGATGCCGAGGACGTTGTCGATGCCGTCGTGGCCACTGGCCGCTGAGGTGCTCGAACCGTGCTCGCTGTGTTCGCCGGCTCCCGGCATCTTGAGCTGGGGCGTCGTCCAGCCGAGCGACTGACGGAGTGTCGAGATGTTCTCACCGGCGTAGGCGGACCACGTGAGGCCCGTGGCCGACAAGAAGAGTGCGCCCACCAACACCCACACGCCGATCAGACCGTGCGTGCGGACGCGCTTGCTGTTGCGAGCCCTCGTGATCCACAGGACGAGACCGCCCAACGCCACGACCCACAGCCACGACGCGGCGAGTTCGCTGTAGAGGCGGCCGGGTTCGCCGAGCATCAGGTTGCGGTGCAGCTGGTCCAGCGTCGTCCGCAACGGCAGCACGCCGCTCGTTCCGTAGACGACGAGGTCGCCGGTGATGCGGCCGGTGCCGGGATCGACGAAGACCGCACGGCGTTCGGACTCGCCGAGACTTTCCTCGGCGAACAGCACACGCGTCGTGTCACCGGGTTCGGGCGCCGGTCGAACGGCGACCAACGTTCCCTGAGGCGAGGTCCTGAGTGCTGCGTCGACCTGCTGGGAGAGCGGAAGTTGTTGCGCGGAAACGGGAACGCGGAGTTGATCGGAGTAGACCCAAGACTCCAGCTGCGGAGTGAGGGCGTAGAGGACGCCGGTCAGCGCGGCGATCAGGACGAAGGGACCGACGAGGACGCCGGCGTAGAAGTGCAGGCGCAGGAAGAGACCCCGCCACGCGAACGAAGTGCGTGACGGAGCGGCTGTGGTGGTCATGGCACGGCTCCAATGGGCGTGAACAGGTGCAGGACCGCCGTGTGGCAGTCCTGTGAAGGGGTTTCAGACCTGTTCAGCCGGAGGACCGCGCCACGACAGCACGTCAAGGAAGACGACCACTGCGGGAACGATGCGCGGCGTGGCCACGACCAGAGGCGCCGTGGCGGGCAGAGTGGTGAGCCTGCGGGGGAGCACCGACGCGACGGCGCGTGCGAGTGCGAGGACCGTGCGTTCGGCACCGGCGAGGACGACGACAGTCAGCACGGTGGCCACGACGTGCGAGGCGACCATGCGGGACGGGTCGTCGTGCTGCTCGTGCTTGGACGCGGCGAGCGACATCATGAAGTGCATCGCCAGCTGGCCGCCGCCGATCAGCACGAGCATCCGCGCCGGCGTCAGCTCACGCCGCGCGAAACCTGCACAGGCCCACGTGAGCAGAGCGACGAGCGAGAACGCCAGACCGGCATCGGGCAGATGGCCGTCCGCGGTCGAGTGCGCGAGGACGGCGAGTGCACCGGTGACCGCGCCAACAGCCGCACAGCGCGCACGGCGCAGCGGAGCGGGTGGCAGGGGCACGAGCGGAGCTTAACCGGCAGGTGAGCGCTCAGGACACCCACGGAAAAACCCGGTGGAGGGTTCAACTCAGCTGGTGGGATGCTGCCGCGATGATCTCGTACTCCACCGACGTGAGCGGCCTCACCGAGGACGACCTGGCCGGGTTCTTCGTCGGGTGGCCGAAGCCGCCGTCGGCCGCGCAGCACCTCGCCGTGTTGCGCGGGAGCTACCGCGTCGTGCTCGCACGCGCTGATGACCAGGTCGTCGGGTTCGTCAACATGATCAGCGACGGCGTGCTGACCGCGTTCATCCCGTGGCTGGAGGTGCTGCCGCCGTTTCAGGGGCAGGGCATCGGCACCGGCCTGATGGGCCGGATCCTGGCCGAAGCCCAGCACTTCTACTCGGTCGACCTCGTGTGTGACGAGTCGCTGCGGTCCTACTACGAACGCATCGGCATGACGGCGCTGACCGGCATGATCCTGCGCAACCGCAACGCGTGCGGGTAAACGCCTCGGCCGTCAGATCCCTTCCAGGTCGAGCGTCTGCTGATGCGGGCCACCCGTGAACGAGCTCGTGAGCAGCCCCGCCGACCGGCACCGCCCGCACGAGACCGGTGACGTCGTCGCCTTGAACCTGGTGAAGTCCCAGCTGCCCGTGCCGACGTGACAGCCGGGGCCGGGCACCTCCAGCCCGAGCCATCCCTGCAGCCGCACGGCGTGCACGATGTCGGACCCCTCGAGGTAGCCGTTGAGCCGCCCCGCGAACCGGTTCCGCGCCTCTTCCGCCGGCGCGCTGAGAGCCTCCTGCAACACCGAGATGCCGTTCATGCGCCCGATTCAACCTCACGTGGGCGCGTCGAGCCGGGCACCACGCCGCTCCAGCACCGTGAGGCACCGCGCACACCACCGCACGTTGTCCCGCTCGAACGACAATCCGCGCAACAACGTCAGGTACGGCCCGACGCGTTCGGCGCCGACCAAGAACTCTTCTTCGGTCCTGCCGTCCAGCATCCGAAGGCGCAGTCGTTCGTACCGCGCGATCTTCGCTTCGGCCCACTGCTTGCGTTCGCGCAACGACGCTTTGACCGCCTCCACGTTGGTGTCCGCGGCCAGCACCGCGACCAGCAGCTCGTCCCGGATCGCGGTGGGCTTGTGCTCGGCCGCGGTGAACTGGGCCAAGGCTTCCAAGCCCGACGGGGTGAGCGAGAACAACCGCTTGTTCGGCCGGCGCTCCTGCTCGACCGTTCGTGCGGTGATCAGCCCGTCGGACTCCATGCGGTCCAGCTCGCGGTAGAGCTGCTGCGGCGTGCACATCCAGAAGTTGGCCACGGACGCGTCGAACGCCTTGGCCAGGTCGTAGCCGGACGCCGCCCCGTCGAGCAGAGCGGCCAGCACGGCGTTGCGCAGCGACATACCCGCAGGTTACGGTCAACCGACCTAGTCAACAAGTTGAGTATGTGAGGACCAGGCCGTGAACGCTTTCCGCAAGGCAGTCGAGGCACAGGACACCGTCGCGATGGAGGCCTGCCTCGCCGACGACGTGGTGTTCACCAGCCCGGTCGCGTTCGCCCCGTACCCCGGCAAGCCGCTGACCGCCGCGATCCTGCGCGGTGTGATGCGGGTGTTCGAGAACTTCCGCTACGAGCGCGAGATCATCGACGGCCAGAACCACGCGCTGGTGTTCCGCACCGAGGTCAACGGCAAGGAGATCCAGGGCTGCGACTTCCTGCACCTCAACGAGGACGGCCTGATCGACGAGTTCACCGTCATGGTGCGGCCGCTGTCGGGCGCGCAGGCGTTGTCGGAGGCGATGGCCGCGCAGTTCGAGCAGATCAAGGCCGAAGCGCTTGGAAGTGCCAAATGACCAGTGCCGGCGCTCCGGCACTGGCGGCACCTGCCGCTTCGGGCACCATGTCGGCCAGACACCACGGCCACAGCTCCCACGGTCCCAGCGTCTCCGCTGCGGGCCGCTCTCTGGTCGGCAGCACGGGTTCCTCGCAGCGACGCACCTGCAGCCCCACCGCCAGCGCGGCCCGCAGGTAGTCGCCGATCAGGTGCCGGTGTGCGCTCAGTCGTCCAGGCCGGCCGTCGACGCGAACGGCGGGGATCGAGCCCAGCGCGACTCGTTCCGGATGCATGTCGGCGATCACCAGATGGCCGCCAGGACGCAAGACCCTGGCGAACTCCGCCAGCACCGGAGCGAGCGACGGGACGTGCGTCAACGCCAAAGCGCAAACGACCAGGTCGACGGCAGCGTCGTCCACCGGAAGCCGGTGCAGGTCACCGAGCAGGAACTCGCCCTGCGGCACCCGACTGCGGGCCCGCGCGAGCATGTCGGGCGAGCCGTCCACCCCGATGACCCGATGGCCGCGCCCGGCCAGGAACTCGGCGTAGCGGCCGGTCCCGCACGCGGCGTCCAGCGCCACACCAACGGGCAGCGCGTCCACGATCTCCTTGACCACGGGCTCGTCGAGGTCGAACGCCGAGTTCGGCTGGTCGTACGTCGCCGACCACAGTCCGTAGCCGGTGACGGTGTCGACCCGCTCGACCTCCACGGCCGCATTCGCCAGCGCATCGTCGGCGAGCACTCTGCGGATCTCCGCGATGCGAGCCTCCACGAACTCGCGGTCGTGCTCGCCGGTGAACGCACGCAGCAACGCGATGCCTTCGAGTCCGAGCAGGTAGGCCCGCGGGTCTTCGTGGATCACGCGGCGACCTCGTACACGCTGATGTGCCGCCTGCTGTCCGCGGTGAACGGTTCGCCGTTCCAGCCGCCCCAGCGGTCGCGCAGCCGCAGTCCGGCGATGCGCGCCATGAGGTCGAACTCGGCCGGGTAGGTGAGCCGTTGCCGAATCGGGCTGAAGCGGATGCCGTCCGCGCTGATCTCCACGTGGTTCTCGTCGAGCATCTGCGTGACCGGGTCGTAGCGGTTGACGTCGAACCCGACGCGGTCGACCTCCAGCGACTCCACGTCGATGAACTGGTGGCGTGGCCGCGCGGCCCACGTCGGCAGGCCGGACTCGATCACGAACACCCCGTCGGACGCGAGGTGGCGTGCCGCGTTCTCGAAGCAGCGCACCTGGTCGTCCTGGGTGAGCAGGTTGCAGATCGTGTTGTACACCAGGTACACCAGGTCGTACGTGCGGTCGGTGCCCACGCGGGACATGTCGCCGATCGTGACGTCGATGTCGGCGCCGCCGGGCTTCTCCCGCATGCGCGCCACCATGTCCGGCGACAGCTCGACGCCGTCCACCGCGACACCGGATTCCTTGAGCGGCAACGCGATCCGGCCGGTGCCGATCGCGAGCTCCAGTGCGGACTTGCCGAACCCCGCGAGGAACCGCACGGTGTCCGCCTCGTCGCCGCGGAGCGAGTTGTCGTAGGTACGGGCGATTTCTGGACCGAAGCTCGGGTTGAAATCCTTCACGTCGCTTCACCCTAGACCCGGCCGCCACCGAGTTTTGGCGCTACGGTGCGGGCATGGACGTGACGGGGGAGTACCTGCGCGGTTCGCGGTTCGACGGTGTCGATCTCAGCGAGGCCGAGTTCCACGACGTCAGCATGGAGGGCACGCGGTTCCGCGAGGTGCGGATGCGCGGTGTCCTGATGCGCGGCATCGAAGTCTCCGATCTCGAGATCGACGGCTACATCGGCCGGTTGGTGGTCAACGGTGTGGATGTCGCGCCGTACGTCGAGGCCGAGCTCGACCGGCGGTATCCGGAGCGGCCCAAGATGCGGCCCACGGATCCGGCCGGCTACCGTGAGGCGTGGGAGATCATCGAACGGTTGTGGGCGGGCACGGTCGAACGCGCCCGCGGTCTGGACCCCCGGTTGTTGCACGAGTCGGTGAACGGTGAGTGGTCGTTCATCGAAACGTTGCGGCACTTGGTGTTCGCGACGGACTCGTGGATCAGGCGGGCCGTCCTCGGTGAGCCGGCGCCGTGGCACCCGCTCGGCCTGGGGTGCGACGGGATGGACGACATCCCGAACATCCCCCGAGACCACGCGGCCCGGCCGTCGCTCGACGAGGTGCTCGAACTGCGGCGCGACCGGATGGCCGGGGTGCGCGAGGTGCTGGCGAACCTGACCGAGGAGCAGCTGGCCGCGGACACCGTCGCGGTGCTGGAGCCCGTCGGCTGGCCGGAGTCGAAGAGCTATCCGGTGGCCAGGTGCCTGCGGTGCATTCTCAACGAGGAGTGGGAGCACCGCCTGTTCGCCGAACGCGACCTCGACGTGCTCACGGCACGTCCCACGTGATCGGCAGGTGCTTGACGCCGAAGATCGTGGACGTCGTCCGCACGTGCACGTCCTTTTCAGGTACCGCAAGGCGGATTCCGGGCAGCCGCCGCAGGAGTTCGCGGAAGCTGACCGACATCTCGATGCGCGCGAGCTCGTTGCCCAGGCACTGGTGCACGCCGTGGCCGAACGACAGGTGCCTGCTGCGCGGCCTGTCGATGCGGAACTCCTCCGGCTCCGGGCACTCCGCCGGGTCGCGGTTGGTGGCGATCACCGAGCACATGACTGTGTCGCCCTCGTGGATCGTGACGTCGCCGATTTCCATGTCCTCCAACGCATAACGCACGATGCCGGTGTCTACAATGGACAGATAACGCAGCATCTCCTCGACCGCGGTCTCCATCAGTCCGGCGGGATCGTCGCGCAGCGCGGCGAGTTGCTCCGGGTGGTCCAGCAACGCGAGGACGCCCAGGCCCAGCATGTTCGTCGTCGTCTCGTGGCCGGCGATGAGCAGCAGGTTCGCCAGGCCGACCATCTCGTCGTCGGACATGTCGCTGGTGCGGGCCAGTTCGGACAGCAGGTCGTCCGCGCGGTTGGCGCGTTTTTCCTGCACCAGTCCCCACATGTAGCGGTGCATGCGGGTGCCGACCTCGATCAGGCCCTCCAGGTCGGTGGCCAGGTCCAGCAGCTCGATGGTGTCGTCCTGAAAGTGCCCGCGATCCGCCACCGGCACGCCGAGCAGCTCGCAGATCACCAGTGACGGCACCGGTAGCGCGAAGTCGCGGATGAGGTCCGCCGGCGGGCCAGCAGCGATCATCGCGTCGATGCGGCCCTTGACGATCTCCTCGATCTGCGTGGTGAGCGCCCGCATCCGGCGCATCGTGAACTGCCGGGCGAGCAGCCTGCGGTACCGGGTGTGCTCCGGCGGGTCGGTGGTGATGAACGAGCCGGCGCGGCTTTCCGCGTCGGCGAACTTGTCGCGCATCTCCGGAGTGAGCTTGTCCCGCAACCGCTTGACCTTGAACCGGTCCGCGCTCATCCGCGGGTCGGACAGCAGCGTGCGGGCGGCGCCCTGGCTCGTGACCAGCCAGAGCTCCTCGTCGTGGTGCTCGATCTTGTGGATCGGTCCGGTGCTGCTGAGGTGGGCCAGGCGCGGCGCCGGGTCGAACGTGCTCGCGCGGTCCATCAGGTCGGCCGGCAACACGGGTCTCATCGCGTCCAGTGCGGCGTCCGGCTCAGAGGCTGTCGTCATGGCGTCCTCTTCGGTGGAATGTTCGGTCGGTCGGCAATGTGAGGGATGAGCGAGTTTTAAGCCGCGCGAAACTGGGGAAAGAACTGAACCTCGGCGCGTTCCGGAAAGGCCAAAACTGGTTCGTGTCCAGCCGATTGTGGCTGACCGGCTGGTTGAGCTGCGGCGATGAGGTTGACAAGAGAATGTCTTCTCCTGTCATCAGGAATGCCCGGAACAAAAGTTTGCCCTTTTTGTCGCCGGTGCCCATTGGCATTTCAAATCGCCGATGGAGGCAAATGGCGGAGTCGCCTGCGTGCGGTTGGCCTAGGTCATCCGAGGGTGCGCAACAGGGCCAAGTCGTGCAGGTCGCGCTCGCGCGGTTCGTAACCCTGGTGGAAGTGGAGCTGCTGCTCGGCCGACAGGCACGGGACGGAGGTGCCGAGGATCGTGCCGGTGACGAAGCAGTTCGCCGGGTAGCGGAACGGCTCGCCCGGCGTCAGCGAGGACTGCTCGGCGCTGCCGTCCGCGGCGAAGCGGAGCGGGTGCAGGTCGATCTCGCGGCCGGCCGGGTCGGTGACGACGAACCGCACCGGCCGCCACGAGAGCGTCTCCACGAACCCGATCGCGGCGAGCGCGGCGAGAACCTCGGGCTCCTGGTCCTCGCGGTGCATGAGGTCCAGGTCGTCGTGCGGGCGAGTCTGCCTGCCCACCAACGCGTCGATGCCCCAGCCACCGCCGATCCAGATGTCGGCGTCCCGGAGCGCGGTGAGGATCTCGAGGACGTCTTCGGCGGTCACGGGCTCGACGCTAGCGATCAAACCGCTGGCCGCGCATGCGGATTTGGGCTACGTTGCAGGTCGTGCCGGACTTCAAGCTGCCGCTCTACGGCGCTGACACCGAACGCGGCGACCTCGCTCCCTGAGTCGTCCCGGTTCTTCCCGGCACCCTTCACCTTGCTTTCCCAGGGAGCTTTGCCATGCGCTCGTTCATCCACGCACTGCCCAAAGTGGAGCTGCACGTCCACCTCGTCGGCTCGGCCGGCGTCGACACCGTCCTCGAGCTCGCCCGCCGCCACCCGGAGGCCGGCGTGCCGACCGACCGCGCCGAGCTGGCGCGCTTCTACACGTTCCGGGACTTCGACCACTTCCTGAAGGTCTACTGGGCGGTCCAGTCGATGCTGAAGGGCCGCGCCGACATCCACACCCTCGTCGTCGGCCTGGCGCGTGAGCTGGCGCGCCAGAACGTCCGGTACGCCGAGGTGACCGTGACGCCGTACAACCACCTGCTCGACGGGGTTTCTGGAGACGAGCTGGTGGCCGGCCTCGCGTCCGGTCGTGCCGAGGCCTTTGCGTTGGGCGTGGAGTTGGCCTGGTGCTTCGACATCCCAGGCGAGAAGGGCCTGCCCGCCGCACGCGAGACGCTGGCGTTCGCGCTGACCGAACGCCCGGAAGGCCTGGTGTCCTTCGGCCTCGGCGGTCCAGAGGTCGGTCGTGCCCAGTTCGCGCCTTTCTTCGCCGCGGCAAGGGAAGCGGGCCTGCACAGCGTCCCGCACGCCGGCGAGACCACCGGCCCGGAGACGATCTGGTCGGCGCTGCGCGACCTGCGCGCCGAGCGGATCGGGCACGGCACGAGCTGCGTGCTCGATCCCGCGCTGATGGAACACCTGGCGCTGAAGGGGATTCCGCTGGAGGTGTGCCCGACCTCGAACGTGCGCACCCAGCAGGTCGCCTCCATCGCTGCGCACCCGGTCCGGCAGATGCTCGACGCCGGCCTCGTGGTCACGCTGAACACCGACGACCCGCCGTTCTTCGGCGCCACACTGGAAGGCGAGTACCTGGCGGTGGCTTCCTCGCTGGACCTCGGCCCGGCTGACGTCGCGCGGTTGGCCGAAAACGCGGTGCTGGCCTCGTTCCTGCCAAACCCGCGCAAGACCGCGTTGCTGGAGGAGATCGCCTCCGTGGTCGGCTCAGCCGAAGATCTGGTCCGCTAGCTTCGGTGTGACGGTTCCGCCCGGGTGCACGGCGTTGCTGAGGATCCGGTTGTGCCGCGCGATGATCTGCTCCGCGGTCAGCCCGGCCTCCGGATCCGCGACCGTCGAATGCCCGTCCTCGACGAGCACCACGTCGAACCCGTGGCTCACGGCTGACCGCACGGTCGCGTCGACGCAGTAGTCCGTGCCCACCCCGGTGAGCACGATCGTGTCGACGCCTTCGAGGGCTTGTTCGAGATCGCTTTGGTAGAAGCCGTCGGTCGCGGTCTTCTGGATCACCGTGTCCATTGGCTGCAACCTGAGGCGATGGGAGAGCTCGGTGCCTTTTGCGCCGGGCTCGAACATCGCGCCGCCAACCTGCTGCAACGCGATGACCGGTACGCCTCTCGCGCGCGCCCGGTCCGCGAGGTCCGCGATCCGGTCCGCCAGTTCCGGCCCCTGCCACACGACCGGGATCAGCACCTCTTGCATGTCGACGATCACCAACGCCGTCTTCATGCCTGCCAAGCTAGCTTGGCAGGCATGAACATTGGGGGTTCTGTGAAAAGAACGATCGTTGCCTTGACCGCCGCGCTGGCCGCACTGGCGATCACGCCCGCCGCCCAAGCCACCCGTCCGATTTCCCTTGTGGTGCTGGGCGACTCCTACGCCTCCGGCACCGGCGCAGGCGCCTACCAAGACGGCACCGCCGGCAACTGCTGGCGCAGCAACAACTCCTACGGCGAACAGGTGGCCGCCCGCCTGCGCGCCGCCAACCGCCTGAGCTCGTTCACCAACGTCAGCTGCAGCGGCGCCGCCACCGCCGACCTGGCCCGCCCGTTCAAGGAGCGCCCAGCCCAGCTGGACGCGTTGCGCCGCGACACCAACCTGGTGCTCCTCACCATCGGCACCAACGACATCGACTACGCCGCCTACGGCGGCACCTGCGTCCAAGCGGACTGCACCGGCGCCCCGACCGAAGCCATCCTGGCCAAGCTGCCGCAAATGGGCCGCAACGTCAGCGCCCTGCTGACCGAGATCCGCAAGCGCAGCCCGTACGCCCGCGTCGTCCTCGTCGGCTACGGCCGCCAGGTGTCCACTTCGGACAACCCGCCCGGCGCGACGCTCGACCCGATCTGCGGCGAAGGCATCCTCACCACCGCGGAACGCCGAGAAGGCAACGTCGTGGCGGACCGGCTCGACGCGACTCTCCGTTCAGCCGCTGCCCACCGGGGCGTCGTCTTCGCCAGCCCGTTCGACTACCCCGAGCGGTTCAACGGCCACGCCCTCTGTGAGGCTGGCGCGCCGTTCCTGCGCGGGTTCGACGCGTTGGCGCCTGGTCAGGAGGGGCCGGAGGCGGTGTTCCACCCGAACCAGCAGGGGCAGGCCGCGCTGGCCACGCTCGTGCGGGTCTAGCTCCAAGCCGACCGCGCGAGCTCCTCGATCTGCCCGAGGAGCTCGCGCGGTGGCACGTCCAGGTTCAGCGGGTACTCCGTGATCGTGATCGGCGAGTTCAGCACTCGCCGTGCCCGCACGCCGCTAGTGCCGCTCGGATAGACCAGCCAACCGCGCTCGACCCGCAGCGACGTGCAGTAGGCGAGGACCTGGTAGAGGTCGGCGTTGGGATAGTTGCCGCGAGGGCTCGGCCGCTTGTACTTGGCGTCGACCACGAACCGCGGCCTGCCCTCGACCAGGTGCACGACGTCGATCCTCGTCGAGATCGCCCCGCCGGTGTCGAGCTTGGCCGCGTACTGGCCCCGTGTGTAGCCAGGACTCGTGCTCCACGCCTCGGTGAGCGCCGTGGTCACGAAGTCCTCGAACACCTTCTCCATGTTGACGATGAACGTGGCGATCGACAGCCCGTCCTCACCGACCTCGAAGGAGAGCGTGTTGAGCACCAGATCCGCGATCCTGAGTGCGGGCTGGTACCGCGCGTTGAGCCTGCTCGGCCGCCATGTCGGGACGGGTGTTCCTGGGCGCAGTGGTGAGATGGCCAGCAGTTGGCCCTCCACGTGTGCGAGCCGTCGCCGGACTGTTTCGTCGATCCTCGGCACGCCGAGCATCCTTCTCGTGGCGGCACGGAGGATCTGGTTCTCCGGAATGTCCATGGTGTACTCGTCGTGGCTGATCTCGACCGGCAGCAGTCGTCCCGGTCGTGCCGTGATCTGGTCACCGACCCGGATGCGCCCGCGAACCACCGTGCTCGTGGAGTGCTCGGTGGCATACCCCGTCAGGACACCGTTGAGGAGTGCCCGCTCAGCGTGCCGGCACAGCGTTTCCGCGACGATGCCCCACAGCCCGTCCGCTTGGACGCCCTCGATGTTCTCAGGCTGGAAGCCGGGGTTCACGGCGTATCCGATCATGAACAGCAATCGTGGAATGCTGACCTTCGGCGTCACCACGATGTCGAGCCCGTGCGCGTGCACGGCCCCCACCCGTTTTGTCTTGGGCACCAACCGGTATCCGTCGCGCGCCGGTTTCACGTCGACGAGGTCGCACTTCTCCAGGAAAGCCAGCTGAACCGGCTTGAGCGACAGCGTGTGGCCAGCCTTGGAGTTCTCCTGAAGCTCGATCACTCGGCGTTCCGGATGGCGTCGAGCCCGAAAGTGCTGTGCACCTGCTGCCGGTCCATCCGCCCGTAGTAGTGCTCTTCGAGCAACGGGAGGATCGAGTGCCTCCAGACCAGGGCGAGGTCGTGGTCGGCGTCCGGCTTCATCAGGTACGAGGGCCCGATCTGGAAGTCGCGGTCGGTGGCGCCGATGCGCTCGTTCAGCTTCGCGAGCAGTTCAGCTCGCCCGTCGGTCTTCTCGGTGGCTGCGACCCATCGTTCGAGCACTCTGCTGGTTGGTGGGATCGTCGGATGCAGTTCCACGAACGCGAACCGCCGCCGCATCGCCGCGTCCACAAGCGCGATCGAACGGTCCGCCGTGTTCATCGTGCCGATGATGAACACGTTCTCGGGTAAGTGGAACTGCACGTCGGAGTACTGGAGGTCGACCAGTTCGTCGCGGTACTCGAGCAGGAAGTACAGCTCGCCGAACACCTTCGAGAGATTCGCCCGGTTGATCTCGTCGACGATCAGCACGTACGGACGGTCGGGGTTCTGGTCGGCCTCGTCCGCGAGCTTGCGCAGCGGGCCCCGCCTGAGCTTGAAGGTCGCGGTGCCACCTTCGGCGTGCGGCCGGAAGCCCTCGAAGAAGTCCTCGTAGGAGTAGGACGGGTGGAACTGCACCAGTCGGGTCGCGGTGCGCCCGGCGATGTGGTGGGCGAGCGCCTGTGCCAGGTAGGTCTTGCCGGTGCCGGGTGGCCCGTGGAAGACGATCTGCTTGCGGCTCTGCAGGAGCGTGATGATCTCCTGCACCTCGTCCTCGTCGTAGTGCAGCAGCTTGGCGAGCGCTGGCACATCAGCCTGCAGCTGAACAGGTCCCGAAGCACGCGCGGCTGGCTGTGCCAGGTCGGTGGCGAGGCGTTTGGCGTCGCTCGCGGAGTAGCCGGGGACCGTCAGTCGCAACCGGATCTGCCTCGTGTTGTTGCCACCCGACGACGGCGTGAACTTCCGTTGTTCGCGTCCGAGTCGTCGACGAAGCGCGTCAACGTCTTCCACATCCGCCAGCCGAACGGGCTCGTCGAGGATGGTGCGCTGCTCCTCTGGCAGGTGCTGGACCCTGAGGGAGTCGACGATGCCGTTCTCCAGCACCGCGCCGAGGTCACGTAAACGGCTGAGCAACAGCTCGAGAGTGGCGTTGTAGTCGGGGTTCGTGCCGTTGGGACGGCTGCTCGACTTGCCGCCCATGCTTCTCATGATCAACGAGAGTCGATCGCCTTCGGCCTCGACCTCGAACTCCGCGTCGAGCACGTCGCCTGCGTCGGTTGTTGCCCGCATGCGTTGTTCATCGGCGCTATGGATCATTGAGTTACCTTATGGCGGCGCCGTGTGTGTATGTGCGCCTTTCTTACAGAGGACCGAGGTAGGGCGCGTTCCGCCTGTCCGTCGTCCTGCCCATGGACACGGCGCGAGAGGGCGAGGATCGTTCAGCACGTGGAGCAGGTCGTGGAGTTGACCGATCTGGACGCGGCGCAGGAGGTCCTAAGTGCTGCCTACGGCACGATGCGCATCGACGGTGGCCGTGAACGGTCCTGGATGCGGATGGCGTCGCAGCTGCTTGGGCCGATCCGGTTCGACGAGGTGAGCGGCAGCATCGAGCTGGAGGTCACCAGCGAGCCGCAGCCGAGCTACATCTTCGGGCACCTGGACAACGGCCGGGTTCGCTATCGCGCGGACGGCGAGGAACACCTGGTCGCGCCAGGCGAGGCGTTCCTGACCGCGAAACCAGGTCTGCCGTACCGGGCGGCGATCGACGATCCGCAGGCGATGCTGGTCGTGTTGGATCAATCGGTGGTCGACGGAGTGGTTGGCGGCGTGTGCTTCTCCGGTTGCGACGCCGTCTCGCGCCGTGCCGCGGCGTCCTGGCGATCGATGTGTGTTCACCTGCGGGACGAGGTGCTCCCGGTGTTCCACCACGAGCCGTTGGTCGTGGCCAATGCGACGCGTCTGTTAGTGGCCACTACTCTCGCCACCTTCCCGCACAGCACACCGGAGGAGCAGGCTGCAGATCGGCGTGATGCACACCCACTGACGGTGCGGCGCGCAATCGCGTTTATCGAGGACAACGCCGCGAAGAACATCTCCGTCGCCGACATCGCGCACGCCGCACGTGTGTCCATCCGCGCGATACAACTCGCCTTCCGCCGCCACCTCGACACGACGCCGATGGCGTACCTACGACGCGTGCGGCTCTCGTGCGCGCACGCCGACCTGCGCGTCGGAAACGGCTCGGTCACGGCCATCGCCGCCCGGTGGGGCTACGCCCGTCCGAGTGTCTTCGCCGCCCACTACCGCGCCGCCTACGGTGTGTCGCCGTCGCGAACCCTGCGGTCACGCTGAGGTACTTCGCTTTCCCGGCAGCGGCTTCGTTTGCGCTGCTATCGCTCGGTCCCGAGGTGCGGTGAAGTGAAGTCCCTTTGCTCCGAGGTGAGATCCGATGACCGCCTGTGAGACCAGCCCGTTCGCCGTGCGGACGCAGCGCACGGGCACCCAGTTCGTGGCCGCCTGCAGCGGCGAGATGGACCTGACGACCTGCGAGTTGTTCTTCGCCGCGGTGCTGCCCGGCATCACCGACACCGCGACGACGCGGGTGTCCATCGACCTCGCCGACGTGACGTTCATGTCCGCGAGCGGCCTGCGCAGCCTCCTGCTCGTGTTGTGCGCAACGCACTACAACGGCAAGTCGTTCGACCTGTGCGACGTCCAGCCCACAGTGCGCCGCGTGCTCGACCTGTTCGGCTTCACCACCTTCAAAGCGGGCCTTGTGTGGGAGGCAACCATGTCGCCGAAAGGCAGCCGTCACTAGCTTGACCAGCTATGTTGCTCCCGCTGGTACTCGTACTCGCGCTGACCCCGCCGCCGGCCGCGGTGCACGTTCCAGGCGCCGAACATCAGCAACTGGCCCGCCTGGCCGACCTCACCACGACCGGCACCGCCCTCTCCGGCCACACCGACCCGGCCGACTGGGCAGGCCTGACGAGCGCCGCACTGCCCGTGCCCGCCGCAGTCCCCGGCATCCAGATCGACGGCTACTTCCCGGACACGTCGTCCACCAACACCAACCACGGCTGGAAACACGACTCCCAGTTCGTGCTGAGGCTGCCGGACCGCTGGAACGGCGGCCTCGTCGTCACCGGCGCCCCGGGCGTGCGCGAGCAGTACGCCAACGACCGCGCCATCTCCGACTGGGTCCTCTCCCGCGGCTACGCCTTCGCGTCCACCGACAAGGGCAACACCGGCGCGCAGTTCTACCGCGACGGCCGCGCGATGGAGGAGTGGAACCACCGCTTCACCCAGCTCACGAACGCCGCCCGCGCCGCCGTCGCCCGACGCTACGGCCACGCCCCGCGCCGAACCATCGCCACCGGCATCTCCAACGGCGGCTATCTGGTGCGCTGGCAGCTGGAGAACCGTCCGCACCTGTACGACGGCGGCGTGGACTGGGAAGGGACACTGTGGACAGTCGACGGCCCGAACCCGTTGACGTTCCTACCTCCCGCACTGCGGGCATATCCACGCCATGTCGCTGGCGACCCGGCGGCGCACGCGGACATGGTCGCGGCAGGCTTCCCGGCGGGCACGGAGTTCCTGTGGGACTACCACTACCGCTACTACTGGGACCTGACGCAACGGATCTACCGCGAGGAGTTCGATCCGGGCTTCGACGGCGCGCTGGAAGCCGGCATCCCGTTCTGCTCCTCGGGAACGCCTTCCTGCGATGCGGACTACTCCTACGCCGCGCGCCGCCGCGTCGCCGGCCCTTCGATCTCGCCGATCGCGTTGACGGGCAAGGTGAAGCGGCCGTTGCTGACGGTGCACGGGACGTACGACGTGCTGCTGCCGATCAGCCAGGATTCGGACGTGTACGCGGCCATGACGCCTGATCGGCTGCATCGGTACTACCGCGTTGAGCAGGGCACGCACGTGGACGGGCTGGTGGACGCCCACCCGGATCGGCTCAGGCCGCTCGCGCCTTGCCATCGTGCGGCGTTCGTGGCTTTGGAGCGGTGGCTGGACGGGGTGACGCCTCCGAAGTCCGCGACCTTGCCCAGGCCGAATGACGTGGCCACCTGCCCGCTGTCGTGATCCAATCTCGGACGTGGCCACCATCGAGTACATCCTGGGCGACATCACGAAGCAGCACGTCGACGTGATCGTGAACGCCGCCAACTCCTCGCTGCTCGGCGGCGGTGGTGTCGACGGCGCGATCCATCGCAAGGGCGGCCCGGAGATCCTTGCCGAGTGCCGCAAGCTGAGGGCGGGGCACTACGGCGGCGGCCTCAAGACCGGCCAGGCCGTCGCCACGACCGCCGGCCGGCTGCCTGCGCGGTGGGTCGTGCACACCGTTGGACCGGTGTGGTCGGCCACCGAGGACCGTTCGGAACTCCTCGCCGACTGCCACCGCAACTCCCTGCGCGTGGCGGCCGAGCTTGGAGCGAAGACCGTGGCGTTTCCGGCGATCTCCACCGGCATCTACCGGTGGCCGGTGGAATCGGCGGCGGAGATCGCGCGGGCTGCAGTGGCGGATGCGCCGGTGGAGGTGGTGCGGTTCGTGCTGTTCGACCGGGCTGCCTACGACGCTTACGTGCGACCGTAGTGGCTCAGAACGCGTACGCGCGGCCGCGCTCGGCGATCTCCATGGCCCACCGGTAGACCTCACCCAGATCCCCGAGTGGCGGCAACAGCGCAGGGTCGACCAGCGTGCCGGACAAGGCCTTCAACAAGTCGTAGAGCCCGAGGTCGCACCACTCCCACAGCCCGCTGTCGAGGTTGTACGACCGCATCAACGGCGCAAGTCGGGCCCGGATGGCATCGATCTCCGGCTGCGGCAGCCCACAACCCCGCAGCCGGGCGTCGGTGGCGGCCTCGTCGGCCGGGCTGAACTCGGTGTCCAGGAACGGCTCGAGCAGGTTCCCCCAGATGTCCAGCCGTCGAACCAGCGGAATGGAGTGCCGCCGGCAGAACTCCTCCAGCTTGGTCTTGTCGTCCCACGACGCGAACAACGTCTCACCCGACCGGGTCCGGATCTCGAGCGGGCCCGACTCGACGTAGGCGTCCCGAACGGTAGAAGCCGGCAGGACTCCGTGTGGGTAGATGCTCGCCCACGGGAACGGGTAGGAAGAAAACACGATGTGGTCCGGGCCGAACTTCATCGAGCCACCGTGCTTTCTCTGACCTGCAACGAGAACGGCGTCTGCACATCGTCCGGCACGAGGTCGGGCGAGTCGACGCGCTGGCGCAGCAGGTCGACGGCGGCGCGGGCGATGGCGGCCTTGTCGGGTGCGACGGACGTCAGGGACGGGGAGGTGTAGGCGCTTTCGTCGTTGTCGTCGAAGCCGACGATGGCCAGGTCGCGGGGGATGCGTACGAAACGTTCCGCGGCGGTGCGCATCGCGCCGACGGCCAGCAGGTCGTTGAAGCAGAACACCGCGTCGGGCGGGTTTCGCATGTCCAGCAGGGACTTCATCGCGGCCGCGCCATCCGCGCGATGGTAGTTCAGCGCGGGCACTACCAACGAGGAGTCGAAGGGCAGGGAAGCCTCGGCGAGCGCGGCGCGGTAGCCCTCCAGGCGCAGGGCCGCGGTGCCGCGCTGCGGGTGTGCGCCGATGGCCGCGATTCGGCGGCGTCCCAACGAGATCAGGTGCCGGACGGCAGCCGTCGAGGCGGCGACGTTGTCGATGCCCACGCGGGACAGCGGGACGTCCACCGCGTGCTCGCCCAGCACGACGGCCGGCACGGACAGCTGGAAGTCCTCAACCTGCAGGGCTTCCGGACTCAGCACCGCGGCGTCGACCAGGTGCGGGCCCAGCGAGGACAACGCGAGGCGCTCGCCGGACAGGGTGCCGAAGGTCTGCTCGATGAGCACGTTCCACTCGTGTTCCTGGGCGGCGGCGATCATCAGACCGGCCAGTTCGGCGAAGTACGGGATCGAGAGTTCTGGCAGGACCAGGGCGATGAAGCCGGTGCGGCCGCGGCGCAGGTTGCGGGCGCCCAGGTTGGGGCGGTAGCCCGTGGCCTCCAACGCCTCCTCGACGCGACGGCGGTTGTCCGGTTTGACGAACGAGTAGCCGTTGACGACGTTCGACACGGTCTTCACCGACACACCCGCCAGGCGGGCGACGTCCTTGAGCGTGGCCAACACAGCCTCCTCGAAACCGGAACTCGTACCGGGAAAAGTACCGGGAACCAGCGGTCTTTACATCGTTGGAACAACGATGCAAATCTAGCTGTGAGAGCGCGACCACGCACAGCCCGTGTAGGAGCCAACGATGTCTCGCATCCTGCTCATCGCCGTTTCCGCCCTGCTCGTCACCGGCTGCACCAGCAGAGAGAGCCAACAGACCACGACCAGCGGCGGGCCTGCTGCCAGTGCCGCGCAGAAGCAGAGCGGGGGTCCCGGCTGCGCGCGCAGCAAGACCGGCTACCCGCAGGTCGACGTCAAGGGCGCGACGGTCGGGTTCAGCCAGTCGGAGAAGGAGGCGAACCCGTTCCGCACCGCCGAGACGAAGTCGATCAGGGACGAGGCCGCGAAGAAGGGCGTTGACCTGCTCGTCACGAACGCGCAGAGCGACCTGAACAAGCAGATCAGCGACATCAAGTCGTTGCTGGACCGCGGGGCCAAGCTGCTGATCGTGGCGCCGCTCAACTCCGACGGGCTGCAGCCCGCGTTCGACGCGGCCAAGGCCAAGCAGGTCCCGGTGATCACGATCGATCGCAAGGTGACGTCGCAGCCCTGCACGGACTACCTGACGTTCATCGGCAGCGACTTCGTCGAGCAGGGCAGGCGGGCCGCGCAGCAGATGATCAAGGCGACCGGTGGCAGCGGCAAGGTGGCGATCTTGCTGGGCGCCTCGGGCAACAACGTGACGGTCGACCGCACCAAGGGTTTCAAGGATGGGATCGCTAAGAGCGGGCTCCAGGTGGTGGCGGAGCAGACCGGCGAGTTCGACCGGTCCAAGGGCCAGGCCGTGATGGAACAGCTCATCCAGAGCAACCCCGACATCACCGCGGTCTACGCCGAGAACGACGAGATGGGGCTCGGCGCTGTTATCGCTCTCAAGGCCGCGGGCAAGACGCCCGGCAAGGACGTCAAGGTCGTGTCGGTCGACGGCACGCGCAACGCCGTGCAGCTCGTCGCGGACGGCAGCTACACCGCGGTGATCGAGTCCAACCCGCGGTTCGGGCCGCTCGCGTTCGAGACGCTGGAGAAGTTCGCCAAGGGCGACGAGATCCCGCAGAACATCGTGATCTCCGACGACGAGTACGACAGCACCAACGCGGCGCAGAAGCTCGGCAATGCCTACTGATCCGGTCATCGAGGTCAGGAACGTCACGAAGACCTTCGCCGGCGTGCGGGCCCTGGACGACGTGGACTTCACGCTCAACCGCGGCGAGATCCACGCGCTGGTCGGCGAGAACGGCGCCGGCAAGTCGACGCTGATCAAGGTGCTGACCGGCATCCACAGCCCGGACGTCGGCCGGATCAGCAGGAACGGCCGGATCTCCACGATCTACCAGGAGGTCAACCTCGTCCCGCTGATGAGCGTCGCCGCCAACCTGTTCCTGGGCAGGGAGCCGCGCAACCGGTTCGGCCTGATCGACCGTGTCCGCCGCGACGCCGAAGCCGCAGAACTGCTGACGAGCTACGGCATCACGGCCGACGTGCGCAGTCCACTCGGGACACTCGCGGTCGGCGAGCAGCAGATGGTCGCGCTCGCCAGGGCGGTCGCGGCGGACGCCGAGGTCGTGATCATGGACGAACCCACGTCGTCATTGGAACCGCGCGAGGTCGAGACGTTGCTCGAAGTGGTCCACAAGCTGCACGAGGCGGGGATCGCGATCATCTACGTCAGTCACCGGATGGACGAGCTCTACCGGATCTGCGACACCGTCACGGTCCTCAGGGACGGGCGAAACGTTCACAACGGGCCCCTCAAAGAACTTCCGCGCATCGAGCTCGTCTCGCTGATGCTCGGCAGGTCAGTCAACGAGATCCAGAAACACGGCACCACGGCGTTCGGTGAAGATCACCACGCCGATGCCCAACCGGTGCTCGAAGCACTCGACCTGACCAGCAAACCCCGCATCAACGGCATCAACGTCGCGATCCGGCCGGGCGAGGTGGTGGGTCTCGCCGGACTGCTCGGATCAGGACGCACCGAGACCGCCAAAGCGATCATCGGCGCGCTCCCGCTCGATCGCGGCACGGTGCTGGTCGCGGGAAAACCCGTGCCGCACAACGTGAAAGCGGCCACCAAGGCGGGCATCAGCATGCTCGCCGAAGATCGCAAGACCGAGGGGATCATCCCGAACCTGTCGGTGCGCGAGAACATCGTGCTGGCCGCGCTGCCGAGGCTGAGCCGGTTCGGCGTGACCAGCCGCATCAGGCAGGACCGGATCGTCGACACGTTCGTCAAACGCTTGCGCATCAAGGTGTCCAGCCCGGAGCAGAAGGTCGCCGAGCTGTCCGGCGGCAACCAGCAGAAGGTCCTGCTGGCCAGGTGGTTGTGCACCGAACCCAGGATCCTGCTCCTCGACGAACCCACGCGCGGGATCGACGTCGGTGCCAAAGCGGAGGTGCAGGCGTTGATCGACGAGCTCGCGCGCGAAGGCCTGGCGGTGTTGCTGATCAGCTCCGAGCTGGACGAACTGCTCGACGGCGCGGACCGGCTCGTGGTGCTGCGGGACGGGGAGGTCGCGGGTGAGCTGGAGGAAGCCCAGCTCACCCGCGAGCACGTGCTCACGGCGATCGCGGCGGAGGTGATGGATGACGCTGACAGCCACTAGGACGCGTTGGCTGCAGGACAACGGTGTCTACGTCGCCGTGGTCGCCCTGCTGCTGTTCAACGCCCTGTTCACGGCGAACTTCCTGTCTGTCGGCAACTTTCGCACCCAGCTCATCCAGGCCGCGCCGGTCCTGATCGTGGCCCTCGGCATGGCGTTGGTGATCGGCACCGAAGGCGTCGATCTGAGCGTCGGCGCGGTCATGGCGCTGGCCGCCGCGATCATCCCGCTCTATCTGGGCGCCGGACCGCTGCCGGCCATCCTGATGGCGCTGACAGTCGGCTTGGTGGCAGGGGCCTTCAACGGCTTCCTGATAGCGAAGGTGGGCATCCAGCCGATCGTCGCCACGCTCGCTCTCCTAGTAGGCGGACGTGGTCTGGCACTGGTCATCGCGGACGGCCAACTGGTCCAGCTGCACGACCCGGCGTTCCTCGCGCTGGGCACCGATGATCTCCTCGGAGTTCCGACAAGCGTGCTGACAGCAGGATTGTTAGCGCTAACAGTCGCGGCGCTGACGAACCGCACGACGTTCGGCCGCCAGCTGGTCGCGATCGGTGGCAACCGCAGAGCGGCGACGCTCGCCGGGCTGCCGGTGAACCGGGTGCTGGTCGGCGTCTACACGATCTGCGGCGTGCTCGCGGCGGTGTCCGGCGTCCTGGCCACGTCCCGGCTCGCCGCGAGCGACCCCGCTGACATGGGCCTGCTCATGGAACTGTCCGCGATCACCGCCGTGGTCGTCGGCGGAACCCCGCTCACCGGCGGAAAGGTGCGCGTGCTCGGCACGGTCATGGGAGTCGTCCTGATGCAGCTCGTCCGGGCCACGCTGATCAAGCACAACCTGCCTGACTCCATCGCGCAGATGATCCAGGCCGCGATCATCGTCGCCGCCGTCTACGTGGCACGGGAGCGCCGATGATGACGACCTTGACCGCAGCCACGAGAGCAAAAGTTCTGCAACGTCAAGGTGCTGCAGTCGCGCTGGTGCTCATGGTCGCGGTGTCGTGGCTGGTCTTCCCGCGCTTCGGCAGCCTCGACAACGTGCGCGACCTCGCCCTGCAGGGCTCGTTCCTCGCCGTGATCGCGCTCGGCATGACGTTCGTGATCATCACCGGCGGCATCGACCTGTCCGTCGGCTCGCTGTACGCCCTCGGCGGCGTTCTGGCGGCCTGGGGCTCGCAGCACGGGTTCCTGGTAGCGCTCACCTTGCCGCTGCTCGTCTGCGGTGCGATCGGGCTGATCAACGGCCTGCTGATCGCCCGCACGAACATGGCGCCGTTCATCGTCACCCTGGCGTCCCTGCTGTTCGCCCGCGGACTTCTCCTGGCCATCACCGATGAGGGCGCCAACACCTACCAAATCGCCCCGGACAGCGCGTTCGTCGAACTCGGCCGAGGCACCGTCGCGGGCTTCGGCTACCCGATCTTCATCGCGGTCGCGCTCTGCGTCCTGGGCGGTGCGCTCCTGAACCGCACCGGCTTCGGCCAGAACGTGTTCGCCACCGGCGGCGCGGAACAGTCCGCGATCCTGATGGGCGTTCCCGTCGCCAGAACCAAGATCACCGTCTACACGATGAGCGGCACGCTGGCGGGTCTCGCCGGCGCCCTGACCGCCGCCTACCTGCAGTCCGGCGTGACGGTCATCGGTGTCGGCACCGAGCTCGACGCCATCGCGGTCGTGGTCATCGGCGGCACCCTGCTGACCGGCGGCATGGGCACGGTCCTCGGCACGGTGATCGGCGTCGGCCTGATCAAGGTCATCCAGAACGTCATCAACCAGATAGGCACGCTCGACAGCAACTACCAGTCCGTCGTCAGCGGCGTCTTCCTGCTCGTCGTCGTTGTCCTGCAACGAATACTCCGGAGGTAGGAGAGGAGCACCATGACCAGACGCGTCCTGGGCGTATTGGTCGGAGTCCTGATCACCGCCACCACGGTCGTACCGGCCGCGCACGCGGTGGAGTGGGTCCCGAAGACCCCTCCGCTCACGACACCGTGGACCAGCCAGGTGTCGCCGAACAACGCCCTGCCGGAATATCCGCGACCGCAGCTCGTCCGCACCGAGTGGCAGAACCTCAACGGCGTCTGGGAGTTCGCGGGCGCCCCGAACCTCAACAGTCCGCCGATCGGCAGGCCGCTGGCCGAAGGCGTCCTCGTGCCGTACCCGATCGAGTCCGCGCTGTCGGGCATCAAACGGCACGAGGACAACATGTTCTACCGCCGCACGTTCACCGTGCCGTCCACTTGGAACGGACGCCGGATCAAGCTCAACTTCGGCGCGGTGACCTGGGAGACGAGGGTCTGGGTCAACGGCAGGCAGGTCGGCACGCACACGGGTGGCTTCGACGCGTTCTCGTTCGACATCACCGCGGCACTGACCACCGGCGCCAACGAGATCGTTGTGGGCGTGCACAGCCCGATCGACGGCAGCCGCTATCCGATCGGCAAACAACGCCGCGATCCCAGCGGAATCTTCTACACCGCAGCGTCCGGCATCTGGCAGACGGTGTGGCTGGAGCCGGTGCGCAACGCTCACATCACGCGCCTCGACACCACTCCGAACGTCGGTGCCGGTGCGCTCGACCTGGTCGTGCAGGGCACCGCCGGGCAATCCGTCACGGCCGAGGTGCTCAGTGGCGGGCAGGTCGTCGGCAGGCAGACCGGCACGACCGGCAGTTCGCTGCGAGTTCCGGTGCCGAACGCCAGACTCTGGTCGCCCGACGACCCGTTCCTCTACGACCTGCGCGTGACGCTGGCCAGTGGTGACGTCGTGACCGGCTACTTCGGCATGCGCTCGCTCGGCAAGGCGATGGTCGGCGGCGTCATGCGGCCGTTGCTGAACGGGAAGTTCGTCTTCCAGATCGGCACGCTCGACCAGGGTTACTGGCCGGACGGCATCTACACCGCGCCGACCGACGAGGCGTTGCGCTGGGACCTCGAACGCCAGAAAGCGTTGGGGTTCAACATGGTGCGCAAGCACATCAAGGTCGAGCCAGCGCGCTGGTTCCACCACGCCGACCGGCTCGGGCTGCTCGTCTGGCAGGACATGCCGTCGCTCGACGCGGTCGACGAGGTTCCGAACGGCCACGCCAACTTCGAGTCCGAGCTGCGCAGAATGCTCGACCAGCTCAAGGGCATCACGTCGATCGTGCAGTGGGTGCCGTTCAACGAGGGCTGGGGCGAGTACGACGCGGGCCGGATCGTGAACCTGGTCCGCGGCATCGACAACACCAGGCTGATCAACCACAACTCGGGCTCCAACTGCTGCGTGTCGGACCCCGACCCGGGCAACGGCGACGTGATCGACGACCACGCGTACCAGATCTCGACGGCCACCCGGCAACCCGACGCGAACCGGGTCGCGGTGCTCGGCGAGTTCGGCGGCCTTGGCCGGCGGGTGGTCGGCCACGAGTACGAGCCGGGCAAGGGATTCGCTTACGGCGCCCTGTATCCGGACGAGCAGTCGCTGACCAAGCGGTACGAGGAGATCACGAAACAGGTCGCGCGGATGGTGCACACCCGCGGGCTTTCCGCGTCGGTCTACACCGAGCCGTACGACGTCGAGAACGAGGTCAACGGCTTCTACACCTACGACCGCCGCGTGCTGAAGATGACCGAGGCGCGCGTGCGCGACATCAACCAGAAGGTGCTGGCGATCGCGCGTGGCACCGCGGTCGGACCGGATGACGTGGTCTCGTTGCGTGTCACCACGAACGGCTACACGAACCGCTATCTGCGGCATCGCGACAGCCTGACGCGCACGGACGTCCCCGGTTCCGATCTCGACCGCTTGGACGGGACGTTCTTCGTGCGGCCAGGTCTCGCGGATGCTTCCTGTCTGTCGTTCGAGTCACGCAACTTCGCCGGACAATTCCTGCGCCACGCCGGCTCACGCATCGGCATCGCACCGAACCCGAATGCCGCCGACGCAACGTTCTGCGCGCGGGAAGGTGCCGGTGGCACCGCGTTGGAGTCATACAACCTGCGCGGCTCGTTCATCAGGCACTTCAACGAGAACGTGTACTTGGCGCGCAGCGGAGGCCTGAACCCTTGGGACACCGCGAACTCCTTCGCCGCGGACACCACGTGGGCGGTCGGTGTCGCGTTGTGGCGCAGCGGCGCGGACCTCCCGCTCGACCAGGCCAGGTCGTTCCGGGTGACCACACCCGGCTTCACGGACCGCTACCTGCGACACCGCGACGGCTTGGCGCGCACGGACGTCGTCACCAGCACGAGCGACGGCCTGCTGAAGGGCGACTCGACGTTCGTGATCAGGCGCGGGCTCGCCGACCCGACCTGCTACTCGCTCGAGTCCCGCAACCTGCCCGGCCAGTTCCTGCGGCACGCGGACTTCCGCGTCCGTCTCAACGTGAACGACAACACCGACCTGTTCCGCCGCGACGCCACGTTCTGCGCCCAGCCGGGCAACGACGGCGTGCGGCTGGAGTCGGTCAACGAGCTCGGCACCAACATCCGCCACTACGCAGAGGAGGTCTGGGTCGCCTCGAACGGCGGCGCGCACACGTACGACAACCCTGCCTCGTACAGCCAAGACGTGAGCTGGGCCGTGGGCTCACCTTGGGCACCGTAGGAGAAAACCATGCTGCTACGCGTAGTTTCCGTGTCCGCGATCGTGTTGAGCACGATCACAATCCCTGCTGCGGCGGCTTCTGCCGAAGTCGTCGACGCCATGAGCCGCGACTTCGGGATCAGCACCGCCGAGGCGCTGACCAGGATCCGCCAGGAGAAGGTGGCGCTGAAGATCGCGCCGGCCGCCCAGGAAGCCGCCGCCGACGCGTACGGCGGCAGCTGGTTCGCCGACGGCAAGCTGGTCGTCGCGGTGACCGACCCGGCGAAGGTCGATGCCGTGCGCGCCAAGGGTGCTGAGCCGGTGCTTCGGACGAAGAGCCTGGCATCGTTGAACGCGGTGAAGAACGGCATCGACAGACTGTCGAAGGCCGGTGCGGTGTCCAAGGACGTCGCCGGGTGGCGGGTCGACGTTCAGCGCGGCGTCGTGGTGGTCGACGCAGTGCCGGGCGCCGACGTTTCGGGGCTGCCCAAGGATGTTGTCGTTAACACCTCAGGTGTCCAGCGGCCGCAACCGTTCGCGGCGGGCACTGTGGGCGGCGACCCGTTCTACACGGGCAACGTCCGCTGCTCGATCGGGTTCTCCGTGCACGGCGGCTACGTCACCGCCGGGCACTGCAACGTCGGCGCCTGGAACGTCTACGGCTGGGACCGGTCGTGGCAGGGCGAGTTCGTCGGCTCCTCCTTCCCCACCAACGACTACGGCTGGGTCCGCACCGGTGGCGGCTGGTGGAACGTGCCGGTCGTGCTCGGCTGGGGCCAGGTGAGCGACGCCCTGGTGCGCGGCTCGTGGGAGGCCCCGCCCGGCACCTCGGTGTGCCGCTCCGGCTCGACCACGCACTGGCACTGCGGCGTGATCCAGGGCCGCAACGAGACCGTCAACTACCAGCAGGGCGCGGTCTACGAGATGGTCGGCACGTCAGTCTGCGCGGAGCCCGGCGACTCCGGTGGCTCGTTCATCACCGGTGACCAGGCGCAGGGCGTGACGTCCGGCGGGTACGGCAACTGCTCCGGCGGCGGCCGCACCTGGTTCCAGCCCGTCAACGAGATTCTGCGTGTTTACGGGCTGCGGCTGCTGACCGCCTGATCGGCCGATGTCCACCGGGACGCAAACGCGTACTTTCTTCACGTCTGCGTCCCGGTGGACCTTCTTCTCGAGGTGATCACGTGTTGGCAGCCGGTCTGGTACTCGCGGTGCTGGCGAGCGGTTCCCCGTTGGACCCGCGAGAGCCCGGCGAGCACTCGGTGGTCTACCGGGTCGACACGGTCGTCGCGGCGTCCCAGGAGCGGATCTACGGGCTGCTCACCGACTTCCCCGGTTACGCGAGCTGGAACCCGTGGGTGACCAGGGCGGCGGGCGGCACCTCGCCGGGGGATGAGGTGAAGGTCGACGTCGTCCTCGGCTCGGTCACCATGGCCGCGAAGCACACCGTGCTCAACGGCGTGCCGGGCAGGCGGTTCTGCTGGAAGGACGCCGGCTGGAACGCGTGGTTCGTCTACGGCCAGCGTTGTCGAACGCTCACAACGCAGCCCGACGGGACCGTGCTGGTGTCCAACGAGCTGTTGATCGACGGCATCCTGTCCGGGGGAGCCGACCACTTCATGGGCAAGGCGATGCGGGACGGCATGCAGGCCGAGAACGCCGCCCTGAAGCGGGCCGCTGAATCTAGGTGAACAGGATCCGCTTGGCCACGGCCTTCCCGGCCGGCGTGCGCAGTCCGGTGAACGCCAACTCGGCCAGGCCCGGCTCGCGGACCAGCGACAGGCCCCGCCTCATCGCGGACCGGATGCGGTAACGACGGCGCAGCGCGGCCGCATCGTAGTGCTCGAGGACGTACTTGTTGCCGCTGCGCAGGTAGTCGAACGTGACCGAGGCGGCGAGCTCGGACATCCGCAGGCACGGGTCCAGTCCGCCGGCGGTGAGCGGGGAGACCGCGCCCGCCGCGTCGCCGACCAGCAGGCCCTGCGGCGACACGATCTTCCGCAGCAGTCCGCCGACCGGAATCGGCCCGCCACGGCGTTTGACCGGACCGGTGGGCGTCGGGGTCGGGAAGCTGTCGCGGAACCGTTGGAGCAGCTGGGGGAGCGGCGCGGGGAATCGGTCGGCGCGCCCGGCCAGCCCGACGTGCGCGTGCTCGCCGTCGTCGATGACCCACGCGATGTAGCCCGGTGCGAGCCGCGGGTCGACGACGCAGTGGAACGTCGGCGTCGAGCCGGTCCTGATCGGGTAGACCTCCTCGATGCCGGTGATCAGCCGCCGGTTGACGTCGAGGCCGAGCTGCTTGGCGACCGTGGAGCGGGCGCCGTCCGCGCCGATCGTGAACCGGGCTTTCGTGGCCTTGTGCGGATAGCCCGCGTTGAGGTTGACCTGGGCACCGGCGCGTTCGGCGTCCTTCACTGCCTGCGCGTAGATCCCCGCCATGTCACCGACGCGGAACTCGTCGTGAGCGCTAACAAGCTCGACCGGCTCCCTGAGCGACGGCGGGTAGAGCAGCACGCGCCGGACCGCCGGGCCGAGGTGCGGCAGCTCGTAGTCGGTGAGCGTGCGCCGGACGAAGATCCCGGTCGTGCGGATGCCGGTGTCGAGGCTGGTCCGGCGTTCGCACACGGCCACGTCGAGCCCTGCGTCCGCGAGCAGGCGGGCGGTGTTGAGCCCGGCCAGGCCGGCCCCGACGACGAGCACGTCCACGGTGTCCATGCCTGACCGTAGAACCGACCAACCCGGCGGTTCTCCTTCCGCCGCAACACCTTCACCGGATCTGCACGGATCCTCCACAAAACCGGGCACTTGACACGTCGGAGCTTTGTCGCAGATCGTGGTGCTTACCGCCGCCTCGAACTTTGGTTCGAGGAGGAACCCTGATGGAGTTGTTCAACCGCCGCACGGCAATGCGAGGGGCACTCGCCATCGCGGCGATCCCGTTGGTGCCCGGTGTCGCCTCGGCTGACATCGGAGCTCTGGCGTTCGTGCAGAAGTGGGCAGGGACCGCCGGGCTGAAGTCGTTCGTCGGCATCGAGGACGACCGCGCCAACTCGCACCCGTCCGCCACGCACATCTTCGCCGAGAGCGATGGCCAGTACCGGTTCGTGATGCACAAGTCCGATCGGGACGGTTCCGACCGGCAACGCCAGGAAGTGCGCGCGATCCAGACGGGCAGCACGCGCCACGACATGAAGAAGGGCGAGACCTGGCGTTTCAACTACCAGATGTACATCCCCAGCTCGTTGAAGGGCACCACGAGCTTCACGCACATCTTCCAGGTCAAGCACACCGCGGTCGCCTCGCCCGTGGTCACGATGTCGCTGTTCCGCTCCGGTTCCACCGAGACGGTCGAGATGCGGCTCTTCGGTGCGGGACAGGCGAAACTCGGCAGCACCCCGCTCGCGCCGCTGCGCAACAAGTGGATCGACGTCGAGATCGAGATCAAGGTCGCTGACTCGGGCAGCCTGCGTTATTCGCTGAAGGACGGCGGCACCACCGTGGTCAACGCGTCGCGGTCCGGCTTCGACACGTGGCTCGGCGGTGACCAGGCGCATCCGAAGTGGGGCATCTACCGGTCGCTCGGCGACTCCGCTCAGTTGCAGGACACCTACCTGTTGTTGCGCAACATGAAGGCGTACCGGAACGAATGAGGTGTTCCCTCGGAGTCGTCCGGAGGTGAGAATTACTCGCGTGGGGGACATTCACGGACGGACTGTCGAGAGCAGGGCCGGTGTCGCCGCCTTCCTGGCCGGCGTGTGGCTGATCGCCGCGCCACCGGTCCTGCACTTCAGCGCGTCCACACACGCTTTCCGGCCCTACTGGTGGTCGATGGGGCTGGCCGTCGTGCTCATGCTGCTCGGCATGGTGCGGGCCATGGCGCCGTTGGACGTGCCGCTGGCGCAACCGATCACGATCGCGCTGGCGCTGTGGCTGGTGATCGTGGCGTTGCGGGAGGCCGATGGCGGCATTTGGGCCGTTTGGCTCAACCAGCTCGTCGTTTCGGCGCTGGTCGCGTTGTGGGCGGCGGTGGCTTTGCTGATTTCCCTGCGCCGATGAGCAAATGGCACACGCCGTCTGACAACTGCCTGATCTGCCACGGCGAGCAGGAATTGGTCATCGGCATCCGCGAGCGCGGCCCGTGGGAGCGCCAGCACAACTACTCACGGGTCCTGTTCTGCGCCGCCTGCGACGTAGGCGAGCTTCGCTCGTTCGACTACGACGACTTCGTGGTGTTCGGCGAAGAGGACGACGTCATGGTCTGGTCGGCGATTCTCGTCACCGCCGACGTCGACCGCCTGCGCTCCGCCTTCGCGTGCCCGACTCCGCTCGACCACGGATGCACGTGCGCACAGCACGTCCGGGCCGACGACACGAGTGTTCGCGTGCCCAAGAAGCGGCTGCCGGAGTACGGGCCCGACCGGCACAGTCCGGCCGGGCGCACCACCATGTCGTTCCGCGTGATCGACGGCCTCGTGGAGTTCTGCTGAGACTCAGCAGCGCTCGCTGGTCTTGGCGAACAGGAAGTAGCTGCTCCCGTCCACCTCGCCGTGCGCACGAGTGCACCTGTCGATCGTGTCCGCGGGGCCACCCCACAGTTCCCGCTGCCCCCGCGCACCCGTCTTGTACCCGTGCGAGTTGTTGTCGCGGGTGTAGATGTGCGTGCGGAGGGTGAAGTCCCTGCCCGCGCGGGCGATCCACGAGTCCCACACGTAGATGTAGGAGAAGTTCTTGCCACAGCCCTTGAACTGCTTCACCGACGCGACGGTCTCGTCGTAGTTCATCACGTAGGCCGTCGACCCGATCTGCGTGACGCTGCCGCAGTACTGGTTCGACTCGGCCTGTGCGGTGCCGGTCGTCAGCGTCGCGACTGCCGCAGCGACTGCTCCGGCGGCCAGGATCTTGCGCATGGCGCTCCTCTCGTTCTGCGAGGAGCTTTCGTCGTGCCGGTTAGCCGCCGGTAAATCAGATGACCGCGACGGCCTCGATCTCGACCAGGTGCTCGGGCACGTCCAGCGCCTGCACACCGATGAGCGTCGCGGGCGGCTTCGCGGTCTCGCCGACCGCGTTGAGCGCGTTCTCAATGCCCTTGAGCAGGTCCGGCATCTTGTCCGGCGTCCAGTCCACGACGTAGACGGTGATCTTCACGAGGTCCTTGAGCGACGCCCCGGCGGCCTTGAGCGCGGTGTGAACGCTCACATAGGCCTGCTCTGTTTGGGCGGCGAGGTCCGGCTCGGCGTCCCAGGCGACCTGGCCGGCCACGTAGATGGTCTTGGTGCCGGTCGCGACGGCCACCTGGTGGTAGACGTCGATGGCGGGCAGGCCTTCGGGGTCGATGAACGTGATGGGCACTTGTCTTCCTCTCTTGTGGTTACTCGGTAACCGTAGGAGAGTGTGTGCCGACCTGGAAGAACGCACTTTTTCGTGAGTGAGGAACCTTTTGGTGAGCAAGCAGCTCAGCGGGGATCTGGCCCGCGCGGATTCACTGGCGCGCGAGATCTTCTCGGACATCGCGAACAAGTGGGCGTTGCTGATCATCGAGACGATCGGCGACTCGACGAAGCGGTTCACCGAGCTGAAGGTCGAGGTCGACGGGATCAGCCACAAGATGCTGACCCAGAACCTGCGGCTTTTGGAGCGCAACGGGCTGGTGGTGCGCGATGTGCATCCGACCGTTCCGCCGCGGGTCGAGTACACGCTCACCGAGCCTGGACAGGCGTTGCGGGCGACGGTGGACGCGATGTGCGACTGGACCACGCGCTACTTGAGCGAGATCGAGGAGGCCCGCAGTCGCTTCGGCGCCTAATCACGTTGCTCGGCGACCTGCCGCAGCATCGACAGGGCTTCTTCGTCCGCCTCGCAAGCGTCCGCGGTCCTGCTCTCGAGATAGGCGAAGGCGAAGCGTCCGATGTCGGACGGATTGCATTGCTGCTGGAACCGGTTGATCAACTTCAGCATGATCTGCGCCCCGACCTCGTCACTGGCGACCGAGACGATGTCCTGGAGTGAACCGAGCAGTGACGGGTCGAGGGTGGGCTCAGTCGTGCGGGGTTCGGACAGGTACTCGAAAACCTCGACCGGCAAGAAGGAGATGTTTTCGGCGTGCGGTGCCGCGGCTTCTTCCACCAGTTCGGCGAAGGCGCGGAACTGGTCGTCGATCCGGCTGTCGCCGGAGTTCAGCGTCTTCCACAGCAACGCCAGTGATGCAGTCGCGGCGAGCGGGTCTGCCTGGAACAGCGCGCGCAGCTCAGCGTTCGGGAGAACGTCGCGTGCGGCCAGGTCAGGGTGCGCGCACATGATCGAGATCAGTTCGAACGCCGGCGTTGACGAGTGCTGGTAGTTGGCAGGCGTGTGCGGACCGAAGTCGATCAGTGCGCGCTCCACGACACGACGCGGCATTCTAGGTGCTTCTCGGGAGAGCGCCGTCACCGCGATGAATCGCGTTCTGCCGCTCATGCGGGCGCCGTTCTCCGGTGCCGCCAGCAGGTTGGCGAGTGCGTTCACGTCCGAGGGCATGGCGCGACCTGTTCGGCCGGTTCCGGCCACGTTCACGATCCAGTAGGACAGGTTCGAGATCAAGGTCTGGTCCCGCCGATCCTGGCTGACATCATCGGAGTGGAACGGCTCGCCGGCGCGGAGAACTCCTTCGAGGGAAGGATTGCCGGTAAGTCTTGCCTCCCTGAAGAGGTACTGATCAGGTGCGTCCTGGTAGACGATGTGCCAGGTCTCGCCCTTGTCCAGCGTGATCTCTTCGAGGAGCTCGTTCCAGCTTTCGGGATCCAGGCCGGACTTCCACAGGTTGACAGTCGAGCGCCAGCCGGCCAGTGCCGAATCGTCGTGGTGTCCGAACAATCCGTTGATCGGCACGGTCGCGTGTTCCCGCAGCAGCACACGCAAACAGACGAGGTTGGCCGAGTAGGCGGCGATGCGGGAGACAACGGTGATCGGTGCTGGGGCGTAGCCCGGATATGGCGCGTTCAGGGCGCGGTCGTGGAACGATCGGATGAGGTCGTCGAGCACGTCTAGCACGCCGTTCTGTTCGTCAGCCGGCAGTGCGTCGAACAACCCGCCGGCGAACTCGATGATCGGCCGGCGTTTGACGAACACCTGGTGCGAGATCAACGAGTACAGCTCGGGGTCGTCCGGTGGTGCGGTCCGCTGGTTCGGGTTGGACGATCGCCAGCCGCGCCTCGTGACCAGCTCGGTGAGCCTCTTGATCGTCATGTCGGCGATCAGGTACTCGCCGAAGGTGGCGTGGAGGAACTCGTAGGTGCGCCGGTCCGGCTGCGACTCGTCCCTGAACTTCGGTGAGTGGACGAAGAAGAAGTCCTCCACCGTCCGATCGGCGCCCTCCACCGGGGTGTCCAGCGATGTGGTCAGCCGTGGTTCGGGCGTTTCGAAAGCGGCGAGATCCCGGTTGAGCTCGGTCGCAGTCACGTACTGATGCCCGCGGTTGAACATCGCGAAGGCCGCGATGCCCAGCCGCCACCAGCTGTCCGCGACGCGATCCTCGACGGCTTTCTCGGGTAGCGGCGCGCTCTTCTTCCTGACCTGCCGCACCACGAACCGGTCGATGAGACGCCGGTACAGCTCTGCATCGGAGAGGTTCTGGTCGTTGAGCCGCGAGGTGGTGGGATCCGCGGCGTAGATGACCAGCATCAGCAGCAGGAGCGGTTGCCGGGCGAGTTCGAGGTGTGAGCCGAGTGAGTCGCGGCTGACCGGGGTGAATCCGAACGTGGTCGCGTTGGCGTTGTTCCACGCTGCCAGCCACCGGTCGATGCGCTCGTCGTCGAACTCTTCCAGCTTCACGATCGACACGCCGTCGGGGATGCTGGCCCGGTCGGCGACGAGCACCCGCGAGCTGACCACGACTACTGTGGGATGTCCGCCTTTGGCTTGCGTGGCCTGGAACTCCTGCACCAGCCGCAGATACGTCGACTGGTGCACGCCGCTGGCTTGGATCAGTTCGTCCAGGCCGTCCAGCAGGATCACGGGTGTGACGCCCTTTTCGCATTCAGCGGCCACTTGGCCCCACTCGACTCGCTTGTGCAGGGTCTCGTACAGCGCCGTGGCAATCTGTTCGTGGACGCGATCCCCCGCACGTACCGCGCGGAGTTGCACCCGGACCACCGCGAACTTCTCCGCGGGCAGCCGTGCGGCCATGACCTCCATGAGCAGTGACTTGCCGGCACCCGGATTTCCCAGCACCAGCAGCGGAAGCTTCGTGCTTTCGTCGTCGGCCAGGTACGCCGCGAGGAAAGGGTTGAGGTCCTGGCGAGGGTTGGTGTTTTTCCTCCACCAGCCGTGGGAGGCCGGACGCGTCTCGCCTTCGCGGTAGATCGTGTGCCGGTAGCCCGGTGTCACGAACCCGTCCTCAACGGTCGGGAACACCGCGTCGATGGACGACGTGTCGCTGTACGGCCTGAGCAGTGTTTCGCTCAGGATCGCCTTGGCATGAGTGCTGAGCTCCCCGCGGTACTCATGGCGCGGGGTCGGCTTGCCGGCGGACAGCAGTGACAGCAGGCGGGAGAACAGTTCCAGCGACTCGGTTCGGGTGTCGGCGAGTGTCGCCCGGGTTGCGGCGTGTTCTCCGAGCATGAACCAGATCTCGAACTCGGGGACCGTCGCGGCGAGGCGGACGTACTGGTCGGTGTACGAGGCGCGCGCTCGGTCCTTCACTGCTTGGGTGAACTCGACGGTCTCCAGGCGTCGCGGAGCTGCCGCGAGCCCGGTGACGATGAACTGGCAGACGTCCAGGGTCGCCCGGCCGAAGAAGGTGTCGAGGTCGCCGTTCAGGTTCTCGTGGAAGCCGCGGGTGGGGCCTGGCGCGGGCACGTCGATAGACGTCAGGCCGGGCAGGGCGGAGGCTTCCTTCTTCTTGTCCGGCGGCGCGACGTTGAAGATGCGGAACTTCTCGCGGTCGGTGATCTCGAGCGCGGCGAAGTCCTTCTTGCCGATCTCCTCGCGGTAGGCGTCGAAGACCGCGGTGACGGCGATGATCGTGTGCGCTGCGGCGATGAGTTCCTGGCGGTACTTGCCGGACAGGCCGGTGAGCTTGTCGGTGACGCCGTCGAGGATCTTGCGCACGCAGGCGGTGGCCTCGTTCTTGGGGTCCACGAGGTCGAGGACGTTCGGCTCGATCGCGCCGCCCACGAGGATGCCGACGCCGAGGAAGGTGTCGGTCGCGTCGAGCCACGGTCGGTCGTACTTGCCCAGGACCCTAAGTGCGCCTTCGTAGGAGAACAGGGCTGGGCGCGACATCCGTTACCTCCGCTGGGCGACTGGAACGCCTATCGCCAGGCATGTGGCAGGGGTTACATCCAAACGATGTGGTCACTCATCTTGATAGTCACTAATAGGTGACTATATGGTGGAGGCATGAGCGAGCAGAAGATCGTGGCTGTGGTGGGCGCTACCGGTGTGCAGGGCGGTGCGGTGGCGCGGGCGTTGCTGGCCGACGGGGAGTTCGCGGTGCGCGCGCTCACCCGCTCGGTCGACTCGGCCGGCGCGAAGGCCTTGGCGGAGTTGGGGGCCGAGGTCGTGGCGGCGGACCTCTACGACGCAGACAGCCTGCGGAAGGCGTTCGACGGGGCGTACGGGGCTTACCTGGTGACGCCGTTCTTCACGCATCTGTCGGCGGCCAAGGAGCTGGAGGAGGTCGGCAACCTCGTCGAGGCGGCTGAGGGGCTGCGGCACGTCGTGTGGTCGACGTTGGAGGACACCCGCGAGGTCATCTCGTTGGACGACGATCGGATGCCGACGTTGGACGAGAAGTACAAGGTGCCGCACTTCGACGTGAAGGGTGGCGAGGCGGACGCGTTGTTCGAGGAAGCCGGGCTGCCAACGACGTATGTGCGGATGTCGTTCTACTGGAACAACTTGCTGCGTGACCTGGCGCCGCGTCGTGGTGCGGACGGTGTGCTCAGGCTGTCGTTGCCGATGGGGGAGAGCAAGATCTCCGGGATCGCCGGCGAGGACATCGGCAAGGCGGTGGTGAGCGTGTTCAAGCGGCCGTCGGAGACCATCGGGCACACGATCGGGCTGGGTGCCGAGCACCTCACCGGGGACGAGGTGGCGCGGGTGTTCGGCGAGGTGCTCGGGGAGGCTGTCGAGTACGAGCCCATGTCGCACAACGACTTCCGGGCGCTCGGGTTCCCGGCGGCGGTGGAGCTGGGCAACATGTTCCAGTACTACGCGGAGTTCCCCGAGCACATCCTGAGCCGCCGGGACGCCGCGCTGACCCGGGAGATCGTGCCGAGCTGGTTGTCGCTCAAGGACTTTCTCGCGGCGCACCGCGCGGAGATCACGGTCGGCTAGCGATCTCCGCGAAGACCTCCTTGAACGCCGCGAACCGCTCGCGGCCGACCTGGCGGGCGAACCCGGTCTCGATGTCCTTGATGATCCTCGCTGCCTGGACCATCTGGTCGCGGCCCAGTTCGGTGGGCACGACCAGTTTCGCCCGCCGGTCCGCCGGGTCTGGCCGGCGGGCGACGTAGCCGAGGCGCTCCAGCTCGTCGATCAGGGTGCCCACGACCTGCTTGTGCTGGCCGGAGCGCTCGGACAGCTCGCTCGCGCGGGTGCCGTCGGCGGAGATGTAGGCCATGATCGCGCCGTGGCGTGGGCGCAGGTGCTCGTGGCCGACCTCGGCGAGGCGGGTGAAGAGTTCCTTCTGGAAGGCCGAGAGCAGGTGCGCGGAGAGCACGCCGACGTCTGACATGCCCTGCATGGTAGCCCGTCCGGACCTCAGTCCGAAGAGGACTGAACGGGGAGCGGCGTGTGTTGGAAGTCGGAGATGCGTTGCACCACCTGCACGACGAAGAACGCGGCCACGGCACCGGCGATCGCGGAGAGGAGCGAGAGGATCGCGACGTTGCGGAACGAGTCGGTCGTCATCACGTCGCCGCTGTAGGAGCGCAGGTAGGCGCGTTCGAGGAGCCACATCAGGACGAACGCGGTCCACCACAGCGTGGTCAGCCTGTTCTTCGCCCGTTGCTGCAACGGCACGCCCTGCTGCGCGGGGTCACTGGCGCGCCAGATGTCGTCGATGACCTGCTTGGGGAACCAGAAGTTCACGACCGGGACGAACCAGCCCAGCCACACCCACACGCGGCTGCGGCGGTGCTCGTTCGCGGGAGTCAGGCGCTCGGCGTTGATGCGCGCGCTGTACACCCACATGATGAACACGACGCCGGTCACCAGCAGCAGCAACGCAAGCGGCGTGTTGACCACGACGCTGAGCTTGTCGGCCGAGTCGAGCTCTTGCGCGGACGCGGTGCCGTTTCGGTAGTCCCGCACGGCCGTGTAGGTCACCCAGTCGACCGCGGCGGCCGCAATGCTGCCGACCGCGACGAGGCCGACGAGAACGGACGCCGCGAGACCTAACCCGCGCACGGGTCGGAAGTGCTCCATGATTTCCCCCAGGAAGTAGTCGATCCAGCGTAGGGATCGCCGCTGTACAGCGACTAGACGCGGTTCGGGGGGAGATTGTTGAGTGGCCCGCCTGGGATCGGCGGGCCACTCGGAACGTCAGCTCTGCGGCTCGTACAGGCTGAACGCCGTGCCCTGGTCGTCCCAGCAGTGGGCGATGCGGCCGACGTCCGGCACGGTCTGCACGTCGTCGTGCTTGCCGCCGAGCTCGGCGACCTTGCGCACGGACGCGTCGATGTCCGTGCTGTGGAAGTAGATGCGCGGCTGGGTGAGCTGGGCGTCCTTGACGGCGATCGCGCCCGCCGCGCCGTTGGTGACCACGTGGTAGTCCTCGCCCATCGGGCTCGTCTCCCAGCCGAACACGCCGGCGAAGAACGCCCGTGCCCGCGCCGTGTCCTCTGCGGGCAGCTCGAACCAGTTGACCTGTCCGGACATCTCGATCGCTCCTTCGGTTGTCGTGCCTGTGAGCGAAGGACGAGCGAGCACGGCGGAACTCGACATCAGTCTCCGAGAATTTTCCGAGCGCTTTCGTAGTGGTCCAGAGCAGCGCCAACGGCGGCTGCGACGGTCACTTCGAAGATCTCGTCCTCGGTGTGGTTCTGCTTCAAACCGGCGATGTCGTCGTCGGTGATGCGGTAGGAGGCCGTGCGAACCGTTGCCGCGTAATTGCCCCAGGCGTCACCGGTCGCAGCGGCTTGGCGGAGTTCCGGAGATGTGTGCGCAGGGGCTTCCAGCACTGCGCGGCGGAGCTCGGCGAGGGTGCCTTCGCCCGGACCGGTGAGGAAGCGCGGGAAGCGGTAGCCGAACCGGTGCAGCGAGCGGGTTCCCGACTCGAGCTGGCCGGGCAGCAGCTGGAAGTCGAACGTGTTGGCGAGCCGGTTCACCACCTGGAAGATGAGGTCGACGTTGAGCGCGTCCACCGCCGCTTCGCGCGGCAGGTCCGGCGGTGTCAGGTCGCCGAGAAAGGCCTCTGCGGCCAGGAGTTCCGGCCGCAGCGGTGCGGGATCGCCGGCGAGCTGGATCAGCTCGGTGTGCGTGACGACGCAGAACGGGCACCGCAGGCGTTCGGAGGTGGCCTTCGCCAGGTGCTCGCGTTCGCCGGCCGTCCAGAACGACGGCCCGCGCATCGCCTTCGCCGTCAGGTCCAGGAACACCGCGCCGAAGAAGTCCGGGCGGTACAACAGGGTTTTGGGCACGTCCGACATCGGCACCCGCGACACCAGCTGCGTGAAGCCGAAGAACAGGCGGGCGGGCAGGCGGTGGTCGCGGTCGAGGACCGTGAGACGCATCAGGGAACCTCCAGGGAACGCAGGCGTCCGGCGAGGAACCGGCGATCGGCAGGGCTGACCGCCAGCTCGTGGGCGAGCCGGTACGCGGCAACGGCTTCGTCGCGCCGGTCCAGGCGGCGCAGCAGGTCGGCGCGGGCGGAGTGCAGCAGGTGGTAGTCGTCCAGCCCGGTGATGCCGTCGATCAGCTTGAGCCCTGCCTCGGGTCCGTCGGTCATCGCGACGGCGACGGCGTGGTTGAGCTCGACCACCGGAGTCGGTGCGGTGGCGAGGAGTTCGGCGTAGAGGGCGGCGACGCGCGTCCAGTCGACCGGGTCTTGCACATGCAGGGCGGCGATGGCGGCGTGCAGCACGTACGGGCCGGGTGCGCCGAACCGCAGCGCGCGGTCGAGCAACGTCATGCCCTCGGAGATCTCGTCGACGTTCCACAACGTGCGGTCTTGGTCTTCCAGCAGCACGACGTCGCCGTTGGTCGTCATGCGGGCGGCGCTGCGCGAGTTGTGCAGCAGCAGCAACGCCACGAGCCCGTGCGCTTCAGGTTCGTCGGGCATGAGGGTGGCGACGAGCTTGCCCAGTCGCAGTGCTTCCTGGCGCAGATCGGCGTCCGCGGTCGTGTAGCCCCTGGTGAAGATCAGGTAGATGACCGCGAGGACGCCCTGCAGCCGTTCGGGCAGCAGGTGGTCGGCCGGCACCTCGAAGGTGATGCCGGCGTCGCGGATCTTGCGCTTGGCCCGGACCAGGCGTTGAGCGAGCGCGGGCTCGGCGACGAGGAACGTCCGCGCGATCTGCGCTGCCGTGAATCCCGCCACCGCTTGCAGTGTTAGCGCTAACCGCGCCTCTTCGTTGAGGGCGGGGTGGCAGCAGGTGAAGATCAGGCTGAGCCGTTCGTCGCCCAGGTCGGCGAGCTGTTTGTCGGTCATCGTGACCGGCTCTGGCGGCGCCGGGAGCTTGGTGCGGGCCATCTGGGCGTGCCGGAGCCGGTCGAGCGCGCGGTTGCGGGCGACCGTGAGCAGCCAGGCGAACGGGTCGTCCGGCACTTGTGAACGTGGCCATTTGCGCAACGCCTGCGAACACGCTTCCTGCAGCGCGTCCTCGGCCAGCTCGAAGTCGCCGAGCGCCCGCACGAGTGCCGCGAGCATCCGGGACCGGTGCTCGCGGTACACCCGTTCGACCGCGGCCGAGGCGAGGTCGCTCATTCCAGTCCGTGGTTCAGGCCGGGGATGCGGTCGACCGGGCGCACCTCGACCGTGCTGCCGTACTGTGCCTGCGGGCACATCTCGGCGAGCTCCAGTGCCTCGTCGAGGTCACGGCAGTTGAGCAGGTAGTACCCGCCGAGGTGCTCGTGCGTCTCGGCGAACGGCCCGTCCGTGAGCATCGCCTTGCCCTCTTTCACGCGCACGGTCGTGGCGGTGCTGACGGGCTTCAGCGGATGCCCGGCCACGTAGACGCCCCGGCGGCGGCACTCGTCGGCGAACGCGTTGACCCGCCCGAGGAGCTCGTCGAACCGCGGATCGCCGGGCTTGGGCCGGTCCTCGCAGTTGTAGATCAAAAACATGTAGTGCATGCGTGTCCTCCAGTCGTCGTTCCGAGGACGAACGAGGCCTCTGGAACTCGACATTCGAGCACGCCCGGTTTCTCACGGCGCGGCGAGTGCCTCCGCGGGGGTGAGCCGCGCCGCCCGGACCGCCGGGTAGACGCCCGCGATCACGCCGGTCAGGACGGCCGCTGCAAGGCCTGCCGCGACCGTGCCGAGCGGGATCACCGCAGGCCAGGCGTGTGCGGCGGCGTATCCGGCTGTTGCGGCTGCTCCTAGCGTCACGCCCGCGACACCGCCGAGCAGGCACAGCACGACCGACTCGGTCAGGAACTGGGTCCTGACCTGGCCGCGGTTGGCGCCCAGCGCTCGTCTCAGACCGATCTCGCGTTTGCGTTCCAGCACGGAGATCACCATCGTGTTCGCGACCCCGATGCCGCCGACCAGCAGCGCTACCGCGGCCAGGCCGAGCATCAGCGCGGAGAACGTGTTCTCGGTGAGGCGTTTGGCCGTCAGGGCGTCAGACGGGCGGCTGACCCGGACCTGGCTCGGGTTCTGCGGGTGGACGGTCGGGGGCAGGACTGCTCTGACGTCGCCGATCGCTGCCTCTTGGGCCCTCAGGTAGAGCACGGTGGGGCGGTCGTCGAAGCCCACGTCTTTGGCGGCGTTCCAGCCGATGAGTGCGGATCGTTCGATCTCCGGGGCCAGCGGGAGCGGGGCGAGGATGCCGATCACCGTGAACCAGGTGTCGTTGACGCGGACCTGGGTGTCGGGGGCGGTGATGCCGAGGCGGGTCGCGGCGATGTTGCCGAGCACGACTGTCGGGAAGTTTTCGGTGGCCTGGTTGAGGAAGGCTCCCAGGCGGACCCGGCCGTTGAGGGTGTCGAGGAGGTTCAGCTTGGTCGCGAGGACGGTCAGGCCGGACGTTTCGGCGTCCGGGATGCGGTCGGAGCGGCGGACCACGGCGTGGGTGTTGGCCACCGCGCTGACTTTCTCGGTGGGGCCGATGCGTTCGGCCATCGCGAGCGAGTCGGGTGGGAGAGAGGCGGGTTCGTCGTTGGTGCCGGTGGCCGCTTCGGCTCTGAGGAGGTTGGTGCCGAGGGCGGCGAACTCCTCCATCAGGGCGGTGCGGCTGGAAGCTGGGATGCCGGTGACCACGACCAGGGTGGCGATGCCGATGGAGATGCCCAGGGCGGAGAGGACGGCTCTGAGGGGGCGGGTGCGGAGCGCGGACAGGCCCAGGAGGAGAAGATCGGTGGGGCTCAGCCGCGCGGGTTTGACGTGCTCGCGGTCGGCTTCAGCCGGGTGCGGCAGCCGCGTGGTGGTCACGCCGGCACCTCCGCCCGGATGCGGCCGTCCCTGATCTCCACCTGGCGCGGCAGTCGAGCCGCCACCTCCCGGTCGTGCGTGATCACCGCGAGCGTCGTCCCCTCGCGGTGCAGGTCCAGCAACAGGTCCAGCACCGCCGTCCCGGTCGCGGTGTCCAACGCGCCGGTCGGCTCGTCGGCCAGCAGCAGGGCGGGGCGGTTCACCACCGCGCGGGCGATTGCGACGCGCTGGCGTTCGCCGCCTGACAGTTCGTGTGGCCGGTGCTTCAGGCGGTGGCCCAGTCCCACTCGCTCCAACGCTTCTGCTGCCATCGCCGTGCGCCGTTTGCGTGGTGTGCCCGCGTAGAGCAGGCCGGTTGCCACGTTGTCCAGTGCGGTCAGTCCGTCTGCCAGGTGGAACTGCTGGAACACGAACCCGATCCGGCGACCGCGCAACGCCGACAGTTGGCGGTCGGAGAGGGTTGCGATGTCGTGGCCGTCCAGCAGCAGCGTGCCGGTGGACGGGCGGTCCAGCGTGCCCAGCAGATTGAGCAGCGTCGACTTGCCCGAGCCGGACGGGCCGACGATCGCTACGGCTTCGCCTGCGTGCAGGGTCAGGGAGACGCCGTCGAGGGCGCGGATGCCGCCGGCGTACTCCTTGACGGCGTCGACAAGCTCCAGGACTGGTGTCATGACGTCGTCACCACCTGCATGCCTTCAACAACCCCACCGCCACTGATCTCGACCAGGCCGCCGGCGAACAGGCCGGTCTTCACCGGGACGAGTTGGCCGGCGGCGGTTTGGACGGCGTAGCCGCCTTCGCGTAGTGCCAGGAGAGCGGTCACGGGGACGGCCAGGACGCCTTGGCGGGCCGTGCTGGTCAGGCGGACGCGGACCGGGCCCGAGTCGAACGAGCCGGCTTCGGTGTCGAGGCCGATGTCGACGGCGATCGTCGGGGTTTCCTCGCCGTTGGCGTTCTTCTCGGCCTTGACGTCCGTGCTGACGGATCGCACGGTGCCGGCGGTCTCGGCGCCGTTGGGGAGGACGACTGCGACTCGAAGGTCCTTTTTGAACACTTCGGCCTGGCGGGCGTCGGCTGAAGCGGCGACGGCCTTGTCCGTGGCGGTGACGGTCAGCAGTGGGCCCTCGCCTGGTGCCGCGAGCTTCGCGGTGACGGACTCGATGCGGACTTTTCCGGGCAGGACAACGACATCGCCCGGCTCGATCACGCCGCTGGCATCGACCTCGTCGGCCTTTTGCCAGCGCTTCACCGCGTCGATCGTGGCGGGCGTGAGTTCGTCCGGAGCACCGCCGAGTTCGTAGCCGAGCGCTGCCAGGTTGTCCTTCACGAGCTTCACGTCCGGGCCCTTCACGCCCGCGGCGTCGAGCTTGCGCCACAACGGGGTGTCGCCGAAGAACAGCCACACCGGACGATTGTCCACTTTGTACAGAGCTTGGCCGCGGTCGATGGCGGCACCTGGGGCGGGCAAGAACGTCAGGGTGCCTGGGCGGCGGCCGGTGACCTGTTGGGAGGCGCCGAAGCCGAGGGTGGCCTTGAACTCGCGGACGTCGGTCAGGTCGGTCTTCACCACCGCGACGGTCCGGGGTGCCGGAGGTGGGGAGGACTGGGCAGGGGCGCGACGGGTCAATGTCAGCGCTAACACGCCGCTGACCAGGGCCAGTGCGACCACCGCTGCGATGATCCAGGTCTTCACCTGTGCCCTCCGCCGAAGACCTCCTGCTCGCACTCCTGCTCGATCTTCTGGCGCTCGTCGGGCGGCAGGGTCTGCTCGCCGTCGTAGGTCCAGCTGCCGGGCTCGGTCTCGATCACCTTCATGCCGCGGCTGTTGAGGCACTGGACGTTCTTGTGCCAGTTGTCCTTGAACGTCGGGTTGCTCGAGTCCATCTCCCACGGCGGCAGCGGCCACTTCTTCGCGCAGGCCTTCCACGCCTCGTCGCTGTACTGGCGGCGACCGGCCGGGCCGGCACCGGTGCCGGTGGCGTTGGGGTCCTTCTCGGCGAGGCAGGCGGTGTGCGCGTCGTACAGGCGCTTCTTCTCCTCCTCGGTCATGTCCATGCGCAGGCGTGGCTGCTCGGCGTCTGTCGGGACTGCGGCCGACGAAGGTGGTGCGGACGACTGGAGCGAAGCGACGTTGGAAGCAGGCGCGGCTTGGCCGCACGCGGAGAGCAGCAGCACGGCAGCGCCGATCAACAGTCTGGGGTTCATGGCGGCGATGCTGCCGAGCGGTTGTGCGGAAGATGTGCGCTCAGCGTGTTGGGTTCTTCTGGCTGGGGAGCGTGATCGTGAACGTGGTGCCGCTCCCGACGGTGCTGTCGACGGTGATCGTGCCGCCGTGAGCGCTCACCAGGGCGTGCACGATCGCCAGGCCCAGCCCGCTGCCGCCGGTGTCGCGGGTGCGGGAGCGATCAGCGCGCCAGAACCGGTCGAACACGTGCGGCAGGTCTGCAGCCGCGATCCCGGAACCGGTGTCGTTCACGGTGATCCGCCGACCGTCCGTCCACAAGCGAACTGTGCCGTCGGACGGCGTGTAGCGCAGCGCGTTCGTGACCAGGTTGGTGAGAATTTGGCGCAGGCGAACGGGATCCGCGTGCACCACGCCGTCGCCCGAAGCGATCAGCGACGGATGCGCGGCGACGAGTTGGTCGAACAACTCGCGCAAGTCGACCGGCGAGAGGTGGAGCCGCAGTTCGCCGGCGTCGGCGAGGGCGAGGTCCTGGAGGTCGTCGATGAGGTGCTGCAACACCAAGGCCTCGTCGAGCAGTGCGGTCAACGTGGTGCGGTCTAGCTCGACGACGCCGTCGCGCGCGCCTTCGAGCCAGCTGCGGATCGTGCCGAGCGGGTTGCGCAACTCGTGGGAGATGTCGCTGGTCATGGCCTTGCGCTGAGCGTCGGTGCGGGCGCGGTGCGCGGCCATGTCGTTGAACGCCCGCGCGAGCTGGCCGATCTCGCTGCGGGACCGGATGTCGACCTGGGCGTCGGCGCCGTGCTGCATGCGTTCGGCAGCGGCGGTGAGCGTGCGCAACGGCCTGGTCATCCGCAGGGCCACGACCACGCTGACGCCGACGGTCAAGACCAGCACGATCGCAGCGACCAGCACGACCCGGCCCACGTCGAACCGGACGACGGTCGCCTGGGTGGTCCGGCCGGCGGCGTCGGTGACGAACAGCAGCGCGGGCGGAGCGACATGAGGCTGCAGCTGGGTGCGGCGGGCGCCGGCAAGGCATTCGGCATCGGACGAGGTGGGCTGCCAGGACGCGTTCATCGTGATCCGCTCGGCTGGCAGACCGCGTTGCCGCAGGCAGTCGTCGACGAGGTCAGCCAGCTGGTTGAACGCGGCGGACTCGGTGCTGGTGAGCGTGCTCAACCGCTCTTCGGCAGCGATGCAGCCCGCGGTCGTCGGTCCGGGCGAGATTCTGTTCACGCTCACAATCGGGCGGCCCCAAGGGGTTGTGCGCATTTCCTCGACGGCTGCCGGACCGATGCACCGGAGCGTGTAGAGCTGCCAGTCCTCCGCAAGGCTGCCCTTCTCCCGGTCGCTGAGCCGGAACGGGCCGGCGAGCCGCGGGTCGATCCGGTCGGCCGGCGCGTCCTGGGCCTGGACCAGGTCGAGCTCCAGCGGGTTGATCACCGCGGACGGGACGGCCGGCAGCTGGCTCGGGTCGAGGTTCGTGCCGGTGTCGGCGATGACCTTGCGGTCGGGCGTGGTGAGGATCAGGCGGCGGTTGCTGGGCGGCAGCGTGACGCCGTCCCAGGCACGGTGCTCGACGGCGAACGTGATCAGCGCGCGGTAGGTGGCGGCGTCACCGGCCAGCGCGGCGCCGAGCTCCTGCTTGATCGACGTGGACGTGCTCTGCGCGGCGAGCCAGGCGGTCGCGGTGATCGAGCAGATGGCGACGAGCACCGACGCGGCCAGCAGCCGTGCCAGGACGCTATGCACCGGAACCGTCCACCAGCTTGTAGCCGACGCCGTGCACGGTCAGCAGGTAGGCGGGTCTGCGCGGCTGGGCTTCGATCTTCTTGCGCAGGTTCATGACGTGCGCGTCGATGGTGCGTTCGGTGATGTAGCCGTCCAGCCCGTGCACGGCGCTGAGCAGCTGCCCGCGGCTGAACACCCGGCCGGGGCTCGCCGCCATGGTGTGCAGGATCCGGAACTCCGACGCGGTGCACTCGACGCCTTCACCGCGCACGCTCACCTCGTACCGGTCGGGGTCGATCTCGAGGTCGCCGAGCGCGATGCTCATGGCGGCGGCGGTGCGATGCACGCGCCTGAGCAGCGTGCGCACCCTGGCCATCAGCTCGCGCGGGCTGTACGGCTTGGTGACGTAGTCGTCGGCGCCAAGGTCGAGGCCGTGCAGCAGATCGTCCTCTGTGGACTTGGCGGTGAGCATGAGGACCGGGAGGTTGGACTCGTTGCGCAGCACCCGCACCACGTTCAGGCCGTCCACACCGGGCATCATCACGTCGAGGATCAGCAGGTCGGGCGGGTTGCGGCGGACCTCGTCGAGCGCGGCCCGTCCGTCGTGGACGATCCGCACCTGGTAGCCCTCCTGGCGCAGGTATCTCCCGAGCATGTCGGCCTGCATCACGTTGTCCTCGGCCACCAGCACGCACCTGCCCATGCGTCGCAACATAGTCACTCGCGCGGCCGCGGCACGGGATGCGGACTCCATCCGCACAAGATCCTCACAACTGGCTGCCACGGTCTGCCGCATGCGAATACTCGGCGTGGTTGTCCTGCTGTTGCTCGGAGTGCCGGGCGTGGCGGCAGCGTCCTCCGGCGACGTTGTTGTGCACGATCTCAACCCCGACGGCGTCGCGGCCTACTGGACGGCGGAGCGGATCGCGGCGATGCCGACCGGACCCTCGACACCGGGTGTGCCGCCCGTTGACGGTCCAGACGGTGCGCCTGCGCCGATCAGCAAGACCATCGGGCGGCTGTTCTTCGTCGATCGCGACGGAGAGGACGCGAGCTGCACCGCCACCGTGGTGGTGAGCGCTAACAGGCGCACCGCGGTGACCGGCGGGCATTGCGTGCACACGGCGAACCTCATCGGCCAGGACCCGCGGTGGCACACGAAGCTGTTCTTCGTGCCGGGATTCCGGGACGGCACGCGGCCGTTCGGCGAGTTCGTGGTGCGCAAGGTCGTGGTGCACCGGACGTGGCTCACTGACGACCAGCAGAGCGAGTACGACCAGGCGTTCCTGGTGCTGGACCGGTCGTCCGACGTGAGCGAGAACATCGCGTTCGGCAGGCCGGGTGATCGTCCGGCGCACGAGTACGGGTACCCGCGGGCGGCCGGTCAGCCGGCGCATCAGGGCAGGCCGGAGTTCACCGGTCAGCGGCTCGCGCAGTGCTGGGGCACGCCGGCGCGCAATCCCGGGCATCCCGAGTTCCCCGAGGACAACATGTGGGGCGTCCCGTGCGACATGGGCGGCGGGTCCAGTGGCGGCCCGCGGATCAGCGGCGATGCGGTGGTGGGCGTGAACATCCAGAGCTTCCACCTGGACGCGGCCGGCCGGTGGGTTCCGCCGGGCGAGGGCGTGCGACACCTCGGGGGACCGCAGTTCAGCTGGAAGGCAACCGCGCCGCTGTACCTGCGGGCCCAGCGGGCCTGAGGTCGGCCGCGATCGCCGCCACCACCTCGTAGCTGCGCCGACGGTCCGCGTGGTGGTAGATCGGCGTGGTGATCATCAGCTCCTCGGTGCCGGTCTCGTCGAGCACCGCCTGGAGCCGACGCGTGATCGCCGCCGGCCCGCCGACCAGCACGCGGCCGTCGTCGGGGTTGGGGTGCGCGGCCGCGTCCTCCGGGCTGGGCAACAGGATCCGGTTGCCTTCCGCGCGGCTGCGCACCTTCGTCCGGATCGGCCCGGCCAGCCACTCGGCCCGCTCGTCGGAGTCCGCGGCGATCACCGAGACGCTCACCAGATCGGCCTTGCACGTCTGGTCCGGGCTGAGATGCCGCGCGAACGCGAACGGCATCCCCAAAGAAGCAGCCAGTTCAGCGGTGCTGGGCGACGAGCCGAGCAACCACAGCTCCGGCACGTTGCCGCCCTTCACCGGCACCGCAACGGTGTCCGCCGGATCGAGCAACGCCTGTAGCTCTTCCAGCTGCGTTCGGTACGGCGCCGAAGTGCGGCGCAACGAAGACACGACCCCAGGCGTTCCACCTGGCGCCCGCCCCACCCCAAGATCGATCCGGTCAGGATGCAGCGCCGCGAGCGTGCCGAACTGCTCGGCCACCACGAGCGGCGGGTGGTTCGGCAGCAGCACGCCACCGGAACCGATGCGCAGGCGCGATGTGAGCGTTGCCAGGTGGCCGACGAGCACGGCCGGTGCGGAGCTGGCGACCCCGCGCATGCCGTGGTGCTCCGGCACCCAGTACCGGTGAAACCCCAGCTCTTCCGCCAGCTCCGCGAGATCCGCCGTGTTGTGCAGCGCCTCTCGCGGTGTCGAGCCCTGGACGATCGGCGAGGTGTCCAGCACCGACAAGCGAATCCCCATGCCGCAACACTAGGATGATCAGCGGCACCTAGCAGCGCTTGTCGGTCTGTCCCCAGTAAACGTTGCCGTCGCCCCAGACCTCGCCGTACGCCCTGGTGCAGTCGGAGAGCGAGTTGGTGCCCTTGGACCACACGTGCTGCTTGTTGCGGCCGTTGACGTTGCTGTCGAAGTCGCGGTCGCCGTTGACGACCATCGCGGCGCTGGAGCTGAAGCCGCCGGGCTGGTTCGCGTACGAGTCCCACACGTAGGTGTAGGCCCAGTTCTTGCCGCAGCCCTTGAACTGCTTCACCGACGCGATGATGGTGCTGCCCTTCTTCACGTGGCCGGTGGAGCCGATCTGCACGGTCGACGAGCAGCCAGGTGCCTGCTCGGCCTGGGCGACGCCGGCCGACGCCAGCACGGACAGCGCCACCGCGGGCAGGATGAACATGACTTTGCGCATGGCCCCACGGTGGCGCTGAACGGTTAGTCAGCGGTAAATAGCCGGGTCAGTTGGGTAGAACGTCCGTTTCACATCGAGCGGCAATCGCGATTTCAGCCAGTTTTCTGGCACGGGGGATCGCTTCCTCCGGCGACGAGCCGAGCAGCATCCGGACGAGCACTCCCTCGTAGATCATCGCGACGTCCTCGACGACCTCGCGCACGCCGGTCAGTCCCGCCGCGAGTTCGGTCAGTCGGCGGACCAGGTGCTCTTTGTGGGTGCGTGCGACCGCGACGGCCGGGTGTCCCGCCGGCAGTTGCACCAGGCCGGCAACCTGCGCGCAGCCCTGGTCCGCGCGCTGGTCGTGGTACCACTCCAACAGCGCGTCGAACACGGAAAGCACCCGCTCGCGTGGTGTCGCGGCGTTGGCGGCCGCTCGTTCCCACGCCGCCCGCCACAGGTGGTCGCGCCGCCGCAGATAGGCCTCGACCAGGCCGTCCTTGCCGCCGAAGTTGTTGTAGACCGTGCCGAGCGCGACTCCGGCCCGGTCCACCACGGCGTCGATGCCCGTGGCCGCGATGCCGTCGCCGTAGAACAGCTCGTCGGCTGCCGTGAGGATGCGATCTCGCGCGGAACGGCTCATGGAGCTATCGTAGGACTAGAACCAACGTTCTAGCGAGCGGAGGATCGTGGACAAGAGGAACGTTTCGCTGATCTGCGCGGGCACGGCACTCATCGGTGTCTGCTACGGCTTCGCACGATTCGCCTACGGCCTCTTCGCGCCGGTGTTCCAGCGGCAGTTCGCGCTCGACGCCACGTTGCTCGGCATGATCGGCGCCGGCAGCTACGTCGGTTACGGAATCGCCATCACGGCCGGATTCGTGCTGACCAACCGCTGTGGGCCACGGGTAGTGGCGGCGAGTGCGGGCGTGCTCGCGGCGGTCGGGACGGCGATGATCGCAGTGTCGGTCAACGGCGTGATGCTCGCCGTGGGGATCCTGGTCGCGGGGTCGAGCACGGGCCTCGCCTCGCCGCCGTTGGCCGAGGCGATCGCCCGTGCCGTCGACCGATCCCGGCAGGACCGGGCGCAGTCGGTGGTGAACGCGGGCACCGGCGTCGGGGTGCTGCTGTCCGCCCCGATCGCGATGGTGCTGCTGAACGACTGGCGGTTCGCATGGGCGACGTTCGCGGTGCTGTCCGCGGCCGTCACCTGGTGGATCATCGGCACGACCCCGCGCGGTCGAGGTGGTGAGCGCGCGGAGTCCGGTTCGTTGTTCCCTCCCGGTGCTGCGACCTTGCTCGTCGCGGCGTTCCTGCTGGGGCTGGCCAGTTCGGCCGTGTGGACGTTCGGCCGCGACGTGGTCCAGGCCGGCCCGGCCGTCGCCACGATCATGTGGTCGCTGATCGGCCTCGCCGGGATGCTCGGCGCGTTCAGCGGTCACCTGACCGGCAGCATCGGCCTGCGCACCGCGTGGACCCTCGTGCTCGTCCTGCTCTCCGCGACGACCGCGGCACTCGCACTGTGGCCCGCCACCGTGGCACTCGCCCTCGCCGCCGCCGCGTTGTTCGGCGCGTCCTACATCGCCCAGACCGGGCTGGTCCTGGTGTGGAGCACGAGGATCCACCCGGACCGGCCGGCCACGGGCATCGGCACGTCCTTCCTGATGATCGCCGTGGGGCAGGCCGCAGGCGCGCCGCTGACCGGCGCGGTCATCGACCACGCCGGCCACCTCACCGCGTTTCTCGCCTGTGCCGCCGTCGGTCTGCTCGGGGCGGCGGTGCGGCCCAGCGAAAGGATCAGCTCATGGGATGGCTCGTCCGGCTCGTCCGGGAGTTCGCCGCGGGAGTCCACGCCGGGAACGGCGTGCGCCACGGCATCACTCCCGCCGCGACCGTGAGGATCACGCCACCAGCGGTGCGGCAGTGCTTTGGCGCACCGTCGTTTCGTCCACGCCCGGCGCGAGTTCGACGAGCCGCAGACCGTCCGGCGTCACGTCGAACACGCCCAGGTCGGTGATCACGCGGTCCACGCACGCCTTGCCGGTCAACGGAAGCGTGCACGACTCGACCAGCTTCGGCGTGCCGTCCTTGGCGGTGTGGGTCATCACGACGATCACCCGGCGGGCGCCGTGCACGAGGTCCATGGCGCCGCCGATGCCGGTGACGAGTTTGCCCGGCACGGCCCAGTTCGCGAGGTCGCCGGCCGCCGACACCTGCATCGCGCCCAGCACCGCCACGTCGACGTGGCCGCCGCGGATCATGCCGAACGACAGCGCCGAGTCGAAGAACGACGCTCCCGGCAGGACGGTCACGGTCTCCTTGCCCGCGTTGATCAGGTCGGGATCGACGTCGGAGTCGTCAGGGTAGGGACCGACGCCGAGGATGCCGTTCTCGGACTCCAGCACCACCTCGACGCCCGGTGGCAGGTGGTTCGGGATCAGCGTCGGCACGCCGATGCCGAGGTTGACGTACTCGCCGTCGCGCAGCTCCTGGGCCGCTCGGGCGGCCATCTCGTCACGACTCCACATGGCGCACCGTCCTGAACTCCACGCTCTTGTCGGAAACCTGCTCCGGCGACAGCTCCACGACCCGTTGCACGAAGATGCCGGGCAGGTGCACCTCGTCGGGGTCGATCATGTCGACGAGCTCCTCGGCCTCGGCGATCGCGACCCGGCCGGCCATCGCGGCGAGCGGGTTGAAGTTGCGGGCCGACTTCTCGAACACCAGGTTGCCGAACCGGTCGGCTTTCGCGGCTCGCACGAGAGCGAAGTCCGTGCGGATGCTGTGCTCCAGCACGTACTCGCGGCCGTCGAACTCGCGGACCTCCTTGGGCGGCGAGGCGATCGCGACCGTGCCGTCCGGGTGGTAGCGCCACGGCAGCCCGCCGTCCGCGACCAGCGTGCCGACGCCCGCGGGCGTGTAGAAGGCGGGAATGCCGGTGCCACCGGCGCGCAGCCGTTCGGCCAGGGTGCCCTGGGGGATCAGCTCGAGCTCGATCTCGCCCGCGAGGTACTGGCGGGCGAACTCCTTGTTCCCACCGATGTACGAGCCGGTGACGCGGGCGATCCGGCCCGCCGACAGCAACACCGCGAGGCCCTGGTCCATCGCGCCGCAGTTGTTCGACACGATGCCGAGCGAGCCGACACCCCTGTCGTACAGGGCGTTGATGAGCACTTTGGGCACGCCACAGAGCCCGAAGCCGCCGACCGAAATGGTGGCACCATCGTCCACATCGGACACGGCCTCGGCGGCAGAAGCCGCGACCTTGTTCATGACATCCTCTCGAAGACCGCCGCGAGCCCCTGCCCGCCACCGATGCACATGGTTTCCAACGCATACCTGCCGTCACGCCGCTCCAGCTCGCGCAACATCGTCGCGAGAATCCGCGCACCGGTAGCGCCGACGGGATGGCCGAGCGCGATGCCGGAACCGTTGACGTTGAGCCGTTCGAAGTCGGTGAGACCCCATTCGCGAGTCACCGCGAGCACCTGCGCGGCGAACGCCTCGTTCAGCTCGATCAGGTCCATGTCGTCCAGCTTCAGACCGGCGTTCTGCAACGCCCGCGCGGACGACGGCACCGGCCCGATGCCCATCCGTGAGGGTTCAACACCTGCCGAAGCCCACGAGACCAGGCGTGCCAACGGGCGCAAGCCCAGCGAGGCGGCCAACGCGGGGTGCGTGACGACGCAGACCGCGGCGCCGTCGTTCTGCCCACTGGCGTTGCCCGCGGTCACCGTGGCGCCCTCGACGTCCATGACGGTCTTCAACGACGCCAGCTTCTCCACGGAAGAACCCGGCCTCGGGTGCTCGTCCGCCACGAAGTCCCCAACGGGCACCAGCTCGTCAGAGAACCGGCCAGAAGCCTGAGCGGCGACAGCACGTTCGTGGCTGCGCAACGCCAGTTCATCCTGCTCGGACCGGGAAATCCCGTACTCGCGGCGCAGGTTCTCGGCGGTCTCCAGCATTCCGCCCGGCACCGGGAAGTTGGCGCCACCGGCCGTCACCCGGCCGCGGGCCAGCGCGTCCACACCGGCGTTCGACATGCTTTCGACGCCACCCGCGAGCACGAGGTCCTGAGCGCCCGTCTGCACCGCCATCGCCGCGTTGAGCACGGCCTGCAGACCGGAACCGCACCGGCGGTCCAGCTGCACACCCGGCACGCCGACGCCGAGACCCGCGTCCAGCGCGACGACGCGGCCGATCGCCGGAGCGTCCATCGTCGGGTAGCAGTGGCCGAGGACCAGATCGTCCACTGAGGACGGATCGAGCCCGGTGCGGCGCATCAGCTCCTGGACGACGACCGCACCGAGCTCCTGGGCCGTGCGCTCCTTCAGGGCACCGTTGTAGCGGCCCACCGGTGTTCTGATGGGTTCGCAGATGACGGCGTCACGCATGAACTCTCCTTGTCAGGGTTGGGCCGCGAGATCGGAGGGGTGCGTCGCCAGTGGCGTCACCTCGACCCGCATGAACTCCCACAGCGGTAACGACGAGAGGAACGCGTGCAGCTCGTCGTTGGACGGCACGTCGAAGATGCTGATGTTGCTGTCCAGCCCGACGACCCGCCACAGGTGCGGCCACACACCGAGTTTCTGCAGCTCCAGCACCCGGTCCTGCTGGGCGGCGATGAGCTCGGCTCGACGGTTGGGGTCGAGGTCGTGGGGCAGTGCAACGTCCATGCGCACGTGGAAGAGCAACGGTCACCTCCTGGTGAAGGCCGCGATGGCGGCGGTGGGGCTTGGAATACCCGTCGTCACCGTGGTCGAGTCATCTCCTCCTGTACGCTATGCGTACAACGTGTACGCTTTGCGATTATATGCAGCGTGCACCCGCTTCGTTGAACTGTCAACCGCGGAAGGATGAGGCGATGGCCACGGACGAGCGCGACTTCATCCAGAGCATCGAGCGCGGGTTCGCCGTGCTGCTCGCGTTCGACGAGGACCGGACCAACCCGAACCTCGCGGAACTGGCCGCCGCCACCGGTCTGTCGCGCCCGGCCGTGCGCAGGATCCTCCTCACCCTGCAACGACTCGGGTACGTGCGGAACGAGGGCAGCAGGTGGTCGTTGACGCCTCGGGTGCTGAGCATCGGCCAGCACTACTCGGCGTCGCGCGCGATGATCGAGATCGCGCAGCCGCATCTGCTGGACTTGTCGGCGAAGACCGCCGAGTCGGCGTCGCTCGCGGAGCTGGACGGACGCGACGCGGTGTACGTCGCGCGCGTGCCGGTGCGGCGGATCATGAGCATCAACGTGTCGATCGGCACGAGGATCCCGGCGTTCGCGTCGTCGATGGGACGGGTGCTGCTCGCGTGGGCACCGGACCCGGTCGTCGACGAGATCATCGAGGGCGGGCTGCCCGAGCTGACCAAGCACACGGTCACCGACGCCGACGCGTTCCGCGAAGTCCTGCAGCGGGTTCGCGACGACGGGTGGTCGATCGTGGCGGAGGAGCTGGAGATCGGCCTGCTCTCGGTGTCCGTGCCGGTCCGCGACCGGTCCGGCGAGGTGGTGGCGGCGCTCGCGTCCTCCACCTCCGTCGGGCGATCGTCGGTTGAGGCGATCCGGCGGGATGTGGTGCCATTGCTGCTCGACGCCGCGGCGCGGATCAGCGCCGATCTGGGGTACTCGGCGCGGCGCTAACAGCCCTGGGAGGACGCATGTCCGCTCGGCCGCGGGTCCTGGTGATCGGTACCGGGTTCGCCGGGTTCCACTGTCTGCGCAAGCTCGAACGCAAGCTGCCGGAGGACGCGGCCGAACTGGTCGCGATCAACCCGGCCGACTACATGCTCTACATCCCGCTGCTGCCCGAGGTGTCCGGCGGGGTGCTGGACCCGCGCCGGGTCGCGGTGCCGCTGCGCAACACGTTGAAGCGCACCAAGCTGGTGCTGGGCGCGGCGACCGGGATCTCGCTCGCCTCCAAGACGGTCGAGGTCATGGACGTCGAAGGGCGCTCGTTCGAGATGTCCTACGACCGGTTGCTGATCACGTCCGGCAGCGTCACCCGGCTGCTGTCGATCCCCGGTGTCGCCGAGCACGCGAAGGGCTTCCGCACCGTCGCCGAGGCCATCCACCTGCGTGACCACGTGCTGCGGCAGCTCGAACTGGCCGACCAGTCCGACGATCCCGAGGAACGGCGTGCGCGCTGCACGTTCGTGGTGGTGGGCGCCGGATACACGGGCACCGAGGTCCTCGCGCAGACGCAATTGCTGACTCAGGACGCATGGAAGCACCTGCCGGGCCTCAGAGACGTGCAGCCGCGTTGGATCCTCGTCGACATCGCGCCACGCGTGCTGCCGGGCCTGGATCCGCGGTTGTCCGGGCCGACGCACAAAGTCCTGCTGAAGCGCGGCGCCGAGGTCAAGCTCGAGACCAGCCTCGAGGAGATGACCGACACCTGCGCGCGGCTCTCCGACGGCACCGAGATCCAGACGCGCACGGTCGTGTGGTGTGTTGGTGTGCGGCCGGATCCGCTGGTCAGCACGTTGAACATGCCGTCAACGCAGGGCCGGATCGACACCGACACCCACCTGAAGGTGTGCGAGCACGTGTGGGCGGCCGGTGACGCGGCCGCGGTGCCGGACCTCGTGCGGCCGGGCGAGATCACCGCCATGACCGCGCAGCACGCCGAACGCCAGGGCCGGGTCGCGGCGCTCAACATCGCGGCGTCGCTCGGCCACGGGACGGCGCGCGAGTACAAGCACAAGGACCTGGGGTTCGTGGTCGACCTCGGCGGGTGGCAGGCGGTCGCGAACCCGTTGGGCGTGCCGTTGACGAGCCTGCCGGCGAAGGCCGTGACGCGCGGCTACCACCTGATGGACCTGCCGTACGGGCGGTTGCGGACGGCGGCGAACTGGATCACCGAGCTCGGTGCCGGCCGGCAGATCACGCATTTCGGCGTGGTGCCGGACCGCGGCATCACGCTGGCCCAGGCGGACATGCCGCCCGCCGCGGCCGGTTCTACGCCCCGGTGACGCCGTCGATGCCCTCGCGCAGGAAGTCCGCGTGGCCGTTGTGGCGGGCGTACTCGTGGCACAGGTGGTGCATGACGAGCCGCAGCGACACCTGCTCCGACCACCGCGGCTGGTAGCCGAGGACGTCGAGCGACTCGGCCGCGCGCTCGATCCGGCGCGCGTGCTCGACCTCGGTCTGCCAGGCCGCGAACGCGTCGGACCTGCTCGACTTCGACGCGTCGTAGGCCACCTGGTAGTCGTTGTCTTCCGACCACACCAGCGGGATGTCCTCGCCGTCGATGACCTTGCGGAACCACGTGCGCTCCACCTCCGCCATGTGCCGGACGAGGCCGAGCAACGTGAGCGTGGACGGGGGCATCGAGCGGCGGCGCAGGTCGTCGTCGGACAGGCCTTCGCACTTCATCGCGAGGGTGGCGCGGTGGAAGTCGAGGAACGCGCGCAGGGTCTCGCGTTCGCCTGCCTGCAGTGGTGGGCTGGGACGTTCGGTGGTCACCCGGCCAGTCTTTCACCAGGATGATCTCGTGGACCTGGGATTGGCGGGACGCCGGTACGTCGTCACGGGCGGCAGCCGGGGCATTGGGCGGGCGATCGTGTCGTTGCTGCTCGACGAGGGTGCGCGGGTGGCGACGTGTGCGCGCAGCGAGCCGGGGTGGGGACCGGAGGTGCTGGCGCGCGTCGGCGACGTGCGGGACCGCGGGTGGATGCGCGAGTTCGTGGCGGAGGTTTCCGAGACGTTCGGCGGGCTCGACGGCGTGGTCGCGAACGCCGGCGCGGGCGCGGTCGGGGGAGTGCTGGACACGCCGCCGGAGGTGTGGCGCGAGCAGTGCGACGTGAAGCTGGCGAGCGTGCTCAACCTGGTCGAACCTGCCGCCGAACTCATGACCGAGGGCGCTGTCGTGGTGCTGAACGGCGTCACCGCACGGGCGCCGGACCTTGAGATGGCGGCGGTCAGCGCCGCACGTTCGGCGACGGCGTCGTTGGCCGCGATGCTGGTGAGAGCGCTCGCACCCCGGATCCGGGTCAACACGGTCAACCTGGGCGCGATCCGCACCGAACGTCAGCACGTCAAGCACGAGTGGTCAGGCACGTCGCTGGACTTCGCCGCGTGGGAAGCGGAAGAAGCCCGCCGCCGGGGCATTCCGCTGGGCAGGTTCGGCTCACCCGAGGAGGTCGCGCCGATCGTGGCGATGTTGCTGTCCCCACGATCGTCCTATGTGGCCGGTGCGGTCGTGGACGTGTCCGGCGGCCTGTAGTGCGGGGCGCCACGGGCATGTAGTGCGGGGCGCCACACCGCTCAAGGCCCGTGTGAGCGCTAACGTGGCAGCGGGAAGAGGGGAGCGGTCCGATGACCCAGCTGGAGCAGGCCGAGTCGGCGTTCGCGGCGGCCAGGCCGAGGCTGTTCGGCATCGCGTACCGCATGACCGGCAGCGTGGCCGACGCCGAGGACCTCGTGCAGGAGGTGTGGGTGCGCTGGCAGCTTGCGGACCGCGCGTCGGTGCTCAACCCCGAGGCCTACCTGGCGACGGCGATCACCCGGCTCGCGATCAACGAGTCGCAGACGGCGCGCGCCCGCAGGGAGACCTACGTCGGACCGTGGCTGCCCGAGCCGATCGACACGTCCGCCGACCCGCAGGTGGGTGCCGAGCAGGGCGCCGTGCTGGAGCTGGCGGTGTTGCTGCTGCTGGAGAAGCTCACGCCGACCGAGCGGGCCGCGTACGTGCTGCGCGAGGCGTTCGACTACCCGTACCGCGAGATCGCCGAGATCGTGCAGACCAGCGAGGTCGCGACCAGGCAGCTGGTCAGCCGGGCGCGCAAGCACCTCGCCGACGAGCGGAAGGCCCCCGTCGAACGGGCCGACCAGCGCAAGCTGCTGGAGGCGTTCGTGGCGGCGGCGCAGGCCGGTGACCTGGCCGGACTCGAGAAGCTGTTCGCCGAGGACGTGGTCAGCTACTCCGACAGCAACGGCGCGATCCGGGCGGCCGGTCGTCCGCTGTTCGGTGCGGCAAGCCTTGCGAAGATCGTCTCGGGTTGGGCGCCGTCGTTCTGGGCCGGTGCCGAGGCCGACTACGTGGAGGTGAACGGCCTGTCCGCGATCCGGTTGCGCAAGGACGGCAACACCTACGCGGTGATCACCCTGACCGCCACGGCGGCAGGTGTCGACCAGCTGATGTGGCTGCTCAACCCCGAGAAGCTCACCGCGTTCCGGTAGGCCTGTCACAACCGCGAGTGCTGTCCGGTCTTAGCTCGTGAACACCCGCAGCGGGCGGGCTCACGAGAGGGACGGACCCATGAGGATCGTTGTCATCGGCGGTACGGGGTTGATCGGCAGCCAGGTCGTCAAGCGGCTCGGTGAGCACGGCCACGACGCCGTTGCCGCGTCCCCGAACAGCGGCGTGAACACGGTGACCGGCGAAGGCGTCAAGGAGGTTCTGCAGGGCGCCGACGTGCTCGTCGACGTGTCGAACTCGCCGTCGTTCGCTGACGACGACGTCATGAACTTCTTCACCACGGCCACGACGAACCTGACTGAGGCCGCCAAGGAAGCCGGCGTCGGTCACTACGTCGCGCTGTCGATCGTCGGCACGGACGAGCTGCCCGACTCCGGCTACCTGCGCGCGAAGGTGGCGCAGGAGAAGCTCATCACCGAGGCCGAACTGCCGTACTCGATCATCCGCGCGACCCAGTTCTTCGAGTTCGCGGGTGCCATCGCGAACTCGGCGACCGTCGACGGCGTCGTGCACCTGCCGCACGGCGGTGTGCAGCCGATCGCGGCCTCGGACGTCGCGGCGGTGGTCGGCAGGACTGCGGCGACCGGTCCGATCAACGGCGTGCAGGAGATCGGCGGGCCGGAGGAGTTCACCATGGACGGGTGGATCCGCACGGTGCTGACCCAGCGCAACGACGAGCGCGAGGTCGTGAGCGACCCGCAGGCCAAGTACTTCGGCACCTTGTTGACCGGCAAGCAGCTCGTGCCGAACGCGGGCGCGCAGCTGCAGGCGACCAGCCTGCGGGACTGGCTGGCCGCCGGCAACTGAAGGCGTCCACAGTGGACGGGTGCGAAGTCCGTCCACTGTGGTGCCGACACCTCACAGCGCGGAGAAGTGCGCCGCGTCGCCGGTGACCGGAGTGCTGGCCACGCCGTCGACGCTCACCGGAACGTCGCCGGCGATGGTGACCCGGTGCAGCCGGCGGCGCTGGTCGTCGTAGTCGGCGACGCCGTAGTGCTGGGTGGCGCGGTTGTCCCAGATCGCGATGTCGCCGGCGGACCACTGCCAGCGCACGGTGTTCTCCAGCCTGGTGATTCGCTGTTGCAGCAACTGGAAGGCGGCCTGCGACTCGGTCGTCGTGAGGCCGACGATCCGCTTCACGAAGTGCCCCAGCAACAACGCGCGCTCGCCGGTCTCCGGGTGCACGCGCACCAACGGGTGTTCGGTCTCGAACACGTGGGACCGGAACTCGTCGTGGTAGGCCTGCTCCTTGACGTCGATGCCGCCGATCCTGGTCGCGTCCACCTCGCCCGCGTAGTCGTAGAGGTTGGTGTGCACCGCCCACAGCCGGTCGACCAAGGCGCGCAACGCTTCCGGCAGATCGCGGTAGGCCTGCACGGTGTTGGCCCACACCGTGTTACCGCCGTACGGGGGCAGTTCGATCGCGCGCAGGACGCTGATCGCGGGCACCCGGTCGACGAACGTGACGTCGGTGTGCCAGCTGTTGGCCTTGCCGTGCTCGGAGTCGATGGCCAGCACCTGCTCGTGCTCCTGGCCGCGGACGGTCGGGTGGGCCAGCGTCGGCCGGCCGAGCAGGCGGGCGAACGCGAGCTGCCCCGCGTCGTCGAGGTGCTGCTGTCCGGAGAAGAACACCACCTTGTGCGCCAGCAAGGCCGACCTGATCTCGGCCACGGTGTCCGCCGGCAGATCGCCGCTCAGGTGGACGCCGTCGATGCGCGCACCGATGTGCGCTCCCAGTCGGTGGACGGTGATCGTTCGGGAGAGTTGCGCTGTCATGCCACTCACCATGCTGGGCGGCGAACAGTCAGATCTAGTTCGCACGCCTTGAAAATCTGTTCATCTCACCAAGCGGACGACTTTCTTGCGGCGGGAATGGGAAACGTCGGTGTCCGGGGCAAAATCACAATGTGGGACGCCGGCCGTGCCCGTCGTCGAATGGCTTACCAGTGTGTTCCCCTGGCGCGAGCAAGGGTGCACCTGGCGGACCTTTGTCAGCATGACAACGACTCTTGCACCCGTGAAAGCCCCGAGCTGGGCGCTTCCGATCAGCCTGTTCTCCATCCCGCTGGGCCTCGCCGGCCTGGGCGGCGCCTGGACCGCCGCCGCCCAGCTGCTGGGCGCGCCGGGCTGGCCCGCGTCGGTGGCGTTCGGCGCCGCGACCCTGATCTTCGCGGTGTTCACGCTCACCTACCTCGCCGGCACGTTCCGGCCGGGCGCCGGCTTCCACCTCGACCTGCGGCACCCGTTGCTCGGCCCGCTCACCGCCTACCTCCCGGTGATCGCAGTCCTGCTCATCGCCCACTACGCACCAGTCCTGGGCTCCGCGGCCCCGTGGCTGATCTGGATCGCCGTGCTGGGCCTGGCCGTGAACGCCGCGGCCCTGTTCGCGCACTGGCTCAAACACCCGCTGGACCAGGACGCCATGCACCCCGGCTACTTCCTCCCGGTCACCGCGGGCGCGTTCATCGCGGCCATCGGCTTTGTGAGCGTTAACGCCCACGGCGCGGCCGTCGCGGTGTTCGGCATCGGCATCTTCTTCTGGCTCCTGCTCGGCGCGGTGATCACCTCGCGCCTGTTCTTCGGCTCGGAGCTCCCGCTGCCGTTCAAGCCCGTCCTGTCGATCCTGCTCTCGCCGCCCGGTACCGCGAGCGTCGCCTGGTTCGCGATCACCCGAGGCGCCGTCGACGACCTGCAGACCGCTTTGGGCGGCGTCACTCTGTTCATGCTGCTCGTGCAGCTGTTCTTCCTGCGCGACTACCTGCGGTTGCCGTTCAGCACGCAGTACTGGGTGTTCACGTTCCCGATCGCGGTGCTCGGCAACATCGGCATCCGGTACGCCGCCGGCCTGCACTTCACGGGCTGGCAGGTCGCGGGCTGGGCGGCGCTGACCGTGTCGAGCGCGCTGATCCTCGCGATCGTGTTCGCCACGTTGCTGAGAATTCGCTCCACCAGGTGAGCGTGCTCATCTACTGTGTCGCCGTTCGACCTACTAGTCCTGGGGGAATGGAATGACTCGAAGACTCGGCACGGTCGTGGCCGCTGCGGTTCTGACCGCGCTCGCAGTCGCCGCACCGGCGCAGGCGGAGTCGACCGTCACAGTGCTCAAGGGCTTGACGCCCAAGTCGTTCAACATCGCGAACGCCATCAACGACGCAGGTACCGCGGTGGGACGGTCGGGGACTCAAGGACACGTCCGCGCGGTCAAGTGGAACCCCGACGGTGCGATCACGGACCTCGGTGGTCCTGCCGACCTGGAGTACCTGGAGGCGACGGCGATCAACAACGCCGGCGTGATCGTGGGCATCGGCGAGAGGACGCTCGGCGATCCGGCCCGCGTGATCCGGTACGACCTCGACGGCACCTACCGGATCCTCGGCCAGATGACCGGCTACTCCCACGTGTACTCGATGGGCGTCGACGACGAGGGCTTGGTCTACGGCGAAGCCTGGGAGTCCTCCAACGGCAAGCGCCGCGCGCTCCGGTGGGACCTGAACGGCGTGCCAGCCGCGCTGACGGTGCCCGCCGGCTACACCCAGACCTCGCTCGGCGGCGCGTCCGGGAACGGGTTCGCCGTCGGCAACGCGTTCAACCTCGTGGCGCAGAGCGACAACCGGGCCGTTCGCTGGAACCCCGACGGCACGATCACTCTGCTGCCGCTGCCCAGCGGCACCAAACGCTCGATCGCCCGGTCGGTGAACCGGCACGGCGCGGTGACCGGATTCGTCGAGCCGGTGACCGGGCACTCCCGTGCGGTGCGCTGGAATCCGGACGGCACCATCACGGACCTCGGCGCGTCCGTTCAGGTCCAGAGCGACGGCAGCGCGATCAACGACTCCGGTGTGGTCCTCGGCACCGTTCAGGACGCCGACATCGGCTTTCGCCCGGTCCGCTGGAGTGCGACCGGTGAGATGACCGAGCTCCCCGTCGTCGACGGGGGCTGGGAGTACCAGCCTTCCGGTATCAACAGCGACGGCGTGATGGTCGGCCACGACGGCTCGTGGCCGGACGAGTGGGCCTACCGCTGGACGCCCTGAGCGTCGGCTAGAACGAGGCGTCGCGGAGCTGCCTCCGCGACGTCACGCCGAGCTTGCCGAACACCTTGCGCAGGTGCCATTCCACGGTGCGCGGACTGATGAACAGGCGAGTGCCGATCTCCGGGTTCGAGTACCCCTCGCGGGCGAGCCGGGCGATCTGGTATTCCTGCGCGGTCAGCTCGTCGGTCGGTTCGGCGGTGCGCTTGCGGGCGGTTTCGCCGGTGGCCTGGAGTTCGCGGTGTGCGCGGTCAGCGAACGTGGTCATGCCTGCGGCCAGAAGCATCTCGTGGGCCGTGCGCAGGTGGTCGCGTGCCTCGACGCGTTGGCCTTCCCGGCGCAGCCACTCGCCGTACAGCAGGTGGGCGCGGGCCAGTTCGCCGCGCAAAGCCGTGCGGGCGAAGAAGACGATCGACTCGGAGAACGCCGCGGTGTCGCCGTTCAACGCGCGCAGCCGTGCCTTGACGCCCAGGGACCAGTCGGTGTCGACCCAGGCCGACGAACGCCGCAGCGCCTCGGCGACCAGTGCGGTGTCACCGGTGCGGGACGCGGCTTCTGCCAGTTCCGCGGTGATCAGGCCGCTGTAGACGAGTGAGTCCTCCTCGAACACGCGGACAGCGGCGTCGCGGGCGAGGTCGTGGCGGCCCAGTCCGTTGTGGAGGATCGCGCTGGTCCAGTCGGCGATGGTGGCGAGCCTGCCCTGGCCTTCGAGCCGGGCGCCCCGTGCGGTCGCGGTTGCGAGGTCCTCACCGCGGTAGGCGGCCTGCAGCAGCACCGCGTAGCCGACCGGCGGGGTGCCGGTGACCTCGGAGATCCGCCGGTCCTCCTCGATCAACGCCTGCGCGGCCGCCGGTTCACCCGCGAGGAGTTCGTTGTCCGCCAGGAAGTTCAGCGCGAACTGCAGCTGCACGAGGGCACCGGCGTCGCGGGCGAGGCGGACCTGTTGCTGGGCGAACGCGCGGCGCGTCTCGAAGTCCCACAGCTCCGTTGCGACGATGCCGCCCGCGCGGTAACCGAAGAGCCACGGCAGGCGGCTGATGTCGTCGGCACCGACTTTCAGCGCGCGCACCTCGTCCAGGGCGCGGGTCATGTGCGGCACGGCTGCCGCGTGGCCCGCGGTGATGCGGGTCGTCAACGCGTCGAGCACGAGGTCGATCGCGCACGGCGGCGTGCGCGGCGGGGGAGCGCTCAAAGCCGCTTCCGCCAACGGGGAGCCCGCCCAGATCGCCGCGGACAGCGCCTCGAGGTGGGTCTCGCGGGCCAGGTCGGGGTCGAACGGGGTGAGCCGGCGGGCCGCGCTGAACAGCAGGGGCGCGGCTTCGGCGACGCGGCGCTGGTCGAACGCGATGTGCCCGCGCAGGTGCTCGATCTCGGCGCTGCGGCGGTCGTCCGGCGGACCGGCTTCGACCGCCGACAGCAGCCGCAACGACGCGTCCAACGCACCCGCGTCGCGCTTGGCCCGTGCCGCCGCCAGTTCGCGGTCGGCCCGGCGGCCGGGTTCCGGGGTGAGCACGGCGGCCTGTTCGAGGAACGCCGCCGCGGCCAGCAAACCGCCACGGGCCTGGGCGCGTGACGCCGTGTTCGAGAGGTCGGCGGCCACCTCCTCGTCCGGTGAGGTGGTGCCCTGGGCCCGGTGCCACGCGCGGCGGTCCGGGTCGATCGCCGGGTCGGTCACGTCGGCCAAGGCTCGGTGCACGCGCTGCCGGTCCACCGCGGCCGCCGACCGGTACACCGCGGACCGCACCAGCGGATGCCGGAACTGGACCCGCGCGCCGAACTCGATCAGCCCGGTGCCCACCGCCGCGGCCGCCGGGTCCGCGCCGAGCCCGAGCAGGCCGGCCGCGCGCCACAGCAGGGTCGCGTCACCGAGCGGTTCGGCGGCGGCAGTCAGCAACAACAAGCGCGTGTCGAACGGCAGCGGTTCGATCTGCCGGACGAAGCTCTGCTCGATCCGGCTGGTCAGCGGCCCGGGATCCAGCCCGTCGGCCGCCTCGCGCGGCAGCTCCAGCAGGGCGAGCGGGTTGCCGCGGGCCTCGGCGACGATCCGGTCGCGCACCCGGCCGTCCACCGGCCCCTTGATCACCGACTCCAGCAACGCGCGGGCGTCCGCGTCGTCCAGGCCCCGCACGAACAGCTCCGGCAGCCCGTCGAGGTAGTCGTTGCCCTCGCGCAGCACGAAGACGAGCGCGATCCGTTCCGCCAGCAGCCTGCGGGCCACGAACCCGAGCACCGCGGACGACATCGAGTCGAGCCACTGCGCGTCGTCGACCAGACACACCAGCGGCTGCTCGTCGGCGACCTCGGCGAGCAGCGTCAGCACCGCCAGGCCGACCATGAACCGCGTCGGTCGCGGCCCGGCGGCCATGCCGAACGCGGTGCCGAGCGCCTCGCGCTGCGGTGCGGGCAGCTTGTCCAGCCGGTCGAGGAACGGCACGCACAGCTGGTGCAGCCCGGCGTACGGGAACGCGCTCTCCGCCTCCACACCGGCGGCCCTGGTGACCCGGAACCCCGTGGCGCGTGCCGACACGTGGTCGAGCAGCGCTGTCTTGCCGACACCGGCCTCGCCGCGCAGCACCAGCACCTGGCCGGCACCCGACTTGGCCTGCGTCAACAAGCGATCCAGCGTCTCGCCCTCAGTGCGTCTGCCCAGGAGATCGTCCGACACGGGCCCGAGCCTACGGGCCAGGGGGTCACCAGGGTGTTCGACGGGTTCGAAGGGGTCCCTGGCGCGAGCAATCTCGTGTCATCGGAAACGACGAAGGAGCTGAAATGGACTACAAGTTCGAGGTGGCCGTGATCCCGGTGAGCGACATCGACCGGGCGATCCACTTCTACAAGACGCTCGGCTGGCGTCAGGACGCCGAGTTCGCCGACGACGAGGGCTACCGCCTCACCCAGTTCACCCCGCCCGGCTCGCCCGCGTCGATCATCTTCGGCAGCGGCGTGACCGACGCGGAGCCGGGCAGCGCCGAGGGACTGCACCTGATCGTCGACGACGTCGTGGCCGCCCGCGAGGACCTGGTCGGTCGAGGCGTCGAGGTCAGCGAGATCTTCCACGACAAGACCGGCATCTTCCACCACGCGGGCACCGTCGGGCGGGTCGACGGCCTGGCGCCCGGCCGCACGAGCTACGGGTCGTACCTCTCGTTCAGCGACCCCGACGGCAACGGCTGGGTGCTGCAGGAGGTCACGACGCGGCTTCCGGGACGGGTGTGATGAACCAGTACGACGTCATCGTCATCGGCGGCGGGTCACCCGGCGAGCACTTCGCCGCCGCCGTCGCCGACGGCGGGCTCCGCGTGGCGATCGTGGAGCGCGAGCTGCTCGGGGGTGAATGCTCGTTCTGGGCGTGCATCCCGTCCAAGACGCTGCTGCGTCCCGGCGAGGCCGTGGCGGCCGCGCGGGACGTGCCCGGTGCCCGTGAGGCGATCACCGGGAAGGTCGACGCCGAGGCGGTGCTGGAGTGGCGTGACTTCATGGTGTCGTCCTACGACGACGCGGGCGGCGAGAAGTGGGCTCGGGAAGCCGGGATCGACGTGCTGCGCGGCGAGGGCCGGATCGACGGCCCGCACCGGGTCGCGGTGGGCGATCAGGTCTACACGACCGACCACATCGTCGTCGCCACGGGCTCATCCGCCTTCATCCCGCCCATTCCGGGTCTGCGTGAGCTGGACGTCTGGACGAACCGCGAGGCCACCGGTGTCAAGGAGATCCCCGGCAGGCTGCTGATCCTCGGCGGCGGACCGGTGGGTGTCGAGATGGCGCAGGCGTTCCGGGGGCTCGGCTCGTCAGTTGCCCTGGTCGAGGGTGCTGACCGGCTGCTGCCACGGGAACCGGAAGCGGCCGGGCGCGCGCTCAGCGAGGCGTTGGCCGCGGATGGCGTCGAACTGCACCTCGGCGTGCACGCCACAGCTGCGTCCAAAGACGGCGACGAGTACGTGCTCGACCTCCCGGACGGCGCCCAGCTGCGCGGCGACAAGATTCTCGTCGCCACCGGAAGGCGGCCGCGAGTCGAGGGCATCGGGCTCGAAACCGTTGGCGTCGAACCGAATCCGCAGGGCATCGCCACCGACGACGCGATGAACTTCGGCGTGGGTCTGTGGGCGGTCGGCGATGTGACCGGTCAGTGGAACCTGACCCACGTCGGCAAGTACCAGGGCCGCGTGGCCGCCGCGAACATCCTCGGCCACGACGCCAAGGTCGACTACACCGCCGTCCCGCGGGTCGTGTTCACCTCTCCGGAGGTCGCCGCAGTCGGTGCGGCAGAAGGAAAGTACACCGCAACCGCCCACCTGTCCGGCGTCGCGCGCACGGCCACCTACACCCGTGAGTACGCCACGCGACCCGGATTCCTGACCCTCGTCTCCGATGGCCAAGTCCTCACGGGCGCCTACGCCGTCGGACCCGAGGCAGGCGAGTGGCTCCAGCAGGCCACCCTCGCGATTCGCGCGAAGCTCCCGCTGTCGTTGCTGCTCGACGTCATCCAGCCGTTCCCCACCTTCTCCGAGGCCTTCCTCAACGGCCTCCGCGATCTGGCAAAGGAAGTAGCGAAATGAAGAACCTGACAGAAATCGACATGAAGCTCGAAGTGACCGTCATCGGAGTCACGGATGTCGAGCGCGCCAAGGAGTTCTACAGCCGGCTGGGCTGGCGCCTCGACGTCACCCCGCCGTGGGTCGTGCAGTTCACCCCGTACGGCTCCAACGCGTCCATCCACTTCGGCGAGGGCGTCACGACCGCGGCACCCGGTTCCGGCCGGCACTTCCTGATCGTGTCGGACCTCGTCGAGACGCACGAGGCCCTGCTCGCCGCCGGCATCAAGGTCGGCCCGATCTACCACGGCGGCCCGGACGGTCCTGTCGAGGGCGTGGACCCGGAGCGCCGCAGCTACTTCTCGCGCGCCGAGTTCGCCGACCCGGACGGCAACACGTGGATCCTGCAGGAGGTCACGACCCGCCTGCCCGGTCGCGTCGACGCCGACGACACGTCCTACGCGTCGATCGCCGATCTGTCTTCGGCGTTGCGCCGCGCCGCGTTGGCTCACGGGGAGCACGAGAAGCGCAACGGCGGCGAGTACGACGAGAACTGGCCCGACTGGTACGCCGAGTACCTCGTCAAGGAGCAGACGGGCGAGGAGCTGCCGCGCTAGTTTGCGCGGGAGGTCCCGGAACTGGCACAAGCGCTGCGCGGAACGCCGTCCGAACTGGCGTTCCGCGCGCTTTGTCCGCAGACATCGGGTGGTCGCCCTAGGGGTCGTCCCTGATGTGGGAAAGCGTTGGCGCGGCTTACCTTCTGCGGCAAGCGAGGGAGGCCGCAATGAAGGCGATCGTCCAGGACAGGTACGGCTCGGCGGACGTGTTGGAGCTCAGAGAGGTCGAACGGCCGGTGCCGGCGGAGGGCGAGGTGCTGGTACGGGTGCGGGCGTCGTCGGTGAACGCCGCCGACTGGCACATCATGCGCGGTGACCCGTACTTCGCGCGGCTGTTCCTGGGGATGCGCGGGCCCAAGACGCGGATCCGCGGTCTCGACTTCGCTGGCGTGATCGAGGCGGTCGGACCGGGCGTGAGCGGGTTGCTGCAGGTGGGCGACGAGGTGTTCGGCGAGGTCGAGGGGTCCTTCGCCGAGTACGTCCGGGTGCCGGCGCAGCTGGTGGAGCACAAGCCGTCGAACCTGACGTTCGAGCAGGCGGCGACGCTGCCGCTGGCGGGCAACACCGCGTGGATGGGGCTGAGCGACCTGCAAGCGGGGCAGCGGGTGCTGATCAACGGCGCGTCCGGCGGCGTCGGGTTGATGGCCGTGCAGATCGCCAAGGCGCGCAAGGCGATCGTGACCGGGGTGTGCAGCACGCGCAACGTCGAGCAGGTGCGTGCGGTGGGCGCGGATCACGTCATCGACTACCGGTCCGAGGACTTCACGCAGGGCTCCGAGCGCTACGACCTGATCTTCGACCTCGTGGGGAACCGGTCGATGAGCTCGTTGCGCAGCGTCCTCACCCCGGACGGCGTGCTGGTGTTGTCCGGCGGCGGCAGCTTCACGGGTGGTGCGCTGTTCGGCCCGTACCGGTTGATCATCCAGGGCAAGGTGCTGGGACCGTTCGCCCGGCAGCGGCTCGTGGTGCTGGAAGCCAAGCCCAGCAAGGAGAACCTGGCCGCGTTGCGGGAGCTCGCCGAGTCGGGGCGGCTGGTGCCGGTGATCGAGCGGACCTATCCGCTGACCGACGTGCCCGACGCGATCCGGCACGTGGAGTCGGAGCACGCGCGGGCGAAGGTGGTCGTGACGGCTTAATTCCCTGGCGTTGCGGGACCGCGGCGGCGATCATCTCCGCCCATGGTCGAGGTTCGGGTCAGCGGCGGATTGCTTCGGGGCACTGTGGAATCGGGCGTCGCGGTCTTTCGCGGCATCCCGTTCGCCGCGCCCCCGGTTGGTGCTCTGCGGTTCGCCGCGCCCCGACCGGCAGCCGCGTGGGACGGTGTGCGAGAGGCGGTGGCGTTCGGGCCGCCGCCACCGCAGGCCGGGTTCTTCGGCATGGACGGCATGGGTGTGGCCGGTGACGACTGGCTGACGGTGAACGTCTGGTCGCCCGACGTGGCAGGTGATCTGCCGGTCATGGTGTGGATCCAGGGTGGTGCCTACACGGTCGGCATGTCCGGCCTGCCCGAGTACGACGGCACGCGGCTGGCGCTGGACGGCGTAGTGCTGGCGACGTTCAACTACCGCGTCGGGATCGAGGGTTTCGCGCAGATCGAGGGCGCGCCCGCGAACCGCGGCCTGCTGGACCAGGTCGCGGCGCTGGAGTGGGTGCGCGACAACATCCGCGCGTTCGGCGGGGATCCGGCGCGCGTGACGGTCTTCGGGCAGTCGGCCGGCGGTGGCTCGGTCGCGGCCCTGCTGGCCATGCCGCGGGCGGCGGGGTTGTTCCACCGGGCGATCGCGAGCAGCGTGCCCGGCACGTTCTTCACACCGGAGCTGGCCGCCGACATCGCCGCGACGTGCGCTGCCGAGCTGGGGCTGCGCGCGACGGTCGCGGACCTGTCCACTGTGGAGCCCGCGATGCTGCCGATCGCCGGTGACGAGGTGATGGCCAAGATCGGTCAGTTCGCCGACCGCTGGGGCCAGGCCGCGCACAAGCAGATCCCGTTCGCCCCGGTCGTGGACGGTGACGTGCTGCCGGTCGCGCCGTGGCAGGCGGTGGCTCAGGGGTCGGCGCGGGACGTCGAGCTGATCGTCGGGCACACGCGCCACGAGCAGCGGCTGTTGTCGGTGATCGAGGGTCTGGCCGGCAGCGTGACGCCGGAGCAGGCGTCGACGGCGCTGGAGGTGTTCGCGCCCGGCCTCGCCTATCCGGACCTGGCGCCGGAGGAGCTGTTCGAGCTGGTGTGCTCGGACTGGTTGTTCCGGATGCCGTCGCTGCACCTCGCGGAGGCTCAGGTGGCGGCGGGCGGCCGGGTGCACGTCTACGTGGTGGCCTGGGAGCCGACCGAGGTGTTCCGCGCGTGCCACGGGGTGGACGTGCCGCTGGTCTTCGGCAACCTCGACCGCGGGCAGGCGGCCGCGGTGCTCGGCGAGCTCACGCCGGTGGCGGCGGAGGTGTCCGCCCGGATGCGCGCGGCGTGGACGGGGTTCGCGGCGACCGGTGAGCCGGGCTGGCCCGCTTACTCCGCGGAACGCCTGACGCGGGTGTTCGACGTGGAGGACCTGGTGACCGCGTATCCGGAGGAGGAGTCGCGGCGGATCTGGCAGGACCACCGGTTCGTGCCTCTTTCCGCTGATCGCCGGAGTTGATCTGCCGGTTGGCGCTGGTTTGCAGCCATGGATCGATTCGCCGTCGAAGTGACGAACCTCGTCGATGCCGCGAAGACGCTGGAGTCGGATGTCGCGGGTTCGCTCGACTCGGTGCACGGGTGGCTCGTGGGTGCGCTGGAGAAGGAGAACGACGCCTTTCTCAGCGGTGACGCCCACGGACCCGGTGGCAGGTACCTGTTCGACCAGGTCGGCACCGAGTTCCGGATCACGGCCGAGTTCATGAAGCGCCTGGCCGCGGACAACAGCGAGAACGTGCGGCTCGCGGCCGGCGCTCTGCGCGAGATCGCGCGGAGGTACCGAGACGCGAGGAGGAGACGGACCGGCCGATCATGCGCGACGAGGGCTGGTAGCGCGCCGGGAATACCTCCCGGCGGGCGGCGTTGTAGGCGTCCGGAAGGGAGGTTCGACATGTACGACTTCGGTCAGGTGGCGGAAGATCGCTGGGTCACCGCGACGCGGTTGTTCGACACAGGCCACGTGGAGACCGCGGCGGACAAGTGGGAACGCGCACAACTGCTGTTCGAGGCCTGCGACTACGTCAAGGCCGCGCGGCTGCTCGCGGAGGTCGTCGAGGAAGTGCCGTTCCAGACGGACCTCTGGCTGCTGCTGGCCCGCGCCTACTACCACTCGGCCCAGCTGGGCAAGGCAGAGGCGCGGCTGCGGGTGATCGTGGACCGCAATCCGGTCGAGCACTACGCGCACCTGCTGCTCGGGCGCACGCTGGAGCGGCAGGGACGGCCGGAGGAGGCCGCGCCCTGGCTCCGGCTCGCCGCTGCTTTCGGTGGCGAACCAACCGAGGTCTAGATGGACGGACGAGCTCGGCACGCCGGCTGCGACTCGGCTGGCGAGTCAGCCGACGTCCAGCTTGGCGAACGTGCGCAGCAGACCTGGTGCGACCCGGCTCGCGAGACGTGCCGCCTTCGCCTCGACCGTCACCGGCACCACCGGCCGGTTGCGGCGAACCGCGCGCACGATCTCGCCGGCCACGCCCTCGGGGCCGAAGCCGCGTTTGGCGTAGATGCGGGACGCGCGGGCCTGCTTGCGGCGCTGTTCCTCGGCGCTGACGCCGGAGAACGTCGTGGTGGCCGTGATGTTCGTGTTCACGAGTCCCGGGCAGATCGCGCTCACGCCGATCGCGTGCGGCGCGAGCTCGGCCCGCAGGCAGTCCGAGAGCATGAACACCGCGGCCTTGCTGGTCGCGTATGCGGAGAGGATCTTCGACGGCAGGTAGGCCGCCGCCGAGGACAGGTTCACGATGTGACCGCCCTCGCCGCGTTCGACCATCAGTTCGCCGAACGCGCGGCAGCCGTGCACGACACCCCACAGGTTGACGTCCAGCACCCGCTGCCACTGCTCCGTCGAGGTCGACAGGAACGACCCGGAGTGGCCTATACCAGCGTTGTTAACGACAACATCCGGCACACCGTGCTCCTCGGCGACCTGCTGCGCCCACGTCCGCACCGCTTCTTCTGAGCGCACGTCGACCTCGTACGCGTGGCCGCCGACGATCTCCGCGGTCTCCTTGGCCGCCGCGAAGTCCACATCGGACACGACGACCTTCGCGCCCGCTTCGGCGAACGCCACCGCGGTCGCCCGGCCGATGCCGCTGCCGCCACCGGTGATCACCACGAGCTCGCGCGGGGGAGTGGAGTCCTGCACGAACTCGCTGATCATGCGGGCGAGCTGGTGCGGGTGGCTCAACGGTGCCCAGTGCCCCGCCGCGATCTTGCGGCGCCGCAGTGCCGGTACCCAGCGCTCCAGGTCGAGCGGCTCGGTGCGGACGTAGCGGTCGCGCGTCGGCTGGACGACCTGGACCGGCATGGGTGCCGTGCGGTGCCGCGGCGAACGCATGACCTGGCGGATGTTGGCCCGGTACAACGAGATTCCGCGCACGGCGTCCCTGGTGATCGTGCGCGCGGGCGTTGCCTCGACGCCTTCGAGCCGCTTCAGCACGCCTCCCCAGCGCGGGCCGAGGTAGAGACGCCAGAACAGCGGCGCGACGACCGGCAGGTGGAACGCGCCGATGTACCAGGACCTCAGGAACTGCCGGATGTGAGCGATCGACAAGCCCTTCCGCGACCAGTGGCCCATGTGGTCGAGGCACGGCCCGGAGATCGAGGTGAACGTGGCGATCCGCGCGCCGGGCGTGGTCACGGCCTCCCAGGCCTGGATCGAGCCCCAGTCGTGGCCGACGAGGTGCACCGGCTCGTCCGGGCTGACCGCGTCGATCACCGCGAACAGGTCCTGCGCGAGGTGCTCCAGCCGATAACCGTCCTCAGCGGATGGCGGCGTCGAGTCGCCGGCACCGCGCACGTCGTAGGTGACGACCCGGAAGTCCTTCTCCAGCAACGCTGCCACGCGGTCCCACACGACGTGCGTGTCCGGGTATCCGTGCACCAGGACCACGGTCGGCCCTTGTTCGCCGCGCACCTGCACGGCCAGTTCGACTTCTCCGGAACGCACCTTCACAGTTCCTCCAACACGAGTCGGTCACCGGCCGGCCGGTCCACGCAGATCCGCACGCCGCCCACGTCGCACGTGCCGCAGAACCCCCGCCGGCACGAGTAGGCGACCGACGGCCAGAAGTCCCTGATCACGTCGAGGGCCGACCGGTCGGCGGGCACCTCCAGGGATACCCCGCTGCGCCGCAGTTCGACCGTGAACGGCCGGCCGTCGACGATCGGTGGCGGGCGGAAGCGTTCGAAGTGCAGCCAGCGCGATGCGAACTCGGAGCGGACCTGTCCGAGCATCGACGACGGGCCGCAGCAGTAGACCGCGCCGTTCGGGTGCGCGTCGCGGAGGAGTGGCCCGCCGCGTCCGATCCTGATGTCGACCCGGCCGATCGGCAGTTCGTCGAGGAACGGCATGGCTTTCGTCGACCGCCCGCAGTAGACGAGCCGCCAGTCCAGGCCCGCCTTGGCGGCCGCGTGGACCATGGGCAGGATCGGCGTGATCCCGATACCGCCCGCCACGAACACCACCGGCCCGATGCCGGCGAACGGGAACGCGTTGCGCGGGCCGCGCACCTGGATCCGGTCGCCGACCTGCAACGCCTGCACCTCGCGTGATCCGGCGCCGACAGTGCGGACGGCGATCCGGTAGGTGGGGTCGGCCGGGTCGCCGCACAGGGAGTACTGACGCCGCAGGCCGCTGGGCAGGTGCAGGTCGAGGTGGCAGCCGGGCTGCCAGGCGGGGAGGGCGGTGCCGCCGCACCGGAGGCTGACGACGTCGTCCGCTACTTGTGAGCGTTCGACAACGTTGAGCCACAAGGCATCCCGGGCTGTTCCGGGACGCGCGCGGCCGCCGAACCGGGTGACGGCGCGGTCGTACAGCTCGCCGAACCGAGTCAGACTCTGCAGCATCGGGCCGCCTCTTCGTGCGGCGTGAGAGGGCTCGAAGCTCCGCCCCACATCGCGCTACCCAGCATCAGTGCGCCTCCCTGGCTGCCGGTGACGACGCCAGACAAGCAACGGCCTGTGCCGTCGACCCTTCCTGCTTCGGGTGGTAGGCCGGGTGGAAGTACCGCAGGAACGCCCGGAAGATCTCCGACAGCTTCGGCAGCAACCCCCGCCGCCCGGCCCGCATCGCCTCACGCCAGGTCAGTCGCACCTTGGTGGTCTTGTCCGCGCGCACCATGAACACCGCGCCGCGGACCCACAGCCAGAACAGCACCGGCGCGACCAGCAGCATCGTCCGCGCGCGCCGCACGTACCGGCGGTCGAGGTGGCACATCAGGTCGTACGCGACGCTGCGGTGCTCGACCTCCTCGGCGGCGTGCCAGCGCAGCAGGTCGAGCATCACCGGGTGGATGCCGGCCCGGTCGAGCGCGTCGGCGTTCAGCAACCAGTCGCCCAGATACGCCGTGAAGTGCTCGACGGCCGCCACGATCGCGACCCGCTCGATGAGCTGCTCGCGCGCCTGCTCCTCGCTCAGGCCCGGCTTCGGCCCGAGGATCCGCCGGAACACGTGCTCCATCTGCCGCGTGAACGGCCGCGGGTCCAGCCCGTTCGCGAGCAGGTGGTCGAGCACCTCGCTGTGCGCCTCGGCGTGCATCGCCTCCTGCCCGATGAACCCGAGCACGTCCTCGCGCAGCGTGTCGTCCCTGATCAGCGGCACGGCCTGCTGGAACGTCCGGACGAACCACCGCTCGCCCTCCGGCAACAGCAGGTGCAGGACGTTCATGACGTGCGTGGCCACCGGCTCGTCCGGGACCCAGTGCATCGGCAGGGTCGACCAGTCGAACTGCACGTCACGCGGTTGCAGAACGAGGTTGTCCGGCTCCATCGCATACCTCCGCCAATTACTACGCCCGCGTAGCTTTGTGAAAGCTACGCCACCGTAGCAATATGGACCCGTGAGCACAACGCGCCGGAAGTACGCTCGCCGCCTGCCGCCCGAACAGCGCCGCGAGCAGCTGCTGGACGCCGCCCTGAGCCTGATTCCGGCAGGCTTCGACACGGTGACGATGGAATCCGTCGCCAAACAGGCCCAGGTGACCAAACCCGTCCTCTACGACCTCTTCGCCAACCGCGCCGAGCTGATCAGCGCCCTGTTGGAGCGCGAGGCGGCCCGAGCCACCGAGCAGGTCATCGCCGCCCTCCCGACCGACTTCGCCACCCGCTCCCCGGACGACGCCTTCGCCGACGCCGTGCGCGTCTTCGTGCACGCCGTCGTCGAGGCCCCGGACCGCTGGCGCCTGGTGCTCCTCCCGCCAGAGGGCACGCCGCACGAGTTCCGCGCCCAGGTCGAACTGGTGCGCGCGGGCGTCCTGGCCCAGATCGAGGATCTCGCGGCGCTCGGCCTGAAGGAGCTGGGCGGCCTCGACGACCTCGACGCGGACCTCCTGGGCCACGCGATGCTCGCCCTCGCCGAGATGTCGGGCCGGCTCGTCCTGACCGACCCGGAGAAGTTCACCCCTGACCGGCTGGTGGCCTTCGTGACCCGGATCGCGCACGGTCTGCGCTGAGCGCTGCCCGCATGTAGCGCAACGCCGCGCGGTCGTCCATGCCCGGTGCCGTCGTGGTGATGTCCGTGACGAGTCGCTCAGCCGCTAGCGCTCCGAAGTCGTTGGCGTGCTTCAAATAACCGAGTACCCGCGTCGCTTCCTCGCGCATGGTGGCCTTGGCGATCGCGATGAACTCGACCGCCACGACGCTGGCCGCCACGACGTTGCCGGTCTCCAGCAGCTCGTCGATGTGCGCCGCGAGCAACTCGAACGCCTTGTCCCGGTCTCCTCGCCGAAACGCCCGGCGCGCCTCGGTCGTCTTGTTGGCGGACAACGTGCCCGGCGGCAGCTCGACGTCCGCGGCCTCGTCGAAGAACGGATCCGGATCACGTCCCTGGAACATCGCGCTGTAGCCCAGGGTCTGCAACGCCCAGTGCAGCAGGGTGGGTGGCCCGAACTCGCGATACCGCTCGACCAGCTCGCCGACCTGCTGGTCGACCTGCGCGAAGTGCCCGATTCCGAGGAGCGTGCCGGCGGGCATCAACCCGAGGAACGCCTTGAGGTGTGGATCGTCCAGTGAGGACAGTGCTGCCGGCAGCGACTCCGCGAGCTGCTGTCCGTCGCCGGACGCATAGGCCCGCGCATACCGGCTGAGTGGATGGTCGAGCGCGTCGGGCAGGGGGGCGGGGCTGGAACTCTGGATGTTTCGCTCGGCGACCCACACCAGCCAGAACGCCCGTAGGACCGGATCGACGCCACCAGCACTGTCAGACCCATCCGCTAGTGTTGATTTTGGGGGAACCCGGCGGGTGTCGTGTGTGTGGTGCGTTGCCATAGGGAGCAGGAGCCCTGACTGGCGGTCACCCATGGCCAGGATCCGCTCGGCCCAGTCCCCGATCTCCCGCCGCCCCCGCAGCGGAAGTTCCGTCACCACCGGTCGGACCAGCGCATCCGCCAGCCGCAGGTCGCCCGACTCGAAAGCCCACAGGACAGCGGCCCGCAGGTTCGGCCACAACTCCGCGAGTCGCCCGACCCCCTCGACCTCGCGAGGCCCGGCCAGCAGCGCACCCACAGCCATCACCTGCCGCAAACACCAGTCCGCGTGCAGCGCCAACGCCGAGGAACGATCAAACACCTGCGCGGAAGCGAACTCCCGCAACGGTTCCAGCAACCGGAACCGCCGCCCGAACGGTCCATCACCAACAGCCACCATCGACCGCTCGACCAGATCCCCGAGCACACGGTCCTCAGCCACCGCACTCAGGTCGAACGGCGCCGCGAACACCGAAAGCCGGCAGAACAACGCACGTTCAGCCGCCGACAACAGGTCGTAAGACCACTGCACCGCAGCCTGCACCGTCCGATGCCGCGCCGCGCCGGTCCGCCGAACCCCGATGTCCAGCCGAGTGAGCAACTCCGCAGGCCGATGACTCCGCACCCGCGCAGCAGCCAGCTCAATCGCCAGCGGAATCCCATCAAGCCGATCGCACAACGCAGCAACAGACCCGTCCGGCGAATATGAGGGGTCAGCAGCGCGCGCACGCAGGTCAAACAGCTCGACGCTCGAAGCCGCATCCAACGGCTCCACAACAACAACCTGCTCGTCAGCAACGGACAGTCGTTCGCGCGAAGTAGCCAACACCTGCACCGAAGAACACACAGCAGCAGCAAACGCCGCAGCGCCGTCCAACACGTGCTCGCAGTTGTCCAACACCAACAACGACGGCCGAGCCAACACCACCGCCTGCGCCACGGAAAGTCCGGGCCGCTCAACGATCCCCAACGCATCCGCAACGGCCCGCGGCACATCGTCCGAAGACGAGATCTCCGCCAGCGACACGAACACCCCGTCGAACGCAGAAGCCAGCCGCGTCTTCCCGATCCCGCCCGGCCCCACCAACGTGACCACAGCAGATCGCCGCAACGCCTCCGCAACGGCCACAAGATCGGCATCACGCCCGATCAGCACCGCAGCCGGAACCGGGGCGTGCGCAAGCACCTGTTGCTCCACCGCACGCAGCTCCAGCCCGGGCTCAACCCCGAGCTCGCCAACAAGGTGCGCACGAACCCGTTGGTACACCGCGAGAGCGTCGGCCTGCCGACCAGCCCGATAGAGCGCCGTCATCAACAACGCCGCCAACTGCTCACGAGTCGGATAGTCCGCCACGAACGACGACAGCTCACCAACAACCGCGCGCGGATCAGCAGACACGCGACGAGAGAAGTCCATCTCGACCGCGCCCAGCCACTCCTCGGTGAGCCCCGCGACGGCCGACGCCAACCCAGGCGCCTCCAGCCCGGCCAGCGGCACGCCACCCCACTCCGACAGCGCCGCGGCAAAATCCCCAGCCCGCAAAATAGAGCGAAACCGTGCCACATCAGTCGGCACATCGAGCCGATAGGCCGCACCGACCCGTGCGATGGCATCAGCGCCAAGCGACTTCCGCAGCTGTGCGACGTGCCACTGCAACGCCTTGGCCGAGGAAGGCGGCGAATCACCCCACACGAGGTCGATCAGCCGGGACTCCGGCACCGGCGCCCCAGCAGACAGGGCCAGCGCGGCCAGCACGACCTGCGACCTGGGCGACCCGAGGTCGACCAGCGAGCCGTCGTCGGTGGTGGCGCGGACACCACCGAGCAAACCGATCCGCACCGGCGAATTCTCACACACCACACGCACACCGGCCGCACACCGACGCGAGCCAACCTCACGGCCATGACAGCACGGATCACCGGTTCCCTCTTCATCATCGCCACGGCCTCAGGAGTGGTCAGCGCCGCCACACAAGGCACAACCCGCGGGCTGTGCGTGTTCCTCATGGCCGTGGCCATCGTGTTCATCGCACCGACGCTGTTCCCCGTCCTCAAACAACACGGCGAAGGCGCCGCGATGGGGTACGTCGTCGCCAGAACGTTGGAAGTCGTCTTCCTGATGACCGCCATCGCACCGATCGCTCACCTAAAAGCAGATGAGCTGTGGGGCCACGCCAGCGCCATCTACTTCTGCGTGAGCGTCGTGCTGCTGAACGTCCTGCTCTTCCGGTCTCGGCTCGTGCCGCGCTGGATCTCCGTGTGGGCCCTCGTCGCCGTGGTGCCCTATCTGACCGGTGCGGTGCTCGTGCTGCTCGACGTCCTCACACAAACACAGGCCAGCTCCTTCTTCGTGCCGCTGGCGATCAACGAGATGGTGCTCGCGGTCTGGCTCCTGGTGAAAGGCTTCACCGACGAGTCCGGACGTGCGTGAGCAACGCGAGCCCGGTCGGGTCGACGCCCACCGAAACGTCGCAGCCCGGCAGCAGCGCACGCACGGCGGCCTCGTCGCGTTCGATCACCTGCCACTCCATGAGGTACTCCAGCGGCCACCGGAACGGGTTCCCGACCGCGGTGCAGGAGAAGTAGAACGTGCCACCCGGCCGGCAGAGCCTGGTCAGCACGGCCTCCGTCAGGCGGACGGCCGCGCGGTCGTTGAGGTAGTCGTAGAGGCCGTTGACGAGCACGAGGTCGAACGGCCCGAGCTCCGCCAACGGGCCGAGCGCGCGGAAGATGTTGCCGGGCACCGCGGTGGTGAAGTCGTTGAGCAGGCCGAGCCGCTTCTGGGCCAGTGCCAGCGCGTCCGGGTCGACGTCGGTCAGCACGAACCGGTCGCCGGGGCGGACGATGCCCGGCGGGATGCTCCGCAGGTCGGGCGCGGCTCCCGAGGCGATCAGCAGCACCGAGCGCGGGCCGTTGCGCGGTGCGGTCAGCACGTCGCTGATCAGGCGGGCCTGGTGCATCACCCGGTTGCGCTGCTGCTGGGTGATCGCCGAGCTCTGCAGGCTGGTCTCGACGTGCCAGGCGAGGGTGCCCGGCGCGGCGCCGTTGGCCTGGGCCAGGACGTGCTCCACGAGCCGGAAGTCGCTCGGGTAGCCGCGGGTCCACTCCTCCTCGCTGCGCATGAAAGGTGAACGTGCACATGCGGACCTGGCTGGCTGGACGATCGCGGCGATGTCCTCGTCCGGCACGCCCGCGAGCACACTGGCGCCGATCTGCGTGCCGAGCGTGCGGAAGCGGCCCCCGACCAGCATGTGCGTGGCGGGATCGGTGAGGTTGAACTCCTTCTCACTGCGCAGGAACCCGTCCACGGCGTCGTTGAGCCGGTGCAGGACGTCCATGCTTTGCGGGAGCACTGTCATCGAACACATCCTCGCTGCGGCAACGGTTCCAGAGCCTGTCAGCCGGCGCCGCCGACCGACAGAGGCTTTCGGGTAATACGGGGATAACCCTGCCCGGAGTTCACGGGATGCCCTCGTAGTTCCGGCGCTTGAGAACGCGAACTCTGAAAGCCACTCGAAAGGAGAAGACGATGGAGTGGCTGAACGAGGTTGCCTCGTGGGCGTGGGCACGGCATCACAACGAGCTCAGCTGGTACATCCGGCCGCTGTTCCTGCTGCCGTTCGCGTACTTCAGCTACAAGCGCAGCTGGTGGGGCATCGGGCTGACGCTGGTCGCGCTGGCGACGAGCATGGCGTGGTTCCCCGCGCCGGAGCACCCGACGCCGGGAGCGATCGAGTTCCTCGCCGCCGAGCGCGAGTACCTGCTGGGAGAGTGGACCCCAGCGAAGATCGCGATGGCTCTTGTCGTGCCGTTGTTCCTGGGAGGGCTGACCGCCGCGTTGTGGCGGCGGTCGATGGCCTGGGCGCTGGTCGCGATCAACGCCGGTGGGTTGTTCAAGATCGCGTGGTCGTTCGCGATCAGCGACTTCCAGGCCGCGATGCAGCTCTTCTACCCGGCCGCGGCTGGACTCGTCGTGTTGAACGCGGTCCTGTTGTTCATGTGGCGGCGCCGAAAGGTCGCGCACGTGGTTGCATCGGCCCATGCGGGTGGCACTGGCTGACGACGCGGCGTTGTTCCGCGAGGGTGTGGCGCGGTTGCTCACGGATGCGGGGTTCGAGGTGGTGGCGAAGGTCGGCGACGCGGCCGAGCTCCTGGCTCGGGTGCACGCCGACCCGCCGGACGTGGTGGTCGTGGACATCCGGATGCCACCGGGCTTCACCACCGAGGGCCTCGATGCGGCGCGGGAGATCCGCACGACCTACCCCGCGATCGGCGTGCTGGTGCTGTCGGCGCACGTCGAGCCGCACTACGCGCTGCAGTTGCTGGACGCGGACGCGCGCGGGGCCGGGTACCTGCTCAAGGACCGGGTGGCCGACCTCGCCGAACTCTCCGACGCGGTGCGCAGGGTCGCGGCGGGCGGGCTGGTGATCGATCCCGGCGTGGTGGCGACGCTGGTCGGACGACGGCGGGTCGACGACCCGCTGGAGACGTTGTCGGAACGGGAACGCGAGGTGCTCGCCGTGATGGCCGAGGGACGGTCGAACCAGGCGATCTGCGAGCGGTTGTTCCTCAGCCCCAAGACCGTCGAGGCGTACGTGCGGTCGGTGTTCACCAAGCTCGGGCTGCAGCAGGGACCCGACGACAACCGGCGCGTGCTGGCCGTGCTCGCCTACCTGCGCCGATGAGAGTCCTCTGGCTGGGCACCGGGTTCCTCGCGCTGGCCGCGCTGGTCTGGGGCGGCTACGAGGTGTCGGTGCCCGCGGTCGTGCTCAACCTCGCGGTGGGGCTGTCGTTCATCGGCGCGGGCGTCGAGGCGGCGGACCGGCGCCCGGACAGCTTCTCCGGGCAGTTGATGATCGCGGTCGGGCTGGCCTGGTTCGTGCGGCTGGCCGGGGCGATCGAGAACGATGTCGCGTTCTTCATAGGGATCGCTTTCAAAACGTTCTACCTGGCGGTGCTGGGGCATCTCCTGGTGACCTATCCGACCGGACGCATCACAAGTCGTTGGCAGCGCGTAGTTGTCAGCGTTGCCTATTTGCTGACAGTGCCGGTCAACGTCGGCTATGTGCTGGTCTCGCCGGTGGACGGGCCGCAGAACATCGTGGTGATCCGCGAGGTCTCGTCGCCCCGCGTGCCGGCCGTCGCCGTGGTTGTGATGATCAGCGCGATCGTGCTGTTCTGCGCACTGTCGGCCCGGATGATCACGCGCTGGCTGCGGTCGGGCAGCGTGGCCCGGCGCGATCTCGGGCCGGTCGTGTGGGGTGCCGCGGCGATCGGGCTGACCGTGGTCGTGACGTACCTGGCGGCGTTGCTCGGGTTGCCGTCGGCCGTGCAGGTGGCGTTGCAGTGGTCCACCGAGGTGGTGCTGGTCGGGTGGCCGCTGGCGTTGCTCTACGGGCTGCTGCGGGCGCGGCTGGACCAGTCGGCGGTCGGGGACCTGGCCGTCTCGCTGGGGGCCGGGCTGCCGGACGACCTGCGGTCGGTGTTGGCGCGCACGTTGCACGACCCGTCGCTGGAGATCGTCTACGGCGAGGTGGCGTCGACCACGCGGGGTGTGACCTATCTCGAGGCAGGCGGGACGCGGCTGGCGGCGCTCGTGCACGATCCCGCGCTGGATCCCGGGTTCGTGCGGGCGGTCGCGGCGAGTGCGGCTTTGGCTCTGCAGAACGAGCTGCGGGCGCAACGCCTCGTGGATGCGGCTGACGACGCACGCCGCCAGGTCGAACGCGATCTCCACGACGGCGCGCAGCAGCGGTTGGTGTCGGTGCTGCTCACGTTGCGATTGGCGGAGAACTCGCCCGAACTGCTGGCCGCCGCACGCGAGGAGCTGGCCAGGGCGTTGGACGAGCTGCGTGAGCTCGCTCGTGGCATCTATCCGGTGCTGTTGACGGATGCCGGGCTCGGTCCGGCGTTGCTGTCGCTCGTGGAACGGTCCGCGGTACCGGCGGTGCTCGTCGGTGTACCGGAGGAGCGGCTTTCGCCTGTCGCGGAACGGACCTGCTACTTCGTGGTCGCGGAGGCGCTCACCAACGCGGCCAAGCACTCTCGGGCGCGCGAGGTGCGGATCGAGGTGCGGTGCGTCGACGGGCTGGTCACGGTCGATGTGAGCGATAACGGCATGGGTGGTGCGTCAGGGCTGCGCGGGCTGGAGGACCGGGTGGCCGCGTTGGGCGGGCGGCTCACGGTGCGGTCGCCGGAGGGGGAGGGGACGACAGTGCTGGCCGAGTTCAACGACCCATTGCGTTTCAGCGACTCGCGGCGATGACCGCGTCCGCGATCGCCTGGTGCCCTGCTGGAGTCGGGTGCACGTCGCCGCGGTCGCAGTAGTACGTGAGCGTGCACACCTCGGCGACCGAGGCCGGGATCTGGCCGTACCTGGCGTCCTCGGTCAGGTCCGTCAGCGTTCGGTAGCCGCCGGTCGTCCTGGTGACGTCGACGTACCTCGCGCCGAACCTGGCGTACTCGGCGGCGATCTGGCTGTTGAAGTCCTCGTACAACGTGACCGACGTGCGGGCGACGTCCTCGCCGTTCGGGAACTCCCGGTTCACCCAGGCGCCGAGGAACACGTCCGGGTAGGACAGTCCGACGATCTGCACGTGTGGCGCCGCTTCGCGCAGCTTCGTGAGCATGGCGGAGATGTTGACCTTGGTGTCGCCGGCCGCGGCGGCCGCGCACTCGGCCGGGTTCTCGGCCACCGCGCACGGCTCCAGCAGGTCGTTGCTGCCGATCACGACGGTGACCAGGTCGACGTTGCCGGTGCGCAACGCGTCGACGGTCGCGTCGACCTGTGTCCTGCTGTCGTCCTCGGGCCCGCACGCGGGCTGGGAGAGCAGGTCGGCGGAGGTGGCGCCGTTGCAGGCGACGTTGACCAGCTTCAGCCCCTGCCGTTCGGCCACGATCTGGGCGAAGCTCGCACCGGTGCCTTCCGGGCCGTAGCCCGTCGCGTAGGAGTCGCCGATCGACACGTACGTCCGCTGGTGAGCGTTCTCAACGCCGGCGGAATCCACACCGGGCGAGGTGCACGCGGCCAACGCCAGGACCAGCGCTGCGAGCAGGGGGAGCCTTGGCATCTCAGCGGCTCGCGGCGAGGACGGTGTCCGCGATCGCCTGGTGACCCGCGGGCGTCGGGTGCACGTCGGTGCGGTCGCAGAAGTAGGTGAGCGTGCACACCTTGGCGACCGAGGTGGGGATCTGGCCGTACTTCGGGTCCTGCGTCAGCTCGGTCAAGGCGGCGTAGCCGCCGGTCGTGTTCGTGACGTCGGCGAACTTCGCGCCGAACTTCGCGTACACGGCCGCGATCGTGCCGTTGAAGTCCTGGAACATCGGGACCGACAGCTGGGCGATGTTCTTGCCGTTGGGGAACGACGGGTTCACCCACGCGCCGAGGAACACGTCGGGATAGGTCAGCCCGACGATCTGCACGTCCGGCGCGGCCTCCCGCAGCTCGGCGAGCGCGGCGGCGACGTTGTTCCTGACGCCGGCGACGGTCGTGGTCGCGCAATGCAGCGGGTCCTGGGAGATCGCGCACGGCGCCAGGTCGTTGCCACCGATCACCACCGTGACCAGGCCCGCCTTCCGGCCGCGCACCGCCCCGACTGCGGCGTCGAGCTGGGTCTTGCCGCCGGCGTCCGGTCCGCACGCGGGCTTCGTGGCGAGGTCGGCGGAGGTGGCGCCGTTGCAGGCGAGGTTGATCAGCTTCCGGCCGGACTTCTCGGCCACGATCCGGGCGAAGCTCGCACTGGTGCCGCCTGGTCCGAGACCTGTGGCGTAGGAGTCGCCGATCGACACGTGGACCTGCTGCTCGGCCGGTGGCTGCGCACTGCTCGACGTGGGTGCCGGCGTGGGCGTCGGCGGGGTCGAGGAACACGCGGTCAGCGCGAACAACAACGCTGTGACCAGCGCAAACCTCGGCACACCTGCTCCTGTGGATCGGGAACTGATGTGCCGAGGCTACGAAACCACCCGTGAGGGCCGTGTCAGCGGAACGCCCGCAGGCGCAGGCTGTTGGTGACGACGAACACCGAGGAGAACGCCATCGCGGCGCCGGCGATCATCGGGTTGAGCAGGCCGAGCGCGGCCAACGGCAGCGCCGCGACGTTGTAGGCGAACGCCCAGAACAGGTTGCCCTTGATCGTTGTGAGCGTGCGCCTCGACAGCCGGATCGCGTCCACGGCGGCGTTGAGGTCACCGCGCACGAGCGTGAGGTCGCTCGCCTCGATTGCCACGTCCGTGCCCGTGCCCATGGCCAGACCCAGGTCGGCCTGGGCGAGCGCGGCGGCGTCGTTCACGCCGTCGCCGACCATCGCCACGACACGGCCCTCGTCCTGCAGCCGCTTCACGACGTCGACCTTGTCCGCGGGCAGGACCTCGGCGATGACCTCGTCGATGCCGACCTCGGCGGCCACGGTGCGAGCCGCTGCCTCGTTGTCGCCGGTCAGCAGCACCGGACGCAGCCCGAGCTCGCGCAGGCCCGCGATCGCTTCCTTCGAGGTGGGCTTGACGGTGTCCGCGACGACGAGCACGCCGCGGGCCTTGCCGTCCCACGCGACCAGCACCGCCGTGCGGCCCTGCTGTTCCGCCGCTTCCTTGGCCTCGGTCAGCGCCGGGTCGAGCTGGACGCTCCAGTCGTTGAGCAGCTTCTCCCGGCCGACGAGCACCGCGTGTCCGTCGACGACGCCCTGCACACCGAGTCCCTCGACGTTCTGGAAGTCCTCGACGGCCGGCACCTCGCCCGCCGCCCTGGCGATGGCCTTGGCGATCGGGTGCTCGGAGGCGTGCTCCAGCGCACCGGCCAGCTTCAGGACCTCGGCCTCGTCTTCCGCAGTGTGAACGCTGACAAGACTCATCTGGCCCGTGGTGACGGTGCCGGTCTTGTCCAGCACGACGGTGTCGACGCGACGGGTGGACTCCAGCACTTCCGGGCCCTTGATCAGGATGCCCAACTGGGCGCCGCGGCCGGTGCCGACGAGCAGTGCGGTCGGCGTGGCCAGGCCCAGCGCACACGGGCAGGCGATGATCAGCACGGCGACCGCGGCCGTGAACGCCGCGCCCGCGCCGTTGCCGGTGCCCAGCCAGAAGCCCAGCGTACCGACGGCGAGGGCGATCACGATCGGTACGAACACCGCGGAGATCCGGTCGGCGAGGCGCTGCACCTCGGCCTTGCCGTTCTGCGCCTCCTCGACCAGCCGAGCCATCTGCGCGAGCTGGGTGTCCGAGCCGATCCGGGTGGCCCGCACGACGAGCCTGCCGCCCGCGTTGACCGTGGCGCCGACGACCGAGTCGCCCACGCCGACCTCGACCGGCACCGACTCGCCGGTGAGCATGCTCGCGTCGACCGCCGAGCTGCCTTCCTCGATCACGCCGTCGGTGGCGATCTTCTCGCCGGGCCGCACGACGAACTTGTCGCCGACGCGCAGGTCGTTCGTGGGGAGCCGCACCTCGCGGCCATCCCGGAGCACGGCCACGTCCTTGGCGCCGAGTTCGAGCAGTGCCTTGAGAGCGGCTCCCGCGCGGCGCTTGGACCGCGCCTCGAAGTAGCGGCCGGCCAGGATGAACATCGTGACGCCCGCCGCGACCTCGAGGTAGATGTTGCCGGTCCCGGCCATCCGCTCGATGGTGAACGTGAACCCGTGCGTCATGCCCGGCGTGCCGGCGGTGCCCAGGAACAGCGCGTACAGCGACCACAGGAACGCCGCGCCGACGCCGAGGGAGATCAGCGTGTCCATCGTGGCGGCGCCGTGCCGCAGGTTCGTCCACGCGGCCTTGTGGAACGGCCACGCGGCGTAGGTGACGACCGGCCCGGCGAGTGCGAGCGACAACCACTGCCAGTACGTGAACTGCAGCGCCGGGATCATCGCGAGCGCGATCACCGGCACGGCCAGCACGGTGGCCGTGATCAGCCGCTGCCGCAACGTCTTCGTCGGGTCGTCCTCGGCGGCCGGTTCCTCCTGCGCCCGGGGGAGTTCGGCGGTGTAACCGGTGTCCTCGACGACCTTCACGAAGTCGGCGGGCGTGAGGTCACCGGCGTAGCTGATGCGGGCCTTCTCGGTCGCGTAGTTGACCGACGCCTCGACGCCGTCCAGCTTGTTCAGCTTGCGCTCGATCCGCGCGGCGCACGAAGCGCAGGTCATGCCGCCGATCGAGATCTCGATCGTGCCAGAAGTGGCTTCAGTGGCCATGACCTTCTCCTTCCTCGTGCGGCTGCGGCTGGGTTTGCGGCGCGGCCGGGGTCGTGATGCCGGCCGTCGAGAGCGTGAACTCGGCGGTGCGGACCTTGCCCTCGTGCTGGAAGTCCAGGAACAGGCGGTAGGTCCCGGCCGTCGGCACCTCGACCGCGAACTTCACCTCCGCGCTCTCCTCGGGGTGCACGTGCAGATACGCGAGGTCGGCCGACCGCAGCGCGACCAGGTGTCCCTTCGCGCCCAGGTAGTTCTGCAGGTCCGTCACCGGTGCGCCGTTCTTGCTGATGGCGATCGTGACGGTCGACGCGGTGCCGACACTGAGCTCACCGTTGAGGGTTACCTCGTAGCCGTCGACGGTGAACGTGCGGCTGTTCGGGTGCTGCCGCGGCCGGTAGTCGCCCGCGACCTGGACGTCGGCGCCGAGCGTGGTCTTCGGCCCGTCCTCCGGCTTGAAGTCGGCGAACACCCGGTAGCTGCCCGCCTCCTCGAGCTTCAGCGGCACCGACCACTTGCCGTCCGGTGCCATCTCCGGGTGCACGTGCCGGAAGTTCGACCCGTCGCGGCGGACGACGATCAGGTGCAGGCGCTTCTCGTGCTCCACGGCGAACTCGGTGACGGGCTTGCCGTCCGGTCCGTTGATGTAGAAGCCGAGCGGCTCCTGCAGCTGCAACGTGTAGCCGTTGTCCGAAACGGACAGTCCAGGTGGGAGCCTGCCCGGTTCGGCCTTGGGTTCGTTGTGCGGCTCGGTGTGCGCCATCGGTGCTTCTTGCGTCGGCGTGGGTCCGGCGGCGGCACCCACTGCCCAGGTGCCGCCGAAGATCACGGCCAGCGCCACGCCGTACAGGGCGACCTTGTACCCGGTCCTCATCGCTCAGCCCGCCAGCTCGTAGCCGGCTTCGGTGACCGCGGCCCGCACGTCGGCCAGCGCGACCGGTGCGGTGCTGGTGATCGTGACCCGGCCGGTCGGCAGGTCGACGCGCACGTCGCTGACGCCGCTGATCCGGCCGACCTCCTCGGTCACCGAGCTGACGCAGTGGCCACAGGTCATGCCGTTGACGGTGTGCACGGACTCGTTCATGGTCTGTCTCCTCACGGGTCAGGAACGGACCAGGCGGGCGATGGCGTCGCTGGCTTCCGCGATCTTCGCGTCGGCCGCGGTGCCGCCCTCGCTGATGGCCTGGCTCACGCAGTGCTTGAGGTGCTCGTCGAGCAGCCCCAGTGAGACCGCCTGCAACGCCCTGGTGGCCGCGGAGATCTGGGTGAGCACGTCGATGCAGTACTCGTCGTTCTCGATCATCCGCTGCAAGCCGCGGACCTGCCCCTCGATCCGGCGGAGGCGGCGCAGGTGGGCGTCCTTGTTCTCGGCGTAGCCGTGCATGTCTCGCTCCTTCTCCGGCCACCGCGCGGCCGGCTGGTGATGCCGGGGGAGCGGTGGGCTCGACACATTTATACCCTAGGGGGGTATGGGTATGTCAAAGGTTCTCGGTCAGCGGTACCTCTGTCCTGGGGTTATCGTGCGGAACGTGGATGATCGGCAGCAGCTCGCACACGACTCCGTCCGGCTGGCGGTGATCGTCGGAGCCCTCGGTGCCGCGCGTGCCGCTGGATCGCCGGATTGAGGTCGACGAGCTCGGGTACGCGGACGACGGGATCATCCACGTGAGCGCGCGCTTCGGCTACATGGAGACGCCGGACGTGCCGGCGGCGCTGGCGTTGCTGGAGCCCGACCAGACCGAGGGCGAGCTGAACCTGCGGCAGGCGCGGTACTTCCTGTCGAAGATCGAGCTGCAGCGCGGCAAGGCGCCGACGATGGCCGGCTGGCGCAAGCGGCTGTTCGTCGCCACGTCGTACATCACCGCGGACGCCGCCGAGCACTTCGGATTGCCCCGAGAGCGAACAGTGATCATGGGGGCGCACATCGATGTTTAGGTAGGGGCATGGACCACTACCTGAACCTGGAACCGACGACGGAGCGCCCCAGGCTCGTGCTGGTCGCGGGGATTCCGGGCACGGGGAAGAGCACGCTCGCGGAGTCGCTCGCCCGGCACCTCCGCACACCGATCTTCTCGATGGACTGGATGCTGGGGTCGCTGGTGCTGGCGCGCGCGATCACCGACGAGAACGCGGTCGAGGTGGTGGACCTCCAGCTCACCGCCGCGGCGGCCAGGCACCTCCAGCTGGGGATCGACGTGATCGTCGACGTGGCCGGGCACACCCGTGAAACTCGTGCACAGTGGCGTGAGCTCACCGAACGGCTCGGTGGCGTGTTCGTCGGCGTCGAGTGCGTCTGCTCGGACGAACGCCTGCACCGCGAACGGGTCGAAGGCCGGTCACGGGGCATTCCTGGTTGGCACGCAACGGTTCCGTGGCAGCACGTCGAGCGGATGCGCGGGCTGTGGGAGCCGTGGGAGGAAGACCACCTGGTGCTCGACTCGGCCGTCGAAACCCGGGAGAGCTCGCTGAAGCGCGTCCTGGACGTGCTGGGCGACCTCTGATCCGTCGACCTCGGGCACCTGGTCGGCGCTGCGGTCGTGGATCGACCGCAGCGCCCGGTGACGCGCTACAGGCGGTAGAAGTCGCTGTAGTGGTTGGGCGAGAAGTAGGTCACGCCGGTGTCCATGTTCACGACGATCCGGTACGCGTCACGGGCGGCACCGCGAGCGCGCGGGTAGACGTCGAACTCCTGGTAGTCGTAGCCGGTCGGGAGCTGGCCCTCGCGGTTGAAGAACGTGCCGCCGGCGAAGTTGTACCGGCCGGCGGGCCACGTGTACCAGCCGCGCGAGCCGGGGTAGCCCATCGACTTCCACGTCGAGTTGGCGGTGCGCGCCGCCGAACAGCGGGACTGCGTGCAGGAGTCGTAGACGGTGGCGTCCGCCGCGGGTGCGACGACCGTGGTCGCGCCGAGTACGGCCGCGACGATGGCGAGGGCGGCGAGCAGGCGACGCGTCCAGTGCGGTTGCAGGGTGTGCACTTCAGACCTCCATAGGCAGGGAACCTGGATGTCGTGATCATTTCTGTTGATCACCACGAGCCGGTGAACGGCAGGGAACCATCCGCGCAACTGTGGCCCGTTGACGTTCGCACAGATCACCTCGCCGCGGGGGGCTTGGATCAGCCAGGCCGCTGAACGCCCGAGTTGATCAACGCCGAACAGCCGATTGCGCGGACGGCCACCGGCGATAGGTTTGCGCAATGGCAGCACGGAACCACTTCTTGGTGCTGTTGACCCTGCTCACCGCCGCCTGCACGGCCGAGCAGGGCGGCACGCCCTCGCCAGCACCGCAGTCCTCCGCGCCGCCGATCGAGAACGGGGCCACGACCAAGGTGCGTGCCGTCATCGACGGCCGCACCGTCGAGCTCGCGAACGGTGCCCGCGCCCGCATCTCGCTGCTGGCAGAGCCGTCGTCCTGCGCGGCTGCCCTGGCGGTGGAGTTCGCCAAGAAGACGTTGCTGGACAAGGACGTCCTGGTCGGCAGCATCACGCCCGGCGAGGTGACGCTGTTGCTCGAGGACGGCGTCGACTACGCGTTGCTGGCCGTCAAGAACGGCATCCTGCGCGCCACCGGCGTCGACGGCGGCCCGCTGGTGGACGCGGAATCCAAGGCGTCGAAGGAAAAGCTCGGGATGTGGGGGCGGGACTGCACAACCTCGACTCCGCCGGCGCCACCACCCCCGCCGCCACCCCCGCCACCGCCACCGCCACCCCCGCCGTCCGTCTCCGCTCCTCGTCCTTCGGCCACGACACCGCCGGCGCCGCCCTCGCCGCCGTGCGTTGTCACCTACCGGGTGAAGAGGCAGTGGCCGGGTGCGTTCCAGGCCGAGGTGACCGTGCGCAACGTCAGTCGCGCCCTGGTCAACGGCTGGACGTTGCGCTGGCGCTTCGCCGACGGGCAGACCGTGTCGCACCTGTGGAACGGCGTGGTGTCCCAGTCCGGCGCGGATGTGAGCGTGACCAACGCCGGCTACACCGCGCTGATCGTGCCCGACGGCTCGGTGGCGCTCGGGTTCAACGGCACGGTCAAAGGCGCCAACAACGTGCCGGCCTCGTTCACGCTGAACGGCGCGACCTGCACGATCAGATGATCAGTTCGCCTGCGAGTGCTCACCGCGTGCCGGATCGGCGGCTGGAGAGGCTGCGCCCGATGCCGTGCGCCGCGACCCGCAGGCCCGAGACCAGGCGCACCTTGTCGCGCTTCAGGGACGGCACCACGACCCCGAGCGCCGCGACGACGGTCTCGTCCTGCCAGATCGGGACCGCGACGCTGCATCCGCCGATGGACATCTCCTCGTAGGTGGTGGCGTAGCCGTCGGTGAGCACCCGGTCGAGCTGTGCCTTGAGCTGTGCGGGCTGGGTGATCGTGTACGGGGTGATGCGGTCGAGCGACTTCATCGCCTCCCGGCGCACCGCCTCGGGCGCGTGGGCGAGCAGGACCTTGCCGACGCCGGTGGCGTGCAGCGGCAGGTGGGAGCCGATGTCGCTGACGACGGGCACCGAGCGCTGGCCCGAGACGCGGTCGAGGTAGAGGACCTTGAGCTTGTCGCGGACGCCGAGGTGCACGGTGGCGAGCGTGCCCGCGTAGAAGTCGTGCAGGAACGGTGACGCCAGGCGGCGCAGGTCGGTCTGCACGGGCGCGAGCGTGCCCAGCTGCCAGAGCCGTTGGCCGACGACGTAGCCGCTCGATGTTCGCGTTAACGCTCCTGCCTTGGTCAGCTCGTTCACCAGGCGGTGCGTGGTGGTGAGCGGCAGGTCGGCGCGCTGGCTCAGCTCGGTGAGGGTGAGCCTGGGGTGCTCCTCGTCGAACGCGGCCAGCAACGCGATGGTGCGCGCGACCACCGTCGCTCCCGGCACCGAGGTGTTCCCCGCCATTGCGGCTTCCTTCCACTCAGCGGAAGCCTACCGTCGACGGGGCCCGGCTCGCGTCCCTAGCGTTTGCTCCCGTGACGACCAGCCAGCACGAGATCAGCGACGAGATCGCGAAGATCCAGGCCGACTCACCGACGGGTGCGCCGCTGCTGGACTTCCCGCCGTACCGCAGCACCCTGTTGCGCCACCCGACCAAGGAGCTGCAGCTGGTCGACCCGGAGGGAGCCGAACTGCTCGCCCCGGTGTTCGGCCACTCCGACGTCGCTCCCGTCGAGTCCGACCTGACCATCCAGCGCGGTGGCGAGCCCATCGGCGAACGCATCCGCGTGCACGGCCGGGTGCTGGACGGCGACGGGCGCCCGGTGCGGCGGCAGCTCGTCGAGATCTGGCAGGCCAACGCGGCCGGCCGCTACTCGCACCAGGGCGACCAGCACCCGGCGCCACTGGACCCGTTCTTCACGGGGGTCGGGCGGTGTCTGACCGACGACCACGGTTGGTATTCGTTCACATCGATCAAGCCGGGCCCGTATCCGTGGCGCAACCACCACAACGCGTGGCGGCCCGCGCACATCCACTTCTCGCTGTTCGGCACCGACTTCACACAACGGCTGATCACGCAGATGTACTTCCCCGGTGACCAGTTGCTGGCGCTGGACCCGATCGCGCAGTCGATCACCGACCCCGCCGCGCGAGCCCGGCTGATCGCTTCCTACGACCACTCCCAGTCCGAGCACGAGTGGCTGCTCGGGTACCGGTGGGACATCGTGTTGACCGGCAGCCACGCGACCTACCTGGAGCCGTCCGATGACTGAAGCCACGCCGGGCCAGACCGTTGGGCCGTTCTTCCACCACGCGCTGGCGTATCCCGGTGACGCCGAGCTGGTGCCGTTCGGGTCGGCTGGATCCGTGGTGCTGCACGGGCACGTGTACGACGGCGAAGGCACACCCGTGCCGGACGCGATGATCGAGATCCGGCAGGCGGACGCGTCCGGTGTGGTGCCGGCTGTCGGCGGGTCGCTGCGGCGCCGCGGGGCCGGGTTCACCGGGTGGGGCCGGTGCTGCACCGACTCGTCCGGGCACTACTGGTTCAGCACGGTCGAGCCGGGGCTGCCGTTCTTCGCGGTGACGGTGTTCGCGCGAGGGCTGCTCGACCGGTTGTTCACGCGGATCTACCTGCCTGGGGCCGAGGGTGCTCGCGACGGGTTGGTGGCCTCGCGCGAGGACGACGGGCGGTTGCGGTTCGACATCCACCTGCAGGGCCCCTCCGAGACGCCTTTCTTCACGTTCCCGCGGATGTGATCGTGCTACCCGGGTCGTATCGCGCTGCCGGACTGGTGGATGACACCGCACTGGTCCGGGCGATGCTGGACGTCGAGGTCGCGTGGGCTCGGGTGCTGGGCACGCCGGTCTCGTTGGGGTCATGGGTGCCGGCCTTGGACCCCGTCGAGATCGAGGCTGCCGGCAACCCGGTGCTGCCGTTGGTCTCGGCGTTGCGCGCTCAGGTCTCCGGTCCTGTCCACACTGGACTGACGAGTCAGGACGTGCTCGACACCGCGCTGATGTTGTTGGCGCGCGGGGTGTTGACGCAGGTCTCCGCGGACTTGGAACGCGTTGGTTCGGCGCTGGCGCGGCTGGCTGACGAGCACCGGGCGAGTGTCATGGCCGGGCGGACGTTGACGCAGTTCGCGGTGCCGATCACGTTCGGGTTGAAGGCTGCCCGGTGGTTGGTCGGGGTGCTGGACGCGCTGGACGAACTCGACGACGTGTCTCTGCCGGTGCAGTGCGGTGGTGCGGCGGGAACGTTGTCCAAGGTCGCCGGCGATCCGATCGCGGCAGCTTCGGCGTTTGCCGGGCATCTGGGGCTGGTGTGGCCGGGGCTGCCCTGGCACACGTATCGGGCGCCGGTGACGCGTCTTGGGGACGCGTTGGTGCGGGCGTGCTCAGCGCTCGGCGTGCTGGCGGCGGATGTGCTGACGTTGGGGCGGCCGGAGATCGGTGAGGTGCGCGAAGGGGCCGTGGCCGGCCGTGGCGGGTCGTCGACCATGCCGCACAAGCGGAACCCGGTGTTGTCGGTGCTGGTGAACAGTGCTGCGCTGCAAGCTCCGCAACTGGGCGCGCAGCTGCACCTGTGTTCGGCGCGGGCGGTGGACGAGCGACCGGACGGGGCCTGGCACGCGGAGTGGCCGGCGTTGCGGTCGCTGCTGGAACTGGCGGTGGTGGCGGCTTCGCAGGCGGCCGAGCTTGTAGAGGGACTCGAGGTGCACGCGGACGTGATGGCACGGCGGGCTGCCGATGCCGCCGGGGAGTTGTTGGCGGAGCAGGGTGGCGGAACGGACCCGGCCGGGTACCTGGGTGCGGCGGAGTCCTTTGTGGACGTCGTGCTGAAGCGTTGGGAGGGAAGATGACCGTGGAGTTGAGCCTGACGCGCCTGGCCGGATCGGAGTTCTCCGAGCAGCTTCTGGTGGTCGGTCCCTCGCTCGGCACGTCGGTTGCGTTGCTGTGGCGGGACTGCGCGATCGTGCTGTCCGGCGAGTACGAGGTGATCGGCTGGGACCTGCCCGGCCACGGCTCCGGAGCGCCCGCCGCCGGGCCGTTCACCGTGCCGGACATCGCCGACGAGCTGAGCTCACGGGTCGAATCCTTGGCGGGCGGGCGGCGGGTTGCGTACGCCGGGGTGTCGTTCGGCGGGGCGGTCGGGTTCGAGCTGGCCACGCGACGTGAGTGCCCGTTCGAGTCGGTCGTGTCCATCGGGGCGGCGCCGCGGATCGGAGTGCCCGAGATGTGGCGCGAGCGCGCCGCGTTGGTGCGCAGGGCCGGGACGCCGGTGATGGTCGAGGGATCGGCGCAGCGGTGGTTCGCGCCGGGGTTCGTGGAGCGGGCGCCGCGGGTGGCCGGGGCGTTGCTGCGGGCGCTCGCCGACGCGGACCAGGAGTCGTACGCGTTGGCCTGCGAGGCGTTGGGGCAGTTCGAGGCCGGTCCGGCGGTGCGGCCGTTGCGGGTGTTGGTGGGGGAGCACGACGTCGTGGTGTCACCGGCGGGAGCCGACGAGGTGCTGGCCGGGTGCGGGCATCTGCCGCCGGCGGAAAATCCGGCTGCGGTCGCGGCGGTGCTGGTTCGGGTGCTTGAGGAGATGCGGTGTCCTACGACGACGGCATGAGGGTTCGGCGTGAGGTGCTCGGGGACGCGCACGTGGACCGGGCGGCACCGGACGAGTTCACGGCGGACTTCCAGGACTTCATCACGCGCTACGCGTGGGGCGAGATCTGGACGCGGCCCGGCCTGGACCGGCGGACGCGCAGTGCGATGACGTTGACGGCGTTGATCGCGCTGGGGCACTGGGACGAGCTGAAGCTGCACGTCGCGGCGGCGCTGCGGAACGGGCTGAGCGTGCCGGAGATCGGTGAGGTGATCATGCAGAGCGCCATCTACTGCGGTGTGCCTGCGGCGAACCACGCGTTCGCGGTGGCGCGGCAGGTCCTGAAGGAGGAAGTGTGACGCGGACCCAGGTCGGCATCGTCGGCGGTGGACCGGCCGGGCTGATGCTCTCGCACCTGTTGTCGCTCAACGGGATCGACAGCATCGTGGTCGACCACCGGACGCGCGTGGAGATCGAGAACACGGTCCGCGCGGGCATCCTGGAGGCGGACAGCGCCCGGTTGCTCGTCGACACCGGGGTGTCCGACCGGGTGCTGCGCGACGGACATCCGCACGAGGGCATCGACCTGCGGTTCGGCGGCGAGAGCCATCGAGTCGACTTCCGGGCGCTGGTGGGCGAATCGGTGTGGCTGTACCCGCAGACCGACGTGTTCGTCGACCTGGCCAACGCTCGTGCGCGGGACGGCGGCGACGTGCGGTTCGGCGTCAGCGACACGTCGGTCGACCTGTCCGGGCCGACGATCCGGTTCGTCGACAGCGACGGCGTCCGGCAGGAGGTGCACTGCGACCTGCTCGTCGGTGCGGACGGGTCGCGGTCGATCTGCCGCGCTGAAGTGCCGGAAGCCGTGCGCACGCACAGTTTCCGGGAGTACCCGTTCGCGTGGTTCGGGATCATCACCGAGGCACCGCGCAGCGCGCCCGAGCTGGTCTACGCGCACTCGCCGCGCGGGTTCGCGTTGATCAGCCAGCGGACCGAGACGCACCAGCGCATGTACTTCCAGTGCGACCCGTCGGCCGATCCCGCCGAGTGGTCGGACGACCGGATCTGGGAGGAGCTGCAGACCAGGGTGGCCGGGCCGGACGGCTTCACGCTGAACGAGGGGCCGATCACCGAGAAGACGGTGCTGCGGTTCCGGTCGTTCGTCGCGGAACCGATGCGTCACGGCCAGTTGCTGCTCGCCGGCGACGCCGCGCACACGGTGCCGCCGACCGGTGCGAAGGGCCTCAACCTGGCGCTGGCGGACGTGCGCGTGCTGGCTGAGCTGATCTCGCGGGCGCTGTTGAAGAACGACAGCGACGCGTTGGACGAGTACGGGCCGCGGGCGTTGGACCGGGTGTGGAAGGCACAGCACTTCTCGTACTGGATGACGACGATGTTGCACGCGTTGCCCGGCTCGTCGGACTTCGACGTGCGGCGGCAGCTGGGCGAACTGCGGTCGGTCGTCGGGTCGGAGGCGGGGTCGCGGTTCCTGGCCGAGGGCTACACCGGCTGCTGGCCCGCTTGAGCGGGGCTGGAGTGCCGTCGCCCAGACTGGGCTGATGGACATCGCGGCACTCCGCCTCGGCAACCAGCGCATCGGGCAGTTCGGTTCGGTTGAGGACGTCGTTCGTCGTCTGGGCGCCGTGCAGGGCCAGGACTACGGCCAGTCGCTGTGGGCGTTGGGCTTGCGCACGGTCTCCGGTGGGGCGGCGGACGTCGAGGAGGCTTTGCAGTCCGGGCGGGTGGTGCGGACCTGGCTGATGCGCGGCACGATCCACTACGTCCTGGCGGAGGACGTCGGGTGGATGCTGAGCTTGTTCGGCGCGCGCGACCTGGCTCGGTTGACGCCCAAGGCCTGGCGGTACCATCACATGACGCCCGAGCTGATGTCGTTGGCGCGCAAGACTTTCGTTTCGGCGCTGACGGGCGGCGGGTGCCTGACGCGGCGCGAGATGATCGCGTTGATGGCCTCGGTCGGCATTCCGGACGACCGGCAGCAGAGCTACTTCACGTTCATCCACCTGGCGCAGGAGGGTCTGGTGGTGCCGGGGCCGCCGCGGGGCAAGGAGCAGACGTTCGTGCTGCTCTCGGAATGGGCGCCGCATCAGCGTTCGTTGTCCGGCGACGAGGCGTTGGCCGTGCTGGCTTCTCGGTTCTTCGCCAGTCACGGTCCGGCTACCTTGGCGGATTTCGCCAACTGGTGCGGGATCGGGGTGCGTGAGGCTTCTCGTGGGTTGGAGGCCGTGCAGGGTTCGTTGGTGTGCGAGGCGTTTGATGGCAAGGAGTACTGGCTGCCTCCTGATCTCTCGCCGGGCTCCGGGGCGTTTCTGCTGCCTGCCTATGACGAGTTGGTGATCGGGTACAAGGACCGTTCCGCGTTCTTCGGGCGGTACGGCGAGATTCCGATCTCCACTTACAACGGGATGTTCTACGCGACTTTGATCGAGGACGGGCAGATCGCCGGGCTGTGGCGGCGGGTTCTGAAGAAGACCTCGGTGGACGTGGAGTTGCGGCCGTTGCCGGGGTTTGACGTTGATCGGCTCGCGGCGCACGTTTCGCGGTTCAGCTCGTTTCTCGGGTTGCCGGTGCGGACGGTGGTGAAGGACGCGCCTGCGCCGGGCTCGGCGAAGGTCAGTTGGCGGTCTCGTAAGTGAGCAGCTCGACTTCTCCGGCGTGGTCGGGCGGGACTACTGCGAGTGCGTCGGCTTTGGCGGCGCCCCACAGGGATCCGGGGCGGTCGTGGCCTACGGGGATGGCCTGGTTGCCGGTTCTGGTCACCGGGACGAGTCGCGTGTCAGTGGGGTGCGCGTTGACTTCTTTCAGCTGAGCGGTGATCGGCGGGCGGACGGTGTGGCCGGCGAGGGCGCCGAGGAGTGGTTGGAGCAGCGTCAGGACTGCGGCCAGGGCGGCGAAGGGGTTGCCCGGCAGGCCGACCACGCAGCGGCCGTCGGGGAGGACGGCCAGCAGCATCGGGTGGCCTGGGCGGCAGGCCACGCCGCTGACCAGGATTTCGGCGTCGAGGGATGTGAGCACGCGGCGGAGGTGGTCCGCTGGGCCTACCGAGGTGGCGCCGCAGGTGACGAGGACGTCGGCTCGGGTTGACGTGAGGACGTTGGTCAGGGCGTCCGGGTCGTCGTGCAGGTGGGTGGTGTCGAGGTCGGCTCCCGTGAGGAGGCCGGGGAGCATCGGGCCGATGGCGTCGCGGACTCGGCCTGGGCGGGGTGGGCCCTGGTAGAGGAGTTCGTCGCCGGTCACGACCACGGCTGCTCGGGGACGGCGGTGAACCAGGAGGGTGTCGTGGCCTGCTCCTGCGGCCAGGCCGAGGACGGTGGGGGTGATCTGGGAGCCGGCGGGGATGAGTTCGTCGCCTGCCGACCAGTCTTCGCCACGGCGACGGATGTGTTTGCCGGTGACGGCTTCGCCTTTCAACAGCGTGTCGTCCACTGAACAGAACTCGACGGGGATCACTGCGTCGGACCCGTCCGGCACCGGCGCCCCGGTAGCCACCCCGAACGCCTCGCCCGCTCCCAACCGCACGCGAGGCACCGGATCTCCGGCGGCCACCCGCCCCACGACCACCCAAGGCCCAGCCCCGGCGACCGCGTAGCCGTCCATGGCCGAGGTGTCGCAGGTCGGCTGACTGGCCAGCGCCCGCACCCCGGAGGCGAGCGCGAGACCCAACCCCTCGGTCAGCGAAACCTCGACGGCCTCGAGCGGCTTGGCCGCTGACCGGGCCGTCTGGCGGGCGAGATCCCAGGGCATGTTCATCGGCGCCTCCGTGGTATAGCCTACTTCATACTGTATGCAATCTCCGGGACGGGGTGAAGGGCATGCCAGTCGCGACCTACGTACGTGATCACGTCGGCAGGCTCTACCGGGTGGGGGAGACCGACGTCGAGGTGTCGGGGCGGTCGCGTCGCACGGTGTTGTGGGCGGCTTGGGCGGCGATGCTCGCGGCCGGCATCGGGCAGTACGGCTTTGGCGCGTTGATCCCGCACCTGCAAGACCGGTGGAGCGTGCCGGAGCTGTTCTGGGCGCTGGCGTTGTGGACGGTGTGCCAGGCTGGCACGGCGTTTCCGGCGGCCTGGCTGCGGCAGCAGAAGAGACTGACGCCCGCCGGGGCCATGTGGATCGGCGCGGTGCTCACCGGTGCCGGGTTCTGCACGCTCGGGCAGGGCCAGCTCGTGGGGTACGCCGTGCTCGGTGGCATCGGGGCCGGGCTGGTGTACGCGACCTGCCTCGGCACGATCGTCCGGTGGTATCCCGAGCGCGTCACCAGGAAGGTCGCGTTCGTCAGCGGAGCGTTCGCGTACGGGTCTGTGCCGTTCGTGCTGGCCGCCGGGATGCTCCTCGGCAACCTCAGCGGGTTCCTCACGCAGGCAGCGATCGTGATCACGGTCGTCCTGGCCGTCACCGGCACGTTGCTGAAGGATCCGCCTGAGCACTGGTGGCCGCCGCACATCCCGCCGCGCGAGTGGGCGTTGGACCGGGCGCGGGTGCCGAACCGGGCGGCGCTCAAGGAGTTCCGGACGCACGAAGCGATGCGGTGCGGCACGTTCTGGTGGCTGTACGGCGGTGTGGCGTTCGCGGCGGCCGTGTCGCTGTACGACCTGGCTTATCTGCCGCTGTTCGTGGGAGACAACACGCTTGGCGCAATTGCGTTGGCCACGCTGGCGGCGGCCACGGGTACCGGACGGGTGCTGGTCGGGTGGATCTCGGACAGGATCGGGCGCAGGAAGGCGCTCGTCTGGACCCTCGCCACCGGAGGCGTGGCGCAGTTCGTGTTGCTGTACTCCCAGAACGTCACGGGGCTGCTCGTCGGCGCGACGCTCGCGGGCCTCGGCACCGGGTGCTGCTACTCGTTGCTGGTGGGCGTCACCAGGGAGTACTTCGGCGAGACGAACGGGGCGCAGAACTTCGGCGTGCTCTACACGGCGAAGGCGGCGGGTGCGCTCATCGCGGCCGTCGTGCTCGCGTCCCAGGGGCCCGCGTTCGCGTTCGTCGCGGCCGGCGTGCTCGGGCTGGCGGGCGCCGTGCTCACGAGGCACCTGTCGCAGCCGGGAAGGCCGCGGCTGTGAGCCGAGTGCCGAAGCTCGCGAAGGGCTGGCACCACACGCCGGCCGAAGGTTGTTGTCTGATGGAGCTCACGTCGGTGCTCGCGGGCGAGGTGTGGTCGGACCGGCCCGCCTGCGTGCACCCCGTGCTGGCGTGTGTGGCGCGGTGCGTCAACGATCAGTCCACTGAGGAGGGTCGACGCAGGCTGTTGCCGTTCGCGACCACCGTGATCGGCACGGAGCAGGGACCAACCCAACGGCTGGTCGCGCACTGCGTGCAACGGGCCGGAATCGTCGCGCCGCGGTGGTGGCCGCGCGACTGGGTCGTGACCAGGGCCGTGCGGGCGATGCGCGGCGACGAGATGTTGCGGCGGCTGCTGGACGAGTGCGTCGCGATCTGCAAGGAGGCCAGTCGTGGGACGAGTGACGAGCAGGCGGCGCGTGGTGCGGCTGGTGGACGACGCGGCCACCGCGCGGCCGGACACGCTGGCGGTCGAGGAACCGCTGGAGATCCGCGTCCGCGGCAAGTCGCTCGCCGTGACCATGCGCACGCCGGGTGACGACTTCGACCTCGCGGCGGGCTTCCTGGTCAGCGAAGGGGTGGTGCGCAACCCGTCCGACATCACGAGCATCCGCTACTGCGCGGGCGCCACGGCCGACGGCGGCAACACCTACAACGTGCTGGACGTCGGCCTCGCGGACGGCGTCGCACCGCCGGACCCGTCGATCGAGCGCAACTTCTACACCACGTCGAGCTGCGGGCTGTGCGGCAAGGCGAGCCTGGACGCCGTGCGCACCACCGCGACCTGGCAGGTGGCGGCCGACCCGATCCGGCTCGACCCGAAGACGATCACCGAGTTCCCGACCAAACTCCGTGCCGCGCAACGGGTCTTCGACCGCACGGGCGGCCTGCACGCGGCCGGGCTGTTCGACGCGAACGGCAACCTGCTGTGCCTCAGGGAGGACGTCGGCCGGCACAACGCGGTGGACAAGGTCGTCGGCTGGGCCACCCGCACCGGCCGGCTGCCGCTCACCGGCACCGTGCTGATGGTCAGCGGGCGGGCGTCGTTCGAGCTGGTGCAGAAGGCGGTGATGGCCGGGATTCCGGTGCTCACGGCGGTGTCCGCGCCGTCGTCGCTCGCCGCCGACCTGGCCGAGGAGATGGGCGTGACGCTCGTCGGGTTCCTGCGCGGCACGTCGATGAACGTCTACACGGGAGGCCACCGCCTCGGCGTCACGGCCGGAGCGCGCTAGTGCCGTGACCGCCAACCTTCGCCGCGTCTTCGACGCTCAGCAGGGCGCCTCGCGGCACCGGCCCCACGCCCACAGCCAACCAGGATGAGGACGTGGGGCCGGCACCACGATGCACCCGTCTGAGCGTCGAACACGGGGCAAAGGCTGACGGCCACGGCACTAGGCCGAACAGCGTCCTCCGCGAGGAGGATGCCCCGCGGCGGACGCGATCTTGGCACGAACCGCATAACGTTCCCGGCATGTTGACTGTGAGGGGGATCAGCCGGAGCTTCGGCGATCATCGGGTGCTCGACGAGGTGAGCTTCGACGTGCGGCCCGGCCGGATGACGGGCTTCCTGGGCGCCAACGGGTCCGGCAAGACGACGACGATGCGGATCGTGCTGGGGGTGCTCGCCGCGCACGGGGGCTCGGTGAGCTGGAACGACGTGGAGATCACGCCGCAGAACCGGCCGCACTTCGGTTACATGCCGGAAGAACGCGGCCTCTATCCGAAGATGAAGGTGCGTGAGCAGATCACCTGGCTCGGGCGGCTGCACGGTGTCGAAAGGACGGTCGCGCAGCGCAACACCGACCAGCTGCTCGACGACCTGGAGCTGACCGGGCGTGCGAACGACCGGCTGGAGCAGCTGTCGCTCGGCAACCAGCAGCGCGTGCAGATCGCGGCCGCGCTGGTGCACGACCCCGATGTGCTGATCCTGGACGAGCCGTTCTCCGGCCTCGACCCGATCGCCGTCGAGACGGTGCTCGACGTGCTGCGCAAACGGGCCGCGAGCGGCGTGCCGGTGCTGTTCTCGAGCCACCAGCTGGCGATCGTGGAACGGCTCTGCGACGACGTCGTGATCATCTCAAAAGGACGGATCGCGGCCGGCGGCTCACGTGAGGAGCTGCGCACCCGCCACGCCACCGCCCGTTACGAGATCGTGGTTGCGGAGGACGCGGGCTGGGTCCGCGACGTGCCCGGCGTGACGATCATCGACCTCGACGGGCCGCGTGCCGTCTTCGAGGCCGAACCGCAGCAGGTGCTCGCCGAAGCGGTGAAACGCGGTGAGGTCCGCTCGTTCACGCCGGTCGTCCCCACGCTCGACGAGATCTTCAAGGAAGTGATCTGACATGGCGCGAGCGAGTTTCTCCCAGGCGACCTGGCTCGTCGCCGAACGCGAGATGAAGACCTTCCTCACCTCCAAGGGCTTCTGGGTCGGGTTCCTCGCGACGATCGCCGGGTTGTTCGCGCTCACGGTGCTGCCCACGGTCTTCGGCGGTGACGACCCCAAGGTCGCGGCGGTCGGCTCGGCCGTGCAGGTGGTGCAAGGCAAACAGCTCGACGTCCGTGAGGTCGCCGACGTCCAGGCAGCCGCGGACCTGGTCCGCTCCGACGACGTCGAGGCCGCGATCGTCCCGGACGGCAGCGGTGTCAAGGTCCTCGCCCTGAACGACCCGCCCAACGACGTCATCCGGCAGCTCGTCGCCTCGCCGCCGGTGGAGTTGCTGGACCCCTCGGCTGTGACCTCGGACCAGCGGTTCATCACGGTGTTCGTGTTCGGAATGCTGTTCCTGATGTTCGGCATGGGTGGCGCGGCGATCGCGCAGAGCACCGTGACCGAGAAGCAGACCAGGATCGTGGAGATCCTGGTGTCGACGGTGCCGGTGCGGGCGCTGCTCGCGGGCAAGATCCTCGGCCACACGATTCTCACGCTGGGCCAGGTGCTCGTGTTGGCGCTGACAGCCCCGATCGCGCTGCGGGTCGCCGGCCAGGCCGAGCTGCTCGCCGTGGTGGTGCCCGCGCTGGGGTGGTTCGTGCCGTTCCTGATGCTCGGGTTCGTGCTGATCTCGTCGATGTGGGCGGTCGCGGGCGCACTCGTCAGCCGGCAGGAGGACCTCGGCTCGACCATGGGCCTCGTGATGCTCGCGGTGATGGGCCCGTACTTCGGCGTGCAGTTCTTCTTCGAGAACCCGGCGGTGCTCGCCGTGCTGTCGTTCGTGCCGTTCACGGCGGGCGTGGCGATGCCGGTGCGGATGTTCGCCCAACAGGCCGAGCCGTGGGAGGCGCTGCTCTCGCTCAGCATCCTCGCGGCGACCGTCGTGGTGATCCTGCTGGTCGCCTCGCGGCTCTACACCGGGTCGTTGCTGCAGACCGGTGCGCGGGTCAAGCTGTCGCGAGCCTGGGCACCTGCAGAATAGGGCCATGATCGCTGATCCGATTCGCCTCGCCGTCGTCGGCCTGGGCGCCATGGGCACCCGGATGCTGACGGCGGCGCAGGCGCACCCCGGCTACACCGTGGTCGCGGGCGTCGACGTCGCACCCCGCACGCTCGACGTCCCCGTCGTCACCTCACTCGACGACGTGCTGTCCGATGTGGACGCGGTGTACATCGCGACCCCGCCCGCGACGCACGCCGCGCTCGCGCTCAAGGCGTTCGCGGCCGGCAAGGCGGTGTTCTGCGAGAAGCCGCTCGCCGTCGGCCTCGACGAGGCGCGGGCGATGGCCGAAGCCGCGCAGGGACGGCCGAACGCCGTGAACTTCGCGCTGTCGGACATGGTGGCGACGATCGAGATCGAACGGCAGCTGCTCGAGCTGGGCGCGCTGCGGGGCGTGGAGATCAGGCTGCAGTTCCCGCGCTGGCCGCGGGCGTTCCAGGCAGAGGCGGCGTGGCTCGCGCACGGCGAGCAGGGCGGGTTCGTGCGCGAGGTGTTGTCGCACTTCATCTACCTCACGGACCGGCTGCTCGGACCGCTGACCGTGGAGTCGGTGTCGGCGGACTTCCCCGAGGCCGGCGCCGCCGAGGTGGCGGCACGCGGCGTGCTGCGGGGGAGCGGCGTGCCGGTGCACGTGTCGGCGTTCTCCGGGCTCGCCGGACCCGAGGTCTACGAGTGGACGGTGTGGGGCACCGAACGTTCGCTGCGCCTCGACCAGTGGGCCGACTTGTCCACTTCGGACGGTGGTCCGTGGGTGCCGGTGCCGTTGCGGCAGACCGGTTCGGACTACTCGCGGCTCACGTTGTTCGCGCAGGCCGTGCGGGGAGAGCACCCGCGCGACCTGGCGAACTTCGACAGCGGCCTGCGCGTGGCCGAGGTGATCGAGGCTTTTCTGCGCTAGTGCTCGCGGACGTGGTCGAGGATCGCCTCGGCCAGCACGGAGTGCATCACGGCCGGGATGCTGTGACCGAGGCCCTCCAACTCCCGCAGCCGCGCGTTCGGCAGCAGTCCGGCCAGGTGGCGGCCGAAACCGAGCGGGTAGAACGGGTCCTCGCTGCCCTGCAGGATCAGCGTCGGCGTGTCGACCTCGCGCAGGTCATCAGCGCCATGCGGCAACGTCGAGGCGCCCAGCCGCACATGTCCGGTCGCCGGGAGGAACGTGCCCGCGTGCGCGATGGCACGTTCCTCCAGCCGCCGGTACTCGGCGGCGTTGAACGGCAGCACGTCGCCGTGCAACTCCCGCCAGAGCGCCACGCGACGGTCCAGTTCGGACTGTTCGTCCGCACCCGGCTCGGCCAGCGCGATCATCCGGCTGATGCGCTCGCCGTGGTCCGGCGCTTCCTCCGTGGACCCCATGTCGAGGGCGCCGGTGAGGGCGAGGGTGAGCGTGCGCACCCGTTCGGGGTGGTCCACGGCCAGCAGTTGACCGATGAGACCGCCCATCGACACCCCGACGACGTGCGCGCTGTCCACACCGTGTGCGTCCAACACCGCCAGCGCGTCCTGAGTGAGGTCAGCGAAGTCGTAGGTGGCGTCCGCGACCGTTGTCGACTGCCCGGTGTCGCGGTGGTCGTACCGGATCACCCGGTGCCCGCCGTCGAGCAGCAGGCCGACGAACTCGTCCGGCCACCCCATCGCGGACGCGTTGGCGCCCATGATCAGGAAGATCGGCGCACCCTCCTGGTCACCGAGTTCCTCGCTCCACAGCCGTACCTGTCCCGCATCGACGATCCGCGGTGCCATCAAGCCTCCCCAGGTTGATCAACATCACGCTACCCGAGAAATGCGGTTGACCCTGTTCGGCAAGATCGGGGAAATGGGGATTCTCTTCGTCACGCTCGCAGGACATGGCCATGTCACACCGACTCTCGCGGTGGTCGAGGAACTCGTCCGGCGCGGCGCCGAGGTCGACTACGCGACCGGCGCCGAACACGCGGAAGCAGTGATCGCGGCGGGTGCGCGGTGGGTCGAACTGCCCGCCCTGCCGGACTTCCGGCCGACCAGCCCCAACCCGATCGACGAGTGGTTCCAGCACTACTTCAAGGCGATGAGCGCGACCTACCCCGTGCTGCTCGACCGCTGCCAGACCGTCCGGCCCGACCTGATCTGCTACGACGCGACGAACTGGCCCGCGCGGCTGGTAGCGCGCAAGTACGGCATCCCGGCCGTGCGCACCATGCCGCACACCGCGTCCAACGAGCACCACAAGGTGATGGACGTCGACCTGGACCGGTATCTCACCGACGACACCGCACGGTTCGCGGCGGAACACGGCGTGGAGCTCGATCCGTGGAGCACGGTCGAGGCACCGGAGGAGTGCAGCGTGGTGTTCCTGCCACGGGAGTTCCAGCCGTACGGCGAGACCTTCGACGAGACGTTCCACTTCGTCGGCCCGGTGCTCGGGAGCAGGCTCGCGCAGGAGTGGTCGCCGCGCCGGACCGACCTGCCGCTGCTGTACGTCTCGCTCGGCTCGGTGCTGAGCGACGCCGCTTTCTACCGGGCGTGCATCGACCAGTTCGCTGACGGCACCTGGCACGTGGCGATGAACGCGCGTGACGTCGAGGCTCCGGCGAACTTCGACGTGCGGACGTGGTTCCCGCAGCCCGCGGTGTTGAAGCACGCCAACGTGTTCATCAGCCACGGCGGGATGAACTCCACGATGGAGGCCCTGCACCAGGGCGTGCCGCTGGTGATCGTGCCGCAGACGCCGGAGCAGTCCGCCAACGCCGACCGCGTGGCCGAGCTCGGGCTGGGCGAACGGGTCGACGACCACACCGAGTTGCGTGCGGCGGTCGAACGGGTCGCGTCCAGCGACACGATCCGGTCCAACCTCGACCGGATGCGTGCCGCCATCGACGCGGGTGGCGGTGCTGTGCGCGCCGCCGACGTGATCCTCAGCCGAGCACTTCGCGCAGCTTGACGCCGAACTCCTCCGGCTTGCCCGCCCACCCGAACTCGCCGCCCATGAACCCGCCGTGGTGGCTCGGGAACACGACGGCTTCCTGGCCGAGCAGCTTCGCGGTGTGGACCGCCGTGCGCGCGGTGAACGCGTTGCCCGTCTCCTCACCGACGGCGAGCACGACCCGCGTGGAGGCCGCGCGCAGGGCGTCGACCCGCGGGTAGTAGTCGGTGATGGCGAGCGAGGAGGTGCCGAGCAACGGGTCGTCGCGCTTGCCGTCGTCCTCGGCCGGCATGCCGAACTGCGCGGGATCCGGTGCGGGCAGGGCGAAGTACTCGTCGGTGTACTCGCCCTGCCACGAGCTCATCTGCATGAACGCGGCCATGCCCGCGCCCCAGCCCTTGGCCTGGTACGCGTCCATGAACCCGTTGCGCGCGCGCCGGGCGGCCGCCGCGTCGGGCAGCACGTCGATGATCGGCGGCTCGTGCGCGACGAGCGTGACCACGTCGTCCGGGTAGCTCGCGACGAGCTCCAGCGCCGTGACCGCGCCGCCGCTGGACGCGAACAGGTCGACCGGCCCGCCGACCGCCTGGATGACCGCGTGCACGTCCGCGGCCTGCGTTTCCGGCGTGTTGTCGGTGCGGCCGTCCGAACGCGTGCTGCGACCGAGGCCGCGCGGGTCGTAGGTGATCACCTTGCGGTCCGGGAACTGTGCTCTGAGGGCGGTGAAGCCGCTCGCGTCCATGGGCTGGCCGATCATCATCAACGGGCGGCCCTCGCCCTCGACGTCGTACGTGATGGCTGCCTGATTGGTCTCTAGTACGTGTGTTGCCATTGGTTTTTCTCCCCAGTGCGGTGGTGTGAACAGCCTAGTCACAGACGTGAACCGGTATCGGCTGACAGGCCGATCGACCTGCGGGTATTCGGCTGTTATCAAAGATCGCATGACGCGAACAGCAGTGGTGACCGGCGGCGGCACGGGCATCGGCAAGGCGGTGGCGGCCAGGCTCGTGGAGCAGGGCCTCGACGTGGTGGTCACGGGGCGCCGGGAGGACGTCCTCAAGGCGGCGGCGGAGGAGATCGGCGCGCGGGCGGTGGTGTTCGACGCGGCCGATCCGGACGCGGTGGAGGCGGCGCTCAGCGATCTGCCGTCCTCTGTGGACGTGCTCGTGAACAACGCGGGCGGCAACATGACGCGGCGACTGCCCGCGCCGGAGAACCTGGCGGACGTGCGGAACCTCTGGTTCGCGAACTACGAGTCCAACGTGATCAGCGCGGTCCTCGTCACGACGGCACTGGAGCCGCGACTGGCGGACAACGCGCGGGTGGTGACGCTCGGTTCGATCGCGGGCCGGCGCGGCTCGGGTGCCTACGGCGCGGCGAAGGCGGCGGTCGAGGCGTGGACGGCTGATCTGGCGTTCGCGCTGGGCGGCCGCGGGATCACCGTCAACGTGGTCTCGCCCGGTGTCATCGAGGACACCGAGTTCTTCGGCGGCACTCTGTCAGAGGAGCGGCGCAAGAAGCTCGTCGGCAACCCGGCGAACGGGCGCGCCGGCACACCGGCGGACGTCGCGGCCGCGGTGGCGTTCCTGACCTCACCGGAGGCCGGGCACATCACGGCGCAGGTCATCGGGGTGAACGGCGGAGCCGGGCTCGGACGCTGAACCCGATCACCGCGAGCAGCACGACGAGCAGCGCGATCCAGGAGAACTCGGCGAGGTAGTGCTCGGCCGCCTCGCCGACGAAGTAGACCGCCGCCGTCGTGCCACCGGCCCACGCGATGCCGCCAGCCGCGTTGGCCAGCAGGAACTTCCCGTAGTGCATGCCCATCGTGGCGGCGAGCGGTCCGGACAGGATCCGCAGCAACGCCACGAACCGGCCGAAGAACACCGCCCAGGCGCCGTAGCGGGTGAACAGCGCCTGGGCGCGGCCGATCCGGTCCGCGCTGAAGTGCTTGGGGAACTTGTCGCCCGCCCAGGAGAACATGCGCGGGCCGAACCGCTTGCCCAGCGCGTACCCGACGCTGTCGCCGATGATCGCGCCCGCCGAGGCCGCGGCACCGACGATCAGCGGGGAGACGCCGTCGTGGTGTGAGGCCATGAGTGCTGCGGCGACCAGGACTATCTCGCCCGGCAACGGGATTCCCATGCTTTCGAGGCCGACGACCAGGCCAACGACGACGTAGACCAGTAGCGGTGGGACGGTGTGGAGCCACTGGGTCAGCACCCTTTCGATCTTCCCCTCAGGCCACGGTCGGTGCCAGCTAAGGTGTGGATCAACGAAGGGGGCGTGGTGGGTCAGTTCGGCGTGCTGTTGCGGCAGTGGCGGCAGCGGGCGGGACTGAGCCAGGAAGCGCTCGCCCAGCGCGCGGCTGTGGGCATCAGGACCGTGCGCGGGCTGGAGACGGGCGAGCGCACCGATCCACGTATGGGCACCGTGCGGTCGTTGGCCGACGCGCTGGAGCTGACCGGGGCCGAACGCGCTGAGTTGTTCGCCGCTGCCGGACGCGACGAGCCCGCCCAAGTGGAAACTCTTCGATTCGACCCGCTGGCCGAGGCCGCGGAGACGTTGAAAGTCGCCGTCGAGGCCCGGTGGCGGCGCGAGGAGGAGCAACGGCAGATCCACGACCCCGTGCCGTTGCCGGTGCGGTGGGAGGGCGCGCCCGCGGACCTGCAGGACAGCTGGCGCAACATCGGCGGTGAGGTCGACCTCGCGAACCGGCTCGACCAGGTCGTCGAGGTCTACCGCAAGGTCGGGTCACGCCGCCTCGTCGTGCTCGGGCGAGCGGGGTCCGGCAAGACGGTGCTGACCACGCGGTTCGTGCTCGACCTGGTCAAGGACCAGGGCCCGGTGCCGGTGATCTTCGGGCTCGGGTCGTGGCATCCGGAACGGATCGGGCTGCGCGACTGGATGGCCGAGCAGCTGATCAGAGACCACCCGTTCCTCGTGGCGCCGGGGCCCAGCGGCGGGACGTTGGCGTCGGCGTTGGTGGACGCGCAGCGGGTGTTGCCGGTGCTGGACGGGTTCGACGAGATCGCGGCCGGGCTGCACCGGCCGGCGCTCAACGCGTTGAACACCACCACTCTGCCGTTGCTGCTCACGAGCCGAGTGGACGAGTACCGGGACGCAGTAGAGGGCACGGACGTGTTGACGTCTGCTGCTGCGGTGGTGCTGCAGGACCTGACGGTCGACGACCTCGCGGACTATTTACCGCGCACCACGCGCAAGAACGTGTGGACGCCCGTGCTCGACGAGATCCGCAACGGCGGTGCGCTCGCGAAGGTGCTCACGACGCCGTTGATGGTCGCGCTTGCCCGGAGGATCTACAGCGACACACCGGACCACGACCCCGCCGAGCTGTTGCGGTTCCACGAAGCCGATGCGATCGAACGGCATCTGCTCGGCAGCTTCGTGCCCGCGGTGTACGGGGCCGAGGCCGAGCGCGTGCAGCCGTGGCTCGGCTACCTCGCCGAGCACCTGACCAGGCTCGGCACGCACGACGTGGCGTGGTGGCGGTTCGGCACCTCGGCGAAGGTGACCGGGCTCGCCGTCGGGACCGCGGTCGGGCTCGCGGACTTCGTGGTCGAGGCGTTCGTCGTGGGGGCGCTGACGGTCAGAGGGTTGTTGTTCGCGGTGATGATCGGCCTTGTCACCGGGTTGTTCTTTGGGCTCGCGAACTCGTACGTCGTGAGGGGTGCGCCGCTCGAACCTGTGCGCACGCGGATCCGGCTGAGAGGGCGGATCGACGCGAAGGTGTGGTCGCGGGGACTGCTCGGGCTCGCGTTCGGCGGAGGGGTCGGTGCCGCGTACGGGGTGGCGCGGGCGGCGGCGTTCTGGGTGGTCACGCCTGGGTTTGAGATGACGGCGGGCGTGCTGGTCGACGTCGGGGTGTTCGGGCTGGTGTTCGGGTTCGGCGCCGCGCTGGTCTTCGGGCTGGTGGCGGCGCTGGAGGCACCGCTCGACGTGCGGTCGGCGGGCAGCCCGGTCGACCTGCTCGAGGCCAACCGCCGGCACGTGATCGAGCTGGTGGCGTTCTTCGTGCCGGTGTTCGCGGTGTTCGTCGCGGCGGCCACCGGGGTCGTCGCGGGCGGGCTGACGGCGTTGCGGTTCGAGGTCGTGTGGAGTCCGACGACGGCGTTGGCGCTCGGGCTCGTCGGCGGCATCGGGGGCGGGCTGGCGTACGTGCTGAGCCTGACCGCGTGGGGGCAGTGGGTCGTGTTCGCACGGGTGTGGCTGCCGTTGACCGGACGGCTGCCGTGGCGTCTGTCGGCGTTCCTGGACGACGCGTACCGCCGTGGCGTGCTCAGGCGGGCCGGGGCCGTCTATCAATTCCGGCACGCCCGGTTGCAGGAATACTTCGCGCGTTTGCGCTGATCAGACCGACCGGCCATAAGTGGCCGGTCGTCTGGCCTGGCCTCTCGTTCGGCCCAGCCGTGATCGTTTTCGGCGTGGACGGGATCAACTGGGAGGCGTACAGCCATGAAGAGCTGCACCGGATGCTGTGGCAGGACGCAGACGTCGCGGACGTGAGCACGGTCGCCGAGGGGTGGACGCGCCACCGCGCGGCGCTGGACACGCACGCTGAGGTGTTGCGGGAACAACGGGCCGCGTTGCTCGAGGGGTGGCACGGCGCGGCGGCGGAGGAGGCCGCGGCTCGGCTCGCGAAGCTGGCCGAGCGGGTCGAGAAGATCAGCGAGTTCTCGGCGGCGGGGCAGAAGGCGGCGCAGGACGCGGCGGACGCGCTGGCGGCGGCGCGGGCTGCGATGCCGGCGCCGGACGGGACGACGATGCCGGCGTTCGCGGGCTTGCCCACGGCTCCGCAAATGCCGGCAGCGCCGTTCGCGTTGCCGAGCGCACCGGCTCCCATGGCGCTGCCGAGTGCTCCGACCCAGCCGGGTTTCTACTTCTACTTCGGCGCCGCTGCGGCTGACCAGCAGAAAGCCGACGCCGTCCGAGCCATGCAGACCTACGAGTCGAGGCTCAACGGCAGCGGCCGCCTGATCGACGACGCCCGCGGCACCATCCCGCAGGCGGCCCCACCACCAGCCCGCGTGGCCGCCCCGCCGGTGAAGACGCCCAGTTCAGGCGGCGTGCCGTGGCAGCGGCTGGTTGGTGGGTCAGGAGCGGCTCGCGGCGCGGTCATCGGTGCCGCCACCCCGGTCAGTCAGCAGCTGACTCCTGGCATGCGCACCGGCGTCATGACCGGGCCGGCCTTCGCCCCGCTCGTGACCGGCGCATCGATCGCTGAACCGCGGTCGGCGGCACAAGGCGCGGGGATGGCGCCGGGAGCGGGCGGCGCGCGCAAGGACGAAGACCAGGAGCACGAGAACCAGATGCCCACTCTCGACCACGGCCTGTTCGTGGTGGACGACCGGGTGTCGCCCGCAGTCATCGGGGAGGAGCAGTGACCGGCTACGAGGTCGCACCGGACCAGCTGCAGGACCGGATCAAGACCCTGACCAGGCTCGCCGAGCTGACCGGCGACCTGGTGACCACCGCGAGCAGGTTGGCCGAGCGGCAGCCGTTGCTCGGCACCGCGCCGCCCGCCCAGGACCTGTCGAAACGGCTCAAGGCAGCCGGGTCGGGACTGGCGGACGAGGTCAAAGAAGCCGAACGCGAGGTGCGAGCGTTCCAGCAGATGCTCGCGGACATCAAGGCCACCTACACCCAGACCGACGCCGAGCAGGCGCGCAAGGCGGTCCGGTGATCGCCTTCGACCTGGTGGAGATGGACCTGCTCGCCACGCACGCCGGGGTGCGCTGGCCGTTCCCGTTGCGGGTGCCGTCGTTCGGCACGCGGGCGAGCGAACGCGCGCACCTCCTCGCCGAGGCGGGGCACGGGCTGCAGGCGCGCGGACTGGCCGAAGCGCACGGACCGGTCGGCATGGCACAAGAACTCGTCACGGCACTGCACGAGCACACCGCCGTGGTGGACCTCGTCGTGCCTGGAACTGGCGCCGTGGCAATGGTCTACGGCAACGACGCACTGGTGTGCACGCAGTCCGACAGCACGGTCCGGGTGACGCACGTCGAGGCCGAGGCGCTGGCCGACGAGCTCGTGCAGCTGGTGCCTCAGCTGAAGGCCGCGCAGATCATGCCGCTGACGCTGCCGCCCGGCGTGGCGCACGACCTGGAGGTCACCGGACAGGGCCAGGCCGGGGTGATCAGGGGCGGCGAACGGCGGGAAGTGTCCTGGTTGGACAGTGCGGGCGGCCGGGTCAGGGTCGACGTGAGCAGTGACGGCTGGGTCAGCGTGAACCCCATGCGGCACAACGACCTGGTTCGCGCGATTGGTGAGCTCGCCGCAACGGCGCGAGCCTAGAAGAGGGGGAGAAGTGGATCCAGCGCAGTGGCTGGCGGACTACCAGGAACGCCTGGAGCGGGTGGCGTACAGCGCTCGAAGTGCCAGCGCGAGCCTCGCCGAGGTCGGGGCGAGCGCGACCTCGCCACGCGGTGAGGTCACCGTGACGGTCAACGCGGGCGGTGTGCTCGGCGATGTCGCGTTGACGCCGGCGGCACGCAAGCTCGACGTCGACACGCTCGCGGTGCTGATCGTCAGCACCGCACGGGAAGCACAACGGCTCGCGAGCGCGCGCATGGCCGAGGTGATGGCGAACTACCTCGGCGAAAGCGACGCGTTGCACCAGATCACCTCGCACATGCCGGAGGCCGTGCGATGACGTTCACCGCCGACCACGAGCAGCTGCGCAAGCACGCCGCAACGCTCTCCGGATACGCCGACCAGCTGTCCGCCACGGGCACCCAACTGCCCGACCAGCTCGGCCAGGGCTCGCTCGGCTCGTTCGCCCAGTTCCTCACGGGCGGCCTGAGCAGCGCGATGGGGGAGACCCTCAACGCCTTCGCGCACGTCGCGTCCACAATGGACAAGGTGGGCGAAGGCATGCGGCGGACGGCTGACCTGTACCAGCGCACCGATGACGACAACGCCGCCGCGGTGGTTGGAGCCGGCCGATGACCACGACGACCGACGCGGGCACGATCAACGCGCTGCTCAACGAGCTCCGCACCACCACGAACGCCATCGCAGGCGACGAGTGGTTGTCGCGGGACCTCGCCGCCACTCCCAAGGCCGACATCGGAGAGTTGGGCTCGAACGGGAAACCGTTGCAGGCCTTGGACAGTGCGGGCGTCGGCTTCCTCACGCCGATGATCTCGTTCCTGGAAGAGCCGCTGAACCAGCTCAAGGGCAACCCGGACGGCGTCCAGCAGGGCGCGGGCGAGTTCGAGAAGGCCGGCCAGGCCGCGACCGCGCTCGCCCAGGACTACCAGGGCAAGGCGAGCAGCGAGACCAGTGACTGGTCCGGCCAGAGCGCCGAGGACTACGCCAAGACCGGCAAGGAACTCGTCGACGGCGTGCTGTCCGTCGCGGAGACCGCGCTGACCAACGCGTCGGCGCTGATCAAGGCGGGCCAGGTGGTGGCACAGGTCGTCGCCGAGGTCACCCGGCTGATCACCGAGGCGGTCGGCAAGATCGTGCCGATCATGACCCAGGCGATCGCCGCGGCACCGGCGACGTTCGGGCAGAGCATCGCCGTGGCGATCCCGCAGTGCGTGCAGATCGCCGTCGAGTGCGGCACGCAGATCGCGGCGAAGCTGGGCGAGCTGCTGGCCAGTGGCGAGAACCTGATCAAGCTCGTCGAGGGCGCGCAGGCAGTGCTCAAGATCGTGAAGCAGGCCATGTCGGTCATCGGCGAACAGGCGCAGGGCGGGCAGGCGAAGCTGCCGACGGCAGCTTCGCCGGCGAGATGACATCGGCCTGCTGACCGAGACCGAACGGCTACCGGCTGTCGTCCACTTTGGACGACAGCCCCTGTACGTCACCCGGTCGGGATCGCCTGGTCGCCTGGAGCACGGCGGGAGCGGTTGACCGAGCTCGCCGTGTTCAGCAATATCCTGAGTCCTGGGGGAAGGACTTGGGATGGACGAGTGGGCGTTCGGCACCCTGGGGCCGCTGGAAGTGCGCCGCGAGGGCGTCCCGCTGACGCTGTCGGCGGCGAAGCACCGGATCGTGCTGGCGACGCTGGTGCTGCAGGCAGGCGAGGTCGTGTCGGTGGACCAGCTGGTCACCAGCCTGTGGAACGACGACCCGCCGACCGGCGCCCGGAGCACCTGCCAGGCGTACGTGATGCGGTTGCGGCAGGCGCTCGGCGATCCGCAGGCCGTGGTCACCAGGCACGGCGGCTACCTGCTGAACGCCGACCCGGCCCTGGTCGACCACGTGCGGTTCGCCGGGCTCGTCGCGCAGGCGCGGCGCACCGGCGAGGCGCGCGAGCGGTCGGCGTTGCTGCACCGGGCACTCGGGTTGTGGCGGGGGCCGGCGCTCGCGGACGTGCCGTCGGACGCGTTGCACCGCGACGCCGTGCCCGCGCTGGAGGAACAGCGGCTCGTGGCGCTGGAGCTGCGCATCCAGGCCGACCTGGAGCTGGGGGCACACGGCGAGGTGATCGGCGAGCTGCGCACGCTGACCAGCGAGCACCCGTTCCGGGAGCGGTTCTGGGCCGACCTCATGCTGGCGTTGTACCGGTGCAGCAGGCAGGCGGACGCGTTGCAGGTCTACCGCGACCTCGACGTGCTGCTCGCCGAGGATCTCGGGCTCCGGCCAGGTGAGCAACTGCGGCGGCTGCACGAGGCGATCCTGCGCGACGACCCCTCGCTGGCCATTCCTGCCCAACAGGCACCGGCCAGGGCGCCCCTGCGCACGACCGTGCCCCCGGACATCGGCGACTTCGTCGGGCGGGCCGAGCAGATCGCCGCGGCCGCCGGGCTGCTCAGCACGAAGAACACCACGGCCGCGCCGATCGTCGTCCTCTCCGGACCGCCCGGGGTCGGCAAGTCCGCGCTCGCGGTGCACCTGGCGCACCGGCTGCGGCCCGAGTTCCCGGACGGCGTGCTGCACGTCAACCTGCTCGGCTACTCGACCGAGCAGACCATGACCGTCTCGCAGGCCCAGCGCTACCTCCTGCGCGCGCTCGGCCTGCCCGCCGAGCAGATCCCGCTGGAGCAGGACGAGCAGGAGGTCGTCTTCCAGACCCTGCTCACCGGCAAGCGGGTGCTGATGCTGCTGGACAACGCCGCGGACGCGGACCAGGTGCGCGGGCTGCTGCCGGCGGAACCGGGCTGCGCGGTGCTGGTGACGAGCCGCAGCGAGCTGCGCGGCCTGACCGCGTTGCAGGGTGCCCGGCGGATCCCGCTGGACGTGCTGTCCGAACGCGAGGCGCGGGCGTTGATCGCCAGGATCGCGGCGGTCGAGGAGGACGACTGCGCGGAGCTGACCGAGCTGTGCGGGCGACTGCCGCTGGCGTTGCGCATCGCCGCGGCGAACCTGTCCGGCAGGCCGCGGGCGGATGTCGCGGACTACGTCGCCGAGCTGCGGCAGGACGACCGGCTCGCGGCGCTCGCGGTGGAGGGTGACGAGACGGCGGCCGTGCGGGGTGCGTTCGTGCCGTCGTACCGGGCGCTCAAACCCGAGGCGCGCCGGCTGTTCCGGCTGCTCGGGCCGGCACCGGGCGCGGACTTCACCGTGCCGACGGCCGCGGCGCTGCTGAACACCTCGTTCGGCGAGGCGACCCGGCTGGTCGAGCAGCTCGCCGCGGCGAGCCTGGTCCAGCAGTACGAGCCGCGCCGGTACCAGTTCCACGACCTGCTGCGCCTGTACGCGGTCACGATCGCCCTGGAGGAGGACGAGCCGCCGATCCGCGAGCAGGCGTTGCGGCGGCTGTACGAGCACTACCTGCACACCGCGGACGTCTCGGCCAAGCTGCTCAACCCGACCCTGGCGAGGCTGGAGAGACCGGCTCCGAGCACTCCGCCGGCGGTGCCGCACCTGTCCGACGACGAGGAGGCCGCGGCCTGGTTCCAGGCGGAACGGGCGAACCTGGTGGCCGCCATCGAGCAGGCGGTCGCGGTCGCGCCCGAGTTCTCCTGGCACCTGACCGACGCCGTCCGCGGTTACCTGCACTCCCGGCGCCTCGACGTGGACCTGATGACCGTGACCACCACCGCTCTGCTGGCGGCGGAACGAGCGGGGGAGCACATCGTCCGCGCCTGGCTGCACAACAGCCGCGGCACGCTGCACTGGAGCCGTGGCGACTACCCGGCCGCGATCGCGGACCTGACCAGGGCACTCGACGGTCACGAGGCCGTCGGCGAACGGCGCGGCGAGAGCGTCGCGCTGAGCAACCTCGGCATCGTCCACCTCGAGCTGGGCGACCTGAAGCAGGCCGTCGACCACTCCACGCGGGCGCTGGAGGTGGCCAGGGAGCTCGGCGAGCCCCACATCGAGGCAGCCGCGCTGGTCAACCTGGGGGCGATGCACCTGGAGAGCGCCGAGCTGGACCTCGCGGAGACCCATCTGGCCGAGGCGCTGGAGCTGACCGCCAGGTGGGGGCTCACGCACACCGAGGCGACCGCCCGCAACAACCTGGGCGGCGTGTGCCTGCGCAAAGGCCGCATCGACGAGGCGTTCGGCCACCACCGTGCCGCGCTCGCCGTCTACCGGCGGCTGCAGTCACGGCACGACGAGGCCGAAGTGCTGCAGAACCTGGCCGCCACCCACCGCGAGGCCGGCGACCTCGACCAGGCCGTCGAGCACTGCCGCCAGGCACTGGCGCTGGCCCAGGAGACCAGGAACCTGCGCTACGAGGCGGACGCGCTGAACACCCTCGCGTCCATCGAGCTGCGCGGCGGCAACCCGGCTGACGCCCGGACCAAGCACACCACCGCGCTGACCCTCAGCCGCAACGCCGGCTACCGGCAGGGCGAGATCACCGCGCTGATCGGGCTGAGCGCCGATCTGCGCGTGCTCGGCGCCGCCGATGACGCGCTGGCGTTCGCCCGGCAGGCGCTGGCACTCGCGGAAAGCACCGGTTTCCGGTTGCGGGAGACGCAGGCGCTGGTCGCGCTCGCCGAGGTCGAGCTGGCCTTGGAGGAGCGGGAATCCGCTGGTCAGCACGTTGTCAAGGCGCTGGAGTCGGCGCGCGAGGCGGGTGACGAGCTGGGGCAGAAGCGAGCGATGAGGGTGCTTGACGTGCTGGCGTCAACGGCACGTCAATAGGACGTCATCGCGTGCGATCAGAGTCGTCACCAGCAGGATCTCGTTGACGACAGGAACCGGAATGCGCACCTTCTCGCGACGCAACTTCGTGCTCGGCACCGCCGCCACCGCGTTCCTCGCGACCGGCGTGCGCGGGGTGGCGTCGGCCGTGGTGCCTGCGGACACCCCGGCGGTGCGCGCCGCGATCGCCCGTCTCCTCGGCCGGTCCGCGGACCAGTTCACGCTGCGTCAGCTCACCCCGAGGACGGGGGAGACGGACGCGTTCGAGATCGGCGGCGCGCCAGGCGCCATCACCTTGGCGGGCACCAGCCCCGTGGCCACGCTGTCGGCGTTCCACTGGTGGTTGAAGCACGTCGCGAACGGTCACCTCTCCACGAACGCGGACAGGGTCGCGCTCCCTCCGACCCTGCCCGCGCCCAGCGCTGTCATCCGCCAGTCCACCGAGCTGGCCGAGCGCTACGCCTACAACTTCACGGTTTTCGGCTACACCAGTCCGTGGTGGACCTGGAGCGAGTGGGAGCGCGAGCTCGACCTCCTCGCGGCGAGCGGCACCAACCGGGCGCTCGCGCTGATCGGCCAGGAGATCGTCTGGTACGACACGTTCCAGGACTTCGGCATGGACGAACTGGCTGTGCGCCAATGGATCGCGCAGCCCGCGCACCAGCCGTGGCAGTGGTACGGCGAGATCACCGGCTACGACGAGGACGCGTCCGGGTTCAGCGGCCCGGTCAGCGTCGGACTGCTCGAACGCCGCGTCGCGCTGGGCCGCAAGATCGTCGGCCGGATGCGCGAGCTCGGCATCACGCCGGTCTTTCCGATGTTCACCGGGCAGGTGCCGGACCAGGCGTTCGCCGACCTCCACCCGGACACGCACATCCCGGCGCAGCACGACTACGCGGGCCACCCCCGGCCCTACTGGCTGGACACCACCGAGGCGCTCTATCCCGAGGTGGCGCAACGCTTCTACCGGGCGCAGTCCGAGCACTTCGGCACCACGACGCACTACTCCGGTGACCTGTTCCACGAGGTCGGCACGGAGGAGCTGCCCGGCTACCTGGACGGGGCGAACCTCGGTGAGGCCGCCGTCGCCGTGCAGAACGAGCTCGACCGCGCCGTGCCGGGGGCGATCTGGCTGATGCAGGGCTGGCAGGACAACCCCCAGCTGGACGTGCTCAACGCGGTCGACGAGAAGCGCGTGATCGTGCTCGACCTCGACTCCGACGACAGCCGCAAGTGGCAGGACACCGACGCCTACTGGGGTGTGCCGTGGTGCTGGGGCACGATCGGGAACTTCGGCGGCAGGCTCGGCGTGTTCGGCAACCTCGTCGAGCCCGGCCGCACCCTGCCGGACGTGCGCAGGTCCCCGGAACGGCAGCGCCTGGCCGGCACCGCGTGGGTGCAGGAGGGCACGTACAACAACCCCGTAGTCGCCGACCTGCTCGGCGAGATGACGTGGCGCCGCGACCCGGTCGACCTGGAGCCGTGGGTGCTCGCCTACGCCCGCCGCCGCTACGGCACGGACGACCCGCACGCCGCCGAGGCGTGGCGAATCCTGCTGCACACCGCGTACTCCTTCGCCGCGAGCGGGCACTCGACCGGCGAAGGTCCACATGAGACTCCGTTCGCGATGCTGCCGACGCTGAACCCGGACAGCTCGGCGTCCAACTTCGGACCTGACCGGCCGCGTTACGACATGGACGCCTTCATGCCGGCGTTGCCGGAAATGCTGAAGGTCGCACCGGCCGTGCGCAGCCTGCCGACGTACCGGTACGACCTCGTCGACGTCACCCGCCAGGTGCTGGCGAACCGGGGCAGGCAGCTGCGCACCCGCATCCTGGAGGCTTACCAGGACAAGGACCGCGATGCGGTGCTGCACCACTCGCAGCGCTTCCTGCGCGCGCTCGACCTCACCGAGGAGATCCTCGCCACCGACCGGCACTGGCTGCTCGGCCCGTGGCTGGAGCAGGCCAAGGCGTGGGGCTCGGACGCCGACGAACGTGCGATCCTCGAGTGGAACGCCCGCTCGATGCTCACCATCTGGAGCATCGACGCCGCGCCGTCCCTGCACGAGTACGCCAACCGCGACTGGCACGGCCTGCTCAGCGGCTACTACAAGCCTCGCTGGGTGCGTTTCCTGAACGCGTTGCCCAGCACCATCTCCTCCGGCGTCGAGCCGGACTTCTCCGACTGGCACACCCGCGGTGACGCGTGGAGCCGGCAACAGGAGCTGCACACCACCACGCCCAGCGGCGACCCGCACGTGGTGGCCTCCCGGATCGCCGCCGAGCTCGCCGGCGACCCGGTCTGACGTTCCACTCAGGACACATTGGGGAGTATCACCATGCCTGAAGTCACTCGCCGCGACATCCTGCGGGGCGGCCTGCTCGCCGCGACCGCGGTGTTCACCAGCAAGGTCTTCGGTGACGCACCGGCGGCCTTCGCCGCGGCGGACGGGTACGCCGTCGCCTACAACCACCTGGACATCACGCCACAGGTCAGCAAGGGCTGGGGCAGTCTCTGGATGGGCGGCTACGGCTGGGATCCACGCGGTGCCAGCCCCGACCCCAACGTCAACCACGTCCCGCACCGCCCGCTCACCGCGCACTGCCTCGCCATCCACGACGGCGGGTCGAAGAACGTCATCCTGCGGCTCGACGTGGTGAGCATCCCGCGGGACGTGCACCTGGAGATCCGGCGCCGGGTGGTCGACGAGCTCGGCCTGGTGGGCGACAGCGACTTCATGATCGTCTCCAGCCACACCCACTCGGGGCCGTTCATCGGCGACACCCACCCCGACCCGGTCGTCATCATGGGCCTCGCGCCGGCCGACGTCGACGCGATCAACAACAGCACGTGGATGTTCATCGGCCTGGTGGTCGAGCTGGTCAAGCGGACCGTCGAGGAGGCCCCGATCCCCGCGAAGCTGGCCTATGCCGAGACCACGGCGGACATCGGGAACAACCGCTGCGGGCTGCCGGAGGTGATCGACGTCGTGCCGGTGCTCACGGTGCGGGCGGCGTCCGACGACACGCTGCTGTGCATTCTGTTCGGTGCCGCCGCGCATCCCGTGTGCCGCAAGCGGGACAACGTCTTCGACAGCGAGTACTGCGGTGCCGCCGCGGAGTTCATCGAGCAGCGGCTCGGTGCGATGGCGTTCTTCTTCCTCGGCACCGCGGGCGACCAGGAGGCGTACCACGACAACAACGTCGACCAGCCCGCCGTCCTCGGTGCGAGACTCGCCGACGCCGTGGTCGACCTCGTCGAGAACGGTCAGTTCGACCCGGTGACCGGTCCGATCAGGACGGAGCTGATCGAGGTGACCCTGCCGTTCTGGATCGACAACGACGACCCCGACAACGTCGCCGTCCTGCGCCAGAAGTACGTCGAGCGCACGCACGGCCCGAACACGCCGGGCTGGGACGGCTACGCCGAGCTCCGGCACGCCCGGATCATGATCGAAAAGATCGACAACGGCACGCTGGAGTCCAACGTGCCGATGCCCATCCAGTGCTGGAAGTTCGGCTCGGGGCTGACCATTCTGGCCCTGGCGCACGAGGTGGTCGGCATCTACCACGTGCTGATCAAGGAGTACGCCGAGCAGATCGGCACCGGGAACCTGTGGATCATGGGGTACGCCAACGAGGTTCAGTGCTACGTGCCGTCCGACCAGCTGCTGTGGGCCGGTGAGGGCATCCACCTCGGGTACGAGGCGGGATGGAACCAGGGGGACAACTGGATCGCCGGGTACGGCAGCGGCCAGCTCGCGTACGGGTGGCCGTCACCGTTCCGCCCCTCGCCGCCTGGAACCCACCCCGCGTCGCCGGACAGCACCGAGAGCATCGTGCTGACGGCGTGCGAGGGCTTGCTCAGCTAGCGGCGTGACCCAGAACGTGGACGGGGTAATCATCGGCGCTCAGCAGGGCGCCTCGCGGCACCGCCCCCGTACAACCAGTACGAGGACGCGGGGCGGCACCACGATGCACCCGTCTGACCGCGAATTACCCCGGCAACGTTCCGGGCCACACCACTAGCAGGTGATCCACGTGCACGTCAGCTTCGTCTCCAGCACCAACACCTGCCGCTCGCCGATGGCCGCGCTTGTCGCCAGGAAACACCTCGTGCAGGCCGGTCTGCAGGACCGGGTGCGCATCACCAGTGCGGGCACGGGGTTGTGGCAGGCGGGTGAGCCCGCGGATCGGCGCGCGACCGCGGTGCTCACCGCCGCCGGCTACCCGACCGGGCACGTCGCCACGCCGCTGGGTCCCGACCACCTGAACGCGAACCTGTTGCTGGCCATGGACTCCGGCCACGCCAGGACGTTGCGCAGGCTGGTCGCGGACACGGCGGCCGTGCGGTTGCTCCGCACGTTCGACCCGGAGGTGGTCGAGGACTTCTGCGTCCCCGACCCGTTCTACGGCGGCCCGGAGGACTTCTCCGAGGTGCTCCGCATGATCGAGTCGGCGATGCCCGGTGTGCTGGGGTGGCTCGAAGGGGAGCTGGCAAGCCGAGTCAAACCCTGAAGATCGCGGTGCGTAAAGGTCGTGAGTGGACTGTCCACTCACGACCTTTTGCTGTGCGCGGACTTCTTCTCCCGATGACGCCGGGAGTCGTCACGGCGTCAAGGCAGCGTCATCGGCGGTCGGCAGTCTCGGTTCAACAAGAACTCGTTGAGCTGAACGGAGATTCACGATGTCCAGATCCCTGCGACTGGTGCTGGCGGCGACCGTCGGTGCCGGCCTGTTGGCCGCGGTGCCGCTGCCGCAGGCGATGGCGGACGGTCCGCAAGGCGACCGCATCGCGGTGCTCGAAGGTGACGCCCTCTTCGTCAAGGAGGGGGACATGGACGCCGAGTGGGAGTACCAGGACAACGGCGTCAAGAAGTTCCAGCTCGACGGCGACCGGGTCGCGATTCTGAAGGACGACGGGTCGTTGCTCGCCAAAGAGGGGGACCTCGGGCCTGGCTGGCACACGGTCAACGCGGACTCGGTGACGGACTTCCAGATCCGCGACGGCCGCATCGCGTTCACCGAGGGACCGGACCTCTACGTCGTCGAGGACGGCCTGGGCGGCGAGATCGTGCACCAGGCGGACAACGTCAAGAAGTTCCAGATCGACGGTGACCGCGTCGGCATCATCACGACCGACGACCACCTGCTGGTCAAGGAGGGCGACCTCGGTCCCGGCTGGCTGACGGTGAGCGAGAACAACGTCACCGGCTTCCAGCTGCACGACGACCGGATCGCCTACACCGAGGGAACCGACCTGTGGGCGCAGGAAGGTCCGCTGGACGCGCCGTCGGTGCACCAGGACTCGGACGTCAAGAAGTTCCAGCTGGAGGCCGACCGGGTCGGCGCGTTGCTGAACAACGGTGAGCTGCTCGTCAAGGGCGGTGACCTGGAGCCCGGCTGGTTGACCGTGAGCGCGAACAACGTCACCGACTTCAAGCTGGACGGTGACCGCATCGCGTACGTCGAGGGCGACGTGCTGTGGGCGCAGGAAGGCGAACTGGACGCCGAGTCGTTCGTGCAGGAGGAGGGCATCACCGCGTTCGACCTGAACGCCGACCGCGTCGCCGTCGTCAAGGACGGTCAGCTCCTGGTCAAGGAAGGCGACCTGGGCCCCGGCTGGATGACTCTCGACGAGGACAGCGCCACGGGTGTGCAGCTCCAAGCCGCGCCGTTCGCGGCCGGTGAGGACGTGACGTTCGAGGACCTCACGGCCATCTACGGCTTCCTGCCGGAGGAGGCCACGATCAGGGAGGGCCTGCCGAGCCTCAACCAGGCCATGGCCGACGGCGGCATCACCACCCCGGCGCGCAAGGCCGCGTTCCTCGCGACGCTGCGCAACGAGAGCGGCTTCCGCTACGACCGCCACGAGATGCTGAACCCCGAGCGCTACAAGGGGCGCGGCTACATCCAGCTGACCAACGACTTCAACTACCGCCCGGCGGGCCAGTTCGTCGGCTACGACCTCATCGCGAACCCGGACGCGGCCGCGTGGCTGGAGTACAGCGCCCCGATCGCCCGCTGGTACTGGACCGTCGCCCGTCCGGCCATGAACACCTGGGCCGACGAGCTGAACATGGGCAAGGTCAACCGCGGCATCGGCTACCAGCCCACCCCTCACCGGGATGCCCAGCGCTGCAACGACTTCGCAGCCGCGCTCCGCTACTTCAACGGCGGCGAGCTGCCCGGCGCCGTCATCTGCAACTGACCCACACCGAGGACTGAGCACAATGGACACCAAGAACGTGAGATCGAAGTTCGCCCGGCTTGTTGTCGCGGCCACCGTGGGCCTCGGCACCGCGGCCCTCAACCTGGCCGCAGCTCCCGCGGCGCAGGCGGCGCCGGAGTGCGGTGTGCTGGCCGAGGGCGCGGCTCCCGAGGCCGTGGCCGCGGTCGAGGCGGCGTGCGACCAGCTCGGCACCCCGTACGTCTGGGGTGGCGGTCACGGGCCCCAGCCCGGCCCGTCCGGTGGCGGCCTCGACTGCTCCGGGCTCACCCGGTACGCCTACTACCTCGCGACCGGCGAGGACATCATCAACGGCACCACGTACACCCAGTGGCCCAACTCCCGGGTGGTGGACCGGTTCTACGCCGCGGAGGGCCTCGACCCGCTGCTGCCGGGGGACCTGCTCTTCTTCGGCACCAACCCGCAGAACGACCTCGGGCACACGGCCATGTACCTGGGCCAGGGGTGGATGGTGGAAGCGCCGACCTTCAACCAGGTCGTGAAGGTCTCCTCCGTCGCCAACCGCGGCTACTACGGCGCGGCCCGCCTGTTCCACGGTGGCACGTCGTCCCAGCCGGCACCGGGTGCGGACCGGATCGCCTACACCGAGGGTGGAGACCTGTGGGCGATGGACGGTGAACTGGAGGCCGCCCCGGAGTTCCAGGAGGGAAACGTCAAGAAGTACCAGATGGAGGGTGACCGGGTCGGCGTGCTGACCAACGACGGTGCCTTGCTCGTCAAGGCGGGCGACCTCGGCCCCGGCTGGCACACGGTCAACCCCGACTCGGTGACCGACTTCGAGCTCGACGGTGACCGCATCGCGTTCACCGAGGGGCAGGACCTCTACGTCATCGAGGGGGATGTCAACGGCGAGATGGTGCACCAGGACGCGGCCGTGAAGTCCTTCCAGATCGAGGGCGACCGGGTCGGCGTGCTGAACACGGACGACGTGTTGCAGGTCAAGGAAGGCGACCTCGGTCCCGGCTGGATCGACATCGCGCAGGGCGTGACCGACTTCCAGCTGCACGGCGCGCGCATCGCGTACCGCGAGGGCACCGCCCTGTGGGCGCAGGAGGGGCCGCTCGACGAGGAGTCGTTCCACCAGGAGGACGACGTCGTGGCGTACCAGCTCTCCGGCGACCGCGTTGCGGTGCAGACGACCGGGGGAGCGTTGCTGGTGAAGGAAGGCGACCTCGGTCCGGGCTGGGTCACCGTGAACGCGGACTCGGTGACGGCGTTCCACCTGGACACCGACCGCATCGCCTACGCGGAGGGTGGCGACCTGTGGGCGAAGGAGGGCGACCTGGACGCCGGAATCGTGCACCTTGCCGGCGGCGTGGACAGGTTCCAGCTGGACGGCGACCGGATCGCCGTGCTGCGCGGTGACGCGCTCGACGTCAAGGAAGGCGGTCTGGACGCGGAATGGGTCTCGGTGAACCCGGACTCGGTGACCAGCTTCCAGATCGGTGGCGACTACGCGAAGCCGGTGCGCGGCTGACCCACCTGACCGACCGGGGTGTGGCCTGGAAAGGCCGCACCCCGGCGCGTTTTCCCGTGCCGGTCAGCTGGTCAGGATCGCCCTGGCCAGGGCAGCGGTCTCGGACGGCGTCTTGCCGACCTTGATCCCGACCGACTCCATGGCCAGCTTCTTGGCCTCCGCCGTGCCCGAGGACCCCGAGACGATGGCGCCCGCGTGGCCCATCGTCTTGCCCTCGGGCGCGGTGAAGCCCGCGACATAGCCGACCACGGGCTTGGACACGTGCTCCCGCACGTACTCCGCCGCCCGTTCCTCAGCGTCCCCACCGATCTCGCCGATCATCACGATCAGCTCGGTCTCCGGATCGGCCTCGAACGCCGTGATCGCGTCGATGTGCGTGGTGCCGACGATCGGGTCGCCGCCGATGCCGACGCACGTGGTGAACCCGAAGTCCTTCAGCTCGTGCATCAGCTGGTAGGTGAGGGTTCCCGACTTCGACACCAGCCCGATCGAGCCCGGTTTGGTGATGTCGGCGGGGATGATGCCCGCGTTCGACTTGCCGGGACTGATGATGCCGGGACAGTTCGGCCCGATGATCCGCGTCGACTTGCCTTGGGCGTGCGCCCAGAACCGTGCTGTGTCGTGGACCGGTACGCCCTCGGTGATCACGACGGCCAGGCCGATGCCGGCGTCCACGGCCTCGATGACGGCATCGCCGGTGAACGCGGGCGGGACGAAGAGCACCGACACGTTCGCGCCGGTCTGCTCCATCGCCTCGGCGACCGTGCCGAACACGGGGAGCGTGACGTCGTCGAACCCCGCTGACGTGCCGGCCTTGCGCGCGTTCACACCGCCGACGACCTGGGTGCCGGCCGCGAGCATGCGGCGGGTGTGCTTGGAGCCCTCCGACCCGGTCATGCCCTGCACGACCACGCGGCTGTGTTCGTCGAGGAAGATCGCCATCAGGACTCCTTACCGGCGCCGGCGAGCGCGGCGGCCCGGCCGGCCGCGTCGTCCATCGTGTGCGCCACGGTGATCAGCGGGTGTCGTGCTTCGTCGAGGATGCGGTGCCCTGCTTCGGCGTTGTTGCCGTCGAGCCGCACGACCAGCGGCTTGTCGGCGCGGTCGCCGAGCAGCCCGAGCGCTTGCACGATTCCGTTGGCCACCGCGTCGCACGCGGTGATGCCGCCGAACACGTTCACGAACACGCTGCGCACCGACGGGTCGGAGAGGATGACGTCGAGTCCGTCGGCCATCACTTGGGCCGAGGCGCCGCCGCCGATGTCGAGGAAGTTCGCGGGCGCGGCACCGGCCAGCGCCACGACGTCCAATGTGGACATGACGAGGCCCGCGCCGTTGCCGATGACGCCGACCGTGCCGTCGAGCTTGACGTAGTTGAGGCCCTTCTCGGCGGCCCGCACCTCCAGCGGGTCACCCTCCGCGCCTGAATCGGTGCGGGAATGCCGGAAAGACGCGTTGTCGTCCAGCGTCACCTTGCCGTCCAACGCGACGATCTTGCCGGATTTGGTGAGCGCCAACGGGTTCACTTCGACGAGCGTGGCGTCCTCGGAAACGAACACCTTCCACAAAGCGGAAGCGACGGCGTTCACTTCGGCGGCGATCGACGGTGAGAACACCGCTGCTGCGCCGAAGGCCGAAGCTGGCATTCGAGTGATCGAGTGCGCCATCTCTTCGATTTCCATGCCACCGGTGGCCGACGCCATGGCGATGAACGTCCTGTTGGCACGATCAAGCAGAAACGAGAGGTAGTACTCCTCCGCGATCTCGCTCGCCTCGGTCACCAGCACCTTGTGCACGGTGTGGCCCTTGATGTCCATCCCCAGGACGGCCTCGGCCGCGGCGAAAGCTTCGTCGGGCGACGAAGCGAGCTTGATGCCGCCCGCCTTGCCGCGTCCGCCGGTCTTCACCTGAGCCTTCACGACGACCGTGCCGCCCAGTTTCGCGGCGGCCTCGCGCGCGGATTCAGGAGTGCCGGCCACGAAACCGCGAGGGACGGGCACTCCGTACCGCTCGAAGAGGTCCCGCGCCTCATGTTCGAAAAGATCCACCGTCTGCGTCCTCTCGCCGAAAACTTGCGGCCATCTATGGACATCCGGTTGGTAGCGGAGTAACGATATGCCTACCTCATACGGTATGCAATCTACAGTCGAGCGCTAAGGGGCTGATCGCCGATGACGAGTTCCGCGGAGCCGGAGTCGATCTCTGGGGGCCATTTGGTCGCCAAAGCGCTCAAGGCTGAGGGCGTCGACACCATCTTCACGCTGTGCGGTGGACACATCATCGACATCTACGACGGCTGCGTGGACGAGGGCATCGCCGTCGTCGACGTACGACACGAACAAGTAGCCGCGCACGCCGCAGACGGCTACGCACGCATCACCGGCAAGCCCGGTTGCGCCGTGGTGACCGCGGGGCCGGGCACCACCGACGCCGTCACAGGCGTCGCCAACGCCTTCCGCGCGGAGAGCCCGATGCTGCTCATCGGCGGCCAGGGTGCGTTGAGCCAGCACAAGATGGGCTCGCTGCAGGACCTCCCGCACGTCGACATGATGACGCCGATCACCAAGTTCGCCGCGAACGTCCCGCACACCGCCCGCATCGCGGACATGGTGTCGATGGCGTTCCGCGAGGCCAACGCCGGCGCGCCCGGTCCGTCGTTCCTGGAGATCCCGCGCGACGTCCTGGACGCCAAGGTGCCCCTCAGCACGGCCCGCATCCCGCAGGCCGGCCACTACCGCGCCTCCACGCGCAGCGCCGGTGACCCGAGGGACATCGAGAAGCTCGCAGACCTGTTGGTGCACGCCAAGAAGCCCGCGATCCTGCTGGGCAGCCAGGTGTGGACGACGCGCGCCACGGACTCGGCCATCGAGCTCGTGCGGACGTTGAACATCCCGGCCTACATGAACGGCGCGGGGCGCGGCACCCTGCCGCCCGGCGACCCGCACCACTTCCAGCTGTCGCGCCGGTACGCCTTCGACAACGCCGACGTGATCGTCATCGTCGGCACCCCGTTCGACTTCCGGATGGGTTACGGTCGCAGGCTTTCCGCGAACGCGACGGTCGTGCAGATCGACCTCGACTACCGCACGGTCGGCAAGAACCGCGACGTCGACCTCGGCATCGTCGGCGACGCGGACCTGGTGCTCTCCAGCGTCGCGCAGGCCGCGTCCGGCCGTGAGGACAACGGCGCGATGGGCCGCAAGGTGTGGCTGGAGGAGCTGCAGGCGGTCGAGGAGAAGGCCCGGCAGAAGCGCCTGGAGCACCTGCGCTCCGACGACATGCCGATCCACCCGTACCGCCTGGTGAGCGAGATCAACGACTTCCTCACCGAGGACTCCATCTACATCGGCGACGGCGGCGACGTCGTCACGTTCTCCGGCCAGGTCGTGCAGCCCAAGTCGCCCGGCCACTGGATGGACCCCGGTCCACTCGGGACACTCGGCGTCGGCATTCCGTTCGTGCTCGCCGCGAAGCTCGCGCGGCCGGACAAGGAGGTCGTGGCGCTGTTCGGTGACGGCGCGTTCAGCCTCACCGGCTGGGACTTCGAGACGCTCGTCCGCTACAACCTGCCGTTCGTCGGCATCGTCGGCAACAACTCGTCCATGAACCAGATCCGCTACGGCCAGGCCGCCAAGTACGGCCTCGAGCGCGAGCGCGTCGGCAACACGCTCGGCGACGTGAAGTACGACCAGTTCGCCAAGATGCTCGGCGGCTACGGCGAGGAAGTGCGCGACCCCAAGGACATCGGCCCGGCGCTGCAACGCGCCCGCGAGTCCGGCAAGCCCTCGCTGATCAACGTGTGGATCGACCCCGACGTGTACGCGCCCGGAACCATGAACCAGACGATGTACAAGTAGGTGAGCTTGACCAAAATGGGTAAAACTCAGACCAAGGCCCTGGAGGGCGTCAAAGTCCTCGACATGACGCACGTGCAGTCCGGACCGTCGTCGACCCAGCTGCTCGCCTGGCTGGGTGCGGACGTCATCAAGCTGGAGACGCCGGGACGTGGTGACATCACCCGCGGCCAGCTGCGTGATCTGCCCGAAGTGGACAGTCTCTACTTCACGATGCTCAACTGCAACAAGCGGAGCATCACGCTCAACATGAAGGCCCCGGAAGGCAAAGAGGTCTTCGAGAAGCTCGTCGGTGACGTCGACGTCCTCGTCGAGAACTTCGGCCCTGGTGTCGTCGAACGGTTCGGCTACCCGTGGGAGAAGCTCCACGAGCTCAACCCCGGGCTGATCTACGCGTCCATCAAGGGCTTCGGGCCCGGCCGCTACGCCGACTTCAAGGCCTACGAGGTGATCGCGCAGGCCATGGGCGGCTCGATGAGCACCACCGGGTTCGAGGACGGACCGCCGCTCGCCACCGGCGCGCAGATCGGCGACTCCGGTACCGGAATCCACCTGGTGGCCGCGATCCTGGCCGCGCTGTACCAGCGGACGAACACCGGGCGCGGGCAGCGCGTCCAGGTCGCGATGCAGGACGCCGTGCTCAACCTGTGCCGGGTGAAGCTGCGCGATCAGCAGCGACTCACCCACGGGCCGCTGGGGGAGTACCCGAACGAGCAGTTCGGGGACGAGGTTCCCCGCTCCGGCAACGCATCCGGTGGTGGCCAGCCCGGCTGGGCGGTGCGCTGTGCCCCCGGCGGCCCCAACGACTACATCTACGTGATCATCCAACCGCCCGGCTGGAAGCCGCTGACCGAGCTGATCGGCAAGCCGGAGCTCGCCGAGGACCCGGCCTGGGCCACGCCGGAGGTCCGGTTGTCCAAGCTGGACAAGGCGTTCGCGCTGATCGAGGAGTGGACGGAGAAGCACACCAAGTGGGAGGTGATGGACAAGCTCAACGCCCACAACATCCCGTGCGGTCCCATCCTGTCCACAAAGGAGATCATCGAGGACGAGACCCTGGCGCAGCTGGGCACCGTCGTCGAGGTCGACCACCCCGAGCGCGGCACGTTCAAGACGGTCGGCAACCCGCTCAAGCTCTCCGACTCGGTCACCGAGGTGCAGCGTCCGCCGTTGCTCGGTGAGCACAACGACGAAGTGCTCGGCGCACTGGGCTACAGCACCGAACGACTCGCCGAGCTCCGCACCGCCGGCGTCATCTGATTCGCTAGGGAGACGAAATCTCATGCCGGACAACGGCTACGACCGCGCCGCGGTCGAGAACGCACTCGCGAAGGTGCGGGCGGAGGGACGGTCGTCGCTCACCGCACCGGAGGGCAAGCGGGTCTGCGACGCCTACGGGATCGCGACCCCGGCCGAGGCGCTGGCGAAGTCGTCGGAGGGCGCCGTAGCGTTCGCCGAGGAGATCGGCTACCCGGTCGTGCTCAAGATCGTTTCACCGGACATCCTGCACAAGACCGAGGCCGGCGGTGTCCTCGTCGGGTTGAAGAACTCGGGTGAGGTCGCCGAGGGCTATCGCACGATCATCAACAACGCCCGCAACTACAAGGCGGACGCCGAGATCACCGGGGTCCAGGTCCAGCAGCAGCTGCCGACCGGGAACGAGGTCCACGAGGTCATCGTGGGCGCGGTGACGGACGAGACGTTCGGCAAGATCGTCGCGTTCGGCCTCGGCGGCATCCTGGTCGAGGTGCTCAAGGACGTCACGTTCCGCCTGGCACCGACGAGCGAGTCCGAGGCGCTGTCGATGGTCAACGGCATCGCGGCCGCCGAGATCCTGCGCGGAGTCCGTGGCGCGCAAGGAGTTGACGCTGCGAAGCTCGCCGACCTGATCCACCGGGTGTCGGATCTGGTCACGGACTTCCCGCAGCTGGCCGAGGTCGACCTCAACCCCGTGCTGGCGACTCCTTCCGGTGCCACCGCTGTCGACGTGCGGATCCTGGTGGACGAGAACGCGGCCAAGGAACCGCACCGGTTCACGCAGGACGAGATCCTGACCGCGATGAACCGGATCATGAAGCCGGCCGCCGTCGCCGTGATCGGTGCCTCGAACGAAGAGGGCAAGATCGGCAACTCGGTGATGAAGAACCTCGTCAACGGCGGGTTCCAGGGCGAGATCTACCCGATCAACCCCAAGGCGGACGAGATCTTGGAGAGGAAAGCCTTCGCCGGCATCGGCGACGTGCCAGGAGACGTCGACGTCGCGGTGTTCGCCATCCCGGCCAAGTTCGTCCCGGCGGCGTTGGAAGAGGTCGGCAAGAAGGGCGTCGCCGGCGCGATCATGATCCCCTCCGGGTTCGGCGAGACGGGCAACGTCGAGCTGCAGGAGGAGATCGTCGCGATCGCGCGCAAGCACGGCGTGCGCATCCTCGGCCCGAACATCTACGGCTACTACTACACGCCGGAGAACCTCTCGGCGACGTTCTGCACGCCGTACGACGTCAAGGGCGGCGTCGCGCTGTCGTCGCAGAGTGGCGGAATCGGTATGGCGATCCTCGGATTCAGCCGTTCCGCGGGCATGGGCGTCAGCGCGATCGTGGGCGTGGGCAACAAGGCCGACATCGACGAGGACGACCTGCTGACGTTCTTCGAGCAGGACCCGAACACCCAGCTCGTCGCGATGCACCTGGAAGACCTCAAGGACGGTCGTTCCTTCGCGGAGACGGCGAAGCGGGTGTCGACTCGCAAACCGGTCGTGGTGCTGAAAGCCGGACGAACCGACCAGGGCGCCAAGGCGGCCAGTTCGCACACCGGCGCACTGGCCGGCAACGACCGGGTCTACGACGACATCCTCAAGCAGAGCGGCGTGATCCGCGCACCCGGCCTGAACGACCTGCTGGAGTACGCGCGCGGCATCCCGCTGCTGGCCACGCCCAAGGGCGAGAACGTCGTCATCATCACGGGCGCGGGCGGCTCGGGCGTGCTGCTCTCGGACGCCTGTGTGGACAACGGGTTGTCGCTCATGACCATTCCGGACGATCTGGACGCGGCGTTCCGGAAGTTCATCCCGCCGTTCGGCGCGGCCGGCAACCCGGTCGACATCACCGGCGGGGAACCGCCTTCGACGTACCGGAACACGATCGCGCTCGGCCTTGCCGACGAGCGCATCCACTCGTTGATCCTGGGCTACTGGCACACCATCGTCACGCCACCGATGGTGTTCGCGAAGCTCGTGGTCGACGTGGTGGAGGAGTACCGGGCGAACGGCATCCACAAACCTGTTGTCGCATCGCTCGCCGGCGACGTCCAGGTGGAGGAGGCCAGCGAGTACCTGTACCGGAACGGGGTAGTTGCGTATCCGTACACAACGGAGAAACCTGTCGCTGTATTGGGCGCCAAGTATCGGTGGGCAAGGGCCGCCGGGCTGCTCGGTTAGCAGCGAGATCTTGTAAGGGAGAGATGGCCCGTCCGCGACCGTGACACGCCCACGGTCGCGAACCCGCCAGGGAGGTCAACGAAGACAGCCGGTCCTCTGGAGGTTGTTAACCGTGGATGATCCAAATCTGGTCGCCCGCACAGAAGTGTCAGCACCACCTGAGAAGGAGCGTGTCTGGCCCGCGGGCAGGCTGGAAGCGATGCCCATCAGGAAACTGCCCGACGCGCCACCGTCGATCCACCTGCTGGGCCCCACCGTCTTCCTGGTGGCACTCGGCGTGGGCATGGGCGAGGCCTACATGTGGCCCCGGCTCGTGCTGCTCTTCGGGCCGGACATCCGGTGGCTCTTCCTGATCGGCGTGACCCTGCAGGCCGTCGTCATGCTGGAGATGGCCCGCTACGCCATGGCGACGGGCGAGAGCATCTTCTTCGGCGCGGCACGCGTGTTCAAGCCGATCATGTGGTTCTTCTTCATCGTGGCGATGGCCGTCTACATCTGGCCCGGCCACCTCTCCGCGGGCGCGGCGGCGCTCGAGCGGATCACCGGCATACCGTGGACGGTGTCGGCCTGCGTCGGCCTGGTCCTGGTCGGCATCCTGTTCAGCCTGGCCAAGGTCATCTACAACCTGCTGGAGAACCTGCTGTCCATCCTCATCGGACTGCTCGTCGTCAGCACCGCGGTCGTGGCGGCGATGGTCGGCACGTGGCAGGACCTGGTCACCACGGTGACCGGCATGTTCCAGTTCGGCTACCTGCCCGCCGACGCCCTGTCGGCCACGTGGTTCCCGGTCATCGTCGGCTCGATCGCGTTCGCGGGCCCGTCCGGCATGCAGCAGATGTGGTACACGCTGCACCTGCGGGACAGCGGTGCCGGCATGGGCTCGCACATCCCCAAGGTGCGCGGTCTGCGGCACGCGGGCAAGGAAGAGGAGATGCCCAGCCGGGGCTTCATGTTCGACACCTCGGACCCCACCGAGATGGCGAAGTGGAAGGGCTGGCGGCGCTGGGTCACGTTCGACGCGCTGCTGCTCTTCTGGGGCATCACGATGCTGGTCACGATCTCGTTCACGGTGCTCGCCCAGGCGGCGAACCGGGAGAGCCCGAACGTCAAGGCGCTGATCGAGTCCGGCGAACGGGAAGCGGCGCTCAACGGCATGTCGGACGCCTTCGCGTCAGCGGGCGGTCCCGTGCTGGGCGCGGTGTTCCTCGGGTTCATCGCGTTGATCGGACTGAACGCCACCCTGGGTCTGTTCGACTCGTTCTCCCGCGGCCAGGCCGACATGACCTACCACTTCGTGCGCGGCGCGAAGCGGTTCGGGATGTCGCGCCTCTACGCGGGATTCCTGTGGGGTGTCATCACCTTCGGCATCGTCATCCTGCTGTGGGGACCGGCCAAGGGACCGGGCGCCATCCTCGACGTCCTGGCGTTCCTGTCCACGTTCGCGATGGGTGCCTACTGCGTGGTGTTGCTGCTCGTGAACAACCGGATGCTGCCCAAACCCATCCGGCCCAAGCTGATCACGAACATCGTCGTGGGGCTGGGTGCCGTGTTCTACCTCGGCATGCTGTTCTACAGCCTGATCCGCTTCGGCGTCGTGGTGGACTGATGGACATCCGAGAAGCCCAGTGGAAAGAAACACTGCCCGGTGCGGCCGTGGGGCTCGCCGCCGGTGTGGTTGCGGGCGGGCTGGCGGCCTTGGTCGGCCAGCCCCTCTCGTGGGCGTTGGTCACGATGCTCGCGCTCGGTGTGCCGCTGGGCCTGCTCGGCGGCACTCTCGGTCTGCTCGTGGCGTCGGGCCTGCTGCCACGCGGGCGGTTCGCCCCTGTCGCGCTGTTCTGGCTCGTCGGGTTCCCACTGGCCAGGCTGATCCACGAGATCGCCGTGAGCCTGGTGCTCACCGGCCAGGTCCGGCTGCCCTCGGACCTGGCCGGTTTCCTCGCCTACCAAGGACTCGTGAGCATGGGCTGGGCGATCGGCTTCCTGTGGCTGCACGAGCGCATCGCGCTGCGCATGCGCACCTCTGCTGCCACCACGTCCCGCTGACCTTCCGCCGGAGGAGCGAGAATGCTGGATCTTCCTGTCTGGGTGTGGATCGCGACCATGGGCGGTATCGCGCTCGTGATCGCGTTCGACTTCTACTTGGTCGCCCGGAAACCGCACGAGCCGTCGTTCCGCGAGTCGTTGTACTGGGTGCTGTTCTACGTCGGCCTGGCCGTCCTCTTCGGACTCGGCGTCACGGTGCTGGCCGGGCCCGGTCACGGCGGTGAGTTCTTCGCCGGCTGGATCACCGAGTACTCGCTGAGCGTCGACAACCTGTTCGTGTTCGTGCTCATCATGGCCAGGTTCGCGGTGCCGCGGGAGTACCGGCAAAAGGTGCTCATCGTCGGCATCATCCTGGCGTTGTTGCTGCGAGCCGTGTTCATCGCACTGGGTGCCCAGGCGATCGCGCGGTTCGACTGGCTGTTCTACCTCTTCGGCGCCTTCCTCATCTGGACGGCGTGGAAGTTGTTGCGCCAGGAGGAAACCGAAGAGGCCGAGTTCTCCGAGAACGCCGCGTTGCGCGCGGTGAAGAAGGTCGTGCCGGCGACCACGACCTACCACGGTGCGGCGTTGACGACGCGCATCGACGGTCGCCGGGTGGTGACGCCGATGCTGATCGTCATGGTCGCGGTCGGCACCACGGACCTGCTGTTCGCGGTGGACTCGATCCCGGCCATCTTCGGGCTCACCAAGGAGCCCTACCTGGTGCTGACCGCCAACGCGTTCGCGCTGATGGGCCTGCGCCAGCTGTTCTTCCTGGTGGGCGGCCTGCTCGATCGCCTGGTGCACCTGAGCAAGGGCCTCGCGGTGGTGCTCGCGTTCATCGGGCTCAAGCTCATCTTCGAGGCGCTGCACCACCACGGTGTCACATGGGCTCCGGAGATCCCGATCACGGTGTCGCTCGGGGTGATCGTGGTGACGCTCGCCATCACCACGGTGTGGAGCCTGCACACCTCCAAGCGGGCCGCCCAGTCCGCTGTGGAGGGTGCGGAGATCGTGCAGCGCAGCGATGACGCTCCGGTGAAGGACACTCAGCCGTGAATGGTGTGGCCCTCGGCGTCCTTGCCCTCAAAACCTGGGCGCAGCGTCTTGGCCACGGCCGCGACGGCCTCGGCGTCCTTGTGCTGCTCGTTCAGCGCGGTGGCCAGGCCGAGGCCGAGCGGGCGGCCGTCGGCGGAGAATCCGGCGCGCGGCTGGGTCAGAGAGCGCGCGAAGTTCTTCAAGCGGGACATGGGTTTCCTCCTGTCGATGGTCGCTCCCAGGGCGCGCAGAAGCCTGACAAGCACTGTCGCACGGGAGTAGCAGGGTTGCGGCTGGGGTTCGTTCCACTGGGTACCCACTGCGGGTCCTCGTTGACCTCATCCCTGCCGAAATTCAGCATACTGCGTTTTGTATGCAATCCACGACCATCGTGTCGCGGATCACCCGTGCGGCACCAAATGACCGATTTCGGGTGATCTGAGCGTAATGGGCTAGCTACCCTCGGTGGCGTTCTCCGGCGTCTTCCGGTCGTGGTAGGTCTGCCGCGTCTGCTCCGCGTGCCGGTGCATGACCTCGCCTGCTCGCTCTGCGTCACCGTCGGAGATGGCCGCGATCAGCTCAGCGTGTTCGTTCCACGAGTCTCGGCTGCGCGGGCGGGCGATCGGGGTGTAGTACCAGCGCACCCGCCGGTCGACCAGCCCGATCATCTCGGACAGGACCTTGTTGCGGCCGATCGCCGCAACGGCCGCGTGCAGGTTGGCGTTCGCCTGGACCAGGCGTTCCACGTCGGCGGCGGCCAACGCGTCCTCGCCGGCCTTCTGCAGCTTCTTGAGCTGCTTCACGTCCTGCGCGGTGGCGTGCTCGGCGGCGAGCTTGGCCGAGTAGGTCTCCAGCACGCTGCGCACCGCGAGCAGCTGGTCGGCCTCCTCCTCGGTCGGCGTGTGCACGAAGGCGCCCTGGGCTGGGCGCAGGTCGACCCACCCGTCGGTCTGGAGCCGCTGCAGGGCCTCGCGCACCGGCTGGCGGCTCACGCCGAGGTACTCGGCGAGTTCGGCCTCGACCAGGTGCTGGCCGGGGGCGAGGGTGCGGTTGACGATGAGCTCGAGCAGGGCGTCGTAGACGGCCTGGCGCAGCGGTGCGGGCCGTTCGACCCGGCGGCTCGCCGCGGCGCTGAGGGAGCCCTTGCCGGCTCGGCGGCCACTGGGCAAAGAGGTCATGTCAGACAGAATACAGCTTTTGGTATGCAAAAAGCACTTCTGGAGCTTTGGTCATGTTGTCCGTATACTGTATGCAATCCTGAAACGAGCGGGGCGTGACATGAAGATCGCTGTTCTCGGAGCTGGGGCGATCGGTGCCTACGTCGGTGCGGCGTTGCATCGTGCGGGCGTGGAGGTCCACCTGATCGCACGTGGAGCCCATCTCGCCGCGATGCGGGCGCACGGCGTGCGGGTGCTGAGTCCTCGTGGTGACTTCACCGCGCATCCACATGCGACGGACGATCCCGCCGAAGTGGGTGAGGTCGACTACGTCTTCCTCGGCCTGAAGGCGTACTCGTACGCGTCGTCGGGTGATCTGCTGGCGCCTCTGCTGGGTCCTTCCACCGCCGTGATCGCCGCGCAGAACGGGATTCCGTGGTGGTACTTCCACGGTCTCACCGGCCATCCCCTGGAGGGCCAGCGGATCGAGGCCGTCGACCCCGGCGGCTCGGTCACGGCCGTGCTGCCGATGGAACGGGCGATCGGGTGTGTCGTCTACTGCTCGACCGAGATCGAGTCGCCGGGCGTGATCCGGCACCTGGAAGGCACGCGGTTCTCCATCGGGGAGCCGGACCGGTCGATCTCGCCGCGGTGCGTGGCGCTGAGCGAGGCGATGATCGCGGGCGGGCTGAAGTGCCCGGTGGAGAAGGACGTCCGCGAGGACATCTGGATCAAGCTGATGGGCAACGTGGCGTTCAACCCGTTGAGCGCACTGACCCGCGCGACGATGGTGGAGATCTGCGAGCACACGGACAGCCGCTCGCTCGTCGCGCAGATGATGGCCGAAACGCTGACCATCGCCCGTGCGGCCGGCTGCGACCCGCAGATCTCGATCGACAAGCGCATCGACGGCGCCCGCAGGGTCGGGCACCACAAGACGTCGATGCTGCAGGACCTGGAAGCCGGCAAACGGCTGGAGATCGACGCGATCATCGGCGCGGTGGTGGAGATCGCCTCGCTGACCCGCGTGCCGGCGCCGACGTTGCGGCACGTCTACGCGGCCATCGACCTGCTGTCGCGCACGTCGCTGGTGTCCTGAGTCGCTGCTGCGGCAGCTCACGTCCGTGGTGCCGATCTTCGCGGCACCGTTCGTCAAGGGCTTGGTCACTTCTGGACGATGGATGCGTTCTGCCGGCGGAGCGCGTCGGGTTCATCGCCGTGACTGATCGACGCGCTCAACGCGGTGGCCGCGGAGCTAGGGGTACCCGCGTCCCAGGTGGCGTTGTCCTGGCTGAGCCGGACGGCCGGGCGTCAGTTCGATCGTGATCGGTGTCCGAAGGTTCGACCAGTTCGAGATGAACCTGGGTGCGTTGGACGTGACGCTGACCGAAGCGCAACGGGCCACGCTCGACGAGGTCTCGGCCATGTTGCCGATGTTCGCCACCGGGGTGCGGGTCGGTTGCGTGGGCTGGCGGCGGTTCCGGCGGGGTTGGTCGCGCTTTGCGGATTGGTTGCGTTCCAGCGTGGTTGCGTGGGTGGCCGGACGGGCTTTGGTTGCGTCATCGCCGCTTCGCGACGATTGCGTTGGGGCTTGACTTCGGGGCCCTTGCGAGGCGCTGGTCGGGCGGAAAAGGTCGGATGCTTCGCACCCGCCCGATCCGAAAAAGGTAGCACCTCGCACCCAAAGTCAAGCCCCAATCGCAAGCGTGCGTGGTTGGGTTGGTTGGCTTGCGTCATTACCGGTTTGCCACGTTGGGATTGGTGTTCGGCTCGGTTCACTCGATTGTGTTCACCTTGGGTCGTTATTGTTTTGTGATCTTGCGGTAGAGTGGAACACGTGAGCGAAACCCGACTTCTGTCCGCCGACGAGCTGCTGCGCAGTGTCGTCGCGGAGGTGACGGAAATCCGGGTTCGCGAATCTGCGGTGATGCAGAAAATCGCCGAGTTGGATCGGCGTGGCGCCGCATCGGAGCTGGGTTACAAGAATTTGGTTCAGGTGCTGCGT
>NZ_QFWW01000020.1:541684-542210 GCF_003265345.1 Lentzea terrae | reverse complement strand
CGTGGACTATGCCCGCGACTATGAGCCGATGGCGGTGCGCAAGTTCGGTAAGGACCTGGCCTACGGCCTCTATCAGAACGACCCCGAGCCCCGCGACGCCGAGCCCTCGCGGCAGGGCAATGAGCATGTGATGCGGTGGGAAGACGGGCGGCTGGTGATCAGGGCGAAGCTGGACGCGGTGACCGGCGCGAAGTACGAGGCGCTGCTCGATCCGCTGGCCAAGCCCCGCCCGGAAACGCCAGAGGAAGGCCCGGACCAGCGCTCCCGCGCCGAACGCGAAGGCGACGCGCTGGCTGACTTGGTCGACCTGCTGCTGCGCGCCGACCAGCTGCCCGAGCACGGCGGCGAACCGGTCACGCTCACCCTGACCATGCGCTACGACGACCTGGCTGCCCAGGTAGGCCAGGCCACGCTGGACAACCAGGAACGCGTCCCCGCCGCCCAAGTCCGCCAACTGGCCTGCAACGCCGGGATCATCCCACTGCTCCTGGGGGAGAAGTCGCAGCCCATGGACATCGGCCGCAAA
>NZ_QFWW01000020.1:541116-541649 GCF_003265345.1 Lentzea terrae | reverse complement strand
CCGCACCTTCCCGGCCGGAATCCGCCGCATCCTGGTCGCCCGCGACCACGGCTGCGCGTTCCCCGGCTGCGGCAGACCACCGAAACAGTGCGACGCCCACCATGTCCACCACTGGGCCGACGGCGGTGTCACCTCGGTCGGCAACGCGGTCCTGCTGTGCCGCCACCACCACACACTGATCCACCACAGCGAGTGGACAGTGAAAATGGTCCACGGCATACCCACCTTCTACCCGCCCGCGTGGCTCGACCCGCAACGCAGGCCAAGACGCAACCTCCTCCACACCGCAGCGGCATGACGGGCGGGCCCACGGGCCCGCCCGCAATTGGCACGCCCGCCGCCTGCCGCCTACCGAATGAACGCCCCTCGGCCCGCTCGCAATGGACTCGGCGATACCCGCTGACGCCTTTCCGGGAGCGCGCCACGAGGATTCCATCTATATCTCGCGAAGCCGAAGGCAAGCGGCGATGGCGAAGCCGAGCCGATGTTCCTATGGCAACGCGGGCCGAAGGCAACTCCGTGTGGCGATGCGC
>NZ_QFWW01000020.1:249565-541034 GCF_003265345.1 Lentzea terrae | reverse complement strand
GCCCGACGCAGCGCCTCGAAAGGGCCCCGAAGTCAAGCCCCAATCGCGATCGTCGCGAAGCGGCGATGACGCAACCAAAGCCCGTCAAGACACACGCAACCACCAACGCAAGGCGACCAGACGCAGGGCACGCGACCAACCCCGCTGGGACCGCCACCAGCCCACGCAACCCGACCCGCACGGCGTCCACCCGCACGGCGTCCACCCGCACGGCGTCCACCCGCACGGCGTCCACCCGCACGGTGTGCCTACGTGAAGAAACCTCAACAGGGGCTAGCGCATACCGAAGATTGCATACAGTATGGACGCTAGGAGGTGTCGTGATGAGCAGGCGGAAGAAGACCGAGCCCTACGTGCGGCTCACCCAGCCGCTGGTGCGCGACGCAGGCATCCTGCGCCCTGCCACCTGGGACGAAGCCCTTGCCCGCGCGGCTGAGGGGTTCCGCAGGAACGTCGCCAAGAACGGGCCCGACGCGTTCGGGATGTTCTCCTGTGCCAGGGCCACCAACGAGATGAACTACATGGCGCAGAAGTTCACGCGCGCGGTCATCGGCACGAACAACGTCGACTCGTGCAACCGCACGTGTCACGCGCCGAGTGTGGCCGGGCTGGCGAAGGTCTTCGGCAGTGGTGGCGGTACCTCCTCCTACCAGGAGATCGAGGACGCCGACCTCATCGTTCTGTGGGGGTCCAACGCGCGTGAGGCGCACCCGATCTTCTTTCAGCACGTGCTGAAGGCGGTCAACAAGGGCGCGAAGCTGTACGTGGTCGATCCGCGGCTGACGAGCACGGGTAAGTGGGCGCACAAGTGGTTGCGGCTCAACGTCGGCACGGACATCCCGCTGGCCCACGCCATCGCGCGCGAGATCATCGCGTCCAACCTGACGAACCGGAGTTTCATCGAGCGGGCCACCGAGGGCTTCGAGGAGTTCGTCAAGGCCGTCGAGCCGTGGACGCTGCCGGTGGCGGAACTCGAAACGGGTGTGCCGGCGGAGCTCATTCGCGAGCTCGCGCACGCCTACGCCAAGGCCGATCGGGGGCAGCTCAGCTGGACGCTCGGCATCACCGAGCACCACAACGGCACGGACAACGTGCTGAGCCTGATCAACCTGGCGCTGCTCACCGGGCAGGTCGGGCGGTACGGGGCCGGGCTGAATCCGCTCAGGGGGCAGAACAACGTCCAGGGCGGTGGCGACATGGGGGCCATCCCGGACCGGATGCCGGGCTTCCAGGACATCACCGATCCGAACGTCACGGCCAAGTTCAACGCCGCGTGGGGGTCGAACATCCAGCCCAAGAAAGGCTGGAACCTCACGCAGATGCTCGAGGCGATGGAACGCGGTGACATGACCACCGTCTACATCATCGGTGAGAACCCCGTGCAGTCCGAGGCCGACTGCGAGCACACGATCAAGCGACTGTCCAATCTGGACCACATCGTCGTGCAGGACATCTTCCTCACCAAGACCGCGAAGATGGCGCACGTCGTGCTGCCCGCCGCGGCCGCGTGGTGCGAGACCGACGGCACGTTCACGAACAGCGAGCGCCGGGTGCAGCGGGTGCGGAAGGCGCTCAACCCGCCGGAGGGTGCGCGCGACGACATCGAGATCATGAGCCAGATCGCCCAACGGCTCGGCGCGCCGTGGCAGCACATGACCGGGGAGAAGGCCTGGGACGAGCTGCGCAGCCTGTCACCGTTGCACACCGGCATGAGCTACCAACGGCTCGAAGCACTCGGCGGCATCCAGTGGCCGTGCCCGAGCGAGGACTCGCTGGAACCCAGCTTCCTGCACGCCCGGTTGTGGGAGGAGGATCCGGCCAAACGCGGGCTGCCGGCCACGTTCTCGCCGGTGCGGCACAGTCCGCCGGTCGACGAGCTGACCGAGGAGTTCCCGTTCCGGCTCACCACCGGGCGCCGGCTCGACTCCTACAACACCGGCGTGCAGTCGCACGGCTTCGAGTCGCCGCTGCGCAAGGGGGAGACGCTCGACCTGTCGCCGCAGGACGCTGAACGGCTCAACGTCAAAGACGGCGAGGAAGTCCAGATCACGTCCAGGCGCGGGCAGATCCAGGCGCCGGTGCGGATCGACGACGGCCTCACGCCCGGTCTGGTGTTCATGACGTTCCACTTCCCGGACGAGATCGACGTCAACATCATCACGATCGAGGCGACGTGTCCGATCGCGGGCACAGCGGAGTACAAGGCCGCGGCGATCCGCATCGACAAGCTTCCGGTGCCTGCTGTGTCCGGGAAGGTGGGCTGAGTGGACCTGAAACTCCTCGACGTCGAGCCCACCGAGGCCGAGCGCGTTGTCGTCGACCTGTTCAACGGAATGGGGCGGGACCAGTTGCTGCCCGCGCTGCACGCGGTCAACGACCGGGTCGGCTGGATCAGCCAGGGCGCGCTGAACCACATCTGCCGCGTCCTGCACGTCCCGCCGGCCGAGGCGTACGGCGTGGCGAGCTTCTACTCGTTGTTCTCGTTCACCGAACGGCCGGCGAAGGTCGTGCACGTCTGCGTCGACCTGGCCTGTCAGGTCAACGGTGCGAAGGCGTTGTGCGACCGGCTGACCGACGAGCTCGGCCCGGCGGGGGCGAAGAGCGGCTGGCTGCGCAGCCCCTGTCTCGGGGTGTGCGAGAAGGCTCCGGCCGCGCTCGCGTTCGAGGCGGGGGAGGTGGCGAAGGAGCAGCTCCTGGCGCCGACCCACGCCGGTGAGGTGATCGCGGTGGCGGCCGCTGGTCCCTCCCATGTGGACGGTGAGCGCGCGGAGGTGCCGCAGGCCGGTGCTCCCGGCCTGCGGCTGCTCAAGCGGGTCGGGGTGGTGGATCCCGAAAGCCTGGACGACTACCGGGCGACGGGCGGTTACTCGGCGCTGCGGACGGCACTCCTGCTGGGACCGTCCGGGGTGATCCGGGAGATCTCCGACGCCAAGCTGATGGGCCGCGGCGGCGCGGCGTTCCCGACGGGGCGCAAGTGGGACGCGACCGCCCGCCAACCGGTGCGGCCGCACTACCTGGTGTGCAACGCGGACGAGAGCGAGCCCGGCACGTTCAAGGACCGCCTGCTGATGGAGGGCGACCCGTTCGCGGTGATCGAGTCGATGACGATCGCCGGGTTCGCGGCCGGGTGCTCGCGCGGCTACCTCTACCTGCGCGGCGAGTACCCGCGGGCGTTGCACCTGCTGCGCAACGCGATCTCCAAGGCGCGCGAGCGGAACTTCCTCGGCGAGAACATCATGGGCCACGAGGGTTTCTCGTTCGACATCGAGATCCGCCGCGGCGCCGGCGCGTACATCTGCGGCGAGGAAACGGCGATCTTCAACTCGATCGAGGGCTTCCGCGGCGAACCGCGGTCCAAGCCGCCGTTCCCGGTGGAGTCGGGGCTGTTCGGCAAGCCGACCGTGGTCAACAACGTGGAGACGCTGGTCAACGTGCCGGTGATCCTCACGGAGGGGTGCGAGGCGTACACGCGCATCGGCACTGCCGGCTCCACGGGGCCGAAGCTCTTCTGCCTGTCGGGAAACGTGAGTCGTCCGGGCGTGTACGAGGTGCCGTTCGGCACCACGCTCGGGGAACTCCTCGATCTGGCGGGTGGCGTGCCGCCAGGCCGGGAGCTGCGAGCGGTACTGCTCGGCGGGGCGGCAGGCGGGTTCGTTCGCCCGGACGAGCTCGACCTGCCGCTCACCCTGGAGGACGCCCGCGCCGCCGGCACCACGCTCGGCTCCGGGGTCGTGCTGGTGCTGGACGACACCGCTGACCTGGGCAGCTTCCTGTTGCGCATCGCCGCGTTCTTCCGCGACGAGTCGTGCGGGCAGTGCGTGCCGTGCCGGATCGGGACCGTGCGGCAGGAAGAAGCACTGCACCGGCTCGTCGGCAAGCGTCCGCTGAGCACGAGCGCGGCCGATCTCCAGCTGCTGCGCGAAGTCGGACAGGTCATGCGCGACTCGTCGATCTGCGGTCTCGGCCAAACAGCTTGGAACGCCATCGAATCTGCCCTCGACCGGCTCGGTTACGCAGAGGAGGCGACGTCGTGACGATCGTCGAAATCGGGCTGCCGAAGCGGTTGGTCGAGCTCACGTTGGACGGCGAAAGCGTGCGGGTGCCGGAGGGTGCGACGATCCTGGACGCCTGCACCGCGGTGGGCAAGTCGATCCCGACGCTCTGCTACGGCGACACTTTGAAGCCCGCCAACGCCTGCCGCGTCTGCATGGTCGAGGTCGAGGGATCACGCACGCTGGTGCCGTCCTGCTCGCGCAAGGTGGAGCCGGGCATGGTCGTGCGCACTGATTCCGAACGCACGAACCACAGCCGCAAGCTGGTGCTGGAGCTGCTGGGGTCCGCCACGGACCTGTCCACCACGCCGCACGTGGACGAGTGGATGTCGGCGTGCGGCGCCGACCCATCCCGGTTCGGCCCCGACGCCGAAACGAAGCTGCAACCGACCACAGTGGACAATCCGCTGTACGTCCGCGACTACGGCAAGTGCATCATGTGCTACAAGTGCGTCGACGCGTGCGGCGACCAGTGGCAGAACAGCTTCGCCATCTCGGTGGCGGGCCGCGGGTTCGACGCGCGGATCTCCACCGAGTTCGCCACGCCGTTGCCCGACAGCGCTTGCGTCTACTGCGGCAACTGCATCGAGGTCTGCCCGACCGGTGCGCTGAGCTTCAAGCGCGAGCACGACAAGCGCGAGGACGGCACCTGGGACGAGTCCAAGCAGACCGAGACCACGACCGTGTGCACGTTCTGCGGTGTCGGGTGCAACCTCACCCTGCACGTGCAGGACAACGAGATCGTGAAGGTGACGTCTCCGCACGACAGCACGGTCACGCACGGAAACCTGTGCATCAAGGGCCGGTTCGGCTGGCAGCACGTGCAAAACCGCTGATTCTCCGTTAGGCATCAGGGAGGGCGCTCCGATGTCGTTGATCCTCAAGCCCGGCACCTCGTGGGACGAGGTCTATTCGCAGTGCGTTCGGATCGCACCCGAAGCGTTCCACGACGATCGGCTGCTCAACCACTTCGGCGGCGGGTGGAGCCGCGCCGGCGAACCGATGCCCGCCACCACTCCGGTCGACGGCTCCACCATCGCGGGCCCGCCGTTCCTCGACTTCGACGTCGCGGGCCGCGCGGTGGTCGCGGCCGTCGACCAGCACATCGAGTGGCGCAACGTGCCGCTGGCGGAACGCAAAGCGCGGGTGTCGGAGGCGTTGGACGCGCTGACCGAGCACCGCGACCTGCTGTCGTTGCTGCTGGTGTGGGAGATCGGCAAACCGTGGCGGCTCGCGACGGCCGACGTCGACCGCTGCATCGAGGGCGTCCGCTGGTACGTCGAGGAGATCGACGGGATGCTGGCGGGCCGGTCGCCGTTGTCCGGGCCGGTCAGCAACATCGCCTCGTGGAACTACCCGATGAGCGTGCTGATGCACGCGATGCTCGTGCAGGCGTTGGCGGGCAACGCGGTCATCGCCAAGGCGCCGACCGACGGTGGCGTGAGCTGCCTGACGCTGGCCACGGCGTTGGCCGTGCGGTCCGGGTTGCCGTTGACGCTGGTGTCGGGCAGTGGTGCCGAACTGGCGCCGGTGCTGGTCGGGTCGTCGTTCCTCGGTTGTGTGTCCTTTGTGGGCGGACGGGACGTCGGCAGCGCCATCGCGGCGCGGCTGGTCGACTCCAACCGGCGACACGTGCTGGAGCAGGAGGGCCTGAACTGCTGGGGCATCTGGGAAACCGACTCCTGGGACGTGCTCGGCACGCAGATCCGCAAGGCGTTCGACTACGGCAAGCAGCGCTGCACCGCCTATCCGCGGTACGTCGTGCAGCGGTCGTTGTTCGACAAGTTCCTGTCCGTGTACCTGCCCGCGGTCCGCGAGGTCACCTTCGGGCACCCGCTCGCCGTCTCCGCACCCGATGACGAGCTGCCCACTTTGGACTTCGGGCCGTTGATCAACGACGCCAAGGCCAAGGAGCTCGGCGACGTCGTGGACGAGGCGATCCGGGCGGGCGGGGTGCCGCTGTACCGGGGTTCGCTGGACTCCGGCCGGTTCCTGCCGGGTCAGCAGACGGCTGCGTATTTGGCGCCGGTCGCGATCCTGGACCCGCCGCGGTCGTCCGTGCTGCACCACGCGGAGCCGTTCGGGCCGGTCGACACGATCGTCCTGGTCGACACCGAGGCCGAGCTGCTCGCCGCGATGAACGCCTCCAACGGCGCTCTGGTGGCAACGCTCGCCTGCGACGACGAGGCGACGGCCAAGAGGCTCGCGGAAGACGTCCAGGCGTTCAAGGTCGGGATCAACAAGCCGCGTTCCCGTGGTGACCGGGACGAGGTGTTCGGCGGACGCGGGGCTTCGTGGCGCGGTGCGTTCGTGGGCGGCTCGCTGCTCGTGCACGCCGTCACGGAGGGTCCGCCCGATGAACGCCCGTACGGCAACTTCCCGTCCTACTCGCTGTACCCGCCAACGTGACGTACCGGGCGGACTTGCTCCGCATCGTGCAGAACGTGGTGGCACCGTCCGCCGCCGACGTCGATCAACACGCCAGATTCCCGCGCGCTGCTCTGAACGCGTTGGGCGCGCGCGGCCTGCTGGGCATGACGATCTCCCGCACGGTCGGCGGGGGAGGACAGGACCTGCGGTCGGCCGGGCGGGTGGTCGAGCAGATCGCTCGGGTCTGCGGCGCAACGGCTTCCGTCCTGCGCTCGCACTACTCGGCGGCCGCTGTCCTGGACCGCTCCGGCCCGCACTGGTTGCGCGCGGAGATCGCGGCCGGCCGGCACCTGTCGACGTTGGCGGCGTTCGGCGCGGGCGGCGAGGTGTCGACGCACGGCGACGTGGTGCAGGTGCGGGCGCGCAAGAGCTGGGTGATCGCGGCCGGGGAGGCGGACAGCTACGTCTGGTCGTGCGGTGCGGCGTTGCTGCTGGTGCCGGCCGAGGCGCCGGGCCTGCTCGTGCCGGCCGACCACGCCGGGATGGGCTTGCGCGGCACCGTCGCCACGTGCGTGGAGGCCGATCCGGTGCGAGTGCCCGCGTCCAACCAGCTGTGGTCGGAAGAGCTGGCGTTCCCGTGGTTCCTGGTGCTCGGCGCCGCCGTGTCGCTGGGGCTGATGGAGGGCGCGCTGGCCGCGGCTTTGGGGCATCTCGGCGGTGGTGATCCGCGCGCACGGGCCGACCTGGCCCGAATGCGGCTGCGGACCGACTCGGTGCGGGTGCTCTACAACGACACGCTGTCCGCGGTGACGTGGCATCCGGAGCGGTCTGCGGACCGGGTGCGGTTGCTCGCGGTGACCGCTACCGAGGCCGCGGTCGCGGTGACGGACCTGGCGATGAAGGTGTGCGGTGACGCGGCGTTTCGCCGGGACCTGGGCATTGAGCGCCGGTTCCGGGACGCGCGGGCGGCGGCCGCAATCGAGCCCACGGTCGACTCGCTGTTGGATTCAGTGGAGATCTGAAGATCGGTTGGATTAGGGTCGCGGGCATGTCCTACGGACCGCAGGCTCCGCCGAAGGGGCCGTTGCTGGGCCTGCTCGCGCTGATCCTCGGAGTGCTCGGGGTCGTCGCCACGTTCCTTCCGATCGACCTGACCGGCGTGCGTGCCTACGTGGCATGGGCGTTCGGGTTGCCGGGCATCGTCATCGCGGCTGTCGGGCTCCTCGGCCACCGCCGGGGCAAGCCGATGGCCGCGATCGGTGCGCTGCTGTCCCTGCTGGCGCTGGTGATCGGCGCGATCGCGATCGGCAACGTCGTCGGCGTGCTCTGAGTGCCAGGATCATTCGGGTCTCCGGTAGGTCTCCGCGAAGATCTCCAGAACCTGGCCGGACGGGACGGGCAGGGCCTCGGTCAGTTGGACGCGCGAGCAGCGGGCCAGTAGGCGAGGCAGCGTGTGCAGGTGCAGCGCGTTGGACAGGTCGACGTACTGCGACTCCGTGCCGCAGAACAGTTGAGCGGGCAGGCCGAAACGAGCGCGGAACTGCGTCACGGACCCGATGTCGGCCAGGTCGAGCGCATCCGAGGAGAACTCCCAGGAGCGGCGGGCCAGCAGCACGTCGCGGTGGCGCAGGCGGTCGAGGAAGAGCACGTCGCCGGACTCCGAGACCGGGCGCAACGCCGACAGGTCGACCGCGCCGCAGGTCAGGTCGGCGTGCAGGGCGGCGACTCGGCCGGGCAGGGAGAACGCCGCGAGGTGACCGAGGTACAGGACGTCGACAGGCGCACCGGAGCGGCGCAGGCGCAGCTCGTCGCGTTCCTGGTCGTGGAACAGCTCGAAGGCGTCCGGGGTGAGGTCGGCCCAGCGCGGGTCCTCACCGATCTCCACGCGGCTCAGCAGCGGGTGCAGGTTCGGGTTGAAGCCCTGCACCGGGCGGTACTCGGCGAAACCGCGCGGGAAGACACCGTCCAAAGTGGCCCGGACGGAGGCGTAGGCCTCCGGTGGCAGCAGGTCGAGGAACCGGCTGGGGAAGCGGCCGAAGCCGTCGTGGACGTGGTTCACCACCAGGCCTTCCGGCGAAGGCTGGGCGAAGAAGCCGTACGAGACCGGCCGGGTCTTCATCCACGAAGGCAACAGGTCGGCGGCGGCCTCGACGGCCTCGTCGGTGATCACGCCGTCCTGCACCAGGTCGGCCACCTGGGCGCGGCTCGCACCGAGGCCGCCGGTCGGTGCGGAGGCCAGCGCTTCGAGCAGCAACGGCGCGCACTCGGCAAGACGGGCGGAACCACCGCGGCCGAACTCGACGACGAACTGGTCGCGGATGTACCGGCGGATCGCGAGGTGCCGGTCGAACAGCATCAGCAACGGAGTCAGCGCGGCCAGAGTCCGGGCGCCGTCGTAGCCGTACGCGCGGCCGAGACGAACCGGTTGGGGCAGCACGACGTCCTCGCTCAGCGGCACGACGCCGGACAGATCCGCACCGACGGCCGCGCCCAGTGACTCCCATTCCGCGGCCAAACCAGCCAACGCGGCCGGACGCGCCGCAGACTCGAGCGAACCGAAAGCGACGGTCGAGCGGTGGATCGACAGCAGCCGGTCAGCGAGCGAGGCCCGGCCGGTGTCCCGCAACCACGAGGCCAAGGACAAGCACGCCGCCGGGTCCTGCGGGTCGACCGGCCGCACCGGGACCAGCAGCTTGATGTCGAGCAGCAGTGCGACGTGGTGCTGGGCGCGGTCGGACTCGCCGTCGGGCAGGCGGGTGGCGAGCGCGCTGGCGAGCTCGGCGGGGTTGATCCCCTTGGGGTTGGCGGCGGTCAGGCCGACGAGGAACTTCAACGGTGGGCTGGACGCCAGCTCCACGTTCTCCTCGGCACCCGCAGAAGCCCGCGGACCGGAAGGAGGGACGTCGCGGAGGAACCGCAGCCGGCCGTCGTCCTCGTGCACGCCGGGCGCCAGCCGGTGCGGGTGGTCGAAGAGCCGCGTGCGGTCGGCGACCAACGCGGCGATCAGCCGGGTCAGCAGCAACTGGTTCACCCGCGTCACGGAGACCGGTGTGCCCCAGTCAGGTGCGGGGGCGTCGGGAGACCAGGTGCCCCAGCCGACGGAGGACAGGGGACTGGTCTTCGAGGTCGCGCGCAGGGCGTGCCGCAGCACGGTCGGCTCGGCGTTGCGCGTCTGCCCCTCGCGTCCACTGAGGACAGCCGCTCTGCGCAACGGCTCCGACGCACGCACCGACGCGAGCACCTCGCGTTCGGCGGCCAGGGCGTCCGGCTGCAGCCGCTCGACCTCGACGAGCAACGCGGCCCGCGCGTCCATCAACTCGAACCAGCTGTCCAGCAACGGAATCCCCAGCGCCGAGGCAGCGACGCGCAAGGCAGGCCGGGGCATGCGCCGGTTGTGGACGTCGTGGCGCAACTCGACGGAGTGGGCGCCCGCGCTGTCATGCAGCAGGTCGCACAGCGGGCTCGTCACCGCGAGCAGCTCGCTCTCGTTGTTCGCCAACGCCTCCACGGCCCGCCGGAACGGCGCCGCGGCCACAGCGTCGTCCGGGTGCGGCAGGGCCGCCAGCCGCACGAGGGCGTACGGCGCGAGTTCTCCCTGCACGCGATCCTGCATGCCGACCACGCTGGCAAAGCGCGGTACGGCACGGATCGCGCTTTGCTTGATCGCACGGACTACCGCGCGCTACAGCGGGCTACAGCCTGGCGCGCACCTCGTCGGCCCTCGGCTCACCCAACTCTTCGAACAACGTCACCGACTCCAGCCAGCACTTCTCCGCACCCCGCCGGTCGCCGAGACCGTCCAGCGCCAGCCCCAGGTTGTCCAGCGACTCGGCCTGCCCGTAGAGGTCACCGATCGTGCGGAACGTCTCCAGCGCGCGATCGATGTACGACACGGCCGCGGCGAAGTCGAGCAGCCCCCGGTACACCTCGCCGATGTTGTTGAGCAGGATGGCCTCGCTGTACGGGTCCTTGATCTCCTGCCGGATCTCCAGCGAGCGCAGGTAGCGGTCCAGGGCCTGCGCGAACCGGCCGGCGTCGGCGTGCAGCAGCCCGATGTTGTTCAGCGTCACGGCTTCGCTGTGCAGGTTGCCCAGCTCACGCGCGATCTCGGCGGACTGCTCGTAGCACGACAGGGCCTCGTCGATCCGCCCTTGCACCATGTACGCGATGCCGAGGTTGTTCAACGTCGGTTCCTGCCGCGACTTGTCCCCGGTCGCGCGGAAGATCGCCAGCGCCTGCTGGTAGCACTCGACCGCCTCGTCGTGCCGGCGGACCTCGCGCAGCGCGATGCCGAGCGTGATCAGCATCCGGCCCTCGGCACTGCGGTCGCCGACGGACCGGGCGGCGGCCAGCGCGACGCTGTGCGTGTCGATCCAGTCGGCCCAGTGCTTGCGCAGGTTGAAGAAGTCCCACAGGCATTGAGCCAGGTTCCAGCACTGCTCCACCAGGCCGTGCTCGGCCGCGTCGCGCACCGCCGCCACCAGGTTGGCGCGTTCCGTGTCGCACCACAGCAACGCGGCGTCGCGGTCGGCGAACGTGCGCGGGTGCACGGCCGGGTCCGCGGTGCCGATCTCCAGCTTGCGCACCGGGTTGAGCTGCAGCTCGGCGTGCCACGACGTGTGCACGTACCAGCCCAGCACGCGCCGTCGCGCCAGATCGCGCGCGGGAGGCGGTTCTGCCGCCATGACCTGCTCGACGGCGTAGGCGCGCAACAGGTCGTGCATCCCGTAACGTCCGGGCGTGTGCTGCTGCAGCAGGTGCTCGTCGAGCAACGTCTCCAGCAGGTCTTCGGTCTCGTACGCGGTCAGCCCGGCGAGGGCGGCCGCGGACTCGGCGGTGACGTCCTCGCCGGGGTGCAGTCCCAGGAGTCGAAATAATCGGCGCTGGTTCTCCGGCAACGCCTGGTAGGAGAGGTCGAACACGCCTCGCGCGCCGAGACCACCCCCTCGTTCCAGCTGCGCCATCAGGTCGCGCACGGTCCACTGTGGACGACGGGCGAGTCGTTTGGCGGCCAGTGCGACCGCGATCGGCAGGTGCCCGCACAGCTCCGCAACCCGCAAAGCGGCCTCATGGTCGGCGTCGATCCGGTCGGCGCCGGCGACGCGGGAGAGCAGCGCGATCGCCTCGCCCGGCGTGAAGACGTCCAGGAACAGCGATTTGACGCCGTCCAGCCGCAACAGCGTGCGACGGCTGGTGATCAGCACGAGGCACGACGCGCTGCCCGGCAGCAACGGCCGCACCTGGTCCTCGCCCGCGGCGTTGTCCAGCAGCACCAACGCGCGCTTGCCCGCCAGTCGGTCGCGGTACAGCGCCGCCCGTGCCTCCAGCGACTCCGGGATCTGCCCGCCCGGCACGCCGAGCAGCCGCAGGAAGCTCTCCAGCACAGCGGACGGATCAGCGGGCAGCTCGTCCGCGTCGAACCCGTGCAGGTCAGCCCACAGCTGCACGTCCGGATACCGCTGCACGAGCTGATGCGCCGCCCGCACCGCCAGCTTCGTCTTGCCAACGCCGGCCATGCCCTCGATCGCGGAGATCACGACCGTGGTCTGCGGCCCCGGCTCGCACAACTTGCGCAGCTCCGCCTCACGCCCGGTGAACTCGGCGATGTCCATCGGCAGCTGCCGATGCGCGTTCAAGACGGCCGGCGACGGTGCCCGGCTCTCGAGGATCACCTGCTGCAACTGGCGCAGCCGCGCGCCCGGCTCGACCCCGACCTGCTCGACCATGTGCTTGCGCACGGCCGCATAGGCCTCCAGCGCCTCGCCGCGCCGGCCGGAGCGGTCCTGCGCCAGCATCAGCTGTGCCCACAGCTCTTCGCGCAACGGGTGCTGCGCCGTCTCCCGCCGCAGCCGGTCGATCACGTCGTCGAAGCGGCCCAGTTCCAGCGCTGCCTTGGCATACCGCTCGACCGCGGTCAGCCGGCGTTCCTGCAGCCGCGTGAACTCCGCGCGCAGCAACGGGCCCGCGCTCAGCTCCGCGGTCGGGGTGCCGCGCCACTTGGCCAGCGCCTCGGCGAAGAACCCGGCCGCGGCCTCGACGTCGGCCTCGTCCAGCGCCTCCTCGCCCTGCCGCACGAGTGAGTCGAACGCGTCGAGGTCGAGCTCGCCCGGTTCGACGACGAGCTGGTAGCCCTGCCCAGGCCGGGTGATCAGCCGGTCGCCGAGGACCTTCCGCAGGCCGGCCACGTACGTGCGCAGGTTCGACTCCGGCGACACGGGCGGCGAGTCCCAGACGGCCTCCGTGAGCTGTGCGACGCTGACCGTCTGGTTGGCGTGCAGCAACAGCATCGTGAGCACCGCTCGTTGCCGGGGTCCGCCCAGCTCCAGCGGTGTGCCCGTTCGCCTGACCCCCAGCGAGCCGAGCAACAGGTACTCCACAGGCGCATCTCTCCTCAACGTTTGGGCCGATTCATCCTCGCGCACTTCGGCGGCTCTGTGCGGCGCCTGGGCGAAATCTGTGCGCGCCGCCTGGCATCGTTGTAGTCAGATTCGGTACCTGCGCCGCCGGGCCCGCAACCCGGGGCAGGGGGTCGGCGCAGTTGCCGGGTCCGGTTCCCCCAAGAACCCGGCCGACGTGTGAAAGTCACCGCGCACGTCGGCCACCTTTGCCGGTGGCCCGGTCGGGTCCCCCAGACTGCGCCGGGCCACCACCCTTTCTACGAGACCGGAACGCCGAAGCGAACCGGCACTCCAGGCGAGTGCAGCACGCTGACCGGCGGCCCCGCCGGCGCTTCGAGACCCGCCGCGGCGACCAGTTCGTCGTCCAGCTCGAGCAGCTCGGCCTGGTGCAGCGGCCACTCCGGATGGTCATTGGGCAAATAGATCGTGCGGCCGTGCCAGGCCACGTGCAGACCCCACCGCGCGGTCAGGAATCGCTCCAGGTCACCGGCTTTCACGGGTTTTCCGGTCCGGACGACCACGCGGCTGGACGCGCCACGAGGTTCCGGCCAGATGCGCCGGCACGTGTAGGTGAGGACGTCGCCGGAGCGTTCCAGTCGCATCGATGACCACTTGTACGGCAGCCGCGCGCTGATCTGTGCGCCGAGCACCGGAACCAGCCTGCTCGCGTCGAGCGACAGGAACACCACCCCGCGCCTGCCCGCGGCGTTCACCGAGTAGAGCCGGACGTTGGTCTCGCAGAACGTGCCCACGTACGGCAGCCGCGGCCCGACCCGCCCGCCGATCGGGTGCATCCGGAACGGCACGAGCCCGATGTACGTGACGCCGTCGAGCACGTCCGGCCGCGTGCCCGCGGGCAGGAACCCCGCCACCGAGGCAGGCGGCACGGCCCAGTGCAGGAACGTGACGTCACGCCACCACTGGCCAACGGCCGCGAACCGCACAGGACGCGGCGTCACCGGCGTCACCGGCTCGGTCATGCACCTGAACGTACCGCTGAGCGGGCGACTTCTCGTCCGCGTGACGCGGCCGCAACGCGGAGGGGCTACGAAGAGCACATGGAGACCGCCCTGAAGCATCCGGTCGACGAGGTGCTGCCACCTGCGCGCCTGGGATTGCTCGGTTTGCAGCACGTCCTCGCCATGTACACCGGCTGCGTCACGGTGCCGCTCGTCTTCGGTGCCGCCGCGGGACTCGACACCCACACCATCGGACTGCTGGTCAACGCCGACCTGTTGGTGGCGGGCCTGATCACGTTGCTGCAGGCGCTCGGGATCGGCACCGTCCTGGGAATCCGGCTGCCGGTCGTGGCCGGGGCGACGTTCACCGCCGTGACGCCGATGATCCTGATCGCCGGGCAGTACGGCGTGCAGGCCGTCTACGGGTCGATGCTCGCGGCCGGCGTGTTCGGGATCCTGGTCGCGGTGCCGTTCGCGCGGGCGGTGCGGTTCTTCCCGCCCGTGGTGACCGGGTCGGTGATCACCGTGATCGGGCTGTCGTTGATCGGGGTCGGCGCCGGGCTGATCACCGGCCAGGAGTCCGCTCCCGACTACGCCGCGCCGGCAAAACTGGCGCTGGCCTTCGGAATCGTGCTGGTCATCGTGCTCGTCGGGCGGTTCGCGCGCGGGTTGCTGGGACAGCTGGGCGTCCTGGTCGGACTGGTCGGCGGCACGATCGCGGCGTTCTTCCTCGGCATGACCGACTTCTCGAACGTGGGCGGCGCCGCGTGGCTCGGGATCGCCCAGCCGTTCCACTTCGGCGCGCCGCAGTTCCCGATCGCGGCCGTGATCTCCATGTGCGTAGTCATGCTGGTGACCTTCACCGAGTCGACCGCCTCCATGCTCGCGGTCGGCGAGATGACGGGCCGTCCGGTCACGTCACGCGACCTGGCGCGCGGGCTGGCCGCCGAGGGGGTGTCCGGAGTGCTCGGCGGGGCGATGAACGGGTTCATGGACACCGTGTTCGGGCAGAACGTCGGGCTGGTCGGGATCACCAAGGTGCGCAGCCGATACGTCTGCGCGGTGGCCGGCGGGATCCTGGTGGTCCTGGGCCTGATCCCGAAGCTCGGCGAGATCGTCGCGGCGCTGCCCGGTCCCGTGGTCGGTGCGGCGGGACTGGTCATGTTCGCGACCGTGGCGGCGCTGGGCATCGGGATCCTGCGCAGGGTCGACTTCGAGCACACCGGGAACCTGCTGATCGTGGCGGTGACGATCGGCGTCGGCCTGCTGCCGGTCGTGGCGCCGAAGATCTACCACTCGTTCCCCGCGTGGGCACAGGTGATCGCGGGCAGCGCCATCACCAGCGCGGCGCTCACGGCGTTCGTGCTGAACCTGCTGTTCCACCACGTCCCAACGAGCGGGCGACGAACCCGGACTCCTTCAGCTCAGTGACGACGTCGTTGAGGAACCGCACGGTCTCGGGCCTGCGGGACTTCGTGGTGCCGACCGCCTGCCGGATCTCCATGAACCGCTCGTCGAGCAGCCGCACGTCCGCGTTCGCCGCCACGAACGCGGTCATCGGCTCGCGGATGCCCGCCGCGACGTCGAGTTCCTGCTCGCGGAAGACCTCGACGCCCTCGTCGCCGCGCACGATGACCGCGTGCTGCAGGGTGCGGGTCAGGTACAGGTCGTACGCGGAACCCTGCTTCACGCCGATCCGCACACCGGGCCGGTCGACGTCGGCGACCGTCGTGATCGCCGAGTCCACCGGCACCGCGAACACGCCCTCGATCACCACGTACGGCTCGGTGAACGCGACCTCCGCCTCGCGTGCGGGTTCGATGGCGAGGAAGCAGAGGTCGGCTCGCCCGTCCTGCATCGCCTCGAACGACTTGCGCGCGGCGTCGAAGCACACGAACTCCACGGGCAGGCCGAGGCGGGCGGCGACCTCCCGCGCGATGTCCACCGTGACACCGGACGGGTGGTCGGGCGTGCCGTGTGCCAGCACGGGGTTTCCCAGGTTGATCGACGCTCGTAGCACGCCAGTCGGCGCCAGGTCCTCGGCAACGGTCATGATCACGAGCGTAGTGGCGTGGCCCAGAACGTTGCCAGGCGAATTCGAGGCGCCCTGCTGAGCGTGAATTACCCGGCCGTCGTTCTGGGCGACGCCACTAGCCCGTGCGGACCAGCCCCCGCCCGGTGATCAACGGCAGGTCGAGCGCGGTGAGCAGGCCGGGCGGTGCGGCCACGACCGCGGGAACGGCGTTGACCAGACGCATGGCGGTCGCCGCCACGCCCGCCGTGTTGTGGTCGCCGTCGCCGCCGACCAGTCGCAGATCGAGCACGTAGTTGGGTTCGCCGGTGACCTCGACGCGGTAGCAGCCGGTGCCGGCCGGTTGTGGCCAATCCGGCGCGAGGTCCGGCCGCAGCCTGGTGACGTGTTCGAGGACGAGCACGGGTCGTTTCGCGACCATGCCGCTGACGGTGAACCGCAGTGCAGCCATGGTGCCTTCTTCGATGGTGCGGCCTGCTGCGGTGAACGGTTCCGGCGCAGGGAAACGCTCGTGGTGTTCGACGACCTCGTCGAGTGGCACGTCCAGTGCGGCGGCCAGCTGCCGGACCACGCTGCCCCAGGCGAGGGTGAGCACACCGGGTTGCAGCAGCAGGGGAGTGTGGTCGAGCGGCGTCCCGAAACCCATGATGTCGAACAGCACCAACGGGTTGTCGTAGGTCGAGTAGTCGGTGATCTCCGAGCAGCGGATCTGGTCGATGCGCTGGCAGGTGCCGGACAGCAGCAGGGGCAGCCAGTCGTTGGCCCAGCCGGGGTCGATTCCGTTGACCCACAACGAACTTCCGCCCTCGATCGCGGCCTGCTGGATCGGCTCGATCAGCTCGGGCGGCACGGTGCCTTCCGGGTAGGACAGGAAGACCGGGCCACTGGCCACCACGTTGATGCCTGCTCGCAGCAACCGGGTGATGTCGTCGATCGCCTCGTTCAGCCTGTTGTCGGCCATCGCCGTGTAGACCACGCAGTCGGGCTTCAACGCGATCAGCTCGTCGGCGTCCGTGGTGGCGCGGATCCCGGTTTCGTGTTCGGTTCCGGCCAGTTCTCCCGCGTCACGGCCCTTCTTGGCGGGATTCGACACCCACACACCGGTGAGCTCCAGTGCGGGGTGGTCGATGATGCCGCGCAACGCCCACTTGCCGACGTTGCCGGTGCTCCACTGCACGACGCGCATCCGGGCCTCCTCTACAGATCCGGCAGGTTGAAGTCGAGGTTGGGCGCGCCGATGCCGCCGTCGACCCGCAGCACCGAGCCCGTGGTGTAACCGGACGCCCTGGACGCCAGGTAGAGCACCGCGGCCGCGACCTCGTCGGGTTGCCCCAGCCGGCGCAGTGGCGTCGCCTGCTCCATCGAGGTCCTGATCTTCTCGTCGCGGGCGACCACGTCCAGGGCCGAGGTGTGGATCGAGCCGACGTCGATCGCGTTCACCCTGATCCGCGGCGCGAGGTCCACGGCCGCCAGGCGGGTGTAGTGGGTCAGCGCCGCTTTCGCCGTGCCGTAGGCCAGGAACCCGCGACCGGCGAGCCGGCCCATCACCGAGGCGATGTTGACGACACTTCCGCCGCCGCTCTCGAGCATGTGCGGTACCGCCGCGGTCGTGAGCGCGTGCGCGGTGGTGACGTTGAAGTGGAAGGCGTCTTCCAGGAAGTCCGGTGTCGTCGTCAGGAACGTGTTCGGCAGCGTGCCGCCCACGTTGTTCACCACGACGTCCAGCCGCCCGAACCGCTCGACGGCCCGGTGCGCCAGTGCGGCCGCAGCGTCCACATCGGACAGATCAGCCGGGACGACCTCGGCCTGGCGTCCCAGTGCCTCGATCTTGCCGGCGACTTCTTCGAGTTGCTCCGCGGTGCGTGCGCTGATCACCACGTCCGCGCCCGCTTCGGCCAGTGCTACCGCCGATGCCGCGCCAATGCCCCGTCCTGCGCCGGTCACCACAGCTACTGCGTTTGGCAACCCGAACATGTCCGTCACCACTCGGCCACTGTTAAGCGCTCGTGCTTAAAAGTCAAGAAGCGCGTGTTAACGTGGTGACGTGGCCAGCGCCAGGGAACTGATCATCGTCGCCGCCGAGCGGTTGATCGCCGAGCGCGGTGTCGACGTGCCGTTGCGCGACATCGCTGCCGCTGCGGGCCAGCGCAACAACTCGGCCGTCCAGTACCACTTCGGCTCCAGGGACGGGCTGATCGACGCCGTCGCGTCGTACCGCATCGCCGACCTGGAGCAGCACCGCCTGCTGCTGCTCGCGGAGAGCGAGACGCAGGACGTCCGCTCGTTGGTCTCGGCGTTGGTGGTGCCGATGCTGACCGTTCCGTACGAGCACGGCGCCACGCACTACGCCCGGTTCCTCGAACAGGTCCGCACTCATCCCGCACTGGCCGCGGACACGAACCTCGACCGCACTGAGCGGACCGCCGTCCGGCTGATCATCGTGCGCCTCGACCGGGCGTTGGGGCAGCTGCCTGCCGCGGTCCGGCGCCGGCGGCTGCGCGTCTTGCCCACGGTGCTGTTCGCCCTGCTCGCCGACCGCGAGCGTGCCCCGGCCCGCGACGACCAGGACTCGGCTGCGGAACTGGTCGACCTGATCGTCGGCCTGCTCACTGCTCCGGTGTCCACCACCGCGTCGCCGTGAGGCGCATCGGCAGCGGGTGACGCGGTTCGCGCACTCCGCTGCCGTCGCCACCGCCCTCGACCCAGACGGTCACCACGTCCCAGCGTTCGACCCGTGTGCCCGCAGCAGGACGCTGCGCCACGACGACGCCGTTCAGGAGGGGATGGGGACTGTCCGGATCAGGGCCCTGCAGGAGCAGACCCGCGTCGTGGCCGACCAGCCACGCGTCGAGTGCCTGTTTGCCGTGGAAGTCGGGAACCACCACTGTCACATGACTTCACCCGACGTCGACGGTACCGCAACAGACGTCCCGGAGCGCCGTTGGCGGATCACTTGATCTCATCCCAGGCGAGCAGGTCGACCCACACCTTGGTCGCACCGGAGTCGACGCAGGGCTTGATGGGAACCCACCGAGCTCCCTTGGTCTCGGCGGAGCGGTTCCACCACGATGCGCTTCCGCCGCTCGGATAGGTGGCCCGGCATCGGGCGAACGCCATCCAGCGCATCTCCGCAGAGGGAGGTTTGCAGGTCATTTCCGCCTCATGGCCCTTTATCTGGCCGATGCAGAAGGTGGGCACGGTGCCGTCTCCGGCCGAGGCCACTCCGGATCCGCACATGGCGACAGCGGCTGCGCTGACGATCGACAGAACGGTTTTGCGCACGGAACAATCCCCCCAGAGACAGTCACCGACGGACCGTGAGCACGGCCCGAATCGACCGTACACCGCGGAACCCGCGCCAAGATTCACCCTTGGCGCGGGCACGCTGATCTACCTCGCTGTTCCCCGGATCGGCAGTTGCACAACCGCCTGGACGTCGCCCAGGCCGCGGGCGATCAGGATCTCCCCGCCGCCCAGCGGTTGCCAGCCGTCCTGCCACACCCGCTGCACCCGCGCCGAGCACTCCACCTCGACCTGCACCGTCTCGCCGGCCGCGACATCCGCGACCGCGAAACCGATCAGGCGCACGGGTTCGTCTTCCGGCCGGAGGTAGACCTGCACGACCTCGCGCCCTGAGCGTTCGCCGACGTTCGTGAGCGTCACTGAAACCGAGGCGACTACACCGTCCACAGTGGACGCGGTTGCCTCCCCGTACTCCCACGTCGTGTAGCCGAGGCCGTGGCCGAACCAGAACAACGGCTCGGACGCCCCGCGGTACCCGATCGCGGTGCCTTCGGAGTAGGACAACGCGCCGTCCACCGGTACCGGGGTCAGCGCATCGGCGTCGGAGCGCGGGAACGTGGTGACCAGCCGCCCGGCCGGTTCGATGTGTCCGAGCAGCGCGGCCGCCACGGCGTCGCCCGCCTCCTGGCCCGGCAGGCCCGCCCACAGCACGGCGTCGACCTGGTCGAGCCACGGCATCAGCACCGGGGTCGCGGCGTTCACCACGACCACGGTCCGTTGCGCGGCCGCCGCCACCGCTTCGATCAGTGCGTCCTGCTCGCCGGGAAGCGCCAGCGTGGTCTTGTCGAAACCCTCGGTCTCCTGCTCGTCGGTGAGGCCGACGACCACGACCGCCACGTCCGCCTCGCGCGCTGCCTGCACGGCGGCGTCGATCGCGTCGGTGGCAGCACGGGGAACCGGTTGGGTGATCAGGCCGACGAGCGCGGCGGCCTCGCGCACGCGGGCGGTGATCCGGTCACCGGGCGAAACCAGGACCTCGGCGGTCCAGAACGGCGGCTTCAGCAGTGCTTCCTCCACCACGCCGTCCGCCCACGCCAGGCGGGTGGCGTGCTGCTCGCCGGCGACCTCCAGCGTCCAGTCGCCGAACCCGCGCACGCCGACGAGCAGCCGCGTCGGCTCAGCCAGCACGACCTCGCCGGACAGCTCGATCGCCGCGGCACCCTGCGCCCAGCCGCCGTACGCCGCGAGCTCGGCGATCTCCATCTCGCGCGAGGCCAGCACCTCACCGGACTCGTCGAACGTCGTGGCACGGATGTCGCGCAGCACACCGGCGGCGGGAGCGGCGTACCGCATGCGGACCTCCACACCGTCCACAACGGACACCTGCGCGCCGAGCAGCGAGGTCAGGCCGTCAGCGATGCTGATGACGTGCGGCGGCCGCAACCCGGCCGAGCCACCGCCCTGGGCGACGGTGTCGATCGCGTGCCGGCCGATCAGCGCGACGCGGGAGTCGTCGAGCGGCAGCACGCCGTTGTTCGTCAGCACCGTCATGCCACCCGCGGCGAACCGGCGCAGCTGCTCGCGCCTGGTGGTGCTGTCCGGAGCGGGCAGGCCGGCAGGCCACGACCGCTCACCGCCGAACGCGCCGGTCCGTGAGGCGAGGAGCAGCAGGCGGCGCAGGTGGTCGTCGATGGTCGACTCGGCGACCTCGCCCGCCTCGACGGCCGCGACGAGCTTGTCCGCCCACGGCCCGTCCGGACCGGGCATCACCAGGTCGAGGCCGCCGTTCGCGCTCTCCACCGTCGACGAGGTGGCGAACCAGTCGGACACGACCAGGCCGTCGAACCCCCACTCGCCCTTCAGCACGCCCTCGACCAACTCGGTGTGCTCGGTCGACGGGATGTCGTTGACCTGATTGTAGGCCGCCATGATCGCCCACGGCGCGGCGTCCTCGACGACGATCTCGAACGGCAGCAGGTACACCTCGCGCAACGTCTTCTCGTCGAGCACCATGCTCGCCGTGCGCCGCTCGGTCTCGGACTCGTTGGCCACGTAGTGCTTCGGTGTCGCCGCGATGCCCTTGTCCTGCAGGCCCCGCACGTACGCGGCGGCGAGCGCGCCGGTCAGCAGCGGGTCCTCGCTGTAGGCCTCTAACAACCGGCCGCCGAGCGGCGTGCGGTGCAGGTTGATCGTCGGGCCGAGCACGACGTGCACCTGCTGCGAGGCCGCCTCGTCCGCGAGCACCTCGCCGACCTCGCGAGCCAGTTCGATGTCCCAGTGCTGGGCCAGCAACGTGGCGTTGGGCAGCACGCAGGCGATCACCCCGCCCCTGAGCTCCGCGCCGCGGACACCGGTCGGGCCGTCGGACAGCTTCAGCGGTGCCAGCCCGATCTCCGGCTCCGGGTGCAGGGCGAAGAGCGCGGAACCGGTCAGCAGCCGGACCTTGCGGGCCAGGTCCAGGCTCGTGATCGCCTTCTCGATGTCCATGGCTCCACGATATTGACGCCGAACGTTCGCAGGCTACCGGTAATGCGGGCCAGTGTGCCGGGCTTCAGCCCGGTGGTGAAGGCCCGCGCGGGAGGCCGGTCACGGCCGAGCGTGTTCTCGACCGGTGAGTTTGCTGCTCGATGTACTGGCGCAGTACGGAGACCGGGGCGCTGCCGACCGAACCGGCGAAGTAGGAGCCCGACCTCAGGCGTTGTGCCCGCCAGCAGTAGCGGGCGAGTTCGGGGAATTCCTGCCGCATCCGGCGGGAGGAGACGCCCTTGAGGGAGTTGACCAGCTTCGAGATCGCGACCGTGGGCGGAAAGGAGGGATTCGCCGCCCTCTAGGGCGGAGAGGATGTCAATCGCGATCTTCCAGGTACCTGGTGTGGTCGGCCTGCCGTTGCGCGTCGGCCGCGTGGAACCGCTCGGCCACCCGCACAGCATCGGCCTTCAACAAGTCGAGCTGCCGCACCAGTTCCATGCCGGAGCCACGCGCGGCGGCGTACCACCACGGCAGGTTCAGGTAGGTCTGCACGGACAGCGGCAGGTCGGTGCCGACGAGCCTCGTCACGGCGTGCAGGGCGTCCGGGTCGGCGCGGAGCTCGCGCGGGCGGTCGAGCATGCCGCGCAGCACCTCGGCTATCTCGGCCAGCTTCGGTGCGACCTCGCTCGGGACGTTGAAGCCCCGCACCCGGTCGACGAGTGCGTCCAGTTCGGCGCGGAGCTGGCCGGCTTCCTCCTCCGGGGCGGTGACCAGGATGATCCGTTCGGGAGGCGCGGCGAGCGCGCCCACGCCGTAGAGGCCGATCACCACGAGGACCCAGTAGGAGCCGGCCAGCCCGGCGAAGTGCAGCAGCAGGCCGGCCAGCCCGGCGGTGCAGCCCGCCAGGTTCTTCCAGGACGCCAGGTAGCGCAGCACCGGGTTACTGGTAGCCACGGATCTCCTTGAAGGCGGCCGAGAGCGTGCGGCTGCGGGCGTCGAACACCTTGCCGCCGCTCATCTTCGCGACGCGTTCCATCTCGGCCGTCGCGCTCTCGCCGAACAGCACCGGGAAGATCGGGATGCCCTTGAGGTTCTGCGGCAGGGTGCGGTGGAACTGCTCGAACCGGCCGATGTCCTCGCTGCCGGTGTTCTCGCCGTCGGTCATCAGCACGATCGAGGTGAACCTGTCCGGGTCCGCGTTGATCTGCTCGCGCAGCACATCGTAACCGCTGCGCAGGCTGCTGTAGATCGCCGTGCCGCCGGCCGCGTCCAGTGACGTGGCGGTGTCGCGGATCTGGTCGAGGACCGGGCGCGGGTTGTCGGTCGGCACCTCGTACTTCAACGCCGGGCGCGCGGAGCTGTTGAACGGCAGCAGCGTCACCTGCTCGCGGCCGTGGAACCGGTTGAACTTGCCGGCGAGCGACTCGTCGGCGCCGGTGAGGCCCACCAGTGCCTGGCGGAGGCTCTCGATGCGGTCGCCCTGCATCGAGCCGGACGTGTCGAGCACGTAGAGCGTGCGGGACGGGCGGCGCAGCTGGTCGAAGTAGGTGGTGACCAGACCGTCCACAGCGGACTGACTGCCCGGGAACGGCAGCTCGACGAGGTCCTTCACCGCGAACTTGCCGTCCAGCTGCACCTGCGGCACGCCCGGCCTGCGGTGCGTGGACTCCATGATCTTGCGCTGGACGTCCTGGCCCTTGAGGTGGTCGGAGAGCTTTTGGTGCGCCGCACGGGCTTCCGAGGACGCCGTCGTGAGCAGGGTCAGCGGGTAGTCCGCGGTCACCACGCCGTCGCTCGGGTAGACCAGGGTCAACGGCTCGGGCAGCGTCGCGTTGAGCGACAACAACACCGACTCGTAGTTGATCAGACCGTCCACTTTGGCCCCCGGGTCCTCGCCCCTGGTGCGGCGGGCGTAGGCCTCGGACAGCCAGCCGGACGAGCCGGCGGACAGCTTCTGCGCCGAGAAGAACTGCTTGAGCTGCGGGGCGACCGCGGCGATCTTGCCCGCGTCGAGGGCCGAGCCAGAGCCGGACAAAGCCGCCGCGACGCCGACCAGTGCGGAGAAACCGGAGTTGGAGGCGGACGGGTCGGTCATGCCGTAGGTGAACTTCTGCGCACCCGCGGCCGCGGCGATCTCGGCCCAGCCGACGCGTTTGCCGTCCCAGCCGAGTTCCTTGACCTTCGCGGCGGGCAGACCGAGGACGACGGGGGACGACATGACCTTGGTCGGGGTGCCGAGGCGCTTCTGGGCTTCCGGAACCAGTTCGAGGTAGCGGTTCGAGGAGAACCAGACGGCGTCGAAGCCCTGTTCGGCGGTGCCGCTCGCGACCTTCTCGGCGCCTTCGATGGTGCCGGTGAAGCTGAACTTCACGGAGATGCCGGTGGCCTTGGCGGCCTCGTCGAGGACCGGCTGGAGGTCGGCGAGCTCGCTGCCGGCGAGGACGCGCAGAACGCCGGGGGAGGGGTCGCCGACCGGTCTGGACGGGTCGGCCTCGTCGGAACAGCCCGCCAGCAGCGCCAGTGCGGCTGCTGCGGGGATGAAGCGGCGGATCATGCTGGCTCCTGGGGAGTGGCGGGTCACGTCTGCTCACCGGTCTCGCGCACGCGGCTCAGGTGGTCGTGGGCGCGCCGGATCTCGGCGTCCAGCGCGGACACCGTGCTGGACATCGAGTCGGCCGCGCGGGCCTTGAACGTGTCGATCGCGTCGATCGCCGCGTAGATCTGGTCGAACGAGGTCCGCACCGCTTCGATGCCGACCGCCGGGGTCGCGGCGATGCGCTGGATGTCCTGGCCCTGCAACGACATCAGCGTCGCGTTCGACTGCAGGATCGAGTCGGTGAGCCCGCGCACGGCGTCGACCTGGTCGATCACTTCGCGCTGCCCGGCCAGCGCCGCCGCGACCGCCACGCCGATGCGCAACGCAGTGACGGTGGTGCTGACGGCGCGTTCGATGCCCTTGATCAGCTCGTCGTTGTTGCGGCGCACCACGTCGAGCGCCATGTACCCCTGCGCGCACACGGCGAGCTGGGTCAGCAGGTCCTGATGTCGTTGCCGCAGACCGAACAGCACGTCGGCGCGCAGGGCCTGGGCGCGGCCCGGTTCGGACAGGTCGAGGATCTCCACCTGCCGTTGCACGGCCTCGTCCATCTCGGCGGCGAGCGCGGCGTCCTGCGACAGCTTCGTCATCAGGTCCCACAACCGCTGCCGCTCGCCCTTGATGGCCGCGTTGTCGCGCTTCAAGGCGTCCTGGCCGGACCGCAGCTTCAACACGATCCGGTTGACCGGCTCGTCGGCCGCCCGCAGCCGGGCCAGCAGCCCCTTCGCCGCGTTGCCGCCGGGGATGAACCCGAGGATCTTGCGGCCGGTCAGCCTGGTCAGGTCCTGCGGGTCCAGTTCGCGCACCGACCGCCGCAGCTCGACCAGACTCGTCGACACCTGCGCGGTGTTCGGCGACGACACGGAAGCCAGCGTGCGGTCGAGCATCCGGCCCGCGATCTGGGCCGCCACCCGCATCTCCGCCTCGCCGAGCACCAGCGCCTGGTCGACGATCCGGCTGAAGTCCGGTGACTGCGGGTCGACGGCGTTGAGCGCGTCGATGAACCGCTGCGCCTGGGACGAGAGCTCGACCTTGGCGTCGTCGGCCACCGGAATCAGCCCGGCGGCGCGGTCCACCGGGACGGGCTCGACGGGATCCGGCGGCGTGAGCACGAAGTCGGTCATCAGTACTGCTTGCCGATCGCTTCGAGCATCCGCTCCAGCGTCTCGTGCGCGGGCGGTTCGACGACGTCCACGATCGTCTGCGGCACGGTCAGGTTCTTCTCCTTGACGATGTCGTTGAAGTGCCGGGGATCGGCCGTGCGGAAGCCGAACGTCGCCGCGAGCTTGCCCAGTTCGGCGTCGCTCGACAGCAACTGCCCGACCCGGTCGCCCGCCTCGCGCAACGGCACCAGCGTGTGCTTGGACAGCACGGTCGGCGCCGGGTAGAGCAGCTTCATGTCGGGCCGGATCGTCGAGTCGCCGCGCACCACCCGGTCGGCGAACTGCGCCTCGTAGGCCAGCACCAGCGGCGTCTTGCCCATCCCCGCGGACAGGTAGTCCTCGAACGGACCTTCGGTGCTGCTCTGCGTGTAACCCTGGTCCAGGAACAACTTCGACACCGCCGGCAGCACCCTGGCCTCGGCCTCCTGCGAGCTGACCACGCCACCGTTCGCGACGAACGACGTGATCGCCAGGTACATGGCGGCGGAGTTCGAGTCACGCGGGTCGGTCGTGGTGACCAGCAGGTTCTTGCGCGCGGGATAGGCCGTGTTGCCCGGCAACTGGTCCCAGCGCGTGCCCTTGGCGGCGAGGTCCAGGTACGCCTGCACGTCGAACGTCTGGTAACCGGGCCCGGCCTTGACCACACCGGCCTTGGTGAGCAGGTCGATGATCGGGTCGAACGTGGCGATCACCATCGGCGACGAGAACGGCGCGTACGTCCGCGCAGCCTTGCGGTCCCGCTGGATCTTCTCGGCAGCGGGCGCACTCGACGGGAACGCGAAGTCGTACGAGTTCAGGTCGGTGGCCGTCGCGATCTGCCGCGACCCGGCCGGATCCACCTCGACCTTGAGCCCGTGCTTCGCGAACACGTCCTTGACCCGCTGGTCGGCGAAGAAGGCGAGCTTCTCCGAGCCGATCACGCCGCGCACCGTCTGGAGCCGGGCCGCTTCGTCGTCGCCCTGCCCCAGGACGATGGCCGTCACGACGCCTGCCAGCAGCACGACCGCGAGACCGATGCCGAGCGTTCTCTTCACTGTCCACCTCTGCCGAAACCTATGTCGGAGAAGAGATCCTTCGTCACTTCGACGCTGTTACGCGGGCAGTCGTCGCAATCGTGAGGTGAACAGTCGATGAACGGGCCGATGAGTCCGGCGCTCGCCCCGAGTCGGTATGGCTGAGGAACTCGGGATCGAGGAGGTACCGCGATGAAGTTCGTGACGATCGGCTACGGCGACCGCGAGGGCTACGACCGAACGGACGCGTCCATTCGCGACGAAGCCCATGCGCACGACCAGCGGCTACGCGCGGCAGGTGTGGAGATGGGGATTGCCGGTTCGCCCGTTCAGGTGCGCAACCACGACAACGCCGGAACTACCGCGGAGAGCGGGGCTTTCCTGCAAGCCTCGCTACCGGTGGCGGGCTTCGCGATCATCGAGGCGGATTCGTTGGAGGAGGCGGTTGAGCTCGTCTCGCACACTCCGTGCGCGGTTGCTCACGGAGTGGTGGAGGTGTGGCCGCTGGAGTCAGCGCAGGGGTGACCTGTCGCCCACGGACCACTTGTGCCCGAACGGATCCGTGAACCCGCCCTGCCGGTGCGTCCCCCACGGCACCTGATGGTCCACGACCGCCGATCCCTGGACGGCTCCGGACGCGACAGCGCGAGCCACGAAGCCGTCCGGGTCGTCGGTGAACACCTCGATCCGCACGCTGGTGACCGGACCGGGACTGCTCTCCGCAGGGTTGTCCGGGTTGATCTGGTGGAGGAAGAAGGGTGCGCCGCCGATCTCCAGACCGGCGACGCCACCGAGGTTCCACAGTTCCGTGGCACCGAGCGCGCCGCGGTACCACGCAAGGGCGGCATCGGCGTCGGGGACGATCAGCATCACCGAGATCGCGGTCATGCCCACAGCTTGCTCCCCGGACGCCGACGCTGCACGGATCAGCCGGCCGCCTTGACCAACTCGTCGATCGCGTGAGGCAGCGAGGCCAACGTCGCCTGCGACATCGCAGCACCCACCGCAGGCCCCTCGCTGTCCGGCAACCAATGCACCTTGCCGGCCTTCACCGCAGGCAGGTTGGCGAACAACGCGAACCCCTTGAGCGACTTCTGATCCACCTCATCGGCGATCACCCGGGACGGTGCCCAGCGCGAGCATCGTCTGGTCGTCGGTGCAGCCGAGGGAGACGACGCGCTTGGGCGCCCGCTTGATCTCCGTCGAGCCGAAGAAGTGCTCGATCGTCACGGGGAACGTGCCGCCGGCGGCGTTTCCCGAGTCCGGCGTCGGGGTGGCGGAAGCACACCCCGCAACCGCAAAGACAACGGCCAGCCAAAAACGCTTCATGCAGCCCCCAGGTCCTCAGCTCCCAGCAACGAGATAAGGGCAGCCAACCTATTCGGACTGAGGCACCACGTGGGTCCGGCCGATGGGGACGATCAACGGGCGTTCGCTGACCGGGTCGTCGATGACCTTCGCCTGCAGGCTGAACGTGTCCAGCAGCAGCTCGCTCGTGATCACCTCGCTCGGATGTCCTTGCGCGACAATGGCTCCCGCCTTCATCACGATCAGGTTGTCGCTGTAGCGGACGGCGAGGTTGAGGTCGTGCAGCACCATCACGATCGTGGTGCCGCTCTCGTGCAGGTCGTCGACGAGGTCGATCACGTCGATCGCGTGCGCGAGGTCCAGGTAGGTCGTCGGCTCGTCGAGCAGCAGCAGATCGGTGCCCTGGGCGAGGGTCATGGAGATCCACACGCGCTGCCGCTGGCCGCCCGACAGCGAGTCGACCGGGCGGTGCGCGAGGTCGGTCACGCCGGTCATCTCGAGGGCCCTGGCCACGATGTCGGCGTCGTCGCTGGACCACTGGCGCAGCCAGTTCTGGTGCGGGTGCCGGCCGCGGGCGACCAGGTCGGCGACGGTGAGGCCCTCCGGCGCGATCGGGGTCTGCGGGAGCAGGCCCATCTTCTTCGCGACGTCCTTGGTCTTGAGCCGCGCGATGTCGTGGCCGTCCAGCAGCACGGTGCCGTGGCGCGGCTTGAGCAGGCGGGACAGCGTGCGCAGCAGGGTCGACTTGCCGCAGCCGTTCGGCCCGATGACCGTGGTGATGACGCCGGTCGGGATGGAGACGTCCAGGTTGTCGAGGACGACGCGGTCGGCGTACCCGACCGTGACGCCTTCGGCACCCAGGCGGGCGTGGGGGAGCGCGGTCATAGGCCAACCTTACTTAACTGAGGCTGGCCTCAGACATCGCGTTGTCCTATGGCTTGCGTCCCACCGCGGCGAGGCCGGTGTACCGCTCCGGGTGCTCGTCGACGTCTTCGAGCGACTCCGGCCGCCACAGCGGGAGGAACACCACGCCGGGATCGACGAGGTCGAAGCCCTCGAAGAAGCCGGTCACGACCGGTTTCGACCGCATGCTCATCGGGGTCGGGGTGCGGCGGTAGAGGTCCTGGTGCTCCTCGGCCTTGTCCGGCTGGCCGTCCTGGCTGGCGTGCGACATCACCAGGAAGCTGCCCGGCGCCATCGCCTCGCGGTACCCGGCGACGATCTTGGCGGGGTCGTCGGCGTCGGGCACGAAGTGCAGCACGGCCACCATCATGACGGCGACCGGCTGGCTCAGGTCGAGCAGTGACCGGACGCCGGGACTGTCCAGCACCTTGGCCGGATCGCGCAGGTCGGCCTCGACGACCGACGTGAGCTCGTCGCCGTCGAGGATGTTGCGGCTGTGCACGACGGCGACCGGGTCGCAGTCGACGTACACGACGCGCGCGTCCGGCGCGAACTTGCGCGCGACCTCGTGCACGTTGCCCGCGGTGGGGATGCCCGAGCCGAGGTCGAGGAACTGCCGGATGCCCTGCGCGACGCAGAACCGCACCGCGCGGCGCAGGAACGCCCGGTTGGCCTGCATGATCAGCGGCAGGTCCGGCCACATCTCGATCGCCCGCTGCGCCATCTCGCGGTCGACCGCGAAGTTGTGGGCGCCACCCAGGTAGTAGTCGTAGACCCTGGCGGCGCTGGGGCGCGTCAGGTCGATCTCGCCCGACGGCGGGGCTGGCCCATCTGTCATGAAGTCGCACCCTACCGCTACGCAGAAGTACGTATGGCGACGACTCCGGCCGACATGGGCTCATTTCGTTGGCACGACGGACGTGCCGACAGAACGCAAAACGGGGGAGTCACTCGAATGAACAAACCTCGCAGACTCGTGGCCGGCCTGCTGCTGGCCGCCGGACTGACCGCGAGTGTCCAGATCGGACTCGCGAGCCCGGCGTCGGCCGCGGTACCCGGCCTGGAGATCATGCCGCCGGCCACGAGCGCCACGAACTCCGCGTCGTTCAAGTCCGCCACGGCCGTCTGCACCGGCGGCAAGGTCGTGGTCGGCACCGGCGCTCGGATCAACGGCGGAGGCGGCGACGTCGTGCTCGACGAAGTCATCCCGTCCGAGGACCGGGTCACCGTCGGTGCGTACGAGGACGAGGACGGCACGGCCGCGAACTGGAGCGTGACCGCGTTCGCGGTGTGCGCCAACCGGCCGTCCGGCTACACGATCACCAGTGCCGCCTCCACCAGTGCGGTGCGGTTCGAGACCGAGCTCAGCGCGACGTGCCCGGCCGGGCGGCGGGCGCTCGGCGGTGGTGCCGAGGTGACCGGTGGGCTCGGGGAGGTCAGCATCGACGACGTGTTCCCCGGCGACACGGGCAGTCACTCCAAGGGGTTCGCCGACCCGACCGGGAACCCCAGGGCCTGGTCGCTGCGGGCCTACGCGATCTGCGCGTTCGACCCCGGCGGGCTCCAGGTCGTGTTCCCGCAGAACTCGTCGGTGCCCGGTTCGCCGACCTCGTCGTTCGAGTTCCAGCAGTGCCCGGCGGGCAAGCGGCTGATCTCCACCGGCTGGGACTTCATCAACTCGCTCGGCCGGGTGCTGGTCACCGGTTCGGTGCCCAACACCAACGCCACCCTCGTCACCGTGCACGAGGACGAGGACGGCTACAACGCGAACTGGCAGGTCACCACGATCGCGGTCTGCGCGTTCGCCTGACGTCAATGGCGGCGATGAGGCTGGCGCGGTTGACGACGCCGAGCTTCGCGTAGATGTTCTGGAGATGTTTGCCGGCAGTCCGCGGGCTGATGCCCAGGCTGCCGGCGATCTCGCGGTCGGTGAGCCCGGCGGCGAGGTGCTCGACCACGTCGCGTTCCCGTGACGTGAGGTGGTCCAGCAACGGACGTGCCTGCGCCAGGCCTTCTTCGTGCCTGGCCAGCACGCGCACCGCCGAGGTGAGCCGGGCGACGCGCTCGCGGTGGTGTTCGGCGTGGGCCAGCTGGCGGGAGAAGAGGTCGGCGAGCGCCCGGTCGCGGGCCCGCACCCCACGCCGGCCGCGGTGGAACGCCAGTGCGGACGAGTGCGACCGGCCGGTGACGACCATGCTGAAGAGCTGGTCGGCGATTCCGGCGGGTTTGTGGAAGTCGTGGTACAGCCCGAGCCGGGCGAGCTGCTCCCGGTTCGCCAGGTCGCTCAGGGCGATCGAGGTGTGCCGGGCGAGCCGTCCCGCCTGGTAGGCGTGGAACACCGGGTGCTCACGGGCAGCGGGGGCGAACTCCGGCCGGCGCCCGAGGTCCGCGCCGAACGGCTCGTCGCCGAGGATCGTGATCCGTCCGGTGACCGGGTCGAGCCGGACGTAGCAGGCCGAGTCGCAGCCGACCAGGGCCGCGACCCCGGCGAGCACGGGTTGGGGCAGGACGGCCGCCGTGGTGTTCTCGTGCACCGCGTGGACGAGGTCGAGCATCCGCCGCAGGTCCTTCGCTGCGATCTCAGGCATGCAGAAAAGGTGCGGCGGACGAGAGCCCGGATACTCAAGCTCGCTTCAGATTGGCGCGCACGAGCAGATAGACGAGGAACGGGCCGCCGATCATCGCCGTGACGATGCCGACGGGGAGGTCGTTCGGCAGCACGGTCCGCGCGATGAGGTCCGAGCCGATCAGCAACAACGCGCCGAACAGACCCGAGGCGATCAACGGCGGCACCGGAGTGCGCAGCAGCCGCATGGCGATCTGAGGCGCGACGAGTGCGACGAACGGCACCGGACCCGCAGCCGACACGGCAACTCCGGCAAGAAGCACCGCGCACAGCAGCAGTACGGCTCGCACGGCCGAGTACCGGACACCGAGACCGGCGGCCACGTCGTCACCGAAGTGCAACGGCTTGAGCTGGAACGCCGTCACCAGCACGACGACGACCAGCGCGATGGTGACCCACAGCGTCGTCCACACCTCGGTCCACGACCGCGAGTCGAGCGACCCGACCAGCCACGACTGCGCGCGGGCGACGTCACGGATGTCGGCCAGCACGAGCAGCCACGTGGTGACCGCCTGCATGACCGCGTTGACCGAGACGCCGATGAGGATCAACCGGAAGCCGTCGATCCCGCGGCGCCACGCCAGGAAGTAGACGAGCAGCCCGGTCAGCAGCCCGCCGGTCAACGCCGCCGCGGGCAGCCCGACCGCCGCGCCGTTGGTAGCGGTGACGAGGAAGACCGCCGTCGCGCCGGCCCCGCTGGTGATGCCCAGCACGTCGGGGCTGGCCAACGGGTTCCGCGCGATCGACTGGGTGAGCGCACCGGAGATCCCCAGCGCGGCACCCACGATCAGGCCGACGAGCGCGCGCGGCATCCGCAGGTCCATGACCACGAACTCGTCGACCCGCTCGCCCTGCCCGAAGATCGTCCGGACCACCGCGGACCTGGCTACGTTAGTGCACCCTTACCTGGTTTCGATGGCCTGCACCGTCTTGGCCAACGCTCCACCGAGGACCTTCCTGCCGAACAGGCCCAGCACGACGCCGAGCAGCCGGCCCTTGAGGTTCTTGCCCTCCCGCACCACTTCGGCGTGCACGACGGTCGTCCCGTCGGCCTGCTTCGTGAACGTGTAGGTGTGGCCGGACTTCCCGCCCCAGACGTTGGAGTCCACTGTGGTCAGCACCACGCGGCTGAGGTCGGACCAGTCGTAGTGCAGACGTTCCCAGATGCCGCCGGCTCCCTCGGTGACGTCGGCGAAGGTCTCGCCCTGCTCGTGCACCTTCAGGTAGTCGTCGGTGCTGTTGGGGAAGAGCCGTGTGCGGCCGGGACCGAAGTCGGTGAGGCCCGCGACGAACTGCTCGGGCGTGGCGGTGGTCGGCTGGGACAGGGTGATGGTGGACATTTCCTCGCTCGCTCCTCATGACGCTGGTTGCAGGAGCCAGACTTCCCCGTCCCGTGGGTCGTTCGCGCCAGTGAGGAACCCTGGTCGTCAGGACCCCGGGGGCACGTGGAGCTCTGCCAGTTGCCTGCGCATGCGGTCGGCCTCGTCGTCGCGGCCCTGCTGTTCGAGCAGGTCCAGCGCCTCCAGCCAGACGTGCGCGGCCCGCTCGCGTTGATCGAGGGCGACGTGCGGGTGGCCGAGGTTGGAGAGCGAGTTGGCGGTCATGTAGTCGTCGTTCTCGGCCCGGTACAACGCCAGGGCGCGCTCGTAGAGAGCGATGGCCTCGGTGTGGTGGCCGGCCTGGTGCTCGATGCGGGCGAGCGTGTCGACCGCTGTCGCCTCGCCGAGCCGATCGCCCAGTTCGTGCAGCAGTTCGAGTGCCTTGGCGGCGTGCTGGCGGCCGCGGCGGGTGTCGCCGATCTCCGCGGCGCAGTGACCGATGTTGTTGTGCGCCAACGCGAGCAGCATCCGGTTGCCGGTGCGCCGGTAGTGCGGCAGCGAGGCCTGGGCGTGTTCGAACGCCCTGCCGAAGTCCGACCGGTTCGCCCACAACCAGGCCAGGGCGCCGTGCGCGTCGGCGAGGGGGAGTGGCTCGCCCACCCGCTCGGCGAGCGTGCGCGACGTGCGGAGGTGGTGCAGGGCCTCGTCGTAGCGGTGCAGCTGGCCGAGGGTGGTGCCCATGATCCGGTGCGCGACGACCTCGTCGGCCGGGTCCGCCGCCGCGTCGATGGCGGCCTGCCACATGGTCAGCTCGTCGTCGAGGTGGCCGCGCAGCTGGTGGTAGGCGTGCGAAACCCTGGCCAGCAGCACGACCTGGTCGCTCCACCCGTGTGCCGCGGCCGCCTGCTGGACGGCCCGCAGCGTGCCGCGTTCGGCGTCGAACCAGGCCAGCGCGCCTGCCTTGTCCTCGGCCGGAGCGACCTCGGCCGGCGCGGGGTCGAGCGTGATCAACGGCCGGTGCGGGTCGATCACCCGGTCGTTCGCGTGCGCGGTGTGCACGTGGTGGTCGACGAGCCTGCGCAGGGCCGCGTCGCCGTCGGCGTGCCGCGCTCGTTCGGCCGCGTAGGCCCGGACGAGGTCGTGCATTCGCGCGCGGAACCCGCTGGTGATCGAGATCAGCGAGGCCTGTTCCAGTGATCGCAGGGTTTGTCGTGCGTCCTCTGTGGACGTGTTGGCCAGGCTGGCGGCCGCTCGCAGTCCGATGTCCTCGCCGGGCGCGATGCCGAGCAGAGCGAACATTGCGCGCTGACGTTCGGTCAACGCCCGGTACGACCACGAGAGCACGACCGGCACGCTGACGCTCGGGTCGGCGTCGAGCGCGCCGAGCCCGAGCTCCTCGAGCTGGCGGGCGATGGCCGCGAGCGACAGGTCCGGCTCGGTCAGCACACGGGCGCCGACGATGCTCAACGCCAGCGGCAACCCGCCGCACAGGTCGATCAGCCTGCCCGCGGCCAGCGGTTCGCGGCTCAGCCTGCCCGCGCCGATCCTGGTGGCGAGCAACGTGCCCGCGTCGGAGTCGGCGAGCACGTCGAGACCGACCGGCCTGGTGACGAGGCCAGGCAGCCGATTGCGGCTGGTCACGAGCACGCGGCAGGTGTCGCCGCCGGGCAGCATCGGGGCGACCTGGGCGGCGTCGGCCGCGTTGTCGATCACCACGAGCATCCGCCGTCGCGCGATCAGACCGCGGAACAGCGCGGCCCTGGCGTGCGGGTCGGGCGGGACGCGGCCGGCGTCCACGCCGAGTGCGTGCAGGAACCCGCGGATGGCGACGTCCGGCCCCATCGGCGCCTCGTCGGGGCTGAATCCGCGCAGGTCGACGAACAGCTGGCCGTCCGGGAAGCGGTGCAGGTTGCCGTGGGCCCAGTGCAGGGCGAGCCACGTCTTGCCCATGCCGCCCGCGCCCGCGATGGCCGCGACGCCGGTGCGCACGGCGCGGTCCAGCTCGGCCAGGTCCTCCTGCCTGCCAACGAACTGCGCCGGTGCGGACGGCAGCTGCCGCGGCACCTCGACGTGCGGTTGCTGGTCGCCGAGGAGGAGCTTTTCGTGCAGCCGCTTGAGTTCCGGGCCCGGCTCGGTGCCCAGCTCGGTCCGCAGCCTCGCCCGGACGGCGAGGAACTGTTCGAGCGCCTCCGGAATGCGGCCGGCCTGCGCGAGGGCCTGCAGGTGCTGGGCGGCCACGCGTTCGTCGACCGGCCGGGCCGCGGCGAGCGCGGAGACCGTTGCGAGCAGATCCGGACCCCGGCCCAGCTTCAGCTGTGCGTCGATCAGGTCGAGCTCGGCGGCGTCACGTTCCCTGCCGAGGCGGTCGCGGGTCCGTTGCGCCCACTCGCCACCGATACCGGTCAGCGGTTCGCCGCGCCACAACGCGATGGCCTCGCCCAGGGTTTCCGGGTGCTGCCTCAGCTTCCTGAACCGCAGAACGTCCACACCGGACTCGTCGGCGACGAGCACGTACCCGGTGGGCCTGGTGGCCAGCTCGATGCCGAGCTGGCGCAGCCGGGACAGGTAGCTGTGCAGCGTCGCGCGTGCCTGCGAGGGCGGCTCGTCACCCCAGACGCGTTCGGTCAGCTGCGTGACCGAGACGGGCTTGTTGACGTCGACCGCCAGTGCCGCGAGCACACACCGCTGCCGCGCGGGCCCCAGTTCGACGTGGTGTCCGTCGACCCGCGCGGTCACTTCTCCGAGCAGGTCGATCTCGACCACAGATCAGTGATCCTTCTCGGCGGCGGCGAGCGACACGACGGCCAGCCCGGTGTTGACGGCGGAGATGATCGTGGTGAGCTTCGCCGCCCTCGCCGGGAGCTCGCCACTGCGACCAGCGTAGAACGCCGCGGCCGTGTCCGTGGCGTGAATGAGCACAGCCTGCCGCAACACCCGGCGATCGGCCTTGAGCGTCAGCAGGTCGACGCCGAGCACAAGAGTGCGGATGCCGAACATTCGCGCCGGGTACACGAACCTCTTGTCGTCGCCCAGTTCGCCGCCGAGGCTCTTCGCCATCTTCCCGGCCGCGAACAACCCCAGCGCGCCGTTGAAGATCCGAATGCACGCCAGCGCCGTCCTGGTGACATCGCCCAGTTTCATCAGACCGCCTTCGTCAACCAGCACTCGATGTCGTGCCGCGCCGCCTTCGCCTGTTCCGTGTCCTGGTTGGTGAAGGCGTGCGGTGCCTCAGGATAGATCCGCAGCTCGACGTCGCCACCGGCCGCCCGCACCCGTGCGGCCATGGCCTGGTTGTCGTCGAGCAGGACGTCCGCGCCGCCGACGACCATCAGCAGCGGAGGCAGACCGCCGAGGTCGCCGTAGATGGGGGAGATGTCCGCAACCGTGCGGTCCGCCATGTGGCCGACGTACGCCTCGAGGAAGTACTCGTCCGCGATCAATCGACCTGCCGGCGTCAGTCCACTCAGGTCGTACGTGCCGAACTGCAGCACCGCGCGGTCGAACGCGTTGAGTCCGCGCAGCCGCATCAGCGTTGTCATCGCGAGGGTGCTGCCGGCCGAGAACCCGCCGATGGTCAGCCTGGTCGTGCCGAACCGGGACTCGGCGTGCTCGATCAGCCACCGGGCCGCCGTCTCGCAGTCGTCCGGCGCGGCGGGCCAGGGATCCTCGGGAGCGATCCGGTAGTCGACGCTCACGATCGCGAACCCGAGCGCGTCGGCGAGCTGCTGGTTGCGCGCGTTCTCCCGGGCCGTGGGGCCCAGGTAGAAGCCGCCGCCGTGGAGGTCCAGGTGGACGGCACGCGGTGGGCCGGCCGGACGGAAGACGCGCACGGGAACGCGCTGCCCAGCGGCTTCGACGACCTCGTGGGAGGTCACCGAATCCCGCTGGGCGCGCAACGCCAGCAGCTCGTCGAGGTTGCTCGGGCTTCGCACAAGCCCGATCTTGTCAGGTCGTCTGCCGGGGGCGGATCAGCCCGCGCTGCACCGCGATGAACACCAGCAGCAGGGCACCGATCACGATCTTGGTCCACCACGAGCTGAGCGTGCCCTGGAACGAGATCAGCGTCTGGATCGTGCCGAGCACCAGCACCCCGGTGAGAGACCCGAGCACGTAGCCCATCCCGCCCGCGAGCAGCGTCCCGCCGATGACGACGGCCGCGATCGCTTCGAGCTCCATGCCGACGGCGTGCAGGCCGTACCCGGACAGCATGTAGAGGCTGAACAGCAGCCCCGCCAGCGCCGAGCAGAACCCGCTGATCACGTAGACGCCGACCTTGGCGCGCGCGGTCTTGAGGCCCATCAGCAGCGCGGACTGCTCGTTGCCGCCCACCGCGTAGACCGTTCGGCCGAACCGGGTCCGGTGCAGCACGTACAGCGCGACGGCGACCACGACGAGCGCGATGATCACGTTGTAGGTGATGGTGACGCCGCCGGGCAGTTCGATGACGGCGGTGGCGATCGCGCGGAACGTGGTGTCCTTGATGGACACCGACTCCACGCTGATCAGGAAGCACAGGCCGCGTGCCAGGAACATGCCGGCGAGCGTGACGATGAACGGCTGGATGTCGAACTTGTGGATCACCAGGCCCATCAGCAGGCCGAGGGTGCTGCCGATGAGCAGCACGGCGATCACGACGAGCGGCAGCGGCCAGCCGTCCTTGAGACCCGACGCGGTGACCATCGTCGACAGCGCGACCACCGAACCGACGGACAGGTCGATGCCGCCGCTGAGGATCACGAACGTCATGCCGGCCGCGAGCACGATCAGGAAGGCGTTGTCGATGAACAGGTTCGCGATCACCTGCCCGGACGCGAACCCGTCGTAGAGCCCGGAGCCGACGCCGAACGTCAGCACGAACAGCACCACGGTCGCGAGGACCGGCAGGAACCGCGACGGCAGCCGGGTAGCGAGAGCGGTCATGACGAGACTGCCACCTTCCGGAAGCTGAGCGCCGCACGCGCCTTCGGAGCCTGCACCAGGCACACGGCGATGACGACGACGGCCTTGAACACCAGCGTGACCTCGGGCGCGACGCCGATCGTGTAGACGGTCGTGGTGAGGGTCTGGATGATCAGCGCGCCGAGCAGCGTGCCGGTGAGCGAGTAGCGGCCGCCCGCGAGCGAGGTGCCGCCGATGACGACGGCGAGGATCGCGTCCATCTCGATCCACAGGCCGGCGTTGTTGGCGTCGGCGGCGCTGACGTTCGAGCTGATCATCAGGCCCGCGATGCCCGCGCACACCGCCGCGAACACGTAGACGGTCCAGATGATGGTCTTCGCGCGGACACCCGCCAGCCTGGACGCCTCCGGGTTCACGCCGACGGACTCGATCAGCATGCCGAGCGCGGTCTTGCGCGTGGTGAGCGCTACCAGTCCCAGCACCGCGAGGGCGATCAGGATCGAGATCGGCAGCACCAGGAACCCCGCGCCGACCTGCCGGTACGCGTCGTTGTTGACCGTGATGATCTGGCCTTCGGTGACCAGCATGGCGACACCTCGGCCCGCCGTCATCAGCACCAGCGTGGCGATGATCGGCTGGATGCCCAGGCCGGCCACCAGGAAACCGTTCCAGAGACCCAACAGAGCGCAGAGCACCAGCGCGATCGCCATGCCCACGAACGCCGTGCCGACGTCTCCGGACGTTCCGATGTGGACGCACGTGACGGCACCCGCGATGGCCGCGACCGCGCCGACGGACAGGTCGATGCCGCGGGTGGCGATGACGAGGGTCATGCCGAGTGCGATCAGCAGCGTCGGCGCGCCGTTCTTGAGCACGTCGACCAGGCCGCCGTAGAGGTGACCGTCCTGGATGCGCATCTCGAAGAACGACGGGGTGACCACCAGGTTCAGCAACAGCAACGCGGCCAGTGCGAGCAACGGCCACAGCAAGCGGTTCTTCACGACGCCACCTCCTCGGGGAGCTGCTCACCCGCGATGAGCCCGACGACCTCGTCGATGCTCGAGCCGCCGTCCAGTTCGGCGATCTTCTGCCGGTCGCGCAGGACGACGATCCGGTCGGCGATGCGCACGACCTCCTCCATCTCCGCGGAGATGAACAGCACCGCGGTGCCCTCCGAGGCCAGCGTGGTGACGAGCTGCTGGATCTGGGCCTTCGCGCCGATGTCGATGCCGCGCGTCGGTTCGTCGAGGATCAGCAGCCGCGGTTCGGTGACGAGCCAGCGGGCCAGCAGCACCTTCTGCTGGTTGCCGCCGGAGAGCGTGCGCACCAGCGCGTCCGGGTTCGCGGGCCGGATGTCCAGTGCCTTCAGGTACTTCTCGACGAGCTGGTCCTTGAGCTTGCGCGGTACCGGGCGGCTCCACCCGCGTGCGGCCTGCATGGCCAGCACGAGGTTGTCCCGGATGCTGAGGTCGGCGACCAGGCCCTCGCCCTTGCGGTCCTCCGAGCAGAACGCGATCCCGGCCGCGATGGCCGACCGCGGTCCGCGCAGGTGCAGCGGCGTGCCGTCGACGAGCAGCCTGCCCTCGGTCGCTTTGTCCGCGCCGAACAGCAGGCGCGCCATCTCCGTGCGGCCGGAGCCGAGCAGTCCGGCGAGGCCGACGACCTCACCCGCGCGGATGTCCAGGTCGAACGGTGCGATCGCGCCGCGCCGCCCGAGACCTTCCGCCTGCACGAGCACCGGGCCGGACACCTTGTGACGTTCGCTGGCGTCTTCGATCGCCTCCAGCACGCCGAGCTCACGACCGATCATGGCGGAGATGAGCGACCGGCGGTCGAGGTCCTTGGTGAGGTGCTCGCCGACGAGGGTGCCGTTGCGCAGCACCGTCATCCGGTCGGCGATCTCGTAGACCTGGTCCAGGAAGTGCGACACGAACAGGATCGCCACGCCCTCGTCGCGCAGCACCCGCATGATCCGGAAGAGCTCGGCGACCTCGCCCGCGTCGAGGCTCGACGTGGGTTCGTCGAGCACGAGCACGCGGCAGTCGATGGCGATCGCGCGGGCGATCGCGACGAGTTGTTGCACGGCAATGGGATGCGTGTCGAGGATCGACGCGGGGTCGATGTGCACGCCGATCCGCGCCAGCACCGCGGCGGCCTGCGTGCGCATCGCCTTGAAGTCGATGCCGCCGCGCTTGCGGGGTTCACGGCCCAGGAGGATGTTCTCCGCGACCGTGAGGTTCGCGCAGAGGTTGACCTCCTGGTACACCGTGCTGATCCCGGCCTGCTGGGCTTGGGCGGGTTCGGCGAACGCGACGGTGTCGCCCGCCAGCTGCACTGTGCCGCTGTCCGGGGTGTGCACGCCGGTCAGCGTCTTGATCAGAGTCGACTTGCCGGCGCCGTTCTCGCCCATGAGAGCGTGCACTTCACCGGGGAACAGCCGGAAGTCGACGTCCTGCAACGCCTTCACGCCAGGAAATGCGAGGCTGATGCCCCGCATCTCGACGATCGGTGTGTCGGGCTCGGTCATGGGTTCGGGCCTTCGTCGCTTGGGGCGCGGGACCCGTCACCGGGTGGGAGAGAGTGACGGGTCCCGCGAGTCTGCGTTGCCAGGTGCTTGCTGTGTTCGCTGAGTCTGCTGGGGTGCGGGACCCGCCACCACTTGGGCGAGCTGACGGGCCCCGCAGGTCCTGTCGCAGGAATCAGTACTGGCGCGTGGGCAGAGCGGCCTTGGCCTGCTCCTGGGTGAACGTGCCCTCCACGGTCACGACCCTGGCCGGCACCTCCTCGCCCTTGACGACCTTCTTCGCCAGCTCCATCAACTGCTTGCCCAGCAACGGGTTGCACTCGACGATGAAGTTGATCTCGCCGTTGGCCAGCGCCGCCATGCCATCCTTGACGGCGTCGACGGTGATGATCTTGATGTCCTTGCCGGGCACCTTGCCGGCCGCCTTGATCGCCTCGATGGCGCCCAGACCCATGTCGTCGTTGTGCGCGTAGACGACGTCGATCTTCGGCTGGGACTTGAGGAACGCCTCCATGACCTGCTTGCCGCCGGAGCGGGTGAAGTCACCGGTCTGGGAGGCGACGACCTTGATCTCGGGCTTGGCGGCGATCTTCTCCTCGAAGCCCTTCTTGCGGTCGATCGCGGGCGCCGCACCGGTCGTGCCCTGCAGCTCCACCACGTTCGTGGGGCCGGAGGCGTTGGCCACCATCCAGTCGCCGGCCTTGCGGCCTTCCTCGACGAAGTCCGAACCGAGGAACGTCTTGTAGAGCGACGTGTCGTCGGAGTCGATCGCGCGGTCGGTGAGGATCACCGGGATGTTCGCGCGCTTGGCCTCCAGCAGCACGGTGTCCCAGCCGGTCTCGACGACCGGGCTGAACGCGATCACCTTGACCTTCTGCTGGATGTAGGACCGGATGGCCTTGATCTGGTTCTCCTGCTTCTGCTGCGCGTCGGAGAACTTCAGGTCGATCCCGGCGGCCTTGGCCTCGTCCTGGATCGACTTGGTGTTGGCGGTGCGCCAGCCACTCTCGGCGCCCACCTGGGCGAAGCCCATCGTGATGGTGTCACCGGACGAGCCGGTGTCAGTTCCACCACCAGAGCCAGAGCCGCACGCTGTCAGCGCGCAAAGCGCGATCACGCTGGCGGCTGTCGTGATCTTCTTCAGCACAGGGATTCCTCCGAGGTGACTACGGTGTCGCGGAGCCCGGCCGCATGTCCGCGGCTGTCAGGTGGACAAGAGTGAACGCTCACATCCGTCTCGTCAAGCGTTTGACCATAACGACTTGTGAGCGTTGACCTGACCTGGTGTCGGTCGTATGTTAGCGCTCACTTTTGCATTGAACTTCCAACGTCGGGAGCTCAACCCCCATGTCGTCCAGGCACGTTCTGCTGTCCGCCGCTCTGGCGGCCTCCCTGCTGGCAGTCGTTCCCGGTTCGGGAACCGCGGCCGAAACCGACTACACGCTGAAGGTCGACGCCACGAAGAAGGGCGCATCGATCGACGACACGATGTACGGCGTCTTCTTCGAGGACATCAACCGGGCCGCTGACGGCGGCCTCTACGCCGAGCTCGTGCAGAACCGCTCGTTCGAGTACGACAAGGCCGACAACGCGAACTACACGAGCCTGACCTCGTGGGCGCCGCACAGCGGCACCGTGGACGTGTTCGACGACAGCGGCCGGATGAACGAGCGCAACCGCCGTTACCTCAAGCTCGGCCTGCCCGCGGGTGTCATCAACTCGGGCTACAACACCGGAATCGCGATCAAGGAGGGGCAGCGCTACGACTTCTCCGTCTGGGCCCGCACCGACCAGGCCGCGACACCGCTGACCGCCACCATCACCGACCCGGCCGGCCACCCGTTGGGCGACCCGGTGCAGGTCCAGGTCAAGGGCGACGGCTGGACGCGCTACTCCGGCTCGGTCCGCGCGAAGAAGTCGACGAACACCGGCCGGCTGCTGGTCACCGGCGGCGGCACCGGCACCCTGCGCCTCGACATGATCTCGCTGCTGCCGCAGGACACCTTCAAGGGCCACGGCCTGCGGCGCGACCTCGCCGAGAAGATCGCCGCCCTGAAGCCCGGCTTCGTCCGCTTCCCCGGCGGCTGCCTGGTCAACACCGGCAGCCACTACGGCTACGACGCGCCGGACTACGAGCGCCGCCGTTCGTACCAGTGGAAGGACACCATCGGCCCGGTCGAGCAGCGCGCCACGAACTGGAACTTCTGGGGCTACAACCAGTCCTACGGCCTCGGCTACTACGAGTACTTCCAGTTCTCCGAGGACGTCGGCGCCATGCCGCTGCCCGTCGTGCCCGCCCTGGTCACCGGTTGCGGCCAGAACCGCGCCACGAACGACCCCGCGTTGCTGCAGCGGCACATCCAGGACACGCTCGACCTGATCGAGTTCGCCAACGGGCCCGCCGACTCGACGTGGGGCCGCAAGCGCGCCGAGATGGGGCACCCCAAGTCGTTCAAGCTCACGCACCTCGCGGTGGGCAACGAGGAGAACCTGCCGGACGAGTTCTTCGCCCGCTTCACCGAGTTCCGCAAGGCCATCAACGCCAAGTACCCGGACATCACGGTCGTCAGCAACTCCGGCCCGGACGACACCGGCGGCACGTTCGACCGGCTGTGGCAGCTCAACAAGCAGGCCGGCGTGCAGATGGTCGACGAGCACTACTACAACAGCCCGAGCTGGTTCCTGGAGAACAACAACCGCTACGACTCCTACGACCGCAATGGTCCCAAGGTGTTCCTCGGCGAGTACGCCTCCCAGGACAACAAGTACTTCAACGCGCTGACCGAAGCCGCGTTCATGACCGGCCTCGAGCGCAACGCCGACGTCGTGAAGCTCGCCTCCTACGCGCCGCTGCTGTCCAATGAGGACTACGTGCAGTGGCGGCCGGACATGATCTGGTTCAACAACCACGCGTCGTGGGGTTCGGCGAGCTACGAGACGCAGAAGCTGTTCATGAACAACGTCGGCGACGAGGTCGTGCCGAGCACCGCGTCGGCCACGCCGTCCACCCAGGCCCCGATCACGGGCGCGATCGGTCTGTCGACGTGGGCGACCGCGGCTTCCTACGACGATGTGCGCGTTACCAGCGCGGCCGGCCAGCAGCTCTTCAGCGACGACTTCTCCGGTACCGACGCGCAGTGGACGAAGACCGGCAAGGGCGCCTGGAACGTTGTGAACGGTGCCTATGTCCAGTCCGACGCCGCCGCCGAGAACACCCTCGTGACCGCCGGCGACCGGAACTGGCGCGACTACACGCTGAACCTCAAGGCCACCAAGCAGTCCGGGCGCGAGGGCTTCCTCGTCGCGTTCGGCGTGCAGGACACCGGCAACTACTACTGGTGGAACCTCGGCGGCTGGAACAACACCCAGTCGGCCGTGGAGAAGGCCGTCGGCGGTGGCAAGAGCACGCTGATGAGCAACAACACCAGCATCGAGACCGGCCGCACCTACGACGTGCGCGTCGAGGTGCGCGGACGGCACGTCGCGCTGTTCCTCGACGGTCAGAAGTGGGGCGAGTTCACCGACGACAAGCTCGCGGAACCGTTCCGCCAGGTCGTGACCCGCGACCTCGCGACCGGTGAGCTGATCGTCAAGGTCGTCAACGCCCAGGACAACGCGGCCCGCACTCGCATCGACCTCGGGATGCCGGTGGCGTCGACCGCGCGGGTGACCGTTCTGCAGGGCAGGCCGGACGACGTGAACACCGAGTTCGCCCAGCCGATCAAGCCGCGCACGACCCAGGTGAGCGTGCGCAGCTCGTTCACGCACACGTTCCCGCCGAACTCCATCACGGTGTTCCGCGTCAAGGACAGGAGCCGCAAGTGATCGACCGCAGATCCCTGCTGCTGGGCACGGGTGGTGTGCTCGCCGCCACCAGCGCGTTGTCCCTCGCGGGCTCGGCACCTGTCGTGGCCGCGCCGGAACCGGCGGCCGAGCTGCCCACCCGCAACCCGCTGGTCGAGCAGCGCGCCGACCCGTTCATCACCCCGCCGACCGACGGCATGTACTACCTGACCGGATCCGTGCCGGAGTACGACCGGATCGTGGTCCGCGGCGCGTCCACATTGGACGGTCTGACGTCCGCGCGGGAACGGACGATCTGGCGCCGGCCCGCGTCGGGCAAGATGGGCGGCTACATCTGGGCGCCGGAACTGCACCGCATCGACGGCAAGTGGTACATCTACTTCGCCGCAGGGGACAAGGACGAGCCGTTCCGCATCCGCACCTACGTGCTGGAGTCCGCGAACGCCGATCCGCGTCAGGACGGCTGGGTGCTGCGCGGTCAGATGATCACGCACCTGGACACGTTCACCCTCGACTCGACGACGTTCGCGCACCGCGGGAAGCGCTACTTCATGTGGGCGCAGAACGATCCGGCGGTCGGCTCCGGCACGAACCTCTACATCGCCGAGATGGCCTCGCCGCTCGCGTTGAAGACCACGCCGGTCCGCATCGCGACGCCGACGCTGTCGTGGGAGGTGCAGGGTTTCCGGGTGAACGAGGGCCCGGCGGTGCTGATCCGCAACGGCCGGGTGTTCGTCACGTTCTCCGCCAGCGCCACCGACGCCCGCTACTGCATGGGTCTGCTGACCGCGGACGAGAACGCGAACCTGCTCGACGCCAGGTCGTGGACCAAGTCGCCGCAGCCGATCTTCGCGACGCACGTGCCGACGTCGCAGTACGGGCCGGGGCACAACTCGTTCACCACGGTCGGCGACATGGACGTGCTGGTCTACCACGCCCGCGACTACCGCGACATCAACGGTGATCCGCTGTTCGACCCGAACCGGCACACCCGCGTGCAGCGGTTGCACTGGAACGACGACGGCACGCCGTCGTTCGGTGTCCCGGTCGGCCGTGGCGGCCCCATCTCGCGGCTGGCCACGCTGGACGGGTTGTACCTGCGGCACTACGAGTACCGGCTGCGGGTCGACGGCAACGTGCGCGACCTGGCCGACTCGCAGTTCCGGTTCGTGCCGGGATTTCTCGGCTCCGGCACGGTCGCTCTGCAGTCGGTGAACTTCCCCGACCGGTACGTGCGGGTCGACGGCGACGTAGTGCGCATCGACCCGTTCGAGGACTCGGACGCGTACGGCCGGGCGGCGAGTTTCAACCGGCTGCCTGGGCTCGCCGACAAGAAGGCGATTTCGTTGAATGTTGGAGCAGATTCTTATCTCATCCAGGACCGGGGCAGACTGGTGGCCGGCCGGCCCGGAAATGACCGCGACGCGCGCCGACGTGCGACGTTCCGGCTCGAATAGCGGTCACAATGGGTGTGGTGAAGCGAGACTGACGGGTGTTATCGCTAACATCATCGGTCTAGACCAAGGATCGGAGACCGTTCGTGGACCAGAAGATCACGCGTGATCCCGCGATGACCGACGTGGCGCGCCTTGCCGGGGTGTCTCACCAGACGGTGTCGCGCGTGCTCAACGACCACCCGAACGTCCGCGAGCAGACCCGACTGCGCGTGCGGGCCGCCATCAAGGAGCTGGGCTACCGGCCCAACCGGGCGGCTCGTGCGTTGGTCACCGGCAAAACTCAGCTGATCGGTGTGGTGGCGCAGAACTCCACTTTGTACGGCCCGGCCTCGCTGCTGTCCGCCTTCGAGGAGGCGGCGGGGGAGGCCGGGTTCGCGGTCAGCGTCGGCAGGGTGAAGGTCCTCGACCGCGATTCGATAGCGGCCGCTGTCGAACGGCACCGCGACCAGCGGGTGGCCGGGATCGTGGTCATCGCACCGAACTCGTCGGCGGCCGACGCGCTCGCCGACGTGCCGGCCGACCTGCCGCTGGTCACTGTGGACGGCGACCCGGAGCGACCCACTCCGCTGGTCACGGTGGACCAGGGAGCCGGTGCCTTCGAGGCCACCGCCCATCTCCTGCAGGCAGGGCACGCGACGGTGTGGCACGTCTCCGGCCCCCCCGACTGGTTCGACGCGGCCGGTCGCGTGGCCGGCTGGCGGCAGGCGCTGGAGACCTACCACGCGGAGGTGCCGCCGGTGGTGGCGGCTGATTGGAGTGCCGCGGCCGGGTACAAGGCAGGGCAGATGCTGGCCAGGATGCCCGAGGTCACCGCCGTGTTCGCGTCCAACGACCACCTCGCGCTCGGCGTGCTGCGCGCCATGCACGAGCGCGGTCGCCGGGTGCCGCACGACGTCAGCGTCGTCGGGTTCGACGACGTGCCGGAGGCGGCGTACTTCATCCCGCCGCTCACCACCGTGCGGCCCGACTTCGCGGCGGTGGCGCGGGAGACCCTCGGCCTGCTGCTCGAGCAGGTCAGCGAGGGCGAGTCGATTCGGCCCCGGCGGACGATCGCGCCGGTGCTGGTGCAGCGCGAGAGCGTGGCACCGCCGGCCTGACGCGCCGGTTTGGTGCCGGCGGCTTGAGTGCTGGTGGTGGGTGCGGCGGTCGTGAGTGCTGGGGTCTGGTGGCGGTGTTCGTGGGTGGGGCACCGCGTCCTGAGCGCTGGGGTGGTGAGTGCGGCGGTCGTGAGTGGGTGCGGTCGCGACGGCCTTCGGCTGCGCCGCGGGTGGCGACCGCACCCACTCACGACCACCACCCACCTGCCCGCGAGCGCGCCGCGGGCCTGGCCCGTGACCTGCAGCCCGCGTCGACCTCGGCGCGGGCTGTTTGTCGTGCGCTCACTCTTTTGCTCATACCGGTTCTATCAAGGGTTTCATGACGTTCCGCCGACATCTTGACGGACGGAATGTTAGCGATAACACTCAGCTCGTGACTGACAAGACGATCCATCCCGATGCCTGTGTGGTGGGAGTCGACTTCGGCACGTTGTCCGGTCGCGCGGTAGTCGTCCGCGTCCGCGACGGCGCCGAGCTCGGCACCGCGGTGCACGATTACCGCCACGCCGTGGTGGACCGCGTTCTGCCGGCGACGGGCCAGGCTCTGCCGCCGGAGTGGGCGCTGCAGGTGCCTTCCGACTACGTCGACGTTCTGCGGACCGCCGTCCCGCAGGCCGTCGAGAACGCCGGAGTCGCGCCCGAGCTGGTCATCGGCGTCGGTACCGACTTCACCGCCTGCACGATGGTGCCGGTGACGGCCGACGGAACGCCGTTGTGCGAGCTGCCGGAGTTCGCGGACAACCCGCACGCCTACATCAAGCTGTGGCGCCACCACGCCGCCCAGCCGCAGGCCGACCGCATCAACGAGCTGGCCCGCGACCGCAAGGAGCCGTGGCTGCCGCGCTACGGCGGGCTCATCTCCTCGGAGTGGGAGTTCGCCAAGGGGCTGCAGGTCCTGGAAGAGGCGCCCGAGGTCTACGCGGCGATGACCCACTGGGTCGAGGCCGCGGACTGGATCGTCTGGCAGCTCACCGGTGAGTACACCCGCAACGCCTGCACCGCCGGCTACAAGGGCATCCACCAGGACGGCGGATATCCGAGCGAGGAGTTCCTCGCCGCGCTCAACCCGGAGTTCGCGACGTTCGTCAAGGACAAGCTCGACCACCCGTTGTCGGCGCTGGGCGACCGCGCGGGCTCCCTGACTGCGCAGGCAGCCGAGTGGACCGGGCTGCCGCAGGGGATCGCGGTCTCGGTCGGCAACGTCGACGCCCACGTCACCGCACCCGCCGCGCAGGCTGTGGAGCCCGGCCAGATGGTCGCGATCATGGGCACCTCGACGTGCCACGTGATGAGCGGTGACGTGCTGCGCGAGGTGCCCGGCATGTGCGGCGTGGTGGACGGCGGGATCGTGCCGGGCCTCTGGGGTTACGAGGCCGGGCAGAGCGGTGTCGGCGACATCTTCGCGTGGTTCGTGAAGAACCAGGTGCCGCCCGCCTACCACGAGCAGGCGCAGGAGCGCGGGATCTCCGTGCACGAGCTGCTGTCCGAGCTGTCGGCGGACCAGCTGCCCGGCGAGCACGGGCTGATCGCGCTGGACTGGCACAGCGGCAACAGGTCCGTGCTGGTCGACCACGAACTGTCCGGGGTGGTCCTCGGGCAGACCCTCGCCACCAAGGCGGAGGACGTCTACCGCGCGCTGCTGGAGGCCACGGCGTACGGCACGCGGGTCATCGTCGACACGTTCACCGACGCCGGCGTGCCGGTGACCGAGCTGGTGGTCGCGGGCGGCCTGATCAAGAACTCCATGCTGATGCAGATCTACTCCGACGTCACCGACCTGCCGTTGTCGATCATCGGCTCCGCGCAGGGACCGGCGCTCGGCAGCGCCATGCACGCGGCGGTCGCGGCGGGTGCGTTCGCCGACATCCGCGAGGCCGCGCAGGCCATGGGATCGGTGCAGCGCCACGTCTACACGCCGAACCCGGAGAACGTCGCAGCCTACGAGAAGTTGTTTCTCGAATACCTCGAGCTGCACGACCACTTCGGCAGGGGTGGCAACGATGTCATGCGCCGGTTGCGCAAGTACCGCCGTGAGGCACTGGAGAGGAAGATCTGATGTCCGCCACGGCAGAGCTGCGCCGCACGGTCGCCGACCTGCACCGCGAGCTGACCAAGTACGAGCTGGTGATCTGGACGGCGGGCAACGTGTCCGCGCGGGTGCCCGGCCACGAGCTGATGGTGATCAAGCCGTCCGGGGTGTCCTACGACGATCTCGGACCCGAGGCGATGGTCGTGACCGACCTGCACGGCAACCTCGTGGAAGGCGAGTTCGCCCCGTCGTCGGACACCGCGGCGCACGCCTACGTGTACCGGCACATGCCCGAGGTGAACGGTGTCGTGCACACGCATTCCCCTTACGCCACCGCGTGGGCCGCGCGCGGTGAGCCGATCCCGTGCGTGCTGACGATGATCGCGGACGAGTTCGGCGGGGAGATCCCGGTCGGGCCGTTCGCGTTGATCGGCGACGACTCGATCGGCCGCGGCATCGTGGAAACCTTGAGCACCAGCAGGTCCAGCGCCGTGCTGATGCGCAACCACGGCCCGTTCACGGTCGGGCCCACCGCACGCGCCGCGGTGAAGTCCGCCGTGATGCTGGAGGACGTGGCGCGGACCGTCCACTTCGCACTCCAGCTGGGCAAGGCCTCCGCCATCGACCAGCAGGACGTCGACCGGCTTTACGAGCGCTACCAGAACGTCTACGGGCAGTGAGCCCACGAGGAGAGCACATGTCGTTCGCGGGCAAGCCGCAGGTCTGGTTCCTCACCGGCAGCCAGCACCTGTACGGCCAGGAGACGCTCGACCAGGTGGCGGGGCAGTCCCAGCAGATCCAGCGGATGCTCGCCGACTCCGGCAAGATCAGCACCGAGATCGTGTGGAAGCCGGTGCTCACCGACGCGGCCGCGATCCGCGCGATCATGCAGGAGGCGAACAACGACCCGCTGTGCGTCGGTGTGATCGCGTGGATGCACACGTTCTCGCCGGCGAAGATGTGGATCACCGGCCTCGATCTGCTGCGCAAGCCGTTGCTGCACCTGCACACGCAGCTCAACGAGGCGCTGCCGTGGTCCACGATCGACATGGACTTCATGAACCTGAACCAGGCCGCGCACGGTGACCGCGAGTTCGCCTACATCCAGACGCGGATCGGCGTGGCGCGCAAGACCGTGGCCGGTCACGCGAGCGACCCGGTGCTGGCCGAGCGGATCGACGGCTGGGCCCGTGCCGCGGCCGGCTTCGCGCACCTGCGCTCGTTGCGGCTGGCGCGGTTCGGCGACAACATGCGCGACGTCGCGGTGACCGAGGGCGACAAGGTCGAGGCGGAGCTGCGGTTCGGCGTCTCGGTGAACACCTACGGCGTCAACGACCTCGTCGACGTGGTGGACGCGGTGTCCGACGCCGACATCGACCTGCTGGTGGCCGACTACGCCGAGGCGTACCGGCTCGCTCCCGAGCTGGCGCGCGGTGGAGAGCGGCACGAGTCGCTCCGGTACGGCGCCCGCATCGAGATCGGCCTGCGGTCCTTTTTGGACGAGGGCGGGTTCGGCGCGTTCACCACGAACTTCCAGGACCTCGGCGGCTTGAAGCAGCTGCCGGGCCTCGCGGTGCAGCGGCTGATGGCCGACGGCTACGGCTTCGGCGGTGAGGGCGACTGGAAGACCTCGGCGCTGCTCGCCGCGGTGAAGGCGATGGGCACCGGAACCGGCCGCGGCACGTCGTTCATGGAGGACTACACCTACCACTTCGGACCGGGTGAGCCGAAGGTGCTGGGCGCGCACATGCTGGAGGTGTGCCCGACGATCGCGCAGGAGGTGCCGTCCTGCGAGATCCACCCGCTCGGCATCGGCGACCGGGAGGACCCGGTGCGCCTGGTGTTCGACGCGGCGACCGGCCCTGCCGTGGTGATCGGTCTCGCCGACCTCGGTGAGCGCTTCCGCTTGGTGGCCAACGAGATCGAGGTCGTCGCCCCGGACGAGCCGCTGCCGAACCTGCCCGTCGCGCGGGCGGTGTGGCGGCCGGCGCCGTCGCTCTCGACGTCCGCGGAGTGCTGGCTCACCGCGGGTGGTCCGCACCACACCGTGCTGACGCAGGCCGTCGGGCCGGAGACGTTGCGGGACTTCGCGACCATGGCGGCCACCGAGCTGGTGTTGATCGACTCAGGCACCACCCCCGACCAGTTCGGTGACCGGCTGCGCTGGAACTCGGCCTACCACCGCCTGGCGGCGGGGATGCGCTGACTGACGTCGCCGCTGTAGAAGGCGGCGATCCGCTTCCAGGTCGCGACGGGGTTGGAGTACATCGGGAGGTGCCCGCTGTGCGGGATCTCGGCGAGCTCCACCCCGTTCGAGTCCAGCAGCGGCAGATAGGACAGTGACGCGCAGTCCTCGCCGTAGAGGTACATCTTCGGGAACGGGAGCGCGAGGAACTTGTTCAGCAGCTCGCCGTGGTCGGCGAGCTCGACCACCGACCGGAAGATGCTGTGCACGGCGCCGCGGCGGACCTTGTGGGGGAGGTTCGCCACGTACAGGCCGCTCGAGTAGCCCTGCGCGTGGCGGAGGCCCTCCACGAACCGCTGGAAGAGGTCGCCCGAGTCCTGGTGCGACAACACCTGCCTGGTCGGCGCGCAGTCCTCCGGCGCCAGCGTGCCCTTGATGTTGACGAAGCTCAGCACGCGGCCCGGCTCGCGATGGGCGAGCAGCAGTGCCGTGAGGCCGCCGAGCGAGTGTCCGACGAGGTGGTAGCGGCCGATGCCCGACCGGTCGAGCACCGCGCGGGCCGTGTCCACCAGGAACGGCACGTCGATCGCCCCGAGATCCGCGCATTCCGTGGCACCGCAACCGGGCGCGTCGTAGGCGAGGAACCCGCGGTCGGCGAAGTCGTGCCGCTGCGTGATGTCGGTGTAGTCCTCCTTGCTCGTGCCGAAGCCGTGCAGGAACACGATCGGCTCGCCGATTCCGCCGCGGTGGACCGCGGCGATCTTGAGGTTGACCCCCTGGACTCTCAGGCGTAGTTCGTCGTGCACGACTCTGTGCCCCAGTGGCATGGCGGATCCCCGAATTCTGCGCAGGTGCGGTCTGCGGTACGAGACAGTCAGCATGGCATTTGCTGTGAACGCTCACAAGTAGTTGAACCATTGACTGTCCCGGTCCGTATCCCGCTGTGCCGGCAGATATCGTCCACTGATTCGTGAGGGTTCGAACATGTCGAGAGCACATGCAAAACCAGAGCGACGCAAGCGGGTGCTCATTGCCGGAGTCGCCGTTGCTGCGACGCTGACCACCGGGACCGCGATCGCCGCGTTCGCCGCTGGCGGGGACAACGCCGCTGGTCAGTCCATCGCGTGCCCGCAGCCCGTCATCGGCGTGGCTGTTCCCGCTCAGGCGCAGGCAGAGGTCACACGTGAACTCGCCAATCTGGACAAGCAGATCGCCGAGGCGAACAACCGGTTGCGCACGTCCGCGGGTCAAGGCGGGCCGAACTTCGTGCAGAACGCAATTCTCGGGCCCCTGAAAGACAAGCGGGTCGCCGCGCTGAACCGGATCGAGACCGCGATCGGCCGTGCGGCCGCGAAGCCGGAAGGCCTGGAGCGATTCGCGACCTGCGGACTCGGCCAGGCACCCGCTGTCGCCCCGGCCCCGGCGCCGGCCAACGGCAACGCGAACGGGAACGGCAACGCGAACGGCAACGCGAACGGGAACGGCAACGCGAACGGGAACGGCAACGCGAACGGGAACGGGAACGCGAACGGGAACGGCAACGCGTCGGCGTCGGGGAAGACGATCGAGTGCCCGGTGCCGGTGGTGCAGAACGTGCCCGCCCAGGCCAAGGCCGAAGTGGACCGCAACCTGCAGCTCCTCGGCCAGCAACAGGCGGAGGCCAACGAGCGGCTGCGCACCTCGGCCGGTCAGGGTGGCCCGAACTTCGTGCAGAACGCGATCCTCGGGCCGTTGGAGGACAAGCGGATCGCGACGCTGAACCGGATCGAGACCGCGATCGGCCGCGTTGCCGCGAAGCCGGAAGGCTTGGAACGTTTCGCTACCTGCTCGCTCAAGTAACCCTCCTCGGGGTTGAGCGCCACAGGGCCCACCTCTCCTCGGGGTGAGCGTTCCAACGAGGGCCTGCCGAGCGGACGCGCCACCGCTCGGCAGGACCTTGACGCATCAGGTGGTCCTCGGTAGATGTTAGCGCGAACATCGCCCGTTCAACGGAGAACCGATGACCAGAATCCCTGCCTTTCTCGCCGCCACGGCGCTCACACTGTCCACAGTGGTCGCCAGCGGCGTGCCTGCCGTTGCCGCCGTGGAGTCGGTGACCGTGCGGCCGGATCCGACCTACCAGCAAGAGCCGTTCCAGGGCTGGGGCACGAGCCTGGTGTGGTTCGCGCACGCCACGGGCGGCTACCCGGACGAGATCCGCAACCAGCTCGCGGAGCTGCTGTTCGGTGAGGACGGACTGAACCTCAACATCGCCCGCTACAACATCGGCGGCGGCAACGCTCCTGACGTGCCGTCGTACCTGCGCGCGGGAGCTGCCGTGCCCGGCTGGTGGAAAGCGCCTTCCGGGACGAAGCGGACGGACACCGACTGGTGGAAGCCGAACGATCCTCGGTTCTTCGACGCCTCGGCGGACCCGAACCAGCGCTGGTGGGTCGACCGGATCAAGTCGCAGGTCACCAAGTGGGAGGCGTTCAGCAACTCGCCGCCGTGGTTCCAGACCGTCAGCGGCTACGTGTCGGGCGGTTTCGACGCGAACGCGGACCAGCTGCGCGAGGACCGGGTCAAGGACTTCGCCGCGTACCTGACGCAGGCGACCGCGGAGCTGGAACGTGCGCACGGCATCAAGTTCCAGACGCTCGACCCGTTCAACGAGCCGAACACGCCGTACTGGAAGACCACGCTCGGCCCGGACGGCAACCCCACCGGTGGCCGTCAGGAGGGCGCGCACATGAGCCCGGCGCTGCAGGCGAAGGTCGTGCCTGCCGTCGCGGACGCGTTGCGCGCCAAGCGGCTCAAGGCCGTCGTGTCCGCACCGGACGAGACCAACCCCGGCATCTTCGCCGACGACTGGGCCGGCTACCCGGCCTCGGTGCGCAACCAGGTCGGTCAGTTGAACGTGCACACCTACGGTCAAGATCGCCGCACGTCCGCCCGTGACATCGCCAAGGCGGCGGACAAGCCGTTGTGGATGAGCGAAGTCGACGGCTCGTGGGGCAACTCGCAGAACTTCACCGCCATGGACTCCGGCCTGGGCATCGCCGCCCGCGTCATCGACGACGTGCGCGAGCTCGAGCCGCGCGCCTGGCTGCTGTGGCAGGCGATCGAGGACTACGACAACATGAAGCCCGGCGGCGAGACGCCGAACGGCATGAACTGGGGCGTAATTCAGATCCCGTTCAACTGCGGCGCGCAGGACACGCTCGCGACCTGCCCCGCGCGCGTCAACACGAAGTTCCACACGCTGCGGAACTTCACCCACTACGTCAAGCCGGGCGACCGCATGGTCAAGGTCAACACGAAGTCCGACCTCGCCGCGGTGCGCAACACCGAGCTGAAGACGGTGGTGCACCTGAACCAGTCCGAGCAGCCGCAGGCCGTGACGCTGGACGTCTCGGCGTTCAGCTCGGTGCGTCCCAACGCCTCGGTGCGCCCGATCGTGACGGACATGTTCGGCGCGCTGGTCAAGGGCGCCGCGGTGAAGGTGAAGGACAAGAAGGCGACGCTGACCGTGCCGGCCAAGTCGGTGGTCACGTTCGACGTCTCCGGTGTCAGCGGGCTCGACCGGTCTGCGGCGCTGGGCGGCAACGTCCGGCTGACCGGCGCGCAGAGCGGCAAGAACCTCGCACCGTCCGGCACCACGCTGGTCCAGCGCACGGCCGACGCCGCCGCGAAGGACCAGGTGTGGCGACTGGAGCGGCGCACGGGCGGTTACGGCAACGATGTCCAGTTCTCGGTGGTGAACTCCGCCACGGGCCAGCGAATCGCCGCCGTGGACGGTAACGCGACGCTGATCTCCACCGACAGTCCGGCTGCCAGGTGGGTGTTGTCCTCCACCGGCGACGACAACTGGACGTTCGTCAACGCGGCCACCGGAGCACTGCTCGACGTGGTGGGCGAGTCGCGTGAGGACGGAGCCAGAATCGGTTTGTACCACGCGACTTCCGGTGCGAACCAGCGATGGACAGCTTCTTCGGTCAGGTAGTCGGGAGCGAGACGGTGGCGCGCAAGTACTTGCTGGTGATGTTGGTTCTGTTCACCGGAGCCTGCTCGGCTGATCCAGCCGCGCCGCCACCGTCCACTCGAACACCCTTGAAACCACCTTCGCTCATCAACGAGGTGGTGCCACCGCAGGACGTCCTCACGGTCGTGCGCGATGTGATCGACGCCCGCACGGTCGAACTCGCCGACGGCTCCCGAGTCCGCGTCGCCCAGCTGGCGCCGCCCGCCGAGTGCTGGGCCGCAGGCGCTCTGACGTTCGCGAGAACAACGTTGCTGGCCCGGTCCGTCCGCTTCACCGGTCTCACGCCCGGCGAAGTCCACCTGGTTCTGGAAGACGGCACCGACTACGCCGTGCTGGCCGTGCTGCAGGGCGCACTGCGACCGGAAGGCGTCGACGGCGGACCGCTGATCAACGCCCAGAACGAGGCGGCTGCGGCCAAGCGCGGTCTGTGGGGTCCGCCGTGCGACGGTTCCCCGACGTCGAAGCCCGCTCCCGGATCTCCGACAACACCTCCGCCGCCCCCGCCCGCACCTCCAGCTCCTCCTGCGCCGACGACCACTCCGCCCGCACCGGCGCGGTCGTGCGCCGTCTCGTACCGGATCACCGGGCAGTGGCAGGGCGGGTTCCAGGCTTATGCGACCGTGCGCAACACCGGTACCGAGTCGACCGCCGGCTGGACGTTGCGCTGGACTTTCTCGGGCGGTGAGACCGTTCGCGAGATGTGGAACGCGTCGGCGCGGCAGTCCGGTGCGACCGTCAACGCCGTGAACGCCGACTACAATCCGCAGATCGCACCCGGCGCCTCGGTCGAGGTCGGGTACAACGGCAACTCGCGCGGCCCCCACTCGGCGCCGAAGTCGTTCGCGCTCAACGGGGTGCAGTGCTCGGTCGAATAGGGGAGTGGGGGCATGACCGATCGCGCCGACGTGCCGCCGTGGGTGCTTGAAGCGCTTCGCGGAATTTGTGCCACGTTGCCGGAAAGCTACGAGGAACCCGCTTGGGTGGGAACTCGATGGCGCGTTCGTGGTCGCACCTTCGTGCACGTGTACACACGTCCGGACCAGGACACGGTGGTCATGACCTTTCGCGCTCAGCCGGAGGAGTTCGAGGCCTTGGTCGCCGGCGGTGCACCGTTCTGCCGCGGGCCGTGGGGCCACGACCTGGTCGCGATGACGGTCGAGCCCGATGCCGACTGGGCTGAGGTGAAAGAGCTGCTGACCGAGAGCTATCGCAAGTTCGCACCGAAGAAGCTGGTTCAGCTTCTTCGGTGAACGGCTGGGGACTCACTGGTTCCGTGACCGCCTGCGCAGCAGCAGCACAAGTGCGACCACGAGCACGAGCGCGCCGGCCGCCAAGAGCCACCACAACAGCTTGAGACTCGACCCGGACGCGGCCTGCTGCGTCGTGGCGTCCGGGCTGGTCGGGTCGCTCGTGAGGGCGACGTCGTTGCCGTCGCCGCCGCGGTACGTGAGCCGCAGGGCGCCGAGTGAGGCACCCTCCGGAAGGCCGTCGAAAGTACCGCTCACCTGGGCGGTTCCCAGGTTGTCGATGATCACGCCGGGGCCGTGTGCCGGGTCCGGTGCGAACGTGCCGGCGAGCGTCACCGCGCCGCTCACGCTCATCCGGGTCCCGGTCAGACGTGCGCCGGGACGCTGGGTGTAGTCGCCACGTACGGTCAGGCCGGAGGCGTCGACGGTGCCGGCGTTGTCCACCGGGCCCTCGACCGTGCCGGTGGCGCGCAGGGTGGCGGCAGGCTGCACGGTGAGACTCCGCGCCTGCACGGACCCGCCCAGTGCCAGGGTTCCCTCCCCGACCGTCCACGGGCTGTCCGGGGTGGCGTGCGCGCCGGTCAGGGTGAGCGTTTCGGCGCCGGTCTTGGTGATTCCTCCGGTGGCGGTCAGAGCGCCACCGAACGTCGTCGCGTTCGTGGCGTGGACGGTCAGCGTGCCGCCCCCTGCCACCGTGCTGCCTTCGGCGCCGGAGAGGTTGTTCACCGTCTGGTCACCGGCCCTGGTGAGGTCCAGCCTCGTGCCCGCGGCGGGCAGGTCGACCGCGTTGCTCGCGGCGAGGGCACCCCCGGTGACCGCGAGCGTGCCCGCTTTCACCGTGGTCCTGCCCGTGTAGGTGAGGTCGCCGGTCAGGGTGGTGGTGGCCGGGCCGGCCTGGGTCACCGAACCGCTGCCGCTGATCCTGGAGAGTTCGACGCCCCTGGTGGCGTTCTGCACGATCAGCTCGCCGTCGTCGACGATCTTGCCGGTCCGCAGCAGCGCACTGTCACCCTGCGGGCTTCCGTCACCCAGGCGCAGCGACGCACCGGCACCGATCGTCGTGTTGCCGTCGTAGTTCTGCGGCGCGGTGAAGGTGACCGCGTTGCCGCGAGTCGGCGCGATGACGACGTCGCCGCGGCCGACGTCCGCCATCGTGTCGTGGAACTTGCCGCCGGAGATGGGCGCGTCCAGGGTGACCGGACCGTTGTAGTCGAACTTCAGCACGCTGCGAGTGCCGTTGCGTTCCGCGTGCATGTTGATGTACACGGTGTTTTCGTTGCCTGGCAGGAAGAACCGGTTGTGCGTGCCGTCGCCCCAGGTCACCGTGGCGCCCTCGATGTTGATGCCGCGCTTGTTGTCGCGGTGCGGCACGGTGGCGAAGTTCCTGGACGGGTTGCTGAGCGCGGGATCGGTGTCGGATCCGTTGTCCGACCAGCTGTACACGCCCGACATCCGCACCACGCCGGAGCCCCAGGTGTGGAAGTTGATGTCGTTTCCGTAGAACTGCGAGTAGATGTCGGCGGCGTTGGTGACCACTTCGGCGTCGGGGGCGTTGTGGATGAACGAGCCCTGGTTCACCACCTTGCGCACCTTCGGCATGGCGGTGAGGTAGTGCAGGCTGCCATAGTCCGCACCGGTGCCGACGTAAAGCGTGCCCGCGAACGGGTGCGTGCCCGGCAGATCGATGCCGGGCCAGGTGCCCCTCCGTTGCTTGACGAGGCCGGACCCGCTGATGACGCCCAGGTTCACCCGCCGGTGCAGAGCCAGGTCCAGGGTGCCGTCGACCTGGTGGTTGAGCGTGTTCAGCGACACCTCGGGCGCCTGCGTGACGTGCCCGATGAAGCCGTCGCCGCCCGAGCCGCTGCCGTACTGCAGCGTCGCGCCGCGTTGCACGATCACGGCGGGCGGGTCGGGGTTCTGGATCGTCGTCACCGGATGGTTGCCGCCCACGGTGACGACCTTCTGCCGGCGGCGGTTGGCCGGCAGGGCGAAGTCGCTGTTCTTCACCAGCACCAAGGTGCCTGTTCCGCCGACGGTGAAGACTCCCTCACCGGTGATCACGCCCGTGTAGGTGGTGACGCCGCCGGTGAGCCGCACGACAGCGTCGCCGTTCAGGGTGACGTTCCGATTCGCCTGGATGTCGGCGGTGACGTCCCTGCCACCGGGTTGTGCGACCGCGGCCGGCGAGCCGAGGACCGCGAGCAGGATCGCGGTCACCGCAACCGAGCAACCATCACGCCGTGCGCGCACGAGTTCGACTCCAGGATGTTAACGATCACATTTTGGGCGCGCCAAGTGTTCGTGGTCGCCACGGCGATGTCAACGCATCATCGAGCACCCGTTCCTGGGATGGGCGCGGGACGAGCCCGCGCCCATCCGTCAGGCCACCCGGATCTCGTGCCACAGGTGCAGCGCTTCCCGCGCCGTACCGGAGTTGAACGTGTCCGTGGACGCGATCACCTTGAAGGTGGGGAACTTCCCGTCCGTCACCTCGCCGGTGTTCTTGAGCTTGCGGTGCGTCGTGGCGTTCTCCCAGAACCAGTAGAGCTTGCCGCCGACGTGTTTGAGGCCCGTGGTCTGCCACACCTGTCTGGTGGTCGACCCCGGCGCCGTCTCGCAGGTGACCTCCTTGACCTGCGCGTTGGCGCCGGCGTCGGAGATGCACTTCTGGGTGGCGACGTTCTTCAGCTGCCACCCGAACGCGGTTCCCCCGCCCGGCAACGTGATGGTGCGTTCTGTCGCATGCCATCGCTGCAGGCCGTCGGCCGCGTTGGGTGGTGCCGCCACCACGAGCCCGGACAGGTTCGAGGCGAGGCTGCTGTTGAGGTTGAGGCTGGTCTCGGTGTACTGCGCCGGTGCCGCCGACGCGGTGTTCGCGAGGCCCAGCACGGCCGCTGCGGCGAGTCCGGCCACCGCGGCGATCTTCTTCGTTGCGACCACTTCAGATCTCCCGTTGGTTGGGTTGGGCCTCCATGCCACCAACCGCGGGGTGCTCGCCTCCATGCGTACTTGTGCGTACTCGTGTCCGCGACCGACGCTGAGCTGTCCGTTTCGGTTTCACCACCGACGGATCGGTCTGCCACCCCACTGGCACAGCGCCTGCTGCCGTCGGCTGATCAGGCGAACCGGGACTGTCCTGTTTGGACGCCGCCAGGTGTGCTGGTGTGGAGCGGTCGTCCGCCGGTTGCCCGGCAACGTCTTGACTGCGGCCTCGAAGTGAGGTCATCATCTGGAGCGATTTCCACGGCCCGACGCGAGCGGCGTGCTCACCGCGAAACGGGTCCGGACGGTGTCCAGGCATCTGCCTGGTAACGCAATGACGCGAAGGAGACACTGTGTCCGGCCATCTCTCGAAGGTGAATGTTAGCGCTAACATCTGTGGGCCGGTTCTGGTGCGGCCAGGTCGTGGCGAGATCAGCTGATTTCGCGATCATGGCTGCTCAATGCCTTGAGCTGGCGTCCGACACTCGCCTTTGCGCACGTCCTGTTAGCGCTCACTTCAGTTGGCCTCGCGGAGGGCTGGAATGCGTTCGATTCGTTCGTTGACCTGGCGTCGGAAGTTGACGGCGGGTCTCGGTGTCCTGGCTCTGGTGGCATCGACAGCGAGTTTCCCACCGGCCGCCGTTGCGGCATCGACGCTCGACCAGGGACTGGTCGTTCGTTACGACCTCGCCCAGAGCTCCGGCACGACGGCGATCGACACCTCCGGCAACGGCCGGAACGGAACGCTCAGCGGTGATGCCGCGTGGCAGGGCGATGCGCTGAGCCTCGGCGGCTCGAACGGGCACGTCCGCTTGCCCGACAACGTGCTGCGCGGGCTCACGGACGTCACGGTGTCCGTGCAGGTGAACGTCGCCGCGGACCAGGGCACGCCCTATTTCGTCTGGGGCCTCGGAAACACGCTGAACGGTGCCGGCAACGGCTACCTGTTCACCACCGGCGACGGGTACCGCACGTCGATCGCGAGCGGCAACTGGTCGACGGAGCAGACGGTTTCCGCAGGGCGCAACCTCGCGCGGGGGAGTTGGCGCACGCTCACATACGCGCTCAGCGGCGGTGTCGCCGTGCTGTACGAGGACGGCATCGAGGTGGGCCGCAAGACCGACGTGACGATCACCCCGGGGTCGATCGGCGGCGGCACCACCACGGCCAACTACCTGGGCCGCTCGGTGTACACCGCGGACAGGTACCTCAAGGGGCAGGTGCGCGACTTCCGCATCTACGACCGCGCCGTGAGCGCGGCGGAGGCCCGCCTGCTCGGGGAGCGCACGGCGGCCGGCCGGGCCGCGGCCGATGCCGCAGCACTCGACCTCGGTGACACGTCCGCCGTGACGGAGAACCTCGTGCTGCCGGCCAAGGCGGCGGGCGGCTCGACGATCACCTGGTCGTCCAGCAACCCGGCCGTGGTGTCGGCGACCGGTGTGGTCACGCGGCCGGCGCCGGGCGCGGCCAACGCGACCGCGACGCTGACGGCGACCGTCTCGTACGCCGGCTTCACCGCCACGCGCACGTTCACAATCACGGTGCTCAAGGACATCACCGATCGGCAGAAGGTCCGGGACGCGCTGCGGGACATCGTGATCTGGGACCAGAACGCGGTGCGCGGCAACATCACGCTGCCGGCGAAGGGGGCCCGCGACGTCACGTTCACCTGGCGCAGCGACGACAAGAGCGTCGTCTCCGCGTCCGGTGTGGTGACCCGGCCGCCGCACGGTGCCAAGCCGCGCAAGGCACATCTGAGCGTCCGCGCGACCAAGGGGAAGGTCAGCGAGGTCCGCAACTTCATCCTCACCGTGCTGCCGCTGCCGAAACCGGAAGCGCGCGAGGGCTACATGTTCGCGTACTTCACCGGCGAGGCCACACAGGACACCGAACAGGTGCACTTCGCGGTCAGCCGTGGCAACGACCCGCTGCACTGGGACGAGCTCAACGGCGGGCGGCCCGTCCTGAAGTCGCAGTACGGTGAGACCGGCGTGCGCGACCCGTTCATCATCCGCAGCCCGGAGGGTGACAAGTTCTACCTCATCGCGACCGACCTGCAGATCAACGACGGCCGTGGCTGGGGCGCGGCCCAGCGGCAGGGCAGCAAGTACCTGGAGATCTGGGAGTCCACGGACCTCGTCAACTGGTCGGCCCAGCGGCACGTCCGGGTCTCGCCCGACACCGCCGGCATGACGTGGGCGCCCGAAGCGACCTACGACCCCGCCATCGGCGCCTACGTCGTCTACTGGGCCACAAGTCCGTACGCGGCCGACGACCCCGACCACACCGGGCCGACTTACCCGCGAATGATGTACTCGACCACCCGCGACTTCCGGACGTTCTCGGAACCGAAGGTGTGGAACGACCCCGGCCAGGGCGTCATCGACTCGACGGTCATCAAGGACGGCGACTACTACTACCGCCTCACCACCGACGAGAAGGTCATCGGTTCGTGCACCCGCGACATCGTGCTCGAGCGCTCGAAGGATCTGCGTGCCGTGGACCTGCCTTCGACCAAGCCGCGCAACTGGGAGCTGGTCGACGACTGCATCCGCACCGGTCTCGGCACCGACTGGGTCGAGGGCCCGACCGTGTTCAAGTCCAACGACGGCAAGAAGTTCTACGCCTTCATGGACGAGACCCCGCGGCGCGGCTACATCCCGTTCGTCACCGACTCCCTGGAAAACCCGAACTGGCAGATCCCGGCGGACTACCAGCTGCCGGCCCGCCCGCGCCACGGCACGGTTCTCCCGGTCACGAAGGCCGAGCTCGACCGGTTGCGTCAGGGCCCGTCACCGGCAACTGCCAACAAGAAGGGCGTCATCGCCGACTACGACCTCACCGCGGGCTCGGGCACGACGGTCGCGGACCGCTCCGGAAACGGCCGCGACGCCGTGCTCCACGGTGGTGTCACCCGCTCGTCGGACGGCCTCGCCTTCGGCGGCACCGATGGCTACGTGCACCTGCCGAACAACCTCATGACGGGGCTCGACGCGATCACCGTGTCGGCACGGGTGTGGGTCGATCCCGGCCAGCAGACGCCGTACTTCCTGTTCAACCTCGGCAACAGCACGAACAACGCCGGTGACGGCTATCTGTTCGCCAGCGGGGACAGCTACCGGGCTGCCATCGCGGCCGGCAACTGGTCGACCGAGCAGAACGTCAACAGCGGGCGCAACCTCGCCCGCGGCACCTGGCACACGCTGACGTACACGCTGGCCGGCGGGAAGGCGCGGCTGTACGACAACGGGGTCGAGGTGGCCCGTGCGGACAACGTGACGACGAAGCCGGGCGACCTGGGCGGCGGCATCACGACGTCGAACTACATCGGCCGCTCCGCCTACGCTGCGGACAAGTTCTTCAACGGCAAGATGCGCGGCTTCACCGTGTGGAACCGCGGCCTGACCACGTCGGAAGTGCTGGCGTTGCCGGGCAACGAGACGGCCGTCGCATCGGTGGAGCTCGACGCGCTCAAGGTTCCGGCGATCGTCGACAGCCAGGCGGGAACCATCGTCCTGCCCGTCAAGCCCGGCACGGACCTGCGCCGCCTCGCGCCCCGGCTCGTGGTCGCGGACGGAGCGAAGGTGTCGCCGCGCAACGGGTCCAAACAGGACTTCCGCAAACCGGTGACCTACACCGTCACCGGAGCCGACCGGAGCAAGCGCACCTGGACCGTGCGTGCGGAGGTCATGAACAGCCCGGTACTTCCCGGCCTCAACGCGGATCCGAACATCGTCCGGTTCGGCGACACCTACTACATCTACGCCACGACCGACGGCTTTCCCGGCTGGTCGAGCACGTCGTTCGACGCGTGGTCGAGCAAGGACCTCGTGAACTGGACGAAGCACGAGAAGATCCTGGACCTCGGGCCGGGGGTGTCGTGGGCGGACAGCCGGGCCTGGGCGCCGGCCATCGCGGAGAAGAACGGCAAGTACTACTTCTACTTCTGCGCCGACGCCAAGATCGGTGTGGCGGTCGCGGACTCGCCCACCGGCCCGTTCACCGACGTGCTCGGCAAACCCCTGATCGCGACGAACCCCAACGGCGGTCAGGCCATCGACCCGGCCGTCTTCACCGACGACGACGGCCGGAGCTACCTGTACTGGGGCAACGGGAACGCCTACGTGGTGCCGTTGAACGCGGACATGACGTCGTTCGACGCCACGAAGATCAAGCACATCACCGGTCTGGACGGCTTCCGCGAGGGGCTGTTCCTGACCAAGCGCGCCGGTGCGTACCACCTCACCTGGTCGATCGACGACACCGGCAGCGAGAACTACCGCGTCGGCTACGCCACGGTGACCGGACCCATGGCCGACGGCCTGGTGAACCGCGGTGTCGTGCTGGAGAAGGACCCGTCGCTCGGCATCCTCGGCACCGGGCACCACAGCATCGTCCAGGTGCCCGGAACCGACGACTGGTACATCGCCTACCACCGGTTCCGGGTCCCCGGCGGTGACGGCACGCACCGGGAGGTGACCATCGACCGCCTGCGCTTCAACGCCGACGGCACCATGGCCAAGGTCGTGCCCACCCTGGGCAGCGTCACCCCTCTGAAGAACTGACGTTGTGCATGAAGGGTCCCTTCGTCGACCTGTGGTGGATGAAGGGACCCTTCGTCGTTGGCGGCTTTTGCGCACCGGCCCGCGTGTAGGCGCGCAGAACGTCTTCGGCCACGCGGCTCCAGGAGTACCGCGCGGTGACGCGGTCCCGGCCCGCCACCGCGAGCTGGCTGCGCAGCGTGTCGTCCAGCAGGAGCGAGCGCAACGCCCGAGACAGGCTTTCCGGTTCTCCCGGCGGCACCAGCAGACCTGTCACACCGTTCACGACGACATCGGCCAGCGCACCGACCGCAGTGGCGACGATCGGAGCACCGCACGCCATCGCCTCGAGTGCGACCGCACCGGAGGGCTCGTGCGACGGTGCGCAGACGACGGCGTCGGCCGATCGCAACAGCGCGGGCATCGCCGAGTGCGCCACCGCGCCGACGAACACGACCCTGTCTCCGACACCGAGGCGCTCGGCGTGTTCCCGCAGCTGCGCCGGATGATCGGCCAGTCGTCCAGCGATCACCAGCTCGGCATCGTCGAGACCGGAGAACGCCGTGATGAAGGCCTTGATGTCCCGATGCGGCAGCAGCGACGCCGTGGTGACCACGCGGTACAGCCGGCCGCGTCCTGCCGCGGCACCTTCGGGGGTGAACCGGTCGATGTCCACGCCGCTGGACACGACGGAGATCTTCGCCCGGTCGACTCCTGCCCTGATCAGCTCGGCCATCTCGGCGGAGCTGGCCGCCGCGATGTGCGCGGCCTCTTTCCCGACGAGCACCTCGATCCGGCCGCGCTCGTCCCGTCCGGCGTCACTGCCCCGACGACGTTGCCCGACCGCCGCCAGCGAGTGGAACGTCTGCACCACCGGAACGCGAACCCGCCGCCCACCGAGGACGCTGACCATGCCGGACATCCACCCGTGCCCGTGCACCACGTCCGGCGGCGACGCGGCCCACTCCTGCAGCAGGAACGAGATGAAGGCGCCGGTGTGGGACAACGGGTCCGCGAGCGGCGTCGCCGGCCCGGCGGGGACGTGCACGACCTCGTAGCCGCGATCCGTGCGCACCCGGCTGGGCACGTCCGGGTCGTCCCTGCGGGTGTACACCGTCACGTCGTGGCCATGTCGGCTCAAGGCGGACGAGAGGCCGGCGATGTGCGGACCCCGTGCTTCGTCCAGGAGGCTCGGGTGTGCGGACACCATCGCGATCTTCATGATCACTCCAGCTGATGAAGGTGCGGCAAGCTCGTTGCGAGCTGCTTCGTCAACTCGGAGTTACCGGTCGCTGCTGTGGATGACGCGGATACCCTGGTCGAACCTGTCGGAAACCCCGGTGGCACTCGCGCTGGGTCAGGGTGCGGCCGACGGAAGGTCCATGACGCCGGTGGCTTGCGACCAGGCACAACGCCACGTGCCGCCGGCATTGGTGTAGACGTCGGTGTGCCAGGCCTCGTGCCGCGGGATGTCCGCGCCGTCGACGGTGAGTTCGATGAAACACCGGTAGCGGAGGACGACGACGTCGGTGCCGACGATGGCGTCCACGTCGCCGGTCAGCTCCAGTTCCCGGTAGGCGACCCGCCCGGTGGTGAGGAGATCCAGGTATTCGGCCTTCGTCCACACGGTGCCGGTCGGGTTGCACAACCGGTACTCCTCGGTGTGCAAGCGGTCGAAGGTGCCGCGATCCACGTCGAGGAGACATCGGATCCGATCCTGCTCAGCCTTGATCACTTGGCTGGCCACGTCGTCGGTCACACCCGCTCCTGTTCGTCCTCGTCCTCGTCCTCGTCGTCGGGCAGCGGGCCCGTCAGCCACATTCGGATCCGATACCGTTCGAAACCGCCCGGTTGTGCCTCGACGAGGGCGAATACGCGGCCGGTGATGTCCTCGTGCTCAAGGACGTCCTGCCGCGCCGCAAGAGCCTGTTCGCGCGCCTGGTGGACGACGCTGAGCGCATAGATTCCCGGGCCCGCCGGCAGGTTCGTTTCGGTCGCCTCGCCAGTGGGGGAGCCGATCACGAGCAGGCCGGTCGGGCATTCGAGCTCGAAGACCTGTGGCGTCGACCAGTCCGGTTCATCGGTTTCCGCGGGTTGCGAGGACCACGCCTCGAGCCGTACCGACACCGGCAGGAGGTCCTGTGCGCAGCTGATGACCAGCTCGTAATCGGTTGAGGCCACCACGGCCGTGCCGGCTCGAACGATCGCCTCGTCAACACCCACGCCGGCGTCGCAGTCCTGATCCCGGACGGTGATCAGCCGATAGCTGGGCACGGTGATCAGCTCGTGCTGACCGAGCAGTTCCGGCACCGCGTCTCCTCGTCGCCCACCCGGCTCGGGCTTGTCCGGACATTCCGCGGAAAGTCCGGACAAGCCCGTGTTCGCCGAAGAGCCTAGTGGCGTGGCCCAGAACGTTGCCAGGCGAATTCGCGGTCAGACGGGTGCATCGTGCCGCGAGGTGCCCTGCTGAGCGTGAATTACCCGGCCGTCGTTCTGGGCCACGCCACTAGCTCGTGACCCGCACGTAGAACGGGTCGTTGTCCAGGATTCGTTTCTCGCCGTAGAAGCCGGCGAGTTTCGTGCCGCCTCGCTGGTTGTCGCCCGCGTCGATCGGCCGGGCAGAACCGTTCCACTGGAACGGCTGGTTGTTCGTCGACTTCCAGGAACCCTCGTAGGTGGACTTGAACGGATACTCGTCGCAGTCCTGGCCGCCGGACGTGTATTCCGGACCCCACACGTTTCGGCAGATGCTCACGGACGCCGTGTGGTTCTTGTCGATTTCCGAGCTGTTCATCAGCCGGTGCAGCGGCGTGGTCTTGCCGGGCACGGCTTTGCCCACCCGGCTCGGGAAGGTCCGCTCCGGGTGGTTCTGCGCGTCGTTGACGTGGCGGGCTTCCTCGTCGATGCCGGCGTCGCTCAGCGGCAGGTCGAGCGTCGGGACGTGGTCGGTGAAGACCGTGCCCTTGTGCTTGCCGTTGCCCAGCGCCGAGCCGGCGCTGTCGAACCGGACGTGGGCCACGGCGGTCGACCACTCGTCATACGGGTGTGTCCGGCCGTCGCGGTACTCGACGGTGAAGTTCAGCCGCGTCGTGTGAGTGGCGGTCGTGAACGGGCCAGAGCCGGCCGTGTCGGGAGAGGTGACGGTGTAGGTGTCCATCCTCGGGCGGGTGTACCAGTCGTTGCTCGCGGCGGATCGCTCGCGCGGGCTCGAACAGCTGACGTCGGCCATGCCGGTGCAGCTGTCGTAGTTGACCGTCAACCACGTCAGCTCGTGGTTGAGCTGGCTGGCCAGTGCGAGGTTCTCGATGGTGGTCACGTAGTCGACCCGCCGGCTGCCGTCGTAGGCGAAACCCAGTGTCCACAGGTCGAAGTTGAAGAAACCGAGGTACGCACCGTTGGTCGCGTAGAGGTTGGTTTCCTCGCGCGTGTGGTGGCAGTACTCGAACGGGCTGCGAGTCCAGCCGTTGACCCGCGCGGCCTCGTCGGCGCGGTTCGCGCACTCCTGCCTGAGATCGGGCTCGGCTTGCAGTTGGGCCACGGTTGGTGCTGCGGTTGTTTCGGTTGCGGCCAACGCCGATTGGCCGGTGGTTGCGAGCAGGCTCGCGGCGACGGCCGCGGTCGCCAACAGTTTTCTCAACACTTGCGGGCTCCTCGAGGCAAGTTTCAGCGGCCGGCCCACGTCGAGTGAGCCGGCTGGTTCGTGACGGGGACTCAGCTCATGCGAACGGACAACAGCTGATGGCTCGCGCGGTCGAACTCCAGATCGGCACGCTGGAACGAGCGGTGGTCGCCGGTGAACTCACTGACCGCGCCCTTGATCGTCACCGTCAGAGTCGCCTCGGTCTCCTGCACGGAAACGGTCTCGGCAGTGCCTGCCAAAGCTTTGCGCGCCACGAGGAAGTCCACCGCCGCGGTGCGGGCGTCCTGCGCCGTCAACGCTGCCGTCCGCATGCGGGTAGCGGACTCGATCGCCGCAGATTCGTTGCACACCAGCCGTTGCCGCACACAGTCACGCAGGCCGGGAACGGTGTCCATGCACTGCGAGGCGTCGTTCGCGATGCACTCCTGAAGCCGGTTCTGGTCGACCGTGCCCCTGGTGTGCTGCGGCACCGGCTGCACCGAGCCGGTCCTGGCCGTCTGCACGGGTGACTTGGTCACTTCCCACGCCGCGACCGAACCTGCTCCGTCCTGCGTGACGCTGGTGTCGAACCGCCAGCAGTAGGCGGGGTCCGAGCCGATCGAGCAGTCGCCGTTGGGTGCCCGCGTCTTGACCTCCGCCGGCGAGAACCGTTCCCACGTCAGGTTTCCGTTGAGCCATTGGACCCGGTTCGTCGTACGAGCGAACGCGATGTCGTTGTACGAGTCGGAGCTCAGCTCCCAGCCCGTCACGACGTGGTGCGACGCGACGTTCACACCGTCCTTGGTCGTTCCCGCGAAGTTGAAGTCGTAGAAGATGTCCCTGGACCGGCACCCGTCGCAGTGCGGCAGTGACATGAAGTTGTGCTGCCGGCTGTCCGGAGTGTTCACGAAGTCGCCGATGGGGTGGTAGTTGTAGCCGCCCGTGTAGTCCACCCAGTAGGCGCGGTACGTCGTCGCCCCGGTCGGGCTGCCCCAGCCGACCTCGAGGCCCGTCTCGTAGCTGGTCGACATGTCGACGTCGTCGGTGAAGACACGCGTTGCGTTGTAAGCGTTTCCAGCAGACGACGTGCTGTGCGACACCACGGGAAAGATGAAGGCGGTGAACGATCCGTACATGTGCGCTGAAGTCGTCGCACACATCTGCGCAACCGGGTTGCGCGGATCGCGATCACACATCCCCGGCGCAGCCTGCGCGATCGTGCCGGTCAGCAGCGACACCCCCAGCGCCACTGCCAGCCCAGCGCTCAAGAGCATTCTTCGTCCCACAGAAACCCCCAACCAATGTGGACACAAGGTCAGGAGACACCGGAGTGAACCGCGCGATCGCCGTTGACCGCACGGAGAAGAAGCGTGCACTCAACGGACGTGTGCACGCCGACTCGAACCCCCAGAACCCCCAGGACTGCACCGTTGCAGGTGCCCGGATCGTCAGTCAATCCGGCACCGATGCTTCACAGTTGACGTCGGCTCGACCAGCACCTCGACGTCAGCGCACCACTTTGAGCCGCACCCGGTCGATGCCGGCCCACACCGCGCAACCCAAGGCGATGCACACGACCCACACGATGCCCGTCGGAACGTGGGGCTGCAGCTGCGGAAACACGGCGTAGTGCGTCAGGTAGACGGCGAGCGACGCGCTGGCCACCAGGCTGACCGGGGTCAGCAGGCTGCGCGGCACCGGCACTCGGGACAGGGTGAGGAGCAGGACCAGGCCCGCGATCACGATGATCTCGCGGGAGAGGATCTCCAGCTGGCCGGGGATCATCGCGAGTGTGATCACCACGACGAGGCACTTCTGCCACAGCGCGGGAGAGCGGTGGGCCAGCCAGCCGAGCGCGATGAACCACGCGGCGCCCAGCGTTGTCATGTTGCGGGCGAAGAAGTCGCCCTCGACGGTGAAGTGCAGCGCGAGGGTCACGCCCAGGAAGGCCAGCGCGAACGCGTAGCTGTGCCGTTGTTCCCAGCGGCGCGCGAACGGAACGGCGAAGATCAAGGCGCACAACAGGAGCACGTGCACGAGGACCTCGATGAACCAGTAGCCGCCGGCGCCCACGCGGGTGAAGCTGTTGACCATCAGGACGTTGTCGAGCGTCACGTCGTCGGTGACCGCCATCCGGTAGACCAGCCACAGCGAGGTCGGGATCGCGATCGACGCCGTGGCCCGCAGGATGCGCAACGGGTGCGCGGGCAGCAGGAACCTCGCCAGGTTCCAGCCCGCGACCACGAGCAGCAGGTGCGCGCCGCCGAGGAGTTGGAAGAAGCTCACGTGCGAGCCGACGATCAGCAGGATCGACAACGCTCGCAGCACGATCGTGGTGTCGATCATCGGCACGCCGGAACGGCTTCCGCGAAGCTCTTCCAAAGAAGACACCGGCATGGTCGGCCACGACGGCGGCAGGTCGCCCAGCAACCGTTGCAGCTGCACGGTCATCTGCACGTAGCGCAGCGAGTCGCCGCCCAACGAGTTGAACGTCGCGTCGGACGGTACCGAGCGCACGCCGAGGACCGTGGAGAACACCTCACGCACAGACGCCGACGAACGATCAGGTGGTGCCGCGACGGCCCGATAGTCGACTTTTCCGTTGGACAGCAACGGGATTGACGTCACGGAGTAGGCGCGGACAGCGGGGGCGGGAAGGCCGGTCAACGAGCAGATCAGCCGGACTGCGCGGTCAGGAGAGCCGAGTACGGCGACGACCAAGCCGTCGTCGTCGCCAGTGCAGGCGACGCGGACACCATCGGCGGCAAGAGAGCGTTCCACCTGGTCGAGATCGACGCGCAGTCCGAACGGCTTCACGAACCGGTTCTTGCGCCCGGTCACCGAGAAGACGCCATCCTCGAAGGAACCGAGATCGCCGGTGCGCAGCTCGAACGTCGTGCGGCCCAAAGTCAGATCCGAGGCAGACGACGCATAGCCGAGCATGACGTTGGGACCGCTGTAGACGAGCTCGCCGTCGTCGAGGCGCAGCTTGCCGCCGGGGATCGCGACACCGATCGCGGACGGGTGCGACGCGGCCATCGACGGCGGTAGGTAGGCCATGCGCGCGGTGGCTTCGGTCTGGCCGTACATCACGAAGAACTGCCAGCCACGAACTGCGCCCAACGAGGCGTAGCGGACCACATCAGCAGGAGCGAGCCGTCCGCCCGCCTGCGTGACATAGCGCAGTGATGGCAGGTCCATGTCCGCAAAGCGGATGCCGTCCAGCAGTCCGAACGTGTGTGGCACGCCGTGCAGGCTCGTCACGCCGTGAGAGCGCACGAGGTCCCAGAACTCCGGCTCGATCACCGAACGCCCGGTCAGCACGAGAGCAGCGCCGCGCGCGAGGTTGCTGTTCACGATGGACAGGCCGTAGCAGTAGTGCAACGGCAACGACGTGATGGCGCGGTCGGACGGACGGATGTCCAGGTACGAGCCGATGGAGGCGGCGTTCGCGGCGAGGTTGTCCGCGGACAGCCGCACCAGCTTCGGCGACCCGGTCGTGCCGGACGTCGACAGCAGCAACGCCAGCTCGGGGTGCAACGTGTGCACCGTGCCCTCGTGAACCTCCGTCCACGAGTCCGAGATCACGACGTCCGGGTCGTACACCGCGGTCAGCGCCGGCACCTGAGCGGCAGCGCAGAGGATGACCGGGTGCCGGCCGCGCAGCGCCGCCAGGTAGGCGACGAGCGAGTCGACGTCGTTCGATGCCGCCAGCAACACCAGCCGCCGCGTCGTGCCGAGCCGGGCGCCGGCAGCGGACACCAGGTCGTCCAGCTCGCGGTAAGTCAGCGAGCCGGACGGGGTGACCAGCGCGAGCTGGTCGCCGAACACGCCGAGCCGATCAGCGAACCCGAGGTCCGCGGTGGCCGTCACGGTGTGTCCCCGAAGAACAACGCAGGTCCGTCGACCGACACCGACACGGAGTCCCCGGCCCGCACCGAGATCTTGCCCTGCACCCGCGACCGCACCTGAGTGCCGTCCGCGAGCCGCAACAGCACAGTCGCGTCGTGCCCGTGGAACAGCACGTCATCCACAGCGGACGGAACACCGGCAGCACCGATGATCAGCTGTTCCGGCCGCAACAGCACCGTGCCAGGTCCGTCACCGGACGTCCGCAACTCCCCGAGCGGCGTCGACACCAGCCCGGACCGGGCGACTCCGGCGAACGTCACCGCCTCGCCCACGAACAACGCCACCCCGAGATCGGCCGGCGAGGCGTAGATCGTCTGCGGGCGTGCGAACTGCGCCACGGCACCATCCCGCAGCACCACCACGTGGTCCGCGATCCCCAGCGCCTCTTCCTGGTCGTGCGTCACGAGCAACGCCGTCGCACCCGCCGCCTTCAACGTCGCGCGCACGTCCGCCCGGAGCTCCTCGCGCAAACCGGCGTCCAGCGCCGAAAACGGTTCGTCGAGCAGCACAACTCCCGGTCGTGGCGCCAAAGCACGTGCCAACGCCACCCGCTGCGCCTGCCCGCCGGACAGCTCACCGGGCATCCGCGCACCGAACCCCGCCAGCCCCACCAGTTCGAGCAGCTCCTCGACCCGCGCGGCACGGTCGCCTCGACGCAGCCCGAACCCGACGTTGCCCGCGACGGTCAGATGCGGGAACAGCGCGCCTTCCTGCGGCACGATCCCGATCCCGCGCTGCTCCGGCGGCACCTCGGCGGTCAGCTGCTTCCCGCCCAGCCACACTTCGCCTGAGGACACGGGGTGGAACCCGGCCAGCACCCGCAGCAACGTCGTCTTGCCGCACCCGGACGGCCCCAGCACGGCGAGCAGCCCGCCCTCCGGCACCTCGAAGTCGACCTCGCGCAGCACAGGATCGCCGCCGTAGCCCGCGACCAGTCGCTTGACGGTCAAGCCGCTCACCGCTCACCTCCCAAGAACCGGTCCAGCAGGACAGCCGGAATCGCGGCCACGACGAGCAGAACGGCCGCGTACGGTGCCGCCGCGGCATAAGCGGCGACCTCGGTGCGCGTCCACAGTTCGGTCGCCAGGGTGTCCATCCCGGTCGGCCGCAGCAGCAACGTCGCCGGCAACTCCTTGGCGCAGGTCAGGAAGACCAGCGCCGTGCCCGCGAGAATCCCCGGCGCGGCCAGCGGCACGGTCACCCGCAAGCCTGTGGTGAACCGACCGTGCCCGAGCGACCGCGACACTTCCTCCAACACCGGCGGCGCATGCGCCACACCCGTGCGGACTGCCCCGACCGCCAACGGCAGGAACAGCACCGCGTACGCGAACGCCAGCATCGGCATCGTCTGGTAGAGCGCCGGAGCGAACCGGATGCCGAAGAACACCAGGGCCAGCCCGACGGTGATGCCCGGCAGCGCGTGCCCCGCGAACCCGGCGAGCTCGACCCCTCGTACGAGCCGGCCCTGGTGCCGCGCGGCCAGGATCCCCACGGGCAGCGCCAGCAGCAACGTCAGCAACGCCCCGAACGCCGACACCGCGACGGTGTTCCCGGTCGTCGCCAGCACATCGGTCACGGAGAACGTCGACGTGCCCTCCACGAGCCACCACACCAGGCTGACCACCGGCACCCCGAGCGTCAGCAGGATCAACGACACCGCGCCCGCCAACGCCGGCATCCGTGCGCGTCCCAACGACACCGTCAACGGCTGACGACGGCCGCGATGCGCGACCACGCCACGCGCCCGTCGTTCGCCGACCGTCAACGCGATCGCGAGCACCACCAGGACCAGCCCGAGCACCGCCGCGGGTGTGCGGTCGAACGTCGCCCGGTAGCTCGTGTAGATGCCGAGCGTGAACGCCTCGTACCGCATCAGCGACACCGCACCGAAGTCGCTCAGCACGTACAACGCCACCAGCAGCCCACCGGCGAGCGCGGCGGGCCGGATCTGCCGCAACGTCACGGAGAAGAACACCTGACGGCCCGTGCGACCGAGCGAGCGCGCGACCTCCTCCACCGCCGGATCGGCCGTGCGCAACGCCGCGGCGACCGGCAGCAGCACGTACGGGTACGACACCAGCGTCAGCACCACGAACGCACCCGCGAACCCGGTGAGGTCCGGTGCCACGGAGATCCAGGTGAACCCGGCGACGTACGAGGGCACCGCCAGCGGCAGCACCAGCAAAACCCCGAAGACCCGGCGTCCCGGCAGGTCCGAGCGCACCACGAGCCACGCGCTGAGCACGCCCAGGACCAGGCACGCGGCCGTCACCGCCACCGCGAGCGACAGGCTCCGCAGTGCCAGTTCCGCGGTCCGGGTCCGCGCCAGCACGTCCCACACGACGCCCCCGCCGCGTTCGAACGAACGCACGGCCAGGTAGGCCAGCGGCAGCACGGCTACCGCGGCGGTGAACAGCGCGAGTGTGGTCAGAACAGGTGCGGCCCGGTGGGCGGGCCTCAGGACAACCCCGCTTCCTGCAACAGCTTCACCGTCTCCTGCAGCGACGACAGCTTGGAGAGGTCGATGTCGGGCGCCTGCAGGTCCGTGATCGGCGGCAGCTGGTGCTTGCTCGACTTCACACCAGGATTGGCCGGGTACTCGGCGGTCACGTCGGCGAAGTGCCGCTGCGCCTGCTCGGACAGCAGGAACCGCACGGCCTTCTGCGCGGCCTCGCTCTGGTTGCTGCCCTGGATGACCCCGACCCCGGCCACGTTGACCAGCGAGAGCGGATCACCTCCGCCGACGCGGTGCAGCTTGGCCTTCATGTTGGCCGCACCCTTCTCCGCGGCCGACGCGTACCAGTAGTAGTGGTTGATCAGTCCAAAGGGGAGCTGACCGTCGTCGACCGCCTTCAGGATGTTGATGTTGTTGTCGAACCGCTTGGGCTCGTTGGCGGCGAACTTCTTCAGCCAGTCCTTGGCGAAGTCCTCACCCTTGAGCACGCGCACCGACGTCACGAACGCCTGCCACGACCCGTTGGTGGGCGCGTACCCGACCTTGCCCTTCCACTTCGGGTCGACGACCTCCTCGATCGTCTTGGGCAACGCGCTCTCCTCGACCACACGGGGGTCGTAGGCGATCACGCGAGCTCGCGCACTCGTCGCCACCCACCGCTTGTCGCGCGCCTGGTAGTTCTGCGGCACCATGCCGAGCACATCCGCGGGCAGCTCGGCGAGCCGGCCCTGCGCCCCGACCGCACCCAGCGCGCCGGCGTCCTGCGAGAAGAACACGTCCGCCTCGGTGCCCTGGCCTTCTTCGAGCAGCTGCGCGGCCATTTCTCCGCTACCGCCGTAACGGACCTCGACGTCGATTCCGACGGCGTCTTCGAGCTGGTCCAGGAGGGCCCCGACCAATTGTTCGTTGCGGCCGGAGTAAATGATCAGGTCGTTGGCAGAACTGCAGGCGGTCACCGTCGACGCCAGCAGTGCTGCCACCAGCGTCACGGTGCGTGCACGACGCCTCACCAGCGGTCCTCCTCGACTCACCCCCAGGGCAGAACGGGCGTCGACAAGGTAAAGCTAACCTAAGGTGGCATTCAAGATGTGGATGCCAATACGTGATGCGACGGTGGACACATCACCTGTTTGGTCCCATAAAGTGGAGCCATGTTCGTCTTCGACGCCGAATTGTGGCTGTGGGATGCCCGACGCATGGACACGTGGACTTTCGTGACGCTGCCGGAAGACGTTTCGGAGCAAATCAGGGAACTGGCCACGCCCGGTGCCGGGTTCGGCTCCGTGAAGGTGCGCGTGGGAGTGGGTGCTTCGTCGTGGTCGACGTCGGTGTTCCCGGACAAGCAGTCCGGCTGCTACGTGCTGCCGATCAAGGCGGCGGTGCGGAAGAAGAACGACATCGGGCCGGGCGACGTCGTCGAGGTGACGGTGGAGGTCGTTTAGGTCGTCCAGTCGATGTCCGCGTAGATCGCCGCGTGGTCGCTCGCCGCATGCACCTCATCGGTCATGGTTTCGTAGACGTCCCAACGGTTCTTGGTGCGCGGCCCCCGCCAAACACCTTTGCGGAACACCCCGCCGCCGACCGCCTTGGCGAACAGTTCCGGCGTGAGCAGCACGTAGTCGATCTTGCCCTTCTCGTTGACACCGCGATAGGTGCCGAACCGGTGGTCCCACTCGAAGTCGGGGTGCTCGCTGATGTCGCGCAACCCGGTGCGCTGGAACAACGGCCTCAACGCCTCGCTGTCCGCGGTGTCGTTGAGGTCGCCGACGACGGCGATGTACTCGTGGCCCTCGTCGCGCAGGCGGTTCACGATGCGGGCGATGCGGACCGCCTGGCGGAACCGGCGGCGGGCGCCGATGGGGTCGCCGGGAGCGCCGTAGCCCTTGGACTTCAGGTGGTTCACCAGCACGACGACCTCGGGGCCGTGCGGGGTGCGCACGTGGTACTCGGCGCAGTCGCGGGAGAAGATCACGCCCGAGGTGTCGCGCGCGTACACGTGCGTGCGGATGGTGATGACCTCGTGGGCGTCGCGCGTCAGCAGGCCCACGTTGATGCCGCGCTCGTCGTTGCCGTCGATGAGGTGGACCTGTTCGTACGGCGTCCAGCCGACGCTCTTGAGCATGCTGGCGGAGAACATGTGCAGGAGCTCGCGCGACTCGGCCTCGACCACGCCGAGGACGTGGGCGCCGACGTCGCGCATCACCTGGGCGGTGTGGCGGGTGGCGAGCTCGCTGATCGGTTCGGTGGTGAGCTCGACCCAGCCGACCCAGGACTCGCGACCGCTTGCGACGACTGAGGTTTCGCCGGTCTTGTGGCGGGCGAGGAACCGGCCGCGGATGCGCCGCAGGATCGCGTACTTGCTGCGGTCACTTCGCAGCAACTCCAGCGTTGCCAGGTTTTCGCGGAGCTCTTCCTTGACCTCGGGCGTGTAGGTCTCCAGAGCGATCAGCTCGTTGAACCGGGCGTGGGCGGCCAGGACCGGGGCCGCGTGCTTGGTTGCGTTGCGGCCCATCACTTTGGGGCGCTCGAACATGTTCTCCACGTTGAACGACCCGATTCGCGTGTGGCTCATCGCTTCCAGGGTCGCATGTGGAGGATCGGGTGCGCCCTGGTCTGGTCGGGTGATCTTTCGCTGGACTGATGGTGGAAGGCCCCGGTGGCTGGGCTGCCGGAAGTTCCGGGGCCTTCCAAGTAGATGTCCCACGAGCCGTGCGGCCCGCGTTGGCAAACGTTGCCCGTTTGGTCAAGGACGAACCTAGGATGAACCTTGAATCCGCACTTGAGAGGTGACTTTGGAGTTCGGGCTGCTCGGTGCCGTGGAGGTGCGCGACCGGGGCGAGGTGGTCGACATCGGCCACGTCCGGCAACGATCTGTGCTGGTAGCGCTGCTGGTGGAGGAGGGGAGGCCGGTACCGGTCGACCGGCTGCTCGACCGCGTTTGGGGCGAGCGCGCGCCGCTCAGAGCCCGTGACACGCTCTACGGGTACGTGTCGAAGCTGCGCAAGCTGCTCGGACTGGACATCGAGCGCTCGCCGGCCGGTTACCTGCTCAGCACAGATCCATCGCAGGTCGATCTGTTCCGCTTCCGCGCACTCGTGCGGCAGGGCGCGCTCGACGAGGCGCTCGGGCTGTGGCGCGGGCAGGCGCTGGAGGGGCTCGAGTCGCCGTGGTTCGACGCGCTGCGGGAAAGCCTGCACGCCGAACGCGTCGCGGCCGAGCTGAATCGCAACGACGTGGCGCTCGCGGACGGGCGATACCTGGAGCTGCTGCCGTCGCTGCGGCAGGCGGCCGACGAACGGCCCCACGACGAACGCCTTGCCGCGCAACTGATGCAGGCGCTGCACCGGTCGGGCAACAACGCGGAAGCGTTGCGGCACTACGACACCGTGCGCCGCCGGCTCGCCGACGAGCTCGGCGCCGACCCGAGCGCACCGCTGCAGGACCTGCACCAGCGCATCCTGGCGGGCAAACCGATGCCGGAACGGCACGGCCCGCGGCAGCTGCCCGCGCCGCACCCGTGGTTCACCGGCCGCGCGGAGGAACTGGCGGCGCTCGACCCGTCGGGCACCGTCGTGATCACGGCCATCGGCGGCACGGGCGGCATCGGCAAGACGGCGTTGGCGCTGCACTGGGCGCATCAGCACGTCAGCGAGTTCCCGGACGGCCAGCTGTACGTGAACCTGCGCGGCTTCGACCCGTCCGCCGAGCCGACGCCGCCGGAGCAGGTGCTGCGCGAGTTCCTGGAGTTGTTGGGGGAGCAGACGATTCCCGCCGGCCTGGACGCGCGGGCGGCCCGCTACCGCAGTCTCCTGGCGGGCAAGCGGATGCTGGTGGTGCTCGACAACGCCCGCTCCACCGAGCAGGTCGTGCCACTGCTGCCGGGCTCCGACGCGACCGTGCTGGTCACCAGCCGGCTCAAGCTGGCAGGGCTGGTGGCCGCGCACGGTGCCCGGTCGGTGTCGCTGGACGTGCTGCCCGCGGCCGAGGCGCGAGCGTTCCTGGAGGCACGGCTCGGCGCCGTACGCGTCGCGGCCGAACCCTCGGTGGTCACGGACCTGGTGACCTGGTGCGGCGGGTTGCCGCTGGCGTTGTCGATCGTCGCCGCACGTGCCGCGATGGAGCCGGACTTCCCGCTCGTGGCGTTCGCGGAGGAGCTCCGGGAGCAGCCGCTCGACGCACTGGACACCGGCGAGATCGGCACGAACCTGCGCGCGGTGTTCTCGTGGTCCGTGGCCGCGCTGTCGGACGAGGCGGCGCGGGCGTTCGGGCTGCTCGGCACCGTCGGCACTGCGGACGTGTCGCTCGCGGCTGCCGCGGCACTGGTCGACCGGCCCGTCGCACGGACACGGATGGTGTTGCGAGAGCTGGAGAACGCGCACCTGGTGCAGCAGCACGTGCCCGGCCGGTACCGGATGCACGACCTGGTCGGGCTGTATGCGGCAGATCTCGCTGTTGCTGCCGGCTCACGGCTGGCCGACTTCTACGCGGCCACGGCACGGGCGGCGGCGATGACGCTGGAGCCGCACAAATCGTTGCCGGAGCACGAAAGCAGCCACGCACTCGCCTTCGAGAGCAGTGCCGTCGCGATGGCGTGGTTCGACGCCGAGCACGCCTGCCTGATGACGGAGCAGCGCCAGGCGTTGGAGCGCAGGGCTTTCGACGTGGCGTGGATGATCGGCCGCACGCTGAACAACTACCACCTCCGGCGCGGGCGCACGTCCGACGACGTCGACGCGTGGCTGGGGGCGTTGCGGGCCGCCGAGGCGTTGGGGGACGAGACCAAGCAGGCGACCGCGCACATGTGCCTGGGCGCCGACTACGTCGAGCTGGGCGAGTCGTCGTTGGGGCACCGGCACTTCGAACGCAGCCTGGAGCTGTTCGCGCAGACGGACGACCACGCGGCGCACGGGGCCGCGCATCGGGCGATGGCGTGGGCGGCCGAGTTCGAGGACGACCTGGAACAGGCACTGGAGCACTCGCTGCTGGCGTTGGCGAAGTTCCGCGCCGCGGGTGCGGAGATCCGCGAGGCCGAGTCGTTGAACGACGTCGGCTGGCGGTACGCGTGCCTCGGCCGCTACGCCGAGGCACGCGAGTTCTGCGAGGAAGCCATGCTGCTCAACAACAAGCTCGGCCACGCGGAGGGTGCGGCGGCCACTTTGGACAGTCTTGCCCACATCGCCCACCACGACGGCCGGCACGCCGACGCCGTCACGCACTACCGCGAGGCGCTGGCGGTGTACCGGGAGCTGGACAATTCCGCCGAGCAGGCGACCGTGCTGGAGCACCTCGGCGACGTGCTGGCCGCCGCCGGTTCCGAAGCCGAGGCACGCGAGCAGTGGGCACGGGCGCTGGAACTGTACGAGGAACAGGGCAGGGTCACCGAGGCGTCGGCATTGAGAAGCCGGGCCTAGACCCGGCTCATCTGCCGGCCGCTCTCGATCAGCTCGTCGGTGAACGAGTCGAGCGCCTGCGCGAAGTCGCGGTGGTCCGGCTCGTGCCAGTCCTCGAGCTGGTCGAGCAGCCAGCGCCGCCACGCGTGCACGAGCTGCGTGAACACGTCCGCGCCGAGGTTGGTGAACCGGTAGCCGTCGTCAGGATGCCCGACACCGTGAACACCCGGCTGCGGAACAACCCCATCGGCAGCAGCATTCGGGCTCGTGGTCGTTCGGTTTCACCGAGTGGTCTGCGGACGGCTCGCTGGTCCCGCGCGACTAGGCTCGGCTGCGAGCACGCGCCCACTGACCACGCGGAGGCCGTCTTGATCTTCATCACCGCCAAGTTCCGGATCCTGCCCGAGTACGCGGACACCTGGCCGGAGATCTCCCGCGCCTTCACCGAGGCCACCCGCGCCGAGCCGGGCTGCCTGTGGTTCGACTGGTCGCGAAGCATCGACGACACGACCGAGTACGTGCTCGTCGAGGCGTTCCGGGACGGCGACGCGGGCGCGGCGCACGTGCAGTCCGCGCACTTCAAGGTCGCGCAGGCCGAGTTGCCGCCGCACCTGCAGGAGACGCCGAAGATCGTGAACGCCGTGCTGGAGCAGGACGACTGGTCGTTGCTCGGCGAGATGGAGGTTGCGCCACGCGGGTGAGCCTTGCTCAGATCGTTTGGCGCAAGACAGAGCCTCCGCCCAGGATGGCGCAATGGACGCCTTCGTGGAGTTGTCCGCCGAGCTGACCGGGTTCTCGGCGGAGGAGCTGAGGTCGACCGGACTGGTCGAGCAGTACGCAGAGCTGGCACAGGACGCGACGGACGCAGAGCTCATCCAGCTCTGGTACACCGGGGTCTGGCGCGGGCAGATCCCGAGCGCCCGCGCCTACGCCGAAGGGCTGGCGTGGAAGGCCGTCGGGGTCGCGCCGCCGGGTACCGGAGCGCCCGGTTTCGGCAGCTGGGAGCACAGACCCAGAAGAAGCGTCTGATGAAGGCCGTGGTCGTCGGCGCTGGGTTCGCCGGCTCGCTGATCGCGAAAGTGCTGGGGGACAACGGGTTCCGCGTCACGGTGCTGGAGGCGGGAACCGAGACCGGCCACGACGAGGCCGTGCACAGGTTCCGGACCGCGCTCGTGAAGTCACCGCTCGCGCCCTACCGGACCACGGTCGCCGCGCCGTCGAGCGACTACCTGATCAACACCGGGCCGTTCGCCTACTCGAGCCCCTACCTGCGGATGAACGGCGGCACCGGCACCGTCTGGACCGGGATCACGCCCCGCATGCACCCCGAGGACTTCCGCACCGCCGACCTCGGGCGCGGGCGCAACTGGCCCATCTCGTACGACGACCTGGAGCCCTACTACCGCGCGGCGGAGTGGGAGATCGGGGTCGCGGCCGACGCCGACGAGCAACGTCAGCACGTGCCGGTCGCGGACGGGTACGCCTACCCCATGCACGCCTTGCCCCGCACGTACCTGGACCACGCCGTCGCGTCCGTTGTGGACGGACAGCGCATCGACGGGCGCGAGCTGCTGATCACCGGCACACCGCAGGCGCGCAACGGAGTCCCGGTCAGCGGCTACCGGCCCGATGGGCACCTCTGTGCCGGCTACGCGAGCTGCGTGCCGGTGTGCCCGGAGAACGCCAAGTACACGCCGCGCCGCACCCAGAAACGCTGGTCGCCCCACATCGAGCTGCGCACCAGATGCGTGGTGAACCGGCTCCACGCCGACGAGTTCGGACGCGTCACCAAGGTCAGTTATCAACGCTACGAAGACGACACGACCGGCAGACACACCCGCCACGAGGTCGAGGCGGACGTCGTCGTCCTGGCCGCGCACGCCATCGAGAACGCCAAGCTGCTGCTCATGTCCGGCCTGGCGAACAGCAGCGACCAGGTCGGCCGCAACCTGATGGACCACCCGGCACTGCTGACGTGGGCGTTGATGCCGCAACCGATCGGCCCGTTCCGCGGGCCGGGGTCGACCACGAGCATCGACGCCTTCCGCGCCGGCCCGGAACGCGCCACGCGGGCACCGTTCCGCATCGAGCTCGGCAACTGGGGCTGGGGCTGGTCGGCGGGCAGTCCGGACTCGGACACGGCCGAGTTCGTCGCGGCGGGCCTGCGGGGATATGCCCTGCGCAAGGCCGTCGCGGACCGGGTCGGCCGGCAGTTCACGCTGCAGTTCGAGATCGAGCAGGAAGCCGACCCCGCGAACCGCGTCACGTTGAGCGAAGACCGCGACGCACTGGGCAACCCGCGCCCGAGCATCCACTACGGACTGTCCGACTACGTCAAAGACGGTCTGCTGGCCGCGAAACGCGTGTCGGACCAGCTGTTCGAGCTGCTGAAGGCCGACGACTACACGTCGTACAAGCCGGACGAGGAACGGTACTTCGAGCACAACGGCGAACCGCTGCGGTACTGGGGCGCCGGGCACAGCGGCGGCACCCACGTGATGGGGGCGTCCAAGCACGACTCGGTCGTCGACCAGTGGCAACGCTGCTGGGACCACCCCAATCTGTACGCGGTGGGGTGCGGCAGCATGCCGTCGCTGGGCACGTCCAACCCGTCGCTCACGATGGCCGCGCTGGCTCTGCGGACGGCCGACCACCTCGTGTCACATCGCGCTGAAGAAGTTCGCTGCACAATGTCGAAAGCTCCGTGACGTCGATCGACGCAGGGGTGGCAGCGGCTCCACGCTGCCAGTCGACACGAGGAGATGACATGCGGTTTCTGTTGATGCACCGGGTCCCGGAGGACGCCGACGCGGCGTGGAAGGGGAGTCCGGAGCTTCATCGGCGGATGAACGCGTTCGTCGACAAGCTGGACGCGAACGGTGTGTTCCTCGGCGGTGAGGGTGTCCACCGGCCGTCCACCGGGGCGGCCGTGCGCAGGCGTGGTGCCGAGATCAAGTCGACCGACGGCCCGTTCGCCGAGGCGAAGGAGGTCATCGGCGGGTTCATGATCATCAATGCGAAGGACCTCGCCGAGGCCAAGGCCGTCGCGGAGGAGTACATCACCTGTTTCGTCGGCGTGGACGAGATGTCGGTGGAGGTCCGGCAGGTCGTCGAGCCCGAGGAGATTCCTGGGCTCCTAGCGTAGGTAGCGCAGCTCGACGACGAACCACTCGCCGTGCAAAGAACACGGCCCGCCCGGATGGAGTCGCACGTCCTCGGTGTCCAGCGCAGCGAGGACGTGCGGGCCGTCCAGCTCCACCGTGCAGTCGGCGACGGTGCGCACGCTGACGTCGGAGTCCGCGATGTCCAGCGGTGAGGGCAAGTTCTCGCCGAGGTCCTTCAGCTCGACGAGCCGGTTGCGGTAGCAGGACGTCCCGATGTTCGTCAGCCGGTGCACCGGCGAGACGGGGCGGTAGACCCAGCCGCCGCGGTGCTCCGAGAGGAAGCGCGGCTCGCTGCCGTCGAGCCAGTCCATGCGGCCTTCCGAGCCGTCGATGCTGAGCACCACGTACGGGTTGTGGTGCAGGTGCCACTGGTGGGTCTCGCCGGGTTCGAGCTGGACCTCCCACACCCGCACGACCGGGTCGTCGTGGAGCACGCGCTGGCCGACGTCGACCAGCACGATCTCCTCACCGGACGGTGAGCGCACCACGTCACCCCTCAAGGCAGACCTCCTGCAACCGAGTCCAAACGACGGACACGCCGGAAGCCCGATCCAGCTCGCCGATGACGGCCACGGGCAGATTGGTCGTGTTCATCCGTCCTCCCCGACCTCTATGTTCGACCAGAAGGGCGCCTTCGGGGGAGGGGATCATGAGGAAAGCGTTTGCATTCGCCGTGCTCGCGGTCGTGCTGGCCGGTTGCGGTCCAGCACCGAAATCAGTGGAGTACGAGAGGATCGACGTCAACTACCTGACGTCGTTCAGCACGTTCGGCCGGGACGCCTACGTGTACGTGGCACAGGAGAAGGGCTTCTTCGACCAGGCCGGCCTCGACGTCACGATCACACCGGGCACCGGCAGTGTCGACGTGCTGAAGCTGGTCGCCGGAGGTCGCGCGGACTTCGGCATCGCGGACTTCACCGCCACCGCCATCACCGTTGCCAAGGAGAAACTGCCGGTCACCACCGTCGCGGCCGTCCAGCAGCGGTCGCTCGCCGCCATCGTCGCGCTGGAGGGCAGCGGGATCGGCACGCCCGCCGACCTCGTCGGCAAGAAGATCGGCGACCAGCCGGGTTCGACGAACCAGGTGATGTTCCCCGTCTACGCCAAGGCGGCGGGCATCGACCCCGCGCGGGTCCAGTTCGTGCCGTCCGCCCCGCCCGCGCTGCCGCAGCTGCTGGCGGCCGGCCAGGTCGACGGGATCGGGCAGTTCGTCGTCGGCAAGCCGCTGATCGAAGCCGCGGCCAAGGGCAGGAAGGTCGTCGTCCTGCCGTACGGCGACCTGGTTCCCGACCTCTACGGCAACGCGCTGGTGGCGTCCAAGGACACGGCCGCGCAGAAGCCGGGACTGGTGAAGCGGTTCAGCGAAGCGTTGCTCAGGGGCCTGACGTACGCGATCGAGCACCCGGACGAGGTCGGCCCGATCCTCAAGAAGTACCAGCCGACCCAGGACGCGGGCGTGGCCAGTGCGGAGGTCTCGCTCATGGCCCCGTACGTGCAGCCGTCCGGGTTCGCCGGCCGGGTGGGCGAGCTGACCCAGCCGCGGGTCGAGAAGATCATCCGCACGCTCGTGGACGCGGGCGCGATCCCGGACGGCTCGGTGCGTCCCGACGACCTGGCCTCCTTCGCGCTGGCCCCGAAGTGATCACCCTGCGCGGGGTCTCGCACCGCTTCGGCGGCGTTCACGCACTGGCCGGGATCGACCTGGAGGTGGAGGAGCACGAGTTCGTCGCGGTGATCGGACGGTCGGGCTGCGGCAAGTCCACGTTGCTGCGGCTCGTCGCCGGGCTGCTGACGCCGTCGGAAGGCCGGATCGTGGTGGCGGGCGAGGAAGTGACCAAGCCGCGGCGCGACGTCTCGGTCATGTTCCAACGGCCGGCGTTGCTGCCGTGGCGGTCGGTGCTGGCGAACGTGCTGCTGCCGATCGAGATCTTCGGCCTCGGCGGTCACCGGGACCGCGCGCACGAGCTGCTGGACCTCGTCGGGCTCGGCGGCTTCGAGAAACGGTTGCCGCACGAGCTGTCCGGCGGCATGCAGCAGCGCGTGTCGCTGTGCCGGTCGCTGATCCAGAGCCCGCGGGTCATGCTGATGGACGAGCCGTTCTCGGCGCTGGACGCGATCACCCGCACCGAGCTTTCCGAAGAGCTGCAACGGATCCAGCTGGAGCTGCCGCGCGCGGTGGTGTTCGTCACGCACTCCATCGACGAGGCGGTGCTGCTCGCCGACCGGATCGTCGTGCTCAGTCCGCGGCCCGGCCGGATCCACCAGATCGTCGACGTCGGCCTGCCCCGGCCGCGCGCTCTGGGGCAGCCCGAGCTGGACGAGGTGAGCCGGAAGCTGCGCGGCCTGTTGAGCGAGGTGACGGCGTGAAGGTGGTGCTCCCGGTGCTGGGCCTGCTGGCGATCATCGGGCTCTGGTGGCTCGCGACGATCGTCTTCGGGATCGACGCGTTCCTCGTGCCGTCACCGGCGGACGTCGTGCTGGCGTTCCTGGAGCTGCCCGGCTATCTGCTGGAACAGACCCTGGTCACGCTGTGGGAGGCGGTCGCCGGCTTCGGTCTGTCCATTGTGGTCGGTGTGCCGATCGCGTTGCTGATCGTCAGCTCGCAGGTCCTGGAGCGGATGTTCTACCCGTTGCTGGTGGCGCTCAACGCCGTGCCGAAGGTCGCCATCGCGCCGCTCGTGGTGGTGTGGTTCGGGTTCGGCATCGAGTCGAAGGTGCTCATGGTGGTGCTGGTGTGCATCTTCCCCATCGTCATCTCGACCGCGTCCGGGATGAAGTCCACGCCGACCGAGCTGGTCGAGCTGTTCCGGTCGCTGGATGCCGCGCGCCACCACGAGTTCTTCAAGCTGCGCCTGCGGCACGCGTTGCCGCAGATCTTCGTCGGGCTGAAGGTGTCGATCACGCTGGCCGTCATCGGGGCGGTGATCGGCGAGTTCGTCGGCGCCAGTGCCGGACTGGGCTTCGTGATCTCCCAGTCCGGCAGCAGCGCGAACACCTCGCAGGCCTTCGCGGCGATGGCGCTGCTCGCGGTGATCAGTGTCGGGCTGTTCTACGGCTTGGGTTACGCCGAGCGCAAGCTGGTGCCGTGGGCCGAGGAGCACCGGACGCCGGCCTGACGTCACGTCCAGCCGTAAGCCGTGCGAATGGCCGCCGCGATCTCGTTCACCAGGCTGCGGCGATTGTCGCCGTTGGCCAGGATCGCGTAGCCGGTGCCCAGTTGCGGGAACCCGCGCACCTCGGTCGTGAAGCCGCGGTTGTCCCCGAAGTGGTAGTAGGAGAACGCCGAAGTGCCGATCTTGTCGAGGTTCCAGCCCCTGCCCATGGTGCTCGACGGCCCCGGCGTGAGCATGCGCTTCACCGACTCCTTGGTCAGCGGGGCGCCCGCGACGTCGCCGGGCGAGGCCCAGGCGAGGTTGATGTGGCCGACGAGGCGGCACAGGTCGAGCACGTCGGTGTAGAGCCCGGCCGCGGCGCCCTCCGGATACCGGAAGCGCTTGCCCGGGATGACCGCGCCCGTCGTCTCGTGCCCGGACGCGAGCTCCCAGCTCGGGTAGAGGTCGTAGGTGCTGTGCGACATCCCGAGCCGGGCGAAGATCTCGCCGGCCATGTAGGCCGACAGGGTCTGCCCGGACTGCTGCTCGATCATGCGTTGCAGCAGGACGAAGCCCGCGCCGGAGTAGTACCGGTCCCGGCTCCCCGAGCTGATCTCGATCCGCGGGCCGGTGGCGGGCGGCTGTCCGTTCATCACCTGGAGCAGCGTCGGCACCGTGACACCGGGACCGTAGCCCGCATAGCCACCGCCGTCGCCGGTGAAGCCGGAGCAGTTCGTGACCGGGAAGGTGTTGCCGTGCCCGGTGATGCCCGCCGTGTGCGTGAGCACGTTGGCGATCGCCGGAGGCTTGTACGCGGTGAGGCACGGCCGGACCGGCAGGTTCCAGCCGAGGTAGGGCCGGATGTCGTCGGTCTCCGGGATCTTGTGCGTCTGCAGGAGCCGCAGGACGCCCATCGTCGCGACGGCCTTGCTGATCGACGCGGCCTGGAAGACGCTCTCCGGGTGGGTGGCCGCCGCCGAGCCCGCCTCGAGCCAGCCGTAGCCGGTCGACCAGGCCGGCCGGTACTTGATCGTGACGCCGATCGCCACGCCCGGTGTGTTGTAGGCGGCCATGCGCTGCCAGATGTTCCCGCCGCCCACGGTGTTCTCGATGTGGCGGACGTGGTCGAACGGCAACGGGGGCGGAGCGCCGCGGGAAACGAGCGACCAGCCGTTGTTGAAAGGAGCGAAAGCGATGTTGTGCACCTCGTAGCCGCGCAACGAGAAGTTGTTCATCTGCAGATAGCACTCGTCGTCGATCTTGCGCGTGTGGAACTCGTCCTGCGCGATGACCGCCCAGCCGCCGGTGTTCGGGAAGGCCACCCTGGTGACCTTGCGCCCGCCCTGGGTGAGATTGCGCATCATCTGATAGCACTCGTCGTCGATGTTGCGGGCGAAGAAGTAACCGTTCGCGCCGAGCACCACCCAGCTGTTACCGCCCGCCGGCGGGAACCCGACGTGCACGACCGGGTTTCCCGCGTTGTACTGCTCGACCAGTTTGCTGTAGCACTCCGGCGGGATGTTCCGGGCGTACAGGCCCCAGTCGGTGGTGATCACCCAACTGTTCCCACCGGCCGGTGGGAAGGCCACGCAATGAATTCTATGCCCGTTCGCGACGAATTCGTTGAGCTTGGCGAGACATTCGGCAGGAAGGTCGCGAGAAGCGCAGTCACCCAGGGCCGTCACGACGACCCAGCCGCCTGCCGGGGTGAACGCGAAGGTCGTTACGCCGCGAGGTGCGAGCTCCACCAGTTTCGCATGCGCGTCGCCGGGAATGCCGCGGTTGAACACCTGTGAGGCCGCGACTGCGGTCGATGCGCCGACGGTGCTGCCCGCTGCGGCGAGCAGTGCGGCGCCCAGAAAAGCCCGTCTGTCCATGGCGTCACAATAGTTGCGATAATTCGCGCCAGGCTGGCCAAAAGAATGACAGAAGGCGTCGTTGATCGACGCTGGGGTTAGATTGTGCGGCATGCTCTGGAAACGCCGCGGTGGGCGCATAAAAGAAGGCTATGACGCTTTCATCTCCTACAGCCACGACGCCGATCGCCGGCTCGCCCCGGTGCTGCACCGGGCACTGCGGCGGATGAACCGGAAACCGCTGCGTGTTCGTGCCATGCGGATCTTCCGCGATCACGAGAACCTGGCCGCCAACCCGGATCTGTGGGCCGTCGTCGAAGGCGCGCTGGCGCGTTCCCGATACTTCGTGCTGATGGCTTCGCCCGGTGCGGTCCGGTCCCGCTGGGTCCGGCGGGAGATCGGCTACTGGCAGCGAAACCGGGACGCGAGCTCGTTCCTGATCGCGCACACCGGCGGCGAGATCGTCTGGGACCAGGAGAAGGGCGACTTCGACTGGGAGCGGACCACCGCCCTGCCCCGCCAGCTCAAGGGCTGGTTCCCCGCACAGCCGGGCTGGGTGCCGCTGACCTGGGCCGAACCGGGAGCCGATCTCACGCTGCGCAACCAGAGGTTCCGCACCGCGGTGTGCAAGCTCGCGGGGCCGATCCACGGCCTCGATCCGGACGAGATCGACAGCGAGGACCGCAGGAACCAGCGGCGGTTGAACCGCATCAGCCAGGCGGTGTCCATGATCCTGGTCGTGCTGCTGTTCATCGCGGGGTGCCAGTGGAAGCGTGCCGAGCGGGAAGCCGACGCGGCGCGGCACAGCGCGGACGTCGCCCAGGACCGGCTCGCGAACCTGCTGGCGGCGGAGAGCAACACCGCGACGGTCAGCCGGCAGGACCCGCGGCAGGCGTTGCTGTTCGCGCTCACCGCCGTCGACCTGCGGCGCACCGACCGGACGCTGGCGGCGCTGCACGCCGCCCTCGAGTCCCAGCCACACCTGACCCGGATCCTGCGCGGCCACACGGCGAACAAGGTCATCGTGTCGAACCCGCCGGTCGCCAGTGACGGCATCCGCGACCTCGTCTACCGGCCCGGCACCGGAGAGCTGGTCTCGGCGGGCGACGACGGCAGGATCTTCCGGTGGGATCCGGCGACCGGGCGGCGGCAGCTCGTCAGCGCGTCGCAGTACACGTACCGCGGCGGTGTCTTCGACGTCGCGATCAGCCCCGACGGCACGAGGCTCGCCTCGAGCGGTACGGGCAGCACGGCGGTGTGGGACCTGGTCACCGGCAAACCCGCGTTCGGGCCCGACGAGAGCCTCGGCCGGCGTGGCGTGGCGTTCGACGGCGACGGCAGGCTGCAGGTGCGCAGCTGTGGGCCCTGCCCGGACGGCGGCACGGAGTTCCAGTCCTGGGAGCCGGGCACGTGGCGGCAGGTCTCGTCGGTCCGCCTGCCCCGGTACGTGTCGGCTTTCGCGAGCAGCCGGACGACGATGGCCGGCGCCGGCTGCCTGCAGAACGGTGTGATCGCGAACGACGGGTGCACTCAGTCGTTCATCCAGCTGTGGCACACGGGCACCGGAGAGCTGATCGGCGAGCCGCTTGTCGCCCCTGGCAAGGAGATCACGGCGGTGGACGTCAGCGCGGACGCCACCCGGATCGCCGCGGGCACGAGGGACGGCCGGATCCGGTTGTGGGACACCGGATCCCGGCGTCTGCTGGAGTCGTGGCAGGGACACACCGGTCAGGTGCGGGCGATCCGGTTCAGCCCGGACGGCACGAGGGTGGCCACCGGCGGGCAGGACGGCAGGGCGCTGGTGTGGAACGCGGCCGCCGTCCAGGAACGGCCCAGGACCTTCGCGGCCTACAACTCGGCGGTCACCGCGGTGGCGTTCAGCCCGGACGGCCGGCACCTGGCGACCGGCGATCTGCTGAACACGATCATGCTGTGGTCGCTCGGCGCGGACTCGCACACCACCGCGAGGTTCAGTGATCGCGAATCCGATCCGCGCAGTGTCGCGGTCAGCCCGGACGGTAAAACGATCGTGCTGGGTGGCGCCGACGGTGTGCTGTTCGTGTACGACCGGGACAGCCGCAAAGTCGTGCGGCGGTTCCCGGTGGCGCCGGTGTGCCCGCACCGGCGCCAGGACGTCGTGGGTCCGTACCACCCGTGCTACCTCGATGTGCTGCGGTTCAGCCAGGACGGCGGCGTGCTGCAGGTCGCGTCCTCGGCGGGGAACATCGCGCGGTGGGACACCAGGACGTGGACCCTCCTGGACACCCCGCTGGTCTCCGACGCGCCGTGCCGGTCACTGGTCTGCGACGGCCGGAAGCTGACCACGCGGAGCCTTGCGTTCAGCCCGGATCTCAACCTGGTCGCCGCGGGAGGGAACAAGCGGATCTGGGTGTGGAACGCGAGGACCCACGAGCTGGTGCACACCTTCGAGGCCCACGACGGCGACGTGACCAGCCTGGCCTTCAGCTCCGACGGCCGGCTCCTGGCGTCGGGGAGCGCGGACAAGACCGTGTTGCTCTGGGATCTGGAGAACGGGCGTCCGGCCGGCGGGCCGTTGCGGCACGACGAGGTGGTCACCGCCGTGGCCTTCCAGCCGGGGCAGCACCGGCTCGCGTCGAACGCCGCCGACCGCACGGTCCGGATCTGGGATCACGCGACCGGGCAGCAGATCCGCTCGTTCCGCAACGACAGCGAGAACTACGCGCCCGAGCTGGTGTTCAGCTCCGACGGCGGGCACCTGGCGACGACCACGACCAACTACGGCGTCGCGCTCTGGGAGACCGCCACCTGGACCGCGCTGCCCCGGTTCCGGACGGCCGCCAGCCTGATGGCGCTGACCTTCGACCCGGCTCGCCGCGTACTCGTCACGGTGGCCAAGGGCAGCGGCGAGAAGGCGCCCACCTACGTCAGCCTGCACAACCACGACCCGCAGGAGTGGTTCCGCCGTGCCTGCGCGATCGTGCCGAGAAACCTGGACCACCAGTCGATCGAGGCCTACACGACCGGCAAGATCGAGGTGTGCCCCGGACTTCCGGTGGACGGCTCCGTGGTGCTGAACCAGCTCGACATCGCCCAGACCCGACTCAACCAGAAGGACGGGCCCGCCGCCGCGGCCGCGTTCCGGGAGTCGGCCAGGCTGGCGACGGCGAACGACAACGACGACGCCGAGCTGGCCCACCTCGTCTGCCTGACCGGTGTGGTCAGCCGGCACGCGCAGGAGGTGCTCGACGCATGCGACCGCGCTGTGGAACTGTCGCCGGACTCGGGACCGTTCCACAGCGCGCGGGGCATCGCCAGAGCCATGACCGGTGACCGGACCGGCGCCGTCGAGGACCTGCAGGCGTTCGTCGGCTGGGCGAGTTCGTCCGGCCTGTTCCTGCCGGACCGGGTCTACTCCGACGCTGGTGCGCTCGACGTCGACGCAGTCATCCGGCGGCGGGAGTGGATCACCGAACTGGCCGGCGGCCGGGATCCCTTCACACCGCGGGTGATGAGTGCGATCTGGCGGGAGTTCCTGGAAGACCAGGGCGGGAACACCTACCAGACCTGTCCGGTCGACATCGGCCAGTGGGTCGAGTGGGTCCAGCGCCCGACCGGATGCTGAGCTGGTTCCGAGTTCTGGGCCGCTAGTTCGCTGAACCGCCCGCGGCGAGCTTCATCAGGTCCGAGTCGAGGTCGATCGACAGCTCGGTGCCGCCCGCGCTGCCGAACTCGTGCTGGTAGCGGCCCCACGACTCCTCGCGCACCTGCTTCTCGAACCCGGAGGCCATGAGCGCCACCAGTTCGAGGGCCGCGCGGTCGATCCGCTTGTTCAGGCCGGGGTCGGTCCAGTCCTCGGTCGCGGCGAACAGCGACGTCGGCACCACGACGGTCCGCAGGTAGGCGAACAGGCCGCGCATCTGGTCGTCGACCACCAGCGCGTGCCGGGCCGTGCCGGCGGTCGCGGCGAGCGCGACGGGCTTCGCGATCAGCAGGTCGTTGTCCAGGATCTGGAAGAACGACGTGAAGAGCCCGCTCGCTCCCGCCTTGTAGACCGGGGTGCTCGCGACGATGCCGTCCGCGTGCTGGAGCGCGGTGATCGCCTTCTGCAGCTTCGGGCCGATGTGGTTGGACACCAGCGCGTTCGCGATCTCGCCGGCCAGCTCGCGCAGCTCGATCGCCTTGATCTCGACGGTGAGCTGCTTCTGCAGGCCGAGCGTGGCCACGCGCTGGGACACGCGGTCGGCGAGCAGCCGCGTCGACGACGGGTCGCTAGTCCCGGCCGACACGACGACGAGCTGGAACTGTCCCAAATCCCGGGACTGGGTGGTCATTTCTCCTCGTTTCCGGCCAGCTTGGCGGTGATCACGGCCAGCTGCTCGAGTTCCTGTGGCGTCAGCACGTTCAACGCACGGGCGACGCTGCGCGCGTGCGGACGGCCGATGTCCTGCTGGGTCTGACGGCCGGCCGGGGTGAGCGACAGGCGCACACCCCGGCGGTCACCGGGGTCCGTGCAGCGGTCCACCAGCCCGCGGTCGACCAGGCGGTCGACCATGCGGGACAGCGCGGGCTGGCTCAGCAGCACGTGGCGGTTCAGCTCACTCATCCGAAGTGGACTGTCGCACTTGGACAACGTGTAGAGGACGTCGTACTCCCGCATCGTCAGGTCGCCCCAGACGTCCTCCGCGTTGAACTGCTTCATCAGCACGGCGTAGGCCCGCATGAGCGACTCCCACGCCTCGTTCGCTCGCGTCACTTGTTGTCCTGGTACGGCGAGCCACCCGTGACGTTGTCACCCCGGTTGGCGTTCGGGCGCGGCTGACGCGCGGGCTGGTCGCCGTACTTCTCCGTGACGCGCAGCGCGTGCGTTGGCGGCTTGGCGGTCTCGGGGTCCTGGCGCGACTCGATCTCCTTGCGCAGCACCGGAACCACCTCCTCGCCCAGCAGGTCCAGCTGGTTCAGCACGGTCTTGAGCGGCAGGCCGGCGTGGTCCATCAGGAACATCTGGCGCTGGTAGTCGCCGAAGTGCTCGCGGAAGGTCAGCGTCTTGTCGATGACCTCCTGCGGGCTGCCGACCGACAGCGGCGTCTGCTCCATGAAGTCCTCCATCCGCGGCCCGTGCCCGTAGACCGGTGCCTCGTTGAAGTACGGCCGGAACTCCTTGATCGCGTCCTGCGACCGCTTCGCGATGTAGGCCTGGCCACCAAGGCCGACGACGGCCTGCTTCTCGGTGCCGTGGCCGTAGTGCGCGTACCGCTGGCGGTAGAACTTGATCAGCCGCATGTAGTGCTCTTTCGGCCAGAAGATGTTGTTCGCGAAGAAGCCGTCGCCGTAGTAGGCGGCCTGCTCCGCGATCTCCGGCGTGCGGATCGAGCCGTGCCACACGAACGGGGGCACGTCGTCCAACGGCCGCGGCGTGGACGTGAAGCCCTGCAACGGCGTGCGGAACTTGCCCTCCCAGTCGACGACGTCCTCGCGCCACAACCGGTGCAGGAGGTTGTAGTTCTCCAGCGCCAGCGGCAGGCTCTGCCGGATGTCCTGACCGAACCACGGGTAGACCGGCGCGGTGTTGCCGCGGCCCAGCATCAGGTCCATGCGGCCCTTCGCCAGGTGCTGCAGCATCGCGTACTCCTCGGCGATGCGCACCGGGTCGTTGGTGGTGATCAGCGTCGTCGCGGTGCTGACGATCAGCCTCTTCGTCTTCGCCGCGATGTGGGCGAGCAACGTGGTGGGCGCCGACGAGAAGAACGGCGGGTTGTGGTGCTCGCCGATCGCGAACACGTCGAGCCCGACTTCCTCGGCCTTCTCCGCGATCTGCACGATCGCGTCGATGCGCTCGGCTTCGCTGGGGGTCTCGCCGCTCACCGGGTCCCTGGTGATGTCGCTCACCGAGAACACTCCGAACTGCACGGTCCCCGCCTCCTTCTGTCTGGGTTATATGCGTTTGCATCTACCCTAACGCACAGGTGCCCGAGGTATTCCCATTAGGCTGATCACATGTCGTTGGCCGTGGGGGACGCCGGCTTCAGCTATGGCGGGATCCCCGTTTTCGCAGGTCTCTCGTTCACGGTGGACCTGGGTGACGCCGTGGCCGTGCTCGGCTCGAACGGGTCCGGCAAGTCGACGCTGCTGCGCTGCCTGGTCGGCGCCGAGACGCTCGACACCGGGTCTGTGCTGTTCCGCGGTGCCGTGCTGGACGAGTCGTCGGCTCTCGTGCGGTCGTCGGTGGCTTCGCTGCTGGACGACGCCGACTACTTCCCGGACGTGTCCGTCGTGGAGCACCTACGGCTGCTGGCGTGGCTGCACGGCACGCCGGAACGCGAGGTCCAGGACGTGCTTTCCTCGCTGGGCTTGGACGAGGTGCGCGACCAGCTGCCGCCCACTTTGTCGAGCGGCCAGCGGCACCGGCTGGGCCTCGCCTCCTGCTTCGTGCGGCCGCGCGCCCTGCTGGTGCTCGACGAACCGGAACAGCGCCTCGACGTGCTGGGCCGGACCTGGCTGCGGGAGCGGCTCAAGGCGGAGAAGGCGGCCGGGGTGGCCGTCGTGTTCGCGTCGCACGACCAGGACCTGGTCGAGGCGGTCGCCGATCGCACCGTGACGCTGTGACGACCCCGTCGGCCTTGGAGATCCGCCGGCGGCTTAGGCGTCCGCCTGCGCCGCGGCGGGTCCGGCTCACTCAGTGGTACGTGCGGCTGGTCAACGTGGCGATCGTCGGGGCGATCGGGTGGGGCGTGGCGTTCAAGGGGCTGCAGAAGACCGGGCAACCTCTGAGTTCGTGGACAGCGCTGTGGTTGTCCGTGTTGGCGGCGGTCGTGCTGCTCAAGGTTTTGCTGGCGCTCGGGCCGGTTTTTGCCGGGCGGGACCGGGCGTTCTGGGTGTTGAGCTCGCCGGTGGACCGGGGTGCGGTGCTGATGCCGCGGTTCCTCGGGTTGCTCGGGTTTGGCGCGGCGGTGGGGGCGGTGTGGCCCGCCGCGGTGTTCGGGGTCGTGGGGGCGGCTTCGGTGCCGGGGCTCGAGTTGTTCGCCGGGTCGGCGGCGGCCGGGGTCGCGGTGGTGGCGGGTGCGGTGGTGCTGCAGCGGGCCGCGGTGCGCCTGCAGGGCTCCCTGAGCGTGCTGGCCGCGGCAGCCGTAGGTGCCTTGTTCCTGCGGCCCGCTGGGTTCGCCCTTCCCAGCGCTGCCTGGCTGACTCCAGTCGCCGCCACGATCGCCGTGGTGCTCGTCGTGGTCGCCGGCCTGTCGTTGCGCCGCCTGAACCGCGCCGCTCTGTCCGCTGGTGCCTCCCTGGCGGCGGTGGCACGCGTGTCGGCGAGCTGGCTCGACCTGACCTTGCTCGGCACGATCCTGGCCGAACGCCGCGCCCGGCAGCTCGGCCGCGTCCGGTCTGCCAGGCTGCGCGGCTCACCGCTCACCGTGCTGGTGTGGACGGATCTGCTCCGCGTCCGGCGGGCACCGAACGCGTTGCTCGTCTGGGCAGGGTTGTTGCCGTTGCCCGCACTGGTGGCGCTGGGCGGCGAGGTCGAGTGGGTCCCCGCCGTGCACTTGATCGCCGCGTTCCTCGCCACCGACCGGCTGGCCGCCGGCCTCAAAGCCGTCTGCCGGTCAGCGGCGATCCGCCGGGCGACGGGTGTACCGGACCGCACGCTTCGTCTCGCGCACCTCGTCATACCCGTGACAGGCGCGGTGGTGTGGTGCGCGGTCACGGCGCCGTTCACGCCGCACGTCGAGTGGCTCAACGCTGTCGTGTCGGCGGTCGGGGCGGTGGCCGTGGTCTACCGGATCGCCACCCGGCCGCCGCTCGACTACGGCGTCGCCGCGATCGACTTCGGTGTGCTCGGGCCGGTGCCGCTCGGGCTCGTCATGCAGCTGAGCCGCGGGCCGTTGCTGCTGTATTTGTTGTGCGTGGTGCAGGTGATGCTGGGCTAGGGTCGGCGCCTCGAAGAGGGGGAGGCCATGTACTCGGGCGAGTTCGAGTTGCACCTGACCGGTTCGGAGTGGCAGGTCGACGAGCTGGCGAAGTTCGCCGAGCAGCACCAGCTGAAGTTCACCCACATCGAACTGCAGTGCGGCGAGCTGCCGTCCCAGCCGATGCTGACGATCGGCGTCAGCGGCACCATCGACGAGGTGCGCGCGACTGCCGAGAGCTGGCGCGGCCGGATGCTCGAAGCCGAGCTGTACGTCGTCAGGGTCAAGATCGAGGCGGCGCCGTGGAACGAGGGCGTGCCGCAGACGGACGCCGAGGCCGACCCCGAGCGCTACTTCGAGCACCACGTGAAGCTGCTGTTGCCCGCGAAGTGGCACGTGGCCGTCTTCACGACCGTTGAGCGGCACAACGCGCACGTGTCACGCAACGCGCGTCGTCTCCGTGCGGACTACAAAGAAGAACGCTTCGTCACGCAGCGGTGCTTCGGCGTTGGACGTGAGACGGCGAAGGCGCGACTGACGGCTCTGCTCAAGGATCTGAAGCAGTTCGAGGTGCTGGAGGTCGAGGAGGAGTACGTCGTCGACGACGACGCGTTGCACGCCGACAACGGCTGGATCGACGGCAAGCTCGACGTCCGCAGCCACGACGAGCGGCTGCGGCAGGCACCGTCGTGGGTGCGCGGCTTCCCGGTGACCTACAACCCGCTCAAGGTGAAGCCGGGCCAGGACATCCAGCAGCGCGCCGTGTTCGAGCCGGCGCTCAAGCAGTACCGGCACGCCTTCCGGGCCGGCGACCCGCGGTTCGGCAACCCCGTGGACGGTGCGCGGTGGCTCAACGGGCGGCGCGCGGCGATGGCCCGTCTGCTGCACCTCATCAGCAGGTCGCGGTGGTCGGAGCACCTGGTGCTGCGCGGCAGCGTGGTGCTGCGGGAGTGGTTCGGCGACGCCGCGCGCGAGCCCGGTGACCTCGACTTCGTGGTCACGCCCAGCACCATCGCGTTCGGGAGCCAGGACGCGGAACAGCTCGTCGACGACATCAGCACGGCCGTCCACGCCGACCCCGGTCCGGTGCTGTGCCCCGGTCCGATCGACATCGAGCCCATCTGGACCTACGAACGGGTGCCGGGGCTGCGGCTGGCGTGCCCGTTCGAGGTTCGGGGCCTGCCGCACGGGTCGGTGCACATGGACCTCGTGTTCGAGGAGGAGCTGCCGATCGCGCCGGAACCCGTGCGGGTCGCCGGCGCGACCCTGCTCGCCGCGAACCAGGAGCTGTCGCTCGCGTGGAAGCTCCAGTGGCTCATGACGGACTCCTACCCGCAGGCCAAGGACCTCTACGACGCCGCCCTGCTCGCGCAACACACCACAGTGGACACCGGGCTCGTCATCGACCTGCTGGGGCCGGAGCTCGGCGAGCGCGCGCTCGACTTCGACCGGAAGTCCGTGCTGGAGATGGACGACGTCGACTGGGACAACGCGCCGACCGAGCTGCCGGTCACCAAAGCCGACGAACCGGCTCTGCTGCAACAGATCGCGGCGGCACTCCGCTAGATCAGCGAAGCGACGCGCCCAGCGGTGGCCACAGTGGACTGCGGGTTCTGCCCTGTCACGAGCCTGCCGTCCACGATCACCGTGCTCGACCACGGCTCACCCGGCGCGAGCCGCGCGCCCAGCTCGGCCAACCGCCCGGACACCGAGTAGGGCACGTCGAGGCCGCCCTGGCGCTCCTCCTCGTCGCTGAACACGGCCATCTCCTTGCCCGCGAACACGAACGAGCCGTCCGCGCGGACCGCCGAGAGCAGTCCGGCCGGCCCGTGGCACAGCGCCGCGACCAGCTTGCCGCTGTCGTGGAACTCCGCCAGCAACGTGCCGAGCGCGTCGGAAAATGCGAGATCCGCCATCGGGCCGTGGCCGCCGGGCAGGTAGATCGCGTCGAAGTTGGCCGCCTTCAGAGACTCCAACGTCGCGGGCGCACGCAGATCTGCCAGGGACGCAACGGCTTCGTCGAACGTGCCGTCCAAACTGGCCTTGTCGACGGTCGGCACGACACCGCCCGGCGTCGCGACCGTGACCTCGACACCGGCCTCGCGGAGCACGCGCACCGACTCGACGACCTCCTCCGCCCAGAACCCCGTGGGGTGGCTCGTGCCGTCCGCCATCGTCAGGGAGTCGGCGCCGGACACGACCATCAGCAGCTTCTTCATGGCATCCATGCCATCACAAATCCTTCATAGGTGCCCGCCAGGCTATAAGCTGTCTTATGGCTGCGAGCTTGACGGACCTGGATCTGCTGGCGACGTTCGTGGAGATCTACCGGGGCGGCTCGCTCACGGCGGCGGCGACCCGGCGTGGCCTCACCCAGCCCGCAGTGAGCGGTCAGCTCGCCAAGCTGGAGAAAGAGCTCGGCGAACAGCTGTTCATCCGGGGCAGCCGCGGCGTCACGGCCACACTCCGCGCCGACGAGCTGGCCCGCCGCGTTGGCCCCCACCTCGACCACCTGCGCACCGCGCTCGACCCCGCGCCCGCTTTCGAAGGCACCGTGCGGATCGGGGGAGCGGCGGAGTTCCTGACCGTCCGCGGCTTGCCCGCGCTCACCCCGCTGGTCCAGCGCGGCATCCGGTTCGAGGTCACGCTCGGCCTCGCGAACGACTTGCTCAACGCCCTGAAGGCAGGACAGCTCGACGTCGTGTTGTCCTCGGTCCGACCGGGCTCGGGCCACACCGCGACGCCGTTGACCGACGAGGAGTTCCTGCTGGTCGGACCGCCGTTGCTGGCCAGCACCGTCGACAGGGAACTGCTGGCAGCAGACCCGGCGCGAGCCCTCGAACACCTGCCGCTGGTCGCCTACTCGCCGGAGCTGCCGATCATCCGCAGGTACTGGCGCAGCGAGTTCGGCAAGCGGCCCAAGAACATCACGGCCGTGGTCGTCCCGGACCTGCGCGCGGTGCTGGCGGCTGTGGTCGCCGGAGCGGGCGTGTCCGCGCTACCCCGCTACCTGGCCGAACCGGCGTTGACCGCCGGGTCCGTCGAACTGCTGCACCAGCCGGAGATCCCGCCGCTCAACACCCTCTACCTGGTGACCCGCGGAACGCCGACCGCAGCCGCGCAGGTAGTCGTCGAACACCTGAAGGAGCGGGACTGGGGTGCCCTCTAAACGCTTCGCAGCACCGACACGACGATGCCCAGGATCACGGCCTTGTCGCCGTCGATCACGGGGTAGTCGGGGTTGCGCGGCTCGAGGTACACGTGGCCGTTGCGGCGCTGGTACACCTTGACCGTCGCCTCCTCGTCGATCATCGCGGCGACGATCTGCCCGCTGTACGCCTCCTGCGCCTGCTGGATCACGACCATGTCGCCGTCGCAGATCGCCGCGTCGATCATCGAGTCACCGCGCACGCGCAGCGCGAACACGTTGCTGCCGCGCCCGACCAGCCCGCGCGGCAGGCTCAGCACGTCGTCCACGTGCTCGATGGCGGAGATCGGCGTACCGGCGGCGATGTCACCGACCACGGGCACCGAGATCGAGTCGTCCGACAGCTGCGCGGACGCCGTCTCGTGCAGGAAGACCCGCACGTCCATCGGCCGCGTCACCGACGAGCCGCGCTTGAGGAAACCCTTGTCCTCCAACGCCGACAGGTGCTTGGAGACGCTGGAGGAGGACTTCAGGCCGACCGCCTCGCCGATCTCGCGGGTGCTGGGGGAGTAGCCGTGCTCGACCACCCAGTCGCGGATGGCGACCAGAATCCTCTGCTGGCGTTCCGGCAGCACCGTCGTGTCGAGCTCAAGATCGTCGTAGGCGGTCACCGGGCGATAGTAGTAATCCGGTTGCCGGACACGAACGGGTGGTCGTTTGATCTTGCGATGAGCTCTGTCTGGGTAGGAGAACGCGTCCGGCTCCGCGGCATCGAGCCGGCGGACTGGGAGGCGTTCCAGAAGTTCGACGAGAACACCACCGACATGCGCAGGGCTGACAAGGTGCAGCCGCCGTGGTCGGCCGCGCGGCAACGCGAGTTCGCGGAGAAGGCCGCGGTCAAGCCGGTGGACCGCGATCAGTTCAACCTGGGGATCGAGTCGCTCGAAGACGGCGCGCTCGTCGGCACGGTGGGAACGCAGTCGGTGGACCACCGGGCCGGGCGGTTCGGCTACGGCATCGCCATCGGCACCGAGCACAAGGGACGCGGCTACGCCTCAGACGCGGTGCCACTGCTGCTGAACTACATGTTCGGCGAACGGCGGTTCCACAAGTGCGAGGCGAGCGTGTGGGCCTTCAACGAGCCCTCTCTCGCGTTCCACCGCAAGCTCGGCTTCACGGAGGAAGGCAGACTGCGCGACCACGAGTTCTTCGCCGGCCGCCACCACGACGTGGTGCTGTTCGGGATGACGGCTCCCGAGTTCGCCGCCCGCCACCCCTTCCCGAGCGCGATCTAGACATGCAACCCTGGAGTTGCGCGTTGCTTGGGGATATGCAACCCTGAGGTTGCACTTGTTGGCGGACGTTGGGAGTTTGTCGTGACCGTGGACCGGATCGAACGCGAGACCCTGATCGAGGCAACGCCGGAGCGCGTGTGGCAGCTGGTGACCGAGCCGGGCTGGTGGGTGGCCTCGGCGCCGTCCGGCACGGCCGTCGAGGGCGAGACGACCGTGTGCAAGAACGACACGTACGGCGACTTCCCCGTGCGGGTCGAGACCGTGACGCCGCAGACCTACGTGTCCTACCGCTGGGCCAGCGCGTTCGGCGGCGCAGACCTGACCGCGGACAACACCACGCTGGTCGAGTTCACCCTCGCGCCGGAGGGTTCCGGCACGCGGCTGCGCGTCGTGGAGAGCGGGTTCGCGGCGCTCGCCGGGTCGGACGAGCTGCGGGCGAAGGCTCACGAGGACAACTCGGGCGGCTGGGTCGAGGTGCTCGACGCGTTCCAGAAGCGGGCCGAGAGCTAAGTTAGGCGCGTGCCCAAGTCAGCCGACCGCGGTCGCCGCACCCGTGAACAACTGCTCGACGCCGCCGCCCAGCTCGTGGGCGAGGTCGGCTGGGGTGCGGTGACCACGCGGCTGGTCGCCGAACGCGCCGGCGTCAACGCCGCGCTGGTCCACTACCACTTCTCGTCGGTGCAGGAACTGCTCTCGACGGCGGCGCTGCAGTTCGCCGAGCGGATCTTGGGGGAGTCCGCCGACGCGTTGGGGGATTGCGAACCGTCGGCGGGCATCGAGCGCGTTCTCGACGACCTCTCTCGGTTCACCGGTACGGATCCGGAGTCGCTGTTGCTGGCCGAGGCGTTCCTGGCCGCGCACCGGCTCCCCGAGCTGCGCACCTCACTCGCGGCGCTGGTCGTGGACTTCCGATCGCGCGTCGCCGACTGGCTGCGCAGCGCTGAAGTGCAGGACGCCGATGCCATCGCGTTGTTGTTGGGTGCTGTCATCGACGGGTTGGTGTTGCACCGCGCGTTGGACGAGTCAGTCGACTTCCGCGCGGTCGCGGGCCCACTCCGGCGTCTCGTCGCGGGCTGACCAGCGCGGTTCGCCGCCGGCGTCGGTGAAGGCGGTCAGCGCCTCGACCAGGCCGTGCCGCAGGTGTTCCGGCATGCGGGCCACGATCCTGCTGATCTCTGCTCGGCGGCGCGTCATCACCTCGCCCACGACCCGGCGGCCCGCGGTGCTCGCGACGACCACGACCTCGCGTTTGGTGGCCGGGTTGGGTTCGCGGTCGACGATGCCCGACGTGACCAGCCGGTCGATCATGCGCTTCGCCGTGGACGGGTTGACCTCCAGCAGGTCCGCGAGCGCGGTGAGCTTCATCGGGCCCCGGCTCTCCAGCAAGACGAGCATCCTGAACTGGGGCAGCGTGAGCGTCTCCTCGACGGCCGCCAGCGATCGTGCCGACACGGCGATCAGCAGGCGGGACGCGGTGAGGACCGCGTCGGTCAGGTCGTCGACATCACTCACCCAGCTAGTTCTACAGGGTCGGCTGTTGGTAACGAACCGATAACCATTGCACTGTGCAACGGACTGGTCTTGCTGGTCGGTGCGCCACCCGCGTTCGCCCAGCCGAACCTCGGACCCGACTACGTGGAAACCCCGTTCGGGCCGATGGGGCCTGCCGGGCGCGACCTGTTGCAGAAGGTGGCGCTCGCCGGGCTGTGGGAAGGTCCCGCCGGGCGGATGGGGCTCGAGAAGTCGGCCAACCCGAAGGTGCAGGAGGCCGGCCGGCACCTGATCGACGGGCACGCGAACCTCGACCGCCGGACCGCCCAGCTCGCGCGCACGTTGAACGTGCAGCTGCCCACCCAGCCCAGCGACGCGCAACAGGGCTGGCTGAACGAGATGGCGGCCGCGCCCGCACGCAGCGTCGAGTTCGACAAGGTCTTCGCGAACCGGCTGCGGGCGGCGCACGGCGGCGTCTACAAGTTCCTCGCCTCGGTGCGGACCGGCACGCGCAACACCGCGATCCGCGACTACGCCAAGGTCTGCATGGACACCGTGCTGGATCACATGCAGGTGCTGGAAGCCACCGGGATGGTCGACTTCGCCGACACCGAGGCGATCCCGCTGGCGCTGGTCGCGCAGCCGTCGTCGATCGCGCCTTCTGTGCCGCGCGTGCCGCAGGTCATCACGCAGAACTCCCAGCAGCGGCAACAGCAACCTGACGACGGCATTCCCGACGGCCTGCTCGGGCTGGGCGTGCTGGTGGCGGCCGGGGTCGGGATCTGGCTGTGGAGTGGCGGACGGAGCAGCCGGCGCATGCACGGGTGATGCTAGATTGGGCATATGCCTAAGTCGAGTGCCCAACGAGCGTTGGTCGTCGGAGCGGGAATAGCCGGGCTGGCGACGGCGTGGTGGCTGGAACGAGCCGGCTGGGACGTCCTGGTCGTCGAGAAGGCTCCCGCGTTCCGCGCCGGCGGCTACATGATCGATTTCTTCGGACCGGGTCACGAGGTGGCACGGCGGATGGGCCTGCTGCCGGCGGTGGAGGCCCGTCGCGCGCCGATCTCGTCCGTGGCCAGCGTGGATGAGCGCGGCCGAGAGCGTGCCTCGATCTCCACCGAGGCCTACGAGGCGGTCGCGGACGGAGTGGTCAGCCTGCTGCGGGGTGACCTGGCGGAGGTGCTCCGCGACGCCGTGCGTTCGCCGATCCGTTACGGGACAACGGTTTCTTCGGTTGAAGAGCTGGAAGACTTCGACTTGGTCGTCGGTGCGGACGGCGTGCACTCACGGGTGCGCGAGCTGGTCTTCGGGCCGTCGTCCGTGCGGTACCTCGGGCATCACGTGGCGGCGTATTCGTTGGACGATCCGGCGTTGAGCGCGCAAATCGGCTACCGCTACCAGATGTTGACCGTGCCGCACCGGATGATCGGCTGCTACGCCGTGCGCGACGGGGCTCTCGCGGCGTTGATGTTGTACCGGTCGTCTTCTTCGGTGTTGCCCGCGGATCCTGCCGTTGCGCTGCGGGAGCGGTTCGGTGACCTGGGCTGGGTGGCGCCTTCGCTGCTTTCCGTTGTGCCATCCGACGTTTACTTCGACACTGTGTCCCAAGTGGACATGCCTGTCTGGCATCGCGGCAAGGTCGTCCTGGTCGGCGACGCGTGCGGGGCGGTCTCCCTGTTCGCGGGCCACGGCGCGTCGCTCGCGATGACCGGCGCGTTCGTGCTGGCCGAGGAGCTTGCTGTGGGTACGGACGGCGCGTTCGAGCGTTATCAGGCGCGGATGAAACCGGTCGTCGCGCGCACCCAGGAGTTCGGGCGGAAGTTCATCGGCTGGATGGCGCCGTCGTCCCGCTTGCGAATCTCGTTGCGCGACATGGCTTTCCGGCTGTCCGGCCAGCCGGTCGTGCGCAACCTGATCCGCGGCTCGGTCATGCCCGACGTCGACGGCGTGCTCCTTCGTTAGCGCGCGTCGTACCTCTCGCGGTTCACGAGCACCTCCGCGATGTGCTGCTCGGCCCAGCGGCACAACACCAACAACGGTTCGTGCAAGGTGAACCCGAGCTCCGTCAGCTCGTATTCGACTCGCGGCGGCACCTCCGCGTACACGTGCCGAGTGACCAGCCCGTCCCGTTCAAGATCCCGAAGCGTCTCGGTCAGCACCTTGCCGCTGATGCCGTCGATCTCCTGTTTGAGGTCGCCGAACCGCATGCGCCCGTTGCCCAGCACCGTGACCACCATCGCCGTCCACTTGTTCGCGATGCGTGCGAGGCTCTTCCGCGAGGGGCACGAGGCGGCCAGCACGCTCCAGTCGGGCACCGTCTGTGACATGGCGCACATCCGTCCGTTAGTTACGTTGAGGTAATTGGTTACCTTTGGTGAGCATAGGGCAACACCAGTGCAAAGGAGAAACCAATGACTTCCCCGCTCGCCGTCATCACCACCTACTTCGACGCCCTCGAGTCCGGCGACTTCGCCACCGTCGCCGCCCAGTTCGCCGACGACATCGTGTGGCACCAGCCGGGCGCGAACCGGTTCTCCGGTGTGCACCACGGCAGTGCGGCCGTCGGCGACATGATCGGCGGCATGATGGCCGTCTCCGAGGGCACGTTCACGTTGAAGCGCAACGCCCCGTTGATGGTCAACGGCGACATCGTGGCGGCGCCGGTGCACTGGACTGGCAAGCGTTCCGGTGCCGAGATGGACGGCGTTGGGGTCGACGTGATGCGCGTGGTCGACGGCAAGGTCGTCGAGGTGTGGCTGTTCACCGCCGACCCCGCCGAGGAGGACGCGTTCTGGGGTCAGGCGTAACGATCTGACGGCATGTCGCCACCCGTTCGGGCTAGATCAGGACAGACTGTGTGCGTGGAACGGGAACGCAGGTGGGCGGACAAGGGTGAGGCCATCGGGCACGGCGTGAGCTGGCTCGCGCGGTGGAGTCTGCGGGTGGCGCTGGCGGCGCTCGGCTTCTGGATGGTCGCGTGGCTGGTCGGGCAGCTGTGGGTGGTCGTGATGCCCGTGCTGCTGGGGTTGCTGATCACGACCGTGCTGTGGCCGCCAGCCAGGTGGCTGATGTCGAAGGGGCTGAACTCGGCGCTGTCGGCGACGATCGTGCTGGTCGTCGGGCTCGCGGTGCTGGGAGGGGTGATCGCGGCGATCGCGTCGTCGATCGCGTCCGGTGTGCCGGAGATCGCCGACAGTGCCACCGAGGCCGTGCAGAAGCTGCAGGACTGGGTGGCCGGGCCGCCGTTCAACCTGCGCGACACGGACCTCGACCGGTTGATCGCCCAGGGTGTCGAGCAGATCAAGTCGAGTATCGGGTCCATCGCGAACGGGTTGCTGACCGGCGCGGGCGCGGTGACGTCCGGAGTGGTGACGGGTCTGGTGGCGTTGCTGCTGGCCTTCTTCTTCGTCAAGGACGGCATGCGGTTCACGCCGTGGCTGCGCGGGCTGATCGGCGAGCGGGCGGGCGAGCACGTCACGACCGTGCTGGAGCGGATCTGGGTGACGCTCGGCTCGTTCATCCGCAGTCAGGCGGTCGTGTCGCTGATCGACGCGGTCTTCATCGGGCTCGGCCTGGTGATCCTCGGCGTGCCGCTGGCCATTCCGCTGGCCGCGCTGACGTTCCTCGGCGGCTTCATCCCGATCATCGGCGCGTTGATCGCGGGCGCGCTGGCGGTGCTGGTCGCGCTCGTCAGCAACGGGCTGACCACGGCGATCATCATGCTGATCATCGTCATCGTGGTGCAGCAGGTCGAGGGCAACGTGCTGCAGCCCATCCTGCAGTCGCGCGGTCTGCGCCTGCACGCGGCGGTGGTGTTGCTGGTCGTCACCGCGGGTACGTCGTTGTACGGCATCGCGGGCGCGTTCTTCTCCGTGCCGGTGGCCGCCGCCGTGGCCGTCGTCCTGCGCTACCTGGGCGAGGTCATCGAGGCCCGCTCGGTGGCGCCCGTAATGGATACGTCACAACCTGACGGGGATGATGAGCCCGGCCCCGAACGTTCTGCTGAGTGAACACCGAGCAGAGGAGAATTACCGTGACGGAGAAGGCTGTTCTCGCGGGCGGCTGTTTCTGGGGCATGCAGGACCTGTTCCGCCGCCACCCCGGAGTCGTCTCCACCCGCGTCGGCTACACCGGCGACCCCAGCACGCCCAACGCCACCTACCGCCGCCACGGCAACCACGCCGAGGCCATCGAGATCGTGTTCGACCCCGAGCAGCTGAGCTACCGGCAGATCCTGGAGTTCTTCTTCCAGATCCACGACCCGTCGACCCGCAACCGCCAGGGCAACGACATCGGCGCCAGCTACCGGTCGGCGATCTTCTACACCGATGACGCGCAGAAGCAGGTGGCGGAGGCCACCATCGCCGACGTCGACGCCTCCGGCAAGTGGCCGGGCAAGGTCGTCACCGAGGTCACCCAGGCGACGGAGTTCTGGGAGGCCGAGCCGGAGCACCAGGACTACCTGGAGCGCTACCCGAACGGCTACACGTGCCACTACGTGAGGCCGGAATGGCAGCTCGGCGAGAGGTAGAGATCGTCGCGTTGCACGTCTCACCTGTGCACGCCTACGAGGGCCGTCCGTCGGACGGCCCTCGTCCCGATCCTGAACCCGTTTCGCGGGACCACGTGGAGATCCGCGCCCAGCTGGGAATCGTCGGCGACAGGTTCTTCAACCACCGGGCGCACCGCAACGCCGCGATCACCCTGATCGCCGCCGAGTCACTCGACCCGTGGCCGGTCGACCCGTTGCTGGCACGACGGAACATTGTCGTGCGCGGGTTCGATGTGGACTCACTGCCGCGCGGCACGATCTTCAGCCTCGACACGGGCGACGGACCGGTGCGCTTCGAGGTCCACCGGCGGGCCAACCCGTGTGCCTGGATGGACGCCGTCATCGCTCCGGGCGCGTTCAAAGCCCTGCGAGGCAAGGGCGGCATCCGCACCGTGCCGCTCGACGACGGGGTGCTGCGGGTGGGAAAAGCCGCATTGGCCATAGTGGGCGCATGAAGTGGTTGCGCCGCAAGCCAACGATCATCACCGCAGTCGGCCTCGTCATCGTACTGGCAGCCGCAGCAGCACTGTGGAACATCAGCAGCTCCCGCACCTTCCAGTTCTTCGGTGAGCTGGTGGCCCGAGTCGAGACCACCGAGAAGGTCATCGCCCTGACCTTCGACGACGGCCCGGACCCGGCCGGCGCCCAGGCCACGCTCGACGTGCTGGCCCAGAAACAGGTGCCGGCGACGTTCTTCCTCAACGGCAGCGGCCTGAAGCAGTACCCCGACCTCGGCCGCAAGATCGCGGAGGCCGGGCACGAGATCGGCAACCACACCTACTCGCACGAGCGGATGGTCCTCGTGTCGCCGGGGTTCGTGGCCAAGGAGATCGAGGACACCGACGAGCTGATCCGCGCCACCGGGTACCAGGGGCCGATCCACTTCCGGCCGCCCAACGGCAAGAAGCTCTTCACGTTGCCGCACTACCTCGAGACCCACGACCGCAAGACGATCATGTGGGACGTCGAGCCGGACTCCGCGGGCGCGCACACCGCGAAAGAGATCGAGAGCGAGGTGCTGGGCAGCACCAAGCCGGGTTCCATCGTGTTGCTGCACTCGATGTTCGGGGCGCGGGAGCCGACACGGCAGGCGCTCGGGCCGATCATCGACGGCCTAAAGGAGCGCGGCTTCCGGTTCGTCACCGTGTCCGCGCTCCTCAGCCAGGCCTAGATCAGGTCGGCCAGCTCCACCCGGCGCAGGAACTCGCTGCGCACCCGGTCCGCCACGGCGTTCACCACGGCGGCACCGTCGTCGGACGGGTCGACGTGCACGCGAAACGGCGGCTGCGCGGCGTTCACGACGTCCACGATAGCTTCAGCGACGGCTGAAACAGAGGCCCACGCGGGCTCCAGTTCGGCGAGTCGAGCGCCGACTTGTTCCATCAAGCCTGGATAGAACTCCTCGTACGCCGAAGCGACGTCCGTGTCGGCGGGGGTGCCGCTGTGCGCGAAGTGGTTGGTGCCGTGGGTGAACGCGCCCGGCACGACGATCGTGGTGTCGATGCCGAACCGCAGCAGCTCGGCGCGGTACGAGACGGCGACCGCGTCCATTGCCGCCTTGGCCGCGAAGTACGGGGCCAGGTACGGGGGAGTGCCGCCGCGCGTCGACGATGAACCCACCCACACGACGTGGCCGGAGCGTTGTGAACGCAGGTGTGGCAGAGCAGCGCGGTTGACCCGTTGCGTGCCAAGGACGTTCACGTCGTACAGGGCCGCGTACTGCTCCGGCGTGAACGCCTCGGCCGGGCCGGTGACCATGTGGCCGGCGTTGTGCACGACCACGTCGAGGTGGCCCTGCTCGGCAATGATTAACGCAACAGCGGCATCGGCTGACGACTGCGACTGCACGTCCAGCTCGACGGCGTGCACGTCGAAGTCACCAGAAGCCCCGAACGCGCCGAGGTCGGCGACGGCCGCGGCGTTGCGGCCAACGGTTTCTCGCATGCCCGCGTAGACGGTGTGCCCGGCGCGAGCCAGAGCACGCACTGCCAGCGCTCCGAAGCCGCTGGACGCTCCCGTGACAACGATGACCTTGCCCATCAGATGATGCCTCCGTTCGCACGAACAACCTGACCGTTGATCCAGCGGGCCGGGCCCGCGAGGAAGGAGATGACCTCGGCGATGTCGTCCGGGGAGCCGATGCGCTCCAGCGGCGCCTGCTTCGCGAGGTTGTCGATCGTCGCCTCGTCCTTGCCCTCCAGGAACAGCGCGGTGGCGGTGGGGCCGGGGGCGACGGCGTTCACGGTGATGTCACGGCCGCGCAGTTCGCGGGCCAGGACCAGGGTCAGCGCCTCGACGCCGCCCTTCGACATGGCGTAGGCGCCGTACTGCGGGAAACGCAGGCCCACGACCGATGACGAGACGTTGATGATGGCGCCGCCGTTGCGCAAACGGCGCGCGGCTTGCTGTGAGACGACGAACGTGCCACGCGCGTTGGTGCGCATGATGCGGTCGAAGACGTCGAGGTCCATGTCGGCGACCGTGCCCAACGGCATGATGCCCGCCGAGTTCACGACGACGTCCACGCCGCCGAACGTCTCGGCCGCGAGATCAAAAGCGGCACCCAGAGCCGCCGGGTCGGCCACGTCGGCCTGCGCGGCGATGGCCTGGCCGCCCGAAGCGGTGATCTCCTCGACCGCCTTGTCGGCCTCGACCTTGTTGCCGGCGTAGACGATGACGACGGCCATGCCGTCCGCGGCGAGACGCTCGGCGGCTGACCGCCCGATGCCCCTCGATCCGCCGGTGACGATCGCAACGCGAGTCATGTCGGTGCTCCCTAGCTGCTGTTTCCGGCGATAACACAATCAACGTAGCACTGATATCGAACCAGCGCTACCTCAAATGTGTTATCGTCGTTACATGGACACGAGGGAGCGGTTGGTGAAGGCCGCGGCCGAGCTGCTGATCGAGGGCGGAAAGGAGGCTGTCTCCACGCGCGCGGTGGCCGCGGCGGCGGGTGTGCAGGCGCCGACGCTCTACCGGCTGTTCGGGGACAAGGACGGCCTGCTGGACGCCGTCGCCGCCTACGGCTTCGCCGACTACCTCGCGACCAAGCACGCGATGGGCGCGAGCGACAACCCGGTCGACGACCTGCGGCGCGGGTGGGAGCTGCACATCGGGTTCGGTCTGGCGCGGCCCGCGTTCTACCTGCTGATGTACGGCGAGCCGCGCAAGCGCGAGGCGCGGCTGGAGGCGGACGCGATGCTCCGCGAGATCATCAGCCGCATCGCGCAGGTGGGCCGGTTGACGGTGCCGATCGATCAGGCCGCGCAGTTCGTGCACGCGGCGGGCACGGGCGTGGTGCTGTCGTTGATCGCGACGCCGGAAGAGGACCGCGACCTGGAGCTGATCACTTTCAGCAGAGAACAGGTGATCAGGGCGATCACGACGGACGCCTCACCGGACGAGCCGACGGACATCCCGAGCAGGGCCATCGCACTTCGGGTGGCACTGGAGGAGGACCCGCCCCTGATGCTGTCTCCAGCGGAACGGGCCCTCCTGGCCGAGTGGCTTGATCGCGTGGCCAAGTAACTGCGCAGCCAAAAGATCAAGCATTCGGGTCGAACGGGATCCCGGCCGGCTTCGCGATGCCGAGGTTGTGGTTGAACGCGCCGTCCTTGATCGCCAGCGAGGCGCTGCCGAAGTTCGCGTTCACCAGGATGTCGCGCACCCCGGCGGGGAACCGGTCCCAGCTCACCAGGGCCGGGTACTGGTAGACCCCGTAGTGGTTCTCCGCCTGCTCGTTGAAGCCCGCGAGGCGGAAGCAGTGCGTGCTGGCGCCGTCCTTGTGGTAGATGATCTTCGGGTGGGTGCCTTCCCACGCCACGTTCGCGCGCGGGTGGGTCTTGTACTTGCCGTGCTCCGACGTCGAGACGTACTGGGCCACGTCGTTCTGCACCCAGACGATCACGTGCTCGATGTCGTGCCGGTGGCCGCAGCAGTCCCAGCCCGGCACGGCCTGGTCCTTCTCGAAGTACAGGTCGTACAGGTAGGCGCACCAGCCGTTGTTGCACTTGGAGCGGCTGTAGGAGTTGGTGTTGTCCAGGTCGGACCGGTCGTGGCACTGGCCGTTCAACGCGCCGGAGTTCTTCAGGCCGGTCGCCACCTGACCGGTCGGCGAGATCGCCGGGGTGGGGTAGCAGCCGTCGCCGTCGTAGTCGAACGCCGGCTGCCACTTGCCGTCCTCCGCCGTGTGGTTGGCGGGGATGGCCTGCGGCGGGTCGGCGAGCGCGACACCGGGCAGGAGTGCGGTGATCAGGAGCGCGCCGGCCAGCGCTGGCAGGAACTTCCTCAACAGGGGCCTCAATTTCCGTGAGCAGGGGCGGAGAGGCTTGCGAGGCAGAAGGTGGTACATGAACAGCGTTCACGTCCAGCTAGTTCGCCAAATCTTTGCCGGCCGGGAATTTCACATTCGGGCTGAGCCGACCTTCCAGTACCCGCTGAACATGATCGCCTTGCGGTCCACCCCGCGCTCCTTCACCAGATGCCGCCGCACCCCGGTCGCCAGCGCGGACTCCCCGCACGCCCACGCGTACTCCACAGTGGGCAGAGCCTTGCCCTGGATCGCCGGCAGCACAGCGGAACCCGGCGCCCCGGACCTCCGGAACACCCACTCCACGTCGAGATCGACCCGGTAGGACTCGTCCGGCACCTCGACGAAGACGTGCATCGGCCGCGTCTCCACCTCGAGGATCGCCGACAGCGCGGGCAACGCCGTCTCGTCGGCCGCGAGCAGCACCGAGCTCGACGTGGGTGGCCGGTACGCCGAACCGCCCGCGCGGAAGCCCGCCTTGTCGCCCGCGATGGCGAGCCGGGCCCAGCGCGTGCCGGGGCCCGCGTCGCCGTGCACCACGAAGTCGACGTCGATCTCGCCGGCCGGGGGACGGTGCGCGCGGATCGTGTACCAGCGCAGGTCCGGCCGCACGTCCTCGGCCATGGCGCGCAACGACGTGCGGACGTTGATCCGGTCGTCGGCGGGCATGACCAGCTCGCGGCCGCTCGCCGTCAGCAGGCCGAAGTACTCGTCGGGGCCAGTCAGCTCGAACGACGTGAACTCCGGCGCGTGGAAGGTGATGCGGCGCATGTGCTCGCTGAGCTCGGTCACCGCGGTGACGGTCATGACGAACTGGTCGAAGACCTCGCGCCGGTTCGCGGGTGCCATCACCAGTTCGGCGGCCTTCGTGGCGGCCTTGATCGTGAACCTGTCGAACGCGGAGTAGTGCGGCATGCGAGCACGTACACCTTTGGTTAGGTTTACCTAAACCTTCTCGGGCGGAAACAGCCGATCACCGGCACACTGCGAGACATGTTTCCCAGGACCGCGCAGCAGCAGTGGTGGTTCCTCGAGCCCGAGCAGAAGAACCGCAGCCAGGCGATCGGGCTGCGGCTCGCCATCGCCTACCACGAGCGTGACGCGGAGAGCGTCGCGACACTGCTGCCCGCGGACGACGAGGAGATCCGGCTCGTGATGGGCGCGCTGGAGAACGGCCTGCTCGGCCTCAACCAGCTCTACCCGCCCGGCCCGCCGGACGAGGTCTGGGAACGCGTCACGCCGATCATCGACGCCTCTGCCCCCAAGGGCGTGGCGCCGCGGATGCGGGCGTTGCTCGCGGCGATGTCGGACGCGATGTACGACCCCACGCTGGGCGAGGTCTACGAACGCAAGGAGCAGGACCCGTACACGGGCGCGCACCTGTTCGCGGCCGTCACGGCGATGCGCGCCGACGAGCACGAGGGCAGCATCGAGCGCATGCGGGAGAAGGCGGACGAACTCGAGCGCTAGTGGCGTGGCCCAGTACGTTGCCAGGCGAATTACCCGGCCGTCGTACTGGGCCACGCCACTAGTCCGAGGCGGCGTCGATCACGTCGTCCAGCACGTCACGGGTGGCGTGCAGGTCGGCGATCATCCGGTCGATCCGCAGGCGTTCCTTCTTGAGGTCCTCGACCAGCAGCGGGGTGGCGATCTCGGACGGCCCGCCGTCGTAGTCGCGCATGCACGGCAGCATCAGGGCGATCTTCTTGCTGGGCAGGCCGGCCGCGAACAGCTCCTGGATCCTGATCACCCGGTCGACCGCCGAGTCCGGGTATTCCCGCTGGCCACCGGACGTGCGCGTGGACGCCAGCAGGTCCTGCTGCTCGTAGTAGCGCAACGACCGTTCGCTCACGCCTGTGCGCCGCGCAAGTTCGCCGATCTTCACGTTCGCCCCCTCGAACCCTTGAACCTGACACTGGTGTCAGCTCCTACCGTCCCGGCATGACAGCCAACACGCAAGCCATGTACGTCCTCCTCGACATCGCGAACGACCACGGCTGGCGCGACTACGGCGCCCGCGTCGGCATCTGGCACACCATCGACGCGCTCGACCGCCACGGCATCCGCGCGACCGTTCCGCTCACCCGCGCGGCCGTCGAGCAGTACCCGCAGCTCGTCCAGGCCGGGGAAGCACGCGGGTGGGTGTGGCTGGCGAGCGAACCCGAGGCGGTCCACGCCATCGACCGCGCGACCGGCCGGAGCCCGCGCGGCTGGTTCGGGCCCGCGCCGGCGCCACCGGAGTTCGCCTATCACGCAGGCGAGCTGGACGCCCGGACCGTCCTGCTCCGGCCGTTCGCCCGTGGCTGGCCGCTGCGGCACAAGCACCTCGACCTGACCCTCGCCCAGCTGGCGGCGCGGCCCGACATCTGGCTCACTACCAGCGACGACATCGCTGAGGCGCAGCTAACAGCCACCCCGACGTGCATGCTCATACATTGTCGTGCATAATTCTCAACGTGTCCAAGGTGCTCACTTCACTTCCCGCCGGCGAACGCGTCGGCATCGCTTTCTCCGGTGGTCTCGACACCTCCGTCGCGGTCGCGTGGATGCGTGAGAAGGGCGCGGTGCCGTGCACGTACACCGCGGACATCGGTCAGTACGACGAGCCTGAGATCGACACGGTCCCCGGCCGCGCGGGCACGTACGGTGCCGAGATCGCGCGGCTGGTGGACTGCCGGTCGGCGCTCGTCGAGGAGGGACTCGCGGCGCTGGCGTGCGGCGCGTTCCACATCCGCTCCGGTGGCCGCGCGTACTTCAACACCACCCCGCTCGGGCGCGCGGTCACGGGCACCATGCTCGTGCGCGCCATGCTCGACGACGACGTCCAGATCTGGGGCGACGGCTCCACCTACAAGGGCAACGACATCGAGCGGTTCTACCGCTACGGCCTGCTCGCGAACCCGTCGCTGCGCATCTACAAGCCGTGGCTCGACGCGGAGTTCGTGACCGAGCTCGGCGGCCGCAAGGAGATGTCCGAGTGGCTGCTGGAGCGCGGCCTGCCCTACCGCGCGTCCACTGAGAAGGCCTACTCGACCGACGCGAACATCTGGGGCGCGACGCACGAGGCCAAGTCGCTCGAGCTGCTCAACGAGGGCATCGAGATCGTCGAGCCCATCATGGGCGTCAAGTTCTGGGACCCGTCGGTGGAGATCGCCACCGAGGACGTGACCATCGGCTTCGACCAGGGTCGCCCGGTCACCATCAACGGCAAGGAGTTCGGCAGCTCCGTCGACCTCGTGCTGGAGGCGAACGCCATCGGCGGCCGCCACGGTCTCGGCATGTCCGACCAGATCGAGAACCGCATCATCGAGGCCAAGAGCCGCGGCATCTACGAGGCGCCCGGCATGGCGTTGCTCTACATCGCCTACGACCGGCTCGTGAACGCGATCCACAACGAGGACACCGTCGCGGCCTACCACAACGAGGGCCGCAAGCTCGGCCGGCTGCTGTACGAGGGCCGCTGGCTCGACCCGCAGTCGCTGATGCTGCGCGAGTCGCTGCAGCGCTGGGTCGGCGCCGCGGTCACCGGCGAGGTCACGCTGCGGCTGCGGCGCGGCGACGACTACTCGATCCTCGACACGTCCGGCCCGGCGTTCAGCTACCACCCGGACAAGCTGTCGATGGAGCGCACCGAGGACTCGGCGTTCGGCCCGGTCGACCGCATCGGCCAGCTGACCATGCGCAACCTCGACATCGCGGACTCCCGCGCCAAGCTGGAGCTCTTCGCGGGCCTCGGCATGGTCGGCACCCGCCAGTCGGCGCTCATCTCCGCCCAGCCGGAACCGACCAGGCTGATCGGCGAGGTCCCGGACGGCGGCGCGGAGGCCATCGCCTCGCGCGGCACCGTCTCGGCGGCCGACGCACTGCTCGACTCGGCGGCGATCGAGTCGGGAACGGACTGATTCGCTGACTTCCGGCCCTGTTCGCAGGGCCGGAAGCTAGCCTGTTTGCTCGTGTCGATCACGGGGGAGTGGGCACGGCCCGCTGTTCGTCTGCATCCGGCCCGCGGCGCGCCGCGGGTGACCGACAGCCACATCGGCGGCCCGCTGCTGTGGCCGGCCGACGAGCCCTGGCCGTGGTGCGACGGCAGCAAGCACGACGAGGGCCTCACCATCCTCCCGGCCGACAGCTTCGGCGTCCGCGTCGCCCTGATCGGTGCCGTGCAACTGTTCCAGCGCGACTTCCCCGAACTGCCGTTCCCGCCCGGCACCGACCTGCTCCAGGTTCTGCTGTGCCCGTTGGAGCACTCCGACGAGGAGACCGACCACTTCGGGCCGTGCGTGCGGCTCTTCTGGCGTTCTTCTTCGGTCGCCGACGTCTTGGACGTGGTGCCTGACCCGGTCGTGTTCGAGCCGCAGTACCGGACGCGGCCGTGCGTGCTGCACCCGTGCCGGATCACCGAGTACCCGATGGGCGACGAACAGCCCGTGGGCGCGGGCGACTGGCCGCCGGTCGCGAACGGCAGCAAGGTCGGCGGCTGGGCGTTCTGGTGGCAGACCTCGCCGTTCGGCCTGGAATGCCCCTCCTGCGGGGCGGACCGCCGCCTTCTGCTAGCTCTGTACACCCACGAGGAACCCGAGAAGGAGCTGTGCTCCTGCGAGGTCGCCGAACGGGCGGTCGTCGGGTGGGAGTTCGGCCGGGAGGGCGCATTGAACGTGTTCGCGTGCACCAGGGATGTCCAGCACCCGATCAAGCTGCACATCGACTGATGGGCAGGGAGAGCTGGGCGAGGCCCGCGGTGCTGCTCAACCCGCTGGAAGGCGACCCGACGGACGCCGACAGCCACATCGGCGGCCCGATGTTGTGGCCGATCGACTCGGAGTGGCCTTCCTGTGACAGCCACGGTGAACCCTTCGTCGGTGCCGTGCAGCTGTACCAGCGGGATTTCCCGGAGCTTCCGTTCCCGGACGGCACCGATGTGCTGCAGGTGTTCCTGTGCACGCTGTGGCACGACGTCACGAACGCGTACGGCCCGGACGTGCGGCTGGTGTGGCGTGACTCCACGACGGTGTTCGAGCTGATCGAGGAGGAGCCCGAGCCGTCGGAGCAGGAGGAGAGGTACGTGCCGACGGTCAACGTCCTCGAACCGATCCGGTACACCGAGTACCCGCACGCGTACGAACGCCCGGAGGAGCTGCGAGACCTGCCGCCGACCTCGGGTGGAACGAAGATCGGCGGCTGGACCTGCTGGGGCGACGGGGGCCCGCTGACGTTCGACTGCCCGGAGTGCGGTGCGGTGCAGCGCCAGGTCCTGTCGCTCGGCACGCACGAGCCGTCCGGTGACCACGTCGAGTGGAACTTCGGCGAGTACGGGAACCTGAACATCTTCGCCTGCCCGCAGGACGTCCGGCACCCGATCCGGTTGTGGATCGACTGATGGCACCAGAGGACTTCGCCCGCGTCGCGGTGATGCTGAACCCGCGTCCCGGCGAGCCGACGACCGTCGACAGCCACGTCGGCGGTCCGCTCCTGTGGCCCGCCGACGAGCCGTGGCCGTGGTGCGAGGGTGCTGCTCACTACACGACCGGCGACGACATCCCGGAAGAGGCGGTCGTCGGCGTGCGGACGCCGTTCGTCGGTGCCGCGCAGCTGTACCGGCGTGACTTCCCGGAGCTGCCGTTCCCCGACGGCACCGATCTGCTGCAGGTGTTGCTGTGCACGCTGTACCACGACGTCCGGGAAGCGTGGGGTCCGGACGTTCGGCTGGTGTGGCGCGACTCCACGTCGGTGACCGAGCTGATCGACGCGCCTCGGCCCGAGTGGCAGGAGGAGGACTACGTGCTGACGCCCAACGTGCTCGAACCCGTCAGGTGCACCGAGTACGCGATGCCACCCGACCGCCCAGAGCCGTTGCGGGACGAGGAGTGGCCGGAGGTCCCGCACGGGTCGAAGGCCGGTGGCTGGACCCGTTGGTACAACGCACTTCCCCGTGAGATGGAGTGTCCGGAGTGCGGTTCGGTGCGGCGGCAGACGTTGGCACTGGGCGGCGGCGAACCGTCCGGTCACTCCATCGGCTGGGACCTCGGCAGGCAGGCCAACCTCAACGTCTTCACGTGCCCGCAGGACGTTCGACACCCGATCAAGGTGAACCTTGACTGAGCTGCCCGGCATCGCGGCCGAGCTGGGACTGCGGCCAGGAGAGCTGGTCGACACCGGCGGCGACTTCCTGGTGCTGCACGCACTGGACGCCGGTGGCGCCGCGTGGATCCTTCGTCAGCCCCGCCGCGGATGGGTACTGCGGCGCATGGGCCCCGAGCGCGCGTTGCTGGACCTGGTCGCGGACCGGGTACCGGTTCCGGTGCCCCGGTGGCGGCCTGAGGTGCGGGACATCGCGGTCTACCGGGCTCTTCCCGGCGAGTGCCCGGACGAGCCCACTGACGAGTACTTCGAGGACGTCGCACGGTTTCTCGCCGCGCTGCACGCCATCCCGCTGGAAGACGCCGTGCGGACGGGCGTCGAGGTGCGCCTGCCCGGCGAGATCCGCGCGGCGATCGCCCGCAAGATCCACCGCGCTCGGACCGAACTCGGACTGTCCGACGAACTGTGGCGCTACTGGCAGGCGTGGCTCGACGACGACTCGACGTGGCCGCCGCGGTCGGTCGTCGCGCACGCGGACATCAGCCCGGCTAACACGTTGGTGCACAACGGAAAACTCTCCGGTGTCATCGACTGGACCGACTCACTGGTGGGCGACCCGGCCGCCGACTTCCGGCGGCTCGTCAAGCAGTTCGGGCGGCTCGACTCGTTGATCGACGCCTACGAGCGGCACGGCGGGATCGCCTGGCCGGGCATGCGGCGCTACGTCGAGGAACGCGTCCGGATGGCGCCGGTCGACTCCGGGCTGTACGGGATCGACTCGGGCCAGGACCGGTACGTCAAGAGCGCTGTGGAGCGGCTGGCGGGGTTGCAGCCCCCAGGTCATCAGGCGCGATAAGCGTCGCACGCCAGCGTGACCAGGTCGGTCAGCCACCGCGGCGGCTGGTCCTTCCACCACGCGAGCCACACCGGGATCGGCGGCGCGTCCTTCACCGCCCGATACGCCACGCCGGGGCGCGGGTTCAGCGATGCGGTGGCCTCGGACGTCATGCCGACGGCCTGCCCGGCGGCGATCAGCGTCAGCCACTCGTCGACGCCGTGCGTGTTGCGGACGACAGCGGGTGCGGCGCCGGGCTGCCACAGGTCCAAAGTGGTCGTTCCGGTCCGGTCGTCGACCGCGATGCCGTACCGGGAGAAGTCGGCCAGCGACAGCGAACGCTTGCGTGCCAACGGGTTGTCCGTCGCGACAACGCCGTAGCGCCGCTCGGTGCCGAGCAAAGCCGTTTCAAAGCGCGGATCGTCGAGGGCTCGCCGCACGACCGCCACGTCCGCCATGCCCTCGGCGAGGCCCGCGGTCAGCGAGTTCGACTGCACGAACACCAGCGGCAGCCCGGGATGCGCCGATGCCCAGGCCTTCTGCACCCGCCGAGTGTGCTTGCCGAGCGCCGACCACGCGTAGCCGACGCGCACCTCGGTCTGCGACGAGGCAGCGACCCGCTCCAGGTGCGCGACCTCGTCCAGCACCCGCCGCGCGCCGGCCAGCACCTGCGAGCCCACGGGAGTCAAAGCAACGTGCCGCGTCGAGCGCTGCAACAGCCGCACGCCCAGCGAGGCCTCCAAAGCAGCAATCGCACGCGACACCGATGCTTGAGCGAGGTCGAGTTCCCGCGCCGCGTCGGTGAACGTGCCCGCGTCGACGACCGCGACGAACGCCCGCAACTGCCGCAGATCCATACGTGCAGCGTATAACCAGAACGGCTCATGCATTTCCCGTATCAACGGCCGAACCGCAGGCTGTCGACCATGAAGAGCCTCGGGGGATTCGCCACGATGACCGCCAGCGCGGCCAGCAGCCAGCTCGGTGCCGCGGTCGGTGCGCACGCGTTCGCGACGATCGGCCCGGCCGGTGTCGTGGCGGTGCGCCAGTTCGTGGCGGCGGCGGTGTTGCTCCCGGTCGCCCGGCCGAACCCGCGAAGATTCACCTGGCAGCAGTGGTGGCCGACGATCGCGCTCGGCCTGGTGTTCGCCACCATGAACCTCAGCCTCTACACGGCGGTCGACCGGATCGGCCTCGGCCTCGCGGTCACGCTGGAGGTGCTCGGCCCGCTCGCGGTCGCGCTGGCCGGGTCGCGCACGAAACACGACATCCTGTTCGTGCTGATCGCCGCCATCGGCGTCTACGTGCTGGTGCTGCCCGGCCCGAGCAGCGACTACCTCGGCATCGGCGCCGGCCTGCTCGCGGCGGCGTGCTGGGCCGCGTACATCCTGCTCAACCGCCTGGTCGGGCAACGACTCCCCGGTCTGCAGGCACCGGCGGCGGCGACGAGCGTGTCCGCGCTGCTGTACGTCCCGGTCGCGGTCTTCCTTATCGCGCAGGGCCAGTTCACTGGTACGGCGGTGCTGTACGCGGTCGGCGCGGGCGTGTTCTGCAGCGTCGTGCCCTACGTCGCCGATCTCATCGCACTGCGAAAGGTGCCCGCACGGTTCTTCGGCCTGGCGTGCAGCGTGCATCCCGTGCTGGCCGCGCTCGCGGGGCTGGTCCTGCTGGGGGAGCGGCTCGCACTCCACCATTGGGCCGGAATCTTGCTCGTCGTCACCGCCAATGCACTCGCAGTCACTTGCTCGAAGTGGCCTGGATCACCTACCGTGCAGTCCTGAAATGTGAATCCCCTTCACTTAGTGGGGTGTCCATGCGGACTGCAGTCATGACGGTCGTTGCCGCATTAGCCGGAGCCGCGCTGGTCAGTGGCCCGTTCGCGTGGGCAGATCCCGAGCCCTACCTCGTCGGCAGAGGCATCTCCGACGTCACCGGCCCGGCCGCCGAGAACGGCATGATGGGCTACTCCAAGTTCGACCAGAAGACGACCGGCATCTCGCAGCGGCTGCGGTCGCGGGCCTACGTCGTGGTCGACCGCGCCACGAACAAGCGCGTCGCGTACGTGAACGCCGACCTCGCGATGATCTTCCGCGCGGTCCAGGAAGGTGTGCTCGCGAAGCTGCAAGCCAAGTACGGCAACACTTACACGCGTGAGAACCTGCTGCTGTCCGCCACGCACACGCACAGCGGCCCCGGCGGTTACTCGCACAACCTCGCCTACAACCTCTCGATCCTCGGCATGCAACCGCAGGCACTCGCGGCGGTCGTCGACGGCGTCACCGAGTCGGTCGTCGAGGCGCACGAGGACGTCAAGCCCGGCTCGATCAGCCTCGGGATCGGCGAGCTCACGAACGCGTCGGTGAACCGGTCGCGCGTCGCGTTCGACCGCAACCCGGACAAGGGTGCGTTCCCACTCGGCATCGACCCGCAGATGACCGTGCTGAAGTTCAAGCAGTCCGGTGACGAGGTCGGCGCGATCAGCTGGTTCGCCACGCACAACACGTCGATCACCAACGCCAACACGCTGATCACCCCGGACAACAAGGGTTATGCGGCGTACCAGTGGGAGCACGACGACAAGGGCGTGCGGTACCTGGACAACACGGCCGGCTTCGTGGCGGCGTTCCCGAACACCAACGCCGGCGACATGTCGCCGAACCTCAACCTGAAGCCCGGTTCCGGCCCCACCGACAACGAGTGGGAGAACACGCGCATCATCGGCGAGCGGCAGAACCGCAAGGCGCAGGAGGTCTACCGCGGCCCGCAGGCGGCTCTCTCCGGCGGCGTCGACTACCGGATGCGGTTCGTGGACATGTCGGCCGTGCAGGTCGAGGGCCGCTACACCAGCGACGGCAAGCCCGGCACGACGTGCAACGGTGTCGTCGGCGCGTCGACGATGGCGGGCAGCATCGAGGACGGCCCGGCGCTCCCCGGCTTCAACGAGGGCATGCAGTCGCCGTGGAAGAAGCTGTTCGAGCCGCTGCAGATGGAGGTCCCGCAGTGGCTGCGGGACTGTCAGTTCCCGAAGGCGTCGCTGGTGCCGACGGGCCTGATCGGTGCCACGCCGAACATCGTGCCGCTGCAGATCGTCCGCATCGGACAGTTGCACCTCGTCGCGATGCCGTCCGAGGTGACGATCACCGCGGGCCTGCGCATCCGCAAGACCGTCGCCGCCGAGCTCGGCGTGCCGGTGCAGAACGTGCTGATCCAGGGCTACGCCAACGACTACAGCCAGTACGTCACCACACCGGAGGAGTACGACTCGCAGCAGTACGAGGGCGGGTCCACGCTGTTCGGTCGCAACACCACGCCCGCATACCAGCAGGAGTTCGGCAAGCTCGCGGCGTCCATGAAGGCCGGCACCGCGCTGCCCGCCGGTCCGAACCCCGGCAAGCCGCCGTTCACCGACATCAACCTGCAGACCGGTGTCGTGCTCGACGACAAGCCCGCAGACAAGAAGTACGGCGACGTGCTGTCCGCGCCCAAGTCGTCCTACGCGCGCGGGGAGACCGTCACGGCTGTGTTCGTCACCGGTCACCCGAAGAACAACCTGCACCGCAACGGGACGTTCCTCGAGGTGCAGCAGCAGGTGAACGGCCAGTGGGTGCGTGTCGCCGACGACGGTGACTGGTCGACGCGCTACAAGTGGGAACGCGTCGGCATCGCGTTCTCGAACGCCACGATCACCTGGCAGATCCCGCCGAGTACGCCCGCCGGCACCTACCGGATCGTGCACCACGGCGACGAGAAGTCCGGCTGGACAGGCAAGATCACCGGCTTCACCGGCGCGACCGCACCGTTCACCGTGGGCTAGCGGTTATTCCCGGCGGCGGTGAGGCAACGATTACGTTGTGCACGATTTAATCGCGCACTAGCTTTCATGGCATCCGACCTGAAGGAGCAGCCATGAAGCGCCCAGTTCTCGAGCCCGCCGCCGCCGAGTTCGCCGCCGCCACCGCCCAGCCGCCGTTCCTGTTCGAGCTCGCCCCGGAGGAGGGCCGCAAGGCCGTCGACGAGGTCCAGTCGGGTGCGATCGAGAAGCCCGAGGTCGACGAGCAACGGGTCGAGCTCGACGGGTTCAAGGTCCGGGTGGTCAAGCCGCTCGGCGCCACCGAGCAGCTTCCCGTCATCCTCTACATCCACGGCGCCGGCTGGGTTTTCGGCAACGCCCACACTCACGACCGCCTGGTCCGCGAACTGGCCACCAAGGCGGGCGCGGCCGTGGTGTTCCCGGACTACTCGCTCTCGCCAGAAGCCCGCTATCCCGTTGCCATCAACCAGAACTACGCCACCGCCCAGTGGATCCTGAGCAACGGCAGCGAGTACGGCCTCGACGCGACCCGCATCGCGGTCGCCGGTGACTCGGTCGGCGGCAACATGGCGGCGGCGTTGACGTTGCAGGCCAAGGAACGTGGCGACGTCGCGCTGAAGGCCCAGGTGCTCTTCTACCCGGTGACCGACGCGTCCTTCGACACCGACTCCTACCTGCAGTTCGCCGAGGGCTACTTCCTGCGCCGCGACGCGATGCAGTGGTTCTGGGACCAGTACACGACGAACCCGGTGGAGCGCGCGGAGATCACCGCGTCTCCGCTGCGAGCGACGAAGGAACAGCTCGCCGGCCTGCCACAGGCACTGGTGATCACCGCAGAGGCCGACGTGCTGCGCGACGAGGGCGAGGCTTACGCGGACAAGCTGCGCGAGGCCGGTGTGCCCGTCACCGCCGTCCGGTACGCGGGTGCGATCCACGACTTCGTGATGCTGAACGCGTTGCGGGGCACGCACGCCGCCGAGGCAGCGATCAACCAGGCCGCAGCGTTCCTGCGCGAGGCCCTGGACCGATGAGTTCCCGGCCGCCCGGTGGTCTGCCTGTGCATGGGAAACGTCATCTTGCACAAGAGCATCTCGCTGGACGGCTACGTCACCGGCCCGGACGTCTCGATGGAACATCCGCTGGGGCGAGGCGGCGAAGCGCTGCACGCGTGGATGTTCGGCTCGCCCGCGCCGGTCGACCGGGAGGTCACGGCCTGGACGACCGCGTCGGCGGGTGCGGTCGTCTGCGGCCGGCGCACGTTCGAGCTCGGCCTGCCGCACTGGGAGGACACGCCCTACCCGGCGCCGACGTTCGTGCTGACCAGCACCGAACGGCCCCCGCTGCCCGCCCGGTCGGCCTCCTTCACCTTCGTCACCGACGTCGTGGCCGCCGTCAAGCAGGCCGTGGCGGCGGCCGGTGACCGCGACGTCGTCGTGATGGGTGCCGAGACCGGCCAGGCGGTGCTGCGGGCGGGACTGCTCGACCAGGTGCAGCTCAACCTGGTGCCACTGGTCCTGGGCGGCGGCACCAGACTGTTCGACGGCGTGTCCGCGGCGCTGGAGCAGGAGTTCTCGATCTCCTCGCCGGCGGTCACGCACGTGCGCTATCGCGTCACCTACCCGAGGTGATCGTTTGCTCCGCCGGCCCACGCGATGTAGCGGTCGGCGGAGCGGCGCACCGCCTCCTTGGCGTCGCCGAGCACCGACCTGCCCAACAGGCTGTAGAGGCGGTCGAACGCGTAGGGCTCCAGCCGTTGCACGATCCGCCGCACCAGCCCGGCGGACAGCGGGATCTGGTTCGGGTAGCTGCGCATGAACGTCACCCAGCCGGTGTCCACCACCGGCACCATGGCGTCCCCGACCAGCAAGGTGCCCTTCCCGGCGGCGATGTGCGCGACCGCGGCGCCGGGGAAGTGTCCGCCCGCTTCGACGAGCGTGACGCCGGGCAGCACCTCCTCCGCACCCGACCACTCGCGGATCACCGGGTCCTCCCGTTGCACCCACTGCCGGTCGGCGGAGTGCACCAGCACCGGGACGTTCCCGAGCCGGTGGCTGAGGCTGACCTGCGAGCCGTACATGTGCGGGTGGCTGGCCACGATCACGGCGGCGCCGCCCAGTTCGGCGATCTTGTCCAGCAGCGGCTGGTCGATGTAGTTCGGCGGATCCCACAGCAGGTTGCCTTGCGGCGTCTGCACCACGTACGTCCACTGGCCGATGCCGAACTCCGGTTCCCGGTGCAGCCGGTGCAGGCCCGGCTCCACCTCCTGGTGCACCAGGTCGTGACCGTCGGCGGCGAGCTTCTCCAGCGTCGTCCACACCTGGCCGGACGCCGGCACGTACTGCCGTTCGTCGGCGCAGATCTCACAGGCAACCGGAGGTTGTGCGCTGTCGGGGTGTTCGACCCCGCAGGTTCCGCAGATCCAGATCGTCATGATCGAAGTCTTCAACCTCGATCAACGTCGAGGTCAAGGGTTGATGCGGAGAGTCTTCTGGACGTTGAACGGCGTGCCCTGCTGGCAGGTCGTCATCGCTCCCGGCTCGGCGCGCCCCGTCACCTCGATCTCGGCACCGGCCACCGCGATCGTGGGGTCGGCGCCGAGCAGCAGGTACTGCGCGGTGCCGGTGTTCAGGATCAGGCAGCCGGCCTCGACGCCTTCCGCCACCGTGCCGCGGACCGTCATCCCCGGCTCCAGCGCCCGCGACGGCGTGGTGGTGGTGAGCGGTGCGGACGAGGGCGGCAAGGGGTCAGGGAGACTCGGTGTGGAGGTGTCGGACGTCGGCGTGCTCGACGCCGGAGCTCCAGGCGGCGCCTGCTGAGCACACGAAGCCAGCACCAAGCACAACAGCACGGCCGCTAACCCGCGCATCTCGCGTCACCTCCGATGGACCACGGCAACCGGGCACGGCGCGTGGTGGAGCACAGCGTGGCTGACCGAACCGAGAATTGCACGCTTCACCGCGCCGCGTCCGTGGCTGCCGACCGCGATCAACGCCGCGCCGTCGGCCGCCTGGAGCAACGCACGCGCCGGCGCGTCGAAGGCGACCTCCTGCGCGACGTGGACCTCGGGGTTGCGGGCGCGGTGCTCGGCGAGCTGGTCCTCCAGCAGCTTCGCGAGGTCCACGCGGATGTGGTCGAAGTCCTGCTCGGGCAGCTCGGCCCAGCCGATGTCGCTCCACGCGTGGATGGCCAACAGCTCACGGCCGTGACGGGAAGCGAACGCGAAGGCGAACTCGATCGCGTCCGCGGAGGTCTCGGAGCCGTCGACACCGACGACCACACGGCCGTCCAACGGCCCGGAGCGCGTCACGACGACAGGACGACCACCGATCGACACGAGTCCGGCGGCGGTGGAGCCGAGGAACATCTCGGCGATGCCGGTGCGGCCGGACGACCCGAGCACCAGCAACGAGCCGTCTTCCTCGGCGAGCACGTCGACCGGGCGGCCGAGGCGCACGGCGGTGTCGAGCTGCAGCTCCGGCCAGCCCTGCCGCAGTTCCTGGGCCAGCTCCGCGAGGTGGTCCTCGGCGGAGCGGCGCATGGTCTCCTCGGTGACGAACTCCGGCACCGGCGCGGACATCGGCATGAAGACCGGCTCGGGGAGCGGTGAGCGGACGGCCTGCACGACCCGCAGGGCCGCACCGCACCTGGACGCCTCCTCAGCGCCCCAGAGAGCGGCTTGCCGGGAGAGGTCGGAACCGTCGAAACCCACCACGACCGCGGACATGAGAAACCACCTCCGGCCTGGGGATACCCGGCCGGAGGCGGTTCTAAAGGTGATCTCCGGGTGATCTCTAGCCGATGACGAACTGCGAGCCGGGCTCGATGAGGATGTTCCCGTCCCGCGAATTGGTGATCGTCACGTTCGTCAGGCGTGCCGAACCGCGGGCCTGGGCCATCGCGAGGATGCCCGAGCCGTTGTTCGACCTGTCGATCCGCACGTTGGTGATCTGCACGTCGGGCATCCCGCTGCCGCCACCCTTGAACTGGATCCCGTCGTAGGTGGAGTCCAGGATCTCGGTGTCCCGGATGACCGCGCCGGGGATCGGCAGGTTCTGCGAGAACAGCGTGATGGCGCCGAACTCCTGCGCCTCACCCCAGAACGCGCCACCGGTGCGGTGCAGGGCGTTGTTGGCGAGCAACGTCGTACCCGAGAACGGCAACGGGTCGTGGTCGGTCGCCAGCATGATGCCGGGGTAGTTGGCCGTGTCGGAGATGATGTTGTTCTCCGCCCGGTTGTTCGCACCTCCGTAGATGGCGATTCCGTTGGCACGCCACGGCAACGCGATCGTGTTGTTGAGGAACGCGTTGCCACTGCCCACGTCCACGTTCTGGTCCTTCACGTACTTCGACGCCCACACCGCCAGCGCGTCGTCGCCCGTGGTGCGGAACGACGAGTTGAACACCGTGGAGTTGCGCGTGCCGTTGGTGAAGTTGATGCCGTCGGCGTAGGTGTCGCGGATGCGCATGCCGCTGAACTGCAGTCCGTCGCCGGGGTTCCAGCGGTCGGGCAGGTTCGTGTAGTCGCGGCCGACCCACACGCCGACGTTGGCGTGCTCGATCCACACGTTGGTGATCTTCGTGTTCTTGCCGAACCGGCCGTTCAGGCCGACACCGCCCTCCGCGCCGCCGTCACCGCCGCGGATCCGGCCGGAACCGAAGATCGCGATGTCGGAGATCTGCGTGTTGTCGTCGATGTCGAACCCGAAGTTGCCCTCGTGCGGGTGGTTGATCGTGCCCGCGTCCTGCGGCTGGGTCAGCGAGAACAGCTGCGCGTGCCACATGCCGGCGCCGCGGATCGTGGCGTTGCGGATGCCGACCTGGTTGTGACCGCCGCTGTTGAACTGGGTCAGGATCTTCTTCTCCTGCCGGAACCTGCCTTCCGGGATCCACACGCACGGGATCTCACCGTTCTGGTCGGCGGTCACGGCACGCTGGATCGCGTCCGCGTCGTCCGTCTGGTCGTTCGCGGTGGCCCCGTACTGCGTGATGGACACGCACTCGGCGGGCTTCTGCGACGGCGGCGCGACCTGCTCCAGGTCGATCAGGTCGATGACGTAGAACTGCGCGTTGTCACCGGAGTCGCGCTGCAGCTTGAACCTCGTGCCCGCCGGATAGCTGTTGGCGAGCAACGTCGACGACTCGTCGAACAACCTGCGGGCGTCGCCACCCGGCCGGTTCGTGAGGCCCTCGGGGTCGTCGGTGGTGCCGTACAGCCAGCTGTGCCGCGACGAGAGGGTCAGCTTCTGCACGAACTGGTCGTTGGCGTACAGGCTGATCGTCGCCTCCTGACCACCGCCGGCCGCCGCGTCCGGGATCGAGTTGCGGACCACGACGGAGTTCGTGCTGACCGTCGAGGTGATCTCCACGAACTGCCCCTGCGCGTCCAGCCGCACCGACTTGCGGCCGCTGGACTCGCTGCCGAAGTTGGTGTGCCCGAACGTGCGCGTCGGGTCCGCCTCCAGCAACTGGCCCTGGTAGCGGCCGCTTTCGGCTTCATAGCTGGTGAACGGCACCGAGGCGCCGCGCCCGACCACAATGGACCGGGTCGCGGTGTTGTTGTTCTCGTTGGTTTCCGCGACCTGGCCGGTCGCGTCGGCTGTTGCAGTGGCCGTGGCGCCGCCGTTCGTGGCCGTCCACGTGCCGACGTTGACGGTCACGGTCTGACCGGCGTTGATCGCGGCGGTGTTGGCGGTGAGCGTGCTGCCGCCGACGACCACGCGGGTCACCGACGCGCCCGCTGCTGACGTTCCGCGGTTGTTGACCTGCACCGCGAACGTCACCTGCTGACCTGCGGCCGGCGACGACGGGTTCGGCGTGATGCCGGTGATCTGCAGGTCCGGTCCGGGTGCCTGACCGACCACCAGGGGAGATCCCGAGGAGAAGGCGTTGTTGCCCTCGTTGGTCTCCGCGACCTGGTTGGCCGGGTCCACCGCAGCCGCTGCGGCGTAGGACCCGGCACCTCGCCGACCGGCGTCCACGCTGACGGTGGCGGTGGCTCCGGGAGCGAGGCCGCCGACCTGCGCGGTGCCCGCTGAGGTGCCGCCGAGGGTGACGTTCAGCGTGGTCGCGCCGGACGCCACCGTGCCGCCGTTGCGCACGGTCGCGGTCAGCCTGATCGCGTCGGCCTCGCTCGGGTTCTGCGGGGCCCACGTCAGGTTCGTGACGGTCAGGTCGGGAGCCGGAGCGGCCGCCCCGAACACCTGGAGCTCGGCGACCTGGCCGCCGGGCGCGCCGGTGTTGGCGTAGAAGTGCAGCCGCACGTCCGCCGCCCGGCCGCTCACCTGGATCGTGACGCTGTTGCCGTTGGCCGGGTCGAACCGGTAGTCGGCGCGTGCTTTCAGGGTCGCGAACGCCGTGGCGCTCGACTCGCGGCCCAGCACCTCGAAGTTCTGCGTGCGCGCGCCCCAGATCGGGTCGGGGTTGAGCTTCACGACGATCGAGGTGAGGTCGGCGTTCGAGCCGAGCTTCGCGGTCAGGTGGCCGGGGAAACCGTTGGACTCCCAGTAGGTGCCCAGGTTGCCGTCCACGGCGTTGGCGGCCACGAAGTCGTGCACGTGCCCGGACTCCTCGACGGGCTTGCCCTGGGCCAGGTTGTCGCCGCTCGGTGGCGGGTCTCCCCGGTCCTCGCCGTGCACCTCGAACTCGCTGAGCTGACCCGCTGGCCAGCCGGTGTTCGCGGTGATCGTCGCGCGGACGTACCGGACGCTGGTCGCCGCGAAGTCGAGCGTCACCGTGTTGTTCGAGCTGGGGGAGAACACCCGGCCGCTCGACGCGGAGATGTCGGTGAACTGCGAGCCGTTCTGGCTGCCCTGCACCGCAAGGGTTTGCGTGCGCTGCTCCCAGTTCGAGGGCAGGCGCAGCACGACCTTGCTGACGTCCTTCGCGGCGCCCAGGTCGGCCTGGATCCACTGCGGGAACACGTTGTTCGTGCTCTCCCAGTAGCTGCCCTGGTTGCCGTCGCCGGCGTTCCCGGCGCCGTACGGGCCGTTGGTGCTGGACGCGGTCAGGGTGGCGGACAGCCGGACGACTGCTGCTCCTGCCGCTGGTGTCAGTCCGAAGAGTGTCAGTGCGGTGACGAGCGCAGCACTCACCGCACGCCTCAATAGCGTGTTTTTCATTGAATTGTCCTTCACGGCAGGGGAAATCAGTTGATGGTGATCGTGAAAGTGGTGGTCGTGTTCCTGATGTCCTGGAAGTTGTTGCTGAACCGGATCCCGTTGATGGTCACCGCGCCCACCGCTGGGCCCTGACCTGGTTCCGGCATCTCGTTGGCCCACAGGCCGAAACCGGACTTGGCGTCGAACTCGTCACCGCTCTTGCGCGCACCCGAGATGCTGACGTTGGCCAGCACGGTGTCCTGGAAGATGTTCTCGTGGGCGCCGTTGTACTTCGTCTGGAACATGATTCCGCTGTACGTCGGGTCGATGATCTCGACGTCGCTCACCCGGATCCCGGTGTACTTCTTGGAAGCGCTGAACATCCAGATCGCGCCGAACGTCTGCGCGCCCCAGAAATGGCCGCCGGACCGCACCAGCGTGAGCCCGCTGAACGTCGTCGGCTCCGGCCCGAAGTCCTCCATCGGGTACCCGAAGTCGAGCGAGCTGATCGTCACCGCGGAGTAGGTCAGCGTGTCCGCCACGTAGATGTTGCGGAACGTGTTGAGCTTGCCGCCGTAGACCGCGAGACCCGCCGCGCGCCAAGGCGTCAGCACGCTCAGGTTCTCGAAGGTGTTGTTCTGCTGGCCGGTACCACCGGAGTCGGTGGCGGCGAACAGCGCGAACGCGTCGTCACCGGTCGAGCGGGCCTCGATGTTCGCGATCTGGTTGCCCGCCGACCCGTTGGTCATGTTGAGGCCGTCGGCGTACATGTCGCGGATCCGGCTGTCCCTGATGGTGTTGTTGTCGACGTTGTTGCCCCAGAACAGGCACATCATGTGCTCGACCCAGATGTTCTCGATGGTCGTGTTCTGCACGCCGGCGAAGTTGAACACCTTGCCCGGCCCGTCGATGCGCTGCGTGTAGTTGCCGAACACGGCGAACCCGCTGAACGTCGAGCCGCTCGCGGACGACTGCGCGTCGAAGCCGACGTCGGTGTTCTCCTGGCTCGTCGGTGCCTGGAACCGGGTGAACCACGGCCCGGCGCCGACCACCCGGATCGCCTTGCCGTACACGGTGAACTTCTGCGCGGTCTGGTAGGTGCCGGCGGGCAGGTAGACGCCGATCAGCGTGCCGGTGGTGTCCATCCGGACGCGGTCGAGCGCGTTCTGCACGTCCTGGTGGGAGAACCCGGCGGGCACGGCATAGCGCGCGGAGTCAGGATTTCCGGCGGCGCGGACCTCCTCGAAGTTCACGAAGTCGATCGCGTAGTTCGTGGTGTTGGCCGCGTCCTTCTGCAGCTTGATCTTCGTGCCCGCCGGGAACGTCGAGTTGAGCATGACGTCGGCCTCGTCGTAGATGTGCCTCGGTCCGCCCGCTCCCGGCGAGTTGCCCGGGCTGGCTTCGTTGCCGTAGAGCCACATGTACTTCGACGTCAGGTCGATGGCCTTGTGGAACTGGCCGTTGACGTAGACGTTGAGGTTGGACGTGATACCACCGCCGCCCGAGCTGTCGGGAATCGAGAAGCGGGTGACCAGAGTGTTGGTGGGCGCCGACGTCGTGAATTCGACGGACGCGCCGGTGTTGGTCAGCGTGACCGCCCGTCGTCCGGACGCCTCACCGGCGAGGTCGCCGATCGTCCTGTTCGGACTCAGGACTTGCGCGCCGCCTGCCGTGGTGGCGTCCTCGGCCTCGACGTGCTGCCACGGAACGCTGGCGCCGCGGCCGATGAACAGCGACTGCTCGCTGGTGTTGTTGCCCTGCTTGGCCGGGATCTCGTTGCCGTCGTTCGCGATCGTCGTGCGGATCGTGTACCGGCCGTCGGCAGCCTGCCACGTGCCCAGGTTGACCGCGGCGGTCGTCGCGCCGGCGTTGATCGTGCCGGTGTGGCTGCCGGTCAACGTGCGGACCGTGGTGCCGTTGCTCAGGATCGCGACGGTGATGCCGTGGGCGCCTGCTGTTGACGCGATGGAGCCCTGGTTCTTGATCGCGACGCTGAACGTGGTCGTTTGGCCGTTGCCGGGGTTGCTCGGCGACCAGGACGGCACCGCGACCAGGTCGGAGCTCGGCACCGGCGTCACGACGAGCGCGCTGGGGTGCAGGCGGGAGTTGTTGGTCTCGTCCTGCTCCGCGACCTGCTTGGTCTCGTCGACCTTGGCCGTGTACTCGTAGGAGCCTTCCGGCCGGGCCGCGATCGTGGTGCTGACGTTCGCCTGCGCACCCGGTTGCAGGGCTGGTAGTTGGGCCGTTCCTGCGCCGGTCGTGCCGAGGAAGAACGTCACGTCGGTGGCTGTGCCGGCCGCCGTGCCCGCGTTGCGGACGGTCGCGTTGAGCGTGATCTGGTCGGTCTCGACGGGGTTCGCCGGCGTGAACGACGTCGCGGTGACGGTGAGGTCGGGGTTCGGGGCAGGGGTGCCGAACACCTGGATCTCCGCCACCTGGCCGCCGGGCGCGCCGGTGTTGGCCGTGAACCGCAGCTGGACGTCCGCGACGCGGGCGCTGACGTTGATCGTGACGCTGTTGCCGTTCGCCGGGTCCCATCGGTAGTCGCGTCCCGACACGAGGCTCGTGAAGCCGGTGGCGCTCTGCTCGCGGCCGAGGACCTCGACGTTCTGCGTGCGGGCGCCCCAGATCGGGTCGGGGTTGAGCTTGACCGCGATCTGCTGCACGTCCGCGTTCGATCCCAATTGGACGGTCAGCGTGCCGGGGAACCCGTTGGACTCCCAGTAAGTGCTGAGGTTTCCGTCGTTGGCGTTGGCCGCGACGAAGTTGTGCACGTGGTGGTTCGCTGTGACGGGCTTGCCCTGCGCGAGGTTCGTGCCGGAGGCGCCTTCCCGCGTCACGGAGTTGCTGGCGGGGGACTGGTTTCCGGCCGCGTCCTTCGCGATCACGTGGTACGTCACCCGCAGGCCGTCGGGCTGGCTGTCGGTGTGGGTGGTGCCGGTGACGGTGGTCCGGAGGCTGCCGTTGGCGTACACGTCGTAGCTGGTGACGCCGACGTCGTCCGTGCTGGCGTTCCAGGTCAACCGGATCTGCCCGGCCTGGGGCTGGGTGAAGGCGAGACCGACCGGCGCGGTCGGGGCCTGCGTGTCACCGCTTGCCGGGCCGTGGGTCTCGAACTCGCTGATCTGTCCCGCGGGCCAGCCGGTGTTGGCGGTGATCCGCAGCCGCACGTATCTCGTGGTGACCGCGGTGAAGTCGATGGTGACGGTGTTGGCGCTCGCCGGGTTGAACTCGTAACCCTTGCTGGGCACGAGATTCGTGAAGTTCGTGCCGTCGGTGCTGCCCTGGACGGAGAGGGTCTGGGTGCGGGTGCCCCAGTTCGCGGTCGGCAGCTTCAGCAGGACCCGGTCGGCCTTGACCGCCGAACCGAGATCGGCCTGGATCCATTGCGGGAACGCGTTGTTCGCGCTCTCCCAGTACGTGCCCTGGTTGCCGTCGCCGGCGTTGTTCGCGGTGTAGTTCTGGTTGGTGCTGCTGGCGCTGTAGGTGGCCGCCAGCTTGGCACTGGCAGCGGCCTCGCGGATCTCCAGCTTGGCGGTGGTCTTGGTGGCGCGGACGTGCCGAACCAGCGTCGGGTCGACCTTCAGGGTGACCTTGCCGTCGTTGAACCTGTGCGGTTGTTCCGCGACGAGCGTCGACCAGCCTCTGCCGTCGAGGCTCGTCTGCACGGCGAAGGTCTCCGTGCCGTTGCGCGGGGCTTTGAGCGTGACCTGGTCGATGCGGGTCTGCTTGTGCAGGTCGATGCTGACGGGCGCGGCTTGCGCGGCAGGGGCTGCGACGAGCGTGGCGGCCGTGAGGGCTATCGCGGCTAACGGGGCTAGCAGGGAGCGAACGCGTGTCGTCGATGACATGGCGTGCTTGGCCCTTCTCGGTGGGGACGCGAGGGGGTGTGGCGCGCCTCACCGTAGAAGTGCCCAGCAGATTACCGCAATATGTCGACGTGATTGCGCAAATTTGCGACAGACCGCTCTGAACAGGAAAGACGTGTCCGTGTTCGGGCAGCTGAACGCTCTGGTCGCTGCCGCATGGGCGACCACCAGCGGCGGCTTGGCGGTGGCTGTGGGAGGTTCGCTCCCGAACGCTCGCGAGAAATTGATGCCCGGCCGATGAGCTCACTTGCGTCCGCTTACATGGTTCGCGGCCTCGGTTGCGCAAGCCTTGCGCAAGTCTCAGAGCTTCGCGAACAAGCTTCTGGCTCGGTTCAGCAGATCCAGCCTGTGCTCACGGTTGCGCAGTGAGTGCCCTTCGCCGGGATAGACGACGAGCTCGGAGCCGGGAACTGCGGCGTGCAACAGCTCGGCTTGCTCCACCGGCACGTTGGTGTCGTCGGCGCCGTGCACGATGAGCAGCGGCGTGCGGATGCGGCCCGCGTACGTGATCGGGCTGTGCTCCGCGCTGTCGCCGAGCGCCGCCTCGAACGCACCCCACTCGCCTTTCTCGATCAGCTTCGGCCAGTCGGAGATGCCCGCGCCGACGAGCGCGGCCCGGAACCGGTCGGTCTGCGTCGTCGCCCACGCGGCCATGAACCCGCCGTGACTCCAGCCGGCGATGCCGAGCCGGTCCGGGTCGGCCACGCCTTGGTCCACGAGAAGATCGATCCCGGTCTCGATGTCGTGCCACTCCTCCTGGCCGACCCGTCCGGCGACCGCTTTCGCGAACTCGTGGCCCCGGCCCAGGCTGCCCCTGGGGTTGGGCAGGAAGCTCGCGATCCCTTGATGCGCGAACCACTGCGCGGACGGCACCCACTGCAGCTGGAACTCGTCGGCCCACCGGTCGTACGGTCCGCCGTGGACGAGGGTGACGAGCGGAAACGGCCCGTCCTCCCTGGTCTTGTGCACCGGCAGCACCAGGAGCCCGTCGATCTCCAGTCCGTCCGCGGCTTGGTAGCGGAGGCGTTCCTGGCGGCCCCACGCGAGGTCGCCGAGCTGGTCGGCGTGTCCGCCGCGCGGCTGGTGTGATCCTCGGACGCGCGCGAGGAGTCCCTGCCCGAGGCGGTGGAACTCGGTGTCCAGCCCGGTGGCGACCACCATGATCGGCGCGTTGCCGTCGTCCTGGACCAGATCGGTGGGACACGCGGGCATGCCCTCGGTGAGGTTGCGGTGTCGTTGGTCGAAGACCGCGTTGCCGCCTTGCAGATGTGGCGGTGTCAGGGCGAGGTAGCAGATCTCGTCGCCCCACCACACCGGTTTCCCCGCGTCGGCCGGTGTCGGGCCCAGGTCGGTGATCTTGCCGTTCTCGACGACGTGCAGAGCGGGGTTGAGCAGGCCGGGGTCGATCTTCGGCGACGACCAGGTGATCACCGCGAGCCGGCCGTCTGGGTGACGGGCGACTTCGGCGACGTGCCGGCCGGGGATGTGCACGTCTGTCGGTGGTTGCGGGGGTTGGGCGGGCGGGCAGTGGTCGACGACCATCTCGTCGGTCAGTTTCCGCACCCCGAACCCCCGCTGTCGCCCCAGTCCAACACGTCCAAGCTACGCGATGGGGATGGGGAGGCCCGCGCACTCGTTCGCCTTGGTGGGCGGCGGAGCGCGCGGGCCGGTTCATCAGCGCAGCAGGTACGCGTTGACGATGGTCTGCTCCACGGTCTGACCAGGGCCGGACGCCTTGGCGCGCAAGGAAACCGACTTGGCCTGAGCGGGATGGGCGAGCAGCACGCGGCTGCTGGTGACCGGGGTGGAACGCCAGGTCGTGCCGCCGTCGTAGGAGACCTCGACGGACGTCACGCGCACCGAGCCGGTCTGCGACTGGGTCGAGACGGGCACGGACAGCATGCGGCCGGCCGCGGCGTAGCCGTTGTCGTCGAGCTGCGGGGTGAAGCGGACGACGCTGAGCGGCAGGGCCGTCTGCCGGGCGGTGGTGTCGCTGCGGAACGTCCAGACGCCGGAGACCTTGCTGCTCAACGGGGTGTCGCGCGTAGCGGTGGTCTCGACGCGGTAGTTCGCGGCGCCGGGCTGGACGTCGGTCAGGCACCAGCCCGCCTCGGCGGTTTCGCACGCCTTGACGTTGTCGCGGTACACGGTGGTCTGGGCGGAGGTGACCGGGCTGTAGCCCTCGTTGCCCGCGTTGTCGCCGAACAGCGGCACGGTGACGCGCATGAGGTCGCCGGTGCGGAACGTGTGCGGGATGTCGCGCGAAAGAGGCAGGGCCGGGCCGAACACCGCGCGGTTGAACGGTTCCGTGTAGGAACGGCCGGGCTTGTAGTGCCGTAGCGGGGTGACCAGGGCGCCGATGTTGCCAGAAGAGTCGAACAGGTTGAACCTGCGCGACCAGTCGCCGCCCTCGCCGCCGTAGTACTCGGTACGCGGGCCCGCGGCCAGGTTGTCGAGCGAGCCGTAGCCCCAGTCGGCGCGGCCCGCGGGGGACGAGGTGTGGCCGATGCTGGCGGTCTGGCCCGCCCGCAAAGCCGGCATGTCCACCTGCACGACCGCGAGGTCCTTGCGGGCGACGGTTTTGGTGAGACCGTTCGGCGCGTGGCCCTTCTGGTACCAGGCGAGGCCGTAGAAGTCGGGGCCCGCGGTCCAGAACGTGGCGATCTTGCCGGTGACCTCGGGGGAGTCCGGGCCGAGGTGCGCGACGCCGAGGTGGTCGATGACGCCGCCGACGGAGAAGTTGCCGATGGTGTAGCTGGTGCCGTTGACGACGCGTTCGAAACCGGTCTGCAGCAACGAGAGCTGCGCGGCCACCGGGAGTTTCACCTGGACGGGCTTGGCTTGCCGGGCGTCGAGGTTGATCGAAGCGTTGCCGGTGACGGTCAGGTTCGGGTAGTTGACGACGTCGTGGGTGTAGGTCTCGCCGGACGACAGGACGCTGCCGCTCAGGAGGTAGCGGCCCTTGGCGAGGCGGGCGACACCGGCTTGAGGCCAGACGCGGGCGCCGGTGTCGACGTTGATCAGGAACGCGAAGGTGGAGGGAGCAACGGAGCCGGAGCGTTCGGTTCCGGTGATCTTGACGTCGTAGCTCTCGGTCTCCAGGTCGACGACGACGGCCGTGCGCAGTCCATTTGCGACGATCGCGCCGCCCATGACGCCGCCGGCCGGTTGCTTGGCGATGTCCGCACTCACCACGGCAGCAGCGGAACCGCCTGCGGGGACGGTGAGCCGGGCGGGGGAGACGGTGAACAGCGAGCCGGTCGTCTCGGTCGTGAGGTCGAGGGTGACCGGTGTGGAGCCCGCGTTGGTGTAGGTGATCTCCTTGGTCAGCACGGGTTCGCCGGTGTGCGGCCACTGGTGGGTGCCGAAGCTGATGCTGGTCGGTGAGGACGTCACGTTCTGCTTGATCAGCTTGGCGACGTCTACGCGGCCGGAGCCCTGCTCGAACGGGGTCAGGTTCGCGGTGGGCGTCGTGCTGCCCGTGAGGCGCGCTTTGAGCGCCGCGCCGTTCAACGAAGGGTGTTGTTGGCGCAGGAGAGCGGCGGCGCCTGCGACGTGCGGGGTGGCCATCGAGGTGCCGTCCAGCGAGGTGTAGCCCTCGACCACCGGCGGGCCGATCCTGCCGTCGGAGTGCAGCGCGGCGACGATGCCGACGCCCGGCGCGGTGAGGTCGGGCTTGAGCGTGCCGGCCTTGGTCGGGCCGCGGCTCGAGAACTCGGCGAGCTGGTCGGCGTCGTCGACCGCGCCGACGGTCAGGGCGGCATCGGCGGTGCCGGGGGAGCCGATGGTGCTCGTGCCGGGGCCGCTGTTGCCGGCGGCGACCACGAACAGCGTGCCCTTCTCGGCGGACAGGCGGTTGACGGCCTCCTCCAGCGGTTCGATCTCCGGGGTGTCGTAGCCGCCGAGGCTCATGTTGACGATCTGGGCGCCCTGCTCGACCGCCCACTCCATGCCGGCGATGATCGCGCTGTCCTGGCCGGAACCGTTGTCGCCCAGCACCTTCACGTCGAGGATCTGCGCGTCCGGTGCGACGCCGCGGTATTTGCCGCCGCTCTTCGCGCCGGTGCCCGCGATGATCGACGCCACGTGCGTGCCGTGGCCGTAGCGGTCGACCGCGTCCGGGGAGGTCGTGAAGTTCCGTTCGGCGATCTCGCGGTCCTTCAGGTCCGGGTGGGTCTGGTCGACGCCCGTGTCGAGGACGGCGACCGTGGTGCCCTTGCCCGTGAAGCCCGCCTCGTAGGCCGCAGGGGCGTTGATCTGGGCGACGCTGCGGTCGAGGTTCGCTTTGCGCTTGGCGTCCAGCCAGATCTTGCGGGCGCCGGACGCCGACAGGCCACCGGCGAGTGGCGTCTTGGCGGCGTCGAACGCCACGCCGTTGATGCTGCGCAGCTGGAGGCCGGACTGCGCGCTGAGCGAGCCCGCCGGGTAGGTGGCGATCACCGGCAGGGCGCCGCCGTACGTGGCGAGCTCGGTGATGTCGAACAGGCGCTCGTCGAGACGGCCGTCCGCGATCATCGGGATGGCGTCGGACGGCACCACGAACTCATGACCCTGAGCGGTGTAGGTGCGGAAGAGGATGTGCTCGCGGCCCGGTGCGGGTCTGACCGCGCGCTGGCCGGTGAGCACCTGATCGCCCGTGATGAGAGTGACAGCCGTTGTTCTTGTGGGAGAAGCATTTGCCTGACCGGCGGTGAGCAGGGCGCCGGCCAGTACGACGACTCCGAGTAGACGCACCGGGGTCCTCCGTGGGGTCTGTGAGAGCGATCTCACGGACCGTATTGCGACGATCACCTCGTGGCAAGGTCTAAACCAATTTCCGGTACAGGTGCGTCTCAGTACGAAGGGTGTGGAGCAGCGCACTAACCTGTCCGCCATGACTGGCCTGCGGGAACGCAAGAAGGCTGCCACCAGGACCGCGCTCGGTGATGCCGCGTGGAGCCTGTGCGTCGAGCACGGATTCGACGGGGTGACGGTCGAGCAGATCGCGCGGGCCGCGGGCGTGTCGCTGCGGACGTTCTTCAACTACTTCTCCTCGAAAGAGGAAGCGGTCATGGCCGGCGACAGGCAGACGGCCGAGACGTTCGTGCGCGAGTTCGCGGCCCGGCCCAGGGAAGAGCCGGTGCTGGTCGCACTGCGCGAGGCGTTGCGTTCGATGTATCCGGCGCACGTCGACCTCGAGCGTCTTCGTGCGACACGGGAACTGCGCCGCCACCCGGCGTTGCTGCCGCACGTGTTCGCCGCCTACTCCGCGCGCGAGCAGGAGCTGACCGCGGTCATCGCCGACCGGTGCGGCCTCGACGCGTCGGTGGACCCGTATCCGGCCGTGACGGCCTCGACGATCCTCGCGACGCTGCGCTCGGTCGTGCAGTGGTGGCTGGACACGCCGACGGCGTCCGAGCGGTACACGGCCGCCGAGCTGATCGGGAAGATGATCGACCAGCTCGGCGCCGGGTTCACCAGGTAGCACTCACCACTTCACTGGCAGGGCGTGCACGCCGTAGATCGACATGTCGGTGCGCAGCGGCACCTCGTCGGCGGGCACGGCGAGCTGCAGCGAGGGCAGCCGGCGCAGCAGTTCGGTGAAGCCGACCGTCATCTCGACGCGGGCCAGCTGCTGGCCGAGGCACTGGTGGATGCCGTGCCCGAACGCCACGTGGTGCCCGCGCGGCCGGTCGACGCGCAGCTCGTGCGGGTCCGGGTACTGGCTCTCGTCGCGGTTCACCGCCGGCACGGACACGACGACGGTCTCGCCCTCGCGGATGGTGACACCGCTGATCGTGACGTCCTCCTTGGCGTGCCGCGAGACGCCCATGCTGATGATCGACAGGTACCGCAGCAGCTCCTCGACCGCGTTCTCCGCCAGTTCGGGGTGCTCGCGCAGCTTGCGGAACTCCTCCGGGTGCTCCAGCAGCGCGAACGTGCCGAGCGCCAGCATGTTCGCCGTGGTCTCGTGACCGGCGATGAGCAGCAGGTTCGCGATGCCGGCGAGCTCGTCGGTGGTGAGGTCCGTGTCGCGGACGAGGCCGGAGAGCAAGTCGTCGCCGGGGCTCTTCTGCTTGTCGCGCACGAGCCCCTGCATGAACCGGCGCAGCTCCGCGTTGACCTCGATCTGCTCGTCGATCGTCGTCTTCAGGCTGAGCAGTGTGGACGTGCGGCGCTGGAACTCGTCGCGGTCGCCGTAGTCGACGCCCAGCAGCTCGCAGATGACGAGCGACGGCACCGGCAGCGCGAAGTCGTGCACGAGGTCCGCGGGCGGGCCTTTCTCGATCATCGCGTCCAGCTGGGCGGTGACGATCTCGTGCACGCGCGGCGTCAGGTCCCGCATCCGCCGCACGGTGAACTGGCCCGTCAGCAGCCTGCGGTAGTGGGTGTGCTCGGGGGCGTCCATGAAGATGAACGACCCGGCCCGCCGCTCCGGCGGGAACATCTGCGCGTGCAGCTCTGGCGAGATCAGCTTGCGGGCCCGCGGACTGTTGATCCGGTCGGAGCTCATCCGCGGGTCGGCGAGCACCGCCCGCGCCTCGTCGTGCCCGGTGACGAGCCAGATGGTCTCGTCGTTGTGCTCGATCCGGTGAATCTGCCCGTGCCCGCTCAACTCGGTCAGTCCGCTGGCCGGGTCGAACGGGCACTTGCCGCGCTCGATGAGCTCGGCGGGCAGCTGCGGGCGGATGAGCTCCTGCGCGCTGCGCTGCCGCTCTGCCGTGGTCATGGTGGCCTTCTCCCTGTCTGACCCGGCGTGACCAGGTCGTGGCTCGGGGTCACCTCCCACGCTACAGAAACTTGCGCGTTGTGCAAGATTTTTGCCTGGGCTTTAGACGGCGAACACCTGGGAGTCGTCCGCGAACGCCTTGAACTCCAGCGCGTTCCCGGCCGGGTCCAGCAGGAACATCGTCCACTGCTCGCCGGGCTCGCCCTTGAACCGCACGTACGGCTCGATGACGAACTTGGTGCCGGCTTCCTGGAGTTTCCCGGCCAGCTTCGTGAACTCGTCGACGGTCAGGACCAGTCCGAAGTGGGGGACCGGCACGTCGTGGCCGTCGACGGGGTTGTGCACCCGTTCGGACTTCTTCGGCGCCAGGTGCGTGACGAACTGGTGGCCGTGCAGGTTCCAGTCGATCCACGTGTCGGAGCTGCGGCCCTGCTCAAGGCCGAGCGTCTCGCCGTAGAAGCGGCGGGCGGCGTCGAGGTCGTCAACCGGCATGGCCAGGTGGAAGCGTGGGATGTCGGGCATGTAGGAATGTTAACATTGAGACAAGTGGACGCCTTGTGTCCTTGTTAACATTGCGACATGACGAAGATGGCTCCAGCTCGGCGCCGAGGCCTGAGCTCCGAGGTCGCCGACCAGATCCGCGAGGCGATCTTCGACGGCCGCTACGCGCCGGGCGAGGCACTCCGCGAGGTGGAGCTGTCCGAGGCGTTGCAGGTGAGCCGCGGCCCGATCCGCGAAGCGCTGCAGAAGCTCGAACGCGAGGGCCTCGTCCACACCGAATGGCACCGCGGCGCGACGGTGACCGCGCTGTCGCTGCAGGACGTGGCCGAGCTGGACAGCCTGCGCGCGGCGTTGGAGGTCCTGGCCGTGCGCCGCGTGGTCGACCAGGCGACGGACGCCGACCTGACGTTGATCGAGAAGACCGCGGCCGCGATGGACCGCGCGGAGACGCCGCACGAGATGGTGCGCTGCGACATCGCGTTCCACGACGCCGTGTACTCCGTCGCGAACCACTCACGGCTGCTGCAGGCGTGGGAGGCGATCCGGTCGCAGGTGCACCTGTTCCTGATCACGCGGGTCAACGTGAGTTCCGAGGGCTACCTGGAGCAGATCCGGGACGAGCACCGCGACCTGGTGGCGGCGCTGCGGCTGGGCAACGTGGAGGGTGCGCTGGAGCTGTTCGCGGAGCACCGCAAGCACGCGTTCGACGTGCTCACGTCCTAGTGCCAGACGTGCCGTGGGATGCGGTCCAGCAGGTCGCACCGGACGTCCAGATCGGCGGCGAGCACGACCGGGTCGCGGTGCTCGCCCGTCGCGTTGTAGGCGTCGAACTGGGTGCCGCGGATCCAGAAGCCGCGGCAGTCGCGCTCGTCGGTGAGCAGGAAGTCGACGACGTCCGGCACCAGCACGGCCCGCGCGAAGGCCTCGTCCGCGCACGTGACCTGGTAGCGGCTGTCGAACTCGGGATGGCCGATCTTGATGTCGCCCAGGCCGAGCCCCTCGTTGATCCGGCTCTCCACCCGCAGCACCTGACGGACGTCCAGCGTCGGCCGCGCCACGGGCGTGCGGACCCACACGGCCGTCCACCGCACCCCGAACTGGCCCTGGAGGTTGTTCGAGGTGTCCACGGGCTCGTTGACGATGAACAGCGCCGCCAGGAACGGCCGGCCGCGGTGCCGGCCGGTGATGATGTCGTGGGCTTCGACGGCCCGCGGTGAGCGGTCGATGCCGACCACGACCGGCACCAGCTTCGGATAGCGCTCCAGCTCGTTGAACACCTCGGTGGCGCGGTCGTCGCGGGCGGTGTGGTGCCAGCCCCGCGCCGGGAACTGCTCGCGCTGGCGCTGCTCGATGCCTGCTTCCTCGGCCTTGTTCGACCGGTGCAGCCACACGAGCATCCACGTCAGCAGGCCGCCGAAGATCAGCAGGCCGCCGACGGTGATGACGATGATCCAGATCGGCTTCATGAACTCCCCCAGTTCACAGGTGCTCGACGACCATCCGGGTGCGCGGCCCCATCAGGGCGCCCAGTTCGGCGACGAACCCGTCGGCCAGCGGCGGCCAGTTGTGGAACACCACCGCCAGGTCACCGATCTGGAACGACCAGCGCCCCTCCAGATCGCCGGCCAACGTCGACCGTCCACAAGTGACACACAGAACGGATGCCTCGACGCGATCGTGGAGCCACGGTTCGATCAACGCGTGGTGGTCGTCGAAGTCGATCGCCGCCGCGGAGCAGTGGGGACACGTCGGCGGCTCGTAGTTCGCGATGGCGTGGTGCACCACGCGTTGCGCCACTACGTCGACGCCGGTGTGGCCGCCGCCGACCCACCGTTCCGCCTCGAGAGCGGCGTCCGAGCAACGCGGACCGGCGCGGAACTCGCTCGGCGCCATGACCTCGTCGCGTGCGGTGTTCGGCACGATCACCTCGCGGTCCAGCAACCACGACGTGACCGCGACAGCGCGACTCCGCGCCTCCGCAGCGGTCAGCGAGATCTCGACCAGCTTGACGGCGTGCTCGCCCAAGACGTCCCCCAGTAGACGGTCTCAGTCCTTCTTACCGCACCAGGGCCGGACGTACGTGCGGAATGGCCGGGGAACGACAGTGCCGGCCTGCACAGGCAGGCCGGCACAGCGCCTCCGGATCAGGAACAGTGCGGTCCGGAGTCGGTGCAGCGAGGACCGCCGTCGGTGCAGATGGGCGTCGTACCCATGGCCGCACCGAGCAGTTCGGTCTTCACGACGGCCGAACCGGCCGGGTGGGCGGGAACGGCACCGGCCGGGAGCGTGGCGCGGAAGGCCGCGTCTTTCCAGGCGCGGATGATGGTCGCGTTCTTCATGTCGTACCTCCAGAATTCTCAGCGGGCCGCCGGATGCGGCTCGAGAGTCGGTGGGGCGAGTCGCAGCACCTGCGGCACGGCGTCCGGCCTGGCCAGGCGCAGCAGACCGAGACCGATGCCGGAGACGCCGGTCAGCAACGCGGGTGCGGACTCGGGATGGGAGAACCCGCAGCGCCATCCGGCCAGCACCCCGTCGAGCTGCTGCCGGACCGCCGCACGCCAGTCGTCGCGGGACAGCGCCTCGGCCGCGTCGGCGACGACCAGCGAGAGGCCGAGGGTGCCGTGGCACAGCACGTCGACGAGGGGTGGCGGACTGTCCAAAACGGTCTGGACGGCGGTCGTGACGGCGAGGTCGTCGACGCCCAGACGGGACAACGCGATCCCGGCCGCGCCGTTGCACCAGTTGGCCGCGAACCGCCGGTTCGAGTCGCGGAGGTCGGGCCAGTTCTGCTGCTGGGGGTCGAAACGTGCGTCCTCGTAACGGAAAGCGTCCGCGGCGAGCTCGGCAGTCCGCGCGTGTCCGCCCAGCGCGCGCGACAACGCCCTCAGCGCGTACCCGATTCCCGCGGTGCCGTGCGAGAAACCGAGCAGGCGTGCCGAGTCGTGGTACGTCGGCCACACGGCCCCGTCGTCGGAACGCAGTGCATGCCGTGCGAGGTGTCGTCCGTGGTCGGCTGCCACGGCCAGCGCCCGGTCGTCGCCGGTGCCGGCGTGCCAGGCGAGCATGCCGAGGATCGTGCCCGCCGACCCGTACACGAGGTCGAACTCGCTGTCGGGCACACCGGCCGTCAGGTGCGCGAACACCGGGTCGGCCGGCGGCAGCACCGACGGGTCGTCCCACAACGCCGCCAGGTGTGCCAGCACGTAGAGCTGGGACGGCAGGCCGAAGAAGCCGCCGGACGGCGCGCCGGGGTTGGCGCGGACGCTCTCCGCGGCCAGGGCCGCGAGGTCGGTGTACCGGGAGGAGCCGGTGAGCGCGCCGAGGTGGGCGAGGAACAACGCGACGCCCGCGGTGCCGTGGTAGAGGTCGTGTCCGAGCGGTGCCAGTTGGAAGTCGCCGTCCTGACCGGCCGGCGCCATGCCGAGCCACGTCACGTCCCGCCGGCCGTGGATCGCTTGTGCCACCAGCATGTCACCGATCGCGACCGCGGCCTCCAGGGAGTCGTCGAACGGCACGAACTGGACTCCGGGACTCGGTTCCGCGGCCGACAGCGAGGCCAGCACCACGAACCGCTGCCGGCCGATCTCCTGCTCGTCCAGCGCTTCCAGCCGTTGCGCGACGTGCTCCAGCGCGGTGTGCTCGAAGAAGCCGGGATGACGAACACCGCGGCTGTCCCACAGATCGCGGGTGGACGGCGTGGCCGTGAACACCGGGATGTCGCCCCGCCGCAGGTCCGCGCGTTCGGCGTCCAGCACCCGGTGCAGCTCGTCGGCACCGGCCTGCCCCAGCGCGTCGAACACCCCGTCCCGCGTTTTGGTGTCGCGCAACCAGTCGGGGTGCCTGGCCGCCCGCAGCAACTGCCCGTACCCCGACGTGCCCCGCAGGACCTGCCGGACCGGCACGTGGTCGAACGCCCGCAACGGCCTGCGCAGCAGCTCCTCCCGGTTCCGCAACAGGAACCGCATCATGCTCGTGAACCCGTCGGCCAGCTCGGCGGTGTGCGCGAACGCCGGCACCGCGACGCCGTCGAGCCGGGGCACGTTGGCCGCGACCGGGATCTCGACCCGCTGCTCGCCCAGGTGCATCGAGTCGGTGCCGGCCTCGTCCCACATCGGCCTGGTGAACGACGTCAGCTGCTCCTGCCCGGAACCGAGGCCACCGATGTTGACCCCGGCGTGCTCGTCGTCGCCCCACATCCGGCCCGGCAGGAACATGGTGCGCGCCACAGAATCCCGCAACCGCGCGCCCGCGACCGCGGTGGCGTCGTCGCCGGCGTCAACATCGGCCACGGTGCGATCGAAGAGCGTCTCCACGTCCACCAGCACCGGGTTCTCCCCGGCGGCGATGAGGTTCTCGTGGTGCATGTCCACGCCGTCGATCACGTGCAGCAAAGCCAGGTACGCACCTTGGCGGCGATAGAACCGTTGTACAGCAGCAACATCAGTGCAGTCGGCTGGCGACACGAACTCGGACCAGCCGTACGAGCCCTGATCCGCAACCTTCAGCAACGGCAACGGCGGCATCTCCGGGTTGCCGGTGTTGCAGTACGCCAGTAACGCCTGGAACGCCACGTCGACGGCCATCGGTCGCGGCTTGTACACCAGCAGGGCAGCGGAGTCACCCGCGGTGAACTCCAGGATGCGCACGATCCGGCCACCGCGGTGCGGATCGCTGTCGCAACCGGTCCTGAGGCCGGTCAGGCGAGCGCCGTCCGGCAGCAGAAACCCTTGCAGCAACGGGAGATCCGCAGCGAGTCGCGCGGCCAGCTCAGCGAGCGCGTCGATCCACAGCTCGACGGTCTCCCGCAGCTGCGCGTCCAGCACCTGGTACTCGGCGAGCAGCGCGGGCCAGTCGCCGGGCAGCAAGGTCTCCACGTAGTGGCGAAAACGGTCTTCCGGCGTCTCGCCCAGCAACCGGTCTTCCAGCCTGGCCACGTTGAGCTCCAGCACCAACGTCGGCCGGGCAATGCGGGCGAGCGTGTCGCGGAGCTCGTCCTGCAGCGCGTCGGCGAGCGTGTCCCAGCCGGGCAGCGAGACCCGTGCGCAGAGGCGATTCCACGCGGTGGCAACGACATCGTCGAAGGCCGGCTGGAAGCTCGCGGCGCCGGTCGGCAGCGTGATGTTCTCGCCCATGGGAAACAGCGTGGCACCGGAACCGCGAACCGGCGCCAAACTGTTCCACTTTCAAAACCTCAAAGCCACCCGTGCTCGTGCGCCAGCCGGAAGGCCTCCGCCCGGTTCGCCACGCCCAGTTTGGCGACCGCGGCCGACAGGTGGTTGCGCACCGTCCCCGCCGACAGCGACGTGCGGGACGCGATCTCCGCGACCGGCGTGCCGAACTCGGTCAGCCGCAACACTTCGAGCTCGCGCTGGGTCAACGGGCACGGGGGAGCGGCCAGGGCGTCGGCGGCGAGCGCCGGGTCGACCCACCGCGAACCGCCGTGCACGCGGCGGATCACGTCGGCCAGCGTGCCGCCGGGCGACCCCTTGGGCAGGAAGCCCTTCGCGCCCGCGTGCAGGGCCTGCTGCAGGTGCGGCGGGCGGCCGCGGCCGGTCAGGATCACGACTGCGCACGACGGCAGCACCCGCGCGAGCTCCTCGGTCACCTCCAGGCCGTCCAGCTCCGGCATCTGCAGGTCCAGCACGGCCACGTCCGGGCGGTGCGCCCGCGCGGCCTCGACGGCGGCCCGGCCGTCGCCGGCGCGGGCCACCACCTCGAGGTCCGGCTCCAGGTCGAGCAGCGCCGCGAGCGCGTCGCGGATCAGCTCCTCGTCGTCGGCCAGCAGGACTCTGATCACGCGGGCACCACGACCTGCAACGTGAACACCTCGGCCGACTGCTCGGCACTCACCCGGCCCCCGACAGCCGCCAGTCGCTCGCTCATGCCCCGGATCCCGTTGCCCTCGCCGGAAGGCTTGTCAGTGCCGTCGTTCGTGACGGTCAACCGCACCTCCCCGTCCTCCTGCGCGACGTCGATCATGCACCACGTCGCGTGGCTGTGCCGCAGGACGTTCGTGCACGCCTCCCGCAGCGCCAGCGCGAGCTGCGTGGCGCCCTCGCCGTGCACCGGGACCTCCGCGACGGTGCAGCGGATACCGGCCTCCTGGAGCACGTTGCGCACGGCGGTGAGCTGCTCGCCGAAGTCCACCGACCGGTAGCCGTGCACCGCGTCACGCACCTCGGCCAGCGCCGACGACGCGAGTCTTTGAGCCTCGAACGCCTCCGCGGCCGACCGTGCGGGATCGGCCGCCACGAGCCGTCCGGCCAGCTCGGCCTTCAGCGCGATCACCGTCAGCCGGTGCCCGAGCAGGTCATGCACGTCCCTGGCGAACCGCAGTCGCTCCTCGCTGACCGCGAGCTCCGCCTGCGCCTCCCGCCCGGCCCGTGCCTGCGCGAGCAGCCCGGCGAACCACATCGGGAGCCCGGCCATCGCGATGATCGTCACGCCGACCGCGGCCGCGATCATCTGGTACGTCGTGTGGTCGCGCGTCACGAAGAACCCGACGAGCCCCGACAGCACGACCGCGCCGAGCGCGGCCATCCAGCGCCAGACCCCGGACAGGAGCAGGGGAGCGAACCCGGCCGCGCCGCCACCGATCCACGCCCACGTCGACAGCTCGTCCGGACCTACCGGCGCCACCAGCGGAATCGACACCAGGGTGGCTGCCACGAGCACCCACAGCCTGGCCTCCCGCAACGCCACCGCGTACGCCACGGCCACGATCAGCAGGCCCAGCACCCCGAGCCAGCGGGTGGCGGACGGCTCGCGCAGCACCGAGACGAGCGGTACGACGAGCGTCGCCACCCACAGCACGTGCAGGGTGCCGCGCAGAGCGGTGTGCGGAAGATCGTTCATCGCCATCAGCCTAGAACCACTTCACCAGGATCGTGACGGCGATGACCAGGTCGAACACCCCGCAGAACTCCGACCACCAGCGCGGCACGACGGCGTCGCGGATGTGGTGGACCAGATCCCACACCGCGTGCGCGCCCCACCCGAGGGCGATCAGCAGGACGCCGACCTGCGGCGCGTGCGGCGTCAGCAGCACCACCACGGCGGCCAGCACCGTGTAGGCGCCGAACACCACGAGCTGCTTCTTCGGCGCTCGCCAGCCCCACAGGAGGTACGCCGCTTGGCAGGCCAGCAGCGTCCAAACGGGAGGCACGAGCGGTACGTCCCAGAAGTCCCACGACACCACCAACGCGACGGCCATCGGCCAACGGTCGATGAGGGCGCGCATCAGCGGTGTCGAGTGGAATGTCTTCGTCGTTGTCATGTACTGAGCGTCGGCGAAACCCTCAGCAGGACCCATCCGCGCGGTGTCACGACTTTTCTGTGCAAAACGCACGGACGAGCTATGCGGGTGTGTCGATCTCCGCCCAGATGGTCTTGCCGCCCACCATCTCCCGCGTGCCCCAGCACCGCGACATGTGGGCCACCAGCAGCAAGCCGCGACCCCGCGAATCGCCGAACCGCGACTCACCCAGATGCGGCAGCTCGGCCGGCGTGTGGTCGTCGACCTCGACTCTGATGAAGTCGGTGTGCCGCTGCACGCGCATGGCGCGTGGTCCATCTGCGTGTTCGTAGGCGTTGCTGGCCAGTTCCGTGCACACGAGCAGAACGTCGAGCCGGACGTCCTCGGGAAGGTCTCTCAGCAGAGTGCTGACCCAGGCGCGCATGGCCACGAGATCAGGCTGATCTTCCGGCAGGGTGTGCAGGGTTCTCGCGGAGGCGCTGAGCACCTCGGGAGTGTCCATCTAGATCCCCACCTTGGTCGGCTGAGGCCCTCCTGGCTGTTCAAGAAAGCCGTCAGGGTGCGAAATACCACCCCGCGTGCTACCCCAAACGTGTGGACGGCTACGGGTTCAACCTCGCGCTGGTCGGGGTGCTGGTGTTGCTCAACGCGGCCTTCGCCGGCAGCGAGATGGCGCTGGTGTCGTTGCGCGAGGGCCAGCTCCGGTCGTTGGAGCGCGAAGGACACCGCACGCTGATCCGGCTCGCGCGTGACCCGAACAGGTTCCTCGCGACCATCCAGATCGGCATCACGCTGTCCGGGTTCCTCGCCTCGGCCACCGCAGCCGTGTCGCTCGCGCAGCCGCTCGTGCCGCTGCTGGCGTTCCTCGGCGGCGCCGCCAACGGGGTCGCGATCGCGCTGGTGACGATCGTTCTCACGTTTTTCACGCTGGTCTTCGGGGAACTGGCGCCGAAGCGGCTGGCGATGCAGTACGCGGTGCGCTGGGCGAAGATCATCGCTCGCCCGCTGGACCTGCTGTCCGCCGCGTCCAGGCCGGCCGTGTGGCTGCTCAGCAAGGCGACCGACGTCGTGGTGCGGATCTTCGGCGGTGACCCGGACGTCGAGGAGGAACAGATGTCGCCGGAGGAGTTGCGTGATCTCGTCGAGGTGCAGCAGCACCTGAACCCCGAGCAGCGCACGATCATGACCGGCGCACTTGAGATCCACGAACGACGGCTGCGCGAGGTCCTGGTGCCGCGCCGGATGGTCACCGTGCTCGAGGAAGGTTTGACCACCCTGGCCGCGCGGGAAGTCCTGGCGAGGTCCGGACATTCGCGGGCGCCGGTGACGAAGGAAGGTCACTTGGACGACGTGATCGGCGTGGTGCACCTGCGGGATCTGCTCGACGACACCGTGCCGCCGGCCCACGTCGCGCGGGCGCCGATGTTCCTGCCGGACTCGGTGCGCGTCACGGACGCGCTGCGGCGCATGAAGGCGGAGCGCGAGCAGCTGGCGCTGGTCGTGGACGAGCACGGTGCGGTCGACGGCATCGTGACGCTGGAGGACCTGCTCGAGGAGGTCGTCGGCGAGATCTACGACGAGACCGACGCGGACGTGGTGGCGGTGCGAGCCGCGGCGGACGGGTCGATCGAGCTGCCCGGCACGTTCCCCGTGCACGACCTGGTGGACGTCGGTGTCGAGCTGACCGGGCCGCCTGGGCCCTACGCGACGATCGCGGGTCTCGTGCTGGTGATCCTCGGCCGCATCCCGGAAGAACCCGGTGACGTGGTGCGGGTCTCCGGCTGGGAGATCGAGGTGCTGGAGGTCGAGCACCACGCGATCACCAGGGTGAGGCTGAGGTCACAGCCGAAACCGCGGAATGAAGTGGACCTCTGAACCGTTACACACCGTGCAGCCAGTTCGGCTGCCACAACCTGCCAACGGAAACGGGGGGCTTTGGCATGCCTGCAGATCTGAAGAACCGCGCGTCCGGGCAGCAGGACGCGGACACGGTCGGCCAGTACCTGCGCGAGGTCGGCCGCACACCGCTGCTGACCGCGTCCGAGGAGGTCGACCTGGCCAAGCGCATCGAGGCGGGGGTCTACGCCGCGCACCTCCTGGAGATCGGCGACACCACGCGCGACGCCCGGCTGCTGCGCCGGATCGCCGCCGAGGGTGAGCGCGCCAAGGACCACATGATCCGCGCGAACCTGCGCCTGGTCGTGTCGGTCGCGAAGAAGCACTCGTTCCGCGGCCTGCCGTTCGGGGACGTGGTCCAGGAGGGCAACCTCGGCCTGATCCGCGCGGTCGAGAAGTTCGACTACGCCAAGGGCTACAAGTTCTCCACCTACGCGATGTGGTGGATCCGTCAGGCGATCGAACGCGGTCTGGCCGACCAGACCCGCACGGTGCGTCTGCCGGTGCACGTCGTGGAGGAGGTCAACAAGCTCAAGCGGCTGGGCCAGAAGCTCTCCTCGGCGCTCGGCCGTGAGGCCACTGTGGAGGAGATCGCCGCCGAGGCGAAGGTGTCGGCCACGCGCGTGCAGGACCTGCTGGACGCGGCCCGCACCTGCGTGTCGCTGGAGACGCCGGTCGGCGACGACGGCGGCTCGGTGCTGGGCGACCTGATCCAGGACACCGACGGGCTGTCGGCGCCGGATCTCGTGGAGCGCCAGGAGTTCACCGACGGCGTGCGGTCGCTGTTGGACGTCCTGCCCGAACGGCAGGGCCGGATCATGCGGCTGCGGTTCGGACTGGAGGACGGGCGGGAGCGCACCCTCCAGGAGGTCGCGGAGGAGCTCGGCCTGACCCGCGAGCGGATCCGTCAGCTCGAGAAGCAGTCGCTCGCCGTGCTGAAGCAGTCCGGCCGGCCGGAGGATCTTTTCGCGCTCGCCGGCTGACAACCCTTCGAAAGTCGCTTGTACTGACCGTTGTTGCAACTAAAGACTCATCACGTCCGATAACGGACTAACGCTGTTTCGCAACCGCGTGTGGACGCATCTGCATGGGCCGTCGAGGGCCGGCCCGCGTTCCGCACGCGGTTCCCTGCGATCAAGGAGCAGTGATGAGACAACGCACCCTGCGCACGCTCGGTGTGGCGGCGATTGCCGCCGTCGGCACGGTGTTCGCGCTCCCACAGGCTGCGGCCGCGCAGCCGGAGGGACCGATCGTCGCGGAAAGCGCGCCGAACGCCGTCCAGGACAGCTACATCGTGGTGTTGAAGGACACCATGACCCGCTCGGAGGTCGGCGGCAGAGCCGGTGACCTGGCGGGCAGGTACGGCGGCAAGATCGGCTTCACCTACCGCGCCGCGTTCAAGGGCTTCTCCGCCACCCTGTCGAAGCAGCAGGCCAAGCGCCTCGCCGCCGACCCGGCCGTGCTCTACGTGGAGCAGGACCGGACCGTGCAGGTGCTGACCGACCAGCTCAACCCGCCGTCGTGGGGGCTGGACCGGGTCGACCAGGCCGATCTGCCGTTGAACAGCAAGTACAGCTACAGCACTGATGCCTCCAACGTCACCGCGTACGTCATCGACACGGGCATCAACTACGACCACGCCGACTTCGGCGGTCGCGCGACGTTCGGGTTCGACGCGTTCACCGACGGCCGCAACGGCAAGGACTGCCAGGGCCACGGCACGCACGTGGCCGGCACGGTCGGCGGCGCGACCTACGGCGTGGCGAAGAACGTCAAGCTGAAGGCCGTGCGCGTGCTCAACTGCTCCGGCGGCGGCTCCGTCGCCACCGAGGCGGCGGGCGTCGACTGGGTGACCGCGAACGCCGTCCTGCCGGCGGTCGCGAACATGAGCCTCTACACCGGTACCAGGAACGAGCCGAGCCGCGTGCTCGACGACGCCGTGGGCGCGTCGATCCGGGCCGGCGTCTCGTACGTCGTGGCGGCGGGCAACTTCAACGACGACTCGTGCCAGTACTCGCCGCAGCGCGTCCGGGAAACGATCAACGTCATGGCGTCCGCCCGCACCGACGCCCGCGCGTCGTTCTCCTCCTACGGCACGTGCAGCGACCTGTTCGCGCCCGGCCAGGACATCGTTTCCGCGTCCTACAGCAACAACACCGGCACCGCGACGATGAGCGGCACGTCGATGGCCTCGCCGCACGTCGCCGGCGCGGCCGCGCTGTACCTGGCGGACAACCCGGCCAAGACTCCTGCTGAGGTGCACGCGGCGATCCTGGCGGGTGCCACGCCGAACAAGGTCACCAACCCCGGTGCCAACTCGGCGAACCTGTTGCTGCGCACCAACTCCGGCGGCGTGCCCGGCGTCTCCGTGACCAACCCCGGCGCCCAGACGACGGCGCTGAACGGCTCGGTCAGCCTGCAGCTGTCCGCTTCCGGTGGCACCGCGCCGTACACGTGGTCCGCCACGGGCCTGCCGACCGGTCTGTCGATCAGCTCTTCTGGTCTCATCTCCGGTACGGCTTCCGTTGCGGGCACGTACAACGTGACCGCCACGGCTGCTGCTTCCGCCGGTGGCTCGGGCAGCGCCTCGTTCACGTGGACGGTCGGCTCTGACTCGTGCGGCACGCAGACCAACGGCACCGACGTCGCGATCCCGGACAACTCAACGGTGTCGTCGTCGATCGTCGTGTCCGGCTGCGCGGGTAACGCTTCGGCGTCCAGCAAGGTCGAGGTGCACATCAAGCACACCTACCGCGGTGACCTCGTCGTCGACCTGGTCGCGCCGGACGGTTCGGCGTACTCGCTGAGCAACCGCTCCGGTGGCAGCGCGGACAACATCGACCAGACCTTCACGGTCAACCTGTCGTCGGAGACGCGCAACGGGACCTGGGTGCTCCGGGTCCGGGACGCGGCCACCGCTGACGTTGGCACGATCGACACGTGGAGCCTGACGCTCTAGTAGCTGTCGAGCGTTCCCTTGAAGTAGTGCAAGGTGAGCTCCGCGTCCCTGGTTTGTTCGTGCGGGGCGCGGAGCTTCACCGCGTAGTCGGCGATGTCGTAGAGGCTCCAACGGAGTTTGTAGAGGGCCAGGCCGGCTTCGCTCGGTTCGTAGCCGGTCAGGTTCGTGTACGCCGTGTGGTCGTCGAGGAGGCTCAGGTCGCGTTCCGGTGCGGCCAGGGCGACGGTGTCCCAGTCGACCAGCTTGAGGCCGTCGGTGGTGCGGATCAGGTTGCCGGGGTGCGGTTCGCCGTGCGTCACAACGAGCTTTGTGGACGTCTGCCTCTTCAGCCGGTCGAACTCGGCCAGCAGGTCGCGGATGAGGTCGGTCTTGGCAACGAAGACCTCCCTGGCGGGTGCGGAGAACCAGTCGCCGGGGTTGTCGAGCAGTGCTTCGAGGGCGGGCCGGTCTGGTGGGTCGATGGTGGCCACCGGGATGCCCGGCGGTGGCTCGCACGCGTGCAGCGCGGCGAGAAGTGTGAGCACCTCGTCGCGTTCGGCCGGAGTCGGCTGGTCGCCGAAGCTGCCGGAAGCTCCTTCGAGGAAGGGAAAGACGCTCAGTGCGTGGCGCTCGTTGAGCAGGACGACCGTGTCGCCGTTCTCTGCGGGCAACGGTGCCACGACGAACGGGAGCTTCAACGCTGCCGCAGTGTTCATGGCGTCTTTCAGTCCGTTGAGCGGCTTGTGCGCGAGATCGGCGACTGAGGTGAACCACCGGTCCGAGACCTTCCAGTGGTAGTCGCCGAACCCGACGGGCACGTACGTCGGTACATCGGTGATGCCGAACCGGGCCAGGCCCGCCGCCAGCTCGTGGTCGGCCAGGCCGACGGGAAGATCTTCCACAACGGGGGAAGCTACCGCTCCGAATGGCACCATGTGCGGTGTGAACGTGCCCGCTGTCCTGCGCACCCTGGCCCGGTTGAGCGCCGCCGAGCAGCCGCAGAAGGTCCAGCTCGACCTCTCCAAGGCGGCGGGGCTGCTGTGGTTCGGCGACCACGAGCCGTCGTGGCGGGCGATCACGGCCACCCAGAACGGGCAGGAGTGGACGCCGATCACCTGGACCGTGCCGAAGCAGGCCCGTGAGCAGCTGCAGCACCTGGCCGCGTTCGACGCGCTGCACCAGGAGGACCGGCTGCTGCGGCTGGGCTGGGCGTTCCTGGTCGGGCCCGCGGAGATCGGTGGCCAGCGGCGGCGGGTTTGCCTGCCGTTGATCTCACGGCCGGTGCGGGTGCATCACGGGCTGGGGTCGACCTACGCGTTCCACGTGGCCGGTGACGTCGCCGTGTTCCCGTTGATCGACGACTGGTCGCAGACGGCGGAGCGGGAGGCGATGCTCGCGCCGACCGAGCGGTGGATCACCGAGACGTTGCGGCTGGCGGGGTTCGAGAACGTGCCGATCGTGCGCGGTGACGACCCGAACTCGTTGCTCCACGGGCGGGAGCTGGTGGTCGCGATGGGGGCCGGGCTGCACGCCGGCGAGCCCGTGGTGACCACCGAACAGGGTTCGGCGTTGTTCCAGTGGTCGACTGCGACCGGGCTCGAGGACACCGCGCTGGCCGCGCTCTACGGGTCGGGGCACAGCGCCGACGGCCGGGTGGAGCCGATCACCTCGCCGTTGCCGCTCAGCCACAGCCAGGCGCGTGCGGTCGAGCAGGCCCACCGCGCCCGGATCACCGTGGTCGGCGGGCCTCCCGGATCGGGCAAGACGCACACGCTCGCCGCGTTGGCGCTGGATGCCGTGGCGGCGGGCAAGTCCGTGCTGCTCGCCAGCCGCACGCGCAACGCCGCCGACGTGCTCGGTGCGGCGTTGCGCCGGGCAGGCGGGCCGGTGCCGGCGTTGTTCGGCGATTCCGAGTTGCGGCAGGAGATGGCGCGCGAGCTGAGCGACGGTCTGTCCGCCAGAAGTTACCCCGAGCAACTCGAGGCGCTCGACCAGGAGCGGCGTACAGCGGTCGCGGCGGTCGGCCGGATCGAACGCACGGTCGCGTCCACTTTGGACGACGAGCGGCTGGCCGCAGAGGCACGGCGGCATCAGGCGTTGATGCCCGCGCACCGTTCGCTCGCTCCTCGTGCCTTCGAGTCCGGTGTTGATTTCGCTGAGCTGCACGGACTGCTGCGGCCGCGCACCGGGTTCCTGAGTGGACTGCGGACGAGCTGGGCCCTGAAGAAGGCACGCCGGCTGACCGGCGCGGGGGAGTCGTCGGTGGAGGACCTGGCCGCCGCGATCGCCGCCGCGGAGCAGACCGCGGCCGCGGTGCGGATCGGGGCGAGCGGCGGGTCGACGTTCCGCGAGCTGCGGCCGTTGCTGGTGGCCCAGGACCAGACGAGCCGGGCAGCCATCGCCGCGTGGCTCAAGGAGTTCGCGGTCAGCCGGCGGGGTTCGCCGGAGCGCAGGGCGGTGGCGGCGCTGGCGAAGGCGCTGCGGTCGGGGCGTGCGGCGCGCAGGCGTGGCCTGGCCGAGATCGACAGCGCGGACCTGGTGGAGGCACTGCCGTTGTGGGTCGGCACGTTGTCCGATGTGGAGGACATCCTGCCGGCGGTGCCCGGCATGTTCGACCTGGTGATCATCGACGAGGCGAGCCACGTCGACCAGCCGCTCGCCGCACCGGCGTTGCTGCGCGGGCGGTCCGCGGTGATCGGCGGCGACCCGCGGCAGCTGCGGCACGTGTCGTTCGTGAGCGACGAGGCCGTGCAGGCGGCCGTCGACGCCGAGGGCACGCAGGACCTGCGCGACCGGCTGGACGTGCCGAAGGTGAGCCTGTTCGACGCGGCCGCCGCGACCGCGGGCGTGCACTGGCTCGACGAGCACCACCGCTGCGCGCCGCACCTGATCGGGTTCGCCGCCGCGAAGTTCTACGAGGGCAAGATCGCGCTGCTGACCACGCACCCGTCGATCGCGGACGTCGACTGCATCGACACCGAGCGGGTGCCCGGCGAGCGCACCGCGAAGGGCGTCAACCAGACCGAGATCGACGCCGTGCTCGCCCACGTGCGCAAACGGGTCGCGGCGGGCGTGCGCTCGATCGGCGTGGTGACGCCGTTCCGCGCGCAGGCCGACGCGCTGGAGGAAGCGCTGCTGACCGAGCTGACGCTGGACGAGATCACCACGGGTGGCGTGCGCGTCGGCACCGTGCACGGGGTGCAGGGCAGCGAGTTCGACGAGGTGGTGATCAGCCTCGCCGCCGACGCGAAGCCCGGCGGGTGGCGGTTCGTGAACGACCGCAACCTGCTCGCGGTGCTGACCACGCGAGCCCGCCGGCTCGTGCACGTGATCACGTCCGCTCCGGAGCCGCCCGGGCTGGTCGGCGAGTACCTGCGGCACGCGGACGTGCCACCCACCGAGACCGCCGGGGTCGAGCCGTCGGACGAGTGGACGGCCCGCTTGGCCGACGAGCTCGTGCGTGCAGGTCTGACCGTGCGGACGGGCTACCCGGTGGGGCAGTGGCGGGTCGACCTCGTGGTGGGGGAGAAGGACGGCGCGGTGGCGGTGGAGACGCGCCCGCACCCGGAAGGGGCACAGGCGCATCTCGCTCGCTGGCGTGCGCTCACCCACGCGGGGTGGCGGGTGCACGACGCGTTCGGCAGCCGGTTCGACCACGATCCGGCCCGCGCGGCCGTCGAGCTGGCCCACGAGCTCCGCCGCTGACCGCACGCGGGGACCTTGCGTGCGGTCAGCGAGTACGAAAGCTCCCCGCGTGCGCTAGCGCCGGGTCGGCTGGAAGAGCGGCTCCGGCGCCGAAGCCAGCGCCGGGAGGAACGGGTTCGGGTTCGCCGGGCACACCGTCCCGACGGCCGGCAACGTCCCGTTGAGCAGGTACGCGTTGGTGTGGTCGGTGGCGCACTTGCTCAACCCGTACGCCGTGTGCCCCCACCCCGCGTAGGCGAGCAGTCGACTCCCGGCGAGCTGCCGGTTCACCGCCTGGGCGCCGCGGAAGTCCGTCACGCCGTCGAAGTGGTTGCCCACCACCAGAACCGGCGCGCTGGTGCGGGTGCGCCACGGACCGGTGTAGCGGTCGTGGTTGACGGGCCAGTCCGCGCAGGCCGCGTTGCCCCACCACCAGGCGGGACCGAACTCCGAACCCGCTGCGGCGTAACGGCCGATCGCGCGGTACGCCTCGAAGGCGCGCGGGAACTCGATGTCCGCGCACACGTTGCCGTTGTAGGCGTCGAACCCGTTGGGATAATCCGGTTCCGCCGCAACGGAAACCGAGGCCGACGCGTCGGACAGCTGGTCGAACAGCGCGGCGGCGGAAGGCCAGGAACGCGGATTGTACATCGCGCCGAGCGCGGCACTGATCACCGCGTCGTAGGTGTAGACCTGGTCACCGAGCTGGATCGGCTTGGCGCGCACCGAGGCCAGCAGCGCGTTCCAGCGCTTCTCCGACTGCGGGCCGAACACGCACGCCGCCTCGTCGCAGTTGCGGAGGAACTCGCGGAACTCCTCCTTCGTCGCGATCCGGTCGGACTCGATCTGCCGGCCGCTCGACCACAGTTCCGGGTTCAGCACACCGTCGACCACCAGCGCGCGGATGTTGCGGGGGAACATGTTCGCGTAGGTGGCGCCGAGGAACGAGCCGTACGAGAAGCCCAGGTACGAGATCTTGCGGTCACCGACGGCGCGGCGCAGCAGGTCCATGTCCCGTGCGACGTCGGCGGTGCTCATGTGGCGCGCGATGGTCTGGTCGTCGCGGCACTCCGGGCCGAGCGAGCGGTACCGGTCGAAGAACGGCCGCTCCTGCGCCGCCTGGTACGGGAAGCCGGGCAGACCCTCGAAGAACTTCGCCAGATCGGCCTCGCTGGCGAAGCAGTGCAACGGATCCGACCGGCCGATGCCCCGCGGGTCGAAGCCGACGATGTCGAACCGGCCCTGCAGGTTGGCCGAGAGCGTGTTGCCCGCACCCAGAGCGAAGTCCACGCCGGATCCGCCCGGTCCGCCGGGGTTGAGGAACAGCGACCCGATCCGCCGGGCCTTGTCGGTGGCCGGCTTGCGCGCCAGGGCCACGGAGGTGGTGGCGCCGCGCGGGTTGTCGTAGTCCAGCGGCACCTTCACCGAGGCGCACTCGAAACCGGGGTGTTCCGGTCCGCACGCCTGCCAGTCGATCTTCGGGACGCCGCTGTCGGCCAGTGCGACGGGTGCACCGGTGATGACGAGCGCGGCTGCCGCGGCGAGCACGGTGAAACGCATCGACAAGCTCCCCTCTTGTCCGCAGAGGGGGCCATTCCTACCGGCTGGCGACAGCGCTGAGAACCTCCGAAAGGCGGTCAATCCGGCCGTCGGTGTTTCTGCCGAACTCCCAGCCGGTCGGCGATCTGGTCGTGGATGGGAGTGCTCATCACGATCGGGTTCGGTGGTGGTGCCGGCGGTGTCGGTCCGGGGCCGTCCTGATCTGCAGGCATGCGAGGAGGGTAGGCATGACCGTTGACCCCACAAGCACGCTGATCAAGAAATCACACTCGACGTACCCCATGGGGTGAATCCGAATCAGCCGATCTATACCGAGGGTGGGAGTCCGCGCCTGCCGAGGACCTACGTGTGGGTGTGCCCGATGGGGGTACTCAAATTTGCCCAGCAACGTGGAATCTCACCGGCCGGACGTACCGTTTGCGTGATCTCGCGGCCATGCTGAACCATCGGGCTGACAGCCGGACGAACGTGGAGCGTGACTGTGGTCAGCGGCAAACCCGGCATCGCCAAACGGCAGCTCATCCTGCTCAGCGGCAGGGCGCACCCGGAGCTCGCGGAGGCCGTCGCCAAGCACCTCGGCGTCGGCATCACCCCGCAGGCCGCCTACGACTTCGCGAACGGCGAGATCTTCGTGCGGTTCGAGGAGTCCGTGCGCGGCGCCGACGCGTTCGTCATGCAGAGCCACAGCGCGCCCATCAACGACTGGCTGATGGAGCAGCTGCTCATGGTCGACGCCCTCAAGCGAGCCTCGGCCAAGCGCATCACCGCGGTCGTGCCGTCGTATCCGTACGCGCGTCAGGACCGCAAGTACGCTGGACGTGAACCGATTTCGGCACGGCTCGTCGCGAACATGTTCTCCACGGCCGGCGCGGACCGGATCGTGACGGTCGACCTGCACACGGCGCAGGCCCAGGGCTTCTTCGACGGCCCGGTCGACCACCTGCACGCGATGTGGCTGCTCACCGACCACGTCCGGGCGCGGTACCAGAGCGAGGACCTCACGATCGTCTCGCCGGACGCGGGTCGCACCAGGCTCGCCGAGAAGTGGGCCGACCTGCTCGGCGGGTGCCCGATCGCGTTCATCCACAAGACCCGCGATCCGTTGCGCCCCAACGAGGTCATGGCCAACCGCGTCGTCGGTGACGTCGAGGGCCGCACCTGCGTCGTGGTCGACGACATGATCGACACGGCGCTGACGAGCACGGGCGCGGCGCGGCAGCTGCTGGAGCAGGGCGCGAAGGACGTCGTCCTGGTGGCCACGCACGGCGTGCTGTCCGGTGAGGCGTACGACCGGCTCATCGCCAGCAAGGCGCGCGAGGTGATCCTCACCGACACCCTGCCGATCCCGCACGAGAAGCGCTTCCAGGGCCTCACGGTGCTCAGCATCGCCCCGCTGCTCGCGCGGGCGATCCAGGAGGTCTTCGAGGACGGCTCGGTGACCAGCCTGTTCGACGGGAATGCCTGATCGCGTGGCGCGTTGTGCTGTGACATGGGCAACGAACAGCGTGGCCGGGTACGCGTAGAGCGCTCGGCGAAGCGAGTCCGTGCGTACTTCGGTGGCGAGCTGGTCGCGGACACGACCACGCCACGACTGGTCTGGGAGATCCCGCACTACCCCGCCTACTACCTGCCGCTTTCCTCCGTCCGCGCCGAGCTGAAGCCGACGGGGGAGACCAAGCACTCGCCGAGCAGGGGTGAGGGCCGGGTCCACGACGTCGTCACGGCGGGCGGCACGGCCGAGGGCGCGGCGATGATCTACGCGGACTCGCCGATCGAGGAGCTGCGCGACGTCGTCCGGTTCGAGTTCGCCGCGATGGACGAGTGGCTGGAGGAGGACGAACCGATCTACGTCCACCCGCGCGACCCGTACAAGCGGGTCGACGTCCTGAACAGCTCGCGGCACGTGCGGGTCGCGCTCGACGGCGTGACGCTCGCGGCGTCGTCGCAGCCGCGCATCCTGTTCGAGACGAGCCTTCCGCCGCGCTACTACCTGCCGTTGAGCGACGTCCGGTTCGATCTGCTCAGGCCGTCGGACACCCGGACGCAGTGCCCGTACAAGGGGACCGCCGACTACTGGTCGGTCGAGGTGAACGGGAAGCTTCACGAGGACATCGTGTGGATCTACCGCACGCCGCTGCCGGAGAGCCAGAAGGTCGCCGGGCTCGCGTGCTTCTACAGCGAGCGAGTCGACCTCTTCATCGACGGTGAACTCCAGGACAAGCCCAAAACCCCCTGGTCGTAGGCGACGTACTTCACACACTGCAAAGTTGCAGTGACTGCAAAACTCTCCTGTATCGTGTGAGACGTGAACCAGCCGGGGGAGAGCCTGCGCGACCGCAAGAAGCGCCGCACGCGTGCCGCGCTCGAGCGGGCGACGCTGCGTCTTGCCGCTGAGAAGGGCTACGACCACGTCACCGTGGAGGAGATCGCCGCCGAGGCCGACGTGTCGGTGCGGACGTTCTTCAACTACTTCGCGAGCAAGGACGAGGCGCTGATCGGCGCGGACCCGGAGGTGGGTCCGCGCATGGCCGCGCGCATCCTCGCCGGGCCCGCCGGGGTCAGCCCGTTCGAGGCGTTCCGCTCGGCCGTGCTCGCGGAGATCGACGAGGAGCTGAACAACGCTCGCGACCTGTGGTTGCTGCGCAAGGACGTCCTGATGCAGCGCCCGGACCTGCTGGTCCGCGCGTTCGCCACGAACGCGGAGGCCGAGCAGCTGCTCGTGACCGCGGTGGCGGAGCGCGCCGGACTGCCGGAGAGCCACCTGTACCCGCGGCTGATGGTCGCCGCGGGGACGGCCTCGTTCCGCTGTGCGGTCACCCGGTGGGCGCTCGACGACACCGTGGCGCTCGGCGACCTGGTCGGCGAAGCGTTCGACCTGTTCGGCTCCGGGCTGGCTCACGCGCCGCGTCACCACGAAGGGGGATCATGAGCACCGAAACCGATGCTCCAACACCAGTCCACAGCAAGAGAGACGTCGTCCAGGCCATGTCGGGCCTGATGCTCGGCATGTTCGTCGCGATCCTCGCCGGCACCGTCGTCTCGAACGCGCTGCCGCGGATCGTCGCCGAGCTGAAGGGCTCGCAGTCGATCTTCGCCTGGATCGTCACGGTTGAGCTGCTCGCGATGACGGCGACCGTGCCGTTGTGGGGCAAGCTCGCCGACCTCTACAGCCGCAAGCTGCTGATCCAGGCCTCGCTCGGCCTGTTCGTGGTCGGCTCGCTGATCGCGGGCTTCTCGCAGAACATCGAGATGCTGATCGTCAGCCGCGTCGTGCAGGGCCTGGGCGCCGGTGGCGTCACGGCGCTCGCGACGATCGTGATGGCCGCGATGATCCCGCCGCGCGAGCTCGGCAAGTACTCCGGCCTGTTCGGCGCCGTGTTCGGCGTCGGCACGGTGGCGGGCCCGCTGATCGGCGGCCTGCTCGTCGACACCTCGTGGCTCGGCTGGCGCTGGTGCTTCTTCATCGGCGTGCCGTTCAGCCTCGCCGCGATCTGGCTGCTCCAGCGCACCCTGCACCTGCCGGTCGTGCGCAAGGAGGAGACGAAGATCGACTACCTGGGCGCGTTCCTGATCGTGTCCGGTGTCTCGACGCTGCTGATCTGGTCCTCGCTGGCCGGGCAGAAGTTCGAGTGGGCGTCGGGCTGGACCGCGGGCCTGGTGACGCTGGGCGTGCTGCTGCTGGTGGCGGCGGTGCGCGTCGAGGCCACCGCGCACGACCCGATCGTGCCGCTGTCGATCTTCCGCAACCGCACGGTGGCGCTGACGACCATCGCCAGCGCCCTGGTGGGTGTCGCGATGTTCGGCGGCACGGTGTTCCTCTCGCAGTACTTCCAGCTCTCGCTCGGCAAGACGCCGACGCAGGCCGGTCTGCTGGGGCTGCCGCTGATCTTCGGCCTGCTGATCTCGTCGACCGTGGCGGGTCAGCTGATCACGAAGTACGGCAGGTGGAAGGCCTTCCTGGTGTCCGGTGGCGTGATCATGGTCGGCGGCATGCTGCTGCTGTCCACGATCACGGCACAGACCACGGTGTTCATGGTGTCCGTGCACATGTTCGTGCTCGGCGTCGGCGTGGGTCTGCTGATGCAGAACCTGGTGCTGGCGGCGCAGAACGACGTGCCGGCCAAAGATTTGGGTGCCACGACGTCGACGCTGACGTTCTTCCGCTCGCTGGGCGGTGCGATCGGTGTCTCGGCCCTGGGTGCAGTGCTGGCCGGCAAGGTGTCGTCGCTCGCGGCCGAGAAGTTCGGCCCGATGGGTGGTTCCGACGGTGCGCAGGTGCCGGACCTCGCGGTGCTGCCGCCCGAGGTCAAGGCCGTGATCGCCGACATCTACGCCACCGCCACCGCCGAGATCTTCCTGGTGGGCGCGCCGTTCGCGGTGCTGGCGCTGCTGGCGGTGCTGTTCATCAAGGAGAAGCCGCTCAAGGAGCAGAGCGGTGACGACCGGCTGGCCGCGGAGATGGCCGCCAGTCACTGAGGTGTGGTGGAGCGGACCCCTGACTTTCGTCGGGGGTCCGCTCTGTCTTTCGGGTCGGGTTTGTTCTGCTCGCGCTCCATACCTTCTGTCCCATGAACATCTGGGGTGCAGCGCTCACGCTGTTCGTTTCCACGTTTATGGGCGAGTCCTCGCATCCTGGCGTCGCGGTCGCGATCACCAAGGGGGACCAGGTGATCGCGGTCCAGGGCTACGGCCACGACTCGACGGGCGCGCCGATCACCGAGAACTCGAAGATGGCGATCGCGTCGGTCAGCAAGTCGTTCACCGCGCTCGCCGTCCGTCAGCTCGCCGACGCCGGCAAGCTCGACCTGGACGCACCTGTTTTCGACTCTCGTGTCACGCCACGTCAGCTGTTGAACCACACGTCCGGCATCAGCGATCGGACGTTGCCGGAGAAGAGCCTGCCGCAACCGAACACCGCTGCGGAGGCTGCCGAACGGGCTCGGGAGGTTTTGCGCGAGGCGGTCCCCGACGGCCAGTTCCGGTACACCAACACGAACTACCACCTGGCCGCGCGGCTGGTGGAGCTGGCGTCCGGTGAGGACTTCAACGCGTATTTGAAGAAGCACGTGTTCGAGCCACTCGGCATGCGCGACACCGTGGCGATCGACGTGGCGCCACGCGATCTGCCGCCGGACTTCCGGCGCGGTTACGGGTACGCCTACGGCTTCTCGGTCTCGCTGACCGAGCCGCACCGGTTCCTGACCGGGTCGGACGGGATCATCAGCACGGCCGCGGACATGGCGAAGTGGCTGGCGGCGCAACCGAAGCTGGCGCCGCAGGACGGCATGGGCTGGAAGGCCGACTCGAAGGGCCAGCTGAGGCACGGCGGGATCTGGTTCACCGGCACGGCCGGCCAGCTGCTGACGTCGTCCGGCCACGGGATCGCGGTGATGTCCAACAGCGGGATCTCGCTCGGCAACGAGGGCACCTACGCGTTGGAGAACGGGATCGCGGACGTCCTGGACGGCAGGACGCCGCCGGAGGTCGGCTCGTACCGGCTGATCATCGATCTCGTGCTGGCCGCGTTGACCCTGTTGTCCGTGGCGCTCGGTGTTCGTGCTTTGCGGCGGCCGCGACGTTTTCACAAGGCGTGGCAGACGCTCAGGTTCGTGCCGCTGGGTGTGCTGGTCGCGGCGCCGACGTTGCTGGGGGCGTTGTACGGCGGCGGGAGGGACATGACGTTCTACCAACTGATGCACTATTCGCTGCCGCTTGTGGTGTGGTTGGGCGTGTCCAGTGTGCTGAACGTCAGCGTGGCGGTCGTGAGGTGGCGTCGATGAAGATCGTGGCTCTCGCGGCGTGCGTCGCCGCAGCGGTTGCCGTGTCGTTCTTCATGCAGGCGAACGTTCCGCCGTGGACGGTCGTGGTGTGGGTCCCGCTGTTCGTGATCTCGTTCCTGCTCGGACGTCGGACCGCGTCCTGGTGGCCCGCTTCGGTGTTCGCGGCCGGTGTTCTCGGCGGGCTCATGGGCCTCTTCCTGGTGGGGCTCGCGGTCGCACTGCCGTGGTTCCTCGGGCGTGTGGGCCACCAGCAGGCCGCACTGGCCGCAGCCGGCGTGGAGGCCGCTCACCTGCGCGAACGCACGCGGATCGCGCACGAGGTGCACGACACGCTGGGCCACGAGCTGAGCCTGATCGCGTTGCAGGCGGGTGCCATGGAGATGAACCTGCCCGCGGAGCACCAGGCAGCGGCCGCTCAGCTCCGGGTGGCCGCCTCCGCTGCCACGGAACGGTTGGCAGACCTGGTGTTCCTGCTGCGTGACGGCGATCCGCCCGCGGTCGTGGAGCTACGGGATCTGGTCGACCGCGCGGTGGCTTCCGGATTGCAGGTCGAGTTCACTGTGGAGGGAGGGTTCCCGTCCACAGTGGAGTCCGCGGTGCATCGAGTGGTGCAGGAGGCGTTGACGAACGCCGCCAAGCACGCACCGAAGTCCGTGGTGGTGCTTCGCGTGACCACGGCCGATGCCACCACGGTCGTGGAGGCGAGCAACGACCTCGGCCTGCGCCGCGGTGCGGGCAGCCGGTTGGGCTTGATCGCGTTGCGCGAACGGGTGCGGCTCGCGGGAGGTACGCTCCGGACCAGCCGGGACGACGGCAGATTTGAGCTGGTGGCAACGCTTCCGCACGCGGGGGATTCGTGATTCGCGTTCTGCTCGCCGACGACGAGGCGATGGTGCGTGCGGGCGTGCGCGCCATCCTCGGTTCGGACCCGATGATCGAGGTGGTGGGCGAGGCGGCGGACGGCCGTGAGGCCATCGACCTGGCTTTGAAGCACCGTCCCGACGTGGTGCTGCTCGATGTTCGGATGCCGAGGACCGACGGGCTGGCAGCGGCACGTGAGCTGGCGCGCCTGGGGTTCGGCGTGGCGATGCTGACGACGTTCAACGACGACGGCTACCTCGAACAGGCCCTGGACGGCGGCGCGCGCGGCTTCCTGCTGAAGTCGGGCGATCCGCGCGAGCTGATCGCGGGCGTGCACGCGCTGGCGTCCGGTGGCGCCTACCTGGCGCCCAAGGTGGCCGCCCGGATGATCACCCGGTTCCGCGGCGGTCGGGTCAGCGAGGCCCGGTCCCGCGTGGAGTCGCTGACCGCGCGGGAACGGGACGTGCTGGCGTTGCTCGGGGAGGGGCTGTCGAACGCGCAGATCGCGCGGCGGCTGGAGCTGGTCGAGGGCACGGTGAAGGGGCACGTGAGCGCCATCCTGACCCGGCTCGGGGCGGAGAACCGAGTGCAGGCGGCGATCGTGGCGCACGAAGCGGGACTGACGAGCTGAACGGGTCCCCTCGTCAGATGGGGAAGTGGCCGTGGCCGCCGGCGATGGTGACCCACCGGGTGCTGGAGAAGGACTCGATGCCCCACCGGCCGCCGAACCTGCCGTACCCGCTGGCCTTGACCCCGCCGAACGGCACCTGCGGCGCGTCGTCCACGGTCTGGTTGCCGACGTGCACGATGCCTGTGCGGATCCGCCGAGCCAGGGCGAGGCCACGCCGAGAGTCCTCGGTGAGGATGCCTGCGGTCAGGCCGTGCTCGGTGTTGTTGGCGATGGCGACGGCCTCGTCGTCGTCCGCGACGGTGGTCACGACGACGGCCGGGCCGAAGATCTCCTCGGTGAAGATGCGCATCTGCGGGGTCACACCGTCCAGCACGAACGGGACGCCGTCACCGCCGGTCCGCAAGCGAGCGCCGGCGTCGACCGCCTCGGCGACCAGCGCGGCCACGCGGTCGGCGGAGCGCGGCGTGATGACGGGGCCGATCACCGTGCCGGGGTCGGCCGGGTCGCCGTGGGGGAGCGAGGCGACCTTGGCGGCGAACTTCGTGGTGAACTCCTCAGCCACCGAGTGGTGCACCAGGATCCGGTCGGCCGACATGCAGATCTGGCCGGCGTTGAAGAAGGCGCTGAACGTCGCCGCCTCGACCGCGTGGTCGAGGTCCGCGTCGTCGAGCACCAGCAACGAGTTCTTGCCACCGAGCTCCAGCACCGCGGGCTTGAGGTGTTGCGCGGCAAGGGTTCCGACGATCCGCCCGACCCCGGTCGACCCGGTGAAGTTCACCGCCCGCACCCGCGGGTCGGCGATCAGCGCCTCCGCGATCTCGGCGGCGTCGGACGGTGCGTTCGTCACGACGTTGAGCACGCCCGCCGGCAACCCGGCCTCGTGCAGCACGTCGGCGATGAACAGCCCGGCCGCGATCGGCGCGTCCTCGCTGGGCTTCATCACCACGGTGTTGCCGGCGGCGAGCGGCGCGGCGACGGCGCGCGTGCTCAGGATGATCGGCGCGTTCCACGGCGAGAACGCCGCGACCACGCCGAGCGGTTCCCGCACCGCGAGCGACAGCTGCCCCGGCTTCTCCGTCGTCAGCACCTCGCCGACGGGCTGGGTGACCGCCGCGGCTGCCTCGCGCAGCATGCCGGCCGCCAGCATCACGTTGAAACCGGCCCACCCGGCGACGCCACCGACCTCCTGGGCCATCAGCGCGATGGCCTCCGGCGTGCGGGATTCCAGGATGTCGGCGGCTTTCAGCAGAATTCGCCGCCGGGCGGACGGCGGCGTCGCGGACCACTCCGCGAACGCCTCCTCCGCGGCGTCGACGGCACGCGCGACGTCGGCGGTCCCGGCCGCTGCGACGACGGCGTACACCTCACCCGTGTAGGGGTTGAGGTCGTCAGTGGTGCGGCCGTCCAACGCGGGAACGCTTTCGCCGCCGATGATGAGCTCACGCTTTTCGCTTGCCACGGTTGAAGATTCAACCGCTTGTGAGGTACGTCATCCAATACCTTCTTCCGGTGGGTGGAAACCCGGATGCAGTGTCCGCCCGATGCCCTTCGCCGCGACCTGCAACGCCGCCACCAGCCGGGCCCGGACGTTGCGCAGGTCCGGCACCACGATCCCGAGCGCCGCCACGACGTGCCCGTCCACCTCGACCGGCACCGCCACGCTGCACGCCCCGAGCGTCATCTCCTCGAACGTCTGCGCGTAACCGTCGCGCCGGATCCGGTGCAGCTGTGCGCGCATGCGTCCCGGCTCGGTCACCGTGTACGCCGTCAGCCGCGTCAGGTGGTGCTCCAGCACCTCTTCCTGCACCTCAGGGGGCGCGAAAGCGAGCAACACCTTGCCCACGCCGGTCGAGTGCAACGGCAACCTGCTGCCCGTCGAGCTGACGATCGGCACGGACGCGTGGCCCGACACCCGGTCGAGGTACAGCACCTCGGTCCCTTCGCGCACGGCCAGGTGCACCACCGCCCTGGTCGCCGCGTGGAGGTCGTGCAGGAACGGCTCCGCGACCCGGCTGAGGTCGACCTCGCCGGCCGCCAGCAGCCCGAGCCGCCAGATCCGGCGGCCGATCACGTACTCGCCGGACTCCAGGCGCCGCACCGCGCCCCACGCCTCCAGCTCGGCCAGCAGGCGGTGCGTCGTGCTGATCGGCAGGCCGCTGCGCCGGGCGATGCCGCTGAGCGTCTGCCGGCGGTGACGGGCGTCGAACGTGCCGAGCAGCGACAGCAGCTTCGAGGACACGGTGGCGGTCATCCCAGAATTCTGCACGCGAAAGTCGGTTCAGCCCTGTCGGCCCGATTGGCCACACTGGACGCGTGACCTACCTGGGCGAAGGCTGGGACAGCAGGGCCGATCTGATCGACGGCCGGTGGGTGGACCGGCGGCCGCGCCGTCCGGAGATCGGCCCGCAACTGGTGCGCGAGACCGTGGTGATGCCGTGGCTCGCGCCGTTGCTGCCCCTGCCGGTCCCGGTGCCCGTCATCGTCTCCGCGGACCCGCTGGTCGTCCGGCACGAACTGGTGCGCGGCGAGGAACTGGCGTCCCCGAACGCGGTCCAGGGCCGTCAGCTGGGCGAGTTCCTGCTGGCGCTGCACGCGGTTGCGGCGGAAGAGGCAGCGTTGCGCGGTGTCCGCCGGACGCCACTGCCGATCGAGCGGTTCCGCGCCGAAGTCCTGCCGCACGTACCGGAAGGCGCGGCGTTGCTGGCCGAACTGCGGAACCTGCCCGCGGACACGCTCGTGCACGGCGACATCGGCCCCGAGCACGTCCTGGGCACCGACGGAGTGCTGACCGGCGTGATCGACTTCGGTGACCTCCAGCTCGGGGACCCGGCGCTCGACCTGGCCTGGGCGCTGCACTCGACTCCGCCCGAGTTCGCGGACGCGCTCGCTGCGGCATATGGCCCAACGGAAGACCTGCGGATGCGCGCGTTGCGGTGGCATCAGCTCGGTCCGTGGCACGAAGTGTTGTACGGCAACGACATCGGGGATCCGCAGGTGACGGCGGAGGGCCTGGCCGGCGTGCGTGACCGGCTGAAAATCGGGGTATCCAGGGAGCCCATCGTCTGAAGGAGTGTCGAGAATGCCCTGGGTACGCCGGCACCGCCGCAGCACCCCGTACAGCTGGTTCCGCACCACCACGGTCCGCAGCCACTACCGCAGGCCGCCTGGCGGGGCGCTGATCCCGATCCTGGTCGTGATCGCCGTGATCCTGCTGCTCGTCGCCCTGTTCTGAGAGTAGGGTCGAGGTCATGGGGCAGTTGGGTGAGTTGTTCCCGGGACGCAAGCTCCGCAGCGAGGCGGGGGACTCCGGTACCGGCGAGGACTTCGAGGAGACCGGTCCGCTCGACCTCACGACGGGCGCGGTGCGGCTGAGGCCGCGGCCGAAGCCCGTTGCACCGGAAACCGAGAGCACTGACTGATCATCGGTACTACGCTTGGCCGGTGTTCGCCGGCCTGCTGTTCATCGTCCCCGCATCGATCTTCGTGTACGGGATGGTGCGCGACCGGCGCAGGCTGAGCAACGCGATCTGGCTCGGCATCTCGCTGGTGATGCTGTTGTTGTTGCTGGCGGAGGCCGGGCGCGACAACCCGGTGGTCAGCCTGCCGCTGCTGCTCGCGTTCCTGCTCGCCGTGCTGGGCCTCCTGCTGCTGCCTCTGGCGTTGCTGGCGAACGGCCTGGTCATGGTCCGCCGCGAGGGCCGTTCGCTGGGCAACCTGCTGTCGTTGCTGGCCGGGCTCGCGCTGATCGGCGAGATGATCTACTTCGGTTGGGGCATCGGCCAGGCCAACGACTGGATCCGCGGCAGCGCCATCGGGTTGTTCCTGGTGTCCGCGTACATCGCGTTCCTGTTCGTGAGCCTGCTGCTCTACTCCGTGATCTACGGCCGCACCGGCCGCCGCAGCGGGTTCGACGGCATCGTGGTGCTCGGCGCCGGCCTGATCGGCTCACGGGTGCCGCCGCTGCTCGCGTCCCGGCTCGACCGCGCGTTGCGGCTGTACCGGCGCGATCAGGAGGCCGGCCGTACACCGATCATCGTGGTGTCCGGCGGACAGGGCGCGGACGAGGAGGTCTCCGAGGCGTTCGCGATGCGCCAGTACCTGGTCGAACGCGGGGTGCCAGAGGACGACATCGTGCTCGAGGACCAGGCGACCACCACGGAGGAGAACCTCCGCTACAGCAAGAAGTTGCTGGCCGAACGCGGACACATCGGCCGGGTCGTCGCGGTCACGAACAACTACCACGTGTTCCGCACGGCCGTGTTGTCGCACAAGCAGGGGCTGCGGCTGCAGGTCATCGGCGCGCCGACGGCCTGGTACTTCGTGCCGAGCGCGTTCCTGCGGGAGTTCGTGGCGTTGCTGGTGCGCAACCCGGTCGTGCACGGGCTGGCGTGTGCGTTGCTGATGGCGGGCGGTCTCGCGCTGACCCAGATCAGCTGAGAGCCGCCCGCCCCGGTTCTCAGGTCAGTGTTCCTGAGTCCTGCGACGTCACTCGCGTGCCGTCCGTGCCGGTCACCCGCGTGCCCTGACCACTGTCATCCCCTGCGGCCGATGCCGTGCCCATCCCGAGCACGAGAGCCGCTGCCGCGAGCACCAGAACGCCCGCTGTCTTCTTCCCCACCATGACACCTCCCCAGTTCGGCGGTTCCTCCAGCATGCGACCGCGCGCTTGCAGGAACTTTGAACCCGCAGGTCAGGCGCGGGTGAACCGCATGACCCAGTTGGTCTCCCACGTCTCCCCGCCGTCGTAGGAGAACTGCTGCTGCCAGACGGGCTCCTCGCCGGCGGTCCAGTCGAACCGCACCTTCACCTCGTGCCCGCCCACCACGTCGTCGCCGAAGAACACGCCCTGCCCGTCGGTGAACCTGCCCTCGACCGGCGGGTCGAGGTGGCCGGGAGCGCGGGTGGAGGCCCACCAGATGCGCCAGACCTCCCGTGCGGGGTCGTACTGCCGCAGCGTCATGCCCTCCCAGTCGTCGGCACGGAGGCTCTCCACGTTCGCCGCGCCGCCGAGGATCGGCCGGCACTCGGTCTCCGCCCCGAACTCGACCCACTCGGTGCCGCGTCCGGGGATGTCGGCGATCTTGCGGTGGGCGACGTGCCAGCGGCCGTGGAAGAAGTCGAAATCGTTCTCACTCATGCCGGGAACGCTAAATCGGTATCACTGACAACCAATGTCAGTGATCGACTATTGACGCAAAGGTCTGGACCATTTTACCGTCTGCGCAGTGGCCGCCGCCCTAGCCAGGAGGTCCTTGTCTTGCGACTGCTCAGCAGAGTGGTCCCGGTGCTAGCCCTGCTAGCCGGGACAGTGATAGCCGTGACGAACGCCCCCACGGCCGCCGCAGCCCATGAGGACTGCCGGCCGGACGGGCTCTACAAGACAGCCGGCGTCGACGTGCCCTACTGCACCGTCTACGACACCGCCGGCCGCGAGAACATGGGGACCGACAAGTCCCGGCGCGTGATCGGGTACTTCACCAGCTGGCGCACCGGCAAGAACGGTCAGCCCGGGTACCTCGCCAAGGACATCCCCTGGACGAAGGTCACGCACCTCAACTACGCGTTCGCGCACATCGACGCGCAGAACAAGATCTCGGTGGGTGCGAACAGCGCCAACAACTCGTCGATCGGCATGGAGTGGCCGGGCGTCGCGGGTGCCGAGATGGACCCGTCGCTGCCCTACAAGGGGCACTTCAACCAGCTGACGAAGTTCAAGAAGCAGCACCCGAACGTCAAGACGCTGATCTCCGTCGGCGGCTGGGCGGAGACCGGTGGCTTCTTCAACGCCGACGGCACGCGCAACGCGTCCGGCGGCTTCTACAAGCTGGGCCAGTCGCAGGCGGCGATCGACACGTTCGCCGACTCGGTCGTGGCTTTCCTGCGCCAGTACGGATTCAACGGCGCTGACATCGACTACGAGTACGCGACGTCGAACAACCACGCCGGCAACCCGGACGACTTCTGGATCTCCAACGCCAACCGCGGCACCCTGTGGGCCGGCTACCAGGCGATCATGAAGACGCTGCGCGAGAAGCTCGACCGCGCCGGTGCCGCGGACGGCAAGCACTACCTGCTCACCGCGGCCGTGCCCGCGTCGGGCTGGTTGCTGCGCGGCCAGGAGTCGTACCAGGTGGTCAAGTACCTCGACTACCTCAACGTCATGAGCTACGACCTGCATGGTTCGTGGAACCACTTCGTCGGCCCGAACGCCGCTCTCTACGACGACGGCAAGGACGGCGAGCTCGCGGCCGGTGGCGTGTACACGGCGCCGCAGTACGAGGGCATGGGCTATCTCAACACCGACTGGTCGTACCACTACTACCGCGGCGCAATGCAGGCCGGACGCATCAACATCGGCGTGCCGTTCTACTCGCGCGGCTGGCAGGGCGTCACCGGTGGCACGAACGGGTTGTGGGGACGCGCGGCCCTGCCGGACCAGTCGAAGTGCCCGCCCGGCACCGGTTCCTCGGTCGGCTCGACCACGCCGTGCGGCAACGGCGCGACCGGCATCGACAACATCTGGCACGACGTCACGGCCGGTGGCGCGGAGGTGCCGTCCGGGGTGAACCCGTTGTGGCACACCAAGAACCTTGAAGCCAAGGTCACCGGTTCGTACTCCGCGCAGTACGGCCTCGACCCGGTCAACGACCCGACCGACCGCCTCACCGGCACGTACACGCCGTACTACGACGCGACGCTGAAGTCGCCGTGGCTGTGGAACAACGACAAGAAGGTGTTCCTCTCCACCGAGACCGAGCAGTCGATCGCGGAGAAGGCGAAGTACGTGCGCGACAAGGGCCTCGGCGGCATCATGATCTGGGAGCTCGCCGGCGACTACAGGTACGACTCCGTGAAGAAGGAGTACTTCATCGGCGACACCCTGCTGTCGACGATCAACACCGGCCTGAACGGCGCCGCGCCTTACGGTGCTGCCAAGGCTTCCGCCCAGCAGTCCCAGGTTCTGGCCGTTGACGTGGACGTGCACGGCTTCGCGTTGGGCGACAACAACTACCCGATCACGCCGAAGATCAAGTTCACGAACCGGTCCGCGGTCACCATCCCCGGTGGCACGAAGATCGCGTTCGACTACGGCACCAGCGCGCCCGGCAGCATGGCCGACCAGTCCGGGTTCGGGCTGAAGGTCGTGACGAAGGGGCACAGCGGGTCCAACGTCGGTGGCCTGAAGGGCGACTTCCAGAAGGCGGAGCTGACGCTGCCGTCGTGGCAGTCGCTCGCACCGGGCGCGTCGATCGAGCTGACGGTCAGCTACCAGCTGCCGATCTCGACGCCGTCGAACTTCGTGTTCACCTTCGGCGGTCAGTCCTACGCGATCTCGGCGGACCACCCGCGGATCGGTGGCGGCAGCACGCCGACCACCACGTCCACGACGACCACGACGTCGAACCCGCCGACCTGCTCGCTGCCGGCGTGGGAGAGCGGCAAGGTCTACACGGGCGGCAACGAGGTGTCGCACAAGGGCCGCAAGTGGAAGGCCCAGTGGTGGACGCAGAACGAGGAACCCGGCACCACCGGTGAGTGGGGCGTCTGGCGCGACCAGGGCGCCTGCTGAGGCCGTGAGGGTTTCCGTTGTCCTCGTCCAGGACAACGGAAACCCTCGTTCCTCAGGGCTGGAACGGGATTCCGGACGGCTTGGCCCTGGACAGCTCAGTCGGCCACCTGCCGTCCTGCAGCGGGAAGTTGGCGTTGCCCCACGAAGAGCCGTTCAAGGTGTCCCGCAGGGCCGGGGCGAGGTTCTCCCAGCTGAGCAGGGCGGGCTCGTCCCAGCCGCCGTCTCCCCACGCCTCCGGCTGTTCGTCGGCGCCGGCGAAGCGCATGACGTGCGTGCTGACACCGTCCTTGTGGTAGACGGCCCGGACGCGGGTGCCGGTCTTCGCCGGAACGTCGCTCCACGACTTGGTCTCGTACTGTCCGTGCCGGGACACGGACACGGACACGTAGCCGGGGGTCGGCTGCCCTTGCGGCACCCACACCACAACGCCCTCCCAGTCGTGGCGGTGCGAGGTGGCGGTGCAGCCGGCGCAGCTCATGTCCTTCTCGAAGTACAGGGCGTACGAGATAGCGCACCAGCCGTTGTTGCACTTGGCCCGCGAATACGTGTTGGCCTGACCGAGGTGGCCGCTGCGGCACTGACCGGTAACGGGCCCGCTGTCCTTGAGGCCGCCGTTGAGCCTCCCGCTGCTGTCGATGGCCGCGACGGGCAGGCAACCGTCGCCGTCGTAGTCGAACAAGGGCTGGAACGTCCGCTGGAACGACGTGGCGTTCGTGGGCAGCGGGGTCAGCACGGCGGCCGAAGCGCTGGTCGTCAGTCCCATGGCGAGAAGGACGGCGGCACCTCCAGCCACAAGGTGTTTCCGTGCAGGGAACATGGTTGTGCTCTCTCCGATCACTGGCAGGGTGGGTCGGAGGCTGGCGACCGAAACGTTTTCGGAACATCAACTGGGACCTGGCCGTAATCTGTCTCCCGTGACCGCCCAAGACCCGCGCCTGCAGGAACTGGTCCTGCTCCGCAAGGTGCGCGACCGGATCGACCGCGAGTACCGCGAACCGCTCGACGTCGCGGCGCTGGCCCGCGGCGTGCACCTGTCCGCGGGCCACCTGTCGCGCGCTTTCCGCGCCGCGTTCGGCGAGTCCCCGTACAGCTACCTGATGACCCGCCGCATCGAACGCGCGATGACCCTGCTGCGGCGCGGCGACCTGTCCGTCACCGAGGTCTGCTTCGAAGTCGGCTGCACGTCGCTCGGCACGTTCAGCACCCGCTTCTCCGAACTGGTCGGCATGTCACCGAGCCAGTACAAGAAGGTCGCCGCCGAGGACGGCCACGGCATCCCGAACTGTCTGGCCAAAGCCGTGATGCGTCCGATCAGGAATCGAGAAGCGGCAGCCGGTTCGCCCGATTAGGTTGATCGCCATGTCAGTCATCATCGCCGCGGCGTTCCTGCCGGCAGACGACCCCGAGAAGTCCCTCGGCTTCTTCCGCGACGGCCTCGGCTTCGAGGTCCGCCAGGACGTCGGCCAGGGCACCATGCGCTGGATCACCGTGGGCCCACCCGACCAGCCGGAGACCGGCATCGTCCTGCACCCGCCCGCCGCCGACCCCGGCGTGAGCGACGAGGAGCGCCGCACGATCGCCGTCCTCATGGCGAAGGGCGTCTACACGGCCGTCTCGCTCGCCTCGAAGGACCTGCAGGGCACGTTCGACCAGGCCAAGGCGTGGGTCGAGCAGTCAGGCGCCGGTGAGGTGCTGCAGGAGCCGGAGGACCAGCCGTGGGGCGTGCGGGACTGCGCGTTCCGCGACCCGGCCGGCAACCTGGTGCGCATCAACCAGCGGTGAACGTGGTGCCGGGCGCGGCGTACTCGATCCGCCCCGCGTACCGGGACGAGGCACGGGTGACCGCTTCCTGCGGGGTCAGGAAGCGGCCAACGTGCGTGATGATCAACCGGCCCGCGCCCGCGGCGGTTGCCGTCTCGCCAGCGTCCTCGGGCGTGTGGTGGGCCGGGTTCTTCTCCGTGCTCTCGGCCTCGCACAACAACACGTCGGTGCCACGCGCCAGTTCGACGAGACTTGAACACGGCGAAGTGTCGCCGGAGAACGTCAACGACACGTCTGCGTCGATTCGCACCGCGAACGCCGGGATGCCGTGCTCGACCGCCGCTGTGGTGAGCCGCAACGAACCGACTGACGCCTCCAGTCCATCCCGGAGCTCGGTGATCTCGAACGCCGACTCGACCGGGCTGCGCTCCGGGCCGTTCGTGAGGAAGCCGGCGAGCCGGTCGGCGATCCCGGGCGGGCCGTACAGCGGGACCGGCGGACGCGAGACATCCGCGAACAGCAGGGCGTAGTAGGCGGTGAGCAGGTCCGCGCTGTGGTCCGCGTGCAGGTGCGAGATCCAGATCGCGTCCAGGTCCTCGAGCCGCGTGTGGCGCTGGAGCGGGCCGAGCGTGCCGGTGCCCGCGTCCATCCACACGCGAGTGTCGCCGTGCGACACCAGGTAGCCGGAGCACGGGTTGTCCGTGCTCGGGTACGGCGTCGCGCACCCGAGCACGGTGAGGCTGAGGTCCATCGGCCGACTCTAGCGGCGTGGCCCAGAACGACGGCCGGGTAATTCATGCTCAGCAGGGCGCCTCGCGGCACCGCCCCCGCGCCCCCATACGTCCAGTATGAAGACGCGGGGGCGGCACCACGATGCACCCGTCTGACCGCGAATTCGCCTGGCAACGCTCTGGGCCACGCCACTAGATCAACGGGCGCGGGTGCCCTTGAGCTTCACCAGTTCCGACTCGTGGAGGCCTGCCTCCACCTTCAGCGTGCCCGGCACCTTCGCATCCGGCCGCGCCATGTACGACTGGGTCGCGGACGGCCGCCCCACCAGCGAGAACCGCAGCTCGCCGGTGAGGCTCTTCGTCGTGAGGTTGTTGGTGTCGTGGAATGCGCGCAGCACCCCGTCGCGGCTCAGGTCCCGTTTGCCGCAGGCCTTCTCCAGCACGGCGACGAACGCCATCGCGACGGTGTAGCCGTGCACCGTGTTGAGCGTGCCTTCCTCGCCGGGGAAGCGCCGGTGGTAGCCGTCGCGCAGTTGGCGGACGCCCTCCACGTCGGCGCTCCACGGCGCGACCGGGGAGGTGAGCAGGACCTGCCGCGCGAACACCGGGGCCACCGGCGACTCCATGATCGCCGGGTCGTAGCTGACGGCGCTGGACAGGATCGGCACGGTCCAGCCGAGCTGCGCGGCGATGCCCACGGCGGCCGCGGTCTGCGGCGGGGTCAGCGACAGCACCAGCACCTTGGCACCGGCGGTCTTCAAAGCGGTGATCTGCTCGACGAGGTTGGCCGTCGTCTCGGTGACGGCTTGTTCGGCGACCTTCATGTTCCAGTTCTCGGCGACGAAACGAGAACCTTCCAGGGCGTTGTCACCGAAGCTGCCGCGCAGGTGGACGTGTCCGATCGTGTCGCCGGCCCCCAACGAGCCCTTGCGCTTGTAGTGGTCGAGGCCGTTGATGATGTCGAGGTCGTAGGTGGTGCCGACGACCATCATGTGCGGGTTGCCCAGTAGGGACGCGGCCCACGAGACGGGCACGGTCAGTGCCCTGGTCTGCATCAGGTCGGGCTCGATGGCCGCGGTCATCGGCTGGCCCACGACGTCGATGAAACCCAGTACCTGCGGTTCCAGCTCGAAATAGCCGTCGAGCGCCTTCTGCACGTCGTAAGCGTGGTCCTTGTGCTTCAGCTCGATCCGGCGGCCGCACACGCCGCCGCGTTTGTTGACTTCGTCGAGATAGAGCTCGTAGCCGCGGATCCGAAAAACCGAAGTCCCTTTGAACGGGCCTGTCATGTCTGTCAACACGCCGAGCGAAATCGATTCAGTGGAGACGCCTGGACCAGTGCGAACAGGTTCGGTCATCTGGTCATCGGACGCACAGGCGGTGAGCAGCAGAGGAAGGGTTAGGAACAGGTGACGAATGGACATTCAGACCTCGTCGCAGGGAGGTTACTCGTGGGTAGCGCGAAGTATTGGGTAACAGGTCTCAACACGTCCAATTTTGTGGCCGGAAACACCCTCCGGGGTGAATAGCTTCGATTACCAATGGAAAATCCGGCGCAGGTACCGTATGAGGGTGGAAGAGCCCGTGTGGAACGAGTGGCGGCGTCCTGGCCCGACGCGCGCCCAACGGCGGCGTGACATCGGCATCGCCGTGCTCGTGCTGGTCTGCGCGTTCGAGGCCACCGTGCTGGTCAACAGCATGGGCGCGTTCACGTTCGGCCGGGCTCCCGAGCTGAACGAGCAGCTCGCCTGGATGCTCCCGCTGGCGGTGCCGCTCGTGGTGCGCCGCCGCTACCCGGTGGCGGTCCTGCTCGTGGTGTCGGCGCTGTTCATCGCCGCGCAGTGGCAGCAGGTGGGCGACAACCTCGTGCCGTCCGGGATCCTCTTCCTCGCGATCTTCACCGTCGGCGCGTGGGAGCAGAACCGCGTCCTGGCGCGCTGGTCCCGCATCGGCGTCATCGTCGCCATGTTCCTGTGGCTGGGCTTCGCTCTGGTGAAGGCCCTGCTCGGGCCGGTGGGGGAGTTCGAAAAAGCCGCGGGACCGATGGATCCGGTGCTCGCCTCCGTCCTCTACGGACTGGAGTTCAACATCTTCTTCTTCGTCTTCGCCTACGTGGCGGGCGAAATGGCGTGGACGGCCGCACGCCGGCAGGCCCAGCTCGAGTTCAAGGCCGAGGAACTGCGGCGTTCACAGGAGCAGAACACGCGTGGCGCCATCGCCGCCGAACGCATGCGGATCGCGCGCGACCTGCACGACGTCGTGGCACACCACGTCTCCGTGATGGGCATCCAGGCCGGTGCCGCCCGCCGGGTCCTCGACTCGGATCCCGAAACCACACGCGACGCACTGCAAACGGTCGAACAGACCGCACGGACCGCGATCAACGAGCTGCGCGGCCTCCTCGGCGTGCTCAGAGCGGACGCGGAGCCGGATCTCCGCGCGAATCCGGGTCTCGACGACCTGCCGGAGCTGCTCGACAACGCCCGCGCCGCCGGTTTGAAGGTCGAGCACGGCGTCTACGGCGACCCGCGCGAGGTGTCGCCGGCCGTCGCCCTCTCCGCCTACCGCGTGGTGCAGGAAGCGTTGACGAACGTCGTGAAACACGCCGACGCGCAACGGGTCGACGTGCGGATGCGGTTCCTGGACAGCGCTTTGGAACTGGAGATCTCCGACGACGGCCGCGGGCGCAAAGCCACCGCAGGCTCAGGTTTCGGCCTCGTCGGGATGCGTGAACGTCTGGCTGTGCACGGCGGTTCGCTGGAGGCAGGCCCACGGCGCGATGCGGGTTATCTGGTCCGTGCATCGCTCCCCACGGAGGAGAACGCGTGAGTTTGCGAGTCGTGCTGGCTGACGACCAGGACCTGGTCCGCGCCGGTTTCCGGGTCATCCTCGGCACCGAACCGGGCATCGAGGTCGTCGGCGAAGCGGGTGACGGCGCCGAGGCCGTGGAGCTGGTGGCGACATTGCGGCCCGACGTGGTGCTGATGGACGTGCAGATGCCGCGCATGGACGGCCTCGAAGCCACCCGGCAGATCCTGTCCGCGGGCAACGGCACCCGCGTGGTCATCCTGACGACGTTCGACCGCGAGGACTACCTGTTCGAGGCGCTGCAGGCGGGCGCGAGCGGCTTCCTGCTGAAGAACGCCTCGCCGGAGGACCTCGTCGAGTCCGTCAAAGTGGTGGCCCGTGGCGACGCACTGCTGTCGCCAGAGGTCACCAGACGCGTCATCGCGCGGTTCAGCACGGCGACCAAACAGGAGCGGATCAGGCCGCCGTCGTTGACCGACCGCGAGTTCGAGGTGCTGGTCGAGCTCGCGAAGGGCGCGTCGAACGCGGAGATCGCCGCCGCGTTGTACCTGGGGGAGACGACCGTGAAGACGCACGTGTCACGGGTGCTCGCCAAACTGCAGCTGCGCGACCGGACGCACGCGGTGGTCTTCGCCTACGAGGCGGGGATCGTGACGCCGGGCGGCTGAGCGAGCTGCCGGCGCATCCGGCCGAACAGCTTGGCGTTGTTCATGGCCAGGACGCCGACGGCAAGGCCTGCCCGGCGGAACTCGGCGACGAACTTGCGGTCGTCCGGCGAACCGTCGATCACGGCGACCTCGTCCACGCCGGACGTCTCGCCGGCGACCTGCAGCCGAACCCCGTACTGATCGGACCAGACGTAGCCGGACGGGCGGAACGAGTCGACCGTCGTGCCCGCGAGCAGGTTGCGCACGGCGACGACCGGTTGCTCCGAGGCGTTCGTCCAGTGCTCGTGCCGGACGTGGTTTCCTTCAGCAGTGCGGTATCGGGCGACATCGCCGACCGCGACGACGGACGGAATCGACGTGACGCAGCCGGTGTCGCACAGCACGCCGTTGTCGAGGGGGAGTCCCGACCCGAGCAGCCAGTCGGTCGAAGGTTCCATGCCGATGCCCGCCACCACGACGTCGGCGGGCAGGTGGGAGCCGTCGCGCAGCAGCACTCCGGTCACCCTGGAACCGTTGTGGCTGAACGAATCCACGCCAACGCCGAGCCTCAGGTCGACGCCGTGGTCCGCGTGCAGCTCGGCGCACAACGAGCCGAGCACCGGCCCGAGCGCACGTTCCATCGGAATGAAAGCGGCCTCCACGACCGTCACTTCGAGTCCGAGCGAACGGCAGGTGGAGGCCACCTCGGCGCCGATCCAGCCCGCGCCGACCACGACCACCCGCACGCCGGCCTGCAGGTCCGCGCGCAACGCGACGGCGTCGTCCAGAGTCCGCAACGTGTGCACGCCGCTCAACGCAGAAGTACCGGCCAGTGTGCGCGGCCGGCCGCCGGTGGCGATCACCAGGCCGTCCGCGCCGATCACCTCGCCGGTCGACAGGTGGATCTCGCCTGCGCGCGGGTCGACCCGGTCGGCGCGCACCCCGAGTCTCCACTCGGCGTCGAAGTCCTCCTCGGACAACGCGAGCTCCTCAGCGGGCAGCGTTCCGGCGAGGAACGCCTTGGAGAGCGGCGGCCGGTCGTAAGGCGCGTGCACCTCTTCGCCGATCACCACGATCCGCCCGGCGAAGCCCTGGTTCCGCAGTTCTTCCACGGAACGCAGCCCGGCCAGCGACGCGCCGACCACGGCGACCGTCCTCATGCGACAGCCTCGCGCGCACGCGTGTCCACGTAGATCACGCCGTCCTCCACCAGAACCGGGTACGTGCGCACCGCTTTCTTCGCGGGCAGGCACGTGGGCATGCCGGTGCGCAGGTCGAAGAGCGCCGCGTGCAGCGGGCACTCGACGAAGCAACCCTCGAGCCAGCCCTCGGACAGCGAGGCGTCCTGGTGGCTGCACGTGTCGTCGATCGCGTAGAACTCGCCGTCCGCGTTGAAGACCGCGATCGCGGGCTCGCCGGGAATCCGCACGGACTCGCCCACAGGCAGGTCCTCGACGGCGCAGGCGGTGATCATCTGAAACCCTCCGTTGCGTATTACGGAACATGGTGTGCGATACGCAACAGCAGGATGACTCAGGATCTCGAAGCGCGTCAAGAAGCGTTTCGGCTGATCCGAGTGGTTGCGCCAATCGGTTACTGTTGCGTCATGAGCAACAACGGGGAGGAGCGCGACACGGCGCTCGTGCAATCGGTCGATCGGGCGGTGGCCGTTCTGGAGCTGCTGGCCCGCAACGGCGAAGCGGGGATCACCGAGATCGCCGCCGAGCTCGGCGTGCACAAGTCCTCCGCGTCCAGACTCGTTTACACACTTCAGGCCCGTGAACTGGTCGAGCAGGACGGCGAACGCGGCCCCTTCCGGATCGGTCTCGGCATGCTCCGCTTCGCCGGTGCCGTCACCGGTCAGCTCGACTACGTCCGGGTGGGCGGCCCGGTCGTCTCCGAACTTGCCGACCGGCTCGGGGAAACCGTCAACATCGCCGTTCTCGACGGTGACGTCGCGCTCAACGTGAGTCAGGCGCGGGGCAGTTCGGCCGTGGCGGCGCAGAACTGGGTCGGTCAGCGCACGCCGTTGCACGCCACGTCGAGCGGCAAGGTCCTGCTCGCCGCGGCGCCGGTGAAGGAGCAGGACCGCCTGCTGTCCGGCGAGCTGGAGTCGTGTGCCCCGCGCACGATCACCGATCCCGTCAAGCTGCGTGCGGTGCTGCGACGCACGGCCGAGGACGGGTTCGCCACGTGCATGGAGGAGCTCGAAGCCGGGTTGCACGCGGTCGCCGTCCCGGTGTTCGGCTCGCACGGTCACGTCGTCGCGGCGATCAGCGCCGCCGGCCCGGCCTACCGGCTCTCGCAGAAGCGCATGCCCGAGATCGTCGACGAGCTCCGGGTGGCCTCGCGCGACCTCTCGGTGCGGATGGGACACCCCGTCTGAGCGATCTCCACACGCCACGAGCCCCCGGTGAACGCCGGGGGCTCGTGCTGTTTCAGGGCTGTGACCACCCGGAACGTCGCTGTTTCGGATGCGTCCGTCCGCGCGACAGGGTCTTGACAACAGGTCAGCCGAGCCGCACTGTGATGCCCGCCGCAGTTGCATAATGCGAACAACGTTGCGTATTACGGAACTTGCTCGGAAGGGTCGGCCCGTTGTCACTCTCCGTTTCCACCACGTTGCTGGATCAGAACCTCGATGAGCTCGACCCCGAGGTCGCTGCCGAGATCCGCGCCGAACTGCTTCGCCAGCAGTCGACGCTGGAGATGATCGCGTCCGAGAACTTCGCGCCGGTCGGAGTGCTGCAGGCGCAGGGTTCGGTGCTGACGAACAAGTACGCCGAGGGCTACCCGGGACGCCGGTACTACGGCGGGTGCGAGCACGTCGACGTCATCGAGGCGCTGGCGATCGAGCGGGTGAAGGCCCTCTTCGGCGCCGAGCACGCGAACGTCCAGCCGCACTCGGGCGCGCAGGCCAACGCTGCGGCGATGGCGGCGGTGCTGCAGCCCGGCGACACGATCATGGGCCTGGACCTCGCGCACGGCGGTCACCTGACGCACGGCATGCGGATCAACTTCTCCGGCCGGCTCTACAACGTCGTGGCGTACCACGTCGATCGCGAGTCCGGCCGCGTCGACATGGCCGAGGTCGAACGCCTCGCCCGCGAGACCAACCCGAAGCTGATCATCGCGGGCTGGTCGGCCTACCCGCGGCAGCTGGACTTCGCCGAGTTCCGCCGGATCGCGGATCTGGTCGGCGCCAAGCTCATGGTCGACATGGCGCACTTCGCCGGGCTCGTCGCGGCGGGCCTGCACCCCAGCCCGGTCCCGTACGCCGACCTGGTCACGACCACCACGCACAAGACGCTCGGCGGCCCCAGGGGTGGCGTCGTCCTGTGCACCAAGGAACTCGCCAAGAAGGTCGACTCCACGGTGTTCCCCGGCCAGCAGGGCGGGCCGTTGCAGCACGTCATCGCGGCCAAGGCGGTCGCGTTCAAGGTCGCGGCGGGCGAGGAGTTCCGCGAACGCCAGCAGCGCGTGCTGGAAGGCGCGGCGATCCTGGCCGAACGACTCGCGCAACCCGACTGCGCGGCTGCCGGCGTGAAGGTGCTGTCCGGCGGCACCGACGTGCACCTCGTTCTGGTGGACCTCGTCGAGTCCTCATTGGACGGCAAGCAGGCCGAGGACCGGTTGCACCGCATCGGCATCACGGTCAACCGCAACGCCGTCCCGTTCGACCCGCGTCCGCCGATGGTCACCTCCGGCCTGCGCATCGGCACACCCGCGCTGGCCACCCGCGGCTTCACCGCCGAGGACTTCACCGAGGTCGCCGACATCATCGCGGCCGCGCTCAAGCCGGACTTCGACGAGATCGACCTGGCCGCGCGGGTCGCGCTGCTGGCCGGCAAGCACCCCCTCTACCCCCACCTCTGACAGGAGCAACTGAAGTGGCACATGCGGTGAACGGTGTCGTGGCGACGGGGCGCGGAGCCAAGGTCTCGGTCGAGACCATCCTCGTGCCGGACCCCGGCCCCGGCGAGGCGCTGGTGAAGGTGCAGGCCTGCGGGGTCTGCCACACCGACCTGCACTACCGGGAGGGCGGGATCAACGACGAGTTCCCGTTCCTGCTCGGACACGAGGCGGCGGGCGTCGTCGAGGCCGTCGGCGACGGGGTGACCGACCTGGAGCCGGGCGACTTCGTGATCCTCAACTGGCGCGCGGTGTGCGGGTCGTGCCGTTCGTGCCTGCGGGGACGGCCGCAGTACTGCTTCAACACCCACAACGCGTCCCAGCCGATGACGCTGGCGGACGGCACGCCGCTCAGCCCGGCGCTCGGCATCGGCGCGTTCGCGGAGAAGACGCTCGTCCACAGCGGACAGTGCACGAAGGTGAACCCGAAGGCACCGGCCGAGGTCGCGGGCCTGCTCGGCTGCGGCGTGATGGCGGGCATCGGCGCCGCGATCAACACCGGCGCGGTCACCCGCGGCGACAGCGTGGCGGTGCTCGGCTGCGGCGGTGTCGGTGACGCGGCCATCGCCGGGGCACGGCTGGCGGGTGCGCGCACGATCATCGCCGTCGACCTCGACCCCGCCAAGCTCGACTGGGCGGAACGGTTCGGTGCCACGCACACGATCAACGCCCGCGAGCAGGACGTCGTGGAGACGATCCGCGAGCTCACCGAGGGCAACGGCGCCGACGTCGTGATCGACGCGGTCGGCCGACCGGAGACGTTCAAACAGGCTTTCTACGCCCGCGACCACGCAGGCACCGCCGTGCTGGTGGGTGTGCCGACCCCGGACATGCAGCTGGAACTGCCGTTGATCGACGTGTTCTCCCGCGGTGGCGCGGTGAAGTCGTCCTGGTACGGCGACTGCCTGCCCAGCCGCGACTTCCCGATGCTGATCGACCTCTACCTGCAGGGCCGGCTGGACCTCGGCGCGTTCGTCACCGAGACGATCGGCCTGGAGGACGTCGAGAAGGCGTTCGAGGACATGCACCACGGCCGCGTGCTGCGTTCGGTGGTGGTCCTGTGACCGCACGGATCGAGCACGTCGTCACGTCCGGGACGTTCAGCCTCGACGGCGGGACGTGGGACGTCGACAACAACGTCTGGCTGATCGGTGACGACTACGAGGTGCTCGTGATCGACCCCTCGCACGACGCGGAGGCCGTTCTCGAAGCCATCGGCGGCCGCGTTGTCACCGCGTTGGTCTGCACGCACGGGCACGACGACCACATCAACGCCGTCGCGGAGGTGGCGGACAAGGTCGGCGCACCGATTTTGATCCACTCGGACGACCGTGCGCTGTGGGCGACCGTGTACCCGGACCGCGAGCCGGACGCGTGGCTCGCGGACGGCGCGATCCTGAACGTCGCGGGCACAGCGCTCGAAGTGCTCAGCACGCCCGGCCACACCTACGGCGCGATCTCGTTGTACGCACCGGAGTTGGGCGCGGTCTTCAGCGGGGACACCCTGTTCCGGGGCGGTCCGGGTGCGACCGGCCGGTCGTACTCGCACTTCCCGACGATCATCGACTCGATCCGCACGCGGCTGCTGACGTTGCCCGCGGAGACGATCGTCCACACCGGACACGGTCCCACCACGACCATCGGCGCCGAGGCTCCCCAGCTCGACGACTGGATCAAGCGCGGTCACTGACGGCCCCACCCACACACGGCAGGAGATCTTCCATGGCAACGCAACCACGCGTTGTGCTCATCGGAGCAGGCATCGTCGGGTGCGCGCTGGCCGACGAGCTGACCGCGCGCGGGTGGACCGACGTCACCGTGCTCGAGCAGGGACCGCTGTTCGCCACGGGCGGGTCGAGCTCGCACGCGCCGGGCCTGGTCTTCCAGACCACCGGCTGCAAGACCATGACCTCGTTCGCCAAGTACACCGTCGAGAAGTACACAGCGCTGACGCTGGACGACAAGTGGTGCTTCCAGCAACTCGGCGGCCTCGAGGTCGCGACGACCCCGGAGCGCTGGACGGACCTCAAGCGCCGGCACGGCTGGGCGACGTCGTGGGGCGTCGAGGCCTTCCTGCGCGACCCGGACGAGTGCGCGGAGCTGCACCCGTTGCTCGACCCGGCCAAGATTCTCGGCGGTTTCCACATCCCGACCGACGGCCTCGCCAAGCCGTTGCGCGCGGCCGAGGCGCAGGCCCGCCGGGCGATGGACCGGGGCGCGAAGTTCCTGGCACACCACAAGGTCACCGGCATCGGCCGCAGCGGCCGCCGGGTGAAGGCCGTCATCACCGAGCACGACACGTTCGCCGCCGACATCGTCGTGTCGTGCGTCGGCATGTGGGGGCCGCGGATCGGGCGGATGGTCGACCTCGACATCCCGCTGGTCCCGATGGCGCACCAGTACGCGAAGACGACGCCGCTCAAGGTGCTGCAGGGCGTCAACACCGAGCTCAACGAGATGTCCAAGCCGTTGCTGCGGCACCAGGACGCCGACCTCTACTTCCGCGAGCACGTCGACCGCGTCGGCATCGGCGCGTACGGGCACCGGCCGATGCCGATCTCGGCGGACGAGATCCTGGACTACGACGTGGCGCCGACCATGCCGTCGGAGATCGCCTTCACCCCGGAGGACTTCGAAACGTCCTGGGACGCCGCCGTCGACCTGCTGCCGGTGCTCGGCGACTCGAAGGTCGAGGAGGGCGTCAACGGCCTGTTCTCCTTCACCCCGGACGGAAATCCGCTGCTCGGCGAACATCCGGGGCTGGACGGGTTCTGGGTGGCGGAAGCCGTGTGGATCACGCATTCTGCGGGTGTGGCCAAGGCGATGGCCGAGTGGCTGGTGGACGGCCAGCCGAACATCGACCTGCACGGGTGCGACCTCAACCGGTTCGAGGACGTGCAGCGCTCGCCCGGCTACGTGCACGAGCGCAGCTGCCAGAGCTTCGTCGAGGTTTACGACATCCTGCACCCGCTGCAGCCCGCCGAACGGCCGCGGCCGTTGCGCACCAGCCCGTTCTACGAGCGCCAGCAGGAGCTCGGCGCGGTGTTCCTCGAAGCCTCCGGCTGGGAACGGCCGCACTGGTACGAGGCCAACGCCAACCTGCCCGAGGTGGCGGAGATCCCGGAGCGCAACGAGTGGGCGTCCCGGTTCTGGTCGCCGATCGCGGGCGCCGAGGCACTGGTCGCGCGCAAGCGGGTCGCCATGTTCGACATGACCCCGTTGAAGCGGCTGGAGGTCAGTGGCCCGGAGGCGCTGACGTTCCTGCAGACCATGACCACCAACCAGCTCGACCGCAAGCCCGGTGCCGTCGTCTACACGTTGCTGCTCAACGAGGACGGGGGAGTGCGCAGCGACCTCACCATCGCCCGGCTCGGGGAGAACCGCTTCCAGGTCGGCGCGAACGGCCCGCTCGACCTCGACTGGCTGCGCAGACACCTGCCACCCAACGGCGGCGTGCACATCGCCGACATCACGCCCGGCACGTGCTGCATCGGCCTGTGGGGTCCGGAAGCGCGAAACCTGCTGCAGCCGTTGACTCGCGAGGACTTCTCGCACGAGGCCATGGGCTACTTCAAGGCGAAGCAGGCGTTCATCGGCGACGTGCCGGTGACCGCGATGCGCCTGTCGTACGTCGGTGAGCTGGGCTGGGAGCTCTACACCACGGCGGACATGGGCCGACGGCTGTGGGACACGCTGTGGGAGGCCGGTCAGCAGCACGGTGTCATCGCTGCCGGCCGCAGCGCGTTCACCAGCATGCGGCTGGAGAAGGGTTACCGCTCGTGGGGCGCGGACGTGACCACCGAGCACGACCCGTTCGAGGCCGGCCTGGACTTCGCGGTCCGGATGAACAAGGGCTACTTCCACGGCCGCAAGGCGCTGGAGGGTCGTTCCGAGGTTACGCGCAAACTGACCTGCCTGACGATCGACGACGACTACCAGGTCGTCCTGGGTTCCGAACCGGTGTTCTTCGGTGGCAACACGGTCGGCTACGTCACGAGCGCGGCGCGTGGTTACTCGATCGGCAAGAACATCGCCTACGCCTGGCTGCCCGCCGAGGTCGCGGTCGAGGGAACGTCAGTCGAGATCGAGTACTTCGGGCAACGCGTCCAGGCCGTCGTGGCCGCGGAACCGTTGTTCGACCCCGAAATGAAGCGAATCCGCTCATGAACCACGACGTGATCGTGATCGGGCTCGGCGACCTCGGCGGAGCTGCGGCACAGCGGCTCGCCCTCAGGGGCATGCGGGTGCTCGGCCTGGACGGCCGGTCTCGCGACGAGCTGCCCGAGGCGGACGAGGCCCTGGCCGCAGGTGCCGACCTGCACTTCGAGGAACGGGTGATCGACTGGTTCACGGAGCCGTCCGGCGCCCGTGTGCTGACCCCGTCGAGCACCTACGCCGCTCCGATGCTCGTCATCTGTGACGGCACGGACGCGCGAACCCTGCTTCTCTGACGACTTTCACCACCACGGAGTGACCATGACTGCGACTGAGCTCCCGTCCAGCCTGATCCCCACGTTGCCCGGCAACACCTACACCGACCCGACGATCTTCGAACTCGAGCAGGAGAACATCTTCGAAAAGATGTGGTTCTGCGCGGTTCGCAGCGCCGATCTGCCGGACGCGGGCAACTTCAGAACCGTCCAGATCGGACGCGAGAGCGTGCTCGTCACGCGTTCCCGCGACGGTTCTCTGCGCGCGTTCCTCAACATCTGCCGGCACCGCGGCGCCAAGCTGTGCGTCGAGGAGACCGGCACGGTCAAGCGCAACTTCCAGTGCCCGTACCACGCCTGGACCTACGGGCTGGACGGCAAGCTGGTCGCGGCGCCGAACCTGACCTCGATGCCGGACATCGACCGCGTCGAGTACGGCCTGAAGACCGTGCACCTGCGCGAGTGGCTCGGTTACGCGTGGCTGTCGCTGGCCGACGAACCGGCGTCGTTCGAGGAGACCGTCCAGCAGGACGTGCGGGAGCGGCTCGGCAACCTCGACGCGATCGGCAACTACCAGGTCAGTGAACTGGAGCTGGGCCGGCGGATCACCTACGACGTCAAGGCCAACTGGAAGCTCATCATCGAGAACTTCATGGAGTGCTACCACTGCGCGACCATCCACCCGGAGCTCACCGAGGTCCTGCCGGAGTTCGCGGACGGGTACGCGGCGCAGTACTACGTCGGACACGGCGCGGTGTTCGGTGAGGAGATCAAGGGCTTCACCATCGACGGCAGCGAGGGCTTCGACACGCTGTCCGGAGTGGACTCCGACCAGGAGCGCCGCTACTACGCGATCACGGTGCGGCCGCAGGTGTTCATCAACCTCGTGCCCGACCACGTGATCATCCACCGGATGTTCCCGATGGCCCCTGACCGCACGATCGTCGAGTGCGACTGGCTCTACGCCAAGGACGTCGTCGCGACGGGCAAGGACGTTTCCCGGTCGGTCGAGCTCTTCCACCGGGTGAACGAGCAGGATTTCGAAGCATGTGAACGGTGCCAGCCCGCGATGTCGTCGAGGGCTTACGCGCAAGGGGGTGTGCTGGTTCCCTCCGAGCACCACATCGGAGAGTTCCACCGCTGGGTTCAGGAAGTCACGTCAACCAAGGGGTGGTAACAGCCATGCCCGAACAGAAGTTCCTTCCCACCACGAGAACACACACCGACAAAGTGGTGTTCACCCTGTCCGCGGTCGTCGCCGGGGCGTTCCTCGCCTGGGGCATCCTCGGCACCGCGAGCCTCGGCAGCGTGTCGACCGCCGTCCTGGGCTGGGTCATCCGCAACGCCGGCTGGGCGTTCCTCACCGCCGCGACCGGGTTCGTGATCTTCGCCGTGTGGCTGGCGTTCAGCCGCTACGGCCGGATCCCGCTCGGCCACGACGGCGAACGGCCGGAGTTCCGCACGGTCTCCTGGGTCGCGATGATGTTCAGCGCCGGCATGGGCATCGGCCTGATGTTCTACGGCGTCGCGGAACCGTTGTCGCACTTCGTGAAGCCACCACCGGGCACGGTGCAGGGCGGCACGGACGCGGCGGTCGAGACCGCGATGGCGACCTCGTTGTTCCACTGGGCGATCCACCCGTGGTCGATCTACGCGGTCGTGGGTCTGGCGATCGCGTACGGCACGTTCCGCCGCGGCCGCAAGCAGCTGATCAGTGCCGCGTTCGCGCCGCTGTTCGGTGACCGCGTGTCCGAGGGCCCGCTCGGCCGGTTGATCGACATCCTGGCGATCTTCGCGACCCTGTTCGGGTCGGCGGCCTCGCTCGGCCTCGGCGCGCTGCAGATCGGCAGCGGGTTGAAGGCGGGCGGGTTCGTCGCCGAGAACCCCGGTGTCGGCGTGCTGATCGGCATCATCGCCGTGCTGACCGTCGCGTTCGTGGCGTCGGCCGTGTCCGGTGTGGCCAAGGGCATCCAGTGGCTGTCGAACATCAACATGGTGCTGGCGACCGTGCTGGCAGTGTTCCTGTTCGTGGTCGGGCCGACAGTGCTGATCCTCAACCTGGTGCCCGCGGCGATCGGCGACTACTTCCGCGACATGGGCGAGATGATCTCCCGGTCCGGTGCGTCCGGCGGCGAGGCCATGGAGACCTGGCTGTCCGGGTGGACGATCTTCTACTGGGCCTGGTGGATCTCGTGGACCCCGTTCGTCGGCATGTTCATCGCCCGCATCAGCCGCGGCCGGACGATCAAGCAGTTCGTCAGCGGCGTGATCCTGGTGCCGTCGGTGGTGAGTTTGATCTGGTTCACGATCATGGGCGGTACCGCGATCACGTTGCAGCGCTCCGGTACTGACCTGGCCGGTGCGGCGAACCCGGAGTCGCAGCTGTTCGGTGTGCTCGAGCAGTTCCCGCTGGCGTCCGTCGCCGGGGTGATCGTGATGGTGCTCGTGGGCATCTTCTTCGTCTCCGGTGCCGACGCGGCTTCGCTGGTGATGGGCACGTTGTCGCAGCGCGGTGCCATCGAACCGCATCGCCGGTTGGTGGTGTTCTGGGGTGTGGCAACGGGTGGCGTGGCCGCGGTCATGCTGCTGGTCGGTGGTGGCGGCGCGACCGCGTTGACCGGCCTGCAGAACCTCACGATCATCGCGGCGGCACCGTTCGCGGTCGTCATGGTCGTGCTGTGCGTGGCGCTGGCCAAGGACCTGCGCAGCGACCCGATGGTGCTGCGGGAGAAGCACGCCGTGGAGATCGTCGAGCAGGCCGTGGTGGCGGGCAACGAGGAGTTCGACGGCGACTTCTGCCTGCAGGTGGCGCCGACGCCGGCCAAGACCACGAGCAACGGGCACGGCAAGGTCGTGGAGCCGGTGGTGCTGGAGGAGAAGACCTGATGGGTCGCCGCGCTCCCGAGCGGGACGTCGACGAGAACGACCTGGAGGTGGGTGCGCCCGGCCGTTCGGCGGCCGGGGTCACCGGGGTCCTCGTCTCGCTCGGCCGCAGCTGGGAGCAGATGGGCGTGGTCCGCTCCGTGCGGACCCTGCCCCTGCTCAACCAGCACAACGGGTTCGACTGCCCCGGCTGCGCGTGGCCCGATCCGCAGGGCCACCGCAAGCTCGCGGAGTTCTGCGAGAACGGTGCGAAAGCCGTTGCGGAAGAGGCCACCACGCGGCGGATCGGACCGGAGTTCTTCGCTCAGCACTCGTTGTCCTCGCTGGAGGAGAAGACCGACTACTGGCTCGGTCAGCAGGGCAGGCTGACCGAGCCGATGGTCCGGCTGCCCGGCGACGACCACTACCGGCCGATCAGCTGGGACGACGCGTTCAACCTGATTGCTGCTGAGTTGAGTGCGTTGCCCAGCCCGGATGCGGCTGCGTTCTACACCTCGGGCCGGACCAGCAACGAGGCCGCGTTCCTCTACCAGTTGCTGGTGCGTTCGTTCGGCACCAACAACCTGCCGGACTGCTCGAACATGTGCCACGAGTCGTCCGGCTCGGCACTCGTCGAGACGATCGGCATCGGCAAGGGTTCGGTGTCGCTGGACGATCTGGAGCACGCGGACCTGGTGCTCGTGATCGGGCAGAACCCCGGCACGAACCACCCGCGCATGCTGGCGTCGCTGGAGACGGTCAAGCAACGCGGCGGGAAGATCATCGCGGTGAACCCGTTGCCGGAAGCGGGGTTGCTGAAGTTCAAGAACCCGCAGAACGTCCGGGGCGTGCTCGGCGACGGCACGGCGTTGGCCGACGAGTTCGCGCAGATCCGGCTCGGTGGCGATCTCGCGCTGTTCAAGGCGATCTCGGGGTTGTTGCTGAAGGCCGATGCGGTCGACCACGAGTTCGTGGCCCGGTACACGCACGGGTTCGCCGAGTTCGCCGCGCAGGACATCGACTGGGAGCTCACTGAACGCGCTTCCGGATTGCCGCGGGAGCAGATCGAGCGGATCGCGGACATGATCGGCTCGGCCGAGCGCGTGGTGGCGTGCTGGGCGATGGGGCTCACGCAGCACAAGCAGGCGGTGCCGACCATCCGCGAGGTGGTCAACGTGCTGCTGATGCGCGGGATGATCGGCAAGCCGGGCGCCGGGGTGTGCCCGGTTCGCGGCCACTCCAACGTCCAGGGCGACCGCACGATGGGCATCTGGGAGAAGATGCCCGAGTCGTTCCTCGCCGCGCTGGAGCAGGAGTTCGGCGTGCCGGTGCCGCGCTGGCACGGCTTCGACGTCGTCGAGGCGTTGCACGGGATGCACGAGGGGACTGTCCGTGCTCTGGTGGCGGTGGGCGGCAACTTCGCTTCTGCCACACCGGACACCGAGGCGACCGAACGTGCTCTGCGCGGTCTTGCCCTGACCGTGCAGGTGTCGACGAAGCTCAACCGGTCGCACGTGGTCGCGGGCCGGACGGCGTTGATCCTGCCGACGCTGGGCCGCACCGAACGTGATGTGCAGGCGGCGGGGGAGCAGTTCGTCAGCGTCGAGGACTCGATGTCAGTTGTGCACTCCTCGCGCGGACGGCTCAAGCCCGCGTCGCCACACCTGTTGTCCGAGGTGGCGATCGTGTGCCGGCTCGCTTCGGCGTTGCTGGGCAACGACCACCCGGTGCCGTGGGCGAGCTTCGAGCAGAACTACGACCTCGTGCGCGACCGCATCGCGCGGGTCGTGCCCGGTTGCCACGACTACAACCGGCGGGTCCGCGAGCCGGACGGGTTCGTGCTGCCGCATCCGCCGCGCGACAGCCTTGAGTTCCAGACGCGGACGGGGAAAGCGAACTTCACCGTCAACACCGTCGAGCTGATCGAGGTGCCGCCCGGCAGGTTGCTGCTGCAGACCCTGCGCAGCCACGACCAGTACAACACGACGATCTACGGACTGTCCGACCGTTATCGCGGCATCGAGAACGCCCGTCGCGTGGTTCTCGTGCACCAGCAGGACATCGAGGACGCGGGGTTCGCCGACGGCGACCTGGTGGACATCGTGTCCGAGTTCGACGGCGAGGAGCGCTGGGCACGCGGGTTCCGCGTGGTCGCCTTCCCGACGCCGCGCGGCTGTGCGGCGGCCTACTACCCGGAGGCGAACGCGTTGGTGCCGCTGCGATCCGTGGCCGACGGCTCGAACACCCCGGTCTCGAAGGCCGTGGTCATCCGGCTGGAACGGCCGTGAGCTCAGATGAGCGCGCGAATGGCGCGTTCGAACCCGATGACGTGCTGGGCCGCGAGCTCGCCGGCCTTCTTGGCATCACCCTCGATGATCGCGGTGAGCAGCGGGACGTGCTCGTCGACGTGACCGGCCATTCCGGACAGTCGCGGCAGGAACACGCACCAGATGCGGGTGGCGAGGTTGTCGTAGGAGACCAGGGTGTCTTCGAGGAACGGGTTGTGCACGCACCGGTAGATCGCGCGGTGCACACCGACGTCGGCGCGGAGGAGTTCCGTGTTGTCTCCCGACGGCGCCGTCGTGTCGAGTTTCGAGCGCAGTTCGGTCAGCGCGGCGCGGTCTTCTGCTGTGGCCCGTTCGGCGGCGGCGGAGGCGGCGAGCGGTTCCAGCGTCCTGCGCACCTCGGAGATGTGGGAGAGGTCGGAGATGTTCACGTCGGTGGCGAACGTGCCGCGGCGCGGGTAGGCGACGACGAGCCGTTCCTGCTCCAGGCGCTTCAACGCCTCGCGGATCGGGGTGCGGCCGACGCTGAACTCGGTGCGCAGCCGGTCCTCGTTGATGGGTTCACCCGGCTTGATCTCCAGCATCACCAGGCGATCGCGCAGCAGCAGGTAGGCCAGGTCAGTGAGTGACCCACCGGAAGGCTCGACGTTGACGTTCATGTGACCTACTGTACTATGCAAACTGATATACCAGTAGTCGACCAGTCGATCCCGCTGGAGGCGTCGCGGATGACCAGCCCGGCCCAACCACCTGGGGCACACCTGCCCGAGCACCCGGACTTCCTGTGGGAGAACCCGGAACCGAAGGCCTCCTACGACGTCGTGATCGTCGGCGGCGGAGGGCACGGCCTCGCCACCGCCTACTACCTCGCCAAGGTCCACGGCATCACGAACGTCGCGGTGCTGGAGAAGGGGTGGCTGGCCGGCGGCAACATGGCCCGCAACACCACGATCATCCGGTCCAACTACCTGTGGGACGAGAGCTCCGGCATCTACGAGCACTCGCTGAAGCTCTGGGAGGGCCTGGAGGACGACCTCGGCTACCCGATCCTGTTCGACCAGCGCGGCGTGCTGAACCTCGCGCACAGCCTGCAGGACGTGCGGGACAGCATCCGGCGGGTCAACGCCAACCGGCTCAACGGGATCGACGCGGAGTGGGTGGATCCGGCCGGGGTCAAGGAGATCTGCCCGATCGTCAACGTCTCGCAGGACGTCCGCTACCCCGTGCTGGGCGCGACGTACCAGCCGCGTGCGGGCATCGCGAAGCACGACTACGTGGCGTGGGGCTACGCACGGGCCGCGCACGCGATGGGCGTCGACCTGATCCAGAACTGCGAGGTGACCGGGCTGGAGACCGCTGGTGGCCGGATCACCGCGGTCGAGACTTCGCGCGGCCGGATCGCTGCTGGTCGCGTTGCCCTGTGCGCCGCCGGGCACAGCTCGGTGCTCGCCGCGATGGTCGGCCTGCGGCTGCCGCTCGCCTCGCACCCGTTGCAGGCGCTGGTCTCCGAGCTGCTCGAGCCCGTGCACCCGACCGTCGTGATGTCGAACGCCGTGCACGTGTATGTCTCCCAGGCGCACAAGGGAGAGCTGGTGATGGGCGCGGGCATCGACAGCTACAACGGGTACGGCCAGCGCGGTTCGTTCCACATCATCGAGCAGCAGATGTCGGCGGCGCTGGAGCTGTTCCCGGTCTTCGCTCGCGCCCATCTGCTGCGGACGTGGGCCGGCATCGTGGACGTCTCGCCGGACGCCTCGCCGATCGTCGGTCTCACCCCGGTCGGCGGGCTGTACCTGAACTGCGGCTGGGGGACCGGCGGGTTCAAGGCCACGCCCGGTGTCGGCGACTGCTTCGCGCACACCATCGCGCACGACAAGCCGCACCAGTACAACGAGCCGTTCACCCTCGAGCGCTTCACCACCGGCGCCCTCGTCGACGAGCACGGCGCCGCCGCCGTGGCCCACTAGTAGGAGCTGACGATGCAACTCATCCCGTGTCCGTGGTGCGGGCCGCGCGAGGAAGCGGAGTTCCACTACGGCGGCCAGGCCCACGTCGCGTACCCGGACGACCCGTCCGCGCTGAGCGACGAGGAATGGGCGCAGTACGTGTTCTTCCGGGACAACCCGAGCGGCCCGTTCGCCGAGCGCTGGAGCCACAACGCCGGGTGCCGGCGGTGGTTCAACGCCGTGCGCGACACCCGCTCCCACGACCTGCTGGCCGTCTACCGCGTGGGCGAGCCGATGCCCGAGGTGACCGCATGAACTACCGCACTCCTACCGGTGGCGCGATCGACCGCAACACCGTGCTGCGCTTCACCTTCAACGGCCAGTCCTACACCGGCCACCCCGGCGACACGCTGGCGTCGGCGCTGCTCGCCAACGGCGTCCACGAGGTCGGCAGCAGCGTGAAGCTGGGCCGGCCGCGCGGGATCGTCGCGGCGGGCTCCGAAGACCCGACGTCGCTGGTGCAGATCGAGGCGCCGTTCCCCGAGCCCATGCTGCTCGCGACGACCGTGGAGCTCTACGACGGTCTGGTGGCACGCGGGCTGGCCGGGCAGGGCCGGTTGGCGAACGAGCCTGATCCCGCGCGGTACGACGCCAAGCACGAGCACTGCGACGTGCTGGTCGTGGGGGCCGGCCCGGCTGGTCTGGTGGCGGCGCTGACCGCTGCTCGCAGTGGTGCGCGAGTGGTGCTGGTCGACGAGCAGAACCAGGCCGGCGGTGCGCTGCTGGGCGTGGACGAGTACCTCGACGACCGGCCGTCCGCCGAGTGGGTGGCCGACGTCGTCGCCGAGCTGAAGAGCACGCCGGGTGTGCTGGTGCTGGAGCGCACCACGGCGTTCGGCATGTACCAGGACGGGTTCGTGCTGGCGCTGCAGAAGCGCACCGACCACCTCGGGTTTGCCGCGCCTGCTTCGGTTGCGCGGCAGCGGGTCTGGCGGATCAGGACCAGGCAGACCGTGCTCGCCACCGGTGCCCACGAACGTCCGGTGGTGTTCGCCGACAACGACCGGCCCGGCATCATGCTGGCGTCGTCCGCCCGCACGTTCCGGCACCGCTACGGCGTGCTGCCCGGTTCGCGTGCGGTCGTGTTCACCACCAACGACAGCGCGTACTGCGCGGCGATCGACCTCGCCGAGTCCGGTGTGGACATTCCGCTGATCGTCGACGCCCGTGCTTCGGCACCTTCGCGGCTCGCCACCGAGTGCGCGGCCCGTGGCATCGAGGTGCGCGCCGGGCACGTGGTGACGGGCACCGAGGGGTCCGGGCGCGTGACCGACGTGCACGTCGCTCCGCTCGGTTCCGGGCACGCGGACACCGTCGTGTGCGACACGCTGCTGGTGTCGGGTGGCTGGAACCCGGTGGTGAGCCTGTTCAGCCAGGCCCGCGGCAAGCTGCGGTACGACTCCGAGCTCGGTGCGTTCGTGCCGGGCGAGGAGTTGGAGACCGTTCGCGTCGCGGGTTCGGCGACCGGTGAGCTGGACCTGACGGCGTGCGCGCGGCAAGGACGCAATGCCGGTGCCGCGGCCGCGATCGCCGCCGGGTTCACGCCGAGCGGCCAGGTTCCGCTGCCGACCTCGGACTCGCGGTGCACGGCACGGTCCGGCCTGGTGCTGTGGCGCGTTCCTGGTGCTGAGGACTCCAGTTTTGTCGACCTGCAACGGGATGCGACCGTCTCGGACGTGCTGCGGGCGACCGGTGCCGGGCTGCGCTCGTTGGAGCACATCAAGCGCTACACGACCATCGGCACGGCGCACGACCAGGGCAAGACGTCCGGCATGATCGCGGCGGGCATCGTCGCGGAGGCGTTGGGCGTCGAGCTCGCCGACCAGCGGCCGACGACGTTCCGCCCGCCCTACACGTCGGTGTCGTTCGCGGCGCTGGCCGGCCGTGACCGCGGCGAGCTGCACGACCCGGTGCGCGTGACGGCGATCCACCCGTGGCACGTCGAGCACGGAGCGCTGTTCGAGGACGTCGGCCAGTGGAAGCGGCCCTGGTACTACCCGCAGCCGGGGGAGGACCTGCACGCGGCCGTGCTGCGCGAGTGCCAGGCGACGCGGGAGAGCGTCGGCATGATGGACGGCTCGACGCTGGGCAAGATCGACCTGCAGGGCAGCGACGCCGGCAAGTTCCTGGACATGCTCTACACGAACATGATGAGCACGCTCAAGGTCGGCAAGATCCGCTACGGCGTCATGTGCGGCGTCGACGGCATGGTGATCGACGACGGCACCGTGATCCGGGTCGGCGAGGAGCGTTACCTGGTCACCACGACGACGGGCAACGCCGCGAAGATCCTCGACTGGATGGAGGAGTGGCTGCAGACGGAGTGGCCGCACCTCGACGTGCACTGCACCTCGGTGACCGAGCACTGGGCCACGATCCCGTTGGTGGGCCCGCGGTCCCGCGACGTGCTCGCCGCCGTGGCTCCTTCGCTGGACGTCAGCAACGAGGCGTTCGAGTTCATGACGTGGCACGACACCGAGGTGGCCGGCGTGCCCGCGCGGGTGTGCCGGATCAGCTTCTCCGGTGAGCTGGCCTACGAGATCAACGTGACCGCCTGGCACGGCCTCGCCGTGTGGGAGGCGCTCATGGCGGCGGGCGCCGTGTACGGGATCACGCCGTACGGCACCGAGACCATGCACGTGCTCCGGGCCGAGAAGGGCTATCCGATCATCGGCCAGGAGACCGACGCGACGGTCACCCCGCAGGACCTGGGCATGTCGTGGGCGGTGTCCAAGAAGAAGCCGGACTTCATCGGCAAGCGCTCGTTCGCCCGCGCGGAGAACAACCGCACGGACCGCAAACAGTTGGTCGGGCTTCTGCCCGTTGATCCGTCTGTCCTGCTGCCGGAGGGCTCGCAGATCGTCGAGACCGACCGGTTGCCGGAGCCGCCGGTCCGCATGCTCGGGCACGTCACCTCCAGCTACCCCAGCGCGGCTTTGGGACGCACGTTCGCGCTGGCGCTGGTGCGGTCTGGCCACGAGCGCATCGGCGAAACGCTCTATGTGCCCGTCGACGACTCACTGGTGCCGGTCACCGTCACCGATTCCGTGCTGTACGACAAGGAAGGAGCCCGTCGTGACGGCTGACCCGACCAGCCCGCTGGCGGCCTGGACCGACCGGCTGACCTTTGCCCCCGCGCTGATCGCTTCCGAACGGCCGTTCCTCTCGCAGCTCACCGTGCGCGTGTCGGACCCGGACGCGGTCGCGGCGCTCGGCTCGGCGCTCGGCGTGGTGTTCCCGTCGGTTCCCTGCACGTTCACCACCGGCAGTGGACCGTTCGGTGCTGTCGAGGTGCTGTGGCTGGGCCCGGACGAGTTCCTCGTCGTGGCGGCGCCCGATCTGCAGCTCCCGATCGAGGACGCGCTGCGCGCCGTGCCGTTCAAGGGCTCCGTCGTGGACACGTCGGCTCAGCGCACGACTCTCGTTCTGGAGGGTTCGCACGTCCGGGACGTGTTGGCGCACGGCTGTTCGGTCGACCTGCACCCGTCGTCGGCTCCCGTCGGCACCTGCGTGCAGACGCTGCTCGCGCGGACCGGGATCATCCTGCAGGTGACGGGCCCTGACCGGTTCACGATCCTGGTGCGTTCCTCGTTCGCCCAGTACCTCGCGGCTTGGCTGAGCGACGCGTGCGTCGAATACGGGGCGGTGCCGTGAGCCTGAGCGTGTTCGACCTGTTCAAGGTCGGCATCGGGCCGTCCAGCTCGCACACGGTCGGCCCGATGCGCGCGGCCAAGTCCTTCGTGGACTCCCTTGAGGTGGCGCGCGTCTGGTCCGTGCGAGTCGAGCTGTTCGGCTCGCTGGGCGCCACCGGCCACGGGCACGGCAGCGTGAAGGCTGTCGTGCTCGGTCTCTCCGGACACGCCCCGGACACCGTCGACCCGGTCCTCGCCGAGCCCGTGGTCACCGCCGTCGTGGAGACCGGCAAGCTGGAACTGGCCGGCCACGTGATCGAGTTCTCCGCCGCCGACGACGTGGTGCTGCACCGCAACAAGCGACTCTCCTTCCACAGCAACGGCATGGTTTTCCGCGCCTTCGACCGCTCCGGTGCCCTCGTCTCCGAGCGCACGTACTACTCGGTGGGCGGCGGTTTCGTCGTCGACGAGGACTCCGGCGCTCTGGTCGAGGACCAGACCCCGCTCCCGTTTCCGTTCTCCACCGGCGACGAGCTGCTGGCCCACACTCGTTCTTCCGGTCTTTCGATCAGCTCTCTCGTGCTGGCCAATGAACTGGCCTGGCGCTCCGAAGAGGAAGTCCGCTCCGGCCTGCTCGCGATCTGGGACGTCATGCGCCAGTGCGTCTCGCGCGGGTGTTCGACTCCTGGGGTGTTGCCGGGCGGTCTGAAGGTCCGGCGGCGCGCCTTGTCGTTGCACGAACAGCTGGTGGCGGCGGGCGAGACCTCGGATCCGTTGCGCGCCATGGAATGGGTCACACTGTTCGCTCTTGCCGTGAACGAGGAGAACGCGGCAGGCGGCCGCGTCGTGACGGCGCCGACCAACGGTGCGGCGGGAATCATCCCCGCGGTGCTGCACTACTACACGCGGTTCGTGCCCGGCGCGTCAGACGACGGGGTGGTGCGGTTCCTGCTGACCGCAGGCGCCGTCGGCATGTTGTTCAAGCAGAACGCTTCCATTTCGGGGGCCGAGGTCGGGTGCCAGGGCGAGGTCGGGTCGGCGTGCTCGATGGCCGCGGCAGGACTCGCCGAAGTGCTCGGCGGCACGCCAGAGCAGGTGGAGAACGCCGCCGAGATCGGCATCGAGCACAACCTGGGCCTGACCTGCGACCCGGTCGGCGGCCTGGTGCAGATTCCGTGCATCGAACGCAACGCCATCGCGTCCATCAAGGCGATCACCGCCGCCCGCATGTCCGTGCGCGGCGACGGCACGCACCACGTGTCGCTGGACAAGGCGATCAAGACGATGCGTGAGACCGGCGCGGACATGAAGGACAAGTACAAGGAGACCGCTCGCGGCGGGTTGGCCCTCAATGTCGTCGAGTGCTGAACGCCTGGGCGCCGGCGCGTCGGCGCCCGCTGTGTTGCGGGCGCTGGCACGGCGGGCTGAGCGCTCTGGGATCGCGCCGCCGGCGGCTCTGACCGGGTCGTGGTTCGGGTCGCGTGCGGTCTTGGCGCCGAGTTTGGGCGTCGGGCCGGTGGACGCACGGGTGGCGCTGTCGACCACGTGGCGGCAGTCAGGTCGGGAACCCCTTCAGGGAAAAGGGTTTGTGGGCGGAGGGTGGTTTCTCGGGATCCGCTACCCGGAAGTCCCCTCAGACACCCCAGCCATCCCGGATGTGCATGGTGCCCTCGACATCACCGGTGCCTGGGCCGACTCCGTTCTCCGCCTGGACGACCAGTCCTGCTGGTGGTTCGAAAGCCTGACCGGTCAGCCGTGCCCTCCAGACCTCCGCGACGCGGTCCGCTTCGGCGATGCCGCCCACCACTGGGCGATCGACTGGACCCCACCTGACCGCACCGCGCACCTGGCCGCGATCCGCGCCTGTCTCGCCGCGATCACCGCCGGCGAGGTCTACCAAACCTGTGTCTGCACGAGGTTCATCGGCGAGTTTCGCGGATCCCCGGTCGACCTGTTCGCGGACGGCATCGAGGCGACCACTCCAGAACGCGGCGCATTCCTCGGTGGCGTGGCCTCGTTCTCCCCAGAACTCTTCCTCTCCCGGCACGGCGACGAAGTCCGGTCCAGCCCGATCAAAGGCACACTGCCCCGGTCCGCGAACCCAGCTCTGTTGCTGCAGTCCGAGAAGGAGGTCGCCGAGAACATCATGATCGTCGACCTCGTGCGCAACGACCTCGGACGCGTCTGCCGGCCAGGCAGCGTCACCGTTCCCGAGCTGCTGCAGGTTCGTCCCGCACCAGGTGTCTGGCACCTGGTGTCCACTGTGTCCGGCCACACCGATGTCTCCGATCTGGACGTCGTAACCGCGATCTTCCCGCCGGGATCCGTTACCGGCGCACCGAAATCCTCTGCTTGTCGCTACATCCGCCAGTGGGAGAGCGCACCACGCGGCGCCTACTGCGGCGCTGTCGGCCTCGCATCTCCTGCGGGGCTGGAACTCAACGTGGCCATCCGCACGGTCGAAGTGACCGGAAGCCGAGCCGTGCTCGGCGTCGGCGGCGGCATCACGATCGACTCCGACCCCGAGGCGGAGTGGCAGGAGTGCCTGACGAAGGCACGCGCGGTGACGAGCCTTACGCCCAGCGCGAAAGTCCCGACTTTCGTTGGCTGAGTGCCACCTTCTCATGTAGTGTGAGCTTAATATATCAGTCCGCTACCAGGACGAGGAGCCCGTCGTGGCGCGACATTTCACCCTGACCCTGAACTGCCCCGAGCGGGCCGGCATCGTCCACGCGGTGACCTCGTTCCTGGTCGACCACGGCTGCGACATCGTGCAGCACCAGCAGTTCGACGACGACGTGCGGGGAAAGTTGTTCCTGCGCACGGCGTTCTCGTGTGCCGACGCCGAAGTGGACGATCTCGCACGGGAGTTCGCGGCGGTGGCGAGCGAGTTCGAGATGGACTTCGACCTGTGGGACGAGCGGCAGCCGCGCGTGCTGGTGATGGTGTCGAAGGCCGGTCACTGCCTGAACGACCTGCTGTTCCGGTGGCGGGCGGGCAGTCTCGGTGGCGAGATCGCCGCGGTGGTGTCCAACCACGAAGATCTGCGTCCGATGGCGGAAGCGGCCGGGCTCGACTTCGTGCACGTGCCCAACACCGCCGACACCAAGCACCTCGCCGAGCAACGCCTGCTCGAACTGGTCGAGGAGTACCAGGCCGACCTGGTGGTGCTGGCGCGCTACATGCAGGTGCTGTCCAACGACCTGTGCGCGAAGCTCGCCGGCCGAGTGATCAACATCCACCACTCGTTCCTGCCGGGGTTCAAGGGCGCCAAGCCGTACCACCAGGCGTACGACCGGGGCGTGAAGTACGTGGGCGCCACGGCGCACTACGTCACGCCGGACCTCGACGAGGGCCCGATCATCGAGCAGGAGGTGCTGCGCGTCGACCACTCGTACGACCCGCGAGCGCTCACCTCAGCGGGCCGCGACGCCGAGGCGCTGGCCCTGTCCCGTGCGGTGCGCTGGCACTGCGAGCACCGCGTGCTCCTCAACGGCAACGGCACTGTCGTCTTCCGATGACTCCAGATGATGTGACTGCGGACGGAGTGTTGATGCGCGGCCAGACCCTCGACGACTTCCTGACCGACCTCGCGGCACGGGTGCCGGCCCCAGGCGGCGGCGCGACCGCGGCGGTGCACGCGGCGCAAGCAGCGGCACTGGTGGCGATGGTCGCCCGCTACAGCGACAGCGCCCGGTTCGCCGCGCACGCCGAAGAGATCTCCGAAATCCTCACGGCCGCAGACCAGTTGCGGCAGAAGGCGTTGCAGCTGGCGGAGGACGACGCGGCCGCGTTCACCGCTGTCGCGAACGCCTACGCCCTGCCGCGCGACGCCGAAGGCCGCCGCGAGGCGATCGCGCTCGCTCTGAAGGGCGCGTGCGGGCCACCCGTCGCTGTCATCGAGGTCGCCGGCGCCATCGTGACACTCGCGGAGCGCCTGACCCCGATCGGCAACCGCTCGGTGATCACCGACGTGGCCGCGGCGGCCGAGGCGGCGCGGGCGGCCGCGACCACCGCGCGCGTGAACATCGAGGTCAACCTGAACGGAAGCCCGGACCCGGCCCTGTTGACGTCGATCCGTTCCGTCGACCTGATCGTGAACCGAGCGGAGCAGGTGACCGCCGCCGTACGGGAGGAACTCGCTGCATGACCACGACCGAACCGCAGATCGCGACCCCGTTGACCGGCAAGCACCTCGCCGCCGAGATCCGCCGCCGCACCACCGAGCGGGTGGCCGCCCTCGGCACCCCCACCAAGCTGGTCGTCGTGACGGCCACAGACGACGAGTCGAGCCTCTGGTACGTCCGTTCGATCGCCAAGGCCGCCGCGGCCGTCGGAATCGACTGCGACATCGCCGACCTGGGCCCGTGGGCGTCGGCGGCGCGCATCCGGGCCGTCCTGCGCGATCTGAGCCAAGACCCGAGCGTGCACGGCATCATCCTGCAGACACCTCTGCCGCCGGGCATCGCGCTGGCGGACCTCGCGGGCGAGATCGACCCGAGCAAGGACGTGGACGGCGCGAACCCCGCGAGCCTCGGCCGGCTAGCGGCAGGTCAGCCCGGCTTCGCCCCCGCGACAGCCGAAGCCGTTTTAGCGCTCCTCGACCACCACGGCGTCCCCTTGGAAGGCCGAAACGTGGCGGTGGTCGGCCGCTCAACCGTCGTAGGCACGCCAGCAGCACTCCTCCTGCTCGAGCGCCGCGCCACCGTGACCGTCTGCCACTCCCGCACTGCCGACCTCGCAGCCCACACCTCCCAGGCCGACGTCGTGGTCGTGGCGGTAGGCAAACCAGGCCTGATCAACGCGGCCCACGTAGCGCCGGGCGCGGTGGTCATCGACGTGGGCACCACACCGTCCGACGACGGAAGCCTGCTGGGCGACGTCGACGCGGCAGAGGTAGAACGGGTAGCCGGCGCGCTGACGCCCGTGCCCGGCGGCGTAGGCCCGGTCACCACGACGCTGCTGCTCTCCCACACCGTCGACGCAGCGGAACGTACGCAATCTGACGTACGTGAGATCAGAACGTGAGCGGATGATGCGGGTGCTCGTGGTCGCGAGAGTAAGACGCGACATCACGAGCGAAGGAGTGCACCGCGATGACTACCACCCGCAAGCTCAGCGGCCGCGCCCGCAAGGCCGTGCTGCTAGTGCACGTCCTGTCGGCGGCGGCGTGGCTGGGCATCGACCTTGCCCTGGGCATCCTGGTCGTGGTCGCACTGTCCACTGAGGACGCGAACACCGCCGGAGTAGCAATCCAGGCCATCGACCTCTTCGCGATCTGGCCGATGTTCGGCGCCAGCGTGGTCTGCATGATCTCCGGCGTAGTCCTGGGCGTCGGCAGCAAGTACGGCCTGGTGAAGTACTGGTGGGTGGCCATCAAGCTCTTCATGAACGTCGGCATGTCCCTGCTCATCGCCTTCTCGCTGCGCCCAGGAGTAGCCGAGGCGGCCAAGATCGGCAAGCGCATGCTGGCCGGCGACCCGACCGCCGTGATCCCCTCCGACATCATGCACCCGGTAGTGGTAGCCCCGACCCTGCTGCTGTTCGCCTACATCCTCTCGGTCTTCAAGCCCTGGGGCCGCATCCGCAAGTCAGCGCAACCAGCCAAGCGCGAGCGCCGCGACCTCGTCGGGGCGGTCTAACTGCAAAAAATGCCCGGCGTCCGCCACGATCTCGACCCGCGACCCAGCGGCGAGACCCGCGGCGGCGTCGGCGTAGTTCTCCGGCGTGATGCACCCGTCCTCCGCGCCCGCAAGCACCAACATGGGCACCTCCGCCGGCTTCTCCGACACCCGCGCCAACTCCGCGAGCTCAGGATCATGCAACGCGCGGTCGAAGTTGGCCCGATACAACTTCAACGCATTGGCCTTCACCTTCGGATCCGCGTACATCGCGCGCACGTACTCCGGCACTTCCAGCCCAGGCGACCACGTCCGCCACAAGTAGTCGATCAACGTGTCGTTCAACAGACTCTCGGCAACCCCAGGCACCTGAAACATGAACAGGTAAAAGAACCGTTGCTGCTGCGCAGGATCGGCAAAAATGTTGCGCAACGCCGCAGGCGGCGGCACCGACATGGTGATGACCCTGCGCACCAGATCCGGCCGAATCGCCGCAAGCCGCCCCGCTACCCCAGCCCCGATGTCATGGCCAATGACGTCCAACGGCCCGTCCGACAACGCCGCATTGACCGCCGCCGCGTCAACCGCCAACGTCAGCCCGTCCCCAAACGGCATCTGGTCAAAGGTCGACGGGTGATGCCCGCGCAAGAACGGCGCAACCACCCTCCGCCCAGCCGCCACGAGCCGCTCGGCAAGCGGCCCGAACGACGCCGGATGGTCCGGAAACCCGTGCCAACACACCACAATCGGCCCCTCACCCGCCGCCAGCGCCGGAACGGCCAGCCGCTCGGTAGGGATGACGATCTCCTCGAAGTCCATCAAAAGTCCACCCGCATCACGAAGCGTCGTTTGGTCGGATGGGTGACCTGCACGAACCCGGCCTCCTCGAACACCTGCCGCGCACCGACGTGCATCTCACCCCAGGTGACGTTCTGCCCAGGCGCGGCGACCATCGGATAAGCCTCGACCGCCCGCGCCCCGTTCTTTCGAGCATGCTCCACGGTCGCCGCTGCCAGCTCATACGTGAGCCCCTGCCGACGGAACCCTTTGCGCACCACAAAACACGTCACGGCCCACACGCCGTCGTCATCCTTGTCCTCGGCACGGCCCTTCCAGGGAATGGGCATGTCGAGGAGCTTCGCGTAGTCACACCGCGGCTCGACCGCCACCCACCCGGCAGGCTGACCGTCCACATAGGCCACCAGCCCACTACCACGCGCCGACTGCTCCTCGTGCGCGGCAAGGCGCTCGTCCATCGTCGAGTCGCGCCACATCCAGCCCTTGACCTTGTAACGCTGGCAGCGGCACTTGCTCGGCTCGGACCCGTCGAAGATCGCCTTGACGTCCTCCCAAGGCACCTCGTCCGACGGCACGATCCGGATCACCCGGCTCAGCCTAGAGGTCCTGCGTGAGGTTCACGGGGTTTCCGTCCGGATCGAACACGTGCGCGACGCGTTGCCCCCACGGCATGTCGTTGGACGGTCCCAGAACCCGCCCGCCAGCAGCCTCGACCAGCGGCAACAGCGCGTCAACGTCCGCCACGTCGATGCTCAGCGTGATCCGCGAAGGTGCCGAAACGTCCGCCTCCTCGGCGACGAGCCCGAGTTCGGCATCGCCGATCTTGAGCGTCTTGTAGAACACGTCGCCGACCTCCGGGTACCGGAACACCTCGGTCGCGCCGAGAACCTGCTCGTAGAACGCCTGCACGGGCTTCAGGTTCGGGGTAACGATGATGGGCTGGATCGCCATGGTTCGCCTCCTCAGTCCATCAACATACGAGGCGGCGCGTCAGAACTAATCGGTGCGCCGAACAACGGCAACAACTCCGGCACGTTGAGGAACGTCGTGCTACCGGTGACCAGCCCACCGCGAACATCGATGAACACCAGCCCGAACGGCTGATCCATCCCAGGCCGCATCTGCCAGAACGCAGGCGACGCATTGGCGGCAACAGGCACCAGCCAAGCCCCGGCACACGAAGCAGCAGGATCGTTCAACGCCACCGAAATCGCGGCCCGCCCCCGCAGCCACCACCTGAACGGCGGCATCGACAGCGTGGCGTCCTCGTGCAGCAACGCCACCAAAGTCCGCACATCGTGCCGCTCAAAAGCCTCGCAGTACCGCCTGAGCAGCGCCTTCTGCACCGGATCGGCAGGGTTCAACGGCTCACCAGGATCAACGGTCTGCAACGTCGCCCGAGCCCGCTGCAAAGCACTGTTCGCGGAAGCCACCGAGATCGACAACAACGAAGCGACCTCGGCAGCCTGCCAAGCCAGCACGTCCCGCAGGATCAACACCGCACGCTGACGAGGTGGCAGGTGCTGCAAAGCCGCCACGAACGCCAACCGAACAGTCTCGCGCCGAATCGCCTGGTCCTCGGGCAGCACCAACGCATCAGGCACGGGCTGAACAAACACCCGTTCGTGCAACGGCGACCCGAATGAGCCCCCAGCAGGCCCCAGGTCAACGGCCAACGCGCGACGTTGGGCCGACCGCTGCATGTCGATGCAGACGTTCGTAGCGATGCGATACAGCCAAGTGCGAAGAGAGGCGCGCGAGGAGTCGTAGCTGGAGTAAGCCTTCCACGCGCGCATGAGGGTCTCCTGCACGGCGTCCTCGGCCTCGAAGCCGGACCCGAGCATGCGGTAGCAGTAGCCGGTCAGCTCGATCCGGAACGGCTCCAGCGTCTCGATCACAGAAAAGGACCCTACGCGGACCGATGAGTTCTCGTCGTCCGGAACGTAAGAATGGACATGACCGAAGACATCCGAGCGATGATCGCCGCAGAACGCCGTGACCAGCTAGAACTCCTCAGAAACCTCACCGAGGAGCAGTGGGACGCCCCGAGCCTGTGCGAGGGCTGGCGCGTCAAGGAGGTGGTCGCGCACACGACGCTGCCCTACCGCAGCTCCACCGGAAGAGTCCTGATGGAGATGCTCAAGTCCGCAGGCAGGTTCAACCACGCCTCCGACCGCATGGCCAAGCAAGACGCACGAAACCTGACCACGGACGAGCTGATCAGCACCATCGAGGCGAACATCGACCACCCCTGGACGCCACCCGGCGGCGGCCCGCTAGGAGCCCTCTCGCACGAGGTCATCCACGGCCTCGACATCACAAAAGCGCTGGACCTTGACCGCCAGGTGCCGCACGAACGCCTGCGACCGATCCTCGAGAGCATGACCCCGCGCAGCGTGAAGTACTTCAAGGCGGACCTCACGAACAAGCGCCTGGAGGCCACGGACCTGGACTGGACGTTCGGTGAGGGCGAGCCGATCAAACGCCCCGCCCAGGAGCTGCTACTTCTTGTCTGCGGCCGGCGAATTTGAAGCCACACGAACCCGTGTGGTCGCCTCGGTGGTCGTGGCCAAGAACCGCGCCACGACCTCACGATCCGCAGGGCTGAGAGCAGACCACGCGGCGGAGAACTCGGCAGCCAGCGGCTGGAAGAACGATGCAGCGAGTTCGTGCGCGTCGGCGAGCACGTGGAGTTCGACGCGGCGGCGGTCGTCGGGATCGCGGGTGCGCTCCACGTGGCCGGCTCGCGCGAGGCGGTCCAAAACGGAAGTCGTGGCTGACGCGCTCAGGTTCAGGGCTTTCGCGAGCGCGCCCGGTGTCATGGGGGAGCGGGCCTGCATGATCAGGTTCAGCGCCGTCATGTCGGTCGGGTGCAGCTCGTGGGCCGCGCTGAAGATTTCCAGGAACCGGTTGGACTCCATCACCAGCGCTCGCACCAGCATGCTCAGGTCGTAGTCGCTTGCCTCGCTCACATCCACAGCATACAGTTCGGCCATCGAAAGATTCGACGATCGAAGGAATTGCCATGCGCGTCCTGGCCGGGGTCCTGCTCGTCGTCTGGCTCGCGCTCGGCGGGTTCACCGGGCCGTACGCGGGCAAGCTCTCGGAGGTCGCGGAGAACGACAGCAGCGCGTTCCTGCCGAACTCGGCGGAGTCCACGCAGGTCGCTGAGCTGCAGAAGAAGTTCCAGCGCAGCAACGCGATCCCGGCGATCGTCGTGGTCGAACGCAAGGGCGGGCTGACCGAGCAGGACAGGAAGTACCTCGCGGAACGCGGTCAGGGCTTCCAGGCGTCACCGGTGATCCCGGCGCCGAACGACAACGAGGCCGCGCAGCTCGTCGTGCTGCTCGACCCGGCCAAGGAGGTCCGTGACTCGGTCCTGCAGCTGCGGGACGGCACTCGTGGCGCGCCGCCGGGGTTGACGGTGCTGGTCACCGGGCCGGCCGCGCAGGTCGCCGACCTCGTCGAGGCGTTCGGCGGCATCGACGGGCTGCTGCTGGTCGTCGCGGGCGCGGTGGTCGCGTTGATCCTGCTGGTCGTCTACCGGAGTCCGCTGCTGCCCGTGGTCGTCCTCGTGTCGGCCGTCTTCGCGCTCGGGCTCGCGAGCTTCGTCGTGTACCTGCTGGCGAAGAACGACGTGCTGGCGCTGAACGGCCAGAGTCAGGGCATCCTCTCGATCTTGGTGTTCGGAGCCGCGACGGACTACGCGTTGCTGCTGGTGTCGAGATTCCGCGAAGAACTGCGCGACACCGAGGACAGGTTCACGGCGATCCGCACGGCCTGGCGCGGCACGGTCGAACCCATCGCGGCGTCGGCCGGCACGGTGATCCTCGGCGTGCTGTGTCTGCTGTTCAGCGACCTCGACTCGAACAAGGGGCTTGGACCCGTTGCGGCCATCGGTATCGGCGCCGCGCTGCTCACCACGATGACGTTCCTGCCGGCCACGCTGGCGTTGTGCGGGCGGGCCGCGTTCTGGCCGTTCGCGCCGAAGCTCGGCTCGCCGCACCCCGAGACGAGCGGGCTGTGGGGCCGCACGGCGGACCTGGTGCGCCGGCGGCCACGGGCGATCTGGATCGTCACGACACTCGTGCTGCTCGTCGGCGCCGCGTTCCTGCCGCAGCTCAAGGCGTCCGGCACCGCGCAGTCCGACGTGTTCCTCACCGAGGTCGAGTCCGTGGTGGGGCAGGAGGTGCTGTCGCGGCACTTCCCCGGCGGCACCGGCTCGCCGACGGTCATCGTCGCCGCCGAGAGCAAGACGGCCGAGGTGTTGCAGAAGTCCAAAGTGGACGGAGTTGCGGAAGTCCGGCCCACCGGTGCGGCCGACGGCTTGGTGCGCATCGAGGCCACGCTGAAGGACGCACCCGACTCCGACGCGGCGGTGGCGACGGTCGAACGCATCCGTGCGGCGGTGCACGGGATCGGCGAGGCGAAGGTCGGCGGGCAGACGGCGACGTTGCTGGACACCAGGAAGACGTCCGAGCACGACCGGTTGCTGATCATTCCGATCGTGCTGCTGGTGATCTTCTTGGTACTGGCGTTGTTGCTGAGGTCGTTGCTGGCACCGGTTCTGCTGATCGCCACGGTCGTGCTGTCGTTCGCGGCCACGATGGGCGTGTCGGCGCTGGTGTTCAACCACGTCTTCGACTTCCCCGGATCGGACCCGGTGGTCCCGTTGTTCGGGTTCGTGTTCCTGGTGGCACTGGGCATCGACTACAACATCTTCCTGATGACCAGGGTCCGCGAGGAAACCCAGCGGCTCGGCACGGTCGAGGGCACGGTGCGCGGCCTCAGCCTGACCGGCGGCGTGATCACCTCGGCCGGTGTGGTGCTGGCCGCGACGTTCGCCGCGCTCGCCGTCCTGCCGATCCTGTTCCTCACCCAGATCGCGTTCATCGTCGCGTTCGGTGTTCTGCTGGACACGCTGCTGGTGCGATCGTTGCTCGTGCCGGCGTTGTCGGTGGACATCGGTGGCCGAATCTGGTGGCCGTCGAAGCTGAGGTGAGCCAGGATCTCGGGCATGACCTACACGGCACGTCAGCTGAACCGCGCCACCCTCGACCGGCAGATGCTGCTGAAGCGGGAGAACGTGGATCTGCTGACGGCCGTGGCCAAGGTCGTCGCGATCCAGGCGCAGGAACCGTGCTCGCCGTACATCGCGCTGTGGAACCGCATGCGCGGCTTCGACCCGGCTGATCTGGACGAGGCGTTCACGAGCGGCGTGATCCGCAAAGCCACGCTCATGCGGATCACGCTGCACGCGGTCACGGTCGCCGACCACGAGGTGTTCCACCACGCGATGCTGCCCGCGCTCAGGGCGTCCCGGCTGAACGACAAGCGGTTCCGCGCCATGGGTCTGACGGCCGAACGAGCCGACGAGGTCCTCCGGCACATGCTGGAGTTCGCCGCCGAGCCGAGGACGAAGCCGGAACTGGAAGCGCTGCTGCACTCCCACGTCGGCGACGTGGGGGAGCCCGGCCTCTGGTGGGCGATCGCCCCGTACGCGCCGCTCGTGCGCAGGCCGACCGGCGGACCGTGGGCGTACGGGCCGAAGCTGTCGTTCCAGACCGTGCCGGTCGAGCCGCGCGAACGGATGGCGGCGCTCGCCGAGCTGCTCCGGCGTTACCTCACCGGGTTCGGTCCGGCCACGGTCGCCGACATGAACCAGTTCACCATCCTGCCGCGCACCTCGATCCGGGAGGCGCTGGAGCTGCTGGACCTGGTCCGCGACGGCGACTACTTCGACATTCCAAATCGGACAATCCCGGACGAACACACCCCGGCGCCGCCGCGGCTGATGGCCATGTGGGACAGCACGTTGCTCGCCTACGCCGACCGCAGCCGGATCATCCCGGAGCAGTACCGGAAAGTAGTCATCCGCAACAACGGCGACACGCTGCCGACCCTGCTCGTCGACGGTTACGTGGCCGGGGTCTGGCGCCCGACTGAGGACGGCGGAGTCGAAGCGACCGCGTTCCAGGCGCTGAGCGAGGACCAGTGGGCCGGTCTCGCAGAGGAGGCCAAGGCGCTGCGGAAGTTCCTCGGCGACCGCGAACCGCAGGTCTACCGGCGTTACGCACGGTGGTGGAGCGGCCTGCCGGCGAGCGAAGTTCGTATTCTGTGAAACGTCAAGATCCACAAAGGACGCATGCATGAGTCACTATTCCTCCACCCTGCATGGAGGAAAGCTCAATGTTCCAAACGAGAAAGCGCGTCCACGCCGCCCTGGCAGCCGGTCTGCTGGCGGCGTCCGCGATCACCTTGCTCGGCGGTGCCCCCGCCACCGCGGTCAACACCGCCGCCGAGTGCGTCGACGAGCACGGTCACTCCGCGGCTCGCGGCCTGCCCGGTAGCCAGGGTCACGACCGCAACGAGATCTCCGACGCCCAGGCGGCGGAGATGAACGCCGACCTGCGCAAGAAGGTGGCGGAGCGGGTCAACTCCCGCACCGGCGACTTTTCGGCGATGGCGGGTGGCACGATCCCGGTCGTGTTCCACGTCGTCACCGGCACCGGCGGGGTCGGAGCGATGTCCGACGCCACCATCGCGCAGCAGATCAAGGTGCTCAACGACGGCTTCGCGGGCGCGGAGGCGCCCGGTGTCGCCGCCAACACGGGGTTCACGTTCGTGCTCCAGGAGACCAAGCGGCACTCCAACAACACCTGGTTCACCCGCACGGACAACCGCCGCACCGAGACCCAGATGAAGACCGCCACGCGCGTCGGCACCGCGTCGACGCTCAACGTGTGGTCGGTCAACATCGACGGCCTCGGCTTCGCGACGTTCCCGAGGTGGTACGCGGGTGACCCGAAGATGGACGGTGTGGTCATCGACTACGCCAGCGTGCCCGGCGGTTCGGCGACGAACTTCAACCTGGGCAAGACGCTGACCCACGAGGTCGGTCACTGGATGGGCCTCTGGCACACCTTCCAGGGCGGCTGCACCGCGACCAACGACGAGGTCGCCGACACCCCGGCGCAGTCCAGCTCCACCTCGGGCTGCCCGGCCGGTCGCGACTCGTGCGGGCTGGAGGGGCTGGACCCGATCAACAACTACATGGATTACTCGTACGACTCCTGCTACAACCAGTTCACGCCTGGCCAGAACACCCGCATGCAGAGCGCCTGGACGGCGTACCGCAGCGGCAAGTGATCTAGTGTGACGATGGGGCGTCGCTTTCGAGCGGCGCCCTTTTCGCTTGCTGCGACAGCAGGAGGAACCGCAGACCGTCCTTTGAGGTCTCGTCTGCCGCGGTGTAGGCGACGAGCAGCTGATCAGGATGGGTGTCCACGGAGAACTGCTGCACGTCGAGGGTGAGCGACCCGGCAGCCGGGTGGTGATAGGTCTTCACGAGCTGGCGCGGGCCGCGGACCTGGTGCGACGCCCACCACGTGCGGAAGTCGGCGTCCCGCACGCTCAGCTCGCCGACCAGTGCCGACAAAGCCGGATCGTGCGGCGTGCGCCCGGCCTCCATCCGCAGCACCGCAACGCATTCCCGCGCCGAGCGCTCCCAGTCGCCGTACAGGGCGCGGAACGCCGGGTCGAGGAACGTCAGCCGGATCAGGTTGCGCTCAGCCGGTGCCAACGCGCCGAAGTCGGTCAACAGCGCGGCGGCCGCGCGGTTCCACGCGAGGACGTCCATGCGGCGGTGCAGGACCATCGCGGGGACGTCCGGCATGCCGTCCAGCAACTGCTGCAGCCTCGTGGCGACCTCGGGCGCGGCCTGCTGCCTCACCGGGGCCACGTCGGCGACGGTGCACAGGTAGTCGCGTTCGTCCGCGGCCAGCTGCAGAGCGTCGGCCAGCGCGTCGAGGACGGTCCGGGACACGCGGTGGGTGCGACCCTGTTCGAGCCGGACGATGTAGTCGACGCTCACGTGGGCGAGCTGGGCCAGCTCCTCACGGCGCAGGCCGGGCACGCGGCGCTGCCTGCCGTCGTCGGGGAAGCCCGCGCGGTGCGGGTCGAGCGCGGCGCGGCGGGTGCGGAGGAACTCGCCCAGTTCGGTCATGCCTCCAGTGTCCGTGATCGCCGCACGGCGTACCTGGTACTGGCTTGCACAGGCTGGGTTCTCCCTGGCTGGCCGGCTGCGCGCGGACGAATGTCGTGGTCATGGAAAACGTGACCTTCCCCAGCAACGGACTCGAGCTCGCCGGCCACCTCCACCGGCCGCAGGGCACACCGCGCGGGGCGATCGTGGTCGGCCACCCCGGCACCGGCGTAAAGGAGCAGACCGCGGGTCTTTACGCCCGTCAGCTCGCTGAACAGGGCTTTCTGGCCGTGGCGTTCGACGCCGCCTACCAGGGCGAGAGCGCGGGCCTGCCGCGCGGCCTGGAGGACCCGTTCCAGCGGGTCGAGGACATCCGGGCGGCGGTGACGTTCCTCGCCGAGGAGGACGAACGGATCGGCGTGCTCGGCATCTGCGCGTCCGGCGGGTACGGCCTGGCCGCCGCCGGAACCGACCACCGGATCAAGGCGATCGCCACCGTCAGCCTCGCCGACATCGCCCGCCAGTTCCGGTTCGGCGCGGACGGCACGCAGGATCCCGCGGTCTTGCAGGGGATGCTGGACCAGGGGCGGGACGGCAGCTTCGCGCTGTTCCCCGAGACCGCGGACGAGACCGACGGACTGCACGCGTACGAGGGCTGGGAGTACTACTGCACGCCGCGCGGTGAGCACCCCCGGTCGGCGAAGACGTTGACCTGGAGCAGCGTTGGTCGCATCGCCGCGTTCGACGCGTTCCGCGCGGTCGACCTGATCGCGCCACGGCCGTTGCTGCTGGTGGCCGGGCGCGCGGCCGTGACGTCCTGGATGAGCGTCGAGGCGTACCAGAAAGCCGGTCGTTCCAAGGAGTTCCACTGGGTCGACGGCGCCACGCACGTCGACCTGTACGACCGGTACGTGCCGCAGGTCGTCGAGCGGGTGTCGGAGTTCTTCGCGAAGAACGTCTGGAGCTGAGCGCCTCGGCCTCCGCGCGTTCGGCCCCGACACCGCACTTCAGTTGTGGTCGAGCACGAGGTCGGCGCGACGGGCCGGATCGCACTTCGCGAAGTACAGCCGCTGCCCCTCGACGTACCGGCGGTTGCGCGGATCGTCCGGATCGGACGGACTGCCGTCGCGCACAGCCATGCGCGCCACCGACACCGCGAAGTCGACGTCCAGGAACACCGAGAAGTCCCAGTGGTCCACGACCTCGTCGCGGTGCAGGAAGATCCCGTCCACCAGCAGGAGCGCGGACGGCGGCGCGACCTCCGCCGGTGCGTCCACGTACGCGTCGGTCACGAGGTCGTGGCTCGCCCGCCGGAACGGTCGGCCGGCGGCGAACGGCACGAGCAACAACTCCGCGAACCGCTCGTAGTCGAAGCTGTCGAGGAAGAAGCCCTCCGGCGACGTCCGGCCGCGCTGCCAGCGATGAGCGCGCGGGTGGTGAAAGTCGTCCACGGACGCCCGCACCACGGCCCGGCCACGTGCGCGCAGCACCTCGGCCAAGGCGTCGCAGAACGTCGTCTTGCCCGCGCCATCTACCCCGTCGACCGCCACCAGGCCTCGCAACGGCAACCGGTCGGCGACGTCCTCAAGCAGTCGTGTCACGGTACCGACCATCTCACAACGGTTGACCGCACGATCGAGACACGACTCCTGTTCCGCGGACGACGCCCGGCCGGTCGATGGCCGTGGACCACGTGGCGGTGTGGACGCGTCCGTGACCTAGAGCGACAACCCGCGGCCTTCCTTGTACGGAGCCAAGTACGCGGTCCGCCTGGTCGGCCGCGGCGGCCGGCTGCAGCCCATGACCGTCGTCGGGCGGCACTGTGAAGCCGGTGACGTGCTCGCCGAGAGCATGTTGCCTGCTGACGTCCACGCGGGTGACTTGCTCGCGATGCCGGTGACGGGCGCGTACCACCACGCGTTGGCCTCCAACTACAACCAGGTCGGCCGCCCGCCCGTCGTGGCGGTGAAGGACGGGGTGGCGCGACTGATCGTGCGCAGGGAGACCGAAGAGGACCTGTTGCGCCGGTACGTTCCCTAAAGTGTGCGGATGCACTCGTACGCCTACGTCGCCGACTCGCGCCTCGACGAGGCACGGCATGCCCTGGGCCTGCAGACCTCGGGTGGCCGCGCGCCGAACCCGCGCTTCTTCACCGGGTTCCTGGCGGACGCGCAGCAGGCGGCCACGGCGTTGCTCGCCGTCGCGAAGGTCGCGGGCACCCGCTACTTCCAGCCCACCAGCGAACGCCTGCGCGATCCGGTCGTAACGTGCAACGGCGACCGCCTGCGCTTCGAGTCGTTCTCCGGCTGCTGCGGCGTGTACGCGAGGCTCGACGTACTGAGCGATGCGCTCGACGGCGAGGTGCACGACCGCGGCACCACCAACGTCGACGTCAACGAGCCGCTTCGGCGTGCGCTCGCCCGCGTCACCGAGGGCGACCCGCTGCACCTGACCGTCGGCCCTGATCAGGTCGAGGTCGGCACGCTCGACGGCGCGGTCGTCGAGAAGAAGGTGCCGCTGCCGCCGCGCTGGCTCAGGGGGTTCGCGGAGACCCAGGTGCTGACCTCGCGCTTCGACCTCAAAGCCGAACTCGCGCAGGCCGACGCCCAACGGTTCCTGAAGACCCTGCCGAAGGGCCGCGCGGCGGTGTGGGCGGTGCCGTCCGGGAAGAGCTTGAGGCTCAGCGGGTCGGCGTCGGCCAACGCGGTGTGCCTCGCCGGCCCGAACCGCCTCGAGACCCTGATCCCGTTGCTGCGCTTCGCCAAAGCGGTCCGCCTGTACGGGCCGCCGGCCACCGGACAGCCGGTCGCGAGTGGCTGGGAGGTGGATCTGGGCGGGCAACGGCTCACGCTCGTGCTGTCCCCGGAGGTCAACCGCGGCCTGTCCGGCGAGGGTGCGGTCCTCGACGGACTGGCGGCGGGTGACGCGGACACCGACGCCGAACTGGTCGGCGCGCTGCTCGACTTCGAGCCGCGGGTGGACATCGCGGACCTGGCTGAACGGTCCGGGCTCGCGCCGAGCCGGGTCAAGGACGCGCTGGCGCAGCTCGGCACGGCCGGACGAGTGGGTTACGACCTGGCGGAGGCCGCGTACTTCCACCGCGAGCTGCCGTACGAGGGCATGGACGTCCAGGCGATGAACCCCAGGCTGCGCAACGCGAAGGCGCTCGTCGAGCAGAACGCGGTCAGCTGGGACGGCGACACCGCACTCGTCGGCGACTACCGGGTCAACGGCGACGCGTGCACCTGTCAGTGGTGGGCCGAGTACCGCGGTGGGCGCGGCAAGTGCAAGCACGTGCTGGCTGCGGACATCGTCAGGAGACAAGCGTGAAGTTCGACGACATCCGCGCGTTCATCGAGGCCGATGACTCCGCCGGCCTCGGCGCCGCGCTCGCGAACGTCAGCGACCGCAAGGCACTGGCCGCGCAGCTCGTCGCGTACGAGAAGAAGCACCGGGCGGGTGACGAGAGCTGGCAGCACCGGCAGACTCTGGCGATCGCGGGCGCCGGGCTGCTGCCGAACGCCTCGACGCTCGCGCCGTGGCTCGTGCGCAACCAGATCTGGTCCAGGCAGGACGACGTTCTGGCCGTGCTGCTCGACGTGCTGCGTCGCCGGGAGTTCGTGCAGGACCTGGTCCCCAGACTGGCCGCCAAGCTGCCGCGCGACCTCACCAGGCGGGATCTGCTGCGGGTCATCCTGGAGTTCTGCGGCGACCACCCGCCCGACTCCGACGGCTTCCTCTTGCACTTCATGGACTTCGGCGGCCACACGCGCTGGCGACCGGGTTTCGACGCACTGATCCCGCGCCTGCTCGAGGTGGTCGGCTCCGGCGTGATCTTCGCGCACGTGCGGCAGTGGCGGACGTTCCTGAACGACAAGGCGGACCGGGGCACGCTGCTCGACGGCTGCCTCGCGCGACTCCAGCAGGGTGGCGGCGCCAAGGAGATGGAAGGCTTCCTCGCGCTGCACGAGGTCATCCAGCCCACGATCGACGAAGTGGCAGAACGCGCGCGGGACTACGTCGCGATGCTGCCGGACTCGCGCTCGACCGTCGCCACACACGCGCAGGCCCAGCTGAAGCGGCTGGACGACGCGGGACGGCTCGACTTCGAACTCCTGCTCGAAGCGAGCCGCTGGGTGTTCGGCCGCACCGAGAAGAAGCTGATCCGCGCCCAGCTCACCTGGCTCGGCAAGTACGCCGACAAGGTCGTGCTGACCGTTGCGGAGCTGTTCACGCACGAGTCCGACGACATCCGCGGCCAGGCCGTCAAGTTGGTCGCCAAGCACCTGACGAAGATCACCCCAGAGCTGCTGGCACACGCGGAGCAGTTGCCGCCCGACCTCGCGGCCCAGCTCGGTGTCGAAGCCGCAACAGCGGAAACCGTCGAACTGGCCCCGTTCGCACCGAGGCCGTTCCCCGAACCGATCACCACGCTCGACGAGCTGACCCGCGAGGTGCTGGCGCTGTTCGGCCGCAATGCCGCGCCCACGGGTGCGATCACCGCCGAACGGATCATCGAGGCGGTGGTCCGGTTCGCCTGGCAGGACAGGGAAGCGGTGGCCAAGGCGTTCCAGCCGATCTACGCCAAATACCCGTGGATCCTGGACGAGAGCGCCTACGACTTCTACGCCGACTACGCCAAGCGCGGTCCCCGCACGGAACTCGTCGCGATCATCGCCGCCGCGTCCTCGGCACCACCGCAATCGGACAGCGCGTGGCTGAAGCAGCTCGAACGAGCGCGGTACGGCTCGGTGGCCGAGCAACTCGCCAAGCGCCTGCGCGAGATCGCGAAAGGCGTGGCCAGCTCTCCGCGCCCGGCCCTGGTCTCGACCCCGACCGAGACGTCCGGCCTGCTCGACCCCGCCACGCTGCGCGAACGCCTTGCCAAGGCCGAGGCGGAGGGCTGGGAACCGTGGCCGCTCGACCTGCAGCAGGCCCACGACCGACTGCCGCGCGACACCGATCTCGAGGTCACCATCGATGAACGGACCTTCCGAGTACCTGGTTACAGCTACGAGGACACCGGCCTGTTCGCGATCGTCACGCCCGGTCTGGAACACCCCGAGAACATGCTGCGCGAGTACGACATCTGGGGCCCGATGATCGAGTGGTGGCCGTCGGTGCTGCCCGCGCAACGGGAGATCGTCGCCGCCCACATGATCCCGCACCTCCGCTACCAAACTGCCTCGAAGGACAACGACGGCCCACTGCTGCCGCTGCTCGTGGAGGCCGGCACGGCAGGACTGGCCGTGCACCTCGCCCTCGCCTACGGCCTCGCCGCCGAACTACCCCTGAACCGCGCCCACGCCGTCGACGCACTGCTCATCCTCGCCGCCCGCGACCAGCTCGACGGCAGCAGGCTGGGCGACCTCGCCGGACAACTGGTTGCACGCGGCGACATCGCGCTGAACCGAGTCGTGCCGTGCCTGCGCGACACCGCCCGGTCCGGTGCGCCCCGGCAGATCTGGGACGCCCTGGTGGCCGCATTACCGAAACTGTGGACGCACAACCGCGTGGCGGACGTGCTCGAGCTGGCGGTCGAGCTCGCGCAGCAGCTCAAACCGGGAGGCCAGATCGCCGGGCTGGCGGAGGTCGCCGCACGCAAGGGCTCGAGCAAGGCGGTCGTGCAGGCCAAGCGGCTGGCGAGCGCACTAGGCTGAAGGCATGGACCTGGGAGAGATCGTCGCCGAACGGCAGATCGAGGGCGTTGCGCCGGACGGATCCCGCTTCGAGGTGGTGATCAGGTTCGGTGCGCCTCGCCCCGACCCGTTGAGCAGCACCGGCGACTGGGAGTGTCCACATCAGATCGTCGGTCTGGGCGACGACACCGTGCAGGCCGCGTATGGCGTGGACTCGTTGCAGGCGCTGCTGCTCAGCGTCTTCGCCGTGCGCACGAAGCTGGCCGAGTCGGACAGCACCCTCGACTGGCTGGGCATGCCAGAGCTCGGCCTGACCGTCGCGCCGGTGCTCAGCTAGCGAACACCGGGTAGTGGTCGGAGAAGTCCGTGTAGGTGTACTTGCGGCCCCACGACCAGATCGACCACTCAGGACTCTTCACGCGCCGCGTCTCGTTGCGCAGCACCGGTCCCTGGATCGTCAGCACGTAGTCGAGGTGCTCCGAGGCGTACTCCGGCCCGTACTGGTCGCGGCAGACGCTGTTGTCCGCGCAGTCCCACGAGAAGGGGTGCCCGCCGATCTCCGGCGTGGCGGCGGCCAGTTCGGCGACCATGCGCGGGTACTCGTCGCTCGCCTTGACGACGTTCATGTCACCCGCCACGTACACCGGTTCGAAAGCGGGGATGTTCCGCGCATCCAGGAACGCCCTGATCTCGGCAAGTTGTGCCGCCCGATGCCCGGCCGGCGCGGACGTGCAGGTGGAGTCCTCGGCCTGCAGGTGGGTGCCGATCACGTGCAGCGGCCCGGTCGGCGCCTCGATCCGGACGTAGGCGAAGCCCTTGTTGGAGAACCAGTCCGCGCCGCACCCGCCGCGGTACACGTGCTGCACACGCGTCGTGATCGGCCACCGGCTCACCACGGCGACTCCGCCGTCTTCTGGCGTCGAGGAACTGTAGGAACCCGACGTCTGATCCCAGCCGGCGGTGCTGCGTCCCAGCACCGGCGTCTGGTGCGGGTAGGTGTCGCGGAGGTTGGCCAGCAACCGGTCGGAGGCGGCGTTGTCGAACGCCTCGTTGAGCACGACCACGTCCTGGCCGTTCACCACACCGGTGCTGTCGATCAGGTCGGCCCGCGTGAGCTGACCCCAGTTCGGGTAGAGGTTCCTGGACAGCATGAAGACGTTGTAGGTGGCGATCTTCGGGGCGGCCGGGGCCGCGACCGCGGGTGCGGCCGAGATCGTGAGCACGACGGCGGCGGCGAGCGTGATCAGGCGCATGGAGCCAGATGGTGAAGGACGTGAGGATCCTTCACAACCGGACAACCGTGTCGTATCGATCAAGCGTTGATGAACTTCACCGCAACCGGTCGAGGTCCGCGCCCGACTTGTCGACCAGCGCGCGCATCGCCTCGTACGCCGACTCCGGGTCACGCGCCGCGATCGCAGCGACAACCGCGCGGTGCGAGGGCACCGGGTCGTCCTCGACGCGGCCGTGCACGAGCTTGTCCCGCTCGGCCAGCCCGATCGCGATGATCCGCTCGACCTGCGTCAGGAACGCGTTGTGCGTGGCGGCCATCAGCAGCCGGTGGAAGTCGAGGTCCGCCCGCACGGTCGCGGCCAGGTCGCGGGCCGCGGCCATCCGGTCCAACGCGGCCGAAAGCGCCTCGATGTCGGCGTCGGACGCGCGCTCGGCGGCCAGGCGAGCGGCGGCGGGTTCGACGATCACGCGCATCTCGGTGAGCTCGTCGAACAGGCCGTGGTCGGCGTCGGCCTGGGTCTGCCAGCGCATCACGTCGGTGTCGAGCAGGTTCCACGACGAGCGCGGCTGCACGAACGTGCCGCGCTTCTGCCTGGCGTCGATCATGCCCTTGGCCGTCAGCACCTTCAGCGCCTCACGCAGCGCCGTCAGCGACACGTCCAGTTCTTCGCGCAGCGCCGGGAGGTCGAGGGTGTCGCCCTCGCCGATTTCGCCGGCGAGGATCCGGCCGGCCAGCGCCTCGACGGTCTGGCCGTGCACGCCACGCAGCCGCTTCTCGCTCATGGGGCCAGATCATACGGCACATCATAAATTATGAATTATTCTTGACTTGATCATGGGCGAAGCGCAGTCTTGGGCGCCATGGACAGGCGTCACTTCCTCCGCGTCACCGCTGCCGCGGGCGCTGGACTGCTGGTCAGCGGCACAGCATCCTGCGCCACGTCGGCGTCTTCCGGCCCGGTCGCGCAGACCGCGGGCACGGCCACGATCCAGTCGAACCTCTCGGCGCCCGCGGCGAAAGCGGCGATCGAGGCGCTGGTGAAGGCGTTCAACGACAGGAGGGGTGCGCAGGTCTCGGTCAACACCGTGGCGTCCGAGACCTTCCGCACCCAGCTGCCGAGCTACCTCACCTCGGCCAACCCGCCCGACCTCTTCACCTGGTACCCCGGTTCGCTGCTCAAGGGCTACGAGGAGAAGGGCCTGCTGCTCGACGTCAGCGACGTCTGGCAGACCATGGGCGACTACCCGCAGGCGTTCAAGACGTTGAGCGGCAAGGTCTTCGTGCCGACCACCTACTACTGGTGGGGCTTCTTCTACCGCAAGTCCAACTTCGCCAGGTGGGGCGTCACGCCGCCGAAGACGTGGCAGGAGTTCGTCGCGCTCTGCCAAACGCTGCAGGGCAAGGGAGTCGTCCCGCTCGGCATGGGTGCGGGCGCCGACTCGCCGTGGACCGCGTCCAGCTGGTTCGACTACTTCAACATCCGCATCAACGGCGCGCCGTTTCACCGCGAGCTCCTCGCGGGCAAGCAGCGGTTCGACGACCCGAAGGTCAAGGCGATCTTCACGCCGTGGCGCGAAGTGCTGCCGTACACCGACCCGAACGGCACCGCGATCGGCTTCCAGGAGGCGACGACCGCAATGCTGCAGGGCCGCACGGGCATGCTGCTCACCGGCGCGTTCTTCGCCGACGCGGCACCGAAGGACGCGATCGACGACATCGACTTCTTCCGGTTCCCGATCATCGACCCGAAGGTGCCGCTCGCCGAGGAGGGGCCGACCGACGGGTTCTTCGCGAGCGCCAGGTCCCCGCACGTCAAGGAGCTCAAGGAGTTCCTGACCTACGCGGCGACGGCGGAGGGCCAGGAGGTCTACCTCAAGGCCTCGTCAGGCACGGTCCTGCCGACGCATCCGGGCGCCAAGGACACTGGCACACCGCTGGTGCAGAAGGGCCGCGCGCATCTCAAGGAGGCTGCGGAGATCACCCAGTTCTTCAACCGCGACTCCAGCGACGCGCTGCAGCCGACCGCCGACGCGGCGCTGGTGAAGTTCCTCCAGCAGCCCGACCAGCTCGACTCGATCCTCGCGACCTGGCAGAAGGCCGCCGAGCAGGTGTGGTCGGCCTGATCATGCGCCGTGTTCCCCCGATCCTGCTCCTGTTCGTCCTCGTGCCGTTGCTGGTGGAGGGGTTCTGGGTCTTCTGGCCCGCGCTGCAGGGTTTCTGGCTCGCGCTGACGAACTGGGACGGCGTGTCCGCACCCCGGTTCGTCGGCCTGGGCAACTTCTCCCGGATGATCGACGACCCGGTGTTCCACACCGCCGTCACCAACACCGCGATCTGGCTGGTGCTGTTCGGCGGGCTGTCCGCGGCCGGCGGGCTCGGGCTGGCCGTGTTGCTGCAGAAGGAACGCCGGGGCGTCGGCGCCTACCGGGCGGCGTTGTTCGTGCCGGTGGTGTTCTCGCTCGTCGCCACGTCGTTGATCTGGCAGGTGCTGTATCAGCCGGGCGGGATCTTCGACAGCAGTCCGCTCGCCGACCCCGACACGGCGCTGTACGCGGTGCTGGTGCCGGCGCTGTGGCGGCAGGTCGGGTACGTGATGGTGCTGTACCTGGCCGGGCTCAAGGGGATCGACCCCGGGCTGTACGAAGCGGCCACTTTGGACGGTGCCACGGCTTGGCAGAAGTTCACCCACGTCACCTGGCCGCAGCTGCGATCGGTCAACTCGGTCGTGCTGTCGGTGATCGTGATCGACTCGCTGCGGTCGTTCGACGTGGTGTGGTCGATGACGCGCGGCGGGCCCTACCACTCGTCCGAGCTGCTCAGCACCTACATGTACGCGACCGCGTTCCAGTCGCTGAAGCTCGGCTACGCGAGCGCTCTGGCCGTGGTCATCTTCGTGCTGGCGTTCGGCGTGATCGTGACCTACCTCGTCCGCGCGTTCCGGGAGAACTGATGTCGAACCGAGTTTTCCACGCCGTGGCGGGCACGATCTCCGTGCTCTGGCTGCTGCCGATCGTGGCCGTGCTGGTCACGGCGGTGCGATCGTTCGACGACATCGCCGCGAACGGACTGGCCGCGTTCCCGCAGTCGTTCACCCTCGCCGGGTTCGGTGACGCCTGGACGAACGGCGGCGCGTCGGCCATGTGGAACAGCGTGCTGGTGACCGTGCCGACGGTGTTCCTGTCGCTGGCGTTGAGCTCCGCGGCGGCCTATGCGTTGAGCCGCTTCGAGATCCCCGGCCGGCGGACGATCATCCTGTTGATGCTCGCCGGGAACCTGCTGCCACCGCAGATCCTGCTGGTGCCGGTGTCGAAGCTGGCCGAGCTGCTCGGCATCTACGACACGCTGATCGCGTTGATCGTCGTGCAGGTCGGGTTCGGGCTCGGCTTCTACACGTTCGTGCTGCAGGGTTTCATGCGCGCGATGCCGAACGAGGTGCAGGAGGCGGCGACCATCGACGGCGCCGGTCCGGTGCAGATCTTCTGGCGGATCGTGCTGCCGATGACGAGGCCCGCGCTGGCTGCTCTCGCCGCACTGGCGTTCACCTGGATCTTCAACGACCTGCTGTGGGCGATCACCGTGCTGCGGTCGTCGTCCGTCATGCCGGTCACGCCGGCGCTGCTCGCGTTGCAGGGCCAGTACGTCTCCAACTGGAACGTCATCGCGGCCGGGTCGGTGATCGCGGCCGTCCCGACGGTGGCGGTGTTCCTGCGGTTCCAGCGGCACTTCATCTCCGGACTCGCGGTGGGAGCAGTCAAATGACGTGGACGCTCAGGATGGCCACCACCTCCTACACGGTGGCGGTCGAACCCGGCGGCCGGTGGGCGGAACTGGTTGCGTGGGGTCCGCACGGCGTGGAGTGCGGGCCGTCGCCGCTCAAGAACCTCGGCGAGATCCACTTCATCACCGAGGCCGATGCGGCACCGGTCGAGTACGTGCCGCGTGGCCAGCGTCCCTTCACCGGCGCTGACCTGGAGCTTCCCGGCGACTCGTGGTTCATGTTCGACGGCGCCATCGAGTCCGGTGGCGTGCTGCGGCTGGTGTTCGTCGACGCGGTGGCCGGACTCCGCGCGGTGCTCTGCTACCGGCCCGAAACCGAGGTCGACGTGCTGGCGCGGTGGGTCGAGCTGACCAACACGTCCGGCGGGCAGCTGCGTCTCGACCGGATCGGATCGGCGGGCGTGTGCCTGCCGGTTCGCAGCCCACGACTGTCCTTTCTGCACGGTGAGTGGGCGCGCGAGTTCCAGCTGGAGCACGTTTCCCTGCCCGCGGGTGGATTCAAGATCGGCAGCTCCTACGGCGTTCCCGGGCACAACTTCGCGCCCTGGTTGTCCGTGGACGACACGTGGGGCGTGTCGCTGGCGTGGTCCGGGTCCTGGGAGATCACCGCCGAGGTCGAGCCGTCCGGACTCACGCGTGTGCGTGCCGGAATGCTCGGCCCGGTCGTGGTCGGGCCGGGGGAGACCGTCACGACGCCTGAGGTGGCGCTGGCGTACTCGACGGACGGCCTGGCACGGGTCTGGCATGCCTACGACCGGCTGCGATCGAGGCCTGGGCGGAAGCCCGTCCTCTACAACTCTTGGGAGGCCACGGGATTCGACGTCGACCTGCCCCGTCAGCTCCAACTGGCGCGGATCGCCGCCGACCTCGGTGTCGAGCTGTTCGTGGTCGACGACGGCTGGTTCGTCGGCCGCCACGACGACACCGGTGGCCTCGGCGACTGGTACCCGGAGTCGCCGGACTTCGGCAGGTTCGTCGAGGACGTGCGCGGGATGGGCCTGGAGTTCGGGTTGTGGGTCGAACCGGAGTGCGTGAGCCCGAAGTCGCAGCTCTACGCCGACCACCCGGACTGGGTGTACCGGACCGCCGGCCGCGAGCCCACGCTGATCCGCAACCAGCTGCTGCTCAACCTCGGTCTGCCCGAGGTGTTCGAGTTCGTCGTGTCCACACTGGACCGCCTGCTGACCGAGTACCGGATCAGCTACCTGAAGTGGGACATGAACCGCCCCGCCACCGAACGCGCCGGCGAGCTCGACAACGCCCACGTCCGCAACTACTGGCGCGTGCTCGACCACCTGCGCGTCAACCACCCGCACGTGCTGGTCGAGGGCTGCGCGGGTGGCGGCGGCCGTACCGACCTGGCCACCACCGGCCGGGTGGACGTGGTGTGGCCCAGCGACAACACCGCGCCGCTGGACCGGTTGAAGATCCAGCGCGGGTTCCTGCACATGCACGCGCCGCACCTGATGTCGTCTTGGGTGACTGACGCGCCTGGGATCTTCGACGCCCGGCCGCGCTCGTTGAAGTTCCGGTTCGTGCTCGCGATGGCAGGTGTGCTGGGCATTGGTGCCGATGTTCGCCAATGGTCGCAGGAGGAACGCGAAGAAGCCGCCGTGCTCATCAAGAAGTACAAGGACATCCGCGATGTCGTGCACACGGGTGAGGCGCATCTGCTGGACGACGCGGTCCAGTACTCCGGCGCTGATCGTGTGGTCGTGCTGGCCTGGAACACCGGGACGCTGACAGGGGTGCCGATTGTGCCCGGCCAGTCGTCGCGGGTGAAGCTGAAGGGGCTGACCGCACAGTCCTATGTGGATGAAAACGGTGACGTGTATTCGGCCGCGCACCTGACGTACGTCGGCTTGCCGCTGAACTGGTCGCTCACCAATGACGCTGAAGTGGTCGTCCTCAGGCCCGTACCAGGGCCTTGATCTCCTCGATCGGCGTGCGGGCGAGGGCCGAACCGACCCCGCACGCCACCGCGCCCGCTTCGAGCCACGCAGGTACGTCCGGCGGCGCCACCCCACCGGTCGGCACCAGCGGCGCATACGGCAGCACGGCGAGCACGTCCTTGACCCATTGAGGCGTCGGCGCGGGGAACACCTTCACCGCGTCCGCCCCGGCCTCCAGCGCCTGCACGACCTCGGAAACGGTGCCCGCACCCGGCAACACGGCCGCCCCGTAGCGATGGCCCGCCCGGATCACCGACACGTCCAGGTTGGGCGCCACCAGGAACTGCGCGCCCGCACGCACAGCGGCCACCGCGGAAGCCTCGTCCAGCACGGAACCCGCGCCGATCGTCGCGTCTGGATAGTCCAAGCGCAGCTGCCGGATCGCGTCCAACGCACCAGGGTTGGTCAACGGAAGCTCAAGCGCCTCGAGACCCGCGTCCAGCAACGGAACAGCGGCCTGAACAGCAGAAGCGGTGTCGCCGGTGCGGATGATCGCGATGATGCCCTGTCGCACCACAGCCTGGATGATCTCGTAGCGGTAGCCCACCCCGTCAGCCTACTACACATAAATTACGAATTATTGTAGGCTTCGGCCTACCAGCTCTAGGAGAACCTGCATGAAGTGCGCGGTGGTGTCGGGTGCGGCAGCGGGAATCGGTGCCGCCACGGCACAGCACCTGACCGACAACGGGTATCGGGTGATCGGCATCGACATCACCGGTGACGTCGCGGTGAAAGGCGACGTCAGCGATCCGGAGACGTGGCGGCGAGCGGTCGAGCTGAGCGACGGCGGCGTGGACGCGTTGGTGAGCAACGCCTTCACGGTCGCGGTCAAGCCACTCGACGCCACCTCTCCTGCCGAGTGGGAACGGCAGCTCGCGGTCAACCTCGGCGGCGCCTTCCACGGCCTCCAGGCCTGCCTGCCGTCACTGCGTGAGCGCGGTGGTTCCGTCGTGCTGGTCTCATCGGTGCACGCGCACTTCGGCATCCCCGGCCACGGCGCGTACGCGGCCTCGAAGGGCGGCCTGGTAGCACTCACCCGCCAACTCGCCGTCGAGTACGCGCCGGACGTCCGGGTGAACGCGGTGCTGCCCGGTCCCGTGCTGACGGCGGCGTGGGACCGGGTGTCGGAAGAGGATCGCGAACGCAGTGCCCGGGCCACCCCGGCCGGCCGCCTCGGCGACCCGGCCGAGGTGGCTTCGGTGATCGGTTTTCTGTTGTCTCCGGGGGCGTCGTTCGTGACGGGCGCGGAGATTCTGGTCGACGGCGGCTGGTCCGCGGCGAAGGACAGTTCATGAAGGTGACGGCGGTCGAGACGTTCCTGGTCGAGCCCCGCTGGTTGTTCCTCAAGGTGAGCACCGACGAAGGGGTGAGCGGCTGGGGCGAGCCCGTGGTCGAGGGCAGGGCCGAGACGGTCCGCGCGGCCGTGCACGAGCTCGCCGAGCTGGTGATCGGCCAGGACCCGTTGCGCGTCGAGGACCTCTGGCAGGTCCTGCGGCGCGGCGGTTTCTACCGCGGTGGCCCGGTGCTGTCGTCGGCGCTCTCCGGCTACGACCACGCGTTGTGGGACATCGCCGGCAAAGCGCGCGGCCTGCCCGTGCACGAGCTGCTGGGCGGCCCGGTCCGCGACCGCGTCCGCGCCTACTCGTGGGTGGGCGGCGACCGGCCGGACGGTGTCCACGAGGCGGTCGCCCAGCAGGTTTCCGAAGGCTTCACCGCGGTGAAGATGAACGCCACCGCCGAGATGCGGCCCATCGCGTCGCCTGCCGAAGCTCATGCCGTGCTGGAACGTGCGCGTCAGGCTCGCCTCGCGCTGGGACCGGACGGCGACTTGGCCATCGACTTCCACGGTCGCGTTTCTCCTGCCATGGCACGACGTCTGGTGCGCATGCTCGAGGAGGTGCAGCCGATGTTCGTCGAGGAACCGGTGCTGCCCGAGCTGCCGGCCGACGTGCTGGCATCCGTGGTCCAAGCCTCGACCGTGCCGATCGCGACGGGGGAGCGGCTGTACTCGCGCTGGGAGTTCAAGCCCGTGCTGGACGCGGGTGTGGCGGTGGTGCAGCCCGATCCGTCGCACGCCGGCGGCATCTCCGAACTGCGGCGCATCGGCTCGCTGGCGGAGATCTACGGGGCGTCGATCGCGCCGCATTGTCCACTCGGGCCGATCTCGCTGGCGGCGTCGCTGCAGGTGGCGTTCACGACGCCGAACTTCCTGATCCAGGAACAGAGTGTCGGCATGCACTACAACGGCACCGATCCCACCTACCTGGTGGACATGGCGCCGGTGCGGGTGGTGGACGGCTGGATCGCGCGGCCGACCGGGCCGGGGCTGGGGGTCGAGGTCGACGAGGCGGCGGTGCGCAGGGCCGCGGAGATAGGGCACTCGTGGCGGTCGCCGGTCTGGCGGCACGACGACGGCTCGTTCGCCGAGTGGTGACCTGCCAGAACGTGCTTCACCGTGGTCTAGCGGCCTCGACCAGCGCGGTCCTCAGCTGCTCCAACGCATGGGCCGCGCGCCGGCCAACGACGGCGATACGACCGACGCCGCGGTCGCGCCGGTCACCGGCCAACAAGGCTGGGGCAACGTCATGTACATCCCGGCCGCGCCTTGGTGCCCGCGCAACGAGCGCTACGCCGAGGAGATCGCGCAAGCCCGCGCGACCGGCTCCAGCCCGAGCGACTTTCCTGCGGAGCACCACGAACGGACTTGGTCACGACCCGAACAGCACCCGGAACACCGCGCCCTCACCAGGCGCGGTGTCCAGTTCAACCTTCCAGCCGTGCGCAGCCACCAACGCCGCCACGATCGCCAGCCCCAGCCCGCTCCCACCCGGCCCACGAGCGGAATCCGCGCGGTAGAACCGTTCGAACACCCGTGAAGCCTGCTCAGCGGCCATCCCAGGCCCGTGATCAGCCACTTCGATCGCGGAGTCAGAAAGCCGAACCTCGATCGGCGAGCCGGCAGGCGTGTGCGTCAGGGCGTTGTCGAGCAGGTTGGTCAGCACCTGCCGCACCCGAGCCTCGTCCCCCTGCACCAGCACCGGCTCGCCAGGAAGCTCCAGCGACACCGTGCGCTCAGGATCCCGCACCCTCGCCTCGACCACCGCATCGGTCACCAGCACCACGAGGTCCACAGTGGACAACACCAGTGGCTGTGCGGAATCCAGCCGCGCCAGCTGAAGCAAATCGTCGACCAGCAACCCCATCCGGGACGCCTGGTCCTCGATGCGCCGCAACACCTCGGCCGGATCCGGAGCCGCGCCCTGCCGGTAAAGCTCGGCATAGCCCCGAATCGACGTCAACGGCGTTCGCAGCTCGTGCGACGCGTCGGCGACGAACTGACGCATCCGGTTCTCCGACGACACCCGCACCGCGAACGCCTGCTCGATCTGCCCGAGCATCGTGTTCAGCGCCGAAGCCAGCCGCCCGACCTCGCTACCGGGCCGCCGCACGGGCACCCGCCGAGAAAGGTCTCCGGCCGCGATCTCGCCGGCGACCTGCTCGACCTCCTCCAACGCCCGCGTGGACGACCGCACCAGCACGTACCCGGCCATCCCCACCAGGATCAACGCGCCGAGGCTGATCAGCAGGAACGCCAGCCGCAGGTCGCCGACCGCCTTGTCGACGTCCGACTGGTCCGCCACCGCGACCAGCTCCGCGCCGTCGAACTGCCGCATCACGATCCGGTGCGTGCCGGACGTGACGTGCTCGCCGGGCTTCAACGTCCCGTACCCAGGCAGTCCCTCGACCGGCGTGCCCGCCACGACCCCGTTCGCGTCGCGCAGCACCATGTTGTCGCGCAGGGGCAACGTCCGCGGCATCGACACCACCCGATCCAGCCGCGCGTCGACCTGGCCGAGGAGGTATCGCTCCATCACCTGCGAGCCGATCAGCCACGTGCTGAACAGGCCCGCGGCCACCAGGGCGACGAGCACGACCACGAGCCGCGCGCGCAACGTCATGGGCGAATCATGTACCCGATGCCGCGGACGGTGTGGATCAGCCGCGGCTCCGAAGCGTCCACTTTGCGCCGCAGGTACGAGATGTACGACTCGACCACGCCGACGTCGCCGTCGAAGTCGTTCGGCCACACCTGGTCGAGGATCTGCGCCTTCGACAGCACCCGCCCGGAGTTCCGCATCAGGTAGTGCAGCAACCGGAACTCCGTCGGCGACAGCTCGACGACCCTCGACCCGCGCCGCACGATGTGGCTCTCCACGTCCAGCGACAGGTCACCGCACGTCAGCTGCTCGCTTTCGTGCCCGGGCCGGGTACGGCGCAGCACGGCCGTCACGCGGGCGATGACCTCCTCCAGGCTGAACGGCTTGGTGATGTACCCGTCGCCGCCGATCGTCAGGCCGGTGATGCGGTCGTCCGTGCTGTCCCGCGCGGTCAGGTAGAGCACCGGCACCCGCACACCGCTGGAACGCAGCCGCCGCACCACCTCGAACCCGTCGCGGTCGGGCAGCATCACGTCGAGCAGCACCAGATCGGGCGACTCGACGCGGGCAGCTGTCAGCGCTTCGCCGCCGGTCGCCGCGCTGGACACGGCGAACCCGGCGAACCGCAGGCTCGCGCACAGCAGCTCGCGGATGCTGGGTTCGTCCTCGACGACGAGCAGCCGGCCACGTTCCACGCGTTGATCCTGCATCACCCGGTCGTCGGCCGCTGCGTGATGGTCTGCCCGTTCACCGTGCCGTCCTCACCCGCCTGACCTTGCACGACGACCTGCTGGCCGGCCTTCAGGTCGTCGAGCTTGCCCTCGGTCGTGACCTCCACCTTCGTCGAGTCCGAAGTGGACACCTTGACGATCTGGCCGTTCATCGTCTTCACGTAGACGGTCGTGCCCTCGATGCGGTCGATCGTGCCGATGGTGCCGCGCCCGCCGTTGCCCCGCTGCTGCCCACCCGTCGGCGGCGTGCCGTTGAACTGGCGTGCGGCGTTCTGGAGAGTTTGCGCGGAGCCGAAGGACTTCTGCACGAACACCCCGCCGACGAACGCGACGATGGCGAGCACCGCGACACCCAGGATGATCGTGGACTTGCCGAATCCGGTCTTGCGCTCCTTCAGTTCTGCCGAGATGTCGTTCTCGAGCGGCTGGTCGAGTGGGTTGGTCACAGAAATCTCCCTATTCATGCCTGAGGGCTTCGATGGGACGGAGCTTCGCCGCGCGCGAGGCGGGGTAACTGCCGAAGAACAGGCCGATCAACGCCGACACCGCGAACGCGAGCAGCACCGACGACGGCACGAGCACGGGTTTGATGCCCGCGATGGTGAACTGGCTGCCGATCAGGCCCGCGGCCACGCCCAGCGCCCCGCCGAACAGGCTCAGCAGCGTCGCCTCGATCAGGAACTGGCCCAGGATCGACGACCGGGGCGCGCCGACGGCCTTGCGGATGCCGATCTCGCGGATCCGTTCGGTGACGGTGACCAGCATGATGTTCGTGATGCCGATCCCGCCCACCAGCAACGAGATCGCGGCCACCGACGCGAGCAGCACGGTGAACGTCTCCGTCGTCGCGGTCCGCGCGGTGAGCAGCTGGTCCTGGCTGAGGATCCGGTAGTCGGGTGTGGTGGTGATCTTGTGCCGGCCGTTGAGGATCGTGGTGACCTGGGCCTGCGCGTTCGGCAACGCGTCGGCTGAGCGAGCCTGCACCACGATCTGGGTGAGGCTGCCGTAGCCGGTCAACGCGTTCTGCGTGGTCGTGAGTGGTGCGACGGCCATGTCGTCGGCGTCCTGCAGTCCGCTGGAACCCTTGGCCGCCAACACGCCGATGACGGTGAACGGGATGTTGTTGACCAGCATGGACTTCCCGATCGGATCGAGGCCGGGAAAGAGCTGCGTTGCCACGGTCGCGCCGATCACGACGACCTTGCGCGCCTGCTGGACGTCGTTGTCGGAGAACAGGTTGCCCTGGGCGACCGCGCTGTTCGTGGTCTCGAAGTAGCGCGGGTCGGAGCCGATGAACTGGCTGATCGCGTAACTGGTCGTGCCGTAACCGGCGGTCGCCTGGGCCGACACGACCGGCGACGCGTACTTGACGTCGGGGGAGTCGGGGCCGACCAGCGCTGCGGCATCGGCCGTGGTCAGCGGCTTGACCGTGCTGCCGGGCTGGGCGCGCAGCGGGCTGATCGTCAGGATGTTCGTGCCGAGCCCGGCGATGCTCTGCTGCACCGCGCTGGACGCGCCGTTGCCGACCGCGATCAGCAGGATCACCGACGCGACGCCGATCAGGATGCCGAGTGTGGTGAGGCCGGACCGCATCTTGTTGGCGGTCAAGCCACGTACGGCGAACGCGGCGATTTCGAAGATCCTCACACCAGCACCCCCGCGACCCCGTCTGAGTGAACACAGCCGTCGACCACACGGACCGTGCGCATCGCGTGTGCTGCGACCGAGTCCTCGTGCGTGATCAGCACGACGGTGCGACCGCTGGCGTTGAGGCGGTCGAGGATGCCCAGGACCTCGCGGCTGGAGTCGGTGTCGAGGTTGCCGGTCGGTTCGTCGGCGAGCACGATCGCGGGCGACGTGACGAGCGCACGTGCGATGGCGACGCGTTGTTGTTGCCCGCCAGACAGTTCGTTGGGTCGGTGGTGAGTGCGGTCTGTGAGACCAACGAGGTCGAGCGCAGCGAGCGCTCTCTCTCGACGTTGGGCACGTCGAACTCCCGCGTACACCAGCGGGAGCTCGACGTTCGCCAGTGCCGTCGTGCGCGGCACCAAGTTGAAGGACTGGAAGACGAACCCGATCTTCCGGTTGCGCAGCAACGAAAGCTGCTCCTCGTCGAAGTCCCCGGTGTCGATCCCGTCCAGGAGGTACTTGCCGGACGTCGGCACGTCGAGGCAGCCGAGGATGTTGAGCAGCGTCGACTTCCCCGACCCGGACGCGCCCATGATCGCGATGTACTCGCCCTGCTCGACCGTGAGATCCAGGCCCCGCAACGCGTGCACGGCCGTGTCGCCCGCGCCGTACGTCTTGCGGAGGTCCCTGACCTCGATCACCGGGCTCATCGACCGGTCCCGGTGAAGCCGCCGCCGTTGCGCTGGCCGCCGGTGCCGGGCAGGTTGCCCTGCTGTTGCTGCTGACGGTTCTGGTTGGTCGAGGTGGTGACCGGCGGCAGCACGACCTCTTGGCTGGCGGTCAGACCGGACTTGATCTCCACGTACTGGTCGCCGCGCACGCCGACTTCCACGGCCTTGCGGGTCTCCGCGCCGTTCTCCATGACCTGCACGGTGCTTTGGCCGTTAGCCGTCTGGACGGCCGCAGCGGGGACGGCGAGGACGTTGGTGGCTGCCGCGACGGTGACCTCGACGCTCGCCGACTGACCAGGCCGCAGCCCGGCCGGCGGTGCGGTCAGGGACAGCGTGACGCCGTACTGGACGACGTTGTTCGACGTCGTGGGGGTGAGGTCGACCTGCGCGACCTTGGCCTGGATCGGCTGCCCCTGCATGGCGTTGACCGTGACGGTCGCGGCCTGGTCGGCCTTGAGCTTGCTGACGTCGGACTCGGAGACGTTGGCGTGCAGCACGAGGTTCTTCAGGTCCGTCACGACGACGAACCCGGACGCGGCGTTGCTGCCGACCTTCTGCCCGACGGACCCGGTGATCGACGTGATCGTGCCGTCGCCGGGCGCCGTCAGCGTGGTGCCCGCGAGCGTGTCCTGCGCCTGCTTCAACGCGAGCTCGGCCTGCCGGTACGCCGTGGTGGCCGTGCCCTTCAACGCTGCTGTGTCGAGGTTGTCCTGCGCGATGTCGACCTGCAGCTGCGCCTGCGTGGAGTCGAGCTTCGCGAGCTGCTGGCCCTTGGTGACCGTGTCGCCGACCTTGACGTTGATCTCGGTGACCGTGCCCGCGGCGCCGAACGTCGCGGAGGCGCTGAACGAGCTCTGCACCGTCCCGGACGCCGTCACCACCTCGCTCACGTCCCGGTTCGCGGCCGCGGCGGTGCGGGCGGCGGTGGTCTGGGCGTTGCCGGAGGAACCGAAGAACACCAGGTAGCCGGCCACACCGGCGCCGAGGAGCACCACCACCAGCAGTCCGTTGATCAACAAGGATCTGCGACGTCGAGTCATGGGCAGGGATCGTCGTCTGCCAAGCTGTGGTGCGGCTGCGAGTTCTCTGGCAGTCTGCTGAAGATCAGCTGCTCTCCGTTTTCACCCGAATGAGCATCTTGTTGCTTTTGGAGCAAGCTCTAGCGTCGATGGCATGGCCACGACTACTCCATCCACCGCGTACAGCCGGGATCTGGGCGACGAACTACGCCGCCTGCGCGAAACCTGCACCGGTTTGTCCGGTGCCGCACTCGCCGTCCGGCTGGGCTGGGACCCGAGCAAGCTCTCCACCGTCGAGACCGGCAAGTACCGCGCGAGCGAGATCGACCTCGTGCAGTACTTGTCCATGTGTGGCAAGGACATCGACTACTTCGAGGACTTCAAGCGGAAGTATCGCAACGCCTTCGAGGAATACATCGTGCAGGTGCCGGACAACCTGCGCACGCTCGCGATGGCCGAGTCGACGGCCACGAAGATCATTCGCTACGACGCGCAGGCTGTGCCGGGCCTTCTGCAGACGCCGGAATACGCAGACGGCGTCTACCGGGTCGCCGGCCTGGTGACAGAGGATCGCATCCCGACGCTGGTTCAGCATCGGACCGATCGTCAGGCGATCCTGCGGCGACACGATCGGCCGGATTGCTTGTTCTACGTCCACGAGCACGCACTGCAAACGCGGATCGGTGATGAGCAGATCATGGAGGACCAGTACCTCCGGCTGCTGTTCAGCGCGCGCCTCGTCCGGATCATCCCCGCGGATGTGCCGGTGATCGCGTCGAGTTGCACGTTGTGGGAGTACGAGAAGGCGATGCCTGTGGGGTTCGTCGACACCGACCACGCGAACATCTTCGTGCAGGATCCAGGTGCGATTGTGCGCATCAGGCTGCTGTTCGACCGTTTGGCTGAGGTTGCCTTGGATGAGGAACAATCGCGGAGCAAGCTGGCGGAGTACGTCGGCCGACCGCGAGAGGACCTCGATGACGCAGGAACGCACTTGGCGTAAGAGCAGCTACAGCGGTGGTGCGGAGGACAGCGACTGCGTCGAGGTGTCGCTGTCCTCCGACGCTCTTGTTCGTGATTCGAAGAACCCCTCCGGAGGCGTGCTGACCTTCTCTTCTGCGGCTTGGCAAAACTTCCTCGAATCTCGTTGAACCGTCACCCGTCTCGCTACGTGTTCCCGCCGTCGAACGGATCAAGGGGGACGGGGTCATGGCGGACGAGATGACGGTGTTGCTGCCGAAGCAGGGCGCGTCGATCACACAGCTGCGCCGACCGGCACCGCTGCGCGTGGACGTGGCGGGTGGCGGTCCGGTCGGTCTCGCCTTCGCGTGCACGCTGAAGTCGCTGCTGGGCGACCAGGTCGCGCTGCGCGTGCACGACCGCCGCTGGATGCGCCGCGGCGACCGCGTGGTGTGGCGCGGTGCCGCGGAGGGCAACAACCGCCGCGAGCAGGTCGTGACCCTGCAGAGCAACGTGTGGGCAGCACTGCCTTCCGCTGTGCGGCAGCGCCTGTTCGTGCCCGGCAGGTTCTCCGAGATGTGGCCGCTGGGCCCGGACTCCCCGGAGTCCAAGGGCCGGCCGCGCAACATCAAGATCCGCTGGATCGAGGACGCCCTGCTGGACATGGCGCAGGACGCGTACGACATCGAACTCGTCCCGCAGGCGTACGAGAAGCCCGACCGCTGGGACGGCCTGCACGTCCTGGCCATCGCCGACGGCGCCCGCTCCGCCACGCGCGACTCGTTGTCGTCGTTCTTCGGCACGCCGAGCCGCGAACTGTTCTCTGTGGACGGTTCGCCGCTCGACGAGCGCGTCCTGGGCATCCGCGTCAACGCCAAGGCCCCGGACGAGCACACCGTGCCGTTGACGGTGGCCCAGAACAGGTTCCTCTTCAACTCGCTCGGCGGCGGCTTCATCAACATGCGCCTGACCGGCGAGGAGGCCTCCGAAATCGTGGCCCTGGGCTCCAGCGGCCCCGTCGCGTGCATCGGCAAGTTCGGCTGCACCATGCGGCCTTCCGGGACGCGCTTCGTCTGCGACCGCCACCGCGCCGTCTTCAAGCCGTCCGTGGACAAGCTTTCCTACCTGTGGCCCCGGATTCTCGACGGTCTGCGCTTCTTCGGCGTGGGCGCGGCCGACGTCGTCGGCATCAACTCGTTCACACTGGGCATGCAGCAGATGTCGAAGTTCACCGCCCAGCTGGCCCCCTCGACCTTCGGGTTTCTCGTGGGCGACGCCGCGAACTCCCTGCACTTCTGGCCTGGACGTGGCTTGAACACGGGCTTGAAGAGCGCGCTGTCGCTGGCCATGAACCTGCAAAAGCGTTGGCGCGGCTCAGCTTTCCGCGCCGCCGACTTCGCTCAGCACGAAGGCATCATGCAGCAGCTCCAGTACCGCGAGAAGTCGCGCGCCTGGACCACCATGCTCATGCCCGACTCCGAGGGTGTGCCGCGCGGCATCGAGGACCGCATCCGCGAGGGCCTGCAGGGCCCGTTCGACCGCGCCGCGCTCGTGCAGACGTTGTTCGCGCGCGTCCTGGACATCAAGAAGCGCCTCGAAGGCCGCATGGGCTCGCTGGCCACCGACGAGTGGTACTACGGCCGCATCAACGCGCTCGACACCCGCACCCTCAAGGTGATGGTCGAGTCCGGCGCCTGGATCACCCGCGAGATCGGCGGCGAGGAAGTCGTCGTGCCGTCAGCCGAGCCCGTTGTCTCCGAACCGGTGCGCCGCGGCCTGTCGCTGGTCTCCTGATTCGTTCGGTGCGGCCACCGGCGATCGGGCCTTGTCGAATCCGGCAACGCGCGATCGACGTAGGGGTGAGAGATCACCGCGACCGAGTGGCCAGACGAAGGGAACGACCATGGGTAGGACGCCGCTCCGGCTTTACATGTCCATGTCCGTCGACGGGTACATCGCCGGGCCGGACGACCGGCCGGGCCAGGAACTCGGCCACAACGGAGGGCGGCTGTTCAACTGGCTCGACGACCGGCTGTCCGAGGGGATCAACGGGCAGGTGTACGCCGAGGCCGTGTCGACCGGCGCCGTGATATCCGGGCGCCGCACGTTCGAGCTGGCCGGTCGATGGCACGGCGATCACCACGACGGCGTGCCGATCAACGTGCTCACGCACCACATCGACCCGGCCGACGAGCCACCGGGCAGCGCGAAGTTCTACACCGACGTCAACGCGTGTGCCGCCGATGCCCGAGCAGCAGCTGGAGATCGAGCGGTACTGGTCCACGGAGCGGGTGCGGCGCAGGCATTGCTGGCGGCCGGCCAACTCGACGAGCTCGAACTGCACGTCGTCCCCGTGCTGCTGGGTGGCGGACGGCGGCTGTTCGAGCCGACCGGACTCGGCCACGTCGAACTGGAGCTCGTCCGCCGGCTCGAAGGCCGCGACGTCACGCATCTGCGCTACCGCGTGCAGGGCTGAGGATCAGGACAGCGCGTCGATCGGTGCGACCGTCACCAGCTTCTGCACGGCGCGGGCGAGCTGGTCGTCGAGTGTGATCAACGCGTCTGCCTGGAGCTGGGTCAGCGCGACGTACTCGGCGACCAGGGTGTCGGGCCAGCCGAGCTGGTCGGCGACCTTCCAGGCGGTGGCCTGAAGGACGCGGTCCCCGAGCAGCCGGATCCGCAGTCCGCGCAGGTGGTCGAGTCGTCGATCGGCCTCCTTCTTGGTCATCTCACCGCGGTGCACCGCTTGGTAGAGCAGCGACAGCGTCTGCGAGCGCAGCAGCGTCGGAGCCAGGACCTGGTGTCCGGCACCGATCACGGTCCGGTCGTGGGCCAGGCGAACGGCCACGTCCGGACCGATCACGTACCTGGTCATGCGAGGAGCCCGGCCAGTTCGGCGGGCTTGGTGAGCATCGGCCAGTGGCCGGAGTCGAGGTCGACGAAGTCGAGGTGCTTGACCCTGGCGAGCTCGGGCACGTCGCCCGCGCTGATCCACTCCTGGGCCTGGGCGGGGGTGAACTCGGGGCAGATGACCACGACAGGGACGTCGAAGCGTCGCTCGTCGGTCAGGCGCACGACGCCCGTGGCCACACCCTCGGGAACAGGGATCGCGGTAGCTGCGAACGTGCGCCTGGCTTCCTCGTCGAGGTCGGCCGAGTCCGGTCCTTCGAACGGTTCCCAGCCGGGGAAGGGCATGACGCCGTCCCGCAGCTCGAAGAAGTCGGCGTAGGGCTTCCCGTCACTCGTGGGGAACCCGCCGATGAGGACGACCTTGGAGATCTTGTCCGGACGCGCGTCCGCGGCCAGCCACGCCAGGGAACAGGCGGCCGAGTGCCCGACCACCACGAGCTGGTCGGAGGTCGCGTCCACGGCGGTGAGCACGGCCGCCACCTGGTCGTCGAGCGTGGCGGAGGCGGATCCGTCGCCCTGGCCGGGCAGGGTCAGCGGCACGGGCCGGTGGCCGAGCGACCGCAGTGTGGACGCGACGTCGTCCCAGGCGGATCCGTCGAGCCACAGGCCGGCGATGAGCAGGACGTCCACGATCAGTTCTCCCTCTGCTGCGCGGCCGGGGTGGCCGCGGTGCCTCGTCACGCTAGAGCCAATTCCGGACGATCTGCTTCCGGTTCAGCGGGTGATCGCCTAGCCTGCCTCGGTGCCGAGTGAACTCAGCCCCACCGCCAGGGCACTGCGCACGCTGGAGATCCTTCAGGCGCGTCCCGGCACGACGGCTGACCAGCTCGCCGGGAGACTCGGCGTCACTGAACGTGCCGCCCGCCGCTACATCGGGATCCTCCGCGAGGCGGGCATCCAGGTCGAGTCGTCTCGAGGCCCGCACGGCGGCTACCGGCTCCGGCGCGGCACGCGGCTGCCGCCGATCGTGTTCACCCAGGCGGAGGCGTTGGGCCTGGTCATGGCTGTGCTCGACGGCCAACCGGCCGCAACCGTTGCCGACGACCCGGTCGGTGCCGCCCTCGGCAAGGTCATCCAGGCGCTGCCGGAGAACGTCGGCCGGCAGGCGGCCGTCCTGCGCGAGCACGCCAAAGCCGCGCCCGACCGGCAATCGGCCCACCCGGATCCCGCCATCACCAGCGCACTCGTCGCCGCCGTCGCAGCCAGGCGTCGGGTGCTGATCGCGTACCAGAGCGAGCGCGGTAACGCGTGGAAGGCCGAGGTGGATCCGTGGGCGGTCGTGGTCCGCCACGGACGCTGGTACCTGTTGTGTCATTCCCATCGGGCAGACGCGATCCGCACCTATCGGGTCGACCGGATTCGCACGGTTTCGCAGACAACCCACGAGTTCGTGCCACCCGGCGACCTCGACCCGATTGCGGCGCTGGAGGAGAACCTGGGCACGGGCTGGGAGTTCCCCACCCGTGTCGTGTTCGACGCGCCGCTGGCCGAGGTCGCACCCTGGGTCCGGCCTCCCATGGGACGGCTTCAACCGTCGGGGGACGGGTGCGTGCTCGTCGGCAGCACCAGCAATCCGGCGATGTACGCGCAGGAGTGGTTGGCGGCCGTGCCGTTCGCCTTCCGCGTCGAGGGCGGAGACGAACTGCGTGCCGCGGTCGCAGCGGTCGCGACGCGCTTCGCCGCAGCCTTGGCGCCGCAGGACGGATAGCGCTTGCCGGGCGAGCCGGTAGCCGCCGTCCACGCCGGCACATCCGTCGCTCCGTAAGCTCGGTCGGGTGGTGTTCTCCAGGCTGCTGGTCGACGCGGGAGTCGCGGGACTCTGCGTACTGGTGTTCTGGCTGCCTCGCGGTACGCCGCCGAGCGCCCTGGCCGTGTTGATCGTTGCCGGGGTGCTGCTCCGCTCGCGGTGGCCGGTCGTGGCGTTCGGGACGGTCGCGGCGACGACCCTGGCGGGAGCACTTCTCGGCGTGGCCTGGGATCCGTTCGTGGCCGCGGCGTGGACGCTGTACCCGGTGGCGGTCGCCCACGGCAGTTCCAGGATGTCGCGGGCCATGTCGGTCGCACTCGGATTGACGGTGGCCGCAATGCTGTCGATCGGGGTCAGCGAGCGGCAGGACGTCCTGCGGTACGTCTTCGTGAGCCTGTTCGTCCTGGCCGGCACCTGGCGGCTCGGTGAGGCGGTCCGGCGGGAGCGTCAGGAGGCCGCGCACGCCGAACGTGCCGAGGGCGCTCGTGCGGTGCTGGAGGAACGGTTGCGGGTGGCGCGGGAGGTGCACGACGTCGTGTCACATTCTCTCGGCATGATCGCGGTGACCGCTGGGGTGTCGGCCCATGTCGACGTGGGTGATGCGGAGAAGTTGCGGAACCGGCTGACTCGTGTCGAGCGGGCGAGCAAGGACGCACTGGCGGACCTCCGTGCGGTGCTCGGCACGGTCAGGGACGCCGGCGCGCCTGCCGAACGGCGGCCACAGCCGGGAATGAAGGACCTCGCCGCCTTGACCCAACGGATGCGCGCCGCGGGCATCGAGATCGCTCTCACCGTGCGCGGCCCGGACGACTTGCCGGCGAGCACAGGACTGGCCGTGTACCGGATCGTGCAGGAAGGGCTGACGAACGCGGCCCGGCATGCCCCGGGCTGCCGTTGCCAGGTGACCGTCGACGCGATGGACGGCACGGTGATCGTCGAGGTCACCGACGATGGTGGAACACTGATCGGGACACGCCACCACGAGAAGGGGTTCGGACTGATCGGGCTGCGGGAACGGGTGGAATCGCTCGGTGGCGAGCTGACGTTCGGTTCACGTGCGCAGGGCGGATTCGCGCTGCGCGCGGTGCTTCCGGAGCCGGGCGCGTGAGCGGGCGGATCAGGGTCCTCGTCGCTGAGGACGACGAGGTGCTGCGTGGTTCGTTGTGCGAACTGGTCGCCTCCGACGAATCGCTCGTGCTGGTCGGTGAGGCGCGTGACGGCGCAGAAGCGATCAGCGCCGTGCACCGGCTGTGCCCCGACGTGGTGCTGATGGACGTGCGAATGCCGGTGTTGGACGGACTCGAGGCCACCCGTGTGGTGTGTGCGACGCCGGCAGCGGTGCGGGTGGTGATCCTGACGACGTTCGACCTCGACGAGTACGTCTACGAGGCGTTGCGTGCAGGTGCCTCCGGGTTTCTGCTGAAGAACGCCGGCCCCGGGGAGATCCTGCACGCGATTCACACCGTCCACAACGGACTTTCGCTGCTCGCGCCGGAGGTCACGGGCAGGGTGATCGCGGAGTTCGCCGAGCGGCACCAGCGGGCGGAATCCGGCGTGGCGCGCTTCGCGGAGTTGACGGACCGCGAACACGACGTGGTGGCGGCGGTCGTGGAAGGCATGTCGAACGACGAGATCGCCACCGCGCTGTTTCTCAGCAGAGCCACGGTGAAGACGTACCTGAGCCGCCTTTTCGACAAACTGGGCGTCCGTGACCGCACCCAGTTGGTGATCCTCGCCTACGAGTCGGGGTTCGTGAACACGCTGCGGCGATAGGTGTCAACCTTTGGCTGATGCACTCCGGCACGGTCCAGCCGCAGGCTGGGGACATGATCGAAGTCTCCCATCTGGTCAAGCGGCACGGCCCGAAGGTGGCCGTGCGGGACGTCGGCTTCACCGCGAGGGCCGGGCGCGTCACCGGATTCCTCGGTCCGAACGGCGCCGGCAAGTCGTCCACACTGCGCATCCTGCTCGGTCTTGACTCGGCCGATTCGGGCACGGCACTCATCGGCGGCAAGCCGTACCGGGCGTTGCGGAACCCGTTGCGCACCGTGGGTTCATTGCTGGAAGGCAGTGGCGCGCACCCGTCGCGGACTGCGCGCGGGCATCTGTCGTGGGTGGCGGCGAGCAACGGCATCCCGAGGACCAGGGTGCCGGAGGTGCTGGATCTCGTCGGGCTCGGCGACGCCGCCCGCAAGCGGGTTGGCGGGTTCTCACTGGGCATGAACCAGCGACTGGGACTGGCCACCGCATTGCTGGGTGATCCGGAGGTGCTGGTTCTGGACGAGCCCGTCAACGGTCTTGACCCACATGGCATCCGCTGGTTGCGCGAGCTCTTGCGGTCCTACGCGGCGGACGGCCGGACTGTGCTGCTGTCGAGCCACCTGATGACCGAGTTGGCGAGCACCGCCGACGACCTGGTCGTGATCAACAACGGTTCGATCGTCCACAGTGGATCCACGGCTGAGGTGACCGCGGGACATGCGTCCCTGGAGGACGCCTTCTTCGCGCTCACCGGCACGGAGGACCGATGAGACACCTGAGCGCCGAGCTGCGCAAACTTCTCTCGCTTCGCGCTTCGCTCGTCGCAGCGGGACTGTGCTTCGTCGCAGCACCGGCGATAGCCGCGCTGAACGGGAACTCCATGCGCACCCGTCTCGCCGCGGGCGACACCGGTTCGCTGAGCCACTGGTCCGTCGCCGAGGGCGGGTTCGAGGCCGTGATGTTCGCAGTGATCGCCGGCATTGTGCTCGGTGTCGTCATCATGAGCAGCGAGTACACCGCCAATGCCGGCGACGTCGGCGGCGGCAGGCAGATCCTGGCCACTCTGACCAGCGTTCCCCGGCGAGGCTTGCTGCTCGCGGCGAAGGCCGGTGCGCTCATGCTCGCGACCGTGCTGCTTTCGTCCGCCACGATCTTCACGGGGATTGTCGTGGGACAGGCACTGCTCGGCCCGTTCGGGCTTTCGCCGTGGCAGGCCGCCGGTGAACTCGGCTGGCGACTGCCCGGCGCCGTCTTGTACTGCGTCTGCACGGCCCTGATCGCGTTCGCTGTCACCACCATCACGCGCAGCGGCGTCGTCCCCCTGATCGTGCTCATCGTCAACAGCTCGCTGATTCCCGTGTCATTCCTGCTCTCCAAGGTCACGTCGTGGGCGAAGTTCCTCCCCGACGCCGCTGGAATTCACCTGTTCGCACGCGGAACCGCGTTCACAGAACAACTTCCACCGTTGGTGGGTGCAACTGTGCTGACGGCGTGGACCGTGCTCGGCCTGGTGGTGGGCGTGGTCGCCTTCGTCCGCCGCGACGCGTGAGCGGGAGGCATCGTGAGCAACGCCCTTCGTCACGTCTTCGCCGCCGAGCTGCGCAAGCTGGCAACACTGCCGGCGGTGCACAGCACTGTCGCGATCACAGTTCTCGCCACACCGGGTCTGGCTTTGGCAGCGGGCTTCCGCGCGGTGGAGTACGGCCAGCTCGGCCTCATCCTGGTCGGCGTCCTGACCGCGGCCGGTGAGTACGGCGGAAAGCAGATCCGCACCAGCCTGGTGTGTGTCCCGAACCGGCCACTGCTGCTGTCCGGAAAGGTTCTCGCCTACCTCGCCGTCGCCACCCCGACCACGCTGTTCACCGGCGCACTGTCCATCGTGGCCGCCGAGGTACCCGCCACCGAACTACCCGGCACCGCCGTCTACCTGATCATGATTGGACTCCTCGCCCTCGCCATCGCGGTGCTGCTGCGCAGCGTCGCCGGCGCGGTCGCGACGTTGACGACGCTCGTGCTCGTGGTGTCCCCACTGCTGGCGGCGGCCACGGATGCTGCCGAGTACCTCCCGGACCGCGCGGGGGCGAGCCTCTACCGGCCTGGCGTCCTCTCCCCGTGGGAAGGGGGCGCGGTCATGGCGGCGTGGCTCGTGATCACGTTCGCGGTCGCCGTGGTCACGTTCACCAGGCGAGACGCCTGACGGGTGTAGCTGCCGCCGCGGCAGGGATCGGGGAACCGCGGCGGCGCCGTGCTGGGCGCACCGCGGTGGGCCCTTCCCTTGGTCGGTGGATCAGGAGTAGACGCGGACCCAGTCGACCTCGAACACCGCCGGGCGCAGGCCGCTGTTGCCGGTGAAGTTGTCGAGTTGGATGTTGAGATGTCCCGACGGCATGGTCTGGATGTTCCGTCGCCCGTTCGGGCCGCCACCGCCGGAGACGCGGAACCACTCGACACCGTCCACGTAGCCGACCAACGCGGAAGCCGTCCACTCGAAGGCGAAGTTGTGCCACTGGCGCATGTCCACCGGACAGCGTTCGCGGTACTCCTGTTGGACACCCACGTTCGAGGGGTGCGGGTAGTGCAGGAACGCAGACAGGCACTGGGCGTCGGGATCGGTGTACTCGACCCAGTCGTACTCGCCGTCCTGCGGCCACCGCTCGGAGGTCGGCCAGATCAGGTGCAGTGGGTGGTACCGGCCGCCCGAGGCACCGGTGTTCTGTGAACGCGACCGGATCTCCCAGCGGCCGTACTGCCGGTCGAGGCGATGCTTGAGCCAGCCCGTGTCGCCGTTCGCCTCGCCGGTCATCGTCATGATCCCGCCTGCCACCGCGGTGTTCTTCGCGCAGCGCCGGCCGTTGCCGTTGTGCCCCGGCCAACAACCGTCGGTGCCGCTGGGCACCGACCACTTCGCCGGGTCGACGGCACCGGTGTTGCCGAACTCGTCGGAGCTCGGCAGCGGCGCACCCCAGCCGTGCCGGACGGCGGCCTGTGTCTGGTCGGTGGGCGGAGTCGTGGTTGTGGTTGTGGTTGTCGTGGTTGTCGTGGTGGTGGACGAGGCGCCTACGTGGTAGTCGCACGCGGTCGCCCGGAAGCTCGCTCCGGTGGAGGCGTACTCGTGGTCGGTGAGCACGTTCGCCCGCACCGCACCCGACGGAACGGTGAACTCGCTCGCGACGCGGGTCCACCCACCGGGCGCGAACGACACCCACGCGCCGGGGACGTTTCCGAGGTATCCGCTGTTGTCGCCCTCGGGCGTGGAGTACCAGTCGACCTCGACGCGGGCACGTCCGCTCTGCTCGGCAGCGACGTCGTAGGCGAAGGTCCACACTTCACCGCTTGTGACGTGCTGCTGCGGCAGGTAGAACGACGGGTTCGGCACGGAGTTGTTCTTCTGCGCGTAGGCGAACCTCGCCGACCGATGGTCGACGACGGCCTCGCGGACCGCACTTGCACCGCGCAGCGAGCCCCACTCGGAGAGTGTCTTGTTCAGCACCGGGTTGTTGCACGTCGAGACGTTCGTGCCGGTGCCGGTTGGAGGTTGCGCCATTGCCAGGCCAGCCATGGCGAGCGCGGTTACGGAGATCATCGCGCCGATCACAACGCGCTTGTGGGCATGTCTCATCACGTTCTCCTCTCGGGAAACGATCGGCACGCAGCGTGCGACGAAGGACCGGGAGGGTTCCCGGCGATAGGCCGGAGGGCGGCTTGTTTGACTGGATACGATGCGACGAGGGCCACGCGGGGAGAGCTAATCGTGCAGGCGGAGCGAGTCGTCGCGAACAGGTACCGGCTTGAGGAACAGATCGGCTCCGGGGGCGGCGGAGTCGTGTGGAGGGCCACCGACGAACGCCTCGGCAGGCAGGTCGCGCTGAAGCGAGCCCTGTCCGGGGACGGGGATCCGCAGCGGTTCCGGCAGTTGGAGCGCGAGGCGAAGCTGCTCGCCCAGTTGAACCACCGGCACGTCGTGACGATCTACGACGTGCTTGACGACAACGGTGAGTGCTGGCTGGTCATGGAGTACGTGCCGGCGCGGAGCATGGCCGAGCTGGACGTCGTCGAACCTCGGCAGGCGGCGAAGCTGGGCGCGCAGATCGCCGATGCGCTCGCGGCGGTGCACGCGAAGGGAATCCTGCACCGCGACATCAAGCCCGGCAACGTCCTCATGATCTCCGACGACGAGGTGAAGCTCGCCGACTTCGGCATCTCTCGCGGCGCCACGGGTGACGCGACCGTGACCCGCCCTGGTCTGCTCACCGGATCACCGGGGTACGTGGCGCCGGAGGTGGCCAACGGTGCCGCGCCAACGGCGGCGTCCGACGTGTTCTCGCTGGCGTCCACGCTGTTCGCTGTGGTGGAGGGCGAGTCACCGGTCGGCGGAACGACAGACGACGTGCAGCTGCGCCTTCGACGGGCTGCCAACGGCGCCATCGCCTCGCCGCGCAGGAGCGGCCCGCTCGCGCCGGTGCTGGAGCGGATGCTGCGGGTCGACGCCGCACAGCGTCCCACCGCGGCCGAGGCACACGAGATCCTCGCGGACGTCGCCGGTGTGCAGGCGGCGCGGCGCGCGAATCCCGTTCGCCGCCGCGGACTTCTAGTCACCGCTGGGGTGCTGGTCGCGGTCGCGGCGGTGGTGAGCTGGATCGTGTTCTCCGGCGCTGGGCCGACGGGGCCGGTGCTCGGTGCCGACGCGCGCACCGCCGACCCGTGCTCGCTGATCCGCGATGCGGATGCGGCGCTGGAGGAGTTCGGTGATCCCAACCTGGTCCCGGACGATTCCGGGTTCAACCAGTGCAACTTCATCGTCAAGAAGAACCGGAAGGAGGCGAACGTCGAGGTGTTGATCGACAGCACTCCCGCCGAGCAGCCATCCGTGCAGGCCCAGGACAAGGGGCGGTACCGGCTCGTGATCGAACCGCCGGGTGAGGGGTCCTGCAGTCGCCGGTTGCTGCTACCCGACAACTACGAGATCCAGATCGGGGTGACCAGGGCCAACGTGATCGGCGCTGACGCGTGCGAGATGGCGGATGTCGCTGTCCGGAGTGCCCACGAGGTGATCACCAAAGGGCCGATTCCCGCGCGTCAACCCGGTAATCCGGCGTTGCGGCTGGACTCGTTCTTCTGGACGGACGCCTGCAAGGCCAGGGACTCGCGATTGTTCCCTGATTGGCCCGGAATCGACCGTGCGAGTCCGAAGGCCGGCTTCGGCCGCTGGACGTGCACCTGGACCAGTGTCGACGGCGGAACTGACTACAAGCTGCGCTTCGACCGGGGAACAGCGTTGGACGAGACCGGTGCGAGAAAGTCCACGATCGCCGACCGGTATTCCGTGATCGCAGACGTACCTGGCAAGGACTTGTGCGAGGTCCAGGTGCGCAACTTTCCCTACCGGGACGCTTACGGCGATGCCAAGGACGAGGTGGTCGAGGCCACCGTCACCGGCAAGAGCCTGTCGCCGGACGAGCGGTGCCGGCTCGCGACCCAGTTGGCCACCGCCTTCTTCCCACCACGGTGACGCGGGAACCCTCCCGCGGGTTCCGGAGAGACTTACGGGCGCGCCGCTCACCCGAGGTGCCAGGAGGCGAACATGCCGGAGGAACGGCCGAACGAACTCCCGGCGAACCACCACAGCCTCGCCCTCGGTGTCCCTGTCAGCGCCGTACCCGGCATGCTGCACGTCCTGGCGGCGGCGGGCGGCATCGCCTTCGGCCCCAAGGAGGGGCGGACCGTCCTCTTCGGACGGAACAGGCTGGACGTGCACGTCTGCGTCGGCGAGGACGACCTGCGCATCAGCAGGGAACACGGCGCGCTCACCTGTCGCGGTGGCCAGTGGTGGATCAGCACGCTGGGTCGCCTTCCGTTGCGGCTGCCCGAATCTCGCCTGCTGTTCCAGCAGGACGAGCCGATCCCGTTGCAGACGGGGTACACCCCGCTGTTCATCCGCGGCTCCCACGAACGACTGCATCTGCTTGAAGTGCACGTGCAGCCCGAGGATGGCGACCGACCACCCGCCGACCACCACGCGCCGACCCGGCCTCCGCGCACGTGGCAGCTCACTTCCGTGGAGAAGCGCGTGGTCGTCGTGCTCGCCCAGCGGTATCTCCTGCACGAGCGGCACCCGATCCCCCTGTCCTGGCGTCAGGTCGCGGAACACCTCAACGAGATCCGGCCGGACGACAACTGGAGCCACAAGAAGGTCGAGCGCGTCGTCACCGAGGTGCGGAACCGGTTGAGCAGCAACGGTGTCTCCGGTCTGACCCGTGAGGAGGTCGGTGAGCCCATCGGAAACACGTTGAACCACAACCTCATCCGCGAACTGATGGAGAGCACCACCCTCGTGCCACCGGACCTGCGCATTCTCGACCACGACGGCTGAGGGCGCCACGGCATCAGGGAGGGTTCCCGCCCACCTCGCGCCACAGTCTCCAGGTCGAAGCGGAACGAGCGGGAGAGTGCGGCATGAACGAGGGTTCGCCGAAACGATGAGCCAGGCGTTCGGTGCCGGCCCAGCGCAGCTGCGACAAGCGTCGCCCCGGACGTGGTCGATCAACCGGCTGACATCGACGGGGGTACGGCAACACGGTGGTCGTGTGGACAGACGAATTCAGAGAGGACGAGCCTCAATGTCAATCAGGAATCGCATTGCCGCGTACGCAACAGGGATTCTCGCAGTCGGAGCATTCGTGCTCGCCGGCGTTCCAGGAATGGCGTCGGCGCGGCCGCAGACCGAAGAGGTCGGCGTGCTCGGCCAGTTCACCTGGGACGCCCAGTTCGCCTGCTGTCTGACCTCCAGGCAGTGGACCTCCAACGCCGCAGGCACCACCACCATCAGGGTTGCGCGCGCTTACCGGATCAACACCGGCAACTGCGACGCGGTGAAGGTCCGATTGGAAAGGTGGAGCGGCATCTTCTGGTCCAGCCAAGGCACCAAGACCGCCACCTGCCCGCACCCCCGCAATCTGGCCTGGCGCGCCGGGAGCGGCACGTACCGCTTCTACATCGAGCCCTCTTACTCGGGCGGCGCCTACGTCCGTGCGAACGGCACGGTCTCCTACCCGTGATCAAGCCACAGCGGACGCTCGTCGAGCTCACAGCAGGTTCGGTCCCGACCGGCGCCGGCGGCGTCCGAGGAAGCCCAGCACCTTGACCAGGACGACGATGATCACGATGCCGACGACCGCGAACTCCAGGACGTCGCCCAAGCCGGTGTCCTCGTCCGGGTTCGGGTTGAGTTGGCGAGGTCCGAACGCCTCCAGCAGCTGGTCCCTAGTGGCGGATCGGGTGGTGCCGTTGAGGGTGACCACGACCTCGTCCACTTCTTCCGCGTAGGTGTGCCAGGCCAGGCGGGCGATCTCGGTGCCGGCGTCGGTGGCCGATGGCTTGCTGGCCGTGATTTGCACGGTGTCGTATCCGTAGGTGCTGACGCCATGGCTGACGCCGACCTCGGTGTAGCCCGCTTCCTCGACGCGGGATCCGAGTTGGTCCATTTCGGCGCGCGAGACGCACCCCGCGGCCGCGAAGACCCAGAGCAGCACACCGAGCAACAGCGGTAATCGCACACGGGCCGGATGTCTCACGTGGCTCCTTACTCCGTTTCGGAGTATGTCTATACTCTGAAACGGAGTATGGAACAAGGCTGTGGAGGCAGATTTGGCCGGTCGGACCAAGAAGCTCACCACGGTGTCCTACGGCATCCTTGGTCTGCTCGGACTACGTCCGCACACGCCCTACGAACTGGCGCAGCAGTTCAGGCGCAGCGGCACGTTCTGGGCCGCGGCCGAGAGCGTGGTCTACAACGAGCCCAAAGCGCTGGTGACCCACGGCCTGGCCACGGCGGCCGCCGAGACCAGCGGCGGGCGCCGCCGCACCCGTTACTCGATCACCCCGGCCGGGCGTCGGGAGCTGCGTCGCTGGTTGTCCGATCCCGCCGTCGAGCCGCAGTTCCAGCTCGACGCGATGATGAAGGTCCTGTTCTCCGATCTCGGCGACAAGGACGACCTGCTCGGCGCGATCAAGGAGATGCGCGCCTGGGCCGACCGAACCCAGGCCGGCGCGACCACGATCACGCACGACTACGCGACCGGTGCCGAGCCCTATCCCGGCCGGGCGCACATCGTCGGCCTGACCCAGGCGTACCGCGTCGGACTGGCGCAGATGACCCGGCAGTGGGCGGACTGGGCCGAACAGGAGGTCCAGCAGTGGCCCGACACCCACAGCGGCTCCGCCGACCTGCTGGCCCGGTTGGGCACCGGCCAGACCCCCTGGTAGCAGCTGCCGCGTTACCCGATCCGTCGCAACACCGGGTTCGCGACGTCCTCGTTCCCGAGCACCACACCGGCCCGAGCAGCCGGCCCCACCGCAGCCAGGTACCGCCGGCTCGCGGCGTGATACCGCTGGTCGAAGGCACGCTGAGCCTGCACCAGTCCACCGAGCAACTCCGCGTCCCGGCGAGCCCCGCGGTCCCGCGCCACCTCGAACGGCGTGTCGACGAAGACCACCTCGTCCCACACCAGTTCCCGCTGCAGGAAGCTGCCGTCCACCACCAGCACCATGTCCTCGGGGGCGAGCACCGGCGGCTCGTCGATCGGCGTGTCCGAGAGAAGGTCGATGATCCGCTCCCGGTACTTCCGGTCGCCACCGGGCCCGAGCGGTTCCAGGACGAGGCGATTGAACGACTCGAAGTCGTAGGCGTCGGCGTAGTACCCGTCTGCCGAGTCCCGTCCCTGCCGGTGCCGCACAGCGCGTGGGTTGTGGAAACCGTCCATCGACAGGTGCGCCGCCGCTCGCCCGCGTTCGACCAGCGCTGCCGTCAGCTCACGGGCGACGGTCGTCTTGCCGGAAGCCGTGATCCCGTCGACGGCCACCCGCAGGGGATGCCCCGGCCTGATCGAAGCCAGGTGGTCGGCGATCCGGCCCAGCACGCGGTCCCGTGGAGTGATCATGAGACCGACCTTATGTCAGTCCTCCTCGATCTCCCGGCGTGAGAGCCGCACCTCCTCCACGTCCAGCCGCCGCTGCACCGCCCGCAGCACGATGTCGTCGATGGCCTGCTCGTCGCGCAGCCGCACCACGGTCGCCCGCTTGTGCGCGATCAGCTCCAGCCGCAGCGCGTTGTACTCGAGCTCGGACTGCACGACCTCCTCGTCACCGGCCTCCTTGGCCCGCCTGACCTCGAGGTGGTGTTCGTACTCGGCGAGCACGCGCTTGTAGACGACGTTCGAAACGCCGACCTTGTCGGCGAGCGCGGGGAGTGCCTCGTAGGCCTCCTCGGACGCCGTCGACTGGGCCAACCGCAGTTCCTCGTCGAGCGCGGTGTCCTCGGGCAGCTGGGAGAACCGGAGGATCGACGGCAGCATCAGCGCCTGCACGACCAGCGTCAGCACGACGACGCCGGACGTGATGAGGATGATCTCCTCGCGGAACGGGAAGGGGCCGCCGCCGACCACGGTTTCCGGGACTGCCAACGCCGCTGCCAGCGACACCGCGCCGCGGAAGCCGGCGGCCGACGAGACGAGCCGTTGCCGCGCGCCCACCCGGCGGAGGCGTTGCTGTGGACGCCGGTCGATCGCTCGGATGATGTACGGCGTCGTGTAGCTCCACAGCAGCCGCGTGCCGGCCACGGTCAAAGCCACCAGACCGATCGCACCGAACGACTTCCAGATCTGCGAGCTGTCCAACGAACGGACCGCGCTATGAGCCTGGAGTCCGATGAGGACGAACAGGGAACCGTTGAGCAGGAACGTCGCGATGCCCCAGAACGCGGAGCTGACCTGCCGGGTGTCGGCGGGCACGATGCGCGGCCCGACCCGCGCCAGGGTCAGGCCGCACGTCACCACGGCGATGACGCCGGAGCCGTGGGCGACCTCGGCCAGCAGGAACGCGGAGAACGGGGTGAGGATGCTGACCACGGTCTCGTGGATCGGGTTGTCCAGGCGCTTGCGGACCTGCACGGCGAGCCACGCGATCAGCAGGCCGGCCACCGCGCCGCCCGCGTACGACAGCAGCAGCCGCATCCCGACCAGGCCGGTGCTGAACTGCTGCTCGCCGGTCGTGATGGCGACCGCGATCGCGTAGATCACCAGCGCCGTGCCGTCGTTGATCAACGACTCGGCGCGCAGGATGGTCGTCGTGCGGCGCGGCATGCCGCGGGCGATGGCCGAGACCGCGGTCGCGTCGGTGGGGGCGAGGGCCGCGCCGAGCACCCACGCCGGGCCCCAGTCGAGGCCCAGCGCGTGGGCGACCGCCGCCACGGCAGCGGCGGTGGCGAGCACGAGCAGCGTGCTGAGCAGCACGATCGGGCGGAGGTTGCTGCGGATCTCCCGCAGCGAGGTGTTGAGGCTCTCCCAGTACAGCAACGCCGGCAGGAAGATCAGCAGCATCGCCTCCGGCGGGAGGCTCACCGACTCCAGGGCGGGCACGAAGCCCAGCACGGCGCCACAGAGAACGAGCATTACCGGAGCGGCGAGGCGCAACCGTCCTGAGGCGACGCTGCTCGCGAGGACGCAGACGCCCAGCACCACCACTAGTTCGAGACCGAGCATGGCCTCAATCTATTTGGGTCAGGCGCTCAGCGCGTCATCCAATTCGGCCAGCAAGCGCGACTTGGGCCGCGCTCCCACGATCTGGCGGATCGGCACACCGTCGCGGAACAGCAGCATCGTCGGCAGCGACATGACCTGGTAGTCGCGCGCGGTGGCGGTGTTCTCGTCGGCGTTGATCTTCAGGACCGTCAGGTCGTCGCGCTCGCGGTCGATCTCGTCCAGCACCGGCGAGAGCATGTGGCACGGTCCGCACCACTGCGCCCAGAACTCGACGAGCACGGTGCCGGTCCGCGTCTGGTCCGCGAACGTGGCGTCGGTCAGCTGCACAGGAACTCCTTGGGTTCTGGCACGAGGCACGGGTCTTGGAAGGCGAGTCTGGCCAGCAGGAACTCCCGGACGGTCTGGAGCCGCTCCAGGCACGCGTCCACCTCGGCGAGCTTGCGCCGGTAGACCTCCCGCGAGTCGGGGCACGAGTCGCCGGACTCGTGGCCCGCCCGCAGGCACGCCACGAACGGCTTGGTGTCCTCCAGCGAGAGCCCGACCGCCTGCAACGACTGGATCTCCCGCACCAGCCGCAGGTCGTGCTCGCCGTACTCGCGGTAGCCGTTGGACGTGCGTTGCGCTTCCAGCAGTCCCTGGGACTCGTAGAAGCGCAACGCGCGCGTGGTGGTGCCGGCTCGCTTGGCCAGTTCGCCGATCCTCATGGAGGCAACGCTAAACCTTGACGCGCACGTCAAGGCAAGAATCTCGCAAACAGATGCGAATCCACCAGCTGGACGTGCTTGCCGCGCTCCGAGACCGCTCCCTAACCTCGTGAGCGTGCGGACTCTTGTGTCCACAAAGGACAGATCTGAGCGAGGAAGTGCGTCATGCGGTTCAGCATCACCATCGACACCGAGAACGAGGAAGTCGCACTGCGGCTGCTCGGCGCGCTGAAAGAAGTGGGCTTGGTGCAGGCAGCGGTCGAGGACGCCGACGTCCGGATCCTGCCGGACGCGCGGCAGGTCCTGCGCAGAGACGAGCCCGTCGAGCTCACCAGGCTGGAGTTCGAGCTGCTGCTGCACCTGTGCGCCCACCCGGACCGGGTGCACCGCCGGCGCGAGCTGCTGGCGGCGGTGTGGGGTGTCAACGACAACTACAGCGGCGCTCGCACGGTCGACGTGCACGTGCGCCGGGTGCGGCAGAAGCTCGGCGACGCGGGCGACGTGATCCAGACGGTGCGCGGGGTCGGTTACCTGGTCGCGTCGAGCGGGCGGGTGCGGGTGGACCGCTCGCTGAACGTCGTCCAGCTGGCCGGATAAATCAGTTGCCGGGCTCAGCGACACCGGTGTTGCATGCGAGGCATGCACGAGGGCGAAGTCGCCGTTGACGTGTCCCTTGTGGACGAACTGATCCGCACGCAGTTCCCGCGCTGGCACGGTCTGCCGATCACCCAGGCCGGGCAGGGTGGCACGAGCAACGCGATGTACCGGCTCGGCGACGACCTGGCCGTGCGGCTGCCCCGCATCGACTGGGCGAAGGGCGGGGTGGGCAAGGAAGCGGCCACCGTGCCGCGGCTCGCGCCCCACCTCCCGGTCGCAGTACCGGAACCGCTGGCACTGGGCGAGCCCACCGAGAGCTACCCGTTCCAGTGGTCGGTGGTCCGCTGGCTGGGCGGCGGTACCGCCTCGGTGGAGGAGGTCGCCGAGGACGCCCCGATCCGACTGGCCAAGCTGATCCACGCACTGCACGGGATCGACGCCACGGGTGAGCCGTGGACCACCTACCGCGGTCGGCTGGAAGCCTCGAACCACGACGAACCCGTGCGGGACTGCATCGCGAAGCTGGGCGGTAACCCGCGGCTCACCGCCATCTGGGAGGAAGCTCTCGCGGCGCCGCGCTGGGACCAGCCCGGTCGTTGGCTGCACGCCGACCTGCACGCGGGCAACCTGCTGTTCACGGACGGCGAGCTCACCGGCGTGATCGACTGGGGCTGTGCCGGTGTCGGCGATCCGGCCGGCGACCTCATGACGGCCTGGCTCTACCTCGACGAACGCGGCAGGGACGTGTTCCGGCGCGAGATGAGCGAGTTCGACGACGCCACCTGGGCCCGCGCGCGGGGCTGGGCGTTGCACCTCGCTGTGCTCGCACTGCCGTACTACCGTGACACCTACAAGTTCCTCGCGGACATCGCGAGCCGCACCCTGGACCAGCTGTGTCCCGGCTGGGACAACTAGGCCCTATATCGAAGTCCCGTTCGACACAGGGCCTAGATCGTCAGAGCAGGCAGAACGCCGCGGTGGCGTCGTCGCTGCGCTTGTAGCGCGGCCACTGCGAGCCGTGCGGGTCGGTCGACTCGGTCTCGCGGACCCTGGCCACGAGTTCCGCGGGGCCGTGCCGGTCGAGCAGGTCCATAGTCGCAGCCCAGTCGGCGAGCCCGTACGTCTCGACGTACGCGGCTGCGCCGTCGGTGAGCAGAGCAGCGCGCTGGACAGCTGATCTCGGCAGCGAGCCCGTCAACGCGTGCTTTGCGGTCTCGGGCTTCGATGCGGCCACCCAGTAGGTGGTGTTGCGGTGCGGTTGTTGCGCCACGACGAGTCGGCGCAGTGACTCGTCGTGCTCTGGCGTGCCGATCAGGTGCTTCTCGGTGTCCAGGTGTTCCTGCTGTGCCACGGAAGTGCTGCGCAGATCGGACACGACGACCTGGCCGTCCGGACCGTCCAGCACGATCACCGAGTCGTGCACGACGAGGTAGTCGACGGTCTCCTCGCCAGCGCGGAGCAGGGTGATCGAGCTCGACGGCGTGCCGGGGTGGTCGAGGTCGCAGGTGTCGGCGTGGGCGGCCGCTACGGCCTCGATCGCGGCGGTGGCCACGTCCTGGAGGTCCTGGGCGGGGTGGTCGCTGGCGAGCCGCACCAGCTGGCCGCCGAGCTGGGCGACGAACCACGGTGTGCCGTGCACGCATCCGGTGGGCAGGCCACCCGGTGTGCCCAGGCCGTCGAGCACGGCCACCACGCGGGGCGTCGCCTGGACGAAGTCCTCGTTCGGTTTGCTCGGCGAGCCGGGTTCGGTGGCGAAGGAGACGCGCAAGTCATCACTCCTCTGCTGATCTGACCATTCCAGTCATACCGCAGTTCGCCGGCGGAAGGCGCCGGGTGACACGCCTGCCTCGCGGGCGAAGAACTTGGTGAAGTTGGTGGCCTCGCTGAACCCCAGCCGGTGCCCGATGGCAGCCGACGACAGGTCGGTGTGCACGAGCAGCCGCTTGGCCTCCAACACGACCCGCGCGTCGATCAGGGCCTTGGCCGACTGCCCGGTGGCCTCGACGCAGATCCGGTTGAGACTGCGGTGGGAGTAACCGATGCGGGCCGCGTAGTCGGCGGCGTTGCGGGTGGTGGCGAACGACCGCTCCAGCTCCTGCTGGAACCGTTCGAAGCGAGGATCACCGCGGCTGGCGGAGTCCGCCCGCAGCCGGGCGATCCGCAGCAGGAACACGGCCAGCAGCTGGCGCAGCAGGTCGTCCGGTTCGCCGACGCGCTCGTACTCGTCGCGCAGATCCCGCGCGGCGCGGTGCAGCACGGCCCGTTCGGTCAGCGGAACCTCCCACCGCACCGGGCCGAACGGGCTCAGCAACGGCCGGGCGCGGTCCAGCGGCGGCGGGAACGCGGACGTGAACAGGATCAGGTGCGCCTTCAGCGGGCCGGTGGGCAGGCGCAGCACCCGGCCGGGGCTCACGTGCAGCAACGTGTCGGGCCCGCACGGATGGTCCACGAAATCGACCATGGTGCTGCCGTGCCCGGCGGTGACCAGGATCAGCTGGTGGAAGTCGGTCCGGTGCACCTCGGTGAGGGTGTTTTCGGTGAGCCTGCTGCGCAGCTGAGCGAGGTCCAGCACCTCCAGGCCCAGCCGCGGGCGGTCGGGGTTGCTGAAGCCGAACTCGGCAAGCTGTCCAGTTTTGACCATGGTGAAGCCGGATCCTACCTCGTCTCCGAACCGCTCAGCAGCGAGAGTTCAGGCCATGGACAACAAAGAACTCGTGCTCAAGGCCGCCGGCGAACTGTTCGGCGACAAGGACCCGTCCGCTGTGGACCGTTGGGTCACGCCGGACTACCGCCAGCACAGCGCGCTGATCGGTGACGGCCCCGAGGCGTTGCGGGGGCTCGTCGCCAACCTGCCGGAAGGCTTCCACTACGAACCCGCCCGCGTGATCGCCGATGGTGATCTCGTTGCACTGCACGGCGTCTACCACGGTTTCGGGCCGGAGCCGCTGGTCGCGTTCGACCTCTTCCGCGTCGCCGACGGCAAGCTCGCCGAGCACTGGGACGCGCTCACGCCAGTGGCGCGGGAGACGGCCAGCGGACGCTCCCAGACGGACGGTCAGGCCGAGCCCGCCGATGTGGACACCGCGGCGTCCCGCGCACTCGTGCAGGAGTTCGCGCAGCGGGTGCTGCAGGACGCCGACTACTCGGTGCTGACCGACTACATCTCGACCCAGACCTACCTGCAGCACAACCCAGAGGCCGCCGACGGGCTCACCGGTTTCGGTGCGGCTGCGGCGAAGTGGGCCGGTCAGGGCAAGAACCTCGTCTACAAGACCGTGCACAAGGTCGTGGCCGAAGGTGACTTCGTGCTGCTGCAGTCCGAGGGCGAGTTCGGTGAGCCGGTCGCGTACTGGGACCTGTTCCGCGTGGCCGACGGCAAGATCGTCGAGCACTGGGACGTGATCACACCGATCCCGGCTTCGTTGCCGCACACCAACGGCCTGTTCTGACCATGATGACCGCGCTGCTGAACAAACCCGGTGAGGTGCCGGCGTGAAAATCACCGCGGCCGTCGTCCGAGAACAACACGGGGAATTCGAGCTCGAAGACGTCCTCCCGTTCCCCCTGCCCGGCGTCCTCGGCCACGAAGGCGCCGGCGTGGTGTAGGCGGTCGGACCTGGAGTGCCCAAGCGTTGCGCAGGCCAGACGGATCGCCGTTGGCCAGCCACTTCTTCGGACAGTCGTCGTTCGCGACGCATGCCGTTGTGCCGTACCGGGTTTGGTGCCGGTGGATCCGTCGCTGCCGCTGGACCTGTTGGGACCGTTGGCCTGCGGGCTGTCGACGGGCGCGGGTGCGGTGCTGAACGTCCTGCGCCCGCACGCTGGTTCGTCAATCGTCGTTTATGGAGCGGGTGCGTCGGGCTCGCCGCGATCATGGCGGCACGCAACAGCGGCGCGACCCGGATCATCGCGGTCGACCGGCACGAGTCACGACTCCACAAAGCCCTCGGATACGGCGCAACTGATGCACGAGCAGGGGAGGTTTCCGTTCGATGAACTGATCACGCACTTCCCGTTCGAGCGGATCAACGCCGCGATGGCGGCCGCGGAGGCGGGAGAGGTGATCAAACCGGTGCTGCGGATGCCATAGCACGCCTGGCCATCCGCGAACTGGCGTAATGCGCCCCGCCATCTGGGGTCATTCGTCAGGTTACGCATATGAGAAAGTTTCACCACCCCTCTCGACGGCACCCGTGGTTTGTGCGTACGGTGAGCCACACTAACGTACTGGCCAGTAGGTAGCGAACTGAATTCCTTTCTCCCCACCCCCTGCACGGTGAGGAAGCGAGCGCAGTGAACATGCTGTCGGATCGAGATCGGGTGCTGTGTCTGAGTCCGTTCAGCACCCCCAACCCGGCCCTGGTGGTCGCGGCCGAACGAGCGGGCGGCCTCGGCGTGCTCGACCTCGGGACGCACGCCGCCCGAGACCTGAGCCGCGTCATGGCGCGCCACAAACGCGCCTTCGCGGTACGGCTGCACGGTCCGCTGACGGTCGCGTTGCCTGATGCCGTCGACACTGTCGTCGTTGATCTCGTTCGACATGTCCCGAACCTGGCTGAGCTGGGTGAACGGCGCGTTGTCGCCATGATCACCTCGGTGGCCGAGGCTGTTGCGGCGATCGAGTTCGGGGCCACCGGCTTGATCGCCAAGGGCGCCGAGGCGGGCGGCCGGGTGGGTGGTTCGCCCGCGTTCGTGTTGCTCCAGCAGGTGCTCGCGCTGACCGATCTGCCGGTCTGGGTGGCCGGGTCGATCGGCCCCGACACGGCGGCCGCAGCGGTTGCCGGAGGCGCGCGCGGGGTGGTGCTGGAAGGCCAGTTGGCGCTGGTCGCAGAGGTTCGAAAACACATTTCCGGTGAAATTGTGAACGCGGTCCGCGCGATGGACGGTGCTGACACCGTTGTGAACGACGGGTTGCGCGTACATGTTCGGCAGAACACGCTGGAAATTGGTCAGGAAGGCGCGTTCGCCGAATTCAATCGCGTCTCGTTTGGGACCGTCGGAGGCGTCGTCGGCGCGATTCAGCGGGCCATTCGAGACAATCTCGCACAGGCGGGCGAACACCGCTCGATCCGTGCCGGCGGACCGTTCTGCGACCGCGTTCCCGGCCTGCGCCACCCGATCGCGCAGGGCCCGATGACCCGTGTCAGCGACCAGCCGGCGTTTGCTGCGGCCGTCGCCGAAGGCGGTGCGCTGCCGTTCCTCGCGCTCGCGTTGATGGACGGCCCGGCGGTCCGCGAACTCCTCGAAGCCACCGCGGAAAAGCTCGGCGACCGACCGTGGGGCGTCGGGTTGCTCGGCTTCGCGCCCCCGGAACTCCGCGCCAGGCAACTGGAAGCCGTGCTGGCGGTGCGGCCGAGGTACGCGATCGTCGCGGGTGGCACGCCGACGCAGGCGCGCGAGCTGGAGGACGCGGGCATCGAGGCGTTCCTGCACGTGCCGTCGCCCGCGTTGCTGCGCCGGTTCCTCGACGAAGGCGCGCGCAAGTTCGTCTTCGAGGGCTCGGAGTGCGGCGGGCACACGGGTCCGCGATCCAGCTTCACGTTGTGGCAGCAGCAGATCGACGTCCTGCGCGGCCGCGAGAAGGACGTCGTCGCGCTGTTCGCCGGCGGAATCCACGACGCCCGCTCGGCCGCGATGATCGACGCGATGACCGCGCCACTGGCGGCCCGCGGGGCGGCGATCGGTGTGCTCGTCGGCACGGCATACCTGTTCACCGAGGAAGCCGTCGCGCACGGCGCGATCCGGCCGGTGTTCCAGCAGGTCGCGCTGGAGTGCGAGGACACCGCGCTGCTGGAAACGTCACCGGGCCACGCGGTCCGTTGTGCCCAGACGTCCTATGTGGACACGTTCGAGCAGGCCCGCGCCGAGCTCGAAGACCTGCCGAAGCAGGAGAGCTGGGAGCAGCTGGAACAGCTCAACCTCGGCCGGCTCCGGCTGGCCAGCCGAGGACTGGTCCGCACCGACAGTGGACTGGTCGAGGTCGACGAGGACGAACAGCGCCGCGAAGGCATGTTCATGATCGGCCAGGTCGCCACGCTGCGGTCCGAGCGCACCACGATCGCCCAGCTGCACGAGGACATCGTGTCCGGAGTGCTGCCCGAGACCGGCGCGGACACCGCCGACCAGGAGCCGTTGGACGTCGCGATCGTCGGCATGGCCGCGATCATGCCGGGCGCACGCGATGTCGCCGAGTTCTGGGCGAACGTGCTCAACGGCACGGACTCCGTCACGGAGATCCCGCCGGACCGCTGGTCGCCCGAGCGCTACGACAGCCCGTTCAAGTGGGGCGGGTTCATCCCGCGCACGGCGTTCGACCCGCTCGCGTACGGCATCCCGCCAGCCTCGCTGACCTCGATCGAACCCGCGCAGCTGCTCGCGCTGGAAGTGTCGGCCCGTGCGTTGAAGGACGCCGGCTACGCGACGCGGGTGTTCGACCGCGAGCGCACGTCGGTGATCTTCGGCGCCGAGGCCGGCGCCGACCTCGCGAACGCCTACACGGTCCGCACCGCGTTGCCCGCCTTGGGCATCCGCGGCCTCGACGACCACCTGCCCGCGCTGACCGAGGACTCGTTCCCCGGCGTGCTCGGCAACGTGATCTCCGGCCGGGTCGCGAACCGGCTGGACCTGGGCGGCGCGAACTACACCGTCGACGCGGCCTGCGCGTCCAGCCTTGCCGCGCTCGACGTGGCGTGCAAGGAACTCGTCGGTGGCACCAGCGACATGGTGCTGTGCGGAGCGGTAGACCTGCACAACAGCGCGCACGACTACCAGATGTTCGCCTCCGTCAAGGCGTTGTCCGCCAAGGGACGTTGCGCCACGTTCGACTCGGCGGCCGACGGCATCGCACTCGGCGAGGGCGTGGCGTGCCTGGTCCTCAAGCGGCTCGAAGACGCGGAACGGGACGGCGACCGCGTTTACGCGGTGATCAAGGGCATCGGCGCGTCCAGCGACGGCCGGTCGAGGGGCCTGACCGCGCCGCGTCCGGAAGGTCAGCAGCGGGCACTCAAGCGTGCTTATGCGTCTGCTGGGTTGCCGGTCACGTCGGTCGGACTGGTGGAGGCGCACGGCACCGGAACCGTCGTGGGCGACAAGACCGAGCTGGCCTCGTTGACGAAGATGTTTTCCGGGCTTGAGCCCGGCACCTGCACGATCGGCTCGGTGAAGTCGCAGATCGGGCACACCAAGTGCGCGGCGGGCCTCGCGGGCGTGATCAAGGCGGCGCTGGCCGTGCACACCGGGTTGCGGCCGGGCACGTTGCACGTCAAGCAGCCCAACGCGTTCTGGAACGCGGAGACCAGCCCGTTCACCTTCGGCCACCGCACCTGGGCGTCGAAGCACCGGGTGGCCGGGGTGAGCGCGTTCGGGTTCGGCGGCACCAACTTCCACACGGTGATCACGGGCTACGACGGCGCCGACGAGCCGTGGCACGGCCTGACCGCGTGGCCGGCCGAACTGTTCCTGATCCGCGGCTCGGATCCGGAAGCCGCGCAACGGGAAGCGGCTCGGCTCGCCGCCCTGGTCGACGAGCGCACCCCGTTGCGTTCGCTGGCGGCGGCTTGCGGCAGCGGGACGGTCCAGGCGGCGTTCGTCGTCAGCGATCATGACGGACTGCGCAAGGCCCTCGCGGACGTCGAGGCCTGGCAAGCATCTGACGTCGTGCGGCTGCGCGGGGGAGAGCGACCCCTGGTCGCGTTCCTGTACCCAGGTCAGGGCAGCCAGCGGCCGGGCATGCTGCTCGACCTCGTCACGGCTTTCCCGCGGCTGCAGGACTTCGTGGACGCCCGCTACGAGCGGGTGATGTACCCGCCGGCCGCGCTGACCGCCGAGGACGTCGCCCGGCAACGCGCGGAGATCACCGACACCAGGATGGCCCAGCCGACGCTGGGCATCGCGGGGCTGATGGTCACCGCGTTGCTGGAATCCGTTGGCGTGCGGCCGGATCTGGCCGGCGGTCACAGCTACGGCGAACTCGTCGCGCTGGCCGCTGCCGGTGTCTTCGAGCCCGCTGAGCTGCTCGACCTCAGCGCCGCGCGGGCCGAGGCGATGCTGGCGGCGGTCGGCGACGATCCCGGCACGATGGCCGCGGTGTCCGCGCCGTTGGCCTCCGTGGAGGCACTGCTGCCGCCGGATGTCGTGGTGGCCAACCACAACGCGCCCGATCAGGTCGTGATCTCCGGACCCACCAAGGCTGTCGCCGGCGCAGTCGAGGTACTTCGCAATGCCGGCCTGAGCGTGAAGAGCATTCCGGTCGCGGCCGCGTTCCACAGTCCGTTGATGGCGGGCGCGCGTGACCGGTTCGCGGCAGTTCTGTCGGCCATTTCCATTGGTGAGACGGCTTTCCCGGTGTGGTCGAACGTGACGGCTGAGCCTCATTCCGACGTTCGGGACGGGTTGGCGGCGCAGCTCGCCGGCCGCGTGCGGTTCGTGGACCAGATCGAGTCGATGTACGCGGCAGGCGCGCGGATCTTCGTCGAGGCCGGGCCGGGTGGCGTGCTGACGTCGTTGGTGGGCAAGACCCTCGGCGACCGCCCGCACCAGGCGCTGCGCTGCGACGACCACGTGACGTTCCTGCGCACGCTCGCAGAGCTCGCGGTCGCCGGCGTCGAGGTGGACGCCGCGCCGCTGTTCGAGGACAGGGCCGAACCCGCCACGGTCGTGCCGCCACGGCCGGGCTGGTACGTGGATGGAGGACTCGTGCGGGACGCGAACGGCGACGCACTGCCGGGTGGGCTCAGGCCCGCGACGGAGCTCCCGACGCTGAGGGTCGGAGCCGGGCTGGGGCGCGACGAGATCGTGGAGAAGTTCCTGGACGGCATGCGGGACGCGGTCAGCGCCCAGCGCGACGTCCTGCTGAGCTACCTCGGCAACGCGCCTGCCCCTGCCTCTGCTCCGGCACCGATGCCGGTGATCGAGCAGGTGAAGTCACCGGAACCGCAGACGGAAGACGTGGCCACGGTCGTGTTGCGCACGATCAGTGATCGCACGGGCTACCCGGTGGAGATGCTGCAGCCGACCCTCGATCTCGAAGCTGATCTCTCGATCGACTCGATCAAGCGGACGGAGATCGTCGGCGAGCTCGCGCAGACCCTGGGTGCGTCGGGTTCGATCGACGAACTGGCGCAGCTCAAGACGATCGAAGGGATCGTCGGGTGGTTCGGCGCGGCGCCCATCGCCCCAGCGGGCAAGGACGTGCGGGCGGTTGTGCTCCAGACGATCAGCACGCGCACGGGTTATCCGGTGGAGATGTTGCAGCCGGGGTTGGACCTCGAGGCGGACCTGTCGATCGACTCCATCAAGAGGGCGGAGATCGTCGGCGAGCTGGCCCAGGAGCTGGGCGCGACGGGGTCGGTCGACGAGTTGGCCCAGCTGAAGACCATCGACGGGATCGTGGCCTGGTTCGGCACCACGCCTGCTGAGCCCGCTCAAGCCGTTGCTGCACCTGTTGTGGTGACCGGTGGTCGTCTGGTGCGGTTGGTGCCGCGCGTCGTGCCGTGTGATCCTGCTGAACCAGCCGACCTCACCGGCAAGACCGTCCTGATCATCGACGACAACGGCATCGGCCTCGAACTCGCCGACCTCCTCGAACGCCACACCGCCCGCCCCCGCATCGAACCGGTCTTCCCGGCCGACCTGACCGGCATCGACGTCGTGGTCCGGCTCGGCGCCCGGCTGCCGGAAGCGTTCAGCGAGGTCAAGGCCTGCATGACCAACGGCGTCGCACTGCTGGTCGTCACCACGGGCGGCGGCACGTTCGGCTTCGACCACACCCCGGACGAGCTGCCCGCCGACATCGGCCTGCACGGCCTGATCCGCACAGCGGCCCTGGAGTACCCGGACCTCGTGGTGCGCGCGGTCGACGTCAACACCAAGGAAAGCCACCGGGACATCGCCACGGCGCTGCTCGCGGAGATCGGCCCCGGCCAGGCGGTCGTCGGCTACCAGGCGGGCAGGCGAAACGTCATCGAAGCCGCGCCTGCAGAACTCGAGCAAAAAACCCTCAACCTGGGCGCGGACAGCGTCGTGATCCTGACGGGCGGCGCGCGAGGCATCACCGCGTTGGCCGCGACCGCGCTCGCCGAACGCACCGGCTGCCACATCGAGCTGCTCGGCCGCACCCCGATCGTCCCGGAAGACCACCGCCTCGCCCACGCCACGACCGAGCCCGAACTGGTCAAGGCGCTCTTCGAACTGGGCGAAAAGGAGAACGTGCCGGCCAAGGCGCGCAAAGCACTGGCCGAACGCGAAGTCCGCCAGACCATGGAACGCCTGAGGGCCAAGGCATCCAGCGTGCGCTACCACGAGTGCGACGTCACCGACGCCGAAGCGGTGACCAAGGTGCTCGACGACATCTTGGCCAGGTTCGGCCGGATCGACGGCGTCATCCACGGCGCGGGCGTGCTGGACGACAAGCTGATCGCGGACAAGACGCAGGAGTCGTTCGACCGCGTCTGGGCGACGAAGGTCAACGGCGCCAAGGCGTTCAACGACGGCTTCCTGGTGTTGTTCGGCAGTGTCAGCGGTGTGTTCGGCAACCGCGGCCAGGCCGACTACTCGGCCGCGAACGACGCGCTGGATCGGATGGCCAGGTTCTGGGGCGTGCACCGCAGGGTCGTCGCGGTCGACTGGGGTCCGTGGGCCGGTGCGGGCATGGCCGTCGGGCTCGCCGACGAGTACGCGCGCCGCGGCATCCCGCTGATCGAGCCGCAGCAAGGGGTCGACGCGTTGCTGAACGAGCTCGCCGGTGGCACCGACGTGCAGGTGGTCTACCGATGGGAGGCATAGCGATCGTCGGGATCGGCGCCGTCTTTCCCGGTGCCCCCGATGCCACGACGTTCTGGCGCAACATCGCGGCCGGCGTCGACGCCATCGGGCAGATCCCGGCCGGCCGCTGGGACCCGGCCACCTACTACGACCAGGGCAGCACCGCAGGCGACCGGTTCTACTGCCGCAAGGGCGGGTTCGTCGACGACCTCGCGGAGTTCGACCCGACCAGGTTCGGCATCATGCCGTCCACAGTGGACGGCGCGGAGCCCGACCAGCTGCTCGCCCTCGCCACGGCCGCGGAAGCGATCGCGGACGCGGGCGGCGAAACCGCGCTCCCGGACAGGGACCGCATCGGCGTGATCGTCGGCAGAGGCGGTTATCTCACGCCCGGCTGCGCGCGCCTCGACCAGCGGGTCCGGCTCGCGGACGAAGTGGTGTCCGTGGTGAAAGACCTCTTCCCGAACCTGGCGGGCGCGGAGCTGAAGACCGTTCGCCAGGCCATCCGCGACCGCCTGGGCCCGGAGCAGCCCGAGTCGTCGATCGGACTCGTGCCGAACCTCGCCGCGTCGCGGATCGCCAACCGGTTCGACCTCAAGGGCACGGCTTACACGGTCGACGCGGCCTGCGCGTCCGGGCTGGTCGCCGTCGAGCACGCCGTCAGAGAACTGCAGGAGGGCCGCGCGGACGCCATGCTCGCCGGGGCGGTGCACGTGTGCCACCACCCGACGTTGTGGAGTGTGTTCACGCAGCTCAGGGCGTTGAGCCCGAGCGAGCGCATCCGGCCGTTCGACGCGAAAGCGGACGGCACGCTGCTGTCCGAGGGCGTCGGCATGGTCGTCCTCAAGCGCCTCGAAGACGTCGGCGACGAACGCGTTTACGCGGTCATTCGCGGTATCGGAACGGCCAGCGACGGCCGCGCCACCAGCATGATGACGCCCAACCCCGAAGGCCAGCTCCTGGCAGTGCAGCGGGCCTGGGACAGTGCCGGCCTCGATCCTAAGAACGATGGGCTCGGCCTGATCGAGGCCCACGGCACCGCCACCCCGGCCGGTGACGCCGCGGAACTGGCCACGATGATCAACGCGTTCGGCGCGGACGGCGACGAGATCGGCATCGGCACGGTGAAGTCGATGATCGGCCATGCCATGCCGGCCGCGGGCATGGCCGGGCTGATCAAGGCCGCTCTCGCGTTGCACCACAACACGTTGCCGCCCACCCTCAACGTCGAGCAACCACACGAAGCACTCCAAGGCACTCGATTCACGCCGGTCGCAGAGGCGCGCGAGTGGACCGGCCCGCACCGCGCCGTCGTGAACGCGTTCGGGTTCGGCGGCATCAACGCACACGCCGTGCTCGACGGCCACACGATCGCGAAGCCGCGCAAGGCCGTCATGACCTTCGCCGCCGACACCGCCGAAGAGCTGGCCAAGGCGCTCGAGGAACGGCGAACCTCCAGCGCCGACCGCGCGTTCCGGCTCGCCATCGGCAACCCGGACGAGCGCAAGCTCAAGCTCGCCGAACGCGTGGTCGCCCAGGGCAAGGCGTGGCCGGGCAGGCACGACATCTGGTTCGCCCACGAGCCGTTGCTGACCAGCACCGACCAGGTCGCCTTCCTGTTCCCCGGCTTCGAGCGTGAGTTCGGCGGCGAGGTCGTCGACCACGCCGTGCAGCTGCTGCTGGACGGACGGCGCGAGGCTCGCGAGCTGATGGCGCTCGGCATCACGCCCGGCGCGCTCGCCGGGCACAGCATGGGCGAGTGGACCGCGATGGTCGTCGGCGGGATCTACCCGACGATCGACGAGTTCGTCTCCGCACTCGGGCCCGGCGCGGTCGCGGTCGTCGACATCGCCTACGCCGCACTGGGTTGCGACGCCGCAACCGCGGAGAAGTACCTGACCGACGGTGTGACGCTCAGCCATGACAACTGCCCGCACCAGTCAGTGATCTGCGGACCGATCGAGCAGATCGAGGTGGCGCTGGAACGCCTGAAGGCCAACGGCGTCATGGCGCAGCTCATGCCGTTCCGCACCGGTTTCCACACGCCGGCGCTCGCCCCGTACCTCGGGCGTGCCAAGGAGATGCTCGACCAGCTGCCGGTCCGTGCCTCGGAGATCCCGGTCTGGTCGGCGAACTCCCTCGAACCGATGGACGTCAGTGAGGTCCGCGAGCTGGTGTTGCGGCACCTGGTCGAGCCGGTGCGGTTCCGGCCGTTGTTGGAGCGCCTGCACGAGGCGGGCTTCCGCGCGTTCGTCCAAGTTGGACAGGGCAGTGTGCAGGGTTTCATCTCCGACACGCTGTCGGACCGGCCGCATCTGGCCGTGAACTCCGACATCGCGCCGGAAGCGCTGTGGGCGTTCGGCCTCAAGCGCGGCACGTCCCACAAGGTGAAGCTGCGGCTCGGCACCCCCAAGATCAAGCTCGACGCGATCGGCACCGAGCCGGTGCTGGTGGCCGACGACAGCCCGATGTCGGCCGCGGTCAACAAGCTGCTGGCCCACACCAACGCCGTGGCGCGTGAGGTGATCGGCGCGCTCAGACCGAACGAGGCCGGGTTCACCCGCGAGTTCTCGTTGCGCACCATGCCGGAGCTGGTCGACCACTCGGTGTTCCCGCAGGCGCCCGGCTGGCCGGATCTCGCGGACGGGTTCCCGATCGTGCCCGCCACCGGACTGCTGGAGGTGTTCGCGGACGCGGCGCGCAGGCTGACCGGCGGCACCGTGCACGGGTTCGCCGAGGTCAAGGCCAAGCGCTGGCTCACCGCGCTGCCGGCCACGACCGTGAAGGTCACGGCCCGCGCGGAAGGCTCCGGCCGCGTGGTGGTGAAGGTCGGCGACTACGCCGAGGGCGTTGTCCTGATGGCACCGGTGACCGCGCAGCGTGTGGGCAAGGAACTCGAGGGCGTGCGCGAGGCACCGGTCAAAGCCGACGAGCTGTACCGGGACAACTGGATGTTCCACGGACCGGCGTTCGCGGGTGTCACGAAGATCGACTGCCTGGCGGACAACGGCATCGCCGGCGTGCTGACGCCGTTGCCCGCGCCAGGAGCGTTGTTGGACAGCGCCGGCCAGCTGATCGGCCACTGGATGCAGGTCAGCCTCACCGTCGACCAGACCGTGCTGCCGACCGGCATTGAACAGGTGTCGTTCCACGGCCCGGTGCCGACCGGTGATGTTCACTGCACGGCCTGGATCCGCTCGGTGACCGCCCAGGAGATGGTCGCCGACGCCGAGCTCGTCGTGAACGGTGAGCTGTGGTGCCGGATCACCGGCTGGACCACCCGCCGGTTCACCACGGACGACCGGATCTGGCAGGTGAAACTGCGGCCAGGCACCGAAATGCTGTCCGTGCAGGACGGCGAGTGGTTGCGCGTGCGTGAGAACTGGTCCGACAGCGCGACCCGTGACCTGATCATGCGCCGCTACCTGAACTCCGCCGAGCGACTGCACTACGGCGGGCTGGACGTGCCGGTCCAACGGGACTGGCTGTTGCGCGTGATCGCGGTGAAGGACGCCGTGCGCGCGTGGCTGTGGGACCGCGGCGCCGGACCCGTCTACCCGGCGGAACTGACCGTGGCCGCCGACGGCCGGGTGCGCGGAGCCTTTGCCGTGCCGCAGATCGAAGTTGTTGCTGAAACCGGGTGTGCCGCCGCCCGCGTGCGAACGGAGAAGTGATGGACGAGGTGCTGGAGCAGGTCGCGAAGATGATCACCGAGGTGGTCGGGCCTGACTTCCTGCTGGGCGTGGAGATCACCCGCGACACCACGTTCAGCGACGATCTGGGCCTGGAGTCCATCGAGTTCGTGGCGTTGGCGGACAAGCTGAACGCGCACTACGGCGTCGATCTCGTGGCGTTCCTGGCGGACATGGACATCGACGAGATCATGGCGATGTCCGTCGGCCGTCTCGTCGACCACATCACGGCACGTGTCTGACGTTCACGCCCGAGGGCTGCGCTTTCACGTGCAGCGGCTCGGGCCAGAGGACGCGCCGACCGTGGTGTTCGTGCACGGGCTGGTGATGGACAACCTGTCCAGCTTCTACTACACGCTGGCCGCACCGCTGGCGTCGCGCGGCTTCGGCACGGTGCTGTTCGACCTGCGCGGGCACGGGTTGTCGGAACGGTCACCTTCCGGTTACACGCCAGAGGAAAGCGCGCTCGACCTCGTTGCGGTTTTGGACGAGATCGGCGTCGACGAGCCGGTCTACCTGCTGGGCAACAGCTATGGCGGCGTGGTCGCGATGCACGCGGCGGTGCAGGCTCCCGAACGGGTCGGCGGCGTCGTGCTGGTCGAGTCGGCGTGCGGGGGAGTGGTCGGCGACGCGTGGTTCGAGGACATCACGAACACGCTCACCGTCGCCGCCCTGGGCCTGGAGTTCGACCGCACGCAGGACCAGCTGATGGCCCTCGGTCAGCGCAAGATCGCGCGGCTCGCGGTGAACGCCAACGCGTTGCTCAACGGCACCACGCTGATCGACGACCTCGGTTCGGGCGCGAAGCTCGACCTCACGCAGGTCCAGTGTCCGGTGCTCGGTGTGTACGGCGCCGAGTCGGAGCTGATCGGGGCGGCGGCGGAACTGCAGGAACGCATCCCGTCGTGCCGGCTGCACGTGGTGTCCGGGTTGGGGCACACGGTGTTGCGGGAAGCGACCGCCGAGCTGCTCGACGTGTTGCTGGACTGGTTGCCGTCATGAGCCGGTTCCTGTTCGTGGTGCCGCCGCTGACCGGCCACATCAACCCGACCGCTTCGGTGGGCGGCGAGCTGCTGGCGCGCGGGCACTCCGTCGCCTGGGTCGGGCACCCCGGGACTCTGGCGCCGTTGTTGCCGGACCACGCGGTGATCTTCCCGGCGATCGACGACCTGTTGGAAGCCGACATCCGGGCCAAGCGGGAGCGGTGGCTCGCGTTGCGCGGCATGGCGGTGCTGAAGTTCTTCTGGGAGGAGTTCCTGATTCCTCTTGGCGGCGCGATGGTTCCTGGTGTGTACGACGCCGTTTCGGCGTTCGAACCGGACGTGATCGTCGCGGATCAGCAGGCGCTTGCCGGGCCGTTGGTCGCTCAGCACGCCTATCTGCCGTGGGCGACGTCGGCCAGCACCTCCGCCGAGCTGATCAATCCTTTGCGGACGATGCCGAAGGTCGACGCTTGGGTGCGGGGGCTGTTGCACGACTTCGCGGGCGGGGACATCAGGTTCTCGGACCGGCTGGTGCTGGTGTACAGCTCGAAGGCGTTGGTGGCGGGGGAGTTCGGCGAAGAGGTCGCGTTCGTGGGGCCGGCGTTGACCCATCGGGTTGAGCGCACGAGCTTTCCGTGGAACGAACTAACCGGTCAACGCAGGGTGTTGGTTTCGCTCGGGACGTTGAACGGCCCTGCCGGCGAGCGTTTCCTCAGCCAAGCTTTGGACGCGGTAGCAGATCTTGACCTCCAGGTGGTCATGGTCGCCGAGCCGCGTCCCGCCCCGTCGAACGTCCTGATGCGGCCGTCCGTCCCACAACTCGCGCTCATGCCCCACCTCGACGCGGTCGTCACCCATGGCGGCCACAACACGGTCTGCGAGGCGTTGGCGCACGGATTGCCGCTGGTCGTGGCCCCGATCCGGGACGACCAGCCGACCGTCGCCGCCCAGGTCGTCGCGGCGGGCGCGGGCGTGCGGCTGACCTACTCGCGGACCCGGTCCGCGGATATTCGCAGTGCGCTGGAGTCAGTGCTGGACGAGCCGGAGTACGCGGCCGCCGCCGACCTGGTGCGGAAGTCGTTCTTGGCGGCAGGCGGCGCAGCAGCCGCGGCCGACCGACTGGAGAAGGTGGTGGCCGGGTGATTCTCAGCGTGTTGGTGGTGCTGGTCGTCCTGCTGGACGTGCTGCGCCTGCGTTCCCGCGCGGCCAAGCTGCGAGTGCTCGCCACAGGCGCGGGCGAGCACTCGCTGCTCACCGCCACCGGGGTCCATCCGGAGGGCTCGTGGCAGACCGACGCCGATCTCGTGGACCTCGTGCCGCGCGATCTGCCGACCGTGGCCGCGCTGGACCTGCTGGGCGCGTTCGACCCGGCCAAGTACCGCGACGACAAGTGGGCGCGCGGCATCAGCGCGTCGCAGGCCGTGCTGGTGCGCGAGCAGTTCGTCGAGCAGTTCAACGCCGACGACCCGACCGAGTTCGTCGCGTACGTGCGGCGGGTCAAGGACAACGTGCGGGTGCAGGTCGACATCGCGGTCGCGCCAGGGCTGAAGGCCGGGCCGTACGACCTCGGGTATCGCGCTGCGACGCTCAAGCAGTTCGGGAAGCGGCCGTTGCTGTGGATCGTGGGCTCGGTCATCGGCTACGCGGCCGTCCTGGCAGCTCTCGTCACCGCTTGGCCGTGGGGACTCGTCGCGCTGGCCGCGTACTGGGCGCACCCGATCCTGGTGTTCGCCGGGACCCCGCTCAAGCCGCGTGATCTGTGGGTGCCGCGGCCGCTGCGCACGCCGTACCTGTGGCTGAAGACGGCCGGTGGCAAGAAGTCCACGGCCGAGAAGCGGCAGGCCGAGCACCTCAAGCAGGCGACGCCGTGGTACGAGCAGAACCGCGACAAGAACTTCCACGAGGCGCGGCGGGAGAACTGCCCGTCGTGCGGCAGCACCGATCTGCGCCTGTGGGTGACCGCCACGGATCTGGTGCAGCGCAAGCCCGGCAAGTTCACCATGGACCGTTGTGTCCGATGTGGACACGTCTGGCAGAACCCGCGCCTGACCGAGGAAGGGCTGGGCTTCTACTACCGCGACTTCTACGACGGCCTCGGGGAGACGTCGGCGGAAGCGGTGTTCTCCGGCAAGACGGACCCGTACTACGGCCGAGCGCGCATGGTCGAGCCGTTCACCAAGCCCGAGAGGTGGCTGGACGTCGGTTCCGGGCACGCGCACTTCTGCCTGGGCGCCAAGGAAGTGCTGCCGGCGACGGTGTTCGACGGGCTGGACCAGGGCGCCGCGATCGAGGACGCGGCCAGGCTCGGCCGGATCGAGCAGGCTTATCGGGGCAGCTTCAAGGACTTCGCCGGCGAGCTCAAGGGCCGCTACGACGTGATCAGCATGCACCACTACCTGGAGCACGTGCGGGATCCGTGGGAGGAGCTCGACATCGCGGCGGACGTGCTGCCGGAGGGCGGCTACCTGCTGATCGAGCTGCCGGACCCGGAGTGGCGCCTCGGCCGGCTGTTCGGGCAGTACTGGATGCCGTGGTTCCAGCCGCAGCACCAGCACATGATGCCGATCGGCAACCTGGAGCAGGCGCTGGCCGAACGCGGGCTGACCACCGTGGCCACGGAACGCGCGAAAGCCCATCTGTGCAACGACTTCACGCTCGCGTTGCTGCTGTTCCTCGGCAACATCGCACCCCGCACGCCCGCGCCGTGGCGGCCGGAACGGGTGCGGCTGCGGCGCACGAGGAGCTTCCTGGTGTGGTCGCTGGGCATTCCGGCGTTCTTCGTCGCGATGGCGCTGGACCAGACGGTGAACCGGTTCCTCGCGCATCGCAGCGACCGCGGCAACGCCTACCGCTTGCTGGCCCAGAAGTCGTGACGGACATCGCGGATCGGCCGGAGATCGCGCCGGAGCTCCGGCTGGTGCCGCACGCGTTCCGGCAGACGTTCGGCAGGCCCGCGGCAGGGGTCTGGTACGCGCCGGGCGTGCTGAACCTGCTCGGCGGCGCGGTGAAGGTGCACGCCAAGTGGGGTGCGATCGTGGCGGGAGATCAGCGGGACGACGGCAAGCTCGAACTCGTCTCGGTCAACCGGCCGACTGAACGCGCGTTGCTGCCGTCCGACGACGTTCCCGCGTGGGCGGCCGGACTGGAGGCAACGGGCGGCGCCGCGCTGATGTGCAGCGTCGACCTGCCGCAGGGGAGTGGTCTTTCCGCGGCAGAGGCGTTGAAAACCGCGGTGGAGCTGGCGTTGCGCGACCTCGCGGGTGAGGCGCTCGACGAACCGTCGGCGGAGGTGCTCGACCTGCCCGGCCAACGGTTGCTGGTCGTCGACACGCGGGTGCGCAGGACGGAACCGCAGGTGGAGCGGCCGTTCGTGTGGGACGGCGGCGATCTCGGGGTGGCATTGACGGCGTACCACCGCGTTCAGGACCCGGATCCCGAGCAGGACGCGGTGGTGGTCGCCGCGTTGGCCGCAGGCGCACGGGGTGCGAGCATGCTGGTCGACCCGCCGGGCAGGCCCGCTGTCGTGTTGGTCGACGCGGACCTGGTCCCGGCGGTGAAGAAGGCGATCACGAAGGCGGTGGAGGTTCCTCCGCGCTACCTCACGATCGTCCCTGCACCCTTCAGAACTGCGGCTTTACGGTGAACTCGGCCTGGCGCAGGTCCTTGGAGTTGGGACCCACCAGGAGGAGGAACTCGCCGGGCTCGACCACGCGGCAGCCGTGCTGGTCGACGATCGTGCAGGCGGACACCGGCAGCTCCAGCGAGACCCGCGCGGTCTCGCCGGGCTGCAGATCGACCTGCTTGAACGTCTTCAGCTCCTTGTCCGCCCAGCTCACCGACGTGACGGCGTCGCTCACGTAGACCTGCACGGTCTCGCGGACGGGCCGGCTGCCGGTGTTGGTCAGCGTGATCGACGCCTGGACGGTCTCGTCCGGCCGCAGCACCGCCGTCTCCACGTGCAGGTCGCCGTACTCGACCGTCGTGTACGAGAGGCCCTCGCCGAACGCGAACGCCGGTTCCTGGGTGAGGTCGGCGTAGCGGGATCCGTGCTGGCCGCGGATCTGGTTGTAGTAGGTCGGCTGCTGCCCGGCGTGGGCGGCGAACGAGATCGGCAGGCGTCCGCTGGGCTCGATCAGGCCGTGCAGCAGCTCGGCGATCGCGCGGCCGCCCTGCATGCCGGGGTTGGCCGCCCAGACGAGTGCGGCGGCGTTGCGGGCCGAGTCCGGCAGCACCAGCGGCTTGGAGGCGAGCAGCACGACGATCATCGGCTTGCCGGTCTCGGCGAGCGCGTCCAGCAGTGCGATCTGGCCGCCGATCAGGTCGAGCGTGGCGGTGGAGCGGCCCTCGCCGACCAGTTCGATGCGGTCGCCGACGACGGCCACCACGTAGTCGGCCTCCCGAGCTGCTGCGACTGCCTCGGCGATCAGGTTCGCGTCCGGCGGGCAGGGCTGGACGATGCGCGGACGCGGCTGGCCGTCCGGGAACGTGTCGCCTTCCGGGTCCGGTTCGAGCGTCAGGATGTCGGCGCCGCGAGCGTAGGTGACCTCGTGAGTGGTCAGTTCCCTGAGCCCGTCCAGGACCGTGGTGATCAGGTCGCGCGGCTGGCCGCTCGGGAGCCAGTCGGCCTGGCCGGACGAGCCCGCCCAGTCGCCGAGCTGGGTCTGCGCGTCGTCGGCGAGCGGGCCGACGACGGCGATCCTGCCCTTCTGCAGCGGCAGCACGCCCTCGTTGCGCAGCAGCACCAACGACCGGCGTGCGACCTGGAGGTTCAGCGCCACGTGGTCGTCGTGGTTGATCACGCTCCGCTGGCGTTCGGCGTCGGGCCTGCGCGGGTTCTCGAACAGGCCCAGGTCGAACTTGAGCGTGAGGATCCGACTGACCGCCTGGTCGAGGTCCTTCTCGTCGAGCAGCCCGTCCTCGACCGCCTGCAGCGCGCCCTCGAAGAACTGCGGGGTCGTCATGATCATGTCGTTGCCCGCCCGCACCGCTGCCGCCGCGGCGTGGGCGTAGTCGGGCTGCAGCTTCTGCTCCCAGACCATGCGGCCGACGTTGTCCCAGTCGGTGATCAACGTGCCCTGGTAGCCCCACTCGCCGCGCAGGACCTCGTCCAGCAGCCACGAGTTGACCGTGATCGGCACGCCGTCCGTGGTCTGGTAGCCGAGCATGAACGTCGCGCAGCCCTCCTTCGCGACCCGTTCGAACGGCGGCAGGAACCAGCTCCTGAGCTTGCGCCTCGACAGGTCGGCCTCACTCGCGTCCCGGCCGCCCTGGGTCTCCGAGTAGCCGGCGAAGTGCTTGGCGGTGGCGAGAATCGCGGTGTCGTCGGTGAGCCCGTCGCCCTGGTAGCCGCGCACCATGGCCGCCGCGAGCTCGCCGATCAGCACCGGGTCCTCGCCGAACGTCTCGTCGACGCGTCCCCAGCGCAGGTCGCGCGCGATGCACAGGACCGGCGAGAACGTCCAGTGCACGCCGGTCGCGGCAGCTTCCTCGGCGGTGACCCTGGCGACCTGCTCGACCAGTGCCGGGTCCCAGGTCGCGGCCATGCCCAGCTGCGTCGGGAAGATCGTGGCGCCTTCGTGGAACGAGTGCCCGTGGATGCAGTCCTCGGCGATGAGCAGCGGGATCCGCAGCCGGGTCTGCGCAGTCAGGTCGTGCGCGCGCAGCACCCGTTCCGGCGAGGTGTGCAGGATCGAGCCGACGTGCTTGCGGAGCACGTGATCGTCGAGGTCCTCCCTCGAGTCCAGCTGCATCATCTGCCCGACCTTCTCGGGCAGCGTCATGCGGGCCAGGAGGTCCGCGACCCGCGCCGCGGTGGGCAGCGTGGCGTCGAGGTGGGGCACGTCGTCGCGATCCATGTGGTCTCCGAGAGGGCTCGTGCGGCGGCAGCGTTCGTGGGAGCGCTCTCACAGTTTCTAGCTGAAACCGGTTCCGCGCGAAACCGGTTTCAGGAATTCCGGTACAAACGGATGCGTCGAGGCGGCGGTCAACTAGGCCGAACGCGGCAAAACCGGCTGCCCGTCCGGACAGCCGGTTTCAGTGTGTGGTGTGGGCGTGACGCTTGGTCAGGCGCGAAATTTCGCCGGATTTCCTAGCGCGAGGCCTTGGCCCCGGTCGGCGCGATCGCGAACCGTCCGTCCACGCCGTGCCCGACCGTGTCGCCGGCCTTCTCGTCGTCCACGTACCGGTACACCGGATGGCCCGCGATCGTGACCTGCTCCAACCCGTCCGGCCGCTGGAACGTGGAGAGCAGCTTGGGATCGAGCGCGGGGGCCTCGATCTGGCCGCCCTTGGCCAGCAGCGGCACCCACACCAGCGTGCACTCGGCCTCGACGCACACCGACGACGGCGGGTTCGTGCCGTCCTTCTCGTGGAAGTAGAGCGTGTAGTGGTCGCGGTCGGCGACTACGGGGCCGACCGCGGCCGACTGCTCGACCTGCAGTTTCGCGATGTCTCCCGGCAGCACCGGGGTCGGGCCGGCGGCGGGGCCGGACGCTGCTTCCAGCTCTGCCAGGGAGGCGGTCTCCTCCGGCTCGGCTGAGGCGGAGCAGGCGCCGAGGAACAGGATCAGGGCGAAAACGGCGAAACGACTCACGTCAAGGGACTACGGACGGAGAGCGCGAGCCGGTTCACTTGAAGCGGTAGGACCGCACCACGGTCACCACAGGAAGATCAGCCGGAGGAAGAAGGCGACCAGGAACAACGTCGGGACCAGCAGCAGGACCTTGCCGTACACGGCGAGCATGTGACTGTTGGTCCGCACACCCAGCGCCCGCTTGCGCACGCCGATCTCCTGCAGCGCCACCTGGACCGCGCGGGCCACGTAGAACACGACCGAGCCGTACTTGTTGCGGTCACCGGGAAAGGGCCCGACCGCCTGGACGCGCGGCGTCCAGTCCCGGTCGAACACCACGACGTTGGAGGTCCACTTGCCGGGTGTCACAACGACATCAGCGGGCTTCGGCAGATGCGCGTCCAACCTCGAGGCCAGGTCCGGCCGGTCACCGGGGACCAGCAGCACGAGCTTTCCCGGCGGCTGCGTGGCGCAGGCCTGGTCGACCTCCCACCACACGCCGTCGCCGTCACCGAGCCGCAGCACGATCAGCTGCGAGAGGTCCATCAACCGCAGCACGCCCGTCTGCCAGTCGTCGCCGGGCAGGTAGAACCGCGCCGCGCCGAGGTGCGGCAGCTGCTCGCCCGGCCGGCCCACCGCGACGACGGGACCGAACGCCCCGAGCGCGCCGATGAGGTGTTCCTCGCGCGAGTGGATGCTCAGCAGGCCTGCCGACAACGCGCCGGGCAGCTCGTCGACCACCGCCGCGTCCGGGTCGTCGCCGAAACCGCGCAGGTACAGCACCGGTTTTCGCCAGTCGGACCGCAACGCCTGCGCCGCGCCACGAGCCGACCTGGGGCGTGAGTACCTGAGCACGAAGTACGCGACGGGCAACGCCGCGGCGCCACCGGCGAGGAGCACTCCTCTTGCGGCCCAAGGGAGTTCGTTGGCTCGCGTGGCTGCGACCAGCGCGAGGAAGCCGGACACCAGGAGCGTGTAGCCGATCCCGGTGACGATCAGGAACACCGGGCGCCGCCACCACGGTCGTGGCGGCACGTAATCGTTCACCAGCGCGACGACTTCGGCGTTGGCCGCACAACGCCTGCGCCGCAGGACAAGCGCTCCGGCCAGCAAGATCGTGCCGGCCACCAACCACGGCAGGGCGCGTCCCCAGGACTCGGCGGCCCTGTCGTCGAGCGCCTGCTGGTCCTGCTCGATCTCCGCCGCCACGTCGTCGGTGAACCGGCGGGCGAGGTCGTAGTCGCCGTCCTCGGCGGCATCGGCACCGAGCCACACCGAGGCACTGGCGTCGCTGGTCGACGCCGAGTGGTCGCGGAACCAGCGGGCGATCGCGTCGGCGTCCTCGGCCGAACGGCGGTCGAGGGCCTGGACGAACGCGGCGTGCTGGGCGGGCGCGTCGCGGAAGGCGATGGCCTCCCTCAGATCGATGCCCGCCGAGATGGCCAGAATCAGTGCCACGTAGCCGACGACGGCGGCGGTCGCCGTGACGAGCCGGGTAGTCGTCTGCACGGCCTCACGTTACGGCCGGGTGATCGCCGCCAGCATGAGTTCACGGATCTCGGTCGCGATCTCGTCGACCGCGAGCGGCGGCTCGTGCGCCTGCCACTCCCGCAGCAGCCCGGTGATCGCCCCGACCAGCGCGATCGCGGTCAACCGGTACGACCGCTGCGGCGCCACCCCGACGGCAGCCGCCCGGAGCGCCTCGGACTCGATGAACTCCGCCCACGTGTTCACCCACCGCACGTGCTGTTGCTCAATCTCCGCGTTCACGCCGACCGCCTCCACGTAGTTGAGGCGCGGCGCACGGGGATCAGCGGTCACGGTGCGTACGAAGACGTCCAGCAGCGTCGCGATCCTGGTGGCGACGTCGGCGGTCCCCAGTTCGGTGAGCGCCTCGCGGACCTGGGCGAACGCCGTGGCGTTGATCAGGTCGTGCAGCTCGCGGAGCAGGTCCTCCTTCGAGCCGAACTCCTCGTAGAAGTTCCGCGTGGAGACGCCCGCCTCCGTGCACAGTTCGGTGATCTTGGTGGCGGCGAAGCCCGTGCTGGTGAAGAGGGCCAAACCGGCCTGCAGCAACCGAGCGCGCCGCTCGGCCCTGCGCTGCTCGGGTGACACACCGCCGTAGGCACGGGCCACTGGAGGGGCTCCAATCCGGTAATCGGAGTTGTCAGATTACGTCGGTGCAACCTCGTGTGCACCCCAGGCGTCTAGACCTTTACCTGGACACTCAGCTGCCGGTCGCGCTCTTCTCGAGCGGTGGGCAGCCTCCGGTGGAGTAGCTGGCGTTGTACTCGAAATGCCACTGCTCGTTTTCGTAACGGCGGCACCAGCCGAAGGTGCTGCCGTTTTTCTCGACCCATTTCGCCGATTCGATCGGCTGAATGTCGACGGCCAATCCGATGACGTGCATCGAGCGGTCCGGCGGGTTCAGCACATAACGGGACGCGAGTTCTTCGGTCCCGAACTTCTCCACCGCGTCGTCGAACTCCTTCTGCTGTTGTGCGCGGCTGCGCTTGCCGTCGTTCAGGCAGAGCTGAACGCCCTGCTCAGCGGCCTTGGCACGCAACGACTTCCACGCCTGCAGCACGTCCGGGCGCAGGCCTTCCGGAGCCTCGTCGAGATAGCGGGCGTCGATCGGGCACTTCGGTCCGTCCGGCGGTCCCGGCACTTCCTCGAGAATCGCGAGCGGCTTTCCCGGCTGCCGGTCGAACACGAGCGTCAATCTGCCCAGGTATCCCAGCACCGCGCCGGTGGAAACCACGAGTGTGATGATCAGCAGCACGCCGAACACGACGCGTCTGGAGGTCTTGGACATGATTCGAATAATACGTCCACGCGTGCCGGTGTCTGTCAGCAACCCGTAACAGTCCGTCGGCAGCTGTGTCCCCGCGAACGTGGCGGACGACACATCCATTCGGCCCAACCACGCTTTCGGCGGAGCGCACAAATGTGATCGGTGAACGTTTCCTGGCCCCTTTCGCGGCGCCGAAACATGGTGGCAACATCTCCGGCGGCCGAGAACCGGCCCGTTTTTGTGAGGTCTCAGGAGGACCGCTTTCATGTCCGGCCGCATTCTTGCGATCGTTGCAGTGTTCGTCTCGCTTTTCGCCTTCGCCGGCACCGCGCAGGCCGCCCCAGCCGCGAGTCAGGGGACCGCGCTGGTGCTGACGGTGCAGTACTCCGATGTCGAGGACAACGCCTTCAAGGCGACCGTCCTGACCTGCGAACGAGGTGATCTCCACCCGCGCAGGGCCCTCGCCTGCGCGACGTTGGCGGCCACCGGCGCAGACCTGCAGGCCATGCAGTCCGACAACCGTGCCTGCACGTTCATCTACGCGCCGGTCGAGGTGTCGATGTTCGGCTTCTGGCGAGGTGAGCCCGTGCACGAGGTGCACACCTACCCGAACTCGTGCGTCATGCTGGCGCACACCGGTGCTCTGTTTGATTTCTAGGCACCGGTACTAAATGTGGAGTGGGGCGCGGCAGGGGCGTCCCACTCCACTTTTCTGCGTTTGCGAAATGGTCTACGCCGAACGGCGGCGGGCGTGTCGGACGTGCGAGGGTGTGATCATGGCCGCCACCTCGCGCTCCCCGCTGCTGTCCTGGACGACCATCACCCCCGTGCTCGGCGTGCTGCTGCTCGCCCTGGCCTGGGGGCGTGACCTCGCACCCGTGCTCGTCGCCCTGGTCGCCGTCGTGCTCGCCGCGACCGTGCTCGCCGCCGTGCACCACGCCGAGGTCGTCGCGCTCCGGGTGGGGGAGCCGTTCGGATCACTGGTCCTCGCGGTCGCCGTGACGATCATCGAGGTGGCCCTGATCGTCACGCTGATGGTGTCCGGCGGCTCCGAAGCCTCGTCCCTCGCGCGCGACACCGTGTTCGCCGCGGTCATGATCACCACGAACGGCATCGTCGGCATCGCGTTGTTACTGGGCGCCCTCAAGCACGGCACGACGTTGTTCAACGCCGAGGGCAGCGGCGGCGCGCTGGCCACAGTGATCACGCTCGCCACGCTGACGCTGGTGCTGCCGACGTTCACCACGTCCACGCCCGGCCCCGAGTTCTCCGGCCCGCAGCTGGCGTTCGCCGCGCTCGCCTCCCTGGCCCTGTATGCGCTGTTCGTCTTCACCCAGACCGTCCGGCACCGCGACTTCTTCCTGCCCGTCACCGAAGAAGGCGTGATCGAGACCGAGGAACACGCCGAGGCCCCGTCCGGCAGGGCCGCGCTCACGTCGCTCGGCCTCCTGCTCGTCGCCCTGATCGCGGTGGTGGGCCTCGCGAAGATCGAGTCGCCCGCGATCGAAGCCGGCGTGCGGGCCGCCGGGTTCCCGCAGTCGTTCGTCGGCGTCGTGATCGCACTGCTGGTGCTGCTGCCCGAGACGATCGCCGCCGCACGGGCCGCGTTGCGCGACCGCATCCAGACCAGCCTCAACCTCGGCTACGGCTCGGCGATCGCGAGCATCGGCCTCACGATCCCGACGATCGCGCTCGCCACCGTCTGGTTGGACGGTCCGCTGCTGCTCGGGCTGGGTCCGATGCAGATGGTGCTGCTGCTGTTGACGGTTCTGGTCAGCGTGCTGACCGTCGTGCCGGGACGTGCGACCAGGTTGCAGGGCGGCGTGCACCTGCTGCTGTTGGCGGCGTTCCTGTTCCTCGCCGTGAACCCCTGAACGGTCGCTCAAGGTGTGAATCCATCCAGCCGAAGAGCCTGTTGCGGCGTTACGACGTTCGGTCCTACATTGCGGTAACGTCGGTTACCACAAAGGGGTCCAATGATGCAGCTCCGCGCCGTGCTCGCCGCCGTTCTCCTGTTATCAGCCCTGGTCACACCCGCTGCGGCGGCTGCGCCGGGCGATCTGGTCAGCAGCAGGGAGGTGGCGTGGCATCCGGAGCCGCTGAGGGTGCTGCCGGCTCCGGTGAAGGCCTACGACATCCGCTACCGCTCCACGTCCGCGACGGGCACGAGCAACGTCGTGTCCGGCATGGTCCTGGTGTCGCCGCTGCCGTGGACCAACGGCCCGCGCCCGATCGTCGCCTACGCGATGGGCACGCAGGGCATGGCCGACCGATGCGCGCCGTCGCAGCAGCTGCAAAACGGCACCGAGGTCGAGATCGCGTTCCTCGCGCAGGCCATGTTCAACGGCTGGGCGGTCGCCGTCACCGACTACGAAGGCCTTGGCACGCCAGGAGATCACACCTACGCGGTGGCCCGCTCGGAAGGCCGTGCGCTGCTGGACGTCGCACGGGCGGCGAGCAACATCCCCGGCCTGTCCGCGGCCGCACCGGTCGGCGTTTTCGGGTACTCACAAGGTGGTCAGGCCGCGTCGGCCGCTGCCGAGCAGTGGAAGTCCTACGCGCCTTCGCTGAACGTCGTCGGTGTCGCGGCCGGTGGCGTGCCGGCCGACCTGAACGCGGTCGCGAAGTTCAACGACGGCAACGCCGGTTCGGGCCTGGTCTTCGCTGCGGCGGCCGGATATGCCGCTGCCTATCCCGAACTGCCGTTGGCCTCCGTGCTCAACGCCCGCGGCCAGCAGGTGATCGACCAGATCCGCAACTCGTGCGTCGCCGAGATCGCTTTGGTGGCACCGTTCACGCGGCTCAACTCGCTGACGACGGAGCCGGACGTCATCCAGAACCCGTTGTGGCAGAAGAGGTTGACCGAGAACACGCTCGGCACGGTCAAACCGGCCACGCCCGTGTACCTCTACCACGGCACGCTCGACGAGCTCATTCCGTTCAGCGTCGGGCAGAAGCTGCGCTCGCAGTGGTGCTCGCTCGGCGCGGACGTGCAGTGGACGCCGCTGCCGTTGCTCGGGCACATCGCCGCGGTCAGTGCGTGGGGCTCGAACGCGCTGAACTGGTTGGGCGACCGCTTCGCCGGCAAGGTCACGCGCCCCAACTGCTGATCACGGCGGCAGCGAGAGCGGGGAAGAAGGTCACTCCCGCGAGGGTGGCGTGCACCGCCGTGAGTGGCCTTCTCATCGCGGCCATCATCGATTTGAGGTAGACGTTCTTCTGAGTGGTGGGGTTGCGCTTCTGCCAGCCCCGCACTCGCAGGCGGTCCCCGAAGGCGTTGTGCAGGAAGAGCACCGCGAACCCGAGCCACGCCAGCACGGCCGAGCCGACGGCCATGAAGCCGATCCAGAAAACGAGCCCGACCAGCGCGGTGACGAGGTGGTAGTAGGCGAGGGGTGGCACCGGTCTTCGTGCGTTGAGCAGGCGCAGCAGCATCACCAGTCCGATCACGGTGTTGAGGGTCCACGCGGCCAGGGCGATCGTCGCTGTCATGGATCGACGGTACTACGTTCGTAGTGTCCCGTCACTACGTTTATAGTGGGATCGTGACCTCGAACCGGGAACGCGCCCTCGCCGCCGCCGTCGACCTGCTCGGCACCGAGGGACTGCGCGGCCTCACGCACGCGCGGGTGGACGACCGCGCGGACCTGCCGAAGGGGTCGACGTCCAACTACTTCCGCAGCCGTGCCGCACTTCTGGACGGCGTCATGGACTGGATGGTGCGCCAGGAGGCCCCGACGGTCGAGGCCGCGCTCAAGCCCTCGTCGCCGGAGGAGCTCATCAACGAGCTGTGCCGGCTCTACGAGTTCATGACCGGCCCGAACGTCACCACCGTCAAGGCGCGCATGGTGCTGTGGGTGGAGGCCGCGACCAATGTTCAGGTGCGCCAAGCGTTGCTGCGCGGCCGGGCCACCATGGCGTCGATGCTGATCCCGGCGCTCGCGGGGCTCGGGGTGCGCGACCCGCTGGCCGCCTCGGACACGATCGGGATGTGCGTCCAGGGGCTGTTCCTGCAGCAGTTCGCCCGCGACGAGGCGATCGATCCCCGGCCGTTGCTGGAGATCATCGTCAGGGGAGCACTGGCGCAGGGAACCGCTTCCGGAACGTGAACCCGCTCTGTGTGGGGCCTTCCCGCTTGACGAGGTCGAGCTTCGCGAGCCCTTCCTCGGTCGTGGGCTGATGGCCGGCGGGCACCCACCACATCACGTCCAGCGCGGTGGCCGGGTCGAACCACTTGTCGCTGAGCTTGACCGCCTCCAGGTGCAGACCGCCGAAGGTGAACTCCCACAACGCCTCGACCGACTCCCACACGCTGAGGTTGAACGCCTCCAACATCGGGTCGCGCCCCAGTCGCAGCAGGTCGTTCATCATCCGTTCCGACGTCGGCCGCCAGACGAAGCCGGGCGCCCGCTGCGCCAGGTCGTTGATCGGGTCGACCCGGTTCGCGAACCCGCGCATCCGCCAGTGGTCGAACGAGTACCGGCCGATCGTGATGTTGGCCTGGGCCAGGTGGAAGTCCCCCATGCGGCTACTCTGACATGATCAGTCCATGAGGTGCGTGGTGCTGGACGACTACCAGGGCGTGGCGCTGGCCAACGCCAACTGGTCGGGCCTGGACGTGACCGTGATCCGCGAGCACCTGGATGATCCCGCGGACGTCCTGGCCGACGCCGAGTGCGTCGTGATCATGCGCGAACGCACGCCGTTCCCCGCCTCGTTGTTCGCCCGGCTGCCCAAGCTGCGACTGCTGATCACCAGCGGCATGCGCAACGCCTCGATCGATCTGCGGGCTGCTGCCGACCACCGCGTCACGGTCTGCGGCACCGGCAGCGCGAAGACCCCACCGACCGAGCTGACCTGGGCGTTGATCCTGGGTCTGGCGCGACACCTCGCCGTGGAGAACGCCGCCTTCCACAGCGGCGGCCCGTGGCAGAGCACGGTCGGCGTCGACCTCGCCGGCGCCACCCTCGGCCTGATCGGCTTCGGCCACCTCGGCAAGGCGGTCGGGCGCGTCGGCAAGGCGTTCGGCATGGACGTCGTGGCCTGGAGCCAAAACCTGACGTCCTCGGCGGTGGAGGCCGAGGGCGTGCGCCTGGCGTCCTCGTTGCACGACCTGCTGGGCCAGGCCGACTTCGCCTCCATCCACCTGGTGCTGAGCGCGCGCACTCGAGGGTTGGTGGATTCCGCCGCGCTGGCGTGCCTGAAGCCGAGCGCGTTCCTGATCAACACCTCCCGTGCGGCCATCGTCGACTCCACCGCGCTGCTGGACGTGTTGCGGGAGCGGCGAATCGCCGGTGCCGGCCTCGATGTCTTCGAGACCGAACCGCTGCCGCTCGCCGACGAGCTCAGGACGTTGCCGAACGTCCTCGCCACCCCGCACCTCGGCTATGTCACGCAGGCCAACTACCGGACGTACTTCCGCGAGGCCGTCGAGGACATCCACGCCTTCATCCAGGGCAAGCCGGTTCGGCAGCTCTAGCGGTAGTTACCTACTGGTAGTAAGTTCTGCCGCATGACGCCTGACGCCTCCGCGCACATCGACGTCGCCGCCTCGCCGCAGCGCGTGTTCGACCTGGTCAGCGACCTGCGCGGGCTGAGCGGTGTCGCCGAGGAGTACTCGGGAGGTCGGTGGCTCGGTGCCGCCGGCCCTTCCGTTGGAGCCAGGTTCCGGGGCCTGAACCGGCGCGGCTGGCGGGTGTGGCCGACGACCGCCACGGTCACCGACTGCTCGGCTTCGCGGTTCGCGTTCGAGGTTCGCTCGCTGGGCCTGGCGGTGTCGCGCTGGCAGTACGACATCGAGCCCACCGCTTCCGGCTGCCGCGTCACGGAGGCTACTTGGGACCGTCGGCCTGCCTGGTACAAGCCGATCACGGTGCTGGCGACCGGCGTGAAGGACCGTGCCGTGACGAACCAGGCGAACATCGAGGCGACCCTGGCGCGGCTCAAAGAGGTCGCTGAGAAGGCGTGAGCGCGGCTATGCGCTCATTCTGAATCACTTTCTGTCCGCCGATGACAACCGGACAGAAACGCTCACATCTTCACGCACACTCCAACAGGTGCCAACAGCAGCCACCACCGGTCGTGAGCTGCAAACATCGGAGGACCGGAACCAGAACCGGTCGCTCGCACCCGTTGTAAACGCTCTCACCAGCGTGGGAGCGTGGCCAAACGACGGTTGACAGCCTCGTAACGCCCGCGTTCAATGCCCGCAAATATCCTATAGGATCAGAGATCCGAGGAGTTGGCGTGGCTAAGGTCCTGCGTGCCGAGGCGTTCCAGGTCGACGTTCCGGTCGAGACGTTGCGCACCGATGCGGTCCAGCAGTTCGTCAAGCAGGAGACCGTTTTCGTCGAGATCACGACCGACGACGGCAACACGGGACTCGGTTACGCCTACACGATCGGCACGGGTGGCAGCTCCGTCCTCTTGCTGCTGAAGGACCATCTCCTGCCGCGAGTCGAAGGCGTCGACGCGCGCCGGATCGAGCACGTCTGGCAGGACCTGTTCGCGAGTACGCGGAGCACCACGGTCGGCGCGATCACCTCGCTCGCGCTGGCCGCCGTGGACATCGCGTTGTGGGACCTGCGGTGCCTGCGCGCCGGGGAACCGTTGTGGCGCATGGCGGGCGGCCACAAGCAGGAGGTGCCGCTGTACGACACCGAGGGCGGCTGGCTGCACCTGAGCACCGAAGAGCTGGTCAAAGGTGCCAAGGAAACGGCGCAGCAGGGGTGGCAGGGCATCAAGGTGAAGGTCGGCAAGCCCGACCTGGTCGAGGACGTCGAACGGCTTGAGGCGGTGCGGGAGGCCGTCGGGGAGCGGTTCGCGATCATGGTCGACGCCAACCAGTCCATGACGTCCGCTGAGGCGATCAGGCGCGCTCAAGCGTTTCAGAACGTCAACCTCGCCTGGCTCGAGGAACCGCTGCCCGCTGACGACGTGAGCGGGCACGTGCGGTTGGCGCGGCAAACGACCATCCCGATCGCGGTGGGGGAGTCGCTGTATTCGACGGCCCAGTTCCGCGAGTACCTCGAGCGCGGTGCCGCCTCCATCATCCAGGTCGACGCGGCGCGGATCGGCGGCATCACGCCATTCCTCAAGGTCGCGCACACCGCGGAGGCGTTCAACGCGGACGTCTGCCCGCACTTCCTGATGGAGCTGCACGTCAGCCTTGCCGCCGCGGTGCCCAACGGCAAGTACGTGGAGCACATCCCGCAGCTGCGCGCCATCACCAAGGGCGAGCTCACCGTCCACAACGGACATGCGCTCGCTCCGGACACACCAGGTCTCGGCATCGACTGGGACCGCGACGCAATGGACGACCTCCGGGTCGGCTGAAACAGAGGAGTGGTCTTGAGAGCGTTAGGTGTCGTTGCCGGCCTGCTCGCGTCGCTGATCGCGGTCCCAGCAGCAGAAGCCCAAGAAACCAACATCGCCGCGAAGCCCTACATGGGCTGGAGCAGCTGGAGCTTGCAGGCGACCAACTACCCCGGCGTCAACCCGGACGGTCCGGCCAGCTGGCTGAACGAGAAGAACGTGCTGCAGCAGGCGGACGTGCTCGCGGCGCGGTTCAAGAAGCACGGCTACAACCACATCAACGTCGACGCCGGCTGGCTCGGCTCGTTCGACGAGTACGGGCGGCCGGTGGCGGACGCCAAGAAGTTCCCGCGCGGCATGAAGTGGCTTGGCGACTACGTGCACGGCAAGGGGCTCAAGTACGGCTCGTACCTCGCGGTCGGGTTGGACCTCAAGGCGTACAACGACGGCAAGACGCCGATCTACAACGCGCCCGGCTGCACCACCAAGGACATCGTCTACCCGGACCTGCGCAAGACCAACGGGTGGGAGATGGCCTACAAGATGAACTTCGACAACCCCTGCTCGCAGAAGTACATCGACTCGATCGCGCAGGTCATCGCGGGCTACGGGGTCGACTTTCTGAAGCTCGACGGCGTCGGGCCCGGCAGCTTCAAGGGCGGCGAGCGGTTCGACAACACGTCGGACGTCAAGGCGTGGAACATCGCGCTGAAGCGCACCGGCCGGCCGATCGAGTTCCTGATCTCCTGGGCGCTCAGCCACCGCCAGGCCGACGTGTGGAAGGCCAACACCAACGGCTGGCGCGTCGACACCGACGTCGAGTGCTACTGCCCGACGCTCGTCACCTGGAGCAACTCGGTGAAGCAGCGGTGGAACGATGTCGTGCAGTGGATCGACGACGCCGGGCCCGGCCGCTGGAACAACCTCGACAGCCTCAACGTCGGCAACGGCGAGATGGACGGCATCACCGAGGAAGAGCGCCGCAGCTACATGACGCTGTGGGCGATCTCGAACTCCCCGCTGTACCTGGGCGACGACCTCACCAAGATCGACGACTTCGGCTACAAGTTGCTCACCAACGACGAGGTCATCGGCCTCAACCAGGCCGGCATTCCCGCCCGTCCGGTCGACCAGTTCTCCGACCAGCAGGTCTGGTACGCCCGCAACGCCGACGGCAGCTTCACCGTGGCGCTGTTCAACCTCGGCTCCAGGCCCGCCACCGTCACCGCCGACTTCGCGCAGCTCGGCATCAACGGCACCGCCAAGGTCCGGGACGTGTGGGAGCGCAGGGACATCGGCCAGGCCAAGGGCTCGTTCAGCGCCGACCTGCCGGTGCACGGCACGAAGCTGCTGAAGATCACGCCGCGCGCCGCCGTCTCGCCGACGGTGGTCCAGGGCACCGGTGCAACGCCGACCAGCGTTTCGTTGAAGTGGCAGGGCAAGTCCGGCGTGCGCTATGACGTATACGCGGGCAACAAGAAGGTCGCGACGACCACTTCGACCAACGTGACTGTCGCCGGTCTGACCCCGGCGACCTCTTACGAGTTCACCGTGGTGCAGAACGGCAACCGCTCGAAGCCGGTCTCCTTTGTGACGCCGAAGGAATCTGTTGCGTACGAGGCGGAGAAGGGCAGCCTCGGCGGCGGTGCGACTGCATACGGCTGTGAGTGCTCGGCCGGGCAGAAGGTCGGGTTCATCGGCGGTAGCGGCGTGCTCACGATGCCGACGGTGAACGTGCCGCGCGAAGGCACCTACCTGGTCGAGCTGTCCTATGTGGACGCCACTTCTGGTCGGACCGGCATCGTGACGGTGAACGGCACCAGCTTCAAGCTGCCCGTCGCCGGCGCCAACGACGACAACTGGAGCCTGCCGCAGAAGGTCACCGTGCCCATCTACCTGTTGGCAGGCAACAACACCATCAGGTTCGGCAACCCGGACGATTCCGTGTTCGACGTCGACAGCATCCGCATCTAACCCCTGAACAGGAGGCGTCGTGGTGACAACCGTGCAAGACTCCAGCGCCCATGTCGTGCGTGGACCTGCCACCACGGCGCCTCCACCCACAGCTCGCCGCCGCAAAGGACCCGCCTCACGCCGCCACGACACGTGGGTTGCGTGGCTGCTGGTCGCCCCGGCGGTACTCGGGTTCGGCGTGTTCTTCGCCTACCCGATGCTGCGCGGCGTCTACCTCAGCTTCACCGAGTTCCACATCCTCACCCCGCCGGTCTGGACGGGCCTGCAGAACGTCCAGGAACTGATCGACGACGGCCGGTTCTGGCACTCGCTCGGCGTCACCGCGTACTTCGTCGTGCTGTCCGTGGTTCTGGGCGTCGGCGTCTCGCTCGTCACCGCTGTCGTGCTGCACCGGCTGGGGGTCGGCACGACGGTCCGCGGGTTGATGATCCTGCCGTTCCTCATCTCCGGCGTCGTCACGGCGCTGGTGTGGACGTGGATGCTCGACCCGCAGCTCGGCATCGTGAACCAGCTGATCACCTGGATCTTCGGCGAGCCGGTCATGTTCTTCGGTTCCGGCGGCTGGGCGGTGCCGACGCTCGCCGCGCTGAACGTGTGGAAGTCCATGGGCTACAACGCGGTGCTCATCTTCGCGGGCCTGCAGACGATTCCCGCGTCGATCTACGAGGCCGGGCGGATCGACGGCGCGTCGGAGTGGCAGATGTTCCGCTCGCTCACGCTGCCGTTGTTGCGGCCGATCCTGGTGATGGTCGTGATCCTCAACGTGATCAGCGCGACCCAGGTCTTCGACATCGTCCAGGTCTCCACCAAGGGCGGTCCGGCGGACGCGTCGCTGGTGCTGCAGATGTACATCTACGACAAGGCTTTCGGCCAGTTCGACTTCGGTTACGCCGCCACCATGTCGCTCGCCCTGTTCCTGCTGCTCGTCACGGTGACCTTCACGCAGCTGCGGATGGCCCGTGCGGGCGAGTCGGACACGAACTGAGGAGCAGCAGGTGAATCTCTCGATGAAGCTCGGCAGGAGCGTGGCCTGGGGCTACCTGATCGTCGTCCTGCTGATCACGGTCTTCCCGTTCTACTGGATCCTGCGCACGGCGCTGTCCAACAACTTCGCGATGTCGACCGACCCGTCGTCGTTGCTGCCGGTGGACTTCACGTGGGGTCCGTTCAAGCGGGCTCTGGGCCTGGCGACACCCGCCGAGGCGGCGGCTGAGGGCGGTTCGGGCGCCAAGATCGACCTGGCGCTGGCGCTGTGGAACTCCATTGTGTACGCGGGACTTCTGACGCTCTGCACCGTCGGGTTCTCGGCCCTGGCCGCTTATGCGTTCGCGCGGCTGCAGTGGAAGGGCCGGGACGTGGTATTCGGCGTCCTGCTCACCGCGCTGATGGTGCCGTCGGTGTTCACGCTGCTGCCGAACTTCGTGCTGATGAAGGACCTGGGGCTGTTGAACACGTTCGGCGGCATGATCCTGCCCGGCGCGTTCTTCTCCGCGTTCAACATCTTCTTCCTGCGGCAGTTCATGCTCGGGCTCTCGAACGAGGTCGAGGAAGCCGCGATCATCGACGGCGCCGGGCCGTTGCGCGTGTGCTTCCGGATCGTGCTGCCGATGAGCGTGGCGCCGATGGCGACGCTGACGCTGCTGACGTTCATCACCACCTGGAACGACTACTTCTGGCCGTTGCTCGTCACCAACGACGAGTCGGTCCGCCCGCTCACCCTCGCGCTCGCGGTGTTCAAGCAGTCCTCCCCGCAGGCGTCGCTGGACTGGGCAGGGCTGATGGCGGCGACGCTGGTCGCGGCGCTGCCGATGCTGCTGCTGTTCGTGGTCTTCGGGCGGCGGCTGGTCAACTCCATCGGCTTCACGGGGATCAAGTGAAACTGCACTGGCCGTCTCAGGCGGCGGAGTGGACCGAGGCGCTGCCCGTGGGCAACGGACGCCTTGGCGCGATGGTGTTCGGCGGGGCCGGGCGGTCCCGCGTGCAGGTCAACGACGCGACCGTGTGGTCAGGTACCGCGGACGGGCCTTCCCGCGCGCTGGCCGACGTTCTGGCAGCCGGTGCTGGTCCTGAGCGACTGGAAGAGGTGCGCTCGGCGATCTTCTCCGGTGATCTGGAGCGGGCGACTCAGTTGCTGATGTCGTTCGAGGGCCCGTACAGCCAGACGTTCCTGCCGTACGTGGACCTGTGGATCACCTTGCCTGAGGGTGAGTCGCACGGCCGCACGTTGGATCTGAACACGGGTGTGGTCACTGAGCGGCTGACCATCGACGGTGCCAAGGTCGTTCGGCGGGTGTGGGCCTCAGAAACCGCGCTGTGCGTGGAGATCACCGGTGCCGTGCCGCTGGACGTCGAGCTGACGACGCCGCTGCGCGAGGTATCGCGAGACGGGCTCTTCCTGGTGGTCGACATCCCGGTCGACTCGGCGCCCAAGCACGAACCGCAGGTCGACGCGCCGGTCTACGGTTCCGGTGAGCGCGGCACGGTGACCGCCAAGATCTCGCACGACGACCGATGGCTGCTCACGCTCACCAGCACCACCACGACCGAGTCGTTGTGGGCCGGTAAGCGCCACGGCGACCACATGACGCTGATGGACGCGTGCGACGTGCGGTTCGGCGATCTACCGGACGTCGTCGACGTGCCAGAGCTGTTGCAGGGCAAGGACGAGCAGCTCACGGCTTCGGTGCTGTTCGCGTTCGGCCGCTACCTGCTGGTCTCGTCCTCCCGGCCCGGTGCGCCACCCGCGAACCTGCAGGGCATCTGGAACGGCGAGCTGCGGCCGGCCTGGTCGTCCAACTACACGATCAACATCAACACCCAGATGAACTACTGGGCGGCCGAGGTCACCGGGCTCGCCGAGTGCCACGAACCGTTGCTGCAGCTGCTGGAGAAGCTAGCGGTCACCGGCGCGGAGGTGGCCCGCTCGTTGTACGGGGCGCGCGGCTGGGTGGCCCACCACAACACCGACGCGTGGGGCTGGGCGTTGCCCGTCGGCATGGGTCACGGCGCGGTGTCGTGGGCGCTCTGGCAGATGGGCGGAGCGTGGCTGGTCCAGCACGCGTGGGACCAGTTCGACTTCGCCCGCACCTGGTCCACTTTGGAGCGCGCGTGGCCGTTGTTGCGCGGCTGTGCGGAGTTCTGCCTCGACTGGCTGGTCGAAGGCCTGGACGGCTACCTCGACACGTGCCCGTCGACCTCGCCGGAGAACTGGTTTCTCGATTCTGGCGGTGAACCGCAGGCGCTGACCTGGTCCGTGACCATGGACGTGGTGCTGATTCGCGCTGTGTTCGAACGGACTTTGGCGCTGGCACTGGCGTCTGGCCGGGCTGATCCGCTGCTCGCGGAGATCTCGGCCGCGTTGCCACGTCTGCGGCCGATTCCGGTGTTCGACGGCCGGATCGGGGAGTGGGTCGCCGATCTGCCGGAAGAAGACCCTACGCACCGGCACATGTCGCACCTGGTGTCCGTCTACCCGCTCGGCCAGATCGTCGCCGGCACGCCGCTCGGCGACGCGGCCGTTGAGGTGCTGGACCGGCGCGGCAACGGCGCGATGGGCTGGTCGTGGGCCTGGAAGATGGCGCTGCGGGCCCGGTTGAGCGATGGCGAGACCGTGCGCTCGCTGCTTTCCGAGGCCTCGCAGGCGTTCACCGGCGACCGGCACCGCGACGCGCCGTTCGACGGCTCGGAGTGGGGTGGCCTGCTGCCGAACCTGTTCAGCACACACCCGCCGTTCCAGATCGACGGCAACTACGGCTTCACGGCTGCGTTGGCGGAAGTCGTGGTGCAGAGCCACACCGGCGTGATCGACATCCTGCCCGCGTTGCCTTCCGGTTGGTCACACGGCTCGGCGCGCGGTCTGCGGTGCCGTGGCGGGCTCGCGATCGACGTCTCGTGGGAGTCCGGCGAGGTCGTCGTGCGGGTGCGGCGGTTGTCCGGTGACGCCGCGGAGGTCGTGCCGGTGAGCATCGGCGGGGAGATCACCGAGGTCGTGGTTTCCGACGTCGTGGAAGTGCGCGGGAGGGTTTCGTGCTGACCGACCTGGGCTTGGACGCGCTCTGGGAGTACCGCAGTTCTTACGTCCGGCCGGACGACTTCGACGCGTTCTGGGACTCGACGCTGGCCGAGGCTCGTTCGTTCGAACTGAAGGTCGACGCTGTGCCGGTCTCCACTCCGTTGCAGACTCTCGACGTCTACGACGTGACGTTCTCCGGGTTCGGCGGTGACCGGATTCGCGCCTGGCTGCGGACTCCTCGTGGTTCGTCCGGCCTGCCTGCCGTCGTGCAGTACCACGGTTACGGCGGCAACCGGGGGAGTGCGGTAGAGAACCTGACCTGGGCGAGTGCCGGGTTCGCGCACCTGCAGGTGGAGGTGCGCGACCAGCGTGGTGGCGCCGGTTTCCTGACCCGTGGCATCGCCGACCGCTCGACCTATTTCTACCGGCGGGTGTTCACGGACGCCGTTCGTGCGGTGGATGCGGTGCGGGCACTGGGCTCTCCGGACGTGGCGGTGATCGGCAACAGCCAGGGCGGCGGCATCGCGTTGGCAGTGGCCGGACTCGTCCCCGACCTGGCCGCAGTGCACGCGCAGGCGCCGTTCCTGTGCGACTTCCGCCGCGCCCTGAACGTCTGCGGCCGTCCGCCCTACACCGAGCTCAACACGTACATCGCCGAGAACCGCCGTACCGACATCTTCCCGACACTGTCCTATTTCGACGGTGTGGGGTTCGCCGCTCGAGCAGTCGCCCCCGCCTGGTTCTCGATCGGCCTGATGGACGACATCGTGCCGCCCTCGACCGTGTTCGGCGCCTACCACGCCTACGCGGGCCCACGTCAGATCCAGGTCTGGGAGCACAACGCCCACGAGGCGGGCGGCTCCGACGACCTCGACATCGCCCTGGACGCCTTCCGTCTCCTGGAGAAGCCATGAAAATCGCCGCCTTGGCAGCTGTGACAGCGCTCGTGGTCGCGGGCTGCTCGTCGGGTTCCGACTCCGCCTCCGCCAACACCGTGAACTGGTGGACCTGGGACGACAAACAGGCAGTCGCCTACGGCGAGTGCGAGAAGGCGTTCGAGGCCGCCAACACCGGCGTCGACGTGAAGATCACCCGCTACAACGTCGACGACTACTTCACCAAGCTCACCGCCGGTTTCGTGGCGGGCACCGCGCCCGACGCGTTCCAGAACTCCGTGCAGTTCCTGCAGTCCTACGCCTCACAGCACCAGCTGATGCCGCTCGACGACCTCATCGCGAAGTCCTCTTTGGACCTCAAGAAGTACTCCGTCGGCGTCGACACCTGGAAGTTCACCGACGGCAAGCAGTACGCGCTGCCGCTGGACTGGGCCGCCGCCGGCATCTACTACCGCGTCGACGCGCTGACTGCGGCAGGCATCCCCGAGGCGGACGTGGCGCAGATGACCTGGAACCCCGACGACGGCGGCACGTTCGTGAAGATCGTGGCACGGTTGACGATCGACAAGAACGGCAAGCGCGGCGACGACCCCGGCTTCGACAAGAACGCCGTCGCCACCTACGGCGTCGGCGCGATCGCCGGCCGCAGCTTCATCGGCGAAACCACCTGGGCGCCGCTCGTCTCGACCCTGGGCTGGAAGATGGGCGACAAGGACCAGTGGCCCACCAAGTTCAACTTCACCGACCCCCGCTTCGTGCGGACGATGAAGTGGGTGACGTCCCTGACCGACCGCGGCTTCTCGCCGAAGCTCGGCACCTTCACCACCGGCAACCAGTCGACCATCTCCGACATCGACCTGGTCGGCTCCGGCAAGACCGCGATGACGATCGGCGGCTCCTGGTCAGCGCCGTCGTTCGGCAAGATTCCCGGCGTTCCGGTGGGCATCGCGCCGACTCCGATCGGTCCTTCGGGTAAGCGCTCCGTGTTGTCCAACTCGAACGGCAACAACATCTGGGCGGGCACTCGCAATCCTGACCTCACCTGGAAGTGGGTCAGCTACATGGGCAGCGAGGAGTGTCAGACCAAGGCAGGCGCCACCGGCACGTTCTTCCCGTCGATTCCTGCCGCCATGGACAACACCGTGACCTCGATGAAGTCGCAGGGCGTCGACCTGTCCGTGTTCAACCAGTACGTGAAGGACGGTGTGCTCTACCCCTCCACCGCCTACGCCAACGGCTCCGCGGTGCAGTCCGCCGAACAGCCGCTCTTCGAAGCCTACTTCGGCGGCCAGCGACAGGATGACGTGTTCGCCGAGATGGAACGCGTCTCGCAGGAGATACTGGCGAAGAACTGAACAGGAGCCCCAGGAGTGGTGTTGCGGATACCGACGAGGCGCGTGCTCGCGGACGACGTCTACGAGCAGATCCGCGCGCTGATCATGAGCGACGGCATCGCGCCGGCCGCCCGCGTCAACATCGACGAGATCGCGCGCCGGCTCGACGTGTCCCCGACCCCGGTCCGCGAGGCCCTGGCGCGTCTCGAATCCGAAGAGCTGGTCAGCAGGCTCCCGTTGCGCGGCTACCGCGTGACGGACCTGCTGAACCGCAAACAGGTCGACGACCTATACGCCCTGCGCCTGCTGCTGGAGCCGCCGTCCGCGGCACTGGCGGCGGGTCGCATGACGGCCGAGAGCGTCGCGCTGATCGAGTCGGAGCTGGCCACCTGCCCGGCCGCTCCCGCTGACGACGCCTATGACGACTACAAGAACTTGACGGCGCACGATCAGCGGTTGCACGAGCTCATCCTGCGGATTGCGGGCAATGACGCTGTGCTGCAGGCGTTTGCCAAGACTCACTGTCATCTGCACCTGTTCCGACTGAACTTCCAGCAGCCGTTCGGGGTGCAGACCATCACCGAGCACCGGGCGATCGCGGAGGCGCTGGTCGCTGGGGATGAGGTGGGGGCCAGTGCGGCCATGACCGCGCACCTGGAGATCGCGCGGAGCCGGTTGCTGGACCGGATGTAGGGCACGCGGCCTCGCGTGGGCACGTTGGGTTGTTCGTCTTGCGTCATTACCGGTTTCCGCGTTGGGATTGGTGTTCGGCTCGGTTCACTCGATGGTGTTCACCATAGGCCGTTATTGTTTTGTGATCTTGCGGTAGAGTAGAACACGTGATCGAACCCCGACTCCTCCTGACCGACGAGCTGCTGCGCGGCATCGTCTCTGAGGTGATGGAAATCCGGGTTCGTGAATCTGCTGTTATGCAGAAAATTGCCGAGTTGGATCGGCGCGGTGCCGCTTCCGAGCTGGGTTACAAGAATCTGGCTCAGGTGCTGCGGCACGTGGTGCGGTGGGATCTGAAGACCGCTCAGCGGTGGGTGGCGAACGCGGGTTTGCTGGGTCGGGAGATCACGCCGACCGGCAGTGAGCTCGCCCCGGAGCTTCTGGTGACCGCTGAGGCGGTGGCCGAGGGCGTGTTGTCGCTGGAGCATGTCGCGGTGGTCGCCGAGGTCATGCGGGACCTGCCCGCCGAACACGAGGCCACGGTCGTGGGTTACGCACGGGAGTTCGAGCCCGCCGCGGTGCGCAAGCTGGGCCGGGCGCTCGTCTACGGCCTCTACCAGAACGACCCGGAGCCGCGTGACCCG
>NZ_QFWW01000020.1:185742-249479 GCF_003265345.1 Lentzea terrae | reverse complement strand
AGGCCCGGACCTGCGCTCGCGCACCGAACGCGAAGGCGACGCCCTGGCGGAGCTGATCGACCTGATGCTGCGCGCCGACCAGCTACCTGAGCACGGCGGCGAACCGGTCACCCTGACCCTGACCATGCGCTACGACGACCTGGCTGCTCAGGTAGGCCAGGCCACGCTGGACAACCAGGAACGTGTCCCGGCCGCCCAGGTCCGCCAGTTGGCCTGCAACGCAGGGATCATCCCGCTGCTCCTGGGGGAGAAGTCGCAGCCGATGGACATCGGCCGCAAGACCCGCACCTTCCCGGCCGGAATCCGCCGCATCCTGGTCGCCCGCGACCACGGCTGCGCGTTCCCCGGCTGCGGCAGACCACCGAAACACTGCGACGCCCACCATGTCCATCACTGGGCCGACGGCGGTGTCACCTCGGTGGACAACGCGGTGCTGCTGTGCCGCCACCACCACACACTGATCCATCACAGCGAGTGGACAGTGCGGATGGTCCACGGCATACCCACGTTCTATGCCCCGGCGTGGCTCGACCCGCAACGCAGGCCGAGACGCAACCTCCTCCACGCCGCCGCAGCGGCATGACGGGCGGGCCCACGGGCTCGCCCGCAATGGACGTCGGCGATACCCGCTGACGCCATTCCGGGAGCGCGCCACGAGGATTCCATCTATATCTCGCGAAGCCGAAGGCAAGCGGCGATGGCGAAGCCGAGCCGAACTCCTATGGCAACGCGGGCCGAAGGCGAAGCCAAGGCGCCCCGTGTGGCGATGCGCAGCGAGCCGGACAGGGCTCTGTCAACGCGGGAAACCGGTAATGACCGCAGCCTAAACAGCCAACGCAACCACGCACGCCTGCGATTGGGGCTTGACTTTGGGATCGAGGTGCTACCGTTTCGCGGATCGGACGGCTGCGAAGCATCCGTCCTTTTCCGCCCGACGCAGCGCCTCGAAAGGGCCCCGAAGTCAAGCCCCAATCGCAATCGTCGCGAAGCGGCGATGACGCAACCAAAACCCGTCAAGACACACGCAACCACCAACGCAAAGCGACCAAACCGCAGAAGGCGACCAACCCCGCTGAAACCGGCACACACCAACCCAAGTCCAGTCGAACGCCCAACACGGCCAGCGTCGAATCCAGTCGAACGCCAGACCCTCAACCGACGGCGCAACCAGACCACCGCAGCCACCGGTATCACCCTGCTTGGTCCCCGAACGAACAACGAACCGAACCAAGCCCAAACCAGCAAGAACCGCACCTGACCAGCAAGATCACGATCACGCAGAACCTTAAATGCATTTAAAAGCGTGCATGGTCTAGTCCGGTTTGAACCCCGTCCGTGACCTCCCCGTAGTCACCGGTACAACACCGATGAACACCCCGAGGAGAATCGAATGGGCGCTCGACACCGCAAGCCCGCCATGATCGGCGCGGGCGCCATGCTCGCGGTCGCTGCTGTCGCCGGTGGCATCTTCGCCTTCAGCGGCACCGACTCGAACGCGGCTGAGGACTGCGGCGGACTGGACACCGCCCTGCAGAACAACCTGAACTTCATCGCCGGGCAGCAGGCGAATCCCGACGCGCAGTCGGAGGCTCGCATTGCCAACCGGCAGGCGGTGGTCAACCTGATCAACCAGCGGCGCAAGGCGGCCGGCTGTGGCAACAACGTCCAGGCGCAGCAGCCCGCCAAGGGTGAGGCCGCCACGTCCGGTGAGGACTGTGGTGGGCTGGACAAGGCGTTGCAGAACAACCTGAACTTCATCGCCGGGCAGAAGGCCAACCCGGACGCGCAGTCCGAGGCCCGCATCGCGAACCGGCAGGCCGTGGTCGACCTCATCCAGCAGCGACGCGAGGCGGCGGGCTGCGAGGGTGAGGCCAACCAGGGCAACGCGAACCAGGGCAACAACGGCGGCAACCAGGCCACGGCCCAGCCCGCACCGGAAAAGCCCGAGGCGAACGAGGGCAACGGCGGCGCGTCCGGCCAGCAGGTCTGCAACGGGTCCACCGTGACGCTGTCCGGTGAGGGTGGCGCGCCCGCCGCGTCCAGTGGCGAGTTCCCGATCGGCACCACGTTGAAGGTCACCAACCTGGACAACAACAAGTCCACGACCGTCAAGGTGGCGTCGGTGTCCGGTAGCTGTGCGCTGCTGAACAACGCGGCCTTCGAACAGGTCCGCGAGCCCGGCAAGTTCCTGATCCGCCGGGCGCTGATCGAGAAGATCGGCTGATCCAGCAGATCGGCCAGAAGAAGTCCACTGAGGACGGGTGTTCCCCGATAGGCGCAGGGGAACACCCGTCCTCGGCAGTTACACCGTGATCGACCAGCCTGACAACAGCCCGATGTCAGCAGGCCCGTTGTCGCCGATGCGCAACGTCCAGGTGCCGGCGGCCCGCTCGTTCACCCGAACCGTGAACGCCTTGGGCTGCAACGGAGTGCACGGATAGCCGTCGTAACGTTGCAGCGGATACCACTGTCCGCTCGGCCCGACCAGCGTGATGTTCAGGCCCTGCGCGCACGTGTGCGTCGCATCGACCTGCACGGTCACCGAAGCAGCAGCGGCACCGGAAGCCGAAGACGAGATCCGGCTGACCGCGACCTCGAAGTCACGGATCGGGTAGTCCTCGCCATTGCTGAACGTCCGGCCACCAGAACCAGTGCGCACAGAACAGCAAGGTCGGCCGCGGACCGAGACACCAGCTGGGCCTCAGCCCCGGCAGCGCGCACCGCGGCGGCATCCTCAGGACGGGTGACCGCCACCGTCAACCGGCCCGAAGCGGCGTCGAACCAACGTCCGGCGCCGGAAACTGACAAGCGAGCAGATACAGCGTGCGCACGAGCTTGCTGGGCAAGTCGCGTGCGAGCTTCCGAGGCACTGATCCCGAGATCACGGGCCAATGCGTCGGCGACGGGATCGGCAGTGGCGGCAGGTGCGGTGAGCACCGCGAACGCCACCCCGAAGCCGCAGAAAACGGCAAGAACCTTCCTCATGGCGAAAGGCCTCCTTGGTTGCAGGGTGGCCCGAATCCAAATCGCCGACGAGTGCCGCGTTAATGTGTAACTTTTAAGTCCTGTTTCACTTTTACGTCCCAAGACCAGCTGAATCCGCGAACTCCGGGCTGCACGTCGAGAGCGACGTCCAGCAACGTCCGGCTCGGATCCACGGATGTGTTGTCCGCGAGCTGAACCACCGAAGCAGGCGGCGCCCCTTCGAAGGTCACCTCCAGCACGTACTCCCGGGCCGGCAGCCGGAACTTGCGCTCGTAGTTCGTCGCAAGTGGACACGGCGCCACGTTCACCAGCTCGTGTTCGATCACGATGCTCTCGCCCTTGCGCAGCACCTTGTCGAACAGCAGCTCGGCGACCAGGAGACCCTGCGCCTCGTCCTGCACCAGCCGCCCGATCTGGCAGTTCTTCAGGGCCCTGACCACCGGCAACGGCCGGTCGTGCTCGTCGATGTGCATGATCACGACCCACCGGTCGGGCCCGTTCATCGAGGCCGAGAGCACCTGCCTGGAGCGGAACGACCGCTCGGTGCGGTCGGCGCCGATGGTCACGAAGTCCTGCTGGCTGACCCGGATCAGCTGGTCGTCCCAGCGCGTCTCCATGTCGTCCAGCGCCTGCTCGACCTGGGACGGTGCCGGCCAGAACGCCGACATCGGCGCCGGAGCCCTGCGCAGCCAGCGGCCACGCGGCCGGGGTGGGCCGAGCAGCTCGGAGAGGTGGCCAGGCGGCACCTGCAGGATGTGTTCCAAGTGGACGACGGCCTGCAGCGACTTCTTGCGCTCCGGCCGGCTGCGGCCCGTCTGCCAGTAGCTCAGGGTCGCGAGCGACACCGACACGCCGTGCTGGGAGAGGTGTTCCCGGAGTCGCTCCAGGCCGAGACCACGGTTCGTGATCGCCGACCGGAGCGCCTCCGCGAACTCGTTCACCCGCGTCACGCTAAAGCATCGGTTCGTCCTGGTGTAGCCCCTGAGGGCCCTGGTGTGGCCGATAGGTCACCTGGCGGCCGTTCAGCACCATCTCGATGTCGACCGTCTCCTCGAACGGCGGCCCCATCGGCCGGAGCAGCACGGGGTTGCCGCCGCCCTGGTGGATCCGCACGTTCACGCTCAGCTGGGTCGCGATCAGGTGCCCGACCAGGTCGCGTGCGTTGCCCGCGCCGGCGTTCTCCCCGGCGTCGGACTGCATGTGCCAGTTCACGTTCTCCACCAGCGCGCCGGCCAGATGGCCCTGGTGCATCTGCCGGCTGACGGTGAAGTCGGCGACGGCCCTGCTCACCGCCTGATGCGTGGCCGCGAGGCTGACCACCTGCTGACGCAACACGCCTGGGTCGATGTTCCTGGCCTGCCCGATCGCGGCGTAGAGGCCGTTCCTGGTCGTCGGCGGCACAGGCTGGCGGACCAGCACGTCCTCGTTCAGGTACCGCAGCTGGCGCAGGGTGTTGTTGACGTGATCGGACGCCACGAGCCCGTGCGCCGCCACGACCTTCTGGTCCTTCTGGACACCCGCCTGCTGCTGGCCGAACGGCGCGGGCAGCGGCGCCGACACCGCCGGGCTCATCCGGTTCTTCGCCGGTGCGCCGAGCTGCGTCTCCATCTTGCGCGGCGGGTTCCACGTGCTGGACGTCTGCCCGTCGGCCGGCGGGCGGAACGGCTCGGTGATCCGGTGCTCACCGGTCGAGAGCCGCTCGCGTTCGTCGGCGAACTTGGTGCCCTGCTTGGCCGCCTTGCCGTCGAAGAACCGCTCGCTCACGTTCGGCAGCGCGGTGTGCGACTGCGGCAGCTTGCCGTCCTTGATCAGGCCGTAGGCGATCCTGGACAGGTCCGTGCCGGTGTCGCCCGACACGAAGTCCGCGGTGAACGCCTGACCGCGCACGGGGTCGCGGTTGTTCTGCACGTCCACCCGGACGAGCTCGGCTGCCGCGGCCAGCTTGTCGGTGTCGGTCGGGACCGTCCCGGCCTTCTCCTCCGGCGTGCGCGGGTCGTAGTGCCCGGCGATCTCCACGGCGTGGAACTTGTTGAGCGACGAGCTCAGCTGCCCGAACTCCGCCGCGCCCTCACCGAACTGCACCGACGGGTCGGCGAGCGGGACCAGCGCGTCGAAGAACAGGTTCGGTTCCGGCGTGTAGGGCAGCAACGGGTGGATGCCCTGCTGGTTGCGGCGGGCGTGCATGTCCGCGTCGATCAGGTGCACGAAGCGGTCCGCGAAGTCCGGCTCGTCGAGCTTGTCCCGGAAGATCTGCTTCTGCGCGTCCGTGGTCTTCGAGTCACTCTCGATGCGCGCCAGCACATCCGCATGCAGCTGCTCCGGCGTGATGGCCACGCGGTAGCCGCCGCCGACCAGCAACGGACGCAACGGCGCCGGGATGTCCGGACCGTCGGCCGGGCCAACCTCCTCGGCGTGCATGAGCTGCTCGACGTGGCTGAAGACGTGTCCGCCCGCGCGCGTCCTGCGGTCGCCCGCGTCGAAGTCCATGATCGACACGTACGGGTGGGTTCCGTTGGCCGCCAACGCCGTCACCGCGTACTCGTGCGCGTTGCTCTGCAGCGTCGCGTTGCGGGTCTGGCCGAACTTGAAGCCTTTCGGCCCGTGCGGAACGCTCACCAGGGCGATCGGCTCGGTGCGGCCGTTGACCGTCGGTGCCGCGGCCGCCAGCGCGTTGTCGATGTCCTGCTGCGACGCCGCGTTCACGCCGAGCACGAACGCCACGCGGCCGTTCATGTCGCCGGTGTTGGCCATGACGCCGTTGATGACGTCGTCGAGCTGGTTCAGCTCGCTCGCCCGGACGATCATGCTGACCACGAACGCCGGCGGCTCGTTGTTCGCGATGCTGTCCTTGGTGCGCTGCAGGTAGTTCGCTGCCGTGATCGGCGTCAGCGTCCGCCCGTTCGCCAGGTTCCCGAACGCCGCGTTGTGCACGCCGCGCTCGTTCACCAGCGCGACCGCGTCCTCGCGGAGACGCTTGTTCGCGTCACCGTCCACTGTGTCCGGACGCTCGCGCTTGGGCATGTTCGGTGCGGGCAGGTCCGAGTCGACAGTCGTCGGCTGCGGCGGGTTGTGCGACTGCAGCGCCGCCATCCGGTTCTCGACGAGCTCCAGGTGCCGCGGTTTGAGCGTCGCGTCCGGCGCGTCGATCCCGGCGGTCATGAGGGAGTTGTCGTTGACGACGCGTCCCTTGCCGTCCTGGTGCTGGAAGATCGGCTTCACCGCACCGGTCTCGAGGTACTCGTCGCGCAGGCCGAGGAAGTGCCCGACCTCGTGCGCGAGCCGCCGCGAGTCCGTGTGCGCCGGCCAGGTCAGCTGGTTCGCGCGGCCCTCGGGGTCGTCGGTGACGTTGATCGTGGCGTGCGCGTCGTTCGGGTTGTCCGTGAACTCCACCGTGACGTGGAACTGCTCGCCGCTCGGCAGCCGGTAACCCTGGTTGAACATCTCCTCGACGCCCGCACGGGTGCGGTCCTGGATGTCGCCGGGCGCGTGGTCGAGGTGCAGCCGGACCGTGAAGTCCCGCACCGGCACGCCGTCGACGTCCAGCACGCGGTTGTCGTAGGCGATCGGCCCGCGCCAGGCCTGCATCTTGATGCCCTGCGGCCCGACCGTCGTGCTGTCCAGCACGCCGCTGTCCTCGCCGCGCACCCAGCTGGTGGCCGGGGTCGTGGCGCGGGCGTCGGCGATGGCCTGCGAGGACACCGGGTGCTGCGGATCGAACCACGGCGCGCTGGTCGCCGTGCTGTGCAACGGGTTCGGGCTGCCCGTCGCGGTCTCGACCGGGGGAGCGGACGGCGCGGCGATGTCGTCGTCGAGCATCGCCATGTCGACGAGCTCCTGCCGCATCTCCTTGATGCGCTGCTCGCTCAACGGCCCGAGCTTGGACTCCAGGTCTGCCCGGTGCTGCTCGACGAGAGCACCGAACTGCGACGCGCGGTCCGTGCCGTCCGCCGTGATGATCTGCGCCTCGGAGAACACCTGGAACAGCCACGCCGCCTGGGACGACGCGTCGGCTTCCGGCGCGGGACGGCCGCTCACGACGTCGGCGAGCGGCGGCGCGCCCATGATGCCGGCGAGCGCGGCCTCCTGCGCGAAGTTGAACGCGCGGTTGTAACCCTTGTCGTGGTTGAAGATGTCGGCCGCGACCTGGTCCGGGTCCGCGTTCAGGCCGTCCGCGCCGTTGACGGTGGACCACAGCTGGTGCGCCCACTCGTCGAACTTGGCCCGGTTGCCGGGGTTGCTGATGTCGGCGAACTGCTGCAGCTGCGCGGTTTCGATGATGGGCCGCTCGAAGGCCTTGTTGAAGGTGCGGGCGACTGCCTCGACGCCGTGGTCGCGGATCATGTCGGCGATCTCGTCGGTCTTCGTGTCGAGGACGACCGACGCGTGCAGGAGATGCAGGCCCGCTTCGGACTGCACGTACTTGCGCGGGTCGGACTGCAGCTTCATCTCGACGAGCTTGGCCATCGGTGACGCGGTTGCCATGGCATTGGCGGTGAGGTCCGCGAGCCGGTTGTCCAGTTCGGTGTGGGTTGAAGGGCTCGCGAGAGCCGGTGCCGAGGGAGGCTGCGGTGCCGGCCGGGGAGGTGCCGGACGGGACTCGACGTCCTCGTTGACCTCCATGTCCGTGTCGCCGTCGGCATCCACGTCGCTGTCGAGGGTCAGATCGGCCATGCCGGACCCCAGCTGCGTGGCCGGGCCGGGCTCGGGGTGCGCGCTGAAGCTCGTCTTGCCGTTGGGGTTCGCGTGCGCGTAGATGTCCAGCGCCGGCTGCGTGCTCTCGACGAACGGCTGGATCGCATCGGCAGGCCAGCCGGTGCCGTGGACCCGGATCGGCCGGCCGAGCTCGGTCGCGAGCAGCTTGACCGCGAGCTCCTCGGCCTTGGCCGTCTTCGCGTGGTCCTCCGCCGTCGCCTCGGCGTCGGCGGCGGCGTGCTCCGCGAGCTCTTCCGCGGTCACGTCCTCGCCGGGCGTGCTGGTGTGGTCGACCGCGACGTCACCAGTGCCGGGCTCGAACTTCGGGTGGATCTCGGTTCGGGGTGCCGGGCCCGGTTCGACCAGTGCGACGACCAGGTGGCCGTTCGCGAGGTCGTGTTCCTGCTTGAACCGCGCGATGTCCGTGGTGGTGGAGGTCGACGCGTCCCAGCCCTGCTGCACCGCACCCTCCCGCAGGCTCTCCGGCGACTGGTTCGCGGGGCTGCCCATGGCCTGGTGCACTGCGGTGAACAGCCCGTCCTGGCGCGGCGGGAGCGCGAGCGGCAGGACGCCGTCCTGGAGGGTGCCGAACGTGCGGGTCACGTCGCTGTTGTTGTCCGACAACGCCAGGTCCAGCATCGCGGCCATCTTGTGCTGCTTGGTCTGCGAGTCGATCGTGGGCAGCAGCGCTTCCCTGGCTGCCGCCTCCGCCCGCTTCTCCGCCGCGGTCTTCTTGGGCTGCTTGCCCTTCTTACCCTTGGCGGGCGGTGCGTCGACGTCCATCGCCGTCGGGTCGGTCGTCGCCTCGGGGTCGATTCCCGAGTAGCCGAACCCGTCCTTCAGCGGGACCGAGACGTTCTTGTCGAGCGTGTTCTTGTCCTGCCAGCCGAGCTTGCGCGCGTCCTCAGGGGAAGGCGTCCAGCCGCCCTGGGTGGACACGTGCGTCTGATGGCCCGTCTGGGGGTCCCGGTCCGTGTAGGTGTGGTACTTGACCTGCTGCGGCTCGCGTTCTTGGTGTGGCTTGGACTTGAAGTCGCTGCGGATGTTCGCGGGAGACGTGCCCTGCTTGGCCGCCCGGTCCGCCGCGCCGGGAGGACCGCCGAAGAACCGGCCGGGCACGCTGTCGAAGTTGACGTGCGACTGAGCCCAGTCCGCGCCCTCCTGCTTGGCGAAGCTCAGCCCGATCCGGGACAGGTCGGTGCCGACAGCCCCGTGGACGAAGTCGGTGGCGAAGCTCTGGCCGCGGTAGGGGTTGCGGTTGGTCGCGCCGTCCACAGCGGACCCGGACGCGATGTCCGAGACGCGTTCCCGCAGCTCCGCCTGGAGTGCCTCCGCGTTCGCCTTCGTCTCGGGGCTGATGTCCGCGAACGACTTGTGCTTGTTGATCTCGACGATCTCGGTCGCCGCGAACGTGTTCATCGACTGGCTGAGGCCGTTGAACTCGGCGGCGTTGTCGCTGAACTTGACGTCGGGGTCGACCAGCGGGACGACCGCGTCGACGAACAGGTTCGGCTCCGGCATGTACGGCAGCAGCGGGCTGACGCCGGACTGCCGGACCCGCGCGTCCATGTCGTCGTGCATGGCCTGGTGGAACCGGTCGACGAAGTCGGGCCGCACGACGTAGGCCCTCGCCTTGACGAGGTCGGCGTTGGCGTTGTCGTGCGCGTTCTGCTTCTTCTTGTACGCCTTGAGCGCGTCGGGGTTGTTCTTCGGGAGGGCCGCTTTTTCGGCTGCGAGGCCTGGGGCCTCCTCGTCGAGCTTGCGCTGCTCCGCGACGATGCGGTCGTTGATGTCGGACAGGAACTTGGGGACGTTGTCGACCCGGTAGCCACCCGCGAACATCAGCGGCCGGACGGGACCGACGTCCGTGTTCAGCGATTCCGTGAAGTGGTTGAAGATGTCGGTCTCGTTGCCGGTCACCTTGCGCGAGCCGGTGTCGAAGTCCTGGATCGAGATGTAGGGGTGCGAGCCCTTGTCCAACATCGCGCCGACCGCGTACTTGGTGGCCGTGCTGGTCATCGTCTCGTTGCGCATCTTCCCGTAGGGGAAGGTGACCGTTTTGCCGGTCGGCGCGGGGTTGTCCAGCGGCACCAGCGCGATGGCCTCGGGCCGGCCGGCGATCTTGGCGTTGGCCGTGTCGATGGCCTGCCTGATGGCGGCCTTGTCAGCGGCCTTGCCGTTCACGCCGACCACGAAGACCATGTTGTTCTTCAGGTCGCCCGCGTCCGCCGTGATGCTCTGGACGACGGCTTCGATGTCGTTGCCGACCTCGTTCAGCTTCGCGTGGCTGACGATCATGTTGACGACGAACGACGGCTGCTTGTTCTCGTCGACGCTCTCCTTGAGCTTGCCGAGGTAGGAGTCCTTCGTCGGCAGCTCGGGGCTGGTGCTGTTCACCAGGTCGGCGAACGCCTGGTTGTACCGGAAGTTCGCCCTGCCGATGGACGGCACCTCGATGATGGGGGTGACGTTGCCCGGGTCGGCCCACGTCTGCGCGCCGGCCGTGCGCTTGGACTTGCGGTCGTTGGCGCTGCTGTTCTCGTCGCGCGGGCGCTTCATCGGGCGGGTGTCGCCCTCGACGTCCGTGTTGTGGTGCGTCCCGGTCCTGGTGTCCGACTTGGTGTCTGCGGACGGCGTCCAGCCGGGCGGCGGCGGCACGGTGGCCGGGCCGGCCGGGTTGATCGTGGTGTCGGGCACCATGACCTGGCTGGTGGCGGTGCGCTCGACCAGCCACAGGTGCCGCGGCCGCAGCCCGGGGTTGTCCAGGTGGACGTCGGTGCCCATCATGCCGCCGTCGTCCTGGTGCACGCCGGAGTTCGTGTCGTGCTGCTGGAAGACCCGCGACGTGTCGCTGTACTCGTCGGGCACGCCGAGGTAGTGCAACGTCTCGTGGGCCAGGACCTCGGGCGACGTGCCGGGCTGCCAGTGGGTCTGGTCGACGTTCGGGTTGTCCGGGTCGACCTTGACGCTGGTGTGCGCCTCCGCCTTGGTCGGGGTGAACTCGAGGTTGAGGTGGAACTGGTCCCCGCTGGGCAGCCGGTACCCCTGGTTCAGCAGGTCGTGCACACCCTTGGCGGCGTCCCGCTTGACCTGCTCGACGACCTCGGGGCCGACGTCCTTCGCCGCGTCGAGGTGCACCTTGACGGTGTACTCCTGCACGAAGTTGCCGGGGCTCGTCTCGATGCGGCGCAGGTCGTAGTTGATGAGTCCCTTGTAGGACTTGAGGTTGCTCGGCGTGCTGTCGGTGCGGACGTCGTGGACGACCTGGCTGACCGTGCGGACGTTCTCGTTGTCCCTTCGGTCGGCCCAGGTGCTGCGGTCGGCCGGGTCGCTGGGGGCGAACCAGTCCGCGGTCCGCGCGGGGTCGTGCCGCCACGACTCGTCGGTGAGGACGTTCTTGCCCTGGTGGGACTCCGGGGTGGGCGGGGTCGTCGCGGGCGGTGCGCCGCCGCTGCGGACCTTCTTCGGCGGTGCCTCGGACTTGGCGTCGGTGCTGGACTTGGTGCCGGTGTTCGGCGCCGGGGGAGCGGGCGGGGCGGGAGGTGCCGGCGGCGGGGCTTGGCGGGACGTGCTCGCCTCGGCTCCACTCCTGTTGGTCTCCGCTGCGGAGGAGTTCGGTGGCAACGGCGGCAACGGCTTCTGGTCGAGGCCGGCATTCGCGCTGGCGGAGGTGCCGCCGGACGCGTTGCCGGTCGTCTCGGTGTCCGGCTGCGGCGTCGGCGGCAGCGGCCTCTCGTCGACGTCAGCAGCGGTGTCGGTGGACGTGCCCGCGGCGGTGTCCTTCGGCGGCACCGGCGGCGGCGTCGACGAAGCCGTGTTGAAGGCATCGACCTCGCGGTCCACGTTCGCCTTGGCGTCCCACCAGGCCTGCTGCTTGGCGTCCGCAGTGCGGCGGGCGTCGTCGAGCTTGGTCTCCGCGTCCGTGATCGCCTTCTCGGCTGCGGCCCGTTCGTCCGCGAGCTGCTGGTGCGCGGCCTCGGCATCGGCGCGGGCACGGTCGGCCTGAGCGACGACCTGTTGCTGTGCCTGCAGTGCGGCGCGCGCGTCGGCGGCCGCCTTGCGCTGGGTGTCGAGGTCGGCGTGGGCGTCGGTGAGCTGCTGCTGGGCGTCGGTCAGCGCCGTGTGCGCGGCGTCGGCCTCCTGGCTCAACCGGTCCAGCTCGGCCTGGGGAGCGCCCTCGATCTGGGCGTCGTCGAGGGCGTCCTTTGTGGACAGGGCATCCTGGCTCAACGACGTGATCTGCGGGTTGAGCTCCTGGATCGTGGCGCGGGTGCGGGCCACGTCGGCCTGCGTCGCAGCAGCCGCGGCCTCCAGCGGCGGGAGCTTCGCCTCGGCGTCCAGGTGCGCGTCGATCGCCGTGTTCAACGCCGTTGCGGCGTTGCCCAGCGGCTGGTCGGTCCTCGCCAGCACGGCCGCGGCCTCGTTGATCGCGTCCTGAGCCTCGTGGCGGGCCGTCTCGACGGTCTGCTCGGCGGTGCGCCAGTCGTCGGCCGCCTTCTTGACCTCGGTCTGCGCGTCCTTCAGCGAGTCGCCGAGGTCGTGCTTCAGCACGGTCTCGACCTCGGTGGCAGGCATGCGCACACCAGCCGAACCGGGCACGGTCAGGTCGACGACACCGGTCTTGCCACCGATGGTCGCGACCACGCGGTACTCGACGTCGAACTGCACCAGGCCGGTCCGCGAGGCATCGGCAGGCTTGATGTTGCCGCCCTCGGCCTGCGCGGGGCCGCCGGACACCGCGGCGGAGTCCTCGCCCGCGTGCCGTGCCTCGACGCCGCCCGTGCCGAAGTTGACGGTGTCCTTCGGGTCGGTGCCCTGCTTGACCGCCGCGCTGCCCTGCGCGAGACCGACCGACACGTCGGCGGTCTCGGACACCTTGGCCTCGCCGGAGGTCTCGGTCGTCTTCGTGGTCAGCGGGTTCTCGATCTTGACGCTGTCGCTCAGCGAACCCAGCTGCGGGTTCACCAGCTTCGCGTAGACCTTGACGTCGGCGTCCTGCCCGAACGTCAGCGCGGCCTCCTTCAGGCCGGGCACGGGAAGCGGGCCGGACAGCATCGACGGCAGGTGCGGCTGCAGGTTCTCCGGGCTCAGCGTGGAGAACAGGCTGTTCACCGCGCCGGTGCCCTTGCCGGTGAGGCCCTTGCCCGCGCCGGCTTCCGTCAACGCCTTCACCGCTGCGTCGCGCAGGTCCTTGGCGCCGCGCAGGTTCTCCACCGACGCGGTCGCCGGCAGCTGCGTGGCACGGCTGTCCTGCTGGAACGCGAACGTCGCCTCCGGAGTGCCGAACTCGCTGCCGCGCCTGCTGGCGGCCGACATGTACGGCTGCGGGTTGCCGCGGCCGGACGTCGGCTGGGAGACCTTCTGGTTGTCCGCGTGCGTGCGGACCACCATCTCCTGCCGGCCGCTCTCGGCTTTCGCGATCTCCTTCGAGCCCTTTTCGACGACGAGCTCGAACTCGACCGGCACGGTGTACTGCGCCGCCGGTCCGCTCGCCGTGCGGGTGTGGCTGAACGCCTCCTGCGTCGAGGTCGTCACCGAACTGCTCTTGCCGCCACCGATGTTGGCGCCGACGCTGGCGCCCGCGGTGCCGGAGACCTTCGGGTTCGCGCTGCCCGGCGCGGCCAGACCCGGTGCCCGCACGCCGACACCCCAGCCGGTGCCGCGGCCCTGGCCGGAGCTCTCCTTGCGGGAGCCGCCGGAGTTGTGGGACATGTCGACGCCGTCGTTGACGACCTGGTCGAACTTCGGCTCGCCCGCCTTGGCCCGCAACGTGACCTGGTAGGAGTCCTTGCCGAACGTGCCCGGCTGGTGCACCAGCAGCGGCACACCGCCGTCCAGCGCGCTGTCGATCATCGCCTTGACGCTGGCCGGCGAGTTCAGGTCGACGATGCGCTGCAGGTTGCTCATCGAGTCCTCGAGCACCGAGTCCGGAACCAGCGCGTCGCTGCCGAACTTCTTGGTGTTCGTGGCGAGCTTGCTCGTGAGGTCGTTGACCACACCGGACAGGTTCGGCACAGACTCCACATTGGACAGACCGAGCGCACCCGGCTCGCCGACCGCCACCGTCGACGGCGGCGCCATCTTCGGGAAGTCCGGCTTGGGCACGTTCGGCGTCACGGTGGGCAGGGCGCCGAGTTCGCGCGCCACGTCTTCGGACACCCGCACGAACACGGACTTCGGCATGTTCACCGTGACGCCCTCGGCGTTCGGCGTGCCGCCGTGCACGAAGTTCCCCGCCCGGCTCTCGCCGACGATGGTGAACTCGGCGTCGATCTGGACCAGCACGGTCCGCGCGTCACCGGGGGTGGTCTTGCCGCGGTCGACGTTGCCGCCGATCTCGTTCGACTCCGTCTTGCTGTCCGACCACGGCGTCACCTTGCCGGTGACCGCGGCACCGCCGGACCCGCTGGGCTGCGACGGCGTGCCGGCGGGCGGCGGGGTGACGTTGGGGCGCACCGGCACGTTGATGCCGGCCGTGAGGTCGACGGACCGGCTGGTCGACGACGATTCTCCGGCCTTGTAGCCGCCGCTGACCGAGTTGTCCGTGCCGGTGGTGTCCGAAATGGACACCAGCTTCGCCTCGCCCAGCTTCACGGATATGCCGATGGCGCCGGAACGGTCGGTGACGCGGCGGTCGTACTTGAGGCCCTGCTCCTGGATGCCGGTGTCGACCAGCCGCTGCAGGTTCGCCTTGATGTTCTCCGGGGAGAACATCTTGTCGATCTGGGCACGGGACGCGGTGCCCGGCACGGTCAGCGCCGAGTCGCCGTTCGCGGCACGGTTGAGCGCGTCGATCGCCTGGTCCCGCAACGCCGTCGTGTTCGCGACGGCTTCGACGTGCAGGAACTCCGGCGACTTCGGGCGCGCTTCCTTGGGGTTCAGCAGGTCCTTGACGGTCGGCGAGTTCTCGATCTTGGTCGACCGCGGGTCACCGGGCTTGAAACCGTTGCCGGGATTGGTCTTCAGCGTCGAGCCGTCCGACACCCACAGGTTGACCTTGCCGTCGATCTTGTCCAGACCGGCGCCGGTCTTGGCGACCGTCTTCACCTCTGGCGAGTGGAATCCCGGCGCGCCGGGCACGATGTTGCGCACCCACGTGCGCGGCCGGGTGAACGAGGTGATCTCGACCTCGAACTCCACGTCCTGCTGGAACACCTGGGCGTCCGGGCTGCCGGGGTTCGCCGACGTGCTGCTGACCGCCGGTCCGGCCGTCGTCTTGTCCGTCCACGAGTGGGTGTAGGACGCGCCGACCTGCGGCGCCGGGGTGAGCGAGGCGACCCCGGTCTTGACCGGGATGTTGACCCGGCCCTGCACGCCACCGGTCCAGCCCTTGGTGGTGCTGGTGTTCGCGTCCAGCTTCGGACCGGTGGTGGTCGAGTCGCTGACCGGGCGCGCGTCGGCCTGGCCGAGGTGCTTCGGGTTGGTCAGCTTCGCCTTGACGGTGACGTTGACGTAGGTGTTCGTGGTCTTGCCGGAGTTCTTCAGCTGCACCTGGACGCCGGGACCGAGCAGGCTGTCCATGTTCGCCTTCAACGCGGCGGGGGAGAGGTTCGCGGTCAGCTTGCGCTGGTTCGCGAGCTGCTCGGCGACGTCGGCGAAGCTCTGGCCCTTGCCGCTGCGCGGGTTCGCGTCCGGGTTGTTCCACTGCGGCAGGAACTTCCCGAAGCCGGGCAGGTCCCGCAGCGCGCCCTCGACCTGGCCCTGCACCTTGGTGGCCGGCACGAACTCGCCGACCTTGGCGTTGCCGGCGGCGAGCGTGTCGGCGAGGTAGGGCGGCAGGAACTTGGTGTCCGCGGTGGCCGCGTCGGTGATCGTGTTCCTGGTGCCGTCTGGCGTCGGCAGACCGACCGCGCCGGCCTCGTGCAGGCCCATCCGCATGTGCGTGGTGACCGGGATCTTGACGCTGTCGCCCGCGGGCGTGCGCACCTCGACCTCGGCGGTGACCTCGTAGAGGCCCGTCTCGTTCTTGACACCGATGCCGGTCTTGCGGCTGGAGCTGGTCCCCGCGTTCACGCCTTCCGCGGTGCGCGCGGAGTAGGTGGCGGTGGCGCCGACCGTGCCGCCGACCTGGCCCGGCACACCGATGTTGCCGCCGAAGCCCGCGGTGACGTCGAAGCCGGTCTTGGTGGTCGCGGACACACTGCTGCCCCAGGCAGAGGTGTCCTTCAGGTCCAGCGCCGCGTTGTCGTGCGTGCCGACGAGCTTCGCGTCCTTCAGCGTCGCCGTCATCTGCACCGCGCCGCCCTTGCTGGCGTGCGGGCTGATCAGGTCGGGCGAGGTGACGAAGCCGCCGAGCATCGCGGGCAGGTTGTTGCGGATCGACGTCGGGCTCAGGAAGTTCTGCAGCGCCTCGCGTCCGGGCGAGCCGACCTTCGTGATCGACGGGTGCAGCTTCGCCGCGACGTCGTTGAACGCCTTCCCGGAGTCGTTGACCACCACGGCTTCCGGCACCGCGTTCTCGACCTTCGTGCCCCAGGCCGCGTCGGTCGGGGTGACCACGTCGGACGACTTGCCGGAGTCGACGATCGTGCTGAGGTCGGTCGGGACCTGCAGCGTGACGTCCGGGCCGCTGTTCAGCGTCGCGAACTGCCTGGGGTTGCCGGCCGCGTCGGTGACCGTGATCTCGAACGAGACCGGCACCGTGACCTTCTTGGAGCCGTCGTCCGACCCCTTGATCGCGCGCTGCTCGGTCGTGGTGTTCGTGGTCGCCTGCGACACCGCGGGCGTGGCGAGCGCGGCCTTGCCGCCCAGCGAGCCGTACGGGCCCATGGCGACACCGGCCGTCGCCGAGGCGCCGACGTCGTTGGCCGTCGCGATGGTGTTCGTGGTGGTGGAGGCCGCGGCGGCCTGGAAGTTCTTGTCCACCTTGGTGTCGGCCGCGTCCTGCACAGCCGTGTTGGTGTCCGCGTGCATCTCGGCGCGGACGTTCGCCTCGAACCAGGCGTTGCCGATCTTCACCTGGAAGTTGCGGCCGTTGCCCAGGAACGTCTCGAAGTCGTTCTCCAGCGAGTTCTTGATGCGCGCCTGGTCGTCCGGCTTGATGCCCTGGATCTCGTTGACCACCGCGTCCGCGCCGCGCACGTCCGTCGGCGTGATCGAACCCAGTGCCTTGTTGTCCTGGAAGAAGCTCGGCAGGTTCGTGTTCGGGACCTGGCCCACCGGTTGCGGGGCCGTGGTGGTCATCGGGATGACCGGGTTCGGCGTCGGCCGTTGCGGTGCCGGGCGCGTCTCCACGTCCGGTGTCTGGGTGTCGGGCGCCGGCGGTGCGGCCCGGTGCGACGGGCCTTCACCCAGGTCGTGCGGCGTGAAATGCGTCTTGCCGTTCGGCTGTGGGTGCGCGTCGAGCTCGAGCGGTGGCGGGAAGGCCGGCGGCCTCCAGTTCTCCGCCTTCTTGATGTCCGCAGGCTTGGACTTCGAGTTGGTCTCCGGCCTGGGCTCGTAGAACGGCTCGAAGGTCTGCGGTCCGTTGGGGCCGTGGATGGTCAGCGGCCGGCCGATCTCCGTCGCGAGCAGCTTGGCGGCCAGCTCCTCCGCCTTGGCCGCCTTGGCGTTGTCGGCGATCTTGTCGGCGTCGATCTCCTGGGCCGTGGTGTCGGCCTGCGGTGCCGCGTTCGGCTCGATGAGCGCGTTGACCAGGTGGCCGTTCTCGAGGCCGTGCTCCTGGCGGAAGTTCGCGATCTGCTTGGTGATCGCGGGGGAGGCGATCGAGCCCTTCTGGATCGCGCCGGCGCGCAGGTCCGTCGCCGACTTGATCTCCGGAGCGGGCTTGCCCTTCTTGGCGCCGGGCGGGTTCGCCTTGGCGTCCTTGACCATTGCGTCGTGCACGGCGTTGAACATGCCGTCCTGCCGCGGCGGATCGGCGATCGGCAGGACGCCGTGCTCCAGCGTGCCGAAGGTGCGGGTGACGTTGCTCGTGTTCGACGACAACGCCAGGTTGAGCATCGCGGCCATCTTCTCGTTCTTGGCCGTCGGGTCGATGCCCATGTGTCCGTGACCCGCGACGGGCGCGGAGACCGCCGTGCTGAGGGTGTTCTTGTCCTGCACACCGAGCTTCTTCGCGTCGGCGTCCGACGGGTTCCAGCCGCCCGTCGGCTGGTCGCCGTGGACCTTGAGCTGCTGGGCCTCGCGCTCGCTGTGCGGTTTGTTCTTCGGGTTCGGCGTGCCGTCCTTGCCGGGCTTGCGGTCCTGGAACTCGTCGCGGATCTTCGCGCCGGACACGTCGGACTTGGCCGCGCGGTCGGCCTGCGGGTCGAGCTTGCCGGTCGCGTCCGGGACACCGGCGTACATGCGGCTGGTGACCGAGGTGAGCGCGACGTGCGACTGCGGCCACGACTTGCCCTCGCTCTTGGCGAACCCGAGCGCGAGGCGGGACAGGTCGGTGCCCACCGCGCCGTTGACGAAGTCGCTGGTGAAGTTCTCGCCGCGGTAGGGGTTCCGGTTGGTCTTGAGGTCGACCTCGATGCCGGCGTCGACGACGAGCTGTGCGGAGCTGTCCTTGAAGCCGGGGTCGGCCGCGGCGCGTGCATCCTTGGCCTTGATCTCGGCGTCGAGCGAGGCCAGCACCTGGGCCTGGGCGGGGCTCGGCTTGCCGCCCTGGGCCGCGATGTCGGCTTCGAGCTGCGCCTTGGCCTGCTTGACGTCCTCGGTGAACTCCGGCTTCGGCAGCTGGTTCTGGTGGATCTCGGCGATCTCGTTGCCGGCGAACTGGTTGATCGACTGGCTCAGACCGCCGAACTCGTTGGCGTCCTTGCTGAACTTGACGTCGGGTGCGACGACGGTGACGCTCGCGTCGATGAAGAGGTTGGGCTCCGGCGAGTACGGCAGCAGCGGCGCCGAGTCCTTCTGGCGGCTGCGCGCGTCCATGTCGTCGCTCATCGCCTGCTGGAACTTCTCGGCGAAGTCCGGCTGCCGGATCTGCTGTTCCGCGACGCGCAGTTCCTCGAGTTTCTCCGCCTTCTTGTCCGCGGACAGCTTGGGGTCGTTGTTGATCTTGGCGCGCTCTTTGTCGATGCGCGTCTGCGTGTCGTTGACGAGCGCGGCCGGGTCGCCGACGCGGTAACCACCCGAGTACAGCACCGGCCGGATCGGGCCTGCACCCGGCGGGTTCAGCGAGTCCTTGAAGTGGTTGAAGATGTCCTTCTGGTCGCCGGTGACCTTGCGCGAGCCGGTGTCGAAGTCCTGGAACGAGATGTACGGATGCGTGTCCTTGCCGTTCATCGCGCCGATGGCGAACGTCGTGGCAGGGCTGTGCATCGTCTCGTTGCGCATGGTGCCGAAGGGGAAGCCCTTCGCCGGGTCGAACGTCGGCAACGGCACGAGCGCGATCGGCTCGGGCCTGCCGGAGACGCTGTTGTTGGCCTGGGTGATGCTGGCGTCGATGGTGGCGGCCGAACCGTTGGGGCCGTTGACACCGACGACGAACACCATGTCCTTGCCGGTGGGCCCGGCGTCGGCGGTGATCGAGTTGATGACGTCGTTGATCTTGCCCAGCTCGGTGTGGCTCACGATCATGTTGACCACGAAGGAAGGACGCTTGTCGGCCTCGACGCTCTCCTTGAGCTTGGCGAGGTAGTTGTCCTTCGTGGGCAGGTCGAAGCCGTCGTTGGCCAGGTTCGCGAACGCCTGGTTGTACTGGACGTTGCTCAGCGACAGGTCGTTGAGCGCGTTGGCGAGGTCGTCGACCTGGCTGTCCTGGTCAACGTCCATGGCGTCACTGTCGATTGTGGACGGACCGGCGACGTTGCCCGGATCGAACGGCGCGCCGTCGTGCTTGGGCCGCTTGTTCTGCTCCGGCGCCGTTTCCGCGTCGCTGTCGCTGTCGCTGTCCCAGGCGTCGCGCTTCGGCATGGCCCGCGTGTCGGCGTCGGGCCTCGGGTCCGTTGCCGGGGTGGGAGCGGTCTCGGTGCTGGGGTTCGGTTTCCAGTCGGCGGGCGGGGGCACGGTGGCGGGGCCGGGTGTGTTGATCGTGGTGTCGGGCACCATGACCTGGCTGTTGGCGGTGTTTTCGATCAGCCACAGGTGGCGCGGCCGGATGCCGGGGTCGGGCAGGTGGACGTCGGCGCCCATGAGGCCGCCGTCGTTCTGGTGGACGCCGGAGTTGGTGTCGTGCTGCTGGAAGACGCGGGACGTGTCCTTGTACTCGTCCGGGATGCCCAGGTAGTGCAGGGTTTCGTGGGCGAGGACCTCGGGGCTGGTGTCCGGGTTCCAGTGGGTTTGGTCGACGTTGGGGTTGTCCGGGTCGACCTTGATGGTGGTGTGCGCGTCCGCCGCGTTGTCGGTGAACTCCAGGTTGAGGTGGAACTGGTCGCCGCTCGGCAGCCGGAAACCCTGGTTCAGCAGGGAGTTGACGCCGTTGGTGGCGTTGTCCTTGACCTGTTGCACGGCGTCCGGGTCGACGTTCGCGGCGGGGTCGACGTGCACCTTGACGGTGTATTCCTGGACGAAGTTGCCGGGTGTCGTCTCGATGCGGCGCAGGTCGTAGTTGATGAGTCCTTGGTAGGACTTGATGTTGCTCGGTGTGCTGTCGGTGCGGACGTCGTGGACCGTGACGTCGACGGTGCGGACGTCGGTGTCGTTGCGGCGGTCGGCCCAGGTGCTGCGGTCGGCCGGGTTGCTCGGGTTCGACCAGTCCGCGGTCTTCGCCGGGTCGTGGCGCCACGAGCCGTCGGTGAGGACGTCCTTGCCCTGGTGCGACTCCGGGGTCGGCGGGGTCATGGCCGGCGGGGCGCCGACCTTCGGCACGTCCTTGCGGGTGCCGTCGGGGTTCAGGTTCGGCTCCCGCGCGGGCGGGGCCGGCGGCGGGGTCACCGGGGCGTCCCTGGTCGGCGCCGGGCCGTTGTCGGCCGTGGTGTTCGGCGCGGGGGTGTTCTGCGCCTGGTTGTTCTGCGGTTGGGTGTTCTGGGCGGACGCGTTGGTGTCCGTGTCGGTGTCCGGCTTGGTGTCCGGCTTGGTGTCGGCGTCCGGCGATGTGCCGATGTCGCCGGGCATCGGGGGTGCGGACCGCGTGTCGGTGTTGTCTGGTGCTGGTGGGGTGTTGGCTGTGTAGATCACCGTCTCTTCTTTGGTGTGGACGTCGATGGTGATGACCCTGTTGACGTTGGGGTTTTGTTGGAGGATGGGGAATTCGGTCATGTGGAAGACGTTGTCGGGCCGCCTTGACGGGCCGAGCAGGACGTAGACGTCACCGCTGGCGCCGTGTGCGAGACTGGCGGACACGCTGTCCCACACCGCTTTGCCTTCGGGTGAGGTGTTGCCCCATCCGGGGAGTTTGATGGCTTTGTCGTCGAGTGTGCCTTCGAGGGTGTTGCGTCCGTCGGCTTTGGCCATGTACTCGGCTTCGTTCATGACCGAGATGCGGTTGCCGTCGGAGTCGTAGTAGTTGCCGGACCAGAAGAACGCGCCGTCTGGTTTGGAGGCCAGGACGTTGCGCAGTTTGTCGATCCACTTCCTGCTTTCCTCGGGCGTGAGGTTTTGCAGGTCGGCCCAGGGTTTGCCGTCGATGGTGGTGGCGGGCCAGGCGGCGTCGGCTTTGTAGTTGCCGGGGGAGTTGTGATTGGTGGTGCCGGGGTATCCGCGGGGGTCGAGCAGGTCGAGCAGGTTGGGGGATGCCTTGATCGGCTCGACGGGGAAGGGGTCAGGCGACGGTCCCGGCTTGGGCGGTTCGAACGGCTTCTTCTCCGGCTGGACGGCAGGAGGCTGGGGGGTGGTCGGCGTGGGGCGCGGTTGCGCGGGTGGTGATGCTTCGGCGATTGGGCGCAGTGCGTCCGCGGCGGGCCGGTTGGGGGCGAAGATGCCCTGGGGCGGGCCCACGACACCGGGGACGTTGGGCACACTGCCCGGCCGCGGACCGGCCGGGGGCCACATGGCATTGACGTTGGTGGTGTCTGTGACCGGAGCCGCCGCAGGAGTCTTCTGGCCGGTATCGGTGTCCGGCATCCAACCGCCGGGCACGGCGCGTGGCCCGGCCGCTGGGGCTGCCGGTGGCGGCGTGTTCGTGTTGGGCCAGTTCGGGTTCGGCGTGTTCGCCGCTGGGACGTTGGCCGCTGGGACGTTCGCGGGCGGCGCGTTGACGGCAGGCGCTGGAGCGGGACGCGTCTGAGCAGGCGGAGCCGTGTTCGTGTCCGGCGTGGGCTTCGTCTGAGCCGGCGGAGCGTTCGTCTCGGGCTTGGGCGACGCAGTGTTGGCCGGGGGAACGTTCGTGTCCGGCTTGGGCGCGTTGACCGGCGGGGTGTTCGCCGGCGGGACGTTGGTTTCCGGCTTGGGTGACGGCGTGTTGACCGGCGGGACGTTGGTGCTCGGACTGGGCGTCGGCGACGGTGCGGGACGCGTCTGAGCGGGCGGAGCCGTGTCTGCCTTGGGCGTCTGGGCGGAGGGCGCGGTATCCGGCCTGGGCGACGGGGTGTTCGCCGACGACGGTGCATTTGGCGAAGGTGCGTTCACCGGCGGCGCGGCTGGGGTCGGGCGTGCCTGGTTGGGTGATGCCGTGTTCGGGTTGGCGCCTGGCGTGTTCACCGGCGGCGTGGCCGGAGTCGGTGATGGCGTGCTCGTCGACGTCGGCGGCACGGTGGCCGGTGGCGGCGTGAACGAGGTTGGCTTCGGGGCCGGGGGTGGGGTGGACGGCGAGGTGCCCGGAGCCCTGGTGATGGTGTTGTCGGGGGTGGGGGGCTTGGGGGCGTCGAACACGCCCTTGCCCGCGCCCGTTCCGCCGGTGTACTTGCTGGTTCGGTCGGTGCCCGTGGCGCCGGGCGGTGGGGCGGCTGCGGGTGGTGCGGCGGGCGGCATGGCGCCGGGGGTTGCTGCGGGAGCGGTCGGCGTTGGGGTGGCGCCGCGCGGGCCGCTTTGGGACGGCGCGGTTACGGCGGTTTGCTGGCCGGGTGTGGTCGGCGTCGAACCTGGGGTCGCGCCTGGGGGCACGGTCGGAGCTGAGCCCGGGGTTGCGCCGGGCGTGGTTGGAACGCCGCCGGGCTTGGGCGTCGTGCCCGCACCCGGTGTCGAGGTTGGAGCCGGACCCGGCGTGGCGCTCGAGTCCTTGGGGGCCTTGGAGATGGTGTCCGGGGTGGCGGGCTTGGGGGCGTCGAACACGCCCTTGCCGCCGCTGCCGGGGGCGTTGTACTTGGTGCTGCGGTCGGCTGGTGCGCCTGCGGCTGGAGTGCCGCCGGGAGCCATCGGTGGAGCGGCACCCATGCCTGCGCCGGGGGTGGCGCCGGCCGTCGGGGTGAAGTTGCGCGGACCGGCGCCCGTGGACGGAGACGTCACTGCGCTCTGCGGGCCGGGTGGTGTGGCGGTCGGGCCGGTGGGGACCTTGACGTCCTTGGGGACGAAGTTGGCTGGGCCCTTGGCTCCTCCGCCCGGCGTGTTGGAACCCGGCGTGGCACCGGCGGTGGGGCCGGTGGGGACTTTGACGTCTTTGGGGGTGAAGTTGGCTGGGCCCTTGGCTCCGCCGCCTGGCGTGTTGGGCCTGGACCCCGGCGTGGCGCCGACCGGGCCGCCGATGGGACCGGCGGTCGGGCCGGTGGGGACCTTGACGTCCTTGGGGGTGAAGTTGGCTGGGCCCTTGGCTCCGCCGCCTGGCGTGTTCGGCCTCGACCCCGGCGTAGCGCCGACCGGGCCGCCGACGGGACCGGCACCGATCGGACCGCCGGTCGGGCCGGTCGGGACCTTCACGTCCTTGGGCACGAAGTTCGCCGGGGTGGTGGGGTTGTTGACCGGGCCGGCGCCGCCCTTGATGTTCGGCGGCGCCCCCACAGCCGGGCCGCCGGCAGGGGCTTTCGAGCCTCCGGTGCCGACAGGTCCGGTGCCGCCCTTGATGCTCGGTGGTGGGGCGACCGGGCCGCCGCCGGGTGCCTTCGAGCCTCCGGTGCCGACGGGACCGGTGCCGCCCTTGACGTTCGGTGGTGGGGCGACCGGGCCGCCGCCGGGGCCCTTCTGCCCGCCACCGGTGTAGCCGGTGCCGCCCGCGATCGTGCCCGGGCCCTGGACCTTGGGGCCGCCCTGCGTGTTGTTGCCGAGCGTCGTGTTGGCCGCGCCGGGTGGCGGCTTGGCGTTGGTGCTCGTGTCGACGGACTTGAGGTCCTGACCGATCTTCGTGTCGGTCTGCACGTGCGTTTCGAGCGTGGCCTTCAGTTTCGACTGGACGTCGGTGAACGCCTTGGCGCCCTTGTCGGCCTGGGAGATGGCGTTGTCGTTCGACGCGTTGAGCGCCGGCACGGCGAACAGGCCGATGGGGCCCAGTGCGTTGCCGCTGAAGTTCAGGCCGCGCAGGCCGCTGGAGATGGCCGACAGCCGGGACCCCAGGTCCCCTGCCTTGTTCTGCAACCCCTGCATCGAGGAGTCGCTCATGGAGAAGCCGCTGTTGCCGGTGGGACCACCACCGCCGGTACCCGTGGGCGACGGCGTCGGGCTCGGCGTCGGGTTCGGGTTCGACGACGACGGCGGCGGTGTGGGATTCGTGTTCCCCTTGGCCATGAGCGGCTTTTCTCCAGTGCTGCGTCAGAACAAGCAGGGTCGGCGGGGTCCCGGCTGAGGAGCTACTGCCCCGGCTGCCTGGGGCGCTCGTTGGTGACGGCCTGCCGGAGCGGCTGCGCAGGTGCGCCACCGGCCTGGGCGGCGGTCTCGTGGGCCGCGCCCCCACGAGGCGCTTCCTGGGCCAGGAGCGGGTTGTAGCCCTCCTCGGCCGGTGCCTCGAAGGCCGCGTAGGACTGGACCGGCTGGGCACGCTCGTAGGACTGCGTCGGCTCGAGCGCCTGGAAGACGTGCGACGCCTGGGCGCCCTGCAGCGGCTCTGCGGGAGTGCTCTCGAAGGCGCTGTTCGAGAACTCGTGCGGTTGGACGGCCTGCTGGAACGGCGTCGCCGCGGTCATGCTGACGCCGGAGGCCATCGTGGCGTCCTGGGCCGGCATCGCGTCCACGCGCTGCATGGCCTGCGGGGCCTCCGAGCGGTACATCGGCTGCAACTGCTCGACCGGCTCCACGCGGTGCATGGGCCGCAGTGCCTCGGCCGCCTCCACACGGTGCGTGGGCCGCAGTGCCTCGGCCGGTTCCGCGCGGTGCATCGGCTGGAGCGCCTCCATGGGCTCCAACCGGTGGGCGGGCCGGACCGCCTCGGCCTCGAGGGGCATGACCAGGTGCTGAGGCTGGGCCTGGGCCATCTGCACAGGCGCGTCGTGCATCCGCGTGGCCGAGAGGGCCTGCATCGGCTCGCCCTCCGCCTGCACCCTGGCCGTGGGGGCCTGGAGCGCGTGCATCTGGCTCGCCTGCACCGTGCCCTCGCGGGCCTTTGCGAGCGTGTCCGCGGCCGTCTTGGTACCGGAGGTGCCCTCACCCCCGGAGCCGCCGGAGCCGCCGGAGCCACCGCCTGGGGTGACCTTGTCGACGGCCTTGTTGACCTCGTTCTGCGCCTTGTAGCCCTCGTAGGCGATCTCGGCGACGTCGGCGCCGTTCTCGAACCGGTTCCAGCCCTTGCTGATCTTGGCCATGATGTCGTCGAGGTCGCCGATCCGCTTCATCTGGCGGCCCAGCGCGGCGACGACGCGGGCGACGCGGGAGGCGATGTTGACGCCCAGCGCGACCGCCTTGCCGACCGCGAAGCCGATGAAGATCGGGATCGAGGCGCCGAAGGTCGGGATCATCGCGGCGGCCGCGGCGATGGCGCCACCGATCAGCGAGCCGAGCAACTGGGCGATCATGTCGCGCACGATGTCGCGCAGGACGGTGACCAGCATGCCCATGATCGCGACGATCTTGGCCTTGCTCTCGACGGCGTTGGCCAGGTCCTCGAGCTCCTGGGTCATCCCGTCCATGGACGCCTTGAACCGCTCCGACGACGCGCCGGTCCAGCCGTCGAACGTGGCGAGCCCGCTCTTGTGGTCCTCGGCCAGCTGCCGCAGCTCGACGGCCTTCGCCTTGTTCGCGTCGACGTTGGCCTTGATCTCGTCCGGGTCGCCCATCACCTGGTTGAGGGCGTCACGCAGGAACGAGACGTGCTCGATCAGCCAGCCGATGCCGGCACCGATCAGGGTACCCAGCGGGTCGACCGCGAGCATCACCGTGGCCGACGCCGCGCCGATGGCGTTGAACGTGATGTCCAGCGCCTTCTCGGTCTCGGACTCGGCGTCCTTGCTGATGCCGTCGATCAGACTGCCGTAGGCCTCGATGAACAACGAGCCCTTGAGCTTGTTCTCCTCCGTGATCTTCATGCCAGGAGGAGAGGGGAGTGGTTTTTCCGGCGCGGTCATCGCAGTTCCTTACCAGGGCTGGTTGTCATCGTCGTCAACGTCGTCCGCGCGGCGTCGTCCGCGGACGGGCGGCGGCTGCGGGGCCGCGGCGGGCCGGCTCACCGGCGGGGGAGCCGGAGCGGGTTCCGGCTCGTCGTCGATCTCGTCGTCGACGTCGTACGCGTCGGTCTCCTCGACCGGCTCGTCGGCCGGGATCGAGTCGGACACCATCTGGTACGCCTCGGTGCCTTCACCGAGCGGCGCGAAGATCTCCAGAACCTTCCCGGCGGCCTGCTTCTGGGCGTGCCGCGCGGTTTCCAGGATCAACGCGGTGAGCCGCGGCCCGCCGAGCTCCAGCGCGCGATGCCCGAGCACGAGGTTCTGCAGGCCGCCGTTGGGACCCACGGTCACCGTCACCGCGCCGTCCTTCGACGTCACGGTCGCGCTGGACGCGGCGAAGTTCTCGACCAGGTCCTCGGACTTCTTCTTCAGGTCGGCCAGCTTGGCCTCGTAGTCTTCGACCCACTGATAGGGGTTCGCGGGATTCACACGGTCCTCCGGCGGCGGTGGTTCAACTGGGAACGCGCTCTCACGCGAGCACGGAGTTGATTCGGGTGGCGATGCGGTCGTTGTCGGTCGGCGAGAGGCTCAGCCAGCCGTCCGAGTTGACCATCAGGTAACGGCCCTGGTGCGTGTCGAACCAGTTGATCACGACACCTGAGCGCTGCCGGCCGCGGGTGACCCCGAACTGGCCGCCCGCCACGCGGTTCGCCGCGAGCTCCCCGAACTGCTTGGCGTCCTGGGGCGACAGGCCGGCGCGCTGCAGCGCCTGCCGGTCGTCCAGTTCGTCGTCGGCCGCGCCCCACGGGTCGTCGGAGTCGTCGTCCTCTTCGGACTCCTGCAGTTCCACGGCCTGCTGCAACGTCTCCACCCGCACGTTCACCGCGGTGCCGGGACCGGCCTCGCCGTCCGGCAGGACCCGGACGATCTCGCGGGCCAGGCCGGTCTCGCGGATCTCCAGCAGTCCGATCCGGTCGTCGTCGATGATCGCCAGCACGGCCTGGCGGCCGTCGGACGCGGCCAGCGCCCGCACGGTCCGGTCCAGCCCGGCGACGGCGTCCACGGACATCTCGTGGTCGTCGAGCAGCCGCAGGAAGTCCTCGAGTCTCTGATTGCCGGCGAGGCCGCGCCCCTTCAGGTCCTCGAGCGTCCGGTCGCGCAGGACACGGCGTTCCTGCTCGGTGGCGCCCTCGCTCGGCACGTCCAGCGGGTACGGCATCCGGCCGAGCCGCAACTCGTGCCACAGGATGTCGAACTCGCGCGGCGAGAGCAGGAACTCAGGGGTGATCACGACGCGTCGGTTCCCTTCGGCTTCTTCACCTTCGCGCCACCGATGACCGCAGGGGGCAGGTGCTCGCCGGGAACCTCGAACAGGTCGCCGCCCATGATGTAGCTGGCGGAACGGTGTTCCTTGTCCTCCTCGCCCCGGCCACCGGCACCGGGAGCGCCACCCATCGGCGCACCGGCACCCATGCCGGCACCGGCCGCCGCGGCCGCACCGGGACCCGTCATGCCCATCGGCATGGCACCGGCCCTGCCCTGCACGCCCGCCGAGCCGCCGGCCTGCACCGAGCCGCCACCGGCACCACCGGCGCCGCCCGCACCGCCACCGAAACCACCGGCGCCACCGCCCGCGGCGCCGAAGTTCGGCATCGCACCGGGCTTCATGCCAGACCCGGCACCGCCACCACCGCCGCCGCCACCGGGGCCGCCAGGACCGGTGTAGCCGGGTGCCGTGGGCGTGTAACCCTTGGGGGAGTTGGGGTTCTGCGGCGTGTAGTTCGGGTTCGGGACGTCCTTGCCGACCACGGGGACCTTCGGGATGTTCGCCAGCGGTCGCGGCGTGCTGCTGGTCGGGCTCGTGGGGGCGTACGGCGTGCCACCCGTCGGGAACTGCGGCGTGTAGTTGCTGCCGCCACCGCTGGTGTAGGTGTTGCCGGCGTTGCCCGGCGCCGTGTAGCCCGGCGCCGTCGGCGTGTACGTCGCGGCGGCCGCGCTCGTGTTGCCGGGGTTGTGGTTCGTCATCTGCGGCGTGTAGCCGGCACCGCCACCCGCGGCGCCGCCAGGACCGGTGTAGCCGGGAGCCGACGGCGTGTAGGCCGCCGCAGCGGGCGCGTTGGCGCCACTGGTCTGCGCCGAGCCGGGAGCCGCCGCACCGGTGGGGCTGGGCGGAGCGGCCGTGCCGGCGCCACCCGCCGCGTGCGTCGACGTGAGAGCCTCGGCGGTGCCCAGCGTGGGCGTGCCGGCCAGACGCCGCAGCGCCACCGGGGGCTCCTCGACCTGGCCGGTGTTCGGGTTGAACGGCGGCTTGAAGGTCGGCGTCGTCGTGTCGACCTGCCGGGAGTTGCTCTCCATGGCGGTCATGACGTTGACCGCCTGGTCGTGCGCCGCGCGCGACGCGGCGTTGGCCACGGCGATGTCGGCGGAGGCCAGCACGAAGGCGGGCGTGCCCGGCTGGGAGAGCGCGGCTGCGGCCTTGTGCCAGTCGAACGCGATCGGCGCGGGCATCTGCGCGCGGGCGCTCTCCACCACGTGGCCCTGCTCGGACACCTTGCTGCCGACCTCGACGGCGGTGCGCGCGGTCTCGTCGACCCAGTCACCGAGCTTCTTCATCGCCTCGCGAGCGGCCTCTGCGGCGCCGCCGGTCCACTTGGACTCCGACGCGGTGATGACCGCGTTGATCGTGCGGGCCGCCTCGGTCAGCTCGGAGCCGTACTTGCTCCAGTCGGAGCTGATCTGGCCGGCCGCACCGGGGTCGTTGTTGTTGTGCACAGCGGCGTAGAGCTCGGCGTGCGAGCGTGACGCCCAGTTCTGGGGGTCCGTGAGGACCGGCTTGTTCTCGAAGTCGCTCGGGTCGGTCTCGGGGGGCATGACCGGCTCGCCTCTCGCGTCGGTGGACTCAGCTGGATCCGAGCCGGGATCAGCTGTTCATGAACTTCTTCAGCTCTGCTTGCTTTTCCTCGTCGAGGCGGGTGAAGTTCTCGATCGCCTCGACGATCGAGTTCTTCGTCTGCTCCAGGACCGTGCGGTACGCGGTCATGACGTTGACGAACGAGTACTGCTCACCCTCGGCCCGCTGGGTGAACTTGTCGCGCATGGCGTCGCCGACCGGGTTGGCGCCGAGCGGTGCGGGCCGGGCGATGGTGGTGTTGGCGCGTTCGAGCCACGAGTCGACCTGGTCGATCTGTGCCTGGAACTGCTTGCGGAGCTCCTCGCCCGCGGTCGGGTCGAGTTGCACCTGACCCGAGCTGACGGTGTCCCGCAGCGGGACAGCGTCTTTGTCACCGACGATGTACATGCGTGCAGTATCAAGTACCTTTTAGGGGAAAGCTCGTATTCCGGTTCGCAGGTCACCAATTGAGATCCACTGTTCACAAGTCCTTGCGGCACACGGAAACGGGCGGCCCCGAGGTGAACGGCGGATGATCAGGAAGATCGTTTGCCCAGGTCGTGGGAGCGCTCTCGATCGCCTGCCCGTTCGGGCATCGGATCTTTGTTCACAGCTGTCGAACGGTCGTCGAACGCGGCTGTGTGTGCGCTAGATCACACCGGATTGGGTCTTGTTCTTAAGCTTGTCTTGAGGTGATCGATCGCGTTCGATGATCTGCGAATCGGACGATCACGACAAATGTGCAGGTGTTCATCACTGACCAATATTGTGCGATTTTCGTTGCCGGACAATCGAAATCCGCTCACGGTCCAGGTGTGTAGCTGCACCGGCGGCCCGTCCGGACGCGGTCGCGCACGTGCTCGGCGATCACCGGATCAGCCGACGACAGCGCCGTCACCGCGCGGCGGATCGCTTTGCCGACGGCGATCCGGGCTCGCTCGCCGGAATCGGTGAACGTCCGGGTCCTGCCGCCCAGCCCGGTGGCCGCCGCGATCTCCCCGGCGAGCCAGTCGTGCTCGGCCTGCTCGGCGTCGCTCAGCTCGCGCCCGCGCAGGTCGGCGAGCCTGTTCCGATACTGCCGCAACGCTTCCAGGTCGAGCTGATCCTGCCCGGTGACCTCGGCCGCCACCGCGGTGGTGCCCGCCACGAGCTCCGCCGCGTCGATCTCCCTGCCCGGGTTCGCGGTGAGCACGGCGAGGTGGGCCATCCCGATTCCGCCGTCCACGAGGACGTTCCGGCTGCCGAGCCGGACGAGCCACTGCTTGCCCTCGCGTCGCACGGTCAGATCCGCGTCAGGAGGCGTGTCAACGCCGAGTTCGGCGGCCTCCTGCGCGCACGTGGCGAGCTGGCGGCGGGCTTCCGCGACGGCGCCCGCCCGTTCCAGCGCCTCGGCGTACTTGCGCCGCGACGACAGCACGGCTGGCCAGTGCCCGAGCGCGAGGTTGTCCCGCACGGCCGCCTTGAGATGCGTCAGCGCCAGGCCGACGTCGCCGAACGTCAGCGCCGCCAGCCCGAGCGGGTGCTGGGCCGAGCCGAAGCACGTGACGGCGAGACTCGCCATCAACGGCAGCCGCGCGAACGGCAGCAGGATCGCGTAGACCTCGCGCGCGACGTCGACGTCGTCGAGCAGGTGCGCGGCATCCGCGACCCCGCTCATGGTCACCAGCCACGTGCTGGAGCGGGGCAGCGAGTGCAGCCCGTCCCGGCACAGCATCGCGAGCGCGCCGTGGGCCTTGCGCCGGTCACCGGAGAGCGCGGCGGCGACCGCGAGCGCGGCGAAGAACGAGTTGTCGACGGTGCTCAGCGTCGGCGAGTGCACCAGATGGTCCAGCAACGGGAACAGCTCCGCGGTGCGGCCCTGATACCAACGGATCGCACTGAGCTGCGCGCCGTACCAGGCCGTCGCGTCCACGTCACCGACCTCGGCGCCGAGCTGCGCGCTCGCGCCGGCCAGTTGTTCGGCCTCGGCGAAGCGCCCGTCGCGGATCGCGAGCATGACCTCCATCGCGCTCACCACGAACCGCACGGCGAGGTGGTCCTCGTGCTTGAGCCGTTCCCTCAGGTCGGTGAGGCGGCGCACGGCGTGCGGGTCGGCGTCGAGGAAGTGGTCGACCACCTGCCACAGCAACGCCATCATCAGGTCGCCCTGGCGCCCGCTGCGCAGACTCTCGCCGATCATCTCGGCGGCCAGTTCCTTGCGCAGTTCCACGTGATCCGGCCCGAGCACGCAGTGATGCGCGAGGCTGAGCGCCTCGACCCGCACCACCGGATCCACGACCTGCCGGGCTTCGTCAAGCAGCGCAAGGATGTTCGTGCACGTGTTGGCCTGGTAGTCGCTTTCCGCGGTGAGCCGCAACCGCAACCGCAACGCGATGTCGGACTTCGGTTCCACGAGCGTGAGCGCGTGCTTGAGCTGTGACCGCACCAGTTCCGCCTCGGCCGCGGTGCGGTGCTCGTGCACCCACACCCCGCCGGCGCCGAGTGCGGCAGCGACGAGGGTGTGCACGTCACCGGTCTTCTGGGCGGCCTCGTAGGCCTGAGCGAAACGCTCCCTGCTGGTCCTCAGGTCCCCGTTCTCCGTCAACGCGCGGGTGCCTGCTGCCAACAACGACTCGGGCGTCACGCCGCACACCCAAGCAGACCGGTGGAACAGGCGTGGAACGGGGTGGAACGTCCTGGTGGCGCTGCCGCAGGTCACGGGGTGTGCACGACTGCCGTGTGGTCCTGCCGGGCTGCCTGCGTCCGGCCTATCCTGGGCGCGCCGGAATGGGCTGAACGGAGCAATCTTCTTCGGGGTCGACCCGTTTCGCGTCATCACGGCCCCGAGTCCGCGTCCCGCCAGGGGCCAGGCGGAGACGGTGAGGAGGCTGGGATGCCGCGCAGGGTTCTCGTGGGCAGGACAGCGGAGATCGGTGATCTCGACGCGTACGCGGGATCGCGGGCGCTCCTGCTGCTCCGCGGCGCCGGCGGAATCGGGAAGACGGCACTCCTGGACGAGCTGGGCCGGCTGTGGCAGGAGCGCGGCATCACCGTGCTGTCCGTGCCCGCCGGCAGCGCACCGCCGTGGGACGTGTTCTGCGCGCGATCCGCGATCGACCTGGTCCGGCAGTCCTACGACGAGCTCGCGGGAGCACATGCGCTGAACGCGTTCGCCGCCGTCGACCGCCTGTGCCAGGAGGAGTACGGCGAGTCGGTGCGGTCGCGGGCCGTCCTGTTCGCGGAACTGGTCCGGCTGTACACCCAGCTGCGCGCCGACGGCCCGGTCGCCGTGCTGTTCGACGACGTGCACACGGCCCCGGATCCGGTGCTCGCGGTCGCCGCGGCGCACCGGGCCGGCTGCACGGTCGTCGCCACCTGCCGCGACGACGCCACGACCGGCACGGTCGCGTTGAGCGGTCTCGCCGATCTGGTGCTGGATCTGGGACCGCTCGGGGAACAGGACATCGAGCTGCTGGTGAACCAGACCGCGTGCGCTCCACTGGACGAGGCGGTGGTGCCCGCGGTGCGCGCGGCGCTCGGTCCACTGGCGGGCAACCCCGGCACCGTGCTCGCCACGTTCGGCCTGCTGAAGGAGGAACGCCGGCTCGCGGAGGTGCTCGGGTACCTGTGCGTCGGCGACCCGACGCCCGAGACGATCGCGCTGCCGCCGGACCACGAGCTCGTCGCAGCGGTGGCGGCCGCCGGTGAGATCGGCGATCGGCTCGTCGCGCTGGTCTCGCGCGCCACCCGCTGCACGATCGACGACGTGCTGTACTTCGCCGACGCGTTCGGCTACGACCTCGGGTCCTGCGGCGTGGTGGTGGACCGGCTCTGCGTCGCAGGGGTGCTGGCGCACGACTGGGAGGGTGTGCTGACCGTGCCCTGCCGGGCGCTGGTGATCACGCTGGACCGCAACCGGCCTGCGGGCGAGGCGGAACGACTGCACGCGGTCGTCGCGACGCACCTCCTGCGCGCGGGGACGGCGGAGTCCTCGGTGCTCGCCGACCACGTGGCACTGGCGGGTGCCGCGCTGGCCGCCGATCCCTCCCTCGTGCCGATGCTGGACCAGGAGGCCAGGCGCGCGGTGCGGGCGTGTCCCGCGCTGGCCGCCCGCCTGTACCGCGCCGCGCTGCGGCACTGCCCGGCCGAAAGCGCCGAACGGGGTCGGCTGGTGCCGATCGTCCTGCACCTGCTGGTGCGCCTGGGCCACTACCGCGACCTGGGCGTGGTGGTGGAGGAGGTCGTGGGCGTGGGCGTCGAGGACCGCTTCCGGCACGAGCTGGCCGCGTCGGCCGCGCTCGCCGCCGTCCACACCGGACGCCCGGTGACGTGCGCGGTGTACGACGCGCTGGCCCGTGACATGCGCAGTCGTGCCCCGCTGGAGTTCGCCGCCCGCTGGTTCCGCGGCCGGACGCCGGTGCGGGCGAGCGACCTGGTCACCGCGTTCGGCGGGTTCCGCGTCGACCACCTCTTCGGGGTGGAGCCGGCCAGGGAGGAGGCGATCGAGTGCGCCGACGACCAGTACGACGTCCCGACGATGTTCAAGCTGGTGCTCGACGCCGGCTACGGCGAACCGACGTCCGGCCCGATCGCGATCTACGGCCGGTTGGTGCGCAACTACATCAACGGCGCGTGGGCCGAGGTCGTCACCGACGCGCGGCGGCTGGAGCTCACCGGACCGTGGCACACGGCCCTGCACCAGGTCTCCCGGCTGCTCGCGGCGGAGGTCATGTCGTCACTCGGCGACTTCAAGCGCGCCCGGCAGTGGCTCGCACTCGCCGGCGAGCACGGTCCCTTCCCGGCGATGCGAACGTGGGTGGAGATCGGCATCGCGTACCGCGGTGGCGAGTGGGAGGAGGCCATCGCGCGGGGCTGGGCGGCCTACCCGCAGATCTGCAACGCGGCCGACGAGGGCGACAACGTGGGACTGCGGTGGTTCCTGGTGCGCCTCGCGTTCCTGGAGGAACGGTCGGAGCACGCGGAGCCGCTCGCTCGGTTGTGCGCGGAGGCCAGGCGCTGGCACGCCCGCTTCGGCGGCTCCGGCCTGCGCGCGGCCGAGCTCATCCTGCGCGGGCTGGCCGAGCACGACTACGAAGCCGCGACGACCGCGGTCGAGCTGTTGCGCGAGCAGGGCAACCTGGCGGAGCTGATGCGGGCGTGCATGACGGTGGCCTTCTTCTGCGACGAGCCCGGACCTTGGTACGCGGAGGCGCTGGAGATCTCCAGACGGATCGGTGAGGACTGGATGGGCGCGCACATCAAGGAGTCGATGCGCAAGCTGGGCGTCGCGCCGCCGCGGGCTCGCGTCGCCCGCGAGGAGTTCTCGGAGACCGACCTGCAGATCATCGAGCTCGTCGGTCACGGCATGACCAACCGGCAGATCGCGTCCTCGGTGCGGATCAGCGAGAAGACCGTGGAGAACTACCTCACCAGGTTGTTCGCCAGAACGGGCTGCCGGTCGCGGCTCGACCTCGCCGCCGCCAGCCTGGAGGGCAGGCTCGTGGCGTCCGAGGACTCGCCGTGATCACACCTTGAAGCGGCCGGTGAGCATCGCCGCGGCGAGCTCGACCCGCGACCGGTAACCGGTGCGGGAGAACAGCCGCGAGAGCCGGCCCTCGACGCTCTTCTCGCTCGCGCCGAGCAGGGTCGCGATCTGCTTGTTGCCGAGGCCGTCCGCGACCAGGACGGCCAGCAGGCGTTCGTTCTCCGCCACGGTGGCCTGCCGCCCCGGCACGGAGATGCCGCGGGCGCGCATGAGGTTGCGCAACCCCGTCCGGAACATCAACGCGTCCAGCTCGCCCGCCGCGCTGTAGGCCTCCAGCAGCAGCTCTGGCGGGGCCACCTCGTAGCGCACCAGGCGTTCGAGCCCGCTCACCAGGTCCAGCGGCCGGCCGCGTTCGCGCAGCAGTGCGACGGCCTTCTCCGCCGCGCCGGTGTCCGCGTGGACGACCGCCCGCAGGGTCAGCCGGTTCATCTCGGCCTGCTCGGTGCCCATCCGCTCGGCGACCTGTTCCACCCGCGTGAGGTAGCCGGGCAGCAGGTCCCGCCGGTCGGCGTCGAAGGCGATGTCGGCCAGTGCGGTCCAGAGCAGGTCGGTCAGCGCGATGCCGCCGGTCTCCTCCGCCCGGCGCAACGCCGCCTCCAGTGCCTGCCCGGCGGCAACATCTCGCCGGAACAGGCGTTCGTGCGTCGCCTCGGTCAGGACCAGCAGGTGCGGGAGGACCGGCGCGCGGTCGTGTGCCGTGGCGAGGAGTGCGAGCGCGCGGGAGAGCTTGCCGCGGTACAGCTGCACGGTCGCCGCGAGGTGGAACATCATCGTGTGCTCGGCGTCGCAGCCGCTGCGCGGACCGGTGGCGATGCTCTGGCGGGTGAGCTCGAGCGCCTCGGTCGCGCGGCCGTCCGCCACCGCCAGCGCCGCCCGGCAGGCGGTGGCGAGCGGGATGTGCACGCGGTCGGACAGCGCGAGCAGGTCCCGTGCCCGGCGCGACTCGCCGAGCGTCACCAGCGCGCTGGCGCGGCTCTGCAGTTCGTCGTGCGGTTTCTCGCCGGCCTCGGCCCTGGCGACCAGCTCCGCGACGTCGTCGTCGAACTCGGCCGCGTCGCCCAGCCACAGCCGGATGATCGGGCTGATGGCGCGGATGTGCCGGTCGACCGGCGTGGTGTCGTGCTCCCGCCGGATCTGATCGAGCAGCTCGTGGGTCTGCCGCCACCGGCCGAGCAGCGCCAGCGCGGACGCTCGGCCGACGGCCCGCTGCACGTCGTCGCCCGGCCACGGCCACCACGCGTCCTGCGCCACCTGTTCGAGCGTCGCGAGGTCGCCGGCCTTGTGCAACGCGTTGAGGTGCAGCAGGCAGATGCTCATGATCTCGTCGTCCGGGATCTCCTCCGCGTACTCGCGCAGCACGGTGCCCGTCGACTCCAGCGCCTGCGCGGCCTCGCCGCACATCAGGCAGGTGCGCGCGTGGGTGAGGAGGATCTGCGCGCGGTCTGCGCGGTCAGCCGACAGCTCCGCGGCGGCACGCAACCACGTCAGCGACCGCTCCGCCTCGCGCAACGCCGCCCGGCCCGCGCTCACCAGCAGCTCGGTGCGCGCCCGCTCCTGGTCGACCAGCCGGCCCGCGTTGACGAGCTGGTCGGGCAGGTAGGCCGGCAGGTCGCACCGCGCCTCGCCCTCCCACAGCGCGGTGACCGCGAGCTGCGCGAGCCTGCGGCGTTCGTACGGACCGGCGGCGGACTCCAGCGACAACGCCACCAGAGGTACGCGGAACCGCCAGGTGCTGCTCGCACTGGCGTACCGCAGCACCCCGGCGTGGGCGAGTCCGGCGAGCTCCGCCTCCGCCTCCTGCTCGGACACCCCGAGCGCCGCGCCGACCAGCCGTGGCGCGGCGGCGCCGAGCGGGCCGAGCACAGCGATCGCCTTGGCCGCCTGCCACGCCGTCGGCCCCAGCCGGCGCACATCCGCGAGCAGCTCGTCGTCCGCCGCGACGCGGAACTGCCTGCGCCACGCGGTGAGGTAGGCGTGCCGGTCCACCACGGTCATCAGGTCGCGGTCGCGCCCGATCCGCAGCGCTGTGGTGACCACGTTCGGCCAGCCCCTGGTCGTGAGCCACAGCCCCTCGCTCAGCGCGGTCTCCGGCAGTGCGCCGATCGCCGACGTGACCAGGTCGGGCAGATCGCGCCGCGGCGCCGGGCGCAGGGTCACGAGCCGCACCAGGCCGTCGCGGCGCAGCCGGTCGAAGCTCGCCAGGAAGGCGTCCCTGGTCTCGGGCGGCAGCGGCAGCGTGATCGCGCACAGGCAGCGCGTCTCCGTGTTCGCCGTCTGGCGGACCAGCGATTCCAGCGTGCCGAGCGCCTCGGCGGGCAGCCGGTGCGTGTCCTTGAAGAACAGCAGCAGTCCCGGTGCGGCGCGCAGTGCCGGCGGCGGCGGAATCTGGCTGACCAGGTCGAACCCCGTGCCCGGTTCGCTGTAGGAGAGGTTGACGACCCTGCCCCTGCGGTCTCCCGTGCCCAGCGCGCGGGAGATCTCGTTCGCCACGAAGCGCGACTCCACGCCGCCGGGGCCGGCGATGACCGTCAACGGCGGCTGACCAGCGCCGTTCACCTGTTCCAGGAGGCGGGCGGCGGCACCCTCGGCCGGCGCGGCAAGTCGGTCTGGTGGCACGGAAGCCGCTCTGTTCTGTTCGTCGTTCTACTGGTCGTGCTGGTCCGCTGGGCGACCTCGTGAGGGAACTCCCTCATTTGGTCTCCGGCCTCGGCAGGGCGGCACGGGGCCGCCCGCGGTTGCGCAAGACTAGTTCGATCAGCTGGGTGCCGCCAAACGGACCACAGCCTCGTCGCGGTCAGGGAAGGAATCCAGGTGGCCCAGGACGTGATCACGGTCGACCCCGCGACGGGGCAGGGGCACACGACCATCTCGGACGCGTTGATGTCCGCCGCCGACGGTGCGGTGATCCTGGTGCGCACCGGCCAGTACAGCGAGACGCTGGTGCTGACCAGGGCCGTCACCATCACCGCTGAGGACGGTCCCGGCACGGTGCGGGTGGTCTCGGCGTCCGGGCCCGCGGTCGTGCTGGCCGCCGACTCCGGCGCGCTGTCCGGGTTGATCGTCGAGTCGCAGGACCCGGAGAGCCCCGCCGTGGTGGTGACCGACGGCCAGCTGAGCTTCACCGAGTGCCAGATCGGCGCCGCTGCCTGGTCCGCCGTGTACGCGACCGGCCGCGGCACGATCCTGATGCGGGGCTGCGAGGTGCGCAACCCGGCCGGCGCCGGGGTCGTGGTGACTTCGTCGGGAGGCAACCTGCTCGACTCGTGCCGCCTGGCGGAGGCCGGCACGTCGGGCGTGGTGATCGCCGAGCACGGCGAGCTCGTCATGCGCGCCTGCGGGGTGCGCGACGCCGGTGGCAACGGCATCTGCCTCAACGGCCACGGCCGGATCACCGTCACCGACACGACCATCACCCGCACCGCCAAGCCGGCGATCGCGGTCGAGCAGCACGCGGCGGCGGTGGCCACGCGGGTCACCGTCAGCGACGCCAGGGGGATCGGCTTCTACCTCGCCACGTCGGGCAGCGTCCTGGTCGAGGACAGCTCCGTCAGCGGCGCGGGTGCCGAGGGCGTCTTGGTGACCGCCGGCTGCGCACCGGTGCTGCGGCGGTTCCGGGTCGAGCGCACCCGCGACTACGGCTACCTCCTGACCGGCCGGGCCGCCGGCACGCTGGAGGAGTGCGGGGCGGGCGACGTCAACGGCGTCGGCATCGCCGTCGGGGAGCGGTGCACCACGGAGTTCGTCCGCGCCGCGGTCTCGTCGTGCTCCGGGGCGGGTGTGCGCGTGGACGGCGCGGCCGACCCGTTCTTCCGCGGCCTGCGGGTGCTGGGGTGCGACGGCGCCGCGATCGACGTGACCGACGGCGCCCGCGGGCGGTTCGAGAACATCGAGATCGAGCGGGCCGGCAAGCACGGGATCTCGGTGACGGGTGCGGCCCGCACCTCCGTGACCGGGGCGAGCATCCGCGGCACCGCGGAGGGCGGGGTGCTGGTGCGGGCAGCGGCGCTGGCCCTGTCCGACTGCGAGATCGCCGAGGCGGGGCGGGACGGGCTGCACGTCGGTGACGGCGGAGAGCTCACCGCGCTGCGGTGCCGGGTGCGGGACAGCAAGGCCAGCGGCTGCCTGTTCGACGCGGGCGCGACGGGGGTGCTGGAGGAGTCGGAGTTCACCGCGAACGCCGGTGACGGCATCAGCGTGCACAGCGAGGACCGGATCCGGGTCGTCCAGTGCCTGGTCCGCGACAACAGCGGTTCCGGGCTGCGGCAGGCCAGGCCGAGCAGTGAGCTGGTCGTGACCGACCTGCGCAGTACGGGCAACGCCGTTCGCGACGCCCACGGCTCGGCGGCCGCAACGGCGACCGGATCCGCTCCCGCCGCACCGGCTTCGGTGGATCTGCGCCCGCCGGGCGAGCCCATCGGCGAGCTGAACTCGTTGGTGGGCCTCGAAGGCGTCAAGCGCGAGGTCAACTCGCTGGTGAACCTCAACCTCATGGCCAAGCGGCGGCAGGAGGCGGGTCTCTCGGCGCCACCTATGGCGAGGCATCTGGTCTTCGCGGGCGCGCCGGGCACCGGCAAGACCACCGTGGCGCGGCTCTACGGTGCGATCCTCGCCGACCTCGGCGTGCTGCGCTCCGGTCACCTCGTGGAGGTCGCGCGCGCGGACCTCGTCGCGCAGATCATCGGCGGCACGGCGATCAAGACCACCGAGGTGTTCAACACCGCGCTCGGTGGCGTGCTGTTCATCGACGAGGCGTACACCCTGAGCGCGGGCCAGGGCGGCGGCACCGGCCCCGACTTCGGCCGCGAGGCGATCGACACGTTGCTGAAGCTGATGGAGGACCACCGCGAGGACGTGGTCGTCATCGCGGCGGGCTACTCGCAGCAGATGAGCGAGTTCCTGCAGGCCAACCCCGGTCTGGAGTCGCGCTTCAGCCGCACCGTCGAGTTCGAGAACTACACGCCGGCCGAACTGGTGACCATCGTCGGCCTGCACTGCCGCCGGCACGACTACCGGCTCGACGAGGTGGCGGCGCAGGTGCTGCACGACTACTTCGAGCGCATCCCGAAGGACGGCACGTTCGGCAACGGTCGCACGGCGCGCAAGGTGTTCGAGGTGATGGCGGACCACCAGGCGACCAGGCTCGCCATGGCCGACCGGGTGACGTCCTCCGACATGACGCTGCTGCTCGCCGAGGACTTCACCGAATCGATGGTCTGAGCTGGCAGCGCCGTCCTGCCCTACCATGACTGCGCCGAATGGAGTAGTGCGGGGGAGGGCTGGTGTTCCTGGGACGTGCCGCGGAGCTGGCGGCTCTGGAGAGGTTCGCGGGCGTGCCGTCCGTGCTGGTCGTGCGCGGCCCACGCGGCATCGGCAAGACCGCATTCCTCCACGAACTGCGCCGGCTGTGGGAGGACCGCGGCATCACCGTGCTGTCCCCGTCTTTTTCAGTGTCCCCGGGCTGGGACGTCTTCGGCACCCAGGCGGTCGTGCGGCTGGTGCGCGAGTCCTGCAACGAGTTCGACGGTGCCGACCTCGCGGGTCCCTTGGCAGCGCTCGGCCGGATGACGTGCGGCTCTCCGGACGGCGCTTTCGCGGAGTTGGTGCGCCTGTTCGCTCGGTTGCGCGCCACTCGGCCGGTCGCGGTGTTCGTCGACGACGTGGACACCGCTGCTGATCCGGTCCGTGCTGTTGCCGCGGCGCGTCGTGCGGGATGCACGGTCGTCGTCACCTGTTGCTCGGACACGCCGCTGGTGTCGCTCGCGGATCTCGTGCTCGACCTCCCGGCGCTGGTCGCGGATCTGCTCGCCCCTGTCGCGCCGCTGCCGTTGGACTCGTCGGTGCTGCCGGCGGTGCGTACCGCGCTCGGTCCTTTGGCGGGCAACCCCGGCACGGTGCTCGCCACGTTCGGGGCGCTGTTGCGGTCGAACGCGTTCATCGATGTGCTCGGCCACTTGTGCCTGCGCGATCCGTCCGCGATCGCGTTGCCTGCAGACCACACGCTCGTTCTCGAGGTCACCGGGCTTGGTGAGACGGCCGTGCGGATCGTCGTGCTGGCGGCTCGCACCGGCCTCGGGGTGGACGACGTTCTGGACGCCTCCGGGCACGACGGCGGTGAGGTGGTGGACCGGCTCGTCGCCATCGGCGCGCTGGCGTGCGATGACAACGGCCAGCTGAGCGTGCCGTGTCCTGCGTTGGCGGCCGCACTGACGCGCGGTGCGGACTACCGGGTGATGGCACGGCAGTTGTTGCGGCCGGACCTCATCGCGTTGGCGGGCGCCGCACTGCCTCCGGATCCGGCGCTGGCGTCGCTGCTGGAACGGGAGGCGACCCGCATCCTGCGAGCGGACCCGCCGCTGGCCGCGCAGTGGTTCCGCGCCGCGCTTCGGCACGCCCCTGTCGTGGACCGCGTGCGGCTGCTGCGAACCGTGCTGCAACTGCTGGTGCGCACGGCGCAATACTCGGAGCTGGCCGAGGTCGTCTCGACCGAGGTTGCGCTGGGTGTTCCGCGGTGCTGTCGGCACGAGCTCGCCGTCGCGGCCGCGTTGGCGTCCGTCCACACCGGACAGCCGTTGCCCGCCAACGTGTTTGAGGCACTTTCGGGTGACACTTGTTCGGCGTTGCAGTTCGCCGTGCGCTGGTTCGACTCGCCGGTGTCTCCCGCTTCGGTGGCGGCCGCGTTCGGTGTGGCCGAGTCGTTCGACGCCGTCGACGGCCCGTACGACGTCGTGGCGATGCTGCGGCAGGTGCCCGGCTACGGCGTACCCGAGACCGGCCCGATCGCCACCTATCGCCAGCTGCTGCGCGACTACGCCGCCGGCGAGTGGTCCCAGGTCGTTACTCATGCGCGCCGCTTGGAGCTCAGCAGAGCCCCCACCGCGATGCACCACGTGGCACGGCTGCTGACCGCCGAGGTCCACGCGTCGACCGGCGACCTGCGCCGCGCCGCGCAGTGGCTCGCCCTGACCGGGCCCCGCCCGTTCCCGGCGCTGTGGGCCTGGGCGGACCTCGGCGTGACTCGCTGCGCCGGGCGCGGCTGGGCCGGGTACGCCCAGGCGGCCGAGCGTGGCGAGGGCATCGGTCTGGCGTGCCTGCTGCTGCGCCTGGGCCTGCTGGAGGAAGCGCGGGGCAACGCCGACGGCCTGGCCCGCGCGGCCGCCGAGGCGAAGCGGTGGTGCGGGCACTTCGGCTCGGCGGACCTGCGCACGGCCGAGATGCTCCTGCGCGGACTGTCCGAACGGGACTCCGCGCTTCTGGTCGCCGCCGTGGCCCTGTTGCGCCGCACCGGCAACGCGGCCGACCTGATGCGCGCGTGCCTGGCGGTGGCCGCTCTGAGCGACGACCCGGCACCCTGGTACGGCGAGGCACTGGAGTTCGCCAGGAAACTCGGTGCGAGCGGAATGGACCTGCACATCAAGGAGACGATGCGCAAGGTGGGCCTGACCCTGCCCCGCGCCCGCGCCGCTCGCGACAACTTCTCCGCCGTCGAACTGCGGATCATCGCCCTCGTCGGCCAGGGCAGGACCAACCGGCAGATCGCGACGACGGTCCGGATGAGCGAGAAGACCGTGGAGAACTACCTCACCCGGCTGTTCGTGCGCACCGGCTGCCGGTCCCGCCTCGACCTCGCCACGGCGAGCCTCGAAGGCAGGCTGGTGGCAGTGGGGGCCGCCGCTGTGCACGGGTAGGCGCCACCGCGCCGTGCTCGTCGAGCGCTCGTTCACGCGGCACGTGAGGGATATCCCCGCGGATCAGGTGACCCCGGCCTGTCCCGCTGTGTCGCGTCCGGCCGGCTGTGACGATGCGGGTTGCTGGGGGAAGAGGCCCACGAACCAGGAGGGCGTTTTGGCAGCACCGGCCACCGGAGCTCCGCCGCCGCCCCGACCTCGCGAGCGGGGCGGGGATCTCGTCGTCGAGTGGCGCGGGCCGCACACGTTGATCCGGCGCAGGGACGAGTTGCCCGGTGCCGCCGACGTGCTCGGCACCATTCCGTGGGTGCCCGGCAACGTCCTCGTGCTGGTGTCGGCCACCGCGCACCGCCATCCCAGCCTGTCCGGCGTGGTGCGGGACTGGCTGGCGCAGCTGCGGTCGACTCCTGGCGGCGCCGGGTTGCAGGCGGTTTGGCTCGCGGTGCCGGATCTCGGTGACACGGACGGCATGTGCGGGCCGTGGATGCACGGGCTGGCGGTGGACTTCGACATCGACGTCATCGCCCCGGACGGCCCGCTCACCACGACGGTCGGCGCCGGGCTCTACGTCAACCGCGCCGAGGGTGGCACCGGCTGGCGTCGCTTCGGGCCGCGTGGGCAGGGCGATGTGGTCGGGTGCCGGTTTCCCGTGCCGGCGTGGGAGCACCAGTTGCCGCGCGGGCCGGTCACGGCGGCGGGTCTGGTCACGGCGACAGTTCCGGCCGGGCTGGCGGTTCGGCCCGCCGGGTTGCCCGCGCCCGGCCACATGAGTCCGGTGTTCCGCGTGCCGATGCACGCGCGCATCCCGAAGCTGATCGTCGGGCAGCCGGGCGTCGACGTGCCGGCGAAGGCGGTGGCGGAGATCCTCGGGCACGTGCCGGAGCCGCTGCGGCGGGCGTTGCTGGTCGTGCCCGTGTCGGCTTCGGCGGTCGCGCCGGAGTGGGCGGCGGAGCTCGCCGAGCTGCTCGGCGAGGACGTCATGCTCACCGCCGGTCTGGAGACCATCAACCGCGCCGGTGTGGTGCGCACGGTCGTGCTCGGGCCACAGGGGCAGGAGGTGCTCGTGCCGCTGGCCGCGATGCTGCGGCACCGGGCCGGTGCCGCGGCGCCGGAGGTCGTGGACATCGCCCCCGCGCCGCCGGGCTGGGAGAAGCACGGGTCCCGCTGCTACCGGCGGGCCGGCGATCGCAGTTCCTCGCTGCTCGCCGAGGTGCTGCCCGGCGGGCTGCACGTGCACTCGGACGCCGAGCAGCCGGTCTTCACCACGCGGCTCGACTCGCCGTCGTGGACGCTCGCGATCGGCGGCGAGGGCCAGCCGGTCACCGAGGCCGAACTGGCCGCTGTCCGCGAACTGCTCGGCGGGCTCGCGCCGCACCAGTGCCGCACCGCGCAGGTCCGCGTGCTGGGGACCGCGGAGCCGGCGGAGCTGGCCGCGCTCGGTGCGCACGTGCGTTCCGTTGGCGCCACGTTGCAGGCACCGCCGCGCCAGGAAAGCGAGGACTCCAGCCGGACCCAGCGGATCGTGGTGGCGAAGCCGGTGCACGTTCCGGTCGTGGTGACCGCGTCACCGGTCGCCACCGTGTCGGGCCCGGTCGCGACGCAGCCGGAACCGAAACCAGAACCGAAGCCAGAACCCGTTGCGCCGCAAGCAGAACCCGAGCCCGAACCGGTCACCTCGGCGAAACCGCGCGAACCCGTCGACCTGGCCGACCGTCCCAGCACTCCCGCCGAGCAGGCCCGCCTGGCGACCAGCGCCGGAGCCTTGTACACCGAGGCGCTGGCCGCGGTGAACGTGGCGCTGTCGGCGTGGCCGATGCTGAAGCCGGAGGCGAAGGCGGACCTCGTCGCCGTGTGCCTGTACCTGGGCCGAGGCGAAGGCGGCGCGACGGCACTGGCCGACGCGCTGGCCGAGGGACGCGAGCCGTTCGACGGGTATCTGCCGTGCCTCGTGTCGGGCCTGCGCCGGTTGCCGACACACCGCAAAGTCGTGCTGCGCCAGGAGAACACCGAGCACGCCGAGGGCACCGTCCTGACCGAACCGGGCTTCCTCAGCGCGAGCCTGCATCTGGACGTGACCACCGGCTCGGCACGCATCGACCACCTGATCTGGCCGGTCGCTGCGCGCCGCACGTCCGAACTGGTGATGGGCAGGACGTTCGACGAGGTCGTCTTCCCGGTGGGCCGCCGCTTCAAGGTGCTGGCCACGAAAACCGGCGACGGGGGTCCGTCCATGCTCTCCCGTGAGCTGTTGCCCGACGAGGACCCGCAGTCGCCCGAAGCACTGGAACGGGACCGGACGGTGTTGCCACGGCTGGAACGTGCGTGGCGGGAACGTCAGACCGCGGACCTGCGGCTGATCGAGGAACCGGATGCGTTGGCACGGCTGACGACTCCACTCGAGGCGGACAAGTGAACCGCCTGTCCGCAGCGGCCGCGGTCGCCGCGCTGGTCGCCGTTCCCCAGCCCGCCCTGGCCGCCCCGGTGCCGAAGATCCCGATCACCCAGCAGTGCCTGCCACCACCGCAGGCGAGCGCTGACACCGTGCCCTGGGCGCAGCAACTGCTTGCCCCGCAACGAACCTGGTCGCTCACCCGCGGCGCCGGCGTGACCGTCGGCGTCGTGGACACCGGCGCCGACGGCAAAGCGCAGCAACTCGCCGGACGGGTGCTGCCGGGACGGGACGTGCGCAACCCCGGTGACCGCCCCGCGGACACCGACTGTTTCGGCCACGGCACGTTCGTCGCCGGGATCATCGGCGCCGCACCCGCGAAGGACACGATGTTCGCCGGGGTGGCGCCGGACGTCACGATCCTGCCGATCCGCGTTGCCGACCAGGCCACCGACACCTCCGCCGCCACCCTCGCCAAGGGCGTCAGGGCGGCGGTGGACGGTGGCGCCAGAGTCGTGAACGTGTCTGCCAGCACCCCGGCGAAGGACGGCGAGCTCGAAGCGGCGGTGGCCTACGCGGCGTCGCGCGACGTGCTGGTCGTGGCGTCCGCGGGCAACAGCGCCCAGCAGGGCAACCCGACCCCGTACCCGGCTGCGTTCGACGGCGTCGTCGCGGTGGGAGCCATCGACTCCTCGGGTAGGCCGGCGTCCTTTTCGGACACCGGCGACTACCTGGACCTCGCCGCGCCAGGGGTGGACGTGTCCAGCATCGGTCCCGGCGGCCCCGGCCAGTGGGAAGCCAGCGGCACGAGCTACGCGGCGCCGTTCGTGGCAGGGGTCGCCGCACTCGTGCGCGCCTACCACCCGAACCTCACCGCCGCGCAGGTGAAGCGCCGGCTGGAGGCCACCGCGGACCGGCCGCCGGCGAACGTTCCCGACGCCGCCCTCGGGTGGGGTGTCGTGAACCCGTCCGCCGCGGTCTCCGCGCTGTTGCCGGAGGAAGGCAGCGCCGGTGTGGCGACCACAGCGGTGTTTCCCAACGCCCAGCTGCCGTCGGCGCCGGTCGAGGACCGGACCAGCGGCGTGGTCGTCGCGCTCAGCGTGCTGGGTGTGGTGCTCGTGGCGGCCCTGGTGGGTCTTGGTGCGCGGCTGGTGCCGATCGGCATGAGGCGGCGCTGGCGACCCGCGCGTCGCATCGAGGTGGCCGAGAAGTCGTGACGGCAGCTGTCACGAAGTCCAACCGGGCAGCCGGGTGAGCCGCACGTCCGACACGCGTTCCACGAAGGCGAGCGCCTCGGCTCGTCTGCGGTCCGGGTCGGTGAAGTCCAGGTCCTCCAGGTACGGCATGAGCCTGGTGTTGCGGCCTCTCCCGACTCTGGTGACGAGGTCGAACGTTTCGAGCCGGGTTCCGCGCGCGAGCGAGATCGCGCTCTCACCGGCCGCGTTCCAGCACGCCGACGCCACGAGCTTGTTCTCCGTCAGCCGGGTCAGCGCCTCGGGGCTCGGCCAGGCCGGCCCTGCCAGGAAGATCCAGCCGTCCACCTCCTCCGCGACGGAAGCAACTTCGAAGCGCCGCAACGCCTCTGCCGCGGTCAGGCCGCGCACGGCGGTGAGACAGAAGTCTGCGTTCTCGGGCAGCAGCCCGGCGTAGTGGTCGACGGCGTCCTGGCGGAACGACCGGCCGTACCCGAGATCGAGGAGGTCTTCGGCATACCTGAGGGAGCTCACCAGACTGCGGTAGTCCTCGTGCTCCTCGCCCAGCACGTCGTGGGCGGTGCCGAGGACGCGTTCGGCCAACGCGATGGCGCCGGGCACGTCGTGAGCGCCACCGACGTACTCGAGCACGATGTTCCTCTGCCAGTGCAGCGTCTGGGGATCACGCGGGCCGAGCAGGAGTTCGTGATCGAGGACGAGCTCGCGCAGCAACGTCATCCGCTGCTCCTTGGGCACCGTGTCGGCGTAGCGCGCGCGAGCGTCGGCGGTGTCCGGGTGAACGGGGCCGAGGCGGCGCGTGCGGTCGGCGGCGAGGCGTCCGAACGACGCGCTGATCTCCCCGCAGATCCGCTCGGCTTCCGGGCCGTCGCCGTAGCAGCGGGACAGTTGCATTCTGGCGAACTGCGTCTCCGGCTCGTCCGCGCCGATCGTCGCGATGCGCTGGGCGACCACCTGTTCCCAGCCGTCGCGCACGCGTTCTGCCAGTCCTTCCACGAACTCGTGGCCTGCGGGAGCCCACATGTAAAGCGCCCCAAGACTTCCCCAGGTGGCGAGGGTGTCAGGGTGAGCGGGGCCGAGCACCCGTTCCCGAGCGCCGGCGACCTGTTCCATCAGGGTGAGCGCGGGGCCCATGCGTTGGGCGGTGAAGTCCGCCGCGTTCGCGTACGAGAGTGCGAGTTGATGACCGGCCTCCAGCACCACCGGGTCGTCGGGTCCGAACTCCGCGGTGCCGCGCGCCACGACCTCTTCCAGCTCGGCGACCGCAGCCGAGGTCTCACTGTTGTCCCGGTGGCCGATGGCCAGTTTGATCCGTGCCCGCAGTTCCTCGCGCATGTGCACCCCCGGCTGCCGAGGATAGGGCGCAACGGGCGCGGACCACGCCCGTTGCGCAAAGACGGCTCACTCGACGACGGGCGTCTGCACCAAGTTCACCGTCCGGCGGCGGTTCACGAACTGCGCCCGTCCGACCGGCAACGTCTTCGGCCGCACGTTGCCGATGAACACGCCCTCGTCCTTCGGGCAGGAGAACAGCAGCACCGCGGTGCCCAGCTCCCACATCCGCCGCATGAGCGGGTTCATCATCGCCCGGCCCGCGCTGGCCGTGCTGCGCGCGATGATCAGGTGCAGGCCGATGTCCGCGCCGTGCTGCAGCAACGACTGCAGCGGTTGCATCGGGTCGTCGAACCCGCCGGTCTCGGACAGCTCGAAGTCGTCGATCAGGATGAACAACCTGCCGCCGCTCCACCAGTCCCGCTTGCGCAACCGGTCGGGCGTGATGTCCGCGCCCGGCACCCTGCTCTGCACCAGGTCGGCCACCTCGCGGATGGCCTCGGTCAGACCGTCGGTGCTGACCGTGTAGTTGATCTGGTTGTCCTGCGGGACCGCGTCGTGCAGCTCGCGGCGGAAGTCGACGAACATCACCCTGCCCTCGTCCGGGCCGTAGTGGGCGGCCACGCTGCGGGCGATGTGCCGCAACAGGTTCGTCTTGCCGGTCTCCGCGTCGCCGAAGATCAGCAGGTGCGGGTTCGCGTCGAAGTCGTGCCACAGCGGGCCCAGCGCGCCGTCCTCGATGCCCAGCGCCATCGTCATGTCCGACGACGGTGCGGGTGACGTCGGTGCAGGGAGCGAGGCTGACAAGACCTCGGCGGGCAGCAGACGCACCTGTGGCGCGCGAGGTGCCGTCGGCAGGTCCAGCGACTCGGCGAGCTGCATCGTCGCCTCCGCCACGTCCTCGGTCGTGCCCGTGCCGTCGATGCGGGGGAGCGCGGTGAGGAAGTGCATCTGCTCGAACGTGAGGCCACGGCCGGGAATCTCCGGCACGCCCGCGGCGGCGCGGCTGTTGATCTCGGACTCGAGCGGGTCGCCGAGGCGCAGCTCGAACCGGGTGCCGAGCACGTCGCGCAGCCACGGCCGCATCTCCGACCAGCGGTTGGTGGCGATCACCAGGTGCACGCCGAAGCCGAGGCCGCGGGCGGCGAGCTCGCTGAAGCGGTCCTCCAGCTCCTCGTAGTCCTGCCGGATCGTGTACCAGCCGTCGACGACCAGGAACGCGTCCCCGTGCGGATCGACGTCGAGGAACTGGCCCTGCCGCCGGGCCCTGCGGTAGCTCGCCATCGAGTCGATGTTGTGCTGCGCGAACAACTGCTCGCGGCGGGCCATGAGGTTGGTCATCTCGGCCACGGTCCGCGTGACGCGGTCGCGGTCGAGGCGCCCGGCGATGCTGCCCGTGTGCGGGAGCCGGGACAGCGTGCTCAGCGTGCCGCTGAAGTCGAGGCAGTAGAACTGGACCTCGGCCGCGGTGTGCGTCAGTGCCAGCCCGCTGAGCAGCGTGCGGACCAGGGTGCTCTTGCCGGTCTGCGGGCCGCCGACGATCGCGACGTTGCCCTTCGCCCCGGACAGGTCGGCGCTGAGCAGCTCACGTCGTTGCTGTGCGGGCAGGTCGACGAGACCGACCGGCACGCGCAACGTGGAGACGTCGTAGTCGCCGACCGGGCGCGGGCCGAGCTCGGGGTGGTCCACCAGCGGGGGCAGCAGCTGGTCGAGTGCCGGCGGCTGCTTGAGCGGCGGCAGCCACACCTGGTGCGCCACCGGGCCGATGCCGCGCAACCGGTTGATCAGGACGTCGAGCATGGTGGCGGCCACCCCGGACGTCTGCTCGGGCTCCTCCTCCACCTCCTGCCCGGCCAGGCGCGGCGCGATGTACTCGGTGCCGAACGCCACGAGGTCCTGCTCCACCTCCGCGCGCCGGCGCCGTTTGCGCGTCGGCGGGTGGTACGGGCCGGAGCAGTAGGCGCCCTTGAACCGGACCAGCGACGTCGTGTCGGGGCGCAGGTAGCCGTGGCCGGGGCTGTTGGGCAGCTCGTAGGCGTCCGGCACACCGAGCACGCTGCGGCTCTCCATCGCGGAGAAGGTGCGCAGGCCGATCCGGTACGACAGGTGGCTCTCGATCTTGTGGATGCGGCCCTCGTCGAGCCGCTGGCTGGCCAGCAGCAGGTGCACGCCGAGGCTGCGGCCCAGCCGGCCGATCATGGCGAACGTCTCCACGAACTCCGGTTTGCTCGCCAGCATCTCGCTGAACTCGTCGACGACGATGAACAGCGCGGGCATCGGTTCCAGCTGGGTGCCCTGTGCCCTGGCCGCCTCGTAGTCGCGCCGGGACGCGTAGTTGCCCGCCGCGCGCAGCAGTTCCTGGCGGCGGTTGAGCTCACCCGCGAGGGCGTCCTGCATGCGGTCGACCAGGTCGAGCTCGTCGGCGAGGTTCGTGATGACCGCGGACGTGTGCGGCAGCTGGTCGAACCCGAGGAACGCGGCACCACCCTTGAAGTCCACCAGGACGAGGTTGAGCTCCTCCGACGAGTGCGTGGCCGCCATCGACAGCACGAGGGTGCGCAACAGCTCGCTCTTGCCGGAACCCGTCGCGCCGATCAGCAGGCCGTGCGGGCCCATGCCACCTTCTGCCGACTCCTTGATGTCCAGCTCGATCGAGGTACCGGTCGAGGTCATGCCGATCGGCACGCGCAACCGTCGCCGCGCGCTCTTGCGGCCCTTGCGGTAGGTGGCCGGGTCGAACGTCCGCAGATCGCCGAGGCCGAGCAGGTTCGGCAGCTCGTAGTCACCGGCCAGCGGTTCCTCGGTGTCCTGCGCCTCGCCCACCCGGTAGCGCGCGAGCAGCCGGGCGAGCGCGGCCACGGCCTGCGGGCTCAGCGAGTCCGCGCGGCACAACGGGTTCGGCACCGGCTTGCCGAGCCGGTCGAACGTGACGGTGCTCAGCTTGCCGTCGGACACCTGCAGGTGCAGCGTGTGGGGCCGGGACTGCCAGGACAGCGCGCCGGTCAGGTCGAGCACGACGGTGTTGCGGTAGGCCTCGTCGAACACCCGGTGGTCGTCGGGCAGCGAGACGCCGTCGAGCACCACGACGACGAGCGGCTCGTTGGTGCTGATCGGACTGTCCGGTTCGAACGGTGGCCTGCCGATGAACTCGGTGCCGCCGAGCAGGCGTTCCAGCTCGGTGATGCTGTCGGCGACCAGCCGACGCGGCCCGGTCGCGTCGCGCGCGTCGAGGTTCTGGTTGTGCGGCAGCCACTTCACCCAGTCCCAGTGGGCGCGGGACTCGCCGCTCACGCACACCGCGATCCGTGCCTCACCGGGGCTGTGCGCGGTCGCGAGCTGGGCCAGCACGGCGCGGACCAACCCGCGGACCTCCTCGGGGAAACCCTGGAACTGCAGGCGGGCGAACGCGCGCAGGTACACCGCGATCGGGGCGTTGTCGAGCGTCGAGTAGGCGCGGATGAACCGGCGCAACGCGTGTGCGCACAACGGTTCCAGGTCCTCGAGCGGCTTGGAGTCGGCCGGCGGGTGCAGCTTGGTGGAGCTGCGCTGCTTGCCGACGCCGATGCGCACCTCGCCGAAGTCCTCGTGCGTCGGACGTCGTTCCCACAGCCGGTAGCCCATGGCCATCGACCACAGCGAGCGCGGCTCGGGGTGCACCCACAAAGCGGCCTTGCGCTGCTGGGACAGGGCGCCGCGCATCTTGCCGCGCAGCTGGCCGAGGTAGCGGATGTAGTCGCGGCGGTCACCGCGCAGCTTCTCCTTGTGGTCGACCCCGGACCGCAGGAGGTTGGTCACGAGCATGCCGACCGCGGCCACGAGCATCAGGCCGCCGCCGACGTAGGCCAGCGCGCCCGAACCGGGCCGGACGAACAACAGCACCATGGCGAGCGAGCTGAGGGCCATCGGCGCGTAGGTGAGGACAGCACCGATACCGCCGCCGGTCACCTCGGGTACCACCGGTGGCGGTTGCAGCTCGATCTCGTCGCTGGGCGCGGTCGGCCCCGGCCGGCGCGTCCTGCGCATGAATACCTCGGTGGCCACTCGGGACTCCTCTGGTGAAGGGTTTCCCCCGAAGTGGCGATCTGGCTTGATCACCATCTGCGGGGGCGGGTGTGGCGCGGCAAGGTTGCCGCACGCACGCTCGTCTTTCGCCAGAAGGATTCCGGTGCCCAAAATGGAAGAACGCACGCAGCATCGCACAAACGTGCCGACGAGGCTACGGTTCGTTCTCGGCGACAAGGCGGTCGACGTCGCACTGCCGGGTGATGTGCAGCTGGTCGACCTGCTGCCCTCGATCCTGGCCCAGTTCGGGAAGGAGCGGATCGAGGAAAGCGTCGACCACGAGGGCTGGGTCGTGCAGCGGCTCGGTGAGGAGCCGCTGGACGAGGACTCCTCGCCCGCCGAGCTGCAGTTGCACGACGGAGACACCGTCTACCTGAGACCGAGGAGCGAAGAGCTCGCCCCGCTGGACTTCGACGACCTCGTCGACGGTCTCGCCGAACGGGCCCGCGCGGACGCGGGCAGGTGGACGCCGGAGCGGTCGCGGTGGATGCTGCGGACCGGTGCGGTGGTCGCGCTGCTCACCGGTCTGGCGGCCCTTTTCGCAGGTCCCGGCGCCGTGTCGTTCTGGACGGTGCCCGCCGTGGTGGCGCTGGCACTGGTCATCGGAGCAGCCGCCGTGGCGCGCACGATCGGTGATGTCGTCGACGCCACCGCGCTCGCACTGGTCAGTGTGGTTTACGCGGTTGCGGCGGGATGGCTGCTCGCCAGGTGGCTCGATCCCGGCGGCGAGGTCGGTGTCGCGATTTCCTGTGCGTTGGCGCTGGGGATCGTGGCGACGGTGCTCGCCCTGGTCGCCGTCGCCGACTCGGCGCTGATCTTCACCGCCTGCCTGGTGTTCGGCGTGTTCACGCTGGTCCCGACGGTGATCTGGGCCTGGTCGGACCTGACCGCGCAGCAGAGCGCCGCCATCGGTGTCGCGGTGAACCTGGTGGCCGCGCTTTTCGTGCCGGGCACCGCGTTCCGGCTCGGCAGGTTGAAACTGCCCATGCTGCCCACCGAGGCGGCGGAGGTGAAGGAGGACATCGACCCGGTTCCGCACCGCGTCGTCGTCGAGCGCGGCGCTGTCGTCTTCGGCTACCTCACCGCGCTGTACCTGGGTTTCGGCGCCTCGCAGACGTTGCTGCTGGTCGGTCTGAGCGTCCGGGGTGGACAGTGGCCCTTGATCTTCGTCGCGGTCTGCGCGTTGCTGTTGTTCCTGCGCGCCAGGCATCTGAACGGGGTGCTGGCGCGGTGGTCGCTGCTCGTGCCCGCGGCGGCCGCGGTCGTGGCCGTCGTGCTGCGCCTGGCGTTCGGCGACGACCCGCTGGACCGCGTGCTGGCGGTGCTGACGCCGCTCGTGCTCGCCGGCGCCGCTTTCGTCGTGCTCACCCCGGTTCTGCCCGGTAGGCGGATGCGGCCGTACTGGGGCCGGGCGGTGGACATCCTGGAGTACACGACCGCGATCGCCGTCGTCCCCGTGCTGCTGGCGGTGCTGGACGTCTACGCCTGGGTGAGAGGGCTGAGCGGCTGATGCAGTCACGCAAGGATCAGGTCCAGGCCTACTTCTTCGTCGTCGGCCGGTTGGTGTCCGGGCTCATGCAGGGCAAGCCGGACGTGGTGGAGCACCCCAACAAGCGGTTCAACAGCGGCACGTTCGTCGGCCTGCTGGTCGCGTGTCTGCTCGTGGCGTGCTTCGGCATCTACGGGCTGTTGTTCCCCGGTGGCAACAACTCCTGGCGCGTGCAGGGTGCCGTCGTGATGGAGAAGGAGTCCGGGGCCCGGTACGTCTACCTCGACGGCCGGCTGCGACCCGCGCTGAACCTGTCGTCCGCGCTGCTCGCCGCCGGTGACGCGGCCAAGATCACCTCGGTCAGCAAGAGCTCACTGACCGGCGTTCCGGTCGGCACCCCGATCGGCATTCCCGGCGCGCCGGACGGGCTGCCCGTCGCGGACCGGCTCAACACCTCGCCGTGGACGGTCTGCGCCAAGCCGTCCGACCACAACGCCGTGGCGAGCGCGCCGACCGTGACGTTGCGCCTGGACGGTGTGGCGGGTACGCCCGCACCGCAGGACCACGCCCTGCTGGCGTCCACTCCGGACGGTTCCACCCAGCTGGTGTGGCGCGGGGTCCGGCACCGGGTCGCGAGTCCGGCGGTCCTCGAGGCGATGGGCTACAACTCGGCTCCGCCCGTGCTGGTGTCGCCCGCCTGGCTGAACGTGCTCCCGGTCGGGCGTGACCTGAGGCCTCCGTCCATTGCGGACATCGGTGCGCCGGGGCCTGCGGTGGCCGGCAAGCCCGGTCGCGTCGGGCAGCTCTACGAGCTCAAGAACCCCGCCATCGGGTCGGACACGCTGTACGTGCTGCAGGCCGGCGGGCTCATGCCGGTCAGCCGCAGCGTGGCGTCCATGCTGCTGGTCGACCCCGCGGTGAAGAAGGCCTACCCGGACTCGTCCGTGCGGCCGATCGAGGTGGGGCCGGGTGACGTGGCAGGGATTCCGGTCGTGCCGGGCGACCAGGCGTCGGCCGACCTGCCGGCGGCCCCGCCCGTGCTGGTGGACCTCGGCGGGTCCGGGGAGCCGTGCCTGAGGTTCGACCCGCGTCCCGAAGGCGGGCACACGCCGTCGCTGGTGATCCTGCCGGACTCGGCGGAGAGCGCCGCCGTGCCGCCTGCGGGCAAGCACACCGTGGGTACGACCGCCGACCAGGTTGTCATCCCAACGGGTGGTGGCGCCCTCGTGTCCGCCGTCGCCGCTCCCGGTGCGCCACCGGGCACCGGGTTCCTCGTGACCGATTTGGGCGTCAAGTACCCGTTGGCGGACGAGAACGTGGCGGGCGTGCTCGGCTACGGGCACCTGCCCGCCGTGGGTGTCCCGGTAGGACTGCTCGCGCTGCTGCCGAGCGGCCCCGCGCTGAACCCGGCCGACGCCGTGGTGAGCAGGCCGATCAGCCCGCCGGGCTCATGAGGGATATTCCCCGGCTTGGTCCTGAGTGGACTTCTGAGCCCGCGCGGACCGGCGTGCGGACCTCTAATTGAACCGCGGCCGTTCCTCGGGGCACGGCCTTCGAAATTCATTCAGGAGGTTATGAGAATGGCGGGAAACAACACCAAGCTGACTCCGGCCGACGTACAGGCCGTGGCGAAGAAGCACCGCAACTGCGCCGACGACATCACGAGCCAGCAGCGCACGCTCACCACCCACATCAACACCCTGACCTCGGTGAACAGCGGCCGGATGATGCAGAAGCTGACCGAGGTCCACCACGAGTGGGACCGCCTCACCAAGGACATCGTCACCAACCTGACGACGATGGCGACGACGCTCGACAGCGTGGCGACGAACCTGCAGAGCGAGGACGAGGCCGGCGCGGCCGGGGTCAACCTCTGACCTGAAGTTTGCAGTCCCTTTACCGAAGACTTTCTTTCTCGTCAGGAGTGAAACAGTGACCAGCGGCTTGATCAATTACGACTACGCCTCGATCTCCGAAGGCGTGAACCACATGCGGCAGATCAACAACAACATCCGCGACCAGGTGAGCAACCTGCGCCGCGAGGTGCAGAACCTGCGGGGCGCCTTCACCGGTGCCGCCTCGGACTCGTACGACACCTGCTCGCAGAAGATCGCTCAGGACCTCACGACGAGCAACCAGCAGCTCGACACGCTGGCGGGCAAGGTCAACACCGGCGCCAACAACTTCCAGGACCGGGACCGCGGCGAGTCGCGCCGTTTCCAGCCCTGATGAGCCGCGGGTGGTGCCGGACATCCCGGGTCCGGCACCACCCGCTCCCATCATCGCAGGACTCCCAGCACCTCAGAAAGGTCGGACATGGCTGGAAGTGGTGACCACACGCACATCGACCCGGAGGCTGTGCGCTCCGCGGCGAGCGAGATCGGTGGCCTGCTCGGCGACATGTCGCCGTTCCAGAAGTGCACCTCCACCGAGACGAAGGCGGGCAACTTCGGGGCCGCCCAGTGGCTCGAGGAAGTGGTGCACGACAGGCAGAAGGGCCTGCTGGAGCACGCGACGCACGTGAAGCTCGTCCTCGGCGACATCGACCAGAGCCTCAACCAGGTCAGTGACGCCCTCGAGGACACCGACGACACGAACGCCCGCCAGATCGACCGCGCGGTCGGTCACGAGGTCAACGTCATGAAGATCCACGCCTACGAGAGCGGCGCGACGGCGCGGGAGGTGGCGGGGAATCAGCCAGAAGGCTCCCAGGACCAGCGCGACTGAAGCGGGTGCCAGTGCTCGCCGGGCACTGGCATCTGCTTGAGCCGCGCGGAACAACGACGCTGAGGACGTGAGATGACCACACCGGACTCTGGTGACGGCTCCCGGTTCAACGTGACCGGCGGTCCTGCCAAGTTCGACTCCGACACGCAGATCCACGGCGTTGGCGGGTCTGATGTCGTTGTGGTGCAACCGATCACCATGGGACCGGGACCGCAGGTCAGCGATTCCGCCGCCGGTTCGACGAGCGCTGCGCTGAGCGTCAACGGCGACGGCATCACGTCGATCGAGCAGTTCAAGTCCGTGGCCGGCACGGCGTTGGACCTGGGAGCCGCGGAGGGCTGGAACGCGCTGGCAGCCGCCTTCGAGGCGTCGACCAACTCGTTGACGGAGTTCCAGCGGGGCTTCAACTCCGCCGTGCAGGGCGTGAAACCCTCGTTCCGGGGCTGGGCGGGCGACCAGTTCCAGGACTTCGCGACCAACCAGATCCTGCGGCGCAGCCAGGACGTCACCTCGGCGCTGTCGAGCTACCCCGCCGCGTTGCGGTCCATCTCCCGGTCGATCACCTTCTTCCAGGCGAAGGTCGCCGAGATCGAGGCCGAGGCCAAGTCCCGGTTGCAGGAGAAGTCGCGGCTCGTCGACAAGCTGTCGGCGGCGATGACCACGCTGGGCACGGAGTTCGACGCCGGCGGGTACATGAAGACGGTCGTCCAGAAGGACCTCGACACCACTGTGCTGCCCGAGTTGCGGCGGGCGCTGATCGATCTCGCCAACTCCTATGCGAGCAACGGCAAGGCGTTGACCGAGTTCGACCCTCGGGCGATGCAGCCGCCGCGTGGAGCGCATTCCTCTCAAGCCGGTGGTGGCGCGGGCGCCGGCGCCGCAGCGGGCGGCGGCGCGGGCTCCGGTGGTGGCGCGGCTGCGGGTGCGAAGGGCAACGGCACCGCCGACGGGGCGAAGGACGGTGACTCCGCAGCCGCTGCCGCTGGTGCTGCCGGTGGGGGTGCCGCCGCTGGTGCCGCAGCGGGCACGAGCGCCGATGCTGCTGGTGCCGGCACCGGTGCTGCCGCGACGGAGGCTCGGCAGAAGGCCATCGCGGACGCGAAGAAGGTCGCGGACAAGGGAATCGACGACCTGCTGAAGGCCACGCCACCGGCGGGGACCTCACCGGAGGCCGACGCACGACGCGAGGCGTTGTTGGAGGCGAAGAAGTCCATCGACCAGCGCTTCGACGAGCTCGCCGCGCAGGAGGCTTCCGGCGCGGGCCAGTCGACCGACGCGGCGCGGCAGCAGGCATTGGCCGACGCCAAGAAGGCCGCTGACGACACGATCGGCAAGCTGCAGCAGGAAGGGCAGGGCGCCGGCTTCGTCCCCGGTACCGGTACCGGTGCCGGTACCGGTGTGGCGGGCGGCTCTCGTGCGGGAGCCGGCGCCGGTAAGGGCGCTGGTGGCGGCGCGGCCGGTGGGTCTGGTGGTGGTGGCGCGGCCGGTGGTTCTGGCGGCGGTGCGACCGGCAGCGGTGGTGGCGCCACCGACAAGGCGAACGCGGCGCGGCAGAAGGCGTTGGCGGACGCCAAGAACGCGGCTGACGCCGCGATCGGGAAGCTGCAGCAGTCGGGTGACGGTGCCGGCGGTGCTGGGATGGCCGGGTTCGGTGGGGGCGCCGGAGGTTCGAAGGGCCGCTCCGGTGCGAAGGGTGGTGCCGGCGCCAGCTCGGAGACGCCGCGGCAGAAGGCCTTGGCAGACGCCAAGAACGCGGCCAACGCCGCGATCAGCGCGCTGCAGCAGCAGAGCGCCGGCGACCCCGCCCGCCAGAAGGCGTTGGAGGCAGCGAAGAAGGCCGCCAACGACGCGATCGACGCCATCAAGAAGACCGACGAAGGCGGCGCCGCTCAGAACGGCAACGCGGACGCCGTGCGGCAGAGGGCGTTGGGAGAGGCCAAGAAGGCCGCGGACGCCGCGATCAAGAGCCTGGCCGGTGGCGCCGGCGCGGACAGTGGTGCCGGCGATGCCGCGCGGCAGAAGGCGTTGGGGGACGCTCGGAAGGCTGCCGACGCCGCGATCAAGGCCTTGGGCAGCGGTACCGGTGCCGGTGGTGAGTCCGAGCGGCAGAAGGCGTTGAGCGAGGCGAAGAAGGCCGCGGACGCCGCGATGAAGGGCCTGAGCGCCGGCTCCGGAACGGGTGGTTCCGGCGGTGCTGCCGGTGGTTCGGATGCGACGAAGGTGGCTGCTGGGAATGAGGCTGCTCGTCGGGAGGCTCAGCGGCAGGCTGAGTCGGCGATGGCGGCGTTGTCCACTGGTGCTTCCGGTGGCGGCAGCGGGTCTGGTGGGGGCAGCGGTTCCGGCGGTGCTGCCGGTGGTTCGGATGCGACGAAGGTGGCTACTGCGAATGAGGCTGCTCGTCGGGAAGCTCAGCGGCAGGCTGACGCTGCGGTGAAGGCGTTGTCCACTGGCGGTTCCGGTGGTTCTGGTGCCGGTGGTTCGGATGCGACGAAGGTGGCTGCTGGGAACGAGGCTGCTCGTCGGGAGGCTCAGAGGCAGGCTGACGCGGCGATGGCGGCGTTGTCCAGCGGCGGAACCGGCGGCGGTTCAAGTGGTGGTGCGTCACATTCGGGCCACAACACCTCACCCACCCCCCAAGGCGGCGCGAACCCCGCCGCCGCGGACGAGGCACGGCGGCAGGCGCAGCAGGCGATCGACGCACTGAACTCCGGCGGCGGATCGGGTTCGGACAACGCCCCGTCCGACACGTCCCGCTTCTCCGACGCGGCTCGCAAGGAGGCGAACGACGCGATCAAGGCGCTCACGTCCGGCGGGGCCGACGAGAAGTCGTCGTTGGCCGGCTTCCTCGGTGGCGCGGGCAAGACCGGCGGAACCGCTGGCGTCGGCGGAAGTGGTCTAGGCAGCGGGAACCTCGGTGCCTCCGGCGTCGCCCTGACGTCGGAGGGCGCCGTCAACTCCGCCGGCGACCAGGGATTCACGGTGCCGGGCCGCGGCCAGGGCAGCGGCGCGGCCTTGGGCCGGGTGCCCGGTGGTGTTCCCGGCGACCCCGGCATGCCCATGATGCCGCCGCCGGCCGCCGGAGCGGGCGCCGCCGGTGGTCCTCAGAAGCAGGAGCGCGAGCGGACCACGTGGCTGCAGGGCGATCCGGACGACTGGCGCGAAGACGACACGGGCGTGTCATCGCCGACGCTCGGACGGAGCTGACCGATGGCGACCTCACACGACGGGCAGCCGGTGTTCGAGGAGATCCTCGAACGCGTGCTCGCCGCGGACTCCGAGAGCTTCTACACGCAGGCCAACGCGTTCGAGCAGGCGGTGGTGTCTCTCGACGACGCCAAGGGACTGCTGAGGAAGCATCGGCGGGTCCTGGAGGAATCCTGGTCCAACAGCACCGAACAGCGGTTCGACCAGCTGGACGGCTTGGTGCGGCACCTTTCGGCGCTGATGGGCGACATGCCCAGCTATCCCGTCCTGCTGCGCCTCATCGGTGACGCCATTGTGGACAGTCGCAGGCGGTTGCTCGACCTGCGTCACCAGCCGGCCACCGCGGACTCGCGCGCGTCGTCCGACCGCGACGAGCAGGCTCGCAAGATCCTCGACGACCTGTCCCGCACGTATCGGGAGCTCGGCGGCCGGTTGCCGGAACTGCCGGAACGCACCGCGAGCGGCCACACGCTGGTCGCGCCGCCGCCGCGCGTCGACACCGGGGAACGCGCTGGCACAGCCGGTGTCGTCACTGGTGGTGCCGCGGGGTTCGCGCCCGTCAACGCGATGTTGATGCGTTCGCAGACGGTCGCGTCCGAGGACGTCGCGGAGAAGGATGATCACGTGTCGCAAGCCGCCTTCGGGGGCTTCGCGCAGCTCGCGACCCGGTCGGCGCCGGCCAAGCCGCCCGCCCAGAAGGTCCCGTCGTTCAACGGCTTCGCGCGGCTTGCCGACCAGGACGACGCGGCCGTTCTGGCGGTGTTGTCGCGAGCGCCTGGCTCGGCTGCCGCGGAAGGCACTGCGCAGCAACGAGATCGGGGCCACGGCGACACTGCCGAGGTTGCGGCGAAACCGGACCGCTCGGACATCCTGTCCAATGTGGACAAAGCAGCTCCGGTGAAGCTGGAGTCGGCCCCTGCCGCGGCTTCGGCGCCCGCAGCGGCGCCGCCTGCAACGGTGTCGGCTCCGGCGGCTTCAGCTGCGACAGGTTCGGCTTCGGCACCTTCGGCTTCGGTGTCAGCGGCTTCCGCTCCGGCGGTCGCGGCCGACACCTCCACCGCCAGGCCGCAGCAGCTTCCGTTGACGACCACCTCCGTGCTTGCGTCGGCGCCCGCCACGCCCACGGCGCACCCCGTTCCTCCCGCCGCCACGCCGGGTCTCCCGGCGTCTCCGGCACACACGAACTTCGCGCCGGACACGGCATCCGCGGCGAACATGATGCGCCCAGGCCTGGGGGCGGCCGTTCCCCCTGGCGTGCCCGGTGCCCCGCTGGGACGCGGCGCGGAGGTGTGGTTGCGGGGCGACAGCGGCGACTGGACCGCCACTCACACGCCTGCCGGCCAGCCGGGCAGCGATCACGCGTGCGATCACAGGCTGGGCTTCACCGGAGACAGGAACGCCACCGGGCAAGGAGAGGATGCGCGATGAAGGACTGGAGCGCCGAGTTCAGGACGGTGGAGGAAGCCCAAGAGGCGGCGTTGGCCTCTCTCGACCGCGAACACCAAAAGCTCACCGAAGTGACGAACATGATCGACCAGGAGTCGACGACGGTGCGGTCCAAGGACCGTTCGGTGTCGATGGACTTCGACGGTCGGGGCGAGGTCACCGCGATCACGTTCCACGGCACGAAATACCGGACCATGGCGCCCGCGGAGCTGAGCCACGTGCTCATGGAGACGCTCCGCGCGGGCCGTGCCCAGTGCCTGCAGAAAGTGGCCGACGCGATGGGCGAGGACTTCCTGCCCGGCATCAGCTTCGCCGACCTGGCCACCGGAAAGATGGACGCCGAGGACATCTTCCAGAAGCTCGTGTCGCCGTTCCTGGGCGACGAGGCCGCTGACGGCATCCTCGGCCGTTCCCAGAAGGACACGCAGGGAGGTGGCCAGAATGGCTGACAAGACGAGGATCGACCCGGACCTGGCGCGCGCCGAGATCGCACGCCTGAAGGGAATCGCGTCGCGGTTCCAGTCCGCTGTGGACAAAATCAAGTCGGACGCCGCGCAGCACGAAGGCTGCTGGGGCAACGACGAGTTCGGTCAGGCGTTCGGCAAGAGCTACGAGCCCGGAGAGAAGCAGATGCTCGACAACGCCGGGCAGATGAAGGAAGGAGTCACCAGCACCGCGACGCAGGTCGAGCAGGCCGTCGACGCCTTCGAGAAGACCGACGAGATCAACGCCGGCAACCTGACCGTGGCAGAGGTCCGCGAGAGCCGGCTCACCGAGGTGTCTTCCGCGGACGTGGTCGATGTCAGCGAGGTTCGCGAGGTCCGCCTCAGTTCCCGCTGAGACAACGCATCACCTGTAGCCGCAGCGACTTCCTGTCAGGTAGGTCCCCACATGACGACGCATCTGCCACCTGAGCTTCAAACACTGCTGAAGCTCACCGTCGGCATGCCCTGGCCGGAGGGCGACGAAGGCGAGATGTGGGACCTGGCGAGGTCGTGGCGGACCTTCGCCGACGAACTGGACCAGCTCGCCTCCGATCTGGACGCGGAGGCGAGTGCTTTCGGGCGCGCCATCGAGGGAGACACCGGGACGGCGCTGCAGAAGCATCTGAGAGATGTCCTCGGCAAGTCCGCGGGCGAGATGAAGGACGGCGCGGAGCAACTGGCGAAGGCGCTGCAGAACGGCGGCGCCGACATCCAGAAGACCAAGGCCATGATCATCGGGATGCTGGCGATCCTGGCCGCAACGCTGGCGTCCCTGTTCGCGTCCCTCTTCGGATCGATCTTCGCGCCGGGGGTCATCGCCGCCGCGCGCGTCGGCATCGGCTTCGCCCTGCGTGCCCTGGTGCAGAGGCTGATGCAGGCCGGCTTCGCTCAGATCCTGAAGCAGATCGCCATCAAGGTCGTGACCAACACGGCCATGGGCACGGCGTTCATGGTCGGCCTGGACGCGGGCATCCAGGGCGGCCAGATCGCCGCCGGAAAGCGCGAAGGCTTCGACAAGGAATCTCTCAAGGGCTCCGCGATCGGTGGCGCCATCGGAGGAGCGCTGAGCGGCCTGGGCGAGGGCTTCGCCGGCGTGCTGGGCAAGGCAGCCGGCTCGGCCTTCTCCCACTCGTCACGCGGCCTGAAGGCCGTGATCGGGACGCTGACGAACACCGGCTTCCAGATCGCCGCCGCAGTAGCGAGCAACCCGCTCACCAACGTCGCAACGGGCAGTTCCGGCGGCAACCTCACCGACGGCATGTTCGGCGCCTTCGAGCCAGGCGGTGGCGGCCGCCCGAAGGTGAACATCCGCAACATCGATCCGTTGACCGTGCGCCCGCTCAACTCGGTCCCGGTGCCGTCGCCCGCCGGCCTCGACACCGCGACCCCGCTGCCCACATCAGACACCACGCCCAGCACCACGACGGTGCCGCCGGCCACGACCTCGTCTGGTACTGCGTCCTCGTCGAGCACCTCAACGTCGTCTGGCACCAGTACTGCGACTGGCAACACGACCAGTTCGACCTCTGCGACCCCGACCTCCGCAACACGGACCTCCGCTACGCCGGACTCGACGACGCGGACGGCGAATTCGCCGCAAACCACCGCACCGGTGACCACCACGCCGGTGACCGACAGCCGTGGCCGGGAACTGGGCTCAGGCTTCACCGGCGGCAGCAAAGCTGCAGTGCCCACCACGGCCGAGCCGAACACTCGCTCGTCGAACGGACAGTCGACATCCGGGAACGAAAGGTCCGCCACCCAGCCGTCGTCGGGACGCCCGACGACGAGTACCTCCCTGGACGGCCGGTCGTCCACGGCCAGCTCGCCGGAACAGCGCCCTGCGACAACATCAGGCGAGCAGTCGTCCGCCGCATCGCCAAACGGACGCGCGTCGAACACCTCGTCGGCCGAGCGTGCAGCCACATCTGCGTCGCCGTCGGGGCAGCGGTCGTCGTCGGCTGAACGTTCTGTCGGCTCGTCGGTGTTTGAGCGTGGGTCCGAGGTTTCGTCGTCGGGTCGTTCGGCTGGTGGTACGTCGTCGGAGCAGCGGCCTGCGACAACGTCGGGCGAGCGGTCGTCTGCGGCGTCGCAGAGTGGGCGTGCGTCGAGCACGTCGTCGGCCGAGCGTGCAGCTACGCCGTCGTCGGCTGAACGTTCTGTCGGCTCGTCGGTGTTTGAGCGTGGGTCCGAGGTTTCGTCGTCGGGTCGTTCGGCTGGTGGTACGTCGTCGGAGCAGCGGCCTGCGACAACGTCGGGCGAGCAGTCATCCGCGGCGTCGCAGAGTGGGCGCACGTCGAATACTTCGTCGGCTACGCACTCAGCCGGCTCGCCGTCGCCGAGTGAAGCTCCGTCCGCCGGACAGGCAGAGCGTCCGGCTACGAAGTCGCAGGGCGATGGGGCGGCAGCAGGTGCGCCGTCGGAACAGCGGTCGGCGGCGTCATCAGCTGAACATCCTGCCGCGTCGCCGACCGGACGTTCCTCCAGCCCGTCGCCGGCCGAGCAGCCGACCGCGGCTTCTTCGTCGGATCGTCCGTCTGCCAGCACGTCATCGGAGCAGCGGCCCGGTACGGCGTCGGGTGAGCAGTCTTCGCCGGTCGAACGTCCGTCCAGCCACGCCGTTGGCCCGTCGCAGGTGGATCAGCGGTCTGCTGCTGATCGTCCGTCGGGTACGTCGTCGGTTGAGCGTGGTGCTGGGCAGGCTTCGTCGGTTGAGCGGCCGTCTGGTGCGTCGGCCGGCGAGCGTCCTGTCACCAGTGCGTCCCCCGTGGAGCGTTCGTCTGTGGCGCCACCGGTGTCGGAGCAGCGGTCTGGGGTGACGTCGGGTGAGCAGTCGTCTGCGGCGTCGCCGGGTGGACGTTCGTCCAGCGAGGCTGCCGGTACGCCGTCGTCGGTGGATCAGCGACATGGGGCGTCGCCTGGTGAGCGGCCTGCTCCTGCTTCCGGTGATCGTCCGTCGGGCACGTCGTCGGTTGAGCGTGGTGCTGGGCAGGCTTCGTCGGGTGAGCGTTCGTCTGGGGCGTCGTCCGGTGAGCGTCCTGTCACGAGTGCGTCTCCTGTGGAGCGTTCGTCTGCGACGTCGTCGGAGAGGCCGTCGTCGGCGGTGCCCTCGCCGTCACTGGCGCCGTCGGAGCAGCGGCATGGGGTGACGTCGGGTGAGCAGTCGTCTGCCGCGTCGTCGAGTGGGCGTTCGTCCGGCCAGGCTGTCGGTACGTCGCCGTCGGATCAGCGGTCGGCCGCGTCGCCTGGTGAGCGGCCTGCTGCTGCTTCGGGTGATCGTCCGTCGAGCGTGTCGTCGGTTGAGCGTGGTGCTGGGCAGGGTTCGTCGGTTGAGCGTTCGTCTG
>NZ_QFWW01000020.1:0-185707 GCF_003265345.1 Lentzea terrae | reverse complement strand
GGGCGTCGTCCGGTGAGCGTCCTGTCATGAGTGCGTCTCCCGTCGAGCGTTCGTCTGTGACGTCGCCGGAGAGGCCGTCGTCGGTGGCACCCTCGCCGTCACTGGCGCCGTCGGAGCAGCGGCATGGGGTGACGTCGGGTGAGCAGTCGTCTGCCGCGTCGTCGACTGGGCGCTCGTCCGGCCAGGCTGCTGGTACCTCGTCGGAGCAACGGTTTGGGCCGTTGCATGGTGAGCGGTCTGCTCCTGCTTCGTCGGGTGATCGTCCATCGGGCACGTCGTCGGTTGACCGTGGTGCTGGGCCGGTTTCGTCTGGTGAGCGTCCTGTCATGAGTGCGTCTCCCGTCGAGCGTTCGTCTGTGACGTCGCCGGAGAGGCCGTCGTCGGTGGAGCAGCGGCACGGGGCGTCGCCTGGTGAGCGGCCTGCTGTTGCTTCGGGTGATCGTCCGTCGGGCGTGTCGTCGGTTGAGCGTGGTGCTGGGCAGGGTTCGTCGGTTGAGCGTTCGTCTGGGGCGTCGCCAGAGCGTCCGTCCACGAGCTCGACGCCTGAGGTGCGGACGACCCCCTCCTCGCCTGCGGGGCGGAGCGACCTCACTGGATCGCAAGGGCAGTCCGGGCGTGAGGCTGTGCCTGGGGAGTCCCGTGGTCAAGCCGTGGACGCCGGCGCGAGGCCGGGTCGTGGCGCGGGCGAGCCCGTGTCGCCCAGCGAGGGACGCGCGTCGGCTGGTACTTCTGCCCGTGAGTCGGTTGGGGGGACGGCTGAGTCGCGGAGTTCGCACGCCACGCCGACGGCGGACAAGCCCGTTGAGCAGCCGACGCGTGGCTCGTCGGACCGAGGGGACACGCCTCCGCCTTCCGATCGGAACGCCGAGTCGACGAGTCCCCGCCGCACAGGCGCGGGCGACACCGCGGCGGACCGCACGACCGAACAGGCTCGGACCGGTGGCGGGGCGCGGGAATCGGCGGTCGGGGAGGAGCAGGCGTCCAAGCCACACGACGTCCGGACTCCGCTGGAAGTCAAGACGGCGCTGGACGGGCGGAGCCAGGTCGATGCGCCTCGGGCAGGGGACACCACGGCTGGTGACGGCGCGGCGCCGAGCAGGTCGGCTGAGACCACGACGGGCGATGCGCCGGTGGAGGACGTCCGGTCCGCCGGCGACGGGTCTGCTCGCACGGTCGAGCCTGACGGCGCTGTGGATTCGCGGCGCTCGCAGGAGCACTCCGACGACGGCACTTCGGCCGGAGCGGATTCGTCGGCCACGCGTTCCGGCGAGGTGGGTACTGCCCCGGCCCAGTCTCGCGACGGCGCGACTGCCTCGGACGAAGCCGGCGGCCGACCGTCGTCGGTGGCGCGCGAGGTCGGTGAGCAGATGGCGCCCGCGCGGGGTGACCGGACGGCGGCCGGCGATCAGTCGATGGATGCCGTGGATCGCCGAGCCACCTCGACGGATCAGTCGAAGGAGGTCGAGGGTCGCACGGGCGCGTCGACGGGTGAGGAGTCGGCTGCGGATGGTGTGGCGGCGTCGCGGGATGCGGATCGTTCGGCTGTGCCGCCAGCCGCGGATGGTCCGCTCGCGTCGGCGGATGCGCCGGACGTTGCGGACCGTTCCACCGCCTCGACGGATGTGCCGGAGGTTGTGGATCGTCCGGCTGCCTCGACGGATGCGCCGAGGACTGCGGACCGTTCCACTGCCGCCAGCGATGTGCCGGTGGTTGCGGAGCGTCGGGTTGGGTCGGCGGACGTGCCGGAGGTTGTGGATCGTTCCGCTGCTGCTACGGATGCGCCAGGGGTTGTGGATCGGTCTGCTGCCTCGGCGGATGTGCCGGTGGCGACGGATCGTTCCACCGCTGCCAGCGATGTGCCGGTGGTTGCGGAGCGTCGGGTTGGGTCGGCGGACGTGCCGGAGGTTGTGGATCGTTCCGCTGCTGCTACGGATGCGCCAGGGGTTGTGGATCGGTCTGTCGCCTCGGCGGATGTGCCGGTGGCGACGGATCGTTCCACTGCCGCCAGCGATGTGCCGGTGGTTGCGGAGCGTCGGGCTGGGTCGGCGGATGCGCCGGAGGTTGTGGATCGTCCGGCCGCCGCGGATGCGCCGAGGGCTGTGGACGGTCCGCTCGTGTCGGCGGACTCGCCGAAGGCGGCGGATCGGTCCACCGCCGCGACGGATGGGCCGAAGGCGGCCGACCGGCCGGCCACCTCGGCGGACCGGCCCGCGTCGCCGAGCCGCGGCGACCGCGTGGGGGTGGACGAGCAGCGGCCCACGACGTCGTCCGGGCCGGAGCGTTCCACTGCGGGCCAGAACGTGCAGCAGCGCCCGGTCACCACTGGCGGCCGTGCTGCCACGAGCAGCGGTGCCGAGCAGGTGGCGACGTCGTCGCAGGGCAGGCCGGACACGGAAACGCGTCCTGTGGAGCAGTCCGAGCGAGGTCGGACGGCCACCTCGCAGACCACTCCGTCCACCACCACAACCACTGCGCAGACCACCCCGTCCGCCTCACAGAGCGCCAGGCCAGCGTCGTCGCCTGAGCACGCCTCTTTGGTGCCCGGCCCGCTGGACGCCGTGAACCCGCCGAGCGCCCGCCGCGCCGAGGAGCCCGGCCAACCGGCGCAGGCCAGCGAGATCACGCCGGAGCGTCAGCCCGACACGACGCCGCAGACCCCCGAGCAGCAGCCGCCGAACCCGCCGGCTGGTCCCGCGACGCCCGCGGACCGCGTCGAACGGGCGAAGGTCGAGCGGCCCAAGGTGGACGGGAACATCGACGGCAAGGCGGTGCGGGAGGCGATCGTCGGGCTGCTCAACCTCAAGGACAGCCGGAGCGACCGGGTTCTGAAGGCGCTCATCGAGCAGCAGTTCTCCGACGACAACCTGAAGAAGCACTTCCACCGCGCGGTCGACGGCGGGCTCATCGTCGACCTCGGCTCGCGGCGGCGCAGCGCTCCGCAGATCCGCCTCGACGTCACCTCGCTCGGTACGCCGCCCAGCAGCCCGACGCGCACCACGGCGGACTTCTCCAGTTCGCACAGCCGCGACCCGCAGAAGACGACCCTGTCGAACGCGCGGGCGCTGGTCACCACTGGCGAGCGCACCTTCCGGATCCCGTTCAAGATCGCCGCGCTCACCTTCAAGTTCGGCGGGATCTTCAACGCGCGCGGCTCCGACATCACGCTCACGAGCACCACTAAGGGCGAGACGAAGGTCGAGCAGAGCGCTGTGCCCGGTGAGAAGGCGCAGCACGACGTGCAGTTCACGATCACCGCGCGCAAGCCGCGCACGCCGAGCTTCCTGCCGTTGCAGCCGGTCAAGAAGACCGACAACGTGTCGGTGCCGGTGACGCTGGTGTGGCCGGAGTCCACTCGGTCGGCGACCCCCGAGGCCGCCGCCGCGACACGGCTGGAGCGCCCGCAGGACGTCGTCCACGCGGACTTCGCCGGTTTGGGCGACATCTACCACGCGGTGGAGAAGCAACTGGGCGGCTTCCCTCCGAGCTCCAGGGGCGCGCGCGGGCTGCGGGACTGGCTGCACACCCTTCCCGCGACGGCACCGGAACTGCTCAGCGGCAAGCCGCAGCGCGCGTCGTTCAACCTGCCCGGCCGCAAAGGACGCACGGAGATCATCGTTTCGGTCACCGAGCCGAAGACCACGCATCCGGGCAGCCAGGCAGACGGCACCATCACGCGCTCTCGCGAGGCCGACGCCGAGACCAGCTCCGGTGAGACGGTGACGCGCCGCCGCGGTGGCGCCATCGGCCTGCAGATCGGCACCTTCCAGAAGAGCGTCAACCCCGGCGGCGGCATCGGCCCCACGCTGGGCTTCTACCGCAGCACCGCGACCGAGTCACGCGTCACGCAAACGGTCCACGAAGAGTTCTCCTCCACCTACACCGGCCCGGTGACCAGGCAGGACGTCCGGTTCGAGTTCGTCGTGCGCGTCGGCGACGGTCAGCACCGCGCGGAGACACCCACCAGCGAACGCGGTGAGGGCAGGCCTTCCGTCGCGGACGACCACGACATGTCGCGGCCGGAGAACTCCGACGGCAGGAAGGCCAAACCGGTCGATCCCGCGAAGGTGCGCCACTACGAGCCCGACACCGTGCTCAAGGTGGACGGCAAGGCGACGGTGTGGAGCAAACCGCACGACGCCGCCGCCACTGGCAGTGAGACCACGGCCGCCCGCCCCGCGGACGAGTCACCGGCCGTGCCGCCCGGCGTGGACACCTCGCGGGTGCTGGACCGGGTGGACGCCGACCACCGGCTTCCCGAGGAGACCATCTCCCACCTGACCGGCGCGGTGATCCACCGGCTCGAGGCCGACGGTCTGGTGCGGACCGGGCAGCTGGCCGAGGTCGAGCAGAGCTTCCGGCGGTTCCTGGAGGACCACGCGCACGACCTCGTGCGCGGTGGCGACGGGGTGCGGTTCCCGCTGAAGGCCATCCACGGGTCGGCACCTGACGTGTTCGTGCGCGCCCGGCCGGACCTTTCGCAGCCCAAGTACGCCGGCGTGGTGGAGAGCGAGACCGGCACGGGCAAGGTCCGGGGCGAGCACAGCGACAGCATCGAGGTCGGCAAGAGCACCGAGGTGTCCGCGAGTGTCGCGGGGTCCGGCACGCTGGCGAAGAAGAACGAGTACACCCGCACGGGCGCGGTGACCATCGGCTACGAGGGAACGTTCAAGGACGCCAAGCAGATCAAGCACGAGCTCGGACACGAACAGGGCACGGCGAGCGAACGTCCGCTGCACCGCGTCCGGTTCCCGGCCGAGTTCGAGATCCGCTTCGGCGGGCGGTGGGCCGAGCCCGGCGAGCCGATGCACGCCGAGGCCGCTCACCGGTTCCGCAGCGAGATCGAGGTGGTCGCGAGCGAACGTCCGGTGCCGCTGGACGACTCGGCCGGCGCCACCCCGGCCGGCGACACCACGCCCGACTGGCACGACGGGGAACCGCAGCAGTTGCAAGATCAGCGGCGCGCCTACCTGCCGCCGCGGGTCGAGCTCGACTCCCTCAAGCCGGTGCCGGAGATGCTCGGCACGGTCGCGTCGATGATCGACGCCCCGAAGGAGGCGAGCTGGCTCACCTACGTCACGGCGCCGTTGTCCGGCAGTCACCCCGCCCGCTTCGACGAGCACAAGGGTCTCGGGCCGGCGAGTCGCCAGGAGGGCAAGCTCGACGAGCGCAACGCGGCTCGAAACGCGCTGGAGGCGTTCACGAGCACGTCGTCGCGCGCGGCGCGGTTCGAACGCGCGGCGCGGGGCGAGGACTTCGTCGTGCTCAAGAGCCACAACCGGCCCGGCGCGGTGGCGAACCGGGAACGGACCGCGCGGGTCGAACTCGCGACGGAGCTGGCGAACCCGAGGATCGTCGCCGTCGACGCCGCGCACAAGTTCTCGGCCGGCGACGTCACCGGGAGCGGGGTCACGCGGAAGGAGACGGACAGCCACGGCGTCAAGGCGAGGGTCGACTTCGGCAACTCGTTCCCGGTGGGCGCGGACAAGGCGACGCCCACCGTCGTCGCCAACGCGAGCGGCGGATATCTCTGGGGCAAGGAGGGCACGCAGGGCGACACCGTCCGGTCGACCGCGACCGCGACCCGGTCCGAACGCGGCTACCTGGTCAGCTTCGACGCGACGCACAAGGTGCACACCAGGTCGCAGCACACGTGGCACGACATCGCCGGCTTCGGTCACCAGTGGCCGGTGCCCGTCCGTGAGGAGACGAAGTGGGTGCACGTGCCGGACGCCGCCACGGTGTGGGTGCCCGCGAGTGAGATCCACCGCGTCGGCGAGCTGCTCGAGGGTGACCTCGCCAAGCTCGACCCGGCCGAGGCGGACCTGTACCACCGGGAGAACGCGGCCGACAGCACCGCGGGTGAACCGGCACGGGACGCCGGTGAGGAGTCGGCGCCCCGCGACGAGCAGCCGGAGCGCGACGACCTGCGCCCGCCGGCCGACGTGGGCAGGGGAACCGGCCGCGTCGAGGTGTACCGGCCGGAGTCGGGCAAGGAGCTGCTCGCCCAGATCGCGTCACGGCTGGCGGACTGGACGAACCAGCCGGAGGCGCTGCGCCCGGCCGGGCTCGTCGACCTGGCGCGGCAGCTGGTCGGCGGGCCGAGCAGGCGGCAGGTCGAGTTCGAGCCCGTCAACGACCGGCTGGTGTCCGACGTGCTCGGCCCGCGGCTCGTCGGTGCGGACTTCAACGCGGCGTTGCGGGAGATGCTCGGCAACGGCCTGCCGATCTTCCTGCCGGGCCGTCGCGCCCTCGGCAAGATCGAGCAGCTGGTGGTGCTGACGGCCGAGCTGGGCGACGGCCACTACCACCGGACCGTCACCGGCGAGAAGGTCGACGTCGAGCTGAAGACGACGGACTCGTCCGGCAAGAAGACCAACCGCGGCTGGGTCGTGGAAGGCGGGCTCGGCTTCACCGCCGGTCGCGCCAGGCCGGGCGGCTTCGGCTGGGGCCTGACGCAGGGCGGCGCGCTCGCGCACACCCGCAAGGGCGAGATCGAGATCGGTCAGGAGCACGGCGAGAAGGTCACGTTCACGAACGAGGCCGACAGCGTCGAGTTCCTGCACGACCTCAAGGTCAAGATGGAGGTCTACTCCTACGCGCGCTCGGGCGCCTACCGATCACTGCTGCCCGGCGCGCGCCGGATGGCCGACCACTTCGAGGGCACGTTCGAGCTGAGCGGCGCTGTCCGGTCGTCTGTGCCGGTCGATGAAGCTGTTTCATTGGTTGGTCGGGATCCGCGCCCGCCGCTGTCCGAGGCCGAGGGTTCGCTGCGGGACTGGCAGGGCCAGGAAGGGCGCGAGCGCGGCCTGTCCGACGACGCCGTGGTCCGCCCGTTCGACGCCCCGAAGCTCAACGACGCGATCCGCTCGCTGGCGGGCGGCGGCAACGGCAGGCCGATGATGTCGCCGCGCGCGATCCACGAACTGCAGGCGGCGACGACCTCGCCGATGCTGCGCGCGCACCTCGGCGGACTGCTGTCCGCCGGCGGCCACGAGGTGCCGTTGTCCAGCGGCGGCGTCAAGAACGTGCGGATCTCGCTGGACACCGTCAAGCGCGAGCTGGTCGAGGTGCTGGAGAAGCCGGCCACCCCGACCGTGACCGACAAGGGCACGGCCGCGTACACGCGTTCGGCCAAGGTCGAGCTCAAGGGCTCCTCGTCGTCCACCGCCAACGAACCGCAGCTGAGGGGAACCGTCCAGCGTCCCAGCGAGACGGTGCACGACGTCGGGTTGAAGCGGGAGTGGGAGAGGTCCGTCGCGGGCGAGTCCTCGACGACGAAGGAGAAGGACGACCCGTCCACTCAGGACGGTGCGGAGAACCGCCGGTACCTGGTGCGGCTGACCCCCACGTGGGAGATCACGCCCGGCTACCGCAGCTCGCGCGCACCGGGGGAGTGGAGCGCGCCGATCCGGACCGAGGCGGACCGGCCGGTGCTGATCGAGACGAACCGGGAGGGGTTGCGGCGCCTTGGGCTCGACGATCCGGCTGCGGCGGCGCTGGATCCTGCGGAGGGGGCGGGCTCATCGCGTGCTGGGGACGCCGTGGAGGGGGCGGGCTCGTCGCGTGCTGGGGATGCCGTGGAGGGGGCGGGCTCGTCGCGTGCGGAGGACCCCGCGGAGGGGACGGGCGCGTCGCGTGCGGACGAACCCGCCTGGATGCGCGACGGGCACGAGCGTCAGCCGCTGGAGACGATCCCGGAGGAGGACGAGCTCGACGCTGCCGGTTCCGAGCGGGAACACGACGCCGCCGTGGAAGGTCGTGCGGTTGCCGCGCCGGCCGGACTGCGGACCGTGTCGGATGGTGATGGGACGCGGTCGCCGGTGCGTGAGAGCGAAAGTGGGTCGGCGTCGCGGGCAAGCGATGTCGAGTCCGAGTCGGGTGTTGGTGGTGGGGATCGGTCGCCGGCACGCGAGGGCGATGTGGAGTCCGGGCGTGGCAGTGGTGATGCGTCGCCGGTGCGTGAGGGTGGGTCGCCGTCGCGGGTGAGCGATGTCGAGTCCGAGTCGGGCGTTGGTGGTCGGGATCGGTCGCCGGCACGCGAGAGCGCGAGCGACACGCAGGCCGTCGCTGACAGCGGTCGTGGTGCCGAGGCGGAACCGTCGCGGGTGGACTCGACGTCGTCGCGGGAGTCCGAGCTCGCGGACGTGCCGGGCCGGGTCGACGAGTCGGCGACCTCATCGGAGTCCGCCCGGTCGGCCGATGAGACCGGCCGTGAGGCGCCGCGCCGGGGCACCACGCTCGCCGATTTCCTGCTCCAGGAGCGGGAAACCGAGCGAACGTCCAGCCAGCGGGAGTCGGCGGATGCGCTGGAGTCGCCCAGCCGGCGGGAACCGTCCGACGAGCAGGAGACGCCGGGTCAGCAGGAGTCGTCCAACCAGCCCGAGTCGTCCAACCAGCCCGAGTCGGCGAACCAACCCGAGTCGTCCAACCAACCCGATTCGGCGAGCCGGCCGGAGTCGGCGAACCAGCCGGGCCCATCAAGCACGCCGGAACCAGCCGCACGCCCCGCAGCCGCCGAAAGCAGCACCACCCCGCACCGTCCGGAAAGGACTCCGAAGCGCCCGTTCCTGCGGCAGGTGCGCAGCCTCCTCGGCTTCGACCGCAGCCGGACTGTGGAGGGCGTGACGCTGTCCGGCGTCGACCAGGCGACTGGCCGGCACATCAGCTTCACGAGCGCAGACGTGCGGTTCCGCCGGATCGAGGGCAGGGACGGCGGCACGGTGGGTCTCTCGTTCTCCGAGGATCTCCGCAACGAGGGCGACGGCCACCTCGGCACGATGACCCACCGCGAGCGCACGATTCTGTTGCCCGAGGGGGTGCGCACCGCGGAGGAGAGTTCGCGTGCGGCCGCCGCGGGGCAGGCGCGCTCGGTTCGCACGCCGTGGCCTGAGCGCAGCTTCTACGTCAGCACGCACGGGTACCCGAACGCCTTCGGTGTCGACCTCAAGGACGGCCGGTGGGTGCACGTTTCCGGCACGGACTTCGGGCATCTGCTCAACGATCTCCGTCCGTTCCGCAAGGCGTTCGACAGCGCCAGGCCCGAGGCGCTGACCCTGCTGGTGTGCAACGTCGGGCAGATCGACGCGCCCGGCGGTGCCGCGCACGACCTTCAGCAGGCGCTGGGACAGTTCGGGCGGCGGCAGCCCGTGGTTGCGGCGACCAAGCCCATGGGCTCGACGTCCGACCCGAACTCCGGCACGTGGGGCACCTACATCACCGACGGCGGGCAGTGGCGGGTGTTGTCGTCCGGGCCCGCGCAGGTGTTGGGCACGGATGTGCAGGGACGGCGCCGTGCGTTCGACGCCGATTCGGTCGAGGCCACCCCGGTCGTGCGGGACGGGCGCACGATCGGTGTGTCGTTCCGGCCGGACGAGGCGCACATCCCGGACAGAGCGCCCGGTTCGGACCGCACGCTCTTCGTCGACGCGGACCCGACGGGCGACGGCCGGTTCGTGGTGCACACGCCGGACGGGCCGCTCGCGGTCGACGGCAGCACGTTCGGTCGGATCGCGGCGAGTTCGCAGGTGTTCCGCGACGCGGTCGCGCAGGAGCGACCGGAGGCGCTGGTCACGGCGAATCCCGCGGCTGACTTCGCGGCCACCGTGCACCGGGAGTTCGGGACACCGGTGTTCGAGCCGAAGCAAGACGGCGGCTGGAGCATGCACAGTCCCGACGGGCCGATGGTGTCCGGCATCGACGACGCCGGACACAGGCGGCTGGTGCACGCGGACGACGTGCGGTCCGCGCCGCTGCACCAGGACGGCCGGCAGGTCGGGGTGTCGTTCCACGACGAGTCCGCGCATCCGGTCATCGAACAGCGGGAAGACTCGTTCGTCATCGCCGCGGACGGGACGCCGGACGCGGTGCGGGTGCAGCTGCAGGACGGGACGCACCTGCGGCTCGGCGGCGAGGAGTTCGCGCACCTCGTGGCCGCCACGCGGCCGTTCAACGACGTGCTGGCCGATCCCGCACGGGCGGCGGGCGTCACCGGGTTCACCCTGGTCGCATCCGGCACCGGAGCCGGCCTCGCACACGACTTCCAGGCCGCACTGGCGGAGACGCACGGCCACCTGCAGCCGGTCACCGCAGCGATCGAGGGCGGCGCGTGGCGGTCGTTCCCGGACGGTCCGCTGGAGCCGATGCGGGGCTGGGACCCGGTCACCGAGACCCACGGCTGGTTCTCGCCCAACACGGTCGACGCGACGCCGCTCGAGGTGGACGGCCGGGTCGTCGGCATGTCGTTCCACCCCGACCCGCGCGCGGCCCAGGACTGGGTCGCCGGGCCGGGCAGGGACGTCAGCGAAAGGGTGCCCGGCGACGACACCGGCCTCGACGGCGCACGGCAGATCGGCGACGTGTCGACCAGACCCGCGCCGTGGACGAGCCGGACGTTCTTCGTCGACGCGGTCAGCGGCGACGACGGCTTCCTCGTGACGGCCGACGGCGCACACCGGTACGTGAACGCCGACGACTTCGCGCGGGTGGTCGCGAACTCGGAGGCGTTCCAGCGCGCCGTACGCGACGGAAACGGCGACTCGGTGACGCTGCTCGCGTCCACGACGGGTACCGGTGCGACGGCCGAGTCGTTCCGGCGGACGCTCGCCGACGAGTTCGGCTTCGACGGACCTGTGCACGCCCCGACCGCGGACCTGGAGCTGCGCACCTCAGGCGGAGAGAGCGGCACCGTCCTGCACGAAGGCGGCGACTGGCGCACCCTGCCCGAGTCCGAGGACGCCGCTTCCCGCCGGGCGGAAGGCGAGTTCTTCAACGAGCCACGCGGTGACGACGGCGCCGGTCCATCCCACCAGCAGGAGACGCTGGGCAAGCGCCCGCGTGACGACGACTCGAGCGACAGCGGCGACGAGTGGTCCTCCTCGGACGACGAGCAGCCCGCGAAGCGGACGCGGTACGAGGACGTCGTGTTGCAGGGCCCGCGCGTGGAACTGTCCTCTTTGGACGCCGCGAACGTCGTCCACAACGCGGCGTTCGACGGGCTGGCGCACGGACCGGTGCGGCTGCCGGGCAAGGCGGAGTACCTCGACCTGATCGAGGCGGGCGTGCGGGAGAACAAGCCGATCTCGTTCGTGGTCACGGCAATCGTCGGATTCGGCGGTCTCGAGGACCTGCCGGCGGTGCTGGACGGCATGATGGACGGCGCGAGGGACGCCGACGGCAAGGTGGCGTTCGTCTTCGGTGTCAACGCCAAGGCCGGCAACGAAGCCGCGCTCCACCAGGCGCTGGCGGAAGCGGCGCCGATCGTGCGGGACCGCGCCGAGCCGATCGCGTTGGTGCCGCTGGTGTGGGACGCCAAGAGCTTCCCGTACGGCGACATGCGGAACCGGACGATCGACAGCCCGGCCGGCCGCTGGGCCGTCGGTGCCATGGTCGGCCAGGGCACGCACCCGTACCTGGCGGTGCAGGACTTCGACGCCGGGTCGCGTGCGCTCCGGACCGGCGAACACGTGTTCACACACGTCAACGACCTGCTGCGGATGGGCGGGCCCGACGAGGGCGTCAGGGCCGGCCGGCCGTTGATGATCAGCGGTGGCTACCGGGTCGGTGACGGGGCGGCGTTGGTGCGCGACACCGCCGCGAAGATCGACAGCTGGGAGCAGAAGCTCGGCCAGGACGCGACGGCCAAGGAAAAGGAGGCGGTGCGGAAGGCGCGGGGCAAGGTCGAGGATCCCGGGTTCGCCGAGGAGTTCGCACGGCTGATCGACGAGGACATGCGGGCGCGTGACCGCCAAGTGGGTGCGCACGAGTTGCTGCCGTACACGCCGGAACCGAACCTGTTCGTCGACGCCGTCGCGATCATGGCCGACCCGACTGTCCGTTTTGGACAGGGCGCCGCCGAGTACACCAACCTGGGCCGGACGATGAACACCCTCTACGCCGAGGAGCTCACCCAGCACTACGGCGAGAAGCTCGGGCGACCCGGCGAGGAGCCCGATGCCGTGGTCGAGCGGGCGCGGGTGGAGGCGCAGAACAACCGGCATCCGTTGCGCGGCCCGGCTTTCACGACCGACTTCCTCGGCGGTGCGATCGAGACCGACCTGTCGCGGCTGGCATTCGGGTGGGTGAAGGACGGCAAGCTGCCGCAGTCGCACCTCGACCTCACGACGGTGGTGAACCGGTTCTTCGGCGGGGACAACCCACAGGCCGACCGAGCGGCCAAGAAGGGCATCAAGCTGGCCGACTACCGCAAGGACTTCTCGAAGAAGGAGCACGAGGCCCGGGAGCCGCAGCAGATAGCCGCGGCGTGGACCGTGCCGGCCTCGGACGTGCTTCATCTCGGCGGTGGGGACCACAACACGCTGAACCGGGCGATCTCCGCGCCGTTGCAGGGTGAGTTCTCCGGTGTCAGCGCGGGTGTGCAGGGCGAGCACAAGACCGTCGCCGCACACGTCCTGGCCACTTCGGACACGAGCACGGCGATGGCCAGGGCACTGGGCTTGATCAGGCATGAGCACCTGCCGGCCGCGCCGTCCGCGCCGCCCGGCAGCCTCTACCGCGCGGTCGACCCCGCCCACGCCGACCGGCTGCGGAAGAGCGTGATCGAGACGGCCGCCGGAGCTCCGCCGAAGACCGCGGCCGCGATCGCGTCGTTCGTGCAGAACCACCCGTACGAACACCACGGGCACCTGGTGAACGCGTTGATCCAGCACCACACGCGGGTCGACGACGCGGACCCGGCCGAGAACGCTCGTGCGGGCCACGCCGACGACCTGGTAGCCCGGCTGATCGCGACCGATCTGAAGAACGACATCGTGATCCACCAGCCGGACGGCTCGACCACTACGCACGCGCCGTTCACGGGCAAGGCCGGACGCAAACCGGTGCACATCACGCACCACGTCGACGCGGACGGTCGCCACACCTACACGCCCGGCGCGCCTTCTGGTGCCGGCAGCAGTGCGTTCCAGCACAGTGCTTCTGGTGCTGGCGTCACCTTCCACACCACCCGTGCCGCGCACATGCCCGTGGCCCAGCAGGTACCCGCGGGATCGTTCAGCCCCGTGCGGGCGGACGTCCCGTTGTCCGGGTTCGACACCACGACCGGCGGGCCGGTGGGCTTCCGCACGTCCGACGTGCAGATCAACCCGTTGCGGGACAACAACAACCGCGTGGTCGGCGCGACGTTCTGGTCGGGCGGCGAGGCGGTGCGCGACGAAGGCTGGGTGCGCAGCCCGCAGGCGCAGGCCTGGCCGGCGAACACGTTCTTCGTGTCCGGCCCCAGCGACGCGAGGAACGCGGGCGTGTGGCTGGCCGACGGCAGGCTGGTGTCGCTCGACGGGCCCGGTCTCGCCCGGATGCTGAACGACGTCCAGTTCTTCCGGTCGGCGGTGGACGCCAACCGGCCGCCGACGTTCGCGCTGCTGATGTCCGAGTCGGCCGCGGTGAACGGTCCCGGCGGGCTGGCCGCGGAGTTCCAGGCCACGCTGGCGAACGAGTTCGGCTACCGGCAGTCGGCGGCGGGTCCGACGCGACCGATGGACCGCGCCGCGCTGGACGGTGCCCTCGTGCCCGACGGCAGCCCGTGGCGGGAAGTCCGGGTCCTGCCGGTGATCAACGACGTGCCGCTGGCGGCGCTCGACCAGCAGGGCAACCCGGTCACGTTCCGCTCGTCGCAGATCGACGTGGTCCCGATGGAGAACCGCGGCTCGGTCATCGGCGCGGTGTTCCTCGACGGACCGTTGCGCGACCACGACCTCAGGTGGGGCAGCCGCGAGCAGTCCGACTACGCGCTGATCAACCGCGCCCCGGGCGACGCGCGCGGAGCCGGCACCGACGCCGTGCCCAGGCCGTGGCCGCAGAACTCGTTCTACGTCGCGACGCACGGCTCGCCGCAGCAGACCGCGCTGGTGCACCTGCACGACGGCACGCCGCTGTACGTCGACGGCGCCACCTTCGCCCGGCTGCTGGGCGACCTGGTGTTCTTCCACCACGCGATGCAGCGCAACCAGGCCGAAGCGCTCACGATGATCATCTGCTACCCGGCCCTGGTGGCGGGACCGGGCGGGCTCGCGCACGACTTCCAGCGCGCTCTGCAGTGGGAGTTCGGTTACGCGCAGCCGGTGCACGCGGCGACGGACATTGTCGGCACACTGCCGCAGGACGACGGGACCTCGGCCGCGAGTGTGGAGAACGGTGGTTTCTGGCGCCGGTTCCCGCCGTTGCCGGTGGCCGCGCTGCCCGCCGATCCCTTCGGCTCGGCAGCTGGACGTCCGTTCGATCCCGCGGAGTTGGCCAGGGATCCGTTCGGGATGCAGGACGTGCTGGATGATCTGCCCACTTCGCCGTTCACGCCGTCGGGCGATGCGTTCGACGCGGCCGGCATGGTGGAGGACCTGGTCGGGCCGGAGGGGCCTGCTCGCGTTGATGAGTACGACCCGACTGAGTCGTTGAACTTGCCGGACGACTTGTTTGACCGGCGGGAGTCGTCGACCCTGCGCGATGAGCCGTATGACCCGACTGAGTCGTTGAACTTGCCGGATGACTTGTTTGGCGGGCGGGAGTCGTCGGGCTTGCGGGATGAGCCGTATGACCCGACTGAGTCGTTGAACTTGCCGGATGACTTGTTTGGCGGGCGGGAGCCGTCGGGCTTGCGGGATGAGCCGTATGACCCGACTGAGTCGTTGAACTTGCCGGATGACTTGTTTGACCGGCGCGAGCCGTCGGGCTTGCGGGATGAGCCGTATGACCCGACTGAGTCGTTGAACTTGCCGGATGACTTGTTTGACCGGCGCGAGCCGTCGACCCTGCGGGATGAGCCGTATGACCCGACTGAGTCGTTGAACCTGCCGGATGATCTGTTCGACCGGCGCGAGTCGAGTCCGTACGACCCCACCGAGTCGCTGAACCTGCCCGACGAGGACGACCTATTCCACTCGTCGAGCCGTGCCGTCCTCGACGGCGGCCAGTTCCGGCACAGCGGGCCGACAGGGCCGGTGCACGCGCCGGACGCCCAGCCCTCCCAGGCCGCGCCACGCGATGCCGTGCGGGCGGACGTCCCGGTGGCAGGGCTCGACACCACGACGGGGCGGCCGACGACGTTCCGAGCGTCCGAGGCGCAGATCGCCCCGCTCGTGCGCGGCAACCGGGTCGTCGGTGCCACCTTCTTCCAAGGCCCAGAAGCCGTGCGCGACGAGAACTGGGTGCGCAGCGGGGCCGCGCCGCAGAACACGTTCGTCGTGTCGGGGCTCGGCAACGCCCAGGTGGTGGGCGTGCGGTTGAACGACGGACGGACGGTGGCGCTGGACGGTGCGAACCTCGCCCGGCTGTTGAACGACGTCCAGTTCTTCCGCGAGGCGGTGGAGGCGAACCAGCCCGAGACGTTCGGGATGCTGGTGTCCGAGGCGTCCCGGGTGAAGGGCAGGGGTGGGCTGGCCGCGGACTTCCAGTCGACGCTGGCGAGCGAGTTCGGTTACCGGCAGTCTGCGGTCGGGCCCACGCGACAGGTGGACCGGGCCGCGCTGGACACGCCCGCGGCCAGGATCGGCGGGCGGTGGCGGGAGCTGCACGTTTCGCCGGTGGTGGACGACGTGGCGTTGCTGGCGCGCACCCGGCAGGGAGTTCGGGTCGGGTTCCGCAGTTCGCAGGTCGACGTGGTGCCGATCGAGTACCGCGGGTCCGTCACAGGCGCGGTCTTCCTCGACGGGGAGTTGCGTCAGCACGACCTGCGGTGGGGGAGCCGGGAGCAGGCCGACTACGCGCTGATCAACCGTCCTGCGGACAATCCAGGGGCTCCGGACGCCGTGCCCAGGCCGTGGCCGCAGAACTCGTTCTTCGTCGCCACGCACGGCACGCAGCACCAGACGGCGCTGGTGCATCTGGTGGACGGCACCGCGTTGCAGGTCGACGGGGCGACGTTCGCCCGGTTGCTGGGCGATCTGGTGTTCTTCCGCATCGCGATGCAGCGCAACCAGGCGGAAGCGCTCACGATGATCATCTGCTACCCGGCGCTGGTGGCGGGACCCGGTGGGCTCGCGCACGACTTCCAGGCCACTATGGACCGGGAGTTCGGCGTCGAACAGCCCGTGCACGCGGCGACGACCGAGGTCTCGACCCTGCTGCTGGACGAGGGGACCGCGGGCACGAGTGTGGAGAACGGCGGTGTCTGGCGTCGGTTCCCGCCCGAGCCGGTCGCGGAGCCCGAGTTCGACGCGGCGGGCATGGTGGACGACCTGGTTGGACCCGATGTGCTCGCCGACCGGCTGGACACGCTGAACCTGCCCGACGAGGACGACCTCTTCCACTCGTTGGGCAGCACGAGCGAGGTGCTGCACGCACTGGTGCTCCAGGCGATTCAGCTGGAGGTGGCGAGCACGTTCGGCCAGGACGGACCCCTGGTGGTGTCCGCGCTGACCGGGCAGGCCGGCGAAAGCGGCGCGGCGCAGGAACTGGAACGCGCGCTGGCGCAGTGGCTCGGAGGCGAGGCAGGCGCGCCGGGTTGGCGCCACCTGGCTCCCGGCCCGGTGAGTGATTCCCCCCAGGCTCAGGACTCGCCGCCCGCGCGTGCGAAAAGCCTGCGCGAGTTCCTTAATAGTGAACATGGCCGATGAAAGTGAGCACGTGGAGGCTCTGATGGCGGAATCCGCCACCGACGAGACACCGGTTCGTCTTGAGGGCGACCAGTGGGTGTTCCTGATCGACCCTTCGTGGCAGGCCGAGAACGGCGAGGCGAAGCCGCCGCTCGAGGCCGTGCTCGGCGGCTGGTTCGTGGCCGAGGACGGTGCGACGAGCCGGTTCCACGCGAACCCCGACTACGAGGCCAGGACGCCGGACTCGCCGACCGACCCGGTGGACGCCGTGCTGCGGCTCGTGATCCGCGGTGAGTCCGAGCCAGACCAGCTGCTCGACGTGATGGCCGAGTCGGTCTTCGGGCTGGCCGTGAACGCCGAGAACACGCCTGTGGTGGTGATGTCACCGGACGACGTGCCGTGCGTGATCGCGGCGACCGCGCCGGCGCACAGCAGGCGCATCGCGGAGAACGAAGGCTTGCAGGACGTCGAGGCCTGGGCGGAGGTCGACCTCAAACAGCTCGTCGGCGTGCTTCCGGAGGAAGGCGTGGACGTGCTGCTCAACCCCGGTGCCTCGTCGTCGATGCGCCTCATCGCCGCGACCTTGCGCGAGGTCGCCGCGAAGCAACAAACCTGACGCGCTCCCGAAAAGCAGTCGCGTGGAACGGGCATGGAACGGCGTGGAACGCCTCAAACCATGACCGTCGAACGTGGATTGCTTTAGGGGGCAATGCTTTGAGACGTAATGCCTGGAGACGTTTGCTGGGCGTTGCCGCGGTGGCGCTCGCGGGCCTGGTGCCCGCGGCGCAGGCCGCGGCAGCGCCCGTGCCGACCGCGAAGTACGCGCTCGCGGCGTTCGGTTACGACCAGGGGTGGAGAACCGAAAAGCACGTCCGCACGCTCGTGGACGTCACGCGCGACGGCAGGGCGGACATCGTCGCGTTCGGCGACGACGGCGTGTGGACGTCCGTCGCGCAGACAGCCGGCGGTTTCGCGCCGGCCAAGTTCGCCCTCGCGGCCTACGGCTTCAACGCCGGCTGGACCAACGGCAAGACTCCGCGCTGGGCCGCGGACATCACCGGCGACGGCTTCGCGGACCTGGTGGGGGTCAGGGCCGACGGGATCTGGACCGCGGTCGGCAACGGCGACGGGTCGTTCCGCACGCCGCGGCTGGTGTCGGGCCCGTTCGGTTCCAACGGCCGCCCCGGCCCGCTCGGATTCCAGCTGGGCGACGCGAACGTCGACGGCCGCATGGACATCTACGCGTTCGCGGACGGCCGGGTGGACATCTCGCTGGCGTCCGGCAGCGGCGGCTACGCGCCGCCGTACGTGGCGACCACCGAGTTCACGACGGGCGAGTTCGACTTCAACCAGTTCAAGCTGGTGAACATCGGCGGCGACAAGCGCCCGGACATCCTGTCCGTCCGCTACCGCCCGAGCGTCGCACCGATGTCGAGCATCGCCCGGCCCGACGGCACCTACGGCAGGCCGCTGCCGGCGAGCGGCGACCAGGACCCGTCGGCGCACGCGGTCTTCCAGGTCGGTGACATCACCGGCGACGGTTACGCGGACGCGATCCGCTTCGGCGGTGACAGCAACACCTACACCGGCCGGGCGCTCGGTGGCGGCACGTTCACCCCGTTCGGTGTGGGCATCAGCTACTTCGGCTACAACAACGGTTACGGCTACGGCACTTCGTCCACGCCCTTGCCGTCGATCGGCGATGTGACTGATGACGGACGAGTCGACATCGTCGGCTTCAGCTCCACCGGTGTCTTCTCGGCAGTGTCGCGTGGTGACGGCACGTTCGGTCCGGCCAAGCTCGTCAACGCGGACTTCGGCGCCGAACGCGGCTGGAGCGTGGCGCAGAACCCGCGGCTGCTCGCGGACATCACGGGTGAGGGAGCGGCGGACGTCGTCGGCTTCGGCAACAAGGGCGTCTTCATCGCGGTGGCCGACGGGTCCGGTGGCTTCGGTGGCTGACGTGTCCCGGCCGTAGGGGAGTACGGCGGGGCAGAGCGAGCGGATCCCCCAGACCGCTCGTTGTGGGGAACGGTCGTGCGCGACTCTTCGGGAAACCGGAGCCGCGCACGACCTTTCTCGTTCTCTGGGATGGCCCCTTGTGGCACGTCCTAGCGTGGAGGGCATGATCTCTCGGCGGGGCGTGCTGATCGCGGCAGGGCTGACGGTGCTACCTTCTCGTGCTGTGGCATCGGCGGCGCCTTCCATAGTGAAGCCGTTGCCCGCCACGGACTTCATCGTGCACGGCAGCAACGCCGAAACGCGCTGGGAAGCCTTGCGCGGCACCGGTTCGCTGACGCCGGTGGCGAAGTTCTTCGTGCGCAACCACACCTCGACGCCCGTGCTGGACGGCGCTGCGTGGCGGCTCCGGATCTTCGGTACCGGGGTCTCCCGGCCGTTGTCGTTGTCGCTGCGGGACTTGCGGGCGTTGCCGTCCTGTTCGGTGGAGGCGGTGATCGAGTGCGCCGGCAACGGGCGGAGCTTCTTCGCCTCGCAGCAAGGGCAGAGCGTCACCGGCACGCCGTGGACGCTCGGCGCGGTCGGCAACGCGCGGTGGCGCGGGGTGCCGCTGTCGGTTCTGTTGCGACTGGCGGGAGTGCGGCGGTCCGCGGTGGACGTGCTGCCGGCCGGGCTGGACGCCGAGTTCGTGACCGGCGGCGTGAACCTCGGTCGGGTGCGGCGGCCGTTGCCGTTGGCGAAAGCCTTGGACGACGTGTTGGTCGCGTACGAGATGAACGGCGAAGAACTGCCGGTGGATCACGGCTATCCGGCTCGCCTCGTCGTGCCCGGCTGGGTCGGCATCGCGAGCATCAAGTGGCTGGGGTCGGTGGAGGTGTCCGAGACTCCGCTGCACTCGCCGTGGGACACGCAGTACTACCGGCTGCTCGGGCCCACTTATCCGGCCGAGGGAACGCTGGTGACCACGCAGGTGACCAAGAGCGCGTTCGAACTCGGGTGGGGTGCCACGGTTCCGGCCGGGCGGCAGGTGCTGACCGGGCGATCGTGGTCGCCTTCCGGAGTGCGCCGGGTTTCGGTTTCCATCGACGGACGGACGTGGCGGCGAGCCACTCCGGTGTCGCGCGGGAGCTGGACCCGGTGGCAGATCCCCTGGCAGGCGACGCCGGGGGAGCACGTGTTGCGGGTGCGGGCCGACGACCAGCCGGACTCGACGCCCTACAACACGCAGGGCTACCTGTTCGGGGCCGTGGTCCGGCATCCCGTCACAGTGGTCTAGGCGCTTTCGCGCACGACCAGCCTCGACGGGAAGAACGTCGCCCGGTCGGCGTCGCAGCGGTCCAGTACCGCCGTTGCCGCCGCCGCGGCGATCTCCTCGACCGGGTGCGTGGAGGTGGTGAGCGCCGGGCGGCTGAGACAGGCGAACGCGATGTCGTCGAATCCGGCGACCGCCACGTTCGCCGGCACCTGGACGCCCAGCGCGTGCAGTCCGTCGAGGACACCGAGTGCGGTGAGGTCGCTGAGGGCGAACACCGCGTCGGTGTCCGGCCAGCGGGCCATGAGCTCGGCGGCCGCCATGGCGCCGCGGGCCGCCGTGAAGTCGCCCGGAACGACCCTGGTCTCGCCGCCGATCTCCTGCATGACCTGGTGGTAGGCGTCGACGGCGCGGTCGCCGCACGGCAGCCAGGACGGGCCGGTGACCATCGCGATCCGGCGCCGGCCGCTGTTCACCAGGTGCCGCACCACCCCGTCGGTGCCGCTGCGGTTGTCCACGTCGAACGACGGCACGTGGCGCGCACCCACCCCGATCGCGGCGACCCGGCCGCGCAAGGCCCGTGGCACGGTCTCCAGGGCCGGTCGCGTCGGGTTGACCACCACGAGCCCGCCGAGGCTGCGGCTGTCCGCCAGCCCGGCGAGTGTGACCGGGGCGCTCAAGGATAGCCAGTGCAGGGAAACGCCGACCTCGCGTTCGGCGGCGATGTGCGCGGCCGTGGTCAGGACCCGGCCCACGTACGGGTCGTCGAGCACGGCGGCGGTGTGGCCGATGACGGCGATGGCGAGGCGGGTGCCGCTGCGCGACGCGAGTGCGCGGGCGGCGGCGTCCGGCACGTAGCCCAGTTCCGCCACGGCCGCGGCGACCCGGTCGCGCGCCCGCGCACTGGCCGGGCCCTGACCGGTGACCACTCGTGAGGCAGTTGCCCGTGACACGCCAGCGGCCCGTGCCACGTCGTCCAGTGTCGCGCTGCGTTGTGCCGTCATCTCGTCAGTATTGCGGTGGAAGCGCTTCCATGGGTGAGGTATGTACGTTGTGGATCGAGAAAGGGGAACCGGAATGACAGTCACGGTGTCACGCAGTGAGGTCCGAGCCGCCGCGGCGGGTGTGGCGGTCACGTTCGGGCTCAACGGCGTCGCCGTGGCGACCTGGTTCGCCCGCGTGCCCGCCGCCCGTGACGCGCTCGGCCTGACGCCGGGTGCCTTGGGGTTGCTGCTGTTGTCGATGTCGGCGGGTGCGTTCGTCGCGATGCTCACCGCCGGCGAGGTCACGCACCGGCTCGGGCCCAAACGCACGGTGTGCGTTGCGGTGCTGGCGGTGTCGGCGGGTCTCGCGGCGGCCGGCGTCGGGATCGGAGCGTTTCCGTCGGTGGCGCTGACCGCGCTCGGGATCTTCGTGCTGGGCTACGGGTCGGGGTTGTGCGACGTGGCGATGAACGTCGAAGCCGCGGAGGTGGAGCGCGCCCTCGGCAAGACGGTCATGCCGCGGTTCCACGCCATGTGGAGCCTCGGCACGGTGGCCGCCGCCGGGTTGGCGTCACTCGTCGCGTGGGTCGTGCTGCCCGTGACGACACATCTCGTCGTGGTGGCGGTGCTGGTCGCGGGCGGCACGTTGGCGGCGGCACGCACCTACAAGCTGGCTGGCGAGGCGGAGCATGGTCGCAGCAGCGGGGTGCTGGCGGCGTGGCGGGAACCGCGCACGTTGCTGATCGGGTTGCTCGTGCTGGTGCTGGCGTTCACCGAGGGCACCGCGAACGACTGGGTGGCGGTGGCGTTCATCGACGGGTACTCGTTCGAGCCGGCGATGGGCGCGCTGGTGTTCGCCGTGTTCGTCACCACGATGACGTTCGGCCGGATCTTCGGCACGATCGCGCTGGACCGGTGGGGCCGGGTGCCGGTGCTGCTGGTCACGATGGTGCTGGCCGCGTCCGGCGTGGCGCTCGCGGTGTTCGGCGGGTCCCCGGTCGTGGCGGTCGCCGGTGTCGCGGTGTGGGGGCTCGGCACCGCGCTGGGCTTCCCGGTCGGCATGAGCGCCGCCGCGGACGACCCCGCGCACGCTGCCGCTCGGGTGAGCGTGGTCGCGGTCATCGGCTACACCGCGTTCCTGGCAGGCCCGCCGCTGGTCGGGTTCCTCGGTGACGAGGTCGGGGTGCTGAAGGCGCTGCTGGTGGTGCCGCTGCTGTTGCTGCCGGCGCTCGCGCTGGTGCCGGCTCTGCGGCGTCCGGTCGCCGGAGGTGTGAAGATCGGGGAGTGACTGTCTCCGCGTGGGCACCCCTGCGCCGCAGCGCCTTCCGGGCGCTGTGGCTCGCCCAGTTCGCCTCCAACATCGGCACCTGGGCCCAGACGGTCGGCGCCCAGTGGCTCATGGGCGACCTCGGCGGTTCCTCGTTGCAGGTCGCGCTGGTCCAGACGGCCACCACGCTGCCGGTGTTCCTGCTGGTGGTGCCGTCGGGAGCGCTGGGCGACATCCTCGACCGCCGGCACGTGCTGATCTCCGGCCAGGCCCTGATGCTCGCGGGTGCCGCTGGGCTGATGCTGCTGGCCGGCACTGATCGGGCGACGCCTACGAGCCTGCTCGGGCTGTTGGCGTTGATGGCTGTCGGCCAGGCGTTGTCGATGCCGTCGTTCCAGGCGATCCAGCCGGAGCTGGTGTCGCGTGAGGAGATTCCGCAGGCCGCGTTGCTCAACGGCGTCAACATGAACGTCGGCCGCGCCATCGGGCCCGCGCTCGGTGGTCTGCTCATCGCGCTGGCGGGCTCCGAGGCGACGTTCGCGTTTAACACGGTGTCGTTCCTCGGCGTGCTGATCGTGCTGGCGCGGTGGAAACGGCCGTCGGACCACCGTCCACTGGGGACGGAGCACATCGCCACGGCGGTGCGGACCGGCGCTCGGTACGTGGGCAGCTCGCCGTTGTTCCGGCGGGTGCTGGTGCGGCTCTTGCTGTTCATCGTGTTCGGCAGCGGGTTGTGGGCGCTGCTGCCGGCGATTGCGCGCGGGCCGCTCGGGCTCGACGCCAGCGGGTACGGCGTGCTGCTCGGCAGCGTGGGCGTCGGCGCGATCGGTGGCGCGTTCGTGGTGCCTAAGTTGTTGCAGCGCATGAGCAAGAACCGGCTGGTGCTGTTCGCGACCTGGTTCTACGCGGCTGCCACCAGTGTCGCCGTGCTGACTTCGAGCTTCGTCCTGGTGATCGTGGCGATGCTGCTGACCGGCGCGTGCTGGATCGCCACGCTGTCGACGTTCAACGCCACCGCCCAGGTGCTGCTGCCGTCGTGGACCCGTGCCCGCGCGTTGGCTTACTACCAACTGATCCTGATGGGCGGCCAGGCGCTGGGCGCCGTGGTGTGGGGTGCGCTGGCGGACGCGTACGACCTGCGTGTCGCCATGATCGCGCCCGCGGTGGCGATGGCTCTGGGCGTGCTGCTGGCGACGAAGTGGTTGCCGCTGCTGGACCGGCCGCTCGACGTCAGCCCCGCGACCTACTGGGACGCGCCGCCCGAGCTGGACGACACCGATGCCGGACCCGTGCTGGTCACCGTGGAGTGGCCGGTCGCTCGGGAGAACGAGGCCGAGTTCATCGCCGCGATGCAACGGGTCGGGCGGGCGCGGCGGCGGACCGGCGCCACGATGTGGGGGCTGTTCCGCGACGCCGAGCGGCCGGAGACGTTCCTGGAGACGTTCACCGTGGCGACGTGGCAGGAGCACCTGCGGCAGCACCTGGAGCGCGGCACGGTCGTGGACCAGAAGAACCAGGAAGCGGCGCGTGCGCTGGCCAAGGACGACCCGCACGTGCGCCATCTGGTCTTCGCGGGGCCCGCGAAACCATAGCTGGGTGCTATGAGCGGAAGGGATGATCGCGGGGCGGCCGCGGGTGTGACGCTCTGGGACACCTCAGAACACCCCTGCGGAGGACCCGATGCGATTAACCGCGCTCGTCCTGGCCGTCGTGGCCGGCCTGCTGGTTCCTGTCCATGCTCAAGCGGCCCCTGACCGCTCGCCGCACGATCCACTGCTGCCGCCCGAAGTCGCCAGGAACATCCACCACGCGGCACCGGACAACACGATCTACGCGGCCGTCGCCGACTACCCGGCCGAGCTGCGCGCGTTGACCCACGTGCTGGACAACTACACCAGCGCCGACGACGCCACCGTGCACGCCGGCATGATCATGCTCTACCAGGGCCACAGCCAGGCTTCCTTCGTGGCCGCCGTGCGGGCCGAACCGGAGGTCCTGCGGGCGCTGCACCGGTTCGTGTTGCGGCACCTGGACTTCTTCGGCACCAACCGCCAGTACCTCGTCCAGAACGGGACCCGCGAGTTGGGCAGGTTCTTGCAGCACAAGGACATCGCGGCCGTGGTCCGGCCGTTGCTCGCCGACCTGGCCGCGCGCTCGGATGTCGTGGGCCGGCTCGCGCCGATGTGGGTCGGTGTGGCCGAGATGGTCGACTGGTACGACAAGGCCAACTGCCGCCATTACCGGACCTGCGACTTCCGCGCGAAGATCGACCGTCGCGTGCTCACCGTGCGGCACACCTGCAGTGCCACGGTGAAGATCCGCGCGCAGCAGCTGACTCGTTCGCAGCTGCGTCAGACCTGCGCGTCACTGGCCGGGCAGGACGCCGCTTTCCACCGGGTGGTGCGCGATCCGGGGCCGGTCGCCGGTGACAACAACACCTCGCTGGAGGTCGTCGTCTTCGACACCAGCAACGACTACCGGACGTACGCGGGGGTGCTGTTCGACATCTCCACCAACAACGGCGGCATGTACCTGGAGGGCGATCCCGCGTTGAACCAGGCGCGGTTCATCGCGCACGAGGCCGACTGGCTGCCGACCTTCGCGATCTGGAACCTCAACCACGAGTACACCCACTACCTCGACGGCCGGTTCGACATGTACGGCGACTTCGAGGAGAACATGACCACGCCGACGGTGTGGTGGATCGAGGGGTTTGCCGAGTACCTGTCGTACAGCTACCGGGGTGAGGTCTACGCGGGCGCGCTGGCGGAGGCGAAGAAGCAGACCTACGCGTTGAGCGCGCTGTTCGACACGACGTACGACCACGACACGAAGCGGGTCTACAACTGGGGTTATCTCGCGGTTCGGTACCTGGTCGAGAAGCACCCGGAGGATGTGGCGGCAGTGCTGGCGAAGTATCGGGTGGGGGACTGGGCGGGGGCTCGGGACCACGTCACGAGGGTGATCGGCAACCGGTACGACGCGGATTGGTACGGCTGGCTCGGCACGCTCGCCACGTCGAACTGACCTCGGCTGGAACACGGATCACTCGGTCAGCGCGGCGCCCCGTTCCTCCCACCACGGGCGGAACACCGGGCTCGCCAGCGCCTGGTCGGCGTAGGCGCCCAGCACCTCGGCGAACACGCGGCTGGCCTGCTCCCAGGTCAGCCGCTCCCGCCGCCAGCAGAACACCAGCCGCATCCGCATCGGCGACCCGGCCAGCGGCCGCACCGCCACGCCCGGCCCGCCCTGCGACGTCGGCTCGACCAGCTGCACCGCCTGGCCCGCCGCGATCAGCTGCCGGCCGGCGCCGCTCGGCATCTCGAACCGGATCCGCGGCACGAAACCCGCCGCCCGGCACGCCGCCCGCAACGTCGTCAGCGAGCCGTCCTCGGCACCGGGCGGACCCACCCACGCCTCGCCGGCCAGGTCAGCAAGATCGACCTCACGACGAGCAGCAAGCGGATGACCAGCGGGAAGGGCGATGTAGATCGGCACCCACGGCACGACGATCCGTTGCGCCACGCCGCGCGGCAGGCCCAGGTCGCCCTCCTCGTCGACCGCGATCACCGCCGCGTCCAGGTGGCCGTTCGCCAGCGCCAGCGCCAGGCCGGTCGACGACGGGTCGACCACCAGGGTGACGTCCGAAAGCGCCTGCTCCAGGCGGGAGAACAGCGCCGCCACGCACTCCATGTGCACCGAGCCGAAGCGGATCGGGCCACTCCGGCCGGCCATGTCCGAGCCGAACGCCTCCAGCTCGACCAGCAACAACCGGGCCCGCTGCAGCATCTGCGCGCCCAACGCGGTAGGAACTGCACCGGAGCGGCCGCGTTCGAACAGCTTGCCGCCGACCAGGCGCTCGACGCGTTGCAGGAGCGTCGTGAGCGACGGCTGGGAGATGCCGAGCTGTGTCGCCGCGCGCGAGAGGCTGCCCGCGTCGCCGATGGCGCAGATCGCGCGCAGGTGGCGGATCTCCAGTTCCATAGGTTGAGGCTATCCCCGATCTGGATTGGCGGGCTCCCTCCACAAGCAGGGAAACTGGTCGGAAGGACACTCCTGGGAGGATCGGAATTGGCTCGGACACGCCGTGACATGGCGAAGCTGGTCGACGCGGACGGCTTCCGCACCCACATCCGCGACGGCTGGGGCAAGTGGGACGACCACATCGACCTGCCCAGAGGCACCGCCGAGGCCGCCGCAGCCCATCGCGCCAGGCTCGCCGCAGCGCTGCCGGGCAAGCGGATCGCGCTGGCCGCGGGACGTGCGCACGTCCGCTCCAACGACACGTTCCACGAGTTCCGCGCCGACAGCGACTTCGTCTGGCTGACCGGCTGCCAGGTCGAGGGTGCGGTGCTGGTGCTGTCCGACGAGGACGCCACGCTGTTCGTGCCGGTGCCGTCGGAGCCGCACAGCGTCGACTTCTTCGGCGACGCCGACCGCAGCCCGTTCTGGATCGGCGCCGCGGCCGGGCCCGAGGAGTGGGGCGAGGCGCTCGGCATCACCGCCCGCCCGCTCGAGGACCTCGCGCACGCCCTGCGCGGCCGCCACCCCGAGACGCTGACGGCCAAGGGCGTCGACCCGCTGCTGGACGCGCTCACCGGCTCCCACAGCGACGAGCTGCGCACGGTTCTGTCCGAGCTGCGCCGCATCAAGGACGACTGGGAGATCGACCAGCTGCGCCAGGCCGTCGACGCTTCGGTGAAGGGCTTCGCCGACGTCGCCATGGAGCTCGGCCAGGCCGTGCGCGGCGGGGGAGAGCGCTGGCTGCAGGGCACGTTCGACCGCCGCGCCCGCACCGAGGGCAACGGTCCCGGCTACACGTCGATCGTCGCCGCCGGTCCGCACGCCCCGGTGCTGCACTGGACGCGCTGCGACGGCCGCGTGCACGACGCCGACCTGCTGCTGCTCGACGCCGGTGTCGAGATGAACTCCCTCTACACCGCGGACGTCACCCGCACGTTCCCGGTCAGCGGCGAGTTCAGCGAGCCGCAGCGCCAGGTGTACGACCTCGTCCACAGGTCGCACGTCGCCGCGCTCGCGGAAGTGCGGCCCGGCAACGACTACAGCGCCTTCCACCACACCGCGATGCGCGTCCTCGCCGAGGGCCTGCACGACTGGGGCCTGTTGCCGGTCAGCGTCGACAAGGCGCTGGACCCGAGCGGCCAGCACCACCGCCGGTACATCGTCTGCGGCACCGGGCACTTCCTCGGCCTGGACGTGCACGACTGCGCCGACGCCCGCCAGGAGACCTACCAGCAGGGCATCCTGGAACGAGGCATGGCGCTGACCGTCGAGCCCGGCCTGTACTTCCACCCCAACGACGAGACGCTGCCGCCGGAGCTGCGCGGCATCGGCGTGCGCATCGAGGACGACCTCGTGGTGACCTCGACGGGCGCGGACATCCTGTCGGACGCGTTGCCGATCGAGGCCGACGACGTGGCCGCGTGGGTGCGCAAGCAGCGCTCCTGAAGTTTCCTAAGTGGACGGACTGGAGCGGGCCCACGCGAACGTGAGTTCCACGGCCCGCTTCCAGTTCGCGTACTCGTCCTCGCGGTGCCGGGCATCCATCACCGGGTTCCACCGCGCGGCCAGATGCCAGTTGCGGCGCAGGCCCTCCAGATCCGGCCAATATCCGGCGGCGAGCCCTGCGGCGTAAGCGGCACCCAGTGACACGGTCTCGGCAACCAGCGGCCGCATCACCGGGATGTCCAGCACGTCCGCGATGAACTGCATCAACAGGTGGTCGGCGGTCATCCCGCCGTCCACCTTCAACACCGGCGTCGGCGCGCCGAGGTCGGCGTTCATCGCGTCGACCACCTCGCGCGTCTGCCAGCCGGTCGCCTCCAGCACGGCCCGCGCCAGGTGTCCCTTGTTGATGTACGACGTGAGCCCGACGACGAGCCCTCGTGCCTGGGCGAGCCAGTGCGGCGCGAACAAGCCGGAGAACGCGGGCACGATGTAGCAGCCGCCGTTGTCCTTCACCGTGCGCGCCAACGTCTCGATCTCCGGCGCCGAGTGAATGAGCCCGAGGTTGTCGCGGAACCACTGCACCAGCGATCCGGCGACGGCGATCGAACCCTCCAGTGCGTACGCCGGCTCGCCGCCGATCTGGTAGCCGATCGTGGTCAGCAGCCCGTGCTTCGACCGCACCAGCTCGGTGCCGGTGTTCATCAAGAGGAACCCACCGGTTCCGTAGGTGCCCTTGATCGATCCCTTCTCGAAGCACGTCTGCCCGAACAGCGCCGCGTGCTGGTCGCCCAACGCCGCGGTGATCGAGATGCCCGGCACCACGCGCGTCGTCTTCCCGGAGATCTCCGTCGACGGCCGGATCTCCGGCAGGATGGCGGAAGGCACCCCGAAGAAGTCCAGCAGCATCGGATCCCATTGCCGCGTACTGAGGTTCATCAGCATCGTCCGCGACGCGTTGGTGACGTCGGTGACGTGCAGACCGCCGTTCACCCCGCCGGTGAGGTTCCAGATCAACCAGGTGTCCATCGTGCCGAACAGCACGTCGCCGCGTTCGGCCTTCGAACGCAGCCCCGCCACGTTGTCGAGCATCCACCGCAACGACGGCGCGGAGAAGTAGGTCGCCAACGGCAGGCCGCACCGCTCGCGCACCTCCTCGATGCCGGGCTGCTTCTCCAGCGTGGCAACGAGCTCCTCGGTGCGGATGTCCTCCCAGACGATCGCGCGCCCGACGGGGACACCGGTGTGCCGGTCCCACAGCACGAACGTCTCGCGCTGGTTCGTGATGCCCAGCGCCACGACCTGGTCGGCGGTGATCCCGGCCTGCCGCAACGCCTGCGGCATGATCCGGTCGACGTTGCGCCAGATCTCCACGGCGTCCTGCTCGACCCAGCCGGGCCGCGGGTGGTACTGCCGGTGCTCGCGCTGGGCCACCGCGACCAGCCGGGCGTTCTGGTCGAACACGATGCAGCGTGTCGACGTCGTCCCCTGGTCGATCGCCATCACGAACCGTTGCACGCCAAAGCCTTTCAGTTCTCGTCGACCAGGGACGTGGTAACAGCTTCAGCAGCTTGGGAGACCTGGCGGACCAGGGTCGCGCGCGGCCGTCCGGCGGTGTCGCAGAGCCGGTCCACCGGGCCGGAGATCCCGATGGCGCCGACGACGAGGCCGCCGGGGATCCGGATGGGCGCGGCGATGCTGGCCTCGCCCGGCATGTACTCCTCGGCCTCACCCGCCCAGCCCTGTGCGCGCACCTCGGTCAGCACCCGCTCCAGCGCCTGGGTGCGCGTGATCGTCCTGCGTGTCAACGACGTCAGCTCCCGCCGGCGTGCGGCCGCCGACAGGTCCGGGTCGTAGGCGAGCAGCACCTTGCCCAGCGCGGTCGCGTGCAACGGCAGCATCGCACCGATGCCGAGGGTCTGCACGGAGTCATCTGGCCGAAAGACGTGGTGCACGACGAGCACGGCGCCGTCGTGGTGCATGCCGATCCGCACCTCCTGACCCGACCGCGCGGCCAGCGTGTCGGCCCAGTTGATCGATCGAGACCGGAGCTCGTTCGCGTCGAGGTACGAGGTGCCGAGGTGCAGCAGGGCCGCGCCGAGCCGGTAGCGGCCGGTGGACGGGTCCTGCTCGACGAACTCGACCCGTTGCAGCGTGCGGAGAATCCCGTGCGCGGTGCCGCGGGCGAGACCGAGCGAGTCGGCTATCTCCGTGAGACCGTGGTGGCCGGAGCCACGCGCCAAGAGCCGCAGCACGGCTGCGGCTCGTTCGATCGACTGGATGGGTCCCGGCACGGCGGCAAACGTAATTGAGACGACCCGTGTCGGCAATGTCGAACAGCTCTCCACGCCACGTGACCTGGAGAACCGCCGGAAAACCGCTGGAAGCGCGGCATTTGAGCACAGAGTGACCGAGTGGTCACAGCTACGCACCCGGTAGGTGTCGACATTGTCGAAACGTGCCCGTTGAGCAGGCGTGACCTGGGTCATTACGTTCCGCCTCAATCACCACCGGGTGATCAGCCGTTCAAGGACGAATGGGAGGCCAGCGTGGGTCTCGGGTCAGTGTTCCTCAGCGAGGTGCTCGGTACGGGCATCCTGCTGTTGCTGGGTGCGGGTGTGGTGGCCAACGTGCTGCTCGCCAAGTCGAAGGGTCTCGACGGCGGATGGCTGTTGATCAACTTCGGCTGGGGCCTCGGTGTCTTCGCGGGTGTGTACGTCGCCTACAAGTCCGGCGCGCACCTCAACCCTGCCGTGACCGTCGGCATCCTCACCAGTGGTGCGGCCGAGTACGCGCCCGGTGTGCCGGTCAGCGCGGTCTCGACGATCGTGTACTTCGCGGGTGAGTTCCTCGGCGCGTTCCTCGGTGCCGTGCTGGCGTGGCTCGCCTACAAGCCGCACTTCGACGAGACGCCGGACGAGGGCCTCAAGCTCGCCGTTTTCTCCACCGGCCCGGCGATCCGCAGCTACACCTGGAACCTGGTGTGCGAGGTCATCGGCACGTTCGTCCTGGTCTTCGTGATCCTCGCGTTCGGCAAGACCCCGACCCAGATCGGCCCGCTGGCCGCGGCGCTGCTGGTCGTCGGCATCGGCGCCTCGCTCGGTGGCCCCACCGGCTACGCGATCAACCCCGCCCGCGACCTCGGCCCGCGCATCGCGCACGCCCTGCTGCCCCTGTCGTACAAGGGCACCGACGGCGAGGCCGTCGGCAAGAAGGACTCGGACTGGGGCTACTCCTGGATCCCGGTCGTCGGCCCGATCGTCGGCGGTGCCATCGCCGGTGTCGTCGCCTCGCTCGTGTTCTGACCATCCCGAAAGGACAAACTTCGATGACGCAGTACGTTCTCGCCGTCGACCAGGGCACGACCAGCACCAGGGCGATCATCTTCGACCACAGCGGCTCCATCGTCGCCGTGGGCCAGAAGGAGCACGAGCAGATCTTCCCGCGGGCCGGCTGGGTCGAGCACAACCCGGTGGAGATCTCCGAGAACACCCGGTTCGTGATCGGCCAGGCGCTCGCCGCCGCCGACCTCAACACCGGTGACCTCGCCGCCGTCGGCATCACCAACCAGCGCGAGACCGCGGTGGTGTGGGACAAGAACACCGGCGAGCCCGTCTACAACGCGATCGTCTGGCAGGACACCCGCACGCAGGCGATCGTCGAGGAGCTCGGCGCGCTGGGCGGCGGTGCCGAGCGGTACAAGGCCAAGGTCGGTCTGCCGCTGGCGACCTACTTCTCCGGCCCGAAGATCCGCTGGATCCTCGACAACGTGGAAGGCGCCCGCGAGCGCGCCGAGGCCGGCGACCTGCTGTTCGGCAACACCGACACGTGGACGCTGTGGAACCTCACCGGCGGCCCCAACGGCGGCGTGCACGCCACGGACGTCACCAACGCGTCGCGCACCATGCTGATGGACCTCGACACGCTGCAGTGGGACGCCGAGATCGCCGGCGAGATGGGCATCCCGGTGTCCATGCTGCCGGAGATCCGTTCCTCCTCCGAGGTCTACGGCAACGGCGGCCCCGGCGGCGTGCTGAAGGGCGTGCCGATCGCGGGCATTCTCGGCGACCAGCAGGCCGCGACGTTCGGCCAGGCCTGCTACGAGCCGGGCACCGCGAAGAACACCTACGGCACCGGCAACTTCATGCTGCTCAACACCGGCACGGAGAAGGTCGCGTCGAAGAACGGCCTGCTGACGACGGTCTGCTACAAGATCGGCGACGAGGCCCCCGTCTACGCCCTGGAGGGCTCGATCGCGGTCACCGGCTCGCTGGTGCAGTGGCTGCGCGACAACCTCGGCATCATCGGCTCCGCGCCGGAGATCGAGACGCTGGCCCGTTCGGTCGAGGACAACGGCGGCGCGTACTTCGTGCCCGCGTTCTCGGGCTTGTTCGCGCCGTACTGGCGGGCGGACGCGCGGGGCGCGGTCGTCGGCCTCACCCGGTTCGTCAACAAGGGCCACCTGGCCCGTGCCGTGCTGGAGGCGACGGCGTTCCAGACCCGCGAGGTCCTGGACGCGATGAACGCCGACTCCGGCGTGCCGCTGACCGAGCTCAAGGTCGATGGCGGCATGGTCGCGAACGAGCTGCTGATGCAGTTCCAGGCCGACGTGCTAGACGTGCCGGTGGTGCGTCCCGTCGTCGCCGAGACGACCGCGCTGGGTGCCGCGTACGCCGCCGGTCTGGCCGTGGGCTACTGGTCCGGTCTCGACGAGCTGCGCGCGAACTGGGCCGAGGACAAGCGCTGGACGCCGGAGCTGGACGCCGACGAGCGCGAGCGCGAGTACCGCAACTGGAAGAAGGCCGTCACCAAGTCGTTCGACTGGGTCGACGCCGACGTCCGCTGAGTTGGTTCTCTTTCTGAGGAGCTGAAGTTGTTCGCGAGGCTGGATCCGGTTCGGCGTGCTGACGCGGTGCGGTCGTTGGGCTCGACGGAGTTCGACGTGCTCGTGGTCGGAGGTGGTGTGGTCGGCGCGGGCGCTGCTTTGGACGCGGCGTCGAGAGGCCTCTCCGTCGCGCTGGTCGAGGCACACGACTGGGCGGCGGGCACGTCGAGCCGGTCCAGCAAGCTCGTCCACGGCGGGCTGCGGTACCTGGAGCAGCTGGAGTTCAAGCTGGTCAGGGAAGCTCTGAAGGAACGCGGACTGCTGTTGCGCCGGCTCGCACCCCACCTGGTGCGGCCGGTGCCGTTCCTCTTCCCCTTGAAGAAGCAGTGGGAACGCGCCTACGTCGGCGCGGGCGTGCTGCTGTACGACACGATGGGCGGCGCCGGGGCGGTGCCGATGCACCGGCACCTGTCGCGTTCGAAGATGGCTTCGCTCGGCCCTTCCCTCGACGCTGACGCTTTCGCCGGCGCGATCCGTTACTACGACGCGCAGATGGACGATGCACGGCTGGTGCTGACGCTGGTTCGCACCGCCGCCCAGCACGGCGCGACCGTGTTGTCGCGGGCTCGCGTGACATCGCTGGTGCGGTCTGGTGGCCGGGTTTCCGGTGCTCAGGTCGAGGTGGACGGTTCGGTGGTCGAGGTGCGCGCTCGGCGGGTGATCAGCGCTACCGGCGTCTGGACCGACTCGCTGAACTCGATGTCACCCGGGGCGCCGCCGTTCCACGTGCGGATGTCCAAGGGCGTGCACGTGCTGGTGGATCGTTCGAAGATCCAGCTGGACGGCGGGCTGATCACGCAGACCGAGAAGTCGGTGCTGTTCGTGATTCCCTGGGGCGCTCACTGGATCATCGGCACGACGGACACGCCGTACGACGGTGATCCCGCTGCCGTCGCTGCCACTTCCGAGGACGTCGACTACATCCTCGACCACGTGAACGCGGTGCTGCGATCGCCGTTGTCCGTGGACGATGTCGTTGGTACTTATGCGGGGTTGCGGCCGCTGCTGGACGGCGCTTCCGGCGACACGGCGAAGCTGTCCCGTGAACACGCTGTCGCGCAACCGGAACCGGGCTTCTTCGTGATCGCCGGCGGCAAGTACACGACCTACCGCGTGATGGCCGCGGATGTGGTGAACTCCGCGGTGGCCGGGCTTGGTCGCGCTGTTGCCCCTTCGCTGACCTCTCGGCTGCCGTTGTGCGGTGCGGTCGGCTACCACGAGCTGTGGGCGGACCGGACTCGAGTCGCCGCCGAGTCCGGCCTGCCCACGTCCACTGTGGAGCGTCTGCTGCGACGCCACGGCTCGGCTGCCTCGGATGTCTTGGCTTTGGTGGCGCAGGATCCGTCGCTTTCGGTTGAGGTCGCCGGGTACCTGGCGGCGGAGATCGTCTACGCGGTCACCCACGAGGGCGCGTTGGATCTCGAGGACGTGCTGGCTCGTCGCACGCGGATCGCCATGGAGCACCTGGACTTCGGCGCCTCGGTGGCGGATCGCGTCGCTGACCTGATCGCCGAACCGCTGGGCTGGACTTCCGCCGAACGGGACCAGGCCGTCAAGGCTTACCGGGCGAGCACGGAGCCGGCGGCGAGATGAGATGGACAGCGCGGAGCTGATCGAGAGGCTGCGGCGGGAAGGCGGGTTTCGCCTGTTACCGCTGCTGGGGAACACCGGGCAGGTCGCAGGGGTGCACCTGACCCGGTTCCTGCCCGGCGGACACCTCGACGTGGTCCAGGCGTGGGACGAGCGTTGGGCGGCCTACGCGAGGCTGCCCAACGCTCTTGACCCAGCGACACCGTTCCTCGGACCGGAGGGCGGGACGATCCGCAGCGGACCGTTCTCGCGAGTGGTAGCCCCGTTGCTGCCGCTCCAGTCCGGGATCGTCGGCTAGCACCTCAGACCAGGCACGGCTCCAGGCCGTAGGTCACCGGGGCCTCGAAGAAGCCTTCGTGGGTGTTGGACCGGTTGTACGTCCAGATCCAATACCAGTCCTGTGATTTGGGGATGTAGCACTCCACGCGGAGCAGGTGACCGCCCAGCACAGTCCCTCGGTTGCAGTTGTCCTGATGTCCAGTGCGGAGGACCCGACCACGTGGCTCCGCGCCGAACACGCGAACCTGGCGGCCGCGCACGACGTCGCGAGCACGTGGGGCTGGAACGACCTGGCGTCGTCGCTGCGGACCTGGGCGTTCAACGGCGACTTACCGTCTCTTAAGCGGCCCGCGCGAGTGTGCGAGTCATGATGAGAGCACTCGCGCTGGCCCTGCTGGCCGTCGTGGCGACCGCGCCGGCCGCCCACGCCGCCAGCCCCGTCAGCCTGACCGACGGCTTCTACGTCGACCCGGACTCCAACCCCGCTGTGTGGGTGCGCAACAACGCGAGCGACGGCCGCAACGCCGCGATCAAGAACAACATCTCCACCAAGCCGATCGCCCGCTGGTTCGGCAACTGGAGCGGTGACATCAAGACCGCGGTCTCCGGCTACGTGAACAAGACCGGCACGAAGCTGCCCGTGCTGGTGGCGTACAACATTCCCGGTCGGGACGCGTGCGGCGGGCACTCCGGCGGCGGCGCGGGCACGCCGGAGGCCTACCGCACCTGGATCTCCAAGTTCGCCGAAGGCATCGGCTCCCGGCCCGCCGTCGTGGTGATCGAGCCGGACTCGCTGGCCGACTTCAACTGCATGACCGACGCCAAGATCGCCGAGCGCACGGCGATGATCAAGTACGCCACCGAGCAGTTCAAGGCCAAGGCACCCAACACGTGGGCCTACCTCGACGCCGGCAACGCGCAGTGGGTGCCCGCGAACACGATGGCGACGCGCCTCAACAACGCCGGCGTGCGCAACGTGCGCGGTTTCTCGCTCAACGTCTCGAACTACCACACCACGGCGGCGTCGACGACGTACGGGAACTCGGTGAACGCGAGCTTCTCGGGCTTCACCAAGCCGTACGTGATCGACACCAGCCGCAACGGCAACGGGCACAACGGCGAGTGGTGCAACCCCGGCGGACGCAAACTCGGCACGCCGGCCCGCACCGGTGGTGGTGCGGAGATGTTGTTGTGGGTCAAGGTGCCCGGTGACTCGGACGGCCGCTGCGGCAAGGCGCCGACCGTCGACGCCGGGAAGTTCGACCCGCAGCTCGCGTACGACCTGGTCTTCGGTCACTGATTGCGGAGTGCGGTGACGTACTCGTCCAGCGTGCTGCGGGATTGCTCCACGTCCAAGGCGAGCGCGTCGAGTCGCTCGAACACCTTCTCGGTGCGCTCGACGGCGGTGCTGTCCTGCGCGAACACCTGGGCGGTTCCGGTCTCGCCGTGCACGACGGGCGGGGCGTTCTCGAACTCGTAGAGCGTGCACTTCGACTGCAGCGCGGCGATTCTGACGTGTGCGGGGACGATCCGCAGGACGTGCGTGTCGAACTGCAGGTGCTGGTACTGGTCCTCCATCAACCCGGCGTCGCCGAGACATAGCTGCAGGGCCAGTTCGTGCACGTAGAACACGCATTCCGGCCGATGCGGGCGGCGCATGACGGTCTGCCGTTCCATGCGCCGCTCGACGGACTCCGCGATGTCCTCGGCAGGTTCTCCCGATTCGACGAGCAGCTGGTGGGCGTACCGCTTCGTCTGCAGCAGGCTCGGCACCATCACGACCTCGTAGCTGGTGATCTTCTTGGCCATCGACTCGGTCATGGCGAGCGTGCGGACGTTGTCGGGGACGAGCGCGAGGTAGGAGTCGAAGGCGTTGCGGTAGCGGGCGAGGAAGTCCAGGCAGAAGTCCAGGTCCTGACCGCACACCGTCAGGTACTGGACGATGTCGACCTCGCTCGCCCGCACCTTGCCGTGCTCGACGTTGGAGACCTTGCTCGGATCCCAGCCGAGCTGGATGGCGAACGCGCGCCCGCGCAGGCCGGTGAAACGTTGCCGCAGCCGGCGCAGTTCGTCGCCGAGATCCCTGCTGTAGGCGGTGGAAGTCGTCACTGTCACGACATCGACGCTATGGCTTGGAGGAAGTCCACGATACGGGCTCGTTCGAGTGAATCTGCTGCAGTGCCGGTCCGATCCACCGGCCGACCAAGTCCCGCAGTTGGTCGTCGGTGGGGGCCGGGCTCGACGGGTTGCGCAGGAACGACAGGAACAGTCGCATGAGGACTTCGGCGAGCCCGGCGAAGTCCTCGTCGGTGCGGACGCCGGCGGAGGCCCAGTCGACCGGCACGTTGCGGAGAATCCGTGCGCCCAGCGCGAGCCACTCGCGCGACGTGACCGCGCCGGTGAAGAAGTCACCCTCACCGGCCTGCAGCAGCAGGCTCAGGTGGGGTTCGTCGGGGACGGCCCGCACGCCGAACACGACCGACTCCACGGCGACCTCGGCAGGAGTGCCGAACGATGCCAGGTGGCGTTCCATCCGCGTCGCGAACTCCTCGACGCCCGCGACGGCGACGGCACCCAGGATGTCCGCGAGGCGCGGGAAGTAGCGGTACACGGTCTGCCGCGTGACACCGGCCTCGGCCGCGATGTCGGAGAGGCTGGTCTTGGCGAGCCCGGCGCGGTCGAGGCACGCCGTCGCCGCCTCGACGATCCGGCGGCGTGCCTCCTGCTCCGTGCCGGGCGGGTTGCCCTGCCATCCGTGGTGCCCCATGGGCACCATCTTCCCCTACACCAGCACGGGCGCCCGGCGGAGCCTCGCGAGCACCAGCCCCGCGCCGGCGAAGCACGCGAGCACGTAAAGCCCGCTCCCGACCGGGGTGCCGGCTGCGGTGACACCGTCCTTCGCGCCGAAGTACTGCGGCAGCGCACTGATCCAGAACACGGCCATCGCACCCAGGTAAGCGGCGGGGTAGAACCGCGCGAACGGGGACAGCGACTCCGGAAGTCCTTGCGCGGTGAGCACGAGCCATCCGCCGATGACCCAGATCAGCACCAGCTCGAACCCGAGCACCCACGCCTGCGCGGTGACGTTCGTGCCGAACAGGCTCGCGGGGAAGCCGGCGATCATCATCGACAGCGGTGTCAGGAGCCCGGCGAGCAGCCACCTGCCGCGGAACCGCACGACGAGGTAGGTCATGGCCGCCAGTGACACGGAAGCGAACAGCAGCGCGCTTTTCAACGGTACCGACCCCATCGCGGGCTGGTTCACGATGGGGTTGTCCGGGTTCCACGCCCACCACTTCAGCTGCGGTCCGATGTGGTCGAACACCTCGTAGAACACCTGGCACACGAACGCGACGGCCATCGACCCGGCGAGCGCGCCGCGGTGCGCGAAGATCCCGAGCGCGCGCACGACCTCGTAGGCGAGTTGGCTGATCATCGGGTAGAACGCGACGATGTACAGGGGTAACCGGTCCCACATGAACTGCACGGTGAACTGGTTGTGGGCGAAGATGAAGCCGTAGATCTCGTCGAGGCCGAACCACTCCGGGAAGTACAGCGGCGGCTCGATCACGAAGAGGTAGACCAGCGACGCCCACCACAGCGCGAGGTTGACCGGGTCGCCCGCGCGCTTGCGGCGAAGGGCGTGCACGAAGGCGAAGACGGCGCCGGCGATCACGAGGACTTCGAGCAGCGGCATCGTCCAGTGCGCGAGGTCCCAGGGCGGCCGCACGGAGAGCACGGGGGAGACGTCGTGGCAGTCGAACCCGAGGTCGCGGGTGACGGCTTCCGCCTGGGTTCCGCATTCGGTGCTCATCGCGCCGCCACCGTCGAGTAGTCCCTGGCCGGCGGTTCGGCCTGGGGATCGAACCCGAACGGAACCCGCTGCCGTCCCAACGCGGTGCGAACGCGGTAACGCAGAAATGCGGCGATCACGCGCGGATTGGTCATCATGTCGCCCAGCGACTCGTCCATGTTGAACACCTTCGCGAAGTGTTCATCGACCACCGCGTACTCACGGGCGGCACCGACGATGAAGCTGAACGCCGGCCCCGACACGGCCGCGACGAGCCTGCGTCGCCACTCCGGGAGCTTCTCCGTGCCTTCCGCGCACTCATAGCCCTGGTCCCTGGCCATCGCCAGGCGCCACGGCACGTTGAGCGACTTCCGTTGTGCGGCAAGAAATCGCGCGGAGAATTCGCGATCGACCCGCGTGGCACCTTCAAGATGTCCACGCAACAACAGCGCCGAACTGGCCGCCGAGCTGATGCCCTGAGCGTAGAAGGGGTTGAACGCGCAGATCGAGTCACCGACGAACGCCAACCGCTGTGGCGGTGTCTTCCACAGGTCGTACCGCCGCCACTTGTTGCCCGTGGACCGCGTCAGGTGCACCTCCGAGGTGGGAGTGCACTTGTCCATCGCCGCCGCGAACAACGGCGTCCGCACGCGGCGGGCCGATCCGATGAACGTCTCGGTGGTGCGCGGCATCTCCAGACCCCACGACCCCATGCACGCGATGGCCCGGTTGCCCTCGATCGGGAAGAAGTTGACCAGGAACTCGTGCTCCGGCGGGTGCTCGCCCTTGTGCAGGGTCGGCATGATCACCAGGTGCCGCCACCACCACGACTCCGGCGGATCGGCGGGCAGCTCGTACCAGCGCGAGGTGTAGGTGACCTTGGCGTCGAGCGTCCGCACCTCGGGCTCGGGCCAGCCCGCCGCGACGAGCCAGCTGCTCACCGGCGAGCCGCGCCCCATCGCGTCCACCACGAAGTCGGCGTCGAGGTGCTCGTCGCCGGCGGACACCCCGACGACGGCGCCGTCCCGGCAGGTCAGCCCGCTGACCGAAACCTGTTCGCGCACAACGACGTTGCCGAGCTTCCGCACCTGGTCGCGCAACACCCGTTCGATCAGCACGCGGGAGCTGTAGATCATCGTCATCGCCGCCCGCTTGCGCGCCGACCACCCCTCGCCGTCGAGGTAGGCGGCGTCCATCGACGGCATCAGGTGCAGCCCGCCCGCGGCGATCAACGCCTCCTCGAAACCGGGGAACAGCGCCCCGATCGCGCGGCGCCCCGAGTTCAGCAGGAAGTGCGGGTGCTTGCTCTGCGGCACACCGCGCCGGTGCTCGGCCTCCACCGGCAGGTCGTCGCGCTCGAGTACGACCACTTCGTCGAAGTGCGCGGCCAACGCCCCCGCCGCGCACAGACCTGCCGCGCTGCCACCAAGAACGACCGCGGTGCTGCCGAGCCGCATGCGGACCAACTCCCCGGGCTCAATCATACAAAGTGCTCTCGAATGTATGAATGACTGGGGCGGGCGTCAATGGGGAACCGGTAAAGTGGCCTTTCGAGATACGGTCTAACTGGGCCTTCAGCGATGCCACTTCTCTCGCGGACGATCATCGGCGTGACCATCACCGAGCTGAACGACGAGAACACGGCGCTGGCGTACGACGTGATGCGCGAGCTCCGCCCGCACCTTGCTTCCGTCGAGGAGTTCGTTGCGGCCGTGCGGAGCCAACGCAAAGAGGGCTACCGGCTCGTGGCTTCATCGGACGCGAGCGGCGAAGTCGTTGGCGTGGCGGGATTTCGGCACATGACGAACCTCTACGCCGGCTCGCACCTCTACATCGACGACCTGATCACTTCGTCGTCCGCGCGCCGGCAGGGCCATGCGGGCGCGCTGCTGAAGTGGGTGGACGAGGAAGCCCGTCGCCTCGGCTGCGGGGCCGTCCACCTGGACTCCGCCACGCACCGGCACGACGCCCACCGGCTGTACCTGGGTTCGGGTTACGTCATTCCGGCGTTCCACTTCAGCAAGACGCTGTCAGACTGACCGGCGTGCGGGTAGCCGTGGTCTCCGGGGGCGATCCGGGTCATGTCGTGCCGGCGATCGCCCTGTGCCTGCGGTTCGCGGCGGCCGGCGACGTCCCGGTCCTGCTCACCGGCGGCCGGTGGGTCGACGCCGCTCGGGCCGAGGGAATCACGGCGTCGCGGGTTGTCGGCCTGACGCTGGGCGACCTGCGGGGCTCCGCGGACCTCGGTCGTGACCTGCATGATCAGGCTGCGGCGCTGGCGTTGGCGCTCGTCGGGCAACTGGCCGCGCTCGAACCGGATCTGGTGGTCTGCGACGTGCTGGCGTTGGGCGCGAGCATGGCCGCGGAACTGCTCGGTGTGCCGTGGGCGCAGCTGTCTCCGCACCCGCTGTACGAGCCGTCGCGGTGGCTGCCGCCGATGGGCAGCGGGCTGGCTCCCGGAACCGGGGTGCGGGGCAGGCTGCGTGACGCGGTGCTGCGGGCGATGACGGCCAGGTCGATCCGGCAGGGCGAGCGGCAACGTGCCGTCGTGCGGCAGCGGATCGGGCTGAGCGCAACGGGTGTTGGTCCTGCGGTGCGGCTGATCGCGACGCTGCCCGCGCTGGAGGTGCCGCGCCCGGACTGGCCGGGCAACGCGTTCGTGGTCGGGCCGCTGTTGTGGGAGGCGAGTCAGGACCGGATGAGCCCGCCACCGGGCACGGCGCCACTGGTGATGGTGGCGCCGTCGACGGCGTGGACCGGGACGACCGGTATGGCCGAGATGACCCTCGACGCGTTGCGGGACATGGGGGTCCGGGCCGTGGTGTCGACGTTCGCGCCGCCGCCGGCCGGCCTGCCGTCGTGGGTGACGGCGGGGCCTGGGCGGCAGGACGAGCTGTTGCGGGAGTCGTCGGTGCTGGTTTGTGGTGGTGGGCACGGGATGCTGGCCAAGGCGTTGCTGGCCGCGGTGCCGGTCGTGGTGGTGCCGGGCGGGGGTGACCAGTGGGAGATGGCGAACCGGGTGGCGCGGCAGGGGAGTGGCGTGCTCGTCCGGCCGTCCACTGTGGAGGGATTGCGGGAGGCGGTGGCTCGGGTGCTGGGGGATTCGCGGTTCGCCGCCGCTGCGGGGAGGGCGGCGGCGACCGCGAGTGATGTGCGTGATCCGGTTGTGGTGTGTCGCGCTGCGATCGTTGGGGCGACGGCTGGCGGCGGTCGGGGTTAGTGCGTGACGCCGGTTCAGCTGTGTCGTGGGGTCGTCGCGGCGGCTGGGGGTGGGCGGGGCGGGTGTGTGACCCCGTTCAGGCGTGCCGTCGCCCTGTCACAGCGGCAAGCGGCGGAGCGCGGGCTTGAGGATCTTGCCGGACCCTGTGCGCGGCAGCTCGCTCACCACCTCCACGTGCACGGGGATCTTGTACTTCGCCAGGCGCGGCAACAGGAACTCCCGCAGCCTGGCCGCATCGACCGCAGCACCGTCGTGCGGCCGCACGAACGCACGCCCGACCTCGCCCCACCGCGCGTCCGGAACGCCGACGACCGCCACCTCGGCGACGTCCGGGTGGTCGGTGATCGCGTTCTCGACCTCGGCCGGGTACACGTTCTCGCCGCCGGAGATGAACATGTCCTTGAGCCGGTCGAGGACGTACAGGTGACCGTCGTCGAGCCGGCCGAGGTCGCCGGTGCGGAACCAGCCGTCCTCGGTGAACGCGGCCGCGGTGGCGACCGGGTCGTTCCAGTAGCCCGGGGTGACGTTGGGGCCCTGCACCTCGATCTCGCCGGTGTCGGCCAGCCGCAGGTCGCCGAAGAACACCGGCGTCCCGGCCGAACCGGCTTTGCGCACGCTGTCCGCCGCTTCCAGGAACGACGCACCCGGTGCGGTCTCGGTGAGGCCGTAACCCTGGCAGAACACCAGGCCGCGGTCCTGGTAGGTGCGGATCACGGCGTCCGGGACCGCCGCGCCGCCGCACAGCAGCACCCGCAGCGACGACAGGTCCGCGGTGGGCCAGCGCGGTGACGCGGCCAGGTCGGCGTACATCGTCGACACGCCGAACATCCAGGTCACGCCGTAGCCCTGGATCAGGTCGAGGCAGTCCTCCACGTCCCAGCGCGGGGTGATCACGCTGTGCCCGCCCTTGATGAAGGTGGGCAGCAGCGTCTGGGTGAGCGCGGCGACGTGGAAGAGCGGTGCCGAGACCAGCGTGATGTCCTCTGTGGACACGTCGACGCCGATCATCAGGTTGAACGTGTTCCAGAGCAGGTTGGCGTGGCTCAGCACCGCGCCCTTGGGCCTGCCGGTGGTGCCGGAGGTGTAGAGGATCAACGCGGGCTCGTCGATCGTGACCGGCTCGTCGAGCGGCTCGGCTGAGCCGCCCGCGAGCCAGGCCTCGTAGTCGGAGAGCGAGATGGCGCGCTCGTGCTCCGCCTGGTGCGACGGCGCGTGGATCAGCACGCGCGCGCCGCAGTCGGCCAGCTGGTAGTTGATCTCGGCAGGGGAGAGGCGGAAGTTCAGCGGGACGAAGATCGCGCCGAGCTGGTGCGTGGCGAACATCGTCTCGGCGAACGTCGGGTGGTTGGGGCCGAGGTAGGCGACGCGGTCACCGTGCCGGACACCTAGTGCTTCGAGCTGCCGGGCCAGCTTCGTGGTGCGGACCGCGAGCTCGCCGTAGGTGGTGGAGACGCCGTTGTAGGTGAAGGCTTCACGCTTCGGCGCCATGCGCGCGCGGCGGTGGGGCCAGCTGCCCAGTCCCGCGTTCCGCATCCCTGTCTCCTGTCAGGCTGGTGTGGCTGGTCTCGCGCAGTGCGACCGTGCAGAGGACGGTGAGCACGCAGAACGCGGCCAGGATGAACGGGATGGCGCCCGTGCCGGCGGACTTCTGCACCTGGGCGAACAGCAACGGGGCGAGACCCGCGCCCAGGCCGGCGAGCTGGTAGCCGAGCGAGGCACCGGTGTAGCGGCTGCCGGTGCTGAACAGCTCGCTGTAGAGCGCGGCGAGCGGGCCGTACATCATCGGGTGGATCACGGCCTGGCCGAGGATCAGCGCGACGACGACCATCCCGTTGTCCACCAACGGGAACAGCGCGAAGCCGAACGCGGCCATCAGCACGGCACCGGCGAGCACGACCGGCCTGCGCCCGAACTTGTCCGACGACGCCGACCAGGCGATGATGCCGATCACCGCGAGTGCGGACGACAGTGTCAGCGCGTTGAGGATGGACTGCCTGCTGTTACCCGCCTGAACGCCGTACGCGAGGATGAAAGTCGTCAGCGTCGACTGCGCGACGAACGCCGAGAGGCCGACACCGATGGCGAGCAGCAGCGTGCGCGGGTGGTTGCGCAGCACGTCCATCAGCGGCGCCGAGGTGCTCTTGCGCTCGGCCTTGAACACCGGAGTCTCTTCGACCTTCATGCGGATGAACAGGCCGATGCCGAGCAGCACCAGGCTGAGCAGGAACGGCACCCGCCAGCCCCAGTCGAGGAACGCCTTCTCACCGACCAGTGCGGCGGTACCGGTGAGCGCGGCGGTCGACAGCACCATGCCACACGGCGCACCGGCGTTGGTGAAGCTGGCCCACAGCCCGCGCCTGCTGGTGGCGTGCTCGGCGGACATCAGCACCGCGCCGCCCCACTCGCCGCCGACCGAGATGCCCTGCACGACCCTCAACAACACCAGACCGGCCGGGGCGAGCCAGCCGACCTGGGCGTATGTGGGCAGCAGGCCGATCAGAAAGCTCGCCACACCCATCAGACTCATGGTGAGCACGAGCATCTTCTTGCGGCCCAGCAGATCGCCGTAGTGTCCGAAGAGGACACCGCCGAGCGGGCGGGCGAGGTAGCCGGTGGCGAACGTGCCGAAGCTCGCGATCGTGCCCACGAGCGGGTCGAGCGAGGAGAAGAAGACCTTGTTGAACACCACCGCGGAAGCGGTGGCGTAGAGCAGGAAGTCGTAGTACTCGATCACACTGCCGAGGAAGCTGGACGTGACAGCACGGCGTAACTGCGTTGTTGTCGCCATGGCACTCTCATCTCTCAGACGTAGTGGCGGTAGACGCCGCGCGCGACGCACGCGGGCTTGGCGGAACCCTCGATCTCGACGGTGAAGTCGATGGTGATCTGCACGCCGTCGCCCTTGACGTCTTCGACGTCCGCGACCTTGCCGTTGAGGCGGATCTTGGCGCCGACCGGGACGGGTGCGGGGAACCGGACCTTGTCCAGTCCGTAGTTGATGCTCATGCGCACGCCCGAGACGTCGAGCAGTTCGGTCATCAGCGGGATGAGCAGGGCCAGCGTGAGGTAACCGTGCGCGATCGTGCCGCCGAACGGCCCCTCCGCGGCCCGTTCGGGGTCGACGTGGATCCACTGGTGGTCGTCGGTCGCGTCGGCGAACGTGTTGACGCGGCCCTGCTCGATCTGCAGCCAGTCGGTGTGGCCGAGGTCCTTGCCCGCGAGCGCTTTGAGCTCGTCGAGTCCTTGCACCGTGGTGGTCATGCGTCTTCCTTCACGAGTCCGAGCAGGCGGGCTGCGTTGTGTTTGAGGATCTTGGGACGGACCTCGTCCGAGATGTCGAGCTTGGCGAAGTCGGCGAGCCAGCGGTCCGGCGTGATCACCGGGAAGTCCGAGCCGAAGAGGACCTTGTCCTGCAACAGCGTGTTGGCGTAGCGGACGAGCTGCGGCGGGAAGTACTTCGGCGACCAGCCGGACAGGTCGATGTACACGAACGGCTTGTGCGTGGCCACCGCGAGCGCCTCGTCCTGCCAGGGGAACGACGGGTGCGCGAGCACGATCTTCAGGTGCGGGAAGTCGACGGCGACGTCGTCGACCAGCATCGGGTTGGAGTGCTTGAGCCTGATGCCACCGCCGCCGGGCACCCCGGCGCCGATCCCGGTCTGTCCACTGTGGAACAGTGCGGGCACGCCGAGCTCCTCGATCACCTCGTACAGCGGGTAGGCCATCCGGTCGTTCGGCGCGAAGTCCTGCAGGCTCGGGTGGAACTTGAACCCGCGCACGCCGTGCTCCTCCACGAGCCGGCGCGCCTCCCGTACCGCGGTGCGGCCCTTCCACGGGTCGACGCTCGCGAACGGGATCAGCACGTCGGCGTGCTCGGCGCAGGACGCGGCGATCTCCTCGTTGGAGATGCGCGGGTGGCCGGTGGCGTGCTCGGCGTCGACCGTGAAGATCACCGCGGCCATCTTGCGCTCGCGGTAGACGGCCGCCGTCTCCGCCATCGTCGGCTGCCGGTGGCCCGCCTTGAAGTACTTCGCGGACGCTTCGAGCAGCGCGGGGCTCAGCGAACTGTGGCCGTCGCTCGAGATCTCCGCGTGCGTGTGCACGTCGATGGCGACGAGATCGTCCACCTTCATGGCGCCACCGGAGCCGGGATGCCGTACGTCTCGGGGTCGAACTTGCCCCACTGGTCGGCGATCGCCGCTGCCGTCCAGCCGCCGTCCGCGAACTCGACCTGCTTCTCGGCCGGGTGCGACCACAGCGCGAGCCGGTCGCCGCCGATGCCGATCGCCTGTCCCGTCACACCCTTCGCCTGGTCAGAGGCGAGGTAGACGATCAGTTCCGCGACGTCCTCGACGGTGCCGAGGCCCTCGTCCTTGCGCACCCACGCGGGCAGCGGCGTGCCGGTCCGTTCGGACTCCTCGATCAGCGGTGCGAACGCCGGAATCGTCTTGGTCATCTCGGTGACGGCGACCGGCACGACCGCGTTGACGGCGATGTCCGCCCGCGCCAGCTCCAGCGCCCACGTCCGTGCCATCGCGGCGATTCCGGCCTTGGCGGCGGCGTAGTTGGTCTGCCCGAAGTTGCCGCGCTGCCCGGCCGGCGACGAGACCAGCACGAGGCTGCCGCCGGTGCCCTGCTCGCGCATCTTGATCGCCGCCGCGCGGGCGCACGTGAACGTGCCGCGCAGGTGCACGTTGATCACGGCGTCGAAGTCGTCGTCGCTCATCTTCCACAGGACCTTGTCGCGCAGGATCCCGGCGTTCGTGACCAGCACGTCGAGCCGCCCGAACTCCTCGACGGCGGTCGCGACCAGCTGCTCCGCGGTCTCGGTCGACCCGACCGGCGCGATGACGGCCTTGCCGCCGATGCTCGCGGCAACCTCCTCGGCCGCGGCGTCGACGTCGTTGACGACCACCTTCGCCCCGTTGCGCGCCAAGGCTTCCGCGTACGCACGCCCCAGCCCACGGCCGGCCCCGGTCACGATCGCGACCTTCCCCGACAGCTCCATCCGACGAGTCCTCTCCGTTGGTGAACGCGCCCAACGTACGGCACATTCGTGACGCTCGTCTAGATAGTGACCAACATGTATCGTGTCAGGCGTGACGCCGCAGTCCTTGATGCTCAACTTCCTCGGCCTGTACGTGCTGGGCCGTGACATCGCGGTCTACTCGGGCAGCGTGATCGACGTGTTCGGCCGCGTCGACGTGTCCGAGGAGGCCGTGCGCTCGACCCTGACCCGGATGACCTCGCGCGGCCTGCTCACCAAGCACCGCAACGGCCGCAAGGTCTACTTCGGACTCACGTCGCGCGCCAAGGACGTCCTGCACGACGGCGAGCGGCGCATCTGGCAGCGCGGCGCCGTGAACAGGGACTGGGACGGCACCTGGACGCTGGTCGGCTTCTCCCTGCCGGAAGGCCGCCGCGGCGACCGCCACGACCTGCGCTCACAGCTGCAGTGGGCGGGCTTCGGCCCGGTGCAGAACGGCCTGTGGATCGCGCCGGGGACGCGCGACGTGGCCGAGATGGTCGCCGACCTGGGGCTCAGCGAGAACGTCACCGTCTTCACCGCGCAGCACGCCAAGCCGACCGAGGCGGCCGACCTGGCGACGCGCGCGTTCGACACGGCCGCGATCGCGGCTCGCTACCAGGCCTTCCTGGCCCGGTGGCGCGAGCCGGCCGACTCGTTGCCCGACGATCTGGCCCGGCAGCTGGTGATGCACGGGGACTGGCTCGACCTGGTGCGGCAGGATCCGCACCTGCCGGCCGAGCTGCTGGCGGACGACTGGCCGGCGATCGAGGCGGAGCAGCTGTTCCAGACGCTGGCCCACCGGTACTTGGAGACGGCCGCGCCGCTCGCTCTCGCGGCCATCGAGTCGATCGAGGTCTGAACGCGCGTCGGCCGCGCCCGTGGCATTGCGGGCGCGGCCGACGTGAGTTCGCGCTACAGCTGCGACGCGACCTTGATCTTGCCTTCGATGATCTGCGCCTTGTAGCCCTCGAGGATGCCCTGCAGCTTCGCGTCGATCTTGCCGCCCGACGTCGCGTAGCCCATGCCGTTGACCTTCAGGTCGAACACCTTGGGCAGCGACGCGAGGTCGTTCTTCGCGGCGGCGCGGAAGAAGTCGTACACGGCGACGTCGACGCGCTTGAGGCTGGACGCGACGATGACATCGCGGTTGGCGGCGAGCGCGGGCTGGCTGTACTGGTCGGCGTCGCAGCCGATCGCCAGCACGCCCGCCTGCTTCACCGCGGCGAACACGCCGATGCCGGACGCGCCCGCTGCCGGGTAGACGACGTCCGCGCCCTTGTCGATCAGGCCCTTGGCGGCCTCCTGGCCCTTCGGCGGGTCCTGGAAGCCGGTGAAGTCGCCGGCCGGGGTGATGTACTTCTTGTCGATCTTCACCTTCGGCGCTGCGGTGCGGGCGCCCTGGTTGTAGCCGGCCTCGAACTTCTGGATCAGCGGGATGTCCACGCCGCCGACGAAGCCCACGTGGCACTTCTTGCTCTGGTACGCGGCCACGACGCCGGCCAGGAACGCGCCCTCCTGCTCGGCGAAGACCAGGGGCGTCACGTTGGCCGCGCCCTCGACGGCCGAGTCGACCAGGCCGAACTTGACGTTCGGGAACTCCGGCGCGACGACCTTCAGCGACTCCGTGTACGCGAAGCCGACGCCGACGATCGGGTTGAAGCCCTCGGACGCGAGCTGGCGCAGCCGGGTCTGCTTGGCGGACTCGTCCTCGTTCGGGGCGGCGGAGAGCTCGCGCGTGTTCTCCTTCTTGACCCCCATGTCCTTGATCGCCTGGTCGAACCCGGCGGCGGCGAGGTCGTTGAACGACGCGTCACCGCGGCCGCCGATGTCGTAGGCCAGGCCGACCTTCAGCGCGCTGCCGTCGACCTTCTGGCTGTCCGTGGCGGTGGTGCTGGTGGCCGGGGGAGCGCTGGGCGGCGTCGAGAACTCGCACGCGGCACCGGCGGCGTTGGTCGAACTCGCGTTGTTGCCGGAGTCCTTCGCGCAGGCAGTCGTCACCAGGGTCAGCGCGATCGCGGCAACTGCGGTGCCACGCATACGACGGCGCACAGCTCTTCTCCATCCGTTGGGGATCAGCGGACGGTACCTCGGGTCGTGGCGAATCTGGTCCAGAGTTCAACTATTGGGAAAGGTCCTTGCGGAAGATCAGGAAGTCGCACGGGCAGGCGAGGTGCGGCACCAGGTGCGGGAAGTCCGCGTTCAAGTCGCCGGTGCGCACGACCTGGTAGCCGATGCGGGTGTACCAGCCGCGCAAGAACTCCTTGACCGGATGCTTCCAGGTCCGCGGCACCAGCAGTTCGAGCTGCATGGCGGCCAGGCCGTGGGAACGTGCCCACTGCTCGGCGAAGCGCACGAGCTCCCTGCCGAGGCCGGTGCCGCGTTGGTCCGGCGCGGCGACCAGCATGCCGAACTCGCCGAGGCCGTCGTCCAGCTGCTGGATGCGGACCGATCCGACGACGCGGTCTTCGGTTTGAGCCACCGCGATCTCACCAGCGTCGATGAGGCCGGCCACCTCGGCTTCGGTGGTCCGGCTCGCGCCGTCGACCCAGAGTCCGGCCTCCGCCTCGGCGTACACCCGGTTCACCAGGCCGGCGATCTCGGTCGCCAGCCCGGTGTCGGCGGTGAAGGTCACCACGGCGACGGCTGCGTGGTCTCGGCGAGCTTCTTGGCGTGCTGGAGCACGCCCAGTTCGCGCAGCATCCGGTCCTTCTGCGCCGGGTCGTGTGCGACGTGCGACGCGTGCAGGGCCTTGCGCAGACGAGAGGTGCGGAACGGTGTCCACCTGCTGGCCAGCGCCAGCTTGGCGGCCCGCAACGCCGCCCGGTCGCGCGTGCGTGCCAGGGCGTCGCGGTGGTCGTCGCCCAAGCCCAGCAACGACAACAGGCGCTCGCGCAGCTCACGGCCGATTCGTGCCCAGGTGGTCGTGTGCTGGCGCGTGGCGCGGATTTCGATGCCCAGCGCGAGGTGCAGCATCACCAGTCCGAGGACCGGTCCGAGCAGGACGCGCGCGAAACCCGCGACCGGGCCGGACAGGCTCAGCGCAGCGAACGCGGCGAAGGCGGTCAGCCCCCAGGCGACCAGGCGCGCAGGCCCAGGACGGCCGTCCCGGCGCACGCCGCCGCGCATGGCCCAGCCGCAGGCGATGAGCGCCGCTTCCATGACGGAGAACAGCACGACCCGCTCGACGACGTCGGTGATTCCCAGGCGTTGCTCGAAGAACCGCCACGACGTGTCGACGCTGACGCCGATGCTCATCAGCGCGACCAGGTAGAAACCCTTGGCACCAGCGGGTTTCACCGGTTCCGCAGGGGTTCGTTCGGCCTGGTCCAGCTCCGCGATCAGCTCCGGCGTGAGGAGCACGTTGCCGGCCGTGTCGGTGATGCCGTTGCGGGCACGCCACTCGTTCACGATCGGCGTGGCGTACGGCCTGCTGGGCACCTTCTTCTGGCCCTGCTTGCTCAGCCAGCGGCGCACGTCCTCCACCGAGCTGCCGCGCGGCATGTGCTCCAGCGCGTACAGGATCTGCTCTTTCATGGTTTTGAGCCGGCCCAGAGCAGCGTCATGGCCGACCTCGTCCGTGCGCACTCGTCCTCTCCGTCCTCCGCGTTGGCCACGCGGACGCGAATCTCCACGGTGTAATTCGGGACCCGCGGCACCCTACCCGTTGCTCGGGCCGGCACAGCACCGGGTTTTCCGACTCACCGCAGGGACGGATGCAGACCTCGCGGGCCACGGCACCCCACGCGCCGTGGCCCCGCTGCGGTTTTGGTCAGGCGGTCGGCAGGTGGATGTCGCTGATGTGCACGTCCACGGCCGCGACGTCGAAGTTCAGGAACTGCTCGACGGCCTCGATCACGTCGGTGCGGACCTGCTCGGCCAGTGCCTTGACGGCGTGGCCGAACTCGATGACCAGCGAGACCTTGATCGTGGCGACGTCGCCGTCGACCTCGACGGAAATGCCGTCCGCGGCAAGGCTGTGCACGCCGTCGATCTTGGCGGCGACGAGGGTGACGACCTTGGCGACGACGCTGTGTTCGACCGTGACGTTGCCGCGGGTGCCGGCGGCGGGACGGGTCTGCTCGGCTTCGGCGGCCGGCTCGGGGACGACGACCGGGACGGCCTCGACGACGGGCTCGGTCTCGACGGCGGGCTCGGTCTCGGCGGCGGGCTCGGTGTCCTCGTCCTCTTCGGTTTCCTCGGACTCGTCGGCGTCGGCCGCAGCGGGCTCGTCAGATTCCTCGGACGCTTCGGTTTCGTCGGAGGCTTCTGCCTCGTCGGACTCCTCGGACTCCTCGGACTCGTCGGCTTCGTCGGACTCGTCGGTGTCGCCGGACGCCTCGACCTCATCTGAGGCTTCGGTCTCGTCGGACGCCTCGACCTCGTCGGACGCCTCGACCCCGTCGGAATCCTCAGCGCCGTCAACCTTTTCGGCGTCGTCGGCCTCGTCCTCGGAGACGGCCTCTGCCTCGTCCTCCGCCGCGCCGGCCTCCTCGTCCTGCTCGGCCGCTGCGCCGTCGACCTCGCCCGAGATCTCCTCGTGCGCTTCGCCTTCCACCTGCTCCTTGGCGTCGGACTCGTGGTCGGCAGGCGCGGTGGGCGCGAGCACGTCCGTCACCACGACGTCGTGGGTGGCGGCGGGGGTGTCGTTCTTGGGGCGGCCGAAGAAGTTGCTGATGATCTCGGTCATGGGTTCTTCCCGTCTCGCGAGCGGAGGATGCAGGGGAGGGAGCGAGGTGACGGCGCAAGGATAGGCACGGGGTCGGTGACCCAGATCACCGACCCCGCCCTTGATTTTCCCTGTGCCCCAACAATTTCCCAGCTCGTGATGCGACAGCGACCCACGATGGGTCAGCAGGGTGTAGAGGCGCTTCCGAGTGCGGCTTTCGGAGTAGCGGTGCCAAGCCCGGACAGCGTGATCGGGATCTTGACGCAGTTGTTCCGTTCGGCGGCCTCGCGCAGTTTGCCGGCGGGGTCGACGCGGGTGACGAGCGTGTAAGTGCCGTCCTGCAACGAACTGACCTCGATCATCTGGTCCGGCAGCGCCCACCAGTACTCGTCGGCCCAGCCGCGCGAGATGCCGTTCTTGAACGCGTCGATGCCGGGCGGTGACGTCGGTTCGGGGTCGAGGCAGCGCGGCGCCGGGTAGCTCTGCGGTGCGTTGCCCTTGCGTGCCCACCAGGGCATCTCGGTGTCGGCCATGCAGAAACCGTTCTTCTTGCCGGTCGCGACGACGGTGCCGGCCGCGTTCTCCAGCGTGGAGACCGAGAAGTCCTCGAAGTGGTAGTGGCTGTGGATCGAGTGGTAATGCATCGTTCCCACGGACGGGATGTCGCGGAACGTCCCGTCGGCGCGGTAGATGCGTTGGGAGCCGGGGACTTCGTGCGGGCGCTGGCCGGCGGGCGTCTGGTAGCGCACGTCGACCGGGCCCTCGCCGACGTTCGCCATCGCCTGGCCGAAGCGCAGGCACGTGCGGGCCTTCTGCTCCTCCACCTCGCTGCGGAAGCACGACGAACCCGGCGCCGCGACGTCGTCGAAGAACGGCGGTGGCGTCTCGAACGTCGCGTACCGCTGGGGGAGCGCCTCCAGGTCCGGCAGCAGTTCGCGCGTGGACGAACGAGGCGAGTTCTCGTTCTCCAGCAGGCCTTCGTAGCGGACGACGTCGGATCCCAGCTCCGGTACGAACGGGTTGTAGAAGACGTAGACGGTGTAGCGGGCGGTGATCTTCGGCAGCCAGACCGACCGGGCCGGGCCGATCTGCGCGTCTGCCACAGCGACGCGCCGCGTGCCCTGGTAGACGGCGAACCCGAGGCTGTCGTCGGGAGTGGCGCCGACCGCCTGGATCGCCAGCTCGACGCCGCCGGGTTTCGCCCGCAGGCCCGCGGGCAGCCGGCGGAGACGGACGCGCGGTCGCAGCCGTTCGTACGGCACTCGGGCACGTCACGCAGCCGCGGGTCGGACTTGCGGACTTCGCCCTTCCAGAACGTCGGGCGGTTGGAGTCGACGGTGATGCCCGATGCGGCGGCGGCCGGGGTCAGCACCAGTAAAAGCGTTGCCAGTATTGCCAAGCCTCTCATTCCATGCCCCCTCAGTGCAGGTTTGGTCACGCTCAGCAAGTGGTCACGCTACTCCCGACTGCAACGTTGACACTGTCATGGTTGCAGTGTCAGTATCGAGGTGTGTGGACGCTCGACGAGTTGCTGGAACGTGTCTCCGCCGCGCTCACGGCGGAGTACTCGGGCGCGCCCAACGGTCGTGTGCGCGACGTACCCGACCGACGGGCCGTGCGCTGGTACGCGACGACGGGGCTGGTCGATCGGCCGTCGGCGATGCGCGGCCGCACCGCGTTGTACGAGAAGCGCCACCTGCTCCAGCTCGTGGCCGTGAAGAGACTGCAGTCGGAGGGGAGGGCGCTGGCCGAGATCCAAGCCGAGCTCGCGGGCGCCACCGACACGACGCTGGCGGCCATCGCCCGCGTGCCCGACCAACTGCTCCGGTCCGGCGAAACACCGCCACCGGAAGCCGTTCGCCCGCGGTTCTGGGCGGAACCCGTTGCCGCGCCGGTCAAATCGCCGGAAGCGCCCGCGGTTCCGCTGAACGGAGTAGCGCTCGGAGGTGGTGCCGTGCTGCTGGTGCCGGGTACGCCCACCGCCGCCGACGTCGCGGACATCGCCGCCGCCGCACGGCCTTTGCTCGACCTGCTCGCCGCCCGTGGTCTGCTCAACGAAAGGGAATCGTCATGACCTTCTCCGTCGCCCCGATGAAGTCCGCGGAGCTGGACCGCGTCGGGCTGGTGAGCGAGGACGCGGGTGTCGGCGCGCTGCGCACCGAACGCGGCAACCTGCCGCTGGAACGCTTGGACGTGCGGGCGACGATCACCGGGCTCGTCGGCCGCGTCGTGCTGACGACCGGCTTCGTGAACTCCTACGACACGGCGCTCGAAGCGACCTACGTGTTCCCGTTGCCGGACCGCGCCGCCGTCACCGGCATGAAGATGACCGCCGGCGACCGGGTGGTCGAGGCAGAACTGCAGGAACGCGCTCAGGCGCGGCAGACCTACGACGACGCCATCGCGTCGGGCAGACAAGCGTCGATCGTCGAGGAGGAGCGGCCCGACGTCTTCACCATGCGGGTCGGCAACATCCCGGCGGGCGAACGGGTCACCGTCGAGCTGACCCTGGTGGGGCCGCTGGTGTTCGAGGACGGCGCGGCCACGTTCCGGTTCCCGCTCGTGGTGGCGCCTCGGTACGTGCCGGGCACGCCGCTGTCGGGTCCGTCCGTCGGCGACGGGTACGCGTCGGACACCGACGTCGTGCCGGACGCGTCCCGGATCACGCCACCGGTACTGCTGCCCGGCTTCCCGAACCCGGTGCGGCTCGGCATCGGCGTGCAGATCGACCCGGCCGGGCTGGAGCTCGGCGAGGTGCGGTCGAGCCTGCACACCGTGGTGACGGAGGGAAACACCGTCAGCGTCGAGCCGGGGGAGCGGGTCGACCGCGACTTCGTGCTGCGCCTCACCTACGCGGGCAACAGTTCTTCGGCCGTGTGCGTGCCCGACGCTGAAGGTGGCACCTATCAGCTGACGGTGCTGCCGCCCGAGCCTTCTGGCCCGGTTCGTCCGCGCGACGTCGTGCTGCTGCTCGACCGCTCCGGCAGCATGTCCGGCTGGAAGATGGTCGCGGCCAGGCGCGCGGCCGCCCGCATCGTCGACACCCTCACCGCGGACGACACGTTCGCCGTGCTCACCTTCGACGACCGGGTGGAACGGCCGGACCTCGGCACCGGACTCGTCGCGGCCACCGACCGCCACCGCTTCCGCGCCGTCGAACACCTCGCTGGAGTCCAGGCGCGCGGCGGCACCGAGATGTTCGAACCGCTGCGCGAGGGACTCACCCTGCTCGCCCGAGCGAGCGAGGGCCGCGACCCCGTCCTGGTCCTCGTGACGGACGGCCAGGTCGGCAACGAGGACCAACTGCTGCGCGACATCACGCCGCTGCTCAACCGGACGCGGGTGCACGCCGTCGGCATCGACACGGCCGTCAACGCGGGCTTCCTCGGCAGGCTGGCCGCGGCCGGCGCGGGCCGGTGCGAGCTCGTGGAAAGCGAAGACCGCCTGGACGAGGCAATGGCGCACATCCAACGCCGCATCGGCGCGCCGCTGATCACCGATGTGGTGGTCTCGCCGTCGTCCTCGCTGCCCCGGCAGCCCTCGGCCATCTATCCGGGTGTGCCGCTGGTGGCGCTCGGCCGGTACCGCGAGACTCCTGAGGTTGTCACCGTGCGCGGCCGGACCCGGGACGGCGCGGACTGGGAGCAGACCGTGGTCGTGCGTGAGGTCGATTCGCCTGCGGTCCGAGCGCAGTGGGCCCGTGCGGCGCTGCGTGATCTCGAGGACCGGTACGCGACCGGCGACAGGTCGGTGGAGCAGGAGATCGTGCAGACCTCGCTGCGGTTCGGTGTGCTGTGCCGCTTCACCGCGTTCGTGGCGGTGGACGAGCGGGTCGTGTCCGACGGGACGGTCCACCGCGTGGTGCAGCCGGTCGAACGGCCGGCGGGCTGGGAGATGCCGGTGCCGATGTTCGCCGCGCAGGCAGGGGGTTACGGCGGGCCGCCGATGCCTCTCATGGCGGCGCCTGCCGCGTTCCCGCCGCCCGCAGCACCTGGGGCACCAGCCGGGTTCGCGCCACCGGCGCCACAAGCTCGTCGTCTTCGTCTTGGCGGCGCTGCGCCGAAGCTGACGCACGGTGGAGGCGCACCCGGCAACCCGACGGATCTGCGCGAGATCGCCGCGGTGGAGGTGCAGCGCCTGGAGAGGGACGCCGGGTTGCCGGCCTGGGAACGCCGGGACCTGCTCGCCGACCTGGCCAGCCGGCTGGGCACCCTCCTCGCCACCACGCAGGACCCGGCCTGGGAACCGTTGCGGCGGTTGGTCACCGAGCTCATCGCGGGCGGCGACGTCGACCAGCTGTGGGCGCGGGCCAAGCAGGTGCTGCAGGAGTTCGCTGCCGGAAAGGAGCGTCGCCGGAGCTTCTGGCGCTGAACGGACCTAGCCCGAACCCCGGTGCGGCGCAACGCTGGTGAGTGTGAGCGCGTTCGGGGAGTGGACGACGGCCGAGGGCCTGCCCGCGTTCGACTACCGGGCAGGCCCGACGCGGTGGGATCCGATCATCGACCCGCCGTCGACCCGGCACCGGGTGCACGTGGGCAACCGCCGGATCACGTTGGTGGCCGACAGCGACGGACTCTGCAGCGTGTGGGACGAGCACGTCGGTTGTTGGTGGATCGCCGAGCACACCGGCATTTCCCGGTTTGGTGAGCTGTCGACGGACGCGGCTCCGACGAAGCTGTTCGGTCCCACGTTCTTCCGGGTCGCGGTCGGTGACGTCGAACGCACGGTGCTGTGTCCGGAGGGCGAGGCGCCGTGGGTGCTGATCAAGGTCGACCTGGTCAACCGGGGCTCGGAGGTGTTGCGGGGCACCCTGACCGAGGAATGGGTGGTGCGACCGCGGCTGGTGAACCTGGAGTTCGGTGCCGTGCCGGAGTACGTCGCTCCGCCGGACGCACCCCTTGTGGTGCTGGAAGAGTTCGGCGGCGAGCGCGTCGAGACCACCGCCGGGCCGTTGACGCTCGCGGTCCCGGTGGAGCTGCCACCCGGCGAACGGACCTCGGTGTGGTTCCGGTTCGGGCTCGCCGGTGAGCCTGCGGACCCAGCTGCCCTGTACGCAGAAAGCCTTGCTGCACTGCACAAGCGCCTGCCAACCGCCACCCCCGAGATCTCGTGGCACGCAGCGTTGCTCACCGGTGCCGCGTGCGCCGACGGCATGCTCGGCGGCCACACCCTGAACCAGGGCTCGGCCTACGCGTTCCGGCACGGTTTCAACGGCGCGGCAAGGGATCCGCTGCAACACGCGCTCCCGCTCGTCCACCTCGAACCGGACCTCGCCCTCTCGGTGCTGCGCAACACCTGCGCCTGGGGCAGCCCCGACGGCGACCTGCCGTACGCCCTCGACGGCCGCAAACAACCGTGGACCCAGCTGTTCCGCCCGTCCGACCAGAACCTGTGGGCCCTCTGGCTGGCCGCCGAGTACGCCGCGGCCACCGGTGACCTCGCCGCGTTCCGCGAGCCGGTGCCGTACCACCCGTGTCACGAAGCGGAGCCGGTCGAGTTGGCCGAGAACCTGCGGCGCCAGTTCAGGTTCTTCGCGGACGTGGTCGGGGTGGGGGAGCACGGGCACGTCCGCATCCTCAACGCCGACTGGAACGACCTCGCCATCACCGAGTCCGGCGTGGACCGCGAGCTGATGATCGAACGCGGCGAGTCGGTGCTCAACTCCGCGATGGCCGCCTGGGTGCTCCCGGTGTACGCCAAGTTGTGCGAACGGCTCGGCGACCACGCCACCGCAACCGAAGCACGGGAGCGCGCGGCCGACCTGAAGGCGAGAGTCGCGAGCGAGTGGAACGGCAAGTGGTTCCGCCGGGCCCACGCACCCGGTGGCGCTCCGATCGGTGATCACGACCTGTGGCTGGAGGTGCAGCCGTGGGCGATCCTGTGCGGTGCGGCCACACCCGACCAAGCGCGCGCGTTGCTCAAGACGATCGACGAGACGTGCCGCGCCGGATCACCGCTGGGAGCCCGGCACCGGTGGCCGATCTCCACGCCGAGCCAAATCTGGTTCTCCGTCAACATGACGCTGGTCTGGGCCGCCTCGAAGTACGACCCGGACCTGGCGTGGGACGAGTGGCGGCGGATGACCCTGCACGCGCACACCACCGCCTACCCCGACGTCTGGACGGGCACGCTGTCCGGCCCCGACTGCTACCTCGCTCCGGAAAGCGACCGGCCCGGCGAGACCTGGGCGTTGCCGGACCTCGGCGTCGCGATGCAGGCGTATCCGATCGCCAACCTGCACAGCCATTCGCAGCCGTTGCTGGCCCACCTCCGGCTGCGAGGAGTCGAACCGTGAGCTATCCGCGTCTGTGGATCACGGCCAGCGCGTGCTCGCGGGCCGGTGCGCTCAACGTCGTGTTCAGCTGCTCGAACAACGCTTCCGCGGTGACGCCGTTCCACCCCGGCGGCAGCAGGGCCAAGGGCAGGCCGGGATCGCTGTAGGGCAGGCGCCGCCACTGGGTCAGCATCGGCACGTAGAGCCCGAACGCCTGCTCCGGCGTGACGATCGCGATGTCGAGCTCGGGGCGGTGGCGGCGCAGGAAGTCGGCGTAGAGATCGGCCAGCTCGTCGAGGTCCCACCACGACCGGACCTTGGAGCGCAGGTCGCCGAACGCGAAGTGCTGGCCGGTGAAGATGTCGACGTACTCGGCCAGGCCGCGGCGTTCCAGGGTGCGCCTGGTCTCCGTGGCCAGGTTGCCCGGCGCGACCCAGACGCCGGGCGCGGCGGTGCCGAAGCCGAGCTGGGTCAGGCTGGTGCGCAACGCGTGGCGCTTCTCGCGTTCGGACTCGGGCACGGAGAACACGACGACGAGCCAGCCGTCCTCGGTGGTCGCGCGCCTGCGCTCGAAGATCCGCGCGTCGCCTTCCGCGAGCATTTCCAGGGTCGGTTCGGACAGGGCGTAGCCCGCGGCGCCGTCGCGGCGGTCGCTGCGGACCACGCCGCGGCGCTTGAGGCGGGAGATCGAGGACCGGACGGCCTGGCCTTCCACGCCGAGGTCGGCCATCAGCTGCACGACGGACGCGACGGAGAGCCAGTTGTCCTCGCCGCGGGCGTACAGGCCGAAGAGCGTGACGATGAGCGGGCCGAGGCGGTCGCGGCCGGCGGCAACCGTTGGTTCTGTGGTCAGCGCGACGTTCAGGGCCCTCTCCTCGTCAGCTCAGTTCCGTCAGGGTGACAGTGTTGCGCAGCTCGCCCAGCCCGCTGACACGAGTCACCACGACGTCGCCGTCGTGCAGGAAGAGCTGCGGCTCACGGGCGGCGCCGATGCCGCTGGGCGTGCCGGTGAGGATCACGTCGCCGGCGCGCAAGGTCATGCCGTGGCTCAGTTCGGCGATGATCCGGGTGAAGGAGAACGCCATCTGCGCGCTGGAGGCGTTCTGCAGCAGCACGCCGTTGACCTCGCACTGCACCTGCATGTCCGTGAGGTCCACGGAGTCAGCGGTGGTGATCCACGGTCCGAGCGGCATGGTGGCGTCGAGGCTCTTGCCCTTCAGCCACTGTCCGCCGTGCGCGCGTTGGAGATCGCGCTGCGAGACGTCGTTCGCGACGAGGAAGCCGAAGACGTGGTCCAGCGCCTTCTCCTCCGGGATCGACCGGCCGTCGCGGCCGATGACCATCGCGATTTCGGCCTCGTAGTCCCACTTCGCGGAGATCTCCGGATCGTAGGCGATGTCGTCGGACGGGCCGATGACGGTGTCCGGGCCCTTCGTGAAGAACGTCGGTCGCAGCGGCATCTCGGCGGGGCCCTGTCCCTCGCGCTTGCCTGACGACTCGAGGAAGTGGTCGAGGTAGTTCCAGCCGGTGCACAGGATGTCGCGGTTGAAGCGGTGCAGCGGTGCTTCCAGGCGGACCTCCGCCAACGGTAGGACCTCGCCGTGGGTGCCCATCGGTGCGCCGCGCACGATGTCGTCGACGGTGGTGGAGAGCAACGCGATCGAGTCCTCTTCCACGACACCGGCCCGGCGGACGCCGTCGACGGTCACAGCTGCGAGCTTCACTATTGCGGCCCCATTTCGCTGTTCATGGAAACACTATGGCGTGCGGAGCCGGTGGTCCGGGATGACGGCCACGCCGAGGATCTCGATGAGCGCCTCCGGCTGCCACAACCCGGTGCAGCCGATGCCCGCCATGGCCGGGTAGACCGGTCCGGCGAGCTCGCGCCACACCTTGCCGATCTCCTTGCCGTGCGCCTGGTAGTCCGGGATGTCGGTCAGGTAGATCGTGATGCTGACCAGGTCTTCCGGCTCACCGCCGACCTCGCGCAACGTGGTCAGCACGTTGCCGAACGCCTGGCGGAACTGCTCGACGATGCCGCCCGGGATGATCTTCATCTCGGCGTCGGTGGCGGTCTGCCCGCCCAGGTGGAGCGTGTTGCCCACGAGCGTGCCGTGGGAGTAGCCGCTCGGGGCGGGGAGGCTCGCCGGATTCACTGCCACTGGGCTCATGCGTATTGACACTATCTGACGGTCGTGAAGAATACGAGATATGGAGCCCGACCTGAGCAAGTACCAGCTCGAAGGCGACAACTCGATGTACCGGCTGCCCAGCGGCCTGGTCGCACCGGTGGTGACGCGGGGCGGCATGGAGAACCCGGACACCGCGAACTCCGGTGGCGCGATCCGGATCTCGGGCGTGAGCATCCAGCACACCCCCGCCACCAAGCTGTGGTTCGGCAAGGTCACCAACGAGCCCGGCTACCGCTCGGTCACCCACCACCACGGCGAGGCCGAGACCGGCGGGTACGTGCTGTCCGGCCGCGCGCGGATCTACTTCGGCGAGAAGTTCGAGGACTACGTCGACATGGAGGAGGGCGACTGGGTCTTCGTGCCGCCGTTCATGCCGCACATCGAGTGCAACCTCGACCGCAACAGGTCCCTCACCTGGATGACGACCCGGACGCCGGAGAACATCGTGGTCAACCTGGACGACGTGCCGGACGAGGATCTTCGCGATTGGCTGGACCGATGACGTCAGCGATGACTTCTGGGATCTTCACCCAGGCGATCACCCTGGAGAAGGCCGATCCGGAGCACTTCGACCTGGCCTTCACCGCCGTCACCCAACCGTGCCCGTGGCCCAAGGCGTACGGCGGCGACCTGGTGGCGGCCGCGGCGGCCGCGGCGATGCGGTCGGTCACCGACGGCAAGACGTTGCACTCGATGCACAGCTACTTCCTGCGCCCGGCCGACATCGGCGCGCAGGTGCGGTACGAGGTCGAGGTGCTGCGCGACGGCCGCGGCTACAGCACCCGTCAGGTCCGCGGCTACCAGAACGGCAAGCCGCTCTACGTCTGCCTCGCGAACTTCGCCGCCGGTGAGGCCGGTGGCAGCTTCGCGGCCGAGTTCACCACCAGCGTGCCGGAACCGGAAGAGCTGCCCAGTTCGGCGGACTACCTCGCCGATCGCAGCGGCGGCACGATGACCGAGGAGTCGAAGGCCTACTGGTCGGCCGGCCGGAGCTTCGACATGCGGCACGTGCCCGGCCCCGTCTACCTCGCGGTCGAGGGCGAACGCGTGCCGCACCAGGCGGTGTGGCTCAAGCCGTTCGACCCGCTGCGCCCGGTCGAGGGACTGACCGACGCCCAGCGCGACCTCGCCGCGCTGGCCTACATGTGCGACTACACGATCCTCGAGCCGATCCTGCGGGTGCTCGACCTGCCGTGGGCCGAGCCGGGACTCGTCACCGCGAGCCTCGACCACGCCATGTGGTTCCACCGCGCGGCTCCGGTCGACGACTGGCTGCTCTACGTGCAGGAGGCCGTCGCCGCGGACGGTGGTCGTGGTCTGGGCTCCGGCCGCTTCTTCACCCGCGATGGCCGCCACCTCGCCACCGTTGCCCAGGAGGGCATGATCCGCCCCGCTTGACGTCACTGCCTGACCCGCCGCCCGCGGAAGGACTGACCATGGACACCTTCGCCCGCGACCACCTCCCGCCGGCCGCGCTGTGGCCGACGATCGAGTTCACCACGCCGGAACTGCACTACCCCGCACGCCTCAACGCGGCCACCGAGCTCATCGACGTGCCGACGGCGAAGTTCGGCCCCGATCGCCCGGCGCTGCGCACCCCGGCAGGAGAGGTGTGGTCGTACGGCGAACTGCTGACCCGCGCCAACCAGGTCGCACAGGTGCTGGTCGAGGACCTCGGTCTCGTTCCAGGACAACGGGTTCTGCTGCGGTCGCCGAACAACCCGTGGACGGTGGCCGCGTGGCTCGGCGTGCTGAAGGCGGGCGGCGTTCTCGTGACCACCATGGCCGCGTTGCGCACCCGCGAACTCGCGCCCATCGTCGAGCGGACCCGTCCGTCGATCGCGTTGGTGGACGACCGGTTCGCCGAGGACGTTCAAGGTCTGCCGGTGGTGACGTACCGCGACCTGGCGGTACGCGCTCAGGCGAAGTCGGGGGAGTTCACCGCCGTGGACACCGCTGCCGACGACGTGGCGCTGCTGGCGCCGACGTCCGGGAGCACCGGCACGCCCAAGATCACCATGCACTTCCACCGCGACATCTTGTCCATCGACAACACGTTCGGCCGGCACGTGTTGCGGCTGACCGAGAACGACCTCGTCGCGTGCACCGCGCCGTTCGCCTTCACGTTCGGCCTGGGCATGCTCGTGGTGTTCCCGTTGCGGGCCGGTGCCTGCGCGCTGCTCACCGAAGCCGCCACGCCGTTGCAGGTCGCGGATCTCGTGGCCGAGCACGGCGTCACGGTGCTCGCGACCGCACCGACGGCGTACAAGGCGATCCTGCGGGACGGCGCGGAAAGCAAGCTCGCCGGGCTGCGGACCGCGGTGTCGGCCGGTGAGCACATCCCGCGGGAGACCTGGCAGCGGTTGCGGGACCGGTTGGGGCTCGAGGTGATCGACGGCATCGGTGCCACGGAGTTGTTGCACATCTTCATCTCCGCCGCCGGTGACGACATCCGCCCTGGCTCGACCGGGAAGCCGGTGCCCGGCTACCGCGCGACCGTGCTCGACGCGGACGGCACCGAGCTCGGGCCGGGCGAACCGGGACGGCTCGGCGTCATCGGCCCGGTCGGCTGCCGCTACCTCGACGACGCGCGGCAGAAGGACTACGTGGTGGGCGGCTGGAACGTCACCGGCGACATCTTCCACCGCGACGAGGACGGCTACTTCCACTACCACGCCCGCAGTGACCACATGATCGTCTCGTCCGGCTACAACATCGGCGGGCCCGAGGTCGAAGAGGCCATCGACACGCACCCGGACGTGCTGGAGTCCGCCGTCGTCGCCAAGCCCGACGAGGAACGCGGCTCCGTCGTGTGCGCGTTCGTGGTGCTGCGCGAGGGCGTGGAGGGCGACGCCACGAAGGTCAAGGAGATCCAGGACCACGTGAAGCAGACGATCGCTCCGTACAAGTACCCGCGCGACGTCCGGTTCCGCACCTCGTTGCCGCGCAACGCGAGCGGCAAGCTGCAGCGGTTCGCGCTCCGCAAGATCGTCGAGGACGAGGTGCTGACGTGAAGATCGGGATCGTCGGTGGTGGTCCCGGTGGCCTCTACTTCGCCGCGCTGATGAAACAACTCGACCCGGCGCACGACATCACCGTCTGGGAGCGCGACGCCCCGGACGTCACGTTCGGCTTCGGCGTGGTGTTCTCCGACGAGACCCTGGGCGGTATCGAGAACGCCGACCCGGAGTTCGCCGACACCATGGCCCGCAGGTTCGCCCGCTGGACGGACATCGACATCCACTACCGCGGCGAAAGCCACACCGTCGGTGGCCAGGGGTTCGCCGCGATGAGCCGCAAGGAGCTGCTCGGCCTGCTGCGGCAGCGGTGCCGCGACCTCGGCGTGGTGGTGCACTTCTCGACGCCCGCGCCCGACGCCGAGCTGCTGCGCGCGTCGCACGACCTGGTGGTCGGCGCGGACGGCGTCAACTCGCTGGTACGACAGTCCTTTTCGGACGTCTTCCGGCCGACGCTGGACCGGCGCCACAACAAGTACATGTGGCTCGGCACCGACCGGGTCTTCGAGGCGTTCCAGTTCTTCATCAAGGACACCGAGTGGGGCACCATGCAGGTGCACGGTTATCCCTACTCCGACACCGGTTCCACGTTCATCGTCGAGATGCACGAGGACGTGTGGCGCCGAGCCGGGTTCGACACCGGCGAGGAGTTCCCGCCGGGCGTCTCGGACGAACGCGCTGTTGAGCGCATCCGGTCATTGTTCGCCGAGGAGGTGGCCGGACATCAGGTGTTCGCCAACAACTCGAAGTGGCTCAGCTTCACCACCGTGCGGAACGTTCGGTGGCACCACGGCAACCTCGTGCTCGTCGGCGACGCGGCGCACACAGCGCACTTCTCGATCGGGTCGGGCACCAAGCTCGCGATGGAGGACTCGCTCGCCCTCGCCGCCTGCCTGCACGAACATCGTGACGTCGAAGCCGCTCTGACCGCCTACGAGGCCGAACGCCGCCCCGTCGTGGAGTCCACCCAACGTGCTGCCCAGGCGTCGCTGGAGTGGTTCGAGAACATCGGCATGTACGCGGGCCAGGAACCGACCCGGTTCTGCTTCAACCTGCTCACCCGGTCCCGGCGCATCACCTACGACAACCTCCGCACCCGCGACTCGGAGTTCGCCGACCGCGTCGACGCCGCGTTCGCCGCCTCCCAAGGGCTTTCCGAGGTGGCACCGGCGATGTTCCAGCCGTTCCGGCTCGGGCGGCTGGAGCTGAAGAACCGGGTGATCGTCTCGCCGATGGACATGTACTCCGCCGTCGACGGCGTGCCGGGCGACTTCCACCTGGTACACCTGGGCTCCAAGGCCATGGGCGGGGCGGGCCTGGTGATGACCGAGATGGTGTGCGTCTCGCCGGAGGGCCGGATCACGCCCGGCTGCACCGGGTTGTGGACCGACGAGCAACGCGACTCGTGGGCGCGGGTCGTGTCGTTCGTCCACTCGCAGAGCACCGCCCGCATCGGTCTGCAGCTGGGACACTCCGGCCGCAAGGGCTCGACGCGGCTGATGTGGGAAGGCATGGACGAACCGCTGCCCGACGGCAACTGGGAGACCGTCGGGCCGTCCCCGCTGCCGTACGGTCCCGCGTCACCGGTGCCGCGTGCTTTGGGGAGCGAGGACATGGACCGGATCAAGGCCGAGTTCGTCGCAGCGGCTGAACGCGGCGCCGAGGCGGGTTTCGACCTGCTCGAACTGCACTGCGCACACGGATACCTGCTGTCGTCGTTCCTGTCGCCCATCGCGAACCAGCGCACCGACTCCTACGGCGGCTCGCTCGCGAACCGGCTGCGGTACCCGTTGGAGGTGTTCGACGCCGTCCGCGCGGCGTGGCCGGCCGAGCGGCCGATGATCGTGCGGCTGTCCGCGACCGACTGGGTGCCCGACGGCAACACCGAGCACGACGCCGTCGAGATCGCCCGTGCGTTCATCGCCCACGGCGCGGACGCGATCGACGTTTCCTCCGGCCAGGTCACGGCGGACGAACGCCCGGCGTACGGGCGTTCCTACCAAACCCCGTTCGCCGACCGGATCCGCCACGAGGTCGCTGCAGCGACCGGTACAGCCGTCATCGCGGTCGGCGCCATCGCCTCTTACGACGACGTCAACTCGATCCTGCTGGCTGGTCGCGCGGACCTGTGCGCGATCGGCCGCACGCATCTCTACGACCCGCATTGGACACTGCACGCGGCGGCCGAACAGGACTACCGCGCCGAGTGGCCCGTGCAGTTCCGGGCAGGCAGCAGGAAACCGCCGACCTCGCGCACCGACGCCGTGCGACCACGGCTGTCGCTGTTGCGGGCCGACGCGCCGGACCGGAACGTCCACTTGCGCTGGACCCCGTACCGCGAGGCGGTTCGACCCGGTTAGCACGGGCCCCTTCGCCCCACCGCCGTTGCCGTCTACGGTGTTGTTGTTGAAGGGTGGACGATGTGCTGACGACCGCATTGCCCCGTCTGGACGAACGGATCCAGCGCCTGGAGTCCAGGCTGGTTCGCGAGCACGACGGCGTGCCCCCGAGCCTGGTGCACGAGTGGGTCGCGCGCGCTCATGCGCGGTTCGGCGATGCGCGGGTGCGCGACTTCGTGCCGTTGCTGGTCGAACGCGCGGTGCGGCTGTCCGTGCGCAGCTTTGTGTCCTCCGATGTGCCCGAGATGTGCGGAACTTGGCTGTCGGACTGGGCCCGCAACACGGCCCGCCGGCTGCTCGCTGACGAACTGCCCCGGCGCTGGGCGCACACCGCGGGGGTGGCCCGCCGGGCCCAGCAGGTGGCGCGGGTGCTGCCCGTCGAGGAACGGGAACTGCTGGTCGCCGCCGCGTGGGTGCACGACATCGGCTACGCCGCCGAGCTCGTCGACACGGGTCTGCACTCGTTGGACGGTGCGCGCTACCTGCAGCGGGCCGGGCTGGACCGGCGCGTGTGCGGCCTGGTGGCGCACCACTCCGGCGCTTCGGCCGTCGCCGAGCTGACCGGGCAGGCCGCGGGGCTCGCGGAGTTCGGCGACGAACGCGGCAGGCTGCGGGACGCGCTGTGGTACGCCGACATGACCACCAGCCCGGACGGGCATCCGACGACGGTGGAGGAGCGGCTGGCCGAGATCCGGCGGCGGAGGGGGCCTGAGGACCCGGTGGTTCGGGCTCTCGCGATCAACGTCGAGGAACGGCTGGCGGCGGTGCGGCGGATTCACCGGTTGTTGCGCCGGACGTACGCGACGCGGTAGCAGCCCGTCCAACTGCGGATCGCCCGGCTGTGACCTCCGGCCTAGCCTGGGGCGCGTGTTGATCGGCGTGAACGTCCCGAACTTCGGCCCCGGCACCAGCCCCGCACTGCTGCGCGACTGGGCCCGGACGGTGGAAGGCCTGGGCTTCGACCTGCTGATGGTGTCCGACCACGTGGTCGTGACCCCGGACGTGGCCGGGCAGTACCCCGCCCCGTTTTACGAGCCGTTCACCACGCTGTCCTGGCTCGCCGGGATCACCGAGCGGATCACCCTCGGCACGACCGTGCTGATCGCGCCGTACCGTCACCCGCTTCTCGTCGCACGGATGGCGGCCAACCTGTCCGAGCTGAGCGACGGGCGGCTCGTGCTCGGCGTCGGGGCCGGCTGGGCGCGGCAGGAGTTCGCGGCTCTCGGCGTCCCGTTCGACCGCCGCGGCAAGCTGACCGACGACCTGATCACGACGCTGCGCGAGGCGTGGCGCGACGACGGCTACCGCGCCGGGCACATCCCGATCTGGGTGGGCGGCCTCAGCGACAGCGCCCTGCGCCGCGCGGTCCGGCTGGGCGACGCGTGGCACCCCCTGCGCCAGACTCCGCAGCAATGGCAGGAGTCCTTGGCGCGACTGGACGAGCTCGGGGAACGCCGCCCGTTGCTCGCACCCCGAATCGTGCTGCGGCTGACCGACCACCCGCCCGCTGACCGGCGGCTGGGCGAGGGCACGGTCGAGCAGATCGTCGCCGACGTGGCCCGGCTGCGCGCGGACGGAGCCCACGCCGTGGTCCTCGACCCGTTCACAGGCGACCCGGAGGAGACTCGGCGCCCGGACGTCGCCTGGCACGCACTGGCCGCGGTACGAGAGGAGCTCCGGTGAACGAAGAACACCTGCGTCGCGCGATCGCGCTGGCCGCCGAGGCACGGGAGGGCGGGAACCCGCCGTTCGGGTCACTGCTGGTCGGGCCGGACGGGGAAGTGCTCGTGGAGGAACGCAACTCGTGCCTCACCGACGACGACATCACCGCCCACCCTGAGCTGAAGGTGGCTCGGTGGGCGGCGCAGTCGCTGGACGCGGAGACGGCCGCGAAAACCACGATGTACACCAGCTGCGAGCCGTGCGGGATGTGCGCGGGCGCGTTGGCGCGGTCGGGGATCGGGCAGGTGGTGTTCGCGCTGGCGACCAGTCAGCTGAACGGGCTGAAGACGTCGGGCGGGTTCCCCGAGGTGCCGACGGACGGGCCGTACCTCTACGACGAGGCGAAGGTGCCGGTGGAGGGTTACTACCCCTGACCCGTGACCGAGTCGAGCAGGTTCTTCGCGACGTCGCGCAGCTTCACGTTGTCGCGCTGAGACTGCTCGACGAGCATCTTGAACGCCTCGTCGGCCGTGCAGGAGTGCACGGCCATGAGCACGCCCTTCGCCTGGTCGATGACCGCGCGTGAGAGCAGTGCCTGCTCCAGGTGGTTCATCCGCTCCTGGGAGCGCTGCCACCGGTGGGCACTGGTGATCGTGGCCGACGCGGCGGTGGTGAACAGCCGCATGAGCCCTTCGTCGAACGGGTCGAAGGCGGCCTCGGCGTGGCTGTAGATGTTGAGCATGCCGATGTGTTCCCCTTCGGCCGTCGCGGAGGACGGCAGCACCACCGGCACCGACAGGTAGGCGCACATGCCCACGCGAGCGGCCGCGGCTTCGAACTCCGGCCACTCGTCGAGGTGTTGGCCGACCACAGCGCGCACGGGGCGCAGGCTGCGGGCCGACTGGAAGCACGGTCCGCGGCCGGCGCGGTACTGCTTCTCGTCGACCTCGATCAGGCTCGCGTCCGTGGCGGCCACCGTGCGCGGCCGGGACGCGGTGACCACGGACACCGTGACGGCGTCGGCGTCGGGGATCGCCCTGGCCGCAGTCTCGGCCAGCCGCTGCAGGCCCGAGTCGAGCGGCTCCTCGCCGGTGTAAGCGTCGCGCAACGCCTCCAGCGCTTCCGCGGCCTCGTCGAGGCGGGCCACCTGGTCGTGGAGGGTTCTGGCGCCTGCTGAGAACGTGCTGATGTCGTCGGCCATGCCGCGGTACCCCTTTGTCGCGTCGGAGCGGTGTCCACGGCGCCTGCTGCTCGACGTCGTCAGCGCATCTTACGGCCGTTCACCTCAGGGCAGGCGGGTGGCCAGTTCGGCGCGTGATCGGATGCCGAGCTTCGTGTAGACCTTGCGCAGGTGGTACTCGATGGTCTTCGGGCTCAGGAACAGGGCCGCGGCGACCTCGCGGGTGGTCTTGCCCTCCGCCAGCAGGAGGGACACCTGCAACTCTTGCGGCGTAAGGGCTTGCGCGTCACTCGGGGCGCGGCGCTGGATCGTCTCGCCGGTGGCGCCGAGCTCGATCGCGGCGAGGTCGGCCCACCGCAGGGCGCCCAGGCGTTCGAACGTCTCCAACGCGGCGTGCAGGTGCGGCCTGGCGTCGACTCGCCGCCGGGCGCGGCGCAGCCGGGCACCGTAGGCGAGCCGGGTGCGCGCGGTCTCGTAGTCGTCCAGGGTTCGTTCGTGGAACTGCAAAGCTGCCTCGAAGTGCGCATCGGCGTCGGCGCTCAGCATGCCGATCGTCCGCTCGGCGCGTCCCAGCGCCCACGGCTGGCCCTTCGCGGCGGCCGCAGCCTGGAAGCGCCGGGCGACCAGCCAGGCTTCGTCGCGTCTGCCCAGCCGCACCATCGCGTCGGTGAGCTCCGGCGCGGGGGACAGGTCCGGATCGGTGAGCTGCAACGAGTCCAGCAAGGCAGCAAGCTCTTCCAGGTGTGCCAACGCCTGGTCCGCGTTGCCGAGTCCGAGTTCCAGCTCTCCCAACGCGAACAGCGACCAGACCCGGCCGATGTGGATGTCCCTGGCGCGGCAGATCGGCAGCGCCTCCGCGACGAGCGCGCGGCACCGCACCTCGTCGCCCGTGCGCGCCAGCAACCACGCCAGCCCGGCCAGGCACATCGCGAGGTCCGTTTCCTGGCCGGTCTCCCGTGCCAGCCGGGTCGCCTCGTCGTAGGTCGCTTCGGCGCGGACCCACTGGTTGGTGGTGGCCTCGTCACGCGCGACGTGGAACAGCAACGACGGCAACGTGCCCACGGCCGCTTCTGCCCGTGCTTCGCCGACGATGCGCCGCAGCTCCGCGCCCGAGGACGCGTCGCGCAGGAACAACGGGCCGATCATCAGCCACGACAGCCTGCGCCGGTCGGCGTGCAGCAGCCCGGAGGAGCCGAGCAGCTCGACGGCGGCCCGGATCTGGTCGGCGCCACCGCGGTTGGCGAGGATCCGCGCGACCCCCGCCGCCATCTGGCCGAGTCCGCGTGCCCGCGTCGTCGTCGCCCGCCCGAGCAGGTCCTCGATCTCGTGCGCCAACGCGACCCCGGTCGTGGTGTCGCCGAGGTAGAAGCAGGCGTTCACCGCGTCGGCCAGGAGCAGCACGCCCTCGTCGGCATCACCCGTTCGTCGAGCGGCGGTCCGGCTGAGGTCACGGGCCTCGGTCAAGGAACCGGTGCGGGCCGCGATCGCGCCGCGCAGTTCGAGGGCTTTCGGCTCGGCCAGGCCGCCTGCCTCGTCGAGCAACGCGATGGCCCGCGGTGTCGTGCCGGCCAGCCACGCCGACTCCGCTGCCGCCACGCACAGCGAGGCGTGCCGGTCGACGTCCGGGCTGAGCCGCGCGGCCCGTTCGTATGCAGCCGCGGCGACCTCGTGCGCACTTCGTTCGTGCGCTCGCATTGCTGCTTGCACGAGAAGCGAGGCGACGCGCGCGTCCGGCCCCAGCGTTGCCTCGGCCAGGTGCCAGGCCTGCCGGTCGGGGTCGTGCGGACCGAACGCTTCGGCGACGGCGCGGTGGATCGACCGGCGCAGTTCGGGTGCTGCGGCGCCGTAGACGGCCGCGCGGATCAGCGGATGACGGAACTCGACCCGGCTGTCGGTGATCCGGACCAGCGCGGCGCTTTCGGCCTCGGCCAGCGCGTCGACGGGGATGCCGAGCCGTTGGCCCGCGGCGGCGACCACGCGCAGGTCGTTGCCCGCCACCGCGGCTACGGTCAGCGCCGCTCGCCCTGCCTCGCCGAGCGACCGCGCCTGCTCGGCGAACGCGTCGGCCAGCGCCTTCGACACCGGAAGCGGCGCCTCGGGCGAAACGTGCTCCAGCCGGTGCGCGCCCGCCGCGAGCTCGATCAGCGCGAGCGGGTTGCCCGCGGTCGCCACGTGCAGCCGTGCGATCAGCTCGGGCGACACGGACCCGTCGGACCGGCTCGACACCAGCTCACCCGCGGCCGCGAGGTCGAGCCCGGACAACGGCAGCGCGGGCAGGCCGGGATGCGACGTGCGCGAGGTCGCCAGCAGCACGATCGGGTCGGCCACCAGCCTGCGGGCCGCGAACGCCAGCGCGTCCGCCGACGGCCGGTCGAACAGCTGCAGGTCGTCGAGCAGCACCGCGAGCGGCCGGTCCTCCGCGTACCGGCACAGCAGGCTCAGCGTGGCGGCACCGACCGCGAACCGGTCGCCCGCCTGTCCGGGACGCAGCGCGAGTGCGACCGACAACGCCTGGGCCTGCGGTGCCGGGATCTCGTCGAGCCGGTCGAGCGCGGGACGCAGCACCTGGTGCAGTGCGCCGAACGGAATCTCCCGCTCGGGTTCGCTCCCGGCCGCCCACAGCACGTTCATGCCCGTGGCGCACTCGGCCGCGTGGTGCAGCAACGCGGTCTTGCCGACGCCCGGCTCGCCGGTGATGGCGAGGACGCCACCGTGCCCGATCCGCGCACTCGCGACGAGCCGCTCGATCTGTCGACGCTCGGACTCGCGTCCCATCAGCACAACGGGGAGTCTAGGTGGGCCTCGGTGACCAGGTGGGGCACTTGACACGCCCCATCAGCACACGGGAGTGCAGGTCGCGCGGCAGCACTAGGTGGGGCACCTGATGCGACAGTCCCGTTGGCGCTCATACGTTCCGACCCTCACACAGGAGGGAAGAGAGCAGATGACCACGACAAGACCCGAGGTCGACACCGACAAGCTCATGCAGTTCGTGTTCCGGGCCGTCGACGAGATGGGCGCCACGCTGAACGCCGCACTGGTCGTCATGGGCGACAAGCTCGGCTACTACCGCGTCATGGCGTCCGGCGAGCCCATCAGCCCCGCCGAACTGGCCGACCGCAGCGGCACCGCCGAGCCGTACGTCCGGGAGTGGCTCAACGCCCAGGCCGCCGGGGGTTACGTGACCTACGACCCCGCCACCGGCCAGTACAGCCTGCCGATCGAGCACGCGGTGGCGCTGACCGTCGAGGACAGCCCCGCGTTCCTGCCGGGGATGTTCCAGATCGCGCTGGGCACCGTGCACGACGCCGGGCGCGTGCTGGACGCGGCCCGCAGCGGGTCCGGCGTCGGCTGGCACGAGCACCACACCGACGTGCACGTCGGCTGCGAGCGGTTCTTCCGGCCCAGCTACGAGGCGAACCTGATCGAGAGTTGGCTGCCCGCGCTGGACGGTGTCACCGCCAAGCTGCGCGCCGGTGCGAAGGTCGCCGACGTCGGCTGCGGGCACGGGGCGTCGACGATCCTGATGGCGCGGGCGTTCCCGAACTCGACCTTCACCGGTTCCGACTACCACCCGGAGTCGATCCGGATCGCCCGTGAACGGGCGGCGGCCGCCGGCGTCGGCGACCGCGTGACGTTCGAAGTGGCGTCCGCTCAGGACTTCAGCGGCACGGACTACGACCTCGTGACGATGTTCGACTGCCTGCACGACATGGGCGACCCGGTCGGGGCAGCGCGGCACGTGCGGGACGCGGTGGCGGCCGACGGCACGTGGATGATCGTCGAGCCGATGGCCGGCGACCGCGTCGAGGACAACCTCAACCCGGTCGGCCGCACCTACTACGGCTTCTCGACTTTGCTGTGCACGCCGGCTTCGCTGTCCCAGGACGTCGGTCTCGCGCTGGGCACGCAGGCCGGGCCCGCGCGCATCCGCGATGTGGCGGTGGCCGGCGGGTTCACCCGGTTCGCCGGGGTGGCGCAGACGCCGTTCAACCAGGTCCTGGAAGCCCGGCCGTGACGGTCGAGCCGCGCCCGGTCCGCGAGCCGGACCAGACCGGGTTCGCCGAGCGGGCCGGGGTGCGGCTCGCGTTCAAGGTCTATGAAAGTGTTGGCAGGCCGACGGTTCTGCTGATGCCGACGTGGTCGATCGTGCCGTCGTTGTTCTGGAAGGCGCAGGTGTCGTACCTCGCGCGGCACTTCCGGGTGGTCACCTTCGACGGCCGCGGTTCCGGTTCGTCGGACCGCCCGACAGGTGCTGCCTCCTATGTGGACAGTGAGTGCGCGGCGGACGCGATCGCGGTCATGGACGCCACCGGGACCGAGAACGCGGTGCTGGTGGCGTTGTCGCGCGGGGACGCCTGGTCGGTGCTCGCCGCCGCGCGCCACCCGGACCGGGTCACCGGCATCGTGGCCATCGCACCCGCCAGTGGATCGCTGATCGGCGCTGCTGCCGAGGAGAAGCAGGCCTGGGAGGCTTCCGGCGGGAGCAAGTACAACCGGCACCACTGGCTGAACGGCGGGTACGACGACTTCGTCGAGTGGTTCTTCGCGCGCATGTTCCCCGAACCGCACTCCACCAAGCAGATCGAGGACGCCGTGCGGTGGGCGCACCAGGTCGAGCCTGCCACGCTGGTCGACACGACGGCCGGCCGGCTCGCTTCGGAGTCCATTGAGGACAGTTGTCGCGCGGTGCGGTGCCCGGTGCTGGTGATCCACGGCACCGACGACCGGATCCGCCCGCACGCCATCGGGGAACGCCTCGCCGAGCTGACCGGCGGTTCGCTCGTGCTGGTCGAGGGCTCCGGACACGGCGTGCCCGCCAGGGACCCGGTGCGGGTCAACCTGCTGATCAAGGAGTTCGTCGACCGGGTGCACCCGGTCGTGCGGCGGGTGCGCTCGTCCAGGGCTCTCTCCAAGCCGCCGCGCGCGTTGTACCTGAGCTCGCCGATCGGCCTCGGCCACGCCCGGCGCGACCTGGCCATCGCCTCCGAGCTGCGCAAGCTGCGGCCGGACCTGCAGATCGACTGGCTCGCGCAGCACCCGGTCACCGAGGTGCTCGGGCCGGCGGGGGAGCGGATCCACCCGGCGTCCGCGTGGCTCGCCACCGAGTCGTCGCACGTCGAGGACGACGCGGGGGAGCACGACCTGCACGTGTTCGAGACGTTCCGCCGGCTGGACGCGGTGCTGGTGCACAACTTCATGGTGTTCGACGAGGTCGTCGAGGGGTACGACCTGGTCATCGGCGACGAGGCGTGGGACGTCGACTACTTCCTGCACGAGAACCCAGCGCTGAAGCGGTCGGCGTTCGCGTGGCTGACCGACTTCGTCGGCTGGCTCCCGATGCCCGACGGCGGTGCGCGCGAGCAGCGGCTGACCGCGGACTACAACCTGGAGATGATCGAGCAACGCGCCCGCCTGCGCCGGGTGCGCGACCGGTCGGTGTTCGTCGGCAACCTGTCCGACGTCGTCTCGCTGCCGTTCGGCGACGGTCTGCCGTCGATTCGCGAGTGGACGGAGCAGAACTTCGACTTCTCCGGCTATGTCACAGGGTTCGACCCGCCGGACGAAGGCGAGTGCTCGGTGTTGCGCAGGCGGATCGGCGTCCGGCCGGACGAGAAGCTGTGCGTGGTCACGGTCGGCGGCTCGGGTGTGGGGGAGTCGTTGCTGCGGCGGGTGCTCGACGCGGTGCCGGCCGCGCGGAAACTGGTGCCGGGCTTGAGGTTCCTCGTCGTCACCGGGCCGCGCATCGATCCGTCGTCGCTTCCCGAACATCGCGGCGTGTCGATTCGCGGCTACCTGCCGGACCTGCACCGGTATCTCGGCGCGTGCGATCTCGCGGTGGTGCAGGGCGGCCTGACCACGTGCATGGAGCTGACGGCCGCCCGGCGTCCGTTCATCTTCGTGCCGCTGCGCCACCACTTCGAGCAGAACTTCCACGTCCGGCACCGGCTCGCGCGTTACGGGGCGGGCCGGTGCATGACCTACGACGACGTCGTGGACCGCGAGGCCCTGGCGGTGGCGATGGCCGAGGAGATCGGGCGTGAGGTCGGCTATCGGCCGGTTGAGGGCGATGGTGCTTCGCGTGCCGCCGCGCTGCTCGCCGACCTGCTCTGACCCCTCACCCGGACGCGCGGTCGTCCGCGGCCGCCGTCTGGGTGAGCACGGCGACGGTCTCCTCCAGCCCGCGCTGCACCTCGTCACCCTGCGCTTCCCGGACGCTGTGCAGGCTCACGGTGATGCGCGACCGTCCCGGCGACAGCTCGTCGATCTGCAGCTCGCCGTGGTAGTCGTCCGGCCCTTCGGCGCCCCACTCCAGCCGCCGCCGTTCCGCGTCCGGTCGCACCCACGCCTCGCCGTCGACGTGGTGGCCGTGCACCTCGGCCTCGACGTGCACCGACTCGCCGCCCTCGGGTTCGGCGGCGGTCATCTGCGGGAAGTAGCGGGGCAGGTTCCGCGGCTCGGCCAGGAACCCGAACAGCGTGTCCGCCGGGATGTCGGCCTCAGCCGTGTGCGTATAGGTCGTCATGGCGGTCGGGGTACCCGGTCGCACGCCCGGTGAATACGTCGCGCGTGCGAGCCGCGTGCTCGTGCCAGCCCCGCTGGTCCCGCCGGAACACCGGGACGACGAACGCACCGACGACGTACCAGGCCACGACGACCAGATCGAACCGCCCGATGTCGAGCAGTGGCGACACGACGACCGCGTAGGCCACGAGTCCCGTGACGCCGAGCAGTTCGCGCAACGCGAGCTGCGCCGGGTTTGCGCGGGAGCCGTCCTGGTCGCCGATCCGGTAGTGCAGCAGCCAGCCGCCGAGGGTCGTCCCGTTCGCCGCGGCCGGCAGCACGACCCGCAACGCCACCAGTACGACGAAGGCCCAGCGCGGGTCTGGCAGCACGAACTTGGTGATCAGGAGGACCAGCATCAGCTCGGTGATCAGCCCGAGCAGCCTGCGCGGCACGGTGACGGTGCCCTCCGGCGCGGTCGAGTCCTCCGACGCCGGCACCCTCGGCACCACGACCGCGGCGGGCGCCACCATCCACCCGAGCAGCGAGCCGAAGGTGTTCGACATCAGGTCGTCGACGTCGGCGATCCGGTACGGGCACGCGTAGTAGCCGAAGTTGCCGGTGTACTGCACCACTTCCACGGCCAGCGAGATGCCCAGGCCGATGGCGACGACGGCGAGCGGCCCCTTGCCGTACGCCTTGCGCAGCACCGCTCCCAGCGGGACGAACAACGCGACGTTGAACAGCTGCTGCAGGAACGCCTGCGACCGCACCATCGCCAGCACGCCGGAACGCCCGTTCGCCGCCAGGTTGTTGTTCATGTCGGTCCACCACTGGAACGGGACCGTGGACAGCATCTGCTCGCCCTGGCACACCCGCGCCGGGTCGGCGGGGAACGGCAGGAAGATCAGCGCCAGCGCGACGAGCCCGTAGGCGAGCAGGCCGTACAGCACGAACGCCCGGCGCGGCTCGACGCGCCGGAACCGGAAGTAGTGCAGCAACACCAGGGGGACGAGCACCAGCAGGCCGATGCCCACGAACGCCAGGAAGCCGGTCCGCGCGGTTTCCCAGTACGACGCCATCATGGGCGATCCATTGCCCGCTGACGTGATCAGGCAAACCTGAGGGCCGGAAGATGCGGCGGACGGACGCGCAGGGTACGGCCGCTCGTCACAAGTCGCGGCGCTGTCTTGTCTGGTGTGTCGACACCGAACTGCCGACATCATCGAGACGAGGTCCACAATGGATGCACGCGGCGCTCACGCGATCGAGACGCTCGAGGATCTACGCCGCCACCTGCAATGGGCGATCGAGCTGGAGCACGCGACCATCCCGCCGTACCTGTGCGCGCTGTACTCGCTGGATCCCGGCCGCAACGCCGAGGCCGCACAGGTCGTCGGCAGCGTGTTCGCCGAGGAGATGCTGCACCTGGCGCTGGCGGCGAACCTGCTCAACGCCGTGGGTGGCGAGCCGAAGCTCGACACTCCCGAGCTGCTGCGGCCATATCCGCGTCCGCTGCCGCACGGCGACAGGTCCGTGCAGGTCCAGCTGCTGCCGTTCGGTCGGGAAGCCCTGGAGCTGTTCCTGCGGATCGAGCAGCCGGCGTCGGCGGACGCACCACCCGAGGCGGACGAGTACGAGACGATCGGCCAGTTCTACGCCGCGATCGAGGCGGGCCTGCACGCGCTGTGCGACGAGCTCGGTGAGGACGCGGTCTTCACCGGCGACCCCGCACGTCAGGTCGGCGAGTTCCACCTGCGCAACGGCGGTGGCGGGGTGTGCCCGTGCACGACCTGAAGTCCGCCCTCGCCGCGCTGGCCGAGATCGTGGAGCAGGGCGAAGGCGCCGCGCGCACCGACGTGTGGGACGGCGATCACGACGTCTTCCACCCCGACCGCGAGGAGGTGGCGCACTTCTACCGGTTCCAGGAGCTGAAGCACGGCCGTCGCTACGCCGCCGGCGACACCCCGCAGTCCGGGCCGACGGGCGAGCAGATCGCGGTCGACTTCGAAAGCGTGCTGCCGATGCGGCCCAACCCGCGCACCACCGACCACCCGGACGGCAGCGAGATCCGCGTCGCCCAGGAGCAGTTCAACAACACCTACTGCCTGCTGCTCTACCTGCTGGAGGACGCCTTCAACGGCAACCCGTCCCAGCTCGGCGCCACCGTCGGCACCATGTACCAGCTGAAGGGCCAGGCGCAGGCGTTGCTGAAGATGCCGAACGGGGACGGGACCACCGCCGGCCCGACGTTCGAGTACGTGCCGCCGGACCAGCGGTCCTAACGCCGCTTGGCGTAGTCGTCCATGCCCTGCCAGTCGATCATGACGCACGGCTCGTCGCCGACGACCCACGCGTCGTGTCCGGGCTCGGCGACCATGAAGTCGCCGGGCCCGATCTCCTCCTCCTGGCCGTCGTTCATCACGATCTTCATGTGCCCCGAGACGCAGTAGCCCTTGTGCGCGACCTGGCAGCTGTCGGTCTGGGCCAGCGGCTTGACGTGCTCCGCCCAGTGCCAGCCCGGCTGGAAGACGGCACGGCCGACGGCGCCGGCGTCGATGTTGACCAGGTCGAGCTGACCCATGCCCTGTTCGAAGGGACGGGTCTCCTCGGGGGAGTCGAAGTGCTTGACGAGCAGACCGGACATGGTGCCTCCTCGGATCGGACAGGGATCGAGGACAACACGCGAAAGGTCCTGTGCGCGCGTGGCACAGGACCTGTTCACTAGGGCCGAACGGACGTACCTCGGCTGCGACGTCCGGCGGCTGTTGGTCACGGTCCGGGTTGCAGCCGGATCCGGTACCGGTGGTCGAAGTGCCGTCCGGTGAGCCAGAGCTCGTCCCCGCCACCGGCCACCGCGGCGACTCCGCCGATCACCTCGTCGGCGCCGGTCGGTCGCTCGGCCACCGTGACGGCGGTCAGGTCGGCGACCGCCGTCACGAGGCCGGTGGAGAGGTCGACCCGGATCATCCAGTCGGTTCCGGTGACGACCGCCCACACCTGCGGGTAGCCGTTGACGGTCACGCAGTGCAGCTCGCCGAGGCGGGCGGTGCCCCATTCACGGGTCGCGACCCTGACCTCGCCGACGAGCCCGGCGGTGTCGCGATCGCGGAGCAGCAGCTGCGTGGTGCCGTCGGACTGCACGAGGCGGATGCCGTCATGACACAGGCCCCAGGTCTCGTGCGACGCGGGCGCTCTGCGTCGTTCCACCAAGGTCACCGGGTCGCGCAGGATCGTGGCACTGGAGCTCACGTGCCACAGTCCGGCCGGGGTGAGCGCGATTCCACCGTCCGCAGGCACGCTCTGCTGGGCGCGCACCTCACCGGTCGAGGGTGCCACGGCGCGAACGGTCCTGCCGGTGTTCTCCACCAGGACCTCGCCCACCAGCTCCAGGCCGCGCGCGTCGGCCCGGTCGGTGCGGACGCGGTCGATCACCCGCACGTGGTAGCGCCTCGAGGCCGGCGGCGAACTGGTCGTGGTGACCGGGGCGGAGCCGGCCGGCGGTGGTGTGGACGCGGCCGGCGGTGGTGTGGACGCGGCCGGCGCGCAGGCCGGTGCGCACGCCAGCAGTGCGGCGAACGCGAGCCCGCGAAGCGGAAAGCCGTTGATGCGCAACGAGTTCACGGCAGCGATCGTGTCGACGCCTGGCCGAGGCGACTTCACCCGCGACGGATGACCTTCAGGGCGTGCTCATCCGTCGCGGAGGAGGCCGCACGTGGCGGCTGCACCCCACTCTGGTGGGTGCACCCCACTGGAGGGACGAACAGATGGCGGACGCGAAACGACGTCGGCTTGCCCGGTTCGCCCTGCTCACGGCAGCGGTGGCGATCGTGCTGGTGCGGCCGCGGGTCTGCTGTGTGGCCGGCGGAGCTCCACCGCGTTGCTCGAACTGACCGCGCCGGAGGTCGTGATCACCGCCGACGCGCCGGTGCTGCCGGTCGGCGTGGACGGAGAGCCCGTCACGCTGCCGACACCGGTGCGGTGCACGCCTTCCCGGACCCAACTCGTCAGGAGGACGGCATGTGCCGATGGCTCGCGTACTCGGGTTCCCCGGTCCTGCTGGAGGAACTGCTCTACAAACCGGAGAACTCGCTCGTCACGCAGAGCAGGCACGCCCGGCTGGGAGTGGAGGCCACCAACGGTGACGGGTTCGGTGTCGGCTGGTACGCGACCGCGGACACCCCCGGTGTGTTCCTCAGCACCGAACCGGCGTGGCACAACCGGAACCTGCGCGAGCTGTCGGCCCAGGTCAGGTCGGGACGGGTGTTCGCGCACGTCCGCGCGTCCACCGGCACCGCGGTGCAGCAAACCAACTGCCATCCGTTCCGGCACGGACGCTGGTTGTGGATGCACAACGGCCTCATCACGGACTTCCCCTTGGTGCGCAGGGAACTTGCGCTGACGGTGGATCCGTCGCTCTACCCCGAGATCGAAGGGTCGACGGACTCCGAGATCCTCTTCCACCTCGCCCTGACCTTCGGACTGGAAGCGGATCCTCCGGCCGCCGTTGCCCGCGCGGTCGGCTGTGTCGAGGCGGTCGGCGCGGACCGCGGGCTCGTGCACCCGATCCAGCTGACCGTCGCGACGACCGACGGCCGGACCACCTGGGCGTTCCGCTACTCCAGTCAGGGCCGGTCGCGGAGCCTGTTCCACAGCACCGACATCACGACGCTGCGGGAGCAGTACCCGGACAACCCGAGACTGCACTCCCTGTCTGCCGACACCCGGCTGGTCGTGTCGGAACCGTTGGGGGACCTGCACGGCGCGTGGCGCGAGGTGCCGGAGTCCTCCTGCCTCGAGATCAGCGGTTCCGGCCAGGAGATGCGGGCGTTCTGCCCTCAACGGCCCGCGTAGGCGGCGGGCGTGGTGCCCGTCCACCTGCGGAACGCGCGGATGAACGTGGCCGCGTCCGTGTAGCCGAGCCGCGCCGCGACCTGCTCGACGCTCAGCTGGTGCAGCGCCATCAGCTCGATCGCCTGGAACCGCCGGGCTTCGTCGACGAGGTGCCGCAGGGAGGTCCCCTCCTCTGCGAGGTGCCGGCGCAACGTGCGGGGCGACAGGTGCAGGCGCGCGGCGATGAAGCTCGCTTCGGTCACGCCTTCCGCGATGATCGTCCGCACGCTCTGTGCGACGCACGGGGAGCAGCGTTCGAGCAACAGCGAGCGGCACGCGCGTTCGCAGGCCGTCAAGGTGAGCAGATCGGCCTGGGGCAGCGGGAGGTCCAGCACCGCGGCGTCGACGACGATCGCGGTGTGCGGCGCGTTGAACGCCACCGGTGCGCCGAGGGCGTGCGCGTAGTCGACGGAGGTGGGGGCGAAGTGGAGCTCCACGCGCATCGACGGCGGTGACTCGTCGAGGATGGTGCGCAGGATTCCGGCCGTGACCGCGATCTCCCGCTCGGCGAGGAACTGCCGCAACCCGGTCTCCTCCGGCCCGTCGTCCACGACGAGATGGGCCTCTTCGCCACGCACCAGCAGGCTCAGCCCGGTGACCGCGTAGGTGAGCGGCAGGTAGCGCAGGCCGAACTCGACGGCGGCCCGCACCGTCGGGCAGGTCAGCAGCGCGAAGCCCCAGACCCCGTAGGCGCGCAACGAAAGCCGTTCGCCGACCGCGAGGCCGACACCGGGCGAGTGGCCGGTCGCCGTGACGAGGTTCTTCGCCACGGCCAGCTCCTGGTCCCCGCGCACGACCGCGTCGCCGCTCAGCATCTCGGCGGAGATTCCGGTGCCCTGCAAGCACTTCCGCGCGTCGACCCCGAGCTGGGCGCCCACCTCCACCATCGCGCGCACCCCGGCGGTGCCGCGGCGGGACCCGGCCGGTTGGCCGGAAAGGTCAACACGTCGGCCGCGATGGCCATCAGGCGACACCGTGTTCTCTCCCTAACGTCGAACCAGGTTGAGGGCGCCGGTGCCCGAAGCCGTTCCCACGATAGGGGCGGCCCGGGTGGCCGACTGGCGGCATCACCCGGACGCCGATGATCCAAAGGAGCACCATGACCCGCACAGTTCTGGTGACAGGCGGCAACCGGGGCATCGGCCGGGCGGTCGCGGAGGCGTTCCTCGACGAGGGCGCGCTCGTCGCGGTGACGCATCGCGGCCGCGAATGCCCGAACGGGGTGTTCGGCGTGAAGTGCGACGTGCGAGACCGCGAACAGGTCGACGCGGCGTTCACCGCCGTGGAGGCGGAGCTGGGAACGGTGGACGTGCTGGTTGCCAACGCCGGCATCACCGACAGCACGCTCATCACCCGCATGACCGAGGACAGGTTCGCCTCGGTGGTGGACACGAACCTCACCGGCGCCTGGCGCTGCGCCCGCCGTGCGGCCACCCCGATGGTGCGCGCGCGGCACGGCCGGATGATCTTCATGTCGTCGGTGGTGGGCCTGTACGGCAGCGCAGGTCTGACGAACTACGCCGCCAGCAAGGCGGGCCTGATCGGCCTGGCCCGGTCGCTCGCCCGCGAGCTGGGCAGCCGCGGCGTCACGGCGAACGTGGTCGCGCCGGGCTACGTCAACACCGACATGACCGCCGCACTGCCGGAGCAGTACGGCAAGCAGTACCGCGACGCGATCCCGTTGCGCCGCTTCGCCGAGCCCGAGGAGGTGGCCGCCACGGTGGTGTGGCTCGCCAGTGACGAAGCCCGGTACGTGACGGGTGCCGTGATCCCGGTCGACGGCGGGCTCGGGATGGGGCACTGATGTCCACCGTCCTGCTCATCGACGACGAGGTCCTGGTCCGCAGGGGGTTCCGGCACGCGCTGGAGGAGGCGGCCGATCTCGCCGTGGTGGGGGAGGCGTCCGGCGCCGAGGAAGGGCTGCGGCTCGCACAACTGCGGCGGCCACGGGTGGTGATCACCGCGGACGTCACGGACCTCGCCCGGTTGCGGGCGTTCGCCGGTGGCGTGATCGCGCTGGCCGGCGAGGGCAGCGACGCGCGGTTGCACCAAGTGCTGACCGACGGCGCCCGCGGGTTCCTGTTGAAGCGCGCGAGCCACGAGGAACTGCTCGCCGCCGTGCGAGCCGTGGCCCGTGGGCACGCGTACCTCTGCGCCGAGGTGACGGGGCGGCTGCTCGACCGGTTCGAGATCCTGCCCCCGCCCGAGGAGGTGGACCGGGGGCTGGGGCTGCTGAGCGATCGGGAACGGCAGGTGCTCGCGCGGATGGCGCGGGGGCGCAGCAACGAGGAGATCGCGCGCGAGCTCTACCTCACCTGTGCCACGGTGAAGTCCCACGTGTCGCACATCCTGGCGAAGCTCGGGCAGCCCAACCGGATGCACGCGGCGTTGTTCGCGCAGCGGTTGGGGTTGTTGAGCCGCACCGGGTGAGCTTGGTGCGGCTCGTGCTCCTGCAGCGGTTGGGCCGCTGTGTCGGGGGTGCGGGCCGCATCGCCTCGCCGCGCTGCCGCACTGCTCGCGGCCGTGTGGCCGTGCTGCCCTGCCGTGTTGCCGCACTGCCCGTCGTGCTGCCCGCCGCCGCACTGCCGCACTGCCGCACTGCCGTGCCGCCGCACGCCTTCAGCTGCGCCCTCTCAGCCGGACCGGGTGAACGCGAGCACCACGTTGTGCCCGCCGAACCCGAACGAGTTGGAGATCGCCGCCCCGATCCGCGCGTGCCGGGGCTGGTTCGCGACGATCTCCAGCTTCACGTCGGAGTCCTGGTCGTCGAGGTTGCGCGTCGGCGGGACGACGCCGTGCCGCACGGCCAGCACGGTGAAGATCGCCTCCACCGCGCCCGCGCCGCCGATCAGGTGGCCGGTCACCGACTTCGTCGCGGTGACCAGCGGGTGCGGGCCCAGGGCCTCCAGCACGGCGGCCGCTTCCACGCGGTCGCCGACCTGGGTGCCCGGTGCGTGCGCGTTGACGTGGGTGACGTCGTACGGGCTCAGGCCGGCCGAGCGCAGCGCGTGCCGGATGGCGCGGATCTGGCCGTCCGGTGACGGCGCGGTCATGTCGTGCGCGTCGGAGGTCATGCCGATGCCCGCGAGCCGGGCCGCGACCTGGGCCCCTCGGGCGCGCGCGAACGAACCGCGTTCCAGCACCACCGCGCCCGCACCCTCGGCCATCACGAAACCGTCCCGGCCGGAGTCGAACGGCCTGGAGGCGGCGCCGGGGTCGGAGTGCCTCCGGGACAACGCTCCCATCCGCGCGAACGCCGCGATCGACAGCCTGCCCAGGCACGCCTCGGTGCCGCCGGCGACGACGACGTCCGCGAGGCCGCGGCGCAGCAGCGCGGAACCTAGTGCGATCGCCTCCGCCCCGGACGCGCAGGCGCTGGTCGGGGCGTGCGCACCGCCGCGTGCGCCGAGGTCCATGCTCACGGCGGCCGCGGGTCCGTTCGGCATGAGCATCGTGACGGTGAACGGTGAGACGCGGTCGGGACCGAGCGACTGGCACCGTTCGTACTGCTCGACGAGCGTGGCCCCGCCGCCCAGCCCGGTGCCGAACACGACCGCGAGGCGTTCGGGCTCCACGGACGGTGCACCGGCGTCCGCCCACGCCTGTCGCGCCGCGACGACGGCGAGCTGCTGGCAGCGGTCCATCCGGCGGCGGGCCACGCGGTCCAGCGACGGGCCGGGATCCTCGTGCACCGGCGCGCCGAGCCGCACCGGCAGATCGGCGGCCCACGGCGCGTCGAGCAGGCGCACACCGGAGGTGCCGGCGAGCAGTCCGTCCCAAGTGGACTGGACATCGCCGCCCTGCGGAGTCGACATGCCGAGCCCGGTGACGACGATCTCCTCCTCTCGTCCCGGCAGCGGAGGCAGCGACGGGTGCATCAGGGAGAAGTCGAGGAAGGTGCTCTCGTATGACATGCATCGAGGAGAACACCGCGGCCGCCGTGGCGGCAGTGGCCGGGGGACGGAGACAGCACTCCGTCGCGCGGCCGATCACAGCGCCGCCGGAGCTCCGTAACGTCCGCACCGCAAGGGAAATCCGGCGATGGCGGGAGTTGATGCGCGGTGTCGGCTGAAGTGGCGGCGGACGTGGCGAACCTGGCGGACCTGTGCCGCAGGCAGGTGGCGCTGAGAGGTGAGGAACGCGCGTTCGTGTTCCTGGAGAGCGGTGCGGTGGAGTCGTCCGCGATCACGTACGCGGAGCTCGATCGCCGGGCCCGCTCGATCGCCGTGCGGTTGCGCGCACTGGCCACGCCGGGATCACGCGCCCTGCTCTGCCATCCCCCCGGAATCGAGTTCGTGGCGGCGTTCCTCGGTTGCCTTTACGCCGGTGTCGTCGCCGTGCCGGCCCCTCCCGTGCGCCGGGCAGCGGGCGACGCGAGGCACAGCAGGCTGATCGCCATCGCCGACGACTGCCGGCCGGCGGTCCTTCTGTCCACAAAGGACGTTATCGCTGGCGTGCACGCGATACTGGGCGCCCGGCCGATCACCCCGCTCGCCACGGACGACGTCGTCGAGGGCGGCGACGAGTTCGAACCCGCGCACGTGTCGAACGAGATCGCCTACCTGCAGTACACGTCCGGCACGACGGGCAGGCCCAAGGGAGTCGTGCTGACGCACGCGGGTGTGCTGCACAACCTCGCGCTCATCGTCCGCGGCGGGTCGCGGCCGGACGAGGACTACGGGCGGCTCGCGCCGACCGTGTCGTGGCTGCCGGTGTTCCACGACATGGGGCTCGTCGGAGGTGTGCTGCAACCGCTCTTCCTCGGCCAGCTGTCCGTGCTGATGTCCGCGCAGTCCTTCGCGCGGGTGCCGGCCAACTGGCTGCGCGCGATCTCCCGCTACGGCGCGGAGATCGCCGCCGCGCCCAGCCTCGGGTACGAGCTGTGCCTGCGCCGCGTCACGGACGACCAGCGCGACGCCCTCGACCTGAGCCGCTGGCGCATCGCCGCCATCAGCGACGAACCGCTGCGCGCGTCGACGATCGACAGGTTCGCGGCGCGGTTCGCCCCGTGCGGGTTCCGCCGGGAGGCGTTCTTCCCCAGCTACGGGATGGCGGAGTCGACCGTGCTGATCAGCGGCGGTCCGCTCGAGGGGCAACCGGTCGTGCGGCCGTTCGACACCGGTGCGCTGGAACGCGGGCGCGTCCAGCGTGCGACGAGCGGCGCCGGTGCGCGCAGCCTGGTCGGGTGCGGCGAACCGGATCCGTCGCTGGAAGTGGTCGTCGTGGACCCGGAGACCCGTGAGCCGGTCGGCGCCGACGAGGTCGGCGAGATCCTCGTGTCGGGGCCGAGCATCGGGGCCGGGTACTGGGCGGATCCCGCCGGCACCGAACGGACTTTCGGCGCGCAGGTCGCCGGCCGCAGGTTCCTGCGCACCGGGAACCTGGGATTCCTGTTCGAGGGCCAGCTCTTCGTCACCTGCCGGATCCCGGACCTGCTCGAGGTCGACGGCCGCCAGCTCTACCCGTACGACGTCGAGGCGACCGCGGTGGGCAGTCACCCCGCGCTGCGGGCGGCGTGCGCGGTGATGGACGGCGAGGACGTGGTGGTGCTCGCCGAGGTCGAGCACCGGCACCGCGCCACGTCGCGGGACGACATCAGGAACGCCGTCTGGACCGCGGTGCAGGCGGAGCACGGAGTCGGGCTGAGTCGCGTCGTCCTGCTCTCGCCCGGCACGTTGCCGCTCACCACGAGCGGGAAGCTGCGCCGATCCGCCTGCCGGACGCTGATGCAGGGAGACGAGTGATGCACATCCGCGACGGAGTACGCCTGCCCAAGGGAGTCGCCGGCGGCAGGCGCAAGTTCACCACGCTGGTCGAGCTGTGCACGGCCCGTGCGGCAGCCGAACCGGAGCTGCGCGCGTACTCGTTCTACGCCGACGGGCGAACGGAGTGGGACGCGCTGACGCTCGCCGATCTCGATCGCCGGGCTCGGGCGCTGGCGGCACACCTCACCCCGCTCGCCCAGCCCGGCGCCCGTGCGCTGCTGTGCTTCGAGCCCGGTCTCGAGTTCCACATCGCGTTCTTCGGCTGCCTGTACGCCGGCCTGATCGCCGTGCCGGTCGCGCCGCTCGACGGCACCCGCTCGAGCGTGAAGGTGAGCCGTGTCGAGTCGATCCTGGCGAGCTGCCGGCCGGCGCTGCTGTTGTCCACCGGTCTCACCTTCGCGAAGTGTCTCGAGGTGGTCGAGGAGTCCCCCGCGCTCGCCGGCCTCGTGCGGATCGCCGTCGACGAGATCGACCCGGCCGAGGCCGACCGGTGGACGCCGCCGTCGATCGGCATCAACACCCCGGCGTATCTGCAGTACTCCTCGGGATCCACCGGCGAGCCCAAGGGCGTGACGCTGACCCACGGGAACGTCCTGCACAACCTCGCGCTGATCCACGACAACCTCTACCGCCCGGCCGACGAGGAAGGGCTGCCCAGGCCGACGAGCGTGTCGTGGCTGCCGTCGCACTACAACATGGGCCTGATCGGCGGTGTGATCGATCCGTTGTACGCGGGCAGGTCCGCGCTCCTGTTCCCGGCCGGGGTGTTCGTGCGCAGCCCGGTCAGCTGGCTGCGGCTGATCTCGCAGGTCGGCCGCGCCGACAGCTGCGCGCCGAACTTCGCGCTCGACCTGTGCGTGCGGCGCGTCGCCGAGGTCCAGCTGGCCGGACTCGACCTGAGCGGCTGGGAGATGGCGCTCATCGGCGGCGAACCGGTCAGGGCGCACACGCTCGACCGGTTCTGCGAGGTGTTCGCACCGGCCGGGTTCCGCCGCGGCGCGCTCGTACCCGGCTACGGCCTCGCCGAGGCGACCGTGATGGTCACCAGCGCGGTGGTGGGTGAGGGACCGGTGACCTTGCGCTGCGACGCCGGGGAACTGACCAGGGGACGCGTCCGGCCGGTGGACCCTCCCGGTGGCAGGCAGCTGGTGAGCTGCGGTCCCGTGTCGCCGTCGATCACGGTCGTGGTGGCCGACCAGGACACCGCGCAGGAGTGCGCGGAAGGCGAGGTGGGCGAGATCTTCGTGCAGGGCCAGAGCGTGGGCACCGGTTACTGGAACCGTCCCGACGAGGTGTTCCACGCGGAGCTGCCCGGCAGGCGCGGCTCGTTCCTGCGCACCGGCGACACGGGTTTCCGCTGGGACGGTGAGCTCTTCGTCACCGGCAGGGCCAAAGAGGTGATCATCGTGGCCGGCGCGAACCACCACCCGCACGACCTGGAGACGACCGCGGAGACCGCGCACCGCGCGGTGCTGGGGTGCTGCGTGCTCGGCATCGAGGACGGTCAGCGGGAACAGGTCGTCGTGCTGGTGGAGGCGGTCGGCGACGTCGACCCCGAGGCGGTCGAGATGGCGGTCCGCCGCGCCGTCCACACCGGACACGGAGTGCGGGTGGACGACGTGCTGATGCTCGCGCCGGGCACGCTGCCGCGCAGTGGGAGCGGCAAGCTGCTGCGGGCCGGGTGCCGGGAGGCCTACCAGGCGGGCGCGCTTCGCCGTCAGGCGCCTCGTGCGTGAACCTGCGGGGTGCCCTGAACGGCCCCATAGGCTGTCGGCGTGGTGGGGATCGGGAACGTCGAGTCGTCCGAGCGCGATTTCAGCCGTTACCTGATGGCGCGGGTGTTGTCGGTGACCGGTGCCGTGGTGGCGGCGGTGGCGATGCCGGTCCTCGTCTACCAGTTGACCGGGTCGGCGGGGTGGACGTCGGCGGTCACGGCGGCGGAGGCGTTGCCGTACCTGGTGTTCGGGCTGCCGGCGGGTGCGCTCGCGGATCGGCTCGACCGCCGGAAGATGATGGTCGCGTTGGACTTCGCGGTGGCCGCGGTGCTGCTGAGCGTGCCGCTGGCGTGGCTGGCGGGTGGGTTGAGCGCGGCGCACGTCGTGGCCGTTGCGTTCGCGGCGCAGACGGCGTTCGTTTTCTTCGACGCGGCCAACTTCGGGGCGCTGCCGGCGTTGGTGGGCAAGGAACGGCTGACGGCGGCCTATTCGACGATCTACGGGCGCACGACCGTGGTGGAACTGGTGGTGCCCGGGCTGACCGGGCTGCTCGTGGCGGTCGTGGCTCCGGCGGCGCTGCTGGCGGTGAACGCGTTGACCGGGGTGGGGTCGGCGTTGTTGTTGCGCGGCATCGCGGGCAGCATGGCCAACCCGCGGCCGGTGCGCGGTGCGGGTGAGCTGGTCGGGGATGTGCGGGAAGGGTTGCGGTTCCTGTGGCACGAGCCGGTCATTCGCACGCTCACGTTGGTGGGGGCGACGCACTCGGTCGGGAGCGGGGCGTGGATGGCGGTGCTGGTGCCGTTCGCCGACCGCGTGTTGCACGTCGCGCCGCGCGGGGACGTCCGGCTCGCCGCCTTGTTCAGCTGCTGGGGTGTGGGGGCGATCATCGCGTCCCGGTTGTCGCCGCGGCTGACCGAGCGGTGGGGGCAGGCGCGGGTGGCGTTGCGGGCGTTGCCGTTGTCGTTGCTCGGCGGAGTGTTTGTGTTGATGAGCGGGCATTGGCTGTTGGCGTGTGCGGCGATGGTGTACTGGGGTGTCGCGCAGGCTGTCGTGGTCATCAACGGGATCACCTACCGGCAGCAGGTGTGTCCGGAGGAGCTGCAGTCGCGGGTGAACACGACGGCCAGGATGGTGGCGTGGGGCGCGGGCCAGCCGCTCGGTGCCTTCCTCGGTGGGGTGGTGGCCGTGAAAGCAGGAGATCCACGTGCCGGGCTTGCCGCGGGTGTGACGGTGGTGCTGGCCGGGGTGGTGACGGCTTGGGCGACGCCGGTGCTCCGGCTGGCAGCCCGACGTGCCGCCTGATCTCGGGCGCGTGCCTGGCGGAAGCGTCGGGCCGTGCGCCTCCGGACGTGACGCGTGAGCCTCAGACGTTCGCCCAGCGGACGATGTCGGCGACCGCCGCATTCCCGCCGCACAACACGAGGCCGAGCCGCGCGTCCGGTCCGACCCGGTCGAGCACCGCGCGGGCAGCCGGAACGAGGCAACCGGCGGCGGGCTCTGCCCACACCTTCTGCGTCTCGGCCAGGATGAGCGAGCCCTGCACGGCCTCGGCGTCGGACATCACCAGCACGTCTTCGAGCAGCGCGACTGCGTGGTCGTAGGTCAGCTGCGAGACGTGTGGCGCGGAGAGGGTCGAGACGATCGACGTGGGCGCGATCTCCACGGGTCCGCCCACGGCCAGCGCACGGCTCATCGCGTCGGCGCCCTCGACCTCCACGCCCCAAACGCGCACGCCGGGCACAAGCGCGTGGAACGCGGTCGCGACGCCCGCGATGAACCCTCCTCCGCCGATGCTCACCAGCACGTCGGTCATGTCCGGGGCGTCCGTGGCGAACTCCAGGCCCACGGTGCCCTGGCCGGCGACCACGATCGGGTCGTCGTAGGGGTGCACAAGGGTGGCGCCTGCCGCTACCAGCTCGTTGAGCAGCGCGAACGCCGACGGCAGGTCGTCGGTGAGCCGCACGTCCGCACCGGAAGCGCGCGCGAGCTCCACCGACCGGGAGGGTGCGGTGGAGGGCATCACGACGGTGGCGGCTACGCCCAGCTCGTGAGCCACGTCGGCCAGCGCGATGCCGTGGTTGCCGCCGCTGACCCCGACGACGCCCGCCGCACGAGCCGCGGCGGACAGCGAGAGGACCTTCGCGAAGGCCCCGCGGGTCTTGAAGGAACCGGTGCGCTGCAACAACTCCAGCTTCACCGTGGTCGGGACGCCCAGCAGGGCCGACAGACCGGGGGAGGGCAGCGTCGGGGTGCGCAGGACGCGCCCGGCGAGCACCGCGGCCGCGGCCCGGACGTCGTCGATGGTCAGCAGCTCAGCCATGCGGTCAGTCTGCCGGTCGCGTGAAGCCGCTGCTCCGTTCCACCTTCGCGACGTGCAGCGAGTAGCTCTGGTACCACTCGACGCGCCCGCGTTTCCGCGCCGCGGTGTGCTCGGTGTTGGACCGCCACTCGCGGATCGCCTCGGCGTCGCGGAAGTAGCCGACGGTGATGCTCAGGCCGCCCGGCGTCTGCGCGTGGTCCATGCCCAGGAAGCCGGGGACGTCCTGCACCAGCTCTTCCATGTGGGCGGCGGTCTCGGGGTAGCCGTCCTGCTCCTGGGTGCGCACCGACGTGAAAACCACCGCGTAATACGGGGGTTCGAAGGCCTCGACGGGCCGCACCGGCGCCTCGGAGTGATCACTCATGGCGTCACCGTAAGCGGGGCGGGCCCGTCGATCCACCGCGTTTTCAGGTCAGCTTCGGCGCCGAGTTGTACGCCTCCGTGAGCAACCGCGGCTGACGCACCGCGCGCTGCGGTTTGATTGTGACCGTACGACTTTCTCCTGGCAGCAACCAGAAGTAGTTGTCGCCGTACAGCGTCGGCAGCACGCGGTCCGTCCCGTTGCGCTCCCGCAGCGACAGCCGGACCATCGCCGCCACCGTCTTGCCGGTGTTGCGGATCGTGGCCGTGTAACCGTCCCGAGTGGCGGTCAACGTGGTCGCCAGCTGCGTGTACGCCAGCTGGTTCAGCGCGCGCATCGACGTGTCCGTCCGGTACCGCCAGTAGGTGTTCTCGGAGATGACCTCGCCCTGACCGGCGGTCAGCGTCAGTCGCAACAAGTGGAACGCGGGCAACGCGTCGTCGAACGGCACGGTGAACACATTGGTCGCCGACAACGCGCCGACGTCGAGCTTCTGCTCCCGCGCCTGCCCGATCGGCTTGCCGTCCAGGCCGTGCAGTTGCGCCTTGACCGTCACGTCACCCAACGCGGACGCGGTGTGGTTGACGGCGGTCACCTGCCAGGTGGTCGGGTTCGCCTGCACGTGCCGTTGCTCGCAGCCCTTGCGCGAGCCGTAGTAGCTGCCGTTGACCTCCAGGTCGTAGTCGTAGGTCTGCCACACCGTGCTGTGCCAGGCCGGGTGCGACATCCACAGCAGCACACCGGTGGCGTCGTGCCACAGCCTGGAGTTCCAGGCCTCGAAGATCGCGCGCATGTTCTCGTAGTTCACGAACTGCGCCTTGCGGCAGAACTCCGCCAGGCTGCTGGACGGCGCGAGGCGGGCGTCGATCGCGGCCTTGTAACCGTTGGGCTGCTGGTTGCTGTTCTCCGACCAGTCGTGCATGTACCACGCGTCACCGATCGGCCAGCCCGGGTTCCCCTGGCCTACAAGGTTGCGCATGCTCTCCACGACGGACACCGTCGGCAGGCCGATCTCGCTCCAGAACCCGAACTTCCCGCCCGTGGCCTCGCCGGTGGCGTACGTGCGCGGGTCCACCCATCGGTAGGTGCCGTCGCCGGTGATCACGCCGCTCGCCGAGTTGGGCTGGTACATCAGGTCCGTGTTGGTGTGCACGATCTCCCGCAGCACCTTGTCCACAGTGGACGGCGGGCTGCCCTCGTTGCAGCCGAACCACACCACGTTGCAGGCGTGTGAGCGATAGCGCAGCACGGTGTCCTCGGCCTGTGCGAAGAACGTGTCGTGGTTGGCCGGGTCGTAGGACCAGCCCAGCCAGAACTCGTTCCACAGCAGGATGCCGTACTTGTCGCAGGCCTCGAACAGCTCCTCGCGGTAGGAGGAACCGACCCAGTTGCGGATCATGGTGAAGTTCATGTCGCGGTGCAGCGCGACCGCGGCGTCGGCGCGGGAGGCGGGCATCCGGCGCAGCAGCTCGTCCCAGCCCCAGCTGCCACCGCGGCAGAAGATCTTCACCCCGTTGACGAGGATGACCAACGGCTTGGGGGAGTTGTCCTGGTCCACGACGTCGGTCCAGGTCTGGCCGTCCTGGGAGACCTGGATCCGGAACGTCGCCGCGTACGCCGTCTCCCACCGCAGGACCACCCGGTCGAACGAGGTGACTGCGCCCAGGTCGACCTGCACGTACTCGTTGTCCGCGTAGTTGGAGGACCACCGCGACTTCGGGTCGCCGTCGGTGACGGCGCCGGGTGAGGTTCCGTCAGCGCTCGACGACGCGGTCGCGGTCTTGCCGCGCGCCAGGTCGTCCGGGTTCTTGCTGTCCACAACGGACAGGGTGTAGAGCGAGAATCCCCAGCTGGTGGCGCGTTTCCCGCCCTGCATCCGGACGTAACGGGCCTGTTGAGCGGGGAAGTCGAGGGTCTGCTCGGCGGCGCCGTCGACGATCGTGATCGGCAGATCGTACTGGTAGGTGATCTGGCGGATGCCGAACTTCAGGGTCTTCCGGTCGCTGACCGCGCTGCCCTTGGCCACCGTGAGGGTCAGGTCGTGCAGTGTCGGGTCGCCGTAACCGTTGGGCCACCACAGCTTCGGGTTCTTGATCCGCAGTTGTGAGAACTCCGACGGCGCGAACACGACCGCCGACCCCGAGTTCGCGGGCACGGTCACCGTCTTGCTGACCGTGACGCCGTCGAACGCCGCGGTCACGGCGACGTTCTGCGCGGTGGCCTCGACGTTGCGGACCGGCACGGTGCACGTGACCTCGGCGGTGGTCTGGTCCGGCAGCACGGTGTCGATGCGCGGGTCGCCGAGCACCACGGCACCGGTGGAGCGCAGCCGGACGTGGTTCCAGATGCCCGACGCCCGGTCGCGCACGGCGGGCATCCAGTCCCAGCCGGACACCGCCAGGTACGTCGGCGAGTTCTTGAACATCGTGGTGTTCGCGCCGACCCACGCCTCGCCGCGCGGCCCCTTGTCACCGGGGCTGCCGGGGTACGGCATCGGCGTGATCCGCACGGCCAGGTGCTGGTCACCCGAACGCTCGAGCGTGGTGGTGATGTCCAGCGCGGCTCGGCCGAACGGGTTGGTCATCGCACCGATCTTGGCTCCGTTGAGCCAGATCTCCGCCTCGTGGTTGATGGCGTCGAACTCGAGCCACACGTGCCGTCCCGCGCTGACGTCCAGTCCGCGTGGCAGGGCGAACGTGCGTCGGTACCACCACATGTGCCGTGACAGAGCCTCCGGGACCTTCAGGTTGTTCATGCCGTGCACCGGATCGGGCAGATGCCCCTGCTCGACCAGCGACGCGAGCACCGTCCCCGGCACGGTCGCGGGCACCCAGCCGCGGGTGTCGACGTTCGGCCCGGACAGCGCGGCGCCGTCCAAGGCATGCGCGAAGTCGTGCATGGTCAGCACCCAGCCGGACTCGAGCGGCACCGATCCGTCTGGAGCCACCGTCAGCGCGGGGTTCTCGCGGTTCTGGACCGGCCAGTTGGTCCACCCCTTGACCGCCGGCCGGTTGTCCCTCGTCGTGCCGTAGACCTGAAAGCCGTTGAGCCCCAGCGGGTTGGTCGTCGACCTGCGCGACGCCGAGAACCGCACCCAGCGCGCCCTGACCGCCGGCCGGAACGGCACGGTGACGACCGCGCCGGCGCCGGACTCGGTGCTGTGGACGGTGTGCCAGACCCGACCGTCGTCGGAGGTGTCCAGGTCGAAGACGGTGGCGTAGCTGGAGAGGATCTCCGTGCCGATGGTGTCGGCCCGCGAGGCGTTCGCGTCGAACGCGGGGTCGCCGGGCTTGGCCTCGAAGGTCAGGACGATCGAGCTGATCTCGCACCGGCCCTGCAGGTCGACGATCAACCACTGGGCGTCGCCCTGACCGGCCCGCCAGCCGGAGCCCTGCACGCCGACCTGCGCCAGACCGTCCACGGCGAACTCCGCCGGGGTCGCCGCGTAGTCCGTGGACGAGACCGACACCGGACGGAACAACGCCAGATCCACGGCCTCTCCCTGTGCTGCCGCCTGCTCCGGTGCGGCCGACGCGACGCCGGGCAGCAGCGTGCTCAACCCGAAACCGGCGAGCAGCCCGCCTCCCAGGGCGAGCGCCTGACGCCGCGACACGCCGCTGCCGAAGTCCTGCGCCATTGCGAGCTCCGATCATGTTCCTGACAACGTTGGCAGGAAGCTTCGGCGGCATGCGCTGGACTCGTCAACCAGACAAGCGAGACAAGAATCTGCGATCAGGACATCGATGTCATGGACCGGTCCGAAAACCGGGAATCTCGTGGCGGGTTCGCATTCTTGAACCCGCCAAGGCCGGTGGGAGGCAGCTGGGAAATCGGCTGACGACCCGCTGCCTCAACCGGTGGGCGTCACCGGGGCCGAGGGAGCAGCCGGAGTCTCAGCCGTGGCCGCGGGGGCGGTCCGCTGCTCACCGACAACGTCACCACGGCGCGACGCAGGCGAGGTTCTTCGTGCAGAACGGTGGCGGCTGGTCGCGCGACGGCCGGACCCTGCCGGGCACGCTCGACATCGAGTACAACCCGTACGGCGGCGACACCTGCTACGGCCTGAGCCACGCCGCGATGGTCGGCTGGATCCGCAGCTTCAGCGACACCTACCACGCGCTCACGAAGCGCTGGCCCGTGATCTACACGTCGGTGCTGTGGTGGGACAAGTGCACCGGCCGCACCGGAGACTTCAGCTCCACCAACGCGTTGTGGCTCGCGCGGTACGCCCCCAAGGTCGGCCCGATGCCCTTCCGCTGGCCCTTCCACACGATCTGGCAGTACACCTCGTCGCCGATCGACCAGAACGTGTTCAACGGCGGAGCCGACCGGCTCGCTCAGCTGGCCACGGGATGACCGGTGCACGCCGAGGCACGCAGGTCGGAACTCGTCCTGCTCGTCTTCCTCGCCGTGGTGTTCGCCGTGTCGTCCACCGTCGTGGTGGGGTCCGTGGTGCACGTGGAACGAGCCGGCCTCGCGGTCGAGGGCGTCGGCAACGGTGCGGTCCTGACGACCGCGGCCGCGCGTGACATCAGGGTCCGCGCCGATGACCCGGCCGCGCTGGACCGGGTCGAGGTGCTCGTCGACGACGCCGCGGTCGCCACCCGGCGGGACGGAAACCGGTTGACACTGCCGGACTTCGCACCCGGCGAGGGCGGGCACACGCTGGTCGCCCGAGTCCGCAGCACCACGCCGTTGTTGCTGGACGCGCAGGTCGCGCACGAGTTCACCGTCTCGCGATGACACACCGTGAGGAATTCACTAGAGAGGGTGCTTACCTGGTTAAGAATGTCTGAGAGGTCCCGCCACGGGTACCTGCCAGGCACGCAGCACGCCGGCCCACGTTCAGGAAAGGACACGGGCAATGGCCATCGAAGACCTCCTGAACGAGGCCCCCAGAACCTTCCGCACCCGCTGGCTCGGCTACGACCGGGTCCAGGTCGACGAGGAGTACGCGAAGCTGGAGGGACAGCTCGACGTCGCCCGCACCGACCGGGACGCCGCGCTCGCCACGGCCGAGGCCCTCGCGAGGCACCTCGAGGAAGCCAGCACCGAGCTCGCCGAGTACCGGATGATCCATGCCGGGCACAGCAAGGACAACGCCGCGTCCGGGTGCATCCGCTACCTGCTGCACGTCGCGAAGCGCAAGGCGGAGGAGATCGAGGCCGAGGCCCGCGCCCGCGCCGAGCAGGCGGTGCACCAGGCGGAGGAGGCGGCCGGCCGGCACGCCCGGCTGCTGGACGAGACCGAGCAGGAAACCCAGCGCAGGCTGGCGGAAGCGAGCCGGCGCGCCAGGGAGATCGTCGGCGAGGCGCTGGAGCAGTCGCGGGACATGCTGGCAGATCTGGCCGAGCGCCAACGGTTGCTGGACCAGTGGTACACCGAGGTCGCCACCGTGCAGGACCTCCCGTTGCCGCGGCGGCCGGAACCCGCCGTCGCCGACACCTCGGACGTGGCGTGATGACCGCGCTCGTGCACGAGAGCGCGCGGGTCACGACCACCTGCGTGCTGGTCGACCTCCGCGACTGCGGGGTGCGAGGAGTCCGCTGGGCGGCCGCGTGCGCGGACGCGTTGGGAGTCGGGCTGGTCGTGCACGCGGCCGCCGCGAACGACCCGGTGCACGCCGACGTCGCGGCTCTGCTGGCGGAGTACCCGGCCCTCGCCGTCCACATCGAACACCACGACGCCCCACCGGCGCGCTGGGAAGGCGGGCTGGTGGTGCTGTCGCGGTCGGCGGCGGTGGTTGCCCCGCCACTCGCCGGCCGCGACCTTCGCGACGTCGTCGTGCTCGGCGGTTCCGCCGCCGCGCTCGCCGGTTGCTTCGGGGTGGTGACCGCGGTCGTGGACGCGGTCGGCGGTGAGGGCGTGTTGCGGCGTGCGATCACGTTCTGCCGTGCCCGCCAGGCCACCCGGCTGCGCGTGCTGACCCGTCCGTACCTCGGCAACGGCGACTCGCTCGACGCCACCGCCGCAGTGCTGCACGACGCCTGCCCCGGCGTGATCGTCGAACTGGTGCGGGAAGCCAGGTCCGTGCAGGACGAGACGCGGTTGTTCCCGAGCGACCTGCTCGTGGTGTCCGGCCGGGAGCGGGGCCCGGCGGAGGGACTGCAACCGGCCGCGCGGGAGGCACTGCACCACGCGCACTGCCCGGTGTTGTTCAGCTGTTCGTGACCAGGGGGAGGGACCTCATGACCATCGGCAGAATCGTCATGTACGTCTTCGCCGCGATGCTGGCAGGGGTGACGATCGGCCTGCTGAACAGCTGGCCCGCACCCACACCGCCGGCACAGGACCAGGCTCAGCCGCAGCCGCGGGTTCCGGTGGTGGCCAGCATTTCCGTGAAGGCACCGCCGTCGCCGGCACCGTCGAGCCCTGCTCCAGCGGCCGCGCCCCGGCCAGGGCCCGAACTTCCGCCAGGAGCGCCGGTGCCCGTCCAGGGCGAGGGCTGGTGGCGGACCGTCAACGGCACGACCGCGCAGATCGGCGCGGGCCGGGTGCACACCTGCTCCGTCGAGGTCGAGCAAGGCGCTGTGCCACCGTCGGCGCACCACCCGTTCGCCGCGGTGGTGGACCAGGCGCTCGCGGACCCGCGCGGCTGGACCGCGTCCGGTGGCATCGCCTTCCGCCGCGTCGACGTGGCGCAACCCGACGTGCGAATCCGGCTCACCGCAACGGAAACCGCGCGAGCCACCTGCGGGTTCAGCCTGCCCTACGACACGTCCTGCTACGTCGGCGGCGTCGTGTACGTGAGTGCGGCGCGGTGGTTCCGGGGCGCCCAGTCGTTCGGCGGCGACCTGGACGGCTACCGGAAGTACGTGATCAACCACGAGATCGGGCACTTCCTCGGGCGCGGGCACGAGCCCTGTCCCGCCGACGGCGCGCCCGCTCCCGTGATGATGCAGCAGACCTTCTCGGTCTCGAACGACGCGCCCGCCGAGCTCACCGCCACCACGCCGCAGGGCCTCGCCATCCCCAAGGACGGCAGGACGTGCGCGGCGAACCCGTGGCCGAACCCGGAGGTGGGCAGGTGAAGATCGCGATGATCTCGGTGCAGGAGAACCCGCTCACCGCACTGCGCGACGCGGACGCGGTCGGCCGCCGTCTGCACATCGCCAAGCTCGCGGAGGCACTGCGCCGGCAGGGTCACGACCTGACCGTCTACACGCGACGGACGGGCCTGCCGGATCAAGGCAGGGCCGGGTTCGAGGTCGTGTCCGTGCCTGCCGGGCCGGCACGAGAACTCGGCCAGGACGCCATGATCCCCCACATCGGGGAGTTCGCGCGGTTCCTGACCGAACGGTGGGCGAGCGAGGCGCCGGACGTCATCCACGCCCACCACTGGACGTCCGGGTTCGCCGCGGTGCTCGGCGCCCGGCGCACCGGAATCCCGATCGTGCAGAGCTGGCACGGGCTGGACGGCGGCGACTGCACGGGCATCGAGCGGCTGGTCGGGCGGGAAGCGGCGGCGGTGCTCGCGAGGTCGGACCACGAAGCGCGCGACCTGGCCCGGCTCGGGGTGCGCCGGAACAGGATCTCGACCGTCCCGTCGGGCGTCGACACCCGGATGTTCACGCTGAACGGCCCGGTCGCGCCGCGCAACGGGATGCCGCGCGTCCTCGCGGTGACGCCCCCGAACGAGGGCCTCGACGACCTGATCAGCGCCCTGCCCGCGGTGACCTGCACCGAACTGGTGGTGGTCGGCGGGCAGTGCGAGCGACTGCGCGCCTTGGCGGCGCGGCTGGGTGTCGCGGACCGGGTCAGCTTCCTCGGCCGCGTGCCGCATTCGGAGATGCCCGCGCTGTTCCGGTCTGCTGACGTCGTCGCGTGTCCACAGTGGCGCGAAGGGTTCGGCGTCGTGCCACTGGAAGCGATGGCGTGCGGTGTGCCGGTGGTGGTGTCGGCGGTCGGCGGCCTCGCCGAGTCCGTGGTGCACGACGTGACCGGGCTGCACGTCCGGCCTCGGGACCCCGCGCAACTCGCCAGGGCCCTGCGCTCGTTGCTGGGAGACGACACCCGGCGCCAGGAGCTGGGCGCGGCGGGGCAGGACCGCACGCACGTTCGCCATGCGTGGGACCGCGTGGCGCTCGACGTGGCCGGGGTGTACGAACGCTCAGCGTTGAGCCTGCAGAAGTCCTTCGACACCACGGAGAAACGTCTCGCAGACCAGGTCAGCATCGGCTAGGCAACCGGCCGCCATGGCGCCGTCGCGCAGCATCACGTAGTGCCGGGCGGCCGGTTCGGCGGTGGATTTTTTGAGCTGCGCGAACAGCTCTGTGATGGTGGTCTGGAACCACTCGCGGTGGGCGAGCACGGCCTGGTGCACCGGATGATCGGGATCGGGGTACTCGGCGGCGGCGTTGAGGAACGCACAGCCGCGGAACTCGGGTGACCGGATGCCCTCGGCGATGGCCTGGGCGAGCGCCTGCAGGGTGTCCGCGGGGGAGTGGCCCTGGGCGGCGGCGTGCGCTGCTTGGGCGCGCATCATGCCGTCGACCTCGGTCAGGTAGGCGACGACGAGCTCTTCCTTGCCCAGGAAGTGCCGGTACAGGGTCGCCCTCGTGACCTGCGCCTCCGCGACGATGCGGTCGATGCCGACGGAGTGGATGCCCTCGGCGTAGAAGATCTTGAGTGCGGTGTTGAGCAGCCGGGACCGCGCTTCGGACGGCCGGCTCGCCGGTTCGGTGCGCGCCATGCCGTCAACTCTAGTCGATAGAACGTTCGGTCTTGACGACTCGCCGCGAAGCAGTCAGTCTGAAAGAGGTAGAACGTTCGGTCTCTTTCGCCGAACGCCGCTTCTGGAGAGGACTCCCGTGACCGCCGTTGCTTCATCCACCGTGCACGAGACCGCCGCGGCACTGCGCCGGCTGTACTTCGTCCGGTTCGGGTTCGCCGTCGTCTGGGCCGCCCTGCTGGTCGTGACGGGCGCGGAGCTCGGGCCCGTCAGCGTCACCCTGCTGGTCCTGTACCCGTTGTTCGACGTGGCGGCGGCGGTCGTGGACGCGCGCTCGTCCCGTGGCGCCGGACCGGTTCGCGGGCTGTACGGGAACGTCGTGATCAGCCTGCTGGCCGCGGTCGGCCTCGCGATCGCCTGTGCCGCAGGCATTCCGGCGGTCCTGCAGGTGTGGGGCGCCTGGGCGATCGTGTCCGGGCTGGTGCAGCTCTTCGTGGGGGTGAGCCGCCGCAAGATGGGCGGTCAGTGGCCGATGATCCTCAGCGGGAGCATCTCCGTGGTCGCCGGATCCTCGTTCATCGTGATGGCGTCCGGGCCGCAGCCGTCGCTCACGAGCCTGGCCGGCTACGCCGCGATCGGCGGGATCTTCTTCCTGGTCTCGGCGGTGCGCCTCGGCCGGGCCGCGAACCGCTCACGGGAGTAGGCCGGGACCGGTCATGGTCAGGTGTCGCCGAGTCGGGCGACCTCGGTGCGGGTCGGCGCGAACAGGTCGCCGAGCTCTGTCACCCGATCGAGGACCTCGTCCAGAGTGAACACCAGCCGCTCGGGGTCGCGGCAGGCGCGGACCTCGTCCCAGGTGACCGGCGTGGCCACCGTGGGCTCGTCGCGGCCCCGCAACGAATAGGGCGAGATGGTGGTCTTGGCGGGGTTGTTCTGGCTCCAGTCGATGAAGATCCTGCCCTCGCGGCGCGCCTTGGACATCGTGGCGGTCACCTGCTCGGGCGTCTCGCGTTCGAAGGCCGTGGCGATGGCCTTCGCGTAGTTCGAGGGTGCCGGCGTGCTCGTCGTCTCGATGCCGGCGTAGATCTGCAGGCCCTTCGAACCCGAGGTGGTCGCCACCGGCACGAGCCCGTTCGCGGTCAGCACGTCGTGCAGCCGTTCGGCCACCCGGCAGCAGTCGACGATCGTGGTGCCTGGGCCGGGGTCGAGGTCGAACACCAGCCGGTCCGGCGTGTTCCTGATGCCGTTCTCGACAGTCCACTGTGGAACGTGCAGTTCGAGCGCGGCGAGGTTGGCGGCCCACACGAGCGCGGCGAGCTCGTGCAGCAACGGATAGCGGACGATCTCGTCACCGCCTTTGCGGGAACCTCCGCCGCGCAACGGCACGGTCGGCAGCCAGGCCGGTGCGCTCGCGTCGGTGTTCTTCTGGAAGAACTTCTGGCCGTGCACCCCGTTGGGGAAGCGCACGAACGTGACGGGCCGGTCGCGCAGGTGCGGCAGCAGCACCGGTGCTATCCGGCTGTAGTAGGAGATCACCTCGCTCTTCGTCGTGCCGTCCGGGTAGAGCTGCTTGTCCAGATTGGACAGACTCAGCGTGCGGCTGCCCGCCTTGACCGTCACGCGGGTGCCGATCTCGGGTGCTTCGGGGGCGGGACGGCCGGGCTGCGGTGCGGTCACCTCGCCCTGGTCGCGGTCGGCGCGCAGGCCTCGCCAGGCGGTGTGCCGCAGCCGGCCGTCCTCGCCGCGGGTGAACTGCCGGAACCGCACCTCGCCGACCAGCACGGGATCCACCCAGCGCGCACGGACGACGTCTTCGCGCGGGGGAGTGATCGCGAAGGGATGGCTCTTGCGTTCCAAGGGTTCCAGCCGGTCGCGCAGTTGATCCCGGTCCTGCCGGGTGAAGCCGGTGCCGACGTCGCCGATGTAGACGAGCTCACCGGTGTCCGGGTCGTGCGCGCCGAGCAGCAGACCGCCGACGGTCCCGGTGAACCCGCTCTGACCTGGCCGCCACCCGCACACGATGACCTCGCGCGTCTGCACGAGCGGGTGCTTGCACCAGAAGTCCGGCCGTTTGCCGGGGAGGTAGGGCGAGTCGAGGCGCTTGGCCACGAGTCCTTCGTGCCCCTCGGCGGCGACGCGGTCGAGCAGCCGCTGCGGGGTCAGGCGCTCGGCGGCCAGGTCGCCTGGGGTGAACGACGGCACGACCGCGATGCGGAACGGATCGGGCATGTCGAGCTCGGTGAGTCGGCGTCGCCGTTGCTCGTAGGGCTGGTCCAGCAGCATCTGCTCACCGAACTGCAGCAGGTCGAACACCAGGAACCGGACGGGGACGTCGTCGAACGGCTGCTCACGCCGGGCCGTCCGGTGCTTCTGGAAGCGGCCGCGCCGTTGCTGCAGCAGACCGAAGTCGATCTGGCCGGACTCGTTGTAGACCACGACCTCGCCGTCGAGCACCGCTGGGCGCCCGCGCAAGGCCGGGGCGAGCACGCCGGTCAGCTCGGCGAACTCCGCGGTGAGGTCGAGGCCGTTGCGGCTGGTCAGCACCGTGGCGCCGGTGGCGGCGATCCGCATCGCCACGCGGTAACCGTCCAGTTTGTACTCGTACGCCCACTGCGGGCCCTCGCGCAGGCGGCCGCCGTCGGGCTTGGCGAGCATGGGGTCGACCCAGGCGGGCACGGAGTCGCGCGCCACGGCCATGGTGACCTCCGATCCCGGCGTGTTGCCCGGTCACCGGGAATCTGAAGGTAACCCGAACGGCCTAGTTGCGCGCGTCAGGTCCGTCAGGGGCCGAATCGGTGGTTCAGGACGTCATTCGGGACATCTGATCTGGAAAAAGGCAACAAGACCACTCTCTGCGGTATCTGTGTCACCGAGGGCAACATCGCCCCTCCGACGCCGAGCAAGGGGAGTTCGCGTTGAAGAAATCCATTCTCGCCGTTGGGCCGGCGGCAGCCGTGGGCATCACCTCGGCCGCCGTACCGCCGGCCATGGGGGAGACGACCACACCGCAGCAGGTCAAGGCGGGTGGTCTGACGACAACGGTCACGCTGATCACCGGTGACCTCGTGCACGTGGCCAACGGGGAAGTGCGGACGCACGCCGCGAAGGGCCGCGAAGGCGTCCGCTTCCACCACTACACCGACGAGCGGGGCGACCTGCACGTCATCCCGCTCGACGCCGTGCCGCAGATCGACGCCGGCACGTTGGACCAGCGGCTGTTCGACGTCTCGCTGCTCGCGCGGTCCGGCTACGACGACGCGAGCCGCAACTCGATCCCGCTGATCGTGCAGGGCGGCGCGACCTTGCGTTCGGCGGACGCGAAGTCGTTGCCCAGCATCAACGCCCACGCCGTCACGGCGGACAAGAAGGGCGGTTTCTGGTCGGCTGCGCGCACGGCGGGCGCGGCGAAGGTGTGGCTCGACGGCAGGATCACCGCCTCGCTCGACCGCAGTGCCGCGCAGATCGGTGCGCCGCAGGCGTGGCAGCAGGTTCGCCGGCCTCTCCCCGCTCAACCCTGGACGTACGGCGGCGCCACGCCCCAGCCCCACTTCGGCACCGGCGCCCCGTGGAACGGCTTGGCGTCCGGTGCGGAGTTCTGCACCGCCAGCCGGGTGCCCCACTCCAGATAGGACACGAACGCGGCGCGGAACTCCGGGTCGTCCGGCAGCTGCACCTCGTCCGCCGCGTCCATGATGAGGTTCAACCACCGGCGGCGCTGCTGTTCGGTGATGGCGCGGCCGAGGTGCTTGGACAGCATGAACTCGTAGCCGCCGCGCTCCTCGGTGTACGCGGCCGGTCCGCCGAAGACCTCGCCCAGCCACAGCGCCACGTAGCGCGCGTGTCCGGGGTCCATGCCGGCGAACACCGGCGCGAGCAGCTCGTCCTCCGCGACCTTCCGGTAGAACGCCTCAGTGAGGCGCAGCAACGCGTCCGCGCCGCCCGCCCAGGTGTACAGCGTTGGTGTTGACTGGTTGTCGATCACGGCGCCAACTCCAGCAGCACGCGCACGGCCCGGCAAGTACGCACCTTTTGGTGAGGAGCCCATGTACAACTGTCCGGTCGAGCTGGCCCTCGACGTCATCGGCGGCAAGTGGCGGGCCGTCCTCCTCGCCCACCTCAAACAACGCCCGCACCACTACGGCGAGCTGCGCCGCAAGGTGCCCGGCATCAGCGAGAAGATGTTCGTGCAGCGGCTCCGCGAGCTGCAGGCGGCCGGCCTGGTGGCGCGGGCGGAGGTGCCGCCGCACGTCGAGTACTCCCTCACCGACGAAGGCCGGAGCCTCGGACCCGCGCTCCAGGCCCTCTACGACTGGGGTGCGCAGCGCGCCGCACGCACCGGCGTGGTGATCGCACCTGCCTGAGCCGTGGGAGACTGGCTGGCAGCGCGAGGTGTGGAGGTGGCATGACCGAGGACGGGAGTGTGCGCCTGCGCGTCCTCGACGCGGTCACGGACGGGGCGCTCAAGGAGCTCGACCTCGACAAGCTGCTCGAAGTCCTGCTGCAGCGCGCCCGCGAACTGCTCGCGGTCGACACCGTCACCGTCCTGCTGATGGACCGCAGCGGCACCCAGCTCGTGGCGCGAGCGACCTCCGGGCTGGAGGAAGAGGTCTTCCAGGGCGTGCGCGTGCCGGTGGGCAAGGGCTTCGCCGGCCGGGTGGCGCAGCTGCGGGAACCGGTGCAGATCGAGCACGTCGACGAGTCCACTGTGGTCAACCCGCTGCTGTGGGAGCACGGCCTGCGGGTGCTGCTCGGTGCGCCGATGATCGCCCAGGGCGAGGTGACCGGGGTCGTGCACGTCGGCAGCACCACGTCCCGCCGGTTCACCGACGAGGAGAAGGAAGCGCTGCAGCTCTTCGCCGACCGCCTCGCGGTGGCCGTCTACGTGGACCGCACCCGGTCCGAGCGCGCCGCCGCCACGTTGCTGCAGGAGAGCCTGCTGCCCGCACGCCTGCCGAGCACCGAGGGCTGGGAGCTGGCGGCCCGCTACGTGCCCGGCGCGGAGAGCGGCGTCGGTGGCGACTGGTACGACGTGTTCGAACTGCCGGGTGACCGCATCGGCGTGGTGATCGGCGACGTCGCGGGCAGCGGGCTGCAGGCCGCGGTGGTGATGGGCCGGTTGCGGAGCGCGTTGCGCGCCTACGCGTTGGACTACTTCGATCCCGCGCAGGTGCTCTGCAAGCTCGACCGGAAAGCCAGCTACTTCGAGCACAACACCATGGCCACGGTCGCCTACGCGGTCATCGACACGGCGACCCACCGGATGACCCTCGCCGTGGCCGGGCACCTGCTGCCGGTGCTCGCGGTGCCGGGCGAACAGGCCCGGTTCGTGCCCGCCCACATCGGTCCGCCGATCGGGTTCGAGCTCGGCACCAGCGGCCGCCGCAGCGTCGACCTGGACGTGCCGCCGGGCACGCTGATCGTGCTCTACACCGACGGTCTGGTGGAACGCCGCGGGCAGGACCTCGACGTCGGCCTGGAGCGGTTGCGGCAGATCGTCAGTCCGATGGGCCCGGAGTCGGCGTGCAACCGGGTGATGGCGACGATGGTCGGCTACCAGCCCGCGACCGACGACATCGCGTTGGTGGCGATCCGCCACAGCCACTGACCGATTCCTCGCGGCGTCGTTCCGAGTCCAAGTCTCCGAAGAGTGCCGGAGGCAGAGGAGACGGACGTGCTGGCGGTCGTGGAGCGAACGAGGCGGACGTGGGTGCTCGTGATCACCTCGGTCGCGTCGCTGATGGTCGTGCTCGACGCGCTGGTCGTGGCGACCGCGCTGACGGCGATCCGAACCGATCTCGGTGCGTCGCTCACCGAGTTGGAGTGGACGGTGAACGCCTATGGGCTCAGCTTCGCCGTGCTGCTCATGACGGCCGCGGCGGCTGGTGACAGGTGGGGCCGCCGGCGCGTGTTCACGGCAGGCGTGACGGTGTTCGCGGTGGCGTCACTGGTCTGCGCGGTCGCGCCGGACATCGAGGTCCTGGTCGCCGGCCGGCTGCTGCAGGGCGCCGGGGCGGCGTTCATCATGCCGCTCGCCCTCGCGTTGCTGGGGGCGGCTTTCCCACCAGAACTTCGTCCTCGCGCCCTCGGTGTGTTCGCCGGCGTGAGCGGCGTTGCCGTGGCGTTGGGGCCGCTGGTCGGCGGGGCCGTGGTGGCCGGGATCTCCTGGCCGTGGATCTTCTGGATCAACGTGCCGCTCGGGATCGGGTTGATCTACCTCGCGCTCACGAAGATCGATGAGAGCGACGGGCCGGATCGTGTGATCGACGTTCCCGGACTGGTGCTGGCCGGCGTCGGCACGTTCGGGCTGATGTGGGCGCTGGTCCACGGCGACGCGGGATTCGCCGTGGCCGGACTGGTCGCGATCGGGATGTTCCTCGGCTGGCAACGCCGGGCGGCGCATCCGATGCTGCCGCTGCACCTGTTCCGGTCGCGCGGGTTCACGGCCGCCAACGTCGTGATCTTCTTCCACTGGGCCTCCGCGTTCGGCGTGGTGTTCTTCATGGCCCAGTTCCTGCAGACCGGACTGGGGTACGGGCCGCTGGCCGCCGGGCTGGGGCTGGCGCCGTGGGGGCTCACGGCCGTGTTCGTCCCGCAGTGGGTGGGCCGGCAGGTCGGCCGGTTCGGGGAACGGCCCTTCGTCGTCACCGGGCTCGGCCTGCACGCCCTCGCACTGGTCTGGCTCGCTCTCGTCGCCGATCCCGCCGTCGGCTACTTGATGATCATCGGCCCGATGCTGTTGTCGGGCACGGGCATCGCGATGTGCCTGCCCGCCGCGCAGAGCGCCGTGCTGACCTCGGTGGCGCCGCAGTTCCTCGGCAAGGCCTCCGGTGCGTTCAGCTCGATGCGGCAGCTCGGCGGCGCGTTCGGCGTGGCAGTGCTGGTCGTCGGGTTCACCGCGGCCGGGAGCTACGCGTCGGATGCCGAGTTCTCCCGCGGCTTCAGCGCCGCCGTCCTGACCGGTGCGGGCCTCGCGGTGGTGGGCGCGCTCGCCGGAACCGTCATTCCGCGAAAGGGGTAGTAAATGTCCGACCTGTTGGCACACGCCGACCTGCTGCGCGAGCTCCACTTCGGCAAGCTGCTCGTCCTGCCGAACGCGTGGGACCCGGCCAGCGCCGAGCTGGTGGCAGAGCTGGGTTTCCCCGTTGTGGCGACCTCGAGCGCCGCCGTGGCGGAGGTGCTCGGGCACGAGGACGGTGAGCAGGCGCCGTGGCAGGAGATGTTCGCGGCCGTCGCGCGGATCTCCGCGGCCGTGTCCGTGCCGGTGACCGTGGACGCGGAGGCGGGCTACGGCCTGCCGCCGGACGAGTTCGTTTCGCGACTGCTCGAAGCCGGCGCGTCCGGCTGCAACCTCGAAGACACCGACCACCGGGCTGGTGGTCTCGTGGACGCTGCCGCGCAGGCTGATCGGCTTGCCGGGGTGCGGGCGGCCGCTGACGCCGCCGGGGTGCCGATCGTGCTCAACGCGCGGATCGACGTGTTTCTGCCGTCCAGCGGGATTCCCTCGGAGGACCGGTTGGACGAGGCGATCCGGCGGGCTCGGCTCTACCGGGACGCGGGTGTGGACTGCGTCTATCCGATCGGCGGGTCGACCGAGCACAACCTCCGGCGGTTGATCGACGAGGTGCCGGGGCCGGCCAACGGGAACACCACCGACTCGCTGGACCTGGCGGCGTTGAAGGCGCTCGGGGTGGCACGGGTGTCGTACGGTCCCCGGTTCTACCGAGGTGGGTCGGCCGGATTCCGTGGTGCGCTCGAACTGCTTCGCACCGAGATGGAGCGGTAGCGATTCCTTTTCGCGGCCGGCGGTGTCCAATGAACAGTTGACGACCGCGACCAGGAGCGTGACGTGTCTGCCGAGGTGCTACCCCCGCTGACCACCGGGCGGCTGCAGGACGAGTTCGGCCTGCTGCGCGACGGGCTGGTCGTGCACTGCTACCAGCTGACCGGCTCGTACCCCGACGCCGAGGACGCCGTCCAGGAGACGTACCTGCGGGCGGTGCGCGGCCTGGCGGGCTTCGAGGGGCGGTCGTCGGTCAAGACCTGGCTCTACCGGATCGCGACGAACACCTGCATCACCGCGTTGACCCATCGAAGCCGGCGGGTGCTCCCCGCCGGCCTCGGGGCACCGGCGACCGACCCCGGCGTGCACGTCTACAGCGACGAGTCGATCGCGTGGCTCGGACCGTTGCCCGACGCCGTCCTGAGCCGTGCCGACGAGCCGGGCGAGGTGGTCGTGCTGCGCGAGTCGGTGCGGCTGGCGTTGATCGCGGCACTGCAGTACCTGCCGGTGCGGCAACGCGCGGCGCTCCTGCTGCGGGAGGTGCTCTCCTGGTCGGCCGCCGAGATCGCGGAGACGCTCGACGTCAGCGTTCCCGCCGTGAAGAGCCTGCTGCAACGGGCCCGCAGGCGGCTCGACGAACTGGACCTGGAGGGCGAACGGCTGGAGTCGCCGGACCTGGAGCTCGAACGGGTGCTGCTCGATCGGTACATCACCGCGTTCGAGGCAGGGGACTCCGCCGCCATCCGCCAGGTCATCCACGACGACTTCAGCCTCGAAGCCGTGCCGCACCCCGTCTGGTTCCAGGGCGTGCACGTGTGCATCCCGTTCCTGGAACGGAACTTCAGCTCCAGGAACGGCAACGTCCGGATGCTGCCCACCCGCGCCAACGGTCAGCCCGCCATGGCCGGCTACCGGCGCGACGACGACGGGGTGCTGCGGGCCGAGTGCCTGTGGGTGCTGACCCTGGTCGACGGCCGGTTCTCCCGCGCGACCAAGTTCGAGGACCCGGATCTCGTCACCGCGGCGGGCTTCCCGGTTCAGTACAGCGAGACCTTTCCCGTGGACAGGTCGTAGGAGGCGCCGACCACGCGCAACGTCCCCGCCGCGATCGGCCCGGCGAGCGACGGAGTGCCCTGCAACGTCGTCACCACCGAGCGGACGTGCGCTTCGAGGGCGGCCGCGTAGATGTCGCCGCTGTGCTCCTTCGCTCGCCGCGCCGCCGGTAACAGTGCCGACACCAGGGCACCGAGCGGACCCGTGGGCAGCTTGGCCGGGTCCTTCAGCGCGTCGACGGCGGCCTTCACCGCGCCGCAGTTCTGGTGACCCAGCACCATGATCAGCGGGGTCTGCAGTGCGAGCACGCCGTACTCGATGGTGCCGATGGTGGGGTCGGAGAGGACGTTGCCGGCGGTGCGGGTGACGAACACGTCGCCGAAGTCCTCGTCGAACACCGCTTCGACGGGCACGCGCGAGTCCGCACAGCCGAAGACCTGGGCGTAGGGGGCCTGGCCGGTGGCGTGCTTGCGGATGTCGTCCAGGGTCTGCGGGTGCAGCGTCTGGTTTGCCAGCAGGCGCTTGTTGCCCTCCAACAGGCGTTGCAGCGCACCGTCCGGTGTTGTGGGCGTGGTCAGGTGTTCCTGGGCGGTGCTCGTGCCGGACGCGCAGGCACCCACGGCGGCCGAGAGGCCGCCGAGGGCGATGCCGCGCAACACCGTCCGCCGGGTCTGTGCGTTGGTCATGCCAGGGACGGTAGATTCGAAGTCCATAGTGGACTCACTAGACTCGGACGAGCCGCCACTGCTGGTCGAGCGCCCCGGTGTAGGGCCGCTGCACGATCTGCGCGCCGTCCGCGCCGGCGCCGTCCAGCACCGACAGCGCGCTGCCGCTGTGCCGCGCCACGAGCCGGTAGTAGGCGCCGACGGGGACCAGCTGCCACTGCTGGTCGGCGCCGATGTTCTCCACCCACTGCACGGCACGGGCGTTGTCCGCCGTGCTGGTGCCCCAGATCGACAGCACCCGGCCGCTGTTGCGGTTGAACAACGTCCGGTAGCCGCTGCCGACGTCGGTCACGTGCCACTGCTGGTTCGCGCCGCCGTTGTCGGCCCACTGCACCAGGTCGGCGCCGTCCTGCAGACTCGCCTGGGAGGTGTCGAGCACCTTGCCGGTCTGGCGGTTCACCAGCTTGTAGTAGGCGCCGGCGGAGTGACCGAGGTCGACGTCGCCGTAGCGAACCGTGTTGCGCGCGTTGACCCAGAAGCCTTCCACGGACAGGATCAGCACCCGCCCGGTGCCCGCGACCGGCTGGAGCATCCGGCTGTACCCGTTGGGCATCGTGGTGCGCACCGGCGTCCACGGACCGCTGCCGTTGCCCGTGTTGACCCGGACGTCACCTGAGCCGTGGGAGTTGTAGACGAGCCTGCCGCTGGGCAGCGTGACGACCGTCGGGCTGCCGCCGTGGTCGATCGTCGTGCCGCCGTCACCGGAGTTCCACGACTCGGGGTCCGCCGAGATCTTGAAGTTGTTGGGCGTGTTCGGCTGCCCGACCATCTCGTACACCATGAGGTACCGGCCGTCGGACATCCGCGTCACCACAGGCATTCCGGGCCGCAGCGCGCGGTCCGCCATCGCCACGTCCTCGACCACCGGGCCCCATCGCAGACCGTCGGTCGAGGTCTGGTGCACGATCTTCTGGTCGTGGTTCGCCTTGTCGCGTTCGTCGGAGTAGTAGACGATCAGCCGGTTGTTCGCCGCGAGCAGGTAGGGCTCCCAGATCGGCGTGGGGTTCGGGCTGCCCCACTGGCCGCCGCCGAGCGCCACCTCGCTCACCCAGCGCCAGGTCGCGCCCTCGTCGTTGCTGCGGTAGAGCTGGATCGCGGTCGCCGAGCGGTCCGGTGGCGAGGAGATCCCGGCGAGCAACAGGGTTCCCGCCGGCATGGTGCCGATCCGTTGCGGCAGCACGTAAAGGTTCGGGTTGGTCCAGTTGCCCCACCGGCGCGGCGACGTGTCCGCGACCTTCGAGCGGCGCGACCAGGACTTGCCGTGGTCGGTGCTGCTCCAGATCGGGAAGGTCATGTTCTCCAGCGGCTGGTTGTTGTCCTCATACGTGGCAACGATGCGGCCGCTGGGCAGCTGTGCGGACTTGGCGTAGGTGAAGCAGTACGGGCGAGTGCAGTCACCGGACGGCGCCACGAGCACCGACGGACCGCAGGCCAGAGCGGGCGACCCGCCAAGTGTGCTGCCCACCACGACGAGCAACGCTGTCAGCAGCCACGTTCGTTTTCTGTGCAGGGAAATCATCGATTGCTCCTCAGTCGGTCGGAACGCTGACGAACACGCGCACGTCCCAGGCACCCAGTTCCACCTCCGTGCCGGCCGGCACGGAACCGTCCGCGAGCACGTCGGTCAGGTCCACAGGTGCCTTGGCGCGGGCGGGTCCCCAGTTCCAGTTGTGCAGGACGTGCACGCGGCGGCCGTCGGCGGAGGTGCCGGTGGTCGCCGTCACGGAGGCGGGCAGGTCGCGCCATCCGTGCACGGTCAGGGGCACCAGCCATTCGGCCAGCGCACGGGCGAGGTCGCGGCCGGGCACGGTGCCGACGCACGTCACGCGACCCTTGCCGTGGGCGCGCGTGGTGATCGCGGGCCAGCGGCCGAAGTGCGGGTGGTCGTACTCGGCGAGCACCTCGGCGTTGATCACGGTGAGTCCGTCGGCCCAGTGGGTCGCCGTGGCGTTCTCCGTGAGTCCGTTGACAGCGATGGGCGCGCGGAGGTTGCTGAACTCGTCGTAGCGGACTCCGGCGGCTTCGACCAACCTGGCGGGCTGGGTCTCGGGCCGGGCCCGTGCCTCGTGGTCGGCGTAGGCGGTGCGCGGCCCGAGCACGAGGTGGCCGCCCGCCTGGGCGTAGGCGGCGAGCCAGTCGATCGTCGCGTCGTCCACCACGTACAACGCCGCCGCGATCAGCACCGGATGCCGTGTCGCGGCCTCCGCCGGCGTCATCCGGTCGCTGAGCTGCGCGGCGTGCACGAGCCGCACCTGCCGGCCCGCGTCGAACGCACCGCGGTAGAACGGGTCGATGATCCGGTGGTACGCGGCGGGGTCCGGCTCACGGTCCGAAGTGGACAACGGCGGGTACTTCTGCATGAGCCACTTGCTGGGCGTCGAGTAGACCATCGTGATGTCGGCGTCCGGTTCGAGTCCGGCGACCAGCGCGCCCGCCTGGTCGAACTCGGCACCCAGCGCGGCGAGCTGTGCGTACGTGCGGCCCGGCTTCCCGTTGTGGGGCAGGATTCCGCCCCAGTAGGTCTCGGCGCCGAAGTGCAGGGTGTGCCAGTGCCAGTACTCGATCATGCGCGCACCGCGGCCCACCAGCGCCCACGCGGCCTGCCGCCACTGGCCGTCGAACGCGGGGCGGTTCTCCCACGAGTGACCGATGGAACCGGCGTTGGTCTCGGTGACCAGGAACGGTTCCTGGCGCGAGGAGAACATCCAGTCGGCGGTCTGGTACAGCGACCACACGCCGGTGGTCTTCCACTTCTGCTCGAAGTCGTCGGGGGTCTGGTCCGGCAGCGCCAGGCCGTCCTGCATGTCGTAGTACGGGTTGCCGGAGGCGATGTCGAGACCGGCGCTCAGCTCGTCGTCGGCCACGGCGCGCCGCGTGTACGAGATGCAGGTGGTGACGAACTGCTCGGGACGGGCGTACTCGCGCACGATGTCCGCCTGCCACCCGATGAACTCGGTCACCTGGCGGGCCTGGAACTCCCGCCACGCCACGTCGTACTGCGGCTGGAAGTTGCCGTCCGGGGTCCACAGGTCGGCCCAGGTGGACAGCCGGTGCGACCAGTAGACCAGGCCCCACTCGCGGTTGAGCGTCTCGACGTCGCCGTACTTGTCGCGCAGGTGGTCGACGAACCGCTGGAACACGCCGTGGTTGTGCAGCAACTCGTTGCCCGGCTCGTTGTCCACCTGGAACCCGATGACGGCCGGGTGGTACGCGTACCGGGAGATGATCGCGCGGATGACGCGTTCGGCGTGGAAGCGGAACGCGGGGTGGGTGAAGTCGACCTCCTGCCGCGCACCCCAGCCGATCCGTTGCCCGGTGGCCCGTTCACCGGTGATCTCCGGGTACTGCCGGGCGAGCCACGGCGGCACCGCGTAGGTCGGTGTCCCGAGGACCACCGAGATCCCGCGCTCGTGCGCGCCGTCGAGCACAGGTTGCAGCCAGTCGAGGTCGAACCGGCCGTTCTCGGGTTCCCAGGTCGACCACACCGACTCGCCGACCCTGATGACGGAGAAGTGGGCCTCGACCATCAGGTCCAAGTCTTCCTCGAGCCGGTCGCGGAGCTGGTACTCGTGGTAGTAGGCGGCGCCGAACAGGACACGGGCGGGCAGAACCGCCATGGGCAGAACCTCTTTCGACTCGATCATTGCTTGACGGCGCCGGTGGCCAGTCCGGTCTCGGGCATGGATGACTCCTGGAGGCGGGCAGGGGAGATCGGCACGCGAGCCGGGGCGGCGTGCTGAGGGGAGGTGCGCGAACGACTACGCGGGTGGGGGCGCCGTGGAGGCGCGGACGATCAGGTCGACCGGTTGGCCGCCCGTCGCCGGGAGATCACGTTTCTCGATGGCGTGCACGAGCAGGCTGAGCCCTTCCCTGGCCACCGCGTCGAACGGCTGCCGCACCGTGGTCAGGGGAGGAGTGATGTACGGGGCGACCGGAACGTCGTCGAAACCGACCACGCTGACGTCCTCGGGCACCCTGCGGCCGGTCTCGACGAGCGCGCGGATCAACCCGATCGCCATGTCGTCGTTCGCCGCGAAAACCGCTGTCACACCAGGGGTTTGCGCCAGCTGGCGACCTGCCGCGTAACCGGAGTCCGCCGACCAGTCGCCCTCGAACACCGGCGGTTCGGGGGCGTCGCGCGCGGCGAGGGCGGTGCGCCAGCCGTCCAGGCGGTCCTGGGCGGCGAACCAGCGTTGCGGGCCTGCGACGTGGTGCACGGTCGCATGCCCGAGATCGAGCAGGTGGTCGGTGGCCGCCCGCGCCATGTCGTGCGCACGAACGCTCGCACTCAGGACCTGCGGCGCCGTGAAGGACGGCGGCGCACCGAGGACGAGCACCGGGACGTCGATCTTCACCGGCACCGGGCCGTCGTCGATCGGTTCGGAGATCACGATGCCGTCGACACCCTGGTCCAGCAACGAGCTCACCGCCCCGGCCACACCGTTCGGATCGCCTTCCACGGTGCTCACCACACGCAGCGCGTAGCCGGTGTCGCGCGCGGCCCGTTCGATCCCGATGAGCAACGAAGCCGGGCCGTACAGCGCCGTGCCGAGCGCGACCACACCGATGGACCGGGTGCGTCCGGACGCCAGCGCGCGCGCCGCGTTGTTGAGGCGGTAGCCGAGTTGCTCGGCGGCCTCCAGCACGCGGCGGCGCACGTCCGCGGACACGTACGGCTCGTCGTTGAGGACCCTGGACACGGTCTTCTGCGAGACCCCGGCCAGCCGGGCCACGTCGACGCTGCGCACGGCAGAGCTCCCACCCGGACTCATCTGTCGCACGGTAGCTCCCGCAGTTGCGTTGCCGATCTTGGTCTGACCTGTCTGACTGCGCAGTCATACTGCGACTGGCGGGAGTCCGTCGTCAAGGCACGATCTCGCAAAAGTGCTACGGCTCGAAGTCCGCGGCCAACAGACCGAACAGGAGGTCGTCGGTCCACTCGCCCTTGATCCAGGTGTGCTGGAGGCGCAGGCCTTCCTGGCGGAAACCGAGTCGCGCCAGCAGCTTCGCCGAACGCTCGTTGCGGGCGTCGCACTCGGCGGACACGCGGTGCAGGCCGCGGTCGGTGAACAGGTGCTGCACCATCCGGCCTACGGCCTCCGTGGCGTAACCGTGACCCTGGTGCGCGGGGGCGAACGTGTAGGCGAGGTCGGCCTGCATGAGGTTCTCGTGGGTGTTGACGCCGACGTCGCCGATCACGGCACCGTTGTGCTCGACCGCGTACTGGAACCAGCCCGGCGCGGTGGGATCGGTCATCTCCGCGATCATCTTGACCGCGGCGTCGACCGGGAACGGCGTGCTCCAGCCCTGATAACGCGCCACCTCCGGATCCGACCGGTAGTCCGCCAGCGTCGGTGCGTCCGCTGCGCGGAACAGCCGGATCGTGAGGCGGGCGCTGGTGAGGATCACGTCGCCAGGCTAGCCGCGACCTCGCAGCCGTACGTGTGCGTACCCGGCCCGGCGGTGTGCCGCTGTCCATCCGGCAACACCACGGTCACCTGAGTCCCCGCGGGCACGACCACCTGCAACCAGAACCGATCACCGTCGAGCCGCCAAGCGGACTCGCGCTGCGCAAGAAGCAGAACCCGGCCGGCACGTTCACGCTGAAGCCGTTGCCCGCCACCGATGACGCCGGTGCCCAGCTGATGCCCGCCGCCGCTGGTGCCGGCTACAGCGTGAACGCCAAGGCGAAGAACAAGGACCTCGCGTTGAAGTTCGTCGACTTCGTGATGTCCCCGCAGGGCATGAACGTGTTCGTGGGCAAGCAGGGCGGGCTGCCGTCGTTGCCCGACACCGGCTTCTCGGTCGACCCGTCGCTGGCCGAGGTCGGGAAGTTCATCAACGACAACCGGACCGTGCCGTTCATGGACCAGCTCTGGCCCAACGCCAAGGTGCAGCAGACCATGCTCACCGGGCTGCAGGAGGTGTTCAGCGGACAGTCCACTCCGGACAAGATGTTCGCCGCGATGGACAACGACTGCAAAGCCGGCGCCTAGAGCTTGCGTGCCACCCCGGCGAACGTGGAGGTGCGGCTGGCTTCACCGATCTCGTCGCCGGCGTCCGGCCGCCACTCCGGCAGGTAGACCACACCCGGCTCGACCAGTTCCAGCCCGTCGAACAGCGCGGTGATCTCGGCACGCGTCCGCATCGAGAAGTCGGTGACGCTGCGCTGGAACTGCGCGGTGGCTTCCTCGGCCTTCTCCCGCTCCGGCCCTTCCAGGGTGGCGTGGGAGATCGCCAGGTAGCTGCCGGGCGCCATCGCGTCGAGGTAGGTGCGGATGATGCCGGCCGGGTCGTCCTCGTCGGCCACGAAGTGCAGCACCGCGAACATCAGCACCGCGATCGGCTGGTCGAAGTCCAGCAGCCGCCGGGTGTCGGGGTCGGCGAGGATCTTCTGCGGCTGCCGCATGTCGCCATGGATGGCCGTGGCCCTGTCGATGCCGCCGAGGATGTTGCGGCTGTGCGAGACGGCCACCGGATCGGAGTCGACGTAGACGATCCGGCACTCGGGGTTCGCCTTCCAGGCGATCTCGTGCACGTTGCCGACAGTCGGGATGCCGGAACCCAGGTCGAGGAACTGCGTGACGCCCTGCCCGACGAGGTGGCGGACCGCACGGCGCAGGAACGACCGGTTGGCGCGCAGGATGTCGGGCAGCTCCGGCATGAACGCCACGATCTTGGCGGCGGCGTCCCGGTCGACCTGGAAGTTGTGGAAGCCGCCCAGGTGGGCGTCGTAGATCCGGGCCGCGCTCGGCTTGGACACGTCGATGTCCGGGCCCGCCCACGTCGCTCGCTCCACTTGACCGTCCCTCGTCGTCGAGTCCTGAACCGGCAACACCCTAGGCTGTAGATGGTCGCTCGGACAGGTGTTTCGCGCTCGCCAGGAATGCCCGCGCCCGCCGCCGCGTTCCCCGTCGTGTGAAGAACATCGGTTTCCTGTCGTTCGGGCACTGGTCGGACAGCCCGCACTCGCAGACGAGGTCCGCGTCGGACACGCTGCTGCAGTCGATCGACCTCGCGGTGGCCGCCGAGGAGCTGGGCGCGGACGGCGCCTACTTCCGGGTGCACCACTTCGCGAGGCAGCTCGGGTCGCCGTTTCCGCTGCTCGCGGCCGTCGGAGCGAAGACGGAGCGCATCGAGATCGGCACCGGCGTCATCGACATGCGGTACGAGAACCCGATGTACATGGTCGAGGACGCCGGGTCCGCCGACCTCATCGCGGGCGGCAGGCTGCAGCTCGGCATCTCCAGGGGATCGCCCGAGCAGGTCGTCGACGGGTGGCGGCACTTCGGCTACCAGCCCGCGGAGGGTGAGACCGAGGCCGACATGGCCCGCCGGCACGCCGAGGTGTTCCTGAAGGTGCTCGAGGGCGAGGGCTTCGCGCGGCCCAACCCGCGGCCGATGTTCCCGAACCCGCCGGGGCTGCTGCGGCTCGAGCCGCACTCGCCCGGCCTGCGGGACCGGATCTGGTGGGGCGCCGGCTCCAACGGCACCGCGGTGTGGGCGGCTGAGCAGGGCATGAACCTGATGAGCTCGACGCTGAAGTTCGACGAGGGCGGGGCGCCGTTCCACGTGCAGCAGGCCGAGCAGATCCGGGCGTTCCGCAAGGCGTGGACGGAGGCGGGGTGGCAGCGCGAGCCGCGGGTTTCGGTGTCGCGCAGCATCTTCGCCATCACCACCGACCTGGACGACGCGTACTTCGGTGGTGACGGCGAGAGCCGGGACCAGATCGGCTTCATCGACGGGCCGAACAAGGCGATCTTCGGACGCTCCTACGCGGCCGAGCCCGAGGTGCTGGTCGCGCAGCTGGCCGAGGACGAGGCGATCGCCGAGGCCGACACGTTGCTGCTGACCGTGCCCAACCAGCTCGGCGCCGACTACTGCGCGCACGTCATCGAGAACATCCTCGTGCACGTGGCACCGGCGCTCGGCTGGCGCTGAGCTTCACAACGTGATCAGCACCTTCCCTCGGGTGTGACCGCCCTGGACGTGTGCGTGGGCGTCGGCCGCCTTCTCCAACGGGTAGGCGGCCTGCACCACCGGGGTGAAGGTGCCGGCCGAACCGAGTCGTGCCGCGTCGGCGAGGTTGTCGGCGGCGTGGGCGTTGCCCGCGACCAGAGTGACGCCGAGCGCGGCGGCACCGAAGTCGGCGATGCTCACGACACGTGACGAGGAGCCCACGATCGCCACGAGGTCGGCCAGCGAACCGGACCCGGCCGTGTCGAACGCGGCGTCAACGCCGTCGGGGGCGACCTCGGCGACGCGCTCGGCCAGGCCTGGGCCGTAGGTGATGGGGATCGCGCCGAGCGAGCGGAGGAAGTCGTGGTTGGCCTCGCTCGCGGTGCCGATCACGGTGACGCCGCGGGCGACGGCGATCTGCACGGCGGCGGAACCGACGCCGCCGGCCGCGCCTTCGATGAGCAGCGTCTTGCCGGAGAGGTCGCCGAGGGCGTTGAGGCTCTCGACGGCGGTGGAGGAGGCCAGGCCGGCCGCGGCCGCCTGCTCGACCGTCCAGGGTCTGGGCACCGAAGCCCACGCGTTGAGCACGGCGTACTCGGCCGTGGTGCCCTGAGCAGCCAGGCCGAACACCTGGTCGCCTGGCGAGACATCGGTGACGCCGGCACCGACCTCGTCGACGACACCGGTCGCGTCGTACCCGATGACCGCGGGGAACGTGGTCGGAATGACCTGGGCCATGTACCCGGCCCGGATCTTCAGGTCGACGGGGTTCACGCTCACGGCCCGCACCCTGACCCGGACCTCGCCGGGGCCGGCGTGCGGTTCGGGGGCGTCCTCGACCGTGAGGACCTGCGGGTCGCCGAACTCGTGGAAACGTACTGCGCGCATGGCGGTCTGCCTTTCACTGGTGGGGATCCCCCAGCGCAGCGGACCAACAGTGTCACCCCGGCCGCGGCTTCCGGCGCGCCGGCTCACCGCACGGCAGGCCGAGCTGGACGATCGCGGTTACCGGCTGCGGCTGTCCGCGCAGACCAACGTCGACACCAGCGACGAGGTCATCGACCTCGCGCACGCGGCGTGCGCCGGTCACAGCAGCGGCTGGACCGGGCACTGGCGGCGTTGCGGCGCAGCGCGGACCGCGCAGGCCGCAAGCAGGCCGAGATCGATCAGGAGACCACGAGCAGCCGCCGCCAGAACGACGACGGCTGACGGCTGCTCACAGGTCAGCAGGCAGGGAAGAGCGCCCGAGTGCCGCCGGTGGCCTGCTGGTCGCTGAACCGGCAGCCGTACCGCGGGTCATCGGTGCGGCGCACGTCGTCACCGGACGGCCGCTTTCCCTTGTCCACCCACAACAGCAGGTCGCGCCACGCGTCACCGACCTCGGCGGGGGAGAACTCGCAGTGGTCGACCGTGCGGATCGCGCGCTGAACGAGCCGATCGGTGCGGCCGAAGCGGGCCACGTCGTCGCGGTAGTCCTGTTCCATCGAGAACGGCACGAACAGGTCGCCGAGCCCGTGCAGCGACATGACGGGTGCGCTCGGCAGGCCCACCACCGCGGGGATCTCGGTCAGGGCCCACGTGTGCCGGGCGACCGGGTTCGCGGGACGGACCCGTTGCACGGTCTTGTCGACGTCCACCGGCGAGTTCGGCCGGTAGCGCGTCGTCAGGTTCGTGGCCAGCTGGATCGGGTTGCCGGCCAGGCTGTCGCCCTCGCGCGCCGAAACGAGGTTGAACAGGAAGTTCTGCCAGTACGCGTAAGCGGCTTCGTTGCCCGGCCGCGCGCCACCGGACAGGTTGGCGACGATCGCGCGGAACTGGTCGTCGCGGCCCGCCAGCGCCTGCTGGATGCGGGGGACCACGGTCTGCAGGTAGTCCGGCGGCAACGGGTAGGCGCGGATGCCGGTCAACGCCTGCGCGACGAGGTGGTAGCTCAGGAAGTAGTCGAACAGCTCGTGGTCGCCGAGGACACCGCACATCGGCAGCGCGCCCGCGTAGAACCCCGGGTACTGCTCCAGCGACCGGGCGATCACGTGCCCGCCCATGGACACGCCGGCGAGGAAGACCTTCTTGGGCCGCTTCACCTTCTGACCGAACAGGGTCGCGAGCTCACGAGTGGTCGTGACGCCGGCCCGCACGTCGTAGCTGTTGGCGTAGTAGGAAGACGCGGCCCACGCGTAGCCCTCGTCGAGCCAGCGCTGCCGAAGCCCGTACGGCGGGGCGTCGACCGTCAGCACCTTGCCCTCACCGCGATATCCGTGCGCCCACATGGCCAACCGGCCGTTCCACCGCGGCGGCACCTCGATGATGTACCCGGCGTGGCTGTGCACGCCCTGTATGACCTTCGTGGGCAAGCCGCCGACCAACGCCGGGGCGAGCGGCGGATTGTTGATCGTGTAGCCGGGCAACGGCTGGCCACCGGTCGCGGCGGCGGGTTGCGCGGCCGCGAACACGAGACCGAACGACAACGCGACGCTGAGCAGTCGTCTCATGCTCCGGACGCTACTAGGACCTGTGTCGAAGTCCCATTCGACTCTCATCGAACGGGACTTCGACACAGGCCCTAGCGGACCGGCTGCGACGGAATCCGGAATTTCGGATCGGTCGCGAATCGGCGCCGTGGCCGCACAATGGTCCCCGGATCATTCGCCGCATCCGTGGATTCCCTGCCCCATTTCCTGACTTTAGGAGAGGTAATGCGGCTCAAGCTGTTAAGCGCAATTGTCGGAGCCACGCTCGTGGCCGGCCTCGGCACGGTTCCGCAGTCGCAGGCGGACGTGCGGCCCAACATCATCGGCGGCATCACCGTGCCCGACGGCGGCGCTCCGTGGGGAGCGCAGGTCAACGCCGGCGGCTTCTGCTCGGGTTCGGTGATCGGCCCGCTGTGGGTGCTCACCGCCGCCCACTGCGGCCGGGGCGGCAGCGTGCGCGTGGGCAGCCAGCGACTCGGCCAGGGCCGGAGCATCCGGGTCGTGGCGGACTACACCAACGGTGACGTCGGCCTGAAGAAGCTGGCCTCGTCAGCCGGTCTGAGCAGGTACCTGCCCTACGCCGCGACGCCGCCGCCGATGGGCGCCACGGTGCAGATCTACGGCTGGGGCGGCATCTCCGCGCCCGGCGGTCCGCTGGCCCAGTCGATCAAGACCGCGAACCTGCGCGTGGTCGCCGTCGGCAACACGATCAACGGTGCACCGATCAACGGTCAGGCCTACTTCGGCGACTCCGGTGGCCCGATGGTCCACAACGGTCAGGAGATCGGCACCTGCACCGGTCCGGTCGGCGGCGGGGGAGACCCGTCCAGGTTGACCGTGGCCTATCAGAACATTCCGCGCAGGGCCGCGTGGATTCAGCAGATCACCGGAATTCGTCCCGGCGGCCAGAATTAACAGGAAACAGCTAGCAGGAAGCGCCGACCGGGGGCGCCGCGGTCGACGCTTCCTCCTGCGGCCGCTCAGCGCGCACCGAAGCGATGCCGCCGAGGATCAGCGCACCGCCGAGCAACTGCACCGGAGACAGCCCCTCGCCCAGCAGCAGCCAGGCGAACACGGAGGCGGACACGACCTCCAGCAGTGCGATGAACGACGCGAGCCGTGACCCGAGGATCCCCGACGCGGTGATGCCCGACGCGTAGGCCAGCGCCGTACCGACGACCGCCACCACGAGCAACGGCACCCACCAGGCCGCCTCGAGGCCGAACAGCGGCACGTCGCCGAACGTCGCGGTGAACGGCAACAGACCGAGCGCCCCGATGAGCGCCAGCACCGGCGCGGCCACCAGCAGCCCGGCGCCGGCGAGCGCGACGGGAGGCAGTCCGAAGTTGGGGCGGGCCGCGATCCAGAAGTACCCGGCGCATCCCAGCGCAGCGCCGAACGCGGCCGCCAGGCCGATCGGGTCCACCGCCTGGATCGCTCCCGGCCCGATCACCAGCACGAGACCACCGACCGCGAGCACCGAACCGAACAGGACGACCGGAGCGGGTCGTCGCCTGCTGACCGCCCAGGTGAACCCGACCAGGATGATCGGCGCGAGGAACTCGATGAGCAGCGCCGTCGCCACCGGAATGCGTTGGATGGCGGCGAAGTAGAGGACCTGCGTGACCGCCACGCCGACCAGTCCCATGCCCAGCACCGGCCACCGGGCCTGCAGGAGCAGGTTCCACTTGCCGCGCAGGGAAACCACGACGAAGGGCAGCAGCACGAGCCCGGCCGTGAGCGCGCGGGCCGTGACGGCGGCAGTCGGCGACCAACCGGCCTCCAGGAGCGGTTTGACGAACGCTCCGGAGGTGCCGAACGAGATGAACGAGACCGCTGCCGCGATCAGGCCGGTGGACTTCGACACAGTCGCCATGCTCGCCTCCCCGCGCCCTGTAATGGCCTAACCTGGTTGTCACCCCTGACGGTAGGCCGGTGCGAGTAAGGAGTCAATTTGCGTTTTGCCCCTGACACGGAGGAGTCGCTCGTCTTCGTCGTCGCCCTGTGCAACACCGATCCGTCGGCCTCGCGCAGCGGCACGGACGAGCTGGCCACGATCGAGCAGCTCAAGGCCCTGCTGGACGGCTATCCCTTCACCGGTCGCATCGACCACGACGAGGCAGAACTGCGCGACGTCCACCGCACCCGCGCACTGCTCAGGCAGGTGTGGACCCTCGACCGCGACGACGCCGTCGGGGCGGTCAACAAGATGCTCCGCGACGCCAACGCGTTGCCGTACCTGGTGCGGCACGACGACCTCGACTGGCACATCCACGCCACCGAGCCCGGCTCCCCGCTCGCCGAACGCATCCGGGTGGAGGCCGCGCTGGCCCTCATCGACGTGATCCGGATGAACGAGATGGACCGCCTGCGGATCTGCGAAGCGGACGACTGCGAGGGGCTCGTGCTGGACCTGTCCCGCAACGGGCTCAAGCGGTTCTGCACGGTGCGGTGCGGCAACCGGATGAACATGATCGCCTTCCGGGAACGCCGCGCGGACCGTTGAACAGCGGGTTAGCCTGAGGTCCGGCGAAATGGACGGCCGATGGACGAGCACGACTACGGCCTGACCCAGGCCCGGTTGGCCTACGCAGCGCACGACTGGACGTCCGCTGCGGCGCACTTCGACGCCGTGCCGCCGGAGCAGTTCACCGCCGACGACTTCGCGGCCCACGCCGACGCCGTGTGGTGGGTCGGCCGCGTCGAGGACAACCTGCGGCTCGGCGCCGCGGCCTACGACGCCTTCCTGGCCGAGTCCCGCACGGCTGAAGCCGCGCACATCGCCATGGTGCTCGGCATCTTCCACATGGGCCGCGGTGACGAGCCGCGCGCCGTGGGGTGGCTGGGACGCGCCAGGCGGCTCGCGGAGGACGTCCAGGACTCCCCGGTGCACGGGTGGGTGCTCACCTTCATGGGCGTGGAGGCGAGCCTGATGGCGGGCCAGCCGGCGGCGGCCGTGGACGCGGCCCGGCAGGTGCAGGACATCGGCCGCCGGGTCGGCGCGCCGGATCTGGTCGCGGTGGGGTTGAACGGCGAAGGACGCGCCCTGATCCGGTCCGGCCACGTGGCCGACGGGCTGGCGCTGCTCGACGAGGCCATGGTCACCGTCCTGGACGGACAGCTCGCGCCGTTCATCTCGGGCACGCTCTACTGCCACACCATCGCGGCCTGCCACGAGGTCTCCGACGTGCGCCGGATGGCCCGCTGGACCACGCTGGCCGAGCAGTGGCTGGCCACCTTCCCCGCGGCGGTGCTGTTCGGGGGACTGTGCGCGGTGCACCGGGCGCAGCTCCTGCTGCTCCACGGCGAGTGGCTGGAGGCGGAACAGGTCGCGCTCCGGGTGGTGGTCGACCTCTGCGCCAGCCGGATCGACTACGCCGCGGAAGCCTGGTACGTGACGGCCGAGGCACGCCGGTTGCGCGGCGACCCCGGTGCCGCCGAGGCGTACGACGAGGCGCACGCCCGTGGCCGCGACCCGCAACCGGGACGCGCGCTGCTGCAGCTCCGGACGGGGGATGCCGATGGGGCCGCGACGTCGGTGCGTTCGGCCGTCGCCGCGGCAGGCACCGACCCGTTGTCCCGCGCCCCGCTGTGTTCGGCGCTGGTGGAGATCGCGATCTCGGCCGGTCGGCTGGACGACGCGGTGGTCGCGGCGGCCGAACTCGAGGCGACGGCGGCGAAGTACGCGACCTCGGGGCTGGAGGCGATGGCTGCTGCCGCACGTGGCGCGGTGCTGCTGGCCGAGGGGCAGCCGGAACGGGCGCTGCCGGTGCTGCGCGAAGCGTGCCGGCGCTGGCACGAACTGGGCGCGGAGTACGACGCCGCCGGCATCTGCGTCCGGCTCGCCGAGGCGTACCGGGCGCTCGGTGACGCGGCGTCCGCGTGCGCCGAGGATGAACGCGCGAAGGCCGTGTACGAGCGGCTGGGCGTGCATCAGCAGGCGCCGGACGGGTTGACGCGGCGCGAGTGCGAGGTGCTGGTGCTCGTCGCCGAGGGCCGGTCCAACCGGGAGATCGGCGAGGCGCTGTTCATCAGCGACCGGACCGTCGCCCGCCACCTCACGAACATCTTCCACAAGATCGGCGTCACCTCCCGGACCCAGGCCGCCCGCTACGCCATCGACCGGCGGCTGGACCTGCGCACAACCGCGTAGTCGCTCCCGCCGCAGTTGGTCAATCGTTCCGAAGCAGGCGGCCTGCCACGCGACCTAGCGTCCTCTGTAGACGCGCCAGACCACGGCGCGAATACCGAGGAGTCACCATGAACACCAACGAATTCGCCCGGATCCACCGCGCCATCTCCGCCGACGGCACCGAGATCGCCGGCCGCGTGGCAGGGCAGGGGCCGGCACTCGTGCTGGTCCACGGCGCGTATGGGGACGGCGAGGTCGCCTGGACGGAACTGCTGCCGCACCTCACCGACCGGTACACCTGCTACCTGCCGAGCACGCGCGGCAGAGGGTTGTCCGCCGATCACCCGGACCACTCACCGCTGCGGCTGAAGGAGGACGTCACCGCGTTCGTCGACAGCATCGGCGAACCGGTCGGCCTGGTCGGTTGGTCTGGCAGTGGGGCGTGGGTGCTGGGCGCGGCCGCCGACAGCGACTCCGTGGCTGCCGTCGCCATCCACGAGCCCGTCGTGATCGGGGTGGGCGGAGAGGACGACTTCGCCCGGCTGGGTGCCGCGATGCAGCAGGTGGGCGCGGCGGCGGCCGACGGGCGGCTCCTCGACGCGGCGCGCGCGTTCCTCCCGGGGATCTGCCCCGCCAACGAGATCGCCGCGCTGGAGGCAACGTCCTTCTGCGAGCGCTGGGCACCCGGCATCCCCGCGATGCTCCAGCTCGTCGGGCAGGACGTGGTCTACCGGGGACCGCGGCCGACGGATCCGGAAGCGCTCGGGCAGGTCACCGCGCCGGTCCTGCTGCTGCGCGGCGAACAGACGCTGCTCGGCATCTTCTTCGCCGCGGTGGAGGACTACCTGGCTCAGCACGTCGCCGACGCGCACGCGCGGCAACTGCCGGGCGTGGGTCACTTCGCGCCGGTGCTCGCACCGGAAACCGTTGCCGCTGCCGTGGTTCCGTTCCTCGACTCGGCGCTCCACCGCGCCACTAGCAGCTCCTGCTGAAGTAACGGAACGACCACGGACAGATGACCCGAATCGAGAAGCAATGGACAAGGCATCCGTCGCGCGCTTCCTGCTGCTGGCACTGCTGTGGGGCAGCAGCTTCACCTTCATCAAGGTCTCCCTCGAAGGTCTGACACCGAGCCAGCTCGTGCTGAGCAGACTCGTGCTGGGCGCGGCGGTGCTGCTGTCGATCGCGGCTGCCCGCAAGGTCGCCCTGCCGCGCTCCGTGCGGGTCTGGGGCCACATCGGCGCGGCGGGGCTGTTCGGCAACGTGATCCCGTTCCTGCTGTTGTCGTACGGGGAGAAGACGACCGGCGCCGGCATCGCGGGCGTCCTGATCGGTGCCTCGCCGCTGTTGACGCTCGCGCTGGCGACGGCAGCCCTCCCGACCGAGCGGGCGACCTCACGCAAGGCGGTCGGCCTCGGGCTCGGCTTCATCGGCGTGGTGCTGCTGATCGGTCCGTGGCACGAGTCGCTCGGGTCGCTGAGCGGACGGCTGGCCTGCTTCGGTGCGGCGGTCAGCTACGCGATCGGCTTCGTGTACGTCCGGAAGTACCTCTCGCCGCTGGGCCTGGCCCCGCTGTCGCTGGCTGCGGCGCAGCTCGTCTCGGCGGCGGTGCTGCAGGCGCTGGTGACGCCGTTCCTCGACTGGCGGGTGCCGGACTTCACCGGCCCGGTGACGTTCAGCATCGTCGTCCTCGGGGTGTTCAGCACCGGCCTGGCCTACGTGCTCTACTTCCGCCTCATCGGCGACGTCGGCGCCACCACCGCCTCTGCGGTCAACTACGTGGTGCCGGCGTTCGCGGTGCTGCTCGGCGTGCTGTTCCTCGGCGAACCCGTCACGTGGAACCTGCTGGCAGGCGGCCTGGTCGTGCTCGTCGGCGTGGCCTACGCGGAGAACCGGCTCGGGCAGCTGCGCAAGGAGAAGGCGGGAGCGGTCCGGTGAGGGCGCTGCTCCGCCTGCTCACCGCCGACCTGGACATGGTCATGGACCGCGACCCGTCGATCCTGTCGCGCAGCGAGGCGCTGTTGCACCCGACGGTCATCGCGATCTGGGGTCACCGCGTGTCGCACCGGCTGCACCTGCGCGGACGTCGGCGCAGTGCCCGGCTGGTCATGGTCATCGCGAGGTTGCTCACCGGTGGCATCGAGATCCATCCAGGGGCGCGGATCGGCCGCGGGTTCTTCATCGACCACGGCGCCGGCGTGGTGATCGGCGAGACGGTCGAGATCGGCGAGGACGTCACGATCTTCCACCAGGTGACGCTCGGCGCGGTCGGGTGGTGGCACGACAACCAACGGCCGGAGGGATCCCGCCGGCACCCGAAGCTCGGCGACCGGGTCGTCGTCGGGGCCAACGCGACGTTGCTCGGCCCGATCACCGTCGGCCCCGACTCCGTGGTGGGCGCCCAGGCACTCGTGATCCGCGACGTGCCGGCGGACTCGCGCGTGCTGGCGCCGTTCTCCATCCCGAACCTGAGGTCCAGCCCCGGCTCGGCCAAGCCTCGTCAGCCCGTCGTGGTCGCGGGCCAGAAGCACAAGGGTGCCGCCGCTTTCCCCAGCTGGTGACAACTGAACGATCGGAGAGCATGTGAACACCGGAGTCACCACACTGCCGCTGGCCCAGTCGATCGAGGACCTGATCGGCGGCACTCCGCTCGTCCGGCTCGATCTCGGAGTGACCACCGCTGCGCTGTACGCCAAGCTGGAGATGGCCAACCCGCTGTCCAGCGTCAAGGACCGCGCCGCGCTCTACATGATCAACGGCGCCGAGCAGCGCGGGCAGCTGACCAGGGGTTCGGGCACGATCGTCGAGGCGACGTCGGGCAACACGGGCATCTCGATGGCCGCGATCGCCGCCGCCCGCGGGTACCGGTGCGTGATCGTGTTGCCGGACAGCGCGACGCAGGAACGCATCCAGCTGCTGCGCGCGTTCGGGGCGGAGATCGTGCTGACCCCGTACCAGGAGGGGTACGTGGCGGCGATCGCCAAGGCCGAGGAGATCTACCGCGAGCGGCCGGGGTCGTGGTTCGCCTGCCAGCACGAGAACTCGGACAACGTGGCCGCGCACTACGCCACCACCGGGCCGGAGATCTGGACCGACACCGACGGGGCGGTGGACGTCTTCGTCTGCGGCGTCGGCACCGGCGGGACGCTCAGCGGCACCGCGCGTTTCCTGAAGGAACGCAACCCCGCTGTCCGCGTGGTCGCCGTTGAGCCCGAGGGATCGCCCGTGCTCAGCCAGGGGTGGGGAGGCTTGCACCGGATCCCCGGCCTCAACGGCGGTTTCGTCGCGCCCACGACCGACGTCGACCTGATCGACGAGGTCCTCACGGTGTCCAACGAGGACGCCTACGCCACGGCCCGGGAGCTCGCCCGGACGGCGGGGCTGCTGGTCGGCGTCTCCTCCGGTGCGGCGGCGCACGCCTGCCGGGTGCTTTCTTCCCGCCCCGAGCACGCGGGCAAGAACCTGGTCACCGTCTTCCCGGACACGGGTGAGCGGTACCTCTCGTGGTTCAACCAGGACGACGCAGCCATCGACTCAGCCAGCAACGAGGAGTGAACTGAAATGACGCAGTTGTCCCGCATCCTGCTTCCCGGCGAGGGCGAGTCGGTACAGATCGGCACCACCACCCACACGACCTTCAAGGCCCAGGGCAGCGAGACCGACGGGAAGCTCGGCCTGTACGAGCACCGGATGGACCCCGGCGCGCCCGGCGCCTCACCGCACGTCCACAACGAGCAGCTGGAGGCGTTCTACGTCCTGCACGGAATGGTGGAGCTGCACCTCGACGGCAAGACGTTCGCCGCGCCCCCTGGCACCTACGTGAACGTGCCGATGGGGGTGTCGCACGGCTTCCGCAACCCGTACCAGGACCAGGCGACGATGCTCATCATCTTCACGCCCGCGCTCAACCGCGAGGAGTACTTCCGGGGTCTCGCCGAGATGTACGCGGACGGCAACAAGCCCTCCGAGGACGAGCTGCTGGCGTTGATGGCGAAGTACGACCAGTTCGAGGTGACGATCGACGGCACCGTCCCCGGCTGGGGCCGGCACTGACGCTGCGGCGGGCGCCCGGTCCGGGCGCCCGCCACTCGATCAAGGCAGTGACACGAACGGGCGCAGGAAGTCCCGTGCGCCGGGGGTGTCCAGCCGGTAGACGACGTTCGTCGCGTAGCACGGCGAGTCGCCGGTGATCGTCGTGGCCGCGAGGGTCCGCTTGCCGTCGATCGTGGCGAAGTTCGGGCCACCGGAGTCGCCGTAGCAAGCACCGCCGTTGCCCTGCGGCGCGGTCATGGCGAGCCGCGCCCACGCGTCGTTGAGCGCGTTGAACGTGACCGGCGCCTTCATCCGCACGCCGCCACCGGGGTGGGTGTGCCCGCCGGGGCCGCGGCGGGCCTCCTGCGTGCCGTAGCCGGCGACCACCCACGGCGTGTCGTTGAGCCCCTGCGGCCCGAGCCGGCCGAGCCGGTTCGCGGTGGGCAGTGTCGCCGGCGTGAACGACCAGCGCGCCTTCATCTGCTGCGCGGACACCTGCACCACGGAGATGTCGTGGGTGTCGTTCGCCGAGCCGGGGTAGGCGGGGTGGTTGTGCGCGGTGCCCGGGACACCCACTGCCGCGGCGATCTGCGCCGGTGTGCCCGTGGCGTTGTCCAGCGCGGCCTGGACGTCCTGGTGCAACGACACGAAGAACTTCACGTTCGCCGGCCAGTCGCTGGTGCAGTGCGCGGCGGTGAGGAACGTGTCGGCATCGATCATGGTGCCGCTGCAGACCCAGTCGACGCGGTCCGGGGTCGCCGGGTTGTCGTCGTTGTCCCAGGTCGCGACGAGCGCACCGACCTCGGTGCGCTCGGGTGCGGGCGTGGCGTTGTAGGAGTTGATCGCGGACGCGGGCAGCGCGGCCACGACGAGGAGTGCGGCGGTGACCGCGGATGCTCTGATCAGACGCATGCTGATGCTCCTTCGACGGCGTGCGCTGGATTCAACCCGCGCACTCGTTGCGGCAGAAGCCTTCACAGATGACGTCCATTCGCACGCGTCCAGTCGTCCACGTGGAAGGGTTGTGGGTTGCTCGGCACGACGGTCGACGCGAGCGCGACCGCCTCGGCCGGCAACTCCGCGCCGGTCATGCCCAGCCGGCTCCGGTAGTCCGCTGCGAAGGCCGCGGCGACCTCGTCGGCGGTCAGTGCGGGCGCGTAGTCGGCCAGGCCCGCGATGGAGCTCTGCCGCAGGTCGTAGCCGAGCGCCTCGGAGACTTCTACGATCACGTCCCGCACCCGGTCCGACACCGTGACCTGCACGACCGTGCTGAACAGCGAACCGGTGGCGGTGACCCGTTGCGCCGAGCCCACGACCTTGGCCGTGCCGCCGACGTTGATGCTGTACTCGCCGGGGCAGTACTCGCCGTCCACCTCGCCGACGCGTGCGTCGACGTCACCGAGCGCGCGCAGCACCTCGACGTGGCTCTCGGCGTTCGCGGCGAACGTCGCGCTGCCCGCGTGCCGGATGCCGGTGGTGCGGTCGAGGTGGTCGATGACGACGGCGCCGCTGTCGTAGGCGACCATCCGTCCGCCTGGCGACCGGACCACGGGTTCGAATCCGGCTTCGCGGGCGATCCGGGTGGCTGCGGCGATGCCGGGGGAGCGGAGGTCCCGGCCGCTGAAGGCGACGGTGGGACCGTTGGGCACGTAGATGTGGACCAGCTGTGACCACGTCGCGTTTTGAGAACGCAGTAGCAGGGCCGGGATCACCAACTCGGTGACCGCGCGCCCGGCGCTTCCGGAGACCAGCAGGTTGTTCGCAGTGGGCACACCGTGATTCTCGACCATGACCGGAGACTCAGCGCGGGTGCACCCGTTGCAACGCCGAGAGTTCCCGTGCGGCCACAGTGGACAGCACCGGCCGCTCGGTGCACAGGCGTTGTTCCGCGGCCAGGATGTCGGCCCTGAGCTCCTCCAGGAAGAGCGCACCGGGCAGGAGCGCGATGATTTCCCGTTGGCAGGACAGGCAGTGCTGGTGGTGCAGCCGGAACTCGTCGCTCTCCTCCTGGCTGAGCATGTGGAGCAGGTAGCTGCCGGCTTCGATGTTGTGCGGACAGGCGTCGGTCAAGGCGCTCCTCCAGCTCGGTGGTAGGGGCGGACGAGCGGCGGCGTGGGGGCAAGCCGCCGCCCGTCCGGAACGGGCGACCCGTCGAGGGAGAGCCGGGGTCGCCGGAGCTCGGTGTGCGCGTCAGCGGGTGGGCTTGCCCGGCGTCTGGTCGGACTTGCCGGGTGCCTGGTCGGACTTGCCGTGCGTCTCGTCCGACTTGCCGGGCTTGTCGGCGAGCTGGTCGGCGCAGAAGGCGGGGACCTTGTCGGCACCACCTGCGGCCGTGATCAGCGCGCTGAACGCCGGGTTCTCGTGCGCCTTGCCGTGCTCGGAGCCGGCGCCCGCGGTCCAAGCCTGGCACAGGCCCTTGAGCGAGGGCGAGGGGGAGTTGTCCGGCTTCTTGTCCTGCTTGGCCGACGCCGGGGTGTCCTTCGTGGACGTCGTGACGACGCTCGTGTCGTTGGCGGGCTTGGGTTCCTCGCGCTGCTGGCCGGGCAGCGTACCCGCGGCAGCGGCGAGCGCGATGCCACCGGCGGCGGCCGCGGTGACCGCCGCGATCTTCACGGACAGCAGGTTCGCCAGTGCGATCTTGAGCATCCAGGGTCTCCGTTGCTGAGGTGCGGGGGCGAGACGAGCGTCCCGGAACGCCAGCACGGCAGCCTGCTCACCGGCCAGCTCGCGGTCGCGGGCGGGGGCAGCCGCTGCCGCGAGCAGGTCGTTCAGGCGGTCGTGCCCGGTGACCCGCGCATCGCCGTGCAGCAGCTGCTCAGCGGTGCGCCGGTCGATGCGGCGGGAACGGTGGTTGCTCATCTCATGTCCTTCAGCGTCAGGTCTCCGGTTTTTGTCACTCCAGTGGTGTTTTCCCAGGTGGATCGAGGTGCGCGGCGAGTGCGCGCAGCCCCCGGTACGCCGCGGTCCGCACGGCGCCTGGCCGCTTGCCGAGCACCTGCGCGGCGGCCTTGGCGTCCAGTCCGACGACGACCCGCAGCAGCACGGCTTCTGCCTGGTCCGGCGGCAGCGTGGCGATCAACGCCAGCGCGGCGTCGGTGCCCACCGCGTCCACCGCCGCCTGCGCGGTGTCGTCCGGTCCGGCAGGTTCGGCCACGTCGTCGACAGTGCCGTGCACGGGCCGTCGCTGCTGGTGACGGAGGTGGTCCATGGCTCGATTGCGGCCGATCGTGGTGGCCCAGCCGCGGAACCCGTCGACGTCGCCGCGGAACGAGCCCAGGTCCCGCGCGATCTGCAGCCACGCGTCGGACGCGACGTCCTCGGCATCGGCGCCGACCAGCACCGTGAGGTAGCGCAGCAGCTTGGGCTGGAGGTCGCGGTAGAGCAGGCGGAAGGCGTCCTCGTCACCCCGGCGGGCCGCGGTCAGCACGTCCTCCAGCGCCGAGTCCGCGGTGGAGCTCTTGGTCGCGCGCCGACGGGACCACGCGACCCGAGAGATCTCACCGCTGTCGCCGAAGCCTGCCGCACTGTGCACGCGCGGCATCTTGAACGAAGGTTCGCGCTGTGCCAAGTCCTTGCCAATTGGCCGGAAATGTACTAACCGAGGACGGATCGTGAGCGCAGATCGTCCACATAGGACCAGCTTGCGTCAGCCGATCTCGTCGGTGTACGAGGTGCTCGCAGCAGCGTTCTCGAAAGCGGTGTGAGACCCGTCCGGACAACGCGGTCCGAACGGGTCTCGGTGAACTAGCTGACGGTCGTCTCGACCACGCGCTCGTTGTCGGCCGGGTTGTCGTCGTTGGCCGGCGGCGCCGCGTGGGCGGTGCCCGGTGCCAGCGCTGCGGCCAGGGCGACCGCAGCACCGAGAATCAATGCACGCAAATGAAAACCCCAGGTTTCCGTGGGCCGCTGCAGCGCGGCCCTCCTGTGCGGAAACGCGCGGCGCGGTGTTCAGGACGGCTGGGGTGAAAAAGTGATCAGCTCGCCGGGTCGAAGTAGCGGCGCGGGTTGTCCACCAGCATCGCGGTGATCTGGTCGTCCGTGACGCCCGCGTCGCGCAACGCGGGCAGCACGGATTCGTGGATGTGCGTGAAGACCCAGTTCGGTGCGATCTGCTCGCGCACACCCGGTGGCACCCAGTCGATGTGGCAGGAGGCGTCCTGGGAGAGCACCATCCGGTCCGCGAAGCCCTCGGCGGCGAGCTTCGCGACTGTGGCGACGCGCTGGTCACCCGGCAGGTACACGTCCAGGCCGAACCGGTCCATGCCCAGCGACGAGCCGTTGTCGATCAGTTGGCGCAGGTAGTCGAGATCAGCAGTGTCTCCGCTGTGGCCGATCACGACCCGCCCGAGGTCGACGCCCTCGCGCCGGAACACCTCCTGCGCCACCAGCCCGGTCCGGTGGTTCGGACTGGTGTGCACGGTGATCGGCACACCGGTGCGCTTGTGCGCCTCGGCGACCGCGACCATCACCCGCTCGACGCCGGGCGTGAGCTCCTCCTCGATGGCGCACTTGAGGAACGCCGCCTTGATCGGCGTGCCCGCGATGCCCTCGGTGAGGTCCTTGACGAACAGGTCGACCATCAGGTCAGGGCCGCCGAACATGGTGCCGGGACCGTGCAGGCGGAAGAAGAACGGCACGTCGTTGTAGGTGTAGAGCCCGGTCGCGGGCACGATGTTGAGGTCCACCTGGGCGTTGACCTTCGCGACCAGCGCGATGTCCCGCCCGAGCCCGAGCACGGTGGGGTCGACGATGGTGTCGACCCCGGCCGCCTTGAGCGCCCGCAGCCGCGCGACGGCGTCGGCGATCCGCTGCTCCTCGTCCCAGAACTCGGGGTAGTTCTGGATGACCTCGGTGCTGAGCACGAACACGTGCTCGTGCATCAGCACGGTCCCGAGCGCTGCTGCCTCGATCGCACCTCGAACGGTCTGCACCTGCGACATGCGCGTCCTCCTCCGGCCTTTGGCTACAGGCTGTCAAACCTGAGCCGTGGCGGGAACACGCCTTTCTGCCGTCGCCAGCCCGAGTTCGGCCGTGGGACGCCGGAACGTCTCGCGCCCGGTCGCGATCGCCGTAGCGCTCACCGCGCACACCGCCGCCGTGAAGATCGCGACACCGATCCAGCCGTCCCGTCCTGTCCCGATCGCCGACACGACACTCGGCGCGAGACCCGCGAGCAGGAACCCGAACTGGGTGCCGATCGCCATGCCGGACAACCGGACCTCGGTGCTGAACATCTCGCCGTACAGCGACGGCCAGACCCCGTTGGTCGCGGAGTAGGCCACCCCGAACATCAGGATGCCGAGCGCGAACACCAGGCCGTACGAGCCGATGGAGATCGACCAGAGGTACGGGAAGATCAGAATCGCGCACGCGCCGCAGCCGGCGAGGAACACGGGTTTGCGCCCGATATTGTCCGAAAGCGCTGCCAGCAAGGGGATCGCGGCCAGTGCGACCGTGTTGGCCAGCACGCCGACCCACAGCATGGACGTCCGCGACAGCCCGATCGTGTTCACCGCGTAGCTCAGGGCGTAGACGGTGAAGATCGTGCTGACCGAGGCGATGGTGGCCGCGAAGACCACGCGCAGCACGTCGGCCCAGTGGTTGCGGAACAACGTCACGACCGGCAGCTTTGCCGCCTTGGTGCGCTGGAACACCGCGGTCTCGTCGATCTTGCGGCGGATCACGAACCCCGCGACCACCACGAGCGCGCTGCACCAGAACGGCACCCGCCAGCCCCACGTCAGCAGGTCTTCCTGGGGGAGTGCGGCGACCGGCAGGAAGACGGCCGTGGCGAGGATCTGCCCGGCCTGCGTGCCGCTCAGCGTGAAGCTGGTGAAGTACGCCCGGCGGTGCTCCGGCGCGTGCTCCAGCGACATCGAGTTCGCGCCCGCCTGCTCACCGGACGCCGAAAGCCCTTGCAGCAAGCGGAGAATCACGAGCAGCACCGGCGCGAGCACGCCGACCGACGCGTAGGTCGGCAGGCAGCCCACGGCGAAGGTCGCCACGCCCATCAGCAGCAACGTGAACACGAGGACCTTCTTGCGGCCGAAGCGGTCGCCGACGTGTCCGAGCACGAACGCGCCGAGCGGCCTGGCCAGGTAACCGACGCCGAACGTGGCCAGCGCGAGCAGGGTGCCCGTCGCGGGATCGGCGGCGGGGAAGAAGACCTTGTTGAACACCAGCGCGGCGGCGGTGCCGTAGATGAAGAAGTCGTAGTACTCGAGAGCGCTGCCGATCCAGGCTGCCAGCGCAGTCTTGCGGGCCATCGAAGTGGTCACGGCGTACTCCTATGTACGACCTAGTTAGTTAACACAAAATCGGATACGCCACCCCCGCCTGTCAAGACTCAGTTTCAGTGCTGTGATCGGGAGCCTTAGCCCCGTATTCAGTGCTCAGACGGGCGCATCGTGGCGCCGGCCCCGCGTCCTCATCCTGGTTGGCTGTGGGCGTGGGGCCGGCGCCACGAGGTGTCCTGCTGAGCGCCGAAGACGCGGCGAAGGCTGCCGGTCACAGCACTAGCTGGTCAGATAATCGATCAACATGTCGCCCAGCATGCGCCGGTAGTGCTCACGGCGCGCGGGGTCCAGCATGTCCCGCCCGAAGATCGCCGCGAACGTGTGCCGGTTCGCGAGCCGGAAGACGCAGAACGAGCTGATCACGATGTGCACGTCGAGCGGGTCGACGTCGGCGCGGAACCGGCCGGTCGCACGGCCGCGTTCGAGGATCTGCGTCAGGCCGTCGAGCGCCGGGTTCGCGAGGTTCGCCAGCACTTCCGAGCGGGCGATGTGTTCGGCGTGGTGGATGTTCTCGATGCTGACGAGCCGGATGAAGTCCGGGTTGGCCTCGTGGTGGTCGAAGGTCAGCTCCGCGAGCCGGCGAACGGCGTCCTCCGGCTCGAGGTGTTCGACGTCGAGCTCGGCCTCCAGGGCCCGGATGGCCAGGTAGGCGCGTTCCAGTACGGCGATGTAGAGCTGTTCCTTGCCGCCGAAGTAGTAGTAGATCATCCGCTTGGTGGTGCTGGTGCGCTCGGCGATCTCGTCGACGCGGGCGCCGGTGTAGCCCTTGTCGGCGAACTCCCTGGTGGCTACGTCCAGGATGTCGGCGCGCGTGCGGTCCTTGTCCCGCTGGCGCTCGGCATCGGATGACGACGGTGCGGCCACCGGGCCCCCTTCGATCTCTGCGGATGACCAGCCAACTCTAGTGGAGCACTTCACTGCGGGCGGCTCGGTGCGCTAGCGTTAACTCACTAGTTCGTACATTAAGTGGGAGGCCGGGTGACCAACTACCTGATCGGGCTCGTCGGGTCCGGGATCGGTCCGTCCCTGAGTCCGGCGCTGCACGAGCGCGAGGCCGGTGAGCTGGGGCTGAGCTACGTCTACCGGCTGCTCGACCTCGACGTCATCGGGTCGCCGGTGGGGGACGTGCTCAGGGCAGCGCGCAACGACGGGTTCCACGGCCTCAACATCACCCACCCGGCCAAGCAGGCGGTCCTGGCGCACCTGGACGACGTCGTCCCGGAGGCGGCCGCGCTGGGTGCCGTCAACACCGTGGTCTTCGAGAACGGCAGGGCGATCGGGCACAACACCGACGCCGCCGGCTTCGCGCGGAGTCTGAGCCGCGGCCTGCCGGACGCGAAGATGGAAGACGTCGTGCTGCTCGGCGCGGGCGGTGCGGGCGCTGCGGTCGCCCACGCGCTGCTGTCCCTCGGCACCGGGTGGCTGGGCGTCCACGACGTCGACCCGAGCCGAAGCTCGCGACTCGTCAAGGCGCTGCGACGCAGGTTCGGCGCGGACCGGGCCGCCGTGTGCACCCCTGACGCCCTTCGGACCGCCGACGGCCTGGTGCACGCGACCCCGACCGGCATGGCGGCACATCCGGGGCTGCCGATCGACGAGTCGTTGCTGCGTCCGGAACTCTGGGTCGCCGACATCGTCTACCGGCCGCTGGAGACGGCGTTGCTCGCCGCCGCACGAGCACGTGGCTGCCGGGTGCTGCACGGCGGCGGGATGGTCGTGCTGCAGGCCGCCGAGTCGTTGCGGCTGTTCACCGGGGTCGAGCCGGACGCCGCCCGGATGCTCGCGCACTTCGAGGAGCTGGAAGGAGAACCCGCGCATGCGTCGTGACCTGCGCACTGCCATCGCCACCGTCTGCCTGTCCGGCACGCTGGACGACAAGCTGGCCGCGGCCGCCGAGGCGGGTTTCGACGGCATCGAGCTGTTCGAGAACGACCTGCTCGCGTCCCGCCGCAGCCCGGCGGAGATCCGGCAGCGCTGCGCCGACCTGGGTCTGAGCATCGACCTCTACCAGCCGTTCCGCGACTTCGAGGCGGTGCCGCCGGACGTCCTCGCCGCCAACCTGCGGCGCGCGGAGCACAAGTTCGACGTCATGGCCGAGCTCGGCGTGGACACCGTGCTGGTGTGCTCGTCGGTGTCGCAGGAGGCGATCGACGACGACGATCTCGCGGCCGAGCAGTTGCACCTGTTGGGTAGTCGCGCGGCCGAACGGGGTCTGCGCATCGCCTACGAAGCGTTGGCGTGGGGCAGGTTCGTCAACGGCTACGAGCACGCGTGGCGGATCGTGCGCCGCGCCGCCCACCCGGCGCTCGGCGTGTGTCTCGACAGCTTCCACATCCTGTCCAAAGGGGACGATCCTCGGGCGATCCGCGCGATCCCCGGCGAGAAGATCTTCTTCCTGCAGCTGGCCGACGCTCCGGTGCTGCCGATGGACGTCCTGCAGTGGAGCCGCCACCACCGGCTCTTCCCGGGACAGGGCGACTTCGACCTGACCACGTTCACCCGCAACGTGCTCGACGCCGGCTACCGCGGCCCGCTCTCGCTCGAGGTGTTCAACGACGTCTTCCGCCAGTCGGACCCGTACCGGGCCGCAGTAGACGCGCTGCGGTCGTTGGTCAGTCTCCAGGACTCCTTGCGGTTGCTGGACATTCCCGCCGCACCCGTCTCGACGGGCTACGCCTTCGCCGAAGTGGTGGGGGAGACGAACCTGGCCGGACTGGGCTTCACCCGGACCGGCGTGCACCGCTCGAAGCCGGTGGAGCTGTGGACGCAAGGCGAAGCACGCGTCCTGGTCAACGCGAACGGCGAACCGGGCGCGATCGGAGCACTCGGCATCGCCGTGCCGGACCCGGCCGCCGCAGCCCAGCGCGCGAAGATTATGCTGGCGCCACCGCTGTCGCGCACGGCCGGCCCCGGCGAAGCACCGCTGACCGCGATCGCCGCACCCGACGGCACCGAGATCTTCCTGTGCGCCAACGACGACTGGCTCGGCGACTTCGTACCGACCGGGGAGTCGAGTCCTGGTGCCGGAATCACGGGCATCGACCACGTCGCGCTGACCCAGCCCTTCGACAACTTCGACGAGGCCACCCTCTTCTACCGCGCGGTGCTGGGCCTGGAACCCGGCGCCACCGCGGAGTTCGCGGCACCGTTCGGCCTGGTGCGCGTCCGCGGCGTGAGCGGCGGCGTCCGGCTGACCCTGGACGCGGCACTGGTCCGGCGCGGCGGCTGGGCACCGGCCGTGGCAGAGCCCCAGCACATCGCGTTCACGTGCACGGACGCGGTGGAATGTGCGCGGACGCTGCGGCAGTTGGGTGCGCGGCTGTTGGAGATCCCCGGCAACTACTACGACGACCTCGCGGCCCGCACGGGCTTGCCGGCCGAGCGCATCGAGGTGTTGCGCGAGCAGTCCGTGCTGTACGACCGCGACTCGGACGGCGAGTACCTGCACTTCTACACCGAACTCGCCGGGGCGCGGGTGTTCTTCGAGGTGGTTCAGCGCGTCGGTGGGTATCGCGGGTTCGGCGTGCTCAACGCACCTCTGCGGATGGCGGCGCACCACGACGCACGCGTGTTGCGGACGTAACGCGGCTGCGAGGCGCACACTGGGCGGGTGGACCGGCAGACCGTTCACGACGACTTCGAGCGGGTGCGAGCGACCTTCCGCACGCTGCTCGGCAGCGCGTCCGACGACGCGCTGCGCCGCCGCTCGGCCGGCACCCGCTGGACCAACCGGCAGCTGCTGTTCCACATGCTGCTGGGCTTCCTGATCATGCGAGCGCTGCTGGCCCTGGCCAAGATCGTCGCCAGGCTGCCGGCGTCGGTCGGCCGCGGCTGGGCGAGGCTGCTCAACGCCGGCACGAGGCCGTTCGACGTGGTCAACTTCGTGGGTTCCTGGCTCGGCGGCAGCGTGCTGCCGAAGCGGGTGATGGTCGTCTTGTGCGATCGCACGATCGCGGCGTTGCACCGGCGCCTCGACCGGGAGGACGAGGCCGGCCTGGCGAAGGGCATGCCGTATCCGACGCGGTGGGATCCCTGCTTCCGCGAGTTCATGACGGTGGCGGACCTCTACCGCTTCCCGGTGCGGCACTTCGACTTCCACCGCGCCCAGCTCAGCCTGGACTGATGCGTCACCCCGCCTGAGGCGCCAGCGCGGGCTTCGGCTGTGCGATGAGCAGGCCGAGCGCCCCGAGCGCGACCAGTGCGGCGATCGGCGGCAACGCGAGCAGTCCGGCGTTGCTCACCACCACGCCACCGAACACGCCCGACAGCCCCACGCCGAGGTAGATGGCGGATGCGTTGACGGACAGCAGAAGTCCGCTCGACTCGCCGGGCGCGAGCTCGATCAGCCAGTTCTGGATCGGCGGGTTCACCGACCACGTGAACAGGCCCCACACGAACAGCACGACACCCGCGGTCGCCGCCGTCGTCGCGGTGAACGGCAGCGTGGCCAGCACGACGACGAACACGGAGAAGATCACGAGCAACGGCAGCCGGCTGCCCCAGCGGTCGGTGACGCGGCCGGCGACCGAGTTGCCGATCGCGCCGCCCACGCCGTAGACGAGCAGCAGCACGCTGATCGTCCAGCCGTGCACGTTCGCGACGGTGGTCAGGATCGGCGCGATGTAGGTGAACACGCTGAACGCGGCGAGGCAGCCCAGCACGGTCATGCCGAGCACCAGCAGCACGCGGCGGTCGCGCGCGGCGGCGAACCGTTCGCGCAGGCCCGCGAACGGCGGCGCGGCCAGCCGCGGCACTCCCAGGTGGATCGCCAGGGCGCCGAGCAGGGAGATGACGGCCACCGACGCGAACACGCCCTGGTAGCCGAGCTGCTCGCCGATGACGTTGCCCAGCGGCACGCCGAGGATCAGCGCGAAGGTGAGGCCGCCGAACACCGTGGCGACCGCGCGGGCGCGGTGGTCCGGCGGGGCGAGCACGGTGGCGACGGCGGTGGCGACCGGGGTGAACGCGGCGGCGCCGAGTGCGCTGATCACGCGGGCGCCCAGCAGCAGCTCGAACGTCGGCGCGACGGCGGCCAGGCCGTTGCCCAGCGCACTCGTCAGCAGCGCCACGATCAGGAGTTTGCGGCGTTCCCACCGTCCCGTGAGGACGGCCAGCACCGGTGACGTGAGCGCGTAGGCGATGGCGAACGCGGTGACGAGCTGGCCAGCGGCGGCCGCGGAGACGTGCAGCTCGCGGCTGACCGCCGGCAGCACCCCGGTGACGATGTAACCGCTGGTGCCGACCGCGAACGCGCCGGCCGCGAGCAGGTGGATGCGAGACAAGACGACCCCTTCGACGGTTAGTACGATGGGTACCGTACTACGAAACTCGTCGAACTACGATGGTTCTCGTACTATGGACACCATGAGCGACGAGCTGCCGCACCCCGAGCGCGCCGAGATCAGGATCGAGGCGGTGCTGCAGGCACTCGCCGACCCGGTGCGGCTGCACTACGTCAGGGAGCTGGACCGGATCGGGACCGGGGTGGCGTGCGGCGCGATCGAACTGCCGGTGACCAAGTCCACCCGCACACATCACCTGCGGACGCTGCGCGAGGCCGGCGTGGTCCGGTTGCGCAAGGAGGGCACGGCCCGCATCGCGACGATCCGGCGCGACGACCTCGACGCGCGTTATCCGGGGCTGCTCACCGCGATTCTGTCCGCTGAGAACTGACCGGCTGTGCTGGGACCGCGCGCGAGAAGCGCAGCTCGTCGTCCTCGACGGGCAGGCGCCGCAACAGCTTCACGTCGCTGAAGTAGCTCATCGACGTGAGCCACGGCGCCCGCTCGCCCTGGCGTGGCAGCTGGTCCAGGGAACGTTTGATGTAGCCGGCGCCGAAGTCCAGGAACGGGCGGGTCGGCGCGTCGGCGTCGGCGACCACGGGCCGGGCGGTGTCGTAGCCGTGCGCGTCCATGTGCGCGAGCAGCCGGCAGAAGTGCTCGCACAGCAGGCCGACCTTGAGCGTCCACGACGAGTTCGTGTACCCGATGGCGTAGGCGAAGTTCGGCACACCGGACAGCATCATCCCCTTGTACGCCAAGGTGTCCGGCAGATGCACGGGTGAGCCGTCGACGGTCAGCGTCATCCCGCCGAACGCCTGGACGTTGAGCCCGGTCGCGGTGATGACGATGTCGGCGTCGAGTGAGCGCCCGGACGCCAGCCGCACACCGGTCTCGGTGAACGTCGTGATCCGGTCCGTCACGACGGACGCCCGGCCGCTGCTGATCACGCGGAACAGGTCGCCGTCCGGGACGATGCACAGCCTTTGGTCCCAAGGGTTGTACGGCGGGTTGAAGTGCTCGTCGACCGGGTAGTTGGCGGGCAGCAGCTTCGCGTTGAACCGCCGGATCAGGCGCCGGGCGGCGTTCGGGAACCGCTGGGAGAACCGCCAGGTCAGTTGCTGCTGCAGGATGTTCTTGCGGCGCGTGAGCGCGAACGCGCGGTCAGGACTGAGCACCTTGCGCAGCAGGGTGCCGATCGGGTCCTTGGCCGGCACCGGCAGGACGTACGTCGGGGTGCGCTGCAGCATGGTCACGTGGCCCGCGGTCGCCGCCATGGCGGGCACGATCGTCACCGCGGTCGCGCCGCTGCCGATCACGAGCACCTGCTTGCCCGCGTAGTCGAGGTCCTCCGGCCAGTGCTGCGGGTGCACGATCTGGCCGCGGAACCGTTCCCTGCCCTCGAAATGCGGTGTGAACCCCTCGTCGTAGCGGTAGTAGCCGCCCGCGCAGAACAGCCACGAGCACGTCAGCGTTTCGCGTGCACCGTCCTGCTCGACCTCGACGGTCCAGTGCGCGTCCGGCGTCGACCACTCGGCGGCGATCACCTTGGTGTGGAACCGAACGGCTCGGTCGATGCCGTGTTCCGCCGCGGTGTCGCGCAGGTAGGCGAGGATCTTGTCCGCCCCGGCGATCGAGTCCTCGTCGCGCCACGGCCGGAACTCGTAGCCGAACGTGTGCAGGTCCGAGTCCGACCGGATGCCGGGGTAGCGGAACAGGTCCCAGGTGCCGCCGATCGACCCGCGCGCCTCGAGGATCGCGTACTTCTTGCGCGGGTGTTCGCGCTGCAGGTAGTACGCGGCGCCGAGGCCGGAGATCCCGGCGCCGACGATGAGAACGTCGAGGTCAGCCATGTCCTCATAGTGGCCGGGGTGACGGCGGTCACGAAAGAGCGAAGTGCACCTGTTCAACGTCGTTGTGGTGCAATATGCACCATGTCGTGGGAGCGTCCGTCATCGCGCGTGCGCACACTCATCCGGCAGGGTGCGGAGATCGCACTGGATCCGCCGGCCGAGTGGCTGGCCGAGCTGGACGCCGCCACGCTCGGCGGCGCGAACCGGCAGCAGATCGCCGAAGATCCCGTGCTCACCGCCGCCCTGAAGCGCACGAACCGGTCGAACCTGCTGGGCTGGGCGTCGGCCAACGTCCGCGCGCCGGGGGAGCGGGTGCCGGCCGACCTGGGTGAGGCACCGCTGGCGTTCGCCCGCGACCTGATCCGCCGCGGTCTCGACGAGTCGGCGCTCGACGCGTACCGCTCCGGCGAGAGCGTTGCTTTGCGGCTGTGGCTGCAGATCGCGTTCTCGCTGACGTCCGACCCGGAGGAGCTGCGCGAGCTGGTCGACGTGTCGTGCCGGTCGATCGCGGCGTTCGTCGACGACACCGTGGCCGCGATCTCGGTGCAGATGACCCGCGAGCGCGAGCAGCTCACCCGCGGCACGCACGCCGAACGCCTCGAAACGGTGACGTTGCTGCTCGACGGCGCTCCGATCACGGTGTCCCGCGCGGAGGAACGCCTCGGCTACCGGCTCTCCGGCGAACACACGGCGGCGATCGTCTGGAGCGACGACGCGTTGGGCGACCTCGATCGTGCGGCGGACGTGCTCGCGGCGGCCGCCGGGGAACCGCGCCCGCTCACGGTGCTGGCCAGCGCCGCGACCAGGTGGGTGTGGGTGCACGGCTCGCCGGACGAGGTCGTGCTCCGCGCTGAGGTCGCGCGTTTCCCGGCCGTGCGGGTGGCGTTGGGGGCCGGCGGTCGCAACGCGGACGGGTTCCGGCGCAGCCACCTCGACGCGCTGACGGTCCAGCGGATGCTCGCGCGGCTGGCGTCACCGCAACAGGTCGCGACCCACGAGGAGGTCGAGCTGGTCGCGCTGCTCACCACGGACGCCGAGCGGGCCGACCGGTTCGTGAAGCGCACCCTCGGCCCGCTCGCGACGGCCGACCCCGAGGTGATCGAAGCCGTGCGGGCGTTCGTCGCCGCGAACTGCAACGCGACGACGGCAGCAGCACGGCTCTACACGCACCGCAACACGCTGTTGCGCCGTCTGGCCCGTGCGTCGAAGTTGTTGCCACGGCCGTTGGAGCAGAACCTCATGCACGTCGGGGTGGCTCTGGAGGTGCATCGCTGGCGCTCGCAGTGAGTTCGCCGATCGTGCGGGTCAGCCACTCGGACAGCAAGGTTCGTTCCGCGTCGCTGAGCGCCGGAAAACGGGGAAGTGCCGCCCGGACCGCCACCGCGAGCGCGACGGGCTCGGAGTCGGGTGGTGCCGGCGTGGTCGTGAGGATCTGGTCGAGAACCGCGTCCAGCAGCACCTCGGCCAGTTCCGGATCGCGCTGCTCCGCCGGCTGGCTGAGCAGCGTGAGCACGGCGCCGCTGCCGGCCGCCTGGATCATGTCGACCGCCCGCGTCTCCGAGACTTTCAACAGCCCCGCGGCCGCGATCCGGGCGACCCGGCGCTGCAGCACCTCGACGCCGGTGCCGGTGGCAGAGGAGCGCTGCAGCCGTGTCGGGTTGACGAGGAGCAGGAACACGTCCGGGTTGGCGACGTTGAAGGCGATGTGCTCGCGCCAGGCGGCGCACAGGTCCTGAACGGGGTCGCCGTTCTCGCCTGCCGCCGTGGCCGCCTTGGTCGCGACGTAGTCGGCCAGCACCAGCTCCGCGACCGCCTCCAGCAGCCCGTCCTTGTCGCCGAACAGCCGGAAGATCGTCGGCGGAGGCACGCCGGCCTCCTGGGCGACCGCGCGGGTCGTCACCGCGCGGGCACCACTGGTGCGCAGCAGATGAGCTGCGGCGGCGACGATCCTGGACTTTGTGTCCGACTCCGTCATGGATCGATGGTATCAGGATCTTGATATCGCCGATTCGAATCAGTGGTAGCGTTTTGGTGAACCACTGATTCGCGCTGGAGGAAGCCATGATCATCGTTACCGGAGCGACCGGCAGGCTCGGTCAGCAGATCGTCGAGCAGTTGCTCGCCCACGTTCCCGCTGAGACCGCGGGCGTCAGCGTGCGCGACCCGGCCAAGGCAGCGGTGTTCGCCGCTCGTGGCGTTCGCGTCCGCGCTGGCGACTTCACCGACCCGGCGTCGCTGGACCACGCCTTCGAGGGCGCCGACCAGGTGCTCGTCGTGTCGGCGGCGATCCGCGGACCACAGGCCGCCGGAGCCAACCGGGCCGCGATCGACGCCGCCGTCCGAGCAGGCGCCGCGCGCGTGCTCTACACCAGCCACCAGGTGGCCTCGCCCGACTCGCTGTTCGCTCCCGGCCGGCAGCACGCGGCGACCGAGCAGCACCTCGCCCAGCAGGGCATCGCGTACACGGCGCTGCGGCACGGCTTCTACGCGAGCACCTTCGAGCACTACGTGCCGGCCGCCCTGCGCACCGGCGAGCTCCGGCTCCCGGAGGACGGCCCGGTCTCGTGGACCGCGCACGCCGACCTCGTGGCGGCCGACGTGCTCGCCCTGACCCGTCCCGGCGCGCTCGACGGCGTGACACCGCCGCTGACCGCCGCTGAGATGCTCGATTTCGCTGATGTGGCAGGGATTTTGAGCGAACTCACCGGGCGGACGATCACACGTGTCGTCGTGGCCGACGAGGAGTGGAAGGCATCGGTCACCGCCGCGGGCATGCCGGAGGCGGCGGCCGAGTTCACGCTCGGCATGTTCCGGGCGGCGCGTGCCGGTCAGTTCGCGGTGACCGATCCGGCGCTGGAACGGCTGCTCGGGAGGCCGTCGATCCCAGCCCGCGCCGTGCTCCAGGAACTCGTGCACACCTCAGGACGGTTGATCGGTGACGGTCAGCGCCAGTCCTGAGTCGGTGACCGTGACGACGGCGTGCTGCCCGCTGCGCAGCTCACCGGCCAGCAACGCACGTGACAGCCGCCGGTCGAGCTCGCGAGCGATGGTGCGGCGCAACGGCCGGGCCCCGTACTCGGGCACGTAACCGCGCGACGCGAGCCAGTCGACGGCCTGCTCGTCCACCTCCAGCGTGATGTCCTGCTCACGCAGCCGTTGGCGGGTGCGTTCGAGCAACAGCGCGGTGATCTGCCGCAGCTGTTCGGAGGTCAGCCCGCGGAACAGGATGATCTCGTCGAGGCGGTTGAGGAACTCCGGCCGGAAGTACCGGCGGACCGTGGCCATCAGCGGCTCCCGCAGCTGTTCGACCGGCACGCCCGAGGTGGCCGCGGCGAGCAGCTGGTCGGCGCCGATGTTGCTGGTCATGATGATCACGGTGTTGGCGAAGTCGGCGGTGCGTCCCTGGGAGTCGGTGAGCCGGCCCGCGTCGAGCACCTGCAGCAGGGTGTTGAAGACGTCGGTGTGCGCCTTCTCGATCTCGTCCAGCAGCAGCACCGAGTACGGCACGCGCCGGACCGCGCCGGTGAGCTGGCCGGCGTCCTCGTAGCCGACGTACCCCGGTGGCGCGCCGACCAGCCGCGTGACCGTGTGCTGCTGGGAGAACTCGCTCATGTCGAACCGGATCAGCCGGTCCGGCGAACCGAAGAGCGCCTCGGCCAGCGCGCGGGCGACCTCGGTCTTGCCCACCCCGGTCGGGCCGAGGAACAGGAACGAGCCGACGGGGCGGTGCGGGTGCTTGAGGCCCGCCCGGCCCTGGCGGACCGCGTCGGCGACGGCTTCGACGGCCTCGTCCTGGCCCACGATCCGTTGGTGCAGATGGTCTTCCAGGTGCAGCAACCGGTGCCGCTCGGCCTCGGTGAGCTGGGCGACCGGGATGCCGGTGCTGCGCGACACGACCTCGGCGACGTCGTTCGGCCCGACCTCGGGTGCGTTGGCCAGCGCGACGCGCGCGGCCTCCAGTTCGGCGACCGCCTGCTCCAGCTCGTCGTCGAGAAAAGCCGCGTCCTCGCCCAGCGCGGTGGCCCGGTCCCGTTTCAGCCGCCACACCCGCTGCTCGAGCTGCGCGGGATCCGGTGGCATCGGGGACTTCTCGCGCAACCGCACGCGTGCGCCCGCGCGGTCCACCAGGTCGACGGCCTTGTCCGGCAGGAAGCGGTCGGTGACGTAGCGGGCCGACAGCTCGACGGCGGACACGATCGCCTCGTCGGTGATCCGCACGCCGTGGTGCTTCTCGTACCGGGCGCGCAGGCCGCGCAGGATGGCGATCGCCTCGTCCGCCGACGGTTCGGCGACCAGGATCGGCTGGAACCGCCGCTCCAGCGCGGCGTCCTTCGCGACGTGCCGCCGGTAGTCCTCGACCGTGGTGGCGCCGATGACCTGGATCCGTCCGGTGGCGAGCGCGGGTTTGAGCATGTTCGCGGCGTCCATCGGCGCGCCCTCGGCACTGCCCGCGCCGACCAGGGTGTGCAGCTCGTCGATGAACAGGACCACCATCCGGTTCGTCGCGGCCACCTCCTCGACGACGCTCTGCAGCCGTTCCTCGAACTCGCCCCGGTACTTCGCCCCGGCGACCATGCCCGCGAGGTCCAGCGAGACCAGCCGCCTGCCGCGCAACGTGGCGGGCACGTCGTCGCTCGCGATCCGCGCCGCGATGCCTTCGACGATCGCGGTCTTGCCCACGCCCGGATCACCGATCAGGACGGGGTTGTTCTTGGTGCGCCGCGACAACACCTCGAGGACCTCGTCGATCACCTCCTCCCGGCCGATCACCGGGTCGAGCAGGCCGTCCCTGGCCGCTGCGGTGAGGTCGCGCCCGAAGTGGTCGGTCCGCCGCGTCGCCGACTGGGTCTGGCCCAGGCCGCCGAACAGCTTTCCGACGAGGTCCTCCCACGAGTTGGACCCGAAGCCGAACACCCAGTCGTCACCCACCGCCGGCCACCTCCGATCGGTCGTAGGCCTCTGCCGTCGATCCTCCGCCTCATCGCGCTGTGACGCCCATCACGCGATGTCACCTTCGTGTGCCCGAGGCCCGTCACGTGGTCGTCATCAGGTCGAAGAAGGGACAACGACGGTGCACAGGATCGTGATTCTCGGCGCGGGATATGCGGGCGTGATGACCGCGGTGATCACGGCGGCGCGCACCAAGCGCCGGCAGGACGTGCAAATCACTCTCGTCAACGCGACCGAGCGGTTCACCGAGCGGCTGCGGTTGCACCAGACCGCGTCCGGGCAGCAGGTCGCCGACCTGCGCGTCCCGGAGCTGCTGGCGGGCACCGGTGTGGAGTTCGTGTGCGGCTGGGTCACCGGCATCGACGCGGCCGCGCGCACCGTCCGCGTCGACGACGAACAGGTGCTGGCGTACGACACGCTGGTCTACGCCTTGGGCGGCGTGGCTGACACGGCGACGGTCGCCGGCGTCGACGACCACGCCTACACCCTCAACAGCAGCCACGACGCCGAGCTGCTGGCGCTGCGCCTGGCCGGCCAGGGCACCCGCGCGGTCGCCGTGTGCGGCAGCGGGCTGACCGGTGTGGAGGCGGCGGCCGAGATCGCCGAACAGCACCCGGAGCTGGAGGTCGTGCTGCTCGGCAGGCAGGAGCCCGGTGCCACGATGGGACCGAAGGCCAAGACGTACCTGGAGGCTTCGTTGCAACGCCTCGGCGTTCAGGTGCGCAGTGGTGTCGAGATCAGCAAGGTGCTGCCGGACTCCGTCGAGCTGGAGGGCGGGGAGAGTGTGGCGGCCGACGTCGTGCTGTGGACCAGCGGGGTGCGGGTGTCGCCCCTCGCGGCCGCGGCCGGTCTGGAGGTCGACGACCACGGCCGCATCGTCACCGATGCCACGTTGCGGTCGGTGTCCCACCCGGAGATCTACGCGGTCGGCGACGCGGCCTTGATCCAGCAGGGCTACGGCGCCATGCACGGCACCTGCCAGAGCGGCATGCCCACCGGTGTGCACGCCGCGGTGTCGATCACCCGCGAGCTGCGCGGCAAGCAGCCCAAGCCGTTCCGGTTCGGCTACTACCACACCCCGGTCAGCCTGGGCCGGCACGACGCGGTGGTGCAGTTCACCAAGCCGGACAGCAGCCCAAGGCCGTTTCTCCTGACCGGTCGCAAGGCGGTCTGGTACAAGGAAACGGTGACTTCCTCGCCGTGGCCGACCTACCGCAGGCTGTTGACGATGCCCCGCATGGGCTCGGTCTGGCCGCGTGGCGGCCGGTTCACCCGATGAGCGAGGTCTTCGGCGAGTACCGCAACCTGCTGTTCTCGGTGGCCTACCGGATTCTCGGCACCGCGGCCGACGCCGAGGACGCGGTGCAGGACGCCTGGTTGAAGTGGTCGGCGGCCGACCGCTCGCAGGTGGCCGACCCCAAGGCGTACCTGGTGCGGATCGTGTCGAACGTGGCGATGGACCGGTTGCGCTCAGCCCAGGTCCGGCGGGAGACCTACGTCGGCCCGTGGTTGCCGGAGCCGATCCTGACCAGCCTCGGCACCGCCGAGTCCAGTGCGTCCACTGTGGACTCGCTGGACTCGGTGTCGATGGCGGTGCTCGTGGTGCTGGAAACCTTGAGCCCGCTCGAGCGCGCGGTGTTCGTCCTGAAGGAGGCGTTCGGCTTCAGCTACGGCGAAATCGCCGACGCGGTGGAACGTTCCGAGGCGTCGGTGCGTCAGGCGGCCCACCGCGCCCGCGAGCACGTGCAGGCCCGGCGGCCGCGCTTCCACGCCGACCGCACGCGGCAGCGCGAGGTCACCGAACGGTTCTTCGCGGCGGCGACCGGCGGTGACATCAACACCCTGATGCAGTTGCTCGCGCCGGACGTGACGCTGTGGACCGACGGTGGGGGCAAGGTGCGCCAGGCCATGCGCCCGATCATCGGCGCGGACAAGGTGGCCACCTGGTTCGCGGCCATCGGCACCCGGCCCTATCAGGGCGTCGAGATCGCCGACATGAGCGTCGAACTGGTGGAGCTCAACGGCGGCGTGGGCGTCGTGTTCGCCGGCGCGGGGCGGGTGATCGCCACCCTCACACTCGACCTCGACGACACCGGCCACATCGCCGCCATCCACAACGTCGCCAACCCGGACAAGCTCGGCGCCGTCACGGGTGGGGTCGTCTGGCGGCTGTGAGGTTGGGGGCGGCCGGCGTCCGCGACAGTCGCTCGGTGTCGAGGGCTCGTTCGACCGCTTCAGCATGGTCGCGCCGGACGTGCACGCCCAGCTCGACATCGACCTGAGCCCAGTCGTCGAGAAGTTCGACCAGCCGCTCTTCCCGTTGTGCACGTGGGGGTTCATGTCGAACCCGAACGACGTCTGCAGTGGACTGCACTGCCACGTGTTCGACGTGAACAAGCGGACGAACGCCGAGTTCCAGGTGCAGATCGGCCCGACCCCGGTCGTGCAGGTCGAGGTCTCCGCGCTCGGGCCAGGGGAGTGGTGCTCGGCATGGTGCCGGCGGCGTGGCGAAGCTGGAGTCCCCCGAGCTCGATCGGCCCCGACTCGGTCAACGGACGTGCGGTGACCGGCTGGACCGAGTACCGGGCGAAGGTGTAGTACCTGCAGGACTCGAACGGCGCGGCCGAGGCGGTGTGCGCCGAGCCCGCTACCGCGCCGTTCCGCCACGAGCCTCGTCAGCCCGGTTTCCGCGCAGCACCGCGAGCGCTGTGTCCACAATGGAAACAACGCGGAATTCTGTTGTGCGGCAACGAAAAGCGCTCGAAAGTCGGCTAGTGTGGACGCATGTCGACCATCACTAGCGAGCCGAGGGTGAACCTGAAGTCGGTCACCCCGGACGTGTCCGCCGCGATGCGGGCGCTGCACGTCGCCGCGGCGGACAACGCGGCGCGGGCCGGGTTGCCCGCCCCACTGCTGGAGCTGCTGCGGCTGCGCGTCTCACAGATCAACGGGTGCGAGTTCTGCATGGACCTCCACGCCCGCGACGCGCGGTCCGGCGGCGAGTCGGCGCAACGGCTCGACGCGCTGTTCGCCTGGCCCGCGTCCGCGCTGTTCGACCAGCGGGAGAAGGCCGCGTTCGCACTGGCGGAGGCGATCACGTTCGTGCACGACGGCCGGGTGCCGGACGAGGTGTACCGGGCCGCCGTCGCGGAGTTCGGCGAGGACGGGACCGCCGCGCTCATCTGGGTCTGCACCGTCATCAACGCCTACAACCGCATCGCGGTGAGCACCCGCATGGTGCCCCCGTCACCGAAGGCCGGCTGACTTGGCGAGCGGGTCGAGCGGTGTGCGCAGCCGTTCGACCCGCTCCCGCCACACCGCGAAGTGCCTGCCGCTGCCCAGGGCGACGCCGGATTCGGTCACACTCGTGACCAGGCCGACGCCGCTGCGTGAAGTGACGCCGGGTCCAGCCAAACCGGTGACCAGGCGGATGCCGTGCAAAGCGTTGAGCAGCCACACCTCCCGGCCGGCCAGCTCGTCGACCCGGCGGGCACCTCGCGCGATCGGGATGCCCCGTGCGGTGGCGAGGTCCAGCACCAGCCCGGCGGTCGTGCCCGGCAGTGCGGGAATCTCCTCCGGCGGTGCGCACAGGACGTCGTCCTCCCACCACAGCACCGACGAGCTCGCGGCTTCGACCACGATGCCGTCCGCGGTCCGCAGCAGCGCTTCCTGAGCGTCGTGCCGTTCCGCCTCGGCCCGCAACCGGCCCAGCGCCTCGAGGTCCGGCCCCTTGCGCGCCGGACTGCGCCGGTGATCAGGCGCGTCCGGCACCCACACGCGCACGTGTTCGCCGCGTGGGGGTGCCGGACGGATCTGCAGTCGCAACGACGGCGGATCGCCCGCGAGCTCGACCCGCGGGAACCACGCGCCCGTGCGGGGCAGGGCGGAGATCGTCTCGCGCCAGAACCGGTCGAGCTCCAGCGGTGTCACGCCGCCGACCTCCAGACAGGACTCGGTGAACCTGCGGATGTGCCGGTCCAGCGACCGCACCGATCCGTCCAGCACCAGCCAGGAGTCGGCCACCAGCAGCTCGCCCGCCATTCAGTGCCTCACCACGGCGCGTGGCCCGTAAGGCGCGTGTTCCAGCCACTCGCCGAACCGGGGAACCACGGGTGCCAGCCGGGCCGCCGCGCCGCGTCGCAGCCGGGCCGCCGTGCTGGGTGGCCGCAGGTGCCGCAGGGCCGCGCCCGCAGCAGCGCTGTTGACCTGTGCCGCCGCTCGTCTCGCCGTGGCGAACCGGGTGACGGCCTCGGCGTTGGCCACGGGCGCCCCGCGTCCGACGGCGATGGCCTCCGCTGCGGCCTGGGCGTCGGCGAAGCCGCTGTTCATGCCACGGGCGCCGAAGGGCGGGAACAGGTGCGCTGCCTCGCCCACGAGCAGAACCCGGTGGTGCGGGTCGGTGAAGTCGTCGGCGATCAGCTGCAGGAACCGGTAGACGGAGATCGCCGTGATGCGCTCGGACGGCGTCGGTCCGATCAACGCGGGCAGCCACCGGCACACCTCTTCCGGTGCTGCGAAGCCCTCCGGTGCGTCTCCTGCCCGGCTCTGCACGTCGACCTGGAAGCCGCCCGCGTAAGGCACGAGGAGCACGCTGCGACCGCCCGCGGCGGGATGCTCGTAGTGCATCACCCGCTCCAGGTCCGGGGCGTCGGCGATGTCGACGACCACGTGGAACCCTTCTGCGGCCGATCCGTCCAAAGTGGAACCCGTGCACTTGCGCACGGTCGACCTGGCGCCGTCGGCTCCCACGACGTGACTTCCAGACCAGGTCGTGCCATCAGCCGTGGCCACGGTGACGCCGGCGGAGTGCGCGACGATCTCGGTGACGGGGTGGTTCCACCGCACCTCGACGCCCGCGCTTTCGCAGGCGTGCAACAGGATGCGCTCGGTCTCGCTTTGCCGCAGGCTGGTGAACGGGGGCAGGCCGCGAGCGGGGTCGTGCGGCGGGAACTCCCGCGCGTACACCTGCCGCCCGCGGTACAGGGTGCGGCGGACGTTCCAGAGCACGCCCCGCGCCGCGAGCTCCGCGCCCAGTCCCCGGCTGATGGATTCCAGCAGCGCCAACGACTTCCCGTGCACGTAGAGAGCTCGGCTGCCGGTGCGCTGCCGGTCGGCGGGGTCGGCTTCGAGCAGGACGACGGGCACCCGGTGAGCGCGCAGGGCCAGCGCGGCGCAGAGCCCGACCGGCCCGGCCCCCACGACGATCACCGGTGCCTCGTCAGCCACGGGCCACCGCGCGGTCACCGGTGGCGATCAGCTGCGCGAGCGCAACTCGCTTGATCTTCCACGTGGACGTCCTGGGCAGGTCGTCGAACGCCCATTGCCGCGGTGCGTCCATGGCGGGCAGGTCAGCCGTTGCACGCCGCCAGCGTGCCGGTTCCAGCGGCGCGCCGCTGCGGGTGCAGATCACGGGCACCGCGACGCCGTCCGCGCCGGGCACCACGACGATCTCGCGCAGCTCGTCGAGCCGGGACATCAGCACGTCCTCGATCCGGAGGTTGCTGTCCACGTCGTCGATCTGGTCGATCTCGCGGTCGATCAGGTGCAGGCCGCCCCACCAGCTGCGGGTGCCCATGTCGCCCATGCGCCACCAGGTGCCGTTGAGCTGTGCGTCGTACCGGTCCTGAGCGCCCTGGTAGGTGACGATCCGCCCGCGGGTGCGTGCCTCGATGTGCCCGACCGTGCCGCGCGGCACCGGGGTGCCGGCGTCGTTGGTGATCCTGACCTTGGTGAAGCCGGGGATGCCGATGCCCACCAGGCGTCCGTTGCCGCGTGCCGCACCACGTTCGGTGAACATGCGCACGGCCACCGGTCCGGTCTCGCTCTGTCCGTAGAGCTGCATGAGGTACTTGCCGCGTCGGTGTGACGCGGCAAGCAACCGCTGCACGGTGCGCGGGTGGATGGCGTCGAAGGTGCTGCCGAAGCAGCGGACGTTCTTCAACGGTGCACCAGGGGCGTCCGCGAGGTCTTCCCACAGCACGAACGTGTTGGGGTGCGTCTCCACCACGCCCGGCTGCCACCGGGCCAGCAACGGGCCGACCGACGCGGGGTCGTGGTCGGTGAGCAGGAGCAGGCGGCTGCCGCCGGACAGGAACGTGCCGAGCGCGTGGTAGAAGCGCGAGTGGACGAACGACATGCAGAAGGCCGCCGTCTCCCCGCGCACGGGCAGAGCCATGACCTTCTGCGGCACCAACCGGTTCCACAACGCGCGGGCGCAGTGCACGGCCAGCTTGGGCACGTCGGTCGTGCCCGAGCTGTGCGTGATCATCGCGGGCTCGTCGGGGTGCAGCCGGACCAGCTTGGCGCGTCCGGTCACCTCCAGGCCGCTGAGCGCGACGGCACCGGGAAAGACTCCGCTGACGAGGACGCGCTTGCTGGTGAGCTTCGCGATGTCGGTGTGCGCGGCGAGCCGTTCCAAGGTCGCCTCGTCCGTCACCAGCAGCGGCCGGTCGAGCCGGCCGAGCAGGATCGAGGCCGCGGTGGCGTCCAGGCCGGGGGAGAGCAGGACGGGCACGGCGCCGATGCGGGACGCGGCACAGCCGAGCAACGCGATGTCCACGTTGTCGCGCTTGTGGATCGCGACGTGACTCGCGGGCCTGACCCCGGCGGACCACAGCTGGTCCGCGAGCCGGTCGACCAGGTCGGCGAGTGAGCGGTAGCTGTGCTGCAGGCCGGTGTCGGGAGCCACGTCCAGCGGACGGTCCAGGACGACCGGTACGGCACCGTGGCGCATCGCGGCCTCGCGGAACATCTGGCCGATGTAGAAACCGCTGGCGCCGAACAGTTTTTGCTGCACTTGGGAAACTCCTTCGGTTACCAGGATCCGGTGCGCACGACGTGGCGGCGCAACTTGCCGGTGGCGGTCCTCGGCAGCTGCCGCACGAGCCGCACGGTGCGCGGGACCTTGAAAGCGGGCAGCCGGGACCTGGTCCAGGTGATCAGTTCGTCCTCCAGCCCCGGCGAGTGCTGTGCGGGCACGACGAACGCCCGCAGCCGGGACGCGTGCTGGTCGAGCACCGCGGCGACGGCGGCCTCGCGCACCAGTGGATGCGCGGCCAGCACGCGCTCGATCTCCAGCGGGGAGAGGGAGATCCCGCCGACCATCTCCATGTCGTCGGTCCGGCCGAGATGGCTCAGCGTGCCGTCGGGGTTCTGCCGCACCCGGTCGTGGGTCGTCAGCCAGCCGTCGACGAGCGTGCGCCGGGTGAGGTCGGGCTGGTTGTGGTAGTGGGAGAACAGCGTCGGGCCCTGCACCCACAGTTCGCCCTCCTGCGCCGGCAGGCCGTGCGCGTCACGCACCTGCACTTCCCAGCCGGGTACGGGCCGGCCGAGCGTGCCGGGGGTGTTGTGGCCGATCCCGTTGGCGCAGAACGCATGTCCGGCCTCGGTCGATCCGATCTGTTCCAGCACCTCGAGGTTGAGGTCGTCGCGCAGCAGTTCGCCGAGCGGTTCCGGCATCGGTTCGCCGGCGGACACAGCGGCTCTCAAGGACGACAACGCTTTGTTGGTGTTCGCCAGGGCCGCATAGGAGGAGGGCACGGAGTACAGCAGGTTCACCCGGTGCCGGGCGACCAGGTCGACGATCTCCGCAGCACCGGGCCGGTGCGGCGTGAGGACCGCGGAGGAACCGGAGTGCAACGGGAACACCAACGCGTTGCCGAACCCGTACGCCCAGAACATCTTCGACACCGAAAGCGCGACGTCGCCGAGGCCGATGCGCAGGACGTCACGTCCGACCGACGTGCCGTACAAGGCGAGATCCTTGTGCGTGTGGACGGCACCTTTCGGGTTGCCCGTGGTGCCCGACGTGTACTGGATGTAGAGCGGGCTCGCCGGGGTGACGTTGGCGGCAGGTCCGGCCGCGGTCGTCCAGGCCAGATCCAGCAGGTGTTCGACGTCCATCCAGTCGTGGCCGGCGAAGTGTTCCTCCAGCGCCGCGTCCGTCACACAGGTGCGGGCGACGCTGTCCGCGAGCAGGAGCCGGTGGTCGGCCGCCGTGAGCTCCGGGTTCACCAGGACGGCCACCGCACCCAGCCGCGTGATCGCCAGGAACGCGACGACCCACGCGGCACCGTCCGGCGCGGCGAGCAGCACGTGGTCACCCCTGGTGATGCCGCGGTCGTGCAGCACGCCTGCGGCCCTTGCGGCGAGGTCGTGGATCTGGCCGTGCGTCCACACCTCGTCGCCCACGAAGTAGGCGGGGCGGGACGACCAGCCGGCCCGGTCGGCGTGCGTCGCCAGTGCGAGGGCCGCGTTGTGGGCTCGGCTCATCATCCCGCCTCGACCTCCGCACCGATCACGGCGGTGCGCCGACGGCGACGCGCGTGCCGGCCTCGCCGATGTACGCGCGGTTCGGCGGACAGCACAGCGGCCGGGCGGTGCGCACCCGAGCTCCAGTACGCCCGCATCGGCGCGGCCAGCTTGAGCAGCATCTCCTGGTACTCGCCGTCCGGGTCGGAGTCCAGCACGACCGCGCCGCCGGCACCGATCCGCACCCGTCCGGCGGCGAACACCGCGGTCCGGATGACGATGCTCAGGTCAGCGGATCCGTTGCAGCTCAAGAACCCCAGTGCACCGGAGTACACGCCGCGCGCGCCCGGCTCCAGCTCGTCGATGATCTCCATCGTGCGTTCCTTGGGCGCTCCGGTCATCGATCCGCCGGGGAAACACGCCTGCACGCAGTCCAGCGCGTCGAGTTCCGGCCTCAGCGCGCCCCGCACCGTCGACACGAGCTGGTGCACGGTTCGGTACGTGCGAGTGCCCATCAGCTCCGGCACTTCCACGGTGCCGACCTCGCACACGCGCCCCAGGTCGTTGCGCAGCAGGTCGACGATCATCAGGTTCTCGGCGCGCGTCTTCGGGTCCGAGGCCAGCCCGTCGCGCAGGGCGGCGTCCTCTTCGGGGGTCGTGCCGCGGGCGGCCGTGCCCTTGATCGGCTCGGCCTGCACGACACCGTCGGCGCCGACCCGGAGGAACCGCTCCGGCGACGAACTGGCCACGTCGACCTCGCCGAAGCGCAGGTAGGCGGAGTACGGCGCAGGGTTGACCCGACGCAGCACCCGGTAGTAGTCGGCGGACGCGCACGTCGCGGGCAGTTCGACCGCGGTGGTCAGGCAGATCTCGTAGCTCTCGCCCGCGCGCAGTTGTTCCTGGCAGGACTCGACATCCGCGCGGTAGTCGTCGGACGAGCGCAGCAGCCACCGTTCGGTGATCTCCACAGCGTCGTCCTCCTGCGGCCACGACCGGACGGGCGGCGCCTCGTGCGAGGACAGCGAGGCGAGGAAGGCGAGCGTGGCGTCGAGCCAACCGGCGGCCTCGTCGTGGGCCGAGCGCGTGTCCTCGGCCAGACACAACAGATGTGCCGTGTGTTCCTGGTGGTCGATGACGATCACACGGTCGGCGAACAGCCAGGCCGCGTCCGGAGTGTTGCTGCGGTGGGCGGCCCGGCCACCGAGCGAAGCCTTGAGCTCGTAGCCGAAGTACCCGACCCAGCCGCAGGTGAAGTCGAACGGCAGGTCCGGCTCGGGATGTGCGCGGTCGGCCAGACCTTGCCGGAGGTAGGCGAAGATGTCGTCGCGCAGTCTGGCCGGCGGCCGGCCCGCGCGTTCCACGGTCACCACGCCCGCCCGCACGTCGTAGCTGCAGTACTCGGCGAGCGGACCGGTGTCGTCGCCCAGGTAGGAGAACCGCGCCCCGCGCTCGCCCGCACCGGCGCCGTCGAGCCAGAACGCCCGCTCCGACGCGGAGTGCAGCTCCGCGAACACCTGCTCGGGATCGACGATGCCGTGGTGGACGGCGGTGTGCAGCCGATGGCCGGTCTGGCGGCTCCGTGTCACGATCTCGTTGTCCGCCAAGGGTTTTCTGCTTATGGTGACGGACGGTCGCGCTGCTGCGGAGAGTTCGCGGAAGTTGGCCAGCAGCCGGGTGCCCCACTCGGTGAGGATCGACTCTGGGTGGAACTGCACTCCCCACTGCGGCCGGGTCCGGTGCCGCAGCGCCATCAGCACGCCGTCCTCCGCCCACGCGGTGGCCTCCAGGCCGGGCGGCAGCGGTTCGGGCAGGTACAACGAGTGGTAGCGCACCGCCGTGAACCCCTGCGGAATGCCCTCGAACAGGTCGCTGCCGACGTGCGTGACCGCCGTCGGGTGGCCGTGCCGGGCCTGTGGTGCCAACGCGACCCGCGCACCCGCCTGGAACCCGAGCCCCTGGTGGCCGAGGCACACGCCGAGCACCGGCAGCACGTCCTGGTCCAGGAACCTGGTCGACCCGGCGAGGTCCCTGGACCGGCCGGGTCGACCGGGACCTGGGGAGATCACCACGTTGTCCACCTCGCCGAACGACAACCTGGCGAGCTCCGGATCGTCGTTGCTGAGCACGAGGGGGTCTTCCCCGTTCACGCTCGCGACGAGGTGGAACAGGTTGTAGGTGTACGAGTCGTGGTTGTCGATCAGAAGGGTCCGCACTGAATACGCTCCGGTGCTCGGGGGTCGGCGGCACGCTGGGGGAAGGTCGCCGGGGCGGCGTGCTGCGACCGCGCTGCTCAGGGTGGTGGTGGCCGGAGGCCGGGGGAGGTCGAGGTCGAGGTGGGGGCGTTGACGGCGGCAGACAGGACGGGCTGGTCGCGTCGGCCGGCCTGGTCGCGCCGGTTGGCCTGGTCGCGTCGGGTGGCCTGGTCGGTGGCACGAGCGGGCGCCGGCACGGGGACGGGAGCTGCCGCGGGCGCCGGTGCGGGGGCGGGCGCAGGGCCCTTGCGCAGCCACGGGCCGAGCACCTTCATCACCTGCGGCATCAGCACCCAGGTCATCAGCCCCGTCACGCAGACGCACAGGATCAACGTGCGCGCCAGCAGCGGCAGCCCGGTCACCCGCGGGATGACGGTGACGTTGACCAGCAGCACCGCGGGGAACACGCCGATCAACGTCACCAGCGCGGTCTTCCACCGCGGCGGCGGGCTCGGCGGTCCCGATGGTGCCTGGGCGGGTCGCGGCGGCGCTTCGACGCGGGTGGCGAAGCGTCCGACGTACTCGCGCCACGTGGCGTGCGACCGCGAACGGCCCCACTCGGCGGCACTCTCCGCGCTGTCGAACCAGCAGATGACCAGCCAGGTCGCCGAATCGCCCGATGCTTTCTCCAATCTGCCGTCGAGATAGCCCTGTGATCTGGATGCCGCGCTGAGTAGTCCCTTTACCGACGTCGAGAAACTCGCCATCCGTCCGGGCATCACCCGGTGTGTGCTGATGACGACGCCCTCTTTTTCGTCGGACATCGGGCCGAATGCCTCCTTTTGCGCGGCGACTGCTCCGTTCGGCGTGACGGAAAAGCGCGTATACGGATTCATACGGCCGTACGCAGAGGCGGGTTCAACCGAACTTGTGAGCGCTAACTTCACGTCGAACTAACATCGGCCAGCGGAGTATCGGCGGCTCGCCGGTATTGGAAGTTGGGTAAATCCATTTTGGATAAACACAGTTTGGCTGTAATCGGGATGGGTCCGAGAGGTCTGTCCGTGATTGAAAGAATGTGCGCTAATTGGTCGCCGGTCGTTCTTGGTGACGAACTCGTGGTGCATGTGGTGGATCCTGCGGAACACGGTTGTGGAGCTGTCTGGAACACTCGTCAGTCGAGTGATTTCCTGATGAACACGGTGTGTTCGCAGGTCACGGTTTTCGCTGATGAGAGCGTGCCCATGGAGGGTCCGGTGCGCCGCGGCCCGTCGCTTTACGAGTGGTCGAGATCGGTGGCCTCCACCGCGAGCCTCGTCGACGGGAACGACGCGATCCGGAGCGAGGCCAGGCGCCTCGGACCCGACTCCTACGCCACCCGCGCGTTCTACGGGCATTACCTCGTGTGGGCGCTGCGAGAGATAGTCCGAACCGCACCGGTCGGGGTGCGGATCGTCCACCACCGGCAGCGCGCGGTCGAGGTGACTGACGACGCGGTCCGGCTGGCCGACGGGCAGGTGTTGAGCTCTCTTGCCGCGGTCGTGCTGGCGCAAGGGCACCTGCCGTCCCGCCCTGGTGCCCGCGAGCGCTCGTTCAGCGAGTTCGCCGCAGCTCACGGGCTGCGGTACGTGCGGCCGGGCAACCCCGCCGACGCGGACCTGACCGCGATCGAGCCGGGCGAACCCACGTTGCTGCTGGGGCTCGGCCTGAACTTCTTCGACCACCTGGCCGCGCTGACCACCGGCAGAGGCGGACGGTTCGCGCGTCGCGACGGCGTGCTCGGCTACCACCCGTCCGGTCTTGAGCCCCAGTTGTACGCGGGGTCGCGGCGAGGCGTACCGCTGCACGCGAGAGGGGAGAACCAGAAAGGCGCACACGGCCGTCACCGACCCGCGGTGCTGACCGAAGACGTCGTGCAGACGTTGCGGTCCGCGCCGGTCGACTTCCGCGCCCACCTGTGGCCGTTGATCGCGAAGGAGGTCGAGACCGTCTACTACGCGACCTCGCTGGCCGCACGCCTCGAACCTCTTGAGGTGGCCAGGTTCTCCGCGCGGTACCGATCGAGCACGGACGGCGAGGCGGTGCTGGACGAGTACGGCATCACCCAGCGCTGGGACTGGACGCGGCTCGAACACCCCGTGGACCGGTTCGACTCACTGGCGGACTTCCGCCCCTGGCTGCTGACCTACCTGCGCGAGGACGTCGCCAGGGCGGCCGAGGGCAACGTGCGCGGCCCGGTCAAGGCGGCGCTCGACGTCCTGCGCGACCTGCGCAACGAGATCCGCGCGGTGGTGGACCACGGCGGCCTCGACGGCCGTTCCCACCGCGACGACCTGGAACGCTGGTTCAGCCCGCTCAACGCGTTCCTGTCCATCGGCCCTCCCGCACGACGGATCGAGGAACTGGCGGCGCTGATCTCCGCCGGCGTGCTGGACGTCCTGGGCCCGGGCACCCGAGCCGAACCCGACCACGCCGCGGGCACCTTCGTCGCGCTCGCCGACCTGATGCCGCACCCGCTGCCCGTCCGCACGGTGATCGACGCGCGCATGCCGGCGCCCGACGTCCGCACCACCGACGACGAACTGCTCCGCCGCCTGCTTTCGACGGGCCGATGCCGACCGCACCGGGTCCCGGACGGCGAGGGCGGCGTGCTGGAGACGGGCGGACTGGACGTGACTCCCCGGCCGGCCAGGGTGATCGCCGCCGACGGAGTGCCTCACCAGGGGCTCTACGCGCTGGGCGTGCCGACCGAGTCGGTGCACTGGGTGACCGCGGTGGGCATCCGGCCTTGCTCGGCGTCGGCGACCGTGGGTGACGCGGACGCCATCGCGCGGGCCGTGCTCGGTCCGCGGTGCGTGCCGGCGAAGTCGAGGGTGGAGATGTCCGTTGTGTGACCCGGGACGAGCGCATCGCCTGCCCGCGAAGTCCAGGATGGAGATACCCCTTGCGTGACACAGGATTGCTGTCACCGGTGCGCGCCACGACCCCGGTGGAGGCGCTCACCTCCGACGAGGCGTGGCTGCGGGCCATGTGCGCGGCCGAGGCCGGACTGGCCCGCGCTCAGGCCAGGGTCGGCACCGTTCCCGCGGCCGCCGCCCAGGTGATCACCGAGGTCGCCGCGGACGGGAGCCTCGACATCGCCGCGATCGCCGCGCGGTCGCGGGGCGCGGCGAATCCGGTTGTGGCCGTGGTCGAGGAGTTGACGGCACGCGTGGCTGCCGTGGACCCGGTTGCCGCCGAGTACGTTCACCGCGGCTCCACCAGTCAGGACGTGCTGGACACGGCGTGTTGCCTGGTCATCACGCAGGCGGTCGTCCACATCAGACAGGACCTCGCCAAGGTGTGCGCCGCGCTGGAGGACCTGGCTGACGAACATCGCCAAACGGTCATGGCGGGCCGGACGCTCACTCAGCATGCGGTGCCGACGACGTTCGGGCTGAAGGCGGCCGGGTGGCTGCACCTGACGCGGACCGTGGACGTCCGGGCGCGGCACCTCACCCAGCGCGGTCTGCCCGTGCAGATCGGCGGGGCGGCCGGAACCATGGCGGCCTACCTGGAGCACGCGCGCATGCACTTCGGCCGGCTGCCCGCCGACTACGCCGCGAGCCTGATCACCGCCTACGCCGACGAGACGGGGTTGGCCGAGCCCGTGGTGCCGTGGCACGTGCTGCGCACGCCGATCGTCGACACCGCCGGGTGGTGCGCGTTGCTCACCGGGGCGCTCGGGAAGATCGCGGTCGACGTGCAGTCGTTGTGCCGCACCGAGATCGGCGAGCTCAGCGAGCAGACCGCCGCAGGCAAAGGGGTCTCGTCCGCGATGCCGCAGAAGCAGAACCCCAGTCTCGCCACGCTCATCCGGTCCGCGGCGCTGCAGGTGCCGGGCCTCGCATCAAGCCTCGCCCACTGCATGCTCGCCGAGGACGAGCGGCCGGGCGGCACGTGGCACGCGGAGTGGCAACCGCTCCGGGAGTGTCTGCGGCTGGCGGGTGGCGCCGCGCACACGGCGGTGGAACTGGTCACCGGTCTGCGCGTGCACGCCGAGCGGATGCGGGCCAACCTGGAGATCACCCGAGGGGCGATCGTGGCCGAACGGCTGTCCGCGCAACTGACTCCGCACCTCGGAAAGACGGCGGCGATGCGTGCGGTCGCGATGGCCGCCGGACGTGGCGAAGACCTCGCCGAAGCGTTGGCACAGGAGACGGACGTGCTGGACGCGGCGACGCTGAAGAGCCTGTGCGACCCCACGGATTATCTCGGCGCGGCCGACGAACTGGTGCAGCGCGTCCTGCACGCAGGGAGCACCGGATGACGGCGGCACGGACATTCACCAAACGTGCCACGCACCAGCCCGACTGGCCCGACTCCTGCGAGCTCACCCGTGCCAGGCAACAACTCGCGAGCGCCCCGCCGCTCACCTCGCCGAAGGACATTCGCGTGCTGAAGCGCGCGCTCGCCGAAGTCGCCGCGGGCAAGGCGTACGTCTTGCAGGGCGGTGACTGCGCCGAACCGTTCGGCATAGCAGCCCGCCGAGGCGCACGCGCCAAAGACGCCGTCCTCGGCGCGCTGTCGAAGCAGATCAGGCACGCGCCCGTGGTCGTGATCGGCCGACTGGCCGGCCAGTTCGCCAAACCGCGCTCCGAACCGACGGAAGTGATCGACGGCCGAACCATGCCGACCTTCCGCGGACTAGCGGTGAACGGCCCGGAACCCGTTGCAGTCCAACGGATCCCGAACGCCCGGCGGATGATCACCGCCTATCACACGGCCCGCGCGGTGCTGGCGGAGTTGGACAACGGCATGTGGGTCAGCCACGAGGCCTTGCTGCTGGACTACGAGGAGCCCCTCATCAGAACCGAGGGAAGCACCAGGTATCTCGCGTCCACCCACCTCCCGTGGATCGGCGAGCGCACCCGAGACGTCGACGGCGCGCACGTCGAATTCCTCACGAACATCGCCAACCCGGTCGCCTGCAAGATCGGTCCGGCGGCCACCCCCGAAGAAGTCGTCGCCCTGTGCGCGCGACTCGACCCGCAACGGGAACCGGGCAGGCTGACGTTGATCAGCCGGCTCGGCACGCACGACGTCCGCACCTTGTTGCCTCCCTTGGTGCGCGCGGTCCGAGCAGCGGGCCACCCGGTCGTCTGGATGTGCGATCCCATGCACGCCAACACGAGGATCACCAGCACCGGCCTCAAGACCCGGCATCTCCAGGACATCACCGGCGAGGCGGTGGCGTTCCACGAGACTCTGCGCGAGCTGGGTCAGTGGCCGGGAGGCCTGCACCTCGAACTCGCGGGGGAGGACGTGACGGAGTGCGTTGGCGCAAACGTGCCGGACGAGAACGCGCTCGTGCGCCGCTACACGTCGCTGTGCGACCCGCGGCTCAACAACGAGCAGGCGTCAGTCGTGGTTGAGAGCCTCGGTCGCCTCGGTGATGATCTCGCGCATCGCGGTCTCGGCCGCGGCTGAGTCGCCGGTCCGGATGGCCTGCGCGACGTCGGCGTGCAGCCGGATGGCGACCGGGTTCGGGGTGTGCGGCATCAGGCCGTGGTGGGTGCGCCCTATGAGCACCTCATCGGTCACGCCGGACAGCGCCGCGAGCATCTCGTTGCCCGACGCGGCCAGCAACGTCCGGTGGAACACCAGGTCGGCCTGGAGGTAGGCCTCCAGGTCGCCGGTCTTGCCGTGCACGGCCATGTCCATCACCGCGCCGGTCATCACGCCGCACTGTTCCGGCGTGGCCCGTTGCGCGGCCAACGCCGCGGCCACCGGTTCGACGCCCGCGCGCAGCTCGCCCAGTGAGGTCAGCTGCGCCTGCCGGCCGGGACCGTCCAGCCGCCACCGGATGATGCGCGGGTCCAGCACGTTCCAGGCCGCCTGCTCGGCCACGGTCACCCCGACCCGCCGACGCGTGGTCAGCATGCCCATGGACTCGAGCACGCGCACGGCCTCGCGGATCACCGAGCGGCCGACCTCGTAGCGCTGGGCCAGCTCCTCGATGCGCAGCACCTCGCCCGCGGGGATCTCGCCCGAGCTCAGCTGGGTGCCCAGATGATCAAGGACGGTCTCGTGCAGACCACGTTTGAGCTGCTCTTCGGCCACCACGAGCGCGAATCATCCCATGATTGCCCACCTGTGGCCACATGACCGATTAAGACCTGACGAATAACGGACGAGGCTTGTAAAAAGCAGATTATTAACCCAGGATGTTGCGCACTAAGCAGCGTTAGCACCCCAACGGAGGGGCCGTGCCGCAACTCATCGCCGTCATGGGCGTGTCCGGATCCGGCAAGACGACCGTGGGCGCCGCCCTGGCCCAACGGCTGCGCGTCCCGTTCGGCGACGCCGACGACTTCCACCCGCAGGTCAACATCGACAAGATGGCGGCCGGCATCCCGCTCGACGACGCTGACCGCGCCCCGTGGCTGGCGGAGATCGGGACCTGGCTCGCCACGCACGCGGCCACCGGTGGCGTGGTCAGCTGCTCGGCGCTCAAGCGCGAGTACCGCGACCGGCTGCGCGCCGCCGCGCCTGCGACGCGGTTCGTGCACCTCGCCGGCGACCAGGGCGTGGTGCGCTCGCGCGTCGCCCGGCGACCAGGGCACTTCATGCCCGCCAGCCTGGTCGCCACCCAGTACGCCGCACTCGAACCGCTCGATCCCGACGAGCACGGGATCGCGATCGACCTGGACCAGCCCGTCGACTCGATCGTCGAGGCCTACCTGCACGCCGCCGTGGAGGAACTGTGAACATCGCACTCGCCGCCGTCTCCAGCGGACGGCTGATCCCGGCCGCACTGGTCGGCATCGCGTTGCTGGTCCTGCTGATCACCCGGTTCCGGGTGCACCCGTTCCTCGGGCTGACGATCTCCTCGCTGCTCGTCGCGATGATCGCGGGCCTGCCCATGGACGCGACGATCGCGTCGTTCGCCAAGGGTTTCGGCGACACCGCCGCCGGTGTGGGCACCCTGATCGCGCTCGGCGCCATGTTCGGCAAGCTGCTGGCCGACTCCGGTGGCGCGGACTCCATTGTGGACACGATCATCGGTCGGTCCAGCACGCGCTCCCTGCCGTGGGCCATGGCCGCGGTCGGCGCGCTGATCGGCCTGCCGATGTTCTTCGAGATCGGCCTGGTGCTGATCATGCCGGTGATCCTGCTGGTCTCCCGCCGGTCCGGGGTGTCGTTGATCCGCCTGGGCATCCCGGCGCTGGCCGGTCTGTCGGCGATGCACGGCCTGGTGCCGCCGCACCCCGGCCCGCTGGTCGCGGTCACCGCACTGAAGGCCGACCTCGGCATCACCCTCGGCCTGGGCGTGCTGATCGCCCTGCCCACCATCGCCATCGCGGGCCCGCTGTTCGCCCGCTTCGCCGCCCGCTGGGTCGACGTACCCGCGCCTGACCTGTTCGACACCGAGACGCGCGAGGACACCGAACGGCCGCGCCCGACGTTCGCCGTCACGCTCGCCACCGTGCTGCTGCCCGTGGTGCTGATGATGGGCAAGGCGCTGGCCGACATCTTCCTGGCCAAGGGCAACACCGTGCGCACCGTGCTGGACTTCCTCGGCGCACCGCTGATCGCCCTGCTCCTCGCCGTGATCGTCGCGATGTTCACCCTCGGCCGCGGCGCGAAGATGGACCTCAAAGCCGTTGCCAAGTCCATTGAGGACGGTCTGCCGCCCATCGCCGGCATCCTGCTGATCGTCGCCGCCGGCGGTGGCTTCAAGCAGACGCTGATCGACACCGGGATCGGCAAGCTGATCGCCGACTGGGTGGCCGGCAGCGGCATGTCGGTGCTGCTGCTCGCGTGGCTCGTCGCGGTGCTCATCCGCCTGGCGACCGGCTCGGCGACCGTCGCCACCGTCACCGCGTCCGGCATCCTCGCCCCGCTGGTGACCACCCTGTCGCCCGGCGAGACCTCGCTGCTGGTGCTGGCGATCGGTGCCGGTTCGCTGTTCTTCTCCCACGTCAACGACGCCGGTTTCTGGTTGGTGAAGGGCTACTTCGGGCTCACCGTGGGGCAGAACATCAAGACCTGGTCGATCATGGAGACGATCCTGGCCGTGACCGGACTGATCTTCACGCTCTTGCTCGACCTCGTGATCTGACCAGCGGGCGGCCTGCTGGTCCCGACGGAGTCATTTGGGCCGATACCCGCTTTTCCCGGTTACGAAACCTCTCCTGCGACGACCTCCTCGTCGGGCGCACCGTGCGCCTGCACAAGGCTTGTCTCGGATGAGAGGGGCGTTTGTGAACACCTCGGGCAGACGCGCCATACGGCGTGCGCTTGTAGGGATCGTGGTGGCCGCGGCGGGGCTGTCGACCGCCGTGGCACCGGCTTCAGCGGCAGAAGGGGTCTTCGTCGCCGCACCGGCGGGGACGGCGATCGCGGACCAGTACGTGGTCGTCCTGCGCAACGGCGTGGCGGCGACCAGCGCGGGCTCGCTGGCCAAGCAGTACAACGGCAAGGTGATCGCGAGCTGGCAGCACGCGTTGCAGGGCTTCGCGGTCAACGCCAACGCGGCCAACGCCAAGGCGCTGGCCCGTGATCCACGGGTCGCGGCGGTGTACCAGGACGGCGTCGTCAAGGCGGACGCCGTCCAGGTCAACCCGCCGTCGTGGGGCCTGGACCGGATCGACCAGCGGAACCTCCCGCTGGACCAGCGCTACCACTACGGGCCGACCGCGGCAGGCGTGCACGCCTACGTGATCGACACCGGCATCCGGGTGTCCCACACGACGTTCGGCGGACGCGCGAGCTGGGGCACCAACACCACAGGAGATGGCAACAACACCGACTGCCACGGCCACGGCACGCACGTGGCGGGCACCATCGGTGGCGCGGAGCACGGCGTGGCGAAGGCGGTGCGACTGGTCGCCGTCAAGGTGCTGAACTGCGGCGGCAGCGGCAGCTTCGCCGGTGTGATCAGCGGAGTGGACTGGGTGACCGCCAACGCGGTCAAGCCGGCGGTGGCGAACATGAGCCTGGGCGGTGGCGCGTTCGACCCGCTGGACACCGCAGTCCGCAACTCGATCGCGTCCGGCATCACCTACGCCGTGGCCTCGGCCAACGCCAACACCGACGCCTGCCAGACGTCGCCGGCCAGGGTCGCGCAGGCCCTGACGGTGAACGCCACCGGCACCGACGACGCCAGGGCGTCGTTCTCGAACTTCGGTGGCTGCACCGACCTGTTCGCACCTGGCGTCGGCATCACGTCGTCCTGGAGCACCAGCGACACGGCGACCAACTCGATCAGCGGCACGTCGATGGCCACCCCGCACGTGGCCGGTGTCGCAGCCCTGTACCTGCAACGGCATCCGGCGGCCCCGGCCGCGCGAGTGCACGACGCCATCGTTCGCAACTCGACGCCCGGCGTGGTCGGCAACCCCGGCGCCGGCTCACCGAACCGGCTGCTGTACTCGCTGTTCACCCAGTGGGGACCGGAAGGCGACTACAACGGTGACGGCACAACGGACCTGACGGTCTGGCGGCCGTGGGAGGGCAACTGGTACGTGCGTGGCATCAGCACCACGCCGTGGGGCATCGGCGCGGACATCCCGGTTCCTGGCGACTACAACGGTGATGGCGTGACGGACTTCGCGGTGTGGCGTCCTTCCGAGGGCAACTGGTACGTGCGCGGCATCGGCACGGTCCAGTGGGGAGTTGGCGGCGACATCCCGGTTCCCGGTGACTACAACGGTGATGGTGTAACGGACTTCGCCGTGTGGCGGCCGTCCGAGGGCAACTGGTACGTCCGTGGCATCAGCACGACGCCGTGGGGCGTTGGCGGCGACATCCCCGTCGCGGCTGACTACAACGGCGACGGCACAACGGATCTCGCGGTGTGGCGGCCCTCCGAAGGCAACTGGTACGTGCGTGGGATCAGCACGACCCAGTGGGGCGTTGGCGGTGACATCCCTGTCGTGGGCGACTACAACGGTGACGCCGTCGCGGATCTCGCGGTGTGGCGGCCGTCCGAGGGCAACTGGTACGTGCGCGGCATCAGCACCACACAGTGGGGAGTCGGCGGGGACATCCCGGTTCCCGGTGACTACAACGGTGATGGCGTGACCGACCTCGCCGTGTGGCGGCCGTGGGAAGGAAACTGGTACGTGCGCGGCCAGTTCACCACACCGTGGGGCGTCGGGGGTGACATCCCGCTCGCCTCGTAACCGTCAGGCGTGATCGCCCGGCTGGTCCGCGACCAGCCGGGCGATCACCAACTGTCTTCGAGGCGAACCTCGTAGCCGTCGTCTTCCGCAGGCTGACGGCGAACAGGCCGGCGCGCGGGGCGTTCCGCGCGTTGCTCCGGCGCGCGTCCTTGCGCGGCAAGCACTGTCGCCTGTTCCCGCAACGCCGCGAACGACCGCATCCCGTGCTGGGTCGCGTCGGCGATGCGGGCGCGGAAGCGGGCCAGGTCGGCGTCGTCGATCACGCGCCCATGTCCTGCTTCAGCTTGCGGAACATCTCCGCGCCGGTGTGCTTCCCCAGCAGGTCGAGCACGGCCTGGTAGTTCTCGGACATCGTCGCCTTCACGCCCTCTGTCGCGGTGTACCAGAGGTTGATCAGCACCGGGATCGGGCTGACCTGGTTCAGCGACTCCTTCATCGCGGTGTTGATGTCCTGCTCGTGGTTGGCGCCGTCCCACTCCCAGCCGTACCAGCGGTACCACTTCTCGGTGAGGATCTTGTTGGTGGCGTATGCGGACGCCATGGCCCGGCGGCCGTACTCGCTGATGTCGTACCCGAGGGGGATCTCGGCGATCTGGGCTTGGCCAGGTTCCTCGGCGTGACAGGTGAACCCGCACAACGGGATCGCGCCGATCGTCGAGCCGTCGACGCGGTGGATCTCGTGCGTCTTGGGCACGCTCTTGAACTCGAAGAGGTCCTCGCAGAACCTGCGGTAGCCGTTCTCGCCGCCGTAGAGCTCGCGCGACCTGTGCATGGCCTCCTCGACCGCCTTCGCCGCGTGCTGCAGCGAGGCGCTGTACTCGCTCAGGTGGGCGACCAGTTGCTTGGCCCGGCCCTGGAAGGCTTCCGCCGCGTCACCCTCCCAGGAGTCCTGGATCTTGTCCGCTCCCTCCCGCACGCAGCGGGCGATGTCGGCCAGACCGGCTGCCAGCCCCGACAGCCGGGCGGCCTCGCGTTCGATCTTGCCCCAGTGGACGCCCCAGATCTCCTTGCGCTTCTCGCCGGGCGTCGGGTTCAGCTTCAGCTGCAGCTTCTCGTCGTACTCCGGCAGCAGCCGGTCGACGCCGTGATCCAGCGGCTGCCCGATCTCGTCCGAGCACTCGCCCGTGCCACTGGCGTCGAGCAACGTTCGCTTCATCTCGTCGACGGCGTCGGGCTCGGTGAACTTCATGCCGTGACCCCCGTACCGGGCTGTTGGACGGCGTCCAGCCGCACGCGCGAGGTGTCGTCGGTGTTCGACATGTGCTCGGCCGACTCGGTCATCGTGTCGCGCATGTGCTCGAGCACGTCGGCGAGGTCGCCGAGGTCGAGCTCGATCCGCTCGAACTGCCGCACGAACTCCGTGCCCTCGTCGTGCCAGGACTCGCCGAACTCGGCCCCGCTCAGCTCCGGTTTCATCATGTCCGAACGGATCGTCTCGATCTGCTCGCGGGCCGCCTCGAACACGTCGGCGAAGGCGGCGATGGCGTCCTTGTCGTACTTCACGGGACCGAGCATGCCAGCGGACGGCAAAGCCCACCTGCGCTTTGCCGCCATTCGCACGTTGGCAAATACCTGATCGGGTGGTGCGGGGTCAGTTGCCGCGCGGCCCGAAAGCGCGGTCGAGCGCGTCGCGAGCCACGGCGGCGCCGAGCCGGTTCCCGTCCTTGGTGGCGAACCGGTAGTGCACCCCGGCCCAGACCCTGGCATCGAGCAGTTCCGCCAGCGCCCGGGACAGGCTGTGGTACTGGCGGGTGGTGCCGGAGTCGGCGCTGTAGGCGCTGAAGGTCAGGTTGTCGCGGCCGAAGAACTTGTGCAGCGCGGCCGTCGTGGCGGTGGTGAAGCAGGCGTGGCCGGACGGATATTCCGGTGACGGTGCGTTGGTGCGCAGCGGGTTCCAGTCCTTGTCGCCAACGGTGGCCGGGTTGCCGTCGGTGTCGGCGAGCGGCACCGCTGTCACCGGACGCCAGAAGCTCCAGCGCTTCTTCTCCTGGTAGCAGGCGATGAGCGCGTCGGCGGTGATCACGTCCACCATCGCGAACATCCTGGCCGTCTGCAGGGTGCTGAGCCGGTGGGTCGTGGCGAGCTGACGCTTGATCGACCACTCCACCAGCCGCGCGTCGTCCCACCAGATCGCCGCATCGGTCTGGTCGGGCGTGCGCGTCGTGCTGGTGGCCGAGCCGAACGCCTTGAGCTCGTTGAAGTCGCGGGCCCAGGTGGCACTGGTCAACGCCGGCGGTCCAGGCGTGCGGTAGGGGCCGGGTGCGACGACGAACGGCTTCAGCGTGGCGAACCAGGCGCCGGTCTGGAGAAAGCCGGGCGGGGTCGGCCGCCACTGGCCGGGGGCGGTGCCGACGGGCCACTTGGCGTCGCCGAACGCACCGTCGTCGCGGCGGGCGTTGATCATTGCCGTCGCCGCGGCCTGGCCGACCGCGATGCCGCCGCGTTCGGAGGGACCGTCGGGAATCGCGGCGAGCGACTCCTCGTACTGCTTGCGCAAGGAGTCGGCCTGTGCGGGGAAGAGCCATTCGAGCGTGCGGTAGGCCGCGGTGGCGACGGCTGCCGGTTGCGAGTCGCCCGGCCGGCTGCGCGGGGCGACCAGGTACGGCTGGTACGGGGCGCCGGCGATCGCGTTGACCGCGTCGTACACCGCGGCCTGCGTGATGGCGAAGCTGCGCGTGCCCGCGGTGGGCGACTGCTTCGCAACCTCGTGGATGGCGTTCTGGGCGTGGAGGTTCCAGGTGATGACGGCGTTGGGTTTGGCAGGCTCGGCCTGTGCGGCGGTGGTCGTGAACGCCAGTGGCACGGTCAGCGAAAAGACGGTCAGGAGAGCAAGTCCGCGTAATTTTCCAGGCTCACGAATACGACGTGTCATGGAATTCCCCCAGTGATGGCAGTTGCCGTCGAAGTCCCAGTATCCGACCGCGGTGGAGCAAGGGCAACGAGCCTTGCCGGGTAAGCATTTACTCCGAATGCGTCAGTCGAACTCCGTTGGCAGACCGGGGTTCAGGCGGTGCGCGTTGAGCAGTTCGAGCTGGGACGGCAGCACCCGGCTGGTCGACAGCGGTGGTAGCGCGTCGAGTGCGAACCAGCCGACCTCCAACGTCTCGGTGGGGTCGAACTCGCCGTCGGCCAGCTTGCGGCACAGGAAGAAGAACTTGTAGATGTGGAACGGCATCGGTGGCGTGTGCGGGTGTTTCTCGCGGTCCAGCACGGCGACCAGCTTGACCGCTTCGACGGTGAGACCCGACTCCTCGCGGACCTCGCGGCAGACGGCTTCGGACGGGCTCTCCAGCACGTCGCCCCACCCGCCCGGCAACGTCCAGAGGCCGTCGAACCGTTCGCGCACCAGCAGAACGCGGCCGTCGTCGTCGAACACGGCGCCGCGCACGTCGACCTTGGGGGTGGCGTGGCCGAGGTCCAGGGTCACGGCCTGCCGCACGGCTTCGGCGTCGCCGTCGCTGACCAGTGCCATGAGCGTGATCGCGGCGTCGCGGACCTGGCCGAACCGCTGGCGTTCGAAGACGTTGTCGGTGTAGTGCAGTCCGGTCTGGGCGATGGCGAGCAGCGCGATCGCCTGCTGCCGCACGATTTCGGTCGTCACGTCGATCAGGTTCTGCGGTGAACGCGCGAAGTTCAAGCGATCAGCCACGTAGGCTGCTCGACGATGACGCGGGAGACGTTCGGGCCGTACCGGATCGAGCAGTTGCTCGGCCGGGGTGGGATGGGCGAGGTGCACCGGGCCTACGACACGGCGCACGACCGGTTCGTGGCGCTCAAGAGGCTGTCGCCCGGCCACCACGACGACGAGGAGTACCGCGCCCGGTTCCGCCGCGAGGCCCAGATCGTCGCCCGGCTGCGCGAGCCGCACGTCATTCCCATCCACGCCTACGGTGAGATCGACGGCCGGCTCTACCTGGACATGCGGCTGGTGGAGGGGTTCGACCTGGCGGACCTGATCCGCAGGGGGCCCGTCGAACCGGCGCGAGCCGTGCGCATCGTCGAGCAGGTGGCGAGCGCCCTGGACGCCGCACACGCCGACGGGCTCGTGCACCGCGACGTGAAGCCGTCCAACGTCCTCGTGACCTCCGGCGACTTCGTGTACCTGGTGGACTTCGGCATCGCCCGCAGCGTCTCGCCGTCCGCGACGGCCCTGACGGCGTCCGGCTCGGTGGTCGGCACGCTCGACTACATGGCGCCCGAACGGTTCGAGGGCGGCCCGGTGGACGCCCGCGCGGACATCTACGCCCTGGCGTGCGTCCTGTTCTCCTGTGTGGTCGGCCGGCCTCCGTTCGTCGCGGAGGGCGCGGAAGCTCAGATCTGGGCGCACCTCAAGGAAGTGCCGCCCAAGGCGTCGGCGCTGAACCCGGCGGTCCCGGCGGCGTTGGACGACGTGATCGCGAAGGGGATGGCCAAGAACCCCGCCGACCGCTACGCCACCGCGGGAGCGTTGGCACGGGCGGCGGCGCTGGCCATCTCGGCTCCTGTCCAGCAGACCGCCGAGACCACCCCGGTGCGCTCACGGCCGAAACGGTCCACCGAGCCGGGCACCGCGTCACCGGCCCTGATCGCCGCCGGTCTGGTGGTCGCGGCGGTGCTCGTCGTGACAGCGCTGGTCTACGGCAACGGCGACAAGACGCGCGGCGCCGGCACCACCCTGACGAGCACGACAACCACGACGACGTCCACAACGACAACCACGACGCGGTCGCCACAGGTGGCCGCGCTGCTGGCCGCGCTGCCTGCCGTCTACAAGCCCGCCGACACGTGCGTGCCCTTCACCCCGGACGGGGGCGCGGTCGCCGCCGTCCGCTGCCCCAGTCCGGGCGGGTGGGAGCCTTACTTCCCACCGCCGGACGAGGCAGACTTCCGGCTGTTCGGCGACCGCGCCACCCAGGACGCGTTCTTCCGGGCGTTGGTGACCAGCCGGGGAATCCCGCGGATGGACGACCGCGGTGGCTGCCGGCCCAAGTCGGACCCCGTCCACTACGCGCTCTACCACCGCGACACCTCCGGCCCGTTGCCCGGCGAGTTCACCACGTGCTTCCTCGCCGACGGCACCGCCCAGGTGTGGTGGGTCGACACCCGGACGCTCACCGTCGGGGTGCTGAAGCGACCGGGCGACGTCAACACTCTCGACAGTCTCGACACCTGGTGGAACCAGCGGATCCTGTCGGCGAAGTGATCGTCAGCCGGACACGCCGCAGGTCGGCGCGGACCAGAAGCGCGTGGAGCGGTGCGCGACGTGGACGTGGTCGTCGTGGCCTGCGTAACCGGGGCCGAGGATCTCGTTGAAACCGTGGTTGCGCGCCTGCCGGGCCAGCGCGCAGAAGCCCTGCGGACCGGCGCCCAGGTCGACGGCGTCGCCGTACAGGTGCCGGCTCGTGGGGGAGCCGCCGACGGCGTTGTTGCAGGCGACGCTCCGGAAGCCACCGTTGACGTCGATCGGCCGGTCGCCCATTGCGTGCCGCATGGCCTGCAGCTTCCACATGGACACCAGGGCGTTGGCCCGCGCGGTCGCCGCGGACACGTTGCCGCCCGACCAGTCGGAGTTGCAGTTGTTCAGCTCGTCGTAGGAGAAGTTGACCGGAGTGCAGTCGTTGTCCTGCAGTTCGTAGATCTTGGCGAACGTGGCGGGCCCGGCGATGCCGTCGGCGCCGAGACCGTAGGCCTGCTGGAACCGCGTCACGGCGGCCTTCGTGCCGGGGCCGAACTGCCCGTCGAGGCCGAGGACGCCGCCGTGACCGGGATAGCCGGCCACCCGGATCTGCAGCTGGCGCACGTCGTCGCCGGACGCGCCTTCCGACAGGGTGCGTCCCCAGGTGTAGCAGGCATCGGCGAGCACGGGTTCCGCCTGAGCCGCGGCAGGTGTGACCACGAACCCGAGCAACAGGGCGAGCACCGGTAAGACGAAGCGGAGTTTCACGACAGGGCACCTTCCGATCGCAGGGAGTTGCAGCGTGTCGAGTGCGCACCGGGGCTGTCAATGAGCAACCAAATGAACACCTAGTTCGGCGGAGGTGAACCACTGAGTCGCTGAGGGGGAAATCAGGTGGAGGTCGGGGGGAAACCCTGATGCCGACGGGTACCGGAGGCGGGCACTCTGGAGTCGTCAAGGGGAGATCCACAGTCGAGGAGAGTCATGACCGAACCCAAGCCCGAGGCCGCCCGTACCGCCGTCGACTCGGTGGTCAACGCCGTGCGCGGGCTGGTCAGCGAGGGCATCAACCGCCACGTCGTGGTGCGTGACAGCAAGGACGACGTGGTGCTCGAGGTGCCGGTGGCGCTCGGGGTGTTCGCGGCGCTGGCGGCGCCGGTCGCCACGACGATCGGTGCCGGTGTCGCACTGGTCAGCAAGTGCGAGATCAAGCTCGAGGACCGCCGGCAGCCGGGTAGCGAGCCCGCGACGACGGTCGAGTCCGAGCGGATCTAGTCGGGGGTCGGTGGCGCCGTCGTCAGTGTTGGCGACGGCGCCCCGCACATTGAGGTTCGATGTTCTGTTGACGGTCGTCATGGAAATGCCTAACGTCGTGCGTCGAGATCGCTCGCCTTCTCCGACGACGCAAGGGGCGCAGCACTGTGAAGACTGTCCGACGACTGCTCGCCGCCACAGTGATCACCTCGATGGCCGTGCTGGGCCTGGTGCCCACCACGGCCCAGGCCGCACCGGCGACCCGCTACGACGGGGTCCTGCCGAACGGCGCGAGCTGGATCGCTGACGTGCCCGCGAACTGGAACGGCACGCTGCTGCTCTACAGCCACGGTTACAACCCCGGCCCGGCCAACCCGCCGGTCAACAGCCCCGACCCGGCCACCGCGGAAGCCCTGCTGGCGCGCGGCTACGCGCTGGCCGGTTCCTCGTACTCCCGGCCGGGCTGGGTCGCCGACACCGCGGCCCAGGACGGGCTCGACACGCTCCAGGCCGTCACCGGGATCATCGGCAAACCTCGGCGCGCCATCGCACTCGGGACGTCGTTCGGCGGCATGGTCACCGGCCAGCTCGCCGAACGGGGGAGAGGGCGGCTCGACGGCGCCGTCGCGACCTGCGGCCTGATGGGTGGCGGGGTCGACCTGCACAACTACCAGCTGGACGGATCGCACGCGATCGCGCAGCTGCTCCTCGCGGGCGAGCAGGTCAAGCTCGTCCGGTTCGGCGACCAGGCCGAGGTCGCGGCCACGACGGGCCGGATGATCGCCGCGCTGGACCAGGCTCAGGCCAGTCCGGCCGGTCGCGCGCGGCTCGCGTTGGTCACGGCCCTCTACCAGGAGCCGTCGTGGGTCGCGGGACAGCCGAAGCCCGCGCCGGGCGACCTCGACGCGCAGGTGGCCGGCCAGGTCCAGAACCTGCGCGCGATCCTGCCGTTCATCCTGTTCGGCCGCTACGACGTGGAGCGGAGCGCGGGCGGCAACCCCAGCTGGAACAAGGGCGTGAACTACTGGCGGCAGCTCGCCGAGTCGGGCCGCCTCGCCCAGGTGGCGCGGCTGTACGGGCGGGCAGGCGCCGATCTGGGCGCCGACCTGAACCTGCTGACGCGCACGGCGACCGTGACGGCCGATCCTGCGGCGCACGACTGGATGCGCAGGACGTCCACGGTGACCGGACGGCTCGCCATGCCGGTGCTCACGTTGCACACGACCGACGACGGCCTGGTTCCGGTGCAGCACCAGGAGGAATACGCCGAAGACGTGCGCCACGGCGGTTCCACCGGACTGCATCGGCAGGCGTACACCGACCGTGCGGGGCACTGCACCTTCACGCCGGCCGAACTGGTCGCTTCGGTGGTGACGATGGAGACGCGCATCGAGACCGGTCGCTGGGACGGGCTGGCCGATCCGCGCCGGCTGCAGGCGCGCGCCGAGTCGCTCGGGCTGGGCCCGGCCGCGTTCATCGGCTTCCGGCCGGCTGAGTTCCTCGGCGACCGCTCGACGGGCTGATGGCTACGGCGTGAGCCGGATGCGGGCGACCGCCTTCGCGAGGTTCGCCTCGATCCGGCCCAGCGTCGCCAGCACGGGGGAGAGGTCGGCGGGGGTGAGGTCGCCGACGGTCGCCACCTCCAGGTCGTGCCACATCTGCTCGATCTGCCGCCGCAGCGTCTCGCTCGCGGCGGTGGTGGACACCAGGCTGGCCCGGCCGTCGGTGGGGTCGGGCACGCGTTCGACCAGACCGGCTTTTTCGAGCCGCTGCACCATCCTGGTCATGGTCGGCGAGTCGGAGTCCAGCACCTCGATCAGCTCGGTCTGCCGCGCAGGGCCCGAGTCCCACAGGTGCATCAGCAGCAGCTCCTGGCCGCGGTGCAGGCCGAGGTCGCGGAGCAGGTACCCCGCCAGCATCCGGTGCAGCCGCGCGGCCCGGAACAGCTGATGGCTGACCGGTCCGCTCGCCGCGGCTGTGGGAACCGCTCGTTCTTCTCGTGCCACGTGCTCATGCTCCACGTCCCGCGCGGGTCCGGCCTCCCCGGGCTCGGTGACCCAGGCCACAGCCCGCCTCGGGAATTCTCTGCGCAACTTACCTGTCTAACTAGGTAAGTTGCCGCGCTGGGCGGTGACACAGTTCCGGGGAGCGAAGTTGAGCGACAAGAAGATCATCGCGGTGCTGGGGGCGACGGGTGCTCAGGGCGGGGGACTGGTCGACGCCGTCCTCGCCGACCCCGACGGTCCGTTCCGGGTCCGGGCCATCACGCGCAGTGCGACCGCACCGAAGGCCGTCGCGCTCGCCGACCGCGGTGCCGAGGTCGTCGAAGCCAGCCTGGAGGACGAGGACTCGCTGTTCAAGGCCTTCGAAGGCGCGCACGGCGTTTTCGTGGTGACCAACTTCTGGGAGAGCTTCTCCGCGGACGTCGAGCTGGCCCAGGCCGCGCGCGCCGCGCGGGCCGTCAAGGCGGCCGGCGTCGCCCACGTCGTCTGGTCGACGCTGGAGGACACGCGCGGGGTCCTCGACGGGCGGGTGCCGGTGCTCCAGGAGCGCTACACGGTGCCGCACTTCGACGCCAAGGCCGAGGCGGACGAGTTCTTCCGCGCGTCGGGTGTCCCGACGACGTTCCTGCGCACCACCTTCTACTGGGACAACCTCGCCGAGCACTTCAAACCGCAGCGCGGCGAGGACGGCAAGCTCGTGCTGACACTGCCGATGGGGGAGGCCAAGCTGCCGGGCATCGCGTCCGAGGACATCGGCCGCACCGCTCACGGCGTGTTCCTCGGCGGGGGACAAGCATCAGGACAGCGTCGTGAGCATCGCCGGCGAGCACCTGACCGGCGTGGAGTACGCCGAGGCGTTCGCCGCCGCACTGGGCGAGCCGGTGTCCTACTACCCGGTGCCGCACGACCAGTTCCGGGCGCTCGGGTTGCCCGGTGGTGACGAGCTCGGCAACATGTTCCAGTTCTACACCGAGGGTGAGCGCGACTTCGTCGGCGCGCGCGACCTCGACCTCGTGCGCGCGCTCAACCCGCGGCTGAAGAACTTCCGCACGTGGCTCGACGAGCACATCGCGGAGGTGAAGTCCGCGTAGGGACTGGCGATCCACCCTGCCATTGTCCGGATCGGACAGTGGCAGGGTGGGCTCTCGTCATCGCTTCCGGTAGTAGGCGGTGTAGACGGTGTTGACCGCGGGTGCGATCAGCGTGTGGTCCTTCGCGCCTCCGTTCGACCACGAGGAGAAGAAGTAGGTCGACCGGTTGACGACCTGCGATTCGGGCGCGCTCACCGAGTTGCTGGACCCGACGATCACGGTGACGGTGAACGGCGTCGCCGTCGCGCCCTCGTTGAACCCGAACCCGGTCAGCTTGAGCCCTCCGGGGTTGGTCTTGAACGTGAGCTGCACCGTCTGCGGGTCGAGCCGCACGCTCGTTGTGGTGCTGAGCCCGCCGGAATCCGTTGCGGTCAACCGCAGTTGCAGGTGCGACGGATATTGGTGGTCAGGTGCCGCGAACTGTCCACTTGCGACACCGGAGAACGTCTGCAGGACGTGCTCGTGGCAGTCGGTCGCGCTGAAGCAGTGGTTCAGCACCAACGACCAGCTCAGCCCGGACGCGGGAATCGTGCCGTCCTGCGTGTCGGTCGCGCGGCCGGAGAAGTTGATCGCGTCACCGACCTTCCAGCGCACCGCGGCCGACGGCGAGTCGATCACCGGGCTGGGCGGGGTGTTGCCCACGGTGATCGTGACCGTCGCCGTGTGGGCGGCGCCTTGGGGATCCGTGACGCGCAACGACGCGACGAAGTTGCCGGACGACGTGTAGGTGTGGGTCGCCGTCGGCGTTGTCGCGTCGCCGAACAGACCGTCGCCGTTGAGGTCCCAGCTGTAGGCCAACGGGGAGCCTTCCGGGTCGGTCGACGCGGTGCCGCTGAAGTTCACCGTCAACGGCGCGTTGCCGGTCGTCGGGGTGGCGCTGATGCGCGCGGTCGGCGCCTGGTTCGCCGCGGTGTAGGTGATCCGGTGGATAGTCCCGTTGTCCATGTTGACGTAGAACAGGTCGCCGTTCGGCCCGATCTTCAGAGCGACCGGGTGGCCTGCGGCCGCGCCGGAGGAGTCCGCGCAGACGAAGCACCTGCGTTGCGCGGGGTCGGGCAGGCCGTTGGTGCCCGGCATCATCGCCCAGATCTCGTTGCGGCTGTGGTCGCCGAAGAACAACGCGCCGTTGTACTCGGCCGGGTAGGAACCGCCTCCGTAGAAGGCGATGCCGGTGATCGACGAGCTGCCGGTGCGGCAACCGGTGTAGTTCACCACGCACGCGCTGTGGTTGTAGGCGTAGTACGGCGCCGCGACCGAACCGGGCGTGCTGTACAGCTGCGAGCACGAGGCGAGACCGGCGCTCTGGTAACCACTTTGCGCCCCGGCACCCTCGTAGCAGGGCCAGCCGAAGTTGCGGTTGGTGGTGAGCCGGTTGATCTCCTCCCAGTTGGTCCAGCCGACGTCGCCGATCCACAGCTCGTCGCTGCCCGGCCGCTGGGTCATCCGGAACGGGTTGCGCAGGCCCCAGCCGATCACGCGCCGCGCGTTGGGGTCGGCCGAGGCCGCGAACGGGTTGTCCGGCAGGCCGGCGCCGGTGGCCGGGTCGATGCGCAGCACCGTTCCGTCCAGCGTCACCGGGCCGCTCGGGCGGCGGATGCTCTGGCTGCGCAACGCACCGCCCTGTGCGTTCGGCGGCGTGAGCGCGGTCCCGACGCCGCCCGGCGGATCGCCACACGGGTTGGCCTGGTTAAGGGGATAGTTGGCTCCGTACTGGCCGTAGTCGACGTTGGTGAAGCTCGCGCCGTCACCGCTGCTCACGTACAACGCGCCGTCGCGGCCGAACAGCAGCGTGCCGACGGAGTGGCTCGGGTACTGCTGGCACCAGTCCTGGATCAGCACCTGCTCCGCGCCGGTCGTGGTGTTGCCGCTCGCGGTCAGCCGGGACAGCCTCCCGTACACCAGACACCCGTCGGTCGTGGGACCAGGCGGGGTCGGGCAGCCGTCACCCCACCGCCCGCTCGGGTCGTAGGCGTACAGCGCGTACACGGACGGATTCGCCGGGAAAGCGGGGTGCAGCGCGAAGCCGAGCATGCCGCGGTCCCAGAAGTCGTGCACGCTCGCGGACAGGTCGGCGAACGTCGTCGGCGTGGTGTCGGCCAGGTTGTCGAAAACCCTGATGACACCGTTCTTCTGGGCCACGAACACGCGTCCGTCCGCGGCGAACTCGACGTCGATCGGGTTGGTGAGCCCGCTCAGCACCACCCGGTCCTGGAAGTTCGGCGGCAGCACCGCCGCCTGGGCGGCGGGCGGCACCACCACGATCGCGGGCGCGAGCAGAACCATTGTGAGCAGGGCTGTCCTCAGCCAAGGGCGCGGCGACATTGCGGCCCCCTTCCGGTCCGGTGCTCTGGACATCGGCGGGAGAGCAATATCGTTACGCGGCAACGGTTTGTGTTCGCGCGCTGACGTGTCGTGAGCGTCCACTCGGGACCACGTCACGAAGCCCGCCCGCTGCGCAGTGCGGGCGGGGTTCGCGGTTCGCCCGCGGAGATCCGCGCAAGGCGGAAACCGCTCGGCGTTCCACTCACACCGAACAGGCCAGCGGGCCTCCGTTGTAGGCGATGGCGTCACCGAGCGCGGCGGCGACGTTGATGTCCACCCCGTCCGCGTCGGCGTAGGCGCGGTGCAGGTTGAGCACCAGTCGTTCGGCGTCCGGCAGGTCGGCGAACTCGCCGAGGTCGGCCTCCCGCGCGGCCTCCAGCGGCGTCCAGCCCTTCTCCCGTCCCGTGACAGCGGTGTCGCGCACGAACCCGTAATAGCGCCGGTGCTCGTCCAGCACCTCGGCGAAGTCCGCACCGGGAACGATCGGCCCGTGGCCGGGCACCGCCACGGCCGGTTCGAACGCGGCGAGCCAGTCGAGCGACCGCAGCGCGCCCTCCAGCGAGCCCATCGCGATCATCGGTGTCACCCGGTGGAACACCAGATCGCCGGTGAACAGCACGCGCTCCTCCGGCAACCACGCGACCGCGTCGCCCACGGTGTGCGCGGCGTACCCGGGATGCCGCACCACGACCGGCTTCGTGCCCGCGTACAGGGTGACCTCGTCGCGGAACGACAGCGTGGGCGCGCGGACCGCGTCGACGCCCCACTCCGGCGTCGGCGACCACACCGGCGGCGTGTGGGCGAGGATGAAGTCCTGCAGGATGCCCTGCCGGGTGTGCTCGTGCGCCACGATCACGGTGGAGTTGGGCAGCAGCGCGTTGCCGTACACGTGATCACCGTGCAGATGCGTGTTCACGGCGAGGCGGACGGGCGCCCCGCCGGTGGCCGCGTCGACCGCGTCGAGGAAGAGCCTCGTGCGGCGAGCGGTCGCGCACGTGTCGACGAGCACGACTTCGCCGCCGGAGTGGACGGCGCCCGCGTTGTTGATCCACCACGTGCCGTCGGGCTGGATCCAGGCGTGCACACCGGGCGCGATTTCCTGCAGCGAGGGTTGGGAGGTCATGGCGCTCAACCTACTTGCGGCGCCGGTGGACGGGTGCGGCCGCGTTCACCGGTTCGGGCGCTCGCCGGTTTGGCCGAGCGCCGTTGGCGGAAGCCGGGATCGTGACGGCAGGACAGCGGCTGCGTGCCGTGTCGTTGGTGTGCCTGCAGTTGTTGGTCATCGGCGTGACGGTGTGGGCCGCGGGCTACGTGCTGGGACGGCTGGCCGTGGTGGTCATCCCGCTGTCCATCGCCGTGCTGCTGTCCGCGTTGCTGCGGCCGGCGGCGTTCTGGCTCACCCGGCACGGCGTGCCACGTGTCCTGGCGACGGGCCTGGTCGTGGTGCTCGCGGTCGGCGTGCTCGGCGGGTTCGTCGCGTTCGTGTTCACCTCGTGGCCGCGCGCAAGGCCGGCCTGGACGACACCGACGTGCCGGAACGCGTGGACGTCCTGCCGTTCAGCTCGGAACGGATGTTCATGGCGACCCGGCACGCCAACGACGTGGTCTACGTCAAGGGCGCGGTCGAACGGGTCCTCGCCCTCGCCGGCCGCGACCACCACGCCGAAGCCGAGGACCTGTCCGCCGCCGGTCTGCGGGTGCTCGCGATCGGCCGCGCGGCGGGCAGCGAGCTGTCCGAGGAAGCCTTGCGGGGCAACGTGGAACTGCTCGGCCTGGTCACGATGCACGACCCGGCCAGGCCACGGCGTAGCGACGCACGCAGTACGGTGAGCCCGCGACGTCTTCTGGTCGCAGATCCGGCAGCGCCTCGTGGAACGATGCCCGCGGGCCGGGATGCGCGTTCGCCATCGCGAGGCCCGGCACGCTGCGTTCCCACACGCCCATCAGCCACACCGCGTCAACGCCGGCGGGCGTGACGTCGTGCCAGGCGGACGAGGGCACGTCGCCGAGGGTGACCTCCCGTCCGGCGGCGCGGGACAGCTCGCCCAGCCACACGGCGGTGTTGAGCTCGTAGATCACGGGTTGGTCCGGCCGGCTCATCGGGCCACCTCCCGCGGCAGCAGGGCGACCAGCGCGGTCCACCCGGTCTGGTGGCTGGCGCCGATGCCCGCGCCGTTGTCGCCGTGCAGGTACTCGTAGAACAGCGGTAGATCACGCCAGTGCGGGTCCCGGTACCGCGTCTGTCCACCGTGGACCGGGCGACCGTCCACACCGGTCCGGAACGTGTCGAGCAGCCGCTCGCCGATGTCCTGCGCCACCTCGCGGAGGGTGAGGTGCCGCCCGGAGCCGGTCGGGCACTCCACGGTGAAGTCGTCGCCGAAGTACTCGTGCAGGTGCCGCAACGCCCTGATCACCAGCACGTTGATCGGCAGCCACACCGGGCCGCGCCAGTTGGAGTTGCCGCCGAACATCCCGCTGTCGGACTCCGCGGGCAGGTAGCCCACGTGGTGCTCGACGCCGTCGACGGTGAGCGTGTACGGGTGCTCGGCGTGCCACCGCGACAACGAGCGGATCCCGTGCGGCGACAGGAACTCCTGCGGGTCGAGCACGCGGGCGAGGATCCGCCGCAACCGGCTCTCGTCGAACAACGAGAACAGCACGGGCCCGGTCGCGTCGGCCTGTGCGCCGTGCCCCCACAAGGCGGCTTTGACCGCCGGATGCCGGTCGAGGAACTCGCGCATGCCGTCGATCAGTTCGGGATGCTCGCGGCGGACGTCCTGGCTGATCACCGTCGCGGCGGCGAGCGGCAGCAGTCCGACGGCGGACCGGACCTTCAACGGCGTCGAGCTGCCGTCCGGATGCCGCAGGACGTCGTGGAAGAAGCCGTCCTCCTCGTTCCACAACCCGCTGCCGACGTGGTTCGTGGCCGCCGCGATCCAGGCGAGGCTCTCCAGCAGCGTGGCGGCCTCGTCGAGCTCGCCCAGCTCGAGCGCCATCTGGACGAGGTTCTGGCAGTACAGCGCCATCCACGCGGTGCCGTCGGCCTGGTCGATCCGCCCGCCGGTGGGCAGCGGCGCGCTGCGGTCGAACACACCGATGTTGTCGAGCCCGAGGAACCCGCCCTGGAACAGGTTCCTGCCGTCCGCGTCCTTGCGGTTCAACCACCAGCCGAACGCCTTGAGCAGCGGCGGGAACACCCTTTTCAGGAACTCCTCGTCACGGTCGTACTGGTAGACGAACCACGCGGCCCACGCGTGCACCGGCGGGTTGACGTCGCCGAAGTTCCACTCGTAGGCCGGAATCTGGCCGTTCGGGTGCTGGTAGCGACGTCCCAGCAACAGCTCGATCTGCTGCTTCGCGAGCTCCGGGTCGACGATCACCAGCGGCACCGCGTGGAAGGCCAGGTCCCAGGCGGCGAACCACGGGTACTCCCACTTGTCCGGCATGGAGATGACGTCCTCGGCGACCAGGTGCCGCCAGTTCTGGTCCGCGCCGAGGGGATCGACGCCGCGCTCGGTCAGCCAGCGCTCGACGTCGAACGCGTAGTACTGCCGCGACCACAACAGCCCGGCCAGCGCCTGCCGGCACACCAGCCGTTCCTCGCTGCGGGGATCACCGCCGAGCACCTCGTCGTAGAAGTCGTCGGCCTCGTCCCGCCGTTGGCTGACGATGGCGTCGAAGTCCAGGAACGGGTCGTTCAGGCTGCTGTCGGTGAGCCGGACCCTGATCGTCGCGGCTCGTCCGGCCGGGATGCGCAACTCGTGGTGGGCCGCGGCTTTCGTGCCGACGCCGTCCTGGGCGACCGCTTGTTGATCGCTGTGGATCACCGCGCGTTCGATGCCGTCCTTGACGTGCGGGGTGACGTTGGGCGACCCGAACACCCGCTCGTTGTCGGTCTCGTTCTCGGTCACCAGGATCGGCGCGGGCGGCGCGACGTACCACCACCTGGTGCCGAGGTCCGGATGCTCGGCGCGCACGGTTCCGGGCTCGCAGGTGTGCAGCGACGGTATCCGGACATCACCCGCCCACGACCACGTGTGCCGGAACCACAGCGTCGGGAGGACGTGCAGCGTCGCGTCGTCCGGGCCGCGGTTGTGGGCAGTGACGCGCATCAGCACGTCCTCGGGCCCTGCCTTGGCGTATTCGACTTCCACGTCGAAGTAGCGGTCGTCGTCGAACACCCCGGTGTCGAGCAGCTCGTACTCGGGCTCCGTGCGGCCGCGCGCCGCGTTCGTGGCGCGCAGGTCCTCGTAGGGGAACTTCGCCTGCGGGTACTTGTAGAGCATGCGCAGGTACGAGGACGTCGGCGTGGCGTCGAGGTAGTAGTAGCACTCCTTGACGTCCTCGCCGTGGTTGCCCTCGCCGTTGGTCAGGCCGAACAGCCGTTCCTTGAGGATCGGGTCGACGCCGTTCCACAACGCGAGCGCCAGGCAGACGCGCTGCCGGTCGTCGCTGAACCCGGCCAGCCCGTCCTCGCCCCACCGGTAGGCCCGATACCTGGCCTGGTCGTGGGTGAACGACGTCCAGGCATCGCTGCTGTCGTTGCCCTCCCTGACCGTGCCCCACTGGCGTTCGCTCAGGTACGGGCCCCACTTGCGCCAGGGACCGGCGTCCTGGAGCCTCTGCTTTTCCGCGCTGACCACGTTGACCGCCTTTCGTCGCCTTGGAAATCCCAGGCTGGGGTGGGGATCGGGTGCGGCGGTTCACCCCGCGGGGATGGTTCGGTGGTGTCTGGCCACCTGGACCGGAGGAGACGGCTCCTGGCGTTCGTGGTGTGCGGGCCACCTGTGCGGAATTTGGCCCCTCGCCCCCGCGAGCGCCTTCCGGGGAGGATGAGGAGATGGCGGCCGCGTTCGTGCTCGCAGGCGGTGGGAGCTTGGGCGCGATAGAGGTCGGCATGCTGGCCGCGCTCACCGACGCCGGCGTCCACCCGGACTTCGTCGTCGGCACATCGGTGGGCGCGGCCAACGCCGTGTGGTTCGCGCTGTACCCGTCCGATGTGGACTCCCTGGCCGCACTGTGGGTTTCGTTGCGCCGCACCGATGTCTTCCCGCTCCGGCCGGTGCGCGGTGTGCTCGGTTTGCTGGGCTTTCGCGACCACCTCGTGCCGCCGTCCGGGTTGCGCCGCCTGCTGGAACGCTCGCTCGGCGAGATCGACCTGACCGGCACGGAGCTGCCGGCCCACGTCATTGCCACGGACGTGTTGTCGGGCGGGGAAGTCTTCCTGTCGAAAGGATCCGCGGTCGACGCGGTGCTGGCCTCGACCGCGATTCCGGCCGTCTTCCCGCCGGTGGTGCTCGACGGCCGCTACCTGATGGACGGCGGCGCCGTGAACAACAACCCCGTGTCGCACGCGGTCGAACGAGGTGCTGACCAGGTGTGGGTGCTGCCGACCGGTTACGCGTGTGCGTTGACGTCGCCGCCGCGCAGCGCGATCGGTATCGCCTTGCAGGCCTTGACGTTGCTGGTCAACCACCGGCTGGCGGTGGACGTCGAGCGCTATCGGGACGTGGTGGAGATGAAGGTCGTGCCGTCGCTGTGCCCGCTCGAGGTGTCGCCCGGCGACTTCAGCCGCGCCCGCGAACTGATCGACGCCGCGTTCGCGAGCACACGCGACTGGCTCGCCGGGGGCTGCCCGAGGAATTCGGTGCACCAGCACTGCGGGGCGTAGATACTGCTCGGGTGCCACGTGTCCTGGGGAAGCTCGCCGTCGTGTTGCTGCTGGCCGGCTGTGGCGCGCCCCCACCGGCCGCACCGCCCCCGTCCTCGGCGACCCCGCGTGAGTACACGTGGGACGAACGCGTGGTGTGGCCCAACGGCGACTGGCTCGTGGTGTCGGCGCCGAAGTTCCAGGACCGCGACGGAACCCCGAACCGGGTGGTGACCGTGGTCAAGGTGACGGTGTTCAACGCGCGTGACGAGGGCAGGAGAGTCGGAGACCAGGACTTCGAAGCGTCCACCGACGGGCGCAAGATCAAGCCGATCATGCCCGACGTCGACGGCAGGCCTGTTCTCTTCGAGCCGCTGAAAGCCGGCCAGAGCTACTCGTACGAGGTCGCCTTCGCCACGGCGACACTGGGCGAGCGGCTCACCGTGCAATGGCGAAGCCGCTACGCCCAGCACCAGCCGAGCCCGACGATCAGCGGCAGCACCGCGATTCAGTAGAAGCAGCCCGTGCGAGGCAGCGACGACGGCGCGGGCGGGGTGCGGCCGTCGTAGATCGCGAGCAGGAAGTTCTGCGGGCAGTAGGAGGTGCCGCTGATCTTGATCGCGATGTGCAGGTGCGGGCCCGTCGAGTTGCCGGTGTTGCCGGTGGTGCCGACGCGCTGGCCGGCCGTCACCGCCTGGCCGTGCGCGACCGACCACCCCGAGAAGTGGCAGTAGATGTAGTCGACGCCGCCCTTGGCGATCCGGATGCCGTAGCCGCAGCCGCTGGGCTGGTCGATGCGGTAGGCGGTGCCGCTGACCATCGCGTACGCCGGGACGTTGTTCACCGGCAGGTCGATGGCCGGGTAGTCGTGGTGCGGGTCGTCGTATTCGCTGCGCGGCAACGCACTGCGGGCGAGCGGCAGGCTGTGGGAGCCGCCGGAGGACGGTGTGCCGCCGATCAGGGCCTGCCACGTGTTCGGGCCGACGATGCCGTCCGCGGTCAGGCCGTGCGAGCTCTGGAACGCCACGGCCGCGTTGTGGGTGCCGGTGCCGAAGTCGCCGTCGACGACCAGGCCGTGGCCGTAGCGGTTGAGCTGGACCTGGGCCGCGCGGACGGCCTCGCTGTTGTTGCCGCGCTGCACGCTCACGATCAGCTTGGGCCAGGTCAGCGGGCCGATCTCGCCGTCGGCCGACAGGCCTGCCGACGACTGGAACTGCTTGACTGCGGCCTCGGTGCCCGAGCCGAAGTCGCCGTCGGCCGCGATGGTGTGACCGCGGTGGCGCAGCAGGTGCTGGGCGCTCTGCACGACGGCACCGGTGGCGCCGATCCGCACGTTCGGCCAGGCTGGCAACGCGGCCTGGGCAGGGCTGGCGAGTCCTATTAGGACGGAAAAGGCGAGCAAGCCCGCGACGAGGATTCTCATGTGAGGCACGCTAGGAAAGCACCGGCAGCGGGCGCCCTAGTCGCGAGACCAGTTGGGTGCGGTCGCGGCAGCCGAACTTGCGCAACAGGTTCGAGACGTGGAACTTGACCGCGCTGACGGAGATGAACATGGCGGCGGCGATCTCCGCGTTCTCCCGGCCCTCGGCCACCAACTTCAACGTCTCGCGTTCGCGCAGGGTCAACGACGTCGGCGGCGGTGATGGCAGCACGCAGGACACCAGGCGGGGCGAGACCCAGCCGCCGAACGCGTGCACGTCGTGAATCGCGCGCACGATGTCGTCCAAAGGATCGTCCGCGAGCACGAGTCCGGTGACTCCCGCCCGCAGCAAGCCCTCCACCCCGGCGCCGGAAGGCAGCACCGCGACGGTTCGCGGGCCGCCGGCCTTGGCAGCGTCGGTGACGGTCACGTCGGCGGGAGTGCCTGGGGCAGCCCACGGCAGGGCGGCGAGGCGGGAAGAGATCTTGTTCGCCAGCAGAGCGCTGTGCAGCGACAGCGCGACATGGATGGTTCGCACACGTCGAGACGGTTGGCGGACGGGCGTATTTCTTCGTATCGCCTGCGTATAACGCCTGGTCGTTGCTACGGTTCCGCCGATTCGTGGGGGAGGGCGCGTGGAGTTCCGGGTGCTCGGTCCGCTGGTCGTGCGCACCGGCGAAGGTGAGGTGCCGCTGCGGTCGGCGAAGCAGCGCATCCTGCTCGCGATGTTGCTGAGGCACGCGAACACGCCCGTGTCGCAGCACCGGCTGATCGAGGCGCTCTGGGAGGTGCCACCGGCCTCGGCGCAGGAGAACGTCCGGCTGTACGTTCACCAGCTCAAGCGGGCGCTCGGTGGCCGGATCAGCCGCACGCCGGTCGGGTACGAGCTCACCGTCGAACCCGGCGAGCTGGACTCGACCAGGTTCGACCAGTTGCTGGAGGACGGCGAGCAGGCGCTCGCGGACGGCAACCCCGCGAAGGCCGCCGATCTGCTCGCGGAGGCGCTGGGCAAGTGGCGCGGACCGGCCTACCCGGACCTGCCCGACCAGTTCGCGGCGCGGCTCGACGAGGCACGGCTGCGGGCAGCGGAAGCACGCGTCACGGCCGAGCTGGCTTTGGGCCGGCACGCCGAGGTCGTCGGGGACCTGCAGGAGCTGGCGCGGCAGCACCCGTACCGGGAACCGTTGCACGCCAAGTTGATGACCGCGCTGTACGGCGCGAACCGGCAGGCAGAGGCGCTGGAGACCTTCCGAAGAACCCGCGAGCGGCTGATCGACGACCTCGGCATCGAACCCGGCCCCGAACTGCGCGGCCTGCACGAGACGATGCTGCAGGGCCGGCCGCTCGACCAGGCCCCGCCGCCCAAGGTCGTCCGCACGGACTGCCCGTACCGCGGCCTGATGGCCTACCAACCCGAGCACCACCCGTGGTTCTTCGGCCGCGACCACCTGATCGAGCTGGTCACCCGCAGGATCGAGCGCCACCCGGTCGTCGGCGTGTTCGGTGCGTCCGGCAGCGGCAAGTCGTCGCTGCTCAGAGCGGGTGTCGTCGGCGGGCTCGACGAGACGTGGCGGCCGATCGTGATCACCCCGACCGCACGCCCGCTCGAAGCGCTGAGCAACGCGCTCGGCAAACGGCTGGACCTGAACGCGGATCCGGCGGCGTTCGACATCGCCGTGCGCAACGAGCTGGCGAACGGGCCGGACGACGTGCGCGTGTTGCTCGTGGTGGATCAGTTGGAAGAGCTGTTCACCTTGTGCGCCAACGAATGTGAGCGCTCACAATTCCTCG
>NZ_QFWW01000019.1:54553-54924 GCF_003265345.1 Lentzea terrae | reverse complement strand
ATCACCCTCCGATGATCGCAGAGTTACCCGGCGTACCCGCTGGAACGGTAGCTAACGCCAACCACACACCATAGAGTCCGAATGGAGTAATCCCCGCCGTTTGTCTGTTTAGGACATGGCACCCTCAGCGGATGCCGAGTGCCGTAGCTCGCAAGGCGGCAGCAGCACATCGAGTCTGCGACGGTAGGACGCCAGGTACACGGGCTGCGAGGTGGCCTCGACCACCATTTCTTGTCCTCCCAGATCGAGCATCGACTTGCCCGCCCGTGAGTACCAACAGATCCGCCGTGTACACGGGTGCGACGCAGGCACAGATCAAGTTGCGTCTCGACCACCGGAGGCGCACACCAGACATGTCACCACCCCAATCA
>NZ_QFWW01000019.1:292-54429 GCF_003265345.1 Lentzea terrae | reverse complement strand
AATCGACAACTACCGCAGCATGCTCCGCCGCCACATCCTCCTGCGCTGGGGCAGCACACCCGTCAACGCGATCACCGCGCTCGGCGTCAACAAGTGGATCGCCGACCTCCACGCGCTCGGCTACGCCAACTCCACCATCGCCGGCATCGTCAAACTCCTGTCAATGATCCTCACCGACGCCGCCGACGAAGGCCTCATCCCAGCCAACCCCGTCCACCGACGCAGACGCCGCGGACGACGCAGCCACCGCGGACGACGCAGCCACCGCATCCAACGCGAACGCGTCTGGGCCACACCAGACGAAGTACTCCGCATCGCCGACCAAGCCCAAGCACTCGGCGGCGACACCGCCAAACTGCTGATCATCACCGCCGCCTGGACCGGGTGCCGCTGGGGCGAGCTCACGGACTACACCGCGACAACCTCGACCTCAACCGCGGCATCCTCGTCATCGACCCACGCGTCGGCGCCCTGCACGAGAGCGCCCACAAACAATGGCTTGGCAACCCCAAGACCACATCCTCAGCCCGCGTCATCACGCTGCCACCCTTCCTGATCAAGCTGTTGCGCGACTACCTCAAACAGCACGACAACGAGTTCGTGTTCACCGCGGACGGCGGAAACTGGTTGTGGCGCAGCACCTTCACCCAACGGATCCTCAAACCAGCCGTCAACGGCAACGAAGACCGGCCTCATAAGGGAATCCGCACCGTGCCTGTCCGACCCGGCCTGACATTCCACGGGCTACGGCACAGCCACAAGACCTGGCTCATCGCCGATGGCGCACCCGAGATCGCCCAAGCACGACGCCTCGGACACCATCTACCCAACCGTGTCACCGAGGTCTACTCCCACGTCGCACCCGAAGTCGAACAACGACTCCTCAACAACCTGCAACGGCGCTGGCACAGAGCCAAAGCAGCCGTCAAAGCACACCCCATAGCGCCAGAACCGGCCACACGGCGACTCTCCGGCCCCGTTGCCGCATAACCAACACGGCGACCCTCACCCCGTTAGCAAGAGGGACACCACATCTACGCAGGCCACCGCCCCAGAAACCGATCTTCCTGGAGAAAACTGCTCCAGAACCTCTCCACCAGAGCAGCACAAAACGATCAAGAGGTGCTCACCCGTGAACAGCAAAGAACCCGCCTGAACTGCGGTAACCGCTAGATCAGACGGGTTCTACAACTTGTGGAGCTGAGGGGACTCGAACCCCTGACCCTCACACTGCCAGTGTGATGCGCTACCAGCTGCGCCACAGCCCCTTGAAGGTCCACGTTCCCGGCAGGTTTCCCTGTCGTTCTCGTGTGGCAATACCGTACATCAAGAGGTCCAGGAGATAAAAATCGGGGGTATCCAAACCGCATTCGGGCTGGTAGGACCGGGTAATGACCGCCGGAGCGCCGTTCGACCCCAAGATCGAGTGCATGGACCCCGAGGCCCGTCGCGAGCTGCAGGAACAGCGGCTGCGGGGCCTTGTCGACAGGCTGCTCAGCACCGACAACTTCCAGGGCGAGAGGCTCAGGGAAGTTGGAGTGACGCGCGGCACAGATGTCACGCTCGACGAGATCCACTTGTTGCCGACGATCAGCAAGCAGGACCTGTGGGACCACTACCCGTTCGGGCTGCAGATCGCCCCACAGGAAGACGTCGTGTGCGTGCACGGGAGTTCGGGGACCGGTGGCCGGCCGACGCTCGTTCCGTACACCGCCAACGACGTCGAGATCTGGGCCGAGGTCATGGCCAGGGCGCTCAAGGGTGCTGGGGCCACGGAGCGGTCGGTCATCCACAACGCTTACGGCTACGGGCTTTTCACGGGTGGGCTCGGGGTGCACCACGGCGGGCTGAGGTTGAAGGCCACGGTCGTTCCCATGTCCGGTGGTATGACCGAGCGGCAGATCAGGCTCATCGAGGACCTGAAGCCGGACGTCCTGTGCTGCACGCCGTCGTATGCGCTGCGGCTTGCGGAAGACCTCGGAGAGAACAGCATCGAGGTCGGCATCTTCGGCGCCGAGCCGTGGACCGAGGAGATGCGCGAGGAGATCCAGCAGCGGCTTCAGATCAAGGCATTGGACATCTACGGACTGTCCGAAGTGATCGGTCCCGGTGTGGCGTGTGAATCCCTTGACTCGGAAGGGCTTCTCAACATCGCCGAGGACCACTTCTACCCGGAGACCGAAGACCAAGAGCTGATCTTCACCACGCTCACCAAGACGGGTATGCCGCTGTTGAGGTACCGCACGGGCGACGTGGCGAGCCTGCACGGACCAGCAGGCCGGCGGACGCTCACACGGATGAGCAAGCTCAAGGGCCGCAAGGACGACATGCTCGTCATCCGCGGGGTGAACGTGTTCCCGACGGAGATCGAGGCGGTCGTGCTGGAGCTCGCGAGCCCGCACTACCTGATCGTCGAAGACCGCCGGGCCTCCACCGCACAGCTGCACGTGGCCGTTGAGTCCACACAGGACATCAAGGACACGCTGACCAACAAGCTCAAGGAACGACTCGGCATCACGTGCCAGGTCCACGTCCTGGAGCCCGGAAAGCTGCCGCGCACGGAACAAGGAAAAGCACAGCGCCTGGCCCGATGGACTCAGGGCCAGGCGCCGATCGACGGACTCACTTAGTCAGGTCGGAGAGCCAGTTCTTGTTGTCCAGGTCGACGAGCTTGCCACCGGAGGCGACGCTGGGCGTGCCGCGGAAACGGCCCGTTTCGGGGTCGCGCACCACCGGGTCGTTGCTGGTCTTGGACATCAGCTCGTCCAGCTGCGTCTTGTAGGTCTGGTTCTGCACGCAGGACTCGAAAGTCGACGACGTGACGCCGACGTCCTTGCCCAGCTTGATGAGCTGGTCCTTGGTGTAGCCCGCGTCGCCTTCTTCCGGCTGCTTGGCGAACAGCGCCGCGTGGAAGGCGTTGAACTTGCCGTCGTCGGCGACGCACAGGGCCGCGTTGGCCGAGTCGGTCGAGTAGCCCGGCGGGTCCGACTTGCTGTTCAGCATCGGCAGGATGTGGTAGCGGACCTTGACCTTGCCGTCGTCCACGGCCTGCTTGATCGAAGCACCGTAGGTCTTCTCGAACGTGCCGCAGATCGGGCACAGGAAGTCCTCGTACACGTCCACGGTCACCGAGGCGGTGTCCTTGCCCACCAGCACGGTGTTGCCGTCGCGGACCGCGGGCGCCGAGATCGTGTGGTCGGCCGGGGCCAGCGGAATCGCCTCGTTGCCGGACGACGAAGGCTTCATCTGCTGGAACACGACGTAGCCGATGACCGCGACGGCCAAAACCGCTACGACGGCGATACCGGCGAGCACCTTCGTTCGATCGGAACCCGACGACGTACGAGCCTGGGCCACCGCACGCGCGGCCTGCTTCTTCTTCCGCGCACTGCGCTCTGCACCACCCACGGCGACGAGGGTAGCGACACAAACTAAAAGAAAGCTGAGCGGACGATCACGCTTCCGGGTGGCGCGGCTTGCCGCCCACGCGCTCGCCGGTCGGGATCTCGGCGCTCTCGTCGAGACAGCCGCACTCCGGCGCAACAGAAGAAGCAGTGTGCTCTTCCTCATGTGTGGGCAGGGTCTCGGGGGCGACGAACCAGAAGCCGACGGCCAGCAACAGCGAGGCGCCGGTGATCGCGAACGAGGCTTCGAAGCCGAACGAGTCGGCCAGCAGGCCCGCGCACATCGGGCCGATGATCGCGCCCAGGTCGGTCACCATCTGGAAACCCGCGAGCACCGGGCCACCCTTGCCCTTGGCCCCGATCACGTCGGCCACGACGGCGTTCTGCGGCGGGTTCAGCAGACCGGCGCCCATGCCCGCGACCAGCGACGCGGCCATGAACGTCCACATGTCACCGGTGAAGCCCATCCAGATCGTCGCGAGACCGCTCACGATCAGGCCGGCCACGGCGACGGGCTTGCGGCCGCGGGTGTCTGCGATCTTGCCGGACAGGAACAGCAACGCCGCGTTGCCGGCCGCGAACACCGACATCGAGATGCCCGCCACGGCCGCGCTGTGGTTCAACGCCTCGATGACGAACACCGGCACCAACGAGATCCGCACGCCGAACACGGCCCAGCCGTTCGCGAACCCGGACGCCAGCGCAGCCCGGTAGGCACGGTGCCGAAAGGCCTCACGAACCGTCATCGGCACGTCGGTGTTGGTCCTGTCCAACGCAGCGAGAGTCGAGCGACGCAGGAAGAACCAGACCACGAACGCCGCGATGCACAGCAGCACGCCGTACGACACGAACGGCACCCACACGCCGAACGGCACGAGGCCGGCACCGACGATCGGTCCGCACACGTTGCCGACGAGGAAGCCCGCCGCCCACATCCCGGACGCCCGCCCGCGCATCGGCGCCGGGGTGATGCGGATCAACAGGCCCAGCGCGGCCACCGTGAACATCGTCGACCCGATGCCGGCCAACGCGCGCCACCCCAGCATCTCGGGGTAGCTCGACGAGAAGCCGGACATCGCGGTGCCGGCGGCCACGATGAGGATGCCGACGATGTAGACGTGCGGCTCGCCGAACTTGTTGACGAGCTTGCCGCTCATCGGCGCGAACGCCAGCCGCACGAACGCAAAGGTGCTGATCAGAGCCGCGACAGCGGTGTGGCCGACACCGAACGACGCCGCGTACACCGGCAGCACCGGCGCCACGATCCCGAACCCGATGGCGATGATGAAGCTCGCCGCGACCAGAACCCAAACCTCGACCGGTAACCGCTCGCGCACCCCGAAGCCTCCCTTAGCCCTGCTAAGGATATGTCACGCGGCAACTAAATAACTCAGTCGAGTAGCTCATCAACTCTGCGTACATATGCCGTCACCGGATATGCGGCAGAGAACCCGCACGCCTCGGCGAACCGCTCCCCCGGACCCTCGTCCACCTGCGAAGCGACCAACATCGCCCCGGCAGATCGCAGGGCCGCAGCAGCAGACACCACCAACGACCGCCCAACGCCCCGACGACGCCGCGCCGGACGTACGACGCACTGCTCGACCAATCCCACACCGCGCTCGGCGAACCCCGACACGAATCCGCCGATCCGGTCGCCGTCGTCCACCACCATCAACAAACAACGCGGATCGTCCAGTCGATGCCCGAGCCACCGAGCCAACCGCGCCCGGTTGCCGACCAACTCGTCGGACAGCAGGTCGACGATGCCCTCCAAATCAAGATCGCCGGCCCGCCGGACACCCTCCGACACAACAGCAGACTCGCGATGAACCACGGTCAACAGCTCCTCGACCGCGTACCAGCCGGAGTCGTCGGCGATCCCCTCGATCTCGTCCACGGTCGTCGGCGACGCGTACACCACGGCCTCGGCCCGCCCGACGTCCGCGAACGTCTGCTCGAGCTGCAGCAACGTCGACGCGACCTCGACCGACGACCCGTCCAGCGCACAGCCGAAGTTCCCGGACGGCAGCGGGTTCTCGCGGTTGATCACCACCGCCGCACAGCCGACCCGCCCGACCTTGCCGTACCGCACCGCCCCGGACGCGAGCCGCGCGCCCTCGACCAGAATGGCCAGGTCACGCGCCTGGTACGGGTCCAGCAACTCCGGGTCGTCCGGATCGCGCAACGGGTCAACCAACTCGACGGCCCTTCCACGAGGCACCTGGACGCAGCGCGCAGTCCAGCAGGAACACCCCGATCGTCGCCCACGACAGCGGCGCCAGCACAGCCGAGATCTCCGGCTGCCCGACTCGGCGCACGAACTCGCGATGCGAAACGGCCTGCGCGAACCACGCCAGCCACGACCACGGCGACCGCCACCGCAGCACCGGAATCAGCCCGTACGCGAGATGCAGCAGCCCCGCGACCACCAACAACACGCGCCCCCACGGCCCGAACATCTCCCGCATCGACGGTTGGATGCTCTTGCGCAACGACCGCCACGTATCACCAAACGAATCCAGTCCCGAGGTGGTCAGCAGCGCCGAAGCGTCGACGAACCGCGTCACCCCGCCAGGTCGGGCGTGCAGGTCACGTCCGCGTCCATGAACAGCAGCCACTCCTCGTCCTGAGCGGCATGCACCCCCAGGTGCATCGCGTGCGTCTTCCCGGCCCACCCAAAATCGGGACCGGACGACTCGATCACCTCGGCTCCACCGGAACGGGCGACAAGAGCAGTCGCGTCCGCAGAACTGTCGTCCACCACCACGACACGAACACCGGGCTGACCGACCAACCCGGACAGCAACGACGGCAAGGTCGCTTCCTCGTTCCGCGCAGGCACGACAGCCAGCACGGAAGCCGTCTTCGACGAAGCAGACAAGTCAGCCACGTGCTGCCACTGCGTCACGGTCCGTGCGGATCGCAACACCGACACGGCCCCAGATAGCACGCCAAGCATCCCCATATCTCCACCCTGACACACTCAACGGTGTGCACCTGCCCGATCTCCCGGTGAAGTCCGTTCTCCCGGAACTTCTCAAGACCCTCGACGACCACGGATCAGCCGTGCTCGTCGCCCCGCCGGGCACCGGCAAGACGACCCTCGTCCCGCTGGCCCTCAACGGCAAACTCAACGGCACAGTCGTCGTCGCCGAGCCACGCAGGATCGCCGCCAGAGCAGCCGCCGCACGCATGGCGAGCCTCCTCGGCGAACCCGTGGGCCACACGGTCGGCTACTCGGTCCGCGGCGACCGCAAGACGAGCAGGCACACCCGCATCGAGGTCGTGACCAGCGGCCTCCTGGTGCGCAGGCTCCAGCACGACCAGGAGCTGAAGGGCGTCGGCACGGTGCTGCTCGACGAGTGCCACGAACGCCACCTCGACGCCGACCTGCTGCTCACGCTCCTGCTGGACGCCAAAGCAGGCCTGCGCCCGGACCTCAAACTCCTCGCAACTAGTGCAACCGTTGCCGCACAACGACTCTCCGACCTGCTCAACGCCCCGGTCCTGCACACCGAGTCGCGCATGTACCCGACGGAGATCACCTACGTCCCACCCGTGCGCAACGAGCACATCGAGAACACCGTCGCCAGGGCGATCAACAGGGCGTTGTCCGAAGTGGACGGCGACGTGCTCGCGTTCCTGCCCGGCGTCAAGGAGATCAACCGCACCGCGAGCCTCCTCAACGCGGAAACCGTGATCCTGCACGGCCAGCTGAACGCCCAGACCCAGGACGCGGCCCTCAAACCCGGTCAGCACCAACGCGTCGTGCTCGCCACCAGCATCGCCGAGTCCAGCCTGACCGTGCCGGGCGTCCGCGCGGTCGTCGACGCAGGCCTGGCCCGAGTACCGCGCGTGGACCACAGAAGAGGACTCGCCGGTCTCACGACGATCCGCGTCTCCCAGGCCGTGGCGGAGCAACGCGCCGGACGAGCCGGCCGCGAAGCCCCCGGCCGCGTCTACCGCTGCTGGCCGGAACACGAGCACTCGACGCTCCCCCGCTACCCGGAACCCGAGATCAGAACGGCCGACCTGACCAGGCTCGCCCTCGAGCTCGCGGTCTGGGGCACCCCGGACGGCAGCGGCCTGAACTGGTGGGACGCCCCGCCGGAGGGCGCGCTCAAAGCCGCCAGGGAAACCCTCAACGCCATCGGCGCGCTCGACGAGGACCGCCGCGACCGCATCGCGAACGTCGGCCTGCACCCCAGGCTCGGCCGCGCCCTCATCGACGGCAGCGAACGAGCAGGCAACCGCACGGCAGCCGAAGTCGTGGCACTGCTCGACGACAGCTCACACCCCGCCACCAACGACCTCGCGACCGCGCTGAAGTCGCCAGGCAAGTGGCGCAAGGAAGCCAAGAAGCTGGAGAAGCTCGGCAGCAACCCGGACGGCAACGGCGACGCGGCGCTCGTCGTCGCGCTCGCCTATCCGGAACGGCTGGCGAAACGCCGGTCCAAGAACAGCAACGTCTACCTGATGGCCAACGGCACGGCCGTCGAGCACACCGACTCGCAGGCCAAGTGGCTGGCGGTCGCGATCGCCGACCGCGAGCCGGGCAGCAAGCACGGCCGCATCCGCCTCGCCGCCCCTGCCGACGAAGAGCTCGCCGTCACCGCCGCCGCGGCCCTCGTGCACACCGAAGACGACATCCGCTGGAACGGCGACGTCATCGCGAACAGCGTCCGCAAGCTCGGCGCGATCACGCTCGACGAACGCCCGCTCAACGACCTCGCCAAGTCGCAGCAGGCACTCCGGATGGGCCTGGAAGCCGAAGGCCTCGGTCTGCTCAAGTGGACCGACGCTGCCAAACGCTTGCGCGAACGCATGGCGTTCCTGCACCGGACCCGCGACTGGCCGAGCGTCGACGACGAGAACCTGATCCGATCAATCGACCTCGGCAAAGCCAAGAAGCGCTCCGACCTGGCCAAGATCGACACAACGACACTGCTGCGAAACCTGCTGCCGTGGCCAGAGGCAGCGGAGTTCGACAAGCTCGCTCCGGAACGCATCGGCCAGGGCAAGGTCGACTACACCCAGGACCAGCCGGCCCTCTACGTCCGCATCCAGGACGCCATGAAGTGGGCCGACACGCCGCAGATCGCCGGAGTTCCGGTGGTGGTGCACCTGCTCTCCCCCGCGGGCCGTCCCACCGCCGTGACCAGCGATCTCCGGTCCTTCTGGCGCAACGGGTACCTGCGCGTGCGCAGTGAGCTGAAGGGCAGGTACCCCAAGCACCACTGGCCCGAACGGCCGTACAGCAAGGGAACTTGAGTCCATTCGTTGCCGCCGGCTTGAACCATTAGGAATCGAACAACGTTAATCTCAGCTATGGCGCACATCGCGATCTTCCTCATGCCCGAGCGCGGACACGTCCTGCCGGCGCTCGGGCTGATCGCTGAGCTCGTGCGCCGCGGCCACCGGGTGACCTGCCCGGTGCCCGCCCCGTTCACCGCGGCCGTGACCGACTGCGGCGCGACCGCGATCCGGTACCGGACAACGCTTCCCGCCCGGCTGCCGGAGTCGCTCTACGAGGCGGCGCAGCTCGCGCTCACCGAGGCCGAGTCGACGTTGCCGCAGGTCGAGGACGCGTTTCGGCAGGACCCGCCGGACCTCGTGCTGTGGGACATCGCGGCCTGGGCCGGCGGGGTGATCGCACGCCGGCTCGACGTGCCGAACCTGCTGCTGGATAGCCTGTTGACCAGCAACTCGCACTGGTCGCTCGGCGCGGCCGTCGTGCCCGCGCGGACGTTCGACGTCGAGGCCATCCGGTTCTTCACCAGGGTGCAGGGGTTCGTCGGCTGCTCGCTGCCGGAGTTCGTCGCGGGTGCGCGGCGCAGGATCGCCCTGTTCGCCAGGGAGTTCCAGCCGGAGGGCGACACGTTCGACGAGCGGTTCGCCTTCACCGGCCCGTGCCTGACCGACCGCGAGTTCCAGGGCACGTGGACGCCGCCGGGTGACAAACCCGTGGTGCTCGCGACGATCGACGCGCAAACGTGCGCCGACGCGGCCCGCGGAATGCCCTGGCACCTTGTCACAACGGGCAAAGTCAAAAAGCCGGCACCGAACGTCGAGGTGCACGACAACGTCCCCCAGCTCGCCGTTCTCCAGCACGCCGGCGTTTTCATCACGCACGGCGGCCTGGCCGGCGTGATGGAGGCGCTGCACCACGGCGTTCCCATGATCGTCGTGCCGCGCATGACCGACCAGCGCCTCAACGGCCAGCGCGTCGAGGAGCTCGGGCTCGGCGTCCTGCTCGACACCGTGACCGAGGAGGGTGTGCGCTCGTTGGTCAGTCAGCTGATGTCGGATTCCGCGATCTCCGCGCGGGTCAAGGACATGCAGCGGATGATTCACCGGGCGGGCGGCAGCGCGTTCGCCGCGGACGTCGTCGAGGAGGAGCTGGCCCGATGAATGAGACACGGTGAGACGGATCTGGGACGACGCGGTCCGCACACTGGGCGGCGCTCCGGACGCGGGTGATCTCGTCGAGCGCTACGCCGAGCCCCACCGCACCTATCACAACACCTTCCACGTGGCGTCCGTCGTCCGCGACTCGTGGGCACTCGCCGACGAGTTCGCCTTCACACCGGAGGAACGCGCGATTCTCACGTTGGCCGCCTGCGCGCACGACGTGATCTACGACGGCAACCCCGGCGACGACGAACGCGCATCGGCCGCCTGGGCGCGGGAACGCCTGGCCGGGCTGGACGAAGAGCACATCGCACGGGTGGAGTCGTTGGTGCTGGCCACGATCAAGCACTCGTCCGACGACCCGCTCGCGCACGTGCTGCTCGACGCCGACCTCGCCATCCTCGGCGCGGAACCGGCGCACTACGACCGCTACAGCCAGGCCGTGCGCCAGGAGTACGCGCGCTACGACGACGAACTCTGGCGGGCCGGCCGGGCCGGGGTGCTGAAGACCCTGCTCGACCGCGAGGACCTGTTCGTGACCGAACCCGCGCGGCAGCGGTGGGACGCCGCCGCGCGGATCAACCTCGCGCGCGAGCTTCAGTCGTTGGTGTAGAGAACGCGGGTCGCGGTCGTGAAGCGCTTGAGCGTCTCCGGGATCGGCTCGACCCCGATGCCGGGCCCGGTCGGCACGGCGATGGAGCCGTTGTCGAGCTCGAACGGCTCGGTGATGTCCTCCGCGAACCACCGCCGCGACGCCGAGGTGTCGCCGGGCAGCACGAAACCGGGCAGCGCCGCGAGCGCCAGGTTCGGCCCGCGGCCGATCCCGGTCTCGAGCATTCCCCCGCACCACACCGGAATCCCGTGCGCGACGGCGACGTCGTGGATCCGGCGCGCCTCCAGGTAGCCGCCGACGCGGGCGGGCTTGATGTTGATCACCCGGCACGCGTCCATCGCGATGGCCGTCGCCGCGTCCCTGGCCGACTCGATCGACTCGTCGAGGCAGATCGGCGTGCGGACCCGCTGGGCGAGCAACGCGTGCCCGCGCAGGTCGTCCTCCTCGAGCGGCTGTTCGATCAGCAGCAGCTCGAACTCGTCGAGCTTGCGCAGCTGGTCGGCGTCGGCCAGCGTGTACGCGGTGTTGGCGTCCACCTGCAGCGGGATGTCGCCGAAGCGGTCCCGCACCGCCCGCACCGGTTCGACGTCCCAACCCGGCTCGATCTTGAGCTTGATCCGGACGTAGCCGTCGGCGAGGTGCTGCTCGACGTCGTGCAGCAACTGCGGGATCGAGTCCTTGATCCCGACCGAGATCCCGGACGGCACGCGCTCGGCCGTGGCGCCCAGGAACGTCCCGATGGGCATCCCGTACGACCGCAGCTCGGCGTCCAGGACCGCGGTCTCCAGCGCGGCCTTGGCGAGCCGGTGCCCCTTGATCGCGTGCGTCCTCGGCCGCACCTCGGCGGCGGTGACCTCCGGCGTCACCCGCGGCACCAGGTGGTCGGCCAGCACGAGCTCCGCGGCGGCGACGAACTCCGAGCAGTACTGCGGGTCCGGGTCGGCCGCGAACTCCGACCAGCCCTCCGCCACGTCCGTCACGACCCGCAGCAGGAACGTGTCCTTCGTCGTCATCGTCCCGAACGACGTGCGGAACGACTGCACCAGCGGAATGGCGACGTGCAACAGCTCTACGCGTTCGATCTTCACTTGTGCTCCAACTCGTACCAGCCCTCACGGGACATCGACGTCGCCACGTAACCCTGCTCGAACGCGTCGACGAACACACCCCGCACGGCCTCTCGCCACTGCTTCGCGACCGCAGCGGACTCCTTGCGCACCTGCACGATGTCGCGCGGCACCCGGCACCAGATCCGCTCGCCGTCGGTGCGCGCCAACGGTTCCCCGTCCGGCGCGGTCCGGGTGACGTCACCCGCGGGCACCGACTCGTGCGGTTCGCGAGCCTGTGTGAGGTCCCACTGCACGGTCAGCCGATCGCTCTCATCGCCATCGTTCACGCCGTCGCGCATCGGCCCGTAGAAGTCCACCGTGTACTCGGTGACCACCGCGCCGAGCTTGACCAGGTTGAACCGGGCGTTGCGCGACACCAGCGGGTCGTAGGTCCAGCGCATCGACTTGGCACCGAGGCCGACCGCCCAGTTCTTCTGCGCGAGCTTCAACGGATGTCCCACGCCGGGCCGCGCCGCCGCGATCATCGAGTACACCGAGCCGTCCGGGCAGAACAGGCCGGTCGTGGCACCGACCAGCTCGTCGCCGTCGTACGCCCCGATGGTCGCGCCGCCCGCGTGCCGGATGCAGTGCAACGTCTCCGTGGACAGCACGTCCACGGTCGTCTCCCAGACCTCGGCGTAGTACTCGGCGACGCGGGCGATGCCGGGAACGTCAGAGATCACTTGGAACCGCAAGGCGGGCCTTCCGGACGCTGTAACCGAAGTAGACGACGAACCCGAGCACCATCCAGGCGAGGAACGCGATCCACGTGTCGAGTCCGAGGCTGAACATCATGTAGACGCAGAACGCCAGCCCCAGCAACGGCGTGACCGGCGAGAACGGCACCCGGAAGCTGCGCCGGCGGTCGGGTTCGGTGCGCCGCAGGATGATCACCGCGATGTTGACCAGCGCGAACGCGAAGAGCGTGCCGATGCTGGTCGCGTCGGCCAGCGACCCCAACGGCACCAGCGCGGCGAGCACCGCGATGAACAGGCCGACGACGATCGTGTTCACGAACGGCACACCGGTCTTCGGGCTGAGCTTCGCGAAGATCGACGGCACCAGCCCGTCGCGCGACATGGCGTACAGGATGCGCGTCTGTCCGTAGAGGACGGTCAGCACGACGGACGTGGTGGCCACGACCGCGCCGATCGACAGCAGGATCGGCCAGATCGAGCCGCTGACGTTGTCGGTGAGCACCCGGCTCAGCGCGGCTTCCGTGCCCGCGAACGACTGCCACGGCATCGCACCCACCGCGGCCAGCGCGACCGCGCAGTACAGCGCGGTGATCACCACCAGCGACAGGATGATCGCGCGCGGCAGGTCGCGCTGCGGGTTCTTGGCCTCCTCGCCGGCGGTCGACGCGGCGTCGAAGCCGATGTAGGAGAAGAACAACGTGGCCGCACCGGCGCTCATGCCCGCAAGGCCCAACGGGAACAACGGCGCCAGGTTGCCCGCCTTGAACGCGGTGAACGCAACCGCGCAGAACATCAGCAACGCGCCGACCTTCACCCACACCAGGATCGTGTTCGTGCGCGCACTGCCCCTGGCACCGCCCAGCAACACCAGCATCGAGATGACCACGACCAGCACGGCCGGGATGTTGACGATCCCACCCGCACCCGGCGGCTGGCTCAGCACGTCCGGAATCCGCAAGCCGGTGACCAGGTGCAGCAGCTCGTTGACGTACTGCCCCCACCCGACCGCGACCGCCGCGACCGAGACCCCGTACTCCAGCACGAGACACCAGCCGCACACCCACGCGACGATCTCGCCGAGCGTGGCGTAGGTGTAGGAGTACGACGAGCCGGACGCGGGGATGAGGCCGGCGAGCTCGGCGTACGACAGCGCGGAGAACAACGCGGTGATGCCGGCGAGCACGAACGACACCACGATGGCGGGACCGGCGAGCGGCACCGCCTCGCCCAGCACGACGAAGATGCCGGTGCCGAGCGTGGCACCGATGCTGATCATCGTGAGGTGGCCGACGCCCAGGGTGCGTTTCATCTCGCTGCCAGGGTGAGTCAGCTGGTCGATCGGCTTGCGCCGCAACACCCGCGCCCCGATGCGCTGTTCGTTGCTCATCGGGCCAACCTAACCGGTGAGTCAGTTATTGGCGGCCACCAACCGGGCGGAACGTGCGGCGGTATGTGTCCGGTGGCACACCGACCGTTCGGTGGAAGTGCCGGCGCAACGTCGTGGCGGTGCCCATGCCGGACGCCTCGGCGATCAAATCCACGCTGTCGTCGGTCATCTCCAGCAGTTCCTGAGCCCGCCTGATCCGTTGGGTGTGCAGCCACTGCAGCGGCGTGGTGCCCGTCACGGCTTTGAACAGCCGGGCGAGGTGACGCGAGCTCAGGTTCGCCTGGCGCGCCAGGTCTTCGACCGTCAACGGCTGGTCGAGCCGCTTGCTCGCCCAGGCGAACAGCTCGGTCAGCGGATGACCTTCCTCGGACGGCACGGGCGCGAGCACGAACTGCGCCTGCCCGCCGTCCCGATGCGGCGGCACGACGAGCCGGCGCGCCGCGGTGTTGGCGGTCGCGGTGCCGTGGTCGCTGCGAATGAGGTGCAGGCTCAGGTCGATCGCCGCCGCCTTGCCGGCGCTCGTCAGCACCTGGCCGTTGTCGACGTACAGCACGTCCGGGTCGACCTGAATTTTCGGATACCGCTCGGCCAGCACGTCGGTGTGCGCCCAGTGCGTGGTCGCCCTCAGCCCGTCGAGCAGCCCGGCTTCCGCCAGCACGAACGCGCCCGTGCACAACGACACGATCCGCGCGCCTCTCTTGTGAGCTGCTTTGACGGCTTGTACGAGTTCCTCGTCGATCGGCTGGTCCACGTCCGCGATGGCCGGAACGATGACGGTGTCAGCGCGTTCGAGCTGGTCCAGGGCCAGATCCGGCTCCAGCGTGAACCGGCCGACTCGCACCGGCCTCTCACCGCAGACCTTGACCTCGTAGTCGAGTTGCGGGGCGGTGAAGATCTCGTAGGTCGCGGTCAGCTCGAAGTGGAGCATCCCGTCGGTCACGACGAAGGCGAGCATGTCCGAAACTGTACGCATCGTGTCGTTCCAGACACTAGTTCGTTTTCGGGTTCGCGGCTTTGATGGTCCACATGGGATACCAGATCGCGGTGTACGGAGCTTCGGGAACCACGGGCCGATTCGTCTTGGCAGAGCTGGAAAAGCGCGGCTTCTCAGGGCTGCCGTTCGGCCGCGCCCAGGCAACGGCGGACGACCCGGCCGCACTGGACCGGGCACTCGCCGCCGCCGCCGCGGTGATCAACACCGCCGGCCCGTTCGCGGTCACCGCGCTGCCGCTGATCGCCGCCGCAGAACGCGCCGGCATCCCGTACGTCGACGTGGCCGCGGAGATCGAGGCGAACGCCGACACCTTCGCCCGCGGCGCCTCGATCCCGGTGGTGCCCGCGATGGCGTTCTTCGGCGGCCTGGCCGACCTGCTGGTCACCGCCGCGATGGACGACTGGACCTCGGCCGATTCGGCCCACATCGCGTACGGCCTGTCCGGCTGGCAGCCCACGGCGGGCACGCTCACCGCCGGCACGGTCTCCCGCGAGCGCCGTGGTGGCCAGCGCGTCCGGTTCCGCGACGGCGCGCTGCAGTACCACTCCGACGCTTTGCCTTCGTCGGAGTGGGAGTTCCCGAGCGGTCCGCGTGAGGTCATCGGCGAGTTCTCGATGGCGGACATCGTCACGATCCCCAGCCACCTGCAGATCCCGTCGGTGACCTCCTACATGTCGGCCACGGCCGCTCAAGGCCTGAGCGAAGCCGCCGAACGCGCGGAGCCGGAAACGTTCGAGGTGGACGTCCGCGTGCGCCGAGGCAGCGAAGAACGCCGTCTGACCGTCACCGGCCGCGACATCTACGCCGTGAGCGCGCCCCTGGCCGTCGAGGCGGTGGAACGCCTGCTCACGAGCCGTTTCAACGTCACCGGCGTCGCCTCCGCAGGCGCGATGTTCGACGCCCGCGACTTCCTGGGGGCACTGGCCGAGCACCTCAAAACAGCAGCGTGACCTTGCCGTTCAGGCCGCCGCGCCGAAACCTCTCGTGAGCGGCCTGAACGTCCCGAACCGCAAACGTCGAGTCGACCCGCACCTGCAGCACGCCGTCGTCGACGAGCTTCACCAACTCCCGCAGCCCCTCGCCGTCCTCGCGAACCTCGATGTTCGTGGTCCGCACACCGGCCCTCTCCGGCACCGGCCCGGCTTGCGACGCGATCGAGGCGTACCTGCCGCCATTGCGCACGGAGTCGACGACGAACGCGCCGTACGTGTCGAACACGGCGTCGTACTCACGCCCAATGTCCTGGTTTTCCCTCGTCAACGTGTCGACCTGCACGCCCCGTGCCCTCGCCAGCTGCGTCGCCAGGTCACCGACCGCCCCGGCGGCGCCCGCGACGAGGAGCCGTTGTCCCGCTTCGAGCTGGAGCCACTCCAACGTCTGCAGCGCGGTCAGCCCGGCCAACGGCAAGGTCGCCGCCTCCACAAAACTGCACGCCTTCGGCGCCGGCGCGACCAGGTCCGCAGGCAGTGTCACCAGCTCCGCCCAGGTCCCGCGACCACTGGCGAGCTGGTTGGACATCGCCACCACCCGGTCGCCGGGTGTGAACTCCCCCGCACCTTCGACGACGACCCCGGCAAGATCCCAGCCGAGTTCTGCGACCTCACCGAAGATGCCCTGCCTGGTCTTGTCGTCGACCGGGTTGATGCTGGACGCAACCGTCCTGACCAGCACCTCCCCCGGCCCGGCCACAACCTCGGGCACGTCCACAACCAGCAACTCCGCCGTACGCACAGCCCGCATCAAGTCCCCCAAGACTCACAACGTCCGCCTCCAACGAAAACGGCGAGCGCTCCGCAGAGCACTCGCCGTCCAAACCCACTAGTGAGGGCGCCCCGCGCCCGAACCCGCGGGGGTCTGGGGGTCGCCCCCCAGATGAACACCCGGAACGAGCTGGCAAAAGTGGCCCCCGAGGGGGCCACTGAGCACAGTTCACCCGAGTGGAGGTGCCGGGAATCGAACCCGGGTCCTATGGCGGCTCATCAGGGCTTCTCCGTGCGCAGTCCGCTATGCCTTTGCTTGACCCCACCAGTCACGCGGACGAGCTGGTGTGACGGGCCCAGCCACTGTGATTGTCCCGAACAACTCCCGTGGCCGGAGCTGCTGGTAAGCCCTCTAGCTGATGCCGGAAACTAGGCCGAAGGCACTCCTAGGCCGACAGCGTTGCTACTCGCCTCAGGCGGCGAGAGCGAACGCGCGCTTGTCGTTAGACTCGGCGCTTATTGGTTTGCGATGACGCTTGCGGTGGTCTCTCGCCTGCACCGGCACGCTTCCCCTGAATCAACGTCCACAGTCGAAACCGTTCACCCCCTTGTAGTGGTACGCATAGCATAACGATGGCGGCCACCGAGTTCTTCCCGAGGCAGGTAGGGCTGTCCCCACCCCGGACCGCATAGCTAGCCAGATGGTCCCTGACCAGCGAGAACGACACGATGGACGGCATGAGGAAACCGAACGCGCTCGCAGCCGGGTTCTACCTGCTGACCCACCTGGTGACCGGCATCTTCTGGTTCACCCTCACCTTCGTTCTCACCGTGGTCGGGCTCGCGACCTCCATCCTCTGGATCGGCTTCCCGATCCTGTGGCTCGCGATGAACACCGGGCGTGTGGGCGCGTCGCTGGAGCGGGCGTGGGTGCGCGTGGCGTTGCGCACGGACATCCCCAGGCCGTACCGCCCGAAGATCGACGGCACGCCGCTGCAGAAGTGGAAGCACCAGTTCACCGACCCCGCCACCTGGCGTGACCTCGGCTACCTGGCGCTGCTCGTGCCGCTGGGCGCGTTGGAGTTCGCGTCGTTCATCGCCATGTGGTCGGTCGTGGCGGCGCTCGTGGCCGTGCCGTTCTGGATCGACGACGCACCGTTCGCGGTCATCGTGGGCGAGTTCTGGACGATCAACTCCTTCTACTCGGCGCTGCCGGTCGCGGTGATCGGGCTGGCGCTGATCCCGTTCGCGGTCATGGGCACGAAGTGGATGGGCGCGCTGCACGGCAGGTTCGCCCGCGCCATGCTCGGGCCGACGCGTGCCGACGAGCTCGCGATCGAGGCGGAGCGCCTGCAGTCCAGTCGCGCCCGCGGGGTCGAGGCGGCCGAGGCCGAGCGCCGGCGGATCGAACGCGACCTGCACGACGGCGCGCAGCAGCGACTTGTCGCGGTGGCCATGGGGCTGGGCCGGGCGAAGTCCAAAATGGACACGGATCCGGAAGGCGCCGCGCTGCTCATCGCCGAGGCGCACGCGGACGCGAAGGAAGCCATCCGGGAGCTGCGCGACCTGGCGCGGGGCATCTACCCGTCCGTGCTCGGCGACAGGGGCCTGGACGCGGCACTGAGTGCGTTGGCCGCACGCGTGCCGATCGAGGTCGAGCTGAACGTCGACGTTGACCCGCGGCCGCCGACAGCAGTGGAGAGCGCCGCGTACTTCACCGTCGGCGAGGCGCTCACGAACATCACCAAGCACTCCAACGCCACCAGGGCGACCGTGAAGGTCAACCGGGTCGAGACGGGCGTGCTGGTCGAGGTCACCGACAACGGTCAGGGCGGCGCCGAGCTGAAGCCGGGCGGCGGGCTCGCCGGGCTGGCCGACCGCGCTGCCACGATCGACGGTGTGGTTGTCGTCGTCAGCCCCACTGGTGGGCCGACCGTTATTCGAGCGGAGTTGCCGTGCGCGTGGTGATCGCCGAGGACTCGGTGCTGCTGAGGGAGGGCGTGCAGCGGTTGCTCGCCGACGAGGGCATCGAAACCGTCGCGGCCGTGGAGAACGGCGACGGGCTGCTCGACGCCGTGACCGAGCACAAGCCGGACCTGTGCGTCGTGGACGTGCGGATGCCACCGACGTTCACCGACGAGGGACTGCGGGCCGCCATCGAGTGCCGCCGCCGCTATCCGGGGCTGCCGGTGCTGGTGCTCTCGCAGTACGTCGAGGAGCGCTACGCCGTGGAGCTCCTCGCGGGCGGCGCCAGCGGGGTCGGCTATCTGCTCAAGGAGCGGGTCGCGGACGTGAAGGAGTTCGTCGACGCGGTGCGGAGGGTCGCCGACGGCGGCACGAGCATCGACCACGAGGTGATCACGCAGCTCATGGTGCGCAGCAAGAAGAGCCCCGTCGACTCGTTGACGCCCCGCGAACGCGAGGTGCTCGGGCTGATGGCGCAGGGACTGTCCAACACCGCCATCGCCGCCACGCTCGTGGTGTCCGACGGCGCCGTGGAGAAGCACGTCGGCAACATCTTCGCCAAGCTCGGCCTGGAGCCGTCGAACTCCGAGCACCGCCGGGTGCGGGCCGTGCTGGCTTACCTCGACAGCTGAAGCAGACGAGCGCCGTTGTCGTGCAGGATCGCCTGCTCGGCGGCGGCGCCGAGATCCCACGAGCGGATGGCGTCGAGCTGCACCTCGTAGGGGTACGGGATGTTCGGGAAGTCGGTGCCCAGCACGACCCGGTCCGCGAGGCCGGCGATCCTGGACGTCCAGCCGGCGGGCAGCGCCACCATCTGCTCGGTGAACGGAACCCCGACCATCGTGGTGTCGACGTGCACGTTCGAATACCGCTCCACCAGGTCCAACGCGCCTGAGTAGTCGGGCATCCCCGCGTGCGCGATCACCGCGGTCAACGTCGGGTGCTTCTGCAGCACCCCGGCGAAAACGCCGAGACCGGTGAACTCGCCAGGGATCGGCCCGTCGCCGCAGTGCACGACGACCGGCACACGGGCCTCCGCGAGCTGCCCCCACACGCCGTCCAGCAGCTCGTCACGCGGGTCGTAGCCACCGACCTGGACGTGCGACTTGAAACACCGCGCACCGGCCTCCAGCGCCTTGCGCACGTACGCCTCGGCACCCGGTTCCGCGTAGAAGGTGCCGGTCGGCACGGCCTCCGGGACACGGACCGCGAAGTCGGCTGCCCACTCGTTCAGCCACTCCGCCATGCCGGGCCGGTGCGGGTAGACGAGCGGTGCGAACGCCGAAACGCCCAGCTCCCGCAGTGCGGTGAGCCGGGCGTTCTCGTCAGTGCGGTACTGGATGAACCAGTCGACACCGGATTCGCGCACGCGGTCGAAGTACGCCCAGACCTTGTCCAGGACGTTCTGCGGCATGAAGTGGACGTGGACGTCCACCAACGCCATCAGTAACGGCCCTTCAACGCCCGTCCGTGCGCCTTGGCGATCTCGCGGTTGGCGTCGCGCTTCGCGATGTCCTGACGCTTGTCGTAGGCCTTCTTGCCCTTCGCGAGGGCGATCTCGACCTTGACGTAGCCGTCCTTGAAGTACATCTGCAGCGGGATGAGCGACAGACCGGACTCCTTGGTCTTGCCGATCAACCGCTCGATCTCCGCCTTGTGCAGCAAGAGCTTCCGCTTGCGCCGGACGTCGTGGTTCGTCCACGTCCCCGCGACGTACTCCGGGATGTGCAGCGCGTGCAACCAGATCTCGCCGTCGTCGACCTGGGCGAAGGCGTCCACGAGGGACGCCCGTCCCATGCGCAGGCTCTTCACCTCGGTGCCGACGAGCTGAATGCCCGCCTCGTAGGTGTCCAGAATGGCCCAGTCGTGCCGAGCCTTGCGGTTCGACGCGATGACCTTCTGCCCGCGTTCCTTGACCATGGCGACAACTTTACGTGGTCACGCCAATCGTTAAAGCCGCACGTAGAGACGCAGTGTGACGTAGCCCGTCGTGGCCGAGATGACGATCGCGACGAGGAACAGCCACGGCGACACGAGCAGGATGTCCAGGTACCCGATCGGCGGGATGATGCCCGACTCGGTGAGGTTCCTGGTGATCCGGTCGAGGAAGAACGCCTTGAACAGCACCAGGCCGGCGACCGCGGAGACCGCGCCGATGATGCCCGCGACGACCGCCTCGATGAGGAACGGCAGCTGCGTGTACCACCGGGTCGCACCGACCAGGCGCATGATGCCGACCTCGACGCGGCGGGTGAACGCCGACACCTGGATGGTGTTCGAGATCAGCAGCAGTGCGGCGAACGCCTGGATGAGCGCGAGGATCAGGGCGACGTCGCGCAGGCCGTTGAGGCCCTCGAAGAACCGCTCGAGGAACTTGCCCTGGTCGTCGACGCCCTTGACGCCCGGCTTGCCCTCGAAGGCCTGCTTGATGACGTCGGTGCGGTCCGAGTCCTCCAGGCTGACGCGGAACGTCGCCGGGATCGCCTCGGGGCGCGCGAGCTTGAGCAGCTCGGGCTGCGCCTCGAAGATCCGCTTGAAGCGCTCGAAACCCTCGTCGCGGTTCTGGAACACCACGGTCTTGACGCCGGAGGTCTGGTCGAGCTGGGAACGCAGACCCGCGCAGGGCTGCTGGGTGCAGTCCTTGTCGTTGGCGCTGACGTCGTTGGTCAGCAGCACGGAGACCTCGAGCTTGCCCGCGTAGTTGGCCTGCATCTTGTCGACCATGCGGACGACGAGCAGGCCACCGCCGAGCAGCCCGAGCGAGATGGCGGTCGTGAGGATCATCGCGATCGTCATCGTGACGTTCCGGCGAAGTCCGGTGACGACCTCGCTGAACACGAAGCTGGTACGCATCGGGGGCGGGGTTCCTTGGGGGTCGGGGGTTAGGAGCGCTTAGCGGCCAACGCCGTAAACGCCGCGCGCGTCATCACGGACGACCTTGCCGTACGACAGCTCCACGACGCGGCGGCGCATCGAGTCGACGATGCCGTGGTCGTGGGTGGCCATGATGACGGTCGTGCCGGTGCGGTTGATCCGCTCCAGCAGCAACATGATGTCCTGGCTCGTGTCGGGGTCCAGGTTTCCGGTCGGCTCGTCGGCGATCAGCACCAGCGGCCGGTTCACGAACGCACGAGCGATCGCGACGCGCTGCTGCTCACCACCGGACAGCTCGGTCGGGAACCGGTCCTCCTTGCCGTCGAGGCCCACCAGCTGCAGCACCTCCGGCACCACCTTGACGATGGTGTTGCGGGGCTTGCCGATGACCTCGAGCGCGAAGGCGACGTTCTCCGCCACCGTCTTCGTGGGCAGAAGACGGAAGTCCTGGAACACGCAGCCGATGGACTGACGCAGGCGGGGGACCCTGCGCCGCGACATCTTGGCGACGTCGAAGTTGGACACGTAGACGCGTCCCCTGGTCGGCACCTCTTCGCGCAGCAGCAGGCGCAGGAACGTCGACTTGCCGGAGCCCGACGGCCCGATCAGGAAGACGAACTCGCCCTTCTCCATCTCGACGGACACGTCGTCGAGCGCAGGACGCGTGGAGGTCTTGTAGACCTTGGAAACGTGTTCGAGACGAATCACGAGGCGCGAGTCTACCCATGGCCGGGGTAAAGCCCCCGTTCCGGTTAACTTCAGACCCCGGAAAGGCGGCGCAAACCATCCACACGGCGTGGTCAGAGCGGCACAGTCGGCTGACGAAAAGAGCACGTTCGGACCATCAGACGGCCGAACGTGCTCTTCGCCTCAGATCAAACCCGGGGTCGTGGGGTGTCCCCGGAAGACACGCGGCACGAGGAATGGCCGGCGCAGTCGGCCGGCACACCTCTCCCCGAGTGCAGCCGCGCTACGCCTGGGACTGCTTGCGCCACCGGATGCCGGCCTCCAGGAAGTCGTCGATCTCCCCGTCCAGCACGGCGGACGGGTTGCCGACCTCGTGCTCGGTCCGGAGGTCCTTGACCATCTGGTACGGGTGCAGCACGTAGGAGCGCATCTGGTTGCCCCAGCTGGAGCCGGAGTCCTTCAGCGCGTCCATCTTGGCCTGCTCCTCCTGCCTGCGGCGCTCGAGCAGCTTGGCCTGCAGGACGTTCATGGCCGTGGCCTTGTTCTGCAGCTGCGAACGTTCGTTCTGGCAGGACACCACGATGCCGGTCGGGATGTGCGTGAGGCGCACCGCCGAGTCGGTCGTGTTGACGCCCTGGCCACCGGGGCCGGACGAGCGGTAGACGTCGACGCGCAGGTCCTTCTCGTCGATCTCGACGTGGTCGGTCTGCTCGACGACGGGCACGACCTCGACGCCGGCGAACGACGTCTGGCGGCGGCCCTGGTTGTCGAACGGCGAGATGCGCACGAGACGGTGCGTGCCCTGCTCGACGCTCAGCGTGCCGTAGGCGTAGGGCGCGGTGACGCGGAACGTCGCGGACTTGATGCCCGCCTCTTCCGCGTAGGAGGTGTCGAAGACCTCGACGCCGTAGTTGTGCCGCTCGGCCCAGCGCGAGTACATGCGCAGCAGCATCTCGGCGAAGTCCGCGGCGTCGACGCCACCGGCCTCGGCGCGGATGGTGACCAGCGCGTTGCGCTCGTCGTACTCGCCGGACAGCAGCGTGCGGACCTCGAGCGACGCGATCTCCTCGCGCAGCTTCGCCCGGTCGTTGTCGGCGTCGGCCTGGGCGTCCGCGTCCTCGGCCTCTTCCGCGAGCTCGTAGAGCAGGGGGAGGTCGTCGAGGCGTTCCCGCAGGCCGGTGACGCGACGCAGCTCGCCCTGCTTGTGGGAGAGCTGGCTGGTGACCTTCTGCGCCTTCTCCTGGTCGTCCCAGAGGTCAGGGCGCGCGGCCTGCTCCTCCAGGTCCGCGACCGCGGCGCGCAGGCCATCGAGGTCCATCACCGCCTCGATGCTGGAAAGGGTGGCGGAGAGGTCCTTGATGTCTGCTTCGACGTCCGGGTTCACGCAAAAAGATTACGCCAGCACCGGTCGCAGTTCGCGACCGGTGCTCGCTGGCGTGCTCTTCTAGGCCGTGGGAATGGCGTCGAGCAGCTTGAGAACGGCCTTCGCATGGGCCAGGCCGAACTCGGCCACCGCCTTCGCGTAGGGGTCCTCCGCCGTCTTGGCCGCGCTCTTCGCGCTCTCCTGCTCCTGACCGTACGTCGAACGCGCGGTCGTGATCAGGGATTCGCGCTGCTTCGCGGTCAGCGAGCCGGCGTGCACCAGGCGCAGGATGAGCGGGCTGCGCAGGTGGTCCGGGCCGGGCTCGGACAGCAGCCAGTTCTTGAAGGCCTTCTTGCCCGCCGCGGTGAGCACGTACTGCTGGCTTGACCGCGGTCCTTGCTTGCCGAGGCGCAGCAGGCCCTGATCGGCCAGCGCGGGCAGCTCGCGGTACACCTGGCTGCGGGTCACGCTGAAGAACGCGCCGAAGCGGTCTCCGGCCTCCGCCACCAACTGGCCACCGGTCTTGGGTCCGTCGTGCAGCAGCCCGAGCAGGGCGGCTGCGGTCGCATTCAGGTCTGACACAACGACAACGTTCCCACGTCTGGGGGAAGCTGTCCACAATGGTCAGCCGTTCTGTCCACAGTGGCTGATCACCGGGCTAGTCTGATGGGCCATGCGGAGCAACGAAAAGTCTCGCTGAGTAAGCGGCAGTTTTCACACCTCACGCGTTTGGCCGCTTGACCGTCCGTGTCCATCCCGGATGGAAAAAGCCTTTCGCAGAAACGAAAGCCACCCGATCTCACTCGATCGGCGGTACGACTCTCACCGGCCGGAGCCACCCGTATGGGACGGACGTGAGCCTCCGTCGCACGACCTGGTGATGTCCGCGCACAGCTCTTTCCCACGCCTGCACAACCGGGAAAATGATCATTGCCAGGCAGGCCGAGCGAGACCCACGGAGGTCGGGGACGATGAACATCAAGTGGCTGGATCACAAGAAGGTCGCGGCGCACACGGTGGCGTGGATGACCGGAGGCATCCCGGCGCAGGCCGGCAAGGACGAGTGCATGGTGTGCGGCAAGCAGATCCGCAAGCACCGCACGGTCAACGGCGAGGGACGCATCTGCTCCAGCATGCTGTGCGCCCAGTACTGGGCGGAGAACATGACCTGAAACACACCAGCCGCGAAGTTCGCGTTGATCGGGAATAAGCAGAAGGCCGGAGCCTGTAGGCTCCGGCCTTCTGTCTAGTAGCGGGGACAGGATTTGAACCTGCGACCTCTGGGTTATGAGCCCAGCGAGCTACCGAGCTGCTCCACCCCGCGCCGCTTCTAGCTTGTCTTGCTGTTGTAAGTAGAACTATACACCCTCTGGAAACCACTTTTTACCACCCCCCTCCAACCGCGATTTCCGCAGGTGAGGGGCCACGCAAGCCCGCCTGGTATCCGAGATGATCGCTCGCGACGCCGATGGCGAGCCGAGCGCGGGGTCTGGGGGCTTGCCCCCAGGGTGGGGTTTGGGGGGCTCCGCCCCCAATGCAAATGCGAAAAAGCCCTGTTCGCGTTTTCCGCGAACAGGGCTTCCCCAACTTTGTAGCGGGGACAGGATTTGAACCTGCGACCTCTGGGTTATGAGCCCAGCGAGCTACCGAGCTGCTCCACCCCGCGTCGGTATGAATAGAACCTTACGCGGGGCGGAGCACTAAATGCAAATCGGGTGGTCAGCCCGACGGAGTGGGGCTGGGAGTCACCGACGACTGGCTCGTCGCCGGCGGCGCCGCAGCACCGGTGTTGTACTGCTTGAACCGCTTCATCGCGTCGTCCAGCTTCTGGTACGCCTGGCCGATCTCGGTGAAGTTGTTGCTCGACTGAGCCCTCTTGATGTCGGCCAGCGCCGCGTCGATGTCGTTGATCGCCTTCTGCAGGTCAGGGGTCAACGACCCGTTGGTCGGCGGCGGGGTCGTGGGCGTCGAGGTCTGGCCGTTGCCGTTGTTGTTGCTCGGCGGAGGCACGACCGAACCCGTTCCGCTCAGCACCTGTTCCAACGCCTCGCCCAGCGTGGACGCGTACCCGACCCGGTCGCCGTACCAGACGAGCACCTTGGACAGCTGCGGGAACGAGGTGTTGTTGGACGCGCGCTCGATGTAGACGGGTTCGACGTAGAGCAACGCGCCGCCCACCGGGAGTGTGAGCAGGTTGCCGTAGACGACTGTCGTCTTCTGCTGCGCCAGCAGGTTGAGCTCGCGGCTGACGTTGTCCGACGTGAGGAACTGCGTCTGGATCTGCTGCGGACCCTTGGCGTCGGTGTTGAGCTGCAGCACGTTGATCTTGCCGTAGTTGTCCGGGTCGGACCCCACTGACACGTAGGCCGCCATGAACTCCCGGTTCTCCCGGACGAGCGGGCTGGTCAGCTGGAAGCGGACCTTGCTCGAGTCGTTCGGGTCACCGGCGAGGACGTAGAACGGCGGCTGGGCGTCCTTGCGCTTGCTCGCCGCATCCTGCTGGGCCTGCGCCGTGGTCACGTTGTCGATCGTCGGGTCCTGCGGCGCCGCCCAGTAGGAGACACCGGAGTAGAAGTCCGACGGGGACTGGACGTGGTACTTCGACAGGATCTGCCGCTGAACCTTGAACAGGTCCTCCGGGTAGCGGAAGTGCTGGCGCAGCTCGGCGGAGATGTCGCTGGACGGCTTCACCGTGCCGGGGAAGACGCCCTGCCACGCCTTGAGGACCGGGTCCTTCTCGTCGATCGCGTACAGGCTCACGGTGCCGTCGTAGGCGTCCACAGTGGCCTTGACCGAGTTGCGGATGTAGTTGACGGGCTTGTTGACCTGCGAGACGACCACGCCGTCCGCGGTGAGCGAGTCGTTCGTCGCGTCACTCAGCGGGGTGCGCTGCGCGTACGGGTAGTTGTCGAGCGTGGTGTAGCCGTCGACGATCCACGTGATGCGGCCGTTCACGACGGCCGGGTACGGGTCGCTGTCCACGGTGAGCCACGGTGCGACGGCCTGCACGCGTTCGCGCGGCGTGCGCTTGAACAGGATCTTCGAGTCGTCCGCGATCGACTGGTTGAAGAGGATGTTCCGTTCGCCGTAGTAGGCCGCGAACGCCAGCTTGTCGAGCAGGCCGCCGATCGGGACACCACCGGAACCGGTGTACGTGTAGGACTTGGCGTCCGTGTCGTACTCCGCGGCCGAACCCGCCGGCCGGCCGCCGACGATCGAGTAGTCGTTGGGACCGAACAGCTCGCCGTAGTAGGTGCGCGGCTGGTCGACCTTGATGCCCTTCTCGGCGTTGCGGACCGTGCCGTCCGGCGCGACCTCACCGGTCTTGAAGTCCGGGTACCCGCCGTTGGTCTGGTCGGCGGTCGCGTTCACCCTGTTCGCCTCGGCGTAGACGAAGCCGTTGCCGTGCGTGTAGATGAGGTGCTGGTTGATCCAGTCGCGCTGGCCCTGCGGCAGGCTGTCGAGCTTCAGCTCGCGGGCCGCGACGATGTAGTCGCTCAGCTTTCCGTCCACTGTGTACCGGTCGACGTCGAGCTTGGTCGGGAACCCGTAGAACGGCCGCAGCTGGGTGAACTGCGTGAAGGTCCGCGACAGCACGGCCGGGTCGAGCAGGCGGATGTTGCCCAGGGTGGCCGCGTCGTTGGTCTTGATCTGGTCGTTGGTGACGGTCTGCTTGCCCTCGTAGGGCTTCGTCGTGACCTTGTCGTCGGTCAACCCGAACGCCTGCCGTGTCGCCGCGATGTTGCGGGTGATCGACTCGGCTTCCTTCTGGATGGCGTTCGGCTTGACCGAGAACTGCTCCAGCACCGCGGGCCAGGCCGCACCGACGAGCACGCTCGACAGCACCAGCAGGACGGTCGCGATGGCGGGCAGCTGCACGTTGCGCATGAACGCGCCGGCGAAGAACGCGACCGCGCAGAACACCGCGATGCACAGCAGGATCAGCTTGGCCGGCATCACCGCGTTGAGGTCGGTGTAGCTCGCGCCGACGAACTTCTCGTTCTCGTGCAGCAGCAGCTCGTACCGGTCGAAGAAGTACGCGACGGCCTTCAGCAGCACGAACGTGCCGGCTACGAGCGCCAGGTGCAGCCGCGCGGGCCCGGAGAGCTGACCGCCGCGACCGGCCAGCCGGATGCCGCCGAAGAGGTAGTGGGCGATCACCGCGCCGATGAACGACACCGCCACCGTGATGAACAACCACGACAGCACCCACTCGTAGAACGGCAGCTGGAACGCGTAGAAGCCGATGTCGTGCCCGAACTGCGGGTCCGTCACGCCGAACGGCTGGGCGTTGAGGAAGAGCTGGAACGGCTGCCAGTCCGCCTGCGCCGACGCACCGGCGATCAACCCGACGAACACGGGGATGCCGATGGAGAACAACCGCATCCGCCGCATCACGACCGTGCGGTAGCGGGCCACCGGGTCATCAGGCCCGGACACCGGCACGAACACCGGCCGAGCCCGGTACGCGAGGTACAGGTTGAGCCCGACGATGCCGCCGACCACGACCCCGGCGGCCACGAACAGCCCCAGCCGGGTGAGCAGCACTGTGCTGTAGACGTCGCGGAAATTCACCTCGCCGAACCACAGCCAGTTCACGTAGGTGTCGAGCAGCCGCGATCCCGTGATGAGACCGAACAGGAGCACAACACCGACGATGAGCAGGATTCGGCTGCGTCGGGACAGTTTCGGCAGTCCGACTGGAGGCCGTGTGGCCACGAGGCACGCTCCTGGATCGCGGAATTTCAATACGTACGTTTAGTCCAACTCTACGGACGACGCCCTGGGTTCCCGTTTAGCCCGCAGTCTTACGATGACACGCGTGTCAGCGAGTGAAACGCCAGCGGTCATCCTCCCGACGGTCGCCCGCGAGGTGGAGCAGTTCGTAGGGGCAGGCGGCTGGGAGCAGCCTCCGCAGCTCTTCGCCCTCGTGGCCACCTCAGACCTGATCGCCCAGCAACCGGAGCTGGCCGGCCAGCTAGACGCCGAGTCGTCTCCGCTGACCCCGATCGCCCAGGACCCCCTGGACGGCGACCTGGGTGAGGCGCTGGCGGGCATCGAGTGGCCGCCGGCCGTGACCGGCTGCGCACTGGCCCAGGAGATCGTGGTCCTCCCCCCGGAGGCGGAAACCGAGCTCCACCACGGCGAACTGGACGACGAGGCGGCCCGCAGGTTCGCCGCAGAGCACCCGGCCCGCCGCGAGGCCCGCCTGGTGGCGGCGGTGCTGCGCGACGGTTCGGTCTCCTGCGTGCTGCGGCTGCGCGGAACGGTCGAGGTGCCGGAGGAGGTCGTCGAGCACCCGGAGCTCGCGCCCAACCTCACCGACGCCCTGCTCGCCACGCTGCGGCCCTAGTCGTCACGCCTCCAGGCTGACACAACCCCGGCACGTGTCTGCGCCGGGGTTGTGGTGTCGCGTGTTCGCGGGTAGCGGACAGCCGGGTCAGCAGCTCGGCGTGTCCTGCCCCTTGTTCAGGGACTCCAGCGACGACACCGCGTCCTTCAGGTTCTCGACCTTGATCAGCTTGAGGCCGTCTGGGGCCTGCTGCTTCGCGTCCGTGCAGTTGGCCGCCGGCACGAGGAACGCCGTCGCGCCCGCTTCCTTCGCCGCGACCATCTTGAACGCGATGCCGCCGATCGGCTTGACCGTGCCGTCGCCGGTGATCTCGCCGGTGCCCGCGATGGCCTTGCCGCCGTTGAGCTCGCCCGGCGTCAGCTTGTCGACGATCGCCAGCGCGAAGATCAGACCGGCGGACGGGCCGCCGACGTCCGACAGGCTGATCTTGATTTTGAACGGCACGTCGGCGCGGTCGACCGGGGAGATGCCGATGAAGCCCGCCGGGCGGCCGTCCTCGCGGGTGCCGAGGGTGAGCTGGGTCGACTTGGAGGTGCCGTCCTTCTCGAAGGCCACCTCGATGCGGTCACCTGGCTTGGTGTTCTCCAGGGCGGCGCTGACGTCGGCGGCGCTCTGCACCTGCTTGCCGTTGACCGAGATGATGCGGGCGCCGAGCGGGATGACGTTGTCCGCGGGGCTGCCCTTCGTCACCTGGTTCGCGATGACCTTGCCCGGATAGCCGAGGTAGTGCAGTGCGGCGACCTCCGCGGAGGTCTGCGACTCGCTGAACGCGAGCTCGTTGTTCTTCTGCACCTCCTCTTCCGACTCGCCGGGCTTGAAGAACTCCTCGCGCGGTGCCAGGGCGTAGCGGCCGGACAGCCACAGGCCGAGGGCGCCGAAGAGCGACACGTCGTCGGTGAGCGAAACCGTCGTCATGCGCAGGGTTCCGTTGGTGGGGAAGGTGTTCTGCCCGTCCACCGAAACCACGTCGGCGTCCTTGACCTTGCCTAGCACGTCGTAGGTCGGGCCGGGGCCCAGCGCGACGTACGGGACTCTGGCGAAACCGCCGAGCAGTCCGAGTGCCGCCACCACGAGGAAGCTGACGATCAGCGTCCACGTCCGGCGGGTCAGTCCGCGCTCCCTCGGCGGGGGCGCGGGCGGGGGTGCGGTCGTGACGGTTTCACTCACGGCTGAACAGCGTACGACCATGTGGATCCGCGTACGGTAGAGGCATGAGTGACGTGCCGTTCGGGTTCGGCCCGCAAGACCCCGACGACAAGGGCGGGAAGCCGGGAGACAACCCGTTCGACTTCAGCCAGCTGGGCAACATGTTGAGCCAGCTGGGCGCGATGCTGAGCAGCGCAGGGACGTCGAGCGGGCCGGTCAACTACGACCTCGCCAAGCAGATCGCGTTCCAGCAGTTGTCGTCGTCGACGACCACCATCGGGTTCGCCCCCGACCAGTCGAGCGCCGTCACCGACGCCGTGCACCTGGCCGAGATGTGGCTGGACCCGGTCACCTCGCTGCCCGCAGGCACCCGCACGACGCAGGCCTGGACCGCGCGCGACTGGATCGAGCGCACCATCCCCACCTGGCAGCGCCTGTGCGACCCGGTCGCCCAGCGCATGTCCGGCGCGTGGGTCGAGGCGATGCCCGCCGAGGCGAAGCAGGCGGCCGGACCGCTGCTGTCGATGCTGGGGCAGATGGGCGGCATGGCGTTCGGCTCGCAGCTCGGCAACGCCCTGGCGCAGCTCGGCTCCGAAGTCCTCACCTCGACCGACGTCGGCCTGCCGCTCGGCCCCGAGGGCACGGCGGCGCTGCTGCCCGCGAACATCGAGAAGTTCACCGAGGGCCTGGAGCGCCCCGCCTCCGAGGTGATGGTGTTCCTCGCCGCGCGCGAGGCCGCTCACCAGCGCCTGTTCACGCACGTGCCGTGGCTGCGGCAGCGGCTGCTCGACACCGTCGAGGAGTTCGCCAAGGGCATCAAGGTCGACACCTCTGCCCTCGAACAGCTCGCCGGCCAGATCGACCCGTCGAACCCCGCCTCCATCGAGGAGGCCATGGGCTCCGGCCTGCTCGAACCGCAGACCACGCCGGAGCAGCAGGCCGCGCTGACCCGCCTGGAGACCCTCCTGGCCCTGGTCGAGGGCTGGGTGGACGTGGTGGTCGACGCGGCCGTGTCCGACCGCCTGCCCGGTGCTGCAGCCCTGCGCGAGACGCTGCGCCGCCGCCGTGCGTCCGGTGGCCCGGCCGAGCAGACCTTCGCGACGCTGGTCGGCCTCGAGCTGCGCCCGCGCCGCCTGCGGGCCGCGTCGGCGCTGTGGAAGCTCGTCGGCGACCAGCACGGCGTCGAGGTGCGCGACAGCGTGTGGGACCACGCCGAGCTCATCCCGACCGCGGAGGACCTGGACGACCCGCTGGAGTTCGCGGAGCGGCTGGCCAACACGCGCAAGGCGCTGGAGGACCCGATCGCCGAGCTCGAGCGCACGATGCGCGAGACGGAGGGCAAGCCGGAAGAGGGCAAGCCCGACGAGAGCTGATCAGCTCCTGAACACGCCCTGGGGTCTGGGCTCGCCCAGAAGACACTTGAGCGAGAAGTGGCGTGCGCTCTCCGCGAACACACCCCACCCTTTGAGCGAAACGCCCGGCGAGCACACCCTCGCCGGGCGTTTTTCGAGTTCGTTCTAGTCCTCCGTGATGCCCCAGCCTGCGGCGGCCGAGAGACCTTCCAGGTAACCCATGGCCCGATCGGTCTTCGGGTAGCGGTGGACCCACTCCCAGAAGTCCTTGCCGTGCCCTGGCACGAGCAGGTGCGCGAGCTCGTGCACCAGCACGTAGTCGAGCACCCACGGCGGCACGTCACGCAGACGCTCGGACACCCTGATGGTGCCCTCGGTCGGCGTGCAGGACGCCCAACGCGTGCGCATGGGCGGCACCCAACGCACGCTGACGGGGTCGGCGAGCGCGTCCAGGTACCGCACCGACAGCTCGGCACAGCGCGCCATGAGCGCCTCGTCCGACGTTCGCGCAGGAGATTTCCTGCGCGTCTCGCTGCGCTGGAGGCGGCTCAACATCTCCGCCACCCAGTGCTTCTCTTCCCCCTTGGTCATCCGTGCCGGCAGAAGGACGACGACGGTGTCGCCCTCCCGGTACGCGCTGACCATGCGGCGGCGCCGGGGGCTCCGCCGCACCTCCACCCGCGGTTCGGCCATGCAGTCACCGTAAACGTCGGCACCGACAATTTTCGGCCCCCAACCGGCCGCAGGCGCGCACCCGGCGGGTGAAGTTCCACCGAACGGCGGCTGGACACGCGCGGATGAACCTGCGCGGATTCGCCGCCTCGCCCAGGTACCGTCGCGCCAAGGTCCCCGAGTGTGTCCGCACTCACAACTGCAAGGGAGGGGCTGTGGCCGAGACCTACAACGGCTACTGCGTCAAGTGCCGCGAGAAGCGCGACTTCGAAGGCAAGGTCGAGGAGACGAACGGCCGGCGCATGGCGAAGGGCACCTGCCCTGTCTGCGGTACGAAGATGACGCGGATCCTCGGCAAGGCCAAGGTCTGACGTTTCCGCTGGCAGGGGGCCACGCCCCCTGCCAGTCTTTCTCATGTGGACACAAGACCTCGCGTGCGAAGAGGACTGGCCGTGGTGCGCCGCGGACCAGGCGTCGTGCAGGTCGGCACCGACCCGAAGCACGCCGTGGTGATCGACTCGCTGCCCGAGGCGCTCATCGACGAGCTGCTCATCCTCGACGGCCGCCACACCGTCGCTGAACTGGGTGAAAGACTGAAAGAACGCGGGGAGAACCCGGACCAGCTGACGGACGTTCTCGCCTCGCTCGAAGAGGCCGGTCTGCTCGACACCGGCTCCCCCGCGAAGGGCGCGACGGTCGCCGTGCACGGTGCCGGACACCTTGCACTCTCAATTACTTCGCTTCTAGCTGAATCAAGCGTGCGACTAGCGCACAACGCGGAGCTAGCAGTGCTAGCGGCCACGCTCGTCCCCGATCCGAACCTCGTTAACGTGCTCATGGCGTCCCGAACGCCGCATCTGGCCGTGCGCGTACGTGAGGGCGTGGGCATCGTCGGGCCGTTGGTCCTGCCCGGCCGCACTTCTTGTCTGAACTGCGCCGACCTGCACCGAGCCGACCAAGATCCGGCGTGGCCCGTCATCGCGACGCAGCTGGCGGGCAAACCGGCATCGACGGACGTGCTGTTCGCGTCGGGCACGGCAGCGCTGGCCGTGGTGCAGGTCCTGGAGTCGTTGATCTACCTCAAGGGCCGCGACCTGCCCCCGCCGCCAGTGCTCAACGCCACTCTCGAGCTCGACCTGGTGGCAGGTGTTGCTGAGAGGCGAAGCTGGTATCCGCACCCTGACTGTCAGTGCTCCGCACATAACATGGCCGAGTGACCGAGATTCCGCGCAAGGCCGTGCAGCGCACCGCCAAGCTGGCGAGCCTCCCGCTCGGGGTGGCAGGCCGGGTGGTGGGCGGCTGGGGGAAGCGACTGACCGGACGCGCGGCCGACGAGGTCAACGCCGAGGTGACGGCCAAGACGGCGGAACAGGTCTTCGCGGTGCTCGGTCAGCTCAAGGGCGGCGCGATGAAGTTCGGCCAGGCGCTGAGCGTCTTCGAGGCGGCGGTGCCCGACGAGCTCGCGGCCCCGTACCGCGAGGCGCTGACCAAGCTGCAGACCGCGGCCCCGCCCATGCCGGCCCGCACCACCCACCGCGTGCTCGCCGAACAGCTCGGTGCGTCCTGGGCGAAGCGCTTCCAGTCGTTCGACGACGACCCGGCCGCCTCGGCGTCCATCGGCCAGGTGCACCGCGCGGTGTGGCACGACGGCCGCGACGTGGCGGTGAAGGTCCAGTACCCCGGCGCCGACGAGGCCCTGCGCGCCGACCTGAAGCAGCTGCTGCGTTTTTCGAGGTTGCTGCAGGCGATCATGCCCGGCACCGACGTGCGCCCGCTGCTGGAGGAGCTGCGCGACCGGTACCTGGAGGAGCTCGACTACCGCGACGAGGCCGCCAACCAGCGCGCCTTCGCGAAGGCCTTCGAGGACGACCCGCACGTGCTGGTCCCGCGCGTCGTGGCCTCGTCGCCCAAGGTGATGGTCACCGAGTGGACTTCCGGTACGCCGTTGTCGACGATCATCCGCTCCGGCTCGGTCGAGGAACGCGACCAGGCCGGCCAGCTGCTCGCCGAGTTCCACTTCTCGGCCCCGTCGCGCTCCGGCCTGCTGCACGCCGACCCGCACCCCGGCAACTTCATGCTGGGCGACGACGGCCGCCTGCGCGTGATCGACTTCGGCGCCGTGGCCCGCCTCCCCGACGGCCTGCCCAAGACCCTCGGCCTGATGACCCGGCTCGCACTGGACGGCCGCTCCGCGGACCTGGTCGAACTGCTGCGCACCGAGAACTTCATCCGCGAGGGCATGTCCCTGCACGGCGACGACGTCCTCGGTTACCTGGCCCCGTTCGTCGAACCGCTGCGCACCGAGTCGTTCCACTTCACCCGCCGCTGGTTGCAGTCCCAGGCCGAACGCGTGGGCGACCTCCGCAGCCCGGACTCACAAACGGGCCGCTCCCTGAACCTGCCGCCGCAGTACCTCTTGATTCACCGCGTGACATTGGGCGCGACCGGCATTCTCTGTCAGCTCGACGCCCACGTGAACGCACGCGAAATCGTCGCGCGCTGGCAGCCGGGATTCGACGACTAACTCGTCCGAGTGAACGTTCGCTGAGTTATCCACAGGTTGGCTTCCAGCCCGATTTGACGGTGTCGCCGTGGTCCACGATGAACCACATGGCACCCATCTTCCTCTCCGCTGACCTGCTCAAATCCGGCCTCCCACTGCGCGACGTCCTGCGCCACTGCCTGGCCTCCGGCCCCTGGCAACAGGTGCTTCCGGGCGTTGTTCTGCAGAAGCCTTCCCCGCCGACCCGGCTGGATCGGCTGCGAGCCGTGCTGTTCTTCGTCGGCCCGGATTCCGTCATCACAGGTGCGGATGCGCTGTCCCGCCAAGGCGCTCAACTCCCGCTCCCTAGGCACATTCACGTGCTGGCGGGAAAGAACATGCGCCGATCCCATCCGTGGATTCTGCTGGAACGCACAAACCGTCTGCCGACCGTCGTCGAGCGCAACGGGCTGCGACTCGCTCCGCCGGCCCGAGCGGCGCTGGACCTGGCTCGCCGCTCGACCAACCCGCGTGCCGTCGTGGAGATCCTCGACGCGGTGACCGATGCGCGGCTGTGCTCGCCGGGCGATCTGCACGAGGAGCTGGAGCGAAGTTGCCGACGCGGAACAGCGCTGGTCAGGCAGGCCTTACGCCACCTCTACCCGGTCGCGGTGCCACCGGTCGCGCCTGCGTGAACTGAGGCCGCGAGACCTCGCCGACCCGCCCGTGCGCGCCCTGGGCTCGGTACCGCACCCCGCCTTTAACCCGGCCCGACCCGACGTGCGCGCGACGTCACCCAACCGCACCGAGGACACAACCAGCGCACTGATCCACGCACAAGTCACCGAGCCCGAGCTCCGGCGCGAATCTCGCCGCCCAACCATGCGGCGTCACCAACCGGACCGAACGCACCACCCCAGCCCTCGGTCCACGCACACGCCACCGAACCCGAGCCCCAGCGCGAATCTCGCCACCCGACCATGCGACACCAGCCAGACCAAGCACACGTCACCGAACCCGAGCCCTGGCACAAATTTCGCCGACCGATTTCGCCGCGTCACCAGCCCGACCGAGTACACCAACCCAGCCCTCGGTTCACCCACAGGTCACCGAGCCGAGCACCGGCGCGAATCTCGCCGCCCACCATGCGGCGTCATTAACCGGACCGAGCGCACCACCCCAGCCCTCGATCCGCACACACGCCACCGAACCCGAGTCCCAGCGCGAATCTCGCCGCCCAACCACGCGACACCAGCCAGACCAAGCGCACCAACCCAGCGCTCGATCCACGCACAACTAACCAAGCCCTGAACCCAGGACCCAACCGCGCGACGTCAACGCCAGTACTCGTCCGGCAACTTCCCCTCGATGTCCCGAACGTGCGTCTTCGCGCAAACGTGGCACAACCACCGGATCGACCCACCGGTCCGCTCCGACGACCAGGCCAGGAACTCCAGGTCAGAAACGGAGGCACGCAACCGCCCGCATCTGTGGCAGGCCGTCATCGCCGCCGTCCGAGATGGACGGTGTCCGTCTCCAGCAGGAACACGTCCTCCCGAGCCCCGACGTACTCGGAGTCGGAGGGATTGAGCAGTCGCCGCAGCGCGTCGCGGTCAGCCGGGTGCAGATAAGGCCCGGTGATCTCGGACAGCCAGGTCAGCCGGTCCACGGCCCATTCGCGGACGAGGTGCTTGGCGGGAGCCGGGTGGTCGACGACGAAGCTGAAGGCGCTGATCTCGCCGAGGCCCGCGTCGGCCAGGGCCACGTTCCAGCCGACGGGCAGCCGCACGGAGCCGGTCATGTTCTCGCGCATCGACCCGAACCACGAAGCGCGCGCGGCAGCCATGCGGTCCGCGAGGCCTGGGTCGCCTACGCCGAGGTCCCATGGCAGGAAGCGAGTTTCCAACCCGCCTTCGGCCAGGGCCAGCCAGCCGCCGGGAGCCAACGCGGAAACCAGGCGACGTACGCCGCGCAACTGATCAGGGAGGTGATGGATCACCCGTGAGCCCCAGATGAGCTCGACCGGGCCGGCGAACGACAGCGGGTCTTCGGAAGCGAGGTCCGCCAGCACCGGCTTCACCGACACGGCGCCGTCGGCCTCGGCACGCGCCGCGGTGCAGGCTGCGTCCAAGAGTTCTGGCGTGGCGTCGACCAGCACGAGGACGCCGCCGCCGTGTTCGCGCAGCGCCGAGACGAGCGGCACGCTCATGGAGCCGGCACCGCAGCCGACGTCCATGACGACTGGCGAGTCGGGCAGGAGCCCTACGAGTCTGCGCGCGACAGCGGAGAGCGCTTCTGACTGCAGCGAGCCGTAGCGCCTCATCGCGTGTAGCCGGGCGGACCAGTCGATTCCGTCGTGGGTGTGGTGCGGCACAAAAGGAACGCTACGGCGGAACGGCCGAGGCCGCCATCCACCTTCTCGTGGATGACGGCCTCAGCTCGAGACTGTCAGAGGTCGAAGCGAGCCGCTCTGCGACCGGCCCATCGCGCCAACCTGCGCCAACGTTGCGCTGACGCGAGGCGGTTCGCCAGGCGTTGCTCTTCTGCGAACCTCTGGGCTTCTTGTATTCGTATTCGCACGAGTTCTTCGTTCAGAGACATGGGAGTCAGGCCCTCGTTCAGGTAGGTGGGGATCGCGCTGTTGCTGGTCACGGTGTTCACGCTGCCGCCTCCGTCTTGTCAGCAGTGACGACAGCTGCCGCGTCCTTGCGCGGACGGCCACGCGGCCGCTTCCGCGCGATGACGACACCGCGCTCGAAGATCTCTCCACCCCAGACACCCCACGGCTCGTGACGAGCGAGCGCGCCGGCGAGGCACTCCGCGAGCACCGGGCAGGTCCCGCAGAAGGACTTCGCCTTCTCGAGGTCGGCAGGCGCGTCAGCGAACCAGAGGTCGGGGTTGTGGGTGCGGCAGGGCAGGTCGAGCCCGTCCGCGAGGTCCGGAAGTGTCTCGCCGGTGAGCGGGACAGTCGCGGTCAACATCAGGGTTTTCTCCTTGTGTGGGGTACTGCAAAAACACGAAAGCCGCGGACTCTGTACGAGTCCGCGGCTTTCGTGAGCCTGGTGGTCCTTCGACCCCCTCTATGGGGTCGGCAGGAGCCTTCTCACTTGATGCGCGGACAGCGCAGTCGTGTAGTTAGGAACGTCATCAGCGGTCGGGCGGACAATCGGCTGCTCGTTGAACAGTCCGGTGCCGCGCTCGCGACCCAGCAGTGCCACCGACTTCAGGGCAGACTTCTGCCAAACGGCCTGAGCGGAGGTGGGCATGCAGAGGTGCTCGGACATGGGGAGACCGAGTGCGGACTTGGCGATCAAGATCGTGTTCACAACCGGTGCACCTCCCTCAGAGGTCTCTGCGAGCTAGTAGTAGTTCTTCTTCCCCAGACGGGTCCTCCGGACCCGGCATGAGCAGGTTATGACCCCGTCCCACGGGCTCGCAACCTATTTAACGAAACTTGTCCCGATCAGGTGGCGGAGTACCCGATACCGCCCCGGACCAGGCCCAACACGTCGTCCCCGAACTTATCAAGCTTGGAGGCGCCGATGCCCGAGATCGCCACAAGTCCGGCCGAATCCGTGGGTCGCTGCTCCGCGATCGCCATCAGCGTCGCGTCGGTGAAGACGACGTACGCGGGCACCTTCAGCTCCCGCGCTCGCCCCGCACGCCACTGACGCAGCGACTCGAGCAGCTCTTCGTCCACATCGGACGGGCAGGACCTGCACCGACCGAGCTTGACGGCCTGTGCCTCGACCAACGTCGCGGCACACACCCGGCAAGTCGGCTTCTCCTTCTTCATAAGAGGAGGTCGAGCAGCAGCGCCAGATACTCGGGCAGCCGGGTGATTCTCCGGCACGAGGCTGTACAGGAACCGCGACCGGCGGCGGTATTTACGTCCACCAGCCGCACGCGACAGCGCCCACGACAGCCAGAGGTGCTCACGCGCGCGGGTGACGCCCACGTACAGAAGGCGGCGTTCTTCTTCGACCTTCGCCTCGTCACCGTCGGCGTACTGGATCGGCATCGTGCCCTCGACCAGTCCGACGAGGAACACGGCGTCCCACTCCAGGCCCTTCGACGCGTGCAGGGATGCCAGCGTCACGCCCTCGACGGTCGGCGGGTGCTGCGCCTCGGCCCGCACGTCCAGCTCCACGCAGAACCGCGGCAGATCGGACTCGGGCGCGGCAGCGACGAACTCCTCGGCGAGCTCCACCAAAGCGAGCAGCGACTCCCAGCGTTCGCGCGCGGATCCACCGGTCGGCGGTTCGTCGGTGAGCCCGACGCGTCCCAGCACCGAGCGAACGACCTCGGGCAGGCTGCCCTCGAGATCACCCGCCGCGCGCAACGCGATCATGGCCTGGCGCACCTCTGCGCGCTCGAAGAACCGTTCGCCTCCGCGCACCAGGTACGGGATGCCGTGCGACGCGAGCGCCTGCTCGTACACCTCGGACTGCGCGTTGACGCGGTAGAGGATCGCGATCTCGGAGGCCGCGACCCCCTCGTCGAGCAACGTCTTGATGCGCCGCGCGACCGAGTCGGCCTCGGCGGGCTCGTCGTCGAACTCGTGGAACCGCGGCATCGGCCCCTCCGGCCGCTGCCCGATCAGCTTCAGCCGCGAGCCGGCGGGACGTCCGCGCGCCCACTTGATGACGTCGTTGGCCAGCGCCACGACCTGGGGCGTCGACCGGTAGTCGCGCTCCAGCCGCACGACGACGGCCTCGGGGAACCGCCGCCCGAAGTTGAGCAGCGGCTGCGGCGAGGCGCCGGCGAACGAGTAGATGGTCTGGTTCGCGTCGCCGACCACGGTCAGGTCGTCGCGGTCGCCGAGCCACGCGTCGAGCACGCGCTGCTGCAGCGGCGTCACGTCCTGGTACTCGTCGACGACGAAGCAGCGGTAGCGGTCGCGGAACTCCTGCGCGACCTCCGCGTTGTCCTCGAGCGCGGCGGCGGTGTGCAGCAGCAGGTCGTCGAAGTCGAGCAGCTGCGCCTCGTTCTTGAGCTGCTCGTACATCGCGTAGAGCTTCATGATCTGCTCGGCGGGCGCTGGGATGTCGCGCGCGGCCCGCGAGGCGGCGGCCGGGTAGGCGTCCGGCGTCAGCAGCGACGACTTCGCCCACTCGATCTCGCCGGTGAGGTCGCGCAGCGCGTCGGCCTCCGTCGGCAGCCCCAGCCGGGACGCGGCGCGGCCGACGACGCGGATCTTCTGGTCGATCAGGTCCCAGCGCGGACCGCCGACGACCCGCGGCCAGAAGTAGCGCAGCTGGCGCGACGCGGCGGCGTGGAACGTCACGGCCTGTGCGCCGTGCACGTCCAGAGAGCGCAGACGGGTGCGCATCTCCCCCGCGGCGCGCTTGGTGAACGTGACGGCGAGGACCTGCGACGGAGCCACGTGGCCGCGTTGGCACAGGTAGGCGATGCGGTGTGTGATGGTCCGCGTCTTTCCGGTACCGGCTCCCGCGAGCACGCACACCGGGCCGCGCGGCGCTTCCACCGCTGCGCGCTGTTCCGGATCAAGACCCTCCAGCAACGCGTCCATGCCCGGCAGTCTCGCAGATGGCCGATGCAACACCGAGACCACCGCGCCGTATCCTGGTGGGTATGGCTGGTAAGCAGGACAAGGCGGCTGCCAAGGAAGCGGCGAAGGTTCGTCGCGCGGCTTCACGCGAACGGCGCAAGCAGATCTTCGAGGCGTTCAAGATGCAACGCCGCGAGGACAAGGCGCTGATCCCGCTGATGCTGGGAGCGCTGCTGGGCGTCACCGCGATCGCGGTCGCGGTCAGCCTTGTCTTCGACATCCAGTGGTTCATGGTCGTACCGCTCGGTGTCGCGATCGGCGCGCTGCTGGCCGTGATCATCTTCGGCCGCCGCGTGCAGAGCAACGTCTTCCGCAAGGCCGACGGCCAGCCGGGCGCCGGTGCGTGGGCGCTGGAGAACCTGCGCGGCCGCTGGCGCGTGACGCCGGCCGTCGCGGGCACCACGCAGCTCGACGCCGTGCACCGCGTGCTCGGCCGTCCGGGCGTCGTCCTGGTCGCCGAGGGCGCCCCGCAGCGGGTGAAGCCGCTGCTCGCGCAGGAGAAGAAGCGCATCGCGCGCGTCATCGGCGAGACCCCGATCTACGACTTCATCATCGGCTCCGAAGAGGGTCAGGTCCCGCTGAAGAAGCTGCAGTCGAAGCTGATGAAGCTGCCGCGCAACATCACGGCCGCCCAGGTCGACGCGCTGGAGACCCGCCTCGCCGCGCTGTCCAGCCGCGGTGCCGCACTGCCCAAGGGTCCAATGCCGCAGGGCGCCAAGATGCGCAACGTCCAGCGGGCCATGCGCCGCCGCTAGCCGCAGCTCCCACCACGCAAAAGGCCCGCCGCACTCGTTGCGGCGGGCCTTTCTGCACGTCAGACGCTATCGAACCTTGATGACGACGGTACCGGCCGCCTTGTCGTGCAGGCATCGTCCGTCCGCGTCCCAGACCAGCGCCGGGATCAGCGGGAAGATGAGGACGGTGCGCAGCAGCGCGCGGGGCAGGTGCACGAACGCCTTGCCGTCGATGCGCGCGACCCGCAGCCCGAACAACGCGTGCCCCGGCGTGAACCCGAAGAACGCCACCGCGACGACGGTGATGACGAACCAGGCCAGCAGGCTCCAGTTGCGCGGCAGTTCCGGTCGCGTGAACAGGCCCGCGACGCCGGCCGCGAGGAGGAAGTCGACGAGGATGGCGAACGTGCGCCGTCCGATCGAGGCGATGGAGCCCGGCCCCTTCTCCGGGAAGCCGTGACGCTCGCCACGCCAACGCTGCTGGGTGCCGTCGTTCGACCCGTCACCCGGAGACAGCACAGAGTTGGGTCCTGACAGCCACGAACCGGTCCACCTGCTCACTCCACCAGAGTAAGCCTGTGAACATCGGGTGAGGACCGGCAGGTCGTCTTGCCCCGTTGGGCGGCCCCGTTAACACTGGCGAAACATCCGAGTGACGGTTGGGCAACACCACGGACATACGGTCGCTCGCGATGACCAGCCGTATTCCATAGTCAAGGAGTCGACGAGGGTGTTCAAAAATTCCGACGAGGTGCTGAAGTTCATCTCCGACGAGGGCGTCAAGTTCGTCGACGTGCGGTTCAGCGACCTGCCGGGCGTGATGCAGCACTTCACTCTGCCCGCCAAGGCGTTCGATGCCGACGCGATCGAAGAGGGTCTCGCCTTCGACGGCTCCTCCGTGCGTGGCTTCCAGTCGATCCACGAGTCGGACATGCTGCTGCTGCCCGACCTGTACACCGCGCGTCTGGACCCGTTCCGCATCGAGAAGACGCTGATCGTCAACTTCTTCGTGCACGACCCGTTCACGCGTGAGGCGTACAGCCGCGACCCGCGCAACATCGCGCGCAAGGCCGAGCAGTACATCACCGACTCGGGCATCGCCGACACCGCGTACTTCGGTGCCGAGGCCGAGTTCTACATCTTCGACTCGATCCAGTTCGACACCACGGCGAACGGGTCGTTCCACAAGATCGACTCCGAGTCCGGCTGGTGGAACACGGGCCGCGACGAAGAGGGCGGCAACCTCGGCTACAAGGTGAAGTACAAGGGCGGCTACTTCCCCGTCACGCCGACCGACCACTACGCGGACCTCCGCGACCAGATGGTCCTCAACATGGAGGCGAACGGCTTCTCGGTCGAGCGCGCCCACCACGAGGTCGGCACCGCGGGTCAGGCGGAGATCAACTACCGCTTCAACACGCTGCTGCACGCCGCCGACGACCTGATGCTGTTCAAGTACATCATCAAGAACACCGCGTGGCAGGCCGGCAAGACCGTCACCTTCATGCCGAAGCCCCTCTTCGGCGACAACGGCTCGGGCATGCACACCCACCAGTCGCTGTGGAAGGACGGCGCGCCGCTGTTCCACGACGAGAGCGGCTACGCGGGCCTGTCCGACACCGCCCGCCACTACATCGGCGGCATCCTGCACCACGCCCCGTCGCTGCTGGCCTTCACCAACCCGACGGTGAACAGCTACCACCGCCTGGTCCCGGGCTACGAGGCCCCGGTCTCGCTGGTCTACTCCCAGCGCAACCGCTCGGCGTGCGTCCGCATCCCGATCACGGGCAACAACCCGAAGGCCAAGCGCATCGAGTTCCGCTGCCCCGACTCGTCCGGCAACCCGTACCTCGCCTTCTCGGCGATGGTCATGGCGGGCCTCGACGGCGTGAAGAACAAGATCGAGCCGCCGGCCCCGATCGACAAGGACCTCTACGAGCTCCCGCCCGAGGAGGCCCGCGACGTCAAGCAGGTCCCGGCCACGCTGGACGCCGTGCTCGACAACCTCGAGGCCGACCACGAGTTCCTGCTCGAGGGCGGCGTGTTCACGCCGGACGTGATCGACACCTGGATCTCGTACAAGCGTGAGCAGGAGATCGACCCGCTGCGTCTGCGCCCGAACCCCTACGAGTTCGCGCTGTACTACGACGTGTGATCGGCTGATCTGCCTGATTTGGCCGAGGGCCGGGTGACTGCTTCAGTCACCCGGCCCTCGGTCTGTCTGGTTCCCGAGCAACGTCACGCTGGACGACACGCCTCGCGCACCCGTGCTCACCCGGACGTTGGTGACCAGGACATCCGCCTCGCCGCCGGTGGGCAGCTTGATCCGGGCCTCGCCGTCGCTGAGCGCCTCCGCGGCCGTGCCGGCACCGGACAGCTGCCAGAATCCGTCGTCCACCGTCTCGATCAGGTTCACGCGTTCCATCTCGGCCGCTGTGCCGTCCGCGTAGACGAGCCGGGCCGGTCCTGAGTAGCTGAACACGTCTGAGTACACGTGCGGCGCGTGCGCTGGGTTCACGTGGTACTGCTAGTCGCGTGACACAGTGGGCGGTGCACGGCACCCGCAGGATCTACGAGTCCGAGTGGATGAGCGTTGACCTCGACGACGTGGAAATCCCTGACGGCGCGCGGTTCGAGCACCACGTTGTGAGGCTGCCGTACCCGTCGACGGCTGTGGTCGCCGTCGAGGACGACCACGTGCTGCTGATGTGGCGCCACCGCTTCACCACCGGCAAGTGGGGCTGGGAGATCCCGGCAGGCCGTTGCGAAGCGAATGAGACGGCGGAGACCGCGGCGATCCGCGAGACCGAGGAAGAAACCGGTTACCGGGTCAAGGTCGAGCCGCTGGTCACGATCGACCCGTTGAACGGCATCAGCTCCCACTGCACGCACATCTTCGTGGGCACCGACCCGGTCAAGACCGGTGAGCCGGACCCCGCCGAGGCCGCGAAGGTGGAGTGGTTGCCGCTCAACGAGATCCCAGGGCTGATCCGAAAAGGACTCGTGCCGTGCGGGATCACGTTGGCGGGCCTCACCACCTACCTCACGCTGCGGACAACGTAGCGCGGACCTCCATCAGGGCCTCGCCGAGCAGGTTGAGGCCCTGCCACGACGACGGGTCCGACGCGCGCGGGTCGGAAGCTTCCAAACCGATGCCCCACACGCGGTCCAGCGGGCTGGCCTCGACCAGCACGCGAGAACCCGTGCCCAGCAGGTAGGAGCGCAACGAAGGATTCTGCGAGAACTTCGCCAGGTTGCCGGCGACCACGATCTCCAGCCGCGCGGCCACCCAGGCCGGGTCCTCGAAGCCGGAGACCTGACGCCCCAACGACTTGGCCGCGGCCGGTGACGAAGCAGCCAGCACCCGCGCGGCCACAGCTGTGTCGTCGAACAGCAAAGCCTTGCGCCACATCATGTAGTGCTCGGCGGAGGCGAAGGACTGGCCGTCGACGACGAACGTGCACGGCCACCACTGCGAGAGGCAGCCCTTGCCGATGCTGCCGTCGCGTTCGGGCTGGTGGCCCCAGAAGAACAGGTACTTCACGCGGCCACAGTAGGTCGCCTAGCGCCGTTCGCCCTCATCGATTTCGTCTGTGGTCGGCAGTTCGGGCTCGCGCCACTCCTGGGAGCGCGTCGGGCCGCCCGCGCGCAGCTCGTTCTTCAGCTCCTTCTTCAGCTGGTCGTCCTTCGCGAAGCCGTGCTGATCACTTCCGCGTTGAGTCATGCACGAGGCGTACCCACCCGAGCGGACTGAATCACTTCGGGATCGGGATGCCCGTCACGGTGATCGCGGCGCCGGTCGGGGCGAACTGGCCGGAGATCGAGTTGAACGTCAGCGTGAGCGAGTTCACACCCGAACCGAGCTTCTCGTCGAGGACGACGGTGCCCGACCTCGTGGTGCCCTGCGTGACGAGGCTGTCCCACTTGCTGCTGGAGGCCGCGTAGGTGCGCTTCAGATCGTCCAGGACGGCGATGCCGTCCACGGGGAGGGTCATGCGGGCCTGGGAGGCGTTCGTGGCCGTCACGAAGAGCTTCACGCGCCCGTTCGCGACTTCTACGCGGGTCACCTCGACGGTGAGCATGCCGCGCTGCTGCTTGAAGGAGCCCGTCGTGACCTTGACTTCCGCTGACGGCTCGGTTGTTTCCAGTGCGCCATCAGGGGTTTCGACGCCGTTCGACGTAGTCGTCGTGGTGGTGGTGTTGGGCTGGGCGGCGGAGTTGCCACCGCTCAGTGCATACTGGATCACTCCCAGTAACCCGAGCACACCGGCAGCCACGCCCACGATGGCGATCACGGTCTTACTGCGGCGCGTGACCCGACGATGCTGCATGACTTCCTCTGTTCGACCCCCGTGACAAACACAGCTCCCCCGAGCGGGCCCTAGTCTCATCTCGAATGGGTGAAACGTCAATGCGCTAGTGTCCGCCCGTGTCCCAAGAAGTCGCCGAATTCACGGCTCCGCAGCTGCTCACCACCCACATCGTCGACTCGGCAGCCGAGGCGCTCGAAGCGGTTCAGGCCGCTGACGTGCTCGATCTCGGTGTCCGCGTCTACAACCGCCTCGTGCCCGACTCCGACGACGCCGAGTCGTTGGAGGAGGAGTGGGTGGTCGAGGTCTACACCAGTGCTCCTGCTGTCGACCCCGACTCGGACGAGGACTGAGCAGCCCAGAAAGTTGGGGGCACCCCGCCAGGAGTGCCCCCAAACCTGAAGATATACATGAAGATTTCAGGCAGTTAGTACAACTTTTCCGCGCACGTGCCCGCCTTCGAGCAACCTGTGCGCCTTCACGGCTTCGGCCAACGGGAACGTCTGCTGCACCTCGACGCGGAACGTTCCGGCCGCGACCAGATCCACCAGCCACTGCGTCTGCTCGGCGTTGGGCCGTGCCCAGGTGTTGATCACGCCGTTCTCCAACGCGCGCGGCCCGTCCACAATGGACGTCATCCGCGCCCGGTCCCGCACCAGCTGCAACGACTGGTCGAACGCGAGCCCGCCGACGTTGTCGACCACCACGTCGACCTGGCCGTCCCCGCCGACGAGCTCCGCGACGGCGTCGACCAGCGCGTCGCCGTAGGAAACAGGTTCGGCCCCGAGCGACCGCACGAACTCGTGGTTGCGCGGCGAGGCCGTACCGATCACCCGCGCGGCGCCCAGCTCACGGGCGATCTGCACCTGGAGGTGGCCGACACCGCCGGCCGCGGCGTGCACCAGCACGACGTCACCAGCGCCCGTGCCGACGGCCTTCAACGCCTGCAACGCCGTCAGGCCGGTCAGCGGCAGCGCACCGGCGGTCACGAAGTCCACGTTGGACGGTTTGCGCGCGATGATCCGGTCCGACACCGAGATCAGCTCGGCGTAGGCACCGAACTGCACGTGGTCCTTGCGCGCGTAGGCGAGAATCTCGTCGCCCGGCTTCCAGTCCGTCACACCGATGCCGACCGCACGCACGACTCCGGCCACGTCCCAGCCGGGGATCAACGGGAAGTGGTGCGGCAGCAGCCCCTGCAGGTACCCGGCTCTGATCTTGAAGTCCACCGGGTTCACCCCGGCCGCACGCACCTCCACCAGGACTTGGTCCGGCCCCAGCAGTGGATCGGGCAGCTCCTGCCACGACATGACGTCGGCGTCGCCGAACTGGGTAAACGCGATCGCTTTCACAGTCCCTCACCGTAGAAGACTCGTTCCGCTACTGCACGTGCACGGCGGGTCGTGCGGCGATATTCCTCCAGGAACACTCCCGGATCGCCACCGGGCGGGTACCCCATCACGGAAGCGACCGCCACGAGGTCGCGCCCGGACGTCGGCAACTGGTCGGAGGCCTTGCCCCGCACCAGCGTCACGGCGTTGCGCGCGTGCGTCGCGAGGTTCCACGCGGCGGTCAGGGCCGCGGCGTCCTCAGCTGCCAGCAGACCTCCAGCGACGGCGGCCTCCATCGCGGCCATTGTGGACGGTGTGCGCAGGTCAGGCACCGCATCGGCGTGCTGCAGCTGCAACAGCTGCACGGTCCACTCGACGTCCGCCAGGCCACCGCGGCCCAGCTTGGTGTGCGTGCTCGGGTCGGCACCGCGCGGCAGCCGTTCCGCGTCGACCCGCGCCTTGATCCGCCTGATCTCCCGCACGGACGCCGCGTCCAGACCGTCAGCCGGATAACGCAACGGCTCGATCAACGTCTCGAACTCGGCACCCAGCGCGGCATCGCCCGCGATGAACCGAGCCCGCAGCAGCGCCTGCTTCTCCCAGATCTCGGCCCACTGCCGGTAGTACGCCCGATACGAGTCCAGCGTCCGCACCAACGGCCCCTGCCGCCCCTCGGGCCGCAGATCCGCGTCGACCTGCAGCGGCGGGTCCTGCGACGGCGCGCCGAGCAGCCGCCGGATGTTCTCGACGATGCCGCTCGCCCACTTCGCCGCCTCGGCGTCGGAAACGCCGTCGAACGGCTTGCACACGAACAGCACGTCCGCGTCCGAGCTGTACCCGAGCTCGTGCCCGCCGAGCCGTCCCATGCCGATCACGGCGAGCGCGGCAACCGGCTCCCCGGCCGCACGCACCGCGGCATCAAGAGCGCTCTGCAGCACCGCTCCCCACACCTCGGACAGCGACACGCACACCGTCTCCAACGGCATGAACCCCAACAGGTCCGCGGCGGCAACCCGCAGCATCTCGTGCCGCCGCAACGATCGCGCCGCGGCAACGGCGCGAGGCAGGTCGTCGTACCGGGAAACCGCGCTGCGCAACGGGTTTCCGATCGAGTGCGGATCACCGCCGGCCAACGCCTCGGTGTCCGCGAGCAGCCGCAACACCTCCGGGGCCCGCACCAGCAGGTCGGGGACGAAGCGGGACGTGCCCAGCAACACCGCGAGCCGTTCGACGACCGCGCCCTCGTCGCGCAAAAGCCGCAGGTACCAGGGTGTTTCGGCGAGCGCCTCCGACACCTTCCGGTACGCCAGCAGCCCGCCGTCCGCGTCAGGCGTCAAAGCGAACAAATCCAGCAGCACCGGCAGCAAAGCGCCCTGGATGCGAGCCCGCCGGGAAACGCCGTGCGTCAACGCCTGGATGTGCCGCAACGCCCCGTCCGGCGACGTGTAGCCCAACGCGGCGAGCCGTGCCACGGCTTCCTTGGTGGTGAGCCGCAACGCCTCGGTCGGCACGCCCGCCACGGACTGCAGCAGCGGCCGGTAGAACAGCTTCTCGTGCAGCCGCCGGACCTGGTTGGCGTGCTTGCGGAACTCCGCGAGCAGCACTTGCCCCTCCGACTTCCGCCCGTCCGCCGCCAGACCGACCGAGCGTGCCAGCCAGCGCAACGCCGTGGTGTCGTCGTCGGCCGGGAAGAGGTGCGTGCGCAGTAAACGCTGCAGCTGCAGCCGGTGCTCCAACGTGCGCAGGAACCGGTACGAGCGCCCGAAGTCCGCCGCGTCGTTGCGCCCGACGTACCCGCCCGTGCCCAGCGCGGCCAACGCGGCTGTCGTTGCCTGAATCCGCAGGCTCTCGTCCGAACGACCGTGCACGAGCTGCAGCAGCTGCACCGCGAACTCGACGTCGCGCAGACCGCCGCGGCCGAGCTTGAGTTCACGGTCGGCGAGCCCGGACGGCACGTGGTCCTCGACCCGGCGGCGCATCGCCTGGACGTCCTCGACGAAGTTCTCGCGCTCGGCCGCCGTCCACACGTAAGGCCGCACGACGTCGAGATACGCCTGCCCCAGCTCAGCGTCACCCGCGACCGGACGAGCCTTCAGCAGCGCCTGGAACTCCCAGGTCCGCGCCCACTTCTTGTAGTACGACGCGTGCCCGTCCAACGTCCGGACCAGCGCCCCCGCCTTGCCCTCCGGCCGCAGCGCCGCGTCGACCTCGAAGCACGACTGGCCCGCGATCTGCATCATCGTGCTGGCCAGCCGCGTCGCCACGCCGAGATCGCCCTCACCGACGAACACGACGTCGACGTCGCTCACGTAGTTCAGCTCGTTCGCACCGCACTTGCCCATCGCGATCACCGCGAGCCGGCACCGGTCCGCGCCGTTGACCCGCTCTGCGGCGAGCTGCAACGACGCCCGCAACGCCGACACGGCCAAATCGGACAGTTGCGCGGCCACCGTGTCGTACGGGACGTAGGGCAGCGTCGGCTCAACGACGTGCGCCAGGTCGTTGGCCGCCACGAGCAGCAGCTTCGCGCGGTACTCCGTGCGCAGGACGCCGCCGTCGGACAGATCCAGCGACACGTCGACCCCGTCGGTGAGCGATCGCCACCGCTCGGGGTTCGCGACGAGAAAGTCCGACAGCGCGGTCGACGACCCGAGGACGGCCAGCAGCCGCCCGCGCACGACCACGTCCTCGTGCAGCGCGGCCGACAGCGCGCCCCAGTCCGCAGCTGAGTGCAGGCGTTCCAGCCCGCGCAGCGCGAGGTCGGGATCGGGACAGCGGGAGAGCGCGGCGAGCACCGGCTCGGCGCCGTCCGCGGGACGACGGTCAGCCCACAGGCCGAGGCCGCGCAGCATCTCCTCGCTGCGCGGCTCGGTGAGTCCGAATCTTGCTGGTGAGGCGGCACGGCCGAGTTCGCTCATCGAGAGCCAAGCCTAGTGCCGCGATCGGCAGCCTTTGCCCCGTGTTCGGTGTTCAGACGGGTGCATCGCGGTGCCGGCCGCACGTCCTCATCCTGGTTGGCTGTGGACGTGCGGCCGGTGCCGCGAGGCGCCCTGCTGAGCGCCGAAGACGCGGCACTCGTGCCCGCACGGCGTTAGAAGACGATCAGAGAGAGCCCGTACAACACGACCGCGACGCAGCCGGCGAAGCTCGCCACCGCCGGCACCTTCTTGTCGCTCGACAACGCACGGATGCCGAGCACGAACAGCGTGACCACCAGCAACGTCACCAGCAGCGTTGCGCCGAAGACCTGCAGCAGCGCTTCCCACTTGATCGTCATGCCGCCACCTTGTGCAGCTCGGCCTGCGCGGCCACCTCGTCGACGATGTGCTCGGGCTTCACCGGTTCGCGCCGCGACAGGATCCAGATGCCGATCGAGACCACGCCACCGATCACGGCGACGCCGACGACCCCGCTGGTGCCGCTGGACGCCCACTTGCCCGCGATCGCACCGACGATGCCTGCGGCGGGCAGCGTGAGCAGCCACCCGGCGGCCATCTTGCCCATGGTTCCCCACTTCACGCCGTGCCGGTCGCGGCCCAGGCCGGAGCCCATGATGCCGCCGGACGCGACGTGCGTGGTCGACAGCGCGAACCCGAGGTGCGACGACGCGAGGATCGCGGTGGCGGTCGAGGTCTGCGCCGCGAAGCCCTGCGCGGGCTCGATGGTCGTCAGGCCGCGGCCCAGCGTGTGCGTGATGCGCCAGCCGCCGAGGTAGGTGCCGAGCGCGATCGCGACACCGGCGCTGACGATGACCCAGGTGGGCGGGGCCGAGCCGGGAGCCAACGAGCCGGACGTGATCAGCGCGAGCGTGATGATGCCCATGGTCTTCTGCGCGTCGTTCGTGCCGTGCGCGAGCGAGACCAGCGACGCCGACGCGACCTGACCGACCTTGAAGCCGGTGTGCGACACGCGCGGGTCAGCCGCCTTCTTGAGGCGGTAGACGACGATCGTGGCGAGGGCCGCGACCAGGCCGGCGACCAGCGGAGCGACGATCGCGGGCACCAGGACCTTGTCGACGACCTTGGCGAAGTGGATGGCGTCCACACCGGACGCGACCCAGGCCGCACCGATCAGGCCACCGAAGAGCGCGTGCGACGAGCTCGACGGCAGACCCACGTACCAGGTGACCAGGTTCCACATGATCGCGCCGACCAGCCCGCCGAAGATGATCGCGGGCGTGATCTGGGCGTCGTCGACGATGCCGCCGGAGATGGTCTTGGCCACCTCAACGGACAGGAACGCGCCGACCAGGTTGAGGACCGCCGACAGCGCGACCGCCGTGCGGGGCTTCAGGGCACCCGTGGCGATGGAGGTGGCCATGGCGTTGGCCGTGTCGTGGAACCCGTTGGTGAAGTCGAAGATGAGCGCAGTGACAACAACGATGATCACTACAAGTGCGGGATCCACACTGATCCTCCGGCTGGATCGAACAAGGTGTCCGAGAGATGACGTTACCGGGAACCCAGGATGCCCTATAACCTACGAAAGTAACGTCACACCAACGGAAGTTGTGTGCCCGAACACCCCGCGGGCGACAGTTCTCCCCGCACCAGCTTGGCGAATCTGGCCACGAACGGCTGCCACACCTCTTCGAAGTCGCGATGCGCCTCCACCAGGAAGTCCTGGTCGAAGTGCTGTGACCGCGCACACGCCGCCGAGTCGGGATCCTTCGCCGCCCAGTTCAAGACGATTTCCGGAGTGGTCTCGATGTGGAACTGCAGGCCGTAAGCACTCGTTCCGACCCGAAACGCCTGGTTCGGATATTTCGGGGACGCCGCGAGGTGTTCCGCGCCGGGCGGCAGCACGTGCACCTCGTCGCTGTGGAACTGCAGCACGTCCGGTGTGAACGGCAGATCCGCGAACAACGGGTCGTTGCCCGCGACGTCGCGCTTGGCCACCAGCAGCACCCCGACCTCCGGCCCTTGTGGACCCTTGCGGACCTGCCCGCCCGTGGCCGCGGCGAGCAGCTGCGCACCTAGACAGATCGCGAGGGTCGGAATCCGCTTCGCGACAGCGCTGCTCAGCAGACGGCGCGCGTCGGCGAGCCACGGGTGCTCGAGGTCGTCCAGCGCGCCCATCTCCCCACCGAGGCAGATCACGCCCTGGTAGCCGTCGAGGCTCGCCGGCGCCGGCTCGTCCTGCAGTGCCACGAGGTGAAGTTCGACGCCTTCCGCCTCCAGCCAGTCACCCAGCTTCGCCAGCGGGTCTGACTGCGAGGGCTGCAGGACGAGCAAACGCGGTGCGGTCACGCACGTGAGCCTATGTCGGGTTGACTCAGCAATGACACGCGACCTTAGAAACACCCGCCGCGGCGTGCCCGCCCTCCTCGACCGGGTAACCGGCCTCGCGCCACGCCGTGATGCCTCCGGCGAGCCTCTTCACCCTGTAGCCCCGTTGCGCGAGCGCGAGTGCGCCCTTGGTCGCGGCGTTGCACTGGAAGCTCTCGCAGTAACAGATGTAGACCAGGTCCGGATCGAGGTCGAGTTGTTCCGGCAGGTCGCGGTAGGGCAGGTTGATCGCGCCGGGAATGCGGGCCTGGGCGAACGCCTCCGGTGCGCGCGTTTCCACGAGGACGTACCCGCGCGTGTCGCCCGCCTGCATGTCGCGGTGCACGTCGTCCGGATCCGCTTCGAACGCGAGCTCGGCGGCGAAGAACGTCGCGGCCGTGGCGGGGTCGGCGGTGGGGAAGCGCAGTGCGTTGGTCATGTTCTAGATCTTGATCGGGCGCTTGTCGTTTTGACATGCGGAAGTCCAGGCGTGCACGGCCTTCTACCTATGATTTCCAGGTGGACCTCGACGCGGTTGACTGGAAGATCCTCGCGCTGCTGCAGACCGACGGACGGATGTCGTTCACCGCGCTCGGCCGCGAGGTGTCGCTGTCCGCGCCGGCCGTGACCGAACGGGTGCGCCGCCTGGAGTCGATCGGCGTGATCACGGGCTTCGCCGCGGTGGTCTCACCCGCGCGGATCGGGCTGCCGATCGAGTCGATCGTGCGCGTCCGGGTGCGGTCGCTCGACACGCCCCGGTTCCGGAGCCAGGTTCTGGAACTGCCGCAGATTCTGGACGCAGACCACGTGACTGGAGATGACTGCTGGCTGTTGCGCGTCGTCTGCCGGTCGATGGTCGAGCTCGAGGAACTGGTCGAGGTGATGCAGCGGTACGGCGACACGACGACCTCGCTGGTGTTCTCGTCGCACGTGCGGAACCGCCCGCTGTCGCCCGAGCTCTTTGACTAGTCCCACTTGTACTCGGACCAGTCCGAGACCTGCCGGAAGCCGATGCCCTGGTAGACGGAGTTCGAGGTCGCGTTGGCGAGGTCCGCGGTCAGCACGACCTGCTCCGCGCCGGCGTCGTAGGCCCACTGGCTGACCGCGGCGGTCACCGCGGCCGCGTAGCCGTTCCTGCGGTGCTCGGGCGGCGTGTAGACCGGGCCGACCCGCGACACCCCGCCCACCGGCGTGGTGCTCGCCGCCCAGGACACCGGCACGCCGTCGACCGTCCAGAGCACGTGCCCGGCCGACATCCACCGGCTGTCCATCGCGCGCTCCTCGGCTTCGGCCCGCGGGAGCCCGTCCAGTTCGGCCACGAAGGCGATCCACCAGTCGGTGATCAGGTCGTCGTCGGCAGGTGTCACCGGCCTGGCCTCGCCCGGCACGTCGGGCAGCACCAGGTCCTCCAGCCGGTAGAGGCGCAGCCGGTAGGTCTCGCGGCCGCCGTCGCGCCACAACGCGCGGATCGCCTCGACGCGGTCCAGCGGACCGGTGATCTCGGTGAAGCCCGGGCCGTTGCGCAGGGTGTCCACCACCAGCGGAGCCGCGGCGGGCGGCATGGCGGCTACGTGCAGTGGGCGACCCTCCATTCGGGTCACCGCGCCGACGACCGTCCCGTTCTCGTGCAACGAGATCAGCACGGCGGGCTGGCGGCGGCCCTCCAGCGCGGCGTCCACTGAGGTCAGATGCACGCTGTGGCTCACCGCGTCGGCTTCGAGGAACGCTCCTGCGGTGGCCACGAAGTCACGGATGTCGTTGTGGGTCAGCGCTTCCACCAGAACTCCGCCCAGTCGTCGAGGGGTTGGTAACCGATGCGTTGGTAGATCGAGTTCGAGATCGGATTGGTCAGGTCCGCGAAGAGGAGCACCTCGGTGGCTCCCTGGTCGAGCGCCCACTGGCTGACCATCGCGCTCACCGCGGCGCCGTAGCCGTGCCTGCGGTGTTCCGGCGGGGTGTAGACCGGGCCGACCCTGGTCATGCCGGCGTGCGGAATGCTGGCGGCGGCCCAGGCGACCGGGGTGCCGTCGACCTCCCAGAGCGCGTGGCCGTTGCCGAGGCGCAGGGAGCCGCGCACGACTTCGGTCGTGTTCTCGTCCGGGGCTTCCGGCACAGCTTCTCCGGTGAACGCCTTGCGCCAAGCGCCGAGGAGCTCGACGTCGTCCTCGGTGGCCATGCGACCGGTCCCGGGGACGGTGGGTGGGGCGAGGGTGCCCAGGCGGTACAGCCTGGTGGCCAGTGATTCCGTGTAGCCCTTGCCGGTCGCTGTGGCGAACGCCTCTGACCTGTCCCGCGGTCCGGTGACGCCGGGGGCGTCCGGATCGATCTCGTTGATGGTCTGCACCGCCAGGTCGACCGCTTCGAGCGGCAGATCGGCTGCTTGGAACGGCCAGGGCGGCGTGCGGACCAGGGAGCCGATCACCTCACCACCGTCGTGGAAGGTGACCAACGTCGGCTGGTGTTCGGCAGGCAGCCGGCGGATGCGGTCCAGTGAGGTGAGGGCCACCGTGTTCCGCACCGGATCGGCCGCGAGCCGATCGTGGGCGACGGCGTCGAACGACGCCAGATCTGGGTGCACGACCGCGTCCATGGGTTCATGAGATCAGGGCGGGCAAGCGAAATTCTTGAAACGAGCACAGTTGGGCATGCAGAAGACCCCTGCGGGGAGCACCGAAGTGCTCGACCCGCAGGGGTCTGCTGAAAGATTGTC
>NZ_QFWW01000019.1:0-213 GCF_003265345.1 Lentzea terrae | reverse complement strand
CCAGTGCAGTACCATCGGCGCAGAAGGGCTTAACTACCGGGTTCGGAATGGGACCGGGTGTTTCCCCAACGCTATAACCACCGAAACTCTGTGGAGTTGTACCTGCGGCGATCGGAATGCCGCTCGGTTCTTCCAGAACCGCACAGTGGATGCGTAGCGTCTTTGTAACAAGTCCTCGGCCTATTAGTACCAGTCAGCTCCAACCGTTACCGG
>NZ_QFWW01000002.1:475438-510450 GCF_003265345.1 Lentzea terrae | reverse complement strand
TGGTGATCGCGGTGCTTTGAGCGGCGGTGAATCCCGTCGTGGAATACACACTCGCGGTCCATCCGGCAGCGTTGCCCCGCGCGTCGGCGACGGTGACGGTTCCCAGCGCACCGCTCACCGTCCCGCCCGGAATGGTGCTGCCTCCGGTCAACGTCGCCGCGGCAGGCACCACCACGGAAAGCGTGCCGCCCGTGGTCGCGAACGACACGGTGGAATCCTCCGCATTCGCTGGAGCAGCGGTACCGACCGCAATGGCGGCTGTGGCTCCCGCGACAAGTGATCCGATGCGTTTACCGAACACGACACCCTCCTGGCTCCTTCGAATTCGACGGGTGCTTCCTAAACGACGGAGTGCGTGACTATTCCGCTGTAGGTGGCGGGGACCAGAGTTATCGGTACCGTGACCATCAGTGTCGGGTTCCACGTGGCCTGGTTGATGCCGTTGCCGCCGCCCAGCGTGAAGCAGGTGCGGGAGGTGGTGAGGTCCTGCGCGGCTCCGGAGGTGTTCTGTCCCGGGGTGAAGGTGCCGGTGCCGGTGGTCGCGGTCGACGGCCCGGACCAGTACCTCAGGTTCGCGAGCGGAATCGTCTTTCCGGCACCGGTCAAGGTGGTGGACGACACGGAGACGGTCCACGACGCGCTGCTGCTGCCGCGGTTGTCGATCACCTGCACGGAGCCGAGCGCGCCGCTGACCGTGCTGCCGAGTGCGCCGCTGCCCAGGTTCGCGGTGCTGGGCAAGGCGATCGACAGCGAGCCTCCGTTGACGGTGAGGGTGAAGGACTGGGTGGCGTTGGGGGTGGTCGAACTGCTGGCCGTGATCGTCAACGGGTAGCTGCCCGCGACCGCGGCCGTGCCCGACAGGGTTGCCGTGCCGTTGCCGTTGTCCACAAAGGTCACTCCGATGGGCAACGTGCCGGTCTTGCTGAGAGCAGGCGTCGGCACACCCGTCGTGGTGACGGTGAAAGTGCCCGCCGAGCCCGCCGTGAAGGTCGTGCTGTTCGCGCTCGTGATAGCGGGCGCCTCGGTGTAGGCGACCTCGCTCGCTGTCGAGAAGAAGGTGGACGGCGAGCTCTGGGAGTTGTACTCGGTGGTGATCCAGCCTGCGCTTCTCGCCGTGTTCGAGACCCTGACCTCGTCGACGGATCCCGGGAAGTAGCCGGCCAGGCTGTTGGTCCAGCCGGGGTACATCATGTATGAACCGATGCGCCACCAACCGGTGTAGCTCTGTGGTGAGGTGCCGGTCGCGGCGGTGCTGACGAGAGCACCGTCGAGGTACAGCGAGATGGTCTGGGCGACGTTGTCGTACACACCGGCCGCGTGGTGCCACGCTCCGTCGGTGACGGTGCCGGTGCTGGCGGCCATGCGCAAGGCGCCGTCGTAAACGCCGAAACGCAGCTTGCCGTCGATTCCCACCCAGAGCATCCGGTCGTAGTTCGCCTCCAGGACGCCCGTCTGGTCACTCGCGTAGCCGACGATCTTCTTGCCGGACGCCGTCGAGGTCTTGAACCACGCCTCGACCGTGACGGTGTTCGGCACCGTCGCCTGCGTGGTGGTCGAGATGTAGTCGCTGGTGCCGTCGAGGGTGATGCTGCCGTCGACCTTGCCGGCGACCTGGGCGCCGGAGGCGATCGAACCCTGTGCGGTGCCGTGGTTGGCGTTGCCGGTCGAGTCCTTGAACTGCGGCGCCGTGCTCGTCGGCCCCTCGGACAGGTGCCAGACGCCCTTGAAGCCGGAGTCCCAGACCGCGCCGGCGTTCTGCTGGTCGGTCGCCGAGGCGTTGCCGTAGTACATGTAGACGACCGTGTCCGCGGTGGCGGACAGGCTGGGCACCTCGACCCAGCTCACGAGTGCGCCGGTACCGGACGTGTAGGTCTCGTTCTGATGGTTGATCTTCGTGACGCCGTCCGAGCTGGTGAAGAGGATGTCGTTACCGCTGGACTGGGCGCGGGCGGCGAGATCGGAGTCGGTTCTGCTGACCAGGAACGGGAAGTTCGTCAGGTTCGCGCCGACCTTGGTGCGGTCGATCGTGATCGTCTTGCGGTAGTGCCAGCCGGTGTTGTACCACCCCGACACGACGGTGAGGGTGAAGCTCTGGGTGGCGTCGGGACTGATCCCGTTGTTGGCGGTGATGCTCAGCGGGTACGTGCCCGTCGCAGTCGATGCGGGCGTGCCGGCCAGGGTGGCTGTTCCGTTGCCGTTGTCCACAAAGGTCACACCGCTGGGCAGGGTGCCGGTCACGCTGAGGGAGGGCGCCGGGCTGCCGGTCGTGGTGACGGTGAAGGAGCCCGGCAGGGTCGAGGAGAAAGTGGTGCTGCTCGCACTCGTGATCGTCGGTGCGGCGGAGTACGCCTCCTGACCGGCCACCGAGAGAAACGTGGACGGCGAGCTCTGGTTGTTGTACCTGGTGGTGATGGTCGACGTCGGCCAGGCCGTGTTGGACACCCGGATCTCGTCGATGCTGCCCTGGAAGTGACCGTCGACGGCGTTGGGGTAGGGCGCCACGTGATAGCTGCCGAAGCGCCAGTAGCCGTTGAACACCTGAGCTGAGGAACTGGAGACCCCCGTGGCCGCCACGCCGTCCACGTAGAGGGTTGCCGTTGTCCCGTTGTAGGTGCCCACGAGGTAGTGCCACTGGTCGTCCGCGATGCTGCTGCCCCACGCGGAGGTGCGAGTCGAGCCGTCCCACAGAACGAAGCGGGGCCTGCCGTCGGTGCCGATGTAGATAACGCGGTCGTAGTTGTTGGTGGAGGTGGTGCCGGTCTGGAAGTCCTCGAAGTTGATGACGGGTTTACCGAGGGAGGCGGTGGCAGAGACCTTCGCCCAGGCCTCGATCGTGAACACCTGCGGGTTGGTCTGCTGGACGGCGGTCGAGACGTAGTCGTTGCTGCCGTCGAGGACGATGCTGCCGTTGACCTTGCCGGCGACCTGGGCGCCGGACGGCATCGAACCCTGCGCGGTGCCGTGGTTGGCGTTGCTGGTCGAGTCCCTGAACTGCGGGGCGGCGACGGTCGGGCTCTGCGACAGGTGCCAGACGCCCTTGTACTCCGAGCGCCACGTGCCGCTGACGTTCTGCTGGTCGCCGGCGGTGGCGTTGCCGTAGTACAGGTAGATGGTCTTGCTGACCGTGCTGGACAGGGAGGGGACCTGGACCCAGGCGACCAGTGTTCCGGACGCCGAGGTGTAGGACTCGATCTCGTGGCTGAGCTTGGTGACCTTGTCCGAGTCCGTGAACAGGATGTCGCGCCCGGTGGAGTGGGCGCGGGCGGCGAGGTCGGAGTCGGCTCTGCTGATCAGGACCGTGAAGTTCGTCGTGGTGGCCGAAACCTTCGTGTGGTCGATCGTGATCGCCTTGCGGTACAGCCAGGCCGTGTTGTACCAGGCCGCACCGACGGTCAAGGTGAAGTTCTGCGTGGCGTTGGGAGTGACCCCGTTGGCGGCGGTGATGGTCAGCGGGTACGTACCTGTGCTGGTGGGTGTTCCGGACAGGGTGGCCGTTCCGTTGCCGTTGTCCACAAAGGTCACGCCGGTGGGCAACGTGCCGGTCTGGCCGAGGGTCGGCGTCGGCGCGCCGGTCGTGGTGACGGTGAACGAGCCGGCCGAACTCTCGGTGAAGGTGGTGCTGTTCGCACTGGTGATCGCCGGCGCGGTGAGGGTCTGCTCGGTGCCGACCGAGGAGAACGTGAACGGGTTGTTCTGGTTGTTGTAGTTCGTGGTCACCCAACCGGCGGAGCGCACGGTGTTGGCCACGCGCACTTCGTCGATGGTGCCGGGGAAGTATCCGTTGACGCCGAAGGTGTTGTCGGACGCGTGATAGCTGCCGATGCGCCACCACCCGTTGCTGACCTCGGCCGCGAGGACGCCCGACATGCTGCCGGCCGCGACGCCGTCCACGTACAGGGTGAGTACATCGCTGACGTTGCTGTAGGTGCCGACGAGGTGGTGCCAGTTGCCGTCGGCGAGGTTGGTGCCCCCCGGCACCTGGCGGGCGGCGGAACCGTCCCACACGGCGAAGTGGGCGCGTCCATCGGTTCCGATGTTGAGAGTCCGGTCGTACAGGCCGGTCGCGGTCCCTGTCTGCACCCCCTCGTAACTGACGATCGGTCTACCCAACGCGCTGGAGGTCTTGACCCACGCCTCGACGCTGAGGACCTGCGGGTTGGTCTGCTGGTTCGCGGTCGACAGGTAGTTGGACGTGCCGTTGAAGGTGAGGCCGCCGCCGGAGTTCGTGGTCAGGCCCGGTGAGCCCTGGTAGGTGGCGTGGTTGACGTTGCTGGTGGAGTCCTTGAAGTTGCCTGCGGCCGTGCTGACGGACTCGGACAGGTGCCAGACGGAGGTGTTGGTGGAGTCCCACACCGCGCTGGCGTTCTGCTGGCTGGGGGCCGAGCTGTTGCCGTAGTACATGTAGAGCGTCGTGTCGGTTGTGCTCGACAACGAGGGCACCAGCACCCATGCGGTCAGCGCACCGGTTGCCGACGTGTACGACTGGATCTGGTGGTTGAGCTTGGTGGTGCCGTCCGAGTTGGTGAACAGGATGTCGTTGCCGTTCGACTGCGCCCCGGCGGCCAGGTCGGAGTCGGAGGTCCGCATGATCTTCACGGGATAGTTGGTCAGCGCCGAGCCGACCTTGGTGTGGTCGATCGTGATCGGCTTGCGGCGCTGCCAGGCGGCGTTGTACCAGCCCTCCCCGACGCTGAGGAGGAGTCTCTGCTCGACGGTTCGGCCGGTGGTGTCGCGGGCGCTGATGGTCAGCGGGTACGTGCCCGTGGTTCTGGGGGTTCCGGACAGCGTGGCCGTCCCGTCGAGGTGGTCGTCGAACTCGATGCCGTCAGGCAACGCGCCGGCTGCGGTGAGCACGGGCTTCAGCGAACGAGTCGCGGTGAGCTTGAAGGTGGCCGGCCGTCCCACGGCGAAGGCGGCCTGGTTCGCACTCGTGATCGCGAGTGGGACCGATGCCGTGGCGGCTCCGGGAAAGACGAGCGGCGGCAAAGTCACCAGCAAGATCGCGACCACCAGTCTGGCCAAAATCCGCCGCGGCAAAGCCATCACCCCAACTCGTCAGGAAAACGGTGCGCGGTCCCTCGCCGACCGCGCACCGCTCGCACCACCAAGGCAAGTATTTGGTTCCACTTGGCTCCTGCGCATTGCGCTGTCAGACCGAGTACCACAAGGTGTGATTTTCCTGGTTTTGCCGTAATCAGAATGTCCGGCAACGGTCACAGCGCTTTCCTGTCCGCTACAGCCCGCTCCGGAGAAGGGCGCGTCGGCGCCGCCACGAACGAATGCCGATCCAGAGCAATGCCGTGCACGCCACCGCGAGCAGTCCACTCAGCGCCGCGGTGAAATAGGCTGACTCCGGCACGACCGGTTCACCGATGCCGGGCGCACTGGGAAAGGTGATCACCGCGGTCGCGGTCCGGTTGATCAGGCCGCTCGTGAGGCTCAGCTCCGCCTTCCACGGGCCGACCGGCAAGTTCTGGTCGAGCAGGACCGACACCTGCGTCCTGCCTCCTGGCTCGATCGTCTTGCCGGCGGACACCTGGAACGGGCCCGCCCGCAGCTCTCCCGGCCCGTCCGTGAGCAGCAGCGAACCGCTCACGTCCACCGCTCGACCACCGGTGTTGTGCACCTGTGCGAGGACCTCTGGCCGCCCGTCGGCAGTGCGCGCCGGGGTGAGGTTCTCGATCTCGAAGTCCGACCTGGGTTCGCCGCCGGGTCCGATGCTGAGGTAGATCCGGACGCCAACCCTGTTGATCAGGCGTACCGTCCCGGGGGCGCTGGGCGGTGCGGCGACCTGTGCCCAGATGGCGGCGTACTGCTCGCCACCTGTCGCGTTCGCGGGAACGGCGATCGTCGCCAGCACCGCGGTCTTGCCGCGGGCGGGCAGGTCGAGCCGGGTGCGGTCGAAGGAGATCCAGGAGGACAACTCGTTGGACGCGCGATCACTGCCGCCGGTGAACTCGGCGTCCCGGATGTCGGCAGCGCCCGCGTAGACCTCGACGGACTTCGCCTCGTCCGAGGTGTTCCAGACCTCCACCCTCCTGCTGATCACGGAGCCGGGTGGGAGGAAGTCGACGATGTACTTGTTGGCCCTGGGGTCGTCGCGCCTGTTGGTCGGGGCGTCGAGCAGTTTGATGCCGATCCCGTCGTCGGCCATCCCCGCCGGCGTCGCGGACCAGCACCCGGTGGTCGCCGCACTCTGCACGAGCGCGGCGACCACGAGTACCACGAACAGCCGAGCAACTCGGTCACAGCACCGAATGCGTCACCACTCCGGAGTACGTGCCCGCGACCGCGGCCGCCGGGACGTTGACGATCAGCGTCGGATTCCAGGCCACCGAGTTGTTTCCGACTCCAGCGGTGAGAGCGAACGCCGCCCGAGATTCGGCCAGCGTCACCTTGTCATCGGCCGTGGCCTGTCCAGGCACGAACGTCGTGCCAGAGCCTGTTGGCGAGATCGCAGGTCCTGACCAGTAGTCCACGAGCGCCTTGCCGATCGTCTGAGGCGTCCCGCCGCCCGTGCTGAAGTCGGCGGAGGCGACCGTGGCCGCCCAGGTGGGAGCCAGCTGGGCCCGCGCGTCGGTGACGACCACGTTTCCCAGCTGCGCCGTGATCGTGCCTCCCGGCGACCCTGAGCCGAGCGCCACGGGCGACGCTGGTGCGTCGATCGCCAGCGCGCCCGCCGAGACGACGAAAGTCGTCGTGGTGGTGTCGTCGACGGCGCCTGCCGGACCGGCGGTGATCACCGCCACGGCCGTCGCCACGACCAATGCTCCGAACATGGTTCGAATTCCAGAACCGGTGTGAGGGTGCACGGCCAGCCTCCGTTGTCGCAGCTGTCGAAAGCCTGCGCTCAAGAAGTCGCAGGTCAATCAGGCTGATTCGAATGCTACGTCGCGGCACAGCCGGTCGCCATGCGGGAAGAATAATCACATCGTATTAACAGAATCACTCTGCGGCGCGCGTAATGAGTTAAAAAAAGCCGCGTCTCCCCGTGTGAGTCCCGCACTCGAGGTATGCGTCACTCGATTTCGTCGAAACTCGTTGACACGCCGGAAGGCGTCATCGGCGCCGGTGACGATCACGCGGCAGCCCAGGCGGCGAGACGACTGCGGAGCGTGCCACGCGTGGCCACCTCCGCGAAGTACGCCTCGCGTTTGCGTGCGGCCCGGCCGGACAGCGGCTCGGCCACCAGATCGCGGTCGAGTTGCGCGTTGACCCCGTCTCGGAGCAGCGCGAGTGCCTCGGCGCGCATGTGCGACACACGGGACTCTCCGACACCCAACTCCTCCGCGATGTCGGCCATCGAACGGTCTTGGAGGAAGTACCTGACGACAACGGTGCGGAGGTTGCCAGGCAGAGCATCGATCGCGTCCCGCAGGTAGCCGAACCGCTCACGCAACAGCACGACGTCCTCGGGACCAGGAGTCCGTTCGCGGACGAGGAGGTCCGCGGTTTCCTGGGTGACGCCTTGGAGGCTGACCGTCGCCGCCCGCTGCACGTCGTGGTGCCACGAGATCACCTCGCGCTCGGACACCCCGAGCAGCTGTGCGAGCTCGGCCGTGGTGGGCGTGCGGCCGAGTGCCGCCACCAGCTCGTCCTCGGCGGCCTGAAGCTCGCGGGCCCTGGTTCGAACCGAGCGGCTGGCCCAGTCGAGAGTGCGGAGGTGGTCGATCAGGGCGCCGCGGACCCGGACGCGCGCGACGTGCGCGAACGGCGCGTCGCCGCGATAACTCCGTGCGCACGCGACCAGCGCGGTCAGCCCGGCCGACAGGAGGTCGTCCCGGTCGACGTGTGGGGGCAGCCTGCGGGCCAGTTGCCCGACCTCGCGGTCGACCAGGGAGAGGTGACCGCTCACCAGTGCCTCGACTTCGCTGCTCAGTGCCATGAGGAGCAGTTTTCGGGCGTTCGGTGAGCACAGCGGTTTCCGCTCGGGTGCAGAACGGTTGTAGGGATCGCTCTGCCCTGCTCAAACCGCCCAGTGGTGGGAACCCCGCCGGGCGGTTCGAGGTTTGGCACGACTCCCTTCTGGTCCGCTCAGCTGGGAGGTGCGAGCACCACGACCGAGTTGTGGCCGCCCATGCCGAGCGACGACTTGACCGTGATGCCGTCAGCAAGGGGAGTGGGACCGTCGAGCAGCTGGGGATGGGCCCGCGCCACCGTGGGTGAGGCCGGCACGATCCCCCGTTCGTGCGCCAGGGCCGCGGAGGCGACCTCGATCGCCGCCGCCGCGCCCTGGCAGTGCGCCGTGAGCGGTTTGACCGAGTAGATGCCGGTGCCCCGCCTGAAGAGCGTCTCCACGACGGCCGCCTCCGCCCGGTCGCACTGCGCGGTGCCGGGCCCGTGCGCGTTCAGATACCGCACTGAGTCGGCGTTGACGCCCGCGTTTGCGAGCGCGTCCCGGAAACAGGTCATGACCTGCGTCAGCCCGGGCTCGATCGACGTCACGTGATGGGCGTCGTGTGACATCGCGCCACCGAGCAGGTGCACGTAGGGAGTGGTCATCTGCTTCGACAGCACCATCGCGACCGATGCCTCGCCGACGGTGAACCCACGACTGCCCTCCTGGAAGGGGCGGCATCCGTCCAGCGGGTCGGTGTCGGTGACAGCGACGCCGAGCCGCACGAAGTGGCTCACGTTCTCCGGCGTGGCGGAGAGGTCGGTGGCCACCAGCACCACGTCGTCGACCACACCGGCGTCCAGCCACGACTTCGCCGTGATCAGCGCGGCGTTGCCGGAGGCGCACATCGCGGACACGTTCATCGCCGGGCCGTGGAAGCCGTACTCCTTCATGAGGGTCGACATCGGCGTCGACGGCATGAGGGCGAGGAACTCCCGCACCGACACGCGCTGGTCGCGGGTGAGGTGGAACTCCCGCCAGAGATCCACTTCGCCCAGCACGACCGCGTGCAGGAGTCCGACTCGGCGACCGGGACGCCAGCCGCGACGGCCGGCGTCCGTGATCGCCTCACGTGCCGCACCCCGCATCGCCCGCGCGAACCGGCTCGGCCCGTCCTCGACAGAGCCGCCGTCCGGGACGAGCGCCACCCACGCGTCCTTCGCTCCGTAGCCGCTGACCAGGTGCGCGGCGGGCTTGCCGCTCACCAGCCCGTCCCACAGCTTCTCCCGGCCCCAGCCGTAACCGCTGACCACTCCGATGCCACAGATGCCGATCATGTCTTGTCCTTTCCTCGGGGTCGTACCCCTCAGAGCGGACTCAGCTTCCGGGACCTGATGAGAACCGTCCCGGGACATGGGGCGGACTCGTGTTGCGGCGGAAGGCGCGCAGCCAGTCCCGCACGGTGGTCTCCGGCAGACCGAGGATCAGCGCGATCCGGCGGTAACCCTTGCCGCCCAGGTGCGCGGCGATCGCCTCGCGGATGACCGGCGCCGCGTACGCCCGCCGCAGCACCATCCAGTCCGGTAGCAGCACGTGGGTGCGGCGGCAGTCGGCGCACCTGGCTCGGCGCGGGCGCACCTTCTGATCCGCGATGCCCCGAAACCGCACCACGCGTTCGCGCGCGGAGCCCCACGGCCGCAGCGGTCCCCGGCACACGGGGCAACTGAGCCGTCCGGCGTGCAAGGACTCCTCCAGCACCGACTTCGTCCCGCTCGTCACATTCATGCTCAATTCTCGTCAGGTCCGTCCTTCGCCTGTCGCTAGAAGAGGCATGGACATCGAGGTGAAGTTCGACCAGGACGTCGTCGACCTGGCGCCGTCCGCCGACGCCGCGGTCATGTGGTGGTTCGACCTCACGACCAACTGCGCCACGTGGATGCCGGGAATGGCCGGCCTGCTCGGTGTGCCGGACGACGCGGCCGTCGAGATCCGCTCCCGGCTCATGACCGTGGTCGAGCCCCTGGTGGTCGCCGCCCGTGCGGCCGCGGTGTGGCAGGACTTCTCCCTCGAGCAGCCCTATGTGTTGCCGGACGGCACCACGAGGTGGCTCCAGCTGCGGGCCTGCGTGTCCGGTGACGCCGCGGCGAAGAGCCTGACGGGTGTCGCCACCGACGTGACGAGGCGGCACGCGGACCAGCAGGCGCTCGAGGATCTCGCCGACCGCTACCGGCTGCTGGTCGAGCTCAGCCCCGACGCGATCGTCGTCCACGAGGCGGGCGTGCTGACCTACACCAACCCCGCGGGTGTCCGCTTCCTCGCCGCGCGCTCGGCGGACGAGGTCATCGGCCGCCCGATCACGGACTTCGTCCATCCGGCCTCGGTGCCGGACATGCTGCGCCGCCTCAGCGCACTGTCCACACCGGGCGCCGCCACCGATCCGTCCGACGCCACCATCCTGCGGTTCGGCGGGGGCACGATCGACGTCGAGGTGGTGTCCGTGCGGACGACGTGGGAGGGCAGGCCCGCCTACCAGGTGATCCTGCGCGACGTGACCGCGCAGAAGGCCGCGGAGGCCACCCTGCACTACCAGGCGGCGCTGGTCGCGCACGTCAGTGACGCGATCATCGCGACCACCGAGGACGGTCTCGTCACGACGTGGAACCCCGCCGCCGAGTCGGTGTACGGCGTGCCGGCGGCCGAGGCCGTGGGCAGGCCCGTCGGCTCGCTGGTCGGTGCGCGGCTCGATCCCGCCGCCGTCGTGCGCGAGGGCGGCATGACCAGGGCGGTGCATCGTCATTCCGACGGCACCACGCTCGTCATCAGGGTGTCGGCCGCCGAGATGGACGACGGTTACGTCCTGGTGTGCGCGGACGAGACCGCGCGGCGCCGGGCGGAACAGCACTTCACGACGGTCGTCGCCTCGTTGGAGGAAGGGGTCCTCGTGGTGGGGCCGAGCGGGCTGGTCGAATCGGCGAACCCGGCGGCGGAACGAGTCCTCGGCATGCGTGCCGAACGCATCATCGGATCGCCCACGACCGCGTGCCCGCTCTACGACGAGCAGGGCGCCCGGCTGCCCGAATCGGAGTACCCGTGCGTGCAGACCCGGCGGACCGGACTGCCGCACAACGGGCGCGTCGTTCGTGTGCGAAGGGCCGACGGCCAGGACATCTGGCTGTCGGTGAGCTGCCGTCCGCTCAACCAGGTGAACACGTACCCGGCCTCCGTGGTCATCTCGTTCACCGACATCACCGAGCGGAAGTCGATCGCCGCCCGCCTCGAACACGACGCCACCCACGACGGGCTCACGGGGCTCGCGAACCGGACGCTGGTCATCCGGCACCTGGCGTCGCGCACGGGCACGTTGGCGGTGCTGTTCGTCGACCTCGACAAGTTCAAGGTCATCAACGACTCGCTCGGACACGCCGTCGGCGACAAGGTGCTGAGGGTCATCGGGGAGCGGCTGCACAGGAGCGTCCGCAGCGGTGATCTCGTCGGCAGGCTCGGCGGTGACGAGTTCGTGGTCGTCGCCCGTGACATCGCCGGGGCCGACGTGCGCAGGCTCGCCGAGCACCTGCGGAACGCCGTCGCCGCCCCCGTCTCCGTTGACGGACGGCAGCTGCACATCGACGCGAGCATCGGCATCGTCATCACCGGTCCCGGCGATCCGCGCACCGGCGAGGACCTCCTCCGCGACTCCGACGTCGCGATGTACCAGGCGAAGTCCCAGGGCCGGGGCCGGTACGTGTTCTTCGACGTCGACCTCCGCGAGAAGATGCAGCGCCGCCTCCAGCTCGAAGGGGATCTGCGTGCGGCCGCGTCGAACGAGCAGCTCTCGGTCGTCTACCAGCCGATCGCCGATCTCAGGAGCGGCCGGGTGGCGTCCGTCGAGGCGCTCCTGCGCTGGAACCACCCGGTCCACGGGCCCATCTCACCCGCCGAGTTCATCCCGCTGGCCGAGGAGAGCGACCTGATCAACCTGGTCGGCGACCACGTCCTGCGGACGACGACCGGGGAGGCGGGCGTGGTGCGTTCCCGGATCGGGACGGACTGCGACCTGGCGGTGAACCTGTCGCCGCGCCAGCTCGAGGACCCCCGGCTGGTGGCCGCGGTGCAGGACGTGCTGCGCACGACCGGCATCGTCCCGAGCACGCTCTGCCTCGAGATCACCGAGAACGCGCTGATGAGGGACCCCGCGGTCGCGGGTCGGACGCTCAGGTCGCTGCGCGAGCTCGGGGTGCGGCTCGCCATCGACGACTTCGGCACCGGCTACTCGTCTCTCGCCCAGCTCCGCAGGCTGCCGATCGACCAGCTGAAGATCGACAGGTCCTTCGTCTCCGCGTTGGGCGAGAACCGGGACGCGGAGGCGATCGTCGGCAGCATCGTGATGATGGCGCACGCGGTGAACCTCACCGTCGTCGCCGAAGGCGTGGAGACCGAAGAGCAGCTCGACGTGCTGCGCCGACTGAACTGCGACAAGGTGCAGGGTTTCCACCTCGGCAGGCCGACCTCGCCGGACCTGCTGCCGGACCGCCTGCCGGAAAGTCAGCCGTCCACGGCGGGCAGGTAGACGTCGATCGTCGTGCCCTCCCCGACGGTCGAGGAGATGACCAGTTCGCCGCCGTACCGGCGGACGATGCTGTACACAGTGGACAGACCGAGCCCGGTGCCCTGCCCGACCGGCTTGGTGGTGAAGAAGGGATCGAGCACGTGCTCGAGCACGTCCGGGGGAATGCCCTGCCCGGAGTCCACGAGGGTGAGCTTGACGTAGCGGCCCTGCGCGAGCGGGCCGGTGTCCGTGTCGACGACGTGGTTGCGGGTGCGCAGGACGAGGGTGCCACCCGCGGGCATCGCGTCCCGTGCGTTCACCGCGAGGTTGAGCACGATCTGGCCGAGCTGGCCGCTGTCGACGAAGACCCGCCACAGGCCGGGTTCCCGATCTTCGACCCGCTCGATCATCGAGCTGAGCAGTGGCTCGAGCAGCGTCTCGATCTCGTCCAGGAACTCGTTGACGTCGACCGGCTCAGGCTCGGCGATGTCGGGCCGGCCGAACGCCAGCAGCTGGGAGATCAGGCGGCCGGCTCGAGTGCCCGCACGGATCACGCCGTCGAGGCTCCTGCGCAGGGACGTCGCGACCGCGGCGTCGACGGAGCCGTCCTCCGAGCCCGTCTCGGTCGTGTCCTGGGCGATGCTCGCGTGGCCGAGGATGGAGGTCAGGATGTTGTTGAAGTCGTGCGCCACACCACCGGCGAGCTGACCGAGGCTCTCCAGCCGCTCGGCCACCCGCAGCCGGTGGTCCAGTTCGCGCTGCCGTTCCTCCGCCCGGATCTTCTCCGTGATGTCGTCGACGACACCGACGCACTGGAGCATCTGTCCGTGTTCGTCGTATGCGTTGTGCAGGCTGATGTCGAGCCACCGGTCACCACCGGGGCGCTTGATCGGCCACTGGTTGCGGATCAGTCCGTCCTGCCTGCCCGCCAGCACCTCCGCGAGTTCGCGGTCGCACTCCAGGCCGATGGCGTCCTGCCACGCGAGGCCGGTCAGCTGATCTGCCGAGCGGCCGAGGATCGTGGTGAGCCGGGTGTTGACGTTGACCGCGGTTCCCGCGGTGTCGACGAGGAGAATCCCCACCGGGGCCGACTCGGCCATCAACCGGAACTGTTGTTCGCTGCGCTGTGTCTCGCGGACCTTCTCGACGAGTTTCGTGTTGACGATGCGCAGGTGTTCGCGCGTCAGGCCCTCGTCGATCGGGATCGGCTCGCACGACCGCTCGTCGTCCAGTTCGGCGTCGATGACCTCCAGCAGCTTGGCGGGATCGTCGGTCTTGGTCACGACGTGGCGGACGCCGTACCCGAGCGCGAGCGGGGCGGCCTCGTGGTCCAGGTAGTTGGCGGTCGCGAAGATCACGGGGACTCCGGCCGTCTCCGGTTTGGCCCGCAGCTCGCGCACGAGCTGGTAGCCGTCCATCCGCGGCATCATCACGTCGGTCACCACGAGATCGGGAATCTCCTGGGTGATCCGGTCCAGCGCCTCGACACCGTCGCCGGCCTCCAGCACCCGGTGCCCGTGGTGGGTGAGCAGAGTGCGCATCAGATCGCGGTTGATCGGGAGGTCGTCGACGATCAGGACAGTCGCCATGCGCTCATCTCCTGGTACGTCAACGTTTCCGCCACGGTAGGGATGCCGGGGCGACGTGCAACTCGATCTTGTACGGAGCGCTACATCCCCGCGATGGCGAGGCTCGCGCGTTCGTAACCGGTGCGCAGCTCGGCGACCACTGCCGCGGCGCCCGCGATGTCGCCCGCCTTGAGCCGCACGCTGAGCTCGCCGCAGGAGTTCACCACGTCGACGGCGCCGATGTGGCCCGCGAGACTGGTCAGGTCGTGCGCCTGCTCTCTGGCGGTTTCGGCGTCGCCGCCGGCGACGGCCGCCGCGATGGCGTCGATGTGTTGGGGCGCCGCCGTGCGGAACGCTCTGAGCACGCGAGCGGCGAGGTCATCCGGTTCGGCGGGGCGGCCGAATCGGAGCTGGGCGAGCCGTTCGGCGATCGCCGAACGCAGGTCCTCATCCGAAATGATCATGTGATTCACCCTTGCGGGGTGTGAGGGTTGCAACTTTTCGCACCTACATTACGCCGTATGGAGCAGTCAGCAAGGTCGTCGCTCCGGTCGTCCCGCATCGTCGGGTCGGCCGTGGTGGTCGTGATCGCGATCGGTGGCGTCACGTTGCTCGGGCACGCGACGGGTGTGCGGATCCTGGCGTCGATGATTCCCGGCGCCGCCACGATGAGGTCGATCGTGGCGCTGATGCTCGTGTTGTCGGCGATCGGGTTGTGGCTGATCGCACCCGAGACGGCGAGCACGCCGCGGCGGCGCGCGGGACAGGCGCTCGGTGTGCTGGTGGCACTGGTCGGGGCGCTCGTGGCGGCGGAGTACCTGACCGGGTGGCACCTCGGCGTCGACACGCTGCTGTTCCCCGACCGCGCGAGGGAGTGGGCGGTCGCCGGCTTTCCCGGACGTCCGTCACCGCACACCGCGGTCGCGTTCGTGTTGTCGGGCCTCGCACTGGTGCTGCTCGACACCGACAGCAGACGTGGACACCGGCCTGCCGCCGTCCTGGCGCCGGCCGGCGCTCTCGTCGCCACCGTGGCACTGCTCGGGCACGCATACGGTCTCGTGTACCTCGCCGGTGACTCGAAGGTCGGTCAGATGTCGCTCAACACGGCGCTGTGCCTCATCTTCCTGTCCTCCGGCCTGGTGGCGTGCCGTCCGAATCGGACAACGGCGAGGGTGTTCCTCGGCGGTGCCGAGGGGGGAGACGTGTTCCGCCAGCTGAGGCTCGCGATGACCGTGCTGTTCGTGCTGTTCGCCTTGCTGCTGAACGCGGTGGGCAACAAGGACTCCGCCTCCCAGAACGCCGTCATCACGGTGTCCACCGCCGCGACGGTGCTGATCCTCTACGCGGTGTTCCTGCGTGCCGGGTCCGATTTGGACAGAGCGGGCCGGACCCAGCGAAAGCTCCTCTCCGAGCTGCGCCAGGAACGGGACTTCAACCTGACGGTGCTGCGGTCGCTGCGCGAAGGTGTGCTCATCACCGATCCTCGCGGGAGGGTGCTGGAGGTCAACCCTCGTTGGTGCGAGATCACCGGATATCACAAGGAGAAAGCAGTCGGCGTCGAACCGCCGTACCCGTGGCTGCCGGCCGGCTCCGGCGCCGCCGCCGAGGACGGCGCGGAGGAAGACGTTCTCCTGTGCCGCCACGACGGCACCGAGATCGCCGTTCAGATGACCACCACGAGGGTGCGCGACGAGGAGGGGACCCGGCTGATCGTCAGCAGCTATCGGGACCTCACGTCGCGCAACAAGGCCGAAGCCGAGCGGCAACGGTCCGCGGAAAGGCTCGACCACTTCTTCGACATCTCGAGCGACCTGCTGTGCATCGCGGGCACAGACGGTTACTTCAAGCACCTCAACGCCGCCTGGGAACGCGCGCTCGGCTACACCGCCGAAGAGCTGATGAGCCGGCCGTACGTCGACTTCGTCCACCCCGACGACGTGGCGAGGACCGCGGCCGAGAGCGCGGAGCAGATCGCGTTGAACCGAACCACCCTGATGTTCGAGAACCGGTACCGCTGCCGTGACGGCTCCTACCGGTGGCTCACCTGGAACGCGGTCCCCATCCCGGACGAGGGACTGGTCTACGCGGTGGCCCGCGACACCACGGCACAGCGGGCCGCCGACGACGCTGCCGCACGTCTGGCCGCCATCGTGAACGGCACCGACGACGCCGTCATCGGCCAGACCCTCGACGGCGTCATCACCAGCTGGAACCCGGCAGCGGAACGCCAGTACGGCTACACCGCCGAGGAAGCCCTGGGCCGGTCCGTCGACCTGATCGTGCCCGCGGGTGAACGCGATGAGCTCAGCGGGCTCCTGCAGACCGACGGCGACCAGTCGATCCGGTTGCACGACATGGTGCGAGTCCGCAAGGACGGCAGCCGTCTGCACGTGGAGGTGAGCGTCTCGCCGATCCGCGACAGCGCCGGCCAGATCGTCGGCATCTCGTCCATCGCCCGTGACGTCACCGAGCGGATCAAGGCGGAACAACGGTTCCAGCAGCTCGTCCTCGCCGCGCCCGACGCGATGCTGATCGTCGACGAGCACGGCACGATCGTGCTGGTCAACGAACAGACCGAACGCCTCTTCGGTTACCGCCGCGACGACCTGGTGGGCCAGTCGATCGAACTGCTGATCCCGGCGCAGCTGCGGCAAAAGCACATCGGTCACCGGCAGCGCTATCTGCAGGATCCGGTCCACCGCAGGATGGGCACGGGCATGGAACTGGCCGGCATGCGCCACGACGGCAGCCAGATCCCGGTGGAGATCAGCCTCGCGCCACTCGACACGGAGCAGGGCACACTCGTCTCGGCGGCGATCCGCGACATCAGCGAACGCCGCGAGGCCGAACTGAAGCTGGCCGACGCCCGCGACAAGGCGGTCGCCGCCGCGCAGCTCAAGACGCAGTTCGTCGCCATGGTCAGCCACGAGATCCGCACGCCGATGAACGGCGTCATCGGCCTGACCGATCTGCTGCTCGAAACGCCGCTGGAACCTGCTCAGCGGCGCTATGCCGAGGCGATCCAGACCTCGGGCCGCGCACTGCTGTCGATCATCAACGACATCCTGGACTTCTCCAAGATCGAAGCGGGCAAGCTCAAGCTGGTCCACGTCGACTTCGAACTCGACAGGGTGCTCGAGGAAGTCGTGCAGGCCGTCGCCCAAGCCGCCCGCGACAAGCGCATCGAAGTCGTCTGCGACTATCCGCCGAACCTGCCCACGGCACTCCGCGGCGACGACGGCAGGCTGCGCCAGGCTCTGCTCAACCTCCTGGGCAACGCCGTCAAGTTCACCGAGGAGGGCAGCGTGCTGTTGCGCGCGGAACCCCTGGAAGGCGACGAGCACCGGATCACCTTCACGGTCCTCGACACGGGCATCGGCATCGCGCCGGAGAACCTGGCGCGCCTCACCGAACCGTTCTCCCAGGCCGACGCCGCCACCACCCGGAGGTACGGGGGCACCGGTCTCGGGCTGACGATCACCAGGCAGCTGGTGGAGCTGATGGGCGGCACCCTGGAAATGGCCAGCAAGCTCAAGCAGGGCAGCCGCTTCTGGTTCACGATCGACTTCGAGCCCCAGGAAAACTCGGCCGCACAACGGACTCGCCTCTCCCTGCGAAGCCACATGACGGGCAACCGGTTGCTGGTGATCGACGACAACCCGACCAACCTGCACCTGATCAGCAGGCACGCCAAGGCCTGGGGCATGGACCCGACCGCGGTCTCCGACGGCCTGGCTGGTCTGGAACACCTGCGCGATGCCGCACGGACCAACGTTCCGTTCGAGCTGGCGGTGGTCGACCAGCACATGCCCAACCTCGACGGCGTCGCGCTGATCGACGCCATCGACGCAGACGCGGGCATCCCGCCGGTCAAGGTGGTCCTGCTGACCTCCGGCTCATACCGCGACGACCAACACGCCGAGGCCTCGGGCGCAGCGGCCCTGCTGCCCAAACCGATCGGCCCGTCCCAGCTGTACAACTGCCTGCTCGAGATCCTCACTCCGGAGAACGGGACGCCGAAGCCGCGTCACCCGGTGGAGACGGCTGCCACCGAGTGCCGCGGCTCGATCCTGCTGGCCGAGGACAACGAGATCAACCAGATGGTCGCCGTGGAAACCCTCAGCATGCTGGGGTACCAGGTGGACGTCGCCCAGGACGGCTACGAGGTCCTCGAACTCGCTGGCACCAAGCCATATCTGGCGATCCTGATGGATTGCCAGATGCCGAGAATGGACGGCTACACCGCCACGGCCGAGCTGCGCAGGCGTGAGCAGGACGGCAGGCGCATCCCGATCATCGCCATGACCGCGCACGCACTCGCGGAGGACCGCCAGCGCTGCCTGGCCGCGGGCATGGACGACTACCTCACCAAGCCCATCGACTCTCACAAGCTGCAGCGCACTCTCGACGAGTGGAGCGCGCGCACGATGGCCTGACCTGCTCGCGAAACAGTCACCGGCATCCCCCGAATTCGGTATGCACCTCACCGCGCCGGTCGCCGGTGGTTACGTTCGATGCCAGTGCTCGGCTGCGGAAAGGCATCGCACGTGACCGCACTGCTGCTCGTCGTCGTGACGCTGCTGGGTCTGCTCGCCGGTTCGTTCCTCACCACGGTCGTCGATCGGGTCCCAAGTGGACAGTCCGTCGTCCGGCCGAGGTCACGCTGCCGCACGTGCGGCCATCCGGTCCGGAACCGGCACAACATCCCGGTGGTCGGCTGGGTCGTGCTGAAAGGCCGGTGCGCCGACTGCGGCACGCGCACGGGTCTGCACAACCCGCTGCTGGAAGCCGGAACGGCGGCGTTGTTCATCGCGATCACCCGGCGCCTGGCCGACGGACCGCTGCTCAGCGCCCTGCCCGCGTATCTCTACTTCGCCGCGCTCGGAATCGCGCTCTCGGTCATCGACCTGGAGCACCACCGGCTGCCGGACGCGCTCGTCCTGCCGGCCTACCCGGTCCTGGCGGTCCTGCTCACGGCCTCGTCGGCGGCGCGGCACGACTGGTCCTCGCTGGGCCGCGCCGCCGTGGGGGCCGTCGTGCTGTTCGGCTGTTATCTGGCGCTGGCGTTGGTGCATCCGCGCGGCATGGGGTTCGGCGACGTCAAGCTGGCCGGTGTCGTCGGGGGTGCGCTTGCCTACCTGTCCTGGTCTGCTCTGGTGGTCGGGGCCCTCGGCGCGTTCGTGCTGGGTGCCGTCACCGGTGTGGCGATGATGGCGGCGGGACGTGCCGGACGCACGACCGCGATCCCCTTCGGCCCGTTCATGATCGTCGGTGCGGTCACCGCGATGTTCGCCGCCGGGCCGATCGCCGAGGTCTACCTGGCGTTGCTGCGGGCGGTCTGACCGTCACCCCGGCGTCGACCAGCTCAGCACCGCGACCTTCCTGCGCCGGGCCGCGGGTGAGGCGGGATCGGTGTCGAACAACGCGACCCGGCTGCGCAGTGCGGGCGTGCCGGTCGCCGGACAGCTCGCCGACTTCGGGCACACGTAGGCGTCGAGGTACGCGCTCACGCCGAAGCCCGGCGAGTCGTCCGGCACTTCGATGACCGGGCCCGTGTAGGCGAAACTGCCGGTCTCCTTGATCCACAGGGCCCTCGCGATCGTGCCGAAGCGGAAGACCTGCTCCGCAGCGTTGTTGAGGGTCAGGTCCACCACGGCGAGTGGCGCGTAGGTCGTGCCTTGGACGTAGAACTGGTTGCCGGAGTTGTTCACCGCGGTGATCAGCGCGCAGGCGGAGGAACCGGTGCCGCTGTAGGGTGCGGCAGCCACACAGCCACTGGCCGCGCGGAACGCCGGTGGTGTGTAGCTCAGCTCGAGCTGGATCGAGTCGAAGTCCTGGTCGTCGGCCACCTTGGAGTTCGTCGAGGCCGTCACGGCGATCGTGGCGCCGGTGAACGTGCCGGCGTGCACCGCTTTGGCGAGGGAGCCGGTGCCTGCCGTGTCGAGCGGGACGGCATCGGTCCGCCACGACGACGAGCCGGCTTGCCCCGGCGCGCTGCCCGTGACGGCGGTCGACCCGTCCGGTGTCAGCGTCACCGACAAGGGATCGCTGGCGGCGGTGTCGGAGTGCCGGTGGACCACCTTCACCGCCGCGGACCTCAGCACGGAACCGGCCGGGATCGGAGACGGCGGGGCGAAGCCCTTCACGGTCACCGCACCGGTGGAGGCATCGCCCTTCTTGTACTTCCACGTCCCGAACGCGGTCCCGTCGGCATCGGCGAAGACCGTGGCGGTCGTCGTGCCGAACTGTCCGGCGTCGGTGACCGTCGTGGGCTTGAGCGCGGTGACTCCGGACAGCGCGACGGTCGGCGCGGTGCCCGAGGTGAGCCCGTACACCGCGACCGGCGGCCGGCTGGTGCTGTACGTGCCGCAGATCTCCGCCTGTCCGGACTTCACCGCGAACCGGCTGTCACCACCGAAGATGAACTGCACGCCGCGAGCGTTGGCGCCGTTGATCGGGTTGTCGCACGCGCCGGGGATCACCACGCCCGCCGGCGGTACTCCCGAAGCGGCGGTGGGCGTGCCCGCGACCAGGCGGCCGTCGTCGATCGTCCACACGTTGTCCGACGGCTTGAGCAGCGGGTTGCGGTCGGCGCCACCGTTGCGGAAGTCGAAGTAGTAAACGCCGGGTTTGAACCACCAGGTGCTGCCCCGGCACGCGCTGTTGCCCGCCATCATGTCGGTCAGGCCCTTCGCGTCGTCGTAGTGGCCCGGTTCGAACACCACGGTCGAGTTCGGTGTCGTGCACTGAGGCAGCGCTCGCCAGGCAGGAATCGTCGACACCTCGGGCGCGTAGCGGGGATCGTCACCGAGGGCGTTCGCCGCGCTGTAGTTGCACGACGGCGGGGGCGTGCTCTGCACAACACCCGTGCAGGCCCCGCGCGCGTACACAGCCGCATTTGTGTTGAGGGCACCGTTGACGACGTGAATGTTGGAGTTGGAGAACACCGTGCCGTGCACCCGGAACGTGGAGGTTGTCGGTTGCTCGATGCGCACGGCGTCCTCGCCGGGGATTCGGCCGAGGGTGAGCAGTGCCGCGCCGGGCCGGTTGCACTGGGACACCGACGGGCAGTGGATCAGCACTTTGGCCGCCTCGCCCGTGCACTTCACCGCGGCCGAGTCCTGGCCGGAGATCAGCGGCAGGGACAGCGTGCCGCTCGCGCCGAAACACTGCTCGCCGGTAGCGCCGCTGTAGGTGCCGTTGCGCAGTGTGTTGATCGCGGACTTCATCGCGGCGTCCGCGGCGGAGGTCGTGGCGGCCTGATCCCGCAGGGCCATCGTCGCCCGGAGGTTCGTGTCGGCGAAGGACAGCAGAGCCGACAGGCTCAGCGCGATCACGGTGACGATGATGAGAACGAGGATCAGCGAGGCGCCGCTGTCGTCGCGACGGAACCGTCGGATCATGTCTGCCTCCGCTGGCCGCTCAGCGTCACGGGGTAGGGCGCGGCGTCTCCCGTCTGAACGGTGAACGAGAGCGTCACCCGCTCGGGCGGCGTGGTGCCCGCGCAGGGACTGGAACAGGTGACCGACACCGTTGCGGGGTCGACGTTGTGAGCGATCGCGGTGTCCGACTCGGGTGCGACCGCCGGTCCCGAGCACTTCATCCGCCACAGTTCGGTGGCCGACCCCACCGGCTTCAGGTAGTAGGCGACGACGTCGGTGCCGACGACGGCCGTCGCGCCTGAGGTGTTCCAGTCGTCGGACAGGAAGCGGACGGCCGCAACCGGCGTGGCGCTGGTACCGCAGACCGCCCCACCCGCGTTGAACTCGGCTGTGGTCTGAACGGACGCCTTGAACGGCACGGTGCCGGTGGAATCGACCCCGCCGCTGTAGTCCCGCACCCCGAGCGAGGCGACGTCACGCGCGAAGTACGCCGCACTGATCTGCGCGTCGTGCGACAGGACCATCCGCTCGAAGGCGGCGTCCGAGACGCGCAGGTAGCCGATGATCGCGTTGGCGAGCGGCGCGGTGATCACCGCGAGCACCGCGACGGCGATCAGCAGCTCGATCACCGTCACGCCCGCGTCGTGGTGTCGGTCGGTCAGTCGCACGGCGGATCCACCGGGCGGCACGGTTTGCGCAACGTCAGCACGAGCGTCTCGATCGCGCGGCCGTCGGTGCTCGCGACCTGAGCGGTGAGCTGCTGCAGGCCGGTGTCGGCGGAGCACGTCGGCTGCCAGGTGCTGCCGTTCCAGTACCGCATCGAGCCGGACACGACGGAGACGCTGTAGTCGGCCGGCGGGGTGAAGCCCGCCGGCGAGGTGTAGGCCGACGACGAGGCGCAGTTCACGTAGCCGCCGCTGGTCACCGTGGCGTTGATCGCCTCGGCGTAGTTGCGCAGCACCGATCCCGCGGTGGCTTGTTTGCGGTGGACGTCGGAGACCAGCACGCTGGTGCCGAGCCCGGCCATGACCGCGACGAGCGCCACACCCATGATCGACACCGCGACCACCAGCTCGATCAGGGTCTCGCCGCGCTCACGCGAGGGTGCCGGGCAGCGCGTGGCCATCACTGGTTCACCTGGTCGAAGACGCCGTACATCGCGGACACCAGCGCGACGGCGACAAAGCCGACGATCAGGCCCATGACGACGATGACAGCCGGTTCGAACAACGCGGTCAGCTTCTTCAGCTTGTAGTCCAGCTCGCCCTCGTAGTAGTGGGCGGTGACCTCGAGCTGGGCCTCGAACGTGCCGGTCTCCTCGCCGACGCGCATCATGCGCGCCGCCGTTCCGGGAAACAGGCCGGTCGCGGCGAGCGGGCCCGCGAGACCCTCGCCCTCGATCATCGCCTCGGCCACGTGCGCCAGTGCGCGCATGAACACCACGTTGCGCAGTGAGTCGGTCGCCACGCGCAACGCCTCGGGCAGCGGGACACCGGCACCCGCCATGGAGGAGAGGATGCGGCAGAAGCGTTCCACGAGGGCGTACTCGATCGCGGTGCCGACGACCGGTGCCTTCAGCAGCAGGTAGTCCCTGGCGTAGCGGCCACCGGGCGTCCTGACGGCGATCAGGTACGAGACGAGCAGCGCCACGAGGCCGCCCGCCAGCGCCCACCACCACTGGCTGACGAAATCGGTGAACGCGAGCAGGAGGCGGGTGGGCAGCGGAAGCGTGGCGTTCATGTTCGCGAAGAAGACCTTGAAGCGCGGCAGGACGAAACCCGAGAGGACGGCGACCGTCGCGACCGCCATCAGCACGATCATCGACGGGTACACCAACGCCGACTTGATCTTCCGGCGGGCCTCCAGATCTCGTTCGAGATACTTCGCGAGCTGGTCCAGAACGACGTCGAGCTGGCCGGTGAGCTCAGCCGAACGCAGAATGCCCCGGTAGAACTCCGGAAAGATCCGAGGGTGGTTGTCGAGGCAGTCGGAGAGCCGGTCGCCGCGGCGCAGGCCCTCCTCCACGTCGCTCATCATGCGGCGCACGGAGGGGTTGGAGGCCTCGACGCCGAGGCTGTGCACCGCGTCGATGATCGGCAGGCCCGCACGGATGAAGGCGCCGAGCTGCCGGGACAGGTGCATGACCTCCTCGCGCTTGACCCGCTTCGCGGACAGCTCGACGTTGAGGACATTGCGCCGCTCGGTGAGCTGGACGCCGCGCAGCTCCCGCTCGAGCAGCGCCGCCTCGGCGGCCTCCCGGTTGGCGGATCGCTGCAGGCCGCTCGCCGGCTGTCCCTGCGAGTCGATGGCGACATAGGTGTACTTGGGCATCTCAGCTCCCCATGACGTAGATGCTGCGCAACACCTCGCTGAGGTTCGTGACGCCGTCCTCGACCAGGCGGGCCGCGTCCTCCTTCAGGGTGCACATGCCCTCGTGCCGGGCGGTCTTGCGGATCTGGTCGTGCGGGGCGCGGTTCAGCACCATCTCCCGGATCGCGTCCGTGATCTGCATCAGCTCGTAGACGCCGATTCGTTCCAAGTAGCCGGTGCGGGCGCAGAAGTTGCAGCCCGTGCCGCGGACGAATCCGCCCTCGGGGGTACGGCCACCCATCGACTCGTAGAGCGCGAGCTCCTCGACCGACGGTGTGTACTGCTCGATGCAGTAGCCGCACACCCTGCGAACGAGGCGTTGGGAGACCACCGCGGTCACCGACGAGGCGACCAGGAACGGCTCGATGCCCATGTCCAACAAGCGGTGCAACGCGGACGCCGCGTCGGTGGCGTGCAGTGACGACAGCACGAAGTGGCCGGTGAGTGCCGCTTGGACGGCGATGCGTGCGGTTTCCACGTCGCGGACCTCACCGACGAGGATGATGTCGGGGTCCTGTCGCAGGATCGACTTCAGACCGCCGGCGAAGGTGATGCCCGCCTGCTCGTTGATCTGGATCTGGTTGATCGACGGGAAGACGTACTCGACGGGGTCCTCGATCGTCATGATGTTGCGGTCCGGGCTGTTGAGTTCGCGCAGGGAGCCGTACAGGGTCGTGGTCTTGCCACTTCCGGTGGGGCCCGCGCAGATCACCATGCCGTACGGGGAGCGCAGGAGCGCGTTGTACTGCTTGGCCGTGGCGTTGTGCATGCCGAGCTGCTCCAGCCGGAACAGCGGCCTGCTCTTGTCCAGCAGGCGCAGCACGACCTTCTCGCCGCCGACGACCGCCGTGGTCGAGACCCGGATGTCCACCGCGCGGTCTTCGACGTCCATGCTGATCTGACCGTCCTGCGGACGACGGCGTTCGACGATGTTCATCCCCGCGAGGATCTTGATCCGGCTGACGACCACCGGCCCCATCGACTCGGGCAGGTCGAGCACGTGGTGCAGCGCGCCGTCGATCCGGTAGCGCACGCGCACCCGGTCCTGCTGGGGCTCGATGTGCACGTCGGACGCGCGGTCCCGCAGCGCCTGCGTGATGATCATCTGCACGACCTGCACGACGGGAGCGTTCTCGTTCGCCACCACCGTGTCGGCTGCCTCGGCGGTTTCCCGCCGCAGCCGGTCCTGCTCCTCGAACGCCTCGACCTTCGAGCGGACCCCGGCCAGCGCGCGATAGCTGCGGCTGATCGCGGCCATGATGTCCGAGTGCGCGGCCACCTTGACCTTCACCGGCAGTCCGGTGAGCTCACGGAGGATCGTGATCGTGGCGTTGGACGGTGCGGCCATGGCGACGACCACTTCGTCGCCGTCGAGCTCGATCGGGATCGCTATCAGCGTGCGTGCGGTCTCCTCGGCGAGCAGTTCGATCGCGGACGCTTCCGGTGTCACCTCCCGCAGGTCCACGACGTCGAGCGAGTGCTGTTTCGCCACCATCTCCGTGAGGGTTCGCTCGGTGAGCGCACCCTGGTCGACCAGGTACTCGCCCAGGCGCCTGCCGCCGGACTGATGGGCCGCCTCGAGTGCGTCGGCCACCTGCTCACGCGTGGCGAGATTGGCGTCGATGAGCATTTCGCCGAGCCGGCTTCCACCGGAAACGATCGTCTTGTCCTGCGCGGTCACCTGCTCCGGTGGTGCCACGGGGGTGTGCTTCGGAGTCCCGTCGGGGGCTTCCGGGATCGGCCGGTTGCGTTTGCCCAGCCTCATGTCCGCACGCCCGCTCGCGGCCGGGGAGTCGTCTCGACGTCCGAGGGGTGAAGGCTGCGGGCGACCGCTTCGTCGTAGTCGACCTCGCCTGCGACCACCAGCTCGGACAGCGACTGCTCGAACGTCACCATGCCCTCCCTGCGACCGGTGACGAGGGCGTTCCGCAACTGGTGCGTGCGTCCTTCCCGGATGAGGTTGCGCACCGAGGTGGTCGCGACCAGCACCTCGTGGGCGGCGATGAGCCCGCCTCCGATGCGTGGCAGGAGCCGCTGGTAGACGATCCCGGTGAGCGCCGCGGAGAGCTGGACCCGCACCTGCGCCTGCTGCTCGGCGGGGAAGGCATCGACGATGCGGGCCAGCGCCTGCGCCGTGTCGTTGGTGTGCAACGTCGCGAACACGAGGTGGCCGGTCTCGGCGATGGTGAGTGCGAACCGGATGGACTCCAGATCCCTCATCTCGCCGACGAGCAGGACGTCGGGGTCTTCCCGCAGCGCGGAACGCAGGGCAGCGGCGAAGGACTCGGTGTCGGTGCCGACCTCGCGCTGGTTGACGGCCGAGCGGTGGTGCTCGTACACGTACTCGATCGGGTCCTCGATGGTGAGGACGTGGCAGGCGCGGTGGTGGTTGATCTGGTTGATCAACGCGGCCAGCGTGGTCGACTTGCCGGAGCCCGTCGGCCCCGTGACCAGCACCAGGCCGTGATGCCGTCGAGTGAACTCGCGCAGCACGGGCGGTAGCCGCAACTCCTCCATGGTCGGGATCCGGCTGGGCATCATCCGCAACGCCAGCGCGGTCTGCCCGCGCTGGCTGAACGCGTTGCCGCGGATGCGTGCGCGGCCACACCATCCGAACGAGAAGTCGTATTCGTGACTCGCTGCCCACGCCGCCGCCTGGCTCGGCGTGAGCAGCTCGCCCAGCATCGTCTCGGTGTCCTCGCCAGTGAGCGCCCGCTGCCCCTCGACGGGTCGCAGCATGCCCTGAACCCTGATCTGGGGTGGCATGCCCGCGGTGAGCAGAAGGTCGGTACCACCGGCGGCGGACAACGCTTCGAGCAGCGCGTCGACACGCTTGCGCTGATCATCAACCTTCATGACAGGCCCCTGTGGGAGGTGGGTCAACGGACTTCGTGCCGCATCGACGTCAGGTGCACGCGCCGCTCGCGACGACCGCCTTGTCGCTGTTGATCGAAATCGTGTAGCCGTTGTCGGTCCGCGGCACCTGCTTGAGGAAGCCCTCCGTGACGAGGTCGGTGAGGCTCGCCGCCCTGGAGCCCTTCTTCGCGTAGTACGCCTCGGCGGCGACCTCGACGTTCTTCTTGTCCGCCAGGCAGGCGGCGTTCTTGCCTTCGTTGTTGAACGCCTGCACGGCGAACACGGTGACGCCGGCGAGCACGCCGAGGATCACGATGACGATCAACAACTCGATGAGGGTGAACCCGTGGTCGGCCCGGTCAGTCGCTCGGCAATCATGATTCATGACGTTCTCCTCGTGAAATCACTTCGCTTCCGCGGCAGGCGTACCGATTCGCCATGCGCCTTTTCATCGTCACGGCGATGGCGGAATCGTGCAGGTCTGGCAGACAAGGTTCATTCATTGGTGCGACAAGGATCTGGTTGCCCCTCATATGGGAAGCAGGATTATCGTCAATTTTGGGGATGACCTGAGGGGTGCGGAATTTTGCACCCGATTTGCACCCGATCTGCAACCGTCAGCGCACTCTGTCAGTGTGCTTTTTCGTGCAGAGCCGGTTGCGGCCGTTCTGTTTGGCGCGGTAGAGCGCCTCGTCCGCGTCGCGGAGCACGATCGCGGCGTCGCGAGGCTGGTCGGGTTCAAACCCGGCGACTCCGACGCTGAGCGTGACAGCGCTGCCGATGCCCTCCGGGTGGGGTATCCGCAGCGCTTCCACGGCAGCCCGGATCCGTTCGCCGGTGCCTTCGGCGCAGCCCAGATCCTGGTCGGGCGACACGACGAGGAACTCCTCACCGCCGTACCGGTACACCTGGTCGCCCGCTCGAACGTTGCCGGCGAAGGCGTCAGCGACTCGGCGCAGCACCTCGTCACCGGCCTGATGGCCCTGGGTGTCGTTGTAGCGCTTGAAGAAGTCGACATCGCAGAGCGCGATCGAGTAGCTGGAGCAGTTCCGGACGGCACGAGCGTGGATCGACGCGATGTCACTGTTGAGCGACTGCCGGTTGCGGAGCTGGGTGAGCGGGTCGGTGCAGGCGAGGCGGACGGCTTCGGCGTGCGCGGCGGCGAGGTCGTCACGGACTTCTTCGAGTGTTCTGATCTGCCCGCCCACGAGCAGCGCGATGCCGACCACCACCGGCATCATCAGGAAGACGCTGCCGACCACCACATGGGGCTGCTGGTGCACGATCAGCGGCACGACGTAGGAAATCGCGCCCAGCGGTGTGATCGCCCACGTCACCCAGGAGGGAAAGTTCAGCCCGATCCAGACGAACACCAGCAGGAGGAACGGGGCGGTCCCGCTGACGAAGCCGCCCATCGCCCACGTCGACACGGCGACGATGGCCAGGGCGGGCACCGACATCACCGCGGGCCACAGCGGCGCCCATCGCCCCCACGGCAGCAGCCACGCCACTGCGGCGCAGAACAGATCGGCCGCACAAATCCCGAGCAGCAACGCTGCCTGATCAGGCAGCGTCACGATGCCGGGCAACGCCACAACGCCGGCGAGCGCGAACAACGCACCGGCCTGGCGCGCGGCGGCCTGGGGACCCCGCTGCTGGAGCCCTTGCGTGATGGGCACCCCCTGAGCCTAAAGACGGCCGCCTCGATTGTTGATGGTCGCCAGGCGGATTCCCCGGTAAGTGTCCATTCGTCAAGTCGAACGGGTGACGAGCCCGGTGGTGGAATACTCCGGCCGCTGGAAATCAGCACCATCTGACGTTTAGTTCGGCGATATCGGAAAGACGATCGTTCAGCGCATTCTCGAAGCAGAAAGGTCCCGCCGTTGGGCGACCGCAGGCGGTCCGAGGAGAGGAACAGACGGTCCCAGCCGCCTACAGGGGTCCGGGGGCTTGCCCCCCGGCTGGGGTCTCGGCCCCCAGAAAACGCCCGAAGGCGACCCGGTTCGCGCTTTCCGCGAACACAGATCGCCTTCGACTTCGGTGCCCCGGCAGGGCACACAGCAGATGGGAACGGTTCCGACCAGTGGATTCTCAGCCGGGCATCTGGTCGTCGAGCACCGAGCGTCACTCGATCGGAGTGGTGAGCCGACGATGGGCGGTCGTCGCGCCCCCGTGGGTTCCCGATGAGCGTGACGCCGCTGCCTTGGTCAGACGGTCGTTCCGCACTGATCGAGGTCATGCTGTCCGAAGGCCGCTCGACACCGCCTGGCAGGCCGCCGTCGAGGGCGGGTGCCCGGACCAGGTCTGACCGCGCCTTGCTCGCCTCCGCGCCGTGACGCATCCGGCTGACGCGATCCCGGTCCTTCAGCGAGCGGCCGAGCAGGCTCACACGGCTGTCGTGCCGGAGCAGTCTCGGCAAGATCATCCGCGCTGAATTCGATGAGCAGACCAGTTTCCGACGTCTGGACTCCGCGCCGGTTCGGTTGTGATCGATCGAAATGTTCCCGACTCTCGGCGGGATACCGTTCGCGGCCGACTGGAGCTGGAAAATCGTCAGCAAGCCGATCTTCGCAGCTCCAGATACTCACAGCTGATTATCAGGAAGTGCCCGCAAGATTTTTCTGGCCGGGAATAATTTGCTCGTGCGTGCAAGTGATGCGTGTAGTCTGGCGATCAGAGGCTCCTCTTCGAAGAGGGTTCTCGATCCTTCCGGAATGGCCTTGAGTCCCATGACGGACCATTTTCTCAAAATTGCCCGGCCAGATCGTGTGACCGGGGGACGGGGTGCCGACATGAGCACGTCGACATGGACGACCGACGCGTTGACCACGGAGCGATTGACCTTGCGGCCCTGGCAGGTCGACGACGCGCAGGCCGCGCTGGATGTTTACGGCCACGCCGAGGTGACTCGCTGGCTCAGCCCCGACATGGACAGGGTGCCTGACCTCGCGGCCATGAGGCTGCTGTTGCAGCAGTGGAGCGCCGAGGGCGCCCGGTTCCCTGCTCCGGCCGGCCGATGGGCAGTCCAACGCAACTCCGACGATCGTGTTGTCGGTGGCGCCGTTCTACTCCCGCTGCCGCCGGGCAACGAGGATCTGGAGATCGGCTGGCAACTGCGTCCCGACGCCTGGGGCAACGGCTACGCCACCGAGACCACCTACGCGCTCGCTCGCTGGGCGTTCAGTCAGAACGTCCACGAGATCTTCGCCGTCGTCCGCCCCGGCAACGTCCGCGCCGCAGCCACCGTCCGGAACAACGGCATGCACTGGGTCGGCGAGACCACCAAGTACTTCGGGGTCGAGCTGCAGGTGTTCCGCCTCCGCACGGCCGACCTGGATCCGGCGGCGCCCACGGCACTTCGGCCACCCGGCGGCGATTGAGCGCGCGGTCGTCACAGAACGCTTCGGTGTCTCCGACGGGCGACTCGCAGCGCTGCTCCCGCACCTGCGCTCCGCCCTCACCGGCGCCCGGGACGCCAACGAGATCATCCGGCGTGCCATCGAGATTCGCGAAGGAACCATCCTGAACCCCATATCCTCTCCTTCCAGCATCGATCATCGGAGTACCCGCATGCCCGCGTCTGAACTGCAAACCGTCGTAATGGTCGAGCACGCTGACGCTGCCGACATCTGTGCGGTGTGCCCGCACCCGTGGCACGAGCACGACCCGCTCGGTGTTCGCTACTGCGCCGCGACCACGGCTGCCGCGCTGTCTCGAGGCTGCATCTGCCGGTGACGTGCAGCACCTGGCTTCACATCACATCGGTTTTGCCGCTGTCACACCACGGGTATCCGACCGGTGTGACGACCTGACGCGGGTCGCCCGGCACTTGGTGCCCGCCAAAATCCCACATCGATCGCCCCGGACCCCGGCGATGGAGAACGTGCCGCTTTCCGGAGGTAGAAAGATGAATGCGAAAGTCCAATCAGGCACATCCCGTGTCGATGCCGCGCCGCAGCCGATGCTGGCCGGAGAGAAGTCCCCGGCCGAGATGTTCCTGGTCAAACTGTTCGCCGTGATACCGGCGCTGGCACTCGTCGCAGCGGTGCCGCTGGCATGGGGCTGGGGCCTCGGCTGGGTCGACGTCGGCCTCGCCGTCTTCTTCTACACCTTCACCTGTCTCGGGGTGACGATCGGGTTCCACCGCTACTTCACCCACGGCGCTTTCAAAGCCACCCGCGCGCTGCGGATCGCCCTCGCGGTCGCCGGCAGCACAGCCATGCAGGGCCCGATCATCGGCTGGGTCGCCGATCACCGCCGTCACCACGCCTACGCCGACCGCGAAGGCGACCCGCACTCCCCGTGGCTCTTCGGCACCTCGGCCCGCGCACTGGCCAAAGGCTTCTGGCACGCCCACATGGGCTGGATGTTCAGACGGGAACTGACCAATGCCGCCCGCTTCGCCCCCGACCTGCTCTCCGACCCGGACATCCAGCGCGTCAATCGCTGGTTCCCCGCACTGACCGCCGCAACACTGCTCGCCCCGGCACTCGCCGGAGGCCTGATCACCTGGAGCTGGTGGGGCGCACTCACCGCCTTCTTCTGGGCCGGGCTCGTCCGCGTCGCCCTGCTGCACCACGTGACCTGGTCGGTCAACTCGATCTGTCACATGATCGGCGACCGGCCCTTCACCGCGCGCGACAAGTCCGCCAACTTCTGGCCGCTGGCGATCCTGTCGATGGGTGAGTCCTGGCACAACTCCCACCACGCCGACCCGACCTGCGCCCGCCACGGCGTCCGCCGCGGTCAGATCGACATCTCCGCACGGCTGATCTGGGTCTTCGAGAAACTCGGCTGGGCCACCAACGTGCGCTGGCCGAGGCCGGAACGGCTGGCGCGCAACCTGAAGGCGCAATCGGTGAACGACTTCGCTTTCCCGCAAGAAGAAATGCACCAAAGCACTTGTTCGACCAGATGAGGTGTAGCGTTGCACTGCGGGTACCGCGAAGGACAATCTGAACTCCGGAAAGCCATTGCCCGGCAAGAACAGTGCAACACTCCACAAAGGACTGGCAGGCGCATGCCCGACACTTCGGAAGACGCAGCAGTCATCGCCCAACGCCTGCACCTCGCCACCGGATTCCTCGCATCCGAACGCGGCTGGGTCTCGGAACGTCTGGCCGCGCTCGGTCCGCGGTTGCGCTCGTTCCGCAACGACGAGATCGACCTGGAAATCAGCCTGAAGGACCGTCAGGGCGCCGAGCAGCGAGTCACCCTGGAATGCTGGATCAACCGCCGCATTCGCCTGCACCTCGTCGCCACGTCTTCGGCGCGCGACCTGCCCGCAGCACTGGGCGAGGTCCGCAACGAGCTGATCAGGCAGGTCGACGAGGTTGAGACGCGCACCGGTCCACGCCGCAACCGCGCACTGCGGTTGGTGCCCAAACTGCCCGACGACGAATAGGCCCACCGCCTCTCCCGCGACCCACCGGTCGCGGGATCAACGCACCCGCTCCGGGATGTGGTCCAGCGCGCCCAGCACGCGCACGGCGGCAGCCCGCGCGGATTTGGCGCTGAGCTCGGAATGCTCGGTCAGAGTGTCCTGAACCAGCTTGAGCCTGCGCTCGTACAAGGACACGTAGGTCGGTGTTGTCATCTCTTCACACTTCCTCTGCTGGATCTCGCCCGGCCGAACCGCCGGCACCGCGAGCAGCGCGGGCAGTTCGGCGGCGAGGTCCTGGGAACGCGGCCACCAGGCACCGTCGACATGCCCCGTGGTGGGCGCCGTCGGCCGCAGCCGCAATCGCAGCGGACACCGAGGCTGCCCGCTGGCCGTCAAGGCCGGTGGGGGCGATGGAGACGTGTGAGGCCGACGTCGTGCAAGATTCCCGTCTCCGGCCGGAGAAACGGCCGGTTCAGGTTTCGTCGAGGACGACGTGGGCTTGACCGCTCACGTGCGAGATGTTCTCGGCAAAATCGACACCACACCGTTCTGTGCGTGATCGGACGGAATCTCCGGGTTATTTACTGCTGTAGTCGGGTACTCGCAAACATCCACCTACGCCGAGATCGGTTCCCCTGTCACGGCTCGCCCTCGGCTCGTGAGGAGAGATGCAAGTGAGCACCATCAGTGAAAACGCATGAGCACATTTCCCGCAGACGCCTCCGTGATTGCGCAGCGGCTGCACCTCGCCACCGGCTTCCACGCGAACGAACGCGACTGGATCGTGAACCGCCTGGCCGCGCTCGGCTCTCGCCTGCGGTCGTACCGCGACGACCAGATCGACCTGGAGATCAGCCTGCAGGACCGCGAAGGTGCCGAGCAACGAGTCGTCCTGCAGTGCTGGATCAGCCACAGTCATCGCCTGCACCTCGTGGCCACCTCGTCGCAGCGAGGCCTGTCCGCTGCGCTCAACGAGGTCCGCGACGAACTGACCCGTCAGGTCGACGAGGCCAAAACCCGCTCCGAACCGCGCCACAACCGTGCGTTGCGATCTGTCCCCGCACCGCCCGAACTCGGCTGAGCACCTGGCAAGGAGTCCTGTCCGCAACGCTCCTGACGAACGGCGCTTTTGTGCACCTGAGGCGTACAAAGCGCCGTTCATCACGCGCCGATGTCGGGGGTGGTGCACCACCATCGGCTGAGGAGTAGCGTCGGATGATCAATCGATCAGCAGGCGAAGAACAACCTGTGACGAGCTCGGGTCCGGTCACCGGGAGGATCCGAGCGGGTGCGGTCGTGATGTCGGCCGTTCTGGTTGTGCTCGCGGCAACACTGGGCATCCTGCTCGGGGTTTCCGAAGCAGGCGCGGTGCTGCTGGGCGTTCTCGGGTGGCTCGTCGCACTGGCGGCGCGGCTGCCGGCGCTGGCCTCCGCGGGCAGGCTCCGAGATCCCGAACGCAGCCGCACCATCCTCGAGTCTGCCTCCGCGATCACTGACGAAGTCGTCCGGCTCGCGCTCGTACTGGTCGTCGTCAGCGGACACGCTGCCGCGCTCTGGGCGGGCTTCGGCTGGGCGTTGGCAGAACTCGTTTTCGTCGTCGCGACGTACCTCTCGCGGTTCAGCTGGCCCATCGGACGCCAAGCGGCGGAGCAACTGCGGTCCCAGGGTGGATTCCTCAGCACTCATCCCGCACACAGCGGTGTCCGTGGCATCACGGCAACCTCGTTCCACCTCGGTGCCACGCTGCTGCTGGCCACGGGACCGTGGTGGGTGTTGGTCACCGCCCCCGCGCACGTCGCGGTGAACCTGGTGTTCGTCCGATGGGCTCGTCGGCGACTGGTATCGGTCGAAGTCTTCAGCGCGGTGGTGAGTGCGGCCTTGCTGGTCGCCGGATTGGCAGCTGCCGACCTGCGTTGAGTGCGCCAGAACGGGCGCTGTCGTAACCGCAGCGGCGTAGCATGGAGTTACCGAGGGCATGTCGTTGCACTGGCGGTCAAGCTGGTGCCGCCTTGGGCGTGTCAGGAAGTCCGGCCGGTTCGGCTGGAGGCGGGAGCGCCGAGATGATCTCGGATCTGCTCTGCAACAACAAAGTGCCGGTCGTGCAACGCGGTCTGAGGTTGCCGCTGAAACCGGATGCGGTGTCCCATGAGTACTTCCACGGGAGCTGGCATCCGTTGTCGACCGACCCGGCCATCGACGTGCCTGCGCTCGTCACTCCTGCCAGGCGACCCTGGTGACGCCAGTCAGTGCGGAATCTCCCATCTCTCGATAAACCTTGCGGCACAAGGAACAGTTCACCTCCATGACACCTGCGCAATCGGTACCTACGGTTACGTAGGCGTAGGTTGGTGCGGAACGGACTGCCTGCGTGCCGGTAATGGCCGGCACGGTCGAGATCGACCTGTGGGAGCAGCGCATGACGACCACCGAACAGCTGACCGTGTGCGACATCGACGAGTTCGGCCGTGAACTGGACCAGATCCGCGACGAGGTGCTGGCCACCCGCGGCGAGAACGACGCGCGGTACATCCGGCAGGTGATCGCGGTGCAGAGGGGCTTGGAAGCCGGCGGACGGGCACTGCTGTTCGTCTCGATCCTGCCGCCGGCCTGGCTCGCGGGCACCGCGGCGCTCGCCACCGCGAAGATCCTCGAGAACATGGAGATCGGCCACAACGTGTTGCACGGCCAGTGGGACTGGATGTGCGATCCGAAGATCCACTCCACCACCTGGGAATGGGATTTCGCCACGCCGGCCAAGGCGTGGCAGCACTCGCACAACTTCGTGCACCACACCTACACCAACGTGCTCGGCAAGGATCGCGACATCGGCTACAGCGCGCTGCGCATCCACCCGGAACAGCCGTGGCATCCGGTCTACCTGGCGCAGCCGTTCTACAACGTGGCGCTCGCGATGTTCTTCGAGTGGGGCATCACGATCTACGACGTCGAGCTCGAACGGGCCTGGCGTGGCGAGAAGAGCTGGCGCGAGGCGCTGACCCAGTTGCGCGGTGTCCTCGGCAAGGCCAGCCGCCAGGTGCTCAAGGACTACGTCGCGTACCCGCTGCTGTCA
>NZ_QFWW01000002.1:364689-475326 GCF_003265345.1 Lentzea terrae | reverse complement strand
GTTCCACCTCATGACCGGCAACCTCAGCCACCAGATCGAGCACCACCTGTTCCCGGACCTGCCCAGCAACCGGTACGCCGAGATCGCGCCGAAGGTCCGCGCGCTCTGCGAACGCTTCGGCCTGCCGTACACCACCGGGCCGTTGCTACAGCAGACCACCAGCGTGTGGAAGCGCGTGCTGAGGCTCGCTTTCCCCGGTCAGGGCGGCCAGCAGACCGCGCAGTGACGTGGTCGCCAGCCCGATGGTCGCGTCGCTCGCGCCGTAGGGGATCACCAGCGTGTCGTCGTGCAGCAGGGCGCCGCAGGAGTAGACGACGTTGGGCACGTAACCGTCGCGTTCGGCGGCGGTGGGCAGCAGCAGCGGTTCGGGCAGCGTCGCCAGCACCCGCTCGGGGTGGTCGAGGTCGAGCAGCATCGCGCCCATCGTGTAGACCCGCATGGGGCCGACGCCGTGGGTCAGCACGAGCCAGCCCTCAGGAGTCTCGATGGGCGAACCGCAGTTGCCGACCTGGACGAGGTCCCAGTCCCGGCCGGGCACCTGCACGGGCTGGGTCCCGTTCCAGGTCCTGATGTCGTCGGAGGTCACCACGGCCGAGCTCTCGCCGTCCCCGCGCGTCAACGCCGCGTACCGGCCTCCGATCTTCCGGGGGAACAGGGCCATGCCCTTGTTGCGTGCGGCCGAACCAGTCGTCTGCGTGATGTGGAACGTGCGGAAGTCCTTGGTCTGCAGCAACTGTGGTGCGACATCGACACCGTCGAAGGCGGTGTAGGTGGCGTAGTAGGTCTGTTCGCCGTCATCGTCGGTGAAGCGCACGAACCTGGCGTCCTCCATGCCCTGGCGTTCGGAGGGGCCGGTCGGCCAGAGCACCCGCCCGCTGACGACGGTGTCGCCGGGGAACTCCGAGGTGTAGTTGCACGCGGCGATCCACCGGATCAGTTCGACGGTCCGGTGCGCCTCCTGGCGGGCGACCAGGCTCGGGTGCAGGCCGGCCAGCACCAGGTCCAGGTCGGTGCCGGTGAACCGTGCGGGCAGCCACCGGTTCAGGACGGCGGAGACCTCGTCGTCGTGGCCGAACTCGGCGAGCTTGCCCTGGAAGAGGCGCTTCTCGTACACCGCCTGCTGGTGCGCACCGGTGGTGACGACGTTCGGTGGCGTGTCGACGGTGAGCGCGCCGCCGGGACCGATCACCCCGGTGCGGAAGCCGATCGAGGACAGATGGCCCTCACCGATGCCACGCACACTGAGCACATATCTCAGCTGCCCCTGTGCCATTCCGCTCTGGTCGGGATGCGCGACCATGGACGGGTTGCACAGCGCGGCGCCTTCGATGGCGTACTCGTGCGTGAAGTACGCGCCGATGAGCAGCCGGCGGGACTCGGACAGCTCGACACCCGCGGCGAGGCGGTGACTGACGCTCGCGAAGTGATCGGTGAAGATCGCCCGGACGTCCCGGTGCCTGCCCGCGAACATGCGGACCGTGCGATCCAGCGCGGTGCACACCGTCGCCTCGTCCAGTGCCATCACCCGCCGGATCACGGCCGCGGACCGCGACTCGTGCTCTGGCCGCTCCTCTCCCGGCACGAACAGCTTGGCGATGACGCGGCGCGGGTTCGGCCGCAGCCGCAGTGACGTTCGCGTGATTTCGGCGTTCATCCGGTGCTCCCCAGCAAGGTGCGGCCGTGTTGCAGAGTGGAGATCAGCGCCAGGGTCGACTCCGCGCCCTGGTTGCGGTTGGGGCCGTCGTGGGTGAGTCCGTCGTAGCCGCCGCCGGTCTCCTCGTCGAGCATGGGCAGGCCGAGATCGTTGTCGCCGTCGAACCACGCGACGGCGCGGCCGACACCGATGAGCCACCGAAGGTCGCCTGTGACCTGGTTGGCGCGAGCACAGGCGTCGGCGAGCGCGGCGACCTCGATGGGTTGCTGGTCGAACGCCGGGCGAGGTTCGCCGACGCGCCAACCGCCTGCCGGGGTCGGCGACAGGTGGACCTCGTCCGACTCGACGGCGAGCAACCAGTCCAACAGTTGCAGGCCGTCATCGCGGATCTGGGGATCGTCGAGGAGGTCGCCCGCGGCGATGAGCGCCTCGGGCAGTACGGCGTTGGCGTAGAAGAGTCGTTGTTCGGGCCACGGCCAGTCCGGTGTGTCACCGGGTTCGCCGACGTACGAGGCGATGTCACCGAGCAGCTTGGCCGCGAGCGCGTGATCGGGGTCGCCGCTGAGCACCTCAGCGGCGCCGAGGGCGGCGAAGGCCATCGAGCGCACCGATGGTGGCCGGTGGTGGGCGCTCCTCTCGAAGCGGGCCAGTGCGGCCTGCCGGATCCAGGGCACCGGGCAGCGGGCCGCTGCGGTGCCCAGCCCCCACAGCGCGCGTCCCCACCAGTCGCCGAGGCCTGGCTCGTCCAGCCAGCCGCGGTCGGGACCGAGCCGGTTGTGGAAGCGCCCGTCATCGGCCTGCGCGTGAGCGGTGAAGGCGAGATAGCGCTCCAGCAGGACGACCAGATCGGCGGACAGCTCCGGCTCGCGGCACAGCACGACCAGACCGCGGGCGACGTCGTCCAGGCAGTAGCCGTGTTCCCGGCGGGGCAGTGGACCGTCGGCGTGCTCGTGCAGACCCGTGTCGTCGCTGAGCCGGATCAGGTGAGTGAAGCTCGGGCCGGTCACGTGGTCACGACGACTCGGGCGGTGAGAAGGCGCTCTGCCAGGCGGTGATACCGGTTCGCGACGGCTGACCAGCTCAGCGCCGGGGCGAGACTGGTCGAACGGTCGCTCATCGCGGCCGCGAGTCCCGGTTCGGTCAGCACCCGCCGCAGCGCCGCACTGATGGCGGCCGAGTCGCGGTGGGGAACCAGCAGCCCGGCCCCGTCCGCCAGCAGTTCGACGGCGTGCGGGAACTCGGTCGCCACCACCGGTTTGCCCGCGGCCAGGGCTTCGATCAGCACGCCGGACGTGACCTGTTCGGAGGAGTCGTAGGGCAGCAGGACGACATCGGCTTGGCCGACCAGCTCCGCCAGCGCGTTGACCTCGCGGTAGGCCGGGTCGAACTCGACCAGGTCCGCGACGCCGAACGCGATCGCGCGGTCGCGCAGGTTGCTGCGGTAGAGCTCGCCCTCGTGCGCCAGCACCTTGGGATGGGTCTGGCCGGCCACCAGGTAACGGGGCCGCAGGTCGCGCAGCGCAGGCAGTGCGGAGATCCCCCATTCGATGCCCTTGCCGTGTCCCAGCAGACCCCAGGTGAGGATCATCGGCCGGTCGGTGGACGGACCGCGGGCGGGTGGCTCGACGGGAAGTGCGCCGTGCGGGATCACGACGACCTCGTCTGGCCGTTCGACGGCGTAGCCGTCCACGAGCCGCTGCCGCGCGGCCTCGGACATGGTCACCACAGCGTCGGCGAAGCCGACGGCCTCCTCGAGCACCTGCCGCTGGCCAGGAGTGGGCGTGGTGAGCACCGTGTGCAGCACGATGATCACCGGCACCCGCAGGCGGGCGAGCACGCCCAGCACGTCCGCGCCGTCGCGGCCGGCGTAGATGCCGTACTCGTGTTGCACCACCACCAGGTCGCAGCGGTTGAGCACCTCGGCAGCCTCCTCGACCGCGCCGGGAGTCATCTGGTGCACCATCGAGGTTCCCGTGGCGGCGACCGGCTCCGTGAGAACGCGGACCACCCTCCCCGTGCTCCCCGGGGTCGCCGCGGTCAGATGGTGCAGGAGTGACGCGGTGAACGTGGCGAGGCCACATTGCGTCGGCGGATACGTGCTCAGAAAACCGTAAGTGCGGACCACGAAGCGGGCCTTTCGGATTGATGGAAGCAGAAGCTCCACTGTGGACTGCGCTGACGAGTGGTCAACGCACCCGGTGCGGGAGGTGACCGTCCAGGTGCAGCGTGTGCACCGCGACCCGGCCCTGGCGCGCGGGCACTGTGAGGCGATGTCCGTCCAACGTGGCGAGATCGATGGTGTGCACGGGGCGTGCGACGAACCCCTCGAGCCGAGTCCGGCGCCAGCCGGCGGCGAGGTGGTAGTAGCTCAGCCAGAGCACATCGCCCAGTTCGGCGAGCAGTGTGCGCGGCGAACGTCGAGGCCGCTCGGAGGACGGGACGGCCGGTGGTGCGGTGGGAAGGTGGGATGCCGACATCATGCCGGGCTCCCGTCTCCGGCCGGAGAAACGGCCGGTTCAGTTTTTTCGCCGAGTACGACGTGGGCTTGACCGCTCACGTACGAGGTGTTCCTCGGCAAAATCAACTCTACACCATTCAGGCTGTGCTCGGCTGAATGTGAAGCATGATTTTTGGTTGCCGGTCTTCGCAGGTGGGAGGCACTCTTGGCGATCTTTTGGAACTGATTTGAGTTTCATTCGCGTGTAACATGGTGGCGAATCGCACAAATTCCGCGGATTGCAGAATCAAGACCCCGGCGGGAGCGAGCGGGCTGTTCGCGAGAACTGCTTGACCGGGGCCGCGATACCGGCGATGCGCGCGGACAGTTCCCGTGCGCCCGCGTGGGAGCCGTGTCGCCGCGCGAGCAGGCCGAGCGGGCGGAGACGATCACGGACGCGGGCCGAGCCGATGTCCTCAGTGGACGCCATCGCCCGGAATCCGATGTCCACCGCACCGTCGATGTTCCCTTCGACGAGGTGGTTGATCGCCAGGAGGATGTGGCTGAAGGCGCGGCTGCGGGCCATCGCGTCGCCGTAACCGCCGATCGCTCTGGTCAGCAGTGGAATGGCGATGCGGGTGTGGCGCGGGTTCGCGGTGCGGGCCAGATCGGTGTGGACGGCACCGGCCAGGGCAGACAGGTCGTTCTCGGTGAAGAACTTCGCCCACTCGGGCACAGGGGTGTCGCCGGCGGCGGCGAAGTGCTCCTTGCCGCGGTTGAGCAGAACGCACGCCATGTCCTCGTCACCCTGTTTGGCGTGTGCCCACGCGGCGTTCATGGACAGGATGCTGGCCCCGATCTCGTCGCCAGGCCGGGTCACGTCACGTTGCCCGAGTTCGAAGTACCCGAGCGCGTCGTCGAGGTTTCCCTGATGCAGGCACACGCGTCCGAGCCGGTAGCAGATGTTGGCGATCAGCCCGCTGTGGCGGCCGCGGCCGGCCAGCACCAGGGCGTGGCGGAAGTGTCCGCGGGCACTGCCGGCCAGGCCCGCGTCGAAGCACACCCAGCCGGCGAGGTTGTGCAGATCGGCCAAGGCGACGTGCAGCCGCTGGCGCACCACCGGCGTCGCGGAGGCTTCGGCCGTCTCCTCGCACTCGCGCACTCGGAGCCGGACGGCATCGAGGCAGGCCTCGCCGCCGTGCCGGTAGTCCAGCGCGCGCAGAGCGTGCGTGTCCGACTCCATCCGTGCGACGTCGGAGGCACCGATCGACAGAGGGGCAGGAAGAAGGTGCGGAGCGGCCACGGCGACTCTCCTGGCGTGCGGACGGAGAAGTGGGCACCGCCGAGGTCCGGAGCGGTCGAGCGACCATCCGGCTGACGACTCGGCGAGCCGCCAGGCCAGGAAACCCTGATCACCACAGAGGATAGACCGGCTCCTCGGCCGGGTGTGCCGCCGTTCGACGGACCGAAGCCCGCGGCCGGCAACGGCGGTGTCCGCTCTTGTCGAGCAACAACAAAGCACTGCAGGCTGCACCGCATCTTGAGCGTGACCGAGTTTCCGCCAATGCGTTGTGCACCCCGCAGTGGCGACTGATTCCCGGCGACCACGCCCACGTCCGTTCACCCGTCTGCTGCCGCCCCGTTCGGTGGCAGCGGTCGCCCGTGAGCTCAGCTAGGTTGACACCGGTCGAGTCATGTCGACGAATGTTCGTTCCGCTCCCAGTTCTGCGGCTGACCAGCCGCTGGCCGGGGGCGGGTAACCGCCCTGGACCCCGGCGGCGCCCACTTCCTTCAGTACCGGCTGACAGGAGTGCCGCCATGGCGACCCCGGATTTCCTTCCTGGCGCGGAACGTGCACCGCGCAGGATCAGTCTGTCCGATGTGGAGCGGTTGGAGGCGGAGACAGACGCCTTGCGCCTGATGGACTACCGCCTCGGCGGGGGTGCCAGTCTCGCCGCGGTCCGCACGCGGATGGGGGACGGGCGGCTGATGCTCGAGGCGTCAGCCGCCGAGTACGTGCAACGGCGGCTGCACGTGGCGCTGGGCGATCTGTACAACCTCGCCGGCTGGGTGTCCTTCGACGTCGGCCTGGTCGGCAGCGCCCACGTGCACTTCGCCGAAGCGCTGATACACGCGGGGTGGGGCCGGAGCAACAGCCTGGTCGCCAACATCTGTTATCGGCTCGGACGCGTGTGTTTGCACCACGGGAGCCTCGACGAGGCTTTGGACCACTTCGAGCTGGGCCGGCTCGCGGCAGCCGGGCCGGGTGACGAGATCGCGGCCAGCATCCTGTCGGTGAACGCGGCGTGGACCCACGCGAGGAAGGGAGACGGTGCTCAGACGCTCGCCGACCTCGACCGCGGCCGGAGTCACTTCGCGGCCGCCGACCACACCGCTGTGCCCTCCTGGGCCAGGTTCTTCACCGAGACCGATCTGTCCGCCGTGACCGGTGCCGTCCACACCGATCTTGCCCTCACCGTGAACCCTCACCACACCCGGAACGCGATTCCGCTGCTCACTGAAGCAGTCGGCGACTACGGCGACGACATGGCCCGCAGCCGCGCGCTCAGCCTCATCCTGCTGTCCATCAACCATCTGCTCGACCGGGACCTCGACCAAGGCGTTGCCGTCGGATTCCGAGCGCTGGCATCCGCCGAACAACTGGCCTCAGCACGCGTCCGTGACCGCATCCGCCCGCTCGGCGAGCACGCGGAGCAGCACCGCTCGCACGCCGGCGCACGCGAACTCGCCACGTGTGTCGCCGCTCATGTCGGTACACCGGCGGGGCCGCGCTGACACGTTCCGCGGTTGGAGCTGCTGTGTTCGACGAGCGCCACCCCCGCACTGGTCCCGATCGCTCCCGTAACCGGAGTCTGGCAGCGGGCGCGTGAAGGACTAGAGTCCGTACGTACGAGATCACAATGGCGAGGAGTGACCGGAGTGGGCACGAATCGGCATCTCGACCTGCTCGTCGTGATCAATGAGATCGCCAGGGCCGACCAGGTGCCCGTCGATGTCCGCCATGTCTGTCTTGCCTGCAAGGTCGGCCTGAACGCGGCCGGCGTCGCGGTCTATCTGATCGGTAGCGCGCAACCACTGGAAGTCGCCGGAGTCACCGGCGACGAGATGGCCGAGTTGCAGGCGACGGTGGGTGAGGGGCCGGTGTCGGAGGCTCTGCGGCAGAACCACCCGGTGTTCGTGTCCGATCTGGCGGACGGGTGGAGTGCGAGTCGCTGGCCCGTGTTCGCTCCGGCCGCGGTCGCGGCCGGGGTGGCGGCGGTCTTCGTGATCCCCCTGACGCTCGGGGCGATCGCGCTGGGCGCGCTGGAGATCTGCCGGCACGTCGGCGGCCCGTTGTCGCAGGACGAGCTCGCGGACGCGCTGCTGTTCGCCGACACCGCGACAACGCTGCTGCTCGGGCGGCCCGCGACACCGGCGTCGCAGGACGGCGCCGACCTGTGGGGCACGGAGCCGGAGCGCCGGTGGGGAGTGGTGCACCAGGCCACCGGGATGGTGTCGGTGCAGCTGGACACCGATCTCGGCGAGGCGTTCCTGCGGTTGCGGGCCCATGCGTTCCTCACCGGCCGCCGCCTGTCTGAGGTCGCGGCCGACGTGGTCGCGCGCAAACTGAGGTTCACCCCGGATACCAACCATGAGAAAAAGAGGTGAGTCACGTGTTGGACCGGCGGATCGCTCAGACCTTCGTCGAACTGGCGGACACGCTCGTGCTGAGGTTCGACGCCATCGACTTCCTGCACACCCTGACCGAACGCTGTGCCGAGCTGCTGGAGGTCGACGCGGTCGGGATCCTGCTGGCGGATCAGCGGGGTGCGCTGAACCTGGTGGCCGCGTCCACCGAGCAGGCCAGGATGCTGGAGCTGTTCCAGCTGCAGGACGAGGAGGGCCCCTGCCTGGACTGCTTCCGCACCGGGCAGCCGGTGGCGTGCGACGACCTGGCCCAGGAGCCGCAACGCTGGCCCCGGTTCACGCTCGCGGCGCGCGAACAGGGATTCTCCGCCGTCCACGCGGTGCCGATGCGACTGCGTGAGCAGATCGTCGGCGCGCTGAACCTGTTCCGGACCTCCCCCGGGGTCATCCCGGAGGAGGCGGTCGAGCTGGCTCAGTCCTTCGCCAACGTCGCGACGATCAGCATTCTCCAGGTCCGTGCGCTCCGGCACAGCGAGATGGTCACCGAACAGCTGCAGAACGCCCTCAACAGCCGCGTGGTCATCGAACAGGCCAAGGGCATCCTGACCGAACGCCTGCAGATCGATGTCGAGGACGCGTTCTCCCTGATGCGGAACTACGCACGCACCCACAACCAGCTGCTGTCGGACGTCGCGAAGCAGGTGGTCTCGCGATCGCCCGAGATCGCCGAACTGACGGGGATCGACAATCTCGGGTCACACCGTTAGAGAGGCGGCGCAGTCCACCGGCGTGAATTCGACCGAGCAGAGAGCACTTCGCGCGTCGGGAGCCGGAACTGGCGCCGTCCTCGGCGCTGCCCGAGAACGGTCATGAGACGACCGGGACGGGAGTCGCACGATGCCGAGCGAGCGCGCCTACAGGGTTCCCGCGCGGACCATCCTCGCGACCATCGGGCTGACCCTGGCCACGGTCGTGGCCGTGGTGTTCGTCATGCACGTCCAACGAGTTCTGGTGTGGATGCCATCGCGGTCGTCTTCACCGTCGCGCTCTACCCGACGGTGAACTGGCTGCAGAACCGTGTCAGCTGATACCGCCGCTCGCTGGCGACACTGGTCGTGTTCCTCGTGGTCTTCCTGGCGTTCGGCGGCGTGCTCACGCTCTTCGCCCTACCGCTGGCCGAGCAGGGCACGCAGCTGGCGGCACGGTTGCCCGACATGATCGCCGACGCACGCGGCGGCAGAGGCCCTGTCGGGACTCTGCTGGAGCGCACCAACGCGCTGGAGTTCCCCCGCGACAACGAAGAACGCATCCGGCAGTTCGCCACCGGCCTCGGCACCCCGGCGCTGAACTTGCTGCGCAGTGCGGTCACCGGGATCGTCGCGACCATCTCCATCTTCGTGCTGGCCTACCTCGCGGTGCTGCAAGGCCCCAAAGTGATCGACGGGACGCTCGCGCTCTTCCCGCCGCAACGCGCGCAGCGCATCCACCGCGTCGGCCGCGAGTGCGCGAAGACCGTCACCGGCTACATCACCGGCAACCTGCTCATCAGCGTGATCTGCGGCGTGCTCACCTACATCGTGCTGAAGATCCTCGGAGTGCCGTTCGCCGAGCTGATCGCGGTTCGTCGCAATAGCCGACCTGATCCCTCTGGTGGGCGCCATCCTCGGCGCGGTGGTCGCCGGCGTCGCCGCGCTCATACACTCGCTGCCCGCGGCCATCACCGTGATCATCTTCTTCATCGTCTACCAGCAGCTGGAGAACCACCTGCTCCAGCCGGTGATCTTCTCCCGCACGGTCCGGCGCAACCCGTTGACCGTGCTCGTCGCGTTGCCGCTGGCGACCGAACTCGCCGGAATACTCGGCGCCTTGCTCGCCATCCCGGTCGTCCTGCGCGACGTCTGGCACCACCGCGCCGCAGCGCCGGACGCCGGACCTGTCGGGTCAGAGCCAGCCGCGGCGTCTGAACACGAAGTACAGGCCGGTGCAGACCAGCGCCATGAGCAGCAGCGCGAACGGGTATCCCCACATCCAGTTCAGCTCGGGCATGTGGCGGAAGTTCATCCCGTAGATCGTCCCGATCAGGGTGGGAGCGAACAGGATCGCCGCCCATGAGGAGATCCTCTTGATCTGCTCGTTCTGCGCGTTGCTGGCCTCGGCGAGGCGTTGCATCTCCTCGTTCTGCGCTTGGGTGACCAGGGTGGTGTTGACGGCGAGGATGTCGGCGAGCACGCCGCGAAAGCCGTCGACCTGCTCGACCACGCTGATGACGTGGTCGGCCACGTCGCGCAGGTGGCGCTGAAGTTCCTCGTCGACGCCGTGCTCGGCGAACCCGGCTGAGAAGTTGTCGAGGATCGTGAGGAGCGGGTGGGTGGCGCGCTGGAACTCCATCACCTCACGGGACAGCTCGTAGATTCGCCGGGAGGCGTTCGGGTCACGGCTGAACACCTGGGTCTCGATCTCTTCGATGTCGTTGTGCAGTCCGGACACCACGGGCGGGTAGCCGTCGACCACCGCGTCCAGCACGGCGTACAGCACCGCCTCGGGGCCCAGCCGCAGCAGGTGCGGCTGGTTCTCCAGCCGCTGCCGCACGCCGGCCAGGTCCGGTGTGTCGCTGTGCCGAACCGTGAGCACGAAATTGGGACCCACGAACAGGTGCAGCTCACCGAACTCGACCCGCTCGGTGTCATCGCGGTAGCTGGCCGAGCGCAGTACCACGAACCGGGTGTCGCCGTAGCGTTCCAGTTTCGGGCGCTGGTGGGCCGTGATGGCGTCTTCCACCGCCAGTTCGTGCAGCCCGAGCTGGGTGGCCGCGTCCATGAGCTGTGCCTCGGCGGGTCGGTAGAGGCCGATCCAGGCCGTGCTGTCGGGCTGCGCCTCGATCAGTTGGAAGGTGTCGGCCAGGGTGGCTGGGGACGCGGCATGCCGCCCGTCCGAGTAGACGACGTTGTTGATGATGCTGCTGTTTTCTGAAGGCAACTGCTGGTACTCCTTGCCGGAGGTCACACCGAGGACGGCGTACCGGGCCCAGCGCGCGGCCCTGGCAGGATGCAGTCATCGTCGGCAACGTCGCCTGGGCGCAGCCGGGCGTGGGCGACGTCGGGACAGACATCGAACAACTCGTCCAGTCCGGTGATCGCCAGCGGCCGAAGCACCACTCGAGTGCCTGCGACGAGACACAGCCTGACGCCGGCCGTCTCTGCCGCTTCCCTGACAGTGACCAGGACGGTGAGCCCGGCTGCTCCGAAGAAACTCACATCGGTGAGGTCTATGACCAGACGTGGGTGAGCCGGCCGCAAGTGATGGAGGAGGCGGTCACACAGCAGCGGGCCGGTGGACCTGTCCACCTCGCCGTGCACGGCGACCACGAACGCACCGGGCGGGGCCGGGCACACGGTGACACTCAGAATCTCCTCACCTGGCTGGAAATCTGGTTGGACAGCAGCTGCGCGCCTCGGACGGTTCGTCGGCGTGCGCTGGAGGGAGGGCGTCATGGGGGACATCTCCTGGTAGTTCTTCGTCAGGTTCGGGAGAGGGTCGAGTCGGACTTCGTTCGAAGCTCGATACCGGCCTCACCGTGCGGCGAAGGCGGTTGTGGAGAACTGAGGATGAAAACGTTTTCTTGCCATCGCGCGATCTTCATGGTCGAGCCGCCCTTCCGGTCACCCGTGTCGTGACGCGGATGCGGTCAGGCGGGTTCGGCGTGATGGAAGTTGCCAAGACTTGGCACCGGCGGGCTCGCCGGCGGCCGGACGTGTGCCGACCCGGGAGTCATGTGGCTGTCCCATTAGGACTGACTGGAAGGGCGTCCGCTGCATCACCGGTGGCGAGCGCGCGGATCCGGTCGATCATCAGTTCGGCTTCGGCCGCGCTGAAAACGCCCAGCGCGACAGCACCCAGGATGGATGCGACCGTGCTCTGGTGGGGCTCCGCAATCCCCATGAGCGTCGTGGTAGCGGAAAGCTGATCGACCTGCGCCATGAGAGTGCCCCTCGGTCGGCTGCCGTCATGCCGGGGTCCAGGGCACTTCCAGGAACACTACTCGCTTGTCAGGACAACGTTTGATCATCGCGCGCCTCGGCCTGCGCCGGCCGCACACGCAAGGCGCCAAGCCGTGCGCACGACACGGTCCAGCCGCCTTCTGGCCAGTGCTGCCAGGGGTTCATCGGCGTAGGCTGAGGGCACCAGAGGCGAACGAGCACCGCGGTGTCGCAGGTGCCGCCTCAGGCGCAGGAGCAATCCCGGCGCTCACTCATCGGGTGAACCGGAGGCAGGAGCTCCGAGATGATCTCGGATCAGCTCAGTCCCACCCGCACGCCACCGACTGACCATCGCGACCTCTCGTTGCGCTTGCAGATGAAGCCGGCGGGGACGGCACTCAAACCCGTCGCCGGTGGCTGGTGGCCGTGGTCGGACGACCCAGCAGCCGAGTTCCCCGCCCTGATCGCCGCACTCGGCGCCTGGGTGGGCCCGGTCAACCGTGTCTCCTACCACCTGGACACCTGGGGTCCAGTCGCCAGGAAAGCACCCGTCGACGGCCGGATGGTTCGATTCGAGGGCTTCCGGTCGATCGATCCGCACACCGTCGTGGTGATCGGATCCGACCGCCGGAGGGTCAGCCTGCTCGTCGTGCCGCCCGCCATCCCAGCAGGTGTGGCACGCGCGGTGCTGAGGTCGGTCGCCGACCGCGACTCGACCGCGAGCGTCGCCGACATCCTGGCCGCCAACGGCGTGCTGCTGGAAACCCACGACCTCAGCCTCATGATCGTTCCCAGGTCCCGCCCGGCAGAGCCGGCCGAAGAACGGTGGGAAGCCGAAGGCGGCCACATCAGGTGACCCGGACGCTTCCAGTTCGAGACTGAGCGGCACGGCGTCTCATTCCGAGTCGAGCGGCGACGCGGTGGACCGCACGACCTGTCTGGCGAGCCGGCGATGTTGAACGGCCGGCATTCGCGCCCACCACCGCTGACCGGAGTCCTTGGCGGGTCGCCCGCCGACTGCGCGCACGCCGACGCGCTGCGGGCACTGCCCGCTGAGCTCGGCGGTGACCTCGTGGTGACCTCGGCTCGCCGTCGGCCTGGTCGTGGCCCAATGCCCGGATGAAGGCGACCACGACGAGTTCGTCACCGAAGCTCTGACGTTCCTCGAATCGTGACTGGATGCTGCTCTTCCTCGGCGCCGCCGCTGATCGGCAGACCTGGATGGCACGAACCTGCGCACGTCATCCAGCAAAAAATATGCTCGGTAGCGACCTATCGCTACCGAGCACAACTATCCTGAACTGCAGAAACGCTTGATCAAAGTGGTGCCCCCGGCAGGATTCGAACCTGCGCACCCGCCTCCGGAGGGCGGTGCTCTATCCCCTGAGCTACGGGGGCGCTACCAACATGGAAGATCCTAGCGCACGACAGCGACCAGGTTTCACACCTACCCCCGCCAACGGCCCCACAGTGGTCTCCGTCACCTGCACCCCTGGTCGGGAATACCCCCGATTGCACTCATGCGCATATCGCTATATGTTCCGAGTCATGGGTCACGGGCACGGACACGGAACGGCGTCAGCCAGCGGTCAGCACGCCGGCAAGCTGTGGATCGCCTTCGGCATCGGCGCGGCGTTCATGGTGGTCGAGTTCGTCGTGGGGTTCGCGACGTCGTCGCTCGCGCTGATCTCGGACGCCGCGCACATGCTCACGGACGTGCTGGGTGTGGGCATGGCGCTGGCCGCGATCCTCGTGGCGCGCAGGGCCAAGGCCGGCAAGAACCGCACGTTCGGGTTCTACCGGGCTGAAGTGCTGGCGGCGCTGGCCAACGCGGTGCTGTTGTTCGGAGTGGCCGGGTATGTGATCTACGAGGCGGTTGGGCGGTTCCAGGACCCGCCTGCGGTGGCGGGCTGGCCGGTGCTCATCGCCGCCGCGCTCGGGCTCGGGGCCAACCTCGTGAGTTTCAGCGTCCTCAAGGAGGGTGCCAAGGACAGCATCAACGTCAAGGGGGCGTACCTCGAGGTGCTGGCCGACCTCATCGGGTCGGTGGGTGTGCTGATCTCCGCGGTGGTCACCATCACGACCGGGTGGAAGTACGCGGACCCGATCATGGGTGTGTTGATCGGCGTGTGGGTGCTGCCGCGGACGTACGGGCTGGCGAAGAACGCGCTGCACATCCTGTTCCAGCACGCGCCCGAGCGGCTTGACGTCACCGAGATGCAGGCGGCACTCACCCAACTGCCCGGCGTCACCGAGGCGCACGACCTCCACGTGTGGACGCTCACGAGTGGCATGGAGGTGGCTTCCGCTCACCTCGCGACCGCCGAGGATGCCGACCATGAGAGCGTGCTCAACGCGGCTCAGTCGTTGCTGGCGACCAAATACCACATCGAGCACGCCACGTTGCAGGTCGAGGGCGGCTCGTCAGCGCAGCGGTGCCGGGAGCTTTCTTGGTGAGGCCGGCAGGTCGCGCATCCCGTCCTTGGTGGACGGGGCTCCGGTTCGTGACGGAACGGGCTCGGTTCGAGGTTGCGGTACCGGGACCCAGACGCGGCCTCGTTCGAACGGCACCACAACAGCCTCCCCAGTCACCGCTGATGAATTGCCAAGATCTCATCTGAAGTACGTCCGAACGGGATAGAGCCGTTCAGGTGACGAGAATAGCCGCGCTCCGTGACGGAATGCGGCCTTTTCCGGGCAGAGGAGAGCAGTTGGGCGTTACAGCCCAGTGGGCTGTCCTGCCTTCGGCCCCTTCACGAGCACGGCGCGGACGCCGACGACGGCGAACCAGAGCGCCATCAGCATTCCGATGATGAACAACACGTCGAGCGACTCGATGCCGAGCGGGCCGACCGCCCAGGGACCGAGGCTCCAGCAGATGCCTCCGACCACGGCGCCGGCCGCGACGACGGGGTGGGCCAGCTGTCGTCCGCCGAGCACCGCCAGCGCGGCCACCGAGCAGCCGAACAGCGGGAACGCCAGCAGCGCCAACACCATGTGGGCGTTCAGGAACGGCGTCGCGTGGCCCGCTGCCGCCGCGTCGCTCTCGAACGTCGCCGCGAGGTGCGGCACGTTCTCGACCACCGACAGGACCGCGCCGGCAACCGCCACCCAGCCGGCGCGGCGGGCGGCGGCCGACAGCGCAGGTCGATCACGAAGCAAGCCGATCAGGCCCACGGCGAACAGGATCGAGCTCAGCAGGATCAGGCTGTGGGAGGGGATCCACAGCGAGTCGCCGATCCAGGCCGCTTGGGCGGCATGCCCGGACAGCGCCGAATCTTCCTCGGGGTGCAACATGCCGCCGATGAACAGCGCGACCGCACCGGCGATCAACGCCCAGGGCCACTGACCAGTTCGCGGCGCTGCGTCTGCGTTCATGACGAAAGTGTGCCGCGCAACAGCCTTGATCACTGGAAACTCCGCGAAACTGTTCCGAAAAGCGGTCCGGCAGGCCTGGAAACGGGACGGATTCGGCGTTGCAATGGCAGCGGCCGCGGTGTCGATCTACGGTCACCGGCATGGACGCCGCAGAACAGCCCCGCACCACCGGGGAGAGGGTGGACACCTGGGAGATGGTGGTGATCCACAGGTGGTTCAAGCGCGAGTTCGCCCAGCTGCCCGCGCTGGTCCGGGGCGTGGCTCCGGGCGACCGCGCCGGCGCGCGGTATGTCGCCGAGTTCGTCGAGATGATGGTCGAGCTCTTGCACCACCATCACGTGGGCGAGGACGAGATGCTCTGGCCGAAGCTGCTCGAGCGCGTCGGCAGCATGGACAGCGAACTCGTGCAGCGCATGGAGAAGCAGCACGAGGTGGTCGGGAACGCGCTCAACCGGGTGGATGAGCTGCTGCCGCAGTGGAGGCAGAACGCCGACGAGTCCACCCGCGGTGAGCTCGCCGAGGTCCTCCACGGCATGTCCGTGGCGTTGATCGAGCACCTGACCGAGGAGGAGAACAAGGTCCTCCCGCTGGTCTCGGTGCACATCACCCAGGCGGAGTGGGACGCGCTGGGCCGCAACGGCGCGAGCAGCATGCCCAAGGGCGCCAAGGGGTTCGACGTGATCGGGATGATCCTGCAGGAGACCACGCCCCAGGAGCGGGCCGGGTTCCTCCGCCTGCTGCCGGCTCCGGTGCGCATGCTCTACAAGATCGTCGGCGCCGGCATCCACCAGCGCGCCAAGCTTCACCGACGCCAAATCGCCGCGTGAGAAAGGGCCGCGTTCCGATGACGGAACGCGGCCCTCAACTCAACTGGCGACTACAGGCCGGAGCACTGACCTGCCTTCGGCCCCTTCACGTCGTTGGTGAAGCCGTTGTTCAGCGGGGCGGGGTCGTTGCCAGTGCAGGACAACGGCCCGCCCACCGTCGAGAACGCCACGACGGAACGGGTCTTGTTGGACGTCAACGAGATCGGGCCACCGACCGAGGTGTTTTCGACCGCGACCTCGACCGTCGAGGCGTTCACCGACACCGGGCCGTCCACCCGAGTGCCCACCAGCACCACGGACGCCGCGTCCGACGCCGACAGCGGGCCCTTGATCTGGCCGCCGAAGACGTACAGCGTGGCACCGCGCGCGACCGTGACCGGGCCGTTGATCGTGGCACCGTCCACATAGGTCACGCCCTTGACCTCCAGCGGACCGTTGACCGTGCCGGTCACCGTGGTGGTGGGAGCCCGCAGCGGCTTCGACAACAGCTCGAACTCCGCCAGCGCGACGTCCTCCGAGAACTCCAGGCGGTAGAAGTTGTAGCGGCCAGGCGACGCGATCTTGAACGACCGGGTGTACTGCTGCCACTGGAAGTTCTCGCCGGAGCGCTTGTCGACCGTCGCCCACGTCTTGCCGTCGTAGGAGGCCTTGAGCTCCCACGAGGACGGGGACTTGCCCGACTTCGCGTTGGTCAGCGTGTAGAACTCCGCCTTCTCCTTGGCGTCGGCCGCCTTGAAGTCGAACGAGCGGACCACCGCCGAAGTGGTGGAGTTGTTGTCCACCAACGCCCCGGCGGACACACCGGCCGAAACGTCCCGCAGCGGCGCCGGAACCGCGTCACCGGTGGTGATCGAGTCCGGCACGTCTCCAGCGCCCGTGCCCCACGCCGACGGCGCCGGGCCCATGTCGAAGTCGATCGTGGCACCAGCAGCGAGCACGTCGTGCGGCAGCGACGTCTTGCTCCACGCCTTGCCGTTGACCTTCACGCCCTGCACGTAGATGTTCTTCGCGCTGTTCTTGGGCGCGTTGATCACGAGCTTCTTGCCGTTCTCCAGCTTGACCGTGGCCTTGGTGAACAGCGGCGAACCGATCGCGTAGGCCGGCTTGCCCATCTGCAACGGGTAGAAGCCCAGCGACGAGAACAGGTGCCACGCGGACATCTCGCCGTTGTCCTCGTCACCCGCGTAGCCCTGACCCTGCTCGGAACCCACGTACAGGCGCGAAAGGACCTCGCGCACCTTCTCCGCGGTCCGCGCCGGCTTGCCCGTGTAGTTGTACATGTAGGGGATGTGGTGCGACGGCTGGTTGGAGTGGCCGTACTGGCCCATCCGCACGTCCCGCGCCTCGACCATCTCGTGGATCACGCCGCCGTAGCCGCCGGGGAACTTGGCCGTCTCCGGCGAGGTGAAGAACTGGTCGAGCTTCTGCGCCAGCTTGTCCCGCCCGCCGTACAGGTTCGCGAGACCCTGCCCGTCGTGCGGCACCGTGAACGCCATGTTCCAGCCGTTCGTCTCGGTGTAGTCGTAGCGCCAGTCCTGCGGGTTGTACTTCGCCGGGTCTTCGACGCGCCACGAGCCGTCAGTGTTGCGGCCCTGGAAGAAGTCGATCCGCTTGTCGAACGTCAGCACGTAGTTCTGGGCGCGGTTGAGGAAGTACTCGTACTCCTCGGCGTACCGCTTCTCACCTGTCTTCTCGTGCAACGCCTTCGCCATGTTCGCGATGCCGAAGTCGTTGAGGTAGCCCTCGATCGCCCACGACCACGCCTCGTGCTCCATCTGGTCGTGGCCGGTCCAGCCGAGGAAGATCGACCGGTCCATGCCCTTGCGGCCGACCGCGCTGTTCGGCGGCAGCACGGAGGCGTTCTTCACCGCGGCGTCGTACGCGGCCTTGATGTCGAAGTTGTTGACGCCCTTCAAATAAGCGTCCGCGAACGCCACGTCGGAGCTCGTGCCGGTCATCAGGTCCGCGTAGCCGGGGGAGGACCAGCGCGACACCCAGCCGCCCTCCCGGTACTGCTCCACGAAGCCGTCGGCCATCTCGCCCGCCTTGGACGGGGTGAAGAGGCTGTAGGCGGGCCAGGTCGTCCGGTAGGTGTCCCAGAACCCGTTGTTGACGTAGATCTTGCCGTCCACGATCTTCGCGCCGGTCTTCGTCGGTGTGTTCGCACCGGCCGCCGGCGACACCGGGGACGCGTACTGCAGCTTGTCGCCGACCTTCTCGTAGCCCGAGTTCGGGTACAGGTAGAGCCGGTACATGTTGGAGTACAGCGTGATCAGCTGGTCCTCAGAGGCGCTTTCCACCGACAGGATGCCGAGGATCTTGTCCCACGCGGCCTGCGCGCGGTCGCGCACGGCGTCGAAGGAGTCCGAGGGCTTGATCTCCTGGTCCAGGTTCGACTTCGCCTGGTCGACCGAGATCAACGACGTGGCGAGCCGCAGTTCGACCGTCTTGTCGCCGAACGAGAAGTAGCCGCCCACGTTGTCCCTGCCGAAGCCGGACAGCTTGCCGCTCGCCGTCACCGCCTTGTCGACCTTGCCGTAGACGAACAACCGGGTCGTGCCCGCCGAACCGATCCGCACGTCGGAGAAGCCTGTGACGACACCGCTCGCCGCGTCCAGCGTGAGGCCGCCGGAGTTGTTGACGTTGTCGAACACCAGGTTCTTCTGCTCGCCGTCGGTGAACGTGAACCGGAAGACGGCCGCGTGGTCGGTCGGCGCGATCTCGGTCTTCATGCCGTTCTCGAAGGTCACGCCGTAGTAGTGCGCCTTCGCGATCTCGTTGTCGTGCTTGAACGGCAGCGACCGCAGCGCGCGGTCCTGCGTGGGTGCCTTGTCCGACGGCATGACCTGGAACGTCTGCCGGTCACCCATCCACGGGCTCGGCTCGTGCGACGCGGTGAACGCCTGCAGCGTCGTCAGGTTCTGCGCGTTGTTGTGCTGCTGGTACTCGTACAGCCAGCTGGACGAGCCCGCGTTGGTCATCGGGGTCCAGAAGTTGAAGCCGTGCGGCACCGCCGTCGCCGGGAAGTTGTTGCCGCGCGAGAAAGAGCCGTTCGAGTTCGTGCCGCGCGTGGTCAGCACGTAGTCCGACGGCTTCGCGTACTGCTTCTTGACGACGTCGCCGATCCGGATGTCGTCGTACCAGGCACCGAACTCCGTGGGGCCCTTGGGACCGTCGTAGGCGACCAGGATCCGCTTGATCGTCTTGCCGGCCGCGACCGCGCCGATCGTGGACGCCACCTTGTTCCACTGGTTGGCGTACAGGAACTTGCCCGCGCCCTGGCCCTGCGGCGACAGCACGGCGCCGTGCTGGTCGACCGCCTTGAGGTCGCTCAGGTACGTGCCGTCGGAGAACGCCAGGTCCACCGAGGAGTACGTGCTCGGGTAGTTCAGGTTGTCGTTCACCCAGTCCGGGAAAACCATGTACGACAACTCGGTCTGCGGCTCGACCTTCACGTCGACGTCGAAGACCTTGTTGTAGCTGTAGGCCCTGCCCTCGGTCGTGTGTCTGCCCTGGGCGCGGAACGCCTTCTGGCCGGTCCAGCCGACCCGTGACTTGGCCGTGTAGCCGCTCGTGGGACCGGTGCCGACGAGGCTGCGCATGTTCGGCGCCGGCGGGTTCGTGGAGCCGTCGGAGAGCTCGATCTCGGAGATCTGCACGAGGTTCACGCCGTGGTTCGCCGTGATGTCGATCTTGTAGTGCCGGTACGACGCCGGCGAGGTGACGTCGTAGACCTTGGTCTGGAACCGCTCGGCGAAGTCCTGCCCGGTGCGGGTGTCGACGACGGTCCAGTTGGTGCCGTCGTTCGAGCCCTGCAGCGTCCAGTCCTTGGGGTCGCGCTCCGGTGCGTCGTTCGCCGACGAGACCGAGTACTTCTTGATCGTCTGCGGGCCCGCACCGAAGTCGAACGTCACCCAGCCGGTGGCAGCGAAGACCAGCCACTTGGTGTTGATGTTGCCGTCGTTGATCTTGTCAACGCCCTCGTTGGGGGCGTTCTCACCGCTGGCCGCCACCAACGCCTTTTCGGCGACGTTGCCGGGGAGGCTCGTGCCGCTCGACCCGATCACGCCGGCCGACTTGGGGTTGCCCGCCGGGTCGGTCTCGACCGTGCTCACCCACGACGGTTGCGGTTGACCGTCCTCAAAGGACGACGAAAAGCCCACGCCTGACTCCTCTGGTGCCGCGGCCGCGTTGCCGCTGGTGACGCCGCACACCAGTGTCGCAGTGATCGCAAGGCTCAACAGAGTCGTAGTTCGTCTTTTCCCCAGTTGCCTCATTGCAACCCTTCCGCCGCCGCCTGCCCCATTTGCGAGGCAGCGTTTCTGCACGTGACATCGTTGTCAAGGGACCGGACATAGATTGTCTGCAAACCTGTCCTCTCAACAGTTGCGCGCACGGACCACCGCTCAAGATCTAGACTCGGTCGGTGACCGACCGCAAGCCGCCAGAGGTGGGTACACCAGCGGGCATGCGCGTGCTCAACCAACGCGCGGTGCTGGATCGGTTGCGCCGTCTGGGTGCCGCCACGCGGCCGCAGATCGCGAAGGACACCGGGTTGTCCAAGCCGACGGTCGGTCAGGCGCTCGTCGATCTCGAACGCCACGACCTGGTGCGCCCGATCGGCCGCACGTCGTCCGGCCCCGGCCGCTCCGCCGTGGTCTACGAGCCGAACCCGGCCGCGGGGTACGTGCTGGGCATCGACATCGGGCGCGAGCGGATCAGGGCGGCGGTGGCCGATCTGGGCGGGTCCGTGGTGGCACGCGTGGACGAGCGCAACCGCAGCCGGTCCGCGTCTTCCTTGGTGCGCACGGTGACCGAGCTGGCCGCGCGGACCGCGGCCGACGCGGGGATCGCGCTGACGGACGTCGTGGTGAAGGTGATCGGCAGTCCCGGGGTGATCGACCAGCGCTCGCGGGTGGTGCGGCACGCGCCCAACCTGCCCGGCTGGGAGTCCGCCGGCGTGCTCGACGAGCTGGAGTCGTCGCTGGGACCGGTCGTGGTCGTGGAGAACGACGCCAACCTGGCCGCGTTGGGGGAGCACGTCTACGGCGCGGCTCAGGACGTGCGCGTGTTCGTCTGCGTGACCGTCGGCACCGGTGTCGGCATGGGAATCTGCGTGGACGGCGTGCTGTTCCGCGGCGCGCACGGGGCTGCGGGCGAGGTCGGATTCCTGCCGTTCGGGAAGTCCGCTTCGGACGTCCAACGTGGACAGTTCGAGGAGGCTGCGGCGGCGGAGTCCGTTGTGGCGCTGGCGCGTGAACGTGGGTTGTCGGCGCGCTCTGCTCGGGACGTGTTCGCTGCCGCGCGTTCCGGTGACGTGCAGGCTCTTGAGGTCGTGCGGGTGGAGGCGGAACGGCTGGCGTTCCTCGTCGCCTCGGTCGCCGCGGTGATCGACCCCGAGCTGGTCGTGCTGGGCGGTGGCGTCGGGTCGAACGTCGACTTGTTGCTCGAACCCGTGGAAGCCGCGTTGCGCACGATGACCCCGTTGGCGCCGCGGATCGTGGCCGGCTCGCTGGACGACGGCGCGGTGCTCTCCGGAGCGATCGCGATGGGCCTCGAAGCAGCCCGTGAATTGGTCTTTGAAGTTACTCTCTGAGAGTAGTTGACTGCCCCTCACCTGGTAATTCACTCAATTGTCGTAACTGTTAACGGCGTTCAGTGTCTTAGCGTTACCGGCACCTCCACCTGGAGGGTGTTGTGTCCTTCCGTTGCAAGGGGAGTCGGTAGGGGGATGCGGGGGACGTAGCCCCCTACCGGCCGTGCACTGGGCAGGTGCCGCGCCCGCACCATCAGCCTGCCCAGTGCAGTAACGGCTCTTACCGCGGTGTCGGCCGGTGGACGTTGGTCGCCGTCGACTCGCGGTGCGTCGAGTCCGCGATCCAGCTGCCGGGGATCGACGCGTCGATCACGCCCTCCTCCAGCCACGCGTAGTTGCCGTCCATGACCTGCTTGGCCAGCACCACGTCGCTGTCGTCGGTGTTCTTCCACAGCTTCTCGAACAGCTCGTCGACCCGGATCCGCGCCTGCTTGGCGAACGCGTCCGCGAGCGCTGCGGCGTTGGGGTTCTTGTCCTGCTGCGCCCGCACGCACGCGGCGCTGATCGCGAACAGCTCGGCGCCGATGTCCACGATCCGGCTGAGGAACCGCTGCTTGCGCTCCATCTTCCCCTGCCACCGCGACATCGCGTAGAACGTCTGCCGCGCCAGCTTGCGCGCCGACCGTTCGACGAACCGCAGGTGCTTGGCGAGCGGCCCGAACTCGGTGTAGCCGGCCGGGCTCTGCCCCTTGCCGACGACGAGCGTGGGCAGCCACTTGGCGTAGAACCCACCCGCCTTCGCCGCGGCCTTCATCTTCGCCTGGCGATCCGCGTCGGGGTCGATGATGTCGCCGGCCACTGACAGGTGAGCGTCCACGGCCTCGCGGGCGATCAGCAGGTGCATGATCTCCGTCGAGCCCTCGAAGATGCGGTTGATCCGGAGATCGCGGAGGACCTGCTCGGCCGCGATGCCGCGTTCTCCGCGCGCTGCTTGGCTTTCCGCCGTCTCGTAGCCGCGGCCGCCGCGGATCTGGACCAGTTCGTCGGCCACCAGCCAGGCCTTTTCGCTGGCGTAGAGCTTCGCCAGTGCGGCCTCGATCCGGATGTCGTGCTTGCCGGCGTCGGCCAGCTCGGAACTGAGGTCCAGCACGGCTTCCAGCGCATAGGCCGTCGCTGCGATGTAGGCGATCTTTCCTGCGATGGCTTCGTGTTTGCCTACCGGCAGGCCCCACTGCGTGCGCGCGGTGGACCACTCGCGGGCGATCTTCAGGCACCACTTGGCGCTTCCCGCGCAGAGTGCGGGGAGGCTGAGCCGGCCGGTGTTGAGGGTGGCCAGCGCGATCTTGAGGCCGGCGCCCTCCTTGCCGATGAGGTTCTTCTTGGGCACCCGGACGTTGTGGAACCTCGTGACACCGTTCTCCAGGCCCCTCAGGCCCATGAAGGCGTTGCGGTTCTCGACGGTGATGCCTTCGGCGTCCGCTTCCACGACGAACGCGGTGATGCCCTTGTCCGGCACCTGGGCCATGACGACGAGAAGGTCGGCCACGACTCCGTTGGTGGTCCACAACTTCACGCCGTTGAGCACGTAGTCGTCGCCGTCGGGCGTCGCGGTCGTGCCGAGGCGGGCGGGATCGGAGCCGACGTCCGGCTCGGTGAGCAGGAACGCGGTGATCTCGCCCTTGGCGCACCGCGGCAGGAACTCCTGCTTCTGCTCAGGGCTGCCGAACATCGCGATCGGCTGCGGAACGCCGATGGACTGGTGCGCTGACAGCATCGCGCCGATTGCCGGGTTGGCGCTGCCGACGAGCATGAGCGCCTTGTTGTAGTAGACCTGGGTCAGGCCTACGCCGCCGTACTCCGGCTTGATCTTCATACCGAACGCGCCCAGGTCTTTCAGGCCCTTGAGGACGTCGTCTGGGATTTGGGCGTCGCGTTCGATCACTGCGTTGTCGATGTGGGACTCGGTGAACTTGCGGAGCTTCTCGAGGAAGGCTTCGCCTCGTTCGCGGTCTTCTGCGGTGCCACTCGGATGCGGGTGGATGAGGTCGATGCGGAAGTGACCGAGGAAGAGCTCTTTGCCGAAGCTCGGTCGCTGCCAGCGGGTTTCCCGTGCTTGTTCGGCGACCTGCCTGGCCGCGCGCTCGTCGACGGTCATGGTTACCTCCGAGTAGGGGTGTGACCTACGTTACTCGGCGGTAGGCGGATGTCCACTGGTCCGGCGGGTGAAAACGATGAAGGGCTCCTTCATCCACGTGAGGTGGAGGAAGGAGCCCTTCATCGAGCAAAACCGGGCTACGGCAGCGGGGCGGCTCCGCGCTTCGCCAGGTAGTCCTTCATCAGTTCGGTCTCGCTGCCCTGCGACTTCAGCATGTTGTCGGCCAGGGTCCGGACGAACGGCTGCGAAGCCCGAGTCGCCGCGTACTCCGCCATTGGTGCGCCGCCCACGTGGTGGCGGAGCATCAGCTGGAGGAAGTACACGTCGAAGTCGCGTCCGGCCGGCATCGTGCGCAGCTTGGTCAGCTCGTCGGTGACGGCCATGCCCGGCATCAGCGGCTTGCCCGCTTCGGGTGTGGTGGCGCCGTGGCCGTGGACGCCCGAGTCGTTCATCCAGGCCATGTAGACGCCGGAGACGTTCTGCTCGTGCTCGTTCCACATCATCAGCCAGCCCTTCATGCGGCCGACCTGTTCGAGCTGGGTGGAGGCGATGTCGAAGGCGAGCTGGCGGATCTCCGGGTCGCTGGAGCGGTCGCGGGCGATGTTGGCCATCTGGATGCCCTGCAGGTGGTGCTGGGACATGTCCTGGCAGAAGCCGATGTCTGCGGAACCGGAGGCCGGAACCGCGGAGGATGACGAGCCGGGGAGCTTGACCAGCAAACCTACCGCCGCGCCCAGCAAGAGGACGGCGAGCACGGCGGCGCTGATGACGAGCGTCCGAGCGACCCCTGAGGGCCGCTCGGACGCGGTGTCAGACGACATCAGCTCGACGGGGGCGTCGAGGCTGAGCCCGACGGCGGCGTGTTCGGCTGCTGGCCCTGCTGGCCCTCGGTGGTGGACTCGTCCTTGCCACCGTCCATCGGCACGGCGTCGGCGCCCGGCTTCTCGGCGACGAACGGGGCCGGGTTGGAGAGGAACTGCGTGTTCTCGCAGGACGCGCCGACCTCGGGGTACGTGTTCGGGTTGCGCAGCAGCGAGGAGATGAACTGGTCGACGCGCTCGTCGTCGGCCTTCTCGACCTTCAGCTGGTGGCCCCAGGACTGCAGGGAGATCGGCTTGTCGAGGCCCGGGAACGGCGACAGCATCATGTACGGGACGCCCTCGACCTTGGTCTTGAGCTTCGCGAGCGCGTCGTCCTTGACCTGGTCGGGGTTGTAGGCGATCCAGACGGCGCCGTGCTCGAGGCCGTGGACCATGTTCTCCGTGCGCACGGCCTTGTCGTAGACGACGCCGGTGCAGTCGGCCCACTGCGAGTCGTGCGGGCCGCCGAAGGCAGGGGTCTGGTCGTAGGCGACGCGCTGGGTCGGCTCGACGTGGCGGGAGCCCTTGTACTCCTTGGACACGATGCCCGCGAGCTGCAGCGACGGGTCCTTGTTCGTGTCCGAGGGCTTCCACTTGGCCAGGGCGGCCTCTTTGGCGTTGTTCGCGCTGATCTGCGTGTACGCATATCCGAACACGCCGCCCGCGAGGCCGAGAACGGCGATCACCGCGATGATCGTGCCCCACGGCTTCGGCTTGCTCGCCACCACGGAGGAACGGGCGGCCGCCACGCTGTTGCGTGTGGCCTTCGTCTTCTTGCCGCTTACCATGTCCGCCTCAGTTGTCGTCCTGGTCAACCGGCGCCAGTGTAGGGACTTCGTGTCTGGTCACTGTCAGCGCGTAGCGATACCACGTGGGCGTTAACACTTGCCGTCTCACCCTCCGGGAGCCGGTAACCCGGTCGAGACCTGCGACAACGCTTCTCTAGACTCATGCGTCGTGACACCTGAAGCGCTCGCCGATCTCGTCCGGACCACGGTTGCCCAGTTGCTGGCCGACCGACGCCTGGACGCTGCTGCTCTCCCCGAGCAGGTGACGGTCGAGCGCCCCAGAAACCCCGAGCACGGCGACTACGCCACGAACATCGCGCTCCAGCTCGCCAAGAAGGTCGGCGTCGCGCCCCGCGACTTCGCCAGCTGGCTCGCCGACGCACTGAAGGAACAGCCCGCCATCGCCAAGGCGGATGTCGCCGGACCGGGCTTCCTCAACCTGACGATCGCCACCGAGGCCCAGGGCGCGATCGTCGCGGACGCGCTGAAGGACGGCTACGGCACCGGGGCGGAGCTGGCCGGCAAGAAGATCAACCTGGAGTTCGTGTCCGCGAATCCGACCGGCCCCATCCACCTCGGTGGTGCGCGCTGGGCGGCCGTCGGTGACGCGCTCGGCCGGGTCCTCGCAGCCCGTGGTGCCGAGGTCACGCGCGAGTACTACTTCAACGACGCGGGCGCGCAGATCGACCGGTTCGTCCGGTCGTTGATCGCCGCCGCGAAGGGTGAGCCGGCTCCCGAGGACGGCTACGCGGGCACGTACGTGAGCGACATCGCGGCCGAGGTGCTGCGTCGCGAGCCGGGCGCGCTCAGCGACCCCGAGCTGGTGCGCAAGGTCGGCGTCGGGCTGATGTTCGACGAGATCAAGCGCACCCTGCACGACTTCGGCACCGACTTCGACGTCTACTTCCACGAGGACTCGCTGCACCAGAGCGGCCGAGTGGCCGAGGCCGTCGCCAAGCTCAAGGCCAACGGCTCGCTGTACGAGAAGGACGGCGCCTGGTGGCTGCGGTCCACGGACTTCGGTGACGACAAGGACCGCGTCGTCATCAAGAGCGACGGCGACCCCGCCTACATCGCGGGCGACATCGCGTACCTGGTCGACAAGCGCGGCCGCGGTTTCGACCTGTGCATCTACATGCTCGGTGCGGACCACCACGGCTACGTCGCGCGCCTCAAGGCCGCCGCGTCCGCGCTCGGTGACGACCCGGACAGCGTCGAGGTGCTGATCGGCCAGCTCGTGAACCTCGTCAGCGGCGGTCAGCCCGTGCGGATGAGCAAGCGCGCGGGCACCGTCATCACGATGGAGGACCTGGTCGACGCGGTCGGCGTGGACGCCGCGCGGTACGCCATGATCCGCTCGTCCGTCGACTCCGGCCTGGACATCGACCTCGACCTGCTGCGCAAGCACAGCAACGACAACCCGGTCTACTACGTGCAGTACGCCCACGCGCGCACGTCGTCGATCCTGCGCAACGCCGCCGATCTCGGCATCACCCCAGGTGAGGACTTCGCGCTGCTCACCCACGAGCGCGAGGGCGACCTCATCCGCACCATCGGCGAGTTCCCCCGCGTCGTGGCCACCGCCGCCGAACTCCGGGAACCGCACCGCGTAGCTCGCTACCTCGAAGAGCTCGCGGGCACGTACCACCGCTTCCAGCAGGACTGCCGCGTGCTTCCGCGCGGCGACGAGGAGACGACTCCGTTGCACCAGGTCAGGCTTCAGCTCGTGAATGCGACCAGGCGGGTCTTCGCCGCGGGCCTCGGCCTGCTCGGCGTGACCGCCCCGGAGCGCATGTGATGCGCGCGCACCCGGCCGGACCCCGGCACGCCGACGTGATGGTTCCCGGCAACACCGCCGGCGACCGCCCAGCTACCGCCGAGCAGCTCGACTACCTGCCGCCGCACGTGTGGCCGCGCAACGCCGCCCGCAACGCTGATGGCGTCGTGGAGCTGGCGGGCGTGGACGTGCGCGGGCTCGCCGAGCAGTACGGCACGCCGCTGTTCGTGATGGACGAGCAGGACTTCCGCGCGCGCTGCCGTGAGCACGCCGAGGCGTTCGGCGACCCGACGCTCGTGCACTACGCGTCCAAGGCGTTCCTGAGCGTCCAGGTCGCGAAGTGGGTGGCCGAAGAGGGCCTCTCGATCGACGTCTGCAGCGGCGGCGAGCTCGCGATCGCACTGCGCGCCGACTTCCCCGCCGAGCGGATTGCGTTGCACGGCAACAACAAGAGCGTTCCCGAGCTGATCGCGGCCGTCGAGGCGGGCGTCGGCGGGATCGTGCTCGACAGCTACCACGAGATCGCGCGCCTCGACCAGATCGCGCGGGAACGTGGTGTGGTGCAGCCGGTGCTGATCCGCGTGACGGTCGGTGTCGAGGCGCACACGCACGAGTTCATCGCGACCGCGCACGAGGACCAGAAGTTCGGCTTCTCGCTGTCCTCGGGTGACGCGGCCGAGGCCGTGCGCCGCGTGCTCAAGGCCGGTGGCCTCAAGCTCGTCGGCCTGCACAGCCACATCGGCTCGCAGATCTTCGACGCGTCCGGCTTCGAGGTCGCTGCCCGCCGCGTGATCGGCCTGCTCTCGGACATCCGGAAGGAACACGGCGAGATCGAGTCGCTGACCGTCGTCGACCTCGGCGGTGGCCTCGGCATCGCGTACACGCCGGACGACGACCCGCCTCCGCCCGCCGAGCTGGCGCGGCAGCTGCACAACATCGTGCAGAAGGAGTGCGAGCACAACGGCCTGGAGATGCCTCGCATCGCGGTCGAGCCCGGCCGCGCGATCGTCGGCCCCGGCACGGTCACCGTGTACGAGGTCGGCACCATCAAGGACGTCGAGCTCGACGGTGGCGCGCGGCGCCGGTACGTCAGCGTCGACGGCGGCATGAGCGACAACATCCGCACGGCGCTCTACGACGCGGTCTACGACTGCAAGCTCGTGTCGCGCGCGGCCGAGCCCGAGTCGCGGGCCGTGCTGTGCCGCGTGGTGGGCAAGCACTGCGAGTCCGGTGACATCGTGGTGCGCGACTGCTGGCTGCCCGATGACCTCGCGCCGGGAGACCTGGTGGCGATCGCTGCGACCGGGGCCTACTGCTACTCGATGGCGAGCGGGTACAACCGACTTCCACGGCCCGCGCTCGCCGCGGTGACCGGTGGAGAGGCGCGGCTGCTGCTGCGCCGGGAGACCGAGGACGATCTGTTCCGTCTGGAGGTATGAAAGCCGTGAAACCGATTCGGGTCGCCTTGCTGGGTTGCGGCACGGTGGGCACGGAGGTAGTCCGGCTGCTGACGGACCAGGCCGAGGACCTCACCCAGCGCATCGGCGCGCCGGTTGAGCTCGCCGGCATCGCCGTGCGCAGGCCGAACAAACACCGCGAAGTGCCGGAGCACCTGCTCACCACCGACGCCGCCGCGCTCGTCGCGTCGGACGAGGTGGACGTGATCGTCGAGGTCATCGGCGGCATCGAGCCGACGCGCGGGCTGCTGCTGGACGCGTTGAAGGCGGGCAAGTCCGTCGTCACGGCGAACAAGGCGCTGCTGGCCGAGCACGGTTCCGACCTGTTCGAGGCCGCCGACTCGTCCGGTGCCGACCTCTACTTCGAGGCCGCCGTCGCCGGCGCGATCCCGTTGCTGCGCCCGTTGCGGGAATCCCTTGCGGGAGACCGGATCACGCGCGTCATGGGCATCGTGAACGGCACGACGAACTTCATCCTGTCCGCGATGGACGCCACGGGCGCGGGCTACGCCGAGACGCTCGAGGAGGCCTCGCGGCTCGGTTACGCCGAGGCCGACCCGACCGCCGACGTCGACGGGTTCGACGCGGCGTCGAAGGCCGCAATCCTTGCGTCTCTTGCGTTCCACACGCGAGTGACGGCGGCGGACGTGTACCGGGAGGGCATCCGCTCGGTGTCCGCGGCGGACATCGCGGCGGCGAAGGGCCTCGGCCGCACGGTGAAGCTGCTCGCGATCTGCGAGCGCGTCACCGCCCCGTCCGGCCAGGAATCAGTCGCCGTTCGAGTGCACCCCGCCATGATCCCCAGGACGCATCCGCTGGCTTCGGTCAACGGTGCGTTCAACGCGGTGTTCGTCGAGGCCGACGCGGCGGGGGAGATGATGTTCTACGGGCAGGGTGCCGGTGGCGCCCCGACGGCGAGCGCGGTGCTCGGCGACCTGGTCGCCGTGGCGCGCAACAAGGTCGCGCGCGGACGCGGTCCGCGCGAGTCGGCCTACGCCGCGCTTCCCGTGCAGCCCATGGGGAACACGCCCACGCGCTACCACATCAGCCTCGACGTGGCGGACAAGCCCGGTGTCCTCTCGCAGGTCGCCGCGGTCTTCGCCGAGCACCACGTGAGCATCGCCGCGGTGCGCCAGGAAGGCCGCGTCGAGGACGCCAGCCTGGTGATCGTCACGCACGCGGCGACCGACGCCGCGCTGCGGTCCACTGTGGACAAGATCGGCGGCCTTCCGGTGGTGCGGGAGGTCGTCAGCGTGATGAGGGTGGAGGGCGAGGAATGAGCGGCCCTGAAAATGTGACAGCAAGAGCGGGCTGGCCCGGTCTCATCAACGCGTACCGGGACCGCATCGAGATCCCCGAGGGCGCGGAGGTCGTGACGCTGCACGAGGGCGGCACGCCCCTGGTGCACGCCAAGCGTCTTTCCGCCGCCACCGGTTCGGACGTGTGGGTCAAGGTCGAGGGCGCGAACCCGACCGGCTCGTTCAAGGACCGCGGCATGACCGTGGCGATGACGTACGCGCTGGCGTCCGGCCTGAAGGCGGTCATCTGCGCCTCCACCGGCAACACCTCGGCGTCCGCTGCCGCCTACGCGGCCAAGGCCGGTCTGACGGCGGCCGTGCTGGTGCCCAGCGGCAAGATCGCGATGGGCAAGCTCGCGCAGGCCGTCATGCACGGCGCGAAGATCCTGCAGATCGACGGCAACTTCGACGACTGCCTGGAGCTGGCGTCGAAGACCGCGGCCGAGTACCCGGTCACGCTGGTGAACTCGGTCAACCCGGTGCGGCTGATCGGTCAGCAGACCGCCGCGTGGGAGGTCTGCGACGTGCTCGGGCAGGCGCCGGACGTGCACTGCCTGCCGGTCGGCAACGCGGGCAACATCACCGCGTACTGGAAGGGTTACACGTCGTACTCGCGCGGTCTGCCGCGCATGTTCGGCTTCCAGGCCGCGGGCGCCGCGCCGTTGGTGTCCGGTGAGCCGGTGGCGAACCCCGAGACCATCGCGACCGCGATCCGGATCGGTTCGCCGGCGTCGTGGACCGGAGCGATCAACGCTCGCGACGAGTCCGGCGGCCTGATCGACGCCGTCACGGACGAGCAGATCCTGGCCGCGTACCGACTGCTGGCCTCGTCCGAGGGCATCTTCGTCGAGCCCGCGTCGGCCGCGTCCATCGCCGGTCTGCTGATGACCGCGGAGGACGGCCGGCTGCCGAAGGGCTCCACGGTTGTGTGCACCGTCACTGGACACGGTCTGAAGGACCCGGACACGGCGTTGCTCGGTGTCACGGAGGTCGAGCCGGTGCCGGTCGACCCCGGTGCGGTCGCGCACGCGCTGGAGCTGGCGTGAAGTTCCTGGTTTCCGTCCCCGCGTCGACCGCGAACCTCGGTTCGGGGTTCGACGCGCTGGGCATGGCGCTCGGGATGTACGACGACGTCGAGGTGGCTGTCGCCGACGGCCTCTCGATCACCGTCGACGGCGCAGGAGCCGGTGACGTCCCGCTCGACGAGAGCCATCTCGTCGTGCGGGCCGTCCGCGCCGCCGGGTACACGGGTGGGCTCGCGCTGCGGTGCCGCAACACCATTCCGCACGCACGAGGACTGGGCTCGTCGGCCGCAGCGATCGTGGCGGGTGTCGCAGCCGGATTCACCCTGACGGGTCGCGAGTTGGACACGGACGCGTTGCAAATCGCTGCTGAGTTCGAGGGCCACGCGGACAACGCTGCGGCTTCGTTGTTCGGCGGCGTTGTCGTTGCGTGGTTCGAAGGAGAGCGTTACCGCGCCGTCCGGATGGAGCCCGACGCACGGGTGCGCCCGGTCGTCCTGATTCCATCCCAGGAGTCGTCCACCAAGACGACGCGCGGCCTGCTTCCCGCCGAAGTGCCGCACGCGGACGCCGCGCACGCCGCGGGCCGGGCTGCCCTGGCGGTGCACGCGCTGACGTCGGATCCGTCGGTTCTCCTTGCTGCTACTGAGGATCGACTCCACCAGAACTACCGCGAGCCCGCCTGGCCGGACACCGTTCGGGTGATCAACGATCTTCGCAAGCTCGGTGTTCCCGCGTGCGTGTCCGGAGCGGGACCCACCGTGATCGCGTTCGGCGAGATCCCGGCCGAGGTCGACGTGCACGGCTTCGACGTGCGGAGACTCCACGTCGATCGGTCTGGCGTGCGCGTTCGTCCATTGGACTGACACGCCCGACCCCGGTTGTTGCATGCATGAGGACCGGCGTCTACCCTCGGGGGCGATCAGTCACCGCGCGCACGGGCGCCGGTGTCGCGCCCGGACACTCGTTCCGGGTCGCAATCCTTTTGTGTTCCGGCTCTGTGCCGTGCGGGCGGGGCGGACGCAAAAGAGGCACCCGATCGCCGTGTGACCTGAGAAAAGTCCCGTGCTTGCCGGAAGCGGTGTGTGCTTCCGTCTGCATCGGACTTGACCGTCGTTCCCCGTTCCGTGGGGATGACGGGTCCGCTGGGCCGCGTAGGAGGCGGGGCCTGGTCAGGAAGGACATGTGTGAGCAACACCGATTTGCTGAGCAGCGATGTCGCAGCTGCTTCTGGTTCTGGAGCCGAGGAGAACGCTCTGTCCACCCCTTCGAACGGCACGACGCCGCGCCGCCGCGCGGGTCTGTCCGGCATGGTGCTCGCTGAGTTGCGCGAGCTCGCCGGCCAACTGGGCATCACCGGAACCGCAGGTCTGCGCAAGGGCGACCTGATCGCGGCCATCAAGGAGAAGCAGGGCTCCGGCGCGCCTGCCAAAGCCGAGAAGCCTGCAAAGGCCGCGAAGGCCCCTGCCGCCGAGAAGCCGGCTGCCAAGGCGCCCGAAAAGGTCGTCGAGAAGATCGTCGAAAAGCCTGTTCAGCAGCAGCTCGAGGTAGCGGAGAAGCCCGCGGCCGCCGAGTCCGGTGCTGCCGACGACGCCGGCCGCTCCTCGGAGGACGGCGGGCGCCGCGGCAACCGTCGCCGCCGTTCCGGCCGTGGTGGCGGGAACGCCGAGGCGGGCGACGGCCAGCAGCAGGAGCAGCAGCGCCCCGAGCGCGCTGAGCGCCCCGACCGCGGTGAGCGTTCCGACCGCGGTGAGCGTTCCGACCGCGGTGAGCGTTCCGACCGCGGCGAGCGCTCTGACCGTGGCGAGCGTTCCGACCGTGGCGAGCGCTCCGAGCGTTCCGACCGCGGCGAGCGCCAGGACCGCGGCGAGCGCGGTGACCGTGGTGATCGCGGCGGCCGTGACCGCAACCGCGACCGCGGCGACCGCAACGACCGCCAGGGTGGCGGCCCGCAGGGCGACGACGACGGAGACGGCCGTCGTGGCCGGTTCCGCGACCGTCGCCGCCGCGGTGGCCGTGGCGAGGGCGGCGAGCGCCAGGACCGCGAGACCGAGGTGCGCGAGGACGACGTCCTGCTCCCGGTCGCAGGCATCCTGGACGTGCTGGAGAACTACGCGTTCGTCCGCACGTCCGGCTACCTGGCCGGCTCGAACGACGTCTACGTCTCGCTCTCTCTCGTCCGCAAGTACGGCCTGCGCCGCGGCGACGCCATCACCGGCGCCGTCCGCCAGCCGCGCGAGGGCGAGCAGCAGCGCCAGAAGTTCAACCCGCTGGTCCGCGTCGACAAGATCAACGGCCTGGACCCGGACGAGGCGCGCAACCGCCCGGACTTCACCAAGCTGACGCCGCTCTACCCGAACGAGCGTCTGCGCCTGGAGACCGAGCCGCACATCCTCACCACCCGTGTCATCGACCTGGTGATGCCGATCGGCAAGGGCCAGCGCGCCCTGATCGTGTCGCCGCCGAAGGCCGGCAAGACCTCGGTGCTGCAGTCGATCGCCAACGCGATCACCAAGAACAACCCCGAGTGCCACCTGATGGTCGTCCTGGTGGACGAGCGTCCGGAAGAGGTCACCGACATGCAGCGCTCGGTGAAGGGTGAGGTCATCGCCTCCACCTTCGACCGGCCGCCGTCGGACCACACCACCATCTCCGAGCTCGCCATCGAGCGGGCGAAGCGGCTGGTGGAGATGGGCCACGACGTGGTCGTGCTGCTCGACTCGATCACGCGTCTGGGTCGTGCGTACAACCTGGCGGCGCCGGCTTCCGGCCGGATCCTGTCCGGTGGTGTCGACTCGACCGCGCTGTACCCGCCGAAGCGGTTCCTGGGTGCTGCTCGGAACATCGAGGGTGGCGGGTCGTTGACCGTCATCGCGACTGCGCTGGTGGAGACCGGTTCCGCTGGTGACTCGGTGATCTTCGAGGAGTTCAAGGGCACGGGTAACGCCGAGCTGAAGCTCGACCGGAAGATCGCGGACAAGCGGACGTTCCCGGCTGTCGACGTCGACTCTTCCGGTACTCGTAAGGAAGAGCTGCTGCTGTCGCCGGATGAGATGGCGGTCACGCACAAGCTGCGTCGGGTGCTGCACGCGCTGGATGGGCAGCAGGCCATTGATCTGCTGCTGGACCGGCTGCGGAAGTCTCGTACCAACATCGAGTTCTTGATGCAGGTCGCGAAGACCACGCCTGGGGCTGAGCAGGACTGATTCTCGGCGTAAGTTTCACGTGAAAAGACCCCCGGTGCTGGTCATCGGGGGTCTTTCGCTGTCCGGTCACTCGAATGCCGAAGTGTCAGCGGCAGTCTGAGGCCGCCTGGTTCTCGTCGTTCTGCACCAGGCACTGGAACACCAGGCCCAGCAGCACCGGCAGCCCTACCACTGCAGTGACCAGCGCGGGTACCTCCACCGCGCCCACCAGCACCCCGAAGGTCAGCACAGCGACCAGATACGGCCACCGCAGCCAGGTGCGTTGCCAGGAACGCCGCCATCGCACGCCGCCGGACACGGCAGCCGCTACGGCCACGCCTGCGCCGGACACCACGGGTGACAGCGGCACCGTGGTCCAGGATGCGGTGATCAGCCCTGCCGACCCCATCAGGCCGAACACGGCGGCGGAGAACAGGAACGGCACGGCCAGCCACAGGCGCTGGTTCATTGGCCGTTCGGCGGTGCAGAACACGGCACACAGTCTGATGGACGGTCACCAACAACACGGAGCCGTATGTGGCCGAACGGCCACACCTTGCGCCGAACGGCGTATCAGGGACGTTAAACGGCTGTGATTTCTGCCACCCGAGACCTGCCGTGCGGGCCGTGGGAACAACCGCGTTTTTGCACGTGTTGAAGGGTCTGGCAAACTAAACGGTCGAGTCCGGCTCCGGTTCACCCGTTCACCAACTGGGACCCGGCGGCCATCCTTGAAAGGGACAAGATCTTGAAGACTGGCATCCACCCGGAGTACACCGTCACCGAGGTGACGTGCAGCTGCGGCAACCACTTCACCACGCGCAGCACCACCGCCGCGGCCGAGGTTCGCGTCGAGATGTGCTCGAACTGCCACCCGTTCTACACGGGCAAGCAGCGCATCCTGGACACCGGCGGTCGCGTCGCGCGCTTCGAGGCGCGTTACGGCAAGCGCAACAAGTAGCTGCTTCAACGGCGCCTGACCTCGGCAAACGTGCCGAGGCAGGCGCCGTTTGCCGTTCTAGAGGGACCACCTAGAAGGAGCCGAACAAAGTGTCGCAGTCGCTGGACAGCCTGCTAGCCGAGTACGACGAGCTCGAGAAGAAGCTCGCCGACCCCAGCGTGCACGCTGACCAGGCAGGCGCGCGCAAGCTCGGCAAGCGGTACGCCCAGCTCGGGCCGATCGTGCAGACGGCTCGCGAGATCGAGCAGGTCAAGAGCGACCTCGAGGCGGCCAAGGAGCTCGCTGCTGAGGACAAGGCGTTCCAGGAGGAGGCCGAGCAGCTCGAGGAGCAGCTTCCCAAGCTGGAGGAGAAGCTCACCGAGTTGCTGCTGCCGCGCGACCCGCACGACGGCGACGACGTGTTGCTGGAGATCAAGTCCGGTGAGGGTGGCGAGGAGTCCGCGCTGTTCGCCGGTGACCTGCTGCGTATGTATACGCGGTATGCGGAGCGTCAGGGCTGGAAGGTCGAGATGCTCGACGGCACCGACTCCGACCTGGGCGGGTTCAAGGACGTCACGGTCTCCATCAAGACCAAGAGCGCTACCCCGGACGGTGTCTGGAGCCGGCTGAAGTGGGAGGGCGGCGTGCACCGGGTGCAGCGCGTGCCCGTCACCGAGTCGCAGGGGCGCATCCACACGTCCGCGGCCGGCGTGCTCGTGTTCCCCGAGGCCGAAGAGGTCAGTGGCGAGGTCGAGATCGACGAGAAGGACCTGCGCATCGACGTCTACCGGTCGAGCGGCAAGGGCGGGCAGTCGGTCAACACCACCGACTCCGCGGTCCGCATCACGCACCTGCCGACCGGCATCGTCGTCTCCTGCCAGAACGAGCGCAGCCAGTTGCAGAACAAGGCGCGCGCGATGCAGGTGCTGCAGTCCCGCCTCGCTGCCCTCGCGGAGGAGCAGAAGGCGCAGGAGCAGTCGGACGCGCGTCGCACGCAGATCCGGACGGTCGACCGGAGTGAGCGGGTGCGGACCTACAACTTCCCCGAATCGCGAATTTCTGATCACCGGGTTGGGTACAAAGCGCATAACCTGGACCAGGTGCTCGACGGTGACCTGGACGCGGTGGTGGACGCGCTGGCCGCCGCCGACCGGGCAGAACGGCTCGCAGGCGGGTAATCCGACGTGAGAGGGGCGCGTTGTGGCCGAGATCCTGGTGAATCCGCAGACCGCACCCCTCGATCAACCGGTCGACATCGTCGTCGTCGGCCTGAAACCCGGCCAGCCGATCACGGTTCAGCTCTCCACGGGCGACCGCGCGTCCCATGCCGTCTTCACCGCTGATGATCGCGGTGTCGTCGACCTGACGAGGCACGCTCCGGCGGAGGGCAGCTATCGCGGCGTTGACCCGATGGGGTTGTTCTGGTCGCTGGAACGCACCGGCGGGAAGCCTGCGCCGATGTGCCTGTCGGTGGAGGGCGTGGGCGACCGCGTCCTCGAGCGGCTGACCGTGCCCGAGGGCGTCGAGCGGGTGGAGGTCCGGGAGAACGGCCTGGTGGGCACCCTGTTCGCCCCTGGGGACGACGGAACCGAGCTGCCTGGCGTCATCGTGCTCGGTGGCTCGGAGGGCGGCCTGCACGAGTCGGACGCGGCGTTGCTGGCCGCGCACGGGTTCGTGACCTTCGCGCTCGGCTACTTCGGCATGAAGGGACTGCCGGAGCGGCTCGTGGACATCCCGCTCGAGTACTTCGGCACCGCCATCGACTTCCTCGCCGAACGTTCCGGCGAGATCGGCGTCATCGGCGGCTCTCGTGGCGGCGAGCTGGCGTTGCTGATCGGCGCGACGTACCCGCAGGTCAGGGCCGTCGTCAGTGTCGTCGGCAGCGGCGTGGTGACTCAGGGCATCGGGCCCGGCGCGAACCTGCTGCAGATCCTCCAGCACGACGCGGCGTCGTGGACGTTGAAGGGCGAGCCGCTGCCGTACCTGCCGTACTACGTGGGCGACGAGCTGCGGTCGAAGATCGTCAACGACGAGCCGGTGCCGCTGCGGCTCGCGTTCGACACGTCCGACGGCATCCCCGAGGACACCGAGATCCGCGTCGAGAACATCGTCGGGGGTGTGTTGCTCATCTCGTCCGGGCACGACGACGGGTGGCCGTCGACCGAGCTGAGCGAGGTCGCGATGCGGCGGTTGAAGGACCACGAGCACCCGTTCCCGTTCGAGCACGTCGTGTATCCCGAGGCAGGACACCTGATCGCGGCCCCGCCGTACCGTCCGGCCACCGACGTGACCTATCCGGGGCCCGGTGTCACCTTCTCGGGTGGTGGTGTTCCGCAGGCCACAGCGCACGCTCAGGCGAACGCTTGGAAAAGGACGGTTGAGTTCTTGCAGGAGCAGCTCGGGACCTAGGGTGTGTGCTTATGAGCGCACACTTTGATGTCGTCGTCGTGGGTGCGGGTCCCGGCGGGTACGTCGCCGCGATCCGGGCGGCTCAGCTCGGGCTGAAGACCGCCGTCGTCGAGGAGAAGTACTGGGGCGGCGTCTGCCTGAACGTCGGCTGCATCCCGTCGAAGGCGCTGCTGCGCAACGCCGAGCTCGCCCACATCTTCACGCACGAGCAGAAGACGTTCGGCATCAAGGTCGACGGCACCGTCAGCTTCGACTACAGCGCGGCGTGGCAGCGCAGCCGCAAGGTCGCGGACGGGCGCGTCAAGGGCGTGCACTTCCTCATGAAGAAAAACGGCATCACCGAGTACAACGGGTGGGCCAACTTCACCGACGACCACACCCTGACCGTCGGGGACGAGACGATCACCTTCGGCCACGCGATCATCGCCGTGGGCGCCACGACCCGGCTGCTGCCGAACACGCAGGTGTCCGACCGCGTCGTGACCTACGAAGAGCAGATCATGACCGAGGACCTGCCGGAGTCGATCATCATCGCCGGCGCGGGTGCGATCGGCGTCGAGTTCGCCTACGTCATGCACAACTACGGCGTGAAGGTCACCATCGTCGAGTTCCTCGACCGGATGGTGCCGTTGGAGGACGCCGAGGTCTCCGCCGAACTGCTCAAGCGCTACAAGAAGATGGGCGTCGACGTGCGCGTCGGTACCCGCGTCGAGTCGATCGACGAGTCCGGCCCCAAGGTCCGCGTCACGGTGTCGAAGAACGGCGCTCAGGAAGTCCTGGAAGCCGACAAGGTCATGCAGGCCATCGGTTTCGTGCCGCGCGTGGAGGGCTACGGCCTCGAGAACACCGGCGTCAAGCTGACCGAGCGCGGCGCGATCGACATCGACGGCCGCGGCCGCACGTCCGTGCCGCACATCTTCGCGATCGGCGACGTCACCGCGAAGCTGATGCTCGCGCACACCGCCGAGTCGATGGGCATCATCGCCGCGGAGACCATCGCGGGTGCCGAGACGATGGAGCTCGACTACGTGATGATCCCGCGGGCGACGTTCTGCCAGCCGCAGATCGCGTCGTTCGGCTACACCGAGGCGCAGGCCCGCGAAAAGGGCTACGACGTCCAGGTCGCGAAGTTCCCGTTCACCGCGAACGGCAAGGCCCACGGCCTCGCCGACGCGGGCGGCTTCGTGAAGCTGATCAGCGACGGCACGCACGGCGAGCTGCTCGGCGGCCACATCATCGGCCCCGAGGCCACCGAGCTGCTGCCCGAGCTGACGTTGGCGCAGCAGTGGGACCTCACCGTCCACGAGGTCGCGCGCAACGTCCACGCGCACCCGACGCTGTCCGAGGCCGTCAAGGAAGCGGTACACGGCCTGGCCGGGCACATGATCAACTTCTGAGATAACTTTCCGCTGATGATGAACCGGCAGCCGCTCCGCCTCGCGATCTCCGAGGCGGCCAAGATCCTCTCCGAGGCGGGCGTGGACAGCGCACGCGTCGACGCGGAGTACCTGGCCGCGCACGTGCTCGGGGTCGAACGCGGGCGGCTGCCGCTCATCCCGCTGGTCGATCCGCCGGTGATCGACCAGCTGCACAAGCTCGTCCGCGTCCGGGCCTCGCGGATTCCGTTGCAGCACATCCTCGGCTGGGCGCAGATGGGTCCGATCTCGGTCGAGGTCGGGCCTGGCGTGTTCGTGCCGCGGCCGGAAACAGAACTGCTGATGGAGTGGGGCCTGAAGGCTCTCGTCGGCGTTTCTTCGCCCGTGGTCGTGGATCTGTGCACCGGGACCGGCGCGTTGGCCTTGTCGATCGCGCACGCTCGGCCGGACGCCGTGGTGCACGCGGTGGAGATCGATCCGCAAGCGCTTGCGTGGACGCGCCGCAACGCCGACGCGCGGGCTGCTCTGGGAGACACGCCGCTGCGGCTGCACTCCGGCGACGCCACGGATCCGGCGCTGCTGTCCGATCTGGACGGTCAGGTGGATCTCGTGGTGTGCAATCCGCCTTACGTGCCAGAGGGAGTGGAGGTCCAGCCCGAGGTCGGCGTGCACGATCCGCATCACGCGGTGTTCTCCGGCGCCGACGGCCTGGACGTGATCCGGCACGTCGTTTCCGCTGCCGCGCGGTGGCTGAAGCCGGGCGGTTCCGTCGGCATCGAGCACGACGACACACAGGGTGAATCCGTGCCGGCCCTGCTCTCAGCGCGCCGAGTGCTGACGGACGTCGCTGACCACTTTGATCTGGCGGGGCGGCCTCGGTTCGCAACCGCCCGCCGCGTCTAGAACAGCGCGTCGAAGGCCTTCGCCAGTTCCCTCATCTGCTCGCCAAGGCCGCGGTCAGCCAGCTCTTCCATCAGCTGATCGGTGACTTCCTTGCGGGGCTTGGGTTTGCGCGCCTCGACACGCAGGTCGTCAACCGTCTCGATGGTGGCCGTCGGCGCCTTGGCGTCGTTGAGGTCCTCACGCAGCTCGTCGAGGAGCCTCAGCACCGCGCTCACGTCCTTGATGTGTCCGATGTGGACGAAGTTTCGTTCGCTCATGAGCTTCCTCCGCCCGTGGTGATGCCGCTGGTCACGATCGCGGGCCTTGCGCCGCTCGGCGGCCAGCACTCCGCGTACGACGTGCTGCCGTTGCTGCTCCCGGACAACCCGCCGATGAGCCTGCAACGCATCGAGCGCAGCGCGATCCGGCTCACCGCTGAGTCGAGCGCGAGCGGTCCGCGCGGCGAGACCCGCCCAAGCCCGAGCAGCGACCCACTCCCGGCGCGCAGGAGATGACATTGTCCTGTCCACTTTCTGTCATTGAATTGAGCACTTCGCGTTTGCGCTGGTCAACGGCATGGCTGACGTGCATTCCGGCGTCTTTGCCGCTGATTGTTGAAACAATAGTCGTTCCTGATCGGAATGGAACAGGCGCGGCACAATTGCGAATTGTCAATGCGCCGAACGAGGGGCTGCGCGCCGCGGAGCCGGGCGCTGAGTTGCCAAATCCTGGCCAATAACCTGACGTTCGGGTTCGCTGGGGCCAAACGGTCGTATGTTCTGACGTCGGGGAGGGCACGCGGTCACGCGCTTGAGGATCCGCCGCCTCGCGCGTGACCGCGTGTGTGCCTATCGTTCGCTCGTCATCGCAAGCACCTGTCCCAGGTGCCGCGCCAGACCCATGTTGTCGGCAGGACTGATGGTGAACCAGCCTGCGCGGGTCTCGACGTTGGTGTAGCGGCCCTGGTTCGTGTCGATCCAGGTGACGGGCGGGAAGTCCCGTTTGGTGCGCCCCTGTCCCATCTGGACGAGGAAGTGGCCGTTGCCGATGGCCGGCCCGGTCAGCATCTGCTTTGCGATGCGGACATCGTCGTTCTGCGTCGTGCGAACCGATTGCCGGAAGCCGTCTTGTTGTTGCGGGGCTTCGAAGGCTTGTGCAGGCACGGTCACGAGTTTGCCGGGGCCTGGGCGGCCCGGCGGCATGGCGTTGGCCAGGCTCGTCGCGATCTCGTTGGGCTGCACCAGGTTCAGCGTGATGCCGGCGTCGTCCTGGTTGACCAGCACGGCATACCCGCCGCGGGCCACCACGCTGGCCCTGACGACTTTCTGCTGGTTCAAGTCCGGCATGCACATCGCGATGACGCGAAGTTCGGGGCGCGCCAACAGGTTCAGCGCGTCCTCGAGGTCAGGCTCCGGCCGCCCGCGCCGCACGAGCCCTCGGCGTTCGAGCTCCTGGTGCACCGAAGCCTTGATGCGGGCGCGCTCGTCGAGCGTCTCGCCGTGCTGGTTGATCTCAAAGGGGTAGGGAATGCTCCCCGCCCGCAGGTCCTCCCAGAGAACCTCGAACGCGGGCAGGGAGAGCTGAGCGATCTGCCTCATCCGCCGATCACCGGCGGCGCGACCATGCGATCGTCGTCGAAGAACTCGTCAGTGGGCACGAGGTAGTTCGACTTGTGCTCCTTGTCCTCCCCACCTTGGCCGCCGCCGGCACCGGCGCCGGCGCCACCAGCACCCATGCCGCCCGCGGCACCCGCGCGACCAGTTGCGCCACCCGCCGCTGTTCCTGCAGCTCCCGCGTTGCCCATGACGCCGGCGCCACCGCCGGGGTTGGCAGGCCCGAAGCTGCCCATGCCGCGCCCACCGGCACCCATGCCACCGGCACCCATGCCGCGGCCACCCGCGCCACCGGGCCCACCGCCAGGTCCACCGGGTCCGCCGGGACGCATGCCGGGTCCACCGCCGGGAGGCCTGCCCTGACCGTTGGGCGGGCGCATGCCGGGTGGCAGCATGCCGGGAGGTCCGTACGGCGGGCGGTTCTGGTTGTTGCCGCCGGGGTTGTTCGGGTTGTTCAGGTTGCCCGGCAGGTTCGGGTCCTTGGTGGGCGGAGCGACCCAGGACGGGTTCGTCGTGCCGTTGTTGGTGCCCGGAGGCATAGACGGCATGCCGGTGTTGCTGAACCGCTGGTTGGCGTTGACGTTGCTCAGGCTGTGCGAGCTGTTGCTGCTGCTGGGCTGCGTGACGCCCTGATCCTGCGTGACCTGCGGGGTGGACTCCATGGTGGGCATGGACATCGCGGCCGACATCATCGTGTTGTCGCGCGTCTGCATGACCTGCACAGCTTCGGCCTTGGCCTCTTGCTTCTCGTTGTGCTTCATGAACATCTCGACCGGCGAGGCGACCATCGCCGGCGGGAAGATGACGGAGGCGCCCGCCCACTTCTTCGCGATGTCGAGGGGGTTGAAGTCGACCGGCTCGGGCATGCTCTTGTTCGCCTGAACCGCCGCGTCCCGCTGCGTGGCGATGGCGTTCGAAGTGCGCGTGAAGCCCTCACCGGTGGTGTCGGCGAAGGTGCCCACCTTGCCGAGCGCTCCCCGGACCGCCTCGGCTGCCTTGCCCGTCCACCCCGCCTGCGACCCGTTGACCAGGATGTTGAAGTCGGTGGCCAGTTCCTTGAACTTGGTACCGAGTTGGGCCCAGGCGTCGATCACCTGGTTCGCCTCGGTCGGGCTGTACTTCTCGGTGACCAGCTTCTTCATTTCTTCATGCGGCTGGCCTGGGTAGTTCGCGTTCGGATGCGGAACGGTGGGCTTGACGGGCGCCATGAGATTCCCCCCCTCGGGCGGCGTTAGGGCAGTTTCGGTGCGATCAGTTCGGCGGCCTTCGAGGCCCGGTCGCAGGCGGCCGCGGTGTCGTCCGAAGTGGTGGTCAAGTTTCCGATCACCACGACCGAGGACGACTCACTGACCGCGATGGCGAAAGTGCAGGCGCTCTTGGCGCCGTCCGGTGCCTCGACCTTGGTCGCGTCGTACTTGCCGACCTTGGTCTGTGTGATCTTGTCGCCGTCGAGGTTCAGGGCCTTGACGCCCGAGTCGGTGCGGATGCCGACCTGAAGGCCGCCATTGCCGCTGATGGCCCAGTCGCAGCTGTTCGCGGTTCCCACCTGCTTTGGCTTGCCGGGGTACTTGAGGCCGAGACCGGTGACCTCGCTCTCGGCGAGCAAGTCGCACGGCTTCGCGTCCTTCAAGCCGGACGTTTGGTCGGCGTTGCTGTTACTGGTCGGAGTAGAGCCACCGGTCGGCGTCGGGTTGGCGTTTCCCGAGGTGCCTGAGCAGCCGGCGCTGAGCATGGCGAGGCCGACCGTAGTGGCAATGAGGATGCGCTTCATTACTTCCCGTCGAGTTTCTTGATGGAATCGGCATGACTCTGGTCAACGGCCTTGTAGGTCGCGCGGCTCTTCTCGATCTGGGTCTTGAGATCGTCAATCGCCTTTGCGACGTCCTTGAGCGTCTGCTGGGCCGCTCGACCGAAAGTTCGGTTGCCCTGGCTGATCTGTTCGGCGTACCCACCACCGAGCTTCGTGTCCATGCTCAGGTTGGCCGCGTCGCGGACGACCTCGTCGACGACGTCCTTCATCTCGGTGAGCTTCTTGATCATTGAGTCGACGAGATGCGGATCTACCGACAGCGCCTGGGTTTCGACCGCGACCGAGACCGCTTTGGCGGCGTCGACGATGGCGCCCAGACCTACCCCGAATATGCCGTCCCACGTGCCGCCTGTGGCCTTGTCGGCGAAACTGCCGACCTTGCCGCTTGTCACAACTTCCTCGGACACAGAAGCTCGACCCTCCCCGATTGCGCTCTGTGGTCGGCTCATGACCATACAGTGGTGCGCCCGTTTGGGGGATGCGTTGAACTACTTAACCCTGTTTGGGCTAAAACTTCACCCTGGTCAGGAACGTCCTGAACGTGGTAAGTGAGAACAAAACCGCAGTTCTTCGCGCTTGGCGTCGCCTGCGTCTGCGTGAGTGGTGGTCAACACCACTCCACGCAGTTCGCCTCGGCTCGCTGCCCCGGCTACTTCGTCGCGCCTTGCTCGGTGATGTGCTTCGCCGCCGGCAGCAGTTCGTCGCGCAGCCCTCCACAGGACGCTGCATGTAGGAGGCCCCTCCGTAGTCGCTCTGCAGGCCGACGTTCACATCGCCCATCTGGAAGTCGAGCACCCAGTCGATCTGGATGTTGCTCATGCAGGTCTGGCCCGTGCCCAGGGACGGGGTGACCGCCACCGGCGGGCCGAACGGGTGCTTGTCCGCCGGGTCGCATTGGTAGGCGTTGCGGTCGATCGCCGCCTGCGGCTTGTCCCACATCCGCAGTGATGCTTCGAGTGCGCGGTAGTTCTCCTTGTCCGAGCTGGCTTCGGGAGCGATGTTGTGGCGCTCGCACAGTGCGCCGCCCTGCAGGGACGACTCAGGGTGGCGTTCCATGGCCGTGTCGGCTGCCATGACGTGGAACTGGGTCTTGACCAGCGCGGGCAGACCCCGCGTTCGGGCAGGACTTCTGGAACGCCTTGGCGTCCAACGAGCCGTACGGCTCGTTTTATTGGTCTGGAAGGCGATGTCGACGATAAGGTCCTGCTGCCAGAGGGAGATGTCCCAGGTTTCGTTCTTGCGGTCCTCGTAGTTGGCGATGTCCTTCTGTGCGGTGAACGGTGGCTGGTACACGAAGACCTGTACCCACTCGAGGCTCTTCATCGAGTAGGAGCAGCGGGTCAACGGGCCCAGCGTGCCTTGGGGAGCGCCTTGTCCGCCGGGACGTCGATGTCTAGGTAGTCGTGGCTGACCGGGAACTGGTCGGTCAGCGTGATGCCGAGATGGAGGAACGCGCCGGTGCCGCCCGCCTGCCAGAACCACGGCGAGCCCGACGAGCAGGCCTGTGCGGGACAGGCGGTGGCGGCACAGGCGGGCCGTTCGGTGTGGAGGGTTCGCCCGCTCTGGTGAGTGACTGCCGCGCGGAGCCCGGTTGAAGGGCGGGCCGTACGACGGCCGGTCGGCGAGGCTGACTAGGCTCACCGAGGTGAGCACGGTCTACGACTGCAGCGAACCGAGCAACCGCGCGGCGGGTCTCGCCGCCGCGGCCGGTGCGGTGCGGAGCGGGCGCCTTGTCGTCCTGCCCACCGACACCGTTTACGGGATCGGCTGCGACGCGTTCGACGCTGAAGCGGTTCGGAGCCTTCTCGAGGCCAAGGGGCGTGGGCCTGACATGCCCGTGCCGGTTTTGGTCGGGTCCTGGACCACGATCGACGGGCTGGTCCTCAGCGTGCCTCGGCAGGCGCGGGCGCTCATCGAGGCGTTCTGGCCTGGAGGGCTGAGCATTGTGCTGCCGCACGCGCCCAGCTTGGCCTGGGATCTCGGGCAAACGCGCGGCACGGTGATGTTGCGGATGCCGTTGCATCCGGTTGCGCTGGAGCTGCTCAGGGACGTCGGGCCGATGGCCGTGTCCAGCGCGAACAAGACTGGGCATGCGCCGGCTTCCAGTGCGCAGGAGGCGAGGGATCAGCTCGGGGATTCGGTGCCCGTGTACCTCGACGGTGGGCTTAGTGGCGAGAACATCGCCTCCACCATCGTCGACCTCACCGGACCGGACGCGCTCATCCTCAGGGAAGGTGCGGTCAGCAAGGAAGAGGTCAACGAGGTGCTCGGCATCGAGGTCGAAGTAGCGCGCTGACTGGCGGCTGACAGAATTGATCATGTCGCCGCGGGTACCGTGGCGAGCACCCCGAACACTCCCGATCGATTGGTAGGCCCGTGGGGCCCGCATCCTCGTTCATCCTTCCCGTGCGCGAGTACCTGCTCGTCGCGTTGATCGCTGCCGTCGCGACGTTCTTGCTCGTCGGCCTGGTGCGCGCGATGGCGTTCCGGCTCGGGGCGGTGGCCTACCCGCGCAAGCGCGACGTGCACGTGCAGCCGATGCCGCGCATGGGTGGTGTCGCCATCTACGGCGGCGTGCTGTGCGGCATGTTCGTGGCGCACCAACTGCCGGTGCTGCGGGCCGCGTTCGACTTCTCGAACGACCCGTGGGGCGTCATGGTCGCGGGCGGCGTCATCGTGCTCGTGGGCGCGATTGACGACCGGTTCGAGCTCGACTCGCTCACCAAGCTCGCCGGGCAGGTCACGGCTGCGGGCATCCTCGTGTTGTTCGGTCTGCAGTGGATGATCGCGTGGGTGCCGTGGGACGGCGGCGCGACCATCAGCCTCGACCAGAACCAGGGTGCGCTGCTGACCGTGCTGCTCGCGGTCACGATGATCAACGCGATGAACTTCGTCGACGGCCTCGACGGACTGGCTGCCGGCATCGGGCTCATCGCGGCCGCGGCGACGTGTGCGTTCTCCATCGGCCTGCTCGTCGAACGGCAGGGCGCGGTCGAGGCCTACCCGCCCGCGCTGATCGCCGCCGCGCTCGCCGGCGCGTGCCTGGGCTTCCTGCCGCACAACTTCAACCCCGCGCGCATCTTCATGGGCGACTCGGGCTCGATGCTCATCGGCCTGATGCTCGCCGCGGCCACGACCAGCGCGTCGGGCAAGATCAACCAGGCCACGGGCAGCGCGGCCGACCTGCTCGGTCTGCTGTCGCCGCTGATCGTCGTCGCCGCGGTGCTGTTCGTGCCGCTGCTCGACCTGCTGATGGCGATCATCCGCCGCACGCGCCGCGGGGAGAGTCCGTTCTCGCCCGACAAGATGCACCTGCACCACCGATTGCTGGAGATCGGTCACTCCCAGCGGCGGGCAGTGCTGCTCATCTATTTGTGGGCGGGCGTGCTTGCGTTTGGAGCCGTAGCTCTCACGTTGTTCGACCCGATCATCGTTGCGACGTGCTTCGTCATCGGGTTGATCGTGGCGTTCGTCGTCTCCGCGATTCCGCGACTCAGGGAAGCTCGCAAGTCCTGACGGTTTCACCGAGGGGCTGCCTGCGGCCTCTCAAATGCGGGTTCCTACACTTCGAGACATGAGCGACGCGGACGAGGTTGTCACGCACGAGCTGGTGATCCAGCGGCTCGCCGGGGAAATGTTCCGCGCGGCCGTGTGGGCCGCGCTCGGCACGTTCGCCGTCGGCGTAGTTGTGTCAACGGTGATCTGGGGGACTGAAGGTCTCTACGGATCACTCATCGGTGGTGTCATCGCCATTGCTTCGAGCCTCGCCACGCTGTTGTTGATGCGCAAGACCGCGGCGCTCGACCCCATGTTCGTGATGGTCGCCGCACTCGGCGGATTCATGGGCAAGCTGATCGTGCTGCTGGCCGCGGTGATCTTGCTGCGCGGGCAGGACTGGCTCGAGCCCAAGGCGCTCGGAATCACACTGGTCGCGACGGTGCTCGTGACGTCGTGGCTCGAGGCCAGAGCGTCCAAGCGCAGCCGCAGCCAGATGGTGGTCCCCGCCTCCGAAGGCACCTGAGACCTGCTGATATGGTCGCGCTGACCAGGGACACCCGATCGCAGGGGTGCCTCTCGTAGTCGCTTGCGAACCGTAAGGTACGTTAAGTCCAGATCGTGACGATTCCCCCGGCGGAGTGAACGCCGGCCGGGAGAACCGGAAGGAACACAGTGACCAAGTTGCTGGCTTCGGGGGGCGAGTTCGTCGCTCCCGGTGTGAAGGACTTCTTCCTCCCGCCGATCTTCGGCGAGGTCACGAAGCCGATGGTCCTGCTGGTGCTGTCGATCGTGATCATCGCGGCGTTCTTCCTGGCCGCGTCACGGAACCTGAAGCTCATCCCCGGCAAGTTCCAGTTCGCCGCCGAGTCGGTTTACGACTTCGGGCGCAACAGCATTGCCAGGGAGCAGATCGGCGCGAAGGACTTCAAGCCCTTCATCCCGCTGATCCTCACGATCTTCACCTTCGTCCTGGTGAACAACCTGTTCGGGCTCATCCCGGTCATCCAGTTCCCGACGATGTCGCACATCGGCTTCCCGCTCGCCGTTTCGTTGCTCGTTGTTTACCCGGTGTACCACTTCGTCGGGTTCAAGCGGCACGGCTTCGTGGGTTACTTGAAGCACCAGACGATTCCGCCGGGCGCGCCGTGGTTCGTGCTCCCGCTGCTGATTCCGATCGAGTTCTTCCAGAAGTTCATCCTGAACCCGATCACTCTGGCGATCCGAGTTTTCGCCGCCATGTTCGCCGGGCACCTGCTCCTGCTGGTGTTCACCCTGGCTGGTGAGTTCCTCCTGCTGAACGGTGGAATCACCGTCATCGTGGCGCCGGTGTCCTTCGCCTTCGCCATCGCGCTGACCTTCCTGGAGGCACTGATCATGTGCCTGCAGGCCTACATCTTCGCGCTGCTGTCTGCCAGCTACATCGGCATGGCGCTGGCAGAAGAGCACTGAGAAACACAAAGCCTCCGATCCGCGAACACTCGCGGACCGAGTTGGAAAGGGAACAGCAACAGTGAGCGCTATCCAGCTTGCCCAGGACGCCGTCAACCTCAACCAGGGCCTCGCGGCCATCGGTTACGGCCTTGCGGCTATCGGCCCGGGCATCGGCGTGGGTCTGATCTTCTCCTCGGTCATCAGCGGCACCGCCCGCCAGCCTGAGGCCCGCGGCGTGCTGCTGAGCCTCGCGTGGACCACCTTCGCCATCGTCGAGGTCCTCGCGCTGATCGGCTTCGTCGTGTACTTCATCGCGACTGCCTGACCGAATCCTGATCGCGTTAGGAGATTCCGTGATGCCCCTCATCCTGGCTGCGGAGGGCCCGGTCAACCCGGTTCTGCCGCACACCTCGGAGATCATCCTCGGTCTCGTCGCGTTCCTGCTCCTCTTCTTCGTCATCAAGAAGTTCGTGTCGCCGAGGTTCGAGGCGCTGTACGCGGAGCGGACGGCCAAGATCGAGGGTGGCATCGAGAAGGCCGAGCAGGCGCAGGCCGAAGCTCAGCGCACTCTTGAGCAGTACAAGGAGCAGCTGGCCGAGGCTCGTGCCGAGGCCGCGCGCATCCGCGACGACGCGCGGGCCGAGGGCCTGCAGATCATCGAGGAGCTGCGTGAGCAGGCGCAGGCCGAGTCCGCGCGCATCGTCGCGCAGGGCCAGCACCAGCTGGACGCTCAGCGCGCCCAGATCGTCGCCGAGCTGCGTGCCGACCTCGGCCGCACCGCCGTCGAGCTGGCGAGCAAGGTCGTGGGCGAGTCCCTCGAGGACGAGGCCCGCCGCCGCGGCACCGTCGACCGCTTCCTCAACGAGCTGGACGCCGTCGCGGCGCCGGCGAGCAAGTAGAGGCTGCCGATGACGTTGCATGCCGCAAGTCGTGAAGCTCTGGCAGCCGCGGAACTGCGGCTGCTGGAGCTGGCCGACGCCACCACGTCGACGGACGACCTCGCCAAGCTCGGCGAGGAGCTCTTCGCCGTGCTCGGCCTGCTGATCGAGCAGCGGACGCTGCGCGGCGCGCTCGCCGACGCCTCGTCCGACGCCGCTGGCCGTGAGCAGCTCGCCCGCGGGCTCTTCGCCGGCAAGGTGAGCGACGCGACGCTGCAGGTCCTGGTCGCCGTCGTGACGGCGCGCTGGTCCAGCCCGCGTGAACTCGTCGACGGTGTCGAGTCGCTCGCCCGCACCACGCTGCTGGTGCGCGCCGAGCGCGATGGCCAGCTGGACTCGACCGAGGACGAGCTCTTCCGGCTCGGCCGCATCGTGGCCAACTCGCACGAGCTCGAGCTGCTGCTGGCGGACCCGGCCGGGTCCACCGACGGCAAGGTCGCGCTGGTCGGCTCCCTGATCGAGGGCAAGGTCAGCCCGGTCACCACGACGCTGGTGAGCCAGCTGGTCCGCAACCCGCGCGGCCTGCGCGTCGCGGACGGCCTGGCCGAGCTCGCGGACCTGGCGGCCAAGCGCCGGCAGCGTTCCGTCGCGCACGTGCGGTCCGCCGTGGAGCTGACCGCGGCGCAGGTCGACCGCTTGACCGCGACGCTGACCACGATCTACTCGCGCCCGATCGCGCTGCACGTCGAGGTCGACCCGGCTCTGGCCGGCGGACTCTCGATCAAGATCGGCGACGAGATCATCGACGGAAGCATCGCCGGCCGGTTGGCGGCACTGCGCCGCAATCTCGCCAGCTAGCCCCCGAGCCCTTTCCCAAGAACGAAGAAGTGAGAGCAGGAACGACATGGCGGAGCTGACGATCTCGTCGGACGAGATCCGCAGTGCGATCGAGAAGTACGTCTCGAGCTACTCCCCGGAGGTCAGCCGGGAAGAGGTCGGTGCCGTCTCCGAGACCTACGACGGCATCGCCATCGTCGAGGGCCTTCCGGGCACGATGACCAACGAGCTGCTCGAGTTCCCCGGTGGCGTCCTCGGCGTCGCCCTGAACCTCGAGGTCCGCGAGATCGGTGCGGTCATCCTCGGTGACTTCGACAAGATCGAAGAGGGCCAGGAGGTCCGCCGGACGGGCAAGGTCCTGTCCGTGCCGGTCGGCGACGGCTTCCTCGGCCGCGTCGTCAACCCGCTGGGCCAGCCGATCGACGGTCTCGGTGACATCGTCGCCGACGACAACCGCGCCCTGGAGCTGCAGGCCGCCTCCGTGCTGCAGCGTCAGCCGGTCGGTGAGCCGATGCAGACCGGCATCAAGGCCATCGACGCGATGACCCCGATCGGTCGCGGTCAGCGTCAGCTGATCATCGGTGACCGCAAGACCGGCAAGACCGCGGTCTGCATCGACACGATCATCAACCAGAAGAAGGCCTGGGAGTCGGGCGACCCCAAGCAGCAGGTCCGCTGCGTGTACGTCGCCATCGGCCAGAAGGGCTCCACCATCGCGGGCGTCAAGACCGCGCTGGAGGAGGCGGGCGCGCTCGAGTACACGACGATCGTCGCCGCTCCCGCTTCCGACTCGGCCGGCTTCAAGTGGCTGGCGCCGTACACCGGTTCCGCCATCGGCCAGCACTGGATGTACCAGGGCAAGCACGTCCTGATCATCTTCGACGACCTGACCAAGCAGGCAGAGGCGTACCGCGCGATCTCGCTGCTGCTGCGCCGCCCGCCGGGCCGCGAGGCGTACCCCGGCGACGTCTTCTACTTGCACTCGCGTCTCCTCGAGCGTTGCGCGAAGCTGTCGGACGAGATGGGCGGCGGCTCGATGACGGGTCTCCCGATCATCGAGACCAAGGCGAACGACGTGTCGGCGTACATCCCGACCAACGTCATCTCGATCACCGACGGTCAGTGCTTCCTCGAGTCCGACCTGTTCAACGCCGGTGTCCGCCCGGCCGTCAACGTGGGTATCTCCGTCTCCCGCGTCGGTGGTGCCGCGCAGATCAAGGCGATGAAGCAGGTCTCGGGTTCGCTGCGTCTCGACCTGTCGCAGTTCCGCGAGCTGGAGGCCTTCTCCGCGTTCGCGTCCGACCTCGACGCCGCGTCGCGCGCCCAGCTGGACCGCGGTGCCCGCCTGGTCGAGCTGCTCAAGCAGGGCCAGTACTCCCCGGTGCCCGTCGAGGAGCAGGTCGTCGAGATCTTCGCCGCGACCAAGGGTCACCTGGACGACGTCCCCGTCGCCGACATCCGGCGCTTCGTCGCGGACTTCAAGGACTCGCTGCGCCGCAACCACGCGGACGTGCTCGCAAGCATCGTCGAGACGAAGCAGTTCGGTGACGACGCCCAGAGGCGCGTTGTCGACGCCGTGACCGAGTTCAAGAAGCAGTTCACCGCTTCCGACGGCACGACGATCGTCAACGAGGCCGCTGAGAAGGCGATGGACGCCGACAAGGTGGGCCAGGAGTCGGTGAAGGTCCACAAGCCCGAGCCCACCAAGAAGTGATCTGAGCCATGGGCGCACAGATTCGGGAGCTCCGCCAGCGGATCCGAACGGTCAACTCGACCAAGAAGATCACGAAGGCCTACGAGCTCATCGCGACGTCTCGCCTCGCGAAGGCGCAGACCAGGGTCGCGGCCTCCCGGCCGTACGCGGAAGAGATCACGAACGTGCTCTCCGCGTTGGCCGAGGCCTCGGCGAACCTCGACCACCCGCTGCTGTCGGAGCGTGAGAACCCGAAGCGCGCCGCAGTGCTGGTGATCACGAGCGACAAGGGCATGTGCGGCGGTTACAACGCCAACGTCCTCAAGGCCGCCGAGCAGCTGATCCAGCTGCTCCGGTCGGAGGGCAAGGAGCCGGTGCTGTACGTGACCGGCCGCAAGGGCCAGGGCTACTACCAGTTCCGCCGTCGTGAGGTCACGGGCGCGTGGAGCGGGTTCTCGCAGACCCCGCACTACGTCAACGCGGTCGAGGCCGGTGACGCGCTGGTGGAGGCGTTCCTGGAGGGCACGGAGGACGGTGCGCAGGGCGTGGACGAGATCCACGTCGTGTACACCGAGTTCAAGTCCATGCTGAGCCAGACGCCGGCCGCCAGGCGGATCGCGCCGATGGAGGTCGAGTACACCGGCGAGACCCCCAAGGGCCCGCGCGCGGTGTACGACTTCGAGCCGAGCGCGGAGGCGCTGCTCGGTGCGATGCTGCCCAAGTACGTGAAGACGCGTCTGTTCTCCGCCATGCTGGAGGCTGCGGCTTCGGAGTCGGCTGCTCGTCGTACGGCCATGAAGGCCGCGACGGACAACGCGACGGAGCTGGTCCGGAACCTCAGCCGGGCGGCGAACTCGGCCCGTCAGGCCCAGATCACCCAGGAGATCAGCGAGATCGTCGGTGGCGCTGCCGCGCTTACCGGTGGCGCAGGAAGTGATGAGTGACATGAGTGCTACTGCCACCACCACCCGCACCGGCCGTGTGGTCCGGGTGATCGGTGCGGTCGTCGACGTGGAGTTCCCGCGCGACGCCGTGCCGGAGCTGTTCAACGCTTGCCACACGGAGATCACCTTCGAGGCGGTCGCCAAGACGCTGACCCTCGAGGTCGCGCAGCACCTCGGCGACAACCTGGTCCGCTGCATCTCGATGCAGCCGACCGACGGTCTCGTCCGCGGTGCCACCGTGACCGACTCGGGTGCCGCGATCTCGGTGCCGGTCGGCGACGTCGTCAAGGGCCACGTCTTCAACGCCCTCGGTGACTGCCTCGACCAGCCCGGCCTCGGCCGCGACGGCGAGCAGTGGGGCATCCACCGCAAGGCTCCGTCGTTCGACCAGCTCGAGGGCAAGACCGAGATCCTCGAGACCGGCATCAAGGTCATCGACCTGCTCACCCCGTACGTCAAGGGCGGCAAGATCGGCCTGTTCGGCGGCGCGGGCGTCGGCAAGACCGTGCTCATCCAGGAGATGATCACGCGTATTGCCCGTGAGTTCTCCGGTACGTCGGTGTTCGCCGGCGTCGGTGAGCGCACCCGTGAGGGCACGGACCTGCTGCTGGAGATGGAAGAGATGGGTGTTCTCGGGGACACCGCTCTCGTCTTCGGTCAGATGGACGAGCCGCCCGGCACGCGTATGCGCGTCGCGCTGTCCGCTCTGACGATGGCGGAGTACTTCCGCGACGTCCAGAACCAGGACGTGCTGCTCTTCATCGACAACATCTTCCGGTTCACCCAGGCGGGTTCCGAGGTGTCGACCCTGCTGGGCCGCATGCCGTCCGCCGTGGGTTACCAGCCGACGCTGGCCGACGAGATGGGTGAGCTCCAGGAGCGCATCACCTCGACGCGCGGTAAGTCGATCACCTCGCTGCAGGCCATCTACGTGCCCGCGGACGACTACACCGACCCCGCGCCGGCCACGACCTTCGCCCACCTGGACGCGACGACGGAGCTTTCCCGTCCGATCTCCCAGAAGGGCATCTACCCGGCCGTCGACCCGCTGTCGTCGTCGTCTCGAATCCTCGAGCCGTCGATCGTCGGCGAGGAGCACTACCGGGTGGCCCAGGAGGTCAAGCGGATCCTGCAGAAGTACAAGGAGCTGCAGGACATCATCGCCATCCTCGGTATGGACGAGCTGTCCGAGGAGGACAAGGTCCTCGTCGGTCGCGCGCGTCGTCTCGAGCGCTTCCTCGGCCAGAACTTCATCGTGGCCGAGAAGTTCACGGGTCAGCCCGGCTCGTTCGTGCCGATCAAGGAGACGATCGAGGCGTTCGACCGCGTCTGCAAGGGCGAGTTCGACCACTACCCGGAGCAGGCGTTCTTCTCCTGCGGCGGGTTGGACGACGTCGAGGCCAACGCCAAGAAGCTGGCCGGCAACTGAGCTAGCTCGCGGCTTTCCTGAGGGCCGTCTCTCCATTGTGGAGGGGCGGCCCTTTGGGCGTTCTTGGGGCGTGCGTGCTTGCGTTGGGTTGTTTGGCCTGCGGTCATCACCGGGTTACCCGCGTTGGCATTGCGCTGTCCGGCTCGCTTCGCATCGCCACTGGGTGGGTGCGCCTCGGCTTCGCCTTCGGCCCGCGTCTGCCGGGTGGCTTGGTTTCCATTGGACGGAAATGGGTCTCCCCGTCGTTGGTGTGGCGTCGCACGATGCACGGCACCAGCAAGGCCTCGGCGTGGAGGAGAGCGCACGTGAACAAATGGGTGTTGCCGCTGTGTTGGACTGCCGTGTTGTTGGACGGCTTTGACCTCGTCGTGCTCGGCACGGTGATTCCCGTGCTGCTGCAGGAGAAGCTGCTCACCACGGCGTCGGCCAGCGCGGTGTCCACGGCCGGCCTGTTCGGGATGATGCTCGGCGCGCTGATCATCGGGACCATCACCGACGTCATCGGGCGGCGCAAGGTCATGATCTACGCGGTGGCCGGGTTCTCCGTGTTCACGTTGGCCTGTGCGGTGGCGCAGGACGCCACGACGTTCGGAGTGCTCAGGTTCCTTGCGGGGCTTGGGCTTGGCGGGTGTCTGCCCACGGCCATCGCGTTGGTGAACGAGGCGCGGCCTCAGCAGGGTGGGCGGGCCACCACGCTCATCATGACCGGGTATCACGTGGGTGCGGTCATCACGGCGTTGCTCGGCATCGTGCTCATTCCTCAGCTCGGGTGGCGGTCGTTGTTCGTCGTGGGGGCGTTGCCCGCGCTTGTCCTGATTCCCTTGATGGTCAAGCACTTGCCGGAGACCGTTGTGCGCAAGGCGCCTGCCGGTGTGGCCGTGGGGTCGTTGTTCAAGCCCGGACTGCGGAAGGCGACGGTCGCGTTCTGGGTGGCGTCGTTCATGGGGCTGTTGTTGGTCTATGGACTCAACACGTGGTTGCCGCAGATCATGCGCAGCGCCGGGTACGAGCTCGGTACGGCGCTGGCGTTGTTGCTCACGCTCAACATCGGGGCTGTGGTTGGACTTCTGATCGCGGGCACCGTCGCTGACCGGGTTGGAATCAGGCCGGCGGCCATCGGGTGGTTCGCGGGTGCGGTGGTGTTCTTGGGGTTGCTCAGCATCAAGTTGCCGGGCGTTGGCGTGTACGTGGCTGTGTTGTTGGCCGGGTGCTTCGTGTTCAGTGCGCAGGTGCTCGTTTATGCCTACGCGGGACGGGTTTACGAGGAGAACCGCGCTACCGGTATCGGGTGGGCCGCGGGCATTGGGCGGTTGGGTGCGATCAGTGGGCCGTTGTTGGGCGGTGCGTTGCTCACGGCTGGTTTGGCGTATCCGTGGGGCTTCTACGCGTTCGCGGTCGTCGCGGCGTTGGGGGCAACGGCCGTTGGTGCGATTGGGCTGAAGGCGAAATCGGTCGTGGCGCCCGCCGGGTGATGGCAAGGTCGGGTGCATGGCCCGACATGCTCCGTACGACGATCCGGGTGATCCGGACCTCCGATCGCCCTGGCGGTACCTGTGGTGGCTCGTGCGGATGCAGCCGTGGCGGGTGCTGGCCGGGGCGTGGTGGGGGTCGCTGTGGATGTGCGGGCTGCTCGTGCCGCCGTACCTCATCACCAAGGCCGTTGAGGACGGTCTGCGCGGCGGCGACCGAGGTGCGTTGGTGTGGTGGTGCGTCGCGCTGGTCGTGGTGGCGGGGTTGTTGGCGCTCGCCGGGATGGCGCGGCACCGCACCATGACGATGGTGCGGACGGATGCCTCGTTGCGGACGGCGCAACTCGTGGTCCGGCACGTCACGCGGCTTGGTGGGGTGGTGCGGCGGAAGTTGTCCGCGGGGGAGCTCACGTACCTGCAGAACGGTGACACGGCTCGGGTTGCGCACGCGCTCACCAGCGCTGGGCCCGGAGTTGGTGCGGTGGTCGCGTACGTGGCCACTGCGGTGTTGCTGGTGCGGATCTCGCCGCTCGTCGCGGTGGTGGTGTTGCTGGGTGTGCCGGTGCTGGCGGTGGTCACCGGGCCGGTGATGCGGGGGCTGCACGCCGTGGAGGCCGGTTATCGGCAGAGCCAGGGGGAGCTGAGCTCGCGGGCAGGGGACATCGTGGCCGGGTTGAAGGTGCTGTCCGGGATCGGTGGCAAACCGGCGTTCGCCGAGCGCTTCGGGGCCAAGTCGCGCGAGGTGCTGCGGGACGGCTATCGGGTGTCGGCGTGGCTGAGCTGGGTGCAGGCGCTCACGTGGGGGTTGCCGGCGCTGTTCCTCGCGGTGGTCACGTGGATCGTGGCGCGGATGGCGGTGACCGGGGCGATCACCGTGCCCGAGATGCTCGCCGTCTACCTGTACGTCACGACGTTGATCGTGCCGGTCAGCTTCTTCATCGAGGGTGCGGACGCGATTCCGCGGGCGTTGGTGTCGGCGCGGCGGGTGATCGAGATCCTGAAGCTGCAGCCGGATGCTCCCACCGACGACACCCCGGTGCTGGAGGTGAAGAGCGGCGCGCTGACCGTGGTGGTCTCCGCCGACGCGAAACTGGCCAGGGAAGCGGTGGATCGGCTGCCGGGAGTTGTGGCGGACAACGACGACTACCTGTTCGCCGGGTCGGTGCGCGAGGCGGTGTCGGTGGCCGAGCACGACGACGCCGTGCTGGAGCAGGCGATCTGGGCGGCCGCCGCGGTGGACGTCGTGGAGGCCCTGCCGGAGGGGCTCGACTCGCACCTGGAGTCCCAGGGGCGCAACGTTTCCGGCGGTCAACGGCAACGGCTCCGGCTCGTCCGGGCGTTGCTCAGCGAACCGGAGGTGCTGGTGCTCGTCGAGCCCACGTCGGCGCTCGACGCGGTCACTGAGGCGGCCGTCGCGCAACGGGTGAAGCAGACGCGGCTCGGGCGGACCACCGTGGTCGTGTCGTCGTCGCCGTTGTGGATCGGGCAGGCCGACCAGACGGTGCACCTGGAGAACCGATGAACCGGCTGCCGATCGCGGACCGGCGCGAGGTGCGGCGCGCTGCTGTCCGGTTGATGCGGGGCGAACGACGCGCGTTGACCGTCGTGCTCGTGCTCACCGCCCTGACGGCGTTGGCGGGGCTCGTCGGGCCCTACCTGCTCGGCAAGATCGTCGGTGGCGTGCAGGACGGCACGCTGACCTTGTCCACTGTGGACATGATCGCGCTCGGCGTGCTGGGTGCTGCGGTGGTGCACCTGTTGCTGGTGCGGTACAGCGCTTTGCAGACCACGCGTCTCGGCGAACGGTTGCTGGCCTCGTTGCGGGAGGAGGCGGTGGGGCGCTCGCTGGCCTTGCCGGCGCGGGTGGTGGACCGGCTCGGCACAGGCGATCTGCTCACCCGCGTGACGAGTGACGTCGGCACGGTCGGGCTGGCGTTGCGGGACAGCGTGCCCGAGGTGCTCACGGGCGTGGTGCACCTCGTTGTCGTGTTCGTGGCGATGTTCGCGCTGGACCCGGTGCTCGGACTGGTCGCGCTGACCGGCGTGCCGTCCGTCGTGTGGGTGGTGCGTTGGTATCTCGCTCGTGCGCGCGACGCGTACCTCGCGGAGAGCGAAGCCAACGGGGACGTGGCGGAGATTTCCGCAGCGGTCGGCGAGGGCAGCCGGACGATCGAGACGTACGGGCTGCGGGACCGGCTGGTGGCCGCCGCGGACGACACCGTCGCGCGGTCGTACCGGGCGCGCATGCGGACGCTCGGGCTGCGCAGCGTGCTGTTCCCGGTGACCGGTTTCGTGAACGTCCTGCCGACCGCGTTGGTGCTGCTCGTCGGCGGCCTGATGTACACGGCGGACGGCGTTGGCATCGAGGTCGTCGTCACGGCCGGCCTGTGGGTGTGGCGGCTCGTCGAGCCGATGGACCGCATCCTGTTCTGGATCGAGTTCCTGCAGCGCGGCGGTGCGTCGTTCGCGCGGATCGAGGGCATCGGGGCGCAGATCGAGCCGGCACCCGCGGTCGACGTGCCGGACAGCGACCGCATCGAGGTGCGCGGCGTCCGCTACTCCTATGTGGACGGCCACGAGGTGCTGCACGGCGTCGATCTCGTGGTGCAGCCAGGCGAACGGCTGGCGATCGTGGGCGTGTCCGGTGCGGGCAAGTCGACGCTGGGGCGGCTGATCGCGGGTGTCGACCGGCCGGCGGAGGGTTCGGTGCTCGTCGGTGGCGTGCCGGTCGCGGATCTCGTGGCGGCGGGCGAGCAGGAGATCGTGCTGGTGACGCAAGAGCATCACGTGTTCATCGGGACGTTGCGGGAGAACCTCGCGCTGGCCGTTCCCGATGCCTCCGACGAGCAACTCGTTGCAGCGTTGCGGACCGTCGACGCGCGATGGTTCGACGAGCTGCCGGACGGGTTGGACACCAGGCTGGGTGCCGGTGGGCTGCAGCTGGATCCCGCGCAGGCACAACAACTCGCGCTCGCACGGGTGGAGGTCGCCGATCCGCACACGCTGGTGCTGGACGAGGCGACCTCCTCGCTCGACCCGGCCACGGCCAGGCACGCCGAGCGTGCGATCGCGGCCGTGCGGGAGAGACGCACGGTGATCGCGATCGCGCACCGGTTGCAGACCGCGCGTGACGCGGACCGGATCGCGGTCGTCGACGCGGGCCGCGTCGTGGAGTTGGGGCCCCACGACGATCTGGTCGCCAGAGACGGCACCTACGCGACGCTCTGGCGCTCCTGGCACGGCGGTTAGAGCGGCACCTGGACCGAGTCGCCTTCAGCTCGCTCGACCCTCACCTCGGTCGTACCCGCGGGCGCGATCCACACGTCGGGACGTCGGTCCGGGCCGATCCGGAACCCGAAGTCGGCCACGACGGTCCCCAGGTCGCCGGGCAACCGCACCCGTGCCGGCAGTGGTGCGGTCTTGCGCGTCGGACCTCCGGCCACACCGCTGTCGAACGTGCCGTTCGCGCGGTAGAGGGCGGCGTACGTCTCGCCGTTGGCCTCGAACACGTTGGCGAACCTGCCGTCCGGCAGCCACGCCCGCACCTGCCACCGCCCCCACTCGTCATCACGCACGAGGTAGTCGAGCACCCCGGCTCGTTGCATGTCGCGGTGCGCCAGCATCGACTTCATCTGCGGGTGCTCGTCGTGCTTGTCCGTCGCCCACACGCTGTCGGTCCAGCCGAGGCCGGGATGCGGTTTGAAGGCGGTGTCCGGTCCGTAGTCCTGCTTCGCCATGAGCGGTTCCCTGAGGAAGTCGTCGGCAGCGGGCTGGGTGTCGGCGCGAACGAACACCGGTCGGTCCGCCGGCTGGGCGCTCACCACGGCCACGCCGCTGCCGCCGGTGTCGGCTGCCTGCCACTGGCGCGACAGCCGGCCGTCCTCGCCGCGCACCGGTCGTTGCGACCAGTACACGGTCTGGCCGAGGCTCAGCACGACAGTCGTCGACTGGCTCGCGCCGAAGCGGTAGATCCCGCGCTCGCGTTCGCCGTCGACCAGCATTTCGCGGTCCACGACCTCATTCCCGGCGACCAGGCCGACGAGGGTCATCGGCGTGGGGGTGCTCGTCCCCCGGACCGGCTGCACGATCAGCACCGCGGGGCCGGACGGTGTCTGGCCCGCCCAGAAGACGTGTGCGGGAGCGGAGAAGTCCGCGATGCGCTCCGGCGCCTTCTGTGTGCTTTGCCACACGCGCAGCGCCTGCTCGACGACTGTCCGGTCGGAGGCCAGGTCACCACTCGTGGCGGCCGTCAGCCGTTCATCATCCGTGAGCAGCGGCGGTTCGGAGGAGCGAGTCAGCACCACCCCCGTCGTCACGCCTGCGAGCAGCGCCACAGCCGCGGTCACGGCGAGCAGTTTGCGCGTGTGTCGTCGTCGCGCACCGGCCATCACGTCCCCCACGAATCCCGGCCGCACGTCCAGGTCTGCCGTCGCGGCCTCCATTGCTTCTTTCAGTTCCACGTCAACACCTGCTCACCCATCAGCTCCCGCATGCGGGCGAGGCCGCGCGAGGTCTGGCTCTTCACCGTGCCGATGCCGCAACCCAGCGTGCGGGCGGTCTCGGCCTCGCTGAGGTCGTCGAAGAACCTCAGCACCAGCACCGCGCGCATCTTCTTCGGCAGCTGCGCCAACGCACGCACCACGCTGTCCGCGTCCACGACCTGCTGTTCGTGCCCCCGAGCCGCAGGTACCGCCCCCAGTTCCAGCGGTGCCTCCGGCTTGCGGGAACGCCGTCGCCAGCGGTTCGCGGCCGCGTTGGCCAGCGCGGTGCGCGCGTAGGCTTCCGGGGAAGTCCGGATTCGGCGCCACTTGCCGTACATGCCCATGAGGACGTCCTGCAGAATGTCCTCGGCGGCGCCTTTGTCACCGCCGCACAGCAGGTACGCGGTGCGCAACAAAGCCTGCGAACGCAACGCCACGAAGTCCTCGAAGTCCTGCATGTCCCCCCTTCGGCGGTTGTCGAAGGTACTGACACCGGGCGGGGCGGCAAGGTTGTCAGGCGACCGTTTAGACTCAGTTCGACTCCAGACGACGAGGGAGATACGCGTGGCCGAGATGACCGTTGAACTGGTCGCCGTTGAACGCCGCCTGTGGTCCGGTAAGGCCACCTCTGTTTCGGCTCAGACGACCGAGGGGGAGATCGGCATCCTGCCCGGTCACGAGCCCGTTCTCGGTCAGCTGGTCGAGGGTGGCGTGGTGCGCATCCGCACGACGGACGGTGGCCTCGTCACCGCCGCGGTGCACGGTGGCTTCCTCTCCGTGACCGGCACCGGCGTATCGATTCTCGCCGAGGACGCCGAGCTCGCGGGCGAGATCGACGTGGACGCGGCGCGGACGGCGCTGCAGGACGCGGACGATGCAGAGCGCGCACGTGCGGCAGCGCGCGTGCGGGCCGTGGAACAGTCGGCCTGAGACCGGGCGCGAGGCCGCAGCCGTGGGGATCACCGAGATTGCCGGACTGATCCTGCTTGGAGTGGCAGTCGTCATCGCCTACTTCGCCTGGCGCCGCATCCGGCTGCTGCGTGAGGGCGGCGTGCACGTCGCGCTGCGCAGTCAGTTCGACGATCGCGGCCGAGGCTGGCACCTGGGCGTGGGGCACTACCGGGGCGACTCGTTCGCCTGGTTCCGCGTGCTCTCGCTCGGGTCGGGGCCAGACCAGCTGATCTCCAGAGACGGACTCGAGATCGACGCGCGCCGTGAGCCGACGGGGCCGGAGGCGTACGCCATGCCGGTCGGCGCCACGGTGCTGCGGTGCCGCATTCCCGGCGGCGAGGTCGAGATCGCGATGGGCCCGGACGCGCTCACAGGATTCCTGTCCTGGCTCGAGTCAGCGCCTCCGGGCCGTTCCATTCCCTGGGCCTCTTAGGCGTTCTCCCCGGGCTGCCACAGCACGTCGCCGTCCGGGTTGGCCACGCGGGCCAGGATGAACAGCAGGTCACTCAGCCTGTTCAGGTACTTCGCCGTCAGCACGTTCGTGTGCTCGGCGTCGGCCTCGATCAACGACCAGGCACGCCGCTCTGCCCTGCGCGCGATCGTGCGCGCCTGGTGCAGCAGGGCCGCGCCGGGCGTGCCGCCGTTCAGGATGAACGAGTCGAGCTTGCCCAGCCGCTCGTTGAACGTGTCGCAGTAGCCCTCCAGGCGGTCCACGTAGGCCTGGGTGATGCGCAGCGGCGGGTACTTGGGGTCCGGCACGATCGGTGTGCAGAGGTCAGCTCCGACGTCGAACAGGTCGTTCTGCACCTTGCGCACGACGTCGTGGACGTCATCTGCCAGCTGTCCCAGCGCCAGGGCCACGCCCAGTGCCGCGTTCGTCTCGTCGACGTCCGCGTACGCCTCGATGCGAGGCGAGGTCTTCGGAACGCGCGAGAAGTCGCCGAGGCCGGTCGTGCCGTCGTCGCCGACCCGCGTGTAGATCTTGGTGAGATGTACCGCCATGACTGCAATGTAGGGCCAGTACGTAGGATTGCCGCGTGAGCGAGCATTTCCGGGTACACGGTGGCGCACGTCTGGTCGGCGAGGTTGATGTCGTCGGCGCAAAGAACAGCGTCCTCAAGCTGATGGCCGCTGCTCTGCTCGCCGAGGGCACGACGACCCTCACCAACTGCCCCGACATCCTCGACGTGCCGCTGATGGCGGACGCGTTGCGCAGCCTCGGGTGCGAGGTCGAGCTCGAGGGTGACGTGGCGAGGATCACCACGCCGGCGGAGCTGAGCTACCACGCCGACTCCGAGGCGATGGGCAAGCTGCGGGCGTCGATCTGCGTGCTGGGGCCGCTGGTCGGCCGGTGCAAGCGCGCGGTCGTGGCGTTGCCGGGTGGCGACGCGATCGGCTCGCGGCCGTTGGACATGCACCAGAGCGGGCTCGAGAAGCTCGGCGCCAAGACCTGGATCGAGCACGGCTGCATCGTCGCCGAGGCCGAGGGGCTGCACGGCGCGCAGATCTGGCTCGACTTCCCGAGCATGGGCGCCACCGAGAACATCCTGATGGCGGCCGTGCTGGCGAACGGCACGACGGTCATCGACAACGCCGCGCGCGAGCCGGAGATCATCGACCTGTGCCTGATGCTCACGCAGATGGGCGCGCGGATCGAGGGCGCGGGCACGTCCACGTTGACCGTGCACGGCGTGACCGAGCTCAAGCCGACCGAGCACCGCGTGATCGGCGACCGGATCGTCGGCGCGACGTGGGGCTTCGCCGCCGCCATGACCCGCGGCGACGTGCGGGTGCGCGGCGTGAACCCGCACCACCTCGACCTGGTGCTGGAGAAGCTGCGCATGGCGGGCGCCGAGGTCACCGTCTACGAGGGCGAGGACGAGGGCTTCCGGGTCGTCATGGACGGGCGGCCCAAGGCGGTCGACTTCGTGACGCTGCCGTACCCCGGTTTCGCCACGGACAACCAGCCGTTCGCGATCGCGCTGTCCGCGGTCTCCGAAGGCACCTCGATGATCACCGAGAACCTGTTCGAGGCGCGGTTCCGGTTCATCGACGAGATGATCAGGCTCGGGGCCGACGCGCGCACGGACGGTCACCACGCGGTGATCCGCGGCGTGGAGCAGCTGTCCAGTGCGCCGGTCTGGGCCTCGGACATCCGCGCTGGTGCGGGGCTGGTGCTGGCCGGTCTGTGCGCGGACGGGGCCACCGAGGTCTACGAAATCTTCCACATCGAGCGCGGTTACCCTGGGTTCGTGGAAAACCTCCGCAAGCTCGGTGCCGACGTGGAGCGCGTCAGCTCCTAGGTTTTCAGCACCAGCCGCGCGTCCGCGACGTCCGCCGGGAACACCATCACCCGGTACGGCGCGTTCCGCGAACGCGTGGCACGCACCCCGTTCGCCTTCAGCTTCTGCACGAGGACGTTCGCGGCCTCCTCGGTGGGCACGATCGCCACCTCGCTCAGCAACCCGAAGTCCGTGCCGTCGAGATCCGGCACGGGCCGCTTGTCGTTGCCCACGAAGTACCTCAACGCCAGCGCCAGCAGTCCGATCACCCCGAACACGACCACTGTCTGGTAGATCGCCGTCACCACTCAATCATGCTCTTGTGGTCTCGATTCAGTGAGCAATCGCACGCGCAGCTTTGGTTACCGGCCAGTACGCTCCGAACAACAACGTCGTGGGAGGTTGCTGTGCCGTACCCGAGTGACCGTGAACGCGACCGCCCCTGGGTGATGCGCACGTACGCGGGTCACTCCTCGGCCGCGGCTTCCAACGCCCTGTACCGCCGGAACCTCGCGAAGGGGCAGACCGGCCTGTCGGTGGCGTTCGACCTGCCGACGCAGACCGGCTACGACCCCGACGACGAGCTCGCGAAGGGCGAGGTCGGCAAGGTCGGCGTGCCGATCAGCCACATCGGCGACATGCGCCAGCTCTTCGACCAGATCCCGCTCGGCGGCGCCAACACGTCGATGACGATCAACGCGACGGCCATGTGGCTGCTCGCGCTGTACGTCACCGTGGCGGAGGAGCAGGGCGCGGACCCGTCGGCACTGGCCGGCACGACGCAGAACGACATCATCAAGGAGTACCTGTCCCGCGGCACCTACGTGTTCCCGCCGGGACCGTCGCTGCGGCTGATCACCGACATGGTCGCGTGGACCGTGTCGAACGTGCCGAAGTGGAACCCGATCAACATCTGCAGCTACCACCTCCAGGAGGTCGGCGCGACGCCGGCGCAGGAGGTCGCGTACGCGATGTGCACGGCGATCGCCGTCCTGGACTCGGTGCGCGACTCCGGTCAGGTGCCTCAGGAGAAGTTCGGTGAGGTCGTCGCCCGCATCTCCTTCTTCGTGAACGCCGGTGTGCGGTTCATCGAGGAGATGTGCAAGATGCGCGCGTTCGCCCAGCTGTGGGACGAGATCACGCTGGAGCGCTACGGCGTCGAGAACCCGAAGCACCGCCGGTTCCGCTACGGCGTGCAGGTCAACTCGCTGGGCCTGACCGAGGCGCAGCCCGAGAACAACGTCCAGCGCATCGTGCTGGAGATGCTCGCGGTCTCGTTGTCCCGCAACGCTCGTGCCCGCGCGATCCAGCTGCCGGCGTGGAACGAGGCGTTGGGCCTGCCGCGGCCGTGGGACCAGCAGTGGGCGCTGCGCATGCAGCAGGTGCTGGCCTACGAGACGGATCTGCTGGAGTACGAGGACATCTTCGACGGCTCGCCGGTCATCGAGGCGAAGGTCGGGGAAATTCTGCGCGGTGCGCGCGAGGAGATCGACCGCGTGCAGGCGATGGGCGGTGCCGTCGCGGCCGTCGAGTCCGGCTACATGAAGTCGCAGCTGGTGTCGTCGCTGGCCGACCGCCGTCGCCGCGTCGAATCGGGCGAAGAAGTCGTCGTCGGTGTCAACAAGTTCGACACCACCGAGCCGTCGCCGTTGCAGGCGGAGGGCGCGAACGCGATCGAGACCATCGACCCGATCGTCGAGATGCACGCGGTCGAGGCGATCCAGCAGTGGCGTGCTGCCCGCGACAACGCGGCTGCCGCGGCTGCGTTGGACGCTCTGCGCGAGGCCGCGAAGACCGACCAGAACCTGGTCGAGGTGACGCTGGCCTGTGCGCGCGCCGGCGTGACGACCGGCGAATGGTCGCAGGCGCTGCGTGAGACGTTCGGCGAATACCGCGCGCCCACGGGCGTTTCCGGTGCTTCAGCCTCGGGCGAAGCAGGTTCGGAGATCGCACGCGTGCGCGACCGGGTGCGCGGGACCGGCGAGGAGATCGGCGAGCGGCTGCGCATGCTGGTCGGCAAGCCGGGCCTGGACGGCCACTCGAACGGCGCCGAGCAGGTCGCCGTGCGCGCCCGCGACGTCGGCTTCGAGGTCGTCTACCAGGGCATTCGCCTGACGCCGGCACAGATCGTATCCGCCGCCGTGCAGGAGGACGTGCACGTCGTCGGCCTCTCGATCCTGTCCGGTTCGCACCTCGAGGTCGTGCCCGCCGTGGTCGACGGCCTCCGCGCGGCCGGCGCCGGCGACATCCCGGTGATCGTCGGCGGCATCATCCCGCCGGACGACGCTCAGAAGCTGCGCGACCGGGGAGTGGCGCGGGTGTTCACGCCGAAGGACTACGAGCTGACCGAGATCATGGACGAGATCGTCACCGTGATCCGCGAGGTGCGTTCTTTGGCGTAGGGCCTTAGATTCGCGGGATGGTCGACGTTGCGCGTGAGGGCTCGGTTGTTCGCATCACGATGAACCGCGTTGCCCGGCGCAACGCGCTGTCTGCCGAGCACTTGAGTGAGCTGCTGGAGGCGTTCCGCGAGGCTGGTGCTTCCGATGCGGCTGGCATCGTCCTGGCCGCTGACGGGCCGGTGTTCAGCGCGGGGCACGACTTCGCTGACGTGCACGCCCGCGATGAGGAGGGCGTGCGGCTGCTGCTGGAGCTGTGCACGGTGGTGATGAAGACCATTCAGTCCGTGCCGCAGGTGGTGATCGCGCGCGTTCAGGGCTTGGCGACTGCGGCGGGGTGCCAGCTGGTGGCGTCGTGTGACCTCGCGGTTGCGGCGGACACGGCGGGATTCTCGTTGCCCGGCGGGAAAGCCGGGTGGTTCTGCCACACGCCCGCAGTGCCGGTAGCGCGGTCGATCGGGCGCAAGCGATTGATGGAACTGGTGCTCACCGGCGACGTCATCGACGCGCAGACCGCCGTCGAGTGGGGGCTGATCAACAAGGCCGTGCCCGCCGAGGAGTTGGACGCTGCCGTTGACGACCTGCTGGCGCGGGCTACCAGGGGGTCGCGGGCTTCGAAGGCCGTGGGGAAGCGGACGATCTACGCGCAGCTCGACCGGCCCGAGGCGGACGCGTACGACATCGCGCTGGCGGTCATGGCCGAGACTTCGCAGTCCCCGTCAGCCAAAGAGGGGCGGGCGTCGTTCCTGGAGAAGCGGCCGCCCGTGTGGCCCGACTAGTCGCGAGGAGCTTCAACCCGTCGGCGCTCGTGCTGCCCGGCTCCGCCTGGTAGATCACGAGCATCTGGCCCGGCGCCTCGCGCACGTCGAACGAGTGGAAGCTGAGCGTCAGCGGGCCGACGGCCGGGTGCACGAAGTCCTTGGTGTCCCTGTTCTTCCCGCGAACCTCGTGCTGCGCCCACAGTTCGGCGAACACCGGGCTGACGCTCAGCGCCTCGACCATCTCGCGCAGTCGTGGTGACTTCGGGTCGGCGGTCTGCCGCAGGTGCGCGACAGTGGTCTGCGCGAGCCACCGCCAGCGCGGGTAGAAACTCGTGGCGACCGGATCGAGGAACGTCATCCTGGCCGCGTTGTCGGCCGGTGTGAACGGCTCGTACAGGGCGTCGCCCAGCGCGTTCGACGCGAGGATGTCGAGCAGCGAACTCATGACGAACGCGGGGGTGTCGTGCAGGCCGCTGATGAGCCTGCGCAGTTCGGGGCTGACGACGTACGTCGAGTGCCCCTCCTCGGCGACCACTCCGGCGAGGCGGTGCAGATGGGCCCTGGCATCGGTGTCGAGCTGGAGTGCGCGGCTGAGCGCGTCGAGGACCTGGGCTGACGGGTTGGTCTCCCGGCCCTGCTCCAGGCGGGCGTAGTAGTCGGCGCTCACACCGGCCAGGACGGCGACCTCTTCTCGTCTGAGGCCCTTGACCTTGCGCTGGGTGTGGCTGGGCAGGCCCGCGTCCTCCGGGTTGACGCGGGCGCGGTGGGCTTTCAGGAACTCGCCGAGCACGTCCTCGAGGTTATTCGCCTCGCGCGTGTGTTGCCCGGGTGTGCCACACCTAGGCAGAAGGTGTCCTGGTTGGCGCTGTTCTGGCTGGCCATCGTGGTGGCCATGAGCAAAGTTGTGTTGATCAGTGGAGCTTCCAGCGGTATCGGTGAGGCCGCGGCCCGCGTCCTGGCGGCTGCCGGGCATCAGGTGTTCCTCGGGGCGCGCCGGGTCGATCGGCTGGAGGCGTTGGCCGAGGAGATCGGCGGAGCGCACGCGCCGCTGGACGTGACATCGCGTGAGTCGTTCCAGGCGTGGGTGGACGCGGCGGTCGAGCGGTACGGCCGCGTTGACGTGCTGGTGAACAACGCAGGCGTGATGCCCTTGTCCCCGTTGGACGCGCTGAAGGTCGACGAGTGGGACCGGATGGTCGACGTGAACATCCGCGGTGTGCTGAACGGTCTCGCCGCCGTGCTGCCGTTGTTCCGCGATGGAGGCCACGTCGTGAACGTCGCCTCCATCGCTGCGCACTCGGTCGTGCCCACCGCGGCCGTGTACTGCGCGACGAAGTACGCGGTGCGGGCGTTGTCCGAGGGGCTGCGTCAGGAACGGACCGACCTGCGGGTCACCGTGATCTCGCCCGGTGTCACGGAATCCGAGCTGGCCGACACCATCACGCACCCCGAGACGGCGGAGTTCATCGAGGAGTACCGGAAGAACGCCATCCCGGCCTCCGCGATCGGTGAAGCCATCGCGTACGCCGTCGCGCAGCCCGAGTCCGTTGACGTGAACGAGATCGTGGTGAGGCCGGTCGGCCAGCGCTAGGCCCCGGTGGTGGATCCGGGCCGGAGGATCATCAGCACGGTCACGGTGGCCCAGAGCAGGTTGAATGCGCCGGTGTACATGGCCAGGTGCTTGATGTCGTTGGTTTTGATGGCCTTCTCCTGGCCGGGCAGGATTTTCAGGGCGAGCACGAACGCGGCGGCGGTGGTGAGCGCGATCGAGACGATCACCCAGGGGTGGCCGGTCACGCCCATCACGCCGGCCGTCGCGAACCCGAAGACCGGTACCGAGATGCCGATCAGTGCGTAGACGCGGCAGATGCGGTGCAGGAGTTCGGGGTTGCCGTTGTTGGTGACGGCTTTGGGGAACATGCTGGCGGCGACGGTGACCGGGCCGATGGCGATGATGGCGGCCAGGACGTGGAGTGAGAGGAAGAGCTTGCTCACGCGGTCCTCCAGGCGGTGCCGCGGCGTTCGTGGGCGAAGAGTTGCTCGACTTCGAGCGCTCGCTGGGGGCCGATCTCGCGTTCTACGAGGTAGAGGCCGAGGTCGATGCCCGAACTGACGCCGGCGGCGGTGACCAGGTTGCCGTCGTCGACGATTCTCGCGCGGATGGCGTTGACGCCCATGGACTCCAGCGCGTGCAGGCCGAGGTGGTTCGTGGTCGCGTTGCGGCCCTTGATCAAGCCGGCCATGGCCAGCACCAGCGATCCACCGCACACGGTGGCGATGGTGTTCTTGTGGGTCAGTGCGGGTGCGAGAGTGGCCGTGGCCTTGCTGAGCAGCGCGATCGTCTCGTCCTCCTGGAGGGCGGCCGCGCCGGGTACGACGATGATGTCGGCGTCCGGGTCGAGCAGGGCGGTTGCCTTGAGCGAGAGCAGGTTCATCCCGGCCGGGACCTCTCGTGGCCCTTCCGCTGTGACGAGTTCGGCCCTGACTCCGGCCGCGGTCAGCGTTTCGTACGGGCCGATCACGTCCAACGGGTCAAAGCCGTCGAACAACACCACCTGAGCGAGCATTCGCCCCTCCCTGCTTGTCGGTGATCACGACGGTAGGAGCGGGCGGCGGCCGGGAGAACTGGCTGGAATGCCATGTTCCAACGGATTCTCGCCAGCTACGGTGGTGCACGTGCACGAGGTGGCAGTGGTAGCGATGGACAGCGTCGTCCCGTTCGACTTCGCGACTCCGGTGGACGCCTTCAACTGGACCGGGCGGTACCGGGTCCGGGTCTGCGGTCCGAAGAGGACTGTCGATGCGAGCTGCTTTCAGCTGAAAGTGCCGCACGGACTGGAGTTGCTGTCCGAAGTGGACACAATAGTGCTGCCGGGACATGATCCGGCCATGCAGGTTCCCAAGGCGCTCATCGCGGCGCTGCGGCAGGCTGCGGCGAGAGGCGCGCGCATTGCGTCGATCTGCACGGGCGCGTTCGTGTTCGCGGCGACCGGGCTGCTGGACGGGCTGCGGGTGACCACGCACTGGCTCGGAGCCGAGGAGTTGGCGGCACGGTTTCCGGCGCTGGAGGTCGACCCGGACGTGCTCTACGTCGACAACGGGCAGTTCCTGACGTCCGCTGGTGCCGCGGCCGGGCTGGACCTGTGTCTGCACATGATCCGGCGCGATCACGGGTCGGCGGTGGCGGCCGATGCGGCGCGGTTCGCCGTGATGCCCCTTGAGCGCGAAGGCGGGCAGGCGCAGTTCATCGTCACGCCGCCGGTCAAGCCGCAGGGGGCGCAGCTCGAACCCGTGCTGCGGTGGATGGAGGCCAACGCCGTGCGCGATCTGACGTTGGACGACGTGGCGAAACAGGCCGGCATGAGCACGCGGACGTTGAACCGCAGGTTTCGGGAGCAGACCGGCACGACGCCGTTGCAGTGGCTGCACCGGGCGCGGGTCCGGCAGGCGCAGCACCTGCTGGAGACCACGAACCAACCGGTGGAGCTGATCGCGAGCCGTGTCGGGTTCGGGTCGGCCACGGCGTTCCGCGACAGGTTCAAGCGGATCGCCGGCACCTCGCCGAACGCCTACCGCGCGGCGTTTCAGGGTTGAGCGTGCTCGTGCAGCAGGAGCAGCGTGTAGGCGGCGATCGACTGGGCGTCGGTGATCTCGCCCTTGGCGATCATCGTCTCGAAGTCGGCGCGCGGGAACCACGCCGAGCGCATGTCCTGCTCCTCGTGCTCCCGCTCGTGGAAGCCCTCGGTCAGCTCGGTCGCGAGGAACACCCGTCCGCGCTGCGACGACATGCCCGGCGCCACGTCGATCAGGCCCAGTTCGATCATCCGGCCGGCGCGCAGTCCCGTCTCCTCGCGGAGCTCGCGCGTGGCGAGTTCCAGCGGGTCGGAGTCGGCGCGGTCCGGCGCGGTGCCCTGGGGGAACTCCCAGCGTCGCAAGCCGATCGGGTAGCGGAACTGCTCGACGAGCCGCACGCGTTCGCCGTCCAGCGGGATGATCAGCGCGAAGTCCGGCTTGTCGACGACGCCGTAAATGCCGGTGGTGCCGTCGGCGCGCTGGATCTCGTCCTCGCGGACGGTCATCCACGGGTTCGCGTACACCTGACGGCTGCCGAGGTTCTCCACGCCACGGACCGTACCTAACGCCTCGTTTCTGGACACACCCCGTAGCCTGTCGCGGTGCGTCTCGTCATCGCTCGCTGCCAGGTCGACTACGTAGGCCGACTCACCGCCCATCTGCCCATGGCTCAGCGACTGCTGCTGATCAAGGCCGACGGGTCGGTGTCGATCCACTCCGACGACCGCGCCTACAAGCCGTTGAACTGGATGAGCCCGCCCTGCTGGCTGATCGAGGACCCGGACATCTGGACAGTCCAGAACAAGGCGGGGGAGAAGCTGATCATCACCCTCGACGAGGTGCTGCACGACTCCAAGCACGAGCTGGGCCCGGAACCCGGCCTGCAGAAGGACGGCGTCGAAGCCGACCTGCAGAAGCTGCTCGCCGAGCACGTCACGACCCTCGGCGACGGCTGGACCCTGGTGCGCCGCGAGTTCCCGACCGCCATCGGCCCGGTCGACCTGATGTGCCGCGACGCGTCCGGGGTCTCGGTCGCCGTGGAGATCAAGCGGCGCGGGGAGATCGACGGCGTCGAGCAGCTGACCCGGTACCTGGAGCTGCTCAACCGCGACCCGCTGCTCGCGCCGGTGCAGGGTGTGTTCGCGGCGCAGCAGATCAAGCCGCAGGCTCGGGTGCTGGCCGAGGACCGCGGGATCCGGTGCGTGGTGCTGGACTACGACGCGTTGCGCGGGATCGAGCCGGACGAGTTCCGGCTGTTCTGATAGACCACCATGAGCGTGTAGGCGAAGGTGTCGAGCCGGTTGTGGTCGAGATCCCGCAACCGGTAGACCGCAGATGTCACGTCGCCGGCTTCGGCAATTGCGCTGACCTCGTCCCGCACGGCCTCCGGCAGCGCTTCCCAGTCGGGCGCTGAGCGACAGGGGGCGCAGATTTCGCCCCAGGTCTCGTCGCAGCCCAAGAGCGGCCGGTCGCACGACGGGCATGTCCAGCCCACCTGGCCGTGCTCGGTCTCCGCGCAGGAACAGGTCCGCTTCCGCACTCCGTTGCGGTATGAAGCCATGATCATGTAGGTCATGGTCGGGCGCTGGTAACCGTCCAGTTCCGCCAGCCGGTAACCCGACGGGATCACCCTGTCCGCGTCGACCATCTCGCCGATCTCGTCGCGCACGGCCTGGGGCAGCGCTTCCCAGTCCGGCCGCAATCGACATGAGGTGCAGAGTTCGTCCCGGTCGTCGCTGCAGCCCACGCTCACCGCGCGGCACAACGGACAGAGCCAAGCCATCTGCTCGTGATCGGTCACCAGGTGAGTCTCCGCAACGCCGTATCCCAACGCATCCCATTTCTGATGAGCGCCCCATCGCGCCTCGTGGTTTCGTGATCACGCACGCGGGGTAAGAAGTCGCGCACCTGGAGTAACGTTCCCTCCTGGTCGTTCATGTTGGACTTTGTGGAAGTCTGGGAGGTGGGCCGTGCGAGTGTTGGCCGAGGCGGACCTGCGGCTCGACGCGGGGCCGATCGACTACGCGTTGCTCGTCATCTACTTCGTTGTGGTGCTCGGCATCGGCGTGATGGCACGGCGATCCGTGAGCTCCAGCCTCGACTTCCTGCTGTCCGGGCGATCACTGCCGGCCTGGGTCACCGGCCTCGCGTTCATCAGCGCGAACCTCGGTGCGCTCGAGCTGATGGGCATGACGGCCAACGGTGCGCAGTACGGCATGGCGACGGTGCACTACTACTGGATCGGCGCCATCCCCGCGATGGTGTTCCTCGGTCTCGTGATGATGCCGTTCTACTACGGGTCCAAGGTGCGCAGCGTTCCCGAGTTCATGCTGCGGCGCTTCGGCAAGCCTGCACACCTCGTCAACGCCATCAGCTTCGCCGTTGCGCAGATCCTGATCGCGGGCATCAATCTGTTCGCTCTCGCGGTGATCATCGACGCGCTGCTCGGGTGGCCACTGCCGGTGTCCATAGTGGTCGCCGCGATGGTGGTGCTCGCGTACACGGCACTCGGTGGCCTCAGCGCCGCGATCTACAACGAGGTGCTGCAGTTCTTCGTCATCGTGGCCGCGCTGGCGCCGCTCACGATCGTCGGCCTGATCAAGGTCGGCGGCTGGCAGGGACTGGTCGAGAAGGTCACCGACCAGGAGCAGTTGAGTGCCTGGCCCGCGACGGAACTCACCGGCCTCGACAGTCCTGTGTGGAGCGTCGTCGGGTTGGTGTTCGGGCTCGGCTTCGTGCTGTCGTTCGGTTATTGGACGACGAACTTCGCCGAGGTGCAGCGCGCGATGAGCGCGAAGTCGATGTCGGCGGCCAAGCGCACGCCGATCATCGGTGCGTACCCGAAGGCGCTCATCCCGGCGATCATCATCATTCCTGGCATCATCGCCGCGGTGATCGTGCCGGAGATGGCGCAGCTCAAGGCGGGCGACACGAGCAGCGGGGTGGTCTACAACAACGTGCTGCCATTGCTGATGCGCGACCTGCTGCCCAACGGCATCCTCGGGATCGCGATCACGGGTCTGCTGGCGAGCTTCATGGCCGGTGTGGCGGCGAACGTCAGCTCGTTCAACACGGTCTTCACCTACGACCTGTGGCAGGACTACATCAAGAAAGACCGGCCCGACGAGTACTACCTGCGCGTCGGACGGTTGGCCACGGTCGGCGCGTGCGTGCTCGCGATCGGCACGGCGTTCATCGCGGCGGCGCTCGGCGGGTCCAACATCATGGACTACATCCAGGCGCTGTTCTCGTTCTTCAACGCGCCGTTGTTCGCGACGTTCATCGTCGGCATGTTCTGGAAGCGCATGACGCCCACCGCGGGCTGGGTGGGTCTGCTCGCGGGCACGTTCACCGCGATGTTCGTCTACGCGATCTCGGAGCCGTCGTTCGGCATCAAGTGGCTGGAACTGCCCGGCCAGGGCGCGAGCTTCCTCGGTGCGGGTCTCGCGTTCGCGGTGGACGTCGTTGTGAGCGTCGCGGTCAGCCTCGTCACGCGGCCGAAGCCGGACAGCGAGCTGGTCGGACTGGTGTACAGCCTGACGCCCAAGGAAGACCGGTCGCACTCCACCACCGGTGAGGACGCGGGCTGGTACCGCTCGCCCGCCCTGCTCGGCGGCGGAGTGCTGGCGCTGACGACCGTTCTCTACGTCATCTTCGGCTGAGGGAGGCCGTCATGAGGTTGTTCGACCTGCGATTGATCATCGCTTTCCTCTTCGGTCTGTACGGCGTTGTACTCGTCGTCGTCGGGGTCGGTTTCACGTCCGACGACGACCTCAGGAAGGCCGAAGGGGTCAACATCAACCTGTGGGCCGGCGTCGCCATGGTGGTGCTGGCGGCGGTGTTCGCCGCGTGGGCGACGCTGCGGCCGCAGTTCACGAAGCCGGCTACGACTGGGGACGACCTGGGTAAACAGGGTTGAAGGCCTCGATCGTCCACGCGTCGAGCCAGTTGAATGCGCGGCGAATTCGGTTAACCACGTCTCTCCTTCTCTCGGGGTCTTCACCCGGTACAGCGCGTTGATCTTCTGAATCGTTCCCGTAGCGGAGGGTGACACGTGCCACGGGCTAACTCGGGGTACCGCCCACGAACGCCCGCAAAGGTCGCTACCGTGCACGTCGTGCTCCGTTTTCGTGCCACGCGTGCCATGGCTGTGGTCGCCGCCGCTGCCGTGCTGACGGCCGGCTGTGCGACTGGTCCCGGTCTCGCCAAACACCACTCGCCGCGCCGCACCGTGCAGGCGGGAGCGGATGCGAGCTCGACCGACCCGTCGGCCAAGCCGTCCGCGCAGCCGAACAAGCCGGTCGACCCGGCGTTCGCCGCCGAGCGGATGCGGCTGGTCAACCCGTGCGCGTTGATCGACAAGGACGTGCTGCAGACGGTCGGCACGCCCTCGAAGTACTCGAGCAGCTACTACACGCGCTGCTCCAACTACATGAAGGACAAGGCGGGCAAGAACCTCGGGATCACGCTGGACGTCGGCTACACGCTGACGTCCTCGGACCTCAAGAACGCGACCAAGCAGCTTGCCGGCCTGAAGAGCGGCGAGCAGAAGCTGACGTCGTCGTGCTTCATCACCGTGGTGACGCAGGAGAACCCGGCACAGGCCCTGCGCGTCCAGGTGACCACCGGCACCGGCGACCAGGCGGCCGAGCCGTGCGAGCCGGGGCGCAAGGTGCTCGAGGGCGCGGTCCGCAAGGCTCGGGGCAACCCGCAGAAGTACACGCCGCCCAAGGGCTCGCCGGTCGAACTCGACCCGTGCACGGTCGTCGACAAGGCGACGCTCGCGCCCGTTCTCGGCGCCTCGCCGCGGTCGCTGCCGTTCGGTCTGCACAAGTGCTCGTGGTACGCGCAGAACGGGCAGATGGAGCTCGAGTTCAAGACGGCGCGCATCCCGAAGGACGGCAAGTTCGACCCGAAGTCGGTCGAGGTCGACCTCGGTGGTGGGGTGAAGGGCTACCAGGTACTCAAGGAGGGTCCCTTCCCGACGTGCGACCTGATCGTGGTCCGCACGAAGGACTCGAGCGACGCGGGTGAGGTCGCCGAGTTCTCGATCGGGGCTCAGAAGGAGAACCAGCTGGACCGCTGCCAGGCGACGCAGGCGTTCGCCAAGGCCGTGCTCCCGAGCCTGCCCAGTGCCTGACGTGGCCGGGCGAGGCCAGGCGGGGGCTGAAAGTTCCTCAAGTACGCGTTAGTGTCAAGGTTACTGGCGAGTACCCGGGAGGGCCCATGACGCAGACCGCTTCGGACAGCGCGCTGTCGGCCGATGGCGAGCAGCGGCGGTTCGCTTCACTGGACCCGCGCACGGGCGAGGTCGTCGCGCATCACCCGATCCACACGGCGGCCGAGGTCGAGGACGCGGTGTCCTCGGCGCGCGAGGCCTTCGCGTGGTGGGCAGGCCTCGGGTTCGAGGGGCGCAAGACCAAGCTCGACGCGTGGCGCAGAGTCCTGTCGAAACGCGCCGACGAGTTCGTCGCGTTGATCAGCGCGGAGACCGGCAAGCCCGCCGACGACTCCCGCGTCGAGATCGCGCTGGTGATGGACCACCTGCACTGGGCGTCGCGGCACGCGGGCCGCGTGCTGGGCAAGCGCCGGGTCTCCTCGGGCATGCTGATGTTCAACCACGCGGCGACGTTGGAATACCGGCCGTTGGGTGTCATCGGCGTCATCGGGCCGTGGAACTACCCCGCGCACACGCCGATGGGTTCGATCTCGTACGCGCTCGCCGCGGGCAACGCCGTGGTGTTCAAGCCTTCCGAGTTCACGCCGGGTGTGGGCACGTTCCTCGCGTCGACGTTCAGCGAGGCGGTACCGGAGTACCCGGTCTTCCAGGTCGTGACGGGCTTCGGCGAGACGGGCGCGGCGCTGTGTGCGGCCGGCGTCGACAAGCTCGCGTTCACCGGCTCCACGCGGACCGGCAAGAAGGTCATGGCGGCGTGCGCTCAGACGTTGACGCCGGTGCTGGTCGAGTGCGGTGGCAAGGACGCGTTGATCGTCGACTCCGACGCCGACCTGGTCGCCGCTGCCGAGGCCGCGATGTGGGGCGCCGTGTCGAACGCCGGTCAGACGTGCGCGGGCGTGGAGCGCGTGTACGTGGCCGAGGACGTGGCCGACGAGTTCATCGAGATCGCGGTGAAGCGGGCGCGCAAGCTCAAGCCGGGTGGCGAGCCGAGCGCGAACCTCGGGCCGATCACGATGCCGTCGCAGGTGGAGATCATCCGCGAGCACGTGCAGGACGCGCTGGACCGCGGTGGCAAGGCGCTGGTCGGTGGGCCGGAGTCGATCAGGCCGCCGTACGTCGAGCCGGTCGTGCTGACGGACGTGCCGGAGGACTCGCTGGCGATCACCGAGGAGACGTTCGGACCGACCGTGGTGATCAACCGGGTGCCCAACGCGCTGGAGGGCGTGCGGCTCGCGAACCAGTCGAAGTACGGGCTGGGCGCAGCGGTGTTCTCGAAGTCGCGCGGCGAGGAGCTGGCGCGGGAGCTGCGGGTCGGCATGGTGTCGATCAACGCGGTGCTGACCTACGCGGCGATTCCCGGGCTGCCGTTCGGCGGCGTGGGCGACTCCGGGTTCGGGCGCATCCACGGTGAGGACGGGCTGCGCGAGTTCGCCTACCCGAAGGCCGTGACGAAGCAGCGGTTCAAGGCGCTGCTGGACATGACGACGTTCGACCGGTCTTCGCTGGCGGGCAAGCAGATGCTGCGGCTCGCGCGGATGCTCTTCGGACGCTGAAGAGCACCCGCGCGGCGCCCGGTCAGGCGCCGAGCTGCTTCTTGAGGTCGTCCAGCACGACGTTCGCGGCGAGCACGCCGAGACCGAGGAAGTAGGTCTCGTCGAGCACCGGCTTGGCCTTGCCCGCCTTGACGGCGTTCAGGCCGGTCCACAGCGGGCCGCCGAGCACCGAGGCCTGCGCGGTCTTGGCCGGGTCGCCGTAGGTGGAGTACACGACGAAGTCGGCGTCGGCCTTGCCGATCTGCTCGGCGCTGACCTCGGCGGCCAGGTCGTCGACCTGGGACGGCGTCGGCTGCGGGATCTTGGCGTCGATCAGGATCGTGCCGATGAAGGACTTCTTGGCGTACAGGCGGATCTTGCCGGGCATGAACCGCAGGGCCGTCACGGTCGGGCGCACGCCGAGCTTCTTCTCGATCGCGGTGCCGGTCTCGGTGGCCTTGTCCGTGTAGTCCTCGAGCATCTTCGCGGCGTCGGCCTGGCGGTCGAGCGCGGCGGCGTTGAGGAGGAAGTTCTCCTTCCACACGTAGCCGGGCCGCACCGCGAAGACGGTCGGGGCGATCGCGGAGAGCTTCGGGTACTGGGCTTCGGCGCGCAGCTGCGAACCGAGGATCAGGTCGGGGTTGAGCTTGGTGATCGCCTCGAGGTTGAGGTTGTTGATGGTGCCGACGTTCTCCGGCTGGCCGCCCTTGTCGCCGATGTAGGACGGCATGGTGGGGGAGCCGTCGGTGTAGGCGATGCCGACCGGCTTGATGCCGAGTGCGACGACGTTGTCGAGCTCGCCGGTGTCGAGCACGATCACCCGTTCGGGCTTCTTCTCGAGCTTGGTCTCGCCCATCGCGTGCTTGATCGTGCGGGGGAACACGCCCGGCTTCTCTTTCGTGCCGAAGCCGTTGCTCAGCTCGTAGGCCTTGCCGAAGTCCTCGCCGCCCTGGGCGACGGTGGGCTTGTCAGGCGTGCTCGAGCCGCAGGCGGTCAGGGTTAGCGCGACTGCGACGAGCAGCGCTGCTCTCTTCGACACGACGTGGTTCCTCCGCTACTTGGCGTGATGTTGACCTGCATTTCTTAGGGCAGGCTAACGGTACCGGGGGCGTTTGCCCGTTCCGAGTGTCAGACCCCCGGAGTAAGAAGGAACACGGTCACCTTTCTCGGGAGGGCGCGTCGATGAAAAAGATCATCAATGATCCGGAAACCGTGGTGCAGGACGCCCTGCGGGGAATGCAGGCTGCCCATTCCGATCTTTTGTCCGTGCACTACGACCCCGCTGTCGTGGTGCGCGCGGACGCCCCGGTGCAGGGGAAGGTGGCGATCATCTCGGGCGGTGGGTCCGGCCACGAACCGCTGCACGGCGGGTTCGTCGGGCGCGGCATGCTCGACGCGGCCTGTCCTGGCGCGGTGTTCACGTCGCCGACGCCGGACCAGGTGGCTTCCGCCGTGTCGCTGACGGACGGCGGCGCGGGCGCGTTGCTGATCGTGAAGAACTACACCGGCGACGTGATGAACTTCGAGATGGCAGGCGAGCTCGCGGAGTCCGAGGCGCGCTCGGTGGTGGTCGACGACGACGTGGCCGTGCAGGACTCGCTGTACACCGCCGGCCGTCGCGGGGTCGGCGGCACGGTGCTGCTGGAGAAGATCGTGGGCGCGGCGGCGGACCGCGGCGACGATCTGGCTTCTTGTGAGGCGTTGGCACAGCGCGTTGTTGGCGCGGTGCGCTCGATGGGCCTCGCGCTGACCGCGTGCACGGTGCCGCACGTGGGCACGCCGTCGTTCGAGCTGGCCGACGACGAGATGGAGATCGGCATCGGCATCCACGGCGAGCCGGGCCGCCAGCGGGTGCCGGCCGGGTCTGCCTCCGAGATGGTGTCGGCGTTGCTCGACCCGATCTTGGCCGACCTGCCGTTCGCGTCCGGTGACCGGGTGCTGCTGTTCACGAACTCAATGGGTGGAACCCCGCTGATCGAGTTGTACTTGGCGCACGGCATCGCGGAACAGCTGCTGGCTGATCGGGGGATCACGGTGGAACGCAGGCTCGTCGGCCCGTACATCACCAGCCTGGAGATGCAGGGCATGAGTCTCACCCTGCTTCGGCTGGACGACGAGATGATCTCGTTGTGGGACGCGCCGGTGCACACGCCCGCACTGCGGTGGGGAGTCTGAGGTGGGGTGCACGGCAGCAGACGTCGTCGCGGCGCTCCGGCTGGCCGCCGGGGTAGTGCAGGAGCACCGCGACGAGCTGGTGCGCCTCGACCAGGCGATCGGCGACGGTGACCACGGCGAGAACCTCAGGCGCGGCTTCACCGCGCTGCTGTCCCGGTTGGACACCGAGGAGCCCGCTTCGCCCGGCAAGGTGCTGAAGCTGGTCGCCACCACGTTGATCTCCACGGTGGGTGGCGCGGCGGGCCCCTTGTACGGCACGGCTTTCCTGCGCGCGTCGGCCGCGGTGGGTGACTTGGCGGAACTCGACTGCGACGCCATCGCCCGAGCCCTCCAGGCCGCGCTGGATGGTGTGGTTGCCCGCGGCAAGGCTGTGGTGGGTGACAAGACGATGGTCGACGCCCTGACGCCGGCGGTGGCCGCCGCGGAGTCGGTGGACGGCTCGGTGGCCGCGGTGCTGTCCGCGGCGGCCGACGCGGCCGCTGAAGGTGCGTCGTCAACGGTGCCGATGGTGGCGCGCAAGGGCCGGGCGTCGTACCTGGGCGAGCGCAGCGCCGGCCACCTCGATCCAGGAGCCCGTTCCACAGCGTTGTTGTTGCGGGCCCTCGCGGACGCGGCGGCCAAGGCATGAGCCGCGTCGGACTGGTCGTTGTCTCGCACAGCGACATGCTGGCCAACGGCGTGGCCGAGCTGTCAGGCCAGATGGCCCCGGACGTGGTGGTGCTGCCCGTCGGCGGCACGGAGGAGGGCGGCCTCGGCACCGACTACGGCTCGGTGGTCGAAGCCCTGGCAGACGCGGACTCCGGCGCGGGCGTGGTCGTGCTGTACGACCTGGGCAGCGCCAAGATGACGGCCGAGATGGCCGTGGAGTCCGCGGACGACCCGTCGCGCTACTCGGTGGTGGACGCGCCTCTGGTGGAGGGCGCGGTGGCTGCTGCCGTTGCGGCACAAGGCGGTGCCTCGCTGGCCGACGTCGCGGCCGCTGCGGAGGGCGCCTCTGGTGAGACGCCGGCCGCGGTGCCGTCGCGTCCTTCGTTGCACCTCGTGCCGGACGCGGTGTCGGCGGAGGTGTTGCTGACGAACGATGTCGGGTTGCACGCGCGCCCTGCCGCGTTGCTGGCGCGGACGGTCGCCGAGCTCGATGCCGAGGTCGTCGTGCGATACGGCGACGAGGAGGCGAACGCGGCCAGTGTGCTGGCGTTGATGGGGTTGAGCGCGCCGGGCGGTAAGACGATCACGGTGGTGGCCACGGGGAAGGACGCCGGGGAGGCGGTGCGGCGGATCGAGGAGCTGGCGGAACGGGGATTCGACGACTAGCTGCGCGCCAAGAACACCTCGCGCGTCCGAAAGTTGCCGCCGGTGCTCGGCCCGTGACTCGGCACCCCGAGCGGTCCGAAAGCGCCGTCCCGGAGCTCCTGCCCGCGACCCATCACCACACCCCTCCCGGCCCCAGCGCAGCTGTCACCAGAGCCCGCGCCGCCCAACCCGGATGGCTCAACTTCAGCCTGCCCCACACGGGTTCACCTGGCAGAAGACCGGGTCTAGGCGTTTGCTAGACCGATAACTGTTTCGATCCTGATGGCGAAGCTCACGGCGCCCGTTCGCACCGGGGGTGGCATAGTCGCCCGCAAGTTACTCCTTGGTAGCCCACGCTTTACCCCGCAGGGAGGTCTGCAGTGGCGCGCGAAATCAACACCGTCGGAGTCGTCGGCTTCGGAACCATGGGCGCGGGCATCGTGGAGGTACTCGCGCGCACCGGGCTCGCGGTCAAGGTGGTGGAGGTCGACGCGGCGGGCGTCGAGCGCGGCCTCGGGCACCTCGAGCACTCGACGAGTCGGGCCGTGAAGCGCGAGAAGCTCACGGAGGCCGAGAAGAGCGCGCTCGAAAGCCGCGTCTCGACGTCGCTCGACCTCCACAGCCTCGCCGACTGCGATCTGGTCATCGAAGCGGTGCCGGAGAACGTCGAGCTCAAGGCCGGGATCTTCAAGCAGCTGGACGAGATCCTGCAGCCTGAGGCGATCATCGCGTCGAACACGTCGAGCCTGTCGATCACCGAGATCGGCGTGCACACGCGCAGGCCGGGCAAGGTCGTCGGCCTGCACTTCTTCAACCCGACCCAGGTGCTCAAGCTGGTCGAGGTCGTGCGCACGGTCGTCACGGAGCCGGACGTGATCACCGACGTGGTGGCGTTCACGCAAAAGCTGGGCAAGTCGCCGGTCGTGATCGGCGACCGGGCCGGGTTCATCGCCAACGCGCTGCTCTTCCCGTACCTGAACCACGCGGTGAAGATGCTCGAGTCCAAGTACGCGACGCGTGAGGACCTCGACGCCGCCATGCGGTACGGGTGTGGTTACCCGATGGGGCCGTTGGCGTTGTTGGACCTCATCGGTCTCGACACCGCGTACGAAATCCTCGACACGATGTACCACCAGTCGCGCAACCGGTTGCACGCGCCGGCGCCGTTGCTCAAGCAGATGATCACGGCGGGTCTGCTCGGCAGGAAGACCGGGCGCGGCTTCTACACCTACGACGGGCCGGACTCGCCGGTGGTCGTCAAGGACGCGCAGACACCGTCCGAAGTGGACGCGACAACGCAGACCCGTGAGGTCCAACGGGTTGGTGTCATCGGCACGGGCACGATGGCGACCGGTATCGCCGAGGTGTTCGCCAAGCGCGGGTACGACGTGGTGTTGCGCGCTCGCAGCCTGGAGAAGGCCGAGAAGGCGATCGGCGCCGTCAAGAAGTCGTTGGACCGCGCGGTCAGCAAGGGCAAGCTCGCCGAACAAGATCGCGACGCAACGCTGGCACGCATCACGCCCGCCGTCGAGTTCGTCGAGTTGGCGGACTGCGACCTGGTCGTCGAGGCCGTCGCCGAGGAGATCGGCATCAAGAAGGAGGTCTTCGCGGCGCTCGACGAGGCGTGCAAGCCCGGCGCGGTGCTCGCGACGACCACGTCCTCGTTGCCGGTCATCGAGATCGCCGCGGCGACGAGCAGGCCCGAGGACGTCGTCGGCCTGCACTTCTTCAACCCGGCGCAGGTCATGAAGCTGGTGGAGATCGTCGAGACGATCTCGACGGGCGCCGACGTGGTCGCGACGGCCCGCAAGATCTGCCTCGACCTCGGCAAGCACCCGGTGCACTGCGGCGACGTGGCCGGCTTCATCGTCAACGCGCTGCTCTTCCCGTACCTCAACGACGCGGTGAAGATGCTGGAGGCCCACTACGCGGAGGCCGACGACATCGACAACGCGATGAAGGTCGGCTGTGGTCTGCCGATGGGACCGTTCGCGCTGCTGGACGTCGTGGGCCTGGACGTGTCGCTGGCGATCCAGCGCACGCTCTACCTGGAGTTCCGCGAGCCCGGTTTCGCGCCGGCGCCGTTGCTGGAGCACCTGGTGACGGCCGGTCGCCTGGGCCGCAAGACGGGCAAGGGATTCCGGGATTACTCGTGAGCCGCTAACAGGAGCACCATGTCTCGTCTGGCATGGTGGTGCCATGCGGCGACTGGTGCTCCTGTTGGCTGTCCTCGTGCTCGCTTCCGGCTGCGCCCGGACGACCGTCGGGGGCAGTCCGGTCGCGCAGGCGCCGCTCGACGTGACGTCGCCGTTCGACAAGGAGGGCTCCACGGAGCCCAGCTCGTCCGAGGAGCCGGAGACCGCGCCGATCGACGGTGAGGTCCAGGGCGTGTGCGCGAAGCTGAAGTGGACCGACCTGCCGTACCCCGGCGCGAAAGCAGAGACGCCGCCCACGCAGATCAACTACGACTCGACGTTCGACCAGTCGTGCCGCTGGACGACGAAGATCGACAACGTCGAGGTCGGCGTCTCCCTGCGGTTCCGCGAGGGCAAGCAGATCACGATCGAGCGCACCACCGGCGACTGGGACGTCAAGGGCCGCAAGGTCACCTACCTCGACCGCTCCGACGAGCAGGACGTCGAACCCTCGTGCGTGCTCGTCGTGCCGTACGACGCCGGTGGGCTCGGGATCATCATCATCGACTCGTCCGGCAAGTTCGGCACCGTCTGCGACCAGGGCCGCAAGGTCGCCGAGGTCATGATCGACCGCGAGAACTCCAACTAGTCAGCTTCTCCGGGTTCCGCACCGCCCAGATCCTGGTGATCCGGTCGCCCTCCACCTCGAACGCCGCGACCGTCACCGCGACACCGTCGCGAGTCGCAACGAGGCCAGGCCTGCCGTTGACGGTCCGGTCGAGAACCGTCAGCTCCGGCATCATGCGCGCGATGCCGACGAGGTAGCCCGCGATCTGCTCGCCGCCTTCGATCGGCTTCAGCGCGGTGCTGGCCAGCCCACCGCCGTCCGCGATCATCACGGCCGCCGGGTCGAGCAACGCGACGAGAGCGTTGATGTCCTTCGCTTCCCACGCCTGCCGGAAATCGCGCACGACGTCCGCGTGCCGTGCGGCCGGGATCTCGTCGCGCCGGGACGCACTGACGCGGCGTCGCGCGGAGGTGGCGAGCTGCCGGCACGCCGCCGGACTCCGGCCGACGATCTCCGCGATCTCCGCGAACGGGTAGCGGAAGACGTCGTGCAACACGAAGCTCACCCGTTCCGCCGGGGTCAGCTGCTCCAGCACCACCAGGAACGCCATGGTGACCGACTCGTCGAGGGTGACCTGGTCCGCCGGATCGCCCCAGTCCTCGCGGTCCGGGAGCGGCTCCGGGATCCACTCGCCCACGTAGCGCTCCCGCCTGACCCTGGCCGACCCCAGCAGGTCCAGGCAGATGCGCCCGGCCACGCGCGTCAGCCAGGCGCCGGGGGACTGGATGGCGTCCCGCTGGTCCGGTGGCAGGGCGTACCACCGCGAGCAGGTCTCCTGCAGCACGTCCTCGGCATCGGTCAACGAGCCCAGCAGGCGGTAGGCGACGTTCAGCAGCTGCCGCCGTTCGCGCACGATCACGTCAGCCATGCCCCCACCTCACATTTCGCGCGGCTGCGTCGTCGGACCGTCATGAACCTCTTGCGCGCCACCGTCGCCCTGCAGACCGCACTCATCTTCGTCCAGTCGATCACGGCGGGGCTGAGGATGACCCTCCCGCACGGCCACGTCTTCCACAGCGCCGGCTCGTACACGTTGTGGGTCGTGACGGTCGCCCACCTGGTCGTCGCGGTGCTCGCATGGCGACGAAGCGGGTCGCTTCAGCCCGTCTGGTACGCGCTCGGCTTCCTGGCGTTCATGACAGCTCAGGTGTACGCCGGCCTCTTCCACCTCACGGCCCTGCACGTCCCGCTCGCCGCGGCACTGCTCGTCGCGAGCGTGCTGTACCAGCTCAGGATCCGCAGCACCCGCCACCACAGCAGCCGCCACCCTGAGCAGCTTGCTGGGTCCCGCTGATCCCGGCCATCGACAGCAGCTTGACCGTGTCGGGGTGCCCGTCGGGGCAGTTCGCCGGCGCGGACGACTCGCTCATCGGGCGCTGCAGCTCGAAGGTGTCGTCGCAGGTTCGGCAACGGAACTCGTAGGTCGGCACGGGCTGATTCTACGAGCGATTACGGTGTGGCCGTGCCTCGTCGTAACGCACCCAGGAACGAAGATCCCCGACCGCTCGGAGGCGGTGTCGGCTGGGCCCGCGCCGAGTCTGGCCCGGACGGCGAGTGGCTGGTCCGCGCCATCTCGGGGGCACAGGCGCAGAAGACTTATCGCTGCCCCGGCTGTGACCACGAGATCCGCCCCGGCGTCGCGCACGTCGTGGCGTGGCCCGCCGAAGAGACCGGCTCGGTCGAGGAACGCCGGCACTGGCACCAGGCGTGCTGGGAGTCGCGCGGCCGGCGTGGGCCGACCGCGCGACGCTGGTGAGCTAGAGCCGTACCTGCTCGCGCCACCGTTCCAGCCGCATGCGGAACTCCTCAGGCTGCTCAACGGGCGAGAGGTGTCCCGCGCCTTCGATCCGTTCGCTCGTCGCGTGTTTCAACGTCACCGCGAGCTTCGCGGCCACGTCGGGCGGCGTGAGCTTGTCGTGCTCGCCCACGAGAACGAGCGACGGGACGTCGAGCGTCTCCAGCACGTCCGCGGAGTCGGGCCGCTTCGCCATCGCGCGCTGCCACCACGCCACGTCCTCGGCGCGCTGCTCGAGAATCATGGTGCGCACCAACGCTTTCGCCGCGTCCGAGGCGTCCGGGCCGAGCAGGTTCGGCAACATGGCCTCCGCCAGCCACTCGCCGACGCCCTCGCGCTCCACCCGGTCCGCCATCGCGTGCCGGGTCTCGACGGCTTCCGGGGCGTCTGCGGTGTGCTTGGTGTCGACGAAGACCAGGCCCCTCACGCGTTCCGGCGCCTGCCTGACCACCGCCATCGCGACGTAGCCGCCCATCGAGCACCCGCCGAGCACGACCTCGTCGCTCGGCAGTTCGGCGATGACCTGGCTCGCGAGCGTGTCGAGGTCCGGTTCGCCGTCCCCGCGCAACGACGGCGTCAGCGCGCCCGGCACGTCCCACATGCGCGCGTCGAGCGGAAAGGCGTGCAGCAGCACCAGATCCATCAGCTCTCCCACTCCGGCGCCAGCACCGACCACACCTCGAGGTCCTGCCGGACCCCGCGGTGCAGGAAGTACGAGCGCAGCACCCCGTCCTTGGTCATCCCGAGCCGCCGGGCGACCGCGATGCTGGGCGCGTTCTCCGACGACACCAGCCACTCAACCCGATGCATGCCGCGCTCGCGAATCGCCCAGTCGATCAGGATCCTCGCCGCCTGCGTGATCAGGCCCTTGCCGGTGGCGCTCGGCTCCAGCCAGCACCCGACCTCGGTCCGCGCCTGCTGCACGTCCATCACGCGCAGCAGCACGCCGCCGACCAGCTTGTCGTCGAGCCAGATCCCCAAGATCCGCCCGTCGTCGGCAGCCGCCTTGTCCGCGTAGCGCTGGAGCAGCGCACGCGCGTTTTCGAGGTCCTTCGCGGCGTCGGCGAACCCGATGTGCTGCCCGATGAACTCCCGGCCGCGCTCCATGTGCGCGAAGAACTCCTCCGCCTGCCAGGGTTCCAACGGCCGCAGCTCGGCGCCGTCCGTGCCCAGCGATTTCACGAACATCCTGTTTCCCCCAAGATGAGTGTGGTGACGACCCGAATCGTATTCGTGCGCCATGCAGACTCCGTCCGGCCGCGCCTCGGTGAACCCGACTACGACCAGCGGCCCCTCAGCCCGGCCGGGCTGCAGCAGGCCGAGGAGCTGGTCGAGCGCCTGGTCGCGTACGCGCCGGCGGTCGTGCTGTCGAGTCCGCAGTTGCGTGCGGTGCAGACCGTCACGCCGGCTGCCAAGGCGCTGGGGCTGGAGGTGATCACGTGGCCCGAGCTGCGGGAGTGGGAGTCGGGGCTGGTGCCGAGCGACGACTGGGAGACGCTCTACACCTACAGCTGGGCGAACACCTCGACCGCCCACGGGACAGGCGAGAGCCTGGACCAGCTGACCGTGCGGGCCGGGAAGGCGTTGGCGCGCATGGCTCAGGAGTACCCGGACGCCACCGTGGTGGTGGGGTCGCACGGGACGATCCTGTCGCGTGCGCTGATCGCGGCAGGGCATCACGCGGACTGGGACTTCTGCCGCACGATGCCGATGCCGGCGATCTACGAGGTCATGCCCTGACCTGCGCAGACACGAAATTGTCGGTGCTGGCTGGGATAATTGAAACAGGGGACCCCTGGAGGGGGACCCCTGCGTGAGCTTGCGTCGTCAGGACTTCTTGGCGGGCTGCGGCCGCGAGATCTTGGCAGTCGGACCGTCGACCTGAGGCGTCTGGGCCGGCTTGCTCGGAGCGGCCTGAGGCGCTGCGGCTTGCGGAGCCGGAGCAGCAGCAGGTGGTGCAGCAGGAGCCGCAGGTGCCGCCTGTGCGGGAGCGGGCTGAGCCGGCACGGGACCAGCGGCCGACTCCTTCTCCTCCTCCACCGGGTCGAGCAGCGGCACGACCTCCTGCAACGCCGTCCGCACGCCGTGCAGCTGGTGCGAGAGGCGGTTGCGCAGGTTGCGGAGCTGGTCGACGCGCTGGGTGGCAGCGGTGGTGCGGCGGTTCGCTTCCTCGGTGGCCTCGCGGACTCGGCGGTTCGCCTCGTCGGTGGCTTCCTGGATGCGGGCCGTGGCCTCGGTGAGCGCGTCGTGGCGGCGGCGGTTGGCCTCTTCGGTGGCCTCGCGCACGCGGCGTTCGGCTTCGGCCTTGGACGAGGTCTGCTCGGCAGCGATGGCCGCGCGCACACGAGCGGCTTCCTCGGCGGCTTCCCGCGTACGACGGTCGGCCTCGGCCTTCGAGGTGGCTTCCTGCTGCGCCAGCGTGGCCATCGCCTCGGAGCGGCGGGCGGCCATCGCGATCTCGAAGTCCTCTTCGACGGTCACGCGGCGGGCCTCGGACTCGTCGGCGATCTTGCGAGCCGCGGCCTCGGCTTCGGAGACGATCTTCTCGGCTTCGTTGCGGGCCGTTTCGAGAACGCCCTTGTGCTCGGCCTCCATGGCCGCGCGGCGCTCGTCGAGCTCGGCGATCAGCTTCTCGTAGCGCTGGCGGAGCACACCCGCGTCGGCTTCCGCCTTGGCGCGGATGTGCCCGCCCTCCGCTTCGGCACGGGCCCTGATCTCGTTGGCCTCGTCCTGGGCCAGCCGCAGCATGCGCTGGAGGCGCTCGGAGAGCCCCTCCAGCGTCGTCGGCGGCAGTGACAGGCGCTCGACCTGGCTGCGCAGCTCGGTCATCTCCGAGCGCGCGGCTTCCAGCTGGCGCGCCAGGTCGGACGTCTGGGACACGGCGGCATCGCGGTCCGCGGCCAGCAGCCGCAGGTCCGAGTCGAGGCGTTCGAGATGATCCTCGACCTGGGCGCGGTCGTAACCGCGCTTGACGATGTCGAAGCCGGATCCCAGTGGGACGAGGTCACGGTCGTCGGCGAGGCCCATGCCCCTCACGCTACCCGTTCGGGTAACCCCAGAAGGTCACACACCCCGGAATCGGTTGATGGCCGTGAGGTGCTTCGCGCGCATCTCGTGATCGAGAACACCCAGACCCTCTTCCGGAGCAAGGCACAGCACACCGACCTTGCCCTGGTGCGCGTTGCGGTGCACGTCGAAAGCAGCCTGGCCCGTTTCGTCCAATGAGTACACCTTGGACACTGTCGGGTGGATCTTTCCCTTGGCGATCAAGCGGTTCGCCTCCCACGCCTCGCGGTAGTTCGCGAAGTGCGAGGAGATGATCGACTTCAGGTTCATCCACAGGTAGCGGTTGTCGTACTGGTGCATGTATCCGGAGGTAGACGCACACGTCACGATCTTGCCGCCCTTGCGCGTCACGAAGACCGAGGCGCCGAACGTCTCACGGCCGGGGTGCTCGAACACGATGTCCGGGTCCTCGCCACCGGTGAGCTCGCGGATCTTCGCGCCGAACCGCTTCCACTCGCGCGGGTCCTGCTCGTGCTCGTTCTTCCAGAACTTGTAGCCCTCCGCGGACCTGTCGATGATCAGCTCGGCACCCATCGAGCGGACGATCTCCGCCTTCTCCGGCGAGGAGACGACGCAGATCGGCGTCGCGCCACCGTTCAGCGCGAACTGCGTGGCGTACGAGCCGAGACCACCGGACGCGCCCCAGATCAGGACCGTGTCGCCCTGCTTCATGTTGGCGCCGTTGGTCGACACCAGCTGGCGGTACGCGGTGGAGTTGACGAGACCGGGCGACGCCGCTTCCTCCCACGTGAGGTGCTTGGGCATCGGCATCAGCTGGTTCGACTTCACCAGCGCGAGGTCGGCGAGACCACCGAAGTTCGTCTCGAAGCCCCAGATCCGCTGCTGCGGGTCGAGCATCGTGTCGTTGTGCCCGTCCGGCGCCTCCAGCGGCACGTCCAGACAGTGCGCCACAACGCGGTCACCCGGCTTCCACGCCGTGACACCGGGACCAGTGCGCACGACGACGCCGGCCAGGTCCGAGCCCACGACGTGGTACGGCAGGTTGTGGCGGCCGCCCAGCTTCTTCAGGAAGCCGAACGTGGACACCGGCTCGAAGATCGAGGTCCACACGGTGTTGTAGTTGATCGCGGAGGCCATCACGGCGACCAGAGCCTCGCCCGGCCCGAGCTCCGGCGTGGCGACCTCGTCGACGTGCAGCGACTTGCGCGGGTCCTTGTCCCGCGTCTCGAGGCCCGAGAACATGTCGGCCTCGTCCGCGTGCACGGTCACGCCCCGATAGCTCTCCGGAACGTCCAAGGAACCGATCGCGTCCAGCTCGTCGGCCAGAATCGCGTCAAGGATCTTCTGCACGGCGGCATTCCTTCCCAAGTGAGGGATAGTCGCAGGTTGCCGGAGGTTACTCAGTAGTAACCGATTCAGAATCCTGCTTGTGAGGGATTCCACTCGGAAGAGTTGACCGGGCGGCCAACCAAGGAGGAGCATCGAGAGTGTCCGAGAAGGAGGAGGTGGTGGAGATGACCAAGGCGTGGACCAGGTGGCAGGACTGGGCCGAGGTGGCTATCGGCGTGCTGGTGCTGCTCTCCCCGATCGTCGTGGACACCTCGAACGCGGCCATGTGGACGCTGATCGTGCTTGGCGCGCTCATCGCGATCGACGGACTCGTCGACCTCGCCATGCCCGCGATGATCTACGGGGAGTACGTGCAGATGGTGCTCGGAGCTCTGCTGTTCATCTCGCCGTGGGTGATGAGCTACACCGACATGATGGCGGCCTCGTGGGTCTCCTGGGTCGGTGGCGTGCTCACCGTGGCCGCGGGGGCGCTCGCCATGCCCGCCGCGAATGCCGCACACTCGGCTGCGGCGCAACCGCACTGATCACTCAGCAAACCTGTGGGCCCAAGAACCTTCTTGGGCCCACACACCCGTGGAGGAACGCGTGGAGGATTCGGCCAAGGAGCGCATCCTGGCCGCGGCCGAGGAGCTGTTCGCCGACTCCGGCTTCGACGCCACCCCGACCTCGCGCATCGCCGAACGCGCCGGCGTGCCCAAGGGCCTGGTGCACTACTACTTCAACCGCAAGAAGGACCTGCTGGCCGCATTGGTCGCGCGGCTGCCGGACAGCACGGTCGACCACCGCAGGGTGGTCGTGGTCGGGGACATCGCCGAGTCGTTGCGAAGGCTCGTCGCCGCGCTTGACGCGCGCTTGAACGCCTCACCGCTGTTGTCGCACCTGCTGTGGCGTGAAGCGGATACGCATTCTGCTGTCCGCGACGCCATGCAGGCGCGCTACGACAACGTTGCGGCGCAGATCAAACAGGTCATCCTCGCCGCGGGCGGGGCGGCGGTGGCGATCAAGGACGTCGAGGCGGCCGCGGCACTCCTCGCGCTGGCCGTGAGCTACCGGCATTCGGTGGCACGGCACAGCGACGAGGAGGACCCGATCGATCGGGAGCTGACGTTCGTGGCTAGTGCGCTGGTCCAGCAGGCTCGACCAGCTCGATGAGCACGCCGCCGGCGTCCTTCGGGTGCACGAAGTTGACGCGGCTGTTCGACGTGCCGCGCTTCGCCTGGTCGTAGAGCAGCCGCAGGCCCTTGCTCCGCAGCGCGTCCGCCGCGACGTCCACATCGGACACCCGGTAGGCGAGCTGCTGCAGGCCGGGGCCGGAGCGGCCGATGAACTTGGCGATCGTCGAGTCCTCGTTGAGCGGCGCCAGCAGCTGGATGGCGGTGCCGTCGTGGTCGCCGGGCGCGTGCAGCATCGCCTCGCGCACACCCTGCTCCTCGTTCACCTCTTCGTGGGCCACTTCGAGCCCGAAGTTGTCGCGGTAGAACGCGATGGCGACGTCGAGGTCGGGCACCGCGATGCCCACGTGGTCGACCGCGGTCACGAATCGAGCGATGTCTGCGTTCATAGCGGGGAGGGTAACTACCTGATCGGTGCAGGTGCCCCTGTGCGGGGTCTCACACGATTACCGCCCAGTAGCCGCAGGTATGGTGCCTAGTTAACGACCGTTCGCTCTTCCATGGAGGCAGCTGTGTCCGGTTCCGTCATCGTCGCCGGGGCGCGCACCCCGATGGGGCGACTGCTCGGATCGCTCAAGGATTTCTCCGGCGCCCAGCTCGGTGGCGTCGCGATCAAGGCGGCACTGGAACGCGCGGGGGTCGCTCCCGAGCAGGTGCAGTACGTGATCATGGGTCAGGTGCTCACCGCCGGCGCGGGCCAGATTCCCGCCCGTCAGGCCGCGGCCGCCGCGGGCATTCCGATGAGCGTGCCCGCGCTGACCATCAACAAGGTGTGCCTGTCCGGCATCGACGCGATCGCGCTGGCCGACCAGCTCATCCGCGCCGGTGAGTTCGACGTCGTCGTGGCCGGTGGCCAGGAGTCGATGACGCAGGCGCCGCACCTGCTGCCGAAGTCGCGCAGCGGGTTCAAGTACGGCGACGTGACGCTGCAGGACCACATGGCGCACGACGGCCTGTTCTGCGCGTTCGACCAGGTCGCGATGGGCTCGTCGACCGAGAAGTACAACGGCCGCTACGGCGTCACCCGCGAGGAGCAGGACGCGTTCTCCGCGCGTTCGCACCAGCTCGCCGCGAAGGCCGCGGAGAACGGCGTCTTCGCCGAGGAGATCGCGCCGGTCGCGATCCCGCAGCGCAAGGGCGACCCGATCCTGTTCAGCACGGACGAGGGCGTGCGCGCGGACACGACCGCCGAGTCGCTCGGCAAGCTGCGCCCGGCGTTCGCCGCGGACGGCACCATCACCGCGGGCTCGGCCTCGCAGATCTCCGACGGTGCCGCGGCGGTCGTCGTGATGAGCAAGGCCAAGGCCGAGGAGCTGGGCCTCGAGTGGATCGCGGAGATCGGCGCGCACGGCGTCGTCGCCGGCCCCGACGCCTCGCTGCACGAGCAGCCGTCCAACGCCATCAAGGCCGCCTGCGCCAAGGAGGGCATCGAGCCCGCCGACCTCGACCTGATCGAGATCAACGAGGCGTTCGCGGCGGTCGGCATCGTGTCGACCAAGCAGCTCGGCATTTCCGAGGACAAGGTCAACGTCAACGGCGGCGCCATCGCGCTCGGCCACCCGATCGGCATGTCCGGCGCCCGCATCGCCCTGCACCTCGCTCTGGAGCTGCAGCGGCGTGGTGGCGGCGTGGGTGCCGCGGCGCTGTGCGGTGGTGGTGGTCAGGGCGACGCTCTGATCATCCGCGTGCCTGCCAAGGCCTAGTGTCTTGGCGTGGCTGTTGATGTAGCAGGACTGGTCGACCGCGCGCGTGACGGCGAACCGCGCGCGGTCGCCAGGCTGATCTCCCTGGTGGAGCAGGGGAGCACCGCGTTGCCCGAGGTGGCCGCGGCCCTTGCACCGCACACGGGGAGCGCCCAGGTCGTCGGCATCACCGGCGCTCCCGGCGTCGGCAAGTCGACCTCCACCAACGCGCTGGTCAAAGCGTTCCGGGAACAGGGCAAGCGGGTCGCGGTGATCGCCGTCGACCCGTCCAGCCCGTTCTCCGGCGGCGCGCTGCTGGGTGACCGCGTGCGGATGGGCGACCACGCGACCGACTCCGGCGTGTTCATCCGCTCGATGGCCACGCGCGGACACCTCGGCGGCCTGTCCTGGGCCACTCCGCAGGCGTTGCGCGTGCTCGACGCGGCGGGTTTCGACGTGATCCTGGTGGAAACCGTCGGCGTCGGTCAGTCCGAGGTCGAGATCGTGGCGCTCGCCGACACGACCCTGGTGCTGCTCGCGCCCGGCATGGGCGACGGCATCCAGGCGGCCAAGGCGGGCATCCTGGAGATCGCGGACGTCTTCGTGGTCAACAAGGCAGACCGCGACGGCGCGGACCAGACCGCCCGCGACCTCAAGTACATGATCTCGCTCGGCCGGCGCGAACGGGAGGGGCCGCTGTGGCGCCCGCCGGTGGTGAAAACCGTGGCCGCGCGCATGGAGGGCCTGGACCGCGTGGTCGAGGCGATCGCCGAGCACCACGAGTGGATGGCCTCGCACGGCGAGTTGGAAGAACGACGGCTGCGTCGCGCGGGCGCCGAGATCGAGGCGATCGCGGTGGAACGGATGCGCACGCGGTTCGGCCCGGTGGACCAGCTGGCCAAGCGCGTGGTGTCCGGTGAGCTGGACCCGTTCGCCGCGGCGGAGCAGTTGATCAGCGGTAACCTGCGGTCATGACCGCTTGGGGACCGCCGCCACCTGTCGTCGTCGACCTCGGCAAGAGCGACACCCGCAAGGTGCTCATCGGTGGCTCGGTCGCCGGCGCACTGGGCATCCTCGCCCTGGTCGGCGCTGTGTCGGCGTTCGTGGACGGCGAACCGGTCGGCGGGAGCATCGCGGCCGTCATCGGCATCGCCTTCACCGGCATCGGCGTGATGGCCGTCGTGAAGTGGAAGACCATCTCCCGCCCGCGCAAGCTGATCATCGAACCGCAGGGCATCCGCCTCGACGACCCGCAGGGCATGCCGTGGGCGGTCGCCTGGCAGGAGCTGGGCGCCATCTCGATCTCGCGCACCCAGGAACGCGCGGTCCAGCTGGCAGACGCCCTGGTCAGGCGCACTCTGGTGCGGGTCGACCTGCACCCGCGCGACCCACAACGGTTCCGCCCAGCACACCCCACGATGGAACCCTTGTGGGAGTTCCACCGCGTCCAGAACGGCTACCGCCTCCCGCTGGGCGACTCGGCGGGCTTCATCGGCCCGCTCGACCACGGCCTGCGCACGTTCGCGCCGCAGATCTACCGCGGCGTCATCGACGAGGGCTTCACGGTAGGCCTCCACTAACGGGTGACATTTACGGGCACGCGGGCGCTCCGCGTGCCCCTCAGGCTCTCGCGAGGCCCAGGCGTGAACTTGACGGTCTACTCTGAGTAGTTCCGGTTCTCACCGTTTGCGGTGATGGGCTCCCCTTTGACTACGCAGAGGAGTTACCCTCAGTCGGTTCGTACGGTGTCACTTCTCTCCCCCCAAGGGGTGAAGCCGTGGGCGGCAACATGAGCACAGAACAGCGCGTGCTGGATGTTGTGCTGTCGTTCGCCGACGACGACACCCTTCCCGAGCTGCTCCGCCACGTCGTGGAGTCCGCCTGCGAGCTGATCGAGGCCCCGTACGGAGCCCTCGCCGTGATCGACGGTCACCGCGAGCTGCTGGAGCACACCGACGGCCAGCCCCACATCACGAGCGGTGACCCGCGCTCGATCGGCGTAGCGGACTTCCTGGGCGCCCAGATCAAGGTGCACGACGAGACGTTCGGCAACCTCTTCCTGTCCGGGAAGGCGGAGTTCACCGACCAGGATCGGGACGTCCTGACGGCACTGGCCACGGCGGCGGGCTCGGCCATCGGCCACCTCGACCGCTACGAGCGGACCCGCAAGCGCGAGGTCTGGCTGAGGGCCGCGGCCGACGTGACCGCTGACCTCCTGACCGGCACCAACGGCAGAGACGCCCTCTACCTGGTGGCCGCCACGGCCAGGCAGACCGCGAAGGCCCACTTCGCCGCGCTGGCCCTGCCGGACCACAACGGCGACCTGGTGATCGAGGTGACCGACGGCGGCACCTACGACGCCGAAGGCATGCGGGTCCCCAAGGACGGCACGGTCAGCTACCGCGTCTACGAGTCCGGCCAGGCGGAGTGCCACGAGGAAGGCAGGGTCCCGACGGTCCCGGGGCCGTGCGCGGTCGTGCCGCTGACCGTGGGCGACCGCAGGACCGGCGTGCTGATCCTCGCCAGGCGCAGGACCGAGCCGCAGTTCGACGACCTCGACCTGATCGAGGCCTTCGCCGCCCAGGCAGCGCTCGTACTCGAGTTCACGCGGGCGCGGGGCGACACCGAACGACTCGCGGTGCTGGAGGACCGCGACCGGATCGCCAGGGACCTGCACGACCTGGTCATCCAGCGGCTGTTCGGGCTCGGGCTGGGCCTGCAGGGCCTGACCGGGTCGAACGTCGAGCTCACCGAACGGATCAGCGGGTTCGTGGAGGAGGTCGACCACACGATCCGCGAGATCCGCCGAACCATCTTCTCCTTGCAGGAACCACCGTCCGGGAGCACGAGCCTGCGCGGCCAGTTGCTCAACGCGGTGCACGAGTCGGCGCGGTTGCTGGGGTTCGAGCCGGACGTGTCACTGGAGGGGCCACTCGACACCGTGGTGCCGGACAAACTCAGGCCCGATCTGCTGGCCACGCTGCGAGAGGCGCTCACGAACGTTGTGCGCCACGCGAGAGCGCGGCACGTGGCTGTCGCCGTGAGCGTCAACCGCACGATGACCCGCTTGGAGCTCACCGTGAAGGACGACGGGCGCGGCTTGCCGTTGACTGACGATTCCTGCGGCGTGCCACACCACGCCGGGGGACTCGCGAACATGGCGGCTCGGGCGCGGCGCCATCACGGTGACTGTGCGGTGGACTCCATCCCCGGTGCGGGCGTGAGCATCACGTGGTTCGCGCCATTGGTGCTGCAGGAGGCGAGATGGCGATAGCAGTGCTGTTGGTGGACGACCACGAGATCGTGCGGCGCGGGCTGGTGCAGTTGCTCGCGCAGGCCGACGACGTCAACGTGGTGGGGCAGGCGGACAGCGCCGCCGCCGCGATCACGTTGGCCCCCAGGCTCAAACCCGACGTGGCGATCATCGACGTCCGGTTGCCCGACGGCGACGGCGTCACGGTGTGCCGCGAGATCAGAAGTCTCGTGCAACCGGCGCCGGCGTGCCTGATGCTCACGTCCTATTCGGACGACGAGGCGTTGTTCGGCGCGATCATGGCCGGCGCGTCCGGGTACATGCTGAAAGAGGTCAGCGGCAACGATCTCGTGGCCGCGGTCCGCACGCTCGCGACCGGCGGTTCGCTGCTGCACGCCGGTGTCACGGCGACCGTGCTGCAACGACTCAGAGGCGGGCCGGAGGAAGATCCGCGGTATGCCGCGCTGAGCCCGCAGGAACGCCGGATCCTCGACCTCATCGCCGAGGGCATGACGAACCGGCAGATCGCCAACCGGCTGTTCCTCGCCGAGAAGACCGTGAAGAACTACGTGTCGTCGCTGCTGCACAAGCTCGGCTTCGACCGCAGAACCGAGGCGGGGGTCTACGCGGCCCGACGCAGACGCACCCACCCCGGCGCGTTCTAAGCGGCTTTCGGCACCGGTTTTGCGACCGGAACTTCCTTCTCCACCAACCGTTCCGTCTTCGCCCACGAGTTGCGTCCCGCGACGTGCCGGTACAGCGCGCGCAACGTGGAGATCGAGCCCAGGATCAGGAAAGCTGGGTAGGCCAGACCCACGAGCAGGCACCGCCACAACGGCTCGTCGCCGTGCCGGAGCCGGTGCACCACGCCCCAGATCAGGCCGGGCAGCACCAGTGCCACCAGCCAGATTCCCAGCGCCAGCAAGCTGTTTGAGCCGCTCGCGGTGATACCGCCGATGTTCTGGCCGCTGACCTGTGCGTAGAAGTTGACGCCCACCAACGCGGTGATGAGCAACGTCATCGGCGCGACCAGCCACGGCGTCAGCAGGTACTGCAGGAACTCCAGCAGTGCCACCGATCCCACGTTCTTGGCCCTCACCAGCTTCGGCACGTACCCGAGGCACTGCAGGTTGCCCTGGCCCCAGCGGGTGCGCTGACGCAGCAGGCGGTGCACGTCGACCAGGCCCTGCTGGGTGATCGTCGCGTGCGTGGCGTACCGGATCCGCCGGCCCTTGAGGTGCACGCGCAGGCCCAGTTCCAGGTCCTCGACCAGGCAGGCGGACCACGGCGCGTCGCCGAGGTCCATCAGCGCCGCGAGCCGCACGAACTGGCCGTTGCCGCCGAGGCCGACCGTGCCGACGACGTCCCGCAACGACTGCGCGGCGTCCACGACGCAGCTGAACTCCAGGTCCTGCAGGAACGCCAGCAGGTTGGTGCGGTTGTGGATGCGGACGCGGCACTGCACGGCGCCCACGTCGCGCCGTCCGAAGTACGTCGTGATCTCGGTCAGCATGCCGGGCTCACCGCGTCCGTCACCGTCGATCACGCCGACGATCGTGCGGTGCACCGTGCCGTCGGTCTCGGCGATGCCGCGGATGTACCGGTAGGCGTGGTTCAGCGCCTCACCTTTGCCCTTCCGGGCATCGGGGAGGTTCCGCCGCAGCACGTGCAGGCGGTGGTCGTCGATCTCGGCCAGCACGTACGGCGTGCGGTCGTCCGAGCCGTCGTCCACGACGACGACTTGGACCGGCGTGCGTGCGCCGTCCAACGCCAGCGCTGAACGCACGGTGTTAGCCACAACGCGTTCTTCGTTCAGCGCGGGAATGATGATCCAGTACTGCAGCGGATGCCGCGAAGGAACGTCCGGTCCACCCGGTTTCGGTCGCCACCAGACGAACAGCGCGAGCACCAGGTTGTAACTGGGCCAAAACACGAGCAAGACGAGCATGAACGTCGCGAATTGTGTCGCGTCCCTCATGACACAAACCTGTCTACAAAAGCGGTTGCGCTCTCAACAACAGCGAACCGGATGTGAAGTTGAGTCATTCTCGCTCCGGTAACGATGCACCGAGCAGGTCCGAGATACCAGACAGCAAGGCCAGGAGCTGGTGTTCGAGGGCGAGACTAGGGCTGGTGGGCCGGAGCGTCAACCGGCCATATCGGGGACGAATGGAGCTTCACACACGAAGTTCGTCAAGCTAATCACCGAAATGGCGGTACCCGCGCGGAGCGGTTGTCAAATGATTGTCAGCGATGCTCGAGCCGATGACCGAGTCGCTGTCCGGAGAGGTAAAAGATGGGACCAAGTGCCCTGGTGCCCGGCCCACGGCAGTTCGATCGGGGAGAAGTACCCGAGGTCTTTCTCGTGGCGGGAACTCGTCCGGAGGCGGTGAAGCTGGCACCGGTCGCCGCCGCGATGTTCGCGGGCGGACGCATCCGGCCCGTGCTGGTGAACTCCGGGCAGCACCCGGAGATGGTCGACCAGGCCCTGGAGTCGTTCGGCTTCGCGTCGGACGTCCGGCTCGAGCTGAACCGCGCCACGGGCGGTCAGGCCGAGCTGACCAGCCAGCTGATCGAGGAACTCGACCGGCTCTACGCGGAACGCTCGCCGGCCGCGGTGCTCGTCCAGGGCGACACGACGACGACGCTCGCCGGCGCGCTCGCCGCGTTCTGGCACCGGATCCCGGTCGCGCACCTGGAGGCCGGGCTGCGCTCGTACGACCTGACCTCGCCGTTCCCCGAGGAGGGCAACCGCAAGATGGTCGGCCAGCTCGCGTCGCTGCACCTCGCGCCGACCGCGGCCGCCACCGCCCACCTCGCGGCGGAGTCGTTGCAGGGCAACAACGTCCTGACGATCGGCAACACCGTGGTGGACGCCGTGCTCGACGTCGCCGCCAGGCGTGCGCCCTACGGGGACCTGCGGCTGCAGGAGGTCGAGGCGAGAGTCCACGCAGGACAGTCGCGGCTCGTGCTGGTCACCACGCACCGCCGCGAGTCGTGGGGTGAACCGCTCGACCGCGTGCTGCACGCGGTCGCCGACGTCGTGGCCGCCCGCCCCGACGTCGAGATCGTGCTGCCCGCGCACCCGAACCCGGCTGTGCGGCACCAGGTTCTGCAGGTGCTGGGCGGGATCGGGCGCGTCACGGTCACCGACCCGCTGCCGTACGCGCAGATGGCCCGGCTGCTCGCGCAGTGCACGCTGGTGCTGTCCGACTCGGGCGGCATCCAGGAGGAGGCGCCGTCGTTCGGCGTTCCGGCGCTGGTGCTGCGGGATGTGACCGAGCGGATGGAGGCCGTCAACGCGGGCTGCGCCGTGCTCGTGGGCACCGACCGCGAGCGGATCACCGCGCTCACCCTCCGGTTGCTCGACAACCCCTCCGCGCGCGAGGCGATGACCGCCGAGGGCAACCCGTTCGGCGACGGGCTTGCCTCCGTGCGCACCGAACAGGCATTGGCCTGGCTGCTGGGCCTGCAGCAGCAACGACCCGTTGAGTTCGCTCCTTACGCGGGCAGCGCGACTCTGCGCACGTCCGGAGAGGTGGAGGTGGCATGAAGGCCGGACTTCTCAAGGCGGCCGTGGGAGTTGCCCTCGCGGTCTCGATGGTTCCCGCGCCCGCGCAGGCGGATCTCTCGCTCGGCCTCAAGCTCGGCGAGATCGTCGACAGCGTGCTGCCGGCACCTCCGACGCCGGACACCACGCCGTCGACCACCAGCCCTCGCATTCGCAAGCGCACGACGCAGCCCGGCGTGATCTCGACCGTGCTCGGGGCCGCCACCCAGGCCGCAGCGGCCGGCACGAACGGCGGCGGCGCACCGGGCGCGCGGTCGACGCAGAAGACGTTGGTGCTCTACGACAACACCGGTCCGTGGGCGTGGCTCGGCGAGGCGTACGCGGTGCAGACGGGCAACCTCGTCTCGCACGGCAGCCCGTACGTCATGCACCCGGTCGGCTCGTACACCGCGGGTGAGCTCGCCGGCTACACCGGCGTGATCTACATCGGCTCGACCTACGACGAGCCGATCCCGGTGGCGTTCCTGGACGACGTGCTGGCGACCACCAAGCCGGTGCTGTGGATGGCGCACAACATCTGGCAGCTCACCGCTCGTGCGCCGAACTTCGCCGCGACCTACGGCTGGAACTGGGTGCAGTACGACACGGGTGCCGCGACCACCGTCCGGTACGAGAACACCGACCTCGGCCGCAACTCGCTCGCGACCGCGTCCGGTCTGATGATCACCTCGATCACCGATCCGGCGATCGCGTCGGCACCGGCGATCGCGACCGGGTCCGCCGTCGGTCCGATCAACTGGGCGACCAAGGCCAGGAACCTGACCTACATCGGCGAGATCCCGTTCAGCTACGTCGACCACGGCGACCGCTACCTGGCCGCCGCCGACCTGATCAGCAAGGTCTCGAACCCGGCGATGGCCGACCGCAAGCGGGCGCTGGTGCGGATCGAGGACGTCGGCCCCGACGCCGACCCGAACGAGCTGCGCGCGATCGCGGACTACCTGTTCTCGCAACGCATCCCGTTCAGCATCGCGGCCTATCCGCGCTACGCCAACCCGTTGGGCGCCGACAACAACGGGGTGGCGGAGTTCGCGAACCTGGCGGAGCGGCCGCAGGTCGTCAACGCGTTGCGGTACATGCAGAACCGCGGCGGCACGATCCTGATGCACGGCTACACGCACCAGTTCGGGAACCTGGTCAACCCGTACGACGGCCGCAGCGGCAACGACTTCGAGTTCTACACGGCCCACGTCAACGAGAACGACAGCGTGATCTACGACGGCCCGGTGCCCGGTGACTCGGCCGAGTGGATGCAGGGCCGGATCAACTCGTCGACGACGACGTTCGCGCAGGCCGGTTTCGCCAGGCCGACCATCTTCGAGCCGCCGCACTACGCCGCGTCGGCCGTGGACTACCAGGTCATCCAGCAGAACTTCGGCAAGCGCTACGACCGCGGCCTGTACTTCGGCGGGTACTGCCCCGGTGGCGCGTGCGGCACCGGCACGCCGCAGTACGACAAGATCTACGGCCAGTACTTCCCGTACCTGGTCCGCGACGTCTACGGCTCCGTCGTGGCGCCCGAGGCGGTGGGCAACGTCGAGCCCGAGCCGTTCAACAACCACCCGGCTCGCCTGCCGGTCGACCTGGTCAGGACGGCGCAACAGCTCAAGGTGGTCGATGATGGGGTCGCGAGCTTCTTCTACCACCCGTACCTCGGTACCGGGTACCTGCAGCAGACCGTGCAGGGGTTGAAGAACGCGGGCTACACGTTCGTCTCCGTCGGCACCGTGATGGCGGGGTGACTGGAGGTTCGGTGCGCTGGTGGTGGGCGGTGCTGGTCCTGGCCGGGTGTGCTGCCGGTCCGTCCGCTTCCAGTTCGACGGACGGATGGCAGGTCACCGTCTACTACACGGCGGTCGAGTCGTTCCACAGTGGACCCTCGGTGCCTGTCCGAGGCTGTCCGGTCATCGACTGCGAGAACGGAAACGACCTGCTCGGCACGTTCCCGCAGTCGTTCGCCGAGGCGGTCGAGGACGAAGGTACCGGCCGGACCACCTCCGGCCGGTACCTCAACTGGTCCCACGACAAGGGCTACTGGCTCGACTCCGCGCCGCGTGACGCGTTCGGCAAGCCCTTGCAGCCCTTCGTCTCCGCGGCTGCCGACGGGCTCAGACGGGGAGCACGGATCAAGCTCGTCTCGTGTGGACAGACGCCCGTCGACGGGGCTGTGTGCCAGAAGCTCGTGTCCTCGTCTTGGGAGATCCGCGACGAGTTCACGCCGGGGCTCGGCGGAGACCGGCACCTCGACCTCTACCTGGGCGAGGAAACCGGCCCCCGGTTCACCGAGAGTCCCTGGTACACCACCTTGTCCGAGGTGGTGCTGGAGGTTCACCAGCCGAGCTGAACCGCCAGCTCGCGAGCCTGCTCCAGCACACCGGCCTGCTGCTGACCGGGTTCGGGCAGCGGCACGCCGGGACAGGACAGGTCACCGGCGGGCGTGACGCGGTCGACGAGGTAGCGCTCGACGATGTCGTTCACGCACTTGTTGTCGAACCCGTAGATGCCGTGGTCACCCTCGTCCTGCACGGTCAGCATCCGGGAGCCGGCGAACCCGGCGTGCGCCTTGCGTGCGCCCTCGATCGGTGTCGCAGCGTCGCGCACGGACTGCACCATCAACGTCGGTGCGACGCCGATTCCGGTGGGGCGCTTGAGGTTGACGTTCGGCCGGTCCCAGTACGCGCAGGGACCCATGATCTGGTAGTAGCCCAGCAACGGCCACTTGGCCCCGTCCCTGGCGGCGTCGCGCTCCAGGAACTCGCGGCCACCGCGGAACGGGGTGTCGTTGCACAGGATCCCGTAACGCGTGCCGAGCAGGGCGTCGGGGTAGCTCGCCTGTGCCTTCAGCTGCGCGGGCACCGCGCCCGCCAGCTCGGCGAACTTCTGTGCGGTGGTCTCGAAGGCGTACTTGCTGTACTGCCCCTGGAACAGCACGAAGTCCAGCGAGACCGGGTAGTAGGTGCCGTCCGGCAGCGTGACGGGCTGCTCCGCGAGCTTCGCGCGGGTCCGTTCGTAGGTCTGCCGCACCTCTTCGCCGGTCTTGCCGAGGTGGTAGATGTGGTCGTACTTGGCCACCCACGGCAGGAAGTCGACGCGGAACCGCCGCTCGACGCCCATGCCGAAGTCGCCGAACACCTCCTGCCACGGCCCGGTGAACTGGGTGTTGGAGTCGAGCACGATCTTGTCGAGCGTCTTCGGGAAGTACGTGGCGTAGTAGGCGCCCATCCAGCTGCCGCCGGAGTAGCCGAGCCAGTCGACCTTCTTGCGGCCCAGGACCTGCCGGAGCAGGTCGAGGTCGCGGACGGTCTGCTCGGTGGTGATGTGGCGGCCGAGCTCGCCGGACTTGGTCTGACAGAACTTGGCCTGCAGTTCCATGCCGCCGTAGATGAGGTCGAGGTTGGTCTTGCTGCGGTCACGCGGGTCCGTCGAGCCCAGCGTGTCGTACAGGCCGCACGTCACGTTGCTGCTGGCACCGGTGCCGCGGACGTCGATGCCGATGATTTCGGCGTTCTCGCTGAGCTTCGGGCGGTCCAGGTAGATGAGCGGCATCGTGCGGCCCGCGCCGCCGGGTCCGCCGGGGTTCGTGAACACGGTGGTCTTCGCCGTGCCGGTCGTCGGCTTGAGCCGGCTGACCGCGATCGTGATCGTCTTGCCGTTGCGCGGGTTGTGCCAGTCCATGGGCGCGGTGAACTGACCGCACTCAAGACGTTCCGCGCCGGGCGGGAAGCCGGGCGGTACCGGGTCGAAACACCGCTGCCACTTGATCTCCTGGCGAGCCAGGCCGGTGTCGGCCTGCGCAGGTGCCGCGATGAGCAGTGAGCTTGCCGTGACGACGGCCAACGCCGCCGCGATCTTCTTGCGTTGCATCGGTTTCCCCTCCTCTACCAACCGAGCTGGGTGGCGAGCTGCCGCGCCTGCACGAGCGCGTTGCCCGTCGTGCCGCCGGGCTCGGGCAGCGGAACTCCCGGGCACGACAGGTCTTTCGCGGGTGGCACGCCGTCGACGAGGTAGCGCTCGACGATGTCGTTCACGCACTTGTTGTTCCACCCGTAGATGCCGTGGTCACCTTCGTCCTCGACGGTGAGCAGGACGGAGTTCTTGAAGTTCCGGTGCGCTTTCTGCGCGCCCTCGAGCGGCGTGGCCGGGTCGCGCACCGACTGCACCATCAACGTCGGTGCGACGCCGATTCCGGTGGGCTGCTCGAGCTGCACGTTCGGCCGGTCCCAGTACGCGCACGTGCCCATGAGCTGGTAGTAGCCGAACAGCGGCCACTTCGCGCCGTCCCGCACCGCGTCGCGCTCCAGGTACTTCCGGCCGCCCTGGAACGGCGTGTCGTTGCACAGGATCGCGTGCAGCGTGCCGAAACCGGCGTCCGGGTAGCTCGCCTGCGCCGCGAGCTGTGCGGGTGCGACACCGGCCAGCCGGGCGAGCGTCTGGGCGGCGCCGTCGAACCCTTCCTTGACGTAGATGGAGCCGCGCAGCACGAAGTCCAGCGTGACCGGGTAGTAGGTGCCCTCCAGCAGCGTGACGGGCTGCTCGGCCAGCTTCGCGCGGGTCCGCTCGTAGACCTGGCGGACCTCCTCGCCGGTCTTGCCGAGGTGGTAGACGTGGTCGTACTTCGCCACCCACGGCAGGAAGTCGACGCGGAACCGGCGTTCGAAGCCCATGCCCCAGTCGTCGAACACGGCCTGCCACGGGCCGGTGAACTCGGCGTTGGAGTCGAGCACGATCCGGTCGACCGTCTTCGGGAAGTACGTGGCGTAGTAGGCGCCCATCCAGCTGCCACCGGAGTAGCCGAGCCAGCTGACCCTCTTCTTGCCGAGGATCTGCCGGAGCAGGTCGAGGTCCTTCACCGTCTGCTCGGTGGTGACGTGGCGGCCGAGCTCGCCGGACTTGGTCTGGCAGAACTTGGCCTGCAGCTCCATGCCGCCGTAGATCAGGTCGAGGTTGGCCTTGCTGCGGTCACGCGGGTCCGTCGCGCCGAACGCCTGGTACAAGCCGCAGGTGACGTTGCTGCTCGCGCCGGTGCCGCGCGGGTCGATGCCGATGATCTCGGCGTTCTCGCTGAGCTTCGGGCGGTCGAGGTAGACCAGGGGCAGCGTGCGCCCTTCCCCGCCCGGTCCGCCGGGGTTGGTGAAGACCGTGGTCTTCGCCGTGCCGGTCGTCGGCTTGAGCCGGCTGACCGCGATCGTGATGGTCTTGCCGTTGCCGGGGTTGTTCCAGTCCATCGGCGCGGTGAACTGGCCGCACTCCAACCGTTCCGAGCCCGGTGGGAAGCCGGGAGGCGGTGTGTCGAAGCACTTCTGCCAGTTGATGGTCTGGGTGGCTGCTTGCGCCTGTGGTGCGATGAGTAGCGAGGTGGCGGTGACGGCGACTAGTGCCGCCGCGATCTTCTTGCGGTGCATTCGGTTCCCCCTCCGATGAGCTACCAGCTCATCGCGTCGAGGGGTGCCCGAGCATCGGCCTAAGGATGGCGACCGCCTACAACTTGGGTCTTACGCCGACCCGGCCAAACCCTGATGACGTTCGTCATACAGCGCAGCAGGGCCGCCCCTCGCACGGGACGGCCCTGCTGCGGTTGCTCGTGAGATCAGCAGGCCTTCTTGTAGAAGTACTTCGAGTTCTTCTCCGCGTCGTCCTTGGTGATGGCGACCAGGTCGGTCTCGATGTTCCGCTTGTTCGCCTTGCCGTCGATCGCGGCCACGGCCTGCTCGACACCCTGCTTGCCGATCGTGCCGGGGTCCTGGGCGATCAGGGCCTGCACGAAGCCCGCCTTCAGGTCCTCCACCTGCTTGGGCGAGGCGTCGAAGCCGACCAGGTTCACCGCACCGGTCTTGCCGGCGTTGCGCAGACCGGTCGCCGCACCCTCGCCGGAGTTCAGGTTGGTGGCGAACACACCGATCAGGTCGGGGTTCGCGGCCAGCGTCGCGGTCACCTTCGACGCCGCGGTGGCGGCCTCGTTGTCGGTGTACTGCTGCCCGACGTACTTGAGGTTCGGGTACTTCTTGATCTCGTCCTCGAAGCCCTTGGCGCGGGCGTCGGTCGTGGACGTGCCGGCCTTGGTGTTGAGCACCAGCACCGAGCCGGTCTTGCCGGCGGTGAGCTTGTTGATCGTCTCGGCGGCGAGCTTGCCGCCCTGCTCGTTGTTGGACGAGATGGTGGACGAGGCGATCGAGGTGTCCTGCAGCTTGGTGTCGACCTCGACGACCTTGATGCCCGCGTCCTTGAGCTGCTTCATCGGGCCGGCCATGGCCTTGTCGTCGGTCGGCGCGATGAGCACCGCCGCGGGCTTCGAGGCCAGGACACCAGTGACGATCGGGGTTTGCTGGGCCGCGTCGAACTTGGAGGGGGCCTGCGTGTCGGTCTCGTAGCCGGCCGCCTTGGCCGCCTCCTCGAAGCCGCACTGCATCGAGATGTAGAACGGTTCCGCCGTGATGCCGGGAATCAGCACCAGCTTCTTGTTCGCGGCAGCGTTGCCCGAACCCGAGTCACCAATCTGCCCGCCTCCGCCACACGCGGCGAGCAGGAAAGCGGCCGACACGGCCACTGCGGAGCGGATCTTCATTGGTCCAGCACCTTTCCCTAACGTTGGTTGCGCGCCCGCCGCCGTGTCTGGTCCAGCCACACGGCGGCCACCAGCACGATCGCCACGGCGATCGGCTGCCAGAACTCCTTGACCCCGATGATCACGAGGCCCTTCTCCAACACCGCCGGGATGAACACACCGAACACCGTGCCCAGCACCGAACCCGTACCGCCGAAGATGCTGGTCCCACCCAGTACGACGGCGGCGATCGCGTTCAGGTTGTCCGTCTCGTGGCCGGTGACGACCGCGACCCGGAAGAACGCGTTGCCCATGAAGCCCGCCAGACCGGCGAGGGTGCCCGCGAGCAGGTAGACCTTCGTGAGGTGGCCGCGCACCGAGATGCCCACGCGCCGGGCCGCCTCCTCGTTCGAACCGACCGCGTAGGTGTAGCGGCCGAAGCGCGTCGTGGACAGGAGAAGCGCGCCGAGAGCGGTGACGATCGCGGCCACGATCACGATGTTCGGGATGCCGAACCACGTGCCGGAGCCGAAGGTGCGGTTCAGCTTGTCCGGGATGCCGGAGACGTTGGAACCGTTGTTCAGCAACAGGGCCGCGCCCTGCGCCGCGCCGAACGAACCCAGGGTCACGATCAGCGGAGGGATCTTCGCGCGGGAGATCAGCAGGCCGTTGAGCAGTCCCCACACCGCGCCGCTGACGACCGCCACCAGCAGGCCGAACGCGATCACGCCCCAGCCTGCGTTCGTCGCGTCGCCGCCGGACACCGAGTTCATCGCCATCGCGGAGCTCACGCTCGCGAACACCAGCACCGAACCGACCGACAGGTCGATGCCGGAGGTGATGATCACGAACGTCATGCCGACCGAGAGCACCAGCAGCACCGCGGTCTCCGCCAGCAGGAACTGCAGCGTGGTGACCTGGAAGATCGCGTCCGGGCGGATCGCGCCGAACACCGCGACCAGCAACAGCAGCACCAGGCCGATCCAGAGCGTGTTCGCGCCGGTCAGTCGCTTGATCAGCGGCGTGCGCTGCTCGTCCGAGAGAGATGACAACGTTGTCTTCTCATTGGTCATCACGCGACGTCCTCCTGCGACAGTGCGCCGGTCATCGCGCCGACGAGCTCTTCGACAGTCGTGTCGGCGGCCTTGAACCGGGCGACTCTACGACCTAGGCGCAGCACCTCGACCCGGTCCGAGACCGACAGCACCTCGGGCATGTTGTGCGAGATCAGCACCACGGCGATGCCCTCGTCGCGCACGCGCTTGATCACGTCCAGCACGCGTTCCCGCTGCACGACACCGAGTGCGGCGGTCGGCTCGTCCATGAACACGAGCTTCGACGCCCACGCGACCGACCGGGCGACCGCGACCGACTGGCGCTGACCACCGGACAGCGCCGCGATCGGCACGTCGATGCTCTGCAGCGTCGCGCCGAACCTGGTGAAGTGCTCGGCCGCCTGCCGGCGCATCGCCTTCTTGTCCAGCACGCCCAGCCAGCCGAGCGGGCCGGACTTGAGGATCTCCCTGCCCAGGAACATGTTCGCGGCCGGGTCGAGGTCCGGCGCGACCGCGAGGTCCTGGAACACCGTCTCGATGCCGCGGTCGCGGGCGTCGTTGGGGGAGTGCAGCGTCAGGGGTTTGCCCTCGAACAGCAGGGTTCCGCTGGTCGGCTGCTCCACCCCGGACAGGCACTTCACCAGGGTGGACTTCCCCGCGCCGTTGTCGCCGATCAGCGACACGACCTCGCCGGGGTGGGCGGTGAACGAGGCACCGCGGAGAGCTTCCACGGTGCCGTAGCTCTTCGTGAGATCACGAGCCTCCAGCAACGGCTCGCTCATGGCGACACATCCTCCACTGTGGACAGTACGGGCGGTCGGCAGCGGATCGCCACCAGGTCACCGGTCAGCCCGAGCTCTCCGGCCGCGTGCGGCACGACGACGGTGCTGCCCTTGTGCACCTCCAGCTCACCGAGCTGGCCTGACCCCTCCAGCACCACCAGCACGGCGAACGACGGCTCCAGTGCGGAGGAGCCCTCCACGTGCAGGCGGTCGGCCTGGAAGAATGGGTCCGCGTCGTGGCCGAGCAGGTCGACCGACGGCGCCCACTTCTCGGACGTCTGGCGCACGAGCTTGTCCAGCCGGCTGCCCCAGCCGTGCCGGTCGACGCAGTCCAATGCGACGTCGTAGCCGAGGCCGAGGTGGCCGACGTCGGCGTTGGCGAGGAAGCCCTGCCACTCCAGCGTCACCGAGAAGTCCGTGGGCTGCTGCAGTTCGACGATGAACACGCCCTCGCCGATCGCGTGCGGCACACCGGCCGGCACGAAGACCGTGTCGCCCGGCCGCACGCCGACCGGGTTCAGCGCGTCCAGCATCGCCGCGGTGTCCTGCGTGGCCACCCACTCGGCGATCTTGTCCGCGGGCACCTCGTCGCGGAATCCGATGTAGACGGTCGGGTCCGCGCCGGACGTGCCGACGACGATCCACGCCTCCGTCTTGCCGTGGCGGCAGTTGAGGTGTGCGGAGGCGAAAGCGTTGGACGGGTGGCAGTGCACGGGCAGGCGCTGGCCCGCGTCGAGCAGCTTCACCAGCAACGCCGTGTCGGCGCCGAACTTCGCCACGTGGTCGGGGCCGAGCCACCCGGTCGGGTCCGCCTCGACGGCGTCGCGGAGCAGGATGCCGTTCGGCAACGTTGTCAACCCGGCATCGCTGCGGCCGAACAGCGTCGTCGTCGAGGCCACCCAGTCCTCGGGTCCGAAGTCACCGCTCGTGCCACCGCGCAACGCGGCGATCGCGTCACCGCCGCGGTAGAACTGCTTCGGCTGGTTCGCCGGCAGGTTGACAGGCTGGTGGAGCACACCAGAACTCACGCGTGGACCTCCCCGGATCCTCGTGGCACCAAGCGCACCGGCAGCACGACGCGGCGCGGTGGTGAGTTGTCGCCGTCCAGTCGGGCGAACAACAAATCGGTGGCCGCCTTGCCGAGTGCGCTCGCGTCGTGTGCGATCACGGTCACCGGCGGCGACAGCAGGTCGGCGAGCTCGAAGTCGTCGAAGCCCACCAGCGCCGGCTTCTCGGCGACGCCCGCGAGCGCTCGCAGGATGTGCACGGTGATGCGGTTGTTGCCGGCCACGATCGCCGTCGCGGGATCACGCATGCTCTGCAGCCGTTGCAGCGTCGTCACCACAGTGCTCTCGTCGTGCGGCCCCATCGCCACGAGTTCCTCGTGGTATCCGATGCCCGCACGCACACAGCCCTCGCGGTAACCGCGCAGGCGTTCGTTGGCGGTGAAGATGTCCGGCGCGTCCCCGAGGAACGCGATGCGGCGATGGCCATGTGCAGCCAGATGGGTGACCGCCTCGACGGTGCCGCCGATGTTGTCCACCAGCACGGTGTCCGCCACGACGTCGCCCGCCGGGCGGTCCAGGAACACCACGGGCGTGCCCGCGCGCATCTCCGGCACCAGATAGCTGTGCTGCAGCCCGGCGGGCACGATCAGCAGGCCGTCGACCCTGCGGCTGCAGAACTCCAGCGCGAGCTCCCGTTCGCGGCCGGGGTCCTCGTCAGACGACCCGGAGATCACCTGTCTGCCTCTGAGCCTGGCGATTTCCTCGACAGCGCGGGTCACGCCGGAGTAGAACGGGTTGCCGACGTCCTCCAGCACCAGCCCGATCGTGCCGGTGGACGAACCACGGCGCAGGTTGCGGGCACTCAGGTTCCGCCGGAACCCGAGCTGGTCGATGGCCGCCAGCACGCGCTCGGCGGTGGACGGGTGTACACCTGGTTCGTCGTTGACCACGCGCGAGACGGTCTTGATGCTGACGCCCGCCAGCCGCGCGACGTCGTTCATCGTCGCGCGACGGACCTTGCGCTGACCGGCTGCCGGTCCGCTGGGGGACAACGTTGTCATAGTGGCCGTATCTCACCTCGCCTTTACCTCGTTGTCAACCGTTCCGGAACCGGTCAAGCGGCTCTTCATTTCGCCGGATGGTGTCCCGAACCGGACAGGTGACCGCGGTGGTCTTGACCTCTTCCCCGTGCACACCGCAAGGATCGGGTGACAGACAGCGTTGTCAGCCAGAGGGGAGATCAGCCATGCGTGACCTGCCACGCCGAAGCGTTCTCAGCCTCCTCGGAGCCGCCGGACTTGCCGCCGGCGTGCCCGGTGTCGCTGCTGCTCAACCACCACCCGACGGCTGGCGAACCGTCGCAGAAGACGTGCGCAACGAGACCCGCTGGGCCTGGCGGTCCTAATGTGGAGCGTGCGTTCGGCCACGACCAGATCAAGCCGGTGTCCGGCGGTTTCGAGGAGTTCTTCGTCCCCGGCCACCCGATGGGCCTGACCGTCGTGGAAGCCCTGGACACGTTGTGGCTCATGGAACTCGACGCCGAGTTCGCCGAGGGCGTCCGCTGGGTCAAGTCTCATCTGTCCTTCGACGTGAACGCACCGTTCCAGGTCTTCGAGACCAACATCCGCATGCTGGGCGGCCTGCTCTCCGCGTACCACGTGAGCGGCGACTCCGCGTTGTTGGCCCTGGCGCGCGACCTGGGCGACCGGCTGCTGGTCGCCTTCACGAAGTCGCCGACCGGAATCCCTTACCGCTACGTGAATCTGCGTTCCGGTGCCGTCTCCTCACCCGAGACGAACCTCGCCGAGACCGGCACGTACATCACCGAGTTCGGCTCCTTGTCCCGGTGGACCGGCGACCGCAAGTACTACAACGCAGCCAAGAAGGCCTTCAAGTACACCTTCGACCGCCGTACTTCTGTGGATCTCCTGCCTTGGGACGTGCACGCCGAGACGGGCGCCTGGCGCAACCGCTTCGCCACGATCGGCCCACCCGCGGACTCCTACTACGAATACCTGTGGGACGGCTGGCACCTGTTCGGCGACCGCGACCTCAAACAGTGGTGGGACGTACTGCTGCGCGGGATCTTGCGCTCGCAGACCGACGTCGTAGGTGGCCGCCTGTGGTTCGCCCAAGTCGACGCCTTCACCGGCCGTCGCGACGCGCGAACCCAGAGCGAGCTCGCCGCGTTCTTCGGCGGCCTGCTGGCCGAGAGCGGCGACGTGCGGCGCGGCCGGGCGTACCACGACTCCTGGACCGCCGTGCAGGACCGCTACGGCGTGCTGCCCGAGGGCATCAACTACACCTCCCTGCGCCCGACCTCGGTGGGCAACCAGCTCCGCCCCGAGTACGCCGATGCGGCGTTCTTCCTGTGGCTGGCGACGCGCGACGAGGTGTACCGCTCGCGCGCCCACCGGCACTACCAGGAGATGAAGCGGACCTCGCGCACCAACTACGGCTACACGATCCTGCGCGACGTGACGACCGGGGCTCAGGGCGACTTCTGTCCTGGGTACTGGTGGTCGGAGCAGCTCAAGTACTACTGGCTGATCTTCGGTGACGCACGGCGCTTCGACTACACCAACCACTACCTGTCCACCGAGGGCAACCTCTTCCTGGGGGCGCGTCGGTAGGTGGTTCGAGACTCCGGGTTCTGAGCTCCGCAACTTGGCGGCGGCGGTGTTCAGGCCCGGTCTCACCTGGGCCGGGGTGCCGGAGCGGCGGCGGTGGCACCCCGGCCCAGCCCTTTGGTGCTCGCGGTGGTGTCGCCTTCCAGCGTGGTTGCTCGGGTGGCCGGACGGGGCT
>NZ_QFWW01000002.1:364459-364652 GCF_003265345.1 Lentzea terrae | reverse complement strand
TTGCGTCATCGCCGCTTCGCGACGATTGCGATTGGGGCTTGACTTCGGGGCCCTTGCGAGGCGCTGGTCGGGCGGAAAAGGTCGGATTCTTCGCACCCGCCCGATCCGAAAAAGGTAGCACCTCGCACCCAAAGTCAAGCCCCAATCGCAATCGTGCGTGGTTGCGTCGGGTTGTTCGCCTTACGTCATTACC
>NZ_QFWW01000002.1:364253-364399 GCF_003265345.1 Lentzea terrae | reverse complement strand
TGGCATAGGCCTGTCCGGCTCGCTTCGCTTCGCCACGCCGTCCGAGGCGGGTCGGTTCACTCGATTGTGTACGGCTTGACGTGTTTTATATCGTGATCTTGCGGTAGATTAGAACACGTGATCGAAACCCGACTCCTCTCGACCGG
>NZ_QFWW01000002.1:363778-364205 GCF_003265345.1 Lentzea terrae | reverse complement strand
GCTGCGCAGTGTTGTCGCGGAGGTGGCGGAAATTCGGGCTCGCGAATCTGCGGTGATGCAGAAAATTGCCGAGTTGGATCGGCGCGGAGCCGCATCCGAGCTGGGTTACAAGAATCTGGCTCAGGTGCTGCGGCACGCTGTTCGCTGGGATCTGAAGACCGCTCAGCGGTGGGTGGCGAACGCGGGTTTGCTGGGTCGTGAGATCACGCCGACCGGCAGCGAACTCGCCCCGGAGCTTCCGGTGACCGCTGAGGCGGTGGCCGAGGGCGCGCTGTCGGTCGAGCATGTCGCGGTGGTCGCCGAGGTCATGCGGGACCTGCCCGCCGAACACGAGGCCACGGTCGTGGGCTACGCACGGGAGTTCGAGCCCGCCGCGGTGCGCAAGCTGGGCCGGGCGCTCGTGTACGGCCTCTACCAGAACGACCCG
>NZ_QFWW01000002.1:362974-363714 GCF_003265345.1 Lentzea terrae | reverse complement strand
CGTGACCCCGAGCCCGTGCCGCTGGTCAACCAGCACGTGAAGCGGTGGCGCAAGGACGGTCTGCTGGAGATCCGGGCGTTGCTGGACGCGGTGACCGGCGCGAAGTACGAGGCGCTGCTGGACCCGCTGGCCAAGCCCCGCCCGGACACGCCAGAGGAAGGCCCGGACCTGCGCTCCCGCACCGAACGCGAAGGCGACGCTCTAGCGGAGCTGGTCGACCTGATGCTGCGCGCCGACCAGCTACCTGAGCACGGCGGCGAACCGGTCACGCTCACCCTGACGATGCGCTACGAGGATCTGGCTGCTCAGGTAGGCCAGGCCACGCTGGACAACCAGGAACGCGTCCCGGCTGCCCAGGTCCGCCAGTTGGCCTGCAACGCCGGGATCATCCCGCTGGTGCTGGGGGAGAAGTCGCAGCCGATGGACATCGGCCGCAAAACCCGCACCTTCCCGGCCGGAATCCGGCGCATCCTGGTCGCCCGCGACCATGGTTGCGCCTTCCCCGGCTGCGGCAGACCACCCAAACACTGCGACGCCCACCACATCCACCACTGGGCCGACGGCGGTGTCACCTCGGTCGACAACGCGGTACTGCTCTGCCGCCACCACCACACACTGATCCACCACAGCGAGTGGACAGTGCGGATGGTCCACGGCATACCCACGTTCTATGCCCCGGCGTGGCTCGACCCGCAACGCAGGCCAAGACGCAACCTCCTCCACGCCGCAGCGGCATGACA
>NZ_QFWW01000002.1:0-362862 GCF_003265345.1 Lentzea terrae | reverse complement strand
CGTCGGCGATACCCGCTGACGCCATTCCGGGAGCGCGCCACGAGGATTCCATCTATATCTCGCGAAGCCGAAGCCGAAGCCGAAGCCGAAGCCGAAGCCGAAGCCGAGCCGAGCCGATGTTCCTATGGCAACGCGGACCGAAGGCAACCTCGTGTGGCGATGCGAAGCGAGCCGGACAGGGCTATGCGTCATCGGGTAAGCGGTAATGACCGCACGCTGAACAACCCAACGCAACCACGTACGCCTGCGATTGGGGCTTGACTTTGGGATCGAGGTGCTACCGTTTCGCGGATCGGACGGCTGCGAAGCATCCGTCCTTTTCCGTCCGACGCAGCGCCTCGAAAGGGCCCCGAAGTCAAGCCCCAATCGCGATCGTCGCGAAGCGGCGATGAAATGACCCGGCCCGTCCAGCTCAACGCGACCACGCTGAAACGCAACCCGACTGCGACAGGCGCCCAACCCTGCCTGGCACACGTCAACCCGCCTGGCGCGCGCCCAATCCGGCTGGCACGCGCCCAACCCACGTAGACGCGCCAACCACCGCCTTGGCCCGCAACCACCCAACCGGACCACCCCACGACCCCTCCACCACCCGAAAATCCCAACTAGGGTGGAGGCCGTGGACGCACTGGATCCCATTGAGTCGGTAAACACGTTCATCGGCACAAAGGACGAGGGCAACACGTTCCCCGGCGCGTCAATGCCCTTCGGCAAGGCGCATTCCAGCCCGGTCGGCTCCCACTACGCCGGCTACCGCTACGACGACCAGGTGATCCGCGGGTTCGGGCACTTCTTCCTGTCCGGCGCGGGGTGTTGGGAGCAGGGCGGCCTCGTACCGATCCTCCCGGTCACGCAGCTGCCGGCCAGCTTCGACCACAAGCGGTACGCCGCGAAGTACAGCCACGACGGTGAGATCGGCAAGCCCGGCTACTACAAGGTCAAGCTCGACCGCGACATCACCGTCGAGTGCACCGCGACCACGCGGGCCGGTGTCGAGCGGTACACGTTCCCCAGTGGGGTCAGTGGCACGCTGCTGATCAACGTCGGCCAGGCCAACGACAAAGAGCCGGTGTCCGCGAGCAGCATCAAGATCCTGGACGACCGCACGATCACCGGAACCGTGGAAACGCAGGCGTTCTGCGGTGGAAGGCCGTACATCAGCTACTTCACCACCACGTTCGACCGGCCCTTCAAGGAGTTCGGCACGTGGTCGCCGAACGGACCCAGGCCCAAAGAGAGAACTTCCGCGGGCGGCGCAGGCCTGAGGGGCGCCTGGGTCACCTTCAGCCCGGGCCAGGTCACCGCGTACACCGCACTGTCGCAAGTAGACGAAGCAGGCGCGAGCAACAACCTGACAAAGGAAACCTGGAACAAGTCCTTCGACGACCTCCGCAACGAGGCGCAGGACGCCTGGCGGAAAGAGCTCTGCTGCATCGAGATCGAGACCGAGGACTGGGACGAACGGGCAGTCTTCTACACGGCGCTGTACCACGTGCTGCTCCAGCCGTTGACGGGCAGCGACGTGGACGGCCGATATCGCGGCTTCGACAACCAGATCCATCAAGCAGATGGCTGGACGTACTACGAGTACTACTCGCTCTGGGACACCTACCGCGCCCACAACCAGTTGCTGGCACTGATCCGGACCCAGAAGTCAAAGGACATCGCCAGGAGCATCCTCGCCATCCACGAGCAGGGCGGCTGGCTCCCGCGCTGGGCCTACGCCAACCAGGAGACCAACTGCATGACCGGCGACCCGGTCACGCCGTTCCTGGTCGATCTGTGGCGCTTCGGTCACCTGAAGAACTACGAAGAGCAGGCGTACCAAGCTCTCAAACAGAACGTCGACGGGGTGCCGCCGGAGGCATCCCGCTTCCAGGGCAGGTCGGGCAACCCGAGCTACCTCAAGAACGGATTCGTCCAGTACGACAAGCGCTTCCCGAAGAAGGGGCAGGACACCGACCCGCACCACGGTGCAAGCGCGACGCTCGAGTACGCGCTGGCCGACGCCACGCTCGCGATCATGGCTGGGGCGCTGGGACACGAACAAGACGCCGAGCGGCTCAGGAAGCGCGGTGAGAACCACCGCCAGCTCTGGGACCACAGCGTCACGGACCGCGGCTTCACCGGGTTCCCGCGGCCGAAGCTGAGCAACGGCGCGTGGCTCAGTCCGTTCAACCCCCAGGGGCCGGACGGGTTCCACGAAGGCACCGCCTGGCAGTACCAGTGGCTGGTCCAGCACGACATCAGCGGGCTGATCACCGCGCTCGGTGGCAAGGCGGCGGCCGAGGCCAGGCTGGACGACTTCTTCGCCTACCAGGACCTGCTGATCGACCCGAAGCGAACGGTCAGGGAGAAGTGGGTTGTCGGGCCGTACGACTACTACAACCAGTTCAGGTACAACCCCAACAACGAGCCGGACCTGCACGCGCCGTGGATGTACGCGCTCATCGGCCGGCCGGAGAAGACTTCGGTGGTCGTGCGGGCCGCGCAGACGTTGTTCGTCAACGGGCCTGCCGGCGTCACGGGCAACGACGACCTCGGCACGATGTCGGCCTGGTACGTGTTCAGCGCGCTCGGGATGTATCCCGCGGTGCCGGGAACTGGTGAGTTCGTGCCACACGCACCCAGGTACGAAAGGGCCGTGGTCCACCTCGAGAACGGCAAGGACATCGTGATCAAGGCCGAGGGCGCGGACACCACGAAGACGCAGGTGGTGGAGCGGATTCGGAGCGGGTGGCTCAACCGGAGCAAAGATCGGATCGAGCTCGCGGAGCTCACTTCGGGAACCACGCTCGAGGTCGACCTCCACACACTTTCCAATTGAGACGCAAAAACGGTCGTAGGCTCGTCCAATGGGCACCTGCGCGAGCTGTGGCACGGAATTCGCGCCCTTGCCGTCGCGGGCGCGGTACTGCTCGAACGCGTGCCGTCAGCGTGCCTACCGTCAGCGGTCCGCCGGTACGTCCACTGTGGTCGCCGAGTTACCCGGTTACGACGACGCGTTCGTCGGCAGGGAGCGTGAGCTCGCGGAGCTGCTTTCGTTGCTGCGCAAGCACCGGATGCTCACGCTCGTCGGGTCGGCCGGCGTCGGCAAGACGCGGCTCGCGGTCGAGCTCGCCGAGCGGGCCAGGAGAACCGAGGCGCGCACGGTCGAGTTGGGCAAGCTGAGCAGACCGGACCAGGTGGTGCAGGCGTTCGCCGAAGCCGTTGGGGTGTACCAGCACGCGGGGGTCGCGCTGCGGACCACGTTGCTCCAGGAGCTCGCGCACCGCAGGATCCTGCTGCTCGTCGACAACTGCGAGCACCTCGTCGAGGAGTGCTGCGACGTCGTGGACGCGCTGCTGTCGCGGTGTCCGGGAGTGCAGGTTCTCGCCACCAGCAGGGAAGCGCTGCGAGCCGTCGGCGAGGCCGTCTACCCGGTGCACGGCATGGACGAGGACGCGGTCCGGTTGTTCGCCGAACGGGCGGGTGAGCACGGCGACCAACAGGCGATCGCGGCGATCTGTGCAAGGCTCGACGGCGTGCCGCTCGCGGTGGAGCTCGCGGCCAAGGTTTCCAGGTCCGTGTCGTTGGACGAGCTCGCCGACCACCTCGACCAGCGGCTCGACCTCCTCAGCGACGTGGACGAACGGACCCGGCACCGGAGTCTGCGCGCGGCCATCGCGTGGAGTCACGACCTGCTGACGAGGCACGAGAAGGAGCTGTTCCGCCGGCTCGCGCTGCTGCCCGGCGGGTTCGGGCTCGACATCGCCCAGGTCGTGCACGGCGGTCCGGTGATCGGCCTGCTCAGCGCGTTGCAGGCGAAGTCGTTGGTGGTGCGGGAGAGCGACGGCCGCTTCCGGATGCTCGAGTCGGTGCGCCTCTACGCGGAGGAACGCCTCAAAGAGCAGAACGAGTACGAGGTCACCGCCGAACGGATCATCGCCTGGCTGTGCGGGTTGGGTGAACCCGGTGTCGCGTCGTCGATCCTGGCGCCGGAGCAGCTGACCGCGCAGCACCAGGAGTACGACAACGTGGTGTACGCGTTCGCCCATCTGGTGATTCCGGAAGACGAGCGCCGCCTGATGCTCGCGACGGTGTTGCTGAGGGTGTGCTTCGACCGCGGTTACTTCGCCGAGGCGGGCGCGGTGCTGATGCAGGTGCTGGACCAGACGCCCGCCGATGCCCGCTACCGGATCCTGGCGCTGGAGTACGCGTCTCTGTTGGCGAGCCACGAGGAACGGCACGACGACGCGGTGAAGTACGCGGCCGAGGCGGTCGAGACGGCCCAGGCAGGTGGGCAGCACGAGATCATGTGCCGTCTTCACCGCACGTTAGCGGGCGCTTACGACGGCGCGGACGATCTGCCGAACACCGTATCGGCGTTGCGCCAATCGATCGAGCACGGCGTACGCAACGGCAACGACGTGAGTGTGGCTGTGTCGCGGCACAACCTCGGCTGGTGCCTGCTGAACACGGGTGACATCGGCGAAGCCGCCCTGTTGGTCGAGGAGTCGCTGCCGATCCTGCGGGCGCACGCACGGCCGGACATCGTGGCCGTCGTCGTGCACACGTGGGGTTGCATCGCTTTGGAACAAGGGGATTTGACGGCTGCGGGAGCGCGGTTCGCCGAAGGCGTGCGGATGTCGGCGCACGTGCCGCGAGCCGTGCTGGAGTCGGTCGAGGGTCGTGCGGTGGTCGCGGTGTTGTCCGGACGGCACGAGCTCGGCGTGCGATTGCTGGTGGCGTGCGAACAGTTGCGCGCGACGTGGGTTGTTCCTGCCCAGCCGTGGTGGCGGCGGAAGATGGACGCCGCGCTGGACGTCGCACGGGAAGCCCTGTCCCGTGCGGCTTTCACGCGAGCGGTGAGCGCCGGCCGGGCGATGGACGTGCGCCATGCCGTGGAAACCGCGCTGGACAAGGAGACCGTGCTGAGCGACCGGCAGCGCATGGTCGTCGAGCTGGTGGCGCAGGGCATGACGAACGCGCAGGTCGCCGCGAAGCTCGGCATCTCGCACCGCACCGTGGAATCCCACGTGCACAACGTGAAGGCCGCGTTGAATCTTTCGTCTCGTGCTCAGCTGATGGCGTGGGCCCAGTCCAACTGAGACGTAACGCTGCGGTTCATCCGGATGACTTCGCGCTTCCCGCCGTTCATTGTGGGTACAACCAACGGAGGGGAGGGGGCGACGTGGAACCGTTCCGGTTGCTGCACCCCGACCTCGTGCCGCAAAGACGTGAGTCGCTGCAGCACGCGGCGTCCATGCTCGTCCAGATGGGGTTGGACGACACGGTGCTCTCGGCTTCGCCCGTGCACCAGCGGCTTGCCCGCGTCGTGCTCGCGAGCAGCGACGTCATCGAGTGGAAACCCGGCTACGGCACCGGTGACGCGTGCCACGACGACCGGTTCGGCATCGTGCGGGTGGGCGGCGACCGCGGTGGCGTGTTCCTGTCCAGCATCCTGATCGCCTACCTCGACGTGCTGGAGAACGCGGCGCGCATGGGCACCTCGATCAGCGAGGACTCCTGGCGCACGCTGCTCTGGGCACCGACCGCGCTCTTCGACCACGTGCTGCGCCGCCCCCAGGTCGGCATGACCGTCGTGACACCCGGACCCGGCTCCGAGTACCTGCCGCACGAACGTTCCCAGGCCGGCCAGCGCCTCTACCTCGCGCTGATGCAGGCCGTGCGGTTCGCGGTCAGCGGCGTGGTGCGCGCCCAGGACGACCGTCCGCTGGTCGAGGACTGCGTGACGCTCGCGACAGCCTGCCTGCGGGCAGCCACGGTCGCGCTCGCGTTCGCCTGCGACGTCCGGCACGACCGGCCGTTGTCGATCATGGAGACCTCCGAGCACCGCTACCTCTGGCAGATGATCAGCGAGGTGCGCGCGGCCGTCCCGCGGGCCCGCTTCGAGCAGTTCGCCTCGGCACTGCGGCGGCTCAACGACGTCTACACCGCAAGTCCTCTGCTCGTGTCGGGTTGCTGACTTCGAACGTCTCGACTTCGCGCCGACTTTCGTCGTTCCAGCCCACGGTTCGAGACGCGCTGCCTTAACGTTCGCCCATGACAGAGGAACGGTCGGCGGTCGTGGTGCGGGACGTCCGCAAGAGCTACGGCGAGCTGAAAGCCGTGGACGGGGTCTCGTTCACCGTGGCGGAGGGCGAGTTCTTCGGCATCCTGGGGCCCAACGGTGCCGGCAAGACCACGACCCTGGAGATCATCGAGGGACTGCGCGAACCCGACAGCGGTGAGGTCACCCTGCTCGGCGAGAGCCCGTGGCCGCGCAACGTGAAGCTGCTGCCGCGCATCGGCGTGCAGCTGCAGGCGTCGTCGTTCTTCGAGAAGCTCACCGCGAAGGAGCAGCTGCAGACGTTCGGCTCGCTCTACGGGGTGAGCGCGGGCACGGCGGCCGACATGCTGGAGCTCGTCGGCCTCGCGGACAAGGCGAACGAGCAGGAGAACAAGCTCTCCGGCGGCCAGCGCCAGCGCCTCTCGATCGCGTGCGCACTGGTGCACGACCCGGACATCGTCTTCCTCGACGAACCGACGGCGGCGCTCGACCCGCAGGCGCGGCGCAACCTCTGGGACGTGCTGCGCGCGATCCAGGCCCGTGGCAAGACCATCGTCTACACCACGCACTACCTCGACGAGGCCGAGATCCTCTGCGACCGCGTGGCCATCATGGACAACGGCAGGATCCTCGCGCTTGACCCTCCCGCTGTACTGGTGCGCGGCCTGGACGCGCCGACCCACGTGACGTTGCAGAAGGGCGCCATGTCCGTCGTGGACGCGTCCGCGCTGGACGGTGTCGAGGAGGCCCACGAGAACGAGGTGTCGCTGACGATCTCCACGCGACGCCCGGCTCCGGTGCTCTCTGCGTTGGCCGAACGCGGTGCGCTGGACGGTCTGCAGGTCCGCACGGCCACCCTCGAAGACGTCTTCCTCAACCTGACCGGGCGGGAGTACCGCGCATGACCGCGTTCAAGACGCTCTCGCTGGCGATGTTCAAGGGGTTCATCCGGGACAAGGTGACGCTGTTCTTCACCTTCCTGTTCCCGCTGATGTTCCTGGTGATCTTCGGTCTGATCCTGCGCGACGTCGGTGCCGACAAGACCAGGATCGCGGTGGTCGGCGACGGCCCGATCGTCAGCGCGCTCAGGGACAGCGGTGCGCTGGAACTGGAGTCCTACAACGACGAGAACGCCGCCGTGCAGAAGGTGAAGGACGGCGACCTGCCCGCGGCGCTGATCATTCGCGGGCAGCAGCTCGACGTCCGGTTCGCGCAGAGCGACCAGGTGAAGTCGGCGACCGTGGTCGGCATCGTCAACGGGTTCGTGGACAAGGCGAACCTCGCCGCGACCGGGCAGCCGCCGCGGTTCACCTTCGCCGCGGAGAAGGTCGAGGACGCGTCGCTCAAGCCGATCCAGTACCTGACGCCCGGCATTCTGTCCTGGGGTGTGGCGGTGTCCGCGGTGTTCGGTTCGGCGCTGACGCTCGTGTCGTGGCGGCGAAAGCAGGTCTTGCGCCGGATCCGGCTGGCGCCCGTGTCCGCGACTTCCGTGCTGTCGTCCCGGATCCTGGTCAGCGCGGGCGTCGCGCTGGTGCAGGGCGCGATCTTCGTCGGCATCGCGTCGCTGCCGGTGTTCGGGCTGAAGCTGGCCGGCTCCTGGTGGCTCTCGATTCCGTTGCTGCTGCTGGGAACCATCGCGTTCTTCGCGCTGGGCATGCTCGTCGGCGCGTTCGCCAAGACGGAGGAGGCGGCTTCGGCGGCGGCGAACATCGTCGTGCTGCCGATGGCGTTCCTGTCCGGCACGTTCTTCCCGGTGGACCAGGCGCCGGCGTGGCTGCAGACCGTGTCGAAGATCTTCCCGTTGCGGCACATGAACGACGGCATGCTCGACGTGCTGGTGCGCGGCAAGGGGATCGACGCTCTCGTGGTGCCGGCGGCGATCCTGGTCGGTTTCGCACTCGTCGTCGGGTTCCTGGCGAGTCGCGTCTTCAAATGGGAGGAATAGGACACACCCGGTCGTCGTGTGCTCCCCATCACGGTTCATGATGGGGAACCATGACGTTCTCCACCGTGGCTGGACGGTTCCGCATCTTCGCGCTGGCCGAGGCGATCTCCTGGGCCGGTCTGCTGCTCGGGATGTTCTTCAAGTACGTCGTCGTGCAGAACGAGATCGGCGTCAAGATCTTCGGCCCGATCCACGGCATCATCTTCGTCGGCTTCGTGCTCGTCACGCTGATGGCGAAGGAGCCGCTGAAGTGGGACGCCCGCACGCTGGTGCTCGGCCTGCTCTCCAGCATCCCGCCGTTCGGCACGGTGATCTTCGAGCGCTGGGCCAACCGGACCGGCCGCCTCAGCGAAGCAGCTCCCGAACAGCTCTGAGCTCCGTCTGCGGGTCGCCCTCGTGGTAGATCCGCTCGGACTTCTCGATGTTGTCCAGGAACTCCTGGTACTTCACCGCGTTGTGCAGGTGTGACGCGCGGCGGCCGACCTCGAGCGCTTTGAGCGGTTCACTGTCCGGACGGTGTGCGAGCCACGCCTCGGCCCACACCTTCCGGATGTGGTCGTGGATCTCGGACGGGCTGTGCTCGATCGCCCGGCACGCGTCGAGCGCCGGGTGGCCCCACACCGCGTCGGACCAGTCGATGATCTGACCGCCCGCGCGCCAGTTGCCGGGGTGGAAGTCGCCGTGGGTGAGCGTGTCCGGCAGGCCGAACGACGGCATCGGCACCGCGCTCGGCCGGATCCGCGGAGCGCCAGCCAGGGCGTTCTGCACGGCCACCCAGCGCGGCACGATCAGCTCGACGTGCTCGGGCTTGATCGGCCAGCACTTGTCGCCCGGCGCGTCGCCCAGCAGAACCCGTTGCGGTGCTGCCGCGATGACCTCGGGCACCAGCGTCGGGTCGTGCTCGGCGACCATCTTGATCACCGCGCCTTCGTCGGCGAAGAACGACGGGATGGCCTTCAGCCACACCGGGCCGTTCGCGGTGGGCAGCCGGTGGATGGTCGAGAGGTTCCACGTGCGGACCTGGACGGCCGGTCCGGTGCGCTCGATCTGACCGTCAGCCCACGCGATCAGCTCCGCGGGTCCGCCTGGTCGCGCGTACGGCAGCCTGTTCCTGGCGTTCGCACTGGGTTCCCACGAGGGTTGGAGCTTCGTGCGGTCGGGTTCGTCGTGTGCCTCGACGTGGTAGGTGACGAGGCCACCGCCCATGTACGTGCCGCCCTCGACGGAGATCAGCCTGAGCACGCTCGTCCGGACGCCCAGGAGCGCTTCGAGCGCCTCGTTGACGGGTTCGACGTGGTTCCAGTCCGACGTGGGGACCGGCAGCGCGTCGGTGCGGCCCGCGAACCCGCTGGGAGCGCTGATCAGGGCGATGATCGACCGTTCGGTCACGGGGTGGTCACCAGCCTTCGCACGGCACTGAGCGCGTGCGCCGAGGAGTCGCGGTGGTAGATCCGATCGGAGTCCTCGGCCTCATCGTGAACCTCCTGGTACGTCATGGCGTGCTGCAGGCGCGCGGCGCGGCGGGCGGCGTCGAGGGCGTCGAGCGGGCGGCTGTCCGGGCGGTGCCGCAGCCACGCGTCGCTCCACACCTTCGCGATGTGGCCGTACAGGTGCGGGCAGTAGTCCAACAGCCGGCCCACGTCCAGCGCGGGGTTGCCCCACATCGCGAACGACCAGTCGATGATCATGCCGTTCGCCGTCCAGTTGTCGGGGGTGAAGTCGCCGTGCACCAACGTGTCCGGCAGTCCGAAGTCCGGCATCGGCACTGCGGACGGCGGCACTCGGGGCTCACCGGCCAGTGCGTGCTGCACGGCGACCCAGCGCGGCACGATCAGGTCGACGTGCTCGGGCTTGATCGGCCAGCAGGCGCCGCCGGGTGCGTGGCTGAGCAGCACTCGGTGCGGGGCTGAGGCGATCACCTCCGGCACGAGCGAGAGGTCGTGCGCGGCGACCATCTTGATCACTGTTGCCTCGTCCTGGACGAACGATGGGACGGCTTTGAGCCACACGGTGCCGTCAGTCGTGTCGAGCCGGTGCACGCTCGACAGGTTCCAGGTCTTCACCTGCACTGCGCGTCTGGTGCGCTGGATGTGGGAGTCGGCCCACGCGACGAGCTCCGCCGGCCCGCCCAGCCGTGCCCAGAGCTGCCTGCGCGGGGCGTCGGCTTCGGGTGCTTCGGCGGCACGGAGGTGCCTGCGGACGTGCTTGCGGTCGGGCTCGCGGTGCGCCTCGACGTGATAGATGAGCTCGCCTCCCCACGCCGACTCGTCGGCCGTCGCGGAGATCAGCCTGAGCACGCTCGTCGGCACGTGCAGCAGAGGCTCGAGCGCCGCGTTCACCGACTCGGCGTCCGACCACCACATGCTCTTGACCGGGAGGGACTTCTTGGTGCGGCCCACGAACCCGCTGGGTGCGCTGACCAGCGCGATGATCGTCCGTTCTGCCACTCGACCATCATCGCGGCGGGCTCAACCGGATTTCAGTCCTCGAAGTCGCCGCTCGCCCTGCGGACCTTGGCCAGCAGGTCGGTGAGCTGCTCGGTCTGCCGGTCGGTGAGGCCCTTGAGGCCGAGGTTGACCTCGACCACCGCGGCCGTGGCGTCCTCGCGGCGCTTGAGGCCCGCGTCGGTGATCTCCACCAGCGTGGTGCGGCGGTCGGTGGGGTGCGGGGTGCGGCGGACCAGGCCGTCGCTCTCCAGCCTGTCGACGATGTTGGTGACGCTCGTCGGGTGCAGCTGCAGGCGCTCGCCCATGACCCGCATCGGCAGCGCGCCCTTGCGGGAGAAGTAGAGCAGCACCAACGCCTCGTAGCGCGCGAACGTGAGTCCGTGCGGCTTGAGGGCTGCGTCCACGGCGGACTGGATGATTTGCTGGACACGCATGACGCTCGTGACGGCAGCCATCGAGGTGGACGGACCCACCCGGTCGTCCCACAGCTCGGCCGCGCGGGCGATCGGATCGAACGGCAGCGGTGTCATGGGGACCGAAGCTACCAGTCAGTACGCGCAGGGATCATCAGGGAGGCACGTGTGCTTGTCGCGTTCAGCGTTGCTCCGTCCGGTTCGGACTCGTCGGGAGGCGTCGCCAAGGCGGTGGCCGAGGCGGTGCGGATCGTGCGGGAGTCCGGCCTGCCCAATGAGACGAACGCGATGTTCACCTTGATCGAGGGGGAGTGGGACGAGGTGATGGCCGTGGTGAAGCGCGCGACCGAAGCCGTGCAGGCCAGCGCCCCGCGGGTGTCCCTCGTGCTCAAGGCGGACATCCGGCCCGGCTACACCGGGCAGTTGCGGGCGAAGGTCGAACGGGTTGAGGAGCACCTCGCCGACACGCCATGATCGTGCTCCGCCGCTGACCGTTTGGAGTCGAGCGGAGGCGCGTCTCGTGAGATTCGTGATCACCCTGCTGGCCGCGTTGCTGGCGGTCGTCCCGTCGGCCCACGCCGGTCCTGGGCCGTCCAGCAAGTGGGAGAACATCGGCCCGAACGGCGCGGGCGGGTACCTGGCGTTCGCCCGCGACGTCGTCTACGTGCTGCCGGGCGCGGGCCAGCAGGTGTTCCGGTCCGGCGACCGCGGCCGCAGTTGGCGGCAGGGGCGGTTGTTCCCGGAGATGCGGGGCAACGGGCTCGCGGCGGATCCCGCGCGGCCGGACACCGTGCTCGTGGCCGGGTACGAGGGCGGTGGCGGGGCCGGCTCGGTGCTGCGGTCCGTCGACGGCGGGCTGTCGTTCTCGGTCGCGTTGCGGACGCCTTCCGAGGTGCAGGACGTCGCTTTCGGTGGTGGGTTCTCGTACGCGGCTTCGGCTGAGGGGGTCTATCGCGGGGTCGGCGGGCTGGGGTGGTCGTTGCTGCCTGGGTCGCCTGCTGCCGCGGAGGACGTGCAGGTCGTGGGCTCCGACCTGGTCGTGGCCGCTGGTGGGGTCGTGCACGTGCTGCGGGGCGGCAAGTGGTCTGCGTTCGACGTTCCGGCGGACAAGATCACGTCGCGCGGGGATGTCGTGGTGGCGCGGAAGTTCAGCGGCGGGGTGCACCTCTCGGTGGACCGCGGCGCTACCTGGCGCGCGGTTTCCGGGCCGTGGACGTCGTCGTGGATCTTGTACGGCGGGATCACCGGCAACGGCTGGATCCAGGTGCAGACGTTGGACGGGCACTTCATCAGCGCGGACCTGGGCGTGACCTGGAAGCGGACCGACGCGGTGGCACGGGTGGACGTGTACACCGAGATCGGCAGCTTTGTCGATCTGCCCGACTGGCAGTGGGTGTACGCGTCCGGTGGCGTCTACGCGACTGCCGATCACGAGCACTTCAAGCGCGTCGGCGTGCCTGGGGCGCACGTGCTGTCGCTGGCCGTTTCCGGGCGGTCCTTGCTGGCCGGGACGATGCAGGGGTCGTACCGGACGGACTTGCCGGTCACGTCGCAGGAGTGGGACTTCGACGGGTCGGCGCCGCATGCGATCGGCAACCGGATCGGTGCGCTGGCGGCGCGGGACGGGGTCGTGCTGCGCGGGCGGAACGGGTATCGCGGGTCGCAGGACACGATCTTCGTGGAGCGGTCGCTGGACGGTGGCCGGACCTGGGTGACGACCGCTGAGATGCCGGGGAACACGCGTTCGCTGGTGTTCGATCCTTTTGCACCCAATCGCGTGTACTTGGGCGCGTACCTGATCAACGCGTTTTACGTGTCTTCGGACGGCGGGCTGTCCTTCGTGCAGCGGGTTCATGCCGGGTTGCGCGGAATCAAGACGATTGCGGCTGATCCCTCCGGGATCTGGCTCGCTGATGCCGGCGGGCTCTACCGGTCGGTTGACGGCGGTGTTTCGTTGCGGCAGGTGTTGCCCGGACGGATGAATTCGGTGCTCGTGGATCCGCGCGATCCCCGGCACGTGGTGGCCGTTGGGCAGAACTCGGTGTTCGTGTCGTTCGACGGGACTTCCTTCGTGGAGGTGCCTCGGGTGTCCTCGGAGCAGTTGTCGGCCATCGCTGTTGCGCCTGATGGAGTGCTGTACCTCGGCTCGATCTCGTTCGAGGGATCCAGCAAGGGCGTTCTGCGGTCGGTGGACGGCGGTCGTTCGTGGACCGTGTTCGGCGGTCCGGAGGTCTCACTCGGCGTTGAGGCACTGCTGGTCTCCACGGATGGCCGAACGCTCTACGCCGGGACGGTGAGCGGATCCGTGCACCGGCGTTCGCTGGGTTAGCGTGTCGGGCGTGGACGCGAGGCAGCTGTGGTTGAGGTTCGAGCCTTACCACGACGTCACGTACTTCACGCCCGAGTCCCGCGCCGCGACCGACGCGCTGGGCTGCAAGGGCGGCTGGATGGGCTACTTCGGCATGCGCGCCGCACCGCTCGGTGCCGCGTCACCGGAGTTGGTGACGGCTGTCTTCTACAACTTCGCCCCGCGCATGGTGTCGCGCGCCCTGCCCGACGCGTGGTCGGTCGCCTCGCCTGCCGCTTACTTGCAGGTTCGGTTGGAGGGCGTGGATCTCGCTTTGCGTCGTCTGCTGGGCGACGTCTCCACGCCTGAGATCGTCGAGGCTGCTGCTTTGGCTCGTGAGGCGGCATTGGCAGTCGACGTGGCCGGCCGTCCGCTGGCCGCCGCGAACCGCGCGTTGCCGTGGCCTGCTGCGCCGCACCTGGCCCTGTGGCACGCCTGCACGATCTTGCGCGAGGCCCGCGGCGACGGTCACGTGGCGGCGTTGGTCGCTCATGGCGTGGGCCCGTGCCAAGCGCTTGCGCTCTACGCCCGCGAACACTCCCTCGATCCGGCATACATGCGCGCCGCGCGTGGTTGGACCGTTGAGGAGTGGTCGTTGGCCGACGTGCCCGGCGATCTAGCTGCAGTGGAGCGTGCAACTGACGCTGCTGCTGCGGGCCCGTGGGAGGCGTTGGGCGCCTCTGGAACATCGCGGTTCATCGAGCTGATGACACCGCTCGCACTACGCATCGCTTCAGCCAACGAGGCGATGCGCATCAACCCGATGGCCCTGGACCCGGTCCGGGAACTAGCCGTGCCAGGATGGAACACGTGACAAGGCCTGATCCTCGCAAGACCGCCGCACTGTCCGCCGCTCTCTCGGGTGCCGTCGACCTGGGCGCCCTGAAGGCCCGAGCCGACGCCGCCCGCCAGGCCGCTGCGGCGCCTCCCGCATCTGGGGGTGCCGACAACGGCTCCGCGCCGTGGATCGTGGACGTCACCGAGGCGTCGTTCCAGGCGGTGGTCGAGCAGTCCCTGCAGGTGCCCGTGGTGGTGCTGCTGGGCGCCTCCTACTCGCCGGAGTCGCAGCAGCTGGCTTCCTCGCTGACCCGGTTGGCTCAGTCGTCCGGTGGCTCGTGGATCTTGGCGCGGGTCGATCTGGAGCAGGCGCCTCGGATCGGCCAGGCGTTCGGGGTGCAGTCGGTGCCGACCGTTGTCGCCGTTGCCGGTGGTCAGCCCATTGACGCTTTTGCCGGGCCGCTTGCTGACGCCGAGTTGTCGGCTTGGGTGGCTCGGTTGCTGGACGCTCTGCGGGATCGGCTGCCTGGGATTCGGGCTGGTGAGGCTCGGGCTGGTGCTCCGGTCGCTGCTGAGGAGGTTGTCGAGGATCCTCGGATTGTTGCTGCTGAGGAGGCCTTTGAGCGTGGGGACTATGCGTCTGCTCAGGGGTACTACTCGGAGATTCTTGCCTCTGAGCCCGGGAATGAGCTCGCCAAGGAAGGGCTGGCGCAGGCTCGGTTCGCTGAGCGGGCCGAGTCCGTTGATCCTGCGGTGATCGCCAAGGCTGACTCGGCTCCGGAAGACGTCGAGGCTCAGTTGGCTGCTGCTGATGCTCAGGTGGCGTTGCAGCAGGTTGAGGAGGCGTTCCGGCGGCTTGTCGACACCGTTCGGCGGGTTTACGGGGAGGATCGGGATCGGGTTCGGCAGCATTTGGTCGGGCTGTTCGAGTTGTTCCCGGCTGATGATCCTCGGGTTGCTGCTGCTCGGCGGAACTTGGCTTCGGCGTTGTACTGATTTGGGGCCGCCGCGGTCAAGGGCGGCGGCGTTCCAAAAGGACGGTGTCGCGCCATTCGCCGTGGTGCTGCGCGATTCGCTCGCGTACGCCCACGGTTCGGAAGCCTGCTCGGTGATGCAGCGCGATGCTGGCCCGGTTCTCCGGGAAGATCACGGCTTGGAGGGTCCACAGGTCGTCGGCGTCGGCTGCCGAGACCTGGTGGTGCAGCAGGGTTTTGCCCACGCCGCGGCCCTGGTGCGCGTCGGCCACGTAGATCGACGTTTCGACCACGCCGGCGTAGCACTCGCGGGGCGACACGGGTGTTGCGGCGGCCCAGCCGGCGACAGAGCCGTCCACCACGGCGATCCAGCGGTGGTCGGGTAGCCACTTGGATTCCAGGGTTCGGCGGGACGGGACCTCGGTTTCGAAGGTGGCGTTGCCTGAGGCTATGCCTTCGCCGTAGATGCGGCGGACGTCGGACCAGTCCGAGGCGGTCATGGCGCGGATGGATACGCCGGCAACCGGACGGACTGTGCCCGTGCTCAGGGCGCCCATCACGGCGTCGGCGGCGTGGGGGAGACCCGTGCAGCACGCCGGGTTGACGGTTACGAGGGTGGCTGTGCCTTCTCGTTGGACGTGCACGAAGCCCACTTCGGCCAGTTTGCGGACGTGGTGGGAGCAGGTGGACTGGCTCACGCCCAGCAGGGTGGTGAGTTCGCCGACGGTCACCGCGCCCGGGGCTGAGGCCACGTGGTGGAGCAGGCGGACGCGGGTCGGGTCGGACAGGGTTGAGAACCACGAGGCGTAGGTCGCGGCTTCGTCGGTCAGCACGGAGCAAGTATCGACACTCGTCGATGAAATAATCAAACCGAATACTTCTTCACGCAGTACGAGGGGCCGCGGAAGAAGCCGTCGCCGAACGCTTCCACGCGGGCGAAGCCGGAGGGGACGGATTTGCCGTTCACGTCGGCCGCGATGAGGCTGTTGTCGGCCAGCAGTTCGGCCACTGCCTCGTCCAGGTCGCCGGGGGACAGGCGCAGGCCTGCTGCGGGCTCCGGGCGGTTCGTGCGGCCCGCCCAGGCGCCGGTCAGGCAGGCGGTGCGTTGGCCTGCGGCGTCGTCGTCGAGCTTGAAGCCGGTGGCGTGCTGGATGGAAAGCGAGAAGCGAGAGGCGATCACGGCGAACGCAGCGAAGTCGCCGACGCCGCCCTTCGAGCCCTTCTTCGGGGGAGTGCCGATCTTCACCAGGGCCGGGAGGTCCAGCTGGAGCTGGTTCACCGCCGGGCAGTAGGAGGCCGGGGAGGTGGTCTGGGCGTCGGCGCAGGACTTGATGCCCTGGCGGTCCCAGGCCGGGAAGGCGGCGCCGCTCGACTTGTACGCGTCGCGGAGAGACTCCTCCAGGGCCCTGAGGTACTTGTCCTCGTTGATCTGCGCGTTGCCGCGGCCCTGGCCCTGGTCCTTGTCCGAGAGGTCGAAGGGACGTTCGGTGATGCGTTTGTCGATCTCGGCCTCGTTGATCTCCGCGCACCGGGTGGCGCCGCGGACGAAGCCGAACTGGAAGGCGGAGACGCGGTCGAACGCGCTGCCGTGCGCGCCCTGCTTCTCGAAGGAGGTGCCTGCGGCGTCGCGGATGAAGAACATCGTCTGCAGCACCTGGTTCAGGCCCTCGCCGGTGGAGAGCTCGAAGTGCTTCGACTTGTTCTCGGCGATCCAGCGCATGAAGACGCCGGTGTAGCAGTCGGCCTGCTGCTCCTTGACGATGGACGGCGTGTTGGCGCCGATGTTCGAGGCCGGGCCGAGCTTGTACTGGACGGCGTGGCCCATCTCGTGCGCCAGGACGGTCACCACGGCCATGGGACCGAAGGAGTCCTCGAGCATCGGGAGCAGCTCGCCGCGGTCCCAGGTGATGCTGTCGTCCAACGCGCAGTAGAAGGCGTTGGCGATGCCCGCCGTGTTGAGCCGGCAGACCTCGACGCCCTTGCCGTTGGAGTCGTAGGAGATGAAGCGCTTGACCGGTTCGAAGGTCTTGCCGGGGAACGACCTGGGGATCTCGGCCTTCCAGAACTCCTGGACGTCGGCGAGGGTGTTGATGGCCAACTGGTCCATCTCGCCGCCGTCGCCGTTCTCGACGCTCAGGTCCGCGTCGGGCACGCCCTGCTTCGGACCGGACGGGCCGTTGGAGATCTCCAGGCCCGCGACCTTGGTGGGGTCGGGGCGTTCGCCCTTCGGTGCGCCCTCGATCACGGATGAGCAGGCCGTGAGGGCTGCAGTCGCGGCCAGTGCCACGGCGATTCGTCCGATCCCCATGGCTCGGAACACTACTAAGTGCCGTTCATACGCCTGTCGCAAGGACCAGGGGCCAAACGTGAAATTTCCTCACCCCCTGGGGTGATTTCAAAACTGCGCTGACTCGTTTTCGTTGTCTCACTGATGTTTCGGAGCGCACAGTCCCTCCCTGCAAGCCTTCGGTGTGGAAGGAGTTTGGCGGTATGGGTAGAACGCGCTGGGCACGGTTCGTCGGGGTGCTCGGGATGGGTGCCGTGGGAGCAGGTGTCCTCCTCTTCGGCATGTCCCAGGGAGCGCTGGCCGCCTCGTTCGCGGTGTCCGGTACGAGCTTCAAGGTGGGCGCGTCGAACTTGAAGGGCGAAGGCTTCGTCCAGTTCGGTGGTGTGGACGCGAGCGCGAACGGGCAGGTGCACGTCGTCGCGGTCAGCGGCTTCAAGTCCGCGACGCTCGACAAGTTCTGCCAGTCGGTGTTCGTGCCCCACATGCCGATCGTCGGTGACGTGACGATGCGCATCACCGCGGCCGACGTGGGTGGCATGTCGGCGGACAACCTGGTCGTCGGTCTGAGCGACCTCAGTGGTGACCTGGTGCTCGGCGCCCCCGACATCGGCATCGACGCGAGCAAGGTGACCAAGGGACCGCCCGGCCTCAAGGGTCTGCCGGGTTCGTTCGGTCTGCAGGCTGACTCGGCGAACATCGCCAACCTGAAGCAGACGGCCTGGTCCACGACAGCTCAGACCATCAGGTTCAAGGGCATGAACCTGAGCATTCGCAACGGGAAAGACGAGTGCTTCTGAGGTTCTGGCGCGGCTTCACCGCGTGGCGACGTGGCCGGCCCTTCTGGGCCGGCCTGTTCGTGGCGATTGGCGCGCTCATCATCCTGATTCCGCCGTACGCCAACCTGAAGCTCGGCGACATGGTCATCTCGATCCAGACGCTCGGTGGCGTGTCCGCGCTGCTGATCGGTTCGTTGCTGGCCGTCTGCGCGGTGTCGTTGTGGGTGGCGCCGAAGTTCCGGCTGGCGGCAGGCTTCGTGACGGTGCTGTTGTCGCTGGTCGCGCTCGTCGTGACCAACCTCGGCGGCTTTCTCTTCGGCACCATCTTCAGCCTGCTCGGCGGCGCGCTCGCCGTGGCGTGGACGAACGAGCCGAAGAAGCCCAAGAAGGCGAAGAACGGCGCCGAGCCCACCCAGAGGGTCCAACCCACATGATGCGAACACAGCCGATGGCCGCGGTCGCCATGATCGCGGTCCTGGCGCTGCAACCGCCGTCGAGCACCACCGAGCCGCCGCCCGATCCGAGCAGCAGCTCGTCACCGGTGCCGACGACCAGCTCGGAGCCACCACCCGCGTCGAGCAGCAGTGCCACTCCACCGCCGGCGTCGTCGTCCGTGCCGACTCCTCCGCCGAGCACGGAGCCGCCAACGTCGTCGGCGCCCCCGCCACCGGCCCCTGCCCCGGTGGCGGCGGGAGGGCGTGAGTGGACGCTCACCGCGTCCAGGCTGGAGCTCGGTGGCCTGAACTTCGTCGGGATCGTCGACTCGGTGGTGAACGGTCAGGTCATCAAGGTCCTGAAGTTCACCACGTCCGACATGAAGATCAAGGATTTGGTGCAGACGGCCGAGGTCGGGCCGGGACTGAAGCTCGTCACCGCGGCACGTGCGGGCAGCACGTCCACGGTGAACCGGGTCCCGCTGCCGGGCCGGCCGGCGCCACCGCTGATCGAGCTGTTCACCGTGCAGCTCAAGGGCAAGCTGGACATCCTCGGCATCAAGATCCCGGTCGACTACACGGCGGCCCACCCGCCGCCGCTGAACGTGCCGTTCGCGACGTTCCACGACGTCACGGTGCGCAACAGCGATCTCAAGGGCGGCAATCTCACGATTCCGGGCGCGCAGATCTCCGTCGTGTCCGACCAGGCACCGGTCGAGAGGCGCTGACCGGCACAAAGCTCTGGAGCCCGCACACGCCCTGAGGCTGTGCGGGCTCCAGTTCGTTTCAGCTCAGAGACCGCACTTCTTCGGCCCCTCGAACACGCCTTCCCGGAACCGCGCCACGCGCTCGAACCCCGGATCCACCGCGCCCTCACCGCGCGCGTCACGGGCCGCGTAGTCGAACCGCAGCAGCACGGTCACGGCCTCGTCGAAGTCACCCGGCGACAACCCGAACTGGTTGCCCGGCCGGGAGAACACCGCGCCCGTGTACGCACCGGCCAGGCACAGCGCGGCGGCGGAGGCCTCCTCGCCCTCGATCGGCTTGCCCTGCACGGCCAGTTCGGCCAGGGCGTAGCGGCTCGCGATCAGGGTTCCGGTCGCGTAGTCGCCGAGCTCCTTGTGCAGCGCAGGGAGCTCGTCCTGGGTGTCGATCTTGATGGACTTGTCGGACGGGCAGTAGGCGACCGGGCCCTGGTCGCCGGAGCAGGTGGGCTCGGTGGTCGCGGATTCGGCCTTCGGGGACGGCCAGGTCTTGCCGGCCGTCGTGGCCAGGGTCTTGAAGTAGCCGTCGAGGTCGGGGGTGACGGACCTGAGCATCTCGGCGAACGGCAGGTTGCCGCCGTTCGCGCGGTCCGTGGTGCTGGTGAACGCGCGCTGGGTGAACGTGCGGTTCTGCACCGACATCGCCGCGCAGAACTTCGTGCCCTGCTCGTAGCCGTCCTGGAACGCCGCCACGCGGTCGAACGCGCTGCCGTGCGCCTGCTCGTCCTCCGGGGAGGTGCCGACCGGGTCGCGGAACGTGATCAGCGCGCCCAGGGCCTTGTCCAGGGCGTCCGTGCCGATGTCGAGGCGCTGGGACTTGCCGTCGGTCACGTTGCGCACGAACGCGCCCGCGAAGCAGTCGGCCTGGGCCTCGGTGAGGATCGTCGGGTACTTCTCCGGCTCGCGGCGCTCGGCCTCCGGCGTGATGCCCATGCGGCTCTGCACGGCGTGGCCGACCTCGTGGGCCAGCACGACGACCACGGCGGCCTCGCCGAAGCGGTCCTGCAGCACCGGCAGCAGCGACGCGCGGTCCCAGGCGATGGCGTCGGCCGCCGGGCAGTAGAAGGCGTTGCCCTCGACGTCCGCGGCCTTCTGGGTGCACGGCGGCGGCTTCGCGGTGGCGTCGGCCGTGTCGACCGAGTAGTAGCCGCCGCTCAGCTGCTTCCACGGCTTGCTGAACGTGCTCTGGAACGACTGCTTCCAGAACTCGTCGATGTCGGTGAGAGCGGTGGCGGCCAGCTTGTCGATCGGGCCGTTGTCCGACCCGCGCACCTGGACGGTCTCGGTGGAGGCTTCCTTCTTCACCACCTTGGCGGCACGCGGGCGCCCTGGGATCTCAGCGGTGCAGCCGACCGCGAGCAGGGCGGTGGCGACGATCAGCGCGATGCTCCGGTGCCGCATGGACCCATTGTGCCTGCCGGTCGGCTTGAGGGGCGTCCTACTCGTCGAACTCAGGCGCATACAGAGGCCAACGTGCGGCGGACTGATCAGGTTCACCGCACCGGCGACGGAGGAGATCAGTCGGCCTTGAGCACCGGCAGAGCCTCGGTCACCGCCTCGGCCGCGGGGTCGGGCACCAGCCACAGCACACCTGACGGCGGTAGCTGCAGCAACGCGGAGTACGGCCGCCCGTGCCACGGCTTGGCCTCGGTCTCCACCCCGCCCATGTTGCCGACACCCGAACCGCCGTAGTGCGCGGCGTCGGTGTTCACCAGCTCCTTCCACCGCCCGGCGGACGGCAGACCGACCCGGTAGTCGTGGTGCGGCATCCCGGCGAAGTTGGCCACGCAGGCCAGCGTCGACCCGTCCTCACCGATGCGCAGGAACGACAGCACGTTGCCGCCGGAGTCGTTCGCGTCGATCCACTGGAAGCCCTCCGGCGTCACGTCGTGCGAGAACAACGCCGCTGCGGTCTTGTACACCGAGTTCAGGTCGCGCATCAGCGCCTGGATGCCCTGGTGCAGGCCGGGTTGCTCGACCAGGTGCCAGTCCAGCGAACGGGACTCCGACCACTCCTGCTGCTGCCCGAACTCGCCGCCCATGAACAGCAGCTGCTTGCCAGGATGCGCCCACATGAACGCCAGCAACGACCGCACACCGGCGGCCTTGTTCCAGTCGTCGCCCGGCATCCGGCCCCACAGCGAGCCCTTGCCGTGCACCACCTCGTCGTGCGACAGCGGCAGCACGAAGTTCTCGCTCCACGCGTAGACCAGCGAGAACGTCATCTCGTTGTGGTGGAACGACCGGTGGATCGGCTCACGCGACAGGTAGTGCAGCGTGTCGTGCATCCAGCCCATGTTCCACTTGAAGCCGAACCCGAGTCCGCCCAGGTGCGTCGGCCGCGTCACGCCCGGCCACGCCGTCGACTCCTCGGCGATCATCACCACACCGGGGTGCCGGCGGTACACGGTGGCGTTCAGCTCCTGCAGGAACCGCACCGCGTCGAGGTTCTCCCGGCCGCCGTACTCGTTCGGCAGCCACTGGCCTTCCGGCCGCGAGTAGTCGAGGTAGAGCATCGATGCGACGGCGTCCACGCGCAGCCCGTCGAGGTGGAACTCCTCGATCCAGTACAGCGCATTCGCGACCAGGAAGTTGCGGACCTCGTTGCGTCCGAAGTCGAAGACGTGCGTGCCCCAGTCGAGCTGCTCACCGCGCCGCGGGTCGGCGTGCTCGTACAGCGCGGTGCCGTCGAACTTCGCGAGCGCCCAGGCGTCCTTCGGGAAGTGCGCCGGCACCCAGTCGACGATCACGCCGATGCCGCGCTGGTGCAGCGTGTCGACGAAGTAGCGGAAGTCGTCCGGCGACCCGAACCGCGAGGTCGGCGCGTAGTACGAGGTGACCTGGTAGCCCCACGAACCGCCGAACGGGTGCTCGGCGACGGGCAGCAGCTCCAGGTGCGTGAAGCCCATGTCCGCGCAGTAGTCCGCGAGCTCGGTCGCCAGCTCCCGGTAGCCGAGACCCGGCTTCCACGACCCGAGATGCACCTCGTAGATCGACATCGGCGCGTTCGACCACTGGGTGGCCTCGCGCCGCGCCTCCCACGTCGCGTCCTGCCACTGGTACTCGGACCGCGTCACGACCGAGGCCGTCTGCGGCGGCTTCTCCGTCGCGAACGCCATCGGGTCGGCCTTCTCGTGCCACACGCCGTCCTGACCGAGGATGCGGAACTTGTACCGCGAGCCAACGGGAACGTTCGGCAGGAACACTTCCCAGACGCCGGAAGAACCCATGGACCGCAACGGGTTCGCGCGTCCGTCCCAGCCGTCGAAGTCGCCCGTCACGCGCACACCGCGCGCGTTCGGCGCCCAGACCGCGAACGAGACACCGGTGACGTCGCCGGAAGTCGTTTCATAGCTTCGAACGCGCGCGCCGAGCACGTCCCAGAGCCGTTCGTGCCTGCCCTCGCCGATCAGGTGCAGGTCCAGCTCGCCGACGGTCGGCAGCCACCGGTACGGGTCGTCGACCTCGACGGTGTGGTCGCCGTAGGACACCAACAGCCGGTAGTCGCCGGGCGCTTCCGGCAGCTCGCCCTCGAAGAGCGCGTCCGCGATACGTGGCAGCTCGACCTGCTTGTCACCCCACGCGACGGCGACCGACGACGCACCGGGCCGCAACGCCCGTGCGATCACCTGGTCGCCATCGGTGTGCACACCCAGCACGGAATGCGGGTCGTGATGGGCTCCCGACAGCAATCGGTCCAGGTCAGCCTTCACGACTCACTCTCCTCCGCTCGTCATCCGGGCGATCGACGACAGCGGCACCGTCAACCACTCCGGCCTGTTGGCGTGCTCGTAGGCGACCTCGTAGACCGCCTTGTCCAGCTCGAACGCACGCAGCAAATGCGTGTTGTCCCGCGGATCGGCCGCCACCTCGGCGTACCCGTCGCAGAACGCCGCCCGGTTGCGCTTCGTCCACTCCATCGCGCGATAGGCGAGCTGGTCGTCGTCGGGCTGGCCGATCAGCAGCTGCCTGGCCGCGTAGTCGAACGACCTCAGCATCCCCGCCACGTCGCGCAACGGCGACTTCAGCGCGTTGCGCTCGGCCGCGGGTGCCGCCGGCTCGCCCTCGAAGTCGATCAGCAGCCAGCCGTGCACGGTCCGCAGCACCTGGCCCAGGTGCAGGTCGCCGTGGATGTGCTGGATCGGGATCGCGCCGATGTGCTGCCGCGCCTCCTCGAACGTGGCGCGCAACGGCTCTTCGTACCGCGACAGCTCCGGCACCGCGTCGAGCACGGTGTCCAGGCGTCGTTGCATGCCCTCGATGGCGTGCGTGATCGCGTCGTCGTCCGCCAGCCGCGTGCCGAGTGCTTCGGCGAGATCCGCGTGCACCTTCGCCACCGCGTGCCCGAGGCGGCAGGCCTCACCCGCGAAGTCACCGCCGACCTCGTCCGCGTGCAGGTCGGCCTCTGCCATCAGGTCGCGCACCGAGGTCTTGGCCATGTCCCAGCCCTCGACCGCGTCCGGCAGGAACTCCTGCAACATCGCGAGCGTGACCGGCTCGCCGTCCAGTTCGGTCGAGATCGAGCCCAACGGCAAAGCGATGTGCTCGCAACCGACCGAACGCAACGCCCGGTGCATCACCAGGTCGCGGTTCTCGCCGCGCGCGAGCTTGCGGAAGATCTTCAGGATGTACTGCTGGCCGTAGATCAGCGACGTGTTGGACTGCTCGACGCCGATCGGCCTGCCGCGCAACGAGGTGCGCAGCTCGACACCCTGCTCGTGCGCGAACGTGATGCCGTCGACGTGTTCACCGGCCGCGATCTTCTCCAGCAGCAGGCCGTTGCGGTCGGGATCGGCCGTCGCGTCGAAACCGTCGGAGTGCTCGCTGATGATCAGCTGGTACTCCTCGCTGCGGCCCGGCTGCTCGACCTCGACGATCACGTGCACCATCTCGTCGGACAGCGGTGTCGTCCGCAGTGGACGGACGGCGTTGATCGGCCGGTCCTTGCCACCGAACCAGCGCAGGGTGGGCAGGACGTCGGGCAGGGTGGTGACCAGCTTGTCGGCGAGCTCGTCGGGATCGATCATGCGCGATTCACCTCATCTCGCTGTCGTCGCCCGCCTCTACCAGCTGGAACCAGTAGAAACCGTGACCGGGAAGGGTCAACAGGTAGGGGAGTTCCCCGATCGAGGGGAACTTGACACCTCCTGTGAGCTCCAGCGGCGTGTAGTCGCGGTGCTCGGAGAGGTCCAGCTCGACGGGTTGCGGGAAGCGTGACAGGTTGTTCACGCAGAGCACGATGTCCTCGCGCCCGTCGGGCCGCTTCCACAGTCGCTTGTAGGCGAGCACGCTGGGGTTCGAGCCGCCGAGCTCGCTGAAGTCGCCCTCCGCGAACGCGTGGTGCTGCTTGCGCACCTCGATCATCCGGCGGGTCCAGTTGAGCAACGACGACGTGTTGTTGAGCTGTGCTTCGACGTTCAGGCCCTGGTAGCCGTAGACCGGGTCCATGATCACCGGCAGGTAGATCCGGCCGGGGTCGCAGCTCGAGAAACCCGCGTTGCGGTCAGGGGTCCACTGCATCGGCGTGCGCACGGCGTCGCGGTCGGCGAGCCAGATGTTGTCGCCCATGCCGATTTCGTCGCCGTAGTACAGGACGGGCGAGCCCGGCAACGACAACAGCAGCGCGGTGAACAGCTCGTGCTGGTTGCGGTCGTTCTCCAGCAACGGGGCCAAACGCCTGCGGATGCCGATGTTCGCCTTCATCCGCGGGTCCTTGGCGTACTCCGTGTACATGTAGTCGCGCTCTTCGTCCGTCACCATCTCGAGCGTCAGCTCGTCGTGGTTGCGCAGGAAGATGCCCCACTGGGCGTTCTCTGGGATCGCCGGCGTCTGCGCCAGGATCTCCGAGATCGGGAACCGCGACTCGCGCCGCACCGCCATGAAGATGCGCGGCATCAACGGGAAGTGGAACGCCATGTGGCACTCGTCGCCGCCGATCTCCGGGTCGCCGAAGTACTCGACCACATCGGACGGCCACTGGTTCGCCTCGGCCAGCAGCACCCGGCCGGGGAACTCGTCGTCGACGACCTTGCGGCAGCGCTTGAGGAACTCGTGCGTGCGCGGCAGGTTCTCGCAGATCGTGCCTTCCTCCTCGAAGAGGTACGGCACGGCGTCGAGGCGGAACCCGTCGATGCCGAGGTCGAGCCAGAACCGCAGGATGTCGAGCATCGCCTCCTGCACTTCCGGGTTCTCGTAGTTGAGATCCGGCTGGTGGCTGAAGAAGCGGTGCCAGAAGAACTGCCCGCGCACCGGGTCGTACGTCCAGTTCGACGACTCCGTGTCGACGAAGATGATCCGCGCGTCGCTGTAGCGCGAGTCGTCGTCGCTCCACACGTAGTAGTCGCCGTACGGGCCCGTCGGGTCCTGACGGGACTGTTGGAACCACGGGTGCGCGTCGGACGTGTGGTTCAGGACCAGGTCGGTGATCACCCGGATCCCGCGCCGGTGCGCTTCCTCCAGCAGGTACACGAAGTCCTCGACGGTGCCGAACTCCGGCAGCACCGCGCGGAAGTCGCTGATGTCGTACCCGCCGTCGCGCAGGGGCGAGGCGTAGAACGGCGGCAGCCAGAGGCAGTCGACGCCGAGCCACTCCAGGTAGTCGAGCCGCGACGCGAGCCCTCTGAGGTCACCGGTCCCGTCACCGTTGGAGTCGCTGAACGCGCGGACCAGGACCTCGTAGAAGACAGCGCCCTTGAACCAGCTCGGGTTCGCCGATGCCGGTTTCGCTGACTTGAAGTCCTCGGACTGCGGCTCGACGAGCATTCCCTGGTCGTCGATGGCCTCACCGGTGTGGGGGACGCCTTCCAGCCCCAGCGCCGCGTCCGGACGGGTGTCTTCGTTCATGATCTCCCACCTCGTCGGGGGTGTAGTGGCTCTCCATGAACGGGCTCTTTCACGGACCTGAGGTCCACAAAAGAGCCGTTCATGGATCAGCTGAAGCGGCGCTGCAGGCTCACGACGTGCGCGGTGGCACGCCACGGCTCGAGGCGGACGTAGTTGGCTTGTCCCCAGTCCCAGGTCTCGCCGGTGACCTCGTCGTGTGCGATCACCCGCTCGTGCCAGTCGAACCCGAGGTCAGGCAGGTCGAGGTAGAGCGTCCCCTCCTGCCCGCCGTGCGGGTCGAGGCTGACCACCACGACGACCGTGTCACCGGTTTCCGGGTCGCGCTTGGAGAACGCGAGCAACGCGTCGTTGTCGATGTGCTGGAACTTCAGCGTGCGCATCTGCTGGAGCGCGGGGTGCGCCTTGCGGATGTGGTTCAGCTTGCGCAGCCACGGTTCGAGCGAGCGCCCGTCCGCCAGTGCACGGGCGTAGTCCCGCGGCCGCAGCTGGTACTTCTCGGAGTTGAGGTACTCCTCGCTGCCGGGCTTCACGGCCTCGTGCTCGAAGAGCTCGTAGCCGCTGTACACGCCCCACGACGGCGCGAGCGTGGCCGCGAGGGCCGCCCGGAGCCCGAACATGCCGGGACCGCCGTGCTGCAGCGACTCGTGCAGGATGTCCGGCGTGTTCACGAAGAGGTTCGGCCGCGCCTCGTCCCAGTGGTCGCGCAGGTCCTCGCCGAACTCGATCAGCTCCTGCTTGCCCGTCCGCCAGGTGAAGTACGTGTAGGACTGGGTGAAGCCGAGCTTGGCCAGGCCGTAGAGCCTGGCGGGACGGGTGAAGGCCTCGGACAGGAACAGCGTGTCCGGGTAGACCTCCTTGACCTTCCAGATGAGCCACTGCCAGAAGTCCGGTGGCTTGGTGTGCGGGTTGTCGACCCGGAAGATCCGCACCCCGTGCTCGCACCAGTGCAGCATCACCCGGAGCACCTCGTGGTAGAGGCCCTGCGGGTCGAGGTCGAAGTTGATCGGGTAGATGTCCTGGTACTTCTTGGGCGGGTTCTCCGCGTACGCGATCGTCCCGTCCGGCCGGGTGGTGAACCACTCCGGGTGCTTGAGGACCCACGGGTGGTCCGGCGCGCACTGCAGCGCGAAGTCGAGCGCCACTTCCATGCCGAGCTCGCGCGCCCGTTCGACGAGCGCGTCGAAGTCCTCGAGCGTGCCGAGCTGCGGGTGGATCGCGTCGTGCCCGCCCTCGTCCGCGCCGATCGCCCACGGGGAACCGGTGTCCTCCGGGCCGGCGACGAGCGTGTTGTTGGGGCCCTTCCGGTTCACTCGCCCGATCGGGTGGATCGGCGGGAAGTACACGACGTCGAAGCCCATCGCCGCGACCCGGTCGAGCTCCTTGGTCGCCGTGGCGAACGTGCCGTGCACCGCCTGGCCGGTCTCGTCGATCCCGCCGGTGCTGCGCGGGAAGAACTCGTACCAGGAACCGAACGCGGCCTTCTTGCGGTCGCACCAGATCTTGTGCGTCTTGCCCTTGGTGACCAGCTCGCGCACCGGGTGCTCGAACATGATCCGCTGAACGTCGTCGGCCATGGCGGGCGAGACGCGTTCGCCCAGCGGGCGGTCCACGTCGCGAAGTGCTTCTGCCGCATACGTGAGCAGTGCTCGCTCTTGCCTTCGATCGGGGCGGCGTGCCACTCGATCGAGTAGCAGTGCGCCGAGTTCCAGATCGTTTGCGAGATCGCCGGCACCCTGTCCCGCCGCGATCTTCACCTCAACGGCGTGGTTCCAGGTGCCCCAGGGGTCACTCCACGCATCGATCCGGAACGTCCACGCACCCTCGTGGTCGGGCACGACGGTGGCTCCCCAGCGATCGAGGCCGATGCCGACCTCGTGCATTCTCGTCTGGCGGGCGACTCGGTCGTTCGGTCCGCGCCACGTCACTGTCGCCGCGAGTTTGTCGTGACCCTCGCGCCACACCGTGGCCTGAACCGGAATGTGTTCTCCCACAACGGCTTTGGCTGGATACCTGCCAGCCGACACCACCGGGGATACGTCGTCGATACCGAGCCGTCCACTCATCGGCAGCGCCTTTCCGCCGTGTCGCTCCGCGTACTCGTAATCCTGCCTTGCTCGATCAAGCGTCCTGTCAGCGGGTTACCCCATCTAGATCCGTACCCCACTGTTGTCGATCGCACACCTTGAGCACTGTGCGTGTCCAGTGTGTCGACCACTAACCTTTGCCGACTTTCCCGGCGTTCAGGCGGGTGCATCGCGGTGCCGCCCCGCGCCCTCATATCGGGCATATGGGGGCGCGGGGTCGGTGCCGCGAGGTGCCCTCCTGAGCGTCGGGAAACCGGTGAAGCTTGTGGTCGGCACACTGGGGCCAGTCGGCATCACATGACCACTTCACGTCCACACCATTGGACCGTTCCCAGCTAACTCACATCGTTACGAAGGGGCTACAGGTAGCCTCCCGCGCGTGAACAAGCTTGGCGACCGGTACGTCCTGCTCGACCAGCTCGGCGCTGGGGCCATGGGCGTCGTGTGGCGCGCACGCGACGAGCTCCTGCACCGAGACGTCGCGGTCAAGCAGATGTTGCTGAACGACGTGCAGCCCAACGAGGCGCACGAAGCCGTGCAGCGCGCGATGCGGGAAGGGCGGATCGCCGCGCGTCTGCAGCACCCGAACGCGATCGCCGTGTACGACGTCGTGCTCGACCACGGCAAGCCATGTCTGGTCATGGAGTACCTGCCGTCCAAGAACCTGTCGTCGATCCTGGACGAGCGCGGGCCGATGCCGCCGCTGGAAGCCGCCAGGATCGGGTCGCTGGCCGCCTCCGCGCTGGCCGCCGCGCACAGCGCCGGGATCGTGCACCGCGACATCAAGCCCGGCAACGTCCTCATTGGACGCGACGGACTGGTCAAGATCACCGACTTCGGCATCTCGCGCGCGCTCGGCGACGTCGCGGTGACGAAGACCGGCATGCTCGCCGGTACGCCCGCCTACCTGGCGCCGGAGCTGGCCCGCGGTGCCGACCCCGCGCCGCCGTCGGACGTGTTCTCGCTCGGCGCGACGATCTACGCGATGACCGAGGGCGAGCCGCCGTTCGGCAAGAGCACGAACGACCTCGGCCTGCTCTACAAGGTCGCGCGCGGCGAGACCCGGCCGCCGATGCGGTCCGGCCCGCTCACGCCGCTGCTCGTGCGCATGCTGGCCAACGAGCCGTCGCAGCGGCCGACCGCGGCCCAGGCGGCGGCGGAGCTGAAGGCCATCTCCGAGGGCAACGTCGTGCCGGCCACCGCCGTGATCCCGCCGCGCCCGATGACGCCGCCGTCCGGGACCGCCGTGATGCCGTCCTCGGGACCGGGCACGCAGGGACCGCGCTCGATGCCGCCGCAGGGCCCGCGCAGCCGGCCGCCCGCGCCGTTGCCAGAGCCCGAGTACGAGCCGGAGCCCGAGCCGAAGAAGAACCGGGGCCTCGCGATCGCCGCCTCGATCCTCGCGGTGCTGCTGGTCGCCGGTGTCGCGTACGCGATCATCGACGCCAACCGCGGCAGCAACAGCGCGGCCGGCCCCACCACGTCGGCCTCGAACACGCCCTCGCAGCCGCAGAGCAACCCCCCGTCGTCCGCGACCGCCAAGCCGACGACCACCAAGCCGACGCAGACGACGACCCAGCCGAGCAAGACGTCGGCGCCGCCCGCCAGCAAGTTCAGCAAGGCCCAGGTCACCCAGTTCGTGCAGCAGCACTACGCGAAGCTGCCGAAGAACGTCGAGGACGCCCGCGAGGACTGGGACCCGCAGGAGGCTCCGAGCCTGAACTCCGAGAAGGAGTACTGGGGGCAGTACACGAAGGTCGCGATCAAGGGCACCCCGCTGGTCACGGCGTCCGACGACGGCACGTTCGAGGTGACGTCGGCCCTGGCGCTGACCGAGACGGAGTCGGACAAGACGGTCACCGAGGAGCACACGCTCAAGATCTCCGGCAAGGGCGAGAAACTGCTGATCATCAACGAGAAGCGGAACTGACTGGGCCATGCACACCCTGGCCGACCGCTACACCCTGCTCGAGCGCCTCGGCAGCGGTGCGATGGGAGTCGTGTGGCAGGCCCGCGACGAGCTGCTGCACCGCGAGGTCGCGATCAAGCAGCTGCTGCTGCCCGACCTGAAGCCGAGCCAGGTCGAGGAGGCCTGCGAGCGGGCCATGCGGGAGGGCAGGATCGCCGCCCGGTTGCAGCACCCGAACGCCATCGGGGTCTTCGACGTCGTGATCGAGGACGGCAAGCCGTGCCTGGTGATGGAGTACCTGCCGTCCCGCAGCCTGTCCGAGGTGCTCAAGGAGCGGGGCACGCTGCCGGTCGAGGAGACCGCGCGGATCGGCGCACAGGTCGTCGCCGCGCTCGCCGCGGCGCACGAGGTGGGGATCGTCCACCGGGACATCAAGCCCGGCAACGTCCTCATCGGACACAACGGCAGCGTCAAGATCACTGACTTCGGCATCTCCCGCGCGGCCGGCGACGTGGCGGTCACCAAGACCGGGATGCTCTCGGGCACCCTCGCCTACCTCGCGCCGGAGCTGGCTCGCGGTGCGGACCCCGATCCGGCGGCGGACATGTTCTCGTTCGGGGCCACGCTCTACGCGATGACGGAGGGACAGCCGCCGTTCGGGCGCAGCGAGAACGAGTTCGGCCTGCTCTACAAGATCTCGACCGGGCAGGTCACGCCGCCGAGCAGCTCCGGACCGCTGACGCCGCTGCTGACCAGGTTGCTGGCGATCGAGCCGGCGGACCGCCCGTCCGCCGCGCAGGTCGCCGAGGAGCTCACGACCATCACCGGCCCGGCACGCCCTGGGCGCCGGGCCTGGGCACTGGTCGCCGCGGCCGTGCTGGTGTTGCTCGTCGCCACGGGCGTGACCGCGTCCTTCCTGCTCGACCGCGGCCAGGCCGCCGGTTCGGGCACCAGCACGAGCCAGCCGCCGCCGACCCCCGCCGCGTTGACCACCAAGGACGTCGACGCCTTCATCCAGCAGCACTTCGCCAAGCTGCCGAAGGACACCGCGGGCGCGCGGCAGGACTGGGCGCCCGAGTTCCGGCCCGCCGAGCAGCAGGACGACCAGTTCTGGCAGCGGTACGAGGTGGTGGCGATCTACGGCGAGCCCCGGATCAGCAGCACTGCGGGGGACGACCAGAGGTTTGCCGTCGAGCTCGACCTGACGCTGCGCAAGCACGGTGCCCCCACGAGCGACTTCCCGGGGAAGGACGTGTCGATCGAGGGTTTCCGGCTGGACCTCGTCGTCCGGGACGGCAAGCTGCTCATCGCCAACGCGCGCGAGTCGGGCAGCTGAATCCCGTATCGGCTGCTCACGGGCCATCCTCGTCTTGACCGGTTCTGCAAGTCGTTGCAGGTGTGACCGGGAACGTTGTCAGGTACCGAGGGGTGGCAGGTAAGTTCGCTCGTCATGCGAGCACTTCGCCGGTTCACCGTCCGAGCCAGCCTGCCGGAGCCCCTGTCCGCGCTGAGCACGCTCGCCACCAACCTGCGCTGGACGTGGCACCCGCCCACGCAGGAACTCTTCACCTCGATCGACTCACGCGTCTGGTCCGAGGTCGGTGGCGACCCCCTGCGCCTGCTCTCCGTCGTCGACGCCGGGCGGCTGGAGTCCCTCGCGAGAGACGAGCAGTTCCTGCTGAAACTGCACGCGCTCGCGTCCGATCTGGAGCGTTACGTCGAGGGGCCGCGGTGGTACCAGCGGCGCCAGGACGAGATCGCCCAGCGCCGTGAGCACGGGTCCCCGAACGACACCCCGTTGCCGACGAGCGTCGCCTACTTCTCGATGGAGTTCGGCGTGCACGAGGCGCTGCCGAACTACTCGGGCGGCCTCGGCATCCTCGCCGGCGACCACCTCAAGGCGGCCTCCGACCTGGGCGTTCCGCTGATCGCGGTCGGTCTGCTCTACCGGTCGGGGTACTTCCGGCAGTCGCTGTCGCTCGACGGCTGGCAGCAGGAGCACTACCCGTCGCTCGACCCGCGCGGGCTGCCGCTGGAGCTGCTCACCGAGCCGTCCGGGCTGCCGTTGCTGATCCACGTGGCGATGCCGGGCGACCGGATGCTGCGCGCGAAGATCTGGCGGGCGCACGTCGGCCGGGTGCCGCTGCTGCTGCTCGACTCCGACGTGGAGCAGAACGACGAGGACCTGCGCGGCGTCACGGACCGGCTCTACGGCGGCGACCAGAACCACCGCATCCGCCAGGAGATTCTCGCCGGAATTGGTGGTGTTCGGGCGGTTCGCACCTTCTGCGAGCTCACCGGGCACCCGCAGCCCGAGGTCTTCCACACGAACGAGGGCCACGCCGGCTTCCTCGGCCTCGAGCGGATCCGCGAGTACATCACCAACGACGGCCTCGACTTCGACCAGGCGTTGACCGCCGCCCGCGCCGGAGCCGTGTTCACCACGCACACGCCGGTGCCCGCCGGCATCGACCGGTTCCCGGTCGACCTGGTCCAGCACTACTTCGGGGCCGAGAACCTGGTGCCCGGAGTGAACACCCAGCGCATCCTCGCGCTCGGCGCCGAGGACAACCCCGGCATGTTCAACATGGCCCACATGGGGCTGCGGCTGGCCCAGCGCGCCAACGGCGTGTCCAAACTGCACGGTGAGGTCAGCCGGGACATGTTCCGCGGGCTCTGGCCGGGCTTCGACGCCACCGAGGTGCCGATCGGGTCGGTGACCAACGGCGTGCACGGGCCCACGTGGGCAGCCACCGAGATGAGCAAGCTGCTCGGCGGGTCCGAAGCGGACAACCAGAGCTCCGGGCTCGGCATCGGCGCGTTCGAGCCGGTCACCGACGCCGGGCTGTGGGAGCTGCGGTCGACGTTGCGCGGCCGATTGGTCAACGAGGTCCGCAGGCGTTTGCGCGAGTCGTGGCTGCAGCGCGGCGCGTCGGCGCTGGAGCTGGGCTGGACCGACTCGGTGTTCGACCCGGACGTGCTGACGGTGGGCTTCGCCCGGCGCGTGCCCACGTACAAGCGCCTCACGCTGATGCTGCGCGACCCGGAGCGGCTGAGGTCGCTGCTGCTGCACCCCGAACGGCCCGTGCAGCTCGTGGTCGCGGGCAAGTCGCACCCGGCCGACGACGGCGGCAAGGCGCTGATCCAGCAGATCGTGCGCTACGCCGACGACGCGGGCGTGCGGCACCGGATCGTGTTCCTGCCCGACTACGACATGTCCATGGCCCGGTACCTGTACTGGGGCTGCGACGTGTGGCTGAACAACCCGATGCGCCCGCTGGAGGCGTGCGGCACGTCCGGCATGAAGGCGGCGCTCAACGGCGGCCTGAACCTGTCCATTCGCGACGGTTGGTGGGACGAGCTCTACGACGGGTCGAACGGCTGGGCCATCCCGACCGCGGACGGCGTGCACGACCCGATCCGCCGGGACGACCTCGAGGCCAACGCCCTGTACGAGCTGCTCGGCTCGCAGGTCGCGCCGCTGTTCTACGACCGCGGCGAGGACGGCGTGCCGACCCGCTGGATGTCGATGGTCCGGCACACGCTGGCCTCGCTCGGGCCGGTCGTGCAGGCCTCGCGCATGGTCCGCGAGTACGTCGAGACCTACTACGCGCCGGCCGCCGCGTCCGCGCAGAACGTGGTCGGCGAGGGCTACCGGGGCGCGAAGGAGCTGTCCGCGTACCGGCACCGGCTGCGCGCGTCGTGGACGCGGGTGCGGGTGCTCGACAGCGACCTGGTGCTCGGCGGCTCGTCGGTGCCGGTGCTGGGCGCGCCGGTCATCGTGCGGGCACGGGTCGAGCTGGCCGGGCTGGAGCCGTCCGAAGTGGACGTTCAGGTCGTGCTCGGCAAGGTGTCCCACGACTCCGACGAGCTGAAGGACATCGTCACCGCGCCGATGAACTACGCGGGCAACGGCAACTACGAGGCCGAGGTGCCGCTGCCGCACGCGGGTGCGCTCGGCTACACCGTCCGCGTGCTGCCGCGGCACGGCCTGCTGGCGACGTCCGCAGAACTCGGCAGGGTCGTTCTGGCCAGCTGACCAGGCCTTAGATCAACACAGGGCATCCAGTTCGCGTTCAAACGGCGGGCTGGATGCCCTGATGTGTTCGTCTTCTTTGTTTCCTGTTCACTGCTCGTGACCTGGCTCAAGCGCGTTCTCGATTCAGCGCCTTCCCTCAATCGAATGATGACTTTTTCGGGCGGGTGAATTCCTGATCTCCGCTGGTAGGGGCGCGTGTGCAGGCATACGCTCTGTCGCATGGAATGAACCGCACCAGAATTCCTAGACGGCATTTCCGGCGCGGCTCCAGCGAATTGCGCATTGAGGAAGAAGGTAGCCGTGAAGAAAACGATTACCGCACTCTCGCTCGTCGCAGCTCTGTTCACCGCCTCCACCATCCCGGCTGCCAGAGCGACGCCCGCCGCGCCAGAACTCCCAGCCGCCTGCGCCGGGATCGTGCAGGACCTCGCCGGGAAGCTCACGAAAGTCGTCGGCAGCCTGTTGCCCATCCCGAACGTCGGCGCGGTGACACCGTTGATCGGTGATCTGCTCGGCCTCGTCACAGCGCTGCAGAGTTCCGGGTGTCTGCCGGCGCTGCCGACCAGCGGGCTGCCGGTGCCGGCGCCGGTGAAGGCGGTCGAGTACAGCGGCCCGGTCGACCAGTGCCTGCCGGTCGTGCTGAACCTGATCTCGACCATCGCGGGCCTCGGCGGCACGATCCTGGGCGCCGCGGGTGGCGGCCTGCCCGACGTCGGAAAGATCACCGGGATCCTGACGACGTTGCTGAAGACCGTCACCGAACTGCTGAGCAAGTGCGGCCTGCCGGCTCCGCCCGGTGGTCTCCCGGCGCTGCCCGGCTTGCCACTGCCGGTCGAGAACAGCTGATCTCACGCGGGGTGGGAAAGGGCCCGTCACCGGTCTCGGTGACGGGCCCTTTCCCCGTTCGCGGTCCGCAGTATTCCGGACAATTGGGAATAACGGTGACGACCTGCGCGGTCACCCGTTGGTGGCTGTTCAAGCGCTTTTCGGAATTGCACACAATGGTGCGACCGATTCGTTTTTGCCTGGCTGATGGCGTTAGCCTCGGCACTCGCGGACATGTCCGCCGGGTGGCGGGTCAGCTGATCTCGAGACGGGCGCGGGTCGCCGCCACCCGCGGACTCCAGCCCGCGAGCTCGTGCGCTTCGGCCACGAACTCGCGGGCCTTCGCGTTGTTGCCGTCCGCCATCCACGCCCGCGCGATGGTGGCCAGGTCGTCGGCGCGTCCCAGTGCGTTCTCGCTCGACTCGGCCGCCCAGCCGCCGAGCTGCCTGGCCTTCGCGGTGTCGCCCTCGAGCAGAGCCATGATCGCCAGCGTCCCGTTCGCCCGGTGCTTGGGGTAGCCGGCCTCGTAGGCGTTGTTGAGCATGTTGCGCGCGGTTTCGAGGCCGACCTCCGCGGGGAACTGGCCGGCCTCCACCGCCAGCACCGCGATGCCCGCGGTGGTGGCCATGATGAACGCGAGCTCGCGCGCGTTGAGGTCCTGCCGCCCGTTCAGCCCGATCACCGTCTGCAGTGCGTCCAGGTACTTCTGCCGGGCGCACGTGGTCACGACCTTGAGCCCGACCACGGTGATCAGGTCCGGGTGGTCCCGCACCAGCTCGTCGTAGATCCGCTCGGCCTCGTCGAGGTCACCGCGGTGGTAGGCGTCCATCCCCGCCAGCACCCGCGGCCGCGCCTCCAGCTCGCCGAGCCGCCGTCCGGACAGCTTCGGCAGCTTGAACACGAACCAGCCCAGGCTGGTGTTACCCGGCCGCTCGATCGGCGCCAGCTGCAGGAGGAAGCACGCCGTGGCGGCCAGCGCCATGCCCTTGCCGAACGCCGACCCCGTCGCGAGCCAGGTGGCCGCCGCGATCGCCGCGCAGAAGACCATCGAGAACGCTCCGGTGCGGACAGTCCGCCTGCGCACGCCCGGCTTCAGCCCGGTGATGCCGATCGTGGCCAGCACCGGGATGTTGCGCAGCACGATCCGCTGGTGCGTCTTGGTCCACGACTTGACCTCGCTGCCCAGCCCGATGATCACGTGGGTGATCCGGAGTCCGAAGAGGACCGCGCCGAGCGCCAGACCCGCCTGCACCGCGGTGAGTTCGAGCAGCAGGCCGACCAGCGCCCCGGCCAGACCGAGGTGGAAGTCCCAGAGGGTCCACGCGATCGTGCCGACCACGACCAGGGCCGTCACGACCCAGCGCACAACTGTCACGGTTCGCAGACGCTACCGGCGCCGCACCGGTTCCACGTGCGGGTCTGCCAGCCGCCTCCCCGGTCGGCAGCTGATCCGCCGTCGGCTCAGACCACGGCCTGCGAGCCGCCCTCCCTGATCGGCAGCCCGGCCGCACGCCAGCCGCGGTACCCGCCGACGAGATCGGTGGCGTTGGCGAGCCCGATCCGTTGCAGGTCGCGAGCGGCCAGCGACGACGCCCAGCCCTCGTTGCACACCACGACGACCGTCGTGTCGGCGTCGAAACCGGGCAGCCGCCAGTCGCCCACCGGGTCCAGCCGCCACTCCAGCACGATCCGCTCGACCACGACGGAGTTCTCGATCTCGCCCTCGGCCAGCCGGTTGTGGATCGGCCGGATGTCGACGATCAGCGCGTCTTTCCGCCGGTGCAGCTCGTGCGGTTCGAGGCGCTTGAGGTGCGACCGCGCTTCTTCGAGGATGGTGTCGACGTTGCTCACGGGCCCTCCTGGTCGGCCAGCTGACGCAGTTCGGACAGGGGAAGGCGCTGCGCGGGCAGCGGCGGGATCTCCTCGGGGATGTCGAGCAACGAGGCGTACTCGCGGGTCGGCACGAGCGGCGGCGAGTAGGCGTGCACGGTCGCGGCGGGGGTGTTGAACGGGTTCGTCACCTGATGCGCCCGCCCGGCCCCGAAGCCCAGCGCGTCACCGGTGCCGCGGACCGCGGTGCGGATCGGGCCCGCGGGGTAGCGGTAGTCCTCGTTCAGCCGGCCGGTCAGCACGGTGAACGAGCCCGCAGAGCCGCCGTGGTCGTGCGGCTCGGTGCCCTGACCGGGCAGCCACGACAGCAGCCACAGCTCGACGCCCTCGGTCAGGCCCAGCCGCGCCCACCACCGGCGTTCGGTCGAGTACTCGAGGATCGACAGCAGGCCCGTGGTCAGCTCGCTGGCCACGAACGAGGTCAGGTCGCGCAGCTCGCGCGGCGTCCACAGCGATCGGGACGGGTGGATCACGTCACGCAGCAACTGGCTGTCCAGCGCCGGGTGCAGGTCGAATTGATCTTGAACAGGGTAGGTCGAAGTCACCGGGCTCGCTCCTGATGGCGTCTCCTTGCGGGGTAGCGATCAAGACGCGACGCAGCGACTCAGCGCATGCGTCGCGTCGAGCTACACCCGCACGACGCCACGAGCACGAGGTCGATCGTGCGGTCGGTCCAGCAGTAGACGACCACGGGCGTGATGGTGCCAGACGTTCTCGGAGCGTGGCTAGAGCGTCCACAACCTGGTCAGCGCGGCATCCGCAGCAGGAGCAGCGAGCGCGGTTCCAGCGTCAGTTTCGACCCCGGCAGCAGGCCGCCGGGATCGGCAGGGGAGCCGTCCGGAGTCGTCGTGTCGAGGAACGGCTCGTACGAGGGCCCGTACCGCTCGTGCGGCAGCGTCACCGTGATGGCGTCCGCTCCGGCGTGCATGAGCAAGAGCCACGAGTCGTCCGACACCAGCTCACCGTCGCGGGTGCGCGAGAGGCAGTTCGAGCCGTCGATGAACATGCCGAGCGTCCGCCGGCCCTCGTCGAACCAGTCGGTCTCGGCCATCTCCTGCCCGTCCGGCCGGAACCACACCAGGTCGGGGTTGCCGCTGGGCGTTGTGCGACCCTCGAAGAACTCCGGCTGCCGCAGTGCCGGCGAACTGGCCCGCAGGTCGATGACCTTCTGCGTGAACCCGAGCAACGCCTTGCCCGCGTCCGTCTCCGTCCAGTCCACCCACGACACCCGGTTGTCGAGGCAGTAGGGGTTGTTGTTGCCGCCCTGCGTCCGCCACATCTCGTCGCCGGCGACCATCATCGGCGTGCCGGTGGACAACAACAGCGTGGCGAGCTGGTTGCGCGCCTGCCTGGCCCTGAGCGTGAGGACCTCGGGATCCGTCGTCTCGCCCTCGGCCCCGCAGTTCCACGACCGGTTGTCGTTGGTGCCGTCGCGGTTCTGCTCGCCGTTCTCGTCGTTGTGCTTGTCGTTGTAGGACACCAGATCCCGCAACGTGAACCCGTCGTGCGCGGTGATGAAGTTGATCGACTGCCACGGCCTGCGCAGGTCGTCCGCGTAGAGGTCGCTGGACCCCGACAGCCGGTACGCCAGGTCGCGCACCGACGTGTGCCCGCGCCAGAAGTCCCTGACCGTGTCGCGGTACCGCCCGTTCCACTCGGCCCACTGCACCCCGAAGTCGCCGACGCGGTACCCGTCCCCGGTCGCGTCCCACGGCTCGGCGATCAACTTCGCCCGGCACAGCACCGGATCCGTCGTGATGGCCGTGAGCAGCGCGCTGTCCCGGTCGAAGAACCCGCCCGCCGGCCGGCCCATCGTCGACGCCAGGTCGAACCGGAACCCGTCCACGCCCATCTCGTCGACCCAGTACCGCAACGAGTCCGTCACCAGCCGCACGACCTGCGGCGACCCGGCGTCGAGCGTGTTGCCGCACCCGGTGATGTCCACCGTGCTGCCACCGCCCGCGTGCAGGTAGTAGCCGGGCGCGTCGAACCCGCGGAAGCAGATCGTCGGCCCGTCCGGCCCGCCCTCGCAGGTGTGGTTGTAGACGACGTCGAGCAACACCTCGATGCCGGCCGCGTGCAGCGCCGCCACCATCGTGCGGAACTCCTGGATCTCGTTGCCCGGCTCGCTCGCGTATGCCGCGTGCGGCGCGCAGTAGCCGAGCGGTGAGTAGCCCCAGTAGTTGCTCGAGTCGCGGCTGATCAGCGACGGTTCGTCCTGAAAGGCCTGGACCGGCAGCAGTTCGACGCTCGTGACCCCGAGCCGGGTGAGGTGCTCGATCGCCGCCGGATGCGCCAGCCCGAGGTACGTGCCGCGCAGCTTCTCCGGGATGTCCGGATGGCGCTTCGTGAACCCCTTGACGTGCAGTTCGTAGATGACCGCCTCTTCGAACGGCACCTCGGGCCTGACCCCGGTGTCCGCGCCACCCGGCGAGTTCACGACGCTGAGCGGGACGGAGCCGAGCGAGTCGATCGCGGACGGCGGCCCGTGCATCGGGTCGCCCACGTACCCGAGCGACGCCTGGAGATCGGTGATCTTCCCGGTGATCTGCCGCGCGTACGGGTCCACGAGGATCTTGGCCGGGTTGCACCGCAGCCCCCGCCCCGTGTCGTACGGCCCGTGCACCCGGAACCCGTACCGCTGGCCCGGCGTGACCCCCGGTACCAGCCCGTGCCAGACACCGAACGTTCGTTCGGTCAGCTCGACCCGCTTCTCCGCGCCGTCGTCGCCGATGAGACAGACCTCGACCGCGTCGGCGACATGGGACGTCACGGCGAACCGCACACCGCCCGCCTCGGCGTGTGCTCCCAGCGGGAACGGACGGCCTGCCAGCACCTCGGACTCGGGTCGCGTAGCCATACCTCCGATCTTGGCATCCGGCACCGACAAAAAACTTGAGAGTTCAGCCAGGCGGCCCAGCGCGCGCTCGACAGCCCCTTGGGTGTACCCCGATGGGTGGGACGGAAGAGGGGGTTGGGGAGAATGAGCCCGTGGCGGACGTCGACGTGACAGATCTGGTCGTGCACATGGCGGGCGTGTCGGTCCGCCGAGGGAAGAACACGCTGGTCGGCAACATCGACTGGAGCGTGGAGCTGGACGAGCGCTGGGTCGTGCTCGGCCCCAACGGAGCGGGCAAGACCACCCTGCTGAGGCTCGCGAGCGCCGAGCTGCACCCCACCAGGGGCAAGGTGCACCTCCTGGGCGAACGCCTGGGCAAGACCGACGTCCAGGAGCTCAAGCCCCGGATCGGGCTGTGCTCCGCGGCGCTGAACGGCCGCGTCCCCGGCGACGAGACGGTCGTGGACCTCGTCGTCTCCGCCGGCTACGCGGTGCTCGGCCGGTGGCGCGAGGAGTACGGCAAGCAGGACACCGACCGTGCCCGCGAGCTGCTCGGCACGCTCGGCATCGAGCACCTCGCCGACCGCCTCTACGGCACGCTGAGCGAGGGCGAGCGCAAGCGCACGCTGATCGCCCGCGCGTTGATGACCGACCCCGAGATGCTGCTGCTGGACGAGCCCGCCGCCGGCCTCGACCTGGGCGGCCGCGAGGACCTCGTCGCGAAGCTCTCCGAACTCGCGCTCGACCCGGACGCGCCGGCGATGGTGCTGGTCACGCACCACGTCGAGGAGATCCCGCCTGGGTTCACGCACGCGTTGCTGCTGCGGGAGGGCTCGATCGTGGCTCAGGGCCTGCTCGACGACGTCCTCACTGAGGAAAACCTCTCAAAGACGTTCGCCCAGGACCTCGAACTGCAAAAGTCGGGGGAGCGGTTCTTCGCTCGCCGAAAGGTCTGAGAAGCTACTGCCGGGTAACGTGACACCGCCGTCGCGACAACTTTGGAGGGTGCGTGGCTGAGTTCGTCAGGCTCGAGGTCGAGGACGGGATCGGCACGATCCGGCTGGATCGGCCGCCGATGAACGCCCTGAACCGCCAGGTGCAGACCGAGCTCCAGGCCGCCGCCAAGGAGGCTTCCGAGCGCTCGGACGTCTACGCGGTCATCGTCTACGGCGGCGAGAAGGTCTTCGCCGCCGGTGCGGACGTCAAGGAGTTCGCGCAGATCTCGCACGCCGAGATGATGCTGCGGGCCAAGGGCCTGTCGGACGCTCTCGGCGCGTTGGCGTCGGTGCCGAAGCCGACCGTTGCCGCTTTGACCGGTTACGCGCTGGGTGGCGGGTTCGAGGTCGCTCTGGGCTGTGACCGCCGCATCGCCGGTGACAACGTGAAGGTCGGTCAGCCCGAGATCCTGCTCGGCCTGATCCCCGGCGGTGGCGGCACGCAGCGCCTCGCCCGGTTGATCGGCCCGTCTCGCACGAAGGACCTGCTCTACACCGGCCGGTTCGTCGGTGCCCAGGAGGCGCTCGAGATCGGCATGGTCGACGAGGTCGTCGCACCGGACGACGTGTACGCGGCCGCTGTTCGCTGGGCCAAGCAGTTCGTCAACGGGCCGGTTCTGGCGTTGGCGGCGACCAAGGCCGCCGTCGACGGTGGCCTCGACACCGACCTCGAGTCGGGCCTGAAGCTGGAGAGCCACCTCTTCGCGGCGCTGTTCGCGACGGAGGACAAGAAGGCGGGCGTCGAGTCGTTCATCGAGAACGGCCCCGGAAAGGCGAAGTTCAGTGGCAACTGACCCGGCACCGAACCCGCACGCTTCTGCGGAAGAGGTCGAGGCGGCCTACAAGGACACCAAGCTCGCGCAGGTGCTCTACCACGACTGGGAAGCGGGCACCTACGACGAGAAGTGGTCGATCTCCTACGACGACCGTTGCATCACCTACGCGACGGACCGCTTCCGCGCTGCCGCCGGTGACGTCGGCCCGTACGAGCACGCGCTGGAACTGGGCTGCGGCACGGGTTTCTTCCTGCTGAACCTCATGCAGGGCGACGTGATCAAGAAGGGCTCGGTCACCGACCTGTCGCCCGGCATGGTCGAGGTGGCTCTGCGCAACGCCTCGCACCTCGGTCTCGACGTCGACGGCCGGGTCGCGGACGCCGAGCGCATTCCGTACGACGACAACACCTTCGACCTCGTCGTCGGCCACGCGGTGCTGCACCACATCCCCGATGTGGAGGCGGCGATGCGCGAGGTGCTGCGGGTGTTGAAGCCGGGTGGGAAGTTCGTGTTCGCGGGCGACCCGACGAACATCGGCAACTTCTACGCCCGCAAGCTCGGCCAGGCGACGTGGTGGCTCACCACCAACATCACCAAGGCCGTTCCGCTGCTGGACTCGTGGCGCCGTCCGCAGGAGGAGCTCGACGAGTCTTCTCGTGCGGCGGCGTTGGAAGCTGTCGTCGACCTGCACACGTTCGACCCGGACCAGCTGGAGGCGACGGCTCGTCGCGCTGGGGCGGTCGACGTGCACGCGGTGACGGACGAGCTGTCGGCCGCGCTGTTCGGCTGGCCGGTGCGCACGTTCGAGGCCGCCGTGCCGCGCGAGAAGCTGGGCTTCGGCTGGGCGATGTTCGCCTACCGCACCTGGCAGAACCTCTCGTGGGTCGACCAGAACGTCTTCGCGAAGGTCCTGCCGCGCGAGGTGTTCTACAACGTGTCGGTCACCGGCAAGAAGTCTTCCTGAGTTGGGATACGCGTTCACCTCGGCCGACGTGGCGTTCCTGCGGTCCGCCGCCGGAGTCGCCGCTCTGGCCGAGGTGGACGCGTTGCCCTTCTCGGACGCCTCTCGCCTGCACGACGTCGGGGTCGCTCGCAAGCTCTTGGGCTCTTCGTTCGCCCCGGTCGTGGAAACCGTGCTGCTGCGCCGTCGTGCGGTGTCCAAACTGGACTCGGCTGCCGGCTGGCTCTTCACCGACGACGCCCTTCAGCAGGCCACCGCTTCCGCTGTTGCCCGCCACCGGGCGGCGCGGTTCGCCGGTCGCGACGTCCACGACGTCACGTGCTCGATCGGTGCGGATCTTTTCGCGTTGTCCGCGGTCGCGGCGCGGTGCATCGGCTCGGACCTCGACCCGGTCCGGCTTGCCATGGCGCGCAACAACGTTCCGGGCCAGCTGGTCGTCCAGGCGGACGCTCTCCGCCCCGTTTCGCGTGCCACCGCCGTCACCGCGGACCCGGCTCGTCGTGACTCGTCCGGCCGGCGCAAGTGGCACCCCGCGGACTTCGTGCCGCCGCTGGACGAGCTGTCTTCCGTTTACGCAGGCGTGGATCTCGCGGTGAAATGCGCGCCCGGCATCGACTTCGCCGTCGCGCCGTGGGCCGACGAGATCGAACTGGTGTCGCTCGACGGCGCCGTCCGCGAAGCCTGTCTGTGGACCAGAGGCCTTGCTGTGCCAGGGGTTTCGCGCCGCGCGACCGTGATCCACGGCGCTGGTTCGTGGACGATCACCGATGCCGAACCCGATGACTGCCCGGTTGCTGCTCCCGGTGCGTGGCTCATCGACCCGGACGGCGCGGTCGTGCGTGCGGGCCTGGTGCGGCACTACGCGGCCCGGCACGGCCTGTGGCAGCTCGACGAACGCATCGCGTACCTGAGCGGGGACACTCCGCCCGCGGGCATCCGGGCGTTCCGCATGCTCGAACACGGGCACTACACGGAAAAGGGGCTCAAGTCGCTGCTGCGGGCGCGCGAGATCGGCCGGCTGGAGATCCTGGTGCGCGGTCTGGACGTCGACCCGAACACGTTGCGGAAGCGGTTGAAGCTCACCGGTTCCGCCGAGGCGACGGCGGTGCTGACCCGGATCGGGTCAAAGCCGGTCTTCCTGCTCTGCCAGGCTGAGCGCACCTAGGAGCAGCTCGAGCCGGGCCTGGTGGTGGCTGGTTCGCAGGCGTTTGCCGTGCGTGAGCGTGGCGATGCCGTGCAGCGAGCTCCAGAAGACCTCGGTGAGCGTCTCCAGATCCCGTTCTTTCGCAACGGGCTCAACTGCCGCGACGAGCTCACCGAACGCGTCGCGCAGCTCTTGGGGTGCCTCCCCCTTGCCCCACGGCAGGTCGACTTCCAACACGAAGATGGCCTCGTAGAGCGCGGGCCGCTCGCGCGCGAACTCCAGGTAGGCCTCCGCGGCGGCTTTCAGTCGTGACTCGCCTGCCGCCGGCCGGGCTTTGCGCAACGTCCTGGCCAGCTCGCCGCTGCCCTGGACCGCGACCGCGCGCACGATCGCGTCCTTGCCCTTGAAGTGGCTGTAGAGCACCGGCTGGCTGTACTCGACCTTGTCGGCCAGCCGGCGCGTGGTGACCGCGTCCCAGCCTTCCGCCTCGGCCAGCTCACGGGCCGCGTCGATGATCAGCTGGTGGCGCTCCGCACGTTCGCGCTCGCGACGGTTCTGGATGGTCACGTCGCCAAATCTAGCACCGCTAGACATCCGAGCGCCTGTTCTGTTAGCGTCGCTCTAATAGCTAGCAGCGCTAGAGCTTATTGAAGGGGACATCATGCGGTTGAGCACGATCATGGGTTGGCTCGTCGTGGTGGCGGGCTTCTACTTCGGCCTGAGCTACCTGATCAACGGCTCCGGCGTGGCCGCGGGGTTCGGCATCGTCGACCCGGACGGCTACTACGTCGTCAAGGGCGTGCGCGACCTCGCCTACGCCCTGACCGCGCTGATCCTGCTGCTGATGAACCAGCGACGAGCCCTGGGCTGGGTCGTCCTGGCCGACGCGATCATCCCGATCGGCGACTGCCTGGCAGTGATCACACACGGCGGCACAGTGGCCCACGCGCTCGCGGTCCACGGCTCGGCGGCCGTGCTGGTGCTGATCACCGCTGGGCTGCTGCTCCGAGACACAGCGCCCGCCCGGTCTGAGCCAGCGCCGAGTCGTTGATCTGGGTGCGCAGGAGCCCGGTCAGCATGTGGAACGCCCGCCGCAACTCGTCGGGATGCGTGGACCGCACAAGCGTCCCACCGCACACCGTGCTGGTGCTGATCATCGCTGGGCTGTTGCTCCGGGAGACAGCGCCTGTACAGCCTCAGCCAGCGCCGAGTCGTTGATCTCGGTGAGCAGCAGTCCGGTCAGCACGTGGAACGCCCGCCGCAACTCGTCCGGATGCGTGGACAACACAAGCGTCCCAACGAACTCATCGGCATCAGCGAGATCGTCGAGCCCACGCCCCTGCACCGCGTTGACGCCCTCGTTGAGGCAGCGCAACGACATCACCTGGTCGCGCATGTTGTTGAGCATGTAGAGCGCCTGCCACCCGCGACCGCGTTCGATGGACGACCGCGCGTGCAGCCCGTAGAGCCACGCAAGCCCGACGAGCTCGGCGCGGTCCGGCTGCCGCGACTGCGGAATCTCGTTGCTCTCACCGAAGAGCAGCCGGAACGTCGGCCCGGTCGCCCCGAACTCCGTCGACGGCCAGAAGGCGATGTCGACCTGCAACGTCGACCGCATCAGGAACACCCGGAACAGCACGGACCCGCGCCGCACGTCGAGGTGGCCGACCGCACCGCACGCGTACATCAGCGCGGTCCAGTCGGTCACCACCGCGTCGATCTCGCGGTCGACCGACAGTGCGAAGTCGATGTCGGACCAACGATCTTCCCTGCCCACGGCCGCCGACCCGGTCAGCGCCGCCCCGACCACCCGCGGGTCGGTGTCGGCGGCGTTGACCAGGTCACGACGCAGCTGATCGCGTTCGGAAACGGAGAACACCACCCAACTCTATTGGCCCCGGCTCAAAGGATCGACGCGGGCGAACCGGAGCAGGTCGACCATCCCGAACTGCCCGGCACTGCGCGACGGCAACGTCGGTTTCCACCCAGGCTGCTGCTTCAGGTACGAGTCGGGATCCAGCTGCAACAGCCCGACGAACACCTCGCCGATGAGCCGCGCCGACGCACCCGCGAGCGTGATCCCGTCGCCGAGCGTCTCGGCCTCCCGCAGCGTGTAGTACCAGAGCGGTGTCGAGCGGTCGAAGCCGAACTCCCTGAGCTCAGGCAGGTTGTCCAGCACCGGAATCCCCATGGCCCGCGCGACCGACTGCCCGGACGGCAACGACCACGTGAGGTGCCGCAGCAGATTGCGCTGCGGCAACGCCGTCGGCGGCGAGCCGTCCGCGATGGCCCCGAGCGGCAACCGGAACAACGGCGTGCTGATGTGCGTGTCGATCCTCTTGTTGGGCCGCACCTGCCCGTCCCCGAAGTCGAAGAACGTCTGCCACCCGACGAACCTCCGCCGAGCCCGCCGCCCGCCGCGGAGATCGACCGGGTCCTGCTGTCCCTCGGCACTCGGATCGAAGACGAACCCGAAGAACGGCTGATTGTTGCTGTCCCCCTTGAGGTTCGCACGGTACGAAGGCCGCACCTGGCTGTGCCCGAACCGGTAGCACGCCCCTTGGAACTCCACCGGCATGAAGTGCTGTCCCTGCGCCGGCCGGTAGTAACGCCGACCGTGCGCCAGGATGTCCTGCGTCAGCCCGAAGCCGATGATCTGCGGCAGGAACTCGTGCACCACGATCCACTGGTAGTGCCACACCACAGTCCGTTGCGCTTCGGCGAAAACCCGATCAGCCGGCGTTTCCTGCGCCCTGAGCCGGTCCACGACCCGGTTGTGGAACAACAAAAACGCCGCGTGCAACCCGGCGATCATCAGATTCTCGTCGTTGCGGGGGTCCCCGATGATCGCCACGCCGTCACTCCGGCGCGGCAGGTCCTCGAACAGCCCGCCGCTCTCCACCCGGAACTTGGCTCTGTCACCGCCGTCGTACAACTGCGGCGACTGAACCGGCCCGCCGCCGTACACGGAATCCAGTGACAGGGTGGGATTCCGCGTGTTCGGACTCTGCTCGGGCACCGCAGGCACCGCGAGCCGCGAGTTGAGGTCGAAGGTGAAGTCGTGGTCGATGAACTGTCCGAGGAACGTAGTTCCCGCGGTGTTGAAGGGGTTGTCGAGGTTGCCAGGACTCAGCTCCGGGTTGGTGATGAGCCGGACGGGCCCTTCGTGCAACGGATCCTTGGCATCAAGAAGCCCACCCGGCGCCCCCAAGGCCCGCAACGCGTCCTGAACACGCGGCGTGTTCTCGGCGAACGGCGGCAGGTTGGGAAACATCCGCCCGAAGAACCGGGGCGAGGTGGCAGCTTCGGCGACTTGCGCAGCGGCAGGGAAGGGCGCCAACGTGACGGCACCGGCGCCCGCGACGCCTCCCAGAAATCCACGTCTGGTGAGATTGCCCATGTCAGCGCAGTGTTCTGCAAGATCACTCGCCGCCGCACGGACGAAAGACCATGCAGGGGACGTCAATCCCTTACGCCGTTTTCCACCTCAGCCGGGCTTGCGCACGAGGTTCGTGTACCCGGCCAACGCCAAGGTCGCCAGCCCCCACACCGCCAGCTGCACCAGCCAGATCGCCGCGGTGAACGCCTGCCCCGCTCGCGACGCGGTGTCCAGGTCACACCTCGCCCGCATGCCGGTCATGGCCAACGGCAACCCGCGGTCGAGCCCGAGCCCGATCAGTTCCACTGTGGAGCAGGGAACTCCGGTAGCCGCGGTCGCACTGGTGACGCGTTCGGCGACCAGGTGGCCCGGTCGAGTGGGAACCTGTCCGGCCCACCAACCGAGCGCGCCGGCCACGGCGAGCACCAGGAGCAGAGCGGCCGCGGTGCGCCGAGCGCGGTAGCCGTACCCGGCCAGCACGCCCCACATCCAGTGGAAGCGCCGGGTCAGCCAGCCGCCGAGTGACTTCGGGCTCCGGCGTCGCAGGTCGGTCTGCTGTGTCATGAGGATCCGGCGCACTGTGCCGTCGTGTCCGGCCGCCCGTTCGGTGGCGGCCAGCCGCTGGTACGCCGAGGCGTGGTAGGCGGGGGTGTGACAGCGGATGACGTGCAACCACCGCTCCCAGTCCCAGTCAGGCCCGAGGGACTTGTAGGAGAACTCGTTCAGCCGCACCGCTCGCTTGTGCACGCACTTCGCGCCGCGCCCGCGGTCCGGACACACGAAGGCAGCCGGCAATGCCACTGTCGTCCCCACAGTCATCTCGCTGAGGTCGAGCAGCGGACCGGAGCCAAGGCGGATCTCCAGCTCGATGCCGTCGACGCCGATGAACGACGTGACCTGGGCACCGGCGAGGTCGACGGCGCCGCTGTCGCCGTCTCCGGACAACGTGATCCGCTTCCTCAGATGCAGCGAGTGGTCGACGCGCACCTGCCTGGCCTGCACGGCAGGTCCGGCCGCATTGGTGATCTGCACGTCGCTGAGCAGGAGGTTGCCGGCGACGTGCGCGCCGAGCAGGTTGATCGCCCCGTGCTCGCCGTGCCCGGTGATCTGGACTCGGTGGTACAGGAGGGTGCCGCCGACATGCATGCGGTTGGCGGTCACGGCCGGACCGGCGGCGTTGGTCATCTCCACGTCCTTGAACTCGACGCTCGAGGTGATGCGGGCACCCAGCAGGTTGACCGCACCGTTCTCGCCATGTCCGGTGATCCGAGTCCCGTTGCGCATCATGAGGTAGCCGCCGACGCGGAGGTAGTCGGCGTACAAGGCTGGGCCGGCCGTGTTGGTTATCTCCGCGTCCGACAGATCGAGATATCCGGAGATGTTCGCGCCGAGCAGCCTGACTGCGCCACCCTCGTCGTCCGAGTTGATCCGGATTCCATCGCGCAGGAACAGGTGCTGGTCGATCTGGACACCGTCGGCGCGCAGCCCGGCACATCGGCCCCCGTAGAGCTTCAACAGCGGGAGGACGGCCTGTCTGGCCTGGATCGGTGCGTCGATCACGCAGTGGTCCAGGTCCAAGCCGACGACGGCGTTCACCGAGTCGAGGTCGAGCGTGCCCTCGATCCGGGCCCCTGCCAGCATGACGCCACGCGGGTCCAGCTCACCGTGGCGCCCGAGCAACAGCTCACGGATCAACTCGGCGCGCACGACGTTGTCCGGCTCGGCGCACTTCAGCACGTCGCCGCGCCGGGCCGCCTCGATGAGCCGTTGCTCGATGTCGCTCACTCTCAGTTATCCCTGCGATGGCGCGCTACGTTAGCAACCCCAACCGCTGCGCCTCAGCCAACGCCTGAGCCCGGTTGTGCACCCGAAGCTTGAAGAACAACTGCCGCTGCTCCGACTCCACCGTCTTGACAGCGATCCCCAACGCGGAAGCCGTCTGCCGCACCGACTCCCCACGAGCGATCGACGCCAGGATGTCGTGCTCGCGATGCGTCAGCGTGGGAACGTTCTCATGAGCGACCACCCCGGAACACGGAGTCCGGACGAGACCGAGCCGAGCGACCACCGCAGCCGCCTGCACCCGACTCTGCACGCCGAGCTTCGCGAAGATCCGGCGCTTGTAGTTGACCACTGTGTGCGGCGAGAGCCGCAACGCCGACGCGACCAGCACCGCGGACAGTCCGGAGCAGACGTACGCGAGCACTTCCATTTCCCGATCGGTCAGCGCACCAGGCCCGACTCGGTGCAGCGGACCCAGAACGACGTGCTCCAGCGAAGCCCGCAACGCAGCCAGCCCGCAGGTCGGGCACAGCGGCACGAGTGGAAATCCCGGTACCAGTTCCGGCGAGAGCTGTCCCACGACGACGTCCGGTGGGCGCAGGCGGCACAACAGCAGCAGGTCGTCCAAGGTGCAGGCGGTGCCGACGACGAGGTAGCCGGGCAGGGCGTCCAGCCAGGTCGCGACGGCGTCGGTGGTCAGCAGGTCCCACGAGTGCACTGCGATCCTCGTTGACCGCACGCAGTTGGGCATGGCGCCTCACGCTCAGAGCGAGGCGGCGGCGCTTGGGCTTACGTCACAAGATAGGACGTGGGTGGTTCCCGTCGCCAGCGCGCCGGGAACCACCCACGATTGACGAACTAGCCGAGCGCGACAGCGAAAATGTGCAGGTTGACATCTTCCGGGAGCACGATGCTCGCCAGCGTCTTGCCTTCCGGAGCCGCGTACGTCTTGGTGGCGAAGATGTGCGTTGCCACCTTTTCGTTGCCGCCGCCGAGCTGGTTGCGGTACGGCGTGTTCGCGACGATCACGTTGCCGTAGCTCGGTGCCTGGCCACCGCCGCCCAGCGTCCAGTCGCTGAAGCCGATCTCGATCGACGCCGTGGTGCCGTCGGTGAACGTCACCACCGCGGGGCGGGTGCGGGCTCCGTTGGTGGCGGAACCCAGGAACGCGAGCCGCGTGCCGGACAGGGCCAGCGTTTGCTTCGCCGCGGTCGCGTTGTCCGGGCGGCCGGGAGGCGACGCGGGCCAGGTGAAGGAAAGCCCGTCCACCGTGCTCGTGCCACCAGGTGACAGGCCCGCAACAGCCAGAGCCTGGCGTGAGTAGCTGTAGCCGCCGCCGTCGAAGTCGCCCTCACCCGTGGCGTCGTCGGAGGCGCCGACGTTGTTCACCGCGGCGAGCATGCTGCCAGCCGGAGCGACCTTCACGGTTTGTGGCAACACAACGGGTTTGGCTGCGCCCTCGACGTTCACCGTCACGGTGAAGTCGTAGAACCCCTGCGCGGTACCGGCCGCAGCCGAGATCGTGAACTCGGACGGCACCGCACCGGTCGTCGGGGTGAAGGAAAGCGCCTCCGGGCCGGTGATCGTGTAGGTCGCCTTCGGGTCACCGTCGTAGAGCTTGACCGCGTTCACCTTCGCCGTGATCGACTTGCCGGGCTCGACGACGAGCTGACGCGGCTCGACGGTCAGGTAGTAGGGCTGGTCGTGCCTGATCGGTTGCTCGCCCTCGCGGAACGACGGCGGAGCGTCCGAACCGCCTGTGCCCCAAGAGGAAGGAGTCCGGCCGAGCACGAAGTCCAGCTTGCCGCCGCGCTGCACGAACGACTCGGGCAGCCAGGTCTTCGAGGAGGAACGGCCGTTGACCTTCAGCGACTGCACGTACTTCGTGGCGGTGTTGGCAGCCGGCGCGTTGATCGTGATGTCCTTGCCGCCGCCGCGGTTGATCTTCACCGAAGTGAACAGCGGGCTGCTCAGCACCAGCTCGGCGCGCGACGGCACCTGCGGGTAGATGCCCATCGCGGTGAACACGAACCAGGACGACATCGCGCCGAGGTCGTCGTTGCCGGGAATGCCGCCGGGGGCGTTCTTCCACAGCGTGTTGATCGTCTCGCGCAACGTCTCCTGCGTCTTGGCGGGCTGGCCCGTGTAGTTGTAGAGCCACGGCACGTTCACCGACGGCTCATTGTCCAATTCGGACTTCGCGCCGCCACGACCCGTCAGAGCCCAACTGCCGTCGGCGTTGTGGAAGAAGTCGTCGAGGCGCTTGTTCGCGCGAGCTGCTCCGCCCATCGACTCCACCAGGCCGGCGACGTTGTGCGTGACCATCCACGTGTACTGGGCGCTGCTGCCCTCGACGAAACCGTTGCCGGTGTCCGGCGTGAAGTCCTTGACCCACGTGCCGTCGGCGTTGCGGTTGCGGATGTAGCCGCCGGTGCGGTCCGCGACCGGGTCGAAGTTGTTCTGCCACCACTGCGCGCGCTCGGCGAACGTCTTGGCGATCTTCCGTTCCCCGGTGCGCTCGGCCAGCTGGCTGATCGCGAAGTCCGCCGCGGAGATCTCCAGGGTCTCCGCCGCGCCACCCCACGCGTTCGACACGGACGGCATGTACTTGTGCTTCAGGTACTTGTCGAGCGACGGCCGTTGCCCGACCGACATCACGGCCCAGCCGTCCTTGCTCAGGTCGAGCGCGGTGGGCACGGTCGCGGCCTTCACCAGTGACTTCAAAGAGGCCTTGATGTCGTACTTGTCGCCGCCGAACGCGGAGATCGCGGCCAGCGCGATGGGTGCGGGGTCGCCGTTCATCACGTGCGTGCCGCCGTTGTTGTGCGACCAGCGGTCCCAGACGCCGTTGTTCTGGTCGGCCTGGTTGAGCAACGACTGCGCGATGTCCGAACCGATCTGCGGCTCCAGCAGCGTCACGAGCTGCAGCTGCGAGCGGTAGATGTCCCAGCCGGAGAAGGTGCCGTACTGGGCCTTCTGCTTCGACCGGTTGATCTTGTGGACCTTGCCGTCGAACCCGGCGTACTCGCCGTTGACGTCGCTGAAGAGGTTGGGGTGCAACAAGGAGTGGTACAACGCGGTGTAGAACTTGGTCCGCTCGTCATCGGAGCCGCCGCCGACCTCGATGCGCTTGAGCTGCTTCTGCCACGCGATGTACGCGTTGTCTCGCATGTCCTCAATGGACTGACCCTTGTGCTCGGCCGCGAGGTTGGCGCGCGCGTTGTCCAGACTGACGTAGGAGATGCCGACCTTGACGTTGACCTGCGAACCGGGCGCGAACCCGAGGTAGGCGCCGGAACCCTTGCCCAGCACCGGCCAGCCGTTCGTTCCGTACGTCGTACCGCCCCTGGAGGACGTCGAATCGGGCCTGACAACGTTGTCTTGGTACGTGCCGACCTCAGCGAAATCCTGGTCGAACTCCGCCACGAAGTGCAGCGTGTAGTAGCTGCGGCGGCCGACCTGGTTGATGTACCCGCAGAAGTTGCCGGCGGTGACCGATCCGGTGATCGTGCGCTTGCCGCGGTCGATCACGGTCTGGGCGTCCGACGACCCGACCTGCGACTTGGACGTGTTGATCAGCACCGTCGCCGGCTTGTCGGCGGGGAACGAGAACCGCGCGGCACCGGTGCGTTCGGTGGCGCTGAGCTCGGCCTTGGCGCCCGACTTGAGCGTCACGTCGTAGCGGCCGGGCTTGGCCACCTCGTCCGCGTGCGCGAACTCGCTCGCGTAGATCGCGTCCGTCGCGTCCGTGGTCGGCGACGTGGTGACGGTGCCGACGTGCGGGAAGATCGGGATGTCACCGCTGCCGCCCGCGCATCCGGTGCCGGACATGTGGGTGAGGCTGAAGCCGCGGATCTTCGTGGCGTCGTAGCGGTAGCCACCGGGCGCCGCGGCGCGCAGGGTGTTGCCGCGACTGGCCTCCGGGCTGAAGGAGAACATGCCGAACGGCACGACCGCGCCAGGGAAGGTGTTCCCGAGGTTGGTCGTGCCGATGAACGGGTTCACGTGGGCCGCGGGGTCCGGCACCACCTGGGTCTGGGGCTGAGCGGAGGCAGGGACCACTCCGAACATCATGGCCACCGCCACCGCAGCTGTCGTGAGGACTCTTCGCTGCATGGACGCGGACCCTACTTACCGTGCCCGCGCAACCCCAGAGAGCGACACGAAGTTGTCGTCAAACGGACAAGCGCTGCTCCATGAAGGCCCGCAGAGCTGGCCAATCGCAGTCTTCCGCGACCTCAACCTGGTGATTTCCCTCGACCAAAGCTCCGTCGTCGTCGACGTCGAGCAGGTAGGTCTTCGTCCTGAGCGTGCCGGGCACGATCGCCTCGGCCACCGCCACGGCGTCGTGGATGTAGATGCCGGTGTTCTCGGACCGGTTCTCCAGGTACGCGCGGTAGGTGCCGGTGAAGTTGCTCAGCGTCTGGTCGACCTTCGCCAGGAACTCGGTGTCGGCGATGCACCGGTGGGTGAGGTTGAGCGGCACGACGACCGGGTTGCCCTTGCGGATCACCGTGCGCGCCGCGGCGGGATCTGCCCAGAAGTTGAACTCGGCACGCTCGGTCGTGTTGCCGACACCGATGCCGCCACCCATGACGATCAGCCTGGGAAACTCCACGCCCGCGTCGAGGGCCCTGGCGATGTTGGTCTGCGGTCCGATGGCGACCACCACCGTCTCCGGTGTCACGCGCTCGCGGAAGAGGCCGACGACGTCATCACCGAAGATCTCCCTGTCGCTCTCGGGCAACGTGTGGGCCTGCCCGCCGAGCCCGTCCTCGCCGTGCACGTCCGCCGCCCCGCTGGGGCCTTCAGCGCCCCTGACCACGGGAACGTCCGTCCGTCCGAGGTAGGCGAGCAGCCGAAGGGCGTTGCGGGTGGTGAGGTCGAGCGAGACGTTGCCGAACACCGTGGTGAGGCCTTTCAACTCCACCTCGGGGCTGCGGGCGGCGAGCGCGATCGCGAACGCGTCGTCCACGCCGGGGTCGGTGTCGATGATCAGAGGGATCGCCATGCCTCTAGGGTGCCTGAGACTCGGCCCCCACCTCGGCCACGTCCCACACGACGCACCGCAGGCCCCGGCCGTTCGAGGTAGCCCTCGTCGCGCATCTTCGCGTGGTACCGCCGCGCATCTTCCTCGTTGTCGTACACCTGGATCGCGTGGCCGTCCTGCGTCCACGTCCCGTGCACGAACCCCGGCAGCTCGACCTTGCTCGACGCCATCAACGGCACTTGCGCCCGCCACTCGTCGTGCATCTCCGGGCTGAGCTCCCAGACCCCTACGACCGCCCACATGCCGCACCTCTGTTCGTCGAAGTCACTTCCCAACCGTTTGTCGGCCGATCGTCGCCCGAAGTTAAAGTGCCGTCCATGACTTCCATGTGGGGCGCTCCGGTGTGGACGCGTTGGGCCAGGTCGAGCCGGGACCCGCAGCAGGCGCGCTTCCTCACGCTCGCCTCGCTGCGCTGGGTCCTGCGCCACCGCGCCTACACCCCCTGGTACCTCGTGCGGTACTGGCGGCTGCTCAAGTTCCGCCTGCTCAACCCCCACGTGGTGCTGCGCGGCATGGTCTTCTTCGGCAAGCGCGTCGACGTCATGGCGCGGCCTGGCTACGGGCGCCTGGAGATCGGCCGCTGGGTGCACATCGGCGACGGCAACGCCATCCGGTGCCACGAGGGGTCGCTGCGCATCGGCGACAAGGTCGTGTTCGGCAAGGACAACACGGTCAACTGCTACCTCGACATCGAGATCGGCGCGTCCAGCCTGGTCGCCGACTGGGTCTACATCTGCGACTTCGACCACAAGACCGAGGACATCACGCTGCCGATCAAGGACCAGGGCATCGTGAAGTCGCCGGTTCGGATCGGGCCCGACTGCTGGCTGGGCGCCAAGGTGACGGTGCTGCGCGGAACCCGCGTCGGCCGCGGGTGCGTCCTCGGCGCCCACGCGGTCGTGCGGGGTGACGTGCCGGACTTCAAGATCGCGGTCGGGATGCCGGCACGGGTGGTGCGGGATCGGCGCGCCGACTACGAGGCGGATGCGCAGCGGCGGGCCGACATCGCGGACATGGCCCGCAAGGCCAAGGAGGCGCTGGCTAAGCGAACGGAAGAAGCTGCGGACGCTTAGGCCGGAAGCCGTCTCCCGGCTGGCGGCCGATCAGCTTGTTGCGTGAGCGCGAGTACGCGACGGGCAGCACCTGGTCGCGCAGCCACCGCCAGTGGTCCCACACCGAGGCGGGAGCGGCGACACCGTCCAGCGGCGCCATCCACGAGGCGTCGAACGGGACGTCCAGCGCCGACAACAGATGGCCGGCCAACCGCCGGTGCCCCAGCGACGACAGGTGCAGGCGGTCCGGGCCGAAGTAGCGCGAGTCGCGCACGCACTCGTCGTCCGCCACGTCGACCAAGATCGCGCCATAACGCACGGCGGCGACCCGGACGGCGTCGTTCAGGGCCTCGATGCGTGGGCGCATGCGCCAGCCGAACGGCATGCGCTGCGAGACATCGCTCAACGTGAAGACGGCGACGGTTGGCGCGAACGACGTCACGGCGCGCACGGCCGCATCGACGCGACGGGCGATCTGGCTGCACGTGGCCCCGGACATCACGTCGTTGCCGCCGCAGAACACCGCCACCAGGTCAGGCTCCAACGTCGCCGCGGACGGGACCTGCTCCACCAGCATCTGGTCGAGCCGGCGGCCGCGCACGCCCAGGTTGGCGTAGCGGAAGCCCGGCCCGTCCAGCACGGACGCGACGCGGTCCGCCCAGCCCCGGTAGCGGCCGTCGGGCAGCAGGTCGTCCAGGCCCTCGGTGCAGCTGTCCCCGAGCGCCACGAAGCGTTGGTATTTCATTCAGTCCTCGGTCACCTCTTGTTAACGGGACCGGCGACTGTACCAAGATCAAGTGAACAGGTTGCCCGTAGCGATCTTGGGGCGGCCCAGGACACGCGGTTCGCGCACGACGGCAGAGGCGTAGACCGAGGCCGTGTCCGAAGCGATCGTGGCCCAGTTGAAGTCCGTGGCCAGCCGGGCCTTGGCAGCGCGCGCACGAGCGGCCGCAGAAGAAGGATCGGACAGCACGGTACGCACGGCGCGGGTGAGTCCGTCCACGTCACCGGGGGCGAACGACAGTCCGGTCACCCCGTCGAGAACCACCTCGCCGAGCCCGCCCGCGGTGGACGCGACCAGAGGCGTCCCGGCCGCCGCGGCCTCCAGCGCCACGATGCCGAACGGCTCGTAGCGGGACGGCAGCACCACGGCGTTGGCCGCTGTGAGCAACGCCGCCAAAGACCTGTCGGAGAGATGTCCGACGAACTCCACCGCGCGCAGCACGCGGTGCTTGCGCGCCTGCTCCTGCAGCCACTCGGTCTGCGAACCGTCGCCGGCCACGACGACTCGGGTGCCCCGGTGGTGCCGCCGGATCCGGGGGAGCGCCGCGATCAGGTCCTGGATGCCCTTCTCCCACTCGATGCGCCCGAAGAACAGCAGCAACGGGTCACCGTGCGGCGAGTACTCCCGCCGGGCGTCGCCGACGTCCTTGGCCCGCACCTTCCAGCCACCCGGCTCGATGCCGTTGTGCAGCACGGAAACCACGTCTGTGTCCACATCGAACAGATGCGCCACCTCGCGTCGCATGGCCGAGGAACAGGTGATCAGCGAGTCGGCCCGGTTCGCCAGCCACCACTCCACCGAGTGCACCTGCTGGTTCAACGGGTGCGACAGCCAGCCGGAGTGCCGCCCGGCCTCGGTCGCGTGAATCGTCGCCACCAACGGCACGCCGAAGGCCTCGGCCAGCGCGATGGCCGGATGCGAAACGAGCCAGTCGTGCGCATGCACCACGTCCGGGCGCCACGAACCGAGAGCGAGGCCGGCGCGCACCATCGCGTGGCCCATCGCCAACGTCCACGCCACGAGGTCCTTCTCGAACACGAAGTGCGCGGGGTCCTCGGCGACGCGGACCAGCCGCACGCCCTCGCTCACCACGTCGACGGTCGGGTGCGTGATCGCGTCGGTGCCGGAAGGTTGTCGGCAGAGCACGACGACGTCGTGCCCCTGCGCGGCCAGCTGTGTCGCGAGCGCGTGGACGTGCCTGCCCAGCCCGCCGACGACCACCGGCGGGTACTCCCACGACAACATCAGCACGCGCATCCCGTTACCCCATTCCTCGCGCGTCCAGGTGCCCGAACGGGCCGTCTGCCGCGCGGAGCTCCGCCGCCCTCGCATGTCCACGACCGCTTCGCGTCAACGCCGCGAGCTCGCTGAAACGATCGCTGTGAATCTTCGCGCGGTAGCGGGCGTAGTCGGCGGCCGAGTCCTTCGTGACCATGAAGGCCCAGTCGCTCGACAACGCCAGCAACGCCTCGCGCACCGCCTGGTCCAGCACCGGATCCCGCACGTTCGACGAGAAGTCCAGCTCCAGCAGTTCTTGCTGCACAGCAGAGTTCAACGACACGATGTCCGACACCTGCGCGCCGTCCCACACCCGCCAGTCCTTGCCGCTGCCCCACGACGACGCGGGCAGCTCGACGGGTGCGCCGACGTGCCCGGCCTCCACGGCGCCGCGCAAGGTCGTCACCCGCACACCCGCTTCCGGCAACGCCCGCAGCACGGCCTCCAGCCACAGCGGACCCTCGTGCCACCAGTGCCCGTAGAGCTCGGTGTCGTACGCCGCCACGACCAGCCCGCCGTCGATCGCCCGCAGCCTTCGGACGACGGTGTCGACGAAGTCCTCGACGTGCCGGCCGATCGCTTCCCGCGCAAGCAGCGGGTCGTACGGCCGCTTGTCCTCCGGCGCCACGTTCTTGCCGGTGACCCGCGACGGCTTCAGGCCCGTCGGGTGGTCGAAGGTGTGAAAGTCCCGGTACGCGGCATCGCCCGGATAGCCGACCTTCGGCGACCAGACGCGGTACGAGACCTCGAGATCCCGCCCGAACGCCAGCACGTCCGACGAGCCGACCGGGTGCGCGGCCGAGGTGTCGCCGTGCAGCGCGGGCCCGTCGACCATGAACCGCCGCACGCCCGCGTTGGCGTACCCCGCCTCCATGCCGGGCGAGTAACCGCACTCCGGCGCCCAGATCCCTTCCGGAGCCCTGCCGATCCGCAGCCTGGTGTCGTCCAAACCGGTCCGCAGTGCGAACGCCCGCACGCGAGGATCCAGCAACGGCTGAAAGGGATGGGTCGCCGGCCCGCCGAGCAGCTCGATCGTCGAGGAGTCCACAAGGGACCGCAGAATCGGCGAGAACCCGTGCCGCCAATGGGATTCGAACTTCTCCAGCGCCCACGACGACGCCCGGTGCTCGTACGCGGACAGCTCGCGCAGCCGTTCCCCGGCGTAGTGCGAGCGCAGGTGCCAGTTGCCGAGCCAGTCGTGCGCGCCGCGTAAGCAATAGGGGTCGTCCAGCTGCGCGGCCAGGATCGGCGTGACGCCGAGCGTCAGGACGTCTTCCCGGCCCTCGTCGGCGAAGCGCCGCAGCATGTCGACAACGGGCAGGTACGAATGCGCCCACGCCTGGTAGAGCCACTCCTCGCCGACCGGCCACGCGCCGTGGTGCGCGAGCCAGGGCAGATGGCTGTGCAGGACCAGGCAGAACGTTCCTTCAGTTGGCTTTGGGCTCACGCGGGCACCGTCGCCGGATCATTGGTGGCAACGGCCACGAGATCGAGGCACGTGTCCATGTCCTCAGCGGTGATGTCGAAGTCCTCCACCGTCACCGACTCGACAGCCTCCTTGAGCTCGGCCGGCCACGGCGCGCCGGACAGGGCGACTTCGACCTGTGCATTGATGATCTGTCCATCCAGGAGAGAGTCAAGCCTCTTTCCGTGACGCAGCCCCGTCAGTTCGTCAACGCGGAAACCAGCCTCTTTGAGCATCTCGTCCAGTTCGGACGGTGCGAGCTCCCTGGTGTGGAACGGGTTCAGCGGGGTGTCCTGGCCGGGCGAGAACGTCAGCCTGTTCGGCGTGGTCACGATCAGCTTCCCGCCGGGCCGCAGCACCCTGCGGCACTCCGCGAGGAAGCCCTCCTGGTCCCACAGGTGCTCGATGACCTGCAGGTTCGCCACGACGTCGACACTGCCGTCGCGCAACGGCAGCGTCGCGAGGTTCCCGCGCAGCACGTTCAGCTGCGGGTACGACCGCGCGACGTGCTGCGACGTCAGTTCGTCGTAGTCGAGCGCGATCACCCGCCGCGCGACCGTGCGGATCAGCTGGGCGCCGTAGCCCTCGCCGCAGCCGGCCTCCAGCACGACCGCATCCGCGCAATGGCCGATGAGGTGCAGGTACGCGGCCTCGTGGCGCCTGAACCAGTAGTTCTCTTCCGCGATACCGGGCACCGTGCGTTCGCCGGTCAGGGGGAGGGTCACGCCCGTCAGGTTACTTGCCAGTAGACCGCCTGCGAACTACCTGGTGCGCGATGGCTGTGGCAACACCGACACCTGCGAGGACCGCCGTCGTCGCGGGGCTCATGTACTTCGACAGGCTCGGTGCCTCGCTCGGACCGGTGAGCCAGAGCGTGAGCGTGGTGGCGTACGCCAGCGCGAGTGCTCCCGCCCACCACCGCAGGGCCTTCGAGCGCCGGTCGCGCAGGCTCGCGACGACCACGACGGCGATCGGGATCCCGGAGAGCAGGCCGAACTGGCCGATGACCATGACCGGTGCTGCCCAGGCCGCGACGAGCGTCGACGTCGACGGAGTGGCGGAAGTGCGGATGTTGACAGACATGGTCTCTCCTTCGTTACGGGTGATCGCTGTGGTTATAACCTCTAACTGCGGTGACAGGCTGAAGCTAAGCTGGCGCAGCAGTGAGTGTCAATAGCGAATGTGAGAGGGTCTAACCATGACGGAGTCGGTGCAGAAGCCGCGCGAGCGCTATCGGGCTCAGGTGCGCGAGGAGGTCAAGCGGCACGCGTGGGCGCAGATCGCCGGCGCAGGGGTGACAACGTTGTCACTCAACGCCATCGCCAAAGAGATGGGCATGAGCGGGCCGGCTCTCTACCGGTACTTCGCCGGTCGCGACGAGCTGATCACCGAACTCATCCGGGACGCCTACCGCAGCCTCGCCGACACCGTCCGCGCCGCTTTCGAGGCCGGGACCACCGTGGTGGCGCTCGCCGCGGTCATCAGGGAGTGGGCCTTGAGCGACCCGCACCGGTACCTGCTGATCTACGGCACGCCGGTGCCCGGCTACCACGCGCCGGACGAGATCACCGCGATCTCGAACGAGATCATGGTGGTGCTGCTGGAGGTGTGCGCCGACCCGGCGGAGCAGCCGCAGACCCCGTTCGAGGTCTTGCTGACCATGGACCACGGGTGGGCGAGCACGCTCCCCGCGTCGTCGCCGACCGTGCACCGGGCCCTGTCGTTCTGGACGCGGGTGCAGGGCGTGCTCTCGCTCGAGCTCGCAGGCCACTTCGCGCCGATGGGGTTCGACGCCGGTCTGCTCCTGGCGGAAGAAGTCGCGCGAATCTGATCGGTACGGCTCAGTACGGCGAGACCGTGACGGCCAGCGCGCCAGGGCCGACGTTCGCGCCGATCGCCGCGCTGACCTGCGTGAGGACGACGTCGCGCGCGTGCGGAATCCGCTTTTGCAGCATCTGGAGCAGCTCGTGGCCCTCCTTCTCGGCCGCGAAGTGCTCGACCGCGAGGTCCACGTTGCGCCCGTACGCAAGCGCCACGGCCTTGTCGACGAGCTTGCTCAGCGCGCGCTCGCGCCCCACCACCTTGTCGAACGGCTCCACCTCGCCGTCCACGACGGTGAGCAGCGGCTTGACCGAGAGCGCGTCGCCGAAGAGCTTCGCGGCGGCGCTGACCCGGCCCGCCTGCCGCAGGTAGTGCAGCGTGTTGACGTAGATCAGCACTTTGGCGTTGCGGCCGCGCTCCTCCGCGATGTTGCGCGCGTGCTGGACGTTGCCGCCGGACTGCACGATCCGCGCGGCCGCGAGGGCGGCGAACCCGAGGGTCATGCCCGACGAGTGCGAGTCGACGATGAACACCGGCACTCGCGACTTGGCCGCGGCCGCCTTCGCCGCGTCCGTTGCGGGGGAGAGCTTGTGCGTCACGTGCACCGACACGATCGTCTCCGCGCCCTTGGCCCACGCGTCCTGGTAGGCCCAGAAGAACGCGTCCGGTGCCGGCGGCTGGGTCGTGATCGGGATCTGGGCGTCCATCGCCTGCAGCAGCCGGTCGGTCGGCACGTAGGCCTCGTCGATCAGTTCCGACCCGATCTTCAGCTGCATCGGGACGGTGATGATGTTGAACCGCTCCGCCAGACGGGCCGGAAGTGACGCGGTCGAGTCGGTGACGACGGCTACTCGTGAGGGCACGAACGAGAAGGTTAACGAAGGGTGATCGCAGTAGCCACCAACGATTGATGGCAATTCGTGTGATCTACGCGTGGATGGTTGCGTTCCGTGCACGGCGAACGCGCGGAGTGATCCCCTCGGAAAGGCGTCCGACTTGACACAATCGGGTGACTGCGCGTTGTTTGGAGTTGATCTACGAGTGTCTCATTTGCGCAGGAAGCTCGCGTTATTCCACGTGTTACAGGTGTCCCTTCCGGCCACCGTCGATGCTGGTTGGCGGTACCAGGGGTGGGTAAGCTCGCACAATCTTCAGCCTGGGTGAGTGAGTAGGTGACCATGGGTGCAAAAGAGCAGGAACTAGTTCCGCTGCACGCCGCTTTCGACGTTGTCTACCGAGGTTTTCATCGACGTCAGGTCATCGAGCACATCGAGAATCTCGAGGAGCAGCTGCGCTTCACGAGCCTCGATCGGGCCGAGGCTCTGGCGCAGGCCGCGGATTTGCGCCAGTTGCTGGAAATGACGCGCCGGGATCTCGAGGAGGCGCGCACCCGGATCGGGCGTCTCGAGTCCAACTCGGGCACGCACGCCGGCGCCACCGAACGGATGCACCGCATGCTCCGCCTCGCGGAGGACGAGGCCGCGGAGATGCACCTGCAGGCCGAACGCGAGTGCGCGGACCTCCGCGCCCGCACCGACGTCGAGGTCGCCGCGTTGCGCGCGGAGGCCGAGCGCGAGGCAGCCGCGATGCGCTCCGAGGCCGAGTCCGAGCTCTACGCGGTGCGCCAGGACTGCGCCATCCGCGCCGCCGCGATGGAACGCCGTGAGCTGGAGATGGAGCGCCGCTGCTCCGACCTCGAGGCCCAGCACCGCCAGCGCGCCGACGAGGTGGAGCGCGAGTGCACCGAGGCGATGGCCCAGGCCCAGGCCGACGCCGACCGGCTGCTGCGCGAGACCGCTCTCCAGTGCAACTCCCTGGAGGCCGACTCGGAACGCAAACGCGAGAAGGCCCAGCAGTTCTTCGAGCTGACCATGACCCGCCGCCGCAACGAGGCCGCGCAACACCTGCAGGAGCAGGAGGCGCTGGCTCGCGCTCGTGCCGAGTTCGTGGTGAAGGTGGCGTGCCGCGAGGCGAACCGCCGCCTGGCCGAGGTAGCGGAACGCACCGACGAGCTGCACGAGCTCAAGCGGGTCGTCCACTCGCAGCTGTCCGCGGCCCGCGCGGCGCTGTCGGTGGCCGCCGACCGCGTCGCCCCGCTGCACATCCCGGAACAGGTGGCCGCGTCATGAAGCGCTGGATGCCGCTGGTCGTCGGCGCGCTGATGGTGCCCGCATCGGTGACGGCGTTCGGGTTCTCGGTCTACGGCGAGGAACTGGAGACGGTGCTGTCGTCGTCGCCCGCCGTGCCCACGGTCCTGTCCGGCCCGGTGCCGGTGGACGACTTCGTGTCGCCGCTGCGGATGGAACCGCCCGCACCGCTGCTGGTGCCGGCGGCGGTCGCCCATCAGCACGTGCGCGACCTGTTCTCCTCACACGCGGTCAAGGGCATCACGTTCGCACCGGGCACCGCATCTCTCGTGGGCCGCGGCGAGGACGTGCGCCGCAGCCTGGCCAGCGTCCTGCGCAACGTCACCGGCGGCACCGTGAAGCTGGTGGCGTACGCGTGGAACGGCGAAACCGCCTCGCACCGCTGCGACGTGCTGGCCATGGAGCGAGCCGGCCTGGTGCGTGACTACCTGGCCCAGCAGGGCGTGGAGAACGTCGTGATCACGCGGGTGATCGTGGAGCCGGTCTGGGGCCCGCCCTCGGCCGGTGGACCTCAGGTCGACGTCCTAGTCGCATAGGTAGGAGCCTTCGCATGGCAGGGGCCGTCGGGATCGTCTTCGGGTTGTGCGTGCTGTCCTTCACGTTAGGGGCAGCGCTCATGTACGTGCTGGTGCGGCGGCGCGAAGACGCAGCCGCACCTTCGGCGTCTTCAGCCGGCGACGAACCGGTCAAGCGAATGTGGGTGGAGAAGCCCGCGGCCGTCGAGCCGGTCGACGACGACTACGACTCGCGGCCGATCCACCGCAATCCCGTGGTGGGCCTACCGCAACTGGAACCGGCGCTGGCCGCGTTCGCCGCACCGGTCGCCGAACCCGAACCGGTCGCCGAGCCGATCGCCGAAGTTGAGCCGGTCGCCGTGCCGGTGGTCGAAGCGGAGCCGGTCGTCGAGCCGGAACCCAGGCCGGTCGTCGAAGCGGAGCCGGTCGCTGAGGCCGAATCTGTCGGTGCCGGTGGATACGATCAGGATGGGGACCTCGAGCCCCCCGCGGGGGAAGTTGAAGCCCCCGAACCGATCGTAGTGACGAGCTCCGACATTCCTGAGGCCGTCGATGAGCCGGAACCCGAGCAGCTGGAATCGACGCCTGAGGTGATCGTGGAAGCGACGTTGCCGCCTCCCGCGGTTCCGCAGCCGGTGGAGCACACGACGTGGGTGGAGCGGGAGGACTTCCGGCAGCGCTACCTGCGGACGTTCGAAGAGGTGCGCCGCAAGGCCGGCAGCAACTGATTGCGTTCCTCGGGACTCGCGGGCCCTGGTGCGGCGTGAGCCGGAGCTGGAACCGTCAGACACGTCATCTGTGACGAACCGAAGCCGGAAGTGATCGTGGAAGCCGCGTTGCCGTCGCCTGCTGTCCCGCAGCGGTGGAGTACACGACGTGGGTGGAGCGAGGGGCCTTGCGGACGTTCGAAGAGGTGCGCCGCAAGGCCGGCAGCAACTGAACGCCGTGTCCGAAAGCCTTCGGTTCAGGTCCGAAACTCGCCGGACATCCATTGGTGTCTGCTGGTATTTCTCTGATCATGACTTCCGCCGCTGACCGCACCCGGCTCTTCCACGCGCTGCACCAGACCGGCCCGCTCGCCCTCCCCAACGCCTGGGACGTCGCCTCCGCCCTCATCGTCGAGGCGGCGGGCGCCAAGGCCGTCGCCACCACGAGTGCGGGTGTGGCGTGGACGCTCGGCGCGCCCGACGGCAACAAGGTCGAGCGTGACCGGGTGATCGATCTCGTCGCGCGGATCGCGCGGGTGGTCGAGGTTCCGGTGAGCGCGGACATCGAGTCCGGGTTCGGTCGCACTGCTGACGACGTGGCCGAGACGGCCAAGGCGGTCGTCGAGGCGGGCGCGTCCGGGGTGAACATCGAGGACGGTCTCGACGGGGTGCTGCGCGACGTCGCGGAGCAGGCGGAGCGGCTCAGGGCGGCTCGTGAGGCGGCGCCGGACCTGTACATCAACGCGCGGATCGACACGTACCTGCGCGGTATCGGGGATCCGGAAGACCGGCTCGACCGGACGTTGGAGCGGGCGGCGAAGTTCCTCGAGGCCGGAGCCAGCGGGATCTTCGTGCCCGGTACGACCGACCTCGAGATCGTCGCGGAGCTGGCCAAGGGGATCGCCGCGCCGCTCAACGTCCTCGTGGAGCCCGGCGCGCCCGCCGTCGACGAGTTGGCGAAGGCGGGCGCCAGGCGGATCAGCCTCGGGTCTGCGGTGGCCGAGGCCGCTTATGCCGTCACCAGGAACGCAGCGGAGGAGCTGCTGACCCGTGGCACGTACGGCAGCGTCGAGGGCGGCTTCCCTTACGGCGAGCTCAACGCGCTGTTCAAGCGTTAGTGCTTCTTGCCGCGGAACTTGCGCAGCAGCTGTTCGGCCTGCGCGCGCTTGCGCGGGTCCTGAGCCGCCTGCCGTGCCTTGGCCTGAAGCCGCTGACCCTGCGGGCTGCGCAGGAACTTGGTGATCTTGTCCATGAACGAGGCCATCGGCGTTCCCTCCCGGTGTCCGTTACGTCCGGATAACGAACGGAACGGACTCGGAGTTCCCGACGATCAGACCGGCGAAACGGTGATGCCCAGCGCACCTGGGCCCACGTGGGCGCCGATCGCCGAGCTGACCTGCGTCAACATGAACTGGCGGACGTTGGGCACGCCGCGCCGGAGCTTGCGCAGCAGCCGGGTGGCCTTCTCCTCGGCGTCGAAGTGCTCGACGGCGACGTCGACGGTGTCGGTGCCCGCGCGCTTGATCGCGATGTCCAGCATCCGGTTGAGCGCGCGGTCGGCGCCCAGCACCTTGTCCAGCGGGGTGATCTGGCCGTCGGCCATGGTCAGCAGCGGCTTCATCGACAGCACGCCGCCGACCAACGCCGCTGCGGCACCGATGCGGCCACCGCGCCGCAGGTACTCGAGCGTGTCGACGTAGATCAGCTCGGTCGATCCCTCGAACCGGCGCTGGGCGGTCGCGAGCACTCTCTCGACGCTGCCGCCCGCCTCGGCCACCTTCGCGGCGGCCTGGACGGCGTAGCCGATGCTCATACCGCAGGTGTGCGTGTCGACGACGTGTACCGGCACGCGCACCTGGGCGGCGGCGGTGCGGGCGGCCTCGACGGTCGCGGACTGGCGGCCCGACACGTGGACGGACACGATCGAGCGAACTCCCTGGGCGGCCAGTTCGTTGTACGTCCAGAAGAACGCGCCGGGGTCCGGTGGGATGGTCGCCACTGGCACGTTCTCCCGCATTGCCGAGACCAGGTCTGGGACCGGGATGCGGGACTCGTCGTCCGTGTGATCGCCGATCCGCACCTGGATCTGGACCACCTCGATGCCGAGCTGATCGGTCAGCTGCGCAGGGAGACAGGCCGTGGAGTCGGTTACTACTGCAACTCGCCTGTACACGGATCGGAGCCTAGCTCGCCCGAATGGGTTACGTCTCACCTGGTAGCGCCTGCGGGTGAGAACCGTCACGCTAGCGGGGTGCTTGCTGCCGTTTGCACCGGTGCTACTGGCGGGTAACATCCGGGTGATGGCAGGGTCGTGAACACCCGGCGGCGCAGTTCTAAAGTCCTCTGCGTAAGCGTCGCCGCCCGTCCGCAGGAGGTCGAAGAGGACCTATGAACATTGTTGTCCTGGTCAAGCAGGTGCCTGACACCTGGTCCGAGCGCAAGCTCACCGACGCCGACCACACCCTTGACCGCGAGTCCGCGGATGCTGTGCTCGACGAGATCAACGAGCGCGCCGTCGAAGAGGCCCTGCAGTTGCAGGAGGCCCACGGCGGCGAGGTAACCGTGATCGCGATGGGCCCCGATCGCGCCACGGACGCCATCCGCAAGGCGCTGTCGATGGGTGCGGACAAGGCGATCCACGTGAGCGACGAGGCGCTGCACGGCTCGGACGTGCTGGCCACGGCGAAGGTCCTCGCGAAGGCGATCGGCACGGTCGAGAACGTCGACCTGGTCATCGCGGGCAACGAGGCGACCGACGGCCGCGCGGGCGCTGTACCGGCAATCCTCGCCGAGCTGCTCGGCCTGCCGCAGGTCACCCAGCTGCGCAAGGTCACCGTCGAGGGCACGACGATCAAGGGCGAGCGCGAGACCGACGAGGGCGTCGCGTTCCTCGAGGCCTCGCTGCCGGCCGTCGTCTCCGTGACCGAGAAGATCAACGAGCCGCGGTACCCGTCCTTCAAGGGCATCATGGCCGCGAAGAAGAAGCCCGTCTCCACGCTCACCGTGGCGGACCTGGGCGTCGACGCCTCCGAGGTCGGCCTGTCCGGCGCATACACCCAGGTGCTGGAGGCTTCCCCGAAGCCGCCGCGCAGCGCGGGTCAGCGCGTCGAGGACGGCGGCGACGGCGGATCCAAGATCGCCGAGTTCCTCGTCGGCCAGAAGCTCATCTGAGGGAGGGGTAACCATGTCTGAAGTTCTCGTTCTGGTCGACCACGTCGACGGCGAGGTTAAGAAGGTCAGCTACGAGCTGCTCACCGCTGCTCGTCGCCTGGGCACCCCGGCCGCAGTGGTCGTCGGCGCGCCCGGCACCGCGTCGAAGATCCGCGAGTCGCTCGGCAAGTACGGCGCCGCCAAGGTCTACGCCGTGGAGTCCGACGACGCCGTCAACTTCCTGACGACCCCGAAGGTCGAGGCGCTGGCCGCGCTCGCCCCGAACGCGTCCGCGGTGCTCGTCTCCGCGACCGTCGAGGGCAAGGAGGTCGCCGGCCGGCTCGCCGTGCGCATCGACTCCGGCTGGCTGGTCGACGTCGTGGACGTCGAGGCCGACGGCACCGGCGTGCAGTCCATCTTCGGTGGCGCGTTCGTCGTCAAGGCCAAGGTCAGCAAGGGCACCCCGGTCATCACCGTCCGCCCCGGCGGCGTCGAGGCCGAGGAGTCCGCGGCGGACGCCGTGCTGGACGAGTCGGTCTCCATCTCCGTGGACACCGCCAAGGCCGCCCGCGTCACCTCCCGCGAAGCCGTCGTCGGCGGCGACCGCCCGGAGCTCACCGAGGCCTCGGTCGTCGTCTCCGGTGGCCGCGGCGTCGGCTCGGCGGAGAAGTTCTCCGTCGTCGAGGAGCTCGCGGACTCGCTGGGTGCGGCTGTCGGTGCCTCGCGCGCCGCGGTCGACTCGGGCTACTACCCGCACCAGTTCCAGGTCGGCCAGACCGGTAAGACGGTCTCGCCGCAGCTGTACGTGGCGCTGGGCATCTCCGGTGCCATCCAGCACCGCGCGGGCATGCAGACCTCGAAGACGATCGTCGCGGTCAACAAGGACCCGGAGGCGCCGATCTTCGAGATCGCCGACTTCGGTGTGGTGGGCGACCTGTTCAACGTCGCGCCGCAGCTGACCGAAGAGGTCAAGAAGCGCAAGGGCTGAGTTTCAGCTTCTGGTGGCAGGGGCCGTCCCGTTCGCGGGACGGCCCCTTCTGCGTTCAGCGGCTGACGACGAAGATCGATTGACCTGTTCGGCGGTACCTCGTGGTGCCGTGAACCGGAAACGTCGCCCCGGCATTGCTGTGGGGGCGGTGCTCATGGGGGCAATTCGGGGATTTCTCAACTCTTGCCTGGCCGCGTTTCGGCCTGTGGGCTCGTCTTCGCACAACGCGTCGTCACACACCGACTCGGTGTGCTACTGGGGAACAAGAGGGAGGAACAGGCTTCATGGGGAACAGGAAATCGTCGTTCGTCGCGGCAGCGGTCGTGGCGGTGTCGGCGCTCGTCATGAGTGTCGGTGGAACCGCGTCGGCGGCCGAGGAGGCGGCCGCGCCGTCCTTGATCGACGGTGCCGGGCAGGAACAGGTCGAGATCACGGCGGTGTCCGACGGCGACGGCCTCGGCGCGCAGGCAGTGATCACCTGCCGCGGCAACACGGACAACCCGCACAAGTCGCACACGGACGGACGCAGGGCGAACGTGCACGTCAACATCACGTGCACGGCCAACGTCGCCAGGATCGCCGTGCGGGGCGCGATCTACCGCGACGGCCGGCTGGCGGGCACGTCCGCGCGCAACAGCGTCACGGTCGGCCGCCGCAGTGCGGCGAACCACGCCAACACGGCGTGCATCAACAACCACCAGTACGGCAGCTGGGTCGGCGGCGAGGTCACCTTCCCGGCCGGCTACCGCCCGCCGACCGGCCGGATCAGTGCGGTCGGCCGCAGCGCCCGCATCACCAACTGCTGACCAGTAGCGAGACGATGAGGACATGACCACAAATCCCGTTGGCGGCGCACCGAAGCCGGCACCGGCGGCAGCAGCTCACGCTTCGGCGTGGGCTGTTGCCGGTGTCCGAGACTTCGACGGCACGGTCGGCTCGATCGTGCCGTCGGTCTTCTCCGCGTACGCACGCGTGTTCCACCCCGCGTACCGCAGAACCGCGGCCAACGGCGTCGAACCGGTGCGCTGGCGAGAAGTGGCGGAGGCGCACCACCGCGTGATGCACCCGCTCGCGCAATGGCGGCAGATCAACCCGCCGTTGCCGGGCGAAACGACGAATCTCGAAAAGTGGGGCAGGGATCTCGGTTCCATCCCCGGACGCGAAGGCGTGTGGGACGACGAACCGGTGCTGGGCGCGATGCCGACCTCCGTCGCCGCCCGTCTCGCCGCCCTGCTCACCAGGTACACCGGCACACCTGACCGGTGCTGGCTGGCGGTCTGGGAGGGGTACGGCGACCTGGCCGGAACCTGGACCGCCGCGCCCCGGTTCGAGGTACCCGGTCGCGGCCTGCACCTGCTCACGGGCCCGGCGGCCGCGGCGGCGTTCCCGCTGTCGGACGAACGCCCGCCGCTCACGGAGCCCGACCGCCAGCTGCACCCGAACCTGTGGTGGCCCAGCGATCACGCCTGGTGCGTGGCGACGGACGTCGACATGATGACCACCTACGTCGGCGGCAGCGCTGAAGCCGTCGCGGCCGTGGTGGCCGACGCCGGGCTCGAAGCGTTCCCGGTGAACGTCGACGACGCCGTGACGTGGGACTCGGACACGGTCAACCGCGTGCGAGCCGGCGGATGATCCGTCACAGATCACCCCGTCGGAGTCGCGGACTACCAGCGGTTAACCCGACTGCCACTGAGGCGTCATCGTTCTGACCTGCTGTCATTCGCCAACCCGGCTTCACCCTGGTCCCCATGACGCAGCCGGAACTGCTTGTCAGCACCCCCGTCCAGCAGGACGAGGACGCCCCCCGCTACTCCCTCCTCGTCGCCCGCGACAGCGAAGAAGTCGTCGCCGCGCAGAGACTGCGCTACGAGGTGTTCGCCGGTGAGATGGGGGCGACGCTGCACACCAGCGTGCCCGGCCACGACGTCGACGAGTTCGACGAGCACTGCGACCACCTGGTGGTGCGCGACGACCGCACGGGCCAGATCGTCGGCGGCTACCGCATGCTGCCGCCGGAGCGCGCCAAGGAGGCCGGGCGGCTCTACAGCGATGGCGAGTTCGACCTCAAGAACCTCAACGACATCCGGCACTCCACGGTCGAGACCGGGCGCTCGTGCGTGCACCCCGACCACCGCAACGGGGCTGTCGTCAGCCTCGTGTGGGCCGGCATCGCGCGGTACATGTTGTTGAGCGGCCACAAGTGGCTCGTCGGGTGCGCGTCCATCCCGTTGCAGGACGGCGGCAGTTTCGCGGCCGGGGTCTGGGACACCGTGCACGCCAAGCACTACGCGCCGGAGCAGTACCGCGTCACGCCGCACATTCCGTGGGACGTCGACCACATCGCGCGGCCGGACAAGACGGTGCTGCCGCCGCTGCTGAAGGGTTACCTGCGACTCGGCGCCAAAGTCTGCGGACGGCCCGCACTCGACGCCGACTTCGGGGTCGCGGATCTGTTCATCCTGCTCGGCATGGATCACGTGGACCAGCGCTATCTCAAGTTCTTCCTGGGGGAGACGGCATGAGTCACGCCTGGATGCCCACGTCGCCGTGTGGTGACGGGTGCGTCAGCGGAACACCGGCAGAGGTCGGCAAGCTCCGTCAGGTCTGGAGGGCGGTGACGGCCGTCACGGCGATCCTTTGCGGCGCAATGATTGCGGTCGCGTTGCTGCTGCCCAGCAAGCAGCGCGAGAGCACCATTCGCATGTGGTTCCACGCCGTTCTCCGGGCGTTCGGCGTGAAACTGGAAGTCCACGGCGCGCGGAAGTTCCAGGAGATCCCCAAGCGCGGAGTGCTCGTCGCGAGCAACCACGTGTCGTGGCTGGACGAGCTCGCGATCGACTCGGTGCAGCCGATCAAGATCGTGGCCAAGAAGGACATCAAGAGCTGGCCGGTGCTCGGCAAGATCATCACGGCCGCGGGGACGGTCTACCTCGACCGCGAGAAGCTGCGTGAGTTGCCGCAGACCGTGCACGAACTGGCTGCAAGCCTGCGCAACGGCAGCGCGGTCGGCATCCACGCCGAGGGCACGACGTGGTGCGGGCTCGCGTCCGGGCGGTACAAGCCGGCGCTGTTCCAGGCCGCGCTCGACGCCGGTGTGCCGGTGCGGCCGATCGTGCTGCGCTACCGGATCGGCGACCACGTGACCACGCAGCCGGCGTTCGTCGGCAGCGACACGCTCGTCGACTCGATCCGCCGGGTGCTCAGGGTCAAGGGACTGGTCGTCGAGGTGCACGTGCTCGACGAGATCGCTCCCGGCCGTGCGGAGAACCGGCGCGAACTGGCAAGACTTGCCGAAGAGCAATCAAACCGCTTGACCTCGACCGAACTGGAGATAGCACCATCAACGGGTGACTCTCACCGCGCCCGCACGATCACGTCTCTGGTCGCCTGACCGCCGCTGGCCCACGACGGGCATCCTCCTGCTGGTCACGCTGTTCGCCTTCGAGGCGATGGGCGTCGGCACGGCGATGCCCACCATGGTCCGCGAGCTGAAGGGTGAGGCGCTGTACGCGTGGCCGTTCCTCGCGAACCTCGCGGCGAGCGTCATCGCGACCGTCTTCTCCGGACGGCTGTCCGACCGGCGGGGACCGAAGCTCTCGCTGCTGATCGGTGTCCTCCTCTTCCTCGCCGGACTGGTCGTCGCGGGCGTGGCGGAGACCATGACCGTGCTGCTCGTCGGCCGCGTGCTGCAGGGCTTCGGCGTGGGCTTCCTGATCGTCGCGGTCTACGTGCTGATCGCGGTCGCCTACCCCGAGAGCGACCGGCCGGCGGTGTTCGGGGCGCTGTCCGCGGCGTGGGTGGTGCCGTCGCTGGTGGGACCGGCGGTCGCGGGCTGGGCGACCGAGCACCTGACCTGGCGGCTCGTGTTCCTCGGGATCATCCCGCTGGTGCTGATCGGCATCGTGCTGCTCGTGCCCGTGCTCAAGAGCCTGCCCCCGCACGGCGCCACCCCGCCGCAGCGCAAGTACCTGCCGCTGGCCGCCGTGGCCGCGGGCGTCGGCGTGGCGGGCCTGAGCTGGGCGTTGCAGCACCGCACGTGGTGGCTGCTCGCGGTGTCGTTGCTGATGCTGGCGCCCGCGCTGCGAATCCTGCTGCCGAAGGGCACGCTGTTCGCCCGGCGCGGCCTCCCGGTGACGATCCTCGCGCGCGGCCTGCTGGCGGGCACGTTCTTCGCGGTCGAGAGCTTCATCCCGCTCACCCTGACCGTCGTGCACGGCTACGCGCCGCTGGAGGCCGGCCTTCCGCTGACGCTGAGCGCGCTCGGCTGGGCCAGCGCCTCGATGTGGGCGTCGCGGCACCCCGAGATCGAGCGCCACACCCTCGTGCGGGTCGGCTTCCTGTTCACCGCGGCCGGGATGGCGGCGGTGACGTTCATCGCACCCTCGTGGGGTCCTGCCTGGCTGACGTTCGTGTTGTGGGGCATCGCCGGCGCAGGCATGGGCATGGCGACGTCGAGCGTCGGCGTGCTGATGATGGCCGCTTCGCCCGAGGAGGACCGCGGTTTCAACTCGGCGGCGCTGCAGCTCTCCGACATGCTCTTCTGCGCGACCATGATCGGACTCGGCGGCGTCGTGGTCGTGGCCACCGCACCGACCACGGGCGTGGTGGTGCTGAACCTGTCCATGGCGGCGTTGGCCGTGGTGGGAGCGATTCTTACCGGACCCCGCATGCGGGCTACCCTGGACACCTGATGGCTTATCTCGACCACGCAGCCACGACCCCCATGCACGCGGAGGCGGTCGCGGCGATGACCGAGGCGTTGTCCACCACGGGCAACGCCTCGTCGCTGCACACCTCCGGCAGGCGGGCGCGGCGTGCGATCGAGGAGGCCCGCGAGACCATCGCCGACGCCCTGGGCGCCCGGCCGTCCGAGGTGCTGTTCACCGGCGGCGGCACGGAGAGCGACAACCTCGCGGTCAAGGGCATCTACTGGGCTTCCGGCAGGCGTCGCGTGCTGGCCTCCGCGGTCGAGCACCACGCGGTGCTGGACGCCGTCGACTGGCTGGAGCAGCGGGGCGCCGAGGTCACCTGGCTGCCGACCGACCGGTTCGGCCGGGTCTCCGCCGAGGTCGTCTTGGAGGCCTTGGGCTCAGCGGACGACGTCGCGCTCGTCACGACGATGTGGGCGAACAACGAGGTCGGCACCATCAACCCGGTGCACGACATCGCGGCCGTTTGTGCTGATCGCGGCGTACCGTTCCACACGGACGCGGTGCAGGCCGTGGGCGCGGTGCCGGTCGACTTCGCGGCCTCCGGCGCGTCGGCGTTGACCATGACCGGCCACAAGGTCGGCGGCCCGTACGGCGTCGGCGTGCTGCTGCTGGCGCGCGACGTGAAGTGCGCGCCACTAATGCACGGCGGCGGCCAGGAGCGGGACGTGCGGTCCGGCACCCTGGACGTGCCGTCGATCGTCGGTCTGGCTGCCGCGGTCCGGATTGCGGTGGACGAGCAGGAGCAGCGCCACGCACAGCTTTCCGCGCTGCGCGACGAGCTGATCGCGTCGGTGCGCGCGGTGGTGCCGGACGTGATCGTGAACGGCGACCCGGCCGACCGCCTGCCCGGCAACGCGCACCTGACGTTCCCCGGCTGCGAGGGCGACAGCCTGCTGATGCTGCTCGACGCGCGCGGCGTCGAGTGCTCGACGGGCTCCGCGTGCACGGCCGGTGTGGCGCAACCGTCGCACGTGCTGCTGGCAATGGGCGTGGAGCCTGCGCTGGCGCGCGGTTCCCTGAGGTTCTCGCTGGGGCATACGTCGACCCGCGCCGACGTTGAGAAGTTGGCGGCGGTGATCGGCCCGGTGGTCGAGCGCGCGCGTACGGCAGGTCTGGCAGGCATGAGGCGTTCCCGGAAGGTGGTCAAGCAGTGAAGGTCCTCGCGGCGATGAGCGGTGGTGTCGACTCCGCGGTGGCGGCGGCACGAGCCGTCGAAGCGGGACACGACGTCACGGGCGTCCACCTGGCTTTGTCGGCCAAGCCCGGCACGTTGCGCACCGGCGCCCGCGGCTGCTGCACGATCGAGGACGCGCACGACGCCCGCCGCGCCGCCGACCTGATGGGAATCCCGTTCTACGTCTGGGACTTCGCCGAGCGCTTCACCGAAGAGGTCGTGGAGGACTTCGTCGCGGAGTACGCGGCCGGCCGCACGCCCAACCCGTGCCTGCGCTGCAACGAGCGCATCAAGTTCGAGGCGTTGCTGGACAAGGCGATCGCGCTCGGCTTCGACGCGGTCTGCACCGGCCACTACGCACGGCTCGAGCTGGTGGACGGCCGTCCGGAGCTGCGTCGCGCCGCCGACCTGGGCAAGGACCAGTCGTACGTGCTGGCCTCGCTGACGTCCGACCAGCTCGCGCACGCGATGTTCCCGTTGGGGGACACGGTGAAGGACGACGTCCGGGTCGAAGCCGCGGCGCGCGGCCTGTCCGTGGCCAAGAAGCCGGACTCGCACGACATCTGCTTCATTCCCGACGGGGACACGCAGAAGTTCCTCGCCGGGCGGATGGAGACGCGGCCAGGGCTGCTGATCGACGACGAGACCGGGGCGGTGCTCGGACGGCACGCCGGGGTGCACGAGTTCACGGTGGGACAGCGCAAGGGGCTCGGAATCGACGGCCCGGCTCCCGACGGGCGACCTCGGTACGTCCTCTCGCTCGAGCCCGTCTCGGGGAACGTGCGCGTGGGGTCGGCCGAGAAGCTTGCGGTGACCGGGATCTCTGCTTCCGCTGCCGTTGCGCACGTGGAGTTGGACGGGCCCGTTGAGTGTGTTGCGCAGGTGCGCGCGCACGGCGGCACGGCACCTGCGGTGGCAGAGCTGGTCGATGGCGTTCTGCAGGTTCAGCTGCGGGAGCCGTTGAAGGGCGTGGCTCCCGGGCAGGCCGTGGCGATCTACCGCGAGGACGCTGCCGGCGATCTGGTGCTGGCCAGCGCGACGATCGACGCCACCAGCTGACTCAGCGGGGTTGCCAGTCGGAGTTCGCTCCACAGAGGATCACGCACGGCAGTTCGCCCGGCGCGTCGCCCTTGAGGAACGAGGCGAACGCCGCCGCACCGGCCGGCTCGACTGCCAGCCGGAAGTCCGCCCACAGACGGTCGCGGGCCGCGAGAATCTCCTCGTCGGACACCAGGACCGACGAAACATCGTGCTGTCGCAGGATTTCCAGCGACAGAGCGCCGGCGCGGGTGGCTCCCAGCGCGTCTGCGGCGATCGAGTTCACTTCGGAGTCGACCGGCTCACCGGCTTGCAGCGCGTTGTGCATGGCGCAGCAGTGCTCGGGCTCCACGGCGATGATGTGACGTCCACCAGAGGCCAGCGCGGCGCCCGCGACCAACCCGCCGCCACCGACCGCGACGTAGATCGAGTCCACTTCCGGCACGTCCTCGACGATCTCATGCGTGACCGTCGACTGGCCCTCGATGACCTTCGGGTCGTTGTACGCCTCGATGTACGGCAGGCCGAGGTCGCGGGCGGCCAGTGCGGCTTCGGCGTAGCTGTTGCCGTGCCGGATCAGCTTGGCGCCCAAGGCTTCGATGCGCTTGGTCTTGGCCTCGGGGGCGGTCACCGGGACGAAGACCGTGGCGTGTGCGCCGAGCAGCTGGGCGGCCTGGGCCACCGCGATGCCGTGGTTGCCACCCGAGGCGGTGACCACTTCGGACACGTTCAGGGACAGGAGCTTGTTGACCGCGCCGCGGATCTTGAACGAGCCGGTCAGCTGGAGGTGCTCCAGCTTGAGGACGAGGGGGCGGCCGTCGACCGAGACGTGCATGGTGGGAGTGCGGCGGACGTACTGCGACAGCGGGCTCATGAGACCAGTTTCCACAAGAACTGCACGAGGGTGACGACGCCGAGCAGAAAGCAGACGAGGACGAAGGTGCCGCCGATCATGACGACCAGGCAGGCGCCCCAGGACGTCTCCTCGTGCGGGGTGGCGTCCAGCTCGCGTTGCAGCTCGATGCGGGCTTCCAGGTACAGGGAGGCGAGGCGGGTGCGGGCCGTTTCGGTGGGGGCCTCGTCGACCCGGCCCTGCCAGCACAACGCCACGAGCCGGGCCTGGGCCCCGCGGTAGGCGCGTTCGAAGGCCAGGGTTTCTTCCGGGTCGCGGTCGTCGGAGAGGTAGGTCCAGCGACCGGCTTGGGCCGGCTGGCCGAGTACGCGGTAGACCTCGGCGAGGCGCTCGCGGAGATCGAGCCGGTGCGGGTAGGTGCCGATGAGCCCGGCGACGCGCTGACGTGCGCGAAGCACGCTCGCGAGGTCGCCGCGGCGCAACTCCTCGACCGCTTTGTGGAGCGTCAGCTCTGCCGGCATGCGAACCAGTTTTGCAGGTAGGGCTAGCTTTGACCTGTGTTCGGCCTATCACTGCTGGTCTCGGGCCTCGCCTGGTGGCTGGGGCTGTACCTGCTCGCCCGCGATCCGCGCAAGCCGCTGATGTGGTGGGCCGGCGCGGGCATGATCGGCTATTCGGCTGCGGTCGTTTTGCCGCATCCCGTGCTGGTCGGGCTACCGGCGCTGGCCTGGACGGGCGCGATCCTGTTGCTCTCCCGACCGGAATTGATCAAGTGGTGGCTCGTCGCCCTGCTGCCGTTCTTCGCCACCTCGTTCTGGGTGCCGTGGCTCGTCCTGCTCCCTTTGGTCGTGTCGACAGTCCTAGCCATAAGGAAACGTGCGTACTTTTCACTCGTAGGTGTGATGTTCGGGCTGTCGGCGGGTGCATTCCTGCTGGGTCTGCTGCCCGACGCGATCACGTTGCCGTCGCTGGGCTTCGACGTGGTGGTGTTCGGCGTGCTCGTGGCGGTGACCGACGCCGTCGAGGAGGGCGAGGCGATCCGTGCGGACATGTTGCGGTCGTTGGTGATCGCCGGCTTCACGGCGGTGCTGTTCGGATCGCAGGTGATCTTCTTCGGTGGTCCGGAGCTGCTCGCCTACACGACGGTCGCGGCGGCCATCGCGGTGCAGGTGCTGGCGAACCCGCTCGCGGCCGCCGTCGACCGGCTCGCCGTGCCCGCCCTGGCCGCGCAACGGGCCGAGTTGCGCGAGGCCGCGGAGTCGCTGCCCAAGCGGCGGCCGTTGGTCACCGAGAACGAGGCCGAGTTCGCGCGGCTGACGCGGAAGGCGTTGAGCCACTACGGCGATCTCGGAAAGCTCGTCGCGAGTCCGTTGATCACTTTGACCGACGAGGCTCCGCCGCTTGATCGGGCCGCGCAGTTGAAGAGCATGTTGCTGACGAGCATTCAACGGCTGAAGCCCGCGGACGGCGATTTCGGCACGAGCGACGAATGGCGTTACTACAACGCCCTGTACTTCTACTACGTCAAGGGAATCCGGCCGTATTCGGTGCGGACCAAGCGCGAGGACCTCGACGCGGAGGATCGCCGTGCGCTGCAGTGGTTCGTGACACAGGTGCCCGAGCGGACGCTGCACAACTGGCAGAACGCGGCCGCGCGCCTGGTCGCGGCCGACCTGATGGCAGGAGTTGGCAGCGCTTGACGTGGTTCTGGCAGCGCTGCACCGGCGATCGTCAGGCCATGTTGAAATTCGCCTTGAAACTCGACGGTGTCGCTTCGTTCGCACTCGGCCTGCTGACCCTGCTGGTACGCCCGGAAGTGGGGATGCCGGTGGGATGGCAGATCGGGCTCGGCCTTTTCTGCGTGGTTTACGGCGTGGGCGTCTTCGCATTGGGCACGCGCCCCGTGCCGGACCGCCGAATCGTGCTGCTGGTCATCATCGGCAATCTGGTGTGGGGTCTGGACAGCATTCTCACCGCCGAGCTGAAGTGGTTCCCGCTCACCGACGTCGGCGTCGCGCTGGTGCTCGCCCAGGGGCTCGCCGTGCTCGGTTTCGCGGTGCTGCAGTTCATCGGCCTCAGGAGCGCAGCGTCCGCGACCGACCGCGGAACTCGGCCACGATCTCAGTCCCTCGCCTGACCGTGATGTCGTAGATCCCGCTGCGGCCGAACCGGGTCCGTTCCACCGCCTCCGCCACCAGCTCGTCGCCCTCGTGCACGGGCTTGATGAAGTCGATCTCGGCCGTGGCGGCGACGGTGACGGACCCGGCCCTGTTGCAGGCGCAGGCGAACGCCGTGTCCGCCAGCAGGAAGACGTAGCCGCCGTGCGCGATGCCGTGGCCGTTGATCATATTTTCGGCGACCGACATGCGCAGCAACGCGTAGCCGTCGCGCAGCTCGACCGGCGTGATGCCGAGCGCGGTGGAGGCCTTGTCGGCGGCGAGCATCTCGGCAGGACCATTCATTCGTGCACTCTAATCACTCTGAAGGTGGTGTCACCTCGCGCTGACCACGCCTTACTGTCCCAAACGCTTGATCGCTCAACATCGGAGGTGGTCATCGTGGGTGGATGTTCTTGCTGTGGTGGATGCACGGGTCCTGGCTGCGGGTGCTGCAGCAGCTGCTAGGAGGACTGGACGAACGGTGAAGGCCGGTGCGAGCCTCTCGCACCGGCCTTCACGCGATGAAAGGATCAGCCGACGCACTGCGCGTAGGCGTCACCCATCGCTGCCTCTTGCCCGGGTTCGCACGGCGAGTCCGGCATGAGGAACGTGTCCGCGTTCTGCCGGAGGCCTGCGTGCAGCGCGTTGGCCATCCGGGTCGGGTTGCCGCTCGCCAGCGCGTCGTTGATCTGCTGGTTCCGGTCCCAGGTCGTGGTGCAGCTGAGGAAGATGCCGGGCGTGACGTGCTTCGGCAGCCAGTACGCCCGCAGGTCGAAGTGGCACGACTGGACCGTCCACTTTGGTGCGGCCTGAGCGGCGGGAGCCACCCAGAGACTTGCAAGCAGAGCGACGCTGACGACGGCGATGGACCTTCGAGCGAATCTGATCACTGGACTTCTCCTGTAGTCGGTCACGGTGAAAAGTCCACGTCCGCTGAGGTGGTCGGCGGCCTGGGGTGCGTTGTTAGCGGCTCATCTCGCATTCACCCGGTTCAGCTACCCCGCGGCGCAGGCAGGCAGGAAGGGCGCGGGTGGGAACGCGGGGCGCGTCGCGTTCCCACCCACGAACAGGGAGGTGCTCGCACTCGGCACGATGACCGAAATCTTCGCCAGGCGTTTGCGCCGCCCAGTAGGGCACCTCGCGGCCCCGGCCCCGCGCCCCCGTACAACCAGTACGAGGGCGCGGGGCCGGAACCGCGATGCACCCGCCTGGGCGGTGCAACCACCTGACGAAGGTTCCGGCCATCGCGCTCGGCACCTGCTCAATCACGGTAAGTGGCCTAGACCACAGCGTCAATGGGTCTAGACCTTTCTTGTCTGCAGGACAGTGGAACAATTCGGCGGGTGCGTGGAGCCACTGGAATCGGATCGCTGCCCGGAACCGACATCGACGAGGCGGCGCGCGTCGTCGTCGGAGAACTGCCTGAGCTGCCGCACGTGCCGGAGCTGCCTGCGCGGGGAGTGGGCGCGGACATGATCGGCCGCACCGCCGGCCTGCTCGTCGACCTCGCGATCGAGGTCATCACGTCCGGCTATCGGGTGAACCCGCGGCCCGGCCGTGACCACCGCCGTGCGGTTGATCTGCTGCGCGGCGACCTGGACGCGTTCGACGAGGCGTTGGAACGTGCGGGCGCGCAGCCGGAGACGGTCAAAGTGCAGGCCGTCGGGCCGTGGACGCTGATGTCGAACATCGAGCTGATGCGCGGCCATCGGGTGCTCACGGACCGCGGGGCGGTGAAGGAGTTCTCCGAGTCGCTCGCCGAAGGCCTGAAGCAGCACGCCGCCGAGGTCGCCAAGCGCACCAGGGCGAAGGTGGTCGTGCAGCTCGACGAGCCGGGCCTGCCCGCCGTGTTGCGGGGGCTGCTGCCGACGCCGTCCAAGCTGGGCACCGTGCCTGCCGTGCCTGAGCCGGACGCCCGTGCGGTGCTCGCGACGGTGATCGAGGCGCTGAAGGACCACGAGGTGCTCGTCCACTGCTGTGCCCCGCAGCCGCCGTTGACGCTGCTCAGGGAAGCCGGCGCGGCCGCGATCGCGTTCGACGTCAGCTTGGTCCAGGGGGCAGAGGCGCTCGACGAGATCGGCGAGACCTGGGAGGCGGGCACGACGCTGGCGTTGGGTCTGGTCCCGAGCCTCGACCCCGGCACGCCCGTGACGTTGAAGGACGTGGGGCAGCGGGCGTTCACCCTCGTCGACCGGCTGGGCTTCCCGCGGTCGATCCTCGCGGAGAGGGCGCTACCCACTCCGACGTGCGGTCTAGCGGGTGCGACGGCCGGTTGGGTCAAGCGTTCGCTGTCGCTGACCCGTGATCTCTCCTCGGCCTTTTTGGAACCGCCAGAGGGCTGGTGATGTCCGGATTGGGCGGCTAGTCTGCTGCGAACTATTAGGAAACTTTCTTAACCGTAGGCCGTCCGCCGAGGCCTGGACCGGGAGTTCCCCTCATGCGCATCAGACGTGCGGCTCTCGTGGCCGCAGTGCTCACAGGTGTGGTCGTCGCGCCTGCTCAGGCGGCCCCCGCCGGACACATCCGGCTGGACCAGATCGGTTTCGGCACCACCGAGGCGAAGCACGCGTACGTGCTCGGTGGCGCCGCGAACACCAAGTTCACCGTCGTCGACAGCCGCGGCAGGACCGTGCTGACCGGCAGGACGGGCGCCTCGACGGGCTCGTGGAGCGAGAAGTTCCCTTCGGTACACCCGATCGACTTCTCCCGCGTGCAGACGCCGGGCACGTACCGGATCAAGGTCGGCTCGATCACCTCGCCGACGTTCAAGATCGACTCGCTGAACAAGCTGTTCGCGCCGGTCGCGCACAACACGGTCGAGTTCTTCCAGGCGCAGCGGGACGGCGCTCAGGTGATCCCCGGCCGGCTGAACCGCAAGCCCGCGCACCTCACCGACCGCGACGCGATGGTCTACGAGGAGCCGGTGTTCAAGGGCGAGGGCGGCGACCAGATCGCGGCGCCGCTGAAGCCCACGGGTGTCAAGGTCGACCTCGAAGGCGGCTGGTTCGACGCGGGTGACTTCGTGAAGTTCACCCACGCGTCGTCGTACTCCACCGCGTCGATGCTGCTGGCGTTGCGCAACAAGCACAACGACGCGCTGTACGAGGAGGCCAAGTTCGGCCTCAAGTGGCTCGACAAGGCGTGGGACGAGAAGTCCGGCGTGCTGTACGCGCAGGTCGGCATCGGCACCGGCTCCGAGGAGTTCGGCTTCGTCGGCGACCACGACGTGTGGCGCCTGCCGGAGGCCGACGACAAGCTCAACGTGCAGCCGGGCGACCGCGAGTACTACATCAAGCACCGCCCGGTGTTCCGCGCGAACAAGGCCGGCGAGAAGATCAGCCCGAACCTGGTCGGCCGCGTGGCGGGCTCGTTCGCGTTGGCCGCGCAGATCGAGGCTCGCCGGAACCCGCGCCTCGCGTGCGAGTACCTGAACAAGGCTGCTTCGCTGTTCGCGCTGGCCAAGACGTCGGACGTCGGCGAGCTCGTGACGGCGTTCCCGCACGCCTACTACCCCGAATCGTCGTGGACCGACGACATGGAGTTCGGCGCGACCCAGCTCGCGCTGGCGGCGAAGGCGTTGAACGACAGGCGTTACGGGCAGTTCGCTCGGGCGGCGGCCCACTGGGCCAAGGAGTTCCTGGCGACGGCCGACCCGGACACGTTGAACGTCTACAACATCTCCGCTCTGGGCCACGCCGACCTCGCTCCGTTGCTGAAGAGGGGCGTGCCCGGCGCGCCGGTGACCGAGGCGCAGGTCGTGGGCGACATCCAGCGCCAGCTGCAACAGGGCGCCGACGCGGCTCAGCGCTCGCCGTTCCGCACCGCCGCCAACGTCGAGACCTGGGACGTCGGCTCGCGCACGTTCGGCTTCATCACCACGGCTGCTTTGTACGAGAAGCTGACCGGGTCTGCGCAGTACAAGACGTTCGGCACGCAGCAGCGCGGCTTCGCCCTCGGCACCAACGCCTGGGGCACCTCGCTGATCGTCGGCGTCGGCTCGAAGTTCCCGGAGTGCCCGCACCACCAGGCGGCGAACCTGTCCGGCTCCACTTCCGGTGGCTCGAAGGTGCTGGTCGGCGCCGTGATCAACGGCCCGAACGACGCCACGCTGTTCGGGGACCTCGGCGAGATGCCGCCGGGCTCAGTGCCGTGCACCAAGCCGTACACGCTGGAGTTCAACTCCGCGAAGTCCGTGTTCGCCGACGACCTGCGTTCGTGGCCGAGCTCCGAGCCCGCGATCGACTTCACGGCGACGGGCGTGCTCGGCTTCTCGCTGATCGCGGCCGGCTGAGTGGCGCCGGCGCGAGCCTGGGTGTCCAATTCGGACTTGTGCTCAGGCTCGCGCTGGTCTTTCTGCTTTTGACGGCAGGTACGGCTTCGGCCTTGCCGTTGAACGCTTCCTGCCGAGTGCCCGGCGTGCACGACCCGGAGGTCATCCGGATCGTGCACGCCGTTGGTCTTTCCTTACGCGTCAGCGACAAGGTGATGCTCGCCGGGTTCGAGGCCGGGTGGGTCGAGTCGCACATGAACAACCTCGACTGCGGTGACGCCGACTCGCTGGGCGTGTTCCAGCAACGGCCGTCGATGGGCTGGGGGACGCCCGAGCAGATCATGGACGTGTCGTACGCGGCGCGGCGGTTCTTCGAGGTCGCGGTGGAGGTGGATCGGCCGGACCTTTCGCCCGGGTTGCTCGCGGATGCGGTGCAGCGGTCTTGTTGTCCGTTGCGCTACGACGAGGCGGAGGGGCGGGCGTCGTCCATGCTCCGGCAGGCTTGGCAGGGCGGGCCTGAGGTTGTCGACGGTGGCGTGTACGTGGTGGAGGACGGCGATGTCTGGGGTGGGCGGACGCGGCTGAGCTCGTCCGGTGACTTCGTAGGGCGTCCTTCGGTGGCTGGGCGCTTTGTGTTCGCGCGGACTTCTCGCGGTGACGTCAGGGCTTTGGCTGACGGGGTGTGGCGGCCGGTGGCGGCTGGGGTGGCCGGGGATCCCGAGGCCGTGCTTCGTCCTGATGGGACGGTCGGCCTGTACGCCGTGCTGGCCGATGGCAGCGTGGCGAAATTGTCAGACCCCTCTGCGACGATTGGGATGGGGGGTAGCTCCCCCCAGGGGGTCGGCCAATCCGGATCGATTCCGCTGAGCCCGCCGGGGTTCGCGAGCGGCAAGCCGTCCGCGATCGCCTACCCGGACGGGTCGGTTGCCGTGTACGTGCGGTCGGGCGGCGCGCTCATGGCCAGCGCGGCCGGTGCATGGCGGGAGATCACCCAAGGCCTGGAGGGCTCGCCGGAAGCGGTGCTCCGTCCTGATGGGACGGTCGGCCTGTACACGCTGATCGGCGCCCGAGTGCACCGCCTGACCACGGCCTGGGAGCCGTTGGGCGAAGGCCGTTTCATCGACACGGTGTCCGCACAGCCCGACGGCACCGTCCACGCCCGCCGAGCCAACGGCGACGTGCTCAGAGTCGGTTGAACGGCTCCGCATACCGGAACGCCCCAGCCGGCGCCGGACCGAACAGCCTCGCCTGAAAATGCGGCGCCCACTCGGCCACGGGCGGCGTGATCCCGAACTCGGAAGCCAGCCGGAACCCGAACCGCGAGTAGTAGTCAGGGCTGCCCAGCAGGATCACCGCAAGCTCCCCGCGAGCCTCCGCCGCCCCCAGAACCGCGTGCATCAGCGCCGAACCCACCCCGGACCGTTGATGATCAGGCCGCACGCTGACCGGCCCTATCCCGATCGCAGGGAAATCGCCGATGTACCCGCGAGTGCCGACGACATGCCCCACCACACCATCGGCCACGAGCGACAACTCCGGGATCCAGCCCTCGTCCTCCCGCAGCCAGTCGATCAACAGCGCCTCGGGCCCGTTCTTGAACGCGAGGTTCGTGACCGAGCGGATGGCGTCGATGTCTGCGGGCGTTTCCCGCCGGATCAGCATGACGGGCACTGTGGCCAACGAAGTCGCCGCGCGCCACTCAGTTTTCAAAGCCATAATCCGCGCGTGGCCGTCAGACAGACCGTGATGGTGTGTGTACTCGCCGTGCTTGCTTACGGCGTCCTGTGGTGGTTCTTCAGCGACGAAGATGAGCCGACCCATACAACCCCGGTGTTCCTCACGGACTACTCGAAGGCCGAGAAGGGCACCTGCGTGAAGTTCGCCGGCGCCGGCGAGGACGACCTGGGCCTGACCGTCATCGACTGCAAGGGCGAGCGGGCGGCGCTCAAGGTCGGAACCGTGCTGGCCAGCACCAACGGCGAGTGCCCCCGCGGCGACTACAAGGTGCTGCGCGACACCAGGCACAACGCGGCGCTGTGCCTGCTGCCCAACGCCGAGCAGGGCGACTGCTTCGAGTTCGACACCGAGGACCTGCAGCGGTCGGTCGTGTCCAAGTTCGACTGCGCGGCGCCGCGGGTGAACGTGCAGGTGGTCGGCATCGCGGAAGAAAGTTGCCCCGCAGAGGCCGAACTCGGTGTTCCCTATGAGGAGATGACGCTCTGCCTGAGGAGGGTGCGTTGATCTTCTTCGAAGACGCCGCCGAGTTCGACGCGTGGCTGCACGAGAACGGTGCCACCGAGACCGAGCTGTGGATCAAGTACGCCAAGAAGGGATCCGGGCTGAAGACGATCACCTACGACGAGGCGCTGGACATCGCGTTGTGCCACGGGTGGATCGACGGGCTCGTGCGGTCGATCGACGACACCTACTACTCGCAGCGGTGGACGCCGCGGAAGCCGCGCAGCAGGTGGTCCAAGCGCAACTGCGGCAAGGTCGAGGAGCTGATCGCCGCGGGCAGGATGCTGCCGGCGGGACTGAAGGAAATCGAGAAGGCGAAAGCGGACGGCCGTTGGGAGGCGGCGTACGCCGGCCCGGCCACGATCGAGGTACCCGACGACTTCAAGGCAGCGCTCAAGGCCAACCCCAAGGCGCAAACCGCGTTCGAGGGGCTGAACAGCCAGAACCGGTACGCGATCCTGATACGCATCCACGACGCGAAGCGCGCGGAGACACGCCAACGCAGGATCGCCCAGTTCGTCGAAATGCTGGCAGACGGACGCAAGCTCTACGCTTGACCGAATGAAGTGGTTCCGCCGCCGCAAAGCCGACGAAGCAACACCGACGCACCTGCCGAACGCCGAGGAAGCCGCAACGCGCTTCTGGGAGCGGTGGTTCGAGCTGGTACCGGTGGTGAGCGCGGCACTCGGCGACGGCGAGCCGCAGCGCGTGGAGGACGAGCTGAAGGAGCTCGTCAGCGGGCTGCACCCCGACCTCGTGTTCTCGCTCGAACAGGGTCACCTCGCGATGTACGCGCTGGTGATCACCGGCCAGGAGGACCCGCGGCTGCGGCCCTACACCGACGCGTGGATCAAGGCCGCGCCGCCGACGGACATGGTGTGGGAGTTCCACGACTCGGTGCCGCCGGTGCCGGACCCGACCGAGGTCGTCGTGAACCTCGGCGAGGTCAAGATGCGGCTCGGCGACTACCGGATCGTGGCCCAGGTGGACGGTGAGGTCGTCGACGTCGCGGTCTACCACCCGGCGCTCGCGGAGCTGACCGAGCAGCAGCGGCAGACGATGACGTTCCTGCCGCTGGACGTCACGCTGGGCGAGCGGCTGGCGGGGGAGCGGCTGCGGCGCGTGGAGACCGCGCAGCTGGAGCCGGAGGGCACGATCAGCCTGCTGGAGCTGCGTTCACTCGTTCGCACACTCGCCGCGGTTGCGGACGACTGAAACTGTCAGACCTGCTCACTAAGCTGTCAGACGTGACCAGCGAGAGCCTTGAAGACGTTCCGGCCGAGGTGCGCGAGCGGCATGCCGTGCTCGCGGAAGAGGTGCGCTCGCACCAGTTCCGCTACTACGTGCTGGACGATCCGATCGTCACCGACGGTGAGTTCGACGGGCTGCTCAAGGAACTCGAGGCGCTGGAGGCCGAGCATCCGGGTCTGGCCACACCGGACTCGCCGACGCAGCTCGTCGGCGGCACGTTCTCGACCGAGTTCAAGGCGGTCGACCACCTGGAGCGCATGCTCAGCCTGGACAACGTCTTCGCGCAGGACGAGCTGACGGCCTGGTTCGAGCGGGTCCAGAAGGACATCGGTGCCGGCACGCACTTCCTGTGCGAGCTGAAGATCGACGGCCTCGCGATCAACCTGTTGTACGAGAAGGGCAAGCTCACGCGGGCGCTCACCCGTGGCGACGGCCGCACGGGCGAGGACGTGACGTTGAACGTCCGCACCATCGCGGACGTGCCGGTGACGCTCAAGGGCTCCGACGAGTACCCGGTGCCGGATCTCGTCGAGGTGCGCGGCGAGGTCTTCTTCGCGGTCGAGGACTTCCTGGCGCTCAACGCCTCGCTGGTCGAGCAGGGCAAGCCGCCGTTCGCGAACCCGCGCAACACCGCCGCGGGCTCGCTGCGGCAGAAGGATCCGAAGGTCACCGCGTCGCGCAAGCTGCGGATGATCTGCCACGGCATCGGCAAGACCGAGGGCTTCGAGGCAGCCCGACAATCTCTCGCCTACGAGGCGCTGAAGGCGTGGGGGCTGCCGACCTCGAAGCACACCAAGGTGCTCACCGACCCGGCGGAGATCCGCGCGCACGTCGAGTTCTGGGGCGAGCACCGGCACGACGCGGTCCACGAGATCGACGGCGTGGTCATCAAGGTCGACGAGGTGTCGCTGCAGCGCCGCCTGGGCACGACGTCGCGCGCCCCGCGGTGGGCCATCGCGTACAAGTACCCGCCGGAGGAAGCCACCACGACGTTGCTGGACATCCAGGTCCAGGTCGGCCGCACGGGCCGCGTCACGCCGTTCGCGCTGATGGAACCGGTGAAGGTGGCCGGTTCGACGGTCGCGCGGGCCACGCTGCACAACGCTTCCGAGGTGAAGCGCAAGGGCGTGCTGATCGGCGACCGCATCGTCATCCGCAAGGCGGGCGACGTGATTCCCGAGGTGCTGGGCCCGGTGCTGGCCGCGCGCCCCACCGACGCGCGCGAGTTCGTCATGCCGACCCGCTGCCCCGAGTGCAACGCCGAGCTGCGCCCCATGAAGGAGGGCGACGTCGACATCCGCTGCCCCAACGCCCAGACGTGCCCCGGTCAGCTGCGCGAACGCCTGGCGTACCTGGCTTCCCGGGCCGCGCTCGACATCGAGGTGCTCGGCTACGAGGCAGCGGCGGCGATCACCGAGTCCACCGCGTACACGAACGAGGCCGACCTGTTCGACCTCGACGCCGAGGCGCTGCAGCAGGTCGAGCGGTTCAAGACGAAGAGCGGCGAGCTGTCCGCGAACGCCCTGAAGTTGCTGGACAACCTCGAGGCCGCCAAGGAACGTCCGCTGTGGAGGGTGCTGGTCGCGCTGTCGATCCGGCACGTCGGCCCCACGGCCGCCCGTGCGCTGGCGCTCCAGTTCGGCTCGATGGACGCGATCCTCGAAGCTGAAGAGGAAGTGCTGGCGAGCACCGAGGGCGTGGGCCCCACGATCGCGACCGCCGTGGTGGAGTGGCGGGAAACCGACTGGCGCCAAGATGTTGTGGAGCGCTGGCGGGCCGCGGGCGTGCGGATGGAGGACGAGCGCGACGCGTCCATCACGCGCAACCTCGAGGGCCTGTCCATCGTGGTCACCGGGTCGCTCCAGGAGTTCTCCCGCGACTCGGCCAAGGAGTCCATCCTGGCCCGCGGCGGCAAGGCGGCCGGTTCGGTCTCCAAGAAAACCGCTTTCGTGGTCGTGGGCGACTCGCCAGGATCGAAGTACGACAAGGCCATCTCGCTGAAGGTCCCGGTCCTCGACGAGGCGGGCTTCCGGGTCCTGCTCGACCAGGGCCCGGACGCGGCGAAGGAGGTGGCCATCATCGGGGAGGAAGGCCCAGAAGTGAGCACCGATGCCTGACCTGATCATCCGCCCCGCGACGGAGGCCGACCTGCCAGCGGTCGGCTCCGTGACGGTCGAGGCCTACCGCGTCGACGGCTACCTGGACGGCACCGACGACTACGCCGACACGCTCGCCGACGCGGAGTCCCGCCTCCGCGAGGCCGAGCTGCTGGTCGCCGTGGACGACTCCGGTGCGGTGCTGGGGTCGGTCACGGTGGTGCTGCCCGGCACGCCGTACGCCGAGATCTCCCAGCCGGGCGAGCTGGAGTTCCGCATGCTCTCGGTCGCCGCGGAGGCGCGCGGCCGCGGCGTCGGCGAGGCCCTGGTGCGCGCGGTGTTCGACCGGGCGCGCGCCGCCGGCATCGGCCAGGTCGTGCTGTCGTCGTCGGAGAAGATGGCGGCGGCGCACCGGTTGTACAAGCGGCTGGGCTTCACGCGGCTGCCGGAACGCGACTGGGCGCCGTTACCGGGCCTGACCCTGCTGGCGTACACGTGCGGAGTGCCGGCCTGAGCGCAACCACACCCCGCGCCAGGCGTCCACCGGACAGCTACCGCGAATGGGGGTTCGCGCATGAGACCAACCGCTGTCCTGCTCACGTCCGCACTGATGCTGCTGGCCACTTGCTCCGGTGGCACGACCGGTGCCAGCGATCCGCGCACGGCCGTCGACACCTATCTGGCGGCGATGAACGAGAACAACGAGCCGGCGCTCAAGAACATCGTCGGCGAGACCCAACGGGATCGGGCGAAGCCGCACCTGAACGACCGGGGTGGCAAAGCACTCGCGGTCGAGTCCGTCGACATCACCCAAAACCTCAGCGCGGTGACGAGATGAGGCCCGCCGCCCCGTTGCTCCTCGCGACCGCGCTCCTCATGGCCCCGTTGGGAGCCGCCGCGGCACCGGCAGATGATCTGTCGCAGCACGACCGGCGGCAGATCGCGGACCTGGCCCAGCGCTACCTCGAACGCAGGGCGGACAAGGTCACCAACGTTCCGCAGTCGTCGGGTTTCGGCATCCCCACCACCGACCGCATGGCGGCCGAGCTGCGCAACGACGAGATCAAGCTCGAGCGGCGGCGCCAGCGATGGATTGCGAGAGGCGGCGCGGGCTATTCACACGCGCAGGTCGCGACCGAGCTGAAGCGCGTCACCGTCGCCAACGACGGCAGCGTCATCGCGCACGTCTCCGAGCGCACCGAGCTGTACTTCGCGGACTCCCACACCTTCCAGCACACCACCTTCGGCTTCGGCCACGTGCTGATCTTCAACCGCACCGCCGCGGGCTGGGCGCTGGCCACCGCCACCCTCCCACCGCGCACCAAGTGCGGCGTGCCTCCGGAGACGCAGTTCTGCGGCTACTCAAGGGAGCGATGACATGATCCGCGCCCGCAGCTTGAGATCCCCGGCGGCCTGGTCGTACAGGAGGTCGCGCAGGACGTCGGCCGGCAGGGCTCTCAGCACGTCGCGCAGCTCCACGTCCTCGGCGTCCGGCGGCGGCACGGTCTCACCGCGGTCCAGCAACACCAGCCCGACCGCCACGCAATGCTTGCAGAAGAAGCCCTCCAGCCCGTGCGGACAACTGCACTCGCCCACCAGGTGCGTGCCCGACCACGACAGCTCCACCGCGTACGTCGCGTCGTCACTGCCGCGCACCCGAGCCGCCACGTGCCTGCTGTGCACCCGCAGGGACAGCACGGCGTCGCGGTAGGTGAGGCCGCGCCAGTACGACTTGGTGCCCGCGCGGTGCAGGAGCAGGTCGGTGGTGAGGGTCGTCGACACGAAGGTCATCCAACCGGGTGACCCCACAAAGAACCAACGTAAGGATCAACATGATCGCGATCGGCCCGCTCACCCCCGCGGACCGCGACCGGTGGCAGGAGCTCTTCGAGGGCTACAACACCTTCTACGAACGCACGCTGCCGGCCGAGATCTACGACGAGAAGTGGCAGAAGTTCCTGGCGGACGAGACCATCCACGCCCTGTGCGCCCGTGACGGCGACAACATCGTCGGCATCACGCACTTCTTCCGCCACCCCAGCACGTCCGGCCCGGACGTCTGCTACCTGCAGGACCTCTTCACCGCCCCCGAGGCACGCGGCCGGGGTGCCGGCCGCGCGCTCATCGAGGCGGTGGCGGCGTGGGCGAAACAGCACGACTGCTGCCGCGTCTACTGGCACACCAAGGAGTCGAACGAAACCGCTCGCCGGCTCTACGACCAGGTGGCGGAGCAGACGCCGTTCGTCATGTACCGCATGGAAGTGCGGTGACCACCAACCTTCACCGCGTCTTCCGGCACCGCGATGCACCCGTCTGACCGTCGGAACACGGGGCAAAGGCTGGTGGTCACCGCACTTTCTAGCGGGCCGTCGACTCCAGGTCGAGCAACGTCACGGCGGCGCGGAAGTACTTGTTGGTGCCCAGATCACGCACGGTCTTGATGTTGAACGCGGCCTTGAGCTTCTCCGCGTCACCCGCGCTCACGCCCGACAGCGCGTCGACGGGGGCGTCCAGGATCTCGTTGAGCGGGAGGTTCTCGTACTGCTTGTCGAGGAGCATGTCGAGGTTCACGGTGACAGCCATGATCTTCTTTACCTCCGGTGTCGGGTCGACCACGCCCGATTCTGGTGGCAGATCACGGCTCCCGCAGAACAGAGCGCTCAGCGCTTCCGTCGCATGACGGCGACGACGATCACGCCCGCCACCGCGAGCAGCCCGGCCGCGCCGAGTGCCAGATCGCCGATCGCCAGGTCGGATTGGGCAGCTACCAGGGCCAGTCGCATGCCTTCAAGTTAGCCCCGAAAGCACCGCGCGCACGACGATTGTGTGGGACCGTATGACGTGTGCTGCAAGCCTGTCTGAACGGCTCCCGCACAGCCGAGGAGCACCCGGCCCTGCCGCTGACCCCCGAGCGCCTCGCCGAGGACGCCGCCGATGTCGCGGCGCTCGGCGTGACGAGTGTGCACATCCACCCGAGGGACGTCATCGGCGCGCCGACGCTCGTCGGCCCGGAGGTGGCCACCACGATCGCGACGGTGCGGGCCGCCGTGCCGGGCATCGAGATCAGCGTGTCCACCAACGTGCTGAGCAACCGCATCACGTTGATCGGCAGTTGGGCGCCGCTCGCCGCCGGGCGCCCGGACATCGCGAGCGTCCACGTCGGCGAGCCGGGCTGGCGGGAGCTGGCGCAGGCGTTGCACCAGGTCAACGTGGGTGTTGAACTGGTGGTAGAAGCACCGGTCAACCTGCAAGACCTGCCGCCGGGCATCACCAGGATCACCGTCACCACCAGCCTGCAGAACGCGGAAACCCTGTTGCAGCAGGTGGAACCGCTCGGCCTGCCGATCCTGCTGCACGGCAGGGACGCCGACGCGTGGCCGGTCCTCACCTACGCCGCCACGCTCGAACACAGCGTGCGGATGGGCCTGGAGGACACGCTGCACATGCCGGACGGGCGCAAGGCCAAGAACAACGCCGAGCTGGTCGCGATGGCGCGCCGGAACCAGCGGTCCAGGGCGCCGAGCTAGTCGGGGAGGACGACCGCCACGATCCCGGCGAGGTGTGCCAGCCTGGCGACCTCGGCGGCGCGGAACATCGGGCCGCCGGGACGGCCGACGACCAGCACGCGGTCCGGCTTGCCCAGCGGCGTGGCGGCCAGTTCGGTGCCCAGCTCGCGCCAGGTCTCCGGCACCCACTCCTCCTCGCCGTCGAGCACGGTCGCGCGCTCCAGCGGGAACCACGGCGCGGACGCCATGCGCGTTTCCGGGGCGGCGGAGGACGAGGTCAGGCGGTTGATCCCGGCACCTTCCGGGCCGACCACGACGGCCCAGCCGGCGCGGATGATCTTCGGGACGCCCTCGGTGAAGACCTCGAGGCCCTTGTGCGGCTCTTCGGCGATCTCCTCCACCAGTTCGAGCTCGCGGTGGGTGTCGAGGATGCCCGCGTAGGGGCGCACCGCGTCCACCTCGACGCCGTCGACGGATTCCGCGGCGGTGATCAACGTGTCGGGCAGACGGCCGGAGGGGAGCTCCACCACCAGGTCGTCGATGGCGACACCGGAACCGCGTTCCACCACGTCGACGCTGAGTATGTCCGCCCCGATCTCGCCCAAAGCCGTTGCGACCGCGCCGAGGGTGCCGGGACGGTCCGGGAGCTGGACCCGGATCAGGAACGACAAGGTGAACGCCTCCATAGCTCGTGCTCGGGACCCCGCGTCCTAAGCCGTGCCGGTCGGTGATTCTCGCAGACGCATCGTCATTGCATGACCTGCTGTCCGCGTTGCGGAACGGTTAAGTTGACGTGCCGGTCAACCACGGAGGCGGTAACCCGTTCGAAGACCGCACTGACCAGCCCATAGACTCACGGGGTTCCCGATTCGTAATCCCGACCCTACGGGGGTTGACAGGAGTGCCCAGCATCTCCCGCGACGAGGTCGCGCACCTGGCGAAGCTCGCCAGGCTGGCCGTCACCGAGGACGAGCTCGACTTGTTCGCCGGCCAGCTCGACGTGATCCTCCAGTCGGTGGCGACCGTTGGCGACATCGCCACGGCTGACATCCCGCCGACGTCGCACGCCGTTCCGCTGACCAACGTCTTCCGCGAGGACGTGGTCCGTCCGAGCCTCGGTCAGCAGCAGGCGCTCTCAGGCGCTCCTGAAGCCGAGGACGGCCGGTTCCGCGTGCCCCGCATCCTGGGTGAGGAAGCATGACCAACGACCTGATCCACGCCACCGCGGCCGAGCTCGCCGCGAAGATCCACAGCGGTGAGGTCTCCAGCGTCGAGGTCACGCAGGCCCACCTGGACCGCATCGCCGCGACGGACGAACGCGTCAACGCCTTCCTGCACGTCGACACCGAGGGCGCGCTCGCGCAGGCCCGCAAGGTCGACGAGGACGTCAAGGCCGGCAAGCAGGTAGGCCCGCTCGCCGGTGTGCCGTTGGCGCTCAAGGACGTCATGACCACCGAGGGCGTGCCGACCACGGTCGGTTCCAAGATCCTCGAAGGCTGGCTGCCGCCCTACGACGCGACGGTGACCCGCAAGCTCAAGGAAGCCGGCGTCGTCATCCTCGGCAAGACGAACATGGACGAGTTCGCCATGGGTTCGTCCACCGAGAACTCGGCATACGGGCCCACGCACAACCCGTGGGACCTCGACCGCATCCCCGGCGGCTCCGGCGGTGGCTCGTCCGCCGCGCTGGCCGCCCACCAGGCGCCGCTCGCGATCGGCACCGACACCGGTGGCTCGATCCGTCAGCCCGGCGCGGTCACCGGCACCGTCGGCGTGAAGCCGACCTACGGCGGCGTTTCCCGTTACGGCCTCGTCGCCTTCTCGTCGAGCCTGGACCAGGCCGGTCCGTGTGCGCGCACGGTGCTCGACGCCGCGCTGCTGCACGAGATCATCGCCGGCTACGACCACATGGACTCCACGTCCATCAACGCTCCGGTGCCGCCGGTCGTCGCCGCCGCCCGCGAGGGGCTGTCCGGCGACCTGTCCGGCCTGCGCATCGGCGTCGTCACGCAGTTCAGCGGTGAGGGCTACCAGCAGGGCGTGCTGCGCAGCTTCGAGGCCGCCGTGTCGCAGCTCAAGGAGCTCGGCGCGGAGATCGCGGACGTGTCGTGCCCGAGCTTCGACTACGCGCTGCCCGCCTACTACCTCATCGCGCCGAGCGAGTGCTCGTCGAACCTCGCCCGGTTCGACGCCATGCGCTACGGCCTGCGCGTCGGCGACGACGGCACGCGCAGCACCGAGGAGGTCATGTCGCTGACCCGCGAGGCCGGCTTCGGCCCCGAGGTCAAGCGCCGCATCATGATCGGCACGTACGCGCTGTCGTCCGGTTACTACGACGCGTACTACGGCTCGGCCCAGAAGGTCCGCACGCTGATCACGCAGGACTTCGCGAAGGCGTTCGAGAACTTCGACGTGCTGATCTCGCCGACCACGCCGACCACGGCGTTCAAGATCGGTGAGCGCGCGAACGACCCGATGGCCATGTACAAGGCGGACCTCTGCACGATTCCCGCGAACCTCGCGGGCACCCCGGCCATGAGCGTCCCGAGTGGTCTGTCCGATGAGGACGGTCTGCCGGTCGGCCTGCAGATCATGGCTCCGGCGCTGCAGGACCACCGCATGTACCGCGTCGCCGCCGCCTACGAGGCCGCGCGTGGTGCGTTTGGGGGGCCGTCGCTGTGAACATCAAGAAGGCAAAGGGCCTCCTCGGCCTCGCGGGCGCTGTGGCTGGAGCCGTGGGAGCGTTCTCCGGCTTCCGGAACGCCCGTGCGAAGAACGACAAGCTGCTGCTGGCGAACGCGATCGCCAGCATCGCGGTGGCGCTCACCGGTGCGGCGCTGGCCGTTCGTGCTCTGCGGAAGGACGAGTTGGCATGACCTCTCTGGTTGAGCTGATGGACTACGACGAGGTTGTCGAGAAGTACGACCCCGTCCTGGGCCTCGAGGTGCACGTCGAGCTGCACACCAACACGAAGATGTTCTGCGGCTGTGCCAACGTCTTCGGCGGCGAGCCGAACACGAACACCTGCCCGACGTGCCTGGGTCTGCCCGGCTCGCTGCCGGTCGTCAACGGCAAGGCCGTCGAGTCCGCGATCCGCATCGGCCTCGCGCTGAACTGCGAGATCGCCGACTGGTGCCGGTTCGCGCGGAAGAACTACTTCTACCCGGACATGCCGAAGAACTTCCAGACGTCGCAGTACGACGAGCCGATCGCCTTCAACGGCTGGCTCGACGTGACGCTGGACGACGGCGAGGTCATCCGCGTCGAGATCGAGCGCGCGCACATGGAGGAGGACACCGGCAAGTCGCTGCACGTCGGTGGCGCCACCGGTCGCATCCACGGTGCCGAGCACTCGCTGCTCGACTACAACCGCGCGGGCGTGCCGCTGATCGAGATCGTCACGAAGATGATCCCGGGCACCGGCAAGCGCGCTCCCGAGGTGGCCCGCGCGTACGTCACGGCGTTGCGCGACCTGCTGAAGGCGCTCGACGTATCCGACGTCCGCATGGACCAGGGCTCGCTGCGCTGCGACGCGAACGTCTCGCTCTCGCCGAAGACCACCGGCGAGCTGGGCACCCGCACCGAGACCAAGAACGTCAACTCGCTGCGCAGCGTCGAGCGCGCCGTGCGGTTCGAGATGACGCGTCAGGCCGCGGTGCTGGAGTCCGGTGGTTCCGTGACCCAGGAGACCCGTCACTTCGACGAGTCGTCCGGTTCGACCTCGCCCGGCCGCAAGAAGGAGACGGCGGAGGACTACCGCTACTTCCCCGAGCCGGACCTGGTCCCGATCGCGCCGTCGCGCGAGTGGGTAGAGGAGCTCCGCGGCACGCTGCCGGAGCTGCCCTGGGAGCGCCGCGCGCGCATCCAGAAGGAGTGGAACCTCACCGACGAGGTGCTGCGCGACCTGGTCAACGCCAACGCGCTCGACCTCATCATCGCGACCGTCGAGGCGGGCGCGAAGCCGGACGAGGCCCGCTCCTGGTGGGTGTCGTACCTGGCGCAGCAGGCCAACGCGAAGGGCATCGAGCTCACCGACCTCGCCATCACCCCGGCCCAGGTGGCACGGGTGGTCGAGCTGGTGAACTCGGGCGCGCTGACCAACAAGCTCGCCCGCGAGGCCGTCAACGGCGTGCTCGAAGGCGAAGGCTCACCGGACGACGTCGTCGAGAAGCGCGGCCTCAAGGTCGTCTCGGACGACTCGGCGCTGGAGAAGGCCGTCGACGAGGCCCTCGCCGCCCAGCCGGACGTGGCGCAGAAGATCCGCGACGGCAAGATCCAGGCAGCCGGTGCGATCGTCGGCGCGGTCATGAAGGCCACGAAGGGTCAGGCCGACGCGGCGCGCGTTCGCGAGATCGTGGTCGCACGCTGCTCGTAGATACATAATCGCGCCAGAAATCACAAAGGGTCACCTGTTTGTGCAGGTGGCCCTTTGTGATCTTAGGCCGACCGAGTGGCTGTTAGCTAAATGAGACGTATACCTGTAGCCGTGTGTGCGACTCTTCCTGACGCACCCATCTGGGGGGATGGGAAGTAAATAGTCCAAACGAGGGGGGAAACCTCATGACCGTCCAGCGCGACAACCTGGATGTGGCCGGGGCCGAGGTGGTCCAGGAAGCCGAGTCCGTGCTCGAGGGCACGCCGGTCACACCCGAGCCGACTCCGGTCCCAGTGCCGCCACCGGTGGAGCCCGAGGTCAAGCCGATGTGCTGCGGCCGTCCGCCTGGCCCGATGATGCTGGTCGGCACTGCCGACTCCGGTGGTGACGTCGAGCACGACCAGGACTGCCCGAACCACCCCGACAACCTGGCCACCGCGGAAAAGGTCAGCTAGTCACCCTCTGCGTTGTCCGTCGACCTGGCCTGCGCCTGGTTGGCGGACAGCGCCATTTGGAGGCATGTGGTGTGATGATCACATGCCCGCTCGTGCCCTGACCAGAGCGCGCGAGTTGTACAGAAGCGGATGGGCCGAGCAGGAGAACTACCGCGCTCCTGCGGCCATCCGGCTGCTCAACCGTGCACTCGTGCACACCGATCGCGCCCCTGACAGTCCGGAACGGACAGACCTGCGGGTGCGAATCCTCTACACCCTGGGCCGCAGCCTCGGCGAGACCAGCGGAATGTCCGTCGCAGTCGAGACGTTCGATGCCGCCCGGCGCGAAGCCGACACCCTCGCAGACCCCAAGCTGCGAGCGTTGCTGAACGGGTGCATTGACCACAGTCAGGGCAACATCATTCTGCGGCTCGGCCAGCCGGAGCAGGCGGTTCAGTGGTTCGGCCCGATCATCGGCTTCATCGAGAACGAAATGGCGTCCTCGCCGGATCCACTGGAGCCCAACCTCGTACGACAACTCGCCTCGGCGCGCATCGCCCGTGCCTTTGCCAATGCGGCTGTCCGCCGACGTGACGTCGCGATCGCCGACCTGGAACGCGCGAGCGCGCTTTCCCGCGAGCACAAGCTGGACGACCTGTATCCGTACACGCAGCATGCTCTGGCAAACACCTACAAGCAGAGCGGCGACCTCGCGGAAGCCTTGCGGTACTACGAGGAAGCCGGGCGTGTTCTTCGTCTTCAGGAGCAGGCTTCGTTGCTCAGCGGGGTCCAACTCGACCAGGCGGAAGCCATGCTCATGATCGGACTGTCCGATGAGGCCGGTCGGGCGCTCGACGAGGCGTTGCCGGTGATGCGCAAGGAGAAGGTCGGACAGGACGTCGCTGAGGTCGAGATGTTCCGCGCGTCGGCGGCGTTGCTGGACGACCAGTTCGACCTCGCACGGAGGATGGCGAAGGCGTCGTCGCGCAAGCTGGTGAAGCGCGGCAGCACCTGGTGGATGATGGCCGCGCTGATCGAACTCTGGGCACACGCGATGCAGACAAAGCGTGTGACAAACTCCTTGGTGCAGAAGGCGTTGTCGCTCTCCGACGAGCTCGCGGCGAACCACCTCGTCGACGAGGCCAGACTGGCGAAGCTGCTCGCCGCACGGCTCGAAGTGCGCAGGCGTAGGACCGCCGACGCCGAGGAGTTGCTGCGGCAGCTGCCCGGTCCTCGTGCCGTCACTCCGATCGATCACCGCATGCAACGCAGGCTCGTGCTCGCGGAACTCGCGTTGGCCAAGGGCAATCGCCGATCCGCGTTGCTGCACGCCCGCAGAGGCCTGGAAGAACTCGGGCAGGTGCGCGACCAGCTCGGCGGACTCGAACTCGTGTCGGCCACCGCTGTGCACGGCAGGGAGCTCGGCGAGCTTGCGATCCGGTTGGTGCTGGAGAGCAATGACGCACGGCAGCTGTTCGTGTGGCTGGAACGCACCCGCGCGCAGACCTACCGCTACGAGCCGCTGGAGCACGTGGAGAACTCTGAGCTGGCCGAGCGGATCGTGGAGGTCCGCGGGCTCGGTCGGGACCTGATGCGAGCGGGTCTGGACGGCAGGCCCACCCAGGAGCTGCGCACCAAGCTGGCCAAGGCGCAGCGGGAGGCGAACCGGCTCGGCTGGAACGCGCAGCGCTGGGGCAAGCCGCGCCCGATGGCCGAGCTGACCGAGGTGATCGCCGAGCTGGGCGAGCGGGCCATGGTCAGCTTTGTGGTGTCGGCGGGCGGGATGGTCGCCGTCGTCATCGCCGGCGGCAAGGTGCGGATGGTTCGGCTGGGTGCTGCGAAGGAGGCGCTGGAGAGCGCCCAGAAGCTCCACTTCGACCTCAACGCGTTGGCGCCTGATTACCTGCCGCCGCCGTTGGTGCAGGTCATCGGAGCGTCGGCGCGCAGGCAGGCGGACACGCTCGATGCGTTGCTGATCAAGCCGTTGAGCCGGCTGATCGGCGAGCGCGAGTTGGTGGTGGTGCCGACCGGCACCTTGTACGCGGTGCCGTGGGGTGTCATCCCGAGTCTGCACGGGCGGCCGGTCGTGACGGCGCCGAGTGCGACGGCCTGGCTCGCCGCGACCCAGGCCGGCCAGCCCAGGGCTGATCGGGTGTTGCTGGTGCGGGGGCCGAGCCTGCAGTTCGCGGACGGTGAGCTGGACCGGCTCGCCGCGCACCACGAGAAGGCCAAGGTGCTGTCGGGTGAGGACGCGACGGCCGCGGAGGTTCTCGCGCATCTCGACGGCGCGGATCTCGTGCACGTCGCGGCGCACGGTGAGCACGAGAACGAGAACGCGTTGTTCTCGCGGCTTGAGCTGGTCGACGGGCCCTTGTTCGCGCACGAGCTCGGCCGGCTCAGGAAGCCGCCGGCGCACGTCGTGCTCGCCGCCTGCTCGCTGGCGTTGAACCGGATCAGGCCTGGTGACGAGGCGTTGGGGTTCGCCGGGGCGATGCTCGCGGGCGGTACCCGGACGGTCGTGGCCGCCGCCAGCAAGGTCGGCGACGAGGTCAGCGCGGCCGCGATGGCCGACTACCACCAGGCGTTGGTGGCCGGTGCGGCGCCGGCGGTGGCGTTGGCCGAGGCGATGGCGAAGGACCCGTTCCGGCGGCCGTTCCTGTGCCTGGGTTCTGGCTAGGCCGTTCGAGTGGTTGTCACCGTTCAGTGAACTGAACGCGCAGGTCAGTGGTTATTTGTGCCCCAGTTGGCGAGCGAGGTTGGTGAACTTCTCTCGCTCATCGCGGTGGTCTGTGCCAGTCTCGTGGTCCAGGTCTTGACCGAGGGGAAGACAACGGCCCGCCTATCGGCTCTAGTCGATACGCGGGCCGTTGTGCGAGAAACGACCGCATGCGCAGAACTCTGCTCGCTGTTCTTCTGGCGGTCGCCGCTGCCGTGGCGGCGCCCGTCACCGGATCAGCACAACCGTCGAACCCAGACCGAGAGCCCGGGAACGGGCCTGAGCGCAACGAAGTAGCCACGCTGGACAGCGCTTTCTCGGCGCAGTCCGTGCTGGCCCAGGGGGAAAACCAGGCCGACCGCCACCAGGGCTACCCGCGCAGGACCAAGCTGCGGACCTACCCGGAGAACCCGGCCGACAAAGCCATCAAGCTCGGCCTCGCGCCGTACCACTCGCTCGCGCCGAAGCTGAACGCGTTGCAGCAGAAGAGCAACCGGATCTCGGTCGAGGTGGCCGGTCAGTCCGGGCTCGGCCGCGACCTGTACCTGGTGACGCTGACCGCGCCGGAGAGTCCCACCGAAACCCGCATCCAGGAACGGTTCCGGGCCACCGTCGAAGAGGGACGCAACGTCCCTGCCGGTCTCTACAAGGCACCGATCTGGATCAACAACAACATCCACGGTGACGAGTGGGAGGGCACCGACGGCGCGCTGCGGGTCATCGAGCACCTCGCCACGAGCAACGACCGTGAGGTGCAGAACCTGTTGCGGCGCAGCAGGATCTACTTCAACCTGACCGCGAACCCGGACGGCCGCGTCGCCGGTACGCGGGCGAACGCCGCCGGCTTCGACCTCAACCGCGACTTCGTCACGAACTCCCAGCCGGAGAACCGGGCGATGCAGGAGATGGTCGAACGCACCCAGCCGCTGATGATGCTGGACGAGCACGGTTACGTGGCGAACACGCTGATCGAGCCGACCACGCCGCCGCACGGCCAGAACTACGACTTCGACCTCTACATCAAGCACGGCTACGCCAACGGCCTGCTGATGGAGAAGGCCGTGCAGGCGCTGGGACACCCGGAGGCGGCGAAGCCGGAGATCCCGTTCCGCGACTACCCGGTCGGCGAGTGGGACGGCTGGGCGCCGATCTACACCGCGCAGTACGCGATGTACCACGGTGCCGTCTCGTACACGATCGAGATCCCGATGCGGGTCAACCGCGGCGACTACGACGCCCTGCCGGCGGCCGAGCTGCAGCGGCGTTCGAAGATCAACACCGACGTCGTCGAGGCCACCATCAACACCACGCTCGACTACGTGGACGACAACCGGCGCGACCTCATCGCGAACCAGACGGAGATGTTCCGCCGCGGTGCCGCCGGTGAGGCGCAGCGGTACATCCCGGACGGGTTCGTGCCCGGCTTCGGGCCGGAAGACCGCTTCACCACGGAGTTCCCGCGCGCCTACGTGATCACCGGTGACCGGTCGGCGCCCGCCGCCGCGCGGCTCGTCGACCAGCTCGTCCGGCACGACGTCCGGGTCGAGCGCGCCGAACGGCCGTTCACCCTGGGCGGTAAGCGCTATCCGGCCGGGTCGTACGTCGTGGACATGCACCAGCCGAAGCGCGGCCTCGCGAACGTGATGCTGGAGCAGGGCAGCGACATCTCCGACAAGGCGCCGGTGATGTACGACATCTCCGGCTGGAGCCACCGCCTGCTCTGGGGCGCGTCCGTCGACATCTACAAGAGCGGTCCGTTCCGGTTCGACGGCAAGCCCGTCGTGGCCGCCGCACCGACCGGTGCCGTCGACGCCGCGCCTGGTGCCGACCTGGCGCTGACGTTGACCGACCAGAAGGACGTCAACGCCGTCAACGACCTGCTGTCCCGCGGCCTCGAGCTGCGCAGGCAGGACGACGGCACGGTCGTCGTCCCGGCCCAGGACCGGGCCGCCGCGCAGGAAGTCGCCGACCGCTACGGCGTGCGCTTCACCACCGCCAAGCCCGGCGGCGTCGCGTTGCAGCGCAAGGTGGTCGCGGCCGCCGTTTCGGCAGATGAGCTGCAGGTGCTGCGGGAGTCCGGGTTCGACGTCCGCACGATCTCCACGGCCGTGCTGAACGCAGGCTTCGACTGGTCGCGCATCGACACGCTGTACGTGGGTGCGGGCCTGAACTACACCCAGCTCACCCCTGCCGCGAAGGCCGCGCTCGACGAGTTCCTCAAGCGCGGTGGCGTTGTCACGCGCGGTGCGACGGGCAGCAAGTTCAACGTCGACGCCAAGCTCCTGCAGGCAACGCCGGTCGCCGGGTGGGAGGACGCCAACGGTGTCGTGAACGTCGTCAACGGCACCGGCCCGGTCGGCACCGGCGCGCTGCCGCACTCGTTCGTCTACTCGCCGCAGTGGTTCACGAACCTCGGCGCGGGCGTGACGGTCGAGCAGCGCTACGGCAGCACGGTGATCGCGGCGGGCCACTGGCACGCCCGCGACAACGGCACCGGCGGCCAGGACGCCGCCGCGGGTCAGGCGGCGGTCGTCTCCGGCACGTCGGCGGGCGGCACGAAGGTGGTGCTGTTCGGCACCGAGCCGATGTTCCGCAACCACCCGAAGGGCCTGTACGCCCAGGTTGCGCGCGCCATCTTCTGGACGGGCACGCGCTAGTCACCCGAGCCGGGGAGGTTCACGCCTCCCCGGCTCCTGGCGGCAGGAAGCCGTGGGCTGAGAGGTCGAACCAGTTGCCCTCGGGGTCGATGGCGCGGTACTCCGCGAACGGCCGGTCCCCACCACGCAGCGCCGGCTTGGGCTCCAATGTCTCCAGATAGGGCTCAACCGAGGAGACGTGGAAGCCGAAGTGGTTGAAGCCGGTGGGGACGTCGCCGTCCAGGCGTTGCTGGATCAGGGCCAGGTTGATGTACCCGTCGGTGACGAAGTGGCTGCCGTCGGGGTCGGTGTGGAACAGCTCCATCCCGAACCGCGAGGTGTAGAAGTCGGCCATCTCCTTCGCGTCCTGCACGACGAACGCGATGTGCCGCAACCGGGGCCTGCTCATGACTTTCCCTTCGGGATCATGTTGTGGAACGCGGCGATCTCCCACCCGTCAGCGCGCCGCACGACGACGGCCTGCGCGTGCGTGGTGATGCCCGCCGGGGCGATGGAAGACGTGACGTGCACGACCGAGATCTCCTCGGACAGCGGCTTGATCAGGCTGATCTCGGTGGTCAGCTTGGTGTCGCGGTACGGCCCGGCGAAGAGCTGGCCGTGCCCGAGCGCCACGGCCCGCCGCCCGAACAGCTCCTCACCGCGCACGGTCACGAAGTCGACGTCCTCGCTGAACACGCCGGCGAACGCCTCACCGTCGCCAAGGGCCCAGCCCTGCTCCATGCGTTGCCACAGCGCGTAGATCTGCTCGGTCATGTGAAGTCCTCAAGGGCAGGCGCAGGCACTCGGCGTCCCACGCGGCAAGCGAGTAGTAGAGGCCGCCATGGCGGCGTTCGAGGTAGCAGACGACGTTCACGGGCCATCCGCTGTTGCGGAACATGTGCTCGTCCATCGGCGTCGGGCTGTCGCTCAACGGCCGGTCGCGCTCGCACTCCGGGCCGAGCCGGTGCCAGTCCGGGTGCAGGTGGATCGAGCCGAGGACGTCCAAGCCCGCGGCGTCGGCCGTGCGCGTGATCGTGAGCAGGTCGGCGGGGTCGAGCCACCACGCCCGCACCGGGTTCTCGTACGCCGTGCCGAACCGCGGCACGATCGTGGCCGCGAACTCCTCGCGCGCCGAGGGGTCGGTCAGCCGCGCGTTGCGGCCGAACGCGACGTCGGAGACCACGGCCTCCGAGCCCGCGGTGAGACCCAGCAGGACCGCGAAACACGGTCTCGGTTCGTCCTCGGTGATGAACGAGTATTCGGCGGACGCGGCCTCCAGAAACGTTTTCACTGCGCGGTCCGAAAACAGCACCGCATCGGTGCGCGTCGGGCGCTCGGCCAATTCCATCACGATGCCGAACGTATCGATTGCGAAGGGTGTTCGGCCTATTACATTCAGCGATAACATCGGGTGCATGCGTCTGGAAGTGCGACACCTCGAACTGGTCGTGGCGATCGCCGACTGCGGCAGCCTGCGCAAGGCCGCCGCACGCCTGCACCTCACCCAGCCCGCGGTGACGACGCAGCTCAAACGCATCGAGGACCACCTGGGTGGCGCGTTGTTCGTGCGCACCGCCGACGGTGCCAAGCTCACCCCGACCGGCACGGATTTCGTGCAGGAGGCGCGGTCGATGCTCATCCAGCTGCACACGCTGGAACGCGTAACGCGCCGTAACGCGCAAAGCCCCAGCGCTCCTACCAGGCTCGCCGGAATCCCCGCTTATCATTTCGGACTACTCGTGGCCGCCCTCAAAGACAACGTCACCAGCCGCACCATCAAGGAGACCGGGACGCTCACCGCGTTGCTCACGACAGGTGAGCTCGACATCGCGGTAATGCGTCAATTTCCCGGCACTCCGCTGAACCTTCCGCCGAACGTGGGACACCGCCTGCTGACCCGCGAGCCGCTGTTCGTCGGCGTGCCGGAGCACCACCCGTACGCACACGAGCCCGAGGTACCGCTCGCCGCGCTCGCCGACGACAAGTGGGTCATGCCGGAGCCGGACGACAGCGGCATGAACGCCCACTTCGCCCGCGAGTGCGCGGCGGCCGGGTTCGAGCAGCGGATCGCGCACTTCAGCAGCGAGGCGCACGTCGCGCTGACGTTGATCAGGGAGTCCGGCGCGGTGTGCCCGCTCTACCCGGTCGGCGGCACCCCACCCGGTGTCGCGCGGCTGCCGGTCACCGGGAACCCGCTGGTCCGCGAGGTCGTGCTGGCCTGGCGACTGGACGCGCCGGTCGCGGCGGACGTCGACGACCTGTGCGAGCAGGTCGCGGCCGGTTACCTGAAGCTGGTCGAGGAGAGTGAGGTCTACGCCCGCTGGTGGGCTGCTCAGTCCTTGCCGGGGTTCTGACCCGAGCGCACCAGGATCGCGACCCTGTCGTCGGACGAGATGGGCTGCCCACCGGCCTTGTTGATGGTGCCGATGAGCGCGGCCGAGTCGTTGATCTGCTCGATCGGGCCCATCCGGCCGTAGCTGCTGGGGTCGTCCATCGTGAGCGTCGGCTTGCCCGTGAACGCACCGGCGGAGTTCATCGGCAGGTTCTGCAGACCGGGCGTCTTCGCGGTGGACACCCACAGCACGTCGGACAGCGAGGCGCAGCCCAGCACGCCCGGCCGGTCCGGCCACGTCCACGCGGCGTCACCGAGCTTGCCGGGCGTGACGCGGTAGACGGCGTCGAAGTTGGCCGACCAGTCGGTGACCCAGATCTTCTCGGCGTCGGCCGACACGCACAGGCCGCCCGGCTGCCGCAGCCCGGACGTGACGACCGCGTTGCCGGCCGTCGGGTTGCCCTGGGCGGGCTTGCCGGAGCCGTCGATGCGCAGCACCTTGCCCGCGAGCGAGCTCGGGTCGGCGGCCAGCGCGGGGTTCCCGGCGTCACCGGTGGCGACGAGGAGCCCGCCCCTGCGGTCGCTGGCCAGCACACCGCGGTTGCCGGACGGTCCCTTCGGGATGCCGGTGAGGATCGGCTTGGGCGTGTCACCGGGCGCGATCCGCAGCACCCGGTTGTCCGTGGCGGTCGTCGCGTACACGTACGCGAGCTGGTCCTCGGCGAACGTCGCCGACAACGCGAGCCCGGTCAGGCCGCCGTCGGACGACGTGTCCACCTCGATCTGCGCGATCACGACGGGGTCGACGTCCTTGGTTACCTTGACCAGCCGGCCACCGCGCTCGGTCGCGTAGGCGGCGACCCCGCCCTGTGCGTCCCCGCCGATCGGCGCGACGCCCGTGACGGTGTTGAGGCAGGTGGCGATCACCGCGGGGTTGAAGTCCTTGCAGCCCTGCGGCGGCGGCACGCTCTGCGGCGTCTGCCCCCTGCCCTGGTCGCCCGGCGTCGGCCGGTACTCGCCCGGCAGTTCGGGACGCGGGCCCGCCTGCGGGGTCAGCTGTGGCTGGGCGCTCCAACTCGTCGGTGCCGGCTCGTCAGGAAAGCTCGCGCAGCCCCCTGCCAGCAGGCAGGCGGCGGCCAACAACACGACGGAACGAACCACGACGCCCAGGCTAGGTCCGTGACCGTGAACCCTCGGTGAACGCCTCCGAGGTCGCGAAATCGACCGAACGCACCCGGTCCAGCAGCAGGTCGAGCTCGGCGCTGACGACCTCCGGCGCCTCCAGCGGCAGGTAGTGGCTGCAGGGCAGCACCCTCAGCCGGGCCTGCGGCAGCGCGCCGACGGGACCGGACATGCTCTCCGTCGTCGCCAGCAGGTCGTCTCGCCCGGCCAGCAGTGTGATCGGGCACACGATCGGGCCGAGGTCCTGGCGCGGCGTCTCGCCCAGCGCGAGCGCCAGCGTGAAGTACCAGCGCCAGTCGTGCTGCAGGAACCGGCTGACCGCGCTCGTCACGGCCTTCGGGTCGCTGCTCGGCTTGATCACGCCGCTGTGCCGCAGCAGGAACGTCGTCGCGTCCGTCACCGGGATCCGGTGCAGCACCTTGTCGAGCACCGGACCGGCCTGCTGCAACAGCTTCGTCCCGGTCAGTCCGACGAACCGGCGCAGGGTCTTGGGAACGACCGGCAGCATCGCCTCGAACGAGTCGCCCGGCGCACCCGCGACGAGCAGCACGCCCGCCACCCGTTCGGGATGCCGCAACGCCAGCTCGGCCGCGATCGTGACGCCCATCGACCAGCCCATGACGACGCACCGCTCGATGCCCGCGTCGTCCAGCACGGCGATCGCGTCCGACACGTGGTCGTCCAACGAGATGTTGCGCTCGTCGACGGGCCGGTCAGAGCCCATCGTGCCGCGCATGTACCAGCTGAGCAGGCCGCCGCGGTCGGCCAGCGACGGCCACGACTCCGGCCCTGAACCCACGCCAGGGCACAGCAGCACCGGTGTGCCCTCGCCTGGCACCTGCCACGTTCGGACCTTCGTGCCGTCCCAGGAGATGACGTCGTGCTCCCGCATGGTCGTCATTCTGACGTACTTTGGCCTTGTGACGCTCACCGTGCTCGTGCCAGATGACTTCGGAGTGCAGGCGCTGTCTCAGGTGGACGGTGTCCGGCCGGTTCGTTATGAGCCCGGCCAGCCGTTGCCCGCGGAAGGCCTGGACGCCGAGATCCTGGTACCGAAGTTCCTCGCCGGCACCGACCCCCGCGACGTGTTCGCGCAGTTGCCGAAGCTCAAGTTCGTGCAGCTGCTGAGCGCGGGCGCGGAGAACTTCGTCGGTCGGGTGCCGGAGGGTGTGCTGCTTTCCACGTGCCGTGGCGCACACGGCGGCAGCACCGCGGAGTGGGCCATCGGCGCGTTGCTGGCGATATACCGAGACTTCCTCGTTTTCGAACGCGCCCGCGCCGAGGGCCGCTGGGACTACCACCTGACGGACACCTTGCAGGGCAAGAAGGTTCTGATCGTCGGTGCCGGCGACCTCGGCGAGCAGTTGCAGCGGCGCCTCGAACCGTTCGACGCCTCTGCCGTGCTCGTCGGCCGCACCGCCAGGGACGGCGTGCGCGGGGTGGACGAGCTGCCGGCGCTGCTGCCGGAGTTCGACGTGGTGGTGATCTTCACGCCGATGACGGAGGAGACCAGGCATTTGGTCGACGCCAAGTTCCTGGCCGCGATGAAGGACAACGCGATCCTGGTCAACGGCGCCCGCGGGCCCGTCGTCGACACCGATGCATTGGTCGCGGAACTGAATTCCGGGCGACTGCGCGCGGCTCTCGACGTGACCGATCCCGAACCTCTTCCGGCGGATCATCCACTGTGGACCGCGCCGGGGCTGTTCCTCACCCCGCACGTGGCAGGATCGTGCACGGGGCACACACATCGCGCGTACGCCATCGTTGCTTCCGAGATCGCTCGCTACGTTGCAGGGGAGCGTCCGCGCAATCTTGTGAACGGTGCTTACTAGGGAGCCCCTACTCCATTAGGGTGAACCTAAGCTGCCGTTCGGCTCTCGCGCGCCCGTACCGGGTCTCCTAGCGTGCGGGCGTGGCTACTCACGACAAAGGCTCGACCACATCGAGCGCTTTCTCCGACGACTCGTTCTACTCGAGCAGCGGAGGGGGAGTGCACCACTTCGACGACAGCACCACCAGAGCCGGTGCTGGGTCGCCGTACGACTCCACGACGAAGGCGTTCGACACTCCGACGGGCTACACCCCGCTGGACAGGTCCACTGTGGACAACGCGGTCGACGACGATCCGTTCGAGGACGAGCGCAAGAAGTTCGGCTGGACCGTGGGCCCCGACCTCGGTCTGCTCGGCCTGCGCGCCGTGCTCGGCGGCATCTTCGTGCTGCACGGCCTGCAGAAGGTCTTCGGGCTCTTCGGCGGTCCCGGCATCAACGGCTTCGCGCAGTCGCTCGAGAAGATGGGCTACCGCGAGTCGGTCGTCCTCGCCTGGGTCACCGGCATCACGGAGCTCGCGGGCGGCGGCCTGCTCGTGCTGGGCCTCTTCACGCCGCTCGCCGCGGCGGGTCTGCTCGCGGTCATGGCGAACGTCATCGCGCTGAAGTACAAGGGCGGCTTCTTCGGCCCCAACGGCGTGGAGCTGGAGCTGGCGCTCGCCGGCATGGCGTTCGCGGCGCTGTTCGCCGGACCTGGCCGGGCCGCGCTGGACTACAACCGCAGCTGGTTCCGGCACCCGCTGGCAGCCGGTTTCATCGCCCTCGTGCTCGGCGGCGGTGCTGCGGCGGCCACGTTCTTCGTGTTCCGATAAGCCCTGTGCGGAAGAACTTGATGGGAGCGCTGCTCCAGCTCGCCCTGCTGGTGATCGGGATTCCGGTCGTGTACCTGGTGGCGTTCCCGTTCGGTCTCACCGCGAAGTCCCTGCTACCGCCGTTGGGCCTGCTCGCAGGTCTGATCGTCAGCGGCGTCATGGTCAAGAGAACAGAGCAGCCCGTCAGCGGTCCGCTGACGGGCTGGCTCGTTTTTCTGGCTTGTCTGGCGCTTGCGCTCAGCCTCTAACGGCTCGGGTCGCGCACCGCACCGGTCGACGCGTCGGTCGCCATCCGTGCGTACGCCCGCAGCGCACCCGTGACCGGACGGATCCGGTCCACCGGCTGCCACGGTCGCTCCGACGCCTCCATCTTGGCGCGCCGCTCGGCCAGCACCTCGTCGTCCACCAGCAGCTCCAACCGCCGCTCGTGCACGTCGATGAGGATCCGGTCGCCGTTCTCGACCAGGCCGATCGTGCCGCCGCCCGCCGCCTCCGGCGAGATGTGGCCGATCGACAGACCCGACGAGCCACCGGAGAAGCGGCCGTCCGTGATCAGCGCGCACTTCTTGCCGAGGCCGGCGCCCTTCAGGAACGCCGTGGGGTGCAGCATCTCCTGCATGCCGGGGCCGCCGGACGGGCCCTCGTAGCGGACGACGAGCACCTCGCCCGCCTGGATCTCCTTGTTCAGGATCGCCGAGACGGCCTGCTCCTGGGACTCGACGACGCGCGCCGGGCCCTCGAAGTGCCACAGCTCCTCGTCGATGCCGGCGGCCTTGATGATCGCGCCGCGCTCGGCCAGGTTGCCGCGCAGCACGGCCAGGCCGCCGTCCTTGGTGTAGGCGTGCTCGAAGGAGCGGATGCACCCCTTCTGCGCATCCGTGTCCAAAGAGGACCACCGGTTCGACGTCGAGAACGCCTCGGTCGTGCGGACGCCACCGGGAGCGGCGTGGAACAGTTCCAAAGCTTCGGCAGACGGGTTCTCCGCCCGGATGTCCCACTTGCCGAGCCACTCGGCGAGGGTCGGCGTGTGCACCGACGTCACGTCGTCGTTGAGCAGCCCGGCGCGGTAGAGCTCGCCCAGCAGCGCGGGGATTCCGCCGGCCCGGTGCACGTCCTCCATGTGGTAGTCGGAGTTCGGCGACACCTTGGACAGGCACGGCACGCGGCGGGACAGGTCGTCGATGTCCTGCAGCGTGAAATCGATCTCGCCCTCCTGCGCGGCGGCGAGGATGTGCAGCACGGTGTTCGTCGAGCCGCCCATGGCCATGTCGAGCGCCATCGCGTTCTCGAACGCCTTGCGGTTCGCGATCGACCGCGGCAGCGCCGACTCGTCGTCCTCGCCGTACCAGCGCTTGCACAGCTCCACGACCACGCGACCGGCCTCGGAGAACAGCTCGCGACGCGCGGCGTGGGTCGCCAGCGTCGATCCGTTGCCCGGCAACGACAAGCCGAGGGCCTCGGTGAGGCAGTTCATCGAGTTGGCGGTGAACATGCCGGAGCACGAACCGCACGTCGGGCACGCGGACCGCTCGACCTCGCTGAGGCCCTCCTCGTTCACCGCGGGAGAAGCGGACGCGGCGATCGCGGTGATGAGGTCGGTCGGCGCCACGGCGACACCCTCGACGACGACGGCCTTGCCGGCCTCCATCGGCCCGCCGGACACGAACACGACGGGGATGTTGAGCCGCATCGCCGCGTTCAGCATGCCGGGGGTGATCTTGTCGCAGTTCGAGATGCAGACGATCGCGTCGGCCTGGTGCGCGTTGACCATGTACTCGACGGAGTCGGCGATGATCTCGCGGCTGGGCAGCGAGTAGAGCATGCCGCTGTGGCCCATGGCGATGCCGTCGTCGACCGCGATGGTGTGGAACTCGCGCGGCACGCCACCCGCCTCGCGCACGGCCTCGGCCACGATGTCGCCGAGGTCCCGCAGGTGCACGTGACCCGGCACGAACTGCGTGTAGGAGTTGGCGATCGCGATGATGGGCTTGCCGAAGTCGCTGTCCGTCATGCCGGTCGCGCGCCAGAGAGCGCGGGCACCGGCTGCGTTGCGGCCGTGCGTGGTGGTGCGAGAGCGGAGCTGAGGCACTGCTCCTCCAGATTCAGTTCAAGAGAAAACGCGCGGGACGCCAGGGGTGCGGGCGACCATCAGTCTGGGAGCGGTGCCTCAAAGGTTACTTGTGCGCAGACTCGCGGAGACCAGCAGATAGGCCAGCGCGAGCGTGATCACGTGCACAACGGTGCACCACAGGCAGATCTTGCCGATGACGAGGAACTCCGCCGCGACCAGGTAGACGACCATCAGCACGCCCACGCCGATCGCGGCCAGGCGCACCCACTTCAGCGCCTCGATCCGCCACGCGAACGGGAGGCAGATCACGGTGAGGAACGCGAAGAACGCCAGCCCGAGGAACGCGACGGGGATGCCGAAGAGCGCGGACTGCTCGCTCGTGGTCACGGTCTCGCAGTCGATGACGGCGTCGGCCGAGCACAGCAGCGCGCCGGCGTTGAAATGCGTGTACGTCAGGTAAGCCGAGGTCAGCAGGCCTGCGATGGACAGCAGCAGGCTCAGCAGCGGAACTCGTCGGATCACTTCTCCGACTCTACGACCTCTTCTGCGGCTTCCTCGGCGACCTCGTCCGCAGCCGCTTCTTCCTTGACCGTCGGGTCCGGCACACGTCCACCGCTGACCAGCGACAGCGCCGGCAGGTGCATGAGCCGCACCGCGGGCAGCGTCACCTCGGTGTCGTCGGACTTCACCGCCTTCAGCCAGCCCTTCTGGACCAGCCGGATGGACTTCAACTCGTCCCACTTCACCTCGGTCGAGCCGAACAGTCCACGTGCGACGAGCGACTCCTCGGTGACCGTGGTGCGGTTGCGGACGACCCAGTACGCGTATCCGAGCGGCAGGACGTAGAGCGCTTGCAGTCCGGGAGCGACCCACGCCACAGGAGTCACGCAGATGGCGATCAGACCCGCTGCGAGCAGCGCCGTTGCCGGGATGCGAAAGACCAGCTTCTTCACCCGAAGGATTGTTCCACGTCCACGATCCGGGAATTCCATCTCGCAGAGTTGACGCACTCTTGCGCGAGGCGATAACGTCCGGTCCATGCAGCGCACGCTCGTTCTCGTACTTCTCAGGCGCGTCGACGCCTGAGCCGAACAGCCTGCGTCGACGCGCGACCCTCGCACGACCCATCTTCGGGTTGTCGAGGGTTTTTTCGTGTCCGGACCCCGATACCCACGAGGCAAACCAATGACCAGCGCACCATCGCGACAGGCTTCCGAGCCCTCGTCGCCACGTCCAGGTCCGCGGCCCAAACCGGCTCCGCCCACCGGCGCGCCGATCCGAGTGACCGGGGCGCAGTCCCTCGTCCGCTCGCTCGAGGCGGTCGGGTGTGAAGTGGTGTTCGGCATTCCCGGCGGGACGATCCTTCCCGCGTACGACCCGCTGCTGGACTCCACGAAGGTCCGGCACATCCTGGTCCGCCACGAGCAGGGCGCGGGACACGCGGCGACCGGATACGCGCAGGCCACCGGCAAGGTCGGGGTCTGCATGGCCACCTCTGGACCGGGTGCGACGAACCTCGTCACCCCGCTCGCGGACGCGAACATGGACTCCGTGCCCGTCGTCGCGATCACCGGCCAGCAGTCGCGGCCGCTGATCGGCACGGACGCCTTCCAGGAGGCGGACATCTGCGGCATCACGATGCCGATCACCAAGCACAACGTCCTCGTGACCGACGCCGCGGAGATCCCGCGGGCGATCGCGGAGGCGTTCCACATCGCCGCGACGGGCCGACCCGGCCCCGTGCTGGTCGACATCCCCAAGGACGTGCTGCAGGAGACCACGAGCTTCTCCTGGCCGCCCGAGCTGCGCCTGCCCGGTTACCGGCCGACGACCCGGCCGCACGGCAAGCAGGTCCGCGAAGCCGCCAAGCTGATCGTCAGCGCCCGCAAGCCCGTGCTCTACGTGGGCGGCGGCGTGATCAAGGCGGACGCGCACGCCGAGCTGCTGCGCCTCGCGGAGGACACCGGCATCCCGGTCGTCACCACGCTGATGGCGCGCGGGGCGTTCCCCGACTCGCACCAGCAGCACCTCGGCATGCCCGGCATGCACGGCACCGTCGCGGCCGTCGCGGCGATGCAGAAGTCGGACCTGCTGATCGCGCTGGGCGCCCGCTTCGACGACCGCGTCACCGGCCAGCTGGGCTCGTTCGCGCCGGACGCGCAGATCATCCACGCGGACATCGACCCGGCCGAGATCTCCAAGAACCGCCGCGCGGACGTCCCGATCGTGGGCGACTGCAAGGAGATCATCACCGAACTGATCGACGCGGTCCGCACCGAGCGCGAGACGGCCAAGGCCGTCGACCTCGCGCCGTGGTGGGAGACGCTGAACTCGATCCGCGAGACGTTCCCGCTCGGCTACGACTGGCCGGAGGACGGCACGCTTTCGCCGCAGTACGTCATCGAGCGCATCGGCCAGCTGTCTCCGGCCGACACGATCTACACCGCGGGCGTCGGACAGCACCAGATGTGGGCCGCGCAGTTCGTGAAGTACGAGCACCCGCGCACGTGGATCAACTCCGGCGGCCTCGGCACGATGGGCTTCGCCGTCCCCGCCGCGATGGGCATCAAGGCCGGCGAGCCGGACCGCACGGTGTGGGCCATCGACGGCGACGGCTGCTTCCAGATGACCAACCAGGAGCTCGCCACCTGCGCCATCGAGGGCCTGCCGGTGAAGATCGCCGTCATCAACAACGGCAACCTGGGCATGGTCCGGCAGTGGCAGACCCTGTTCTACGGCGAGCGGTACTCCAACACGGATCTGGGGACGCACAAGCACCGCATCCCAGACTTCAAGCTCCTGTCGGAGGCCCTCGGCTGCGTCGGCCTGCGAGCCGAGTCGCGCGAGGAGGTGGACGAGGTGATCGCGAAGGCGCTGGAGATCAACGACCGGCCGGTCGTGGTCGACTTCGTCGTCGGCAAGGACGCCCAGGTGTGGCCCATGGTCGCAGCGGGCACCGGCAACTCCGAGATCATGGCCGCCCGCGGCATCCGCCCCCTGTTCGACGAGGATCTGTGATGACCAGGCACACGCTGAGCGTTTTGGTCGAGGACAAGCCCGGTGTGCTCGCGCGCGTCGCCGGTCTGTTCTCCCGCCGCGGCTTCAACATCGAGTCGCTGGCGGTCGGCCGCACCGAGTACCCCGACATCTCCCGCATGACCATCGTGGTCTCGGTCGACGAGCTGCCCCTGGAGCAGGTGACCAAGCAGCTCAACAAACTCATCAACGTCATCAAGATCGTCGAGCTGGAGCCGACCGCTTCCGTTCAGCGGCAACTGGTGTTGATTAAGGTTCGGGCCGATGCGACGGTGCGGTCGCAGGTCCTCGAAACCGTGCAGCTCTTCCGCGCGAAGGTCGTCGACGTGTCCCCGGAAGCGGTCACGATCGAGGCCACCGGCACGTCTGAGAAGCTCGACGCGTTGTTGCGCATGCTGGAGCCCTACGGGCTTCGCGAGATCGTCCAGTCCGGCATGGTCGCCATCGGCCGTGGCGCTCGTTCCATCACCGCCACCGCGGTGCGTTAAGAAATTTGAGAGAGGAAGTACCCGTGAGCGTCGAGATCTTCTACGACGACGATGCCGACCTGAGCATCATCCAGGGCCGCAAGGTGGCCGTGATCGGCTACGGCAGCCAGGGCCACGCCCACGCCCTGTCCCTGCGCGACTCGGGCGTCGAGGTCCGCATCGGTCTGCAGGAGGGCTCCAAGTCCCGCGCCAAGGCCGAGGAGGAGGGCCTGGAGGTCGGTACGCCGTCCGAGGTCTCCGCGTGGGCCGACGTGATCATGATCCTGGCGCCGGACACCGCCCAGCGCCACATCTACGCCAACGAGATCGCCGCGAACCTGAAGGAAGGCGACGCGATCTTCTTCGGCCACGGCTTCAACATCCGCTACGGCCTGATCACCGCACCGTCCGGTGTGGACGTCGCCATGGTCGCGCCGAAGGGCCCCGGCCACCTCGTTCGCCGTCAGTTCGTCGACGGCAAGGGTGTGCCCGCTCTCATCGCGGTGGAGCAGGACGCTTCCGGCAACGCGCAGGCGCTCGCCCTGTCCTACGCCAAGGGCATCGGCGGCACCCGTGCCGGCGTCATCAAGACGACGTTCAAGGAAGAGACCGAGACGGACCTCTTCGGCGAGCAGGCCGTCCTGTGCGGTGGCGCGTCGGCGTTGGTGCAGGCCGGTTTCGAGGTGCTGACCGAGGCGGGCTACGCCCCCGAGGTCGCGTACTTCGAGTGCCTGCACGAGCTCAAGCTGATCGTCGACCTCATGTACGAGGGCGGCATCGCCCGCATGCGCTACTCCATCTCCGACACCGCCGAGTACGGCGACCTGACCCGCGGCCCGCGCGTCATCACCGCGTCGGTCAAGGAGGAGATGAAGAAGATCCTGGGCGAGATCCAGGACGGCACCTTCGCCTCCGAGTGGGTCGGCGAGGACGACAACGGCCGCGCCAACTACAAGAAGCTGCAGCAGGAGGGTGAGAACCACCCGATCGAGGCAACCGGCAAGAAGCTCCGCGACATGATGTCGTGGGTGGACCGGCCGATCACCGAGACCGCCTGAGTCTTTCCTCAAGGGAGGCCCGTGGAGCGTGTGTGACGCTCCGCGGGCCTTTCCGCTAGCTTCATCCGCATGACCGAAAGTGCGCCGATCTACGACGACAAGGCCCACGTGCGCGGCAACCTGGACCTCCGCGCCGCGGAGTGGAAGCGCCCGCCGGAGCCGGAACCGGAAGACGGCCACGTCGAGATCGCCTTCGTGGAGCACACCGACGGCGCTACCTACGTCGCCATGCGCAACTCCAAGCAGTTGGAGCCGGTCCTCGTCTTCACGATGGCCGAGTGGGACGCTTTCGTGGCAGGCGCCAAAGACGGGGAGTTCGACGAGCCCTGGTGAGCAGGCCCAGGCCGGCGAACCGGTCGCGGGATCGCGGTCCCCGTCCGCACCGCACGTCCTTTTCCCGCACGCGATCCGCGCGTCGGCGGGCGCCGGTGGCCGCGATCAGCGTCTCGGCGCCCACGAGCTGCTCGGCACGCAGTTCCTCGACTGTCGAGAACTGCCGGATCCTGAGTTCTGTCAGGCACTCCATGAGCGGAAGCTAGCAAGCCGCGGCGGCTGCAGTCGCCTGGTTTTCGGTCCTGGCAAGTGTTCTGACCTGCGCAATGCAGAAAGCTCGCAAGAAACCTGCACGACTCCCCGGTCAAGGTGACCTCGCACTTCGCACTTCGCACCAGACAGGGGAGCAAGCCTTGAAGACGATTCTCGTGACGGCCGCGATCGCGGCCGCAACGCTGTTCGCGCCGGGGAGCGCGGCGGCAGGTGTGCAGGCCACGTGTGATCCGGACAAGCACGTCAACATCCACGTGCAGAAGCGCGGCAACTTCATCGACGGGCTCGGCGGGTTCTTCAACTGCGACCAGAAGACGACCGGCTTCACGATCATGGTCCAGGAGAAGACGACGCTGAGCTGGAAGGACCACGTGGTGCGGTCGGGGGTCTGGAAGACCAACCAGTACGCCGTCACCACGTACACCTGCAACGGCTCGAAGACGAAGAAGTACCGGGCGCTCATCAAGAGCGGCATCGGCAACCACGCGTGGATCAAGACCTCCAGCAGCATCACGGTGGCGTGCGGATGATCACCGCCGGGATCGTCACGGTGGCAGCGGTCGCGTTCACGCTTGTCAGCGCGTCCTCGGCGTCGGCGGCGGTGCTGACCGACCGGTTCCAGCTGGCGGGCACTCACTCGTGCCTCGAAGGCGGCATCGGTGGTGGCATCTCGGACGTTCGGCTCGCCACCTGCGCGTCGGGGGACCGGCAGTTGTGGCGCTGGTCGACGCCGAGCACGCAGACGTCGTTGCGCCACGTCGGCACGGGCACCTGTGCTCACCGGCTTCGTGCTTCGGTCGGACTGTCCGGTTGCGGTGCTGCGGTGGCGCAGCGTTGGCGGGTGACGGGGACGCCGGACAACCTGCTGATCAGGGCGGCGGACACCGGTCAGTGCCTCGGCCGGACCGGTGCCGGCCGGGTCGGGATGTCGGTCTGCGACGGCACTGCCGCTCAGCGCTGGCAACGCGCTTAGCGTGCTGGCGGGATTCCGCACTCTGCGTAGTCGGAATCTCGCCCACCGTTCACATGCATTCGGTACCGTGCCAGTTCATGGCGGTGCTGGTGCGGCTGTTGGGTGAGGTCGGCACGGAGGTCGACGGACGGCCGCTCGATCTGGGCACGCCCAAGCAACGGTGCGTGCTGGCCGCGCTGGCCGTCGACGCCGGCCGGGTGGTGCCGGTGGAGCGGCTCGTCGCGCGGATCTCAGGGGTCGACGCGGGCCCGGCGCGGGCGACGCTGCACAGCTACATCTCCCGGTTGCGCCGAGCGCTGGCCGACGCGGGCAACGTGACCATCGTTCGCCGCTCCGGTGGCTACGCCCTGGTCAGCGCCGAGCCGGTGACCGATCTGCACCGCTTCCGCGACCTGTGCGCACGTGCCCGCTGCGACGACACCGCGGCGGTGGTGGCGTGGACCGAGGCGCTGGGACTGTGGCAGGGCCAGCCGCTGACCGGTGTCGACGGTGAGTGGGCGGAAGCCGAACGCGACCGGCTGGCGCAGGAGCGGCTGGCGGTCGAGCACGAACTGGCGGATGCCCTGCTGCGACTGGGGAAAGGCGGTCAGCTGGTGCACGAGCTGTCCGCGCGGAACGCCGAGCAGCCGTTGGACGAACGGGTGACCGGCCAGTACCTGCTCGCCCTGCACCAGGCCGGCCGCACCATCGAGGCGCTGGAGCTCTACCGGCAGTTCCGCGCGCGCCTGGTCGAGGAACTGGGCACCGAACCCGGTGCCGCTTTGCAAGACCTGCACCAGCAACTGCTCACCGCGGACACGGCGGCGCCCCCGGTGGTGCCGCGCCCGGTGGTGCCGCGCCAGCTCCCGATGGCCCCCGCGTTCTTCGTCGGCCGCGAGACGGAACTGGACACGCTGGACGGTTCCGGCGTCTCGGCCATCGCGGGTGCGGGCGGCGTCGGCAAGACCTGGCTCGCCCTGCACTGGGCCCACCGGCACGCCCACCGCTTCCCCGACGGGCAGCTGTTCGTCGACCTGCGCGGCTTCAGCTCCGACGGCGACCCGCTGCACCCGTCGGTGGCACTGCGCGGCTTCCTCGACGCACTCGGGGTCGAGCCCGGCCGCGTGCCGGTCGAGCCGCAGGCCCAGGCCACGTTGTTCCGCAGCCTCGTGGCGGACAAGCAGCTGCTGCTGGTGCTCGACAACGCCGCCGACACCGCCCAGGTCGTCCCGCTGCTGCCGGGCAGCAGGTCGTGCACCGTCGTGGTGACCAGTCGCAACCGCTTGCCCGGCCTGATCACCGGGCACGGCGCACGGCACCTCGCCGTGGACTTCCTCGACGACGACGCAGCCCGCGAGCTGCTCGTCGCCCGGCTCGGTGCGGCGCAGGTCGAGGCCGAAGGCCCTGCGGTGGCCGAGCTGGTGCGGTTGTGCGGCGGGTTTCCGCTGGCGCTCAGCATCATCGCGGGCCGGGTGCACACCTGTCCCGGCCTGTCCCTGACGGCGATCGCCGCCGAACTGCGCGAAAGCCTGCTCGACGTGCTGGACGAGGGCGACCCGGTCGCGAGCCTGCCAGCCGTGCTGTCGTTGTCCTACCGGGCGTTGACCGACGAGCAGGCCCTGGTTTTGCGACTGCTGGCGGTCGCGCCGGGGCCCGACATCGGGCTGCCTGCCGCCTCGGCCCTCACCGGGCTGTCGCCGGCTCGGGCCAGGGCTGTGTTGCGCGGTCTGGAGGACGCTTCGCTGATCGGCCGGGACGCGTCTGGTCGGTATGGCATGCACGACCTGATCCGCCAGTTCGCTGCACAGCGGGACGCGTCCGGCCACGACAGCGTGCGGGAGGCGCTCCACCGAGTGATCGACTTCTACCTGCACACCGCCTACGCCGCCGACCGCCTGGTCCACCTGCACCGCGTGGACATCGACCTCGACCCACCCACCTGCGCACCCCAACCGCCGGCAGACGCGACCGCGGCCCTGGAGTGGTTCGCCACCGAACACCTCTGCGTGCTCGCCGCCCAACAGACCGCAGTGACGCTCGACCTGCCGAAGGCGGTGTGGCAGCTGGCGTGGTCGCTGTCCACCTTCCACCAGCTCCGCGGGCACCACCGCGACCAGATCACCGCCTGGCAGACCGCACTGGCCGTCAGCGACGAGCCCGACGTCCGAGTGCTCGGCCACCGTCAGCTGGGCATCGCCCACACCTCGCTCAGCGAGCACGACCAGGCGATGGACCACCTGCGTCAGGCCCTGGCCCTTGCGGAGGAGCAACACGACGAGACCGCCCAGCTCCACACCCACACGTTCCTCGCCAGGGCCTACGAGCTGCAGGGCGACGACCAACGGGCGCTGGACCACTCCGTCAGGTCGCTGGAGCTCTGCCGCATCCTCGGCAACCCCGCCTGGGAGGCCGGCTCGCTCAACGGCGTCGGCTGGTACGCCGCACGGCTGGGTGACCACGATCGAGCGCGGGAGCACTGTCTGGCCGCGCTGGAGCTCTACCGCGCGCACCACGACCCGTCCGGTGAGGCGGGTGTGCTGGACAGCCTCGGCTACATCGCCCACCACGCCGGTGACCACGAACGAGCCGTGGACCACTACCGCGAATCCCTGGCGCTGCAACGGAAAGCCGTCTACGACTACGGGATCGCGGAAGCCCTGGCCGGCCTCGGCGCGCCGTACGCGGCACTCGGGAAGCACGACGAGGCACGGGCGGTGTGGCAGGAGGCGTTGGAGATCTACCGGCAGCAGGGGCGCGCCGAGGACGCGCAGCGGATCCAGGACCTGCTGGCCGGGCTCGAAGATCGGTAACCAGCGCAAACCCCGTCCCACACACCAGGACGCGCCAGTGACCTGAGCCACCCGCTAAAGGCCCCGTCAAGGCCCCCTGGCTATGCTCGTTAACAGTCCGGACACATTGCGGTGCCCGGTCGGCGCGGGTCAGCCGCCTCGACCACGCCCGCGCCCCACGATCCAACCGTTCTGGGAGCGATGTCCGTGACCAACACGAGCCGACCCGTTGTCCTCATCGCCGAGAAGCTCGCACCGTCCGTGCTGGACGCTCTCGGCGATGGCGTGGAAGTGCGCCACGTAGACGGCACCGACCGCCCGGCCCTCCTCGCGGCCGTCGCGGAGGCCGACGCCTTGCTCGTGCGGTCCGCCACGCAGGTCGACGCCGAGGTGTTCGCCGCCACCCGCAAGCTGAAGGTCGTGGCCCGCGCGGGCGTCGGCCTGGACAACGTCGAGGTCCCTGCGGCCACGGCGAACGGCGTGATGGTGGTCAACGCGCCGACGTCCAACATCGTGTCCGCGGCCGAGCACGCCGTCGCGTTGCTGCTGAGCGTGGCCCGCCAGATCCCGGCCGCCCACGAGACGCTGCAGAACCACGAGTGGAAGCGCAGCAAGTTCAACGGCGTCGAGCTCAACGGCAAAACGGTCGGCGTCGTCGGCCTCGGCAAGATCGGTCAGCTGTTCGCGCAGCGCATCGCCGCGTTCGGCACCGAGCTGATCGCGTACGACCCGTACGTGTCCGCGCAGCGCGCCGCCCAGCTCGGCATCGAGCTCGTGACGCTGGAGGAGCTCCTCGAGCGCGCGGACGCCATCAGCATCCACCTCCCGAAGACGCCGGAGACCAAGGGCCTGATCGGCGCCGAGCAGCTGGCCAAGGCCAAGCGCGGCGTCATCATCGTCAACGCCGCCCGCGGTGGTCTCATCGACGAGGCAGCCCTCGCCGAGGCGGTCAAGGAGGGTCAGGTCGGCGGCGCCGGCATCGACGTCTTCTCGACCGAGCCCACGACCGAGAACCCGCTCTTCAACGTTCCCGGCGTCGTCGTCACCCCGCACCTCGGCGCGTCCACCGCGGAGGCTCAGGACCGCGCGGGCACCGACGTCGCGAAGAGCGTCATCCTCGCGCTCGCCGGTGACTTCGTGCCGGACGCCGTCAACGTCCAGGGCGGCGCGGTCGGCGAAGAGGTCCGCCCGTACCTGCCGCTGGTGCAGAAGCTCGGCACCGTCCTCAGTGCACTGTCGCCGAAGGCCCCGACCAGCGTCACCGTCGAGGTCCGCGGCGAACTGTCCAATGAGGACGTCGCGGTGCTGCCGCTGGCGGCGCTGCGCGGTGTCTTCGCCAGCGTGGTCGAGTCGCAGGTGACGTTCGTCAACGCGCCGCAGCTCGCCGCGGACCTGGGCGTGAACGTGGATCTGGTCAAGGAGACCGAGAGCCCGAACCACCGCAGCCTCGTCACGGTGAAGGCCGTGCAGGCGGACGGCACCACCAACAGCGTCTCCGGCACCGTGAGCGGCATCGCCCAGGTCGAGAAGCTGGTGAACATCAACGGCCGCAACTTCGACCTGCGGGCCGAAGGAACCGCGCTGCTGTTGGAGTACCCGGATCGTCCGGGTGTCATGGGCACGGTCGGCACGCTGCTCGGCGAGGCCGGCGTGAACATCGAGGCCGCGCAGATCAGCCAGACCGGTGCGGACGCCGTCATGGTGCTGCGGGTGGACCGCCCGGTCGACACCGCCGTGCTCGACCCGATCGGTGCCGCCGTGGGTGCCCGCACCGTGCGGAGTGTCGACTTCGGATAGTCACGACAAACCGGGAAGGGGACGGCAAAGTCCCCTTCCCGTGGCTGTCACGATTCGCAACGAACGCATAACAGGCAACTGTCTGCGCACAACTTCATACTTTCGGGGCATCGCAGAGACACGATCAGCGATTAGCGTCCCCACGAGGTTGGCCCGGTGCCGTAGAGGGCGCGGCACTTTGCATTCGGGTCGGAAGCACACACCTCGTTTGGGGCAATGTTGTGAAGAGACGATCAAGTCTGGTGGTGTTCTCCGCCATCACCACACTGCTGATCGCACCCGCCACGGCACAGGCGCAGAGCGAACCGCTCGCGCAGCCGGTCAAGGGTGCACACAAGCTGGACGCGAAGTCGTTGCAGCTCAAGGTTTCTCCCCGCCTGAACCAGTCCGGCAAGGTCACCGCGTTCGTCGCGCTCGACCGCAAGCCTGCCGTCGACGCCTTCGAGGAGAAGAAGCCGCAGGGCAAGGAGGCCGCGAAGCAGGCGGCCAAGCAGGCCAAGAACGACGCTTCGGCGACCGCCGACCAGGTCGTCGGCGAGCTCAAGGCGAAGGACACCGCCACCAAGGAGCTCTACCGCACCGCCAACGGTGTTCCCGGCGTGGTCGTGACGGCGGAGGCCGCCAAGGTCCGCGAACTGGCGAACCGCCCGGACGTCGCCGCGGTCTACCCGGTCGTGCCGAAGAAGCGGCAGAACTCGAACGCGGTGCAGCTGACCAGGACGCTCAACGTCTGGCAGCAGTACGGCAAGCTCGGTGACGACATCCGGGTCGGCATCATCGACACCGGCGTCGACTACACCCACGCGAACTTCGGCGGTCCCGGCACGGTCGACGCGTTCCGCGCCGTCAACCCGCGCGCGGTGGACCCGAACTTCCCGACCGCGAAGGTCGTCGGCGGTTACGACTTCGTCGGTGAGGAGTACGACGGGGAGAGCAAGGACCCGGCGATCAACACGCCGAAGCCCGACCCGAACCCCATCGACTGCAACGGCCACGGCTCGCACGTCGCGGGCACCACGGCCGGTTTCGGTGAGAACGCCGACGGCAGCACGTTCAAGGGCGACTACACCAAGCTCGACGCCGCGAAGCTGAACGAGATGAAGATCGGCCCCGGCACCGCGCCGAAGGCTCTCATCTACGCGCTGAAGGTTTTCGGCTGCGACGGTTCGACGAACGTCACCTCGCAGGCGCTCGACTGGTCGCTCGACCCGGACGGCGACGGCGACTTCTCCGACCACCTCGACGTGGTCAACCTGTCGCTCGGCTCCGACTACGGCGCACCGGACGACCCCGACAGCCTCTTCGTGAAGAAGCTGTACCGCGTCGGCGTCATGCCGGTGTTCTCCGCGGGCAACGGCGGCGACCTCTACGACATCGGTGGCTCGCCGGGCAACACGCCGGAGGCCCTGACGGTCGCGTCCACGCGTGACTCGTTCGTGCTGCGCGACGGTGCCGAGGCCAACGGCCAGGCGAAGCCCGGTCAGTACAGCCAGAACTTCACCGGCTACCTGGGCTTCGACAAGACCCGGCCGGTCGTGAAGCTCACCCAGGCAGGCAACCTCGACGGCTGCCAGCCGATCACCGAGAACCTCGCGGGCAAGTTCGTGTGGCTGGAGTGGGACGACAACGACGCGACGCGGCGTTGTGGTTCCGGCGGTCGCACCAACAACGCGCAGGCCGCCGGTGCCGAGGGTGTGGTGCTTTCGTCCACTTTGAACAACTTCAACGCGGGCATCGCGGGCAACGCGACCATTCCGGTGTTCCAGTTCACCGGCGACGCCACCAACCAGGTGCGCCCGCTGCTCGACGCCGGCACGCTGAACGTCCGCATGGCGGGCGTCCTGCGCACCACCGTGCCCACGCACGACCAGTCCATTTCGGACACCCCGAGCTCGTTCACCAGCCGCGGCACCCGCGGTCAGTCGATCAAGCCGGACGTCGCGGCGCCCGGTGACACGATCTCGTCGACCGCCGTCGGTTCCGGCAACGACCGCATGGTGATCTCCGGCACCTCGATGGCGTCCCCGCACGTCGCCGGCATCGCGGCCCTGGTGCGGCAGGCGCACCCGGACTGGACGCTGGAAGAGGTCAAGGCCTCGATCATGAACACGTCGGGTGCGGACGTGCGCGAGAACGGCAAGACCTTCGCGCCCAACCGCGCCGGCACCGGCCGGGTGGACGGCAAGTCCGCGATCGACAACCAGGTCCTCGCGTACGTCGAGGAGGACAACGGCTACGTCAGCGCCAACTTCGGCGTCGTCGAGGTCGCCAAGCCGGTCTCGAAGACCAAGACGATCAAGATCGTCAACAAGTCGACGAAGTCCGTGGAGTACAAGGTCGGCTACACCGCCGCCACGTCGATCCCCGGTGTGAGCTACGTGCTCTCGCAGGACAAGGTGAAGCTGAGCCCGCGCGGCATCGCGCGCGTCAAGGTGACGCTGAAGATCGACGACCCGAAGGCGCTGCGCAAGACGGTCGACTCGACCGTCGCCCCGACGCAGCTCGACACGCCGCGCCAGTTCCTCGCGGACGCCTCCGGTCGCGTGACCCTCACGCCGACCGCAGGTGCCACGGTGCCGCTGCGCCTGTCGGTGTACTCGGCGCCGAAGCCGGTCGCGGACATCAACACCGTCGACAACCTCAGGTTCCGCGGCAAGGACGAGCAGGCGATCCTCAACCTGACCGGCCGCGGCGTCGACCAGGGCACGGGCTCGCAGGCGTACCGCTCGCTGGTCAGCGTTCTCGAGCTGCAGGCCCAGTCGCCGAGGCTGCGCGACTGCCGCCGCAACGTCACCGAGAACTGCGCGCTCAACGAGACCGCCAAGGGCGGCGACCTGCGTTACGTCGGCGCGGCCTCCACGGCCCCGCTCGCCAAGGCCCAGGGCAAGCCGGAGGAGGCGCTGCTCGCGTTCGGCATCGCGACGTGGGGCAACTGGTACAGCCTCGGCACCAACACCGTTCCGTTCATCGACATCGACACGAACGGCGACGGCACGGCCGACTTCGAGACCTACGCGTCCCGCCTGACCGACACCGACCTGCTGGTCGCCACGACGGTCGACCTCAAGACGGGCGACACGGTCGACATCCAGGCGGTCAACGGCCTGTTCGGCGACGTCGACACGAACACCGCCGACACCAACGTCGCGGTCCTGCCGGTGCTGCTCACGGCGCTCGGCATCGACCCGACGAAGGACACCTCGCGCATCTCGTACGTCGCCGGCACCACCGGCTTCTACAAGGCGCCTGGCAACGCGAACGGCCTGATCGACGTGATCGACCGCAACCTGTCCTTCGACCCGCTCAAGCCGGGTCTGTGGACGCAGGGCGGCGGCGACGCGGCGCTCTCCTACCTCGCCAAGCCGGGTACGGCGCTCGTGGTGAACAAGGACGAGGCGGCGCTGAAGGCCGACAAGTCCGAGGGCCTGCTGGTGCTCAACCACCACAACGCCAGCGGCGACCGCGCGTCGGTCGTCACGGTTCGCTCCGGTGGACGGGGTTCCGCCTACTAGATCGGATGTTTTGACCGAGAGGCCCGGTTCCGTCGCGGAACCGGGCCTCTCGTGGTGTGAGCAGGGCCGTCACCCCTTGACGCGACAGCGTTCCTGCGATCGAGTGACACCCGAAAGTGCGGAATGGGCCGTGTGGGTGTCCCGCAGTACGGGAGACAACACCCCGATGGGGTGTCCGGCATGCGGCGAGTGGCGGCGATGACGGTAGCCTTTCGCGAAGGAAAGTAGTCCCACTAAATGGGGACGGACACCTGGGAGGTGTGTGGATGCGGCTCGCAGTGATCCCAGGAGACGGGATCGGGCCCGAGGTCATCGCTGAGGCCCTGAAGGTCCTCAACGAGGTCGTTCCGGCGGCCGAGATCACTCGCTACGACCTCGGCGCGGCGCGCTGGCACGCCACGGGAGAGTTGTTGCCCGAGTCGGTGCTGGGAGAGCTTCGCCAGCACGACGCGATCCTGCTCGGCGCGGTGGGCGACCCGTCGGTGCCGAGCGGAATCCTGGAGCGCGGTTTGCTGCTGCGTCTCCGGTTCGAGCTCGACCACCACGTGAACCTCCGCCCCGCCCGTCTCTACCCCGGCGTCCGCAGCCCGCTCGCGGACCCGCCCGAGATCGACATGGTGGTGGTGCGCGAGGGCACCGAGGGCCCGTACGCGGGCAACGGCGGTCTGCTGCGCAAGGACACCCCGCACGAGATCGCCACCGAGGTCTCGCTGAACACCTCGTTCGGCGTCGAGCGCGTGGTCCGTGACGCCTTCGCGCGTGCGTCGGCCCGTCCGCGCCGGCACCTGACGTTGGTGCACAAGACGAACGTCCTCACGCACGCCGGCTCGTTGTGGTCGCGCGTCGTCGAGGAGGTCTCGCTGCAGCACCCGGACGTGACGGTGGCGTACCAGCACGTGGACGCGGCGACCATCCACCTGGTCACCGACCCCGGCCGCTACGACGTGATCGTGACGGACAACCTGTTCGGCGACATCCTGACCGACCTGGCCGCCGCCGTCACGGGTGGCATCGGCCTGGCCGCGTCCGGAAACATGGACGTGACGCGCCGCAACCCGTCGATGTTCGAGCCGGTGCACGGCTCGGCACCGGACATCGCGGGCCAGGGCATCGCGGACCCGACCGCCGCGGTGCTGTCGGTGGCGCTGCTGCTCGACCACCTCGGTGAGCACGAGGCGTCGCGCCGGATCGAGGCCTCCGTGGCGTTCGACCTGGCGACCCGCGACCACCAGTCGCCGGGCGCGACCTACGCGATCGGTGACCGGCTCGCGGCGCTCGTGTCGTCGAACGTGCGCACGGGCTGATCTCCGGCACGTACCAGGGCCCCGGTCGAAGTCGACCGGGGCCTTCGTGTTTCTGGCTCAGAGCTGACCGGTGGACTCGCGCCAGGCGCGCTCCTTCTGGATCCACTTGTTGTCCTGCGGGAACTCGTCGATCGTGGGAACGCGGCGGATCTCGGTCTGAAAGCCGGGGCCGGTGAGCGGCATGCGCTTCGCCCACTCGATCGCCTCCTCCTTCGAGGCGACGTTGACGAGGTAGAAGCCGTTGAACAGCTCTTTCGTCTCGCCGTACGGCCCGTCCGTGATCACCGGCGGCTCCTGGGAGTAGTCGACCACCACACCCTCACTCGCGTCGGCGAGGCCCTCTGCGGCGATCAGGACGCCGGCGCGGATCAACTCGTCGTTGAACTGCCCGACCGACTCCAGCATCTCGTCGAAGCTGACGTCGCCCATGTTCGCGTAGGCCTCGTCGGTGGCGCGCATGATCAGGATGAACTTCATGGTGTGTCTCCCTGCGGTTTCGGGGCCCGCCTCGGGGCCTTGGCATCCACAGGTCGAACGGCCCGCACACCGGATCGACACGGCCGCAGAACTTTTTTGAAGATCTTTTTGGCGGCTCGGATCAGGCCAGCCAGAGGATGAGGCCGACCAGCAGCAACCAGTGCTCGCCGGCCACCACCAGCGCGCGCCGGCCGGGGTCGGCCCAGCGCGAGATCCCGACGCTGATCGGCACGAACACCAGCCCCACCAGGAAGAAGCTGAGCGGTACCACCCAGCGGCCGCTGGACGCGATGAGCAGCATGCCCATCAGGCCGACCAGGAACGAGCTCACGTGGAGCGCCGCCCTGCGGTCCCAGAGGTACACCGGCAGCGGTGCCACCGCGAACGCCCAGCCGATCAGCGCCTGCGGCAACGTCAGGCAGGACTCCGGCGTGCAGTAGAGCCGGTCCAGGCCGGTGGAGATCTCCTCGGCAAAGATCGCAGCGGTCTGGAAGCCGAAGGCGAGCATGGCGAACGCGATGAAGGCGGGGTGGTTGCCTTCTTCCCGGCTGTTCTGCTTCGCCCGTTGACGCTGACGCCTTCTGTCTCCCTCTCCCATGCCTGTTAGACGCGTCTCCGCGCGGTTCTGTGCAGTGGCCGGTGGGCTAGGGTGGCCAGGTCGCGTGTGGGGGAAGTCCGGTCGAAGTCCGGCGCTGACCCGCAACGGTAGGTCCCAGGTCTGGGACGAGCCCGAATACCCGCACCCGGCCTTGTTTCCAGGAACTCCTGCCGTGGACTGCGGGAAGGGCTTTTTGTGGTCGCGAAGATCAGCGCGCTCGTCGGCGTGCTCGCCGTCAGCATCGTCGCCGGCGTGGCGCTCGGCCCCGTCTCCATTCCGTTCGACGTCACGGTCGAGCTGCTGTGGGCAGCCGTCACCGGCGGCACGATCCCCGCCGAACTCGCCGGGCAGTACCACATCGTCTGGGACATCCGGCTGCCTCGCGTGCTGCTCGCCGCGGTCGTGGGTGCCGGCCTCAGCGCGGTCGGTGTGGCGATGCAGGCGATGGTGCGCAACGCGCTGGCCGACCCGTACGTGCTCGGCATCTCGTCCGGGGCGAGCGTGGGCGCGGTGGCGGTGGCGACGCTCGGCGTGCTGTCGTCGTTCGGGGTGTACGCGATGTCGGCCGCGGCGTTCTGCACCGCCCTGGGCGCCAGCGTGCTCGTCTTCTTCGTCGCGCGGACGAGCCGTGGCCTCACCCCGCTGCGGCTGGTGCTGACCGGAACCGCCCTCGGGTACGGGTTCTCCGCAGTGGCCATGCTCCTCGTCTTCCAAGCGCCACGAGGCGACGCGTCGCGCGCCGCCATGCTCTGGCTGCTGGGCAGCCTGGGTGGCGCCACCTGGCAGTCGCTGCCGCTGGCCACCGCGGTCACCGGGCTCGGCATCGCCTACCTGCTGCGCAAAGCGCGGCCGCTCAACGCCCTGGCCATGGGGGACGAGACGGCTACGACGCTCGGCGTGCCCGTGCAACGCCTGCGCACCCACCTGTTCCTCATCACCGCGGCCATGACCGCGGTGCTCGTCGCGGTCAGCGGAGCGGTCGGCTTCGTCGGGCTGATGCTGCCGCACCTGACGCGCATGGTCGTGGGAGCGGATCACCGCAAGGTCCTGCCGCTCGTCCCGCTCGCCGGTGCCGGCTTCCTGGTGTGGGTGGACGTCGCGGCCCGCATGCTCGCCGCGCCGGAAGAGCTGCCGCTCGGCGTCATCACGGCCGCGCTCGGCGTGCCGTGCTTCATCTTCCTCATGCGCCGCAGGGCCTACGTGTTCGGAGGACGTTGATGCGCGTCGAACTCCAGGGCGTCACGGTCCGCGGCATCATCTCCGACATCTCGCTGCAGGCTTCCGCGGAAGTCGTCGGCATCGTCGGACCCAACGGCAGCGGCAAGTCCACGACTCTGCGCTGTGTTTATCGCGCGTTGAAGCCGGACGGTGGCGCGGTGCTGATCGACGGCTTGAACGTCCACAAGCGACCTCACGTCGCCCGTGAGCTTGCCGCCCTCACGCAGGAGTCGCAGGTCGAGTTCGACTTCACGGTTGCCGAGGTTGTGGAGATGGGGCGTTTGCCGCACGAGCGCTCGGTTCGTGACCGTCAGGTCGTTGATGAGGCACTGGCCACAGTGGATGTCTCGCATCTCTCTGGACGCAGCTTTCTCAGCCTGTCCGGGGGTGAGCGCCAGCGTGTGCTCATCGCTCGTGCGATCGCTCAGGAGCCGCGGGTGCTTGTGCTCGATGAGCCGACCAACCATCTCGACATTCGCCATCAGCTCGACGTGCTCGCCCTTGCTCGGGGGTTGGGGGTCACGGTGCTGACTGTGCTGCATGACCTCAACCTCGCGGCGTCCTACTGCGATCGGCTGTACGTGCTCGACGAGGGGCGGGTGGTCGCGTCCGGTACGCCGGACGAGGTGCTGGTTCCTGAGCTGATCGCCAAGGTTTTCCATGTCAGCGCGCACGTTGTGCGGCATCCCACCACGGGAGTTCCTCAGCTCCTGTTCGACCAGGAGGTCACGCCTTGAGAACCGCTCTCGCTCTCGTTTCCCTGCTTCTCGTCACGGGATGCGGTGCGACGGTCGCGCAGTCCACATCGGCTGCGGACCCTGTGACCGTCACGAACTGTGGGCAGCAGGTCACGTTCGATCGTGTGCCGTCCAAAGTGGTCACCAACGACACCGGCATCACCGAGTTGATGTTCGCGTTGGGGCTCTCCGATCGGATGGCCGGGTACGTCGTGGACGGCAACAACACCGTTGACCTGCAGACTTCGCCGTGGAAGGGCGACTTCTCGTCGACTCGGAAGCTTGCTGACAAGATCTCCAAGGAGGTTGTGCAGGGGGTCAATGCCGACCTCGTGTTCGCTGGGTGGAACTACGGCTTCAGTGAGAGCACGGGCTTCACCCCGGACGCGTTGAAGCAGCTCGGAATCGGCTCCTACCAGCTCACCGAGGCTTGTCGGAACGGGGTGGGGAAGCAGCGCGGCATCATGCCGGCGTTGGACGCGCTGTACACGGATCTGCGCAACCTTGGGAAGATCTTCCGCGTCGAGGCCAAGGCGGAGGAGCTCATCAAGGCGTATCAGGGGCAGATCGAGAACGCCGGGCGGCTCATGGCGGGCAAGGCTCGGCCGAAGGTGTTCCTGTACGACAGCGGCCAGGATCAGCCGTTCACGTCCGGCAAGAACGCGGCGCCGCAGGACGTGATCTCCAAGGCTGGTGGGGACAACATCTTCGGTGACCTCAACGACAGCTGGGCCACGGTCAACTGGGAGACCGTCGTGCAGCGCGACCCCGACGTTGTGTTGATCGTGGACTATGCAGATGGGCAGGCCAATACGCCTGCTCAGAAGCAGGCGTTCCTGGAGGGGTTTGCGCCGCTGCGGAACTCTCCGGCGATCAAGAACAAGCGGTTCTTCTCGCTTCCGTATGCCGCGTTGGTGGAGTCGCCGCGGAACCCGGCCTCCATTGAGGCGTTCGCGAAGTATCTAGCTGGGGTGTGACGGCCTGGAGGCCGCCTTCGGCGTCCCGCGCGCCGGTTCCGTAGGTCGTCCCCCTGTTGCGCAGGTGGTGCGGCCGAACCGCGTTTCAAGCGCAAGGGCAGCTCGGCTTCGCCTTCGCCTTGCCTCGGCTGCGCCATCGCCGCTTGGCTTCGCCTTCGCGGGAGACCAGACACGCACAGGCGTGGGCGTGACCAGATAGTGGGAGATTTCCTCCCGTCGCTTGGTACGCCGTGCTGAGCTGTGGCAGCATCCGGGGCATGGCTCAGCACCTCGCCATCATTATCGACGAGCGCGTCGGGTAGTGCCGCCCCTGGCACCCGACGCGCAGACCTCTCGCATCCCGCGGGGGGTCTTTTTGTTTGTCCGGATGAGGAGATGAACCCGATGGCCGGCCCTGGCGACGAGTTTCACGTCTACGACACGACGTTGCGCGATGGCGCACAACGTGAGGGCATTTCGTACTCCGTCACGGACAAGCTTGCGGTGGCGCGGCTGTTGGACGGGCTCGGCGTTGGGTTCATCGAGGGTGGCTGGCCTGGGGCGTTGCCGAAGGACACGGAGTTCTTCGCTCGCGCGGCGGCGGGGGATTTGGAGCTCAAGCACGCCAAGTTGGTCGCGTTCGGCGCGACTCGCAAGGCTGGGGTCAAGGTTGAGGAGGATCCGCAGGTCAAGGCGCTGTTGGAGTCCCAGGCGCCGGTGGTCACGTTGGTGGCCAAGTCGGACCTCCGGCACATCGAACGGGCGTTGCGCACGGACACTGATGAGAATTTGCGGATGGTGCGCGACACGGTCCGGTTTTTGAAGGACCACGGAAGGCGGGTTTTTCTCGACGCCGAGCACTTCTTCGACGGGTATGCGTTCTCGCCGGACACCAGCCTCAAGGTGTTGGAGTCTGCTGTGGAGGGTGGCGCTGATGTCGTTGTGCTGTGCGACACGAACGGCGGGCAGTTGCCGTTGGGGCTCGCCGAGACGGTCGCCGAGGTGATCGAGAAGACCGGTTTTCGGGTCGGGATTCATTGTCAGGACGACACGTCCTGTGCTGTGGCGAACACTGTTGCGGCTGTGCAGGCCGGCGCGACGCATGTTCAGTGCACTGCGAACGGCTATGGCGAGCGAGCGGGTAATGCCGATCTGTTCGCCGTCGTGGGGAACCTCGTGACCAAGCTTGGCATGGACGTGCTCCCGACCGGGGCACTCGCCGAGCTCACCCGTGTCTCCCATGCGTTGGCCGAGATCGCGAACATCGCACCCGACACCCACCAGGCTTATGTCGGGTCGTCAGCATTCGCTCACAAGGCGGGGTTGCACGCGAGCGCGATCAAGGTGGATCCGGAGCTGTACAACCACATCGTTCCGGACCGCGTCGGCAACGACATGCGGGTGCTGGTCACCGAGATGGCCGGTCGGGCGAGCATCGAGCTCAAGGGACGTGAGTTCGGGCTCGACCTGACCGGCCGGTCAAAAGAGGTTGGAAGTGCGTTGACGCGGGTCAAGGAGTTGGAGGCCAAGGGCTGGTCGTTCGAGGCCGCCGACGCGTCGATGGAGTTGTTGCTGCGGTCCGAGTTGTCCGAACTGGACACTCCGCCGTTCACGTTGGAGTCGTATCGGGTGGTGTTGGATCACCGGTCGGACGGCGAGATCGTGTCCGAGGCCACGGTCAAGGTGCACGTTGCGAGGGAGCGGGTCATCGCGACGGCTGAAGGGAACGGGCCCGTGCACGCGTTGGATGCGGCGCTGCGCAAGGCGTTGTTGCCGCATCTGTCCTGGTTGGACACTGTGGAGCTGGCTGACTACAAGGTGCGGATTTTGACGGAGCACCCCGGTACGGACGCGGTTACGCGCGTGTTGGTGGAGTCCACGGACGGTGAGCGCGAGTGGACCACTGTGGGTGTGCACGGGAACATCGTTGAGGCCTCCTGGCTCGCGCTGTGTGACGCACTGGTGCACAAGTCGATGCGCTCGAGCAAGCCCGTCTAAGGTGTAGTACGTGCGTATTGCCAGGATCGCTCATCCACAAGGTGTTGCTTTTGTCGCCGTTCACGGCGAGGAAGCCGCAGAGATCGCCGAACACCCCTTCGGCACGCCCACGTTCACCGGTCGGAAGTGGCCGTTGGCCGACGTCAGGTTGTTGGCGCCGATCCTGCCGACCAAGATCATCGGCATTGGCCGCAACTACGCTGACCATGCGGCCGAGCTCGGCAACGAGGTGCCTGCCGAGCCGTTGGTGTTCCTCAAGCCGAACACCTCGGTGATCGGGCCCAACGTAGAGATCAAGATCCCGGCGGCGTCCGAGCGGGTGGACTTCGAGGGCGAGCTGGCTGTGATCATCGGTCAGCCTTGCCGGGAAGTGCCCAAGGCCAAGGCGATGAGCGTGGTGATGGGGTACACCATCGCCAACGATGTCACCGCGCGCGACCTGCAGAAGAAGGACGTGCAGTTCACGCGTGCCAAGGGGTTTGACACGTTTTGCCCGATGGGTCCGTTCATCGAAACGGAGTTCGACCCCTCCGACGTCCGCGTCGTCACCGAAGTTGACGGGGAAGTCAAGCAGGACGGGCGTACTTCGTTGATGGTGCACGACATTCCGTCGCTCATCGAGTACGTCTCCGGCGTCATGACGCTGCTTCCCGGCGACGTGATCCTCACCGGGACGCCGGCCGGGGTCGGGCCGATGAAGGCCGGACAGACGGTTTCGGTGACTGTGGATGGCCTTGGCACGCTCACCAATCCGGTCGCAAATAGGTAGCCGTACGGAGCAATCCGGCGCCCGGCAGGTTACGCACTCGGGTACCCGCTAGTAACTTCCCGGTGTCATGACGGACCTGGCGTCCACCCGTGTGTTGCTCGTCGACGGTTCGCAGCTCATCACAGAGGGCTTGCGGATCTCGCTGCACCGCACGCACTGCTTCCGCGTTGTGGGGATCGCCCACACCGTGGCCGACGCTGCGCGCTGTCTGCGCAGCGTCCTGGTGGACCTGGTGGTGACGGACTTCGACGTGCCGGGCGCCGGACCGTTGCGCACCGTGCGGGACACGGCGCAGTTCCGGCCGAGCGCCCGTGTCGTCGTGCTGTCCAATGCGGACAGTCCGAGCTGGGCCCAGGCCGCGCTGGACGCCGGCGCGGTGGCCTACCTGCTGAAAACCTCGCCCGTGGCCGAGCTGTTACCGCTGATCGCGGCCGCCGTGCGGGGTGCTCCCGCCACGATCGACGCGCGGCTGGGGTCGCTCGCCCGGTTACCCGCGCGGATGCCGCCGCCCGCGTCGCTCGCCCAGCTGTCGGCGCGTGAGTTCGACGTGCTGGCCGAGATGGCGAAGGGGATGGACAACGCGCGCATCGCCCAGCGGCTCTTCATCAGCAACGACACCGTGAAGACCCACGTGAAGGCGATCCTGCGCAAGCTGGGCGCTCGGGACCGCGCCCACGCCGTGGCGATGGTGCTCGGCGAAAGCTCCGAGGCCTTCGTCACGACCTAGCGATCGTTTGGGGCTTCCTGCGCGCGAACTCCGGCGCGTGTTCCGGACGCGGCCCGATCGCGATGACGTAGGCCGGCACCGCCTGCAGGAACGGGAACCGCTGCGCCAGCGCGAGAGGTGCCGGCATTCCGGGGCTGGAGACCGTCTCGGTGCTGTTGAGCTTCCGCCCGAGGAACAGGCGGTGGATGATCCGCTGCAGCGTCTGGATGACCACGGTCGGGAACAACCGGCGCCGGCGCACCTTCGCGAGCACGCTGCCGGTGACCCTGCCTTCCCGCAACGGCTTCGCGAGAATCGTGGCGGCCGCGACCGCATCCTGCACGGCGAGGTTGATGCCCACGCCACCGACCGGCGACATCGCGTGCGCCGAGTCGCCGATGCACAGCAACCCGTCCGCGTGCCAGCGCCGCAACCGGTCCAGCTTCACGTCGAGCAGCTTCACCTCGTCGAGGTCCGTGACGTGGTCGACGCGGTCCGCGAGCCACGGCACGAGGGTCACCACGCGCTCGCGGAACTTCTCGATGCCCTCGCGCCGCAGGAGTTGGTCCGTGCCCTTGCGGATCAGTAAGGCGCACTGGAAGTAGTCCCCGCGCGGGATCAGCACCATCGCACTGCCGGCGCTGAACCGCCCGGCGCCGCCCTTGACGGGCTCGTCCCCGTTGCGCGGCAAGCGGAACCACCACACGTCCATCGGGGCGCCGAACTGGTAGATCGGCAGGTCGACCTCCGCGCGCAGGATCGACCCGCGCCCGTCCGCCGCGACGACGAGGTCCGCGGAGATCTCGCCCTCGCGCCCGTCGACCCGGTCGCGGTACGTCACGCCGGTGACCCTGTTGCCGCTCTTGGTGATTCCGGTGACCTCGGTGTTCATCCGCAGCGTGAACGTCGGCTCCAGCTTGCCCGCGTCCGCCAGCAGGTCGAGGAAGTCCCACTGCGGCACCATCGCGATGTGCTTGTGCGCACCCGGAAGCCGGCTCAGGTCGCCGATCACGGCGCGTTGGCCGCCCTCGAGCAGCGCCTCCATCTTGTCGACCTTCTGGTGCGGCACCTGCTCGAACGCCGGCCCCAGCCCCAGCTCGTCCATGAGCGTGAGCGTCGACGCGTGCACCGTGTCACCGCGGAAGTCGCGCAGGAAGTCGGCGTGCTTCTCCAGCACCGTGACCTCGACACCACCGCGCGCCAGCAGCAGCCCCAGCACCATGCCCGCGGGTCCGCCTCCGACGACCAGGCAGGTGGCCCTCTCGGTGTTCCTCTCCATCTCGATCCCCTCATTTCAACCACTGTTGAATAAACTCAGCATGCTCTTGATCGCCGTGTGCGTCAAGCCGAGTTCTCGGTGAGCTGGCTCGCTTCTGGCTGCGTCCTATGTAGACGGTCTGGGAAACCAGGCCCCGAAACGGTTGCGAGCAGTGCAGAATGGCGTTGCACGAGCTATGGTGTCGCGCTTGCGGAACGGCCCGTTCGGGCAGAGACGGTTGAGTTGCCGAACAACACTCGTCCGGGTGATTGCGTTCGGCGCTCGGAGCAGCATGGCTAGGTCGTTCGGGGCCTCAAGGTCCGCTTGATCGTGCAAGGACCTATAGGAATCACCTCGTTAGCCGAATCGGACGAGGCCCCCTCACACCTAACCTTCCGGGGTGACAACTGCGTCCCCGACTTTCACGCGTAAGAGAACCGGCGAGATCCGCGCTGTGTGCCTGGACGTCGACGACACACTTGTCGACTACAGCACTTCCTCGCGTGCCGCGTTGGCCTCGATGGTCGGTAACGCCGACGCCTGGTCGTTGTGGCAGCGAATCACCGACGACCACGTGTCCCGCCAGTTGGCTGGTGAGCTCCAGTACGAGTCGATGCGCAACATTCGCACCCAAGCCTTCTTCGCCGCTCTCGGTGAGGAGCTGCCCCTGGAGGAAGCCACCCGCCGCGAGCTGGCCCGCCAGGAAGTTCTCTCGGCCGGTTGGTGCCTGTTCCCGGACGTGATCCCGATGCTCGACTGGCTGCGCGCCACGGGCCTCCCGATCGCCGCGATCAGCAACGCCTCGGGCCGCCACCAGCGCGTGAAGATCGCCCAGCTGGGCCTCTCGTCGTACTTCGACACCGTGCTGATCGCCGGCGAGGTGGGCTGCGCGAAGCCGGACCGCGTGATCTTCCACACGGCGTGCCTCGCCCTGGGGGTGCCGCCCGGCGACACCGTTCATGTCGGCGACCGCCTGCACGCCGACGCCATCGGCGCCCGCGACGCCGGAATGCACGGCGTGTGGATCAACCGCGTTGGGCCGTCCGGCGGCACACTGCCCGCCGGGCTCTCGTCCATCACGTCGTTGGCGGAACTGCCGGAGCTCCTCGTGTGCGAGCTGTCGGCCGCCACCGCCTGAGTTCTGCGTCTTACCGGCCCCCACCTGCGTGTTTGCCTGCAGGTGGGGGCCGATTTCACTTCTGGTGGGGGCGTGGTCTAGTATTTCTCCCGGCAGCAACGAGGACCTCGGAACTCCCAGCGAGAACCGAAGTCGATCGTGAAAGCCAATGGGGTATGGTGTAATTGGCAGCACGACTGATTCTGGTTCAGTTAGTCTAGGTTCGAGTCCTGGTACCCCAGCTGCAACGGAAGAACTGTCCTCGGGTAAGCTTCCGGAGCTGGTAAGAAAAGCAAGAAGAAGAACTGAATAGCCGGATTTGGACCGGACAGAATGATCTGATAAGGTTCAACGGCAAGAAGTTCTAGGGCCCCGTCGTCTAGCGGCCTAGGACGCCGCCCTCTCAAGGCGGTAGCGAGGGTTCGAATCCCTTCGGGGCTACAGAGGTGGGAGAGGCCTGTCAGCGGAAAGCGCTGACAGGCCTCTTTCGCTTTGTCTTCTGGGGGCCGAGCCCCCAGACCCCCAGCCGGCTGGGCTTCGCCCCCCGGACCCCCGTAGGTTTCCCGGGTTTGTGTGTGGGTGGGCGTCGCTTCGCTCGCCGGATAGGCATCGCTTCGCTCGCCTGGGTGGGGCATCGCTTCGCTCGCCCATTCCATGGGGGGTGACTGGTGTCACCTAACAATGGTGGGCTCGCTTCGCTTCGCGGATTGCCTGGGTGATTTGGGCTTCGGTTTGAGGCTTGGTTGCGGTTGTCGGATCTGTCGTAGAACGCCTGTCGGCCACGAGGCGTGCTTTTCGGTCCGGACCAACGCGTCGTTCCTCCTCGCTGCGGCTGGTCCCGCGCCTTTCGCGCTGCCCTCGCCCACCCCCGCCGGCGCTCTTCTCCTTCGTGGTGCGGCCGTTTGGCTGTCTTTGCGGCCGTACGGTTCAGGGTGGGGAGGCCGCCTGTTGAGACGTGGCGCACCGCGTGTCGTGCGGATCACAGCGGCGTGTCGCGGGGGTGAAACGCGTAGGCCGCCCGTCCCCGTGGGGGAGGGCGGCCTGCTAGAAGCGGTGCGGATCAGAGGCGGCTTTGCAGGGCCTCGGCTGCTGCCAGGAGGTCTGCTGCCCAGCGGGCGCCTGGGCGGCGGCCCATTCGGTCAATCGGGCCCGAGACGGAGACTGCGGCTACTACGGCGCCGCCCGAGTCGCGGACCGGGGCTGAGACCGAGGCCACGCCTGGTTCTCGTTCGGCCACGCTTTGTGCCCAGCCGCGGCGGCGGACTTCCAGGAGAGTGCGTTCGCCGTAGACGGCGTCGGCGAGGACGGCTCGTTGGGTGCCCGGGTCTGCCCATGCGGCAAGCACCTTGGCGCCGGAGCCGGCCGTCATCGGGAGGCGCGCGCCGATGGGAACGGTGTCGCGCAGGCCTGATGGTGGCTCGGCGGCGGAGACGCAGACGCGTTGCATGCCGTCACGGCGGTACAACTGCACGCTTTCGCCCGTGATGTCGCGTAGGCGCGGAAGTACCGAAGAGGCCGCGTCTAGCAACGGGTCCGTTGCGCCGCCTGCCAGTTCGGCCAGTGCGGCGCCTGGACGCCAGCGGCCGTCGGAGCCTCGGCGCAGCAACCTGTGCACCTCCAGGCCCACGGCCAGGCGGTGTGCGGTCGCTCGCGGCAGGCCGGTGCGATTGCACAACTCGGCCAAGCCGCATGGATCTTTTGCTACGGCGTTCAACACGGCCACTGCCTTGTCCAGCACGCCGATCCCGCTATGCTGTCCCACAAGCCGATACTAACTTCCCAGACAGTGAGAAGTCCAGATCTGTCGGCCCGTCCATGATGTGGGAGATGTCGCGATGAGCCGCACGCTCGCGGAGAAGGTGTGGGAGGCACACGTTGTGCGCCACGGCAGTGGCGCGGAGCCGGACCTGCTCTACATCGACCTCCACCTGCTCCACGAAGTCACCAGCCCCCAGGCGTTCGACGGGCTGCGCCTTGCCAACCGCAAGCTGCGCAGGCCCGACCTGACGATCGCCACCGAGGACCACAACGTCCCGACCGTCGACATCGACAAGCCGATCGCGGACCCCGTGTCGCGCCTTCAGGTCGAGACGCTTCGCCGCAACTGCGCGGAGTTCGGCGTGCGGCTGCACCCGATGGGTGACCTCGAGCAGGGCATCGTCCACGTGGTGGGGCCGCAGCTCGGCCTCACGCAGCCGGGTATGACGGTGGTGTGCGGCGATAGTCACACGAGCACGCACGGTGCGTTCGGCGCGCTGGCGTTCGGCATCGGCACGTCCGAGGTGGAGCACGTGATGGCGACGCAGACGTTGCCGTTGCGTCCGTTCAAGACGATGGCCATCAACGTCGACGGTGCGCTCAAGCCCGGCGTCACGGCCAAGGACATCATTCTCGCGGTCATCGCGAAGATCGGTACGGGCGGCGGACAGGGTTATGTCCTCGAGTACCGGGGTGAGGCCATCGCGAACCTGTCGATGGAAGCGCGCATGACGGTGTGCAACATGTCGATCGAAGCGGGCGCCCGCGCCGGCATGATCGCACCGGACGAGACGACTTTCGACTACATCAAGGGTCGTCCGCACGCACCGTCCGGCGCGGACTGGGACGCTGCCGTCGCGTACTGGCAGACGCTCAAGACCGACGACGACGCGAAGTTCGACGCCGAGGTGCACATCGACGCCGACGAGCTCACGCCGTTCGTCACGTGGGGCACGAACCCCGGGCAGGGCTTGCCGCTCGGCGCGAACATCCCCGACCCCGAGCAGATCGCGGACGAGAACGAGCGCGTGGCCGCCGAGAAGGCGCTGGCGTACATGGGCCTGGAGCCCGGCACGCCGCTGCGCGACATCCACGTGGACACGGTGTTCCTCGGTTCCTGCACGAACGGGCGCATCGAGGACCTGCGGGCCGCCGCGGACGTCATCAAGGGGAAGCACGTCGCTTCTGGAGTACGGATGCTGGTCGTCCCCGGTTCGATGCGGGTGCGCAAGCAGGCCGAAGAAGAGGGCCTGGACAAGGTCTTCCTCGACGCGGGTGCCGAGTGGCGCCAGGCGGGCTGCTCGATGTGCCTTGGCATGAACCCGGATCAGCTCGCGCCGGGGGAGCGCAGCGCGTCGACCTCCAACCGCAACTTCGAGGGCAGGCAGGGCAAGGGCGGCCGGACCCATCTCGTTTCGCCGCTCGTCGCCGCCGCAACGGCCGTGCGCGGCACCCTCTCCGCCCCCGCAGACCTGGAGAACTGAGTCATGGAAGCCTTCACCACCCACACGGGCGTCGGTGTGCCGCTGCGCAGGTCCAACGTGGACACCGACCAGATCATCCCGGCCGTCTACCTCAAGCGCGTGACCCGCAGCGGGTTCGAGGACGGGCTCTTCGCCGCCTGGCGCTCCGACGAGCACTTCATCCTCAATCAGGAGCCGTACAAGGCGGCCAGCGTCCTCGTGGCGGGCCCCGACTTCGGCACCGGATCCTCTCGGGAACACGCCGTCTGGGCGTTGATGGACTACGGCTTCCGCGTGGTCGTGTCGTCCCGGTTCGCCGACATCTTCCGGGGCAACTCCGGCAAGCAGGGCCTCGTGGCGGCGCAGTGCAGCCAGTCCGATGTCGAGCTGCTGTGGAAGCTGCTCGAGTCGGAACCCGGCACGCCGGTCACCGTGGACCTCACCGACAAGACCGTTCGCGCCAAGGACTTGGTAGCCCCCTTCGAGATCGACGACTACACCCGTTGGCGCCTTCTGGAGGGCCTCGACGACATCGCTTTGACGCTCCGCCACGAGGCCGAGATCAGCGGATTCGAGGGCAATCGCCAGACTTGGTTGCCCACAACGGATCCGCTTCCAGCGGTCTGAGAGGGGGCCGGATTCTCCCCTTGAGAGGGGCGAATCCGGCGCCTCCTGTCCCTCGAAGGGGCGCAATTAGCCACGCCACAACGAAAATTTTGGCGTGGCGATTGGTATTTCTTGCGATTTGGGCCTACCGTTGCGTTCTAGTCGGCCCGACGCTTAGGGCCGTGAGCGTCCTGGGAGGGACTGAAGGTGAACAAGGCCCAGCTCATCGAGGCGCTCGCCGAGCGCCTGGGAGACAAGAAGACCGCGGGTGCTGCTGTTGACGGCATCGTCGATGTGATCGTGCGAAGCGTCAACAAGGGCGAGAAGGTCAACATCACGGGCTTCGGCGTCTTCGAGAAGCGCGCCCGTGCGGCTCGCACCGCGCGCAACCCGCGCACGGGCGAGACCGTGAAGGTCAAGAAGACCAACGTGCCCGCGTTCCGCCCCGGCTCGACGTTCAAGGACGTCATCAGCGGCGCGAAGAAGCTGCCGAAGGCCGTTGCGGCCAAGGCCGCCGCGAAGCCGGCCGCTGCTGCCGCTGCGAAGCCCGCGGCTGCGAAGGCGCCCGCCACCAAGGCGGCGACCACCCGCGCGACCACCACGCGCACCCGCACGGCCGCGGCCGCCACCAAGGCGCCCGCGACCCGTCGCACCACCACGGCTGCCGCCAAGACCACGGCTGCCAAGGCGCCCGCGAAGGCGACCGCCACGAAGGCCGCTGCCAAGCCGGCTGCGAAGGCACCCGCGGCCCGCAAGACCGCTGCCGCCAAGACGACGGCTGCGGCCAAGCCCGCCGCGAAGACCACGGCTGCCAAGGCACCCGCGGCTCGCAAGACGGCTGCCAAGAAGAAGTGAGACGGGCCTCCTGAACAAGGAGGCTGCGTCACTTCAGTAACCACGCGGAAGGCCCCGGTGTGCGCACACCGGGGCCTTCCGCGTGCCTGGGGTGCGGTGCCCGCAAGCCGCCGGCCGACGAATGCACGAGCCTGCACAGGGGAACGACCGGTATGGGAATGACGCCGCGGCGCAAGATTGCCGGACCCCGCCGAGATGATTGGGCCGGGCACATTCGAGGACGCCTGCGGCCCAATAGAAATAACGCCGCCACGCCTGCGAACGCCCCCGCGACAAGCGAAACCGCCGCCTCCCGGACCGACTTGGTTGCCAGAGGCGAACTTTCGTCGAGACCGGAAGACGGCGGTTGAAAACGTCTGCAGCAACCCTCAAGGACGCGGCAGCGCTGAGGCCACGTAGTGCGCCGACACCAGCGTTGGCCAGCGTGAAGGTGAGTCCGAAGTGGACCACGCGCCGAACGGGCGGGTGAAGGCGAGCACCCACACGCTGCCCTTCTTGCTGGGCACCTCGGACAGGCGCAGCCCACCCAGCTCGGCCAGCGTCTGCACCACCGACGGGATCACACCGCCCTGCGAGGACACCACCGCCCTGCCTTCGAGAGCAGCGACCTCCAGCAGCCGCACCAGACCGGCCTCCGGGTCGGGCCAGTAGCCCTCCTCGGACAGCCGCGGCTCCTCGACCACGTCGACCGAGAGATCCTCGGCCACGCCTCGCACGGTGTCCGCGCAACGCACCCTGGGAGCCGTGTGGACGCGCGCGGGCGACCACAAGGGCAACAACGACCGCAGCGCGGCGACCTGCTTCCAGCCGGCGTTTGAGAGGGGACGGAGGTCGTCGTCGCCGTCCCACTCGGACCGCTTCCCGGCCTTCGCGTGTCGCACCAGCAACACCAGCAACAGGTCCGCGGGCAGCCGGTCGAACTCCGACAGCACCGTGCGGTCGTGTTCATAGGTGAGAACAGAAGCGGCCTCGGCGATCGGCAGCCATTTCAACGAGTCGACCTCGTCGTTGGCCACGAACGAACCGGAGACGGCCTCCGCGGCGTAGTAGTCGACGGTCTTGGCATCGCCCCGCACCGTGTACGAGGTCTGCATCAGAAACCGTCCGAGCACGCACGAGTAGCCGGTTTCCTCGGTCACCTCGCGCGCCACACAAGCGGGAATCGTCTCGCCCTTGTCGAGCTTGCCCTTCGGCAACGACCAGTCGTCATAACGCTGGCGGTGCACCACCGCGACTTCGACGTCCCCGTCGGCATCGCGCCAGAGCACCGCCCCAGCAGCTTTGATCACCCAAGAGCTCCGTGCTTGTGGAGAAGTTCCATTTGGTGGTCCCGCACCGACGAGCCGTCGGACGGTGAGGCTTCCCATTCTCCGTCAGCACGCAGGACCCAGCAGCGCGTCTGCGGGTCGAGCGCCGAGGTGAAGACCTCCGCCAGCTGCTTGGTCAGCCGGGGGTTGATGACCCGCACGGCCACCTCGACGCGGCGGTCCAGGTTGCGGTGCATCATGTCCGCGCTGCCGATCCAGTACTCGTCGAGGCCCGCGAAGTGGAAGATCCGCGAGTGCTCCAGGAACCGGCCGAGGATCGAGCGCACCCGGATGTTCTCGGACATGCCCTTCACACCCGGCTTCAGGCCGCAGATGCCGCGCACGACGACGTCGACCGGCACACCGGCCTGCGATGCGCGGTACAGCGCGTCGATGACCTGCTCGTCGACGAGCGAGTTCACCTTGATGCGCACGCCTGAGGTCTCACCCGCCTGCGCGCGCTCGATCTCCAGGTTGATCCGGTCCACGATGCCCTTGCGGACGCCGTAGGGCGCCACCAGCAGCGAGCGGTACTCGTCCTGACGCGCGTAGCCGGTCAGCACGTTGAAGAGGTCGGTGAGGTCCGCGCCGATCGTCGGATCGGCGGTGAGGATGCCGACGTCCTCGTACAGCCGCGCCGTCTTCGGGTTGTAGTTGCCGGTGCCGATGTGGCAGTAGCGCCGGATCGTGGAGCCCTCCTGGCGCACCACCAACGACGTCTTGCAGTGCGTCTTCAGGCCCACGAGGCCGTAGACCACGTGCACGCCCGCCTTCTCCAACGCGCGCGCCCACTTGATGTTCGCCTGCTCGTCGAAGCGCGCCTTGATCTCCACCAGCGCCACGACCTGCTTGCCCGCCTCGGCCGCGTCGATCAGCGCGTCCACGATGGGCGAGTCACCCGAGGTGCGGTACAGGGTCTGCTTGATGGCGAGCACGTGCGGGTCGGCCGCGGCCTGTTCGATGAAGCGCTGCACCGACGTCGAGAACGAGTCGTACGGGTGGTGCACCAGGACGTCGCCCTCGCGCAGCGTCGCGAACACGCTCTTCGGCGTCTCGCGCTCACCGAACGCCGGGTGCGTCGCCGGCACGAACGCCGGGTCCTTCAGCGTCTTGCGGTCGATGCCGTAGAGCTGCCACAGGCACGACAGGTCGAGCAGTCCGGGCACGGTCACGACGTCGTGCGGGTCGACGTCCATCTCCCGCAACAGCAACTCGAGCATGTGCTCGGTCATGTCGTCGGCCACTTCCAGGCGCACCGGCGGGCCGAACCGGCGCCGGGCGAGCTCGCGTTCCAGCGCCTGCAACAGGTCCTCGTCGCGGTCCTCCTCGACCTCGAGGTCGGCGTTGCGCGTCACCCGGAACGCGTGGCACTCGATGACCTCCATGCCCGCGAACAGCTCGCCGAGGTGCGCGGCGATGAGTTCCTCCAGCGGCAGGAACGTCGCGGAAGACGACGACCGGTCCGCTTCGACGCGCACGAGCCGAGGCACGTTGTCCGGCACCTTCACGCGGGCGAACCGCTCGCCGCCGCCCTCTGGGTCGCGCACGGTCACCGCGAGGTTCAGCGACAGCCCGGAGATGTAGGGGAACGGGTGCGCCGGGTCGACCGCCAGCGGCGTGAGGACCGGGAACACCTGCTCGCTGAAGTAGTTGGAGAGCCGCAGCCGGTCGTAGTCCGTGAGGTCGCCCCACGTCACGATGCTGATCCGGTGCTCTTCCAGGCCCGGCCGGATGTGGTCGAGGAACGCGCGGGCGTGCTGCTCCACGAGTTCCTGCGAGCGCTTGGAGATCGAGACGAGCTGCTCGAGCGGCGTGAGCCCGTCCGCGCTGCGCACCGTGAGCCCGGTCTCCGCGCGCCGCTTCAGGCCGGCGACCCGGACCATGTAGAACTCGTCCAGGTTCGAGGCGAAGATCGCGAGGAACTTCGCGCGCTCCAGCAGCGGCTGCGAGGAGTCCTCCGCCAGCGCGAGCACGCGGGAGTTGAAGTCCAACCAGGACAGTTCACGGTTGAAGTACCGGTCGTCCGGCAGGTCCGTGGGCAGGGTGCTGGACGTCACCGCCGGTGGCGCCGAGGGCACCGAGCGCACCGGCGTCGCCACCGGCTGGGTCGGCTGGGTCTTCGTCCGCGGAGGGTTGGTGGCCCGCCTCGTCGCCGCGCGAGGCTGCCTGCGCGGAGTCGCCGCGGGCGGAGGTGCCGCCGCCTTGCTGCGCGTTGAGCGGCGTCGGGAGGGTGTCGCCTTGCCGTCGTTGTTCTCCGTGCTCACGCCCCGCATTGTTCCGCACTATCGCCGCGAGCGCCCCTGCCGAGAACGTCTGACTGGTGAACTCCTCGTCACAGAACAGGCATGCGCAGGGCGGTGACGACCCCGTCGGGACTACGTTCGAGGGTCACCCGCTGACCCGGACGCAGCATTCGCCAGCCACCCGCAGTGACGGCTTCCGCGCTCACGTCGACGAGCACGCCGTCATCACGCAAGACGACGGCCGAGCCGTCACTGTTAAACGTAGACACAGTCGCCTGCACGGCTCAGAAGCTTAGTGCTGTGACCGCAATCCTCACCGACCGTATCCGGCGACCAGTGGGGCACCTCGCGCCACCGACCCCCGCCCCCCATATGCCCGATGTGGAGGGCGGGGGTCGGCGACGCGATGCACCCGCCTGGCCGTCGAATCCGGACGGCAAGGGTTAGCGGTCACAGCACTAGACGTTCGGACCTACACGTCTTAAATGCAGCGCTGCCAGGGTCGAGCCATGAAGGTTATAGCCACTTTGACAGCGGCAACCCTGTTGGCCTTCACCACGGCAGGATTGGCAACGGCTGCGGCGGCCGAACCCAGGACTCCGGTGGTGGACAAACCACGCCTGCAGGCAGCGGCGAAGAACGTCCGCCTGAAGGCCGCACTCCCCGGCACCGAACGGGCCATCTCCATCGCGTTCGCCCAGTACGGGCCGCGCGACGTCGCGTTCGTCAGCATGGAGACCGGGCTGAAGACGTTCGACGTCACCGATCTCGACGCACCGAAGCTCCTCGACCACCTCACCAAGCAGGAGATGGCGCTGCCCGGCGACGACCCGTCGAAGCGCTTCTGGGAGAACGAGGACATCAACGTCGACCCCAAGCGCAAGCTCGCGTTCCTGGCGCGCGAGGTCAACTCGTTCGGCCGCGCGCTGCCGGGCGACCGCCCGACCGGCAACTACATCGTGTCCGCTGCGGACCCGGCCGACCTCAAGATCCTCAGCTTCCACCGGCAGAACACCGGTCACACCAGCACCTGCATCAACGACTGCCAGTTCCTCTGGACGGCGGGGCTCGACCGGTCGGACGCCAAGACCGGGCGGATCTTCGTCACGGACATCCGCGATCCGAAGACTCCGAAAGAACTCCCGGTCTCGGTCGACGTCCGGGGCAAGCCGGGCCAGGGCAAGATCACGCACGACGTCCAGGTCGACGCGCAGGGCATCGCGTGGGTGGCCGGCGACGACGGCACCCGCGGCTACTACACGCAGGGCTGGCACCGCGACCCGCTGAGCGGCAAGTACCGCGAGGCGAAGGCGTGGGACCCGGTCCCGTACGCGGGCGGCACCGTGCCCAAGGCGGACATGCCGACCTCGTTCACGCACAACTCGTTCCGCCCGGTCGGCCGGACGCTCGGCGACGGTCCACAGCCCACGCGCGAGAACCCGGCGGGCAGCCTCCTCCTGCACACCGAGGAAGCGTTCGGTTCGCCCACCTGCAAGACCGAGGGCCGGTTCGTCATCTCCTCGCTGCAGGGCACGCACAACGGTGAGGGCTGGGCCGAGCAGCCCAAGGAGATGAAGACGGTCGGCATCTGGAGCCCGGACGACCAGGAGGGCACGATCCCCGGCAACGTCACGTGCTCCGCGCACTACTTCGACGTGCAGAAGCGGATCGTGGCCTACTCCTGGTACAACCAGGGCACCAGGTTCCTGGACATCTCCAACCCGGCCAAGCCGATCCAGATCGGTTACTGGCGGCCGGACGCAGCCACCTCGTGGGCGCCGTACTGGCACCGCAACACCGTGTTCGTCGCCGACATCACGCGTGGCGTCGAAATTCTGGAGCTGGAGAAGGGCGCGCACGAAGCGCAGGCGAGCGGCACGCCCGTGACGCTCACCGCCCACCACGCCAGGGAACTGGCCAGGGAGAGCGACCGGGAACCCCTGCCGCTCGCCCCGAACCCGTTCTACGGCTGGGCCTGCCCGATGGTCGCCAACCGCGACGACTCGGACTGCGGCGTGGGAGCCTGCGGCGCACCCTGCTGAGCCTTGCCGCGCTGGCGAGCGACCATCCGGCGGCCGAGGTCGATCAACGGAATCTCGACCGTCCGGTACAACACGCTCGCCAGCGCCAGGCCCACCGCCGTGACCGCCACGGCCTGCCCGAGACCGGACAACGACGGCCAGCAGAACCAGATGACCGTCGCGGCGATCGTCTGCACGAGGTAGAGCGAGTACGAGCGCTCACCGACGAACTGCATCGGCTTCGTGGACAGGAAGGTCGTCGCCGGCCCAGGGGCGACCAGCGCAGCGAGCAGCAGTGCTGTTGCCGGTGCGTACATGGGGATGACCAGCACGTGACCCTGGATCCCGTTGAACCCGTTGAGGAACGAGGCGAGCGGCTTCAGGCTCAGGTGCACGCCGATGAATCCGATCGAGACGATCACCTGCGCGACCGGCTTCGTCAGCGGCCGCAGCACCGCGAACCCGCGCGGGCTGTGCAGGGCGATGGCCAGCAGGACGCCGGTCAGGATCGAGAAGTAGTGCAACGGCCAGCCGGGGTTGCGGTGCGCCACGGTGAAGTTGACGAGCACGAGCCCGAGCAGCATGAAGAACAAAGCGGCTCCGGCGCGGCGCTTGAGCACGACGGTGCCCAGCGCGACGGCCACCAGCGGCCAGACCAGGTAGAACTTCTGCTCGATGCCCAGCGTCCACGACTGGTCGTACGGGCTGTGGGCGGCGAACTCGTTGGTGAAGGTCAGGAAGTACTTCAGCGCCGGGCCGATGCCGTTGCTGGTGAACGTGCCGAAGAGCGCCGACCCGACCGCGGTGACCAGCAGAACCACGAGGTACACGGGCAGAATCCGGAACCCGCGCCGCAGGTAGAACTCCTTCAGCGAGATCCGGCCGGTCCGCTGCTCCTCGCGCAGCATCAGCGTGGTGATGAGGAATCCGCTGAGGACGAAGAACATCTGGACGCCCGCCCAGCCCTGGAGCCAGTCAGGGCCCCCGTAGTGGAAGAACACCACCATCACCGCGGCGAGGGCTCGCAGGCCGTCCAGTGCGGGAAAGCGGCGCAACGCCAGGTAGTCGGCGTGCGTCAGCGACTTCATGCAGGTACACCTCTGGGCAATGCGTCGGGGAACGACGTCGGGGGTACGCCGTTTCGCATCGGGGGATGCGGCTTAAAGGAGCCGGGGTTCCCCGTCGATTGCCCAGAACAACTTTCTCGTGGCGTTCGTCACTGCGTTAACAGGCAGGCAGGGGCAAAAGCGACGACAGCGGAGCGGAAGCGGCGATCTGCCCGCCTGCCCGCGTGAGCGTCCCGCCGTGCACCTCCAGCCGGTACGCGCCTTCGGTCGTGTGCATGGTCGCGCCACTGCGGACGTCTGTCACGTACCCCGACTCCGAGCGCCACGACACGAAGTCGCCGCTCACCCGCGGGAACACGATGCCCTCGGTCATCGGGACGGTCTTGATCTCCGCGAGCTTTCGCGGTTGCGGCCAGTCAGTGCGCCAGCCGTGCAACGTGTTGTCGCCTTCCGTCCACACCAGCGTGCGGCCGTCCGACGCGACGCTCCCGTTGGGGCGTGCTTTCTGCAACGGCTCGGGCAGCGGTGCCTCCGACGCGAACTTCCCGTCCTGCAGCCAGATGACCGCGTCGCCGAAGAACGCGGGCGACGAACCCTGCCCGACCACCCGGTCCTTCTTGCGAGCGAGGTCGTGGACGTGCACGGACTTGTCGGACGACCAGGCGGCTTTCCCGTTGTGCAGCACGGCGCCGCTGCCACCGATCCGCACGGGCGCGCCGTCGTTGCGCGAGTCCCAGGCGTAGGTGGTCATGGTGTGGTTCTCCGGGTGCGGGGTCGTCGTGAACGTCACCCAGCGCCCGTCGAACTCCACGCCGAAGATCTGCGCCTGGTCCTGCACGGCCATCACCTGCTGGCGCTTCTTGTCGTCGCGCAGCACGAGTTCGGTGGTCTGGTTGCGCTTCGTCCGCACCAGCGTGGCGTTCGCACCGGCGCCGACGATGGTGACCCGCTCGTGCGAACCCGCTTCCGTCTGGTTGCGGGCCAGTTCGTCCTTCCACTGCTGCGGCAGGCCGGTGCTGCACGAGACGAGCTTGTTCGGCGCGGCGTACTCCGGTGGGCGGTCGTCCTGCAACGCGGCGGCACATCCCGAAATGACCGTGATCGCCGCCAACGCGATCAGTGTGCGCATCTGCTCCCCAGGGTTCTTCCCCCAGAGGACGCGTGTGGATCGCTCAGGTTGTCCAGGCGGGCAAGGCGTTCGCGGTGTGCACGCCCAGACCGAGGGTCGACGCCAGCCGCAGATCTTCTTCTGTGTCCACGTCACAGCGCAGCGACGGCCACGCGCCGATCAGCGCGATCGCGCCGGAGTTGCGGTGGTGCCCGGCCGATCCGACGCCGAAGCGCGGATCCAGCGCACCGCCGGGCGCGGCGAGGAGCAGTGTCGTGCCGGTGCCCTGACGGTCCGGGACGAACGCGCGCCGGCCGGCCGCCGCCTCGAGGGCCGCCTGCAGTTCGTCCGCGCGCAACGCCGGCAGGTCGGCTTGGAGCGCACCGATCCGCGAAGACCGGAGCGTGCGGGCGCCGTGCCGCAGTGCCGCGTTGAGTCCGGGTTCGGCAGGCTCCGGCACGGACTCGACACCGAGCGCGGCCATCTCGGTGGCGACCGCCGGGTCCGATGTGACGGTGACCACGCGGCGAACGCCGGGCGTGAGCAGAGCGGCGCTCACCGTGTCCATGGCGAGCGCGAGCGCCAGCGCCGCGTGCGACACCGGATCTCCGCCGGTGGCGCTGGTCAGCCTGGTCTTGGCCCGGTCGAGCGTTTTGACCGGAACCACGAGGTCAACTTCATCCCGCACCTCGCCATAGTCCACGATCCGACGACTAGTGTGCGCATGGGCGCAGATCTAGCTGGTGAGGAGAGGTGCACGTGGCCAAGGAGAAGGGCGGCTTCTGGGTCGGGGTCGCCGCGGCGATCGTCTACCCCATGTCGTTCGTGCTGGGCAGGCACCGGATCCTGCACGGCGACCGCATCCCGCGCCAAGGGTCGGCGCTGCTCGTGCTGAACCACATCTCGCACCTCGACCCGTGCTACGACGCCGTGTTCGTGCACAAGAACGACCGGGTGCCGCACTTCCTCGCCAAGCACAGCCTGTGGAACGTGCCGATCATGGGCTCGATCCTGAAGGGCGCGAAGCAGATCCCCGTCTACCGGGGCACCTCGGACGCGCAGCAGAGCCTGCGGGCGGCGCACGAAGCGCTGGAGACCGGTCAGGTCGTGGTGATCTACCCCGAGGGCACCATCACCAAGGACCCGGACGGCTGGCCCGCGAACTCCCGCACCGGCGTCGCACGGCTCGCGTTGCAGCACGACGGTCCGGTCATCCCGGTCGCCCGCTGGGGCACGCTCGACCTCTACAACCACTACCGGAAGAAGTTCCGGCCGCTCCCGCGCAAGACGATCACGCACTTCGTCGGCGAGCCGATCGACCTGTCCGCCTACCGCGGCAAGGAGGAGACGCTCCCGTTGCTGCGCGAGGTCACCGATCTGCTGATGACCCACGTGAAAAACCAGCTCGCCGAGGTTCGCCAGCAGCCGGCGCCCGAAGGCTTCTACGGACCGAGGAAGGCCTGAACATGGCGATCGAACGCGTTGCGGTGCTCGGCGCCGGTTCGTGGGGCACGACGTTCGCGAAGGTCATCGCGGACTCCGGTCCCGAGGTCGTGCTGTGGGCGCGGCGGCAGGAGGTCGCGTCGGCGATCACCGAGACCCGCGTGAACACCGACTACCTGCCCGGCATCTCGTTGCCGGCCAACCTGGCCGCCACCGCCGACCCGGCGAAGGCCCTGGACGGCGCGGACGCCGTGGTGCTGGCCGTGCCGTCGCAGACGTTGCGGGTGAACCTGTCGGCGTGGAAGGAGCTGCTGCCTGCCGACGCGACTCTGGTGTCGCTGTCGAAGGGCGTCGAGCTCGGCACGCTCAAGCGGATGAGCGAGGTGATCCGCGAGGTCGCCGGCGTCGACGAGTCGCAGGTGGCCGTGGTGTCCGGACCGAACCTGGCCAAGGAGATCGCGGTCGGGCAGCCGACCGCGACCGTGATCGCGTGCACGGACCACGACCGCGCGGTCGACCTGCAGCACGCGTGCTCGAACTCGTACTTCCGCCCGTACACCAACACGGACGTGGTCGGCTGCGAGCTGGGCGGGGCGTGCAAGAACGTCATCGCGCTGGCGTGCGGCATGGCGGCCGGCCTCGGCTACGGCGACAACACGATGGCGTCGATCATCACGCGTGGCCTCGCCGAGACCGCACGGCTGGGGGCTGCGCTGGGCGCGGACCCGCTGACGTTCGCGGGCCTTGCCGGGCTGGGCGACCTCGTGGCGACGTGCGCGTCGCCGTTGTCGCGCAACCGGACTTTCGGCGAACGGCTCGGCAAGGGCGAGACTTTGGAGCAAGCGCAGGAGGCTGCGCACGGTCAGGTCGCCGAAGGTGTGAAGTCATGTTCATCGATTCGTGAACTGGCACGGGCCAACGACGTCGACATGCCGATCACCGAAGGCGTGCACATGGTGTGTCATGACGGGCTCAGCGTGCGCGAGCTGGGGGCGGCGCTGCTTGGACGCGATCGGAAACACGAACGCCAGTGACCTCTGAATACGGTGACGGCACGCGAGTCGTGCATGCGGTTGACACCGGGCCGGGCGAACCGTTCGGTGCGCAGCCGGTGTTCGCTTCGGTCTACCACCTGGGCGGCCAGGACACCTACGGCCGGACCAGCAATCCGACGTGGCGCGATCTGGAAGCCGCGCTGGGATCGCTGGACGGCGGCGAGTGCGTCGTCTTCCCGTCCGGGATGGCGGCGATCTCCACCATGCTGCGCACCTTGCTGTCCACAGGGGACACTCTGATGCTCCCGTCGGACGGTTACTACCTGTCCCGGCGGCTCGCGTCCGAAATGGACATCAACGTCGTGCAGGTGCCCACGGCCGGACCGTATCCGTCCTTCGAGGGCGTGCGGCTGGTGCTGCTGGAGTCGCCGTCGAACCCCGGTCTGGACGTGTGCGACATCGCGACGCTGGCCGACGCGGCGCACGCGGCGGGTGCGCTCGTGGCCGTGGACAACACGACGGCGACACCGTTGGGGCAGCGGCCGCTGGAACTCGGCGCCGACGTCGTGATGTCGTCCGACACCAAGGCCGTCGCCGGGCACAGCGACGTCCAGTTCGGACACCTGACGGCGGCTTCGCCGGACCTGGCCGCGTCGTTCCGGGACGCGCGGGCGTTGCACGGCGCGATCCCCGGTCCGTTCGAGACCTGGCTGGTGTTGCGCGGCCTCGGAACCCTGGACCTGCGGCTGGAACGGCAGGCCAAGAACGCCGCCGCGCTGTACGAGCTGCTCTCCGGCAAGGTCGCCGGGTTGCGCTGGCCGGGTGCCGCCGCTGACCCGGCACACCTGCTCGCGGCGCAGCAGATGCGGCGGTTCAACGGCGTGCTGACGTTCGAGCTGGAGTCCAAGGAGGCGGTGGAGGAGTTCCTCCGCAAGTCGCGGCTCGTGACGGCGGCGACGTCGTTCGGCGGCCTGCACTCCAGTGCGGACCGGCGTGCCCAGTGGGGTGACCCGGTGCCGGAGGGTCTGGTGCGGTTCTCGGCGGGTTGCGAGGACACCCACGATCTGGTGACAGACGTGTCCCAAGCCTTGGGCCTGGATTGACAGAGGGTCCCGGTTCCGGGACCCTCTCGCACATGTCCTTCAACACGTGTTGCTGTTGTACCTGGCGATAGTCCCGCGTCCTCTTTTCGCGCACTCGCCTGGTTAGGACTTTTCCCCGATGTTCGCCGTTCCCGAGAACAGCCTTGTTCTGCCTGAGAACTCCACGCTGCTGCACCCCGTCCGGGTGGCTTTGGCGTGGGCGGCCGACCGCGACCGCTGGAAGCACCTGCTCCGGTACGACCCGGAGGAGCGCTTCTCGACGCTGGTCGACAAGACCGACGACCAGGAGATCTGGCTGATGAGCTGGCTCCCAGGACAGACCGCCTCGCTGCACGACCACGACCACACTTCGGGCGCGTTCACCGTGGTCAGCGGCCTGCTGACCGAGGTGGTGACGACCAAGATCCAGGTCGTGCACACGCTGCACGCCGGTCAGTCGCGCGTGTGGGGGCCCGGCTACGTGCACCAGGTGCGCAACGACGGTGTCGACCCGGCGGTGTCGATCCACGTCTACCGCCACGGCACCCGCGCCATGACCCCCTACCGCTACGACCCGGTCAACGGTCCCGTTCGCTGACGTGCGGCGGGATCGCCTTGTCCGTCTCGTGCGGTACCGGCGTGCCCCACGACTGGATGAGCGGCATGTGCCCGGCCCACACGAGGTTCGCCTCGAGGTCCTCCGGCTCCTCGCCCGGTCCGCCGTCGCGCACCTTCACGCTGGCCTCGGTCAGGTCGAGCTCCAGGGCGGCCGTCTGCGCGAGCTCCTTCTTGGACGGCTGGCGCGCGTAGTCCCAGCTGCCGGGCGTGACGTGCTCGACGATCGTGCGCAGCGCGTGTTCGGGGTCCTCGGCGATGCGGGCCGTGCCGTGGATGATCGCCGACCGGTAGTTCATCGAGTGGTGGAACACCGACCGCGAGTAGACGACGCCGTCCACGAGCGTGACCGCGACGCAAACCTGCTTGCCTTCGAGCATGCTCCTGATGGACCGTGAGCCCGTCGACCCGTGCAGGAAGATGCGGTTGCCGTCCCGCCCGTACGCGGTGGGGATGAGAAACGGCGCCCCGTCGACCTCCACGGCGAGATGGCAGACCAGACCGGCGTCGAGGATGTCGTAGAGCACCTGGCGGTCCTGGACGGCTCGCTTCTTGCCGCGGACGACGGTGCTGCGCGGGGTGGGGGAGAGCTGCAGGTCAGTGGTCATGCTTCTACTGTGTCGGTCGAAGTGGCATCATTGAAGCGCCAGTTTTGATCGATTTGAGAAGGCCACTTTGGCTGAGACCGCACTCCCCGTGGCACTGGACCGCGAGTCCGCAGAACCGCTCGCCGTCCAGCTCGCCGACGCCCTCCGCTCCGCCGCCTCCGAGGGACGACTCCGCGCGGGCGACCGGCTGCCGTCGACGCGCGCACTGGCCGATTCACTGGGCGTGTCCCGCACGGTGACCGCCGCCGCCTACGACCAGCTCCACGCGGAAGGCTGGATCGCGGGCCGCCACGGCTCCGGCACCTACGTCACCACAACTCCGCCGGGCCCGTTGCGCAAACGTTCGCGCAAGCCCGTCGCACCGGCCATCACCGACTTCGTCGACCTCAGCACCGGTGCGCCGTGGGCGGCCGGTCTCGACCGCGCGGCCTGGCGACGCGCCTGGCGGGCCGCGGCCGACGCACCGCCGTTGTCCCGCCCGGAACGCGCCGGCCTGCCCGAATACCGCGAGGCCATCGCCGAGCACCTGCTCCGCCACCGCGGCCTGGCCGTCAACGCCGACCCCGTGCTCGCGACCGGCGGCACCACGGCGGTGCTGACCGAGATCGCGGTCGCCGTGTTGCACCGCGGCGACGCAGTGGCCGTGGAAGAACCCGGCTACCAACGTGCGGTGGGCGTCTTCCGCGCCAACGGCTTGAAGGTCGTCCAAGCCGCGGTGGACGCCGAAGGGCTGCTGCCCGATGCCGTTCCGGCCGGAGTTCGCGCCGTCTACTGCTCGCCTGCGCACCAGTACCCGTTGGGCGGCCGGATGTCGGCGGGCAGACGCGTCGCGCTGGTCGAACGCGCGCGCCGGGACGGTTGGCTGGTCATCGAGGACGACTACGACGGTGAGCTGCGGTACGACGTGGCGCCGTTGCCGTCACTGGCCGCCCTCGCCCCGGACGTCGTGGTCCACCTCGGCACCACGAGCAAGATCTTGACGCCCACGTTGGGCGCGGGCTGGATGGTCGCGCCCGAGCACATCGCGACCACGGTCCTGGAACACCGCGACCGGACCGGCACGAGCCCTGCGGCCGCGGGGCAACGGGTGGTCGTCGAGCTGGCTCGCACCGGCGACCTCGGCCGGCATCTGCGCAAACTGCGTCGGGAGCTGTCCGAACGCCGGGCGTTGATCGTCGACACGTTCGCGGCGGCGGGCATCAAGATGATCGGCGACGACGCGGGCGCGCACGTCGTCGTGCTGTTGCCCAGCCTCGAACAGGAGCGCGAGGTCATGCGGCTGGCGCTGGAACGCGGGCTGCGGGTGGACGGGCTGGCCCGGCACTACGTGAACAGGGCCAAGTTCCACGGGCTCGCGATCGGGTACAGCGCGTGCTCGCGCGAACAGCTGGTCAGCGCGCTGCCGGTGCTCACCGAGTTGATCAAACCGAACGGCTGACCACGACCACCTCGCGGGTCGTGACGAATCCCAGCGCCTCGTTCACCCGGATCATGGGGGAGTTGGCCGACGCCGTTCCCGTGTCGATGCGTGCCAGCTCCGGTTTGTCCGCGAGCAGCCACCGCAGCATGTGCGCCTTGACCCACCGGGCGAGCCCCCGCCCGCGATGAAGAGGCGCGACCACCGTGTCGTGCCAGACCGTGTGCTCGACGTCGTTCGGGTACAGCCGCACGTTGGTGAACGCCACGACGCGACCGGTGGCCTCCTCGACCGCCACGACGACGCGGTGCTCGACGTCGGCCGCCTGGTCCTCCGCCTCCTCGGCCCGAACCAGTTCCGGCGTCCACTCCGGATCGCGACCAGGGTCGGGCGCGTCGTGGATCGCCCGTCGCGTCGACGCCACCGACACCAGCAGGTGCTCGGGTGCCTCGCCGATCCACTGCTCCACCCGGTAGCCGGCGGGTGCGGTCAGCTCCCAGGAGTCCGGCTCGACGTCGGCGACGGTCAGCCGCTGCACGACCCTGGACGCGGTCACGTGGAACCCGCGCGCGAGCGCCCAGTGCTCGCCGGCACTGCCCTTGACCACGGCCCGGTTCTCCAGCGCTTCTCGGCCACGCAACTCGGGCAGCAGTGCCTCCAGCAGTGCGGTGCCGATCCCCTGCCTGCGATACCGCGGGTGCACCGTGATCGAGCCGATCGCCAGCCGTTCGCGCAGTCCAACAGAGGCGATGCCCACAACTTCTCCAGCACGCAGTGCGACCAGGCGGATGAACTCGCTGAAGTCCGGACTGGCTTCCCGCAGCGACTCGATGATCTGTTCCTGGCTCGACGCCTGCTCGCCGGGACGGTCGACGGTCTGGGCGGCGATCCGCACGTCGGCGTAACCGCGCGGTTCGGCGTCGTCGTCCAGGTCGAGCAGTTTGATCTCCACGTGCTGAGGTTAGAACTGGTCGGTAGGCACAATCGCCCAAACGGGTAGGGTCGGGCCCCATGACGCAGCGCAAGACGAGGGTGGCCGTGGTGTTCGGCGGCCGCAGCTCCGAGCACGAGGTCTCCTGCCAGTCCGCCAAGAGCGTCCTGCCCTACCTGGACTCGGACCGCTTCGAGGTCGTGCCCGTCGGCATCACGCCGCAGGGGCAGTGGGCGCTCGGCACGGACCCGAACGCGCTCGAGGCAGGCGCCGGCAACCTCCCGACGTTGCGCAACCGCACCGACATCACGCCGATCGAGCCCGGTCAGGCTTTGCAGGACGTCGACGTCGTCTTCCCGCTGCTGCACGGCGCGTGGGGTGAGGACGGCACCATCCAGGGCCTGCTCGAACTGGGCGGCGTCCCGTACGTCGGTCCCGGTGTGTTCGCCAGCGCCGCCGCCATGGACAAGATCTTCGCCAAGAGGCTCCTGCAGGCGGAGGGCCTCAACGTCGGCAAGTTCGTGGCTCTCGACCGGTCCGCCACCACGCTGACCCTCGACGAGCGCGAGCACCTCGGCCTGCCGGTGTTCGTGAAGCCGTCGCGCGCCGGGTCGTCGGTCGGCATCTCCAAGGTGTCCGACTGGGCCGACCTGGACGCTGCGATCTTCGAGGCGCGCCAGCACGATCCCAAGGTCATCGTCGAGGCCGCCGTGCCGAATGTGCGCGAGATCGAGCTCGCCGTGCTGGAGTTCCCGGACGGCCGCGTCGAGGCGTCGCTGCCCGCCGAGCTGCGTCCGGTCGGCGAGAGCGTCGAGTGGTACGACTTCAACGCCAAGTACGTCGACGACTCCTACGAGGCCGACATCCCGGCGAAGCTCGACGACGACGTCACGGCCCAGCTGCGCGAGCTGGCCGTCACGGCGTTCAAGGCGCTCGACTGCCAGGGACTGTCCAGGGTGGACTTCTTCCTCACCGAGCAGAACGAGCTGATCATCAACGAGCTCAACACCATGCCGGGCTTCACGCCGATCTCCATGTACCCCAAGGCGTGGGCGGCGACCGGCATCGACTTCACCACGCTGCTCACCACGTTGATCGAGACGGCGATCGCGCGCGGCAGCGGGCTCCGTTAAGGCGTGGTCTTCACCGGCTGCTTCGGCAGCAGGTCGCGCACCGTCGTCGAGATGTCCTGCAACGGTCCGGTGCCCGCGTCGTCGGGCACTGTCAGCGCGATGTACGCGCTGCGGTCCACGATCACCCACGTCGAGCTGCCGGAACCGGGCAGCTGCAGCCACTGCACGTCCGAGATCACCCGCAGCTGCGAGGTTGCGGAGAGCTCGGTCGGCCGGGGCAGGCCACACCGCAGCACCACCGGATCGTGTTGGGCGTCACCCCAAGCGACGGTGGCAGGCGGTGCGGGCGAGGCGATCTCTCGTCGCGGCAGCGTGTCCTTCCCGGACGGCAGCCCGGCCGGAAGCTTCTCGATCAGCGACGCGCACGGCTGGGAGCCCGCGTCAGGTGCGTCGATGGAGACCAGCGCGAGCGGGCCCGTGCGACCGGGCGCGTCCTCGGTCTGGCCGCGGGTGCCCAGCACGAGACCGAGCGCGGCAACACCGACGACGAGCAGAACGGCGAGCCCGACCGCCACGAGCGACGGCCGGGACAGCGTCGACGTCGATTCCTGCTGAGTCACCCAGTTATGACAACACGAACTACAGATGCACGACCGGGCAGGTCAGCGTCCGAGTGATGCCTTCCACGTTCTGGATGCGCGCGACCACGAGCTGGCCGAGCTGGTCGACGGTGTCGGCCTCGGCGCGGACGATGACGTCGTAAGGACCGGTGACGTCTTCGGCGGTGGCGACTCCGGCGATCCCGGAGATCTCGGAGGCGACTGCAGCGGCCTTGCCGACCTCGGTCTGGATGAGGATGTATGCATGCACCACGGCGTGCCCCTTCGTCGCGACAGGTTGGGTCGAGGTAGGAACGTGTCACGCAACGTACCCCAGTTGGGGTTCCGAATGCTCAGATTGGGAGGCAACTTTGCGTCCGGAGCCGCCGCACGACGCGGAGACGGTCGCCGATGTGGGTGAGTTCCATCTCATCCACCGGGTGACGGCCGGTCGGGCGCAGCCGGAGACGACCATCCTCGGTCCCGGTGACGACGCGGCCGTGGTCGCCGTCCCGGACGGGCGGGTCGTCGCCTCCATGGACGTGCTGGTGGAGGGTGTCCACTTCAGACTCGACTGGTCCAGTCCTGAGCAGGTGGGCCGAAAAGCAGCCGCCGTGAACCTCGCGGACGTCGTCGCGATGGGAGCGCTGCCGTCCGGTTTGCTCGTCGGGATCGCCTGCCCGCCGGACACTCCCGCGGCGACGATCCAGGGGATCATGTCGGGACTGTGGCAGGAGGCCGCGAAGGCCGGCGCGGGCGTCGTCGGCGGCGACATGGTCAGCTCCGCCACGCTGGTGATCTCCATCACCGCAATGGGTGACATGAACGGACTTGAGCCGATCACGCGTTCGGGCGCGCTCGTCGGTGACGTCGTGGCGGTGACCGGCAGGCTCGGCTGGGCGGCCGCCGGACTGGCCGTGCTCGGGCGTGGCTTCCGTTCGCCGGTCGGCATCGTGAACGCCCAGCGCACGCCGGAGCCGCCGTACGAGGAGGGCCCGAAGGCGGCGGAGGCCGGTGCCACGTCGATGATCGACATCTCGGACGGCCTGCTGCAGGACCTCGGCCACATCGCCGACTCGTCGGGCGTGGCGATCGACATCCGCACCGAGCTGCTGCCGTTGCACCCGCGGCTGCTGGACGTCGCGTCGGCGCTCGGCGGTGACGCTCGGCACTGGGCGCTCACGGGAGGCGAAGATCACGCTCTCGCGGCGACCTTCCCCGGTCCGAAGGCGGTTCCCGAGGGCTGGACCACGATCGGGACGGTCCGCGCAGGTGAGGGCGTGACGGTGGACGGCAGGGTTTACGAAAAACCCCCTGGCTGGGAGCACTGGCGCGCGTAAACTGGTCGATGTGGAACTATGCACTCGCGCGTATGACCATCCAGACTCCGTGAAGATGATCGCCGACCTCCAGCAGGTCTACGTCGACCGGTACGGCGATGTGGACGTCACGCCGGTCGACCCGGCCCAGTTCGCCGCACCGCTCGGCTACTTCGTGATCGGCTACCTCGACGACGTGCCGGTCACGTGCGGCGGCTGGCGGGTGAGCGACGAGCTCGCGGGCGCCGCCGAGATCAAGCGGATGTACGTGGTCGACGCCGCACGCGGCCAAGGCCTCTCCCGGCTCGTGCTCGCCCATCTCGAGGTGACCGCCCGCGAGGCCGGTCTGGAGCGGATGGTCCTGGAAACCGGTCTCCGGCAGCCGGAGGCGATCAGCCTGTACACCTCCAGCGGCTACGAGCGGATCGACAACTTCGGGGTGTACCGCGACCACCCGGAGAGTCGCTGCTTCGGCAAACCGTTGTAGGTTCGCGGGCATGGCCATCTATGCGTTGGGGGACTACGAGCCGCAGATCCATCCGGACGCGTACGTGCACCCGGATGCGACCGTGATCGGCGACGTGCGCATCGGCGCGCATTCGTCGGTGTGGCCTCAAGCCGTGCTGCGCGGCGACTACGGTCGCATCGTCGTCGACGAGCGCACGTCGATCCAGGACGGCACGGTGATCCACTGCACCGAGGTCCACCCGGTGCACATCGGTTCGTCGTGCGTCATCGGCCACAACGTGCACATCGAAGGCGCGACGGTCGCCGACGAGTGCCTGATCGCGTCGGGTTCCGTGGTGCTCAACGGTTCCATCGTCGAGAAGGGCGCGATCGTCGGCGCCGGCGCGGTGGTCTCGTTCGACGGCCACGTCCGCGAACGCACGATGGTGCTGGGAGTTCCGGCCCGCGAGCGTGCTGGATTTGTTGTGCCAGAACAGGCCTGGGCGTTCATCGTCGAGAAGTACGTGCAGAACATCGGTCTCTACCGCGAGAAGCTCCGCCGACTGGACTGAGATAGGGTTCACAGCCGTGGCTCGTCCCCTCAACGAAGTAGTCGAAGCCGGTTGGGCTGAAGCTCTCGCCCCCGTCGCTGACCAGATCGCCGCCATGGGTGAGTTCCTGCGCGCGGAGGTCGCCGCCGGCCGCACGTACCTCCCTTCCGGCGAGAACGTGCTGCGTGCGTTCAAGCAGCCGTTCCACCAGGTGAAGGTGCTGATCGTCGGGCAGGATCCGTACCCGACGCCCGGCCACGCGGTCGGCCTGTCGTTCTCGGTGGCGCCGGACGTGCGGCCGATCCCGAAGTCGCTGGTCAACATCTACAAGGAGTACGCGGAGGACCTCGGTCACCCGCTGCCGTCCAACGGCGACCTGACCCCGTGGTCCGAGCGCGGCGTGCTGCTGCTCAACAGGGCGCTCACCGTGCAGCCCGGCAAGGCCAACTCCCACCAGGGCAAGGGCTGGGAGGCCGTGACGGAGCAGGCGATCAAGGCGCTGGCCGCGCGCGACGCACCGCTGGTCTCGATCCTGTGGGGCCGCAACGCGCGCAACCTGCGTCCGCTGTTGGAACCGTTGCCCGCCATCGAGTCCGCGCACCCGTCGCCGCTCTCGGCGCACGCCGGGTTCTTCGGGTCGAAGCCGTTCAGCCGCGCCAACGAACTGCTGGAGAAGCAGGGCGCCGAGCCGATCGACTGGAAGCTTCCGTAGTTCACCTTTCCGCGCAACCCCGCATGTCCTTCTCCCACTAGCGTCCAAGGACATGCGGGGGAATCGTGATCTGACTTTGGTGGCCGCGGGGTTGGCCATCTCCCAGTTCGGCAACTCGTTGTCGCTGCTCGTGCTGGTGTTCTGGGCGACACCGATCAGCTCGCTGCTCGTGGCGGCGATTCTGGTCGCCGAACTGCTGCCGCTCGTGCTCGGTGCGCCGCTCGCGGGCCTGCTCGTCGACAAGCTGCCCAACCGGCGCCTGCTGATCACCGCGCTGCTCTGTCAGGGCGTCGCGATCGCGGCCATCGGGCCGTTGCTGGCTCGGCCCGCGTTCGTGGTGGCGCTGGTGTTCGTCTCGGGCTGTGGCCTTGCGGTCGCCGTGCCCGCCACGTCTGCCCTGGTGCCGCACATCGCGGGGGAAGAAGAAGCCACGCGTGGTTATGCGTGGCTCGGCACCGGGCGCAGCATCGGCAGCATCGCGGGCCTGACCGGCGGCGCGTTGCTCGCCGGTCTGTTCGGGTACGAGGTGGCACTGCTCGTCGACGGTGCCACGTTCGTCATCTACGCGGGGATGCTCGCGTTCGTGCGGTCGGAACGCAGGCCTTCCGGCGAACACGAGCAGCGACCGAGTGCACTCGCCGGCATCCAGCACCTCCGACAGGATCCGTTGCTGCTCGCCGCGATCACCGGGCTGGCGTTCGTGGTCGGCGCCGTCGTGGTGGTCAACGTGGCCGATCCCGCGTTCGTGCGGTTCGTGCTGCACGGTGACGAGTTCCTGCTGGGCGCCATACAGGCGTGCTGGACGGTCGGCATCCTGGTCGGCAACCGGGTGGCCGTGCGGCTGAAGACCGATGGCCAGCTGGCCGTCGCGCTCGCCGTCACCGGGATCACGAGCGGCGTCGGGATGCTGATCCCGGCCACGTTGCCCTACGTCGCGGCCGCCGGGATCGGGTGGTTCATCGGCGGTGTCTCCAACGGCGTCGACAACGTGACCATGAACGCGATCGTCCGGCAGCGGACGCCCGACGAGATGCGCGGCCGGGTGTTCGCCGCGGTCGGGTCGATGGTGACCAGCGCGAACCTGCTCGGCACCGCTGCGGCGGGCGTGTTGCTGCTGTTCGTGGGCCCGCGGGTGGTGTTCGCGATCGGCGGCATCGGATCGGCGGCCGCCGGTGTGATCTGCCTGGTGTTCGTGCTGCGGGCGCTGCGTCGTCAGGCCGCCAGCGGCAGCGTCGACCGGTACCAGGACACGGTTTCGCCCAGGCCCTGACGCAACGGACGTGGCGTCACCAGCTCGTACATCCGCGTCGTGTCGAACGCACGCGCCGGTGCGCCGGTCGGTTTGGTGAGGTCGAGCCGGACCCGTTCCGGCACGTCCAGCAACGCGCAGAGGGTGCGGGCGAGCTCCAGGATCGAGATCGTCTCACGGGTCGCCACGGTCAGTGCATCGATCTCGCTGTCGACCATCCCCAGAATCGCCGCGACGACGTCATGCACGTGCACGAACGACCGCGTCTGCGAACCGTCGCCCCAGATCTCGACGTCCTGGCCGGAGGCGATCCTGGTGATCATCGCGGGGATCACCCGGTCGAGCTTGTCGCGCGGGCCGTAGACGTTCGACGGGCGCGGCAGGAAGATCCGCATGCCGTACTGCTTGCGGTACTGCTCAGCCAGCAGTTCGACGACGGACTTCGAGAGCGCGTAGCCGTTGTCCGACTCCACCGACGCCTCTGCCGAGCTGACCAGGACGACGTTCTCGACGCTCGAGTCGCGCGCGCAGTTCAGCACGTTCGATCCGATGCGCAGGTTCGTGTCGAAGATGAGGGCGGTGTTGTCACGCTTGAACGCCGCGTTGCCGTCCATCGCCGCCGTGTGGATCACCGTGTGGGCGTTGGGGGCCGCGTACCGGAGCACCGCACGGAGCTCGTTCTCGTCGAGCAGGTCGAGGGGGAACGTCTGGAGGTTCGGCGCGGTGAACGGCGGTGGATCCGTGCGGTACAAGGCGATCACGCGGGTGTCGGTGGCCAGCAGGGTTTCCACCACGTGCGAGCCGATGAAGCCACCTGCGCCGGTCACCACAACGGTTTTCACTCTCTTGCCTCCACTAGGGCGATGAGGGAGGAGGCGACGGCGGCGGGTGGCGGCAGTGCCCGCATCTCGTCGCGGATCTTCGTCACGGCCACGCGTGGCGCCGGGTCGTCCAGCAGCCGTTGCACGTGGTCGCGGACGGACTCCGCGGTGAGGTCGTCTCCGCTGAGCTTGGCGGCGGCACCGACGGCTTCGGCGCGGTCGGCGTGGCGGTGCTGGTCGCACATCTGCGGCAACGCGAGCTGCGGCAGGCCGGCGTGCAGCGAGGTCATGGTCGTGCCCGAGCCGCCGTGGTGCACCACGGCGTCACACACCTTCAGCACCTGGTTGAGCGGTAGCCAGTCCACTGTGCGGGCGTTGGCCGGGAGTGCTCCCGGATCGAGCACGCCGCCGCCGGTGATCACCAGCACGTCGGCGTTGATCGTCTTGAGCCCGGCGAGCACCGTGCGCAACACGCGGTCGTGCTCCCCGCCGGGAACGGGCACGCTGCCGAGCGTCACGCAGATCCTCGGCCTTCTTCGTGGCTCGAACAGCCACGACGGGAGCACGCCCGCGCCGTTGTAGGCGGTGTAGGCCATCGGCAGTCCGGGCGGTGCGTCCGGGTACTGCAGTGCGGGCGGGCAGACGTCCACGGTCAGGGTTGGGGCGTCGGGAAAGCCGTGCTCGCGGTGCACCGGTGCGAGCGTCTCGGCCTCGGCCGGTGCCAGTTCCGGCGGCAGTGCGACGCCCCAGGTGTGGCGGACGAGCGGCACACCGAGTCGTGCGGCGGCGATCGGCCCCGCGTACTCCCACGGCGTGTGCATTACGACATCCGGACGCCATCTCTCGGCCAGTTCGATTACATTCACAACCGTGAAATGCGCGATTTTCGCGTAATGCTCCGTGACGTGCTCGATCAGAGCTTCGGTCACATTTCCGGAATAAAGTGCGTGATTCGAGTTCGAGAAGACTTCCCGGATCGACACCGGTCCCACTGCGGTTGCCGGCAGTCCGGTAGCCGCTCCGACCTGCGCGAACTGGTCGGGCAACGCGAGCAGCACGTCGTGCCCGGCGTTGCTCAACGCCCAGCTCAGTGGAATAAGCGGATACAGATGCCCATAGCCGGGACAACTTGTCACCAGGACTCGCACGTTCCCCAACGTAAGCCCAAGTCCGCGAGCGTTTCAACATCGTCTTGATTGGCGAGTCAACTACACGTCTTGTATGGATGATTCCCGCGAAGTGCGCACAAAACAAAAGAGCCCGGCCGAAGCCGGGCTCTTTCGGGGTTCTCGCTGTGGCGGTGATCAGCCGCGCACGACCTTGCCAGCCTTCAGGCAGGACGTGCACACGTTGATCCGCTGGCGCTGCGAGGCCGAGACCTTCGCGCGCACAGACTGGATGTTCGGGTTCCAGCGGCGGTTCGTCTTCCGCTGGGAGTGCGAAACCGAATGGCCGAAGCCCGGCCCCTTGCCACAGACGTCGCACACGGCAGCCACGTCAGCCACTCCTTCAGGTTCAAGCGGTGAGTCTCGCGTCCCGGTGGGCGCGCAAGCGTGCACAAGCCTCATCCGGGCACGGCAACCCAATCAGGGTAGCCGGTGGCCTCACCCGTGACCAAACCGGGTGGATACCCTCGCCGCCATGCAGGTCATGGATGCGGTCGCGGTGCGCAGGTGGGCGGACGCGTGCGTGCGGTCGCTCGACGCCAATCGGGAGTCGATCGACCAGATCAACGTCTTTCCCGTGCCGGACGGTGACACAGGTACCAACCTGCTGCACACGATGCAGTCGGCGCTGGACGCGCTGCTGCGCTCGCCCATCTCCACCGTAGGCGACGCGCTGTCCGCACTGGCCCGTGGCGCGCTGGCCGGCGCCCGCGGCAACTCCGGCGTGATCCTGTCGCAGGTGCTCAGGGGACTGGCGGAGTCCGTGCAGGAGGTGTCCGTCGTCACGGGGTCCGCACTGCGCAAGGCCCTCCATCGGGCTGACGAGCTGGCCACCGCTGCTGTGTCCAAGCCAGTTCCTGGCACGGTCCTGTCAGTGCTGCACGCCGCCGCCGAGGCCGCACGGGACTGTGAGTCGGACGAACTCGACGACGTGGTGATGGCGGCCTCACGCGCGAGTGCCGTCGCACTGGCCAATACGCCTCGCCAACTCGCCGTGCTGGCGAAGGCTGGGGTGGTGGACGCCGGCGGCCGTGGTCTCGTTGTGTTGTTGGACACACTGGCCGCGGTGATCACCGGTCAGGCCGTGGAAACGCCGGTGGACGCGCCGTTGCTGCCGCGTACGCCCGAGTCGCTGACGACCGAGCGGGAGAGCGGGTCCTCGGAGTTCGAGTACGAGGTGATGTACCTGCTCGACGACACGTCGGAAGCGGCGGTCCTCGAGCTGCGCGCGTCGTTGAACCTGCTCGGTGACTGCGTGTCGGTCGTGGGCGACGGTGCTTCTTTGTGGACCGTGCACGTGCACTGCAACGACATCGGCGCGGCGATCGAAGCCGGTGTGCGCGCTGGGCGTCCACACCGCATCACGGTGGCGCGGTTCGCCGACCAGATCGCGGCGCAGGCTTCACGGTTCGTGCGCGACCGGGCGATCGTGGTGGTGGTGAGCGGCGCGGTGGACCTGTTCCGCGCCGAGGGTGCCACGGTGTTCGACCTCGCTACTTCTTCTGCGACGCCAACGGACCTGTTGTCCGCCATCGTGTCGACGCGCGCGCGTCACGTCGCCGTTCTGCCCGGCGACCCGGACATCCGTGAGGCGCTGGACGAGGCCGTGGCGTACGCACAGGCTGCAGGGCAGGACGTAGTGGTGGTGCCGACGTTCTCGCCCGTGCAAGCCCTCGCCGCGTTGGCCGTGCACGACGCGTCCCGTCGCGCGGGCGACGACGTTGTCGCGATGGCCGAAGCCGCTGCGGCGACCAGGCGCGGTGAGCTGTCGATCGCCGCCGATGAGGCGCTGACGTGGGTGGGCCGCTGCCAGCCGGGCGACCTGCTGGGCATGCTGGACGGCGAGGTGGTGCTGATCGAGGCGGGCCCGTCGTCCGCGGAGTCGTTGCTGGACCTGTCCTGCCGGCTGGTCGACCGCATGCTGACCGGCGGCGGCGAGCTGGTGACGGTGATCCTCGGCGCCGACGCCCCGGAAGGTCTGGTCGACGTGCTGGAGGACCACCTGCGGGTGACCCATCCGGAGGTCGAGGTCATGGCCTATCCGGGCGGCCAGCCGGACGCGGTCATTTTTGTCGGTGTCGAGTAGTTCAATGGGACGCGATGATCTCCTTCGACGACAAGCTGCAGCCGTTGCTCGGCAAGAAGACCGCCGACGCACTGGAGACCGGCCTCGGCCTCACGACGGTCGGTGACCTGCTGCGCCACTACCCGCGCCGCTACGACGAGCGCGGGAAGCTGACCGACATCAGGTCCCTGGAAATCGACGAGCACGTCACCGTCCAGGCCGAGGTCCGCAAGTGCACCAAGCGGCGCATGAAGGCCAGGCACGGCCACATGACCGAAGCGGTGATCACGGACGGCACGTCCGAGCTGCACCTGGTGTTCTTCGGCAAGGTGGCGTTCGTGGCGGAGCAGGAGCTCCTGCCGGGCACGCGGGCCCTGTTCGCGGGCAAGGTGGGCCGCTACCGGCAGAACCTGCAGCTGGTGCACCCGGCGTTCGAGATCCTCACGCCCGAGCAGGACGGATCGTCGTTCCTGCAGGCGTTCCTGCCCGTCTACCCGGCCTCGCAGCACATCAACACGTGGAACATCGCCAACTGCGTCAAGCAGCTGCTGGAGATCTGGGACGGCGTGCCCTCCGACCCGCTTCCGGACGAGTTCCGCTCGGAGCACGGCCTGATCGGGCTGGAGGAGGCGCTGCGGGCGATCCACCGGCCGGAGAGCTGGGCGCAGATCTCCGTGGCGCAGCAACGGCTGAAGTGGGACGAGGCGCTGGCCGTGCAGCTGACCCTGGCCCAGCGCCGCAAGGCGTCCACCGCGCGTCCGGCTCCGGCGTGCGCGCCCCGGTCCGGCGGGATCCTGGACGCGTTCGACGCGCGGCTGCCTTTCACGTTGACCGCAGGCCAGGTTTCGGTGGGCGAGCAGATCTCGTCGGACCTGGCTTCGGTCGTGCCGATGAACCGCCTGCTGCAAGGGGAAGTCGGGTCGGGCAAGACCATGGTCGCGTTGCGAGCAATGTTGCAGGTGGTGGACGCGGGTCGTCAGTCCGCCATGCTCGCGCCCACGGAGGTCCTTGCGGCACAACACGCTCGCTCACTTTCCGAGATGCTCGGCGACCTCGCCCAGGCCGGCCAGCTCGGCGGCGCGGAGGACGCGACACGCGTGACGTTGCTGACCGGCTCGATGAACACGGCCCAGCGGCGCCAGGCGTTGCTCGACATCGTGACCGGCGAGGCGGGCATCGTCGTCGGCACGCACGCGATCATCCAGGAGAAGGTGGAGTTCCACTCGCTCGGTCTCGTCGTCGTCGACGAACAGCACCGCTTCGGCGTGGAGCAACGTGCCGCTCTCTCGACGCGGGGTGAACGGGAGAATCCGCACGTCCTGGTGATGACCGCGACCCCGATCCCGCGCACGGTGGCCATGACCGTCTACGGCGACCTGGAGGTCTCCGCACTGCGCGAGCTCCCCGGCGGCCGCTCGCCGATCAAGACCTCGGTGGTGCCCGCGCGCGAGAAGCCCGCGTGGCTGGACCGCGCGTTCGCCCGCGTGCGCGAAGAGGTGGCCGCGGGGCACCAGGCCTACTTCGTCTGCCCGCGCATCGGCGACGAGGAACCCGCGAAGTCCGCTGACGACGAGGACAAGCGCCCGGCCCTGTCCGTGATCGACGTGGCGAACATGCTGTCGCAGGGCCCGTTGCGCGGCCTGCGCGTCGAAATCCTGCACGGCCGCATGCCACCCGACGAGAAGGACGCGGTGATGCGCGCCTTCGCGGCCAACCAGGTCCAGGTGCTCGTCGCCACCACGGTCATCGAGGTCGGCGTCAACGTCCCGAACGCCACCGTCATGGCCATCATGGACGCCGACCGCTTCGGCGTCTCACAGCTCCACCAGCTGCGCGGCCGCGTGGGCCGGGGCAGCGCTCCCGGCCTGTGCCTGTTGGTCACCGAGATGCCGGAGATGACGGCCACGATGGAACGCCTGCGCGCCGTCGAGTCCACTCTGGACGGCTTCGAGCTGGCCCAGCTCGACCTCGAACTGCGCCGCGAGGGCGACATCCTGGGCGCCGCGCAGTCGGGTCGCCGCTCGGCGTTGAAGATGCTCTCGCTGCTGCGCGACGAGGACATCATCGCGGACGCTCGGGTCGCGGCTCAGGGCTTCGTGGACGCGGATCCGGACCTGGAGAAGCACCCTGGCCTGGCGGGGATGGTGGCCACGTTGCTGACGGAGGAGCGGGCGGACTTCCTGGAGAAGGCCTAGCCGCGCGGGCTGGGCGCAGGACGGCGGCAGGGCTGCCCCAACTGGGCATGGGCAGCCCAGCGTGATGGCCCGGAACGCCGCCGCAGGCAGTTCACGCTCAGCAGGGCACCACGACGTGCCCGCCTCACCGTTACTTCGCCGGCATCCTGCTGGGTCTGGCCGCTAGTCCTGGCGGGGCTTCAACGGCTGGACGGCGGGCAGCGGCGTGCCGGGGACAGCCTGCTGCCGTTCCCCGGCTGAGCTCAGTTCTGCCGCGGCTTCGGCAGCTGCTCGGTCTTCTGCTCGCCGCGCTCCTCAGCCGAGCCGTTCTCCTCCAACGGCTTCAACACCGACATGGCCGCGTCCACCGCGGCCTGCGCGGCGTGGAACTGCGTGGCGAGGTTGTCGTGCGCCGCGCGCAGCGACGCCTCCCGCTCCGCCGCCGCGGCCGCGCGCTGGTCGGACAGGGCCACAGCCGCCGCCGACCTCTCCTCGGCCTCGCGGACCAGGGCCGAGGTCTTGGCTTCGGCGTCCCGCACCAGCGTGGTGGCCTTCTCGTCGGCCTCACGAACGGTGTTCGCGGCCTTCTGGTTGGCCTCCGCAACGGTCGTCGAAGCCTTCTCGGTGGCCTCGGCGACCAGCGCGGATGCCTTCTCGGAGGCCTCGCGCGTCACCGTCGCCGCCTTCTCCTCCGCCGTGCTGATCAGAGCAGTTGCCTGCGCGGACGCGTCAGCGGTGGTCTTCTCGGCGCGCGCGAGCGACTCGGCCTCCAGCTCGGCGAGCGCCTTCTCGGCCTCGGCCTGCTTCGAAGCAAGAGCCTCGTCGAGCTTCGTCAGCGCCTCGACGCGCGCCACCTCGGACTCGGCGGCGATGCGCTCGGCTTCGGCGCGGGCGTCCGCGAGCACCTTCTTGTGCTCGGCGGCCAGCGTCGCCTTGAGACCGTCGTACTCCTTGTCCAGCTCGTCGTGGTACGCCTTGTACTTGGTGTCGAGCTCGACGCGGTGGGCATCCAAAGCAGCCGACTTCTGCTCGAACTCGGCCTTCACGCGCTCGCCTTCCGCGCGCACCTCGGCGACCAGGGCCTCGTGCTCGGACGACAACCGGGTGCGCAGCGCCGCGAACTCGGCCTCCAGCTCGGACTTGCGGCCGGCGAACTGCTGCTCGAGCTCTGCCGTGCGCTGCTGGTGGTTGACCTCCAGCTGCTTGCGCCTGGCCTCGGTCTCGGCGAGCAGGCGGTTGTGCTGCTCGCGCTGCTCGGCCGCCCACTTCTCCGCCTCGCCGCGGGTGGCGGCGGCCTTGTCGAGGGCGTCCTTGCGGATGTCCGCGATCTCTTCCTCGGCGAGCGACATCATCACGCGGACACGCTCGGTGACGTTCGACGCGCTCACGGGGCTGTTGGCCAGGTTCTGGAGCTGCATCTTGGTCTTGTCGAGATCGGCGCGCATCGCGTTCAGGAGCTTCGTCAGCTCTCCGACCTGCGCGGCGGCCGCGTCTCGGGACCGGTTCGAGTTCTTGAGGTCGAACTCCAGGCGAGTGACTCGTTCGTTCACCTGTCGCTGGTTGTAACCACGGAGGACAACGTCAAAGTGCGGTGTGCGGGCAGTAGGCTGCCCGGCTCCATCAGCCCCGGCCATATGGCTCACCCTACCCAGCTGGTTACCAAGATCGTCACTCGATCTGGTTAATCCCACTACCGGGTGGAGTCTGACCGGGTGGTGGGTATCCACCTAGCCCGCAAACCGCGAGAATTCTCACCGACGGGACCGATCAGGATGACACCCATCACGTGAGACAGTCCTCCCAACAGGCAAGAGTCGCACGGTAACGTGCCCGAACTGACCGCCGAGTAACACCGGGAGGGCTACGGATGTTCCGCAAGGTTCTTGTCGCCAACCGCGGCGAGATCGCGATTCGCGCGTTCCGAGCCGCCTACGAACTGGGCGCGGGAACGGTCGCCGTTTTCCCTCACGAAGACCGCAACTCGCTGCACCGGTTGAAGGCGGACGAGTCCTACGAGATCGGTGAGGCCGGGCACCCCGTCCGCGCCTACCTCTCCGTGGACGAGATCATCAAGGCGGCCCGCAAGGCCGGCGCCGACGCGATCTACCCCGGTTACGGCTTCCTGTCCGAGAACCCGGAACTCGCACTGGCCTGCCGCGAGGCGGGTCTCACGTTCATCGGCCCCGTGGCCGAGGTGCTGGAGCTGACGGGCAACAAGGCCCGCGCCATCGCCGCCGCCCGCGAGGCCGGCCTGCCGGTGCTGGAGTCGAGCCCGCCGTCGTCGAACATCGACGATCTGCTCGAAGCGTCGAAGACGATGCGCTTCCCCGTGTTCGTCAAGGCTGTCGCCGGTGGTGGCGGCCGGGGCATGCGCAAGGTCGACGACCCGGCCGCGCTGCGCGAGGCGCTCGAAGCCGCGTCCCGCGAGGCGGAGTCGGCGTTCGGCGACCCGACCGTGTTCCTCGAGCAGGCCGTGGTCGAGCCGCGCCACATCGAGGTGCAGATCCTCGCCGACGGCCAGGGCAACGTGATCCACCTGTTCGAGCGCGACTGCTCGGTGCAGCGGCGGCACCAGAAGGTCATCGAGATCGCGCCCGCGCCGAACCTCGACCCCGAGCTGCGCGACCGCATCTGCAACGACGCGGTGAAGTTCGCCCGCCACATCGGCTACCGCAACGCGGGCACCGTCGAGTTCCTGCTCGATCCGCAGGGCCACTACGTCTTCATCGAGATGAACCCGCGCATCCAGGTCGAGCACACGGTCACCGAGGAGGTGACCGATGTCGACCTCGTGCAGTCGCAGATGCGCATCGCGTCCGGTGAGACGCTCGAAGACCTCGGGCTCAGCCAGGACACCGTCCAGCTGCGCGGCGCCGCACTGCAGTGCCGCATCACGACGGAAGACCCGGCCAACGGTTTCCGCCCGGACACCGGCATGATCAGCGCCTACCGCTCGCCCGGCGGCTCCGGCATCCGGCTCGACGGCGGCACGGCCGGCGCGGGCATGGCCATCAGCCCGCACTTCGACTCGATGCTCGTGAAGCTCACGTGCCGCGGTCGTAACTTCGGTCTCGCCGTCGCCCGTGCGCGTCGTGCGATCGCGGAGTTCCGCATCCGCGGTGTGTCCACGAACATCCCGTTCATCCAGGCGGTGCTGGACGACCCGGACTTCTACGAGGGCCGCGTCACCACGTCGTTCATCGAGAAGCGCCCGCACCTGCTGACGGCGCGCCACTCGGCCGACCGCGGCACGCGCCTGCTGACCTACCTCGCGGACGTCACGGTCAACCACCCGAACGGCACCCGCCCGACCGCGGTCGACCCGCGCGAGAAGCTGCCGATCGTCGACCTCAACGCCGAACCGCCCGCCGGTTCCAAGCAGCGGCTCACCGAGCTCGGCCCGGAGGGCTTCGCGCGGTGGATGCGGGAGAGCAAGGCGGTCGGCGTCACGGACACGACGTTCCGCGACGCGCACCAGTCGCTGCTCGCCACCCGAGTACGCACCAAGGACCTGCTCGCGGTAGCACCGCACGTCGCGCGCATGACGCCGGAGCTGCTCTCGCTGGAGTGCTGGGGCGGCGCGACCTACGACGTGGCGCTGCGGTTCCTCGCCGAGGACCCGTGGGAGCGGCTCGCCGCACTGCGCGAGGCCGTGCCGAACATCAACCTGCAGATGCTGCTGCGCGGCCGCAACACGGTCGGCTACACGCCGTACCCCGAGGCGGTCACCAAGGCGTTCGTGCAGGAGGCGACGAACACCGGCATCGACATCTTCCGGATCTTCGACGCGCTGAACGACGTCGAGCAGATGCGACCGGCGATCGAGGCCGTGCGCGAGACCGGAACGGCCGTCGCCGAAGTCGCGCTGTGCTACACCAGCGATCTGTCCAACCCGGACGAACGTCTGTACACACTGGACTACTACCTCAAGCTGGCCGAGCAGATCGTCGGCGCCGGCGCCCACGTCCTGGCCGTCAAGGACATGGCCGGGCTGCTGCGCGCGCCCGCCGCCGCTCGCCTGATCTCCGCGCTGCGCAAGGAGTTCGACCTCCCGGTCCACCTGCACACGCACGACACGGCAGGCGGCCAGCTCGCGACCTACCTGGCCGCGATCCAGGCCGGCGTGGACGCGATCGACGGCGCGACCGCGTCGATGGCCGGCACGACGTCGCAGCCGCCGCTGTCGTCGATCGTGGCGTTGACCGACCACACCGAGCACTCGACGGGCCTGAACCTGCAGAACGTGTGCGACCTCGAGCCGTACTGGGAGGCCGTGCGCAAGATCTACGCGCCGTTCGAGTCCGGCATCCCCGGCCCGACCGGCCGCGTCTACCACCACGAGATCCCCGGTGGTCAGCTCTCGAACCTGCGCACTCAGGCCGTCGCACTCGGCCTGGGCGAGAAGTTCGAGGAGATCGAGTCCATGTACGCGGCCGCCGACCGGATGCTCGGCCACCTGGTGAAGGTGACGCCGTCGTCCAAGGTCGTCGGCGACCTCGCGCTGCACCTCGTGGGCGCGGGCGTCGCGCCTGCCGAGTTCGAGGCGAACCCCGGCAAGTTCGACATCCCGGCGTCGGTGATCGGCTTCCTGCACGGCGAGCTGGGCGACCCGCCCGGCGGCTGGCCGGAGCCGTTCCGCTCGAAGGCCCTGGAGGGTCGTCCGGCCCCCAAGCCGATCGAGGAGCTGTCGCCGGAGGACGAGGCAGGGCTGGTCGACGACCGCAGGGCGACCCTGAACCGGTTGCTGTTCCCCGCGCCCACGAAGGAGTTCCGCACCCACCGCGACGCCTACGGCGACACGTCGGTGTTGCGGTCCAAGGACTTCTTCTACGGCCTGCGCCCCGGCGAGGAGTACTCCGTCGACCTGGAGCCGGGTGTCCGGTTGCTGATCGGCCTGGAGGCGATCTCCGAGGCCGACGCGCGCGGCATCCGCACGGTCATGGCCACGCTGAACGGCCAGATGCGCCCGATCCAGGTCCGCGACCGCTCCGTGAAGACGGACATCCCGGTCGCCGAGAAGGCCGACCGCGGCAACCCGAACCACGTCGCCGCGCCGTTCGCCGGTGTCGTCACGGCCACGGTGGCCGAGGGCGACTCGGTCGACGCCGGTCAGACGGTCGCGACGATCGAGGCCATGAAGATGGAGGCCGCGATCACCGCCCCGAAGGCGGGCCGCGTGCAGCGCCTGGCGTTGCGCGGAGCCCAGCAGGTCGAGGGCGGCGACCTCCTGATCGTCCTGGAGTAGTCGACTCCGCGAAGGGCCCGGCCAACTCTGGCCGGGCCCTTCGTCGTGCGGGTGGTGCGGAACTCGACGACCATTCCCTGCGTTGCACCGAGCACAGGTCAGGGAAGGGGGTTCGATCATGAAGAAGGCGTTGGCCGGCCTGCTCGGACTGGCGGGCGTGGCGTGGGCGTTGCGCGACGTGCCCAAGCAGCTGGGTGGCAAGCCGGATCCGGTGGAGATGTCGCGTTCCCCGCGCTACCGCGACGGCAAGTTCCACAACGACAAGGAAGTTCGCACGGTCCCGGACCGCGACTCCTTCTCCGTTCGCGACTTCCTGTTCGGCGGTGAGGACCGGAAGCCGTCCGTGGCGGTGCCGCTCGTGGCCCCGGCCGCGCCGGTGTCCGAGGGCGTGCACATCACCTGGTACGGCCACGCTTCCGCGCTGGTCGAGATCGACGGCGCCGCCGTGCTGGTCGATCCTGTGTGGAGCGACCGCGTCTCGCCCTCGGCGCACGTGGGTCCCAAGCGCCTGCACCCGGTTCCGCACCAGTTGTCTGATCTGCCCACCGTCAGTGCCGTCGTGATCTCGCACGACCACTACGACCACCTCGACATGCAGACCGTGCAGGCGCTGACGTCGAGCACGTCCGCGGTGTTCGTGGTCCCGCTGGGACTGGGGGCACACCTGACCCGCTGGGACGTCCCCGTCGCGCGGATCGTCGAACTGGACTGGGACGAGACGCACTCGGTCGACGGCTTCACCCTCACCTGCACCGCAGCGCAGCACTTCTCCGGACGTTCGGTGCAGCGCAACGTCACGTTGTGGGCGTCTTGGGTGATCACGCGTGGCGAGCGCTCGGTGTTCTACAGCGGCGACACGGGCTACTTCGAGGGGTACAAGAAGATCGGTGCGGAGCACGGCCCGTTCGACGCGGTGCTGATGCAGGTCGGCGCGTACGACCAGGCTTGGCCGGACATCCACATGACGCCGGAGGAGGGCGTTCGCGCGTTCGACGATCTCGGCGGCGGGCTGCTGATCCCCGTGCACTGGGCGACGTTCAACCTCGGGTTCCACCCGTGGGGTGAGCCGATCGACCGCATCTGGCGCGAGGCCAAGGCGAGCGGGCTGAAGCTCGCCGTGCCGCGGCCGGGGGAGCGGGTCGACGTGGACGCGCCAAATGAGGTTGACGGGTGGTGGCAAGCTCTCGCCTGACGACTTTCTGTTGGGGGAAGCATGCGTACTGCAGTTGTGACCGGCGGCGGCACCGGCATCGGTCGTGCCATCGCGCTTGAGCTCGTCGAGCAAGGACTGGACGTGACGATCACCGGTCGTCGCCCGGAGGTTCTGGCCGCCGTGCCGAAGGTTCGCCACGTCGCATTCGACGCCACCGACCCGGACGCGGTCGGGACGGCGTTGGAGCACCTTCCGTCCAAGGTGGACGTTCTGGTCAACAACGCCGGCGGCAACATCAGCCACACCGACACCAAGTCGAAGTGGCTCGCCAACTACGAGGCCAACGTGATCAGCGCGGTGCTCGTCACGGAGGCGCTCACGCCGAGGTTCGCGGACAACGGCCGGGTCATCAACATCGGCTCCATCGCCGGACGAAGGGGCGGTGGCAGTTACGGCGCGGCAAAGGCGGCGGTGGAGGCGTGGACGGCGGACCTGGCCGGTGAGCTGGGTGGGCGCGGGATCACGGCCAACGTCGTCTCGCCCGGGCTGATCGTGGACACGGAGTTCTTCGGCGACTCGATGACCGAGCAGCGCCTCAACACCCTGATCGGGCAGACCAAGAACGGGCGGGCCGGGACGCCCCAGGACGTGGCCGCGCTGGTGGCGTTCCTCGCGTCGGAGCGGGCCGGGCACATCACCGGGCAGGTGCTGGCGGTGAACGGCGGAGCCCACCTGGGACGATGAGCGCGTGACACGAATCGTTGCCGGGACCGCGGGAGGCCGCAGGCTGAAGGTGCCGCCGAAGGGCACCAGGCCCACGTCCGAGCGGGTCAGGGAGGCGCTGTTCAGTTCGCTCGAGTCGATGATGGATCTTGACGGGGCGAAGGTGCTGGACCTGTACGCGGGGTCGGGAGCGCTCGGGTTCGAGGCGTTGAGTCGAGGGGCGGGGCACGCGACGTTCGTGGAGTCGGACAAGCGGGCGGCCGACGTGCTCAAAGGCAACGCGAAGGAGCTCGGGTTCGCCAACACGACGATTGCGAACCGCACGGCTGAGGCGTACGTCACGGCCGAGGGGGAGAAGTTCGACGTGGTGTTCGCGGATCCGCCGTACGCGGTGACCGACGACGAGCTCGCCAAAGTGCTGCACGGCCTCCGGCACAGATTGGCCCCTGACGCGGTTCTCGTCGTGGAGCGTGCTTCGCGAAGCAGCGAACCAGCGTGGCCTGAAGAGGTAGAACCCTTGCGTGCCAAGCGATATGGCGACACGGCGGTGTACTGGGGTCAGGTGCGTGCTGATGGGTGACGAGAACCACGGACACGCCTGGAGGCGTCCGATCGGGTGCTAACGTCCGCTTCATGACGCGTGCCGTGTACCCCGGCTCCTACGACCCGGTAACCAACGGCCACCTGGACATCATCGGGAGAGCCGCGCACCTGTTCGACGAGGTTGTCGTCGCTGTGCTCATCAACAAGAACAAGCGCACCTTGTTCTCGGTCGAGGAGCGCCAGGAGATGCTGCGCGAGGTCACCTCGCAGTGGGACAACGTGCGCGTCGACGCCTGGCACGGCCTGTTGGTCGACTACTGCCGCGAGAACAACATCAAGGCCATCGTCAAGGGCCTGCGCGCGGTCAGCGACTACGACTACGAGCTGCAGATGGCGCAGATGAACCACCAGCTCACGGGCGTCGACACGTTGTTCATGCAGGCGAGCCCGCAGTACTCCTTCCTGGCGTCCTCGCTGGTCAAGGAGGTGGCGACGTACGGCGGCGACGTCTCGACGCTGCTGCCGGCCTCCGTCGAGCAGCGGCTGCAGCAGCGCCTCGCCGAAAGCCGTTAGAGCTGGAGTTTCATCCCCACGTGCGACGCGGTGAAGCCGAGTCGTTCGTAGAAGCGGTGTGCGTCCACGCGTGACGCGTCCGTCGTGAGTTGAACCAGACCGCAGCCGCGTGCGCGTGCCTCGTCGATCGCCCAGCGGATCAACTGTTCGCCGAGGCCGCCGCCGCGCTGGTCGGAGCGCACCCGCACGGCCTCGACGGTCGCGCGGGTCATGCCCAACCGCGACAGGCCGCCGGTGAACGTGAGCTGCAAAGTGCCCACGACCTCACCACCGGAGTCGGCCACCGCGAGGAACTGGTGCGGGTCGGCGTCGATCACTTCGAAGGCCTCGAGGTAGGCGGGATCGCCTGGCTTCTCGCGCGCGGCGCCCAGCGGGTCGTCGGCGAGCATCGCCACGATCGGGTCGACATCGGCCGCGGTCGCCCGCCTGATCGTGATGGTCACGGCAAATCCTGACACGCCCTGCCGATCTCCCTCTTTCGGGGAGATCGGCAGGGCACACTTGTGAGTGGGAGCCACAGGGGTTAGGGAGTTGAGACGTGTACCGGGTGTTCGAGGCACTCGACGAGCTCGTCACGATCGTCGAGGAAGCGCGCGGAGTTCCGATGACCTCGGGCTGCGTGGTGCCGCGCGGTGATGTGCTCGAACTGCTCGACGACGTGCGCGACGCGATCCCCGCGGAGCTCGACGACGCGCAGGACGTGCTGGACCACAAGGACGAGCTGGTCGGCAAGGCCAAGCACGACGCGGAAGCGGGCGTGTCGAAGGCACGTGCGGACGCCGAGCGCATGCTCGCGGAGGCGCAGGCCGAGGCGGAGGCGATGCTCTCCGACGCGCGGGCCCGCGCCGAGCGCATGATCGCCGAGGCCGAGGACCAGGCGGAGCGCACCGTCGCCGCCGGCCGGCAGGAGTACGACGACCTGGTCGGCCGTTCGCACGCGGAGGCCGAGCGGATGATCCAGGCGGGCCGTGCCAACTACGAGCGCGCCACCGAGGACGGCCGCGCCGAGCAGGCGAGGCTCGTCAACGAGCAGGAGGTCGTCCGGGCTGCGCACGCCGAGGCCGCGCGAATCCTGGACGCGGCGCAGAGCGAGTCCATCCGGCTGCGGTCGGAGTGCGACGCGTACGTGGACGGCAAGCTCGCGGACTTCGAGGACCTCCTCGCGCACACGCTCAGGTCGGTCGGCAAGGGCCGTTCGCACCTGCGCGGGCCGGCCGTCGCGGGGGCTTCCGCGCCGTTCGACTACGGTGCTTAACGAACCAGGGCGCCTGAACGTGTGATTCGCGCTACTACGAGCAGGTGCGATCACCTGCGGATTTCACGCGTGAGGCCGTCGTCCCGTACCCTGGACCGGCTGGACGTGGTAGGTCCCCGCCGGCAACCAATCTGATCATGACTGAGCATCGTCACGCGTCCACGCGTCCCACAGCATCCGGTCCCTGGGTCATCGACACCAGGGACATCGGCCGTCGCGCCGGTTCCAGCCGACCCTTCGTTCGGTCGGTGCCCGCCGCGGGTGTGGGGTTGCTCGGTGTGATCGCGGTGCCAGAGGGCGGAGAGGTTGAGCTCGATCTCCTGATCGAATCGGTCGTGGAGGGCGTGCTCGTCTCGGGGACGGCGTTCGCCAAGGTCGAAGGCGAGTGCGCGAGGTGCCTCGAGCCCATCGCCGATGAGGTTGAAGTCCGCGTCACGGAGCTCTACGCGTGGCCGGACAGCACCACGGACGAGACCACTGATGAAGACGAGATCAGTCGGATCGAGAACGATCTGATCGACCTCGAGCCTGTGGTGCGGGACGCCCTTGTCCTGGCACTGCCGCAGGCACCGCTCTGCGAGCCGGACTGCAAGGGGCTTTGCTCCGAGTGCGGCGGTAGGTGGGCGGAGCTCGGGCCCGACCACGGGCATGAGACGATTGACCCTCGTTGGGCCGCGTTGCAAGAGCGGTTCAGCGATGACAACAACGAGGAGAAGTAGTCGTGGCCGTCCCGAAGCGGAAAATGTCGCGTTCGAACACCCGTGCGCGCCGTTCCCAGTGGAAGACGTCTGCCGTGCACCTGGTGGCGTGCTCCAACAAGGCTTGCCGCCAGCCGAAGCCGCAGCACGTCGCCTGCCCGGCCTGTGGTCAGTACGCTGGCCGCCAGGTCGCTCAGCCGGCCTGATCTCCTCGGCTACGTAGTGGGGGGAAAGCCACCGCGCGCTCCGCAAGCTGACCGCGCGGACTTGTCCGAAGCGCTCGGCGTCCAGTTGGACGCCGAGCTGCTCGGGCTTGCACTCACCCACAGGTCGTACGCGTACGAGAACGGCGGCCTGCCGCCGAACGAGCGTCTTGAGTTCCTGGGAGACGCCGTACTGGGGCTGGTCGTCACCGACCACCTCTACCGCACCCACCCCGACCTTCCAGAGGGTCAGCTCGCGAAGCTGCGCGCCAGCGTGGTGAACATGCACGCGTTGGCGGGCGTGGCGCGTGACCTGGGCGAAGGCGGGCTCGGTGCACACCTGCTGCTCGGCCGCGGCGAAGAGCTGACCGGTGGCAGGGACAAGGCGAGCATCCTCGCCGACGGCCTCGAAGCCGTCATCGGTGCGGTGTACCTGCAGTTCGGTATCGATACCGCACGAACGTTCGTTCACCGGCTGTTCGATCCACTCTTGGCCAAAGCTCCGCTTCTGGGTGCTGGACTGGACTGGAAGACAAGCCTGCAGGAGCTCACCGCTCAAGCCAGTCTCGGCGTCCCGGAGTACCGCGTGGACGACCAGGGGCCGGACCACCGCAAGGAGTTCACCGCCACGGTGCTCGTCGGTGGCCAGCCCTACGGCAAGGGTGATGGGCGCACCAAGAAGGAAGCCGAGCAGAAAGCCGCCGAAGCGGCTTATCATGTTCTGTCGGAGCGGGTCAAGGTCGAGCAGGAGTCGGCCGCATCCGCAAACGGACAGAACGGCGCCTCGGTGACGCCAGGGACCCTCCCATCCGAGGAAGACTGAGAAACGCAATGTATGCGACCAGGTACCGCACCAACCGCCGCACGCGCTCCGCTCGCGGCCCGGTGAACACCTCCCGCAGTGGAGGCATCCAGGGACTTGTGCTGGTCAGGGACACGAGCCGCGCGGGCGTGTGGGTGCTCAAGCCCACCAAGCCGCAGGCCGCCGTGATCGAGGCGCAGCCCGTCGACGAGGGCAAGTCCGAAGACTGACGTGCCCGAACTCCCAGAGGTCGAGGTGGTACGCCTCGGCCTCGAAGCTCACGTCGCCGGCAGGGTCATCTCCTCGGTAGAGGTGCTGCACCCACGTGCCATCCGCCGGCACGATCTGGGCTCCGCGGACTTCTGCGCGCGCTTGGTTTCGCAACCCATGGTTGCCGCCAAGCGCCGCGGCAAGTACCTCTGGGTGGAACTGGCCGACAAAGCCGCCATGCTGGCCCACTTGGGCATGAGCGGCCAAATGCTCGTCCAGCCAGTCGGCGCCCCGGACGAGAAACATCTTCGCGTACGGTTCCGGTTCGCAGACGGCGGCCCGGAGCTGCGCTTCGTCGACCAACGAACCTTCGGCGGCCTGGCCCTGGCCGAGCTGGTCGAGGTCGACGGCACTCTGGTCCCCGACTCGGTCGCACACATCGCCCGCGACCCGATGGACCCTCTCTTCTCCCGTGATGCTGCCGTGCGCGCGTTGCGCCTGCGTCACACCGAGATCAAACGCGCCCTGCTCGACCAGACGCTCGTGTCCGGCATCGGCAACATCTACGCCGACGAGGCGCTGTGGCGTGCTCGGCTGCACGGCACCCGGATGACGGACAAGCTCACCAAGGCGAAGGCCGCTGAGCTGCTCGATCACGCCACCGACGTGATGCGTGAGGCGCTCGGGCAGGGTGGGACCTCGTTCGACGCCCTCTACGTGAACGTCAACGGGCAGTCCGGCTACTTCGACCGGTCGCTGAGCGCGTACGGGCAGGAGAACCGGCCGTGCAAGCGGTGCGGGGCGGCAATCGTCCGCGAGCCGTTCATGAACCGATCGTCGTATTCATGTCCTCGCTGTCAGCCGCGGCCGAGGCTCTGACTACCGGTCGTCCAGGATGCGTTGCAGCTGGGCGTGCACCTCGTCGGCCACGCGGTGGCGCACCCAGCGTTGCCGGCGGAACGCGGTCTCGGCGGTGAGCGCGACGATCGCAGCTGTGAACACCAACGTCAGCGCGGGCACCCACAGCCTCATTGCCGGCAGCGCGGCCGCGGTCATCAGCCCGACTGTTGCCGCTGCCCAGACCGAGTAGAGCAGCAGAAAGCCCGGCTGGTCCGCGGTCAGCCAGCTCCACCGGCCCCTGCTCGCGTCCCTGGCCAGCACGTCTGCCGCGTTCTCCAGGTGCCGGACGTGCCAGCGGATCCGGTGCTCGTCACCGGTCGCGAGCTTGCGCCGCAGCCGTTCGAGCTCCCGGCGGACCGGCGCCGCCCGGACGGGTTCCGGCAGCTTCACCGGCCAGCTGTGTTCCCGGTGCTGCTCGGTGCGGTACTGCCGGATGATCGCGATCGTCACGTACATGATCGAGCCGCCGACGGCGAAGATCAGGAACACCCGCTGTGCCGGCGTGATCGGCGAGCTGAAGGCCAGGGCCGCGGTGAACGTCATCAGCAGGGTGCTCGCGGGGAGACCGAACCAGAGCTGGTACCGGGTCGGGCCGAGGTCGTGCACCAGCCGCTCGCTCTCGTTGATCGGCTTGCGGATCAACGCGACCACGCCGACCGAGATCATCGCGGCGAACAACACCATGATCCCGAAGAGCGAGGCGTAGACCGCCACCTCCCGCGCGGTGGGCGGCAGCAGTGCGACGGGCGCCGCGAAGGACGCGATGAAGAGGACCAGTGCGAGCGGGGCGGTCCAGGGTCGTGGTGATGTCTGGCGGACACCGGCGGACCGCTCGACGGGATCGCCGATCTCGTCGAGCAACGTGCTGAGGTCGGCACCGTCCTGAACTGTGTGGGCCTGCAGATGCGCGAACTCCCTGATCGAGCGGGGCAGTTCGGCGGCGGTGGGCATCGCGGAGCCGGGCAACAGCAGCGGGATGATCGTCTTGCCCTCGGCGAGGGCGGTCTCGATCTCCTCGCGGACCCAGTCCTGCCCCTCACGCAGGTCCCGCGCCCAGCCTTCGTGCACGACCGCGATCACCACGTCGGCCCGGTCGAGGTGGCGGCGCAGCCGGTTCGGGTAGCGCTCGCCGGGGCTCATCGACGTCACGTCGAGAAAGACGTTGCCGCTGCCGAAACGCCCGCTGAGCTGCTCGAACAGCGTGTCGATGAACCCGGCGCGATCGGGGTGGCGCCGGTAGTTGATGAAGATCCCGCCCACGCCGGGTCACGGTAGGGCAGCGCATTAGACAGTACTGCGCAGTGCGTAGTACTGTTCACACCGCAAGAGCGGGTCGGAGGGGTCAATGGACACGAGTCAGCTGCTCAAAGGGGTGCTGGACCTGGCCGTCCTTGCGGTTCTGCGCAAGGACGACGGGTACGGGTACGACGTGGTGCGCAGACTGCGCGCCGGGGGATTGAACGACGTGGGGGACGCGTCGGTGTACGGCACGCTGCGACGGCTCTACAACGCGGGGATGCTCACCTCGTACGTGGTGCCGAGTGAAGAGGGGCCGCACCGCAAGTACTACAGCATCAACGAGACCGGGCGGGTGCGCCTGGCTGAGTCGAGGGAGACGTGGAGGTCGTTCGCCAGCACGCTGGACGGCCTGCTCGAGGAGGTCGCAGCATGAACACGCAGGCGCTCGGGGTCGAGCACTACCTGGCCGGGATGCGTGCGGCCCTCGACGACCTGCCCCCCAGCGAGGTCGCCGAGATCATGGAGGACGTCAGCGCGCACGTCGCTGAGCTGTCGACCGAGCTCGGGGAGAACGAGACGCTCGGGCAGCGGCTCGGGCCTCCTGAGCAGTACGCGCAGGAGCTGCGGCAGGCTGCCGGGTACCCGGCGCGCACGGAACGACTGCCGGTGACCACCAAGAAGCAGCTGCTGGGCAGGCCGCGGGTGGCGGCTTGGGGGCTTGCGGTCGCCACGGGTGTCACGTTGGTCGCGGGGACGGCTGCGCTGCGGGAGCCGGCGATCCTGCTGCTTCCCGGGGTGTTGCTGGTGCTCAGCCTGGCGTTGGTGCACGACCGCGGCCCGACGCAGCAGGAGATCATGAACCTGCCGGAGACGCGCAGGGTGCAGCAGTGGCTGACGCCGGAAGCAGGCACGCCAGCGGACCGGGCGTTGACCTACCTGAAGTCGTTGCAGCCCGCGTGGTGGTTGGTGCGCGCCGGCTTGCTCGGGCTCGGGGCCGTGTTGCTCGCCAGCCGCGACATCCTCGGGTTCCTCGTCATCGCCGGGATCGCGGTGGTGTCGGTGTTCGCCGGGCCGCGCGCCAAGGTCGACCGGCGGTGGCTGTGGTTCAGCCTGCCGGCCTCCGCGTTGGCGGTCGGGTTGCTGCTCCAGGTCATCGACACGACGGCGGACAACCTCGGGTACAGCTCGTCGCGGCAGACGTACCAGACGCCGGTGATGCAGGGCTACGAGAACATCTACGCCTACGACGAGAACGGCAAGTTGCTCACCAACGTGCTGTTGTACGACCAGGACGGCAATCCCATCAACGCACCCCAGGGCAGGTACGCCTACGCCTGCACCGGAAGCGACCCGCAACCGATGATTCCGGCTAACCGGTATCCGCGGCCGGAGATCCAGTACGAAAACGGCACCTGTTACACGGTGGCACCGAGCATGACCGCTCCGTCATCAACGGAGAGCACGCCTCCGTCGAGTTCTGGAAGCGCACCTTCCAGCTCGGTGCCACCTACTTCTGTGTCACCCAGCAAGTAATGCCAGGAGCGGGACCCGTCGGGGGTCCCGCTCCTACTTGTTTTCCTGCGGTTCCGCCAGGTGGCGCAATATCGGCATGGCCGAGCGCAGGAGGTCTCTGTCTTCAGGCGAAAGTTCGGACATTCTTTCACTCAATAGTTCGGCCTCGCCGTGAGCCAGCGACAGGATCGTCTCGCGACCGACTTCGGTGAGCACGACTATCGTCGCTCTGCCGTCGGCGGCATCAGGCTCTCTGCGCACTAGGCCGGTGGACTCGAGGCTGGTCACGACGGTTGTGGCGGTCGGCTGCGAACACAGCGCGCGCACCGCGATCTCGCCGATCCGCATCGGGCCGTGGGCGCTCAGTTCTGACAGCACCAATAACTGGGTGGGTTGCAAACGACGGGCCGGAGCGGCCTGTCGAAGACTTCGCACCAGCCGGTGCACGGCCACCACGAGTTGAAGTGCCTCGTGGTTGGTGACGGTGGTGGGCATCGTTTCTCCGCGCGCATGTGATTGTCCGAATTCGGACACGAACCCTGGCACTTTCCCTCATTCACGCTCTGCGCGCTATCCGCCAACTGCCGATAACCCATTCGGCCGTTGTGGTGACGCGGGGTGTCACCGCGCGCGTCCGGCACACTTAAATGTGCTGGTAAACGGCGTAAAAAGCGCAGCGAGGCTCACTCGAACGGGCGCCGTGCTGAAGCATGATTCAACAAGACAGATCTGCGGCCAAAGGTGTGGGAAGGAGCACGTGTATGGCCGGGCGGCGCAGTGCGTACCCCCGAACAGCCCACGCGGGGCCAGGAGCAGACTGGTCCGGTGAGTAGTGCGAAACCCAGGCGTGGTGAGCTCCGCATCTACCTCGGCGCTGCTCCCGGTGTCGGCAAGACGTTCGCGATGCTCGGCGAGGCGCGCAGGCGTCGGGAACGCGGCACAGATGTGGTCATCGGATTTGTGGAGTCCCACGGGCGCGTCAAGACCGCCGAACTGGTCGAGGGCCTGGAAATCGTCCCGCGCAGGCACTCCGCGCACCGCGGCGTCGAACTCACCGAGATGGACGTCGACGCGGTGCTGGCCCGCGCGCCCGAGGTGGCCGTCGTCGACGAACTCGCGCACACGAACGTGCCCGGATCCCGTAATGCAAAAAGGTGGCAAGACGTCGGGGAACTCCTCGACGCCGGGATTGACGTGCTCTCGACCGTCAACGTGCAGCACCTGGAATCGCTCAACGACGTCGTGCACCGCATAACGGGCGTACCGCAGCAGGAAACCGTTCCTGACGAAGTCGTCAGGAAAGCCGACCAGATGCAGCTCGTCGACCTCACCCCGGAGGCGTTGCGGCGCAGGCTCGCCCACGGTGACGTCTACGCGGCCGACAAGATCGACGCGGCGCTCGGCAACTACTTCCGCGTCGGCAACCTCACCGCGCTCCGCGAGCTGGCGCTGCTCTGGGTCGCGGACCAGGTCGATGTCGCCCTGATGCGCTACCGGACCGAGCAGCAGATCACCGACACGTGGGAGACGCGCGAACGTGTTGTCGTCGCCATCACCGGCGGCGCGGAGAGCGAGACGCTCATCCGACGCGCGCGCCGCATCGCCACGCGCGCGGGTGGCGATCTTCTCGTCGTGCACGTGCTCAGCGGTGACGGGCTTGCAGGAGCTGACCCGCACGCACTGACGAAGTACCGCAAGCTCACCGAAGATGTTGGCGCCACGTTCCACACGGTCGTCGGCGATGACGTCCCGACGGCACTGCTGGAGTTCTCGCGCGGTGTGAACGCCACGCAGCTCGTGGTCGGCACATCACGCCGTTCACGCTTCGCGCGCGTGTTCTCGGCCGGTATCGGCTCCACGGTCGTGCAGGAGTCCGGCGCGATCGACGTCCACATGGTCACGCACGCGGCGACGAGCAACGGTTGGCGTGCACGGTTCGCGAGCAGCCCGCTCAAGCCGAGCAGGCTCGCGTGGGGCTGGTTCCTCGCGGTCGCCGGTCCCGCGCTGGTGGCGGCGGCTGGCGCGTCGATGCGGGGCAGCCTGAACTTCTCCACGAACGTCATCGGCTACCTGCTGGTCACGCTCGTGGTCGCGATCGTCGGCGGGCTGGGCCCGGCGATCGCGGCAGCGCTGCTCAACGCGTTGCTGCTGAACTTCTTCTTCACCGAGCCCCTCTACACGTTCACGATCGACGCGCAGCAGAACGTGCTCACCTTCATCGCGATGATCATCGTGGGCGTCTCCACGGCGTTGGTCGTGGACTACGCCGCACGTCGCGCCGCGCAAGCAGCGCGCGCACGTACCGAGGCCACGCTGCTCGCGTCGTACGCGCGCACCGTGCTGACGAACCCGTATCCGCTCGCACGGCTGTTGGAAAAGGTGAAGGAGAACTTCGGCCTCTCGTCCGCCGCGCTGCTCGAACGCGTCGACGGCGAGTGGACGCGCGTCGCGTGCGTCGGGGCGAGCCCGTGTGACGAGCCCGACGAGGCGGACGTCGACGTCGCGGTGACTCCGGACGTGCACCTCGCGTTGCGCGGCCGCTCGCTGCCCGCGTCCGACCGCCGCGTTCTGGAGGCGGCCGCGGGCCAGGCGCTGCTCGCGTTGCGGCAACAGCGCCTGACCGAGCAGGCGCTTGAAACCCAGCGCCAGGCGGGAAGGGCCGAGCTGCGGACCGCGTTGCTGAGCGCCGTCGGCCACGACCTCCGCACGCCGCTGACCTCGATCAAGGCCTCGGTCGGCTCGTTGCGCGACCCGGAGCTGACGCTGTCCGACGAGGACACCGCCGAGCTGCTGGAGGCAGTCGAGGAGTCCGCGGACCGGCTCACCGGGCTGGTCGACAACCTGCTCGACTCCTCCCGCCTCGCCACGGGCGCCGTGGAGCCGCAGTTCCGCGCCGTCGGCTACTACGAGGCCGTGGCACGGGCGTTGAGCGGCCTGAACGGCGACATCGAGGTCGACGTCCCCGAGGCGCTGCCGCCCGTCCGCGCCGACGTCGGGCTCCTCGAACGGGTGATCGCGAACGTCGTCGGCAACGCGCTCCGTTACGCCGGCGCGGTGGTGTTGCGGGCGTCCGCGCACGGCGACGACGTGGAGCTGCGCGTCGTCGACCACGGCCGTGGCCTGCCGCGTGACACCGCGGAGCAGGTGTTCGCCCCGTTCCAGCGCCTCGGCGACCGCACGCCGGGTGGCGTTGGTCTCGGTCTGAGCGTGGCGAAGGGCTTCACCGAGGCGATGGACGGCACGATCACGATGGAGGACACGCCCGGTGGCGGCCTCACCGTGGTGATCTCGCTCCCGGTGGATGAGAGGGTTTCGTGACGAAGGTACTGGTGGTCGACGACGAACCGCAGATCGTGCGCGCGCTGCGGATCAACCTCTCGGCCCGCGGCTACGAGGTGCTCACGGCCCACGACGGCGTCACCGCGCTGAAGATCGCCGCCGACGGCAAACCCGACGTGGTGGTCCTCGACCTGGGATTGCCGGACATGGACGGCACGGACGTCATCGCCGGACTGCGCGGCTGGACCACGCTGCCGATCATCGTGCTGTCCGCCCGCACCGACTCGACCGACAAGGTCGACGCGCTCGACGCCGGCGCCGACGACTACGTGACGAAACCGTTCGGCATGGACGAGCTGCTGGCCCGGTTGCGCGCCGCCGTCCGCCGCTCGGCCGTCGCAGGCCCCGAGGACGAGCCGGTCGTGCAGACGGCCTCGTTCACGGTGGACCTGGCGGCCAAGCGGGTGCTCAAGGACGGGGCCGAGGTGCACCTCACGCCCACCGAGTGGGGTCTGCTGGAGGTGCTGGCGCGCAACACCGGGAAGCTCGTCGCGCAGAAGCAGCTGCTGCGGGACGTGTGGGGACCGGCGTACGAGAGGGAAACGCACTACCTGCGGGTCTACCTGGCGCAGCTGCGGCGGAAGCTGGAGCCGGAACCGGCCCGGCCGCGGCACCTGCTGACCGAGCCCGGGATGGGCTACCGGTTCGAGCCCTAGGGCGTCGGGGCCTGCGACGAACTCGACGACGTGGACGATGCCGGCGGCGTGGTCGTCGACGACGCCGAAGAAGAGGAAGCCGGCGGTTCGGTCCACGACGTCGGCGGGCTGCTCTGCGTCCCGGTCGGCTGGGCCGGGTTCGTCGTCAGCTGCGGCTGCTGCACCGGAGCGTCCGGCTTGGGCTGCTCGTTGGGGCGTGCGGCCTGCTTGCGGTCCGGCGTGGCCGACGACTTGCCCGCGCTCGACGACACCGTGACGACGACGGTGCTCGTGCTGCCGTCCGGAGCCACGCTGGTGATGGTCTCCACGACGTCCGCGGACTTGCGCTCCGGGTTTGCCTCGTGGCCGGACGCGGCGAGCATGGACGCGACCGTGGCGAACAGGGTCGCCACCACCACCCCGCCCGCAGCCAGCAGCACGGCCGTGCCCACCCGCTTCTTCGGCGGCGCGGCGTCGGCGTCGGTTGGTGACTGCGGATGATCTTCCTCGAACACACCCATCTCCTCGTGGGAAACCCGGTCGGATGGACTTGCGTTCGAGTTATCGGCGGAAACGCACCAAAGCCTCAGTGACGCCACACGTTCGTGTAGCTCTGCGTCACTGGGCGGTGACGGGCGTAACCCTACGGCTGCGAACTCGTTGGGTCCGGGTTCGTCGTCGTAGTGGTCGTGGTCGTGGTGGTTGTCGTCGTCGTAGTGGTCGTGGTGGTCGACGAAGACGTGACGACCGGCGGCGGGTCATCGGTCGTGACGGTCGTCGTCGTGCCGTCAGGACGCGTGATGGTCGTGACGCGCGTCGGCTTCTTCGTCGTCGTGGTGGTCGACGTCGTCGTCTCTCCGGTGGAGGACGACGTCTGCTCGACCGACGAGGTGGTGGGGCTGGACGTCGGCACGATGCTCAGGGCGTCGCGCACGGCCTCCTTGCGCGGTGGCTGGGTCGATGGGGTCTCGGAGGCGCTGTCCGAACCGGCCGCGAGCGACGCGACGGCGGCGAACACAGTCGCCAGAACGACGCCGGACGCGGCGAGGATGATCTGCGGTGCACCGCGAAAGCGCGAGCGCGAGTCCGGTTCCGGGCTCTCGTACACGAAGTTTCCCCTGCTCAACCGTCAGTAGCCGAAGTTCTGGGTCCAGTAGTTGCCGCGGGTGTCGAGACCGACGCCCATGGCGGTGAATTCACAGTTCAGGATGTTTTCGCGGTGGCCCTGGGACTTCATCCAGCCGTCCATCACCGCTGCCGGCGTCGGGTAGCCCATCGCGATGTTCTCGCCGCCGGGCTTCGGGTAGCCCGCGTTCTTCATGCGCTGGGCGAACGTCGTACCTTCGGGCCGCGACACGTGGTCGAAGTAGCCCTTGTTGGCCATGTCCGTGCTGTGGCCCTGCGCGGCGGTGGTGATGCGGTCGTCGATGACGAGGGCCTTGCAGCCCTTCGCGGCGCGCTGGTCGTTCACGAGCTCCAGGACGGCCTGCTCCGGGGTCTTGTTCCCCGGCTGCTGCGGCGGCTGGGCGGGCGGCTGCGGCGCTTCGGGAGGGGTCGTCGTGGTGGTGGGAGCCGCTGACGAAGAAGAAGAGGAAGAGGGGGTCGCCGTCGTCGACGAGGTGGTGGGAGCGGTAGAAGACGGCGATTCGGTCTGGGTGCCTGCACCGGTCTGGTCGGTGGGCGTCTGTCTGTTGGGGGCTGCTGCTGCGTTGCCGGTGCCGAACTGGTTCGCTGCGTCGGTGGTCTCCTGCTGCGCGGCGTTCGTGAAGCTGATGCCGAGAGGAGAGGTACCGGTGACGGCGAGACCGCCGACGCCGGTTGCACCGATCAGCAGGCCGAGTAAGAGGCTGCGGGCACTCACGGCTCGGCACCGTACCACTAATGGGTGATAAGCCCCGAGTGCGTCTTCGGTCACCTTGGGTGACTACGCAACCATTCGGGGGTGGACGTGCGACTAAACGCGTGGGTGCGAGGACGGGTTCAGGGAGTCGGTTTTCGCTGGTGGACGCGAGCCAGGGCGCTAGAACTGGGCCTGGTCGGCAGCGCTTCGAACCGGCCGGACGGGCGGGTCGAGGTCGTTGCCGAGGGTCCTCGCGAGAAGTGTGAACAACTGCTCAATGCTCTCCGTTCGGGTGAAACCCCCGGTCACGTCGAATCGGTCGGTGAGCAGTGGTCCGAGGCGCGAGGCGATCTGAGCGGGTTCGTCGAGCGCTGAACCTTTCGGAAAGAGGTGGCGTAGTAAGGGAGCGTGGACTCCGCCGAAGACGTCCTCATTCAGCTCTACGACCGCTGGAGAGGCCCGCTGCTGCACTACGTGCTGCGGCTGGTCGACGGCGACTACCAGCAGGCTGAGGACGTTGTGCAGGAGACCTTGCTCCGCGCGTGGCGGCACTACGACGAGCTGAACCCGGACGACGCGGCACCGTGGCTCTACACGGTCGCCCGCAACCTGGTGATCTCCGGGTACCGCCGCCGCAACGCACGTGCGACCGAGGTGCCGCTCGAACCGGTGGACCTGCCGCCGGTCAGCGACAAGGTCGAGCACGTGCTGCAGACGTGGCAGATCGCGTCGGCGCTGCGGGCGCTCACGCCAGAGCACCGGACGGTCGTCATCGAGCTGTACTACCGCCGCCGCACCGTCGCGGAGGCCGCCAAGACGCTCGGCATCCCGCCGGGCACGGTCAAGTCGCGCTGCTTCTACGCACTGCGAGCGCTGCGCGACGCACTGGAAGAGAGAGGGGTGACCGAGGCGTGAGCTGCCAGCACACCGTCGACGTCGGCGCCTACCTCTTCGGATCGCTCGACCTCAAGGAACGGTCCGCGTTCGAACGCCACCTGTCGGGCTGTGCCGCCTGTCAGGCCGAGATGCTCAGGCTCGCCCCGCTGCCGGGCCTGCTCGGCCGGCTGAGCCTGGAGGACGTCGAGAACCTCGACGAGATCCCGTCCTGCCCGCCCGAACCCCACCGCCAGCGGCGCGTGCTGATCGCGTGCGCGGCCGTCCTGGTGTTGCTCGCGCTGGCCGGAGGACTCTTCTTCCTGCGTCCGGCACCCTCCTCACCTGCGCCGACCTGGGCCGCCACGGACTCGGGCACCGGGGTGGACGGCGAGGTCTCGATGGTCTCGAAGTCCTGGGGCACCGAGATGTGGTTCAAGCTCGGTGACGTCAAGCCGGGTGCGCGCTGCAAGGTCATCGTGTTCGACCGGCAGGGTCAGCGGGAGATCGGTGGCTGGTGGGGTTCCGATCATGGGCCTGACGAGCGGATTCCGGGTTCGACGTCGTTCCGGATAGATCAGATCGATCGCCTGGAAGTGTCGGACGAATCAGGATTGTTGGTTACTCTCCGTCCATAGAAACGCAGGTCACGGCCTGCCTAACGCATCACCCGCAAGCGTTTGGGTACTCTGCCCGGCGTGCATCTCAAGAGCCTGACGCTGAAGGGCTTCAAGTCCTTCGCCTCGGCTACCACGCTGCGCTTCGAGCCCGGCATCACCTGTGTGGTCGGCCCCAACGGGTCCGGCAAGTCCAACGTGCTCGACGCGCTGCGCTGGGTGATGGGCACGCAGGGCGCCAAGGACCTGCGCGGCGGCAAGATGGAGGACGTCATCTTCGCCGGCACGTCCGGCCGCGCGCCGCTCGGTCGCGCCGAGGTGACGCTCACGATCGACAACTCCGACGGCATGCTCCCGATCGAGTACACCGAGGTGTCGATCACCCGCCGGATGTTCCGCGAGGGTGCCACCGAGTACGAGATCAACGGCAACTCGTGCCGCCTCATGGACATCCAGGAGCTGCTCTCGGACTCCGGCATCGGCCGCGAGATGCACGTGATCGTCGGTCAGGGCCAGCTCGCCGCGATCCTCGAGTCCAAACCGGAGGAACGCCGAGCCTTCATCGAAGAGGCCGCCGGCGTCCTCAAACACCGCAAGCGCAAGGAAAAGGCGCTGCGCAAGCTCGAGGCGATGCAGGCGAACCTGACGCGCCTCACCGACCTCACCTCAGAACTCCGCCGCCAGCTCAAGCCGTTGGGCAAGCAGGCCGAGATCGCCCGCCGCGCCCAGGTCGTGCAGTCCGAGCTGCGGGACAGCAAACTCCGCCTGCTCGCCGACGACCTCGTCACGCAACGGGAAGCCATCGCGCAGGAGGAACACGACGAGGCGAAGGCCCGCGAGCGTCGCGCCGAGGTCGAGAAGTCGTTGCAGGCCGCGCAGTACCAGCAGAACGAGCTGGAGGAGCGCGTCGCCGCCGACACGCCGAAGCTGCAGGCCGCGCAGGACACCTGGTACCGGCTGTCCGCTTTGGAGGAACGCCTCCGCGGCACCGTGCGGCTGGCCGCCGAACGTGCCCGGCACCTGTCCGCCGACGTGGACGCGCCGTCGCGTGGCCGTGACCCCGACGACCTGGAGCGCGAGGCCGAGGAGACCGCCCAGATGGAGCTGGAGCTCCAGGAGGGCGTGACCGAGGCGCGCATCGCGCTGGCCGAGGCCGTGGAGACGCGGTCGGAGCTGGAGCGCATGGTCTCGCAGGCGGAGAAGGCGCACATCGCCGCCGTCCGCGCGATCGCCGACCGCCGGGAGGGCCTCGCCCGGCTCTCCGGTCAGGTGGAGGCGTTGCGCAGCAAGACGAACGCGACCGCCGAGGAGATCGAACGACTTTCCGGCACGCTCGCCGAGGCCACCGAACGCGTCGAGTTCGCATCGATCGAACTGGCCGAGGCACAGGCAGTCACCGGCTACGAGGACGAGGGCGACAACGACCTCGACGAACGTCACCGTCATGCCGTGCAGGCCAACGACGCGGCACGGCAGCGCGTCGAGGAACTGGTGAAGGCTGAGCGCACCGCGGAACGCGACATCGCGTCGTGGCGTGCGCGCGTCGACGCGCTGTCGTTGGGCTTGACCCGCAAGGACGGCGCGGGTGCGCTCCTCGCGTCCGACGTGCCCGGCCTGCTGGGTTCCGTTGCCGCGCTGCTGACCGTCGAGCCCGGTTTCGAGGTCGCGCTGGCGGCCGCGCTCGGCCCGATCGCCGACGCCGTCGCGGTTTCCTCCGGCGACGGCGCGCTGCAGGCGTTGAAGCTGTTGAAGGAGAAGGACGCCGGTCGCGCCGGTGTGCTGATCGGCTCCTACGGGTCCACTGTGGACACGTCGGCCTGGGGTCAGCTGCCCTACGGCGCGCGGTGGGCGATCGACGTCGTGCACGCGCCCGAGGCGTTGCGGCCGGCGCTGGCTCGCGCGTTGGATCGCCTTGCGGTGGTTGAGGATCTGGACACGGCGGCGCGGTTGAACGTGCGCACGGTGACCCGTGAGGGCGACATCTTCGGCACGGACTGGGCGATCGGCGGCTCCGGCGCTCAGGGCCAGAGCGTCATCGAGGTCCAGGCGGCCGTCGACGAGGCGCAGGAAGCCTTGGGGAACGCCGAACGCGCGCTGGAGCACGCTTCCGCCGCGTTGGAAGGCGCCCGTGCCGAGCAGCAGGCTCGCCGCAAGGTGCTCGACGCGGTCAAGGAAGCCATGCAGGAGGCCAAGGTTCGCCAGGCCCGCTCCGGCGAGCGGCTGAGCCGGATGGCGTCGGCTGTGCGCTCGGCCGAGGCTGAGGTCGCCCGCATCTCCGACCAACGCGCCAAGGTCGAGCAGTCGCGCGAGGAAGCCCTGTTGAAGCTGGGCGAGCTCGAAGAGCGGCTGCTGATGGCCGAGGAGGAGCAGACCCTCGACGACGAGCCGGACACCGAGCAGCGCGACGCGTTGGCCGCCGAGCTCGCCCAGGCGCGTCAGGGTGAGATGGACGCACGTCTGGTGCAGCGCACGGCCGAGGAGCGTGCACGTGCGTTGCAGGGCAAGGCAGACGGTCTGCGTCGTGCCGCGCGCGCCGAGCGTGAGGCCCGCGAACGGCACGCCCGTGCGACCCAGCACCGTGCGCGCGGTGCCCAGGTCGCGAAGGCTGTTGCTCGTGGCGGCGAGCAGGCGTTGGAGCGCATCGAAATTTCGCTGGCACGCGCCGCCCGTGAACGCGACCAGGCCCAGGAGCGCCGCACGCAGCACGAACTTCTGCTGACCCAGGTGCGCAACCTGGTGCGCGAGATGTCCGGCGAGCTGGAGAAGCTCGTCGACGCCGTGCACCGCGACGAGGTCCTGCGCGCCGAGCAGCGCCTGCGCATCGAACAGCTCGAGACCAAGATCGCCGAGGACTTCGGCATCGGCCTCGAAGACCTCGTCAACGAGTACGGCCCCGACGTAATGGTGCCCGCGTCGGCCGCGGAGATGGCCGAGTACCAGGCCGCCAAGGAACGCGGCGAGCAGGTCTCCGAGCCGCAGCCGATGCCGTACGACCGCGACACCCAGGCCCGCCGCGCCAAGCGCGCCGAGCGCGACCTGTCGTTGCTGGGCAAGGTCAACCCGTTGGCGCTGGAGGAGTTCGCGGCGCTGGAGGAGCGCTACAAGTTCCTCTCCACCCAGCTCGAGGACATCAAGGACACCCGCCGCGACCTGCTGACCGTCGTGAAGGAGGTCGACGACAAGATCCTCGAGGTCTTCACGTCGGCCTACGAGGACGTGGCGCGCGAGTTCGAGGTCGTCTTCAAGGTGCTGTTCCCCGGCGGCGAGGGCCGGCTGGTGCTCACCGAGCCCGAGGACATGCTGACCACCGGCATCGAGCTGGAGGCCCGCCCGCCCGGCAAGAAGGTCAAGCGCCTGTCCCTGCTGTCCGGTGGCGAGAAGTCGCTGGCCGCCGTCGCGATGCTGGTCGCGATCTTCCGCGCCCGCCCCTCACCGTTCTACGTGATGGACGAGGTCGAGGCGGCGCTGGACGACACCAACCTGCACCGTCTGATCGGCCTGTTCGAGCAGCTGCGGGAACGGTCGCAGCTGCTGATCATCACGCACCAGAAGCCGACCATGGAGATCGCGGACGCGCTGTACGGCGTCTCGATGCGCGGTGACGGCATCTCGCAGGTGATCTCGCAGCGGCTGCGGACCCGTGATGAGCAGCCCGCGCCTGCTCCAGAAGAAGTGCCGGTCGAGGCCTGAGAGGGCGGTCGGAGCGGCGCCTGGGGGGCTAAGACCAACCCCGACCGCGGCCTCTACCTCGGGCTGCACCGTGCGCGGTGACCTTCCTCTTAGGGGAGGGAGGTCCCCCGTATCACCGTGCTGGTGCAGCCCCGCGCCCGCAGCGGTGAGGTCCCCCAGTTGAACCTCACCACTCCAGGCGCGCACTGACCACTGTGCCCGACGAGCCTTGTGAAAACCTTGTATCCGCAGGTCAGGCCAACTTCGCCTGCACGGCGGCAGCGGCTTCGGCGCGTTCGGTGGCCTGGTAGAGCTCATGGGACTGACGCCAGCACTCGTGCGCGCGGTCCGGTTGACCGGCCGCATGCCAGGCGTCGCCCAGCCGGTCCAACGAGGTCGCGCTGTGGTGACTGTTGTCCTGGGCGTGGAAGATCTCGATGGCGCGCTCGAACATCGACACGGCCTCCTCGTACCGGCCGGCTGCGGCCAAAGTGAAGCCCAGGCTGTGCAGGGTGTGCGCCTTGCCGTTGTCATCGCAGTCCGCAGACTGGATCGCCAGGGCGGCGCGACAGTGCTCTTCCGCCAGTTCGAGCTCACCGCACTGCGCGGCGTACAGGCCGGACGTGCAGAGAAGGTCCGCCTCCAACACCGCGTCGTCCAGTGTGCGGACCAGGTCGAGCGCGAACAGGAGTTGGGCGAGTGCTTCGCGTGGGTTGCCGCGTTCCGACTCGAGGTGCCCTAGGACGCGGTAGCCGGCCGTCTCCCGCCACACGTCGCCGGTCTCCTTCGCACAGCGGACCGCGACAACGAGGTGGTGCTCGGCTTCGTCGAAAGCGCCGGCATTCACCAGCGTCTGGCCGTGCAGCAGGTGAGAGAGGAGGAGCGCCGTGAGGTCGCCGAGCCGTTCCGCCGCCTCGACAGCTGCGAGAGTGATCTGCAGGACCTTCTTGAAGGAGCCATGCGTCCTCCAGTAGTAGGTGTAAAGAGCCCAGCTCAGCCGCCAGATCGCGGCGTCATCGGCGACCTTCTGCAGGGCGGCCGCGGTGTGGTGCTCGGCGTCGAACCACCGCATCGCGGCGTCGCGGTCGGGAAACGTCAGCGGGTCGGCCGTCGTGGGCTCCAGCTCGATGTCCCTGCGCCCGGGAAAGAGCATCCGGTCTCCCGCATGGGCGGTGTGCACCACGAAGTCCACCAGTCTTCGCAACGCCTCGCCGAGATCCGGTGGTGCGGCGTGCTCCTGGCCGTACAAGCGCACGAGGTCGTGCATCGACCAGCGGTCGGGCGCGTGTTCCTCGATGAGCGAGACCCGTTCCAGCGCACGGAGAGCGCTGCGAGCCTCCACTGTGGACGTTCCGATGAGTGCTGCGGCACAGGTCGTGTCGAGGTCTTCGCCCGGCACCGCGGCGAGCAGTCCGAACGCGCGGGCGTGCGCCGGTTCCAGCGTGCGGTGTGACGATGCGAGCACCGCTGTCAGCGATGCGCCGGGAGAGCCGAGATCCAGGGCACGGAGCCGGGTCGACGTGTCGCGCAGTTCCTCCGCGAGCGACGACAACGGGAAATCCGGCCGTGCCTGTGCCTGCCCGGCGATCACCGCGAGTGCGAGCGGCAGGCCCGCGCACGCCGTGACGAGCGTTGTGACCGCGTCTGGTTCGGCGGCCACTCGCACCGCGCCGATTCGGTCGGCCAGAAGTCGGCGGGCGTCCTGCGGGGCGAGCTCGGCCAGCGGAACCGTGCGGGCGCCGCTCGTGGTGATGAGGCTGTGCAGGCGGTTCCTGCTGGTGATCACGACCGCGCACGACGGAGTGCCCGGCAGCAACGGGGTGACCTGATCGGCGCTGATCGCGTTGTCCAGCACGAGCAGCATGCGGCGGCCGGCGATGGTGCTGCGGAACAACGCGGCCCGCGCCTCGACGGCGTCCGGCACTTTGGTGACACCGAGCCCGCTCAGCAGCCGGTGCAGTGCCTCGGCGGAAGACACGGGTTCACCTGATGGTGTGAACCCCATCAGGTCGACGTGCAGCTGTCCGTCCGGGAAGAAGCGCGCGTCACGGTGTGCCCAATGCAGTGCGAGCGCGGTCTTGCCGATGCCGCCGGGGCCGCTGATCACCACCTGGCGCGGGCCGTCGGCGGTGAGCACCGCGGTCAGCGTGGCCAGTTCCTCGCTGCGGGCGCTGAACGACCACGGTGCGGCAGGCAGCTCGCGTGGCCGTTCGAGCTGGGCGAGCAGCCGTTGGTACAGCTGCCTGGTTTCCGGATCTGGATCGACACCGAGTTCGTCGGCGAGGCGTCGCCGCAACGTCGCGTACACCCGCAGGGCCTCGCTTTGCCTGCCATCTGCCGCGAGCGCGCGCATGAGCTGCCTGGTCACGCGCTCGTCATGCGGGTGTTGCTCGGTCAGCTCACGCGCAGATGCCAGCACGGGTGCGTGCTCGCCCTTCCCGAGCTGTGCCTCGTTCAGGTCGAGTACGACCGCGAGGCGCTCGGCGGCCAGTGCGGTCCGTTCGTGTTCGAGCCCTGCCACTCCGGCGAACGGCTCACCTCGCCACAGCGCCAGAGCCTCCTCCGGCCGGCCATCGGCGACGAGCGCACGGAACTGGTGCACGTCGACGGACTCGGGCGCGACCTCCAGCACGTACCCGTTCAAGCGCCGGGTGATCAGCACGTCGTCGGGAAGGGTCGGCCGCAGCCGGTACACGTAGTTCTGGAGAGCCGCGTTGGGCTTCCTCGGTAGTCGTTCGCCCCAGATGGCGTCAATCAGCACGTCTGTGTGCACGACGCGGTTGGCGTTCAACAGCAGCAGCGACAACACAACGAGTGCACGTCCGTGCCTCACGACCAACGGAGAGCCGTCGACCGAGATCTCACCGAGTACCTGGAAGCGCGTCACGTCCCTATGGTCGCCTGGCATCCAGTTCGGTTGCCTCTTCGGGCGTCGGCGCGGTGCCACCGAGGTGCGCCGGGACCCACCAGGCACCGGGCTCGTTGGGATAGTCGGCCTGTGCCTTGTCCAGCAGGTCCTGCATCCGCTTGCGCAGCAACGCGTCGCCGGAGTCACCGGGGGAGGCCTCGAACGGCTCGCCGATGAGGATGGTGATCGGCACGTGCCGCTGTGTGAGGTCCTTGGGCCGGCCCTTGGTCCACAGGCGCTGGGTGCCCCACAGCGCGACGGGGATGAGCGGCACGCCGGCCTCGTGCGCCAGGCGGTTCGCGCCGGACTTGATGTCCTTGACCGTGAACGAGCGGCTGATGGTGGCCTCGGGGAAGATCCCGACGACCTCGCCGGTGCGGAGCGCGGACAGGGCCTGCTGGAAGGAGGCCTGGCCCGCGCTCCGGTCGACGGGGATGTGGTGCATGCCGCGCATGAGCGGCCCTGCGATCTTGTTGGCGAAGATCTCGTGCTTCGCCATGAACCGCGTGAGGCGCCCCGAGGGACGTGCGCCGTAGCCCGCGAAGATGAAGTCGAGGTAGCTGACGTGGTTCGACGCCAGCACGGCTCCACCGGTGCGCGGGACGTGGTGCGCCCCTTCGACGGTGATCCGCAGGTCGAGCAGCTTGAACGCGAGCTTCGCTGCGGCGATCACCGGGGGATATACGCGATCCGACATGCTCCGAACGGTAGCTGGCAGGGGCTACTGACCGGTAGCGGCCCTTTCGTTGTCTCGGATGACCCTCGGCACACCCGCGAGGTCCTCGTCGTTGCACAGCAACTTGAGGTCGTAGTACGGGTTGCCCTTGGTGTCGTCGTAGTCGAGATGAACTGCGATGACGTCCACGGGCTCACCCAGCCACTCCTGCGTCTGCCGCAGCCAGGCGGCGGCACGTTCGAGGGCAGTGGGCAGATCATCGTCACGGAATTCGACCGGCCGGTACGGAACGCCCTGGACCTGGTCCCGGTTGTTCGTCGGCAAGGGCAGGTCGACGGCCACCCCGGATTCGTTGAGATCGAGTTGGATCGTTTCCTCACTCACTGTAGAAGAGTCCCCCACCCTCACCAGCCCTGCAAGCCCGAATCTGGGTTGCGCCCCGGCTGCCACTCCCGAGTGTGAGGCGTACCTCAGGTTGATCTCTTCAGGAAGGCTATGTCGCGCTTCAGCTTGGTGATCCGGTCGTGGGTGGGCATGAGGGTGCGCAACAGTGCCGCTTGGAGCTGCTCCAGCTCGTTGATCGCGCCCTCGACGTCACCCGTCTTGTAGCGCAGATTGGCCAGCAGTTCACGGGTCTCCAACGTGTCGGCGTGGTCTGGGCCGAGCACGCGGATCTGGTCTCGCAGCAGGGGCTCGCAGACGCGGATGGCCTTGCCGAACTGAGACGCGGTGCCGAGCAGCATCGCTAGGCTCAGGCGGACGCGGAGGGTTTGGCGATGGTCCGCGCCGGCCACTTCCGTGTGGTCTTCCACGAGTGCTTTGAACTCGGTGATCGCTCGCGTGAAATCGCCCGCGTGTGCCCTGGCGTTGGCCAGATCGATCCGAGTCAGGAGCGTGTCCGGGTGCCGGGCACCCAGCACTCGGCTCTGATCCTTGGCGAGCAGTTCGAACTCGCGGATGGATCCGGGCAGGTCACCTGTGTCCTGAAGGCTCCCCGCCAGGCTGTTCCGGGTGGACAGGGTGTCGGGATGGTCGGCACCAAGCACTGCCTGCTGGTCAGCCACGAGCTTCTCCAGTTCTTGTGAGGCACCGAGAGGATCACCTGCTGTTCCACGCAGGCATGCGAGACTGTTGCGGCTGGAGAACGTGATCGGGTGCAGCGGCCCCAACGCCTCCAAGCAGTCGTGCAGTACGAGTTCCCTCTCCTCCAAGGCTCTTTTCACGTCGCCGGCTTTTGCCAGCCAGTGGGCAAGATTGCTCCGAGTCAGCAAGGTGCGGGGGTGAACCGGGCCGAGGATTCTGCTCAGATCGTCCGCGAGTTCCTGGAACTCGCTGATGGCTGCTCGTACGTCCTCGACCGATCCGCGCAACCCTGCGAGATTGTTGCGGGTGGTGAGCGTGGTCGGATGCTCAGGCCCGAGCACCCGGATCTGGTCAGCGACCAGCGCTTCGCAGTCCGCCAAGGCTCCTTCCTCGTCCATTCCGTCGCGCCTGCAGCCTGCCAGGTTGTTCCGAGCGAGCAGAGTATCCGGATGATCTTTGCCCTGAACGGCGATCAGGTCGGACAGCAGTTGCTCATAGCCGCTGGCCGCTGCGGCGAAGTCGCCTGCTGTACGTGCGCAGTGAGCCAGATTTGCGCGGGTGCCAAACGTTTGGCGCGCGTTTGGACCCAGGATTCGTGTCTGATCTTTGAGCAGGTCCTCGAATTCCTTCGTCGCGCCATCGATGTCACCTGCCTCCAACCGCCACACAGCTCTGCTGCCCCGTGCCCACAGCGTCTGGATGTGATCCACACCCAGCACCCGGATGCAGTCGTCCCGCAGCCGATCGAACTCCTCGATGGCTCCGATCGCATCCCCGGCCTCCCCGCGCCAGTTGGTCATGTGGTTGCGGATGGCAAGGATGCTGGGATGGTCGCTGCCCAACAGCGGCATTGCGCGATCGAGCAGGCGCTCGTAGTGCTTGTGTGCCTCGGTGACGAAACCGGTCTTGCCCAGATGCTCTCCGTAGGCGAACAGCAGAGGGTGGCAGCCGGTTTCGACGACTTCGGACAGTGCCACTTCTCCGAGCGCGCACGCGTTGGCGTGCAACGAAGACAACAAAGGGGCATTGCCTTCGTGGTTCGGCCACAGAGCGTGGAGAGCGTCAGCCGCAGTCTGGGCGCTTGCTCGAAAATCGTCTGCTGTCAGGTCGTCACGGGTGGCACGCTGGATGAGAGCGTGCATGGCACCTGATTCCATGAGGCTGAGCCGTTGCAGGCAGTGCAGCGCGTCCGCGGCGGCTTCGGCGTCGACTTCGTGTCCGGACACTTCGGCCAGCCGCGCGGTGACCGGCGGGCTCGTCAGCACTTCCACGGGAATGCCGTTGGGGTCGAGCAGCGAGGCGATCTGCAGCAGCGGCCGAGCGAGTCCGACCGGCTTGAGCGAGTTCGCCAGCTCGATCGACAGCGACCACGTGACGTCGATCGTAGCCTGGTGGTCGTCCGGCAGAGCCGACGGCTCCGGCACGAGCGCGCTGAGTTTCCGGCGCTGGTCGCGGAATCGGGCGACGTAAGCGGCGCAGGTCAGGTCGCGGTCGACGAGGTACGCCACTGCCTGGGCGAGGGCCAGCGGGAGGTGCCCGAGGGCCTGCGCCAGCTCTGCGCTGCCCTCGCGCAGATGGGGGTGGGCGGCCAGTTTGGCGTCGAGGTAGGCCTGGGCCTGCTCGCGCGTGAAGACCTTGACGTCGACGAGCGTCGAGTCGGTGCGAGCGAGTGCGGAATCCGTGCGGCGGGTGGTCACCACGATCTGGCCGGTGTCGGTGACGGGTGGCCACAGGTCGCGCAGCATGGACGGGTCGGCGACGTCGTCCAAGACGATCAGCCATCGTCGTGGCGTGGTCTGGAGCCACGACAGGATTACGGTGTCCGCGTCGGAGGTCGCGATCTGGAGGAGCGCGGCGGCGTCGGCGTAGCCCGCCAGGACGGCCTCGCGGCTGGTGGCGGTGATCCACACGACGAGGTCGACTTCAGGGTCCTGCTGGGCAGCGCGCGCGTGGTGGGCGGCCGTTTGGGTTTTGCCGACGCCTCCCATGCCTCGGAACACGGTGAGACCGGGCGAGACGGGCGCCGGGCGGTCCTGGTAGCAGTCGGCCTGGCGGGGGACGACGCCCACGTGCACGGGCCAGGAAACGCCTGGTGACGTGCTGGTATGCGTGTCGGGGAGCAGGTTGCCGAGCCGGTTGGCCGCACCGCGGATCTCGGCGGAGATCAGCGGGCGTGAGGGCTCGGACATCCGCGCCATTTTACGCGACCGAAAACTCCCTCGCGTCCGGACGGCGTGGGAGCAACCATTCCTTCCATGTACGACATCCGTTTCGCCGAACCTGGCGACCTCGGCGCCACGATGGCGCTCCTGGTCCGGCTCCAGGCCGACTCAGCGCACCACATCGGCTACCTCGGTGAGACAGTCGAAGAGCTCCGCGCGGAGCTCGCCGAGTTCGAGCCCAGCTGGGCCGACTGCACGGTGGTGGCCGTCGACGCCGACGACAACATCACCGGCATGCTCAGCGTGGAGATCGACCCGGAGCTGGGCCGCGCGTGGCTGCACGGGCCGTTCGTCGACGTACCGGTCAACCACCCGGCGGGCAGCCGCATCTGGGACCAGACCGCCGACGCGATGTTCCGGCGCGCCGCCGAGCTCCTCACCGGCATCACCGATCTCGAGTTGTACGGGCACACCGCCCACCGGCGGCTGGCGGCGTTCGCCGAGCGGCACGCCTTCAGCGCCGGCAAGGCGAGCGCCATCCACATACTGGACAACGGGGAGTTGCGCACGTTGTTGCTGCGGGACGCGAAGTGTCCCAGCGAACGCGAGATGCGCGTCCTGCCCACCGACAAACACGTGCACGAGGCCGTGGCCGTGCTGCACGAGCGATGTTTTCCGCGGACGTACCTGTCCGGCAAGCAGCTCGTCGAGTCCAAACCGGAGACGCGCACGGTCGTCGTCGCGATGGACGGTGAACGCGTCATCGGGTACGCGGCGGGCAAGGCCCAGCCCGAGGAGTACTACGTCGACTTCGTGGCCGTGGAACCCGATGTTCGCGGCCAAGGTGTCGGCGCGGCGCTCGTCACCGAGCTGCTGTGGAAGCTCGCGGCCGAGCACGGGGCTCGACCGCAGGCAGCCGCGTCGATCTACTCGGGCAACGAGTCGTCGCAGAACATGTTCGCCCGCCTAGGCTTTCGACTTCACATCGAGCTCGTCGCCTACCGCCACACCGCGTGAATGCCGCAATGACAGCAATCCACCCACCAGCAACGTGACCGCCACCCCCAGGGGCGTGTTCCACCAGCTCGTCAACGATTTCAGGTCACCTGTCGCCTTGCCGAAGTTCACCTGAGGCGTGCTGCCGGCGAACTTGACGCCGAGGATGACGAAACCGACGACCAGCACTGTCGTCACAAATGCGATGATCGCGTCCGCCTGCGTGACGCGCTTGAAGATGAGGCCGAGGAGGAAGGCCCCGAGCAGCGCGCCGTAGGTGTAGCCGGCGATGCCGAGCGCCTGTACCACGATCGGGTCAGCCGTGGTCTTGTTCGAGGAGGCGAACAGGCCCGCGCAGACGATCAGCAGTCCCGCCCACACCAGGGTCCAGATCCGGCCGTGGCGCAGGCGTTCGTCGTCCGTCATCGGGGTCTTGCGGACGCGTTCGTAGACGTCCGTCACGGTCGAGGAGGCCAAGGCGCCCAGCGACGACGACAGCGCGGCCGCGAGGATGCCGGCGATCACGAAGCCGGAGAGTCCCGACGGCAGGTCGTTGACGATGAAGTGGGCGAAGAGCTCGTCCTTGTTGCTGAGCTTCAGGTCCTTCACCGGGTCGACGCCGTTGTAGAACGCCCACATCATCACGCCGATGAAGAGGAAGAACGCGAACTGCAGGAACACTACGACACCGGAGGCGATCAACGCCTTCTGCGCGGACTTCACGTCACGCGTGGCCATCAACCGCTGCACGATCATCTGATCCGCGCCGTGCGAGGCCATCGACAGCAACGCGCCACCGAAGAACGCCGCGATGAACGGGAACGAGCCCGTCAGCGGTGACGAGGCGAAGTCGAAGAGCTGGAACTTGTTGGCGTCCGCGGCCTTCGAGAACCAGCCGTCCGGCAGCTGACCGGCCAGCACCCAGATCACCACGACGCCGCCGAGGACGTACCAGAGCATCTGGATGGCGTCGACCCACACGACCGCGCGGGCGCCGCCGAAGAAGCTGTAGAAGACCATCGCGATGCCGAGCGCGAGCACGATGGCCCAGTACGAGACCGTGATCCCGTACTGCGCCAGCACGACCTTGATCGGGATGGCCGTCGCGAAGAGCCGGATGCCGTCCGCGAGCAGCCGCGTGAAGAGGAACGTCACGGACGCGGTGGCGCGCATGCCGTTGCCGTACCGCTTGCCCAGGAACGCGTACGCCGTCACGAGATCACCGGCGACGTACTTCGGCAGCAGCACGAAGCTGACGATGATGCGGCCGACGATGTACCCGAGCGCGAGCGTCAGGTACGTCATGCCGCCCTGCGCGGGCGTCGCCATGTAGGCGATCACCGGCACGCTCAGCACGGTGAGCGTCGACGTCTCCGCGGACACCACCGACAGGCAGACGACCCACCACGAGATGCGGCTCTCGCTGACGAAGTAGTCGGTGGACGACTTCTGCCTGCCGCCGATCCACGTGCCGAGCAACGGCATGCCGACGAGGAACAGGGCGATGATCGCGAGATCTAGTCCAGCCACTTCGGTTCCCCCACTTTCAGCTTGGACACCGGACCGGTGACGGGCTCCGGCAGCCGCAGCGGCCCGTTGCCGGGCGTGATGCTGCCGAGCAGCCGCGGTCCGGACGCGCCGGTCGCGGACGGCGTGTTGCTCGCGATCCCGTGCCACGTCAGGAATCCGAGCAGTGCGGCGAGGTAGGCCTCCTTGCCGTCGCGCGGCAGGCCCAGCGAGTCGCTGATCTTGAGCGGGATCGGGTCCAGCGCCTTCGTGAGCGCCTCGACGAGCACCGGGTTGCGCATGCCACCGCCGGACGCGACGACGGTGCTCGCGTCGTGCGCGCGGCAGGCGTCCGCGATGGTGCGGGCGGTCAGCTCGGCGAGGGTGCGCAGCATGTCCTCGGCCGGCACCGTCGGAAATCCGTGCAGGTACTCGGCGTTGAAGAGCTCCTTGCCCGTCGACTTGGGCCAGGGCTTCGAGTAGTACGGGTCGGCGAGCAGCTTCTTGAGGATGTCCTCGCGAACGATCCCTCTTCGCGCGAACTCGCCGTTGGTGTCCTGGCGCTGCTGGCCGTTGGAGATGACCTCCATGACGGCGTCCATCAACGCGTTGCCGGGCCCCGTGTCGTAGGCGATCGGCGGGCTGTCCGGCCGCACCACGGTGATGTTCGCGATGCCGCCGATGTTCAGTGCGATCGAGGTGGTGTCACCGGCCAGCCACAACGCGTCCAACGTCGAAGCCAGCGGAGCCCCTTGACCGCCCGCCGCGACGTCGCGCACCCGGAGATCGGCGATGACGGGCACGCCGGTCCGCTCGGCGATCCACGCCGGCTGTCCGAGCTGCAACGTGCCGAGGCAGTCGCCGTCCTGCACCTCGTGGTGCACGGTCTGGCCGAGTGAGGAGATCAGGTCCGCCGGCAGGTACCCGGCGGCGACTTCGCCGAAAGCCTGCCCGAGCGACGTGTCGAAGGCGCACACTTCAGCGAGGTCCCTCGGCCTCTCCAAGAGGTCCTTCGGGAACGGGTGCTCGGCGCACTGCACCGGCACGAGCTCGACGACGTCGCCGTGGATCGACAGGTCGGCGACGGCGACGTCGATGCCGTCCATCGACGTGCCGGAAATCAGTCCGATCACCCTCACGACGTGTGGTCTATTCCACACTCTGGTCGGATGCAAGTGCTTCGGTGAAATCTTCGCCTAATTGAGCAGTAGATGGTTTACAGGTCACATGCGGCCTTGTGAAACCATGAGCCCGTGTCGACGTCTTCCCTTGTCCTGATCCTCGTCGTCGTGGCGGTCGTGCTGATCGCCGCGCTGGTGACCGGTGTGGTGCTGACGCGTCGCCGTCGCATCAGCCTGACCCAGAAGGAGGAGGCGCCGAAGCCCGGCGGCTACCAGGCTTCGTCCGGTATCTCGCTGGCGCCGGCCGCGCCCGACGCCACCGAAGCGGAGGCGGTCACCGCGGCCGAGGCGGACACCGCGCCGGTCGAACACCCGGTGGCCGAACGGACCGAGGTCGACGGCCAGCCGGGCGTGGGCGACGACGCCTCCGTGCCGCGCGACTCGGTGAAGCGCGGCTTCGTCGAGGTCGACCTGCCGGAGGAAGCCTCAGAGGTCGAGGAGATCGAGCCCACGGCCGGTCGTCTCGAACGGCTGCGCGGCAAGCTCTCGAAGTCGCGCAACGCGTTCGGCTCCTCGTTGCTGGGTCTGCTGGGCGCGGGCGACCTGGACGAGGACTCGTGGCAGGACGTCGAGGACACGCTGCTGATCGCCGACCTGGGCGCGGCCACGACCACCGAGATCGTCGACACGCTGCGGACGAAGATCGCCGGCTCCGCGGTCCGTACCGAGGCCGAGGCCCAGGCGTTGCTGCGTTCGGTCCTGGTCGACGCGCTGCACCCCTCGATGGACCGCTCGCTGAAGGCGCTGCCGCACTCCGGCAAGCCCGCCGTGCTGCTCGTCGTCGGCGTCAACGGCGTCGGCAAGACCACCACCACCGGCAAGCTCGCACGTGTGCTCGTGGCGGACGGGCGCACCGTGCTGCTGGGTGCTGCTGACACGTTCCGTGCTGCTGCTGCCGACCAGTTGGAGACCTGGGGCAAGCGGGTCGGTGCGGAGACGGTGCGCGGTCCCGAGGGCGGCGACCCGGCTTCGGTGGCGTTCGACGCGGTCAAGCGCGGCATGGACGCCGGGGTCGACACGGTGCTGATCGACACGGCCGGGCGGCTGCACACCAAGGTCGGCTTGATGGACGAGCTCGGCAAGGTGAAGCGCGTGGTCGAGAAGCAGGCCGTGGTGGACGAGGTGCTGCTGGTGCTGGACGCGACGACGGGTCAGAACGGGCTCACGCAGGCGCGGGTGTTCGCCGAGCAGGTCGACATCACCGGCATCGTGCTGACCAAGCTGGACGGCACGGCGAAGGGCGGCATCGTGTTCCAGGTGCAGCGCGAGCTGGGCGTGCCGGTGAAGCTGGTCGGTCTCGGCGAGGGTGCCGACCACCTGGCGCCGTTCGAGCCGGGCGCCTTCGTGGACGCGCTGCTCGGCTGACCTACATCCGCTCGGCGAGGTCGCGCGCGACCTCGACGGCGATCTCCCGCGTCCGGAGCGCGAGCGGGGACTCGGTGCGGCCGGCGGGCCAGTACAGCGACAGCTCGCGAGTGGGCGCCGGCTTCAGCGGGTGGATGCTGAGCCGATCGTCGGACCAGGCGTCGTGTGCGTGCAGGGCGAGCCACGGCAACACCGCCCAGCCGATGCCTGCCCGCACCATCGACAGGATGGTCTCGTGGCCCGTGGTGCGGAACACGAACCGCGGCTGCGCGCCGGCTTGCGCGAGTGTCCGCTCCAGCCAGCGCTGGTAGTAGGTGGGCGGCCAGGCGACCATCGGAGCGTCGTCGAGCAGCTTCGTCCGCACCGGGCCGGCCGGGACCGTGCCCGCGCCCGTCACCAGCAGGTACTGCTCGTCGAAGAGCTTCACCTGCTCGACGTCGCCTTCGACCGGGCCGTCGTGGAACAGCAGGTCGAGATCCCTGAGCCGAGGCTCCTCCGCGTTCACGTCGGACAGCCTGATGTCGCAGCCGGGATGTTCTTCCAGCAGCCGGCGGATGACGACCGGCAGGATCAGGGTGGTCACGCCCTGGAAGGTGCCGATGTCGATCCGGCCGTTGCCCGCCAGGAAGCGGTCGACGGCGTCGGTCAGCGCCTCCGCCCTCTGCAGCAGCTCGCGACCGTGGGCCAGGACCACCTCGCCCAGAGGCGTGATCCGGACGGGTTTCGGCCCGCCGGGCCGGTCGAACACCGGGCCGCCGACGGTCTTCTCCAGCGCGGCGATCTGCTGGCTCACCGACGACTGGGTGTAGCCGAGCCGGGCCGCCGCCTGGCCGAACGTTCCTTCCTCGGCGATCACGACCATGGCCCGCAGGTGTCGCAGTTCGACGTCCGCCATGTGATCGAGCATAAGTGATGGCGATTGAGTCCATCGGAAGTCATCGCTTTTCGTGATGCACTTGCGGACCTAGCGTGATTGCCATGACGACCTCGATGAAGATTCGCCCGAGCCGCCCGGACCTGGGGTTGCCCGACCTGGTCTGGGCACTGGCGGCCACGCACTTCGTCGGCAGGGCCGGTGGTGTGGTGCGGTCGTTCCTGGTGCTCTACCTGACACAGGCGCAGCACCTCTCGCCCACGACCGCGGGCGCGGTGGTCGCGGCTGTCGGCGTGGGCGACATCGGCTCCCAGTTGCTCGGTGGCTGGCTGGGAGACCGGATCGGCCGGCGCAACACGATGCTCGTGGGGTTCGTGGGAGCCGCGGTGGCGCTCGCCGCACTCGGCTCGGCGGACTCGATGCCCGAGATCTGGGTGGCCGCCGTCGCCGTCGGGCTGACCGTCGAGCTGCACCGCCCGGCGGGATCGGCCGCGGTGGCCGATCTGCCCGCGCAGCAACGGATCCGCGCGTTCGGGTTGCTCTACTGGGCGGCCAACCTCGGCTTCTCCGTCGCCACGGTGGCTGCCGGGATCCTGGCCAGGCACGGCTACGGGCTGCTGTTCTGGATCAACGTGCTGGCCTCGCTGGTCGCGGCGCTGATCGTCTGGCGTCAGGTGCCGGAAACCCGTCCGGCGGGATCAACGCGGACCCGGCAGGCGCTGTTGCCGCACGTGCTCCGGGACCGGCGGATGATCGCGATGATGGCGGTGCACGTCGGCTACTTCACGTTGTTCCTGCAGACGTTCACGACGTTGCCGCTGCTGATGACGGCCGATGGTCTTGGTCCCGCAACCTACGGCGCAGTGCTGGCGTTGAACGGGATCGCCATCGTGGCCCTCCAGCCGGTGGCGGTGCGGCTGCTCGCCGGGCGCAGTGGCAGCGCGGTGTCGGCGGTCTCGATGCTGCTGGTCGGCGCCGGCGCCGCGCTTGGTGCCGTGAGCCACGGCAGCGCCGCCTTCGCCGCATCGGTCCTGATCTGGACCCTCGGCCAGATCGGTATCGCGGTCAGGTTCGGCGACACCTTCGCCGACCTCGCGCCGGCCGAGCTGCGCAGCAGGTACATGGGTCTCGCCTCGACCACCTGGAGCGTCGGTGCGGTGCTCGGCCCGCTGGCCGGAACCGCGTTGCTCGAGCTGGGCGGACCGGCCGTGCTCGGATCAGCCTGCGCGATCGGTGGGATCGCGCTCTTCGTCGCTCGGAAGGCGTTGTCATGACCAAGATGCGTTCGGCGCTCTGGCTGCCGATCTTCGACGAGCTCGCCGAACCCGCGGTCGTCGCGCGGCTGGCGGTAGAAGCGGAAGAGGCGGGCTGGCACGGGTTGTTCGTGTGGGACCACCTGCGCTGGCAGGCACCGGTCCGGGAGGTCGCCGACCCGTGGATCACCCTGACCGCGGTCGCCTGCGCCACCGAACACCTGCGGATCGGCCCGATGATCACGCCGCTCGCCCGGCGGCGGCCGGCCAAGGTGGCCAGGGAGACCACGACGCTGGACCGGCTCAGCGGTGGGCGGCTCACCCTCGGCGTCGGTCTGGGCAGCGACCGGTTCGGCAACGAGCTGTCGAAGACCGGCGAGTCGCTCGACGATCGGCAACGAGGCCGGATGCTCGACGAGTCCCTGGAGATCCTCACCGCCGCGTGGTCCGGCGAACCGGTCCACCACCACGGCGAGCACTACACCGTCGACGACGTCGAGTTCCTGCCCCGGCCGGTCCAACGCCCCGGCGTGCCGGTGTGGGTCGCGGGATTCCCGGGAAACCGCAAGCCGATGCAGCGAGCGGCCCGGCACGACGGGTTCTTCCCGGTCAACCTCGAACACCCGGACCAGGTCGCCGAGATCGCTGCCACCATCGCCGAACTCCGCGACGATCCGACGGCGCCCTACGACATCGCCGTCGCCCTCCCGACCGGCACCGACCCGGCGCCGTACGCCGCGGCGGGCGCCACCTGGTGGCTGACCGACGTCTCGCCGGGCGACACGCTGGACCAGGTGCGCGGCCTGCTCCGCGACGGCCCGGTCTGAAGGACGCGCCGCTCGGCTGATCTTGTCGGACCTGGTGAGTACGTTGGGTCGCGGGGGACCCGAAGGTCTGCACTGCTCCCCGGAAGTCGGACTGGTGATCCAGGTATGAGGTGCCGTCGCCGACGCTGGTGCGGAGCTGGGCGCGCGCAGTGCGGACCACCTGGCCTTCACACCCCAGTCCAACTTTCGGACAGCAGTGCAGTTTTCGAGGGGTACCCCTGCGTCAGCTTGCCCGGTCGGCGAGCCTCTTCGCCACGGCCAGCACTTCCGGCAGGATCCGTGACACCGCTTCCTTCGTGAGTCGCCCCTCCGGTCCCGACACCGACACGGCGGCGAGCGTCGGCCCGCCGATCACCGGCACCGCGATGCACCGGACGCCGAGCTCCTGTTCGGACTCGTCCAGCGCGTACCCCCGCTCGGCGATCTCGTCCAGCTCGTCGAGCAGCCCGCCAACGTCCGTGATCGTGTTCGGCGTGTAGGCGGGCAGGCCGGTGCGCTCCAGGAGCTGCCGGACCTCCTCGCGCGGCAGCTGGGAGAGCATCGCCTTGCCCACGCCCGTGCCGTGGGGGAGCAGGCGGCGGCCCACCTCGGTGAACATCCGCATCGAGTGCTTCGACGGCACCTGCGCGACGTACACGACCTCGTCGCCGTCCAGCACGGCGAGGTTTGCGGTCTCCTCCACCGAGTCAACCAACTGCGACAGGAACGGGCGGGCCCACGTCCCGTACTGCCGGGAAGCCGTCTCGCCGAGGCGGATCAGCCGCGACCCGAGGGTGTACCGCCGGTTGCTGTTCTGCCGCACATACCCCAGCGTGACAAGGGTGCGGATGAGCCGGTGGATCGTGGGCAGGGGCAGGCCGGAGGTCGTCGCGAGCTCCGAGAGCGAGGCCTCTCCTCCCGCGTCGGCCAGGCGTTCGAGCAGGTCGAAGGCTCTCTGCAGGGACTGCACGCCACCAGTGGACACGTGCGGCTCCTCTCATTGCAGTTCCGCAATGCAAAAACTATAGTCCACACAGCAAAACCGAGAGAGGTGGATCCAGGTGCAGGTCCTCACCCAAGAGGCTCTTGAGTTCGTCGCGAAGCTGCACGAGGCGCACGCCGCGCGCCGGGACGAGCTGCTCGCCCTGCGCAAGGAGCGGCGCCCTCTCGGGTTCCTGCCCGAGACCCAGGACATCCGCGACGGCGAGTGGCGGGTGGCGCAAGCGCCCGAGGCACTCCGGGACCGGCGCGTCGAGATCACCGGGCCCACCGAGCGCAAGATGACGATCAACGCGCTCAACTCCGGCGCCAAGGTGTGGCTGGCGGACCTCGAGGACGCGAACACGCCGCACTGGGACAACGTCGTGCAGGGACAGGTGAACCTGTACGAGGCGGCGCGCGAGACGATCGAGTACACCTCGCCGGAGGGCAAGGAGTACAAGCTCAAGGGCGGCCCGTACCCGACGATCGTGGTGCGGCCGCGCGGGTGGCACCTCGACGAGCGCAACCTCCAGTTCGGTGGCAGGAACGCAGTCGGCGCGCTGGTCGACTTCGGACTGCACTTCTTCCACAACGCGGAGCTGGGCAGGCCCTACTACTACCTGCCGAAGATGGAGTCGCACCTCGAAGCGCGGCTGTGGAACGACGTGTTCACCACGGCGCAGAAGCTGAAGGGCATCCCGTACGGCACGATCCGCGCGACGGTGCTCATCGAGACGATCCCTGCCGCGTTCCAGATGGAGGAGATCCTCTACGAGCTGCGCGACCACGCGTCGGGGCTCAACGCCGGGCGCTGGGACTACTTGTTCAGCGTCATCAAGTACTTCCGGGACGCCGGTGCGGACTACGTGCTGCCGGACCGCAACAGCGTGACGATGACGGCGCCGTTCATGCGCGCGTACACCGAGCTTCTGGTAAAGACGTGCCACAAGCGCGGGGCGTTCGCCATGGGTGGCATGGCGGCGTTCATCCCGAACCGGCGCGATCCGGAGGTCACGGAGAACGCGCTGCGCAAGGTTCGTGAGGACAAGACGCGCGAGGCGACCGACGGGTTCGACGGGTCGTGGGTCGCGCACCCGGACCTGGTGCCGATCTGCCGCGAGATCTTCGACGGCGTGCTCGGCGACCGGCCGAACCAGATCGACAAGCAGCGGCCCGAGGTCAGCGTCACGGCCGAGCAGCTGCTGGACTTCAAGTCCGCGGGCGGTGCGGCGACGCGGGCGGGGCTGGAGAGCGCCGTGGACGTCGGCGTGCGGTACATCGCGTCGTGGCTGGGCGGCAACGGCGCGGCGGCGATCCACAACCTGATGGAGGACGCGGCCACGGCGGAGATCTCGCGGTCGCAGATCTGGCAGTGGATCAACAACAAGGTCGTGCTCGACGACGGCACGCAGGTCACCGCCGACGCCGTCCGGGAAGTCCTGGCACGCGTCGGCAAGGAGCTCGAGGGTCCGCACGTCGCGGCCGCCGTCGAGCTGTTCGAACAGGTCGCGTTGTCCGAGGACTTCGTCGACTTCCTGACGCTGCCGGCGTACGAGCGCATCTGATGTACGAGACGTCGCTGTCGCCCGAGGACGTCGCGCGGGTGACCGCGCGACTGTCCACTGTGGAACGCAGCTGGCCGGCGGGCCGTCAGCCCGTGCACACGTGCTACGTGCCCGCCGGGCGCATCATCGCGACCACGATCGCCGACTGGGGCCGCGAAGCTCTGGAGTCGATCGAGCCCCAGTTGCTCCCGGAACTGCCGGACGGCGTGCTCGACCGCGTGCGCGCCAAGCTCGCCAGGGAGCCGATCGAGGACCTGCGGATCGACTTCGAGGACGGCTACGGCGCGCCCGAGGACGACGTCGAGGACATGGACGCCGAGAGCACGGCGCACCTCGTGTCCCGCTGGCTGGAGGAGGGCACCGCGCCGCCGTCGTTCGGGCTGCGGATCAAGTCGTTCGACACCAAGGCGTTGCGCGAGCGCGGACTGCGCACACTGGACATCTTCCTGACAGCTCTGGGAGAGGTTCCGCCAGGTTTGGTGATCACCTTCCCGAAGGTGACATCAGTCGACCAGGTCGAGGTGTTCGGCGAGGTGCTGGACCTCTTCGGCAAGGAACTGAAGTTCGAGATCCAGGTCGAGACCACTCAGTCCATTGTGGACCACGAGGGACGGCTCGCGATCCCGCGGTTCATCGAGGCGGGCAGAGGTCGCGTGACAGGTCTGCACTTCGGGACCTACGACTACACGGCGGGCTGCGGGCTGTCCGCGGCGCAACAACACCTGGCACATGGCGCGTGCGACTTCGCGCGCCACGTCATGCAGGTTTGCGCTGCTGGAACCGGGGTGCGGCTGTCCGACGGCTCCACCAACGTGCTCCCCGTCGGCGACCAGAAGCAGCACGGCTGGGACACGCACTACCGGCTCACCCGGCGATCACTGGAGCACGGTTTCTACCAGGGTTGGGATTTGCACCCGGCACAATTGGTGACACGTTATGCGGCCGTTTACGCCTTCTACCGCGAGGGTTTGGAAGCCGATGCGGCACGGTTGAAGTCCTATGTGCAGCGCGTCTCAGGAGGCGTTCTGGACGAACCGGCGACGGCTCAGGCGCTTTCTTCCTTCTTCCTCCGTGCGGTGGACTGCGGTGCGCTCGATCCGGTGGAAGTGCAGGTCGCAACAGGTCTGGACGAGTCAGCACTGAGGGGCCTCGCCACCCGATCAGGCTGACCGGGTCATCACCCGTTCGTGTGGTTCTGTCAATGGGTGTCGAATGTTCCCTGCAATGGGTGCAGGGTGGCTCGCATGAGCATGCGCGCTGGTCTCTGGACCGGGCTACCCGACCTCGACGTGGCGGAGCACAAGTACCAGGTCGTCGCGTGTGAGGCGGATGTGGACACGTTGATCGGCCTGCTCGGCAGGCCGGAGTGCAACGACGGATCGCTCGACCACTTCGGCAGGCCCCTCACCGCCGAGGGCGACCCGGACCACAACGTGGTGCTCGCCGTGCGCGGCGCGTGGGGCTACATGTACTACGTCGACAACATCTTCATGGGCTGGCCGAAGGGCTCGGAGGAAGCGCCGTACGTCAACGAGAAGTACACCGACTTCCCGCCCGGCGTCGGTGTTCCACTCGACCTGTACAAGCAGCTGCTGATCGAGTTCATGACGACCGGCGAACGGCCGACGGGTGTGGACTGGTACAGCGAGGCGGATCTCTTCCACTCGTGGCGCGACCAGCAGATGTCGTTGCGCGGGACCGAAAACCGCTGACTCTCAGCTGAGCGCTGGTTCAATGGAGCCATGAAGGCCGTGGTGATCGGTGGGGGAATCGCCGGCTTGTTGGCGGCTCGCGTGCTCGGCGAGACGTACGACGACGTGGTGGTCCTGGAACGCGACAAGTTGTCTGACCAGCCTGAATGTCGGGCTGGTGTGCCGCAGGGCAGACATGTGCACGGGTTGCTCGTGCGCGGCGGCGAGATCATGGAGGGGCTGTTTCCCGGCCTGTACGACGAGCTCGTGCAGGCCGGCGCGCACCTGATGGACGCGGGGGAGATGCGCATCCTCAACCCGCTGGGGTGGGTGGCCTCGACCACGACCGGTCTGCCGCTGCTCGTGGTGAGCCGGCCGTTGCTGGAGACGCACATCCGCCGCCGGGTCACTGCGAAGATCGTGGACGACACGCATGTCACCGGGCTGTCGTTCGACGGCTCCACTGTGGACGGTGTGCTCACCAGGAACGGCCGAGTTGACGCCGATCTCGTGGTCGATGCGTCCGGGCGGTCGTCCAAGCTGCCGGCCTGGCTGGCCGCGGCGGGGATCGAGGTGCCGGAGCCGAGCGAGGTCGACTCGCGGACCGGGTACGCGACCAGGATCTACACGGCGCCGGAGGAGTTTCCGGTGGTGGTCGCCGAGTCGCTGGCGTCACCCGACACGTCGCGCGGCGGCATCGTCATGCGCATCGAGGGCGAGCGGTTGATGGTCACGGCGCAGGGGGCCGGTGGTGATCACCCGCCGCGGGATCCCGAGGGGTTCCAGGGGTTTCTGGACTCGTTGCGCGGGCCCATCGCCGAGCTGCTCGCGGATGCCGAACCGGTCACGCCCGTGTACCTGTTCGCGCGGACGGCCAGTCGGCGTTACGCGTTCGAGCAGGTGCAGAAGTGGCCGGCTGGGCTCGTGGCGGTCGGCGACACGGTGTGCGTGTTCAACCCCGTGTACGGGCAGGGGATGACGGTGGCTGCACTGGAGGCGCTGTTGTTCCGGCAGCACCACGACTTCAGCGCCAAGGGGTGTCAGGAGTTCCAGCGCAAGGTCGCGAAGACGGCTCAGGGACCGTGGGCGCTGTCCAGCAACGCCGATCAGGGTTGGCTGGACAGCACCCACGAGCCTGGGCCGGTCATGCGCGCGTTCGGCTGGTACATGAAGAAGTGGCAGGTGTCGTTGGTGCACGACCAGGACATGTTCCGGCGGTTCGTGCGCGTCGTGCACCTGGTCGACTCGCCTGCCGCGCTGTTGAACCCCGTGGTGTTCAGAAGGCTGGCAAAGTACTCCAGGCAAGACCCGCGTCGGGCGCGTCGTCGCGCAGCACGGAACCCTCGATGAGGCCGTACGGGCGGTCGGCGGCGTAGAAGACCTCGTTGTTGTTCTCGAGGTCGAACGCGCTGAGGTCCACCAGGAAGTGGTGCTTGTTCGGCATGGAGAGCCGTACCTCGGCGACCTCGGGACGCGCGTTCAAGACAGCCTCGCCCATCGCGTACAGCGTCTGCTGCAGCGACAGCGAGTGCTTGTCCGCGAACGTCTTCAGCATGATCGACCGGATCTCGGTGAACGACTTCGCCCAGTCGACGTCGGTGCCCACGTAACGCCAGCGCGCGGTCACCGACGTCGCCAGGATTCGGTCGTTCGTCTCCTTCAAGGTCGTGTACGGGTCCTTCGGATAGCCGTGGAACTCCGACCCGGTCGACTTCAGCACCACCAGGTCGCGCACGCCCGACACGACCCAGGCCTGCGAGCCCTCGATTGTGACGGCCGTGGTGCGCTTCTCGTCCGACCCGTGCACGAACGCGTGGTCGTGACCGTCGATGCGCTCCCACGCGTGCTCGTCGATCAACACCCGAGCGCCCGTGATGGCCTCCTGCGTCGAGACGAAGTGCCGGCCCAGACGCAGCGCGAAGTCCTCGATCTCACCGACCGGCGCCTCCTTGGCGAAGGCGTAGACCGTGTTCTTCTGCGTGTCCGTCGCGAGCACCTTGGCGTTGTCGCCGGTCAGGTGGGTGTCCGCGAGGTCGCCACGCAGCGACGTGCTGACCGTCAGGTCCTTGATCGTGTGCACGGAACCGTTGCGCGACACCGTGACGAGGCGGTTCTCCGCCTTTCCGTACTGGTTCGGGCCCAGGACGATGGCCATGTTGTTCAGCTCCCGATCAGCTTCTGCAGCCGCAAGGCGGCGATCTTCGCGAGTTCGTCGTTGACGACGCGGAGCTCCACATCCGGCGGGTTGTCCATCCGCGCGGACAGGTTGTCGAGCATCTCCGCACCGCTCAGGCCGGTCGCGCACACCAGGTAGATGTGCCCGAACCGATCCTCGTACGCGGCGTTCGCAGCCGCCAGGCGATCAGCCTGGCTGCTGTCCACACCGGACTGTTCGGACCGCGACCACCTCGCCGACACCCCACCTGTCTTCTGTCGTTCGCCGATGCGCGGGTGCCCGGCGATGGCGCCGAGCACCTCCTCGTCGGAAAGTCCTTGTGCAGCAACGGAAGAAGCTGCGAGGAGTGCATCCATCGACGCGTACGGCCTGCCCGCCGCTATCGCGTCGACCCAGCGGGGTACCGCGAGGCACTCGGTGAGCAGAGGCCGCAGTTCGTCCTCCGGGGCGCTGTTGAAGCTGTCCACGGCTCTCCAAGTTTCTGTATCGCGGAAACTAACTTCCACATTCTTGACCGCAGCCAAGTGAGATGTCTAGTGTCTCCGTAGAGCGAAATTCAACTTCCGCAATGTGGAAGGACCCGCCACCTATGTACGACGTAAACCTCTCGATGTTGTTCACCGAGCTGCCGTTGCTGGACCGGCCGGCAGCAGCACGGGCCGCCGGGTTCGACGCGGTCGAGATCTGGTGGCCGTTCGCGGACGCCGTACCCGAGACGCGCGAGATCGAGGCGTTCGAGAGCGCCATCGAGGACGCCGGCGTGCGCCTGGTCGGCCTCAACTTCTTCGCGGGCGACATGCCGGCCGGTGACCGCGGACTGGCGAGCTGGCCGGGCCGGGAATCGGAGTTCCGGACGAACGTCGAGGTCACCGTCGCCATCGCGGCCCGGCTCGGCTGCCGCACGCTCAACGCCCTGCACGGCAACTTCGAGACCACCGCGCAGACCATCTCGAACTACCGCTTCGCCGCCGACGTCGCCGCCGAAGCAGGCGCGCAGATCGTCGTCGAACCGCTCAGCGGCGCGCCCGAGTACCCGATCAAGACCGCCCAACAGGCGTTCGACGTCATCGACGAGATCGACCGCGGCAACGTGAAGCTGCTCGCCGACCTCTACCACCTCGCCACGAACGGCGACGACCTCGACACCCTCGCCGACCACGTCGACCGCATCGGTCACGTGCAGATCGCCGACGCTCCCGGACGCGGTGAGCCCGGCACCGGTGAGCTCGACCTCTTCGGGCACCTCGCCAAGCTCCGCGCCAACGGCTACACGGGCTTCGTCGGCGCCGAGTACAAGCCCGTCACCCACTCCTTCGCTTGGAGGGACCACGCATGACCCGCCCAAAGGGATCCACTGTTGCTTTCATCGGACTCGGCATCATGGGCTCGCCGATGGCGGCCCACCTCGTAGCCGCCGGGCACGACGTGACGGGCTTCGACCTCAGCTCCGCCTCCCTGGAAAAGCTGATCGCGGACGGTGGCAAGGCCGCCGCGACCGCCCAGGAGGCCGTGAGCGGCGCCGAGGTCGTCATCACGATGCTGCCGAACCACCCGCAGGTCGAGGCCGTCATCAACGAGGTCACCTTCGACGACGGCACGCTGCTGATCGACATGAGCACGATCCGCCCGTCCACGTCGATCGAGATCGCGCGCAAGCTCACCAACGTCCGGGTGCTCGACGCGCCCGTCAGCGGCGGCCAGACCGGCGCGGTCCAGGCGTCTCTCAGCATCATGGTCGGCGGCAACGAGGCCGACTTCGCCGCGGCACGGCCGTTCCTGGAGATCGTCGGCAAGACGATCGTCCACGTCGGACCGCACGGCGCGGGCCAGGTCGTGAAGGCCGCGAACCAGCTGATGGTCGGCGGCATCTACGCCCTGGTCGCCGAGGCGATCGTGCTGCTGGAGGCGTCCGGCGTCGACCCGAAGGCGGGCCTCGACGTGCTCGCGGGCGGTCTCGCGGCGAACCGGATCTTGGACTTGAAACGCGAAACCATGATCGCGCGCGAGTTCCAGCCCGGCTTCCGGATCGACCTGCACCACAAGGACATGGGCATCGCACTGGACGCGGCACGCGCCGCCGACGTCGCGCTGCCGGTCACCAACCAGATCGCCGCACTGGTCGCGGCGGCACGCGCGCAGGGTTACGGGTCGCTCGACCACTCCGCGCTGCTCAAGGTCATCGAGAACTTCGCGGGAAGGGCCTGACACATGCCGAAGATCCCCGTCATGCAGGCGGTCGTCGAGGTCCTGAAGTCCGAGGGCATCGACACCGTGTTCGGCTGTCCCGGTGCCGCGATCCTGCCGCTGTACAAGGCGATGGAGCAGGACGGCTCCATCGAGCACCTCATCGTGCGCCACGAAGAAGGCGCCACGCACATGGCCGACGGCTGGTCGCGCACGACCGGCAACGTCGGCGTTGCGATCGGCACGTCCGGTCCGGCCGGCACGAACATGATCACCGGCCTGTACACCGCGCAGGCCGACTCCGTGCCGATCCTCTGCATCACCGGCCAGGCCGCCGTGTCGAAGCTGCACCAGGAGGCGTTCCAGGCCGTCGACATCGTCTCGATCGCCGCGCCCGTCACGAAGTGGGCGGTGCAGGTCAAGGAAGCCGCGCAGATGCCGTGGATCTTCCGCGAGGCGTTCCGGATCGCCCGCTCCGGTCGGCCGGGCCCGGTGCTGATCGACCTGCCGATCGACGTGCAGAAGCAGGAGATCGAGTGGGACTCCTCGATCGACGAGCCGTTGCCGGTGCCGAAAAGCGCTCCGAGTGACGCACGCGTCGAACGCGCGCTGGAGATGCTGCTGGCCGCCGAACGGCCACTGCTGCTCGCCGGTGGCGGTGTCATCCTCGGCGAGGCGTCCGCCGAACTGCTGGACCTGGCCGAGTTCCTGCAGGTCCCGATCCAGGCCACGTTGATGGGCAAGGGCGCGATCGACGAGGACCACCCGCTCTACGCGGGCATGACCGGCATCCAGACGTCACAGCGCTACGGCAACGCGTCGTTCCTCGAGTCGGACCTGGTGCTGGCTCTGGGCGCACGGTTCGGCGACCGGCACACCGGCGACCTCGCCACCTATCGCGGCGACCGCAAGTTCATCCACGTCGACGTCGAGCCCACGCAGATCGGCAAGGTCTTCGGGCCTGACCTCGGGATCGTCGCGGACACCAAGCTGTTCCTGCAGGCCCTGCTGGCAAAGGCGAAGCAGCACGGCCCGCGGGCGGCCGGCGGGTGGGTCGACCGCTGCCAGGAGCTCAAGCGGACCCTGTTGCGGCGCGAGGACTTCGACACCGTGCCGGTCAAGGCGCCGCGGGTGTTCAAGGAGATCAACGAGTTCTACGGCCCGGACACCTACTTCGTCACGGCGATCGGGCTCTACCAGATCTGGTCCGGCCAGCACCAGAAGGCGCACCAGCCGCGGCACTACCAGGTCTGCGGTCAGGCCGGCCCGCTCGGCTGGGAGATCCCGGCGGCCATCGGGGTCAAGAAGGCGCGACCGGATGCCGAGGTCGTCGGCATCGTCGGCGACTACTCCTTCCAGTTCCTGGTGGAGGAGCTCGCGGTCGGTGCCCAGTACGACGTGCCGTTCGTGCTGATCATGCTGAACAACGAGTACCTCGGCCTGATCCGGATGGCGGAGGACCACGGTGGCTACGACATGAAGTACGAGGTCGACATCCACTACGACACCACGGGCTCGGACAACGTCAAGATCATGGAGGCCTACGGGTGCTCGGGCATCCGGGTGGCTGATCCGGGCGAGATCCGCAGCTCGCTAGAGTGGGCGCGCAAGGAAGCCGATCGCACGCAACGGCCGGTGCTCGTCGAGATCATGATCGAGCGCGAGGGCAACACCGCGAACGGCACGTCCATCGCGGCCATGCGGGAATACGAGCCCATCCCGTGATCGTCGTAGCGCCGGACAAGTTCAAGGGATCGCTCACCGCCCCGCAGGTCGCCGCCGCAGTCGCGCGCGGCCTGCGGGAGGCGGTCCCGGACGTGGCCGTGCGCCTCCTCCCGGTGGCGGACGGCGGCGACGGCACCGTCGACGCCGCCGTCGCCGCCGGGTTCGTGAAGGTGGGGCGCTGGGTCACCGGCCCGGTCGGCAAGCCGGTGCCAGCGTCCTTCGCGGTCCGCGGCACGACCGCCGTGGTCGAGGTGGCGTCGGCGGCCGGGCTCACGTTGCTCGACGAGCCGGCGCCGCTCGACGCGACCAGTCACGGCGTCGGTGAGCTGCTGAAAGCCGCGCTCGACGTCGGCTGCACCACCATCGTGCTCGGGCTGGGCGGCAGCGCGTGCACGGACGGCGGCGCGGGGATGCTGGAGGCGCTGGGCAAGGCGTCGTTCGACGGCATCGACCTGGTGCTGGCCTCGGACGTGGACAACCCGCTACTCGGGCCCACTGGCGCTGCGGCGGTCTACGGGCCGCAGAAGGGCGCCTCACCCGATCAGGTCGAGATCCTCGAAGTCCGGCTCGAGGCGTTCGCCCAGCGGATCGGGCTGGACCATGCTGGACGGCCAGGAGCAGGTGCGGCAGGCGGTATCGGGTTCGCCGCGCTCGCGGTGCTCGGCGCGCGGTTCCGGCCGGGCATCGAGGTGGTGCTGGAGCTGGCCGGGTTCGCCGAGGCGGTCGCGGACGCGTCGTTGGTGATCACCGGAGAAGGGTCGCTGGACGCCCAGACGCGGCACGGCAAGGCGCCGTTCGGCGTGGTCAAGGCCTCGGGTGACGTGCCGGTGGTCGCCGTGGCCGGCCAGTGCTCGGTCGAGCCAGGCGACCTGGGACTGAAGGCCGTCTACGCGCTGTTGGACGTCGAACCGGACATCACGAGGTGCATGGCCCAGGCTGAGTCGCTCCTCACCGAGCTCGGCGGTCGCATCGCCCGCCACTGGGTGTCAGAGTGAGCGGCATGGACCTGGTCTTCCGCGCCCGCAGGGTCATCACCCCCCAGGGCGAGATCGCGTGCGACGTCGGTGTGGTCGACGGCAGGATCGTCGCTGTCGAGCCGCACATCGACTCGCCGAACGTCGTGCACCTCGCCGACGACGAGGTGCTGCTACCCGGTCTGGTCGACACCCACGTGCACGTCAACGATCCCGGCCGCACCGAGTGGGAGGGCTTCGAGACCGCCACGCGCGCGGCCGCGGCCGGTGGCGTCACGACGATCATCGACATGCCGTTGAACAGCATCCCGCCGACCGTGGAGCTGGCCGCGCTGGAGATCAAGCGCAAGGCCGCCGCGAACGTGTCGGTGGACGTCGGGTTCTGGGGCGGCATCGTCCCCGGCAACCTGGCCGACCTGAAGCCGCTGCACGAGGCCGGCGTCTTCGGCTTCAAGTGCTTCCTGCTGCACTCGGGCGTGGACGAGTTCCCGGCCGTCACCACCGCCGAGCTCGAAGTCGCGCTACGAGAGTTGGCGACGCTCGACGCGTTGACGATCGTGCACGCCGAGGACGCGCACACAGTGCGCGATTCGGAGCCCGACTACGCCGGATTCCTGGCGTCGAGGCCGCGCGAGGCCGAGAACAAGGCGATCACCGACGTCGTGGAGCTGACCCGCAAGACCGGCGCACGGACGCACATCCTGCACCTCTCGTCGTCGGACGCGTTGCACATCCTCGAAGGGGCGCACCGCGACCGGCTGCCGGTGACCGCAGAGACCTGCCCGCATTACCTCACGTTCACGGCGGAGGAGATCCACGACGGGCAGACGGAGTTCAAGTGCTGCCCGCCGATCCGCGAGGAGGCCAACCGCGAGGCGCTCTGGCAGGGCCTGCGCGACGGCGTGATCGACCTCGTCGTGAGCGACCACTCGCCGAGCACGGTCGAGCTGAAGGAAGGCGACTTCGCCACGGCGTGGGGCGGCATCGCGTCGCTGCAGCTCGGCCTGCCCGCGGTGTGGACGGGGGCGCGGCAACGCGGCTTCCACCTCACAGACGTCGTCCGCTGGATGGCGACGCACCCGGCCCGCCAGGTCGGGCTGGAGACCAAGGGCGCCATCGAGGTCGGCAGGGACGCGGACCTCGTGGTGTTCGCGCCGGATCAGACGTTCGTGGTGGACAAGAACGCGCTGCACCACCGCAACCCCGTCACGCCGTACCACGGTCGGGAACTGCACGGCGTCGTGCGCCAGACGTGGTTGCGTGGCAAGGAAGTTGGCCAGACGCAAGGCAGGTTGCTACGTAGAGGAGAAGCATGACGGAGTGGACCCGGCTGCCCGATCTCGCCTCGCGCGCGGTCGGGGGTGGTGTGGTGTGGGCGAACGACGAGCTGTTCGCCGAGCGGGAGAACCTGATCAAGCCAGCTGAGCCGGTCTACCAGACCTACACCTTCGGCCACAAAGGGCAGATCTACGACGGCTGGGAGACCCGGCGCCGTCGTGACGCCGGTGTCGACCAGGCGGTGATCCGGCTCGGCATGCCCGGCGTCGTGCGCGGGATCATCGTTGACACGGCGTTCTTCAAGGGCAACTACCCGCCGTTCTGCTGGGTCGAGGGCGCGCAGGTCGACGGCCACCCGGCCGCCGACGAGATCACCGAGTGGTTCCCGCTGGTCGAACGGTCGGCGCTGAAGGGCGACGACAAGCACTACTTCGACGTGCGCGAGGGACGGCGCGTCACGCACGTACGGCTCACCATCGACCCGGACGGCGGCGTCGCCCGGCTACGCGTGCACGGCGAACCGGTCGCGGATCCACGGCTCCTGATCCCGGGCATCGACCTGGCCGCGTTGGAGAACGGCGCGGTCGTCACGGGCTGCAGCAACATGTTCTACAGCTCGCCCAACAACCTCATCGCACCTGGTCAGGCCACGGTCATGGGCGAGGGCTGGGAAACCGCGCGCCGGCGTGACGACGGCAACGACTGGGTGTCGCTCCGCCTCGCCGCAGCCGGTGTCGTGCAGTTGGTCGAGCTCGACACGAGCCATTTCAAGGGCAACGCGCCGGGCTGGGCGTCGGTCAGCGGCTGCGACGAGCGCAAGGATCCCGACGCGTGGTTCGACGTGCTGCCGCGCACCCGGCTGCAGCCAGACACGCGACACCGGTTCGTCGTGGACAGTCCAGAGGTGACACACGCGCGGCTGGACATCTACCCGGACGGCGGGATGGCAAGGCTCCGTCTGATCGGAACTCCTACGAGCGACGGCCTAGCGCGCCTGCGGTCGGCATGGGCTGAAAGCAGTAGCTGAAAACGGTTGTCCGACCGCGGTCGGATTTTTCGCCATACCTCAGTCGGTTGCCGGTGCAACGCGGTCGATGAAAGCGTTTTCCTCCCGCAAGATCAGGATCCAGGGAGGAAATGCATGCGACCGATGACGCGCGTCTTCGGGGCCGCGCTCGCGAGTGCCACAGTGGTCTTGGGCATGACGCCGCTCGCGTTCGCGGCTCCGGCGCACCAGGTCGGCGCGATCGACTGGAAGCCGTGCGCCGAGGCACCGGCGGTCGACTGCGGCTTCTTGACGCTGCCGATCGACTACGCCAGGCCGGACGGTGAGAAGTTCCAGCTGGCCGTCTCCCGCCGCAAGGCGAACGACCAGTCCCAGCGGGTCGGTGCGCTGGTCGTCAACCCCGGCGGACCGGGCTCGTCGGGTGTCGACTTCGCGATCACCGCAGACCAGTACTTCAGCAAGGAGATCGTGGACAGGTTCGACGTCATCGGGTTCGACCCGCGTGGTGTCGCGCGCAGCCAGCCGATCAAGTGCTCGGTCGAGGCGGTGCAGCGGTCGCACACGAACCGCCCGAAGACCGTGGCCGAGTACGACCAGCTGGTCGCCTACAACAGGCAGCTGGGTGAGGACTGTCGCAAGCACTCCGGCCCGATCTTCGACCACGCCTCGTCGAGGGACGCCGCGGACGACATCGATTCGATTCGTCGTGCACTGGGCGAGAAGAAGATCAACTACTACGGCGTCTCGTACGGCACGATCATGGGCCAGCAGTACGCGGAGCGGTACGGCCGCAACCTCCGCGCCATGGTCATCGACTCCAACATGGACCGCAGCCTCGGCGCCTGGAAGTTGCTCGAGACCGAGGCGCGCGGCGGGGAGGAAGTGTTCACCGAGTGGATCAAGTGGAACGACCGCACGCCGTCCTCGCCGTTCCACGGTCAGGACCTGCGGGGGATCTGGAAGGGCCTGCTCGCCAAGGCCGCCCGCGGCGAGCTGAAGGACCCGCTGACCGGCTCCGTGCTCCTCCCTGAGATCCTCGGTGTCCGTTTCCTGAACTACAGCCACGTCCCGGCGTGGAAACTGTTCTCCGACTTCGTCGTGAAGCTCGTCCAGGGCACCTCGGCGCCCGCCAAGGCGTTCGCCGAGGGTGAGACGTTCGAGTACCCGATCCAGGGCCTCGTCTGCAACGACTACAACCTGCGGCTCGGCTCCTTCGCCGAGTATCAGGTCCTGAGCGACGTCGAGAACCGCTTCGCGCCGAACGCCCCCATCGCGCCGTTCGCCAACCTCGCCGTGACGGGCTGCGCCGGGCTCCCGAAGGCCACGAACCCCCCACATCCGCTGAAGATCAAGAATGCGCCGAAGATCCTGCTGACCAACGCCAAGTACGACCCGGCGACGAGCTACGAGTGGGCGTCCAACGTGCACCGTCAGGCCCGTGACGCCACCGTCTTCGTCACCTACGAAGGCTGGGGCCACGGCGTCTACCGCCGAAGCGACTGCACGAAGAAGATCAACGACGAGTACCTGGTGTCGCTGAAGCTGCCGCGCAACGGCACCACGTGTGCGGCAGTCGAGCCAACTCTTAGGAGTGATGCGCCAGTACACCTACGAGTGATGTGGGCCAAAAATACTAGCTGAGAGTGGTTGTACGACCACAGGCTGATTCTTTTACCAACCTCGGTTGGTTGTTTGCGTCACACCATCGGTGGAAGCGTTCCCTCCCGCAGTGCTTGGGATCTAGGGAGGAAATCCATGCAACCGATGACGCGCGCCTTCGGAGTCGCGCTCGCGAGTTCTGCATTGGTACTGGGCATGTCACCGCTCGCGTTCGCGGCTCCGGAAGGGCAGCCGGAGTACGAGGTCGGCGCGATCGACTGGAAGCCGTGTGCGGAGGTGCCGACGATCGACTGCGGCTTCCTCGAGCTGCCGATCGACTACGCCAAGCCGAACGGTGAGAAGTTCAAGCTGGCCGTGTCCCGCCGCAAGGCGAACGACCCGGCCGCGAGAATCGGCTCGATGGTCATCAACCCCGGTGGCCCCGGCGGCTCCGGCGTCGACTTCTCGTTCGGCGCCGACCGCTACTTCAGCAAGGAGATCGTCGACAAGTTCGACGTCATCGGGTTCGACCCGCGTGGCGTCGCGCGCAGCCAACCGATCAAGTGCTCGGGTGACGTGCTGCAGAAGCAGCCTTCGGAGTACCCGAAGAACGCGGCCGAGTTCGACCAGCTGGTCGCGTTCAACAAGGAGCTGCGCGCGGACTGCCGCAAGGTCTCCGGCCCGATCTTCGACCACGCCTCGACCGCGGAGGTGGCTCAGGACATCGACGCGATCCGTCGTGCCCTGGGTGAGAAGAAGATCAACTACTACGGTGTCTCCTACGGCACGATCATGGGCCAGCACTACGCCGAGCGGTACGGCAAGAACATCCGCGCCATGATCATCGACTCCAACATGGACCACAGCCTCGGCACGTGGAAGTTCCTCGAGACCGAGGCGCGTGGCGCGGAGGACATGTTCAACGAGTGGGTCAAGTGGAGCGACCGCACGCCGTCGTCGCCCTTCTACGGCAAGGACCTGCGCAAGATCTGGAAGGACCTGCTCGCCAAGGCCGACCGCGGTGAGCTGAAGGACCAGAACGGCAACGTCATCACCGGCGAGCGCCTCGGTGGGAACATCGTCGGCATGGGCTACGGCCCGGCCTTCAAGCCGTTCGCCGACTACGTCGCGACGCTCGTCTCCGGTGCGCCGGTGGCCGCGAAGTTCGCCGAGGGTGAGACGTTCGAGAACCCGTTCGCGGGTGTCTTCTGCAACGACTACAACCTGCGCGTCAGCTCGTACGGCGAGTACAAGGCGCTCAACGCCATGGAGAACCGCGTCGCGCCGAACTCTCGCGGTTCGTCGATCGGCCACGGCGCCATGATGGGCTGCGTCGGGTTCCCGAAGGCCACGAACCCGCAGCGTCCGCTGAAGATCAAGAACGCACCGAAGATCCTGCTCACCAACTCGCGCTACGACACGGCGACGGTCTACGAGTGGGCCGTCAACGCGCACAAGCAGTCCCGTGACACCACCGTCTTCGTGACCTACGAAGGCTGGGGCCACGGCGTGTACGACCGCAGCGAGTGCACCCTGAAGATCAACAACGAGTACCTGGTGTCGCTGAAGCTGCCGCGCAACGGCACCAAGTGCGCCGCGGTCGAGCCTCCTGCCGCTGAGGCGGGCGTGCTGTCGGCCAAGCCGAAGGTTCCGGCCGGCCCGTTCTAAACCCGACCCGTTCTGAACGATGAAGGGAACCTTCCACCACAAGTGGAGGAAGGTTCCCTTCATCGTGTCGGAGCGCGTGCGCCCTCGGTAACCAGACCGGCGCCGTGAGGTGGCCGAATCGTGACCGTGAACCCCGCGAAACGCGGACGTAACACGCCCACGTCGACAGTTCACCTCCACGAAACGTTCCACGTAAGTGCGTGAAACAGGACGTCTCGATGCTCCCTGCAACCGACGTGCAGTGGAGGTCGAAGTGGATACAGGGGACACCGCCTGGGTGCTCACCAGCGCCGCCTTGGTGCTGCTGATGACGCCGGGCCTTGCCTTCTTCTACGGAGGCATGGTCCGTTCGAAGAGCGTGCTCAACATGATGATGATGAGCTTGGGCGCGATGGCCGTTGTCGGTGTCCTGTGGGTGCTCTTCGGGTACTCGACGGCATTCGGCGCTGACGTCGGCGCGGGCCTGCTCGGCAAACCGTTCGAGTTCTTCGGTCTCGACGGGCTGCTGGGCGCGGACTCGCTGGCCGGCAAGATCCCGAGCACGGTGTTCGTGGCGTTCCAGGCGATGTTCGCGATCATCACGGTCGCGCTGATCTCCGGTGCGATCGCGGACCGCGCCCGGTTCGGCCCGTGGCTGCTGTTCGCCGGCCTGTGGGCCACGGTCGTGTACTTCCCGGTCGCGCACTGGGTGTTCGACTTCGACGGCAAGGACGCGGCCGGCAACGTCGTCGACCCCGGTGGCTGGATCGCCAACAAGCTCCTCGCGATCGACTTCGCCGGTGGTACCGCGGTGCACATCAACGCCGGTGCGGCTGGTCTGGCTCTCGCGATCGTGCTCGGCAAGCGCGTCGGCTGGCCGAAGGAGCCCATGAAGCCGCACAGCCTGCCGCTGGTCGTGCTCGGCGCCGGTCTGCTGTGGTTCGGCTGGTTCGGCTTCAACGCCGGTTCGGCCCTGGGTGCGAACGGCACCGCCGGTGTCACGTTCATCAACACGCTCGTCGCCACCTGCGCCGCGATGCTCGGCTGGCTGCTGACTGAGCGCATCCGCGACGGCAAGGCCACCACGCTCGGTGCCGCGTCCGGTGTCATCGCCGGTCTGGTCGCCATCACGCCCGCCTGTTCCGCGGTCACCCCGGTCGGCGCCATCGCGATCGGCGCGATCACCGGTGTGCTCTGCGCCCTGGCCGTGTCGCTCAAGTACCGCTTCGGCTACGACGACTCGCTCGACGTGGTCGGCGTGCACCTCGTCGGTGGTCTCTCCGGCACGATCCTGATCGGTCTGTTCGCCAGCGAGGCGGCCCCGGCCAAGATCAACGGCCTCTTCTACGGCGGCGGTGTCGACCAGTTGTGGCGCCAGGCCGTCGGTGCCTTCGCGGTCCTCGGCTACTCGTTCGTGCTGAGCCTGCTGCTCGGTTACCTGGTGAAGCTCACCGTCGGGTTCCGTGCGTCTGAGGAGGCGGAGGTCGCTTCGATCGACGAAGCTGAGCACGCTGAGCGCGCCTACGAGTACGGCAGCCTCACCAGTGCGCGTGGTACCGGCAAGCCGAGCGTGACCGCGGGTGCGACCGCGGTTCTCGAGGGGAGCAAGAAGTCATGAAGCTGGTCACCGCGATCATCAAGCCGTTCACGCTCGACGACGTGAAGAGCTCCCTGGAACAGCTCGGGGTGCTGGGCATGACCGTCAGCGAGGTGCAGGGCTACGGCCGCCAGAAGGGCCACACCGAGGTCTACCGCGGCGCCGAGTACTCGGTCGACTTCGTGCCCAAGATCAAGATCGAGGTCGTCATCGACGACAACCAGGTCGACAAGGTCCTGGAAGCGGTGGTCGAGGCCGCGCGCACCGGCAAGATCGGTGACGGCAAGGTCTGGGTCACCCCGGTCGACACCGTAGTGCGCGTGCGCACGGGCGAACGTGGATCGGATGCGCTGTAGCGCTGTGACCGCCAACCATCGCCGCGTCTTCCGGCGCTCAGCGGGGCACCTCGCGGCGCCGGCCCCCCGCCCCCGTACAACCAGTACGAGGGCGGGGGGCCGACACCGCGATGCACCCATCTGACCGTCGAAATACGAGGCAAAGGCTGACAGTCACAGCGCTAGATAACCTTGGGGAGACGGTCCGTGGAGAACAACGAAACGGCCGTCGTCACGGCTGACGACCTGGTGCGAGCACGCGAACGGCTGCTCGTGCCAGGTCGTCGTCGCTTGGCCGCCGAACCACTGCGCGAAGCACTCGTGGACCTGCACGAGTTCTGGTTGACCAAACACGCGGGGGGAGCGGGGATATCCGGAACGGGTATCGCGCTCGTGGCGGTGGGCGGGCTGGGGCGGCGCGAACTGGTGCCCTATTCCGACCTGGACCTCGTGCTGGTGCACGCCGGGGTCAAGAACATCGACGAGATCGCCGAGAAGCTCTGGTACCCGCTGTGGAACTCCGGCATCGGCCTCGACCACTCGGTTCGCACGGTGGGGGAAGCCCTGCGGGTCGCCGCCGGTGACCTGCGAACGGCGTTGGGACTGCTGGACATCCGGCACATCGCCGGCGACCAGGAGATCTCTGCCAAGCTCGCCGAGAGCGCGCGGCAGGCGTGGCGCGGCAACGTGCGCAACCGGCTGGACGAGATCGCCGAGTCGTCGCAGAAGCGCTGGGCCCGCAGCGGCGAGATCGCGCACCGGGTCGAACCCGATCTGAAGCACGGACGTGGCGGTCTGCGCGACCTCACGATCCTGGACGCGCTGTCGGTGGCACAGCTGGTGGACCGGCCGTCCGCTGACGTCGGTGAGGCCCGCAAGCTGCTTCTGGACGTGCGCACCGAACTTCGCCGTGTCGCGAGCAAGCCTCGTGACGTGCTGCGGGCGCAGGACGGTGACGAGGTGGCCTCCGCTCTCGGTCTGGCCGACCGATTTGCCTTGGCGCGCTCGCTTTCTTCTGCCGCACGCACGGTCGTCTACGCGTTCGACGTGGCTACGCGGGCGGCTCGGGCGGCCGCGCCGAAACGGGGGCTCGGGGCGTTCCTGCGCGGACAACCGCCGCGCAGACCGTTGGACGAAGGCGTTGTGCTGCACGGGTCTGAGGTTTCTCTTGCCCGTGACGCGATTCCCAGCCGTGATCCCGCGTTGTTGTTGCGCGTGGCCACGGCGGCGGCGCGGTCGAAGCACCCGATCGCGTCCGGCACGTTGACACGGCTCGCGGACTCGGCGCCGGAGCTGCGGCAGCCGTGGCCGCGCGAGGCCCGTGAGGAGCTGCTGGCGTTGCTGGGCAGCGGCAGCGGGCTCGTGGACGTCGTGGAAGCGTTGGACCGCACAGGTTTGTGGGGCCGGCTGTTCCCCGAGTGGGGTGCGGTCCGGGATCTTCCGCCGCGCGACGCCGCGCACATGTGGACGGTCGACCGGCATCTCGTGCAGACGGTCGCGCACGCGGCTCGGCTGGTGACCACCGTGTCGCGGCCGGACCTGTTGCTGCTCGGCGCGTTGATCCACGACATCGGCAAGGGACGGCAGCAGGACCACTCCGAGGTGGGTGCCGCGCTGGCGACCCAGATCGGTGAGCGGATCGGGTTGTGGCCGCAGGACGTCGAGACGTTGTCCGCGATGGTCCGGCACCATCTTCTGTTGCCGCACACCGCGACCCGGCGTGACGTCGAGGACGAGGCGACCGTGCACCGGGTCGTGGAGACGCTCGGTGGCGACGCGGTCCTGTTGGAACTGCTGTACGCGTTGGCGGAGTCGGATTCCCTCGCCACCGGTCCGGGTGTGTGGACGGACTGGAAGGCCGCGCTGCTGGCCGACCTGGTCAAGCGGTGCCGCAAGGCCATGGCCGGTGAGGCGTTGCCCAAACCGGAACCGCTCGACCCTGCGCACGTGGCCATGGCGGAACGCGTTGCGGCGTCCGGGAAACCGGACGTGCTGCTGGAGAAGCAGGACCACGCGGCGATCGTGACGGTGCTCGCGCCGGACCGTCCGGGCATGCTGTCCAAGGCGGCGGGCGTGCTCGCGTTGAACTCGCTGGAGGTCCACGCGGCGACGTTGCGCTCGCACGGTGGCGCGACGGTGGACACGTTCACCGTGTCGCCGCGGTTCGGTTCGCTCCCGGACGCGAAGCTGTTGCGCGAACAGCTGTCCAGGGCGATCGAGGGCTCGCTGCCGTTGGCGGACAAGCTGGCCGCCAAGGAACGCGACTACGGCGGCCCGCCGCTCGACCCGCCGCCCGCGAAGGTGCTGTGGTTCGACGACGAGGCGACCGGCGCGGTGGTGCTGGAGCTGCGCGCGGCCGACCGGATCGGGCTGCTGCACAAGGTGGCCGGCGCGTTGGAGCAGTGCGGTGTCGACGTGCAGTGGGCGCGCGTGTCCACGTTGGGCGCGACGGTCGTCGACTCGTTCAGCATCACGGCCACCGATCTGGACCGGCGGCGAATCGAACGGGCGGTGCTCGACGCGGCCAGGTAGCGGTTGAGTAGCTCTACGCACAACCACTCGGGGGTGCTCACGCTCCTTTGCAGTTCCGGCACCCGGCAGTCTTGTGGTGTCCGGAAAGCGTCCTCGAGGGGTGGACCACTTTCTGGACGGTGGACCCGGCCGGGGCAGGCCGGCGGTGGACGGTGGCGGTGCCGGGGGAGGCGCCGTGCACTCCGCCGCCGGACGCTCCGGCCGGTTTTCTCTTTGTTGACAACGAGACAGCTTCCTGGACAACGGCTGCGCGACCGGGGCAGGGTGGTGGGTAAGGGATTCGCGAAGCTGGGGGTTGCATCGTGAAGAACAAACTGTCATCTGTCCTGGTCGTGGCCGTTGCCGCGACCTTCCTGTCCGCTCCGTCCGCGCAGGCCGCCGTGGCCGTGGAGGATCTCGGCACATTGCCGGGTGATCTCCGCAGCGCCGCGCTGGACATCAACGAACTCGGCTCCGTCGCGGGGGTTTCGTACGGCACCGGTGTCTCGCAGCACGCGGTGCGATGGGACCGCAACGCGCCGATCAAGAAGTTGAACGACCTGGGCTTCGACTCGGGCACGTCTGCCATCAACAGGCACAGCACCGTTGTCGGCTACGTCATCGACTCGGCGAACGAGGCCCAGCCCGCCCGCTGGGACACCAGTGGCGCGCTCACCGTGCTGACGGTGCCAGGTGCGGTGCGCGGAGTTGCTTACGACATCAACGACTCCGGCTCCGTCGCCGGTACCGCCACGATCAACGGCGTCTCTCAGGCCGTCGTCTGGGACAGCGCCGGGGTGGCGACGGTGCTCGGGGCGGGCCAGGGCAGTCACATCACCAACACGGGCACCGTGATCGGCTACTCCGGTGACCAGCCGGCCCGCTGGACCGACGGCGGCGGCCTCTACGTCTACGACAACCCCGGCGCCTTGCTGCTCGGCCACAACCAGGCCGCTGACGCCGTGGGCACGTCCGGCGGCGAGGGCGTGCTCTGGCTAGGCCGCCGGCGCGCGACGCTGGGTCCGGACACGAGCCCGCGCGACATCTCCGACACAGGCTGGGCCGTGGGCGTCGCGAGCTCACGCGCGGTTCGCTGGGAGGCCTCGGAGTTCACGTCGGCTGAGTTCCTGGCCCCGGCTCCGTCAGCAGCCGCCGAGGTCAACGACGCGGGTGTGATCGGGGGCACCGTCGGCTCGTGGGCGGCGACCTGGAACGCGGCTGGTGCCCAGACGATGCTGCCGGTGCTGTCCGGCTCGAACCGTAGCCAGGTGACGGGCTTGTCGGAAAACGGCCAGGTCATCGGCGTCGCAGGTTTCGCCAACGGCACCTACCGGGCAGTCGTGTGGCGCTGAACCCTGTGCATTTCGTGATTAATCGGACCAAACTGAACGAGAGGGAAGGTCAACACGTCTTCTAGGACATGACCGCCGTGTTGAACACGAAGACCACCGCCGTCCGAGTGCAGCCCCGCTCACTCGTCGTCCTCGCCGGGATCCCCGGCGCGGGCAAGACGACGCTGCTCACCCGTCTGGACGCGGACGAGCCGGTCACCGTGCTCGACTCCGACCAGGTGCGCATGTGGCTCGAACCACGCGTGCCCCTGCCGTACAAGTACTGGCGCGTCTTCGTCCACCTCTCCCATCGGATGCGGGTGTTCTGGGCAGCGATCTTCTGCGCGGGCCTGCTGGTGGTGCACGAGCCGTCCACCCGTCCCGGAACGCGTTTCATGCTCGTGCTGGCCGGCCTGCTGTCGGGGCGTGCCCGCCACTTCCTGTGGCTGGACGCCTCGGCGGCCCAGGCCCTGGACGGCCAGATCGCCCGCCGCCGGGTGGTCCGGACTCACGCTTTCGAGCGACACGTCCGCCGCGGCTCGTCGATGCGCTCGCGCTTCGAGGCGGGCTGGGTGCCGTTCGGCTTCATGAGCGTGACACTGCTCACCCGTGCGGGAACCGCAGGTGGTCTGCGCATCATGGTGTCGTGATCAAGGCCGTCCTCTTCGACTTCGCAGGCACCCTGTTCGGGCGTCCCACCTACCGCTGGCTCTCGCCGCCGCACCTCTCCGTGCTGCGCGCGCCCGCACCGTTCGTGGCGCGCATGAACGCTGCCGAGCGCGCGGTGTGGGAGGCCCGTGATCTCACGCCGCTGGCCAACCGGTCGGCCTACTGGACCTTGTTCCGGCTGGCCGGGCTCACCATGCCGGACTCGCTCTTCCAGCGGCTGCACGATCCGGCGTTCTGGCTGCCCTACCCGGACGCTGCCGCCGCTCTGGGGGTGGTCAGGCCGTTGAAGGTCGGGGTGCTGAGCAACATCTCGTGGGACATCCGGTCGGTGTTCTCGCGGGAGTCGCTGACGGTGGACGCGTTCGCGCTGTCGTTCGAGATCGGCGTGTCGAAGCCGTCGGTTCGGGCGTTCGAGGCGGCCTGCGTTCGGCTGGACGTAGAGCCCTCGGAGTGCCTTTACGTCGGCGACGATCCCGTTGCGGACGGGGCCTCGGTCGCGGCCGGGCTGAAGTTCGCGCAGGTTCCGACGGCTCCGGTGGGGCGGCGGCCGCCGGTCCTCCTGGAGGCCTTGGCCCGCCACGGCATAGCGGTTGGCTAGTCTGGAGGGCGTGTTCTCCACGCTTTCCGACCGGCTGACCACGGTTCTCCAGAGCCTTCGCGGCAAGGGCCGGCTCAGCGACGCCGACATCGACGCGACCGCGCGCGAGATCAGGGTCGCCCTGCTCGAGGCCGACGTTGCGCTGCCCGTTGTGCGCAACTTCATCGGCAAGGTGAAGGAACGCGCCAAGGGTTCCGAGGTCCACCAGGCGCTGAACCCGGCGCAGCAGGTCGTGAAGATCGTCAACGAGGAGCTGGTCAACGTCCTCGGTGGCGAGACGCGCCGCCTGAACCTCGCGAAGAACCCGCCGTCGGTGATCATGCTGGCGGGTCTGCAGGGTGCCGGTAAGACGACGCTCGCCGGCAAGCTCGCGAAGTGGCTGAAGGGGCAGGGCCACACGCCGCTGCTCGTCGCGGCCGACCTGCAGCGCCCGAACGCGGTGACGCAGCTCCAGGTCGTCGGTGAGCGCGCGGGCGTACCCGTCTTCGCTCCCGAGCCGGGCAACGGCGTCGGCGACCCGGTCGCGGTGTCGCGCCGCGGCATCGAGGAAGCCAAGGCGAAGCAGCACGACATCGTCCTCGTCGACACGGCCGGCCGGCTGGGTGTCGACGAGGAGATGATGAAGCAGGCCATCGACATCCGGGCCGCGGTCAACCCGGACGAGGTCCTGTTCGTGGTCGACGCGATGGTCGGTCAGGACGCGGTCAACACGGCCACGGCGTTCCGCGACGGCGTCGGCTTCACCGGCGTGGTGCTGACCAAGCTCGACGGCGACGCCCGCGGTGGTGCCGCGCTGTCGGTCCGCGAGGTCACCGGCCAGCCGATCCTCTTCGCGTCCAACGGCGAGAAGCTCGAGGACTTCGACGTCTTCCACCCCGACCGGATGGCCTCGCGCATCCTCGGCATGGGTGACGTCCTCACGCTGATCGAGCAGGCCGAGCAGCACTTCGACCAGGAGCAGGCCGAGAAGGCGGCGCAGAAGCTGCACACCGGCCAGCTCACGCTCGAGGACTTCCTGGAGCAGATGCTCGCCATCCGCAAGATGGGCCCGATCGCGAACCTGCTCGGCATGCTCCCCGGTGCCGGTCAGATGAAGGACCAGCTCGCGATGCTGGACGAGAAGCACCTCGACCGCATCCAGGCGATCATCCGCGGCATGACCCCGGCGGAGCGCGACGACCCCAAGATGATCAACGCCTCCCGCCGGCTGCGCATCGCGAACGGCTCGGGCGTCAAGGTCAGCGACGTCAACGACCTGGTCAACCGCTTCTTCGAGGCCCGCAAGATGATGGCGTCGATGGCCGGCCGGATGGGCTTCGGCGGCGGTGGCGGCGGTCGTGGCAAGAAGGGCAAGAAGGGGAAGAAGGGCAAGGGCGGACGCGGCCCGACGCCCCCGAAGATCAAGGGCGGCTTCCCGGGGATGTTCCCCGGTGGCATGCCAGGCGGCATGCCCGGCATGCCTCCCGGCGGTGGCCTGCCGAACCTCGGTGGTGGCATGAACGAGCTGCCGCCCGGCTTCGACCCGTCGAAGTTCAAGTTCGACGGCGACGACAAGAAGAAGTGACCATGCACCTGCGCGGCGTCGTCCTCCCCGACGGCGAACCGCGAGACCTGTGGGTCGTCAACGGCCGTGTGCGCACCCAGCCGGTGCCGGGCGCGACGACTGTGGTCGACGGCGGGTTCCTGGTGCCGGGCCTGGTCGACGCGCACTGCCACGTCGGCCTGGGCCCGCAGGGTGGCGTTGAGCTGCCCGAAGCCGTTGAGCAGGCGGTCACGGACCGCGACGCGGGCACGTTGCTGATCCGCGACTGCGGCTCACCGATCGACACGACGCCGTTGCAGGAGCGCCTCGACCTGCCGCGGATCATCCGGTCGGGCCGCCACCTCGCCCGCCCGAAGCGCTACCTCCCGCACATCGGCGTGGAGATCGAGTCGGATCTCCCGTCCGCCGTGGCCGAGCAGGCCGCGTACGGCGACGGCTGGGTGAAGCTCGTCGGCGACTGGATCGACCGCGGCGTGGGCGATCTCGCTCCACTGTGGACGGACGCAGAGCTGACGGACGCGATCAAGGTCGCGCACGACGCCGGTGCCCGCGTGACGGCCCACGTGTTCGGCGAGGACGCGTTGCCCGGCCTGATCAACGCCGGCATCGACTGCATCGAGCACGGCACGGGCCTCACCGACGACACGATCTCGCTGATGGCCGCCAACGGCACCGCGCTGGTGCCCACGTTGATCAACATCGAGACGTTCCCCGGCATCGCGGACCGGGCGAGCAAGTACCCCGCGTACGCCGACCACATGCGCTCGTTGCACGCCCGCGTTTCGACCACCGTGGCGTCGGCGATCGAGGCGGGCGTGCCGGTCTACGCGGGCACCGACGCGGGCGGCGGCATCCAGCACGGCCGCATCGTCGACGAGATCGTTGCGCTGCACCGCGTGGGCATGAGCGCTGTCGACGCCATCGGTGCCGCGTCGTGGAACGCCCGCTCCTGGCTGGGTTTCCCGTCTCTGGTGGAAGGCGCGGCCGCGGACGTCGTGGTCTACGACGAGGACCCTCGCCTTGACCTCGACGTCCTGCGGTCGCCGCGCATGATCATGCTCAGGGGCAGGATTCTTTAGCTCTCGAAGTGGGCCATCGCGCCCACCTGGTACGCCCCGCCCTTCTGCTGCGTGATCACGGCCATCCGGTTGGCCGCGTTGATGAGCCCGACCAGGCACACCAGCGCGGCGGTCTGCTCGTCGTCGAAGTGCTTGGTCAGGGCCGTCCAGGTGTCGTCGCTGACGCTCACGTTCTCGGTGCCCTCCTCGGCGAACGCCAGTGCGGCCTGCTCGGCCTCGGTGAACACGGTGGTCTCCCGCCACCCGGCCACCAGGTGCAGCCGCATCGGGTCCTCACCGGCCGCGACCGCCTCCTTGACGTGCATGTCGAGGCAGAAGCCGCAGCCGTTGAGCTGACTGGCCCGCAGGCTGACCAGCTCGATCACGGTCTTCGGCAACGTCGACTGGTGGAGCACGGTGCTGAGCCCGGCGAACCGCTTGGCGAGCATGGTGCCGGTTTCGGTGCCGAACAGGTTGAGACGCATGTTCTTGCTCCCTCGTGGTGTGGCTTGAACGACCACGAGATGCCGGACTTCTGGATTTTGTGACTGTGACTCAGCCCACTGTCACAAACCGCGGCCGGCTGGTGTCTTGTGACCATGGATGCCGCAACCGACTCGTTCGTCAGCCACCGCAACCTGCTCTTCACGATCGCCTACGAGATGCTCGGCTCCGCCGCCGACGCCGAGGACGTGCTGCAGGAGACGTGGCTGAAGTGGGCGGGCGTCGACCTGGGCATCGTCGAGAACCACCGCGCCTACCTGGTCCGCATCGTCACCCGCCAGGCCCTGACGCGGCTGCGGACCTTGGGCCGCCGCAAGGAGTCCTACGTCGGCTCGTGGCTCCCCGAACCGCTGCTGACCACTCCCGATGTCGCCGAGGACGTCGAACTGGCCGACAGCGTCTCGATGGCGATGATGCTGGTCCTGGAAACCCTGACCCCGACCGAACGCGCTGTCTTCGTGCTGCGCGAGGTCTTCGACCTGGACTACGACGAGATCGCCCTCGCCGTCGACAAAACCCCGGCCGCCGTCCGCCAGGTCGCCCACCGAGCCCGCTCTCACGTGGCCGCCCGCCGCCCGCGCGGTGTGGTCTCCCAGGACGAGACCCGCGACGCCCTGGCCGCGTTCAAACGCGCCACCGAGACCGGCGACCTGCAGCAACTCCTGGACCTGCTGGCCCCGGACGTCGTGTTCCTCGGCGACGGCGGCGGAGTGAAGCAGGCCGTGCCGCGCCCGGTGGTGGGGGCGGACAAGGTCGCCCGCCTGCTCATCGGCGGCCTGACCAAGTTCACCGGCTGGACGATGGAGCCGTGGCGCGCAAACGGGCACCCGGCGTTGATCGTCAGGTACAACGGCGAGCTGGACACCGTGATCGCGCTGCGCATCGACAACGGGCTGATCAGCGGTCTCTACGCGGTGCGCAACCCGGCGAAGCTCTCGCACATGGAACGGGAGACGGCCCTGCGCCGCTGAGGTTCCGGCGCGCGCCGTGTGGTGTTTGCGCGCGCACGGCTGTCCGCAGCGTCTCGCCGCCGCACGCGAGGGGTGGCGACGGTCTTGCCTGTGTGGGTCTGGCGGGCCGTGCGGCTTCTGCGCGCACGGCCGTCCACAGCAACTCGCTGCCGCATGCAACGGTCTTGCCTGTGCGGTTCCGTCGCGCCGTGCGGCTCCTGTGCGCGCACGAGCCCCGCCCGCAGCAGCTCGCCGCCGCACGCGACGCGCCGCAACGGTCTTGCCCGTGCGGGTTCGGCGGGCTGTCTGGTGCCGCGCGCACCTGTGCTGCCCACACATCTCGCCGCCCCACACGACGTGCCGCAACCGTCTCGCCTCTGAGCTCCCGGCGCGCCGTGCGGCTTCTGCGCGCGCACGAGCCCCACCAGCAACGTCTCGCCACCGGACGTTCCGACGAGCCGTGTCGTCCCCACGCCCGCAAGCCCGCCCTCGGCACCCAACCTGCACCAATGGCCCCGCGCCACCGAGGTTTACCCCACCCCTCGCGCGCCGATCCGTTCACCGGAAGAAGGGACATCCACCCGGCCCCGATCTGACCATCTTTTGGCCAGATGCTTGGCCGGGATTCCGTCGGTGCAGCAGGCTAACCTCGGACTCGGGGCGGCTGATCGCGGTCCCCACTCCACTCGTATCGCGAGGCCCCGGTCGAGCATCGGTGCTTCAAAAGCCGTCGATCGCGAGGTGAGCCGATCTTGAGTGCACCACAGACAACACCGCCGTGCGCTGTGCATCTGCAGGTACGCGCGGCGTGACTAGATTGCAGAGCGTGAGTGAGCCGGAGTCCCCGAAGCCGAGCCGAGGCTTCATCGAGAGCGTGCGGGACATCAGCCGCAACCCGGAGCCGGAGCGGGTCGGCCAGCGCTGGGGATTCGGCGCCTTCATCCTGGTCGAGGCCGTCTTCATCCTGAGCGCCGTCTTCATCACGGCGGTGGGCAAGAGCCTCGGCGCGAACCTCGAGAACTCGACCGCGCTGGTGCTGATCGGCTCACTCGTGCCGATCATGCTCGCCGCCGGCCTCGCCATCGCGATCACGTACGTGAGAGGCAACGGTCCGGTGATCGACCTGCGCCTCAGCCTGACCAAGGAGGACATCGCCACCGGTCTCAAGATCGGCGTCGGCGGGCTCGTCCTCACCCTGGCCGCGGCCAACCTCTGGGCCAGCATCGTCGGCGCGGAGAACGCCACGAGCGCGGTGGGCGAGCTGTTCACCGACGCGAACCTGCCGCTCTCGGCCGCCATCACGATGTTCCTCTACATGAGCTTCATCGGGCCGATCTGCGAGGAGATCATCTTCCGCGGCCTGCTCTGGGGCGCCGTCGAACGCCAGGGCTGGAGCAGGTGGGCCGCGTTCGTGCTCACCACCGTGATCTTCGCGGTCAGCCACCTCGAACCCCACCGCACGTGGTTGCTGCTCGTGATCGCCATCCCGATCGGCATCGCGCGCCTCATCACACGACGCCTCGGGGCGAGCATCGTGGTGCACGTGATGAACAACTTCCTCCCCGGCCTCACGCTCCTCCTCGTCTCCGTGGGGGTCATCTGATGGACCTCAACAGCGACCTCGGCGAGGGCTTCGGCATTTGGAAGCTCGGCGACGACACAGCGCTCCTGGGGATCATCACCAGCGCGAACGTCGCGTGCGGCTTCCACGCCGGCGACCCGTCGACCATGCGCAAGGTGTGCGAACAAGCCGCGCAGAACGGCGTCAAGATCGGCGCGCAGGTGAGCTACCGCGACCTCGCGGGGTTCGGGCGCAGGTTCATCGACGCCGACCCGATCGAGCTCGCCGACGAGGTCCTGTACCAAATCGGCGCGCTCGACGCGTGCGCACGAGCAGCAGGCACCGAAGTCGTCTACGTGAAGCCGCACGGCGCCCTTTACAACGCGACGGTGCACCACGAAAAGCAGGCAGAAGCCGTGGTCAACGGCACCAAGGCGTTCAAGGACCTCCCGATCCTCGGCCTGCCCGGCTCCCAGCTGCTCAAGAAGGCGACGCAGAACGGCCTCAGGCCGGTCCAGGAAGCGTTCGCCGACCGCGGCTACACCCCGCAGGGCACGCTGGTCCCGCGCAGCGAGCCGAATGCCCTGCTCACGAACACCGCGCAGATCATCGAGCGCGCGACCAGACTGCTCGAGGGAGAACTCGTCGCGGTCGACGGCACGATCATCAAAACCCAGGCGGAGTCGCTGTGCGTGCACGGCGACACGCCGGGCGCGGTCGAGCACGCGCGAGCCGTGAAAGACGCCCTCAAGACCGTCAAGGCGTTCGTCTAGCGACCCGATTCGGATCCACCAGCCCCCATCTGGCAGAATTGCCGGTTGTCCGCCGCGGTCGGCCCCTCTGCCCGGGCCGCGGCTGTGCGAACCACCAACACAGAGTTCAAGGAGTACCAGGCCCGTGGCCGTCAAGATCAAGCTTCAGCGTCTCGGCAAGATCCGTCAGCCGTACTACCGCATCGTGGTCGCCGACGCGCGCACCCGTCGCGACGGCAAGGCGATCGAGACGATCGGCAAGTACCACCCGAAGGAAGAGCCGTCGTTCATCGCGGTCGACTCCGAGCGCGCGCAGTACTGGCTGGGTGTCGGCGCGCAGCCGACCGAGTCGGTGCAGCGTCTCCTCGAGATCACCGGTGACTGGCAGAAGTTCAAGGGCCTGCCTGGCGCCGAGGGCACCCTCAAGGTCAAGGAGCCGAAGGCTTCCAAGGCCGACCTGTTCGCCGCCGCTCTGGCCGCCGCGAACGAGGAGCCGATGACCGAGGCCACCACGCCGAAGGCGAAGAAGGCCAAGAAGGCCGACGAGGCCCCCAAGGCTGACGAGGCCACCAAGGACGAGGCGTGAGTTTGTTGGCTGACGCCCTCGAACACCTCGTTCGCGGCATCGTCGACCACCCGGACGACGTCCGGGTGAACCTCGTCACGACCCGCCGCGGCCGCACCCTCGAGGTCCACGTCCACCCGGACGACCTCGGCAAGGTGATCGGTCGTGGCGGTCGCACCGCGACGGCTCTGCGCACCGTGATGGCCGGTATCGGCGGTCGTGGTGTGCGGGTCGACGTCGTCGACACCGACCGCTGAGAACGAGCTTTCAGGGCAAATGGACGTAGTTGTCGGCCGTGTGGCCAAGGCGCACGGGATCACCGGCGAACTCGCCGTTGACGTGCGCACTGACTCTCCCGAGATGCGATTCGCGATCGGGGCGACGATGCAGGCCAAGCTGCGCGACGGCACGTCTCGAAGCCTCACTGTGTCAGCCGCCCGGCCTCATGCCGGGCGGCTGCTCGTGCGTTTCGAAGAAGTCGTGACGCGCGACGTCGCGGAGTCGTTGCGCGGCACGTTGTTGCTGGGCAGCACCGACGACCTGCCGCCGAACGAAGACCCCGACGAGTTCTACGACCACGAGCTCGAAGGGCTCACGGCCGAACTCGTCGACGGCACGAAGATCGGCACTGTCAAGGAGATCGTGCACGGTCCCGGTGGCGAGCTGCTCGTCGTCATCCGCGACAGCGGCGAGGCGCTGATCCCGTTCGTGCGCGAGATCGTGCCGACCGTGGACGTCCGCGGCGGCCGTGTCGTGATCGACCCGCCAGAGGGTCTGCTCGATGCAGATTGACGTCGTCACGATCTTCCCCGAGTACCTGGCGCCGCTGCGTGCCGCGTTGCTCGGGAAGGCGATCGACAAGGGCCTGATCAGCGTCGGTGTCCACGACCTGCGGGACTGGACCCAGGACGTGCACAAGGCCGTCGACGACAGCCCGTACGGCGGCGGGCCCGGCATGGTCATGAAGCCGGACATCTGGGGCCAGGCGCTCGACGACGTGTGCACGGACTCCACCCGCCTCATCGTGCCGACGCCGGCTGGACGTCCGTTCACTCAGGCGCTCGCGCACGAGTACGCGAGCGAGTCGCACCTTGTGTTCGCGTGCGGTCGCTACGAGGGCATTGACCAGCGTGTTGTCGATGACGCCGCACGGCGCGTGCGCGTCGATGAGGTGTCAATCGGCGACTACGTGCTGGTCGGTGGCGAGGTGGCCGTGCTCGCGATCGTGGAAGCGGTCGCTCGGCTGCTGCCCGGCGTGCTCGGCAACCCGAAGTCGCACGCCGAGGACTCGTTCCAGGACGGCCTGCTCGAAGGCCCGAGCTACACGCGGCCGGAGGTGTGGCGCGAGCTCGCCGTGCCGGACGTGCTGCGCTCCGGCAACCACAAGCTGATCAACCGCTGGCGGCGTGACCAATCGCTCGTCAGGACCTTCCAAAGGCGTCCTGACCTGCTGGAATCGTTGCCGGAGGATGCGTTCGACAAGCACGACCGCGCCCTGCTCGCACGCCTGCGCGAGAGCGAGCAGTAGCCCGATTTTTCGTACAGCGGGGCTGCATGGCAAACTAGAACGGTTGCCGCAGCCGGTTGTCATATCGGCGTGCGCTCCAAGCCGACCCCCATCATGTCGTGCACAGCCATGGAACATGCTCTGGGGAGTTCACAGACACACGTGAGGACCACCGATGAACATCCTGGACGCACTCGACGCCCAGTCGCTGCGCTCTGACATCCCGGCTTTCCGCGCGGGTGACACGCTGAAGGTCCACGTCCGCGTCATCGAGGGCTCGCGCGAGCGCGTCCAGGTGTTCCAGGGCGTCGTGATCCGTCGCCAGGGCGGCGGCATCCGCGAGACCTTCACCGTCCGCAAGGTCTCCTTCGGCGTCGGTGTCGAGCGCACCTTCCCGGTGCACTCGCCGAACATCTCCGAGATCGAGGTCGTCACCCGCGGTGACGTGCGTCGCGCCAAGCTGTACTACCTGCGCGACCTGCGCGGCAAGGCCGCCAAGATCAAGGAGAAGCGCGAGGCCAAGCCGGTCTCCTGATCGGTGGCTTCGAGCCCAGAAGACTTCGAGGACGCCTCCGCACCGGACGAACCGGAGCGGGGGCGTACTCCTGTCTGGAGAGAAGTTCTCTACGTCGTCGTGACGGCCGTCGTGCTGACGGTGCTGATCCAGGCGTTCGTGGCGCGGGTCTACGTGATCCCCTCGGCGTCGATGGAGCGCACGCTGCACGGCTGCACGGGCTGTGAGAACGACCGGGTGGTGGTCGACAAGGTCACCTACCGCTTCAGCGACGTCGAGGCGGGCGAGGTGGTCGTGTTCCGCGGCCCCGAGGCGTGGACTTCGAACGAGTTCCGCGTGGCGTCGTCCACGAACCCCGTTGCGCGCGTTGTGCAGAACATCGGTTCGTTGCTGGGCATCGCGCCCGCGAACGAGCGCGACTTCGTCAAGCGCGTCGTCGCGCTGCCCGGCCAGACGGTGATGTGCTGCGATGAGCAACACCGTCTTGTCGTGGACGGCAAACCGCTCGATGAGCCGTACATCTACTGGCAGCCCGGCACTTCACCGGCGAACCACGAGCCGTTCGCTCCCGTGCGCGTCCCTGAAGGGCGTTTGTTCGTCATGGGGGACAACCGGATGAACTCCACGGACTCCCGCAAACAGGGCGGTGGGGGCGTGGCGGGCACGATCCCGATCGAGAACGTCATCGGGAAGGCGCGCTACATCATTTTCCCGAGAGATCGGTGGAGTGTTGTGTCCGATCACAACCCTCAGCCCCTAGGCTGATCTCGTGGTTGACGTCGATCCAGAGCAGAACCCGTCCAGCGACGAGCCGACTTCGGACGCTTCGGAGAAACGTTCGAAGAAGAAGAAAAAGGGCAACTTCTGGAAGGAACTGCCGGTCCTCATCCTGGTCGCGTTCGGCCTCGCGATCGGCATCCAGATCTTCCTCGGCCGCGTCTACATGATCCCGTCGGAGTCCATGGAGGCGACGCTGCACGGGTGCACCGACTGCTACGGCGATCGGGTGCTGGTGGACAAGGTGACCTACCGCTTCACCGAGCCGTCGCCGGGTGACGTGGTCGTGTTCCGCGGGCCGCCGTCGTGGCAGAACGACTTCGTGACCGACGAGCCGGGCAACCCGATCTCGCAAGGCCTTTCGTGGCTCGGGTCGCTGATCGGTCTGCCGTCGGCGAACGAGGAGGACTTCGTCAAACGCGTGATCGCCGTCGGCGGGCAGACCGTGAAGTGCTGCGACGAGCAGAACCGCGTGACGGTGGACGGCAAGCCGCTGGACGAGCCGTACAAGCACTTCGACGCGGGCACGCCGGCCGAGCAGGAGTCGTTCGAGGAGCTCAAGATCCCGGACGGGATGCTGTTCGTCCTCGGCGACAACCGCAACCACTCGTGCGACTCGCGCTGCCAGGGCCAGGGCGGGGTCAACGGGCTGGTGCCGGTGGACAACGTGATCGGCAAGGCGCGCGTGATCGTGCTGCCTCCGTCGAGGTGGGGCGGGGTGACGGACCACAACCCGCAGACCGTCGCGATGGGTGCGCCGGGATGGCAGCAGAGCGTTCCGATGGGCGTGGGTATCGTCGCTGCGTGGCCGCTTCTGCTGCTCGGACGTCGAGTGCGAGACCGATTCCGCCGATGACCATGCTGTTGCCGCCCCGCGCGGTCGTGCGGGGCTCGTCGGGGAACTGGGCGTTGCAGGGCACGCTGGAGCGGCGTGGTCTGGGGCCGGTCGCCGGCGTCGACGAGGCGGGACGGGGACCGTGTGCCGGGCCGTTGGTGATCGCGGCGTGCGTGCTTCGGCCGGGTGACGCGGCGCGGTTCGAAGGGCTGAACGACTCGAAGCTGATGACCGCTTCGGCCCGCGACCGGATGTACGACCTGGTGCTGAAGCGTGCCGTGGATCACTCCGTGATCGTCGTGTCGCCTGCGGAGATCGACTGGCTGGGTATCCACGTCATGAACCTCGAGGGCATGCGGCGCGCGGTTGCGCAGATGGCGACGCATCCTGGGTACGTGCTGACAGACGGTTTCAAGGTGCCGGGGATGCCCGCGCCGAGCGTCGCGGTGATCAAGGGCGACCAGGCGGCGGCGTGCGTCGCGGCGGCATCTGTGCTGGCCAAGGTCACGCGAGACCGGATCATGGCCGATCTGCACGAGCGTTATCCCCAGTACGGCTTCAACGAGCACAAGGGCTACTGCACGCCGGATCACACGGCGGCGTTGATGGAGCACGGCCCGTGTGCGGAGCATCGCTGGTCGTATGTAAATGTGGCAGCGGCGGCTACGAAGCACGGACTCGCCGCGCCGCACAGGGTGGCGCGCGGCACGGCCACGACCGCCGTGGTCCAGAATGAGGCAGCCCCGGTTGACGCCGGGGAGCTCGCGACGAGGGAGGGCGCGGAGCAGATGACCCGCGCGGAGGCGTAATGAGTGCAGAGGATCTCGAGAAGTACGAGACCGAGATGGAGTTGTCGCTGTACAAGGAGTACCGCGACATCGTCAGCCAGTTCTCGTTCGTCGTGGAGACCGAACGGCGTTTCTACCTGGCCAACTCGGTGGACGTGCAGGTGCGCAACGCCGACGGCGAGGTGTACTTCGAGGTGCGCATGTCGGACGCGTGGGTGTGGGACATGTACCGCCCCGCACGGTTCGTCAAGAACGTTCGTGTCATCACGTTCAAGGACGTGAACGTGGAGGAGCTGGACAAGCCCGACCTGCGCCTGCCGGAAAGCGGGCCGTTCCCCACGTAGTGCTTCGATCGTGGGTGGTTTCCGGTGCTCAGGCGCCGGAAACCACCCACGATCTGCGCTTTCAGCTCCGGACGCCCGCCCTAGCACACCCCACCGACATTTCCGCCGTTTCAACATCGACAACGGCCGACTTGTCCACAGCCGCCGAGTTGTCCACAGATTCCCCTCAGCCCGGCCACCCACCCCTCCCCACCCTGCAAGGTCGTACCCAACGACCCGCAGGGAGGCGAGAACAGTGGTGGTACAGGCACTGGTCGAGACCAGGCAGCAGGAGCTGGGCCGTCAGGGCGAGGACCTGGCGTGCGGGTACCTGGAGGGGCAGGGTCTCGTCGTCCTGTCCCGCAACTGGACGTGCCGCGACGGTGAGCTCGACGTCGTGGCCGTGGAGGGCGACCGCCTGGTCGTCTGCGAGGTCAAGACCCGGTCCGGCCCGGTCTGGGGTCGCCCGGACGAGGCGGTCGACCAGCACAAGCTCTCCCGCCTGCGCCGAACAGCCCTGCGCTGGCTCGCCGCGCACGGCGTCGGCTGGTGCCAGGTCCGGGTAGACCTGATCTCGGTCACCTGGCCGCCAGGCGGCGATCCGCAGCTGCAACACCTGCGGGGAGCCTGAGATGGGCCTGGCGCAGGCGTGGTCCGTCGCCCTCTACGGCGTCGACGGCCTGGCGGTCGAGATCGAGGCCGACGTGGGCGTGGGCCAGCCCCGCACCCACCTGCTCGGCCTCCCCGACGCCTCCTTGCACGAGTCGAAGGAGCGCGTCAAAGCCGCCGTCCGCAACAGCCACGAGGAGTGGCCGAAGCAGCGCATCGTGCTGGGCCTCTCCCCGGCCAACCTGCCCAAGGGCGGCAGCAGCTACGACCTCGCCATAGCCTGCGCCACCCTGGCCGCAGCCGGCTCCGTCCCGCCCGACCGCCTGTCCAGCACGGTCCTGCTGGGCGAACTGGCGCTGGACGGCCGAGTCCGCCCGGTCCGCGGCGTCCTGCCCGCTCTGCTGGCCGCCCGCCGAGCAGGCCTGCTCACTGCGATCGTCCCGGTGGACGCCCTGCCGGAAGCAGCCCTGGTCGACGGCCTGGAAGTCCACGGCGCGCTGACCCTCGCCGAGGTCCTGGCCTGGCTCCGCGCCGAGGACGTGACCCTGCAACCCCTGCCTCCCCAGTCCGAGCCCTCAGCGTCCCCAGCCGTGCCAGACCTGGCCGACGTGGTGGGCCAACCAGAAGCCCGCTGGGCCCTGGAGGTGGCGGCAGCAGGTGCCCACCACCTGCTCCTGACGGGCCCGCCCGGTACCGGCAAGACCATGCTGGCCGAACGCCTGCCGGGCCTGCTGCCACCCCTGACCCGCGAAGACGCCCTGGCGGTCACCGCGGTCCACTCGGTGGCAGGCCTGCTCTCGTCCGACTGCCCGCTGGTGGCCACCCCACCGTTCGTGGACGTCCACCACACGACGTCGATAGCCGCCCTGATCGGCGGCGGCAGCGGCATGGCCAAACCGGGCGCCGCCTCCCGCGCCCACAAGGGCGTGCTCTTCCTGGACGAGGCGTGCGAGTTCGGCCAGAAAACCATCGACACCCTCCGCACCGCCCTGGAGTCGGGCGAAGTCCGCATCCCGCGCCGCGACGGCATAGCCCGCTACCCGGCCCGCTTCCAGCTGATCCTCGCCACCAACCCCTGCCCGTGCGCCCCGCCGAAAGAAATCGACTGCATCTGCACCACCACAGTCCGCCGCCGCTACCAGGCCCGCCTCTCCGGCCCGCTGCTGGACCGCGTAGACCTCCGCGTCCGAATGAGAGCCACCACAGCCATGACCAACGCCGACGCCACCCCACCCGAACCCACCGCCATCGTCCGCGAACGAGTCCTCAAAGCCAGATCCCGAGCCGCCACCCGCTGGTCCGCCAACGGCCACACCTGGCCCACCAACGCCCAAGTCCCAGGCCCGGCCCTACGCCGCGAGTTCGCCCTGCCGCGCACCTCCACCACCCTGCTGGACCGAGCCCTCGCCACCGGCGCCCTGACGGGCCGAGGCGCCGACCGCTGCCTACGCGTCGCCTGGACCCTCGCCGACCTGGCCGAATCCGACCGCCCAACCGCCGACCACGTAGCAGCAGCCCTCCAATTCCGAGAACGCCGCTCAACCTGACCGCCCCCAGCCCGAGCCATCGCCAAACGGCCGCGGGACCAACCGCGCCCGCCCAAACCCGCACCACGCGAACGGCCACCCCGGCCGCCAAAGCCGCCAGGCGTGGAGCCCACCCCCTCTCCACGCCTGGCCCCACCAACACCCAACAACCACCAGCCCGCGCCCCCGGCACCCCCCAAGCAGCCGGTCGCGCAGCAATCGAGCCCCTGCTCCGCGACCGGCCCTGGTCGAGCGGGCCGCCCGCACACCCCCAGCGGGCGTCCCGCTCCTCCAACAACCCCAGATCACTTGGCTCGCCCGAGACCCAAGCCGGCTCCCAACCCAGGCTCGCGCCCGCCGACGAACACCCCCAAGCAGCCGGTCGCGGAGCACCCAAGCCCCGACTCCGCGACCGGCCCTGGTCGAGCGGGACGCCCTCAAACCCCCAGCGTGCGTCCCGCTCGACCCACCACCCGCGCACCAAACGCCCACCCGCATCGGCGAATCCGTTCCAGCCACCCAAAGCCGCCGGGCACGGAGCCCCACTCCCACTCCGCGCCCGGCACCCAGACGGCCCAGCGCAGGCGGGCTACCCGCTGTCCGCGCACAACTCCCGAACAGGAGCCCGACCATGACCCCACTTCTCGCGCCAGCTGCCTCCTCCGCGGCGTCCGCCGTGCCCGCGCTTCTCCAGCTGCCGTCCACAGTCCGGAGGCGATCGTCAGGTGCCAGCCCGCCGGGTCCCTGGCGTCCGGATCCCTGGTACCGGTGGCTGCCTTGGTGGTGGTTCCGGTGACCACTCCATCCACCGATGCCATCCGCCTGGCCAGGGCCTACCTGTCCCGCGTGGCCGAGCCGTATCCGGCGGCGCTGGCCGCGCTCGTTGCCGAGGTCGGTCCGGTCGAGGCCGCGGCGATGGTGCGTGCTGGTGAGGTCTCGCCGTCCGTTGCCAGTCAGACGTCGGCCCGCAGAACTGAGGAGCGGGTCTGCGAAGACCTTGAGCTCATTGGGAAGCGCGGTGGGCGGCTGCTCATTCCGGAGGACGACGAGTGGCCGCGGTGGCCCTTTGTGGCGCTTGGGGGTCCGGCGGCGCAGCGGTGTGGGGGTGAGCCGTTGGCGTTGTGGGTGCGCGGGCCGCACGACCTTGCGGAGGCCACGGACAAGGCCGTGGCGGTTGTCGGGTCGCGTGCTGCCAGTGGGTATGGCGAGCACGTGGCCGGCGAGTTCGCTTACGGGTTGGCTGAGGCGGGCGTGACGGTTGTGTCCGGGGCTGCGTACGGGATTGACGGTGCGGCTCATCGGGGTGCGCTTGGTGCCGGCGGGCTGACGGTTGCGGTGTTGGCGTGCGGGGTGGACTTCGCTTATCCCGCTGGGCATCAGGGGTTGCTCGGGAAGATCGCGCGGGAAGGGCTGATCGTCAGCGAGTACGCGCCTGGGGTTTCGCCTGCGCGGCATCGGTTTCTCATGCGGAACCGGCTCATTGCGGCGTTGGGTGGCGGCACTGTGGTGGTCGAGGCCGGGCGGCGCAGTGGGGCCAAGAACACGGCTGCGATCACGTTGGCGTTGGGGCGGCCGTTGATGGTGGTGCCTGGGCCCGTCACGTCGGCGAGTTCGGTGGGGTGTCACGAGTTGTTGCGGGACGGGCAGGCGGTTTCGGTCAGTTCGGTGGCCGAGATCGTGGAGTCGGTGGGGCGGTTCGGCGACGACCTCGCCACCGAGCCCGCCGAGAAGGACAGCGACCTCGGGGCGCCGCACGGGGAGGCCATGCGGGTGTACGAGGCCCTGGGGAAGCGGTGCGGGGTCAGTGACGAGGTGGTGTCGGTCGAGTCCGGAGTGCCGTTGGAACGGGTTCGGGCGTTGTTGCCCGAACTGGAGCTTGCTGGGCTGGCGCTGCAGGGTGACGGCGGCTGGCAGAAGGTGGAGGTGCGCTGATCAGCTCTGGGGTTCGCCGGGCTCGCGGCCTGGGGCGTGGTTGTTGTCGCGCAGTACGAGGGCGGCGACGACGGCGTCGGCCAGCGCTTCGGCCCTCTGCTGCTTCATGCCCAGGGAGAGGGCGCGTTCCAGGGCGATCTGGCGCACTTCGGCCAGTTGTGTGGTGGTGAGCGGTGTGGACGGCAGTTCGAGTGGCTCGTCGCGCTTGCCGCGGACCTTGCGCCACGCCTTGCGCACGGCGTTGCTGGTGCCGTCGCGCACGGCCTTGCCGAGGCTGTCGGAGACCGCGGTGATCACGCTGCCGGACACGAGGGCGATCACGGGCGTCGCCATCGCCACGATGTCGCCCAGGCCGAAGCCCAGCGGGTCGTCGTGGGCGCTGCGCAGCCGGCGTTCGGCCTGCTCGGGGTTCTCCAGGTAGGGAGCGGCGACGAGGTCGAACGAGGACAGCTCCTCAGGAGCGATCTTCCGCACGACCCGGCGGGCTAGCTCATCGGCTGTTCGGACGGTGGTGCTGGCTACCATCGCTACTCCGAAAGGTGATCTGTACGTGCCACCAAACCCCTGGTCGTCACAGGGAGTTGAAACGTTATCGCGTTCGCGATCATGAGAGCGCTCTCAACTGGCGCGAGGGTGTGGCGATACTTGACCAAACGCCCCGACTGGCGCAGCGTCTTGGCCTATGTCCCCGCCGCCGCATGGTCGGACACGCCGTGTCGATCTCGTTCGCCTGCGCGAAAAGCTGCCGGCGTCGGTCGCGGACGTGTTGCGGCAGTACGAGCGGCACCTGACGTTGGAGCGCGATCTGTCGCCGCACACCGTGCGCGCGTACATCGGTGATTCTGTGGCGTTGCTTGGACATGTCGCTGGGAATAGTCCTGAACAGGCCGACATCGGCCGCATTGACCTGACGAGCTTGCGGTCATGGCTTGCCGCGCAACGCACGGCAGGCGCGAGCCGCACCACGCTCGCGCGCCGGGCTGCTGCTGCGCGCACGTTCACCGCGTGGGCGCATCGCGCTGGCCATCTGGCCGCAGATCCCGGGCCTCGCCTTGCTGCTCCACGGCCGCACCGGACGTTGCCGTCCGTGTTGCGCGCGGACCAGGCGAAGGACGCGATGACCGCCGTATCCTCTGGCGCTTCCGAAGGCGATCCGGTTGCGCTGCGTGATCAGGCCGTGGTGGAGTTGCTGTACGCCACAGGTATCCGCGTGGCCGAACTCTGTGGTCTTGATCTCGACGACGTGGACTACTCCCTAAGGGTGATTCGAGTTCTGGGCAAAGGTGGACGCGAGCGCAGCACGCCGTTCGGCGTGCCGGCGGAGCGAGCGCTGCGGCGGTGGCTGGACGAGGGCCGAAACGCCCTGGTAGCACCGGATTCGCCGCCCGCGTTGTTCCTCGGTGCCCGCGGCGGCCGGCTGAACCAGCGGGCCGTTCGCACTCTGGTGCACGAGGTGGTCGCCGTGGTACCGGATGCGCCGGACATCGGGCCGCACGGGTTGCGCCACTCCGCTGCGACCCATTTGCTGGAAGGAGGAGCGGACCTGCGCACCGTCCAAGAACTGCTTGGTCACGCTACGCTCGCAACGACTCAGCTTTACACACACGTCACTGTCGAACGGCTGAAGGCGATCCATGACCGAACCCACCCCCGTTCCTGACGCCGCAGGGGGAGGATCGCGTACGGCGACCGTGCCCCCTGAACCCGTCGTGCCCGCACCAGTTTCGAAGCAGGCGAGCAACGGGCACCGTCAGAACGGCGCGCCGCACACGGAGGCGAGCACCGGGGCGACCGCGGAGCCCGGTGCGGACACGCATGTCAACGGCACGCCCACAGCCGTTCCGACTGCCGTGACGCGCGCGGACGCCAGGTCTGGTGACGACGTCGAGGCCGGCATCGTCGCGCTGTGGCGCAGCTACGGCGAGTCGCACGACCAGGGCCAGCGCGATCGCCTGGTGCTGCACTACGCGCCGCTGGTCAAGTACGTCGCGGGCCGGGTCGGCACCGGCCTGCCCGCCCACGTGGACGTGGCCGACCTGATCCAGTCCGGCATCTTCGGCCTGGTCGACGCGATCGAGAAGTTCGAGCCGGAACGCGGCCTCAAGTTCGAGACCTACGCCATGCAGCGCATCCGCGGCGCGATCCTCGACGACCTGCGCTCCCAGGACTGGGTGCCGCGCTCGGTCCGCAGCCGGGCCCGCGACGTCGAGCGCGCCCTCGAACGCCTCGGCGCCAAGCTGCAGCGCACGCCCACCGACCGCGAGCTCGCCGCAGAGCTCAAGATCGGCCTGGCCGAGCTGCGGGAGCTGTACGGCCAGCTCCAGCTCACCAGCGTCGTCGCCCTGGACGAGCTGATCGCCCCGAACAAGGGCGGCTCCTCCCTCGCCGAGTCGCTGCCGGACGACGCCGCGGAAGACCCGGTGGCGTCGCTCGTCGACCAGGACAGCCGCCGTCAGCTGGCCGACGCCATAGCGCAGCTGGCCGAGCGCGACCGCGTGGTCGTGACCCTCTACTACTTCGAGAACCTGACCCTCGCCGAGATCGGCAAGGTCCTCGGCGTGACCGAGTCCAGGGTCTGCCAGCTGCACACCCGTGCCGTCCTGCGCCTGCGCACCAAGCTCAACGAGCAGTCCGAGGCCTGACCGCACCTTCTTCCTCACCCGCAACCCGGCCGTAGCCGGGCTGCCACCCGCTCGTACCGTCACGCCGCCGCACGTCGGGATCGCTCCGCGCGGACGCGTTCAGAAGCCGTACGAGCCTCACGAACATCGCTTCAAACCTCTTTCCGCCCCTTGCCAGGGCTAATTCACTCGAACGGGTGGGTGTTGGAGTAGCTCCAAGCACGCCGCGTACCCGTCACAGCCAGTGCACGAGCCGGTCGGTCCGGCTTCGAACGCGGGTCATGGCAGGGCAGGGACGAGGGAGCGGGTTGAGCTGCGGATCTGCGTGTCGGCCAGGTGGGCCGGGAGGCGGGCGCGTGTGGACCGCCTCCCGGCGCCTGTCGGGCGCGTGCGGCGTGCAACGGGGTCGCGCCGCTGATCGACCGCCTGGGGGTGCGGCGGGATAGCGCCCGATCGGGCCGCTGCGGGCGGGGCAGCATCGCCGGGCAGCGGAGGTCGAGCTTCAGGCCGCCTGCGTTGCGGACGTGTGCGTTGGACAGGTGGGTCGGGAGGCATGCGCGTGTGGACCGCCTCCCGGCGCCTGTCGGGCGCGTGCGGCGTGCAACGGGGTCGCGCCGCTGATCGACCGCCCGGGGTGCGGCGGGAAAGCGCTCGATCGGGCACGCTGCGGGCGGGGGCAGTATCGCTGTGCAGCGGAGGCTTCGGGCTTTAGCCGCCTGCGTTGCGGATCTGCGTGTCGGCCAGGTGGGCCGGGAGGCGGGTGCGCGTGGACCGCCTCCCGGCGCCTGTCGGGCGCGTGCGGCGTGCAACGGGGTCGCGCCGCTGATCGACCGCCTGGGGGTGCGGCGGGATGGCGCCCGATCGGGCCGCTGCTGGCGGGGGCAGCATCGCCGGGCAGCGGAGGTTGCGGAGCCCTAGCCGCCTCGCGATGGCGTTGCGGGGTTCAGCGGGAGCAGGCGGATGCGGCCCGACGCCACCAGCCGCAGCGGGTCGAGGTATTCGGTGCCGCGGCGGACGCCCCAGTGCAGGCACGGTGAGGGGCAGTGGCCCTCCTGGAGGTGGCCGATCACCTCGCCTCGGCGCACCGGGCGACCAGCGGAGACGGCTGGCGCGATCGGTTCGTAGGTCGTGCGCAGGCCGCCGCGATGTTCCAGCGACACGAGGGTCCGGGCCGCGACTGCCCCCGCGTAGACGACCACGCCGTCGCCTGCTGCCAGGACCGGGGAACCGGCGGGTGCTGACAGGTCCACGCCTCGGTGACCTGGCCCGAAAGGTGACGAAGGGGCCTGGAACGCGCGCACCACCGGGTGGGGTGGCGGCAGCGGCCAGGAGAAGCGGGCTGGGGAGGGGGCCAGGAGGGTCGTGAGCACCAGGGCGGTGGGGAGGAGGGGCATGGGTCAACAGTCGGCCAGGGGGGTGGTGGGGACCAGCGGGTATCGGGGAACTGTGGATTACTCGCGGGTTGTGGATAACTCGCCGAGGGGGCCAGGGGGCGATTCGAAGTTTGTCGGGGGTGGGGAGTAGACTTTTGGGCGCGTCCCGTGTGTTCGCGGGACGACTTCGCGTGCCAACGCAGATCCGACCAGCTGGTCCCAGCCGGGTCGAGTCACGACGTCCGACGGTCCTGACGGTGGAGCAGCAGCTCCTCGGCAGGTGCGGGCGGCGGCATCGGCACCAGGGCCCCGAGCCACCCGGCTCGGAGCGTCAACCGAACGACGCCCACCAAAGCGTCCTACAGATGAGGTGCGAACCGGCCATGGCCGTCGTAACCATGAAGCAGCTGCTCGACAGCGGCGTGCACTTCGGGCACCAGACCCGGCGCTGGAACCCGAAGATGAAGCGCTACATCTTCACCGAGCGCAACGGCATCTACATCATCGACCTGCAGCAGACGCTGACCTACATCGACCGGGCTTTCGAGTTCGTCAAGGAGACGGTCGCGCACGGCGGGTCGATCCTGTTCATCGGCACCAAGAAGCAGGCGCAGGAGGCCATCGCCAACGAGGCGCTCCGCGTCGGCATGCCCTACGTGAACCAGCGCTGGCTGGGCGGCATGCTCACCAACTTCTCGACGGTCCACAAGAGGCTTCAGCGGCTCAAGGAGCTGGAGTCGATGGAGCAGACCGGCGGCTTCCAGGGTTTCACCAAGAAGGAAATCCTGATGATGAACCGCGAGAAGGACAAGCTGGAGCGCACGCTCGGCGGTATCCGCGACATGTCCAAGGTGCCCAGCGCCGTGTGGATCGTGGACACCAAGAAGGAGCACATCGCGGTCGGTGAGGCTCGCAAGCTGAACATCCCGATCGTGGCGATCCTCGACACGAACTGCGACCCGGACGAGGTCGACTACCCGATTCCGGGCAACGACGACGCGATCCGTTCCGCCGCCCTGCTGACCAAGGTCGTGGCCGAGGCCGCCGCCGCCGGTCTCATGCAGCGCTCCGGTGCCCGCCGCGACGCCGCCGAGGGCCAGGACAAGCCCGAGGTCGCCGCTGACGAGCCGCTGGCGGAGTGGGAGCAGGAGCTCCTGACCAACACCACGGCCGAGGCCCCGGCCGAGCAGCCCGTCCAGTCCTGATTTCCCCCACGCGGCGCCCGCACACCAGCGGGCGCCGCGTGACTCAAGCGCGTACATCGCAGAAGGAAAACGATGGCGAACTACACCACCGCGGACGTCAAGAAGCTCCGCGAGCTGACCGCCGCCGGCATGATGGACTGCAAGAAGGCGCTGGACGAGGCTGACGGCGACTTCGACAAGGCCGTCGAGATCCTGCGCATCAAGGGCGCCAAGGACGTCGGCAAGCGCGCCGAGCGCACCACGTCCAACGGCCTGGTCGCCGTCAAGGACGGCGCGATGGTCGAGCTGCGCTGCGAGACGGACTTCGTGGCCAAGAACGCCGACTTCATCGCCCTCGCGGACGAGATCGTCGCGATCGCCAAGGCCAACAAGGTCGCCGACGTCGACGCCCTCAAGGCCGTCGAGGTCGACGGCAAGTCGGTCGACGCGCTGGTCCAGGAGTTCTCCGCCAAGATCGGCGAGAAGCTCGAGCTGGCCAAGGCCGTCGACTTCGACGGCACCGTCTCGGTCTACCTGCACAAGCGTGCCGCCGACCTGCCGCCGGCCGTCGGCGTGCTGGTCGAGTACACCGGTGACAACGCCGAGGTCGCCAAGGGTGCCGCGATGCAGATCGCCGCGATGCGCCCGAAGTTCGTCACCCGTGACGAGGTTCCCGAGGAGCTCGTCGCCAACGAGCGCCGCATCGCCGAGGAGACCGCTCGCGAGGAGGGCAAGCCGGAAGGCGCGCTGCCCAAGATCGTCGAGGGTCGCGTCAACGGCTTCTTCAAGGACGTCGTGCTCCTCGAGCAGGCTTCCGTGACGGACAGCAAGAAGACGGTCAAGGCTCTTCTGGACGAGGCCGGCGTGACGGTCACCCGTTTCGCTCGGTTCGAGGTCGGCCAGAGCTGATTCGCATGAGGGCGGGGTTGCAGGTACCAGCGACCCCGCCCTTGGTGTGTCCGCAGAATTCCTTAAAGGAGAGGACCTGTGAGCGAAGCAGGTAGCCATGGCTACAACCGGGTGATGCTCAAGCTCGGTGGCGAGATGTTCGGCGGCGGTGGCGTCGGTGTCGATCCCGATGTCGTCCAGACAGTCGCCCGGCAGATCGCGGCCGTCCACAAGTCCGGCGTGCAGGTGGCCGTCGTGATCGGTGGTGGCAACTTCTTCCGCGGGTCCGAGCTCCAGCAGCGCGGCATGGACCGTTCGCGCGCCGACTACATGGGCATGCTCGGCACGGTCATGAACTGCCTGGCGCTGCAGGACTTCCTCGAGCGCGAGCACGGCATCGACACGCGCGTGCAGACGTCGATCCAGATGACGCAGGTCGCCGAGCCGTACATCCCCCGCCGCGCGATGCGCCACCTCGAGAAGGAACGCGTCGTGATCTTCGGTGGCGGCGCCGGCCTGCCGTACTTCTCCACCGACACGACCGCCGCCCAGCGCGCGCTGGAGATCGGCTGCGAGATCGTCCTGATGGCCAAGGCCGTCGACGGCGTCTACACGGCCGACCCCAAGACCGACCCCGACGCGCTGATGTTCGACAACATCACCCACCGCGAAGTGCTGGAGCGCGGCCTCAACGTCGCCGATGCCACGGCCTTCAGCCTCTGCATGGACAACAACATGCCGATCCTCGTCTTCAACCTCCTCACCGAGGGGAACATCGCGCGCGCGGTGCGTGGTGAGAAGATCGGCACTCTGGTCAGCACCCCCGGTGGCCGCCCGGCCTTCTAGACCTGCTGGGATCTGATCAGGAACCGGGAAGAAGCACACGCAGAGCAAGGAGCAGTCGTGATCGACGAGACCCTCCTCGACGCCGAGGAGAAGATGGAAAAGGCGGTTTCGGTGGCGAAGGAGAACCTCGCCTCCGTTCGAACCGGTCGTGCGACTCCCTCGATGTTCAACCGCATCCACGTCGACTACTACGGATCGCCGACGCCGCTGAACCAGATGGCCAGCATCACGGTGCCCGAGGCGCGCATGGCGGTCGTGAAGCCGTACGACGCGAGCCAGCTGAACGCCATCGAGAAGGCCATCCGGGACTCCGACCTGGGCGTCAACCCGAGCAACGACGGCAACATCATCCGCATCGTGATCCCGCAGCTCTCCGAGGAGCGCCGCCGGGACATGGTGAAGGTCGCGAAGCAGAAGGGCGAGGACGCGCGCGTCTCCGTCCGCGGTGTGCGCCGCAAGGCGAAGGAAGAGATCGACAAGCTCGTCAAGGACGGCGAGGTCGGCGAGGACGACGGCGCGCGCGGTGAGAAGGAGCTCGACGCTCTCACCCACAGGTACACCGCGCAGGTCGACGAGCTCGTGAAGCACAAGGAAGCCGAGCTTCTCGAAGTCTGATGTTCCTGATGGTTTCGCCCGGCCGAGCGCCGCAGGCGTATTAGCTCTGGCCGGGCGGAGGTCGTGATGGGAGCACAGGTGGCAGGCAGTCCCGCGGACGTGCCCGCGTCGAAACCGTCGCGCGCAGGACGTGACCTGCGAGCGGCGATCCTGGTCGGCGTCGGGCTCGGCGCAATGATCATCTTGTCGCTGCTGACCGTGCGGCAGACCTTCATCGGCATCGTCGCGGCCGCCGCGGCGGTGTCGACGTGGGAGCTGGCGAGCGCCTTCCGCAAGGGCGGCATCAACGTCGCCCTGTGGCCCGCTCTCATCGGCGGCCAGGCGATGATCTGGCTGTCCTGGCCGCTGGAACGCTCCGGCATGATGACCGCGTTCGTGGTCACCGTGCTGGTGTGCATGATCTGGCGGTTCCGCGGCGGTTCGGACGGCTACCTGCGCGATCTCAGCGCGTCCGTCTTCACCGTCGCGTACGTGCCGTTGTTCGCCTCCTTCGCCGCCATGCTGGTCGTGCCGGAGGACGGCGCGGGCCGCGCGTTCGCGTTCCTCATCGGTGTCGTGCTCTCCGACGTCGGCGGCTACGCGGCCGGTGTCTTCCTCGGCAAGCACCCGATGGCGCCGACGATCAGCCCGAAGAAGTCCTGGGAGGGCTTCGCCGGTTCGCTGATCGCGGGCATGGTCGGTGGCGCGATCACGGTCACCACGCTGCTCGACGGCCAGTGGTGGCACGGCGTGCTGTTCGGCGCCGCGCTCGTCGTCACGGCCACGGCCGGCGACCTGGTCGAGTCGCTGATCAAGCGCGACCTCGGCATCAAGGACATGGGCACGCTGCTGCCCGGCCACGGCGGCCTCATGGACCGGATGGACTCGCTGCTCCCGTCCGCCGTCGCCTCCTGGTTGCTGCTGCACCTCTTCGTCCAGTGACGGTTTCCGCGCAACGCCGCAAGTAGTGGTTGTGAGAGACCACGAGGCACTGGCGGCGTTCGAGCGGATCTACCGCGACAACGTCGGCGCGATCACCCGATATTTCGCCAGGCGGTGCGTCGAACCGCAGCTTGTGGCTGACCTGACTGCGGAGACGTTCGTTCGCGCGATCTCGTCGTTCCCGAGGTTCGACCCTTCGAGGGGGACGGCGGTGGGTTGGCTGTACGGCATCGCGCGCAAGGCCTTCGCCGCGCACTGCGAACAGTCCGCTCGGAGCAGTGAACTCGTGCGCAGGGTCGGCGGCAGGCGCGAGCTCGAGCGCGACGAACTGGCCGAGTTGGAGGAGCGGATCGACGCCGAACAGAGTGGGCGCCTGCTGATCGAACGGCTGGCGACGCTGCCCGAGATCGAACGGGAAGCGATCGAGCTCGTGCACCTCGATGGTCTCGCACCCAAGGAAGCGGCCGAAGCGCTCGGCGTGCCGAAGGGGGCGATGCGGTCTCGGCTGTACCGCGCCACGGCACGCATGCGCGAGGTCGTCGGCGACGAGGTGGAGGTGCGGGCAGATGGGCAAGTTTGAGGACAGCCTGTGGACTGAGCTGCAGCGCGAGCACGGACAGGCGCTGCTGCAGAACATGGCGAAGCGGCAAAGCCGGCGCGCCAGGCGCTGGGTGGGCATTGCGGCTGCGGTAACCGTTCTCGGGACGGGCGCGTTGGTGGCGTCGACCTACTTCGGCGGCGCGCCACCCGCGTACGCCGTGGTCGACAACCCGGACGGCTCGGTGACGCTGACCGTGCGGGAGGTGCAGAGGTTCGAAGAGGCGACGGCGAAGCTGCGCGAGCGAGGCATCCCGGCGGCCGCGTTGCCGTTGCGGGAGAACTGCCCGGCCGGCGGGCGCAAGCTTGATTCTCCGAGGGCGCTCGGCGCGGTGGAGTTCCAGTCGGCCCCTGGGAAGATCGAGATCAAGATCCTGCGTGACCACATCCCGGCGGATGCCACGGTGGTGCTCGCCGCGGAGCACGACGAGCAGAACGGCACCTGGACCGTTGCCGGCGGAGTCTACGAGCGCGACCAGCTGCCGAGCTGCCTGCCCCTACACCAGCGCTAGTCGTCGTACGGGTCGTCCGCCTCGATGCGCGGCTCGGTCTCGATCACGCGGGACTGGTCGATCACCGAGAACGCCATGCCCGCGTGGTCCTCGACGACGGTGATGCGTCCGAACGGGGTGTCGTAGGGCTCGACGGTCACCCGGCCGCCGAGCTCCAGCACCCGGTACGCCACCGAGTCGGTGCCGATCTCGGGCGCGGCGTTGAAGTACACCATCCAGTGCGACCGCTCCCCGTACGGGAACTCGCGGCCCATCTTCTGCCTGCCGATGACCTCGGTGCCCTCGACGGACCACGACGCGTAGTCCAGCCGGTGCCCGTCGCCGATCTGCGTGATGTCGTAGTGGCACAGCTCGCCGAAGAACTCGTCGGCCGCCGCACCGTCACGGGTGTTCAGCTCGGCCCACGCGTAGGCGCCGTGCCCGCCGGTGCCGAACCGCCAGTCCGGAGGCACGTGCCGGAACCCGACGACGGCGCCGGTCGGGTCGGCGATCACGGTGCTCTGCGTGTTGTCGGCGGCGTCCTCCGGGTTGCGCAGCACGGATCCGCCGAGGTGGAAGGCCTTTTCCGCGGTGGCGCGCGCATGTGGCGTGACCAGGTACAACCGCCACGACTCCGGCTCGCCCTGCGGCAGTCCGGCGACGGGGACGCCGTCGACCATCGCGACGGTGTAGCCGGCATCGTCGGCGTAGTGCCAGCCGAACAGGCCGGTGTAGAACTCGATAGCGGCCTTGAGGTCGTCGACGGTTCGCTCCACCCAGCACGGGCTTCCGGCGAGCAACGGCGCGAGCTGGGGAGTGTTGGGCGCGATCGACACTGCCGCCTCCTGCTGGGAAGAGATGCGGTCACGCTACGCCGTAGTTGGACGAATTCGAACAGTGACCGGCAAATCGAGGCCCTACAGTGTCTTCGTGAGGGGATTCGTGCGGGCGGCGCTCAACGCGGTGCGTCCGGTAGATGTCGTGCCAAGTCCGAACATCTGGCATTGGCCGGACATCTACGAGGTCGAGAACCGCGCGCAGGACGTGCACGGCGCGATTTGGGCGGCGTTGCGCGAAGAATGTTCGTTTGATGGTTCGGACGTCGTGGACATCGGTTGTGGCGACGGTTTCCACCTGCCGATCTTCGCCTCCTCCGCGCGTTCGGTCGTCGGCGTCGAACCGCACCCGCCGCTCGTCGTGCGCGCTCGCAACCGCGTGGCGTCCTTGTCTCAGGTGCGCGTGGTTTCCGGTCCCGCGCAACGGCTACCGCTCGATGACGGGTGTGCTGATCTCGTGCACGCCCGCACGGCCTACTTCTTCGGACCTGGCTGCGAACCGGGCCTGCGCGAGGCTGATCGCGTGTTGCGTCCCGGCGGTGCTTTGGCGATCGTCGACCTCGACGGTGCGGCCTCGCCGTACGGGCCGTGGCTGCGTGCCGACGAACCGCGCTACGACCCGGCGGCGGTCGAGAAGTTCTTCGCGGACAACGGTTTCTCGCTCACGCGGGTCACGGCGGAATGGCGCTTCGAAAGTCGGGAAGACCTGGAGTCCGTGCTGCGCATCGAATTCTCCGAAAAGGTTGCCGAACGGGCGATCGCGTCCGTCGACGGGCTGAGCTTCCCGGTGGGCTACCGGCTGCACGTTCGCCGCAAGCCCAAGGGGTTGATCGTGTGATCCGCGAGATGCAGCGCCTCACCGAACGACTCTGGTCCCGGCGCAGCAACTGGCACGTCGGAGACCTTGCCTGGCAACGGTTCGAGCACGTCGGGCGCGAGCCGGAGTGGCAGTTCGAGCTGTGGCACCGCGACGGCGAGGTGGCGGCCTGGGCGTGGGAGCAGCGGGGCACCGACCTCTTCCTCCAGGTCGATCCTGCTTGTGCGGACCTCGCCGACGAGGTGCTGAAGCGCTTTCCCGGCCGCAAGGTGATGGTCCTCGACGCCGAAGACCACCTCATCGCAGCGCTGGAGCGGCAAGGGTACTCGGCCCAGGACGGCCAGTACCAGGTGTTCATGTCGCACGATTTGGCCGGCTTGCCCGAAGTCGAGCTGCCTGCCGGGTTCACGGTCCGATCGATCACGGAAGCTGATCTGGCGCAACGGGTCGAGATCCACCAGCGGGTCTGGCACCCGTCACGGGTGACCGAGGAGAGCTACCGGAACGTGATGGCGGCTTGGCCGTATCGCACGGATCTGGACTGGGTGGTCGAGGCGCCGGACGGGCGGTTTGCCGCTTACTGCCTGGTGTGGCTGGACGCGCGGAACCGGGTCGGGGAGCTGGAGCCGGTGGGCACACATCCGGACTTCCGGCGGCTGGGGTTGGGGCGGGCCGCCTGCTTCGGAGCGATGCGGGCGTTGCGCGATCTGGGCGCGGAGCAGGCGATCGTGTATCCGGTGCACGGGCTTCCCGCCGAGAAGTTCTACCTGCAACTGGGGTTCGGGCCCTACGCGCGCACGCTGACTTACGCGCGCGACTAGGCTCTGGTTCGTGGAGAAGCGAATCGCAGGCAGGTTGAACCGCCAGGTCGGCGTAGTGGGACTGGGCTGCTGGCAGCTCGGCGCCGACTGGGGCGAGGTGGACGAGAGCGAGGCGCTCGCGCTGCTGCACGCCGCCGCCGACACGGGTGTCGACTTCTTCGACACCGCGGACGTGTACGGCGACGGGCGCAGCGAGAGCCTCGTCGGACGGTTCCTCGAGGAGCGCAAGGACGACGGTGTCTTCGTCGCCACGAAGATGGGGCGGCGGCTGCCGGCGCAGACCACGGAGGGGTACAACCGGGAGAACTTCCTCGCGTGGAACGACCGGAGCCGCCGCAATCTGGGCGTCGACACGTTGGACCTGGTGCAGCTGCACTGTCCGCCCACGCCGGTCTACAACCGGGACGAGGTGTTCGACACCTTGGACGAAATGGTTGAGCAGCAACGGATTGCTGCCTACGGCGTGTCGGTGGAGAAGGTCGAGGAGGCCTTGGCGGCGATCAGGCGCCCGCACGTGGCCAGCGTGCAGATCATCCTGAACGCGTTCCGGCTCAAGCCGCTCGAAGAGGTGCTGCCCGCGGCGCAGGAGGCCGGCGTCGCGATCATCGCGCGGGTGCCGCTCGCGTCCGGGCTGTTGACCGGGAAGTACACGGCGGCAACGACTTTCGGCGCGGACGATCACCGCAACTACAACCGCAACGGTGAGGCGTTCGACGTCGGCGAGACCTTCTCCGGGGTTCCGTACGAGGTGGGCCTGGAGGCGGTGGAACGCCTGCGGCCGCTCGTTCCCGAGGGCGCCACGATGGCGCAGTTCGCGCTGCGGTGGATCGTCGACCAGCCCGGTGTCACGGTGGTGATCCCCGGTGCTCGCAACGTGGAGCAGGCGCGGGCGAACTCACTCGCCGCCGAGCTGCAGCCCGTTGACGAGAAGGCGGTCGCCGCGGTGTACGACGAGCTGATCCGGCCGCACGTGCACGACCGGTGGTAGGTCACTCCTCGGCGAGGATGGCGTAGAGCTTGCGCCGCAGGTCGTTGTAGAGCTCGACGGCGCGGGCCTTCTGCTCGGGCGTGCCCGCGTGGGAGATCTGCTCCATCGCGCTGCCGAGCAGCCTGATGGCGGTGCGCAGTTCGCCGTCGACCGGGTCGAGCTGGATGTTGATGTCGCGCCAGGGCGGGGCCGTGTGCTCCGTCCTGCCGTGGTCGGTGAGCGTGAACAGCTTCTTGCCTCCTTCTTCCGCTGCGGAGATGAGGCCTTCGTCGGCGAGCATCTGCAGCGTCGGGTAGACCGAGCCGGGGCTCGGGCTCCACACGCCGCCGGTGCGCCTGGCGATCTCCTGAATGATCTCGTAGCCGTGCATCGGCCGTTCTGCCAGCAAGGACAGCACGGCCGCCCGGACGTTGCCGCGCCGTTGGCGGCCGCCCCTGCCACCGCCCCCGAAGGGTCCGTGGCGATGCCTGTGGTGGTGATCTCTGTGGTGTGGCTTCATCATCATGTCGTTAACGATATATCGGAACCTATCGCGATGCAACGGTCTTGTGGATGCGAAGTTCGTGGGACACTAGATGTGCTATGACCTCGCTTCCCCTTGTCTTCGACGCGCCCAAGCGCGGCCTGCCGCCGCGCCACCTGGTCGACCTCTCACCTGCTCAGCGTGCGGAAGCCGTTGCGGCCCTTGGTGAGAAGCCGTTCCGTGCCAAGCAGCTGTCGAACCACTACTTCAGCCGCCTGACCGTCGACCCCGCCGAGATGACCGACATCCCGGCCGCCGCGCGGGACAAGCTCGTCGCCGACCTGATGCCGTCGTTGTTCACGGTCGTGCGCAAGGTCACGTGTGACGAGGGGACCACCTCGAAGACGTTGCTGCGGGCGCACGACGGCACGCTCATCGAGTCGGTGCTGATGCGCTACCCGGACCGCGCGACGCTGTGCATCTCGTCGCAGGCGGGCTGCGGCATGGCGTGCCCGTTCTGCGCGACCGGCCAGGGCGGGCTGCAGCGCAACCTGTCGACGGCGGAGATCGTGGACCAGGTGCGACTGGGTGCCGCGGCGATGCGCGACGGCGAGCTGCCCGGCGGGCCCGGCCGGCTGTCGAACATCGTCTTCATGGGCATGGGCGAGCCGCTCGCGAACTACAAGCGCGTGATCGAGGCCGTCCACCGCATCACGGCGCCCGCGCCGGACGGGCTGGGCATCTCGCAGCGCACGGTCACGGTGTCGACGGTCGGGCTGGTGCCGGCGATTCGCAAGCTGACCGAGGAGAAGCTGCAGGTGCGGCTCGCGGTGTCGCTGCACACGCCGGACGACGAGCTGCGCAACACGTTGGTGCCGGTGAACACGCGGTGGGACGTCGCGGAGGTGCTGGAGGCGGCGCGCGGGTACGCGGACCAGACCGGGCGGCGGGTGTCGATCGAGTACGCGCTGATCCGGGACATCAACGACCAGCCGTGGCGGGCGGACATGCTCGGCAAGAAGCTGCGCAAGTACCTGGGGCCGTTGGTGCACGTGAACCTGATCCCGTTGAACCCGACGCCGGGGTCGAAGTGGGACGCGTCGCCGAAGCCGGTGGAGCGGGAGTTCGTGCGGCGGGTTCGGGAGCAGGGTGTGGAGTGCACCGTGCGGGACACGCGGGGGCAGGAGATCGCGGCGGCTTGCGGTCAGCTGGCTGCGGAGGGCTGAGCGTCAGCATCGGAGGTGGATCCTGGCGATCCGCGACTTCGGCGAAAGGCCTGAAGGCGAAGCTGAGGATTCGTGCGGCTGAGCACGGTCGATCGATGGAAGCCGAGGTACGCGCGATTCTCGCCGCAGTGCTGCCCCGGCAGTAGCGGTCAACGAGATCGGCGAAACGTTCCATCAGGTGTGTCTGGCTCGCTCCAGCAGCTTCTGCCGCGGACGAAACCGTTCGCTGCAGTGGGCCACGACCTCTACCGTTTCCCGCCATGAAGCTCCAGGGGGAACGCTGGCGCGCGCTCGTCAGCACCGTGCGGCTGGGCCGGGACGAGTACCGCGTGGTGCAGCCGGCTCGGCCGTTGTCGCACGCGCCGTTGTACGAGGGGTACCTCGGCGTGGAGGCCAGTGTGGACAAGGCGTCCGCGCGGGCCATCGCCATGGCGTGGGAGTTCGCGATGCGGTCGCCGCGGACGTTGGTGTACCTGCCGTTGCGGCAGAGTGATCGGGAGTGCCGGTGGAGCGACGGGCCGCTGCTGGATCTGGTGTTGGTGCACCACAGTCTCGGGTTTCGGCTGTCGAAGTGGAAGCAGGTGCGGGCGAAGCTCAAGGGCCGGCCGCACACCGTTGTGTGCCAAGGGTTGCAGAAGGAGCCGGACTACGAGCGGTTGCACCACCGGGACAACCGGGATCTGCTGCGCGGCGAGATCGTGGCCGACACCGTGTTCGTCGTCGGGAGCAGGGCCGCGTTCGAGGTCGGGGGACAGGAGCTGCGGCGGCTGGTCGAGGACTGCCCGCGGCACATGCACGAGAGCCCTGGCACGCACTGCTGTGCTGAGATCACCGAGGATCGACGGCACTGGAAGTGGCTGCACGTGGTCTACTGCGACGAGCATCGGGTGCACGCTTGAGGGGGCAGTTGTGGGAGTGATGTACGACTACTTCGCCGCGCCGTCGGACGAGGTGGCTGCCTCGATGGTCGACGGTGGACCGGTCGCGGCCGGGCACCGGGCGGTGGAGACCAAGTGGCTCGATCCCGCGGTGGTGATGGGGAAGCTGGAGGAGCTGCTCACCGGGCGGCCGTACGACGAGGTGATCGACGATCCGCGCTGCGCCGCTGACCTGGCGGTCGAGGGTGACGGCGAGGTGCTGGTCCTCACGGTCACCGACGGGCTCAGGGACGGGCTTGCCGGAGCTGGTGAGCTGACCGAGGTGGCGGCGGCCTGGGCCGGGATCGAGGAGCTCGACCGGTTCGACCCGGCTGAGCTGGCGGTCGTCCTGCGTGAGCTCAAAGAGCTTGCGGTGGACGCGGTGAAGGCCGGCGAGCGGCTCTACTGCTGGGTTTGCGTCTGAGGTAGCCAACTGGGCACGCGCTGCCAGCGGATACCATGCCGCGCGTGGGGGACACGACGAGGCTGGTCGCGGGCAGATACGCGACGCTCAGGGAGCTCGGCCGGGGCGGCATGGGGGTCGTCTGGCTCGCCGAGGACCGGGTCATCGGACGCCAGGTCGCGCTCAAGGAGCTGCGGACCACCGAGACCGAACGCGTGCTGCGGGAGGCACGCACCGCCGGGCGCCTGAACAGCCCGAACGTCGTCGGCATCTACGACGTCATCGTCGAGCACGGCGTCACGTACCTGGTCATGGAGCTCGTCGAGGCGCCGACGCTGTCCGAGGTCATGACCCGCAAGAGGCTCACCGAGGACGAGGTCGCGGACATCGGCCTGCAGACGCTCAACGCGCTGGAGGCTGCCCACGCGGCGGGCATCGTGCATCGGGACGTCAAGCCCAGCAACATCATGGTGCTGGCTGACGGACGCGTGAAGCTCGCCGACTTCGGCATCGCCCGCGCCATGGACGATCCGGGGCTGACCGCGACCGGCGGCATCATGGGCTCGCCGGGGTACATGGCGCCGGAGCTGTTCGCGGGCAAGGCGCCCTCACCCGCGAGCGACCTGTGGGCGTTGGGCGCCACCATGTTCCACGCGGTCGAGGGCCGCGCACCGTTCCAACGGGACACGACCGCGGCCACCATGCACGCGATCATGTACGAGGAGCCGGTGCTGCAACGCACCCAGGGCCCGCTCGCCGCCACGATCATGGCTCTGCTCACCCACGACGACACGCACCGGCTCACCGCGCCCCAGCTGCGCGAGCGGCTCACCGACCGCACCAAGACGATCACGCCGCCGACCCCGTCGGAGCAGACCGTCGTCATCGAGCCCGTCACCACGTTCGTCGCACCGAACACGCCGACGCGGGACGACTGGGTCGACGAGAAACCCAAGTCCCGCAAGAAGGTCGGTGTGTTCGCGGGCGCGGCGGCCGCGGTCGTGGTGGTCGCCCTCGCCGCTGTGTTCCTGATCAAACCGGACACGACCGGCACGGCAGCGGCGCAGCAGGGGCCGAGCTCGACGAGTGCGCAGCCGACCACGCAGACCACCAGCTCGACCTCAAGCGCGGCGAGCAGCAGTGCGGCGCCGAGCAGCAGCAGCGCGGCACCCAGCAGCAGCCAGGCCGGCACCGGTCCGAAGCCGACTCAGGGACAGCAGTCCACGCAACCGAACCAGCCGCAACCGCCGACAGCGCAGCCGAAGCCACCGCGGGAGACGCTCGCGTTGTCCCGCTACCGCAACGGCAACGGCTGGCACTACAGCGGCACCTCGCGGATCCCCGTTCCGGCGGGCTTCACGGTCGAGAACACCGGCGGCCTCGGCAAGCTCCTCGCGAAGGAGGAGCCGAACACGCGGGTGCTCTACTCCTGCCGGATCAACAACTCCGAGGACCGCATGTCGTCGGTACTCTTCAACTGCGAGGGACACGGGTACTACGGCGAGCTCGGCCACGTCTTCAAGGAGAAGCCGGCGGACGCGAACTCGTTGGAGCTGTGGCGCTGCAACATGGGCGGCCACCACTTCGAGTCGGTCGCCGACTGCGAGGGCTACACGAAAGAAGGCCGGCTCGGTTGGGTCCTCGCATGATCGCCGGCCGCTACGCGAAGATCCGCGAGCTCGGCCGCGGCGGCATGGGCGTGGTCTGGCTCGCCGAGGACCAGGTCATCGGCCGCCGGGTCGCGTTGAAGGAGCTGCGCACGACCGAGGTCGAGCGCGTGCTCAGCGAGGCCCGCACCGCGGGGCGCCTCAACAGCCCGAACGTCGTCGCGATCCACGACGTGATCAGCGAAGACGGCGTCACGTACATCGTGATGGAGCTGGTCGAGGCGCCGACGCTGACCGACCTCATGGCGCGCAGGACGTTCACCGAGGACGAGGTCGCGAGCATCGCCCTGCAGACGCTCAGCGCACTCGAAGCGGCCCACGCGGCCGGCATCGTGCACCGGGACGTCAAGCCCAGCAACATCATGGTCGCGCCGGACGGCACGGTGAAGCTGACCGACTTCGGCATCGCCCGCGCGATGGACGATCCGGGGCTGACCGCGACCGGCGGCATCATGGGCTCGCCCGGTTACATGGCGCCGGAGCTGTTCGCGGGCCAGCGGCCGTCACCCGCGAGCGACCTGTGGGCGTTGGGCGCCACCATGTTCCACGCGGTCGAGGGCCACTCACCGTTCCAACGGGACACGACTGCGGCCACCATGCACGCGATCATGTACGACGAGCCGGTCATCCGGCGCGCCCGCGGCCCGCTCGCGAACGTGATCATGGGGCTGCTGCACCAAAATCCGGCCCAGCGCCTCACCGCGGCTCAGATGAGGGCGCAGCTCGGCTCACCGTCCGAACGCACCGTCGTCATCGAGCCCGTCACCACCTTCGTTACGCCGCAGCCGACCAGGGACGCGTTCGACGAGCCGAAGAAGCGCCGCGCCGGCCTGATCGCAAGCGCGGCGGTGGCGGCCGTCGCGGTGATCGCGCTGGTCACGTTCCTGGTCGTGCGCCCGAACAGTGAGCCCGGCAACGCCGCTGCTCAGCAGAACGTCGGGACCACGACGACGACCACCACCACGACGCCACCGAGTTCCACCACCAGTTCGGCCCCGAGCAGCTCCAGCACGGCGTCGCCGTCCAGCCAGAGTCAGAGCCAGGCTCATGCCAGCACGCCGAAGTCCGCCCCGCAGGCACAGCAGCCGCCGCCGAAGCCCAAGCGCAAGACGCTGGAACTGGCCAGATGGAACGACGGCAAGTGGTACTTCACGACCTCGCCGAACGTGAGCCGCCCACCGCAGTTCAGCTCGCTGGACGGCCCGGCGGGCTGGCTCGCCGCGGCGCAGGAGGACGGCACCCGTCCGCTGTTCGCCTGCAGGAACAAGAACAACACCGGCGACCACTTCACCTCGACCGACGAAAACTGCGAGGGCAACCCCAAGCACGGCCTGCTCGGCTACATCTTCACCCGCAAGCCCGCCGACGGTGAGGTCATCCCGCTCTACCGCTGCGCACGCGACCAGATGGGCCGCCACTTCGACGCGCTCGACAAGGGATGCGAGGGTGCGACCACGGAGTTCCCTCTCGGTTTGGTGCTCACCGGACCGTGACGGGCTGTAGCGGCTCGGCCGAGTCGAACGTCTCCCGGGCTTCGGCGACGGACTCGTAGTTCTGTTGTGCCCACAACCGCAACGCGGCCAGCGGCTCGGTGACGCTGCGACCGAGCGGCGTCAGCTCGTACTCGACGCGCAACGGTACCGAGGGGTAGACCGTGCGCGTGACGAGCCCGTCGCGCTCCAACGTGCGCAACGTCTGCGTGAGCATCTTCTGGCTGACACCCTCCAGACGGCGCTTCAGCTCACCGAACCGCTTCGGCCCGTCCTCCAGCGCGCCGATCGCCAGCGCCGTCCACTTCGACGCGACCATGTCCAGCAGGTCGCGACACGGGCACATCTTGAGGTAAACGTCCCTGATCACGGCATAGTTTCTATCAGGTACCTAGTGCACAAGATAGTGCCTAATTGCCAGTGGAGACCAGCTCTCCCAAGCTAGTGGCCATGCGAGCGATCATCCAGAACGAGTTCGGCGGCCCGATCACCCTCACCGACCTGCCCAAGCCCACGCCACTCCCCACGGAGGTGTTGGTCAGGGTGCACGCGGCGGGCGTGAACCCGGTCGACTGGAAGACCCGGGCCGGCAGCGGCATGGCGGGGATGCAGACGTTCCCGCTGGTCCTCGGCTGGGACGTCGCCGGTGTCGTCGAGGAGGTCGGCTTCGGCGTGACGACGCTCAAGCCGGGCGACGAGGTCTACGGCATGCCGCGCTTCCCGCACGCCGCCGGTGCCTACGCCGAGTACGTCACGGCGCCGTCCAGGCACTTCGCCAAGAAGCCGCAGAGCCTCACGCACGTCGAGGCGGGCGCGCTACCGCTGGCCGCGCTCACCGCGTGGCAGATCTTGGTCGACACGGCCGACGTGCAGCCAGAACAAAAGGTGCTGATCACGGCCGCGGCGGGCGGCGTCGGCCATCTCGCGGTGCAGATCGCGAAGGCCCGCGGCGCGCACGTGATCGGCACCGCGCGCGAGCCCAAGCACGCGTTCCTCAAAGACCTCGGCGCCGATGAAGTGATCGACTACACGCAGGGCGACTACGAGGGCAACGACATCGACGTGTTCGTCGACCTGGTGGGCGGCGCATCACCGGCCGCGGTGCGCAGCGGTGGCCTGTTCGTGGGCGTGCCGTCCGGAGTGGACAGCGTGCAACGCGAGGACATCAGGATCAGCCCGATCCTGGTCGAGCCCGACCGCGCCGGGCTGGAGGCGATCACCGAACTCGTGGAGAGCGGTGCGCTCAGGGTGCACGTCGACGCGACGTTCCCGCTGGCGGACGCCGGAAAAGCACATGCCCTGGGCGAGACGGGTCGCACCCAGGGCAAGATCGTGCTCGAGACGCTCTAGCGACGCCAGGACGTCTTGCGCCGGGCCGCGTCCCACACCAGCAGCGCGATGATGGTCACGCCGCTGGCGATCAGGTAGATGTTCTCGGTCTGACCGTGGTGGTTGCCGATCAGCATCAGGAAGCAGAAGATCGCGGAGAGCCAGCCGGCGATGCGGGTGGCCTTGGGCAGCGTGCCGTGCCAGCCCCACTCGTGCGACGGCTCCTCGTGAGGGTCGACGGCAGGACGCTTGTCCAGTTCCGAGGACGAAGCCACGGTTTCCTCCACTGCTCATCCGGATTACGAGGTCATCGTCGCACACGTTCATCCGCACGGAGGTGTGAGGTCGCGCGCGCACGACTTACGGGCGAGGTCGGGCGCCGATACGCTCGGCGTGGCCCCCGTCCGATCTTTGTGAAGGCGCCTCGACTTGACCGGCTTCTCTCCCGCTGAGGCCTCCACCCCGGACACGTTCGCACCCGTCGAGATCGGCCTGCACGGGGTGCGCAAACGCTTCTCCGACCAGGTGGCGGTCGACGGCATCTCGCTGAACGTTCACGAGGGCGAGTTCTTCTCGGTGCTCGGCCCGTCCGGGTGCGGCAAGACCACGGTCCTGCGCATGATCGCGGGCTTCGTCGACCCGGACGAGGGCCGCATCGAGCTCGACGGCAACGACATGGTGGGCGTCCCTCCGTACCGGCGGGACGTCAACACCGTCTTCCAGTCCTACGCGCTGTTTCCGCACATGTCGGTGTGGGACAACGTCGCCTACGGCCTCAAGCGCAAGAAGATCCGCGGCGAGGAGCTGAAGAAGCGCGTCGGCGAGCACCTCGAACTGGTCAGGCTGTCCCAGTTCGCCAAGCGCAGGCCCGCGCAGCTCTCCGGCGGTCAGCAGCAGCGCGTCGCCATCGCCCGTGCGCTCGCTGCCGGACCACAGCTGCTCCTGCTGGACGAGCCGCTGGGCGCCCTCGACGCCAAGCTCCGCAAGGAACTGCAGATCGAGCTGATGCGCATCCAGCGCGAGGTCGGCACGACGTTCCTCTACGTCACGCACGACCAGGAAGAGGCGTTGGTCCTCTCACACCGCATCGCCGTGATGAACGCGGGCAAGATCGAGCAGGTCGGCTACCCCGAGGACGTCTACGAACGGCCCGCCACCCGGTTCGTCGCCGGGTTCATCGGCACGTCCAACATCCTCGCCGCTGAAGTGTCCGGTGTGGACGGTGAGTTCGCCGCGCTGCAAGCGTCTGGAGCCACGAACCTGCGCGCCAAGTTCGCCGGCAGCGTCAGTCACGGCCAGAAGGTCGCCGCCACCGTTCGCCCGGAGAAGGTGCACCTGTTCAACGAGACCGCCGAGCCGCCGACCGGCTGGTGCGTGCTCGCAGGCGTGGTCAAGGATGTCGTCTACACCGGCGTCTCCACGCAGTTCGTGGTCGACACGCCCGGTGGCGAGCTGGTGGCGTTCGTGCAGAACGCTCAGCGCATCGACGACGCGGGCGCGCCAGGCCAGCCGGTGCGACTGGCGTGGGACCCCGAGTTCACCGTGCTGCTGGACTCCGCCGATGGCTGAGCTCCGGATCGCCCGGCTGTGGGACACCGGCAGCCCGCGGGTGACCCGGCGCGCGATGCTGGGCTCGATGGCGTACTTCGCGCTCGCCGCGTGCGCGGTCGGTCCGGCGCCGACCAGCAGTGGCGGCACCAGCGCAGCCAAGGCCGCGAACCTCGTCGACGAACCCAAGCTCAACTTCTACAACTGGACCGACTACATCGCGCCGGAGACGTTGCCGGGCTTCCAGGCCATCACCGGCATCGAGGTCACCTACGACAACTTCTCCACCAACGACGAAATGGAAGCCAAGATCGCGTCCGGCCAGGCGGGCTACGACCTGGTGGTGCCGAGCGACAACTTCCTGCGCCGGTTCCTGCGGTCCGGGTTGTTGCAGCCGCTCGACCACGACGCGATCCCGAACCTCGTGAACCTGGAGCCGCGGTTCGTCGAGGCCGACTACGACCCCGGCAACAAGTACTCCGTGCCGTGGGCGTGGGGCACCACCGGACTGGCGTACTCGAAGTCGCAGATCGGCGGCGACGTCACGGGTTTCGACGCCTACGACCTGCCGAACGCCGAGGGCCGCAGCACGATCCTCGACGAGGCACGCGACGGCCTGGCGCTCGGCCTGCTCAAGCTCGGCCACGACCCGAACACCACGGACCGGAAGCAGCTCGACGACGCGGTGAACTTCCTGCTGTCGTTGAAGAAGAAGCTCGGCCAGATCACCTCCGACGTGATCGAGCCGCTCACCTCCGGCCAGGTCCGGCTGGCGCAGGCGTACTCCGGTGACGCGTTCCAGGCGAAGGACACCAGCGAGGACGTCGGTTACGCCATTCCGACCGAGGGTGGACTGTCCTACGTGGACCTGCTGGTCATCCCGAAGGACGCGCCGCATGCCGGGAACGCGCACCGGTTCATCGACTACATCCTCGGTGCGGACACGGGTGCGGCGCTGTCCAACGTGGTGCGCTACGGCAGCCCCAACGCCGCCGCCAAGCCGTTGATCGACAAGGACCTGCTGAACGACCCGCTGGTCTACCCGTCGGAGGACCAACTGAAGAAACTGCCGTTCACCAAAGACCTCGGCGGCGACGTCGAGGCGCGTTACGCCGACGCCTGGACGAAGGTCAAGACCGGCTGACCGGAAACGACTTCATCCCGCGGATCACGACCGAGTCGCGGAACGTCACCGGGCCCGTCTGACGCAGGTCGGGCATTCGGCGGGCCAGTGCGCGGAACGCCACCTCGCCCTCCATGCGCGCGAGCGTCGCACCCAGGCAGTAGTGGATGCCGCTGGAGAACGCGAGGTGCTCCGGCTTGTGCACGCGCATGACGTCGAACTTGTGGGCCTCGGGGTAGACGTCCGGGTCGCGGTTCGCGGCGGCGAGGAGGAGCGTGACCACCCCGTCCTCGTCGATCCCGTCGACCTGCTCGTGCGCGATCCGGCTGGTCAAATGCACCGGCGGCGCCCACCGCAGCGTCTCCTCGACGACCGCGGGCGCGAGTTCGGGATTGGCCTTGAAGAGCCGCCACTGCGACGGGTGGTCGAGCAGCGCGCGGGTGCCGTTGCCGATCAGGTTCACCGTGGTCTCGAACCCCGCCACCAGCAGCAACACCAGCGTGCCGAGCATCTCCCGGGCGGTGAGCTTCTGCCCGGCTTCGGCGGCGACCAGCGAGCTGATCACGTCGTCGCCGGGAGTCCTGCGCCGCTCGGCGATCAGCCGGTCGAACAGCGCGAGCACCTGGTCGTTGGCGTTGGCCATCGCTGCGGTGACGCCGGTGTCGAACGACTGGGCGACGAGCGCGCCGTAGTCGGCGAACTCGGCGGTATCGGCGTCGGGAATGCCGAGCAGGTCGCTGATCACCGAGATCGGCAGCGGCGCCGCGAAGTCGGCGATCAGTTCGAACTCGTCGCGGTCCAGCAGCGACTCGGCCACCTTCTCGACGCGCGCCCGGTACTCGTCGATCTTCTTCGGGCTGAACGCCGGTGTGGCGAGCCGGCGCAGCCGGGTGTGGTCCGGGGGATCGAGTTCCAGGAACGACTCCGGCAGCAAACCGCCGTTGGCCGGATAACTGCCGTCGGAGTAGCGGACGCCGAACCGCCGGTCGCGCAGGATCTTGTTGGTCAGCCGGTGACTCGTCGTCACCCAGAGGCCGCCATCGCGCGTCAGCGGTCCGTGCGCGCGTAGCCGTTCGTAGATCGGATACGGGTCGTCATGTCCGGTCAGCTGCTCCAGCACTGCTTACCCCCTCGAACACCGTGGTCAGCACGAACCGGGGAGCGTCCAGCGGCGCGAGCCGGCCGTCGCTGATCGCCTCCCAGGCGTTGAAGAGCCCGGCGTAGAGGGTGTGCAGGATCCACCACGCGGGCAGGTCGCGGCGCAGTTTCGTGCCCTGCAGCCGGGTGATCAGGTCGAGCACCGGCCGGTCCATCTCGCGGATCCGGGCGGCCAGTTCCTCGTCGCGTTCGAGGCCGGGGAAGCGGAGCAGGAACTCCACTCGCGGGCCGAGCGCGACCAGGCGCGTCATGAGGTCCTCGATCGCGTCGTCGCGGCTGAAGTCCACGTGGCACGACACGGACTCGATCAGGTCCAGCGCGTCGCTCGCGACGGCGCGGACCAGTGCTGATCGGGTGGGAAAGCGCTTGTGGAGCGTGGTCCTGCCGACACCGGCCGCTCTCGCGACATCACCCAGGGACGCGGTCGGGTCCTTGAGCAGCACCGACGTCGCCGTCTGCAGCAGGTGAACACTCATGTTCACAACGGTACATGAATGTTCAGCCGACCCGTCTTCTAGGAGTGTCACTGGCATGATCTGCGTTGTGTCGCGACGCTGGCTGAAGGCCAACGCCCTGCTCACGCCCACCGGGCTGTGGCTGGGGATTTTCCTGATCGCGCCGTTGGTGGTCGTCGTCCAGTTCAGCTTCGCCACGCGGGACACCGGGGTCGCCCGCGCGGTGCTGCCGTGGACGACGCAGGCCTACCTGACGGCGCTCGATCCGGCGTTCCTGCCGATCTTCGGCCGGACCCTGGTCTACGCGGTGGCGACGACCGCCGCCTGTCTGCTGCTGGGTTTCCCGCTGGCGTGGTTCATCGCCCGCTACGGCGGCCGGTACCGGACTCTGCTGCTCGCGGCGGTGCTTATCCCGTTCTGGTCGAGCTACCTCGCGCGGATCTACGCGTGGAAGGCGCTGCTCGACGGCGAGGGCCTGGTCAACACCGTGCTCGGGTGGGTGGGGCTGGACCGCGACGGCGGCTTTCTGCTGACGCACGGCGCGGTGATCCTCGGCCTGACGTACGGCTTCCTGCCGTTCATGGTTCTGCCGCTGTACGTGGCGTGCGAGCGGTTCGACTTCCGGCTCGTGGAGGCGTCCTACGACCTCGGCCACGGGCGGGTCTCGACGTTCTTCCGGGTGGTGCTGCCCGGTGTGTTCACGGGTGTGCTGGCCGGGTCGTTGCTCGTGCTGGTGCCGGCGGCGGGTGACTTCGTGACGCCGAAGCTGCTCGGCGGTGTGGACCAGTCGACGTTCGGGTCGGTGATCGACGACCAGTTCCGTGGCGGCAACAACTGGCCGTTGGGCTCGGCGATGGCCGTGCTGCTGCTCGTGCTGGTGGTGCTCGTGCTGCTGCTGCGCGGCCGGCGTGGGGAGGACGTGCTGTGAACCGTCGTCCGTGGGTGCTCGGGCTCGTCGTCGCGCTCGTCTTCCTGTTCCTGTACGCGCCGATCGTGTGGCTGGCGCTCGCGTCGTTCAACTCGTCGCGGTCTCTGTCGAAGATCAGCGGGTTGTCGACGCAGTGGTACGCCGAGCTGTTCGACGACACGCGGGTGCTGGCGTCGTTGCAGCTGACCTTGCAGCTGGCGTTGGCGTCCGCGCTGATCTCGACCGTGATCGGCACGCTGGCGGCGTTCGGGCTGCGCCGGGCGTTCCCCGGTCGCGGGCTGTGGACCGTGTTGCTGTCGCTGCCGCTGGTGGTGCCCGAGGTCGTCATGGGCGTGGCGATGCTGGGGTTCTTCGTGAAGCTCGCCGGGATTCCGCTCGGGTTCGGGGCACTGCTGTTCGCGCACGTGGCGTTCTCGCTGAGCTTCGTGGTCGTCGTGGTGCGGTCGCGGGTGTCCGGAATGGACGTTCGGATGGAGGAGGCCGCCGCGGACCTCGGTGCGTCGCCGTTCGTGGCGTTCCGGACGGTGACGTTGCCGTTGGTGGCGCCCGCGGTGGTGGCCGGCGCGGCGTTCGCGTTCCTGCTGTCGTTCGACGACGTGGTGATCTCGTCGTACCTGACCGGTGTCGGGTCGACGACGCTGCCGGTGTTCGTCTACGCGCAGGCCTCGAAACGGGGCATCTCGCCGGAGATCGTGGCGCTGTCGACGTTGATGGTGGCGGCGACCGCGCTGCTGTTGATCATCGGTGTGGTGATCGCGTCGTGGCGCGCCCGGAAGGCCGGGGCGACCGCACAGCTGGTCTGACTCGTCAACTTTCGTCGCGGGAATTCGATACTCCAGCGTGCCGCGCGACCACAGGACCGCTCGTTAGCTTGAGAGCGTGATTACTGCTGTGCGGACCAGGGCCGAGGCGCTCGTCGCCGACACCCTGGCCCGGCTCAAGGCGCTGACGCCGGTGCGGGTCATCGGCGAAGTGATCGTCATGGTCGCCACGATCCTGCTGGACCTGTGGCCTGGGCCGTGGGCGGAGCAGAAGGTGACGGGCTGGGCGCTCGCCGGGTACGTCGCCGTCTACCTCGTGCTGCTGCCGCTGCGGCACGTGCTGCCCGCGACGGTCATGATCGGCGCCGCGGCGATCCCGTTCCTCGGGCCCGCGTTGATGGTCGTGCTGAGCTACACGGCCGGGCGGCGGATCGAGTCGTGGGTCAGGGCGGTGGTGTCGACCACGATCACGTTCGTCGTCGTGGTGCTGGTGTGGGACTGGGACGTCCGGCCGATCGACATCGAGCCCGTCTACGGGATGCTCATCCTGATCACGATCTTCGGCGTGGGCGTGGCGCTGCCGTTCCTCGTCGGCCGGTACCTGGCGCAACGCGAGGCGCTGGTGCAGGCGATGCAGGACCGCGAGGCGCGGTTGCAGGTCGAACACCGGATGCTGTCGCGCCAGGTACGTCTGCGCGAACGCAGCCGCATCGCCCAGGACATGCACGACAGCCTCGGACACCGGCTGTCGCTGATCTCCGTGCACGCCGGCGCGCTGGCGCTGGACCCGTCGCTGGGGGACAAGCAGCGCGAGGCGATCGGCGTGCTGCGCTCGGCCGCCTTGACCGGCATGGGTGAACTTCGGGCGATCATCGGCGTGCTGCGCGCCGAGGACGGGCCCGACGACGATCCCGCCACACGGACCGCGGAGTCCATCGACTCGTTGGTCGCCGACGCGCGCAAGGCCGGCGTCTTGGTGTCGTTGGTACGTGGTGGGCAAGCGCACCCGTTGCCGTCGCGTGTGTCGCACGCGGCCTATCGCGTGGCGCAAGAGGGCCTGACCAACGCCGCCAAGCACGCGCCGGGGGCGGCGGTGCAGGTGACGGTGAAGTACGAGCCGGACGCGCTGGTCGTGGAGGTGCGGAACAACCCGTCGCGCAGTGGTTCGCCTACGGGTGAGCCAGGCGTCGGGCTCATCGGTCTGAGCGAACGGGTGCGCGTGGCGGGCGGCATCCTGCACGTCGGCGCGCTGCCGTCGGGCGGCTTCCGGATCGCGGCCGTGCTGCCGTACGAGGAGACCGCGCTCCCCGGCGAGCCCGAGGACGAGCAGGAGGAGCTGGAGTCACCGCGAGGGATCCGCAAGTGGGCGGGCGTCGGGTCGATCGCGGGCGCGTCGATCGTGCTGGTGATCATCATCGGCGGCTTCACGTACCTCGGCGCGCAGCCGGTGACCGAGGTCGTGACGCAGCAGAACCTCGACCAGATCCACGAGGGACAGCCCGAGTCCGAAGTGGTGAAGCTGCTGCCCTCCGGTGACGAACCCCTGGTCGGCGACGGCGAACGCAGGACACACGCCTCGCCGGAACCCCCTGGCGCGCGCTGCGTCTACCACGTCACCGACGAGCAGTCCTACCGCGACGACGGCGTTCGGGTGGTGCGTTTCTGCTTCCGGGACGGCAAGCTGGTCGAGAAGAAGATCCACGTGCAGAGGACCAAGCAATGATCCGTGTGCTCATCGCCGACGACGAGCCGCTGATGCGGGCGGGCATCAAAGCCATTCTCGGCACCGCCGACGACATCGAGCTGGTGGCGGAGGCGGGTGACGGCCGCGAGGCGGTGCAGATCGTCCGCGAGCGCCGCGTCGACGTGGCGGTGCTCGACATCCGCATGCCGCGGATGGACGGCCTGGCGTGCGCCAAGGAGCTGAAGGTCGTCGCGCCGTCCGTGCGGGTCGTGATGCTGACGACGTTCGGCGAGGACGAGAACATCGTCCGGGCCCTGTCCGACGGTGCCGCCGGGTTCCTGCTGAAGGACTCCGCGCCCGAGGAACTGCTGCGGGCCGTGCGGGCGGTGCACAACGGTGAGGCGTACCTGTCGCCGATGGTCACGTCGCGCGTGGTCGGGATGGTGGCCACGTCCGGGCAGCCCAAGCGGCAGGAGGCGCAGAAGGCCGTCGCCGGGCTGACCGAGCGCGAGGTCGAGGTGCTCGCGTTGCTCGGGCAGGGGATGTCGAACGCGGACATCGGGGCGAAGCTGCACATGTCCGAGGCGACCGTGAAGACGTACGTGTCGCGGTTGCTCGCGAAGCTGGGGCTGACGAACCGGGTGCAGGCGGCGTTGCTCGCGAGGGACGCGGGCATAGCGAGCTAGGTGTCATAACGACGAGAGGCCGTTCGGGTGTCACCCGAACGGCCCCAAACGTCTCAAGCGCTAGACGTGACTTCGCCTGCCGGTCACCAGACGGTAGACGCCGAGCAGGATGAGCGATCCGACGATCGCCAGCAGCCAGGTCCTCAGGTCGAAGAAGGACCCGAGGTCGGTCCCGAAGAGCGCCGATCCGATGAAACCACCCAGAATCGCGCCCACGATGCCGAGCAGCATCGTGATGATGAAGCCGCCGGGGTCGTTACCAGGCATGATGGCCTTGGCGATGGCGCCGGCCAGCAGACCGAGCACAATCCATCCCAGGATGCCCACAGAGAGTCTCCTTCCATCCGCTTGTCGAAGATGGAATGCCCCCGAACTGGCGACTTCACGCCTCCAAAACCACTCCGTTATCAAAGTAACGGGCTGTGCCGGGCTCTCAGGCACTCTCCGGAACAATGAGGGGCGATGAGTACTCCACGCACTGTCCTGATCCTGGGATCGACCGGCTCCGTCGGCACCCAGGCGCTCGACGTCATCCGGCGCAACCGCGACCGCTTCCAGGTGGTCGGCCTCGGCGCGGGCGGGCGTCAGCTGGACCTGCTCGAGGAGCAGGCAGCCGAGTTCGGCGTCCAGACCGTCGCAGTCGCGAACGGTGCCGACGTGCCCGGCGTCAAGACGCTGACCAGCATGGTCGACCTGATCGAAGCCTGTCCCGCGGACGTCGTCCTCAACGGCATGGACGGCTCGCGCGGCCTCGAGCCGTCGCTGAAGGCGCTGGAGACCGGCGCCACGCTCGCGCTCGCCAACAAGGAGTCGCTCATCGCGGGCGGGCCGCTGGTGCTGAAGGCGGCCAAGCCAGACCAGATCGTGCCGGTCGACTCGGAGCACTCGGCGCTCGCGCAGTGCCTGCGCGGTGGCGCGGCGCACGAGGTCCACAAGCTGGTGCTGACGGCGTCCGGTGGGCCGTTCCGCGGCAAGACCCGCGCCGAGCTCGAGAACGTCACCGTGCAGCAGGCGATGGCGCACCCGACGTGGTCGATGGGCCAGGTCGTCACCATCAACTCGGCGAACCTGGTGAACAAGGGGCTCGAGCTGATCGAGGCGCACCTGCTGTTCGGGGTGCCGTACGACCGCGTCGACGTGGTGGTGCACCCGCAGTCCATCATTCACTCGATGGTGACCTTCACCGACGGCTCGACGCTGGCTCAGGCGTCGCCGCCGGACATGCGACTGCCCATCTCTCTCGGTCTCGGTTGGCCGGAGCGCGTCGCCGGTGCGGCCGCCGCCTGTACCTTTGACACCGCCACCTCGTGGACGTTCGAACCGCTGGACAGCGTCACGTTCCCGGCGGTCGAGCTCGCTCGGCAGGCGGGCAGCGGCGGTGGCTGTCTCCCCGCGATCTACAACGCCGCGAACGAGGAGGCACTCGCCGCCTTCGTAGCGGGCAAGACGTCGTTCCTGTCGATCGTGGACACCATCGGCCAGGTTCTCGGCGAGGCGAATGACTGGCAGAGGGATCCGGCGGACGTCGCCGAGGTCCTGGCCGCCGAGGACTGGGCACGCGCACGTGCCCGCGAGCTGGTTGGAAGGAACTGAGCTTTCGTGAACACATTCATCAACGCCCTCGGGGTGCTGCTGTTCGCGTTCGGCATCGCGGCGTCGATCGCGCTGCACGAGCTCGGGCACCTGGCCACCGCCAAGGCCTTCGGCATGAAGGTCACCCGCTACTTCATCGGCTTCGGGCCGAAGATCTTCTCGTTCCGCAAGGGTGAGACCGAGTACGGCCTGAAGGCGATCCCGGCCGGCGGTTTCTGCGAGATCACCGGCATGACGGCGCTCGAGGACGTGCACCCGGACGACCGCAAGCGGGCCTTCTACAACCAGAAGGTCTGGAAGCGCGTCGTCGTGCTCTCCGCCGGCTCGATCACGCACTTCATCCTCGGCTTCATCATCCTGCTGATCCTCGCGATGTCGCTCGGCCTGCCGAACAACAAGGACGTGCCGGTGCTCGCGCAGGTCTCCGACTGCGTGCAGGACTACACGGTCCCCTTCGACGCGCCGTGCCCCGCGGGCGCGCCGTCCCCGGCGAAGAGCGCGGGCCTGCAGCCGGGCGACCAGATCGTCTCGATCGCGGGCAAGCCGATCGCGACCTGGTCGGACATGCAGAAGGTCACCCGCGACCTCAGCGGCCCCAACGAGTTCAAGGTGCTGCGCGACGACAAGGAAATCGCCCTCACCGTCGACGTGCCGAAGGTCACCCGGCAGATCTCCGACGGCAAGGGCGGCGTCGAGGTCAAGCAGGTCGGCGCCATCGGCGTGATCGTCCAGCAGGCGTTCACCTACGGCCCGATCGATGCGATCCCGGCCACCGTGTCCTTCACCGGCGAGATGTTCGTGAACACCTGGAAGGGCCTCATGCGCTTCCCGGAGCGCATCCCGGCCGTGGTCAAGGCCATCGGCGGCGGCGAGCGCGACCTCGACACCCCGATCTCCGTCGTCGGTGCCTCCCGGCTCGGCGGCGACGCGGCGGAACGCGGCCTCTGGGCGTTCTTCATCCTGATGCTGGCGGGCCTGAACTTCTTCGTCGGTGTGTTCAACCTCCTGCCGCTGCTGCCGCTTGACGGTGGTCACATCGCCGTCAACCTCTACGAACGGGTGCGAGACTGGATTCGGAAGCTGCGCGGGAAGCCCGCCGGCGCCCCGGTCAACTACCTGCGCCTGTTGCCGCTCACCTACGTGGTCATCTTCATCGGCGGCGCCATCACGCTGCTGACCGTGACCGCCGACATCGTCAACCCGATCAGGTTGCAGTGATTTACGAAAGGTGCAAAACCCATGAGTGACGGCGTGATGCTCGGAATGCCGGCACTGCCGCCGCCGGTGCTGTCCGAACGTCGCAAGACCAGGCAGCTGATGGTGGGCAACGTCGGTGTCGGCAGCGAGTTCCCCGTCTCCGTTCAGTCGATGACGACGACCCTGACGTCGGACGTCAACGCGACGCTGCAGCAGATCGCGGAGCTCACCGCGTCCGGCTGCGACATCGTCCGGGTCGCCTGCCCGTCGCAGGACGACGCGGACGCGCTGCCCGCGATCGCCAAGAAGTCCCAGATCCCGGTGATCGCGGACATCCACTTCCAGCCGAAGTACGTGTTCGCGGCCATCGAGGCCGGCTGTGCGGCGGTCCGGGTGAACCCCGGCAACATCCGCAAGTTCGACGACCAGGTGAAGGAGATCGCGGCCGCCGCGCGCGACCACGGCACCCCGATCCGGATCGGCGTCAACGCGGGTTCGCTGGACCCCCGGCTGCTGCAGAAGTACGGCAAGGCCACCCCGGAGGCCCTGGCCGAGTCGGCGATGTGGGAGGCCTCGCTCTTCGCGGAGCACGACTTCCACGACATCAAGATCTCGGTGAAGCACAACGACCCGGTGGTCATGGTGCGGGCCTACGAGCTGCTGGCCGAGCAGTGCGACTACCCGCTCCACCTGGGCGTCACCGAGGCCGGACCCGCCTTCCAGGGCACCATCAAGTCCGCCGTGGCCTTCGGTGCGCTGCTGCGCCAGGGCATCGGCGACACGATCCGGGTGTCGCTCTCGGCTCCTCCGGTCGAGGAGATCAAGGTCGGCCACCAGATCCTCCAGTCGCTGAACCTGCGGCCGCGCAAGCTCGAGATCGTGTCCTGCCCGTCCTGCGGCCGCGCCCAGGTCGACGTGTACACGCTCGCCGAGCAGGTCACCGCCGGTCTGGAGGGCATGGAGGTGCCGCTGCGCGTCGCGGTCATGGGCTGCGTCGTGAACGGCCCCGGCGAGGCCCGCGAGGCCGACCTGGGCGTCGCGTCCGGCAACGGCAAGGGCCAGATCTTCGTGAAGGGCAAGGTCATCAAGACCGTCCCGGAACACGCCATCGTGGAGACCCTCATCGAAGAGGCCATGCGCCTCGCCGAGGAGATGGAACCGGTCGAGGGCGGCACCCCGGCGGTCACCGTCGGCTGACGCAGTTTGAAGTGCACGCGGGGCGCTTTCGTTCGGTCTGACCGAGCGAAAGCGCCCCGCGTGCGTTTGAGCAGGTGCGGATCGTCACGATCAGTGCGCTCTGTTGGCTGATGCCACACACACGTTTCATCTGGCACGCTGATGAGCGTGCTGAGGCTGGCCGGAGCGCGCGTCCTGGACGAACGCGACCTCATCGACGTGCGCGGGGTGTTCGACAACGACCCCGTAGCTGCGTGCATGGTCGCGGCAAGGGTGGAAGTGGCCGGCCTCGACCCGTGGCGGCTGGGCGGCGAGATGTGGGGCTCAGACTCGCGGCCGATCAGGGGCAGGGTGGACGGCCTGTGCTTCTCCGGGCCGAACCTGATCCCGCTCAAGGGCAGCGCGTCGGCGATGCGGATGTTCGCGGACCGGGCGCGCAGGAGGGGCCGCATGTGCTCCAGCCTGGTCGGCCCCGCCGAACAGGTCTTGACCCTGTGGGACGAGCTCCAGCCCGACTGGGGTCCCGCCCGCGAGGTGCGCGGCGACCAGCCGTTGATGGCGATCTCCACGACCCCGAAGGTCGCGCCGGACCCGCTGGTCCGCCAGGTCCGCCCGAGCGAGCTGAGCCGGTACCTCCCGGCGGCGATCTCGATGTTCGTCGAAGAGGTCGGCATCGACCCGTGCGCCGAGGACGGCGGGGCGGGCTACCGGGCGAGGGTGAGTGAGCTGATCGCCGCGGGCCGGGCGTTCGCCAGGTTCGAGAACGGCGAGGTCGTGTTCAAGGCGGAGATCGGCGCCATGTCGTCGCGCGTGGGGCAGATCCAGGGCGTCTGGGTGCGTCCCGACCGCCGCGGCGAGGGCATCGGTACTGCAGGAACGGCGGCAGTGGCCGACCGCCTCACCCGAGTCCTCAACCGCACGGCGAGCCTCTACGTGAACGGCTACAACCACGTCGCCCAGGCCGCCTACCGCCGAATCGGCTTCGAACAGGTGGGCCAGTACGCGACTGTCCTGTTCTGAACGGGCATACTCGCGCGGGTGCGCCTTCTCGCGACGATCACGGTACTGACGGTGACGCTGAGCGGCTGCGGCCTGTTCAAGTCGGAACCCGGGGCTCCGGAGATCACCAACGACTTCCTGGCGAAGCTCGCGTCCGGTGACGTGCAGGGTGCCGCCGGGCTCACCGACAACCCGAACGAGGCCAAGGACGCCCTGGAGAAGTTCCGGGGTGCGCTGAAGCCGAAGGGGCTCACCAGCAAGGTCGACCAGATCCGCAAGAACGGCGAGACGGCGTCCGAGGCGAGCGTCTCGCTCGACTGGGACCTCGACAAGAACCGCCACTGGACCTACTCGACCAAGTTCGACGTGCGCCAGGAGGGCGACTTCTGGAAGGTGCACTGGCAGTCGTCCGTGGTGCACCCGAAGCTCGCGCCGCAGCAGTCCATCAAGGTCACCGAGCTCAAGCCGGACCCGGCGCCGGTGCTCGACCGCGACGGCACGCCGTTGCTGGCCCCCGAACGCGTCGTGTCGGTCCTCCTCGTCGCCAAGGAGGCCGGTGACGTCGGTGCGGTCGCCAAGACCCTCGCGGACGCGCTGGGCCCGCTCGACAAGGCGATCACCCAGCAGTCGATCACCGACGGCGCCGGCAAGACCCCGGAAGGTCAGGCCTACCAGGTCGCCGCGCTCCGGGACGCCGACTACCAGACCGTGAAGCCGAAGATCTACGAGCTGCCCGGCGTGCGGTTCAGCTCGCAGACGTCGTTGCTGGCGCCCAGCCGCAACTTCGGCAACCAGGTGCTGCCCGCGGTCCGCAAGCTGGTCGAGAACGACATCGCGGGCCAGTCCGGCTTCCGGGTCGCCACGATCGACGCGCAGGGCACCGAGGTCGAGGAGCTGTACTCGAAGGCACCCGAGCCCGCCAAGGCCGTGAACATCGCGCTGTCCCGCGCGATCCAGGCCGCCGCGGAGGACGCCGTCGAACCGGTGCAGCAGCCGACCGTGCTGGTCGCGATCCAGCCGTCCACCGGCGACATCCTCGCCGTCGCGCAGAACGACCCCGCCGACGCCCAGGGCGCCCTCGCGCTGACCGGCCGCTTCCCGCCGGGCTCCACGCTGAAGGCCGTGTCCGCGCTGGCCGCGATCGAGTCCGGCAAGGTCAACGCCGAGACGCCGCTGCCGTGCCCCGGCAAGACCACCATCGCCGGGCGCCGGATCGTGCCGAACTCCAACGAGTTCGACAAGGGCACGATTCCGCTGCGCAGCGCCTTCGCGTTCTCCTGCAACACCACGTTCGCGCAGCTCGCCGTCGACATGGCGCCGGACCAGCTGACCAACGCCGGGTTGTCGCTCGGCCTCGGCGTCGACTTCGACGTGGCCGGCCTGACCACGATCACCGGTTCCCTGCCGCCCGCGACCGACGTCGTGGAACGGGCGGAGGACGCGTTCGGCCAGGGCAAGGTGGTGGCGTCGCCGTTCGGCATGGCGCTGGTCTCGGCGTCCATCGCGAAGGGCTCGATGCCGGTGCCGCAGCTGGTGCGCGGCAAGGAGACCAAAGCCGACAAGCAGCCGGCCGGGCCGCCTGCCGCGGCGCTCGACCCGGTGCGGCAGATGATGCGCGAGGTCGTCGACTACGGCACTGCACCGCAACTCAAGCCGTACGGAGACGTGCGCGGCAAGACTGGTACCGCGCAGTTCGGCGACGGCGTGCACTCACACGGGTGGTTCATGGGCTACCGGGGCGATCTGGCGTTCGCGACGCTGGTGCTCAGCGGGGAGACCTCGACACCAGCCGTGGACGTGGCGGCGAGGTTCCTGAAGGCGGTGCCGTGATGACTCAACCTGACCTGTTCACGTTGCGGGAGCGACTGCTCCGCGCCGGCGTGCTGCTTCCCGCACCTCGGGAGTCGCGCGAGTGGGACGTTCCCGCCGAGCCGCCGTGGATGCGCGGCCAGGACCAGGTCCGAGGCGGTTCGGTCGGCGCCAAGTAGGCTGGGCCGCATGGCTGTTCGTGCTCCACTGCAACCCGGTGTCCAGTCCCCGCGGCGTCAGGTGCCCTCGCGCATCGTGCGTCCCGAGTACGTGGACAAGCCCGCGCCGCAGCGCGGCACCGACCCGTGGGTGCAGACGCCGGAGATCATCGAGGCCATGCGGATCGCCGGCCGCCTCGCCGCCCAGGCGCTGCAGGAGGCCGGCAAGGTCGTCGTGCCCGGCGTCACCACCGACGAGATCGACGCGGTGGCGCACGAGTTCCTGTGCGACAACGGCGCGTACCCGTCGACGCTCGGCTACCGCGGCTTCCCGAAGTCGTGCTGCACCTCGCTGAACGAGGTCATCTGCCACGGCATCCCGGACTCCACGGTCGTCGAGGACGGCGACATCGTGAACATCGACGTGACGGCGTTCATCGGCGGCGTGCACGGCGACACGAACGCCACCTTCCTCGCCGGCAACGTGTCCGAGGAGAACCGGCTGCTGGTCGAGCGCACGCACGAGGCGACCATGCGCGCGATCAAGGCCGTGAAGCCCGGCCGCGAGATCAACGTCATCGGCCGCGTCATCGAGGCCTACGCCAAGCGCTTCGGCTACGGCGTCGTGCGCGACTTCACCGGCCACGGCATCGGCCGCTCGTTCCACAGCGGGCTCGTGGTGCTGCACTACGACGAGCCGTCGATGAAGACCGTGCTCGAGCCGGGCATGACGTTCACGATCGAGCCGATGATCACGCTCGGGGACTTCGAGCACGACATGTGGGACGACAACTGGACCGTCACCACGAAGGACAAGAGCTGGACCGCTCAGTTCGAGCACACGATCGTCGTCACCAACGACGGCGCGGAGATCCTCACAGTCTGCTGACGCAGTTGGGGGTGGCGCGGCGTCAGGTGGCTTGGCAAGGGTCGCGTGCCGCCAGCCCGGCTGCCTCCGTGATGCCGTTGCGGGTGGCGAGGCGGCGTAGCTCCCGCACCTGCGCTTCGGTGCGTGGCCGGCGAAGACCATCCGGCACATGCCGCCAGGTCAAGCCAGCGAACCCGCGCTCACAGCGCGTTTATCACCGACTTGAGCGCGGCCGCGACTGCCGAGGGCGACGTCGCGGCCGCCAGGTGGTGCGACTCGACGCGCTCAACGGGCCAGCCCAGCGCTTCCGCCTTGTCCGCCTGGTCGTCGTAGACCGCGGACAGCAGCACGTACCCGCACGCCCCGGCCCACTCGACGACCGGGCGCTGCTCCTTCAGGAACTCCCACGGCACCTCGGGTGCCTCGTCGCGCATCTCCTCGCGCAGCTCGGCGGGCACCAGCCGCAGCGGGTCCTCGGCGAACCACCGGTCCCAGCGCGGCAGCTTGCCGTCCCGGACCGAGGCCTTCACCTGGCGGACCAGCTCGGGGTCCACGGTCTCGCGCCACGCCCTGCCCGGCGTCGGCAGGTCGGAGTCGAGGAACACCAGGCCCGCCACGTCCAGTTCCAGGGCGTCCGCGAAGGCCGGCAGCAACGGGCCGGCGCCGCTGTGACCGACCAGGACCAGCGGGCCGGAGACGCCGGAGTCCTCCAGGGCGTCGGCGAACGCGCCGATCAGCCGCTGGTGCACCGGGGCCTCGTTGATGGTCATCTGCAGGTCGACCAGCAGCACGCCCACCCCGTCTGAGGCCAGTTCGTCGGCGAGCGGACGCATGCTCGACGGGCCGAGGAACGGGCTGTGCATGAGGACGACGGTGACCATGTGGGTGATGATGGCAGCATTGGCGTCCATGCGGGGCGCGATGTTGATCTGTGGGACGACTTCGGACGCGGGCAAGAGCGTCCTGGTCGCCGGTCTGTGCCGCTTTCTGGCACGCCAGGGCGTGGACGTCGTGCCGTTCAAGGCGCAGAACATGTCCAACAACTCGTTCGTCACACTCGACGGCGGGGAGATCGGGCGCGCGCAGGCGCTGCAGGCGCGGGCGGCGTTCAAGGAGCCCAGCGTGCGGTTCAACCCCGTGCTGCTGAAGCCGGGGAGTGACCGCACGTCGCAGGTCGTGGTGCTCGGTCAGGCGGTCGGCGAGGTCTCCGCGTTGAGCTACCGCGACCGCAAGCAGCAGCTGCTCGACACGGTCTTGTCCACTTTGGACGGACTGCGGTCCGAGCACGAGGTCGTCATCTGCGAGGGTGCGGGCTCGCCGGCTGAGATCAACTTGCGTGCCAACGACATCGCGAACATGGGACTGGCGACGCGGGCCAAGCTCCCCGTGCTGGTCATCGGCGACATCGACCGCGGGGGCGTGTTCGCGCACCTCTTCGGCACGGTGGCGGTGCTCGACGCGGCCGACCAGGCGTTGATCTCCGGCTTCGTGGTCAACAAGTTCCGCGGCGACCCCCGGCTGCTCGAACCGGGCCTGCACCAGATCAAGGCCCTGACCGGACGTCCGGTGCTCGGCGTGCTGCCGTGGCGTGAGGAACTCTGGCTCGACGCCGAGGATTCGTTGTCCTACAACGCCGATGGCGTCGTCGGCCGGCCGCAGCCCCCGAAGAAGGACTGGCTGCGGGTCGCCGTGATCCGGTTGCCGCGCATCTCGAACGCCACCGACGTGGAGGCGTTGGCTTGCGAGCCGGGCGTTTCCGTGCGGTTCGTGACGGAGCCGTCCAGGTTGGCGGACGCGGACCTGGTGGTGCTGCCCGGTTCCAAGGCCACCGTCTCCGACCTCGGTTGGCTGCGCGAAACCGGTCTGGCCCAGGCGATCCAGCGCTTCGACGGCCCGATCCTGGGCATCTGCGGCGGCTTCCAGATGCTGTCGCAGCGGATCGAGGACGACGTGGAGTCCAAGGACGGCGTCACCAACGGGCTGGGGCTGCTCGACGTCGACATCCGCTTCCAGCCGAAGAAAACCCTCGCCACACCCAGCGCCGTCGCGTGGGACGAACACGTCACCGGCTACGAGATCCACCACGGTCAGGTCGTGCGCAGCACCGAGAACCCGCTCGTCGACGACGAAGGCGCGCAGACCGAGCGGATCCTCGGCACGCACTGGCACGGGCTGCTGGAGAACGACGGGTTCCGCCGCAAGTTCCTCGGCTGGGCCGCCGAACGCGCGGGCAGGGACTTCGTGCCCGGCGAGGTGAGCTTCCAGGCCGCCCGTGAGGCCCAGCTGGACCTCCTGGGCGACCTGGTCGCGGAGAACCTCGACACCAAGGCGGTCATCGACCTGCTGGAACGAGGAGCTCCCGCCGGACTTCCGTTCGTGCCGCCCGGCGCCCCACCAGCTGCGGGATAGCGAGCCCGGCCAGCACCAGCCCGCCGGCCGCCGCCTGCAGCCCGCTCAGCTCCTCGTCGAGGAACGCCCACGCCGAGAACATCCCGAACACCGGCACCAGCAACGAGAACGGCGCGACGACCGACGACTCGTACTTGCGCAGCAGGAACCCCCAGATGGCGAACCCGAGCAGCGTCGAGATCCACGCGACATACCCGACGGCGCCCACGCCGGCCCAGTCGAGGCGGCCGAGCGCCGACATGTCCTCGGTCAGGAACGCCAGGGCGAAGAGCGGCAGCACCGCCACCGCGCTCACCCACACCATGAACCGCAACGCGTCCGCGGGCTTCGCGTACCGCATCAGCACGTTCGACACGCCCCAGCACGCCGCCGCCGCGACCAGCAGCACGAACCCCAACAGCGGCGACGAGAGCCCGTAGTCCCACGCGATCACCCCGATGCCCGCGACGGCCAGCGCGATTCCGGCGACCTGCACGGACTTCGGCCGTTCGCGCAGCACGACCGCCGCGAACAGCGTCGTGAAGATCACCTGGCTCTGCAGCACCAGCGAACCCAGGCCCGCCGGCATGCCTGCCTTGAGGCCGATGAACAGGAAGCTGAACTTCGCGACGCCCAGCACCAGCCCGACCGCGATGATCCAGCGCCACGCCACCCGCGGCCGGCCCACGAAGAAGATCGCCGGCACCGCCGCGGCGAGGAACCTCAGCGCCGAGAACAGGATCGGCGGGAACTCGTCGAGGCCGACCTTGAGCACGACGAAGTTGAAGCCCCAGATGGCGGCGACCAGGGTGGCGAGCAGGACGTGACGGGGACTCATGGGTCCAAGCTTGCAGGGGCTAACTATTTAGCACTAGTTCCGATTACTTAGGTTATGGGTTTAGCATCGCTACATGCTCGACCTGGGAAGACTGAAAGCGCTGCACGCCGTCGCGGTGCACGGCACGGTCGGCGCCGCGGCCGAGGTGCTCGGCTACACGCCGTCCGCGGTCTCGCAGCAGATCGCCAAGCTCGAACGCGAAACCCGCACCACGCTGCTGGAACGGGCGGGCCGGGGCGTCCGCCTCACCGACGCCGCCCGCCTGCTCGCCGACACCGCGAGCCACGTGCTGAAGCTCGTGGAAGAGGCCGAGGTGGCGCTGGAAGAACAACGCGGCACCGCGATCGGCCGCCTCTGCGTCGGTTCCTTCGCCACGGCGGCACGCGGTCTCCTGCCGGAGGTCCTGGCGCGGCTGACCGAGCAGCACCCGGCTCTCGACGTGCGGCTGACGGAGATCGACCCGCCCCACGCCACCGAGGCCGTTGCACGCGGTGAGCTCGACCTGGCCATCGTGCACGACTGGGCGAACACGCCACTGCCGGTGCCGGAGTCGCTGTCCCGCGCGTTCCTATTCGAAGACGTCGCCGAGGTGCTGGTGCCCGCCACGAACCCGTTGGCCCGCAGGGAGTTCCTCGAACCCGCCGACCTCGCCGGCGAGCGGTGGATCTGCCAGACGGAGGGGTCGATCTGCTTCGACTGGTTGGAGCGGACGTTCCACGGCGCGGGCATCGAACCGGTGGTGGCGTACCGCATCAGTGAGTACCGGACGCAGATCGCGTTGCTGGACAAGGGGATCGGCGTGGCATTGATCCCGCGGCTGGGCAGGGGAGAGGTGCCGGACACCGTTCGCATCGTGCCGCTGCGGCCCACGCCCACGCGGCGGCTGTACGCGGTGTGGCGGAAGCAGGCCTCGCGCCGGCCCGCGATCACGGCCACGCTCGACGTGATCAGGCAGGTCGTCGCACCCTGAGCGACGAGACGCCGCGGAACACCGGGAACGGCAGCCACTCGGGTTCCGCGACGAGCCGCAGGTCCGGGTAGCGGTCCAGCAGCGTGGTGATGGCCACCTCGCCCTCCAGCCGGGCCAGGGCCGCACCGACACAGCGGTGGACGCCGTGGCCGAACGCGAGATGCGGGTTGTCCACTCTGGACAGATCGAGCGCGTCGGGTGCGGTGAACCGGCGTGGGTCGCGGTTCGCCGCCGCGATGCCCACGATCACGACGCCGCCCTTGGGGACTTCGACGCCACCGATCTGCAGGTCTTCGGTCGCGTACCGCGGGGACGCCCGTGCCGTCGGACCGTCGTAGCGCATGAGCTCGTCGAGGTTCGGCGCACCGGCTCCCGGATTGCGCAGCAGCGCGACGACCGCGTTGCCGATCAGGTTCGTGGTGGGCTCGTGACCGGCGAAGAGCAGCTGCTGCGCCAGCGCGACCACCTGCTCGGTGCTCAGGCCGGCCGCGATCAGCTCGCTGAGCAGGTCGTCTCCCGGCCGGTGCGCGGCCACGAGCTCGGTCATGTGCGCGCGAAGCTGCCGGCCGCCTTCCGCACGGGTCGCCGGTGTCAGCGCGGCGATCGTCCACGCGCGGAAGGAGTCCTGGTCGTCGATCGGCACGCCCAGCAACTCGGCGATCACCGTCAACGACAGCGGGTAGGCGTAGTCGGCGATGACGTCGAACTCCTCGCCCGTCGCGTCGAGCAACTCGTCGGCGATCTCCTGCACGCGCGGTCGAAGCGCGGCGACCCGGCCTGAGGTGAACGCCTTGGCCACCAATGACCTCAGCCGGGTGTGCTCCGGCGGATCGGTGGTGTGCAGGTCGAACGTCGCGTCCTGCGGCTCTCCGCTCACCATGCCCGCCGCGCGCAACGCCTCCCACGCGTGCCGCGGATCCTTGGCCAGCCGGGGATCGGCGAGCGCGGCGCGAGCCTCGGCGTAGCGCAGCACGAAGAAGTGCTTGAGCCCGTTGGGTTCGGTGACGTGGTGGACGGCCGCCTCCTCCCGCATCCGCGCGTAGGTCGGATGCGGGTCGGCGAAGAACTCGGGTGTGTACATCAAGGGGCAACGATCACGTGCTGCTTCTTCGGCGCCATCACCTTCAGCACCGCCTTGGCCTCGCGGACCACACCGGCCAGGTCCTTCTTGAACGTCTTGAAGTACGGCTCGATCGTGAGCGTCGCGGTGTCCTTGGTCTCCACGACGTTCCAGGTGCCGCGCAGGAACCCGTCCACCAGGAACGTCGGTGGGAAGACCCCGTTGCGCACCGCGCCCCACCGCGACCGTGCTTCCTCGTTCATGATCCGCGCCCGGTCGGCGTGCCCCAGCAGCACGTTGTCGAACGCGGGCAGCAGCCGTGCGGGCGCGGGCGCGTCCTCGTCCACGATCACACCGTCCGGCACGTCCAGCAGCACCTTGCCGGCCTCGTTCTGGTACTCGACCAGTTCCAGGTCGGCCGCGTGCGCCTTGAGCCCGATCAGCCGCGACCACGCCTGCATGTCCGCGAGCGTCGCCGGCCCGAACGCCCGCAGGTAGCGCTTGATCAGCTCCGGCACCGCGGCCGACGACGGCAGCTCACGGCCGAGCCACGTGGCCATCGCGACGTTCTGCGGAATGCCGCCCACGCCCCAGATCCCGCGCGGCGGCACCTGGATCATCGGCACCAGCATCTGCGCCTGCGTCGACAGCTCGCGCGCCTTCGCCTCGGGGAAGTGCTCTTCCAGGAACGCGCCGATCTCCGCCACCGTGCGCGGTTCGGTGTCGATGTACTCGCGGGTGATCCGCGCCAGCTTGTCGAGGTCGATCTCGACCCTGCTCGCCGGCGGCATCACGATCTTCGCCCACTTGTTGAGCTCCGGTTGCAGCGCCGTCCGCATCAGGTACACGTCGTCGGCCGAAATGAGGTGCAACGTGCCGCGCCACAACGTCATCCGCACCAGCGACCGGTCGATGATCAGCTTGCTCAGCGCGTCGACCTTGAACGGCTTGAGGCGCGTCCACAGCGCGAGGTACGGCGGCACCGGCGCTTGGGCCTGGAGGCCGCCGAGGTGCTCGACGGCCGCCACGATCGGCGTGTTCGTCCGCTCCAGGAGCAGCTGCCGCTGGAGGAGCGTCCGGTTCAACGTGCGGTTCGAAAGAGTGGTGGTCACATGGGCCTCCGGCGGAATTCCCGGCGCTTTGGCAGGGGAGGCGTCTTACTCATTGTTTCGGTCCCAGTACGCTGTGTGTTGTGCGGACGGCGTACAGATGCCGGGCCTATCCGACGCCCGAACAAGCTGAAGTGCTGAATCGCACCTTCGGGTGTGTACGCCTCGTGTGGAACAAGACATTGAGCGAGCGGAATCATCGTTACCGCATCGCAGGCGCGCGCACGTCGTATCGTAAGACTGATGCAGCACTGACAGAGTGGAAGCGGTCCGAAGAGCTTGCCTTCCTGTCGGAGGTGTCCTGTGTGCCGCTTCAGCAAACGCTGCGGCACCAGCACGCCGCCTTCCAGAACTTCCTCTCCGGGCGATCCCATTATCGCAGGTTCAAGTCCCGCACTGGCCGCCAGAGCGCGCACTACACCCGGTCGGCATTTCGAATGCGCAACGGCACAGTGACGCTGGCGAAGACCGACGCGCCGCTGAGGTTCACGTGGTCCTTCGGTGACATCGCAGCCGCAACACTCGACCCGACGATGGTGATTGTCTCGCGAGAGCCGGACGGCCGCTGGTACGTGACGTTTGCTGTCGATGTCGACACACCCGCCCCGGTTGCGCCTGCCAGGCACGCAGTTGGTGTCGACCTCGGCCTGACGGACTTTTTGGTGACCAGCGACGAGGTGAGAGTTGCCAACCCACGTCACTTGACTCGCAAGGCGCGAAACCTGGCCCGTTACCAACGCAGGCTGGCGCGCTGCCGGCCTGGCAGCAACAATCGCAGGAAGGCGAAGGTCAAAGTCGCAGGTGCTCATCGCAAGGCTCGCAACGCCCGTCAGGACTTCCTGCACCGCACAAGTGCGACGTTGGTGCGTGCGGCCGATGTGATCGTGATCGACCGCTGGTACCCGTCCAGCAAGACCTGCTCGACGTGTGGACACCTGCTCGCCGAGCTGCAACTTTCCACCCGGCACTGGACGTGTCCGGGCTGCCGCACCCGGCACGACCGGGACCTCAACGCGGCGAAGAACATCCTTGCGGCTGGTCGAGCCGTAGCCCGAGGTGACTCGGGTGATGCCTGCGGAGCTGATGTCAGACGGCAAGGGCCCTCCCTTCCGCAATCGGCTGTGAAACAGGAAATCCGGGCCGCGAGGTCCAGCGCGTGAGCGCTACCCACTGCAAGGCGGGTGGGAAGTCCTGTCCATCGGGGCGGGAAGAAGTCAAAGCGACTCGAAGAACTTCCTGATGTCTTGGACCAGCAGGTCCGGTTCCTCCATCGCGGCGAAGTGGCCGCCGCGGTCGAACTCCGTCCAGTGCACGATCGACGGGATCATCTTCTCCGCCAGCGACCGGACCGGCGCGCTGATGTCGTGCGGGAAGATCGCCACGCCGGTCGGCACCGTCGACGGCTGCTGCTGGCCCCACGACGCCGACTGCTCCTTGTACAGCGCCGCCGACGAGCCCGCCGTGCCGGTGAACCAGTAGATGGACACGTTGGTCAGCATGTGGTCGCGGTCCACCGCGTCCTCTGGCAGGCCCTCGTTGTCCGTCCAGTCGTGGAACTTCTCCGCGATCCACGCCAGCTGCCCCACCGGCGAGTCGGTCAGCGCGTACCCCAGCGTGCGCGGCCGGGTGCGCTGCAGGTGCATGTAGCCGGAGAGCTCCTTCTGGTAGAGGTCCAGCGACTCCAGTGCCCGGAGCTCCTCCGGCGAGAGGTCGTTGACGCCGGACGGCCGGAACGTCTGCAGCATGTTCACGTGCACGCCGACGACCTGCTCGGGGAACACCCTGCCGATCTCCTGCGCGATGCCGGAACCCCAGTCGCCGCCCTGCGTGCCGTACCGCTCGTAGCCCAGGCCCTCCATGAGCTTCGCGAACGCCCACGCGACGCGCAGCACGTTCCACCCGGTCTTCTTCGTGGGCCCGGAGAAGCCGAAACCCGGGATCGACGGGATGACCAGGTGGAAGTCCTCGGACAGCGGCCCGATCACGTCCAGGAACTCGACGAACGAGCCGGGCCAGCCGTGGATCAGCAGCAACGGCAACGCGTCCGGCTTCTGCGAGCGCACGTGCAGGAAGTGGATGCGCTGACCGCTGATCTCGGTGGTGAACTGCGGGTAGGAGTTGAGCCGCGCCTCCTGCGCGCGCCAGTCGAACCCGTCGGCCCAGTACTCGGCGAGCGGGCGCAGGTACGTCAGCGGGATGCCGTAGGACCAGCCGACGCCCGGCAGGTCCTCTTCCGGCCACCGCGTGTTGGTCAGGCGGGAGCGGAGGTCGTCGACCTCGGCCTGCGGGATCTCGATGCGGAACGGCGTGATCTCCATGGCCCCCACGCTATGACCTAATGCGGACACTTTCGGTCCGCGATCTCTAACAGAACTTCTCGATCAGCTCCTCGAAGAACCCGCCAGCCTCGATCGCCGCCTTCTCCTGGTCTCCGTCCCGGACCGCGTGCAGCAGCCCGGTGTGCGACACCTGGTCCTGACCAGGCTGCGTGGTGTCGACAGAGGCCGCCACCGAAGCTTTGACCGCCTCGGTCAAGCCCTGGTAGAGCTCCGCTAGAAGCGTGTTGTGCGAGCACTGCACGAGCAGCACGTGGAACGCGGTGTCGTGCTCGATCACCTCGGCCCACTGCTCGGCCTCCATCGCCGCGTCGCGCTTGCGCAGCAGCTCGGTGAGGCGCGCCAGTTCGGCGTCGGTGCGGTGCTTGGCGGCCAGGCGCGCGCCCTCCATCTCGAGAGTGCGGCGCACCTGCAGCACCTCCTTGAGCTCCGTCCCGCACATGCGGCGGACGGCGCCGGAGATCTCGCTGGTCGCGCGGACGAACGTGCCGTCGCCCTGCCGCACCTCCAGCAGGCCGGCGTGCGAGAGCGCGCGCACGGCCTCGCGAACCGTGTTCCGACCCACCCCGAGCGCGGTGACCAGCTCGGGCTCGGGCGGGATGCGCTGCCCGACGGGCCATTCGCCGCTGGTGATCGCACTGCGCATCTGCTCGATCACCTGGTCGACGAGGCCTGCACGTCGGGTAGTGGCCAACGGCACAGCGTCATCCTTTCATCCGAACATCCCATGTCTGCGATAGTGCTACACGTGACGATTCAGCAGACGACTTATGCCGCACAGACTGCCACCGATCCAGGTCGCAGGGTGACGGTCGTCAAGAATCGTCACGTTCCGCTGGTCGGGTCCACGCTGCTCGCGATCGGGGTCGCCCTCGCGGCGGCGAATCTCCGCCCAGCGGTGACCAGTCTGGCCTCGGTGCTCGGCGATGTCCGCGCCGCCCTGGGGGTTTCGGCCGCTTGGACCAGCGCGTTGACGGCCGTTCCGGCGCTCTGCTTCGGCTTCGCGGCGTTCGCGGCCCCCTGGCTGGGTCGCCGCCTCGGCATGGCCCGTGCGATCGGACTGTCCTTGGGGGTGCTCACGCTCGGCCTGGTGCTGCGCGTGATCGACGGTCCGTGGGTCGTGCTGGGCGGCACCTTCATCGCGTGCGCGGGCATCGCGGTGTCCAACGTGCTGATCCCGGTCGTGGTGAAGGCGTCCTTCCCGGACAAGGTCGGCCTCATCACCGGTGTCTACACCGGAGCGCTCGCCGCGGGTGCCGCGCTGGCCGCGGCTCTCACTCCCCGGCTGGAGGACTACCTCGGCTCGTGGCGCCTCGCTGTCGGTGTGTGGGCGTTGCTCTCGGCCGGTGCGCTGATCGTGTGGTTCGCCGGTGCACGGCACGGTTCGGAAGCGGCTGTCGTGCGGTCGGCCGCGCCGGTCGAGAAGCGGTCGTTGCTGCGCAGCCCGCTGGCGTGGGTCATCACGGTGTTCTTCGGCCTGCAGTCGCTCTACGCCTACACCGTCATGGGCTGGCTGCCCGCGATGCTCGTCGACTCCGGCGTGGACCGGAACACCGCCGGCATGCTGCTCGCGGTCTCGATGCTGCTCGGCGTCCCGGTCAGCCTGTTCGTGCCGCCGCTCGCCGCGCGGTTCTCCAGCCAGGCCACGATGGTGCTGGCGCTGGGCGTGCTGTCGTTCGCGGGCATCTTCGGCATGCTGGTCGCTCCTGCCGCGGCGCCAGGCCTGTGGGTGGTGCTGATCGGGTTCGGCATGGGCATGTTCCCGTTGGCACTGCTGATCATGTCGCTGCGCACGAAGTCCACTTCGGACACCGCGCGCCTCTCCGCGATGGCGCAGAGCCTCGGCTACCTGATCGCGGCCACCGGGCCGTTCGCGTTCGGCCTGCTGCGTGACGCCACGGGCTCGTGGACGACCTCGCTCGTGCTGCAACTGGTGCTCCTCGCCGCGCTCACCGGGCTGGGCATGATCGCGGGTCGCCCCCGCTACATCTAGTCAGGAATCGAGAAGCGCGGACATCTGCGCTGGTCCTAGCGTTATCGGCATGGACATCAACATTCACGCCACGTTCCTCCCGCACACCGACCCCGACGCCTCGCTGGCGTTCTACCGCGACCTGCTCGGCTGGGAGGTCCGCGGCGACGTCGGCAAGGGCACGATGCGCTGGATCACCGTCGCACCCGTGGGGTCCAGCTCGAGTGTCGTGCTGGAGCCGCCCGCGATGGCCGAGGGCCTCACGGACACGCAGAAGACCGCCATCGCCGAGATGATCGAGGGCGGCTCGTACGGGTACATCCAGCTGTCCACGCCTGATCTCGACGGCGTGTTCGACAAGCTGCAGGCGGGCGGCGGCGACGTCGTGCAGGAACCGACCGATCAGCCGTGGGGTGCGCGTGACTGCGTGTTCCGCGACCCGTCCGGCAACAACGTCCGCTTCATCCAGAGCTAGTTGGACGCAAAACCGCGGTGCAGCACCGTGAGCTGATCGGCGAGGTAGCGGGCCCATGCCTTCGCCCGGTCCCAGTCCGGTGCCGCACCGCCGAAGCTCACCGGCCCGATGGCGCCCAGCTTCCGCACCATGCGGGTGACGTCGTTCGGCACGGGTGGTATGCCGCGGTGGTACAGCCACATGGGCGTGTGTTTGAGGGAAACCTTGTGCCGTCGGACGAACCGGTGCGCGTCACGCGCTGCGGCGTCGCCCATGATCACGGCACCGAACCCGTGCAGGGTGTCGGCGGCGGCTACCGAGAGCACGGTGACTCTCAGCCCGCAGCCGGCCAGCTCGGTGCCGATGATCTGGGCGATCTCGTCGGTGGCGGCGATTTTCGAGGTGTACGCGACGAGGACTCTGTCAGCCATCGCTGCATCGTGGTCGTAACACGCGGGCGGCGGCAGCGGCAGAAGTCCCTGTCACGCAAGGCATTCAGTCCAATGGCAGGTTGAGAAGGGCGTTTTCGACCAGTTCCGGCATCGCGGGATGGATCCAGTACTGCCCATGCGCCATGGACTTCGCGTCCAGCCCGAAGCTCATCGCCTGGATGAGCGGCTGGATCACCGTCGACGCCTGCGGCCCGATGATGTGCGCGCCGAGCAGCTGGCCGGTGGCGGGGTCGGCGATCAGCTTCGCGAAGCCGGTCGTGTCCTCCATCGCCCAGCCGTAGGCGATGGAGGCGTAGGCCTGGCTCGCGGTGACGTACCGGATTCCCTTCGCCTTGGCCTGTTCCTCGGTGAGGCCGACGCTCGCGATCTGCGGGCTGGAGAACACCGCGGCCGGCACGAACCGGTGGTCGCTCGCCATCGGCGAGTCCGGGTTCAGCAGGTTGTGCTGCACCACGCGCGCCTCGTGGTTCGCGACGTGCTTGAGCTGGTAGTCGGAGCTGATGTCGCCCAACGCCAGGATGTGCGGCTCGCTGGTGCGCTGGAACTCGTCGACCTTGACGCGACCGTCGTCGTGCAGCTCGACGCCGGCCTTGCCCAGGTCGAGCAGGTCGGTGTTCGGCTGCCGGCCGACCGCGACGAGAAGCTGTTCCGCTTCAACGGTTTCCGCGCCGTCCGGGCCCTCCATGTGCAGGCGGACACCGGCAGAGGTCTTCTCCGCGCGGATCGTCTTGCGCTGCAGGCGCACGTCCCACTTCTGCTTCGCGACCTCGGTGAACCGCTCGGCGATCTCCAGGTCCTCGTGCCGCAGCAGGAGGTTCGAGCGCGCGATCATCGTGACCTTGACGCCGAAACTGCTGAACACGTGCGCGAACTCGGACGCGATGAAGCCGCTGCCGATGATGATCAGGCTCTCCGGCAGCTCGTCGAGGCGCATGATCGAGTCGCTGGTGTGGAAGCCGGTGGTCTCGATGTCGGCGATCTCGGGGACCGTCGGCCTGCTGCCCGCCGCCACCACGATCCGGTCGGCGGTGATGGTCTCGCCGGTCCCGGTGTCGATGGTGTGCGCGTCGAGGAACTTCGCGGTGCCCTCGTAGACGGTGACGTTCGCGTTCTCGTTGGCGCGCCAGTTGCGGCCGCCCGCGGAGATCGGGTCGATCCGGCCGAAGATGCGGTCGCGGATCTCAGGCCAGTGCACCGCGTCCAGGTGGGCGTCCACGCCGAGCTTCTTGGCGTTCGCAGGCGCCGCGGCCTGGTCGGCGGTGTGGACGAACATCTTGGTGGGGATGCAGCCCACGTTCAGGCAGGTGCCGCCGAAGGTCCCCTTCTCGAGGATCGCGATGTCCCAGCCCGCCATCGCCTCGTTCGGGATGGAGTTGCCGGAGCCGGTACCGATGATGACCAGGTCGAAGTGCCTCACGTGTCGATCCAACCACCTTGCGCGTGCGGGTGTTCCCGGATCAGGTGTTACGCAGGCCTTACCGCGGGCGTGCCGGTGGCGAACGTGCGGTGTTCCCGGACGAGGTGTTCCGCAGGCCTTGCGGCGGGCGTGCCGGTGGCGAACGCGGCGGTGTTCCCGGACGAGGTTGTCACGCGGGCCTCATGGCGGGCGCTGCGGTGGCGAACGTGCGGCGGTAGGCGTTGGGGGAGACCCCGACGTCCTTGTAGAAGTGGTGGCGCAGCAGGGCGGCCGTGCTGAATCCGACCTGCCGCGCGATCTCCTCGACGCCGAGCGAGGTCTCCTCCAGCAGCTTGCGGGCGTGCAGCACGCGTTGGGCGGTCAGCCAGCGGACCGGCGTGGTGCCGGTCTCGGCGACGAACCGCCTGGCGAAGGTGCGTTCGGAGAGCTGGGCGCGCCGGGCGAGGGCGGCGATCGTGTGCTCGGTGCCGATCGTCTCCAGCATCCAGTCGAGGACCGGCTGCAGGCTCATCGCCGCGTTCGTCGGCACCGGCATGTCGATGAACTGCCGTTGCCCGCCTTCGCGTTGGGGTGGCACGACCATCCGCCGGGCGATCGCGGTCGCCGGGCCGGTGCCGAGCTCGCGGCGCACCAGGTGCAGGCAGGCGTCGATGCCGGCGGCCGTGCCCGCGCTCGTCACGATGTTGCCGTCGTCGACGTACAGCACGTTGGGATCCACCTGCGCGTGCGGGAACCGTTCGGTGAACGCGGCGGCGTGGTGCCAGTGCACGGCGCACGGCCGCTCGTCGAGCAGTCCGGCCTCGCCGAGCAGGAACACGCCGCTGCACACCGAAAGCAGCGTCGAGCCGTTCGCGACCGCTTCCCTCAACGCCTGCAAAACCGCTGGTGGGTAGTGTTCGCGCAACCTCGCCGCCGGTACCGCGATGAGGTCGGCGCCGACCAGCGCGTCCAGCCCGAACTCGGGGATCAGCTGCACGCCGACGCTCGCGGCGACGGGTTCGCCCGGCCGTTCGCCGCACACCCGGAACTCGAACCGCGGCACGCCGTCCTCGGTGCGGTCGATGCCGAACACCTCGCACACGACGCCGAACTCGAACGGCGCCACCCCGTCGATCAGCACGACGGCCACGCTACGCAGCATGGCAGGATCTTAGCGAAGTGCGTCACTGCTGCCACTGTTGGCGGTATCTCGCCCATCGCTAACTTCGTGCCATGACAGCTGACCTGCAGAAAAAGGGCATCATCGAGCTGACGATCGCGATGGTGCTGTCCGGCACGATCGGCGTGTTCGTCTTCGAATCGGGCGCGCAGCCGTTCACCGTGGCGTTCTGGCGCTGCGTGTTCGGTGCGATCGCGCTCGGTCTGTACTGCTGGATCCGCGGCTTCTTCGGCCACACCGGCTTCACCCGCAAGACGTTCCTGCTCGCGCTCGCCGGCGGCGTCTTCCTCGTCTACAACTGGGCGTTCCTGTTCTCCGCCTACTCGAAGACGTCGATCTCTCTCGCGACCGTCGTCTACCACACGCAACCGTTCTACGTCGTGCTGCTGGGTGCGTTGGTGTTCAAGGAAAAGCTGTCCGCGGTCAAGCTCGGCTGGATCGCCGTCGCGTTCGTCGGCGTCGTGCTGGTCACCGACATCACCAGCGTGACCGTCAGCGGGAACTACCTGCTCGGCATCGGCGAAGCACTGCTGGCGGCGTTGCTCTACGCGTTCGCCACGATCATCGCCAAGCAGCTCAAGGGCATCCGCCCGCACCTGATCGCGCTGGTCCAGGTGGCTGCCGGCATCGTTCTGCTGCTGCCGTTCGTCGACTTCTCCGGCACCGCGTCGATCGGCACGGGCTGGGCGTGGCTGGTCGGTATCGGCGTGATCCACACCTGCGTCATGTACATCCTGCTGTACTCGAGCTACCAGCAGCTGCCGACGTCGCTGATCGCGGTGCTGTCGTTCATCTACCCGGCGGTCGCGATCGTCGTCGACATGACGGTGTACGGCACCAGGATCCACCCGCTGCAGATCGTGGGCATCGTGCTGATCTGCGGCGCCAGCCTGGCCAACTCGCTGGGCACGGCCCAGCGAGCCGGCCGGGCGGTCAGTGCTGGTAGGTCGGCGTGATGATCGCCCGCGCCAGCGTGTGGAACGCGAGGTTGAAGCTCACGTACGCAGGAGAGGCATCGCTGTCCACGTCGAGCTTGTCGACGTCGACCGCGTGCACCACGAAGTAGTAGCGGTGCGGGTGGTCGCCCTTGGGCGGAGCCGCCCCACCGAAGTTCTTGGTGCTGAGGTCGGACCGGACGTGGAAGGCGTCACCCGGAAGTGTGGCGTCGGAGGCACCCGCGCCGGTGTCCAATGAAGTGGTGGTGACGGGGATGTTCACGGCCACCCAGTGCCAGAAACCGGAGGGGGTGGGGGCGTCGGGGTCGAAGCAGGTGACCACGAAACTGCGGGTCTCGGCGGGGAAACCGGACCACGAGAGCTGGGGCGAGGTGTTGCCGCCCTCCAAGAGCTGGGCTTCGGCGAGCTGCTCGCCGTCGCGCACGTCCGACGAGGTGACGTCGAACGTGCCGACCTGCGGGAGCAACTCGTAGGGGTCGGGAGCGACTGGGCGCTCGAGGCTCATCAGATCTCCTCCTCGTTGTGATCAGTTCGAGCCTATCCCCGTGCAACCATGAGGCTCTGCGCGGCGTCTTCCGCGTGGAGGGGGAAATTCGATGTCCAGGTTGCGGCTTTTCGCTGCGTTTGTGCTGGTTGCAGCGCTGGTCTCCTGCGGGGAGACGCCAGAGACGCAGCCCAGTGGTCCCGTTCTCACGACGTCGTCGCCGGCGCCGACGACCACGTCTGAGAAGCCGAAGCGGATGTTCGAACCGCCGTACACCTACGGCACGGTGCAGGCCCACGCGCCTGCGATCGTCGACGGTATGGTGCCGGTCGTCACTCGCATCCCGACGGACAAGCCGTACGTGTTCATCACGATCGACGACGGCGCGGTGCAGCATCCCAAGGCCCGCGAGCTGATGATCAACGCCGGCGTGTGGCCGTCGCTGTTCCTCAACACGAAGTACGCCCAGGGGCACAAGGACTACTTCAAGGAACTGCCGGCCACGATCCACAGCCACACGTCCAACCACCCGAACCTGCAGGGCAAGTCGTTCGAGTTCCAGCGGGAGGAGATCTGCGGCAACGCGGACTTCCTCGCCACCGAGTACGGCAAGCGCCCGACGCTGTTCCGGCCGCCGTTCGGCAACTACGACGCGAACACCCGCAAGGCCGCGGCGAGCTGCGGGTTCAAGGCGCTGGTCAACTGGAAGGCCGCGGTCAACGACGGGCGCGTCCAGTTCCAGCAGGGCGACAAGCTCAACCCGGGTGACATCGTGCTGATGCACTTCCGGACAACTTTCGTCGAGGACTTCACCGCGTTCTTGAACCGTGCCAAGCAAGATGGACTCACTCCAGTGCCACTGGAGGACTTCCTGGGGTAAGTCAGATCGTGAAGAGGGGGATCTTCATGAAGCGCATTTTTGCTGTGCTCATCGCCGTGGTCATGGCGGTGATGGTCGTGCCGAGCGCATCGGCGGCCGACTACGCGCAGCTGACCAACGTCCGGACGGGGCACCACTCGACGTTCGACCGCGTGGTGTTCGACCTGACCGGCGGCCAGCCGCAGGACAGCGTCAGCTCCATCCCGGAGCCGGTGGGCTGCGGGTCCGGAAAGCCGATCTCGGCGAAGGGCGTCGAGTTCCTCGAGGTGCGGCTGCAGCCGGCCGACGGGCACTCGTACACCGGGTCGCGCAACATCACGACGGGCTACGCCACCGCGCAGAGCGTCGTGTTCACCTGCGACTTCGAGGCCGACCTGTCGATCGCGATCGGTGTCGGCCACCGGAACCCGACCTACCGGGCCTACTTCCTGACCAACCCGCTGCGGTACGTGATCGACATCGACCACGCGGGCTCCGGCGCGGTGGGGACCAACAACTTCCACGACTACAACTAACGCAACTGTGACGCGGGTCACGCGTCTGTACTTTCATCGAGCAGCCCTGAGAGGGGGCCAATGATGAAGTACAGACGCCTGGCCGCGGTGTTGGTGGCAGTGCTCACGGTCTTCACGTTCATGCCGATGGCGTCGGCGCAGAGCACGCCGACGCTGTCGAACATCCGCACCGGCCAGCACGCCGGGTTCAGCCGGGTCGTGCTGGACATGTCCGGTCTGCCCACCGAGCACCGGGTCCGCGAGGTCACCAGTGTGGCCGACTGCGGGTCCGGCAACCCGATCTCGATGCCGGGCAGCACGGAGATCCTGCACGTCGTCCTGATCGGCGCCGCCGCACACGACGACAACGGGAACCCGACCTACACCGGGTCGCGCAACTTCGCGACGCCCGGCCTCACCAACGTCAACAGGGTCGCTCTCACCTGCGACTTCGAAGCCACGCTGGGCATCGCCGTCGGCTACGGCAACCCGAACTCGTGGCACCGTGTCTTCACGCTGACGAACCCGAACCGGGTTGTCATCGACGTCGGTCTGTAGCAACAGAAAAAGCCTTGTGGGGACAGCAGTCGCCGCTGCTGCCCCCACAAGGGGTCCGTTACGCCGCAACCGTTGCGACGTTCTCCTTCGACAGCGCGTGCTCCAGCACCTCGGCCACGTCCGAGACGAAGTGCACGGTCAGCTGGTCTCGCACCGACTCCGGCACGTCGTCCAGGTCCGGCTCGTTGCGCTGCGGCAGCAGCACCGTCGTGATGCCCGCGCGGTGGGCGGCGAGCAGCTTCTGCTTCACGCCACCGATCGGCAACACCCGGCCGGTCAACGAAATCTCACCGGTCATCGCCACGTCCGACCGCACCGGGCGGCCCGACAGCAGCGACGCCAGCGCCGTCGTCATCGTGACGCCCGCGGACGGACCGTCCTTCGGCACCGCACCCGCCGGGACGTGGATGTGCACTCCCCGGCCGTCCAGCGCCGCGGCCTTGTCGTCGTGCGAACGCAGGTACGACAACGCGATCTGCGCCGATTCCTTCATCACGTCGCCCAGCTGGCCCGTCAACGTGACCCCGGAGGCACCGGTGTCCTTGGGAGCCAACGAAGCCTCGATGAACAGCACGTCGCCACCGACACCCGTGACGGCCAGACCCGTTGCCACGCCGGGAACCGAGGTGCGCTCCGCCGACTCGGGCGTGTTCTTCGGGCTGCCCAGGTACGACTTCAGCGACGGCTGGTCGACCACGACAGGCAGTTCCGAGTCACCCAGGGCGACCTTCGCGGTCACCTTGCGCAAGATGCGTGAGATGGCCCGTTCCAGTTGCCGCACACCGGCTTCGCGCGTGTACTCGCTCGCCAGCTGGTGCAGCGCGGGCTTCTCGAACGTGACGTCCTCAGGAGTGAGGCCTGCGCGGTCGAGCTGGCGCGGCAGCAGGTGGTCGCTGGCGATCGTGACCTTCTCGTCCTCGGTGTAGCCGTCGAGCTGCACCAGTTCCATGCGGTCGAGCAACGGCGCCGGGATCGACTCCAGCACGTTCGCGGTCGCGAGGAACACCACGTCCGACAGGTCGAGCTCGACCTCCAGGTAGTGGTCGCGGAACGTGTGGTTCTGCGCCGGGTCCAGCACCTCCAGCAACGCCGCCGTGGGGTCGCCGCGGTAGTCGGAGCCGACCTTGTCGATCTCGTCGAGCAGCACGACCGGGTTCATCGAACCGGCCTCGCTGATCGCGCGGACGATCCGGCCCGGCAGCGCACCGACGTACGTGCGGCGGTGACCGCGGATCTCGGCCTCGTCGCGCACACCACCCAGAGCGACACGCACGAACTTGCGGCCCATCGCGCGCGCCACGGACTCACCGAGCGAGGTCTTGCCAACGCCGGGAGGGCCCGTCAGTGCGAGCACGGCGCCGGAACGACGTCCGCCGACGACGCCCATGCCGCGGTCGGCACGGCGCTTGCGCACGGCCAGGTACTCGGTGATGCGCTGCTTCACGTCGTCCAGGCCGGCGTGGTCAGCGTCGAGGATCTCGCGGGCGGCCTTGATGTCGTAGGAGTCCTCGGTCCGCTCGTTCCACGGCATCTCGAGAACGGTGTCGAGCCACGTCCGGATCCAGCCCACCTCTGGTGACTGCTCGGAGGTGCGCTCCAGCTTGTCGACCTCGGTCAGCGCGGCCTTGAGGACCTTCTCCGGCAGATCAGCCGCCTCGACGCGCGCCCGGTAGTCCTCCTGCTCGGTGGCGGGCTTGCCGTCGAGCTCGGCCAGTTCCTTGCGGATCGCGGCCATCTGCTGGCGCAGCAGGAACTCCCGCTGCTGCTTCTCGACGCCTTCCTTGACGTCCTTGGCGATCGTCTCGTTGACGTCGAGCTCGGTCAGGTGCGCCTGGCCCCACTCGACCAGCTTCTCCAGCCGCGTGGTGACGTCAGAGGTCTCCAGCAGCCAGATCTTCTGCTGGTCGTCGAGGTACGACGCGTAGCCCGCGAGGTCGGCCAGCGCCGACGGGTCGCTGATCTGCTGCACCGAGTCGACCATCTGCCACGCACCGCGCGTCTGCAGGATGTTCGTGACGAGCGCGCGGTACTGCTTCGCGAGCTCACGCGTCCGGTCGGTGATCGGGGACTCGTCCGCGATCGTCGCGTTCACCCACAGGGCCGCGCCCGGTCCCGTGGTGCCCGTGCCTATGCGCACGCGCTTGGTGCCACGTACGACGGCAGCGCGCTCGCCGCCCGGCAGGCGACCTACCTGCTCGATTTCGGCCAGTGTGCCCACCGCCGCGTACTTGCCGTCCAGACGTGGGACTAGCAGCACTTGATGATTCGCTGCGGTCGTGGCTGCGTCGACGGCCGCGCGGGCCTCGGCGCTGGCGTCCGCACCGGAGATGCGGATCGGCACCACCATGCCGGGGAGCACCACAACGTCGTCCAGCGGCAGCACCGGCAGGGCCAACGTCTCGCCCATCACATCACCCTCCAAAGTTGAGTCTGTACCGCTCAACCAACTTCAGCGTGGTGGTGTTCCCCCGTGGTGTTCGCTGTCAGCGAGCAGCAGCGCAACGGGTGATGCCGGTGGACACCCGTGCGGCGACGGGCGAGGATGCGCGCGTGATGGAAGAGCTGAAGTGGGTCCCGTCCACGGTCGACGTCACACGCCCGAGCGTGGCGCGGATGTACGACTACTACCTCGGCGGTTCGCACAACTTCGAAGCCGACCGCGCCGCCGCCAAGCAGGTGGAGCAGATCTACCCCAGCGTCGCGCAGGGTGCGCAGGCGAACCGCTCGTTCCTGCGCAGGGCCGTCCGCCACCTCGTCGCGGAGGGCGTCGACCAGTTCCTCGACCTGGGGTCCGGCATTCCCACCGTGGGCAACGTCCACGAGATCGCCCAGCACGACAACCCGAACGCCCGCGTGGTCTACGTCGACTTCGAACCGGTCGCGGTGTCGCACAGCAACGCGCTGCTGGCCGACAACCCCAACGCCACGGCGGTCCTCGCCGACCTGCGCAGCCCCGCCGCGGTCCTGGCCGGTGCCCGCGAGGTGCTCGACTTCGACCGCCCGGTCGCCGTCCTGATCGTCGCCGCACTGCACTTCGTGCCCGACTCCGACGACCCGTACGGTTCGGTCGCCGAGTACCTGGCGGCCTTCCCGTCCGGCTCGTACCTGGTGATCACGCACGGCACCCAGGACGGCATCACGGCCGAGGAGAAGGCCATGGCGGACCGGATCATGCAGGTCTACCGGAACGCCGACAACCAGCTCACCATGCGCTCCCACGCCGAGGTGACCAGGTTCTTCGACGGGATGGAGATCCTGGAGCCGGGCGTGGTCCTGGTGAACGACTGGCGGCCCGACGCCTACGAGGACCCCACGGGCGTCTACGGCGCCGTGGCCCGCAAGCCCTGAAGCAGCCGGTCCCTGATCTCGTTCGTCTCGCGGTCGGTGAGGGTGCGTTCCGGCGCCCTCATCGTCACGCGGATGAGCACGTTCTTCTGACCAGGCTTGGCTTCCAGTCGTTGCTGGACGTGCGGCGGTAGTTGCTCGGCCGGTGTCTCGCTGAGGATCGTGATCTCCTCGATCACGTCTTCCGGTGTGAGCGCGCGGATCTGGTCGCCCAGCGTCTCGATGTCCTCGTGGGCGGCAGCCATGATCGAGATGTCCCTGATCGCGGCCGGGTGCCTGGAGATCGCGCGATATTCGTCGAGATCCAGCATCTGCGTCGCGATCCGCGGGTCGCCGTTGCGCAACAGCCTGATGTCCGGGATTCCCTTGCGCAGCATCAGGATCCGGTCCAGACCCAGTCCCATCGCGAGGCCGTGCGGGTGGTCTTTCAGGACGTGGCGGGCGGCCAGTCCGCACTCGCCGATCTCCACCCACTCGCCGTCGTGCTCAACGTCGATCTGCTTGCCGTGCGTGGTGTACGGGTGCTGCGCGTCGATCGTGCGGTATCGCTTGCCGGGCAACAACGTCGTGACGACGGTGTCGATGAGACCGGTCAGTTCCTCCGGCTCGTTGGAGATCCGCCAGATGTCGAGCTGGTGCGGTGTGCCGGTGTGCAGCCGGTCGACCGTGTCGCGGCGGTACACGAGGCCGGGGCAGATCAGCGTCACGTCCGGGGTCGCCCGGCGCAGCGCCGGCGGGATCATCGCCGTGGTGTGGCTGCGCAACATGCACGTCTCGCTGACGTACCTGGTGTAGCGGGCATCGCGGGTGATCGCGTCCGGCGGATAGCCGAGGTGCTCGTAGTTGTGCTCCACCGGCACGAGCGGGTGGTGACGGACTTCCTGCGGGTGGTCGAGCGCCGCCTCGAGGTCGGCGATCAGCAGTTGCATCGCGTGCGGGCCCTGCGCGGGGTCGGTGAGGTCGCGGATGTTCAGGGCGTGCACGAGTTCATCGGTGCGGTACATGGGGTTTCCCGTCTCTGGTCTGGGTGTCTGCGGAGTCCCCCGACCGACGGGAAGGTTTCAGGCGCGCGCCACCCACGCAGGTCGGGGGTGGCTAAATCGACGCGTCACGAACTCAGGCTAGCTCGCCTACTCGGGCGGTGTCAGCCGCAAATCCGGGTCCACCGGTGGCACGCCGTCGAACGGCCCGTCGTCCTTGAGCTGACCGACGTGGTCCAGCGCGACCTCGATCTCCGCCCGGTACGGGTCGCCGTCGGCCGGGGGAGTGCGGAACCACTCGTGCAGCGCCTCGGGGATCTGGAACCGTTCGAGCAGCTCGGCGTACATCGCGTCGCGGTCTTCGGCCTGCACGCCGAGCTCCTGGTACTCGCGCACCGCCATCCGCAGCCGGATCCACCGGTACCGGTCGGTGTTCTGCTGCTGCTCGAACCGTTCGCGCAGCAGATCGCCGGCTTTCTGGCCGCGCAACGCGAGTTTCTTGATCGTGGCCGGCGGCATGAACAGGTTCGTGCCGCCCTCGTCGTCGGCCTGCCGCACGTGCGCGATCCGGCCGCGATAGCCGGGCAGCGCGGACTGCATGGTGTCCCGCCAGTCCAGGAAGGTGTCCAGGATGGACACCAGGAACTTCGGCATCGACGTCAGCGGCGCGTAGTGCGTGCCGTCGGTGGACGCGTCCTGCTCCGGCAGCCACACCTCGGTCGTGTCGCCGTTCGGGTACGGCTGCAGGCTCAGGCCGAACGTGGGCCAGCGCGGCAGCAGCGAGTCGAAGAAGTGGATCGGGAAGTTGCTGGTGATGCCACCGTCGGAGAACCAGTGCACACGCCCGTCGCGGCACAGCGGCACGGCGGCGATCAGGCCGGGGAACGACAGCGACATCCGTACGGCCAGCACCACCGGCAGGTCGTCGCGGCCAGGCAGGTCCCGCAGCGGCATGTGTTCGTGCTGCGGGCATTTCGCCCCGGTCAGCGGCCCGTTCATCTGCTCGACCACCCGGCGCGGCAGCACGTACCCGAGGCACTCCTCGCAGTACTGCCAGTTCTCCTTGAACGGCAACCGGTACGGCCGTCCCTGGGACAGGTCGGTGGTCATCAGCACGAGGTTGATGTCGCCGAGATCGCCGAACGTCACCGCGTCCTCGGTCCCGGCGAGGTCGTCCAGCTGGTCGGCGATCCAGTCGGCCAGCGGCGGTACCCCGGTCGACTTCGGCACGCCCGCCAACCGGTCGAGCAACGAGGGCGTGAAGTCACCGGTACCCGGCACGAGTCCGAAGTGGATGGACCGCGCGTTGTTCTTCATGTACCGCTGCATGGCGTACCCGTACGTGACGATCAACGCGCTGACCGCCGCGAGCGTCAGGACCAGCCACACCAGCAACACCACCGCCGCGGTCGCGTAATGCCGCGAGAACGCCAGTCCGAGCACGAGCGGCACTGCCACGAACACCCAGGCGGGCCACGGCAAACTGCCCCGCAACGGCCACAGCGCCAGCACCACGCACGCCAGCGCGAGGATCACCACCAACGCGGCGAGCCACCCCGGATACGACTTCGGCGCGAGCCAGGCCGACCACAACACCGGCCCGCCCAGCCACAGCAACGCCATCAGCCCGAGCACGGCCTTCGCGCGCATCCCCACCGCGCCCAGCAACGCGAAGAACAGGCACGAGATCGCACTGCGCCCCGTCGTCTCGCGCTTCTGCATGGTCGCCACGACGATCCGGTACAGCGCCCGCGTCTTCTCGGTGGGCTGGAACAACTGCGCCATCCGCCAGCGGTCCGCACCGGACCCGGACGTGAACCAGTCGATCAGCTTGACCAGCTTCTCGAAACCACCACCAGCACGACCGCGTTCGGCAGCCGCCGTGAAACCCGCGGCGATCGCCCCCGCGGACGCGCCACCGATCTGCTTGAACTCGTAGTGGCGCGCCAGCGATGCGACAGCCAGCGGATAGACGACACCGCTGGTGGTGCCGCCGCGCATCGTCAGGTCGCAGTAGCGGTCGTACTCCATGTGCTCATGGTCGCGCGATCAACACGGTTCGTGGCGAAAGTTCACTCGGACGCCATCGAACCGATCTCCACTGGTCACCAGTCCCACGGTGGTTCTGGTGCGGTGCCGCCCTGTGCGCGGAAGTTCTCGGCGAAAGCGTCCAGCGCCTTGGTGATGTCCCCGTACCGCGCGACGTCATCGCGCCGGATGCTGCCGCAGTTCAGGTCGAAGACGACCGTGTGGTCCGAGCCGTCCGGGTACTCGAACCGCATCCGGTACCCCGGCCGCATCGCCGCGAAGCAGCCATCACCGCGCTTCGTGCTCGACAACGAGTTCAGCTCGCTGACGACCTCGGAAACGTCCTTGTCGATGACGGAGTTGACCGGCCAGTTGCGCCTGAAGGACCCGTCGACGGTCAGCTGCGCCCGCACCGCGCCGTCTGGCACGACAGGTTCGACCAGCTTGTCGCGCAGGATGAACGGCAACGACGCGGCGGCCAGCAAGGCCACCGCGCCCACCGCGAACCAGCGTCGTCTCACGCCACCCCCGCAACCTCCGCCAGCTCGGCCGGCGTCCCCGTCATGATCACCCGGACGTGCTCGGTGACCTTCTCCACCGGCCAGTCCCACCACGCGATCCGTTCCAGCACCTCGATTTCGGCGTCGCTGTACCGCTGCTTGAGCAACCGGGCCGGGTTGCCGCCGACCACGCCGTAGGCCGGCACGTCCGCGACGACGACCGACCCGGACGCGATGATCGCCCCGTTCCCGATCCGCACCCCCGGCATGATCAACGCTTGGTACCCGATCCACACGTCGTTGCCCACCACCGTGTCCCCACGAGACGGTGCCCCCAACGCGATGTCCAGCGTCCGCTCGCCCCAGAGTCCACCGAAGATCGTGAACGGAAACGTGGACACCCCGTCCGTCCGGTGGTTGCCACCGGACATGATGAACCGGACCCCGGAAGCCAGTGCGCAGTACCGCCCGATGACCAGCTTTTCCTGCCCGAAGTTGTAGAGCACGTTGCGTTGCTCGAACTGCAAAGCATGCTCTGGGTCGTCGTAGTAGGTGTACTCGCCGATCTCGATCTGCGGGTTCTTCACCAACGGCTTGAGCAGCACCGTGCGGGCGATGTCCGGCAACGGGTAGAGGTTGTCCGGGGACGGGTAGAGGTTGTCCGGGGACGGGATGACGCTCACGGCGCTCCGATCGGTTCCTCGCTGAACTGCGTGCGGTACAACTTGGCGTAGTGGCCTTCCAGGGCCAGCAACGACTCATGCGTACCACGTTCGACGATCTGCCCGCGGTCCACGACGAGGATCTGGTCCGCCGCCCGGATCGTCGACAGCCGGTGCGCGATCACCAGCGACGTGCGTCCGGCCAGTGCCTCGACCAGCGCTTCCTGCACCGCCGCCTCGGACCGCGAGTCCAGGTGCGCAGTCGCCTCGTCCAGGATCACCACGCGAGGCTTGGCCAGCAGCAGTCGTGCGATCGTCAGCCGTTGCCGCTCGCCGCCGGACAACCGGTAGCCGCGTTCACCCACCACGGTGTCCAGCTGGTCCGGCAACGACTCCACCAGGTCCGCCAGCCGGGCCCGCCGAAGCGCGTCCCACAGCTCCTCATCCGTTGCGGCAGGCGCGGCCAGCCGCAGGTTCGCCCCGATCGACTCGTGGAACAGGTGGCCGTCCTGCGTCACCATGCCCACGGTCTCGCGGATCGAGTCGAACGACAGCTCGCGAACGTCCACACCGGACAGTCGCACCGACCCGGAGTCCGCGTCGTACAACCGGGGCACCAAAGACGCGATCGTCGACTTGCCCGCACCGGACGCGCCGACCAACGCGATCATCGAACCCGGTGCCGCCTCGAAGGACACTCCGCCGAGGATCACCTCGCCGCCACGGGTGTCGAGCGACGCGACCTCCTCCAGCGAGGCCAGCGACACCTTGTCCGCAGACGGGTAGGCGAACTTCACGTCCGAGAACTCCACCGCGACCGGCCCGTCGGGGACAGCGACCGGAGAGTCCTTTTCCTTGATCAGCGGCGGCAGGTCCAGCACCTCGAAGACCCGCTCGAACGACACCAGCGCGGTCATCACGTCCACCCGTGCGCCGGCCAACGCGGTCAACGGCGCGTACAGCCGGGTCAGCAGCAGCGCGAGCGTCACGATCGTGCCCGGCGCCATCTGCCCGGCGAAGGCGAAGTACCCGCCCAGCCCGTAAACCAGCGCCAACGCCAACGACGACACCAGCGTCAGGGCCACCAGAAACAGCCACTGCGCCACCGCGGTCCGCACACCGATGTCGCGCACCCGCCGCGCCCGCGCACCGAACTCCGCGCTCTCCAGTGCGGGCCGGCCGAACAGCTTGATCAGCGTCGCGCCCGGCGCGGAGAACCGCTCGGTCATCTGGGTCGTCATGGCCGAGTCGAGGTTCGCCGCCTCGCGGTGCATGGACGCCAACCGCTTGCCCATCCGCCGCGCCGGGATCAGGAAGATCGGCAGCAGGGCCATCGCGAGCACCGTGACCTGCCACGACAGCGTCAGCATCACGGCCAGGGTCAGCACCAGCGCGATCACGTTCGTGACCACGCCGGAGATCGTCTCGGAGAACGCCCGCTGCGCCGCGATCACGTCGTTGTTGAGGCGCGACACCAGCGCGCCGGTGCGCGTGCGGGTGAAGAACGCGATCGGCATTCGTTGCACGTGGTCGAAGACGGCCTGCCGCAACCGCAGGATCAGGTCCTCGCCCACCCGCGACGACTGCCAGCGCTCGGCGAGCGAGAAGCCGGCCTCCAGCACCGCCACGCCCGCGATCGCGAGCGCCAGCCACACGACCAGCCCCAGGTCGCGCCCGCCAATGATGGTGTCGACCACCCGCCCGGCCAGCACCGGCGAGGCGACGGCCAGCACGGCGGCGACCGAACTGGTGGCCAGCAGCGCGTACACGGCCTTGCGCTGCGGGCGGGCGAACCGGGCGACACGCTTCAACGTCGCCCGGCTGACGCGCCGGCTTTTCTCGTCCTGCATCGCGCTTTCGAGCGCGTACCAGGCGTTGAAGTCGATGTTCATGACGCCCAGTCTCGAACTTCGACCTATGACGAGGTCAAGCTGTTTTCAAGAACTCGTCGACCTCCGCGAGCGCCGCCGCACGGACTGGCTCAGGCGACAGGAACAGGTCGTGCATGCCGGCCTCGATCTCCACGACCTTGACCGATGATCCGATCTTCGGACCCCACTTCCGCATGCCCTCGACGTCGAGCACCGCGTCCGCCTTCGACACGTCCTCGCTCCACGCCTTGGCGTTCAGCATGCTGCGGTTGGAGTGCATGACCAGCACGGGCACCCGCACGTCGAGACCTTTGTGGACCTTCTCCTGCGCGATGAGGATCGCCCGGATCCACCCGGCGAGCACCGGGAAGCCCGCGAGCGGCTTCCACTTCAGGTCGAAGTCCCACTCGCCGTTGCGCGAGCTGTGGATCGCCGCGCCGTACGCGTCACCGAGGTTCGCGCGGATCTTCACCTTCGGCGCGATCTGGCCGATCACCTTCACCAGCTGGCGCACGAACGGCGGTTCGACGACGTCGAGCCACGGGCTGTTCAGCACCAGCGCGCTGATCAACTCGGTGTCCCGCCGCTCGTGCGCCCACAACGACGTGGTCAGCCCGCCGGTCGAGTGGCCCATGAGGACGACGCGTGAATGCTCTTCACGAATGACGGCGATCGCGGCGTCGATCTCCTCGTAATACACCGCCATGTCGGTCGTGTAGTTCGGCACCTCGCCGTCACGCAACGACCGGCCGTATCCGCGCAGGTCAACGGCGTAGAAGTCGTAGCCTTGGGCCGTGTAGTGCTCGGCCACGTGCTCCTGGAAGAAGTAGTCCGCGAACCCGTGGACGTAGAGGATCGCGCCGCGGTCGTTGGCCGCGGCACGGCGGCGGACCAGGGTCGCGGACGCTCCGCCGCGCAGCGGCAGAACGGTGGTGTCGTCGTCGCTCACCGCGCCAGTTTGCAACGGTCCGGCGCCGATTCCGTGCACCCTTGTCCGGATCGTGTCTAACCTGGGTGGTGTGACGGGGGATATTGAGCAGTCATCGAGGGTGCGCTTCCCGGGCATCAGCCCGCGCGCCTATGAGCATCCTGCCGACCGAGGCGCCCTCGCGGTGCTGAGGGCGGTGCCCGCCGTGGCACCGATCCTCAAGGCGGTCGCCGGAGCCTTCTCCGAGCGGGGTGAGCGCCTGCTTCAGGTGGCGTCCTCCGTGCGGGTGGGCCCGAAGCAGTACCCGCAGCTCGACCGCATCCGCAACGAGGTGGCGGCGACGTTCGACCTCGACGAGGTGCCCGAGCTCTTCGTCGAGCGCAGCTCGCAGGCCTACGCTTACACCTACGGCATCGACAAGCCGTTCATCGTGTTCAGCACTGGTGTGGTCGACCTGCTCGACCACGAGTCGCTGCGGTTCCTCATCGGCCACGAGATGGGCCACGCGATGTCGGGCCACGCGCTCTACAACACGCTGCTGCGCCGGCTCATCGACCTGACCACGTCGTTCGCGTGGGTGCCCGCGGGCGCCATCGCCATGCGGGCGGTCATCGCGGCGCTGCGTGAGTGGCAGCGCAAGACCGAGCTGTCCTGTGACCGGGCCGGCCTGCTCGCCTGCCAGGATCCGCAGGCCGTGTTGCGCGCGCACCTCGCGATGGCGGGCGATCTCGGCGGCCAGGTCGACATCGCGTCGTTCCTCGCCCAGGCGAAGGAGTACGAGGAGGTCGAGGACATCCGCGACAGCCTCCTCAAGCTCCTGCACACCGAGCGCCGGTCGCACCCGCTGGTCGTGGTGCGGGCCGCCGAGCTGCAGCGCTGGTCGGCGACCGAGGAGTACCGCGAGATCCTCACCGGCACGTACCCGCGCCGCGACGACGACCGGCCGACGAACAACCTCACGGACGACGTGAAGTCCGCCGCCCGCTCGTACAAGGAGTCCATGAACAACTCCGCCGACCCGCTGATCAAGACGATCAACGACATCGGCGAGTCCGTCATGGGTGCGGCGAGCAGGGTTTGGAGCAAAGTTGCTCCGAACGGCGCAGCGGAGTAGCTACCATCTGGAGTCATGAGACGACTCCTGGTGTTGGTTCTCTCGGCAATGCTGGTCACGAGTGGCGTCGCCGTCGCCGGTGAGCAGGTCATCGGCGGCGAGCGCGCCTCGATCGAGGCCAACCCGTGGGTCGTCTACCTGACCGACGACCACGGCGTGCAGTTCTGCGGTGGCACCGTCGTCGCACCGACGAAGGTGCTCACCGCGGCGCACTGCGCGCTCGGCCGCGCGCCCGGTGACCTGCGCGTTGTCGCGGGTCGCGAGGACAAGCTGGATCGGGACTCGGGGATGTCGGTGGCGCTCGCGGACATCTGGATCCACAAGCAGTACGTCGCTGCCGACGAGGGCGAGGACCTGGCCGTCCTGACGCTGCGCAAGCCGCTGCCGTACACCCCGCTGCCCATCGCCGAACCGGCCGACCGGGCGCTCTACCAGCCCGGCACTCAGCTGCGGGCCCTCGGCTGGGGTCGCACCAGCGAGAACGGCAAGACCTCGCGCTACCTCATGCAGGCCGTGCTGCCGGTGCTGCCGGACACCTACTGCGCCGAGTCCTACCCGCAGTTCGTGAAGACGGACATGTTCTGCGCGGGCTACGAGACCGGCAAGATCGACACCTGCCAGGGCGACTCCGGCGGCCCGATCGTCGCGGACGGCAAGCTGGTCGGCGTCACGTCCTGGGGCGAGGGCTGTGCGCGCAGGGGCAAGCCCGGCGTGTACGTCCGGATCTCCCGGTACGCGAAGGATCTTCACCCGGTCGTGGATGCTTTGCCGACTGGAGTTGTCGAGCCCTAGACCCCTGGGTTCAGTGGGGTGCATGCGTCTGCCGGCAGCGGTTCTGGCCCTGATCGTGATCACGGTGACCCCTGCGCACGCGACGCCCAGGATTGTTGGCGGAGTCGTCGTCGACAACGCCGACGAGGCGCCGTGGATGGTCGCCCTGACGACGTCGTCCGGCTACCAGTTCTGCGGAGGAGCACTCGTCGGACCTGGTCTGGTGGCCACGGCGGCGCACTGCGTCTACGGCCGCACGCCCAGTTCGATCACCGTGGCGGGCGGCAAGCTCGATCTGCGCACCGACGGCGGCAGCACGTCGGTCGTCTCGAAGTACCAGATCGCGGAGGGCTACTCGACTCCCTCGCGCGGCAAGGACATCGCGTTGCTGACGCTCGCCCAGCCGATGCCGTACCGCGTGCTGCCGGTTGCCGACTCGACCGCGGTGTACGCGGCGCGCAACGTCGGTGTGGTGTACGGGTGGGGGCGCCAGGCGGAGCTCGACACGAACAAGAGCCCGTTGCTGCACAAGGCTTCCATCCCGATCATGGCGGACGCGCAGTGCGCCGGTGCCTATGCGCGGTACGACCCGGCGGCGATGTTCTGCGCGGGCTACCCGGAGGGCGGGGTCGACTCGTGCATCGACGACTCCGGCGGTCCGTTCGTGGTCGACGGACGGCTCGCGGGCATCGTGTCGTGGGGCATCGGGTGCGCACGCCCGAACACGCCCGGCGTCTACACGCGCGTCAAGACCTATCTCTCCTGATCAGGTCTGCCCGGTAGCGCAGCCCGGCGCTCTCGGCCCGTTCGATTGCCTTGTCGTACAACGCCTTGTCCTGCAGAAGTGCGGCTTTTCCGGCGAGTGCACGGACTTCGATGATGCGGAACTCGGCTTCGGTGGCACGGCGCAGAACCTCGTCGTACTCGGCGACCGAACGGTTCACCTCCGCGAGCACGAGGCAGGCGTCGACCTCGATGAACAGGTCGTCGTCGCCGGCGAGTTCGAGCGCGCGTTCGGCGTGTTCGCGGGCCTCTTCCCGGCGGTCCGTCGCGATGAGCAGTTCCGCGTACTCGACCCGCGCGGACATCTCGATCGGCCGCATTCCATGCCGTTGCGACATTTCCAGCGCTTCCCGGAAGACCGCATCGGCCTCGGTGTGCTTGTGCTGCGCGGCCAGCACGACAGCGAGGTTGTTGAGCCCGTTGGACGTGTGCTGCACGTCGTCGAGCTCTCGCGCGAGCCGCACGGATCGCCGGAGCACCTCTTCTGCGGAGTCGAGCCGCCCGAGCTCCAGCTCGACCAGGCCGAGGTTGCCGAGACCGCCGGTGAGCTGTGCGTGCATGCCGTTCGGCCCGTACAGCTCCAGTGCCGCGCTGAGGTGTTCGCTCGCGCGGTCCAGTTCGCCGATGTCGTGGTAGATCCCGGCGAGGATGTTGAGCGCGGTCGCCTCTTCCGCCTGCCGGCCGGCGGCGCGGAACTCGGCGATCGCCAGCTCGCAGTGGCGGATCGCGGCCCGGTGCGCGCCGAACCGCCAGTCGAGGTACGCGAGACACACGCGCATCGCCGCGGCCCGTTGTCCGGTCTCGCCGCTCTGCAGCGCGGCGTTCGCGATGGTGCGCAGCTCGCCGTAGTAGCCGGCCAGCAGCAGGTACCCGCGCATCGCCGCGACCAGCCCGGCGTCGGGGCGGTCCTGCGCGAGTGCGACGAGGTTGAGCCGTTCCGTCTCGAACCACGCCGTCGCGGTCTCCCGGTCCGCGAACGGGATCGGGTCGCTGGTGACCGGCAACAGGCGGGTGAAGCCGGCGTTCAGCTCGGCTTCGGCGCCGTCCGCGTGCCTGAGGTACCAGTCGAAGACGGTGCGCCGATCTGCCGGCGTCGCTCGTTCGTGGGCGTACAGGCGCAGGAGGTCGTGCAGCTGGTAGCGATCACCGTTGCGCTGCACCAGGTTCGCCGTGACCAGTTCGTCGACCGGTGCTCCGGCCAGGCCGCGCGGGATGTCCGGGCCGGGCACCGCGCCGAGGAAGTCGAACGTCCGCCGCGCCTGCGGGGAGAGCTTGCGGTAGGAGAGGTCGAACGTCGCCTGCACGGCCGTGTCGTCCTCCTCGATCTCCAACGCCCTGAGCCGGTGCTCGCGCAGCTCCTCGACGTAGTCCGGCAGGTGGCGTCCGGCGAGGTTCGCCCCGGCGATCCGCAGGGCCAGCGGCAACCGCCCGCAGAGCCTGATCAACTCGCTCGTGTCGCCCTCGACGCGCATGCCCTTGAGCAGCTCGTGCGCCTCCTGCTCGGCCAGCACACCGAGCTTGACCTGGGCGAACTGCGGCAGGTCCGAGCGGCTCGTGACCAGCGCGGCACAGCCGGGCGTGTCCGGCAGCAGCGGCGCGATCACCTCGGCGGTCGCGTTGTCGAGCACCACGAGCACCCGCCGGTTCCTGAGCAGCTCGCGGTAGTCGTCGTTCGGCCCGCCGCCCAGCGCCTTCACGAACCGGGCCAGCGCCTGCTCGACCGTCATCGACGGCCCGGTGGAGAAGCCGCGCAGGTTGACGTACAGCTGCCCGTCGGGGAACCGCTCGCGCAGCCGGTGGGCTTCCCGGATCGCGAGGACCGTCTTGCCGACGCCCGGCAGTCCGGTGATCGCAAGCACCGGCGCGTCGATGAGCTCCAGCCGGGCGATTTCCTCTTTCCTGCCAACGAAGTCGGGCAGGTCGGCCGGCAGCTGGCACGGTGCGGGCGGGCGTGGGACGAGCCGGTACCCGGCGGGTTCGGTGATCACCTGGTCGGTCGCGCGCAGTCTGCTGACCAGCGTGCGCAACGCCGCGCGCGGGTGTTTCGGCGGCTCGTCCGGCCACACCAGGCCCACCAGCGCGTCGAACGGCACCGGCTCGCCGGGACGTGCGGTCAGCGCAGCGCGCAGGGCCTGCAGTCGATCCGCCACCGTGGTTACGACCTGCCTTCACCCAGTCCGGCGAGCACGCGTTCCAGTCCGTACTCGAAAGTCTTGTCTCGCAACGCTTTCGACGTTACGCCACGAACGACGAGCTCGTCCTCGGACTGGCCACTGCGCGCCAGCAGCTGCACGTACGCCGCCTCGCTCACGGTCATGCCGACCACGTAGCCGAGCATCGTCTTCATCGCCAGATCGGCCTCGTCGTCGGGAAACCCGGCGCCGACGAACAACGCCAGCAGCCGCGCGGAGCGGTCCGACAGGTTCGGCCCCAGTTCCGCCAAGCCGACCTGGCCGAGCACCGAAGCCACCCACGGGTGCCGCAGCACCACGGCGCGCAGGCTGCGGGCCGCATCGGCGACAGACGTGCGCCACGGTCCCTCCGCAGGCACCTCCATCTCGCCGTACGCCTCGTCCACGACGAGCTCGATCAGCTCGTCCTTGTTCGCCACGTGCCGGTAGAGCGACGTGGCCTTCGTGTCCATCCGGGCGGCGAGCGTGCGCATCGACAACGCCTCCAGGCCGTCCGCGTCCAGCAGTTCCACGGCCGCCGCCACGATCCGGTCCTGGCTCAGGCCCGCGCGGGGCCGCTGCTCCCGCGTCCACACCGACGAGATCATGCGTTCACCGTACGCACTTGCGTACAGCTTCGCGATCTGCGTACAGTGTTCGCATGACGCGAACACTGTACGCACAGGACCTGCTCGACACCCTCCGCGCGGAGCACGACGTTCCCGGCGCGACGCTCGCCGTGCTGGTCGACGGTGAGATCCACGAGTTCGCCAGCGGTGTGCTGAACACCGCGACCGGCGTTGAAGCGACCACCGACTCGGTCTTCCAGCTCGGCTCGATCGCGAAGATCTACACCGCGACGCTGGTGATGTCGCTGGTCGAGGAGGGTCTGCTCGACCTCGACGCCCGAGTGGTGGACGTGCTGCCGGACTTCCGGGTCGCCGACCCCGAGGCGACGAGCAAGATCACCGTTCGGCAGCTGCTCAGCCACACCAGCGGACTGAGTGGCGACTTCCAGCCCGACACCGGCCGTGGCGACGACTGCATCGAGAGGTACGTGGCGGCGTGCGTGCGGCTCGGTCAGGACGTGCCGCCGGGCTCGACCGTCTCCTACAGCGGGGCCGGCTACGTCGTGCTCGGCCGGATCGTCGAGGTGCTCACCGGCACGACCTGGAACCAGGCGCTCGCCGACCGCGTGCTCACGCCCCTCGGACTGGCGCACACCATGACGCTGCCGGAGGACGTGCTGCGGTTCCGCGCTGCCGTCGGGCACTTCAACGGTGCGCCCACTCCGGTGTGGGACCTGATGCCCCGTGCCGCCGGTCCCGCGGCTGCCGTCTGCGCGAGTGCCGGTGACCTCGTCCGGCTGGTCCAGGCGCACCTCGACAGCACCGTGCTGAAGCCGGAAACCGTTGCCCTCATGCAGGAACGCCAGGTCGACGTGCCGGACAAGTGGACCGTCAGCGCGGACGGCTGGGGCCTCGGGTGGACGCTCTACGACTTCACCGGCACGCCCGGCATCGGCCACGACGGCGCCGCCACCGGTCAGTACGCCTACCTGCGCGTGATTCCGGAGACTGGTGTGGCCATTGCGTTGCTGACCAACGGCGGCGGTGCGCGGCCGTTGTCGTCGGCGATCCTTCGCTCGTTGCTCGGCCAGTTCGGCGTCGAGATGCCGCCGCCGTTCGCGCCGCCCGCCGAGCCCTTTGAGGTGGACATGGCTCCGTACGACGGGGTCTACAAGCGCGAGGGTGTGGTCATCACGATCGACGGTCGCAAGGCGCGGTACGAGTTCGTGGACGACATGGCGATCTACCCGTCCATGGACATGGAGCTGATCCCCGTGGCGCACAACGTCTTCGCGGCCACCGGCGCCGGGTCGTCGTTCCAGGACGACTTCATGCCGGTCGTCTTTTCCGGTGGCTACTGCTACATCGGAATGCGTGCGGCGCCGAAGGTCGGCTAGAGCACGAGGCCCACGGACATGGTGAGGAAGACGGCCGCGCACACCGCGTCGAGCGCGGTCGTCACGCCGGGCCGCTTGAGCCGGCCTGCCACGCGCGAGGCCGCCAGCACGATCATCAGCTCCCAGACCGCCGCGAGCCCGAGGAACAGCACGGCCAGCATCGCGAGCTGCGGTGCCGGTTCACCCGATCCGATGAACTGCGGCAGGAAAGCCAGCGAGAACAGCAGCATCTTCGGGTTCGTGATGTTGGTCAGGAAGCCCTGCCGGAACGGCCGGTCGCTCATGACCTCCTCCGGCTCGCCACCGGAGCGCTTGATGAGCCCGCGTGCGATGGAAACCGCCAGGTAGAGCAGGTAGCCGGCGCCGATCCAGCGCAGCGCCGTGAGCAACATCGGGTACTGCGCGAGCACCACGCCGAGGCCCGAGATCACCAGCGCCACCTGGACCGCCGCCGCCGAGTGGATGCCGGCCAGTGCGAGCAGTCCCGAGCGGGTGCCGGACCGCAGTGACGTGCGCAGCAGCAGGAACGCGTCAACGCCGGGGGTCACGATGACGACCGCGCACGCGATGAGAAAGGCCGGAACCTGGCCGAAGTCGAACAACACCGTACATACCCCCGTGAGCTACACCACTGACCGTAAAATCTTCGGTCCAACGGGACACTAACACGAGAATCTCCGGTTTTGACGCCGTCCTAGCGCGATCGCTACGGTTGGTGACCAATCGTCCACCTGGCGCAACGAGGAGTGGTCCGTGAGGGGTAAGCGGTTTGCCGTGCTCGCGGCGGTGATCGCGCTGGTCAGCGGTGCGTCGACGGCTGATGCGATCGTCGGGGGGACACCCGCGCGGGTGGCGGACACCCCGTGGGTTGTGGCGATCACCACCCCCGACGGCCAGCTGATCTGCGGTGGCGCGCTGGTCGCCCCGGACAAGGTCATGACGGCCGCGCACTGCGCGACGCTCAAGGGCGTGCTCGGCAAGAACCAGCGCCCGGCCGAGCAGCTGCGCGTGGTCGCCGGCCGCACCGACCTGCGGGGTCAGGAAGGCGTGGTCGCGCAGGTCGCGAACGTGTGGCGGCACCCGGACTACCGCGAGGTCACCAAGGGCGACGACGTGGCGGTGCTGACCCTGGCCCACGGGCTGCCGCACCGGACGATCGCACTCGGCGAGGCCGGCGACGAGGGCGTGGTGCTCGGCTGGGGCCGCACGGCGGAGGACACCCCGCCCGCGATGTCGCTGCGCAAGGTGACGGTGCCGATCCTGTCGGACCAGGAGTGCCTGCTGAAGGAACCGGATTTCCGGCCGGGCGCGATGTTGTGCGCCGGTCGTGGCGGCCGGGACGCGTGCACGGGCGACTCCGGCGGGCCGCTGGTGGTGCGGGGCAGGCTCGCGGGCGTCGTGTCGTTCGGGCGCGGCTGTGCGCGGGCAGATGAACCGGGCGTCTACACCCGGCTGGTTCACTACCGGTCGGTGCTGGGCTTCTGATATCCAAGGTGCGGTGCGAACCACACCGTTTCCCGCCACTTTGCGGCGGCAGTGGGGGCTCGACCTGAGCCCCGCCCAGCTCTACGCGATCCTGCGGCTGCGCCAGGACGTGTTCGTCGTCGAGCAGAACAGCATCTACTGCGACGTGGACGGCCGTGACCTCGAACAGGGCACGCGCCACTTCTGGCTGGAAGCTGACGGTTCCCCCGATCCGCTCGCGTACCTGCGCCTGCTCGAGGAGCCCGACGGCACGTTCCGCATCGGCCGCGTCGTCACCGCGCGCATGGCCCGCGGTCGTGGCTTCAGCCGCCGGCTGATGCAGGCGGCGTTGGTTGACGTGGGCAACGCGCCGTGCGTGCTCGACTCGCAGACCTACGTCGCGGACTTCTACGCGTCGTTCGGCTTCGTGGCCGAAGGGGCGGAGTTCATCGAGGACGGGATTCCACACCTGCGGATGCGGCGCACTCCCTGATCACGCGCACCGCGCGCTCGATGTCGGCCTCGGTCAGATCGGCGCGCGCGGTGAGCCGCAGCCTGCTGATCTGGTCCGGCACCGACGGCGGCCGGAAGCAGCCGACGACCACGCCGCTCGTGCGGCACGCCTCGGCCCACTTGAAGGCCTGTTCCGGCGACGGCGCCCGCACGCTCACGACGGCGGCCGTGGGCGTGCTGACCTGGAAACCGGCTTCCTTCAGGCGGTTGCTCAGGTCGTGCGCCACGGTCAGCGCGCGTTCGGGGCGGTCCGGCTCCTCGCGCAGGATCTTGATGGCGGCCAGTGCCGCCGCCGCGCTGCTCGGCGCGAGGCCCGTGTCGAAGATGAACGTGCGCGCGGTGTCGATCAGGTGCTTGATCACCCGGCTCGGGCCGAGCACCGCACCGCCCTGCGCGCCGAGCGACTTGCTCAGCGTCAGCGTGGTGATCACGTCCGGCGCCTTGATGATGCCCGCCTCGGCGACCGCGCCCCGTCCGCCGGGTCCGACGACGCCGAGCCCGTGCGCGTCGTCGACCACCAGTGCGGCACCGGTCGCGCGGCAGGCCTCGTGCAGTTCGTTGAGCGGCGCGATGTCGCCGTCGACGGAGAAGACCGAGTCGGTGACCACGATCGCGCGCCGCTTGCCGCGGGTCTGCAATGCGTGCCGGACCTTGCCGACGTCGCAGTGGTCCGCGACGACGACATCCGCCTTGGACAGCCGCGTGCCGTCGATCAGCGACGCGTGGATGTGCTGGTCGGCCACGATCGCCGTGCCGGGACCGGACAAGGCGGTGACCGCGCCGAGATTCGCCAGGTAGCCGCTGCTGAACACCAGCGCCGACTGGGCGCCGCAGAAGTTCGCGAGCTCGTACTCCAGCTCGGCGTGCAGCTCCGTGGAGCCCGTGACCAGGCGCGACCCCGTCGAACCCGCGCCCCACTTCAAAGTGGCGGCGGCCGCGGCACCCGCGACGCGCTTGTCCTTCGCGAGCCCGAGGTAGTCGTTGCTGGCGAGGTCGAGGTCCGTCGAGTCCGCCGTGCGCGGCCGGACGCGGCGGGTCAAGCCCGCCTTGGCACGCGCTTCAGAGCGGACGTCGATCCAGTCGAACGTCGACTCACCACCACTGAAAATCGCCTCAGTTGTGCTCACGGTCACCGCCTGAGTCTCCCATCCGCCGACTAGCGTGCCGCTCGTGGACCTGTTCACCTTCACGCGTGCCGAACTCACCTCGCCGGTGCAGTTCGTCGACGGCCGCTGGGTGGTGTCGGACTACGACGACGTGCGCGCCGTGCTGGCCGACCCGGTCACCTTCCTGCCCGACAACGCCCTGACCGCCGTCACGCCGGTCGCGCCGGCCGCGTTGCGCGCCCTGGTCAGGGCTCGCTTCTCGTTGCCGCCGACGCTCGCGAACAACGGGTCAGCGTCGCACGCGAGTTTGCGGCGCCTCGTCGCGTCGTTCTTCACGCCGGTCCGCGTTGCCGCTGCGGAGCCTCGCATCCGGTCGCTCGTTTTGGAACGGCTGGGTGGTGCGGGTCTCAGCCAAAATGATCTTGTCAGTTCGCTCGCGTGGGACCTGCCGGCGATCGTGCTGATGGAGCTGCTCGGCCTGGAGAACGTCGACATCCCGACGTTGAAGCGCTGGAGCTCGGGGTCGTTGGAGTTCTTCTGGGGCGACATCTCGCGTGAACGGCAGCTGGAGCTGGTCGACGACGTCGGCGACTTCCACCAGTGGCTGATCAAGCGCTACGACGCGCGGGATGGCGAGTTGTTCTGCGCTCTCGCCGACGCCGGTGTGTCCGCAGAGGACTCCGCCGGGCTTTGCTACTTCCTGCTGATCGCCGGTCAGGAGACGACCACTCAGTTGTTGTCCACGGCTTTGCGCCGTGCGTTGCAGGACCGCTCGTTGTGGGCGCGGTTGGTTGAGCGGAAGGTCGCCGAGTCGTTCGTGGAGGACGTGCTGCGGACGGACACGCCCGTGGTGACCTGGCGACGGCTGACTGCTCGTGAGGTCGTCTTGTCCGGTGTGCGCGTGCCTGCCGGTGCTGAGCTCGTGTTGTTGTTGAGCGGCAAGGAGAACGACCCTCGGCACCTGGCATTCGGTTATGGCCGCCACTTCTGTCTCGGTGCGGGGCTGGCTCGGCTGGAGGCTGCCGTGGTGCTGCAGACCGTTGCCGAGCACGAGCCGTCGTTGCACCTGACCGGGCCGTCGCCGGAGTGGCTCAACCTGCTGTCGTTCCGCGCGCCTCGGTCCGTCACGGTCGCGCGATGAGCTTGCCTCGCGTGGTGCGGGCTTCGAGTGCTTTGTGCGCTGAGGCGATCTCGTCGAGCCGGTAGACGTCGCCGAGCACGGGTTCGAGGTTCAGGCCGAGCACCTCCTCGGGCGTGGTGTTCTGGGGGAGACCCATGACCGCGACGCCCTTGCGGAAGATGTCGCTCGCCGTGACGTCCAACGGCTCGCCGCTCGCGTAACCGAACACGACCATCCGGCCCACGCCGTCCTTGAGCAGCTCGAACGCGTTCCTGCCGACCTGGCCGCCGATCGACTCGAACACGACGTCGACCGGTTCGAGGCCGTCCCAGTCGTAGCCGATGCCGCCCTTGCTCGACGCCTTCAGCACGGTCGCGCCCTGTCGTTCCGCGAGCTGCACGAGCAGGGTGCCGACGCCTCCGTTCGCCGCTTCGACCAGCACTCGGTCACCGGGCTGGATGCGCGCAGCCTTCGTGGCCGCCACTGCCGTGGTGCCTTGGAGCAGGAGTGCGAGCGCTTCGTGGTCGCTCACGTCGTCGGGTAGCTCGATCGGGTGCTCGATGACGGCCTTCGTGGCGTACGCGCCGTCGCGTGGCACACCCATGACGCGGCGGCCATCTCTTGTGGTGCCAACGACTTCCGAGCCGAGGATCGCCGGGAGACTCGGTCCCGGGTACCACGGGAACAGCTCTTTGCCCTTGCCGCGCCGGATGACCGTCTCGCCGTAGTTGAGGCCGATCGCGGTGACGTCGACGAGCGTGTCGCCCACGGGGTCCTCGACCTCCTCGACCTTCAGCACCTCGGGCCCACCGAATTCGTGAAACCGCACTGCCTTCATCGCTGTCCTCCCCAGTAAGCGGACCGTCGGTCCGGTTGTTACTATACGGACTGTCGGTCCGCTTATGTCAAGGGAGAGTCGTGGTTCGAGCAGACGCCGCCCGCAACCAGGCCGCGATCCTGGCCGCCGCCACCGACCTGATCTGCGAGCGAGGCATCGAGGCCGTGTCGATCGACGACGTCGCGGCCGCGGCAGGTGTGGGCAAGGGCACCGTGTTCCGCCGGTTCGGTGACAAGGCGGGCCTGATCCAGGCCGTGGTCGACTCGACGGCCGCCTCGTGGATCCAGGTCGCGTCGCTGGAGTGCCGCAGCGCAGGCGAGTTCGCCGGCACGCTGTTCGACCACGTGCTGGCGTCGTTGCCGCTGGTCATCGCCGTCGAGCGAACCACGGTCCGCAGCTGCGAGGGCAACTTCCAGCTCACCGTGGACCGGCTCGCGAAGCTGGTCGGCTCCACCTTCAAGGCACACACCGTGCTGGCGGTGCTGCGGGGCGAGCACATTGCGTTCCTGCTCGACCAGGGCATGACCGCGGCCGAGATCCGGGCAGGCGTTATCTCGCTCGCCGACGCGCTCGCGGCTGAGGTTTGATGCCGTGGTGATGAACCGACAGCTCTCCGGAGTCAGGAAGCGGACCCTGCTGGAGGAGCTCGGCCCCGTGCCGGACGTCGAGCCCGACCGCTACGGCGACGGTGGGCCGGTGGGCGCGCTGGAGGAGCGGGTCGCGCAGCTGCTGGGCACCGAGGCCGCGCTGTTCGTGCCGACCGGGACGATGGCTCAGCAGATCGCGCTGAAGTGCTGGGCGGACCGCACGCACAACCCGATCGTGGCGATGCACCCGCAGGCCCACCCGCTGCACCACGAGGACGACGCGCTGACCGTGCTGTCCGGCTTACGCCCGATCAAGGTCGCGAACTCGGAGGTCGCCTCGTGCCCCGAGCCGTTCGGGACGTTGTTGCTGGAGGTACCGGACCGCGAGGCCGGCTTCATCCTGCCGACCTGGGACGAGCTGACCATGCTGGTGGATCAGGCGCGCGAACGGGACGCGGTCGTGCACCTCGACGGCGCCCGGCTGTGGGAGAGCACGTTCGGCCTCGGCAAGCCGCTCCCGGAGATCGTCGGCCTGTTCGACTCGGTCTACGTGTCGTTCTACAAGTCGCTGGAGGGCATGTCCGGCGCGGCGCTCGCCGGCACCCAGGACTTCGTCGACCAGGCACGGGTCTGGCGGCACCGGTACGGCGGCATGCTGTTCCAGCAGTGGCCTGCGGCTTTGTCGGCGATGCACGGCCTCGACACCGTGCTGCCGAGACTCGGCGCGCAGGTCGCGCACGCCAAGGTGGTCGCAGAGGCGATGGGGCAGCCGGAGCCGCACACCCACCAGTTCGCGCTGCACCTGCCGGGTGATCCGGCGCGGCTGACCGAGGTGAGCGGCAAGTTCCTCGGCTCGTTCTGGCGGGCAGGGACGCTCGCGAAGACCGAGGTCACCGTGGCCGAGCCCGCGCTGGAGTGGACCGCTGACGAGGTGCGGGAGGCTTGGGCTGCGTTCCAGAGCCTGCTCTGAAGCGAGATCGCTCACCTGGCTGTTGGACCGGCTGGTGCGAAATGCGACGATGCCGGGGCTGTGAGGGGAGTGCGAGGAAGCCGGTGTGAATCCGGCGCCGTCCCGCGACTGTGACCGGTCCTTGGAGAGACCGGGAGTCAGGAACTCGCCCCTCTCTTGATCACCGACCACGGGCGTGGACACCCGAGGAAGGACTTTGCCGAGCATGTTCCCGTTTTCGGCTGTCGTCGGACATGACGACCTCCGGCTGGCCCTGCTGCTGAACGCCGTGCACCCCGGCATCGGCGGTGTTCTCGTCCGCGGCGAGAAGGGGACCGCGAAGTCGACGATCGTGCGTGCCCTGGCCGCGTTGCTGCCCGAGCTGGACGTCTCGCAGAACTGCCGCTTCGGGTGCGTTCCCGGCAGCACCGACTGCCCGGACGCGCCGCACGAGGCCGCCGAACGCCGGCCCGCGAAGCTCGTCGAGCTGCCCGTCGGTGCCACCGAGGACCGGCTCGTCGGGTCGCTCGACCTGGAGAAGGCGCTGACCGAGGGTGTGCGGGCGTTCCAGCCAGGACTGCTCGCGTCGGCGCACCGGGGCGTGCTCTACGTCGACGAGGTCAACCTGCTGCACGACCACCTGGTCGATTTGCTGCTCGACGCCGCCGCGATGGGCCGCGCGCACGTGGAACGCGAGGGTGTGTCGATCTCCCACCCGTCGCAGTTCCTGCTGGTCGGCACCATGAACCCCGAGGAGGGCGAGCTCAGGCCGCAGTTGCTCGACCGGTTCGGGCTCACGGTCGCGGTGAAGGCCGCGCGGGACGTCGGCATCCGCACCGAGGTGATCCGGCGCCGGCTCGCGTACGAGGCCGACCCCGTGACGTTCGCGGCGCAGTGGGCCCAGGAAGACGCCAAGCTCAAGCAGCAGATCGCAGAAGCTCGCGAGAACCTCAAGGCAGTGTCCCTTCCGGACAGTGAGCTGCGCAGGATCGCCGCTGTGTGCGCGGCTTTCGAGGTCGACGGCATGCGTGCGGACCTCGTCGTCGCCCGTGCCGCCACCGCCCACGCGGCCTGGCGGGGCGCAACCGAGGTCGAGGTAGCCGACGTCGAGGCGGCGGTCCGGCTCGCCCTGCCGCACCGGCGCCGCCGCGACCCGTTCGACGAGCCCGGCATCGAGGAGCAGCAGCTCGAGGACGCGATGCGCGAGGCGGCCGAGCACGCGGACGAGCCAGAAGGCCCGGACGACGACGGCCCCGGCGGCGGCGAGCTGCCCGAACCGCAGGAAGGCCCGGCGGGCAACGGAAACGCGCCCAACGACCGTCCGGCACCGGAACCCGCGCCCGCGTTCAAGGCGCGGCTGCTCGAGGTGCCCGGCGTGGGCGAAGGCGCGCCCGGCAAGCGCTCCAGGGCCCGCGCCCGCACCGGCCGGATCGTCCGTTCGTCCAAAGTAGACGGATCTGGCCTGCATCTCGTCGACACGCTGATGAACGCCGCGCCGCACCAGCACGCGCGCGGCCGGACCAGCCCCGGACTCGTCCTCACGGCGGCGGACCTGCGCAAGGCCGTCAAGGAGGGCAAGGAGTCCAACCTCGTCCTGTTCGTCGTCGACGCGTCCGGCTCGATGGCCGCACGGCAGCGGATGTCGGCGGTCAGCGGCGCGGTCGTCTCCCTGCTGCGTGATGCTTACCAGCGCCGGGACAAGGTCGGCGTGGTCACCTTCCGCGGCAACCAGGCCGAAGTCGCTTTGCCGCCAACGACTTCCGTGGACGCGGCCGCGACCCGGCTCAAGAAGATGCGCACCGGCGGCCGGACCCCGCTGGCGGACGGACTGCTGAAGGCCCACAAGGTCCTGGAGATCGAACGCCTCAGGGACCCGCAGAAGCGCCCGCTCGTCGTGCTGCTGACCGACGGCCGCGCCACGTCGTCCGGCCTCGGCGGCGACCCGACCAAGGACGCGCTGAAGGCGGCCGGCCTGCTCGAACAGACCGCCGTGGTCGTCGTCGACTGCGAACAGGGCCACATCCGGCTCGGCCTCGCGCAGAAGATCGCCGAGGCGTTGCAGGGCACCTGTGTCCGCCTCGACCAGCTCAACGCCGACCACCTCGCCGGCGTCGTTCGCGCCGCATAAGGAGAAACCCAAGTGCCACAGGGACAGCCCACCGCGGTGCCGAAGGACGGCCTGACGACGCGGCAGCGGCGCAACCGGCCGTTGCTCATGCTGCACACCGGTGAGATGAAGGGGAAGTCGACGTCGGCCTTCGGCATGGCGTTGCGCGGCTGGAACCAGGGCTGGGACATCGGCGTGTTCCAGTTCGTGAAGTCCGCCAAGTGGAAGGTCGGCGAGGAGACCGCGTTCAAGGCGCTCGGCCGGTTGCACGACGAGACCGGCGAGGGCGGCGCGGTCGAGTGGCACAAGATGGGCGAGGGCTGGTCGTGGTCCCGCAAGCAGGGCTCCGAGGAGGACCACGCCGCCGCAGCGCTTGAAGGCTGGCAGGAGATCGCACGGCGCTTGCAGGCCGAACGCCACGGGTTCTACGTGCTCGACGAGTTCACCTACCCGCTGCACTGGGGCTGGATCGACGTCGACGAGGTCGTGGACACGCTGGTCAACCGGCCCGGCCACCAGCACGTGGTGATCACGGGCCGGTACGCGCCGGAGAAGTTGATCGAGGCCGCCGACCTCGTGGTGGAGATGACCAAGGTCAAGCACCCGATGGACGCCGGGCAGAAGGGCCAGCGGGGGATCGAGTGGTGAGCGGGCTGATGGGCGACGCCGCCGGCCGGGGTGAGCGGGGAGGCCGGGTGGCGAACAGGCTGAGGGACGCCGCCCGCCGGGCTCAGCGGGGGACCAGATGGTGAACCGGCTGGTCGTTGCCGCCCCAGCGTCGGGCAGCGGCAAGACCACCGTCGCCACGGGCCTCATGGCCGCGCTCCGCAGAGCCGGATCCCGGGTCGCACCGTTCAAGGTCGGCCCGGACTACATCGACCCCGGCTACCACTCGCTGGCCACCAACCGGCCGGGCCGCAACCTCGACCCGGTGCTCGTCGGCGAGCACCGGATCCCGGGCCTGTTCGCGCACGGAGCCAAGAACTCCGACATCGCCGTGGTCGAAGGCGTGATGGGGCTGTTCGACGGCCGAGTCGACACGGCCGGCGTCGGCTCAACTGCCCACGTCGCCAAGCTGATCAACGCGCCCGTGCTGTTCGTCGTGGACGCGAGAGGTCAAAGCCGATCGCTCGCCGCGCTACTGCACGGCTTCCGCGGCTACGACCCCACGGTCCGGCTGGGCGGCGTGATCCTCAACCAGGTCGGTTCGGAACGCCACGAGCAGGTGCTCAGGTCGGCGTGTGACGAGGTCGGCCTCGACGTGCTCGGCGTGCTGCCGCGCGACCCGCAGTTCTCGTTGCCCTCCAGGCATTTGGGCCTGGTGACGGCGGCGGAGCACGGCACAGAAGCAGTGCAGGCCGTAGACGCGATCGCCGCCGCAGTCGCCAAACACGTCGACCTCGACGCCGTGCGCAGGCTCGCCAGTTCGGTGCCCGCGATGGCCGTTGCCGCGTGGGAACCGCAGGTCGAGAGAGTCGCCGGCGAGCCGTTGATCGCGGTCGCAGGTGGAGCGGCTTTCACGTTCGGCTACGCGGAACACGTCGAGGTCCTCAAAGCGGCAGGCGCGGCCGTCGCCGTCGTCGATCCGCTCAACGACGAAGATCTTCCACACGGAACCGCCGGCCTCGTGCTGCCCGGCGGGTTCCCGGAACAACACGCGGAAGCTTTGTCAGCCAACGCGAAGTTGCGCGAGGCCGTCGCGAGGTTCGCTCGATCGGGTGCGCCGGTGCACGCCGAGTGCGGCGGGCTGCTCTACCTCGCGAGATCACTCGACGGGCACCCGATGTGCGGGGTGCTCGACGCCGACGGGTTCATGACGCCGAAGCTGACCCTGGGCTACCGGGACGCCGTCGCGGCCACCGGCTCGCCGCTGCACCCGCCGGGCAGCCGCGTGACCGGCCACGAGTTCCACCGGACCCAGTTGTCCGCACCGCACTCGACGCCGCCCGCGTGGCACTGGCGCGGCGTCGACTCCCGACCGGTCGCGGAAGGTTTCGTGGCCGGTGGGGTGCACGCGTCGTACCTCCACACGCACCCCGCCGGTGATCCGGAAGCGGTAGCCAGGTTCGTGCGGGCCTGCCACCCGTTCGTGGCCGGAGCGGCAAGCGGTACGGTCTTCGCTTAAGCCAAAGTCCGAACCCCTGTGGAGCTGTCGTGACGACGACCGGTCGGGTTTCTTTCGTCGGCGCTGGTCCGGGCGCCGCCGACCTCATCACTCTCCGAGGCGCGCGCCGCATCGCGGAAGCCGACGTCGTCATCTGGGCCCCCAGCGCGGTGGACGCCGAGTGCGTCCGCGAGCACGCCCGCGCCGACGCCGAGCTGGTCGACTTCTCGCGCGTCACGCAGGAGGAGATCACCGACCTGTACCGCAGGGCCGCCGCGTCCCGGCAGGCCGTCGTCCGGCTGCACGCCGGTGACGCCGCGACCGGTGGTGGTGTGCAGGAGCAGCACGACCTGTGCGTGCGGCTCGGTCTCGAGGTCGAGGTCGTGCCCGGCGTGTCCGTGGTCGCCGCCGCTGCCGCCAAGATCGGCCGCGAGCTCACGCTGACCGAGGCGTCGTCGACCGTGCTGATCTCGCCGGAGAGCAGCGAGCTGGTCAGTGAGTTCGCCGCCCTGCAGACCACGATGGCCGCCACGGTGTCGGGTGCGCGCACCGGCCAGTTCGTGGAGAAGCTGCTGGCGGGCGGCTACTCGGCCGACACCCCGGTCGTCGTCGCGTACAAGGTGAGCCAGGCCGACGAGCTGGTCGTGCACACCACGGTCGGTCAGCTGGAGTCGGTGGTGAAGCAGCACAAGCTGTACCGCCCGACGCTGTTCCTCGTCGGCGCCGCCGTGAAGGCGCCCACCCGGCGGGTCTCGACCTCGGCCACCACGTCGGTGGACGAGCCGATCCGCGCCGCCCGGCCGACCCGCTGGTCGCGTCGTGCCGCCACGCGCATCGCGACGACGCGCCCCGACGAGCCGGTGCCCGCTGCTTCCCCCGCCGCCGAGGCGAACCCGGCGTGGACCGCGGTCCAGGGAATACAGCAGTCGGTGCGCAAGCCGGCCGAGGAACCGGCCCCGAAGCCGAAGCTGACCGTCGTCGCGGCGGAGAAGCCGAAGCCGCCGACGGTCCGGGCGTCCACGGCCACCCCGAAGAAGAAACCGGCCACCCGTAAGCCCAAGCGGCCCAGCAACTCATGACGGTGGAGAAGCTGCTGGAGGCAGCCGGTCGCCCCGTCGAGATCGTCGACGCGGCGGACGGCCTGCGTCCCGCGCTGAACGTGTGCCGCGCCCGCTCCGCCGTGCTGGTCAAGCTGGCCGAGGGCATCGGTCCCGCCGAGGTCGGCGCTGGCCTCGCGGGCTGGCGCCGCACGTTGACGGTGTCGGACTCCGGCGAGCTGACCACTGTGGACCCGCGCGACGCGGTGACCCGTCGCTGGACCGCACCCGACGCGCTGTTGTGCCTGGCGGACAACGAGTTCCTCACCTCGAACGACGGCTGGGCGTTGCCGGACGACTCCTTCGCGAGCCGCTCGCACGTCCTCGGCGCCGAGGTGCGCGCGTTCGTGCTGGCGCGGCTCGCCCCGCGGCCCGGTGTGCTGGTGTGGGACGTGCTGGCCGGTTCCGGTGCGGTGGCCGTGGAGTGCGCCCGCCTGGGTGCCGCGGTGGTCGCGGTCGAACCGGATCCCGTGCAGTGCGTGCGCATCATCGCGAACGCTTCCGCGCACGGCGTCGACGTGCGGGTGGAGGAAGCCGAGCTGGACACGGCGGCGTTGCCCCGTCCGGACGCGGTGTTCGTCGGCCGCGGTCAGCTGGCCGAGGTGAAGGCGTGCGCGGCCGTGAACGCCCGCCGCGTGGTCGTCGCGACGGAGCGGGTGGACGAGATCGTGCCCGCGCGAGATGCGCTGGTGGCCGCCGGGTACGAGGTGGAAGGCGTGCACTGGACGGCTGCCCGGCTGCTGGACACGGGGTTCGCTCCTGCGGTTCCGGTGACGTTGTTGTGGGGAACCAAGAAGTGATCGGTGTGTTCGCCGGCCCTGCCCAGCGCGGCGACGCAGCTGACCTGGCGGGCCTGCTCGGCGCGGACGCGGTCGTCCCGGACGGTCCCGTGAAGCCTGCCGTGCAACGGTTGTGGCCGCGCTTGGATGCCGCCGTCCTGTTCCTGGACGCGGGTGCCGCAGTCCGCCTGATCGCACCTCTGTTGCGAGACAAGCGATCCGATCCCGCCGTGGTGTGCGTGGACGCGCACTTCGTGGTGGCGTTGGCGGGTGACGCCGACGTGCTGGCCCGCGACGTCGCCGACTCGCTCAACCGCACGGCCGTCGTCACCGGTGGCCCGTCGATCGACTCGATGCTGGACGAGCTCGTGGAACTGCTCGACGCGACCGCGGAGGGCGACGTCGAGGCCTGCACCGCCGCCATCGACGCGGGCGAGCTGGTCGTGCTGCGCAACCCGTTGGGCTTCCCGCTGCCCGCGCTGCCGCCCAACGTCGTCGCGGGCGGCGAGGACGCGACCTGGATGATCGTCATCGACGACCGGGCCGCCAGCTCGAAGGAGAACGTGCTGCGGATCGTGCCGCGCACGCTCGTCGTCGGTGTGGGCTCCACACGCGGTGCGTCGGCCACGAGCGTTGGCGCAGCGTTGGCGGAACTGGACGCGCAGGGCGGCCTGGATCTGCGTGCCATCAAGGCATTTGCCACGGCGGACGCCAAAGCGGACGAGCCCGGCATCGTGGACGCCGTGGAGGACTGGGGTTTCTGGCACGGAGACACGGCCGAGCTGCTGACGTTCCCGACCGAGGAGCTGGCCGAGATCGGCGTGCCGAACCCGAGCTCGGTGGTGCGCAACTCGATGGGCACGGCGAGCGTGGCGGAAGCGGCGGCGTTGCGCGGCGCGCAGGCCTTGGGCCACGGCGCGCCGATCGAGCTGGCGGCCGAGAAGTTCAAGCGGGACAACGTGACCGTGGCCGCGGCACGGGTGCTGCCGCGCGGCCGGCTGGCTCTCGTCGGACTCGGGCCGGGCGCCGCCGAGGAACGCACGCCGCGGGCGGAGGCGGAGATCAGGCGCGCCGCGTTCGTGGTCGGCACGCCGGAAGCGATCGACGCGGTCTCCCCGCTGCTGCGGTCTGGCACCGAGATCCGCCACGAGGGTGCGGGCGAGCTGGCGGCGCGCGGTGCGGCGGTCGCGTTCGTCGCTTTCGGGACCGGGCCAACGCTGGACGTTGCGGTCGAAGCCGACGTGGTTGTTGTTCCCGGAGTCTGGAACCGCTGACGTCAACTGTCAAACCAGCCGTAACGACTAGTGGCGGTTGTGCGTTTGAATCCAAGCCCGTGACGCTGTGTGTGCCGCCGCTCGACTCCCTGCACACACACCGTCATCGGGAAGGACTGGCAACATGGCGAAAACCCTGCATCGCCTGATCGTGTCCGTCATCGTTTCCGCACTCGCGAGCATCTTCTTCGTCGCTCCCGCGGCCAATGCTGACGACGTCTCACCGATGATCGTCGGTGGTACGCGCGCAAGCACTTCCACGTACCCGTGGGTTGTCTACCTGGCCTCCAGCACCGGTTCGCAGTTCTGCGGCGGAACGCTGGTGAAGGCCAACAAGGTCGTCACCGCCGCACACTGCGTCAAGGGCCGCACGCCCGCCAGCACGCGCGTCGTCCACGGCCGTGACGACAAGCAGAGCAGCGTTGGCACCGTCGCCAGCGTGACCAAGATCTGGGTCCACCCGAGCTACACCACCGCGACCGCCGGTTACGACGTCGCCGTGCTGACGCTGGACCGCAGCATCAGCTCGGCCACCCTGCCGCTCGCGACCCCGGCCGACACCGCGCTCTACACGGCGGGCAACTCCGCGCTGATCCTCGGCTGGGGCACCACGTCCTCCGGCGGCTCGGCGTCCCGGTACCTGCTCAAGGCCAACGTGCCGTTGACCTCGGACGCGACCTGCAAGACCGCGTACTCGCAGTACAGCAACACCTCCATGGTGTGCGCGGGCTATCCGCAGGGCGGTACCGACACCTGCCAGGGCGACTCCGGTGGCCCGCTGGTGTACGGCGGCAAGCTCATCGGTGACACGTCGTGGGGTCGCGGTTGTGCGGCCGCCGGTTACCCCGGTGTGTACGGCCGGATCGCGCCGTACTACTCGGTCATCAACGCCCAGCTCTAGTTCAGGAGCCGCCGCGCCCCGAGTCCACAGTGGACTCGGGGCGCGGTCGTATGCTGCCTTCATGGCTGATCTGGAAGCGGTGCCGGAGGACTGGTCGAGCGCGCTGGTCGTCGTCGCTCATCCCGACGACATGGAGTACGGCGGTGCGGGCGCTATCGCGCGTTGGACCGCCCAGGGCAAGAACATCGCGTACCTGCTGGCGTGCCGTGGCGAGGCGGGCATCGACACGATGGAGCCGTCGGTGTGCGGGCCGTTGCGGGTCGAGGAGCAGATCGCGTCGTGCGCGGCGGTGGGGGTTTCGGATGTCGAGTTCCTGGACCACCCGGACGGGCTCATCGAGTACGGCGTGCCGTTGCGGCGCGACATCGCGGCGGCGATCCGGCGGCACCGGCCCGAGTTCGTGATCGTCAGCAACTTCCGCGACACCTGGCCCGGTGGCGGGTGGAACCAGGCGGACCACATCGCGGTCGGGCGTGCTGCCGTGGACGCCGTGCGTGACGCGGGCAACCGGTGGGTGTTCCAGGACCTGGGACTTGAGCCGTGGAATGGCGTTCGGTACGTGGCGGCGGCGTCCTCACCGTTGGCAACGCACGCCGTGGACATCACCGACTCGTTCGACGCTTCGGTGGCGTCTCTACGCGCGCACAAGGCGTATCTGGCTGCGCTGAGCGGCAACATGGCGGATCCCGAGGGGTTCCTGCGTGGCGCCGCGGAGGCCGTTGGCCAGCGGTTCGGCGGCGTGCTGGCGACCTCTTTCGAGTTGCTGAGCCTGTGACCATGTTCCCTTCGGCTGGACACGGCGGGTCCGGTGTGGATGCTTCTACGCATGCCCTTTGAACAGCACTACCTGGCCGGCCTCGACCTGCGGGGCCGGCGCGTCCTCGTGGTCGGCGGAGGCACGGTCGCCCAGCGCCGCCTGCCTCGCCTGATCGCGTCCGGCGCCGCCGTCGAGCTCGTGTCGCCGTCCGTCACGCCCGCCGTCCAGGGCATGGTCGACGCGGGGGAGCTGACGTGGCACCAGCGGCGGTTCGAGCCGGGTGACGTCGAGGGCGCGTGGTACGTGGTGGCCTGCACGTCCAACGTCGAGGTCAACACGCAGATCGGCGACGAGGCGCTGTCGCAGCGTGTGTTCTGCGTGCGCGCGGACATCGCGGTCGAGGGCACGGCCGTCACACCGGCCGTAGGCGCGCACGACGGCCTCGTGCTCGGTGTGCTGGCGGGCGGCGAGCACCGTCGTTCCGCTTCGGTCCGCGACGGCCTCGTGGCGGCTCTGCGGGACGGCCGGATCGCGGACCAGGCCACTCCGCCGGTCGGTGTCGCCCTGGTGGGCGGCGGTCCCGGCGATCCCGAGCTGATCACCGTCAAGGGCAAGCGTTTGCTGGCCCACGCGGACGTGGTCGTCGCCGACCGGCTGGCCCCGCGCGAGCTGCTGGAGGAACTGCCCGCGCACGTCGAGGTCGTCGACGCCGCGAAGATCCCCTACGGCCGTGCGGCCACGCAGGAGTTCATCAACCAGACGCTGATCGACCGCGCCAAGGAGGGCAAGTTCGTCGTCCGGCTGAAGGGCGGCGACCCGTACGTCTTCGGGCGCGGCTTCGAGGAGCTGCTGGCGTGCGCGGAGGCCGGCATCCCCGTGACCGTCGTGCCAGGCGTGACGTCGGCGTTCGGTGTGCCCGCATTGGCCGGTGTGCCGGTGACGCACCGAGGCGTGGCGCACGAAGTCGTGGTGGTGTCCGGCCACGTGGCCCCCGATGACCCGCGCTCTCTCGTGGACTGGCCCGCGATCGCACGCCTGCAGGGCACCGTCGTGCTGATGATGGCCGTCGAACGAGCCGGCGCCTTCGCTGCTGCTTTGATGGAAGGCCGTCCCGGTTCCACCCCGGTCGCCGTGATCCAGGAGGGCAGCACGGCTGCTCAGCGCGTCTTCCGGTCCACTTTGGACGCTCTTGCGGTGGACGTGAAGCGCTGGGACGTTCGTCCGCCGGCGATCATCGTGGTGGGCCCGGTCGCCGACATTGCTTCCGCAAATAGTTAGATAACTTTCTTTACAAAATCCGCTCGACCGGTGGACTCTGCAAGCACGCCGCCTCAGTCCACCGGTTCCTGCGGAGGCACGCATGAAACGCGCCCTGTCTTTGGCGGCAGGCATCTTGCTAGTGATGTCCGGTTTGTTCGCTTCCTCCCCGGCGAGCGCCGCACCCCAACAGGTCTTCTGGACCTTCTACGGCTGGTACGACAACACCCCGCCGGGCGGCAACATCGCCTACCCGCAGATCCACAAGACGGCCGGCGGCAAGGGCACCTGGGCGGACCCGATCACGTTCGCGACGTCGGCCAAGGAAGCCAAGCCGGGCACCCGCATCTACTTCCCGCGCGTCAAGAAGTACTTCATCATGGAGGACTCCTGCTCCTCCTGCGAGCAGGACTGGGACGGCAACGGCCCCAACGGCGGCCCGCGACTGTGGCACTTCGACGCCTGGGTCGGTGGCAAGGGCGGCAACGCGATGAACGTCATCGACTGCGAAGACGCCCTCACGAACTACCACCCCGACGGCAAGCCGGTGATGGAGGAGACCATCATCAACCCGCCGTCGAACCTGACCGTGGATCCGACGCCGATCTTCAACACGTCCACCGGCGAGTGCTACGGCGGCGCGAAGCCCAAGACCACCAACGGCGAGTACAAGAACGTTTCCACCGGCAAGTGCCTGCAGGGCGGTGCGTCCGGCACCCAGCTGACCACGGCCGTCTGCAACGGCTCTGCGTTGCAGCAGTTCAAGTTCCACGGCGCCTTCATGGAGCAGGGCTCGCCCCAGCAGTGCACCACGCTCTCGTCGGGCAAGGTCGTGCTGCGGAAGTGCGACGGCGGCCCGAGTCAGCAGTGGTCGATCAACCCGAACAAGACCATCTCGGACATGCAGCACAACACCAAGTGCTACCGGGACGCGTCGGGGAAGGTGACGGCGGCGTCCTGCTCCGGCGACGCGGCCAAGTGGACGTTCAAGGCGGCGCCCGCGAAGTGAGCGCGCAACGGCTTCAGGCTCAGCAATCCGACCGCGGTGCGCAGCACCACGGCTGCGTACCAAGGCGCCAACAGTCCGACGCGGCCGAGCAACTCCGTGGGCACCGCCCGCTGCCGCAGCGCCGCCGTGGCCACACCCCACACCGCCGTGCAGAACGAACTGACCACCGCGAACGCCGCCACCGTCGGCAGATCGCGGGCGAGCGTCGCAATCCCCAGCCACATCAACGGAATCAGCACCACGGTCACCGTGATGGTGTGGCGACATCGCGCGAGCAACCGCTCGGCGAGCAGCCCGCCCGCGACCGTGACCGTGCGCAAGGCCTTGTGCTTCATCAACCACCGCAGGCCCTCTGCGACCTTGGGGCGTTCTTCGGAGGGGTGCGGGGTGCAGTGCGCATCTTGGTGCTCCACAGCAGGTACCAGTTCCGCCCCATGCCGCACCCTGAACGCGACGAACGCCCGGCCAGGAATTCCCGGCCGGGCGTTCGTGACGTTCGGACTCAGCTGTTGACGACGCTGACCAGGTGGTCGACGGCCTCGGCGACCGGCACCTCGACCCGGTCACCCGAGCGGCGGTCCTTGACCTCGACGGTGCCGTCCTTCAGACCGCGGCCGATCACCAGGATCGTCGGGATGCCGACGAGCTCGGCGTCCGCGAACTTCACGCCGGGGCTCGCCTTGCGGTCGTCCAGCAGCACCTTCACGCCGCGCGCGCTCAGCTGCTTCGCGAAGTCCTCGCCGGCCGCCATCAGCGTCTCGTCCTTGCCGGCAACGACCACGTGGACGTCGGCGGGCGCGACGTTGCGGGGCCAGATCAGGCCGCGCTCGTCGTGGGACTGCTCGGCGATGGCCGCGACGAGGCGCGAGACGCCGACGCCGTACGAGCCCATGGTGATGCGCACGGGCTTGGAGTCCGGGCCGAGGGCGTCGAGCGAGAACGCGTCGGCGTACTTGCGGCCGAGCTGGAAGATGTGGCCGATCTCGATGCCGCGCGCGGCGACCAGCACGCCCTTGCCGTCGGGGGACGGGTCGCCCTCGCGGACGTCGGCCACGTCGATGACGCCGTCGGGCGTGAAGTCGCGGCCCGCCACCAGGTCCACCACGTGGTGGTCGGCCTTGTCTGCGCCGGTGACCCACGCGGTGCCGGTGACGACGCGGGGGTCGGCGAGGTAGCGGATGCCGTTCGCCTGGATCGCGCCAGGGCCGATGTAACCCTTGACCAGGAACGAGTTCTTGGCGAAGTCGGCCTCGTCGACCATCGCGACCTCCGCGGGGGAGAGCGCCGCTTCGAGCCGCTTGAAGTCGACCTCGCGGTCACCGGGGACGGCGACGGCGAGCAGCGTCCAGTCCTTCTGGCCCGGCTGCTGCACCTTGACCAGGACGTTCTTCAACGTGTCCGCCGCGGTGAACTTGCGGTCGGTGTTCGCGTTGAGGAAGTCCACCAGGGTCTCGATGGTGGGCGTGTTCGGCGTGTGGTGCACGACCGCTGCGGGCTTGTCGTCGATCGACTGAGCCGGGGGCACGGGCGTCGCGACGGCCTCGACGTTCGCCGCGTAACCGGACTCGGTGCTGCGGACGAACGTGTCCTCACCCGTCTCCGCGACGGCCAGGAACTCCTCGGACGCGGAGCCGCCCATCGCGCCGGACGTGGCGGAGACGATCACGTACTGCAGCCCGAGCCGGTCGAAGATGCGGATGTAGGCGTCGCGGTGGTTCAGGTACGACTGGCTCAGGCCCTCGTCGGTGAGGTCGAACGAGTACGAGTCCTTCATCAGGAACTCGCGGCCGCGCAGGATGCCCGCACGGGGACGCGCCTCGTCGCGGTACTTGGTCTGGATCTGGTACAGCGTGACCGGGTAGTCCTTGTACGAGCTGTACTCGCCCTTCACGGTGAGGGTGAACATCTCCTCGTGCGTGGGGCCGAGCAGGTAGTCCGCGCCCTTGCGGTCCTTGAGGCGGAACAGGTTGGGCCCGTACTCCTCCCACCGGTTCGTAGCCTCGTAGGGCTCCTTGGGCAGCAGGGCGGGGAACTGGATCTCCTGCGCGCCGAACGAGTCCATCTCTTCGCGGACGACGGCCTCGATGTTGCGCAGCACCTTGAGCCCGAGCGGCAGCCAGGTGTACCCGCCCGGCGCGACGCGGCGGACGTAGCCGGCGCGCACCAGCAGCTTGTGGCTGGGCACTTCGGCGTCGGCCGGGTCCTCGCGAAGAGTGCGCAGGAACAGAGACGACATCCTGGTGATCACGGTGGGTACTCCTCGTTCACGGGCTGTTGGGGCAGCGTACTGGTTGCGCCTCTCGCGACTTCGCGACGGCGGGTTTCATTGCTTCTGACCTGCGCGAACCAAAATTGTCAGACCCCCTGAGTAGCGTCCGTCGCATGTCCCTGACCATTGCCATGATCACCATCGACACCGGCGACGCGCGCAAGCTCGCGGAGTTCTGGACGGCCGCTTTGGGCACCACCGTCCAGAGCGACTGGGGCGAGTTCATCGTCCTCGCGCCGAGCACCGAGCACGGCGTCGCTTTAGGCATCCAGCAGGTGCCGGACGCCACGCCGGGCAAGAACCGCGTCCACATCGACTCGCACGTGCCGGACCGCAAGGCGGAGGTCGCCCGGTTGGTCGCGCTCGGCGCCACCGAGGTGGCCGAGCACAGCGTTCCCGGGATCGACTGGACCGTGCTGGCCGACCCGGACGGCAACCAGTTCTGCGTCGGCCAGGCGACCGAATAGCTCTGGTCAGTCAGGTGCCTCGCGGGTTGCGGACCCGTGAGGTGCCCGGCTGCCGGTGGTCCGTTGCCGTGCGGTCTGTTCTGCCCGTGCTGGTCGAGTTCGACGGTCAGGTCGTAGTCGATCTGGGTCTGTGCCGGCTCGGAGTCGGTGTGCTCGTTCCTGCCGAGTGCGCCGGTTGTTCGGTCAGGTGCCTCGTGGGTTGTGGACCCGTGAGGTGCCCTGTCCGTTCGGACCCGACGTGCTCGTTCCTGCCGAGCGTGCCGGTAGCGCAGCCAGGTGCCTCGTGGGGTGGCGGACCCGTGAGGTGCCCTGGCCGTCCTAGTCCAGTTCGACGGGCAACCCGTAGTCGATCCACGTCCGCGCCAGCTTGAACCCGGCCCGCTCGTACACGCCGAGCGCACCGGTCGAGTTGGCGGTGTCCACGGACAGCCCGGCCCGGTCGTAGCCCGCTGCCCTGCCCTGAGCCAGCGTCCAGCTCAGCAAGGCCGAGGCCACGCCGCGCCCGCGGTGCTCGGCGAGTGTGCCGACGTCCCCGATCCACAGCTCGCGGACGCCGGTCAACTCCTCGACGACCGGGTAGTGCCGGGCCAGCACGAAGCCGACGACGGCGCCGTCCGCGAGCGCCAGGAAGGAGTGCTCCGGAACGAACCGCTTGCTGTTCGTGAAGGACGCGGCCCATTCCTCCGGGCTGCGCTCGACCGAACCCCAGTGCGTGGCGAACGCCGCGTTGCAGACCTGGCGGACCTCTTCGTCGCGGGCCGGCGAGAACGGCACGATCTCGTAGCCGGACGGGATCGGGACCTGGGCGAGTGACTCGCCCAGTGCCACCTCCATCTCGTGGAAGTGGCGGTCCGCGCTGAAGCCGAACGACTCGACCAGCGTCAGGAGGCCCGCCAAGCGGCTCTCGACCATGGTGCACACCACCAGCGGCATGGCCGGGTGGCGCTCGGCGTGCAACAGACGCGCCGACGCGATCATGCGCGTCAGCAGCTCACGTCCGATGCCGTTGCGGCGGAACTTCGGGTGCACGAACCCGTCGAGGCGGACGCGGTGCGTGCCGACGGGGTTGTCGCGCAACACGACGAGGCCGTAGGCGGCGAGCGTGCCGTCCGCGAACACGCCCAGAGAACCGCGGGGCAGGTCCGTCTCGGCGAACGTCTCGGCGAAGTCCTCTTCGGACAGCAGTTCGCCGGTGTCGTCCACCGCCTCGACCGCGTTGTAAAGCGCGGTCACCGCAGGGATGTCCGCTGTCGTGAGCGGGCGCCGCACGAGTTCCACGAAATCGAAGCTACGGGGAGGTGATGGGCCCAACAACCGAATAACGCGTTGCCCGGAACAGGCCGCACAGACATCCTGCGTGCGATGACGACACCAGAGATCGCGCCGCTGCACGACGACCTGACGTTCCACGGACCGCTGTCCGAGGAACGGGCCGCACGACTGATCCGTGGCCTCCAGCCGCTCGACGAGAAGCACGTGCTCGACGTCGGCTGCGGCTGGGCGGAGCTTCTCCTGCGCACGCTCGAAGCCGCGCCCACCGCCACCGGCACGGGCGTCGACCGCGACGCGACGGCGATCGCCCAGGCTCAGGCCAACGCCGACGCACGAGGCCTCACCGCGCGGGTCAGCCTGCACGCCGTAGATGTCCAGCAGTGGCGACCCGAGCAGCCGGCCGACGTCGTGATCGTCAACGGCGCCAGCCAGGTGTGGGGCGGAGACCCGTTGCAGCACACCGCGAACGCGCTCGCAGCCGCCCGGAAACTGCTGAACCCGCAGGGCAAGCTGTTGCTGGGCGAGGGTTTCTGGGAGCGCCCGCCCACCGAGGAGCAGCTGGCCGCCATGCCGATCCCGCGCGACCAGTACGGCACGGTCGCCGACCTGGTCGACCTGGCGCACGAACACGGGTACCGGTTGCTCGCCGTGGAGCAGGCGAGCCTGGACGAGTGGGACGTGTTCGAGAACGGGCACGCGCTGGCGTGGGAACGCTGGCTGCGCGACAACCCGGACTCCGAGCACGCCGACGCGGTCAGGGCGAAGGCCGACACGCAGCGCACCTACCGGCTGCGCGGGTGGCGCGGCACGCTCGGCCTCGCGTACCTGACGCTGCAGGCGCCGTAGCGAACACCTACGCTTGCCAACCGTGCTGGTGCTGCTTCCCCCGTCGGAGACCAAGGCGATCGGCGGCGAGGGCGGGCCGCTCGACCTCGACGCGCTGTCGTTCCCGGAGCTCAACCCCGTGCGCGACAAGCTGGTGTCCGCGCTGGCCGACCTCGCCAAGGACATAGAGGCGAGCCTCAAGGCGCTCGACATCTCCGAGCGCCAGATAGATGAGGTCCACCGCAACGCCGCACTGCGCACGTCCGAGACGACGCCTGCGCTGCTGCGCTACACCGGCGTCCTCTACGACAACCTGGACTTCGGAACGCTCAAGAAGGCCGAGCGGGACCGCGCCTACCAGCGGCTCGCGGTCGCGTCGGCGCTGTTCGGTGCGATCCGCGGCGGTGACCCGGTGCCCGCGTACCGGCTGTCCGGCGGCAGCACGCTCCCGTCCCACGGCAGCCTGCGCACGCTGTGGAAGCCGGCACTCGAACCGGTGCTCGTGGAGGCCGACGAGTTCGTGGTCGACCTGCGCTCCGGCGCCTACTCGAGCCTCGCGAAGATCCCGCACGCCGTCGTCGTCCGGGTGATCACCAGCGAGGGCAAGGTCGTCAGCCACTTCAACAAGGCGCACAAGGGCCTGCTCGCCCGCGCCATCGCGCGCAGCAGCGCCGAACCGAGCGACCTGAAAGGCCTGGTCAAGCTCGCGCAGAAGGCCGGCCTCAAGGTCGTCCCGACGAGCGAGAAGACCGCCGATCTGATCACGGATTAATTCGGTTGCGCACCCAGAGCGCGACCGGGCAAGCTTCACCGCAGCCGAAGTGCGGCGTGAGGAACGAGGAGGTGCGAGATGTCAGAGCCTGTCTTCGGACGTGGCACCGCGACCCGTCCCTCCGCCCTTCGCGCCTGATCAGCACCGTTTGATCGCAGAGCGCCAGTGGGGCGGTCACCTTCATCTTCTGGGAGACCCCACCGTGCGCGAGCACGATCTTTACGAACGCTACGAGTCTGCTTTCGATGGCGCCGACGACAGCATGCGGCGCAAGGGAAAGCGCACCAACCGAACCGCCGACGACGCGGAGCCGACGCGTCGCGGCCGCATGACCGAAGAAGAGAAGCTGCGAGTCTCGCGACTGCGCGAGGACCAGCTCAGCACCGCGGACACGCCGGAGGACGGCGACCGCTGGTCCACCTGGGGCGACGCCGATCAGGGCCCCAAGCCCTACCCGGCGTGGCTCATCACCGAGCTGGCCGCGGTGGACCGCGAGCTGGGCATCGTGAAGACCGGCAAGGAGGCGGACGTCTTCCTGCTGGAACGCGCGATGGGCGAGCGGGCGTGCCTGCTCGCAGCCAAGCGCTACCGCAGCAACGACCACCGGATGTTCCACCGCGACGCGGGGTATCTGGAAGGTCGCCGGATGAAGAAGTCCCGCGAGATGCGGGCCATCCAGAACCGCACCGCGTTCGGGCGCAACCTGATCGCGGAGCAGTGGGCGGTCGCGGAGTTCGCCGCGCTCGCCAGGCTGTGGCAGATCGGCGCACCAGTGCCGTATCCGGTGCAGCGCAGCGGCACGGAGCTGCTGCTGGAGTTCATCGGTGACGACGAGGGCAACGCGGCACCGCGGCTCGCGCAGACCCGTCCGGACGAGGACGAGCTGCTCGACCTGTGGCGTCAGCTGGTCGCGACGCTGATGACGCTCGCGGAGGCGGGCCTCACCCACGGCGACCTGTCCGCGTACAACCTGATGGTCCACGAGGGCAGGCTGATCATGATCGACCTGCCGCAGGTGGTCGACCTCGTCGCGAACCCGCGCGGCGTGGAGTTCCTCGACCGCGACGTCCGCAACATCAGCGGCTGGTTCGCCGCGCGCGGCCTGCCGCCGGAGATCGCCGACCCGTCCGCGCTGGTGGCAACGCTGCTGGACGTGGCCGGTATGGCGTGACCCACGTTGCGCGCCCGGCCGTGTCCAACGACACTGCCGGGCGCGCAAGGTCTGGCCGATGATCGGCTAGACTGTGCTGTACACCGATGAAGGCCTGACAGCCGTTGACCGGTGTTTCCACCCACTCATCACGGCGTGACCATCACGCCGGGCCCGTCCTTGTGATCGGCACCGCGGTAGCGCGCGGGGCAGCCTCGAGACGTGCCATGTCCCGGAGGTTTGTTTTGCCATCAATGTCCGAAGGTCGTTCCGAGCGCTCTAACAGCCGCAGGGCACCGCGGCGCCGCTCGGGTCGCCAGGGCAACTCCTCGCGTCCGCAGCAGCGGGTCGAGGAGCCGATCGTCGCCGAGCACTTCGAGAGCACGCTGCCGGAAGGCCCGCTGCCCTCGTTCGCCGAGCTCGGCCTGGCCGACGCGCTGATCCGCTCGCTCGTCGCCAACGAAATCACCGAGCCGTTCCCGATCCAGGCGGCCACCCTTCCCGACTCCATGTCCGGCCGCGACATCCTCGGCCGCGGCCAGACCGGCTCCGGCAAGACGCTGGCGTTCGGCCTCGCGATGCTGTCCCGTCTCGCGGGCGGCCGCTCGATGCCGAACAAGCCGCGCGGCCTGATCCTCGTCCCGACCCGCGAGCTCGCGATGCAGGTGGAGACGGCGCTCATGCCGCACGCCCGCTCGCTGGGCCTGTGGTGCCGCGTCGTCGTCGGAGGCACGTCGTTCCCGCGCCAGATCGAACACCTGCGCCGCGGCGTCGACCTGCTGATCGCCACGCCGGGCCGGCTGTCCGACCACGTCCGCCAGGGCACCTGTGACCTCGGCTCGGTCGAGATCACCGCGCTGGACGAGGCCGACCAGATGGCGGACATGGGCTTCATGCCCCAGGTCCGCGCCATCCTCGACCTGACCCCGCAGGACGGCCAGCGCCTGCTGTTCTCCGCGACGCTCGACGGCGACGTGGACAAGCTGGTCCGCCAGTACCTGCACAACCCGGTGACGCACTCGGTGGCTCCGGCCACGGCGAGCGTCACGACGATGGATCACCACCTGCTGTTCGTGTCCGCCGAGGACAAGCAGAACGTGGTGACCGAGGTGGCCGCGCGCGAGGGCCGCACGATCATGTTCGTGCGCACCAAGCACCACGTCGACCGCCTCGCGAAGAAGCTCCGCTCCGTCGGCGTCCACGCGGGCGCCCTGCACGGCGGCAAGGCGCAGAGCGCCCGCACCCGCGTGCTCGGCGAGTTCCGCGAGGGCACCACGCCGGTCCTGATCGCGACCGACGTGGCAGCCCGCGGCATCCACGTGGACGACGTCTCGCTCGTCGTGCACGTCGACCCGCCGGCCGACCCGAAGGACTACCTGCACCGCGCCGGCCGCACGGCGCGCGCGGGCCAGTCCGGCACGGTCGTCACGCTGGTCACGCACGACCAGCGCCGCGCAGTCCAGGGCATGGCCGCACGTGCGGGCATCCGGCCGGAGAGCACGAAGGTGCGCCCCGGCGACGACGATCTGATCCGCATCACGGGTGCGCGCATCCCGAGCGGTGAGCCGATCATCGAGCGCGAGAAGCCGGCCCGTCGCGGTGGCGGCGGTGGTCGTCGCTTTGGCGCCCCGTCCGCCGGCGGTCGTGGCGAGTACCGCGGTGGCTCCGGCCGTCGTTCGGAAGGCGGCGAGTTCCGCGGTGGACCGCGCCGTTCGTCCGGTGAGGGTGGCGGTGAGTTCCGCAGCGGCCCGCGTCGTTCGGAGCGTTCCGAGGGCGGTCGTGGTTTCGGCCGGACCGCAGGAACCGGCCGTCCGCGCCGGGCACCGCAGCACTGATATTCGCCGTAAGGCACGCTGACGCAGGGGTCCCCTCGAACTGGGAACCCCTGCGTTTCAACGTACTCAGCAGCACCGACAAGATCGATCAGCCTGCCCGGCGGTCCAGCATCAGGTCCAGCGCGGGTTCGGCGAGCCACGCGGCGGCGCGTTCCTGTTTCGACGTGCGCACCGCCCGCGGCAGTTGGTCGGCCACGACGTCGCGCACCAGCGCGTGCCGGAACCCGTACTCGATCTCGCCGGTCTCGCTGTTGCGCCCCTGCCGGCGCAGGAAGTCCCGTTGCTCCAGCAGTTCCAGCGCCAGCGCGACGTCGCCGGGGTCGCGCTGACCCGTCGCGGCCACCGCACCGGGAGACACGAGATCGCCCACGACGGCGGCGTCTTGCAGGACCGCCTTCACCTCGAACGGCAGCGAGTCGAGTTGTGCGGTCAGCACGCCGCGCACGGATGGCGGAACTGGCAGGCCGGATTCGTTGTGCAGGCACTGGATGCGCGGATCGGACACCATCCGGGCGTACTCGGTGGCGAAGAACGGGTTGCCGCCGACGCACGAGACCAAGGTCTGCCACAGCTCGGCGGAGAGCTCGCCGGCCGACAGCAGTGAGTTGAGCAGACTTCGGCTTCCGTTGTGGGACAAAGGTTCCAGGCTGATCGTGGTCGCGTTGCGCTTGCCGCCGAACCACGACGGACGGCGCTGCAGCAGTTCGGGACGAGCGGTGACGACCACCAGCAGCGGTACGGAACCCGCGTGCTCGCTCAGCTCCTCCACGAAGTCGAGCACCACGTCGTTCGCCCAGTGCAGGTCCTCCAAGAAGACGACCAGCGGCTCGAAGTCCGCGATCTCCTCCAGGAAACGGCGCCACGCCGGGAAGTCGGCCGGCACGTCGGGAGAGCCCGCGACCAGACCGGCCAGGCTGGCGTGCAGGCGGTCCGCGAGCTCGCCGACGCCGACCAACGACGAGACGGCGGCGCGCAAAGTCTCCGGTGAGGCGAACCCGCGCACGACGTCCAGCAACGGGCCGTAGCCGTGGTCGTCGCCGAAAGCCGTTGCGGTGCCGCTCAAAGCGGTGGTGCACGAAGAAGTGAGCTCGTTGACGAGACGTGTCTTGCCCACGCCCGCTTCGCCGAGCACGGTCACGAAGTGCGGGCGGCGGCGGGTGCGGACCTCGTCGAGAAGGCCTTGTAGGACGAGCAACTCACGTTCGCGCTCGACGAACGGCACAGCGGCCTGCGTACGGCGGGTCTCGCCGCGCGGGGAGACGCAGGAGACCGCCTGCCAGCCGCCGGTCGGGGCCGGGTCAGCTGCCCACGTCACGGAAGCAGCGGCGTCACGGGTGGATGTACACGCACGAACCGCACCCAGCGGCGCCAGCGCCATCAGCTGACGGCACTGATCGAGCAGCACGCCGGTCGCGGTCGGCGCACCCGAAGCGGGCAGGCGAACGAGAGAGTCGCCCGTCGCCACGCCTATCTGCACGTCGGCGACGGCAGCGAGACGGTCTCGGATGGCCAACGAAGCGCGCACGGCGCGGTCGGCGTCGTCCTCAGCGGTCTTGGGCACACCGAACAAAGCCAGGAAGACGGAGCCGACATTGCCTCCGACGACACCGCCGAGGCGTTCCACCTCGGCGCGCACAACAGCGGAAACTTCCTGGTGCACCTCGTCGACGTCCTCGGGGTCACCGTCACCGGCCGCGAGACCGAGCTGGGCGGACACCATCACGACGCTGACGAGCTTGCGCTCCACGGTCGTCACGTCCACTGCAGCAGGCTCCACCACGGGCGCAGGCGTGATCACCACAGGCGCAGGAGTCTGGCCGACGGCGAGCAGGTGCCTGCGTTGCACCGACGGTGGGAGGTCCAGCGCGGGGGCGTGGTCGAGGATCGCGCGTTCCAGCTCCTGGAGCTCGCGGCCCGGTTCGAGACCGAGCTCTTCCACCAGCGCCGCCCTCGTGCGGCGGTAGACACTCAGTGCGTCCACCTGCCGGCCACACCGGTAGAGCGCGAGCATCAGCTGGCCGTTGAGCCGTTCGCGATACGGCTCGACCTCGATCAACGACTCCAGCTCGCCGATGATCTCGTAGTGCCTTCCGCAGGCCAGCTCCGCCTCGAAGCAGTCCTCCTGCGTCGCCAGCCGCCAGTCCTTGATGGCGGTCAGCTCCGGCCAGTTGATACCGGTCTCCGCAAGATCCGCGAGCACCGGTCCGCGCCACAGGCTCAGCGCCTTGCGGAGCACCTTGGCGGCCGTGGGCCAGTTGCCGGCGGAGAGTTCGCCCCGGCCCTGTTCGGTGAGCTGCTGGAACCGCGACAGGTCGAGGGAGTCGGGGTCCACACGGAGCAGGTAGCCCGGCGCGTGGGTCAGCAGCAGCGCAGAGCCTTCAGAGCTGCTGCCGTGGGGAGTGAGAACGCCGCGCAGTCCGGAGACCGCGTTTTGCAGCATCTTTCGTGCGGTGGGCGGGACGTCCCGCGACCACAGCGCCTGGAGCAGCTTGCTCGTCGCCACCACGCGGTTGGCGTGCAGCAGGAGGAAACCCAGAGCCGCGCGCTGCTTGACGCCGCCCAGTGGCACGGGCAGGTCGTCGTCGAGGACTTCCAGAGCGCCCAGCAGGTGGAATCGCATGGTCCTGGCCTCCCACAGGTTGTTATCCGGACGGACGGGGAGTGATCAGCTCCAGGGGGTGTCGTCGTCCCACGGGGTGTCGTCGTCGGACGGGAGGGAGGGGAGCGTGACGGTCTTGCTCCACGGCGTGTCGTCGTCGGAGGCGCTGAGGCCGCGGCTCCACGGGGTGTCGTCGTCGGCGATGACCTTGCCCCACGGCGTGTCCCCGTCGAGGCCCTTGCTCCACGGGGTGTCGTCGGCCTGCGCGGTTCCGGAGAAGAGGGAAAGCGCCAGGGCCGCGGGGACGGCGGAGAGAACCAGAGCGGCTGCGGTCGTCTTGCGGATCATGTCGGCCTCCTCGTGCTTGGTCGGACCTTGGCTTCGAGTTCTGCTTCAGACACCTTCGAGCGGCGTCTGAGAACGAAGTTAGGAGTGCCGCCCATCGCCGCTCTATCGCGCACCCACCGCGTATCAATCGGCCGTGATGGCGGGACTGAAGTGGCCAGTTGAGACGCCTCGGCGGCTGATCCGCCGGTCAGCAAACAGCTGTTACTACGCAGGGTGGTGGCTTATCCGAGGAATTAGGTGCGGTGTACCGCAATGGTTGGGTGCGGTTAGCGATCCGAACGAACGGCTTGTGCCGCTCGGAGTAACCTCGATGAGTCGTTCAGGATGTCTGGCGCCATGACGTACGATCGTGCTGAAGCCGCCGCCGACACCTGTGAATTCTCGGGCACACGTACTGCTTGATCTGCCCCGATGTCGCTGATCCGATCATCTCCAAATGAGATGCCTATTGAGATCGCGTGCATTATGGTGGATCGTGTGCTGATACACAAGAAGGATCTTGACAGTTTTCCCTGCCAGGGCTAACTTTGGAGATCATCACCCATCCAAGTGGCCAACTTTCGGTGCAGTTAACGGGAGGTCAACGACGGGAAGTGAAACATTTTCATATTGTTGACCGATCTTGAGGTGACGCCCTGGGTGTGCCTTTTTCCGCGTTTTTCGGACCGGATGGCAATGAACTGAGTGACGCCGCATCCGTAAAGTGTAATTCCGTCACGGAGAAACCGTAACGGGAAACGTCCGGAGCGTGAGGTGTTGGGGCTTTGCGAGAGATAAAGGCGCGAGGGGTCGTCCGTCATGAGCTCCGCCCCCGATGAAAAACTGATCTTCAAGCTGCTCGGTCCGATCGAGGTCATCGGCGCCGAGGAGCAGGTTCAGGTGCCCCCGGGACGTCAGCAGACGATCCTGGGCGCTCTGCTGCTCGAGGCCAACCGCGTGGTCAGCATGGACCAGCTGATCGACCTCGTCTGGGAGCACACCCCGCCGTCGACCGCGCGGGCGCAGATCCAGATCTGCGTGTCCGCGCTCCGGCGGGAGTTCGCACGGGTCGACGTCGACGCCCAGATCGAGACCCGGCAGCCCGGCTACCTGCTGCGCGTGGCCGGCGACAAGATCGACACCTTCCTCTTCGAACGCCGCGTGGCCGACTCGGACGCCGCCGTCCGCCAGGGTCGCATGGAGGAGGCGTCGGCGGTCCTGCGGCAGGCACTGGCGCTGTGGCGCGGACCAGCGCTCGGCGGCGCCGCGGCCACGTTGCAGAACAAAGCTTTACGTCTGGACGAGAAACGCTTGTCGGTGCTGGAGAACTGCGTCGACATCGAGTTGTTGCTCGGCAGGCATCACGCGCTCATCGGTGAATTGCAGAGCATGGTGACCGAACACCCGCTGCGGGAACGCCCGCGCGGTCAGCTGATGCTCGCGCTCTACCGGTCCGGCCGGCAGTCGGAGGCGCTCGACGTCTACCGCACCGGCCGCGACCTCTTCATCGAGAACCTCGGTCTCGAACCGAGCGACCAGCTGCGCAAGCTCGAGACGGCGATTCTGACCGACGACGAGGTGCTGCGCCTCGAGCAGGAGAAGCCGGTCCCGGTCACCGTGCAGAACGTCGTGTCACCGCACCAGCTTCCGGCCACCATCTCGGATTTCATCGGCCGCCAGGACGTCGTGGCGCGTGCCGAGACGGTGCTGTCCGGCGACCACCTGACCATGCCCGTGGTGAACATCTCGGGAAAGGCAGGTATCGGTAAGAGCGCTCTCGCGGTTCACGTCGCGCACCGCGTGGCCGCCGAGACCTACCCGGACGGCCAGCTCTACTGCGACCTGCGCGGTACGCAGGCCCAACCGGCCACACCGGCCGAGGTGCTCGGCCGGTTCCTGTCCGCGTTGGGCGCCGTGGGCTCGACGTTGCCCGATGGTGTGGACGAGCGCGCGGACATGTACCGCAGCATGCTCGCCAACCGCCGGGTGCTGGTCGTGCTCGACGACGCGGGCAGCGAGTCGCAGGTCCACCAGCTGCTGCCGGGTTCGCCGACGTGCGGTGTCGTCGTCACGAGCCGGACCCGGTTGACCGGTCTCGCCGGATCTCATTTGGTCGACGTCGACTTCATGGACTCCGACGACGCACTCGAGCTGCTGGGCCGGATCATCGGCACGCAGCGCCTGGAGAGCGAACCCGTTGCGGCATCGGCATTGGTGGATGTCGTCGGAGGTCTGCCCCTGGCGTTGCGCATCATCGGCGCACGACTGGCCGCGCGCCCGCACTGGACGTTGGCGTCGATGGTCGGACGTCTCGCCGACGAACGCCATCGCCTCGACGAACTGGTGCACGGCGACATGGTCGTGCGCGCCAGCCTCTCGCTCACCTACGACGGCCTGGAACTCGACACGTGCCGGGTGATGCGAATGATGTCGTTGCTGGAGGCGGAAAGCCTGCCGGTCTGGACGGCCTCCGCGCTCACCGACGACGACCGCCACCGCGGCTTCGACCTCCTGGAGCGCTTGGTCGACGCGCAGCTGCTGGACGTGGTCGGCAGCGACATCACGGGTTTGCCCCGCTACCGCTTCCACGACCTGATCCGGTTGTTCGCCAAGGAACAACTGGCCGTGCACGAGTCCCCGGCCACCCAACTGGCCGCCGTGGAACGCGTGGCCGGCGGCTGGCTCGCCATGGCCGAGCAGGCACACCAACGGCTGTACGGCGGCGACTTCACCGTGCTGCACGGCCACGGCCAGCGCTGGCAGCCGCACGCCCCGTATCTGGACCAGGTGCTGCAGGACCCGTTGGGGTGGCTGGAAAGCGAGCGCCCGAACATCTGCGCGGCCGTGCTGCAGGCCGCCGACGCGGGCTTGGACGAGCTGTGCTGGGACCTCGCGATGACGCTGGTGACGTTGTTCGAGACCCGCAGCTACCTCGACGACTGGCAGCAAACCCACGAACGCGCGTTGGAGGCCGTGCGCAGGGCGGGCAACAAGCGCGGCACCGCGGCCCTGCTCTGCTCGCTCGGATCGCTGCACCACAGCCAGCGGCGCATGGAGACGGCGCGGGCCGCGTTGGAACCCGCACTGGAGCTCTTCACCGAGCTCGACGACTGCCACGGCCTGGCGTTGGTGCGCCGCAACCTGGGGCTGCTGGAGTACAACGAGGGCCGGCCGGAGGTCGCGACCCGGATCTTCGAGCAGTCGCTGGCCGGCTTCAAACGCGTCGGCGACGTCGTGGGTCAGGCCTACGTGGTGTCTCAGCTCGCCCAGCTGTCGTTGGACCGCGGCGAACACGAGCTCGCGGTGGGGCAGTTGCGCGGCGCTTTGGGGATGTGCCGGGAGATCTCGAGCCCGCGGGTCGAGGCCCAGGTCCTGTACCGGCTCGGTGGCGCCATGCTGGTGCAGGGCCGGTACGAGCAGGCACAGCAGCTGATCACGTCGGTGCTGGGCATGGTGCAGCGCTCCGGCGACACCGTGGGCGAGAGCTACGCGCTGCACTCGCTCGGGCTGATCCACGGGCGGATGCGGATGTTCGCGGAGGCCGGGCGGTTGCTGCGGCGCGCGATCCGGTTGTGCGAGGAGAACCTCGACCGCGTCGGGGCGGCGCGGATCCGGCTGGACCTGGCGCAGCTGGTGTCGCAGCGGGGGGAGACGTTCCACGCGATCGCGATCGTGGAGCAGGCGATGATGACGTTCCAGGAGCTGCGGCTGGCGCTGTGGGAGAGCAAGGCGCTGGCGGTGCTGGAGAAGATCACCGTGGAGAACCCGCTGCCCGCCGCCGTCCCGTTGAACGGCGGCGCGCGTCAGGGCTGAGGTCGGCGACGCATCGCGGTGGACGTGGCGCGGGATGGTGTGGTTCGTGGCTATGGCTGCGGTCGGCGACGGCCGTGGTGGACGTCGCGTGTGAGGCGGTGGGGGCGTCGGCAGTGCGGCATCCGGCTCTTCGGTGTTGGTGAGCTGAGCGCGGTTGTGTCGCTGGCCTGGGGCGGCAGGCACGCGCAAGTTCTCGCCGCGTCCCCCTCGAACGGCGGCGCGCTAGAGCTGAGGTACGCAACACGCCGCGCTGGATGTGGCCGGCAGAAGCAGCCCGAACCTTCGGTGTTGGTGAGCTGAAGCGCGCGGTACTGCCGTCGGGCTGGTGGTGGGCGTGCGCAAGCCTGCTGCCGTCCCCCGGACGGCGTGCGGAGCGGTGTTCGGGCTTGGCCGACGAGCGGGTTGGGCCGTTGGCCTCGGCTGGCGGGCGCACGTCTCGCCGCCGTCCCCTCGAACGGCGGCGCGCCAGCCGACCGGCCTGCTACGTGGTCGGCACCAGCGAGTCGACCATCTTCTGCAGCTCGGCCTCCTTGGGCAGCGGCGGGTTCGCGCCGCCCCCGCCGCCCTCCAGGTCGCCGTTCACGACGAGCGCGTGCAGCTTGTTGCTGCCGTTGAGCACGATGACCTTGACGATGCCCTTGCTCGCCAGGCACTTGTTGCCCGTCTGGGTGACCGTGGCGTCCACCTGCACGCCGTCGACGACGACCTTCTTGCCGTCCTTCTGGGTGTGCTGGATCTTCACCGGCTTGGGCTGGGCCGCCGTGACCTGGGGGTCGCCGCCCGACGCGTAGAACTGCGTCGCCACGGCCTTGGCCAAGTCGGTCGTGGTCTGGTTGATGTCGCCCTTGGGCAGCAGCGCGCCGCCGTTGGTGCCCTTGGTGAACGACTTGCCCTCGCACGAGTAGTCGCCGTAGGTGGTGACGCCGGTGAGCGAGATGCCGGGGAACTTGTCGAGCGGGATCTTCGCTTCGGACACGACGTCCCAGTTCTTCGGGACCTCGTAGTTGTAGCCGAGCGAGGTCTCGACGCACTGCATGTCGTCGTTCTTGCACTTGCCGGTGGTCGGCTGCGAGGAGGCGCTCGTGGGCGTGGACGGGTTGTTCTGCGCGTTCGGGTCGCCGGAGTCGCGCGAGAGCACGAACCAGGTCACGCCGCCGCCGACCAGCAGCACCAGCACCACGGCGCCGATGACCAGCCAGAGCTTCTTCTTGCTCTTCGGCGGTTCGCTGTCGAACCCGCCGTAGACGCCGAGACCGCCGTACTGCCCGTAGCCCTGCTGCGGAAAGCCGCCCTGATCGGGGAAGCCGCCCTGCTGCGGGAAACCACCCGTCTGCGGGTAGCCGCCGGTCTGGTAGCCGCCGCTCGGGTGGTCACCCTGCTGCTGGCCCCAGCCCTGCTGGTCGTTCCAGCCGCCCTGTCCGCCGCCACCTGGGTAAGTCACGCGGCAAACGGTACCTGGTGGGTCTGACAGGACTTAATTCATCAACCGTTGACTTCATGAGCGTGTCGGGCGTACCGTGCCAACTAAATTCAACGCTTGATGAACAAATGGAGGCTCGTGATGCGCACCGCGCTGGTCACCGCCGTCGCAGGCGCAGTGGTGGCGTTTCTCCTGGGACTGCTCACTTTCGGCGTGCAGGCCACCGTGCACCCGCACGACATCCCGCTCGCCGTCGTGGCGCCTCCGCCGATCGCGGAACGCGTCAGAGCAGCCGACTCGGCCGAGGTCGACATCAGAACAGCGACCGCCGACGAAGCCCGGACCCTGTTGGCGGACAAGGAGGTCTACGGCGTTCTGGAGATCTCGCCAGGCCAGGCGACGATCCGGCTCAACCCCGCGGTCAACCCGTCCGGCACGCAGGTCGCGCAGCAGGTGCTGACCGGTGTCGCGCAGGGCGCCGGACTGCCGGTGAAGACCGAGACCCAGGCCGTCTCCGCTGCCGAACGCACGGCGCCACTCGCGGCGAGTGCGCTGCTGTGGGTCGGCGGCATGGTCGCCGGACTGCTGTTCGTGGTGCTGAAGGGACGCCGCCACCGGCTGCTCGCGGCGTTGACCACCGCAGTGCTCGTGGAAGGCGTCGTGGTCGGGCTGCTGGCCTGGTGGGGCGTCACGTTCACGACAGAAGCAATGACCTTCATGCTCGCAGTCGCCGTGTCGTTCGCACTGCTGCAGGCCGGGCTGTTCAAGCACCTGGGCATCCGCGCGATGGGCGTGCTCGGCCTGCTCTACCTGATGGCGCCCGCGGTGGCGGGCCAGGTGCCGGAGCTGCTCAACCCGGCCTACAAAGCGGTCCTGTGGTCGTGGACGCCGTTCCGGTTCTCCACGGAAGGCCTGCGCAGCCTGATGTACGACAGCTCGATCAGCACCGAGTGGTGGGTGTTCGGCGGGATCGCGCTCGTCGGGCTCGTGCTGCTTGCCATGAAGAAAGCTGAGCTAGCCGGCAAGGAAGCTCAGCCGGACCGTGCGGACGGGGTTGTCGACGTTGGTGTCGACCAGGCAGATGGACTGCCACGTGCCGAGCGCCAGCACACCGCCTAGCACCGGGATCGTCGCGTAGGGCGGCACCAGCGCGGGCATCACGTGGTCACGGCCGTGGCCAGGGGTGCCGTGCCGGTGCCGCCACTTCACGTCGCGGGGCAGGATCCGTTCCAACGCGGTCAGCAGGTCGTCGTCACTGCCCGCGCCCGTCTCGATGATGGCGACACCGGCGGTCGCGTGCGGCACCCACACGTGCAGCAGGCCGTCGCCGTTCTCACTGCTGAGGAACCGCTCGCACTCTCGCGTCAGGTCATGCACGACTTCTTCGGCACCGGTGCGGACCTGGATCTCCTCGCTGCGCATAGCACTAGATCTTACGAACGACCCGCGCCGGGTTGCCGACCGCAAGCACGTGATCAGGCAAGTCACGCGTCACGACACTGCCCGCGCCGACCACGGTGTTGTCGCCGATCGTCACGCCGGGACACACGATGACGCCGCCGCCGAACCAGACGCGATCCCCGATGACGATCGGCGCGGTGGTCTCCCAGCCCGCGATGCGCGCGTCGTGGTCCTCGACCGGGTGCAACGCCGTCAGCAGCTGCACGCGCGGGCCCATCATCACGTTGTCGCCGATGGTGACGGGGCCGCAGTCCAGGATGATCCCGTCGTAGTTCATGAAGCTGTTCGCGCCGATGCGCGTGTTGTAGCCGTACTCGATCTGCAGGCGCGGCAGCAGAACCGTGTTCTCGCCGATCTCCGCGACGAAGTCCTTCAGGATCGCGTGCATGCCCTCGTAGTCGCCCGGCTCCGCGGCGTTGTAGCGGATCATCAGGCGCTGCGCCCGTTGCCGGTCCTCCTCCAGCTCAGGATCCATTGCCAGGTAGGGCTCGCCGTTGATCATCTTCTCGCGGTTGGTTCCCATGGCGACATTCAACCCGCGTAGGCGCGGCGGTAGTCGGTGGGCGCGACGCCGACGTGGGTGGTGAAGTGCCGGCGCAGGTTCGCGCCCGTGCCCAGGCCACAGCGCTCGGCGACCTGTTCCACCGACAGCGACGTGGTTTCCAGCAACGCCTGGGCGTGCGCGACCCGTTGGGCGAGCAGCCACTGCAACGGCGTGCTGCCCGTGGCGTCGTGCAGCCGGCGGAAGAACGTGCGCTGGCTCATCCCGGCGCGGCGGGCGAGCTCGGCGACGGTCAGCGGCCGGTCCAGGTGCCGCACCGCCCACTCCAGCACCGGCGCGATGCTGTCGTCGTCGGTCTCGGGTACGTGCCGGGTGACGAACTGCGCCTGCCCTCCGGTGCGATGAGCGGGCACGCACAGCTTGCGCGCCAACTGGTTGGCGATGTGCGCGCCGAAGTCCTGCCGCACCAAGTGAAGGCACAGGTCGAGCCCGGCCGCCGCGCCCGCGCTGGTGAGGACGTCGCCGTCGTCGATGTAGAGCACCGAGTCGTCGACCTCGACCTGCGGATACCGGCGGGCCAGCCGTTCGGTGTACGACCAGTGCGCGGTGGCGCGTCGCCCGTTCAGCAGCCCGGCTTCGGCCAGCACGAACGCACCGTTGCACAACGCGGCGATGCGCACGCCGTTGTCCGCGGCGTCCTGGAGTTCCTTGACCAGCAACGGGTCCAGCGGTTCGGTTCCGTCCAGCACCGCCTGCGGGACGGACGGCACGATGATCGTGTCCGCGCCGTGGAGGCCCTCCAAACCGTGCTCGGGCCTCAGCACCCAGCCGGACTGCGCTCGTGGCGCCGCGGGGTTCAAGCCGCACAACCGCATCGTGTACCAGGGGTCGAAGTGGTCGACGCCGAACACCACGCAAGCCAGCCCGGCCTCGTAAACGTCCCACAGGGCCGGCGCGTCGTCGTCGGTCACCAAGATCGCCACCACGCTCATGCGCCCACGGTAGCTGGCAGCAATCGTTCGACAGTCGGCATTTCTGCCACTGTTCGTACCCGGCACGGCTTGCGAGGGTTGTGGTGATCAACCAACAATCCTTGGGGGACAACGCAATGCACTCCGATGTTGCCGTGCTCGGACTCGGTCAGATGGGCTCCGCGCTCGCCGCTGCCTTCCTGCGCGCCGGCCACCGCGTCACGGTCTGGAACCGCTCGGCAGCCAAGGTCGCGCCGCTGGTGGCTCTGGGCGCGCACGCCGCCGGTTCGGCACTCGAGGCGCAACGGTCCGCACCCGTGGTGGTGGCCTGCGTGCTCGACTACCCGGCGCTCACCGAGATCCTCGACCCCGAACTGCCCGGCATCCTCGTCAACCTCACCTCCGGCTCACCGGAACAGGCCCGCGAGATGGCCGGACAGGGTCTGCGTTACGTCGACGGCGGCATCATGACCACGCCACCCGGCATCGGCGACGAGCGCTCGATGATCCTCTACAGCGGTGACCAGGACGCCTTCGCCGAGACCAGGAACCTGTTGTCCGCGCTGGCCGAACCGGTCAACCTCGGCGCGGACCCCGGCCTCGCCGCCCTGTACGACACGGCGTTGCTGGGCATCATGTGGGCGACGCTCACCGGATGGCTGCACGCCAGCGCGCTCGTGACCGCCGACGGTGCCACGGCGGCGCACTTCACCCCGCTGGCCACCCGCTGGCTCGGCCCGGTCGCCGGGTTCATCGGCACTTACGCCGAGCAGGTCGACGCCGGCAGCTACCCCGGTTCGGACGCCACGCTGGACGTCCACCTCGCCACGCTGAACCACCTGGTGCACGCGAGCGAGGTGCGCAAGATCGACCCGACGCTGCCGCGGCTGTTCCACGACTACGCGCTGAAGGCCGTCGAAGCCGGCCACGGCACGGACGGCTGGGCCCGGATCGTCGAACTGTTGCGGGCGGCCTGAGATGAACTGGCCCGACCTGCTCGATGCCGCCGCCGACGACTGCGTGCGGATCCTGAGCACCCTGCCGGAGGACGGTTTCTCCCGGCGCGCCAACGGACTGGAGTGGTCCTGCCGCGCCACGCTGGACCACGTCGTCGAGGGCCTGCTCGGCTACACCGCCCTGCTGACCACCCGTGCCGAGCACCGCTGGACCAGCCTGCTCGGCACGCTGCGGCCCGGCCTGCCGCTGGAGCACTGCCTCGAAGGCGTCAAGACCACGGCCACGTTGCTGTCCCGCGCCGTCGCGGCGAGTCCGGACGCGCGAGCGTGGCACCCGTGGGGCACCTCGGACGCGGCGGGGTTCGCGGCGATGGGCATCACCGAGCTGACGATGCACACCCACGACATCACCCAGGCGTTCGGCGTCGAGTGGCGGCCGGAGCGCTGCGCACCGGTGGTCGAGCGGCTGTTCCCAGATGCTCCGCAGCATCCCGACCCGGTCGCGCTGCTGCTGTGGTGCACCGGACGCGGTGAGCTCCCGGGGGTGCGGCGACGAGTGCAATGGCAGTGGTCACACGCGTTGCTGGAGGAAGTTGTGTAACACTGTTTTTTATGAAGGCAAGCCGCCTGCGCTTCGGGATGAACCTGTGGCCGCCGTTCCTGTTCGCCGGGATCCGCGTGGAAGAGATCTCGCCGGACTACCGGTACGCGCGGGTGCGGATGCGTCTGCGCCCGTGGAACCGCAACTTCTTCGGCACCCACTTCGGGGGGTCGCTGTTCTCGATGACCGACCCGTTCTGGGTGCTCCTGCTGTTCAACCAGCTCGACAACCAGCACGTCGTGTGGGACCAATCGGGCGAGATCGAGTTCAGGGCGCCCGGCCGCGGCACGGTCTACGCGGAGTTCCGGCTGACCGACGAGCACGTGGACGAGGTGCTCGAGCAGACGGCGACCGGAGAGAAGGCCTTGATCTGGTTCGAGACCGACGTCGTCGGGCAGGATGGAACCGTGATCGCCAAGGTGAAGAAGCAGGTCTACGCGCGACGCAAGCGCGACAAGCAGCTCGCGCATGCGTGAGGCGTTCGGAGCGGTTTTCGACGTTCAGCCGGGATATCTGAACACGGCGTCCATCGGGGTGCCGCCGCGGCACGTCGCCGACGCGGTGGCCGCGGCGCACGAACGGTGGCGGCGCGGCCAGGACACGTCGTCGTCGTTCAACGAGGTCGTCGAGACGTCCCGCGCGGCGTTCGGGCAGTTGATCGGGGTGCCTGCGACGTCGGTGGCGTGCGGCGCCACGGTCTCGCAGTTCGTGTCGCTCGTCGCCCAGGCGTTGCCGAACGGGTCGAAGGTCTTCGTCGAACCGGGCGAGTTCACCAGCGTCACGCTGCCGTTCGTCGCGGCCGGGCACCAGATCGTGTCCACAGTGGACGAGGCGGACCTGGTCGCGGTGAGCGTGGTGCAGTCGGCGGACGGTGCCATCGCGGACCTGGAAAGCCTGAAAGCCAGCGGCAAACCGGTGCTGCTGGACGTCTCCCAGGCCGCCGGGTGGATGTCGTTGTCGTTGGCGTGGGCCGATTTCGTCGTCGGTGTCGCCTACAAGTGGCTGATGTCACCGCGCGGTGCGGCTTGGCTGGCGGTGCGGCCGGACCGGATGGACTTCCTCAGGCCGGTGGCCGCGAACTGGTACAGCACCGAGGAGAACTACGGCACCGAGCTGGTGCTCCGTTCGGACGCACGGCGGTTCGACCTCTCGCCGACGTGGCACGCGCACGTCGGTGCGGCGGTCGCGCTCCCGTGGGTGGCGTCGCTGGACCTGGAGGCCGTGCGCGCGCATTGCGTGAATCTGACGGATCACCTGCTGACCGGGCTCGGGCTCACCCCCAACGGCTCGGCGATCGTCTCAGTAGACGTACCGCACATTTCGGACGTCGTCTCATCGGTTCGTGCAGGTCGCACGCGGTTTGCGTGTCACCTGTACAACACGATCGAGGACGTCGATCGGGTGCTCAAAGCGCTTGGCTGACCGCCGTCCGTTACCGTGGGTCCTTGTGTCGGAACCACGCCAGTCGCCTGAAGAGGTGACCCAGAACCTGCCTCGCTTCCCACCGAGGCCCACCGACACCGCGCCGCTCTACCCGGCCGACGAGCTGATGAAGCTCCAGTCGATCATGGACAACCGCCAGGGGCAGCTGCCCCCGCAGCCTCCGCCGCAGAGGAAGTCGACGTGGGTGGGCAAGGCTCTGGCGCTCGTCGGCGTCGCGGTGGTGTCGGGGTTCGTGTGGTGGGTGTTGCAGCCGTCGGACCCGGTCGACCAGCCGGTCGCCCAGCCGCAGAAGACCGCGGGCGAGTTCGAGTTCACCACCGTGCCGGAGCTCCCGGAGCCGGTGAAGGACAGCGACTGCGCGGCCCACGCGACGAGCCAGACGCAGGCGTTCTTCAAGACCACGCCGTGCATCCAGCTGACGCGGGCGTTCTACACGGCCAAGCTGCCGGACGGGCGCACCGTCTACTCGTCGGTGTCCGTGGTGAAGATGAAGACCGCGGCCGAGGCGAAGGCGTTGCGCGAGCTGACCCAGAAGGACGGCACCGGCAACGTCAAGGACCTGGTGCTGGACAAGGCGATCAGCGTGCCGCCGCTGACCACGCTGGCCAACGGCGGGTATGCCTCCGAGCAACGTGACCAGCTGGTCGTGATCGTCGAGTCGGACTCGCCGACCAAGGGCACCGACGCGCTCGCGCACAACAAGGAGATGAAGAAGGTCTCCGCCGACGCGATCCGGCTCGCGTCCTCGTTCGGCGACTGACCGCACGCGGGGCCCCCGCGTACTCCAGGAGAGTGCGAAAGCTCCCCGCGTGCCTACCTGGGTTATGCGGGGTCCGCGCGTGACTTCCGGGATGCGGAAACTGGTCGTCAGCCCGAGGCGACGCCCGGCATCGTGATCGATGCCGGGGTGGTCCCCGCGGCCTTGCGCCACCGGGTCGCCCGCACCGCCGCCGTCGTCAACGCGTCCAGCGCCGACGTCCGCAGCGCCGCCTCGTCGGTGCGCTCCAGCACCCCGCGCCACGCCGCACAGGTGTCCTGCTCGACCGCAACCAGCGCGGCCAGCGCGGAAGGCCCGTCCGAAACCGGCGACGGCGGCAGGTAGGCGGCAGCGGGCGGGTTCGGGGTCGCGCCCTTGTCCCGCAGCCACCGCTCCGTCGTGTCACGGCGCGCGCGGTGTGCGTTGGCGCCCTCCGCTACGGCAGCGGCCTGGTTGCCCAGGAACGCCGACACCATGCCGTAGGTCCACAACGCCGCGTGCTCGGTCCCGAGCGCGGTCTGCACTGCGTCCACGTTGTTCACGCGAGCACCTCCCGCAACGAAGCGCAGCCCGCGGCCACCGAGCCGACGAGACCCGCGCGGTAGGTGGGCAGCTGGGCGACGACGGCCGACGCGTCGCGCACGGCGTCGTCGAGCGCGGTCCGCAGTGCTGCCAACGGGTCCGGCGGCGTGGGCGGGGTGGTGGGTGCGGGCGGCGCCGTCGAGGACAGCGGCGGCCGTTCGCGGTCGACCTCGGCCTGCAGCAGGCCGGCGTGCGTCTCGCGGGCCTTGGCGATCTCCGCGGCCGCCGGCACGGTGGTGAGCGTCTTCGCCAGCGCCGCGTCCGCCCTGGCCTGCGCGGCCAGTGCCGACAACGGGTCCGGCGGCGGTGGCGTCGGAGGTTCTGCGGTGCACGCAACAGCGAGCGGTGCGGCGGCCACCGCGAACAGCACGCGGCGGCGGCTGACCGATTCGGAGATCACGCGAACCCATCTTGCCAGCAGGCGTGCGGCGCGGTGGGAGGCGGGCAAACGAGATAGTCTGAGCGTCCACGGCCGCCGAAACACCGTCGGCCGGGGTTTTCATGCGTTCGAACTGAAGGAGACACCACGTGTCCAGCCCGCCGCGCGGAGAGCTTGCCGCGCAGCTAGCACCCGTTGTGCGGGAAGCGCTCGAGGCCGTCGGCTTCGACCTCGACGCACTCGACGTGAATCAGGCTGGGCGCCGCCGTCTGGTCAAGGTCGTCGTGGACGGCGAGGACGGCATTGGGCTCGACGAGGTCGCCGAGGCGAGCCGGGTGGTCTCCGCCGCGCTCGACGAGCACGACCACATCATCAACGGGCCGTACACCCTCGAGGTCACCTCGCCGGGTGTCGACCGCCCGCTCACCCGTCCGCGCCACTGGAAGCGCGCGCACCTGCGTCTCGTGAAGATCAAGCAGCCCGACCAGGTCGAGTGGTTCGGCCGGGTCGGCGAGTGCGACGAGAGCGGTGTCGAGCTGCTGCACCAGGGCGAGCTGAAGCGCGTGGAGTACCGCCACATCGAACGCGCGGTCATGGAGATCGAGTTCAAGCAGCCGCCGGTCGAGGAACTGGCTCGGCTCACTCGGAAAGCACCGAAGGAGGAGCCGAGGTGAACGTCGACATCGCCGCCCTGAGGGCGATCGAACGTGAAAAGGACATCCCCTTCGAGACGGTTCTGGAGGCGATCGAGTCAGCACTGCTGACCGCCTACAAGCACACCGAAGGACACGCGACGCACTCGCGCGTGGAGATCGACCGCAAGACCGGCGTCGTGCGCGTGCTCGCGCAGGACCTCGGTCCGGACGGCACGGTCCAGGAGGAGTGGGACGACACTCCGGAAGGCTTCGGCCGCATCGCCGCCACCACCGCGCGGCAGGTCATCCTGCAGCGCCTGCGCGACGCCGAGCACGAGCGCACCTTCGGCGAGTTCGCCGCCAAGGAGGGCGAGATCATCGCCGGTGTCGTGCAGCGCGACGCCCGCGCGAACGCCCGCGGCATGGTCGTCGTGCAGGTCGGTGACACCGAAGGCGTGCTGCCGCCGGCCGAGCAGGTGCCGGGCGAGCAGTACAACCACGGCGAGCGCATCAAGTGCTACGTCGTGAGCGTGTCCCGCGGCGCGCGCGGACCGCAGATCGCTCTCTCGCGCACCCACCCGAACCTCGTGCGGCGGTTGTTCGCCCTCGAGGTTCCGGAGATCGCGGACGGCACCGTGGAGATCCCTGCGGTGGCACGTGAGGCAGGTCACCGTTCGAAGATCGCGGTGAAATCAACGGTTGCCGGAGTGAACGCCAAGGGCGCCTGCATCGGCCCGATGGGTGCCCGCGTGCGCAACGTGATGCACGAGCTCGGCGGCGAGAAGATCGACATCATCGACTTCTCCGACGACCCCGCTACTTTCGTCGGGAATGCTTTGTCACCAGCGAAGGTTGTGTCCGTGCGGGTGCTCGACGAGCGTGCCAAGACGGCACGCGTCGTGGTGCCGGACTTCCAGCTGTCGCTGGCGATCGGCAAGGAGGGCCAGAACGCCCGCCTGGCCGCGCGCCTGACCGGCTGGCGCATCGACATCCGCAGCGATGCGGAGTCCCCGGCTGCCGGAGCAGTCACATCCAGTTCGGCCGAATGAGCTCCAGGGGATAGACTCATCAACGGTTCAACGTCGGGTTCGGCAACCCATCACATCGGCCCTGTTCGCACGTGCATTGGATGCCGTACTCGGACGTTGCCCTCTGAGCTGCTGCGTGTGGTCGCGGTGGACGGTTCGGTGGTTCCGGACGTCTGCAGGCGACTTCCTGGTCGGGGTGCTTGGTTGCATTTCGATCTCGAATGTCTGCGCAACGCCGAGCGGCGACGGGCGTTCTCGCGGGCCCTCCGGGTCCAGGGAGCACTCGACGTCGCTTTGTTGCGCGAGCACCTGGAGCAGCACGGGAACTTGGCCTCGGGACAGCCCCGTGGCCAGCAAGCAACAAGGAAGCAGGTCGACCCGTCATGAGTCAGCCGTGAAGCTGAAGACATGAACGCGCGACGTTAAGACGAGGTCGATGGGACTTGCCCGCCGGCCTCACGACCAAGGAGAGCAGTGGCAGGCAAGGCCCGAGTACATGAGCTCGCGAAAGAGCTCGGTGTTACGAGCAAGGAAGTTCTGAACAAGCTCGCCGAACAGGGCGAGTACGTGAAGTCCGCGTCTTCGACCGTCGAGGCCCCCGTGGCCCGGCGGCTTCGTGACGCCTACGAAGCCAAGTCCTCGAAGCCGTCGGCTCCCAAGCCGTCCGCTCCGAAGCCCAAGGCACCCGCACCCGCTGCTGCCGCAGCGCCCGCCGCACCGGCGGAGTCCAAGCCGGCAGCCACGTCGGACAGCAAGCCCGCAGCGCCCAAGGCCATGCCCGGCCCGAAGCCCGCGGCTCCGCGTCCCCCGGCCCCCAAGCCCGCGCCCGCCGCTCCGGCCGCGCAGGCTCCGGCCGCGCCCGTCCAGCAGCCCGAGGCTCCGGCC
>NZ_QFWW01000018.1 GCF_003265345.1 Lentzea terrae | reverse complement strand
GGATGGACAGAACGAGGCCGACCGGGCCGCAGCCGACCACCGCCACATCAGCGGTGGTGTCGGCTGCGGCCCGGCCGGCCAGCTGCGGTGACGTCATCGAGGTTTCCCTGTCTGCGCGAGATCAGAAAAACGAGTCGATCACTCCGAGCGCCTGTTCGGGGTTCAGCCGCGGGTCGCAGAGGGTCTCGTAGCGCTCGGAGAGAGCCTTCTCGTCGGGGACAGGCCCGCCGACGCACTCCGTCACGTCGGTCGCGGCCGCTTCCAGGTGCAGGCCCGCCGCGTGTGCGCCCTCGGTCTCGAGGATGTGCCGGAACGCCGTGGCCTCCTCGATGATATGGCTGACAAGTCGAGTCTTTCGCCCAGATTCGGTGCTGATCGTGTTGCCGTGCATGGGGTCCGAGACCCAGACGACGGGGTGACCGGCCCGCTGCACGGCCCGCACGATCGGCGCCAGCGCGACGTGGATGTCCTCGCGGCCCATGCGGACGATCAACGTCAACCGGCCCGGCGTGTGGTGCGGGTCGAGCAGCTGGCACAGCCGGACCACGGTCTCCGGGTCCGCGGTCGGGCCGATCTTGCAGCCGATCGGGTTCGCGATCGAGGCGAACATGCTGACGTGCGCGTGGTCGAGCTGGCGGGTGCGCTCGCCGATCCACGGGAAGTGCGTCGACGTGAGGAACTGTTCGCCGGTGCGCTCGTCGGTGCGGATGAGCGCATTCTCGTAATCCAGCACCAATGCTTCGTGAGCTACCCAAGGACCACCGGAGAGTTCCTCAGCAGTTCCCACCCAATGGGTGCGCACTTCTCGGATGACCGCGGACGACGCGTCGTAGGCCATCAACATTCGTTCGGGGTCGTGCCGGCGGGCGAAGTTGTCCGCGTCGAAGGAATTGACCAGCTCACCGCGGAACGACGGCAGGTCGACCCCGTCCACGGTTTCGAAGTTGCTCGAACGAGGCTTCGCGTACTGGCCCGCCATCCGTCCGAAACGTGCCACCTGCTGACCGGACCGTTCCGACATCCGGGCGGCGATCCGCTGGATGTTCCGCACCTTTCCGAAAGTTGTCACCGGGTCGGCGTCGGAAAAGGACTCCGCGCAGTCGCCCAGCTGCAGGACGCGCGCTTCACCGAGCGCGGCGAGACCGAGCGCGCGCTTCGCCTCGCGAATTTCGGAATGGGCTACCAGGGGGAGTGCGCCGGACAGTTCGGCTTCGATCAGGTCGTACTCGGGGTGGTGGTGCCAGTGGGGCTGCTGGGTCGCCGGCAGCGTCATCCACGGGGCGGCGGTCCGCGGGTACGTGAACTCCGTCAGCTTCACCGTCTGAGGCATTGTGCTCACTCCTGTTTCTGGTTCTGCCGGACGTTTCAGGCGACGATGCCCTCGATCTCCACGAGGAGATCGGCGCGGCACACGTCGACGTTCAGGTACTGGATGCGGGCGTTCGGGGAGAAACGCTCTTCGCACATCCTGCGCACGGTCGGGATGTCGGAGCGGTGCCGGACGTAGACCTTGATGTTGTCGAGGTCCAGCAAGGAGTTGCCCTGCGTGATCTCGTAGTCCGCCAGGTTCTCGTCGGAGATGAGGTGCTCGATGTTGTCCAATGACAACTTCACCTGCGCCACGATGTCGCCGTCGTGCAGGGTCTCGTGGCCCCGGATGCTGGCGGTGCCGGCCACGTAGACCTGCCCTGACCTGCGGTCGGTGTGCGTGCCGGCGAGGTAGGTGGCCCGCGCGAACTTCGGCGGGCGCGGGCCGTACTGCCTCGGGTAGTGGTAGGCGGCCAGCTGCTTGGAGTTCTCCACCGACGTCAGCGCGGCGGAGCGGGAGGCGAGGAAGTAGAACGCGATCCCGCCGCCCCGCGACCCGATTCCGGTCGCGCTCGGCACCTCCTTGTCGCCGAAGTGGAAGAGCTCGAACGCCTCCGCGCGGCCCTTGCAGAAGTCCCGGTAGATCTCGAGGCCCTCGGCGTTGTCGGCGTTGATGTCGTTGATGAAGTTCCACATGCGGAAGCAGTTCTTGTAACCGAGGGTGTCCATCAAGTCGAGCGCCGCGACGTAGGCCGCGCGGGTGTCCTCGGTGTAGCGCCCGGTCGGGGCGATGCGGCCGGCCACGAGCAGGTACTCGCCGTCGTGGGCGTAAACGACGCCGTGGTGCTCGCCGGTCTCGACCGCGCGCCCGGTCGTCCACACCTCCGCGAATGCCTCCGCGTCGGTGGCGGCCATGTGCAGGTCGAGCGTGAGAAGGCCATTCTCGACGCGGGGGTCGGTGCACTCGGTGGTGTAGTTGATGACGCCGAGAACGTTTCCGGTGGCCGCCACGTGGCTGACTTCGGTCAGGCCGGTGAACACCGAACTGGGGAGGTTCACCTGCTGCTGCGCCTGAGTCATGGGAATGCCCCTCCGAGGAGTAGGTAAAACGTTTTGCGGAATGAAACCGGTACTTTGTTTCGGGCTTCTCTTCCGGGCCGGTGACCAAAGATTAGCCACCGGCCGGGCTCCGCAAAACGGCTCCGCCTGGGAAAGCACTCCGGCGCGGGATGATAGGGGGGTCCTAGGGGGGTGCTAGGGGATTTCCTACTTACTGGACCGATGAGGCCGAGGCTAGCATCGCTCGAGGTGCAAGCCACGTCGCCAGTAAATAGGGAGCGCCGTCGGGATGTTTCGAACCGAGCTGATCCGGCCGTTGTCCGACCTGCTGCGATACCACGCCGCGAACGAGCCGGAGAAGGTCGCGTTCGCGGACTCGCGGCGCGCGGTCACGTACGCGGAACTGGAGCAGCGGACCCGGCGGCTCGGCGGGCACCTCGCCGATCTGCGGCTGCAGCCGGGTGACCGGGCGCTGATCTTCCTGGGAAACAGCGTCGACATCGTCGAGAGCTATCTGGCGGTCACGCGCGCGAACGCCGTCGCGGTGCCGTTCAACCCGCACTCCGCGGACGCCGAGCTCGCCTACGTGCTGGACGACAGCGGCGCTCGCGTCGTCATCACCGACTTCGCGCACCTCGACCAGGTCCGCAAGCTGCTGCCGGGCCGCCCGTACCTGCGCGTGGTCGTGAGCGGCGACGAACCGTTGCCGCGCTCGGACTCCGTTGTCTCGTACCAGGATCTGATGTCGCGCGACCCGTCTGTTCCCGCGCGGGACGACCAGGGCCTCGACGACGTGGCGTTCATGCTCTACACCTCCGGCACCACCGGCAAACCGAAGGGCGTGCTCTCGACCCAGCGCGCGTGCCTGTGGTCGGTCGCGGCCTGCTACGCACCCGTCATCGGCCTGAACCACGACGACAAGGTGTTGTGGCCCTTGCCGTTGCACCACTCCCTCGCGCACGTGCTGTGCGTCGTCGGCGTCACGGCGGTCGGCGCGTTCGCCCGGATCCTCGACGGGTTCGCAGCCGACGAGGTGCTGACCGCGCTGGAAGGCGACAGCTACACGTTCATGTGCGGTGTTCCCGCCATGTACCACCATCTTCTGCAGGTCGCGCGCACGCGTGAGGTGTCGTCGAGCGCGCTGACCCGTTGTCTCACCGCGGGTTCGGCGTGCCCGCCGGCGTTGCGCGTCGAGTTCGAGGCGCTGTTCGGTGTCGCGCTGCTCGACGGCTACGGCAGCACCGAGACGTGCGGCCTGATCGCGGTGAACTGGGCGCACGGCACCAGGGTGCCCGGTTCGTGCGGCCTGCCGGTGCCCGGCCTTGCGGTGCGGCTGGTCGACCCGGACACCGGGATCGACGTGGACGCGGAGGCCGAGGGCGAGGTGTGGGTGCGCGGCCCGAGCCTCATGGCCGGCTACCACAACCAGCCGGAAGCGACCGCTCAGGCGATGCCTCATGGTTGGTACCGCACCGGTGACCTGGCCCGCCGCGACCTCTACGGGTACGTGACGATCACCGGCCGCGTCAAGGAGCTCATCATCCGCGGCGGCGAGAACATCCACCCCGGCGAGGTCGAGGAGGTGCTGCTGCGCGTTCCCGGTGTCGCGGACGCCGCGGTGGTCGGCAAGCCGCACGACATCCTCGGCGAGGTGCCGATCGCGTTCGTCGTGCCCGGCAAGCAGGGCCTCGACCCCGTGCGCCTGTACGACGCCTGCCGCGAGCAGCTGTCGAACTTCAAGGTGCCCGAAGAGCTGTACGAGATCGACCACATCCCGCGCACCACATCCGGCAAGATCACGCGGCACGTGCTGCTCGACCGCCCGGCCCGGTTGCGGGCCGCGAGCGGCGGGCAGCACGAGTCGTTGCTGCGCATGGACTGGGCGCCGATGCCGTCGGTCCGCACGACCTCGCTGGAACTCGCGAAGCGCTGGGCGGTCGTCGGGCCGGACGTGTTCGGGCTGACCGCTTCTCTGGCGTCGGCCGGTGTCCACGTCGCCACGCACGTCGACGCGGCCGCGCTGCACATGTCTGTTGTGGACGGTGAGAAGGCGCCGGACGTCGCGGTGCTGTGCTGCCCGGACGACATGGACACCGGCGGCAAGCTGACCACGGCCGCGCAGGAGGCGTTGCGCAAGGTCGGTGGCGTGTTGCGGACGTGGGTCAACGACGACTGGTTCGCGCACTCGCGGTTGGTCGTGCTGACTCGCGGCGCGGTGGCCGCCGGTGTCGAGGACGTGCGCGACCTCGTGCACGCGCCGGTGTGGGGACTGCTGCGGTCGTTGCAGGTCGAGTTCCCGAACCGGTTCACGCTGATCGACATCGACGACCTGGCCCCGTCGGCCGGGGTGCTGCCGTTGGCGGTCGCCGCGGACGAGCCGCAGCTGGCGATCCGGTCGGGTATCGCGTTGATGCCTCGTTTGAAGCGCGTGTCCGCGTCGGTCGACAGCGACGAGGTGTTGCGCATCGACCCGAAACGCACCGTTGTCGTGACGGGTGCGGACGGCACGATGGGCGCGGCGCTGACCAGACATCTCGTTGCTGCATATGGCGCACGGCACCTGTTGCTGATCAGTCCGCGCGGCCGTACCGACGAGGCGACCGCCCAGTTGGAGGCCGAGCTGTCCGAGCTGGGCGCACGGGTCGCGGTGGCGGCGTGTGACGTGGCGGATCGGGCCGCGCTGGCCGACGTGCTGGGCAAGTTGAAGCGGCCGATCACCGCGGTCATCCACAGCGAGGGCGAGCACCCGGCGAAACCGACCGTGCCGCGTTCCGACGTGTTCAGGTCCGTTGTGGACGGTGCGGTGAACCTGCACCAGCTCACGAAGAGCGGTGACGTCACCGCGTTCGTCATGCTCTGCACGGTCGCCGGCGCTTTGGGTCTGGTGGGGTCGGGGGAGCAGGCGGCGGCGAACTCGTTCCTGGATGCCCTGGCCCGGTACCGCCGCAAGCGCGAGCTTTCCGCGACGTTCCTCGCTGTCGGCTCGACGGACGCACCGACGACCGCTTCACGTGTTGGTGAGCTGTCGACGCACGAGTTCACCGCGATGTTCGACGTCGCAACGTCCGCGGGTCTCGCACAGGCCGTGATCATGCGGATCAACAGCGCTGCTTTGCGTGAGCAGACGTCGTCGACCGAGGTGCCGGCGTTGCTGCGCGGCCTGATCGACGTGTCGGCGCGGCTGGCGACGCCGGACGAGCGCGACTTGTCGGCGTTGCGGCAGCGGTTGGTGGCGATGTCGCCGGAGGAGCAGGACATCTTCCTGCTCAACCTGGTGCGCACCGAGGTCGCGGGGGTGCTCGGGCTGACCGGTGCGGAGCGGGCGGAGTCGAAGAAGACGTTCCGCGAGCTCGGCCTCACCTCGGTGACCGCCGTGGATCTGCGCAACCGGCTGACCGCGGCTACGGGGTTACATCTTTCCGCGCCGGTTGCGTTCGACTACCCGACTCCGGTGGTGCTGGCCCGGCACTTACGGGCTGAGTTGCTGGGCGAGCGGGCATCGGTGGTGCCTTCGGAGGTCGCGCGTTCTCATTCGGACGAGCCGATCGCGATCGTCGGCATGGCTTGCCGCTATCCCGGTGGTGTCTCGTCGCCGGAGGACCTGTGGCGGCTGGTGATGTCGGGCGCGGACGTGGTGTCGCCGTTCCCGACGGACCGCAACTGGGACCTGGAGAAGCTGTTCGACGGCGCCTCGCACACCCGCTCGGGCGGATTCCTGCACGACGCCGCCGAGTTCGACGCGGAGTTCTTCGGGATCTCGCCGCGTGAGGCGCTCGCGATGGACCCGCAGCAGCGGTTGCTGCTGGAGGTGTCGTGGGAGGCGTTGGAACGGGCGGGCATCGACCCGGTGTCGTTGCGCGGCACCAACGGCGGTGTGTTCGCCGGCGTGATGTACCACGATTACGGTGCTGGACTGCTGGACGCGCCGGCCGGTACCGAGGGGTACTGGACGACCGGAACCGCGGGTAGCGTGGTGTCCGGCCGGGTGGCGTACACGTTGGGTCTGCAGGGGCCCGCTGTCACCGTTGACACCGCTTGTTCTTCGTCTTTGGTCGCACTGCACTGGGCCGCGCAGTCGTTGCGGTCTGGTGAGTCGTCGATCGCGCTGGCGGGTGGCGTGACGATCATGTCGACGCCGCAGACGTTCGTGGAGTTCTCGCGGCAGGGCGGGCTGTCCGCTGATGGCCGCTGCAAGGCTTTCTCGGATTCGGCTGACGGCACCGGCTGGTCTGAAGGTGCCGGCCTGGTGGTCTTGGAACGCTTGTCGGATGCTCGTCGTCTCGGGCATCAGGTCCTGGCCGTGCTGCGGGGCTCGGCGATCAACCAGGACGGTGCTTCGAACGGTTTGACCGCGCCGAACGGGCCGTCGCAGCAGCGGGTGATCCGGCAAGCGCTTGCGTCCGCTGGTTTGTCCACTTCGGACGTCGATGCGGTCGAGGCGCACGGCACCGGCACGACGTTGGGTGACCCGATCGAGGCACAGGCGTTGCTCGCGACCTACGGCCAGGATCGCGATGTGCCGCTGTGGCTGGGTTCGGTGAAGTCGAACCTCGGGCACACGCAGGCCGCCGCGGGTGTGGCGGGCGTGATCAAGATGGTGATGGCGTTGCGGCACGGGGTGCTGCCACGCACGTTGCACGTGACGTCGCCGTCTTCGCACGTCGAATGGGGGACGGGCCGGGTCGAGCTGCTGACCTCGAACCAGCCTTGGCCCTCGGTGTCGCGGGAACGGCGTGCGGCGGTGTCCGGGTTCGGTGTCTCGGGCACGAACGCCCACGTGATCCTGGAGGAATTGTCAGACCTGCCTGAGATGATGGGGATGGGGGGTGGCTCCCCCCGGGGGGCCGACCAATCGGGATCGATTCCGTGGGTGGTGTCGGCGAAGTCCGCGACGGCGTTGGAAGCGCAGATCGCGCGGATCCGGGCGGTCGAGGCTCCGGCTCTCGACGTCGCCGCGTCGCTGGTGTCGACGCGGGCACAGCTGGAGCACCGCGCGGTGCTCCTCGATGGTGTCGAGGTCGCGCGCGGGGTGGCGTCGGAGCGGCCGCTCGCGGTGTTGTTCAGCGGGCAGGGTTCGCAGCGGCTCGGCATGGGGCGGGAGCTGTACGAGCGGTTCCCGGTGTTCGCTGCCGCGTTCGACGCGGTGCTCGAGCACCTGGACGTCTCGCTGCGGGATGTGATGTGGGGCCACGACGCCGATGCGCTGAACGCGACCCGGTACACACAGCCGGCGTTGTTCGCGATCGAGGTGGCGCTGTACCGGTTGGCCGCTTCGTTCGGCGTGCGACCGGACTTCGTGGGCGGGCACTCGATCGGGGAGATCGTCGCCGCGCACGTGGCCGGGGTGCTGTCGCTGGAGGACGCGTGCCGGTTGGTGGACGCGCGTGCACGGCTGATGCAGGCGTTGCCGCTGAGTGGCGCGATGGTGGCGCTGCAGGCCACCGAGGAGGAAGTGCTGCCGCTGCTCGGCGACGACGTGTCGTTGGCTGCTGTGAACGGGCCGCGGTCGGTGGTGGTCGCGGGTTCGCTGGCCGGTGTCGACGCGGTGGTCGACCGGTTCGCGGACCGCAAGACTAAGCGTCTTACGGTGAGCCATGCGTTTCACTCGCCCTTGATGAACCCGATGCTGGACGACTTCCGCGCGGTCGTCGAGGGCCTGTCGTTCTCCGAGCCGCAGATCCCGGTCGTGTCGAACGTGACCGGGCAGCTTGCCGTGCGCGAGCAGCTGACGTCGCCGGAGTACTGGGTGCGGCACGTGCGTGAGGCCGTGCGGTTCTCCGACGGCGTGCGGACGTTGGGGCGTCAGGGTGTGTCGGCGTTCCTGGAGCTCGGACCGGACGGCGTCCTGTCCGCTCTGGTGGCGGAGATGACCGAGACCGGTGCCGTGCCGCTGGACACCGCGGTCGTGCCGGTGCTGCGCCGCGAACGGCCGGAGGAGGCTTCGTTCGTGTCGGCGTTGGCGCGCCTGCACGTCGTGGGTGTGCCGGTCGACTGGTCGCGGTTGTTCGAGGGCACCGGCGCGGTTCGGGTCGACCTGCCGACCTATGCGTTCCAGCGGTCCCGGTTCTGGCCGGAGCCCGAAGTGGCGGTCGGCAAGGCGGATCCGCTGGACGCCGCGTTCTGGCAGCTGGTGGAGAACGACGAGCTGGCTTCGGTGCTGGACCTCGACCCCGAGGTGGCGGCGGCCGTGGTGCCGGCGCTGTCGTCGTGGCGGACTCGGCAGCGGGCGCAGTCCGTGGTGGATTCGTGGCGGTTCCGGGAGTCGTGGCACCGGTTGTCGCTGTCCGGTGCGTTCTCCGGGTCGTGGCTGGTCGTCGTGCCGCCGGGGGAGCAGGATGACTGGACGCGCGACGTCGTGGAGATCCTCGGCGGCGTCGCGGTCCCGTTGGACAAGGTCTCGGGATTGGCGGGCCGGGAGTTCACGGGCGTCGTGTCGTTGCTCGGTGTCGCGGACGACTCGGGTGACGTGCCCTACGCGCTGTCCGGAACCCTTGAGCTGTTGAAGGCCGGGTGTGATGCTCCGTTGTGGACGGTGACACGAGGTGCCGTGTCGACGGGACATGGCGACATCGTGACTTCGCCCGTGCAGGCCGCGTTGTGGGGCATGGGGCGGGTGGCTGCGTTGGAGCTGCCGCGCCGGTGGGGTGGGCTGATCGATCTGCCGGGCAGCGTGGACACCCAGATCGCGCAGGGTCTGCAGGCGGCGTTGGTGAACTCGCTGGGCGAGGACCAGATCGCGGTGCGCGGCAACGGTGCGTTCGCCCGCCGCCTGGTGCCCGCGCCGCGTGGTGAGCACGGCGAGGACTGGACGCCGTCGGGCACGGTCCTGATCACCGGCGGAACCGGTGCGCTGGGCGGGTTCGTGGCGCGTTCTGTTGCTGCTCGGGGCGCTTCACACGTCGTGCTGACGTCGCGCCGTGGTCCGCTGACTCCTGGTGTCGAGCATTTGGTGGCACAGCTCGAAGGGTTCGGTGTCGAGGTCTCGGTGGAGGCCTGCGATGTCGCTGATCGCGCGGCTTTGGCTGAACTGCTGGAGCGGCTGCCATCGTTGACCGCTGTGGTGCATTGTGCGGGCATCGACTCGGGTGATGCTCCGTTGACGGAGCTTTCGACTGATCAGCTCGGGGAGTTGTTGCGCGCCAAGATGGTCGCGGCGAGGAACCTGCACGAGCTGACAGGCAACCTCGACGCGTTCGTGCTGTTCTCGTCAGGCGCGGCGGCGTGGGGCAGTGGCGGTCAACCCGCCTACTCGACCGCGAACGCCTACCTGGACGGCCTTGCGCAGTTCCGCCGCGGCCAGGGCCTGGTGGCGACGTCCGTGCAGTGGGGTGCGTGGGCCGAGGCCGGCATGGCGACCGATCCGGAGGCCTACGACCAACTGCGCCGGCACGGCGTGCTGCCGATGGACCCGGACCTGGCTTTGACGGCATTGGTGCAGGCGGTGTCGGACGGCGAAACGGTGCTGACCGTCACGAACACCGACTGGGCCCGGTTCGCGCCCGGCTTCACCGCGTCCCGTCCGTCGCCGCTGTTCTCGTCGATCCCGGAAGTCGTTGCCGCGCTGTCCTCCGACGAGGACGTCGCCGGCGCCGACGTGGCGTTGCAGGAGAAGCTCGCCGGCTTGTCCGAGGCTGACCGCTTGCGGGTGCTGCTGGACCTGGTGCGCTCCGAGGCCGCCGCAGTTCTCGGTCACGCGGGTGTCGAGTCGATCCACGCCGAGAAGGCGTTCCGCGACCAGGGTTTCGACTCGCTGACCGCCGTGGAGATGCGCGACCGCCTCAAGTCCGCGACCGGCCTGCCCGTGCCCTCGGCCCTGGTCTTCGACTACCCGACGCCGCGGCTGGTCGCCGAGCACCTGCTGACCGGTCTTTCGTCCTCTGTGGACGGTTCCGCGCTGGCTGAGCTGGCCCGCTTCGAGGCCGCGCTGGCGTCGTCGGCCGATGACCACGACGTGATCCGCGAGCGCTTGGAGAAGTTGCTCGGCCGTTTGAAGAAGCCGGTGTCCTCTTCGGACGACGACATTCGCAACGTCTCCGTCGAGGACCTCCTGAACATCATCGACGACGAGTTGCTCGACCTCTCGTAGTAGCAGTGTTTGCCCGCACGAAATGAGGACGGACCAGTGCAGGAAGAGCAGCAGGACAAGGTTGCCGACTACCTGAGGCGAGTCACGGTCGAGTTGCGCCGGGCTCGCGAACGCGTCCTCGAGCTGGAGCAGAAGCACAGCGAGCCCATCGCGATCGTGGGCATGTCGTGCCGCTTTCCCGGCGGTGTGGTCACTCCCGAGCAACTGTGGGACGTCGTCAGTTCCGGCCGTGACGTGGTCACGCCCTTCCCCACGGACCGCGGCTGGGACCTGTCGTCGTTGCGCGCCGGTGCATCGCTGGCTGCCGAGGGCGGGTTCCTGACCGATCTTGCGGCTTTTGACGCCGACTTCTTCGGCATCTCGCCGCGCGAGGCCCTGGGCATGGACCCGCAGCAGCGCATCATGCTGGAACTCACCTGGGAGGCCCTGGAGCGCGCCGGTCTGGACCCCGCTTCGCTGCGCGGTTCCTCGACCGGTGTCTTCGTGGGCACGAACGGCCAGGACTACGCGGACCTGGTGTCGGTGGACGGCGACGGGCACGCCTCCACCGGCCTCATCGCGTCCGTGCTCTCCGGCCGGCTCTCCTACACGTTCGGCTTCGAGGGCCCCGCGGTCTCCGTCGACACCGCCTGCTCCTCGTCCTCGGTGGCCATGCACCTGGCCATGCAGGCTCTGCGTTCCGGCGAGTGCTCGCTGGCTCTGGCCGGCGGCATCACGATCATGGCCACGCCTCATGCTTTCGTCGAGTTCACCTCACAGCGCGGCCTCGCCGCTGACGGCCGTTGCAAGGCCTTCTCGGACTCCGCCGACGGCGTCGGCTGGGCCGAGGGCGCCGGCCTGCTGGTGCTGGAGAGGTTGTCCGACGCTGTCGCCGCCGGTCACCAGGTTCTCGGCCTGTTGCGCGGGTCGGCCGTCAACCAGGACGGCGCCTCGAACGGCTTGACCGCTCCCAACGGCCCTTCGCAGCAGCGGGTGATCCGCGCGGCGCTGGCTTCCGCCGGACTGTCTCCCGCTGATGTCGACGCCGTGGAAGCGCACGGCACCGGCACGACACTGGGCGACCCGATCGAGGCCGCCGCGCTGATCGCCACCTACGGCCACGACCGCTCAGTTCCGCTGTACATCGGCTCGATCAAGTCCAACATCGGTCACACGCAGGCGGCCGCGGGCGTCGCCTCGGTGATCAAGGTCGTGCAGGCGATGCAGCACGGCGTCCTGCCGCGCACCCTGCACGTCACGTCGCCTTCCTCGCACGTCGACTGGTCCGCGGGCTCCGTCTCCCTGCTGACGTCCGAGATCCCGTGGCCTTCGGCGGATCGCCCGCGACGCGTCGGCATCTCGTCGTTCGGCGTCTCCGGCACCAACTCCCACCTCATCCTCGAGGCCGCAACGCCCACCCCGTTTTCTGTGGACAACTCGGCACCTGTGGACAACTCGGCGGTTGTCGATCTCCGCCGCCCGAGTTCGTCGGCTCCCGATGAGACGATTGGAGTGGGGACCTCGGTCTCCCCCCAGGGCCCCCAGTCGGGATCGATTCCGTGGCTGGTCTCGGCCAAGTCGGAGGCGGCGCTGGCTGGGCAGGTCGCCCAGCTCGCGGACGTGTCGGCGGACGCGAAGGACGTTGGGCGCTCGCTGGCGTCGCGCACGCTGTTCGACCATCGCGCGGTGCTCCTCGACGGTGCCGAGGTCGCGCGCGGAACCGTCGCCGAGAAGCAGCTCGCGATGCTGTTCACCGGCCAGGGCTCGCAGCGCCTCGGCATGGGCCGCGAGCTGTACGAGGCGTTCCCGGCGTTCCGCGCGGCGTTCGACGAGGTCAGCCAGCACCTCGACGTCAGCGTGATGTGGGGTGACGACGCCGAGGCCCTGAACCAGACCGGCAACGCACAGCCCGCGATCTTCGCGTTGCAGGTCGCCCTCTACCGCCTGGTCGAGTCGTTCGGCGTCAAGGCCGACCACCTCGCCGGCCACTCGATCGGTGAGATCGCCGCCGCCCACATCGCGGGCGTGTTCAGCCTCGAAGACGCGGCGAAGCTCGTCACCGAACGCGCGCGCCTGATGCAAGCGCTGCCGTCAGGTGGCGTGATGATCGCGATCCAGGCCACCGAAGCCGAAGTTGTCCCGCACCTCACGCCGGGTGTGTCCATCGCCGCGATCAACAGCGAGGACTCCATCGTCATCGCAGGCGTGGAAGACGAAGCCCGCGCGGTCGTCGCACGGTTCGAGGGACGCAAGACAAAGCAACTCCAAGTCAGCCACGCATTCCACTCGCCGCTGATGGAGCCGATGCTCGACGACTTCCGCGCAGCCATCAGCGGCCTGACGTTCAACACGTCGACGATCCCCGGCCTGGGCGACGTCGCGAACGCCGAGTACTGGGTGCGCCACGTCCGCGCCACGGTCCGCTTCCACGACGCGGTGCGCAGCCTGGGGGACAAGAGGTTCCTGGAGATCGGCCCGGACGGCGTGTTGTCGGCGCTGGTGAACGGCATTCCGACGCTGCGCAAGGACCGTCCCGAAACCCCAACCCTGATCACCGCACTCGCCCGCCTGCACGTCGAGGGCACGAGCGTCGACTGGACGCCGTTCTACGAGGGCGGCCAGCGAATCGACCTGCCCACGTATGCGTTCCAGCGGCAGCGTTTCTGGCCGTCGACCACGAAGAACGTCGACGCGTCCGGCCTCGGCCTCACTGCGGTCGGCCACCCGTTGCTCGGCGCGGCGGTCGAACTCGCCGACGGACAGGGCGTGCTGTTCACCAGCAGACTCTCCACAGCGACACAGGCCTGGCTCGCAGATCACGTAGTCGGCGGCCGGGTGTTGTTCCCCGGCACCGCGTTCGTCGAGCTGGCGTTGCGCGCGGCCGACGAACTGGGCCTCGACCGCCTCGACGAACTGACGCTGTCGGCACCGCTCGTCCTCAACGACCCGGTGCAGGTCCAGGTCGCGATCGGCGCACCGGACGGAACCGGGCGCCGCTCCATCGCGGTCTACTCACGCTTCGACGCGGACACGCCGTGGCTCGAGCACTGCACGGGTTTCCTCGCGTCCGGCACCACCGACACCGAGTTCGACACCACGGTCTGGCCGCCCGCCGGTGCGGAAGCGGTTGCGCTGGAAGGGTTCTACGAGCGGTTGGCGGACAACGGCTTCGCGTACGGGCCGGCGTTCCAGGGCCTGCGTGGGGCCTGGAAGCTGGGCGACGACGTCTACGCCGAGGTCGCCGTCGCCGAGCCGGACCGCTTCGGCCTGCACCCCGCGCTGCTCGACGCCGCTCTGCACGCCGCCGACCTCAGCACGTCCGAGGGCGGTATGCCCTTTGCGTGGCAGGGTGTTTCGCTGCACGCGACCGGTGCTTCCGCGTTGCGCGTGCGCATCCGTCCCCAGGGCGAGTCGTTCGCAGTCACGGCAACAGATCCCAACGGCACGCCGGTCGTGTCGGTCGACTCGCTCGTCACCCGCCCGATCTCCACTGACTCAGGTATCGCGCGAGAGGCGCTCTTCCACGTCGACTGGACGCCCATCGCTCTGCCCGCGGAGACCGCCGAGGTCGGGGTCGAACTCGTCGTCTCCGACGGCTCGCCGGCCGAGTCCGCGCACGACCTGACGTCACGGGTGCTCGCGCGCCTGCAGCAGTGGATCGCGGACGAACGCCAGGACCGCCTCGCGTTCGTCACGCGTCCCGGTGACCTCGGCGCAGCGGCCGTGTGGGGCCTGGTGCGGTCGGCGCAGACCGAGCACCCCGGCCGTTTCGTGCTGGTCGAGTCGGACGGCGATGTCCCCGCACAGGTTTTCGCGTTGGACGAGCCACAGATCCGGTTCCGCGATGGCGAAGCGTTCGTGCCGCGGCTCGCCCGCCGGACTCCCGCCGAGGAGTTCTCCTGGCAGGGCAAGGTTCTCATCACCGGCGGCACTGGCGGTCTCGGCCTGATCATCGCTCGTCACCTCGTCACCAAACACGGCGTCCGTGACCTGGTGCTCGTTTCCCGGCGCGGCGAGGCCGACGTCGCGGAGCTGGAAGCGTTGGGCGCTCAGGTGATCGTCGAAGCGTGCGACGTCGCGGATCGCTCCGCGCTGGAATCTCTGCTGTCACGGCACGAGGTTCGCGCTGTCGTGCACACCGCGGGCGTCCTCGACGACGGCATCGTCGAGTCCCTGACGCCCGACCGCGTCGACACCGTGTTGCGCCCCAAGGTGGATGCCGCCTGGCACCTGCACGAGCTGACCTCGGACCTCGACGCCTTCGTCGTGTTCTCGTCCGTCGCGGGCACGATCGGCACGGCCGGCCAGGGCAACTACGCCGCCGCCAACGCGTTCCTCGACGCTCTGATGGAACACCGCCGCTCCGCGGGCCTCGCCGGCACGTCGCTGGCGTGGGGTCCGTGGATCGCGGGCATGCTCTCGGGCGCCGACGCGGAACGCATGGCACGCAGCGGAATCCCCGGCCTCACCGTCGAGCAGGGCGTCGAACTCTTCGACGCAGCCATGGGTGCCGGCAACGCCGTCCCGGTCCGCCTCGACCTGCCGGTGCTGCGTGCCCGCGGCGACATCCCGCCGATGCTGCGCGGCCTGATCAAGACCCGCCCCCGCCGCGCCGTCGCCGCGACCGCCGTGGGCGACCGTCTGTCCAGTCTGGACGGAAACGCACGCCTGGAAGCGTTGCTGGACCTCGTGCGCGGCCAGGTCGCCACGGTCCTCGGCCACGCGGGCACCGACGAGATCGACCCCGGCCGCGCGTTCCAGTCCCTCGGCTTCGACTCGCTGACCGCCGTCGAGCTCCGCAACCAGCTCACCGCCGTGACGGGCCTGCGCCTGCCCGCCACCCTGATCTTCGACTACCCGAACGCGGGCGTGCTGGCTTCGTATCTGCACGACGAACTCTTCGGCTCCGACACAGCAATTCCGCCGGTCGAAGTGCGTTCGTCGGTCTCCGACGACCCGATCGTCATCGTCGGCATGGCCTGCCGTTATCCCGGAGGCGTGTCGTCGCCGGAAGACCTGTGGCGCCTCGTCGTCGACGGCGTGGACGCCGTCACAGACTTCCCTTCGAACCGCGGCTGGGACGTCGACTCGCTCTACCACCCGGACCCCGACCACATCGGCACCTCCTACACGCGCTCGGGCGGCTTCCTGCACGACGCCCCGCTGTTCGACCCGGCGTTCTTCGGCATGTCCCCGCGCGAAGCTCTGGCGACGGACTCCCAGCAACGCCTGCTCCTCGAAACCGCCTGGGAATCCCTGGAACGCGCAGGAATCGACCCGATTTCCTTGCGCGGCAGCGCAACGGGCGTGTTCGCCGGCGTCATGTACACCGACTACTCGGTCGTGATCAGCGGCAGCGAGTTCGAGGGCTACCAGAGCATGGGCAGCGCCGGCACGTTCGCGTCCGGCCGCGTTTCCTACACCTTCGGCTTCGAGGGCCCGGCCGTCACCGTGGACACGGCTTGCTCGTCGTCCTTGGTGGCTTTGCACCTGGCCGCCCAGGCCCTGCGCAACGGCGAATGCTCCCTGGCCCTGGCCGGCGGCGTGACGGTCATGTCCACGCCCTCCACCTTCGTGGAGTTCTCCCGCCAGCGCGGCCTCTCCGCGGACGGCCGCTGCAAGTCCTTCTCCGACGCGGCCGACGGCGTGGGCTGGGGCGAGGGCGTCGGTCTCCTGGTCCTGGAACGCCAGTCGGACGCTATTCGCAACGGACATGCTGTTTTGGCGGTCGTGCGCGGCTCCGCGATCAACCAGGACGGCGCTTCGAACGGCCTGACCGCCCCGAACGGCCCGTCGCAGCAACGCGTGATCCGCTCGGCCCTGGCCTCCGCCGGCCTGTCCGTCTCCGACGTCGACGTGGTCGAAGCCCACGGCACCGGCACCACACTGGGCGACCCGATCGAAGCCCAGGCTCTGCTGGCCACCTACGGCCAGGACCGTGCCACGCCACTGCTCCTCGGCTCCATCAAGTCGAACATCGGCCACTCCCAAGCGGCCGCGGGCGTCGCCGGCGTGATCAAGATGGTCCACGCCATGCGCCACGGCCTCGTCCCGGCAACCCTGCACGCCGACGAGCCCTCCACCCACGTGGACTGGGACGCCGGCGACATCACCCTCGTCACCTCCGCGACCTCGTGGCCGGCGGTCTCCCGCCCACGCCGCGCCGGCGTGTCCTCCTTCGGCGTGTCCGGCACCAACGCCCACGTGATCCTCGAGGCCCCAGAACTGTCAGACCCGCCTGAGATGATTGGGATGGGGGGTGGCTCCCCCCAGGGGGCCCGCCAACCCGGATCGATCCAGGCGGGCGTGCCGTGGCTGGTGTCGGCCAAGTCGGCGGCTTCGCTGGACGCCCAGGTCGCTCGGGTGCTGGAGCTCGACGGGGATGCGCGCGACATCGGTTACTCGCTCGCGTTGAAGACGCAGTTCGACCACCGGGCCGTGGTGCTCGACGGGCGCGTTGCCGCCAAGGGGGCAGTGAGCGGGAAGCCGCTGGCGTACGTCTTCTCCGGGCAGGGCTCCCAGCGGCTGGGCATGGGGCGCGAGCTGTATGAGTCGTTCCCGGTGTTCGCGCGCGCGTTGGACGAGGTGTTGGAGCACCTTGATGTGCGTGACGTCATGTGGGGCGACGACGTCGAGGCATTGAACCAGACCGGGAACACACAGCCCGCGATCTTCGCGATCCAGGTCGCGCTGTACCGGCTGCTGGAGTCGTTCGGCGTGCAGCCCGCGAAGGTCGCCGGGCACTCCATCGGCGAGATCGCTGCCGCGCACGTTGTCGGGGTGTTGAGCCTTGCGGACGCTTGTCGGCTAGTGAAGGCGCGTGCGTCGTTGATGCAGGCGTTGCCGGCCGGTGGCGCGATGGTGTCGGTCATTGCGTCCGAAGAAGAGGTGTGCGCGCACCTGACTGATGGCGTGTCCATTGCCGCCGTCAACGGACCGCGGTCCGTGGTGATCGCGGGCGTCGAAGAAGAAGTGCTCGCCCTCGCTGAGCGGTGGAAGAACAAGCGGCTCAAGGTCAGTCACGCGTTCCACTCGCCGTTGATGGAGCCGATGCTCGACGACTTCCGCGCGGCGATCTCGGACATCGAGTTCCACGAGCCGGTTGTCGGAATGTCAACATCCGGCGATGTCACCACCGTCGACTACTGGGTCAACCACGTGCGTGACGTGGTGCGCTTCCACGACAACGTCACCGCATTGGGTGACGCCACGGTCCTTGAAGTCGGGCCTGACGCGCAGTTGACGGCGATGGTTGACGGGTTGATTCCGACGTTGACGCGCGTCAAGTCTGATGTTGAATCAATGTTGACTGCATTGAGTCAAGTACACATTGACGGCGTCAATGTTGACTGGATGCAGCTGTACACCGGTGGTCGACGGGTCGACGTGCCGACGTATGCGTTCGACCACCAGTCGTTCTGGCCGGAGAACACCGCGAAGTCGGACGTCCGGTCCGCAGGCCTCGGCGCGGTGGAGCACCCGCTGCTCGGCGCCGCAGTCGAACTCGCCGGAGGAGCCGGCTACCTGTTCACCGCGCGGCTGTCGCGGCGGTCGTGGCTGGCCGACCACACCGTGCACGGCGCGGTGCTCGTGCCGGGTGCAGCACTCGTCGAACTGGCCGTCCGGGCAGCGGACGAGGTCGGGCTTGACCGCGTCGAGGAACTGACGCTCGCGGCGCCGTTGGTGCTGCCGGAGAGCTGCGGCGTCCAAGTCCAGCTGATCGTGGGAGACGAGGAGAACGGCCACCGGTCGATTTCGATCTACTCCCGGCCGGAGAACGCGGTCGACGAGCCGTGGACAGAACACGCGACGGGTGTGCTCGGGTCGGGCGGAGTCGTTGCCGAGGTTGGCGAGTGGCCGCCGCGTGCGGAGCCGGTCGACGTTGCGGATGCCTACGAGCGGTTCGCGGAGAGCGGGTTCGAGTACGGGCTGGCGTTCCAGGGGCTGCGGGCGGCGTGGCGGGACGGCGACACCGTGTTCGCCGAGGTCGCATTGCCTGAGGGTGTCGCGGCGAGCGGGTTCGGGTTGCACCCGGTGCTGCTCGACTCGGCACTGCACGCGGCACTGCTCGTCGATGGCGGCGCCGGGCTGCCGTTCTCCTGGGAAGGCGTGTCACTGCATGCCACCGGAGCGACGGCGTTGCGCGTGAAGCTGACCCGCAACGGCAGCAGCATCGCCATCGCCCTGGCTGACACGGCTGGGACGCCGGTCGCGTCGGTGGACGCGTTGGTGGTGCGGGCGGTGTCCGCCGAGCAACTCAGCACGATCGACCGCGACTCGCTGTTCCAGCTCGACTGGGTCGAGGTGGAGGTGCCCGCAGAGCCTGCTGCGGACGTCGTGGTGGAGCACGTTGTCGCCGAAGGTGAGGTCGTCGAGGCCACGCACGCCCTTGTCGCGCAAGCGTTGGCGCGGTTGCAGGAGTGGATCGCTCAGGAGCGGCCGGAGAAGCTGGTGTTCGTCACCGGCATGGGCTGCCTGGCAGGTGCGGCGGTGCGGGGTCTTGTGCGGTCGGCGCAGACCGAGCACCCCGGCCGGTTCGGCATCATCGACACCGACTCCGGCGAGCTCGTGTCGCGGGCGTTGGGCATCGACGAGCCCGAGCTGATCATTCGTGCCGGCGTGGTGAAGGCCGCTCGGCTCGCGCGGGTTGCCGCCGTGCAGCGCGAGGTCGCGTGGCAGGGCCCGGTGCTGATCACCGGCGGTACCGGCGGGTTGGGTGGTGTCATCGCGAAACATCTTGTCGCGCGGGGTGTTGACGAGCTGGTGCTGGTCAGCCGGCGCGGTGAGAAGCCGGAGTGGGTTGTCGAGCTGGACGCGCGGGTCACGGTCGCGAAATGCGATGTCAGCGACCGCAAGGCCGTGCAGAAGCTGGTGAGGAAGCATCCGGTCCGGTCGATCGTGCACGCCGCCGGTGTGCTGGACGACGGTGTGATCGAGTCGCTGACGCCCGAGCGGGTGTCGGCTGTCCTGCGGTCCAAGGTCGACGCGGCCTGGAACCTGCATGAGCTGTTGCCTGAGGCCAAGCTCGTGTTGTTCTCGTCGGTGGCCGGCACGCTCGGCAGCGCGGGCCAGGGCAACTACGCGGCCGCCAACGCGTTCCTCGACGCCCTCGCAGAGCACCGGCCGAACACGGTGTCGCTGGCCTGGGGCGCCTGGGAAGGCGGCATGGCCGGGCATCTGTCCGAAGTGGACGTCGAACGCATGCGACGCGCCGGCATGCCGCCGATCTCGGTGGAGCAGGGCGTTGAGCTGTTCGACGCGGCCATCGCGCACGAAGGTGCCTTGGTGCCGGCCCGGCTCGACCTCGCTGTGCTGCGGGCCAAGGGTGACGTGGCTCCGCTGCTGCGCGGCTTGGTGCGGACGCGCTCGAAGCGTTCCGTCGCGGGTTCCGACACCGCGGTCACGTTGGTGTCGAGGCTGTCGGCGTTGTCCGAAGCCGACCGGCTGGAGGCGTTGCTCGAGGTCGTTCGCGCCGAAGTGGCGGGCGTCCTGGGCCACGGTGGCGCGCATGCCGTTGATCCGGCGCAGCAGTTCCGCGACCTCGGGTTCGACTCGCTGACCGCCGTCGAGCTGCGCAACCGGCTGACCGCGTCGACCGGTATCCGCCTGCCCGCGACGTTGATCTTCGACTATCCGACGTCCGGCGCGCTGGCGTCCTATCTGCGCGACGAACTGCTAGGTGCGGTCTCGCCGGTGGAGTCGTTGCCCGCGTTGGTGTCCACTTCGGATGATCCGATCGTCATCGTCGGCATGGCGTGCCGTTACCCTGGCGGTGTCACGACGCCGGAAGAGCTGTGGCGGCTAGTGATCGACGAGGTCGACGCGGTGACCGGGTTCCCGGCCGACCGCGGCTGGGACCTCGAAGGCCTCTACCACCCGGATCCGGACCACATCGGCACCTCCTACACGCGGTCCGGTGGCTTCCTGCACGACGCGGCCGAGTTCGATCCGTCGTTCTTCGGGATGTCGCCGCGGGAGGCGCTGGCGACCGACACCCAGCAGCGCCTGCTGCTGGAGACCGCCTGGGAAGCCCTCGAACGCGCGGGCATCGACCCGACCTCGTTGCGGGGCAGCGCGACCGGTGTGTTCACCGGCTTGATGTACAACGACTACCAGTCCGTCGTCGGTGGCGGCGACATGGAAGGGCACCAGGGGCAGGGCAGCGCGGGCAGCGTTGCGTCGGGCCGCGTGTCCTACGTGTTCGGCTTCGAGGGGCCCGCGGTCACGGTCGACACGGCGTGCTCGTCGTCGCTCGTGGCGATGCACTGGGCGATCCAGTCGCTGCGGTCGGGGGAGTGCTCGCTCGCGCTCGCCGGTGGTGTGACGGTGATGTCGACGCCGTCGACGTTCATCGAGTTCTCCCGGCAACGCGGTGTTTCCGAAGACGGACGCTCCAAGGCGTTCTCCGACTCCGCGGACGGCGTCGGCTGGGCCGAGGGCATCGGCCAGGTGGTGCTGGAACGCCAGTCGGACGCTTTGCGCAACGGCCACCGCATCCTCGCGGTCATCCGCGGCTCGGCGGTCAACCAGGACGGCGCTTCGAACGGCCTGACCGCGCCCAACGGCCCGTCGCAGCAACGGGTGATCCGCGCGGCGCTGGCCTCGGCCGGGCTGTCGGTCGCCGATGTCGACGCCGTCGAGGCGCACGGCACCGGCACCCCGCTGGGCGACCCGATCGAGGCGCAGGCTTTGTTGGCCACCTATGGCCAGGACCGCTCCACGCCATTGCTGCTCGGCTCCATCAAGTCGAACATCGGCCACTCCCAGGCCGCCGCGGGTGTCGCGTCGGTGATCAAGATGGTGCAGGCGCTGCAGCACGGCGTGTTGCCGCGCACGCTGCACATCACGTCGCCGTCCTCGCACGTCGACTGGGAGACCGGCGCTGTCGAGCTGCTCACCTCCACGCGCTCCTGGCCTTCCGTGGATCGTCCACGCCGCGCTGGCGTCTCGTCGTTCGGCGTCTCCGGCACCAACTCCCACCTCATCCTCGAGGCCGCAACCCCCACCCCGTTTTCTGTGGACAACTCGACGCCTGTGGACAGCTCGGCCGTGGTCGGTCTCCGCGGCCCGGATTCGTCGGTGCCGGGTGAGATGATTGGAGTGGGGACCTCGGTCTCCCCCCGGGGCCCCCAGTCGGGATCGATTCCGACGCCGTGGCTGGTGTCGGCCAAGTCGGCGGAGGCGTTGGAAGCTCAGGTCGAGCGGGTCAGGGCGGTTGAGGCTGACGCGGTTGATGTCGGGTTCACGTTGGCGGCGCGGGCGAGCTTTGATCATCGGGCGGTGGTCATCGGGGACGAGGTGGTCACCGGGCAGGTCGCGACTGCGGGCAAGGCCGTGTTCGTGTTCCCCGGCCAGGGCTCGCAGTGGGTCGGCATGGGACGTGAGCTGCTGGCGAGCAACGAGGTGTTCGCGCGCCGGATCGCGGAGTGCGACGAGGCGTTGCGGCCGTACGTGAGCTGGTCGCTGGTCGAGGTGCTCAGCGAAGAGTTGCCGCTGGATCAGGTCGACGTCGTGCAGCCGGTGTTGTGGGCGGTCATGGTGTCGTTGGCCGAGGTGTGGCGCTCGTATGGCGTTGAGCCGCAGGCGGTTGTCGGGCACTCGCAGGGTGAGATCGCGGCGGCGGCCGTTGCCGGGGCGTTGAGCCTGCAGGACGCGGCACGTGTGGTGGCGTTGCGGTCGCAGGCTGTTGATGAGGCGTTGTCGCGGCGTGGTGGCATGTTGTCGGTGTCGTTGCCCGTCGACGAGGTGCGGCCGCTGATCGCGCGTTACGGGGAACGGGTGGCGGTCGCGGCGGTCAACGGGCCGCGGTCGACGGTGGTCGCCGGTGAGGTCGAGGCGCTCGCGGAGATCGTGGCCGAGTGCGTCGAACGCGAAGTCCGGGCCCGGATGATCGCGGTGGACTACGCGTCGCACACGCCACAGGTCGAGGCGATTCGCGAGCGGGTGCTCAACGACCTCACCGGAATCGAACCCCGCACCAGCACGATCCCGCTGTACTCCACGGTGACCGGCGAGCCGATCGACACCGCGATCATGGACGCCGGCTACTGGTTCACCAACCTGAGGCAGACGGTCGAGTTCGAGAAAGCCACGAACGCCTTGCTGCGCGACGGTTTCCGGTTCTTCGTCGAGCCGAGCGCGCACCCGGTGCTGACGATCGGTGTCGAGCAGACCGCGGGTGACCACGACGCGGTCGTGCTCGGGACCCTCAGGCGCAACGAGGGCGGACCCGAGCAGCTGCTCAAGGCACTGGCGCAGGCCCATGTCAGCGGGCTGGACGTCACCTGGGACTTTCCTGGTGGCAAGCTGATCGACCTGCCGACGTACGCCTTCCAACGGCAGCGGTTCTGGCCGGCGCGGCGGGTTCGCTCCGGTGACCCGTCCGGGCTGGGACTCAGCGCGGTGGAGCATCCGCTGCTCGGTGCGGCGGTCAGTGTCGCGGGCAGCGAGGACGTGCTGTTCACGTCGAGGTTGTCGGCGCGCTCGCACCCGTGGCTGGCGGATCACGCGGTCAGCAGCACAGCTCTGTTGCCCGGCACGGCGTTCGTCGAGCTGGCGGTCAGGGCCGGGGACGAGATCGGCTGCGAGAAGCTGGACGAGCTCACGATCTCCGCGCCGCTCGTGCTCGCCGGCTCGGTGCAGCTGCAGGTCGTGGTCCGAGGTGAGGACTCCAGCGGGCGCCGGTTCGTGATCTACTCGCGCACCGAGGACGACGCACCGTGGGTCGAGCACGCTTCTGGAAGTCTGTCTGCAGGCAGTGTAGACAGTGACTTCGACGCGACGACGTGGCCGCCGAACGCGGAAAGCGTTGACGTTGAAGGGGCTTACGAACGGTTCGCGGACATGGGCTTCGAGTACGGGCCCGCGTTCCAGGGACTGCGTGCGGTGTGGCGGGACGGCGACGACGTGTACGCCGAGGTCGTCACGTCCGAGGACACGACGGGGTTCGGGTTGCACCCGGCGTTGCTGGACTCAGCGCTGCACGCCGCATTGCTCGCGAAGGACGGCGCTGGACTGCCGTTCTCGTGGGAAGGCGTGTCGCTGCATGCCACCGGTGCGACGGAGCTGCGGGTTCGGTTGCGGTCCAACGGCGACGCGATGGAGATAGCGCTCGCCGACACGGCCGGACAGCCGGTCGCGACGGTCGAGTCGCTCGTCGTGCGGCCTGTTGCGTTGCCGCAGAACGAGATCGATCGCGACTCGCTGTTCCGGGTCGAGTGGACGCCGGTCGCGTTGCCTGCTGAAGCAGCGGAAAACGTGGTCGTCGAGCACGTCGTCGGCGACGGCAACGTCATCGAATCGACGCGGACGCTGACGTCACGGGTGCTCGCCAAGCTCCAGGAGTGGATCTCCGGCGAACGCGCTGAGCGGCTGGCTTTCGTGACGCGCGAAGGAGATCTCGCCGGTCAGGCGGTGTGGGGGCTGGTGCGGTCGGCGCAGTCCGAGCATCCCGGCCGGTTCGTGCTGGTCGACATCGACGACGACGCCGTTCTGCCGCAAGCGCTTGCCGCGGACGAACCGCAGCTGCGCATCAGGCAAGGACAGCTGCAGGCGCCGCGCCTGAGCCGTGTCGCAGCGGCGCAGGAGATCGTCTGGGAAAGCCCGGTCCTGATCACCGGCGGCGGTGGACTCGGTGGCGTGATCGCGCAGCACCTCGTGGCAGCGCGCGGCGTTACGGAACTGATCATCGCCAGCCGGAGCGGCAAGAAGCCGGACTGGCAGGTGGACGCGACCGTCAAGGTCGTCAAGTGCGACGTCAGTGACCGCAAAGCGGTGCAGCGGCTGCTGAAGAAGCACGCTGTGAAGTCCGTTGTGCACACGGCCGGCGTGCTGGACGACGGCGTGATCGAGTCGCTGACGCCCGAGCAGTTCGACACTGTGCTGCGACCCAAGGTCGACGCGGCATGGCACCTGCACGAACTGTTGCCGGACGCCAGGATCGTGCTGTTCTCGTCTGCTGCGGGCATTCTCGGCGGCGCGGGCCAGGGCAACTACGCCGCGGCCAACGCGTTCCTCGACGCGCTCGCCCAGCACCGGCCGAACACCGTGTCGCTGGCCTGGGGCACCTGGGAGGCCACGGTCGGCCTCACCGGTTCGCTGACCGATGCCGACCGGGAACGCCTGGTGCGGGCTGGAATGCCGCCGATCACCCCGGCGCAGGGCACCGCGCTGTTCGACGCGGCGGTTGCGAGCGGCGAAGCGGTGCTGCTGCCCGCGCGCCTGGACCTGGCGACGTTGCGAGCGCAGGGCGACGTTCCTCCGTTGCTGCGCGGCCTGATCCGGACTCGCGCGCGCCGCACGGTCGCCGGATCGGACGCGGCGACCGGCCTGGCTGCGAAGCTGCGTCCGTTGGGGGCCGCCGAACGCCTCGACGCGCTGCTTGAGCTGATCCGCGCGCAGGTCAGCGCGGTGCTGGCGTTGGAGAGCTTCGACGCCGGGCGGGCGTTCCGCGACCTAGGCTTCGACTCGTTGACCGCCGTCGACCTGCGCAACCGTCTCACGGCGGTGACCGGGCTGCGGCTGCCCGCTACGTTGGTGTTCGACTACCCGACGGCGCACGTGCTGGCGACGTTCCTGCGCGACGAGCTGTTCGGCGCGGACGGCGGCGCGGTTGTTGCGACGCGGACGGTTTCGGACGACGACCCGATCGTTGTCGTGGGCATGGCGTGCAGGTTCCCCGGCGGGGTGTCGACACCCGAGGAACTGTGGCAGCTGGTGCTCGACGGCACGGACGCGATCTCCGAGTTCCCGTCCGACCGCGGCTGGGACCTCGACACCTTGTTCTCCGGCAACGACATCGGCACCTCGGCCACGCGGCTCGGCGGCTTCCTGCACGACGCGGGCGACTTCGACCCGGCGTTCTTCGGGATGTCGCCGCGGGAGGCGCTGGCCACCGACTCGCAGCAGCGCCTGCTGCTGGAGACGGCGTGGGAGGCGTTCGAACGTGCCGGGATCGACCCGGTCTCGTTGCGGGGCAGCGCGACCGGTGTGTTCGCCGGCGTCATGTACAACGACTACGCGCAGCTGCTCGGCGGTGAGTTCGAGGGCCACCACGGCACCGGATCGTCGCCGTCGGTCGCGTCCGGCCGAGTGTCCTATGTGCTCGGTCTCGAAGGCCCGGCCGTCACGATCGACACCGCGTGCTCTTCTTCTTTGGTGGCAATGCACCTCGCCGTGCAGTCGCTGCGGACGGGGGAGTCGTCGCTGGCGCTCGCCGGTGGTGTCGCGGTGATGTCGACGCCCGCGACGTACGTCGAGATCTCCCGGCAGCGCGGCGTTTCCTCGGACGGGCGGTGCAAGGCGTTCTCCGAGGGCGCGGACGGCACCGGGTTCTCCGAGGGCGTCGGTCTGCTCGTGCTGGAGCGGCAGTCGGACGCCGTGCGGCACGGCCACAACATCCTCGCGGTCCTGAAGGGCACGGCCGTCAACCAGGACGGTGCCTCCAACGGCCTGACCGCGCCGAACGGTCCTTCGCAGCAACGGGTGATCCGTGCCGCTTTGGCATCGGCGGGCCTTTCCGCGGCTGACGTCGACGCCGTCGAAGCCCACGGCACGGGCACGTCGCTGGGTGACCCGATCGAGGCGCAGGCGCTGCTCGCGGTGTACGGGCAGGACCGCGCCGAGCCGCTCTACCTGGGCTCGATCAAGTCGAACATCGGCCACACCCAGTCGGCGGCCGGTGTCGCCGGCGTAATCAAGATGATCATGGCGCTGCAGCACGGCGTGCTGCCGCAGACGCTGCACGTGTCCGCGCCCTCTTCGCACATCGAGTGGGACGCGGGTGCCGTCGAGCTGCTCACGTCGTCGCGTGACTGGCCTCAGGTGTCCCGGCCGCGTCGCGCCGGTGTGTCGTCGTTCGGCATCTCGGGCACGAACGCGCACGTCATCCTCGAGGCCCCGGAATTGTCGGACCTGCCTGAGATGATGGGGATGGGGGGTGGCTCCCCCCTGGGGGTCGGCCAATCGGGATCGATTCCGCAGGTCGGGGCGGTGTCGGCTGGGGCGATGCCGTTGGCGGTGTCGGCCAAGTCGGCGGGGGCGCTGCGGGCCCAGGTCGAGCGGATCAAGGCGCTGGTGGCGGACGGCGCGGAGCCGATCGACGTCGGGTTCTCGCTGGCCGGGCGGAGCAGGTTCGAGCACCGGGCGGTGATCATCGGCGACGAGGTCGTCGAAGGCGCGGTGGCGGACGGACCGGGGCCGGTGTTCGTGTTCCCCGGCCAGGGCAGTCAGTGGCCCGGCATGGCGGTCGCGCTGCTCGACGAGGACGAGACGTTCGCGCGGTGGATGGCCGAGGCGGACCGGGCGATCGCGGACCAGACCGGCTGGTCGGTCATCGAGGTGCTGCGCGGCGACGCCGAACTTCTCGAACGCATCGAGATCCTGCAGCCCGCGCTGTTCGCGATCATGATCTCGCTCGCCCAGACGTGGCGCGCCAACGGGGTGGAGCCCGCGGCGGTCGTCGGCCACTCGCAAGGGGAGATCGCGGCCGCTTACATCGCCGGTGCGCTCAGCCTCGACCAGGCCGCGCAGATCGTGGTGAAGCGGTCGCAGCTGTTCGCGGACGAGCTCGTCGGCAACGGCGCGGTCGCCAGCATCGCCCTGCCGGCACACGAAGTCGAGAAGTTGCTGCCGGAAGAGCTGGCGATCGCGGGCGTCAACAGCCCGCACGCCTGCACGGTCGCCGGCGCGATCCCCGAGCTCGAGAAGTTCGTGGAGAGCTGCGTCGCCAAGGACATCCGAGCCCGCGTGATCGGCAGCACGGTCGCCTCGCACTGCGCGCAGGTCGACCGGCTCCGCGACCAGATCCTGGAGCTGTTCCACGACATCACGCCGCAGACCAGCAGCGTGCCGTTCTACTCGACCGTCACGGCCGAGCGCATCGACACCGTCAACCTGGACGCCGAGTACTGGTTCCAGAACGCCCGTCAGCCCGTCAGCTTCGCCAAGGTCGTCGAGAGGCTTGTCCAAGACGGCCACCGCGTGCTGATCGAAAACAGTGCGCACCCGGTGCTGATGCTGCCCGCGCAGCAGACGGCGGAAGCGATCAACACCGAGATCGTCGCGATCGGCTCGCTGCGCCGCGACCAGGGCGACAAGCAGCGGTTCACCACCTCGCTCGCCGAGGCGTGGGTCGCGGGGCCCGGCGTCCAGTGGCGGTACCCCAACGCCAAGAAGGTAGTGCTGCCGACGTATCCGTTCGACCGGCAGAGGTTCTGGCCGGAACCGCTGGTCAAGGACACCTCCGACCCGGTCGACGCCGAGTTCTGGGAGCTCGTCGACAACGGCGGTCTCGAGGACTTCGGCGTCGAGCAAGGTGTCGCGCAAACGCTCGCGCAGTGGCGCAACCGGCGCAAGTCCGAATCCACAATGGACACCTGGCGCTACCGCGACCAGTGGACCCCGGTCATCGTCACGGGAACGGCCACCGGCACGTGGCTCGTCGTCACGTCCGGCACCGAAGCCCAAGACGTGATCGACGCGCTGAACGCCGTGCACATCGACGTCGACGAGCAGATCAGCCGGGAAGACCTCATCGCACGACTGCCGGAGACGATCGACGGCGTCATCGCGATGACCGGCCTGCAAGCGACGATCACCCTGGTCCAAGCACTCGCCGAAGCCGGAGTCAGCGCGCCGATCTGGGCCGTCACACGCCAGGCCGTCGCGATCGGCACCGAGACCGTGGACCCGGACCGGACCGCGATCTGGGGGCTCGGCCGCGTCGCCGCGCTCGACCTGCCGCGTCGCTGGGGCGGCCTGATCGACCTGCCCGAGACGCTGGACGCCAAAGCCGCGCAACGGTTCGCAGCTGCGTTGACCGGCACCGAGGACCAGGTCGCGATCAGGGACAACGGCGTGTTCGCCCGCCGTCTCGTCCGCACGAACGCCCACCACAGCCCTGATTTCCAGGCGTCTGGCACGGTGCTGATCACCGGCGGCACCGGTGCGCTGGGCGGCCACGTGGCGCGCTGGATGGCCGAGGCCGGCGCCGAGCACCTGGTGCTCACCAGCCGACGCGGCCTCGACGCCCCTGGCGCTCGAGAACTCAAGGCAGAGCTGGAAAGCACCACGCGCGTGACGATCGCGGCCTGCGACGCAGCAGACCGGGAAGCGCTGGCAAACCTGCTCGCGAGCATCGACGACCTCTCGACGGTCGTCCACGCGGCGGGCATCGGCACTGGCGACGCCCCGATCGACGAGCTCCGCTACGAGGACATCACCGCGTTGCTCGACACGAAGATCACCGCGGCGAAGCACCTGCACGAACTGGCGCCGGAAGCGCGTTTCATCCTGTTCTCGTCCGGTGCGGCGAGCTGGGGCAGCGGCGGCCAGCCCGCGTACGGCGCGGCCAACGCCTACCTCGACGGCCTCGCCCACCTGCGCCGGTCGCAGGGTCTCAAGGCGACGTCGATCGCGTGGGGTGCGTGGGCAGACGCCGGCATGGCGGCCGACCACGGCATGTACGAGGCGCTGCAACGGATCGGCATCGGCTCGATGCCGCCCGAGCTCGCGATGAGGGTGCTGCGCCAGGCCGTCGCCGACGACCAGACCCAGCTCACCGTCACCAACATCGACTGGGCCAAGTTCGCGCCCAGCTTCACCGCCGAACGCCCGAGCCCGCTGCTCACCGGCATTCCCGAAGTACGCGCCGCCCTCGCCGAGGAACCCGTTGAGGAGTCGGAGCTCAAGCAGCGGCTGGCCAAGCTGAGTGAAGCCGAACGAGACCGCGCGCTGCTCGACCTGGTCCGAGCAGAGGCAGCGAAGACGTTGGGTTACGCGGAAAGCGACCAGGTCCCGGTCGGCAGGGCGTTCCGCGAGCTCGGTTTCGACTCGGTCACCGCGGTCGAGATGCGCAACCGCCTCAAGACCGCGACCGGCCTCGCACTGCCCGCGACGCTCGTGTTCGACTACCCGACCGCGACGACGCTCTCACAGCACCTGCGAGACGAGCTGTTCGGTGGCACACAACAGATCGAGGTCCGCGCGGCCACCCAGGTCACGGACGACCCGATCGCGATCGTCGGCATCGGCTGCCGCTACCCCGGTGGCGTCACCACGCCGGAAGCGCTGTGGGACCTGGTGTTCGAGGGCCGCGACGTGATCTCCCGGTTCCCGACCGACCGCGGCTGGGACCTGGACCGGCTCGCCAGCTCCACGTTCGAGGGCGGCTTCCTCGACGCCGTCGCCGACTTCGACGCGGGCTTCTTCGGCATCTCGCCGCGCGAAGCGGTCGTGATGGACCCGCAGCAGCGCCTGCTCCTGGAAACCTCCTGGGAGGCCTTGGAACGCGCAGGCATCGACCCGACCTCCTTGCAGGGCAGCCTGACCGGCGTCTTCGTCGGCACGACCGGGCAGGACTACGAGTCGCTGCTTAACCGGTCGCTGGAGGAGACCGGCCCCTACGCGACGACGGCGTTCTCGGCGTCAGTCCTGTCCGGCCGCATCTCCTACCTGCTCGGACTCGAAGGCCCCGCGGTCACGATCGACACCGCCTGTTCGTCGTCGCTCGTTGCCATGCACTGGGCCGCGCAGGCTCTGCGCAACGGTGAGTGCGACCTCGCGCTGGCCGGTGGTGTCGCGGTCATGACCACACCGAACGCATACTCCGCCTTCACGGCGGCCGGCGGGCTCGCACCGGACGGCCGCTGCAAGGCCTTCGCCGAAGCCGCCGACGGCACTGGCTGGTCCGAGGGCGCCGGCGTGGTGCTGCTGGAACGACTCTCCGATGCGCGGAAACACGGTCATGAGGTGCTCGCCGTGCTGCGCGGCTCCGCGATCAACCAGGACGGCGCCTCCAACGGGCTGACCGCGCCGAACGGTCCGTCGCAGCAACGCGTTATCCGGCAGGCGCTGGCCACCGCCGGGCTGCATCCGTCCGAGGTGGACGCGGTCGAAGCGCACGGCACGGGCACGACGCTGGGCGACCCGATCGAGGCGCAGGCCGTGCTTGCCACGTACGGGCAGAACCGGGAAACGCCGCTGCTGCTCGGCTCCATCAAGTCGAACCTCGGCCACCCGCAGTCGGCCGGTGGTGTCGCGGGCGTGATCAAGATGATCATGGCGTTGCGCCACGGTGTGCTGCCGCAGACGCTGCACGTCGACGCACCGTCGTCCAATGTGGAGTGGCAGACCGGCAACGTCGAGCTGCTCACCGAACGTCGTGACTGGGCCGGCAACGGCCACCCGCGCCGGGCCGGCGTCTCGTCGTTCGGTGTCTCCGGCACGAACGCACACGTGATCATCGAGGAGGCGCCGGAGTTCGCGGCGGCGGTTCCTGAGGTGACGGTCAGCGCCTCGGTAGCGCCGCTGGTGGTGTCTGGCCGGTCCGAGGAGGCGCTGGCTGATCAGCTTGCGCGCCTTGGCTCGGTGGATGCCTCGCAGCTCGACCTCGCCTACTCGCTGGCGGTGTCGCGCAGCTCGTTCGAGCACCGGGTGGTGCTCGTCGACGGCGTCGAGATCGCCAGGGGAGAGGTGGCCGAGCGCGACCTGGCGCTGCTGTTCACCGGGCAGGGCTCGCAGCGGCTCGGCATGGGCCGGGAGTTGTACGAGCGGTTCCCGGTGTTCGCGGACGCTTTCGACGCGGTGCTCGCGCACCTCGACCCGTCGTTGCGGTCGATCATGTGGGGCGACGACGCGGAGTCGTTGAACCAGACCGGCAATGCGCAGCCCGCGATCTTCGCGCTGGAAGTGGCGCTCTACCGGCTCGCGGAGTCGTTCGGGATCAAGGCCGATCGGCTCGCCGGTCACTCGATCGGCGAGATCGCGGCCGCGCATGTCGCGGGCGTGTTCAGCCTCGAAGACGCGTGCACGCTGATCTCCACGCGGGCCTCGCTGATGCAGGCGTTGCCCACTGGTGGCGCGATGATCGCGATCGAGGCGAGCGAGGACGAGATCACGCTCACGCCTGGTGTGTCGATCGCAGCGGTCAACGGGCCGAACGCGGTGGTCGTCGCCGGGGTCGAGGAGGAAGTCCTCGCGATCGCCGCCTCGTTTGAGGGCCGTCGGACGAAACGGCTTGCGGTGTCGCATGCCTTCCACTCGCCGCTGATGGACCCGATGCTGGCCGACTTCCGCTCGGCCATCTCCGGACTGACGTTCAACGCTCCGGAGATCCCGCTCGTGGTGCACGGTGACGTTACTTCGCCCGAGCACTGGGTCCGGCATGTCCGCGACACCGTGCGATTCCACGACACGATGCGGACGCTCGACGGCAGCACGTTCCTGGAGATCGGACCCGATGGCGTGCTGTCGGCGATGGTCAGCGGTATCCCGTTGCAGCGCAAGGACCGTGGTGAGGAGCAGACGTTCGTCGCTGGGCTCGCTCGCCTGCACGTCAGTGGCGCGACCGTGGACTGGAGCTCACTGTTCGAGGGCACGGGAGCGCGGCGGGTGGACCTGCCGACGTACGCGTTCCAGCACGAGCGCTACTGGCCGACTGTGCTTGACGTCGCGCCGGTCGACCGAGCAAGGTCCTCTGTGGACTCGTGGCGCCATCGTGAGTCGTGGGAACGGATCACGCCGCGCGGCTCGGTTTCGGGTACCTGGCTGGTTCTCGGCGCGGAGGACGACTTTGCTCGCGAGGTTGCGGCGGCGGTCAGCGGCACCGTGGTGCAGGAGGTTCCGGAGGGCCCGTTCGACGGGATCGTGTCACTGCTGGCGTTGGACGGTGCTGTTGATGAGAACGGCGTGCCGCGTGGCGTGATCGCGACGATGGAGCTGATCCAGTCGTTGGCGCGCAAGGGTGTCAGTGCCCCCGTATGGGCGGTGACGCGCGGCGCGGCGACCAGTGCGACGCAGAGCGCGGTCTGGGGTCTCGGCCGGGTGGCGGGGCTGGAGCTGCCCGCGCAGTGGGGCGGTTTGGTCGACGTCACTGGCGACGTCGCTCAGCTCGCTGCGGTGCTCGTCGGCGATGAGGTCGAGGTTGAGATCCGGGCGGACGGAGTGTTCGCGCGACGTTACAACGCTGCCGAGCCGACTGAGGCGATGTGGGAGCCTGCTGGCACCGTCATCGTGACCGGCGGCACGGGGGCGCTCGGCACGCACGTCGCCCGCGACCTGAAGGAACGTGGCGTCGACAAGATCGTGCTGGTCAGCCGGCGCGGGCTCGGTGCGCCAGGTGCAGTTGAGCTGCGCGACGAGCTCGGCGCGGAGATCGTGGCGTGCGACGTTGCGGACCGGGCGGCGGTTTCCGAGCTGCTGAGCACGTATTCGCCGAACGCCATCGTGCACACGGCTGGCGTGCTGAGTGACGGCGTGCTGGAAAGTCTTGCGCCGGAACGGTTCGCGGACGTGTTCCGCTCGAAGGTTTTGTCTGCGTTGGTGCTCGACGAGTTGACGCGCTCGCTGGAACTGGACGCCTTCGTGCTGTTCTCGTCGGTCGCCGGTGCGCTCGGGAATCCCGGCCAGGCGAACTACGCGGCCGCGAACGCCGTGCTCGACGCGATCGCGCGAGACCGACGAACCGCCGGGCTACCCGCCACGTCGATCGCGTGGGGTGCGTGGGCCGGTTCCGGCATGGCCGACGGTGTCGGTGCGGACCTGAGCGCGATCACGATGCGGCCGGACCTGGCAGTGGAGTCGATGTGGCGTGCGGTCGCGGAGGAGGCGCCGACTGTTGGTGTCGCGATTCTGCCGGCGAAGCCCAAGGCGCGTAAGAAGGTTGTTTTCGGTGGTGACGTGCTGGAGGCCGTGCGGACGGCCGTCGCGTCGGTGCTCGGTTACGCCGGACCGCACGCGGTGGGCGTGGACAAGGAGTTCCGCGACCTCGGGTTCGACTCGCTGACCGCGGTCGAGCTGCGCAACCAGCTGTCGGCGGCGACCGGTCAGACGCTGCCCGCCTCGCTGATCTACGACTACCCGACGCCACGCCGCCTTGCCGACCATCTGCGCGGTGGTGCGGCTCAGTCGTCGGACACCGTCGTCGCGCGCAACGACGAACCGATCGCCATCGTCGGTATGGCGTGCCGCTTCCCCGGTGAGGTGAACACGCCTGAGGAGCTGTGGCAGCTGCTGCTCGACGGACGTGACGGCATGGGCGCGTTCCCGGTCGACCGCGACTGGGACGTGGAGTCGGTGCTGTCGACGTCGATCACCCGCGAAGCCGGCTTCCTGGCCGGGACCGCGGACTTCGACCCGGCGTTCTTCGGGATCTCGCCGCGTGAGGCTCTCGCAATGGACCCGCAGCAGCGGTTCCTCCTCGAGACGACGTGGGAAGCTTTTGAGCGCGTTGGCGTCGACCCCCTCTCGTTGCGCGGTTCGCAGACCGGTGTGTTTGTCGGCACCAACGGCCAGGACTACGCAACGCTGCTGACGTCGTCGGCGGAAGACACGGAAGGACACGCGGCCACGGGTCTCGCGGCCTCGGTCATCTCCGGTCGCCTGTCGTACACCTTCGGCTTCGAGGGCCCCGCGGTCACCGTCGACACAGCGTGTTCCGCCTCTCTTGTGGCGATGCATCTCGCGGTGCAGGCGCTGCGCGGCGGTGAGTGCTCGCTCGCCGTATCCGGCGGCGCGACGATCATGACCACGCCCTACGCGTTCGCCGAGCTCACCCGGCAGGGTGCGCTGGCGGCTAACGGCCGGTCGAAGGCGTTCTCCGACGACGCCGACGGCGCGGGCTGGTCCGAGGGCGTCGGCATGGTCGTGATGGAACGGCTGTCCGACGCGGTGCGCAACGGCCACCAGGTGCTGGCGGTGATTCGCGGCTCGGCGGTCAACCAGGACGGCGCTTCCAACGGCCTGACCGCGCCGAACGGCCCCTCGCAGCAGCGGGTGATCCGTGCTGCTCTCGCGAACGCCGGTCTGTCCGTTGGCGATGTCGACGCCGTCGAGGCACACGGCACGGGTACGGCGCTGGGTGACCCGATCGAGGCTCAAGCCCTGATCAACACCTACGGCGCGGACCGGTCATCGCCGCTGTGGCTGGGTTCGGTGAAGTCGAACATCGGCCACACGCAGGCGGCCGCGGGTGTCGCGGGCGTGATCAAGATGGTGCTGGCACTGCAGCACGGCGTGCTCCCGCAGACGCTGCACGTCGCCGCGCCTTCTTCGCACATCGACTGGTCGGCGGGCACGGTCGAGCTGCTGACATCGGCCCGTGAGTGGTCGCCGAACGGCCACGCGCGCCGGGCGGGCGTCTCGGCGTTCGGCATCTCGGGCACCAACGCGCACATGATCCTCGAAGAGGCGCCGCCATCGGCCGTCTCGCGCGCGGGGGTCCCCCCGGTTTCCAGCGTACTCACTGAAACGCCTGGCCAGGGCGCCGCTGCGGAATCTGTGGACAACTCAGCGACTGTGGACAACTCGGCCGTTGTGGATCTTCGCAACGCTGGATCGTCGGTGCCGGATGCGACGATTGGAGTGGGGACCTCGGTCTCCCCCCGGGGGGCCCAGGCGGGATCGATTCCGTTGGTGGTGTCGGCGAAGTCGCCGGCCTCGCTGAAGGCTCGCATCGAGCAGGTGCGCGCGCTCGAAGGCAAGGCGGAGGACATCGGGTTCTCGTTGTTGACGACGCGGTCGGTGTTCGATCACCGTGCGGTGCTCATCGGGGACGAAGTGGTCCAGGGTGTGGCGCAAGAGAGTGCGCCGGTGTTCATCTTCCCCGGCCAGGGAAGCCAGTGGCACGGCATGGCGGTCGAACTGCTGGACGAGGACGAGACGTTCGCGCGAAGCATGGCGGAGTGCGAAGAGGCGATCGGCAAGCTCGTCGACTGGTCGGTCGTCGATGTCCTGCGGGGCGAGGCCGAGCTGTTGGAACGCATCGAGATCCTGCAGCCGACGCTGTTCGCGGTGATGGTGTCGCTGGCCGAGACGTGGCGACAGAACGGCGTCGAGCCGGCCGCGGTCGTCGGCCACTCCCAGGGGGAGATCGCCGCCGCCTACATCGCCGGGGCGCTCAGCCTCGACGAAGCGGCCAAGATCGTGGTCCTGCGGTCCCAGCTGTTCGCGGACGAACTCGTCGGCAACGGTGCGGTCGCCTCAGTAGCACTCCCGGTCGAGGAGACGCGCAAGCTGATCGAGCAGTGGCCGGTGTTGTCCATCGCAGGTATCAACAGTCCCAACGCGTGCACGGTCGCCGGCGCGCTGCAGGAGCTCAACGAGTTCGTGGAACTGTGCCAGGCCAGGGAGATCCGGGCGAGGGTGGTGGCAAGCACGGTCGCCTCGCACGGGCCGCAGGTCGAGCCACTGCGCGAAAAGCTCATGGACCTGCTCGGCACGATCACGCCGCGGTCGAGCGACATCGCGTTCTACTCGACGGTCAAGGGCGAGCGCATCGACACCGCGACCCTCGACGCCGATTACTGGTACGAGAACGCGCGCAGGCCCATCGAGTTCGTCGCCGTCACGCGGAAGCTGATCGAGGACGGCTACCGGGTGTTCGTCGAGTCGAGCCCGCACCCGGTGCTCACGATGTCCGCGCAGGCCACGGCCGACGCGGACGGCGCGGAGCTGGTCACGGTCGGCTCGCTCAGGCGCGACCAGGGCAACAGCCGAAGGTTCACCGTGAGCCTCGCCGAGGCATGGGTCGCGGGTCTCGACGTCCAGTGGCGATACCCAGGCGGGAAGAAGATCGACCTGCCGACGTACCCGTTCAGCCGCAGCAGGTTCTGGCCGAAGGCGAGCGCCAAGACGGAAACCGCCGAGGACAGCGCGTTCTGGCAGCTCGTCGAGAACGGCGACCTCACGGAAGCGCTCGGCGTGGACGCGGAGAACGTCGTTCCGGCACTCAGGGAATGGCGCGCGAGGCAACAACAGCAGTCCACAGTAGACGGATGGCGTTACCGCGACTCGTGGCAGCTGCTGCGAGGCGTCCAGGCGACCGGGATCAACGGTACGTGGCTCGCGGCGGTCCCCGAGCAGACCGACGAGTGGACCGAAGCGGTGCTGAAGACGTTCGGCGACGACGTCGTGAGGATCACGGTCAGCAACAACGCCGAACGCGCGCTGCTGGCCACCGAGCTGATCGGCATCGAACCGGTCGGCGTGATCTCGTTGCTCGGCACGGAGAACACGCCGCACGACGAGTTCACCTCGACGCCGCTCGGCCTTGCGCTGAACGTCCTGCTCGTCCAGGCACTCGGCGACGTCGGCAGCACCGCACCGTTCTGGGCCGTCACGAAGCAGGCGATCTCGACCGGCGCCACCGACCACGTCACCAACCCGGAGCAGGTCGCGTTGTGGGGCCTCGGCAGGGCCGCCGCGCTGGACCTGCCGCGCCGCTGGGGTGGCCTGGTCGACCTGCCGGAGACGATCGACGGCCAGATCGAACAGGGCCTGGTCGCCGCGATCACCAACGGCGGCGGCGAGGACCAGCTGGCGGTCCGTGACACCGGCGTCTACGGTCGCAGGCTTGTTCCCGCCCAGCGCGCGCCGAAGTCCACCGAGTGGACGCCGCGCGGCACAGTTCTGATCACCGGTGGCACCGGCGCGTTGGGTGGCCACGTCGCCCGCTGGGTCGCCGGACGTGGCGCCGAGCACGTGCTGCTCACCAGCCGCCGCGGTGACCAAGCACCTGGCGCGCAGGAACTGCGTCAAGAACTCGAAGCGTTCGGAGCCCGCGTCACCATCGCGGCCTGCGACGCGTCGGATCGCGAAAGCCTCAAGTCGGTGATCGACAGCGTCACCGATCTGCGAGCGGTCGTGCACGCGGCCGGCATCGTCGAAGGCAACGCGCCGACCGACGAGCTCGGCATCGACCAGCTGGATCGCCTGCTCAAGGCCAAGATGACGAGTGCCTGGCTGCTGCACGAGCTGACGAGCGAGCTGGACGCGTTCATCCTGTTCTCGTCCGGCGCGGCGAGCTGGGGCAGTGGCGCGCAACCCGCGTACGCCGCCTCCAACGCCTACCTCGACGGCCTCGCGCACTTCCGCCGGTCCCAAGGGCTGAAAGCCACCTCGATCGCGTGGGGTGCCTGGGCCGACTCCGGGATGGCGTCGGAGAACGAGGAAGGCGCCGAACAGCTGCGCCGCCGCGGCGTCCACACGATGAAACCGGACCTCGCGATCACCGCGCTGCAGCAGGCGGTCGAGGACGGCCACACATCGTTGACGATCACCAACATGGACTGGGAGAAGTTCGCGCCGAGCTTCACCGCGTCCAGGCCGAGCCCGCTGCTGATCGGCATCCCGTCGGTCCAGAAAGCCCTGGAAGAGCCAGAAGCGACGGACTCGGGGCTCAAGGAGCGGCTGCTGGCGTTGCCCGAGGCGGAACGGACACGCACGCTGCTCGACCTCGTCCGCACCGAAGCAGCGGCGACGCTGGGCTTCGAGAGCGCGGAGGCGTTCGGGCCGACGAGGGCGTTCCGCGACGTCGGCTTCGACTCGGTGACAGCCGTCGACCTGCGCAACCGCCTCAAGGCGGTCACAGGCGTGGCGCTGCCCGCGACGCTGGTGTTCGACTACCCGACACCCGCGGCGCTGGCCCAGTTCATCCGCACGGAGCTGCTCGGCGAGGTCGCGGCCGCAGACGACCCCGAGGCGCACATCCGGGAGACGCTGGCGTCGATCCCCGTCAGCCGCCTGCGCAGGGCCGGCCTGCTCGACCTCGTCCTGCAACTTGCCCAGGAGAGTGGGGAAAACAACAGCGCTCCGGATGTTGTGCTTGCAGCCGAGGCGGAATCGATCGACGACATGGACGGCGAAGCCCTCCTGCGTCTGGCGATCGGGGATGCCATGAACTAGCGGGCGATCCGAGAAGGAAGCGCGATGACCACCTCTGCTAACCAGTACGTCGAGGCTCTGCGGTCGTCACTGAAGGAGATCGACCGGCTGCGCAAGCAGAACCAGCAGCTGATCGCGGCAGCGGTGGAACCGATCGCGATCGTGGGCATCGGGTGCCGGTACCCCGGCGGGGTGGCCTCGCCGGAGGACCTCTGGCAGGTCGTCGCGGAAGGCAGGGACGTGATCGGCGCATTCCCCGCCGATCGCGGATGGGACGTTTCCGAGCTCGACACCGCCACGATCGAAGGCGGCTTCCTCGAAGACCCGGCGTCGTTCGACGCCGGGTTCTTCGGCATCTCGCCCCGCGAAGCCGTCGTGATGGACCCGCAGCAGCGCCTTCTGCTCGAAACCGCCTGGGAGGCCCTGGAACGCGCGGGCGTGAACGCGCAGTCGTTGCGCGGCACCCGGACCGGCGTGTTCATGGGCACCACCTCGCAGGACTACGCCGACCTGCTCTCGCGCTCCGGCGAGGACGTCGGCCTCTACGCCACGACGGCCTTCGCCGCTTCCGTGCTGTCCGGCCGCATCTCCTACCTGCTCGGGCTGGAGGGCCCGGCGGTCACCGTCGACACCGCCTGCTCGTCGTCACTCGTGGCGCTGCACCTCGCCGCCCAGGCGTTGCGCGGCGGCGAATGCGACCTCGCGCTGGCCGGTGGCGTCGCCGTCATGACCACGCCCGCCGGGTTCGCCGCCTTCACCTCGCAGGGCGGGCTCGCCGGGAACGGGCGCTGCAAGGCGTTCTCCGACGACGCGGACGGCACCGGCTGGTCCGAAGGCGTCGGTGTGCTGGTGCTGAAGCGCCTTTCCGACGCCCAGCGCGCCGGCGACCAGATCCTCGCCGTCGTCCGCGGTTCCGCCGTCAACCAGGACGGCGCGTCGAACGGCCTCACCGCACCGAACGGGCCGTCACAGCAGCGCGTCATCCGCCAGGCGCTGCAGAACGGCGGCCTCGCGCCGTCCGATGTGGACGCTGTGGAAGCGCATGGCACGGGTACTACTTTGGGCGATCCCATCGAGGCGCAGGCGATTCTCTCGGTCTACGGCCAGGACCGCACCGAACCGCTCTACCTCGGGTCGGTCAAGTCGAACATCGGCCACCCGCAGGGCGCGGCGGGCGTCGCCGGTGTGATCAAGGTCGTCATGGCGCTGCAGAACGGAGTGCTGCCCAAGACCCTGCACCTCGGCACGCCGTCCACCCAGGTCGACTGGACCAAGGGCAACGTGTCGCTGCTGCACGACGCGCGGCCGTGGCCTTCCGTCGACCGGCCGTTGCGCGCCGGTGTGTCCGCGTTCGGCGTTTCCGGCACGAACGCGCACGTGATTCTCGAGCAGGCACCTCCCTTGGTGGTCGAGGCTGCGGACGTCGCTGCTCCTGGTGTGCTGCCGTGGGTTCTGTCCGGCCGCACCCCGGCTGCCCTGGAGGAGCAGCGGGTTCGGCTGCAGTCAGTCGCGGATGCCCTGTCGCCGCTGGACATCGCGTTCACCCTGGCGACGGCACGTGCTTCGTTCGAGCAGCGTGTGGTGGTGCTGCCGGACGGCACGGAGTTGGCGCGCGGTGTGGCGGTGGAGGAGCACACGCTCGCGTTCCTCTTCTCCGGCCAAGGATCGCAGCGCCTCGGGATGGGCCGTGAGCTGCACGCCCGGTTCCCGGTCTTCGCTGCCGCTTTCGACGAGGTTCTCTCGCACCTCGACCCGTCGCTGCGGTCGGTGATGTGGGGCTCGGACGCCGAAGCTTTGGACCAGACTCGCTTCACGCAGCCCGCCCTGTTCGCGTTGCAGGTGGCTCTGTACCGGCTGATGGAGTCGTTCGGGATCGTGCCGGAGCACGTCGCGGGCCACTCGATCGGTGAGATCGCGGCGGCGCACGTCGCCGGGGTGCTTTCGCTTGAGGATGCGTCTGCGCTGGTCACCGCGCGGGCGACGCTCATGCAGGGGCTGCCTGCGGGTGGCGTGATGATCGCGGTGCAGGCGACCGAAGACGAGCTCGCGCCGTTCTTGACCGCTGGCGTGTCGATCGCCGCGGTCAACGGGCCCGCTGCGGTTGTCGTTGCTGGTGTGGAAGAGGAAGCGCTCGCGGTTGCCGCGCGGTTCGAGGATCGCAAGACGAAGCGGCTTTCCGTGTCGCACGCGTTCCACTCGCCGCTGATGGAGCCGATGCTCGCCGCGTTCCGGTCGGTTGTCTCCGGGCTGACGTTCAACGCTCCTTCGATCCCGTTCCAGGCTTCCGGTGACGTGACATCGCCTGAGTACTGGGTTTCGCACGTGCGCGACGCGGTGCGGTTCCACGACAACGTGACGGCTCTGGGAGAGCGGACGTTCGTCGAGATCGGGCCGGACGGGGTGCTGTCGGCGCTGGTCGACGGCGCGGTTCCGGTGCTGCGCAAGGACCGGGGCGAAGAGCTCGCGTTCGTCTCCGGCCTGGCTCGCCTGCACGTGTCCGGTGTTCCGGTCGACTGGGCTCGGTTGTTCGAGGGCTCCGGCGCTGCTCGGGTCGATCTGCCGACGTATGCGTTCCAGCGGCAGCGGTTCTGGCCACGTCCGTTGGCCTCGTCGGGTGACGTGCGGGGAGCCGGCCTTGGATCGGTCGGCCACCCGTTGCTCGGTGCGGCGGTGGAACTGGCTGGTTCGGCCGGGCATCTGTTCACGTCGCGGCTGTCGTTGGCCACGCACCCGTGGCTGGCTGATCACGTGGTGATGGGGCGGGTGCTGTTCGCCGGCACCGCGTTCCTGGAGCTTGCCGTGCGGGCCGCCGACGAGGTGGGTTGTTCTCGCGTTGAGGAGCTGACGCTTGCCGCACCTTTGGTGCTGACGCCGGATGCTGCCGTTCAGGTGCAGGTTTCCGTTGGTGCGGCGGACTCTGCCGGACGTCGGTCGGTCGCGATCTTCTCGCGACTCGAGGGAGCTGTTGACACGCCTTGGCTTCAGCACGCTTCCGGTGTGCTGGGCTCGGGCGCTTCCGCTGTGTCGTTCGATGCTTCGGTGTGGCCGCCGGCTGGTGCCGAGGCTGTAGATGTTTCTGGCTCCTACGAGCGCTTCACCGACATGGGCTTCGACTACGGGCCGGTTTTCCAGGGCCTGCAGGCGGTGTGGCGTGGCGGTGACGGCGTCGTGCATGCCGAGGTCGCGCTGCCTGAAGGTGTCGACGGTGGTGCTTTCGGGCTGCATCCGGCGTTGCTGGACGCAGGCATGCACGCTGCCGGGTTCGGTGATCTCGGGTCGATCAGCCGGGGCGGGTTGCCGTTCTCGTGGCAGGGCGTGTCTCTGCACGCTTCGGGCGCGTCGGCGGTGCGGGTGCGGTTGTCGCGGGGCGAGGACGGTTCGATGGAGATCGCCGTCGCTGATGCGACCGGTGCTCCTGTTGCGTCCGTTGAGGCTTTGCAGACGCGTCCGGTTCCCGTTGACGAGCTGGGGTCCGTTGAACGTGACTCGCTGTTCCGCATCGAGTGGGCGCCGGTGGAGCTGCCGGTCGGGTTCGCGGAGCAGACCGTCGCGGTGCTCGGGCCGGATGTCCTATCTCTGGCCGCGGGGCCGGTCGTCGCCGAGCTCACGGACGCTGACCTGACGCTGGTGCCTGTTGTCGGCACCGATGTGCGGGAGACGTGCTCGCGGGTGCTGGCGCTGATCCAGGAGTTCGTGTCGCGGCCTTCTGGCCGGCTCGCGTTCGTGACTCGCGGCGCGGTCGATGGCGATGACCTCGCCGCTGCTGCCGCGCGTGGTCTCGTGCGGTCGGCGCAGTCCGAGCACCCCGGCCGTTTTGTGCTGGTGGACCTGGATCTTTCCGAGGCTTCGGTTGGCGCGGTGCTGCACGCGTTGACGACCGACGAGCCGGTGCTGGCGATCCGCGATGGTGTCGTGCTGGCGGCTCGGCTGGCTCGGGCCGCTCTGCCCACCGAGCGGCTGTCGTGGTCCGGTCGCGTGCTGATCACCGGTGGCACCGGTGGACTTGGACAGCTGGTGGCCCGGCACCTCGTTGCTGAGCACGGTGTTCGCGAGCTGCTGCTGGTCTCACGCACCGGTTCGGCTGACGTGTCGGCGTTGCAGGAGTTGGGTGCGGACGTGATCGTGGAGGCGTGTGACGTCTCCGACCGTTCGGCGTTGGAGTCGTTGCTGTCGCGGCACTCCATCGGCGGTGTCGTGCACACCGCTGCGGTGCTGGACGACGGTGTTGTCGAGTCGCTTGATCCTTCGCGCCTGGACACCGTGCTGCGTCCGAAGGCCGACGCGGCTCTGCACCTGCACTCGTTGCTGCCTGACGTGCCTTTTGTGCTGTTCTCCTCGGCTGCGGGCACATTCGGTGGTGCGGGGCAGGCGAACTACGCCGCTGCCAACGCTTTCCTCGACGCTCTGGCGCGGGTGCGGCGCGCTTCGGGCCAGCACGCGGTCGCTTTGGCCTGGGGTGCTTGGGAACAAACTTCGGGCATGACCGCGGCGATGTCGGACGCCGACATGCAGCGCATCGCCCGCTCCGGCATGCCGCCGCTCTCGGTCGCCGACGGTCTCGCGTTGTTCGACGCCGGAGCAGCCGGTTCCGACGCTTTCCTGCTGCCGCTGCGGTTGGACCTTCCGGCGCTGCGTGCCCAGGGCGCTCCGCCGCCGTTGCTGCGCGGCCTGATCAAGACGCCGAAGCGGCGCGCTGCGGCCCAGTCCGTTGCCGCCGACGGTCTGGTTGCCTCGCTGTCGCGGCTGGCGCCGGACGCCCGACTGGAGTCGCTGCTGGATCTGGTCGCGACCGAGGTGGCCGCGGTGCTCGGGCACGGCAGTGCGTCCGAAGTGGACCGCACGCGCACGTTCCAGGGCCTCGGCTTCGACTCGCTGACCGCCGTCGAGCTGCGCAACCGCCTGACCGCGTCGACCGGCATCCGCTTGCCCGCGACGCTGATCTTCGACTACCCGACCGCCGGTGCGTTGGCCTCCTACCTGCTGGACGAGCTGTTCGGCGCAACTGACTTGGTGCCGGAGGTGGCTTCTGTCGCGGTTTCCGACGACCCGGTCGTGATCGTCGGCATGGCCTGCCAGTACCCCGGTGGCGTGTCGTCGCCGGAAGACCTGTGGCGCCTGGTGTTCGAGGAACGCGACGGTGTCACGGGCTTCCCGGCGAACCGCGGCTGGGACCTGGACGGGCTGTTCGACCCGGACCCGGACGCGGCGGGAAAGACTCACGTGATGCAGGGCGGATTCCTGCACGACGCCCCGTCCTTCGACCCGGACTTCTTCGGCATGTCCCCGCGCGAGGCGCTCGCCACGGACGTCCAGCACCGGTTGCTGCTGCAGACGGCCTGGGAGGCTTTCGAGCGCGCCGGCATCGACCCGGCTTCGGTTCGTGGCTCCAAAACCGGTGTCTTCGCGGGCGTGATGTCCAACGACTACTCGACTTTGGTGTCCGACGACATCTTCGAGGGCTATCAAGGCACTGGCACCGCACAGAGTGTGCTGTCCGGCCGCGTCGCCTACACCTTCGGCCTCGAAGGCCCTGCGGTCACTGTCGACACGGCCTGCTCGTCTTCCTTGGTGGCACTGCACTTGGCTGCGCAAGCGCTGCGTTCGGGTGAGTGCTCGCTGGCGCTGGCCGGCGGTGTGACCGTGATGTCGACGCCGGGTTCCTTCGTCGCTTTCTCAAAGCAGCGCGGCCTCGCTCTCGATGGCCGCTGCAAATCCTTCGCCGACGCCGCCGACGGCACGGGGTGGGGCGAGGGCGTCGGTCTCCTGATGCTGGAACGCCAGTCGGACGCCATCCGCAACGGGCACACTGTTTTGGCGGTCGTGCGCGGCTCGGCGATCAACCAGGACGGCGCTTCGAACGGCTTGACCGCCCCGAACGGCCCGTCGCAGCAACGCGTGATCCGCTCGGCTCTCGCCTCCGCCGGCCTGTCCGTCTCCGACGTCGACGTGGTCGAAGCCCACGGCACCGGCACCACACTGGGCGACCCGATCGAGGCCCAGGCGCTTCTTGCGGTCTACGGCCAGGACCGGCCCTCGCCGCTGCTGCTCGGTTCCATCAAGTCCAACATCGGCCACACCCAGGCCGCTGCCGGTGTCGCGGGCATCATCAAGATGGTCCACGCCATGCAACACGGCGTGGTGCCCGCGACCCTGCACGTCGACCAGCCCTCGACCCACATCGACTGGACGGCGGGCGACGTCTCCCTGGTGACCACCGCGACCGCGTGGCCCGCCGTCTCCCGCCCGCGCCGCGCCGGCGTCTCGTCCTTCGGCGTCTCCGGCACCAACGCCCACGTGATCCTCGAAGCCGCAACCCCGCCTCCGACTTCTGTGGACAACTCGACTTCTGTGGACAACCCGCCCGTCGTCGATCTTGCGGCCGCGGAATCGTCCGGCCCTCGTGGGACGCTTGGAGTGGGGACCTCGGTCTCCCCCTGGGGCCCCCAGGCGGGATCGATCCAGGGCGGTGGCGTGCCGTGGGTGGTGTCGGCGCGGTCGGCTGAGGCGCTGGCCGGGCAGGTCGAGCGGATCAAGGCGTGGCCGGGGGATGCGGCGGACATCGCGTTCTCGTTGCTGACCACGCGCGCGGTGTTCGATCACCGGGCGGTGGTGCTCGACGGCGAGGTGCTGGCGTCCGGTGTGGCCAAGGCCGGGGAGCTGGCGTTCCTGTTCAGCGGGCAGGGGTCGCAGCGGCTCGGCATGGGGCGCCAGCTGTACGAGGCGTTCCCGGTGTTCGCCGAGGCGCTCGACGCGGTGCTGGCCAACCTCGACCCGGCTGTTCGCGAGGTCATGTGGGGGAGCGACCAGCAGGCACTGAACCAGACCGGGTACACGCAGCCCGCGCTGTTCGCGTTCCAGGTGGCGCTGTATCGGCTGTTCGAGTTCTACGGCGTGACGCCCGACCACATCGCGGGCCACTCCATCGGCGAGATCGCCGCCGCGCACGTTGCCGGCGTGCTGAACCTGGAGGACGCCTGTCAGCTCGTGACCGCGCGTGCGTCGCTCATGCAGGCGTTGCCGGCGGGTGGCGCCATGGTGTCCGTGGTCGCGTCCGAGAAGAAGGTGCGTGAGCACCTGACTGATGGCGTGTCCATCGCGGTGGTCAACGGGCCTCGGTCCGTGGTGATCGCCGGTGTCGAAGAAGAAGTGCTCGCCATCGCCGCGAAATGGAAGAACAAGCGGTTGAAGGTCTCGCACGCGTTCCACTCGCCGCTGATGGAGCCGGTGCTCGACGACTTCCGCGAAGCGATCAGCGGGCTCACGTTCAACGAGCCGCTTGTCCGCATGTCAACAAGCGGACAAGTGAACACCGTCGACTACTGGGTCAGCCATGTGCGCGACACCGTGCGCTTCCACGACAACGTGACCGCTTTGGGTGACGTGAAGTGCCTTGAGATCGGACCAGACGGTGTGCTGTCCGCCCTCATGGACGGCTGCGTGCCTGCGGTCAGGCGCAATGTTGACGAGGTCAAGTCAATGTTGACGGCATTGAGTCGAATCAATGTTGACGGCGTCAATGTTGACTGGATCAAGTTCTGTCAACATGGCCGCAAGGTCGACCTGCCGACGTACGCGTTCGAGCAGCAGCGGTTCTGGCCCGAGGTGTCCACGAAGTCGGATGTCCGGTCGGCCGGTCTCGGCGCGGTCGAGCACCCGTTGCTCGGGGCCGCCGTCGAACTCGCCGGGGGAGAGGGGCTGCTGTTCACCAGCAGGCTGTCGTTGCGCACGCACCCGTGGCTGCGGGACCACTCGCTGCACGGCAAGGTGCTCGTGCCCGGTGCGGCCCTCGTCGAGCTCGCGCTGCGGGCCGCGGACGAGGTCGGCCTCGACCGCGTGGACGAGCTGACCATCGCGGCGCCGCTCGTGTTGCCCGAGTCGGGTGCCGTACAGGTGCAGATCCGGGTCGGCCACACCGGCAGCGAGCGTCGGGCGGTGGCGGTCCACAGCCGTCCCGAGGACAGCGACCTGCCGTGGACCGAGCACGCTGCCGGTTTCCTGGCCTCCGGAACGACTGCTGCGGATTTCGACGCTTCCGTGTGGCCGCCCGCTGGAGCAGAGGCCGTGCAGGTCGACGGCGCCTACGAACGGTTCGCGGAGCTCGGCTTCGACTACGGGCACGCGTTCCAGGGGCTGCGGGCCGCGTGGAAGCTGGGCGACCAGGTGTTCGCCGAGGTCGCGTTGCCGGAGGACGTGACGGCGACCGGCTTCGGCATCCACCCGGCGCTGCTGGACGCGGCACTGCACGCCGTGGCGTTCGCGGACCAGCGGACCGAGGGCGCTGTGCCGTTCTCGTGGGAAAGCGTTGCGCTGCATGCGGTTGGCGCCACGTCGTTGCGGGTGCGGCTGCGGACTACCGGCGACAGCTCGATGGAGATCGCCATCTCTGACACCACCGGTGCGCCGGTGGCGACGGTCGGGTCGCTCGTGACGCGGGCCGTGTCGGCGCGGCAGCTCAGCGCCGCGCAGGAGGCGTTGTTCGGGCTGGACTGGGTGCCGGTCACGCTCACCGAGGCGGTGCCGGCGGCGCACGTCGTCGAACACGTGTCGGCGGAAGGATCTCCGGTCGAGGCCGCGCACGCGTTGACGGCCGATGTGCTGGCGAGGATCCAGGAGTGGATCGCGACCGAGCGGGCCGAGAAGCTCGTTTTCGTGACGCGACAGGGTGATCTGGGCGCGTCGGCGGTGTGGGGTCTCGTGCGGGCCGCGCAGTCGGAGCACCCCGGCCGGTTCGCGCTGGTCGAGACCGACGGTGACCTGCCGGACGCGGTGCTCGCGAGCGCTGAGCCGCAGCTTCGGGTGCGGGGTGGCGAGGTGTTCGTGCCGCGCATCGCCCGGATCGCCGCCGGTGACAGCGTTGCGTTGGAAGTACCTGTGTTGATCACCGGCGGTACCGGCGGACTCGGTCAGGTCATCGCGCGGCATCTCGTTGCCGTGCATGGTGTTCGTGACCTGGTGCTGGCCAGCCGGCGCGGTGAGACGCCGGACTGGGTGGCGGCGCTGGACGCGTCGGTCACCGTGGTGGCGTGTGATGTCGCCGACCGGCATGCCGTTGCGAATCTTCTTGCGGGCCACCAGATCCGCTCCATTGTGCACACCGCCGGCGTCCTGGACGACGGCGTCATCGAGTCGCTCACGCCCGAGCGGTTGTCGAAGGTGTTGCGGCCGAAGGTCGACGCTGCGTGGAACCTGCACGAGCTCGCGTCCGATGTTTCGGCGTTCGTCGTCTACTCGTCTGGTGCAGGCATTTTCGGATCGTCCGGCCAGGGCAACTACGCGGCGGGCAACACGTTCCTCGATGCGCTGATCGAGCACCGGCGGGCGCAGGGCTTGCCGGGTGTGTCGCTGGCGTGGGGTGCGTGGGCCGAGACGGGCATGCTGTCCGGTGCCGACGCTGAACGTCTTGCCAAGTCGGGCATGCCACCGATCACGCCCGCGGAAGGCGTGGAACTCTTCGACGCGGCACTGTCTTCCGGCGCGTCGCTGGTGCTGCCGCTGAGGCTCGACCTGCCGGTGTTCCGGGCGCGGGGCGAGGTTCCGGCGGTGCTGCAGGGGCTCGTGAAGGTCCGTGCACGTCGCACAGCCGCGTCCGGTACCTCGTCGTGGGCGCAGAAGCTGGCGGGTCTCGACGACTCCGGACGCCTGGAAGCACTGCTCGACCTGGTGCGCGCCGAGGTCGGTGCGGTGCTCGGCCACAGCGGCGGCGAGACGATCGACCCGTCGCGCGCGTTCCAGTCGCTGGGTTTCGACTCGCTGACCGCCGTTGAGCTGCGCAACCGCCTCGGTGAGGTCACCGGGCTGCGGCTGCCGGCGACGCTGACGTTCGACTACCCGACCGCGGCGGTGCTGGCCGGCTTCTTGAAGGCCGAGCTGTTCGGTGCCTCGGATGTCCTGCTGCCTGCGGTGTCCGCCGCGGCCGTGGCGGACGATCCGATCGTGATCGTCGGCATGGCCTGCCGTTACCCCGGCGGTGTGTCGTCGCCGGAGGACCTGTGGCAGCTGGTCGCCGATGGTGTCGACGCCATCACCGAGTTCCCGGTCAACCGCGGCTGGGACATCGACGGCATCTACCACCCCGACCCCGACCACGCGGGCACGACCTACTCGATCTCGGGCGGCTTCCTGCACGAGGCGGGTGCGTTCGATCCGGCGTTCTTCGGCATGTCACCGCGGGAAGCTCTGGCCACGGACTCCCAGCAGCGTCTGCTGCTCGAGACCACCTGGGAGGCGCTGGAACGGTCCGGTATCGACCCGGCTTCGTTGCGCGGCAGTGCGACCGGCGTCTTCACCGGTGTCATGTACAACGACTACGCGTCCATTCTGGACGGTGGCGAGTTCGAGGGACACCAGGGCCAGGGCAGCGCGGGCAGCATCGCCTCTGGTCGCGTCTCCTACACGTTCGGCTTCGAGGGGCCGGCGGTCACGGTCGACACGGCGTGCTCGTCCTCGTTGGTGGCTCTGCACTTGGCTGCGCAGGCGTTGCGTTCGGGCGAGTGTTCGCTGGCGGTCGCCGGTGGTGTGACCGTCATGTCGACGCCCACCACCTACGTCGAGTTCTCCCGCCAGCGCGGGCTTTCGGTCGACGGGCGCTGCAAGGCGTTCTCCGACGACGCCGACGGCACCGGCTGGGGCGAGGGTGTCGGTCTGCTGGTGCTGGAGCGCCAGTCTGATGCTCTGCGTCATGGCCACACGGTTCTCGCTGTCGTGCGCGGCTCGGCGGTGAACCAGGACGGTGCTTCTAACGGCCTGACCGCCCCGAACGGCCCGTCGCAGCAACGCGTGATCCGTTCAGCCCTGGCTTCGGCCGGTCTGTCGCCAGCGGATGTTGACGTCGTCGAGGCGCACGGCACGGCCACGAAGCTCGGCGACCCGATCGAGGCGCAGGCGCTGCTGGCTGTCTACGGCCAGGACCGCTCCGAGCCGCTCTACCTGGGCTCGATCAAGTCGAACATCGGCCACACGCAGGCCGCCGCGGGTGTTGCCGGCGTGATCAAGATGGTGCAGGCGCTGCGTCACGGCGTGCTGCCCCAGACCCTCCACGTCGGCACGCCGACCACCCAGGTCGACTGGGAGTCCGGGGCCGTCGAGGTCCTGACCTCTTCCCGCACGTGGCCTGAGGTCTCTCGCGCGCGCCGCGCGGGCGTGTCGTCGTTCGGCGTCTCGGGCACTAACGCCCACGTGATCCTCGAGGCTCCGGAATTGTCAGACCCCTCTGAGACGATTGGGATGGGGGGTGGATCCCCCCGGGGGGCCAGCCAATCGGGATCGATTCCGCAGGTGGCGGCGGTGCCGTTGGCGGTGTCGGCGAGGTCGGCCGGGGCCCTGCGGGGGCAGGTCGAGCGGATCAAGGCGTTGGTGGACGGCGGTGTGTCTGCTGTCGACGTCGGGTTCTCGTTGGCTACCACTCGCGCGTTGTTCGAGCATCGGGCGGTTTTGCTCGACGGTGAGGTCGTTGCCGAGGGGGTGGTGGGCGGAAAGCCGTTGGCGTTCCTGTTCTCCGGCCAGGGGGCGCAGCGGGTCGGGGCTGGGCGTGAGTTGTATGAGGCGTTCCCGGTGTTTGCGGAGGCGTTGGACGCTGCGCTTGTGCATCTTGATCCGGCGCTGCGGGACGTCATGTGGGGTGACGATGCTGAGGCGTTGAACCAGACCGGGTTTGCGCAGCCGGCGTTGTTCGCGGTTGAGGTGGCGCTGTACCGGTTGTTGGAGTCGTTCGGGGTCAAGCCCGCGAAGGTTGCCGGGCATTCGATTGGTGAGATCGCGGCGGCGCATGTTGCTGGGGTGCTGAGCCTCGAGGACGCGTGCCAGCTCGTCACGGCTCGTGCGGCGCTTATGCAGGCGTTGCCGGCCGGTGGGGCGATGGTGTCGGTCGTCGCGTCCGAAGAAGAGGTGTTGCCGCACCTGACTGACGGTGTGTCGATTGCTGCTGTCAATGGGCCGCGGGCTGTGGTGATCGCTGGGGTTGAGGATGAGGTTCTCAGGGTTGCCGAGCGGTGGAAGAACAAGCGGCTGAAGGTGTCGCATGCGTTCCACTCGCCGCTGATGGAGCCGATGCTCGACGACTTCCGCGAGGCGATCAGCGGGATCACGTTCGCTGAGCCGGTTGTCGGAATGTCAACATCCGGCGATGTCACGTCTGTCGACTACTGGGTGAACCACGTCCGGGACGCGGTGCGGTTCCACGAGAACGTCACGCGATTGGGTGATGTCACGCTGCTGGAGGTCGGGCCGGACGCGCAGCTGAGCGCGATGGTGGACGGCTCCACGGCGGTGTTGAGGCGGGACCGCGACGAGGTCGCGTCAATGTTGACTGCACTCAGTCAAGTACATGTTGACGGAATCAATGTTGACTGGATGCAGCTGTACACAGGCGGACGGAAGGTTGATCTGCCCACCTACGCGTTCGAGCACCAGATGTTCTGGCCGAAGGCGATGCGCAAGGCGGGCGACGTCGGGGCGCTGGGGCTCACACGGGTCGAGCACCCGTTGCTCGGGGCGGCGGTCGATGTCGCGGGAGCGGACGGATACCTGTTCACGAGCCGGCTGTCGCTGAGCTCGCACCCGTGGCTCGCGGACCACACGGTGTTCGGGCAGGTGCTGCTGCCGGGCACGGCCTTCCTGGAGTTGGCGGTGCGGGCCGGCGACGAGGTCGGGCTCGACCGCGTCGACGAGCTCACGCTGGCCGCGCCGCTCGTGTTGCCGGCACAGGGTGCGGTCCGGGTGCAGGTCGCGGTCGGTGTCGAGGCGAACGGGCGGCGTGCGGTCGAGGTGTTCTCGCGGCCCGACGGCGAGGACGTGCCGTGGACGCAGCACGCGACCGGCTTCCTGACGAGTGGCACGAACAGCAGTGACTTTGACGCGACGGTGTGGCCGCCGGCTGGGGCCGAGGTTGTTGACGTCCAGGGTGCTTACGAGCGGTTCGCGGCGAACGGGTTCGAGTACGGGCCGGTGTTCCAGGGGCTGCGGGCTGTGTGGCGTGCGGACGGCGAGGTGTTCGCCGAGGTCGCGCTGCCCGAAGGAGTGGACGGGGGCGCGTTCGGGCTGCACCCGGCGTTGCTCGACGCCGCCCTGCACGCGGGCGGGTTCTTCGACGGGGTCGAGGCGGGGCTGCCGTTCTCGTGGGAAGGCGTGTCCCTGCACGCGACTGGTGCCGCCGCGGTCAGGGTTCGGTTGCGGCGCAACGGTGACGCGTGGGTGATCGCGGTCGCGGACACGTCAGGTGCGCCGGTTGCCACGATCGGCTCGCTGGTGACGCGAGCGGTGTCGGCGCCGCAGATCAGTGCTGTAGAACGGGATTCGCTGTTCCGGCTCGACTGGGTGCCGGTGTCGTTGCCCAACGCCGGTGCGGTTGCCGTGGTGGTGGAGGAGTTCGTCGGCGACGGGGATGTCGTCGTGCAGACGCACGCTCTTGCTGCCCGTGCACTGGAACTGGTGCAGCGCTGGATCGCCGAAGAGCGCGCGGAACGGCTGGTGTTCGTGACGCGCCAGGGCGACTTGGCCGCGAGTGCGGTGCACGGCCTGGTCCGGGCCGCGCAGAACGAGTACCCCGGCCGGTTCACGCTCATCGACACCGATGGCGAGGTGGCGGAGCAGGTTCTCGCGATCGACGAGCCGCAGCTGCGGGTGCGCGGTGGCCAGGCGTTCGTGGCACGGCTCGCGCGCGCCGAGGCGGTGGAGCCCGGCGAGTTCACCGGGCCGGTGCTGATCACCGGCGGCACCGGTGGGCTTGGGCGGCTGGTTGCCCGGCACCTCGTCGAACGGTATGGCGTCAAGGATCTCGTTCTGGTCAGCCGGAGCGGCAAGGCTGATGTGTCCGATTTGGACGTCAAGGTAGCTGTGGTCGCGTGCGATGTCAGTGACCGCAAGGCGTTGCAGAAGGTGTTGAAGAAGCACAAGGTCCGCAGCGTCGTGCACACCGCCGGCGTGTTGGACGACGGTGTGGTCGAGTCGCTCACGCCGGAGCGCCTGGCGAACGTGTTGCGGCCCAAGGTCGACGCCGCATGGCACCTGCACGAGCTCACCAAGAACCTCGACAACTTCGTCATCTTCTCCAGCGCTGCCGGGACGTTCGGTGCGGCCGGGCAGGCGAACTACGCTGCGGGCAACGCGTTCCTCGACGCGTTGGCCGAGCACCGCCGGGGCGCTGGGCTGCCTGCGGTCTCGCTCGCGTGGGGTGCGTGGAACCAGACCGGCATGCTGTCGGAGGCCGACGCCGAACGGATGGTGCGTGGTGGTACGCCGCCGTTGTCGGCGGAGCAGGGACTCGCGCTGTTCGACGCGGCGATCGCCGGCGAGGACGCGGTGCTGCTGCCGTTGCGCCTCGACCTCGCGACGTTGCGCAACCACGGCGAGGTTCGTCCGTTGCTGCGCGGCCTGATCCGCACGCGGGCTCGACGGGCGGCGGCTCAGGCCGATTCCGGGCTGGTCCAGCGTCTTGCCGCAATGACCCCGGAGGCGCGGCTGGCGGCGTTGCTCGACCTGGTTCGCGTCGAGGTCGCAGCTGTGCTCGGCCACGACGGTGTTGCCGCGGTGGACCCGGCCAAGGCGTTCCAGGACCTCGGGTTCGACTCGCTCACCGCGGTCGACCTGCGCAACCGCCTGACCGGTGTCACCGGGCTGCGCCTGCCGAGCACGCTGATCTTCGACTACCCGACGTCCGCGGTGCTCGCCGGTTTCCTGCGGGACGAGCTGTTTGGCGCTGACGCTGCTCTGACGGCGTTGCCGACGCTGACGTCCACTTCGGACGATCCGATCGTGATCGTCGGCATGGCCTGCCGCTACCCCGGCGGAGTCACCACGCCAGAACAGCTGTGGGACCTCGTGGTCGACGGCCGTGATGCCATCAGCGAGTTCCCGACGAACCGCGGCTGGGATCTCGACTCGCTCTACCACCCGGACCCTGACCACGTCGGCACCTCGTACACGAAGTCCGGTGGCTTCATCCACGACGCCGACCTGTTCGACCCGGAGTTCTTCGGCATGTCGCCGCGCGAGACCGTGTCGACCGATGCCCAGCAGCGACTCCTGCTCGAGGCGTCGTGGGAGGCGTTGGAACGCGCGGGAATCGATCCCGTCGCGCTGAAGGGCAGCCCGACCGGTGTGTTCGCCGGTGTCATGTACAACGACTACTCGCTGTTGCTCGAAGGCGATTCCGAGGGCTATCAGACGACCGGTGGCTCGCCTTCGGTTGTGTCCGGCCGTGTCTCTTACACGTTCGGTTTCGAGGGGCCTGCGGTCACTCTCGACACGGCTTGCTCGTCGTCGTTGGTCGCGATGCACTGGGCGATGCAGGCTCTCCGCGCCGGTGAATGCTCTTTGGCGCTGGCCGGCGGCGTGACCGTGCTGGCTTCGCCGGGTGCGTTCATCGGGTTCTCACGGCAGCGCGGGCTCTCGCCGGACGGCCGGTGCAAGGCGTTCTCCGACTCGGCTGACGGTGTCGGCTGGTCCGAGGGTGTCGGCGTGGTCGTGCTGGAGCGGCTGTCCGACGCTGTTCGCAACGGCCACAACGTTCTTGCTGTTGTGCGCGGGTCGGCGGTCAACCAGGACGGCGCGTCGAACGGGTTGACTGCGCCGAACGGTCCTTCGCAGCAGCGGGTGATCCGCCAGGCGCTGGCTTCGGCTGGTCTGTCCACTGCGGACGTTGACGTCGTCGAGGCGCACGGCACCGGCACGACTCTGGGTGATCCGATCGAGGCGCAGGCGCTCTTGGCCACCTATGGCCAGGACCGCTCCGAGCCGCTGCTGCTCGGCTCCATCAAGTCGAACATCGGTCACACGCAGGCAGCAGCCGGTGTCGCGGGCGTGATCAAGATGGTGCAGGCGCTGCGTCACGGCGTTGTGCCGCAGACGCTGCACGTCGATGAGCCCTCGTCCCACGTGGACTGGGAGGCCGGTTCGGTTCAGCTGTTGACCGGCAACGCCTCGTGGCCCGCGGTCGACCGCGCTCGCCGTGCCGCCGTGTCGTCGTTCGGCGTCTCGGGCACGAACGCCCACATCATCCTCGAGTCCGCAAGCACCACTTCGAATTCTGTGGACAGCTCCGCGCCTGTGGACAACCCGGCTGTCGTCGATCTTGCCGGCACGGATTCGTTGGCCTCGCGTGGGACGATTGGAGTGGGGACCTCGGTCTCCCCCTGGGGGGCCCAGACGGGATCGATTCCGACGCCGTTGGTGGTGTCGGCCAGGTCGAAGGCGTCGTTGCGGGCGCAGGTTGAGCGGGTCACGACGCTGGTGGAGAGCGGCGTGTCGGCGGTGGATGTCGGGTTCTCGTTGGCTACCACGCGCGCGTTGTTCGAGCACCGGGCTGTGGTGTGGAACGGCGTTGAGCTTGCCATTGGTGTGGTGCGGGACCGGCCGCTTGGCTTCGTGTTCTCCGGGCAGGGGTCTCAGCGGGTTGGGATGGCTCGGGAGCTTTACGAGGCGTTCCCCGTGTTTGCGGAGGCGTTGGACGCTGCGCTCGTGAACCTTGATCCGGCGCTGCGGGACGTCATGTGGGGTGACGACGCTGAGACGTTGAACCAGACCGGGTTCGCGCAGCCGGCGATCTTCGCGGTTGAGGTGGCGCTGTACCGGTTGTTGGAGTCGTTCGGGGTCAAGCCCGCGAAGATTGCCGGGCACTCGATTGGTGAGATCGCGGCGGCGCATGTTGCTGGGGTGTTGAGCCTTGAGGACGCGTGTTTGTTGGTCACGGCTCGTGCGGCGCTCATGCAGGCGTTGCCGGCCGGTGGCGCGATGGTGTCGGTCGTCGCGTCTGAAGAGGACGTGCGTGAGTACCTGACTGACGGTGTGTCGATTGCCGCCGTCAACGGGCCGCGGGCCGTGGTGATCGCTGGGGTTGAGGACGAGGTTCTCAGCGTTGCCGAGCGGTGGAAGAACAAGCGGCTGAAGGTGTCGCATGCGTTCCACTCGCCGTTGATGGAGCCGATGCTCGCAGACTTCCGCGAGGCGATTGCGGAGATCCGATTCGCCGAGCCGAGCATCCCGATCTGTGCGTCCGGGGACGTCACCACGGCTGAGTACTGGGTTCGGCACGTTCGGGACGTGGTGCGGTTCCACGACAACGTCACCGCATTGGGTGACGTGACGCTGGTTGAGGTCGGGCCGGATGCGCAGTTGACGGCGATGGTTGACGGGTTGATTCCGACGTTGACGCGCGTCAAGTCTGATGTTGAATCAATGTTGACTGCATTGAGTCAAGTACACATTGACGGCGTCAATGTTGACTGGATGCAGTTCTACGAGGGTGGCAAGCGGATCGAGCTGCCCACCTACCCGTTCAACCGGCAGCGGTACTGGCCGGCGAGCGCTGGGCGGGCGTCGGACGCGTCCGGGCTGGGGCTGGTCGGGGTGGCGCACCCGTTGCTCGGAGCGGCGGTGGAGCTGGCCGATGGCGAAGGCGTGGTGTTCACCAGTCGGGTGTCGCTGAGCACGCAGCCGTGGCTGACGGATCACGTGATCATGGGGCGCACGTTGGTGCCGGCCGCGGTGTTGATCGAGCTCGCGATGCGGGCCGCGGACGAGGTCGGGCTCGACCGGGTCGACGACCTGACGTTGGCCGCGCCGCTCGTGCTGCCTGAGCGCGGGGCTGTGCAGGTTCAGCTGAAGGTGGGACCGGCGAGCGGCGGCAGGAGGCAGTACGCGATCCATTCGCGGCTCGAAGACGCGCCGGATGTGCCGTGGACGCAGCATGCGACCGGTTTCCTCGCGAGCGGGACGACTGGCAGCGACTTCGAGACGTCGGTGTGGCCGCCGGCTGGCGCTGTGGCGATGGACTACGAGGAGTGCTACGAGCGGTTCGCGGCCGTTGGCTTCGCTTACGGTCATGCGTTCCAGAACCTCAGGGCCGCGTGGCGGGTCGGCGACGAGATCTACGCCGAGCTCGCGTTGCCCGAGGACGTTGACGGCACTGCGTACGGGCTGCATCCGGCGTTGCTCGACTCGGCGCTGCACGCGGCGTTGCTGGACGAGACGCTCGACGCCGGGCTGCCGTTCTCGTGGGAGGGCGTGTCGCTGCACGCCACCGGAGCTAGCGAACTGCGCGTCAAGCTGACCCGCGACGAGGGCGGTATGCGCAGGACGATCGCGCTGGCCGACGTCACGGGTGCGCCAGTCGCCACGGTCGAGGCTGTCGTCGTGCGGGCGGTCCACGTCGAACAGCTCGGTGAGGCGCGGCAGAGCGAGCTGTTCGGGCTCGAGTGGGTGCCGGTGACGCAGGAGGACGTCGCGGCGCCCGCGTCGGTCGCCGTCATCGGGCCGGACGTGCTTGATCTCGGGTATCCCGTGGTCGACACGATCGCCGCCGCCGACGCCGAGCTGGTGCTGGTGCCGGTCGCTGGTGACGTGGACGTGCTCGGCAGCACGCACAGCAACGCGGGTCGCGTGGTGGAGCTCGTGCAGGAGTGGGTTCGCAGCGGGAAGGGCGGCAGGCTCGCGTTCGTCACGCGTGGTGCGACCACGGGTGAGGACCTGGGGGCTGCGGCGGTCTGGGGGCTGGTGCGGTCGGCACAGTCGGAGCATCCCGGGCGGTTCGGGCTGATCGACCTGTGTGGCAACAACCTCTCCACTGCGATGGTCTCGGTGGCGTTTGGGGTCAACGAGCCGCAGCTGGTGGTTCGCGACGGTCAGGTGCTGGCCGCACGGCTGGCGCGGGTCACCGGGGACGCTGAAGTCCGGTGGGAGGGCAAGGTTCTCGTCACCGGCGGTACCGGCGGGCTGGGCGCGGTCATCGCCAAGCACCTCGTCGAGACGCACGGTGTTCGGGAGCTGCTGCTCCTCAGCCGTCGTGGTCAGGCGGACACGACCGAGCTGGAAGCGTTGGGAGCGCAGGTCACCGTTGCGGCGTGTGACGTGACGGACCGGGACGCGGTCGCGGAACTTCTTGCGCAGCACGAGATCCGGGGCGTCGTGCACGCGGCCGGTGTGCTGGACGACGGTGTGATCGAGTCGATGACGCCCGAGCGGGTGTCGGCTGTGTTGCGGCCCAAGGCTGATGCGGCGTGGCACCTGCACGAGCTGACGAGCGATCTGACGGCGTTTGTCGTGTTCTCATCGGCGGCTGGGGTGTTCGGCAACGCTGGGCAGGCGAACTACGCGGCGGGCAACGCGTTCCTGGACGCGCTTGCCGCGCACCGCAAGGCTCGCGGGCTGCCGGCGACGTCGATGGCGTGGGGCGTGTGGTCCGAGGTCAGCGGGATGACCGGTGAGCTGACCGAGGCTGAGGCGGCGCGCATGACGGCTGCCGGTATGCCGCCGATCACGATGCAGCAAGGGCTGGAGCTGTTCGACGCGGCCGTTGCGAGCGAGGCGGCGCTGACCGTTCCGGTGCGGCTCGACCTTGCTACGTTGCGGGCACGCGGGGCGGTGGCGCCGTTGCTGCAGGGTCTGATCCGGGTCAAGGCACGGCGGGTGGCTGCGGGTGCGTCGTCCGGACTTGTGCGGAGGCTCGGCTCGATGGACGTCGCGGACCGGCGTGTGGCGCTCGTGGACCTGGTGCGCACGCAGGTTTCTTCGGTGCTCGGCCATTCGTCGATCGACGCGGTGGACGCGACTCGGGCGTTCCAGGATCTCGGGTTCGACTCGCTTACCGCTGTGGAGCTGCGCAACCAGCTCACCGAGTCGACCGGGTTGCGGTTGCCGGCGACGCTGGTGTTCGACTACCCGACGGCGGTCGCGCTGGCGGACCATCTGCACTCCGAGCTGTTCGGGGCTGCGGAGGTTGACGCGCTGCCCGCGTTGGTGTCCACTTCGGACGATCCGATCGTCATCGTGGGTATGGCTTGCCGCTATCCCGGTGGTGTTTCGTCGCCGGAGGACCTGTGGCGGCTGGTGGTCGACGGGGTTGACGCGATCACGCCGTTCCCGGAGAACCGCGGCTGGGACCTCGACACGCTGTTCCACCCGGACCCGGACAACCTCGGCACTTCGTATGCCCGCGCCGGTGGCTTCCTGCACGACGCGGACCAGTTCGACCCGGCGTTCTTCGGGATGTCGCCGCGGGAGGCTTTGGGGACTGACGGCCAGCAGCGCATCCTGCTGGAGGCCACCTGGGAGGCGTTGGAGCGAGCGGGTATCGACCCGACGTCGCTGCGTGGTTCTCGGACGGGTGTCTTCGCCGGTGTCATGTACAACGACTACGCGCAGATCATCGAGGCCGACTCCGAGGGACACCAGGGTGCCGGCACGTCACCGTCTGTCGTCTCTGGGCGTGTTTCGTACACCTTCGGGTTCGAAGGGCCGTCGGTGTCGATCGACACCGCCTGCTCGTCGTCACTCGTTGCGATGCACCTGGCGGCGCAGTCGCTGCGGGCCGGTGAGTGCTCGCTGGCGCTGGCCGGTGGTGTGACGGTGATGTCGACGCCGGGGGCGTTCGTCGGGTTCTCGCGGCAGCGCGGTCTGTCGGAGGACGGGCGCTGCAAGGCGTTCTCCGACTCGGCTGATGGTGTGGGGTGGTCCGAGGGTGTTGGTCTGCTCGTGTTGGAACGTCAGTCGGATGCGGTTCGTCATGGGCACACGGTTTTGGCGGTCATGCGCGGTTCCGCTGTCAACCAGGACGGCGCTTCGAACGGTTTGACGGCCCCTAACGGGCCTTCGCAGCAGCGGGTGATTCGTCAGGCGTTGGCGTCTGCTGGGTTGACTACTGCTGATGTCGACGCGGTTGAGGCGCACGGGACTGGCACGACGCTGGGTGACCCGATCGAGGCGCAGGCGTTGCTTGCGACCTATGGGCAGGATCGGGATGTGCCGCTGCTGTTGGGTGGCATCAAGTCGAACATCGGGCACGCGCAGGCGGCTGCCGGTGTCGCCGGTGTGATCAAGATGGTGCACGCGATGAGGAACGGCGTTGTGCCGCCGACGTTGCACATCACCGCGCCGTCCACGCACGTCGACTGGAGCGAAGGTGCGGTCGAGCTCGTCACCGAGGTGACGCCGTGGCCTGAGGTGTCGCGGCCGCGGCGGGCGGGCGTGTCGTCGTTCGGATTCTCCGGCACGAACGCGCACGTGATCTTGGAAGCGCCCGCGGGGATCCCCCCAATTTCCAGCGTAGTCGTTGAAACGGCTGGTCAGACGGGCTCGGCGGAATCTGTGGACAACTCGGCGCCTGTGGACAACTCGGGTGTTGTCGATCTTTCCGGCGCCGGAATGTCGGTGCTGGATGGGACGATTGGAGTGGGGACCTCGGTCTCCCCCTGGGGGGCCCAGACGGGATCGATTCCGTTGGTGGTCTCGGCCAGGACGGCGGAGGCGTTGCCGGGGCAGGTTGAGCGGGTCAAGGGCGTTGAGGGGGCGGCTGAGGATGTCGCGTATTCGCTGCTGACGACGCGGGCGCAGTTTGAGCATCGGGCCGTGGTGCTCGGGGGCGAGGTGCTGGCGCAGGGGACCGCGCAGTCGCAGCGGTCGCTCGCGGTGCTGTTCTCCGGGCAGGGGTCGCAGCGGGTTGGCATGGGGCGTGAGTTGTATGAGGCGTTCCCCGTGTTCGCTGAGGCGTTGGATGCGGTGTTGATGTACCTGGATCCGGCGGTTCGGGACGTCATGTGGGGTGAGGACCAGGAGGCGTTGAACCAGACCGGGGTCGCGCAGCCTGCGTTGTTCGCGGTTGAGGTGGCGTTGTACCGGTTGCTCGAGTCGTGGGGTGTGCGGGCGGAGCAGGTTGCCGGGCATTCGATCGGGGAGATCGCGGCGGCGCATGTTGCGGGCGTGTTCAGCCTTGAGGACGCGTGCTTGCTGGTCACGGCACGGTCGGCGCTCATGCAGGCGTTGCCTGAGGGTGGGGCGATGGTTGCGGTCCAGGCCTCTGAGGAGGAGGTGTTGCCGCATCTCACTGAGCGGGTGTCGATCGCTGCGGTCAACGGGGCGCGGTCGGTCGTGATCGCCGGTGACGAGGACGAGGTGCTGGGTGTTGCGGAGAGGTGGAAGAGCAAGAGGCTGAAGGTCAGCCATGCGTTCCACTCGCCGTTGATGGAGCCGATGCTGGACGACTTCCGGGAAGCGTTGGCGGAGGTTGTGTTCAGGCAGCCGAGCGTTCCGGTGGTGGCCAGCGGGGATGTTACGACTGTTGAGTACTGGGTGAACCACGTTCGGGATGCGGTTCGGTTCAGCGAGAACGTGCAGAAGTTGCGGGATGGTGGCGCGACCACGTTCCTCGAGGTCGGACCGGACGGGGTGTTGTCCGCGCTGGTCGAGGACGCCATTCCGGTGCTGCGCAAGGACAAGGGCGAGCGCGTGGCGGTGTTGACCGCGCTGGCTCGGTTGCACGTCGACGGCGTGAAGGTCGACTGGAGCGGGTTCTGCGTTGGCGGCAAGAAGATCGACCTGCCGACTTACGCGTTCGACCACCAGCGGTACTGGCCGGCGGTGCGGCTCGGCGGGGACGACGCGTCCGGGATCGGCATGGTCGCGGTCGGGCACCCGTTGCTCATCGCGTCGGCCGAACTCGCTGACGGGGAAGGGGTTCTGTTCACCAGCCGGCTGGCGGTGCGCACGCATCCGTGGATTCGCAACCACACGATCAACGGGCGGGTGATGGTGCCGGGTGCGGCGCTCGTCGAGCTCGCCTTGCGGGCCGGGGACGAGGTCGGACTGGATCGGCTGGAGGAGCTGACGTTGTCGGCGCCGGTGGTGTTGCCCGAGCACGGTGGGCTGGCGCTGCAGATGAAGGTGTCCGCCGGGGACGAGCGCCGGACGTTCACGATTCACGCGCGGCCGGACGAGGTTGTTGACGCGCAGTGGATGCAGGTGGTCAGCGGTGTGCTCGCGAAGGGTGAGCCGACGGTTGAGTTCGACGCTTCGGCGTGGCCGCCGGCCGGCGAAGTGGTGGACGTTGAGGGTTGCTACGAGAGGTTCGCTGAGGCCGGGTTCGCTTACGACGGCATGTTCCGCGGGCTGCGGGCGGCTTGGCGGGCCGGTGACACGACGTATGCCGAGGTTGCGCTGCCGGACGACGTGAGCGTCAGGCAGTTCGGGCTGCACCCGGCGTTGCTGGACGCTGCGTTGCACGCCTCGTTGCTGGACGAGAGCGGAGCGGCTGGGCTGCCGTTCGCCTGGGAGAACGTGTCGCTGCACGCGACCGGTGCGACTGCGTTGCGGGTCAAGATGACGCGCGACGGCAGCGGGTTGCGGATCGCTTTGGCTGATCCGGCGGGGAATCCGGTGGCGTCAGTCGAGTCGCTGGTGATGCGGGCGGTCGCGGCGGAGCAACCTGCTGAGCTGGACGCGTTGTTCTCGGTGCAGTGGACGCCGGTCGCGGTGCCGCCGGCCGAGGCCGGCAAGACGGTCAGCGTGCTCGGGCCGGACGTGCTCGGGCTGTCGGTGGGCCGGGTTGAGGGTCTGCTTTCGTTGACCGACACGGATGTTGTGCTCGTGCCGGTCGCCGGGGAGCAGAACGCGGAGTCGGTCCGGGCGGTGACGCACCGGGCGTTGGAGCTGGTGCAGGAGTGGATCCGGGCGGACCGCGACGGGCGGCTCGTGTTCGTCACGCGTGGCGCGGTCGAGGGTGACGATCTGGCCGGTGCGGCGGTGTGGGGGCTGCTGCGGACCGCGCAGACCGAGCACCCCGAACGGTTCGGGCTGATCGATCTGGATGCCGAGGAGTCGTCCTTGGCGACGTTGCTCGGGGTGCTGGACCTCGACGAACCGCAGCTGGTGATCCGCGACGGCGAGGCTCGGGCGGCGCGGCTCGGCAGGGTTGCGGCCGGGGCCGAGGAAGTCGTGTGGGAGAGCCCGGTTCTGGTGACTGGCGGTACCGGTGGGCTGGGCAGGATCGTGGCGCGGCACCTGGTGGAGAACCACGGGGTCAGCGAGCTCGTGCTGGTCAGCCGCAGCGGTCAGGGTGACGTCAGCGAGCTGGAGGCGTTGGGAGCACGGGTTTCCGTCGTCGCCTGCGATGTGGCCGACCGGGCCGCGTTGTGGGAGTTGCTGAAGCAGCACAAGGTTCGGGGCGTGGTGCACGCGGCCGGTGTGCTGGATGACGGTGTGATCGAGTCGTTGACGCCGGAGCGGGTCGACGGTGTGTTGCGCGCCAAGGTTGACGCGGCGTTGAACCTGCACGATCTTGCGACTGAGGCCACGCAGTTCGTGGTGTTCTCGTCGGCGGCCGGTGTGTTCGGCAACGCCGGGCAGGGCAACTACGCCGCGGGTAACGCGTTCCTGGACGCGCTGGCCTCGCACCGTCAGCTCAACGGGCTGCCGGGTGTGTCGCTGGCGTGGGGTGCTTGGGACACCGGCATGTTGTCGGCCGAGGACGCGGAACGGATGCGGCGGTCCGGTATGCCTGTGATCGACGCCGCTTTGGGGCTGCGGTTGTTCGACGCGGCGGTGGCCGGACTGGAACCGGCGGTGGTGCCGGTGCGGCTCGATCTCGGGGTGTTGAAGCAGAACGGTGATGTGAAGCCGTTGCTGCGCGGGCTGATCCGGGTCAAGGCGCGGCGGAAGGTCGCTGGCTCGGAGACGGCGTCCGGGCTGGTGCAGCGTCTGTCCGGTTTGGACTCTGCGGGACGGCTGGACGCGGTGGTGGACCTGGTTCGCGGCGAGGTCGCGGCCGTGCTCGGCTTCGACACGATCGCGGCGGTCGATCCGGCGCGGGCGTTCCAGGAGCTCGGGTTCGACTCGTTGACCGCGGTCGAGCTGCGCAACCGGCTCACGGCGGTCACCGGGCTCAAGCTGCCGGCGACCGTGGTGTTCGACTACCCGTCGTCCCTGCAGCTGGCCGGGTACGTGCAGGACGAGTTGCTCGGCGCGGTTTCGCCGGTGGAGTCGTTGCCCGCTTTGGTGTCCACTTCGGATGATCCGATCGTCATCGTGGGCATGGCCTGCCGTTACCCCGGTGGTGTTTCTTCGCCGGAGGACTTGTGGGAGTTGGTGTCCGGCGGGATTGACGCGATCACGCCGTTCCCGACGAACCGCGGCTGGGACCTGGACACGTTGTTCCACCCGGACCCCGACCACCCCGGTACGTCGTACGTCCGGGCCGGCGGGTTCCTGCACGACGCCGACCTGTTCGACCCCGAGTTCTTCGGGATGTCGCCGCGGGAAGCCGTTGCGACGGACTCGCAGCAGCGGCTCATGCTGGAGACCGCGTGGGAGGCTTTGGAACGGGCTGGGATCGCGCCGGCTTCGTTGCGGGGCAGCTCCACCGGTGTGTTCGCCGGTGTCATGTACAACGACTACACGCAGCTCATCGGCGGTGCGGACAGCGAGGGCTTCGGGTCGACCGGTGCGTCGCCTTCGGTGATCTCCGGCCGGGTTTCTTACGCTTTGGGGCTTGAAGGGCCGTCGGTGTCGATCGACACCGCGTGTTCTTCTTCTCTTGTTGCTCTGCACTGGGCTATGCAGGCTCTTCGGGCCGGTGAGTGCTCACTGGCGTTGGCCGGTGGTGTGACCGTGATGTCGACGCCGGGCTCGTTTGTCGGGTTCTCGCGGCAGAGGGGTTTGTCGGAGGACGGACGGTGCAAGGCGTTCTCTGACTCGGCTGATGGTGTTGGCTGGTCTGAAGGTGTTGGTCTGCTCGTGTTGGAGCGTCAGTCCGATGCTGTTCGCCATGGACACACGGTTCTCGCGGTCGTGCGAGGGTCGGCGATCAACCAGGACGGTGCGTCCAACGGACTGACGGCGCCCAACGGGCCGTCGCAGCAGCGCGTGATTCGTCAGGCGTTGGCGTCTGCTGGGTTGACTGCTGCTGATGTCGACGCTGTGGAGGCGCACGGCACCGGTACTTCTTTGGGCGATCCCATTGAGGCTCAGGCGTTGATGGCGACTTACGGGCAGGATCGGGACGTGCCGCTGCTGTTGGGTGGCATCAAGTCGAACATCGGGCACACGCAGGCTGCTGCTGGTGTCGCGGGCATCATCAAGATGGTGCAGGCGATGCGGCACGGGGTGTTGCCGCGGACGCTGCACGCTGCGACGCCTTCCTCGCACGTCGACTGGAGTGAGGGTGCGGTCGAGCTGCTGCAGGAGAACACGGCTTGGCCGGCGGTGGCGCGGGCGCGGCGGGCTGCGGTGTCGTCGTTCGGGATCAGCGGGACGAACGCGCACGTGATCCTCGAGGCGCCGGAATTGTCAGACCTGCCTGAGATGATGGGGATGGGGGGTGGCTCCCCCCAGGGGGCCAGCCAAGCGGGATCGATTCCGTGGGTGGTGTCGGCGCGGTCCGAGGGGGCGCTGGACGGGCAGGTTGAGCGGATCTTGCAGGTCAGTGGGGACGCCAGGGATGTGGCGTACTCGTTGCTGGCGGGCCGGACGTTGTTCGAGCACCGGGCGGTGGTGCTGGACGGTCAGGTGGTTGCGCGGGGTTCTGTGCAGAGGCGGCCGGTGGCCTTCCTGTTCAGCGGGCAGGGGTCGCAGCGGGTTGGCATGGGGCGGGAGCTGTACGAGGCGTATCCGGTGTTTGCAGAGGCGCTTGACGACGTGCTGCAGTACCTCGACCCGGCGCTCAAGGAAGTCATGTGGGGTGAGGACCAGGAGGCGTTGAACCAGACCGGGATGGCGCAGCCTGCGCTGTTCGCGGTCGAGGTTGCGCTGTACCGCCTCACAGAGTCGTTCGGGGTGCGGCCGGACCACGTTGCCGGGCACTCGATTGGTGAGGTGGCGGCGGCGCACGTGGCTGGAGTGCTCAGCCTCGAGGACGCTTGCCAGCTGATCACGGCGCGGGCCGCGTTGATGCAGATGTTGCCGGCCGGAGGGGCGATGGTGTCGGTCATCGCCTCGGAGGAGGAGGTGACGCCGTACCTGACGGGCAACGTGTCGATCGCGGCTGTCAACGGCCCGCGGACCGTGGTGCTGGCAGGGGAGGAGGACGAGGTCCTCAAGATCGCCAAGCAGTGGAAGTACAAGCAGCTGAAGGTCAGCCACGCGTTCCACTCGCCGTTGATGGAGCCGATGCTGCCGGACTTCCGGGAGGCGATCGCGGAGATCACCTTCAGTGAGCCGCGGATCGCGTTCCAGGCGAGTGGGGATGTCACGAGCGTCGACTACTGGGTCAACCACGTCAGGGATGCGGTGCGGTTCCACGAGAACGTGACGGCACTCCAAAACTGCACCTTCATCGAGATCGGGCCCGATGCGGCGCTGACGCCGTTGGTGGACGGGGCGATTCCGACCAGCAGGCGAAAGAGCAACGAGGTCACGCAGTTCCTCACGGCGCTCGGGCAGGCGCATGCGGAGGGCGTCCAGGTCGATTGGTCACCGCTGACGGAGGGAGCCAAGAAGATCGACCTGCCCACCTACGCGTTCCGGCGGCAGTCGTACTGGCCGAAGGTCGTGGAGGGCGTGAGCGATGTGAAGTCGGCCGGGTTGAGCGGTGTCGGGCACCCGTTGCTGGGGGCCGCGGTGCAGCTCGCCGGGCAGGACGGGCACCTGTTCACCAGCCGGATCGCGCTCAGGACGCACGGGTGGCTGGCGGACCACGTGATCATGGGACGGGCGTTGGTGCCGGGGGCGGCGTTGGTGGAGGTCGCCCTCAAGGCCGCGGAGGAGCTCGGGCTCGACACGCTCGAGGAGCTGACGATCGCGGCGCCGCTCGTGCTGCCGGAGCAGGGCGGGGTGCAGCTGCAGGTCGCGATCAGCGCTGAGGAGAACGAGAAGCGGACGGTCACGATCTACAGCAGGCCCGAGGACACGGACCTGCCGTGGACGGAGAACGCCGGCGGCACGCTCAGCAGCAACCAAAACCAAGGAGAGCGGCTCGACGCCTGGCCGGTCGGAGAAGCGATCGAGCTCGGGAACGTCTACGACAAGTTCGCGGAGATCGGGTTCGCGTACGGGGAGACGTTCCAGGGGCTCCAGCGAGCGTGGCGGCACGAAGGTGCGGTGTACGCGGAAGTCGCGTTGCCGGAAGGGGTTGAGCCCGGCGCGTTCGGGATTCACCCGGCACTGCTCGACGCCGCGCTGCACACCGCGCTCCTCGCCGAGGGTGACCAAGGCGCCGGACTGCCGTTCAGCTGGGAAGGCGTGAAGATCCACGCCACCGGCGCATCCGCGGTCAGGGTGCGGATGAGCAGGGACGAGAGCGGGGCGATGCACATCGTCATCGCGGACCCGCAAGGGAATCCGGTCGCCGAGGTCGAGTCGCTGGTGGTCCGGGCGGTCAACGCGGGGCAGCTCAACGAGAACACCACGCGCGACGCCCTGTTCACACTCAACTGGACGCCGATCAACGCCACCGAGCCCATCGACGCCACGGTCGTGATCGCGGGCGAGGACCACTTCGGACTGGTCGACCACTTCGTCGCCGGACGCGTCTACGACAACATCGAGAACGCCGACGCCGAGGTCATCATCACCCAGGTCACCGCCTACTCGGGCGACGTCGTGGACTCCACGCACGCCGCCGTGTCGGACGCGCTGATCAACGTCCAGGAGTGGATCACCAGCCACCGGCAGGGACGTCTGTGGTTCGTCACGAAGAACGCCGTCACGGCAACGGAGAACGACGTCCCGGACCCGGTGTCGGCGGCGATCTGGGGCCTCGTCCGGGTTGCGCAGTCCGAGCACCCCGGCAGTTTCGGGTTGCTCGACATCGACGACCAGCGGTCCAGCCTGGCCGTGCTGAGGCAGGCCGTGAACGCCGACGAGCCCCAGATCGTGCTCAGGGACGGGGAAGTCCTCGGCGGCCGCCTCGCCAGGGCAGAACGCAGCGAAGAAACCGTCGAGTACGGCAAGGTGCTCATCACCGGTGGCACGGGCGGGCTCGGCCGGATCATCGCCCAGCACCTCGTCGACCACCACGGAGTCCAGGAACTGGTGCTGGTCAGCCGCAGCGGCCAGGCGGACGTGCCCGGTGCCCAGATCGTCGCCTGCGACGTGAGCGACCGGGACGCGGTCGCCGCGCTCCTTGCGGAACACCAACCGACGACGATCATCCACGCGGCCGGGGTGCTGGACGACGCCACCATCGAGTCGCTGACGCTCGACCGCGTCGACCCGGTGCTCCAGCCGAAGGTGGACGCCGCCTGGTACCTGCACGAGCTGGCACCGGCAGCGAACCTCGTCCTGTTCAGCAGCGTCGCCGGCACGTTCGGCAACGCGGGCCAGGCGAACTACGCGGCGGCCAACGCGTTCCTCGACGCACTGGCCGCGAACCGCAAGGCGCACAACCAGAAGGCGACGAGCATGGCGTGGGGTGCCTGGGACACCGGCATGCTCACCGCCCAGGACGCGGAACGCATGGCCCGCTCCGGCATGCCGGCGATCACCGCACAGCTCGGCACCACACTCTTCGACGAAGCAGTCCAAACCGAAGCAGCACAAACGATTCCGGTGAAGCTGGACTTCGCGGTCCTGCGCAACCACGAGGTAGCACCACTGCTGCGCGGCCTGGTTCGCACCAAGTCGAAGAAGGCCGTGGCAGGCCAGGAAACGGCCGGCTCACTGGTCAAGCGCCTCACCGGACTCACCGACCAGGGACGCACGGACGCGCTGCTCGACCTCGTCCGCGGTCAGGTCGCCGAGGTGCTCGGCCACGCGGAAGGCGAGGTCGTCGAGGAGGACCGGCAGTTCCAGGACCTCGGCTTCGACTCGCTCACCGCGGTCGAGCTGCGCAACCGGCTCGGCCAGGCGACCGGGCTGCGGCTGCCGGCCACGCTGGTGTTCGACTACCCGACGCCGGCGGACCTGGTGGCACACCTCAAGTCCGAGCTGCTGGCCGACGCGCCGCAAGCCGGGCTGCCGAGCGTGCTCGCCGACCTCGACGCGTTCGAGAAGGCACTCGCCCAGGCCACTGTGGACGAAGCGCTGCACCAGCAGATCGCGGGCCGGCTCGACGTCCTGCGCACCAAGTGGGCCAAGAACACCAGCACCGAGAGGGACTTCGAGTCCGCCTCTGACGACGAGATGTTCGCCATGCTCGACGAAGAGCTCGGTCTCTGAGGAGGAGACGGACATGCCACTGGTGATCGGGGTGGTGGGACTCGGCGGCCTCGGCGAGGGGCTCACCAAGGTCCTGCTCGCGCACGGGGCCGAGGTGATCGGCGTGGACAGCGATCTCGACGTGCTGTCCCGCGTGCACCGCAGGCTGAGCGGCCCGCAGCTGACCCTCGCGACCGAGCTGATCGACCTCAAACGGGCGGACCTCGTCATCGAGGCACTGCCAGAGGACTTCGAAACCAAGGAGACCGTGCTGCAACGGCTCGTCGAGCAGTGCGCGCCGGGCACGGTCTTCCTCACCACCACACCGACGCTCTCGGTGGCGAAGCTCGCGATCGCCTCCGGTGCGCCGGACCGCGTCGTCGGACTGCGCTACTCCATCCCACCGCCGTACGGGCAGCACGCCAGCCTGATCGGCACGTCCATGTCCGCACCCGAGGCGATGCACCTGGCGCGCAAGGCAGTCCGGCTGGCCGGCACCGAGATCGTCAGTCTCGGCGGCCGGCCCGCGGAGGCAGCCACCGCACTGCTCTACGCGTGCATCAACCGCACCATGAACCTCGCCGGCGCCGGCTACGCGACCGTCGAAGACCTCGACACCGCCCTGAAACTGGGTTGCGGTCTCAAGTTCGGGCCACTGCACCTGGTCGACCTCATCGGCCTCGACACCGTCCGATCCGCCCTCCGCACACTCCACGAGATCACCGGCTCCGACTCCTACATCCCCGCGCCGCTGCTGGACCGCATGGTCGAAGAAGGACTGCTCGGCCGAAAAACAGGCAGGGGTTTCCACCGCTACGACGACCGCGGCGAGATCATGCCGCCACCCCGCAACCGCGGCACGAACGGTGAACCGCGCGAGATCCGCGGCGCCGGCGTCGTCGGCGCCGGCCTGATGGGCCGCGGCATCGCCGAAGTCCTGATCGTGGCGGGCATCCCGACCACGCTCGTCGCCCGTACCGCAGAAAAAGCCGAAGCCGCGCAGGACCGGATCCGGGAGTCGCTCACCAAGCTCGTCCAGAAAGGACGGATGTCCGAACAGGACCGGCAGGACGTCCTCGCCAGACTCACCGTCGCCACGAGCTACCAAGCTCTCCAAGAAGCCGACATCGTCATCGAAGCCGTCGCCGAGGACATGACCGCCAAACTCGCTGTGCTGCAAGGAATCGACGCCGTCCTCGCGCCGGGTGCCATCATCGCCACCACCACGTCCAGCCTGTCCGTCACGGACTGCGCGAACGCCACGAGCCGCCCCGCCGACGTGATCGGGCTGCACTTCTTCAACCCCGCACCGGTCATGAAGCTCGTCGAGATCGTCCGCACCGAACACACCGCCGACGACGTGCACGCCACCGCCCACGCGTTGGTGAAGTGGTTGCGCAAGACCGCGGTCGACTGCGCGGACCGCGTCGGGTTCATCGTGAACCACGTTCTGTTCCCATATCTGAACGACGCCATCCGCATGCTCGCCCGCACCGACGTGACGGTGGAGGAGATCGACACCGCGGTGGTCACGGCGTTCCACCACCCGATGGGTCCCTTCACGCTCCTCGACACCATTGGTCTCGACGTCTCACTGGCCATTCTGGAGACACTCAGCGCCGCTTCGCCCAGCGGTGAACCCGCCCCCGCCGAGGAACTGCGCCGGCTCGTCGCGGCCGGCCACCTCGGGACGAAAACGGGAAGCGGATTCCGGCTCGTGAACAAAGGAAAGTGAGAGATTCCCGAGCATTAAATGCCGTAGAACTCCCAAGCAGGCAGCTCGTCGTTCGCAGAGAGGTGGTCATCACAGATGGCCGAGGAGGTCGGCACGGCACGGCGGCACGTCGCGATCTTCGCCAATCCCTGCCAGGGACAGGCACTTCCGGCGCTGGCGGTGATCGAGGAACTGGTGCGGCGCGGCTACCGCGTCACCTACGCCACCTCCTCCGAGGTCGCCGCCCGCCTCGCACTCAGCGAAGCGACCGAGGGCAAGTGGGACGTGGTGGGCTTCCTCGACGACAGCGTGTCGCCGATCTCGCTGGCCCGCGGGTACTTCGCCGACGACCTGCCCGACCTCGTCGTCTACGACGGCACCGCGGTCGAGGTGGCCACCGCGGCCGCCGAGACGTGGGACGGGCTGCCCGACCCCGGCTTCGTCGACGCGCCGTTCTGCGAGTTTCTCACCCGCTTCGGGCTCGCGTTCCTGCCGGAGAAACCCGGCCTCTACCGGGTTGTGCCCGGCCGCGTCGTGGCGTATTAGTTCACTGACTGGAACCGCGGCCGGATTCACCACCCGCACATTGCGGAATCACCACGCCAGACTTTGACACTTGCCTCGCGGAGTTTGCGGCCCGGTCACCTGGGGCATTTATCCTCAGCGCAGGTCATCTCTTCGAGCCTGAGGCGGTGGGTGGTGGACAACCAGTCGGGCACCGTCACTGAGCTGTTCGGTCGTGAGAGCGCGCTCACCACGGTCGCGCACCACACGACCGCCGCCCGCCGCGGCGCGGGCGGGCAGGCCGTGCTCGTGCGCGGTGCTCGCGGCTCAGGCAAGTCCGCCGTGCTCCGGCGGGCGGCCGCGACCGAGTCGCGGGCGGGAACGACGCTGGTGTCCGCGGTGGGGCGCGGGGAACGCCTGCCGCTCGCCGTGGCCAGAAGACTGCTGGTCCAGGCTGGTGTGATTGTTCCGGAACTCGACGGCCTGGCCGCAGCCGACCTCTACCGCGTATACCGGGGCATGTGGCGCGATGTCGTGACGTTGGCGGAGCGGACGCCCGTCTGCCTGATGCTCGACGATCTGGACGCGTGTGATGACGCGACCGTGCGGTGGATCGACTTCGTGGTGCGCAGGCTCGGTGACGAGCCGATCAGCCTAGTGCTGTCTCATTTCGCGCCACTGCCGGTGGAACTGGCCCGCGCGCACGTCGTCGAACTCGAGCCGCTCACGACTCCCCAGGTCGCCGACATGATCCTCACGACGCTGGACTTCCCGCCGGACGCGATCTTCACGAGCATGTGCCTGCGGTTGTCCGGCGGCATCCCGCGGCACCTCACGACCGTGCTCGCGGACATCCGCGCCGCCCGCGCGTTGCGGCAGGAGTCGGTCGAACTGGTCGCCGCACGACGGTTGCGCGACCAGCCGGCACATCTGCGCGCGATCGCCGCCGCACTGGTCGTCGTGGACTCCGAGGAACTGGTCGGGCCGCTCGCCGGGGTGTCGGCACGGGTCGCCGAGACCGGGATTTCCGCACTGCGGAACCAACATCTGCTCGGCGACGGGCTGCCCGACCACGTCCGCGAGTGGTACCGCGCTGGCGTGCTGGAGGTGCTGGACCCGGCCGAGGTCACCGACCTGCGGCACCGGGCCGCGATCGCGCTCGACGAGTCGGGTCACGACGTGCGGGCGGTCGCCGACCAGCTCGTGCACCTGCCCGCCGTCGACACCCCGTGGATGTCGCAGATCCTGCACGAGGCAGCGACCACCGGACCGGCCCAGGACGCCGCGCGCTACCTCCGGCGCCTGGTCGAGCTGCACCCGGACGACGTCGAACTGCGGGTGCAGCTCGCGACCGAACTGTCCCGGCACGACCCCGGCGAGGCGTGCGAGCACCTCGCCGCCGCGTTCCACCGCACCACCGACCCCGACCTGCGAGCCGCACTGGCCGTCAAGCACGCGCTGACCGGACGGACGCGCACTTTCCTGCGGCTCGCCAAAGATCCCGCGCTGTCCGAGGACCTGGCGACCCTGCTCGACGCGGTGCAGCTGTCGATCGACCTGGACGACGTCCACGCGGTGTCGGGAGCCGTGGCCAAAGCGGTGCCACCAAAGGCACGAGACACGACAGCGCAACGCTGCCTGCTCGGCGTCGTCGCGGAAGCCACCATGCGCGGCGGCGGCTCGATCGACACCGCCGTCGGGTACGCGAGGGCCGCGCTCGCCGACCCGGACGCGCTGACCGACTGGTCGATGCTGTCGGCCGCGTCCGTGCTGCGCGTCGCCGGGCACACCGGGGAGGCACTGGCCGTGCTCGACCGGGCCGTCGACGCCTTCTCCCACAACGGGGACTCGCTCGCGCACAGCCGGTCGCTGGTGCAGCGGGCGCTGGTCCACATGTCGCTGGGCGACCTCGTCAAGGCCACAAAGGACGCGACGGCCGCGGTCCAGGCGATGCGCGAAGGCGGCTGGCAGCTGCCGCGTGCGGTGATCCTGCTGGCCTGGCTGTCAGTGCAGACCGGCAACACCCCGCTCGCCGTGCGGTTGCTCGACGAGGTCGATGAGGACGACATCCGGCATCTCACGCCGACGCACCGCGAATACCTGCGCACGTCCGCGTGGCTCGCCTTCCAGCAGGACGAGGTCCCGCTCGCCGCGGACCGGATGACGGCCTGTGCGACGGTGCTGACGGCCACCGGGCTCAGCGACCCCAGCACGCTGCCGTCGTGGACCGACATCGTCCAGGTCCTGACGCTCGCCGGCCGCGACGCCACCGCCGCGCTGCGGGAGGTCGACCGGCTGGCCAAGGCCTGGCCGACCCGCGAGGCGGTCGCGTTCTCCTTGCTGGCCAGGGCCTACACGACGCAGGGAACGGCGGCGCTGGACATGGCGAAGGCCGCCTCCGACGGGTTCGCCGCGGTGCCGTCGCTCCTCCGGCAGGCCCGCACGGAGTTGCTGCTGGGCCAGCGGTGGACAGGCGCGGGCCAGGCACGGCAGGCACGCGCACACCTGCGCACCGCCGTCGGGCTGGCGTTGCGGGCCGGGAGCCGGACGCTGGCGGACTCGGCGAGGACGATGCTGCTCGGCGTAGGCGGCCGGATGCGCGTTCCGTCCACAGCGGACGGTCTGGCGGTGCTGACCGCCAGCGAACGCAAGGTCGTCGAGCTCGCCGCCGCCGGGGTCACGAACCGGGCGATCGCCGACCACCTGTTCGTGACGCTGCGGACCGTCGAAGTCCACCTCACGCGCGCGTACCGCAAGCTCGGCATCTCCAGCCGCGCGGAGCTGGCGGACGTCCTGGCTTCGTGATGATCCTGCTCGAACGCACCGACGAGCTGCGGCAGCTCACCCGCGCACTGCACCGCGCCCAGACCGGCCACGGCGACCAGATCGTCCTCACCGGACCCCTCGGCTGCGGCAAGTCCGCGCTGCTCGGCGCACTCCGCGCCCGAGCCACCGGCGTGCGCGTCCTGACGGCGAACTGTTCACCGCTGGAACAGGACTTCGCGTTCGGCGTCGCCCGCCAGCTGCTCGAGCCGGCCCTGGCCAGAGCCGGCGATCGCTGGTTCACCGGCACCGCGGGCCTCGCGCGACCCGTGTTCGAGATCGACGCGCCGGTCGACCCGGTGTTCGCCGTCGAGGAAGCCGCGGTCAGCGGCCTCACCGCGCTCACCCACGTCATGAGCGCGGAACAACCGACCGTGCTGCTGATCGACGACCTGCAGTGGGCCGACGACCCGTCGGTGCGGTGGCTCGCCAAGCTCTCCAGAACCCTGCGGCACCAACCGGTCCTGCTGGTGGCGGCCACCAGGGACGGCGAGCGCGGCCCGTGGCTGGAGGAGCTCCTGCGCACCGAGATCCGGCTGGAACCGTTGTCCCCCAACGCGGTCGCCGAGCTCGTCGAACGCCGCACCGGCCAAAGTCCCGACGCCGAGTTCGTCGCCGCCTGCCACGCCGTGACCGGCGGCAACCCGATGTTCCTGGCCGCGGTGCTGGGCCACGTCACCAGCCCGGCGGCGGACCAGGTCGCGCACGTCCTCCAGCTGCGGCCGGCGCAGCTCGAAGAACGGCTCGTGCGCGGGCTCGCGACCCAGCCGGAGCAAGTTCGGCAGTTCGCCAAAGCCGTCGCGATCCTGGGCGACGACGACGATCTCGCGGGACAGCTGGCCGGGCTGACCGACCAGCAAGCACGCGCGGCGCAGCGGACTCTCGACCAGGCCGGGATCGTGACCAGCCGGCCCGCCGTCCGGGACGCGGTCGAGGAGTCGATGACGGTCAGCGAGCGCGAAGACTGGCAGACGCGGGCCGTGCAGCTGCTGCACGCCAAGGGAAGGCCGGCCGAACAGGTCGCCGCCCGGCTGCTCGCGGTCACCACGAAGCAGGAGTGCTGGGCGATCGAGACGCTCAGGGAAGCCGCCCGCACCGCACTGCGCCGAGGAGCGCCCGAAGTCGCGGCCCGGTATCTGCGGCGCGCGTTGAGGGACGTGCCGATCGGTTCCGAGCACCGCGCGCGGCTGCTCGTCGACCTCGCCACGGCCGAACGGTTCTTCGATCCCGCCTCGTCCGTCCGGCACATCTCCTACGCCGTGCCGCTGCTCCGCGACGTCGAGGACCGGGCGGCCGCGCTCGTCCGGATCGCACCCACCTCGCTCGGTCAGGCGCCGCGGCCGGTGCGCGACCTCATCGACCAGGTCGCCGCCGAACTCGACAACCACGAACCCGGCAACGAGGAACTTGGCTACCGGCTGGAGGCACGGCAACGGTATGCGTGGCACGCCGACCCCGCCCTGCTCGCCGACGCGGCCCTGCGGTTGAAGCAGATCGACGGCAGCACACCCGGCCGGCGCGAACTGAAGATCGTCCTGCTCGACGCCGCCATGCTCACCGCCCGCATGCCCGCGCACGAGGTCGCCGGCATCGCGAACGCGGTGCTGCGCCAGGAAGCACCTCACCCCAGGCACGTCCACACCGCGATCCCGTTGCTCATCAGGGTGCTCGCCGCCGCCGACGCCGCGCACGAGGCCGTGCCGTGGCTCGACCGGGCCCTCAGCCAGGCCACGAGCACCGTCGAACAGGCGTTGATCCGAGCCCAGCAGTCGTGCGTCCTGATGCACCAAGGCCGGCCGGGGGAGGCGCACCGGGCGGCCGAGCACGCCGTCGACCTCGCCGTGCTGGACTGGCGCGGCGACACGACCACCGCCGCGATCGGGCTCACCGCCGTCGCGATGGAGCTCAGCGACCCCGACCTGATCGCGAAGATCCTCACCTCCCGCCCCGACCGGGAGGAGTCCGCCGGCTGCGACGCGGCCTACCGCATGCTGCACGCGGCCGGCGAGGCGCTGGCGGGCCGGCACGCCCAGGCGTTGAAGCAGCTCGTGGACTGCGGCCGCGCGCTCGACAGCGTCGGCTGGCGCAACCCGGTGCTGCTGCCGTGGTGCATCACGACGGCCCGGCTGCACGCCCGGCTCGGCGACCTCACCGCCGCACGGGAAGCCGCCGCGCAGGCCTGGGACCGCGCGACCGAATGGGGCGCGCCGGTCGGCGTCGGACGGGCGCTGTCCGTGCTGGGCCGCTGCACGCCCGGCCGCAAGGGGCTCGACCTGCTGCACGAAGCCGTCGAAGTCCTGCACGCCAACCCGTTCGAACGAGCCAAGGCACTCCTCCAGCTCGGCGCGCGCGAACGAGCCGATGGCGACCCGCAGGCGCAGCACCACCTCGACGAGGCACACCGGCTCGCGGTGCAGTCAGGTGCCGAGAGACTGGCCAGGAGAATTGCGCAGGAACTCGACGGTAATTCGCCGGGCATGGTCGTGGCATTGACCCGGACCGAGTTCAAGGTCGCCGGACTCGTCGTCCAAGGGCTCACCAACGCCGAAATCGCGGACGAGCTCGCCGTGACCTCGCGCGCGATCGAGAAGCACCTCACCAACTCGTTCCGGAAGCTCGGCATCCGCAGGCGCACCGAACTGCCCGGCGCGCTCGCCAGGGCCTATCCGCCATCCGCGTAACATCGGCGACACATCTACGAATTTCTGGTGCGCGATTACCGCACAGTTGAGTCGCACCTCGGTTACCGGGTGGTGGCGTCTCGATCGGTGTGGCGAGTATCTCCGCAGCTCAGCGCCGTAGCGGGTCATCAGGTGAGACGCACCCGAAACGCCCTACCGAAATGTGCGGACTCCTCCCCGAACCCCCGGCCCACCCCTACCACAACATTAGGGGCCACCCCTCACTCCTCGTTGACCGCGTTCGGTGAATCTTCCTACGATTCATCGTGTCAAGGCGGGAATCAGGAAATAACCCTAGATCGCCTGGCGACCCAGTCTTTCTGCACGCAGTCGCGGAACGCCGAGTTCGACGAGATCGAGAGGGATACTCTCCGATGCACACTGTTGCCGCTGGTTCTCTCGTACCTGACCACACCACCGTCGTTCCCGACGCCGACGTGTTCCGCTCCTTGCTCGAGCGGTCCGGTCTCTGCCTCGCCCGCCTCGACCTCCAGCTGCGCGTCGTCGAGGCCAACGACGACTTCGTCACCCAGTTCGGGCACTCCCGCGAGTCGCTGCTCGGCCGCAGCTTCTACGAGCTGCTGCACCCCGGCGTGCACGGCCCGATGCGCAAGCAGTTCGACCGGCTCGTCGAGGGCCGCCGCCAGCGCTTCGTCGAGCACCTCGCCGGCATCGGCCCGCGGCACGCCGTCTTCACCGGCGACATCACCGGCATCGCGGTCCACGACGCGCACGGCGACCTGGTGCAGTTCGTCGTCGTCGTGAACCCGGAGAAGGGCGAGCAGCCCAACGCCGTCGTCGTCGACCGCAACCGGATCCTGACGGAGCTCGACGCGCGGATTCTGGAGGGGATCGCGACCGGGGAGTCGACCGTGCGGCTCGCGTCGCGGTTGTTCCTGTCGCGGCAGGGGGTCGAGTACCACGTCGGCACGATGCTCAAGAAGCTCAAGGCGCCCAACCGGGCCGCGCTCGTGTCCCGCGCTTACAGCCTCGGTGTGCTGAGCGTCGCCAGCTGGCCGCCTCGGGTCTCGGCGGACTACATCAAGTAGGTCACGCGGTCATGGAGGAGATCCTCGACCGGGCCGCACACGCCGCCCGCGAGTGGGCCGGAACCAGTCCGGACGACCGCGCGGCGGCACTCGACGCCGTCGCCGACGCGCTCGACCGCGAGACCGGCGAGCTGGTGGCACTGGCCGAGTGGGAGTGCCGGCTCCCCGGCGACAGGTTGCGCGCGGAGGTGGGTCGCACCACCTTCCAGCTGCGCTCGTTCGCCGAGTACCTGCGCTCGGGCGCCGTCAACGGGGTCGTGGTCGACCGGGAGGACCCGAACTGGCCGGCCGGACCGCGACCGGACCTGCGCCGCATGCTGGTCCCGCTCGGCCCGGTCGCCGTCTTCGGCTCCACCAGCTACCCGTTCGCGTTCTCCGTGGCGGGCAGCGACACGGCGTCCGCGCTGGCCGCCGGCTGCCCGGTCGTGGTGAAGGCGAGCCACAGCTACCCCGACCTCGCCGACCGCACCGCCGAAATCGTCGAAGAAGTGCTGCCCAAGGGCGTGTTCGCGCTCGTCCACGGTCAGCGCCGGGCCCGTCAGCTCGTGCTCGATCCGCGGATCAAAGCCGTCGCGTTCATCGGCAGCTCGCGCGTCGGCCGCGAACTGCACCACCTCGCCGCCACCCGCCCCGAACCCATCCCGTTCTACGGCGGCTTCGGCAGCGTGAACCCCGTGTTCGTGACCAAGCGGGCGATGGAAACCCGCGGCCACGAGATCGCGCGGGGATTCGCGAACGCGCTGGCGCAGCAGAGCGGACAGCTCTGCACCAAACCCGGACTTCTCGTGGTACCAGAGGCTTTCGCCGACGACGTCGCCGCCGAGGTGCGCGCGTTGCGGGCAGAGCCGTTGTTCAACAAGCTCGTGGCCAAGCGCTACGAGACCGGCGTGGAGGCGCTGACCGAGTTCCTCGACGTGCTGGTCGAGGGCGGGTCGGGCGCGGGCGGGCACGCACCGACGTTGTTGCGCACCACCGCCGCCGAGATCCTCGAAGGCCACGACGAGGCGCTGTCCGAGTGCTTCGGACCCGTCTCCGTCGTCGCCACCTACCGCGACAGCCACGAACTGCTGGAGCTCGCCGTCGCGTTGCCGGGACAGCTCACCGCGACCGTGCAGGGCGCAGACGACGACGTCCTGCCCGAGCTGATCAGCGAACTGACCGGACGTGCCGGACGCATCGTGTGGAACCAGTGGCCCAACGACATCGCGACGACCCCCGCCATGCACCACGGCGGGCCCTGGCCCGCGACCACGTCCCCGTTCCACACCTCCGTCGGCGTGCGGGCCGTCGAACGGTTCCAGCGTCCCGTGGTGTTCCAAGGGTTTCCCAGCCGCTTCCTGCCGGAAGTGCTGGCAGAAGTTGTGACTGGCAACGCGTGAGGAAGGTCGGAGAATGCGCGCAGCGGTGGTCGCGGGACTCGGGTCATGGCTCCCGCCGCGAGTGGTCACCAACGACGAGCTCATAACCAAGCTGGACACGACCGACGAGTGGATCAGAACGCGGATCGGCGTGGCCACCAGACACGTGGTCGAACCCGGCATGGCGACCTCGGACCTCTCGGTCGAGGCGGCGCGGCGCGCCCTGCGCTCGGCCGGGGTGCCGGGCGCGGGCGGGGTGGTCCTCGCGACCACGACACCGGACCGGCCCTGCCCCGCGACCGCACCGGAGATCGCGTCCCGGCTCGGGCTCGTCGACGTGCCGGCGTTCGACATCGCGGCCGTGTGCACGGGATTCGTGTACGGGCTGGGCGTCGGAGCCGGTCTGATCACGTCCGGCATCGCGGACAGCCTGCTCGTGATCGGCGGCGACGCCTACTCCACGATCCTCAACCCGCAGGACCGCACCACGTCCGTCATCTTCGGCGACGGCGCTGGTGCGGTCGTGCTGCGTGCGGGATCTCCTGACGAGCCAGGTGCGTTGGGGCCGTTCGACCTCGGTTCGGACGGCGAGCTGTCCGACCTGATCACCGTGCCCGCCGGCGGGTCGCGGCAGCGGTCGTCGCGCGACATCGTGCCGCACGGCGACAAGTTCTTCCAGATGGAAGGACGCGAGGTCTTCGCGAACGCGGTCGCCCGGATGTCCGCCGCTTCGCGCAACGCCGTCAAACGGCAGGGCTGGGTCGCGTCCGATGTGGACAGGGTGATCGCGCACCAGGCCAACACCCGGATCCTGGACGCCGTGTCGGCCGAGCTCGACGTGCCGCGCGACAAGTTCGTCTCCAACATCACCGACGTCGGCAACACCTCCGCCGCCTCGATTCCGCTGGCGCTGGCCCACGGCGTGCGGTCGGGGGAGCTGCAGGCAGGGCAGAAGGTCTTGCTCACGGCGTTCGGCGGCGGCCTCACGTGGGGCGCCACCACGCTGGTGTGGCCGGAGCTGAGCCTTTCGGAGTGAACGCGGAAACGGCCGGGGAGAACGCCTCCCCGGCCGTTTCCGGTGTGCGGTCAGACCGGAAGCACGCGGCGGAAGACGGGGACGGCGGCCGCGGCCACGACGACGTGCATGACCATCAGCGCGACAATGCCGACGACGTCAGCTCCGGGCTGGAAGAACAACGGGATGTCGAGCAGCCACGACAGCACTACGACGATCGGCACGAGCTTGCCGAGCGTGCGCGCCGGATCCTTGGCGCGCTTGCGAATGGACGCCCACGCGAACGCCGCGATGAGCACGCCGAGCGCGGTCAGCACGACGAAGACCTGGGGGTAGAGGCCCAGCACGGCTTTCGGGTCGGCACCGAGCGCCTGCGCCAAGTAGGACACGACCGCGTTGCCGATCGACGCGATGACGACGGCGGCGACGACTCCCAGCGCGACTTTGCCGGTGCCGGCCTTGGTTCGGGTTGTCATGGTGGAGCACTCCTGTTCGGATGGCGGAACTTCAGCGTTGCGCGGGTACCGATGGCATCCCCACGCGAACCCGGCGGGACAGCTGCGCCGGGTCGGTGAGGAAGATGCTCTTGCGCTCGATCGAGATCCAGCCGCGCTGGGCGAAGTCCGAGAGCGTCTTGTTGACCGTGTCGCGGCGGGAGCCGATGTACTGGCCGAGCTCCTCCTGCGTGAGGTCCTCGATCATCAGCAGCGCGCCCCGCCGGTCGGTGCCGAACCGTCCCGCGAGGCGCAGCAACGCTTTCGCGAGCCGCGCGGAGGCGTCCAGCTGCACCAGGTCCATCCGCATCCGGTGCGACTCGCGCTGGCGGCGGGCGATGCAGCCCAGCAGCCGCTCGGTGATCTCCGGGCACAGCGCGAGCCACTTCGTCAGGTCGGCCCGCGTGATCCGGCCCGCCTGCACGTCGGTGATCGCGATCGTCGTCGACACGGCCGGTGCGGCGTCGAACAGCGTCGGCTCCACCAGCACGTCGCCCGCGCAGTGGAAGTCGAGCACCAGCTCGCGGCCGTCGGCGGAGGTGCAGCACGTCTTGGCCTTGCCGGCGCGGACCACGAACAGCTCGTCGGTGCGGGCGCCCAGGCGCAGCAGCACGTCGCCGCGGGAGAACTCGACGGGCTCCAGGGCGTGCGCGAACTGGCGCCAGGCCTCGTTCGAGGGCGCGAGGACGGCCGGTCGCGACGGGGCGAGCAGCTGAGGTGCCACTTCGGTCTCCAATTCGTGCGGATGACTGGGCGCGACCTGCACTCGAAGTTAGGGTGGCCGACACTGGCGTGGCGCTGGAGAACGCTGGGGTTTTCCCCACGGCCGGCGCTGAAATCCTTGCAACGGACCGAAAGATGGGAAGGGGACAGCCAGTGCTCTTCGACGTCGGCCGGCTGTTGCACGAGGAGTTCCTCGCCGTCTACCGCGCCGCTGCCGCCGACGCCGACGGCTGGGAGGACGCGGCCGTGTCGGTCGCGCGCCGCGTGGGATCCCGTCTCATTTCGGCGAAAGTTCCCGTCGCGCAGGTGGTCGTGGCGCTGCGGTCCACCGATCGGCTGCTGACCGAGGCCATGCTGGACGACGGCGGCGACGCCCGTGCGCTGGCCGCCGCTGGAACCGCTCTCGCCGCCGAGCTCATGTCCGCGTTCTGCGCCGGCGACGACGACGGCCTGGCGGACGCACTGCTCGCCGGGAGCGCACCCGACGGAGCCGCCGCCGTCTACACCGTCGCGCTCGTGCGCGGAGCGTTGGCAGACCGGGTGGTAAACGCTTTCCGCAGACACGGCCCGGTGCTCCTGGCGACATCCGGACATCTCCTGCTGCCCGTGCCCGAGGCGGCCGCGCTGCCGTTGTGCCGGGACGTGTGCGCGGAGCTCGGCGGCGAGGTGTGGTTCTCGGTCGCGGAACGGCCCGCCGCGCGCGTTGCCTTGGCGCGCAAGGAGGTTGACGAGATCGACGCGCTGGTCACCTCGCTCGGCCGGCCGCCCGGGGTGTATCGAATCGACGACATGTTGTTCGAAAGCGCGGTGCTGGACACGCCGGAGGTCCGCGACGAGCTGGACAAGGTCGTCGCGCCGTTGCTGGCGAACCCCGTTCTCGTGCAGACAGTGCTCGCATTGCTTGAGGCGGATGGCAACCGGGCAGTAGCTGTCAGGAAGCTGTTCATCCACCGCAGCACGATCGACTACCGGTTGTGGCAGATCGAGCAGCTCACCGGACTGAGCCCCGTCAACCCACGTGACCTCGCGCTTCTCGGCACCGCGATCGGCCTGAGCCGCACGAACGCGTTGGGCTGAAACGGTTCCGAACAACTCTGGTGAACGTTAAGGGTGGCTCAAGCCATCTGTGCCAACTGTCGACAGTTGCCTACCGTTCTGAGGGCGAGACACCGTAGGGCCCTCAGGGAGGCGACGAGTGACCACCGTTCTGCACAGCCGGCTGCTCAACGACGTGCTGCGTGACATCCTCAGCCCGTACGACCTTCCCCCCGTCGAGGACGTGACCACCCGCCGCCAGCTCGCCAGAACGCTGCTTTCCGGTCAGGACAACGGATCTTTCAACGGCTTGGCGCTCGCCTACGCGGTCGTCGCGTTCTGCACGTCCACTGAGGACGGTGCGACCGAGGTGCTCGCGGCGGTGGGCGACAACGCGGACGTCCTCGTGCTCGACGGCGTGCGCGGCGGGTACCTGTTGCTGCCGTGCGCTCAGGACCAGCACGTGGGACTGGCGCGGGCGCTGCACGACCGGCTCGGCTCCGACGTCTGGATGGCCGTCGCGTGGGCGTCCCGGCGCGACCTGGCCTCGGCGCGGGCGACGGCCGAGGACGTGCTGCGGATCGCGTCCTGCCGCGCGCCAGGTGTCTACGAGCTGCGCAACGTGCTGGCGGACTTCGCGGTGCTGCGTCAGCCGCACGTCGCCGAACGACTGGCCCGCATGATCGAACCCGTGGTGGCGCAGCAGCCGTTGCTCGACTCGCTGCGGGCGTTCATCTCCGAGGATGGCAACCGTGCGGCGGCGGCGCGCCGGTTGGACATCCACCGCAGCACGCTCGATCACCGCCTGCGGTTGGTCGAACGGCTCACGGGCTGCCGTCCGACCTCACCGCGTGCGTTGCTCACGTTGAGCGTCGCGCTGACGGCGCACTCAACGCCTCAAGTTCCGCTGCCGCGCGCTTACTGATTCTGTGCCTACTGGTTCTGTGCCTACTGATTCTGGGCGGAGATCTGCTCGCGCAGACGGTCCTCCTGCGCCTGGATCTCGGGCGTCATGACCTCCTCGAACGCCTCGGGGCCGTGGATCTGCCGGATCTCGACCTCGCCGCTCTGGAACGGCGCCTTCTTCAGCCACTCCACGGCGTCCTGCAGCGACGGCAGCTCCCAGATCCAGAAGCCCGCGATCAGTTCCTTGGCCTCGGTGAACGGGCCGTCGATGACCTTCGTCGCGCCGCTGCCGTCGAACGCGACCCGCGCGCCCTTGGCGCTCGGGTAGAGGCCGTCGCCCGCGAGCATGACCCCGGCCTTCACCAGTTCCTCGTTGTAGTTGCCCATCGCGGCCAGTTCCTCGGTCGTGGGCATGACGGAGTTCTCGGTGTCCTCGTTCGCCTTGACGATGACCATGAACCGCATCTCGATCTCCTCAGGTCTGGTGGGTCCGTTCTACTCACGCGTCGATCGGCTTCGGCTGGTTTCGACCAGCTTTCTGAAAATGTGACCGGCGTCACAAGGTTAGTGTTGGGGGCATGCGCGAAGACGTCGACTGGATCCTCGAGAACTGCCAGGTCTGGGCCATCGTCGGGCTCGCGGACAACCCGTCCCGCGCGGCGCACGGCGTCGCCCGGTTCCTGCAGCAGCGCGGCAAGAAGATCGTGCCGGTGCACCCGGTGGCCGAGACCGTGCACGGTGAGCAGGGCTACCCGACGCTGGCGGACATCCCGTTCCCGGTCGACGTCGTGGACGTGTTCCGCCGTTCGGAGGACGCCGGTCAGTTCGCCGACGAGGCCGTCGCGATCGGCGCCAAAGCCGTGTGGTTCCAGCTCGGCGTGGTCGACGACGCGGCCTACCGGCGGACGAAGGCGGCCGGGCTGCACATGGTGATGGACGTCTGCCCGGCGATCGAGTGGCGCTCCGGTTGACCAACTGACTAGTCTGCGGCTTGAAGTCCTCGGACGCCTGGGGGTTCCGGGGACACCAAGCCTGGGGGGCTTTTTCACCATGCTCGTTGACATCAACGTGCTGCAGCCCGCGGATTCGCCGCGACTCGGTGGCTGCAGCGAGGAGTTCGTCCGCAAGCTCGCGTCTTCCGGTGCGGTGCTCGCGCCGATCGTGGTGCACCGCGGTTCCATGCGAGTCGTCGACGGCGCGCATCGCCTGCGGGCAGCCGCACTGCGCGGGCTCCGGTCGGTCGAGGTCGAGTACGTCGACGGACCCGTCGAGGACGTGTTCGTCCTGTCCGTGTCGCTGAACGTGTCGACGCTGACCACCGCCGACCGGGAAGCTGCCGCGCGCCGGCTGCTGCGCTCGCACCCGCAGTGGTCGGACCGGGCGATCGCGGCGTCCACCGGACTCGCGGCCAAGTCGGTCGGCGTGCTGCGGCGCGCGGTCGGCGGCCGCGCGGCCAACCGCGTCGGACGGGACGGGAAGGTCCGGCCGGTCAACTCCGCGGCCGGGCGGCGGCTGGCCGGCGAGATGATCGAGGCGCGGCCCACGGCGTCGTTGCGCGACATCGCGCGCGCGGCCGGGGTGTCGCCGGGGACCGTCCGTGACGTGCGGCGGCGGTTGCTCGCCGGGCTCGACCCCGTGCCGGAACGGATGCGGGCGGCCGAGCTCGCCGAGGTCGAGGTGCCGGCCGCGCGCAGCGAGGTCCGGGCGCCCGACGCCACGTTGCCGATCCTGCGGCGCGATCCGTCGTTGCGGTTCAACGAGCACGGGCGGCTGGTGCTGCGGTGGCTGGAGGCGCACGCGGTGTCGTCCGGCGAATGGGCCGCGGTCGTCGACGGGGTGCCGTCGCACTGCCGGGAGCTGGTCGCGGACATGGCCCGCGGTTGTGCAGAGGTGTGGGCCGAGATGGCCGACGCGCTGGAACGCGAGAGCCGGCGACAGGCCGTCTAGCCGGCGAACAGGATCTCGCTGATCTCGCCCGCCACCTCGCGTCCGGCCGAAGGACGTAAGCGGGACAACAGTTTGCTGAACGACGTCAGGTCGGTGTGCACGGTCGCCGACTGCACCTGGCGGATGTCGTCCAGCAGCTCGGTCACCAGGTCGCACGCGTGGTCCACGTCGCCTGCCGCGGCGTGGGCCAGCGCGCGGCGCATGCCGAAGCGGGTGCGGGCGCGCAGGGAGGTCGGTGCGATCAGCGGCAGCTGGATGTCCAGGATGGCGGCGGCTTCCGCGTGCCGGCCCAGGTCGTAGAACGTCCACGCGCGGGCGACGACCACCTGGTCGACCAGGCTCGTGGTGCCGTAAGGGGATTCGCGGACGGCCTGCTGCAGTTCGTCGGCCCGGTCGAGGGCGTCCTGGCACTGGGCCGCGGCGCCGGCGAGTGCGTAGCCCTGGGCTTCGCGCAGGGCGGCACCGGCCTGCACGGCGGGGGAGCGGGACTTGCCGGCGCGGCGCGCGAAGGACACGGTTCCGCGTGCGTCTCCTCTGTATAGAGCGAACTCCGCGGCTCGGACCAACGCCCACGCTTCGAGCTCCGGGTCGCCGCCCTTCGCCGCGTACTGCACGGCTTTCCTGGTCATGTCGGCGGCCGAGGCGTCGTCACCGCGTTCCTGCTCCATCCAGCCCGCGTACTCGGCGTACCGGGCGGCGAGCAGCCACAGGCCGCGGCCGAGGCCGGGGTCGTCGGCGGAACGGGCCATGCTGCTGAGGATGTCCACCTGCGGTCGCAGGCCGGGGAGGACTATCTCCGGGCTGTGCCGGTGGCCCAGGGCGCGGTGGTGGTCGAACATCGAGTTGTACGTGCGCAGGGTCGTGTGGTCGCTGGGGATCGGCCGCGCCGGCACGTCGGCCAGCTCGATCAGGCGGCCTTCGGCCTGCAGGACGTCGTCGAAGACGCGGGCCATGTCCGGGTTGGGCTGGACCTGTCCATTTTCGATTTTGCTGAGGTGGCCCTTGCTGTAGGGCACCAGTTCGGTCAGGCGGGTCAGCGAGAGGCCGCGCTCGTTGCGCAGGCGGCGGACCTCCTGCCCGAACGTGGGCGGCACCGGCTTCACCCCCTCCCCGGTAGTGTGCTGGCGTTCAAACTCCAGGACACCGAATGTCAACGAATTGGCCGGAGATTGACGATCAACTGGGGCTAAACCGAGCGGTTCGCGATGGTTCCATGTGAGTCATGGCGATGACGTGCTCGAACGAGGCGGCTGGTGTGGTGATGGTCTGGCAGCGCTTGGCGACCAACGTGGTTCACCGGTCCCCGTGGTTCGAGGTCCGGTCGGACGACGTCGTCAGGCCGGACGGCGGGCACTCCACCTACACCCACGTGGTGGCGCCGGGATCGGTCACCGTGCTGGCCCTCCAGGACGACGACCACGTCGTGCTGACCAGACAGTGGATCTACACCCACGGCGGCACCGAGTGGCGGCTGCCCGGCGGCGCCGTCGACGACGCGGACGCCGACCCGCTGGCCGCGGCACGCCGTGAGCTGGCGGAGGAGACCGGGCTGAGAGCCGACAGGTGGGAGCGGCTGGGTCAGATCCACGGCGCCGACAGCCTCAGCAACCACGTCGACCACATCTTCCTGGCCACCGGCCTCACCCAGGGCGAACCCGATCTCGGGCCCGGTGAGGCCGACCTGCGCGTGCGGACCCTGCCGTTTCACCACGCGCTCGACCTCGTCCAGCAGGGCATGCTCCCGCACGCCGGCAGCTCGCACGCGCTGCTCGTCATGGCACTGCGCCGCACGAACGGAAAATAAAGCTCGGAGGGTTTCCTGATTTCGCTGGAAACAGGAAACCCGTTCTCATTCGACTGGCGAAAAGCCACTCTTGGTGCATCGGCGAGAACTTCAGTCCGAAAGCCAGTCAGAATGAGAAGGTGAATTTCTCGATGAGAATGATCTGCTCACTCGCCACCGTCGTGAAGGTTGCCGTGATCTGCCTCTTTGTGGGGTTCATGGTCGGCAGCGTGTTCATGGTATCGGTGATCTGACTCTACTTCGGACTGCGGTTCTCCCTTAGCCCACAAAGGGAGGTGTCAGTCATGGAACCGCACTTCTGCATCGAACTGATCTGAACGCGTCCGGCTACCCGCGTGGCGTCCACTGCACGCCGTAGCCGCGGCCCTGGCGAGGATGTGGGAACGACACGTCGATCTCACCGATCTCGTCCAGCGGCAGCGTGTGCGGCCAGGGCGTCAGGTCGTCGGTGTCGCGCGCCAGGGCCTCCTCGACGCGCCACACCGAGTCGGGCAGGTCGTTCCGGTCGAACCGAACGCGCAACCGGAACGACTCGCACATCCGCTCCGGCCAGAACACGTAGGTCGGACGCATCGACTGTCCCCGCGGCACCTTCACCTCCAGCGCGAACTGGTGCGTTTGTCCTGCGTTGAGGGGTCGGGGCAACCGCAGCTTCATGAGGAAGCGCCGTGGGGACGGCCGCTCGTGGCCGATGAGCTCCACCCCGTGCAACACCTCTATGTCGATGTCGCCAGGTGCGCCGCCGAGCGTGGGGGAGGGGATCGTGATGGACCACGCGATCTCGTTGACACCGTCGGTGTCGGCCACGACGGTCCGGCGTTCCGTGCACGCGGGCGTCGGGCCGTCCAGTTTCAGCAGTGCGTCGAACTCCTTGACGTGCCAGAGTTCCGACGGCGCCACGTGCGCCGTCGAGGGTGCCGGCTGCAGTGCCACCTCGACGAGGCGCTGCAGCCCGGCCTCCATCCTCCTGCGCACCGTGCGCGCGCCGCGGTCCTGTTGCTTCGCGAGCCACTCGATGCGTTCGTTGAGGAACCGGAACTGCGCTTCCTCGTGCAGTCCGAGCGGCGCCAGAACCGCGTTGCGGACCTCCGTGGGGAAAGCGCGCACCGCGTTCGTCACCCAGTCGCGGAGTTTCGTTCTGACGGCTTCCGCGCCGTCCGTCTCCACGATGCCGCACACCTGGCGCAGCGCCGGCCCGACGTGCAAGTCGATTCCGGGAGTCTGCACACCGCGCCCGCGGCACAACGTGCGCAGTTCTTCCATCAGCTGCTCAGGTGAGACTGGCATCCGTCCTCCGCGCGGAAATGCTTTGCCGGGCATGTCGGGCACACCACGCCGGACGTTACTCCGCGTGCACCATCCGGGTGATCTGAATATCGGCGGCCAAAGGGATTGTTCTACACCAGACGTCAAGATGATCACCGCCGATCGACTGATGTCCTGACCTGGTCCGCAGCGGTAACGTGCTGGTCACGGGCGGTGACTCCCTCCGGTCTCCGCCATCCCTGCCTGATGTGGAGGTTGGATTCGTGCTGCGCACATTATTGTCGGCCATATCCGCATTTGCCCTGATCAGCGGTGTTCCTGCCGTCGCCGCGCCGGCGGAGAGCGCTTACCTGCTGCAGTTCCGCACCACCCTGTCCGACGCCCAGCGCCACCAGCTCAAGGGCCTCGGCGTCCGGCTCGGCGCGTTCGTCCAGGACGGCACCTACCTGGCCCGCATGACGAACACCTCGCGCGTGTCGCGGCTGAGCTACGTCCGCGACGTGCGCCCGTTCCAGGCCCAGCCGCAGATCATGGCGCTGGGCGGCTCGTCCGACTACCTGATCACGCTCGTCGAGCAGGACACACGAGACCAGCAGACGGTCGCGGCCAAGGTGAAGTCCTTGGGCGGCAAGGTGAACGTGCTGTCCGAGGACCGCGAGCACATCATGGCCGCGCTGGACGCGGGCCAGGCCGCACAGCTCGCGAAGCTGCCGGCCGTGCTCGCCATCGACCCGGTGTCGGCGCCCGAGACCGACATGGCGATCTCGCGCGAGTCGACCGGTGCCAATGCCGTCGAGGCCGCGGGCGGCTACCGCGGCCAGGGCGTGCGGGGCGAGGTGATGGACAGCGGGTTCCTCCTGACCCACCAGGAGTTCCGCGCTCGTCCGCCGGTCCAGCACACCTCGAACGGCCCCAGCAACCAATACAGCCACGGCACGTCGACGTACGGGCAGATCTTCGCGTCCGGCGTCTCGTCCGCGCACCGCGGCCTGCTGCCCGAGGGGCAGGGCATCACGGCCGCCTACAGCAACGTCTCTGACCGGTACGCGCACACCAAGCAGCTCGTCGACCCGGCCGGCCAGTACCGCGCGGTGTTCCAGTCGAACAGCTGGGGCGGCTCGCTCACCACGGCCTACACGTCGGAATCGCAGCAGATGGACCGGATCGTGTTCGACCACGACATCCTGATCTGCCAGTCGCAGAGCAACACCGGCAACCGTTCGTCACGCCCGCAGGCATGGGCGAAGAACGTGCTGTCGGTCGGCGCCCACAACCACTACAACACCTTGGCGCGCACCGATGACAGGTGGGCCGGCACCGCGTCGATCGGCCCCGCCGCCGACGGCCGCATCAAGCCGGAGCTGTCGAACTACTTCGACCGCATCGACACCACGACGATCGGCAGCGACACCGCCTACCGGCCGGACTTCGGCGGCACGTCCGGCGCCACGCCGATCACCTGCGGCAACGCCGGTCTGATGTTCCAGATGTGGGCCGACGGCGTGTTCGACGGCGGTCCGGGCAAGAAGCGCGACGTCTTCGCGTCCCGTCCGCACGCGTCGACCGCGAAGGCACTGCTGATCAACGCCGCCGACCAGCACGCGTTCAGCGGCACCGCGCACGACATGACCCGCACCCACCAGGGCTGGGGCACGGTGTCGGTGCGCAACCTGCACGACCGGGCTCGTGCGGGTGGCTGGAAGCTGCCGGTGCTGGTGAACGAGACCGACCTGGTCACGACCGGTCAGTCGCGCAAGTACGCGGTGGCGTCCAACGGGTCCACGCCGCTGCGGGCGACCCTGGCCTACACCGACCCGGCCGGTTCGCCGACCGCGGCCAAGGCGACCGTGAACGACCTGACGCTGAAGGTCACCGCTCCCGACGGCACGGTCTACTGGGGCAACAACGGTCTGCTCGCCGGCAACTGGTCCACGCCCGGTGGTGCCGCGAACACCGTCGACACCGTGGAGAACGTGCTCGTCCAGGCGCCGGCGGCGGGCACCTGGACCGTTGAGGTGATCGCGACCGCGGTCAACGTGGACGGTCACGTCGAGACGGCGGCGACCGACGCGGACTACGCGCTGGTCGTGTCGTAGATCCGTGCTCTGACCTGCGGATTCCAGAAACCGCGCAAGACAGCTCGGGCAGGGTTCCCCTCGGACGCGCCGGAACGCCGGCGCGCGAGAGGGGAGTCCTCCGATGAAGAAGCTCCGCGTTCTTGGCGCAGCCGCACTGGCGGTCGCCGCCGCCGTGGGTGTCGCCCAGCCCGCCTCGGCCGCCGTGACCTGGAAGTTCCAGGGCACGAACACGAGCCACTGCCTGGACGGCTACGTGGGCCACCGGGAAGGCGACGTGTACCACACCGGGTGCAACGACGGTGCGTTCCAGAACTTCAGGTGGGTGGGCTCGTTCGGCCGCCAGACCCAGCTGGTGAGCAACCAGAGCAACAAGTGCGCCTGGCAGGAGGGCGACCGGGTGGGCCTCGCGACCTGCAACGGGTCCGTGTCGCAGATCTGGGTCGTGAGCGGCTCGGCCTCGCGCCTGACCATCCGCGCCCACAGCACCGGCAAGTGCCTGACGCGCCTGGGCACCACCAACGTCCGGCTGGAAACCTGCGACAGCCGCCTCACCTACCAGTTCTGGTTCCGGCGGGTGTGACCGTCACTCGAAGCGGTCCGGGTCGCCCGCGCCGTAGCGGATGATCTCGGCCTCGCCGCTGGAGAAGTCCACCACCGTGGTGGGCGTGGTGCCGCACTCGCCGGAGTCGAGCACCGCGTCCACCACGTGGTCGAGCCGTTCCTTGATCTCCCAGCCCTGCACGAGCGGCTCGGCCTCGTCGGGCAGCAGCAGAGTGGACGTGAGCAGCGGCTCGCCCATCGCCTCGAGCAGCGCCTGCGTGACGACGTGGTCCGGGATGCGCGCGCCCACCGTCTTCTTCTTCGCGTGCATCATGCGGCGCGGCACCTCCTTCGTCGCGGGCAGGATGAACGTGTAGTTGCCCGGCGTGGAGGCCTTGATCGCGCGGAACACCGCGTTGTCCACCACCACGAACTGGCCGAGCTGCGCGAAGTTCTCGCACATCAGCGTGAAGTGGTGCTTGTCGTCGAGCTTGCGGATCTCGCGGATGCGGTCGATGCCGTCCTTGTTGCCCAGGCGGCAGCCGAGCGCGTAGCAGGAGTCGGTGGGGTATGCGATCAGGCCGTCCTCCTGCAGGATCCGCACGGCCTGGTCGATGGCGCGCTTCTGCGGGTTGACCGGGTGGACGTCCAGGTACTTGGCCATGCGGGGCAGGATATGCCGATCAAGGTTTGAGCAGCACTTTGACCATGCCGTCGTTCTTCTTCTGGAACGTCTCGTAGGCGCGCGGCGCGTCTTCGAGCGGGAGGCGGTGGGTGGCGAAGTCCTCGGTGCCCAGCGGGTCGTCGTCGGTGAGCAGCGGCAGGATCTCCGGGACCCAGCGCCACACGTTGGCCTGGCCCATCCTGATCTGCAGCTGCTTGTCGAACATCGTCAGCATGGGCATCGGGTCGGCCATGCCGCCGTACACGCCGACGATCGAGATCGTGCCGCCCCTGCGGACCATGTCGATCGCGCTGTAGAGGGCCTTGAGCCGGTCGACGCCCGCCTCCTTCATCAGCTTCTGCGCCATGGTGTCCGGCAGCAGCCCGGTGAGCTGCTGGGCGAGCTTGCCGACCGGCGCGCCGTGCGCCTCCATGCCGACCGCGTCGATCACCGCGTCCGGGCCGCGTCCGGCGGTGAGGTCCCGGACGACCTCGGTGAGGCGCTTGCCGGCTCCTCTGAGGTCGATCGTCTCCGTGCCGCGGGCCTTGGCGCGGGCCAGTCGTTCCGGGACGAGGTCGATGCCGATCACGCGGGCTCCCTTGTGCCGCGCGATCCGGCAGCACATGTCGCCGATCGGACCGAGCCCCAGGACCGCGACGACACCTCCTTCCCGCACGTTCGCGTACTCCACGGCCTGCCACGCCGTCGGGAGCACGTCGCTCAGGTAGACGAACCGGTCGTCCGGCGGCCCCTCCGGCACCTTGATCGGGAGCGTGTTGCCGAACGGCACCCGCAGGTACTCCGCCTGCCCGCCGGGCACCTGGCCGTAGAGCTTCGTGTAGCCGAAGAGCGCGGCGCCCGAACCGTGTTCTCTGACCTGCGTGGTCTCGCACTGGCTCTGCAGGCCCTGGTTGCACATGACGCAGGCGTTGCACGAGACGTTGAACGGGATCACCACCCGGTCGCCCGGCTTGAGCTGGGTGACGTGCGCGCCGACCTCCTCGACGACGCCCATCGGCTCGTGCCCGAGGATGTCGCCCTCGGTGAGGAACGGCCCCAGCACCTCGTACAGGTGCAGGTCGGATCCGCAGATGCCGCTGGAGGTGACCTTGACGATCACGTCTTCCGGTTCCTTGAGCGCGGGGTCGGGGACGCTGTCGACCCGGACGTCGCGTTTGCCGTGCCAAGTGACTGCCTTCATGCCCACTGGCGTTCCCCGAGGGCTTGCGTTGATAACCTGGGACGACTTCTTTCACCCCGGTTATGGAGACCCCCAGCGATGCTCGACCGTGCCGTCGTCGACGCCCTGTTCCCCGCGGACCTGCCTGAGCCGTCCTTCTGGGAGCAGCAGTACCCGCCCCGTGGTCTGGGCGACGGCGCGAAGGTCACCCGCCTCGGCCCGTCGCCGACCGGTTTCCTGCACATCGGCGGCCTGTACGTCGGCATGATCGACCGCGACATCGCCACGCAGTCGGGCGGCTCGTACATCGTGCGCGTCGAGGACACCGACCAGGCGCGCGAGGTCCCCGGCGCCGTCGACCAGTTCAACCGGGCGTTCGCGTACTTCGGTGTGCAGCCCGACGAGGCCGACGCCGTTGGTTCGTACGGCCCGTACCACCAGTCGCAGCGCGAGCAGATCTACCTGACGTACGTGCGCGAGCTGCTGCGTTCGGGTGCCGCGTACCTGTGCTTCGCGACGAAGGAAGAGCTCGCGGACATCACCGCGCGCCAGCAGGCCACCAAGCTCCCCACCGGCTACTACGGCCGCTGGGCGATCTGGCGCGACAAGACGGCCGAGGATGTTGCCGAGGCGTTGGAGGCCGGCCGTCCGTACGTCGTCCGCTTCCGCTCGCCGGGCAAGGCGGGGGAGCGCACGTCGTTCGTCGACGCGATCCGCGGCCCGTTGGAGCACGAGGCCAACCGCAACGACGTGGTGATCCTGAAGGCGTCCGACCAGTCGCCGCGGCTGCCCACGTACCACTTCGCGCACGCCGTCGACGACCACCTGATGCGCGTGAACCTGGTGATCCGCGGCGAGGAGTGGATCTCCTCCGTCCCGACCCACCTGCAGCTGTTCGACGCCCTGGGCTTCGAGCGCGTCGAGTACGCCCACATCGCGCCGCTGATGAAGCAGCAGGGCGGTTCCCGGCGCAAGCTCTCGAAGCGCAAGGACCCGGAAGCCTCCGTCGAGTTCTTCATCGAGGCGGGCTTCCCGGCCGAGGCCGTCCAGTACTACCTGCGCGGCCTGGTGAACGCCCGCCTGGCCGAGCTTCCGCTGGCGGAGGCCCTCGCGGCGCCCATTTCGCTGGCCGAGTGCGGTGTCGCCGGCCCGCTCGTCGACCTCGTGAAGCTCGACGACATCTGCGCCGACTACGTGGCTGGTCTGTCCGGTGAGGAGATCGTGTCGCGGATTTCCGAGTGGGCCGCGACCTACGACCCGTCGCTCGTGTCCGTGCTCTCCGACTCGCGCGCCGAGGCTCTGGCCGCGCTGCAGGTCGAGCGCGGCCCGGAGGTCGCCAACCCGCGCAAGGACCTCCGCAAGTGGTCCGACTTCCGCTCCGCCTACGGCTTCTTCTTCCCGTCGCTGTTCGAGCTGGTGACCGACCGGACCGACGAGCGGCTGGGCGGGCTGTCGCCGGAGCTGATCTCGGCGTTCGCCGCGGACTTCGCGGACGGGTACGCCGACCTCGAGGACGGCCAGGAGTGGTTCGGTCAGATCCGCGAGCTCGCCGCCAAGCACGGGTTCGCGCCGAACCCCAAGGAGCTCAAGAAGAACCCGGACGCCTACCCCGGCTCGATTCGTGAGGCGGCTCAGCTGATCCGGGTGGCGCTGACGGGGTCGACCCGCAGCCCGGACCTGCACTCGGTGGCTCGCACGCTGGGCAAGGACGAGGTGCTGCGGCGCGTGCGCGCGCTCGTCGGCTAGTTGCTCGTTTCGGCGGCCCCTGGTTCCTGAGGGAACCGGGGGCACTACTGCGATCACGCGATCACGCTCGGAGTGCCGGACAGCGCGATCCTGGTCGAGCCCAAGGCCGCGAACACCGGACAGAACGTGTCGCTTTCGCGCGCACTGCTCGCCGCGCACGGCTGCGAGCCTCGCTCGGTTTTGCTGATCTCGAAGCCGTACATGGAGCGCCGCGCATACGCGACCTGTCGCAAGGTGTGGCCGGAGGTCGAGGTGTGTGTGCGTCCGAACCGCTGAAGCTCGACGACTACGTCCGGTCGATCGGCGACGAGAAGTTGGTGATCGACATGCTGGTAGGGGACCTGCAGCGGGTCGTCGAGTACCCGAAGCTGGGCTTCGCGGTGGAGCAAGGACGTGCCCGCCGGAGGTACTCGCCGCCTACGACCGGCTGATCGACGCGGGCTTCGACAGCCGACTGCTCTTGAACAGCGGTAATGACGCAACTCGAACAACCCGACGTGCCCATGCATGCGATCGTCGCGAAGCGGCGATGACGCGACCAACGCCCGTCCAGCCCTGCACAACGCAAGGTGAGACGACGCACGGGACGGGCCCCTGGAACCGCTAAAGCCCGCTAAAAGCCCGCTAAAACCGGTGCCAACACCACCCCGGGCGAGGAAACCACCCGACCGGCCGCCACCTCAACCGCCCAACCCGAGCCGCCCAACCGGACCACCCGTCCACGCCCGCACGAGTGCGCGGGCCCGGTATGTGCAGTTCCTCCCGCCGAGTACCGGAACAAAGTCGTGAGAGCGTTCCCATTGACGCAGACGTAACACAAAGTTGAGGATCTGCGGCATGCATTGGAGAAGCACTCTCGCCGCAGTGCTGGGGCTGACGCTTGCCGCCAGCGCGACCGCGGCCGCCGCGCCGGACGCGCAGCACGGACCGAAGCAGCCGGTCATCGGGCAGCCCCGCACCGAGCACGGGTGTGCTCGCATCGAGAAGTCGCTGCCCACCCTCAAGGACTGGCCTCGGGTCGAGAGCCAGTTCAAGGGTGACCGCAGGGACGAGGCCCGGATCAAGGCCATCCTCAAGGACATGACGCTGGCCGAGAAGGTCGGCCAGATGACGCAGCCCGAGATCGGTGCGATCACGGCGCAGGACGTCACCACGTACGGGTTCGGGTCGGTCCTCAACGGTGGTGGTAGCTGGCCGGGCGCCAACAAGAAGGCCACGCCGCAGGACTGGCTCAAGCTGGCCGACGCCTACTGGGAGGCGTCGAAGGCGACGCGCACCAAGATTCCCGTCATCTGGGGCATCGACGCGGTGCACGGCAACAACAACGTCTACGGCTCCACGGTGTTCCCGCACAACATCGGTCTTGGCGCCGCGCACGACCCGTGCCTCGTCCGCGACATCGCCGAGGCCACGGCCGAGCAGATTCGGGCGACCGGGCAGGACTGGGCGTTCGCGCCCACGCTCGCGGTTGTCGAGGACGACCGGTGGGGGCGCACCTACGAGGGCTTCAGCGAGGACCCGCGGATCACGCGCGCCTACGGGTTCGAGGCCGTCAAGGGCTTGCAGGACAACGCGAAGAGGCGCATTGGCGACGATGGCGTGATCGCCACCGCCAAGCACTTCATCGGTGACGGTGGCACGACCGGTGGCAAGGACCAAGGGGTCAACCCGTCCACCGAGCAGAAGATGATCAACGTGCACGGGCAGGGCTACTACGGGGCGCTGGCCGCTGGTGCGCAGACGGTGATGATCTCGTTCAACAGCTGGACGAACGACGTCATCAACGAGGGCAAGGTGCACGGCAGCAAGTACGTGCAGACCGGCATCCTCAAGGAGAAGATCGGCTTCGACGGGCTGCTCGTCTCCGACTGGAACGGCATCGGGCAGGTCACCGGCTGCACCAACGACAGCTGCCCGCAGGCGATCAACGCCGGCATGGACATCATCATGGTGCCGAACGACTGGAAGGCGTTCATCACCAACACGATCAGCCAGGTCGAGAGCGGCGTGATCCCGATGGCGCGCATCGACGACGCGGTCACCCGCATCCTGCGCGTCAAGCTGCGCGCGGGCACGTTCGACGCGCCCAAGCCGTCGCAGCGGGAGCACGCCGGCGAGCAGGAAGCGCTGCTGCACAAGGAACTCGCGCGGGAAGCGGTTCGGGAGTCCGCGGTGTTGTTGAAGAACAACAAGCGCGTGCTGCCGCTGTCCAAGCGCAGCAAGGTTCTGGTGGTCGGCAAGAGCGCGGACAACATCGGCAACCAGACCGGTGGCTGGACGTTGTCCTGGCAGGGCACCGGCAACACCAACGCCGACTTCCCCAACGCCACCAGCATCCTCAAGGGCATCCAGGACACGCTGGGCGCCGCCAACGTCACGTTCGCCGAGACCGCGGACAACGTGGACCCGAGCGCGTTCGACGCCGTCATCGCCGTCATCGGTGAGACGCCGTACGCGGAGGGCGTCGGCGACCTCGGCAAGCGCTCGTTCGAGACCGCGCGCCTGTACCCGCAGGACATCGCCGTGCTGGACAAGGTGTCCGGCAAGGGCAAGCCGGTCATCACCGTGTACGTCGGCGGTCGTGCGATGTACATGAACAAGGAGATCAACCGGTCCGACGCGTTCGTGGCCGCCTGGCTGCCGGGCACCGAGGGCCAGGGCATCGCCGACCTGCTGATCAAGGGACGCCACAACGGGTTCAGCGGCAAGCTGTCCTACTCGTGGCCGGCCGAGGCCTGCCCGGCACTGCCCGGTGAGCCGGCCAAGACCCCGCTGTTCAAGCTCGGTTACGGCCTGCGCGACTGGCAGACCGGCAACGTCGGCGCGCTCGACGAGACCAGCCCCGGCATCCTGTGCTCCGGTGGTGGCGGTGGCACGGCGACCGAGGACCTCGAGGTCTTCAACCGCACGGACATCGCGCCCTACAAGAGCTACCTCGGCTCGCCGGAGAACTGGGGCCTGGAGATCGGCCCCGACGGCCAGGCCTCGCAGGCGAACATCAACGTCGTGCAGTCCGACGTCAACGTTCAGCAGGACGCGCTCAAGACGACGTGGACCGGCGCCGGGGCCGGCCAGGTGTACGCGCAGAGTCCGACCGGCACCGACCTGCGCGGCTACGGCAACGCCAACGCGGCCATCCAGTTCGACGTGATCGTGCATCAGGCACCGGCCAACCGCACGGTCATCAGCGCGCACTGCGTGTACCCGTGCATGGCGGAAGTCGATGCCACGCAAGCGTTCCGCACACTCCCCATTGGACAGAAGGCGACCGTGAAGGTGGCGGTCAACTGCTTCGCCAGCAAGGGACTGGACCTGGAGAACGTCAACACGCCGTTCCTGGTCTACACGGACGGCACCTTCCAGGCGTCGTTCGCGAACGTGCGGTGGGTGCCCAAGGCGGGCAATGATCCGGACGTCATTCCCTGCACGTAACCGGAAAACCCCGTGCCCTACCGGCAGAACCGCCGGTAGGGCACGTCCGGGAAGTGCGTCTGCCACTGCTCCGGCGTCAGCGGCGCCGGAGCAGTCGCGCACAGCCGCCCGACCGCCCGGTCGAGCCCGACCTCCCACAGCCGGACGGTGGTGTCGTTGCCGCCGGACGCGAGATAGGTGCCGTCCGGGCTGAACGCGAGCCCCGGCACGTCCCACACGTGGCCGGTGTACGTCGTCTCCAGCCGCGGCCGGGCCGGGTCCACGACGTCCCACAGCCGGATCCTGGCGTCGGAGTGCGAGATCGCCATGCGGTCGCCGTGGAACGCCGCCGCGTACGCGATTCCGCCGAGGCCCTTCAGCACGGCGACCTCGCGCAGTGTCGAGGTGTCGATCAGCCGGATCTCGCTGTCGCCGTGCCCGGTGGCCAGCAGCTTGCCGTCCTGGCTGAACCCGCCGCGCAACGGGTTGTCGCCGTTGCCGGGGAACGCGATCTCCTGCAGCGACCGCAGGTTCGTGGCATCGAAAAGCCGCGCCTGGTTGCCGGTGCCCGCGACGAGCCGGGTGCCGTCGGGGCTCCAGCTCACCGTCCACACGGCGGCGTACCAGGCCTCCCGCCGGAAGAGCTCCTGCGGCTGTTCAGGAGTCATGTCCCACAACGACAACACCTTGTACGAGCCGACGGCCAGCGTCCTGCCGTCCGGGCTGAACGCGACCGACACCGACGGCTGGTTCTCCAGCGCGACGAACTGCGCCTTCAGCAGAGGCGCTGCCGGGTCGGTCACGTCGTAGATCCGGACCCACGAGTCGTCGCTCGCGGCGGCGAGCCACCTGCCGTCCGGGCTGAAGGTCGCGGAACGCACGAACCCGGCCGCGTCGGTGATCCACGCGAGCGGCTCACGGGTGCGCTGCGGAGTCATCTTCCACAGCCGGACCGTCCCGTCCCAGCTGCTGCTCGACAGCACCTGGCCGTCCGGGCGGAACGACACCGACGACACGTTGTTCTCGTGCCCGAACAACGGCATCTCGCGCAGCTCCTGCAGCCGCACCTTGCTGCCTTCGACGATCACCACGGTGGTGCCGTCCCGCGTGAACTCCGCCGCGTAGATGCCGCCGGGCAGCGCGCCGAGCATCCGGGGAGTGCCGGTCAGGCCGACGCCGTCGACGCTCCACAGGCGCACCCGCCCGTCGCCGACCGCGGCGAACGTGGTGCCGTCCGGCGAGAACGAGACACCCCAGACGATCGCCGTGCTGCCGGTGAACTCGGCGCGCGGCCGCGGTGCCTGCAGGTCGGCGACGTCCCACAACTTGGCCGTGTGGTCCCACGAGCCGGTGCCGATCGTCCGGCCGTCCGGGCTGAAGGCGAGCGACTGGACCGCCTGCGAGTGGCCGGTCAGCTCACCTTTGCGCTGTGGTGCGCCATCGAGCGAATACAGCACGACGGACGCACGCGACGACACGGCGAACGCGCGGCCGTCTGGACGGAAGGCGGCGGCTCGCATCACACGGTGGTGACCAGGCAACGTGTGTGTGAGCACGGGCGTGCGCGGGTCGCTGATGTTCCACAACCGTGCGCTGCCGTCGTCGTGCGTCGTGATGAGGAGCGTGCCGTCCGGGTTGAGGGCACCGGCCCACAGCTGCTCGGCCGACCGGACGACGCCGAGGCGCCGCGGGGCACGCGGGTCGGCCGTATCGAACAAGGTGACCGCGTGCTCGTCGACGACCGCGAGCAGCCGGCCGTCCTTGCTGAACGCGATGCCCAGCGCCTGCTCGTCGACGGTCGTACTGGCGAGTAGAGCAGGCGCGCGGTGGTCGGTGATGTCCCACAGCTTGACCGAGTGGTCCCAGCTGGTGGTGGCGAGCGTGCTGCCGTGCAGCGCGATGCCCGGGATGTCCTTGGTGGCCGCGTGCCAGTGGGTGAAGTGCGGTCCCGACGGGGCGCTGGCCAGGTTGTCCCTGGTCTCGGCGTTGTCGGTGAGCTCGTGTGCGGCGAGGCTGAGCTGGGCGGCGCGGTCGGACTCGGACGACTGCAGCGTCTTCGCGTCGCTGACCGCCTGCCGGGAGAGGGCCATGTTCCGCTGGGCCGTCGACTCGCGCTGGGCGGTGATCGCGAACCCCACCGCCGTCACGGCGAGCACGAGCAGCACGGTGAGTAAACCGACGAGCTGCCGCAGCCTGCGGGTGCGGCGCCGTGTGGCCTCCTGCTCTTCTTCTTCGGCTGCGATGCTGGCGTTGAGGAATCGGCGTTCGCGCGCGGACATCGCGTCGTCGTCGCCCGTTGCCCACTCACGGGCCAGCGCGAGCCGCACGCCCCGATAAAGCGCGCCCGAGTCGCGGTTCAGCGTCTCCCAGGTCGCGGCCGCCTCGGTGAGCTGGTGGTGAACGCGCAGCGCGTCGCGGTTCGCGGTCAGCCAGCCGGACAACCGCGGCCACGACCGGATCACCGCCTCGTGCGTGAGGTCGACGCCGGTGTCGTCGAGCGTGATGAGCCGTGCGCGCGCGAGATGGTCCAGCACGAGCCTGGTGTCGTCGTCACTGAAAACACCGTCGAGAGAGTCGCGGCTCACGTGGCGCTTGGTGTCCTCGGTGCCCTCGCCGAGCGCGGTCAGCCGCAGGAAGATCTTGCGCGCGATCGCCTGCTGCGCGGGGTCCAACGCCAGGTAGGCGGCCTCGGCGCTCTGGGCCAACGCGTGCCGTACACCGCCCGTCTCCTCGTAGCCCGCCACGGTCAGACGGGTGCCGCGACGACGACGCCACGTCTCCAGCAGCGCGTGCGAGACGAGCGGCAACGGCGCGTGCTCGGCCTCCAGCACCGACACCAGTGCGCCCTCGACGGTGTAGCCGGCCCGCAACGCCGGTTCGGTGATCGCCCGCCGCAGCTCCTGTGGGCTCATCGCGCCGACCAGGATCTGCGCGTCGTGCAACGCGTCGACCAGCGCGGGATAGCGGCCGCAATGCCCGTAGAAGTCGGAACGGACGCCGATGACGACCTTGCGTGCAGAGAAGTCGGTATTGGCGCAGTGCGTGATCGCCTCGATGAACGCGACCCGCTCGTCCTCGTCGCGGCAGAGGGTGAAGACCTCCTCGAACTGGTCGATCACCACGAGGTCCGCGGTCACGCCGTCCCACAACGCCAGCGGGTGCGGGCCGGGGAAGAAGACGTCGGCGGGCCGTGCCGCCACCAGCCCCGCGCGCAGCAATGACGACTTGCCCGATCCGGAAGCACCGAAGACGCCCACAAAAGGGCGTTCGGCCACTTTCTCCAGCAGTTGTCCGACGAGCTTTTCCCGGCCGAAGAACCGGCCCGAGTCCTCGGTTTGGAAGGCGGCGAGTCCGAGGTACGGGGGTTCGCGCTCGGGATCGGCGGGCTTCGCGCCGTCGGCGACCTCGTGCCATCTTCGCCGCCATTGTTCGACGTCACCGCCGCACGCGTGCACGTAGGCCGTGGTCACCGCCAGGCTGGGCAGTTTCCGGCCGCTCGCGGCCTCGGAGAGCACCGTCACCGAATAGTGCGCGGCCTTGCTCAGCTCGCGGTAGGTCGGCTTACCTGCTTTCTCACGCAACAATCTCAAGTCCGCGGCGAACCTGAGCAGCTCGTCGTCGTCGGAATCCAGCGGGCGCTCGGGTCTCGGCACCCGGCGGATTGTTCCCTCGTTGTTTGTTCGGCGTCCAGTCGGCGGAACCGAACAACGCGTTCGCTCTATGAAGGGCACATGAACGGTGACATTCGCGACCTGCTCGTCGAGACCCGCAAACCCGACAACCCGCCGCCAGACCCGAAGACCTAGTGGCGTGGCCCAGAACGTTGCCAGGCGAATTCGCGGTCAGACGGGTGCATCGTGGTGCCGCCCCCGCGTCTTCATACTGGACGTATGGGGGCGCGGGGGCGGTGCCGCGAGGCGCCCTGCTGAGCGTGAATTACCCGGCCGTCGTTCTGGGCCACGCCACTAGTTGTACTTGGTCATGAGGTTGGTGACTGAACGCGGCTGATGGGTGGGTGGCCATCGAGTGCGGTGTGACCGCGTTCAGTGTTGTAGTG
>NZ_QFWW01000017.1:30485-105881 GCF_003265345.1 Lentzea terrae | reverse complement strand
ATCTGGGCACTGCTGCGCGATGGCCGGGAGTTCCATCGCTCACCACAGCTCACGGCCCAAGTCGCTTGACACGATCATTGAAACTCCGATCCGACGACCCACATGGCGAAGAACTGCGAACCACCGCCGTACGCGTGGCCCAGTGCGATCCGGGCGCCGTCCACCTGGTGGTCGCCGGCGGTGCCCATGACCTGCATGGCCGCCTCCGCGAACCGCAACAACCCGGAAGCGCCGATCGGGTTCGACGAGAGCACGCCACCGCTCGGGTTCACCGGGAGGCGACCGCCGATCTCGGTCTCGCCCGCCTCGGTGAGCTTCCAGCCCTGGCCGAGGTCGGTGAAACCGAGGTTCTCGAGCCACATCGGCTCGAACCACGAGAACGGGACGTAGATCTCGGCTGCGTCCACTTCGGACAGCGGATCGGTGATCCCGGCCTGCTTCCACAACGCACGGGCGGCGTCCCGGCCTGCCTGCGGGTTGACCTGGTCGCGGCCGGCGAACGTGGTGGGCTCGGTGCGCATCGCAGTCGCGCGGATCCACGCGGCGCGGCCCGAGGTCGCCTCCGACGAGATCACCACCGCGCAGGCGCCGTCCGAGGAAGGACACGTTTCGTCGTAACGGATCGGGTCCCAGAGCATGGTGGACGCGCGCACCGACTCGACGGTGATGTCCGGTTGCTTCAAGTGTGCGTAGGGATTGAGCGCGCCGTTGCGACGGTCCTTGGCGGCGACCATCGCGCCCACGTGCTCGGGAGCTCCGGCACGGCGGATGTAGGCGCGCACGTGTGGGGCGAAGTAGCCACCCGCGCCTGCGTGCACCGGCATCGTGAACGGTGTCGGCACGGACAGCGCCCACATCGCGTTGGACTCGGACTGCTTCTCGAACGCCACGGCCAGGACTCGGTCGTGCACGCCGGACTGCACGAGTGACGCGGCAACGTTGCCGGTGCTGCCTCCGACCGAGCCCGCGGTGTGGACGCGCAGCAACGGTTTGCCGACCGCGCCGAGTGCGTCGGCGAGGAAGAGCTCGGGCATCATCACGCCCTCGAACAGGTCCGGGGCCTTGCCGAGGACCACGGCGTCGATGTCCGGCCAGTCCACGTTCGCGTCGGCCATCGCGCGGTCGATCGCCTCGCGGCACAGGCCTGCCATGGAGACGTCGAGGCGTTTCGCGGCGTGGTGGGTCTGGCCGGTGCCGATCACGGCTGCGGGTCGCATCTACTTCCGCCCTTCCATGACGCAGACCAGGTTCTGCTGGAGCAGCGGCCCACTCGTGGCATGGCCGAGCACCCGAGAGGCCGATCCGACGTGCACCCGGCGTGCCGCCTCCCCGATCCGAGCCAGTCCCGCCGCGAACATCGGGTTGCCTGCCAGCACCCCACCGGACGGGTTCACTGCGACGTCGTCACCGAGCCCGAGCGCTTGGCGCAGCAGGATCTCCTGGTGGCTGAACGGCGCGTGCAGCTCGGCCACCTCGACACCGTCGGTCCCAGCGGCCTTGCCCGCGGCCACTGTGGACGGCGAGGTCAGCAGGTCGCGTGCACCGAACGACGGCGAGTCCACCCGGTGCTCGAACCCGGTGATCCACGCCGGCCGTTCGCACAGCTCCCGCGCACGGTCACCCGCGGCCAGCACGATCGTGGCCGCTCCATCGGTGATCGGCGCACAGTCGTGGCGCCGCAACGGGTCTGCCAAGTAGTCCGAAGCCAGCAGGTCTTCGACGTCCACCGAACCGGACAGCTGGGCCAGCGGATTCGAGACAGCCGCAGCCCGGCTCCGCGCGGCGACAGACGCCATCGCACGCTCGTCCCAGAGCCCGGCCTCGATGCCCATGCGCGCCTGAATGCCTGCCAGGCCTACCGAATCCGGCCAGAGCGGCGTCACGACATAAGGATCGAGCTGCATCGCCATCACCCGGCGGAGCTGGCCGGCGGACGACTTGCCGAAGCCGTACACCAGCGCGGTGTCGACCTCACCGCAGAGCAGCTTCACCCAGGCCTCGTACAACGCCCAAGCGGCGTCCATCTCGACGTGCGACTCCATGATCGGCGGGAACGCGCCGATCGCGTCGACCGCGGAGACGAACGAGAACGCGCGCCCGGCCAGGTAGTCGGACGAGCCCGAGCACCAGAAACCGATGTCGGACTTGGTCAGCCCGAGCGAGCCGAGCACCTCGTGGAAGATCGGCACCAGCATCTCGACACCGTTCGTGGTGCCGTCGGTTTCGCGCACGCAGGGTGTCTGCGCGAAGCCGACTACCGCAATGTCACGCACGCGAGCCTCACAGGTGCTGGGAGTAGGAGTCGAACGGCGCGTCCGGCTCGCCGGAAGGCTTGAAGTGGTCGATGTTCTGCATCGTCGGGCCCCACTCCTCGCGCGGTTTCCACACCGCCTGCACGCGCATGCCCATCCGCACGTCCTCGGGCGCGATGCCGAGCAGCAGGTGCAGGAACGGGATGTCCGCGCCGTCCAGCAGCACGTAGGCGGAGACGTACGGCGGCGGGATGCGCTGGCCCAGGAACGGCACGTTGACCACGCAGAACGTCGTGATGGTGCCGCGGTCGGACAGCTCGACCTGGTCCGTGGTCGGCACGCCGTCGGTAGGGCAGGCCGGCCGCGGCGGGAAGTAGACCTTCGTGCAGGCCGGGCAGCGCTGGGCGATCAGCCGGCCCTCCATCAGGCCGCGCAGGAACGGGTCCTCGGTCGGCGACGCGGAGTGCGTGTAATGCAGGTTCACCGGCGTGATCACCATCGAGACCTCGTCGGCCTCGACAGCAGGATCGCCCGGAGAGTCCGACAGTTCGAAGCACTCGATGTCGGTGATCGCGCCAACGCGTTCGGCACGCCATCGCACCCGCACGCGTGCACCGGTCGACATCTGTTCCGGCGAACCGGCGTCGACGGCGTGCAGCAGAGACGTGTCCGCGCCGTCGAGCTGGATCAGCGCCCAGGCGAACGGCCGGTCGAGCGGCTGTCCTTCCAAGGGTTCCGGAATCCACGACCACCCGCGCACCACACCGGTCGACGCCACGTCCACGAACTCGGTCAGCCGCTCGGCGGTCACCGGGTCGTACTCGAGCGGCGGCACGTGCACGCGGCCGTCGGAACCGCGGATCCCGGTCACCTTCCGGCGGCGCAGATCCGTGAGGAACCGGCCCAGCGTCGGGCCGAGCGAGCGCGTGTAGTCGAAGCCGACGTCAAGTGGAGCACTCAGCGGCTTGGTCACAGATCAAAGTGAAACAGGTTCTCGAAATGGTGGCAAGATGGGTGCCATGAAGCTCGGTCTGCAGCTCGGCTACTGGGGTGCCACGCCGCCCCCGAACGCCCCCGAACTCGTGGCGGCGGCAGAGGAGTTCGGCTTCGACGCGGTGTTCGCGGCCGAGGCGTGGGGCTCGGACGCCTTCACCCCGTTGGCGTGGTGGGGATCCGCGACGCAACGGGTCCGGCTGGGCACGTCGGTCGTGCAGATGTCGGCCCGCACACCGGCCGCCTGCGCCATGCACGCGCTGACGTTGGACCACCTCTCCGGTGGACGGTTCGTGCTCGGCCTCGGCGTGTCCGGGCCGCAGGTGGTGGAGGGCTGGTACGGCCGCCCGTTCGCCAAACCCCTTGCCAGGACCAGGGAATACGTCGACGTCCTGCGTCAGGTGCTGGCCCGCGAGGCGCCGGTCACCAACGCCGGTCCGCACTACCCGTTGCCGTATCAGGGGCCAGGCGCGCTCGGTCTGGGCAAGCCGCTCAAGCCCATCACCCACCCGTTGCGCGCCGACCTGCCGATCTGGCTCGGTGCCGAAGGTCCGAAGAACGTCGCGCTGACCTCGGAGATCGCCGACGGCTGGCTCGCGATCTACTACGCGCCCAGGCTCGCCGGCATGTACGACGAGTGGTTGGACGACGGGTTCGCGAAGTCAGGGCGTAGCAGGGAGAACTTCGAGGTGGCGGCCACCTGTCAGGTCGTCGTGACGGACGATCCGGTGACGGTCAGGGCGATGCTCAAGCCGTTCGTCGCTTTGTACATCGGCGGAATGGGCGCGCCCGGCATGAACTTCCACGCCGAGGTCTTCACGCGCATGGGATACGGCGAGGCGGTGCAGGACATCGGCAGGTTGTTCCTGGCCGGACGCAAAGACGAGGCGGCACAGGCGGTCCCGGACGAACTGGTGGCCGAGATCAGCATCGTCGGCACCGCGGAGCACGTCCGCGACGAGGTCCGGCGGTGGGAGAAGGCCGGCGTCACGATGCTGCTCGTCGGCTGCCGCGACGTTGCCTCGATCAAGGCCGTAGCGGAGGCTTGTCAGTAGGTGAAACGCGTTCTACTTTGAGGGGTGTGGTCACTGGACTCTGGAACATCGCAGCCGATCAGCCGGACCTGACCGCGCTGGTCGATCCGAGCGGTCGCGAGATCACCTACCGAGAGCTGGCGGCGCAGGCCGACCGCTACGGCCGCGGGTTCCAGGCCCTGGGGCTGGCACCCGGCGACAGCATCGTCCTGATGCTGCCCAACAGCGCCGAACTGGTGGCGGTGTACTTCGCCGCCTACCAGACCGGCCTCTACGTCGTGATGGCCAACTGGCACCTGACCGGGGCCGAGGTCGCCTACCTAGTGCAGGACAGCGGCGCCAAGGCGTTCGTGGGGCACGAACGGTTCGCCGCTGCAGCAACGGAAGCCGCAGCCAGCCTGCCCGCCAACGCGAAGTACTCCGTGGGCGACGTCCCCGGATTCCTGCCGCTCGACGAACTCGGTGCGGGCGCGGAGGGGCGGCCAGATGTCCGCACCGCCGGCTCGCCGATGCTCTACACCTCCGGCACGACCGGGCGGCCCAAGGGCGTGCGCAGGCCGTTGACCGGCGCGGACCCCGACGTGGTGCCGCCGTCGGCGCCGTGGTTCTTCGGCATCTTCGGGATCAAGGCGCACGACGGGCACGTGCACCTGTGCGGGTCGCCGCTCTACCACACGGCGGTGCTGAACTTCGTCGTCATCTCCATCCAGCTCGGCCACACCGCGGTGCTCATGGACCACTGGACGCCGGAGGAGATGCTGCGGCTGATCGAGCGGTATGAGGTCACCCACAGCCACATGGTGCCGACCCAGTTCCACCGCCTGCTCGCGCTGCCGGACGACGTCAAGGCCAAGTACGACCTGAAGTCGTTGCGGGCGATGATCCACGGCGCCGCGCCGTGCCCGCTCGAGGTCAAGCGCAGGATGCTCGACTGGTGGGGCCCGGTCGTGATCGAGTACTACGCCGCGACCGAGGGCGGTGGCACGGCGATCACCGCCCAGGAATGGCTGCGGAAGCCGGGATCGGTCGGTCTGCCGTGGCCGACGTCGGAGATCAAGATCCTGGACGAGGACGGCAACGACCTGCCCGCGGGCGAACGCGGCCTGGTCTACATGCGCATGGGCGACGCGACCTTCGAGTACCACAAGGACGCCGAGAAGACGAAGGCCGCGCGCGTGGGGAAGCTCTTCACGTTGCAGGACATCGGTTATCTCGACGAGGACGGCTACCTGTTCCTGTGCGACCGGAAGAACGACATGATCATCTCCGGTGGCGTGAACATCTACCCGGCCGAGATCGAGGGCGAGCTCGTGTGTCACCCCAAGGTGGCGGACGTGGCCGTGTTCGGGGTGCCGCACCCGGACTGGGGCGAGGAGATCAAGGCGGTCGTTCAGCCCGCGGACGGCGTCGAGCCCAACGGTGAACTGACGCGCGAACTGCTGGAGTTCGCCGGCACCAGGCTCGCGAAGTTCAAGCTGCCGCGCACGATCGAGTATCTGGCCGAACTGCCCCGCGACCCCAACGGCAAGCTGTACAAGCGAAAGCTCCGCGACCGTGCGTGACCTCATCAAGATGACGACCGCCGAGGTCGCGGCGTTCCTGGACGGCCAGAAGACGTTGATCGTGGCCACCATCGGCCGAAACGGCCTGCCGCACCTGGCGCCCATGTGGTTCGCGCTGCTGGACGGCGAGATCGTGTTCTGCACGGACCGCAAGTCGCAGAAGATCGTCAACCTGCAACGCGACCCGCGCTGCAGCGTGCTGGCCGAGGCGGGGGAGACCTACGACCAGCTGCGCGGCGTGCACATGGAAGGTGTCACCGAGTTCACCCCGGACCTCGGCCGAGTCGTGGACGCCGTCGTGGCGCGCAACTTCGGCGAGGTCGGCGACGGCGAGCAGGAGCGGGAAGCCCTGCGCAAGGCCATGTCCAGGCGCGTCGCCGTGATCTTCCGTCCGACCAGGACGGCCAGCTGGGACCACCGGAAGCTGATGTCTGGAGCGACCCCATGACCCTGAACCGCCGTCAGGTGCTCGCCGGAGCCGGTCTCGCGCTGGCCTCCGGACTGGTCAGAACGTCTCCGGCAGCCGCGGACCCGCTCGGCGAGTTCGACGTCGTGGTGGTCGGCGCGGGTGCGGCCGGCATGACCGCGGCGCTCGCGGCAGCCAAGCGAGGACTCAGCTGCGTGGTTCTGGAGAAGGCGCCGACGTACGGCGGTTCGGCCGCCAGATCGGGCGCCGGCATCTGGATCCCCAACAACGAGGTCATCCTCGCGGCCGGCGTCCCCGACACCCCGGAGAAGGCGCGGCAGTACCTCGCGGCCGTCGTCGGCGACATTCCGGTGGCGCGGCAACAGGCTTACCTGGCGCAAGGCCCGCAGATGATCTCGTTCGTCATGCGGAACAGCCCGCTGCGCTTCCGGCACATGGACGGCTACAGCGACTACTACCCCGAGCTGCCCGGCGGCATCGTGAAGGGCCGGTCGATCGAGCCGGAGATGCTCGACGGCCGCATCCTCGGCGCCGAGCTCGCGAACCTGAACGCGCCCTACCTCGCCACCCCGGCCGGCCTGGTCATCTACGGTGCCGACTACAAGTGGCTCGCACTGGCCCTGGTCAACGCCAAGGGAGCCGCAACGGCCGCAGCAGCGTTGGCGCGCGGAACGGCAGCCGCGCTGGCCGGGCAGAAGCCGTTGACGATGGGCCAGGCGCTGGCCGGCGGTCTGCGTGCGGGACTCATGCAGGCGAACGTGCCGGTGTGGCTGAACACCGGCCTGCAGGACCTGCACCTGGAGAACGGCGCGGTGCGCGGCGTGCTGACCTCCCGCGGTCTGGTGAAAGCGCGTCGTGGCGTGATCATGGGCTCCGGCGGCTTCGAACACAACGCGGCGATGCGCGCGCAGTACCAACGGCAGCCGATCGGTACGCAGTGGACGGTTGGCGCCAAGGAGAACACCGGCGACGGCCACCGCGCGGGCGAGCGCGCCGGTGCCGCGCTCGACCTCATGGACGACGCCTGGTGGGGTCCCGCGATCCCGACGCCGGGTTCGCCGTACTTCTGCCTCGCCGAACGCACGCTGCCCGGCGGCCTGATGATCAACGCCGCAGGCCGGCGGTTCGTCAACGAGGCCGCGCCCTACAGCGACGTCGTGCACGTCATGTACGACAAGAACCCCGCAGACCCGTGCATCCCGGCGTGGCTGATCGTCGACCAGAACTACCGCAACCGGTACCTGTTCGCCGACATCGCGCCCGCGCTGCCGTTGCCGGACGGCTGGTACCAGTCCGGTGCGGTCGTGAAGAACTGGTCGCTCGACGGCCTGGCGTCGGCCATCGGGGTGCCGGGCACCGCGCTGAAGGCCACCGTCAGCCGGTTCAACAACCAGGCGCTCACCGGCAGGGACGCCGACTTCAAGCGCGGCGACAGTGCGTACGACCACTACTACACCGACCCGGCGATCCTCCCGAACTCGTGCCTGGCTCCGCTGTGGGTGGCGCCGTACTACGCGTTCAAGATCGTGCCGGGCGATCTCGGGACGAAGGGCGGCCTGGTGACCGACGCTCGTGCGCGGGTGCTGCGTCCGGACGGCTCGGTGATTCCGGGGTTGTACGCGGCGGGCAACGTCAGTTCGGCCGTGATGGGGCGGAGTTACGCCGGTGCCGGGTCGACGATCGGCCCCGCCATGACGTTCGGGTACATCGCGGCCAACGACATCTGAGCCAGCGCCGTGACCGCCAACCTTCGCCGCGTCTTCGGCGCTCAGCAGGGCGCCTCGCGGCACCGGCCGCACGCCCACAGCCATCCAGGATGAGGGCGTACGGCCGGCACCCCGAGGCACCCGTCTGACCACCGAATACGGGGCAAAGGCTGACGGCCACGGCACTAGCCGATCGCGACCCGTGCACACCTGGCGCGCACGGGTCGCGATCGATCACTGCTGTCCGGCGATCGCCTGCTGCAGCAAGGCCAGCGCCTGTTTGGCCGCGACGTTGAACAGGCCCATGGTCGTGTTCCGCTCGCTGAACACGACCAGCAGGGTGTCGGCGTCCACGGAGAACACGCCGACCTGACCGGCGTCGCCCTCGAAGAACACCACGCGCGGGTCACCGACCCTGGCCCTGGCGATGAACTGGGCCGCCAGCCCGGCCGCCGCGGCTGCCATGGCGGCGACACCTTCGTTGTCGATGTCGCGAGTCTGGGCGCACAGCACCAAACCGTCTCGCGTCGCGGCCAGTACCCCGTTGATCGCGACGGGATCGATGCGATCGCGTATCTCGTGCAGCGCCTCGGTCACCGTCTTCTTGCCGGCATCGTCCAGTGGCGGCGCAACCGGGAGTCCGGCCGACAACGCCGAACCCCGCCTGCGCAACGGAAGCACGCTCGGGGTCACCTCGTTCACACGATCAGGCCGGCTTCGATGGTCTTGAGGCTGTGCCGCGCGAGCGCGAGGTTCGACCGCTCCCTGTCCAGGACGAGGTACAGGAACAACGTGGAAGTGCCCCGGCTGTTCGCCTTCAGCAGGCGGATCAGGTGGTACTGGCGGCCCAGCGTGATCAGGATGTCCTCGATCTCGTCGTTCAGCTTGAGCGAGGAGACCACCCGTTGCTTCGCCCGCACGACCTCGGTGTTGCCGGCCGCGGCCACCTCCAGGTCCAGCCAGTCACCACCTCCGATCGAACCGAGCGACATCCCGCTCTCGAAATCGACGAGCGCGGCCCCCACCGCACCGGAAATGGCCATTGCTTCTTTCAACGCGGTGTCGATGTTCATTCGACGGTTGCTCCCTCGCATTCGCACGATTGCGCGCCAAGACAATTCATCCGGCGGTGTTACCCCGAGTTCACCCGGCCGGGTCGCATGATCAGCATCACCCTATGTCGTGCGGCGAAGTGCGTACATGCCCGTTCGGAGCAACGTGAATGCGCTGTCGAGTCCACTGTGGTCAGCGGTCGTCGAATTCAGTCGAACGCATAATCGAACGTGATCGAAAGGCTAGCGGCCGTTGAACTCCGGCTTGCGCTTCTCGGCGAACGCGCGGGGCCCTTCCTTCGCGTCCTCGCTGCCGAACACCTCCATGCCGAGCCGGGCGTCCACTTTGAACGCCTCGTTCTCGTGCATCGCCTCGGTTTCCCGCATGGTCCGCAGGATCGCCTGCACGGCCAGCGGTCCGTTCGCGGTGATCAGCTCGGCCAGCTCCATCGCCTTGGTCAACGCCTGACCGTCCGGCACGACGTGACCGATCAGGCCGATCTCCTTGGCCTCGGGGGCTTTGATGTGCCGTCCGGTCAGCAACAGGTCCGCCGCGACCGTGTACGGGATCTGGCGCGGCAGCCGCACCGCCGACCCGCCGAGCGGGAACAGGCCCCACCGCGCCTCGGAGACGCCGAACCGGGCGCTCTCGCCGGCCACCCGGATGTCGGTCGCCTGCAGGATCTCCGTGCCGCCGGCGACCGCAGGTCCCTCCACCGCGGCGATGAGCGGTTTCGTCAATCGACGACCTTTCAGCAGCGACTCGATCACCGAGAAGTCGAACTTCCCGGCCGACTCGCTGGGGTGGTTGGTCGTCATCGCCTTGAGGTCCGCGCCCGCGCAGAACGACCCGCCGGCGCCGGTGAGGATGCAGACGCGCACGTCGGGATCGTTGTCCACGCGGTCCCAGGCGTCCCGCATGATCGCCAGCATCGGACCGGACAACGCGTTGCGGACCTCTGGCCGGTTCATCGTGACGACCAGAACGTTCCCGACCAGGTCCACCAACGCGTGCGGTTCCGTCGTGGTCGTCACCTTGGTGCCTCCTGGATCGAGTTTGACCGCACGGGGGATTGTCCAGAACAGTAACACGTTCTACTTTGCCTACCATGGCCCTCAACGTCGCAGACCTCGTTGAACACGCCGCCGACACCGTGCCCGACCGGACCGCGCTCGTGTGCGGACCCAAGCGGGTCACCTACGCCGAACTTGAGGCGCGAGCCAACAAACTGGCTCACCACCTGGCAAAGAACGGCGTCACCCAGGGGTCGCACGTAGGGCTTTACGCGCGCAACTCCATCGAGCTCGTCGAGTCCCTGCTCGCGGTCTACAAGCTGCGCGCGGTGGCCATCAACGTGAACTACCGCTACACCAAGAACGAGTTGCAGTACTTGTTCGGGGAAGCGGACCTGGTCGCGCTCATCCACGAGCGGCGGTACGCGCCGTTGGTCGCGGAGGTCGGCGCTCCCGGGCCCCTCGTCGTGATCGACGACGAGTCCTCGGAATCGTTCGCCGGCATCGAGTACGAAGCGGCACTCGCGGCGGAGTCGGGCGAGCGGGACTTCGGGCCGCGCAGCCCCGACGACCTCTACATCCTGTTCACCGGCGGCACGACCGGCATGCCCAAGGGCGTGATGTGGCGGCACGAGGACGTGTGGCGCACGCTCGGCGGCGGCATCGACTTCGTGACCGGCGAACGGCTCACCGACGAGTGGCACCAGGCCAAGTCCGGCAAGGACTACGGCCTCGTCCGGCTCTGCCTCCCGCCGCTGATCCACGGCGCGGCGCAGTGGGCCGTGCTCGGCGCTCTGTTCTGCGGCAGCACGGTGGTGCTGGTGCCGAAGTTCGACCCGGCCGAGATCTGGCGGGTGATCGAGCGGGAGAAGGTCCAGGTCGCCGCGATCACGGGCGACGCGATGGGCCGGCCGTTGATCGAGGAGTTCCAGCGCGGCTCGTACGACGGCTCGTCGCTGTTCATCCTCAACAGCAGTGCCGCCCTGTTCTCCTATCCGGTCAAGAAGATGTATCAGGAGCTGCTGCCGCACACGACGCTGCTGGAGTCGATCGGGTCGAGCGAGACCGGGTCCACCGGCATCGGCGCGGTGCCCAAGGAGATCGTGCAGACCGACGGCACCAAGGTGAAGCTCAACGAGGACACCATCGTCATCGACGATGACGGCAACAAGCTCGAACCGGTGCCGGGCGTGATCGGCAAGCTGGCCCGCGGCGGACACATCCCGCTGGGCTACTACAAGGATCCCGAGAAGACCGCACGGATGTTCGTCGAGGTCGACGGCAAGCGGTTCACCGTGCCCGGTGACTACGCGCGGTTCGAGGAGGACGGCGACATCACGTTGCTCGGCCGCGGCAACACCTGCGTGAACACCGGTGGCGAGAAGGTGTTCCCGGAGGAGGTCGAGAACGTGCTGAAGTCGCATCCGGACGTGTTCGACGCTCTGGTCATCGGCATCCCGGACGAGCGGCTCGGGCAACGGGTCGGCGCGATCGTGCATCCGCGCGAGGGTGCGACGCCGACACTGTCCGAACTGGACGCACACGTGCGGGAGACGCTCGCCGGGTACAAGGTGCCGCGGTCGTTGTGGCTGGTCGACGCGATCGGCAGGACTCCCAGTGGGAAGCCGGATTATCAGTGGGCTCGGGCCCACGTGGAGGAACATGCGCACCAACCTGTGTGACCAGCTCGGCATCGAGCACCCGATCTTCGGCTTCACGCCGTCCGAGCACGTGGCGGCGGCGATCAGCCGGGCCGGCGGTCTCGGCGTCCTGGGCTGCGTGCGGTTCAACGACGCGGAAGACCTCGACCGCGCGTTGACGTGGATGGACGAGAACACCGACGGCAAGCCGTACGGTGTCGACATCGTGATGCCGGCCAAGGTGCCGACCGAGGGCACGCAACTCGACCTGAACAAGCTGATCCCGCAGGGCCACAAGGACTTCGTGCAGCAGACGTTGCTGAAGCTCGGCGTGCCGCCGCTGCCGGACGGCGAGGACAGCCAGGGCGTGCTCGGCTGGTTGCACTCGGTCGCGCGCTCGCACGTGGACGTGGCGCTGGAACATCCGATCCGGCTGATCGCCAACGCGCTGGGCTCGCCGCCCACCGACGTCATCGAACGCGTGCACGCGGCCGGCGTCCCGGTCGCTGCCCTTGCGGGCAAGGCCGAACACGCCCGCAGGCACGTCGAGAACGGCGTCGACATCGTGGTGGCCCAAGGCTATGAGGCGGGCGGGCACACCGGCGAGGTCGCCACGATGGTGCTCGTGCCGGAGATCGTCGACGCCGTGGACGTGCCCGTGCTGGCGGCAGGTGGCATCGGGTCGGGACGGCAGGCCGCGGCGGCGATGGCGCTGGGTGCCTCGGGCGTGTGGATGGGTTCGTACTGGCTCACGACGGCCGAGTACGCGCTCGGCAACTCCAGCACGCAGGAGGCGTTGCTGGCGGCCGGTTCCAGCGACACCGTCCGCACCCGCATCTACACCGGCAAACCGGCGCGGTTGCTGAAGACGCGGTGGACCGAGGCGTGGAACGACGAACAGGCCCCGGAACCGCTGCCGATGCCGTTGCAGAACCTGTTGGTCAGCGAGGCGCACCAGCGGATCGCCCGGTCCGACGACCCGTCCGTGGTGTCGATGCCGGTCGGGCAGGTCGTCGGGCGGATGAACGAGGTGCGCCCGGTCGCCGAGGTGATGGCGGGACTGCTGCGGGAGTTCGACGAGACCGTGGAACGGCTCACCAAGCTGCGCTGAGCTTCAGGAGCTGGGCGGTCGCCCCGCCCAGCTCGAACTCGGCTCGCTTGGCCGCGGTGAAGTACTTGTGCACCTCGTGGCTCATGTCGATGCCCGTGCCGCCGTGGACGTGCACGGCCGTGTGCGCCACGCGGTGCCCGGCGTCGGCGGCCCAGAACTTCGCCGTGGCCACCTCGGCGGCAGCGTCCAGCCCTTCCGAGAGCCGCCAGGCGGCCTGCCAGAGCGTCAAACGGATCGCTGCCACGTCGATGTACGCATCAGCGAGCCGTTGCGCCACGGCCTGGAAGCTGCCGATCGGCCGGTCGAACTGCACGCGGGTCCGCGCGTACTCGGCGGTCAGTTCCAGCGCGCGTTCGGTCACACCGAGTTGGAAAGCGCACAGTCCCAACGTGTAGCGGGTGCTGAGCCAGTCGGGAGTCAGGCCCTCGATCAACCGGCCACCGGTGAACTCGAACGTGCCCGCGTCGGAGCCGTCGACCAGTTCTTGCGCGGTGATCTCGAGGTCGTCGGCCTCGACGAGGAAGATCTGCTCGTCGTGGGCCACGAGGAACGCCGAAGCAGCGGTGGCGAACGGGACGGTCGTCTTCGCGCCGTGCTGGTCATCGGCCAGCGCCACCGAGAGCACGGTGCCGGGACGCGGGGTGTCGAACTGCTGCAACGCCTGCTGGGCGAGCACGGTCGGCAGGTAAGGGACGTTCGCGACGGCACGGCCGAGCTCAACCTGGACGGCACAGTGCTCCAGGACGCCGAACTCGGCGGGATCCTCCGGAACCACGCCGGACTTGACCAGGTCGGGCCACGGCGAGTCGGAGGAGTCGAGGATCTTGCGGGTCAGCGCGGCCAGCTCGCGTTGTGCCTCGGTCAGCGTGAAGTCCATGGAGTTCTCCCTTACCGAGGTACCGCAGGCAGGCCGAGGCCGACCCGCGCGATGATGTCCCGCTGGATCTCGTTGGTCCCACCGCCGAACGTCAGGATCAGCGACGAGCGGTGCATGCGCTCGACCCGGCCGTGCAGCAGCGCGCCTGGCGAACCGGTGCGCACGATTCCGTTGGCGCCCAGCACTTCCATCAGCAGCCGGTAGCCCTCGGTGGCGAACTCGGTCCCGAACACCTTGGTGGCCGAGGCTTCCGCGGGTGACGGTGCCTCGTCACCACCGCCGGCGATCTTCCAGTTGATCAGCTTCAGGAACTCGGTCTTGGCGTGCACCCGCGCGAGGTGCAGGCGCACCCACTCGTGTTTCGAGGCACCGGTTTCCTCCGCCCATTGACGAACTTCGCGCAGCGCGGTCTGCAACGGTGCGGCCGAGCACAGGGCGACGCGTTCGTGGTTGAGCTGGTTGGTGATGAGCTTCCAGCCCTTGTGCTCCTCGCCGATCAGGTTCGCCGCGGGCACGCGCACGTTGTCGTAGAAGGTGGCGCTGGTGGTGGGCCCGGACATCGTCGGCACGGGCGTCCAGGAGAAACCGGGGTCGGTGGTCGGCACGATGATGATGCTCAAACCCCGGTGCCGCTGCGACTCCTGGTCGGTGCGGCAGGCCAGCCAGACGTAGTCCGCGTACTGGATGAGGCTGGTCCACATCTTCTGGCCGTTGATGACGTAGTCGTCGCCGTCCCGGACCGCCCGCGTGCGCAGTCCCGCCAGGTCCGTGCCGGCCTCGGGCTCGGAGTAGCCGATCGCGAAGTGGATCTCGCCGGAAGCGATGCGCGGCAGGTAGAACGCCTTTTGCTCGGGCGTGCCGTAGGCCATGATCGTCGGCCCGATGGAGTTCAGCGTGAGGAACGGGACGGGCGCACCGGCGGCGGACGCCTCGTCGAGGAAGATCAGCTGCTCGATCATCGGCCGGTCGCGGCCGCCGTACTCCTCCGGCCAGCCGATGGTGAGCCAGCCGTCGAGACCCATCTGACGGACGGTGTCCTTGTACACCTCGGCGTCACCGTAGTCGCTGCTGCCGGTGAGCCCTGCCCGGCGTTCCGGCGTCATGAGCGCGGCGAAGTACGCCCGCAGCTCCTGGCGCAACTGCTCCTGTTCGGGCGTGAAACCGATGCGCATGGCCGCTACTCTAGAACAAGTTCTACTTGCTGTCAGGAGGTCGCGATGAAGGTCGACGTCGACCCTTCGCTGTGCGAGGCGCACGGCGAGTGCATGTCAATCCTGCCTGAGGTGTTTGACCTTGACGACGATGAGGTTCTGCAGATCCGGGAGGGTGAGCTGAGCAGCGCGGAGGAGCCGCTGGCCGAACGTGCGGTGCAGGCTTGCCCGATGGGGGCGCTGCGGCTCTCACGCTGATGGACCTTGTCACGAACAGGAACAGATTCTAGTGTGCGACGGGTACCTCAGCGGGTACCTCAGCCGCGGGCTCAGCGAGGAGTGATACCGGTGAAGGCTGCCGTGCTCAACCAGGTAGGCGACGACAAGCTCGAGCTCCGCGACGACGTGACGACCACCGCGCCGGGGCCGCAGGAAGTCAAAATCAAGATCAAGGCGTGCGGGGTCTGCCACAGCGACCTGTCCGCAATGGACGGAACGCTGCCGGCGCTGGCACCCGGGGTCATCGGGCACGAGGGCGCCGGTGAGGTCGTCGAGATCGGCAGCGCCGTCACGTCGCTCGCGGTGGGCGACCACGTGGCGATCACGTTCGTGCCGCCGTGCGGGAAATGCGCCCAGTGCGTGACGGGCCAGGCGCATCTGTGCCTCGTGCACACCATTTCCGCGTTCACGTCACCGAGGTTCGTCGTCGGCGGCAATCCGGCCTTCGGTTACGCCGGACTCGGTGCGTTCGCCGAAGAGATGGTCGTGCCGGCCGACGCGGCGATGAAGGTCGACGACGACGTGCCGTGGGAGATCGCGGCACTGCTGTCCTGCGGGATCCTGACCGGTGTCGGCGCGGTGCTCAACACCGCGAAGGTCGAACCGGGCTCCAGCGTCGCGGTGATCGGTTGCGGCGGCGTGGGTGTCGCGGTGATCCAGGGTGCGCGGCTGGCGGCCGCGGCACGGATCGTCGCGGTCGACCCGGTCGTCGAGAAGCACGATGTCGCGAAGAAGTTCGGCGCGACGCACGCGACGACACCCGACGGCATCGCGGATCTGAACAACCAGCTCAACTTCGGCATGGGCTTCGACTACGTGTTCGACGTGGTCGGCATTCCCGCGACGATCCGCCAGGCCTGGGACCTCACCCGCCGCGGTGGGCACACGGTCGTCGTCGGCGCCGGTCGGGCGGACGCGATGGTCTCGTTCAGCGCCCAGGAACTGTTCCTGCACGACAAGACCCTGCACGGGTCGTTCTACGGGACGGCGAACTTCCGCCGGGACGTGCCGCGCATGATCGCGCTGTGGCGGGAAGGCCGCCTCGACCTCGAAAGCATGATCAGCAAGCGGATCAGGCTGGAGGACGTCAACGAAGGCCTCCAGGCCCTGCGCGGCGGAGGTTCCTTGATCCGTCAGGTGATTCTCTTCGATTAGGAGTCTCTTGTGGACCTTGCGGGGAAGGTCGCGGTCGTCACCGGCGCAGGCGCCGGCCTCGGCCGTGCGGAGGCGGTGGAGCTGGCCAGAGCTGGTGCCTCGCTCGTCCTCAACGACCTGCCGGGCTCGGCCGACGCCACGGCGGCCGAGATCGACGAGCTGGGCGCGAAGTGCGTGGTGGTCGAGGGCGACGTGGGGGAGCGGAGCACCGCGGACGCCCTCGTCGGCGCCGCGCTCGAGCAGTTCGGCGGGTTGCACGTCGTGGTGAACAACGCCGGTGTGTTGCGCGACCGGATGTTGTTCAACATGTCCGACGACGAGTGGGACCTGGTGATCAAGGTCCACCTGCGCGGCCACTTCCTGTTGTCGCGCAACGCCGTGTCGCTGTGGAAGCAGCAGTCGAAGGCAGCGGGCGAACCGGTCTACGGGCGGATCGTCAACACTTCGTCCGAGGCGTTCCTGCTGGGCTCGGAAGGCCAGGCGAACTACGCGGCGGCCAAGGCGGGGATCGCCGCGCTGACGGTCGCGACCGCGCGCGGCACGTCCCGGTACGGCGTCCGTGCCAACGCGATCTGCCCACGTGCCCGCACGGGCATGACCGCCCACGTGTTCGGCGACGCGCCGGAAGGCGACGACTCGCTGGCGCCCGAGCACGTCGCGAAGTTCGTGGCGCACCTGGCCGGACCGTCCGGCGAGCAGATCAACGGCCAGGTCTTCGTCGTGCACGGCGGCATGGTCGCGCTGATGGCACCGCCCGCAGTGGAGCAGAAGTTCACCGCGTTCACCGATCTCGACGGTTACTTCGCTGATCGCGATCCCCAGAAGACGTTCTCCTGCACGGAAACGATGGCGCTCTAGGAGGAGTTGTGACGCTCACCGTCCAACCGCATCGCGAGACGCTGGGCCTGAAGGACGGCCGGCTCCTCATCGGCGGAGAGTTCCGCGAGACGGACGAGACCTGGACCCACCACCACCCCGCGACCGGTGAGGAGATCGGCAGCTTCGCGGTCGCCTCGGCCAAGGACGTCGACGCCGCGGTTCTGGCCGCCCGCAAGGCGTTCGACGAGGGCGCGTGGGGACGGTCGAAGGCGGGCGAGCGCATCAGGGTGCTGCGCAAGTACAGCGACCTGCTGCGCGAGCACTCGGACGAGCTGCGCGGCCTGCAGGCGCTGGACAACGGCGTGCCGCTGTCGTTCGGCCAGATCTACGCCACCTCGGTCGGCATCGCGGCGGACATCTTCGACCACCACGCGGGCTGGATCGACAAGGTCGGCGGCCAGACCCTGCCGCCGTACCAGGGCGGCGACCACCTGGCGATGACGTTCCGCGAACCGGTCGGCGTGGTCGCGGCGATCCTGCCGTGGAACGCGCCGTTCGTGCTGTTCGCGCAGAAGATCGCGCCCGCACTGGCCGCCGGGTGCACGGTCGTGGTGAAGCCCTCGGAGTACGCGTCGTTCTGCGTGATCCGCATGGTGGAGCTGCTGATCGAGGCCGGGCTGCCAGAGGGCGCGATCAACCTCGTCACCGGCCCCGGCGACCCGACCGGCGAAGCGCTGATCACGCACCCGGCGGTCGACAAGATCAGCTTCACCGGCAGCCGCGCGATCGGCCGCCGGATCGTCGAGGCCTCGGCCGGCACGATGAAGCGGGTTTCCCTGGAGCTGGGCGGGAAGTCGCCCGCACTCGTGTTCGCGGACGCGCCGAACGTCGGCCTCGCCGCGATGACCTGCATGGGCATGGTCACCATGGGCCTGTCCGGCCAGGCCTGCGTCGCGCACACGCGGGCGCTGGTCCAGCGGGACGTGCAGGACGAGTTCGTGAACATGGCGCAGATGCTCGCGAGCGCCGTGACGTTCGGCGACCCGTTCGACCCGGCCGTGCTCGCCAGCCCGTTGATCAACGCCAAGCAGCTCGACCGCGTGCTCGGCTACATCGAGCGCGGCCAGGAGGACGGCGCTCGCCTGGTGACCGGCGGCACCCGGCTGGAAGGCGACCTCGCCTCCGGGAACTTCGTCGCACCGACGATTTTCGCCGATGCCCGCAACGACATGGCGATCGCGCGGGACGAGATCTTCGGCCCGGTGCTCACCGTCGTGCCGTTCGACGACGAGGAAGAAGCGATCCGGCTCGCGAACGACACCGAGTACGGGCTGGGCGCGGGCGTCTACACGAACGACGTGCGCCGGGCGTTCCGGGTGTCGAAGAGGTTGCGGGTCGGCATGGTCGGCGTCAACGGGTTCCAGCTCGAGCCGCACGTGCCGTTCGGCGGGTACAAGCAGTCCGGGCTGGGTCGTGAGGGCGGGCAGAGCGCCTACGAGGCCTACACCGAGCTGAAGACCGTGATGATGCCGCTGACCGACGAGATGATGTAGATGCGGCTGGACGGCAAGATCGCTCTGATCACGGGTGCTGCCCGTGGTCAGGGTGCGGCGGCGGCGCGCCGGTTCGTGGCGGAGGGCGCGCGGGTGATGCTCACCGACGTCCTCGACGACCAGGGCAAGGAGCTCGCGGCCGAGCTGGGCGCGGAGTACTGCCACCTGGACGTGTCGGACGAGGACGAGTGGGCCGAGGCGATCGCGTTCACCATCAGCACGTTCGGCGACATCACGGTGCTGGTGAACAACGCCGGCATCCTGCACTTCTCGGCGTTGACGGACACCACACTCGCCGACTACCAGCGGGTGATCGGCATCAACCAGGTCGGCACGTTCCTCGGCATGCGCGCCGTCGTGGAGTCGATGACGCGGGCGGGCGGCGGTTCGATCGTGAACGTGTCGTCCGTCGAGGGGCTGGGCGGCATGCCGTACCTGACTGCTTACACGGCAAGCAAGTTCGCCATCCGCGGCATGACCAAGGTGGCCGCGATGGAGCTCGGGCAGCACGGCATCCGGGTCAACTCCGTGCATCCCGGTGCGATCAACACCCCGATGGTCGGCGAGGCGTTGGGCCGTCCGGTGGACATCTCGCCGATCGGCAAGAAGGTCGCGCTGCGCAGGGTCGGGCAACCGGACGACGTCGCGGGCGTGGTGCTTTTCCTTGCCAGCGACGACAGTGCGTACTGCACCGGCGCCGAGTTCGTCGTGGACGGAGGGGCGACGGCCACGCACGCCTTGAGCTGAACGCCGGGTATCACCGGGGCGACTTCGTAGTCTTCTGGGTAGGGAACTATCTGGGGGATTTATGGCACGGCGTGAGCGTCCATTGGTGTCCGGCGACGAGATCCTGCTGCGGTTCGCGGCGGATCTGCGCAAACTTCGGGAGAAGGCGGGAAATCCGACCTACCGGGAACTGTCCAGGCTGGCGCACTACTCGGCGGCGAGCCTGTCGCAGGCCGCGGCCGGGCAGAAGCTGCCCAGCCTGGCGGTGACGCTCGCCTACGTGCGGGTGTGCGAGGGCGACGAGGACGAGTGGTCCGCGCGCTGGCACGAGGTGTCCGCCGCGACGACGAAGCCCGCGGAGCCGGACGAAGACCCGCCGTACGTGGGCCTGTCGGCGTTCCAGCAGGAGGACGCGGACCGGTTCTTCGGTCGCGAACGCCTGGTCGACGAGCTCGTGGCGCGGGTCGCCGAGCACCGGCTGGTGACCGTGATCGGCGCGTCCGGTGCGGGCAAGTCGTCGTTGTTGCGGGCCGGGCTGATCCCGCGGTTCGCCGGTCCGGCCGTGGTGATCACCCCGGACCGGCCGGTGCCCGACGGCGAGGGCCTGGTGGTGGTCGACCAGTTCGAGGAGATCTTCACGCTGTGCCACGACGAGGCCGAGCGGGACTCCTACGTCGAGTCGCTGCGGACGACCGGCCGCCGGGTGGTGCTCGGGCTGCGGGCCGACTTCTACCAGCACTGCCTGGCTTATCCGGATCTGCTGGCGGCGCAGGTGCCCGTGGGCCCGATGACGGCGGAGGAACTGCGGCAGGCGGTCACGCGGCCGGCCACCAGCGCCGGGCTGGCCGTGGAAACCGCGTTGATGGCGCAGGTTGCCGCTGACGCCGCGGGCCAGGCGAGCGTGCTGCCGTTGGTGTCGCACGCGTTGCTGGAGACGTGGCGGCGTCGGCGCGGGAACACCCTGACGTTGCTGGGTTACGAGGCCGCCGGCGGGATCAGGGGCGCGGTGGCCAAGACCGCCGAGGACGCCTACCAGGCCTTCGACGAACGGCAGCGCCTGCTGGCCAGACAGGTGTTCCTGCGGCTGACCGCACCGGGCGACGGCACCGAGGACACCAAACGGCGGGTGCGTCGCGCCGAGCTCGACCCCGACATGGCGGACGTTCTCGACCGGCTCGCCGCCGCACGGCTCGTGACGATCGACGAGGCCGGGGTGGAGATCTCGCACGAGGCGTTGATCAGGACCTGGCCGAGGCTGCGCGAGTGGATCGCCGAGGACCGCGAGGGCCTGCGGGTGCACCGCCAGCTCACGGCGGCCGCGCAGGCGTGGGAGGCGGTGGGTGAGGACGACGGCTCGGTGTACCGGGGGACGAGGCTGGCGCTGGCCAAGGACTGGGCCGACCGCAACTTCCACGCGCTCAACGCCACCGAACGACGGTTTCTCTCTGCGAGTGTGATTGCCGCGGAACGGGAACGCACCGCCGAACGCCTGCGTGCGCGCACGTTGCGCCGGCTGGTGGCGTTGCTGTCGGTGCTGCTGCTGGCTGCGGTCGCCGCGACGCTTTACGCGGTGCGTGCGGAGAGCAACGCGACCGAGCAACGCAATGCCGCGCTGTCCCGTGACGTCGCGACCCAGGCGGCCGCGCTGCGGTCGGTGAACCCGTCGTTGGCCGCGCAGCTCAGCCTGGCCGCGTACCGGTTGAGTCCGACGACCGAGGCGCGCGGCAGCCTGCTGAGCGCGTTCGCCACGCCGTACCGCACGCCGTTGGGCGGGCACGACGGCTGGGTGCTGACAACGACGTTCAGCCCGGACGGCCAGGTGCTGGCCACCGCGGGCATGGACAGGTCGATCCGTTTGGTGGACACCAAGACGTTCGCCGAGCTCGCGGTGCTGACCGACGTGGGCGGTGTGGTGAACGCCGTCGCGTTCAGCCCGGACGGTCAGCGGATGGCCGCCGCGTTGTCGGGCAGCGAGGTTCGCCTGTGGGACCTGGCGGATCGGCGCTCACCGAGACCGCTGGCGAAGATCAACGCGCACGACGGTGACGTCTACAAGGTCGTGTTCGGCCCGGACATCCGGATCCTGGCGACGGTGGGTGCGGATGGTCTCGGCCGGTTGTGGGACCTGGCCGACCCGGCTGCACCGGCGCCGCTGGCCGAACTGCGCGGCCACACGGGCGCGGTCGGGGCGCTGGCGATCAGCACGGACGGGCGCATGATCGCCACGGGTGGGGACGACGACACCGCACGCCTGTGGGACATCACGGACTGGCGCAACCCGCGGCAGACCGGCGTGATCACCGCGCACACCGACTCGGTCGAGTCCGTGGCGTTCAGCGCGGACGGCACCAAGCTGGCGACCACCGGTTTCGACCACACCGCGCGGTTGTGGACCATCGCGCTCGAACCGCTGGCGGTGCTGGAGGGGCACGAACAACCCGTGCAGTCGCTGGCGTTCAGCCCCGACGGCCGGATGCTCGCGACCGCGGGCTGGGACCACCTCGCGGTGGTCTGGGACGTCAGCGACCCGCGCAAACCGGTCAAGGTCAACCGCGTCCGGGGACACACGAACATGATCTGGAGCGTGGCGTTCAGCCCGGACAGCCGCAGCCTGGCGACCGCGAGCGCCGACCGCACGGTGCTCGTCACCGACCTGCCGGGACCGGTGCTGGCCGGGCACACCGGGGCGGTGTGGTCGTCGCCGTTCAGCCCGGACGGCAAGACGATCGCGACCGGCAGCGAGGACTACACCGCACGCACTTGGGACGTCAGCGACCCGTTCCACCCGATCGCGCGCGACACGTTCGCCGGCCACGAGCAAGCGGTGAAGATGGTGGCGTTCAGCGGTTCCTTCCTCGCCACCGCGAGCATCGACGAGACCGTCCGGCTGTGGGGGAGCCGCCAAGCCGTGCTGCGCCACAAGGCACCGTTGCGCACGGTGTCGGTGAGCCCGGACGGCAAGACGATCGCGGGTGCGGGCACCGAACACGCCGTGCGGTTGTGGGACCTCTCGAACACCTCCACGCCGGTCGCGGTGATCGAGGACTTCACCGACTACATCCGCATGGTGCAGTTCAGTCCGGACGGGCGGCTGCTCGCCGTGGCCATGAGCGATCTCGTGCGGCTGTACGACGTCGTGGATCCGGCGCACCCGCGCAGGCTCGGCGAGGCGCGCGGTCACACCGACCGCGTCTACTCGATGTCGTTCGCCCCGGACGGCCGCACGCTCGCCACGGCCGGAATCGACCTCACCGCAAGGTTGTGGGACATCAGCGATCCCGGTTCGCCACGGCAACTGTCGACCGCTTCCGGGCACCTCGACGCGATCTGGTCCGTGACGTTCAGCCCGGATGGCCGCACGCTCGCGACGGCTAGTTTCGATCGCACGGCACGGCTTTGGGATGTGGCGAATCTTTCCGCGCCTGCGCTGTCCGCCGTGCTGACCGGGCACGAGGACCGGGTGCACTCCGTCGCGTTCAGTCCGGACGGCCGGGTGTTGAGCACTGGGGGTCAGGATCACGTGGCTCGGCTGTGGGAGGTGGATCCTTCGCGCGTGGCCGAGCGGATCTGTGCGCGAGCTCATCCGGTGATCACACCTCAGGAGTGGGAGAAGTACTTCCCCGGCCTGGACTTCCGGCCACCGTGCCGCTGAATTGGTCACCGGTTGTTGTTCACGTGCCGCAGATCGAACCGAATCAACTTCTGCTGCCTAGCGTTGCGGTTACTTCTACTGGGGAGGAAGACAGCACATGCGCAAAACAGCAGCAATCGGTGCGATCGTGGCGTTCACGGGTGTCTTGCTGGGGGTCGGCTCGGCCTCGGCGTCCGACGTGGGCGCCCAGGCGTGCGGCAGCAGTTCGCACGGGTCGGCCAAGTTGGAGCGGTTCAAGTGCGGCAACTTCATCGGCGGGGTGCGGGTGACCATGACCCGCGGGATCGGCATGACCGGGCACTGGGAGTTCCGCGACAGCTCCGGACACATCCGCAACGAGCCGTGGTCGGGCGACATCTGGCTCCTGGGCTCTCGCGACACGACCGTCGAGAAGTACGTGCCCATCGGCACGAGGTTCTGCGCGAATCTCTGGGAGTACACGGGCACCGGATACGTACTGCGCGGCGCGCCGTGCTTCGACATCCGCTGACCTGAAGTTCTCGTGCAACCCCTGGGGCAACTCTGGCGTCTCGTGATCGAGAGGTCAGACCTGGGGAGCTCATTGTGAAGTCAATACTGGTGACGGCCGCGCTGCTGATCGGGTTGGCACCGGCGGCCGTCGCTGCGGAAGAGGCGCAGACGCCCGTCCTGACGTGGCAGGACTGTCAGGACGGGTTCCAGTGCGCGACCGCCAAGGTGCCGCTCGACTACGACCAGCCGCGCGGCACGAAGATCGACCTCGCGGTCATCCGGCTGCCGGCGACCGACCCGGCCAAGCGGATCGGCTCGCTGTTCGTGAACTTCGGCGGGCCGGGCGCGTCCGGGGTCGACCGGTTGCGGGGGCGCGGCAAGTGGGAGTGGCTGTTCTCGCCGGAGCTGCGCGCGCGGTTCGACGTGGTGTCGTGGGATCCGCGCGGCATCGGCCGTTCGGCCACGGTCCGGTGCTTCGACAGCGTTGAGGAGCAGCAGTCGTTCCTCAACTCGATTCCGGTCTACCCGAACACCGCCGCGGAGGAACCGGCGTTCTACGAGGGGTACCGGGAGTTCGTCCGGCGGTGTGAGGCGAAGTCCGGCGACCTGCTGGACCACGTGTCGTCCGCCAACACAGCGCGTGACCTCGACCTGCTGCGCAAGGCGGTCGGCGACAAGAAGCTGACGTACCACGGCATTTCGTACGGCACGCACCTGGGCGCGATCTACGCGAACATGTTCCCGGACAAGGTGCGCGCTTTGGCGTTCGACGGTGCGCTCGACTTCATCGGCAACGCGACCGGACACGGCGACCAGGGCACGACCGTGCCGCTGGACACGCGCCAGGACGTGCCGCGCGGGGTCGCGGAGACGTTCGACCAGTTCTTGCAGCTGTGCGCGGCTCCGGGCGCGAAGTGCGCGTTCGCGGGTGGCGATCTCCGGCAGAAGTGGGCGGACCTCGTCGCCAAGGTGACGGCAGCTCCGGTCACCACGCCGGACGGCCGCTTCGACCGCGTCACGCTGATCAGCACCGTCTGGGATGCGTTGGCACAGCCGGAAACCTGGCAGGACACGGCTCGGGTGCTGCAGGGCGTGTGGGAGGCGCCGGCAACGTTCCGCGCGGCCGCTGCCGACTACGTCACCAACCGGTTCGAGGGTTTCAACGCGGTGCAGTGCTCGGACAGCGACTTCCCGCGCGACACCGCGACCTACACCAGGTACGGCCAGAGCGAGGACGAGCGCGTGCCGTACTGGGGCCGTCCGGTGGTCTACGACATGATGGCCTGCGCGTTCTGGCAGGGTCGGGACGACGACCGCTACACCGGTCCGTGGAACCGCTGGACGTCGGCGCCGATCCTGTTCATCAACAGCAGGTTCGACCCGTCGACGCCGCTGCACGGTGCTCGGGACGGTGCGGCCGAGATGTCGCGCACCGGGTTCCTGACGGTGGAGGGCTACGGGCACACGTCCATGTACGTGCGCAGTGCGTGCGCGGAGAAGGTGAAGCGGGAGTACCTCTTCACCGGCGTTCTGCCCACGCAGAAGACGTGCGGCGTCGACAAGTTGCCGTTCGCCTGACAGTTCTTGCAGACCCCTGGGTTCGGTGGCTACGGTAACGAAACTGAACCGGTAAGAAAACTGAACCCAGGGGAGGAACTGTGCCGGCTGCCGCGCAGACCGTGGCCGATCTCGCCCGCGAGGTCGCTCCTCGCACGGAAGCGGGGCGGGCGCTCGCTCCCGAGCTGCTGGACGCGTTGCACGAGGAGCAGATCTTCTGGCTGGGTGTTCCGCGTGCACTGGGTGGCGGCGAACGTCCGCCGGCCGAGACGCTGGCTGTCGCGGAGACCATCGCCCGAGGTGACGCGTCCGCCGGTTGGTGCGTGGCGATCGCGGCCACGAGCGGTCTGCTCGGTGCCTACCTGCTCGCTGAGGGTGCTTCGGAAGTGTTCGGAGACCCGCGCTCGGTGGCGGCCGGGGTGTGGGCGCCGAAGGGACGTGGTGTCGACGTCCCCGGTGGTGTCGAGATCTCCGGGCAGTGGTCGTTCTGCTCGGGGATTCAGCACGCTTCCTGGTTGTTCGCCGGGTTCGTCGACTCGGCCGGGGCGATGAAGGTGGCGGCGCTGCCGAAGTCGTCGCTGGAGGTGCTCGACACCTGGCACACGACGGGGTTGCGCGGGACCGGCAGTCACGACTCGGTGGCTCGGTCCGTGTTCGTTCCTCCGCACCGTGTTCTGTCCGTTATGGACGGTCCGTTGGGTGATGCGTCTGCGCTGTACCGTTTTCCGGTGTTCGGGTTCTTCGCGCTGTCCGTTGCCTCTGCGGCGCTCGGGAACGCTTTCGGTGCGCTGGACGACTTCCTCGCGTTGGCGGTTGAGCGGAGTCCGTTCGGATCGAGTCGGACGTTGGCCGAGCGCTCGGCCGTACAAGCCGCGGTTGCCGAGGCATCGGCTTCCCTGAAGGCTGCCCGCGCGTTCTTCTACTCGGCGGTGTCCGCCGCTTGGGAGGAGGCACAGGGTTCTTCGCCGGTCTCGGTGTCGGCTCGGACGGAGTTGCGCCTGGCCGCCACTTTCGCGACGCGGACGGCCCGATCGGTGGTCTCTTCGCTCTACGACCTGTCGGGTGGAGGTGCGATCTACGACGGGGCGGCGCTGCAACGGCGGTTCCGTGACGCGCACACGGCCACAGCGCACTTCCAGGTGAACCTGGTTTCGTACGAGGTGCCTGGAAAGGTGTTGCTGGGCCTGCCCGCGCGGACGGAACAGCTGTGACCTCTGTCGGCGTGGTGACGCCGTTCTGGCTGGACCGCCCACCTGCCGAAGCGCTCGACATCGCGGTCGCCGCGGACGAGGCCGGGTTCGGCGCGCTGTGGATCGGCGAGATGGCGACGTTCGACGCGTTCGCCTTGGCGGTCGCCGTTGGTATGCGCACCTCCAGCATCTCGCTCCGGGTCGGCCCGCTGGCCGTCGGTGTGCGCAGTCCGGTGGCGCTGGCGCTCGGACTGTCCACTGTGGTCGCGGTTACCGGACGGCGAGCCAGTCTGGCACTGGGTGCTTCGAGTCCGCGGATCGTGTCGGAGTGGCACGGCCGGCCGTTCGAGCCTGTTCTTCAGATGCGCTCGTGCGTGCGGGAGACGCGGGCGCTGTTGAACGGCAACCGGCTGCACGGTTTTCGCTTGCAGCAACCGGTTCCCGGCACGTCGATCTCTGTCGCGGCGTTCGGGCCGGCGATGATGCGCGTGGCTGCCGCTGAGGGCGACGAAGTGGTGCTCAACCTGGTGAGCGCGGACCACGTCGCTGAGGTGAGCCGGTCGCTCGGGTCGCTGGTGCGTGTGCCGCCGCCGATCGCGGTGTGGATCCCTGCGGCCCTCGACCCTGATGCGGCTGCGCTGCAGCAGATGCGGTCACAGCTGGCCATCTACCTCGCGCCGCCCGGCTACGGCGAGATGTTCACCGCGCTCGGCCACGGTGCACTCGTCGAGCGCGCCCGAGCCGGTGAGTCCCGTGCTTCCCTCGCTTCGGACATCCCGTTGTCGCTCCTCGAAGCCGTTGGCGCGATCGGTTCGGCTTCCGACATCTGCCGCCGCGTTTCCGCGTACTTCTCGGCTGGTGCTTCGCACGTCGGTCTGGTGCCGGTGACCGCGTCGGACCCGGCAGGACGGCAGCTGCTGACCACGCTCTCCCCGCTGCTGACGAAGGGGCTGACATGACCGACTCTCTGGACCGCCGGTTTCGTGGTGAGTCCGTCGGGCGGGCGCTCGATCTGGTGGGGGAGCGGTGGACGCTGCTGATCCTGCGCGAGGCCTTCTTCGGTGTGCGCCGGTACGGGCAGTTCGTGCGCAACCTGAACATCCCGCGGCCCACGCTGTCGGCTCGGCTCAAGTCGCTTGTGGACGCCGGGTTGTTGCAGCGAGCGCCGTACGCGGAGGATCGTGAGGAGTACCGGCTCACTGCGGCCGGGCTGGAGTTGTTCCCGGCGATCGTGATCCTGATGAAGTGGGGGGACCGGTACGTTCCCGATCCCGACGGGCCGGCGGTGGTGTTGGAGCACAGCGCGTGCGGGCAGGTGGGGGAGGCTTACCTGGCCTGCCGGTGTTGCGGTGAGGAGATCACCGCGCACAACGTGACTGCGCGGCCCGGCGGGGCAGGCTAGCGCAGGGCGGCCTCGATCGCCTCGGTGATCGTCAGGTCTTCCGGCTCGACCCTCGGACGGAACCGGCCGAGCACCTGTCCGTCGCGTGACACCAGGAACTTCTCGAAGTTCCACTGCACGTCGCCGGTGGCTCCGTCCGCGTCGGGGTGACGCACCAACTCCTGGTAGAGCGGGTGCTGGTCGGGCCCGTTGACGTCGACCTTCTCGTAGAGCGGGAATGACACCCCGTAGGTCGCGGAGCAGAACGTGGCGATCTCCTCGGAGGTGCCCGGTTCCTGACCGGCGAACTGGTTGCACGGGAAGCCGGCCACGGTGAAACCGTCCGCGCCGTACTTCTCCTGGAGCCGCTCCAGGCCCGCGTACTGCGGGGTGAGGCCGCAGCGCGACGCGACGTTGACGATGAGCGCCACCTTGCCCCGCAACGCGCTCAGGTCGCCTGGCTCGCCCGCGAGAGTGGTGACCGGGATGTCGTAGATCTCCATGGCACCAAGGTAGCCGATGGATCTCGGCTGTCAGCCGCTGACAGCGCGCTGTGCGCGACCTGCCAGCGCCTCCGCGCACACTTCGCCTCGACACAGGGAGGAACGAACGATGTCGCTGGCGATCAGGGCAGAAGGCCTGGTCAAGCACTACGGGGAGACCAAGGCCCTGGACGGGGTGGACCTGGAGGTGCCGGAAGGAAAGGTCGTGGGAGTGCTCGGCCCGAACGGCGCGGGCAAGACCACGGCGGTGCGGGTGCTGGCCACGTTGCTGCGCCCGGACGCGGGACACGCCACAGTCGGGGGTCATGACGTGGTGAAGAACCCGCGTGCGGTCCGGTCGTTGATCGGCCTGACCGGCCAATACGCCTCGGTGGACGAAGACCTCTCGGGCACGGAGAACCTCGTCCTGCTGGCCCGGCTGCTCGACTTCAGCCGCGCCGGCGCACGCGCCAAGGCAGCCGAGCTCCTGGAGCAGTTCGAGCTGACCGACGCGGCGGGACGAGCCGCCAAGACCTATTCCGGCGGTATGCGCCGCCGGCTGGACCTCGCGGCGAGCCTGGTCGGCAACCCGTCGGTGCTCTACCTGGACGAGCCGACGACCGGCTTGGACCCGCACGCCCGCAACGAGGTGTGGGCCGTGGTGCGCAAGCTCGTCGCGAACGGGGTGACGGTCCTGTTGACCACGCAGTACCTGGAGGAAGCGGACCAACTGGCGGACACGATCACGGTGTTCGACCACGGCCGCGTGGTAGCCGAAGGCAGGCCGGACGAGCTGAAACGCCGCGTGGGCGGCCAAACGTTGCAGGTGCGACCCACATCAGCCCGCGATCTCGATGTGGTGCAACGGATTCTCGGTGACCTCACCGGAACGAGGCCGACGAGGAACGACGACTCGGGCCTGCTCACCGCCCCGGTCAACGATCCGGTGTTGCTGTCCACTTTGGTCCGCAAGCTGGACGAGGCCGGGATCACCGCGGACGAGCTGGCGCTGCGGCTGCCCTCGCTCGACGAGGTGTTCCTGGCGCTGACCGGAAAGCGCGAGCCCGAAGGGAGCCTGGCATGACCACCATCGCACTCGATCGGGGTGCGCGGCACGGGCTTTCGCTGGCCTGGCGCGGCATCCTCAAGATCCGCAAGAACCCCGAGCAGCTCGCCGACGTGACGATCGCACCGATCGTCTTCCTGGTGATGTTCACCTACCTGTTCGGTGGCGCGCTCGCCGGCAACACCGACGCGTACCTGCAGATGCTCGTGCCGGGCATCCTGGTGATGAACATCCTGCAGGCCAGCATGACGGCGGGCGTGCAGCTCAACACGGACGTGTCCAAGGGCGTGTTCGACCGGTTCCGCGCCATGCCGATCGCCCGTTCCGCACCGCTCATCGGGGCGGTGCTGGCGGACATCGTGCGGTACGTCGTGTGCATCCTGGTGCTGTTGGTGGTCGCCACCATCATGGGCTTCCGGGTGCAGACCGGGCCGGTGGAGCTGCTGGTCGCGGTGGGCCTGGCGCTGGCGTTCGGGCTGTGCTTCTGCTGGGCATCGGTGTTCGTGGGCATGCTGCTCAAGACGCCGCAGGCGGTGCAGGGCCTGATGTTCGTGCTGATCATGCCGTTGACGTTCGGCAGCAACGTGTTCGTGGGCACCTCCACGATGCCGGGCTGGCTGAAGGCGTGGGCGGACATCAGTCCGGTGAGCCTGCTCGCGGACACGGTGCGCGGGCTGCTCAACGGCGGTCCGATCGCGGGGCCGCTCACCGGGTCGCTGATCTGGATGGTCGCGGCGGTCGCGGTGTTCTTCCCGCTCGCGATGTGGGCCTACCGCAAGCGGGTTTGAGCTGCCTCCGCACGGATCTCCCGCAGCGCCTCGGCTTTGGTGAGCGACGGACGTTCCGGCTCACCGACCAACGAGACGAGGCGCCGCAGATCGGGGTCGCCCAGGTCGATCCGGCCGCGGATCACCTGGGCGAGCCCGAGCAGCCGGTACGCGGTGTCGTCGCGGCCCTGCGCGTGCCGGACCAGCGCCAGGAGTTCGGCCGCCGTGGCCAGGTCCGGCATGTCGCCCCGCTCGGACGTCGAACCGATCGCCACGGCGGCGCACGCCTCCGCCTCGTCCGGGGCGCCGTCCGCGACCGCGATGCGGCCGTCGAGCAGTGCCGACCACTCGGTGACGAACGACCCGAGCAAGACCGAGCGAGTGGCCTGTTCCTTGAAGCGCGCGCTCAGCTCCCGTGCCTCGGCTGTCCGGCCGGCGCGCAGCACGACCTCGGCCTTCGCGTAGCCGATCATGATGGACATCTGGTCGTTGCCGATGTCCTGGACGTACTTCTCGGCTTCGGCCACCTCGCGGGCAGCGGTCTCGTGGTCGCCGAGCCGGGCGTACTCGACCGCGAGCCGCCACCTTTGCTGCACCGCGTCGTCCTGGGACCGCAGTTCCAACGCCACCGCGAGACCCCGTTGGTACAACGCGATCGCGGCTTCGTTGTCGCCGGTGTGCGAGACGAACGCGGCCTTCATACCGAGCGTCATCGCCGAACCCCACCGGTCGCCCACGGCCACGAACTGGTCGTACGCGCGGTCACGCGCCAGTTCGGCGCTGTCGAGATCACCGTCGTCGGCGAAGATGAAGCTCAACGCCCAGTCGGCTGCCGCCCGCGCCCACGGGTCCTCGCTCGCCGCCGCCCGTGCCACCTCACGGCGGGCCAGCTCCCGGTTCTGGGTGAGGAACGCGAGCATCGGCAGCGCGATCGCCAGCGACGGGTACTTCTGGGTGGCGCCGGTGCGCACGCAGTCCTCGATGATGGTCGCGGCGACGTGCTTTTCCGGCAGGCCGGGCACCGCGGCCATGAGCAGCTGCATCACCCGGAACATGGCGGACAGGTCCTCCGGCAGGGCGTCGCCGAAGGACAGGATCTCGCGCACCGACAGTTCCGCGCGTTCGTTGTCGCCCTTGACCAGCCAGTACCAGGCAACGCCGCCGAGCAGGTCGGCCGCCAGCTCGACCTCCCGGTCGTCCATCGCGCCGCGCAACGCGGCGACGATGTTGTCCTGTTCTGCCTCGTAGATCCCGATCGCCTCGATCTGGCGGGAGGTGCGGATGTGCGGTTCCCACTGGTAGGTCAGGTCCCGGTAGTACCGCCGGAACCGGCCGAGAATCTCCCGCTGCTCCCCGGACGCGTCGAGCTGTTCCGCCGCGTACACCCGGATAGTCTCCAGCATCCGGTAGCGCGGCTCGCCGTCCAGCTCGAAGACGTCGACAATGGACTTCTCGACCAGCGACGTGAGCACGTACAACGCGTCGTCGTGGCAGATCTGCTCGATCGCGGCGAGGTCGGCTCCCGCCGGGAACACCGAGAGCCGGCGCGCGAGCTGGAGCTCCTCCTCGGTCAGCAGGTCCCAGCTCCACTCCACGACCGCTCGCAACGTGCGCTGCCGCGGGAGGGCGGTGCGGCTGCCCGAGGTCAGCAACCGGAACCTGTCGTCGAGCCGCTGGGTGATCTGCCGGACCGTCATGGACCGCAACCGCGCCGCCGCCAGCTCCAGTGCGAGCGGCATGCCGTCGAGCCGGCGGCAGATCTGCTTCACGTCGTCCACAGTGGACTCGTCGAGCACGAACCCCGGCTTCACCGCGCTGGCCCGGTCCAGGAACAGCCGCACCGCGCCGAACCCGGCGATGTCGGTCTGCCCGTTGGGCACCGCGAGCGGCCCCACCTGGCACAGCGACTCGCCGTCGATCGCGAGCGGCTCGCGGCTGGTCGCGAGGATGCGCAGGTTCGGCACCCTGCGCAGCAGATCACCGGCGAACTCCGCGGCCGCGCCGATGAGGTGCTCGCAGTTGTCCAGCACCAGCAACGAGTCGCCGGCGCTCAGCACCTCGGCGATCCGGTTCATGCCCTCTGACCTGCGCCGCAACGGATCCCCGCCGAACGTCAGGTCGAACGCGGCCAGCACCGCACCGGCCAGGTCCTCCTGGACGCGCACGCCCGCCAGCGCCGCGAACCACACGCGTCCCTTGGTGTGCAACGGATGCCGTGCCGCGGCCTCGGTGGCGAGCCGAGTCTTGCCCGCGCCGCCCGGACCGACCAGCGTCACCAGCCGCGCGGCACCCAGCTGGGCGGTGATCTGGGCGAGCTCCTCGTCGCGGCCGACGAAGCTCGTGAGCCGCACGGGCAACCGGTCGACCGCGGCCCGCGGCGTGAGCTCTCCGCGCAGCGCCGCGAGGTGGACGTCCTGGAGCTCCTGCGACGGGTCGACGCCCAGCTCGTCGGCGAGGCGCCGGCGAACCTTCTCGTAGACGCGCAACGCGTCCGACTGCCGGCCCTGCGCGCACAACGCCCGCATCAGCAACCCGGCCAGGCGCTCCCGCAACGGGTGCTTCTCGTGCAACGCGGTCAGCGCGGCGGCGTCCAGCTCGCCGCGTTCTTCCTCGGCGGTGAGCCGGGCTTCGTCGAGCCGTGCGGCCGCAGGCTGGGCGAACGGCGCATCCCGCACGTCGGCCAACGCCTCGCCGCGCCACAACCCGAGCGCCTCGTCCAGCTGCCCGGCCGCGCGCAGCCGTTCGAACCGGAACACGTCGACGTCGTCCTGGGCGATCGCGAGCCGGTAGCCGCCCGGCTCCAGCGTCACGTCCGGGCAGACCTTGCGCAGCCGTGACACCAGCGACTGCAGGGCGTTCGACGCGTCCGCGGGAGGTTGTTCGCCCCACAGGTCGTCGATCAGCGTCGTCGTCGGTACCGGCCGGCCGGGGTCGAGCGCGAGGCGGGCGAGGAGCATGCGGACGCGGGCACCACCGATGTCGACCGGTGTGCCATCGTCGGCCTCGACCGTCGTCGGGCCCAGCAATGCCACGCGCACACGTCCAGCTTTCCAGATCAGCTGTGGCGATCAGCGGAGAACGTCGAGTGCCCGCGTGAGCGCGGCGGTGATCAGGTTCTCGAACTCGGGGTCGGCGCTGCCGCGCGGCACGCGTTCGACCAGCATGATCGAGTACAGGTACGCCTGGTAGGCGGCGAGGCGCACGCGGGCGGAGTCGGTGAAGCGGAAGCCGTAACCGGTGAGGAAGTCCACGTCGTCCTCGATCGACCCGAACAGCGCCAGCGACACGAACTCGGCCACCGGATCGCCCCAGAACGCCCGCTCGCCGTCGACCAGGCCGGTCAGTCCGGACCCGCTCAGGATGTTGCCGTCCCAGAGGTCGAAGTGCACCAGCGACGGCCGCTCGACCTCGTCGAACACCGCCTTGGGCAAGGGGATCACCGGCAGCGGCACGCCGAACCGCGCCGCGTCGGCCTTGACCGCGTCGAACATCGCGAAGAACGCCTCGGTCCACGACTCGTGCAGACCGAGCTGCGGATAGCCGAAGCCGGGCCCGGTGATCTCGTGCAACGCCGCCACTGCCGTGCCCAGCTGACGTCGGATCAACGGCCGGTCGACGTCTGCGCGTCCGAAGAGCGGCTCGCCTGGCAGGCATGTGGTGAGGAGAGCGTCGCCTCTGACCAGGGTGCGGGAGAAGTCGGTGTGCACGACCTCCGGCACGGGTGCGACCGCGCGGCCGAGCGTGCAGAACATCGCCTCCGTGCGCATCAGGTGGCGTTCGTAGGTGAGTCCTGGCTGGTCAGGCGGCGAGACCTTGAGCACGAAGTCGCCTTCCGGTGACGTCACCCGGTACACGTCGTTGTACGTGCCGCCACCCAGCGGTCGCACGGTGAACTCGGTCAGGTCGGCTGCGGCCAGGATCTGCTCCACCGTCACATCGGCAATGTAATGATCGTCGGGTGAACACGTACTGGGGGACCGCCGAGGCAGCCTGGCGGTGGGTGCTCGATCAGGTGCATTACGACGACGATGGAGTGTGGATCCCGTTGCCGGCCGGCGGCGTGCTGGAACCGGAGGCACGCGACGGCATGTACGCGGGCGTCGCCGGGCTCGCGCACGTGCTGGCCGAGGTCCGTCTGGTCCGCTCGTGGACCGCGGAGGAGCAACGCCTGGCGGACCTCATCGCCGCGCAGCTCCGGGCGGGCATCGGTACCGCCGTCGACTTCACGTTCTTCAGCGGCCTCGTGGGCACGATCGAGGCGCTGACCTTGCTGGGCGCACCAGGCGCCGACGAAGCGGTGGCCCGACTGCTCGAGCTGTCCACACCGGGCGGGTGGGCGCTCGACTACTTCGGCCCGCCGCGATTCGTGGAAGGCGCCCGCTCCCACGACCTGACGGCGGGCACGGCCGGTGTGCTGCTGGCCGCGGTGTGGGCGCGACGGCACGGCGTTGCGGGGAACAAGGAACTCGCGGAAAAGGCGGCCGAGATCCTGCTGGCCGAACGCGAAGAGGTGCCGACCGGCCTCAACTGGCGGGCTGTGCCGGTGCGCCAGTCCGTCGTGCAACGGGAAGTGCCCAACTTCTCGCACGGCCTCGCGGGCATCGCGACGGCGATCGCGCTGGCAGGTGCCGAGTTCGGGCGCCAGGACCTCGTCGAGGCCGCTGCTTCGGGCGCTCGCCACCTCGTGTCGCTGGGCGACACGAGCGATGGCGGTTTCCGGGTCCCGCAGCGCATTCCGCAGTTGGAGGACATGGAGCCGTTCGCCTACGGCTGGTGTCACGGCCCGACCGGAACTTCGTTGCTGTGGCCCGCGTTGGGCCACGCGGGCGTCACCGAGGTGGCCGGTTCGTCGGTCACCGACTGGCACAACCGGTGCCTGCACAGCGTCCGCGTCTCCGGACTGCCCGAACGCCGGTATCCGGGCTTCTGGGACAACGACGGCCGGTGCTGCGGCACCGCGGGCGTCGGCGACCGGCTGCTCGACGCGGGCGAGCACATCGACTTCGCGCTGCATCTCGCCGACGTGCTCGTCGAGCGTGCTGTCGACGGCGTGTGCTGGCGGTTCATCGAGCACCGCGCCGACGAACCGCTGCTGCCGGCCCGCCTCGACTGGATGCAGGGCGCGGCGGGGATCGCCGGGTTCCTGTTCCACGCCGGTCGCGTCGCGCGGGGTGACTTTTCGGTCGTGCCGCGCATCGACACCTGGTGGGCGCTCTAGGCAGGCTGCCAGCCCAGTTCCGGGCCCAGCTTCGTCGCGATGTCGGTGAGGATCTGCACGTAGTCCTCGTGCTCGAAGCTGAACGGCAGCGCGAACGCCACCTCGTCGACCTCCTGGAAGGCGAGGTGCGCGTAGAGCTGCTCGGCGATCTCCGCGGAGGTGCCGATCAGGTCACGGGCGAACATGAACCGGCGCGGCCCGAACGGCGTCTCCGTGCGGGCCGTGCGCTGGTCCACGTAGTCCTGGTACTTCGCGCGTTGTTCGGGGGTCGCGGAGTCGGTCGGGATCACCACGAGTCCCTGCGACACCCGCCCGCTGCCGTGCTCGCGGAACGTCTGGATGTGCGACAGCTGGATCTCGGCGAAGTTCTCGGACTCCTCGGCCTGGACCACGTTGCTGCACAACAGGTTCAGCCCGTGCTCGCCCGCCCACCGCGCCGACCGCAGGCTGCCGCCGCCGTACCACGTCCGCTCGCGCAGCCCGGCCGAATGCGGCTGCACGCGGTCGGAGAACTGCTCGATGCCCCTGGTGCCGCTGAAGTCCGTGACCTTCTCGCCTTGCACGAAGTCCAGCAGGCGCTGCACGCGGTCGTAGCTGAAGTTCTCGACCTCAGCGGTCTCCGGGTACAGCGCGTGCTTGACGTCGTCGTAGTACATCGGCGGCCCGACGCTCACGCCCGGATTGAGCCTGCCACCGGACAGGACGTCGACCGTCGCCAGGTCCTCGGCGAGCCGCAGCGGGTTCTCCCAGCCCAGCGGGATCACGGCGGTGCCGAGGCTGATCCGGCTGGTGCGCTGGGAGGCCGCGGCGAGGATCGCGACGGGCGAGGAGATGCCGAACTGGAGGTGCCGGTGCCGTACCCACGCGCTGTCGAACCCGAGTTCCTCGCCCAGCTCGATGATCTCGAGGGTGCTGCGGTGGCCGGGCCCCGGATCGTGCTCGTCGAACAGCCCGATGGTGAGAAAACCGAGCTTTCGCAACGTCTCTGACTTCCGCGGCACCGGAGCCCTCCTTCAGTGTCCTCCCCTCCGAGCCTAGGTGACGTCTCAACCAAGTCCACATGCTGGAATCAGACCGGCTGGAAGGTGAGCGAGAAGCTCGCCTTCTGCGCGTGCAGCCGGTACTGCGGCAGCACACCCGGCCCGCACGACGCCGTGCCCAGCCCGTGCTGGGCCAGGTCCAGGTTCAGGTACACCTGGTCGCGCGCCTTCAGGTCGTCCGTGTGCCGGGCCGCGTCGAGGTCCTCGGTGGTCCAGCGCCGGGCGGTGAAGTCGAACACCGGCTCGCCGGTGACCTGGATGCCGCCGAGCCGCAGCCAGCGGGCGTCGGCGCGGTTGCCGTTCTCCTGCGGGAAGACGTACGGCGTCTGCAGCGCGTCCACAGTGGACTCGAACCGGCCGATGCGTGCTGCTTGCCGGCTGTCCGGGTACGCCTCGCCGGGGCCTGCACCGAACCATTCGACGGTGTCGGTGGTGCCGGGCAGTGCGAGCCAGAGGCCGAGGCGGGGGAGCGTGCCCGGCCATTCGCCGTCCGGGGTGATGTCGACCTGGAGCCTGAGCCGGTCGCCGTCGGCGGTCCAGTGGTAGTCGGCGAGCACGCCGAAGCTCTGGGCCGGTGGTGCCACCCTCGTGCGGACGATCAGGGTGGTTTCCCGGGCGTCGACCTCGATGACGCGGTGCTGCAGGCGGTGCAGGCCTGCTGCGCGCCAGGCTCGTTCCTCGGGGTGGTCGGAGCCGCGGTCGTTGTCGGTGGGAGCGCGCCAGAGGTCCAGGCGGGGGCCTTCGACCTTGAGTTCGCCGAGGCGGGTGAGGAGGCCGGTGGCCGGGTCGAACTCGCCAGGGCCGAGCCAGAGGACATCGCCGACGCCGACCAGTTCGGTGGCGGTCACGGGGGTGACGGGGGTGGGCTCGGTGATGGCGAGCTGGCCCCAGGCGATCACGTGGCCCGCCCCGGCCCAGGACGTTTCGGACGCCAGCGACGCGCGGACGGTCAGCCAGCCCTCACCTGCGGTTGAAGAAGGCAGGCCAGGCAGCGGAACGTCGGCGTGCTCTCCAACGGCGATGGAGGGCACCTCCAGTGAACCCGCAGCCACCTCCACCCCGTCGACCTCGTACACCCAGTCGAACCGCAAGTGGTCCAACGACACGTGGTCGTAGAGGCTCGCGATCCGGATGCCCTGCCCGTTCGCGGTGATCCGCACCGGCTCGAACACCTTGGCGAACTCCACCAGCCCCGGTGACGGCGTCCGGTCGGGGAACACCAGCCCGTCGATCACGAAGTTGCCGTCGTGGATCGTCTCGCCGAAGTCGCCGCCGTACGCGTAGTGCCCGTCCGCCGCGAGCCCGTGGTCGATCCACTCCCAGATGAACCCGCCCTGGACGGTCCGGTGCCGCTCGAACAGCTCGCGGTACTCGAGCATCCCGCCCGGCCCGTTGCCCATCGCGTGCGCGAACTCGCACAGCACGAACGGCAGGCCGTGGCGGTGCGTGCGGCCGATCTCGTCGACTTCTTCTTGAGAGGCATACATGCGGCTGTAGACGTCGACGTACTCGCAGTCGAAGTCGCCCTCGTAGTGCACCGGACGGGACGGGTCGCGGTCGCGGGTCCACGCGGCCATGGCCGCGAGGTTGCGGCCGGTGTGAGACTCGTTGCCCAGCGACCAGATCACCACGGACGCGTGGTTCTTGTCCCGCTCGACCATCCGCCGCATGCGGTCCACATAGGACTCGGCCCAGCGCGGGTCGTCGCTCGGGTTGTCGGCCCAGTTCAGCTCGCCGAAGCCGTGCGTCTCCAGGTCGCACTCGTCGATCACCCAGAGGCCGTACTCGTCGCACAGCGACAGGAAGTGCGGGTCCGGCGGGTAGTGGCTGGTGCGGACGGCGTTGACGTTGTGCCGCTTCATCAACAGGATGTCGGCGAGGGCGAACTCGCGTGGCACCGCGCGGCCGAACTCGGGGTGGTGCTCGTGCCGGTTCACGCCGCGGAACACCACGCGCGAGCCGTTGATCGTGAGCACGCCGTCGGTGATCGCGACGGTGCGGAAGCCGATGCGCACCGGCACCCATTCGACCGCGGTGTGGACGAAGCCGTCGTACAGGCGCGGGCTTTCCGCGCTCCACGGCTCGACCGGCACCGAGACCGGCCGGCCCGGCTGGAGATCGGTGATGCCCAGCTCCGGCACGGTGACCATCGCGCCGTCGACGGACAGCGTGCCGAGGCCGGAAACGTGGTCGTAGGAAGCGTTCAGCTGGTAGTCCGCGACACCGCCACGCGGCCGGGACAACAGCTTGACGGAGCGGAAGATGCCGGACATCCACCACATGTCCTGGTCTTCGAGGTAGCTGCCGGACGACCACTGGTGCACGCGCACCACCAGGACGTTCCGCTGTGGACGGAGCAGGGGGCCGACCTCGAACTCGGACGGCAGCCGGCTGCCGCGCGTGACGCCGAGTTCGGTGCCGTTGAGCCAGATCCGTCCGCACGAGTCGATGCCGTCGAACCGGAGCACGGCCGGTTCGTCCGCGGGCCACTCGGCCGGCAGGTCGAACGTCAGCCGGTGGTCGCCGGTCGGGTTCTCGGACGGCACGTACGGCGGCTCGACCGGGAAGGGGTACACGACGTTGGTGTAGGCGGGCGAGCCGTGGCCCTGCAGCTGCCAGTGACCGGGCACGGCGATGTCCGACCAGCCGCTGTCGTCGAAGTCGTCCTGCTCCGGCCCGAGCGGCGCGTCGGCGTGCGGTGACAGGCGGAAGCGCCACGTCCCGTCGAGCGACAACGAAGCCGCGTCCGAGGTGAAGTAGGCGCGGGGCGGCAGTGCTCCGGTCCCAGGACCCATGTCTTCGAGGTACAAAACTCAGCCTTTCAACGCGCCGGCGGCGGCGTCCGTGAACGCTCCCGTGAACGTTCACGGCATGCTCCGAAGCATGCGGCGGACGAGGAAGAGGTGTCAAGCCCCGAGGAATGAAATGGCAGGTCAGGCGGACTCGCGCAGCAGCAGAACCGCCTGCACCACGAGATCGTCACCCGCCAGCGGCTCCGCGCCGGCCAGCAACCGGGCAGCCTGCTCGACGGCGAGCGCCCCGATCCGCCGGGTGTCGAGCGCGACGCTGGTCAGCTCCGGATCGACCACGGTGCCGAGCTGCAGCCCGTCGAACCCGATCACCGCCAGCTCTCGGCCGAGCCGGCGCACCGTCCGCAGCGCTCCGATCGCGATGATGTCGTTGAAGGTGAAGACCGCGGTGACGTCCGGATGCCGGTCGAGCAACTCGACCAGCGCCTCGGCACCTCCGGCGACCGACTGCGCCGCGGTCGTGACCGCGTCGGTGGCGAGCCCGTGTGTGGCCATCGCAGCGCAGAACCACGCGTGCCGGTCGCTCGGATCGGCCCGGTTGGCGTAGTCGAGCATGCCGATGCGGCGATGACCAGCGCTGACGAGGTGATCGACGGCCGAGCGAACGCCGGCCGCGCCCTCGATCCGGATCGAGCTGAACCGCGGCGACTGGCGGCCGATCAGGACCACCGGCATGCCCCGCGTGTGCTCGTCGAGCTCGGCTTCGGACAGGCTGAAGTAGCCGACCACCGCGTCCACCTGCGTGCCGATGACCTGCAACGTGCCGCGTTCCTCCTCGAGGCTGTCGGCCGTGTCGTACACGACGACGTGCCAGCCGCGGGCTCGTGCGGCCTCCAGCGCGGCGGCGGCGACCTCGGTGAAGAACGGGTTGAGCAGGTCCGGGATCACGAGCCCGATCGAGGTGGTGTCCGGCCGCACCAGGCCGCGGGCGAAGCGGCTCGGCCGGTAGCCCAGGTCGCGCGCGGCGTCGAGCACGCGTTGCTTGGTCTCGCGGTCGATCTCGCCCTTGTCGTTCAGCGCGCGCGACACAGTCTGCCGCGACACCCCGGCGGCGCTCGCGACGTCGTTGATCGTGATCCTCTGTGTCAGCTTCTGGGTCATCACCGGGGAGTATGCAGGGCGTCGAGCACGACGGTGATCGCGGCGCGCGAGTCTCGCCGCACGGCCGCGGTGATCTTCCTGGTCACCGGCAGCTCCTTCGCGACGACGTCGAACCTCGGGTCGACGGCCAGCGCGGGCAGCACCGCGACCGCCAGACCTGCCTCGACATGCTTGAGGGTCAGCATGTAGTTGCTGAACCGGCCGACCACTCGAGGCTCGAACCCCGCCTGCCGGCACAGGCGCGTCGCGAGGTTCGCCATGTACGAGCCGGGGATGTCGAACGCCCACGGCTCGTCCTTGCAGGCCTTGAGGTCGGTCTTCGGCTGGCCGGGCGGGCTGAGCAGCACGATCGGGTCCTCGGCGAGCGGCACGACGTCGATGTCCGGTGGGACCGGCAGCTCCACGAAGTCCGTGGTCGTGATGATCACGTCGACCTCGCCGGTCAGCAGCGCCGGCATGCTGGCGTGCGGCTCCAGCTCGACGATCTCCACGTCGAGGTGCGGGTGGTCGAGGTGCTGGACAGCGGGCACGACCAGGGTGTGGATCGCGCTCTGGAACGCGCCGAGCCGGACGCGGCCGGACGGTTCCTCGTTGAGCCCGCGCAGTTCGGCCTCGACGGCGTCCATCTGGTCGAGGATCGACCGCGCCCGCCGCGCCAGGATCAGCCCGGCCGACGTCAGCCGGACGCGGCGCCCGGTTCGTTCGATGAGCTGCGTGCGCGTCTCGCTCTCGAGCACCGCGAGCTGCTGCGACACGCTCGACGCACTCAGGTTCGCGGCCTGTGCCACCGCCCGCACGGTGCCCAGCGCGTCGAGCTGGCTGAGCAGGCGCAGGCGCCACGGGTTGAGCGTCACGCTGTTAAGTATCTCCGAACAGCAGGCGCGGAAATGTGAGATGGACCCGACGCTCGGCCGCTCGTAGCTTTCAGGCATGGACAGTTTCTGGGAGGACGTCGACCGGCACCTGGTCCGCTACGGCGGCACGTTCACGCGAGCGATCATCGACAGCGCGTCGGGCAGCTTCCTGTTCACCGAGGACGGCCGCCGGATCCTGGACTTCACGTCCGGCCAGATGAGCGCGATCCTCGGCCACTCGCACCCGCGCATCGTCGCGACCGTGCAGCGGCAGATCGCGAACCTGGACCACCTGTTCAGCGGCATGCTCAGCCGCCCGGTCGTCGACCTGGCGCGGCGCCTCGCCGAGACCTTGCCGCCGTCGCTGTCGAAGGTGCAGCTGCTCACGACCGGCGCCGAGTCGAACGAGGCCGCGCTGCGGATGGCGAAGCTGGTGACCGGCAAGCACGAGGTCGTGTCGTTCGCCCGGTCGTGGCACGGCATGACGGCGGCAGCGGCGGCCGCGACCTACAGCGCCGGCCGCAAGGGTTACGGGCCTGTGGTTCCCGGCAACTTCGCGATTCCGGCGCCTTCCGGCGACTGGCAGACGCAGCTGGATCTGGCGTTCGAGCTGATCGACGCGCAGTCGTCCGGCTCGCTGGCCGCGTGCATCGTCGAGCCGATCCTCAGCTCCGGCGGGATTCTCGAGCCGCCGTTGGGCTACTTCGCCGCCCTGCTGCAGAAGTGTCGTGAACGCGGGATGCTGCTGATCCTCGACGAGGCGCAGACCGGCTTGTGCCGCACCGGAACCTGGTACGCGTTCGAGCGCGACGGCGTGGTGCCGGACATCCTGACGTTGTCGAAGACCCTGGGCGCCGGGCTGCCGCTCGCCGCCGTGATCACCTCCGCCGAGATCGAGGAGGAGGCGCACGCTCGCGGCTACCTGTTCTTCACCACGCACGTGTCAGATCCGCTCGTTGCCGCAGTGGGCAACGCGGTGCTGGACGTGCTGGTCGAGGAACGGCTGGACGAGCGGGCCGCGAAGCTCGGGACGTTCCTGCGCAACGGGTTGGACGACATCGCGGCTCGGCATTCGCTGGTGTCCGATGTGCGCGGGCGTGGGTTGCTGGTGGGGTTGGAGATCGCGGACGAGTCGCTGAGCGCGCCGATCACGCAGAAGTGCCTGGAGCTGGGGCTGCACATGAACATCGTGCAGATTCCCGGGATGGGCGGGGTGTTCCGGATCGCGCCGCCGCTCACCGCGTCCGAAGAGGAGCTGGCGTTGGGACTGAGCATCCTCGACGAGGCGATCGGGGTCGCCGCCTGACCAGTTGACCACTCGGGTCGGCCGGACGGTTGAGGTCAGTCGGTCGCGCGACTCGTACCATCCCGGCCCGTGCGGGTATTTCGCGGTATGTCGCAGCTGCAGCGGTGGCTGGGAGCCACGGCCGTCGTGTGTGCGGGCGTGTTCACGCTGTCTGGCATGATCAGCGGGTTCGACCGGGCCTTCCGGCTGGGCGACGGACACGGCGTCTGGACGCCGCCGCTGCTCGAGCTGGCGCCGGTCCGGCTCGCCGAGGTCGCAGTGGTGCTGTGCCTCGCCTTCCTGCTGGCCAAGAAGGCTCCGCCGCAGCTCGCCGCGGTGTGCGTCACGGCGTTGGCGCTGATCAGCATTCATGCCGCAGTCATCCGGCCGAGCTACTTCGTCGAGCGCCGCCTCGAAGTCCTTCTGCTCGTCGTGTTCCTCGGCGTCCTCGCCGTCGGCTCCGGTGTGCTGCTGCGGATGCGCGACCGGTCGCGGATCGCGCTGGCGGCCGCGGCGGAGGAACGGGCGCGACGCGACGAACGGCTCGACATGGCGCGCGAGCTGCACGACGTCGTGGCGCACCACGTCACCGGCATGCTGGTGCAGGCGCAGGCCGCGCTCGTCGTGGGTGAAGGGGACCGGGCCAGGGCCTACGAGATGTTGCCCGGCATCGTCGACGGCGGCACGGACGCGCTGGGTGCGATGCGCGCGATGGTGCGGACGTTGCGGGACAACGGAACCGCGACCGCTACCAGCGATCTCACGGCTGATCTGCACCAGCTGGTCGAGAAGTCGGGACTGCCGGTGCGCACGACCATCGAGCTGCCGTCGGACGTGCGTCCGGAGCTCGGCCGGTCGGTCTTGCGGCTGGTGCAGGAAGCGTTGACGAACAGCCGCAAGCACGCGTCGGATGCCACGAGCGTCGAGGTCGACGTGCGGCTCACGGCGTCCGCGGTGTTGTTGTCCGTTGTGGACAACGGAATGTCACGGCCGGCGCATTCGGGCGGATTCGGCCTGGTGGGCATGCAGGAACGGGTCCAGGAGCTGGGTGGGCGGTTCTTCGCCGGCGCAACGGGGGAGGGCTGGCTGGTCACGGCCGAGCTGCCGCTGGAGGTGCGGGCTTGATCTCGGCCGAACGGCTGACGCTCGCGCTGCGCTGATGGCCCATTGGCCATGATCTCCGGGCTGCCGGGCTGATCCGAGAGCCCTCAGCCCGGCAGCAGGCTCGTTCACATCGGACTTCCGGGTGGACGAAGGGGTTTCCTGTGCTGGATCAGGTGCTGGCGGGTATCTCGGTGGGACAGCGCGTGACCAAGGTCCACTTACGGTGGGTGTGGGCCGTGGTCGCGGCCGGCGTCCTGGTCTTCGTGAGCGTGCGCAGCGCCGGCCCCGGCCTGCTCGACCTGGGCGTCTACCTCGAAGGCGGCCGGACGTGGCGGTCCGGGGCCGACCTCTACGGCCCGGACTTCCAGGGGCCGGGAGGGTTGCCGTTCACCTACCCGCCGTTCGCGGCACTGCTGTTCAGCGGCCTCACCCCGCTGCCGTTGCCCGTCAGCGCGGTGCTCTTCACGGCGGCCGGCATCGCGCTGTTCACGGCGGCGTGCCACACAGCCGCACTCGGCAAAACGACCGTGCCGTGGGCCGGCTTCGGTCTGGCCGCCGTGTGCCTGCTGCTCGAACCCCTGCGCGGGAGCATCGGCCTCGGGCAGATCAACATGGTGCTGATCGGGCTCGTGGTGGCCGACTGCCTGCTACCGCGCACGCCGTGGCCGAGGGGCGTGCTCGTCGGACTCGCGGCCGCGATCAAGCTGACGCCGGCGATCTTCGTGCTGTTCTTCCTCGCCCGCGGGCGATGGCGGCCCGCGCTGACCGCGGTCGGCACGTTCGCCGCGGCCGGGATGGTCGGCTGGGTGCTCGCGCCGGCGCAGTCGCAGCAGTTCTGGTTTCACGCCATGCTCGACCCAGGCCGCGTCGGCGGTCTCGCCTACAGCGCGAACCAGTCGCTGAAGGGACTGCTGTTCCGGCTCGGCGCACCCGAACCGGTCTGGCTGGTGCTCTGCGCGGTCGTGCTGGCCACGACGCTCTTCCTGTTGCCGCGGCTCAGGGACGACCTCACCGCCGTCAGCGCGGTCGCCGCCACCGGGTTGCTGATCTCGCCGGTGTCCTGGTCGCACCACTGGCTGTGGATCGCGCCCGCACTGCTGCTGCTCAAGAACCCGGTGTGGGTCGCGGCCGTGTTCGCGGTCGGCCCGCACTGGTTCCTGCCCACGGCGGGTGACAAGGAGCTCGCGTGGACGTGGTGGCAGCACCTGATCGGCAACAGCTACGTGTGGCTGGCACTCGCGTTTCTCGGCTGGTGCGCGATCCAGGCCAGGCGTCATCGCTCGCCGGGCCCCGGCGATGTCGGTGACCGCGACGGCTACTTGGTGACCGGTGCGGGCAGCTTGGCGAGCAACGCGCGGGCTTTTCGCACGATGTCGGCTTCTTCGTGACCGAACTCCGAGAGGTAGTGGCGCAGTGCGTGCCGCAGGAGGACGAGCTCCTCCTCTGTCAGCTCCAGCGTGGTACCCATGGCTCCATGTTAGGCCTGATCAGCGAGGGCGGCGCGGTCAGCGGACCGCGCCGCCCCCACCCAGGTCAACCACCGAGCAGGTAGTCCATCGCCCGGTCCATCACCGTGTTGCGGGCGGCCACACCGGTGATGCCCTCGAAGCCGAACCCGAAGTACAGCGTGTCGGCGGTCTTCACCACGGCGCCCTCCGGGAACCCGGCGGCGGTGGTGCGGATGAAGTTGTTGCTGTTCACCCCGCTGCCCGGCGGCGGGCCGCTGATGGCCCAACCGTCCAAACCGGACTCGAACGACGTGGTGCCCTCACCGGTGGTGACGGCGATGTCGTCGAGGAACACGCCGAGACCCTGCGTGGCCCAGTCACTCGCGTAGGCGATGGAGATCTCGACCTGACTGTTCGCGTAGGGAGTCAGGTCGACGTTCCACTGCTGCCAGCCGCCGGACGAGCCGGACGCCGCGTGCCAGCTGCCGGACGAGCCGGTCGGCGAGCAGGTGCCGTCGGGGTTGATCGTCTGGTAGTGGTCGAGGTGCGGGTGCAGGTCGCGCCAGCCCTCCGGACAGCTCAACCCCGTGCTGGTCGTGGTGTGCCCGTTGGTGTCGGGCAACGTCGTCCAGTTGGTGCCACCGGCGGTGCGGGCCTCGACGAACACGTGGTCCCAGTCGATTTCGGTGTCGAAGGACGTCCAGAACGACAGCTGCGCGCCGCCGGCCGGGACGTTGATCGTGCGGGTCAGCCGCTTGTACGACACATCACTGATCTGGGAGTACACGTAGTACTCGCCGGCGTGCGGCTTGAACGGGCCGCCTGGGCGCTCCCAGACCGCCGAGACGTCGCTCGCGAACTGCGGGTACTCGGTGACCGGCAACAGGCCGCTCGTCGTGATGAACGACGCCGTGTTGGCCTGGTTGTTGGCGCTGTCGGTCCCGTTGAGGCCCAACGAGAGGCCGGTCAGCGGGTTCGAGACACCGGTGATCGGGAACGTGTCGCCGGTCTCCGGGTTCTGCCCGGCTCCGCTGTTGAGGACCGCCGCGCCGAACCAGTAGGTGAGGACGTCGTTCACGCCGTCGCCGGAACCGTCGAGCGGACGGCACCGCAGCGCCGCGTCGGGCAACGTGCCGCACTGCTTGTTCTCGAACGGGTCGTAGAGCTGCGTGCCGAGCGCGCCGGTGTACTGGTGCCCGGCGAACTGCCCGGTGTAGAGCACCTTGCCGCCCTCGTTGAGGTAGTCGCGGATCTCCATCAGCTCCGTGTGCGCCAGGCTGGACGCGTTGCCAGGACCCCAACCGGGTTCACGGGTGACGACGTCATCGCCCGTGTACCAGATGACGGCCTGGTAGTGGCTCAGCACGCCGAGCGCGTCGGGTGCCTTGCGGCCGTTGGCATCCACGTCGTACACGTCGTGCGCGACCGCGTTCGCGTTGAGCGCGTCGGTGTAGTACGAGAGGTACTTCGGCGCGGTCACACCCTGGTTGGGTGAGGCGCCGGTGTAGTCCTCGGCGGCCAGGACGAGCACCTTGTCACCGGACTCGGAAACGGCGGTGTAGGTGAACGAGCTGCTCGTCTGCCCACCGCCTTCGAACCACACCTTGACCTGGTCACCGGGGTTCGTACCGGTCACCGTGCCGCGCACGACGTGGTAGTAGTTCGCGTTGCCCGCGCTGTACCGCTCGCCACCGTTCCACACGGTCGTCGGCGCGCTTTGCACCGGGCCGTTGCCGATCTGCCACTTCGCGGTCACCGCGCCGAGCGACTTCTTCGCCAGCACGCGGACTTCCTGCGGGTCGCCGTAGGACTTGTCGAACGTGAAGTCCAACATGGACAGTGGCGTGTTCTCCTGGTCCAGCTCGGCCTGGTCGAGGTAGAACGGCTTGGTCTGGATGCCGACGGCCGACTTCGGGTTGGCCGGGTCCGGCGCGGACTTGGCCAGCGACAGCGAGAACGGCAGTGTGTTCAGGAACTCCTGCTGGACGAGCGCCTCGTCGTCCGGGAAGACGAAGCCGCAGCCGTCGCAGCCCTCGCTGAGCTCAGGGGTGAACGCCACGGTGCCGTTGCGGCTGTCGGCGTAGTCGGTGGTCTCGCCGTTGGTCACGTACAGCTCGTCGGAGCTGATGCCGGGGTCGAACCCAGGAATCGCCGGTGTGGCGTCGGTGCCGGCCAACGCGACGTAGATCGGGTTGTCCGCCTCGGGTGAGCCGGTCTGCCAGCCCTGCGGGTAGAGGATCCACTGCCCGGCGGAGTGCCAGTTGGACTGGAACTTCGGCTTGATCCGGTCCAGCAGCCCCTGCATGGCCTTGGTCTCGGGCTCGGACGCCGCACTCGGGCCGCGGTAGGTCTCGCTGGCGGTCGCGGAGGACGAGCCCTCGTTGTCGTAGTTCCAGTGCTCGTCGAAGTTGCGGTTCGGGTCAACGCCGTCGCCGACGGTGATCTGGCCGTTGCCGTCGTTGTCCCGCAGATTCTTGCGCCACAACCGTTCCACGTCGAACGAGTACTGGTAGCCGTCCGGGTTGGCGACCAGCACGAACCACAGCTCGGTCTGCTTCAGCAGCTCCTTGATCTCCGCGTCGTCGGCCTTGAAGCGGTCCACGTAGTGGTTGAGCAGCCTGCGGTTCACCTCGGTGCTGATCCACTCTCGCGCGTGCTGCGTCGACGAGTACAGCACCGCCGGACGTGCGCCGTCCTTGATGCCGGCGGCGCCCTGAGTCACCTTCAGCGCGATGATCTCGCGTCCCTGCCCGGTCTTGCCGAGCACCGTGAGCTTGACGAGGTTGCGGTTGTCGCGGGCCAGCGCGTACATCTGGTCGCGGATCCCGCCGGGTTCGTCGTAGGACCGCCACACCGTGAAGCCGTTCGCGGCCTGCTCGGCGGCGAGCTGTCGGGTGGTCTTGCCGTCCTTGGTCTTCTTGACCTGCGCGTTGACGCCACGCTTGGCCAGGTCCTGCTGCTGGGCGGTGCTGAGGACGAGCTCGATCTCGACCTTGTCGCCGGCCGTTCTGCTGCCGGCGACGTCGAAGCCTTGTCTGGAGAGCTCACCCGCCTGCTGGGACGTCACCTCGGCGACGTAGACGTCGAGCGGATCGTGGGGCGGCGCGGCTTGGGCGGGTGACGCCGCCACGCCGCCGGCGACGAGGGCCAGTGCGGACAAAATTGTCGTGGACCGCTTCATTGCGTTCCTCCGGGGCGTGCGTGGTCGACGCAAGACCAGCCGACGCTACGCCGATCGGGCGTTACATTGACGAGCCTTTCGGCCCTACCTGTTCGGCCCAACGGTGGCAGGTCGTGATCGGACGACTGCTCGTCGTCACCGCAACACGAGTCCTGGCAACCGATAGCGGGTTCGCTGGATCACCCGTGCCGCGGCGCGCACGTGCTCGTCGGAGTCCCAGCTCCAGCCGAACGCGTTGCCCAGCCGGTTGACGATGTTGAACACCGCGTTGACGTGCAACGCCTCGACCAAGGCAGCCTCGGGCACCCCGGCCGCGCGCACCGCCGCCACGTCGGCCGGCGTGACCTCGCCGCGGTTGAGCAGCGTGACGAAGGTGAGCACGGCGGCCAGTTCCGGCCGCACGTCCCGATGTCCGGCGAGGCGCGCGGTCTCGGTGTGCACCCGCACGCAGAACGGGCATTCGTTGAGCTCGGAGGACACCGCGCCGAGGTGCTCGCGCTCGGCCACCGTCCAGAACGACGGTCCGCGCAGAACTTCCCGCACGTAGGCGAGGAAATGCCGGCCGAAGAACTCAGGCCGGTGCATCGACGTCTTGACGACGTCGTCCACCTCGTGCCCCATGAGTGCGACCACGATCCGTTGGAACCACCGGGCGAACCGGCCGTGCCCGTGCTCCAGGACGTCGAGCCTCATGACTCCGCCAGTGCCCGTAGACCGGCCTGGAGTCGGTCGAACGCGGCGCCCACGGCCGTGGCGACGGTGATCTCGAAGATCTCCTCTTCGTCGATCCCCTCGGCTTTCAACGCCGTGATGTCCTCTTCGGACACCCGGTAGGAGGTTTCGCGCACAGATCGGACGTAGTCGGCCCACTCGCCGGGCGCGGCGCCCGCGGCCGCCGCACGGCGCAGGTCGAGGTCCGTGACACCGGGCCCGTCGAGCGCGGCGGCCCGGAGCGCGGCCAACCGGCCGGTTGGTTCCATCGGCCGAGTATGCGCTGTCACTCGTCCTTCTGGTACGTCCACACGAAGTTCTTCACCGCCGAGCTGTCGAGAACGTCCTGCATCACGTCGTAGGCCGACTTCTTCCCGAGCGCCGCCATCTTCGCGGCGACGGCACCGCCGACGTAGGCGGCGGCGCACGACGTGCCCACCCAGGACGCGTAGCCGCCGGAGAAGTCGGAGTCGGAGGTCTCGTCGAGCATCGTCACGTCGTTGTGTTCGAGGTACGTGCTGATGAACCGCGCGTCCGGTCCGATGTCGACGACGCAGTCGACCCACGGGAGGTTCGGGCTGTAGTCCGCGCCCGCCACCCCGGCGGCGACGACGCGGGGGAGCGCGGCCGGCCACGTCGCCGAGTTGCGGGTGGTGTGGACGTCGGGCGACATGCCCTCGACGATCCCGTGGTTGCCGGCGGCGGCCACGACCATCATGTGGCCGCTGAGCCGTTCGACCGCGCGCTCGATGATCAGCGGCGGGCGGCCGTCGAGGGTGTTGCGGCAGCCGCTCGCGAGCACCAGGACGTCGACGCGGTGTTCGTCCTCGAGGAACTCGGCGAGCATGGTCACCACGTCCCACGCGTAGGCCTTGCCGTCGGATCCCAGCACGTGCCTGGCGACGAGGGTGGCGCCCGGCGCCTGCTGCAGGATGAGGCCCGCGGTGAACACGCCGTGCCCGTCCTCGACGGTGCACTGCGGCTTGTCGTCCTTGCCGAACCTGGTGGCGGGGTCGGGGGTGTCGATGTCGCACCCGGCGAGGGCCGGGTGGTCGTAGATCCTGGTGTCGAGCAGTCCGATCCGCACGCCGCGCCCGGCGTCACCGGTGAAAGACGGTGTCGGCTCCGCCTCGGTCTTCGGCTTCGGGTCCCACAGGTTCATGCTCTTGGTCTGCGGATACGCGCCGAACACGCTCGCCATCCTGCGGTTCTTGCCGATGAGCGGCGACCAGCCGGCGGCGCGCCCCGCGAACCGGGCGCGCAGCTCGGCGAGCACCGGGTCGATGTCGTCCAGCGCCTCGCCGCCCAGCGTGAGCTTGAGCAGCGCGAGATCGAACTTCTCGACCTCGCTCCGCTCCGCGACGAAGATCCCGAGGTCGTCCAGCACCGACTCGACGGCGTCGACCTCGGTGAGGTCCACGACGAGTGCGTCGGGTTCGGCGTGGTCTTCGTTCTTCCGCACGGTCAACCTCCGCAGTGAGCTCATGCCGAACCGATGCCGCCGCGCCCGGCCCTGATACCTGGCACATTTGTCATCATGGCGCCGGGATCCGCGTTACAGGCCGCACGTGAGGCGATGCGGCTCGCCGACCTCGACCCGGCGCGCGCCATCCCGTTCGCCGCGCTCGTCGTCCGGGACGCCGCCGGGGACGCCGCGGCTCAGGCGCTGGCCGAGCAGGCGTGGGGATACGCGCTGTTCCAGACCGGGCAGGTCGCGGAGGCCGTCCGGCACCTGCGGCGCGCGGTCCGGCTGGGGGCGGGCAAGGCGGCAGCGGAGAGCCGGATGAAGCTCGCGTTCGCGCTCGGCCAGCAGGGGCGGGTCGCGTCGGCCCTGCGTGAGGTCGACCTGGCGGTTCCGCTGCTGGGTGCGCGCGCTCGGGGCCAACGGGCGGTGATCCTCTACCACCTCGGGCGGCTCGACGAGGCGTTTGCCGACTACCAGACCGCCGAGCGCACACTGCGCCGAGGCGGTGACCAGCTCGCGTTGCAACGGATCCTGGTCAACCGGGGGATCCTGCAGGCCGAGCGCCAGAACTTCGCCGCCGCGGTGCAGGACCTGCGCGAAGCCGAACGGCTGGCCCGTGCGCTCGGCCGCGACCTCGTCGTCGGGATCATCGCCGAGAACCTGGGTTTCGTGGAGGGCCGCCGCGGTGACGTCCCGGCCGCCCTGGCCCACCTGGACCGGGCCGAGGAGATCATCGGCCGGCACGGCGGTCAGCTCGCGCCCGTGCTGCAGGACCGCGCGGAGCTGCTGCTGTCCGTTGGGCTGGTTGGCGAAGCGCGGGAGCACGCCTCGCAGGCCGTTGCCGCGTACCGCGCCGAGGGGCGCCAGCTCAAGGTTCCCGAGACGCGACTGCTGCTCGCCGACGCCGCTCTGCTGGCCTCCGACTGGGCCGCCGCCGGGCAGCACGCGCGCGCCGCGCTCGCCCAGTTCGTCCGGCAGGGGCGTGCCCACCACGCGGCGCTGGCTCGTGCGACGGTGCTGCGGGCCGCGTTGAGGGCGGGAAAGCCGTGCCGGATCAGCGATCCAGAGGCCTTGGTGACGGCGTTGCGCGGGCACCCGGCCGCCGTCGTCGAGGCGCACCTCGACCTCGCTCTGCTGGCAGAACGGCGAAGACAGTCCACCCGCGTGGCCGAGCACCTGACCATCGCGCGCGAGGCGCGAAAGAGCGGACCTGCTGCCCTGCGGGCGCGCGGTTGGTACGCCGAAGCGTTGCTGCTGGAGGATGCTGAGCCTCGTGCCGCAGCGGCCGCCGCACGGCGAGGGTTGCGTGTGCTGGACGAGAACCACGCCGCTCTCGGAGCCAGCGATCTTCGTGCTCATTCGGCCATGCACCGCGCTTCCCTGGCGTGCTTGGGCCTTCGGGTCGCGTTGAAGGCCGGCAAGCCCATGGACGTGTTCGAGTGGGCCGAACGCGGCCGCGCGAGCCGTTTCCTGCCGCGCTCAGTGCGCCCGCCCGACGATCCCGAACTGGCCTCGCTCCTGCCGTTGCTGCGCGCCACGGTGCTCGAGCTGGAGAGCAGTCCCACGCCGAAGCTGCGGCACCGGCAGGTGGAGCTGGAGCGGCAGATCAAGAACCGCAGCCGCCTGCTCCGAGCGACCGGCGGCGGCCCGGCCGATCCGGTTCGTCCGTCCGAACTGGACCTCGGTGACCGCGTGCTGGTCCAGTACATCGAGATCGACGGCACGTTGCTGGCGTTGCGGCTCGCCGACGGCCGGCTGGACCTGCGGACCGTCGGTCCGGTCCGCGAGGTCGGCGATCTCCTCGACCGGGTGCCGTTCGCGTTGCGGCACCTGGCGAAGCGGCCACGTCCGGAGATCAGCAGGCTGTTGCGGTCGACCGCCGCGCAGCTCGACTCGCTGCTGCTGCCACGCGATGACCGGCCGCTGGTCGTCGTGCCCACCGGCGTGCTGCACGACGTCCCGTGGTCGACTTTGCCGTCGTGCCAGGGCAAACCGGTCGTCGTCGCGCCGTCGGCGACGCTGTGGCACACCGCCGCGAACCGTCCTGCCCGTGCGCGGACCTTCGCGGTAGCCAGCGGTCCGGGTCTGCCGGGCGCGGAAGCGGAAGCGGCAGCGGTGGCGGACATCCACCAGACCGCCAACCCTGCCGAGGCGACGGTCGACGACGTTCTGAAGGCGCTCGGCACGGCAGGCACGGTGCACCTCGCGGCCCACGGCCGGCTCAACCCGGACAACCCGTTGTTCTCGGCGTTGTCGTTGCACGACGGACCGCTCCTGGTCCACGACGTCCAGCGGCTCGACCAGGTGCCGGAGACCGTGATCATGGCCGCGTGCGACGTCGGCCGCTCGGTCGTCGTGTCCGGCAACGAACTTCTCGGGCTCGCGGCCACGTTCCTCGAACGCGGCACCTCGCAGCTGATCGCGTCGGTCGTCCCCGTCCCGGACGCCGCGACCAAGGAACTGATGATCGCCGTGCACCGCCGGTTGCGCGACGAAGTGCCGCCGGCGCAGGCACTTGCCGAGGCTCAGCACGAACTCGGCGAACCGAACGGGTTCGTCTGCGTCGGCGCCTAGGCCGTGTCCTGCGAGTCTCGTCCGCGATAGTCGCGGCCGAGGGGCACGTCCTAGGGACGAATGAGCGGCCGTCCGGCGGAGTGATCACCGGTGATCAAGTCGATACAGTGCGCCGCTGTGACCTGGATTCGCGCACTGCTGGCCGGCTTGCTCATCGTCGCCGGTGTCTCGCCCGCTTCGGCCGCCACCGCGGTCGGCCTGCACGTCGACGGCACGCGGGTGGTCGAGGCGAACGGTGCCGCGTTCGTGATGCGCGGGGTGAACCATCCGCACGTGTGGTTCCCGGAGCGGACCAGCTCGTTCGCGCACATCAAGTCCTTCGGCGCCAACACCGTCCGGGTCGTGCTGGGCAGCGGGCAGCGGTGGGGGCCGACGTCGGCCGCGGAGGTCAGCGAGGTCATCTCGTTGTGCAAGCGGTCGCGGTTGATCTGCGTGCTGGAAGTGCACGACACCACCGGCTACGGCGACCAGTTCGGTGCCGCGAGCCTGGACCAGGCGGCCACCTGGTGGATCGGGGTGGCGTCGGCGTTGCGGGGCCAGGAGAACCACGTCGTGATCAACCTCGGCAACGAGCCGTTCGGCAGCAACCTGCTGGTGGCTCCGTTCTGGGCGAGTGCCACGAACAAGGCGATCTCCCGGCTGCGGGCGGCGGGGTTGCGGCACCTGCTGATGGTGGACGCACCGATGTGGGGTCAGGACTGGGCGAACATCATGCGCGGCAACGCGGCCTCGGTGCTCAAGGCCGACCCGCAGCGCAACACGGTGTTCTCCGTCCACATGTACGGGGTCTACAACACCCCGGCGAAGGTCAGCGCCTACTTCGACGCGTTCCGGACCGCCGGCCTCCCGCTCGTGGTGGGGGAGTTCGGGGACAGGCACTCGGACGGCGACCCGGACGAGAACGCGATCATGGCCCAGGCGCAGGAACGCGGCCTGGGCTACCTCGGCTGGTCGTGGAGCGGCAACGGCGGCGGCGTCGAGTACCTCGACCTGGTGACGTCGTTCGACCCGGCCCGTCTCACGCCGTGGGGTGAGCGGTTCTTCAACGGCCCCAACGGGATTCGGCAGACGTCGAAGGAGGCCACCGTCTTCGGCGCGCTCCGAGCAGGAGTCCTGCCGCGACGGTGAGCAGCTGGACGCGTTGCACCACGCCGGCGCCCGGCTGGTTCGCCAGCACGCCGGACAGCACTCCCGTCGTGGCCAGCAGACCGACCACCAGCCAGGCGTCCCACCGGCGGGTGTAACGGGCCAGGCCCACAGCGGCGATCAGCGCGCTGATGAACGTCAGGACGCTCGTGACCTGGTGCGCCCGGTGCCCGAGCGACACGGCGCCGGCGTTCTCGCGGTACCGGCACAGCGCGTCGACGCTCGCCGCGCAGTCGAGCGACAGCACCGTGTCGGCGATCGTGGCGACCGCGAAGACCAGCAGCGGAACGGCGATCACGCGGGTGCGCAGCCTGCGGGCGGCGAGCAGGACGCAGGTGGCGGCCAGCAGGTCGGTGACGCGGAACACCCACCGGAACGGCTGGTCGTCGGCGAGCAGCTCGCTCACGTAACTGTCCACGAGGGACAGGCCGGTCGGCAGCACCAGTTCGAGGAGCCAGCACGAGTACAGCAGGGCTGCGGCGGCCAGCCACACTTCCGGCCGGTTGCGGGTTTCCACTGCGGCCGTCACGTTCCTCTCACCTGCTTCCGGCATGCTGGTCGTCGTGATTCACGTGCTGGGCTCCGGTTTACACCTGATCGAGGACGGACCGCTGGACGGGCCGCCGGTCGTGCTCACCTCGGGGCTCGCGGGTGCGCTCTCCGACTGGGACCCGCTCGCCCGGTTGCTCGCCCCCTCGGTGCGGGTGCTGCGGTTCGACCGGCCGGGGATCGGCGCGAACGCACCGTCGCCGAAGGCACCGTCGGCGCGGCGCGAGGTGGCCGTGCTGGACGAGGTGCTGGACGTCGCGGGTGCTCCGGCCGTCCTCGTCGGACATTCGCTCGCCGGCCTGCACGTGGAGGCTTTTGCGCGGTTGCGTCCCGCACGCGTTCGTGGCGCGGTGCTCGTGGACCCGAGCCTCGCGCCACCGGGGATCGGCCGGCCGTTCGACGCCGGTGCGGTGCTCGCGACCGCCGTCGTCCGGCTCGGCCTGGCTGGTCTGGCGGCGCGCTGTGCGAGTCCGCTGTTGCGCCTGGCAGGCAGGCCGCCCGCCCGCGCCGCCGTGGTGGCGGAGTTCGCCGGGTACGCGGATCTGGTCGCCGAGGTGGACGCGTTGCGCGGCGCACACCCGTTGCCCGACGTGCCGTGGTGGGTGCTCACGGCGGGAGGAACGCTGGGCGGCGCGAGTTCCGCCCGCCGGATCCTCGGCGACCACGGGGCGATGGCAGCACTCGCATCGCATGGAGTGCACCGCATCGTGCCGGGCTCGGGGCATCTGATGCAGCTCGACTGTCCTGAGGCGGTGGCGGAGGCCGTGCTGCGCTGTGTCAGAACAGGTCCATCACGCTGAATCCGTCCCCGTCCTGGCCCTGTGCCTGGTTCGCCGGGGCGTCGCTGAACAGCTCGTTCGCACCCGCCACGAGCAGCGCACCACCGGCGACACCCGCCGCTGCGGCGGCCGCGGTCTTCACGAAGCCGCCACCGGCCCCTGGCTGCTGTCCGTGCTGCGGGTGCAGGTCGTCCCTGTCCCGCCCGAACATGCGGGACATGAACCCGCCGCGGGCCGACTGACCCGTGTGGGGGTCGTAACCGTGGGCGGCGTGGTGGCCGTGGCCGGGCTGGAGTGCGTAGCCGGGCTGCGTCGTGAACGCGGGATTGGGCGTGAAGGTGGGGCTGGACGTGTGGCCGGCCTGCGTTGTGAAGGCCGGGTTCGACGTGGGGCCGGGGCTCTGCTGAGCCATCGCGGCGATCCGCGCCTGGGCCTGCCGCAGCTCGTCCTCCTGCACCAGCACGGCCTGGACGAGCAGGTAGACCGAGTTCGGCTGGGCCGCGATCTCCTGCGCGATCAACTCGGCGGCCTGCGGGTCCTGCGGCACCGGTGGCGCCTGCCGCAGCCGGTTCGCCAGGCCGAGGATCAGTTCGCGGTCTTGGTGGTCCATGGTGAGCTCCTTCTCTCACCACCATGATCGGCGTGGGCCACCATCCGCGAACACCGGTGACCCGGCCCGAACACCCCGCCGACCGGCTGCCGGTGATCAGCCGATCGGCGGGGTCAGCCGCGCAGCACGTCGAGCGTGAGGAGGGCGACGTGCAGCTCGGTGCGGTGCTCGCCCACTTCGAGATCGCGGTCCAGCAGGCGTTCCAGCGCGCGCAGGCGTTCGTAGAGCGTCTGCCGGGAGATGCCGCCGCGGCGTGCGGCGATGGTCTTGTTGCCCGCGGCGTCGAGGTAGTGGCGCAGGGTGGGCAGCAGTTCGGTGCCGTTGCGGGCGTCGTGCTCGACCAGCCGGCTGAGCTGCCGTTCCACGTAGTCCTGGACCCGGACGTCGTCGCGCAGGGTGTGCAGCAGGTGCCGCAGGCCGATGTCGGACAGCTGGTGGAAGAGCAGGCCGGAACCGGGGAGCACGGCTTCGGCCACGCGTCCCGCCTCGCGGAAGGAACGCGCGACGTGGGTGATGTCCGCGACCTCGCTCCCGATGCTCACCACGGCGTCCTCGTCCTGTTCCCGTGCGGTGCGGCTGAGCTGTTCCACTGTGGACTGCCACGGCTGCCCTTTGCGCAGGAACACCAGCACGCCCACGCGTCCTTCAGCGAGCGTGCCCACCAGAGCTGTCCGCTCCAGCGTCGCCGACAGCGCGGTTTCCACCTCTCCGGCGTTCGAGTCCACCAGGACGGCCAGGAAAGAGGCGTCGGTGACGGGTAACCCGAGAGCGGCGGCGCGGGCGCGTGCTTCGCCGGGGGAGCGGTAGCGCTGTTCGGCGATGTCGTGCAGCACGGTGCGGTGCGCGCGACGTTCCCACGCCGTGGAGTGGATGAGCCGGGCGATCGTGAGCGTCATGGCGGCTCGCTCGAGGACGGTGACGTCTTCGGCGCTGAACGACCTGCCGTCCGGCAGCATGACGACCCGGCCCCAGCGCTCGCCCTGGAACTCGACCGGTGTGGTCAGCCAGCCCTCCTCGGACGGGGTGGCCCGCGACCGCCGTTCCCAGTGCGCCAGCGCGACCTCGGCGTCGACCCCGGCGGGCTCGCAGATCACCGCCTGGTGGGCGAGGTTCTCCAGCACCACGGTGCGGCGGCTCATCTCGACCGCCGCCCGCACCACCTCCTCCGGCCCCGCGCCGCGCAGGGTCAGCGCCGTGAAGGCGTCGTGGATCTGCTGGGTCCGGCGCAGCACCTCGGTCTGGCTGCCCAGGATCAGCGTGTGCACGACCTGGGTCACCTCCAGGAAGTTCACGTCCCGCGCCAGCGTGACCAGCGGCAGACCGCGGGCACGGCACGCGCGGATCAACGGTTCCGGCGCGCGGTGGAACCGGCGGACCAGCTCGAGGACCAGTGCGGCGGCACCGACGTCGGCGAGCTCGTCGACGTAGCGGCGCACCTGGGAGGCGTCACCGGGCAGCGGCACGCCGGTCGTGAGGACCAGTTCGCCGCCCTTGAGGAACGACGCCGGGTCGGTCAGCTCGGTGATGTGCACCCAGCGGACGAGCCGGTCCAGGCCCTGCTCACCGGCCACGACCTCGGGGCGGCCGGCGGCGAGCACGGGCAGTGCCAGCACGTCCGCGACGGTGAGACCTTGCTGCTGGGGCACGGCGCCACTTTGACAAGCGGTCCTCACCTGCGCAAGCGCGGATCACAGGCTTTGGGAGAACGCGCGGCGGCGACGTCGGTGGCCCGCGGTTGACAAAACGTCCAAACAACGGCTCTCAGCCGGACAGAACACGCGTTGTCGGCGTGCGTCCGCGGGGCAACGCTCAGGTGACCGGACGAAGAACTACTCCGCACGGGAGATGAAGATGACCGCTCTGTCGCCGCACCTGCGCCAAGCCACCCCCGTCGTCGCGGTCCGCGGTGAGGGCGTGCACCTGTACGGAGAGGACGGCCGGCGGTACCTCGACTTCACCGCGGGCATCGGCGTCACCAGCACCGGGCACTGCCACCCCAAGGTCGTCGCCGCCGCCCAGGAGCAGGTCGCGACGCTGATCCACGGCCAGTACACGACGGTCATGCACCAGCCGCTGCGCCGGCTCGTCGACAAGCTCGGCGAGGTGCTGCCGCAGGGCCTCGACAGCCTGTTCTTCGTCAACTCCGGCAGCGAGGCGGTCGAGTCGGCGATGCGCCTCGCCCGGCAGGCCACCGGCAGGCCCAACATCCTGGTCTGCCACGGCGGCTTCCACGGCCGCACCGTCGCCGCCGCCTCCATGACCACGTCCGGCACACGGTTCCGCTCGGGCTTCTCCCCGTTGATGAGCGGGGTCGTGGTCACGCCGTTCCCGACGGCCTACCGCTACGGCTGGGACGAGGAGACCGCGACGAGGTTCGCCCTGCAGGAGCTGGACTACGTGCTGCAGACGATCTCCTCGCCCGCCGACACCGCGGCGCTCATCGTGGAGCCGGTGCTGGGTGAGGGCGGCTACGTGCCGGCGCCCCGCGCGTTCCTGGAGGGGCTGCGCGAGCGGGCCGACCGGCACGGCTTCCTGCTGATCCTCGACGAGGTGCAGACCGGCGTCGGACGCACCGGCCGGTTCTGGGGCCACGAGCACTCCGGTGTCACGCCGGACATCCTCGTCACCGCGAAGGGCCTGGCCAGCGGCTTCACCCTGTCCGGCATCGCGGCGAGCGAGGAGCTGATGAGCAAGGCCTGGCCGGGCTCGCAAGGCGGCACCTACGGCGCGAACGCCGTCGCGTGTGCCGCGGCCGTCGCCACGCTGGAGGTCGTCGAGGAGGAGAAGCTCGTGCAGAACGCCGAGCTGATGGGCGCACGACTGCGGGCCGGGTTGGAGGCCGTGGCCGCGAGGACGCCGGGCATCGGCGACGTGCGGGGTGCCGGGCTCATGCTCGCTTCTGAGTTCGTCACCGAGGACGGGCGCCCCGACCCGGAGACCGCGGGCCGGGTCCAGCGCGCCGCCGTGGACCAGGGCCTGCTCCTGCTGCTGTGCGGCGCGTGGAACCAGGTCGTGCGGATGATCCCCGCCCTCGTGATCGACGAGAACGCCGTCGACGAAGGGCTGCGGGCCTGGTCCGCCGCTGTGGAAGCAGGAGTGTCGGCGCGATGAGTGCCGACCCGCTGGTGCGACTGCTCGCCGAGACCGCCCCCGGACTGCGGGTGGAGTCGGAGGCCGGAGGAACTGCGCCCTTCGCCTACGACGCCTCCAACTACCGGGTGGCGCCTCGCGCCGTGGCCTTCCCCCGTTCTCCCGAGGAGGTGTCCGCGGCGCTGCGGGCCTGCCGGGAGCTCGGGGTGGCGGTCACGGCGCGGGGAGGCGGCACGAGCATGGCGGGCAACGCCGTCGGGCCGGGTCTCGTGCTCGATTTCTCCCGCGGCATGAACCGGATCCTCGGCATCGACCCGATCGGTCGTACCGCTCGAGTCGAGGCCGGTGTGGTGCTGGACGACCTGCGCGACGCGGTCGCACCGCACGGCCTCACCTTCGGCCCCGACCCGTCCTCCCACAGCCGCTGCACGATCGGCGGCATGATCGGCAACGACGCCTGTGGCAACCGTTCGGTGCGGCACGGGCGCACCAGCGGCCACGTCGAGTCGCTGGAGATCGTCACCATCGACGGTCTGCACGCGATCGCCGACCACAAGGGCCTGCGCCCCGCCGACCCGTCCGACTACGGCGCGGCCGCCGAGCTGGAGGCGGCACTGCGCCGGCTGATCGGCGAGAACCTCGCCCCGATCCGCACCGAACTGGGCCGCATCCCGCGCCAGGTCTCCGGCTACCAGCTGCACCACCTCCTGCCGGAGAACGGTTTCGACCTCGCCCGCGCCCTGGTCGGCACCGAGGGCACGTGCGCCGTGGTCGTGGCGGCGACCGTCCGGCTCGTGGCGACGGCGCCGGCGGCGACGTTGCTGGCGCTGGGCTACGACGACGTCGTGGACGCCGCCGAGGACGTGCCGGAGATCCTGCGGTGGAACCCCACCGCGGTGGAGGGCATGGACTCCGCGATCGTCGCCACGATGCGCGCCCGGCGCGGCCCGGGCTCGGTCACCGGCCTGCCGGACGGCCGCGCCTGGCTGTACGTCGAACTGGACGGCGACGACTCGGGCGAGGTCGCGGTCCGCGCCGGGCAGCTGCTCGACACGCTGAAGGCCCGCGGCCGCATGCTCGACGGCCGGGTGGTCGACAGCGAGGCGCAGCGCCGTTCGTTGTGGCGGGTGCGCGAGGACGGCGCGGGGCTCGCCGCCCGGCTGGTCGACGGCGGCGAGTCGTGGCCGGGCTGGGAGGACGCGGCGGTGGCGCCCGAGAACCTGGCGGGCTACCTGCGCGACTTCCGCGCGCTGCTGGCCGCGCACCGGCTCACCGGAGTCCTCTATGGACACTTCGGTGCGGGGTGCGTGCACGTGCGGATCGACTTCGACCTCGCGAGCGAGGAGGGCAGGGCCGCCACTCGCCGGTTCCTGCGCGAGGCGGCCGAGGTCGTCGTGCGGCACGGCGGCACGTTGTCCGGCGAGCACGGGGACGGGCGGGCGCGCAGTGAGCTGCTGGAGGTCATGTACAGCCCGGCGGTCATCGGGGCGTTCGAGGGGTTCAAGCGGGTTTTCGACCCGGACGGTCTGCTGAACCCCGGCGTGATCGTGGCGCCGGCGGCGGTGGACGCGGACCTCGCGTTGGACATGCCACAGGGGCGTCGGGCGCTGTTCCGCCGCGACGGCACCGATCTCGCGTCGGACACCCCACATCCACAGGGCCGCCCAACGCTATCCCTGTTCCGCCGCGGCGATGTCGGTCTCGCGTTCGACGCCGCGCAGCCGCAGGGGCGCACAACGCTTTTCACTTTCCCCCACGACAAAGACGGCTTCGCGGGCGCGGTCCGGCGTTGTGTCGGTGTCGGCCGTTGCCGCAGCAACTCCGGTGGCGTGATGTGCCCCAGCTACCGCGCGACGGGGGAGGAGAACCACTCCACCCGCGGCCGTGCCCGGATGCTGCAGGAGATGCTGCGCGGCGACGTCGTGCGGGACGGCTGGCGCTCCACCGAGGTGAAGGACGCGCTGGACCTCTGCCTGTCGTGCAAGGCGTGTTCCACCGACTGCCCGACCGGCGTGGACATGGCCACCTACAAAGCCGAGTTCCTGCACCAGCACTACCGCGGCCGGGTCCGGCCGCGCTCGCACTACTCGCTGGGATGGTTGCCCGCGACGTCCAAGCTCGCGGCGTACGTCGCACGGCCGCTCAACGCGGTCCTGCGCGGGCCGCTGGGCAAGGTCGCCGCCTGGCTGGGCGGTGTCACCCGGCACCGGGCCATCCCTGCCTTCGCGTCCCGCCGTGCGCTGAAGTCCGTTCTGCGCACGGCGGTCGACAGACCGGCCGCGGTGCTGTTCGTCGACAGCTTCACGCGCGCCTTCCGCCCGCACGTCGCCGGTGCCGCCGCACGCGTGCTCGGCGCCGCCGGGGTGCCCTGCACACCGAGCAGCGGACTGTGCTGCGGCCTCACGTGGGTCAGCACCGGTCAGCTTTCGGTGGCACGCCGGGTGATGGCCCGCACCATCACCCGGCTCGACCGTGGCCCGCATCGCGACCTGCCGATCGTGGTGACGGAACCGAGTTGTGCGGCGGCGTTGAAGCGCGACGTGCCCGAACTGCTGGACACCGACGCCGCCCGGCGGGTCGCCGCGCGCGTGCACACCCTCACCGGCGCGCTCACCGAACTGTCCACTTCGGACTGGAAACCGGCCGTACCGGATTCCGTGGTGCTGCAAACGCATTGCCACGAGTACGCCACCTTCGGCGGTCCGCGTGACCTGCTGCGCAAGCTCGGTGTGCGGAAGGTGACCGAGGCCGAAGGTTGCTGCGGGCTCGCGGGCAACTTCGGTTTCGAGGAACAGCACTACGACACGTCGATGGCCGTGGCGGACCTCGCCCTGCGGCCACGACTGGAAGAAAACCCCGATGCCGTCGTCGTGGCGGACGGTTTCAGCTGCGCCACCCAGGTCGACCACCTCGGCGTTCGCGCCGTGCACCTGGCAGAGCTGCTCGACCCAGGAGGTAACCCATGATCGACGTTCCGAAGCAGTTGTTCATCGGCGGTACGTGGGTGGACGCCGCGGACGGCGCCACGATGCCCGTCGACAACCCGGCGACCGGTGAGGTCGTCTGTCATGTCGCGGACGCGGGAGCCAAGGACGCGCAGCTGGCGGTGGACGCGGCGGTGCGGGTCCAGGAGGAGTGGGCCGCCACCGCACCACGCAAGCGCAGCGAAATCCTGCGCCGTGCTTACGACATCATCATCGAGCGCACGGACGAGCTTGCTCACCTCATGACCACGGAGATGGGCAAGCCGCTGGCCGAGGCCAGGGGAGAGGTGGCCTACGCGGCCGAGTTCTTCCGGTGGTTCTCGGAGGAGGCGGTGCGGATCGAGGGTGGTTTCGGCACGCTGCCCGACGGCCGCAACCGGATGCTGTTGATGCGGCGGCCGGTGGGGCCGTGTCTGTTGATCACGCCGTGGAACTTCCCGCTGGCAATGGGTACCCGCAAGATCGGCCCGGCGATCGCGGCCGGCTGCACGATGGTGCTCAAGCCCGCGCCGCAGACCCCGTTGTCCAGCCTCGTCCTCGCGGAGATCCTGCGCGAGGCGGGCTTGCCGGACGGCGTGCTGAACGTGGTCACCACGTCCAAGCCGGGCGAGGTCGTCGAACCGCTGCTGCGCGGCGGGCGCATCCGCAAGCTGTCGTTCACCGGGTCCACGGGCGTGGGCAAGCTGCTGCTGGAGCAGTCGGCCGAGCAGGTGGTGCGCACGTCGATGGAGCTGGGTGGCAACGCGCCGTTCATCGTGTTCGACGACGCCGACCTGGACAAGGCGGTCGACGGCGCGATGGTCGCCAAGATGCGCAACATGGGCGAGGCCTGCACCGCGGCCAACCGGTTCTTCGTGCACCGCGATGTGGCGGAGGAGTTCGCCGTGCGGCTGTCTGCACGCATGAGCGCGCTCAACGTCGGTCCCGGCACCGAGCCGGGGGTCGACGTCGGTCCGTTGATCGACCGGAACGGCCGCCGCAAGGTCGAGCGCCTGGTCGAGGACGCGGTTCAACGTGGTGCGCGAGTCCTCGCCGGCGGCCGGACTCCGGACGGTCCGGGCAGCTTCTACCCGCCGACGGTGCTGAGCCGGGTGTCGCCGGACAGCGACTTGATGAGCACGGAGATCTTCGGTCCGGTCGCGGCGATCCTGACGTTCGACGACGAGGACGAGGTGGTGCGCCAAGCCAACGACACCGAATGGGGTCTAGTGGGCTACGTGTTCACCGAGTCGCTGGACCGGGCGCTGCGGGTGAGCGAACGGCTGGAGGCGGGCATGGTCGGCCTCAACACCGGCCTCGTCTCCAACCCCGCCGCCCCGTTCGGTGGCGTGAAGCAGTCCGGCCTGGGCCGCGAGGGCGGCCGCGTCGGCATCGACGAGTTCCTGGACTACAAGTACGTCGCCGTGCCGGTTTCCTGACCGAGAGATCGACGGGGAGCCTTCCACGTCGGGAAAGCTCCCCGTCGACGTCAGGAACCCAGTCTGCGGGCGGAGATTTCCTTGGCGGTTTCCGCGACCAGGCGCCCCAGTTCTGGGAGCCGGGCCTCCTCGAAGCGGGAGTCCGGCATGGAGATCACCACCGCGGCCAGCGGTGAGCCGTCGGAGTCCAGGATCGCCGAGGCGATCGCGCACACACCGGGCCGGAACTGGTTGCGGTTGATGGCGTAGCCGTTCGCCGACACCTGCTCCAGCTCCGCCCTGAGCTGCTGCGGATCGGTGAGGGTGATCTCGCTGTAGCTCTCCAGCGGCCTGGCGAGAACGTCGTCGAGATCGGACTTGCCCGTGTTGGCCAGTACCGCCCGCCCACCCGCCGTGGCGTGCAATGGTGAGATGTCGCCGATCTCGTGGAACGTGCGCACCGCGTGCGACGAGTCGATGCGGTCGACCACCACCATGCAGTCCAATGCATCGGGCACGGACAGGTGGATCGTCTCGTTCACCTTGTCCCGCAACCGGATCATCGGGTCACGGGCCGCCGCGAGCAGGCTGGAGCCCTGCAGTGCCGCCGGACGCACGGCGAGCACGCGCGCGCCGATCTCCCAGCGCGTCGTGTCCTTCCGGTTGGCGCGCAACCATCCTGCCTCGTGCAGCGTGACGAGCGTGCGTTGCACAGTCGACTTGGGCAGTCCGAAGAGCTTGGTCAGCTCTCCCACCGTGACCGGCTGGTGCTGCGCAACCGCCTCCAGAATGCGCAGCGACCTGGTCACGCTCTTCATCTCCACGCGTTACCCCCTGTTGGTCTTCTGCATTCTCTTCTCACAGCTCTTGACCACCCCTTCCGGGGGTGGGGATAGTCATGCCATAAATTAGCACGGTGTGCCACATAGTGGGATATGTGCTTCATGAGACTGCAGCACGTCAACGCCGTGATCACCGGGGCATCGAGCGGAATCGGCCAGGCGGTCACCTCTCACTTCCGCCGGGAGGCGTTCGTTGCCGAGCTCGGCGCCAAGGCGGCGGACCGCTGGAGAACCGCCGACGTGGTCGTTCTCCCCGTGGACGGGGGTCACACGGCTTTATGACTGCGCCGTGCTGCGCGAATTGTCATCAGTCCGGCGCACATCGGCATGCTCTCTGAGCGTTGTGGCATGGAGCAGGTGACGGGTCTGGCGGCGAGGCTTTGAGCATCCGCACCGCAGTGGGATGCGGTGGATCGCGAAGGAGCCTTTCACATGAGCCGATACGACCTCGCCCTCATCGGCTTCGGCGGCGTGAACCGCGCGCTCGCCGAGCTGGTGTCCCAGCGCGGGGGCCGCCTCGCCGAGGACTTGGGCTTCGCCCTGCGCGTCGTGGCGATCACCGATTTGCGGGCCGGTTCCCTGGTGGACACCGACGGCATCGATCTGGCGCCGCTGCTGGCCGCCGAGCCAGGGGAACTGGACTTCGCGGGTCTGCCGGGTGGAAGCGCCGATCCACGCAACGAGTGGGTGATCCGCCACGTGCCGTCCGACGTCGTCGTGGAGGCGACGTTCACCAATCCCACCGACGGTGAGCCCGCCCTCTCTCACGTGCGCTGGGCCCTCGAATCCGGCAAACACGTGTGCACCACGAACAAGGGGCCGGTGGCCCTCGCCGGCCAGGCGCTCAAGGCGCTGGCCGCCGAGCACGGTGTCAGTTTCGAGTTCGAGGGCTCGGTGCTCAGCGGCACCCCTGTCCTGCGCACCGCCCAGAGCCTGTTCGGCGGGCTGGAGATCACCGGCCTCCAAGGCGTCATGAACGGCACGTCGAACTACGTCCTCGGCCGGCTCGAGGAAGGCGTCGATCTGCCGGCGGCCATCGCGGAAGCGCAGGAACTGGGATACGCCGAAGCCGACCCCACCGCCGACATCGAGGGTCACGACGTCCAACTCAAGGTCATGATCCTGGCGAACGAGGTCCTCGGCGCCGACCTGCGCCGCGAGGACATCTTCTGTGAGGGCATCTCCGCGATCACACCGGACCAGGTGCGGGACGCCGCCTCGGAGGGGTTGCGCTGGAAGCTCGTGGGCTCCGCCACCCGCAACGAGGACGGGAGCGTCGACGCCCGCGTCGCCCCGCTCGCCCTGCCCTCCCACCACCCGCTCGCCGGCATCTCAGGCCCGGTCAACGCGGTTGCGTTCCACACCGACCTCCTCGGCACCGTTACGGTGTCCGGCCCTGGTGCCGGCCGCATCGAAACCGCCTACGCCCTGCTCTCGGACATCATCGCCATCCACCAGCGTCACGCCACCGCCACGGGCCGCGTCCTCCAGGAGACCCACCTTGTCTGACACCATCACGCACGCCGGCGTCGAGATCGGAGCCGAGATGGCGCCCGTGCGCAACCCTTACACCGGCGAGATCATCGCCTCGGTCCCCACCGTCGATGCCACCGCCATCGGCAGCGTCCTGCGGCAGGCCAGGTGCGGGCGGCGTATCGCGGCCGCGTTGTCCCGTGCTGCTCGGGCGTCGGCCCTGGAAGGTGCCTCCCGTCTGGTCGAGCAGCGCGCGGAGTCCTTCGCGCGGCTGATCGTGAGCGAGGCCGGCAAGACCATCACCCAGGCCCGCAAGGAGGTCGCCCGCGCGGTCAACACCCTCTCGCTGTCCGCGGCCGAGGCCCGGCGCAACGCCGGTGAGGTCGTCCCGTTCGACTCGTACGAGGGCTCGGAGAACCGGCAGGGCTGGTTCACGCGTGAACCGCTGGGCATCATCGCCGCGATCACCCCGTTCAACGACCCGCTCAACCTGGTCGCCCACAAGCTCGGACCGGCCATCGCGGGCGGCAACGCGGTCATCCTCAAACCGTCCGCCCTGACACCACTGTCCGCGCTGCGCCTGGTCGACACCCTCGTCGAGGCCGGCCTGCCCGACGAGGTCGTCACCGTCGTCAACGGCGATGCCGACATCGCCGCAGCGCTCGTCTCCGCCCCCGACGTGCGCATGGTGTCCTTCACCGGGGGATTCGCCACCGGCGAGGCCATCGCCCGCACGGCCGGCCTGAAGAAGCTCGCCATGGATCTGGGCGGCAACGCCCCGGTCATCGTGATGGACGACGCCGACCTCGACGAGGCAGTGCAGTCCTGCGTGTCCGGCGCGTTCTGGGCCGCGGGCCAGAACTGCATCGGCACCCAGCGAATCCTGATCGCCCACCAGGTCTACGAGCGCTTCCGCGACGCCTTCGTCGCTCGAACGAAACTGCTGCGCGTCGGCGACCCACTCGACGAGGGCACCGACGTCGGCCCGATGATCACCAGGCAGGCCGCGCTCGCCGTTCAAGTGAAGGTGGACGCGGCGGTGGAGCGGGGCGCGATCCTGTTGTGCGGCAACGAGGTCACCGGCTCGGTGTACACGCCTGCCGTGCTGGAGGGTGTTCCGAGCACCAGTTCGATCTGGCAGGACGAGGCGTTCGCGCCGGTCGTGGTGCTGCAGCCGGTCGAGTCCTTCGAGGACGCCATCGAGCGGGCCAACGCCATCGACTACAGCCTGCACGCGGGCATCTTCACCGCGCGCCTGGACCGAGCTCTGACCGCGGCCAGGCTGCTGGAAGCAGGTGGCGTGATGATCAACGACTCGTCCGACTACCGGTTCGACGCCATGCCGTTCGGCGGGTTCAAGTACGGCAGCATGGGCCGCGAGGGCGTGCGCTTCGCCTTCGAGGAGATGACCCAGCCCAAGGTCGTGTGCGTCAACCACCTCGGCGGTGTGTCGTGACAGCGTTTCGCGATGACCGCGACTTGTCTGTCCTGAAGGTTTGCGCCATGGTCCGCATCGCGTCAACGACGTGCCGTCTGTTCGAAACGCATACGCGGACAGACGATCGCGTTGTGAGCTTTGGTCGGTCGGATTGCGGGATTTGAGGGCGGATTCACGAAGGTGTTCGAGGCGTCCGTTGATCGCCTCGGTCGGCCTGGTCGAAGTGCCGGGCGGTCGGCGTGGAGTTGGCGCGCAGGCGGGTGATGTCCTGGACCAGGGGGAGTCCGCAGAAGGCCCGGTGTTCGCGGCTGAACTGGGTGGCGCTGGTGTATCCGACGGTGTGGGCGACCTGGGCGGCCGTGGCGTCGCCGCTCACCCCGGTGCGGCCGAAGCCCCCCTTCCGGCTCGCGTGCGGTTGACCACCGCGGACAGGGTGAGTGCCGTGACGGTGTCACGTACGCCGGGCATCTCCGCGATGTCCTCCCAGATGTCCCGCAGCCGTTGCAGCGTCGCGGCCTCCAGACGCACCATGATGTCGAAGTCGCCGCTGAGGACCTCGCAGATCACGACCTCCGGGATGCGTTTGAGCGCGGCCAGAACGTCGCCGCCGCGCATGCGGTCCTGGCGGTGGACGAGTACGAGCGCCGAGACGACATCGCCGGAGTCGTCGCCGGCGCGGACGATGGTGTACCCGGCGATGTGTCCCTGGCGCTCCAGCCGTTCGATGCGCTGGCGCACCGCGTTGCGGGACAGCAGGACCCGGCCGGCCAGCTCGGCGTGCGAGATGCGGGCGTTGCGGGTGAGCTCAGCGATGATCTTCTCATCGACACTGTCCATGGTGGACGGAATCCTCCGCGATGATGACCAGAGCAGGTCAGGAAAGGGTGCGAGACAGGAGGTCCTCCTCCGGCCGGCCCGACGGCATCAACAGCCGGGCCAATGCCTGTGGCGAGTCGACGGTCGCGTGGGCATTGACCGACTCGGCGGGGGTTCCGCAGCCCCACAACACGCGGACTGCGGGGATGCCTTCGGCTGCGGCGCTCAGTACGTCGTAGCCGCGGTCACCCACCATCAGGGGCCGCGAGACGTCGACGCCGTGCTCCCGCATGCGCCGCAGGCACTCGCGGATGACATCACGCTTGGTGGCTCGGCCCTCCGCGTCGGATGTGCCGCACACGGTCACCAGATGTGCGGCCAGGCCGTGATGTTCGGCGATCCGCTCAGCCTGGTCCTCGACTTTCGATGTCGCCACGCCCATGGGAAAACCGGCCGCGGCCAGTGTCTCCAACAGGCCGGGAACCCCGTCGAAGACCCGGCTGTTCAGCGCGTGTTTCTCCGCGTAGTCCGCTCGGTACAGCCGCAGAGCGTGTTCGGCGGTCGGCACGTCCAGGCCGAGGACCTCCCGGAACGTCAGGTACATCGGTGGGCCGACGAAGCTGCGCAAGGTGTCGGTGTCGGGCACGGGCACGCCGATCAGCGTCAACGTGGCGGCGACGCTGGCGGTGATGCCGTCCGCGGAGTCCACCAGCGTGCCGTCGAGGTCGAGCAGCAGGCAGGTGGGTTTCACGGTGTGCTCCTCAACTTCGTCGAAATCCCGAGGGTCGTGCCACATTGTGCAACGATGTTCCGGAATCTGGCACATCATGGTGGCAATGGAGTCCAAAGAGGTCAAGGGGGCACGTGTCACACCAGTTCAAGGTCGGCTCGGTGTGGAGTGGCGACGTGCACAAGGGCCGGCCCTTCTTGTTGGTGTGTGTGAAGGGCCGGCCCTTGCCGTGTGGGTGACGTTCAGGCGCTCCGGCGTTCCGTGGCGTCCTTGGCCGCGTTGGCGACCAGGCGGCCCCACTCGGCAAGCAGGTTCGGGTCGAAGCGGGAGTCGGGCATGGAGACCGCGACGGCGGCGAGTGGCGTGCCGTCCTCGTCCAGGACGGGCGCGGCGACAGCGCAGATGCCGGGTCGGTACTGGTTGTGGTTGACCGCGTAGCCGTCGGCGCGGATCCGGTCGAGCTCCGCGCACAGCTCGTCGGGGTCGGTCGGGGTCGTGTCGGTGAAGCGCTCCAGCCCGTGCGCGATGAACTCGTCCACTTCGGACGCCGGCAGATGGGCGAGGACGGCGCGTCCTGCTGCGGTGGCGTGCAGTGGCGAGGTGTCGCCGATGGCGTGGAAGGTTCGCACCGGGTGGTCGCAATCGACGCGGTCCACCACGACCATGCTCTGCAGGACGTCCGGCACCGACAGGTGGATCGTCTCGTTCAGTGCGTCGCGCAGGCGGACCATCGGCTCGTGCGTGACCGCGAGCAGGCTGGAGCCCTGCAGTGCGGCGGGCCGTACCGCCAGGACGCGGGCGCCGATCTCCCAGCGGGTGGTGTCCTTGCGGCTGGCTCGCAGCCATCCGGCTTCCGCCAGGGTGACCAGGGTGCGCTGCACGGTCGACTTCGGCAGGCCGAAGAGCTTCGTCAGCTCCCCGACGGTGACCGGCTGATGCTGGGCGACCGCCTCCAGGACACGCAACGACCTGGTGACGCTCTTCATCTCCATGCTGTTACCCCCATTAACTCTCTGAATTTCCTGTGAACACCCTCTTGACTCCCCTCGGTGCCACTGTCATCGTTCTGTGCCAGATCCTAGCACGCCGTTCTACATTGTGGCACGGACCCTCTCCGGGGGCCGCGAGTCGAAGAGCTTCACGCTCGGGCCGGCTGGGCCCGGCGACACGAAAGGAAAGCTCCTGTGTCAGCTGCCAAGAAACGCGTCGCGGTCGTCGGCGTGGGAACGATGGGCAGTCAGGCCGCCTGGCGGCTCGCCGTCCGCGGCGCCGAGGTCGTCGGCTACGACCGGTTCGCCCCCGGCCACGACCGCAGTGCCGCCGGCGGCGAGACCCGCATCTTCCGCAGCGCGCACTTCGAGGACACCCGGTACGTGCCGCTGCTCCAGCACGCCGACGCCCTCTGGGAGCAGCTGCAGCAGGAGACCGGCCGTGAGCTGCGCCGGCTGACCGGATGCCTGCTCATGGGATCCCCCGAGGGGGAGCAGATGGCCACCGTCCTCGACTCCATCGCCGAGCACGGCCTCGACCACGACGTCCTGGACGCCGAGTCCCTGGCCAAGCGCTTCCCGCAGCACCGGCTCGACGACGGTGACGCCGTCGTGCTGGATCGGCGCGCCGGCTTCATCCGCCCCGAACTGACCATCCAGACCGCCGCCCGCCGCGCGGAACAGCTGGGGGCGGTGATCCACCGCTACACCGCGGTCCGCGAGATCGTCCCCGTCGCGAACGGCGTGGAGATCCGCACCGACGCCGGCAGCGAGCACTTCGACGCGGCCGTCGTCACCCCCGGTCCCTGGGTCAACGACCTCCTGCCCGACCTGCCGTGGCAGGTGGACGTCCGCCGGGTGATCAGCGCCTGGTTCATGTCCACCGCCCCCGACGCCTGGTTCGGCGAGGAGCGCCCCGCCTTCATCCGCACGTCACCCACCCACTGCTACGGCCTGCCCTCCCCGGACGGTGTGTCGGTCAAGCTCGGCCTCTCCCAGGCCCTGCACCGCCTCGCGGACGACCCGAACCAGCTGGACCGGACGGTGCAGCCGTCGGAGCTGGAGATCTACCGCGACCTGATCGGCCGCTACCTGCCCGACCTGTGCCCCGACCCGACCCGCCTGGCCGTCTACATGGAGGGCTACACCGAGAGCAGCCGCCCGCTGGTCGGTCCGCTGCCGGGCAACGAGAACGTGATCCTGCTCGCCGGTTTCTCCGGCCACGGCTTCAAGCTCTCCCCGGCCTTCGGCGACATCGCCGCGGACCTGGCGCTGAACGGCTCCTCGTCTCAGCCCATCGACTTCATCTCGACCGCCGACCGCGTCGCGGCCTGAGTTCTCCCGCACCCGCCATCCGACAAGGAAACGACATGGCCAGCAAGAAACGAGTCGCCGTCGTCGGTACGGGCACGGTGGGCAGCCAGGCAGCCTGGCGGCTGGCTGCACGGGGTGCAGAGGTGGTCGGCTATGACCGGTTCGCTCCCGGTCACGACCGCAGTGCCGCAGGTGGAGAGACCAGGGTCTTCCGCAGCTTGCAGACCCACGACAGCCGGTACGTGCCGCTCGTCCGGCACGCCGACGTCCTCTGGGAGCAGCTGCAGGCGGAGACCGGGCGGGAACTGCGCCGCCTGACTGGAGCCTTGGTCATGGGGCCGGCCGACGACCCCCAGATGCGCACCGTCGTGGACGGCATCGCCGGGCACGGCCTCGACCACGAGGTGATCGACGCCGAGGCGATGACCAAGCGGTTCCCGCAGTTCCGCGTCGACGACGGTGAGCTGGTGATCCTCGATCGCCGCGCGGGCTTCATCCGACCGGAGCTGGCGGTCCAGACCGCGGCCCGGCGTGCCGAGGAGCTGGGGGCCCGGATCCGCCGCTACACCCCGGTGCGGGAGGTCGTTCCCGTCGCCGGGGGAGGAGTGGAGATCCGCACCGACACCGGCACCGAGCGCTTCGACGCCGCGGTTGTCACTCCCGGCCCGTGGGCGGGTGACCTGTTGCCCGGCCTGCCGTGGGAAGTGAGCGTCTACCGCGCGATCAGCGCCTGGTTCCTGCCCCACGAGGATCCTCCGGCAGACGCCGAGCGTCCCGCCTTCATCCGCTGCGGGGACACACCTTTCTACGGCATCCCGTCCCCGGACGGCCTGGCCGTGAAACTCGGCCTGTCCCAGGCCCATCACCAGCCGGTCGACGACCCGAACCGGCTGAACCGGACCGTCGCACCGGAGGAACTGGAGACGTTCACGGCGGTCGTGCGGCGACACCTGCCCGGGCTGAACCCCGACCCGGTGCGCGTGTCCGTGTTCATGGAGGGCTACACCGAGACCAACCTGCCGCTGGTCGGCCCCCTGCCGGGCTGCGACGACATCGTCCTGCTCGCCGGTTTCTCCGGCCAGGGCTTCAAGCTCGCGCCCGCCATGGGCGACATCGCCGCGGACCTCGTCCTGCAGGGCCGCACCTCCCAGCCGATCGACTTCGTCACCACCCACGCCCGCACCGTGGCCTGAGCCCGAACGAGGTAAGCGAGACATGAATCTGACCATCGGTCCGCTGAGTGCCGAGCCCGGCCAGAAGACCCGCGGGAGTCTGACGGCCGACCTCGGCACCACGACGGTGGACGTTCCCCTGATCCTCATCAACGGCTCCCGTCCCGGCCCCAGGGTCGTGCTCACCGCTGGTGTCCACGGCGGCGAGTTCATCCCCCTCGACGCCACCACCCGCCTCGCCGGGCTGCTGGAACCGGACGACGTCGCCGGTCAGGTGGTGATCTGCCCCGTGGCCAATCCGCCGGCCGTGTACGGGGGGCGGCTCAACATCTCTCCACTGGACGGCGTCAACATCAACCGCGTCTTCCCAGGAGACGAGAACGGTGGCCCCACCGACCGGATGGCGGCCTGGCTGTTCGAGCACCTGATCGACGGCGCCGACGCCTACGCGGACCTGCACAGCGGCGGCATCGACCAGTACCTGCTCGACTTCGTGGGGTATCGCGTGACCTCCGACGACGAGCTGAACGCGAAGATCAGGGGAATGGCCCACGCGGTCGGCTACGAGCGGGTCATCTTCGGCACCAACCCGGACGGCGGCAACAGCCACGCCGCGGCGAACCGGCAGGGTGTCCCCGCGATCCTGATCGAGACCGGGCAACTCGGCGACCGGGAGCCCGCCACCGTGCGCAGGCTGCTCGACGGCCTGTACCGGCTCCTGCACCACCTCGGCGTCGTAGAGGCGCCGCAGGACCTCGCACCGGTGACCGTGCCGCCGCGCGACTGGATCTGGACCGGCGAAGTCGAGTCTTCCGTTACCGGCCTCTGGTACCCGGACGCCGTCACGGGCGACGAGGTGACCGAGGGCCAGACCATCGGCCGCGTCGTCAACCCGGTCGACGGCGCCGAGCACAAGATCGCCGCCGTCTCCTCGGGAACGGTCATCTACCACATGAACGGGCTGTCCGTTCGCCCCGGCACGCACCTCGCCGCCATCGCCACCCCCCGCGATTGACAGACATCACGCCCGCCCCGGCGTGCTTTTCCTTTGAGTAGGAGCAAACCCATGCGAGTCAGCAGAAGCTTGAGCGTAACGATGGTCACGACGGCCTTGGCGGTCGCGCTCGCCGCTTGCGGGTCGACTGGCGCTCCTCAGAGCGCTCCGCAGATCAGCGGTTCCGGCCAGCAGGTCGAGCACACCGATGACATCTCAGCCGGTGTGCAGCCTGATCCCGCCGCGGTGAAGCTGCTGCCGGAAGCCGTGAAGGCCAAGGGCACGCTGTCGGTGCCGATGGACCTGACGAGTGCGCCCACGACGTTCATGGCGACGGACAACAAGACGCCGATCGGTTTCAACCCGGACATGGCGCGGTTGATCGCGGCGAAGCTCGGGGTGAAGCTGCAGATCAACAACGTCAAGTTCGACACGATCATTCCGGGTCTGCAGGGCGGCCGGTTCGACTTCACCGCGTCCACCATGGGTGCCACCGCGGAACGCCTCAAGGTGCTCGACATGATCAACTACTTCCAGAACGGCACCGGCGTCGCGGTCCCCAAGGGCAACCCGCAGAAGCTGGCCGTGCACGAGCTGTGCGGGCGTCGGGTCGGCGTGCAGTCCGGCAGCACGCAGGAGATCAAGTGGCTGCCGCAGCTGTCCGAGAAGGACTGCACGAGCCAGGGCAAGCCCGCCATCACCGGTGTGACCCTGCCGAGTGTCAACGACGCGCTGACCCAGCTGTCCTCCAAGCGTCTCGACGCGGTGATGTCCGACTTCACCGGGCTGTCGTGGGCGGCCAAGCGGCAGCCGAACGTGCTGGAGGTCCTGCAGGAGCGGGTCGTCACCACGAAGGTGAACGTGGCGCTGCCCAAGGGTTCTCCGCTGACGCCCGCGATCCAGGCAGCCATTCAGTCCATCATCGACAGTCCGAAGTACGCCGAAGCGCTTGACCGCTGGGGCTTCCAGGGCCTGGGCATCGAGACCGCGGCGCCGGCCGTCCCACTGGGGTGATGATGTCCACCAAGACGATCGGTTCACCTACAAGGAGTCGGCCGGTGCCTGAACTGTTGCCGGAAGAGAAGAAGCGGATCACGCCGAAGCGTCCGCGCGACTATCTCTGCTGGGCTGTCGCGCTCGCGATCGTCGGCGGTCTCGTCCACACGACGGTGACCAACGAGAACTACCAGTGGCCGGTGGTGTTCAGCTACTTCACCACCGAGTCCATCCTGGACGGTCTGGTACTCACCTTGGTGCTGACGGCGGCCAGCATGGTGCTGGGCACGCTCCTTGGATTGGTGCTCGCGGTCATGCGGATGTCGCACCAGGCACCGATCTCCGGTCTGGCCCGGCTCTACATCACGTTCTTCCGCGGCACTCCGGTACTCGTACAGCTGATCTTCTGGTTCAACATCGCCGCGCTGTACCCCAACGTCTCCATCGGCATCCCCTTCACCGACATCTCCACCCCGGTGGACGTGAACGCCCTGATGACCCCGCTGACCGCGGCCATCGTGGGACTCACGCTGAACCAGGCCGCGTACATGGCGGAGATCATCCGCGGTGGGTTCGCCTCGGTGAACCGCGGCCAGCACGAGGCCGCGGACTCGCTGGGCATGAGCGGTTTCACCAGGCTCCGCCACGTGATCATCCCGCAGACCATGCCCGCGATCATCCCCGCCACCGGCAACCAGGTGATCGGAATGCTCAAGGAGACGTCGCTGGTGAGCGTGCTGGGTGTGGCCGAACTGCTCAACAGCGCGCAGTCGATCTACGCCCGCACCTACCAGACCATTCCACTGCTGATCGTGGCCAGCCTCTGGTACCTGATCATGACGATGGCGCTGAGCGTGCCGCAGTCCATGATCGAGCGCCGCTTCTCCCGCTCGACCCGCAGGCCCGCCCCGGTGGCCGTCGCCACGAAGGAGTCGCTGCTGTGAAGGCCGATGGAACGATCGTCGCCCGCAAGCTGCACAAGAGCTTCGGAAGTCACGAGGTCCTACGCGGGATCGACCTGTCCGTGGCGGCGGGCGAGATCTCGTGCATCATCGGGCCGAGCGGGTCCGGGAAGTCGACGTTGTTGCGGTGTGTCAACGGGTTGGAGACCGTCGACCGCGGCGTGCTGCGGGTCAACGGCGAGGACTTCGGCTACGTCGAGAAGGACAACGCCTACCACGCCGTACGCCCGCAACGGCTGGCCGAGCAGCGTTCCCGCGTCGGCATGGTGTTCCAACAGTTCAATCTGTTTCCGAACATGACCGCGGAGGACAACGTCATGTCCGGGCCGGTGCTGGTCAAGAAGATCGACCGCAAACTCGCCCGTGAGCGGGCGCAGGAACTGCTGGCGCAGGTCGGTCTCGCCGGG
>NZ_QFWW01000017.1:14047-30432 GCF_003265345.1 Lentzea terrae | reverse complement strand
ACCCCGAACTCGTCGGCGAAGTCCTCGGCGTGATGCGCGACCTCGCCCACCACGGCATGACCATGCTCGTCGTCACCCACGAGATGGGCTTCGCCCGCGACGTCGCCGACGAAGTCCTGTTCATGGACAACGGAATCGCCGTCGAACGCGGCGACGCCCGCGAGGTGCTCGCCAACCCGAAGGAGAAGCGGACCCAGGAGTTTCTCGAAAGGGTGCTGTAGAAGCGCCGCGGAACGGGGTGGATCAGCGAGAACAAGACGCCGTCCTGAAGCGCATCGCCGCGATCACCGCGGGCTTCCTCGCCCGCATCGATTCACGTTTTGGAAAGGATCCCATGTATTCCATCGGTCCGCTGACCGTCTCTAGGGGTGAGCGCGCGCAGGGCCTGATCCCGGTCGGCACCAGCAGTTACGGCGTGGAGCTCGGCATTCCGCTGATCGTCGTCAACGGTGCCCAGGACGGCCCGGTGCTGTGCGTGGACGCGGGCGTGCACGGCGACGAGTACGACGGCCAGGAGGCCATCCGTCGGGCGCTGGCCGAGATCGACCCGGCCACCCTGCGCGGCACCGTCGTAGGCATCCCGTGCATGAACACCCCGGCGTTCGAGGCGGCCGCCCGCGCGAGCGGCATCGACCACCTGAACCTCAACCGCATCTTCCCGGGCGACCCGGAAGGCTCCTACTCGCAGCGTCTGGCCGCGACCTTCGTCAAGGAGGTCGTCCCCGTCGTCGACGCCGTGGTCGACCTGCACACCGGTGGCGCCTACGGCGAGATCGCCCCGCTGGTGATCCTCCAGGGCGGCTACGAGGACCTGGCAACGGACATCGCTCTCGCCGCCGGGCACGAGCTCGTCTGGAAGGGCGGCAAGTGGGGCGGCACGGTCCGCCACCCCGTGCTCGCGGCCGGCAAGCCCGCCATCACCATCGAGTGCGGTGGCGCCACCTACCGCGAGGCCAACGTCGAGCGGCACATGTATTCGATCCGCAACATCCTGCGCAGCCTCAAGATGATCGACGGCGAGGTGGAGCTGCGTGACACCTACACGGCCGTCACGGGCACGTTCGCCCGCTCCAGCAACGGCGGCTTCTTCGTCAGCTACGCCGAGCCGGGCGAGAACTGCAAGGAAGGCGACCTCATCGGTCAGATCGTGGACCACTACGGCAACACGCTCGAAGAGGTCCGTGCCGACTGGGACGGCATCGTGCTGTGGGTGCGCCGCATCCGCACCGTGCGCTCCGGTGACGAGGTCGTGATCTTCGGCGCGGTGGAAGGTGAGATCAAGCCATGACTGTCACCGAGCTGCTGATCGACGGCAAGCGGGTACCCGCTGCCGACGGTCGTACCTTCACCGTCGTGGACCCGGCGCTGGGCGACCCGATCGCCGAGGTTTCGTTGGCGGGCAAGGCGGACGTCGACGCCGCCGTCGTCGCCGCCCGTGCCGCGTTCACCGCTCCGGAGTGGGCGGGGATGCGCGCCGCGGACCGCGGCCGGCTGTTGTACCGGATCGCCGAGGCGATCCGGGCGGACGTCGAACGGTTGGCCCGCCTGGAAAGTCTCGACGTGGGCAAACCGCTGAAGCAGGCCAGGGCGGACGTCGAAGCGGCCGCGCGGTACTTCGAGTTCTACGCGGGCTTCGCGGACAAGCTCGGCGGTTCCACGATCCCGCTGGGACCCGGCCTGATCGACTACACCGTGCGCGAGCCGATCGGTGTGTCCGGGCAGATCATCCCGTTCAACTACCCGTTGCAGAACACCGCGCGGGGCAGTGCGCCCGCGCTGGCGGCCGGGTGCACGGTGGTGCTCAAGCCGTCACCGGAAGCACCGCTGACGCCGCTGGAGATCGCCCGGATCGCGCTGGAGTGCGGCCTGCCGCCGGGCGTGCTGAACGTCGTGCCCGGCGACGGCGAGGCCGGTGCGGCGCTGGCCGGGCACCCTGGCATCGACCAGGTGACGTTCACCGGGTCGGTCGCCACCGGGATCAAGGTCGCCCAGGCCGCAGCCGAGAACGTGGTGCCGTCGGTCGTCGAGCTGGGCGGCAAGTCACCGGTCGTCGTGTTCGCCGACGCCGACTTCGACCTGGCGCTGGGTGCCATCGCGGCCTCGGCGTTCGGAAACGCGGGCCAGACCTGCTCGGCCGGAACCCGGCTGCTGTTGCAGCGCGGTGCCGAGGAGTTCCTGGACCGGCTGGCGGCCCACGCGAACGCGCTGCGCGTGGGCCCCGGTCTCACCGACCCCGACGTCGGGCCGCTCGTCTCGGCACGCCAGCGCGACAAGGTGCTGGGGTACCTGGAACTGGCCCGCGAGGAGGGTGCGACCGTCCGCGCCGGCGGCGGCGAGCCAGCGGACCTTACGCTGCGCCGCGGCTACTACGTCGCGCCGACCGTCCTTTCCGGACTGACGAACCAGAACCGGGTCGCCCGTGAGGAGATCTTCGGGCCCGTCGTGACCGTCATCGAGTTCGACGACGTCGAGGACGCGCTGGAGATCGCCAACGACAGCCCGTTCGGCCTCTCGTCGTACGTGTGGACGCGGGACATCGACAAGGCCCTGCGGATGGCCCACGGCATCCGCGCCGGCCAGGTCAACGTCAACGCCACCGGCGTCGGCACCGGCGTGGAGCTGCCCTTCGGCGGCTACAAGCACAGCGGCTGGGGCCGCGAGAAGGGCCTGGAGGGGCTGGACAGCTACACGCAGACCAAGAACGTCTGCATCGGCTTCGGGAACCGCACATGAGATACCGCGCGCTGGGCGAACGCGGTCCCGTCGTCTCCGTGGTGGGGGTGGGCTGCAACAACTTCGGCTCCCGCCTCGACGCGGAGGGGACCGCGGCGGTCGTCCACGCCGCACTGGACGCGGGCATCACGTTGTTCGACACCGCGGACATGTACGGCGGCGAGAGCGGGCGCGGTTCCAGCGAACGACTTCTCGGTGCCGCGCTGAAAGGCCGCCGCGACGAGGTCGTGCTCGCGACCAAGTTCGGCATGGAGATGGACTACGGCGACTACGGGCCCCGCGGTTCTCGCCGGTACGTCAGGCACGCGGTCGAGGCGTCGCTGTCCCGCCTCGGCACCGACTGGATCGACCTGTACCAGTACCACCAGCCCGACGGCGTGACTCCGATCGAGGAAACCGTTGCGGCGCTCGAGGAACTGGTCGGCGAGGGGAAGGTGCGGCACATCGGCTGCTCCAACCTGCCCGCCGACCAGCTCCTGGCCGGGTTCGTCAGCACGCAGGAGCGGTACCACCTGCTGGACCGCGGCGTCGAAACCGAGCTCACGCCCACGTGCCTGAGCCTGGGCATCGGCGTCCTGCCGTACTACCCGCTGGCCAACGGACTGCTCAGCGGCAAGTACCGCAGGGGAGCGGAACCGCCACCCGGCAGCCGCCTGTCGTGGCGGCAGGGCTGGCTCACCGACGCGGCCCTCGACCGGGTCGAGGCACTCACGGCGTACGGCGCCGAGCGAGGACTCACCCTCCTCGAGGTCGCCGTGGGCGGGCTGGCCGCGCTGCCCGCCGTCGGCTCCGTCATCAGCGGCGCCATGACCCCGCAGCAGGTCACCGCCAACGCGGCGGCGGCCGGCTGGATCCCCACCGAGGCCGACCTGGCCGCACTCGACGAGATCGTGACCCCCGGCGACCGGGTGGTCTGAGAAAAGGATTGGAATCATGCGTCAGATCGTCACCTTCGACGCCTACGCGACCCTGATCAACTTCGAGCTGGCGCCGACCACCCTGAAGGTGCTGGCCGACCGGCTGGACCTGGACGGGCTGGACGTCGACGAGTTCCTGGACGACTTCCGGGTCATGCGCTTCCAGGCCGTCCTGGAGGCCTACCGGCCCTACCACGAGATCCTGCACTCCAGCCTGCGCAACGCCATGCGGCTGCACGGCCTGGAGTACCGCGAGTCCGACGGCGACGCCCTCGTCGAGGCCGTCCCGACCTTCGGGCCCTGGCCAGAGGTGCCCGACGCGTTGCGGGCGCTGAAGAAGAAGTACGAGATCGCGATCATCTCCAACACCGACGACAACCTCATCGCGCGCAACGTCGAGAACATCGGCGTCGAGTTCGACTACGTGATCACCGCGCAGCAGGCCAAGGCGTACAAGCCGGACCGGCAGACGTTCGAGTACGCCTTCCAGACCATGGACGTCGACCCGAGCCAGGTCATCCACGTCGCGCAGGGCTGGGAGTACGACCACATCCCGACCAGGGACCTCGGCCTGCAGCGCCGCGTGTGGATCAACCGCTACGGCCGTCGTGGCAGCAGCGACTACCAGCCCTACGACGAGCTGCCCGACCTGTCCGGTCTGCCCGCCCTGCTCGGCTGCTGAGACGAGGAACCGCCGCCATGAAACAGATCCCCTACTGGCTCGACACCGCCCCGCAACGACCCGACCGCTCGGGCAAGCCACTTCCCGAGAGCGCGGACGTGGTGGTCATCGGCGGCGGCCTCACCGGCCTGTCGACCGCCTACCACGCGGCGCGCAAGGGCGCGTCGGTGGTGCTGGTCGAGAAGGACCAGATCGGTTCCGGTGCATCGGGCCGCAACGGCAGCATGTGCACGCAGGGCATCACGATCCCGCCCGGCGAGGCCCGCAAGCGGTACGGCCAGGAGCGTGCACTTGAGCTGTACAACGCCTTCCGCGACGCGGTGGACCTCGTGGAGGAGTTGACGGTCAAGGAGCAGATCGACTGCGACTTCAACCGGGCCGGGCGCCTCGGCCTGGCCTGCAAGCCCAAGCACTTCGAGCACCTGCAGGCCAAGCAGCGTGAACTTGCCGAGAACTTCGGTCACGAGACGGTCGTGCTGAGCAAGAGCGACCTGCGGGCCGAGATCGGTTCGGACTACTACCACGGCGCTCTGCTCGACCCGCTCAGCGCGGGCCTGCACGTGGGCAAGTTCGTCGGCGGCCTGGCGGACGCCGCCGAGCGGGCCGGCGCCGCGATCCACGAGCGCAACGCCGCCACCGGCCTCACCCGGCTGCCCGGCGGAGGCTTCGTGGTGGAGACGATGAACGGCACCATCCGCGCCAAGCAGGTCATGGCGGCGACGGACGCCTACACCGACAAGTCGATGCCGTGGTTCCGCAAGCGGCTGATCAACGTCGGCAGCTTCATCATCGTCACCGAGCCGCTGGGTGAGGCGCGCGCCAAGGAGCTCATCCCGAACGGCCGGCTGCTGGTCGCCCACAAGAACGTCGGCCACTACGTCCGCCTCACCCCGGACAACCGCCTCGCCTTCGGCGGCAGGGCCCGCTTCGCCCCGTCCAACCCGGCTTCCGACATCAAGAGCGGCGACATCCTCAAGCGGGAGATGACGGAGATCTTCCCGCAGCTGGGCGGGGTGCGGATCGACTACGTGTGGGGAGGCATGGTCGGCTTCTCCTGGGACCGCATCCCACACGCGGGGGAGAACGACGGCCTGTACTACTCCATGGGCTACTGCGGCCACGGCGTCCAGATGGCCACCTACATGGGTCGTGCGGTCGCCGAGATGATGGACGGCAAACCGGAGGCCAACCCGTTGCGCGGCCTGGGTTTCCCGAAGGTGCCCGTGCCGTTCTACAACGGCACCGCGTGGTTCCTGCCGTTCGGCGGTGCCTACTACAAGGCGAAGGACCGCTGGAGCTGACACCGCTCGGCCTTCCGCGACGGCCCTCGCGTCGCGGAAGGCCCTCCCTTCCGAAGGACTGTCATGACTGCCGCAGACTCCCGAAGAGAGCACGACCTGCTCGGTGACCGCGACGTGCCGGCCGACGCCTACTGGGGCGTGCACACGTTGCGCGCCACCGAGAACTTCCCGATCACCGGCACGTCGATCTCCGCCTACCCGCACCTGGTCGAGGCCCTCGCCGCGGTCAAGGAAGCCGCCGCGCTCGCCAACGAGGAACTCGGCCTGCTGGACTCGGCGAAGGCCGACGCGATCGCCGAGGCGTGCCGGGAGATCCGGGCGGGCAAGCTGCTCGACCAGTTCGTCGTGGACGTCATCCAGGGCGGCGCCGGCACCTCGACCAACATGAACGCCAACGAGGTCGTGGCGAACCGCGCCCTGGAGCTGCTCGGCCACTCGAAGGGCGAGTACTCCTTGTTGCACCCCAACGAGGACGTCAACCTCGGTCAGTCCACGAACGACGTCTACCCTACGGCCGTGCGGATCGCGACGATCTTCGCCGTGCGCGGACTGCTCGACGCGATGGCCGTGCTCCAGGAAGCGTTCGCCCGCAAGGCGGTCGAGTTCCGCGACGTGCTGAAGATGGGCCGCACCCAGCTGCAGGACGCCGTGCCGATGACGTTGGGGCAGGAGTTCTCCACCTACGCCGTCATGCTGGACGAGGACCGCGCCAGGCTCGCCGAGGCGGTCCTGTTGATCCACGAGATCAACCTCGGGGCCACCGCGATCGGCACCGGCCTCAACGCGGCGCCGGGCTACGCGGAGGCGGCCCGCCGGCACCTCGCCGCGATCACCGGGCTGGAGCTGGTGACCGCCGCGAACCTGGTCGAGGCGACCCAGGACTGCGGCGCGTTCGTGCAGATGTCCGGTGTGTTGAAGCGGATCGCCGTCAAGCTGTCGAAGACGTGCAACGACCTGCGCCTGCTGTCGTCAGGCCCGCGCGCCGGGTTCGGCGAGATCAACCTGCCGCCGGTGCAGGCCGGTTCGTCGATCATGCCGGGCAAGGTCAACCCGGTGATCCCCGAGGTCGTCAACCAGGTCGCGTTCGAGGTGATCGGCAACGACGTCACCGTCACCATGGCGGCCGAGGCCGGCCAGCTCCAGCTCAACGCCTTCGAGCCGATCATCCTGCACTCGCTGTCGGAGTCGATCACGCACCTGCGCGCGGCCTGTCTCACGTTGGCCGAGCGTTGCGTGGACGGCATCACCGCCAACACCGAGGTGCTGCGGGCGGCCGTCGAAAATTCCATCGGCCTGGTCACCGCACTCAACCCGTACATCGGGTACGCCGCCGCCACCGACATCGCGAGGGAGGCGCTCGCCACCGGCAGGGGAGTGGCGGAACTCGTGCTGGAGAAGGGTTTGCTGCCGGCGCAGAGGCTGGCCGACCTGTTGCGGCCCGAGGTGGTGGCGGGCCACGGCCCGGCCACCACCTGACATCGTGCCGGTCTCAGGCCGGCAGCTGCTCCGCTCGAAGGCGATCGAGAACGGTGTGCGGGTCGCCTTCGGCGGTCAGCCGGCCGTTCTGGAGCAGCAGGCAGTTGTCCGCCCGCGAGGCCTCGTCGAGGTCGTGCGTCACGTGGATGACCGTCACGCCATTGGTCTGTGCGTGGGAGATCGCGGCGGAGATGTCGAGCCGTGACTGCGCGTCGAGACCGGCGTCGGGTTCGTCGAGCAGCAAGAGGTCGGACTCCTGCGCGAACGCCTGCGCCAGCAGGGCGCGTTGGCGTTGGCCTCCGGACAGCGAGCTGAGCCGGCGTGCGGCGAGATCGGTGATGCCCGTCCGTTCGAGCGCGGCATCGACCAGCTCCTTGTCCTTTTTGGACAACCGACGCCGCGGACCGCAGTGCGCCCACCTGCCCATGGCGACCGTTTCCCGCACGGTGATCGGCAGTCCTGCCGGAACCGCGCTGTGCTGCACCACGAAGGCCGGGCGTCGGGTGCTGATCTCCACGGCGCCCTCGGCCGGAGCGAGGACGCCGGCGAGGACGCCGAGCAGGGTGGACTTGCCGGAACCGTTGGGGCCCACGACCGCGGTCACCTTGGCGCGTGGGAAGTCCGCGGTCACGTCGTGCAGCACGGTGTGCCGGGCGTAGCCGGCCGACAGTCCGCGCAGTCGTACGGCGGACTGGTCCGAGATGTGCGTCACGACACCCTCCTCGTGGCTGTAATGGTTGTCATTGTCAATATACGGTACTCGGCGTGGAATGGTTTCTCGCCCCGTTCGAGGTTTCGTTCGTACAGCGGGCTTTGTGGGCCGGTGTCCTCGTCTCGTGCCTGTGCGCGCTCGCCGGGACGTGGGTCGTGTTGCGAGGCATGGCTTTCCTCGGTGACGCGATGTCACACGGGATGCTGCCCGGCGTCGCGATCGCGTCCTTGTTGGGCGGCAACCTGTTCGTCGGTGCCGCGGCGAGCGCGGGCGCGATGGCGTTCGGCGTGACGGCACTGGGACGCACCCGGCGGTTCTCTCAGGACACGAGCATCGGGTTGCTGTTCGTGGGCATGCTCGCGCTGGGCGTGATCCTCGTGTCGCACTCCGAGTCGTTCGCGGTGGACCTGACCGCGTTCCTGTTCGGCGACGTGCTCGCGGTGCGCGCACAGGAGCTCGGTCACCTCGCCCTGGCGCTGGCCGTGGCCGCACCGGTGGCGCTGTGGGGACATCGCGGGTTCGTGGCGCTGACGTTCGACCCGCGCAAGGCGCAGACGCTGGGCCTGCGCCCGCGACTGGCGCACGCGGTGCTGCTCGGCCTGGTGACGCTGGCGATCGTGGCGTCGTTCCAGGTGGTCGGCACGTTGCTGGTGTTCGGTCTGCTCATCGCGCCACCGGCCGCCGCGACGTACTGGGCGAGCCGCATTCCGACGATCATGCTCGGCGCGGCGGTGCTCGGTGTGGTGGCCACCGTCGTCGGCCTGCTCGTCTCGTGGCACGCGGGCACGGCTGCGGGGGCGACGATCGCGCTCGTCGCCGTCGCCCTGTTCTTCCTGGCGGCACTGGCCGCTCAGGTTCGTGACCGGGTGCGGATCTCCGGCGCGGGCGGGCAGCACGCGGTGCTGGTCGCCGCGGCGCTCCTGGTGCTGCCGCTGGCCGGTTGCGGCACGAAGCCCGCGTCGGAGGAGGTACCGCACGGCTACGTCGAGGGCGCGGAGGAGACCGCGGAGGCTCAACCCCGCCTGGTCGTGGCCGATGCGCGCACCGGTGCGGTGCGGGTCGTCGACCTGATCACCGAGCAGGTCACCGACGCCGGCCGGGTGGACGGCGTCCAGGCGATCACCGGTGACGGCCGGTTCGCCTACCTGACCGGCAACGGCTCGGTGCGGATCGTCGACAGCGGTGCCTGGATGGTCGATCACGGCGACCACGTGCACTACTACCGCGCCCAGGCCAGGGAGGTCGGTTCCGTCGCGGGGGACCGGGTGGTGAACGCGGACAGCGATCCCACCGTCGCGGCCGTGGCGTTCGACCGCGGTGACACGACTCTGCTGGACCGGCAGGGCCTCGACGGCGGCACGGTGACCGCACGCGGCGAGCTCAAGGGTGGGCTCGCGGTGCCGTACGCCGAACACCTGCTGGTCGCGGGATCCGATCGAGTGGCGGTCAAAGCCAGGGACGGCAAGGACATCGCGACGATCGAGCAGCCGTGCCAGCGTCCGCGCGGCCAGGCGGTGACCCGGCGGGGCGTCGTCTTCGGTTGCGCCGACGGAGCCCTCGTCGTGACCGGCAAGGACGGTTCCTTCACCGGCGAGAAGATCCCGTACCCCAGTGCCGTGCCCGAGGCCGAGCGCGCGGTCGACTTCCGCCACCGGCCCGGCAGCACGGTGCTCGCCGCCAAAGCCGGGAACGCCGGTGTCTGGTCGCTGGACGTGCGGGCGAAGAAGTGGACGCTGCTCGAGACCGGGCCGGTGCTCGCCGTGAACGCGGTCGGTGAGGCGGCGCCGCTGCTGACGCTGACCGCGGACGGTGTGCTGCACGGCTACGACATCAAGTCCGGCAAGCAGATCGCGCAACGCCAGGTGCTTTCCGCGCCCGTCGCCGAGGGCAGCGTGCCACCGGTGATCGAGGTGGACCCGAACCGTGCGTACGTCAACGACGCCGCTGCGCGGGCCGTGCACGAGATCGACTACAACGACAACCTTCGAGTCGCCAGGACGATCCGGCTGGAGATCGAGCCGGCGCACCTGGTGGAGACCGGACGATGAAGCGAATTCTTGCGGCGACCTGCGTCCTCCTGCTGGTGCTCACCGGGTGCGGCAGCGCACTGGGGCAGAGCAACGGGATCGTGGTCACCACCAACATCCTCGGTGACATCACTCGCGCGATCGTCGGCGACGCGGCTCCGGTCACGGTGCTGATGAAGCCGAACGCCGACCCCCACTCGTTCGCGATCTCGGCGCAGGAGGCGGCCCGGCTGGAAAGCGCCGCGCTCGTCGTCTACAACGGACTCGGCCTGGAGGAGGGCGTGCTCCGGCACGTCCGCGCGGCCGAGCAGGCCGACGTGCCGACGTTGTCGGTGGGCGATCAGGTCGACCCGATCCGGTACACCGCCGAAGACGTTGCCGGACAGCCGGATCCGCACTTCTGGACCGATCCGAAGCGCGTGCGCAGAGCGGTCGAGGTGATCAGCGAACGCGTAATCGCGCACGTCGACGGCATCGACGCGGGCGTGGTCAAGGCCAACACCGCGCGCTACCTCGAGGAGATCGACCGGCTCGACAGCTGGACGGCTGAGCGGTTCGGTGCCATCCCGGCAGAGCGCCGCAAGCTGGTCACCAACCACCACGTTTTCGGTTACCTGGCCCAGCGCTTCGGCTTCCAGGTGATCGGTGCCGTGATTCCCAGCGGCACGACGCTCGCCTCGCCGAGCGCGTCCGATCTGGCGGGGCTCGCGGAAGCCGTCCGCGCTGCGGGAGTCGGCGCGATCTTCGCCGACTCCTCGCAACCCGACCGCCTCGCCCGCGTGCTCGCCGAGCAGGCGGGAGTGCACGTCCGCGTCATCCCCCTGTTCTCGGAGTCGCTCACGGCGGCGGGCGGCGGAGCGGCGACCTATCTGGAGATGACCCGCGCCAACACCGAGGCCATTGTGCGCGGCCTCGCCCGTGACTGACCCGACACACCGGTTGAAGAGAAAGTTGAGAAGCAGATGAAAAGCTGGTCGCGAACGTGGACCACGGCCGTGGTGTCCACAGTGGCCTCGACGCTCGTCCTGGCCGGTTGCGGCGCGGGACAGGCACAGCAGCCCGCCGCCGGCAGCGGTGCGGTCACCGAGCCGGTCGCCGTCACCTATGACGGCGGGATCTTCGTGCTGGACGGCAAGACGCTCGAGGTCAAGAACGACGTCAAGCTGGCGGGCTTCAACCGGCTCAACGCCGCGGGCGACGACAAGCACGTGATGGTGTCGACGTCGGGCGGGTTCCGGGTGCTCGACGCCGCTGCCGGCAAGCTGACCGACATCGAGTTCCCCGGCGCCGAACCCGGCCACGTCGTCCGGCACGCCGGACGCACGGTGCTGTTCACCGACGGCACCGGCGAGGCTCGCGTGCTCGATCCGTCCACTTTGGCCAGTGCGGAGCGCAAGGTCGAGACCTACAAGGCTCCCGAACCGCACCACGGCGTCGCGATCGAGCTCAAGAACGGCGAACTGGTCTCCACCCTCGGCAACAAGGACAAGCGCGTCGGAATCCAGGTGCTCGACAAGTCCCGCAAGGAGATCACCCGCAACGAGGACTGCCCCGGCGTCCACGGTGAGGCGACCGCCAAGGACGAGGTCGTCGTCATCGGCTGCCAGAACGGCGTGCTGATCTACCGCAACGGCGCGATCACCAAGGTGAACAGCCCCACGAAGTACGGCCGCATCGGCAACCAGGCCGGCAGCGACCACTCGCCGGTCGTGCTCGGCGACTACAAGCAGGACCCCGACGCCGAGCTCGAACGCCCCACGCAGATCTCGCTGATCGACACCACCACCGGCACCCTCAAGCTCGTCGACCTCGGTGCCAGCTACACCTTCCGGTCACTCGCCCGCGGTCCGCAGGGTGAAGGGCTGGTGCTCGGCACCGACGGCAAGATCCACGTGATCGACCCGGTCAAGGCCGAGGTCACCCGCACCATCCCGGTCACCGACAGCTGGCAGGAACCCCTGGAGTGGCAGCAGGCGAGGCCCGCGATCTTCGTCCGGGGTGGCACCGCCTACGTGACGGACCCGAACAAGCAGCAGCTGCACCGGATCGACCTCGCCGAGGGCAAGATCACCGCGACGGCGTCGTTGGCCCAGAAGCCGAACGAGCTCAGCGGCGCCTCCCACTGAGCACCGCGACCAGCGTCCTCCGGCCGGGGGACGCTGGTCCGGTAGCGCTCGACACCGCGAGAACCGAGAGCAGCACCAGCGCACCGGCCGGGCCGAGGACGGTCCACGGTGCCAGTTCGAGGTACGGCTGGTTCTCCGAGAGCAGGCGACCCCACTCCGGGGCAGGTGGTTGCTCGCCCAGGCCGAGGAAGCCGAGCGAGGCCAGCACGAGCACCGTGGTCGGCAGGCGCAGCACCGCGTTGCGCAGCACGGAGGGCAGCACCGCCGGCAGCAGGCTGCGGCGCATCAGGTGCACCGGGCTCGCACCCAACGACTTCGACACGCGCACGTGTTCGGTCGCCCGCTCCTGCTCGAACAACGCCGCGGCCTGGACGGCATAAGGCGTCCAGGCGACGAGGCACACCGCGCACGCCGCACCCCACACCGACGGCCCGGTGACCGCGGTCGTCAGCAGTCCGGCGAGCACGGCCGGCAGCGTCGACGCCACCTCCGTGAGGCCCGCGCTCACCCGGCCGGTCATGCCGAGCAGCAGTCCGATGAGGACGCTCACGGCGGTCACGCCGAGCGCCAACGCTGTCGTGCGCAGTGCCCCGTGCCCCAGCCGGGCCAGCAGATCGCGGCCGAGCGAGTCCGTGCCCAGCGGGTGCTCGATCGATGGTGCCGCCAGCCGAGCAGCCGTGTCCACGTGCAGCGGGTCCCGCGACAGCCCGGCGACGACCAGCGTCAGCAACGCCAGCGCGCACAACCCGCCGATCCACCGGGTGAAGCGGTGCGGCCGCAGTGCCGGAGGGTTCAGCGCGGGCAGAGCGCCGTCGCGCAGAGCCGGCCCGAGCAGACCACGTCGCGCGGCCCCCACGAGCAGACCAGCGACGACGCCGAGCAGCACGAGGACCAGCGTCGCGGTCTGCAACGGCGGGAGGTCCCGCGCCACGGCCGCGTCCAGGGCGAGCCGGCCGAGGCCCGGGATGTTGAAGATCTTCTCCACCGCGACCGCGCCGCCGACGAGGCCGATGATGGTCGGCAGCAGCTGCGGAAGCACTCCCGCCACCGCGCCGCGCAACCCGTGCCGCGCGATGTAGCCGGGCGGAAACCCGCAGGCGTGCCAGGTCCGCACCCACGGTTCGGCGAACGCGCCCGGCAGCGACTGGGCGAGCAGGCCGCCGATCACCGCTCCGGACGGCACGCCGAGAGCGAGTGCGGGCAGCACCATCGACGCCGGCCCCTCCCAGCCGCTCGACGGGAACCAGCCGAGCCACACCGCGAACACCGTGGCGAGCAACGAGGCGAGCAGGAACTTGGGCAGCGCGGCCAGGAACGCGGCCGCCGTGCCCGCCCGTTCCTCGCGCAGCCGCAGCTCCGCGCCCTGCCGCAGCGTGCGGGCGCAGACCAGTGCCGCCACCGCGATCGTGACCACGAGGGCACCGAGCATCAGCGTGAGCGACACCGCGAACGCCGCCGCCACCTCGGGCAGCACCGGCTCTCCAGACACCCACGACACACCCGCGTCGCCGCGCAGCAGCCCGTCCAGCCAGTGCACCAGATGCGGCAACGGTCCCTGGTCCAGCCCCAGTTGCTCCCGCACGGCGGCGAGTTGCTCCGGGGCCGGGCCCTGGTCGGCGGAACGGGCGCGCAGCACGGCGAGCGCGGGATCGGTGCCGGACAGCCACGGCAGCAGCGCCACGGCCGCGAGCAGCCCGGCACCCGCGACGACGCGGCCAACGGCGGACTTGCTCACTTGAGGTGCGTGCCGGTCGTGATCAGCGTCCGCTCCCGCGGGTCGAGCACCACGCCCTCGACGCGCGGGCTGAAGCCCTGCACGACCTTCTCGTGCACCAGCGGCACCGCGGCGTCCGTGCGCAGGATCTCCGCCTCGGCCAGCATGATCTTCTGCTGCCGCTGCGCGGTGTCGCTCTCCTGCGCGGCGGCCGCGATGGCCTGGTCCACCCGCGCGTCCTCGAGGCGGGCGATGTTGTAGGTGCCGGAGCTGGTGAAGTCGCTGGCGAGGTACGCGACCGCGTCACCGGTGTCGAGCAGTGTTACGCGAGAGAAGACCAACGCGTCGTACTTGCCTGCGAGCAGGTCTGGCTCCAGCTGCGCGGTTTCGCGGATGTCCTGCTGGACCGTGAACCCGGCCTTCTCCAGCTGCTGCTGCACGACCGTCGCCACCTCGGGCAGTTCGGCCCGGTTGGTGATGGCCGCGAGGCGCACCGTCCTGCCCTGCGTCTTCGCCTTCACGTCCGCGACCGACGCGGCGTCCGCCCGCCCGGTCACCGCGACTCGCTTGCCCGCGGCCCAGGTGACGGCCGGACCGAACAGTCCCTGCGCGGGATCGGCGTGCCCTGCGAAGATCGGGCCGACGACAGCCGAGCTGTCCAGGGCGCTACGGGCCGCCGCGCGCAGCGACGGGTCGGCGAAGATGCCGTCGCCGGTGTTCAACAGCAGGCTGTCCGTGCGCACCGACGACACCTCGTGCCGCATGTCCTCGTTCAGCAGCTTCGCCTGGGAGGCGGGGATCCACTCGGCGATGTCGACCTCACCGGACCGCAGCGCGTTGGCCCTGGCGCTGCCGTCCACGATCCAGGTCACGTCGATGCCCGCGGACTTCGCTTGACCACCCCAGTAGCCGTCGAACCGGTCCAGCGTCACCGAGCTCTTCCCGGTGAGCTTGGTGATCTTGAACGCACCCGTGCCCGTCCCGACCGGGGTGACCGTGCCGTCCTGGCCGTACGCCTTCGTCGCGAAGATGCCCAGCTCGTGGCTGGCCAGCCTCATCGGGAGTACCGGGTCCGCAGGACTCGTGCTGATCGTGACGGTGTCGGCGTCCTCGGCCTTCGCGGTCAGCGTCACGTCGCTGAGCACGCGCGGCTTGACCTTGGCGGCGGCGGCGTGACCGAGCGAGGCGACAACGGACTCCGCGGTGAACGCCGTGCCGTCGTGGAAGGTGGCCTTGCGCAGCTCGAACGTCCAGGTGGTCGCATCCTTGCGCACCCACGAGGTCGCCAGCGCGGGCGCCGCGGAACCGTTGGCGTCCAGCACCGTGAGCCCCTCGGCCACCGACAGCTTGCCCAGCACGGTGGCGTCGTTGCTCAACGGCGACAACGCCTGCGCCGGTGGCCGGGCGAGCGCCACCCGCAGCCGGCTGGACGATCCGGCGCTCGTGTCCGTGCCACTGGCCGCGAAGCAGGCCGTCAGCAACGGGGTGAGGGTGAGCAGGGCGCAGAGGCCGGTGAGAGGACGGCGGGACTGGCGCATGGAAGTCCTGTCGGGCAAGGGATTGGGGCACACCGCTCACGCGGTGAACGGCCTCATCACCCTATAAGGCAAGGCTAACCAATCTGTGCCGTAGTGGTTGAAATCTCAATGACTCCGCGTTCGTCGAGGGCGACGCGGGCACCCCTGCGGGCGGCGTGCAGGGCGGTGTCTCTGCTGGGCAGGTTGCCCTCGCGAGAGGTCTCGACGAGGGCAGCGCCGCGGACATCGGTGTTACGACACGGTCAGGTAGATCTTGCGCACGGTCTCGATGGTCTTCCAGACACCGACGAAGCCCGGCTTCATGACAAAGCTGTCGCCGGCCTGGTAGACCACCGGCTCACCACCGTCCGGCGTGATCTCGACGACGCCGGAAAGGATGTGGCAGAACTCGAAGGTCTCGCCCTTGATCGAGCGCGTCTCGCCGGGGGTGGCTTCCCAGACACCCGTGTTGATCTTTTCCCCGCGGGCGGCGTCCTGATCTTGCGGCCAGGTCCGGTAGGTCGGGTCGCCGGAGATCAGGCGTTCCGGCAGCGGGCCGGATTCGCTGGGGGTGAAGGAGGGGTTGGTGTCGATGGACTTCAGGAGCGACATGCTTTCCTCTGCTGGTTTGGGAACAACACAATCCGGAGCGGACGTACCAGGTGGGACCGGGCGGTCCACCGACTGTCTCCGGCACACGGCACCGAGTCCACGCGTGATTTGTCCAGTGCGGACGCGGTAACAGGACGTTCTGTCAAGCGGGTGATGGCCTTGACCGGAGCGAGAGGCAAGGCCGGCCAGACTGCCGGAATCGCGTGTCCGTGCCGCTGTCTACAGCACCCTTTCCAGGAACTCCTGGGTCCGCTTCTCCTTCGGGTTGGCGAGCACTTCGCGGGCGTCGCCGCGTTCGACGGCGATTCCGTTGTCCATGAACAGGACTTCGTCGGCGACGTCGCGGGCGAAGGCCATTTCGTGGGTGACGAGGAGCATGGTCATGCCGTGGTGGGCGAGGTCGCGCATGACGGCGAGGACTTCGCCGACGAGTTCGGGGTCGAGTGCGCTGGTGGGTTCGTCGAACAGCATGATGCTGGGGTCCATGGCGAGGGCGCGGGCGATGGCGACGCGTTGCTGCTGGCCGCCGGAGAGTTGGGCGGGGTATTTGTGGCCGCAGCCGGCGAGA
>NZ_QFWW01000017.1:12328-13998 GCF_003265345.1 Lentzea terrae | reverse complement strand
TTCCTGCGCCCGCTCGCGGGCGTGTTTGCGGTTGGTCTTCTTGACCAGCACGGGCCCGGACATGACGTTGTCCTCGGCGGTCATGTTGGGGAAGAGGTTGAACTGTTGGAAGACCATGCCGATGCGGGAGCGTTGCTGGGCGAGTCGTTGTGGGGAGACGGCGTGGTAGGCGTTGTCCTTCTCGACGTAGCCGAAGTCCTCGCCGTTGACCCGCAGCACGCCGCGGTCGACGGTTTCCAATCCGTTGATACAGCGCAGCAGTGTCGACTTGCCGGATCCGCTGGGGCCGATGATGCAGGAGATCTCGCCCGCCGCCACGGACAGGTCGATCCCGCGCAGGACCTCGTGATGTCCGAAGCTCTTGTGCAGCTTGCGTGCCACGATCGTTCCGTCGGCTTTCACAGCAGCGACTCCTTTGTCGCGGTGGCGACTGCGGCCTGCCGGCGGGTGGAGCGGGAGAAGCGGCGTTCGATCATGGACTGGGGCACGCTCAGCGCCATCGTCATGATCAGGTACCAGAGACTGGCCACGATCAGCAGCGGAATGGTCTGGTAGGTGCGGGCGTAGATGGACTGTGCGCTGTTGAGCAGTTCGGCGACGCCGAGGACGCTGACCAGGGAGGTGCCTTTGAGCATGCCGATGACCTGGTTGCCGGTGGCGGGGATGATCGCGGGCATGGTCTGCGGGATGATCACGTGGCGGAGCCTGGTGAAGCCGGTCATGCCGAGCGAGTCCGCTGCTTCGTGCTGGCCGCGGTTCACCGAGGCGAAGCCGCCGCGGATGATTTCCGCCATGTAGGCGGCTTCGTTGAGTGTCAGGCCGACGATGGCCGCGGTCAGCGGGGTCATGACTGCGTTCACGTCCACCGGGGTGGAGATGTCGGTGAAGGGGATGCCGATGGAGACGTTGGGGTAGAGCGCGGCGATGTTGAACCAGAAGATCAGCTGTACGAGTACCGGTGTGCCGCGGAAGAACGTGATGTAGAGCGTGGCCAGGCCGGAGATCGGTGTCTGGTGCGACATCCGCATGATCGCGAGCAGCAACCCGAGCAGCACGCCCAGTCCCATGCTGACCACCGTCAGGACCAGGGTGAGTACCAGACCGTCCAGGATGGACTCGGTGGTGAAGTAGCTGAACACCACCGGCCAGCCGTAGTTCTCGTTGGTCACCGTCGTGTAGACCAGGGCGGCGACGATCGCGAGCGCGACTGCCCAGCTGAGGTAGTCGCGCGGACGTTTCGGCGTGATCCGCTTCTTGTGTTCGGCCGGGAGTTCTTGCATCGGATGACTCCTGGTCGTCTTCGTCGCCATCACTGCAGGGGTACGGCCATCGCCGCGGTCTCGATGCCGAGGCTCTGGAAGCCCCAGCGATCAAGTGCTTCGGCGTACTTGGGACTGTCGATGATGGACTGGATCGCCGCCTGGATCGCCGGGGTCAGCGCGGAACCCTTGGGCAGCGCCACGTTCACCTTCGCCGTGACCACCCTTTCTGGCAGCACTTCCAGTACGTTCGGCTGCCGCTTGGCCGTCCACGACAGCGAGGTGAAGTCGTACATCACGGCGTCGAGGCGCTTGGAGGAGAGCTGGGTCAGCGAGTCGTTGACGCTCGGCAAAGTGACTCCGGTGATGGCCGGCTTGCCCTTGCTGGTGCAGTCCTTCTCGTTGAGCTGC
>NZ_QFWW01000017.1:0-12228 GCF_003265345.1 Lentzea terrae | reverse complement strand
CTTGATCTCCGCCGTGGTGCCGGACTGCACGCCGACGCGGCGGCCGCACAGTTCGTGGACAGCCAGCTTCTGCGGGTTGCCCTTGGGCACCGCGACACCGGTGCCGTTCTGGAAGTAGTTGACCATGTCGAGCACCTTGAGGCGTTCCTCGGTGGCGCCCATGGTGGTCGCGGTGAAGTCGAACCTGTTGCCCTGCAGGCCGGGGATGATGGTGTCGAACTTGACGTTGTCGATCTGCAGCTTCACCCCGAGCTTGGCCGCGATGAGTCGCGCCATGTCCGGGTTGAAGCCGATCGGCGTCTTGTTGTCCGTCGCCATGAACGTGGTCGGTGGACTGGACAGGTCCATCGCCACCGAGATCCGGCCCTTGGCCTTCACCGCCTCGGGCAACAGCTTCACCGCCGCCGGATCCGGCTGCACGCCCGCCGAGATGTCGTCGGTGTGCTCGACCAGCTGGTCCGAGCCGGCGGCGGGCTGGGTGGCGTCGACCGACCCGCACGCGACCAGCGCGAGTGTCAGGGACGTCGCGCCAAGCACAGCGCACAAGGCTTTTTTGACTCGCATTTTCGGCCGCTCCTTCAGCAAGAGAGAAGAATTGTGCGCATGGGTGCGCCGTGTGCCACGGCGGTGGGTGGCGAGCTCTCCGCGGCTGGGCGCGGAAAATCGTCCGGAAAACCGTCGGTAACCGAGGTGATCGAATTGGTGGTCGATCGGCTATCTGGTTGTCAGAACGTTTTGGGATGAACGGTCTCGGTGTTCATGGTCACCCTTCCAGTCGGGTGGATGGGGTGACCTGACGCTAGGCGGCCTGCTACAGACTGTCAACGCCTCAGACAGGAAAAGTTTCAGGTTGGAACTGGAACAAAGAGTGGTATGCTGTGGTCAGCAGCCGGTCACAGGTCTACTGGAGGCGGAAGCGCCGCCCGCGCCGACCGGCCCGTCACGCCACGCAGACGATATTGGTCACGGGTTGTGAAGCTGTCGTGCACTTTTTGTGTGCGGTGACGCCTGTGCAACTTTCCTCGTTGAGCGGCCGGTCAAGAAAGAGAGAAACGCGAATGATCGACTTCGAGCCGAAATTCATCACGTTCGACATGCACGGGACGTTGATCCGCTGGCAGCTCGCGGCCATGACGCGCCAACGGCTCGCGGACGTCGTGCCGGCTGATCAGATGGACGACTTCATGAAAAGCTTCCAGTGGCAGCGTCTTGACGAAGTGCTGGGCCCGTGGAAGCCCTTTCACGCCGTGATGCACGATTCGCTGCGAAAGACCCTGGCGCGCTTCGGCCTGCCGTACCGGGAGGCTGACGGCCAGGCGATCGTGGACGCGCTGCCGACGTGGGGCCCGTACCCCGAGGTGCCCGAGGCGCTGCGCGCTCTGGCGTCCCGCTATCCCCTCGTCATCCTGAGCAACGCGGACGACAGCCAGGTGATGAGCAACGTGGAGAAGCTGGGCGCGCCGTTCCACGCCGTCTTCACCGCTGAGCAGGCCCAGGCCTACAAGCCCCGGTACCAGGCGTTCGAGTACATGTTCAACCAGCTCGGGTGCGGGCCCAAGGACGTCCTGCACGTCTCCGCCAGCCCGCGCTACGACCTGATGGTCTGCAACGACCTGGGTGTCACGCACAAGGTCCACGTCAACCGCGGGTTCGAGCCGAGCACCCCCGGCTACGACTACCACGAGGTCACCGCCCTGTCTCAGGTGCCGCCACTGCTCGGTATCTGAGTCGCGACTGATCGGGGAGGCCCCGGCGACGGGGCCTCCCGGAGCGGGACGATCATGCCGTGCCCCCGTTCGACAACCCGCATGTCACCGCAGGGCTCGTACAGCACCGATGCCCAACCCGAAAAGCCGCGCCCCGCAGAGGGGCGCGGCTTTTCGTTGTCAGGCTTCTTCTCCCGGGTCGAGCAGCTCGGCAAGGTGCAGGGCGCGGACACCCAGGCCGCCGGCCAGGTGGTCGATCTGGGTCGCGCAGCTGAAGCCGTCGGCGACGACGACGGCATCGGGTTCCTCGTCGAGACGCGGCCGCAGCGACAGGTCCGCCACGGCCATCGACGTGTCGTAGTGCTCGGCCTCGAAGCCGAAGTTGCCGGCGAGCCCGCAGCAGCCCTCCGCTTCGGTCACCTTCCGCACGCCGAGCCTGCGCAGCAGGTCCCGCGGGCGCCGGGCGCCGAACGTCGCGTACTCGTGGCAGTGCGTCTGCAGCATCACCGAGTCCGGCACGTCCGCACGCCAGTCCGAAGTGGACAGATCGGTGAGTGCGCCGGTGAGGGTGTGCACGCGGGCGGCGACCCGGCGGGCGGCGTCGGTGCCCAGCAGTTCGGGCACGTCCCGTTTCAACGCCGCCGCGCAACTGGGTTCGGCCACGACGATCGGCAGGTCGCGATGGCGTCCGCGATCCAACCGTGCCACCGTCCTCGCCATCACCCTGCGTGCGACCGACAACTGGCCGGTGCTGACCCACGTCAGACCGCAGCACAACCCGCCGGCCGGTTCGCACGGGAGGCCCGCGGCGTCGAGCACGCGGGAGGTGGCGGCGGCGACCTGGGGGCGGAAGGCCCTGGTGAAGCTGTCGACGAACAGCAGGACCGCGGGCTTGCCGGCCTTGTGGCGCAGGACTTTGCGCAACGCACGGCGCGACGCGAAGGAGGGGATCGTCCGGCGCGTGGTGATGCCGCCCAGCTTGGCGGCGAGCTTGCCGAGCGGTCCGCCCAGCACGGCGTTGAGGGGTCGCGCGACGTATCCGGCGAGCACCGAGGTGAGCGGCAGCCAGCCGAGCGAGTAGTGGGACCGCGGCCGGAGCCGGCCGCGGTAGTGCTGATGCAGGAACTCCGCTTTGTAGGTGGCCATGTCCACGCCGACGGGGCAGTCGGTGGAGCACGCCTTGCAGGACAGGCACAGGTCCAATGCGTCGCGAACCTCCGTCGACCGCCATCCGTCGCGGACGGTCTCACCGCGCAGCATCTCCTGCAGCAGCCGGGCGCGGCCGCGGGTGGAGTGGTTCTCCTCGCCGGTGGCGCGGTAGCTGGGGCACATGACGCCGCCGGTGTGGCTGCGGCAGCGGCCGACGCCGACGCACCGCCGGGCGGCGCCCGCGAAGCCGTCGTCGTCGTGCGGGAACGTGAACAGAGTGGGCCGGCCGTCCGGTTGCGGCACGTCCAGCGCGAGATCGGCGTCCAGCGCGGCGGGTGCCACGATCACGCCGGGGTTCAGCACGCCGTCCGGGTCGAAGATCTGTTTGAAACCGGCGAACGCGGTGAGGACCCGCGGGCTGTACATGATCTCCAGGAGCTCGCCGCGGGCCCGTCCGTCGCCGTGCTCGCCGGACAACGTGCCGCCGTGCCGCACGACGAGCTCCGCCGCCTCGCGCAGGAACCGGCGGGCAGCCGCCCGGCCGGTGTCCGTGGCGAAGTCGAAGTCGATGCGGACGTGCACGCACCCGGCGCCGAAGTGTCCGTAGAGGACACCGGTGAGCCGGTGTCCGGAGAGCAGTGCCCGGAAGTCCCGCAGGTAGCCGGGGAGCCGCTCGGGCGCGACCGCCGCGTCCTCCCAGCCCGGCCACGACTCGCCGCCGTCGACCAGCCGGGCGGCCAGCCCGGCGCCGTCCTCGCGGACCCGCCAGAGCGACCTCCGCTGCGCCTCCGTGTCGATCACCCGCCCGTCGCGCATCCGGCCGAGGGCCTTGAGCGTGTCGAGCAGCTCGCCCGCGCGCACCTGGACGTCCGTCTCGTTCTCGCCGTCGAGCTCCACGTAGAGCCACGCTCGTCCACTGGGCAGACCGGTGACCGACTCGGGGCCGCGGCGCGCTCGCATCGTGGCGACGATTGCCTCGTCCATGCCCTCCACGGCGGTGGGGGACCAGGGGAGGATCTCCGGTACGTCCTCGGCGGCGTCCACGACGTCGTCGTAGCCCAGCACGAGCAGCGCCGATGCCGGCGCGATGGTGACCAGGCGGACGGTCGCCGCGACGACCACGGCGCACGTGCCCTCGGTGCCGACAAGGGCGCGGGCGAGGTCGAAACCGTTCTCCGGCAGGAGGTGGTGCAGCTGGTAGCCGGAGACCTGGCGGGGGATGCGGCCCAGTTCGGTGCGGATCGGCGCGAGGTTGTCCGTGATCAGTCGACGCACCTGCGTGGCGAGCTCGGCGACCCGCGCTTCGTCGGCGGGGTCCGCGGCGCGCAACCCGGTGCGGTCGGCGACGGCGTGCACACCGTCGGCGGTGACGATCTCCAGCGACTCGACGTGACTGCTGGTGCGCCCGTGCCGCACTGACCGGTTGCCGCAGGCGTCGTTGCCGATCATGCCGCCGATGGTGCAGCGGCTGTGCGAGGACGGGTCGGGGCCGAAGGTGAGGCCGTGCGGTGCGACCGCGTCGCGCAGATCGTCGAGAACGATCCCGGCCTGCACGCGCGCGGTGCGGGAGTTCACGTCGACGTCGAGCACCTGGTTCAGGTGCCGGGAGAAGTCGAGCACCACACCGGGACCGACGGCGTTGCCCGCCATGCTCGTGCCGCCGCCCCGTGCGGTCACCGGGACATCGAGCTCGCGGCAGGCCCGCAGCACCGCGCGAACGTCCTCAGTGGACCTGGGGAAGGCCACGGCGAGCGGTGGCACGCGGTAGTTGGAGGCGTCGTAGGAGTAGGCCGCGGTGCCGCCGGCACCGGTCTCCAGGCGCATCCCCGGCGCGATCTCGTTCAGCAGCCGCTCCAGAGGCGTCATCGTCCCGACATCCCGGTCAGCGCTGTCACCTGAGGTAGTCCTTGAACTTGTAGTACGCGCCCGCGAAGGGGAGGAACCAGGGCGGTCCGAAGTGGCCGGGGATCCGCCGGAAAGCCAAGTCGCGCCACGGGTTTGCGGTCGTCGTGCCGTTCAGGTACTCGGCCATCTGCTTGCCCATGTGCGTGGCCATCTGCACGCCGTGGCCGGAGTAGCCGGCCGAGTAGTACAGCCCGTCGTGCTCGCCCGCGTGCACCATCCGGTCCATGCTCATGTCGACCAGGCCACCCCAGCAGTAGTCGACGTGCGTGCCGGCCAGTTGCGGGAAGACCTCGACCATCACCTTCTCGAGGATCCGGCCGCTCTTCACGTCCGACTGCGGGCTGGACATGGCGAACCGGGCCCGCCCGCCGAACAGCAACCGGTGGTCCGGGGTGATTCGGAAGTAGTGCAGCAGGTTCTTGGACGTCGAGGCCATCCGGCGGCGGGGGAGCAGCTCGTCGCAGACGTCCTCGCCCAGCGGCTCGGTCACGATGATGAAGCTGCCGACCGGCGCGATCCTGACCTGGAGCCAGCGGAACGGCCTGCCGGTGTAGCCGCTGGTCGCCACGAGGACCTGGTCGGCCACGACGGTGCCGCGGGGCGTGACCAGCTCGTGCCGGGTGCCGCCCAGCCGACGGATCTGCTGGACCGGGGCCTTCTCGTGGATCCGGGCGCCTGCCCGCACGGCCGCCTCGGCGAGGCCCCTGGTGAACTTGCCGACGTGCAGGCCCGCGCTGTGCTTGTCGACCATCGCGCCGTGGTAGATCTTCGAGCCGATCTCGGAACGGAGCTCGCTCGGCGGTACCAGGCGGGTCTCGTAGCCCAGGCTCCTCATCAGCTCGTCGGTCTTGCGCAGGCCGTCGAAGTGAGCGGGCTTGGCAGCCAGGACCATCTTGCCCGTGCGGGCGAAATGGCAGTCGATGCCCTCGTCGGCGACGATCTTCTCGATGGTGTCGATGGCCTCGCCGTACACCGCGATGTACTTGGCCGCCGTCTCGAGTCCGTACCGGGCGACGGCGTCGCGGAAACCGATGCCCAGACCCCCGGTGGCCATGCCGCCGTTGCGGCCTGACGCGCCCCACCCGACCGTTTCCTGCTCGAAGACCTGCACGTTGGCGCCCTTGCGAGCCAGGTGGAGCGCTGCGGACAGGCCGGTCAGCCCGGCGCCCACGATCGCCACGTCGACCCGGCCGCCGATCTCGGTGCCCGACCTGTCCGGTCCCTGCGGGGAGGTGTCGAGCCAGTAGGGGACGAACTTCATCGCTGTTCTCCTGCCATTGCGACCGGCCGGCGTCGACGTGCTCCCAAGGCGACATCCGCCCTGCTCGTCGGAGTTCTTTGCGGTGGCAGACCCTATCACCATTTGTTCCAGTTCCAAACTGAAACCTTTGGTATGGTGGTGGTGTGACGATCAACCCGACTACGCGCGACTACAACAAAGCATCGGTCCTCGACGTCGTTCTCGCCCAGGCGCCCTTGACGCGGAACACGCTCATCGAGCTGACGGGTCTGAGCAAGGCCACGGTGTCGAGGGCGGTGGAGGAGTTGCGGGCCGACGGTTTCGTCGTGGACCGCGGGGTCGACGCGATCGCCGGTCGTGGGCGGCCGTCCACCTACCTGGACATCCCCGGCACCACCGGGCACGTCGTCGGCGTGAGCTTCGGTGCGCAGACCACCGGTGTGCTCGCGACCGACCTCAGGGGACGCGAGATCCAGCACGTGATCGTGCCCACCGCGAACCACGACGACGTCGGCAAGGCCGCCGCCTGGCTGGCCGGCCTGATCGCCGGCGCCAGCCAGCCCGCGGAAGGGCCGCTGCGCCAGGTCGTCGTGGCCGTGCCCGGCCGGGTCCGCGACGGTGGCGAGATCTTCGGCCCGGCGGAGTCGATGACCTACCTCGCCGGCTCCCGCCTGCAACGCGCGCTGGCGGACCTGGTCGGCGCGCCGGTGCTGCTCGACAGCGACGCGAACGCGTCCTTGCTGGGCATCCTCGCCGACGACGTCACGATCAGGAACGCCGCGCTCTTCAGTGTCAGCAGCATGCTCAACTTCGCCTGCTGCACCGATCACGAGCTCGCCCGCGGGAGCACTCCCTCGTTCGGTGACGTCGGCGTGCTCTTCTCCGGAGTGCGCGACAAACCTCTCGAAGGGCTGCTGAGCACGGGAGGCCTGCTCGCGTTCGCGCGTGAGCAGGGGCTGGGGCTGGAGCGCATCGACGACCTCTGGGTCGAGACGCATCACGACGAGGTGCGCGCGGCGGTGGTGGAGGCGTTCACCACGGCGCTGGTGACGGCGGTGACCACGGTCGTCGTGACCCTGGACCCGGAGTCGATCTTCTTCGTGGGCAGGCTGCGCACGTTGGTCGAGGAAGCCCTGCCCGAGGTGCGCAAACGCCTTGAGGAGCGTCTTCCTGCCGTTCCGCGACTCACGGTCGCCACGCAGGTGCTCGGGCTGTCGACCGCGCGTGGCGCGGTGTACTCGTGCCTGACGCTGGCTCAGGCTCGGTTGCGCGAGGCCCTGCTCGACGCACGTCGTCAAGCGCCACGTGCGGAGCAGCAGCCCGCGCCCGCGTTCTGAGCCGGCTGTGACCTCGTCCCTCTCCGGGGGACGACCCACGCCTAAAAAGTTTCAGTTTGGAACTGGAACGAAAAATGGTACGGTGAGATCACCAGCGGAGGAGACTCCGGCGGAACCAGACGGAAAGTGACGGCCGATGACTTCGACACTGAGCCGGGCGATCGCCAACTACCCGAACCGCTTCGACCCGGCCGTGCTGGACACGCTTCCCGACCGTCTCCAGGACACGATCCGGCGCCGGACCGAGGTGCTGGGACCCGGCTACACCCTCATCTACCGCACGCCGGTCGAGTTCGTCTCCGGCCACGGCGCTCACCTGATCGATCGCGACGGCAACGACTACCTCGACGCCTACAACAACGTCCCGTGCGTCGGGCACGCGCACCCGCACGTGGTGGAGGCCGTCACCCGGCAGATGTCGGCGGTCAACATCAACACGCGCTACGTCCAGGACTCGCTCGTGGACTACGCGGAACGACTGCTCGCGACCTTTCCCGCGGAGTTGTCGAAGCTGAGCGTGGCGTGCAGCGGCTCGGAGGCCAACGACCTCGCGATGCGCGTGGCCAGGTTCCACACCGGCGCTGAGGGCATCATCGTGACCCGCTGGGCCTACCACGGCATCACGCGTGAGGTCGCGAGCTTCTCGCCGACCCTGGGCGCGGGATCGCCGCTCGGGCCGAACGTCAGGCTGATCGACCCGCCCGACCCGCGCCTCGTCGCGCCGGGGTCGACGCTGGCCGACCACATGCGTGCGCAGGTGCGTGGCGCGATCGACGACCTGGAGCGTCACGGTTACCGGCTCGCTGCCTTGGTCACGGACGGCGCATACAGCAGCGACGGGATCTTCACCGACCCGGTCGGCTACCTGAAGGCGATGGTCGAGGAGGTGCACGCGGCCGGCGGCGTCTACATCGCCGACGAGGTGCAGTCCGGGTTCGCCAGGCTCGGGGAGTCCATGTGGGGCTTCGCGCGCCACGGCGCGGTGCCGGACATCGTGACCATGGGCAAGCCGATGGGCAACGGGCTGCCGGTCTCCGGTGTGGTGTTCCGCCCCGAGGTCTCCGACGAGTTCGGGCGCAACGTCCGCTACTTCAACACCTTCGGCGGCAGCTCGATCCCGGTGGCGGCGGCGGCCGCGGTGCTGGACGTCTTCGAGCAGGAGAACGTGCAGCAGCGCGTCCTCGAAAACGGCACGGCTCTGCGCGCCGGGCTCGAGGAGATCACGCGGGAGTCGCCGTACGTCGCCGAAGTCCGCGGGAGCGGCCTCTACGTCGGCGTCGAGCTCGTGAAGGACCGCGAGACTCGCGAACCCGACCGCGCGCTCGCCGAGGACATCATCAACGATCTGCGTGACCGGCGGGTGCTCATCAGCGGTTCCGCGCCCGGCGCGAACGTGCTGAAGATCCGCCCTCCGCTGGCCTTCACCTCCGCCGACGTGACCCGGTTCCTGGAGACCTTCGCCCAGGTCGCGCAGGACCGGCTGTAGCGGCTGACCGAAGGGACGCACCGTGACCATCTCACCGCTGGCGGGCCCCGGCAGGCGCCTCATGGTCGAAAGCGGACTGGCGGCGGCGCACGAGCCCGTCGACGTGGCGTTGGTGGAGAGGCTCCTCGAGCAGCACTACCGGCTGCGCGGGCGGCTCGAGCGGCTCGCGACGGAAAAGGACGACACGTTCCGGCTCACGACCGGCTCCGGTGACCACCTCGTGAAGGTGTCGCCGCCGGGCGAGGACGAGAGCGTCGTCGACCTGCAGACCGCCGCGATGCGGTTTCTGGAGGACACCGCTCCCGCGTTGCCGGTCCAGCGCGTGCGGCTGACCGTCGACGGGAACGACAACGTGGTCGTCGGCCGGGACGACCGCGGAATGCGAATCCTGCGGGTGTTCGGCTTCGTCAGCGGCCCGGTCTGGGCCGGGGCGAACCGGGACGCGCGGCAGCTCGCCGGGGCGGGCGAGATGCTGGGCCGCGTCGACGTGGCACTCGCAGGATTCGCACACCCCGCCGACGGGCGGGGGCTGGCGTGGGACATCAAGCAGTTCCACCACCTGACCGGGCTGGTCACGCACACGCCGGACGCCGCCCACCGCCGGCTGGCAGGGGACGTCTCCCGGCTGTTCGGCGAGGTCGTCGTACCGCGCCTGGACGGCCTGGAAACACAGGTGATCCACGGGGACTACAGCCCGTACAACGTGGTCGTCGACCCGCACGGCGAGCCGTTCGTGACCGGCGTCATCGACTTCGGTGACACGGTGCGCAGCGCCCTGATCTTCGACCCCGCCGTGCCCATGGCCAACCTGCTCGGCCGCGGCCAGGAGAACCCCTGGCAGGACGCCTGCGCCTTCCTGCGGGGCTACGAGCGCGTCCGGCCGGTCAGGGACTCGGAACTCGCACTTCTGCCCGTTGCCGCGCTGGCCCGACTCACGCTGCGCGCGCTGATCACGAACTGGCGCGCGCAGCGTGTCCCACAACGGCGCGACTACCTCCTGGCCCACGCCAAAGACGACTGGAGCAACGTCGAGCAGGCGCTCGCCGTGCCCCTCGACGAGGTCGTCTCCCAACTCCGCTGACGCCGAACTCCGAGGAACCGACATGAGCCCGACTGTGATCAAGGACGTCCCCAAGCAGCTGTTCATCGCCGGTGCCTGGCAGGACGCGGAGTCCGGCCGCACCATGGCCGTCGACGACCCGGCCACCGGCGAAGAGCTGTGCCTGGTCGCCGACGCCTCTCCCGCCGACGGCAGGCGCGCCGTCGAAGCGGCGGTCGCGGCCCAGCCGAGCTGGGCCGCGACCCCGCCCCGCGTCCGCAGCGAGATCCTTCGCCGTGCCTACGACATCATCGTGTCCCGCACCGAGGAACTCGCCCTGCTGATGACCCTCGAGATGGGCAAACCTCTCGACCAGGCACGCGGTGAGGTCGCCTACGCCGCCGAGTTCTTCCGCTGGTTCTCCGAGGAGGCCGTCCGCGTCGACGGAGGCATGACGACCGCCCCGGACGGCAAGAATCGCCTGATGGTGCTGCGTCAGCCCGTCGGTCCCTGCCTGCTGATCACGCCGTGGAACTTCCCACTGGCCATGGGCACCCGCAAGATCGGTCCCGCGGTCGCCGCCGGCTGCACCATGGTTCTCAAGCCGGCTCCGCAGACGCCGCTGTCGACCCTCGCCCTCGCCGCGATCCTCACCGAGGCCGGGCTGCCCGACGGCGTGCTCAACGTGGTCGTCACCTCGGACGCGGCAGGCGTCGTCGAGCCTCTGCTGCGCGGCGGGCAGATCCGCAAGCTCTCCTTCACCGGTTCCACCCAGGTCGGCAAGATCCTGCTGGCCCAGTGCGCCGACACGGTGGTGCGCGCATCCATGGAACTGGGCGGCAACGCTCCCGTCATCGTCTTCGAGGACGCCGACCTGGACGTCGCGCTCGAAGGCACGATGCAAGCGAAGATGCGCAACATGGGCGAGGCGTGCACCGCCGCCAACCGGATCTTCGTGCACAGCTCGCTCGCGGAGGAGTTCTCCGCGCGCCTGGCTGACCGCATGGAAGCCCTCACCGTCGGCGCGGGCACCGAACCGGGCATCGACGTCGGCCCCCTCATCGACGACACGGGCCGCGGCAAGGTCCACCAGCTCGTGCTCGACGCCGTGCAACACGGCGCCAAGCTGGTCACCGGTGGCGAACTGCCGGACGGCCCCGGCTGCTTCTACCCGCCGACCGTGCTGACCGGAGTCACCGCCGAGGCCGCCATCACGCGGACGGAGGTCTTCGGCCCGGTGGCGGCGTTGCGCACCTTCGACGACGAGGACGAGGTCGTCGCCGCCGCCAACGCCACCGACTGGGGTCTCGTCAGCTACGTGTTCACCCGCGATCTCGACCGCGCGCTGCGCGTGAGCGAGCGGCTGGAGAGCGGCATGGTCGGCCTCAACACCGGTCTCGTCTCCAACCCCGCCGCGCCGTTCGGCGGTGTGAAGCAGTCCGGCCTCGGCCGGGAAGGCGGACGGGCCGGCATGGACGGCTTCCTGGAGTACAAGTACATCGCCATCCCCACGGGGAACTGACGCAGCGGCGCACCCGGCATGAGTTCCAGGAGCTCACTTCCCACGGCCGGCCGGCCGGACACATGGGCGTCTTCCCGTTCACCCCGCTGCCGCGCCGCTATAGTCGACAAAAGACAAAGGGAGGCTGGGGGAGTGGACACCAAGTTCAAGTGGCAGGAAGACCGCACGACGACGCCGGAAGGCGTCTACCGCGTGCTGCGAGCTGCCATTCTCGACGGAAGCGTGCCTCCTGGCGGGCAGCTGCGTGAGGCGCACATCGCCGCGGACCTGGGGATCAGCCGGTCCCCGCTGCGCGAGGCGCTGACCAAGCTGGAGGAAGAGGGGCTCATCGTCAAGATCCCCTACCGCGGGGCGTTCGTCGCGGAGGTGAGCGCCCAGGACGTCGCCGAGATCGACGCGATCCGCCTGCTCGTCGAGCCGTACGCGGCCGAGCTCGCGATCGACGTGCTGCGTGGTCCCAAGCGGGCGGCGTTGCTGCAGACTGTCGATGACCTCCGCGCAGCCTTGGACAAGAACGACATTCCGGGCAGCGTCGACGCGCACCTCGGCTTCCACCGGCTGTTCTACGACCTCTCCGGTAGCGGTGCCCTGCAGAACCTGTGGAACGGCTGGGAGACCAAGCTGCGGCTCTACCTCAGCGTCGATCACCAGACCTACACCGACCCGCGCGAGCTGGCCGTCGAGCACGAGAGGCTGGCCGCGGTCGCGCTGGACGGTGACATCGACGAGTTCCGCGAGGAGCTGGCCGCCCACTTCCAGACGGGGCTCAGCGGCAATGCGGAGGTTCATCCCCGGCAGGCGTGAGGCCGGAAACCTCGACGGCCCGCTCAGCGGCCAAGCCGCT
>NZ_QFWW01000016.1 GCF_003265345.1 Lentzea terrae | reverse complement strand
TGAGCACGTGGATCTTCGCCGGATCCAGGCCCAACGTCTCGGACAGCCTGCGCTGCACCAGAAGCGCGCCCTGCGACACCGTTAAAAAACACCGTCGCGTGCGGTTCCATGGCGCAGTGGTGCTGGAACGGAGTCGTGTAGGTCGCCGTGAACGTGATGTCGCCCAACGTCTGGGCGCCGACGACTTCTTCGACCTCCTCGAATTTCTGGACGGTCCGGCCGGGAAACTCGGTGACCGGCGGCTGGTGCTGGTAGGTCGCGGTGACCAGCCCGGCGGCGTCGCGGGCCTGTTCGAAGGTCTCCGCGACGACGAACCCGATGGCCTGCCCGAAGAACCGCACCTCCTTGTCCTGCAACGGCGGGAAGCGCTCGTCGCTCTGCTCCTGGACGTACGCGAACAGCTTGAGCGGGTTGAACGGCGTGTACACAGCCAGCACGCCGGGGGAAGCCATTGCCGCTGCGGTGTCCATCGCGGTGACCTGGCCGCGGCCGATGGTGCTCGTGACCAGGTAGCCGTAGGCGACACCGGGAATCTTGGTGTCGGCGGCGTACGGTGCCGCGCCGGTGACCTTGATGCGGCCGTCGACCCGGTCGACCGAGCGCCCGATCATCGCACACCTGCCGCGTCGAGCAGGGCGCGGACGATCGTGCGCTTCAACAGACTGGTCTTGAACGCGTTGTGCGGCAACGTCCGTACTCCGTCCACAGCGGACTCGGCGGCGTCGGCGAAGGTTCGTTCGACGGCCACGTTGCCCTGCAACGCTTCCTCGACCGCCCGTAACCTCCACGGTTTCGTGCCGACACCGCCCGCGGCGAGCCGGACGTCCTGGACCACACCGCGTTTGAGGTTGACCGCGGCCGCGACGGACGTGAGCGCGAACTCGTAGGACTGCCGGTCGCGGATCTTGAGGTAGGTCGAGTGCCTGGCCCAGGGCAGCACGGGCACGACGACCTCGGCGATCAGCTCACCGGGCCCGAGCACGTTCTCGCGTTCCGGTGTGCTGCCGGGCAGGCGGTAGAAGTCCTCGAGCGGCACGGTCCGGTCGCCGTCCTTGCCGCGCAGCACCACCTGGGCCTCCAGCGCGACGAACGCGACCGCGACGTCGCTGGCGTGGGTCGCGACGCAGGAGTCGCTCGTGCCGAGGATGGCGTGGCCGCGGTTGATCCCGGTCAGTGCGGGACAGCCGCTGCCGGGCAGTCGCTTGTTGCAGGCCGACGTGACGTCGCGGAAGTAGTCGCATCGGGTGCGCTGCATCAGGTTGCCGCCGATGCTCGCCATGTTCCGCAGCTGGCCGGACGCGCTGAGCAGCAGTGCTTTCGAGATCATCGGGTGGGTGGCGGTGACGACGGGATGCGCGGCCACGTCGCTCATCCGCTCCAGCGCCCCGATCCGCAACGCGCCGGCGTGCAGCCGAATGCCCTTGAGCGGCAGGCCGTTGACGTCGATCACCCGGTCCGGCGTCAGGACGTCGAGCTTCATCAGGTCGACCAGCGTCGTGCCGCCGGCCAGGAACGCGGACCCCGGCCTGGCGAGCTTCAACGCGTCGGTGACGGACGACGGGGTGGCGTAGTCGAACGCGCGCATCAGCGTTCACCGCCCTTGGCCTGCTTGATCGCGTCGAGGATGTTCGGGTAGGCGCCGCAGCGGCAGATGTTGCCGGACATGGCTTCCCGGATCTGGTCGTCGGTGCGCACCTCGCGTTCCTCGACCACCTTGACCGCCGACATGATCTGCCCGGACGTGCAGAACCCGCACTGGAAGCCGTCGTGGTCGATGAACGCCCGCTGCACCGGGTGCAGGTCGTCGCCGTCGGCGATGCCCTCGATCGTGGTGACTTCCTTGCCCTGCAACGTCGCCGCCAGCGTGAGGCACGACAGCACGCGCCGGTCGTCGACGTGGACCGTGCACGCGCCGCACTGTCCGCGGTCGCAGCCCTTCTTCGTGCCGGTGAGCTGGAGGCGTTCCCTGAGCGCGTCGAGCAGCGTGACCCGAGGATCGATGCTGAGCTTCTGCCGCTCGCCGTTGACCCTGAACGCCACCTCGACAACACCGGGAGCCGGTGCGTCGACCGCCGCGATCGCCTCCACGGCCGGCGACGTCAACGCGACTCCGGCCGAGACCGCGGCCGCCTGACCGAAGAACTGCCGTCTGCTGGTCGTCATGTGACCCCCTGTGCTCGGGGCCACACAAGCAGTACTGCTCCGATGGGTCAATGCGCCAACATGCCGAATCTGGGGCCGTTGACGTGAGTTGCAGTACCAGAGATCCGATGTATCGGGGCGTTTTGTCTGGTTCGCCCTGCCGTGTCGTTTCACCCGGCTGAAAGGCGTGACCTGTGCCAGGATGACGCGGCGGTCGGAGGTGGTCGTGGAACCTGACCTCGAGCTCGGACGCCGGTGCTTCGCCGAGGCGAACTGGCGGGACGCCTACGCCGCGTTCACCGGAGGACCCCTGGACGCGGCGGACCTGGAGCTGTTCGCCCAGACCGCCTACATGCTCGGCCGCGACGACGAGTACGTGAACGCGCTGGAACAGGCACATCAGGCCCACCTGCGGGCCGGTGCGCCGATGCGGGCGCTGCGGTGCGCGTTCTGGATCGGCCACAGCCTGCTGTTCCACGGGCAGCTGGCGCCCGCACTGGGCTGGTTCGGCCGGGCACGGCGCCTGCTCGAACGAGAGCAGCGCGACGTGGCCGAACGCGGCTACGTGCTGATCACGGACATGCTGAACCACCTGATCAACGGCGAGGCCGCAGCGGCGGGCGCGGTGGCCGCCGAGATCATCGAGGTGGGGGAGCGCTTCGGTGACGACGACCTGGTCGCGCTGGGCATGATGGAACAGGGGCATTCGCTCGTCCGGGCCGGGCGCGCACCGGACGGCCTGCGGTTGATCGACGAGACGATGGTCGCCGTCACCACGGGCGAACTCTCGCCGATCGTCGCCGGCATCGTCTACTGCAACACGATCTCCTTCTGCCGCGAGGTCTACCAGCTGCGCCGGGTCAGGGAATGGACGGCCGCGCTCACCCGGTGGTGCGCGCGGCAGCCGAACATGGTGGCGCACAAGGGTGTCTGTCTGGTGCACCGCGCCGAGGTCATGACGGTGTGCGGAGCGTGGGACGAGGCGCTCGTGGAGCTCGGCCGGGTGGGCGAGGAGCTGACTCGGGGTGCCCTGAACGAGCGGGCGCGAGGTGACGCGGCTTATCGCGAAGGTGAGGTGCACCGCCTGCGCGGGGAGTTCGGCGCGGCCGAGGAGTCGTACCGCCGGGCCAGTTCCCTGGGCAGGGAACCGCAACCCGGGCACGCGCTCTTGCGGCTGGCGCAGGGGAAACCCGACGTCGCGGCCGCGATGGTCCGCAGGGCCGTGGCGGAGACGACCCGCGGGCTGCCGCGCGTCGCACTCCTGCCGGCTTACGTCGAGATCATGCTGGCCGCAGGCGACCTCGACGCGGCTGCCGGTGCGTGCCGCGACCTCCGCGAGATCGCTCAGCAGCAGGAGAACGAGGCCATCAACGCGATGTTCTGGCACGCCCGCGCGGCGTTGGCGTTGGCGACGGGCGACTTCGAGGCCGCGCTGACCGAGGCACGCCGGGCGTGGCAGACCTGGCACCAGATCGAGGCGCCGCACGACGCTGCCCGCAGCCGGGTGCTGATCGCACGGGCGTGCGCCTCGCTGGGCGACCCCGAGTCCTGCGCCCTGGAACTGCAAGCGGCACTGGAGACGTTCACGGCACTCGGCGCACGACCGGAGCTCGCCGCGCTCGCGCCGGACGACCGGCACGGCCTCAGCGACCGCGAGGTCGAGGTGCTCCGCCTGGTGGCGACCGGCCGCAGCAACCGCCAGATCGCCGCGACGCTGTTCCTGAGCGAGCACACCGTCGCCCGGCACCTGCAGAACATCTTCGGCAAGCTCGGAGTCTCGTCGCGGACGGCCGCGAGCGCGTTCGCCCACGAGCACCACCTCGCGTGAGGCTCGTGGTCAATCCTGGTGACCGGCCTCGAACCGGGATTGGTCAGTCCGAGCGAGGCGGGCCCTGGTCCGTCCTGCCTAGCGTCGTGCCCATCGGTTCCAGCACGAGGAGGCACGTCATGTACGTCATCGTCCACCACCACATCAAGAACCCCGAGAACGCCTTGCAGCGCGGGCAGCGGCTCATCTCCGGCGACGGCGCTCCCACGAGCGTCAAGGTGCTCCAGTTCTACCCTGCCCAGGACCTGAGCCTCGTGACCTGCCTGTGGGAGGCGGACACTCTCGCGTCGGTCCAGGGCTGGGTCGACTCGGTCCTGGGCGACGCGAGCGAGAACCGCTGCTACGCCGTGGATGCGGAGCGGGCGTTCGCCGAACGTCCACTCGGCCTCGCGGCCGCACCGATGCTGCCCGCGTGAGCTCAGCTCGCGGTCACCGTCTCGCAGGTAACCTTCTCGCCGGGTTTGGCCGTCGCGCTCGTGAGCACCTTCACGCCGTCGAGCAGGATGCGGCACGTCAGCACCTGGTTGCCGGCAGGAGTCGCGCTGACTTCTGCCTTCTCACCGGCGTTGATGACCGCCTCGTACTGGAACGGGACGGTGGTGGCCTTCGAGATGACGTGCGGCGATTCCTTCCGGTAGCGGTCGGGGTTCTCCAGGTACTCGATCCGCATGGGCAGGTCGGCGGCCGGTTCGGTCGTCACCTCGTAGGTGACGGCCCAGGCCTTGCCGACCAGCGTGTTCCAGCCACCGAACTGCTGCACCAGGAAAACCGTGCCACCGGCGATCACGGCCAGCAGGCCGAGTACCACCACGAGCGTCTTCATAGGACAGACGGTAGGGCGCACGGCGTGCACCGGCATCGTTCGGGGGTGTGACTCCGGGGTCATCCCGCAGGACGACCTACTTCAGCAGCAGGCGCACCGTGAGCTCGAGGCGGTTCGCGACGTCGGTGGCCGTGGCGCGACGGGTGACCCAGGCGACCAGGTTCGACAGCCACACGTCGCCGATCACGCGCGCGATGGCCTTCTGCTCGTCGGTCGGCTCCTCGTCGCTCATCGCGCGGGTGAACATGCTCTCCATCAGCCACGCCACGCGGTCGACCTCGGCGCCCGCGGAGGCGTCGGCGAAGGTGAACGCGCGCGTCATCGCCTCGGTGAGGTGCGGGTTGCGCTGCAGGCCGCGGGTGATGCGGCCGAGCACGAACAGCACGCGCTCGTAGGGGCTGTCGCCGGGGACGGTGGCGCGGTCCATCTTCTCCTGGGCGCGCTCCAGTTCCACGCCGAGGCTGGACACGAGCAGGTGGACCTTCGACGGGAAGTAGCGGTACAACGTGCCCAGGGCGACGTCCGCCCGGTCGGCCACGGCGCGCATCTGGACGGCGTCGAACCCGCCCTTGGACGCCAGCGCGATGGTCGCGTCGACGATCCGCTTGCGGCGCTCGCGCTGGGCCGCGGAGCTGAGCTCCTCGCCCGCCATGAGCGCGTCCGTGCGCGACTTCGAAGGTGACACGGAGATGATCCTCCTGAAACGTGTTGCAGCTGCCTCCGCATCATACTCGATCGGTATCCCGGCCATGATCTGTTGCTAGAATTAGAACACGTTCTATAAACTCCTTCACGTATTGGAGGAGGCTGCATGCCGATCGCCACGACCGGGGAACAACGCGCGTTGCGCGACAGCGTGGACGCGGCCAAGGGCGAGTGGGCCGACCTCGTCCGGGTCGGGTTCTTCGAGGTGACGCGGGAGGGCGGCACGGTCGCCGATCTCGCGGTGATGCTGGAGCGGGCGGCCGAGAACCTGGTGCCGGGGCCGTTGCTGCCCACGGCGCTGGTGTCGGTGCTGCAGCCCGGTTTCGAGGGAGTCGCCGGGTTCGGATTTTCGTCTCAACACGTGATCGGTGCGGCCGAGGCGACGCATCTGCTGGTGCGGACGGACTCCTGGATGCTCGTGCCGGCTGCTGACGTGACCGTGACGCCGCTGGACGCGGTGGACCTCTCGCGGTCGCTGGGGTCGGTGGTGGTGAACTCGCCGGGGGTTGCGGTCGCTGATCCGACGGACCTCGCGGTGACGTTGATGGCGACCGAGGCGAGCGGCGTCGCGGCGTGGTGCCTGAACACCGCGGTCTCGTATGCCAAGCAGCGTCAGCAGTTCGGGCGTGCGATCGGGTCGTTCCAGGCCGTGAAGCACCTGTGCGTGGAGATGCTGTGCCGGGCCGAGCAGGCTTCGTCGGTCGCGTGGGACGCGGCTTCGTCGGTCGGTGAGGACGAACATCCGCTGGCTGCCGCGGTTGCGGCGGCCGTCGCCCTGGACGCGGCGGTCCGGAATGCCAAGGACTGCATCCAGGTCCTGGGTGGAATCGGTTTCACCTGGGAGCACGACGCGCACCGCTATCTGCGCCGGGCGTTGGCCTTGCAGCAGTTGGCGGGCGGTGTCGCGCGGTGGCGGCGGCGCGTCGCGGAACTGGCGTTGCAGGGGATGCGGCGGTCGCACGCGGTCGAGTTCTCGGGTGATCCCGAGGTGCGGGCGTTCGCAGCGGAGCTCGCTCAGTTGGACGTGGCGGAGCAGCGGGAACGGCTGGCGGACAGCGGTTATCTCGTGCCGCACTGGCCGCGGCCGTACGGGCTGGACGCCGACCCGGCCCGGCAGTTGGTGATCGACGACGAGTTCGCTCGCGCCGGGGTGCGCCGGCCGGACCTGGTGATCGGCGGCTGGGCAGGGCCGACGATCCTCCGGCACGGAACGCCTGAGCAGCAGGAACGGTTCGTGCGGCCGACCCTGCGCGGCTCGCTCACCTGGTGTCAGCTGTTCAGCGAGCCGGAGGCCGGGTCGGACCTGGCGTCGTTGCGCACCAAGGCCGTCCGGGTGGACGGCGGCTGGCGGATCACCGGGCAGAAGGTGTGGACGTCACTCGCGCACGAGGCCGACTGGGCGATCTGCCTGGCCCGCACGGACTCGTCGGTGCCGAAGCACAAGGGCATCACGTACTTCCTGGTGGACATGCGGTCGTCCGGCGTCGAGATCCGGCCGTTGCGGGAGATCACCGGCGACGCCCGGTTCAACGAGGTCTTCCTGGACGACGTGTTCGTGCCCGACTCGTGCGTGGTCGGTTCCGTGAACGACGGGTGGCGGCTGGCGCGCACGACCCTCGCGAACGAACGGGTCGCGATGGGGTCGTCCCTGGGCGAGTCGCTCGAACGGGTTTTGCAGTCGGACGTTGCCGCTGACCACGCGGAACGGCTGGGAGAGCTGGTGGCGCAAGGGCTCGCGGTCGCGACGCTGGACCAGCGCGCGAGTCTGCGGGTGCTGAGCGGACAGGAGCCGGGCGCGGAGTCCAGCGTGCGGAAGCTGGTCGGGGTGCGGCAACGGCAGGACGTCGCGGAGTTCGCGGTCGAGCTGCTCGGGCCGGACGGTGCGGTGAACGGTCAGGAGATCTACGAGTTCCTGCTCACGCGGTGTCTGAGCATCGCGGGCGGGACCACGCAGGTGCTGATGAACCTGGCGGGAGAGCGAATTCTCGGTCTGCCGAGGGAGCCTTGATGGACTTCAGTCTTGATGAAACCCAACTGGAGATCGCGCGGTTGGCGGCCGACGTGCTGGGCAGGGAGAGCGACACCCCCTGGAAAGCCTTGGGAGAGGCGGGATTGCTGTCCCTGGCCGTACCGGAACGACTGGGTGGCGATGGGCTCGGCGTGCTGGAAACCGCCGTGCTGCTCACCGAGGTCGGGCGGCGGGCAGTGGACGTGCCGGCGCTGGCGACGCTCGCGTTGGGCGTGCTGCCGATCGTCGCACACGGCACTCCCGAGCAGCAGGACGAGTTGCTGCCGCTGGTGAGCGAGCAGCACGGCGTGCTGACGGCCGCATTGAGCGAGCCGTCGGCACCGCTACCGGCCCGGCCGAGCACGACGGCGGGACCGGACGGCATTTCCGGTGTGAAGATCAACGTGCCGCACGCAGCCGAGGCGCGACGGATTCTCGTCAGCACCGACGCCGGGGTCTTCGTCGTGGATCCGGCGCAGTCAGGTGTGTCCATTTCGGACGGAACGGTGCGCCTCGACGGTGCCCGCGGGGACGAGTTGCACGGCGCGGATTTGCGCCGGTTCGCCCTGGCCGGGGCGTGTGCGGTGGCGGACGGTGTGCTTGCCGGAGCGCTTGATCTGACCGTGCAGCACGTTGGCACCCGCCACCAGTTCGGCAAGCCGCTGTCGACGTTCCAAGCAGCTGCGTGCCAGGTCGCGGACGTCTACATCGCGTCCCGCACCCTGCACCTGGCGACGTTGACTGCGTGCTGGAGCCTCGACGAGGGCGATCTTGATGTTGCGGCGTACTGGTTGGCGGCGGAAGCGCTGCCCGCCGTTCACACCTGCCACCACCTGCACGGCGGACTCGGTCTCGACATCACCTACCCGATGCACCGCTACTACGGCATGGCCAAGGAGCTGACGCGGTTCGTCGGCGGAGTGGAGCACCGCTTGGGGGCCATCGATGTTCATTGATCTCACCGCCGCACAACGGAAACTGCGCGACGAGCTGCGCGAGTACTTCGCCGGCGTCATGTCGCCGCTGGAACGCGAGGCGATGCTGACCGAACGGCACGGCGCGACCTACCGCGAGCTGGTGCGCAGGCTCGGACGCGACGGCAGGCTCGGCGTCGGGTGGCCGGTCGAGTACGGGGGCCTCGGCTTCGGGCCGGTCGAGCAGCAGATCTTCGTCAACGAGGCGGCGCGCGCGGACGTCCCGCTGCCGTACGTGACGCTGCAGACGGTCGGGCCGACGTTGCAGGCGTTCGGCACGCAGGAGCAGAAGGACTTCTTCCTGCCGCGCATCCTCAGCGGCGACCTCCACTTCGCCATCGGCTACACCGAACCGGAGGCGGGCACCGACCTGGCCGCGTTGCGCACCAAGGCGGTTCGCGATGGTGATCACTACGTCGTCAACGGGCAGAAGACGTTCACGACGGGCGGGCACGACGCCGACTACGTGTGGCTGGCCTGCCGCACCGGTGCGCCGGACTCGCGGCACAAGGGCATCACGATCCTGATCGTCGACACCCAGGACCCCGGCTACTCGTGGACGCCGATCATCACGTGCGACGGCGCACATCACGTCAACGCGACCTACTACAACGACGTGCGAGTGCCTTTGAACAGGCGAGTGGGCGAGGAGGACAAGGGCTGGCGGCTGATCACCACCCAGCTCAACCACGAGCGCGTGATGCTCGGGCCGTCCGGCAGGCTCGGCGCGCTGCTCGAGCGGGTCCACAGCTGGGCCGCCGAACGCGAGTTGCTCGATCTGCCGGACGTGCGCCGGGCGTTGGCGGAGGCGCGGGCCGTGCACCGGGTGAACGAGCTGCTCAACTGGCAGGTCGCGAGCGGCGAGGTGTCGGTTGCGGACGCTTCGGCGACCAAGGTGTTCGCCGCGGACCGCACCCAGCGCGTCGGCAGGCTGCTGGACGAGCTGGTCGGACGGCACGGCGCCGACGCGGAACTGGTGCGGTGGCTGGACGTGCAGGCGCGCCGCAACCTCGTGCTCACGTTCGGCGGGGGCGTGAACGAGATCCAGCGCGAGCTGATCGCGAACATCGGGCTCGGCCTACCACGGGTGGTGCGATGATCGACATCGAGAAAGAAGCGGCGCGCATCGCCGAACAGGGCGAGTCGGCGCCACGGCTGGCGCGGGATCCGGTCAACCTGCCGATGATCAACAACTGGCTGGAGGCGCTCGGCGACCGGCATCCCGGCTACACCGAGGTCGCGCCGCCCGCGATGGTCCAGGTGTGGACGATGGGTGGGCTGCACGGGCAGCGCACGCTGGACGACCCGCTCGGCGCGATGATGAAGATCCTGGACGAGGCCGGGTTCACGTCGGTCGTGGCGACGAACAGCGACCAGACGTACCACCGGTATTTGCGCGTGGGTGAGCACCTGTCGGTGACGTCGACGTTGGAGGACGTGACGGGGCCGAAGAAGACGGCGCTGGGCGAGGGTTGGTTCGTCACGACGAGGAGTACCTGGTACGTCGGGGACGAGCCGGTGGCCGAGATGCGGTTCCGGGTGTTGAAGTTCCGCCCGGCCGAGAAAGCGGTGCAGCAACCAGAAGCACCAAAAGCACAGGCGATCAGGCCCTCGATCAACCGCGACACCGAGTACTTCTGGGACGGCTGCCGGGAAGGTGAGCTGCGCATCCAACGCTGCGGCGGTTGCGGCCTGCTGCGCCACCCACCCGGCCCGATGTGCCCGGAATGCGGTGCCACCAAACCGAAGTACCTCGTCTCGGACGGCCGCGGCGTGGTCTACAGCTACGTCGTGCACCACCACCCGCAGGTGCCGGGCAAGCAGACCCCGTTCGTCGTCGCCCTGGTCGAACTGGACGAGGGCGTGCGGATGCTCGGCGAGCTCGACGGCGAACCGAGCATCGGGCTACCGGTCGAGGTCGTGTTCACGAAGGTCGACGACGAACTGACGATGCCGAGCTGGAGGCCCCGTGCGGATCGGTGATTCCCTGCCGGAGTGGCACGTCGAGGCCACGCCCACGTTCGTGATCAGCACCGCGATCGCGACGCGGGACTTCCAGGACGTGCACCACGACCGCGACCTGGCGATCCAGCGCGGGTCGAAGGACATCTTCATCAACATCCTGACCACCACCGGCCTGGTGCAGCGGTACGTCACGGACTGGGCGGGCCCGGAGGCGTTGGTGCGTCAGGTGAACATCCGGCTCGGCGCGCCCTGCTACGCCTACGACACGCTGAAGTTCTTCGGCCAGGTGATAGGCAGAAGCGATCAGGACCTGACCATCGAGGTCGTCGGCAGGACCGGGCACGGTGACCACGTCACCGGAACAGTGAAGATCGAGGTGCCGGCATGACCGCCGCGATCGTGGGAATCGGCGCGACCGACTTCTCCAAGGACTCCGGGCGCAGCGAACTGCAGCTGGCCGCGGAAGCTGTCCGGGCCGCACTGCAGGACGCCGGGCTGGAACCGTCTGATGTGGACGGTCTGGTCAGCTTCACCATGGACACCAACGCCGAGATCGCGGTGGCGCGCGAGCTGGGCATCCCGGAGCTGACGTTCTTCAGCCGCGTCCACTACGGCGGCGGCGCGGCCTGCGCGACGGTGCAGCAGGCCGCGATGGCGGTCGAGACCGGTGCGGCGAAGGTCGTCGTGTGCTACCGCGCGTTCAACGAACGGTCCGGGCACCGGTTCGGCCAGGTGCAGACGGCGGCGGCGGTGAACATCGACAACAGCTGGTCGTATCCGATGGGGCTGGGCACGCCGGCCGCGATGGTCGCGATGTTCGCCCGGCGGTACATGCACGAGTACGGCGCCACGAGCGAAGACTTCGGCCGGATCGCCGTGATCGACCGCAAGCACGCCGCCACCAACCCGCACGCCTGGTTCCACAACCGGCCGATCACGCTCGACGACCACCAGGCGTCTCGGTGGATTTCGGAACCGTTGCGGTTGCTCGACTGTTGTCAGGAGACCGACGGTGGCGTGGCCATCGTCGTCACTTCACCAGAACGCGCCCGCGACCTGCCGAACAAGCCCGCGCACATCAAGGCTGCCACGCAGGGCAGCAGCGTGGACCAGTTCACGATGACCAGCTACTACCGCGACGACCTGACCAGGTTGCCCGAGATGGGCGTGGTGGCGCGAGGCCTGTGGGAGAAGTCGGGCATCGGTCCGTCCGATGTGGACGTCGCGGTGCTCTACGACCACTTCACACCGTTCGTCCTCGTTCAACTCGAAGAGCTGGGTTTCTGCGGAAGGGGCGAGGCCAAGGACTTCGTGGCGTCGGGTGCGCTGGAACTGGACGGGACGTTGCCGCTCAACCCGCACGGCGGTCAGCTCGGTGAGGCCTACCTGCACGGCATGAACGGCATCGCCGAGGGTGTCCGGCAGGTGCGCGGCACCGCGGTGAACCAGGTGGCTGAGGTGAACCACGTCCTGGTCACCGCGGGCACCGGCGTCCCGACCAGCGGCCTGGTACTGGCCGACTCCATCGAATCGGTTCGACCATAGACGTCTTCGTTCGACGGGTGCGCCTTGCCGGGTACCGTCAACTGAGGGATGTTGAGCAGTTGACGGTACTCAGCCCACTCCTCGGGTTTCGACGAACCGGTTCGATCTGGGGCATCCCAATGGAAGGCATCGACAGGTATGAAGGGTCGATCAAGCCGCTTCACCATCGCCGTTGCGGCGTCACTCGCGCTCACCGCCTCCGCCATCGCTCTTCCCGAAGAGCCGAGCGCACGGGCGGCAGCATCCGGTCCGTGCGACATCTATGCCACCGGCGGCACGCCCTGCGTGGCCGCGCACAGCACCACTAGGGCGTTGTACGGCAACTACAACGGCCCGCTCTACCAAGTCAGAAGGTCCTCGGACAACGCCACGCGGGACGTCGGTGTGCTCAGCGCGGGCGGTGTGGCCGACAGCGCCGCCCAGGACGCGTTCTGCGCCACCGCGACCTGTCTCATCGGCATCATCTACGACCAGTCGGGCCGGGGTAACCACCTCACCCAGGCACCTCCTGGCTACTGGAAGGGGCCCGAGCCCGGCGGATGGGACAAGCTCGCCGACGCGAAGGCCGCACCGATCAGCGTCGGCGGTCAGAAGGCCTATGGCGTCCGCATCTCGCCAGGCACCGGCTACCGCAACAACAGGACGAACGGCGTCGCGACCGGTGACCAGCCGGAAGGCATCTACGCGGTCGTCGACGGCCAGCACTACAACCAGTGGTGCTGCTTCGACTACGGCAACGCGCAGACGACCAACACCGCCGACAGCCCCGCCATCATGGAGACCGTCTACTTCGGATCCAGCAAGCAGTGGGGCTACGGCGACGGTCCCGGCCCGTGGATCATGGCCGACCTGGAGTGGGGGCTGTTCTCCGGTGTGAACGCCGGGTACAACAGGAACCCGACCATCAACCACCGCTTCGTGACGGCGATCGTCAAGGGCGAGCCGAACCACTGGGCGATCCGCGGCGGCAACGCGCAGTCGGGCGGCCTGTCGACGATGTTCGACGGCCCGCGTCCCAACGGCTACCACCCGATGAAGAAGCAGGGCGCGATCCTCCTCGGCATCGGCGGCGACAACAGCGTCACCGGCGCCGGCACGTTCTTCGAGGGGGTGCTCACCTCCGGCTATCCGTCGAACGCCACCGAGGACGCCGTGCAGGCCAACATCACCGCGGCCGGCTACGCACCAGCCAACTCGCGGCCGGGCGTGCAGATCGTCGGCAGCCAGTCCAACCGGTGCGTCGACGCGCCGGCCGGCACGAACGGCACCCAGACGCAACTGGCGGACTGCCAGGGCGCCGACCGGCAGCGCTGGACCCAGACGGCGGACAAGAGGTTGCAGATCTACGGCAACAAGTGCCTTGACGCCAACGGCCAGGGCACCACCAACGGCACCCAGGTGATCATCTGGGACTGCCACGGCGGTGCGAACCAGCAGTGGAACGTCAACTCGAACGGCACCATCTCCGGCGTGCAGTCAGGTCTGTGCCTGGACGCCAACGGCGGCGGCACGACCAACGGCACGAAAGTCATTCTCTGGTCGTGTCACGGCGGAACGAACCAGCGGTGGGCTCTCCGAGGCTGAGCACCGCGTTGGCGAGCACGGGACGGTCCCGCGGTGAACCAGGTGGCTGAGGTCAACCACGTCCTGGTCACCGCGGGAACCGGCGTTCCGACGAGCGGCCTAGGCGCGTCGTAGGCGGTCCCGCATCACCTTGCGCATCATGGTCAGCAGCCCCTTGGGCTCCTCCTCCTGCACCGGCTGGAGGTACCCGAGCAGCTTGTGCAGCAGCTCGTTGGTCGACGTCCACAGCGGCACGAAGTCGCCGGCGACCGGGCCGGTGCCGCGGATCGGGCCGCCGGTCACCTCGGTGATGCGCCGGACCAGGTCTAGGGTCTGTTCGTCGCGGAACACGAGCTGCACCTCGTCCTCGGTCAGCCGCACCTCCATCTTGCGCGCCGCGGCCTCTTCCGGCGTGGCGTCCGTGGTGCCTTCGGGATCGAGCTCGTCGATCTTCGCGGCGATGGCTTCCGGGTCGACACCGAGGTCGGCGAGCACGCGAGCCGCCATGCTGCCCTCGGAGCGGACCAGCGCCTCCAGCAGGTGGTGGCTGCCGACCGGGCCCGCACCCGCGAGCGCCGATGCGGCGGAGAACGCCTCTTCCGCCGCCGTCGTGGACTTCTGGGTGCGGGCGGACGGTTCGGCGATCTCCGCCAGCACCAGCCTGCGCACGCGGTCCAGGTCGTCGGCCTGCCGGACGAGGACCTTGGCCGCGACCCCCTCGCCCTCCCTGATCAGGCCCAGCAGGATGTGTTCCGGGCCGATGTGGTTGTGGTTGAGGGCGAGCGCCTCGCGCAACGACAGCTCGAGCACTTTCTTCGCCCGCGGCGTGAAGGGGATGTGCCCTTCTTTTCGCGGCTCGGTGCCGGCGCCGACGATCTCGATCACGTCGGCCCGCACCGACTCCTTGGTCAGCCCGGCGCGGTGGAGCACCCTGGCCGCGACTCCGGCCGGCGCGTCGAACAGGCCGAGCAGCACGTGCTCGGTCCCGATGTAGTTGTGCTGCAACCCCCGCGAGATCTCCTGTGCGTGGACGACGACCTGGCGGGCCTCCCCGGTGAATCTCTCAAACATGAAACCCAGCGTGCGCGCCTATGATTGACCATGTCAATGCTGTGTCACTGACAGGGTGGGGTGGCAATGTCAGGCGAATGGGAAGACCGGCTCTCCCGCTGGCAGGACGAACTGCGGCTGTTCGCGCAGCTGGACGAGACGCCGTGGGTGTCGCTCGCGCAGGCCGAGGCGGAGACCGGGGTGTCGCGCTCGGCCCTGCGCTCCTGGTACCGCAACGGCGAGATCGAGTCGCGCCTGGTCGACGGTCCGAACGGGCCGCAGCGCCTGGTGCCGCTCGACGCCGTCGTGGAGCGGGCCGCGAAGTCGCCCCGGATCCAGCGGCGGGCCGAGCGCGAGATCGGCCTCGAAGCCCAGGTGACCCTGTTGCGTCACCGGATCGACCAGCTAGAACTGCGGCTGGCAGCACTGGAACGGAGGTCACCACCGACATGACGTTCGACGAGGCGTTGCACGTGAGCAACGGCGACAGCACCGACGTGCCCGCGCGGCAGGTCGTCTACTGGCGCGACTCCCTGCACGAAGGACCGGTGCCTGCCGTGGGGCCGGAGGAGCTCCGCCGGATCAGGGCCGAGTTCCTCGCGCAGAACAACGCCGACGAGGGCGCGGCCATGTTCGCCGAGCGGGACCGCACCCTGGAGGCGGCCAGGGACGGCGAGTACGTGCTGTGGTTCGAGGCGGACCTCTACGACCAGCTGCAGATCATCCAGATCCTCGACCGGCTGGCGGATCTCGGTGTGCCGGCCGAACGCATCACGCTGATCTGCATCGGTGAGTATCCGGGCATCGCCCGTTTTGGCGGTCTCGGCGAGCTGACCGCGGACCAGTTGCGCGAGCTGCCCGCCACGAAAGCATGCGCACGGCTGACACCGCCCGCGCTGGAACTCGCGGCACGGGCGTGGGCCGCATTCCGCGCACCGGCCCCGAAAGGCCTGGCCGCCATCGCCGCCACCCGCTCGGGCGAGCTCCGGTTCCTCGGCGAGGCGTTCGACCGCCTGGGCCGCGAGTATCCGTCCACTCGCGACGGTCTGGCGCTGACCGAACGGCGCGTGCTGGCCGCCGTCGCCGGTGGTGCGTCCGACGCCGGCACCGCGTTCGTTCGCGCCGCTGCCAGGGAGACGCGTCCCTACCTGGGCGACACGTGGTGCTTCGCGATCATGGAACGGCTGGCGCGCGCGACCGTCCCGCTGCTCGACGCCGCGTCCGGCCCGATCGACCGGCACACGACCCTCAAGCTCACGCCCGCCGGAGCGGAAGTGCTTGCCGGGCGGGCGGATCACGTGGCGCTGAACGGCGTCGACCGGTGGATCGGGGGAGTGCACCTGCGGGGACAGCACCGCTGGGACGAGGGGATCGAGGCCGTCGTCAGCGCAGGGAGCGGTCAGCCGGACAGTCCGACCTGAGCCATCATTCCGGAACCGTCGAAGTACGCGCGTTCCTCGGCGATCAGGTCGTCGGGCCCGAGCGTCCAGAAGATGCCCATGTCCACGGCGAACCCCTTGCCGGTCGGTGGAATCTCACCGCCGGGGCCGGGCATCGGGCCGAGCATGGTTCCCGTCGCGTGCGCCTCCCACGCGAGTCCGTCGTGCGCGACCACCGGCTCCCAGGTGAGCGTCCACACCATGTCCGGGAAGGCCTGTCTGAACGTGGCGGCCGTGGCGACCACGGCGTCGCGGCCCTTGGTCGGCTGCGGCGAGAGCGGGTCGGTGAGCAGCACGTCCTCGGCGTACAACGGACCGAGGGCGGAGAGGTCACCAGCGTTGAAGGCGTCGACGTACCTGCGCACCAGGTCTGCTCCGGCCATGTCACGTCTCCTCGGTCTCGAACGGAACAGGACCCCTCGAATGTCGCCCTGACCAGGGCCTCGGTCCATTCCAGAAATCTGGCAGAGCCGGCCCGTCCGGCTTACCGTGAAGTCGTCCCGGCGACTGGGAGACCGCATGGCACGGCTGTCGAAGGAGCAGGCCGGCGAACGCGTTCGCCGGCTGGCCGGCGCGGGACTCGACACGCACGCCTTCTTCGAGGCGGCGGGCGTGACGGTGGCCCGCGCTGTCCCGATCGGTGGCGCGCCGCCGTTCTGGAACACCGTCGACCCGGCGTCGCACCTCATCACCAGCGTCCACTTCGAAGGCGACTGCTTCTTCGACGCCGGTGAGCAAACGCGCTGGGAGTACGTCGCGGATGACGTGAACAAGACCGCGGACGTGATCGAGAACCCGAGTGGCGTCCAGACGCTGCACGAGGTGACCGGTGGGCAGCCGGAACGCAGCACGGTCTTCCGCGAGTACCTGCGCCCGAGGGGCATCGAGCAGGAGGCCGCGGTGGCGCTGCGCGACCCGACCGGCCAGAACTGGGGCACCCTGCGGCTCAACCGGGCACCGGGCCAGCCGGAGTTCGACGCCGCCGAGCTCGCCTTCCTGCGCTGCATCGCACCGCACCTGGCCGGCGGGGTGCGGCGTGGACTGCTGATCGGCGAGGCAGCCGAGCCCGACTGGCCGGACGGACCCGGGCTGGTGGTCGTGGGCGACGGGCTGGCGCTCGAGTCGGCGTCTCCCAACGCGATCCGCTGGCTCGACGAGCTGAACACCCGCGATGGCGGCGTTCCGGCCGCCGTCCTGTCGGTCGCGGCTCGCGCACACACAGATGAGGAACGAGCCGTGGCGCGGGTGCGTGCCGGCTCGGGCAGGTGGTTCCTGCTCCACGGCACCCGCATGGCGCTGCCGGAGGGCACCCGAGCGGCCGTGATCATCGAACCCGTCGCGCGTGCTCGGATCGCGACGGTCCTGATGGCGGCCTACGGGCTCACGCCTCGTGAGCGCGAGATCACGAGGCTCGTGCTGCAGGGACTGGCCACCGCGAAGATCGCCGAAGCACTGGTCATCTCCCCGGTCACGGTCCAGCAGCACCTCAAGAGCATCTTCGCGAAGACCGGCGTCCACAGTCGACGGGACCTCGTGTGCACGGTCTTCCACGACCACTACGAGCCTCGGGTGCGGGACAACGAGGATCGACGGGTCGCCGCGCTGCCGGCTCGCGGGGGCCCGGTGTCACCCCGTCAGGGTTAGCACGGCGTCGGTGAGCACGGGCCGGTCTGCCGCGGAAGTCGTCAGCACCAGCTGCGAGCCGTTCCGCCACACCCGAGTCGTCAGCGTCTCGCCGGGGAACACCACGCCCGCGAACTTCGCCCCGAACGACAGCACCTGCTCCGGTCCGTCCAGCAGCGCGTCGATCACCGCCTTGCACACCACCCCGTACGTGCAGAGCCCGTGCAGGATCGGCTGGTCGAAGCCAGCCCGGGCAGCGAACTCCGGATCGGCGTGCAACGGGTTCCGGTCCCCGCACAGCCGATACAGGTAAGCCTGCTGCGGCAGCGTCGCGGTCTCGATCACGTCATCCGGCTCGCGGTCCGGCAGCTCGACCTTGCCGGACGGCCCGCGTTCACCGCCGAACCCGCCCTCGCCACGCGCGAAGATGCTGGACCGCGTGGTGTACAAGGCGGTGCCGTCCGGCGTCACGGCCGTCGACTCCTGCACGATCACTGCCGCCTTGCCCTTGTCCCAGACGTCCGCGATCCGCGTTCGCAGCACCGCCTCGCCCTCGGCCGGGAGGGCCGCGTGCACGGTGATCTCCTGCGTGCCGTGGAGTACCCGAGCGAGGTCGATGTCGACGCCGGGGAACGACACGACCGGCGGCGCGGTCTCGTGGAACCGGGGCGCGACGACGCCGAACGTCGGCAGCACCCGCAAGCCCTCTTCATACACGTAGCGGAGTTCCGTCGCGCCCAAAGCCAGGTGGTAGAGCAGCACGTCCGAGTGCGTCCAGGAGAACTTGATCTCGGGAAGTTCCGCCCCGATCGCGACGTCCGGGTCGATCGGCATGAAGCAACCCCTCACTCGTAGGTGATCTTCACCGTGTCGGTGACCGGAACCGACTGGCACGCCAGCACGATGCCGTCGGCGATGTCCTCGGAGTCGAGCACGTCGTTGTTGAGCATCTTGACCTCGCCCTCGACCAGCCGGCACGCACACGCGCTGCACGCACCCTCCCGGCACGAGTACGGCGCGTCGAGTCCCTTCTCCAGCAACAGGTCGAGCAGCTTTTGCCGCGCGGGCCACGGAAATCGGTGCTCGGCGCCGTCCAGCGAGACCTCGACCACGGCGTCCGGCCGGTCGTCGGCCACGGGTTCGACGTCCGAGAACGGATCGCTGGACAACGACACGAACTTCTCGACGTGCACGACCGGAACGTCGTGCAGAGCTTTCCGGGCAGCCTCCATGAACGGCCCGGGCCCGCACACGAACGCCTCGTCGCACTCCCGCACGAACGCCCGCAGCGCACCGAGATGAGGCAACCCCTGGACCGACTCCAGCCAGTGCACCACGGTCAGCCGATCCGGGTGCTCGCGGCACAACGAGTCGAGCTCGCGGGCGAAGATCACCGAGCTCTCGTCCCGGTTGGCGTAGAACAGGAACACGCGGCCAGAAGCCCCGAGCACGGCCCTGATGATCGACATGACCGGCGTGATCCCGCTGCCGGCCGCGAACGCGAGCAGCGACCCGTCCAAAGACGCGGGAGTGAAGACTCCGGCGGGTGCGAGCACGTCCAGCTCGCACCCCTCGCTGAGCTGGTCGCACATCCAGTGCGACCCGTAGCCGTCCGGTGTGCGCTTGACCGTGATCTTCAACGGCTCACCCGGCGCGCTGGACAGGGAGTAGCAGCGCGCCACGTCACCCGCCCGCACGGTCAGGAACTGGCCCGGCCGCACCGCGAAGTCCACGCCCGACAGCACGAACGAGCGCGCGTCGGCGGTCTCCTCGATCACGGCGTCGACCCGCAGCCGGTGCACCTCAGCCATCGGCGACCTCCAGCGTCCCATCGCGCACGGCCTTCTCGATGCTGTCCCGCAGCCGCAGGCACGTCGGCACGAACGCCGAGCGCGGCCCGCACAGCTCAGGACACGAGCTGGTGTCGGACAACCACTGCACGCTCGTGTGCTGCGGGCTGTTCTTCTTCACCAGCACCCGGTTCCCGCAGTCGCACCGCACGGGAACCATGCCACCGACGAGAAACTCGTCGCGCTCGCTCACGTGGCCGTCTCCTGAGGTGCTGGTTCCCTCCTGGCGAGGTTCTCGGCGACCTCCTTCTCCCACACCTCGACCGCGCGGCTGGTGTCGACCTCGAACTCGAAGCGCCGCACCATGTCGTCGGTGACGTCCTCCACGTCCACGTAGAACTGCTCGTACCAGCGCCGCAGCTGGTAGACCGGCCCGTCCTCCTCGCACAGCAACGGGTTGTCGATCCGCGTCTTGTTCTGCCAGATCTCCACGTCCTGCATGAACCCGACGCCGATGCCCCGCGCGAACTTCGCGGCGATCTTGTCGGCGTGCTCGTCGGACACACCGGGCAGCTTCTTCACGATCGCGCCCCACTGCAACCGGAACGACGTCGGCGAGATCGGGTAGTGGCAGTTGATCAGCACCGTCTCGATCTCGAGGCCCTTGTAGTCGTTCCACAGGTAGTCGATCATGTACGACGGCCCGTAGTACGAGGCCTCCGAACGGACTTCCACATCACCGGTGTAGTTCGAGCCCATCGCGACGTCCGGCCGTCCGCGCGTGGTGAGGTACTGCGACGCGACGTGGCCCTCCATCACGTTCTTGAAGTACGTCGGGAACGCGAAGTGGATGTAGAAGAAGTGGGCCATGTCGACGACGTTGTCGATGATCTCGCGGCAGTTGGCGTTGTCGATCACCACCGAGTCCCACGTCCAGTTGCTCCACTCGTCGCTGAACGCGGCGTCGATGCGCGGGATCGTCACGTGCTCCGGCGGCGGGTTGCCCTGCGGGTCGTTCCACACGAAGAGCTGCTTGTTCTCCTCCATCGTGATCCACGAGCGGGTGCGTGCCCGCAGCGGAACCCGTTTGGCGTAAGGAATCTCGACGCACTTGCCGTTGCCCGCCCAGCGCCAGTCGTGGAACGGGCAGGCCACCGCGTTGCCCTTGACCGTGCCCTGGGTGAGGTCGCCGCCCATGTGCCGGCAGTAGCCGTCGAGGACGTTGATCTTGCCGTCCTCGGTCGCGAAGACGACGAGCTTCGTGCCGAACGCCTCGACCGCGTGCGGTTTGCCGTCGCGGAAGTGGGAGGCCAGGCCGAGGCAGTGCCAGCCGCGCGCGAACCGCGCTGGAGGCGCGCCGGTGTCGATCGTGCGTACGGCGTCCTGCGTCATCGCGTTCCTCCAGAGATGTCGAGGCCGGCGAGGTATCCGAACGTCATCGCCGGTCCGAGGGTGGCGCCGGCGCCCGCGTAGGTGTGGCCCATCACGGAAGCCATGGTGTTGCCCGCCGCGTACAGGCCCTCGATCACCGAACCGTCCTCGCGCAGCACTCTCGCGTTGGCGTCGGTGCGCAGGCCGCCCTTGGTGCCGAGATCGCCGGGCACGATCTTGACCGCGTAGAACGGTCCGGTCGTCAACGGCGCGAGGTTGGGATTCGGGTGGTTGCGCGGATCGCCGTAGTAGCGGTCGTACGCGCTTTCGCCGCGGTGGAAGTCGGTGTCCTTGCCGTCCACGGTGAGGGTGTTGAACCGGCGGATGGTCTCGGTGAGCTCGGGGAGGTCGGCTTCCTGAGCCAGTTCTTCCAGACTGGGAGCGGTGAGCACGGAGTCCTTCCAGCGGCGTGGCAAAGGCCTGCGTGGCGGGACGCCGCAGAACGGGTAGCGGCTGCGGTAGGCGTGGTCGAACACCAGCCAGGTCTTGCCGTTCATCGCCTTCACCACGTCGATGTACGGCGCGGCCTCGTTGACGAACCGGCGACCGGTGCTGTCGACCAGCACGCATCCGGGCAGTGAACGTTCGGCCAGCAGGAAGAACGGGCCGCGCGGCAACGGAACCGATGGCCCCCACCAGGCTTCGTCCATCAGCCCGACGGCCGCGCCCGCGCGCACGCCGGCCTCGATGCCGTCACCCGTGTTGGCCTTGGCGCCGACTGTCCATTCAGTACCGATGTCCTGGTGCTGCTTGCGCATCTGCTCGTTGTTCTCGAACCCGCCGGACGCCAGCACGACGTGCTTCGCCAGGATCAGCTTCTCGCAGACGAGAACTCCGGCGATCCGGCCGTTCTCGTAGTGCAGGTCGGTCATGGCGGTGTTGAGGCGCACCTCGACGTTCAGCGCTTTGAGACCCGCGCGGAGTCCCGCCGCCAGCGCCTGGCCCATCGTGAGCCGGTTGCCCGGAAGGAACCGGCGGGCGAAGACCTTCATGGCGGTGAGCAGGCCGCGAGGGTGTCGGCCGATCAGCGTCAACCACTTGTAGTCGCTCTGGGTGATGATGATGCCCGCCGGGGTCGGCACGTACGGCGGCTCCAGGTTTTTGATGTCGTCACCCAGCAGCTTCGGGTTGAACGGCAAGGGCTCGACCGAGCGTCCGCGGGGTTGCCCGCCGGGGGCCTCGGGGTAGTAGTCGGCGTAGTCGCGGACCCAGCGGAACTTCAACGGGGTGTGCGCGGCGACGAACGCCAGCATCGCCGGTCCGGCGTCCAGGAACGCCGCGCGCAGGTCGGCCGGCACGTCCCCGGCGATGTGCTCCAGATAGGCGTTGGCCTGCTCGGGCGAGTCCGCCGGGCCGGCCGCGGTGAGGACGTGGTTGTTCGGCACCCAGACGCCGCCGCCGGACCGCGCGGTCGAGCCGCCGAAGTGCTGGGCCTTCTCGATGACGAGGGTGCGCAGGCCGTGCTGAGCGGTGCAGAGCGCGGCTGTCATGCCTGCCGCGCCGCTGCCGACGACGATCACGTCGTACATCGCACCTCCCCGGTGACTCAGACTAGAACAGGTTATAGTTCTGAGCGGGTTTGGCGCTATGGTGTAGGAGTTCCAGGCAAGTCGACTCACCGAGAACACGTTTCGGGAGGGTTAAGCGTGGAGGTCTCCGCGGACGTGGTCGTCATCGGTTTCGGTGCTGCCGGCGCGTGCGCCGCCATCGAGGCTGCGGCGGCCGGTGCGTCCGTGGTGGTCCTGGACCGGTTCGCGGGTGGCGGCGCGACGGCGTTGTCCGGCGGCGTCGTCTACGCGGGCGGTGGGACGCGGCAGCAGGTCGAGGCCGGGGTGACCGACACGCCCGACGCGATGTTCGAGTACCTGAAGCACGAGGTCGGGGACGCGGTGTCCGCGGCGACGTTGCGCCGGTTCTGCGAGGACAGCGCCAAGATGCTGGCCTGGCTGGAGGACCAGGGCGTGCCGTTCTCCGCGAGCGTCTGCCCGTTCAAGACCTCATATCCGACGGACGACTACTACCTGTACCAGTCCGGCAGCGAGGACGCCTACCCGGACCCTGCGCCGCGCGGGCACCGGACCAGGGCGAAAGGCACGTCCGGCAAGGTCTTCTTCGCCCGCTTGGCCGAGGCGACCCGGCGGGCAGGCGTGCGGATCATGCCGCAGAGCCGCGCCACCGAGTTGATCACTGCTGACGGCCGGGTCACCGGCGTCCGGTGCCGGACTCTCTCCGGCCTGCCGCGAGCCCTCCACGGGATGTTGTCCAGTGCGGGAGCCAAGCCCTGGCTCTACTACCCGCCGCTCGGCAGGAGGCTGTTCGCGCTGGCGGCGTGGCTGGAACGGCGTTTTGCGCGGTCTCTGGTGGTCACCGCGCGGCAAGGCGTCGTCATCTCGGCCGGTGGGTTCATCGCGAACCGGCCGATGGTGCACGAGAACGCTCCTGCGCATCGCGGTGGCCTCGCGCTCGGCACGCCTGGCGACGACGGTGCCGGGATCAGGCTCGGGGTCGCTGCCGGCGGCAAGACCGCGCGGATGGACAAGGTCTCGGTGTGGCGGTTCATCACGCCGCCCAGCGCGTTGCAACGCGGTGTGCTCGTGGATTCCGCTGGTCAGAGCTTTGGTGATCCGACCAGGTACGGCGCGGCCATCGGCAGCGAGATCGTGCGGCGCGACGGCAAGGCGTGGCTGCTGATCGACGACGACATCCTGCGCGTGGCACGTGCTCAAGTCCGCACCCAGACAGCGCGGTTCCAGCGGTGGCAGGTCCGCTACTTCCTGAACCGCGGGCTGGTCAGCGCGCCGACGATCGAGGAAGCGGCGGCCAAGGCAGGGATCGGCACGCCTGAACCGTTCGGAACGCCGCCCTACTCGCTGATCAACGTGTCGGTGCGGGCCGGGTTCGGTTACCCCTGCCCGATGCTGACGCTCGGCGGACTCGTCGTCGACGAGGAAACCGGGCAGGTGCCCGGAGTTCCCGGCCTGTACGCGGCGGGCCGGTCGGCCGTCGGGGTGTGCTCGGAGTCCTACGTCAGCGGGCTCGCGCTCGCCGACTGCGTCTTCTCCGGCCGCCGCGCGGGGATGCACGTCGTGAAGGAGGCCAGGTGCTGACGATCCAGAAGAGGGAGGCCGCCGCCGAGCTGCTGCGCGTGGCGGAACGGGACCGCGTGCCGATCAAGCCGCTGGTCGAGCTGTACCCGGAGATCGACGTGGTGGACGCGTACGAGATCCAGCTGCTCAACGTCCGGCACCGCAACCGCGACGTGATCGGCCACAAGGTCGGCCTGTCGTCGTTGGCGATGCAGCAGATGATGGGCGTCGACGAACCGGACTACGGCCACCTGCTCGACGACATGCAACTGGCCGGAACGGCGGACGCCTCGGCGTACCTGTACCCGCGGGTCGAGGTGGAGATCGCGTTCCTGCTGGCCCAGGACCTGCCTGGGGAGGGCTGCACGGTCGAGGACGTGCTGGCGGCCACCGAGTTCGTCGCACCGGCGATCGAGCTGATCGACAGCCGGATCATCGACTGGAAGATCGGCTTGCAGGACACGATCGCGGACAACGCGTCGTCGGCCGGGTTCATGCTGGGCACCGAGCGCGTTCGTCCGTCCGATCTGGACATCGGCGCGGTCGCGGCCACCTTGCGGCGCAACGGTGAAGTGGTTGCCGAAGGACGTGGTGACGCGGTGCTGGGCGATCCGGCGATCGCGGTGGCGTGGCTCGCGGAGAAGGTCGCCTCGTTCGGCGTCCGGCTGCTGGCCGGCGACATCGTGCTGCCGGGTTCGTGCACGCGGGCGATCGACGCGCGGCCGGGCGACGAGTTCCACGCCGAGTTCGCCGGACTTGGTTCTGTCGACCTGAAATTCGAATAGGGGTGACTGTGTGAAGGCGGCCATCGTCGGCTCCGGCAACATCGGCACCGACCTGCTCTACAAGCTCCTGCGCTCGCCGGCGTTGGAACCGCGTTGGATGGTGGGCATCGACCCGGCCAGCGAGGGCCTCAAACGCGCGGCGTCGCTGGGCCTGGAGGTGTCGGTCGACGGCGCGGAGTGGTTGCTGCGTCAGGACGAGCTGCCGGACATCGTGTTCGAGGCGACGTCCGCGGCGGTGCACCGGGCCAACGCGCCGCGCTACGCGGAGGCGGGCATCCGGGCGATCGACCTGACGCCGGCGGCGGTCGGGCCGTACGTGGTGCCGCCGGTCAACCTCGGCGCGCACCAGGACGCGCCCAACATCAACCTGATCACGTGTGGTGGCCAGGCCACGATTCCGATGGTGCATTCGGTGTCCCGGGTGGTGCCGGTGTCGTACGCGGAGATCGTGGCGAGTGTGGCGTCGGTGTCGGCGGGACCCGGGACGCGGGCCAACATCGACGAGTTCACCCGCACGACCAGTCGTGGCATCGAGGAGATCGGGGGAGCCGAGCGCGGCAAGGCGATCATCGTGCTGAACCCGGCGGACCCGCCGATGATCATGCGCGACACGATCTTCTGCGCGATCCCCGAGGACGCCGATCCGGACCTGATCACGGACTCGATCGCGAGGATGGAAACCGCCATCCGTTCGTACGTGCCGGGTTTCCGGTTGTTGAGGGAACCGCAGTTCGACGCCGGGCGAGTGGCGATCTTCGTGGAGATCGAGGGTGCCGGTGACTTCCTGCCGACGTACGCCGGGAACCTCGACATCATGACGGCCGCCGCGACCAAGGTGGGGGAGGAGATCGCCAATGCAGCTGCGGCTGACCGACACGTCACTGCGTGACGGCTCGCACCACAAGCGGCACCAGTTCACGGTCGAGGACGTGCGGTCGATCGTCGCGGCACTCGACGGCGCCGGGGTGCCGGTGATCGAGGTGACGCACGGCGACGGGCTCGGCGGGTCGTCGTTCAACTACGGCTTCAGCCACACGCCCGAACAAGAGCTGATCAAGGTCGCGGTCGAGACGGCCCAGCAGGCCAAGATCGCCGTGCTGATGCTGCCGGGCGTGGGCGTCAAGGACGACATTCTTGTTTCGCAGGACAACGGCGCGTCGATCGTCCGGATCGCCACGCACTGCACCGAAGCCGACGTCTCCGTGCAGCACTTCGCATTGGCTCGCGAGCGGGGCCTGGAGACCGTCGGGTTCCTGATGATGGCGCACTCGCAACCGCCGGAAGCGTTGGCGAAGCAGGCAAGGATCATGGCCGACGCCGGATGCCAGTGCGTGTACGTGGTCGACTCGGCCGGAGCGCTTGTGCTGGAACAGGTTTCGGATCGGGTCGAAGCGCTGGTCGCCGAACTGGGTGAGGACGCGCAGGTCGGGTTCCACGGGCACGAGAACCTCGGGCTGAGCGTCGCGAACTCGGTCGCCGCGGCACGGGCCGGCGCGAAGCAGATCGACGGCAGCGTGCGCGGATTCGGTGCGGGCGCGGGAAACACGCCGTTGGAGGCGTTCGTCGGGGTGTGCGACAAGCTCGGTTTCGAGACGGGCGTCGACTTCTTCAAGATCGTGGACGCGGCCGAGGACGTCGTCCGGCCCGTCATGCCGGAGGAGTGCCTGCTCGACCGGATGGCGCTGATGATGGGTTACGCGGGCGTCTACTCGAGCTTCCTCAAACACGCGTACACGCAGGCGAACCGCTATGGCGTGTCGGGCGCGCAGATCCTCGTCCGGGCGGGGGAGCGCAAGCTCGTCGGCGGGCAAGAGGACCAGCTGATCGATATCGCACTGGAGCTGAGCAGGGAGAACGTCCGATGAGCGAGGAAATCCTCGGCAAGGTGCGGGAGCTGCTTCCTGCGTTGCGGGACCGCGCGGCGGAGGCGGAAGAGCTGCGCAAGGTGCCGCCGGAGTCGGTGAAGGCGTTGCAGGAGACCGGGTTCTTCCGGATGCTGCAGCCGGTGCGGCACGGCGGGTTCGAGACGCATCCGCTGGCGTTCTACGAGGCGGTCAAGCTGATCGCGAGCGCGTGCGGGTCGACGGGCTGGGTCGCGTCCGTGCTGGGCGTGCACCCGTGGCACGTCGGGCTGTTCGACGCGCAGGCGCAGGACGAGGTGTTCGGTGAGGACCAGGACACGCGCATCTCCTCGTCGTACGCGCCGACGGGCCGCGCGACGCCGGTCGACGGCGGCTTCCGGTTCAGCGGCAAGTGGAGCTTCTCGTCCGGCTGCGACCACGCCACCTGGGTGCTGCTCGGCGGCCTGGTGATGAACGACGAGGGCAAGCCGGTCGACTTCCGCACGTTCCTGCTGCCGATCGCCGACTACACGATCAACGACGTCTGGGACACGGTCGGCCTGCGCGGCACGGGCAGCAACGACATCGTGGTGTCGGACGTGTTCGTGCCGGAACACCGCACGTTGAGCATGATGCACACCGCGCGGTGCATCTGCCCCGGCCAGGACGTCAATCCCGGCCCGTTGTTCCGCATGCCGTACGGGACGATCCACCCGTACGCGATCACCGCGCCGATGATCGGCATGGCGGCCGGCGCCTACGACGTGCACGTCAGCGCGACCCGTGAGCGCGTCCGGGCCGCTTACCTGGGCGAGAAGTCGGTCGACGACCCGTTCGCGCAGGTGCGGATCGCCACGGCGGCCAGCGACATCGACACCGCGTGGTGGCAGCTGGAGAAGGACATCAACGACGAGTGGGAACACGCCGTCGCCGGCACCAAGATCCCGATCGAGATGCGGCTGCGGGCGCGCCGGGACCAGGTGCTGGGCAGCGCGCGGGCGATCTCCGCGATCGACCGGCTCTTCGAGAGCGCCGGCGGCAAGGCGATCAACGCCGGTCTGCCGCTGCCGCGGTTCTGGCGTGACGCGCACGCCGCGCGGGTGCACGCGGCGAACGACCCGGAGCGCGTGCTCGTGCTGTACGGCAAGAACGAGCTCGGTATCCAGGTCCGCGACGGGCTGTTCTGAGGGGACTTTCGATGACGAGGTTGCACTACCACGAAGCGGGGACCGACCACGCGGAGACGCTGGTCCTGCTGCACGGCGGCGGGCCCGGTGCGTCGGCGATGAGCAACTTCGGTCGCAACATCCCGGTGTTCGCGAAGTCGTTCCGCGTGCTGGCCGTCGACCTGCCCGGCTACGGCCAGTCCGACAAACCCGCGGAGCACGACCAGTACTTCACCTTCGCGGCAAGGGCCTTGAAGGACCTGCTCGACGAGCTGGGCGTCGAGCGGGCACACATCCTGGGCAACTCGCTCGGCGGCGGTACCGCGGTCCGGTTCGCCCTGGACCACGGCAAACGAGCGGGCAGGCTCGTGCTGATGGGGCCGGGCGGGTTGTCCCTCAACGTGTTCTCGCCGGACCCGACCGAGGGCGTGCGGAAGCTCAGCGCGTTCGCCCGGACGCCCACGCGGGAGAAGATCGAGGAGTTCCTGCGGATCATGGTGTTCGACCAGTCGCTGATCACCGACGAGCTGATCGACGAACGGTTCGAGGCGGCTCGTCAGCCGGAGTCGTTGCGCGCCATGGCTGCTTTGGGCAAGTCGTTCGCCGGGCCCGACTTCGAGCAGGGGATGCTCTGGCGGGAGGCTTACAAGTTGCGCCAACGGGTGCTGCTCGTCTGGGGCCGGGAAGACCGGGTGAACCCGCTGGACGGCGCGTTGCTGGCGTTGAAGCTGATCCCGCGGGCGCAGCTGCACGTGTTCGGTGGATGCGGGCACTGGGCGCAGCTGGAGAAGTTCGACGAGTTCAACCGCCTGGCCACCGACTTCCTGACGGAGGCGTGATGGGTATCCGTTCCCTGGGGTATCTCCGGATCGAGGCCACCGACATGGACCGGTGGCGTGAGTTCGGACTGAAGGTCCTCGGCATGGTCGAGGGCAAGGGTTCTACGCCGGGTGCGCTGTACCTGCGGATGGACGACTTCCCGGCGCGGCTGGTGATCGTGCCGGGGGAGAGCGACCGGTTGCAGGCCTCCGGGTGGGAGGCCGCCACCGAGGCCGAGCTGGAAGAGGTGGCGAAACGCCTGGCCTCGGCGGGTGTCTCCTACGTCGAGGGATCCGCCGACGAGCTGGCGGAACGGCGGGTGAACGGGCTGATCCGGTTCGAGGACCCGTCCGGCAACGTGCTGGAGGTGTTCCACGGCGCGGCTTTGGAACATCGGCGGGTGGTGTCGCCGTACGGGCACCGGTTCGTGACCGAGGAGCAGGGCCTCGGGCACGTCGTGCTGTCCACTTCGGACGACGAGGCGGCGTTGCACTTCTACCGGGACGTGCTCGGCTTCCGGTTGCGCGACTCGATGCGGCTGCCTCCGCAGTTCGTCGGCCGACCCGCTGACGGGCCGCCGGCGTGGCTGCGGTTCTTCGGCTGCAACCCGCGCCACCACAGCCTCGCGTTCCTGCCGATGCCGACGCCTTCCGGCATCGTCCACCTGATGGTCGAGGTGGAGAACACCGACGACGTGGGCCTGACGCTGGACCGGGCGATGCGGCGCAAGGTACCGATGTCGGCGACGCTCGGCCGGCACGTCAACGACCTGATGCTGTCGTTCTACATGAAGACACCTGGCGGGTTCGACGTCGAGTTCGGCTGCGAGGGACGGCAGGTGTCCGATGAGGACTGGATCGCACGCGAGAGCACGGCGGTGAGCCTGTGGGGACACGACTTCAGCGTGGGCTACCAGAAGTAGCCCGCTATCGTTCGGTGCTCGGTCACTTCTGCACCGGGGTGACCGTGGTGACTGGCATGTCGTCCGAAGGTCCGGTCGGGTTCGCCTGCCAGGCCTTCGCGGCGCTGTCCCTGGACCCGCCGCTGGTGCTGTTCTGTCCACAACGGACTTCGGGCAGCTGGGCGGCCATGTCGGAAAGCGGTGCGTTCTGCGTGAACGTCCTGGCCGAGGACCAGCGCGACGTGTCGACGGTGTTCGGCAAGGCAGGCGCGGACAAGTTCGCGGGCATCTCGTGGACGCCGTCGGCCACCGGTGCCCCGGTGCTCGACGGCGCCCTCACGTGGGTGGACTGCCAGGTCGCCGCGGTGCACGACGGCGGTGATCACCACATGGTCGTCGGCTCGGTGGTGGAGCTCGGCCCGGTGCGCGACGCGCAGCCGCTGCTTTTCTACCGCGGCCGCTACGCCGTGCACGCCGAGCTGGACACCCGTGGCTGGTCCGGCGAAGTCCTCGACAACCTGATGACCTGGCAACGCCAATCAGAGTGGAGCTGAACCCCTGATCTCCCACGAGGCCGTCGGGAAGCGGACTTCCCCGTCCCGCACGAACGGGTCGAACTCCCGGAGCACGGTCCGCAGGATCTCTTCGCGCTCCTGCTCCGCCATGGTCTGGAGGGCCCGCCCCACCGGGCCGAGCATCGTCAGGTACGTCGGCAGCACGTCCTCGGGCATCGTGCAGTCCAGTTCGACCTCGCGGAGGTCGATCGCGGTCCAGCCGCTGTCGCCGAGCACCTGCCGCACCCGGTCGGGATCCGCGAGCGAATGCGGTCCCGGTCCGTCGGGATCGAACGCCGGCAGGTCCGGGATCAGCGTCGTGACGGCACGTTCGGCGGTCGTCATGAACGGGTTTTCGTCCTTGCTGCGCCACACGACAGCGCGCAGCTCGCCACCGGGTTTCGCGGCCGTCCTGAGGTTGCCGAACGCCGCCACCGGGTCGTCGAAGAACATGACCCCGAACCGCGAGACGATCAGGTCGAACTCCGGCTCGAACGCGTGCACCTGCGCGTCCGCCTGGAAGAACCGCGTGTTCTCGGTCTCCTGCGCCACCGCGATCTGCGGGCCGGAGATGTCGACGCCGACGCACGGCACGTCACCGAGCGCCGCCGCGATCGCCCTGATCACGCCGCCGGTCCCGCACCCGACGTCGAGCACGCCGGTGCGCGGGCGTTCCTTCGCCGCGGCGACGAGCAGGTCTTCGTACGGCTGGAGAACCACGTCGACCATGTCCCGTGCCGCGGCCCAGCCGTGGCCACCGGGGCCGTTCCACAGTGCCGCCTGTTCGCTGTTGACCTCTGGTGTCATGCTCGTACCGTCCTACTTCAAGTCGGCTTGAGGTCAAGTGTGATGGGTGAACTCGGAATCGGCGAGGTGGTCCGGCGGTCCGGCGTGCCCGCCTCCACCCTGCGCTACTACGAGGAGCGCGGCCTGATCGGCTCGGTCGGGCGGCGCGGCCTCACGCGGGTGTTCGACCAGGCCGTTTTCCAGCGGCTGGCGCTGATCTCCGTCGGCCGCGCGGCCGGGTTCACCCTCGACGAGATCGCGGTGATGTTCGCCCCGGACGGCAGCCCGCGCCTGGATCGTGCGCTGCTCACGGCCAAGGCGGACGAACTGGACGCGACGATCCGCCGGTTGACCGTCATGCGGGACGGGCTGCGGCACGCCGCGTCCTGCCCGGCACCGTCCCACATGGAGTGCCCGAAGTTCCGGCGCCTGCTGGAGCGACTGACCGGTTAGACGCTCCAGATCTGCGGCGCCACCGTCACCGCGGCGGCCGGCAGCAGCGTCGCCTCGGCCTGCGCGGGCTCGCCGCCGAAGTAGTCCTCGCGCACCGAACGCAGCGTGTCGTCCTCCAACCGGCCCGCGAGCCGCGCACACAGGTCGGTGACCGTCGCGCAGGTCTTCACTCGGCCAGCCAATCACGCGCGCCGTCCGGATCCAGGATTCGTTCGTCCACGACGCCGGAGCGCAGGTAGCGGAACGACTACCGGTGGGCGAAACGGGAGAGGCGGCCGATGTGATCTTGAGGACTGCCGAACAACTGGGCGCTGCCGTGCGCGCGCTTGAAGTACAGGTGCGCGTCGTGTTCCCAGGTGATCGCGATGCCGCCGTGCAGCTGGACCATCTCGGCCGCGACCTTGAAGAACGCCTCCGAGCAGTACACCTTCGCGACCGCCGCCGACACCTCGTCGGTGGCGGCCAGCGCGGCTGACCGCGCGGTCTCCACCAGGACGTGCAGGTCGGCCATGCGGTGCTTCAACGCCTGGAACGACGCCAGCGGTCGGCCGAACTGAACCCTGGTCTTGGTGTGGTCGACGGTGAGCTCCAGGGCTTTGGTCGCCGCGCCGACCTGTTCCGCGCTGAGTGCGGCCAGGGCGACGTCACGGACCTGGTGTTTCCACGGGCCGAGACGCGTGGCGGCGGCATTGCTCAGGCGGATGGTGGCGAGGCGGCGGGTCGGATCCATCGTCGGCGTGTGCTCGCGGGTGACGCCGGATTGGCCGGCTTCGAACACCGAGACGCCGTCCGTCACCAGCAGGACTTCGGCTTCGTCGCCGTCCAGGACGTAGCGGGCGGTGCCGTCGAGGACGTGTGCCGCGGTGGCGGTGGTGATCTCGGGGTGGTCGAGGACCGGGGTTGCCGTGATCTCGGTGGTGCCCCAGGGCCAGACGAGTGCGGCGACCGCCCCGTCCGCGATCCGCGGCAGCAGTCGGCCGCACGCCTCCTCGTCGCCGGTCGCCACCAGAGCCTGTGCGGCGATCGTCGACGAGAGCAACGGTGCCGGCGTCAGGGTGCGGCCGAGTTCCTCCAGTGCGATGCAGGTTTCCGCGAGGCCGGCGCCGGACCCGCCGTATTCCTCGGGGATCGGCAGCACCCCGATGTCGCACAACCGGGCCCACAGGTCCTTGTCGTAGCCGTGCGGCGTCTCGATGGCCGCGCGGACGTCGGAGTGCTTCTCGAGCAGGCTGCGGACGGCGTCGCGGAGTGCTTCCTGTTCCGGTGTCACAACGCCTCCAGCACGCGCGCTCGGTGCATCGACGGGCTGCCCCACGCGGTGCGCAGGGCTCGGGTCTGCAGCAGGAACCGGCTGAGCGGGTGCTCGGCGGTGTAGCCGATCGCGCCGTGCACCTGCAGGGCGGTGCGGGCGGCCTGCCAGGCTGCGTCGGAGGTGGCGACCTTGGCGGCGGAGACGTCGCGGGTCGTCCTGGTCACCGCGGCGCCGAAGACCAGTGGCCTGGCGAGTTCCAGTCCGATGAGGACGTTGGCCAGGTGGTGTTTGACCGCCTGGAACTGGCCGATGGGCTTGCCGAACTGGGTGCGGGCCTGGACGTGGGCGGTGGTCATCTCCAGCATTGCCCGGCCCAGCCCGAGGAGTTGGGCCGAGCAGGTGAGGACGCCGAGGTCGAAGGCGCGGGCGGAAGGGATTCCGATGGCGATGGTCGCGCCTGCGGTCAGTTCGACGAGGCGACGGGCGGGGTCCACCGAGGACAGTTCGGCGGCGGGCGAGGCTTCATGAAGGGCGTCGCCCTCGACGAGGAAGTAGCGGTCCGCCTCCACCGCATGCGGAACATCGGGCGGGAATGCCACGGAACCAGGACCAACGCCCAGGAAAGGCAGGACGGCCAGCGACTCGATCAGCGGCCCGGCCACCGCGTGGTGCCCCAGTTCCTCGAACACCACGACCAGGTCCACCGGGTCGGTGACCTCGTCGACCCCGAGCGAGGCCAGATCGGTCTTCCCCGCCCCGAGAAACCCGTGCAGCACCGACGCGAAGTCCGTCTGTTCCGGCGACAGCGTGAACATCATCGCGGCAACCCCAGGATCCGTTCGGCGATCACGTTGCGCTGGATCTCGTTGGTACCGGCGTAGATCGGCCCCGCCAGCGAGAAGAGCCAGCCGTCCAGCCACCCACCGGGAACCTCGCCCAGCAGGTCCAGCGCGGTCTCGTGCAACGCCACGTCCAGCTCCGACCAGAACACCTTCGTGACGCTGGCCGCCGGCCCGGTAGGCGGGTTCCCCAAGGCGCCGAACGTGTGCAGCCGGTAGGCCTGCGCCCCGATCCACGCGTCGACGACCCGGTCGCGCAAGGCCGGATCCGGGTTCTTGCGGTACAACTCGACCAGACGTCCGGCGGCCGCGACGAACCGGCCAGGACTGCGCAGGGAGAGCCCGCGCTCGTTGCCGGCCGTGCTCATCGCCACCCGCCAGCCGTCGCCGACGGCGCCGATCACGTCGTGGTCCGGCACGAACACGTCGTCCAGGAAGATCTCGGCGAAGCCCGGTTCGCCGTCGAGTTGGGCGATGGGCCGGACGGAAACACCGTCAGCGCGCAGGTCGAACATCAGATAGGTCAGGCCGCGGTGCCGTCCCTCCGCAGACGTCCGGAAGAGGCCGAACGCCCGGTCCGCGAACGCCGCCCGTGAGCTCCAGGTCTTCTGACCGCGCAACAGCCAGCCGCCGTCCACACGTGCCGCCGTGCTGCGCAACGACGCCAGGTCTGATCCGGCCTCGGGCTCCGACCAGGCCTGCGCCCACACCTCGTCGCCACGGGCCATCGGCGGCAAGATCCGGGCCTGCTGCTCCGGAGTCCCGTGCGAGAACAACGTCGGTGCCAGGAGAAAGATGCCGTTCTGCGAGACACGGCCGGGAGCGCCCGCAGCGTGGTACTCCTCTTCGAAGATCAGCCACTGCAGCAAGCCGAGATCGCGCCCGCCGAACGACGAAGGCCACGACACCACCGACAACCGAGCGTCGGCGAGCTCCCGCTCCCACGCGCGATGTTCTTCGAAGCCAGCCGAGGTGTCCATTGAGGACAGCGGCCGGACGTGAGCAGCCAGCCACGACCGCACTTCGGCCTGGAACTCCAGGGTCGCGGCGTCCAGATCGAGATCCATCAGCCGGAGGCCTTCTTCATGGACCGGGCATCCATGCCGGCCAGCGCGTCGGGGCTGACCTCGGCGTTGTGCGCGTGCGCGAGGTGGTGCAGGCCGAACACGGAGTCCATCCCGGCTCGCATCCCCATCAGGTCCTCGGACTGGTTGACCGCCTTCTTGGCCAGCGCCAGCCCGAACTGCGGCATCGCGGAAATCCGCCCGGCCAGCTCGAAGACGGACGACTCCAACGACGAGCGCGGCACGACGCGCGAGACCATGCCCCACTCGTAGGCGCGCTGGGCCGAGAACCGGTCGCCGGTGAAGAGCACCTCCTTCGCGGCGCGCGGGCCGAGCACCCACGGGTGGGCGAAGTACTCGACGCCCGGAATTCCCATGCGCACCACGGGATCGGCGAAGAACGCGTCCTCGGCGGCCACGATCAGGTCGCACACCCACGCCAGCATCAGGCCGCCCGCCACGCAGGCGCCCTGCACCATCGCGATCATCGGCTTCGGGATCTCCCGCCACCGCCGGCACATGCCGAGGTAGACCTCCATCTCACGGGCGAACCGGAGATCTCCGCCCTCACGACCCACGTGGTCCCACCACAGCACGGCTTTGCGCTCGAACGACACGTCGACGTCGCGGCCGGGCGAGCCGATGTCGTGGCCCGCCGAGAAGTGGTCGCCCGCACCGGCGAGGACGATCACCTTCACCGACGAGTCGTTGACGGCACGGGTGAAAGCCTCGTCCAACGCGTAGGTCATCGCCGAGTTCTGCGCGTTGCGGTACTCCGGCCGGTTCATGGTCACGACGGCGACCGCGTCCCGCCGTTCATACGAGACTGTCACGCGTTCTCCTTGCGCAGTAGGTGTTTGAGGACCTTGCCGCCGGCGTTGCGGGGGAGCACGGGGTGGAACTCGACGGCGCGAGGCACCTTGTAGTTCGCCAGTCGCGAGCGGCAGAACTCGATCACGTCGTCCGAGGTCAAGGAGAAGCCGGGCGACGTCACGACGTGCGCGACGCCGACCTCGCCGAGCCGCGCGTCCGCCATTCCCACCACGGCCGATTCGGCGACCCCCGGCAGCCGGGCCAGCGCCTGCTCGATCTCGGCCGGGTACACGTTGAACCCGCCGCAGATGTACATGTCCTTGAGCCGGTCCGTGATCGACAAATATCCCCGTTCGTCGATCCGGCCGACATCGCCGGTGTGCAGCCAGCCCTCGGAGTCAACTGCCGCCGAAGTCGCCTCCGGGTCGTCGAGGTAGCCGAGCATCACGTTCGGCCCTCGCAGCAACACCTCGTCCTGCTCGCCCAGCCGGAGCTCGAAGTCCGCCATCGGCCGCCCGCACGTGTGCGCGACGACCGACGGCGGATCGTCGGGACGGCACATGGTCGCCACCACGGCCTCGGTGAGCCCGTACGCGGTGAGCACGGTCGAGAACGACAGCTCCGACTGCATCCGCTCCACCAGAGCCACCGGCACGACTGCCGCCCCGGTCACCGCGAGTCGCAGGCTGGACAGGTCGAAAGACGAACGATCCGGGTGGTCGAGCAGAGTCTGGTAGATCGTCGGCGGGCCGGGCAGCACGGTGATGCGTTCCCGTTCGATCAGCCGCATCGTCTCGGCGACGTCGAACACCGGCTGCGGCACCATCGTCGCGCCGCGCAGCAGACAGGCGAGGATCCCCGCCTTGTAGCCGAACGTGTGGAAGAACGGGTTGACGATCAGATACCGGTCCGCCGACGACAGCTCGCCGCACGACGCCCACGCCTCCGCCACGCCGAGCGACTGCCGGTGCGCGCTCATCGCACCCTTGCTGCGCCCCGTCGTGCCGGACGTGAACATGACGTCGCACAGCTGGTCCGGATCGAGCGACGGCAGGTTCGTGGCCCAGTCGAGCCACTCGACGGGTAGTCGGACGATGATCTCGGGCAGCGACTGGCCCTGCAGTTCGGCGAGCCGGTCGCGGCCCAGGAACGAGCCCTCCACCAGGAACGCACGGGCCTTGCTGCGCTGCAGCACGTCGAGCGTCTCGGTCGCGGTGAACCTGGTGTTGATCGGCACGAGCGCGGCACCGGCGTGCAACGCCCCGAGCGCCGCGACGACCCAATGCCGCGAGTTCGGCGCGCACAGGGCGACCCGATCGCCCGGCTGCACACCCATCCCGATGAGTGCGCGCGCCGCGGTGTGCACCTGTGCCCGCAGCGCGGTGTAGGTGAGGCGAACCTCGCCGTCCACCAACGCCTCCGCGTCGCCGAAGAGCGCAGCGGCGCGGTCGAGCACGGCTGAAACCGTTTGCCTGCTTGGATCACCGGCCATGAGCCCCTCCAAAGCAAGTGCTTGGTAGGTTAGAGTATGGCGCATGGAGTCCTTCCGGCGCGAGGTGCGGGAATGGTTGTCCGCCAACCTCGTCGGTGAGTTCGCCGAGCTGCGCGGTCTCGGCGGGCCAGGCCGCGAGCACGAGGCGTTCGAGGGACGGCTGCGGTGGCACCGGCACCTGGCGGCTCACGGGTGGACCTGCCTCGGCTGGCCCGGCGAGCGCAGCGTCGAGGAGCAGGTCGTCTTCCACGAGGAGTACGCGGAGGCCGACGCACCGGCCAAGGTCGACATCGTGGGCGAGGGGCTGCTCGGCCCGACGCTCATCGCGTTCGGCACGAAAGAGCAGAAGGAACGCTTCCTGCCGAAGATCCGCAGCCTCGACGAGCTGTGGTGCCAGGGTTACTCCGAGCCCGGCGCGGGCTCGGACCTCGCAAGCGTGCAAACCAGGGCGAGGCTCGAAGGCGACCAGTGGGTGATCGACGGCCAGAAGATCTGGACGTCGAACGCGCACTACTCCGACTGGATCTTCGTCCTGTGCCGGACCGAGCCCGGATCGCAACGCCACCAGGGCCTCTCGTACCTGCTGGTGCCCATGAACCAGGCCGGCATCGAAGTCCGGCCGATCCGCCAGCTCACCGGCACGTCCGAGTTCAACGAGGTGTTCTTCGACGGCGCGGTCACGGCACGCGACAACATCGTCGGGCAGCCGGGCGAGGGCTGGAAGATCGCCATGGCCACGCTCGGCTTCGAACGCGGCACCGCGATGCTCGGCCACCAGGTGAGCTTCCGCCGCCAACTCGACGCGATCATGGCGCAGGCACCGGACGAGATGCGGGAGAAGCTGACGAGAGCGTGGCTGGAACTGCACGTGATGCGCTCGCACACCCTCAGAACCCTCAACGACGAACCAGGCCCGGAGGCGTCCGTGCTGAAGCTGTTCTGGGGCGGCTGGCACCGCAGGCTCGGTGAGCTCGCGATGGAGTCGCTCGGTCCCGCGTCGATGCTCGACGACAGCGAGTGGCAGCGCATGTTCCTGTTCAGCCGCGCGGAGACGATCTACGGCGGCTCGGACGAGATCCAGCGCGAGATCATCGCCCACCGAATCCTGGGGTTGCCGCGATGAACGGTCATGACCTGCTCAAGGACAAAGTTGTCGTCGTGACGGCCGCTGCCGGCACTGGAATCGGCTCGGCCACCGCGAGACGGTGCCTCGAAGAGGGCGCGACGGTGATCATCAGCGACTGGCACGAGCGTCGCCTCAAGGAAACCCACGAGGCGCTCGGCACCGCGCACGCGATCCCGTGCGACGTCACGAACGAGCAGCAGGTGCAGACGCTCGTTGACGAAACAGTCGAGCGCTACGGCCGCATCGACGTGATGGTCAACAACGCGGGCCTCGGCGGTGAGAAGTCGGTGCTGGACATGACCGACGACGAGTGGTCACGAGTGCTCGACGTGACGTTGAACGGCACCTTCCGCTGCACCAGGGCCGCACTACGCCAAATGGTCGCCCAGCGAAGCGGTGTCGTTGTTAACAACTCCAGTGTGATCGGCTGGCGGGCCCAGCAGGGTCAAGCCCATTACGCGGCGGCGAAAGCGGGCGTCATGGCGTTGACGCGGTGCGCCGCGATGGACGTGGCCGAGCACGGCATCCGGGTGAACGCGGTCGCCCCCAGCTTGGCTGCGCACCCGTTCCTCGCCAAGGTCACCAGTGAGGAGTTGCTGACGGAGCTGGCGTCCCGCGAGGCTTTCGGGCGCGCCGCCGAGCCGTGGGAGGTCGCGAATGTGATCGTGTTCCTCGCCAGCGACTACTCGTCGTACCTGACGGGCGAGGTCGTCTCGGTGAGCAGTCAGCACCCGTGAGGAAGGAACGACCGATGAGTGGCCGCAGGCAGGAGCTGCTCGCGTTGGCGGCGCAGATGTTCGCCGAACGCGGGTACGGGCAGACGACCGTGCGCGACATCGCGGACGCGGCGGGCATCCTGTCCGGCAGCCTCTACCACCACTTCGACTCCAAGGAGTCGATGGTCGACGAGATCCTGCGGACCTTCCTCGACGAGCTGTTCGAGCGGTACCGGGAGATCGTCGACGCCGGCCTCGAGCCCAAGCAGACGCTGAAGGCGCTGGTCGTGGCGTCGTTCGAGGCGATCGACGCCCGGCACGCCGAGGTCGCGATCTACCAGAACGAGTCCAAGCACCTGATGCCGCTGGAGCGGTTCGCGTATCTCCACGACCGCAACGTGGAGTTCCGCAAGCTCTGGACGGTGCTGCTGGAGGACGGCATGGGCGCGGGCGTGTTCCGCGCCGATCTCGACGTGGATCTCGCCTACCGGTTCATCCGCGACACGGTGTGGGTGGCCGTGCGCTGGTACCGGCCGGACGGCGGCCTGTCCGCGGACGCCGTCGCCGACCAATATCTCGCGATCCTGCTCGACGGCATCGCGACGGGTCGCCGAAAGAACTCGAAGACGTAAGAAGGAGGGCCCTCGTGGCCGAGGCGTACATCATCGAGGCTGTGCGGACCCCGGCGGGCAGGCGTGGCGGCGAGCTCAGTCACGTCCACCCAGCCGATCTCGGCGCGCACGTGATCACCGCGCTGCTCAACCGGGTCGACGTCGACCCGACCGACGTGGACGACGTGATCTTCGGCTGCGTGGACACCGTCGGCCCGCAGGCCGGCGACATCGCGCGCACAGCGTGGCTGGCGGCGGGGTTCCCGGAGCAGGTGCCGGGCGTGACGGTCGACCGGCAGTGCGGGTCGAGCCAGCAGGCGCTGCACTTCGCGGCGCAGGCGGTCATGAGCGGTACGGCCGACGTGATCGTCGCGGGTGGCGTGCAGAACATGTCGCAGGTGCCGATCTCCTCCGCCATGACGGTGAGCCCGTTCGAGGGCTGCGAGGGCTGGCAGCACCGGTACGGCGACGAGGAGGTCAACCAGTTCCGCGCCGCCGACCTGATCGCGGTGCGGTGGGACCTGTCGCGGCGCGAGATGGAGGAGTTCGCGCTGCAGAGCCATCTGCGGGCGATCACCGCGATCAAGGAGGGCCGGTTCGACCGGGAGATCGCGCCGGTCGACGGGGTCGTGCACGACGAGTGCCCGCGGCCGGACACGAGTGCCGAGAAGATGGCGGCGCTGCAACCGTTGCGGCCGGGTGGCCGGACGACCGCCGCGCTGTCGTCGCAGATCTCCGACGGTGCCTCGGCGGTGCTGGTCGTGTCGGAACGGGCGGTGCGCGAGCACCGGTTGACGCCGCGGGCACGGGTGCACCACATCTCGGCCCGCGGATCCGACCCGATCTACATGCTGACCGCGCCGATCCGTGCCACCAAGTACGCGTTGGAACGGGCCGGCATGTCCATTTCGGACATCGACCTGTTCGAGATCAACGAGGCGTTCGCGTCCGTGCCGCTGGCCTGGGCGAAGGAGCTCAAGGTCGATCTCGGGCGGGTCAACGTCAACGGGGGAGCGCTGGCACTCGGGCACCCGATCGGCGCGACCGGCACGAAGCTGTTCACGACGTTGCTGCACGAGCTGGAACGGACCGGCGGCCGGTACGGGTTGCAGACGATGTGCGAGGGCGGCGGTCAGGCGAACGTGACCATCATCGAACGTCTCTGAGCTGGTCGATGATCTTCTCGGCGTCGGCGACGATGGTGGTGATCAGCTGTTCGCAGGTGGGCAGGTCGTCGAGCAGACCGGCGACCTGACCGGAGGCGAGCACGCCCGCGTCGGTCCTGCCCTCGACGAGTCCGGCGCGCAGCAGCATCGGCGTGTTCGCGGCCATGATCACCTGGGCCCAGGTGAGGTCCTTGCCGTGCTTCATGGCCAGGCCCTCGCGGATCATCGCGCGCCACGACAGTCCGGTGAGCTGCCGGAACCTGGCGGCGTTGGTGATCGCTCTGGTGAGGCTGCTGATCTTGCCGGACTGCTCGAGGTGGTTGACGAGGTCGGTGCGCAGGACCCGGTGCGGCAGGCCGTCGACGCGGGTGGTCACGACTGTGCCGTTGAGGTCTCGTTGCAGGTAGGCGGCTTTGACCGCTTGTGGCACCGTGCTCTCCTGGGTGAGCAGGAACCTCGTGCCCATCGCGATTCCCGCCGCGCCGTACGCGAGTGCGGCCGCGAGACCTCGGCCGTCGAAGAAGCCGCCCGCCGCGATCACCGGGATGTCCACGGCGTCCAGCACGCTCGGGAGCAGCAGAGTCGTTGCCACACCACCGGTGTGGCCGCCGCCCTCGCCGCCCTGGACGATCACCGCGTGAGCGCCCCACTTGGCGACCTTCTCCGCGTGCCTGGCCGCGCCGATCGACGGGATCACGACCACGCCGGCGTCGGTCAGCTTGGCGATCATGTCGGGTTTCGGGGCCAGTGCGAAGGAAGCGACCTTGACCTGTTCGCGGATGAGCAGGTCGACGCGTTCCTGGGCGTCCTGCGCGTCGGCGCGGAGGTTCACGCCGAACGGTTGGGACGTGCGGGAACGGGTCTCCTTGATGGCGGCTTCGAGTTCGGCGTAGGTCATCGTGGCCGAGGCCAGAATGCCGAGCCCGCCTGCTTCGGCGGTCGCGGAGACCAGACGTGGCCCGGCGACCCAGCCCATGCCGGTCTGCACCACCGGATGCTTGACACCGACCAGTTCGGTCAGGGCGGTTCTCATGACGGGACTTCCTTGTCCCGCTTGGCATCCGGGTCGAGCTTCGTTCTGATGAGCTCGAGTTCTTCGTCGGTCGGGAGCCGCGTTTCCACGACGTCCGTTGCGGTGAGCGGGAACGACGTCTGCTTCTGGACCTCGTCGACGGACACGCCGGGATGCGTGGAGACCAGCCGCATCGAGTGGTCCGGGGTGTTGAAGTCGAGCACGGCTAGGTTCGTGACGACGCGGTGGATGTCGTGGAACGGGCCGACAGCGCGGTCGTAGCCGACGCCGGAGACCACGTCGACCGCCTCGACCAGCACGCGCGGACTGTGCCGCGGCACCCAGTAGCTGGTGCGGTGGTTGATCGTGTTGCCGGGCGCGCCGCGGAACCCGAGCAGCTGCCGGGTGGGCTTGGCGTGGTCGCCGATCGCGGAGATGTTCTGGTTGCCGAACCGGTCGACCTGGTTCGCGCCCATCACGACGTGCCGTCGGCCGTGCGCGACGACGTCGAACACCTGCCGGTACGGCAGCCACCCCTCCACAGTGGACTCGGGCGTGAGCAGGAAGGCCTCGCCGTCGGAGAGCAGCAGATCGGGCTCGGTGGTGAGGCGGGCCAGCTTCGCGCCGAGGGACGGGATGAGGCCCATCGGGCTGGCGAGCGTCTCACCGGCTCCGGCGAACAGGTCGGCGCAGGCGGTCACGCAGATCTCGGCCCTGGTGATGTCGCTCATGCCAGCAGCCTCTTCTCGAAGTCGGCCCATTTCTCCAGGTCTGCCGCTGCTTCGGCGTATTCGCGCTGCCGGGCTTCGTCGCGCGGGTAGTCGGGCACGCAGCTCGTGAACCCCGCGCCACCCGGTGCTTCCACGACGCCGTCGACCATCATCCGGTTGAGCAGCAAGGTTTGCGGCGGCCCGTCGAACGTTTCGACGATCTGCTCGCATGAGACGTAACGGCGATCTGCGGCCAGGCAGAACAGGTCGTCGAAGTACGGGTCCGGGCCGAGGTACTGGGCGTTGCCGTGCCGGTCCGCGCGGTTGAGGTGGACCAGCGCGACGTCGAGTTTCAACGCAGGCATGGCGACCAGCTCTTCGCCGTCGTCGTAGGGTGAGCGGACGGTCTTGAGCTCCGGGGCGTACTTGAGCACGTCCGAGCCCAGCCCAGCCCTGATCGGCAGGAACGGCAGCCGGTGTGCGGCGGCTTTGAGGCCGGTCTGGAACATGCCCTCGTCCAGCTCCAGCACCTCGATCGCACCGGTCTCCCTGGCCCGTTTGAACCACGGGTCGTACGGGATCGTGTCGAGCGAGACGAACCCGTAAACCAGCTTGCGGACCTTGCCGGCCGCGCACAGCAGCCCGACGTCCGGGCCGCCGTACGTGACGACGGTGAGGTCCTTGGCGTTGCTCTTGAGAATTGCTTTGACCAGGGCCATCGGCTTGCGCCGCGAGCCCCAGCCGCCGATGCCGACGGTCATGCCGTCCTTGATCTCGCTGCCGACCTCGTCAGCTGTCATTCGCTTGTCGCGCATGGTTTCCGTCCAGGAAGGCCTGCCGGGCGTGGTCCGACACACCGGTGAGGTTCAGCTCGAAGGTGAAGCCCTGCTCGAAGCGGTAGCTCTGGTGCACGCGCTGGGTGTCGATGCCGTTGATCGCCTCCTTGGCCGCGCGGATCACCGTCGGGTCCTTCTTGGCGATGTCCCTGGCGATCTCGCGGGCCGCGTCGTCGAGCTGCGCGCGCGGGGCTATCTCGAAGACGCTGCCGTGGTGGTGCAGGGTTTGCGCGCTGACGTTCCTGGCCGTGTAGTACAGCGTCCGCATGAGGTGCTGCGGGACGAGCCTGGCCAGGTGGGTCGCGGCTCCCAGGGCGCCCCGGTCGACCTCGGGCAGGCCGAACGTGGCGTCGTCCGAGGCGACGATGACGTCCGCGTTGCCGACCAGTCCGACGCCGCCGCCGAGGCAGAAGCCGTTGACCGCGACGATGACCGGCACCTCGCAGTCGTACACGGCCGCGAACGCCTTGGCGCAGCCCCGGTTCGCCGCGAGGAGAGCCGCGTGGCCGGGCGTGCGTTGCATCTCCTTGAGATCGACGCCCGCGCAGAAGCCGCGGTTCTCGGCGCGCAGGATGACGACCCGCGCCTCCGGGTCCTCGCCCGCCCCCGTGATCGTCTTCGCCAGCTCGAACCAGCCGGCCGAGGGGATGGCGTTGACCGGGGGATAGTCGATCGTGACCTCGATGATGCCGTTTTCGGTGTGGCTGCTGGAGATTCCCATCGCGCCGCCTTCCGAACCAAGCGATTGCTTGGTAATTTAGCAGCGCCGGAGCGACCGGGGTAGGTGCATCGTGGAACTGTCCCTCGACGGAAGCGTTGTCCTGGTGACGGGCGGCGTGCGAGGTGTCGGTCTCGGGATCACTCGCGCGTTCCTGTCCGCTGGGGCTGTGGTGGTGACCTGTGCTCGCCGTCCTGCTGACGTGCCTGGTGCGGTGTTCATGCCGTGCGACGTGCGGGATTTTGAGCAGGTTTCGTCGCTGGTGTCCTCCGTGGTTGATCGTTTCGGGCGGCTCGACGTCGTGGTGAACAACGCGGGCGGGGCGCCGTACGCGTTGGCGGACAAGGCTTCGCCGCGGTTCCACCAGAAGATCGTCGAGCTGAACCTGCTGGCGCCGTTGCTGGTGTCGCAGGCCGCTTACGGGGTGATGAAGGACTCCGGCGGTTCGATCGTGATGGTCAGCAGTGTTTCTGGCCGTCGCCCGTCACCTGGAACTGCTGCTTATGGCGCCGCGAAGGCCGGGTTGGACAACCTGACCGCGTCGCTGGCCGTCGAGTGGGCGCCGCGGGTGCGGGTCAACGCTTTGGCGGTCGGGATGGTGCGGACCGAGCAGTCTCACCTGCATTACGGGTCTGCGGAGGGCATCGCGGCTGTTGAGCGGACTGTGCCGCTGGGGCGGCTGGCGACGCCCGACGAAATCGGCGCGTGCGCGGTGTTCCTCGCTTCGCCGCTGGCTTCGTACGTGACCGGCTCGACCTTGGTTGTGCACGGCGGGGGCGAGGTACCCCCGTTCCTGGCAGCGGCCGACACCGATGGGGGTTCGTCATGAGCTTGTGCGAGGACCGGGTCGTCATCGTGACCGGTGCCGGTCGCGGCATCGGGCGAGCGCACGCGCTGGCGTTCGCCGCGGCTGGGGCACGGGTGGTGGTGAACGACCTGTCTGCGGCGGTGGCGGGCGAGGTGGCCTCGTTGATCGGTCCGCGCGCGGTCGTGAACACCGACGACGTGGGCACCTGGGCCGGCGCCGCGCGGGTGGTCGATGCTGCGTTGGAAGCCTTCGGCGGGCTCGACGTGCTGGTGAACAACGCCGGGATCGTGCGCGACCGGATGATCGTGAGCTGCGGCGAGGACGAGTGGGACGAGGTAGTGCGCGTGCACCTCAAGGGCCACTTCGCGCCGCTGCACCACGCCGCGGCGTACTGGCGGGGCGTGGTGAAGGCCGGCGGCAGCGTGTCGGGCCGGGTGATCAACACGTCGTCCGGGGCCGGGTTGTTCGGGAGCGTGGGGCAGGCGAACTACTCGGCGGCCAAGGCGGGGATCGCCGCGATGACGCTCGTGGCCGCCGCAGAGCTGGCGCGGTACGGCGTGACGGTCAACGCGATCGCTCCGGCCGCGCGGACGCGGATGACGGAGGCGACGTTCGCGGACACGATGGCTGCGCCGGACGACGGGTTTGACGCGATGGCGCCGGAGAACGTGTCGCCGCTGGTGGTGTGGCTGGGTTCTGCGGAGGCAGGGGACGTGACCGGGCGGATGTTCGAGGTCGACGGCGGGCGGATCTGCGTCGCTCACGGGTGGCGGCGAGGGCCGGAGATCGACAAGGGGGCGCGGTGGTCGCCGGAGGAGCTGGGCGGGGTGGTGCACCAGCTGGTCGCGGACGATCACCCGGTACCGGTGTACGGCGCCTGAGCAGGAGCTGCCAGGAGCGGCCCATGTCGGTCTTCTGCCGTGTGTGGCTTGCAGGCCGTGCGGCGTCGCGAGATCGAGTGAATGCCTGCGGCAACGGGTAACGCAGCGCCACCGGTACCCGACCGCCAGATGTGACTCGATTGGCGTCCTTAGTGACGGTCTTGGGCGTGCTCGCGGCCCTCGCAGGCTGCGGGAGCAAAGAACAGCCGACGGCAACAAACACGCGCGACGAAACAGGTGCGACAACAGTGGCGCCGACAGTGACAAGGGGTTCGTCAGCAGAGCTGGAAGCAGCGGTGCGTGCGTACTCAGCAGCGTTCCTCTCCGGGAGAAGCGAGGCGTATGAGCTGCTTTCACAGCGCTGCAAGGAACGTATGCCACGCGCCGGATTTCTTCAGGTGCTCGCGGCGGCGAGCCAATTGTACGGACCGCAGGAAATCGTGTCGCTCAAGGTCGACCAGATTTCCGGCGACCTGGGGCGGGTGACCTCCACCTACGCGAATTCCGAATTGAATCAGCGGAGCGAGCCATGGGTTCGGGAGAACGGTGTCTGGCGGATTGACGACTGCTGACTCCATTTCACGATCGAATGAAGTCCGATCTGTTCGCACGCGGTTGCACCCTCGAAATGGCGCGCCGTCACCAGCGCGACCATGTCAATGAACCGGACGCAGCCAACGACGAGCTGGGGTTGAGGCGCGCGGCCGCCGTTCGGCCGGCTGGTGTGACACAGCGCGCAACCAACCAATACTCGAAAGGATAAAAAACCTTAGCCGTGCGGGGCGTGGCACGTGGTGTGCTGCGCCCTGCGGCAACGGATGCGGGAGAATCACTTGTTAAACTGACACCTTCCGGTGCAACCAGGCCGCCTTGCTTGTCCGCACGAGGCCCCGCCGACATCCTTTTGGTCGAGCCGAACAACGCTCGAATTTCGCCAGGAGAAAGGTGTCGTGCCAATGCAGCCCGTTACCGCAATTATGTCGGTACGTAGTCGACGGCCCTCGAGAGCAAGAATTGTCGGCGTGAGCGCTGTTCTTTGCGTGTTCGCGGCGATGATGCTCACGGGGACCGGCTCGGCGAGCGCCGCGTCGCAGTTCCGGCCGGTCGTCGCCGCCCACAGCGACAAGTGCCTGGACGTGAGCGGTGTGAGCCAGCAGAACGGCGCCGCGGTGATCCAGTGGTCCTGCCACGGCGGCGGCAACCAGCAGTGGGTGATCGTGCCCGCCGGTGGCCAGCACGTGCAGCTGATCGTTCAACACAGCGGCATGTGCCTGGACGTGAGCGGTGTGAGCCAGCAGAAGGGTGCTGCGGTGATCCAGTGGCCCTGCCACGGTGGCGGCAACCAGCGTTGGCGAAAGGTCGACGTAGGCGGCGGCTACTTCCGCCTGGTGGCGTCCCACAGCGGCAAGTGCCTGGACGTGAGCGGTGCGAGCCAGCAGAACGGCGCCGCGGTGATCCAGTGGACCTGTCACGCCGGCCTCAACCAGCGCTGGCGCAAGGGCTGAGCTAACCCTTCGCTTCATGCTGCTGGTTGCCGATCGCGGCGAAGGTGCTCTGAATTGTGAGGACACGACTTTGTCGATGGTCATGTCCGAACCAGTTCAGAGCACCTTTCCGGCGGGTGGCGCCACCGGGTCGAGCACGCCCTGCACGTTCCGCCGGAACACCTGATCACCGCGTCACGCAACCCACGTCCCACGCCACTAGATCCGTTCGATGATCGTGCCGCTGGCCATCGCCCCGCCGGCGCACATCGTGATCAGCGCAGTCGTCGCATCTCTGCGCTCCAACTCGTGCAACGCCGTAGTGATGAGCCGCGTGCCCGTGCTGCCCACCGGGTGACCGAGAGCGATCGCCCCACCGTTGACGTTGACCCGGTCCAGGTTCGGCCGGTGCACGGAGGCCCACGACAAGACGACCGACGCGAACGCCTCGTTGACCTCGAACAGGTCGATGTCCGCCATCTTCATCCCACTGCGCTGCAGCAACCGCGCCGTGGCGTCGATCGGCCCGTCCAACAGGTAGTACGGGTCCGCGCCGACGAGGCACTGCGACACGATCCGGGCCCGAGGCTTCAGGCCGTGCGCCCGCGCGAAGTCCTCGTCCACGACCATCACGGCCGAGGCGCCGTCCGAGATCTGTGACGACGTGCCCGCCGTGTGGACCCCGTCCGGCATGACCGGCTTCAACGCGGCCAGCGCCTCGAGCGAGGTTTCGCGCAGGCCCTGGTCGGTCTCCACCAGTTCCTCGCCGACCTTCACCGGGACGACCTCGGCGGTGAACCGTCCTTCGGCCCAGGCGCGCTGGGCTCGGGTCTGCGACTGGACACCGAACCGGTCCACCTCCTCGCGGCCGATGCCGCGCCGGGCCGCGATGCGTTCCGCGCCGACGAACTGGTTGGGCTGGTCGATGCTCCACGACTCGGGGCGGGGTGAGCCGGCGTCACCGATGTTGCTGCGCAGAGGGACGCGGCTCATGGCTTCGACTCCGCACGCGATGCCGCAGGAGATCGCGCCCACAGCGATCAGGCCGGCGATCAGGTGGGTGGACTGCTGCGCCGAGCCGCACTGGGCGTCGATGGTGGTGCCGCCGGTGGTTTGCGGCAGGCCTGCGTGCAACCAGGAGGTGCGGGCGATGTTGTTGGACTGCTCGCCCGCCTGGGTCACGGTGCCGCCGATCACTTGTTCGACAGTGGACGGATCAACACCGGTTCGGTCAAGAAGACCTTGTTGTGCCGCACCGAGGAGCTCGGCGGCGTGCAGGCCGGACAACCAGCCGTTGCGCCTGCCGATGGGCGTGCGCACCGCTCCCACGATCACCGGACTGCCCACGCGAGCCTCCTCTGGAAACTAGAACACGTTCCTGTAGGGCTCCAGATTGGCGGCCTGGGGGCTTCAACACAAGGCGCAAGCGTGTTTGAATCAGATAGAACGCGTTCCACCTAGGAGGTGCCTGTGGGCAAGCCGCGCATCCCGGAAGGCTTCGACTTCACCGACCCCGACATGTACGCGAGTCGCCTGCCGGTCGACGAGCTCGCCGAACTGCGCCGGACCGCGCCGATCTGGTGGAACTCCAAACCGCACGGCCAGGGCGGTTTCCCCGACGAGGGCTACTGGGTGGTGACCAAGCACCACGACGTCAAGGAGGTCTCGCGCAACAGCGAGGTGTTCTCCAGCCGCGAGAACACCGCGATCATCCGGTTCAAGGACGACATGCCGCGCGACAACATCGAGATGCAGCGGCTGCTCCTGCTCAACATGGATCCGCCGACGCACACCAAGCAGCGCGGCATCGTCTCCCGCGGCTTCACCCCCAAGGCGGTCAACGCCTTGCGTGAAGCCCTCACCGCGCGTGCCGAGCGGATCGTGGCGGAGGCGGTGGTCAAGGGAAGCGGTGACTTCGTCACGGACGTGGCGTGCGAACTCCCGCTGCAGGCGATCGCGGAGCTCATCGGCATCCCGCAGGACGACCGCCGCAAGATCTTCGACTGGTCCAACCAGATGATCGCCTACGACGACCCCGAGTTCGAGATCGAACCGCTCACCGCGGCCACCGAGCTGCTGGGCTACTCGTGGACGATGGCGGAGGACCGGCGCAAGTGCCCGCGCTCGGACATCGTCACCAAGCTCGTCCAGGCTGACGCGGACGGTGCGTTCCTCGCGTCGGAAGAGTTCGGCTTCTTCGTGCTGCTGCTTGCCGTGGCCGGCAACGAGACCACGCGCAACGCGATCACGCACGGCATGAAGGCGTTCTTCGACCATCCCGATCAGTGGGAGCTGTTCAAGGCGCAACGGCCCGCGACGGCCTGCGACGAGATCGTCCGGTGGGCCACGCCGGTGATGTCGTTCCAGCGCACCGCAATGGTGGACACCGTGCTGAGCGGCGTGGAGATCAAGCAAGGACAGCGGGTCGGGATGTTCTACTCGTCCGCGAACTTCGACGAAGAGGTGTTCAGCGAGCCGCAGAAGTTCGACATCACCCGCGACCCCAACCCGCACCTCGGCTTCGGCGGCAGTGGCGCGCACTTCTGCATCGGCGCGAACCTGGCGCGGCTGGAGATCGACCTGATCTTCAACGCGATCGCCGACGCGATGCCGAACATCCGGCAGCTCGAGGAACCTCGGCGGCTGCGGTCGGGCTGGCTGAACGGCATCAAAGAGTTCCAAGTCCAGTACGCGTAGGCGGAGATCGGAGCAGACTGAGAGCTCGCCGGGACGAATACGGCGAATCACATCCGAGGGGGAATTCGGAATGCTCTCAGTGCTCAAGAAGGCGGGCTTGGTCGTGGTGCTCGCCGCTGCGGCGGCGAGCACGGCCACGCCGGCGTCGGCCGCCAGCTCGCGCTGCGTGGTCGGTTCGAGCGGCAACTGCACCACCGCCGCGATCCCGGCCGAGCAGTTCATCGACTACTTCGTCGACAACCGCCTGCGCCCGACGGCGTGCTCGTACCAACTGCGCGAGGTGAGCTCCGGGGTGCTCGTGGGCAGGGGCACGGCCGACCCCGGCGTCGCCGCCCGCGGGCGGGTGACCGGTCTGTCCGGCCGTTACCAGCTGGAACTGCGGCGCTGCAGCGCCGGGGCGGTCGGCGTGATCGACAACGAGTGAAAGCCGGGGACTGGCACGTCTGGAGGTCGTGCCAGTCCCTTTCAGCCGTCCTGGCGCAGGGTGCCCATCGCGCGTTCCGTCTCCCAGAACGCTCGCACCGACCGGATCAGCCCGTCCTCGCCGACGCGGTAGACGAACACGCCCTCGGTGTCGACCCGCATGCCACCCGGCAGAAACGCGGAAATGGTGCCGACGTTGGCGCACTCGGACCCGGCCGCGAACGAGTCGTGCATCGCGAACTCGAACCGTTCGACGCCTGCGATCGCGAGGTCCCAGAACGCGGCGATCGCTGCCTTGCCGTGGTGCCCCTTGCCCTCGGCGTCGAACATCGACGGGCCGACCGGGTCCTCGACCACGGCGTCCTCGGCGAACAACGCCAGCCACTCGTCCTTCGCGCCCCGCGTCACGGCGTCCATCGAGCGCCACGAGGCGACCCGCGCGGGAGTCTCGGTGTTGGAGGCCTTCCAGGTCACCGCGGTCATGCGAACTCTCCGATCACCTCGTCGGCGAAGCGCCGAAGTCCGTCCTTCTTGGCCTGCAGGCTGCCGTCGAAACCGACGCCGTAGAACAGCCACGGCACCACGATCACGTCCGTCACGCCGATCTCGTCGAGCTGCCGGTAGCCGTCCAGCCCGAACCGGTCGACGCACACGGCCTGGATCTCGAACGGCCGCTCGAACGCGCCGAGGTCCGTCAGTTGTGCGATGACCGACTTGAGGTCGGCGAACTTGATCATCGCGGAAGTCCAGCCGTCACCGACGCGGGCCGCGCGCTTCAGGGCGGCGGGGGAGTGGCCGCCGACGTAGAACGGGACGGGCGAGGTGGGCGCCGGCGACATCTGCAGGCGGTCGAAGTCGAAGTACTTGCCGTGGTACTCGACCATGCCGCCGCCCAGCACCAGCTTCAGGACGTCGATCATCTCGTCCACCCGCGGGCCGCGGTTCTTGAACGGCGCCCCGCACCACTCGAACTCCTCCGGCGACCAACCCAACCCCACGCCCAAACCGAACCGGTTGCCGGTCATGTGCGCGACCGAGCCGATCTGCCGCGCGAGCAGCAACGGGTTGCGGGAGCCCAGTTTCAGGACCTGCGTGTAGAAGTGGATCCGGGACGTCACCGCGCCCATCGCGGCCGCGGCGACGAACGGGTCGACCCACGGGGTATCGGCGTTCCACATGCGGGAGCCGTCTGGCGTGTAGGGATAGTCGGCGGAGACCTTCTCGGAGAAGAAGAGGGAGTCCGGCAGGGCGATCGAGGCGTAGCCGCACTCTTCGGCGCACTGGGCGAGTTCGGTCAGCTGGTCGAGCGGGCTCATGGCGATGCCGACGGTGAACTTCATGGCTTCTCCATAAGATTGTTGATGTCCAGGACGGGGTGTTCTGGATGCCCGGGACGGCGGGGTGTGGCTGATGGCTTCTTGCCGTTGGGTG
>NZ_QFWW01000015.1:25441-76621 GCF_003265345.1 Lentzea terrae | reverse complement strand
CACCCAACGGCAAGAAGCCATCAGCCACACCCCGCCGTCCCGGGCATCCAGAACACCCCGTCCTGGACATCAACAATCTTATGGAGAAGCCATGAAGTTCACCGTCGGCATCGCCATGAGCCCGCTCGACCAGCTGACCGAACTCGCCCAGTGCGCCGAAGAGTGCGGCTACGCCTCGATCGCCCTGCCGGACTCCCTCTTCTTCTCCGAGAAGGTCTCCGCCGACTATCCCTACACGCCAGACGGCTCCCGCATGTGGAACGCCGATACCCCGTGGGTCGACCCGTTCGTCGCCGCGGCCGCGATGGGCGCGGTGACGTCCCGGATCCACTTCTACACGCAGGTCCTGAAACTGGGCTCCCGCAACCCGTTGCTGCTCGCGCGGCAGATCGGCTCGGTCGCGCACATGACCGGCAACCGGTTCGGTTTGGGCGTGGGGTTGGGTTGGTCGCCGGAGGAGTTCGAGTGGTGCGGGGCGCCGTTCAAGAACCGCGGCCCGCGGGTGGACGAGATGATCGACGTCCTGAAGCTGGTGCTGGGCGGCGGCATGGTCGAGTACCACGGCAAGTACTTCGACTTCGACCGCCTGCAGATGTCGCCGGCGCCCACCTCGCCCGTCCCGTTCTACGTCGGCGGCCACTCCCCCGCCGCCCTGAAGCGCGCGGCCCGCGTCGGTGACGGCTGGACTTCCGCGATGATCAAGTTCGCCGACCTCAAGTCGGTCATCGCACAACTGACGGACCTCGGCGCGTTCGAGCGGCCGTTCGAGATCCAGGCCGTGTGCGTCGACCGGTTCGGGCTGGACGGCTACCGGCAGCTCGACGAGATCGGCGTGACGGACGTGATCGTGGTGCCGTGGCTGTTCTACGGCGTCGGTTTCGACGGCAGCCTGCAGGCCAAGAAGGACGGACTTCGGCGCTTCGCCGACGAGGTGATCGGAGAGTTCGCATGACCGCGGTGACCTGGAAGGCCTCCAACACCGAGACTCCCGCGCGGGTCGCCTCGTGGCGCTCGATGGACGCCGTGACGCGGGGCGCGAAGGACGAGTGGCTGGCGTTGTTCGCCGAGGACGCCGTGGTCGAGGACCCGGTCGGCCCGTCGATGTTCGACGCCGAGGGCAAGGGGCACCACGGCAAGGCAGCGATCGCCGCGTTCTGGGACCTCGCGATCGCAGGCGTCGAACGGTTCGAGTTCGCGATGCACGACTCGTTCGCGGCCGGGTCCGAGTGCGCCAACGTCGGCACCATTTCCGCGTTTCTGCCGGGTGGCATGCGGGTCGACACCGAGGGCGTGTTCGTCTACCGCGTCGGCGAGGACGGGCTGATCCGGTCGGTGCGAGCGTTCTGGGAGACGGAACGCGCGATGGGCACCCTGCGCCAGGACGGCTGAAAGGGACTGGCACGACCTCCAGACGTGCCAGTCCCCGGCTTTCACTCGTTGTCGATCACGCCGACCGCCCCGGCGCTGCAGCGCCGCAGTTCCAGCTGGTAACGGCCGGACAGACCGGTCACCCGCCCGCGGGCGGCGACGCCGGGGTCGGCCGTGCCCCTGCCCACGAGCACCCCGGAGCTCACCTCGCGCAGTTGGTACGAGCACGCCGTCGGGCGCAGGCGGTTGTCGACGAAGTAGTCGATGAACTGCTCGGCCGGGATCGCGGCGGTGGTGCAGTTGCCGCTCGAACCGACCACGCAGCGCGAGCTGGCGGCCGACGCCGGCGTGGCCGTGCTCGCCGCCGCAGCGGCGAGCACCACGACCAAGCCCGCCTTCTTGAGCACTGAGAGCATTCCGAATTCCCCCTCGGATGTGATTCGCCGTATTCGTCCCGGCGAGCTCTCAGTCTGCTCCGATCTCCGCCTACGCGTACTGGACTTGGAACTCTTTGATGCCGTTCAGCCAGCCCGACCGCAGCCGCCGAGGTTCCTCGAGCTGCCGGATGTTCGGCATCGCGTCGGCGATCGCGTTGAAGATCAGGTCGATCTCCAGCCGCGCCAGGTTCGCGCCGATGCAGAAGTGCGCGCCACTGCCGCCGAAGCCGAGGTGCGGGTTGGGGTCGCGGGTGATGTCGAACTTCTGCGGCTCGCTGAACACCTCTTCGTCGAAGTTCGCGGACGAGTAGAACATCCCGACCCGCTGTCCTTGCTTGATCTCCACGCCGCTCAGCACGGTGTCCACCATTGCGGTGCGCTGGAACGACATCACCGGCGTGGCCCACCGGACGATCTCGTCGCAGGCCGTCGCGGGCCGTTGCGCCTTGAACAGCTCCCACTGATCGGGATGGTCGAAGAACGCCTTCATGCCGTGCGTGATCGCGTTGCGCGTGGTCTCGTTGCCGGCCACGGCAAGCAGCAGCACGAAGAAGCCGAACTCTTCCGACGCGAGGAACGCACCGTCCGCGTCAGCCTGGACGAGCTTGGTGACGATGTCCGAGCGCGGGCACTTGCGCCGGTCCTCCGCCATCGTCCACGAGTAGCCCAGCAGCTCGGTGGCCGCGGTGAGCGGTTCGATCTCGAACTCGGGGTCGTCGTAGGCGATCATCTGGTTGGACCAGTCGAAGATCTTGCGGCGGTCGTCCTGCGGGATGCCGATGAGCTCCGCGATCGCCTGCAGCGGGAGTTCGCACGCCACGTCCGTGACGAAGTCACCGCTTCCCTTGACCACCGCCTCCGCCACGATCCGCTCGGCACGCGCGGTGAGGGCTTCACGCAAGGCGTTGACCGCCTTGGGGGTGAAGCCGCGGGAGACGATGCCGCGCTGCTTGGTGTGCGTCGGCGGATCCATGTTGAGCAGGAGCAGCCGCTGCATCTCGATGTTGTCGCGCGGCATGTCGTCCTTGAACCGGATGATCGCGGTGTTCTCGCGGCTGGAGAACACCTCGCTGTTGCGCGAGACCTCCTTGACGTCGTGGTGCTTGGTCACCACCCAGTAGCCCTCGTCGGGGAAACCGCCCTGGCCGTGCGGTTTGGAGTTCCACCAGATCGGCGCGGTCCGGCGCAGTTCGGCGAGCTCGTCGACCGGCAGGCGACTCGCGTACATGTCGGGGTCGGTGAAGTCGAAGCCTTCCGGGATGCGCGGCTTGCCCACAGGCACCTCCTAGGTGGAACGCGTTCTATCTGATTCAAACACGCTTGCGCCTTGTGTTGAAGCCCCCAGGCCGCCAATCTGGAGCCCTACAGGAACGTGTTCTAGTTTCCAGAGGAGGCTCGCGTGGGCAGTCCGGTGATCGTGGGAGCGGTGCGCACGCCCATCGGCAGGCGCAACGGCTGGTTGTCCGGCCTGCACGCCGCCGAGCTCCTCGGTGCGGCACAACAAGGTCTTCTTGACCGAACCGGTGTTGATCCGTCCACTGTCGAACAAGTGATCGGCGGCACCGTGACCCAGGCGGGCGAGCAGTCCAACAACATCGCCCGCACCTCCTGGTTGCACGCAGGCCTGCCGCAAACCACCGGCGGCACCACCATCGACGCCCAGTGCGGCTCGGCGCAGCAGTCCACCCACCTGATCGCCGGCCTGATCGCTGTGGGCGCGATCTCCTGCGGCATCGCGTGCGGAGTCGAAGCCATGAGCCGCGTCCCTCTGCGCAGCAACATCGGTGACGCCGGCTCACCCCGCCCCGAGTCGTGGAGCATCGACCAGCCCAACCAGTTCGTCGGCGCGGAACGCATCGCGGCCCGGCGCGGCATCGGCCGCGAGGAGGTGGACCGGTTCGGTGTCCAGTCGCAGACCCGAGCCCAGCGCGCCTGGGCCGAAGGACGGTTCACCGCCGAGGTCGTCCCGGTGAAGGTCGGCGAGGAACTGGTGGAGACCGACCAGGGCCTGCGCGAAACCTCGCTCGAGGCGCTGGCCGCGTTGAAGCCGGTCATGCCGGACGGGGTCCACACGGCGGGCACGTCGTCACAGATCTCGGACGGCGCCTCGGCCGTGATGGTCGTGGACGAGGACTTCGCGCGGGCGCACGGCCTGAAGCCTCGGGCCCGGATCGTGTCGCAGTGCCTCGTCGGCGCGGACCCGTACTACCTGTTGGACGGGCCGATCGACGCCACGGCGCGGTTGCTGCAGCGCAGTGGGATGAAGATGGCGGACATCGACCTGTTCGAGGTCAACGAGGCGTTCGCGTCGGTCGTCTTGTCGTGGGCCTCCGTGCACCGGCCGAACCTGGACCGGGTCAACGTCAACGGTGGGGCGATCGCTCTCGGTCACCCGGTGGGCAGCACGGGCACGCGGCTCATCACTACGGCGTTGCACGAGTTGGAGCGCAGAGATGCGACGACTGCGCTGATCACGATGTGCGCCGGCGGGGCGATGGCCAGCGGCACGATCATCGAACGGATCTAGTGGCGTGGGACGTGGGTTGCGTGACGCGGTGATCAGGTGTTCCGGCGGAACGTGCAGGGCGTGCTCGACCCGGTGGCGCCACCCGCCGGAAAGGTGCTCTGAACTGGTTCGGACATGACCATCGACAAAGTCGTGTCCTCACAATTCAGAGCACCTTCGCCGCGATCGGCAACCAGCAGCATGAAGCGAAGGGTTAGCTCAGCCCTTGCGCCAGCGCTGGTTGAGGCCGGCGTGACAGGTCCACTGGATCACCGCGGCGCCGTTCTGCTGGCTCGCACCGCTCACGTCCAGGCACTTGCCGCTGTGGGACGCCACCAGGCGGAAGTAGCCGCCGCCTACGTCGACCTTTCGCCAACGCTGGTTGCCGCCACCGTGGCAGGGCCACTGGATCACCGCAGCACCCTTCTGCTGGCTCACACCGCTCACGTCCAGGCACATGCCGCTGTGTTGAACGATCAGCTGCACGTGCTGGCCACCGGCGGGCACGATCACCCACTGCTGGTTGCCGCCGCCGTGGCAGGACCACTGGATCACCGCGGCGCCGTTCTGCTGGCTCACACCGCTCACGTCCAGGCACTTGTCGCTGTGGGCGGCGACGACCGGCCGGAACTGCGACGCGGCGCTCGCCGAGCCGGTCCCCGTGAGCATCATCGCCGCGAACACGCAAAGAACAGCGCTCACGCCGACAATTCTTGCTCTCGAGGGCCGTCGACTACGTACCGACATAATTGCGGTAACGGGCTGCATTGGCACGACACCTTTCTCCTGGCGAAATTCGAGCGTTGTTCGGCTCGACCAAAAGGATGTCGGCGGGGCCTCGTGCGGACAAGCAAGGCGGCCTGGTTGCACCGGAAGGTGTCAGTTTAACAAGTGATTCTCCCGCATCCGTTGCCGCAGGGCGCAGCACACCACGTGCCACGCCCCGCACGGCTAAGGTTTTTTATCCTTTCGAGTATTGGTTGGTTGCGCGCTGTGTCACACCAGCCGGCCGAACGGCGGCCGCGCGCCTCAACCCCAGCTCGTCGTTGGCTGCGTCCGGTTCATTGACATGGTCGCGCTGGTGACGGCGCGCCATTTCGAGGGTGCAACCGCGTGCGAACAGATCGGACTTCATTCGATCGTGAAATGGAGTCAGCAGTCGTCAATCCGCCAGACACCGTTCTCCCGAACCCATGGCTCGCTCCGCTGATTCAATTCGGAATTCGCGTAGGTGGAGGTCACCCGCCCCAGGTCGCCGGAAATCTGGTCGACCTTGAGCGACACGATTTCCTGCGGTCCGTACAATTGGCTCGCCGCCGCGAGCACCTGAAGAAATCCGGCGCGTGGCATACGTTCCTTGCAGCGCTGTGAAAGCAGCTCATACGCCTCGCTTCTCCCGGAGAGGAACGCTGCTGAGTACGCACGCACCGCTGCTTCCAGCTCTGCTGACGAACCCCTTGTCACTGTCGGCGCCACTGTTGTCGCACCTGTTTCGTCGCGCGTGTTTGTTGCCGTCGGCTGTTCTTTGCTCCCGCAGCCTGCGAGGGCCGCGAGCACGCCCAAGACCGTCACTAAGGACGCCAATCGAGTCACATCTGGCGGTCGGGTACCGGTGGCGCTGCGTTACCCGTTGCCGCAGGCATTCACTCGATCTCGCGACGCCGCACGGCCTGCAAGCCACACACGGCAGAAGACCGACATGGGCCGCTCCTGGCAGCTCCTGCTCAGGCGCCGTACACCGGTACCGGGTGATCGTCCGCGACCAGCTGGTGCACCACCCCGCCCAGCTCCTCCGGCGACCACCGCGCCCCCTTGTCGATCTCCGGCCCTCGCCGCCACCCGTGAGCGACGCAGATCCGCCCGCCGTCGACCTCGAACATCCGCCCGGTCACGTCCCCTGCCTCCGCAGAACCCAGCCACACCACCAGCGGCGACACGTTCTCCGGCGCCATCGCGTCAAACCCGTCGTCCGGCGCAGCCATCGTGTCCGCGAACGTCGCCTCCGTCATCCGCGTCCGCGCGGCCGGAGCGATCGCGTTGACCGTCACGCCGTACCGCGCCAGCTCTGCGGCGGCCACGAGCGTCATCGCGGCGATCCCCGCCTTGGCCGCCGAGTAGTTCGCCTGCCCCACGCTCCCGAACAACCCGGCCCCGGACGACGTGTTGATCACCCGGCCCGACACGCTGCCGCCGGCCTTCACCACGCCCCGCCAGTACGCCGCGGCGTGGTGCAGCGGCGCGAAGTGGCCCTTGAGGTGCACGCGCACTACCTCGTCCCACTCGTCCTCGCCGCAGCTCACGATCATCCGGTCGCGCACGATCCCGGCGTTGTTCACCAGCACGTCGAGCCCGCCGAAGGCTTCCAACGCAGCATCGACCACCCGCGCGGCGCCGGCCCAGGTGCCCACGTCGTCGGTGTTCACGACCGCGCGCGGACCGATCAACGAGGCCACCTCGCCCGCCACCGCCGCAGACAGGTCGTTCACCACCACCCGTGCCCCAGCCGCGGCGAACGCCAGCGCGTGCGCTCGCCCGATGCCGCGACCGGCACCGGTCACGATGACGACCCGGTCCTCGCACAAGCTCATGACGAACCCCCATCGGTGTCGGCCGCTGCCAGGAACGGGGGTACCTCGCCCCCGCCGTGCACAACCAAGGTCGAGCCGGTCACGTACGAAGCCAGCGGCGAAGCGAGGAACACCGCGCACGCGCCGATTTCGTCGGGCGTCGCCAGCCGCCCCAGCGGCACAGTCCGCTCAACAGCCGCGATGCCCTCCGCAGACCCGTAATGCAGGTGAGACTGCTCGGTCCGCACCATCCCGACCGCCAAAGCGTTGACCCGCACCCGCGGCGCCCACTCGACGGCCAGCGACGCGGTCAGGTTGTCCAACCCGGCCTTCGCGGCGCCATAAGCAGCAGTTCCAGGTGACGGGCGACGGCCAGAAACACTGCTGACCATCACGATCGAACCGCCGGAGTCCTTCATCACCCCGTAAGCGGCCTGCGACACCAGCAACGGCGCCAGCAGGTTCAGCTCGACGATCTTCTGGTGGAACCGCGGCGAAGCCTTGTCCGCCAACGCGTACGGCGCCCCGCCCGCGTTGTTCACCACGACGTCGAGCCGCCCGAAACGATCAACCACGGAGGACACCAGCGACGAAACCTGCTCAAAATCCCGCACGTCGCACGGCATGAACACCGCACCAGGCACGTCAGCAGGACGGCGAGCACAGGTCACCACCACAGCCCCAGCGGACAGGAACGCGCGAGTGATCCCGAGACCGACACCTCGCACGCCGCCCGTCACCAGGACAACGCTTCCGTCGAGGGACAGTTCCACGATGCACCTACCCCGGTCGCTCCGGCGCTGCTAAATTACCAAGCAATCGCTTGGTTCGGAAGGCGGCGCGATGGGAATCTCCAGCAGCCACACCGAAAACGGCATCATCGAGGTCACGATCGACTATCCCCCGGTCAACGCCATCCCCTCGGCCGGCTGGTTCGAGCTGGCGAAGACGATCACGGGGGCGGGCGAGGACCCGGAGGCGCGGGTCGTCATCCTGCGCGCCGAGAACCGCGGCTTCTGCGCGGGCGTCGATCTCAAGGAGATGCAACGCACGCCCGGCCACGCGGCTCTCCTCGCGGCGAACCGGGGCTGCGCCAAGGCGTTCGCGGCCGTGTACGACTGCGAGGTGCCGGTCATCGTCGCGGTCAACGGCTTCTGCCTCGGCGGCGGCGTCGGACTGGTCGGCAACGCGGACGTCATCGTCGCCTCGGACGACGCCACGTTCGGCCTGCCCGAGGTCGACCGGGGCGCCCTGGGAGCCGCGACCCACCTGGCCAGGCTCGTCCCGCAGCACCTCATGCGGACGCTGTACTACACGGCCAGGAACGTCAGCGCGCAAACCCTGCACCACCACGGCAGCGTCTTCGAGATAGCCCCGCGCGCGCAGCTCGACGACGCGGCCCGCGAGATCGCCAGGGACATCGCCAAGAAGGACCCGACGGTGATCCGCGCGGCCAAGGAGGCGATCAACGGCATCGACACCCAGCGCGTGCACCAGAGCTACCGCTTCGAGCAGGGCTTCACCTTCGAGCTGAACCTCACCGGTGTGTCGGACCACGCCCGGCAGGCCTTCCTGGACGGAAACCATGCGCGACAAGCGAATGACAGCTGACGAGGTCGGCAGCGAGATCAAGGACGGCATGACCGTCGGCATCGGCGGCTGGGGCTCGCGGCGCAAGCCGATGGCCCTGGTCAAAGCAATTCTCAAGAGCAACGCCAAGGACCTCACCGTCGTCACGTACGGCGGCCCGGACGTCGGGCTGCTGTGCGCGGCCGGCAAGGTCCGCAAGCTGGTTTACGGGTTCGTCTCGCTCGACACGATCCCGTACGACCCGTGGTTCAAACGGGCCAGGGAGACCGGTGCGATCGAGGTGCTGGAGCTGGACGAGGGCATGTTCCAGACCGGCCTCAAAGCCGCCGCACACCGGCTGCCGTTCCTGCCGATCAGGGCTGGGCTGGGCTCGGACGTGCTCAAGTACGCCCCGGAGCTCAAGACCGTCCGCTCACCCTACGACGACGGCGAAGAGCTGGTCGCCATGCCTGCGTTGAAACTCGACGTCGCGCTGGTCCACCTCAACCGCGCGGACCGGCACGGCAACGCCCAGTACCTCGGCCCGGACCCGTACTTCGACGACCTGTTCTGCCTGGCCGCAGATCGCCGTTACGTCTCATGCGAGCAGATCGTCGAAACGTTCGACGGGCCGCCGCAAACCTTGCTGCTCAACCGGATGATGGTCGACGGCGTCGTGGAAGCACCGGGTGGCGCGGGGTTCACGAGCTGCGTGCCCGACTACCCGCGCGACGAAGCCCGGCAGCGCGAATACGCCGAAGCAGCGGCAGACCTGGAGAAATGGGCCGACTTCGAGAAGAGGCTGCTGGCATGAGCGACATCACCAGGGCCGAGATCTGCGTGACCGCCTGCGCCGACCTGTTCGCCGGAGCCGGTGAGACGCTCGCCAGCCCGATGGGCCTCATCCCGTCCCTCGGCGCGAAGCTGGCCCGCCTCACCACCGAGCCCGATCTGCTGCTCTCCGACGGCGAGGCCTTCCTGCTCACGCCCGAGTCCACTGTGGAGGGGTGGCTGCCGTACCGGCAGGTGTTCGACGTCGTCGCGCACGGCCGACGGCACGTCGTGATGGGCGCGAACCAGGTCGACCGGTTCGGCAACCAGAACATCTCCGCGATCGGCGACCACGCCAAGCCCACCCGGCAGCTGCTCGGGTTCCGCGGCGCGCCCGGCAACACGATCAACCACCGCACCAGCTACTGGGTGCCGCGGCACAGTCCGCGCGTGCTGGTCGAGGCGGTCGACGTGGTCTCCGGCGTCGGCTACGACCGCGCTGTCGGCCCGTTCCACGACATCCACCGCGTCGTCACGAACCTAGCCGTGCTCGACTTCAACACCCCGGACCACTCGATGCGGCTGGTCTCCACGCATCCCGGCGTGTCCGTCGACGAGGTCCAGAAGCAGACGTCGTTCCCGCTCACCGCAACGGACGTCGTGGAAACGCGGCTCCCGACCGACGAAGAACTCGAGCTCATCAGAACGAAGCTCGACCCGGATGCCAAGCGGGACAAGGAAGTCCCGTCATGAGAACCGCCCTGACCGAACTGGTCGGTGTCAAGCATCCGGTGGTGCAGACCGGCATGGGCTGGGTCGCCGGGCCACGTCTGGTCTCCGCGACCGCCGAAGCAGGCGGGCTCGGCATTCTGGCCTCGGCCACGATGACCTACGCCGAACTCGAAGCCGCCATCAAGGAGACCCGTTCCCGCACGTCCCAACCGTTCGGCGTGAACCTCCGCGCCGACGCGCAGGACGCCCAGGAACGCGTCGACCTGCTCATCCGCGAACAGGTCAAGGTCGCTTCCTTCGCACTGGCCCCGAAACCCGACATGATCGCCAAGCTGACCGACGCCGGCGTGGTCGTGATCCCGTCGATCGGCGCGGCCAGGCACGCGGAGAAGGTCGCCAAGTGGGGCGCTCACGCGGTGATCGTCCAGGGCGGCGAGGGCGGCGGCCACACCGGTGGTGTGGCAACGACTCTGCTGCTCCCGAGCGTGCTGGACGCCGTGGACATCCCGGTGATCGCGGCGGGCGGCTTCTTCGACGGCCGAGGTCTCGCGGCCGCACTCGCGTACGGCGCGGCGGGAATCGCGATGGGCACGAGGTTCCTGCTCACCCAGGAGAGCACGGTGCCACAAGCGGTCAAAGCCGCCTACCTGCAACGAGACCTCAACGGCACAGTCGTGACCACCCGCGTCGACGGCCTGCCGCACCGGGTCCTGCGCACCGACCTCGTCAACCACCTCGAGCAGTCCGGCAAGATCAGCAGCCTCACCAGAGCGATCACCAACGCCGCCAGGTTCCGGCAGCTCACCGGACTGTCGTGGCGCGCGATGATCCGCGAGGGCCTGGCCATGAAGCACGGCAAGGACCTCACCTGGGCCCAGGTGATCATGGCCGCGAACACGCCGATGCTGCTGCGCGCCGGACTCGTCGAGGGCAGGACCGACGCGGGCGTGCTCGCCTCCGGTCAGGTCGCCGGTCTGCTCGACGACCTGCCCACCTGCGAACAGCTGATCACCACCATCGTCGCCGACGCCGAGAAGATCATCGACCAGCTCAGAGACGTTCGATGATGGTCACGTTCGCCTGACCGCCGCCCTCGCACATCGTCTGCAACCCGTACCGGCCGCCGGTCCGTTCCAGCTCGTGCAGCAACGTCGTGAACAGCTTCGTGCCGGTCGCGCCGATCGGGTGCCCGAGTGCCAGCGCTCCCCCGTTGACGTTGACCCGCCCGAGATCGACCTTGAGCTCCTTCGCCCAGGCCAGCGGCACGGACGCGAACGCCTCGTTGATCTCGAACAGGTCGATGTCCGAAATGGACATGCCGGCCCGTTCCAACGCGTACTTGGTGGCACGGATCGGCGCGGTCAGCATGTAGATCGGGTCGGATCCGCGGGCCGAGATGTGGTGCACCCGTGCCCGCGGCGTCAACCGGTGCTCGCGCACCGCCCGTTCCGACACGACCAGCACCGCCGAGGCACCGTCGGAGATCTGCGACGACAGCGCGGCGGTCGTCCGGCCACCCGGCCGCAACGGTTGCAGCGCCGCCATCTTCTCGGCACTCGTGTCCGGCCGCGGGCACTCGTCGTGCACGACCCCGTCGACCGGCGCGATCTCCCGGTCGAACCGGCCCTCCTTGATCGCGGTGATCGCCCGCAGATGGCTCTGCAGCGCGAACTCCTCCATCTCGCGCCGCGACAGGTCCCACCGCACCGCGATCAGGTCGGCGGCGCGGAACTGGTTGACCTCCTCGTCGCCGTACCGGTGCTGCCAGCCCTCGCAGCCCTCGAACGGGCTCACCGTCATGGCGGAGGAGATCGGCACCTGCGACATGTTCTGCACGCCACCCGCGACGATCACGTCGGCCGTACCGCTCATGACCGCCTGCGCCGCGAAGTGCAGCGCCTGCTGGCTCGACCCGCACTGCCGGTCGACCGTCACGCCCGGCACCTGCTCCGGGAACCCCGCCGCCAGCCACGCTGTGCGCGCGATGTCGCCGGCCTGCGGGCCGACGGTGTCCACGCAGCCGAAGATCACGTCGTCCACGTCGGTCGGGTCGACGTCGACCCGGTTGAGCAGCGCGGTGATCACGTGCGCGCCGAGATCGGCTGGGTGGACGTGACTGAGCTCGCCGCCACGCCTGCCCGCCGGGGTCCGCACAGCCTCGATGATGTACGCCTCGGCCACGAGGGCCCTCCTTCTTACGTCTTCGAGTTCTTTCGGCGACCCGTCGCGATGCCGTCGAGCAGGATCGCGAGATATTGGTCGGCGACGGCGTCCGCGGACAGGCCGCCGTCCGGCCGGTACCAGCGCACGGCCACCCACACCGTGTCGCGGATGAACCGGTAGGCGAGATCCACGTCGAGATCGGCGCGGAACACGCCCGCGCCCATGCCGTCCTCCAGCAGCACCGTCCAGAGCTTGCGGAACTCCACGTTGCGGTCGTGGAGATACGCGAACCGCTCCAGCGGCATCAGGTGCTTGGACTCGTTCTGGTAGATCGCGACCTCGGCGTGCCGGGCGTCGATCGCCTCGAACGACGCCACGACCAGCGCCTTCAGCGTCTGCTTGGGCTCGAGGCCGGCGTCGACGATCTCCCGGTACCGCTCGAACAGCTCGTCGAGGAAGGTCCGCAGGATCTCGTCGACCATCGACTCCTTGGAGTCGAAGTGGTGGTAGAGGCTGCCGGACAGGATGCCCGCCGCGTCCGCGATGTCGCGCACGGTCGTCTGCCCGTACCCGCGTTCGGCGAACATCTGCGCCGCCAACGCGAGCAGCTCCTGCCTGCGGCCACTCATCGGTCGTTCCTTCCTCACGGGTGCTGACTGCTCACCGAGACGACCTCGCCCGTCAGGTACGACGAGTAGTCGCTGGCGAGGAACACGATCACATTCGCGACCTCCCACGGCTCGGCGGCGCGCCCGAAAGCCTCGCGGGACGCCAGCTCCGTCAGCAACTCCTCACTGGTGACCTTGGCGAGGAACGGGTGCGCAGCCAAGCTGGGGGCGACCGCGTTCACCCGGATGCCGTGCTCGGCCACGTCCATCGCGGCGCACCGCGTCAACGCCATGACGCCCGCTTTCGCCGCCGCGTAATGGGCTTGACCCTGCTGGGCCCGCCAGCCGATCACACTGGAGTTGTTAACAACGACACCGCTTCGCTGGGCGACCATTTGGCGTAGTGCGGCCCTGGTGCAGCGGAAGGTGCCGTTCAACGTCACGTCGAGCACTCGTGACCACTCGTCGTCGGTCATGTCCAGCACCGACTTCTCACCGCCGAGGCCCGCGTTGTTGACCATCACGTCGATGCGGCCGTAGCGCTCGACTGTTTCGTCAACGAGCGTCTGCACCTGCTGCTCGTTCGTGACGTCGCACGGGATCGCGTGCGCGGTGCCGAGCGCCTCGTGGGTTTCCTTGAGGCGACGCTCGTGCCAGTCGCTGATGATCACCGTCGCGCCCTCTTCGAGGCACCGTCTCGCGGTGGCCGAGCCGATTCCAGTGCCGGCAGCGGCCGTCACGACGACAACTTTGTCCTTGAGCAGGTCATGACCGTTCATCGCGGCAACCCCAGGATTCGGTGGGCGATGATCTCGCGCTGGATCTCGTCCGAGCCGCCGTAGATCGTCTCCGCGCGGCTGAACAGGAACATGCGCTGCCACTCGCTGTCGTCGAGCATCGACGCGGGACCGAGCGACTCCATCGCGAGCTCACCGAGCCTGCGGTGCCAGCCGCCCCAGAACAGCTTCAGCACGGACGCCTCCGGGCCTGGTTCGTCGTTGAGGGTTCTGAGGGTGTGCGAGCGCATCACGTGCAGTTCCAGCCACGCTCTCGTCAGCTTCTCCCGCATCTCGTCCGGTGCCTGCGCCATGATCGCGTCGAGTTGGCGGCGGAAGCTCACCTGGTGGCCGAGCATCGCGGTGCCGCGTTCGAAGCCGAGCGTGGCCATGGCGATCTTCCAGCCCTCGCCCGGCTGCCCGACGATGTTGTCGCGTGCCGTGACCGCGCCGTCGAAGAACACCTCGTTGAACTCGGACGTGCCGGTGAGCTGGCGGATCGGCCGGACTTCGATGCCGGCCTGGTTCATGGGCACCAGCAGGTACGAGAGGCCCTGGTGGCGTTGCGATCCGGGCTCGGTCCGGCACAGGACGAAGATCCAGTCGGAGTAGTGCGCGTTCGACGTCCAGATCTTCTGGCCGTCGATCACCCACTGGTCGCCTTCGAGCCTCGCCCTGGTTTGCACGCTTGCGAGGTCCGAGCCCGCGCCGGGCTCGGAGTAACCCTGGCACCACAGCTCGTCGAGGCTGCGGATCTTCGGCAGGAAGCGTTCCTTCTGCTCTTTCGTGCCGAACGCGATGAGCGTCGGGCCGAGCAGCCCCTCGCCCACGATGTCGACCTTGGCCGGTGCGTCGGCCTCCGCGTACTCCTCGTGGAAGACGACCTGCTCCTCGACGCTGCGCTCGCCGGGCCAGCCGAGGCAGGTCCACCCGTGAGCCGCCAGGTGCCGGTGCCACCGCAGCCGTCCCTCGAACGCCTCGTGCTCGCGGCCTGGCCCGCCGAGACCGCGCAGCTCGGCGAACTCACCGACGAGGTTGGCGGACAACCATTCCCGCACCTCGCGCCGGAAGGACTCCATGCGCCATACTCTAACCTACCAAGCACTTGCTTTGGAGGGGCTCATGGCCGGTGATCCAAGCAGGCAAACGGTTTCAGCCGTGCTCGACCGCGCCGCTGCGCTCTTCGGCGACGCGGAGGCGTTGGTGGACGGCGAGGTTCGCCTCACCTACACCGCGCTGCGGGCACAGGTGCACACCGCGGCGCGCGCACTCATCGGGATGGGTGTGCAGCCGGGCGATCGGGTCGCCCTGTGCGCGCCGAACTCGCGGCATTGGGTCGTCGCGGCGCTCGGGGCGTTGCACGCCGGTGCCGCGCTCGTGCCGATCAACACCAGGTTCACCGCGACCGAGACGCTCGACGTGCTGCAGCGCAGCAAGGCCCGTGCGTTCCTGGTGGAGGGCTCGTTCCTGGGCCGCGACCGGCTCGCCGAACTGCAGGGCCAGTCGCTGCCCGAGATCATCGTCCGACTACCCGTCGAGTGGCTCGACTGGGCCACGAACCTGCCGTCGCTCGATCCGGACCAGCTGTGCGACGTCATGTTCACGTCCGGCACGACGGGGCGCAGCAAGGGTGCGATGAGCGCGCACCGGCAGTCGCTCGGCGTGGCGGAGGCGTGGGCGTCGTGCGGCGAGCTGTCGTCGGCGGACCGGTATCTGATCGTCAACCCGTTCTTCCACACGTTCGGCTACAAGGCGGGGATCCTCGCCTGTCTGCTGCGCGGCGCGACGATGGTGCCGCAGCCGGTGTTCGACGTCGCCGAGACGATGCGGCTGATCGAACGGGAACGCATCACCGTGCTGCCCGGCCCGCCGACGATCTACCAGACTCTGCTCGACCACCCGGATCGTTCGTCTTTCGACCTGTCCAGCCTGCGACTCGCGGTGACCGGGGCGGCAGTCGTGCCGGTGGCTCTGGTGGAGCGGATGCAGTCGGAGCTGTCGTTCTCGACCGTGCTCACCGCGTACGGGCTCACCGAGGCCGTGGTGGCGACCATGTGCCGTCCCGACGATCCGCCGTCGGTCGTCGCGCACACGTGCGGGCGGCCGATGGCGGACTTCGAGCTCCGGCTGGGCGAGCAGGACGAGGTGTTGCTGCGAGGGCCGAACGTGATGCTCGGCTACCTCGACGACCCGGAGGCGACTTCGGCGGCAGTTGACTCCGAGGGCTGGCTGCACACCGGCGATGTCGGCCGGATCGACGAACGGGGATATTTGTCGATCACGGACCGGCTCAAGGACATGTACATCTGCGGCGGGTTCAACGTGTACCCGGCCGAGATCGAGCAGGCGCTGGCCCGGCTGCCGGGGGTCGCCGAATCGGCCGTGGTGGGAATGGCGGACGCGCGGCTCGGCGAGGTCGGCGTCGCGCACGTCGTGACGTCGCCCGGCTTCTCCTTGACCTCGGACGACGTGATCGAGTTCTGCCGCTCGCGACTGGCGAACTACAAGGTGCCTCGCGCCGTCGAGTTCCACCCCGTGCTCCCCCGCAACGCCGGCGGCAAGGTCCTCAAACACCTACTGCGCAAGGAGAACGCGTGACAGTCTCGTATGAACGGCGGGACGCGGTCGCCGTCGTGACCATGAACCGGCCGGAGTACCGCAACGCGCAGAACTCGGCGATGACCTACGCGTTGGACGAGGCTTTCACCCGTGCCGTCAACGACTCGTCGGTGAAGGTGATCGTCCTCGCCGGTGCGGGCGACCACTTCTCGGCGGGCCACGACATCGGCTCGCCCGGCCGCGACGTCGACGTGTCGTTCGAGCGCAAAGCCGTGCTGTGGTGGGACCACGTGGGTCGTGAGGGCGGAGATCTCCGGTTCGCCCGTGAGATGGAGGTCTACCTCGGCATGTGCCGGCGGTGGCGGGAGATCCCGAAGCCGATGATCGCGATGGTGCAGGGCGCCTGCGTGGCGGGCGGCCTGATGCTGGCGTGGGTGTGCGACCTGATCGTGGCCGCCGAGGACGCGTTCTTCGCCGATCCCGTGGTGCGCATGGGAATTCCGGGCGTCGAGTACTTCGCCCACCCGTGGGTGCTCGGCCCGCGCGCCGCGAAGGAGGTGCTCTTCACCGGCGACCGGTTCTCGGCCCAGCGCGCCTACGAGTGGGGCATGGTCTCGCGCGTCGTGCCGCGCTCGTCGTTGGAGTCGTCCGTCTTCGAGCTGGCCGGGCGGATTTCCGCGATGCCGCAGTTCGGGCTGGCGCTGGCCAAGAAGGCGGTCAACCAGTCCGAGGACCTGATGGGGATGCGAGCCGGGATGGACTCCGTGTTCGGCCTGCACCACCTCGCGCACGCGCACAACGCCGAGGTCAGCCCCGACGCGCTGGCCGGCATGGATGCCCGGTCCATGAAGAAGGCCTCCGGCTGATGGATCTCGATCTGGACGCCGCGACCCTGGAGTTCCAGGCCGAAGTGCGGTCGTGGCTGGCTGCTCACGTCCGGCCGCTGTCCTCAATGGACACCTCGGCTGGCTTCGAAGAACATCGCGCGTGGGAGCGGGAGCTCGCCGACGCTCGGTTGTCGGTGGTGTCGTGGCCTTCGTCGTTCGGCGGGCGCGATCTCGGCTTGCTGCAGTGGCTGATCTTCGAAGAGGAGTACCACGCTGCGGGCGCTCCCGGCCGTGTCTCGCAGAACGGCATCTTTCTCCTGGCACCGACGTTGTTCTCGCACGGGACTCCGGAGCAGCAGGCCCGGATCTTGCCGCCGATGGCCCGTGGCGACGAGGTGTGGGCGCAGGCCTGGTCGGAGCCCGAGGCCGGATCAGACCTGGCGTCGTTGCGCAGCACGGCGGCACGTGTGGACGGCGGCTGGCTGTTGCGCGGTCAGAAGACCTGGAGCTCACGGGCGGCGTTCGCGGACCGGGCGTTCGGCCTCTTCCGGACGTCTGCGGAGGGACGGCACCGCGGCCTGACCTATCTGATGTTCGACCTGCGCGCTGACGGTGTTTCCGTCCGGCCCATCGCCCAACTCGACGGCGAACCGGGCTTCGCCGAGATCTTCCTGGACGACGTGTTCGTGCCGGACCACGACGTGATCGGCGCCGTCGGCGACGGCTGGCGGGTGGCGATGAGCACGGCCGGCAACGAGCGCGGGCTCTCCCTGCGCAGTCCTGGCCGGTTCGTCGCGGCCGCCGGACGTCTGGTCGAGTTGTACCGCAAGAACCCGGATCCGGCCTTGCGCGACCGGGTCGTCGACGCGTGGATCGGGGCGCAGGCCTACCGGCTGCACACGTTCGGCGCCTTGGGGAACCCGCCTACCGGGCCGGCGGCCAGCGTCACGAAGGTGTTCTGGTCGGAGCTGGACGTGGCGTTGCACGAGACCGCGCTGGACCTGCTGGGCGAGGTTCCCGGTGGGTGGCTGGACGGCTGGCTCTTCTCGCTGGCGGGGCCGATCTACGCCGGTACCAACGAGATCCAGCGCAACGTGATCGCCGAACGGATCCTGGGGTTGCCGCGATGATGTTCACGCTGTCGCCGGAACAGACGGACTTCGCGTCGGTGCTGCACGGGTTTCTCGGGGCGGGGAAGACCGATCTGGCCTCGCTCGGGGTCGACGAGGTCACCGACCCGGTGGACCTGGTCGTGGTGTTCGAGGAACTGGGGCACCACGCGGTGGCCGGGCCGCTGATCGAGTCGCTGGCCGTCCTGCCTTTCCTGGGCGTTGGTCCTGGTTCCGTGGCATTCCCGCCCGATGTTCCGCATGCGGTGGAGGCGGACCGCTACTTCCTCGTCGAGGGCGACGCCCTTCATGAAGCCTCGCCCGCCGCCGAACTGTCCTCGGTGGACCCCGCCCGTCGCCTCGTCGAACTGACCGCAGGCGCGACCATCGCCATCGGAATCCCTTCCGCCCGCGCCTTCGACCTCGGCGTCCTCACCTGCTCGGCCCAACTCCTCGGGCTGGGCCGGGCAATGCTGGAGATGACCACCGCCCACGTCCAGGCCCGCACCCAGTTCGGCAAGCCCATCGGCCAGTTCCAGGCGGTCAAACACCACCTGGCCAACGTCCTCATCGGACTGGAACTCGCCAGGCCACTGGTCTTCGGCGCCGCGGTGACCAGGACGACCCGCGACGTCTCCGCCGCCAAGGTCGCCACCTCCGACGCAGCCTGGCAGGCCGCCCGCACCGCCCTGCAGGTGCACGGCGCGATCGGCTACACCGCCGAGCACCCGCTCAGCCGGTTCCTGCTGCAGACCCGAGCCCTGCGCACCGCGTGGGGCAGCCCGTCGATGCACCGAGCGCGCGTGCTGGAGGCGTTGTGACACCGGAACAGGAAGCACTCCGCGACGCCGTCCGCAGCCTGCTCGAGAAGCACTCCGACGTCCGCGCGGCCATCGAGACGCCGCACGGCTACGACAAGGACCTGTGGGCCCGGTTGTGCGACATCGGGGTGCTGCCGATCCCCGAGGAATACGGCGGGTCCGGCGCCGGCCTCGCGGAAACCTGCATCGCACTGGAGGAACTCGGCCGCACCCTGACGCCGGCACCGTTGCTCTCGTCGACGATCGCCGCACAGGCTCTGGTGGCGACCGGCGACGAGGAGGCGTGCGGCCGACTGCTGCCGCGGATCGCGGACGGGGCGGTCGCCGCACTCGTCTGGCCCTGGGGCACCACCGAGATCACGGCAACCCCGGTCCTCGACCACCCCGAGATCACCACCGCCACCGCGGCACACGTCCTCGACGGCACCGCCCGCTACGTCCTGGACGGCGACGAAGCCGAAGTCCTGCTGGTGACGGACGGCGTCTCGGTGTTCGAAGCCGGCCAATCCGGCGTCACCCGCGAGCACACGCCGACGATGGATCCGACCCGCCGCCTCGCCACCATCCGCCTGAGCAATGCCGCCGCCACGCGTCTCGGCCCGTGGAAACACCAGGTCCGTGACGTCGCCCTGGCCGCACTCAGCGCGGAACAGGTCGGCGCGGCGACCAAAGCCCTGGAGCTCACCGTCGACCACACCAAGACCAGGGTTCAGTTCGGCCGACCGCTGGCGTCGTTCCAGGCGTTGAAGCACCGCATGGCCGACCTGCACGTCCTGGTGGAGACCGCGCGGTCAGCCGCGCTGGCCGCCACCGACGAGGTGTCGGCGGCGGTCGCGAAGGTGTACTGCTCGGAGGCGTTCTTCAAGGTCGCGGCCGAGATGGTCCAGCTGCACGGCGGCATCGCGATCACCTGGGAACACGACGCGCACCTGTACTTCAAGCGCGCGCACGGCAGCGCCCAGTTGTTCGGCAGTCCTCAAGATCACATCGGCCGCCTCTCCCGTTTCGCCCACCGGTAGTCGTTCCGCTACCTGCGCTCCGGCGTCGTGGACGAACGAATCCTGGATCCGGACGGCGCGCGTGATTGGCTGGCCGAGTGAAGACCTGCGCGACGGTCACCGACCTGTGTGCGCGGCTCGCGGGCCGGTTGGAGGACGACACGCTGCGTTCGGTGCGCGAGGACTACTTCGGCGGCGAGCCCGCGCAGGCCGAGGCGACGCTGCTGCCGGCCGCCGCGGTGACGGTGGCGCCGCAGATCTGGAGCGTCTAACCGGTCAGTCGCTCCAGCAGGCGCCGGAACTTCGGGCACTCCATGTGGGACGGTGCCGGGCAGGACGCGGCGTGCCGCAGCCCGTCCCGCATGACGGTCAACCGGCGGATCGTCGCGTCCAGTTCGTCCGCCTTGGCCGTGAGCAGCGCACGATCCAGGCGCGGGCTGCCGTCCGGGGCGAACATCACCGCGATCTCGTCGAGGGTGAACCCGGCCGCGCGGCCGACGGAGATCAGCGCCAGCCGCTGGAAAACGGCCTGGTCGAACACCCGCGTGAGGCCGCGCCGCCCGACCGAGCCGATCAGGCCGCGCTCCTCGTAGTAGCGCAGGGTGGAGGCGGGCACGCCGGACCGCCGGACCACCTCGCCGATTCCGAGTTCACCCATCACACTTGACCTCAAGCCGACTTGAAGTAGGACGGTACGAGCATGACACCAGAGGTCAACAGCGAACAGGCGGCACTGTGGAACGGCCCCGGTGGCCACGGCTGGGCCGCGGCACGGGACATGGTCGACGTGGTTCTCCAGCCGTACGAAGACCTGCTCGTCGCCGCGGCGAAGGAACGCCCGCGCACCGGCGTGCTCGACGTCGGGTGCGGGACCGGCGGCGTGATCAGGGCGATCGCGGCGGCGCTCGGTGACGTGCCGTGCGTCGGCGTCGACATCTCCGGCCCGCAGATCGCGGTGGCGCAGGAGACCGAGAACACGCGGTTCTTCCAGGCGGACGCGCAGGTGCACGCGTTCGAGCCGGAGTTCGACCTGATCGTCTCGCGGTTCGGGGTCATGTTCTTCGACGACCCGGTGGCGGCGTTCGGCAACCTCAGGACGGCCGCGAAACCCGGTGGCGAGCTGCGCGCTGTCGTGTGGCGCAGCAAGGACGAAAACCCGTTCATGACGACCGCCGAACGTGCCGTCACGACGCTGATCCCGGACCTGCCGGCGTTCGATCCCGACGGACCGGGACCGCATTCGCTCGCGGATCCCGACCGGGTGCGGCAGGTGCTCGGCGACAGCGGCTGGACCGCGATCGACCTCCGCGAGGTCGAACTGGACTGCACGATGCCCGAGGACGTGCTGCCGACGTACCTGACGATGCTCGGCCCGGTGGGGCGGGCCCTCCAGACCATGGCGGAGCAGGAGCGCGAAGAGATCCTGCGGACCGTGCTCCGGGAGTTCGACCCGTTCGTGCGGGACGGGGAAGTCCGCTTCCCGACGGCCTCGTGGGAGATCAGGGGTTCAGCTCCACTCTGATTGGCGTTGCCAGGTCATCAGGTTGTCGAGGACTTCGCCGGACCAGCCACGGGTGTCCAGCTCGGCGTGCACGGCGTAGCGGCCGCGGTAGAAAAGCAGCGGCTGCGCGTCGCGCACCGGGCCGAGCTCCACCACCGAGCCGACGACCATGTGGTGATCACCGCCGTCGTGCACCGCGGCGACCTGGCAGTCCACCCACGTGAGGGCGCCGTCGAGCACCGGGGCACCGGTGGCCGACGGCGTCCACGAGATGCCCGCGAACTTGTCCGCGCCTGCCTTGCCGAACACCGTCGACACGTCGCGCTGGTCCTCGGCCAGGACGTTCACGCAGAACGCACCGCTTTCCGACATGGCCGCCCAGCTGCCCGAAGTCCGTTGTGGACAGAACAGCACCAGCGGCGGGTCCAGGGACAGCGCCGCGAAGGCCTGGCAGGCGAACCCGACCGGACCTTCGGACGACATGCCAGTCACCACGGTCACCCCGGTGCAGAAGTGACCGAGCACCGAACGATAGCGGGCTACTTCTGGTAGCCCACGCTGAAGTCGTGTCCCCACAGGCTCACCGCCGTGCTCTCGCGTGCGATCCAGTCCTCATCGGACACCTGCCGTCCCTCGCAGCCGAACTCGACGTCGAACCCGCCAGGTGTCTTCATGTAGAACGACAGCATCAGGTCGTTGACGTGCCGGCCGAGCGTCGCCGACATCGGTACCTTGCGCCGCATCGCCCGGTCCAGCGTCAGGCCCACGTCGTCGGTGTTCTCCACCTCGACCATCAGGTGGACGATGCCGGAAGGCGTCGGCATCGGCAGGAACGCGAGGCTGTGGTGGCGCGGGTTGCAGCCGAAGAACCGCAGCCACGCCGGCGGCCCGTCAGCGGGTCGGCCGACGAACTGCGGAGGCAGCCGCATCGAGTCGCGCAACCGGAAGCCGAGCACGTCCCGGTAGAAGTGCAACGCCGCCTCGTCGTCCGAAGTGGACAGCACGACGTGCCCGAGGCCCTGCTCCTCGGTCACGAACCGGTGCCCGTACGGCGACACCACCCGCCGATGTTCCAAAGCCGCGCCGTGGAACACCTCCAGCACGTTGCCGGACGGGTCCTCGAACCGGATCAGCCCGTTCACCCGCCGTTCCGCCAGCTCGTCGGCGGATCCCTCGACGTAGGAGACACCCGCCGAGGCCAGGCGTTTCGCCACCTCTTCCAGCTCGGCCTCGGTGGCGGCCTCCCACCCGGAGGCCTGCAACCGGTCGCTCTCCCCCGGCACGATCACCAGCCGCGCCGGGAAGTCGTCCATCCGCAGGTACAGCGCACCCGGCGTAGAACCCTTGCCCTCGACCATGCCGAGGACCTTCAGTCCGAACTCACGCCACCGGTCCATGTCGGTGGCCTCGATCCGGAGATACCCCAGGGAACGGATACCCATCACGCCTCCGTCAGGAAGTCGGTGGCCAGGCGGTTGAACTCGTCGAACTTCTCCAGCTGCGCCCAGTGCCCGCATCCACCGAACACGTGCAGCTGCGCCCGCGGGATCAGCTTCAACGCCAGCAACGCGCCGTCCAGCGGGTTCACCCGGTCTTCCCGGCCCCAGACGAGCAGCACCCGTTGGCGCAACTTGTAAGCCTCCCGCCAGAGCATCCCCTGCTCGAAGTCGGGCCCGGCGAACGACTTGCCCAAAGCAGCCATGGCGCGCAACGACTCCGGCTGACGAGCCGCCTCGAACCGTTCGTCGATCAGCTCGTCGGTGATCAGCGACTGGTCGAACACCATGATCCGCAGGAACTCCTCGATCTTCTCCCGCGTGGGCGTCCGGGCGAACGCGCTGAGCTTCCGCACGCCCTCGGTCGGGTCCGGCGAGAACACGTTGAGGGACAACCCGCCCGGCCCCATCAGCACGAGCCTGCCCGCTCGTTTGCCGTGGTCCAGGGCGAACCGGACCGCGGTACCGCCGCCGAGCGAGTTGCCCAGGATGTGTGCCCGCTCGACGCCCAGCTCGTCGAGCAGGTCCTTCAAGGCCCTTGCCGCGAAGGTGAAGTACTGGTCGTGCTCCGCGGGTTTGTCGGACTGGCCGTAGCCGGGCAGGTCGACGGCCAGCACGCGGAACGACTTCGCGAACACCGGGATGTTGCGACCGAAGTTGCTCATCGCCGACGCACCGGGCCCGCCGCCGTGCAGCAGGACCAGCGTCTCCGCGTGGTCGGTCCCCGCTTCGTGGTAGTGCAACCTCGTCATCGAAAGTCCCCTCAGAACAGCCCGTCGCGGACCTGGATACCGAGCTCGTTCTTGCCGTACAGCACGAGCACGCGCTCCGGGTCGTTCGCCGCGTGCACCCGCGCGGCGTGCGCGTCACGCCAGAACCGCGGCAGCGGCAGACCGGCGTTGATCGCCTTGCCGCCGGCGCTCTCGAAGAGCCGGTCGATCGCGGAGATCGCCCGCGCGCTGCCCAGCACCTGGTCCCGGCGCGCCCGCAGCCGCATCTCGATCGGGATCTTGGTGCCGGCGACGGCGTGTTCCCACTCGTCGTTGATGTCCTTCTCCAGCTGCCACCACGCGGTGTCGATGTCGCTGGCCGCCGTGGCGATCCGCACCTGCGCGAACGGGTCGTCGACCGACTTCTCGCCCAGGTAAGCGGCCCGGACGCGCTCACGGGTCGCGCTGACGTGCACGTCGTAGGCGCCGGCCGCCATGCCGATCATCGGCGCGGTGATCGCGTACGGGTGGATCGTCCCGTACGGCATGCGGAACAACGGGCCGGGATTGACGTCCTGGCCGGGGCAGATGCACCGCGCGGTGTGCATCATGCTCAACGTGCGGTGTTCCGGCACGAACACGTCCGACACCACGATGTCGTTGCTGCCCGTGCCGCGCAGGCCGACCGTGTCCCAGACGTCGTTGATCGTGTAGTCGGCGATCGGCAGCAGGAACGTGCGGAAGTCGACCGGCTTGCCCTCGTCGTTCATCACCAGGCCGCCGAGCAGCACCCAGGTGGCGTGGTCGCAGCCGGACGAGAAGCTCCACTTGCCGCTGAACCGGAAGCCGCCGTCGACCGGCGTCGCGCGGCCCGTCGGCGCGTACGACGAGGAGATGCGCGTGTCCTGGTCCTCACCGAACACCTCGTCCTGCGCCTGCGCGTCGAACAGCCCGACGTGCCACGGGTGCACGCCCAGCACGGACGCGACCCAGCCCGTCGACCCGCACGCGCTCGCGATCAGCTTGACCGCCTCGTAGAACGCCAGCGGATGCGTCTCGAACCCGCCGTGCCGCACCGGCTGCAGCATCCGGAAGAACCCGGTCTCCTGCAACGCCTTCACCGACTCCGGCGGCACCTTGCGCAGCTCTTCCGCCTCCGCCGCGCGGTCCCGCAACGCAGGAAGCAGCTCCCGCACCTTGCCGAGGATTTCCTCGCTCATCGGACGTTCTCCCTGCTCAGCTCCAGTGCGATATCGATCAGCTGGTCCTCTTGCCCGCCGACGAGCTTGCGCTCCCCCGCCCGGACGAGGATCTGCGCGCCCGACACGCCATAGCGGTTCGCCTGCGTGTACGCGTGTTTGAGGAAGCTCGAGTAGACGCCCGCGTAACCCATCATCAGCGCCATCCGGTCGAGCAGGCACTCCTCCGGCATGACGGGCCGGACGACGTCCTCGGCCGCGTCCACGATCTTGAAGAAGTCGACGCCCGTCTCGAAACCGAGCTTGTCGCACACCCCGACGAACGCCTCCAACGGCGTGTTTCCCGCGCCCGCACCGAATCCGCGCACGCTGCCGTCGATCTGCTTCGCGCCGGCCCGTGCCGCGGCGACCGAGTTCGCGACGCTCAGCCCGAGGTTCTCGTGCCCGTGGAACCCGACCTGCGCGTCCTCACCCAGTTCGGCGACCAGCGCTTCGACCCGATCCGAAACCTGTTCCAGCACAAGCGCTCCGGCCGAGTCGACCACGTACACGCACTGGCATCCGGCGTCGGCCATGATCCTTGCCTGCTTCGCCAACGCTTCCGGCGGTTGCGAGTGCGCCATCATCAGGAACCCGACGGTCTCCAGGCCCCGCTCGCGAGCCAATGCGAAGTGCTGCACGGAGACGTCGGCTTCGGTGCAGTGCGTGGCGATCCGGACGATCGACGCGCCGTTGTCCTGCGAAACAAGAATGTCGTCCTTGACGCCCACGCCCGGCAGCATCAGCACGGCGATCTTGGCCTGCTGGGCCGTCTCGACCGCGACCTTGATCAGCTCTTGTTCGGGCGTGTGGCTGAAGCCGTAGTTGAACGACGACCCGCCGAGCCCGTCGCCGTGCGTCACCTCGATCACCGGCACCCCGGCGCCGTCGAGTGCCGCGACGATCGACCGCACGTCCTCGACCGTGAACTGGTGCCGCTTGTGGTGCGAGCCGTCACGCAGTGACGTGTCGGTCAGCCGCAGCTGCATTGGCGATCTCCTCCCCCACCTTGGTCGCGGCGGCCGTCATGATGTCGAGGTTCCCGGCGTACGTCGGCAGGAAGTCACCGGCACCCTCGATCTCCACGAAGATCGCCACTCGCCCGGCGTCGAACTGCGGTTCCCTCAACAACCGGAAACCCGGCACGTACGAACGGATGGCGGTTTCCATCCTCGCGATCGAGTCCGTGATCAGGTCCGGATCGGCGTCCTCGGGGATCGCGCAGAAGATCGTGTCGCGCATGATCATCGGCGGGTCCGCCGGGTTCAGCACGATGATCGCCTTGCCGCGCTCGGCTCCCCCGATCTCCTCGATGCCACGACTGGTCGTGCGGGTGAACTCGTCGATGTTGGCCCGCGTCCCGGGTCCCGCCGACACCGACGCCACACTCGCCACGATCTCCGCGTACGACACCGGCACCACCCGGGACACCGAATGCACCATCGGAATCGTGGCCTGGCCACCACACGTGATCAGGTTGATGTTGGGCGCGTCCTGGTGCGCGCCGAGGTTGACCGGCGGCACCACGTACGGCCCGACCGCCGCCGGCGTCAGGTCGATCGCCCGGATGCCCGCCTCCGCGTAGCGCGGCGCGTTGGCCCGGTGCACCGCCGCGGACGTCGCCTCGAACACGATGTCCGGCAGCTCGTCCTGACGCAGCAACCACTCCGCGCCGTCGACCGACACCTCCAGGCCCAGCGACGCCGCGCGTTTGAGGCCCTCGCTGGCCGGGTCGATGCCCACCATCCAACGCGGTTCCAACGCCGGCGAGCGCAGGAGCTTGTAGAGCAGGTCGGTGCCGATGTTGCCGGAGCCGACGATGGCCGCCTTCACACAGTCACCCCTATTCGAATTTCAGGTCGACAGAACCAAGTCCGGCGAACTCGGCGTGGAACTCGTCGCCCGGCCGCGCGTCGATCGCCCGCGTGCACGAACCCGGCAGCACGATGTCGCCGGCCAGCAGCCGGACGCCGAACGAGGCGACCTTCTCCGCGAGCCACGCCACCGCGATCGCCGGATCGCCCAGCACCGCGTCACCACGTCCTTCGGCAACCACTTCACCGTTGCGCCGCAAGGTGGCCGCGACCGCGCCGATGTCCAGATCGGACGGACGAACGCGCTCGGTGCCCAGCATGAACCCGGCCGACGACGCGTTGTCCGCGATCGTGTCCTGCAAGCCGATCTTCCAGTCGATGATCCGGCTGTCGATCAGCTCGATCGCCGGTGCGACGAACTCGGTGGCCGCCAGCACGTCCTCGACCGTGCAGCCCTCCCCAGGCAGGTCCTGGGCCAGCAGGAACGCGATCTCCACCTCGACCCGCGGGTACAGGTACGCCGAGGCGTCCGCCGTTCCGGCCAGTTGCATGTCGTCGAGCAGGTGGCCGTAGTCCGGTTCGTCGACGCCCATCATCTGCTGCATCGCCAACGACGACAGGCCGACCTTGTGGCCGATCACGTCGCGGTTGCGGTGCCGGACGTTGAGCAGCTGGATCTCGTACGCGTCCACCACGTCGATCTCCGGGTACAGCTCGACCAGCGGCTTGATCGGCACGCGGTCCCGTTCCGCCACGCGCAGCAGCTCGGCGGCGGCCTCCCTCTTCTGGATCGTCAGCACCTGGCCTCCTTCACGACGTGCATCCCCGCGCGGCGGCCGGAGAAGACGCAGTCGGCGAGCGCGAGCCCGCTGACGTAGGACTCCGAGCACACCCCGACGGCCGACCGGCCCGCCGCGTACAGGCCGGGAACTCCGGGCACCTGCCCGGTTTCCTCGTCGACGACGAGTCCGCCGAGCGTCAGCATCGGGCAGGGGTAACCGAACCCGGCCCGCACCGACACGTTGATCAGCGAGTAGGGCGGCGTTCCGAACGGTTCAGGCGTGCCGATCCCTGCCTTGGCCGCCGCTTCCTCGATCGTCGGCGCGCTGACCAGCCCGCGGTTCAGGAAGTAGCGGACCTGCCACCGCTGGAACCGCGCTGTCTGGGTGCGGACTTGAGCACGTGCCACGCGCAGGATGTCGTCGTCGATCAGCAGCCACGCCTTGCCGTCGCGCCGCACGATCTCGCTGCCGATGGCCGCGCCGTACCTGGTCGGATCACCAAAGCTCTGACCAGCGGAATCCACGAGCACACCGCGTTGCAACGCGCTGGGCGGCGTGATGAACCGCCACACCGAGACCTTGTCCATCCGCGCGGTCTTGCCGCCGGCAGCGACCCCGAGCCTGATCCCGGCACCGTCGTCGCCAGGCGTGCCGAGCGCGAGGCCACCGCGATGCGCAGGAGCGTTCTCGTGCACCATCGGCCGGTTCGCGATGAACCCACCGGCCGAGATGACGACGCCTTGCCGCGCGGTGACCACCAGAGACCGCGCAAAACGCCGTTCCAGCCACGCCGCCAGCGCGAACAGCCTCCTGCCGAGCGGCGGGTAGTAGAGCCAGGGCTTGGCTCCCGCACTGGACAACATCCCGTGGAGGGCTCGCGGCAGGCCGGAGAGAGTCCGGCACCGGACGCCGGTGACCCGGCCGTCAGCAGTGATCAACTCGGTGGCGCGGCTCTGCGGCATGATCCGCACGCCTGCCCGCCGGGTCGCCTCGGCCAAGCGGGCGAAGAAGACCTTGCCGGACGTGCCTTTCGCCCTGGTCCGGTGCCCGCGCGGCGCAGGGTCCGGGTAGGCGTCCTCGCTGCCGGACTGGTACAGGTAGTAGTCGTCCGTCGGATATGAGGTCTTGAACGGGCAGACGCTCGCGGAGAACGGCACGCCCTGGTCCTCCAGCCAGGCCAGCATCTTGGCGCTGTCCTCGCAGAACCGGCGCAACGTCGCCGCGGACACCGCGTCCCCGACCTCGTGCTTCAGGTACTCGAACATCGCGTCGGGCGTGTCGGTCACCCCGGCCTCGACCTGCTGCCGCGTCCCACCGCCCGCGTAGACGACGCCGCCGGACAACGCCGTCGCGCCGCCACCCGCGAACCGGTCCAGGACCACCACGGACGCACCGGCCGCCGCAGCCTCGATGGCGGCGCACGCGCCGGCAGCACCGAAACCGATGACGACCACGTCCGCGGAGACCTCCACGCTTAACCCTCCCGAAACGTGTTCTCGGTGAGTCGACTTGCCTGGAACTCCTACACCATAGCGCCAAACCCGCTCAGAACTATAACCTGTTCTAGTCTGAGTCACCGGGGAGGTGCGATGTACGACGTGATCGTCGTCGGCAGCGGCGCGGCAGGCATGACAGCCGCGCTCTGCACCGCTCAGCACGGCCTGCGCACCCTCGTCATCGAGAAGGCCCAGCACTTCGGCGGCTCGACCGCGCGGTCCGGCGGCGGCGTCTGGGTGCCGAACAACCACGTCCTCACCGCGGCCGGCCCGGCGGACTCGCCCGAGCAGGCCAACGCCTATCTGGAGCACATCGCCGGGGACGTGCCGGCCGACCTGCGCGCGGCGTTCCTGGACGCCGGACCGGCGATGCTGGCGTTCGTCGCCGCGCACACCCCGTTGAAGTTCCGCTGGGTCCGCGACTACGCCGACTACTACCCCGAGGCCCCCGGCGGGCAACCCCGCGGACGCTCGGTCGAGCCCTTGCCGTTCAACCCGAAGCTGCTGGGTGACGACATCAAAAACCTGGAGCCGCCGTACGTGCCGACCCCGGCGGGCATCATCATCACCCAGAGCGACTACAAGTGGTTGACGCTGATCGGCCGACACCCTCGCGGCCTGCTCACCGCCATGAAGGTCTTCGCCCGCCGGTTCCTTCCGGGCAACCGGCTCACGATGGGCCAGGCGCTGGCGGCGGGACTCCGCGCGGGTCTCAAAGCGCTGAACGTCGAGGTGCGCCTCAACACCGCCATGACCGACCTGCACTACGAGAACGGCCGGATCGCCGGAGTTCTCGTCTGCGAGAAGCTGATCCTGGCGAAGCACGTCGTGCTGGCGTCCGGCGGGTTCGAGAACAACGAGCAGATGCGCAAGCAGCACCAGGACATCGGTACTGAATGGACAGTCGGCGCCAAGGCCAACACGGGTGACGGCATCGAGGCCGGCGTGCGCGCGGGCGCGGCCGTCGGGCTGATGGACGAAGCCTGGTGGGGGCCATCGGTTCCGTTGCCGCGCGGCCCGTTCTTCCTGCTGGCCGAACGTTCACTGCCCGGATGCGTGCTGGTCGACAGCACCGGTCGCCGGTTCGTCAACGAGGCCGCGCCGTACATCGACGTGGTGAAGGCGATGAACGGCAAGACCTGGCTGGTGTTCGACCACGCCTACCGCAGCCGCTACCCGTTCTGCGGCGTCCCGCCACGCAGGCCTTTGCCACGCCGCTGGAAGGACTCCGTGCTCACCGCTCCCAGTCTGGAAGAACTGGCTCAGGAAGCCGACCTCCCCGAGCTCACCGAGACCATCCGCCGGTTCAACACCCTCACCGTGGACGGCAAGGACACCGACTTCCACCGCGGCGAAAGCGCGTACGACCGCTACTACGGCGATCCGCGCAACCACCCGAATCCCAACCTCGCGCCGTTGACGACCGGACCGTTCTACGCGGTCAAGATCGTGCCCGGCGATCTCGGCACCAAGGGCGGCCTGCGCACCGACGCCAACGCGAGAGTGCTGCGCGAGGACGGTTCGGTGATCGAGGGCCTGTACGCGGCGGGCAACACCATGGCTTCCGTGATGGGCCACACCTACGCGGGCGCCGGCGCCACCCTCGGACCGGCGATGACGTTCGGATACCTCGCCGGCCTCGACATCTCTGGAGGAACGCGATGACGCAGGACGCCGTACGCACGATCGACACCGGCGCGCCTCCAGCGCGGTTCGCGCGCGGCTGGCACTGCCTCGGCCTGGCCTCCCACTTCCGCGACGGCAAACCGCACGCGGTCGAGGCGTTCGGCACGAAGCTCGTCGTCTTCGCGACCGAGGACGGCAAGATCAACGTCCTCGACGGCTACTGCCGGCACATGGGCGGCGACCTCACCCAGGGCACGGTCAAGGGCAACGCGGTGGCCTGCCCGTTCCACGACTGGCGCTGGGCGGGCAACGGCAAGTGCGTCGAGATTCCTTACGCCAAACGGGTTCCGCTGCGGGCACGCACCCGCTCGTGGATCACGATGGAGGAGAACAAGCAGCTCTTCGTGTGGAACGACCCGCAGGGCAACCCGCCGCCGGAGCACGTGACGATCCCGCGCATCGACGCCGCGTTCAGCGACGAGTGGAGCAACTGGACGTGGGACTCGGTGGTGATCGACAACGCCAACTGCCGCGAGATCATCGACAACGTCGTCGACATGGCCCACTTCTTCTACATCCACTTCGCGTTCCCGACGTACTTCAAGAACGTGATGGAGGGCCACGTCGCGTCGCAGTACCTCACCACGCGCGGACGGCCGGACGTCGCGATGGGCTCGAACTACACCGGTGATGTGGAAGTCCGTTCGGAGGCCTCGTACTACGGGCCGTCGTACATGATCGACTACCTGTGGAACGACTACAAGGGCCTCGAGATCGAGACGGTGCTGATCAACTGCCACTACCCGATCTCGCCGACGTCGTTCCGGTTGCAGTGGGGCGCGATCGTGAAGAAGCTGCCCGGTGTGTCCGACGAGCACGCCGACAAGATCGCCGCGAAGTTCGCGCGGGGCATCGGCGTCGGGTTCATGCAGGACGTGGAGATCTGGCAGAACAAGACGCGGATCGACAACCCGTTGCTGTGCGAGGAGGACGGGCCGGTCTACCAGCTGCGGCGCTGGTACGAGCAGTTCTACGTGGACGTGGAGGACGTCACCGACGACATGGTGCGGCGCTTCGAGTTCGAGGTCGACACCAGCCGCGCGGTCGAGGTGTGGGAGAAGGAGGTCGCCGAGAACCTCGCCAGGAGGGAACCAGCACCTCAGGAGACGGCCACGTGAGCGAGCGCGACGAGTTTCTCGTCGGTGGCATGGTTCCCGTGCGGTGCGACTGCGGGAACCGGGTGCTGGTGAAGAAGAACAGCCCGCAGCACACGAGCGTGCAGTGGTTGTCCGACACCAGCTCGTGTCCTGAGCTGTGCGGGCCGCGCTCGGCGTTCGTGCCGACGTGCCTGCGGCTGCGGGACAGCATCGAGAAGGCCGTGCGCGATGGGACGCTGGAGGTCGCCGATGGCTGAGGTGCACCGGCTGCGGGTCGACGCCGTGATCGAGGAGACCGCCGACGCGCGCTCGTTCGTGCTGTCGGGCGTGGACTTCGCGGTGCGGCCGGGCCAGTTCCTGACCGTGCGGGCGGGTGACGTGGCGCGCTGCTACTCCCTGTCCAGCGCGCCGGGTGAGCCGTTGAAGATCACGGTCAAGCGCACACCGGACGGCTACGGGTCGCACTGGATGTGCGACCAGCTCAGCGAGGGGTGCGAGCTGGACGTGCTCGCACCCGCCGGAGTCTTCACTCCCGCGTCTTTGGACGGGTCGCTGCTCGCGTTCGCGGCCGGCAGCGGGATCACGCCGGTCATGTCGATCATCAGGGCCGTGCTCGGGGCTTCTGGCCGCGTGTTCCTGTTCTACGCCAACCGGGACGAGAGCTCGGTGATCTTCGCCCGCGAGCTCGACTCGTTGTGCCGCGAGCACCCGGATCGGCTGACCGTGGTGCACTGGCTGGAGTCGGTCCAGGGGTTGCCTCATCTCGGTGCGCTGCGGGCGTTCGTGCGGGAGTGCGACGAGGCGTTCGTGTGCGGGCCCGGGCCGTTCATGGAGGCTGCCCGGAAAGCTCTGCACGACGTTCCGGTCGTGCACGTCGAGAAGTTCGTGTCGTTGTCCAGCGATCCGTTCTCGGACGTCGAACCCGTGGCCGACGACCGGCCGGACGCCGTGGTCGAGGTCTCGCTGGACGGCGCCGAGCACCGATTTCCGTGGCCCGCGCGGCAAAAGCTGCTCGACCTGTTGCTGGAGAAGGGACTCGACGCGCCGTACTCGTGCCGGGAGGGTGCGTGCAGCGCGTGTGCGTGCCGGCTGGTCGAGGGCGAGGTCAAGATGCTCAACAACGACGTGCTCGACTCCGAGGACATCGCCGACGGCATCGTGCTGGCGTGCCAGTCGGTTCCGGTCACCGACACGGTGAAGATCACCTACGAGTGAGGGGTTGCTTCATGCCGATCGACCCGGACGTCGCGATCGGGGCGGAACTTCCCGAGATCAAGTTCTCCTGGACGCACTCGGACGTGCTGCTCTACCACCTGGCTTTGGGCGCGACGGAACTCCGCTACGTGTATGAAGAGGGCTTGCGGGTGCTGCCGACGTTCGGCGTCGTCGCGCCCCGGTTCCACGAGACCGCGCCGCCGGTCGTGTCGTTCCCCGGCGTCGACATCGACCTCGCTCGGGTACTCCACGGCACGCAGGAGATCACCGTGCACGCGGCCCTCCCGGCCGAGGGCGAGGCGGTGCTGCGAACGCGGATCGCGGACGTCTGGGACAAGGGCAAGGCGGCAGTGATCGTGCAGGAGTCGACGGCCGTGACGCCGGACGGCACCGCCTTGTACACCACGCGGTCCAGCATCTTCGCGCGTGGCGAGGGCGGGTTCGGCGGTGAACGCGGGCCGTCCGGCAAGGTCGAGCTGCCGGACCGCGAGCCGGATGACGTGATCGAGACCGCGACGCTGCCGCAGCAGGCTTACCTGTATCGGCTGTGCGGGGACCGGAACCCGTTGCACGCCGATCCGGAGTTCGCTGCCCGGGCTGGCTTCGACCAGCCGATCCTGCACGGGCTCTGCACGTACGGGGTGGTGTGCAAGGCGGTGATCGACGCGCTGCTGGACGGACCGGAGCAGGTGCTGTCGTTCGGGGCGAAGTTCGCGGGCGTGGTGTTCCCCGGCGAGACGCTGACGACTCGGGTGTGGCGGAACGGCTCGCAGCTGGTGCTGACGACTTCCGCGGCAGACCGGCCCGTGCTCACCGACGCCGTGCTAACCCTGACGGGGTGACACCGGGCCCCCGCGAGCCGGCAGCGCGGCGACCCGTCGATCCTCGTTGTCCCGCACCCGAGGCTCGTAGTGGTCGTGGAAGACCGTGCACACGAGGTCCCGTCGACTGTGGACGCCGGTCTTCGCGAAGATGCTCTTGAGGTGCTGCTGGACCGTGACCGGGGAGATGACCAGTGCTTCGGCGATCTTCGCGGTGGCCAGTCCCTGCAGCACGAGCCTCGTGATCTCGCGCTCACGAGGCGTGAGCCCGTAGGCCGCCATCAGGACCGTCGCGATCCGAGCACGCGCGACGGGTTCGATGATCACGGCCGCTCGGGTGCCCTCCGGCAGCGCCATGCGGGTGCCGTGGAGCAGGAACCACCTGCCCGAGCCGGCACGCACCCGCGCCACGGCTCGTTCCTCATCTGTGTGTGCGCGAGCCGCGACCGACAGGACGGCGGCCGGAACGCCGCCATCGCGGGTGTTCAGCTCGTCGAGCCAGCGGATCGCGTTGGGAGACGCCGACTCGAGCGCCAGCCCGTCGCCCACGACCACCAGCCCGGGTCCGTCCGGCCAGTCGGGCTCGGCTGCCTCGCCGATCAGCAGTCCACGCCGCACCCCGCCGGCCAGGTGCGGTGCGATGCAGCGCAGGAAGGCGAGCTCGGCGGCGTCGAACTCCGGCTGGCCCGGTGCCCGGTTGAGCCGCAGGGTGCCCCAGTTCTGGCCGGTCGGGTCGCGCAGCGCCACCGCGGCCTCCTGCTCGATGCCCCTCGGGCGCAGGTACTCGCGGAAGACCGTGCTGCGTTCCGGCTGCCCACCGGTCACCTCGTGCAGCGTCTGGACGCCACTCGGGTTCTCGATCACGTCCGCGGTCTTGTTCACGTCATCCGCGACGTACTCCCAGCGCGTTTGCTCACCGGCGTCGAAGAAGCAGTCGCCTTCGAAGTGGACGCTGGTGATGAGGTGCGACGCCGGGTCGACGGTGTTCCAGAACGGCGGCGCGCCACCGATCGGGACAGCGCGGGCCACCGTCACGCCCGCCGCCTCGAAGAAGGCGTGCGTGTCGAGTCCCGCGCCGGCCAGCCGGCGAACGCGTTCGCCGGCCTGCTCCTTCGACAGCCGTGCCATGCGGTCTCCCAGTCGCCGGGACGACTTCACGGTAAGCCGGACGGGCCGGCTCTGCCAGATTTCTGGAATGGACCGAGGCCCTGGTCAGGGCGACATTCGAGGGGTCCTGTTCCGTTCGAGACCGAGGAGACGTGACATGGCCGGAGCAGACCTGGTGCGCAGGTACGTCGACGCCTTCAACGCTGGTGACCTCTCCGCCCTCGGTCCGTTGTACGCCGAGGACGTGCTGCTCACCGACCCGCTCTCGCCGCAGCCGACCAAGGGCCGCGACGCCGTGGTCGCCACGGCCGCCACGTTCAGACAGGCCTTCCCGGACATGGTGTGGACGCTCACCTGGGAGCCGGTGGTCGCGCACGACGGACTCGCGTGGGAGGCGCACGCGACGGGAACCATGCTCGGCCCGATGCCCGGCCCCGGCGGTGAGATTCCACCGACCGGCAAGGGGTTCGCCGTGGACATGGGCATCTTCTGGACGCTCGGGCCCGACGACCTGATCGCCGAGGAACGCGCGTACTTCGACGGTTCCGGAATGATGGCTCAGGTCGGACTGTCCGGCTGACCGCTCCCTGCGCTGACGACGGCCTCGATCCCCTCGTCCCAGCGGTGCTGTCCCCGCAGGTGCACTCCCCCGATCCACCGGTCGACGCCGTTCAGCGCCACGTGATCCGCCCGCCCGGCAAGCACTTCCGCTCCGGCGGGCGTGAGCTTGAGGGTCGTGTGCCGGTCGATCGGGCCGGACGCGGCGTCGAGCAGCGGGACGGTCGCGCGCGCCAGCCGTTCCATGATCGCGAAGCACCACGTGTCGCCCAGGTAGGGACGCGTCTCCCTGGCAGCGGCGCGAACGAACGCGGTGCCGGCGTCGGACGCACCACCGGCGACGGCGGCCAGCACGCGCCGTTCGGTCAGCGCCAGACCGTCGCGAGTGGACGGATACTCGCGGCCCAGGCGGTCGAACGCCTCGCCGAGGAACCGGAGCTCGCCCGAGCGGGTGGCGGCGATGGCGGCCAGGCCTTTCGGGGCCGGTGCGCGGAATGCGGCCCACGCCCGTGCCGCGAGTTCCAGCGCGGGCGGTGTCAGCCGTGCGCATGCTTTCGTGGCGGGCAGCTCGCGCAACTGGTCCGCGGTCAGCTCGCCGAGACCGCCAAAACGGGCGATGCCCGGATACTCACCGATGCAGATCAGCGTGATGCGTTCGGCCGGCACACCGAGATCCGCCAGCCGGTCGAGGATCTGGATGATCTGCAGCTGGTCGTAGAGGTCCGCCTCGAACCACAGCACGTACTCGCCGTCCCTGGCCGCCTCCAGGGTGCGGTCCCGCTCGGCGAACATGGCCGCGCCCTCGTCGGCGTTGTTCTGCGCGAGGAACTCGGCCCTGATCCGGCGGAGCTCCTCCGGCCCCACGGCAGGCACCGGTCCTTCGTGCAGGGAGTCGCGCCAGTAGACGACCTGCCGCGCGGGCACGTCGGTGCTGTCGCCGTTGCTCACGTGCAACGCCTCGTCGAACGTCATGTCGGTGGTGACCTCCGTTCCAGTGCTGCCAGCCGCAGTTCTAGCTGGTCGATCCGGTGACGCAACAGGGTCACCTGGGCTTCGAGGCCGATCTCGCGCTCGGCCCGCCGCTGGATCCGGGGCGACTTCGCGGCCCGCTCCACGACGGCGTCGAGCGGCACCAGGCGCTGCGGCCCGTTCGGACCGTCGACCAGGCGCGACTCGATCTCGCCGTTGCGGTACCAGGAGCGCAGGGCCGAGCGCGACACCCCGGTCTCCGCCTCGGCCTGCGCGAGCGACACCCACGGCGTCTCGTCCAGCTGCGCGAACAGCCGCAGTTCGTCCTGCCAGCGGGAGAGCCGGTCTTCCCATTCGCCTGACATTGCCACCCCACCCTGTCAGTGACACAGCATTGACATGGTCAATCATAGGCGCGCACGCTGGGTTTCATGTTTGAGAGATTCACCGGGGAGGCCCGCCAGGTCGTCGTCCACGCACAGGAGATCTCGCGGGGGTTGCAGCACAACTACATCGGGACCGAGCACGTGCTGCTCGGCCTGTTCGACGCGCCGGCCGGAGTCGCGGCCAGGGTGCTCCACCGCGCCGGGCTGACCAAGGAGTCGGTGCGGGCCGACGTGATCGAGATCGTCGGCGCCGGCACCGAGCCGCGAAAAGAAGGGCACATCCCCTTCACGCCGCGGGCGAAGAAAGTGCTCGAGCTGTCGTTGCGCGAGGCGCTCGCCCTCAACCACAACCACATCGGCCCGGAACACATCCTGCTGGGCCTGATCAGGGAGGGCGAGGGGGTCGCGGCCAAGGTCCTCGTCCGGCAGGCCGACGACCTGGACCGCGTGCGCAGGCTGGTGCTGGCGGAGATCGCCGAACCGTCCGCCCGCACCCAGAAGTCCACGACGGCGGCGGAAGAGGCGTTCTCCGCCGCATCGGCGCTCGCGGGTGCGGGCCCGGTCGGCAGCCACCACCTGCTGGAGGCGCTGGTCCGCTCCGAGGGCAGCATGGCGGCTCGCGTGCTCGCCGACCTCGGTGTCGACCCGGAAGCCATCGCCGCGAAGATCGACGAGCTCGATCCCGAAGGCACCACGGACGCCACGCCGGAAGAGGCCGCGGCGCGCAAGATGGAGGTGCGGCTGACCGAGGACGAGGTGCAGCTCGTGTTCCGCGACGAACAGACCCTAGACCTGGTCCGGCGCATCACCGAGGTGACCGGCGGCCCGATCCGCGGCACCGGCCCGGTCGCCGGCGACTTCGTGCCGCTGTGGACGTCGACCAACGAGCTGCTGCACAAGCTGCTCGGGTACCTCCAGCCGGTGCAGGAGGAGGAGCCCAAGGGGCTGCTGACCATGATGCGCAAGGTGATGCGGGACCGCCTACGACGCGCCTAGGCCGCTCGTCGGAACGCCGGTTCCCGCGGTGACCAGGACGTGGTTGACCTCAGCCACCTGGTTCACCGCGGGACCGTCCCGTGCTCGCCAACGCGGTGCTCAGCCTCGGAGAGCCCACCGCTGGTTCGTTCCGCCGTGACACGACCAGAGAATGACTTTCGTGCCGTTGGTCGTGCCGCCGCCGTTGGCGTCCAGGCACAGACCTGACTGCACGCCGGAGATGGTGCCGTTCGAGTTGACGTTCCACTGCTGGTTCGCACCGCCGTGGCAGTCCCAGATGATCACCTGGGTGCCGTTGGTGGTGCCCTGGCCGTTGGCGTCAAGGCACTTGTTGCCGTAGATCTGCAACCTCTTGTCCGCCGTCTGGGTCCAGCGCTGCCGGTCGGCGCCCTGGCAGTCCGCCAGTTGCGTCTGGGTGCCGTTCGTGCCGGCCGGCGCGTCGACGCACCGGTTGGACTGGCTGCCGACGATCTGCACGCCCGGCCGCGAGTTGGCTGGTGCGTAGCCGGCCGCGGTGATGTTGGCCTGCACGGCGTCCTCGGTGGCGTTCGACGGATAGCCGGAGGTGAGCACCCCCTCGAAGAACGTGCCGGCGCCGGTGACGCTGTTGTCGCCGCCGATGCCGAGGAGGATCGCGCCCTGCTTCTTCATCGGGTGGTAGCCGTTGGGACGCGGGCCGTCGAACATCGTCGACAGGCCGCCCGACTGCGCGTTGCCGCCGCGGATCGCCCAGTGGTTCGGCTCGCCCTTGACGATCGCCGTCACGAAGCGGTGGTTGATGGTCGGGTTCCTGTTGTACCCGGCGTTCACACCGGAGAACAGCCCCCACTCCAGGTCGGCCATGATCCACGGGCCGGGACCGTCGCCGTAGCCCCACTGCTTGCTGGATCCGAAGTAGACGGTCTCCATGATGGCGGGGCTGTCGGCGGTGTTGGTCGTCTGCGCGTTGCCGTAGTCGAAGCAGCACCACTGGTTGTAGTGCTGGCCGTCGACGACCGCGTAGATGCCTTCCGGCTGGTCACCGGTCGCGACGCCGTTCGTCCTGTTGTTGCGGTAGCCGGTGCCTGGCGAGATGCGGACGCCATAGGCCTTCTGACCGCCGACGCTGATCGGTGCGGCCTTCGCGTCGGCGAGCTTGTCCCATCCGCCGGGCTCGGGCCCCTTCCAGTAGCCAGGAGGTGCCTGGGTGAGGTGGTTACCCCGGCCCGACTGGTCGTAGATGATGCCGATGAGACAGGTCGCGGTGGCGCAGAACGCGTCCTGGGCGGCGCTGTCGGCCACACCGCCCGCGCTGAGCACACCGACGTCCCGCGTGGCGTTGTCCGAGGACCTTCTGACTTGGTAGAGCGGGCCGTTGTAGTTGCCGTACAACGCCCTAGTGGTGCTGTGCGCGGCCACGCAGGGCGTGCCGCCGGTGGCATAGATGTCGCACGGACCGGATGCTGCCGCCCGTGCGCTCGGCTCTTCGGGAAGAGCGATGGCGGAGGCGGTGAGCGCGAGTGACGCCGCAACGGCGATGGTGAAGCGGCTTGATCGACCCTTCATACCTGTCGATGCCTTCCATTGGGATGCCCCAGATCGAACCGGTTCGTCGAAACCCGAGGAGTGGGCTGAGTACCGTCAACTGCTCAACATCCCTCAGTTGACGGTACCCGGCAAGGCGCACCCGTCGAACGAAGACGTCTATGGTCGAACCGATTCGATGGAGTCGGCCAGTACCAGGCCGCTGGTCGGGACGCCGGTGCCCGCGGTGACCAGGACGTGGTTCACCTCAGCCACCTGGTTCACCGCGGTGCCGCGCACCTGCCGGACACCCTCGGCGATGCCGTTCATGCCGTGCAGGTAGGCCTCACCGAGCTGACCGCCGTGCGGGTTGAGCGGCAACGTCCCGTCCAGTTCCAGCGCACCCGACGCCACGAAGTCCTTGGCCTCGCCCCTTCCGCAGAAACCCAGCTCTTCGAGTTGAACGAGGACGAACGGTGTGAAGTGGTCGTAGAGCACCGCGACGTCCACATCGGACGGACCGATGCCCGACTTCTCCCACAGGCCTCGCGCCACCACGCCCATCTCGGGCAACCTGGTCAGGTCGTCGCGGTAGTAGCTGGTCATCGTGAACTGGTCCACGCTGCTGCCCTGCGTGGCAGCCTTGATGTGCGCGGGCTTGTTCGGCAGGTCGCGGGCGCGTTCTGGTGAAGTGACGACGATGGCCACGCCACCGTCGGTCTCCTGACAACAGTCGAGCAACCGCAACGGTTCCGAAATCCACCGAGACGCCTGGTGGTCGTCGAGCGTGATCGGCCGGTTGTGGAACCAGGCGTGCGGGTTGGTGGCGGCGTGCTTGCGGTCGATCACGGCGATCCGGCCGAAGTCTTCGCTCGTGGCGCCGTACTCGTGCATGTACCGCCGGGCGAACATCGCGACCATCGCGGCCGGCGTGCCCAGCCCCATCGGATACGACCAGCTGTTGTCGATGTTCACCGCCGCCGCCGTCTGCACCTGGCCGAACCGGTGCCCGGACCGTTCGTTGAACGCGCGGTAGCACACGACGACCTTCGCCGCACCGGTCTCGACCGCCATCGCGGCCTGCTGCACCGTCGCGCAGGCCGCGCCGCCGCCGTAGTGGACGCGGCTGAAGAACGTCAGCTCCGGGATGCCCAGCTCGCGCGCCACCGCGATCTCGGCGTTGGTGTCCATGGTGAAGCTGACCAGACCGTCCACATCAGACGGTTCCAGCCCGGCGTCCTGCAGTGCGGCCCGGACAGCTTCCGCGGCCAGCTGCAGTTCGCTGCGCCCGGAGTCCTTGGAGAAGTCGGTCGCGCCGATTCCCACGATCGCGGCGGTCATGCCGGCACCTCGATCTTCACTGTTCCGGTGACGTGGTCACCGTGCCCGGTCCTGCCGACGACCTCGATGGTCAGGTCCTGATCGCTTCTGCCTATCACCTGGCCGAAGAACTTCAGCGTGTCGTAGGCGTAGCAGGGCGCGCCGAGCCGGATGTTCACCTGACGCACCAACGCCTCCGGGCCCGCCCAGTCCGTGACGTACCGCTGCACCAGGCCGGTGGTGGTCAGGATGTTGATGAAGATGTCCTTCGACCCGCGCTGGATCGCCAGGTCGCGGTCGTGGTGCACGTCCTGGAAGTCCCGCGTCGCGATCGCGGTGCTGATCACGAACGTGGGCGTGGCCTCGACGTGCCACTCCGGCAGGGAATCACCGATCCGCACGGGGCCTCCAGCTCGGCATCGTCAGTTCGTCGTCGACCTTCGTGAACACGACCTCGACCGGTAGCCCGATGCTCGGTTCGCCGTCGAGCTCGCCGAGCATCCGCACGCCCTCGTCCAGTTCGACCAGGGCGACGACGAACGGGGTCTGCTTGCCCGGCACCTGCGGGTGGTGGTGCACGACGTAGCTGTAGACCACGCCGCGGCCGTCCGAGACGAGGTACTTCGGTTTGGTGGCACCGCATTCCGGGCACATCGGGCCGGGTGGGTGGCGCAGCAGGCCGCAACCGCCGCAGCGTTGGATGCGCAGCTCACCTTCCCGGCAGCCGTCCCAGAAGTACTCGGTGTCGCGGTTGATCGAGGGCCTGATCGCCTGTGCTTTTGGTGCTTCTGGTTGCTGCACCGCTTTCTCGGCCGGGCGGAACTTCAACACCCGGAACCGCATCTCGGCCACCGGCTCGTCCCCGACGTACCAGGTACTCCTCGTCGTGACGAACCAACCCTCGCCCAGCGCCGTCTTCTTCGGCCCCGTCACGTCCTCCAACGTCGACGTCACCGACAGGTGCTCACCCACGCGCAAATACCGGTGGTACGTCTGGTCGCTGTTCGTCGCCACGACCGACGTGAACCCGGCCTCGTCCAGGATCTTCATCATCGCGCCGAGCGGGTCGTCCAGCGTGCGCTGCCCGTGCAGCCCACCCATCGTCCACACCTGGACCATCGCGGGCGGCGCGACCTCGGTGTAGCCGGGATGCCGGTCGCCGAGCGCCTCCAGCCAGTTGTTGATCATCGGCAGGTTGACCGGATCCCGCGCCAGCCGTGGCGCCGACTCGCCCTGTTCGGCGATGCGCGCCGCTTCTTTCTCGATGTCGATCATCGCACCACCCGTGGTAGGCCGAGCCCGATGTTCGCGATCAGCTCGCGCTGGATCTCGTTCACGCCCCCGCCGAACGTGAGCACGAGGTTGCGGCGCGCCTGCACGTCCAGCCACCGCACCAGTTCCGCGTCGGCGCCGTGCCGTCCGACCAGCTCGTCCAGCAGCCTGCCGACGCGCTGGGTGCGGTCCGCGGCGAACACCTTGGTCGCCGAAGCGTCCGCAACCGACACCTCGCCGCTCGCGACCTGCCAGTTGAGCAGCTCGTTCACCCGGTGCACGGCCCGCGCCTCCGCCAACGCCCGGCGCACGTCCGGCAGATCGAGCAACTCGCGTTCGGCGGCCCAGCTGTGGACCCGCTCGAGCAGCGCGCCGAGCCTGCCGGACGGCCCGAGCATCACGCGCTCGTGGTTGAGCTGGGTGGTGATCAGCCGCCAGCCCTTGTCCTCCTCGCCCACTCGCCTGTTCAAAGGCACTCGCACGTCGTTGTAGTAGGTCGCGTTGACGTGATGTGCGCCGTCGCACGTGATGATCGGCGTCCACGAGTAGCCGGGGTCCTGGGTGTCGACGATCAGGATCGTGATGCCCTTGTGCCGCGAGTCCGGCGCACCGGTGCGGCAGGCCAGCCACACGTAGTCGGCGTCGTGCCCGCCCGTCGTGAACGTCTTCTGCCCGTTGACGACGTAGTGATCACCATCGCGAACCGCCTTGGTGCGCAACGCGGCCAGGTCGGTGCCCGCCTCCGGTTCGGTGTAGCCGATGGCGAAGTGGAGGTCGCCGCTGAGGATGCGCGGCAGGAAGAAGTCCTTCTGCTCCTGCGTGCCGAACGCCTGCAACGTCGGCCCGACCGTCTGCAGCGTCACGTACGGCAGCGGGACGTCCGCGCGCGCCGCCTCGTTGACGAAGATCTGCTGCTCGACCGGCCCGAAGCCGAGGCCCCCGTACTCGACCGGCCACCCGACGCCGAGCCTGCCGTCGCGTCCGAGCCTGCGCACCAGCTCGCGGTAGGTCGCGCCGTGCCGTTCGGTCAGCATCGCCTCGCGTTCCAGCGGCGACATGACGCCGGCGAAGTACTCGCGCAGCTCGTCGCGCAGTTTCCGTTGTGCGGCGGTGAGATCAATGAACATCGATGGCCCCCAAGCGGTGCTCCACTCCGCCGACGAACCGCGTCAGCTCCTTGGCCATGCCGTAGTAGCGGTGCATCGGGTAGGTGATGTCGAGACCGAGTCCGCCGTGCAGGTGGTGGCAGGTGTGAACGGCGGGCAGCGCTTCCGCCGCCAACCAGTACGCCGCAACATCAAGATCGCCCTCGTCGAGGCTCCAGCACGCAGTCAACGTCGCCAGGTGCAGGGTGCGGGACGCGATGTAGACGTCCGCGACCTGGCACGCAGCTGCTTGGAACGTCGACAGCGGCTTGCCGAACTGGTGGCGGGTGCCAACGTGCTGCACGGTCAGATCAAGCGCTCCGGCAAGCACACCGTCCGCCACCGCACACGCCCCGGCCAGGGCGAACCGGCGCAAATCCGCGCCGTGCAACTCGTCCCCGCGGGCACCGTCGAGGCGCACCGTTCCGTCCGAAATGGACACACCTGACTGCGCCGGATCCACGACGAAGACCCCGGCGTCGGTGCTGACGAGAATCCGTCGCGCCTCGGCTGCGTGCGGCACGTTGATCTTCACACCGGAAATGCCGTCCGGTCCCGCCGTCGTGCTCGGCCGGGCCGGTAGCGGTGCCGACGGCTCGCTCAATGCGGCCGTCAGCACGCCGTGCTGCTCGCTCACCAGCGGCAGCAACTCGTCCTGCTGCTCGGGAGTGCCGTGTGCGACGATCGGCAGCACGCCCAACGCGAGCGTCGCCAGCGCCGGCACGTCCACTGCCCGCCGCCCGACCTCGGTGAGCAGCACGGCGGTTTCCAGCACGCCGAGCCCATCGCCACCCAGTCGTTCCGGTACGGCCAGGGACAGCAATCCCGCCTCTCCCAAGGCTTTCCAGGGGGTGTCGCTCTCCCTGCCCAGCACGTCGGCCGCCAACCGCGCGATCTCCAGTTGGGTTTCATCAAGACTGAAGTCCATCAAGGCTCCCTCGGCAGACCGAGAATTCGCTCTCCCGCCAGGTTCATCAGCACCTGCGTGGTCCCGCCCGCGATGCTCAGACACCGCGTGAGCAGGAACTCGTAGATCTCCTGACCGTTCACCGCACCGTCCGGCCCGAGCAGCTCGACCGCGAACTCCGCGACGTCCTGCCGTTGCCGCACCCCGACCAGCTTCCGCACGCTGGACTCCGCGCCCGGCTCCTGTCCGCTCAGCACCCGCAGACTCGCGCGCTGGTCCAGCGTCGCGACCGCGAGCCCTTGCGCCACCAGCTCTCCCAGCCGTTCCGCGTGGTCAGCGGCAACGTCCGACTGCAAAACCCGTTCGAGCGACTCGCCCAGGGACGACCCCATCGCGACCCGTTCGTTCGCGAGGGTCGTGCGCGCCAGCCGCCACCCGTCGTTCACGGAACCGACCACGCACGAGTCGGGCACGAACACGTCGTCCAGGAAGACCTCGTTGAACCGGGCGTCGCCGGTGATCTCCCGCAACGGCCGGATCTCGACGCCGGACGACCGCATGTCCACCAGGAAGTACGTGATGCCCTTGTGCTTCGGCACCGACGAGTCCGTGCGGGCCAGGCAGATCGCCCAGTCGGCCTCGTGCGCGAGTGACGTCCACACCTTCTGCCCGGTGATCCGCCAGCCGCCGTCCACCCGGACGGCCTTGGTGCGCAACGACGCCAGGTCCGACCCGGCCTCCGGCTCGCTGAACAGCTGACACCAGGTGAGCGAGCCGCGCAGGGTCGGCCGCACGAACCGTTCCTGCTGCTCAGGCGTTCCGTGCCGGAGGATCGTCGGCCCTGCCCAGCCGCCGATCACCAGGTCCGGCCGGCGCACCCCGGCGCGAGCGAACTCGTCGTCGATCACCAACTGCCGGGCCGGGTCGGCGTCCAGCCCGTACGGCCGCGGCCAGTGCGGCACGAGATAACCGCTGTCCGCCAGCCGTTCCCGCTGCTCCGCCACGTCCAACTGAGCGAGCTCCGCTGCGAACGCCCGCACCTCGGGATCACCCGAGAACTCGACCGCGTGCGACCGCCGCATCCCCTGCAACGCCAGTTCCGCGACGCGCCGCCGCCACCGCGCGACACCGCCCGCCAACTGCTGCAAGGCCAACGCCCGGCGCAGATAGCGGTGCGCGTCGTGCTCCCAGGTGAAACCGATTCCACCCAGGACCTGGATGCAGTCCTTGGCATTCCGGACCGCCGCGTCCAGGGCGACGGCCGCCGCAACCGCGGCAGCCAGCGGATGTTCGTCCTCACCGACCGACGAAGCCGCGTCCCACGCGACCGACGAAGCCTGCTCGGCCCGGCACAGCATCTCCACGCACAGGTGCTTCACGGCCTGGAACGACCCGATCGCACGCCCGAACTGCTGACGCTGCTTGGCATACGAGACCGCGGTGTTCAGGCACCACGCCGCGACGCCGCTCGCCTCGGTCGCCATCAACGTCACCGCGAGGTCCGTCGGATCAGCGACCGCAACCCCCGGCGAGTTCACCACCACCGACCCCAGCGACCGCGAGAGGTCCACCGCGTCCAGCGGCGTCACGGTCACGTCAGCAGCCGGCACGAGCATCCAGGAGTCCGTCCGCACCAGCAGATGCGTCGCCTCGGCCGCACCGATCACGTGTTGAGACGAAAATCCGAACCCGGCGACTCCCTCGAAACCGGGCTGCAGCACCGACACCAGCGCCGTGGGCAGCAACGGCCCCGGCACCAGGTTCTCGGCCGCCCGCTCCAGCATCACCGCGAGATCGGCGACCGTGCCGCCCTCCCGCGTCACCTCGAAGAACCCGACCCGGACGAGGTCGGCCCACTCGCCCTTGGCCGCGTCCACGCTGTCGCGCAACGCGCGTTGTTCCCCGGTCGTGGCGATCGGCATGCAGCCTCCTCCAATACGTGAAGGAGTTTATAGAACGTGTTCTAATTCTAGCAACAGATCATGGCCGGGATACCGATCGAGTATGATGCGGAGGCAGCTGCAACACGTTTCAGGAGGATCATCTCCGTGTCACCTTCGAAGTCGCGCACGGACGCGCTCATGGCGGGCGAGGAGCTCAGCTCCGCGGCCCAGCGCGAGCGCCGCAAGCGGATCGTCGACGCGACCATCGCGCTGGCGTCCAAGGGCGGGTTCGACGCCGTCCAGATGCGCGCCGTGGCCGACCGGGCGGACGTCGCCCTGGGCACGTTGTACCGCTACTTCCCGTCGAAGGTCCACCTGCTCGTGTCCAGCCTCGGCGTGGAACTGGAGCGCGCCCAGGAGAAGATGGACCGCGCCACCGTCCCCGGCGACAGCCCCTACGAGCGCGTGCTGTTCGTGCTCGGCCGCATCACCCGCGGCCTGCAGCGCAACCCGCACCTCACCGAGGCGATGACGCGCGCGTTCACCTTCGCCGACGCCTCCGCGGGCGCCGAGGTCGACCGCGTGGCGTGGCTGATGGAGAGCATGTTCACCCGCGCGATGAGCGACGAGGAGCCGACCGACGAGCAGAAGGCCATCGCGCGCGTGATCGGCGACGTGTGGCTGTCGAACCTGGTCGCCTGGGTCACCCGTCGCGCCACGGCCACCGACGTCGCGAACCGCCTCGAGCTCACGGTGCGCCTGCTGCTGAAGTAGGTCGTCCTGCGGGATGACCCCGGAGTCACACCCCCGAACGATGCCGGTGCACGCCGTGCGCCCTACCGTCTGTCCTATGAAGACGCTCGTGGTGGTACTCGGCCTGCTGGCCGTGATCGCCGGTGGCACGGTTTTCCTGGTGCAGCAGTTCGGTGGCTGGAACACGCTGGTCGGCAAGGCCTGGGCCGTCACCTACGAGGTGACGACCGAACCGGCCGCCGACCTGCCCATGCGGATCGAGTACCTGGAGAACCCCGACCGCTACCGGAAGGAATCGCCGCACGTCATCTCGAAGGCCACCACCGTCCCGTTCCAGTACGAGGCGGTCATCAACGCCGGTGAGAAGGCAGAAGTCAGCGCGACTCCTGCCGGCAACCAGGTGCTGACGTGCCGCATCCTGCTCGACGGCGTGAAGGTGCTCACGAGCGCGACGGCCAAACCCGGCGAGAAGGTTACCTGCGAGACGGTGACCGCGAGCTGAGCTCACGCGGGCAGCATCGGTGCGGCCGCGAGGCCGAGTGGACGTTCGGCGAACGCCCGCTCCGCATCCACGGCGTAGCAGCGGTTCTCGCTCGCGTCGCCCAGGACCGAGTCGACCCAGCCCTGGACCGACGCGAGAGTGTCCGCCTCCCACAGGCAGGTCACGAGGCTCAGGTCCTGGGCAGGGTAGAACTGGAGCACCTTGACGCTCGTGGGAGCGCCGTCGCCGGAGATGAGCCGCTGCCCGCGCTGCAAGGCGTTCTCGGGGTTCTTGATGTGGTGGTGGACGATGACGTACATGACGTGCCTCCTCGTGCTGGAACCGATGGGCACGACGCTAGGCAGGACGGACCAGGGCCCGCCTCGCTCGGACTGACCAATCCCGGTTCGAGGCCGGTCACCAGGATTGACCACGAGCCTCACGCGAGGTGGTGCTCGTGGGCGAACGCGCTCGCGGCCGTCCGCGACGAGACTCCGAGCTTGCCGAAGATGTTCTGCAGGTGCCGGGCGACGGTGTGCTCGCTCAGGAACAGCGTCGCGGCGATCTGGCGGTTGCTGCGGCCGGTCGCCACCAGGCGGAGCACCTCGACCTCGCGGTCGCTGAGGCCGTGCCGGTCGTCCGGCGCGAGCGCGGCGAGCTCCGGTCGTGCGCCGAGTGCCGTGAACGTCTCCAGTGCCGCTTGCAGTTCCAGGGCGCAGGACTCGGGGTCGCCCAGCGAGGCGCACGCCCGTGCGATCAGCACCCGGCTGCGGGCAGCGTCGTGCGGCGCCTCGATCTGGTGCCAGGTCTGCCACGCCCGGCGTGCCTCGGTCAGCGCGGCCTCGAAGTCGCCCGTCGCCAACGCCAACGCCGCGCGGGCGTGCCAGAACATCGCGTTGATGGCCTCGTTCTCCTGCTGCTGAGCGATCTCGCGGAGGTCGCGGCACGCACCGGCAGCCGCGTCGAGGTCGCCTGCGGCCAGCATGATCTCGACGTAAGCCGGCAGGAGTGCGACGCGCGGCAGCCCGCGGGTCGTCTCCGCCACGGCCCTGCGGACCATCGCGGCCGCGACGTCGGGTTTCCCCTGCGCCAGCCGCAAGAGCGCGTGCCCGGGTTGCGGTTCCCTGCCCAGGGAACTGGCCCGGCGGTACGACTCCTCGGCCGCGCCGAACTCCCCGCGCAGGCGGTGCACCTCACCTTCGCGATAAGCCGCGTCACCTCGCGCCCGCTCGTTCAGGGCACCCCGAGTCAGCTCCTCGCCCACCCGGCCGAGCTCCACGAGCGCCTCGTCCCACGCTCCGCACACCGTCATGACCTCGGCGCGGTGCACCAGACAGACACCCTTGTGCGCCACCATGTTCGGCTGCCGCGCGCACCACCGGGTGAGCGCGGCCGTCCATTCCCTGACCCGGCGCAGCTGGTAGACCTCGCGGCAGAAGGAGATCGTGTTGCAGTAGACGATGCCGGCGACGATCGGCGAGAGTTCGCCCGTGGTGACGGCGACCATCGTCTCGTCGATCAACCGCAGGCCGTCCGGTGCGCGCCCGGCCCGGACGAGCGAATGCCCCTGTTCCATCATGCCCAGCGCGACCAGGTCGTCGTCACCGAAGCGCTCCCCCACCTCGATGATCTCGGCGGCCACCGCGCCCGCCGCTGCGGCCTCGCCGTTGATCAGGTGGTTCAGCATGTCCGTGATCAGCACGTAGCCGCGTTCGGCCACGTCGCGCTGCTCTCGTTCGAGCAGGCGCCGTGCCCGGCCGAACCAGCCCAGTGCGGGCGCCAGCTGCCCGTGGAACAGCAGGCTGTGGCCGATCCAGAACGCGCACCGCAGCGCCCGCATCGGCGCACCGGCCCGCAGGTGGGCCTGATGTGCCTGTTCCAGCGCGTTCACGTACTCGTCGTCGCGGCCGAGCATGTAGGCGGTCTGGGCGAACAGCTCCAGGTCCGCCGCGTCCAGGGGTCCTCCGGTGAACGCGGCGTAGGCGTCCCGCCAGTTCGCCTCGGCGAAGCACCGGCGTCCGAGCTCGAGGTCAGGTTCCACGACCACCTCCGACCGCCGCGTCATCCTGGCACAGGTCACGCCTTTCAGCCGGGTGAAACGACACGGCAGGGCGAACCAGACAAAACGCCCCGATACATCGGATCTCTGGTACTGCAACTCACGTCAACGGCCCCAGATTCGGCATGTTGGCGCATTGACCCATCGGAGCAGTACTGCTTGTGTGGCCCCGAGCACAGGGGGTCACATGACGACCAGCAGACGGCAGTTCTTCGGTCAGGCGGCCGCGGTCTCGGCCGGAGTCGCGTTGACGTCGCCGGCCGTGGAGGCGATCGCGGCGGTCGACGCACCGGCTCCCGGTGTTGTCGAGGTGGCGTTCAGGGTCAACGGCGAGCGGCAGAAGCTCAGCATCGATCCTCGGGTCACGCTGCTCGACGCGCTCAGGGAACGCCTCCAGCTCACCGGCACGAAGAAGGGCTGCGACCGCGGACAGTGCGGCGCGTGCACGGTCCACGTCGACGACCGGCGCGTGCTGTCGTGCCTCACGCTGGCGGCGACGTTGCAGGGCAAGGAAGTCACCACGATCGAGGGCATCGCCGACGGCGACGACCTGCACCCGGTGCAGCGGGCGTTCATCGACCACGACGGCTTCCAGTGCGGGTTCTGCACGTCCGGGCAGATCATGTCGGCGGTCAAGGTGGTCGAGGAACGCGAGGTGCGCACCGACGACCAGATCCGGGAAGCCATGTCCGGCAACATCTGCCGCTGCGGCGCCTACCCGAACATCCTCGACGCGATCAAGCAGGCCAAGGGCGGTGAACGCTGATGCGCGCGTTCGACTACGCCACCCCGTCGTCCGTCACCGACGCGTTGAAGCTCGCCAGGCCGGGGTCCGCGTTCCTGGCCGGCGGCACGACGCTGGTCGACCTGATGAAGCTCGACGTCCTGACGCCGGACCGGGTGATCGACGTCAACGGCCTGCCGCTCAAGGGCATTCGGCTGCACGCCGGCGCGTTGCGGATCGGGGCGCTGGAGCGGATGAGCGACGTGGCCGCGCATCCCGTCGTCACCGCCACCCACCCGATGATCTCGAAAGCACTGCTGCTCAGCGCGTCCGGCCAGCTGCGGAACATGGCGAGCATCGGCGGCAACCTGATGCAGCGCACCCGATGCGACTACTTCCGCGACGTCACGTCGGCCTGCAACAAGCGACTGCCCGGCAGCGGCTGTCCCGCACTGACCGGGATCAACCGCGGCCACGCCATCCTCGGCACGAGCGACTCCTGCGTCGCGACCCACGCCAGCGACGTCGCGGTCGCGTTCGTCGCGCTGGAGGCCCAGGTGGTGCTGCGCGGCAAGGACGGCGACCGGACCGTGCCGCTCGAGGACTTCTACCGCCTGCCCGGCAGCACACCGGAACGCGAGAACGTGCTCGGGCCCGGTGAGCTGATCGCCGAGGTCGTCGTGCCCGTGCTGCCCTGGGCCAGGCACTCGACCTACCTCAAGATCCGCGACCGGCAGTCCTACGAGTTCGCGCTCACGTCCGTCGCGGCCGCGGTCAACCTCAAACGCGGTGTGGTCCAGGACGTCCGGCTCGCCGCGGGCGGTGTCGGCACGAAACCGTGGAGGTTACGGGCGGTCGAGGAAGCGTTGCAGGGCAACGTGGCCGTCGAACGAACCTTCGCCGACGCCGCCGAGTCCGCTGTGGACGGAGTACGGACGTTGCCGCACAACGCGTTCAAGACCAGTCTGTTGAAGCGCACGATCGTCCGCGCCCTGCTCGACGCGGCAGGTGTGCGATGATCGGGCGCTCGGTCGACCGGGTCGACGGCCGCATCAAGGTCACCGGCGCGGCACCGTACGCCGCCGACACCAAGATTCCCGGTGTCGCCTACGGCTACCTGGTCACGAGCACCATCGGCCGCGGCCAGGTCACCGCGATGGACACCGCAGCGGCAATGGCTTCCCCCGGCGTGCTGGCTGTGTACACGCCGTTCAACCCGCTCAAGCTGTTCGCGTACGTCCAGGAGCAGAGCGACGAGCGCTTCCCGCCGTTGCAGGACAAGGAGGTGCGGTTCTTCGGGCAGGCCATCGGGTTCGTCGTCGCGGAGACCTTCGAACAGGCCCGCGACGCCGCCGGGCTGGTCACCGCGACCTACCAGCACCAGCCGCCGGTCACCGAGTTTCCCGGCCGGACCGTCCAGAAATTCGAGGAGGTCGAAGAAGTCGTCGGC
>NZ_QFWW01000015.1:0-25435 GCF_003265345.1 Lentzea terrae | reverse complement strand
GCCCAGACGTTGGGCGACATCACGTTCACGGCGACCTACACGACTCCGTTCCAGCACCACTGCGCCATGGAACCGCACGCGACGGTGGCAACGTGGAACGGCGACCACCTGACCGTCTACACGGTGTCGCAGGGCGCGCTTCTGGTGCAGCGCAGGCTGTCCGAGACGTTGGGCCTGGATCCGGCGAAGATCCACGTGCTCAGCCCGCACGTCGGCGGCGGGTTCGGCGGCAAGTGGGGCAACTGGGCGCAGGTGCCGTTGGCGTGCGCGGCGTCGAAGGTGTTGGGTCGGCCGGTCAAGGCGGTCCTGACGCGCGAGCAGGTGTTCGCGATGGCCGGACACCGGCCGATGACCAAGCAGACGCTCACCATGACGTGCACGGCCGACGGCAAGCTCACGTCGATCGTCAACGACGGCACGACCAGCAGAGGGCTCGGCGGCAACTTCTCCGAGTCCGTCGCGAACTGGACGCTCACCACCTACGCGAGCCCGAACATCCGCGTCACCAAGACGGTCGTGCCGCTCAACCTGGGCGCTGCCACCGTCATGCGCGCACCGGGCGAGGCGAACGGCTCGTTCGCGTTGGAGAGCGCGATGGACGAGCTCGCCGAGCAGCTCGGCATCGATCCGGTGGAGATGCGGCTGCGCAACTACGCGACGTTCGTACCCAACACCGGGAAACCGTGGTCCAGCAAGCACCTCGACGAGTGCTACCGACTCGGCGCTGCGGAGTTCGGCTGGTCCAAGCGCCCGAAGCAGCCCCGCGCGACCGTCGACGGCGACTGGCTGGTCGGCACCGGCATGGGCACCGCGACCTACGGCGCGTCTCGCGGCCAGGCCTCCATCAAGGTCCGGCTGTACCCGGACGGCACCGCGTCCGTCTCCGGCACCGCCGCCGACCTTGGCACCGGCCAGTACACCGTGTTCGCCATCCTGGCCGCCGACAAGCTGGGCATCCCGGTCACGCGCGTCCGGCCGGAGCTCGGCGACTCCACCTCCCCCGCCGCGGCCAACGCCGGTGGCTCGAACTCCACCTGCACCAACGGTCCCGCCGTCCAGGTCGCCGCGAAGGCCGTGCAGAAGTCGCTGATCGAGCTCGCCGTCACGAACCCGCGTTCTCCGTTCCACGGCAAGGACCCGGCGTCAGTCGTGTACCGCGACGGCAGCGTGTCGTCCGGCGGTCTCACGATGAGCTTCGGCACGCTGCTCACCACGTGCGACGTCGGTGGCGTCGAAGCGGTCGGCACCTCACCTCGCCTCGTCGACCCCGAACGCGGCTTCCGCTCGTTCGGCGCGCACTTCTGCGAGGTCCGCGTGCACCGGCTGACGGGCGAACCGCGCGTGACCCGCTGGCTGTCCGTGTGCGACGCGGGCACGATCGTCAACACGAAGGCGGCCCGCAGCCAGATCCAGGGCGCCGTGGTGATGGGCATCGGGCAGGCGTTGCTGGAGGCCACCGAGGTCGACGCCAGCGCCCGGTTCACCAACGCCAACCTCGCTTCGTATCTGGTGCCGGTGCACGCCGACATCCCGCCGATCGACGTTCGGTTCCTCGACCACCCGGACACCGCCATCAGCGGGCTGGGCGCCAAGGGCATCGGCGAGCTCGGCATCGTGGGCGTGGCCGGCGCGATCGCGAACGCCGTCCACCACGCGACTGGTGTCCGGGTCCGCGATCTGCCGATCACACTGGAGAAACTGCTGGGCTAGACCCCAACCGTCAAACGTTGTCGACGTGCTCGACGCCGGAGCTGCGGTAGTTCTGCACCGCCGTGCGCACCTGGGCCGGGCTGAGCACCTGGTCCTTGGCGAAGTACACGTAGTCGACCTCCTGCTGATAGGCGCGCTCGGTGCTGCTGCCCTGCAGCCCTCCCGAGATGAACCACAGGTTGAAGTTGATCGACATCGGCGTCTCCGGGTAGTACCTGTCGCCGTGGTCGGCGACCAGCGCGCCGTCGATGTAGTACTTCACCCGGCCGTTCGCGACCTGGAAGACCAGGTCGTGCCAGCCCGCGTAGCTCTGCCGCTGCTCGTTGTGGATGTTGTCGGCGACCCACGGCTCGTTCTGGTAGGTCTCCCAGGTGGTCTCGTACATGATGTTGGCCGGTTCGCCCCAGCCGCCGTTGGGCAGGTACTCGAAGTCGATCTCGCCGTAGTTCGGGTCCATCGGCGCGTTCAACGGCGTGATGGTGAAGAACGTCTGCACGACGTGGTCGCCGTCGGGCCCGAAAACGGGCGTGTCGCTGAACTTCACGCGCGCCGCGTAGGTGCCCTCGAAGAACTTCCGCTGGTGGTACAGCTCGGTCTGCCTGGCAGCGGAACCGTTGTTCCACGAGTCGAGGCGCATGACCTTTTGGCCGTCGACGGTCGGGAACGTCACCCGCGACGGGTCCCACTCCGCGCCCGGTACACCGGGGCCGCCACCGCCTGACCGCACCGTCCACCCGCGCTGGCTGATCCGGGAGTCGCTGGAGCTGCTGTAGCTGAAGTCGTCGAACATCTTGGGGCCGTTGGGGTCCGGCGGGTTCGACGTCGTGCTCGTGGGCGGACTGCCGCCCGGCGGGGTGCCCCACAGCAACGCGCCGCCGCGGTGAACGGTGACCTTGGACCACGCCGAGTACGTGCTCTCGCCGCGGAACGAGTAGTCGTCGGACTGCGTGATCGGACCCCAGTTCGTGCGGTAGAACCGCAGCTGCAGGTCGCCGGTGTCCTGGCCGGCCGCCAGCGTTCCCGCGCCGGACGTGAAGCCGACCTCGAGGTAGCGATCGGCGTCGCCGCTCAGGTTGCCGAACGTGCCGGTGACGTTGCCGCAGCCGCGCACCGCCCACGAGCAGGCGAACCGGTAGCCGACGTCCGGGGCCTCGCCGCGGAAGTAGTAGCGGATCTTCACCTCGGCCAGCGGCACGGTCGTCGTGCCGGAGTTGACCAGCTTGAACCACGGTTCGACCTGGTCGGTGGTCGCACCGGACGCGCTGGTCCGGTACTGGGCGGTGAGCGCGTCGGCCGCGAAGGCGGTGGGCGCCACCGCCAGTGCGGCGACGGTCAAGGCCGCGCAGGAAACGGCTATGAGTGCTCGCAAGGTTCTCTCCTCACTTCGGCAGGGATGGACAGTTCGGCGAGCCTTGAGGAGTGGCGGCGCATCCTGGTGAGGAAGCCCTCCCACTCCGGGCGCTGGGACCAGAGCGTGTCGGCCAGCGCGGCGAGACGCGGGAATGCGAGGTACTCCAGGTGTTCTCGCGTTCGGACGTGTTCGGTCCACAGCTGGCACTGGGCGCCGAGCACGCCGTCGGGCAACGGCACGTGGTAGACGTCCCTCGACGTGACGACGAAGCCGGGCTGGCCGGGTGGTTCGCGCGGGTCGTCCGACTGCGGGTAGTCGAGGTACGTGGACGTGTGCGGGGTCATGACGACGGGCTGGCCCTGTTCCAGCGCTTTGGTCGCTTGACTGACGTCCTTCCACGGCATGACGACCGCGCGTGGCACCGGTTCCCACGCGACCGGGATGCGACCGCGGTCGAGCACGTACTCGGCGGCCTGCTTCAGGAACCTGGCGTGGACGTCCTCGGGCAGGAGGCACTCGTCGCCGCCGAGGTGGACGTGCTCGCCGGGGAACACCTCCAGCACCTCGGCCAGCACTTCGCGGACGAAGCCCAGCGCGTGCAGGCCGAACGCGGAGTCGCTGATGCCCCAGCGGGTCCAGACCGGTTGCCGTCGCGGTGTGCTGCCGAGGTCCGGGTAGGCGGCCAGCGCGGCGCGGGCGTGGCCGGGCGTCTCGATCTCCGGCATGATCCGGATGCCGCGTTCGGCCGCGTGCTTCACCAGGCTTTCCAGCTCGGCGCGGGTGTAGGCGCCGCCGTGCGGTACGCCGTCGCCGTTGGTCTCCGAGCGCCAGCCGCCGACGGAGGTCAGCAGCGGGTGGCTCGGGATCGGCATGCGCCAGCCCTGGTCGTCGGTGAGGTGCAGGTGCAGGACGTTGAGCTTGTGCAACGCCATCAGGTCGATGAACCTGCGCACCACGTGGACCGGCTGGAAGTGCCTCGCCACGTCGAGCATGAACCCGCGCCACGGCAACCTGGGCACGTCCCGGATGTCGACACCGGGCAGCGCCCAGTCCACATCGGACACTCTTTTCTCGCCGAGGACCCGGACCGGCAGGAGTTGGCGAATCGTCTGCACGCCGTGGGCGAGGCCGGCCGGGGTTCCGGCGCGCAGCAGGACGCCGTGTTCGTTGACGGTCAGCGCGTACCCTTCCGCGCCGAGTCCGACGAGCTTGGCGTCCAGCGCGATGACGATCTGGCCGTGGTCGGCGATCGGCAACGGAAGTCCGGTGGCAGGCCGGAGGAGGGCGCGCAGCAGTCTGGCCGCCTGCTCCGCGCCGGACGTGACGCGAACCGTCGTGCCGCAGTCGAAGGTGAAACCCTTGCCGCGGCGGACCATCCTGGTCGGGAGCGGAACGATCATCCCTTCACCGCCCCTCCGACGATCCCCGTCGTGACCCTGCCCTGCAACACCAGGAAGATCAGCAGCACCGGCAGCATGAACAGCGTCGAGGCGGCCATCGTGGCGCCCCAGTCGGTGCCGAAGGTGTTGTTGAACGACGACAGCCAGACCGGCAGCGTGCGGTCGTCCTGGTTCTTGATGATCAGCACGTTGGCGAAGGCGAACTCGTTCCAGGCGGTGATGAACCCGAACAGCGACGTCGCGAGCAGACCGGGCGCCAGCAGTGGAAACACGACTTTTCGGAACGCCTGTCCACGCGAGCAGCCGTCGACCTGCGCCGCCTCCTCCAGGTCGACCGGGATGGCGGCGAGAAACCCGCGCAGCGTTACGATGGTGAACGGCAGCGTGATCATGAAGTAGACCAGCGTCAGCATCCAGAGGGTGTCGAGCATGCCGGTGTCCCTGGCGATCACGTAGATAGGGATGAGCAGCGCCTCCCACGGCGTCATCTGCGCGATGAACACCATCAGCACAAACGCCCTGCGCCCCTTCCACTGCAGCCGTGCCACCGCGAACGCCGCCAGCAGCGCCACTCCGAGCGCCAGCAGCACCGCCCCGCCCGCGACCAGCAGGCTGTTGCGCCAGAAGGAGAAGAAGCCCTTCGCGGCGATGGCCGTGCCGAAGTGCTCGAAGGTGATGTTCATCGGCAGGAACGTCGGTGTGGCGCTTTGGATGTCGCGCGTCGGCTTGAACGCCGTGAGCACCATCCAGTACACGGGGAACACGGAGATGACGAAGACGACGAGAGCGGCAACAGTGCGTGCGACTCGGCTCATACCTCTCGCTCCTGCCGGTAGAGCTGGCGGAAGTACGCGGTCAGCGCGAGCACGAGCAGCACGACCATGAGCATCGAGACGGCCGCGCCCAGGTCGTAGCGCTGCAACGACTGCGCGACCTGGAACGCGTACACCGGCAGCGTTGTGGTGGCCTGCCCCGGACCTCCTTGGCTGATCACCCAGATCTGCACGAACGCCTTGACCACCCAGATCACCTCAAGGCACGTGATCAGGCCGAACATGGCCTTCAACATGGGAAACGTGATGGTGGAGAACACCCGCCACGCGCCGGCGCCGTCGATCCGCGCGGCCTCGTACAGCTCCTGCGGCACGGTGATCATCGCTGCGTACAGCGACAGCGCGGCGAACGGGATCGACTGCCAGACGATCAGCGTCACCAGGATTCCGAACGTGGCCTCGCCGTCCGCGAACCACGTGTAGTCGCGGTACTGCTCGAAGCCGAGCGCGGTGAGCGCCCAGTTCACGACGCCGAGCCGGGACTGGAAGAGCCACTGGAACACCGTCGTCGCGGCGATGATCGGCGTGGCCCAGGTGAGCACCAGGCCACCCATGACGAGCAACCTGAGCCACTTGCCGAGGCGGATCAGCAACAACGAGACCAAAGTGGACAGAACCATGATCAGCACGACGTTGAGCGCGGTGAACCACAGCGTCCTGCGGACCACACCCCAGAACTCGGCGTCGGCGAGCACCTCGGCGTAGTTGGCCAGTCCGACGAACTCGGCGTCTCCCCGCACCAGCTGCGGCAGTCCGAACTCCTGCAGCGAGATGATCACGTTGCGGATCAACGGGTACAGCAGCAGGTAGGCGGTCGCCAGGACGGTCGGCGCGATCAGCAGGTACGGCAGGATCGGGCGCTTGCGGCACCTCGGTGCGGCCGGCGCAGGTGTCCGCACCGGCCGGTCCGCGAGGAGCGTCATTTTCCGGAGTTGAGCGCTTGGGTGATCACTTCGTCGGCCTTCGCCGCAGCAGCCTTGGGATCGGCGCCGGTCAGCACGGCGGTCTGGAACTCCTTGATCGGGTTGCGCGCCTCGACCGCCGCCCAGTTCGGCGAGTTCGGGGTGGCGCGCCCGTTGACCGCGCCCTTCGCCATCGCCTCGGTGCCGGGGTCGCCGGTCACTTGGGTGGCCAGCGTCTTGCGGTTCGGCACGTAGTTCATCGCCTTCGCCAGCTCGACCTGCCACTTCTCACCAGCGAGCGCCTTCACGACCTCGTAGGCTCCTTCTTGACGTCGGCTGGCGAGCGGGATGATCAGGTCCGACCCGCCGGTGAAGACGGCACCGGGTTGCTCCGCTGTCCTGCCGGGAATCGGGAAGAACCCGATCTTGTCCTTGAGCTCCGGGTTGGCCTTGACCACGAGCTTCGCCGCACCGGGCACCGCGACGAACTGCGCGACCTTGCCTCCGGCCACCACGTCGGTCTGCTGCGGCTTGGCCTCGTCGGAGTCCTTCGGTCCATCGCCCAGCGCCTGCAGCTGTTTGTAGAAGTCCATGCCCGCCAACGCTTCTGGCGTGTTCAGCGAGCCCTTCCAGCTGCCGTTGTCCTGTTGCGCGAGGTCGCCGCCCTCGTCCCAGACGAACCCCGAGAGCGTGTACCAGTTCTGTCCGGGCAGGTAGATGCCCTGCTGGTCACCCTGGTCGAGCTTGCGCGTGGCAGCGAGCCACTCCTCGCGGGTCTTCGGCGGCGTCACGTTAGCTGCCTCGAACAGGTCCTTGCGGTAGATCACGACCCGGGTGGCCGCGTAGAACGGAATGCCGAACTGCTTCCCGTCCACCGCACCGGGTTCCGCGAGTCCGGGGATCCAGTCCTCGCCTTTGAGCTCAGCGGTCTTGCTCGTGAGGTCCGCGACGCCCTTGCTGGCCACGTACTGGGCGACCTGGGTGTTGCCGACCTCGATCACGTCGGGCGGATCGGTGCTGGCCAGCGCACTGGTCACCTTCTGCGTGATGCCGTTCCACTCCTGGATCTGGATCTTCAGGTCGAGGTTCCCGTGGTCACGTTCGAACTCGGTCTCGAACCTGGTCACGAAGTCGTCCGTGGCCGTGTCCTTCATGAGCCACACGGTGATCTCCTGCTTCTCACCTCCTCCTGCCGTGGTCCCGCAGGCGGTCAACGCAAGTGCCAGGACGAGCAGAGCGGCGGAGCGCGACACGACTCACCTCTCACCGTGATGTGACCAATTGGTCAGGTCTGCCGGAGTGAGGTAGAAAGTGGCATAGACCACTTCCCGCGTCAATACCCAGCTGGAACGCGTGAGAGCGCTCTTGCCCGGTTGCTTACCAGTGGTATGCCATACTGGCCGCCGACGAAGCGGAGGGGCATGGCCGAAGCGATCCTGAAGCGCGAGCGGGTCCGCGACTACCTGCTCGAACTCATCGAGACCCACCCGGCGGGCGCGCCGATCCCCGCCGAACGCGTGCTGTGCCAGCAACTCTCGGTGTCCCGCCCCACCGTGCGCTCGGCCGTGGAGGAACTGGTCAACACGGGCCTGCTGGTCCGGCAGCACGGCAGAGGCACCTTCGTGGCCCGCGCCAAGATCACCCAGGAAATGGTCTCCGGCGACACCTCGATGTCCCTCCCTCGCGCGTCTGGCACATGGGAGTCACGCGTCCTCGAACACGCCCGCATCCCGGCCGGCGCCCGCGTGGGCCGCCGCCTGCGCCTCTCCCCCGCCGCCGAGATCCACTACATCGTCCGCCTCCGCCTGGTCGACGGCGAGCCGATGGCGTTGGAGTACCTGCACGTGCCGGCTTTTGTCGCTCCTTCGTTGACGTTGCACGACATGGAGTCCGGCGACTTCTACGAACGGCTGCGCGAGCACGGGGTGCACGTACTTGAAGCCGTGCAGTCGATCGAGCCCACCGTGACCAACGAGTCCGAAGCCGCTCTGCTGTCGGTGCCCGTGCTGGCGCCTGCGTTGTTGTTCGAGCGGCTGACCACGGATTCGGAGGGGCGGCAGGTCGAGTACGTGCACTCGATCTACCGGGGTGACCGGTACCGGATCGTCTCCCGGCTGACGCTGGGCGACTCGCCGCGCAACACGGTCGACCTGCAGACCCGCGTGGGCGGCGACCACCCGTTCACAACGTCTTGAGGTCGACCGCCTCCGCCATCGCCCGATAGCCCGCGTCGTTGGGGTGCAGGTGATCGCCCGAGTCGAACGCCGGCCGCAACTGCCCCGGATCACCGGGATCCCGCAGCGCCTCGTCGAAGTCCACGACAGCGTCGAAGATCCCCGCACTCCGGATGTACGAGTTGACGGCCACCCGGATCTCCTCCCGCTCAGGCAAGTAGGTCCGCCACCCCTTCCACGGCCCGATCGTCCCCACAACAACCCGAACCCCAGCAGCGTGACCACGAGAAACCACCTGCTGCAGCCCCATGATCAGCTGACCGGCCGACACCGTGTTCTGGATGTCGTTGATGCCCTCCATCAGGACGATCGTGCGCACCCCTGCCCGCGTCAACGCATCGCGGTCGAGCCGGGCGAGCGCGTTCGGACCGGCGGTCGCGCTGGTGCCCTGGCTGGCCAACCGGTTGGCGCTGATGCCCGCGTTCAGCACGCCGAACCGCACCGGCTCCGGACGCTTCGCCAACCGGTCGAACAGCTGGTCCGGCCAGCGCAGGTTGGCACCGCGGGTCGACCAGGCCCCGTCGGTGATCGAGTCGCCGAACGCCACGACCGCACCGCGCGCACGCGACCCCTGCACCTCGACCCCGCTGACGTAGTGGAACGACGTGGTAGCAGCGGAAAACGGTGTACCGGTCTCATCAGCGGCGTGATCACCGACAGCGAAGTAGTTCTCCCGGTAGGCCTGCGGATGGTAGGTGGCCGGCCCCGACTCCGCAGGCGTGTAAACGGTCACCGCCAGGTCCGCATCCGGTGGCACAGTGAGGGAAACGGCGTCGCTCAGCACCTCCGCACCCGGTGGGATCGTCACGGAAGGCACAGCGCCAAACGTCACCTCCCGCACAGAACCGGGAACGACGGCGGCACTCCCGGTCGACAGCGCCACGGTCACGTGCCCCATCAACACCGGTGCGGTGCCGAAGGCGTTGGACAGCCGCACCCGCGCCGCCTTGCCACCGATCGAAGTGTGGACGACGTTGCGGATCGTCTTGTTCGGATGGCCGGTTTCGGTGCCGGCTTGGGCACTGGCTGGAGCCGCCTGCCACGTGCCGATCCACTCCGGGCCGTGCACCGAAGGCTCAGCGGAAGAACCACCGACCACCAATGCGAGCACCAGGCTCGCCAGGCCGACTTTCGCAGACATGCCACCACCTCGAAGAGGCCGTGGCGGCGGCGAAGGCTCACGCTAGCGGATCTAGAACAGCCGGGTCGACTGACTGTCGACGAAGGTCTGGGCGCGCTCCAGAGTGTGCGAGGCGTAGGTGCCACCCGCACGCGCCTCCAGCAAGGCGTTCTGCTGCGCCTCCATCATCATCCGCTGCAGCTCGCGGCGTTGGTGCAGCACGCTGTCCGGGTCCTGTTCGACGAACATCTTCTCGACGCCCTCGCTCATCGCGAGCGTGCGCTCCCGAGTCCGTGCGAGCAGCTCCGCGTCGAACTCCTGCCCGTTCTCCCGGCGCAGCTCCGGATTGCCCAGGAAGTTGTGCGTCGCCGTCATCAGCTCACCCGCCAGCCGCGCGTACTCCCGGCGCTCGTGTTCCGAGTCGTTGCCGCGGATGCCGAGCCACCGGATCACCAACGGCAGCGAACCACCCTGCACCACCAGGGTGACGATCGCGACCGTGAAAGCGATCAGGATCAGCTCCGGGCGGTGCGGCAGATCCGTGGGCAGCGTCTGGGCGGCGGCCAGCGTGACGACCCCGCGCATCCCCGACCACGCGAGCACGGCACCGCCGCGCCAGCTGAGCCCTTCGCTCGCGTAGAAGACGACGTCGGCCTGTCGGCGCTGCAGCGCGCGGACGCCCCGGTCGTACCGCTTCTCGTCGCCGGGGCGAGGGCCGCGCGCCGTGAAGCGGTCCAGAAAGGACTCGAACTTGTCAGCGAACGCGTCAGCACGGCGCTGCTGATGGCGCAGCAACGCGATCAGCGGGATCACGAAGGCACCGCGCAGCAGGATCAGCGCGAGCGTCACCAGCAACCCGATCATGAGCGTCCGCACGAGCCCGTCCCCCGCCACGTCGTTGACGACGGATGTGAGCTCGAAGCCCATCAGCAGGAAGACGCCGTTCTCCAGCAGCAGCTGGATGGTGCGCCAGTTCGTGCGTTCGGAGATGCGGTCGTGCGCGGCGAACTTCCGCGCGCTCAGGTGTCCGGTGATCAGGCCGGCGACGACGACGGCGAGTACGCCGGACGCGTGCACCTCCTCGGCCGGGATGAACGCGAGGAACGGCACCACGTAGGAGATCGCGGTGGTCAGCACCGGCTGGCCCTGGATCCGCGAGCGCACCCACACCGAGACGATGCCGACCACCGCCCCGATCACCACGCCCACGACCACGGCGAACGCGAAGTCGCCGAGTGCCCGGCCGAACGTCACGCTGGCCGTGATGGCGACGACCGCCGTGCGCAGCAGCACGAGCGCGGTGGCGTCGTTGACCAGGCCCTCGCCTTCGAGAATCGTCACGAGCCGTGGTGGCAGGCCGAGCTTCTTGCCGATCGAGGTGGCGGCGACCGCGTCCGGCGGGCTGATCACCGCACCCAAAGCGAGAGCCGCGGCGAACCCGATCTCCGGCAGCAACCACCAGAGCAACAGCCCCGTCCCGAACGCCGACACGGCCACCAGCAGCACCGACAGCGACCCGATGGTCGCGAAGTTCCGCCGGAAGTCGACGACCGGCACGTTCACCGCCGCCGAGTACAGGATCGGCGGCAGCACGACCGTCAGGATCCACTCCGGCTCCACGAACACGTGCGGCGCACCGGGCAGCTGACTGCACGCCATGCCGACGAGCACCAACAGCACGGGCGCCGCGACGCCGAGCTTGGGAGCGAAGTACGACACCGCCACGATGATCAGCACGGCCGCGACGGCGAGCAACGCCAGTTCCTGCATGGGGCGGATCTTGCCCGATCAGCGCAGCACGTGCAGACCCTCCCGGTCGGTGCTCAGGCACAACGAGCAGATCGTCCCGCCAACGGCGCTCGCCGTCATGTCCGGCCGCTCGTACGACTCCCCGCACACCACGCAGTCGTAACGCGTTCCGCTCGGGTTGCCGTCCTCGTCCAGCATCGGCTCGGTGATGCCGTCATCGGTGCGCCGCAAGTAGAAGCGGCCTTTTGTCACCACAGCAAGCAACGGCGTCACCACGATCGGAATACCCACCGCGACCAACGGCGAGTAAGGCTGGATCGCGGCACCGAACAGTCCGAAGTAGACGGAAATGGACAGGATGGACGACGCGAGGAACGACCCGACACCAACGGGGTTCACGGCGTAGAGCATGCCGCGCCGGAACTCCGGCTGCTTCGGCGACAGCTTCAGCACGTACTTGTTGATCGCGATGTCGGTCGCCACCGTCACGACCCACGCCATCGCGCAGTTGAAGTAGAAGCTCAGCAGCTTGTTCAGGAAGCTGAACATGTCGGCTTCCATCAGCACCAACGCGATCGCGAGGTTCACCAGCACGAACACCAGCCGCCCCGGATACCGCTTGGTGACGCGGGTGAACGAGTTCGTCCAGGCCAGCGACCCGGAGTAGGCGTTGGTGACGTTGATCTTCACCTGGCTCAGCACGACCAGCACCAGCGCGAGCGGCACCACCAGCCACGGCGGCATGAACTGCTTGAACACCCCGGTGAACTGCTCGATCGGCTCCACGGCCGCCACCGCGCCCACCGCGTCGAGCACGTAGACCGCCATGAACACGCCGATCGCCTGCTTCACCGCCCCGAACACCACCCAGCCGGGCCCGGCGAGAATCGTCGCGGTCCACCACGCGCGCCGGTTCTCGGCCGTCCGCGGTGGCATGAACCGCAGGTAGTCGATCTGCTCGCCGATCTGCGCCATCAGCGACAGGCACACCCCGGCGCCCAGCATCACCGCCGCCAGGCTGATCCCGTTGTCGCCGTACTCGAGCCACTTGCGCACCGACTCCGGCTCTTTCACCACCAGGAACAGCAACGGCGCGACCATCAGCAGCAACCACAACGGGTTCGTCCAGCTCTGCAGTTTGGCCAGCACCTTCATCCCGTAGATCACCAACGGGATGATCACCAACGTCGAGGCCAGATATCCCAGCCACAACGGCAGTCCGAGCGCGTACCGCAGGCCCTGCGCCATGATCGAGCCTTCGAGCGCGAAGAAGATGAACGTGAAGCTCGCGAAGACGACGCTCGTGAGCACCGACCCGTAGTAGCCGAACCCGGACCCGCGGGTGATCAGGTCGAGGTCGATGTTGTACCGGGCCGCGTAGTAGGCCAGCGGAAACCCGGTCACGAAAATGACGACCGCCGCGAACCCGATGGCCAGCAGCGCGTTGCCGGTGCCGTGCGTCAGCCCGATCCCGGCGCCGATCGAGAAGTCCGCCATGTAGGCGATCCCGCCCAGCGCCGACGCCCGACCACCGAGGGCGTCCAGCGCCGGTAGGTGCGCGGGGCGAACCGTAGCGTGTAGTCCTCCAGCGTCTCTTTGGACGCTCCGAGCGCCGGGGCGCGCACCTCGTCGTCAACGGTCATGAGCCGTGACGTTAGGTACGCTAAGTTTCCGCTGATCACCACTTCTGTGACGGACAGGTGACGTACGGTCAGCAGCCATGGATGATCTCGTGGCCTTCATGAAGGAACGCAGGCGTGCCGACGAAGCGGCCGCGGCGGCATGGGCCGAACGGTCGGCGACCATCTCGGCCTGGGCGCAGCAGGTGGCCACCCTGCTGACCCGCCACCAGATCCCGGCCGAGCAGACGCTCTACGACCGCGTGGGCGACCAGAAGGTGCGCATCGCGTCCGGCTGGCTCGTGCTGACCACCAGGACTCCGAGCGCGGGGCATCCCGGCATGCTCAAGGACGCCGGCATCCTGCTGACCCCGAGCGGAGAGCTCTGGCAGTACGACAACGAGTGGCCGATGTCCGCCCGCCTCACCGCGACCATCCCCGCGTTCCGGACGCCGGAGGGTGCCGCGTTGCTGGCCAGGTGCGAGTGGATCCTCGACAACGTCATCGAGGCGTTCGCCGACACCCTGGACCGCAACGGCATCGACGTCACCGAACTGGAGGAGCTCTAGCCCGATGCGGAGGTCCTCGCCGGCCTGGGACCAAAGACCCTAATTCCCCCGATTGGGCCATTTGTCGTAACAGCGCGTGTTCATGCTCCGACACCAGGACCGTATCTGCAGCCTCATACGGATCGGTGAGAGCATGGCACAGACGGCTTGTCGGGGACTCATAGCAGTAGTCGTCGGTTCAGTGATGGTGCTCGGCGCGCCTGCCGCGCTCGCCACCTCGTTCAGCGATCCCGCGGTCACGTTCAGTGGTGACGGCGTCACGTCGAACGGGGTGTTCCACGCCCGGTCGGGCAAGCAGATCAGCCTGGTCGTGCACACCGCGAACACCGCGAAGTGCGTCGAAGTCGCCGGCCTGCCCAGGCAGACTTCCACCAGCGGCGCCACCACCTGGACCTTTCCGCTCACGACCCCCAACGGCGCGGACGGCTTGCAGTCCAGGACGGTGATCACCGGCGAGGGCTTCAACCCCAACCCCAACGCGAACAACTGCAACACGAAGACCGCCACCACGACCGCCTCGTACGTCCTGGACAACACCGGTCCCGCCGTCACCGCGTCGCTCAGCCCCGCCGCGAACGCCGCCGGGTGGAACAACGGCAACGTCACCGTGTCGTGGGTCGCCAACGACGGCACCGGCATCGGCGGCGGCACGACGACCGCCCCCACCACGATCTCCGGTGACACCGGCGGTCAGATCGTCACCGGTCGTGCGACCGACGCGCTCGGCAACGCCGGGCCCGAGTCGTCCGTGGTCGTCAAGCGGGACACCGTGCAGCCGTCGATCAGCGGCACCCGTGCGCCCGCCGCGAACAGCCACGGCTGGAACAACACCGATGTCACCGCCAGCTTCACCTGTTCCGATGCGTTGTCGCAGATCAAAAGCTGTACCGGCGCCACGACGGTCACCGGCGAAGGCGTGAACCAGTCGGTCACCGGAACGGCCGTGGACAACGCGGACAACACGCAGAGCACGATCGTCGGCGGCATCAACATCGACAAGACGGCGCCGACCCTCACCTCGAGCACAAAGCTGGCCGACGGTACCCCGTACGTTCCAGGCACCTGGACCAACCAGAAGGTCATCGCGTCCTTCGACTGTGTCGACACACTGTCCCAGGTGTCCAATTGCATGACCGCGACGTTCCTCAACGGTGAAGGCGCGGACCAGGCCGCCACCAACTGGGGTACGGACTTCGCGGGCAACAAAGGCATCGCGAGCGTGACGGACATCGACATCGACAAGACGGCGCCGGTCACGAGCGCGACCGCGCCGCAGACGGCGTGGAACAACACGGACGTCACGGTCGCCTTCTCCGCAAGCGACGCGCTGTCCGGTGTGCGCGAGACCCACTTCAAGGTCAACGGCGGGGCGCCCCAGACAGGTGGCTCGCTGACGCTGAACGCCCAGGGCACCTACGCCGTCGAGTACTGGAGCACGGACAACGCCGGCAACACGGAGTCTGCGAAGACGGTCACCGTAAACATCGACAAGACCCCGCCGACGATCACCCACGCCCAGACTCCTGCGGCGAACGCGAACGGTTGGAACAACGGCGCCGTCACCGTCACCTTCACCTGTGGGGACAGCGGTGGTTCCGGTGTGGCGAGCTGCGGTCCGAACCAGACGGTCAGCACTGAAGGCGCGAACCAGGCCGTCACCGGGACCGTGACTGACAACGCGGGCAACACCGTTTCCGACCCGGCCACGGTCAGCGTCGACACCACCAAGCCGGTGATCACGGCGTCGATCAGCGGCAATGCGCAGGACGGCTGGTACAACCAGGACGTCACGGTGTCCTACGAATGCGCCGACGCACTGTCCGGTGTGGACAGCTGCACGGCGGCGCAGACGCTCGGCGAAGGCGCGAACCAGACAGCTACCGGCACCGCGACCGACGCTGCGGGCAACAGCGCCACCGCTACCGTCACCGGCGTCAACGTCGACAAGACGGCGCCCGCGCTCACCGGAACGCCGAGCACGACCGGCTGGAGCCGCGAGGACGTCACGGTCACCTGGGCGTGCACCGACGGCGGCTCCGGCGCGACCGGGACGCCGGCACCGAGCGTTGTCACCGGTGAGGGCGCGAACCTGTCCGTGTCCGCCACATGCACCGACAAGGCGGGCAACGCCACGACGACGACCGTGTCCGGCATCCGGATCGACCGCGCGGCCCCGAACACCACCGCGAGCGTCGCGCAGCCGTTCGCCAGCGGCTGGTACGCCGACGGTGTCGAGGTCACGCTGTCCGCCGCGGACGCCCTCGCCGGCGTCGGTGGGACGCAGTACCGCGTCGACGGCGGTGAGGCACAGCAGTACACGGGTCCGTTCGGCTTCACCGCGGCCGGCCAGCACGTGATCACGTTCTGGAGCACCGACCAGGCCGGCAACCAGGAGAGCTCCGACGGCAACGGCCTGGCGCTGTGGATCGACAACGCCGCTCCGGCGATCACCGGCAGCCGCACGCCCGCCAACGGCCACGGCTGGAACAACACCGACGTGATCGTCTCCTTCGCCTGCACCGACAGCCAGTCCGGGGTGGCGAGCTGCGGCGAGCCCGCCGTGGTCACGGCGGAGGGCGCGGGCCAGAGCGTCAGCGGCACCGCCGTCGACGGCGTCGGCAAGAGCACGTCCACGACGGTCGGTGACATCAACATCGACCGGACCGCACCCGTGCTCACCGGGTCCTCGACGACCGGCTGGCACAACTCGGACGTCACCGTGCACTGGACCGCGATCGACGGACTGTCCGGTGTGGACACCTCGACGCAGCCGGCCGACAGCGTCGTCACCGGAGAGGGCCGGGCGCTGTCGTCCGGCGCCGTGACGGTGAAGGACAAGGCGGGCAACGAGAGCGCGCCGACGAGCGCGACGGGGGTGATGATCGACCGCGCCGGTCCCGTCGTCAGCGGCGGCCCGATCACCTCGCCGAACGCCGCCGGCTGGTACCGCGACGAGGTCGTCGTCGACTTCGCCTGCGCCGACCCGAAGCTCGCCGACGGCACCGACGGCTCCGGTGTGGCGACCTGCCCCGCCAGCGTCGTGCTGAAGACCGACGGAGCCGGCCAGTCCGTCACGAGCGCCGCCGCGACCGACATCGCGGGCAACACCACCAGCGGCAAGACCGTCGGCGGCATCAACATCGACGGCACCGCGCCGAGCACCAGCAGCGACAACCAGTGCTCCAGGACCAACGGCTGGTGCACCGGCTCGACGGCGAACGTGGTGCTGACCGCGACGGACGCGCTGTCCGGCGTGCAGGAGCTCCACTACCGGATCGACGGCGGTGCCGAGCAGGTCGCCGCGGGTGCGAGCAAGACCGTCGCGGTTCCGCTCGACGGCAGCGGCGCGGGCACCGTCACGTACTGGGCCGTGGACAAGGCGGGCAACGCCGAACCCGCGAACTCGGTGTCGCTGAAGTGGGACAACATCGCCCCGGCGGTCACCCACACCACCTCGCCGGCACCCAACGCCGACGACTGGAACAACAGCGACGTGACCGTGCACTTCACCGCCAAGGACGACGACGCCGGTTCCGGCCTGGACGCCGGATCCGTCACCCCCGACGTCGTGATCAACGCCGACACCAACGGCCAGGTCGTCACCGGCTCGGCGAAGGACGTGGCCGGCAACGTCGGCACCGACTCGGTGACGATCAAGCTGGACAAGACCAAGCCCACGATCAGCGCCGAGATCGTCGGCGGCGCGAAGCCGTGGTTCACCGCACCGGTGAAGGTGCGCTTCACCTGTGCCGACAACGGATCCGGCATCCCGGCGACCGCCTGCCCCGACGACGTCGTGGTGAGCGCGAACGGTGCGGGCCAGTCGGTCACCGGCACGGTCACCGACCGCGCGGGCAACAGCCAGAGCGCGACCGTCGGCGGGATCAACGTCGACACCGAGGCGCCGGTCATCGAGTCGGTCAGCGTGGCCGACGGCGCGATCTACCGCTTCGCCGCACCGGCTCCCGCGTGCACCGCCGCGGACGCCGTGTCCGGTGTGGACAGTTGCGTCGTCGTGGTGACGGCACTGGCCGATCCAGGCGCGTACGGGTTCACCGCGACCGCGAAGGACAAGGCCGGCAACACCACCACGAGGTCCGGCAGGTACCAGGTCCAGCTGTACGACTTCAGCGGCTTCCTCCAGCCGATCAACGCCGCCGGTGGGCCGACGAGCGTGTTCAAGGCGGGCAGCACGGTGCCGGTGAAGTTCCAGCTGCGCGACGGCGCCGGCCGGCTGGTGGCGTCGCCGAACCTGCCGCAGTGGATCGTGCCCGTCCGCGGTGGTCTCCTGACCTCCTCGGTCAACGAGACGGTCGCCACCGACGCGGCGACGACCGACGGCGCGTTCCGCTGGGACGCCGCGGCACAGCAGTACATCTACAACTGGCAGACCAAGGGTCTGGCCGCCGGGTACACCTATCGGATCGGTGCACGGCTCGACGACGGCCAGGTCCACTACGTCACGGTCGGGCTGAAGTGACCGGACTGCAATGATGGCGGCCGGTGCCGGCGGGAAAACCCCGGCACCGGCTAGTGGCGTGGCTCGCAACGTTGCCGGGGGAATTTGCGGTCAGACGGGCGCATCGTGGTGCCGCCCCCGCTTCCTCATCCTGGTTGGCTGTGGGAGTGGGGGCGGTGCCGCGAGGCGTCCTGCTGAGCGTGAATTACCTCGCCAACGTTGCGTGACCCGCCACTAGCGCTCGTTGAGCTTCCAGATGCGGATGGACTTGTCCGCACCGGCGCAGGCGATCCGCTCCCCCTCGGGATCGAACGCCACGTCCTCGATCCGCGCCCCGGCACCGATGACCGTGGCGCGGACGGACCTCGACGCCACGTCCCACAACTGCACAGCGTTGCCGTGGCCCCAGGTCGCGATCGTCTTGCCGTCCGGGTGGTAGAGCGCCTTGGTGATGATGTCGTCGCCCTCGGTCCGGTCGAACACCGCCTTGCTGGTGGCGGTGGCGACGTCCCAGAGCTGCAGGCTGTTCGAGCCGTCGTCGTCGGGGACCGCGAGGGTCTTGCCGTCCGGGGAGAACGCCACACCGGTGGCGGTCGAGTCGTTGATGGTCTTGACCGTCCGGCCGCTGGCGGGGTCGACGAGCTTGATCTCGTTGGACTTGGTGCCGCCGTAAGCCAGCAGCTTGCCGTCCGGGCTGAACCTGAGGTCGTCGCCGCCGCGCGCGTCGGTCAGGCCGATCTTGACCTTGCGGGTGGCCACGTCCCACACCTTGAGGCCGCCGGTGTGGGTCAGGCCGACGACGGTCTTGCCGTCCGGGTGGAACCGCAGCACCTTCATGATCGACCTGGCGTCGTCCAGCGCGCCGATCTGGGTGCGGTCGGCGAGGTTCCACAGGTACGTCGTGCTGTCGCCGGTGCGGTTGCCGCCGGCGGCGAGGATCTTGCCGTCGGGGCTGATCGCGACCGCGCACGCCGAACCGCCGCCCGGTCCCGCCGGGTTCTTGACGGTGCCGATCAGCTTGCCGGTCTCGGTGTCCCACAGCCGGACGATGCGGCCTTCGTCGTCGTCGATGTTGTCGTCGGCGCTGGCGAGGATCTTGCCGTCCGGGCTCCACGCGATCGACGTGACGGTGTCCTTGTGGTCGGACAGCTGGATGTGTTCGGTGATGTCGACCGGTTGTCCCGGTTTCGCCGCGGACGCAGTCGTCGACTGCTCAGATCCGCCCTCCTTGCCGGAGAGCTTCTGATCGCCGTTGGTCGGCAGCTCCGCCCCGTCGCCGTTGTTGCTCTTCTGGCTCAACCACCACGCGGTGCCACCGCCGAGCAGCGCGACCGCACCCACTCCCGCCAGCAGCACCGTGCGTCTGTTCGGCCCGGACTTCACGGCCATGGGCAGCACCACAGGCGCACCGGCCAGCAGCGCCAGGGCCTGGTCCACCGAAGCGCGCTCGGCCGGGTTCTTGCGCAGCAACCCGCCCAGCAACGGCGCGAGCTGCCCGGCGCGCACCGGAGGCGGCGGCTCCTGGGTGAGCAGCATCGACAGCGTCGTCATGAAGTCCTGGCCCTGGAACGGAGGCCGGCCCTCGACGGCCGCGTACAGGGTGGCGCCGAGCGACCACATGTCGGTCGCCGGGGTGATCGGTGCGCCGGTGCCCTGCTCCGGCGCCATGTAAGCGGGCGTGCCGACGATAGAGCCGTCGGTGGTCAGCGGGACGTCGCCGGTGAGCCGGGCGATGCCGAAGTCGGTGATCACGACCCGGTCGCCGGACAACAACACGTTGGCGGGCTTGAGATCGCGGTGCACGATCCCGGCCTGGTGCGCCGCCCGCAACGCGCCCAGCATCGCGTTGGCGACGTGGGCGACCTGGTCGACGGGCAGCGCGCCGCGGGCCTTGATCGCGTCGGACAGCGAGCCGCCCCGCACGAACTCCATCACGATCATCGGCGTGCCGTTGTACTCGACGACGTCGTGCACGGTGACGATGCCGGGGTGGTTCAGGTGACCGGCCAGCTGCGCCTCCCGCATGGCGCGCTGGCACAGCACCGTCCGCTGCTGCTCGTCGAGACCGGCCGGCAGCAGCAGCTCCTTGATGGCCACCTCACGGCCGATGACCTCGTCCCGGCCGAGCCACACCCGGCCCATGCCACCGGTGCCGATCACCTGAACAAGCCGGTAGCGCTGCGCAACCAGACTTCCCGTCGCATCTGTCACGGCGCGCAGCGTAGATGAGAAAACGCTCCCGTTCGCGCGGATCCCTCAAGTTCGCGAAGTACCGGAACTGTTGGCGCCCAAGCAACATTGTGCGGGTTCAATCGGTCGAGAATGGACTGGTCCCTAGTGGACCTTGGCGACCTCGATGCCGATCTCTCCCCCGATCCGCAGTGTGCGCATCCGCGTCGGTTCCAGGGTGAACCCGGCCGCGGCGATCCGCTTCGCCACCGCGTCGCCGTAGTTGTCCCGCAGATGTTCCTTCATCGATCCGGACTTGCGGCGGCCGTGGTGGTCGTGGTCGTGCAGCGTCGCGTCGGCGAGCACCAGCACGCCGTCCGGCCGCAGCACCCGGCGGACCTCGGCGAGCATCTCGTCCTTCGACGGCGTGTCGAGGTGGTGCAGCATCAGGCTGGAGAACACCACGTCGAACGAGTCGTCCGGGAACTTCAGCTCCTGGGCGTACCCGCGGTCGAGCCGTGCCGCGAGCCCGGCCCGCCGCATCTTGCGCTCGGCCCTGGCGAGCATCTTCAGGTCGGGGTCGACGCCGGTGAGCTCGACGTTGCGGTGCCGCTTTCCGGTCGCGCGCAACAGGTTCCCGGTGCCACAGCCGACGTCCAGCACGCGCAGGCCGTCGCGCAACCCGGCCAGTGTGATCATCTCGTCGTGCACGCGGGCCAGCCCGAACACCCGGTGCACCACGTCGTACAGCGGCATCAGGAAGTGCCGGCCCAGACCGGGCAGGTAGTCACGCTCCTGGGATGATATTTCGCTCATGAACCCATTCTGAACCGGCTCTCACCAAGGTTCCTGTGCCAATCCGTGGTTTGAATGGGACGATTTGACGGTGCGGACCCGACGAACGCCCCTGAGCGCGGACCAACCGGCCACCTACAAGTGGCAGCCGGTGCCCGGTGAGCTGTCCGTGGCCGTCGTGCCCCTCGGCCACGACGCCGACGTCAACGGTGTCCACGAGGCGCACTCGCACGACTTCCCCGGGATCGCCTACTTCTGGGCCGACGGCGGCATCGTCCGCACCGGGAAGCAGGTCCGCCACGTCGAGGCGGGCGACCTGTTCGTGATCGCACCGGGTGACGTGATGGGCCAGGCCGACAGCGACGACCTCGTCGGCGCGCAGGGTTCGAGCGTGTTCTTCACCGCCGACGCGCTCGGCCCGGAGACTCCTGGCGCACACCTGGCGTGGCGCACCCACCCGTTGCTGTTCCCGTTCGTTCGCGGCGGCGCGATCGGCGCTCTGCGACTCAAGGTGCCTGCCGAACAAAGAGATGAGTGGACCGCGCGCATCGGGGCGTTGCAGGACGAACTGGCGCACAAGCGCGAGGGTTACCGCGAGGCCGTGTCCGCGCATCTGGTGCTGCTGCTGGTCGGAGTGTCCCGGCTGGCCGCGGACGTCGTCGGCGACCTGCGAGAGAACGCCGAACCGCTGCTCGCCGAGGTGTTCGACGTGATCGAGCGGCGGTTCCCGGAACCGTTGTCGCTGCGGGAGGTCGCGGCCGCGGTGAGCATCTCCCCCGGCCACCTGACGTCGACCGTGCGCAGGCGGACCGGCCGGACGGTGCAGGAGTGGATCACCGAGCGGCGGATGGTCCAGGCACGGCGGCTGCTGGCCGTGACGGAGCTGCCGGTGAGCGACATCGGGCGGCAGGTCGGGTTCCCGGATGCCGGGTACTTCGCCAGGACGTTCGGCAAGCTGCACGGGATGAGTCCGACGCGGTGGCGGAGGGTGAACGGCTGATCCTACCGGTCGGCCGTTCCGGTGAAGATCGTTCGAACACCACCCGCACGCACGCTGAACACCTGCGGACAGCCCGGCGAGCGGTGGCCGTTTCGTCGGCTTCCGCCTTCGCCGTCGTGGCACTGTCGTGTCATGACCGGCGGTGAGCACTCCACCTTGGCTGACAACAAAAAGGACTTCGGACAGCGGTTCCACGCGCTGATGGAAGTTGTCGTGAGGTGGCTGCCGTTCGGCCTGTCCCGCGTGGTCGCGCCGAGCTTCCTGGGCTTCGCGCTGATCAACGGCTGCACGTTCGGCATCGATCTGCTGCTGCTCATGTTGTTCCGCAGCGGCCTGGGGCTGCCGGTGCCGATCTCGTTCACGATCGCCTACGTCATCGCGTTCGGCCTGAGCTTCGTGCTCAACCGCGCCCTGAACTTCCGCTCACACGCGCCGGTCGGCCCGCAGGCGGGCATGTACGCGGTGGCGATCCTGGTCAACTACCTGGCGTTCATCCTGGGGCTCGGCAGCGCGCTCACCGCGATCGGCGTGCAGTACCTGTTGTCCCGCCTCGTCGCCGGCGCCTGCGAGGCCGCGTTCATGTACAGCGTGATGCGCTGGGTCATCTTCCGCGATTACCGCACAGTTGGCACCAAATGAACTGCGCGCAGTGACAGGCGAGTTTCGTCACTTTAGCTTTGGACGGAGTCATTCGCTGTCAAACGCGTAGTTCCGCGGAGTCACGCGGCGCCAGGAGGACCAGCGATGGAGCTGGTTGATCGAGAATTCCAGTTGACCAGGCTTGACCAAATGCGCACAGACGCGACGACGGGCAGAGGCCGGATCGCACTCGTCAGCGGTGCGCTCGGCAGCGGCAAAACGGCGTTGCTGGAGGCTTTCGCGGACCGTGCGGCGCTGGCCGGAGCGGCTTTCGTCAGCGCGGCGGGGTCGTGGGCCGAGCGCGGGCTGCGGTTCGGAGTGCTGAGCCAGCTCCTGGCCGACGCGGGCGTTTCCTCCCGCTCGGCGCTCTGCTTCAGACTGCGGGATCTCACCGAACGCACGCCAATGGTGATCGCTGTCGACGACGTGCACCTGGCCGACCAGCCGTCGTTGCACGGCCTGCTGTCGCTGGTCCGCCGGATGCGGTCGGCGCGGTTGATGTTCGTGTTCACCGAGTCCACTGGTCAGCTGCAGTCCACGTTCCGGTTCGAGCTCCTGCGCCTGCCGCACTGCACGCAGTTGATCCTCGAACCGTTGACGTTGGAAGGCGTCGCCGCACTGGCCGGTGACCGCGAGGCGGCTCGAATCCACGCGCTGAGCCGCGGCAACCCGTTGCTGGTCCGGGCTTTGCTCGACGACGACCTGCGCTCCGCCGTGGCGCGCTGCCTGCACCACGGCGGGCCGGCCGTCCGGCAGACCGCTCAGGCCATCGCGGTGCTCGGTGAGTTCGCCACCCCTGCCGCCATCAGCAGGCTGACCGGCTTGGCTCCAGGCGCGATCAAACACGGCACTGGAGTGCTTGCCGCAGCCGGACTTCTCGACGAGTGCCGGTTCCGCCAGGTCGGCGCGCGGGAAGCGGTGTGGTCCGGCACCCCGCCGATCCTGCACGCTCGAGCCGCGCGAATGCTGCACGAGCAGGGCGAGGCCCCCGAGATCGTGGCGTGCCACCTTCTGGCGGGACCACCGCCCGCGCACGAGTGGACTCCGGTCCTGCGCACAGCGGCTGCGCGGGCCGGTCACCGCACCACCTTCGCGGTGCGCTGTCTCGAACTCGCCCGGATCTCCTCGGTGCACTCGGCGGAGCGGGCCGCGATCACCGCTGAGCTCGCCCAGCTGGAGTTCCGCCACGACCCGTTGGCAGCTCGCCGGCACCTGACGTCACTCGATCCCGCAGCGGTGCCGTCGATGATCAGCCAACTGCTGTGGCACGGGCGTGTCGACCAGTCGCTGGAACTGGTGCGGCACAACCCGGACGCCGAGCTGTGGCTGGCTTCCGCGTACCCGTCGCTGGCTCGGTGGCGGCAGGCAGGCTCGCCTCTCACCGATCTGCTCGTCCGCGGCGACGACTCCGCTCCAATCCGCGCGGAGGGGGTGCTGCGCGGCCTGCCGCTCACCGGTGATCTGCCGTGGGCAACGGTCTTCGCGTTGCTCACGCTCATCTACGCCGACCGTTTGGAGACCGCAGCGCTGTGGTGCGACCGGCTGCTCGAACAAGCCGCCGAACACGTGACGTGGCAGGCTGTGTTCACCAGTCTGCGGGCTGAAGTCTCGTTGCGCCAAGGAGATCTGCGTGCCGCTCGGCGGCTGGCGGCCAGTGCGTACGGGCTGCTGTCGCCAGCCGCCTGGGGCACGGCCGTCGCAGCACCGTTGAGCTGCTTGATCCTCGCCTGCACCAGGACCGGCCGGTACGCCGAGGCACGTGGGTACGTCACGCAGCCGGTCCCGGAGTTGGCGTTGCGCAGCAGGTCGGGGCCGCACTACCTGCGCGCTCGCGGCGAGTACCACCTCGCCACCGGGCAGCACGACGCCGCGGTGGCCGACTTCGTGTCGTGCGGTGAGCTGTTGTGCTCCTGGGGCCAGGACCATCCCGGTGTGGTGCCGTGGCGGGTGTGCGCCGCGGAGGCGTTGCTGAAGCAGGGATCGCCGGAGCGCGCCCGCCGGTTGCTGGTGGAGCAACTGACGCTCACCTCCAGGCGATCGCGCACGCGAGGGTCCGCGTTGCGGCAGCTGGCGTGCGTGAGCAAGCCGGGAACTCGCGCGCGGCTGCTGACGGAGTCCGCCGAGATCCTGGAGGAACGCGGCGCCAGGTTCGAGCTCGCGCAGACGCTGGCCGACCTGAGCGGCTCTGTTCGTCACCTCACGCGGGCGCGGATGACCGCCCGGCGCGCGTGGCACGTGGCCCGGGAGTGCGGCGCCGAGCCGTTGTGCGAGCGCCTGCTCCCCGACGACGTGCCGGCTTCTGGTTCCCAGGTCGCCGGGCTGACCGGGGCCGAGCGCCGCGTGGCCGCGCTCGCCGCCGACGGGCACACCAACCGGGAGATCGCGCGCAAGCTGTTCGTCACGACGAGCACCGTCGAGCAACACCTCACGCGCGTCTACCGGAAGCTGGACATCAGGTACCGCGCGGAAATTCCGGCAGGATTTCGTCCACCACCTCGCCGGTGAACAGCACGAACCCGCCGCCGGCGAAGTTCGCCATGTCGGCCTGCGCGGCCTGGCCCTCCGGCGTGCTCATGGCCGCCTGCAACGCTTCCGCCGAGTCCGCGACGATGTCGACCTTGACGTAGAACGGCGGCGGCGAGCCGTCCGGGTTCGGGTCGAGCTTGGTCGCGGTGGCGCTGCGCAGGCCGAGCTCGACGACCTTGCGGGCCAGTGGCGCGTGCACCGCGAAGAAGTGGTCGTCGAAGGCCTGCGGGTCTTCCGGGTGGTGGTACAGGCAGGTGAGGACGTACATGGCTGCTCCATAAGATTGTTGATGTCCAGGACGGGGTGTTCTGGATGCCCGGGACGGCGGGGTGTGGCTGATGGCTTCTTGCCGTTGGGTGG
>NZ_QFWW01000014.1:594-19304 GCF_003265345.1 Lentzea terrae | reverse complement strand
TGTTTCCTCTTTCACGGGAGTGTGGATGAGTCTGCCTGGAGTCAGACGGACAAGACGGTCGCGTAGACGTGGAGATAGATCGCCGGTCGCCGCCGTGCTGGTTGCGGCGTTGATCGCCTCGGTGGTGCAGGCGGTGCCCGCGATCGCCGGTGGCTGCGCCACCGGCGAAAAATCGCGATCCACGTGAGTTGTCGTCGTGGGCGAACCCGCAGCAGGAGGGCCGCAAGCACGACTCGCCGAAAGCGGCGGGTGACTTCCGGCCGTTGATGGGTGCCGATGCCGGCAAGACCGCTTCGAAGTTCGACGCGAAGTCGTCGAAGGAGGTCGGCCGGGCGGAGAAGTCGGTCGACTACGTCAACTCCGACGGCACTCGGACGACGGTGTTGTCGAAGGTGCCGGTCAGTGTTCGGGATGACAAGGGCGCCTGGCGGGCTGTCGATACCCGGCTGACCGAGGACCGTGGTTCGAAGCGCGCGAAGACTGGTCTGCACCAGTTGAAGCCGGAGTTCGCTGCGTCCGCGGAGGATCGTGGTCTGGTGACGCTGGGGCCGATCGACCTGGGTGAGTCGGGTCAGCGGATCTCGGTCGCGCTCGAGGGTGCCCGGCGTGTTGCCCGGCAGACCAAGGATTCGAAGGCGTCCTATGTGGATGTGTTGCCTGATACCGATCTGGAGTATGAGGTCGAGCCGGGCGGCGTGAAAGAGTCCATCGTCGTCAAGAAGCCGACATCGACCAGTAGCTGGGTGTTCCGGATGGACACGGGCTCGCTGACTCCGTCGCTGAAGGACGACGGTGTGCTGATCAAGGACACCAAGGGCAAGGTCGTGGCGTCGTTGCCGCCGATCGTGACCTGGGACTCGTCGGGTAGCGCCAAGGACAACAAGGCTCCCGCGCAGACCGGCGGCACCTACGCGCTCAAGCAGGACGGCAAGTCCTGGCTGCTGACCGTGTCGGTGGACCCGAAGTGGCTCAACGACAAGGCCAGGGTGTACCCAGTGGTGGTTGACCCGACCTACACCTACGGGTTCAACAACGATGATCAGTCGATCGCGTTCAAGTCCGATGGCTATCAGTGCACGAACTGCGGTATCGCGGTGGGCAACTCGAAGTCCGGGCCAGGCGGCGGGGATTCGTTCTGGCGCACGGCTTTCAAGCACGACTTCACCCCGTTGTTCGGCAAGAACATCGTGGGTGCACGGTATGACTTCTGGCGTAACGCGCAGACGGGGTCGATGTTGTCGTGGCAGTCGAACCTGTTCCACGCGAACGCGTTTAACTTCAACGGGGTCGGTCAGTACCTGGCGTCCGGGCCAATCGGCGACCGCGGGTCGATCCAGTCCAAGGCGTTGACCGACTTCATCGCCGGCAAGGTCAACGCCCGGGACAACACCACCTACTTCATGCTCACCGGCTCGGAGACCAGTGAGTGGTCGTACAAGAATATGCAGGTCAACCTGATCGTCGACCACGGCACCGCGCCGCCGGCGACCTCGTTGGTGAGCCCGGCCGACGGCAGCGTGCTGACCAGCCTGACGCCGACGCTATCGGCGAGCCCGGTGAGCAACCCCTCCGGTGACGGCACGTTGTACTGCTTCAAGGTCGCGACCGGTGCGGACGGGCAGTCCGGCGTTGTCGTGGACTCCGGCTGCATCGCTGGCAACACCTGGACGGTCCCGCAGGGTGTGCTCACTGATGGCACCAGCTACACGTGGACTGTACTGACCGCGCTCAGCGGCGGGGTGACCACGACGCATCCGGGTTGGACCGGTCACTTCAAGGTCGACCAGCGCATCGGTGACAGCGGTCCCGCGCCGAAGGACACCCTCGGCCCGGTGACGGTAAACCTGGCCAACGGCAACGTCCACACCGAGGACGGCGGACCGACGTTCAACACCGTCGGCGGCTCGTCCGGGCTGACGTTCAGCTACAACTCGCAGGCCAGCGAACCCTTCGGCCTGCGCGCGTCGTACTTCAACGACTCCACCCGCTCTGGGACGCCAGATGCGAATCCGGTGCTGGTGCGCAACGAGCCGCAGGTCAACTCCGACTGGGGCAGCGAGTCGGTGTTCGCGCCGGCGTTGGCACAGGACTGGTTCGTTGGCCGTTGGGAGGGTTTCTTCCAGGTTCCGGCGACGGGCACGTACCACTTCGGTGGTGTGCACGCGAACGGTGCGAAGATCTGGGTCAACAACACGTTGGTGTACAACAACAAGAACGCCTCGGACGTCAACTTTGCCCTGACGAGCCAGAACGGCCCGGTCACCGAGATCGCGCTGACGGCGGGACAGCGGGTGCCGATCAAGGCCGAGCTGTACCACTCCAGTGGTCCTGGCCGGATGAAGCTGTTCGTGCAGACCAACGAGGCGTCAAACAAGGCGGTGCCGCCGCAGATCATCCCAGCCTCGTGGCTCTACACCCAGGACCTGCCCGCGTTGCCGATCGGCTGGCAGCTCAACGCCAATCTCACCGGTGATGGTTCCACGTACACCAAGGCACAGGTACAGGATCAGACGATCGTCCTCACCGACGCCACTGGCACCAAGCACACGTGGACGAAGAGCAGCGCCGGCAGCTACAAGCCACCGGCGGGTGAGGATGGTGTCCTCGGCCTGGACACCAGCGGCAAGATCACACTGCACGAGGGCGGGAACGTCTACAGCTTCAACGCCGACGGCACACTCGCGTCGGAGTCTTCTGTTGTGGACAGTCGCAAGCCTGCAGCCAACGTGATGAGCTGGAACGGGTCTCCGACCCGCCTGTCGCAGATCACCGACCCAGTGTCGCAGCGCTCGCACAAGCTGTTCTACAACCGGCCAGGAGACGACTGCTACGCCGGCCGCACGCCGCCGCCGAGCTCGGACACGTTGCCGCCGTCGCAGATGTTGTGCCGCATCCAGTACTGGGATGGCACGCAGACCTTCCTCTGGTACCGGGGCGGCTTGTTCTCACGTATCGAGAACCCTGGTAACGACTTCACCGACTACGGCTTCAACGCTGATGGCGCACTGGCCGCAGTGCGCGACGCCCGTGCGGTGGACTGGTCGGCACAGGATCCGGCCACCCGCAACATCATCGAGACCTACACCGTCGTCAACTACGGCACGATCGGCACCCGCAAGGCCGCGACCAGCGTGCAATCCCCCGTGCCCAACGGTCAGGCCGGCGGTCAGCGTCCCGGACACTCCTACCGCTATGACATGGGAAACCGGCAGACCTTTGTGGACATCGCAGGGCTGAACCCGATGTCGGGCTATGCCACGAAGGTGACCTATGACGAGGCCGACCGGCAGTTGAGCTCCACCGACGCGACGGGCAAGACGACGTCAACGACGTGGAACAGCAAGGACCAGCAGCTCACCGCCACTGATGCCGCCGGCCGGGTGTCCTCGACGGTCTACGACCACAACGACCGCCCCACCGATAAGTGGGGACCTGCACCGGCGAACTGCTTCACCGGCCAGCAGCCCACCACCGCGTGCGCGGCCACAATGCCGCACACCCGCACCAACTACGACGAAGGCCTGCAAGGGCTGGCGACGGCGATCTACGACAACACGATGTTGACGGGGTCGCCGAAGGTCCACCAGACCGGCCTCGGCTCGACTGACGGCACGGTGCGGTCGGACTGGACCGACACCACCTCGCCTGCCCCTGGTGTTCCCGCCGGTCGCTTCTCGATCCGGCTGACCGGCCAGATCACCTTTCCCAACGCGGGCAACTACAACCTGGAAACCCACGTCGACGACGGCTCCCGGTTGTGGATCGATGACACCCTGATCATCGACAACTGGGCCGACGGAGGCCCCCGACCGGCCAAGGGCGACTACAACAACACCGTTGCCGGCTCCACCCACCGCATCCGCATCGACTACTACAACGGCCAAGGGCCCGGCCAGCTGCACCTGAACTGGCGGCGCGCGCCTGATGGCGTCTACGAGGCCATTCCTGGTAGCTACCTGCGTCCCAACTACGGCCTGACCACCTCCACTGTGAAGGACGAGTCCGGCGGCGTAGCCAACTCCGTCAGTTCAACCAGCTTCACCGACAATGGCCTCGACGCCGCTTATGGCCTGCCTACCAGGGCGTTTAGTGCTGGCATTACGAGCCGCTCGTCGTACGAGCCGGTCGGCACCGGGTATCTCCGTAAGACCGGAACGACCATGCCGAGCGGTGCGCAGAGCACCTACGTCCACTACAGCGACACTGAGACCCGGGACAACCCGTGTACCACTGATGTCGAGTCGATCAACCAGGGCGGCCTGTCCAGGCTCACCCGTCTGCCCGCTCCCGCTTCCGGTGCGGCGCGCGAGGACGAGCAGATCTTCGACGCTTCCGGCAGGGTCGTCGCGAAGGGCACCAGCGGTGCCTGGACCTGTACAACGTACGACGGCCGGGATCGGGCGACGTCGGTGAAGTATCCGGCGACCGCGTCGGCACCGGAACGCGCCGTCACAACCAACTACGCGGTGAACGGTGACCCGTTGACCACCTCGGTGTCAGACGCCAACGGCACCGTCACGACGAAGCACGACCTGCTCGGGCGAGTGGTCGAGTACACCGATGCGAACGGCGTACGTACTGAAACCACGCATAACCTGGCGGGACGCGTCACGGCTGAGAAAGTCAACCTGCCGAACGCCGCTGATGCGGCACAGACCACCACGTACACCTACGACGACGCGGGCCGAGTGCTCACGGTGACGGTCGGTGGCGTGGCGCTCGCGACGGTCACCTATGACAACGCCGGTGAACAGGCGTCCGTCGCGTACTCCAACGGCACCTCGCTGGCCTTGATCGGCAAGGACAGCGCGGGTCGGCCGGTGACACAGCGCTGGAAGACCAGCGACAACGTTCAGATCGACTCGACCGTGGACCGTACGCGGGCAGGAACCATCGTCGATGAGGTACTGGGCGGCGTTGATGCGCGGCCGTCTGCTCCCAACTACGTCTACGACGCGGCGGGCAGGCTGACCGAGGCGTGGGTCGCAGGGCATCACTACACCTACGACTTCGCCTCCAACGCTCAGTCTGGTTGCCCGACTGGAACTCAGTCGAACGCGGGCTTGAACACCAACCGCGTGCGTCTGCTCGACGAAACCACCTCCGGCGTCGCCGAGACCGGCTACTGCTACGACGGTGCGGACCGGCTGCTGGCGACTGTGGGCGCAACAACAGTGACCAACGTGCAGTACGACAGCAACGGCAACACCACGCAGTACACGACTGGTGGTGCAACGACGCACCTGTCGTGGGACGGTGCTGACCGCAACATCGCACTGCGCGTCACGGGCAGCGATCCAGCCGACGTGTCCTACATCCGGGACGCCACCGACCGGATCATCCGAAGGACAGCCGCGCAAGGTGACACCGCGACCGACGTGCGCTACGGCCACACCGGCAGTGGCGACACGGCTGATCTCGTGTTTGGCCCGGACAACAGAGTGCTGTCGCGCAGCATCAGCCTGCCTGGCGGTGTGCTCTACACGTGGAAACCGGACACGAGCACCTTCGATCACCCGACGGTGCGTGGTGACCTCGCGCTGACCACGACCGCGGATGGCAAGCAGTCCGGGGCGTTGCGCACGTTCACGCCGTTCGGTGAGCCGTTGAAGACCGACGGCACCGTTGATCCCGACCACGTGCCCGACAACATGTCAGGCCAGATGGACCACGGCTGGCTCGGGCAGCACCAGCGCTCCTACGAGCACGCCGGAGCGTTGTCGATTGTCCAAATGGGAGCACGGCCCTACAGCACACTGCTTGGCCGCTTCCTGTCCGTCGACCCGGTCGAAGGCGGCAGCGCCAACGACTACGACTACACCAACGGCGATCCCATCAACGAGCTCGACCTCGATGGCCGGTGTTCGTGGAAGCCCTGGTCGTGGGGCAATTGCGCCTCGAAGGCATGGAGCGCGACAAAGAGCTTCTACAAGCGCCACGAGGACAACATCCGGTTCGCCGGTAAGATGGCTGCCTGGGGCGCGGGACTGATCGGGGCGGCCGCATGTGGTGTATCGGTCGTTTGCGCGGTAGCGGTGGGCGCGGCGGCAGGCTTCGTCGGCTACGCAGCCCAGAACGCAGGTACCAGCAACTGGAAATGGCGCGATGCGGCTGGTGAGACCTTCACGAGTGCGTTCGGTGCAGGGGCAGGAGTGAAGACGCTGCGCGCGCTGAACGCAATAAAGCCTGGTCGCCACGCTAAATTCTCCCCTACGCATTCCAGGAACATTTCCTATCGGTTCAAGTGGAACCGGAAAGGGCAGCGTTGGAAGTGGTGGTAGGATAATCATCAGTGGTCGCAGCATCGTAGCGAAAGGGTTACTTGCCATGTTTCCGAAGCTCACGGTGCTGCGACTGCTTGTCCTCGGAGTTCTGTTGATCGGCGGGGCATACCTGCATGACAACCTTCCCATGCCGGAGCGGTTACTGGTCCCATTCGCTGTGCTATTCGGCGGAACCGTGTTGATCCGTTTGTGGGCACGTCAGGACGGACCCGTGAACACGGAGCAGGCGGCAGTCGATGAGGGTGATCACGTCTGGCGTGTTCGGTTGTGGGTGAAGGTCGCGGCAGTCGGTGTACCGCTGTTCGGTCTGCCGTTCGTGGTATGGCCGGGTCTGATCAATCCCGAGTGGCAGGACGGCATGCCGCCAGTCGAGTTCGCCGTGGTGATCCTGATCTACGTCGGGCTTGGCTTGGTCGTGTGGGCTGTATTTCGGTCGAGGCTCGAGGTGCGGAACGATCTGATCCGCGTTGTCAATCCATGGCGAGTCCACGACGTGCCGCGCTCAGCGCTTGTCGCCGTCCGGCCAGGAACGCGAGGCCTCAAGCTGGTGCTGGAAGGTGGGAACACCGTAGTTGTGTTCGCAGTGCAGTGCGTGGCCGGGTTCGGTGGTCATGAACCCAGATGGGTCTCCATCGCCAGGGCGATCACCGGCGATCCCACGATCACCGATTCGACCTGGAAGGCGTAGCTGCAGCAACTGAAGAATTATCCGAAGTGGGGTGAACAAGGAAACTTGCTCACCCCACTTTTTGTTCAGAAGATGTAAAAGGGGCATCGGCGGCCGCGGGCGACGCTAATTTATTTACAGGAGTCGTTCTCGGGGGTCTAATTCGCGAACCAAGGCGCCGAGGAAGGTCTGCGTTAGCGGGCCGTGGTGTCGGCACCGGCAACAAGCGGATTGCACTCCACGCGCCGCACAACCTCATGATGCGCTACGCCAAACGGGCGCCTGCGCACGTCGGTCGCTGGGGTTGGCACACTGGCCCGAACCGTGTGGAACGACGGATCGTGCGTTGTCTGGAAGAGGACCTGATGCCTCCCGTGCCCGAGGTGTACATCGAGGACGCTGTGGCGGTGTCCGCCATCGAGTTCGCAGAGGGGTGCGAACCGCAGCGATCCGCGAAGCCGCTGGCAGGGACCACCATCCAGTGGACCGCATCCGCACCCGACAAGGTCCGTCATGCCGTGATCGCGGGCGTCTCCGGTCACGTCGACGCCAATGAGGTCAGCGTGTTTCTCGGTGCGGTGGGTACCGAGCGGTGGTGGTTGGGTGAGGCATGCCTGCGCGTCAGCCTCCCGGACGGGGAGGTACTGCTGCTTCCTGGGGCGGACGCTGCGTTCCTGCACGTCGGCGGTTGATCGTCGTCAATGGTTGATCCGGTGTTGTTGTGCGGAATCAGTTCGCGCACCCCCACCGGCGATCGTGTTCCTTCTCGTGTGTAGAGAGATCGGTATGTTTCGGCGCCTGGCCAAGGTTCCTGTTCTGGTTCGAGTTCTGTGCCCCGTTGTGGCGGCGGCGGCCGTTGCGGTGCTGGTTGTGGTGTCCGCCGATGAGTCTCCGCAGGCTGCTCCGGTCAGCGCGTCGGCCGTGCAGAGTCCCACCTCCGCTGAGTCGACAACGGCCGGCTCGTCCACCGATCCGAGTTCCAGCGCCGTCCCCACGACGACGTCGGTGAGCAGCGTGACCATGTCGTCCGCCACCACGAGATCCTCCGTGCCGCGGCCTGCTGCCGTGGCCGCGCCCGTGAAAACGGTGCAGCGCGCCGAGGCGCCGTGGTTCGCTGATCGTGTGGGCGGCGCCGGTCAGGTGATCTCGGTGGTGGGTGCGGGTGGTTCCAATGCCACGTTGTCGACGTGGCAGAAGTCCGGGAGTGACTGGGCGCAGGTGCTCGGTGGTGTTGCGGCCAAGGTCGGCTCTCCTGGGATCTCCAGTTCCTATGGGGAGTCGTCGTCGGCGACGCCGGCTGGGGGTTTTTGCGATCACGGGTGCGTTCGGCAGGCAGGCTGATCCTGGTGTTGGGGTGTCGTACTTCCGGAATGACGATTCGGACTGGTGGGTCAGTGATGTCAACAGTCCTGACTACAACACTCATCAGCGGTGTGCTCGTGGGGCGTGTGCGTTCAACGAGAGCACGTCGGAGAACTTGGCTTCGCACGGCGCTGTGTACGACTACGCCTTGGTGATGGGTGTGAACGCGCAGCGTGTTCCCGGTGCGGGTAGTGCGTTCTTCGTGCACGTCACGAACGGCGCCCCGACTGCCGGCTGTGTGGCGATCCCGGCGAGCATACTCGCGTCGATCATGCGCTGGGTTCGTCCCGGCACGGTGATCGCGTTGTCGCCTCGATGAACGGATGTTCGCCGGTAGCGAGTCCGTTTCACACTGATCGTGCTGGAGCGAAACTGGAGCAGCGCCAGGAGCGGAACGTCGTCGAACGGCGCTCAACGGCACTGAATGGCACCTAGTTGCATTGGAGTTGTTGGTGTTCTAGTGTTTGTGCTGGTAGAAGTCCTTTGTGGACCACTGGCAGTGTGAGGGTCAGGGGTTCGAGTCCCCTCAGCTCCACTTGTAGGTAGAACCCGTCTGATCTGGCGATTTCGCTGGTCAGGCGGGTTTCTTGCTGTTCTGAGTAGATCTTGAGTGGTCGCTTGTTGATCGTTTTGCGGTGACCCTATGGAGCACTTCTGGAGCAGGATTCTCCGGCTGGATTGTCGTGCTGGTCGCTGGCCTGGGTGATCGTCGCGCCCCTCCCACTAACGGTGTGAGGGGCAGTGGATTGCTTACGACGCAAGCGGACCCGAAACATGGCGTTCTGCGGGCTCCGGCGCGTTCGGGTGCGCTCGGACATTCAGGTCTGCCCTCATGCCAGCGCCGCTGAAGATCGTTGAGGAGTCGGAGTTCGACTTCGGGTGCGACGTGGGAGTAGACGTCGGTGACGCGGTTGGGCAGGTGGTGTCCGAGGCGTCGGGCTTGGGCGATCTCGGGTGCGCCATCGGCGATGAGCCAGGTTTTGTGGCTGTGTAGCAGTCCGTGGAAGGTGAGGCCGGGCCGGATCGGCACTGTGCGGATACCTGCCTGCGGATGTCCTTCGTTGCCGTTGACCGCGGGTTTGAGCACTCGGCTGATGAAAGTGCTGCGCCACAACCAGGTTCCGCCTTCGTCGGTGAACACGAACTCGTGATCGTGCCGCTCGAGGTGTTTGCGGAGCATGGTGATGAGGAATGGCGGCAGCGTGATGGTGCGGGCCGATGACGGGGTCTTGGGGGAGCCGAGCCATCTAGTGTGTGCACCTTCGTGCAAGGCGCCGGTCCGTGGGTCGATGGTGAGTGTGCCGCGGCCGAGGTCGATGTTGTCTCGTAACAGGCCGGTGAGTTCGCCCCAGCGGCATCCGGTCCAGCCCGCGGTGATGATCAGGAGGCCGGCGGTGTCGCCTGCGAATGGGTTCGCAAAGGCCTGCCGCTCTGCCTCATCGGCGACTCCGGCACCGGCAGACAGAACGACGCTCACCTTCCAACTCCGGAGCGGCGTGCGGATCTCGTGTGTCGTCACGAAATCCGGTGACTTGGTCACCGGCACCGCGAACAGGCGCTAGCAGGCGCACGACAGCGGTCATGTCCTGTCCAGCCGAACATTGCGGTGTCCAGGGCAAGTTTGCGGTGCTTGCTACGGCGTCCGAGCTAGTTTGCGGGCCGCCACACGTTCTGCCTGAAGTTGGCGCATTCTCAACAACCGCGTTGGTTCCTTGCCAACGGCCTGTAGCGCCTGTACGCAGCCTCAAGGTCAGGGCAAGCATGCCGCGACCTTGCGGCCACCCATGTGCCACGCCGTAGTTAGGCGGCCTCCAGGACGAAGAACATGAAGCTCAGGAAGGCCCCGGAGGGGAAACTCGCCATCTCGTCGGGAAAGAGTTCGTGGGCTTCCGGCGCCGGAGGCGGCTCGCTGATGACGGCGGTGCGGAAGCCTGCTGCGGTGAAGGCATCGGTCATCGCGTGCAGCGGCCGGTGCCAGTAGGTGAGCACGGCCTTCTGGCCGTTGAAGTCGTACTCGTCGGACCACTTGGTGGTCGCGAAGTAGTCAGTCTCGCGATGCACCATCTTGAGGAGGATGGGGTGGTTGACGACCACGATCAGCCGGCCACCGGGCTTCAGCACCCGCCGCAGCTCAGCCAGAGGTGCGGTCCAGTCCTCCAGGTAGTGCAGCACCAAAGCGGCGACGGCGTCGTCGAACGCGCCGTCGGGGTACGGCAGCGGGCCCGTTATGTCGGCGACCCGCAGGTCCACGTCGTCGCCGAGCCGCTGCCGGGCCAGCTCCACCATCTTGGCGCTGCGGTCGAAGCCGCTCACGACGGCTCCCCGATCACGTAGCGCCACGGACACAGGACCAGCACCGCAGCCGGCGTCGAGAATTCGTCGACCGGCCACGTCGCCGGCCAGGTCCACGATCGCGGGCCGGACGTAGTAGGCGTTGAGGAGGCTGGTCTCGTTCTCGGCCGTGTACGCCTCGGCGAAGCCGTCGTAGTCGTTCTCCACGGCCACATCGGCGATGGCGGCGGAGCTCTCGGGAATGGCAGGCATGTTTCCCATACTGCCCAGTGATCAATCAGGGCGCCAGGAGATCATCTCCCTCGCCAATCGCCCGCTTGGGCAGCGCGCTCCCATCAGCCCAGGTCAACGCCACGCTCCCCGGCATCGAAGGAGACACCCTCGCGCTCGCAGGCGAGCAGTTCGAACGCCCACAGCCAGTGTCCTCACCGTTCTGGGACACCGCGATCGAGCCGATTCCCTGGCCTCCCCGACCACGACAGACGGTTCGTTCCCGCCCTGGCCCTTGGCCAACATCGACGACCCAGGGCCAGGAATCCGCAAACTAGCCCTGGACAACAGCCGTCCGCATCGGTCCGCGCTACCTTGCGGACCGCAGCTCACAGATCTGCACCACCGCAAACTTCAGCTGGACGAGACAGGTCAGTCCACGAGGTTGGGCAGGAGGTGGTCCGCGGATTCTTGGAGTTGTCCTCGCAGGGCGTCGAGGTCGACGTCGATGAGGGTGTGCTGCCGTTTGCGCCAGCGTCCGGCGATCATGACCGCCTCGATGTCGCCGGAACTCGCGTAGAGCGCCGTCGCGACCGGATCGGTGATCGGCCACAGCTTCGGCGCGGAGCCGTCGATGACGACGAGGTCGGCCTGCATGCCCGCTTCGAGCCTGCCGACGCGGTCGTCGAGGCCGAGCGCTCGGGCGCCTTCGACCGTTGCCCAGGCCAGTGCCTGTTTGGCGGTGATCGTCGCGGTGAGGGAGAACGCGCCGGTGGTCTGCCGGTGGTGGTCGTGGTCGCGGCCGCGCTGGTGGGCCAGCGCGATCCGGGCGGCGGAGAGGACGTCAGCAGGGGTGACCGCGTCGGTGTCGGTGCCCAGTGACGGTGCGGCGCCCAGCTGGAGCAGGTGTCCGGTGACGGGGGCGCCGTGGCCCTGGCCGAGTTCGTTCTCCGGCGTGCACGTGACGCTCGCTCCTGCGTCGACCAGGATCTTGATCCACTCGTCGGTGAGTCCGGCGCCGTGCACGACGTTGGCAGAGGGGCTCAGCAGTCCGGCCGCCCGCACCGCCTCCCACCCCGGCCCTGGTGCTCCGCCGCTCTGGTGCATCGACACGATGATCCCGCGCTCGGCGGCCGCGCGGAAGTCGGTGACCGCGACGTCCGGAGTGGACAGTTGCGGGCCGCGGACGGCCATACCGAAGGTCAGCAACGCGTGGGTGCCGGCCGGGCCGTCGAGCAGCCGGTCGATCTCACTCACGGGGTGGGCCGCGTCGGCGGCGGAATACGGGGTGCCGTGCAGGAAGATCCCGCGGATGCCGGACGACAGCAGGCCGTCGATCGCCGCGTCGGTGTGTTCGGGCGTGGGCGTGTTGTGGCACCAGTCGCCCAGGGTCGTGGTGCCGCGGTCGAGCTGGCTCAGCGCGCCGGCGAGCGTTCCGACGCGCATGTCTTCCGGGCGGTAGTGCTTGGCCATGGTGCCGTGCATGCGACCGAGGTAGTCCGCGAGCGTCCAGTCGACGCCCACGCCGCGCAGGGCGGTCTGCCAGGTGTGCAGGTGGGCGTTGACCAGGCCGGGCATGATGATGCGGTCCGTGACGTCGACGATCTCCGCGCCGGTGTCGTCGAGGTCGTCGCCGATCCCGGCGATGCGGTCGCCGTCGATGAGGACGTCGCAGCGTTCGGCGTCGGGCCGGTGCGGCGCCATGGTGATCACCTGCGCGCCGCGCAGCAGAATGCGGGTCATCGGACGGTCTCCTGCCGGGCCGCTGGCGTCATCGTGCGAGCGGCGGTCTGGATCGAGGCGAGGAAGTTCTGGGTGGCGATGTGCCCGATGTAGCCGTCGGGACGGATGAGCAGCAGGGTGTCCCCCTTGATCCCGTGGATGTGGCGGAAGTCGTGCCGAGCATCGGTGAGCGCGTGGTCGGCCTTGACGCCGGCATCGACGACGACACGCCGCAGCGGCGCACCCGTGGTCGGCCAGTCGAGTTCATCGGCGGCAGCGGCGGCATCCGGGCCGTGGGCGACGAGGGTGAAGTGGGGACCCCGGTAGGTGTCGAACAGGTGCACCGGTGTGCCGTCCGTGCCGAGCAGTTCGGCGTCCGGCGCACGATCGCCGACCTGCAGCGTCGTTGTGCGGTCGCAGTTGGTTGGCGCGAGCGGGCCGCCGTAGTAGGTCAGTGACAACTGCTGTTCGTCCTTGCCGCGGCGCAGGCTCGACGGGTCGAGCTTCGCGATGCCTTCGTACTTCTGCGTGGACAGGCCGAGCACACCTGCGGCGATCGGCAGGCGTTCGGCCTCGTAGCTGTCCAGCAGCTGCGGGTCGGCTCCGGCGAGGACCTGGGCGAGTTTCCAGCCGAGGTTGTAGGCGTCCTGGATGCCGGTGTTGAGGCCCTGCGCGCCGGCGGGGGTGTGCACGTGCGCGGCATCGCCGGCGAGGAAGACCCGTCCGCGGCGGTAGGCCTCCGCCAGGCGGATGTTGGGCCGGAACACCGACCGCCAGTGGATGTCGTGCACTTCGATGTTCCGGTTGTGGGTGTGGGCCTGGATCCGCCGGGTGATCGCCTCCACTCCCACCGGGGGTTCCTCGTCCGGGGCCAGACGGATCATCCACTGGAACAGGTCGCTGTGCGGCAGCGGGCAGGCGCCTGCGAACCGGCCCTTCACGCCCGGCCAGATGTGCCAGCGATCGCGGGACAGACCGGTCGTGACCGCGTCGACGATCAGCATCCGGTCCTGTTCGTCGGTCGTGCCGAGGAAGCTCAGGCCGAGCTGGCTGCGCACGGTGCTCGAACCGCCTTCGGCTCCCACGAGATAGCGTGCCGTGATCTTCTCGATGCCGCCGTCCCCGGTCGTCGTCGCGGTGACCGACGTGCTGTCCTGAACGAACTCGACGAGTTCCCGGCCGTACTCGACCCTTCCGCCCAGCTGCTCGAGCCGGTCGTGCAGCACGCTGTCGGTGCGGTACTGGGGAATCAGCCGGGTGTTCGGGTAGGGAACGTCGGTGGTGCGGTCGCGGTTGCGGAACATGCGCCACGGTGCGACGACCGGTCCCAGGTGGATGCCCAGGCGCGGGTAGTCGCTGCTGCCCGCGAGAACCTCGTCGATCGTGCCGAGGTCGTCGAACACCTCGAGTGTTCGCGGCTGGATGCCTTTGGCGCGTGAGCCTTCGAACGAGTGCGGGGCCCTGTCGATGATGCGGACGTTCAAGCCGCGGCGCACGAGGTCGATCGCCAGCGTGGTGCCGGTCGGGCCGGCACCGGCGATCAGCACGTCGATGATTCGGGAGGTGTTGGGGTCGTTCATGGTCAGAGCCGATCTGGGTGGGGAACGGCGAACGAGGTGAGCAGATCGCTGACGTCGTGAGGCCGTTCAAAGGGGGCCATGTGGCCGCATTGGCTGATGACGTGTGTCTGTCGTGGCCGCAGCAGCTTGGTGACGGTGTCGAGATGGGTGATCGGGGTGACCTGGTCGTCGTCGCCCCACACGAGCAAGGCCGGGACTCCCAGCTCGCCCGTCCGCCGGAAGAGCTCCTGCCGCTCGTACAACGGGAAGTCCTGCAGAGTTTGGAAGAACGAGTAGAGCGAGCCTTCGCACCGGTAGGCGTCGCGCACCATCGCGACCAGCTCGACGGACAGCGCTGGGTCGCGGACGTTGTGCCCGAGGTGCCCCTCCAGCAACTTGCGGCCGAAGCGCCTGGCGACGAACCCGCTCACAAAATCGTTGCGCAGCAACCGTTGCGGCAGGGGACGAGGGCCCAGACCGGCCGGTCCGACGATGGCGAGCGTGGCCACGGCCTCGGGATACCGGTTCGTGTAGGCCATCGCGACGAGCGCACCCATCGACGTGCCGACCACGTGCCATGGTGGTGTGAGGTCCAGGGCCGCAGTCAGTTCGGCCAGCTGTCGGACGAACAACGCCTCGTCGTAGGTGGCGCGCACCCGGTCGGAACCGCCGCGCCCGTAGGCGCTGTAGGCCAGGGTGCGCAGTCCTCGGGTGTGCAGCTGCTCGGCGGTCTTTTCCCAGTAGAACAGCGGAATGGTGATGCCACCGACCAGCACGACGAGTGCGCCGTCTTCGGGACCGGCCAGCTCGTAATGCGTCACACCGTCGGAGAGCTCGACGTAACCGCCGCGCAGCGTGCGCCGCGTTGTGGCGTCGAGTCGACGGTCCTCATCGGACGCGATGAAGTACCTCATCGCCGCTCCTCCTTCGCGGGCAGGAACTCGGCGATCGCCGCAGCCACCCAGTCCGGGTACTCCTCTGGTAGCAGGTGCCCGCCGTCGGGGTGCACGCGCTCCAGGGCGCCGGGGATGTCGCGGGCGAAGTACTGCCCGTCGATCTCGGCGCTGCGCAGCACCAGCGTCGGGACCTTGATCCGCGTGATCTCGCCGCTGTGGTCCGGCTGGTCGGTGTTGGCGAAGTCGACGAACGCCGACCGGTTCCCCGGGCGGCTCGTCAACGCGTGCACCCGGTCCACCATGGCGTCGTCCACGATCGACGACTTCGGGCCGACCGCCTCACGCAGCCCTCGTTCGGTCGCGCCGCGCGGGAGCCATCGCCGCAACACCGGGCGCAGCAGCGGATTCCGAGCGAGTCTCAACCCGTCGGGCAGTGACTTCTCCGGATAGCCGGTGGCGTTGACGAGCACCAGCCCGTCGACCCGCTCCGGGGCGTCCAACGCCAGGTTCCACGCAATGTTGCCGCCCAACGAGTTCCCGGCCACCGCGAAGTGCGGCACCTGCAACGCCGTCATGAAGTCGGCGACCGTTCGCGCGTACGTCCGGACGCGGTAGTCGCGGTCGGGTCGCGGCCCCGTCCGCCCGAATCCCGGCAGGTCCGGGCGAATCACGTCGTAGGACGACGACAGCAGCGCCGCCACCCGCTCGAAGCCCTCCAACGACGACCCGCTGCCGTGCAGCAGCACCACCGTTGGTCCCTGACCTGCTCGTTTGTAGTGAACGCGCAGGCCGTCCACCGAGGCGATCTCGGTGTCGGAGGTGGGGGTGTGATTGCTCTTCATAATGGCTACAGTGTTGCCGTTATTGTAGGAGGTGTCAACCGGAGGTGATACTGATGCGTGTGACCAGTTCGTCTTTGCCTGCCGCCGACGGCGCAGAGTCCACTCGGCGCTCACGTGGCCGTCCCGCTGTCCCGCTGGACCGGATCCTCGCTGCGGCGTTGCAGCTCGTCGACGAGGAAGGCGCTGAGGCCCTGTCGATGCGGAGCCTCGCGCAACGGCTCGAGTCCGGCACGGCCACGCTGTACCGCCACTTCACCAACCGGGCGGTGCTGATCGGTCACGTGGTCGATCGCGTTCTCGGCGAGGTCGAACTCGATTCCGGCGCTCTTGCGGAGATGAGCTGGGACCAGGCCTGTCGGGCGCTCGCCCAGGCGATGTTCGACACGCTGGGCAAGCATCGCAAGGTCGCACCCCTGCTGATCGAAGAGACGCCGATCGGTCCGAACGCGATGATGCTGCGGGAACGCTGCCTGGCCGTCCTGCTCGACGGTGGACTGTCTCCGAGTCTCGCGGCGCGCGCCTACGCGACCCTCGCGCGCTACGTCCTCGGCTTTGCCATCCAGCTCGGCGGCTCCGGGAACGGGGCTGAGCAAGAGCGGGTGTCGGCGTATTTCCACGAGGTGTCGTCCGCCGAGTTCCCGGCCACCCTCGCGGTCGCGGACTCGTTGCCCGTGCCGCTGGAGGACGAGTTCGCCTTCGGGCTGGAGCTGATCATCAACGGCCTGCGCCAGCTGCACGCCCGTTGAGCTGGCTCCGATCCGTCCTTTGCAGACTTCTCCAGGGGAACACACGCACCCCGGCACGTCGCCCGGTCAGTCGCGGGGAACCGGTCCGGGTCCAGTCGGTGTAGCTGGGCGGACACGTCGGTGTCCTCGCGGCGCTGGGCGGCGGCGTCCTGGTTCAGTTGCATCGCGAAGTCGAGGACGTGCCGGGCCAGGGTGGCGTAGGCCCGTGCAATCCCATCAACCAGGTCGACCTCGACGGCCGAATCGCCATCGCCATCGTCGGCGTAGTGCTCGTCGTTGCCGCTATCGTGATCGTCGCCAACCATTCAGTACAGCGACGGCCAGCGGTAACGAGCCGTCCTCGTATCGCGTTTAACGGTGCGACCAGGTCAACCTGGCGACGGTTGTTCGGCATCGGCAGCACCGGCCCTGTGATCGCTAAGCGGCTGCCGCTGACGACGGCGCGGATTAACTACACGAACCACGGGCGTAAGCGAATGGCGGAGCAGGCAGGCTGATCCCGGTGCTGGGGTGTCGTACTTTCGGATCGACGACTCGGACTGGTGGGTCAGTGATGTCAATAGTCCTGACTACAACACTCATCAGCGGTGTGCTCGTGGGACGTGTCCGTTTAACGAGAGCGCGTCGGAGAACCTTGCTGCGCATGGCGCTGTTTATGACTATGCCTTGGTGATGGGTGTGAACGCGCAGCGAGTTCCAGGTGCGGGTAGTGCGTTCTTCGTGCATGTCACGAACGGTGCTCCGACGGCCGGCTGTGTGGCGATCCCGGCGAGCACGCTCGCGTCGATCGTGCGTTGGGTTCGTCCCGGCACGGTGATCGCGTTGGCGCCGCGCTGAACGGATGTTCGCCGGCAGCGAGTCCGTTTCACACTGAACGTGCTGGAGCGGTACCGGGTTCGCAACGTCGTCGAACGGCGATCAACGGCACTGAACGGCGGCTAGTTGCGCTGGAGTTGTTGGGGTTCTAGTGTTTGTGCTGGTAGAAGTCCTTTGTGGACCAAACTGGCAGTGTGAGGGTCAGGGGTTCGAGTCCCCTCAGCTCCACAAGTTGTAGAACCCGTCTGATCTAGCGTTTCTCGCTGGTCAGGCGGGTTCTTTGCGTTTCACTGGTGATCACCTCTTGATCGTCTTGTTCTGCTCTGGTGGAGAGGTTCTGGAGCGGCTTTCTCCAGGAAGATCGTTCCCTGGGGCGTTGGTCTGCGTAGATGTGGTGTCCCTCTTGCCAACGGGGGTCGTTGTGTTGGTTATGCGGCAACGGGGCCGGAGAGTCGCCGTGCGACTGGTTCCGGTGCCTGTGGGCGTGCTTTGACTTCTGCTCTGGCGGCGCGCCATCGGCTTTGCAGGTTGTGGAGGAGTCGTTGTTCGACTTCGGGTGCGACGTGGGAGTAGACCTCGGTGACGCGGTTGGGTAGGTGGTGGCCTAGGCGTCGTGCTTGGGCGATCTCGGGTGCGCCGTCGGCGATGAGCCAGGTCTTGTGACTGTGCCGCAGTCCATGGAACGTCAGGCCGGGTCGGATAGGCACGGTGCGGGCGCGGTTGTGTGGCCCGTCCTCGTTGCCGTTGACGGCCGGTTTGAGGATCCGTTGAGTGAAGGTGCTGCGCCACAACCAGGTCCCACCGTCCGCAGTGAACACAAACTCGTTGTCATGCCGCCTGAGGTAGTCGCGCAGAAGCTTGACCAGGAACGGTGGCAGCGTGATGACACGGGCCGAGGATGTGGTCTTCGGATTGCCGAGCCACTGCTTGTGGGCGCTCTCGTGCAGGGCGCCGAAGCGTGGATCGACGATGAGGATGCCGCGGTCGAGGTCGAGGTTGTCGCGGTGCAGTCCGGCGAGTTCGCCCCAGCGACAACCGGTCCAGGCGGCAGTGATGATCAACAGCTTCGCGGTGTCGCCGCCGAGCGTGGCGGCTTGGTCAGCGATGCGGAGGACTTCGTCTGGTGTGGCCCAGACGCGTTCGCGTTGGATGCGGTGGCTTCGTCGTCCGCGTCGTCTGCGTCGGCGGACGGGGTTGGCGGGGATGAGTCCTTCGGCGGCGGCGTCGGTGAGAATCATTGACAGGAGTTTGACGATGCCGGCGATGGTGGAGTTGGCGTAGCCGAGCGCGTGGAGGTCGGCGATCCACTTGTTC
>NZ_QFWW01000014.1:0-451 GCF_003265345.1 Lentzea terrae | reverse complement strand
CGCGGTGTGTCCATCACCGGTGTGGTAGCGGACGCGCCAGGATTGCGTGCCGATCTGTTCTGTCCAGGCCATGTCGATCTCCGCAGTGGATGGGATGGTGACATGTCTGGTGTGCGCCTCCGGTGTTCGAGACGCAACTTGATCTGTGCCGTTGTCCATCCATATACGCGGCGGATCTGCTGGTAACTCACGGGCTGGTAAGTCGATGCTGTCGAGCCGCGAGGACATGAAGCGGTGGCGAGGCGCCTCGCACCGTTACGTGGCGTCCTTCCGTCAGGATCGGTGTGTTGCTGTTCCCGTGCGAGCGGGTCCCCCGGCCTTCCGCTGCGTCGCTTGGTCCTAAAGGGACAAACGGTCAGGATTCCTCCATTCGGACTCTATGGTGTGTGGTTGGCGTTAGCTACCGTTCCAGCGGGTACGCCGGGTAACTCTGCGATCATCGGAGGGTGAT
>NZ_QFWW01000013.1:409085-416136 GCF_003265345.1 Lentzea terrae | reverse complement strand
TGTTTCCTCTTTCACGGGAGTGTGGATGAGTCTGCCTGGAGTCAGACGGACAAGACGGTCGCGTAGACGTGGAGATAGATCGCCGGTTTCCGCTGTGTTGGTTGCAGCATTGGTGGCCTCGGTGGTGCAGGCGGTGCCTGCGATCGCCGGTGGCTGCGCCACCGGCGAAATATCACGATCCGCGTGAGTTGTCGTCGTGGGCGAACCCGCGGCAGGAGGGCCGCAAGCACGAGTCGCCGAAGGCGGCGGGTGATTTCCGGCCGTTGATGGGTGCCGATGCCGGTAAGGCCGCTTCGAAGTTCGATGCGAAGTCGTCGAAGGAGGTTGGCCGGGCGGAGAAGTCGGTCGACTACGTCAACTCGGACGGTACGCGGACGACGGTGTTGTCGAAGGTGCCGGTCAGTGTGCGGGATGACAAGGGCGCCTGGCGTGCGGTGGACACCCGGTTGACCGAGGACCGCGGTTCCAAGCGCGCGAAGACCGGCCCGCACCAGTTGGCTCCGGAGTTCGCCGCGTCCGCGGAGGACCGTGGTCTGGTCACGCTGGGGCCGATCGACCTGGGTGAGTCGGGTCAGCGGATCTCGGTCGCGCTCGAGGGTGCCCGGCGTGTTGCCAGGCAGACCAAGGACTCGAAGGCGACCTATGCCGATGTGTTGCCGGACACTGATCTGGAGTACGAGGTCGAGCCGGGCGGCGTGAAAGAGTCCATCGTCGTCAAGAAGCCGACATCGACCACCAGTTGGGTGTTCCGGATGGATACGGGGTCGCTCGTCCCGTCGCTGAAGGACGACGGCGTGCTGATCAAGGACACCAAGGGCAAGGTCGTAGCGTCGTTGCCGCCGATCGTCACTTGGGACTCGTCGGGCAGTGCGAAGGACAACAAGGCGCCCGCGCAGACTGGCGGCACCTACGCGCTCAAGCAGGACGGCAAGTCCTGGCTGCTGACCGTGTCGGTGGACCCGAAGTGGCTCAACGACAAGGCCAGGGTGTACCCAGTGGTGGTTGACCCGACTTACACCTACGGGTTCAACAACGATGACCAGTCGATCGCGTTCAAGTCCGATGGCTATCAGTGCACGAACTGCGGTATCGCGGTGGGCAACTCGAAGTCCGGGCCAGGCGGCGGGGATTCGTTCTGGCGCACGGCGTTCAAGCACGACTTCACCCCGCTGTTCGGCAAGAACATCGTCGGTGCCCGGTATGACTTCTGGCGCAACGCGCAGACCGGGTCGATGTTGTCGTGGCAGTCGAACCTGCACCACGCGAACGCGTTTGACTTCAATGGTGTCGGTCAGTTCCTGGCGTCCGGTCCGATCGGTGACCGGGGTTCGATCCAATCCAAGGCGCTGACCGACTTCATCGCCGGCAAGGTCAACGCACGGGACAACACCACCTACTTCATGCTCACGGGCTCGGAAGACAGCTCGTGGTCGTACAAGAACATGCAGGTCAACCTGATCGTCGATCACGGCACTGCGCCGCCGGCGACATCGTTGGTGAGCCCGGCGGACGGCAGTGTTCTCACGAACCTGACGCCGACGTTGTCGGTGAGTCCGGTGAGCAACCCCTCTGGCGACGGCACCCTCTACTGCTTCAAGGTCGCGACCGGTGCGGACGGGCAGTCCGGCATCGTGGTTGACTCCGGCTGCATCACCAGCAACACCTGGACCGTCCCACCGGGTGTGCTTACCGACGGCACCAGCTACACCTGGACCGTGCTGACCGCCCTCAGCGGCGGTGTGACCACCACAACGCCCAGTTGGGTCGGCCACTTCAAGGTCGACCAGCGGATCGGTGACGCAGGGCCCGCGCCGAAGGACACCCTCGGTCCGGTGACAGTGAACCTCGCCAACGGCAACGTAACCACGAAGATCGAAGGCCCGACGTTCGCGAGCGTGGGCGGTACGTCCGGCCTGTCGTTCTCGTACAACTCGCAGGGCCGCGAGCCGTACGGACTCCGCGCGTCCTACTACAACGACAGCACGCACTCCGGTGCGCCGGACGCGAACCCAGTCCTGGTGCGCAACGAGTCCCAGGTGAACGCCGACTGGGGCACCGAGTCAGTGTTCGCTCCCTCGCTGACGCCCGACTGGTTCGTGGGCCGCTGGGAGGGCTACGTTCAGGCTCCGGTGACCGGCACGTACCACTTCGGCGGCGTGCACGCGAACGGCGCCAAGATCTGGGTCAACAACACGCTGGTGTACAACAACCCGAACACTTCTGACGTCAACTTCGCGCTGACGAGCCAGAACGGGCCCGTAACCGAGATCGCACTGACCGCGGGTCAACGGGTGCCGATCACAGCCGAGCTGTACCACCGCACCGGCGCGGCCAGGATGAAGCTGTGGGTACAGACCAACGAAGCGTCGAACAAGGCGGTGCCACCACAGATCGTTCCAGCGTCGTGGCTCTACACCCAGGACACCCCGGCGCTGCCCACTGGCTGGCAGATCAACACCAGCCTGGTGGGCGGGGAGGCGACCTACGTCAAGGCGCAGGTTCAGGACCAGTCCATCGTGTTCACTGACTCGTCCGGCTCGAAGCACACCTGGACGAAGACGGGCTCCGGCAACTACACGCCGCCGCTGGGCGAGGACGGTGTTCTCGGCCTGGACTCCACCGGGAAGATCACGCTGCACGAAGGCGGTGTCGTCACGACGTTCAACGCCGACGGCAACCTCGCCGCCCAGTCGACGGCCGCGGACAGCCTTTCTCCCGCAGCAAACGTGATGACCTGGACGGGTTCGCCGTCCCGTCTGTCGCAGCTCGGCGATCCAGTGTCTGGACGGTCGCATCGCTTGTACTACAACCGTTCCGGCGATGACTGCTACGCGGGACGAACGCCGCCGCCTGGTTCGGACGCGCTGCCGCCGTCCCACATGCTCTGCCGCATCGCGTACTGGGATGGCTCGCAAACCGTTCTGTGGTACCGGAACGGCACGATCTCGCGGGTCGAGAACCCCGGCAGCGACTTCACTGATCTCGGCTTCAACGCCGACGGCACGCTGGCATCATTCCGCGGCCCCGGCGTGGTCGACTGGGTGGCGCAGGACCCGGCGACACGCAACATCGCCGAGACCTACACGGTGATCAGCTACACCGACCTGGTTGGTCGCCGAGCGGCGACCAACGTCCAGACGCCGTCAGCGAACGGGCAAGCGAACGGGCAGCGACTCGGCCATACCTACCGCTATGACAGGGCCAACCGGCAGTCCTTCATAGACGTTGCCGGGTTGTCTCCGGCAGCCGGTTACGCCATGAAGGTCACCTACGATGACGCCGACCGGCTGCTGACGAACACCGACGCGACAGGTAGGACGACGTCCAGCACGTGGAACAACGAAGACCAGATGCTCACGAGCACCGACAGCGCCGGACGGGTGTCGACGACGGTGTACGACCACGCCGACCGGGTGGCCGACCGATGGGGGCCGGCCCCTGCGAGCTGCTTCAACGGCCAAGTGCCGACGGCGGCGTGCGCGGCGACGGTGCCACGTGAGCAGACGATCTACGACGCGACCCTGCAGGGGCTCGAAGCGACATGGTGGGACAACACCCGCCTGGCCGGCACGGTCAAGACGCACGTGACGGGCGGCCTGGGCACGGGTGGTGCGATCGATGCGCACTTCGACGGCACCACGCCACCGGCCGCTGGTCTGCCGGGTGCCGGATACTCGGCCCGGCTGAGCGGCGAGATCGTCTTCCCCGACGCCGGTCAGTACGCGCTACGGGTGGTCGCGGACGACGGCGTGCGCGTCTCGATCGACGACCAGCCTCTGATCGACGCCTGGCGCGACCAGGGGCCGACCTCGTACACCGCGAACTACACCTCGCCGTCCGCGGGTGCGATCAAGCGCATCCGCATCGACTACAACAACACCGGCGGTCCCGGTGACCTGCACCTGTACTGGACCCGGCCGGGCGGCACCGAGCAGGTCGTGCCAGGCGCGAACCTGCGTCCCCGGTACGGCCTGGCCACCTCGAAGATCAAGTCCGAGTCGGCTGGCGTTGCCGACGAGGTGGTCGGGACCGGCTTCACGGACAACGGCCTGGACGCCGCGTACGGGCTCGCCACCAGCACCACGAAGGGCGCGCTGACGACCCGGACGAGCTATGAAGCGGTCGGCAGCGGATACCTGCGGGAGGTCGGCAAGACCAAGCCCACCGGTGCGCAGACTGTCCATCAGCACTACGGCAACACCGAGACGCGGGACAACCCGTGCACGACCCAGGTCGACGCGGTCAATCAAGCAGGCATGCCGAAGCTGACCCGCAAGCCGGCTCCGGCGTCTGGCTCGGCCCTCGAGGAGGAGCAGGTCTACGACGCGTCCGGCAGGGTCGTCGCGAAGAGTTCCAGCGGTGCGTGGACCTGCACCACTTACGACGGCCGGGGCCGGGTGACCTCGGTCAAGCACCCCTCGACTTCGTCTGCGGCGGAGCGGACCGTCACGACGAACTACGCGGTGAACGGTGACCCGCTGACCTCCTCGGTCAGCGACCACAGCGGCACCGTCACTACGAGGGTGGACTTGCTGGGACGCGTGGTCGAGTACATCGACGCCCACGGCGTGCGCACCGAGACCACGTACGACCAGGCAGGCCGCACGATCATGGAGAAGGTGAAGGCGCCGAACAGCGCCGCACAGCAAACGACCTCCACCTACGACGACGCCGGCCGGGTTCTCACCGTGTCGCTCGACAACATCCCGCTGGCCACTGTCACGTATGACGCGGCCGGTGAGCTGGCGACGGCGACCTACGCCAACGGTGCTTCTCTGGCCTCGATCGACAGGGACACGGCCGGTCGCACGGTGTCGCAGACGTGGAAGACCAGCGACAACGTGCAGACGGTCTCGACCGTCAGCAGGACGCGGAACGGCACGATCATCGATGAGACGCTGGGAGGTGTCGACGCCAATCCGAACGGGCCGAACTACCTCTACGACGGGGCGCGCAGGCTGAGTCAGGTGTGGACCACGGGTCACCACTACACCTACGACTTCACCTCGGCAGCGAACGCGGCGTGTCCTGCGGGCACGCAGTCGAACGCCGGCCTCAACACCAACCGTGTGCGTCAGCTCGATGAAACCGCGAGCGGGGTAGCGGAAACGAGCTACTGCTACGACGCGGCGGACCGGCTGCTCGCCACCGTTGGCGCGACCGCGGTGAGCGGGGTGCAGTACGACAAGTTCGGCAACACCACCCAGTACACGGTCGGTGGCGCCACCACTCACCTGTCCTGGGACGGGGCGGGCCGCAACATCGCGGCACGCTCCACCGGATCCGACCCTGCCGATGTCTCGTACCTCAGGGACGCCACCGACAGGCTCATCCAGCGCAGCGCCGCTCAGGGCGACACCGTGAACGTGGTGCGCTACGGCCACACCGCCGCCGGTGACACCTCCGACGTCGTACTGGGCGCCGACAACACGTTGCTGTCACGCACGTTCAGCCTTCCTGGCGGAGTGATCCACACGTGGACGCCCACAGCCGCCGCGCGGACGACTGACCATCCGTCGGTGCGCGGTGACCTCGCATTGACGATCGGTCACGACGGCAAGCAGGTCGGTGCGGTGCGGACGTACACGCCCAACGGCGAGCCTCTGAAGGCGGATGGCACGGTCGATCCGGACGGGGTTCCGGACAACCTGCCGGGCCAGATGGACCACGGCTGGGCCGGACAGCACCAGCGCCCGTACGAACACGCGGGTGCGCTGTCCATCGTCCAGATGGGCGCCCGTCCCTACAGCCCGCTGCTCGGTCGTTTCCTGTCCGTGGATCCCGTCGATGGCGGTAGCGCGAACGACTACGATTTCGCTGAGCATGACGCTGTCAACAACGAGGATCTCGACGGCAGGTCCTCGCGCCGTGTGCTCGGGAAGAGCAACATGAACTGGTACGAGCGGATCCGCTGCATGTGGCTGCCTCGTCAGTGTGCGGTCTATGCGGCGATCTCGTTCTGGGCCGGCAAGACAGCGGGGGCCTGGTTCCGCGGACGCTGGGAGCGTGGTGAGAACGCCTTCCGCCACTGCATCTGGCAAGCGATGCTGGTAGTGACATTGGGTTTCTGGAACGCCTACGCCTGGGCTACCGCGCACGAAGGGAACGACCGGACTCGGGACCACGATATCGACCTCTACAACAACCGCTGGGGACGCGCCGTCGGCCTCGGCGCGGCGCGGTCTGGACCGGCGGCATCGTGGGGCATAGCGCTTAGTAGCTGTTACGCACTTTTGAGAACTGGGCGATTGAGGACTTCGTGAGACGAACGTTTCGTTGGTCGGTGCTGGGCGTGGCGCTCCTCATGGCCACGTCCGGCCTGGCCGGATGTGGCTTTGGATTCAAAGCGCGGGAATGCACTCCTGAGTCCGATGCCGTCGTGAAGAGGCTGAAGGCAAGTCCGGTGCTGGAGTCGCTTCCTCCTGGGGCAAAAGGGGCGGAGATCTACGCGAAGAGGCCCTGCGACGACGAGGACGGCCTTGGCCAAGTGGGCAGGCAGCTGACGTCCACGTTGGAGGACGCCGCACTGCTCGCCTACTTCAGCGAGGAGTTCCCCAAGCAGGGATGGGCACTTCGAATGAACCTGGCAGGTCTACCTCGTGAGCCCAAGGGATTGCATGTGGGGGAGCCCCACCAGTGCTACGAAAACCCGGCAGAGCCGAACGTGACGCTGGAGATCATGCTGGGGCTCGGGGATAACCCGGACACCGATCTGCACGTGACGTTCGTCTTCAACGGCGGCACCTACAGCTGTGCCAACACTACTTCTCCGGCACAGACACGTTAGGGCGCTCAAGGCTGTCCCTCTGGGGGCAGCCTTGAGCGCTAAAGATCTTGCTACCGGCGTGGTCGATCGTTGCGTGGAAGGGCGTTCGGCTCGGCGACGTGTGGGTTGATGGCACGGGCAGCGTTGAGATGTCGTTGTGCGACTTCGGGTACGCCGCGTGTAGATGGCCTCCGGTGGCGGCGTGCACCAGGCCATTGTCATTGACGGTGGCTTCTGGATTGTGGCGGGACGCATGCCGCGATTAGCCCATTTGGAGTCTTTGAG
>NZ_QFWW01000013.1:400926-408984 GCF_003265345.1 Lentzea terrae | reverse complement strand
TGCCTTCGGCCTGGGTTCATCTGGGCTTCTTCCGCATCGGCACGCGCGTCTGGCGCAGCTCAACCCTCGGGTTGACCCCGTCGTGCCAGTGACGGCTGTCTTCCTCGGCGCGGTGCCGAGGGATCTCTGTTGTTTCCTCTTTTCACGGGAGTGTGGATGACTCTGCCTGGTGCCAGACGGATGACACGGTCGTACAGACCTGGTGGTAGATTGCCGGTTTCCGCTGTGTTGGTTGCGGCGTTGGTGGCCTCGGTGGTGCAGGCGGTGCCTGCGATCGCGGTGGCTGCGCCACCGGCGAAATATCACGATCCGCGTGAGTTGTCGTCGTGGGCGAACCCGCAGCAGGAGGGCCGCAAGCACGACTCGCCGAAGGCGGCGGGTGACTTCCGGCCGTTGATGGGCGCTGATGCCGGCAAGGCCGCTTCGAAGTTCGATGCGAAGTCGTCGAAGGAGGTTGGCCGGGCGGAGAAGTCGGTCGACTACGTCAACTCGGACGGCACTCGGTCGACGGTGTTGTCGAAAGTGCCGGTCAGTGTTCGGGATGACAAGGGCGCTTGGCGTGCGGTGGACACGCGGCTGACCGAGGATCGCGGGTCGAAGCGCGCGAAGACCGGGCCGCACCAGCTGACGCCGGAGTTCGCCGCTTCCGCGGAGGACCGCGGCCTTGTCACGCTGGGGCCGATCGACGTGGGGCAGCGGTTCTCGGTCTCGCTCGAGGGCGCCAAGAACGTCGCCCGGCGGACCAAGGACTCGAAGGCGTCCTATCTGGACGTGTTGCCGGACACCGACCTGGAGTACGAGGTCGAACCGGGCAGCGTCAAGGAATCCATCGTCATCAAGAAGCCGACGTCGACCAGCAGCTGGGTGTTCCGGATGGACACGGGTTCGCTGACTCCGTCGTTGAAGGATGACGGCGTGCTGATCAAGGACGCCAAGGGCAAGATCGTGGCCTCGTTGCCGCCGATCGTCACCTGGGACTCCTCCGGCAGTGCCAAGGACAACAAGGCGCCGGCGCAGACCGGCGGCACGTACGCACTGAAGCAGGACGGGAAGTCCTGGCTGCTGACGGTGTCCATCGATCCGAAGTGGTTGAACGACAAGGCTCGCGTGTTTCCGGTTGTCGTGGACCCGACTTACACCTACGGGTTCAACAACGACGACGAGTCGATCGCGTTCAAGTCCGACGGCTACCAGTGCACGAACTGTGGTATCGCGGTGGGCAACTCGAAGTCCGGGCCGAACGGCGGGGACACGATCTGGCGCACGGCCTTCAAGCACGACTTCACGCCACTGTTCGGCAAGACCATCGTCGGCGCCCGGTACGATTTCTGGCGCAACGCGCAGACCGGATCGATGCTGTCGTGGCAGTCGAATCTGCACCACGCGACCGCGTTCAACATCAACGGCGTCGGTCAGTTCCTGGCGTCCGGTCCGATCGGTGACCGGGGCTCGATCCAGTCCAAGACGCTGACCGACTTCATCGCCGGCAAGGTGAACGCGCGAGACAACACAACCTACTTCATGCTCACCGGTTCAGAGGGCAGTGAGTGGTCGTACAAGAACATGCAGGTGAACCTGATCGTCGACTACGGCACCGCGCCGCCGGCGACGTCGCTGGTGAGCCCTGCCGACGGTGCTGTCATGACGAGCCTGACGCCGACGTTGTCAGTGAGTCCGGTGAGCAACCCGTCCGGCGACGGCACGCTGTACTGCTTCAAGGTCGCAACCGGTGCGGACGGGCAGTCCGGCATCGTCGTCGACTCCGGCTGTATCACGAGCAACACCTGGACCGTCCCGCAAGGTGTACTCACTGACGGCACGGCCTACACGTGGACGGTGCTGACCGCGCTCAACGGCGGCGTGACCACCACGACACCCAACTGGACCGGCCACTTCAAGGTGGACCAGCGCATCGGTGAGAACGGTCCTGCGCCTAAGGACACGCTGGGCCCGGTGACGGTGAACCTGGCCAACGGCAACGTCCACACCGAGGACGGCGGCCCGACGTTCAACACGGTCGGCGGTTCCTCCGGCTTGACGTTCAGCTACAACTCTCAGGCGAACGAGCCGTTCGGTCTGCGTGCGTCGTACTTCAACGACTCCACTCGTTCCGGCACGCCGGATGCGAATCCGGTGCTCACCCGCAACGAGCCTCAGGTGAACGCGGACTGGGGTACGGAGTCGGTGTTCGCGCCGGCGTTGGCGCAGGACTGGTTCGTCGGCCGCTGGGAGGGTTTCTTCCAGGTTCCGGTGACGGGCACGTATCACTTCGGTGGTGTGCACGCGAACGGTGCGAAGATCTGGGTCAACAACACGTTGGTGTACAACAACAAGAACGCTTCGGATGTGAACTTCGCGCTGACGAGCCAGAACGGTCCGGTCACCGAGATCGCGTTGACGGCGGGGCAGCGGGTGCCGATCAAGGCCGAGCTGTACCACTCCTCGGGTCCCGGCCGCATGAAGTTGTTCGTGCAGACGAACGAGGCGTCGAACAAGGCGGTGCCGCCGCAGATCATTCCGGCCTCGTGGCTGTACACCCAGGACCTGCCCGCGTTGCCGACCGGCTGGCAGCTCAACGCCAACCTGACCGGTGACGGCTCCACGTACACCAAGGCCCAGGTGCAGGACCAGACGATCGTCTTCACCGATGGCACCGGTACCAAGCACACCTGGACCAAGTCCGGCACCGGCACCTACACCCCTCCCGCGGGGCAGGACGGCATTCTCGGCCTCGACACGGCAGGTAAGATCACGCTGCACGAGGGTGGGAACGTCTACAGCTTCAACGCCGACGGCACGCTCGCGTCAGAGTCGTCTGTTGTGGACAGTCACAAGCCCGCGGCGAACGTGATGAGCTGGAACGGCACGCCGTCCCGGCTCGCGCAGATCACCGACCCAGTGTCGCAGCGCTCGCACAAGCTGTTCTACAACCGGCCGGGTGACGACTGTTATGGCGGTCGCACCATGCCGTCGGGCTGGGACGCGTTGCCGCCGTCGCAGATGTTGTGCCGCATCCAGTACTGGGACGGCACGCAAACCGTGCTGTGGTACCGCAGCGGTGCGATCTCCCGCGTCGAGAACCCCGGCAACGACTTCACCGAGTACGGCTTCAACGCCGACGGCACGCTGCGCGCGATCCGGGACTCCCGAGGGCTGGACTGGGCGGCGCAGGACCCGGCCACCCGCAACATCACCGAGACCTACACGGTCGTCAACTACGGCACGGTCGGCACCCGCAAGGGCGCGACCAGCGTGCAAGCGCCCGCACCCAACGGACAGGCCGGTGCGCAGCGTCCCCAGCACGGCTACCGCTACGACCTGCCGAACCGCCAGACCTTCGTGGACATCGCCGGGCTGAACCCGGCCTCCGGCTACGCCACGAAGGTGACCTACGACGACGCCGACCGGCAGTTGAGCTCCACCGACGCAACGGGCAAGACGACGTCGGCGACGTGGAACAGCAAGGATCAGCAGCTCACCACCACCGATGCCGCCGGCAGGGTGTCCACGACGGTCTACGACGGCAACGACCGTCCCGTCGACATGTGGGGGCCGGCGCCAGCGAGCTGTTTCAACGGACAGCAGCCCACTGCGGCCTGCGTGGGCACGATGCCGCACACCCGCACCAACTACGACGAGGGCATGCAAGGTCTGGCCGTGTCGTGGTGGAACAACACCAGCATGACCGGTCCGGTGAAGACGTACGTCACCGGCGGACTCGGTACCGGTGGTGTGGTCGACGCGCACTTCGACGGCACGACGCCACCGGCGGCGGGGCTGGGTGGCGCGGGCTACTCCGCTCGCCTCACCGGCGAGATCACCTTCCCGGACGCGGGTCAGTACACGCTGAAGGTCACCGGTGACGACGGCGTGCGGCTGTGGATCGACGACCGGCTCGTCGCCGACGGCTGGAAGGACCAGGGGCCGACTCCCTACACCGGCACCTACACGCCACCGGCCGCTGATGCGACCAAGCGCATCCGCATCGACTACAACAACACCGGCGGTCCGGGTGACCTGCACCTGCTCTGGACGCGGCCCGGTGGTAGCGAGCAGGTCGTGCCTGGCACGTACCTGCGCCCTCGGCACGGCCAGGTCACGTCCAAGGTGAACGACCAGTCCGACGGCGTGCCGCACAGCTCCACGTCGACCAGCTACACCGACAACGGTCTCGACGCCGGCTACGGCCTGTCGACCAGCGTCACGACCGGCGGTCGCACCACGCGCACCTCGTACGAGGCGCCGGGTTCGGGGTACCTGCGTAAGACAGGCAAGACCATGCCGTCCGGTGCGCAGTCGACGTACGTCTACTACGGCGACACGGAGACGCGGGACAACCCCTGCACCACCGAGGTCGAGTCGATCAACCAGGGCGGCATGGCCAAGCTCACCCGGTTGCCCGCACCGGCCTCCGGTTCGGCACGCGAGGACGAACAGATCGTGGACGCCTCCGGCCGCATCGTCGCGAAGGGCACGAGCGGTGCCTGGACCTGCACCACGTACGACGGCCGTGACCGGGTGGTCTCGGTCAAGTACCCGTCGACATCGTCGGCGCCGGAACGCACCGTCACGACGAACTACGCCGTGAACGGTGACCCGCTGGTCACCTCGGTGTCCGATGCCAACGGCACGGTCACCACGCGCGTGGACCTGTTGGGCCGGGTGGTCGAGTACACCGACGCCAACGGTGTGCGCACGGAGACCACCTACAACCTGGCCGGGCGGACCGTCTCCGAGAAGGTGACCCCGCCGAACGCGGCCGACGCGGCGCAGACCACCACCTACACCCACGACGACGAGGGCCGCGTGCTCACGATCTCGTTGGGCGACAAGGTGCTGGCGTCGATCACCTACGACTCCGCGGGTGATGTGGCGTCCGTCCAGTACACGGGTGGCAGCTCACTGGCCTCGATCCGTACGGATGCCGCAGGGCGGGCCTTGGCGAAGGTCTGGAAGACGAGTGACGGTGTTCAGATCGACTCGAACGTCACGCGCACTCGAGCGGGGACGATCATCGACGAGTCGCTGGGCGGGGTGGACGCACGTCCGAACGCGCCCAACTACGTGTACGACGCGTCGGGCCGCCTGACCGAGGCGTGGGTCGCTGGTCACCACTACACCTACGACTTCACGTCGAACGCCCCGGCGGGTTGCCCCGCGGGCACTCAGGCCAACGCGGGTCTCAACACGAACCGGGTGCGCCTGCTCGACGAGACGTCCTCGGGTGTCGCCGAGACCGGCTACTGCTACGACGCCGCGGACAGGCTGCTGAGCACCGTGGGTGCTTCGGTGGTCAGCGATGTCCGTTACGACAACGACGGCAACACCACGCAGTACACGACCGGCGGTGCGACCACGTACCTGTCTTGGGACGGTGCGGATCGCAACATCGCGGTGCGGGTAACCGGCAGCGATGCCGCGGACATCTCGTACATCCGGGACGCCACCGACCGCATCGTCCGCCGGACGGCTGCGGCAGGGGACACCTCCACGGACGTGCGCTACGGGTACACGGGCAGTGGTGACACGGCAGATTTCACGATGTCGGCGGATATGCGACTGATCTCTCGCAGCATCGGCCTACCGGGCGGCGTGATCTACACGTGGAAGCCGAACACTTTCATGCTGGATTGTCCGACTGTGCGCGGTGATCTGGCACTGACCACGGGTGCGGACGGCAAGCAGATCGGCGCTCTGCGGACCTACACGCCGTTCGGTGAGCCGCTGAAGTCCGACGGCGTTGTCGATTCGGACAACGTGCCGGACAACATGCCCGGCCAGATGGACAACGGCTGGCTAGGTGAGCACCAGCGGATGTACGAGCACGCCGGCGCGTTGTCCATCGTCCAGATGGGCGCTCGCCCGTACAGCCCGCTGCTGGCCCGGTTCCTGTCGGTCGACCCCGTCGAGGGTGGTAGTGCCAACGACTACGACTATGTCAACGGTGACCCGATCAACCACACCGACATCGACGGCAAGTGGGCCATCAAGAGCTGGGCGAAGAAGGCAGGATCCTGGGCGTGGCAGAACCGTGGCACGATCGCCACTGTCGTCGCTACCGCAGGGTGCCTGGTGCCCGCCGTCGGTCTCGCCGCATGCGGCTTGATGCAGGCCGCGGCGTTCGGCTTCCGAGCGTCGCAACGAATTGAGAAAGACGGGTTCCGCAAGTCCTTGCGAGCCAACGTCGCTGACGCGGTGTTCACCACCGTGACATTCTCCCTCGGTTCCGCGCTTACCCGAACGATCAAGTACGGCAAGCCCGCTCTGTGGCGGCAGCCGAATCCGAAAGTGACGTCACCGTGGTGGCGCAACTCCGTCAAGAAGGGTGGGATTGGTTGGCAGGGTCGTACGGCGCTCACTGTTGCAACGGCGTTCCCCGGTGTCTCCAGAGGAACGTACTGCTATTTCAGGAAGTGTCTCTTCTGATCGACTGAGGCACTGAGGGTGTCGGTCACTGTGGCGCATGCTATAGTGACCGACACTCTCGCCATTTTCTTCGGTTGACCAAGAAAGGGTCGGGCCGTTTTGAACGGTAGCGGATACATGAGATCGCCGTGGCGATTTATCATGCTTCCCATCGCGCTGGTGTTCCTGCTGATCGGCATCGCGACAATTGTGAATGCGGCAACCGACGAGGTAGGGGCCCTGATTTTCGGTCTAGCAGCTGGCATATTTGGGACGATACTGGGTGGATACGGCGCGTGGCGTAGTCTCATTGCTGGCGTGAAGTATTCGCCGGATGGTATTGAAGTGCGCAATCTTGAACGCACCAGGCGCATTTCGTGGGATGACGTGGATGCCGTTGAGGTCCGACACACCCATGGTGACATCCTTGTTTTCCTGAGACAGGCCGATATCGTCCTCGTTCTCAAGTCGGGCGAAGAGGATTGGCTCAGCTCGCTGGCGGTTTACAACTTTTCCTCTTCTGTTCCGAAGAGGACTCAAGCTAAAGCTGACGCCTTGCGAGCCGCGCTCGATCTGCATCGAAGAAAACACATCAATTAGAGAGATCGGCATGTTTCGGCGTCTCGCGAAGCTTCCCCTTGCGGTTAGAGTCTTATGTCCCGTGGTGGCGGCGGTGGCCGTTGCGGCACTCGTGGTGGCGTCCGCCAACGGGTCGCCGCAGGCTTCTCCCACCAGTGAGTCGGATGTGCAGTGGACGACATCCACCGAGCTGACCACGTCCAGTTCGGCCGCGGAGCCGAGCTCCAGCACCGCGCCCACGACGACATCGGTCAGCAGCGCGGCCAAGTCCACCAGTTCCTCCGTGCCGCGGCCGGCTGCTGTGGCCGCGCCCGCGAAGACGGAGCCTCGTGTTGAGCCGCCGTGGTTCGCCAGTCGGGTGGCCGGTGCGACCCAGGTGATCTCGGTCGTGGGTGCGGGTGGTTCAAACGCCACGTTGTCGACGTGGCAGAAGTCCGCGAGCGACTGGACTCAGGTGGTCGGCGCGACCCCGGCGAAGGTCGGCTCGCCTGGTATCTCCACCTCCTACGGGGAGTCCTCGTCCGCCACTCCGGCCGGAGTTTTCGCGATCACGGGGGCGTTCGGCAGGCAGGCCGATCCTGGTGCCGGGGTGTCGTACTTCCGGATCGACAGCTCGGACTGGTGGGTCAGCGACGTCAACAGTCCCGACTACAACACCCATCAGCGGTGTGCTCGTGGGACATGTCCGTTCAACGAGAGCACGTCGGAGAACCTTGCGGAGCACGGTGCTGTCTACGACTACGCGCTGGTGATGGGCGTGAACTCGCAGCGTGTTCCTGGTGCGGGTAGCGCGTTCTTCGTGCACGTCACGAACGGTGCCCCGACAGCTGGCTGTGTGGCGATCCCGGCGAGCACGCTCGCGTCGATCGTGCGCTGGGTTCGTCCCGGCACGGTGATCGCGTTGTCGCCGCGATGAACGGATGTTCGCCCGTGGTGAGTCTGTTTCACACTGATCGTGCTGGAGCGGAACTGGAGCAGGGCAGGTAGTTGAACGTCGTCGAACGGCACTCAACGGCGCTGAACGGCACCTGGTTGCGTTGGAGTTGTTGGGGTTCTGGTGTTTGTGCTGGTAGG
>NZ_QFWW01000013.1:328331-400888 GCF_003265345.1 Lentzea terrae | reverse complement strand
GTCCTTTGTGGACCAAACTGGCAGTGTGAGGGTCAGGGGTTCGAGTCCCCTCAGCTCCACAAGTTGTAGAACCCGTCTGATCTAGCGGTTACCGCTGGTCAGGCGGGTTCTTTGCGTTTCACCGGTGATCACCTCTTGATCGTCTTGTGCTGCTCTGGTGGAGAGGTTCTGGAGCGGCTTTCTCCAGGAAGATCGGTTCCTGCGGCGGTGGCCTGCGGGGATGCGGTGTCCCTCTTACCGACGGGGTGGTGCCAGTGGGTGTGCTTTGACGGCTGAGTCAGGTTTTGTGGCTGTGCCGCAGTCCGTGGAACGTGAGGCCCGGCAGGATGGGAACGGTGCGGGCGCGTGTGCGTGGCCTGTCCTCGTTGCCGTTGACGGCTGGTTTGAGGATCCGTTGAGTAAAGGTGCTGCGCCACAACCAGGTTCCACCGTCCGCTGTGAACACGAACTCGTTGCCGTGCCGCTGGAGGTGGTCGCGCAGAATCTTGATCAGAAATGGCGGACCAGCGGCTCCGCGGACGATTTCCAGGTGAAGATCACGGAGTTGCGCTGTCAGATCGACAGCTTCGCTGCTCGTGGGAGACGAACGGTGAACAGCGCCCCGCCCGGCGACTCGGCGGTCACGCTGCCGCCGTGGGCCTCGACGAGGTGCCGCACGATGGGCAGACCGAGTCCGCTGCCGCCAGTGTGCCGTGCCCGCGATCGATCCGCTCGCCAGAACCGGTCGAAGACGTGCGGCAGGTCGCCAGGGTCGATACCGGGGCCGGTGTCGCGCACCGTGATCACCGCTTCGCCGCCCTCGACGATCGCGGTCACCGTCACCTCGCCGGTGATGGGAGTGTGCCGCAGCGCGTTCGACACCAGGTTGCCGAGAGCCTGCCTCAGGCGTGCCGCGTCGGCGACGATCACCGGATCACCTGCCGTCGTGCCGGTCAGCCGGGCTGTTCCCACTCCGCGGTGGGTGGTGACGACCTGGTCGACGATGTCGGAGAGGCGCAGCGGTTCGGGATTCAGGCTTAGCTGTCCGGCGTCGGCGGCAGCGAGGTCCTGCAGGTCGCTGACGATCCGTTGGAGCAGCAGCGTTTCGTCCAGCACGACCGAGGCGAGCCCGCGGTCCAGCGGTAACAGGCCGTCCTCCACCGCTTCCAGGCGGCCGCGGATGGTGTTGAGCGGGTTGCGCAGCTCGTGGGCGATGTCGCCGACCATCCGGCGGCGCTGCTCGTCGAGCTCCTGGCGGCGATCCTGCAGTGAGTTGAACGCCTGCGCCAGATACCCGATCTCGTCACGCGTGCTCACCGGAGCGCGCTCGTCCCGGACGGCCGCCGCGGTCAGTCCGCGCAGTGGCAGGGAGAGCCGGGACGACACGAAGATCATCGCGAGCATCGCGACCGCGACCACCGCCAGCACGACCAGTGCGATCCGCACCCAGCCGTCCCGGTTCAGGGCGAGTTCGTTGCCGTGCGCGGTAGCCGGATCCAGGACGAACAGCAGCGCGGGCGGCGCGACGAACGCCGCCAGTTGCTGACGTCGTGCCGAGTCCACACAGGACCGGCTGGCCAGGGTGTCGTTTCCGGACGTGGGCGTGAGGTCGAGGCCGACCGCGGCCGGGGGCAGGCCCTGGCGTTGCAGGCAGGCGTGGAGCAGGTCGTTCAGCTGGGCGAGGGCGGCCTTCTCGGTGGTGGTCGGAGCCTGGAGTTCCTCCAGTCCACACTTGAACAGCCTGACCTGGTTGTCGAAGCCGGTGGCGGCGGTGATCCTGACGCGGCCGGTCGGCAGCTCCCGCACCTGGTAGCGCACGCCATCGCCATGCAGGCAGAACGTCACTTTCGCGGCCAGCGTCTGCTGCCGGACCCGTTCCTCAGCGGTGAGCTGAAACGGTCCTGTCGCACGGGGATCGACGCGGTCCGGCCCGATGTCGGGCACCAGCTCCGAGTCGACCTTCAAGGGGTCGATCACCGCGCTGGCCTCGGCCGGCAGTGACAGCGGCTCCTTCCCGCCGGAGTCCACGAGCGGCTGTCTGTCCATTGTGGTCACCAAGACCCGGCGTCCTGATCGGGCGGACGCGACCCTCACCTGTTCGGCGGCATCGGACCAGCGCGGGTTCCCGGCGGCGAAGCCGAGCAGGTCGTTGTAGACGGTGGCCGCCCTCGACAGCGCCGCTCCCCGTTCCTGCTGGATCTCCTGTGTCGTCGTGGTGACCGCGAGCCAGGCGGTGGCGGCGATCGACCCGATCGCGATGAGCACCGAGATGGCCGTCAGCCGCACCACCAGCGTGCGGCGCAGCGGGATCCTAGGAGCCATCGGTCAGCTTGTAGCCGACGCCGAACACGGTCACCAGCCGGGCCGGCCTGCTCGGATCGCGCTCGATCTTCTTGCGCAGGTTGAGCACGTGCGCGTCGATGATCCGCGGCGTCACGTACGCGTCGGTACCCCTGGTCAGCTCGAGCAGCTGCTGCCGTGTGAACACCCGGTCCGGCTGCCGCACCATGATCTCCAGCAGCTGGAACTCGCCGTACGTGCACTCGACGGAGATGCCGTCGATCGTGATCTGGTGCCGTACCGGGTCGACGACGAGGTCACCCAGCCGATGTGCCTGCGCTCGGTCCGCGAGTTCCCTCGGTCTCGCGCGGCGCAGCAGCGTGCGCACGCGGGCGGTGAGCTCGCGGGGACTGTAGGGCTTGGTCAGGTAGTCGTCGGCACCGAAGTCGAGTCCCCGCACCAGGTCGTACTCCGACGAGCGGGCGGTGAGGACGAGGATCGGCACCTCGGATTCCGCGCGTAACGCACGACAGACGTCGAGACCGTCCATCCCCGGCAGCATCACGTCGAGCACGAGCAGGTCCGGCTGCTGTTCACGGGCCCGTGTCAGTGCGATCGCGCCGTCGTGCACCACCGTGACGGAATGGCCTTCCGCCGTGAGGTAGATCCCGATCACCTGCGCCTGGTTCGGGTCGTCCTCGGCGACCAGCACGTGAGCGCACATGCCGCCACTCTATGAGCAGGCACATCAGGTCAGACACCACCGGCACCTCACTCTGACAAGATCCTCACATCCGCTGGCCAGGCTTTCCGACATGACCAGCTTTTCCCGACGTGCGGTGCTGGGCGCCGCGGTGCTGACGATCGTGCTCACGGGATGTGCCCAGAAAGCGCCCGAAACGCCGTCCGTCGCCGAACTCCCCGACAAACCTGCTTCCTCCTCGGCACCCTCGAGCGCGACCCCGGCCAAGGGCCCGGACAAGCATCCGCAGCAAACGCTGGACACCACGGACACCGAGTGGTGGGGCTGGTGGAACACGTGGGGCAAATGTCTGGCCGCCAAAGGGGTGCCGACCTACTCGAAGCGCAACGACCAGGGTGAGGTCACCTTCCCGACCCAGGAGGCAAACGGCGGCAAGGAGACCACCTACAAGGACGCGTTCGCCCAGTGCGACGTCCTGCGGCCTCTGCCGAACCCCTTGCTGTCCCCCGACACCAACCCCCGCTACCTGGACCAGTACCGCGTCGAGATCAAGTGCCTGAACGACAACGGCCTGAAGGTCACCCCGTTGCCCAACGGCGGCGGCTACAACTACGACGGCACACCGACCATGTCCCAGGACCAGCAGACCAAGGTCGAGTTCGAGTGCCGCAAGAAGGCCTACGGTGCGTCGTAGAACGATGGTGTTCGCGGCGCTGGCGGTGATCGCCGTGGCGTCGGCGACGTGGTACGTCTGGCCTGCCCGTTCCGCCGCACCGGCCCCTCAGACGACCGGCGCGGAAACGCGATCCACCACCACGGTCACCAAAACGACGTTGACCACGTCCGACACGGTCGGTGGCATGCTCGGCTACGGCAGGCTGCGCACCCTCAAGACCGCCAAGCCCGGCCTGGTCACCTGGCTGCCCCAGCCGGGAGCGGTGGTGTCCCAGGGCGAGCGGCTGTTCTCGGTCGACGACAAGCCGATCACCCTCATGTACGGCGGCACGCCGTTGTACCGCAAGCTCGACTCGATCGGCATGATCGGGGGCGACGTCACCGTGGTCGCGGACAACCTGAAGGCGCTGGGGTACCGCCTCGACGCGCCGAAGTCCGGGGTGAAGAAGGAGACCGCGCTCACCCAGTCCCTGGTGGACGCGATCAAGCGCTATCAGAAGACGATCGGCGTCGAGCCCAGCGGAGTGCTCGACGTCGGTGACGCGGTCGTCCTCGACGGACCGGTCAGGGTAGGTGCCGTGCAGGCCCAGCTCGGCGACAGCGCCTCCACCCCGCTGATGACGGTCAGCGGCACGGCCAAGGCGGTGACCGTGGAGCTGGACGCCGCCGCGGCCACCCGCGTCAAGACCGGTGACGCGGTGACCATCACGCTCGCCGACGGCACCACCACACCGGGCAAGGTCAGCTCGGTCACGGCGCCCGAGCAGGCCGCGGGCACCGACAGTTCGACGCCGACCAAGATGAGCGTGCTCATCGGTTTCGACGAGCCTCCAGCCAACGGGACAGCCGACTCTGGCCGGGTCCAGGTCATGTTCACCGCGCAGACCAAGGCCGACGTACTGGCCGTTCCCGTCGGCGCGCTGCTCGCGGTCAAACAGGGCGGCTACGCGTTGCAGCTGCCCGACGGCCGGCTCCTCCCGGTGACCACCGGGCTGTTCGCCAAGGGCATGGTCGAGGTCAGCGGCCCGGACGTGACCGAAGGCCTGAAGGTCGTGGTCGCGTCATGACCCCCGTTCTCGCGGTGCGGGGCGTGGGCAAGACCTACCCCGGCGGTGTCGTCGCGCTCGACGACGTCACCCTGAGCATCCACGCGGGAGAGTTGCTCGCGATCGTCGGGCCGTCCGGCTCCGGCAAGTCCACGCTGCTCACCGTCATGGGCACGCTCGACCGGCCGTCGTCAGGCAGCGTCGAGATCAACGGCCGTGACGTGGCGGCGCTGCCCGATGCCGAACTCTCCGCGGTGCGCGGGCGGTTCATCGGATTCGTCTTCCAGCACTTCCACCTGATCGAGGGCCTGTCCGCGACGGCCAACGTGATCATCGGCCTGCTCTACAGCGGTGTGCCGAGGCGGCGTCGCCGGGAGCTCGCGCTGGCGGCGCTGGACCGCGTCGGCCTCACGCACCGCGCCGGGCACCTGCCGAGTCAGCTCTCCGGTGGTGAACGTCAGCGCGTCGCGGTGGCGCGGGCGTTGGTCAAGGAACCCGCTCTGCTGCTCGCCGACGAACCAACCGGCGCGCTCGACACCGCGACCGGGACCGCCCTGATCGACCTCCTGGCGACGCTCAACGCCGAGGGCACCACCATCGCGGTGATCACCCACGACCGGGACATCGCCGCGCGACTGCCGCGCCGGGTCGAACTCCGCGACGGCAGACTTGTAGCCGACTCGGAGCGTGCAAATGCGTGATCTCATCGCCGCCGGACTGATCGGCCTGCGGGCGCGCAAGGCCCGTGCTGCCCTGTCCGCGCTCGGCATCTCGATCGGCATCGCCACCCTCGTGCTCGTCACCGGCATCCCCGCGTCCAGCCAGCGTGCTTTGCTGGACGAACTGTCCGCCCTCGGCACCAACGTTCTCGCGGTGTCGTCTCCCGGCAAGATCGAACCGCCCGTGCCGCTGCCGGTCGAGTCGCCGGCGATGGTGCGGCGGATCGCCCCGGTGACCGAGGCGAGTTCGGTGGGCAAGACGACCGCGCAGGTCACCCGCTCGGACCGGTCGGACCCGTCCGAGGTGTCGGGGGTGAGCGTGCAGGCCGCCGAACTCGGCCTGCTCCCCGCCGTCAACGGCCGGATGCAGGCGGGCCGCTTCCTGGACGAGGCAACGCAGTCGTTCCCGACCGCCGTACTCGGCGCGGTGGCGGCCACCCGGCTCGGCGTGGGGCCGGAGGGAGCGCCGCAGATCTACGTCGGCGGCACCTGGTTCACGGTGATCGGTGTGCTCGCACCCATGCCGCTGTACCCGGAGCTGGAACGGTCGGTGCTGGTCGGCTGGCCGGCCGCGCAGCGCTATCTCGGGTTCGGCGGCCATCCCAGCATGATCTACCTCCGTGCCACCGAGTCGGCGGTCGAGGACGTCCGCGCCGTGCTGCCCGCCACGGTCAACCCGGCCCGGCCGGACGCCGTGCAGGTCACCAAGCCATCGGACGCGCTGGCGGCCAAACGCGTCACCCAGACCGCGCTGTCCGGCCTGTTCCTGGGCCTGGCAGGGGTGGCGTTGCTGGTGGGCGGGATCGGGGTCGCCAACACCATGGTCATCTCGGTGCTCGAACGCCGCCGCGAGATCGGCCTGCGCCGTGCCCTGGGCGCGCGCCGCGGCCAGATCCTCGGCCAGTTCCTCACGGAGTCGGTTGCGCTGTCAGGGCTCGGCGGCCTGCTCGGCACCCTGCTCGGATCGGTCGCAGTAGCCGGTTACGCCACCCGGCAGCACTGGCCCGTCGTCCTGGAGCCGGGACTCCTCGCCGCAGGCTGCGCCGGGGCGTTGCTGATCGGAGTGGTTGCTGGGCTCTACCCGTCGATGCGGGCGGCCGGGGTGATGCCGACCGAAGCCCTCGCCACCTGAGAAGGTCACCAACCGACGATCCCCCAACCAGACGAGTAGCCGCAGCACCAACGCCGCACGATCAGCCCAATCATCCGACTGCGGACGAGCTCGGACGGCTGGTGGTGGCGTGCCGACCGCCCACGCCATCGCCGCGCCGGAGCGCACAGTCTGACCATAAAGGACAGTCCTCTGGTGTTTGTGCTGGTAGGAGTCCTTTGTGGACCATGGCAGTGCGAGGGTCAGTTATGCGGCAACAGGGCCGGAGAGGCGCCGTGCAGCCGGTTCTGCGGGCTGCGGGTGTGCTTTGACTTGTGTTCTGGCGGCGAGGCTGCTCAGACCGTGAAGTACAGCGGCGTGCTGATGCGCAAGCCTGTGATCGGCGTCCAGAGGTCCGCTGTTCGGCAACAAGACCATCCAGGGCGGACGTATGGGGTTGCTGAACCACAAGAAGATGCCCGTGCGCGTGGGCTGGAACGTAGCCGCTACCAAGCCTCTCCTCGGTTCAAGGGGGCTATCGCTGTCTTCCGAATCGTTGTCGGCCGTGGCAAAAATGCTTGGCACAAGGGTCCGTTCTACGGGCGCGTGAGCATCAGAGGATGGCTGGAGTGAGCGATACCGCTGAAAACGTGTGGACGTCGATGCGCGAGCGCCTCGATGTCGTCATCGACAGCGCGCGTGCTCAAGTCGCCGCAGAAGGACTGCAGCTTCTCGTGCAGGTCGATCCCGCGGAGGAGCCTGGCCCAGCTGCTGTCTGGAACTGGCACCTTACCTGCACCGCGGGAACCGTTGAGGTTGACGTGATCGCGTCGCAGGATCTGACGACGTTCGCGGTCGAGGACGACAGCGGTCGGTTCGAGATCGAGACCGACACAGCCACGTTCCCCGAGGCGCTTGCCCGACGGCTTCTGCGGTAGAGGGTGCTGAGTGTGGTGCGCGTGTCAGTTGTGCTCGCGCGCCACACTGAACTGCCTGTCGGCTGTGGTCGCACAGTTTCTCTGAGCTAGGTCCATCTGACCCCCACTCGGCCGGTGTCGTACGCCCACATCGCGATCTCGACCCTGTTTCGGGCCCCGATTTTCGTCAGCAGGCTGGCGACGTGGGTCTTGGCGGTCGTCAAGCCGATGAACAGCTCGGCGGCGATCTCGGCGTTCGTGCGGCCACGGGCGACCAGCGTCAGCACCTCCTGCTCGCGTTCGGTGAGCGGCTCGATCGGTTGGGTCCGTCGGCTCGACGGCTCCCTGGCAGCGAGGGAGGCCAGCAGCCGCCGGGTGATGTTCGGCGCGATCAGGGCATCGCCGATGGCGGCGGCGTGGACGGCCTGGACGAGCAGCGGCGGCCCGGCGTCCTTGAGCAGAAAGCCTCGGGCGCCGGCCCGGAGCGCACCGTGGACGTACTCGTCGAGGTCGAATGTCGTGATCACCACCACCGCGATCGGGTCCGGGACGCCCCGCCCTGCGAGGAGCTTGGTCACCTCGATGCCGTCGAGCCCAGGCATCTGGATGTCGACCAGGCACACGTCCGGGCGGAGCCGATGCGCAAGCTCGACGGCGGCGTGGCCGTCGGCGGCCTGGCCGACGACCTCGATGTCGGGCTGCGCGTCAAGGATCATCGACAGGCCGGTGCGCACCAGATCTTGGTCGTCGGCCACCAGCACGCGTACCGTCATCGGCGTACCTTCGTCGGCAGTTCGGCGTCGACCGTCCACCCGCGCTCGGGCGCCGGCCCGGCACGTAGCGTGCCGCCGAGCAGCTGCACGCGCTCGGTCATTCCCAGCAGCCCGAAGCCGTGGTTCACCGACCGTGCCGAGTCGATCTGTCCGTCGTCGGTCACGTGTAGTCGCAGCCTTCCCGCGCCCTCTACGACCCGGATCTCCACACGCGAGGCGTCGCGGGCGTGCCGCAGGGCGTTGGTCAGTGCCTCTTGCGCCAGCCGGTAGACCGCCGCGTCGACCTGGGGCGGAAGGTCGTCCAGGTCATCTGGCAACTCCACGTCGACGACCGGGATCGGGGCGCGTCGGGCGAGGGACACCAGGTCGGCAACGCCGGGCTGGGGGGCGTGCTCCGCCGGCGCTCCGTCGCGGAGCACCCGGACCATCGCCCGCATCTCCGCGAGCGTTCGCGACGCTTCCCCTTCGATGACCGCCAGCGCCTCGAGCGCCGCTTCAGGTCGCTGCCCGGCGATCGCCCGGCCCGCCTGCGCCTGCACAGCGATCGCCGAGACGTGGTGGGCGACGATGTCGTGCAGCTCGCGCGCGAGGCCGACCCGCTCCTGGCTCCGGCTCTGGTCCAACGCCCGGCGCCAGCTCTCGGCGCGGTAGCGGAACGCCGCTCCGCCCGTCGCCGCCGCCAGGACGGCGAACCCGCCGAAGACGTCGGCGGGCCCGGTGTAGTCGGCGACCGTACCGATTCCCGCAGCGACCGCCACCACCGCCAGCCCGATCACGATCTCGCGCCCTGAGCCCCAGCGGACCAGCGCGTAGACGAGCACCAGGAGATAGATCATCGTGTCGAGGCCCACGCTCGGGGCCCCGCCCAGCAAGCTCGCCAGCCCCAACGCCATCGCGGCGCCGAAGGCCACCACGACACAGGCCAACGGGTGGGTACGCCGCCACAGCAGCACCGGCGCAAGTCCGACCGCCACGATCGTCGCCAACGGCCGCCAGGCGACGTCGTCCTGGAGGACTCCCTCGAGCAGCGCCGTCACCATCAACGCCCCGACCAGCACCCAGTCGCGCGGCACCCGCGCGGGAGCGTCCGGGGCGCGGGGCTCGGTCCACAGCGAGCTAAGGCCGTTGGTGGTCACAGGCCAAGCCTAGGTACCGCCGAGGCGTCGGGGACCGACCGAAAGAACGAGACGCCGCTTCTCCCAGTGGCCGAGGCGGGTCCGGCCTCGACGCCGATGTGCTCGCCGCCGGGCTCAGCGATTGTGGGTCCACCAGTCCTCACCACACCAACGGAGCCTGCGATGAGAACACGTCAACCCACCAAGACCGCACTGGAAGACCAGCGGATTCCGGTGAGAGCCAAGCTCGTCGCAGCGTGGACGAGCTTCATGTTCCTGTACGTCTACGTGGACATCATCGCCTTCTTCAAGCCCGGCGTCATCGATGACATCGAGGTCGGCGTCGTCTGGGAGTTCGACGTCAGCCAGACGTTGCTGACCACCTTCCTCGCGCTCATGGCGATCCCGATCCTCATGGTCGTGCTGTCGATGACGCTGCCCGCTCGGGCGAACCGCATCACGAACCTCATCGTGGCCTCGGTGCAGATCCCCTACGCGGCATTCAACGTGGTGGGCGAGTCTTGGACGTACTTCTACGGCCTTGGCGTCGCACTGGAAGTGATCGTTCTCGCCCTCATCCTGCGGTACGCCTGGACCTGGCCCCGCACCGCACCGTCGGCGACCAGCCCGGACCGTGGAACCCCGGCGATAGCACGATAGACGGCAGCGCGGCCGTCGACGTCGATGCCGCGGCGCCGAAGCTCGACCTGCAGCATGCCCTGGGAACACCGATCAAACCGGTCATGACAGCGGAAGCACTGTGGACAGCTCGCGCAGACTCTCCACGCGGATGACGCCAGTCGGCGGAGAGAGCGATGTGCCCCCGGCCCCGGATTCAGGCATCGCCCGATCCAACCAGACGGGGATCAGACCGGCGTCCCGGGAACCCACCGCGTCCGCGTCCATGTCGTCGCCTACAAATGCCGTCTCCGCAGGGCGGTGACCCAGCGTCAGGCATGCGGCGAAGAACGCCGCGGCGGCGGGTTTGCGGTGGCCGCACGACTCACTCGTGGTCAACGCGCCCACGCCAGGAACATCCATGGCGCGCAATTTCGCGGCCTGCTGTTCGGTGTTGCCGTTGCTCAGGACACCGATGCTGACGCCGCTCGAGCGCAGTTCCGCGATGGTTGGCCGGACGTCGCTGAACGGTGCCCAGGCATCGCGGTAGGCCGCACCGTAGACCTCGAACAACCGTTCTGGCTCATCATGCTTGCCGACTGACACGCCGAACGCGCGACGGAAGTGAGCAAGGCGCTCGACCCGCTGTTCCTCGAAGGACAGGCGACCCGCGAGATACTGGTCGAAGTAGGTGCGTTCGAGTCGGAACCACAGATCGAGCGCCGAGTCGAACAACGTGTCGGCGATGCGCAACTCGTGGAGCAGTTCGCGTAGCGCGGTGCCTGCGGCGGATCGGTGATCGAGAAGCGTGCCGTCAAGATCAAACAGGACGGCTCGAACTGATGGCACCCTACGCATCAGCGGCACGGAGTGCTGGGCAGTGCCACAGCCGCGACTGGGATGTCCCGTGGTCCACGACCGGCGTGAAGCCAGACGTCTGCGCAGTCCAATGCATGCCCTGTTCCCCCCATGAATGCACTGCTGTCGAACAGCCTCTGCCCCCATCGAACACGTCGACTGCGGGCTTCAGCCATCCAGCCGTCGTACGACCCCGCCGCGTGCCGCTGCAACCCTGACGAAGCGCAGCGCGACCACATGTTCATGTCGCTGAAACCAACGCGGTGCCCGCGCTGAATAGCGTGTCGCCATCCTCGACGAGATTGATCCATTCATCGGAACGGCTGCCACCTCACTGCCTGCGGCGCAGGGGCTGGCGGCCACTTGGTGGTGGCCGAAAGCGCAGGTCGGCAACACCCACCCCGGCGCCACGTCCCCGCTCGGCATGGTGTCCGCGTGCGCCTACTCCGGTGCCTATCCGACTGGCTACGGCCTCTACATGAAGAACACCGAGGGGCAGCCGGAGGAGCTGTTCGACCGGCTGCAGGCGTCCGGGTTCACGCACTTTCAACAGTCCGGCACAGGGGCGATACGCAAGTACTACAACTACGTGCGGGTGACCCCGATGGTGCAGCAGCTGGACGTCCTCGGCGAGGCCTGGCCGCTGCACGACGAGACCGCTGAAGCCGGGTACTACGCGGCTACCCTCGACACCGGCATTCGGTGTGAGGTAACTGTCGGCGCCAAGGTCGCTGTCCACCGATACGTCTTTCCTGAGCATCGCAGCGCACGGGTCGTCGTCGACCTGTCCTGCGGCGGGCTGGCCATCGACCTCGGCCGCACTGTGCCGCTGCGGGCGCAAGTGGAAAACCTCGGCAACGGCCGCGCCCAGGGAACGGTGGTCGTCGAAGGCGTGCCGCTGTCGGTGTACATCAAGGTCGAGAGTCCGGGCTGGCGGCAGATGCTCTGGCACGACCGCCGGCTGATCGAGGGTGGCACGCGGCTCGACTTCGACCGCATCAGGCAGACCACGTTGCGCCCGTTCGGGATGCTCTACATGGGTCCCACCACCGCAGGGCAGAGCATCGAGATCCAGATCGGATTTTCTTTGCGCGGCTGCGAACAGGCCCGGGAGAACTTGTATCGCGAGTGCGGTGAGGGGGCGACGGCGTTCGACGCCGTCCGGACGCAGACCAGGGCTCGGTGGCGGGACCACGTGGGCCGGGTGGAGGTCGAGGGCGGGTCGCCCGCCAGGCGGCAGGTGTTCGCCACGGCCCTGTACCACTCTCTGATCAAGCCGTGCTTCGCCGACGACGAGAGCCCGTTCTGGCCGTCCTCGGGGCCCTTCGTGTTCGACATCTGCACGATGTGGGACATCTACAAGACACAGCTGCCGTTGCTCATCGCCATCTGCCCGGACCGGGCGGTCGATCTTCTGGAGTCGCTGATCCGGGTCTGCGAGGAGGAAGGCAACTTCCCCATCGGATATCGGATGGCTCGTGGTGCGGACAGGTTCTTCCGGCAGGCGAGCGCGTTGGTCCACACCGCGCTGGCCGACGTGCACGCCCTCGGCCTCGGCGACCTGGATTGGACCTGGGCGCTGGTGCACATGTACGACGACCTGCGCCGGATGTACGGCGAAGACTTCTACGAGCACGGTGTCGTGCACCCGATCTCGCACACGCTCGACCTCGCCTACGCCTGTTACTGCACCTCCGGTGTCGCCCGGACACTGAACGACGTTCAGCTCGCCGACGACCTCGACGCGCGCAGCCGCCTGTGGTCCAACGCGTTCGACCGGGACACCGGCCTGCTTCTCGACTCGTCGTTCTACGAGGGCGGCAAGTGGAACTACTCGTTCCGGCTGCTGCACGACATGGCCGCGAGAATCGCGATGGTCGGTGGGAACGAAGCCTTCGTCAGCACACTCGACGCGTTTTTCGGCTACGGCGCCCCGCGCGTGGTGCAGCCCGGCAAGCGGCCCGGATCGGCGGAGATGGCGGCCGGCTACCTGCTGAACCGGTTTGAAGGGCTGAACAACGAGCCGGACATGGAAGCGCCGTGGTCCTACCACTACGCGGCTCGGCCGGACCGCACAGCCGAAATCGTGCACGCGGCGCTGACCTGGCAGTTCGGCACCGGTCGCGGCGGACTGCCGGGCAACGACGACTCGGGCGGGCTGAGCTCCTGGTACGTGTGGGCCTCGCTCGGTCTGTTCCCGGTCGCCGGGCAGAACCTGTTCCTCGTCAACGCGCCTGCCTTCCGCCACGCCACTCTGCACCTCGGGGACCGCGATTTCGTCATCGAGACGCGTGGTCACCGCGAGACGTCCATCAGTTCCGACGGGTTGGACGCGGACCCGCCGCCGCAGTACGTGCAGTCCGCCCGGCTGGACGGCAAACCACTGGATGCGGCGCATCTGCGCGCATCCGACGTCCACGCCGGCGGCCGGCTGCTGCTCGAACTCGGCCCGCAGCCCTCGGAGTGGGGACGCAAGATCCTGCCGCCATCAGTGTCCGATCCGCTCGGAAAGGGGGCTCGCACATGAGCAGGCCAAGCCGTCGTCTCGTCATCGTGGTCCGGGCCGACCCAGTCATCTGCGGTCACTCCGGAGAAGCCCGCAACCTGGCCGAGGTCGCGCTCACCCGCGGCTTCGACGACGTCCGGTTGCTGACCTGGCCGATACCCGTGCTGCAGGCGGCAGGCCTGCCGCTCAAGCCGCTGGATCGGATCCTGCCCTACAGCGAGGGCATCACCGTGGAGCGGCCCGGGCCGGTCGGCGACTACCGAGTGCCCGACGGCCGGCACCTGGCCGGGCTGACGGGACGCCTGGTCGAACTGCTCGCCGAGCCGGTCCCGACCACGTGCGTGTCGATGTACCTCGCTCCCCACGACGCCGTGGTCCGCGACGCCGTCGACGCGGCCCGCGCGGCCGGCTACGCACCTGACGTCCACACCATCGCGAAGGCGGTCGGCTCGGACGTCACCAACGTGATCCGCTCGTGCCTGCGCGAGAGGCGCTTCGGGGCGGCCGTGGTCCTGTTCACCCGGTTCCTCGCCAACGACCAGGTGATCGCCGTGTCGGAGTACACCAGGCAGGAGATCATCGCCTGCGCAGAGGCCATCGACACGCACTGCGGCACCCGGTTCGCCCGCCAGTGCGTGCGCCGGATATCGGTCAGCTACCCGCCGATCGACACCTCGGCATACCTCGACCTCGATCCGGCGCTCGTGGACATCGCCCTGAAGCGACGCGGCCTGGAACGCGACGGGTACGTGTTGTTCCTGTCCCGGGTGACACGGGCGAAAGGCATCTACGACCTGGTGGACGCGTTCACCCGGAGCCAGGCGCAGTCACGGCTGAAGCTCGTGGTCGCCGGTAACGGCCCCGAACTGGAGCACGTCCAGGCGATCACTCAGCACAACGATCGGATCCTCTTCCTCACCGACGTGGAGGACGAGGAAAAGCCGCTGCTGATGAACGGCTGCGCCGTGTACGCGCTGCCGACCAAGCCCGAACCGGACTTCGTCGAGACCTTCGGCATCGCGCTGACCGAGAAGATGCTCGCAGGCGGCGGGCCGGTGATCACGACCACCACCGGAGGCGTCGGCGAAGCGGTGGGCGAGACGGCCATCCTCGTCGAGGCGGGGAATCCCGACCACATCGCCGCTGCGATCGACCGGGTGGTGCTCGACATGTCAGCCGAGGAACGGCAGCTCATGGCGGACCGAGCACGCGAGTACGCCCTGTCTTTCGACCGCGTCCGGGTGTTCGACAGCCTCTTCCCCACGTCCAACCCGGCTGTCGTTCTGACGGGATGAACCCGTGGGTCCCCCAGCAGCCTCGCGGTTCGGCAGGGGGTGCGCTAACGGAGGAGCCTCCTCAGGCGAAATCGAGGTGAGGAGGCGTCATGAACCTTCGAGTGCACCTCGCCGAGCACGGGGCGGACGCCGAGCGCCTTGACCAGGTGACGGGTTACCTGCGTCAGGATCTGCTCCAACTGGATGTGCAGGCGGTGACCGCGCTCCGCGCCGGTCCGCCGCCGGAGGGTTCCCGCGCGCTGGACGTGGCGACGGTGGGCGGGCTGCTGGTGACACTCGGGCAGTCCACGACGGCGCTGCAGACGATCGTGACCGCGATCCGGAGCTGGCTGCACCGGGGCACCCCGGTGCAGCGCGCGGTGCGGGTGGAGATCGACGGCGACGTCCTGGAGCTGGCCGACGCGTCGACTGAGGACCAGGACGAACTGATCGCGCTGTTCATCAGCAGGCACACCTGATGAGCAAGCGGCTGGCGCTGATCATCGCCAACTCTCTCTACGACCACGAGGGATTGAGCCGCTTGCGCTCCCCGGCGGCCGACGCCGAGGCGCTGGCCGAGGTGCTGGGCGATCGCCGTGTCAGCGAGTTCTCGGTGGAAGTGGTGCGCGACGAGACGGCGAGCGTCGTGCAGGAACGGGTGGAAGACCTGTTCCTCGAAGGTGAGCCGGACGACGTGCTGCTGCTGCACTTCTCGTGCCACGGGGTGAAGAGCGAGTCGGGCGAGTTGTTCTTCGCCGCGCGCAACACCCGGCCGAATCGCCTCGGCTCGACGGCGGTGCCCGCGGACTTCGTGCGGCGATGCATGCGGCAGAGCCGGTCGCGCAGCATCGTGCTGCTGCTGGACTGCTGCTATGGCGGGGCGTTCAGCGAGGGTGTGGCGGTGCGGGCGGCCGGTGACGTGGACGTTCTGTCCACGTTGTCCGGTGGCCGGGGCAGGGCAGTGATCACGGCGTCGAACGCGATGGAGTACGCCTTCGAGGGCGACCACCTCGCCGAGGACCACGCCCCAGCGCCGTCCGTGTTCACCTCGGCGCTCGTGCGGGGGTTGTCGACGGGCGAGGCCGACCGGGACGAGGACGGCCTGATCTCGTTGAACGAGCTGTACGACTACGTGTTCGAGCGGGTACGGCAGGAGAACCCGAACCAGACGCCGTCGCGGGACATCGAGATGCAGGGCGAGCTGTACCTGGCGCGCTCAGGGCGGCGGAGGATCAAGCCCGCCGCGATGCCGGCCGATCTGGCAGCGGCGGTGGCGGATCCGAACATGTTCACGAGGCTGGGTGCGGTGGCGGAGCTGCGGTCGAGGTTGTCCAGCGGCAACCTCGAGGTCGCGGCCGGTGCGCAGCTGGCGTTGACGCAGATGGCGAGCACGGACATCAGCACTGTGGCCGGGGCGGCGGCCGCCGCGTTGAGCGACGCGATGATCCAACCGAGTGTGTCGGTGCTGCGGTTCTCCACGCCTGGTCCGCAGGCGGTTGTGCTGCGCGGTCCCCCGCTGGCGCGGGCGGTGACGGTGACAGCGTCGGAGCCGTGGATCCGGGTCGCGCTGGTCGAGGACGAGATCAGCGTGTCGCTGCAGCAGGCTGCCCCCGCGTCGGAGGGACGGATCGAGATCAGCGGGCCGACGGGGAACGCGGTCGTCACCGTGCTGTCCGAGGCCGCGAAGCCCGTCGACGTACCCACAGTGGTGCGGCAGGCGACCGTGAGCCGCCCGGTCGTGCCGGGGCCGCCGATGTCCGCGGGTCCGGTGCCGTCGGCAGGGCGGTCGGAGCAGGGCGGTCAGCGCAGGCCTGTCGAGGATCCGCCGAAGCAGTCCGGCCCGGACACCGATGCCGTCAACCTCGTGCCCCGCTGCGCAGCGATGGTGCTGGGAGCCGCTGCCCTGTTGCTGCTGGCGGTGCCGACCGACTACCGCTACGGCGACCCGATGCTGGTCAATCGCCCGACGCTCTGGTGCTACTTCGTGTCGCTCGGGCTGGCGGCGCTCGTCGGGGGTCTCAGTGTGCTGCAGCCGCGCGCTCGCGCGGTGGGCGCCGGAGTGCTCCTGGCAGCGGGGTCACTCGCGTTGGCCGGCCTGTCAATGGTGTTGTTCGAACCGATCTACTCAGAGAGTTTCGAACCCTACGACCTGGCGTACTACATGGGCGCCGTCGCCATGTTGTTGCTGATCGGGGCCGCACTGGTGGCTGTGGGGATCGTGCGCCGTGTGCCCGGCGCGTCGTTCGTCGCGCCCACACCGCCGTGGTACTCGGTGGTGCTCACCCTGTCCGGGCTGGCGGTGTCGGCCGTGCTGGTGTGGAAGGCGTCGATGATCACCGCGGACGACCTCGTCTGGGCCGGGCTGGCGTACGGCGCGGCGCTGGGGGCTCCATTCGTACCCTGGCTCGCGGCGCGGGCACGACCGGCGCAGCTGGTCTCAGGCATGGTGGCGACCTGGGCCGTACTCCTGGTCGTGCTCTCCATGATGCCGTTCGGGTTCGCGACCCCCAGTTACCTGATCATGGTGCCGGTGCTGGTGGTCGTCGGGCTCACCGTGCCGTCGCGTGCTCGTCGCCGTTGACCGCCGGTTTGCGGATCTGTCGAGTGAAGGTGCGACCGGAGGACACTGGGGTGAGGCCCCGGTTGTGCCTCACCCCAGGCGGTTTCAGCGGGGCGAGTACATCCAGGGGTGCTTGAGGTCGAAGAACTTCGGGGGTTCTGCGTCCAGCGCCTGCATCTCGTCCATCTGGGCCTTGAGCTCCGGGGGCGGCTCCTTCTGCTCGCCCTTGCGCGCGTCGGCTTCGTTGGTGAAGAACAATTCCATGGCGTACCGGCCGTCGGTGAAGTTGGCGCCGACGCTGCCGAGGATGTCCGGGCGGTACTCGGCCCACTTGTCCGCGTTCTCCATGCTCAGGTCCAGGCCTCTGGTCGCGTCGGTCGCGCGGCCTTCGATGATCTGCACGAACTGGGCCTTCGTCGGGTCGCCCGGCGTGTCCTCGGTTACTCGCTCGCTGTCGAGGAACTCCGCGCCTTGGGGGAACAACCTGGATGTTTCCGCCCACCAGGCGCCCTGCTCCGCCCGGTTGCTGTTCTCCTGGGCGTGCTCTGGCGTGTCGAACCGGACGAAGCACACGCAGGTGCCGTCGTCGGTCACGCCGCAGGTCGAACCCAGCCAGCCCGTCGCGCCGGGGGCCAGGTCCTGCATCCACTTGTCCAACTGGGCGTGCAATCGCTCGGCGTCGGACACCTTGCCCTGCACTACCTGCACAAACATGGTGAGCCTCCGATCCCGCCGCAGCCCGGCCGGCGGTGGTCGGGTCTGCGCAGCCACCGACCATACGACCGCCTCGAGTCCACCGCTCGCCGATCATCGGACGTCAGGCGTGGACGCTTTGAGGGAGTCGGCGGTGCGCGTTGCGAGCGAGGAGGAGGATGGGCCGGGTCATGATCGAATCTTCTGCTGCGGTGCGCGCGTGGCTGGACTCCGCGCTGGTGAGTGCGAGCTACACCGGGTTCGGCTACGAGTCCGCGATGCACCTTCAGGCGCCTGAGGTGACCCAGATCGGTGCGGCGTGGGATCGCTTCACGCCGCCCGAGCTCTACCTGCAGGCGAGGGCACCTCGGGTCCAGCCCCATGTCTCGCGAGCGGTGCACGTGGAGCACTACCCGCTCGGATGACGCGCTCTCAGTCGAGGTCGAACGGGTTGCTCGTTTGCAGCCACTTCGACCGTTGGTCGTCGAAGAGGCCGTCCGGCACGTCGTCCAGCGGCAGCGGCTGATCGGCCTGGTGACCGTTGGCGCATTGGGCGAACGGGCCGGTGACCGGGTCCATCAGCGCCCGCATGTGCGGGTCGACGTGGTGCAGCCACCAGTTCGACATTCCCAACGAAGGGTCGAAGCGCAGGAACTCCCAGGCACGCCAGATCGAGTCCAGTCTGGACAGCGCCTGGGCGTGCCGGAACCAGGACGGGCACCACACGCGCCCGGAGTTCGGACCGGACAGCGGGACGAGGTAGCTGAACCTGTCGGTGACGAACTCGAGGACGTTCGGGTAGAAGAGCTGGCCCTCGTTCGCGGTGCCTAGTTCGTCTTGCTGGATTTCGGCGGGCGACTCGCCGTCTTCCTCGCCGGGGAGTTTTGCTGCCATTCGGGGTCTGTTCCTATCCGGTGGGTTGCTGCTGCCGCCTCGGCGTGGCGGCCGAGCCGTTCGAGCACCGTGACCAGGGTGGCCACAGCCGACTTCAAGTTGGCTTGGTAGTAACGCGGATCCTGGTCGACCAGGCGCCGGTATGCGCTGAGCGCGGCCCTTGCGGGCGCTTCGGCACGCGCGGCTCGGCGCACGTCGTGCCGCCCGCACAGGCTCAGCACCTTGGCCAGGTGCAGTTGCCGCCAGGCGACCTTCCGCGGTTCGTCGTCCGCCAACGCCTGGCAGAGTTCCTCGGCTTCGAGGGCGGTGTGCCAGGCTGCGGTGACCTCGCCCGTCATCGCCTGCCCGCGTGCCAGACGCACGAGTCCCATGTAGAGGTCGTTGTCCGGGCTCCGGCGGTCCCGTCGCAAGCGCACCTCGTGCTCGGCGATCCGGACGGACTCGCGGAATCTGCTCGTCATCTGCAACGCACGGGACAGTTCCGCGCACGTGTTGGCCAACACGGCCGCCTCGTCGTCATCGGTGGCAGCCAGTGCCGCGCGCAGCTCATATGCCTGCCACAGCGTGGCCGCCGCTAAATCGGGGGTGCTGGAGTTCAGGTAGCTGGTGCCGATGTGGTGCAGACAGGAGGCCAGTCGGCCTTGCTGTTCCGGGCCGGCAGAGGCGAGCCGCCGGTAGAGCGGAAGGGCTTGGCGCAGCAGGATTCGCTCGGCTACTGGCCGGTCGTGGTGCCAGTACCACTCGGACAGGTCGTAGAGCGCGTCGGCGCGGAGGCTGAGGAACTCGTCGGGCAAGGCGTCGACGGCTGCCGCGTGGGACCGCAGCGCGTCGAGGTGGCGGATCAGCTCTTCGCCGAGGTCGCGCTTCCACTTGACCTGTTCCGCGGTACGGCTCACCGCGCGCAGCAAGCCGCCTGCTCGCGTGAGTGCGGCAGGGAGGTCGTGGTCGGGACGGTCGCGGATGGCGCGTTGGGTCAGCCGGTGCATGACCACCACGGTGTTGTTCGTGCCGGCGAACTCGACCAGCGACGCGTCGAACAGGGCGGCCAGAGCGTCGTCGGCTTCGGCGTTCGACTCGGTGGTGAGCAGGTCGCGCGAGACGCCGTCCGGGGAGAGGACGCTGAGCAGGTCGAGCAACTTCGCCGGCGTCTCGTCGGCGGTGAAAGGCTCTACCGCGAGCAGGATCGCCTTTGCCGCGCCGTGCGGATACGGGTTACCGGGTACCGCGGTGAGCAGCTTGTCCACGGAGACGCTCTGGTGGCGACGCAGGTAGGTGGCGTAGTCGTGGTCGATCCGGACGACGCGGGCGGCGGCCTGCGCCAGGGCCAGCGGCAGGTAGCCCAGCTCGCGGGCGAGCTTGCGGGCGCCGGCGACGTCCGGCAGGCCGGTGCTGTCGGTGAGGAACCGCACGGCGGTGTCCGGGCTGAACAGCTCCACCGGGACCCTGGTGCCCAACTGGTCGATCGCATGGCTCGCGCTGGTCAGCACGATCTGCGCGCTGCCGGTCGCGGGCAGGTGCGGGACGACGTGCGCGGGATCGGTGACGTTGTCGAACACCAGCAACGCGGGCTCACGCAGCGTCTGGAGATGGTTGCGGACCCGCGCGGTGGTCAGCTCGGCGGTGTCCCCGGCGCGGCGCAGCCCCAGTGCGTCGGCGAGCTCTCCCAGACCGGCCAGGACCAGGCTCTCGGACTGGGCTGGGAACCAGGCCACCAGCCAGCCGTCCTCGATCCGCTGGCGCGCGTAGGCACCGACCGCCTGGGTCTTCCCGACGCCGCGCAGGCCGGTCACCGTGCACACCACGGCTATCGACCCCGCGGCGACGTTGGAGAGAGCACGCAGGGTTTCGACTGGCGGCTGGAAGTGTTGCGGTGCCCGCGGTACGGGTCCCACCACCACCTGTCCGCCGCGATCGACAGGGGCGGGCGTCGGGGCGCTCGGCTCCTCGATGACCCGCGCTGGTGCCGATGCCTCACGGCCGGCCCACCAGCCGAGCGGCGACAGGACGAGCGCGCTGGGGATGGCCGCGATGCTGAGCGCGTTGTCGGTCTCCATGCCCAACGGGAAGTCGCAGAGCCACCACCCGAAGACGAACACCGCGGCACCGACGACAAGCGTGACGGCCCACTTCATCGCTCGCGGCATCCACCAACCCCAACGCATCGACCGAAAACGGTCTGCACCGGGAGAAGATCTTACCGCAACGCCCGGTCCGGCAGGTTCCTGCCGTGAGGGCTTGATCGCCCTTTCTCGTGCTTACGATCGCCGGATGAGGGATCGGCGCGGAACCGGTTCGGCGGCCCACCTGGGACCTGAGCACGGTGACCTGGTGCCGCGCGGCGTTGGTCCCAGGGCAACGGTTTACGCGGGTGTTCGCGCCGGTACCGGGGAGGCTGTCGCGCTCAAGGTGCTGAGCGCCAGGTTGCCGCGTCGTACCCGTGCCGAGGTTGAGCGGGAGCTTGGGCGGCTTGCGGCGTTGCGCGGCAGGGTTTCCGTGTTGGTTGCGGACGCGGTTGAGGATCTCGGGGATCGCACCGCGTTGCGGATGGAGTTGTGCACGCAGTCGCTGGCCGATGTGGTGGAGGAGGAAGGGCCGCTGCCGGTCGCGGAGGTGATCGACCTCGGGCGGACTCTGGCCGAGGCGCTCGCGGCTGCGCACGAGGTTGGTGTGGTGCACGGGGGTGTTGCGCCGGGCAACGTGTTGTTCCGGCCGTCGGGTGAGGCTGTGCTTTCGGACTTCGGTGTCGCGTTGCGCCTGGTGTTTCCGCACGCGGGTGGTGACGGGATCGATTTGCTTGCGCCGGAGACGTTGGAGCGCGGTGTCGCCGACGAGCGGTCTGACTTCTACGGGCTGGGTGTTGTGTTGTACCTGGCGTTGTCCGGGTTGTCGCCGCATCCCGCGCGGCTCGGGGAGCATCCGGACGACCGGAAGCTGCGCGTGCTCGGGTCCACCGTGCCGCGGCCGGATCGGGCCGACCTGCCCGATGAGCTCGCTGAGCTGGTCAGGGCGTTGCTGGCGAAGGATCCGGCGATTCGGCCCGGCAGCATGCGGGACGTGGCGTCGTGGCTCGGCAAGCTGTCCGCGGTGCCCGCTCCGGTTGTCCGGCCACAGGGGACGCCGGTGCTCGTTTCCGCGCCGGGCACGACTGCGCGGAAGCATCCCGCGTTGCCGGTGATCGGTGGTGCGGCTGGGGTGTTCGCCGTTGTGGCGCTGGGCGTGTTGCTGATGCGCACTGATCCTCCGGTGCGTGGCGGTGCGCCTACGGCCACGCCCAGTTCGTCGGCGAAGGCCGTTGTTGTGCAGATGAGTGAGCCGGTCGACCGCGTCAACCGGGTGGATCTGCGGTGGGAGAGCCAGGAACAGCTGGAGTTCGCCGTGGTGGTCGCGGCGGAGGGGGAGCAGCCGAAGGTCGTGCTGGCCAAGCAGAACCGCTCGCTCGAGGTCGAGGTGGACCCGGTGCGCAAGTACTGCTTTCTCGTGCAGGGCACCGACGGCACCCAGGTCTACGAGAGCAGGCCGAAGTCGTTGCGGGGCGCTACCTGCAAGTTCTAGTGGCGCGGCCCAGAACGTTGCCGAGCGAATTCGCGGTCAGACGGGTGCCACGAGGCGTTCTGCTGACCGTGAGTTCACCGCCAAAGTTCTGGGTTGCGCCACTAGGCCTTCAGGGTGCGCGGGTCCACGGCGGCTCGTACGCGGGCCGGCAGTCCGCGTTGACGGAGGCCGCGCCGGACCTCTCGCACTGCGGCCCAGGCGTGGTCGCCGAGGTGCGGACCGGGGGCGGTGCCGGACCACATTGCGATGTCCATTGTGGACGCCAGTGTGCGCATGCCGTTCGCGGTGGCCGGTAGGCCCGCTTCCGCTGCGGCCGCGGCCATCTCCAACGGCGTCATTCCCGCCGTGTGTCGCACTCGATGCTCGCGCAGCCGGTCGCGCGCCTCCAGCCACGCGCCGTGCACGGCGGCACTTCCCGGCTGACGGCGCCGCAGGCGGGCTCTGACCCACTTCGCACCCGGCACCCCGGCGAGCCAGGCGAGCACGAGTGCCGCGACCGTGATCAGCGTGGTGAGCAGCGGGAACGGCTGGTGCTCGGCATCGGCCGGAGCGGACGTGCCCGGCGCCACCGGCGGGTCCACCGGGGCAGGCGGCAGTTGGTCCCGAGCGTTCTGGGTCGCGGCGGTCAGGCCGTTGTCCTTGCCGGCGCCGCGTGGTGCCGCACCGGCCGGGTCCAGCGGTACCCAGCCGACGCCGGCGACCGCCACCTCTGGCCACACCAGCACGTCGCCGTTGTGCACGACGTACTCGCCGCCGGATTTGCGTTCCGGGGTGCGGTAACCGACGACCAGGCGGGCCGGGATGCCGAGCGTCCTCGCCAGCACCACGTACGCGGCGGCGAACTGCTCGCTCGTGCCTTCCTTGGTGTCCAGCAGGAACCGGCGCAGCTGCGGCCAGCTGTGGCCGCCAGGGCCGTCCACCCGCCGGTAGTTCTCCCGGAGGAACCTTTCGAGCTGCAACGCCGACGTGAAGCTGGAGCGGACGCCCTTGACCGCCCCGGCCGCGAGCTCGGTGACGCCGGGCGGCGGTGAGCCGATGCCCCCGAGGCCGCCCCGGCGGGGATCGATCGCGAAACCGTCGAGCGATCCGCCGACCGTCGGCTCCCACCAGCTGAGCCCGTAGCCGACGTCCGTCCTCAGTGGACTCTCGGCGAGCAGGCTGCCCTCGGTTTCCTCGACCAGCGGGTCGGCTCCGCGCACGGCGGCCGGCCAGGTCTGGCTCGGCAGCCACCTCGTTTCCGGTTCGCGCAGGCTGATCACGGCGTCCCTGCGCTGCACCGGAACGTGGAGATCGGGCGGTTCGAGCTCGGTGCCGAGCCTGCGGTACCGGCTGCCCGGCGCCCAGGTGACGCCGTCGTAGGTGTCGAGCACGACGATCGGCCACCGGTCGGGCACGCACTCGTCGCACGACGGCCGCACGCTGAACACCGGCGCGTCCGGACGCGCGTGCCGGTGGCCGACCTCGTCGAGCGGACTGGTCATCCTGGCGGACACCGGCACGAGCTGGTCCTGCTTGAGCGAGTACGCGGGGCCGGGCATCGGCACGAGCAGGCCGATCACCACCACGACCGCGGTGACCACCAGCGGCGCGGGCAGGAACGCCTGCGCTGACTGGTGTTCGTCCGACGGGCGGGTGACCACGAACAGGATTGCGGCCACGGCGACGTAGGAGAGCGCGGCCACCACGGCGGCCAGTCCGGTGAGAGCACCGAACAGTTGGCTCAGCACGACGACGAGGAAGCTGGGCACCAGTGCCAACACCGGTTTCTGCAGGCGCAGCACGATTTCCAGGCCGAACACGCACGCCGGCACCACGAGCAGCGGCACGAACAGCATGAGCCCCGCTTCTGGCCGGGCCGGCCACGTCGACTGCAGGGTGAGCTGCCAGGACTCGGTGGCGCCCTCCGCGAGCTGGGTGAGCGTCGTCAACGTGGGGAGTCCGGCGACGGTCGTCGGGAACAGCAGCACTTCCACGACGGCCAGCAGTCCGGCGAGCGTGACGACGAGTGGGCGCCACGAAACAAGTGACTGGCACAGCAATGCGGCAACAGCGGTCACCACCGCGACGACCGCGATGACCGGAAGCAGCGCACCCACACCGAAAACCGGCGCGAAGCACAGTCCGGCCACGGTGGCGGCGAGGACTACCAGCGCGACGGGCAGCTTCACGTCCGCACCTCGTTCCACAGCGCCACCACCGCGGTGGCATCAGCGGCGGCCAGCACTCGAACACCCGGAACGTGACCGGCATTCGGTGCGAGAGCGAGCAGGAAGATCGAGGAGTACCGGGAGCGGAGCCCGGAGAGCTCGGAGACGTCAGCCGTCCCGGACGTCACCACGGCCAGGCAGCCTCCCTGGTGCCGGACTGTCGACCACAGCGTGCCCGCGTTTCCCTGCTGCACCAAGCAGAGCTGGTCGAGCAACTGCCGTGCCGCCAACGGTCCGCCCGCCGTCGCGAGGTCCGTGCCGCACGACGTCAGCAACCTGGCGTGGTGCCCGGCGAGCGCGGCGGACCGCAGCAGTGAGGCGGCGACGTCCACCGCCTCCTCGAAAGCGAAAACGGAGGCGCGGGTGTCGAGCACGACGGTGAGCCGCGGCTGGTCCGGATCGGCGGATTCCTTGACCATCAACGTGCCGGTGCGCGCGGTCGCCTTCCAGTGGATGTCGCGCACCTCGTCGCCCGGCTGGTACTCGCGCAGCTCACGAAGATCGAGCGAACCGCGCAGGTGCTCGTTCGCCCGGCCTTCATGGTGGTGGCGCGGGAAGCCGCCAGTGCGCGCCAACGCGGGGTACGAGCGCGGGTGCACCCACAGCGTCACCGTGTCGCCGACGGTCAAACTGTTGCGCGCCAAGCCGAACGGATCGGTGCGGGACAACGTCAGCGGACCGACCGGCATCCGTCCGCGCACCGGCGTCGGCAGGTGGTAGTCGTACGGCCGCGAGGCGCCCGGTGCCAGGCCGTGCACCTGGACCGCGCGTTCGAACCCACCAGCGGTGTCGAGCGCGAGGAACCCGCGTTGCCACCGAGCGGAACTGTTGTGCACCTTCAGCTTTCCCAACGCCTGCGAACCCCGCTCGACCCGGTCCGGGTACACGTCCCGCGTCACCTCGACGCCCACGCGCCGGAACGTCACGAGCACCGCGGCCACCACCGCGACCAGCCCGGCCGCAGCCAGCAGCAGGAACAACGGGTAGCGCCCCCAGAACCCGGCTGCGCCAAGGAACAGCGACACGACGAGCACCGCGGTGCCCCGCAAGGTCAGTCGCATGATCTAGCGGCCCGCGGCGCTCATCGTCGGTGCCGGCGTGGTCGCGAGCACCTCCGCGACGACGTCCGCGGCGGACCGCTGCTTCAGCTCGGCCTCCGCGGTGAGCACGAGCCGATGCGCAAGCGCCGGCACGGCAACGTATTTGATGTCGTCGGCGGTCACGAACGAACGACCCGCGGTCGCCGCCAGTGCCTGCGCTGCCCGCACCAGCGCGATGCTGCCGCGTGGGCTCGCACCGAACCGCACCGACGCGTGCAGCCGGGTCGCGGCACAGATCCTGGCCGCGTACTCGCAGATCGCCCCGTCGACGAACAGCCCGCGCACCTCGTTGATCGCCTCCACCAGCTCGGCGATCTGGACCACGGGGTGCAGCCGGTCGGCGTCCATGCCGGTGCAGTTGTTCATGATGATCGACACCTCGTCGGCGAGGTCCGGATAGCCGACCGACAGCCGCAGCAGGAACCGGTCGAGCTGCGCTTCCGGCAGCCGGTAGGTGCCCTCCATCTCGATGGGGTTCTGCGTTGCCACCACGAGAAACGGCGACGGCACCTCGTGCGACACCCCGTCGACGGTGACGTGGCGCTCCGACATCACCTCGAGCATCGCCGCCTGGGTCTTCGGCGTGCCGCGGTTGATCTCGTCGGCCACGACGACGTTCGCGAAGACCGCGCCGGGGTGGAAGGTGAACTGCTCGTCCTTCTGGTGGTAGACGGTCACGCCGGTGATGTCGCCGGGCAGCAGGTCGGGGGTGAACTGGATGCGGCTCCAGCTCCCACCGATGCTGCGCGCGAGGCACCGCGCGAGCGTCGTCTTGCCCAGTCCCGGCACGTCCTCGACGAGCAGGTGCCCTTCGGCGAGCAGCGCGACGATCGCCAGCCGCACGACGTCCGGCTTGCCCCTCACCACGAGCTGGACGTTGGCGGAGATCGCCGAGAACACCGCGGCCGCACGCATCTGGTTCATTCCGTCCACCTCAGGGGATTCGATCGCACGCCGTCGGCCGTGACCCACACGGTGTGGCCGGCGCCGTGGTAGTAGAAGGCGTCGAGCACCGCGGAACCCTGCTCATCGGTCGTGAGGCTGTGGCCGGGGTTCGAGTAGCCGGAGTCGGACGAGTGCGGGTCGACCTTGTACCGCGTCTCCGCCTCGAAGCCGGTCATGACGATGTGCATCCAGTAGCAGTCCGGCCGGCCGCACTCCGGTGCGAGCGCGCCCTTGCTGAGACTGATCTTCTTCGTGCTCGGTGGCGGCGCCTGGCGGGCCGTCGCCGGCGCTCCCCGGCCCGCGCTGTTCTGCGCGACCACGGTGACCGTGAACGGGTGGTCCGTGCCCTGCCAGATGCCTTTGACCACATAGGACAGCGTGCCGCCGGGCACCGAGGCCGAGCCGGATCGGCCGCCCTCGCTCTGCCACGAGATGTGATACGCCGTCACCGGTGCGCCGTTGGCGGGCGCCGCACCCCACGTCACCGTCGCGTCGACCTGCTTCGTCGTGATGGCGATGGCGAGGTTCTGCGGCATGCCGGGCGGGGTCACCGGAATCGGCGGCGGGGGCGGCGGCTTGGGCTGGTTGGTGCGCACGGGCGGTGGCACCGGCTTGACCGTGTTCGGCGGCGCCACCGGCTTGTCCCCCTGAGGCTGGGGCTGGGCTTGCGGCGGTGCCGGCTGCTTCGGCTCCTCCGGCTTCGCGCCGATGACGGGAACCTGTTGCAGGGAACCGTGCTTGTCCACGACCACGACGTGCTTGCCCTCGCCGCCGTCGACGTACACGCGGGCGTCCTCGCCGCGGACGATCTCGGGCTTGCCCTTCTCCGCGGGGATCGCCGTGGACTGCTTCTGGCGGCCCTCGACGTCGTAGGTGCGCACCGAGTTGTTCTTGTGGTCGAGCAGCACGATGGACTCACCACTGACCGACGGCCCGTCGTACTCACCGGCCGGAAGCGGCACGGTCGTCGCGGCAGGACGTTGTTGGGCGAGGGCGCCCTTCTCGTCGACGCGGGCTTCCACGAGGTGCATGCGGTTCGCGGACGGATCGAGCACCGCCAGCCTGCCTGCGGCGTCCACTGGAGCGATCCGAGCGTTCGGCGGCGCGTCGACGCCGAGCTTGACGGCGGCGCCAAGGCCCTTCGCCTCGACCACGCTCATCGTGTCGGCGGTGGTGTCGACGAACACGACCTTGCCGCTGCTGACGGTGAGGCTGCCGGCGTGTCCTGGCTGCGCGGCGGCAGAACAGTCGAGCGCGCCGGCACCCCGTGCGATCTTGCAGATCTTCCCGGAGTCCGTGCGGTGCACCCACACCGTGCCGTCGCTGGTCGTGACCGGCGGCCCGACCGGGCCCTCGGCGGACATCACCTTCGGCTCCAGGCCGAGGCGCACGATCTGGCCGCTCTGCCGGAAGACCGAGTAGGCCCCGCCCGCGGTCTCGATCGTCACCGGCCGCTCGCCCTTCACGGGCGCGGGCACCGTCGCCTCCACCGACAGAGTCGACTTGCCGAAGATCGTCACGTCGTCCTTGCCGACGACGTAGCCGCGGGTCCCGTCCTGCACGACCTGGCTGCCGGGCGTGACGGGCACGGACACCTGCGCGTCGGGCTTCTTGGTCCCGCCGTCCACGCGGACCACCAGACCGAGGTCGGGGTTCGCGATCCAGTGCCCGGACGGGATGAACTCGAGGCCGGGCACCTGCTTCGCGGCACCCGTCAGCACCAGCGTCGCGGTGGCGACGACGGCGATGACGAGGCCCAGCAGTGGCCAGCGGGAGTGCTTGCGCTCACTCACACGGCGAAGGTTATTGACGCCGGTACACAAAACATTCGGCATCGGTACATTCACGAAAACGCGATCTCGAAGATCGCCCCGCCGGTCGCGGACCGGTAGATCCCGAGCGTGCCGCCGTGCGCGTGCACGATCCGTTGCACCAGGTAGAGGCCCAGCCCCGTCGACCCACCGGTGCTGCTGAACCGCTGGAGCGCCTGCTGCGCGGCCGCGGGATCCAGCCCCGGTCCCTCGTCGGCGACCACGACCCGGCCGTTGCCGACGCTGACGTGCACGACGGCGGCGGCGTCCGGCAGGTGGCCGTGCTGGATGGCGTTGCCGATCAGGTTCTCGACCGCGCGACCGATCATGTCCGGATCGGCGTCCACCCTCGTCGGCGCGGCGGTGAAGGTGATGCGGGCGCCGTCCGCGGGGATGTCCTCGACGACGGCGGAGACTAGCTGGTCGAGCTGCACCGACTGGATGGCGAGCTGCTGCACGCCGGCCTCGAACTTGGCGTGCATCAGCTGCGTGCCGACGATCCCGCCCATCCGCTTGGCCAGCCGCACGATGCGCGGCAACACCTTGCCCATGCTCCCCGGATTGCGCATCGCGGTGTCCGCGAGCGCACGCAGCCCGGTGACCGGCCTCCTCAGGTCGTGCGCGATTCCGTTGAGCATCTCCTCGTGCTGTTCGAGCGCGATGGCCGCGGGCCTGATCGCGAGCTTGGAGAGGACGTGGCCGGTGCCGCCGAGTGCGCCGATGAGGATCACGCAGCCCAGTGCCACGAGCAGCACACGCCGGTCGTGGCGGTCTTTTTCCTGTTGCGCGTCAACGTGTGCGACGACCGCGCCGACGTACGGGCCGTTCGCACTGATGAACGGCTGTGCGTAGACCCGGACGAGTTTGCCGTCCACCGCGCGCACATAGGCGCTCTGCGGCACACGCGCATGCACCGCGTCAGCGGCAAGTTCGCTCAGCACGGCCAGATCGACGTCCACACAGGGCGCACCGCTCAGATACGGGTCGAACCGTCCGTCGCCGGCGGGGAGCACGGCGAACTGCGGGCACTCGACCGTGATCGAGTCACCGAAGAGCGCGCTCGTGTTGAGCTTGTCGCCCGTGAACGCCAGCTGCCGCACCACCAGCGGGGGAACCCTGCGCAGGTCGGCGTCGAGCGCCTGTTCGCCCTTCTGCTCGTCGAGGTCGAGCATGAGCCACGCGACGAGCAGCACCCCGGCCGCGTTCAACGCGGTGAAGAGTCCGGTGAGCAGCCACCTCAGTCCGCGCAGCCGCGCCGCGGCCCCGGTTGTCACCGCTGGCTCTCCAGGCGGAACCCGACACCGCGCACGGTGTGGATCAGCTCCGGTTCGAGCAGCTTCTGCCGCAGTCGTTTGACGACCTTGTCGACGACGTTGGACATCGGGTCGGTGCTGGTGTCCCAGCAGTGCTCGATCAACTCCGCCCTGGTCACGGTCGTGCCCGCCCGCGCGACGAGGTGTTCGAGCACGGCGAACTCCTTGTGGCTCAGGGTGAGCAGCACCCCGGCCCGGCGCGTCTCCCGGCGCGCGCAGTCGACCTCGAGGTCCGCGTGGCGCAGCACGGACGGGCGAGCACGGCCGGCCCTGCGGCACAGCGCCTGGACGCGCGCGGTCACCACGGCCAGGTCGCACGGCTTGACCACGTAGTCGTCACCGCCGTGGTCGAACCCGGCCACCCGGTCGGTGACGCTGTCCAGCTGGGTCAGGAACAACACCGGCGTGGCCCAGCCCTCCTTGCGCCTGCGGTGCACGTACGTGATCGAGTCGCCGTCGGGCAACAGCCGGTCGAACACCACGCAGTCGTAGTCGGTGCCGGTCAGCGCTCGGTCGGCGCCCGCGATGTCCGCCACGTCGTCGACGTGGAAGCCCGCAGCCTCCAGCTCGACGACGAGTGCGACGCGCGTGTCCTCGTAGTCCTCCACGATCAGCACGCGCGCCGGGACCCCTCCCGGCGGCAGTGTCGTCAAATGCTCTTGTGGTGACGAAGAGGGGTGCAATTCGATGATCTTCCACGTGCTCGGCCCACTCGAGACGCACTCCTCCGCCGGTGCGGTCGTCGATCTCGGCACCCGCAAGGCCGGGACGGTGCTGGGGGTGCTTCTCCTGCACCCTAACCGCTGGGTGCGCACAGAAGACCTCGTCAGCGCGACGTGGCAGGAACATGCCGCGCCCGCGGCGGCGAAGGCGAACCTGAAGACGTACGTGTCCCAGTTGCGGCGCGCGCTGCCGCCGTTCGGCGCCGGGAACCGCATCGAGGCCCGTCCCGGCGCGTACCGGCTGCGGGTCGGCCGGGGCGAGCTCGACTCCGACCGGGCCGCCGAGCTGGCGGCGACCGCACGGGCCGCGATCGAGGCCGGTGACCACCTGACGGCGGCCGGACTGCTGGAGGACGCGCTCGCGTTGTGGCGGGGCAGGCCGTTCGAGGGCTTGGCGCTGGACGAGGCGTGCGCGGCCGCCGGTCGGCTGGACGAACTGCGCCAGGACATCGAGGAGAGCCTCGCCGAGGTGCAGCTCGCGTCCGGCAGGCGCAGCGAGGCGATCACCACCTTGCGCGAGCTGACCAGGCAGGATCCGTTGCGCGAGAACGCCTGGACGCTGCTCGTGCGGACGCTGAACGCGGCGGGCCGGCGTGGTGAGGCGGTCGCGGCCCACCGTGCCGCGCGGGCGGTGCTCGCCGCCGAGCTCGGTGTGGAACCCGGTCCCGAGCTGGCCGGCGCGCTCGCCGACGGTGCGGCGCGTCCCCGCCGGGAGCTGCCTCGCGACGTGCCGGTTTTCGTTGGCAGGACTCAGGAGCTCGCCCTGGCGCGGCGGGGTGCGCTCGTGGTGGTCGACGGGATGAGCGGTGTCGGCAAGACGGCGTTCGCCGTGCACGCGGCGCACCAGTTGGCCAGCGATTTCCCTGACGGGCAGCTGTTCGTGAACCTGCGCGCGGGTGCGGTCTCCGTTGGCGACGCGCTGGCCAGGATGCTGCGCGGGCTCGGGGTTTCCGGTGTTCCCGCGGATGTGGACGAACTGGGTGCGCTGTGGCGGTCGGAGCTGGCCTGGCGACGGGTGCTGCTCGTGCTCGACGACGCCGGTGACGCGCGACAGGTGCTGCCACTGCTGCCCGGCGACGGCCACAGCGCCGTGCTGATCACGACGCGGCAGCGCGGGTGGCGCCTGCCCGGTGAGACGCGGATCTCGTTGAAACCGTTGTGCCGCGCGGAGTCCGCGGTGCTGCTGTGGCGCGCGGCCGGTGACCGGGCGGCGCCCGCTGCCGTCGTGTCGGCTTGTGGCGGCCTGCCCAGCGCGCTGCTCGCCGCAGCCGCACGGCTGGCCAGTCGTCCTTTGTGGACCTCTGCGGAACTGGTGTCCTGGTGCGCTGAACCGGGACGGTTGTCGGAGGGGCTCACGTCTCACCTCCATGGTGCTGCGGTGCAGCGGGCGTTCCGCGCGATCGGTGCGCTGCCCCAGGAGTTCGACTGCGCGCTGGCGGCGGACCACCTCGGCGTCTGCTGGGAGGAAGCCCGTGCGCTGCTGGAGGAACTCGTCGACCAGCATCTGCTGGACACACCGGCGACCAGCCGTTACCGCAGTCACCCGCTCATGCGGGAACTGGCCGGGCGTGCGGTCCCCATCGGCCGCTTGAGGAGTGCGTGATGAGTGTCGTTGGGGTGGCAGCGAAAGTGGCGTCGGCCAGCAGCGAGGTGATGATCGCCAGGTCGTTGGCGAGTCGGTCGGCGCTGTTCGGTCAGGTCGACCACGACAACCTGCGCCGAGGTGTGCGCTACCGGGTCCTCGTGCCCGACCGCGCCCGCACCGCGCACGGTGTCTCCGCTCGGCTGGGCGCTTTGGCGCTGGCCGGGGCGGAGGTCAGGACCCTGCCGAAGGTTCCCCTGGACGCGCTGATCGTCGACCGCGCGCTGACCGTGCTGCCCGCCGAACGCGACTCGGTCGCCGCGTTCGAGCTGGCCAGCGTCGTCACGACCGCGGTCGAGCTGTTCGGGCGCATGTGGCAGGCCGCGGTGCCGTTCACCGCGCCGGTCGAGACGTCCGCCGGGGAGGTGACGGACCGGGAACGCGAGCTGCTCATGCTGCTGTTCGCGGGCTGCACCGACGAGGCGGCCGCGGCGAAGCTCAACATCTCCGTCCGCACGGTGCGCCGCACGGTGTCCCAGCTGATGGACCGGCTCGGTGCGCGCAGCCGGTTCCAGGCAGGGGCCAAGGCAGCCGACCGCGGCTGGTTGCTCGACCGCGTCGGCTGATCGTGCGCGTCCTGCTGACCGAAGACGACGAGGACACCCGGCTCGCGGTGGAAACCTCGTTGCGTGGCGCGGGTTTCGCCGTCGACGCCGCCTCCGACCTGCCGGAGGCCGACGAAGCGCTGTTCGTGAACACGTACGACTGCGTGATCTTCGATCGCGTCCTGCCGTCCGGGGACGCGCTGGACTACGTGAAGCAACGCCGGCAGGACGGTTGCGGGGCGCCGGTGCTGTTCCTGACCGGCATCGACAACCCGGTCGAGGGCCTGCCCTACGGCGACGACTACCTGGTCAAGCCGTTCGCCATGCCGGAGCTCATCGCACGGGTGCGCAGCCTGTGCCGGCTGAACGCGGTCGCGCCACCGCCGGTGCTGCGCCACGGCGACGTGGAACTGGATCTCGGCCGGCGCACCGCCACGCGCGCAGGGCGGGCGCTTCGGTTGACGGTCAAGGAGTTCGTGGTGCTGGAACGCCTGGTGGCCGCGGGCGGACGACCGGTGCGCCGCGACGACCTGATCGCGGCGGCGTGGGACGCGGAGGTGCGGCCGGCGTCGAACGTGCTGGACGTCGTCATCACCGCGCTGCGGCAGAAACTCGGTCCTCCTGCCGTGGTGCAGACCGTGCGCGGTGTCGGCTACCGCTGCAGTTGACTGGTCAGACTGCGGTGAGTTCGCGCAGTGCCGGTGTCACGTGGTCGGCCAGTTGCTCCAGGGCGCGATCGATCGCTCGGGCGTCCAGACCGCCATCCGGCCTGGCGGTGATCGCGTGCAGCTCCCCGAGACGGGCGGCGAACTGCTTCGGAGTCCACTGTGGACACGCGTGGAACAGGGCCGTGGCCGCGCGGACGGCGGCGGGCAGACCGCCCGTGCGGCGGACTACTTCGCGGACGACGTCGGCGGACGCCACAGCTCCGAACAACGTGGCGGTCTGTGCCGCGGGCAGCGGTGTCAACGTCATCGGCTCGATCGCGTCCAGGCGGAGGACACGGGTGCGAGCGGTGATCACGACCAGGCAGCCGGGGCGGCCGGGCAGCAGCGGGCGGACCTGGTCGCTGCTCGCCGCGCCGTCCAGCACCAGCAGCATCCGTCGTCCGGCCAGGTGGGCACGCCAGGCCGCCGCTCGTTCCGCGACGGTGTCCGGGATGTCGCGCACGCCGGCGGCTCGCAGCAGCCGGGCCAGCAGCACGTCCGCACCGAGTGGTTCACCGTCGGGTGCGAGGTCCACGAACAGCTGGCCGTCCGGAAACGCCCCGGCGATCCGGTGGGCGGCGTGCACCGCGAACGCGGTCTTCCCGACGCCTGGCACCCCGTCGAGCACGACCACCGGCACGCTGGTCGCGGACGACCGGCTCAGCTCGGTCAGCCTCGCCATTTCGTTGGTGCGTCCGGTGAAGTCGGGCACGTCCCTGGGCAGGTCGCTGCGGACGCGTTGGGTGGCGGGCTCTTCTGCGAGGGCGTGCCGGTGGGCTTCCGCGAGAGCTCGACCGGGATCGACTCCCAGCTCGTCGGCGAGCACCCGCCGTGCGTCGTCGTACGTCGCCAACGCCTCGCTGCGGCGGCCCGTGCGGACCAGGGCCAGCACCAGCCGGGCCCACGGTCCTTCGCGCAACGGGTCCGCCGCGGTCAGGTCGCGCAGCAGGGCGATCGCCTCGCGATGGCGCCGCACGGCGAGCAACGCGTCGGCCAGCGTCTCGCGGACCTCCCAGCGCAGTTCCTCCAGCTCCGCCACCACCGGTGCGATGACCTCGTCCGGCAGTTCGCCGAACGGCGTGCCGCGCCACAGCGCCGCCGCGGTCTCCAGGAGGTGCACTGCTTTCTGCGCATCTCCTTGCGCCATGGCCGTTCGCGCCTCGGCGGTGCGTTGCCGGAAGCACTCGACGTCCACCTCGTCGGCCTCCGCGCAGAGCCGGTACGCGCCCGTCCGCGCCTCGACTCGCGGGCCGTTCTCCGGGAGCAGGTCGTGGCGGATCTGCCAGACGTAGCTCTTGATGTTCGACAGCGCCGAGCGCGGCGGCACCCGGTCGGGCCAGATCGCCTCGATCAGCCGGTTGCAGTCGACCCACTCGCCCCTGTGCAACAGCAGCGTCGCCAGCAGTGCGGCGGGCTTGCGCGCCACCCGCCGGTTCTCGTCCAGCACTCGCGTCTCCAGCGGCCCCAGCACGCGGAACAGCATCTTCGCACCCCCGGTCTCCGTCACAGTTCGAACTGTCACAGGGGGACCATGAGGATTTGATGACACCGTCAGTTCTTGCAGGTCGCCCCGCGGATCGGCTTGGGCGGGGTTTCCAGCACGTTTGCTCCATCGGTGGCCTGGACGAGGAAGCAGTACTTGCCAGCGGCCTCCACCGGGACGCGCAGCGAGCGGTTGCGGGCCATGAGCACCTGCGGTTTCTGGTTCTCGGCCGCCACGACGACGGCGAACGTGAGACCGTCCGGGGCCTGCCAGGCCAGGTCGACATGGGTGCCGCCGTCGACCGGATCGTTGAGGGTCACCGGGTTCGCCGGGCTCGTGGTGGTGGACGCCGTGGACGCTGCCGAGCGCGGGGTGGCCGGCTGGTCGTGGACGAGGTTCGGCACGGTGACGAGCGCGGTGACGGTGGCGGCGATGCCGATGACCACGGTCCTGGCGCGAAGATGCCTGCGCTTCTCGGGAACGTCCTCGGTCTCGGGTTCGGTCTCGGGCTCGGCGGGTTCTGGTTGGGGTTCCAGCATTTCGGCGAGCTGCCGGACGACGACGCCCGCCGTCGACGGGCGGTCCGCCGGGTCCTCGGCGAGCAGGCGGCGCACCAGCTTCACCAGCTCGGCCGGGCCCTCCAGCTCGCCAGCGCCGGGAGGGAGACCCGTGAGGGCGAGGTGCAGCACACCGCCGATCCCGTACAGGTCGGACCGTTCGTCCATCGTGCCGTCGCGCCGGGTTTCCGGTGCGGTGTACTCGGTCGCGGCCGGCCGGAACGCGCGGCGCAGGGCGGTGCCGAAGTCGGCCACCACCGGCGCGCCGGACGGGTGGAACAGCACGTTGTTCGGCGTCAGTCCACCGTGGACGACACCGGCACCGTGTGCCGCGGCGACGGCCGTGGCGACCGCGTGACCCACCGCCAGTGCGTCGGGCGGGAGCAGCGCGCCGCTGTCGTTCACCAGTCCGGCCAGCGAGGCCGAGCACAGTTCCATCTGCAGCGCGGGATTGCCGTCGCCCAGCCGCACCACCTCGTCGACCGGCAGGATCGGCGCCTCGTCGCGCACCGCGGCCAGCGCCGCCTGTTCGCGGTCGAACGCGTCGAGCACCCGCTCGTCCACCGGCGGATAAGCCTTGAGCGCCAGGTACATGCCGCCGTAGACCGTTGCCACGGGGCCGGTGCCGATGAGGTCGAAGTCGTCGCTCATCACGCGCTCCTCTGTGCCACGCGGGCTGCGTTGCGCGATGCCGCCGCGGCCTCGATCGACCGGCCGGCGTGGGTCAGCACCTCGACCAGACGCAGCCAGGTGCGTTCGCGTTTCGGGTCCTCCGCGGTGAGCGCCTGCAGCAGCGTCACCGAGCCGGCGGTGTGGTCCAACGCCATCATTGCGTCCACGAGGTGGTCCAACGCTGCCCACCGCAACCGCGTCAGCCGGTCCGTTTCCGCCCGGCTGTGGTAGGTGTTCAGCGCCGCGAACGGCGTGCCGCGCCACAGGCCGGCCGCGGCGCGGAAGCAGCGGGCGGCCATCTCCGGGTCGGTGGGCAGCAGCGTCCGTCCGTTGTGGACCAGCCGCTCGAAGACGATGCTGTCCAGCTCGCCCTCGGCGATGTTGAGCCGGTACTTGCCGCCCATGCTCTCGATTCGTGCCGACGTCTCGCCGAACAGCGGTGTGCGCCGGCACAGGTCGTGCACGTGCGGCCACAGCTCCTCGGCCGGAGAGGAGGAGGTCCGGTCCGGCCACACGGCCTCGGCGAGGTTCTCTGCGCTCACCCAGTTGTTGGGGCGCAACAACAACGCCGTCAGGACGTGTTCCGACGTCCCGGCCGGGATGTCGGCCTTGCGGCCGTCCACGTGGACGACTTCGAGCGGTCCCAGCACGCGGAACAGCATTTCCGTCACCTCCCTCACCTCATTGCCTTGGCGACGCTAAAGCAGGGGTGTGCAGGAGCGGTTCATTCGCGTTGCACCCCTTCTGCACCGGCCGGTGTGACCGTCCTCGTCAGGCATCTACCGAAACGAGGGAGTCATGGAAGAGTCGGGCAGCAACCTGAAGCGTGCGGCGCTGTACGGCGTCGCGGGACTGATGACGGCCGCGCTCGGGGCGTCGGCGGTGGGCGCGCTCGCGGGGGAGGACGACAAGAAGCCGGAGCACAAGCCGGCGGCGCAGTCGGCGCCCGTCACGCCCAAGCCGACGACGCCCGCACCGGCCCCGGCGCCGAAGCCCGTTGCGCAGGCGGCCCCCGTTGCGGAACCGGTTGTGGAGCCCGTTGTACAGGCGGAGCCGGCGGTTCCGCAGCCCGTCGTGCAGCAGCGTGTTGTGCCGCCGGTGGTGCAGAAGCAGGTGGTGCAGCGACCGGTCGTGGCCGCCGTCAAGGTCGAGACGCCACCTGCGGACGCGGGGCCGTCGTCCGTCTCGAGCGCCCAGGTGCAGGTCAGCCGGGCGGGGCAGGGCTCGGTCGCCGTGCACGCGTCACCCTCGGCGCCCGCGAAGCCCGTCAAGAAGCCCTCGCCGACGGATGAGGCGCTGAAGAAGGCGAAGTCCGAGGCCACCGAGGCGAAGAAGAAGGTCAAGCACGCAGAGAAGCAGCTGGACGAGGCGAAGAAGGACTACGAGAAGAAGAAGAGCGAGGTCAAGAAGGTCCAGCAGCAGAAGAAGGAGGAGAAGAAGGCGAAGCCGAAGCCCAAGCCGCCGGTCGAGCCCGTGCTGACGGTGAAGACCTCACCGGACATGGAGAAGCGGCTGAAGGTGCACACCAGCAAGACCAAGTCCGGCCAGAAGGTCACCATCTCGGTGTCGGCGTCGGCGCACAGCGGGTGAGCGGCATGCCCACGAAGCGACTGTCGTTCGACGAGTACGGGTCCGCCGCGGTGGAGGACGAGTTCGCCGAAGACACCGAGCCGTCCTACGACTCCTACTACGTGGTGCTGCCGGAGGAGGTCTGGCAGTCCGAGGTGGACTCGCCGGTCGATGCTTTCGAAGACGCTGACGACTTCGCTGACGACTTCGACGAGGAGTTCGACGAGGACTTCGACTTCGAGCCGCCGCGGCGTGAGCCGATGAGCAGCGCCAAGGCAGGCGGCATCGGTGGGATCTCCGCGGCACTGGTGGCGGGAGCGATTCCGGCTGTGGTCGTCGACGTGCTGCCGGCCGCCCTGGCGGGTGGTCTCGCGGCCGGGCTGTTCGGCGGGCTCATGGGGCGGTGCCTGGGGGTTGAGCTGCAGCAGCGCCGGCAGCGCCGCAGGGAGGCCTAGCACAGCCGCTGAGACAAAAGCTGACGAGCGCTCACAAAGAGCGCTCGTCATTTTGTGTTTGCGGGTTGTTTTCATTTTGGTCACTCAACATTAAGGTTGTTTCCGACCGGTTGATGTGACGGCTGTCACCTGTCAGCGAAGTGTCAGCGGCGGTTTCTACGTTGGCGGCGCGGGTCGCCTGACCTGCGACGATCATGGAACTGGGGACAGTCGATGATTCGTGTCGCCCGGCAAAAATGGGGATTCGTCGTGCTTCTCGGCGCTGTCAGGAAGATTGGAATCACGGTCGCCACCATCGCGAGTGCGGGCATTCTGCTTGCCTCGCCCGCGTCGGCTGCTCAGCAGTGCGGCGATTTGCAGGGGCCGGAAGGCGGCGACCTGCCGCTGTGCAAGTCGTGGGTGTGGGACGGCAACGACTACGACGGCAAGTGGTGGACCAACGGGCCGTCGGACTTGCCGTCGCACACGTACCTGCAGCGGCGTGAGGACGGGGTCGTGAAGAACTCGTCCTACTCGGGCAGCTACAGCGACGTCAGCAAGATCTCGTTCCGCCTCTGCGACAGCCTCACTCGCCGCTGCTCCGGCTGGTGGTGAGGGCCCGGAGCCCTGCGGCGCGCCCGCCGCAGGGCTCCGGACCGCCAGAGAAGTCATCGGAGTGTTCGTGTTCATCCGAGGGGACCACGTGCGCAGACGCAAGGCTGGCATTTTCGGCTTCTTCTTCTTCTTGTTGCCCAGTGGATTCGTGAAAGTCGCCGCAGGCGGCTTCGCGGTCCTCATGGTGATGACGGCGACCACCGGTGACTCGGTCACGGGCGGGCAGTGGAACGCGTACGCGGCCTTGCACGGGCCTGGGCAGGTGTGGGGCTCAGCCGATGGCGGGGCCAGACATTTCGAGGGCAGACCGGAGAACCGGACGCTGCCCGCCAGCGTGCGGAGTCGTTACCCCAAGCAGACCTGGGATCAGCAGGTCGACAACACGATCACCGAAGCTGAGCCACCGCGAACCGAAGTCACGGGGTTCGACGAGAAGGCCAGCGAGGAGCAGCCGAACAGGCGCTCGGAGTACGAACGGGTCTACCGCAACCCCGATGGCACGGAGACGACCGAGTTCTCCTCCTCCAAGCTCAACTTCCGCGGCAAGGACGGCGCCTGGACGCCGATCGACCCGAACCTGGTGGACGACCAGGGCAACGGGTGGCGAAACGCGGCGGACGAAGTGGGCATGCGCTTCGCGCAGAAGGCCGACGCGCCCGATCTGGTCACGCTGACCGTCGACAACGATCATTCCGTGTCGTACGCGCTGGCTGGTGCCGCAGCGTCCACGCCGAAGGTCGACGGCGCCACGATCGTGTACCCGCAGGTTGCGCCCAACGTAGATCTCAAACTCGAATCCAGGCCGGGCGGAGTCAAGGAAACCCTTGTGCTGGCCGGGCCCAATGCACCGACGAGCTTCATGTTCCCGTTGCGCCTCAAGGGGCTTACGCCGCAGATCGACAACGGCCAGGTCGTCTTCAAGGACGAGAAGGGCGCGCCGCGCGCGGTCATCCCGGCCGGTGACATGGTCGACGCCAAGGGAGCGGTGTCGAAGGCCGTGTCCTACCGGCTGGTGCAGGGCGCGCTCGAACTGACCGCAGACGCCGCCTGGCTGAAGGATCCGAGCCGCGCGTTCCCGGTCGCGGTCGACCCCACCGTCGCACTGCCGGTGAGCAGTGGATCGGCGGACGCCAGCATGACCGCGGGATCGGCCGGTTCCGGTGAGCTCGCGATCGGGGCGAACGCCAACGCGTACATCAAGTTCGGCGACCTGGTCAACCGGTTGCAGTACCACACGATCTTCGGTGCCCAGCTGTGGCTGGTGAACTTCGAGGCCGAGTCCTGTCAGCCGCGCCCGGTCAGCATTCATCCGGTGACGGAGAACTGGTCGTCGGGCTCAGGGACGTATCCGGGGCCGGCGGTCGGCGGTGCGTTGGCCAGCAAGTCGTTCGCGCACGGCTACATCGCGTTCGGACAGTCGTCGTCGGCCTGCCCTCGCGCCGGCGAGCTGTTCAACCTCGGGGGCGCGGGCCGCGATCTGGTGCAGCGCTGGGTGAACGGGGAGCAGTCCAACTTCGGCCTGTCGATCCGCGGCGCCGGTGCCAAGAAGTTCACCGACCGCGGCACCGCGAACCCGCCGAAGCTCTACGTCACGCACAGCCCGTACAACGCGACCTACAAGCTGACCGACCCGCGGCCGAACCCGCCGGTGCTGCAGAACCAGAACGGCAAGGTCAAGATCCAGGTCACCAACAAGAGCGCCGCGGCCTGGGCTCCCGGTGACTACTACCTGGCGTACCGCGCGTACAAGGCCGACGGCAGTGCGTTCGGGCAGCAGCGCGCGGCGAACCTGACCACCACGGTTCAGCGCAACGGCAAGGTGACGCTCGACGCGACCATCAAAGCGATGCCGCCGGGCAAGTACTTCCTCGACTTCACCATGGTCAAGACCGGCGGACCGGTGTTCACCGACCACCAGGTCCCGCCCGGCCGGATCGTGCTGCAGGTCTTCGACATCCCGCCGGTGCTGCAGGAACTGTTCCCGCCCAACGGATACCAGGCGCCGACGCTGACCCCGCAGCTGTGGGCCAGAGCGCTGGACGTCGACGCGCCGCCGAGCTCGACGCTGCAGTTCAAGTTCGAGATCTGCGAACGGGACGCGGCCGGCAAGCCGATCAACTGCACGAACTCCGGTTACGGGACAAAGACCGCTTGGCCGGTTCCCTCCGGCACGCTCAGCTGGACCAAGGCGTACATGTGGCGCGCGTTCGTGAAGGACGCCACCACCGAGGTGCCGTCGCCGTACTCGGTGCTGCTCGCGAACGTGCCGCAGCCCGAGATCACCGCTCGTGTGTCGTCTTCCCCCAACGGCATGCAGGAGCAGGACTTCGACCCGCAGACCGGCAACTTCACCACCTCCGCGGTCGACGCGACCGTGGGCACGGCCGGGCCGCAGTTGTCGGTGGCCAGGACGTACAACAGCATCGACCCGCGCAGGGACGGTCTGTTCGGCGCGGGCTGGACCACCGTCTTCGACATGAAGGTCGTGCCCGACGACGACGGCTCCGGCAGCGTCGTCGTGACCTACCCGGACGGGCAGACCGTCCGATTCGGACGCAACGCCAACGGAACCTATGTCGCGCCGGGCGGCCGGACTGCCTCGCTGACGCAGGACGCCACGTCGTGGAAGCTGCTGGACAAGTCCGGCACGACCTACCAGTTCGCGCTGACAGGCAAGCTGTCGAAGATCACCGACGTGTCCAACCGGTCGGTCGTGCTGACCTACCAGGACGGCAAGCTCCGCAAGGCGCAGGTGGCCAACAGCCAGACCAACACCGCCGGGCGGTCGCTCACCTTCACCTGGACCGGCAACCACGTCACCAAGGTCGACACCGACCCGGTCGACGGCGCCGCGCTGAGCTGGTCCTACAGCTACACCGGCGACCTGCTGAACAAGGTGTGCGGACCGACGCCGGGCTGCACGAACTACGAGTACGGCGCCGGTTCGCACTACCGCAGCTCCGTGCTCGACTCGCGGCCGGAGTCGTACTGGCGGCTGGGTGAGGACGAGGGCACCGCGGCGGCGAGCGAGGTCGCGGTCAACCTCGGCAAGGACACCGGCACCTACAAGAACGTCACCCTGGGCGCCGCCGGCCAGTTCGCCGGCACGACCGACACCGCCGCGTCCTTCAACGGCACGACGTCCACAGTGGACCTGCCCAAGGGCACGGTGAAGAAGAGCAGGGACGGCGCGATCGAGCTGTGGTTCAAGAACTCGATCACCGGCTCCGGCGGTCCGCTGATCGGCTACCAGGACAAGGCGCTGGGCTCGGCGAGCACCACCGGTGTCCCGGTGCTGTACGTCGGCAGGGACGGCAAGCTGCGCGGCCAGTTCGGGACCGGCTCGATCAACCCGATCACCACGTCCACCCCGGTCAACGAGGTGGGGAAGTGGCACCACGTGGTGCTGTCGTCGATGGGGTCGACCCAGACGCTGTACCTGGACGGGGTGAAGGTCGGTGAGCTGACCGGCAAGACGATCGACCACACCCTGCTGACGTTCAACCAGATCGGTGCCGCCTACGCGAGCACTCCCGGCTCGTGGCCCGAGTGGGGCACGACGGCCCAGCGGTCCTACGACGGCCTGATCGACGAGGTCGCGATCTACTCCGGCCCGCTCGGCCCGGCCTCGGTCCTGGCCCACTACAAGGCCGCGACCGCGCAGGCCGACCTGCTGAGCAAGGTCACCCTGCCCAGTGGCCGGGTCGACGCACTCGCCACGTACGACGTCGGGCGTGACCGCGTCAAGCAGTACACCGACGAGAACGGCGGTGTGTGGAAGGTCGGCGCCCCAACGGTTTACGGCGGCGACACCGACCTGCGCCGCAGCGTCGAGGTGCTCGACCCGGGCAACCGCACCAGCCTGTACGAGTTCGACGCGATCAGCGGGCAACTGCTGCGCCTCGGCCAGCCGCTGGGCATGGAGGCACGGCCGGAGGACAAGCCGGGCGAGCCCACCGAGACCCCGCCGGCTCCCGTGCGGCAGTGCACCCAGCCGGACGCCAACGACCCGGCGTTCTGCACCGTCATCCCCGACGACTCCGGCGGACCCGTGTTCGTCCGGTACGGAGTGGACGGTGTCAGCATCCGCACGTTCGAGTACAACGACGACGGCGTGCTCACCACGGTCCGGGACGAGAACGGCAACCCGACCACGATGACGTACGACGCCCGCGGCAACGTCACCTCGACGAAGACCTGCCGCGACACCGACGCCAACCAGTGCCAGACGTCGTACAAGTCCTACCCGGCAACGGTCACCAACCTCTACGACCCGCGCAACAACCTGCCGACCGAGAGCAGGGACGCGCGTTCGGCGAGCGCGACGGACACCACCTACCGGACCCAGTACACGTACCACTCGAGCGGTCAGCTCGCGACGCAGACGACGCCTGACGGAGCGCAGACCTCGTACCGGTACACGACGGGCAGTGAAGGCGCGGTCGGCGGTGGTACCCAGCCCGCCGGGCTCGTCGACTCGGTCACCAACGCCCGCGGCAAGATCACGAAGTACAACTACTTCGCCAACGGCGACCTGGCGCGGGTGACCGAGCCGTCCGGGCGCTCGACCGAGTACACCTACGACTCGATCGGCCGGATGATCTCCAAGAAGGACATCTCCGACAGCTACCCCGCCGGTGTGGTGACCACCTACAGCTACGACGGCATGTCCCGGTTGCGCACCACGACCTTGCCGGGCACCACGAACGCGGTCACGAACGTCAAGCACCAGAAGCGGATCATCAACACCTACGACCCGGACGGCAACGTCGTGTCGGTCGAGGAGGCCGACGCACTGGGCAACGACGAGATCCGCACCACCTCGTCGACCTTCGACGACCACGGCCGTGCGATCACCACCACGGACCCGGAAGGCGGCCGGACCACCTTCGACTACGACGCCTTCGGCAACATCACGTCCACGACGGACCCGAACGGCAACCGGTACGACTACGCGTACACCGCGCGCAACGCGCTCGCCGAGGTCCGGCTGCGGGACTGGCGCAGTGACCCGGAAGGCACTCCCGCTCCGTCGACCGGTGACCACCTGGTGCTCAAGGCGTTCAGCTACGACTTCGCGGGCCGGCTCGCCAGCGAGACCGACGCGATGGGGCGACGCACGGAGTTCCAGTACTTCGACGACGGCCTGCTCTCCAAGGCCGTGCTCAAGAAGTTCCGCAACCCGGACGGCACCACCCGTGACTACGTGCTGGAGGACAACACCTACGACGCCGCCGGCAACCCGATCAAGCAGGCCAGGAACAACGGCAAGACCGTCAAGGCCAGCACCTACGACAGGCTGGGCCGCGTCCTGACGTCCACAGTGGACCCGAACGGCCTGATGCGCAGCACGTCGTTCACCTACGACGGCAACGGGAACGTCAAGACCGTCACGACCACCGGCAAGCCGTCGAACGTCCCCTGGGTCACCGGCAACAACCAGGAGCAGGTGACCTACGACTACGACGACGCCGACAACCTCGTCCAGGAGAGCGTCGCCAACGGCACGGTTTCCAGGGTCACCAAGACGAGGTACGACCAGCGAGGGCTGGCAACGTCGACCGTCAACCCCCGCGGCAACGTCACCGGGGCCGACCCGAACGCGTTCACCGCACGGCTGACCTACGACGAAATCGGCCAGTTGATCACCTCGACCGCGGCACCGCTGTCCGTGGAGAGCGGCGGCCAGCCGGCGAGCACGGTCACGCCGACCGCGACGACCGGGTACAACACGTTCGGCGAGATCACCGACTACAAGGACGAGCTGGGCAACATCTCGCGCACGACCTACGACCGCAACGGCCGGACGACGAGCTCGGTCAAGCCGTCCTACCGGGCACCCGGTGCGACGCAGGCCGCCACGCCGACGACCTTCACCAAGTACGACGGCAACAGCAACATCGTCGAGATGAAGGACCCGCGCGGCAACATCACGCGGACCACCTACGACCAGCTGAACCGGGTCGCGAAGGTCGACACCCCTGCTGCGACCAACGACGAGCGTGCCGTCACGACGTTCGGCTACACCCGGTCCGGGCAGGTCATGTCCATTGTGGACGCGACCGGGATCAGGACCGAGGCCACCTACGACGACCTCGACCGCCAGGTGACGGCCACCTCGATCGAGCGCACCCCGGTCGCGGGCGCGTTCACCAGCAGGGTCGGCTTCGACGACGCCGGCAACGTGGTCAGCGAGGTCTCGCCGAAGCAAGCGACGACCACCTACACGTTCGACACGCTCGACCAGGTCACCAAGTCGGTCGACCCGAACGGCGTGCCGTTCCAGTACGGGTACGACTTCGCCGGACGCACCGTCCGCGCTGTCGACGCACAGGGCCGCACCTCCCAGGTGGTCTACGACCTGTTCGGTCAGCGGACCGCGGACAACGTGCTGAAGGCCGACGGGTCGACGTTGCGGAGCACGACCTACGGCTATGACCCGGCCGGGAACCTGATCACCGTCACGGACCCGAACCAGACCGTGCGGACCTACACCTACAACTCGGCCAACCAGCTGGTCAACCAGGTGGAACCGGTGGCCGACAACAGGTCCATCACCAGCTCGTACGGTGTGGACGCGGCCGGCAACCGGACCCGCTACACCGACGGCCGCGGCAACTCGACGATCACCACGTACAACACCCTCGGCCTGCCCGAGTCCACGATCGACCCGCCGACCTCGGCGCATCCCGGTGCCGCGGACCGGACCTGGACGACGAGCTACGACGAGAACGGCAACCCCGTCCAGCTGACGGCGCCGGGAGGCGTTGTCACCAAACGGGACTACGACGCGGCGAACCGGCCCAAGTCCGAAACCGGTACGGGTGCCGAGGTGCAGACCGCGACGACGACGTACGGCTACGACCTGTCCAGCCGGCTCAGGTCGGTGAGCGCGGTGGGTGGCACGAACACCTACACGTACGACGACCGCGGGCACCTCCTCACCACGGCAGGTCCCGGTGGGGTCGCGGAGTACCGATACGACGAGGACGGCAGCGTCGTCAGCCGCAAGGACGCCGCCGGAACCGCGACGTACGGCTACGACAAGGGCCGGCTGGACACCGTGGTCGACGGCCTCACCGGCGCGGGCCAGAAGTTCGGCTACGACAACACCGGAGCGGTCAAGACGATCGACTTCGGCGCGAGCCGCAAGCGCACCCTCGGCTACGACGACTTCGGCAGACTGAGCTCGGACGTCCTGACGAACTCCGCCAACGCCACGGTCGCGTCGACGACGTACGGGTACAACCTCACCGACACGATCGCCAGCCGGACCACGACGGGTGTCGCGGGTGCCGGTACCACGACCTACGACTACGACAAGGGACTCCGCCTCAAGAGCAGCACGGTCGGCGGCGTGACCACCGGCTACGAGTGGGACGACGCCGGCAACCGAACCAAGATCGGGTCGAAGTCGTCCACGTTCGACGAGCGGAACCGGCTTCTGTCCGACGGCGACAGCACTTACGCGTACTCGCCGCGAGGAACGTTGCGGTCGAAGACGACGGGGTCGCAGACCCAGCAGGTCAGCTTCGACGCGCTCGACCGGATGATCGCCAACGGGGCGCAGACCTACGCCTACGACGGCTTCGACCGGGTGGCCACCCGCAACGGCACGACCTTCACCTACGCGGGCCAGAACGACGAGGTCGTCTCGGACGGCACCGAGACGTTCGCCCGCGGTCCGCGTGACGAACTGATGGCGACCAGCCGCGGTGGCACCAAGCGACTGTCCCTTTCGGACTCGCACGGCGATGTCGTCGGCGGTTTCGACCCCGCCGACAACGCGCTCGGCGCGCTGCCGGACTCGACCACGTACGACCCGTTCGGCAAGGTGGCCGCGAAGACCGGCAACACCGGCGCGCTCGGCTTCCAGGGCGACTGGACCGACCAGGCGACCGGTCAGGTCGACATGGGCGCACGCTGGTACGACCCCGGCACGGGCGGATTCGTCTCCCGGGACGACGTCGACACCAGTGGTGGTTCGGCGGTGAACGCCAACCGGTACGGCTACGGCGCCGGAGACCCGGTGTCCAACACCGATCCCACCGGCCATCTGTGTGATCCGAAGAAGTACCAGGTGTGTGCTCCGCGTCAGACGCAGCCCCCCACGCCTCCCAAGAAGTCGTGGTGGTCGGGCATCGGCAAGCGCGTGAAGTGGGGCATCGGCCGGGCGTCGATCCCGGCCTGGGCGGCGTGGCAGGTGCTCAAGCCGACGCCGCTGGGCGACTCCTCGTGCACCGGCCGGTACGGCATGACGTGCGACAAGTTCTTCAACCTGCCGAAGAACCCGACCGTGCGCGAGCAGTTCTGCGACACGCACGCATGGACGAAGCAATGTGGTGGTGGCGGCGATTCTCCGTGGGCCAGGGCGCTCCCGGACGCGGAAACCGGCAACGACACCGATGGTGACGGCGATGTCGACGCGCAGGACGACGCCGCGGCCCGCGCCGAGGCCGAGCGGATCGCCGCCTACCTGAGGGCGAAGGCGATCTCCGACAAGGCGCGTGCCGACAACGCACACGCGGCCAAGCACACGCCGATCGCGGTGGACCCCGGCGCGACCAAGCCGATCCTGCTGACGCCCCAACAGGTGTCGTCCACACCGAAGGCACCGGCCGGGAAGGTCGGGACGGCGCGGGACGTCGTCAACGACGCACGGGCCGACGCGGACGAGATCTACCAGCGGGCGCTGAAGCGGGCCGGTCAGTTCCTGCACACCGTGTCCTCGGCGTCCCGGGCTGTCGTGGTAACGATCGAGGGCACCCAGGAACGCCAGCGGCTGATCCCCGACCAGCACCAGCGGGACCGGCGGGACTGCCGCCAGGCGCTGCCGACGCCGAACTACATGCCGGTGGACGCAGATCACGGCAACCGAGCGACCGGTGTCGAGGCGTGTGTCACCAAGAAGCACGGCGAGAACAAGGCAAAGCGTGGTCCGGGTTACAAGTGGACCCAGGACTACGTATCGCAGAACTACGGCGTGACGGCGTCCAAGACGATCAACTCGTGTCATCTTCTCGCAGCTGTGCTCGGAGGTGCGGGGAACAGGAGCGAGAACGTCGCGACCTGCAGCCGGGCCGCGAACACCTTCGTCAGGGGCGACGGCCGGGTCGAGGACAACATGCGGGCGTTCGAAAAGCGCGCGGCCGACGCGGTCGCAGACGGCCAGATCGTCTACTACAAGGTGGTTCCGCAGTACGCGGGCGACCGCACGGTTCCGGTGGCGTTCGAGATGACCGCCGAGGGCTTCTACAAGGACGGCCGTCCCGGCGGGATCAACCGGCACGAGGTCGTGCCCAACGTCCTCTACAACCCACGAGCTCCCGGGGGCAACTCCCTTGGCATGCCCAACCTCGGGCTGCTCAACGACAGCCAGGGAAATCCCGCGCCAATCAAGAACACAAAGTAGAGAGAGTGACGCCGTGTTCAGAAAGATGAGAGCCAGGCTGGCGGCCGTGCTGGTCGCCGGTCTGGTCGGGACAGTGGTGCAGGTCGTCGGCGCGCCGGTCGCGCACGCCGACGCGGCGGGCAAGGGCGGCGACTACGTCCCCGTGCCGTCGTCGCCGATCGTGCTCGACACCCGCAACGGCGTCGGCGCGACGGGTGAGCGTGGCGAGGCCAGCACGACCACGTTCACGGTGACCGGGGGAGCGGTGCCCACCACCGGCGTCGGTTCGGTGGTCATGCGCATCTCGCTGCTCAACCCGACCGAGGCGACGTGGGCCGTGCTGTGGCCGGACGGTCAGGCCCGGCCGGGCACCACGATGATCTCGGCGGGCGTGGGCGAGGACATCTCCAACGTCGCCGTGGTGAAACTCGGCCCGCAGGGCAAGGTGAACGTCTACAACGCGGCCGGTAAGACCCACGTGGTCGCCGAGGTGCAGGGCTACTTCACCAGCGCACAGGGCGCGACCGGCGGCGGCTTCGTCCCGGTGGCGCACACCAGGGTGGTCGACACCCGCAACGGCACCGGCACCACGACCGGCACGATCCCGTCCGGCGGTTCGCGCACGGTGACCCTCACCGGCGGCGTGATTCCGGCCGGCGCGGGTGCGGCGTTCGTGAACCTGCTGGTGCCCAGCGCCACCAAGGCGGGCTGGGTGTCGGCGGGACCGGGGACTTCGGTGAACCGGGCGGTGTTCAACCACGAGGTGGGATCCACGCAGTCCGGCGCGGTGCTCGCACTGTCGACCGACGGCAAGGTGACGTTGCGCAACAACGGGCCCGATCCGATCAACCTGGTCGTCAACGTCGAGGGCTACTTCGGCAAGGTGTCCAACTCCGGCGCCGGGCTGCGCGACCTGACCAAGCGCCTGGTCAACACCCGGACCGCGGGCAACGGCGTGGCGCTGGGCGCGAACGCCGTCATGGACGTCCAGGTCGGCGGCATCACCGGGATGGCGACCGACGGCGTGGCCGGTGCGGCGATCAACATCATCGTCACCCCCGAAGCCGCGGGGTACCTCAAGGCGTGGCCGGCGGGCACGACCGAGCCCGCGCTGACCGTCATGGACTTCAAGGCGAACGTCTGGCGCGGCAACATGATGGTGCTCAAGCCGGGTACCGACGGCAAGATCCGCATTCGCAACGGCAGCTCCCAGCCCGCGCACGTGATCGTGGACCTGCAGGGCTGGTTCGCCGACCCGGTGCCGACCGTGCCGGTTGAGCAGGACTCCAAGATGTCCATGACGATGGCCGCGCCCACGGACACCGCGCCCGCGGGCTACCTCCACCACACCTATGTGGACGATGGCGGCGACATCCGCTGGGGTCTGCAGACTCAGGTGGACGTCGAGGGCGCCGTCACCTGGACGGTGTTGTCCGAAGGGCAGTCGTTCACCGGACAGCCCGCCATCACCCAGCTGCAGCCCAGCGGCCAGATGAAGATCTTCACCCTGCGGCCGAACGGTTCCGTGTGGTCCCGCACGCAGACCGGCCTGGCCACCGCGACCTGGGACCCGTGGGTGGACCTGGGCGGCTCGATGGCCGCACCGCCGGAGGCCGCGAAGCTCGGCAACGGCACGGTCGTGCTGTTCGCGTCCGACAGCGCGGGCAGGCTGTGGGCGTACGCGCACACCGGTTCGGTTCCGTTCTGGCGCAGCCTGGGTGACCAGGACCTGGTGCCCGGCACCGTGCGCACCGTCGAGGTGCAGGGCGGTGTCCGGATCTTCGGTGTCACCGGCGGCGGTTCGATGAAGACCATCCAGTACTACGACGACGGTGGCCTGTCGGCGTGGACCGATCTCGGTGGCCAGGGCCTCAACGGCAAGCCCGACGTGGTGCTGCGTCCCGGTTTCGTGCCGCAGCTGTTCGTGCGCGGGGCCGACGGCCTGATCCAGACCAAGCTGCAGGACCAGAGCGGCGCGTGGCCCACCGAGTGGCAGGCCATCGGTACCAGTGTCATCGCGGGTGCGCCCACGGCGGAGAAGGACCAGGGCCTCGGCCGGATCGCGGTGTCGTACCGCGGCACCAACGACGAGATCTACCGGTTCTACGAGACCGCGACCGGCAGCAACACGTGGGGCGCCCCGGAGAAGATCGGCGGTGCCGAGAGCTCCGACCCCGCGTCGAGCGACCCGACCACGATGAGCTTCCTCAACTCCTCCGGTCAGACCGTCATGTTCGGCTTCATCACCATCAACGGCGTTCCGCGCTTCTACTCACGGAAGTAACTCGGCCAGACAGTTCAGGCGGGGCCAGGCCAAGCCTGGCCCCGCCTTTGTCATGATTGGTGTGACAGTGCGTTTCTTGCGGATTCTCCTACCTGTTCTCCTTCTCCTGCCCTTCCTGCCGGCTGTGGCGAGTGCCAGCGGTGTGAGCGTCGTCGGCGCACATCAGGTGCTGTATCGGGGCGGCACCAACGGCTACGGCTGTTTCCGGATCCCGGTGTTGTCCAGAACCGCGTCCGGTGCGCTGCTGGCGTTCGCGGAGGCCCGCAAGTCGCCCACGTGCGGCGACCGCGGTGCCATCGACCTGGTGGTGCGCCGCTCCACCAACGACGGCCGGACCTGGGGACCGATCCGGGTCGTCGCCCAGGGCACGCCGACCGAGCCGTTCGCGCCCTTCACGCGCGGCAACCCGGTGCCGGTGATCGACCGGACCACCGGCAAGATCCTGCTGATCACGACGTCCAACGAGGCGACGCCCACCGGCAAGCGGCTGCCGTGGATCCAGGAGAGCACCGACGACGGCCTGACGTGGACCGCGCCGAAACCGTTGGGTGCCAGCATGGACGGTACCAACGACGGCTGGTTCGCCACCGGCCCGGCGCACGGAATCCAGCTCGAACACGGCGCGCACGCGGGCCGGCTGATCGTCGGCGCGCACCAGAAGCCGGCCACCGGCGTCGTGCTGGCCGGCGTGCTCTACAGCGACGACCACGGCGCGACCTGGCAGGCCAGCAGGACCGAGAACTCCTATGTGGACGGTGTGCTGAGCCCCGGTGAGATCGTCGTGACCGAGCTGCCGGACGGCTCGGTGTACGCGGGGGCGCGCAACGAGGTCGACGACAGCGACCACCGGGCGAGGGCGGTCAGCACCGACGGCGGCACCACGATGCCGAAGTTCTCGTTGGTGCCGTCGCTGGTCACGCCGAACGTGCAGGGTTCGGTGCTGGCGCTGAAGAACACCTACCGGAGCACACCCGGTGACGTCCTGATCTTCTCCGCTCCGGCCGATCCCAACGACCGCAAGCAGATGCGGATCCGCTACTCCACCGACCGCGGCACGACCTGGGCCAGCGCGCCGAACGGGCTCGTCACCAACGACCGCTCCGGCTACTCGGACCTCGCCGAGCTGCCTGGCGGCGAGGTCGGTCTGCTGTACGAGGGCGGGACCACGTTCTCCGCCGACGAGATCCGGTTCACCCGGTTCACCCCGGCCCAGTTGGGGTTGCCGGGCACGACCATCGGAACACCGTCCAGCCAACCGGCCCAGGGCGCCGGACTTTCTACCCCGGACAGCACGCCCGAGGCGAATGACGCGTACCTCAAGGGGAACGCGACCATCAACGACGGCCTGTTGTTGGACGGCACCGGCGACCACGCGGACATTCCCTACACGCGGACGATTGATCCGGGCAGTGGCGACTTCACGCTCTCGCTGCAGTTCCGGTACCAGGCCACGGCTGCAACGCGGAACCAGGTGCTGGTCTGGGGTTACGGCGCGGGTGCGGGTGTGCCTCAGCTGTGGGTGCGCCTGCAACCCGGTGATGACCAGGTCACCGCGTGGGTCGAGGGTTCTGGTGGTGGCGCGAGCGCTTCGGTGAAGGACGGCAGCGGCACGGTGGCCTTCGGGGACAACACCTGGCGTCAGCTGACCGTCGCGAGGACCGGCGGCCAGCTGCGGCTCACGGTGGGCACGGCATCGGCCACCGCGAACGGCATCGCCGGGGTGGTGAGCTCCGGCGTGACGGGCATCCGCCTTGGCGGCAAGCAGGACGCGGGGGTCAGCGACGCGTTGGCCGGTCGGATCAAGGACGTCGAGCTGACCCGCGGCGGCAAGCAGGTGCTGGACCTGGCCATGGCGAGGATCGACGGCGCGGTCGTGCCGGGCAGGACCGCCCTGCCGATCACCGAGGACGTCTCCGGGCATTGCGCCAGGGCGACCGTGCTCGGCGGCATCCAGACCGAGGACGGCCGTCCCGGCAGCAGGGCGTTGAAGGTGGACGCTGCCCATCCGGGCGTGGAAGCGCCGTTCTCGCCGACCCTGGACCTCGGGACAGGCGACTTCACCATGGCCGCCTGGTTCAAGTACAGCGCCACGTCCAGCACGCCCAACCAGGCGCTGATCTGGGCGTACGGCACGACATCCGGCAAGCGCTCGGTCTGGGTGCGGGCACAACCCGGGCAGGACCGGCTGTTCGCCTGGCTGGAAACCGGCACGTCGTCGGTGGGTGTGGCACTGCCGGACTCCGTGGCCGGTCGGACGGCGTTCGGTGACAACGCCTGGCACCTGCTCGCTCTCACCCGCACCGGCGGTCAGGTCCAGCTCAGCGTCGACGGTGGAAGTCCTGCGACGGGTTCCGGTCTGACCGGATCCGTGAGTGGCGACCAGGCCGACGGCATCAAGGGCCTGCGGCTCGGGTCCAAGATGGACGGGACCGACGTGCTGCAGGGTTCGCTGGACGACTTCCGGCTGTACCACCGCGCTCTGACCGCCGCGGAGCTCACCACGGCGGCCACGACCCGGTTCCCGGCCGACCTGCCCGCGCTGTGGTGGAGGTTCGGTGGCCAGACCACTCAGGCACACGACGTCGTTGATCCCGTGACCGGGCCGCAGACCCCGGACGCCTCGGTGCACTGCGGGCCGGCCAAGGTGCTCGGCGGTCCGGTCGTCGGCGCGGGGCGGTACGGCACGGGCTTGCAGTTCGACGGCACGGACGACGAGGCCTACCTGCCGTACCGCCCGAGCATCGCGTTGGCGGACGATGACTTCACGATCTCGACCTGGGTGAAGTACTCCGCCACCAGCGCGACCGCCGACCAGGTCGTGCTGTGGGCCTACGGCACCGGCGCCGCGGAGAGGTCGTTGTGGCTGCGGGCCCAGCCCGGCAAGGACCGGTTCTACGGTTACCTGCAGACCGACACCGGCGCGTACGAAATGGCCGTCATCGACTCCTCGGCAGCGGTGGGATTCGGTGACAACGCCTGGCACCTCGTCACGATCCGCCGTTCCGGCAACACCCTGGAACTGCTGGTCGACAACAACCGGTCGAGCGGTCCGGTCGCCGGATCCCTGACCTCCGGCGACACGTTCGCCGTCGACGGCATCCGGCTCGGGGTCAAGCCGGACGGCACCAACCGGTTCAAGGGAACGCTGGACGAGTTCCGGGTCCACCGCCGTGCGCTCAGCGACGGCGAACTGACGGGCAACGCGGACTTCGGTCCGGTGACGGCAGTGCACCTGCCCTTCACCAACGCGTCGTAGCCGGGAGGTGGGGGCCGGGCTCTGTCTGGCCCCCAACTGGCGTACTGAGACGCAGTCAGGAAAACGTCCCGTTACATCTTGACGCGATGAATGTTATCGCTCACAGTTCCGTGGAGCGTTCCGCCGCACTGCTGGATGGCTTTATTCCTGAACCCTTGCGTTTCCCTGCCCTGCAACTTCATCGGTGAATGTTAGCGCTAACAATCTGGTGCGGCATGCCTCAGGTCGACGGTCTCAATGGCGAGAAAGGACAGCTGCCATGTCGGTTGGGTTTTGGCGCGGTACGAGGTCGCGATGGCGGCCGAGGTGGGCTGCCGCGGCAGTCGTGACCGTGGTGGGCGGGCTGCTCACGGCGGTGGTCCCCACGTCGGCATCGGCTGCCACGGTGGACACCACCGCCTGGTACGTGCTGGTGAACCGCAGCAGTGGCAAGGCTCTTGACGTCAACGGTGCGTCTACCGCCGACGGTGCCAACCTCATCCAGTGGGCCCGCTCCAACGCCAACAACCAGCAGTTCCAGTTCGTGGACGCCGGTGGCGGCTACTACAAGCTGCGCGCGCGGCACTCCGGCAAGGTCGCCGACGTGCAGGGTGCCTCGACCGCCGACGGTGCGGGCATGGTGCAGTGGGCCGACAACGGCGGCACCAACCAGCAGTTCCGGCTCGCCGACTCCGACGGCGGGTACGTCCGGCTGCTCAACCGCAACAGCGGCAAGGCCGTCGAGGTGCAGGGAGCCTCGGCCGCCGACGGCGCCCGTGTGGTGCAGTGGAGCGACTGGAACGGCAGCAACCAGCAGTGGCAGCTCGTCCGGGTCGACGGGGGCAGCAGCTCGTGCTCGCTGCCGTCGACGTACCGCTGGACCTCGACCGGCCCGCTGGCGCAGCCGAAGGCGGGATGGGTCTCGCTCAAGGACTTCTCCGCCGTCGTCCACAACGGACAGAAGCTCGTCTACGCCACGACGCACGACTCCGGGGACGCCTGGCAGTCGACGAGCTTCAGCCCGTTCACGAACTGGTCCGACATGGCCGGTGCCACCCAGCACACGTTGCCCTTCAACCCCGTCGCGCCGACGCTGTTCTACTTCGCCCCGAAGAACATCTGGGTGCTCGCCTACCAGTGGGGCTGGCCGGACACCTTCTCCTACCGCACCTCGAGCGATCCCACCAACCCCAACGGCTGGTCCGCGCAGCAGCAGCTGTTCTCGGGCACTCTCCCCGTCGGGGGGCCCATCGACCAGACCCTCATCGCCGACGACAAGAACATGTACATGTTCTTCGCCGACGACCTCGGCGGCATCTACCGCGCCAGCATGCCGCTCGGGAACTTCCCCGGCAGCTTCGGCTCGAGCTACACGAAGATCATGAGTGACACGGCGGAAAACCTGTTCGAGGCGGTCGAGGTCTACAAGGTCAAGGACCAGAACCAGTACCTCATGATCGTCGAGGCGCAGAGCCCGCGCGGGCGTTGGTTCCGCTCGTTCACCGCCACCAGCCTGGACGGCACGTGGACGCCGCAGGCCGCCACCGAGAGCAATCCCTTCGCCAGCAGGGCGAACACCGGTGTCACCTGGACCAACGACATCAGCCACGGTGACATCCTGCGCACCAACCCCGACCAGACCAAGACCATCGACCCCTGCAACATGCAGTTCCTGTACCAGGGGCGCGACCCGAGGTCTGACGGCACGCCCTACGGCCTCCTGCCGTACCGGCCAGGAGTGCTGACGCTGCAACGCTAGTGAGAACGCCTTGGTGGCCAGACGGTCCGTCCGTCTGGCCACCAAGCGATCAGAACGAGCCAGGCAGGACGAGCACCGCCCAAGCCGCGATCGGACCGAGGGCGACGATGACACAGGTGTAGGAGATGACCTGCCGGTAGAAGCGGTTCCGGTCGACGCCGCGCGCATTGGCGAGGACCAGTGCGCCGTTGGTGGAGAACGGTGAGACGTCCACGATCGTGGTAGAGATGGCCATGGCGGCGACGACCCCCACGACTGGCAGGGAATCCGTGAGCAGCAACGGGATCGCCATCGGGATGGTCGCGGTGAGAATCGCAGTCGACGAGGCGAACGCCGACGTGACACCGACGATGACGCACAGCACGAGCGCCACCAGCAACGGAGCTCCCAGCCCGACCGCGCCGTTCGCGACCCAGTCGATGGTGCCGGAGTGCTCCAGCACTCCCACGTAGGTGACCATGCCCGCGACCAGGAGGATCGTCGGCCAGCTGATGCCCTCGACGGCCTTGCCGAGGTTCTCGCGGTCGAGCAGGGCGAGCACGGCACCCGCGGCGAGCGCGAGGAAGCCGATCTGCAGGTGGAAGGCAAGTGCGCCGACCACGAGCACGACCAGCGCCGCGAGCGTGGCGCGCTGGTGCCAGGTGACCGTCTTCGGCTTGACCGCGGTGGCGACACCGCCGCCGGTCGGCACGTCATCACCCGCGGTGTCGTCCGGCTGCTCGACGAAGCTCTCCTCGCCACGACGGCGGAGCAACACGTACGTGCCGGCGGCGAGCAGCAGGTTGAATCCCATGCTGGCGAAGAACAACGCGGCGTGCGAGATCGTCAGACCGGACTTCGCCACGATGCCGTACACGAGCGCGCCGGACACCGCCATCGGGGAGAACGCCCCGGCGTGGGCGCCGCAGATCACCATCATGCCGATCATCAGCGGGCTGATCCGGTAGGTGAAGGCGAAGCTCATCCCGATCGGCACCAGCAGCGCGACCGCCGCCGGGGTGAAGGTGCCCAACGCGGTCAGCGTGGCCGCGACGGCGAACAGGACCCACGGGACCAGGATCGCGCGACCTCGCACGAGCCGGATTCCGCCCTGCACCAACAGGTCGATCGTGCCGTTCTGCTTGGCGACGGAGAACAGGTAGGTGACTCCGACGACGGTGATGAACAGCGAGACCGGGAATCCCTCGAAGATCTCCTTGTCCTCCAGGCCGAACACGAACGTGCCGACGACGAAGGACGCGACCAACGCGAGGATCCCGATGTTGATGGGCAGCACCGTGGCGACGACGAACATGCCGCCCAGAACCAGGATCGCGATCAGCTGTGCAGACATCATTGTCCTTTGTGGTCGTTCGGCCGGATCAGGAGGCCGAGGCGGCGGCCAGTGCCGGGAGGGTGGGCTCCAACGGCTCGTCGTCGGGGAGCACGAGGGTCGCGTCGCCGATGCGCCGCGTGGTCCGGGTGACCCCGATCGCGAGCAGTCCGTCGCGAGTGCCCGCGCGGGTGGTCACGACGCCGGCCGGAGTGTCCAGGCGCAGCACCTCCTGCTCGCCGACGGTGAAGTCGGACAGGACCGTACCCGCCGTGTGAGCGGCGGCGGTGAGCGCGACGCCGCCGGTGATGGCCAGCGCGGGATGCGTTCGTCCCATGGACAACATCCGCACCGTCACGTCCGAACGCCCTGGCCGGCCGGCGCTGACGAGGGCGAGTTTCGGGGTGGCCCGTGCGGCTGCGGCGGGATCGGCGGCGAGACCCATGCGGACTGCGGCGATGCGGCGGATGCGGTCGAGCCGGCCCAGCAGCTCTTCCTGGGCGTCGAGTGCGGCCGGAGTGGCCTCGCCGTCCACGCCGACCTCGTCGGCGGGGACGAGGACAACGGGTGCCCCGGCGTCGAGCAGCGTGACGCGCACCCCGTCCACCAGGTCGACGGCGTTGCCGGTGGGCAGCAACGCCCCGGTCGTGCGGCCCGCCGGATCGACGAACCACAGCTGCACTCCGAGCCCTGGCTGAACCACACCGGGAATGCGGTCCGCGCCCTGTTCGGTCACCTGGCCGGAAGGGGTCGGCACGTCGACGACGATCAGCTGACCGGTGTTGGTGTTGTTGATCCGCACGGTGGTCACGTCGCCGGTCGGCACCACCCAGCCGCGCCGCAGCGCGTACGGCCCGACGACCGCCGAACAGTTGCCGCAGTTGCTCGTCCAGTCCACCCGCCCCTCGGCGATGCCGATCTGGGCGAACGTGTACTCGACGTCGACGCCCGGCCGATCGCTCCTGGCGAGCACGACGGCCTTGCTGGTGGTGGAGGTCGCCCCGCCGACGCCGTCGACCTGGCGCGGGTCCGGGCTGCCGTACAGCCGCAGCAGCACGTCGTCGACGCTGCGGCCGGGCACCGTGAGCACATCGCGCTCGAACACCCAGCACTTGCTGGTGCCACCGCGCATCCACGTCGCCGATATCTCTCGCATGGCGGCAACCGTGACTCTCGTCGAGGTTGAACACAATCACGAGAATCTGCATGCCTATGAAGTAACGCTTCACGCTCAGCGAAGCCGTTGTGGGCCTGATCAGTGGGCAGATTGAACGTAAGTGCAGCTGAAGTGGAAGACAGCAGCCTGAAGCTAAGCTGCACGGAAGTCATCAAGCAGTGAACTGAGCGCAGTGGACTTTTTCGAGGAGCGACCATGTTGGACGTGCGGCGCCTGGCGCTGCTCGCGGCCGTGGTGGACACGGGTTCGATGACCGCCGCCGCGGAGCAGCTCGGCTACACGCCGTCCGCGGTCTCGCAGCAGCTGCGGCGGCTCGAAGTGGAGGCCGGGCAACCGTTGCTGCACCGGCAGGCCAGGGGAGTGCGCCCCACCGAGGCGGGTGCCCTGTTGGCAGGTCACGCTCGCCACGTTCTGCGCCGGCTCAGCGCAGCCGAGGCCGACCTCGCCGAGCTCGCGGGACTGCGCAGGGGCACCATCGCGGTGGGGGTGTTCCCGACCGTCGCGAGCGCCCTGCTGCCGCTGGTCGTCAGCCGGTTCCGCCGCCAGTACCCCGACCTGCGCCTGGACGTGCGCAGCACCCGGTTCGACGAGCTCGTCGAACTGCTGGAGAACGGCACGGTCGGCATCGCGCTGCTGTGGGACTACGCGTGGAACCGCGTCGACGTGCCCGACATCTCGCTGACCCCGCTGCTGGACGATCCGACCGTGCTCGTCGTCGCCGCCGACCACCGCCTCGCCCGCAAGCGGTTCACCACCATGTCCGAGCTCGCCGACGAGGACTGGATCGTGCGCGCGCACGACCACCCGGTGGCCGAGGTGCTCGAACGCAGCTGCCGCGCGGCCGGGTTCACCCCGAAGATCGCGTTCGAGGCCAACGACTACCAGGAGGCGCAGGCCATGGTCAGCGTCGGGCTCGGGGTCGCACTCGCGCCCAGGACCGCGGTGCGCAACCCGATCCCGGACGTCCGCGTGCTCGCCCTCGGCACCGACGTGCCGGCCCGGCGAGTTCTGCTGGCGCACCGCCAGGACCGGCTGCGCGCACCAGCAGAACTCGCCATGCACCAACTCCTGGTCGACGTCGCCCGCGAGTACCAGACCAAGGCCTGACCTCGGTCAGATGAAGCGCCAGAGGTGGTCGTTGGTGCCGTTGTCGTCCCAGATGACCACTTGCGCGCCCCGCGAGCTGGAGCCGTTGTTGATCGCGAGCACCCGGCCGCCGTTGGCGCACTGGATGCGGAAGTAGCCGTTCGCTCCGTACCGCAGGCGCCACTTGTGGTCGGCGGTGCCGTTGTCCGCCCATTGCAGGACGCGGGCGCCGTTGCCGGTGGCGGCGCCTTCCACGCCGAGGACCTTGCCGCTGTTGCTGTTGCGCAGGCGGAAGTACCCGTCGGGGTCGAGCACGGCGGTCCACAGGTGGTCGGCGGTGCCGTTGTCGTCCCACTGGATCGCCAGGCCACCGTCCGCTGTGGACATGTCCTGCACGCCGAGGACGAGGCCGCTGGCCAGGTTCTGGACGCGCCGGGCACCGGTCGGTACGAACCGCCAGTTGTTGTCCGTGCTGGCGTTGTCCGCGTCCTGGACCGCCTGTGCGCCCTGGGCGGTCGAGCCGTTGAGGATGCCCAGCAGCTTGGCGCTGTTGGCGTTGCGGATCTTGTGCGTGCCGTCGCCGTTGTCGACGATCGTCCAGCGGTGGTCGGCGGTGCCGGTGTCCGCCCACTGCAGCACGCGGGCGTTGTCGGCCGTGGACATGTTCTCCACGCCCAGGACCTTGTTGCTGTTGAGGTTGCGCAGCCGGACCGCGGTGCCGTCGGCGACCAGTTGCCAGTTGTGGTCCGCCGTCCCGGTGTCACCCCACTGCAGCGCCAGCCCGCCGTCCGCTTTGGACATGTCCCGGATGCCGAGCACCATGCCGCTGGCGGCGTTGAACAGCCGGTAGCCCGAGCCGGTGGCACCGCCGACGTTCCAGTAGACGGTGTAGTTGTGGCCGTGGGCGTCGTAGAACGGCCCGAGGTTGACCGTCGCGCCGTCCGCGGTCGCGGTGAAGGCCAGCGCCGAGGAACTGGTGCGGGTGATGGAGTCGGGGTTGAGCGACGGGAGCGCGCTGAGGGTCCTGTCGCCGTAGTTGCCGGACAGCACCGTCGGGCCGTAGGTGATCGCGGCGACCGCAGGGTTGTCGTTTGCCGGCACCATGATCACCCGCATGGGCAGGCGCAGCGTGACCACGTCGCCGGAGGTCCAGGACCGGGTCACGCTCGCGTAGCTGCCGGGGGTGGCGGTGACGTTCTGGGCGACGCCGTTGACGTTGATCGTCGCGTTGCTCGTCCAGGCGGGGATGCGCAGGCGCATGGTCCACGACCCGCTGACGTTGCCCGTCACGGTCAGGGTGGTGGTGTCCGATGCCGGGTAGGTCGTGGTCTGGGTGACGGTGATGCCGCGCTCCGACCAGTTCAGCGTCGACGGCGCGTAGAGGTTCACCGTGAGCGTGGTGCCGTTGTGGAAGTAGATCGAGTCGGCGAGCTTGGTGTTGGTCTCCAGCGCGGTGCCCTGGCAGCACCAGAACGTGCCGTAGTCGGTGCTCCAGTTGCCGCCGCCCCAGGCAGGTCCGGTGTTGCCGCGGCGGTGGCCGGGGTTGAGGCCGGTGAAGTAGCAGATGTGCCCGTGCGGGTCGGCCGTGTTCTGCTGCCCGATCAGGTGGTTGAGCAGGGCGCGTTCGTAGTAGTCGAAGTACGAGGCGCGGTTGGGGTCGAGCTGCCACAGCTCGCGGGTCAGCCTGAGCATGTTGTAGGTGTTGCACGCCTCGGCCGTGTCGGTGTTGAGGTAGGCGGCGATGGCGTTGGGCGCGCGGAAGTGTTCGGCCTGGCTGTTGCCGCCGATCACGTAGGTGTGCGCGCCCACGGTGATGTCCCACGCATTGGACGCGATGGTGCGGTAGCGGGTGGTGCCGGTCGCCTTGTACTCGCGGGCAGCGCCGATCCACTTCGGCACCTGGGTGTTGGCGTGCAGGCCGTTCAACCGGTCCTGATTGGACGCCAGCGGATCGAACACGACGGCGTGGTCGAACCGTTGCGCCGTCACCAGCCACCGGGAGTCTCCCGTCTGCTGGTACAGGTCGGCGAGCACGGCGTTCATGCCGCCGAACTCCGTCTGGAGGACGGCCTGCATCTGGGCGGTGCTCAACCGGCCCGTCCGCCAGTCCACCCAGCCGGCGAAGCGCAGCAGCACGTCCCGCGCCTGGGTGCTGCCCAGGTACCGCCAGACGTCCAGCAGACCCTGCAGGGTCTTGTGGAGCGAGTAGTACGAGACGGACTTGGGCGAACCGGCTTCCATCGCGTCGAAGTCGGACTCGGGGAACCCCGACAGGTAACCGGTGTTGAACCTGGCCGTCGCGTTGTTGGCCTGGCACTTGGCCAACTCGGCGACCATGTAGTTCGCCCGGTCTCTGGACGTGGTGTCGCCCAGCACCGCCCACGCCTGCGCCCACGCGCTCAGGAAGTGTCCCTGGCTGTGCGTGCGGAACGGGAAGTCCGGTGCCTCCCACCCGCCGAGCGGTGCGGCACCACCCGTCGACAGGCGGTGGTTCGCCCGGAAGTTGTAGAGCAGCCGGTCGACGTCGACGAACCGGAGGTAGGACAAGGTGCGGTTCTGGTTGTCCAGCCAACGGCCGGACGACAGCCGGACCTGCCCGAGGTCGAACTCGAACGCCGAGACGCCGATGTCGGGACGGACCGGCGGCACGACCGCGGCGTCGGCGGCCGGGGCCAGCTCCGGGACCCCGGCGGGGACGGCGGTCGCGACGGCGGCGACCCCGGCCGCCTGCAGCAACCTGCGGCGGTTGAACGGTGTGGAGGAGGACATGGGTGCTCCCTGTCGAATCTCGCAGGTGATCAGCTGGTCACGCGGAACGTGGCGTCGCTGCGCGCGGTCGCGGTGGTGATCTGGTCGAGCCTCAACTGGTACGCGTAGTGGCGCAGGTAGCGGTCGGGGTGGTTGTAGGACTGGAAAGAGCTCCAGGACGACGACGCCAGCCCGGCGACCTGGCGGAAGGTCGCGTCGGCCTGGAACTGCGCGCTGCCGTCGTTCGGGGCGAGCACGAAGTCGTAGTTCTGGTGCCGCAGGTAGTAGCCGGGGTAGTTCACCGACTGGAACGACACGGCGCCGGAGTCGGCGAGTCCGGGCATGAGCCGGAACTGGGAGTCCTGCAGCGGGCTGACGTTCGGGTCGATGCGCACGTCGAAGTCTGCGTGCCGGACGTAGCGGTCCTGGAAGTTGAACGACTGCAGGCGATTGGTCGGCCTGGTGACGCCGTACTTGCCCAGCACCCGGCTCTCCTCGGCGGCGGTCAGGCTCATGATCCCGCCGTGGCGCTTGCGGGTGCTGCCGAGCGCGTAGTCCGACACCGTGCGGAAGTTGTTGGTGCTGCCCAGGTTCGTCGACGTGATCGGCATGTAGCCGCGGCCGGTGGCGAACTGGTCCAGCCAGAGCGCCCACTCGTTGCGGCCGTTGAACGGCATCCACATAGGACCTTCGACGACGTTGCCACCGGTGGCGCCGTTGGAGATGCCCATGTGGGACAGGTCGCCGATCCTGGTCCAGGAGCCGAGAATCGTGTTGCTGCCCTCGATGGTGATGTGCCCGTCCGCGGAGGCGCGGTAGTAGCGGAAGCCGCCGACGCTGGTGGGCGACTCCACGATCTGGGTGTCGATGATGCCCTGGTTGCCCGGCCGGTCGATGTAGAGGGCAGGTGCGCTGATCGTGCGGAAGTCACGGGTCCGCACGGAGTAGATGCGGTGCTTCTTGACGCCGTTGAGGGTCGCGTTCGTCGCCCAGTAGACGACGTAGTCACCCGTGGCGGGGTCGAAGATCGCCTCGGGCGCCCACGCGTCGCCCGCGCCGGAGATCGCGCCGGCCACGTTGAGCAGCCGCGGCGCGGACCAGTTGACCAGGTCCGTGGACTCCCAGACGACGAGCGAGGTGCTGCCGCGGTTGGCCGCGTCGCTCCACGACGTGCCGCTGGCGATGCGCAGGTCGGTCGCGATGATCCAGTACCGGTCACCGTTGGGGGAGCGGACGATCGCGGGGTCGCGCACGCCCTTGGTGCCCACAGTGGACAGCAGGGCCGGTGCGCCGTGGTTCAGGTCGTTCCAGTGCAGGCCGTCTTTGCTGTGCGCGAGGTAGATCTGCTCACCGATCGCGGTCTCACCGGTGAAGTGCGCCATCAGGTAGCCGGTGAACGGGTCGGCGGCAGATGCCCGGTTCACCGTGACGAGGAGTTGAGCAGCGAGCAGGAGCAACGCCGTGAGCAGGGCGGCACCTGTGCGCGACAGTGTGCGGTTCATGAAGTGCTCCGATCTTCATTGGTCGGGGCAAAGAGGGTGCGCTTGAGTTAGCGCTAACATTTGCTACGCGAAGGAGCTGCCTGCGGTCTTCGACGAATTGCCGTGCCGCTGTGTGATGACTCTGCGCAGGTCGCGTCTCTTGTTGCGCGGGCAGGGAAGTTCGATGGCATTCATGCTGCGGACTCCTCGCGTGGCTGCAGGGCCGCAGGAAGTATGCGTGTTGTTCGCGTTAACATCAAGAGTCGAAAGATGTGCGATCAGGGCTTGAGACGGACTGGGAGCCCAGGGGCGCCGGACGGCTTGAAGTTCGCCCACGCCGCAGGGTCGCCGGTGTGGAACACCGTCGCGTTCGGGCTCGCGGTGAAGACGTCGGCCTCCTGCCGCGGCGGTGTCGCGCCCAGGTGGACCGCGGTCAGCGCGGCGTTGCCCCGCAGTGCGCCCGGTCCGAGCCGGGTGACGCTCGGCACGACGACCGTGGTCAGCTTGGCGTTGTTGGTGATGGCGTTGTGCCACACCGTGGTCAGCCGGGGCGCGTGGACCCAGCGCAGGTTCGCGAAGCCGGTGACCGCGTTCTTGTCCAACTCGACGAGGGAGGGCAGGCGCAGCCCGATCAGCTTGCCGTTCAGGTCGAAGCAGTTGATGCCCAGGTATTCCAGCTTGGGCAGGTTGACCGAGATCAGCTCATGGCTGTCGTTCAACGCGTTGCGGCCGAGCCGTTTCAGTTGGGGTGCGGTGAAGTACTGCAGGCGGGAGGCGTCGTCGAACGCGAAGTCGTCGATTTCGACTGCGGCCGGCAGGTTCACCTTGACCAGGTACTGGTTGCGGCGGAAGGCGTCGTGGGCGATGGTGCGGGCGCTGGGCAGGTACAGAGTGCCGAGCTTGGCGTACGGGCCGTGGCCGAACGCCATGACGCCGATCGACCGGGCGCCGCGCAGGCTCACCTCGCTGAAGTTGTGGTTGCTGAACGCGCCGTCGGGCACTGCTTCCAGGTCGTCGAGGACGAGCTGCCTGACCCAGGTGTCCCACCAGCCGTTGTGCCACAGGTAGGGGAACTTGCCGCCGCGGGCCTGCTGACCCGCGCACGGCAGCCCGGACGCGGGGGTGCACTCCCGCCCGCCCTGGATGCTGCGCAGGTTGTAGACGTGCAGCCGGGTGAGTTTGGTCAGGCCGAGGTCGCGGTGCACGCCTTGCAGTGCGGCGAGGTCGGCGTCGGAGAGCGCGGTGCCGCCGGTGAGGTACAGCGCGATCCCGGTCGCGTTGGCCAGTTCCGGTTTGCGCTCGGCCAGGCGGGTCTTGAGCGCGTTGGTGGTGACGTCGTACTGGAACGCGCGAGTTCCCGCGGGCAGTTGGTGGTCACCGGGTTTGCTGGGCTGGTAGCTGTAACCGTCGGCGCGGCGCAGATCGGGATCGGCGGCGAACACCGGATCCGGCCCGGGATCGGCGGCCGGGTCCGCTGGCAGCGTCCCGTCCTGGTACGGAAACCGTGCTTCTTGCACGGCTTTCCGTTCCGCGCTTGGCGTTGTGGACGCTGCGGACGACGTGGTCGTCGTTGCGGACGCGCTTGAGGCAGCGGACTCGATGGCGGCGGGCGTCGGAGCGGAGTTTCCGCCTGAAACAAGGCTGATCGCTCCGACACCCGCGGCGGCGAGGACGGTTCCGATGACGACAAGGACAGCTTTGCGCTTCACAGTGATGTGAACGCTAACATGCCGTTCGTCAGGCGAGCCCGAAGCGTTCGGAGTGGACCTGCCGGTCCGGAACCTTCAGGCTGCGCAAGGTTTTGAGCACCGCCGCGGTCATTCCGCCCGGCCCGCAGACGTACACGTCGCGTTCGGTCACGTCGGGCACCAGGGCGCGGAGGCGCTCCGGCTCGAACGGCGATGCCCCCTCCGCCGTGCGTCCGGTGAGCAGGTGCAGCTGCCCACCGCACTCCTCGACCAGGGTTCGCACCTCGTCGGCCAGCACGGCGTCGCTCTCACTGCGCACCCGGTAGAGCACGACGACGTCGCCGACCGTCTCCTCCTCCAGCATGGCTCGGATCGGCGTGATCCCCACTCCGCCGGCGATCAGCAGGGCGCCTGGCCGCGTCCGGTGCAACGAGGTGAACGCCCCGTACGGCCCTTCGACGAACACGCGGCTCCCGACGGGGACGTTCCGCAGGCCGGCGCTGGCGCTGCCGACCGCCTTGGCGGTGAGGCGCAACGTGCGGCCGTCGGGTGCCGCCGACAGCGAGAACGGGTTCGCGTGCCACCAGTGGTTGTGTCCGGGGAACCGCCAGATGCAGAACTGGCCGGCCTGGGCGGGCAGCCGGTCGAGGTGGCGGCCGGTGACGTGCACCGACACGACGTTGTCCGACTCCGGCACGACCGCGGCGACCTCGAAGCGGTGGTAGGCGTTGCGCCACAGCGGCATGACGATCCGTCCGGTGACCAGGGCGCCGAACGCGAAGAGCCACATCGCCCACCAGTAGATCCGCGCGAACACGGAGGAGGTGAAGGTCGTGGTCTCCAGCAGCTGGTGGACGAACGCCAGTCCCAGCGCGAGGTACAGCAGCAGGTGCAGGCCGTGCCAGGTCTCGTACCGCAGCCGGCGCCGCACGTTGCGGGTGGAGACCACGCCGACCACGACGACGATCAACGCGGCGCACATCCCGAGCAGCGAGGCCGGCACTCCGGCGAGTGCGAGGAACGTCTTGCCCATCGACGCGTTGTCGAGCGTCGCGTAGCCCAGGACGACCAGCACGGCGTGACTGAGGATGGTCCACAGCAACGTGAAGCCGACCCACCGGTGCCAGACCGTCAACCGGTCCATGCCGATGCGCCGGTCGAGCCACGGCAGCCGGGCCACCAGCAGCAGCTGGCACAGCATCAGCACGGCGGCGTGCAGGCCGACGAACTTGGCGACCGTGAGGATCCCGTTCTTGCCGCTGCCCGCGGTGAAGAAGAGAACCTCGACGATCAGCAGGTTGACGACGATGAACGTCCACAGCGCCCACCGCGCTGCGACGATCGGGGGCACGGCGCGGTGCCGTACCTGAGAAGTCCTCGCCTCCACCGGCGTCCCCTTCGTCCACATGAAACTCCTGGGCCGGTAGGTTGAGTGATTAACGTCTTAAGCACAAGCCGGCACCGAGCCTGTTGAGATGGACATGAAGAGCACACATGTCTGGCGGCGTCCCACGCTCGAGGCCGTGGCCGCGCGGGCCGGGGTGTCCACGGCCACCGTGTCGAACGCGCTCAACGGCACCGGACGGCTGTCCGAGGCGACCAGGCAGCGCGTGATCGCCGCGGCGCGCGAGCTCGGGCACGCCCAGGCCAGCACGGCCAGAGCCACGGCGAGCGGCGGCACGGGTGTGCTCGGCCTGACGATGACGACGTACGGCGACCTGCCCGTCTCCTACACCGAGATCCCGTACTACGCCCAGCTGGTGCTGAGCGCGATGGCGGCGGCGCACGAACGCGGCTACCTGCTCGTCGTGCTGCCGAGCTCGCTGTCGCCGTGGATGTGGCTCAACACGCCGATGGACGGCGTCATTCACGTCGGACCGCGCGCCGACGACCCGGTGGGTGCCCTGCTGCGCGAGCGCGGCATCCCGATCGTGACCGAAGGCCGGCCACCTCGGGCGCGCAGCGGTGACGCGTGGGTGGACACCGACTGCGACGCGGGCGTGCGCCTGCTGCTGGACCACCTCGCGGAGGCCGGTGCCCGGCGGATCGGGCTCACGCTGCCCCTGCACGACGACGCTTATCCGCAACAGATCGGACGTGCCTACGCGTCCTGGTGCGCCGAACGCGAGACGTCCGTCCTCTTCGAGGAGTACGCCTCGCTGCCCGACTACTTCACGGCCGAACGGGACGCGGTCGGCCGGCTGCTCGACCGCGATCCGCGACCGGACGCCGTCGTCGGCGTGTACTCCGACTCCGGTCACAACGTCCTCGCCGCCGCTGCGGACCGCGGGCTCGAGGTGCCGCGGGATCTGCTGGTGGCGTGCATCAGCGAGGATTCGGACTACGCGGCGACGACTCCGCCCGTCACCACGGCCAGTCTGCGTCCGGACCGGGTGGGCGAGGAAGTGGTCGACGTGCTGATCGCTCTCGTCAACGGCCGGTCCGGGGTGGAGCGACGTCGGTCTGTGCAGCCGCTGTTGATCCCTCGCCGGTCCACTGCGCGGTGACCGGACGGACGCCCCGGATGACCAGGTAGCCGATCATCCAGAACTCGCCGACCATCGACGGCAGCACGAGGGCGTCGGCGACGAGCGGCACGTCCGGGACGAGGTACTTGGCGAAAGTGCTGAGCACGTAACCGATGCCGCCGGCGATGAGGGTCCAGCCGAGGCCGCGGGGCATCCAGCCGGAGCGGAGCACGCACCGGCCCATGGGGATGAGCCACAGGCCGAAGAAGAGCGCTCCCACGTTCCACAGGTTGCCGGCGATCAGGTACAGCAGCTGGACGGTGGCCGCCGCGTCCCCGGCCGGGGCGTGCGCGACCTCGACGGCCGTGGCCAGCATCGCCGCGCTGCCGAGGATCGCGACCGCGTTGACGAGGCCGAAAGCGGCGACACCGCCGGCGTTGACCGGATCCGCGTTGCGGAACAGGCGGTAGAACCACATCGCGGCGAGGGCCTGGGTGAGAACGACGAGCAGTTCGAAGGCGATGCCTGCGCGCGCTAACGATTCGTGCTCGACCAGGTTGGCGAGTGTCGTGCCGGGGTCGTTGGCGGCGAACAGTTGCGGCCGGATCACCAGGAAACCGAACAAGCCGGTGATGGCGAGGCCCAGGTAGAGCAGTCCGGTGGTGCGGGCTGTGCGGATCGGCGCGGTCATGGCGCTCCCTTACGTTGTAAGGCACCTTACCTTGTAAGGTAAGCACACGCGGTAAGGTGCGGACAAGAGTTGGGAGATCGGTGGCAGCGAAGGCGTCTCGGAAGCCGCTCAGTCGTGAGCGCGTGCTGGCCGCGGCGGTCGCTCTGGCCGATGCGCACGGGATTCAGGCGCTGACGATGCGTCGCCTTGCGGACGATCTCCACGTCGAGGCCATGTCGCTCTACTACCACCTGCGCGACAAAGAGGCCCTGCTCGACGGCGTGGTCGAAACCGTGATCGCCGAGGTCGACATCGCCGGCCTCGACGTGGACGGCGGCGACTGGCGTGCGCGGCTGCGCGAGCAGTTCCTCGCGGCGCGTCAGGTGATGCTGCGCCACCCGTGGATGCCAGGGCTGCTGGGCACCCGCCGGACCGTCCCGGCCAGCGTGTACGCCTACTACGACTCGATCGTCGGCACGCTCGTCGGCGCCGGGTTCTCGTACCGCCTCGCGCACCGGGCGCTGCACGCGTTCGGGAGCATGCCGCTCGGGTTCGTGCAGGAGATCTTCAGCCCTGCGTCGGCCGGCGGGAGCATGGAGGACGAGGCCGCCGAGGCGGATCTGGCCGCGATGGCCGAGGCGTTGCCGCATCTGACTTCCATGCTGGCGGCCGAGATCCACGACCAGGCCGACCCCACACTCGGGTGGTGCGACAGCCAGGTCGAGTTCGAGTTCACGCTCGACCTGCTGCTGGACGGGCTGGAACGCCTGCGCAGGTGAACGGCCCCGATCGCTGATGGCGGGTCTGTTTTGCGGAGTGGTATTTGATGCATTGACGGCGGCTATTTCGCTCGCAGGCGCATCAGATTGTTACCCGAGCTGGAATGTTTCACTCGATCGTGTGGCACCCGATGTGGGTGGGTCATGTCGGAGGGTAAGAAGTAGCGGTGGCGGTGGCTCTTTCAACGAGGGGAAGTACTCGATTGGATGACCAGTTCGCCGATCAACTCGCTCTGTAATCCCCGAAATAACCCGGAGTTACCTCTGAGACCCGATTGTCGGTCTGCGTTCGACGTGCTCGCGGATGCCTTGACGCGGTGCCACCAGGACCGAGTCACCGGAACATTGCGCGTTCTGGGCAATGCGGGCGGACTTTTTCACCTGCGCGACGGTGTGGTGATCGCGGTGGACAGCCCTGGTTCGCCCGGTGCGGACACGTTGCTGTTGAGCTCGGGCAGGATCAGCGCGGAGGACTGGACCGCTGCGCTGGTGGAGAGTGTTGGGACGCGGTCCGTTCGGGCGGCGCTCGTCGCTCGTGGGTCCATCGGCTCGGCCGAGGTCGAGGTCGTAGCGCTGGCCGCGCTGCAGGACGCGGCGTTCGCCGTTGCCGCCGGTGACATCGAGCAGTGCGTCGTCAGCGGCGACTCCGCCGAGGTGACTCCGCTGGCGGTGGACGAGGGGATCGGCCCGGACCTGCTGTTGTCGGAGACGGCTCGCCGGCTGGACGTGGTCGCTTCGCTGCCGGTCCCGGTGTCGCCTTACCGGGATCGCGTCGTGGCGGTGTCCGGGGTGGGCGTCTCGACGGCGGAGCGGCGGGAGATCGTCGCGCACGCCACGGGACGGCGCACTGCGCGGGACATCGCCTTTGCGGTGGGGCGCGGGGTCTATCCCGTGGTGGTGGAGATTTCTCGGATGTTGAGTGAGGAACTGCTGGAAATCGCCTCGCCTGCAACGTCGTTCAGCTTTTCGCACGGGGACCTGACCTCGTTGCGTCCGCGGGCGGAGGTCACGGAGGTGGAGCGCCCTGTCTGAACTCTTCGACCTTGCCGCAGTGGGAAGGAAGTTTGTGGACTACGACGCCCTGGCCGTCGAGTTGCGGTGGCTTCGGGAGAACGTCACCGGAGTGACCGACACGGTGATAGCCGCGTCCGACGGGATTCCCATCATCGCCGATGTGGCGAAGAACGTCGAACCCGCGCACATATCCGCGCTCGCCGCCGCCGATCTCGGAATCGCGCGGCAGGCGGCGGAGGTGATCGGGCTGGGCGCACTCACCCAGACCGTGGTGTTCGGCACCGAGGGATACATGGCCGTGTACGCCGTCGGGCGGATGTCGTTGATGGTCGCGCTCGGGGACAAGGGGCTGAATCTCGGCCGGCTGCTGCACGAGTCCAGGCCCGTGGTCGAGCGCGTCAGCTCGATCCTGACCTCTTAACACCCCTTGGTTGGCATCGGGTGAGCGGCAAAAAGCGCGTGTCCGCACTTGGTTCGTTCTGGTGGACGGCTGTGTGGGGACGTTTCCGTAAAAGATCGAGGTCGTCTCGATCGCCAGTTGACATGGAGAAGTGGAATCTGATGAACATCGATGTTGCGCTGAAAGAGGCCATGTCCATCTCCGGCGCCGTGGGCGTCGCGCTGGTCGACTACGACAGCGGGATGTCGCTCGGCTCCAGCGGTGGCGGGGAGTGGCTGAACCTGGAGATCGCGGCGGCCGGGAACACCGAGGTCGTCCGGTCGAAACTGCGGGTGATGCAGTCGCTCGGGCTCAACGACAGCATCGAGGACATCCTGATCACGTTGCACCGCCAGTACCACCTGATCCGGTTGATGGGTGGCGTGAAGGCCAGGGGCTCGCTCTTCCTCTACCTGGTGCTGGAGAGAGACGTAGCGAACCTGGCGCTGGCCAGGCACCAGCTCAAGCGCATCGAGGCTGATCTGCAGGTGTAGTGCACAATTCGGCAGATCCTCGGCAGGCGGGAACGGTGATGGAGCAGGTGTTCGAGTACGCGGACCGGGTCGCGGTGGTACGGCGTGCCGAGCAGTTCGCGGGCTACCTGCTCGTCACCGTGCCCGAGATGATGCCGTCGCCGAAACCGGTCACCTACGTCGACATGGTCTTCGCTCGGACGGACGCGGAGGAACCCTCCGGCTGGCGGTTCGAGGACCGTGCAGATCCCGGGGTCGAGAGCGCGCAGGAGGAACTCGCCGCGTCGATGCTCGAGTGGTACGGCACGGCCTTCCGCGTCAGCTGGCTGGACGACGTCGAGGCTGACCGGATTCGTACGACGATCTTCGGCTGAGGTGGGTGATGTCGTTGTTCCGCAGACGGGACGTCTTTGCCGACCCGATCCCGTTGGCGCCGGACCTGGCCGGATTCGGTGACAGGGTCGCGCGGCTCGAACGGGAGCACGAGACGTCCGGACACCTGTTGTTGAAGAAGGACGTCGTGAAGACGGGCGACGAGCGACCGCGCGAGGTGCTGGAGCTCAACGCGGTCATGGTGGATCCCGCGGAGTACCTGCAGGCGATCTACGACGAGACCGAGGCCCAAAACGAGCTGACGGCCGGCGTGATCCGGTTGCGCGGCATCGACCACGACATCGTCTGGCTGGACGGCGCGGACGCGGAAGCCGCGCGAGCGAAGTTCTGCTGAATCCCTTGGGTGATCACTCCGACACGCACTGTTCCACCCGGCTGTGAGGTATGGGTGAACGTGATCGGGGTCGCAAGGGAAGGGTTTGCTTAATTAGGTTAGCCTTGCTTGACTTGGCGCGCTCTTGACCACGTGCACCGAAAGGGTGTTGCCATGTCCAGCAGGGTTCGTCCGTCCGGCAGAGCGCTGGGAAGCCTCGTTCTCGCCGCCGTCCTGGGCGCCGGTCTGGCCGCGTGTGGCCAGGTGCAGGACTCGTCCACCCAGTCGACGAGCCCGGCGAGCTCCGACGCGTCGGCCTTCCCGGTGAAGATCACGCACAAGTTCGGGACCGCGGAGATCACCAAGGCGCCGTCGCGGGTGGTCGTGGTCGGTACGGCTACCGATGACCTCGACGCCGCGCTGGCGTTGGGCGTCACGCCGGTCGCGTTCTTCAACAAGTCCGGTTCCGACGCGGTGCCCAGCTGGCTCAAGGGCAAGCTCGACGCGAGCAAGACGAAGATCGTCAACGCGGCTGCCGGGGTCAACGCGGAAGAGGTCGGCGCGCTCACGCCCGACCTGATCCTCGCCACGTCCAGCTACGGGCTCGAGCAGGAGTACCCGAACCTCGCCAAGATCGCGCCGACGGTCGGGTACGCCACCGACTGGGGCAAGCAGACCTGGCAGGAGCACGTTCAGGTCGTCGCGCAGGCGCTCGGCAAGACCGGTGACGCCAAGAAGGTCATCGAGACCACCGAGGCCGCGATCACCAAGTTCAAGGGCGACAACGCGAAGGCCACCGGCAAGACCTTCACCGCCTCGGTCGGCAACACCGCTGGCAAGATGTTCTCCTTGGTGTCCAAGGAGGACTTCGCGGTCAAGCTGATCGAGCAGACCGGTCTCACGCTCAGCCCGGCCGTTGCCGACGCGACCAAGAACGAGTCCGGCAGCCCGACCGGCACGCTGACGCCCGAGCAGTACGACAAGCTCAAGGCGGACCTGGTGATCGTCGCGTTCACCTCGCCGGACCTGCAGGCCGCGTTCGAGGGCAACCAGCTCGGCGCCGGCGTCAAGAGCGGCAACTACCTGCTCGTCGACATGGAGACCATCTCGGCGCTGCGCTACCCGACGGCGCTCGACATCCCGTGGGTGCTGGAGAAGCTGAAGCCGGGCGTGTCCAAGCTCGCCTGACGCACCAACGCAAAGGGGCGTGCATCCTGCGGGATGCACGCCCCTTTTCGCTGTTTTACAGCGTTAGTGCTGTGACCGCCAACCA
>NZ_QFWW01000013.1:1320-328295 GCF_003265345.1 Lentzea terrae | reverse complement strand
GCCGCGTCTTCCGGCGCTCAGCAGGGCACCTCGCGGCACCGGCCCCGCGCCCCCGTACAACCAGTACGAGGACGCGGGGCCGGCACCACGATGCACCCGTCTGACCGGCGAAATACGGGGCGAAGGCTGACGGTCACAGCACTAGTTCTTCCTCGGTCATCGCGTCGACCTCCAGGTAGATCTCCGCGACCTGGGCCAACCGGCCGGGCATCGACTCGTCGGCCTGCATCCGGGCCGCCATCGAACCCACGGTCAGGGTGGCGAACAGGGTCCGCACCGTCACCTCGGACGTGTCGAGTGCTTCGCGCAGGCGCCCGACGATCATCGTCGCGAGCACGGAGTCACCGCCCAGTGCGAAGAACGCGTCGTCGAGGCCGACCCGGTCGACGCCGAGCACCTCGGCCCAGATCTTCGCGAGCACCTGCTCCAGTGCGGAAACCGGTGCGACGTAGGTGTCCGCTTCGGTCGCCCACAACGCCGAGACGGCCTTGCGGTCGACCTTTCCGTTGGCGGTCAACGGCATCGTGTCCAGCACGACGACCCGCGTCGGGACCATGTGCGGCGGCAGCAGGGTGCGCACGAACTCGCGGACCTCCTCGCCATCCACCTCACCTGCGACGGCGGCGACGAGCTGAGTGCCGGCCACGCCCGCCACTCCTCGGCGGACACCGGGGAACTCGGCCAGCGCGGCCTCGACCTCGCCCAGTTCGATGCGCATGCCGCGCACCTTCACCTGGTGGTCGCGGCGGCCCAGGAACTCCAGCGTGCCGTCCGGCCAGTACCGCGCCAGGTCGCCCGTGCGGTACCAGCGGCGGTCCTCCCACGAGACGAACCGGTCCGCGGTGCGTTCGGGATCGGCGCGGTAGCCGAGGGCCACGCCGTCGCCGCCGATCCACAGCTCGCCGGTGACCCAGTCCGGGCAGTCGCGGCCGCGCACGTCGACCACTCGGCAGGCGACGTTGCGCAACGGCGTGCCGTAGGGGACGGAACGCCACGACGGCGCCACTTCCCGCACCTCGCACACCGTCGAGTGGATCGCCGTCTCGGTGGTGCCGCCGAGGCCCGCGAACCGGCAGGACGGCGACTGCTCGAACGTCCGGCCGGGCAAGTCCGTGCCCACCCAGTCGCCGCCCAGCAGGACTGTGCGCAGGCCGGAGAGCTCACCGGGCCGCGCGGTCACGAGCAGCATGTCGAGCAACGCCGGCACGCAGTTCACCAGCGTCACGCCGCGGGTGGCGGCCAGCTCGACCCACTGACGGGCGTCCTTGCGGTCGTCCTCCTCGACCAGAACGACCGCGCCACCAACGGAAAGCAGGCCGAACACGTCGTAGACCGAGAGGTCGAACTCCAGCGCCGACACGGCGAGGCAGCGGTCGGACGGGCCGATGCCGAAGCGCTCGTTCAGGTCGTCGATGGTGTTCATCGCGGCCCGGTGCGGCACCTCGACGCCCTTCGGCTCACCGGTCGAGCCGGACGTGAAGAGCACGTACGCGATGTTCTCCTCGGGCACGCTGATCGGCGCGGTGAGCGGCTCTGCCGTGGTCTCCCACGACGTCAGCACGTGCTCGACACCCGCGATCCGACGAATCCGCTCGGCCCTGGCAGGAGGCTGGTCGACGCCGATCGGTACGTACCCCGCGCCCGCCGCCAGCACGCCAATCGCGGTGGCGACCTGCTCAGGACCCTTGCGCTGGCTCACCCCGACGAGGTCGCTCGGCTGAACTCCCTGAGACACCAACGATCCCGCGATGCGCAACGCCTTGTCGGCCAGCTCGCCGTAGGTCAGCACGCCGTCGCGGCCCCAGAGCAACGCCGGCGCGTCCGGCGTCTCCCGCGCCCGAGCGAAGAACCCGTCGTGCAGCAACGAACCACTGCGCGGCCCCTCGGTCGCGTTCGCCGCGGCACGGACCTCCAACTGGGAAACAGGCAGCGCGCCACCCGCCGGACGTTCCCACACGTCGTCGCGCTGCCCGAGGTTCGTGACGAGGTCGCGGAACGCCGCGAACATCGCGTCGATCACGCCCTCGGGGAACGCGTGCTCGCGCACGTCCCAGTTGATCAGCAGGCCCTCGTTGACCTCGGTGACCTGCGCGTCCAGCAGCACCTGCGGGCCCTGCGAGACGATCCACACCGCCTCGCCGAAGCAGCGGCGGACACGGGCGTCGAACAGTTCGCCGAGGTTCAGCGCGCTGGTGAACACGATCGGCGCCAGCACCTGCTCGCCGTGGTGGCGCGAGAGGTCGCGCAGCACCTCGACACCCGAGTAGGCCGCGTGCGACGCGTCCTCGTGCATCCGCGCTTGCAACGCCCGCGCGTGCGTCACGAAGGACGCTTCCTCGCTGAGGTCGACCTCCAGCAGCACGGAGCTGGTGAAGTCGCCGACGAGCTTGTCCACGTCCGGGTGGTCGCTCTGCCGGTCGAACATCGGCAGGTTCATCAGGAACCGCGGCTGCGCGCTCCAGGCCGACAGCGTCTCCGCGAACGCGGCCGCCACCACCATCGCCGGCGTGAGGCCGTGCTCGTGCGCACGGGCTGCGAGGCGCTTGCGGTCCTCCGGCGCGAGCCAGTGGTGGCGCCGGGTCACGCGCGAGGCGTCCGCGCGTTCGGACTCGGGCACCAGCGGCAGGTCCGGCGCGGTCGGCAGCTCCGGAATCCGGTGCTGCCACCAGTCCCGCGCGGCCTCCTGCTCGGCCTTGCGGCTCAGCTCGCGCTCGGCGAGGTAGCGCGGGTAGCTGTAGTTGATCGGCGCCGGCACGTGGTCGGGCTCGTCGTAGAACCGCGCCAGGTCGGCGAGCAGCACGCGGTAGCTCAACGCGTCCGCGGCCAGCATGTCGACGTCGACGTGCAGCCGGGCCTTGCCACCGGGCAGGCGGCTCAGCGCCACGTGGAAGACCTCACCGCGCGCCACGTCCAGGCGGGCGTGCGACGAGGCGTCCCGCAGTTCCTCAAGCCGTTGCGCCACTGCATCGTCTGAGAGTGAACGCAGGTCGTGCACGGTCAACGGGTCCTGGCGCCGGTCGGGCAGGATGCGCTGCTTGCCGTTGTCGCCGAACTCCGCGCGCAACATGCCGTGCCGCGCAACGAGCTTGCGCACCGCCGTCGTGAGCCGCACCGGCTCCAGGTCGGGCCCGTCGAACTCGACGTAGAGGTGCGCGGCGACCGAGCCGAGCGTGGCCTCCTCGTCGCGGCCGATCCAGTACGCGTGCTGCATCAACGCGAGCGGGAACGGCGCGCTCTCGTCGACCTCGACCCGCACCTCCGGTTCCGGCGCCACGCCAGCCGCGTCGGCGAGGATCTTGCGCCAGTCCGCGAGCGTCGGGTTCTTGGCCAGCAACGCGAACGGCACCTTCACGCCGCTGCGCCGCCACTTGTTCGCGACCTGCATGAGCTGGATGGAGTCGAGGCCCCACTCGATCAGGCTGTCGCTCTCCGACAGCCCGGCCGCCTCCGGCCCCAACAGGTCGGTGACCTCGCGCAGGAGTTCCCCCGCTGTCGGTTGCTGACTCACCACGTGCCCAGCTCCACTTCGAACTCGTCGATGTCTTCTGCGGAAACGTCCACAAAGGACGTGTCGATCGCCGTCGGTGCGCTGCCGGCCAGCTCCGCGCGGAACTTCCCGACCAGGCCCGGCTCGTCCGGGCCGGTGACCTCCACGCGCAACGTGTCGCCGACGGCCACGGCGTTCACCTCCAACGCCCAGTGCGGTGTCTTCGGCGGTACGCGCAGCACCGGTGCCTCTGGTGCCACGATCCACGGCGCGCCCGAGCCTGCGCGCAGCCGGCCGTGGTAGTTGACGACGATGGTGGGTTCGCGCAGTCCCGCGAACGGCCGGACCAGGCCGTAGCCGAGGCCGTGGTCGGGCAGCGCGTCCAGCTGCTCGGCGATGTCGCGGATCCGGATGCCCGGCCGCAGCCGCACCGGGTGGATCGTCGTGAACCAGCCGACCGTGGCCGACAGGTCGGCACCGATCTGCTCCTCCCGGCCGTGACCCTCGACCGCCACCACGACGTCACCGCTGCGGCCGCGCCACGACTCCAGCGCTCGTGCGAGCGCCGCCAGCAGTAGTTCCCGGACGCCGGTGGAGTCGGGCAACGGCACCGTGAACTCGGTGACCAGCTGCTCGCCGCCCAACGGCAGCACGGGGTCCGCACCGTCGAGCACGTCGCGCCACATGCCGGTCTCGCCGCCGCGCTGCTGTTCGGCCAGCAGCTGCGACCAGCGCCGGAACGACGTGCCGGTGCGGGTGAGCTCGCGGCCCGCCCACGCCTCGGCGAGGTCGTCCATCAGGATCCGCCACGACACACCGTCGATCACGAGGTGGTCGGCGACGATCAGCACGCGGTCGTCGAACCACACGACCTGGATCATCCGGTCTGCGGTGAGGCGCTCGCGGGTCGCCGCCAGTTCGGTGTCCAGGTCGCTGGTGGCTCGGCGGACGACCTCGGCCGCGTCGAACGACTCCTTCGGCACCTCCAGAGTCGTGCCGTCCCAACGGGAACGCAGCACGTCGTGCCGGTCGAGCACGGCCTGCACGGTCCGCACGAGGCCCTCTTCTGTCAGGTCCTCGGGTGCGACCAGCAGCATCGCCTGTGCGAGACCGCCACGGGTCCAGCGCATGATCGGCGTCGGCTCGACCAGGCCCACCGGCTCGTCGGCGATCGCGTGTGCGGGCGCCGCGATCAGCGTGGCCAACGCAGCTGGGGTGCGGTGCTCGAACACCTGCCTCGGCGTGATCACCACGCCTGCCTTGCGGGCCCGGCTGACGAGCTGAACGGACAGGATGCTGTCGCCGCCGAGCGTGAAGAAGCTGTCCTGCGCGCCGACCTCCGGCAGGCCGAGCACCTCGGCGAACAGGCCGCACAGCACGGCTTCCCGTTCGTCGGCGGGCTTGGCGTCCCCGGCGAGCGCGGCGAAGTCCGGTGCGGGCAACGCTTTGCGATCGAGCTTGCCGCTCGGCGTGAGCGGCAGTTCGGGCAACGGCACCAGCGCGGCCGGGACCATGTGGTCGGGCAGCTCGCGGGCCAGTTCCGTGCGGATCGCGTCCGGCGTGGCATCGCCGACGACGTAGCCGACGAGCCGGTCGTCCCGCACCACCACTGCGGCCTGCCGCACGCCGGCGACCTTTCCGATCGCCACCTCGATCTCGCCGAGCTCGACGCGGAAGCCGCGGATCTTGACCTGGTCGTCGGTGCGGCCCAGGTACTCCAGCGCTGCTCCGGTCCACTTCACCAGGTCGCCGGTGCGGTAGAGCCGTTCGCCGTTGCTGAACGGGCTGGCGACGAACCGTGACGCGGTGAGGCCCGGCCGGTTCAGGTAGCCCTCGGCGAGCTGGACACCCGCGAGGTAGAGCTCGCCCGGCACGCCGGGCGGGACCAGGCGCAGGTGCCGGTCGAGCACGTAGACCTGGGTGTTCCAGACGGGCTTGCCGATCGGCACAGTGCCGTCGCCGACACCTTCTGCAGTGTCCCAGTACGTGACGTCAACAGCCGCTTCGGTCGGGCCGTAGAGGTTGTGCACGTGCGGCAGGGCCTGTCCGAGGTCGGACGGCAGTGCCTCGCCACTGCAGATCACGCGCTTGAGAGACTCCGGCCGCGCGCCCGATTCGACGAACGCCCGGAGCATCGACGGTACGAAGTGGACGGTCGAGATGTTTTCGCGGTTGATGAGCTCGGCGAGGTAGACCGGATCCTTGTGGCCGTCGGGCTTGGCGACCACGAGGGTGGCGCCGGTGATGAGCGGCCAGAAGAACTCCCACACCGAGACGTCGAACGACGACGGCGTCTTCTGCAGTACGCGGTCTTCAGCGGTCAGACCGTATTCGTCCTGCATCCACAGCAACCGGTTGACGATCGCCCGGTGCGAGACCACAACGCCCTTGGGCCGGCCAGTGGACCCGGACGTGTAGATCACGTACGCCGCATCACCCGGTGCAGGCGCCACGACCTCAGCAGTCGGGCCATCGAGCAGACCGGGTTCCAGCACCACCACGGGCTGGGCGTCCTCGACCATCATCGCGAGGCGGTCGGCGGGGTAGGACGGGTCGAGCGGCAGGTAAGCAGCACCCGCGCGCTGAATCGCGTAGAGCGCAACGATCAGTTCCAGCGACCGGTCCAGCCGAACACCCACGACCGAGCCGGGACGAACCCCGCGAGCTGCCAGGCGTCCTGCCAGCTCGGCAACACGCACGTCCAGTTCCGCGTAGGTCAGCGACGAACCCTCGAACGTCACCGCGGTGGCATCCGAGGTCCGCGAAACCTGCTGCGCGAACAGCTCCACCAGCGTCGTGTCCGGCACCTCGTGGTCGGTCGTGCGTCCGAGCAACGCGGAACGCTCGCCGGACGTCAGCACGGAAGCGCGCGACAACGGCCGGTCCGGGTTCGCGACGAGCTGGTCGAGCAGGCTCACGAGTCGCGCCACCAGGTCGTCCGCGGTGGACCGGTCGAACCTGTCCTCGCTGTAGACCAGCCAGCCGTCCAGCCCGCTGTCGCCGGAGCGTTCGAACAGGTGGAACGACAGGTCGAGCCGTGCGGTGTAGAAGTCGACGTGCTCCTCGCGCAGCGACGCCGCACCGAACGGGACGGGCCCGCCGGCCGCGCGCTGGAACGCGAGCATCACCTGGAACAGCGGGTGCCTGCCGAACTGCCGCGCCGGGTTGAGCGCCTCCACGATCCGCTCGAACGGCAGATCCTGGTGCGCGTACGCCTCCAGGTCCGTGCGCCGCACCCGGTCCAGCAGCTGCCGGAACGTCGGGTCACCGCTGAGGTCCGTGCGCAGCACCAGGTTGTTCACGAAGAACCCGGCAAGACCGTCGAGCGCCGCGTCCGTTCGGCCGGCCACCGGCACGCCGAGCGGGATGTCGTCGCCCGCGCCGACCAGGCCGAGCAGTGCCGCGACCGTCGCCTGCAGAGCCATGAACACCGTGCCGCCGGACTGCTGCACGAGGTTCGCCAGCGCGCGGTGGGTCTCCGGGTTGATGCGGAACGCGACGGCGTCACCCGCGTAAGTCGCCTCGACCGGACGCGGCCGGTCTGCGGGAAGGCTGATCTCCTCCGGCAGTTCGGCGAGCTGTCGCGTCCAGTAGGTGAGCTGTTCGTCCGCGAGGTTGGCGAGCAGATCTCGTTGCCACAGCGCGTAATCCGCGTACTGCACGGGCAGCGGTGCCCACGTGGGCGTGCGGCCGCGCGACCGTTCGTGGTACGCCGTGGTCAGGTCCGCGACGAGGCGCTCCGCCGACCAGCCGTCGCTCGCGATGTGGTGTGCCAGCAGCGAAAGCACGTGCGCGTTGTCGCCGACCCGGTACAGCGTGGCCTCGAACGGCGGTTCGCGGTCGAGCTCGAACGCCCTTGCCGCAGCCTCACGAGGCGCGCCCTCGCCGAACTTCAACGACGGCAGGACGCCGAGCACTTGCTGGTAAGGCTTGCCCTCGAACTCGGGGTAGATCGTGCGCAGCACCTCGTGCCGCCGCACCACGTCCGCGAGGGCGAGGTTCAGCGCGTCGGTGTCCAGCGGCCCGTCGATGCGCACCGCGAACGGGATGTTGTAGGTCGCGCTCGGCCCTTCCAGCCGGTACAGGAACCACAACCGCTGCTGCGCCGACGACAGCGGGATCCGTCGCGGCCTCGGCATCGGCGTGAGCGCGGGGCGCTTGCGGCCGGTGGAGTCCAGCAGTCCGGCGAGTCCGGCGACCGTCGGGGCCTCGAAGACCTCGCCGATCGCGATCTCCGCGCCCAGGTCGGCACGCACGCGGCCGACGAGCCGGGTGGCGAGCAGGGAGTGCCCGCCGAGCGCGAAGAAGTCGTCGTGTCGGCCGACGCGTTCGACGCCGAGCAGTTCGGCGAAGAGCGCGGCGACGGCCTGCTCCCGTGGCGTGGCCGGTTCTTCGGACAGGGCGGTCAGCTCGGGTTCCGGCAGCGCGCGGCGGTCGAGCTTGCCGCTGGGGGACAACGGGAGCTCGTCGATCTCGACGATCACCGACGGCACGAGGTGCTCTGGCATCCCGGCGGCGAGCTTCTGCCGGATCTCCGACACGTTCGCGCCGTCGCGCAGCACGACGTAACCGACGAGCTGCTGGCGTTCGGTCCGTGCCACCACGCCCGCGCTCACGACCTCGGGCAACGCCGTGAGCGCTGCCTCGATCTCGCCGAGTTCGACGCGGAAACCGCGGATCTTGACCTGGTCGTCGGTGCGGCCCAGGTATTCCAGGGCGTGTCCGGTCCACCTGACCAGGTCGCCAGTGCGGTAGAGGCGTCCTGCGCCGAACGGGTTCGCGATGAACCGCGAGGCCGTGAGACCAGGCCGGTTCAGGTAGCCCTCGGCCAGCTGCACGCCGCCGAGGTACAGCTCGCCCGCGACACCGGGCGCGACCGGCTGGAGGAACCGGTCGAGCACGTAGGTCTGGGTGTTCCAGACCGGCAGGCCGATCGGCACGGTGCCGTTCCCGACACCGGCGGCCGCGGGCCAGTACGTGACGTCGACGGCTGCTTCCGTTGGGCCGTACAGGTTGTGCACGTGCGGCAGGGCGTGGCCGAGATCGGACGGCAGTGCCTCACCGCTGCAGATGACCCGCTTCAACGACTTCGGCCGCGCGCCGGACTCGACGAACGCGCGCAGCATCGACGGTACGAAGTGGACGGTCGTGATGTTCTCGCGGTTGATGAGCTCGGCGAGGTAGACCGGATCCTTGTGGCCGTCCGGCTTGGCGACCACGAGGGTGGCGCCGGTGATGAGCGGCCAGAAGAACTCCCACACCGAGACGTCGAACGACGACGGCGTCTTCTGCAGCACCCGGTCGTCACCGGTGAGCTGGTACTCGTCCTGCATCCACTGCAACCGGTTGACGATCGCCCGGTGCGAGACCACAACGCCCTTTGGGCGGCCGGTGGATCCGGACGTGTAGATCACGTACGCCGCATCACCCGGTGCAGGTTTCACGACGTCGGCAGTGGGACCGTCGAGCAGACCGGGTTCCAGCACCACGACGGGCTGGGCGTCCTCGATCATCATCGCAAGGCGGTCGGCCGGGTAGGACGGATCGAGCGGCAGGTAGGCCGCACCCGCTCGCTGGATCGCGTACAGCGCGACGACCAGGTCGAGCGACCGGTCCAGGTGCACGCCGACGATCGAGCCGGGACGAACACCCTGCGCGGCAAGGCGTCCGGCCAGCGCGGAAACCTCCGCGTCCAGCTCGGCGTAGGTCAGCGAGGAGCCCTCGAAGACAACGGCGGTGGCGTCCGGGGTCCGGGCGACCTGCTGCGCGAACAGCTCCACCAGCGTCGTGTCCGGCACCGCAATCTCGGCGCCGAGCAGCTGCGAACGTTCGTCCGGAGCGAGGAAGTCCAGTGCGCTCAGCCGGGCCGACGGGTCGGCGAGTGCCGTCGTGAGCAGGCTTTCCAGGTGCGCGAGGAACCTGTCGACGGTCGCGTGCGTGAACAGCTCGGTCGAGAACGTGGCCTCGACGCGCATCTGCCCGCCGGTGACGAACGCCTCCAGCGCGAGGTCGAACTGGGTCGTGTCGTTGTGCACGGTCTCCCAGCCGGCCTGCACGCCTGGCAGGTCGAAGCCCTGCAGGCCCTGCACCAAGAACAGCAGCATCACGTCGAACAGCACGGAACGGCCGGGCACGCGCGGCGGCCGCAGACGTTCGACGAGCAGGTCGAACGGCAGGTCCTGGTGCGCGTAGCCCTCGGTGCACACCTTCTGCACGCGCTGCACCAGCTCGGCGAACGTCGGGTCGCCGGTCAGGTCGGCGCGCAGCACCAGCGTGTTGCCGAAGTTGCCGATGAGCTTCTCGACCTCGCCCGCGTCGCGGTTCATCGACGCCGAGCCGATCGGCACGTCGGTCGCGCCGGTGTACCGGCCGAGCAGCGCCGCGTAGGCCGCGAACACCACCATGAACGGCGTGACGCCACGGGTCTGCGCGAACTCGCCGACCAGCTCGGTGACGCGCGGGTCGAACGCCCGGAACAGCCGGTCACCCCGGTCCGAGCGCACCGCCGGCCTGGGCAGGTCCGTGGGCAGCGGCAGGTTCTCCGGCATCGGGTCCAGCGCGCGCCGCCAGTACCCGACCTCGCGATCGAGCTTGGAGCCGAGCGTCTTGCGCTGCCACACCGCGAAGTCCGCGTACTGGATGGGCAACGGGTCGAGCTCGGCCGGACGGCCCGTCGTGTCTTCCCGGTACAACGCCGAGAGATCGCGGGAGAGCGTGTTGAACGTGAAGCCGTCCCATGCGATGTGGTGCACCGTCAGCACGAGCACGTTGTCGTCCACGCCGCGCCGCAGCAGCCGCAGCCGCAACGGGTGCTCGCGCCGCAGGTCGAACACGTGTCCGGACTCCTCGCGGGCGATCCGCGCGACCGCGTCGTCCCGTTCCGCCGCGTCCATCCCGCGCAGGTCGGAGTCCGGCATGGTCACGACGGCGAACTTGTCCACGATCTGGCGCGGTTCGCCGTCGGTGCCCTCGGTGTAGCGGGTGCGCAGGATCTCGTGCCGTTCCACCAGCCGCTGGAACGACCGGTGCAGCGCCGCCGTGTCGAGCGGACCGCGCAGGTCGATCGCGAGGCACACGTTGTAGGCGGGGCTGTTCGGGGCGATCTGCTGCAGGAACCACATGCGCGACTGCGCGTACGACAACGGCAGGTCGTCGTCGTTGTCCCGCTTGGGGATCTGCGCCGTGTTCGCGAGACCGGCCTCGGCCAGCCTGCGGCGCATCAGCTCGCGCTTGCGGGCGGCAAGGTCACTCACCAGGGGTCTCCTTCGCGATCAAGGTCAACGCGGCGAACCACTCACGGGACAGCTCACGGATGCGGTCTTCGGTGAACAACGCGGCCGGCCACTGCCAGTCGGCCTCCAGGACCGACCCGCGCACCAGCACGTTGAGCACCAGGCAGTACGGGGCGGGCGCGGCGTCGTCGGCACCGCCGCCCATCGCGCCCACCTCGGGCGCACCGGTCCACGGCGCGCCGTCGCGTTCGCCGATGGTCAGCCTGCCGAGGTAGTTGAACTCGAGCTGCGGCTCCGGCAGCCCCGCCAGTTCGGTGGCCGTGTCGGGGTTGAGGTAGCGCAGCAGGCCGTGGCCGATGCCCTTGTCCGGCACCGCGAGCTGCTCGTTGACCCGTTGCAGTCCCTTGTGGACGTCTGCGGTGAGGTCGCCGGGATCGACGCGCACCGGGTAGACGCTGGTGAACCAGCCGACGGTGCCGGACAGGTCGGCACCGGGCACGACCTGTTCCTCACGCCCGTGGCCTTCCAACGCCAGCAACAGAGAGGTGTCGGAGGCGTCGCGCCAGCGGGAGACCGCGTGCGCCAGACCGGACAGCAGGACGTCGTCGACGGTGACGCCGTGCCGCGCGGGCACTCGCGTCAGCAGTGCCTCTGCAGTCCTCTCGTCGAGGAACGTGCGGGTGGCGCGCATCGTGGCGCGGGTGTCCACCGCCGGGTCGAGCCTGCGGGCGCCGAGCAACGGATCCGGACCGGCGAGCATTTCGCGCCACAACGGCAGTTCCGGCGTCTTGGCGCGTGCGGCTTCCTGAAGTCCGGTGGCCCACTCGCGGAACGACGTGCCGACCGGTGGCAGCTCCTTGCCGTCCCACAGGTCAGCCAGCTCCGGCACCAGCACGCCCCATGAAGCGCCGTCGACGACGAGGTGGTGCAGCAAGATGAGCAAGCGGCCCTGACGGTCGCCGGCGTCGAACCACACGAACCTGGTCATGTCGCCGGTGGCGGGCCGCAGTTCGGCCAGCTCTTCTTCCACCACCGACGGCAGCAGCTCCGCGATGTCCTGGTACGACAACGCGGTTGCGTCGATCCGGCGCACCGCAGGGGTCACCGTGCCGGGTTCCGGAACGGTGAAGCTGCCGTCGAACCGCGCCCGCAGCACGTCGTGCCGGTCGATCAACGCCCGCACGAGGTCCACCAGCCGCGGCTCGGTCAGCTCGACCGGCGTGCAGAGCAGGCGGGCCTGGCTGAGCCGCTCGTACGGCCCGTTTTCGGTGAGCCAGTGCAGCATCGGGGTCAACGGCACCTCGCCGACGCCGTCCGACGGTTCGGAGTGGACGGCGGAGCGGACGACGGATGCCAGCGCGGCCACGGTTCGCTGCTCGAACACGTCCCGCGGGCTGAACGAGAGCCCGGCACCGCGTGCCTTGCTCACCAGCCGCATCGACACGATGGAGTCGCCGCCCAGTGCGAAGAAGCTGTCGTCGGCGCCCACCGTCGGCAGGCCCAGCACCTCGGCGAAGAGCTCCGCGATCTGCTTCTCCCGCACGGTGGCGGGTGGCCGGGACGTCGTGGCCGTCCAGTCCGGCGCGGGCAGTGCCTTCACGTCGAGCTTGTCGTTGCGGGTCAACGGGAACGAGTCGACGCGCACGATCGCGGCCGGCACCATGTGCTCGGGCAGCGCCGCGGCGACGTGCTCGCGCAGGCCTTCGGTGTCGCTGGCCACGACGTACGCCACGAGTCGCTTGACGCCCGGCACGTCCTCGCGCGCGATGACCACGGCCCGCCGGACCCGTTCGTCGCGCAGCAGCACAGCCTCGATCTCGCCGGGCTCGATGCGGAACCCGCGGATCTTCACCTGGTCGTCGACGCGGCCGAGCAGTTCGATCAGGCCCTCGCCGTTCCACCGCGCCACGTCACCGGTGCGGTACATGCGGGTTCCGGCGGCACCGAACGGGTCGGCGACGAACCGCTCGGCGGTCGTACCGGGACGCTTGAGGTAGCCGCGGGCCAGGCCGGCGCCGGAGATGTACAGCTCGCCCTCGACTCCCGGCGGGCACGGCCGCAGATCGCGGTCGAGCACGTAGGCGTGCGCGTTGCCGACCGGCGAGCCGATGCACGGGTTCTCGGTGCGGTCGAAGTCGCACGCCGCCGAGTCGACGGTGCATTCCGTTGGACCGTAGAGGTTGTAGATCGCGAGGTCCGGTTCGGCACGGAGCGTTCGCCACAACGGCAACGGCACCGCTTCGCCGCCGACGCCGAGCACCTTCAGCGCACCGCGCCAGCCCGGTTCGGACGCGACCTGCGCGAGCAGCGACGGCGACAGCTCGACGAACTCGATCTCGTGGTCCGCCAGGAACTTCCGCAGCAGGTCGGCGTCACGCCGGGTGTCGGCGGGCACCAGGTGCAGCTCGTGCCCGGCGAACATCCACAGCATCGGCTGCCAGGAGGCGTCGAACGCCATCGGCCACGCGTGCGCGACCCGCAGCGGGCGGCCGACGCGGTGCTGGGCGGGGTCGAACAGGTCGGTGCGGTGGCTCACCAGCAGGTTGGCGATCGCCCGGTGCGGCACGACGACCGCCTTGGGCGTGCCGGTGGACCCGGACGTGTAGATCACGTACGCGGGGTGTTCCGGCTTGGCCCGGGGCTCGAAGTCCTCGCCGGGCACGCCGGTGACGTCGGGCAGGCTGGTCAGCACGATCGCCGGGTCGGCGTCGCGCAGCATGAAGTCGGTGCGCTCGGCCGGCCATTCGGGGTCGAGCGGCAGGTACGCCGCGCCCGCCTTGAACGCCGCCGCGAGCGCCACCAGCACGTCCGGGCCGGGCGGCAGCAACAGCGCGACGATCTTCTCCGGTCCGGCGCCTGCCTCGATCAGCTTGCGGGCGACCCGGTTCGCGAGCTCGTTCCACTGGCGGAACGTCAGCCTGCGCTCGCCGGCGACGATCGCGGTCGCGTCCGGCGTGCGGCGGGCCTGGTCTTCGAGCACTTGCGCGAGAGTGGCTCCGGTTTCGAGCACCTTGCCGGTGCCCCACTCGCGGAGCTTGATGATCTCGTTGTCGCTCAACAACTCGACGTGCCGCACGTCGGTGTGCGGGGCGTGTGCGAACACCTCGGCGGCGCGCTGGAACCGGTCGGCGAGCGTGTCCGCCCACTTGTCGTCGAAGACACCCGGCCGGTACTCGAAGACGACGGTGAGCCGTTCCTCCGCGCCGACTGCCAGGGTGAGCGGGTAGTGCGTGGAGTCGTCGACCTCGACCTGGCTGATAGTGAGGCCTGCGGCGCGTTCCCGTTCGGCGACGGCGTCGGTGTCGACCGGGTAGCTCTCGAACACCACGAGCGTGTCGAAGAGGTCGCCCTGCCCGACGGCCCGTTGCACCTCGGTCAGGCCGATGTGCTGGTGCTCCATCAACGCGCCCTGCTCGTGCTGCACGGCTTTCAGCACGTCGAGGACGGTGCCGCTGGTGCGCACGCGCACCGGCACGGTGTTGATGAACAGGCCGATCATGCTGTCGACGCCGGGCAGGTCGGCCGGGCGACCGGACACCGTCGCGCCGAACACGACGTCCTTGCGGTTGGTCGCCTGCGCGAGCAGCAGTCCCCACAAGCCCTGGACGACGGTGTTGACGGTGAGGCTGTGCTCGCGGGCCCTGGTGTAGATGTGCGAGGTCAGTTCCTCGGACAGCTCCAGCCGCACCTTGCCGGGCCGGACCGGGACCTTCGGCGCGGTCGGTGCGAGCAGCGTCGGGCCCTCGACGTCGCCGATCGCGTCGAGCCACGCGGTGACGGAGGCGTCTTCGTCTTGTCCGGCGAGCCACGCCAGGTAGTCGCGGTACGGCCGTGGCGCGGGCGGCGTGACGCCCTGGTACAGCGCCAGCAGTTCGCGCACCAGCAGCGGCAACGACCAGCCGTCGAGCAGCACGTGGTGGTTGCTGATCACCAGGCGGAAGTCCCGCTCGGCCAGCTTGACGAGCGTCATCCGCAGCAAGGGCGGTTCGTCGAGCGTGAACCTGGTGGTGCGGTCGGTTTTCAGGAACGCTTCGAACTCCGCAGCGGTGAATTCGTGCTGCGCCCACGGCAGTTCGACGTCGCGCAGGACGACCTGGACGGGCTCGTCCACGTCCTCGTGCACGAGCGCCACCCGCAGGTTGGCGTGCCGGTCGAGCAACGCCTGCGCCGCTTCGTGCAACCGGTCGGCGTCGACGTCACCGCTGAGGCCGAGCACGAACTGCGCGGTGTAGACGTCCTCCGCCGACTCGTCGTACAGCGCGTGGAACAACATGCCCTGCTGCAACGGCGACAGCGGCAGCACGTCCTCGATCGGGTCGCTCACTTCTTCCGCCATTTCGCTGCGATCTTGTCCAGCTGCTTCTGCTGCAACGACACCAACGGCACGTCCGACGGCGTCAGTGCGGACACGTGGCCCCCACGCGCCTCCGCGACGAGCGCCTCCAGCGCCGTCCGCCACTTCTGGGCGATCTCGTCCACTTCGGACTTGTCCGCGGTCCACGACCAGGTGGCCTTCAGGACCGGACCGTCCGCCCGGTCCTCGGTGACGATGGTGATTTCGAGCGGCCGGTGTTGGGTGCCGGGCTTCGGCAACTGTTCTTCTGCCGGCACCCAGAAGCCCTCAGCCAGGTCGAACCGGCCGAGGTAGTTGAAGCCGATCGCGGGGTCGGTTTCGCCGTGCAGGAGCCCGTACCCGATGCCGTTGTTCGGCACCGCGCGCAGCTTTTCCTTGACCTGCTTGAGGGTGTCGCCGGGGGTGGCCGCCGGTGCCAGCGCGACCGGGTAGACCGTGGTGAACCAGCCGACCGTGCGGGAGAGGTCGGCGCCGGGCACGAGGTGTTCCTCGCGGCCGTGGCCTTCCAGCGCGACGGGTTCGGGCTTGCCCAGCGCGGTCGCGAGTGCGGCCAGCAGGACGTCCTGCAGACCTGCGCGGAACGCACCCGGCACCTCGCGGAGCAGTGCGCTCGCCAGGTCGCCGTTGATCTCGTCGGTGCGCGAGCCTGCGATCTGGGCAGGACGCACGGGTTCGGTGGTGGGGAAGGCCTGGCTTTGCCACCACTGCGCCTCGGTGGCCGGGGGAGTGGGCAGGTTCTTGGCCCACCAGCGGAACGACGTCGGCACCGGGTCGAGCTTGACCGGGTTGTTCTCGATCCTGGCGGTGAAGGCCTGTTCCAGGTCGCCTGCCAGGACTCGCCACGACACGCTGTCCACGGCCAGGTGGTGGATGACGAGCAGCAGCCGGCCCGGGGTCGACGGCCCGAGGTCGAACCACACTGCGCGGACGAGGGCGCCGGTCGCCGGGTCGAGCTCGGCCGAGACGCGGTCGAACTCGCGGTGGACCAACGGTTCTAGGGCGCCCTCTACGCGGATGTGCGTGAACACGCCGTCCGGCACGTTCGCCGGCACCGTGAGCACCCCGTCCGCGAACCGCGCCCGCAGCATGTCGTGGTGCTCCAACAACGCGCTCACAGCCTCGGCGAACGGATGCGGACCGTCGGCCGGAGGAACCCGCAGCAGCGCGGACTGAGCCATCGTCGAGTCGCCAGACGCCGCCCACCACCGGATGATCGGCGTCAGCGGCACCTCACCCACACCGCGCGCGCGTTCCTCGTCCTGCGGGGCAGGCGGTTCGCCGACCACACGGGCCAGCGCGGCGGCGTTCTGGAACTCGAAGACCTGGCGCGGCGAGATCCGCAGGCCGGCCGCCCGTGCCCTGCCCACGAACTGGATGGACAGGATGCTGTCGCCGCCGAGCGAGAAGAAGTTGTCGTCCGGGCTGACCCGTTCGACCTTCAGCACCTCGGCCATGATCCCGCACAGCAGCTTCTCCGCCGCAGTCGAAGCGTCCCGGCCGGTGCTCTGCTCGGCGGGAGGTTCCGGCAGCGCCTTGCGGTTCACCTTGCCGGACGGCATGAGTGGGAACTCGTCGAGGAACATGAAGCGCGCGGGCACCATGTGGTCCGGCAGGCGGGTCCGCAGCCAGTCGGCCAGACCGTCCACTTCGGAGCCGACGTAGTAGCCCACGAGTCGCTTGTCGCGCAGCAGCACCACGGCACGGCGGACGGAGGAGTGCTGTTCGAGGACGGCCTCGATCTCCTCCAGCTCGACCCGCATGCCGCGGATCTTGATCTGGTTGTCCGCGCGGCCGAGGAACTCCAGCGTGCCGTCCGGGCACCAGCGCGCCAGGTCACCGGTGCGGTACAGGCGCGATCCGGGCGGTCCGAACGGGTCGGCGACGAACGCCGCGGCGGTGCGGCGCGGGTCGTTGATGTAGCCGCGGCCCAGGTAGACGCCACCGGCGTACAGCTCGCCGGGCACGCCGACGGGTACGCGGCGCAGGTTTGCATCGAGCACGTGCAGCTGGGTGTTGCCGTTCGGGCGGCCGATCGAGACGGCACCGCGCATGGCGCTCGGCTCGCGGTACACGACGTGGCTGACGCCGATCGTCGCCTCGGCCGGGCCGTAGCCGTGGTACATCACGGCGTCGCTGACCGTGCGGAACCGGGCGAACAGCTCCGGCGTGAGCACCTCGCCGCCGCACCAGACGTGCTTGAGCGAACGGCCGCGCTGGGCGAAGTCCGGCAGGCCCACCAACAGGTCGAGGATCGACGACGGCAGGTAGGTGTATGTGACGCGGTGGCGCTCGATGATCCCGAGCATGTAGTCGATGTCGCGTTCGCCGCCGGGCTCGGCGATGACGAGCTTGGCGCCGGTGGTGAGCGGCAGGAAAACCTCGTTGATCGAGATGTCGAACCCGAGCGGTGCCTTGAACAACCCGCCGTCGCCCGGGCCGAAGCCGAGCAGTTCGCGTTGCCACAGCAGCCGGTGCGTGATGGCCCGGTGCCTGATCATGGCGCCCTTGGGCGTGCCGGTCGAGCCCGACGTGTAGATCACGTACGCGAGGCTCTCCGGCTCGATCCGCACGTCGAGGTTCACCGGATCCGCAGCGTCGAGATCGACGTGCAGCACCGGTATGTCCAGCTCGCGCACCGGCTGGTCGTGCGACGGACCGCTCAGCACCGCGGTGAACCGGGAGCTGGCCGCGACCTCGGCGATGCGCTGCGCCGGCCACGACGGCTCCAGCGGCACGAACGCGCCACCGGCCTTCTCGACGGCGAGCAGGCCGACGACGAGCTCCAGCGAGCGCTCCCAGTGCATGCCGACCGTGCGCTCCGGCCCGACGCCCGCTTCCTGGAGCCGGCGGGCGAGGTGGTTGGCCCTGGCGTTGAGCTCGGCGTAGGTCAGCGACTGCTCGTGGAACTCGACCGCGACGGCCTGCGGCGTGCGGACCACCTGCTCCTCGACCAGTGCGGTGAGGGTGGTCGCCCGGCGCTCCTCGGCGGTGGCGTTGAACCTGTCGAGCATCGCGCGTTCGGCGTCGTCGAGCAGGTCGACGGTGCTGATCCGCTGCTCCGGCTTGGTGACCAGCGTCGTCAGCACGCGGAGGAGCCGGTGTGCCAGCAAGTCCACAGTGGACTCGTCGAACCGGTCGGCCGAATAGGTGAGCTGGCAGTCGTAGTCGCCGAAGTGGAACGCGAGGTCGAACTTCGCGCCGGTGACCTCGGTGGCGATCGGTGCGACGGCGAGGCCGGCCAGCGCGAGGTCGGTCGCTCCGTCGTCCCGGCGCGAGACCATGACCTGGAAGAGCGGGTGCCTGCCCGGCGAGCGCGGCGGGCTGACCGCGTCGACGACCTGCTCGAACGGCAGGTTCTGGTGTGAGAACGCGTCGAGGTCGGCGTCGCGCACCCGTGCCAGCAGGTCGCGGAACGCCGGGTTGCCGGACACGTCGGTGCGCAGCACGAGCGTGTTGACGAAGTACCCGACGAGGTCGTCCAGCGCGGCGTCGGTGCGGCCGGCGACCGGCGTGCCCAGCGGGACGTCCTCGCCCGCACCCAGTGCGGACAGCAGGACGGCGGTGGCTGCCTGGCCGATCATCAACTCGGTGACGCCGAGCTTGCGGCCCAGCGCGCGGATCCGGTCACCGAGGCCCCGGGGGAACTCGACGGTGACGCTGCCGGCCTTGCGCGTCGCCTCGCGCGGGCGCGGGCGATCGGCCGGGAGTGCGATCTCCTCGGGCAGGCCTTCCAGCTTCTTCGTCCAGTACGCGCGCTCGTCGCCGGTGGCGAGATCTTGCTGCCACAGCGCGAAGTCCGCGTACTGGACCGGGAGCGGCGCCCACTGCGGGGCTTCGCCTGTGCGTCGAGCCGCGTAGGCGGTGGCGAGGTCGCGGAACAGCGGCCGGGCCGACCACTCGTCGGCCGCGGAGTGGTGCACGACCAGGGCGAGGACGTGTTCCTCCGGGCCGACGGTCAGGAGTTCGGCGCGGAACGGGATCTCGGCGTCGAGCAGGAACGGCCGGTTCGTCGCTGCGGCAACGAACTCCGCCTCGTCTCCTGAGCGCCGAACCGCCTGGACGACAGCCGCGTTCTGCACGTGCTGGCCTTCGTCGGACAGCAGCGTCCGCAGCGACTCGTGCCGGGCCACCACGTCGGTGAGCGCGGCGTCGAGGGCGTCGGCGTCGAGCGGTCCCGTCAGCCGGGCCGCGAACGCGACGTTGTACGTGGCATCCGGCCCCTCGAGCTGGTGCAGGAACCACAGACTCCGCTGCGCCGCGGACATCGGCACGACCTGAGGCCGTTCGGCCGCCACCAGCTCCGGGCGGCTGGTGCCGCCGTCCAGCAGCTGCGAAAGCCGTGCGACGGTCGGTGCGTCGAACACCGCGCGGATCCGCAGGTCGGCCTTCAGCGTGCGGCGGATCCGGCTCACCAGCCTGGTGGCGAGCAGGGAATGCCCGCCCAACGCGAAGAAGTCGTCGTCGCGGCCGACCCGCTCGACGCCGAGCACGTCGGCGAACAGCCCCGCCAGCACCTGTTCCCGCGGATCACGGGCCACCTCACCGGCGGACTCCGCGATCTCCGGCGCCGGCAGCGCCGCGCGGTTCAGCTTGCCGTTCGGAGTCGTCGGCAGCTCATCCAGCACGACGATCGCCGACGGAACCAGCTGCTCCGGCAGCCGCTCCCGCAGCGCGCGCCGGGCTGCGGCCGGGTCGAGTCCGGCGCCGGTCAGGTAACCGACGAGCTGCTGGCGTTCGGTGAACACCCGAGCTGCCGCCGCCCGCACTCCCGGCAACGCCGTCAGGGCGGCCTCGACCTCACCGAGCTCGACGCGGAAGCCGCGGACCTTCACCTGGTCGTCCGAGCGCCCGAGGTACTCCAGGGCCGTGCCGTTCCAGCGCACGACGTCACCGGTGCGGTAAAGCCGTTGTCCCGCACCGAACGGACTGGCGACGAACCGAGACGCGGTGAGGCCGGGCCGGTGGAGGTAGCCGTCGGCCAGCTGGACGCCGCCGACGTACAGCTCGCCCGGCACACCGGGCGGCACCGGCCGCAGCTGCTGGTCGAGCACGTAGACCCGGGTGTTCCAGACCGGCCGGCCGATCGGCGCCGCGGCCGTCCCGGTGCCTTCGCTCGCGTCCCAGCGAGTCACCTGCACGGTGGTCTCGGTGGGGCCGTACACGTTGTGCACGTGCGGCACGGCGCGGGCCAGGTCGGACGGCAGCGCTTCACCGCCGCAGATGATCCGGCGCAAAGATGCCGGCGGTGCTGTGGAATCCAGGAAGGCCCGCAACGCGGAGGGCACGAACTGCGCCGTCGTGACCTGTTCCCGCTCGATCATTTCCGCGAGGTAAGAGGGATCCTTGTGCCCCTGCGGTTTCGCGACGACGAGCGTGGCGCCGCTGACGAGTGGCAGGAACAGCTCCCACACCGACGCGTCGAAGCTCGACGGGGTCTTCTGCAGCACCCGGTCGTCGGCGGTGATCCCGTACTCGTCGCGCATCCACAGCAGCTGGTTCACGATCGCCCGGTGCGACACCACCGCACCCTTGGGACGGCCGGTGGAGCCGGACGTGTAGATCACGTATGCCGCGTCACCCGGCGCAGGTGCCACGACGTCGGCGGCCGGGCCGTCGAGCAGGCCGGGTTCGAGCACCACGGCGGGCCGGGCGTCCTCGATCATCATCGTGAGGCGGTCGGCCGGGTAGGACGGGTCGAGCGGCAGGTACGCCGCACCCGCCCGCTGCACGCCCAGCAGCGCGACGATCAGGTCCAGCGAGCGGTCCAGCCGCACACCGACGATCGAACCGGGACGAATCCCTTGTGCGGCAAGGCGTCCGGCCAGTGCGGAGACCTCGGCGTCCAGTTCGGCGTAGGTCAGCGAGGAGCCCTCGAAGACGACGGCAGTGGCATCCGGGGTGCGGGAGACCTGCTGCGCGAACAACTCCACCAGCGTCGTGTCCGGCACGGGGTGCGCGGTCGAGTTCGGGACCGTGATCGTGGCGTCGAACTCGGTGGGGGAGAGCGGTTCCAGGCGCGCGACGAGCAGGTCCGGCGTGGCGGCGAACCGTTCCAGCACGTCGACCAGTCGCGCGGCGACGCGGTCGACGGCGGTGAAGCGGACCGGGTCGTGAGCGAGGCGCAACGACAGCGACTCGCCGGGAACGACCAGCAGGGCCAGCGGGTAGTGGGCGGCGTCCCGCGACTCGATCGCGGTGACCAGCGAGTCCTCGAAGTCGGTGCCGGGGTAGCTCTCGAAGACGACGAGCGTGTCGAACAGCGTCGACTGGCCGGCAGCCTGCTGGATGTCGGCGAGGCCGAGGTGCTGGTGGTCGAGCAATGCCGTCTGTTCGGTCTGCACGCGCTCAGCCAGCTGGGCAAGCGTTTCGCCACCGGAAAGCCGGATGCGGGCCGGCACGGTGTTGATCAGCATGCCGACGATCGACTCGACGCCCGCCACGTCGGGGTGGCGGCCGGAGACGGTGGCACCGAAGACGACGTCTTCGCGGCCGGTCTGCTCGCCGAGCACGAGCGCCCAGGCGGCCTGCACGACGGAGTTCACGGTGAGGCCGCGCTCACGGGCGGTGCGGGTGAGCGCGGCCGTCGTCGAAGCGGGCAGAACGGCGTCGGCGACGGAAGGTAAGCCGGAGGGTGCCGCGTCGGAGGCGACGAGCGTGGGGCCGTCCAGTCCGGCGAGGGCGTCGGCCCAGGCGCGTGCGGCGGCTTGAGTGTCCTGTTTGGACAGCCAGCTCAGGTAGTCGCGGAACGGCCGCACGGGCGGCAACGCGTCGCCGGAGTGCAGCGTCAGCAACTCGCGCACGAGCACAGGGGCGGACCAGCCGTCCCACAGCAGGTGGTGCGCCGAGATGATCAGCACGGGGCCGTTTCCGGTGCGTGCCAGGGTGAAGCGGACCAGCGGTGGCCGGCCGAGGTCGAACGGCGCCGTGCGGTCCGATTCCACCAAGCGGCGCAACGCTTCGGCGTCCGCGCAGTCGACCTCGCGCCACGGCAGGTCCACCGAGCGGAAGACGACCTGCACGAACTGGCCGGAGGACTGCGTGCGGAACGACGCGCGCAGCGTCGTGTGCCGCCGCATCAGCTGTTCGGCGGCGTCGCGCAGCCGGACGGCGTCCACGTCGGCGGACAGGTGGAGCACGGTTTGCACGGTGTAGACGTCGACGCCCTCGCCGAGCAGGGCGTGGAACACCATGCCCTGCTGGAGGGGCGTCAGCGGAAGGACGTCCTCGACGTTCGACGACACGCCTCAGCGCTCGCCGCGGACGAGGCTCAGCGGACGCATGTCGGTCCAGTTCGCCTCGATGTGCGCGAGGCAGGCTTCGCGCGTGTCCTCGCCGAACACGACTCGCCAGCCCTGCGGGACCTCCGCGAACGTCGGCCAGAGCGAGTACTGACCCTCGTCGTTGACCAGCGCGTGGAAACGCCCGTTGTCGTCGTCGAAGGGGTTCGTCACGGCAAGCCTCCAGCGTAGTGGTTAACTGAGGCTTACCTTAGTTAGGTGCAGCTAACGGTGTCCAGCGGCGAAGAAGCCCAGAACTGCGGCGTTGACCACGTCCGGACGCTCGAGATAGCCGTAGTGGCCGCAGCGCTCCAACTCCACGTACCGGGCACCGGGAATCACGTCCGCGACCTCGCGGGACAGGTGCGGCGGCAGGCGGAGATCGTCGGCGAAACCGATGACGAGGCACGGCACGTCGATGTCGGCGTAGGCGGCCAGCCGGCTCGATTCCAGCGGGATGTCCAGGTCGAGCTGCGCCCGCAACCCCGGCGTCCACAGGACCGGTGACATCTCGAAGATGTCGAGCCAGTCGGAGATCGCGGCGTCGTCGTTCAACGTGTGCGTGGAGAGGTTGCGCAACGCGCGGTCGACTGCCTCTTGGCGGGGCGGCAGCACGACGCCCGAGTCGAGCATCTCCTTCTCCGCCAAGCCCATTGCCGCGCGCATGACGTCCGGCCGCCCGCGCGTGGCCATCAGCACGGCCTGCGAAACCAGCTCGGGACGGGCCAACGCCAGTTCCGTCACGACTTGAGCGCCCATCGAGGTGCCCACGAGCCGGCACGGACCGAGCCCGAGGTGCTCGATGAGACCTGCCGTGTCGGCAACGAGGTCGTCGACGGTGAATCCGGGTTCTGCGGGAGAAATTCCGCGGTTGTCGAACGTGATCACGCGGTAGCCGGCTTCGACGAACGCGGGCACCTGGTGCAGGTGCCACACCCTGCCGGTCGCGCCCGCGCCCATGACGAGCACGACGGGTTCGCCGGAACCCGTGTCCTCGTAGGAGAGCTTCACGCCGGGGAGGTCTGCGAACACGACTCACCTCGCAGGTTCGCGCGGCGCAGACCGGGCATGGTCAGCGCGGTCAGGACGACACCCGCGACGCAGATGACACCGCCCGCCACGATGCCCATGGCCGGGCCGAGCATGCGCGCGCCCAGGCCGGCCGCGGTGCCACCGACCGCGGGGCCGCTGGTCGCCTGCGCGAGCCACAGGCTGCTCACCCTGCCCTGCAGGCGGTCTGGCGTGTGGTGCTGCAACAGCGCGCGGCGCAGGATCTCCGACGTCGTGTCGGCCGCACCCGCGACCACCAGGAACGCGAGGCCCAGCCACAGGTGCCCGGACAGGCCGAACGAGGTGATCGCGAGGCCCCACAGCAACACGGCGACGATCAGCGCGCGGCCGCTGTGCCGGAACGTGTTCACCCAGCCGCTGAACAGACCGCCGATGAACGCACCCACTGCGGGCGCCGTGTGCAGCAGACCCACTGCCTCCGGGCCGCCGCCGAACACCTCGGCCGCCATCTGCGGGAACAGCGCGTACGGCATCGCGAACACCATCGCCCACAGGTCGATGATCAGCAGTCCGCGCACGATCTCGTTGCTGCGCACGAACTTCCAGCCCTCGGCGATGGACCGCAGCGGGTGTTCCTTCTCCTCGTCAACGCCTTCCGGCCGCAGATCGGGCAGTTTCCAGAACAGTGCGATGCCGATGAAGTAGCCGACGGCGTCGATCGCGAAGCACACCGCCACACCGGGCCCGGAGGCGATCAGGCCCGCGACCGACGGCCCGAGCATCGCGCCGAACTGGCTCGCCAGCGTGAGCAGGGCGCCTGCGGCCGCGAGGTGCTGGGGTTTGACCGTGGCGGGGATGGCGGCCATCAACGCCGATCCGCCGACACCGGCGACCAGGCCGATGACCACCGCGGCGAGGTAGACGAACCAGAGCATCGGCGACGGGATGGACGCGTTGACCGCGAGCGCGAAGAGCGAGATCCCGACGATCACGCGCGACCCGATGATGAGCCTGCGCCGTTCGCCCCGGTCGGCGAGCACGCCACCGGTCAGCAGGCCGACCAGCAGTGCGGCGCCGAACACCAGACCCACTAGACCGACCTGTACGGACGAGCCGGTGATCTGGTAGACGTGCACGTTGATCGCGACGTTCGTGAGCGCTGTGGTCAGCACGGTCACCGTCTGCGCGGCGAACACCAGGCGGTATGCCGGATCCTCGCGCAGTGGTGTGACGTCGACGACGAGTTCACCGAGGCGCACGGCACCATCCCTTCGATATGTCGGCTAGCCTAACCTAACTTTCTCGCCGCGATCTCAGGGAGTCGACGATGCTGGACGGCTGCGTGCCTTGGCCGGAGGAGCTGGCCGAGAGGTACCGGGCGGAGGGTTACTGGGCCGCTGAGACGCTCGACGTGCTGTTGAGCGCCGGCGCGCGCCGCCATCCGGACCGGACCGCGCTCGTCGCCGCCGACGGCACCCGGTTCACGTGGGCCGAGCTCGACGCGTGGGCCGACCGGATCGCCGCCGGACTCGTCGCCGCCGGGTTGGTCGCGCAGGACCGCGTGCTGGTGCAGCTGCCGAACGTGCCGGAGTTCGTCGCACTGTTCTTCGGCCTGCTGCGCGCCCAGGTGCTGCCCGTGCTCGCGTTGCCCGCGCATCGCGAGAGCGAGATCGTGCCGCTCTGCGAGCTGAGCGAGGCGGTCGCGTACTTCATCGCGGAGGACGACGGCGCCGGTTACGACTACCGCGACCTGGCCAGGACCGTTGTCAAGGCGATGCCGTCGGTCCGTCAGGTGTTCGTGGTGGGCGATCCCGCCGAGTTCCTGCCGCTGCCCTCGGCCGACCCGGTCGAACTGCCCGCGGCTGACCCGTTCGCGCCGGCGTTGTTCCTGCTCTCCGGTGGCACGACGGGCACGCCGAAGCTCATTCCCCGGACGCACACCGACTACCTCTACAACGCGCGCGCGAGTGCGGAGGTCTCCGGCTTCAGTGCGGACACCGTGTACCTGGTGGCATTGCCCGCCGCGCACAACTTCGCGCTCGCTTCGCCCGGCCTGCTCGGCGCGATGTCGACCGGCGGCTCCGTGGTGCTGGCGCCGGATCCCAGCGCGGACACCGCGTTCGAGCTGATCGAACGCGAGCGCGTGACGGTGACGGCGGTCGTGCCGCCGATCGCCTTGCTGTGGATGGACGTCGTCGACTTCATGGACGCCGATCTGTCCACTTTGGAGCTTCTGCAGGTCGGTGGCGCGAAGTTCAACCCCGAACCGGCCGCGCGGGTGCGGGAGACGCTGGGCTGCGACCTGCAGCAGGTGTTCGGCATGGCCGAGGGCCTGCTGAACTTCACGCGGCTCGACGACACGGACGAGCTGAAGATCACCACTCAGGGCGCCCCGCTGTGCCCCGCCGACGAGCTGCTGATCGTCGACGAGGAAGGCGAACCGGTCGCTCCTGGTGAGAGCGGCGAGCTGCTCACGCGTGGCCCGTACACGTTGCGCGGCTACTACCGCGCTGCCGAGCACAACGCGCGTGCGTTCACCGACGACGGCTTCTACCGGTCCGGTGACGTGGTGCGGCAGCTGCCGTCCGGGCACCTGATCGTCGAGGGCCGGCGCAAGGACCAGATCAACCGCGGCGGCGAGAAGATTCCCGCGGAGGAGCTGGAGAACCACCTGCTCGCACATCCCGCCGTGCACGACGCCGCAGTTGTCGGCATGCCGGACGAGGTGATGGGCGAACGGACGTGCGCGTTCGTCGTGGTGAAGGGTGAAGCTCCTACGTTGCGCGAGGTGACGGCGTTCCTGCGCGAGCGTGGTGTCGCCGCCTACAAGCTGCCGGACCGGCTCGAGGTGCTGGAGTCGTTCCCGCAGACGAAGGTCGGCAAGGTGTCCAAGGTCGCGCTGGTGCGGTTGCTCACCGGTGAGAACGGGTGAGGATGCCTTCCCGCGGCACGGGACTGGTGCTCGTGCTGGTCGCACTCGGGTTCGTGATGCTGCTGTCCCTCGCGGTCGGCGCGCGGTCGATCCCGTTCTCGACCGTGCTGGACGTGCTGGCGTCCCGGGACGGCTCCGACTCGGCGTTCGTGGTGTGGGAGCTGCGGATTCCGCGCACGTTGATCGGCGTTGCGGTCGGTGCGGCGCTCGGCGTGGCGGGCGCGTTGATGCAGGCGTTGACCAACAACCCGCTCGCCGACCCCGGCCTGCTCGGTGTGAACGCCGGTGCGTCGGCCGCGGCGGCGTTGTCGATCAGCGTGCTCGGGCTGACGGACCTGCGGGCGTTCGTCTGGTTCGCGTTTTTGGGTGCTGCGTTGGCCGGCACGGTGCTGTACGTGATCGCGGGCCGGTCGGGTGCTTCGCCGGTGCGGCTCGCGTTGGCCGGTGCGGCGGTGACGGCTGCGCTGACCGGCTTCACGCAGGCGGTGGTCCTGCTCGACCAGAACGCGTTGGACCAGATGCGGTTCTGGACCGTGGGTGCGTTGGAGCGCGCGAACATGGGGACGCTGACGGACGTCACGCCGTTCCTGGTGGTCGGGCTGGTGCTGGCGTTCCTGCTGGCGCGGCCGTTGAACGTGCTGGCGCTCGGTGAGGAGGTCGGGCGGTCGCTGGGCGCGAACCTCGGCCGGACGCAGCTGTTGACGCTGATCGCGGTGACGTTGCTGGCCGGTGCGGCGACGGCGGCGGTGGGCCCGTTGGTGTTCGTCGGTCTCGTTGTGCCGCACATGGTCCGCGCGATCACCGGGCCCGATCAGCGCTGGGTCGTGGCGTACTGCGCGGTGCTCGCGCCGGCGTTGCTGCTGCTGGCCGACGTGCTCGGGCGGGTGATGGCGCGCGAGGAGATCGACGTGGGCGTGGTGACCGCGTTGCTGGGCGGACCGGTGTTCCTGCTGCTGTTGCGGCGTGACAAGGCGGTCCGCGCATGACTGCTGTACTCGATCCTGTGGTTCCGGTTGTGCGCTCTGGGATGCGGCGCTCGTTCGTCGTGTCTGCGGTGCTCGTCGCCGCGATCGTGGTCCTCGGCGTGGTCGCGCTCGGCATCGGTGCGATCTACGTGGCGCCGCTCGACGTGGTGCGCACGTTGCTCGGCAACGGCAGCCGCATCACCAACTACGCGGTGCTGGACCTGCGGCTGCCGCGCGTGCTGATCGCGGTCGTGGTCGGCGCGGCGCTCGGCATGAGCGGCGCGGTGTTCCAGAGCCTGTCGCGCAACCCGTTGGGCAGCCCGGACATCATCGGCTTCAACTACGGTGCCGCGACCGGCGGCCTGCTCGTCATCATGGTCATCGGTGGCAGCCCCGGCGCGGTGTCGGCGGGCGCGCTGGTGGGCGGTCTGGTGACGGCGTTGCTCGTGTACCTGCTGGCGTGGCAGCGCGGTGTGCTCGGGATTCGGTTGGTGCTGACCGGAATCGGCATCAGCGCGATCCTGCAGGCGGTCAACTTCTACCTGATCGTCAACGCGGGCGTCGCCGACGTGGCGCGTGCGACGGTGTGGCTCACCGGCAGCCTGAACAACCTCGGCTGGACCCAGCTGTGGCCCGCGGCGATCGCTTTGGTCGTGCTGGTGCCCGCGCTGCTGTTCGGTGTGCGGTGGCTGGAAATGCTGGAGATGGGCGACGAGGTGGCGCAGGGCCTTGGCGTTCCGGTGGAACGTGCGCGCATGTACCTGCTCTTCACCGGTGCGGCGGCGTGCGCGGTGGCGACTGCGGCGGCCGGCCCGATCGCGTTCGTCGCCTTGGTGGCGCCGCAGTTGGCGAAACGGCTGACCCGGTCGTACGGCGCCGGGTTGCTGCCGGCGGCGTGGATGGGCGCGCTTTTGGTGCTGGCAGCGGACTTCACCACACAACGGATCGGTGGCACGTTGCCCGTGGGGGTCGCGACCGGCGCTTTGGGTGGCGTGTATCTGGCTTGGCTGCTCTGGAAGAGGCCCTGAGATGCCCCCGCCGTTCGTGGCGGGGGCATTCGCTCTGTCAGGCAGGCACCACGAACGGTGCGACCGAGCCCAGCTTCTCGCAGGTCTCCTCGAACTCGCGGTCCGGCGTCGAGTCGACCACGATGCCCGCTCCAGCACGCAGCCAGGCCTGGTCGTTCTCCTGGTAGACCGCGCGCAGCACGAGCGCCGCGTCCAGCGAGCCGTCCTCGTCGATCGCGACGACCGCACCGGAGTAGAGGCCGCGGCTGCCGTCCATGCGGGCGATCGCGTCGAGCGACTCGCGCTTCGGGATGCCCGACGCGGTCACCGCCGGGAACACCGCCTCCAGCGCGTCCCACGCCGACCGGTCGTCGGCCAGGTCGCCGTTGACGAGCGAGGCGAGGTGCTGCACGGAACCCCGCTCCTTGATCCCCATGAAGTCGCCGACGTGCACGGACTCCGGCTTGCAGATCCGGCGCAGCTCTTCCTGTGCCGTGCGCACGGAAACGGCGTGCTCGAAGACTTCCTTCGGGTCGTTCTCCAGCTCGTACCGCGCCGCCGCGTCGACCTCGGCACCACGGCCGAACGCGCGGGTGCCCGCCAACGGCTGCGTGACGACGTGGCCCGCACCGTCGACCGACACGACGATCTCGGGGCTGAACCCGGCCGCCTCGGCACCGTTCAGGCGCAGCACGAACGACCGGGCGGGGGTGTTGCCGCGGCGTCCGAGCTCGTAGGTGGACACGACGTCGACCGGGAACGGGATGTGCACCGACCGCGACAGGATCACCTTCTGGTACTGCCCCTGCCGGATCTCCTTGACCGCCTGCGCGACCCGCTCGCGGTAGTTGGCGTTGTCCGCCGTGATGTCGACCGCGGCAGCCTCACCGCTGTCCAACGGGACGTCGGCGGTCAACAGCTCGCGAACCCGCACGCGCTCGGCCGTGTCGACCCCGCGCACCACAGCCGCGCCCTCGTCCAACGTCACCTCGACGCGCGGCACGATCAGCCGGACGACCTCGCCCTCCGGCGCCGCCGCCCCGCGCAGCTCCAGCCCCGGCACCAGCGAGGCGAACCCGAAGTTGACCCGCCCGTAAGCGCGCCAGCCGGCGACCGGCAGCTCCGCGAGCGCCTCGCGGACCGCCTGCCCCGGCGAGCCCGACCAGGACCGCTCGGTGACCTCGCCGCCGGCCTCGACCCGCACCCGCCGCGCGTCGAGCGTCACCGTGGCAAGCGCGCCACCGGCGAACGTCCAGGCGCCCGCACGCTCGTAAACGACGTAGTCGTCGAAGCCGGACCGCGCCAGCCGGGTAACCAGGTCCAGCGGATCAGCCGACCCTGTCGCGATCTCTTCACGGTCGTACTCGGTCACACCAACTCCTCGTCCTTGGCGCCGGATCTCGGCTCGGTCGACCAGGGCCAGCTGGAGACCAAGGTGATCCTAACCTAAGTTAGGGCACCCTCTACAGGTCCGAATGACCGGTCAGAGCCAGATAGGTCACACCCTCCGCGCGCTGGACCGTCCGAGTGACGCCGGTAACACCGCGTCGTGGACCTCGCGATGGACCGGCCATGACCGCATTCACGCGCCGGCCGAACGCCCCCATGATCGCTGCGCTGGCTGCGGTCGTGCCCCTGCTCCTGGTGGGTTGCTCGGCAGAACCCGCTCCTCTCTCGACTTCCGCGACCACGACGACCACGACCACAACCGCCACGACGACAACGACTCCGCCGCCGGTGACCGTTTCGTCTGTTGTGGACGGACGCACGGTGGTCTTGTCGAACGGTGCCAAGGTGCAGGTTCTCGGCCTGGCGCAGCCCGGCGAGTGCTGGGCCGCGTCGGCGGTCGAGTTCGCGACGAAGACGTTGGTGGGCAAGGCGGTCAACGTCGCGGGCTCGCGGCTGCTGCTGGCCGATGGCAACGACTACGCGGTGCTCGCGGTGAGTCAGGGTGTGGCCAGGGCGGCAGCCGGAGCCGACGCGGCGATCCAGCAGGCGGAGGCGGTCGCCAGGACTGCGGCGCTCGGGTTCTGGGGGCCGTCGTGCGGTGGGCTCGACGTGAAGCCTGCGCCGCAACCCGTTGTGCCACAGCCGCAACCCGTGGTGCCGCAACCGGAGCCGGAGCCCGCGCCCGCACCTCCACCGCCGGCGGCCGCGTACTACGCGAACTGCGCGGCGGCCAAGGCGGCCGGTGCGGCACCGTTGTACCGGGGACAGCCCGGCTACCGGGCGGCGCTCGACCGGGACAACGACGGCGTCGCGTGCGAGTAGCTCAGCGGTGCGCTCGACTCCAGAGCGCAGACCAACCGCCCTTCCCCAGCAGTGCGGCGGGCACCAGCAGACCGCGCTCGGCGATCCGCTCCCAGAACAGCTCCACGGGCGCACCGAGCTCAGCCGCCGCACCCAACGCGTTCTGCCACGGCCCGTGCTCGTCGGCCAGGTCGGTGGCCGGAAACCCGGGAACGGCGGTCTTCCGCGCTGTCAGCACCCGCACCACATTGTCCGATGTGGACAGACAGGTGGCGGCGATCGTCAGCGCGCACACCAGCTCGGTCGACGGCCGACGAGCCACCGAACGCGCCAGCGCGTCGTCGTCGATCAAGGCACCCATGGCAGCGCGGATCGAGCGAGCCACCACGTCCATCGCGTGGGCCGGCGCGATTTCCGGGCGGCGGACGAGGGCGCGCAACGACCGGGGCAGCGGTGAGCCGTCCGTGAGCGTGCTGAGGCGGTCGTACTCGCGCAGGTCCGGGTCGAGCCGGGCCACTGCGGCGGCGAGCGGGCGGACGCGGGTGGCTTGCCAGAGGGTTGTGGCGTCGAGGTTCGAAGCGCGGAGCAGGTCGACGTGCTCGGCTTGGCTCAGGCGCTTCAGTGCGATCACCGCGGCTTCGGGTTCGAAGTCGGCGTGCGGACGGGCGAGCCGGGCGTAGGTGCGCCGGGCGGAGGCGGCGGAGGCCAGTTCCTGCGCGACCGCCGCGGTCAGCGCCTTGACGAGGTCCGCGGGCAGGCCGGTGGAACGGCGCGCGCCGCCTCGGGTGCGCGGCGGTGGCACGACCAGCAGGGGTTCGGGTGCGGACGGCACCGGGATCGGGATGTTGTCCACCCAGTGCTTGATCTGCTTTTCGAGGGCCGGCGTGACGTCGTCGTTGAAGCGGGCGCGCAGTTCGTGGACGTGCCAGCCGCCGGTGTGGCGGCGGATGTCGAGGTTGGCGGCGATGCGGCCGTCCGCCGAGGTGCGGAAGGCGATCAGGACGCACTGGCCCTTGCCGGCGTCCTCGGCGTACCAGGACTCGCCGATGCAGTTGCCCATGAAGCTGGACCACTCGGCCAGCTGGCGCGGTTCGCGGCCGAGTTCGACGGACAGGCCGGCGACGGTGTGTCCGTCGAGCGCCGAGATCTCCGCGGGAATCGGGAAAGCGCCGGTGCTGGCTTCGGCGATCACGGCGTCCGAACTGACGGCGGCGGCCAGTGCCGGCCAGTTGCCGCAGCGGGGTGGTGGGGTGGCGCCGAACATGACCAGTTGCGCGACGCCTGCGGCTGCTTGTGGCACGGAGTCGGTTCGGGGCGGCGGTGCGTGGTCGTAGGTCACGTCCGGGTTCGGGCGTTCGTGCCGGACGGAGGCGCGTTCGTTGCCGTAGAACGGAGCCAGCGCGTCGGCGAGGTCGGCGAGCCAGATCAGGTCGTGCGGGGACTCCGCCGCGGCCGGGTCGTCCGCCAGGCGCTGGGCCAGCGGCTGGGCCGGGGCGTCGGCGTGGGCGTCTGGCAGGGGTGGCTGCTCCCAGGTCGCGGGCGGGCGCGCGCAACCCGTTGCGGTGCGCCACTTCTGCAGCTGCGGGACCTCCCAGGGCCGGCAGGTGTCGTAGCAGTTGTGCAGCGGCCGGTCGAGATCCCAGAGGAGGGCGAACGCCGCGTCGTAGACCACCACGCCGTAGTTGCGGGCCATGGACGCGCGAATCTGCACGTACCTCTCGGTCCTGGTGTTGAGTGTCCTTTCTGGACTCAACGCGTGCACCAGCTGGTGGACGTAGTTGCCGGGCCGCGCCGGGTGGCTGTAGGCGCCTTCTGGCCGGCGGGCGGCTGCGGTCAGCTCGTTCTCGCTGAGGAAGTCGGCAGCGGCCAGCTCGTCGCGGTGCTTCTCCGCGGCGGCCGCGAGACCTTCGTCGGACAGGGTTCTGGCGAACCGGAGCAGCGCGGTGGCGGCGATCGCGTCCTGGAGGAGGCGGCCGAGCTCGGCGGCGGGCCACCAGTCGGGTGGCCGCCACCGTGCTGCGGCGGCCAGCGTCGCCTGGCCGGGCACCTCCCGGTTCATGCGCACGAAGACCATCTCGTCGAAGTGGACGCGGTGGCGTTCGCGGAGCTTGTCGATCCGGTGGGCACGGGTTTGCGACGCGGCTCGGCGTTCGAAGCGCTGCTGTTCGAGCAACTGGTCGCACACTTGGTCCCAGAGGCTGATGATCAGTGCCAGGCGTCGGGGACGCTGGTAGCCCGACAGCACGCGGGACAGGTGCTCGGCCAGGGTGGACGCGGCGCCGCGCGGGAACGGGTCGATGCCGTCCGGCGCGTGCAAGTCCAGCACGCGCTCGAGTTGTTCCGGGCCGAGGAGATCCGACGCGGCCGAAGCCAGGTGCAGCGTCGCCCAACGCTCTTCGGCGACGGCCGCGTTCGCTGCCGCGCCAACGCGTTTGGTGGCGGACGGGCCGAACATCGCCACCAGAGTGGCGGTGCGGTCGCCAAGACGATGAGCGCCGTCCAAACCGAGAACTTTCAACGCGGCCAGCACCGCGTCCCGCCGGTCTCCGTGCGCGCCGGCCAGTCGGGCTGACGTGAAGCCGCCGCCGAGGTCGACGCCCGCACCCGCGGCCGTGTCGGTCAGCGAAGCGAGCTGCCTGATCGCTTCCGCGGGATCCGCGTCGACTGGGCCGACGGCGACCGGAGCGCCCGCCGGATGTGCGCCCGCGCGGTCGCTCACGGGCATGGCTCCACCACCGGACACGGGCAGCCAGCAGCTCACCCCGGGTCCGGCTGTCACCCCAAACGCCAGCTGAATGGACATCGACACCATGATGGCGCACCCGCGCCACCCGTTTTCGGGTCGTGAGCTGCAGCTTTCGCTAAATGCCGCCGCGTTCGAAGATCGTGCGCGCCTCCCGGGCCTCGCGGCCGGCCTCGGCCTCGGCGAGAGCGCCCGGCACCGGGTTCGTTTCCTTCTCCGCGACCCACTCTTCCGGCTTAGGCCGTTCGGGTAGCGCGTTCCACTTGTCGCTCATGAATCCAGTGTGCCCGAGAAGGGCGCTGACTGACTGGTGACTTCTGGTGTCAGCGAAGTGTCAGCGCGCGTCGAGATGCTCCTTCCCAGCGGAAAACAAAAGCTTCCTGCAAAGGGCTCCGGCAATTTCGGCGGGGCCGGAGCCTGCGAAGAAGAAAAGGACACACAGTGCTCAAGAAGTTGACTCTCGTGGCGATGATGGGCGCGCTGATCAGCGTGTCCTTCGGTGCGGCCACGGCCAATGCCGCCACGGCCCGCAACGGGTCCTGCGAGGACGGCGAGTTCTGCCTGTACTACAACAGCGACCAGGCAGGTTCGGTTTCCGACTTCAACACGTCGGTCTCCGACTACGGTGACGAGCAGCCCAGCTGCTACGACTTCAAGGGCGCCGGCAACGGCAAGGGCCTGTGCGTGAAGAACGAGGCCGCCTCGGTGTGGAACCGCACCGACAAGAAGGTGACCGTGTACTTCAACAGCGGTTACGCGGGCCCGAGCCAGACGATCGCGGCGAACGCCAAGGCCAACCTGAACTCGACGCTCAAGAACGAGAACGCGTCGCACAAGCTCAACGACGCCGGTGGCCCGCCGCCGCCCGGTGGCAGCTACGACGCTCCGAACAACAACCCGCACCCGGAGGCCTCGGCCCGCGCGCCGCAGGCCACGAAGCGCACGCAGTTCGTGGACGACGAGATCCGCCGCCTGACCGGTGAGACGCACTGCTGGGTGGGCGACTACCGCAGCAACGAGTCGTCGACGAGCAACCACAACACCGGCAACGCGCTCGACTGCACGATCTCGAACGCGATCGGGCAGCACCCGTCCGCGGCGCAGAAGGAACAGGGCTGGAAGCTCGCCAACTGGCTGAAGAAGTACGCGTCCAAGCTGGACGTCCGCTACGTGATCTGGCAGGGCAAGATCTGGAGCGTGGCCCGCGCGTCTGAGGGCTGGCGCAACTACACCGCCGGTGGCGGTGTGACCGGTGGTCACTACGACCACGTCCACGTCTCGATTCAGAACCCGCACGGCGACTGATCCCGATTCAGTCCCGAAAGGCCACCCGATCATTGGTCGGGTGGCTTTTCGCCGTATTTTTGAGGCAGACTCTCCACAACCGCCGCGCCTGTGTGTCCCTGCACTGCACAAGGAGCGTCCGAAATGGCACGACGAGTCGTGGCAATCGCCGCCACAACAGCACTGGCGTTCACCGTGATCAATCCACCCGCGAACGCCGGCCCGGTCGGCAGCGGCTGGCAGGAGTACAGCCCTTCCTGGAACCTGCAGATCCAGAGCAGCGGCAAGATCACCAGCTACCCGAGCAGCACCACCAGCGCGTCCGGCCCCGGCGGGTCCTACCGCCGCGAGGGCGGGGTGCAGACCTTCAAGCTCTTCAACAACGGCTCGAACCGGGTCGAGGCGCGGATCCAGGACAACTACCGCACCGGGCAACGGCAGTTCGAGGGCGAGCTCAAGGTCACCGCCGGCACGGACGACGAGAGCGCCATGCAGATCTTCGGCAACGACGGCGACGGCGCCACCACGTTGATGATCAGGTCCTTCGCACGCAACGGCGGGACGTTGCGGGGCGGTGGCAAGGACCTGGTCAGCAACATCAACGGCAAATGGGTGCGGGTCAACGTCACCCACAACGCGACGGCCGGCGGTGGCAGCTACTCCATCTACATCAACGGCAAGCACGTGCACACGAACAACGGGCCCAAGGGCGACCACTACTTCAAGTACGGCGTCTACGGCACGTTGAAGACGTCTGGCGCCGAGCACCAGTGGCGCAACGTGCACTTCTACCGGAAGTAGAACCTCAGGGACGCAGGTCGTGGACGATCAGTGACGCGGCCAGCAACCTGATGTCCGCCGGGTCGGCCGGGTTGTAACCGGTCAGCTCGGTGACGCGGCGCAGGCGGTAGTTCAACGTGTTGCGGTGCAGGTGCAGGCTTTCGGCCGTGCGGTGCCGGTTGTGGTCGCTGTTGAGGAACACCCTGAGCGTGTGCAGCAGGTCGGGGTGCTCGGCCAGCCGGTCCATCACGCGGGCGAGGCGCTTGCGGCCGGGGCCCGGGCGGCAGAGCTGGTACTCGAGCAGCACGTCGTCCAGCACGTACGGGCCGGGCGGACGGCCCAGGCGCTGCACCAGTTCGGCGATGTCGGCGGCCTGGCGCGCGGCGGTGGGGATGTCCTCCCGGCTCTCCGCCGCCGCGATGCCGCCGACCAGGCTGACGCCTGCCGCGGTGTGCAGCTTGCGGATCAGGTCCGCGGCGGCGCCCAGTTCGGACTCGAGCGCGTCGGGCGAGGTGGGCAGCAGCACCGTGCCGCCGTCCTGGTCCAGTGCGGAAAGCGCCTGCTTCGGCAGTTCGGCACGCATGCGTCGGGCCAACGTGCCGTGCGCAGCCTCGACGCGCACGGCCACAACCACGTGATGGCTGGACAGTTCGAGGCCGATCCGCTCCGCCAGCGGCTCGGCTTCCCGGCCGGTCAGCAACGCGGCCACCAACGCGCGGGCCGCCTCACGGCGTTCGGCGTGCAGCGCCTGCTGTTCGGCCAGGTACGAAGCGGCGACGGCGGGCACAGCGGCGCTCAGGAACTGCAGCAGCGCGGGCACGGTCGCCAGCAGGTCGCCGACCTCGTCCTGCTCGGCGACGCCGGCCATCGACAGCCAGCCGACGTACGCGGCCACGTGGTAGGTGCTCAGCACGACTTCGAGCGGCACGCCCTGCTGTGCCCTGCGGACGGCCGTGGCGATCTGGTCGGCCAGCTCTTCCGGCGCGGGTGGCCGCTGTTCGCGCAGCGCCCGCAGGAAGACCTGCAGGTTTCTGGTCACCGCCTCGGTGATCTCGCGGTCGACCAACTGGTGCGGCAGCTGCCGGTAGGCCGCCGATCTGGCGAAGAACGCCTCCAGCACTTTCTCGGCGATGCTGGGAATCTGCGTCGCGGCCCGGTCGTACAGCGGGGCGAGCGGGTCCGGTGCGGGGATGTCGACCACCGGCAGAGGCTTGCGCATGCGAGCGGCCCGTGCCATCGCCCGAAGCGGTCTTCTTTCATCGGCACTGTGCACGAATGGAGGCGTCGGGCGTTGTGCATCTGACCCAAACGTTTGACCTGTTCGAGTGATGGACGGTGGGGGCGGGGCGTGCCTGCCGCCAGAATTGCAAGTCCAACCGGCAGGGCAGGATGACTTGGCACCCAACACGAGCAGTGTTCAAGAGTGCATGAAGCTGTTGCTGCGAAGTGGATTCCAGCGATCCGTCGTGCATGACGCCGTGACGCGCGTCAACGCCGTGATGTTCCGGAGGCTGTGGCGGGGCACCAACGAGACGGTGCTCGCCTACTCCGAGTCCGAGGCGCTGGCCTATCGCGTGCGTCAGGGCGACGTCGACCCGGCCGACCCGTTCGTCGTCGACCCGGACGTCACGTTGTGGCAGTGCGGCGGGGAGTTCCTGGACGTCGCGATCCAGCTGCTGGAGCTCCCACCGGCGGAGGAGCACTCGACGTTCGAGGCGAGCTGACTACTGCTGGCGGCGCACCATCTCGTTGATCCAGATGGGGGCGAACGGCGAGGTGCAGCCCGCCGGTGTCGGGTAGTCCTTCAGCACTTCCAGGCGCTCACCGATGTCGATCGCACGGGCGCGGTGTGCCGGGTGTTCGATGCCGATCTGCGCCAGGCAGTGGTTCATCGCCCACTGCAGGCGCTCGTCGGCGTGCTTCATGTCCTTCTCGATGATGTCGAGCAGGCCTTCGAGATCCAGGCCGTCGGGCTTCTTCGCCACCCGTTCGCTGGTGAGGGCCCAGCCCGCGCTCGCGACCACCGGATCCGGGTCGGCGAACCAGGCAACGCGCAGATCTTCGGCGTGGGCGCTCTTCTTCACCACGTAGTTCACGAGCCAGTCGTGGACCTTGGGGCGGCGGGCCTCGCGCAGTATCGTGTCGAGCTGGTCGCGGGTGAACGCCTTGGGGCGGCAGATCAGCAGTGCGAGCAGGCGGGCCGCGGTGTCGCCGGTCGCCCACAGCTCCAGCGAAAGGTCCTGCTGGGTCTTGAGGCGCTTGGCGATCGCGCGGAGCTTGCCGAGGTTCACGCCGTGGTCGTCGCCGTGCTTCTCGTTGACCGCGCGTGCTTTCGGGTCCTCCAGTGCGGCCAGTTCGGCCATCAACTCGGCCACCGTGCTGTCCGCCACCTCAGCCCTCCCGTCCTCGGTGGCGGACAGCCTAAGCGGTGTTTCAGCCGATCCGCCATTCCTGCGCGCGGTGGTTGACGCACCAGTTCTGGTGCAGCTTCGCCTTGTTGCCCAGGCCCCGACCGGCGATCTCCAGGCACTGGCCGCTGTGCCGCGCCCGGAGCTTGAACGTGCCGCTGCCGGTGGGCTCGACGATGAACTGCTGGTTGAACTTGGTGGCGCTGCAGGTGTACTGCGTCGCGTCGGCGGTCGGGTCCTGGCTCGCGTCCCAGACGTCGACGCACTTGCCGCTGTGCGCGACCTTGATCCGCACGGCGTTGGCCTCACCGACCTGCTCCAGCGTCCACAGCTGGTGCTGCTTGCCGGAGTCGCAGGTGTACTGGGCGATGGCCGCCTTGTTGTCCCTGCTGGCGTCGGCCACGTCGAGGCACTTGGCGCTGTTGGCGTTGCGGACGAGGTCGTAGGTGACCGCGCTGGTGCCGATGGCGGACGGCGCCTGCGGCTGAGCGGACGCGGCCTGTGCGCCCGTCAACGCGAGTGCGGCGGCAGACAGCGCAATCGCGGCGCTGACACGGCGAAGGATCGAACGGGCCTGGGGAATCCGGGTGAACAATGTGCCCTCCGTGGCGTGACGACCGGGTCCCTGCGACCGGTCTGTCGGCGATGAGGCTGGGCCGCGCAGCTTCGGCGGAGATTCGGTGGTCGTGTGATCGGCTGCTCAGACGACTCCTGAGGGGGAGTTGGTGGTGGAGTTCGGACTCCTCGGCGACGTCGAGGTCCGCGTGGACGGCCGGACCGTGGACATCGGCCACGCCAGGCAGCGGTGCGTGCTGGCGGCGTTGCTGGTGGACGCGAACCGGCTGGTGCCCGTCGACGCGCTGGTCGACCGGGTGTGGGGCGAGCAGGTGCCGCATCGCGCGCGCAACGCCGTGGCCGGGTACATGTCCAGACTCAGACAGGTGCTCCCCGCCGACGCCCGGATCACCGGCCGGCAGGGTGGTTACGTCCTGACCGTCGATCCGTTGTCAGTTGACCTGCACCGGTTCGACCACCTGGTGGCGCGGGCGCGGTTCGAACCGGACCGGGCCGCCGCGTTGCTCACCGAAGCGCTCGGGTTGTGGCGCGGCGAGCCTTTCTCCACTTTGGACACTCCGTGGCTCGCAGGAGTGCGGTCCGGGTTGGAGGCTCGCCGGCTGGCCGCGCGGCTCGACCTCACCGACCTGGCACTGGACCAGGGACGGCACACCGAGCTGCTGGCGGAGCTGGAGGCCGCACACGCGCTGTCCCCGTTGGACGAGCGGCTGGCCGGGCAGCTGATGCTGGCGCTGTACCGGTCTGGACGGCAGGCCGACGCGCTGCTGCGGTACGAGCAGGTCCGGCTGCGGCTGGCCGATGAGCTGGGTGCTGATCCCGGGCCCGCGTTGCGGTTGCTGCACAAGCAGATGCTGACCGCGGACCCGTCGCTGACGATCAGCGTCGCCCCTGCCCGTCCGGTGCCGCGGCAGTTGCCGGCACCGCCGCCGTCGTTCGCCGGCCGAGGTCGCGAGCTGGCCGCGCTGGACGCGATCATGATCAGTCAGCACCCGATCGTCCTGTCCGGCACGGCGGGGGTGGGCAAGACGGCGCTGGCGGTGCACTGGGCGCACCGGGTGGCCGACCGGTTCCCGGACGGGCAGCTGTACGTCAACCTGCGCGGCTTCGACCCCAGCGGCGCGGTCATGACGCCCGGCGAGGCGGTGCGCGCGTTCCTCGACGCGCTCGACATCGACCCGCAACGCATCCCGGCGGGTCTCGACGCGCAGGCCAGCCTGTTGCGCAGCGCGCTGGCCGACAAACGCGTGCTCGTCGTGCTGGACAACGCCAGGGACGCCGACCAGGTCCGGCCGTTGCTTCCGGGCAGTCCCGGTTGCCTGGTGCTGGTGACCAGCCGGAACCGGTTGGCGGGCTTGGTCGCCACGCACGGCGCGTACCCGTTGGCGTTGGACCTGCTGTCCACCGGGGAGGCGCACGACCTGCTCGTCGACCGGCTCGGGCTGGACCGGCTGCGCACCGAACCCGACGTGGCGGACGAGATCATCTCGCGGTGTGCCGGGCTGCCGATCGCCTTGACCATCGTGGCGGCTCGGGTCGCCTGCACGAGCTTTCCGTTGCGCGCCATCGCCGCCGAGCTGCGCGGCGGACTCGACCCGTTCGACGGCGGCGACTCGGCGACCGACGTCCGCGCCGTGTTCTCCTGGTCGTACCAGGCGCTGGAGCCGGCGCCGGCGCGGCTGTTCCGGTTGCTCGGCCTGCATCCCGGTCCCGACGTCTCCGCCGCGGCCGCCGGGAGCCTCTTCGGGTCGGCGGTCCGTCCGCTGCTCGCCGAGCTGACCCGTGCGCACCTGCTGACCGAGCACCAGCCCGGCCGGTACGTCTTCCACGACCTGCTCCGGGCTTATGCGATGGAGCAAACTCAGTTCCACGACACCGCCTCTGAACGACGTGCTGCCACTGGCCGGATGCTCGACCACTACGTGCACACCGCGCACGCCGCGACCAGGCTGCTGAGCCCGACCCGTGACGTGATCACTCCGCCGGCGCCCCAGCCCGGCGCGTACCCGGAGTGCCTCACCGACTTCGCGCAGGCCCTGGCCTGGTTCACCACCGAGCACCACGTCCTGCTGGCAGTCGTCGACCACGCCGCCGCCATCGGCCTCGACGCCCACGCCCGGCACCTGGCGTGGGCGCTGGCCGAGTTCCTGGAACGCCGCGGCCACTGGCCCGATCTCGCTCTGGTCGGTGAGGTCGCCCTGGCAGCCGCGTTGCGCTTGGCGGATCCGCTGGCGCAGAGCCACGCCCATCGCTACCTGGCCCGCGCGAGCACGCAGCTCGGCAACCTCGACGAGGCCCACACGCACCTGCGGCGCAGCCTCGACGTGTCCAGTGACGCGATCGGCCAGGCGCTCACCCACCGCGAGCTCGCCTTCGTGTGCGAACGGCAGGGCCATCACGACCAGGCGCTGCACCACTCCTCGCAGGCCATGGAGCTGTACGCGGAGGCCGGTCACCGGCGCGGTCAGGCAGGCGCCTTGAACGCCGTCGGCTGGTACCAGGCGTTGCTCGGCGACTTCGCGCAGGCGTTGACGTCGTGCCAGGCGGCGCTGGGGTTGCTGGAGCCCGACGACCTCGACGGGCAGGCGTCGACCTGGGACAGCCTCGGCTACATCCACCACCACCGGGGCGATCACCGCGAGGCCATTGCCTGCTATCAGCGGTCTTTGCAGGTGTTCCGGTCGCTCGGGGACCACTACTGGACCGCTGACGTGCTGATCCACCTCGGCGACAGCCATCTCGCGGCCGGTGACCCCGTCGAGGCTCGGGCGGCCTGGCAGGAGGCGTTGGGGATTCTGGAGGACCTCGGCCACCCGCACGCCGAGGCGGCACGGACGCGGCTCAGTCCTCCAGTGCCGCGATGATCGGGTCAGGCGCGAGCGGTCGGTCCAAGTCGCGCAGGCGTTGCTCGACCTCGGTGACCTTCTCGCTGATCACCTCGCCGAGGTCGGCCGCTCGAGTCCGGATCCGGCCAGGATCTGCTCGACCTCGACGAGATGGAGCCGAGCGGCTGGGCGCGGCGGACGAAGGCTCGGGCTTGTGCCACCGCGCGATCGACCACATCACGACCACGGTGCCGAACAGCGCCGAACAGGTGCAGCATCCCGGCGGACGTCCAGGGCGTGGCGAAGGCGAGGCTCGCCACCAGGTCGTACAGCGCGCCTGCTCGGCCCCAGCGGGCCACGTCGTGTGTCATGGTGATCACGATGGACCCTGCATCGTGGTGCAGAGTCGACCGTGCTGACGAGGGAGCGGCGTGACCGGCCAGATCCTCCGCCACGCCGGCCACGTCGAGGCCGTGCGCGTGCGGTTCGCGGCCGTCCACGACGCCAGCGCGGTCGTCGTCGGCGACGAGACCGTGTACGGGCGGCTGTGCCGGTGGATCATCGGGGCCGTGCTGGAGAAGCACGTCCGGCAGGACGAGCTGGTCGCCTACGTCGAGGAGAACCTGCGCCTGATCGTGGCCGGGCTGTTCCGCGAGGCAGGGGAGCAGCCACCGGCCCCGGACCCGGTCCGCGCGGCCGCCGTGCCCTCCTTGGTCGCGCCGGTGGAAGAGGCGGCGAGACCGGCCATGGAGCAGATCGGGCCGCTCAAGGACGTGCTGGACGAGCTGACCGGCCGCCCCGACGTCATCGCCGCGCACGCGAAGACCTGGTGGAACATCGCGGTCGCGTTGCTGGCCATGGCCGAGGAGCTGGAGGAGTTCGCCGAGCGCGACGTGCCGGCGTGGGACGGGGCTGCGGAGCACCAGCGGTTGATGGGGCACAACATCGACGCGATCAAGGGCCTCAGCTCGGTGTCGGCGGCGTTCGCGGAGATCACCGAGAGCGTCGGGGTGCTGGTCGCGCAGACGCGGCGGCTGGTGCGGGAGCTGGTCGTCAGCCTGGCCGTGGCACCGTCCGACGCGACGTTTCAGCGGCTGACCTGCCGGATCGCGGTGTACGGGGTGGCGTTGGACGCCACCCTGACGCACCTGGAGAACCGGCTGAACGGTTAGACGGCAGCCCGGCGGGCACGGCGGCGGGCGATGGACGGCAGGAACCACATGTAGACGCCCGTGCCCATCAGGACGAACAGGGGCAGCAGCGGGATGTACGAGACCCACACCGCCGAGCTGTCGACGGTCAGGGCCACGGCGGTGAAGACCACGGTGGCCATGAAGACCATGCTGACGACGCGGTGGAACTGCCGGATCCGCTTGTTGCCGCTCATTTCGTCCTCCCAGGTTGTCTGTTGGGGACAACGTTAGGAGTGGCGGATCGACCGTGCTTCTCGATTCCTGACCACTCGCTAGTAGGGTCGCTGGCCATGCAGTTCACGTCCCCCGTGCTGGTGGGCCGGAGCGAGGAGACATCAGCACTGCGGGCCGCGCTGACCAGGGCCGAGCAGCATCGCGGTGGAGCGGTGTTCCTCGTGGGGGAACCGGGAATCGGCAAGTCGCGGCTCGCAACGGAGCTCGTCGGGCACGCCTCGCAGCGCGGCTTCCGCGTGCTCAGAGGACGGGCGAGCCGCGCGGTGCCGTTGCGGGCGCTGTGCGAGGCGGTGCTGTCGGCTTTCCGCAAGGACGAGCAGCAGCTCGGCGCCTACCTGCCCGTGCTCACGAGGATGATCACGGACGCACCGAGCGGTGTGCCCGATCCGGCCGTGGTCAGGGCCGAGGCAGTCCTCAGACTCGTCACTGCCCAGAAGACCGTTGTCCTGCTTGAAGATCTGCACGATGCGGACGGCGAGACGCTGGCCGTCGTGGACTACCTGCTCGACAACCTCGCGGACGAACCCGTCCTGCTGCTCGCCACTCAACGACCGCATCCCGATGCCGCGCGACGTCTCGCGGACGAGGCCGCAACACGCCGGACGGCACAAGTGTTGCGGCTCAACGGGTTGACGGACGAGGAAGTCGCTGAACTGGCCCGGCACCACCTCGGCAGACCCGTGCCGGAAGACGTCCTGGCCAAGCTCACCAAGATCGCGGACGGGGTTCCGTTCGTGGTCGAAGAGCTGCTCAACGCAGATCTGCATGCCGGGGTGCCGCCGACGGTGGCCGCGGCGACGTTGCAACGGGTCGACGCGCTCGAACCCGACTGCATCGCGCTGCTCGAAGCCGCCGCGATCTTCGGCCGCACCTTCCCGCTCGACGTCGTGGCGGCGATGACGAACCAGGACAACGCGACCAAGCTCCTGCAGGACGCCGAACGGGCGCAGCTCGTCCACGGCCACAAGTTCCGGCACGCGCTGACGGCCGACGCAATAAGAAGCCGGATGACACCGACGGCCGAAAAAACGCTGGCCCGAAGAGCCGCAGAAACGACAGAGGCGTTGCGCCCCAACGAGTTGGAGCTCATCGCGGAGCTGTGGCAAGCAGGCGGGGACAACGAGAAGGCGGTTGACTGCCTCATCAGGGCCGGACGGCACGCGGCGGCGCTGGGCAGGTTCGGCACCGCCGTGGAACTGCTCGAACGCGGCCAGGCCCTGGACGAAAAACCGGCAGAGCTCCTCGACGCGCTCGCCCAAGTGCTCCCACTGGCCGCGGTCGTCGTGCCTGCGGACAACGGCGCGCGGGCGTTCGCGTTGGGGGAGCGGCTTCAGCAGTCGCTCACCGCAGCGCACGCCACCCCGGAACGCCGTGCCGCGGTACGCCTCGCGCAGGCCAGGGTCGCGGCCGTGGCAGGGCAGTGGGAACGCGGGCTCGACCTGATCGCGTCGACCAAACAGGCCTGCGCGGCGGTCGACGTCGTGAAAGCGGCGCTCCTGCTCGGACTCAACCAGCTCGACCTCCTGCCCAAGGCCCGCGCACTCGCCGAACGCGCGGCTGCCACCGGAACTCCGGAGATCGTCTGCGAAGCCCTCGAAGTGCTCACCCGGTGCACCAGAGGCCAGGACCTGGCCGAGGCACGGCAACACGTCCAGCGCTGGCTGCAGGTCGCCGAACAGCACGGCCTCGCGGCGTGGCGGCTGCGGGCGCTGCTGGAGCTGGGCATCACCGACAAGTACCTGACCACGACCGTCGACACCCTGCTGGCCGCGCGCCAGGCGGCCGAGGACGCCGGCGCCATCGTCATCCTGATCGCCGCCGACCTGCACATCGGCGCGACCCACCTCGTGCGCGGTGAGTACCAGCAGGCCGCCGAACACGGTGCCAGCGCCAAGAAAGCCGCCGAAAGACTGGGCCTGCACGCGTTGCAGGCACTCGCAGTCGCGATCGAGGCGGGCATCGCGGCGATGCACGGCGATCGCAAGGCGACCGACCAGGCCCTCAAACAGCTGCGCGACCACGGTGGTTCCGCCGAGATCTGGGCCTACAGCTCGGCGGTTTGCGCGCTCATGGAAGAGCAGTACGACCGTGCGCTGGCCGAGTTGGACGAGGTCGAGCAGCAGGTCACCGAACCGCGGATCCTGCGCGGCACCTTCTACCAGGGGCCGCGGCTGCTGGTCAGGGTCGCGCACGGACTTGCGGGCTGGCCGGAGTACGAACGCCTCGCCGAGTCGCATCTCGCCCAGGTCCAGCTGCACCGCACGTACTTCGCCTGGAGCCGCGCGATCCTGCTCGGCCGGGACGGACACAAAGATCAAGCAACCGAAGCCGCGAACGAAGCGCTCAGCGCCGAACTCGGCCTGCCGCGCCTGCTCGGGCTGAGGCTCGCGGGCCCGGCCGCGCTGGCCGACGGCTGGGGCGAACCGCTGGAGTGGCTGAGAGAAGCCGAGGAGTACTTCCACCGGCTGGGCGTGCCCGCCGTCGCCGCCGCGTGCCGGGCGGTGCTCAGAGAGGCCGGCGCACCCCGCCAACGACGGCGGCGCGACCACGACACCGTGCCCGCCGAGCTGCGCAAGGCCGGCGTCACGGTCCGGGAGTTCGAGGTGCTGCGGCTCGTCGTGGAACGGTTCGGCAACGCCGAGATCGCCGAACGGCTGTTCCTGTCCCCCCGAACGGTCGAACGCCACGTCGCCAACCTGCGCGTGCGCACCGGTCAGAGCTCCAGGGCCGAGCTCATCAGGTACGCGCGCCCACTAATTGAGGGGTCAGCCCGCATGTAGCCGCGCGCGTCCCCCAGCAGACTCCGCACCAGGCCCGAGTGATGCCGGGCCGCGAGGAGGGGGAAGCACGATGAGTGCAAACGGCTGGCCTGGTCCAGTGCGCTGAGGCGACGGCGGCGCTGGACTCGGTGGGGTGTCCAGCGCCGTCGTCACCGATGGCGGAAACTTTCTTGGCGCGAGATGTCGATACTGATATCTCCCGTTCGACGCACCTATGACAGCAAGCGCGAACACCAAGGAGAACCCCGATGCGCACCCTGATCGCCACCGCGTTCGTCTCGCTCGACGGCGTCGTCGAAGCCCCCGGCGGCGAGCCCGGCCACCGCAGCTCCGGCTGGACGTTCCAGGACATCGAGTTCGACGAGGCCGCCTACGAGATCAAGGGCCGCGAGCAGGACGAAGCCGCGGCGATGATGATGGGCCGGGTCAGCTACGAGGGGTTCGCCCCGGTGTGGCCGACGCTCGACTACTTCCCGCGCTACAACGTGATCCCGAAGTACGTCGTGTCGAGCACGCTCAAGGAGGACCAGCTCGTCGACAACTGGGGCGAGATCACGATCCTGCGCTCGCTCGACGACGTGGCCGCGCTGAAGGAGACCGACGGCGGCCCGATCTCCATCCACGGCAGTGCGACGCTCAACCGCAACCTGTCCGACGCGGGCCTGATCGACCGCTACCACCTGCTGGTGTTCCCGGTGCTGCTCGGCGCGGGCAAGCGGCTGTTCAGCCAGACCGACAAGGCCAAGCAGATGCTGAAGCTCGTCGAGAGCGAGTCGTACTCGAACGGCATCCAGAAGCTGGTCTACGACGTCGTGCGCTGAAGCTCGCGCACCCTCGTCGGTGTGAGCTGCACGAGGACGATCGCGCCGATGAGAACGGCGGCACCGACCAGCTGCAGGTACGACAGGGTCTGGCCGAGGAACGCGAACCCGAGGACCGTCGCCACGAGCGGGCTGCAGAACCCGAGGAACGACAACCCGATCGCGGGCACCCGGTCCGTGCCGCGGAACCAGACCGAGTAGGCGAAGAGCGAGCCGAGCACGACGAGGTAACCGAAGCCCAGCGCGTTGGTGCCGGTGATCGTGCTCGGCAGACCTTCGACCAGGAGCAGCGCCGGCAGCAGCACGATCCCGCCCGCGGTCAGCTGCCAGCCGGTGAACAGCAGCACGTTCACCGGGCGCTGCCACCGTTTCGTGAGCACGATGCCGGACGCCATGCACACCGCGCCGCCCAACGCGGCGAGCACGCCGACGAGATCCAGCTGTGCGGTGGCCTTGAGCACCAGCAACGCGACGCCGACGGACGCGGCCAGGCAGGCGAGCACGTGGGGAAGCCGGATCCGGTCACCGAGCAGCACCGCGGCCAGCACCAGCACGATCACCGGCTGGACCGAGCCGACCAACGCCGCCACGCCGCCGGGCAGGTGGTAGGCAGCGACGAACAGCAGGAAGAAGAACGCGCCGATGTTGAGCGTGCCCAGCACCAGTGCGCGCCACCACCAAATGCCTTGGGGGAGCACGCGTCCGAACATCAGCAGGATCAGGCCCGCGGGCAACGCGCGGACGGTCGCGGCGAGCAGCGGCCGGTCCGGTGGCAGCAGCTCGGTGGTGACCAGGTAAGTGCTGCCCCAGATCGCCGGCGCCAGCGCGGTGATCGCCGAGTCCGCGAGCAGTCGGTTGCTTCGCACGGCCTACCTCCTGTCGGTGCCGAAGAACCGGTCACCGAAGTCGCCGATGCCGGGCACCATGTAGGCGTTGGAGTTCAGGCGTTCCTCGATCGCCGACGTCACGATCCGCACGCGCGGGAACCGCGAGCACACCGCCTCGATGCCTTCAGCCACCGTGATGAAGGTGACGAAGACGATGTTCTCTTCCAACACGCCCTGGTCGAGCAGCACTTGAATCGCGGCGTTGGCGGTGCCGCCGGTGGCGAGCATCGGGTCGAGCAGCAGCACGTGCCGGGACGCGATGTCCTGCGGCAGGTTCGAGTAGTAGAGCCTCGGCAGCTTCGTGGCGTCGTCGCGCTGGATCAGGATCTTGCCGATCCGCGCGCCTCTGACCACCGCCCGCAGCCCGGCCTCCATGCTCTCGCCTGCCCTGATGATCGGGACGCCGACCAGGCGAGCGGCGCACCGAAGCCCGCGATAGGTCGCGCCGACCGGTGTGGCGACGTCGTGGGGTTCGAACGGCAGCAGGTCGAGGCCGGCCTCGACGAGCAGCCGGATGATCCGCTCGGTGTAGAAGACGAAGTCCTCGCGCGAACACTCGCGGGAGCGGACGATCGTGTGCATCGCGCGCAGCTGGTCGGTCTGCGGCAACAAGAAGACGTTCTTCTCGAGGTACGCGTCGATGGAGGTCACGGGCATTCCCCGACGGCGGCCACGACCCCGGCGAACGAGTCGACGAGCCAGGTGGGGTTGGCACTGAGCAGCTGCTCGACGCTGTGCACGCCGTAGGTCACACCGATCGACGACATCCCGGCCGCGTGCGCCATCAACACGTCGTGCGTCGTGTCACCGACCATCACCGCGTTCGAAGCCGGCACGCCAAGCCGTTGCAGCACCACGACTCCGGACTCGGGATCCGGCTTCGGGCGGGCGACCTGATCCGCGCCGACGACCACGGCGAACTCCTCGCGCAGGCCGGCCGCGACCAGCAGCGCCTCGGCGTTCGCGATGAACTTGCTGGTGGCGACGGCGAGCTGGAAACCGTCCTGCCGCAACGAGTCCAGCCCGTCGAACACGCCGGGGAACACCAGCTGCGGCGCCATCGGCAGCACGATCTTGCGGAACGTCGACTGGTAGAGCGAGACGCACGTGGCGACCACCGGCTCGTCCTCGGAGACGCCGAGCACCTTCGCGAACGCGGCGGGCAACGGCAGCCCGATCGTGCCGCGGATGGAGCCAGAGTCCACCGTGGGCAGATCGAGCTGGGCGAACACCGCGGCGAACGTCGTGACGATCCCGCGCGGGCTGTCGACGAGAGTGCCGTCCAGGTCGAAGATCACGCACCGGTTCACGACGAGAACTCCTTCGCATGTGCGGCAGCGAGTTCTCCCGCGACCTCGGCTGTGCTCACCAGCACCGCCATGTTCGCCTTCGCGGAACGGCCCTCCGTCGCGCGGTCGACGGCGCGCATCAGGTACTTGGTGATCGCCTGCCCGGAAACGCCGTCCCGGTCAGCTCGCGCCACGGCCTCGGCGATCACGGCCTCCACCTCGGCGCCGTCGATGGCGTCCGATGTCCTGGTGGGTGTGGTGATCAGGAACGAGCCGGGGTTGCCGAGCGCCCAGTGGTTCTCGACGGCACGGGCCAGCTCCAGCGGGTCGTCGACGCGGTGCGGGCTGCGCAGACCGCTGGACACGCAGTAGAACGCCGGGAAGTCGTCCGAGCGGTAGGCCACGACCGGGACGCAGTGCGTCTCCAGGAACTCCATGGTGAGCCCGAGGTCGAGGATGTTCTTCGCGCCCGCGCAGACCACCGCGACCTTGGAGCGGGTGAACTGGATCAGGTCCGACGAGACGTCCATCGTGCGTTCGGCACCGCGGTGCACGCCGCCGATCCCAGCGGAGGAGAAGAACTTCAGACCCGCCAGCGAAGCCGCGATCACCGACGACGCGACGGTCGTGGCGCCCAGGCCGCCGCGGGCCAGCACGATCGGCAGGTCGCGGCTGCTGACCTTCGGAATCCCCGGTGTGGCGGCGAACCGCTCGATGTCGTGCTCGGAGAGGCCCACCAGGATCCGGCCGTTGTCGATGCCGATCGTCGCCGGTACCGAGCCGCCCGCGCGGACCGCGTCCTCGACCCGGCGGGCGGTCTCGGCGTTCTCCGGGTAGTCCAGGCCGTGCGTGATCACGTTGGACTCCAGCGCCACGACGGGCTGGCCGGCCGTGATCGCCTCGGCCACCTCCTCGCTGTACACCAGCGGAACCGTCACGACTGGCCTCCCGCGATGGCCAGCGTGACCGCCTTGGTGACGGCCGCGATCAGCTCCGACATCTGCTCGTCGGTGAGCAGCACCGGCACCCGAGCGGCGGCGATCTCCTGCTGCACCGTGCCGCGCTGCCGCATCGACGCCAGCAGCTCGTCGATGTCGGGCTCGTGCAGCAGGCTGTAGTGGTCGGCCTGCAGCTCGACCACGACCGGGTCGGTGACCGAGAAGCCTTCGCTGCCCTCGATGAACGAGTAGTCGTCGCCCTGCGCCTTGAAGATCGTCAGCGGCGCGTGGATCGTGCGCTCGGCCAGCTCGCTGAAGGTGTACTTGAAGGAGAACGTCTCGGTGACGATCCGGATGATCCGCCGCACCAGTTCGCTGTCCAGGTCGCGGAACTCGCTGCTGATGAACGCGGCGAAGGTGTCCTCGTCCTGCGCGACCTGCAGGCACCGCTCCAGGCGGGCGTCGGTGATGCTGCCCGCGAACACCGAGAACAGGATCGTGACGAACGCCCGGTTGTCGTACGAGGCCTCGTCGCTGGCTCGTTCCGCCCGCACCTTCGGCGAGCCCGGCGCGATCAGGAACAGGTTCGCGACCTCGTTGCCCGCCTGCTCCAGCTGGTAGGCCGTCTCGAACGCGACCCGCGCGCCGAAGCTGTAGCCCCACAACGTGTACGGGCCGTGCGGCTGGACCTTCTTGATCGCCTCGATGTCGGCGGCGGCCATCTCGCGGATCGTGCCGTACGGCGTCTCGCCCTCGTTGATGCCGTGTGCCTGCACGCCGTAGAACGGCCGTTCGGACCGGCTGGCGAGCGTGCGCAGGTTCATCGGGTACCCGCCGAGACCCGGCCAGCAGAACACCGGCACAGCGTCACCGTTGGGCTGCAACGGAACCAGTCGCGAGATCGGTCCTTCGTGGACACCGTCGACCCGGCGGGCGAGCTGCTCGATCGTCGGCGACTCGAAGAGCACCTGGAGCGGCAGACTGGTGCCGAAGTCCTTGTTGATGCGGTTGACCAGGCCGACCGCGATCAACGAGTTGCCGCCGGTCTCGAAGAAGTCGTCGTGCGTCGAGACGGTCTCGCGCTTCATCAGCTTCTTCCACATCTCGCTGATGCGGCGCTCGGTGGTGGTGCGCGGCGCGACGAACGGCCGGTCCTGGTCGTCGACGTTGGTCTTGTCGGACGCTTCCAGGGCCTTGACGTCGATCTTGCCGTTCGCGGTGACGGGCAGCTGGTCCAGCACCACGACCTTGTTCGGGATCATGTAGTCCGGCAGGAAGTTGACCAGGTCGTCGCGGATCAGCTCGGCGGGACCTTTCATGTGGACGACGTCTTCCTTCATGCCGGGGCTGCGGCGCTGTTCGTAGGACACCTTGCCGCCCAGGAAGAAGTACGACGGTCCCGGCTTCTCGCCGATGTCGCCGAGGATCCCGTTGATGCGCTTGGCCGACGGCAGGTCGTTGTCCGACTTCGAGCTGTAGCCCGACGACATGAAGCCGAGGTCGACGTCGTTGGCGGACAACCGGTGCATGGTCCGGCCGAGGTCGATGTAGCGCCGCCAGTCCTCACGGGACCGGCTGATGGCCGTGACGCCGAAGCTCGCCCGCTCGTAGACGGCCTGGTTGATGGCGATGACGTGCTTGCGCAGCACCAGTTCGTCGGACACGCGCTCGAACGTGCCGTCGCGGTACCGGTACTGGCCGCCCGGCAGGTTCGTGACCTTGCCCGGATGCGTCTGGACGTAGATGTCGACGTCGTCCTGGCGGAGTCCCGAGTACGCGCACAGCTCGAACGTGCCGAGGTAGTAGTCCTCGTCGGCGACCTCCAGCCGGTCCTTCGTGGCGGGCGTGGCCCCGGCGGCGCGGACGTCGAGGCCGTAGTCCGGCAGGACCTCCTCGAAGAGCCCGAGCATGTGGCCGGTCTCGATCTCCAGCACTTCCTGGATGTTGTTGAGGTAGACCGACTCGATCGCGGCCTTGCGTCCGATGAAGTGCAGCTTCGCCTGCGCGTCGAGGCTTTCCTGCACCGACGTGATCAGCACGAGCTGGTGGCGCAACGGGTGGTAGTAGTACAGCCCGGCCGGCAGCCCCGCGATGTGGTGCAGTTCCAGATAAAGCTGCGTCGCGTACAACGAACCAGGCGACGCGTAGCCGTACTTCGGCAGCAGGCGCTGTTCGCTGAAGTGTGCGCCGAAGTACCGCAGGATCTCGCCCAGTTCGGCGAACCGCACGGACTTCGGTTCACGCGAACCGGCGCCGACGGCCTGGCGCTCCAGCAGCCGCAGCAGGTCGGCGTCGGTGACCTTGCCGCCCTCGTAGAACCGGTACGACTTGCGCGAGAACACCACTTTCCGCTGCAGGCACGAGGCTTCCTCGCCGGGCAGTTCGAACGACTCGCGCCCGCGCAGGTCGTCGCGCACGCCGGGGTTCGACAGCTGCGCGCGGACCTGCAGGCGGCTGGCCTTCGACTGGTGGTGCGAGCCGGCGTTGCCCTGGTCCATCAGGGCGGCTTCCCTGGGGTTGAGCTCGACGCACGCGATCAGGTTCTGGAACCCGGTCCGCTCGTCCTCCTTGACGATCACGGCGGCGTTGCGCACCCAGTCGTGCGTCTCGATCGCGAGCCGGATCTCGTCCAGTTCGACCCGGTAGCCGCGCAGCTTGACCTGGCTGTCCGCGCGGCCGGCGAACTGCACGGTGCCGTCGAGGTTCTGCGTGACCAGGTCACCGGTGCGGAACATCCCGTCGACGAACCGTTCCTCCGTCAGCTCCGGCTGGTGCAGGTAGCCGCGGGCGACCTGGACGCCGCCGATGTAGAGCTCGCCGATCTCGCCCGGCGTGACGAGGTCCCGGTTCTCGTTCAGCACGAAGTACGTGGTGTTGGCGACGGGCAGGCCGATCGAGATGGACTTCGGTGCCTCGGCCAGTTCCGCGGGATCGACCACGTGGGACGACGAGTTGATCGTCGTTTCCGTTGGCCCGTAGAGGTTGATGAGCTCCACGCCCGGCATCGTCGCGACGAAGCTCTGGGCCAGCGTGCGGGACAACGCCTCGCCGCCGCTGAAGACCTGCCGCAGCGACGTGACGGTGTGGAACTCCTCCGTGTCGATCAACGCCTGGAGCAGCGTCGGCACGCACTGCAACGTGGTGACGCCGTGCTCGCGCATGGTCTCGATCAGCATCTCGGGGTCGCGGTAGATGCCGGGGCGGCCCATCACCACGGTGCCGCCGACCGCGGGCGCCAGGATCTCCCACTGCGCCGCGTCGAAGCTCATCGGCGTCTTCTGCACCACGCGCTTCGTGCCGTTGATGCCGTGCGCATCGTGCAGCCACTGCATCTGGTTGACGATGCTGCGGTGCTCGATCATCACGCCCTTGGGCCTGCCGGTGCTGCCCGAGGTGTAGATGATGTACGCGAGGCTGTCGTGCGCGGGGGAGAAGCCGTCGTCGAACGCCTCGTCGCAGTCGTCGAGCGTGACGATCCGGACGCTGCTCGGCGCGAGCTCCCGCAGGCGGGCCTTGAGCGCGGGCTGCGTCACCACGACCTGCGTGCGCGAGTCCTCGATCATGTACCGGAGCCGCTCTTCCGGGTACTCCGGGCTGAGCGGCAGGTAGGCGCCGCCACCGCAGAGGATTCCCCACGCGCCGATGACGAGGTCGAGCGACGGCTCCACGAACATGCCGACGCAGTCGTCCTCGGTGATGCCGAGCCGCCGCAGATGCGTGGCGAGCGCCGAGCTCTGCTCGAACAGTTCGCCGTAGGTGAGGCTCGCTTCGCCGAAGACGACGGCCGTGCGGTCGGGGTGTTGCTCGACCTGCTTGCGCAGCAGGTCCGGGAGGCAGCCGCCGTCCACTGCAGGTTCGTGCGACATCTCAGAAATCCCCCAAGCGATCGGCGGACACGGCAGGTGAACGAGGCTTCATCAGTTGGTTGAAGAACGTACGTTCGACGGCTTGAAAAGTGCCGGAATTTCGCCGCAATGGGACATGCTTCGGGGACGAATGGTTGCCGGATCATGCTCAATGGGGTTGGGTGAACGGCAACTTCGAGGGCGGGGGCCAACGAGGATGAATGTGCTGGAGTACGTGGCCGATCGCTGGGATCGGCTGTCGTTGCAGGCGTTGCTGCACGTCAGCGCCGTTGTGCAGTGCACTGTTCTGGCGACCGTGCTCGGTGTGGTGATCGGTGTCGCGGTGTATCGCAGCCCGGTCGGATCCGCGCTGGCCACCGCCTTGGCGAGCACGATTCTCACCATTCCGTCGTTTGCACTGCTCGCGTTGCTGATTCCGGTGTTCGGGTTGGGCGCGGACACGACGGTTGTCGCATTGGTCCTTTACGCGTTGTTGCCGATCGTGCGGAACACCATCGTGGGACTCGCGGGTGTGGATCCTGCGGTCAGCGATGCCGCCAGAGGTATTGGCATGAGCAGAACCGGGGTGCTGACGCGGGTTGAGTTGCGGCTGGCGTGGCCCGCGATTCTGGCCGGAATGCGGGTCGCGACGCAGATGCTGATGGGCATCGCGGTCATCGCGGCGTACGCGAAAGGACCCGGTCTGGGGTCCGAGGTGTTCTCCGGGCTCGCCAACGCGGGCAGCGCGAACTCGGTGAACCAGGCCCTCACCGGCACGATCGGCGTGGTGATCCTCGCCCTGCTGCTCGACGGCGTCTACGTGCTGGTCAACCGTCTCACCGTCTCCAGGGGTGTCCGTGGCTGAAAAGGGTAGTGAGATCCGGCTCGACCACGTGACCAAGCGGTACCCCGGACAGAAGGTCGCGGCGGTCGACGACTTCTCGATGGTCGTGCCGGCCGGGCAGATCGTGGTGTTCGTCGGGCCGTCCGGGTGCGGCAAGACGACGACCATGCGGATGATCAACCGGTTGATCGAGCCCACCTCCGGCACGATCACGATCGGCGGCGAGGACGCGTTGCGGATCGACCCGGACGAGCTCCGGCGGCGGGTCGGGTACGCGATCCAGCAGGCCGGGCTGTTCCCGCACTTCACGGTGGCGCAGAACATCGGTGTCGTGCCTGGATTGCTGGGCTGGGACAAGAAGAAGGTCGACGCTCGGGTCGAGGAGATGATGGACCTCGTCGGGCTCGATCCCGGTGAGTTCGCCGGCCGCTTCCCCCGCCAGCTCTCCGGTGGCCAGCAGCAACGGGTCGGGGTCGCGCGGGCGCTGGCCGCTGATCCACCGGTGTTGCTGATGGACGAGCCGTTCGGCGCGGTCGACCCGATCACGCGCGGGCACCTGCAGGACGAGCTGCTCAGACTGCAGGGCGAGCTGCACAAGACGATCGTGTTCGTCACCCACGACTTCGACGAGGCGGTCAAGCTCGGCGACCGGATCGCGGTGCTCGGCGACCGGTCGACGATCCTGCAGTACGACACGCCGGACGCGATCCTGGCCAACCCGGCGGACGACACGGTGGCCGGGTTCGTCGGCGCCGGTGCGTCGTTGAAAGCCTTGACGTTGCTCAGGGTTCGCGATGTCGAGCTCGGCACGGCGGTTACCGCGCGGGTGGACGCCCAACCGTCCACTGTAGACATTGACGGCGAGCGGTTCGTTCTGGTGCTCGACCAGCGCGACCGGCCGTTGCGGTGGGTGCACCAGAACGAGCTGCGGCACGCCAGTTCGCTGGCCGGCATCGGACGGCCGGTGCAGGACTCCGTGACGCTGCAGTCGACGCTCCGCGACGCGTTGGAGGCGATGGTCAACGAGGGCGGGCGCGCGATCGTGACCGGCAGCCGGGGCGAGTACGTCGGCACGCTCGACCTCACGACGGTGACCGAGGTCGTGCAACGGTTGCGAGCGTCCGCATGACGGCCGAGCGGATCAGGTTCTGGGCGCAACCTCTTGCGGTGCTGCTGATCGTCGGCGGCGTGTTGGCGTGGGTCTTCTCCAGCACGTTGACGGCAACCGAGAAGAGCACCCTCAACGCTTCGTCGTTGTTGCAGGCCTTGGCGGACCACCTGTTGATGACGATCGTGGTGACCGCGATCGTGGTGCTGGTGGCGGTTCCGGCGGGCGTTGTGGCGACTCGCCCGTGGGCCCGTTGGCTCGCACCGGTGTTCCTGGCCGTGGCGAACGTCGGGCAGGCCGCCCCTGCGCTGGGCGTGCTGGTGCTGTGGTTCCTGTTCACCGGTGCGTCGGGCGGGCTGTGGGTGGCCGCGCTGCCGCTCGCGTTCTACTCGCTGCTCCCGGTGCTGCGGAACACGATCGTCGGTCTGCAGCAGGTCGACCCGTCCCTGGTGGACGCCGGCCGCGGCATCGGCATGTCGGCGTCGGGTGTGCTGTGGCGGGTGGAGTTCCCGTTGGCGACACCGTTGATCCTCGCCGGCCTGCGCACGTCGCTGGTGCTCGCGGTGGGCACGGCGACGTTCGGGTTGTTCGTCAACGCGGGCGGGTTCGGGTTGCTCATCGACACCGGCTACAAGCTGAACCTGATGAAGGTGCTGGTGACCGGCTCGGCGCTGGCGGCGGGCCTCGCGCTGCTGGTCGACTGGGTCGGCGCGGTCATCGAGCAGTGGTTCGGCCCCAAGGGGTTGCGATGAAGAGGCTGCTGGTTTTGTTGCTGTTGCTGGGTGGCTGCGGTCTGGACGTCAACACCGCGTTGCCCTACAAGGTGTTCCCCGGTTCTATCCAGCCGGAGTCGTCGCTCAAGGGCGTCGAGATCACCGTGGGCTCCAAGGACTTCACCGAGAACATCCTGCTCGGCTACCTGGCCGAGATGGCGTTGTCCGCCGCGGGTGCGGACGTCGTCGACCTGACAGACCTGAAGGGCTCGCAGACCGCACGGCAGGCGCTGCTCAACGGCGAGGTCGACGTCACCTGGGAGTACACCGGCACGGGCTGGATCAACTACCAGGGCAACGAACTTCCCGTGCCCGGCGGGGAACAGGCGCAGTACGACGCCACGAAGAAGGCCGACCGCGAACGGTTCGGCGTCGAGTGGCTCGCATATTCGCCGCTCAACGACCAGTACGCGTTCGCCGTCACCGAGGCCTACGGCGCGCAACACGGGTTGAAAACGACGTCGGATCTTGCGGCGTTTCTCGCGAAGAACCCATCCGAGGCCGTCTTCTGCCTGGAGACCGAGTTCACCAGCCGTCAGGACGGTTTCCCTGCGGCGCAACGGACCTACGGCTTCCCGAGCACCGAGGTGAAGAACTTCGGCATCGGCACGATCTACTCGGCCGTCGCGAACGGCACCTGCCCGGTCGGTGAGGTGTTCACCACCGACGGCCGGATCGCCGCGCAGAAGCTCCGCGTGCTCGAAGACGACAAGAAGGCCTTCCCGCAGTACAACGTCGCTCCGACCGTGCGCGCCGAGTTCCTGGCCCGCCACCCGTCGGTGCGCACCCCGCTGGAAACGGTGAGCCGCGCGCTGACCAACGACCAGATGATCGAGCTGTGCCGTCAGGTGGACGTGGAGGGCAAGGACGCGGGCGAGGTGGCGCGGAACTGGATGGTGTCCAAGGGGTTGGTCCGAACGGACTGATTCCCAAGTGGACTCGCGCGTGTGAGAATCTCCCTGCACTGGGGATGGAACGACTGGGGGGACTCACATGCGTCGTACGACCGCGATTTGCGCTGCGCTCTTGTTGCTGCTGACACCGGCGGTACCGGCCCAGGCGCAGAACCTCTGCACCTGGACGCCGTCGGAACTGCCGTTGCCCGCCGGCGTCACCGGCGGCCAGGTGCTGTTCGCGGCGCCGAACGGCTACCTGGCAGGGCAGGCGACCTCCGGAGCGTTGCTGCTCTGGCACAACGGCACGCCCGTCGAGGTGAACGCACCGGTCACGACCCAGCTCGGGCTCCAGGGCGTCAACGGCAGCGGGGAGCTCGTCGGCTACGACGGGCGGACGCGCACGCCATTCGTCTACCGGGACGGCACCTTCCAGACCCTGCCCGCGCCCGCCGACGGCACCACCTCCGCGGACGGCATCAACGAGGCCGGCGACATCGTCGGCACCGACCGGTCCGTCCACTGGCCGCCCTACCGCACCGTGGTGTGGCCGCGCAGCGAGCCGGGCACGTACCGGTTCGTGGCAGAAGACGTGGCCAGGGGCATCGACGACGCCGGGCGCGTGGTGACCGAGAAGGGCTACGTGGTCAACCCCGACGGAACTCGCCAGGACCTCGCGAGCTCGCCCAACCTCAACATCCGCAAGGCCCAGGCCGGCCAGGCGCTCGGCAAGAAGTTCGGCGATTACTACGCCCTCTGGCGCTGGGACGTCGCCACCGGTGCGGCCGTGCAGCGCTACGAGCTGAACGACCCGACCCCCATCGGCGTGAACACCTCGGGCCAGCTGGCCACCTGGAACGACAAGGGCGACGGCACCAGGGCCACCGTGCTGGTCTGGCGCGGCACCGAGTTCTTCGGCGAGCTCGCCGTCGGTGAGCGCGTCCGCGCCGTGGCGGAGAACAACGACCTCGCCGGGCAGCGCAAGGCAGCGGACGGCCGTTGGGTGCCCGCGACCTGGACCTGCGTCTAGTTCCCGAGCGCGTCGACGAGGACGGCCGGCACCTCGATGGTGCCGTGCCCCTCGGTCGACACCGTCGCGTAGACCACGTTGCCGCTGCAGACGGTCTCCCCGTCCCGGCGGAACGCGAAGCCGAGCGTGAAGCTCTTCCCGCCGATCCTGGCCGTGCTGATCACCACCTCGGCCTCGTCGCTCTTGCGCACGCCCGAGTTGAAGTCGAGGTCCACGTGCACGACGTGGGCGTCGAACCCCAAGCTCGGCCAGCTCCCGTACGGCAGGCCGCGGTCGGCGAAGAAGGCGTCGACCGCCTCGTCCACGTGGCCGAGGTACCACATGTTGAACATGACGCCCTGGCCGTCGATCTCGTAGAACCGGGGCGTGAAGGTGTAGCTCACCGCATCGCCTTTCCGACCGGCGGGATGACCGACACCATCGACGCGGCCAGCCACAGCAGCAATGCCACACCGGGAACGATGATGAACGTGCCGCCCTCGTTGATCGTCAGCCTGATGACGGCGAAGACGTAGTAGCCGCTCACGAGAAACCCGAGCGCGGCGAGAACCCAGCGCGCGAACCCGAGCCGGGCGAACAGCAACCCGGCCAGCAGCAACACCACACCGCCGGCGGTGTAGGTGGCCGCGATCGCCGCGTCGCCGTTGCCGATGACGTCGCGCCCGAACGCCAGCCCGAGCAACGCGACGGCGGCTTCCGGGGTCTGCCGGACTCCCTCGTCGGTGTTGAGCCCTGCCAGCACGAAGCACAGCACGGACACCAGCAGCCACAGCCCACCCGCGAGGAAGGCGGGCGCGGTGCTCGGCCGTGGACTCCAGCCTTGCGGCGGTGGTGGTCCCCATCCCTGCGGCTGCTGTGGTTGCCAACCCTGGTTCGGATGCACGGCCGTCACGATACGAGCCGTCCTGCCCGGCTGCCCGCGGTTCGGCCCGATCTGAGTTACGAGTGCTTGCGATCGGTGTGGCCGAGCGACCGCTCCGGCGCCACCCGGTCGCGCACCAGCTGCTTGAGCACGGCCAGGTCGGGGAAGCCGTCCTGCTCCTTGCGCGACCACACGGTCTCGCCGTCCAGCCGCACGTCGAACACGCCGCCGGTGCCGGGGATCAGCGCGACCTCGCCCAGCTCGGTCGTGAACGTGGTCAGCAGCTCCTGCGCGGTCCACCCGGCACGCAGCAGCCACCGGCACTGGGTGCAGTACTCGATCTCCAGACGCGGTGTCCTCATGCCTGTGATCTAACCGAGGTACCGGCGCGGGTCGCGTTGGTGCCCCAGTTCGCGAGCAGCTGCAGCGCCTCGGCGGACGCGGTGCTGGGCTCGGCGGTGTAGGTGGTGAAGAACAGGTCGGGCTCGCTCGGCATCCGCAGCGTCTCCCACTGCAGCGTCAGTTCACCGACGAGCGGATGGCGCAGCTTCTTGACGCCGAAGGCCTTCTCCTTGACGTCGTGTCTGGCCCACAGCTGGCGGAACAGCTCGCTCTTCACCGACAGCTCGCCGACCAGGGCGGCGAGCTCCGGGTCGTTCGGGTAGCAGCCCGCGTCCATCCGCAGGAAGCCGACGACGTCCGCAGCCTTGCTCTCCCAGTTGACGAAGAGGTCCTGGTAGGACGGTCGCAGGAAGATGAACCGCGCCCAGTTGCGTTCGCGTGGTTCCAGTTCGCCCCAGTCGCCGAACAACGCCGCGGCCATCGGGTTCCACGCGAGGACGTCCGAGCGGCGGCCGCCGATGTACGCGGGCACTCCCACGCTGTCGAGCAGGTGTTGCAGGGCGGGTCGCACATGTGAGCGCGCCGCCTTCTTCTTCTTGCTGTCCAACGGGCAGTGCGTGAGGTTGCGCAGGTGCGTCTGCTCGGCGTCGTTGAGCTGCAACGCGCGGGCGATCGAGTCGAGCACCTCGGTGGAGACGTTGCGAGCGTTGCCCTGCTCCAGCCGCGTGTAGTACGCGACCGAGACGCCCGCGAGCTGCGCCAGCTCTTCGCGGCGCAGGCCCGGCACGCGGCGGGTCCTGCCGTACCGGGGCAGCCCGACGTCGTCAGGCGACAGCCGCGCTCGACGGCTGCGCAGGAACTCGCTCAGCTCGGTGCGCGGATCGACGGTCATGGCGTTGAGTATCCCCGGACCAGCGACGTCGTGCCTGCTACTGCCAGTGGTAGGCACGCCAGTCGTACGAAAACCAGGTGTCTGGGTAGCGCTCGCGGAGAGGAGCAGTGTCGGCAAGCGACACGACAGAACGAGGAGAATCTTTGATGAGCACCGTCGCTGCCTACGCCGCTCCCGCACCCAAGGCACCGCTGGAGCGCACCACCATCGAGCGTCGCGCGGTCGGCGCGCACGACGTTCTGATCGACATCAAGTACGCGGGCATCTGCCACTCCGACATCCACCAGGTCAACGAGGGCTGGGGCGAGGGGATCTTCCCGATGGTGCCCGGCCACGAGATCGCCGGCGTGGTCGCCGAGGTCGGCTCCGAGGTGACCCGCTACGCCGTCGGCGACCGCGTCGGGGTCGGCTGCATGGTCGACTCGTGCCGCGAGTGCGAGTTCTGTCTGCGTGGCCTTGAGCAGTACTGCGCGAACGGCAACACGATGACCTACAACGGCATCGACCGTCACGGTGACGTCACCTACGGCGGCTACTCGAAGCAGATCGTCGTCGATGAGAACTACGCCGTGCGCATCCCGGACTCGCTTCCGCTCGACGTGGCGGCGCCGCTGTTGTGCGCGGGCATCACGCTGTACTCGCCGTTGAAGCACTGGAACGTCGGCCCCGGCAAGAAGGTCGCGATCGTCGGCCTCGGTGGGCTCGGCCACATGGGCGTCAAGATCGCCCGTGCGCTCGGCGCCGAGGTGACCGTGCTGTCGCAGTCGTTGCGCAAGAAGGACGACGGCCTCAAGCTCGGCGCCCACGACTACCGCGCCACCAACGACCCGGCGACGTTCGCCGAGCTGGCCGGGAAGTTCGACGTCATCGTGTCCACGGTGTCCGCGCCGCTGGACTTCACCGCCTACCTCTCGCTGCTCAGGACCGAGGGCGCGCTGGTCAACGTCGGCGCTCCGGAGGAGCCGATCTCGGTGAACCTGTTCGGGCTGATCGGTGGCCGCAAGACGCTGGCCGGTTCCATGATCGGCGGCATCGCGGAGACCCAGGAGATGCTGGACTTCTGCGCGGAGCACGGCCTGGGCGCGGAGATCGAGCTGATCAACGCCGACCAGGTCAACGTGGCCTACGACCGGGTGCAGTCGAGCGACGTGCGCTACCGGTTCGTGATCGACACCGCCACCATCTAGTGGCGTGTCACGCAACGTTGGCGAGGTAATTCACGCTCAGCACCACGATGCACCCGTCTGACCGCAAATTCCCCCGGCAACGTTGCGAGCCACGCCACTAGTAGTGCTTTGTTAGGTGTTGATGACCTGGGGTGTTGTTGTGGGTGTTGGGGTCTGGACGGGTTGTCGGCAGGTGTGGCAGACGCCTGTCCAGACCGCGAGTAAGGCCTGGAGTTCGCGCAGGACCGCGTAGAGCGTCAGGCCTGCGCAGGGGCTTTTGGGGTGCGGCGGAGCTGGGTGCAGATGGCCTGGGCGACGGCGGCGAGGGTGACGTGGCGGTGCCAGCCGAGCCAGGCGCGGCCTTCGAAGTGGTCCAGGCCGAGTCCGTCTTTGAGTTCGCGGTAGTCGTGTTCGATGCGCCAGCGGATCTTGGCCAGTCGCACCAGGTCCCGCAGCCGGATGTCGGCGGGCAGGGTCGAGAGCCAGTAGTCGGTGGGCTCGGGTGCGCCGGGCGGCCATTCGGCCAGCAGCCAGCACTCGGGCAGGCTGCCATCGGCGGCGCGGGGGATGTTGCGGCTGGCGGGCCGGACCCGCAGCGCGAGGAACCGTGACCGCATGGCCGCGGTCGGGTTGCCCGGCGACTTCTTGGATCCGTGGCGCCACACGACAAACTTGCCCGCCGACCGGCCGGCGTTCATGACCAGAGTCTTCAGATCCACGGGTTTGTCCTGGTAACGCGGTCCGGGTGGGCGGCCGTTGCCGATCCAGGCCGCGGTCGTCGGCACGGCGTCGGCGGGGTGGGCGGTCGCGTCTGCCCTGACGGCCAGCACGTAGGTCAGGCCGCGTTGGGTCAGGCCGAGCCGGAACTCGGTGGCGTCGCCGTAGCCGGCGTCGGCCACCACCGGCCGCGCCGGCAGGCCCCACTCGGCGGTGACCTCGTCGAGCATGTCCAGCGCCAGCCGCCACTTCTCCCGATGCCGCACCTCGTCCGGGATCGCACTGCGCGCCCGGCGAGCCCGGATCTCAGCCGCCGCCATGTCATCGGCGGCTTTCTCGTCGTCCCACGATTCCGGCAGGAACAACCGCCAGTCGATCGCCGCCGAGGCCCAGTCGGTGACCGCGTGCACGCTCACCCCGATCTGGCAGTTCCCCGTCTTACCCAAAGCGCCGCAATACATCCGCGCCACACCAGGAGAGTCCTTGCCGTCCTTGGGAAAACCGGTGTCGTCGATGACCAGCGCGTCCGGATCGACGAACCCCGCGGCCCACCCGGCCAGGCGCCGCCGCACCTCGACGTGGTCCCACGTCGAGGTGCTCACGAACTGCTGCAGCTGCTGATGATCGACCCCGAGCCGCGCCGCCATCGGCTGCATCGACTTGCGCTTGCCATCCAGCATCAGCCCACGCAGATACAGCTCACCCTTCGCCCGCTGATCACGCCGCGCGAACCCACCGAACACCGACGCGGCGAACTCCTCGATCACCGGTCGAACCCGGGCCATCTCCTCCGGAGTCACACCACAAGAAGATCACATCACTCGATCAACACAGCAGCCGCACCTAACAAAGCACTACTAGGCCGGTGGGCAGGGCACTCCGGACTCGTGCGACTTGACGGCACCGGCCAGCACCGAGTCGAGCTGCCGGAGCGTGTCCTGGAGGTCCTCGATCTGCTTGATGACGGACGACCGGTGTCCCCGCAGCGTGGCCAGCACCTGCGGGGACGCCACGCCGGTCACCACGCACGGCAGCATCTCCAGGATCGCCGCACTGGAGATGCCCGCGGCGTACAGCTGCTGGATCAGCTGCACCCGATCGACGGCGTTCTCCCCGTAGTGCCGTTGCCCGCTCTCACTGCGTTCGGAGACGAGGAGCTGCTGCTCCTCGTAGTAGCGCAACGCGCGCACGCTCACGCCGGTCTTCGTCGCCAGCTCGCCGATGCGCATGAGACCTCCGCCACAAAAGCTACCTCTGACGTCAATGTCAGGTTTCTACCTTAGCTGCCATGCTTCTCACCAGCTACCGACTCGGGAACCTGACCCTGCCGAACCGTCTCGTCATGGCGCCCATGACCCGCGCACGAGCCGTGGACGGCAAACCGGTCGCGTCGACCGCCACCTACTACGCCCAACGCGCCACCGCCGGGCTGATCGTCACCGAAGGCGTGCACCCGAACGCGGTCGGCCAGGCCGGTCCGTTCATGCCCGGCATCCACGACGACTCCCAGATCGAGGCCTGGCGAGTGGTCACGGATGCCGTGCACGCCAACGGCGGCCGCATCTTCGCCCAGCTCATGCACGGCGGCCGCATCGGTCACCGTGAGGTCGCCGGGCACGATCCCGTTGGCCCGTCGGCGATTGCCGCGAACAGCGAGGTGTTCACGCCGGCCGGCATCGTGCCCGCGCCGGTGCCTCGCGCGTTGAGTGTTGACGAGGTCCAAGAACAAGCGCAGGCGTTCGGCGACGCGGCCCGGTGCGCGGTCGAGGCCGGGTTCGACGGGGTCGAGCTGCACGGCGCGAACGGTTACCTCATTCAGCAGTTCTTGTCCTCCAACGCGAACCTGCGGGGTGACGCGTACGGCGGCTCGATCACCAACCGCATCCGGTTCGCCGTCGAGGCGGTCGAAGCGGCGGTGGACGCCATCGGTGCGGACCGCGTCGGCATCCGGCTCTCACCTGGCGGCGAGGTTCAGGACATCGTCGAATCCGACATGCCCGCGCTGTATGACGCGTTGCTGAAAGCGTTGCCGGACATGGCTTACATCCACGTGCTCGCGACTGCCGAGGACGAGGTGCTGATGGGGTTGCGCAAGGCGTGGCCCACCGCGTTCATCCTCAACCCCGGCGGCCAGATCGGCCCGCACGAGAGCACTCAGGAGCAGGGGGAGCGCTGGCTCGCCAACGGCGCCGACCTGATCAGCTACGGCCGCGCGTACCTGGGCAATCCCGATCTGGTCGAACGGTTCCGGCTCGGCCTGCCGCTCGTGAGCACCGATCGCGAGACCTGGTTCCAGACCGAGGCCGGGTACGTCGACTATCCCAGCTATCAGCACTGAAGTGCGCGCATGAGGTGGTCGACGAGCCGTTCGAGGTAGCCGGGCTCGACTTCCGCCCGCCGCACCGACAGCCGCCAGTAGACCGGCGCGGCGACCAGGTCGAGCGCGATCTCGACGTCGAGGTCCGCCGGCAGCTCGCCCCGTTCGACCGCCCGCCGCAGCGTGACCGCTCCGAGCGCGCGGCGGGGTTCGCCGATGGTCGCCGCGATCGCCTCGGCCAGTGCGGGACTGCGGACGGCCTCCGCCGTGAGGTCCGGCAGGATCGTCGCGAACCGCGGGTGGGTGAGCCAGTCGTGCACGGCGGTCACCGTTGCGAGCAGGTCGCCCCGAAGCGAGCCGGTGTCCGGAACTTCGGCCAGTGGCACGGAGAACTCCGACAGCGCCGCGACCACCATGTCCTGTTTGGACGGCCAGCGCCGGTACAGCGCGCTCTTGCCGACCTCCGCGCGTTTGGCGACGGCCTCCATCGACAGCCGGCCGTAGCCGTGCTCGGCCAGCTCGTCCAGCACCGCCTCGGTGATCGCTTGCGTCACCTGGGGCTGCAGGACGGCGGCGCCGGTCGGGGTGCGCTTGGTCATGTGGCACATCATAGGACTGGACGAGACGGTCCCGTCCCGCCTACCGTGGTGGACGGGACGGGACCGTCTCGTCCATTTCGTTTGGAGGACAACTCGTGGATCTCATCCCGAGGGCGTTGCAACTGCTGCTGGACAAGGACATGGCCGGGTTCGCGGGCCTGTGGGCCGTCGACGGGGTGATGGAGTTCCCGTTCGCCCCGCCCGGTTACCCGACCAGGCTGGAGGGTCGGGCGGCGATCGAGGACCACCTGCGCGACTACCCGGAGATGCTCGACATCCAGGGCTTCCCGAAGCAGGTCGTGCACCAGAGCGTCGACGAGGATGTCGCCGTGGTCGAGTTCGACGCCGAGGGCATCGTGGTGGCGACCGGCAAGCCGTACCGGTTCTCGTACATAGCGGTGATCACGACGCGCGACGGCGAGATCGTCTCGTACCGCGACTACTGGAACCCGCTCAACGTGCAGGAGCTCGCGGCATGAGCGTGCTGGTCATCGGTGGTACGGGCATGACTGGCAGCCTGCTCGCGCCCCTGCTGCCCGAAGCGCGCATCGGCACCAGGAAACCGGTGCGCGACGACCACGTCCGGTTCGACTGGGACGTCCCGGCGACGTTCGACACCGCGCTGGAGGGCGTCGACCGCGTCTACCTCATTCCGCCGGTTGGAGTTGCCGACCCGGCGCCGGTGGTCGAGTCTTTCCTCGCTCGAGCGCGGCTCGTGCGGCGGGTGGTACTGCTGAGCTCGTCTGCGGTGCCAGAGAGTGCGACGGAGAGCGCCACGGGGATGGGCGCTCTCCCCGCACTGGTGCGGACGATGCCGGAGTGGGCCGTGTTGCGGCCGTCGTGGTTCATGCAGAACTTCACCGGCGACCACCTGGTCGCGGCCGGCGTCCGGGCCGGCGAGATCGTCACCGGTACGGGGGACGGCAGGGTCGGGTTCGTCGACGCCGCCGACATCGCGGCCGTGGCGGCACGGGCGTTGCTGGATCCGGTGCCGCACAACACGGATCACCTGATCACCGGTCCGGCAGCGCTCAGCTACGCCGATGCCGCCGCGATCATCACCGACGTCACCGGACGCCCGGTCCGGCACCGCTCGGTCAGCACCGCGGAGATGACCGAACGGCTGGCCGTTTCGCTGCCGCGCGAGTTCGCCGCGATCCTCGCCCAGCTCGACGAGGACATCCGCGGTGGTGCGGAAGACCGGGTCACCACGACCGTCGAGGACGTGACGGGCAGGCCACCCCGGTCGTTGCGCGAGTTCCTCAGCTGAACGTCCACCGCGTCGCGCCGCCAGGTTCCACGGAGGCCACGGCGTGGGCGGCCCGCAACGAGATCCGGTAGACGTACCAGGGCGGCGGGCCACCGCTCGGCGCGGTGTAAGGCGCGGTGAACGCCTGGCCCTCCCGTTCGGTCGGCCAGCCGGCCGCGCGGTACCTGGCGGCGATCCGGTCCAAAGTGGACTCGTCGGTGACGCGGTGCGCGTCGCCTTCCAGCACGAGGTCCATTCCGGTCAGCCGCACCGACACCGTGCAGGCCGGGTTCTCCGCGAGGTTGCGCGACTTGCGGGTGCCCGGCCCGCTCACGAAGTGCAGCGCGTCCTCGAACCAGACGGCGCCGATGCCAACGCTGTGCGGCCGCCCGTCCGGTCGCACGGTGTTCAGGAAGAACGGCACGTCCTTGGCCGCGGACTCCGCGGCGAGCAGGTCTTCCGCCTGGCTCCACTGCAGGGGAGCGTTGCCGTACTGGTCGAGGTTGCGGGTCTTGGCAGTCGAGTTCGTCATGCCCAACCGTCGAACGGGGATCCGCGTTTTCGACAACTAGCTCCGGTGGTGGACCTCCTGGAGGCCGTACACGGGCGTCGGCAGCCCTTCGAAACGGGCCTTGAGCTGCAGCGCGAGGTACCGCGAGAAATATCGCGACTGGGCGAGGTTGCCGCCGTGGAACCACAGTCCCGGTTGCCGCGTGGGCTTCCACATGTTGCGCTGCTCGCCCTCCCACGGCCCCGGATCGCGGTAGGTGTCCGAGCCGATGCCCCAGACCTTGCCGACCCGTGCCGCCATCTCCGCGCCGCCGAGCTCCGCGACGAAGCTGTTCATCGACCCGTAGCCCGTCGCGTACACGACCAGGTCGGCGTCCAGTTCGCGGCCGTCGTCGAGCACGACGGCGGTGCGGGTCAGCCTGGTGACCTGGCCGCGGGCGAGCTTGATCGAACCGTCGGCGACGAGGTCGGACGCGCCCACGTCGATGTAGTAGCCGGATGCGCGCCGCAGGAACTTCATGACCAGGCCGGTACCGTCCTCGCCCCAGTCGACCTCGAATCCCGCCTGCGCCAGCCGTTCGTACAGGTCCGCGTCCCGTTCCCGGATCTGTTGCTGCACCGGCAGTTGCAGCTCGGGCAGGACCCGGTACGGCAGGGAGGCGAACAACGTGTCCGCGCGTTCGGTGGTGATGCCCGCCGCCAGCGCCCGTTCCGAGTAGAGGTCGCCGAGCGCCAGGTCGAGCAACGTCTCCGACCTGATCACGTGCGTCGACGAGCGCTGCACCATCGTCACATCCGCGCCGTGCTCGACCAGCGCGGCGCAGATGTCGTGCGCGGAGTTGTTGGACCCGATCACCACGACCTTGCGGCCCGCGTACTGCTCCGGGCCGGGGTGCTGCGCCGAGTGGTGCTGTTCGCCCTCGAACTCGTCGGCACCCGGAAACGCCGGCATGTTCGGCTTTCCGGCCATGCCCGTCGCGAACACGACGTGCGCGGGGTGTAGCAGCACGGTCTCGCCATCGTGGTCGACGGTCACCGTCCAGCGGTCGTTGTACGACACGGCTTTGACCTCGGACCGGGGCCAGTACGGGATCTCCAGCACCCGCGTGTACATCTCCAGCCAGTCGGCGATCTTGTCCTTGGGGGAGAAGACCGGCCAGTGGTCCGGGAACTTCAGGTACGGCAGGTGGTCGTACCAGACGGGGTCGTGCAGGGTCAGCGTCCGGTAGCGCTTGCGCCACGCGTCGCCAGGGCGGTCGTGGCGATCCAGCACGAGCGCGGGGACGCCGAGCTGCTTGAGGCGTGCGCCGAGCGCGATACCGCTCTGGCCTCCGCCGATCACCACGACGTACGGCTCCTGCGCGACTTCCTGCTCGACGTAGACGGGCCGCCGTTCCTCGAAGCCCTTCAACTCCTCCAGGGTCGTGAGCAACGTCCACGCGCCCTCGCCGGTCAGCCGCAGATGACCGCGGCACCGGCCGACCGAGGTCTCGAACTCGAGCCACGCCTCCGTGACGCCGTCGGCCGCGACCGGCGACTCGGTGACGCGGAACCCGGACGCGTCGACGTCGCAGGCCTTGACCAGGTCCGCCACGGCGTCGCGGCCCTCGGCCGTCTTGACGTTCCAGGTGAACGCCACCAGGTCGCGCCAGTAGGAGTCCGGAGCGAAGAGCGCGGCCGCGGCGTCGGCGTCACGGGCCTGCAGCGCGGACTCGAACCGTTCCAACCACTCGTTGACCATCACGCTTCGAGTGGACCAGAGCGGGCAGGTTCGCGCGCTTCATCAACCCACTGAGCGGCACGGCACCACGAAGAACCAGCCGTCCGGCTGATGCTCCAGCCGGGTGTCCTGGGCGCCGGCAGCACATTCCGCGCGGGCCCGCGCGAGACTCTCGTGCCACGGAATGCCGTTCCGCACGGAGCTCGGCACCTGCAGCTGGGTGAAGACGCTGATCACCAGGGCGATCCCGATGACGTAACGGCCGGCGCCCACCGCCACACGTTCCCAGAGCTTCGCGGGCGTCGTGTCAAGGCCGACGAAGATCGCGGTGTACAGGAACAGGCACGGCAGGACGCTGTAGCGCTGCCCGCTCATCACGACCTCCTGCTGCTGCACCTGCAGGAGATGGCTCCAGTTCAGCACCAGGCACGCGACGATGATCAGGACGCTGTACCCGCAGGCGAGCAGCACCAGCGTCCGTCCGGCCCGGTCGCCGAACCACAGGCCCGCCGCCACCGGCACCGCCACGAGCAGCAGCGCCACCAGGATGACCAGGTTGCCGTGCGCCGGGTAGAACGCGCTGACCCGCTCGGAGCCGGTGAAAGCCGCCACCGGCACCCGCAGCAGGCTCGCCAGCAGCACCTGCACCGGGTCGACCTCGTCGTTCGAGTACGACCTCCTGGTGGCGAACAGCATCACCGTGCCCTGGATCGCCAGCCCGGCGAGGAACGTGATCGGCACTTCCTTGCGCGGCAAGAAGAGCCGCACGAGCGCGATCGGTACCAGGATGAAGGCGAGCGGGCTGGACAGTGCGGCGAGGCACACGAACAGCGCCACCGGCACACGCGGGGCGTTGCGCCACAACAACGCCCAGAACGCGCCGTAGAGCAGGAACCAGTGCAGGTTCGCCATGTTGTTCAACGGCTCGGAGTTGCCGACCGGCAGCACGATCACGAGCGCGGCCAGTGCGAACCGCAACGGCGCCGACCTGATGTAGGCCTGGGAGCCGGCGAACGCGATCAACGCCACGAGCGCCCGCAGCATCGCCGCGGCGATCGCGAAGGCGGCGGCGGTCCACTCGATCGGCAGCAGCGCGACCACCTGGGCGACCAGGCGCGGCACCGTGTGCAGGTAGCCGTCGTACGGCGTGACCAGGTTCCCGAGCGCGGGGAAGCGGACCGCGTCGACCATGAATCTGGCGCCGTCCTCGCCCCACAGGTGGTCGAGCCGAGCCCAGCCGGCCGGGATGAGCAGCAGAAACGCCACCGCGGCCAGGAACGCGCCCGCTAAACCCAGCCACGCCCGTTCGTGCGGGGGATCAGCCGGCAGCGGGAGCACGCCGTCCGCGAGTGTCTTCGACCGTTCCACCGTCAACGTCACCTGTCGGTCCCCCATGTCCGTTCGTTCGCGGGAGAACCTACCCGTCAGCGCTGGACGAGATCCGGCAACGGTCGTTCGTAACGCGCCCACTGCTCAGCGGACACGGGAGTGATGGCGGACGAGTTGAGCGTCGCCACCGCCGGCGGTCCGACCGCCCACAGCTTGTTGTCGAGCACCAGCCCGATCGAGTTGTCGGGGCCGAGCACGGCGGGCGTGCCGGCCGGGATCCTGACCGCGAGGTTCAGCCAGTCGGCGATCTTGGGGCGGGTGGTGAGCACACCGCGGGCGAACTTCTCGGCCACCGAGCGGCGTTCGAACCGGATCACCTGCCCGGCCACGACCACGTCGGCCGTGCGTTCCGGGGACGGCATCGCGAAGCCGTCGAGCACCCGCGCCTCGCCGATGGTGGCGCACCCCTGGAAGCCGACCGCGTCGAGGCCGAAGTGGGCGATGTTGGTCGGCGAGCCCCCGCTCTCACCGGTGGCGCGCAGCACGTCGATCGGCACCCGGCCGCACGGGTCGCTCTGGTGGACCGGCGCGTGGCCTTCCGGCGTGCGCACCAGCCCCGGCCCTTCCTTCCAGCTGCCGGGGATCACCACCGGTTTGAAGGGGTGGCGGGTGAAGTCCTTGTTCCAGAACGTGATGGTCGTGCCGCCGTCGGTCGAGTGGGCGATGGCGAACGCGGACACCGCGTCGATCCACATCCAGTCCGAGCTGAACGCCTCGACCACCGACCGGGTGCGGGGCTGGTTGTTCGAGGTCACCGGCTTGAAGCCCTGGGGGCCGAGCGCCTCGACGCCCTTGGTGAACAGCGGGTCGCGCGAACGCAGCACGTACTGACCTGCGCCGTTCTGGTGCGAGGCGAGGCCGGTGGTGTCCGTGAACATCAGGTACACCCAGCCGTCGAGGTAGACGGCCGACTGCTGGCCCGCGCCGTAGGTGTTCCCGCGGATGTTGTCGCCGGCCGGCGTGATGATCGACTGGTTGCCGTTCTCGCGGTGCCAGCTGAGACCGTCCTTGCTGGACGCGACGCCGACCGAGCTGCCGTTCGCGTGGTTGTCCCGGTTCGCGGCCGTGTAATACATGTAGTACGTGTCGCCGATCTTGACCAGCGACGGGTCGCACACGTGCATGGCGTCGAATCCGGTACCGCTGCCGCTCAGCACCGCGCGCGCCGTGCTGAACGGGCCGTCGGCGGTGGGACCGTCGCTGTAGAGGATGTCGTCGCCGTCCGGCTGTGCGCTGCCCATCTGGCTGCACCACCACGTGCGCACCTTGCCGCCGTCGAGCATCACGGCGGGCGCGTAGTTGTAGACCGCGTCCTCGACACCGGCGACCACGACGCCGGGGCTCTGCCGTCCGTTCTCCACCGAGAGCGGGAAATCGATGCGCAGCGGCGCCGGTGGTGGCGGCTTCGTCGTGGAGGTTGGCTTGACGTGCTCCGAGGGAACACCAACGGGGTCGCCGGCCGCGGCCGTGGTGCAGGCCGTGACGCTGCTGAGCAGCGCGAGCGCGGCCAGCAGCGCGTGTGGTCGACTCAGGGGCACTCACTCATAATAGTGATCAAGTCCTCCAGACGGGTGAAGTCCGGAATCACGGGGCCGGTCGACGACCGCTTTCCCGGGTCGCGCGCTGGTTGCGGACGTCTGTGACGGTCCGCACACCGGCTGTGATCTCACGTGTACAGCGCCCTGGCCAGGCCGTCGAGCACCGCGCCTGTCAGCGGTCCGAAGCCGAGCACCTGGCCGTCGTTCATGTCGACGATCCGGCGGTGCCGCCCGGCCGGTGTCTGCGCGACTCCCGGCACGTTCATCAGGCCCTCGACCCCGCCGACGGACCGGAGTCCCTGCGACATCACCAGGATCACGTCCGGCGCCGCCTCGGCCAACGCCTCCGGGCTGACCGGTGCCGCCCCCTGCACCCCGGAGGCGTCGACCGCACCCACCGCGGTGATCAGGTCGTCCGCGCCCGTGCCCTGGCCGAGCACCTGGTGCACGCCGGACTGGCCGCGCACGTAGAGGAACACGACGCGCAGCTCCGCGTCGTTCGCGAGCCGGTGCGCCGCGATCTTGGCCTTCTCGATCTCCACGGTGGTGCGGTGCGCGAGCTGCTCACCTTCTTCCGGCACCCCCAGTGCGTCGGCGACCTGCCGGGTCAGCGTGCCGACGTTGTTGACCGCGCGCCGCGAGTCCATGACGACGACGGGGATGCCGGCTGCTCGCAACTGCTCTGTGGCGCCCTCTGGCCCGAGCGTGGTGTCGGTGATGACGACGGTCGGCCGCAACTTGACGATCGCCTCGACGTCGAGCTGGTGCCCGTTCGACGTGACGACCGGAAGCCTTGCCGCGGCGGGGAATCCGGTCGAGGCGTCGCGCCCGGCCATCCGGTTGCCGAGTCCCAGGCCGAACACCGTCGCGCCGAGCGTGCCGTACCGGTCGAGCGCGAGAATCCGGTCCGCGCTGGTCACCGTGACCTTGGTGTCCTGCGCGTCGGTGACCGTCGTGGGCAGCTTCGGCACGACCACGTCGCTGATCGGGACGATGTCGGGCTCCGCCACCGTCGCGGTGCTCGGACCCGTCTTCTGCCTGGGGTCCTCGGCCGGTTCGAGCTGCTCCAGCGGAGGTCTGGTGCGTTCGGGCGTGTTCTGCTCGGCCGGCCCGGTACATCCCGCCGCCAGCACCAGTGTGAGCACAGCCACCCCGACCCTCACGTCCTGAACTTAGCCCAGGGGAGGGTGTTCGCGGACCTTTCCCGGCACCACAACGGCATCGTCGAGTTCCACTAGCTGCCCAGGAAGCGGACGACGGCCATCACCCGGCGGCTCAGGCCGGACGAGGCGGCGAGCCCGAGCTTCTCGAAGATCGCGTTGATGTGCTTCTCCGCGGCGCTCTGCGAAATGTGCAAGTGCTCGGAGATGCGCGCGTTGGTGAGGCCCTGGGCCATCAGTTCCAGCACCTCCTTCTCCCGCTGGGTCAGCGTTTCGAGCGGGTCGACCTGGGTGGTCCTGGTCAGCAGCCTGCGCACGACCTCCGGGTCGAACGCCGCACCGCCCGCCGCGACCCGGTCGAGCGCCTCCAGGAACTGGTCGACCTGGGCCACGCGGTCCTTGAGCAGGTAGCCGACCTTGCTGCTGGTGCTGGTGATCAGCTCGGTGGCGTACCTGTTCTCGATGTACTGCGACAGCACGAGCACGCCGACGTTCGGCCACCTCTCCCGGATCGTGAGCGCGGCGCGCATGCCGTCGTCCTTGTGGTCCGGCGGCATCCGGACGTCCGTGACCACGATGTCCGGCTGGAGCTCCTCGGTCGCCTTCAGCAGCTCCGGCGCCGTGCCGACCGCGGCGACGACCTCGTGGCCCTCCTCGCCCAGCAACCGGATGAGGCCCTCGCGCAGCAGCGTCGAGTCCTCGGCCAGAATCACCCGCACGGCACCCTCGCGGAGATCGTGGTGGGACCGCCGAGCGGGCTGGTCACCTCGAAGTACCCGTCGACGGCCGCGACCCGGCGGGCCAGCCCCGACAGCCCGGTGCCGCTCGCGTCCGCACCGCCCGTCCCGTTGTCCCGCACCTGCACCTTGATGTCGTCCTCTTCCCGCCAAACGCACACCTCGACCAGCGACGGGTCGGCGTGCTTGGCCGCGTTGTTGACGGCCTCCGACACCACGAAGTAGATCACCGCCGCGAGCGCGGCGCCGGGCGGTTTCTCCAGCGTGTTGACGACCTCCACCCGCACGCCGGCCCGGTCCGCGAGCGCCTCCAGCGCCATGGCCAGTCCGGAGTCGTCGAGCACGGCCGGGTAGACCCGCGTGGCGACCTCACGCAGCTCGTGGATGGTCTCGCCGGCCGTCTCGTGCGCCTGCCGCAACAACTGCTGCAGCTGCTCGTCGTCCTTGGCCCGGCGTGCCCTGCCGATCAACATGCCGAGCGCGACGAGCCGCTGCTGAACCCCGTCGTGCAGGTCGCGCTCGATGCGCCTGCGCTCGTCGTCGATCGCCTCGATCACCTCGGCCCGCGTGCTGGTCAGCTCCGCAACCCGTTGCCGCAACAGCGTTTGCGGATCCGTCCCGAGCATCCTGGTGGCGAGCCACCTGTCCAGCACCGCGACACCGCTGATGCCCGCCAGCGTGACGAAGATGAGCAGGGCACCCGGCAACACCGCCACCGCGATCAGCTGGGTGCTGACCTCGTCGCCGTCCCTGACCAGGCCCCACCTCCCGTCGAAGAGCCACGCCGTCAGCATCGAGAGCGCCGTGGTGACGTAGAGCAGCAACATCAGCACCACGCCGGCGCCCATGCCGCCGACGACCCACCGCACGCCCAGATAACGCCTGCACCGCAGCGATGTCAGCGGATCGAGGTGCACCGAACCGCCGTACCGCGCGATCCGCCGCAGCTCCACCCCGGTCATCCTGACCACGCCGACGCCCAGCACCGACAGCAACAGGTCCGGCACCGCGGTCAGCGACCCCACCAGCACGCCGTAGAACGCCAGGAACCACCTGCGCACCACCGAGCCGGCGCTGAGCTGATCATCCTGGTGCACATCGCCACCGTACTGGCCACAGCAGCACCCCGGCATTGTGGTTTTCCACAGTATCGCCCTGTGGTTTCCCACAAAATTCTCAACGGTTTACCTCATGGCGCCGGCCCTTCCCCATTCCTAGCGTTGACCCCGACCAATTCATTCACCTCGGCAAGGGGACGAAAACAATGCTGGCTGAGTGGGCAATCGCCCTGATGGAAACGCTCGGAGGCGTGGGCGCCGCCGTGGTCGTGGGCCTGGACAACCTGTTCCCACCGATCCCGAGCGAACTGGTGCTGCCCCTGGCCGGCTTCTCCGCGAGCAAAGGCGTGTTCAGCCTGCCAGCGGCCCTGTTCTGGACCACCTTGGGCTCCGTAGCGGGCGCCGTCATCGTCTACTACGCGGGCCTGCTCCTGGGCCGCGACCGCACCCGCCGCCTGGTGGCCCGCATTCCCCTGGTCAGGGTGACCGACTTCGACAAAACCGAAGCCTGGTTCACCCGCCACGGCACCAAAGCCGTGTTCTTCGGCCGAATGGTGCCGTTGTTCCGCAGCTTCATCTCGCTGCCCGCAGGTGTGGAACGCATGAACTTCCCGAAATTCTTAGCGCTCACCACGCTGGGCAGCCTGATCTGGAACACCGTCTTCGTGGGCGCCGGCTACCTGCTGGGCGAGAACTGGCACCGCGTCGAGTCCTACGCGGGCGTCTTCCAAAAGCTCGTGCTCGTGGCCGTGGCAGGCGCGCTCGTCCTCTTCGTCGTCACCCGGCTGCGTCAACGCACGAAGGGCGACCCGGAGGCGACGGAGGTGCTTCCGCGTGTCAGGCGATGACGTTGCCGCGCAACACAATCCGCCTGGGCCTGGTAGGACCGACGGGTCCTCGCGCGGATGCGCGTCGTAGCCGACCGCCTCCTCCGGCCGCCGCCGCGGGCAGCTCGTTCTCGGAAACCCGTCTGCCGCAGCCGGGAAAGAACCGCCCAGGCGCGCCCAGCCACCGCTGACTCCGAGCCAACCGCGGCAGATCAGCCAGCACGTGCTGCCGGAACACCACGTGCGAGTGGGCGTCGCCAGGCGTCTCCATCCCGTTATGCGCGCACGTCGACCAGCCCCGGCAACGATCACAGACCGTCCGAAGTGGACGAACGAGCAGCGCGCAACCGTTCCCCGTCCACGACAAAGGAGACCGGCGTGCGCAAAGGCAGAGCTGTCCCCGAGCCCCGCATAAAACGCCGGTACCCCAGGCCAAAAAGCCTGGGGTACCGGAAACGTCCCGAAAATCAGACGTCGTAGCGGTCCGCGTTCATGACCTTGTTCCACGCCAGGACGAAGTCCGCGACGAACTTCTCCGACGCGTCGTCACTCGCGTAGACCTCGGCGACGGCGCGCAGCTCGGAGTTCGAGCCGAACACCAGGTCGTTGCGGGTGCCGGTCCACCGGACGGCACCGGTGGCGCGGTCGCGGCCCTCGAAGTTCTCCTGGTCCTCGGTGACCGACTTCCACTCCGTCTCCATGTCGAGCAGGTTGACGAAGAAGTCGTTGGTCAGCGTCTCCGGCTTGGCCGTGAGCACACCGGCCTGCGAACCACCGTGGTTCGCGCCCAGCACGCGCAGGCCGCCGACGAGCACGGTCATCTCCGGCGCGGAGAGGCCGAGCAGGTTGGCCTTGTCGATCAGCAGGTACTCCGACGGCAGCGGCGTGGCCTTGTTGCCGTAGTTGCGGAAGCCGTCGACGACGGGCTCCAGCACCGCGAACGACTCGGCGTCCGTCTGCTCCTGCGTGGCGTCGGCGCGGCCGGGGAGGAACGGCACCTCCACCGAGTGGCCGGCGGCCTTGGCGGCCTGCTCGATCGCCGCGGCACCGCCGAGGACGATCAGGTCGGCCAGCGAGACCTTCTTGCCGCCGGTCGCCGAGCTGTTGAACGCCTCCTGCACGCCTTCCAGCGCGCGGAGCACCTGGGCGAGCTCGGCCGGCTCGTTGACCTCCCAGTTGCGCTGCGGCTCCAGGCGGATGCGGGCACCGTTCGCGCCACCGCGCTTGTCGCTCTGGCGGAACGTCGAGGCGGACGCCCACGCCGTCTTGACCAGCTGCGAGACGGAGAGACCGGTCTCGAGGATCTTGGCCTTCAGCGTGGCCACGTCCTCAGCGGAGACCAGCTCGTGGTCGACCACCGGCAGTCGGTCCTGCCAGATCAGCTCCTCCTGCGGCACCTGCGGGCCGAGGTAGCGCTGGATCGGGCCCATGTCGCGGTGGGTCAGCTTGAACCACGCGCGGGCGAAGGCGTCCGCGAACGCCTCGTGGCTTTCCGCGAACTTGCGCGAGATCGGCTCGTAGATCGGGTCGAACCGCAGCGCGAGGTCCGTGGTCAGCATCATCGGCGTGCGGTTGAGCGTGCCGTCCTCGGGGTCCGGCACGGTGTTGGCGCCGGCGCCGTCCTTCGGCTTCCACTGGTGCGCACCGGCAGGCGACTTGGTGAGCTCCCACTCGAACGCGAAGAGGTTCTGGAAGAAGAGCCCGGTCCACTTGGTGGGCTGCTGCGTCCAGGTCACCTCGAGGCCGGACGTGATCGTGTCGCGGCCCTTGCCGGAGCCGTGCGTGCTGATCCAGCCGAAGCCCTGCGAGTCCATCAGCGCGCCCTCGGGCTCCGCGCCGACCAGCGACGGGTCGCCGGCACCGTGCGCCTTGCCGAAGGTGTGGCCACCGGCGATGAGCGCGACGGTCTCCTCGTCGTTCATGCCCATGCGGCCGAACGTCTCGCGGATGTCGCGGGCGGCGGCCAGCGGGTCCGGGTTGCCGTTCGGGCCCTCGGGGTTGACGTAGATCAGACCCATCTGGACCGCGGCCAGCGGGGACTCCAGGTCGCGCTCACCGCTGTAGCGGGCGTCGCCGCCGAGCCACTCGGTCTCGGGGCCCCAGTACACGTCCTCGTCCGGCTCCCACACGTCCGCGCGGCCACCGGCGAAACCGAAGGTCGCGAAGCCCATGGTCTCCAGCGCGCGGTTGCCCGTGAAGATCATGAGGTCGGCCCAGGAGACCTTCTTGCCCCACTTCTTCTTGACCGGCCACAGCAGACGGCGGGCCTTGTCCAGGTTGCCGTTGTCCGGCCAGCTGTTGAGCGGAGCGAAGCGCTGCATGCCCGCGCCGGCGCCACCGCGGCCGTCGTGGGTGCGGTAGGTGCCCGCGCTGTGCCACGCCATGCGGATCATGAACGGGCCGTAGTGCCCGAAGTCCGCCGGCCACCAGTCCTTCGACTCGGTCAGCACGGCGTCGACGTCGCGCGCCAGCTCGTCGAGGTCGACGGTGAGGAACTCCTTGGCGTAGTCGAACTCACCGCCCATCGGGTTCGCCTGGACGGGGTGCTTGCGCAGGATCCGCAGGTTGAGCTGCTTGGGCCACCAGTCGCGGTTGCTGCCGCCTTCGGTGGGATGGCTGAGTCGCCCGTGCGCGACCGGGCAGCCGCCCGCCTCCTCCACGTTCAGCTCACTCAGCTTGGCGTCAGTGCTGTCGGACACGGGAATCCTTCCGGGTGTTCAGGAACTTTTCGCGGCGGTCGTGCACTCGGGGCAGGTGCCCCAGTAGATGACCTCGGCCTCGTCGATGACGAACCCGTGGTCGTCGGATGCGTCCAGGCAGGGCGCGGCGCCGACAGCACAGTCGACGTCAGCGATCGAGCCGCAGGATCTGCACACGACGTGGTGGTGGTTGTCCCCGACGCGCGCCTCGTACCGCGCGACGGAGCCCTGAGGTTCGATGCGGCGCAACAGGCCGGCCCCGGTCAAAGCCCGGAGCACGTCGTACACAGCCTGATGGGAGACCGCGCCGAGGTTCTGACGCACGACACCGATGATCGAGTCCGTGTCGGCGTGCGGGTGGCTGTGCACCGCGGACAGCACAGCTATCCGCGGAGCCGTCACCCGAAGTGACGCTCCACGCAACATGCGCTCGAAGTCGGAAGCCGTGGGCACGGGACACACCATGCCGTCTTTTCTGGAGTGAGTCAAGTTAACGAACGATGCCATTCACCCGAACCGGTCACCCGAACCGATCAGCGCCGCACGGCGGCCACGGCGTCGGCCAGCCGCCGCACGCCCTCGGCGAGCACGTGCTCAGGTGCTCCGCCGTAGGTCAAACGGAGAAAACAGCCCTGCGGTTCAGCGGCGAACCACGACCGGCCGGGAAACACGACGACGTCGCGCGCCGCGGCAGCCGCCGTCAGTTCCAGGTCGTCCACGCCGTCCGGCAGCCTCGCCCACAGGTGCAGCCCGCCGGACGACCGCGCGACCTCGAGCTCGGGCAGGTGCTCGCGAACCGCGCGCGCCAGAGCGTCGCGCCTGGTCCTCAAGGACTGCTGGAGCGTGCGCAGGTGCCGGCGCCAGACCGGCGACGTCACGAAGTCGATCGCCGCCTCCTGCAACGGCCCCGCGACGTACAGGTCCTGCTTGGACCGCGTGTTCTTCAACCGGATGCCCGCCGGCCCGCGCGCCCCGATCACGGCGACGCGCAGCCCCGGCGCGGCGACCTTGGTCAGCGACCGCACGTAGACGACGTGCCCGTCGGTGTCCAGCGAGGCCAGCGTCGGCGGCGCGGTGCCGTCGATGGTGAACCCGCGCGCCCAGTCGTCCTCCACGAGGAACGCGCCGGCCCTGCGGATGATCCGCATGACCTCGGGCCGCCGTTCCTCGGACAACACGGCACCGTGCGGGTTCGCGTGCAACGGCTGGCAGTAGAACAGCTTCGCGCCGGTGCGCTCGAACGCGGCCTGCAGCAGGTCCGGCCGCACCCCGTCCTGGTCCGCCGGCACCGGCACGACCTTCAGCCCGGCATCCTGCGCCGCCGCGATCGCACCGAGGTAAGTCGGCGACTCGACGAGCACCGCGTCGCCACGATCACCAAGCCCGCGAAACACCGTCGCGAGCGCCTCCTGCGCGCCCGCGCACACCGTCATGTCCCCGCCCCTGAGCTCGCCGCCCGCCTCCTTCGCGAACCACGCGCGCAACTCGTCCTTGCCCTCGACCGGCACCCGCCCCCACGAGGCGGGCCGCCGCGCCGCCCGGCTGAGCGCGGCCCCGAGCGCGTCCGTCGGCTGCAGGTCCGGGTCGAGGTACCCGCTGGTGAGCGGGATGACCTCGGGCCTGGGCACCGCGAGGAGGTTCGCCACGAGGTCCTCACCGGGCCGGCCCTCGCCCAGCGCGACGGCCTGCCACGACAGGTCCTGGCTGGTCGTCGTCGTGCGCGGGGCCACGAAGCTGCCGCGCCCAGGCCGCACCTCGACGAGCCCTTCGGCCGCCACGCGCTGGATCGCCTGCTGCACCGTCGCGGGCGAGGCCCGATGCCGAGCCATCAGCTCGCGCACCGAGGGCATGCGATCACCAGCACGTCCGGCCTGTGCGGCAGCTCTCAGGTCCTCGATAACGCGGACGGCTGCGTTATCCTCATTCATGAGAGCCAAGAGTAACGTTATCGTGCCAGCGGGGGTAACACTCGGCGCGCTGGGCGTGCTGGGTTTCAGCTTCTCCCTCCCGGCAACCCGCCTGGCAGTGGCGGGCCTGGACCCGTGGTTCGTAGCGTTCGGCCGCGCGCTGGTGGCGGGCCTGCTGGCGATCGCCTACCTCGCGTTATCGCGCGCCCCGCTGCCCTCGGCGACGCAGGTCCGCCGCCTGGTCGTCGTCGCTCTCGGCATCGTGGTCGGCTTCCCGCTCTTCACCTCGCTCGCCCTCACCACCCAAACCTCGGCCCACGGCGCCGTCGTGATCGCCGGGCTGCCCATGTGCACGGCGATCTGGGCGGTCCTGCGAGCCTCCGAACGCCCGCCACCGGCGTTCTGGCTGGCGAGCGGCGCCGGCCTGCTGGCAGTGCTGGCCTTCGTAGCCACCGGCGGCGGCTTCTCCGGCTCCCTCAGCCTGGCCGACGCCTACCTGTTCATCGCGGTCGTGTTGTGCGGCTTGGGTTACGCCGAGGGCGGCGCACTCTCCCGCGAACTGGGCGGCGCGCGAACGATCTGCTGGGCCCTGGTCGTCTCGCTGCCGGTGACGATCCCGATTTCGGTCCACACAGCCGACTTCTCCCGAGCCACCCCGGTCGTCTGGGCCAGTTTCGCTTACGTGGCCCTGATCTCGATGTTCCTGGGCTTCTTCGCCTGGTACGCGGGCCTGGCCGCGGGCGGTGTGGCCAAGATCGGCCAAATCCAGCTGGCCCAACCGGTCCTGACCCTCATGTGGTCCGCCGCGGTGCTCGGTGAACCGGTCGGCTGGCCGGCCTTGACCACCGCCGCGGTGGTCGTCGTCTGCGTGGTGCTGACCCAGCGCAGCCGAGTCACACCGCAGACGGTGACGGAGCCACAGCCGGTCCGCTGACGCCGGGGAACAGGACGCCGGGGAACAGGACGCCCGGAATTGTCAGACCCTCCTGCCATCCTCGACCTGTGCCGATCGAAGTGGCGAGCAAGCGCCGGAAACTGACCCGCCAGGACGCGGTGTTGTCGACGTGACTTCGCGCGGCCAGGACCCGTGGGTGCGCTTCAGCCCGTTCTACCCGCACGGCGACATCCCGGTCCCGATGTCACCAGGCACCACGAGTCGCCGCACGTGTCTGACCGGGCGGAATGACCGGATTTATACTGCTCGTCTTCGGCTTTTGGGGGTCGGCAGTGGCGACATCGGAGAAGCAGCTCCGCAAGATCGTGGACGCGCTCGCCGAGGTGCAGCGCACGTCCGGGAACCAGTACGACACCTTGAAGGTGCGGGGCAAGGTGTTCGGCTACTTCTGGCCGCGCACGCAGACGGTCGGGTTGAAGCAGACGCTGTCGGAACAGCTGGCGCTGGTGGCCGAGCGGCCGGACGTGTTCGAGGTGCAGTTCACGGCGGGCGGGTTCGGCTGGGTCGTGGTGTACCTGGAGGGCATCGAGGCCGACGAGCTCGCTGAGCTGGTGTTCGAGGCGTGGCGGTTGTCGGCGCCGGAAGAGCTGGTCGCCCAGGTTCCGGACCTCGCGCGATGACCAGGGTCAAGTTCGAGCTGCCCGCCGACGACCTGAAGCGTGCGACGGCCTTTTACCGCGATGTCTTCGGGTGGTCGGCGCAGCAGTTGCCGTTCGAGTACGTGCTCGTCGACACCGATGGCGAGCCCGTGGATCCGGCGGACAGCGATGGCGGGATCTCGCCGCGCACCGAGTTCGTGCAGGGGCCGGTGCTGATCATCGAGGTGCCGAGCATCGACGACGTGGCGCCCAAGGTCGTCGAGGCGGGCGGCGCGTTGCTCAACGCCAAGGAGCGCGTTGGCGACTTCGGGTTCTCGCAGTACGTCAAGGACAGCGAGGGCAGCGTGCTCTGTCTGTGGGAAGCCCTTCAGGGGTGACGGACGTCGAGGCGCGATCCGTCCGCGAACGTCAGCCTGACCACGGGAGCCGCCGGCAGACTTGCCCCGGCGGAAGAGGTTTCCAGCCGCACGGCGTTGCGTGGGATCTCCGCGAACGTCGTGACGACGGTGGCGGGCTTGGCTTCGAACAGATGCGTCGGATACACCACGGCCACCCGCTGGTCGCTCACCGCCAGCCGCGCGTTGCCGCGGGCGAACGCGAAGTGGTCGGCCAGTCGCACCGCGGCGCACGACGGGGCAGGCCCTTCCAGCCAGTAGCCGAGCGTCGGGTCGTCGATCCAGTCCGGCGGTGACGGGGGTGCAGGCAACGGCCACCGCAGTGTGTCCAGCTTCAGCGGGGGCATCTCGCCGACAGGGCTCCAGGGCACGTGCACCGACCCGCCAACCACGCCGCCCACGTACCCGAAGACCGGGGCCAGGCCCAGCTCCAGGTTCTCACCGCGGCGCAGCCAGAACTTCGTCAGCTCCTTCGCGACCACCTTGTCCTGGACAGCGACCCGGGGTTCGAGCAGGAAGTCGAACCCCGAACCATCGACCAACACCACCCGCAGCACCGAACCGGACGACTGGACGTCGGCGATCTGGGCGCGCGGAACCTCCACGACCACCTGGTGCTCCGGCACCGCGACCGGCTCGCCCTCGAGGTGCTCGCCGAACTTGAGCCGGTTGTCCATGAGGATCTTGCCGATGTCTTTGCCGAACCCGATCGCCTTGCCCAGCAACGACTTCGAATCCCCCGACGCGGGTGCCTCCGCGGCGACGACCCGCTGGGCGATCACCAGCCGTTCGGAGGTCAAGGCCCACAAGCGGTTCGAGCGGGTGCCGGGCTCGAACCGCGACAGTGCGCGAACCGCGAGCGACTCTCCGGTCGGGCCGAAGGCCAGGTGGTCAGCGGCAGGAGACTTGTCGTCGCCCGAATCCCCGCCGCCGGCCAGAAAGGTCAGCGCCAGGTCGCCCATCCCCCGGCCCACCGCCGAGGCACCGCGGGTGAGCAGCGACCGGCTCGGTGCTCCCAGGCGGTCCAGGCCGTCGACGGCGTAGTAGAACGTTTGCCGGTACATCGCCCAGACCAGGGACTCGCCGGCCCGGCAGACGTGCTGCCGGGCGACGTGGCCTGGGCCGAGAGGTGCTGAGAAGATCACTCGTACTCGAACCCTCGGTTCATGGCATCAGAACGCTCCTCGTCGGAGGACGGGTCCTGGCCCTTGTTGTAGCCGTACTTGATGCCCTGCTCCATCGCGAGGCCGGGTGCGTTCTCCATGACGCCCTTGGTGACGGCGGTCGGCACGTGGGTGGTGCCGCTCATGCCGGCCATGCGCAGGCCGGCCTCGGTCAGGTTCGTAGTCAGCGAGTCGGAGCCCGGACCGTCAACGCCGAACCGCCCGGCGAAGCGGTTGCCGGTCTTCGAGGCCATCGTCGCCGGGTCGGCCTTGGTGACGATCTTGGCCAGCGGATTGGCGTCGAACTTGCGCATCAGGAACTTCTCGGCCATGTTGCCGTCGCGCATGCCCTCGGCCTTCTCGACGAGCTTGCGCAACGGCCCCTTGCGCAGCTTCTGCAGGATGTCCTCGAGCTTGTCGATCAACGGCTTGAGCTTGCCCAGCAGCTGCTTGACCTTCATGCCGAGGCGCGCCATGGTGCCGCCGACCTGGGCGGTGGTGGCGACGCCGGCGGCGGCCATCGAGGCACCGGCCGTGATCCACGAGGCGGCCAGCGCGGCCAGCCACTCGATGATCAGGCCCATCACCAGTTCCTGCAGGATGTCGATGCAGATCTCGACGAACGCGTCGAAGAGGTCGGCGGCGAGCTCGAGCATCTGCTGCAGGCCGCGGATCTCGTTCGAGAACGCCTCCGCGCCCGCGCCGAACTCGTCCATCTGCTTGCGGAACTTGTCGCCGGCCTGGCCGGTCCACGGCTGTGACGTCGCGGCGGCGCGGTTCTTCTCGTGCTCGCCGGTCTGCTGCACCCAGTCCGCGACCTTGCCCCAGCCGGTGCCGGTGCTGCGCATCTGCTCGGGGTCGCCGATCGCGGGTTCGAGCACGAGCTCGACGATGGGGCTGATCACGATGCCGATCAGGAAGCCGAGGCCGTTGTCGATGAACGACTGGCCGGGGCTCATCACGAACTGCAGCTGCTCCATGCGCGCGTTGACCGCGGCGATGGCCACGTCCGGCGGACTGCCGGCCCGCGAGATGTCGCCACCCGTGCTGACCCACGAGCTGCCGTAGCCGGCGTTCTGCTCGAAGCTGCTCTTGCGGTTCGCATTGCCCGCGCTGTTCAGGTCCGCGAGCGACCCGGGCCCGCCGCCGGAGCTGAACTTCTGCAGCCCCTGGTGGATCGCGTCCTCGACGTCGCGGTAGGTCTGCGCGGTCTGGTCGGTGCGCTCGGCCACGCCCTCCAGGAAGCCCTTGGCCTTGTTGGCCATGTCCTGGCATTCCTGCAGGCCCTCGAAGTACTTGAACGCGAGCAGCTCGCCGAGCGGGCCGAAGCAGTCGTCGCTCACCCGCGCCTGTTCGAGCAGGGTCGCCAACTGTCCGAAGTGGCCGGCGGCCTCCTTCGAACCGGAGCTGTGCGCTGTGAGGGCACCGCCCTGCACCTGGAATCCCGTCATGCCCCCATCACCTCAGGATCGAGTTGCCGCCGAAGTCGTCGTCCTCTGAGACTGGCGCGGGACGGGGACGGTTCCCCGGTGCGGGATGCGACACAGGCGGTGCCACCGGCTGGGGTGCCTCGGGCATCATCACGTTCGAGTGCGCGTTGAACGCGTCCTTGAAGCGTTCTGCCTGGTCACCCAGCACCGGCGTGACGGTGTCCTGCAGCATCTGCGCGGCCTGCTGCGTCGCCGCCCGGATGGTGGCGAGGATCTCCTGCTGCAGCTGCGTGTGGCTGTACTTCATCGCGGTGGGGCTGAGCTGCAGGCCCAGCACGGCACCGGACGGCGCGACGGTGACGGTCACGGCGCCGTCGCCGCTGCGGGCCTGCCCGCGCAGCTCCGAGATCTTGTCCTTGAGCTGGCCGGCCCTCGCGGCCTGCTCCTGGAAAGCCCTGATCTTCTCTTCCAGATGTGCCCTGCGGTCAGACACGGCGACCCCTTCCCCAGTTGGTCGCCGCACACGCTAGCAACTTGACCTCCAGTGCGATGAAGGTTGCAGCATGTCCGGTGTGAACGTGGTGATCACCGGCGGTGGCAGGGGTTTCGGAAGCACGATCGCGCGCCGGTTCGCGCGACAAGGAGCGACGGTGGTGGTAACGGCACGTGATCTCGCTGCGGCACAACGCACCTGCGAGTCACTGCCCGACGCGCACGCGCTGCAGTGCGACCTGACGGACGCCGCATCGGTCCGGCGCTGCGCCGAGCAGGTTGGGGAGTTGTTCGGACACGTCGACGTGCTGGTCAACAACGGGGCCGCGTTCCTGGCCGAGTCCCAGGTGGACGACGACGCGATCGTGCGGACCATCTTGTCCGGTACGGCCGGAACGGTGTTGATGACCGAAAACTTCCTGCCGCTGCTGCGCCGATCCGAACGCGCTGACGTCGTGACGATCGTCTCGCTGGAGGCCGAGTCGCGCAGCGATCCCGCGCACATCGCACACGCGGCCTTCCACGCGGCCAAGGCGGGACAGGGCCGCTACACCGAGATCATGTCGCAACGGCTCCGGCCGGAGGGCATCCGGATGATCTCGTTGTACCCGCCGGACTTCGACAACGACGAAGACGCTCCCCGCGACGGCGTGCTGACCGCGCAGTCCGTGGCCGATTGCGTGTTGTTCGCCGTGAACCAGCCACGGGACTGCTTCATCCGGTCGTTCCACTTCGAGCCGATGGCCTGAGCCGTCAGCGGAACAGGATGCGGGTGATCTCCGTGTCCGTTTCGCGGCCCTCGTCGTAACCGCCCTCGCCCTTGAGGTTGTTCATGATCGCGAGCGTGTACCGCTCATCCGCTCCGACGAACCCGACGGAGTTCATCACCCAGCCGCCGTCTTCCTTGGACCAGCCGTTCTTCGTGCCGGAGTCCGGCCCCCACACGCCCCACTGCTGCTCGGGACCGACCTGGCGCATCTGCCCGACGATGTAGCCGCGGTCCTCGGCGGGCACGGTGTCGAGCACGTAGTTGATCAGCCGGTCGAGGTCGTTGGTCGTGCACTTCTCGTAGCCCCAATACGGGAAGGTGGCCGAATAACCCCTTTGTGCCACCAAACCGGTCATTCCGTACTTGGGGAACGCCGCGTTGAACGTCGCACCGGTGTAGCGCTTCCACAGCGTGTCGGCGGCGTCGTCGTCGGAACTGTGCAGCATCGCGGTCATCAACCGGCGGTCGTCGCTGGTCAGCTTGATCTTGCCGGACCTGTTGCGCTCCAGCAGGTTCACGATCATCGCGAGCTTGATCGTGGACGCCGTCCAGGTCAGGTCGTCCGCGTGGTCGTTGCGCCACATCGCACCGGTCTTGCGGTCGCGCAGCACGATGCCGACGGTGCCCGGCCTGGTCTCGGCGTAGTTCTTGGCGTCCTGGATGCGCTTCTGGAACCCGCACTCGAAGCCGCTGTCGGGCAGTGGGCAGACCTCGGGCGTTGCGATGAGAGGCGCTGCCGCCGGCGTGTGCGAGCGTGCGACGGCGGGTGGTTCCGCCGTCACGGCGTGGCCGCACGCCGTGAGGGCAAGCGCGCACGCAACAAGGATCGGACGGAGCATGAGCCGCACGCTATGGGTCCGATCGGGTGACGTCGACCGCCATCTGGACGCGTCGATCAAGTTCAAACAAAGTCAAAGATGTTTGACACGGTGTCCGCTTCGCTTTACCTTGGTCGTGTCAGGTTTCTTTGACATCGGGAGCGGGACCATGGCGTTCGAAGAGAAGCGGGCCTGGTTCATGGCGATCGTCGCGTTGGCCGGTTATGCCGTGTACGCAACGATTGTCCTGAGTCGAGCCACCGGTAGACCGCTCGCCGAGGTGCCGTACGCGGGCACGATGCTGTGGACGATCGGGCTCGGCATCGTCGCGGGCATCGTGCTCGGGATCCTGAACGGCATCGCCTCGCGCGAAGACGGCCTGCAGGTCGACGAACGGGACCGCGAGATCGGCCGGTTCGGCGACCACGTCGGCCAGTCCTTCATCGCGATCGGCGGCGTGTCCGCGATGGCGCTGGCCATGGTCGAGGCCGCGCACTTCTGGATCGCCAACGTGCTCTACCTGTGCTTCGTGCTGTCGGCGGTGCTCGGTTCCCTCGCGAAGATCGCGGCCTACCGGCGAGGCCTGCAGTGAAACCGACGAAGGTGACGAACTCCATCCGCGCGCTGCGGTTCGCGCACGGCGAGATGAAGCAGGCCGATCTCGCCAAGGCCGTCGGCGTGACGCGGCAGACGTTGATCGCCATCGAGCAGGGGAAGTACTCGCCCTCGCTGGAGGTCGCGTTCAAGATCGCGCGTGCGTTCGGGGTTTCGCTCGAAGAGGTGTTCCAGTACCCGGAGGAGGAGACGACGTGAAGGCTGTTGTGCAACGAAGATACGGATCGGCGGTGCTCGGTGACCTGGATGTGCCTGTGCCTGGGCCGGGTGAGGTTCTGCTGGAGGTGCGGGCCGCGGGTGTCGACATGGGCACCTGGCACCTGCTGAGCGGCAAGCCGTACCTGCTCAGGATCATCGGGTTCGGCTTCCGCGGGCCGAAGTCACCCGTGCCGGGCAGGGACGTTTCCGGTGTGGTCAAGGAGATCGGCCCTGGTGTCACCGAGTTCGCACCCGGTGACGAGGTGTTCGGCACCTGCGACGGGTCGTTCGCCGAGTACGCCGTCGCGCCGGTCAAGCAGCTGGCCCGCAAGCCGGAGGGGATCTCGTTCACGGAGGCGGCCGCGGTGCCGATCTCGGGCGGTACCGCGCTGCAGGGACTGCGTGGAGTGCAACCGGGGCAACGGGTTCTGGTGCTCGGCGCCGGTGGTGGTGTCGGTTCCTACGGCGTGCAGATCGCGAAAGCCCTTGGCGCGCACGTGACCGCGGTCTGCAGCACCTCGAAACTGGACCTGGCGCGGTCGCTGGGCGCGGACGAGGTCGTCGACTACACGGTCGCGGACTTCACCGGCACGTACGACCTGATCCTGTCCTGCGGTGGCGATCGGCCGTTGTCCAGGCTGCGCAGGGCTTCGACGCCACGTGGACGGATCGTGCTGGTCGGTGCCGAGACCGGCGGTTCGGTGACCGGCGGGTTCGAGCGGTCGCTGGCGTCGGTGGCCCTGAACCCGTTCATCTCGCAGAAGTTCGTACCGCTGATGTCCGCGGAACGCGCCGATGTCTTCGACGAACTGCGGGTGCTGATCGAGGCGGGCAAGATCAAGCCACCGGTGGACCGGACCTTTCCGTTGTCCGAAGCGGTGAACGCGATCGAGTACGTCTACACGCGACGGTCGAGGGGCAAGGTCGTCGTCGCGATCTGACCGCCGATGACCACGGTGGTCACGTGCTGCAACGCGGAGATGTCCCGCATGGGATCTCCTTGCACCGCAATGATGTCCGCATCCCAACCGGGCCGGAGCACACCCTTGCTGACGCCCAGCGCCTTCGCCGCCTGGCTCGTCGCGGCGGCCAGCGCGGCCGCGTTCGGCACGCCGCCCTTCACGAGGTCGGCGACGGAAAAAGCGATGATCCCGTGTCCCTTGCCGGGCGCGATCCCGCCATCGGTGCCGGCGACGGTTCGGACGCCGTGGTCGTACATCAGTCCGGCCATGCTGACCTTGCCGGCGTAGCTCATCCCGGCCTTGTCCCACGCCTCCTTGACGAACGGCGGCGGTTCCTGCGTGACGCCGAGCGTGTGGCAGACGGCGATGTCCGCCTCCGCCAAGGCGTCCAGCAGGTCCGGTGGCACCTGCATGCCGCGGTCCGTCAGGCAAGTGAGGTGTTCGATGCCGTCCACTCCCGCGGCCACAGCCCGTTGCACCGAGGCGAGGCTGTGGGCGTGGGCGGTCACCGGAATTCCGTGCGAATGGGCTTCCTCGACCATCACCCGAAGTTCGTGCTCGGTGAACTGGCAGTCGCTGACGTTCGTGCCGGGCGTCGCGAACCCGCCGCTGGCCATGATCTTCACGACGTCGACCCGCCGCTCGGCCCGCTCGCGCACGGCCCTGCGGAGCTCTTCCTCACCGGCCGCTTCACCGCCCATCGACCAGCAGTGACCCCGCTTGCTGGTGATGGGCGGGCCGGAGCCGAGGACGCGTTGCCGGTGCCGGTCGCGCTGGTCGACCACCGACCACTGGTGGTCGCCGAGGTCGCGGACGGTCGTGACGCCTGCCCGCAGGTGCCGGTCGAGGCTCTCCTCGATCACCGCGTCCAGCTGCTCGCGCGAATAGCCGGGCAGGCGGTCGAGTGCGCCGACCTCGCCGTCGCCGCCGAGGTGCACGTGGGTGTCGATCAGTCCCGGTAGGACGGTGGCGGTGCCGAGGTCGACGATCTCGGCACCGGGAACGTCCGGATGGCCCTGCGCGACCGCTGTGATCTTGCCGTTCTCGGCGATGACCGTGACGGGACCGGCGAGCGAGTGCTCACCGTCGAACGCACGCCCCGCTCGCAGCGCCAGCATCGGCACATTCTGAGCGCCGCATGCTGGGAAAGCAACGGTCAGCGTGCGTGCGGCAGGGTGAAGGAGTCGACCTGCGGCAGGTCGTGCCCGAGCCGGTCGCGCTTCGCCGTCAGGTACGCGATGTTGTGCGAGTTGGGCGCCATCAGCAACGGCACGCGTGAGGTGACCGGAATTCCGTTCTCCTCCAACGCCGCGATCTTGTCCGGGTTGTTCGACATCAACCGCACGGACTGCACGCGCAGGTGGCGCAGCACCCGAGCGGCCGGCGTGTAGTCGCGGATGTCCACGGGCAGGCCGAGCGAGGTGGCCGAGTCCAGCGTGTCGAGTCCGGCGTCCTGCAGGACGTGCGTGCGGATCTTGTCGACCAGACCGATGCCGCGGCCCTCGTGACCGCGCAGGTAGACGAGGATGCCGCTGCCTTCACGCACGATGGTGTTCAACGCGGCGTCGAGCTGCTCGCCGCACTCGCAGCGCATGGCGGCGAAGATGTCACCGGTCATGCACTCGGAGTGGATGCGCACCAGCACGTTCTCGCGCAGCTTCGTCTTGCCGTAGACGAGCGCCATGTGCTCGTGACCGTCCGCGCGGAACGCGACTGCGCGGAAGGTGCCACGGCGGGTCACCAGGTCGGACTCCGCCACGTCTTCCTCGTTGAAGGCCTGCTCGAACATCTCGGGTCCCCTCGTCCACATGGCGCCTCCCGAGCGTGCAGCTACGCTCGGATGCGAGGTCGCACCGTAACCCGACCGCACAGCGGAGGTCACCCTGTTCAGCATCACCGTCCGCGATCACGTGATGATCGCCCACAGTTTCCGCGGCGAGGTCTTCGGTCCGGCACAACGTCTGCATGGAGCAACGTTCCTGGTGGACGCAACGTTCAAACGTGCCGAACTCGATTCGGACAACATCGTCGTCGACATCGGACTGGCCACCCAGGAGCTGAACAAGGTCCTGGCAGCGTTCAACTACCGCAACCTGGACGAGGAACCGCAGTTCGCGGGCATCAACACGTCCACGGAGTGGCTCGCGAAGCACATCGCCGACCAGCTCGCGGAGCGGATTTCCGAGGGCGCTCTCGGTGAGGGTGCTCACGGCATCGATGCGATCGCCGTCACACTTCACGAGTCCCACGTGGCGTGGGCCGGCTACGAACGTGCACTTCGTACTGCCGGCTGACGTCGACGATCCGGCCAGTCCCAGCGGCGGCAACGTCTACGACCTCAGGGTCGGAGCAGGGCTCACCCGCCTGACCGTCGCTGGTGACTGGCCGCGTCCGCACGACACCGCACCGCTGCGGCAAACGCTTGCGCAGATCCCGGACGGCGACGTCGTGCTGATCGACGGCCTGGTCGGGTGCGGTGTGCCCGAGGTGGTCGTCCCGCACGCCCAACGGCTGAGGCTCGCCGTGCTCGTGCACCTGCCGCTCGCTGACGAGACCGGGCTCGACCCCGCGACGGCCGCGCTGCTCGACGAGCAGGAACGGCAGGTCCTGCGGGCGGCGAGCGCGGTCATCGCCACCAGTCCCACGGCCGCCCGCAACATCAGGACCAGGCACGGGCTGGAGAACGTGCACGTGGTCGTTCCCGGCACCGATCCGGCGCCGCGCGCACCCGGCACGGACGGCGTCAGCCAACTGCTCTGCGTTGCCTCGATCACACCTCGAAAAGGCCACGACCTGCTGATCAGGGCCCTGCAGAAGATCGACTACGAGTGGCGCCTCGACTGTGTGGGACCGGTTCGGCCGTTCGTCCGGCAGCTGCCGGAAGATGATCGGGTCAGCTTCCGCGGACCGCTCACCGGCGAGGCTCTGACCAGGGCTTACAGCGACGCCGACCTGTTCGTGCTGGCGTCGCGCAACGAGACCTACGGCATGGTCGTCACCGAGGCGCTCGCGCGCGGTCTGCCGGTGATCGCGAGCGCCGTGCCGGACGCGCTCGGCGACGGCGGCCTGCTGCTCCCGCCGGGCGACGAAAATGCCTTGGAAGCTGCACTGACGCGCTGGTTCCAAGATCAGGAATTCCGCGCCGAACTGCGTGTCAAGGCACTCGAACGGCGGACAAATCTGTCCACTTGGGACGAATCCACAGAGGACCTGCGGAGGGTGCTGGCTAGTCTGCGGCCATGACCTTCGCGCCGGAATGGCTGGCCCTGCGGGAAAACGCCGACGCTGCCGCACGCTCGACCGCACTCGTGGATGTGCTCCGCGAAACACTGGTGAACCGAAACCGGCTGACGATCCGTGACCTGGGTTGTGGCACGGGATCGATGGGACGATGGCTCGCCGGGAGGCTCGGCGGTGTGCAGCACTGGGTGCTGCACGACCGCGACCCCCGGCTGCTCGGGCTGGCGGAGGCCAGCATGAGCGCCGTCGAGAACGTCACCGTCGAAACGCGTGAGGGCGACCTCACGTCCCTGACCGCCGCCGACCTCGCGGGCGCTGACCTGGTCACCTGCTCCGCGCTGCTCGACTTGCTCACTACCAACGAGATGAACGCTCTGGCGGTTGCATGCGTAGAAGCACATGTGCCCGCACTGTTCACGCTCTCGGTGGCAGGCCGGATCGAGTTCGACCCGGCCGAGCCGCTCGACGCCGCCTTCCAGGACGCGTTCAACGCGCATCAGCGCCGCGTCGTGGACGGGCGCCGGCTCCTCGGACCGGATGCTCCGGCCGCTGCTGAACAGGCATTCGTGGCAGCCGGCGCTTCGGTTCGAACGGATTCGAGCCCGTGGCGGATGAACTCCGACGCCCTCCAGCACGAATGGCTGAAGGGCTGGGTCGGTGCGGCGGTCGAGCAGGAACCAGCACTTGCCGCGGAAGCGCCTGAGTACCTGCGTCGCAGGTCACAGGCGAGCGCGGTGGTCCACCACGTCGACCTGCTAGCGATACCGAGGGCTGTCTGATGAAGAAGTTCTGGCCGTGGCTTCGCCTGTTGCTGGCGGTGGCGATCCTGGTTGCTGTGGGCCTGCGCCTCGGTACCGGGGCGTTCGTGGACGGACTGCGCGCGATCGACGCGTTCTCCGTCGCCGCCGCGCTGGCGATCGGGTTCGCGACGACGTTGCTCAGCGCCGGCCGCTGGGTGATCGTCGCGCGCCGCCTCGGCCTGTCGCTGTCCCTGCGCACCGCGGTCAGCGACTACTACCGGGCGCTGCTGGTCAACGCCGTGCTGCCCGCGGGCGTGCTCGGCGACGTGCACCGCGCGGTCAACCACGGCCGTGAGTCCGGCGACGTCGGACGCGGCGTGCGCGCCGTGTTCTTCGAGCGCTTCGCCGGTCAGCTGGTGCTCATCGGGATCGGGCTCGCGGTGCTCCTCCTGCACCCCGCGCCCGGCTTCGACGTCGCGCCGAACGGCCTCACCATCACACTGGTCCTCACCGGTCTGGCCGTGGCCGCGGTCGCCGGCTGGCAGATCAGGCCCGTGCGCCGGGTCCTGGTCAACACGCTGGCGGACGGCATCCGGCTGCTGTCGTTCAAGACCTGGCCCGCGGTCGTCGGACTGTCGGCCGCCACGGTCGCCGGGTACGTGGCGATGTTCGTGGTCGCCGCCCGTGCCGCCGGGTCGGACGCGACGATCACGCAGCTCGCGCCGGTCGTGGTGCTGGCCCTGCTGATCATGGCCATTCCGGTCAACATCGGCGGGTTCGGGCCGCGCGAGGCGTTCCTCGCGGTGGCGTTCGGGGCCGCCGGGCTCGGCGCCCAGCACGGCTTCACGACGGGCATCGTCTACGGCGTGCTGGCGTTGATCGCGGCACTGCCCGGCGCGGTCGTGCTGTTCCTGTCACGCCGTACCAAGGTCGAAAAGGCCGAGGTAGTGGCGGAACGAGTCCACGAGTCCCGCGAGCAGGAGCTCGCCCTTGTGCGCTGACGCCAGGGACGGCCGCCCGATGACGCCGGAGGACGTGTACGGCGCCAGACCCAGGGTGAGCATGTGCCGCCGGTCCTCCGCCAGGTGGTCAGCGGTTTCGTAGCCGGGACGGATGAGATCGGGGTGAGCGTGCAGCAGGATCGAGGTCTCCAGCTCACCCGCGTGCATGTCGCTGTACGCCGAGGTCTCGATGCCGGCCTGCTCCCGCGCGAAAGCCCAGTCGTCCCGTCCCGGGAACAACGCCAGACCTTCGCCCTCCTGCACGATGTTCGACAGCACGTAGTTGCCGCCGTGGCCGTTCACCAGGACCAGGCCCGTGACACCGGTGCGCCGCAACGAGTCCGCGACGTCCGTGATGACTGAGATCAACGTGCTCGCGGAGATGCTGACGGTGCCCGGCCAGTCGGCGTGTTCCTGCGAGCACGAGAACTGGATCGGCGGCAGCAGCCGGACCGGGTACTTCGCGGCGATCTCCGACGCGATGGTCCAGGCGATCACCGAGTCCGTGGCGAGCGGCAGGTGCGGGCCGTGCTGCTCGGTGCTGCCGACCGGGAGCACGGCCACGCGCTGGTCGCGGACGTCGACCGTGGTGTCACTCGGAAACATGGGGCTCAGGGTAGTTAATGTGGCTGTAGTCAATCCGGTGGCACAGCGCCGGAATCTCCCCGTCGGCCAGCTTCGGCATCACGTCGGGGAGCTCCTCGAACGCGCTGTTGCCCGTGATGAGTGCGTCGAACCGGGCGTCGGCGAGGAGATCGAGTGCGAGCGCCATGCGTTCGGCGTAGGTGCGGTCCGGCCGGCCGACCGTGCCGACCTGGCTGCTGCGGATCGTCAGGCGCCGCGAGTGGAAGTACTCGCCCAGCGGAACCGCGATCTTCTTGTCGCCGTACCAGCTCAGCTCGACGACCCGGCCTTCCGGGGCGAGCAGGTTCAGCGCGGTGGTGAGGCCCGGTTCGGTCGCGCTGGCGTGGAAGACGAGGTCGCAGCCGTCGAGAGCGTTGGCCGGCAAGGCGAACCCGACACCCAACTGTCGTGCGATGTCCTCGCGGCTGGGATCGGCGTCCACGAGCTGGACACGTGCGCCGGGGAACGTTGCGATGACCGCCGCGATGCTCGACCCGACCATGCCACCGCCGACCACCGCGATCCGGTCGCCGATCAGCGGATGCGCGTCCCACACGGCGTTCACGGCGGTCTCGACCGTGCCCGCGAGCACCGCCCTGGCCGCCGGAACCGCGTCGGGCACCGGGGTCACCGAGCTTTCCGGGACCACGTAACGAGTCTGATGTGGATAGAGGCAGAACACCGTCCGCCCGCGCAGTTGTTCGGGCCCGTGTTCAACGACGCCCACGTTGAGGTACCCGTACTTCACCGGCCACGGGAACTCGCCCTCCTGGAAAGGAGCCCTCATCGCCGCGTACTGGTTCTCCGGCACGCCACCGCGGAAGACGAGGGTCTCCGTGCCGCGGCTGACCCCGGAGAACAGCGTGCGCACCGCGACCTCACCCGGCCCCGGCTCGGCCAGCGCGACCTGCCGAACCTCCCCTTTTCCGGATTCATTGAGCCAAAAGGCACTCGCCGTACGTGTCACTCACAACACCTCCGCCGCACGAAGTCCACTAGGGGCACCTGATGATCACACTTCAGCACACCAGGGCATCCGCTGTCGTACGAGAGCCTGCCGCGTGGGCGGCGGCTCAGGTACTCCTGCTGGGTGTGGTCGGTGCCACGGCCGGTCTCGGTCCGCTCGGCTGGGCCGCCGGGCTCGCCTACGGGTTCGCCACCTGGGCGTTCCTCGGCTACGGCATGCAACGCCACCGCACGGCGTCGCTCGGCCCCGCTGACCGGGTCACGCTGGCCCGCGGGCTCATGGTCGGCGCCGTGACCGCGTTGGTCGCAGATCGTGCTGGTCAGGACGTTCCGGTGGCGCTGGTCGTGACGTTGGCGGCGGTCGCCTTGTCACTCGACTGGGTGGACGGTCAGGTCGCGCGCCGCACCGGTACGTCGACCGCGCTGGGTGCGCGGTTCGACATGGAGGTCGACGCGTTCCTGATCCTGGTGCTGAGCGCGTACGTGGCCGTGCAGATGGGGCCGTGGGTGCTCGCGATCGGGCTCATGCGGTACGTGTTCGTGGCCGCGTCGTGGAAGTTCCGCTGGATGAACGCGCCGCTGCCCGCCAGCTACGCGCGCAAGGTCGTGGCCGCGGTGCAGGGCATCTTCCTCGTCGTGGCGGCTTCGGGGGTCATCCCGTTCGCGGCTGTGCTGGTCGGCCTCGCGCTGGCATCGCTGGTGTGGTCGTTCGGCCGCGATGTGCGGTGGCTCTGGCGTCACGCAGGAGTTTCGGTGGGAGGATCCCGTCATGTCTGAGCAGACCTCAACCGCCGCGAAGATCGGCAACGTCGTCGTCTGGATCCTGCAGATCCTGCTCGCCGTGCAGTTCGTGCGGAACGGCTGGGCGTTGTTCGGCGACGACTTCGTGAAGAAGTTCGACGACATCGGCTTCGGCCAGTGGTTCCGCTACTTCACCGGCGTGCTGGAGATCGCCGCCGCGATCGGCCTGGTCATCCCGCGCATCTGCGGCCTCGCGGCGCTGGCTCTCGCCGGCATCATGACCGGCGCGGCGCTGACCGAGTTCTTCCTCGTGACCAACGGCGGATTCGACGACGCGCTGATGCCGATCATCTTCGTGATCTGGTCGCTGGTGATCGCCGTGTACCGCCGCGAGCAGATCTTCGGAGTGCTCAAGCTGGTGCGGAAGTGACTTTCGGGAAGTAGCGCAGCACCGCGACGTCCCCGAGTTTCGTGACGTCCTCCAGGTGGAATCGGCGGGCCGGTCCACCGGGGAATTCGGCGGGATTCACGAAACGCGGGGCCGTCGCCTGTCCGATCAGCATCGGCGCGACCGCGATCCTGATCTCGTCGGCGAGTCCCGCCGCGAGGAACGCCGTGTGAATGCTCGTGCCGCCTTCGACCATGAGCCTGCGCACACCACGTGCGCCCAAATCGTCCAGAATTTCTGAGAAATCGCTGAAACTCTTGGTTTCCGCGAGGTGGTCGACCGTCGTGGTCTCGCTCTTGGTGTAGACCAGCCGCGCGCCGCCGCAGTGCCAAAACCGCAGCTCAGGGTCGAGTTGTCCGCTTCTCGTGATGACGACCCGCAGTGGGAACTCCGGTTTGCCGTCCGCTATTCTCCGCGCACGCCGCTCGTCGCTGTAGACGAGCAGTCGCGCGTTGTCGCGGCGCAACGTCTCGGCCCCGGCCAGAATCGCGTCCGACTCCGCGCGCATCCGGTCGACGTGGTCGAAGTCCTCCGCGTTGGAAAGCGGAAACCTCTCGGTGCCGCGATCATCGATGTGGCCGTCGAGGCTGACGGCGACGCTCAGCAGAACGTGCGGGCGGGTCACAGAGGAGATGGTAGTGCAGTTGAACCGGTCGCGGGTCGTGCCGCGTTTTACCTCATAGGTCAGGAAAGGGGATTCTCGGTGAGGATGTTGCTGCGTCGGACGGCCACGCTCTTGGCGGCGCTGTTCGTGTTGTTCGTGCTCACCGCACCGAGCGACCTGGAGAAGTTCACCTTCGAGGCGTTCCTGCGGGTGCCGCTCGAAGGCCTCGTCGGCGTGCTGGTCCTGGTGCTCGTGCCGGACCGGTTCCGCAAGCCCCTGGCCATCGCCGGCGGTGCCGCGCTCGGCGTGTTCACGGTCGTCAAGATCATGGACATCGGGTTCGACATGGTGCTGTACCGGCCGTTCGACCTGGTGCTGGACTGGCCGTTGCTGGCGCCCGCCCTCGACTTCGTGGACGTGACGTTCGGCCGGTTCGCCTCCGTCCTGGCCGTGGTGGCCACACTGGCGCTGGTCGTCGGCATCGTGCTGCTGGCCGCGGTTTCCGTGCTGCGCCTCAGTTCTGCGGCGGCGGGCCGTCGCCCGGCGGCGATCCGCGCGGTCGCACTGGTCGCCGTGGCGTGCGTTTCGCTTGCCGTGCCAGGGATTCCGGTCTATTCGGACGCTGCCGCCACCTCGCTGGTCGATCACGCGCGGCGGGTTCAGGTCGGGTTGCAGGACCAGGAGACGTTCGCCGCCGAGGCGTCCGTCGACGCCTATCGCGGGCACCCGGGACTGCTGTCCTCGTTGCAGGGCAAGGACGTCGTCTTCACGTTCGTGGAGAGCTACGGGAAGTCGGCGCTGGAACTCCCCGACGTCTCGGCGAAGCTCGCTGACGGCAACTCGCGTCTCAAGGCGGCCGGGTACAGCGCTCGATCGGCGTTCCTGACCTCGCCGACGGCCGGTGGCGGCAGTTGGATGGCGCAGGCGACGCTGCTGTCCGGGCTGTGGATCGACAACCAGCAGCGCTACCGCAACCTGGTGGCGTCGGACCGGCTGACGCTCCCGCGCGCGTTCCGCGAGGCGTCGTGGCGTTCGGTGGGCGTGGTCCCCGGCATCACACAGGCGTGGCCGGAAGGCGACTTCTTCCACTACAACGAGATCTACGCCGCACAGGACCTCGGCTACAACGGCCCGCGCTTCGGCTACGCGACGACCCCGGACCAGTTCACGCTGGAGTCGTTCCAGCGCAACGAACGTTCGAAGCAGCACGGCCCGGTGATGGCCGCGATCCCGATGGTCTCCTCGCACGCACCGTGGTCGCCGACCCCGGACTCGGTGGACTGGGACAAGCTCGGCGACGGCTCGATCTACCGCACCATGCCGGCCTCGGACGACCCGCCGGAGTCGATCTTCGGCCGCGACCCGGCCGCCGTGCGCGCCGACTACGGCCACTCGATCTCGTACTCGCTGGAGTCGGTGATCTCCTACGTCGAGCGATATGGCGACGAGAACCTCGTCTTCGTGTTCCTCGGCGACCACCAGCCGGCGCAGATGGTGACCGGTGAAGGAGCGTCGCGGGACGTGCCGATCACCATCGTCGCCAAGGATCCCGCGGTGCTGTCGCGGGTCGAGGGCTGGAAGTGGGACGACGGCATCAGGCCGGGAGGATCGGCGCCGGTGTCGAAGATGAGCGACTTCCGGGACCAGTTCCTCTCGACCTTCTCGCCACCCAGGCCCTAGCTCGGGCCGTTCGAAGAACGATTCCAGCACCACGATCGTCTGCGTCCCGGTGACGCCGTCGACGGCGTACAGCCTGCGCCGGACGACGCCCTGTTCCCGCAGCTTGCAGACCCGTTCGTGGGCGGCCCGGCGGACAGCCCGACCGCCTTGCCGAGCGCGGCGTAGGCCTGGGTCGCGTTCCGCTGCAGCTCCACGAGCAGAATGCGATCTACGTCATCAGGTTCGAAGAACTGCGGGGTAGCACGTGGACAAGGTCAAAGCGGACTTCGTCGCTCTGGACGACCGGTTCGCCCGCGTCAACGGCGACGAGTGGATCCAGCGGCTGCACACCGGCTGCCGGTGGACCGAGGGGCCCGCGTACTTTCCCGCGGGCCGCTACCTGGTGTTCAGCGACATCCCGAACGACCGGGTGCTGCGCTGGGACGAGTGCACCGGCGCCGTCGGTGTCTTCCGCGAGCCGGCCGGGTTCCACAACGGGCACACGGTCGACCGCCAGGGCCGGCTCGTCAGCTGCGAACAGGGCAACCGCCGCGTGACCCGCACCGAGCACGACGGCTCGACCACCGTGCTCGCCGAGACCTACCGGGGCAAGAGGTTCAACAGCCCCAACGACGTCGTCGAGTCGGCGGACGGCGCGATCTGGTTCACCGACCCCAGCTACGGGATCGACAGCGACTACGAGGGACACCAGGCCGAGAGCGAGATCGGCGCGTGCCACGTCTACCGCGCCGATCCGGTCGACGGGTCCGTGACGATCGTGGCGGACGACTTCTCCCGGCCGAACGGGCTGGCGTTCTCGCTCGACTCCTCGCTGCTCTACATCGCCGACACCCGCCAGAACCCCAGTCACATCAGGGTGTTCCGGGTGGAGGACGGCAAGGCGCTCTCGGGTGGCGAGATCTTCGCGACCAGCGACGCCGGGGGTTTCGACGGCATCCGCGTCGATGCCGCCGGACGGGTCTGGGCCGCCGCGCACGACGGCCTGCACTGCTTCGCCCCGGACGGCACGCGGATCGGCAAGCTGCGGATCCCTGAGGTGTGCTCCAACCTGACCTTCGGCGGGCCGCGGCGCAACGACCTGTTCATCACCGCGTCGAGCTCGGTGTACACGCTGCGGGTGAACTTCTCGGGGCCGCGCATCTAGGCGGCCCCGGTCCAGAGGGGTCTCAGCCCATCGTCTTCTGGCCGTCGATCGTCTCGCGGATGATGTCGGCGTGGCCCGCGTGCTGCGAGGTCTCGGCCACGATGTGCACGAACACGCGCCGCGCCGACCACATCTTGCCCTCGGGGAACCACGGTGCGGCCGGCAGCGCGTGCGAGAGGTCCATGTCCACCGTCTCGACCAGCTTGTCGGTGTAGGCCGCGACCGCGTTGTAGCGCTCGATGATGCTCGCGAGGGTCTCGCCCGGCTCCATCCGGAAGTTGGCCTCGTGGTTCTCGTAGTCCGTCGACTCGGGGTCGGACGCCATGGCCTCGGTGCCGTGCTCGATGAACTTGACCCAGTTCTCCTCGACCGACGCGACGTGCTTGATGAGGCCGCCGATCGACAGCGCGCTGACCGTCGGGCTGGACGCGGCCTGCTCGTCGGTGAGGCCCTGCGCGGTGAACGTCAGGAACCAGCGGTGCTGCCGCAGGGTCTCGAGGAGGTCCGCGCGCTCGCCGGTGAGGATCTCGGTGGTGGTCATCGCTCTTGTCCTTCGCTCGTTTGTCCCGACATGAAGGACTCTATGACCGCTTGAGGTCAGCTTGTGTCCTAGACGAGCGGCCGCTCAAGCGAAATTCGAGCGCGGTTCAAGCGATCCGAGCCTGACCTGGGCGTGACTGTCGGTCACTCAGCCGAAAGTGCACTCATCGGTCGCGCAGGTAACCGTCGTCGGGCCGGTCGACGCGGCCGCCGCCCTCCTCGGTCTCGTCGATGTGCATGGCGGTCTCCTCCGCCGCGGTGACGTGCTCGCTCGCGCCGGCCTCGACCGCGACCGCGTCCGGCTCGTCGTCCACGGGCTCGCCGCCACCCTCGGGCGTGGTGAACTGCTGGTGTTCGGTCATGCCCTCGTGGTTTCCGCCGAGCCGGACGCGCAAACGCGCGTCCGCCCGACGTGAGCTTTGCCAGACTCGTGGCGATACTCCAGGATCGCCCGCCGCCACGTCTTGAACAGGGCCCTGCGGGTCGGCGGGCGTTGCCGAGCACGCGGTCACGACGAGCAGCAGGGACCGGACGAGACGCATACCGCTCGTCACCGTGGACGACAGGTACCTGCAGCACAGCGACCTGACCATGCCGCCGGGCAAGACGTTCTCCAGCACGGGCCTCAACGACGCGCCGTGGGTCGGGCCGTACGTGCGAGACCTGTCGCTCGCCACGCAGGACTACCACGCCGCCAACCTGCTCACCCGCGTCGATCGCGACACGGTCCGGCTGGTGGAGCAGGAGGAGAACGAGGGCAGGGTGGTCCGCATCGAGCAGACCGCGCCGTCGTTCGGTCAGCGGGGGCACGTCACCGCCGTGTACAGCCAGTGGGCACCGCGCCGGACGTGCTGGGCCCCGCTGCCGAAACCGTCGCTAAACCGTCGGAGGTCGTCGTTAAGGTCGGCGCATGATGGCTCAGGATCTCCAGCGGTACCTGCAGGACTCGCGCAACTCCGTCGTGTCCTCTTTGGACGGATTGAGCGAGTACGACGTGCGCCGCCCGCTCGTGCCCAGCGGCACCAACCTGCTCGGCCTCGTGAAGCACCTGATCGGCATCGAGTTCGGCTACCTCGGCGACAGCGCGGGCCGTCCAGCGCCGGTCAAGCTGCCGTGGAACGAGGACGGATCGGTCTGGGAGAACGGCGACATGTGGGCCAAACCGGACGAGAGCCGCGAGTACCTCCTCGACCTCTACCGCGCGGCCTGGAAGCACAGCGACGAGTCGATCGCCGAACTGCCGCTGGACGCACCGGCCTCGGTGGAGTGGTGGGCTGAGCACAAGCGGGAGACCACGTTCGGGCACCTGCTCGTGCGCGTCGTGGCCGAGACCGCGCAGCACGCCGGCCACTGCGACATCGTGCGCGAGCTGATCGACGGACGATCCGGCGCGGACAACCCCGACGGCTTCTACGACCTGGTCCTGAGCATGGCGAGCGCCCCGATCACGGGCCCCGGCACGAGCAGCAGGAACGCGTAACGCCAGGTCACGAGCTCGGCCATGAGCGGAACGAGCTGGATGCTGACCACCGTCAGCCCGAAGCCGATGGCGGTCAGCGCGGTGAGCGCCGTCCCGACGTAGCGCGGGTCGGCGACCTCGCTCAACGACGTGCTGAACACGCCGGAGTCGGCGATCACCGACGCACCCCACACCGCGCAGAACGCGATCAGCAGCGGCGTGCCCCAGGCCAGCGGCGAGAACAGGCAGCAGAGCCCGCTCACCGTCAACGCACCGACGGCGGCGGGCGCGCGGCCGAACCGGTCCGCCGCCCAGCCACCGACGAGGCAGCCGGCGAAGCCGGCCACGCCCATCGTGAGGAACACCGTGAGGCCAACGGGTTCCCGAGCGCTCAGCAGGAACGTCGGCAGCCACGTCCACAGCGCGTACAGCTCCCACATGTGCCCGTAGTAGCCGAGGTTCACCAGCCGAGGCTTGCGTTCGCGGAACATCTGCACGGCGTAGCGCGGGTTGAGCTGGGCGGTCGCCGTGGTGAGGAACGGTCCCGGCCGGACGAACAACAGCGCCGTCAGCGCCCCGAGGAAGGCGATCGCGGCCGCGCTGACGAGCACCTCGCGCCACGGCAGTTGCCCGAACACGTGGGGGAGCGCGCTGCCGAGCGTCAACGCTCCGATCAGGACCCCGAGCGCCCGGCCACGGGTCCTCGTCTCCGACCAGGACGCCATCAGCTTCATGCCCACCGGGTAGACGCCGGCCAGCGCCACACCAGTCAGGAACCGCAGCGGAATCGCCATCGCCAGACCATCCGCGGTGAGCCCGAGCACCAACGTCAACGCCGCACCCGCCGCCGCGGAGATCGCGAGCAGCAGGTGCGGGCGGACGCGGTCGGCCAGGTTGAGCACCGTGGCGCCGACCGCGCCCGTGACGAACCCGAGCTGCACGGACGCTGTCAGCCACACCGCCGCGCCCGCGCTGATGCCCCACTCGGTGCGCAGCGACGGCACGACCGCGGACATCGAGAACCACACGGCCAGGCCCAGGACCTGGACGAGTGCGATGGCGGCCCGTTGGATCAGCACAGCACCTCCTGTGCGGTGGATTCTGCAACGGTCCTGCCGTCGCCGCCGACCTTGTCGAAAGTAAGGGTCACCCGGTTCCGATCGGCAGAGGCGCCCGTACCGCGATCTTCCTAGCTTCGATTGGGTGACTTGGCTGGTGATCGGCACCGACGCGGTGCTGGGTGTGTTCGTCCTGATGTTCGGCTGGCTGGTGCTGAAACACCGGCTGCGCGCTTTCCTCGCGGGCGCAGGGGTTGTGCTGGCCTACGCGGTGAGCGAGGTGATCAAGCTGGTCGTGCAGGAGGAACGGCCGTGCCGCACAGCACCATCGCTCGCCGAGTGCCCGGCTCCGGGTGACTGGTCGTTCCCCAGCAACCACTCGGTGGTCGCCGGGGCGTCCGCGATGGCGATCTGGGCGCTGCACCGGACGCTCGGCTGGGTGGCGGCGGTGTGCGCGGTTGCGGCAGCGGCGTCCAGGGTCGTGGTCGGTGTCCACTATGTACACGACGTTCTGGCCGGACTGTTGCTCGGCGCGCTCGTTTCGTGGGCGATTGCGGCTGTGCTGAAGAAGAAGCGGACCGAGGATGACGCGCCGACCGTGGTGCTGCAGCGGCTGGGATGATGGGTGCTGTGTGGGAGGCTGTGCTCTACCTCGTCCTGTTCGTGGCGGCTTTCGTCGTCGTGCGCAACAGGCCCGCGGTCGCACTGGGAATCGCGCTGGGGGCGTGGCTCGTCTGCTACCTCGTCAGCGTCGAGTTCGACGCCAGGGTGATCGCGCTGGCGCCCGCGCTCGCGTTGGTCAGCTTCCTCTCCGGCCGGCACGCGGAGGACCCGCGGGCCACCGCGATCGCGCTCACCGTCGCCGAGATCGCCGGTGTCGTCGTTGCTCTGACCGAGCGGGGAGGCAGTGACACCGCGCTCGCCGTCACGTCCGGCGTCGGGGTGCTCGGCGTGGTGCCGTGGGCGTTCGGGCGGTTCCGCAGGAGGTACGCCGAGCTGCAGGACGTCGGCTGGGAGCACGCCGCACTCCTCGAACGCGACGCCGACAACGCCCGCGACGCCGAACGAGCCCGCCTCGCCGGGGAGATGCACGACCTCGTCGGCCACGAGCTCGCCAGGGCCGCGTTGCTGGTCGGGGCTCTGGAACTGGAGCCGACGCTCACCGCCGGGCAACGCGAAGCCGCCAAGACCGCGCGAGCCAGCGTCACGGCAGCCGCGGAACGACTGGCCGACGTCATGCAGGTGCTGCGCGCCGACGAGGACGAACCCGTGGCGACGATCGAGGAAGTGGTCCAACGGAGCGGCCTCGACGTCGAACTGAGAAACCAGCGCACACAAGAGCTCGACGGGATCATCGCCAGAACCGTGCACAGGGTCGTCGCCGAAGCGCTGACCAACGTGATCAAGCACGCCCCCGGTGCGAAGGTCGCCGTCACGCTCACCGAGCACCTCGAGCTGCGGATCACCAACGGACCGGCGCCGAAGACGACCGCGGTGGGCAGCGGCAAGGGACTCGTCGGCCTGGCCGAACGCGTCGCGCTGGTCGGTGGCTCGTTCGACGCCGGACCGAAGGACGGCGGGTTCGAGGTGAGGGCAAAGCTCCCAGAACGGCCACTCCCGAGAACGACACCCACGCACGTGCGCAGACAACGCACCGAGGCCGAGATCAGAAGAAGCGCCAAACGCACTGTGCTGATCACGTCGGTCGTGTGTGTGGGCATCGCGATCGGTGTGCCGGGCTACATGGTGTTCGACGCGGCGACGTCGGTGCTCACGCAACAGCAGTTCGCGCAGGCCGAGCTGGGCGACCACGAGGACGATCTCGACCTGCCGCTGCGCACGCGCGTCGACAACCCGCTCGGCGTCACCGCGCCGGCGAACGCCGAGTGCCGCTACTACTCCACGCACGCCAACCCGTTCGACAACCAGGGAGACGACCTGCACCAGCTGTGCTTCCGCCAGGATCGGCTCGTGTCCAAGCAGTGGCTCGCGAGGAGGAGCGGTTGATCAGGGTGGTGCTCGCCGACGACGAGCCCGTCGTCCGGTTCGGGGTGCAGGCCGTGCTCGCGACCGCGAAAGACATCGAGGTGGTCGCGGAGGCGGAGAACGGGCGCGAGGCGGTCGACCTGGTGGCGCGGCACCGGCCGGACGTCGCCGTGCTCGACATCCGCATGCCGGGACTCGACGGGCTGGACGCGGCCAACCGGATCCGCCGGCACCATCCGGACACGAAGACGTTGGTGCTGACCACGTTCGCCGACGACGCCTACATCAGCAGGGCGCTCGGGGAGGGCGCGGCCGGGTTCGTGCTGAAGACCGGCGACCCGCAGGAGATCATCTCCGGGGTCCGCGCCGTCGCGAGCGGCGCCGCCTACCTGTCACCGCTCGTCGCCAGGCGCGTCGTCGACCAGCTCGCGACCACGCGTCCCCGCCAAGGTGCGAAGCAACGGATCGAGGTGCTGACGGCCAGGGAACGCGAGGTGCTCGGGCTCGTCGGCGCCGGGCTGTCCAACGCCGAGATCGCCGCCCGCATCCACGTCGTCGAGGGCACCGTGAAGGTGTACGTCAGCACCATCTTCCGGCAGCTCGGCGTCCGCAACCGCGTGCAGGCGGCGATCATCGCGCACGAGTCGGGGATCATCCCCGCCTGATCAGGCCTTCGCGCCGATGCCCGAGATCGCCCGCACTTCCATCTCCGCCGCCAGCTCCGCCATCTCGGGCTCCGGCTTCGAGAAGATCGTGGCGAGGAACCCGCACAGGAACGAGAACGGGATCGACACGAGACCGGGGTTGCCCAGCGGGAACCACGCGAAGTCCACGTCCGGGAAGATCGACGTCTTCGCGCCGGACATCACCGGCGAGAAGATGATCAGCACCAGGCACGAGCCCAGGCCGCCGTAGATGCTCCACAGCGTGCCCGTGGTGTTGAAGCGCCGCCAGAAGATCGTGTAGAGGATCGTCGACAGGTTCGCGGACGCGGCCAGTGCCAGCGCCAGCGACACCAGGAACGCCACGTTCTGGCCGTTCGCCGCGATACCACCGATGATCGACAGGATGCCGACCACGACCGCGGTCAGCCGGGCGACCCGGATCTCCCTGCGCGGCTCGGCGTTGCCACGCTTGATCACGTTCGCGTACACGTCGTGCGCGAACGAGGCGGACGCCGCCAACGTCAGACCGGCGACCACCGCGAGGATCGTGGCGAACGCCACCGCGGACACGACGCCGAGCAGGACCTCGCCACCGATCCGGAACGCCAGCAGTGGTGCGGCGGAGTTCTCGCCACCCGGCGCCGCGGTGATGGTGTCGGTGCCGACCAGTGCCATCGCGCCGAAGCCGATCACCAGCGTGCACAGGTAGAAGATGACCATCGTCCAGGTCGCCCACACGACCGAACGACGGGCTTCCGACGCGTTCGGCACGGTGTAGAAGCGCATCAGCACGTGCGGCAGCGAGGCGATGCCCAGCACCAGCGACAGGGCCAGCGAGACGAAGTCCAGTTTGGACATAGCACTGAAACCGTACTTCGCACCGGGATCGAGCACGGCCTCGCCGAGCTTGTTGTTCTCGGTGGCCGTCTGCATGATCTCGGACAGGCTGAAACCGAACTTGCCCAGCAGGAAGATGCTCATCAGCGTCACGCAGAGCAGCAGCAGGACGGCCTTGATGATCTGCACCCAGGTGGTGCCCTTCATGCCGCCGACCAGCACGTAGAGCACCATGACCATGCCGACCACCGCGATCAGCAGCGCCTGTCCCCACTTCGAGGACACGTTGAGCAGCAACGCGATCAGCCCGCCGGCGCCGGCCATCTGAGCGATCATGTAGAAGAACGAGATCACCAGGGTGGCGTTCGCGGCGGCCGCGCGCACCGGGCGCTGCTTCATCCGGAACGCCAGCACGTCGCCGACGGTGAAGCGGCCGGTGTTGCGCAGGCCCTCGGCGATCAGCAGCAGGCCGACCAGCCACGCGACGACCCAGCCGACGGAGTAGAGGAACCCGTCGTAGCCGTGCGCCGCGATACCGCCGGAGATGCCGAGGAACGACGCGGCCGACAGGAAGTCACCGGAGAGCGCCACGCCGTTCTGGGCGCCGGTGAACGAGCTGCCCGCGGCGTAGTAGTCCGACGCCGTCACGTTCCGGCTCGAAGCCCGGTAGACGATGTACAGGGTGATCAGGACGAACACCGCGAAGACGCTGAGGTTCAGCACCGGGTTGCCGGTGGTGGGCATGCCTTACTCCTCGACGCCTGTCTTCTCTGCGAGCAATTTGCGCTGCGGGTCCAGCCGTCGCTTTGCGTAACGGGCATAACCGAGCGTGATGAGGATCGACGTGACGAACTGCCCGAGTCCCAGCAGGATCCCGAGGTTGATCACACCGATTACCTTGATGCTGACGACGTCTTTCGCATACGCGGACAACAGCACGAACGTCAAGTAGGAAGCGAGGAACAACACGGTCATCGGGAAGACGAACGCGGTGAGTCGCCGGCGGAGGGCGCGGAATTCGTCGGTCTGCTGAATCAACGCGAAGTTCGGTTTGCCGTTCGAATCGACGTACGACAAAGCCTCGGGGTCGTCGAACGACGCAAAACCCCGTGATTCCCGATGCTCGTGCTGCGTTTCTCCAGGCGACCACATCGCCTTGGTCATGTACCCCTGCCCCTCGTCGTGCGGCGCCTACTGTAGCGCTCTCACGTGTGCAGTCAACGCGCCGGAGTACCGGGAAACGGGCAAAACCGGACACTGCATTCGTCTCAAATGGTCGGACCGAGGGTAGCTCGTGACTGTTAGCCCGGAGTTACCTGAGAGTTGCGTCGCATGCAACGGTGTTCGACAGTGTTTCGACGGCGTTCGACAGGTCCAGACCGTTGTCGCACGTGTGCACCTGGCCTAGGATCAGCCGGTCCGCGTTTTTGGTGACGGTTGGGGATATAGTGGGGTTCTTAGCGCGCGAACGCACAGTCGCGCCTCCCGGATGGAACCGCTGGCTCGTTCCGCCCGCAGCACTGGCGATTCATCTCTCCATTGGTCAGGCCTACGCCTGGAGCGTCTTCAAGACGCCTCTGGAGAAATCTCTGGGTATCACGGGAACGCAGTCGGCTCTGCCCTTCCAGCTCGGCATCGTGATGCTCGGGCTCTCGGCCGCCGTGCTCGGCACGACCGTGGAGAAGCGGGGGCCGCGCTGGGCGATGTTCATGTCGCTCGTGTGCTTCTGCTCCGGTCTGCTGATCTCGGCGGCCGGCGTGTGGGCCGGCCTGTACTGGGTCGTCGTCCTCGGCTACGGCCTGATCGGCGGCATCGGTCTCGGCATCGGCTACATCTCGCCGGTCTCGACGTTGATCAAGTGGTTCCCCGACCGGCCCGGCATGGCGACCGGTATCGCGATCATGGGCTTCGGCGGCGGTGCCTTGATCGCCTCCCCGTGGTCGACCTCGATGCTGACCGCGTTCGGGAACACCTCGACCTCGGGCATCGGCAAGGCCTTCCTGATCCACGGCGTCGTCTACGCGGTCTTCATGACCGTCGGCGTGCTGCTGATCCGCCTGCCCTCCAAGGAGTTCACGCAGGAGAAGGCGGAACTGCTCAAGGACAAGCCGAAGGCCACCGTCGCGTTCAACGTCTCGGCGAACAACGCGATCAAGACCCCGCAGTTCTGGCTGCTCTGGGTCATCCTGTGCTTCAACGTCACCGCGGGCATCGGCATCCTGGAGAAGGCCGCGCCGATGCTGGTCGACTTCTTCAAGGAGTCCTCGACGCCGGTCATCGCGACGGCCGCCACCGGTTTCGTGGCGCTGCTGTCGGCAGCGAACATGGCTGGCCGGTTCGTCTGGTCGTCCACCTCGGACATCGTGGGGCGCAAGAACATCTATCGCCTCTACCTCGGTGTCGGCGCGCTGCTCTACCTGGTGCTGCTGACGATCGGCTCGTCCAGCGTGCCGCTGTTCGTGGTCGCCGCGATGGTGATCCTCACCTTCTACGGCGGCGGTTTCGCCACGATCCCGGCCTACCTGCGGGACCTCTTCGGCACCTACCAGGTCGGCGCGATCCACGGCCGCCTGCTGACCGCGTGGTCGGTCGCCGGTGTGCTCGGGCCGCTGATCGTCAACGCCATCGCGGACGCGGGCAAGAAGGCCGGACACACCGGTCCGGACTTGTACACCACGTCGTTCTACATCATGATCTCGCTGCTGGTCGTCGGTTTCGTCGCGAACGAGTTGGTCCGCCCGGTCAACCCGAAGTTCCACGAGCCCGCGGCGGCCGAGGTGACCGACAAGCCCGAGCCCGAGACGGACGACGAGGCCACGGTCGCGAAGTGGAACGAAGCCGAGGCTGCGGACGTCGCAGAAGCGGCTGAGCAGAAGGACGCGGAAGACGCGGAAGGCGTGGTGAGCAAGTGAACTCCCAGCGCTTGTTGCTGATCGGTGCGTGGTTGTGGGTGGGCATCCCGCTCGCCTACGGCCTGTACCGGCTCTTCCTGAACGCGGCCAAGCTCTTCGTCTGATGTTCAACGCGCTCGTCAACTGGCGCAACTGGCGCCTGCCGGTGAAGCTCGCCGCGGTGTTGATCGTTCCGGTCTTCATCGCGGTGGGCGCCGGCGTGCTGCAGATCCAGTCCCACATGGAACGCGCCGAGTCCTACGCGGCACTCCAGCGGCTGGTGAAGGTCCGCTCCGCCCTGATCCCCGTGATCGAAGGGGTGCAGGCGGAACGGAAGATCATCGCGGAGGGGTCGGGCCCGCAGGCGCTCCAGGACCAGGTGCGCCGCACCGACGGGTCCAGGACGGCGTTGCGCGGGCAGATCGAGAAGACTTCGCTGTCCGAGATCACGAAGGCCCGCCTGGACGACGTCGAGGCGCGGATCGGTGGCCTGTCCGCGTTGCGCGAGAAGGCCAGGGACGTGCCGGGGGCGATCAAGGACTACACCGCCCTCGCCGAGACGATGCTCGACGTGGACGAGGTGCTCGCCAGCGAGTTCGGCGACGCCGCCCTGTCCCGCACGGCGATGGGCCTGCACCACGCGCTGCACGTGCAGGAGCAGGTCCTCTACCAGCAGGCGGTCGTGCTGTCCGGGCTCACCCGCGGTCAGCTCCTCACCGCCGAGGTGCGGTCGCTCGTCGAGTCGAACGTCAAGCTCGGCTACATCGCCGGCCAGTTCGCCGCGCTGGCCACCCCCGAGCAGCTGAACTCGTACTGGTCGTTCTTCAAGGGCCCGGACATCGAGGCGCAGCGCAAGATGCTCGCCACCGCGGTGCTGCACCCGACGTCCGACGCGCCCAGCAACGGCAACACGGGCAACACGGGCAACACCGGCAACAACTCCGGCAGCAACACCGCGCGGCCCAAGCCGTTGCCGATCGCCGCCGCGGACTGGAGCAAGGCCACCAGTGCGGTCTCGGCGTCGCTGGACGGCGTCGTGCAGGGCCTGCAGAACGACCTGCGCGACACCGCGAACCGCCTGCGCGACGAGACCAGCGACCGAGCCGGTGCGGCGTCCGCGATCCTGTTCGCCAGCCTGATCCTGGCCGGCACCATCGGGTTCGTCGTCGGCCGTTACCTGCTGCGCTCGCTCAACGCGTTGCGCCGTTCCGCGCTGGAAGTGGCGTGGCACAAACTTCCCGAGATGGTCGCGACCGGACGCGGCAGCACCGAGATCGAGCCGGTGCCGGTCGACACGACCGAGGAGTTCGGCCAGGTGGCGCGCGCGTTCGACGAGGTGCACCAGCAGGCCGTCCGCTCGGTCATCGAGCAGGCCGGCATGCGCGCGAACATGCGCAACATCTTCGTGAACCTGTCGCGGCGCAGCCAGAGCCTCGTCGAACGCCAGCTCAAGCTGATGGAGGAGCTGGAGAAGTACGAGGAAGACCCGGACCAGCTCGCGAACCTCTTCAAGCTCGACCACCTGGCCACCCGCATGCGCCGCAACAACGAGAACCTGATGGTGCTCTCCGGTGGCGACGTGGCGCGGCGGTTCCACAAGCCGATCCCGCTCACCGACGTGCTGCGCGCGGCGGCCGCGGAGATCGAGCAGTACCAACGCGTGATGGTGCACACCGCGCCGAACGCCGAGGTGGTCGGTTATGTGGCAAGCGACCTCGTCCGCCTGCTCGCCGAACTTCTTGACAACGCAACGGCTTTCTCGCCACCGCACACCCAGGTCTCGATCAGCGCGTCGATCGAGGCAGGCGACATCGTGCAGATCGACGTGGTGGACCAGGGCATCGGCATCGACCCGGACGCACTGGCGGTCGTGAACCACCGCCTCGAGGCCGCCGGCGAGGGCGCGGACGTCCAGGTCTTCCGCGAAATGGGACTTTTCGTCGTAGGCAGGCTCGCCGCTCGCCACCAGATCGTGGTACGCCTCGATGCCCAACAGGGCAAGGGCACTCGCGCGATCGTGTTGGTTCCGGCCGAACTGGCCCCACGACGCGAAGAGTCCTGGGAGTCTTTCCGAGGGGAAGCGATCGATCAGCTGCCAGTGCGGCCACCGATGCCCGCGCCGGCGCAGCAGTCGGCGCAGGACTCGGCATCGTGGTTCGAATCACCGGCTGCCGTTCCGCCGCCTCCCCCCGCACCAGCACGCCAGTCGCCAGAATCGGCACAGGGCTTCCTCAACGCCTTCCAGCGCGGTGTGCAGCGAGGCCTTCCCGACCGGCAGGAGAGTCGATGAGCACGCAGGTGGACCAGTTCGGCTGGCTGGTCACCAACTTCACCGAGCGCACACCCGGCATCGAGCACGCGGTGGTGATCTCGGCCGACGGACTGGTGTTGGTCTCGTCCTCGAAGCTGCCAGGGCACGTCGCACAGCAGTTCGCGGCGATCGTGGCCGGCGTGGTCTCGCTCGCCGAGTCGGCGTCGCAGTGCTTCGCCGGTGAGGCGGTCGTCCGCACGGTCGTGCAGATGGACCGCGGCGTGATGCTGCTGTCGTCGATCAGCGACGGCTCGGTGCTCGCGGTGCTCGCGTCGAACTCGTGCGACGTCGCGCAGGTCGCCTACGAGATGACCGTGGTCGTGCGGCAGGTGGGCCAGCTGCTCACGCCGGAACTGCGGGCCGAGCTGGCATGAGCAGAGAAGGCGAGGAGCAGGTCAGCTTCGGCGACCTGGTCAGTGGGTTCAGCTTCGACAGCGAGCGGATCCGCAAGCGCGGCAGGAAGAAGGCCAAGCGCGTCGCGGACCCGATGCCAGAGCCGGACCCGTACGCGACCATGCCGTTCGACGTGCCGCCGCTGCCGTCCGTCGAGTCGTCGGCGTCGATCGTGCGCGCCTACGCGTGGACCGGCGGCCGCACCACGTCCGACGTGCACCTGGAGATCGAGACGCTGGTCTCGGTGAACGAGTTCTCGTCCACCGCGGTGCGTCCCGAACACCAGGACGTCCTGGCGCTGTGCTCGTCGCCGCGTTCGGTGGCCGAGATCGCGGCACTGCGCGGTCTGCCGTTGGGCGTCACGAAGGTGCTGCTCGGCGACATGGCCTCGCACGGCCTGATCGACGTGCACCGCACGGCGTCCTCGTACGGCGGCGACCGTCCCGACGGAGCGTTGCTGGAGCGGGTGCTGGCAGGCCTTCGCCGGCTCTGAGTGCGTCTCCCCGGACGCTGCTACGGTCGATCTCAAATCTGGGGAGGTTGACGTGGAGTTCCAGGACGTGGTCCGGCGTCGGCGCATGGTTCGCAAGTTCACCGACGAACCGGTGAGCGACGAGAGCATCCAGCGGATCATGCGCAACGCCCTGCGCGGTCCGTCTGCCGGGTTCTCGCAGGGGCAGGCGTTCCTCGTGCTGCGGGGAGAGTCACTCGAGCGGCTCAAGGAGAAGTTCGACTTCTGGGCCGGCGACGACGCGAAGACCGCGCAGGTCATCGTGATCCCGTTCTCGGTCAAGGACGTCTACCTCGACCGGTACGCGCAGCCGGACAAGGGGTGGACCGACCGCAGCGAGGCCAACTGGCCGGTGCCGTACTGGTACATCGACACCGGCATGGCCGCGCTGCTGATCCTGCAGACGGCCGTGGACGAGGGCCTCGGCGCGGTGCTGTTCGGGATGGCCGAGGACGACTGGCCGCAGCTGCGGGAGGAGTTCGGCATCCCGGAGACGCACGTGCCGATCGGCATGATCGCGATCGGGCACGCGGACGAGGCCGGGATCTCGGAGGGGGCGTCACCGCGGACGCGCAAGCGGCTGGCGGCCGACGAGGTCGTGCACTGGGACCGGTGGTAGTGAGGTCGTTCGGTCTGCTGGGACCGCTGGACGTGATGCTCGACGGGCGCCACGTCCACGTCCCGTCCGGCAAGCGACGCGTCGTGCTGGCCGCGTTGTTGTTGCGGCCCGGCCAGGTTGTTGGTGTCGACGAGCTCGTGGAGCTGGTCGGCGGGTCGCGCGGTGCCCTGCAGACGACGGTCGGCCGGCTGCGTGAGGACCTCGGCTCGCCGGACCTGGTGCAGACCCGGCCCGGCGGCTATCTGCTGGACGTGCGGCCCGACGAGGTGGACGTCCACCGGTTCGGAACCTTGGAGCCGCACCAAGCTCTGGCGTTGTGGCGCGGTCGTCCGTTCGCCGACATCGGCAGCGATGTGTTGGAACGCGACCACGTGCCGGCGTTGACCGAGAAGTACTTGGCGGTGCTGGAAGCGCGGATCGATAGCGATCTCCGCGCCGGTGAACACGCGCGCCTCGTCCCGGAACTGCGCTCACTCACCCGGCAACACCCTGTGCGAGAACGGATGTGGGCGCAGCTGATCTTGGCGCTGCACCGCTGCGACCGGCAGACCGAGGCGCTGCAGGCCTACGACGACATCCGGCTGCGACTCGCCGACGAGCTCGGCCTCGACCCCGGCAAAGATCTCCAGCGGGCCCACCAGCAGGTGCTCACGGCCGACAACCGGCCCAGGTCCCGCAACGACCTGCCCGGCGACATCCCGGACTTCGCGGGCCGGGCGCAGGACCTCGACGACATCCTCACCGCCGTGCCGTCCGGCTGCGTCGCGATCACCGCGATCGACGGCATGGCCGGCATCGGCAAGACCACCCTCGCGGTCAGGGCAGCGCACCGGCTGGCGGCGCGCTTCCCGGACGCGCAGCTGTTCGTGGACCTGCACTCCTACACCGAGGGCGTCGAACCCCGCACCCCGTCGGACGCCCTGCTGGCGTTGCTCACCGCGCTCGGCGTACCGGCCCACGAGATCCCGGACGGCCTCGACGCCCGCGCGGCCCGGTGGCGCGCGGAAATGGCCCACCGCAAGGCACTCGTGGTGCTCGACAACGCGGGCAGCGCGGCCCAGGTCCGCCCGTTGCTGCCCGGCACCGGCCTGGTTCTCGTGACGAGCAGGCGCCGGCTGGTTGATCTCGACGTGGCCCACAACGTGTCGCTGGACGTGCTGTCCGAAAAGGACTCGCTGAACCTGCTCACGAGCATCGTCGGCCCCAAGGCCGATCTCGAAGCCTCGCGCGAGATCGTGCGGCTCTGCGGCTACCTGCCGCTCGCGGTGCGGATCGTCGGTGCCCGCTGGCGCACCAGGCCTGCCTGGTCCGCGCAGGACCTGGTGCGCCGCCTCACCGAACAGCGGCTGACCGAGCTGACCGCGGGCGAACGCAGCGTGGCGGGCGCGTTCGCCTTGTCGTACCAGCAACTCACACCCGAGCAACAGCGCCTGTTCCGGCGGCTCGGCCTGCACACCGGCGAGGACTGGGACGCCTACCTGGCCGCGGCGGTGATCGGCTCGACCCGCGCGGAGGCCGAGCGGTTGCTGGACGACCTGCTCGACGTGCACCTGATGCAGCAGCAGGAGAACGGCCGCTACCGCTTCCACGACCTCCTCGCCGACCACGCGAAGGCGAGCGTCGAGCCGGAGGAGCGGGACGAGGCGATCGTCCGGATTCTCGACCACTACCTGCACAACGCGGCCGCCTCCGCGCTGCGGATCGCGCCCGGACGCCCGCAGGTCCACGCAGACGTCACGTACGAGCAGGTGGACCCGCCGGTGTTCGTCACCCCGGTCGCGGCGTTGGCGTGGCAGGAGGCGGAGCGGCGCAACCTCAGGGCCGCCGTCTACCTGGCCGCGTACGAGGGGCACTACCGGTACGCGTGGCAGTTGCCGCACCACTTCGCGCACTTCCTGCTGTTGCGCGGGTCCGGCCGGGAACGCGTCGAGGTGCAGAGCGTCGCGCTCGCGGCCGCGCATCATCTCGGCGATCTCCAGGCACGAGCGGAAGCGTTGCGCGGCTTGGGTTCGGCGTATCTCGGCCAGGAGGAGCACGCGAAGGCGGAGGAGCACCTGCACAAGGCGCTCGACCTGATGCGGCAGATCGGTGACCTGCGTGGCGAAGCGTCGGTGCTGGGGCTGCTCGGCATGATCGCCAGGGAACGCCACGAGTTCGACAAGGCGATGGACCACTACCAACGCGGTCTTGTGCTGATGCGGCAGGTGGGCGCTCCGACGGGGGAGGCGAACGCGCTGCAACACATAGGCGTCGTCCACGCCGAGTGCGGGGAGTCCGACGAGGCGCTCGCGCACCTGGAGAAAGCCCTCCCGCTGTTGAAGGCAAGCGGTGACATGCGGTCCTACGCGGGAGTCCTGCACGACATCGCCTACGTGCACTTCTGCTCGTTCCACGACGAAGAGAGCCGGTCCTGTGCGGAGCAGTCGCTGGCCGCTTATCGGGAGTCGGGTGATCGGCGTGGAGAGTCGATCGCCACGGTCGAGTTCGCCTACTGGCGATACGAGATGGGTGACTTCGCCGCTGCCCGCGAGATGGCGCGAGAGGTGCCCCGGCTGTGCCGCGCGTACATGAACCTGCCGGATGATGACGCGGTGCTGGCGGCGATGGCGGAGATCCGCGACCACGTCGGTCAGGTGGCGCTTTTCGTGGCCCTGTCGCTCGCCGCCCAGGTGGACGGTCGGCTGGTGGAGGCACTCGGTCACACGCAGCGGTGCCTGGCCGTTGTCAGGTCGACCAGCCGCTGGTGGAACGAGTACAAGGTGCTCGGGCAGCTCTCGACCCTGCACCTGGCGCTCGGCGACCGGGAGGCCGCCATCCGCTACGGCGAGGAGGCGGTCGCGGTCGCTGAGCGCGTCCGTCAGCCCAGAGCACTGGCCCTGGCCGAGCGGATCCTGGCTACAGCCACAGCGCCAGCAGAACCAGGGTCATAGCACCTGCCGCGACCAGCGCGAACGCCGTGTACTGGGCGAGTTTGTCCTTGGTCCTGCGCATCCCCGGCTCCCCTCGGTGGTGATGCCACCGAGGGTGTTGGAGTGCGTCCACACATCGCTCCCACCGCGATCACACAGGCGGGCTCAGGTCGCGAACGGAGGGATCACTGCTCTGGCCTCCTCGGTTCGGGGCGTGCGACGAGCTGCACGCCGACCAGTTCGACGAGCGGTTCACCGCCGGCGTCGATGATCGCGATGTCGCACTCGGCGTCGAGCGCGGACGTCCTGCGCCGGAGTACGAGACAGCGCACCGGGCCGTCGACCGGGCCGCGGGTCCTGATCAGGCACTCGCGGATCGACTGCGGCTGGGTGGCGGCACCGATGGCGTGCGATGCCCACAGCGTCGCGAGCTGCAGCCCGCCGTCGATCGCCGCCGGGTCGAGCTGCCACGGCCCGTCCGGCCAGGAGAGCTCGCGCAGGCCGACGACCACGCCGAGTGCGCCGGCCGGCGAAATTCCGGAGACCCGCCGGATCGCGCGGAACGACGGGCCGTGGAACAGCACGCGGCCGTCGTAGGGACTGCCCTGAACGGCGGGGCGCAGATCCCTCGGAACGGACCAGGCGCGGCGTTGCACCGGAAGCGGGAAACGGGCCGCGTTGGCGCGGTGGTGCGGCACGCCCTTCGCGGAGACGAGCAGCAGCGACAGCGTCTCGTCGACGACCTCGGTGCGGACCGCGCACTGGTCCCCACCGGCGTGGAACCCCGGCAGCGCGATCTTGCACAGTGCGGTGACTCCGCGCAGCACCAACAGGTTCGGGCACAGCGGCCAGGCGGTGGCCGCGGCGGCGAACCACTCGAGCACCATCGCCATCGGCACGACGGGCGTCCCCGCGATCGCGTGGTCGCGCAGGAACGGGTGCGTCGCTGCACCGAGTGCGATGTGCCTCACGGGCCCGAGGGTCGCGGCGGCGAATCCCGTCTCGCTACCGTCTCACTCCCATTGCCACGACGCCCGAAATTGGCCCTACGGTGACGCGGTGGACTTCGGGATGCTGGGGCCTATCCAGGCTCGTGACGGGGGTGTCCGGCTCGAACTGGGCGGCGTGCGCGGCCAGAAGGTGCTCGCCGCGTTGCTGCTCGCGCCGGGCCGGGTGGTGCCGCTGACGCACCTGGTCGACGTGGTGTGGGACGGCGAACCGCCCTCGACCGGCAAGCACCAGATCCAGAAGTCGGTCGGTGATCTCCGCGCCGCGCTGGGCGTGCCCGGCATGATCGTCACCGACGGGCCCGGCTACCGGATCGTGCTGGGCCCGGCGACGCTGGACGTGGTCACGTTCGAACGGCACGTGGCGACCGCGCAGACCGTGGAACCCGCTGAGGCAGTGAGGTTGCTGCGCACGGCGTTGTCGCTGTGGCGCGGGCCGGCACTCGCTGGGCTCAACAGCCAGGCGTTGCGGGTGGAGGCCGAACGGCTCGACGAACGCCGGATCGCCGTTGCACAGCAGTGCTTCGCGTTGCAGCTGGAGCTGGGCCAGCACGAGCAGGTGATCACCGAACTGTCCGCGCTCGTGGCCGCGAACCCGTTCCGCGAGCAGCTGGTCGAGCAGCTGATGATCGCGCTGTACCGGTCGAACCGGCAGGCGGACGCGCTGGAGCTGTACGACCGCACCCGGCGGCTGCTGGCCGACGAGCTGGGCGTGGATCCCGGCCGCAGCCTGCGCACCGCGCACCAGGCGATCCTCAACCAGGACAGCGAGTCCGGCCCGGTGTCGCCGAAGGCACCCGCGCAGCTGCCGGCCGACCTGGCGCGGTTCACCGGCCGCAAGTCCTGTTTGGACGAACTGGACGCGAGCCTGTCGGCGTCCACCGTCGTGATCACGTCGATCGCCGGGACCGCCGGCGTCGGCAAGACGGCTCTGGCCGTGCACTGGGCGCATCGGGTGCGCGACCGGTTCCCGGACGGCCAGCTGTACCTGAACCTGCGCGGCTACGACGACGCGCCCGCGACCACACCGGCCGAGGCGTTGACCCAGTTCCTGCGCGGTCTCGGCGTCGAGTCCGACCAGATCCCGCGCGAGGTCGACGAGCAGGCGAGCCTGTACCGCTCGATCCTGGCGAACCGGCGGGTGCTGATCCTGCTGGACAACGCGGCGAACGAGGACCAGGTCAGGCCGTTGCTGCCCGGCACGCCCGGTTGCGCGGTGGTCGTCACGAGCCGCAACGACCTGCGCGGGCTGACCGCGCTGGACGACGCCCGGCGGGTCGAGCTGGACCTGCTGACCGCGGACGAGGCGCACACGTTGATCAACCGCGTGCTGGGCTCCGCTCGCGCTGACGCGGAACCCGAAGCTGTGGCTGATCTTGCCGAGCTCTGCGGGTACCTGCCGCTCGCGATCCGGATCGCCGCCGCGAACCTCGCCTGCCGTCCGCACGACCGGATCGCCGACGCCGTCGCGGACCTGGCGCAGGGCAACCGGTTGGCGCAGCTGGCGATCAGCGGGGACCGGCGGGCCGCGGTGACGGCCGCGTTCGAGCTGTCGCTGAGGTCGTTGCCGGACGAGGCCGTTCGGTTGTTCCGGCGGCTGGGGTTGTTGCCGCGCACGGACTTCACCGCGCACACCGCGTCCGTGCTGATGGACGTGGACGACGTGCGGCCGCTCGTGTCGTTGCTGGAGGGCGCGAGCCTGATCGAGCCGCACACGCGCGGGCGGTTCCGGATGCACGACCTGCTGCACCTGTACGCGCGCGAGCTGGTGGCTTCCGACGAGGACGCCGAGAAGGCCGGCCTGCGGTTGCTCGACCACTACCTGCACACGACGGACGCGGCGCTGGACGTGCTGGCGCCGGAGATGTACCGGCTCGATCGCGACGGCACCACGAGCCTTTCGTTCGACAGCAAGGAAGCCGCACTGTCCTGGTTGGACGGTGAGGGTGACTCGGTGGCGACCTGTGCGCTGCGGGGCGAGCCGTTGCACTACCGCTGGGAGCTGGCAGACTCCTTGCGCCGCATGTGGTACCTGCGCCAGCAGTTCGACCGGTGGCACGAGACGTCGTCGGCCGGCCTGCTCGCGGCGGAGCAGTGCAACGACCTGCGCGGCCAGGCCTCGATGCACCTCTCCCTGGGCACGTTGCACTGCGAGCTGGACAGCAGGCAGGGGATCGGGCACCTGGAGACGGCTCTCGCGCTCCACGGGGAGTCCGGTGACCGCGTCGGGCGGTTCCACTGCCTGAACAACCTCTCCGTCATCCAGCTGACGCTCGGCCGCACCCAAGAGGCGGTCGGGTTGCTGCGCGAGGCGTTGCCGTTGGTGGACGACAACCTGCGGCTGTCCGCCGTGGTGCACCTCAACCTCGGCGTGGCGACCGCGCAGACCGGCCGGCTCAGCGAGTCGCTGGAGCACTACGAGCGGGCGCGGGAACTGTTGCAGGACGCCGGTGGCAGCGTCTCGGACACGCTGGTGGAGTTCGCCCTGGGGGAGCTGCACGCGTTGCTCGGCGATCCGGTGCGGGCTCGTGAGCACGCCGACCGCGGCGCGCGGCTGGCCGGGGAGTCCGGCTCGCACGCGTGGCGGTACGTGCTGCGGTCGGTCGAGGCGAAGATCGACCGCGACACCGGCCGGACGCACCGCGCGTTGGCCGGTGCGCTCGCCCTGGTCGAAGAGGCCGAGACGGGTGAGGCGGAGCTGTACGTGCTGCTGGGCCTGGTGATCGTGGGCAGCGCCTGCCACCGGCTGGGGCGGCTGGAGGAGTCGGTCGAGGCGTTGCGGCGCGGGCTGCGGCTGGCGGGCTCGCTCGGGCGGGTGGACAACGAGACCGAGTACCTGATCGAACTGGCCCGCGTGCTGCAGGCGGCCGGTGACGAGCAGTCCGCCGTGGAGCTGGCCGAACGGGCTTTGGCGCAGTCCACGACCCTCGGGTTCCGGCTGCAGCGCGGCCGGGCGTTGGCGACGCTCGCCTTGTTGAGCCTCAAGGCCGGCGATCCGGTGCGGGCGCACGAGTACGCGGCTGAGGCCGTGGAAGTCCAGCGGGCGACCGGTTTCGTGCTGGGCGAGGCCGAGTCTTTGCTGGTGCTGGCCCGTGCCGCCGACCGGCTGGACGATCCCGCCGCGGCCGAGCACCTGCACGGAATGCGAGCGATCGTCGCACGGGTCACCGGTGTCCACGGCGGTGAGCCCGCCGGCGTTCTGTGTGAAACTGATCTCGACTGACGGTTTTCCGCAGAAGGGGACGGTGTGCAGATCGGCCTGTTCCCGCGCCCGCACCAGCTGCCCGCGGCCGTCGCCGACTTCGTGGGACGCGAGGAGCTCGTTCAGTCCGTCGTGGACATGGTCACCCCGTTTCCGCAGGTGGTGCTGCTGACCGGGCCGGTGGGCACGGGCAAGACGACGCTCGCCGTGCACGCCGCGCACCGGGTGGCGAACGGGTCCTTCCCCGACGGTCAGCTGTTCGTACGGCTGCGCGGGACGACACCGCACGAGGTGCTCGGCCGGTTCCTCGCCGCGTTCGGCTTGTCCGTTCCGGGGGATTTCGGCGCACGTTTGAGCGCCTATCGAGACGCTGTTGTGCGGCAATCACTTCTGTTCATATTGGACGACGCGACGAGCCTGCAACAGGTGACGCCGCTGCTGCCGCACGCGCCGGGGTGCGCCGTGCTGGTCACGTCGCGGCACCGGTTGCGGTTGCCGCACGTCGTCGAGGTCGGTCCGCTGGAGCCCGCGCAGGCGATGACGTTGCTGGGCAAGCAGATCGGTTCCGCTCGACTGTCCGCTGAGGCCTCGTCCGCCGACGCGCTGGTGACCGTCGCGGACTGCTCGCCGTTGACGTTGCGGATCGCCGGTGCCCGGCTGGCCGCGCGCCCGCACTGGCCGATCTCCTTGCTGGTCGACCAGCTGTCCGATCCGGACGGTTGCCTGGACGCGTTGGCGCACGGCGGGCTGTCCGTTCGGGCGCGGTTGGAGGAAACCGCGGGAGACCTGAGCCTGCACGCGCGCCGGCTGCTGGGTCTGCTCGCTGCTCTGGGGGCTCGCCGGTTGCCTTCCTGGGCGCCGGTGGCGGCTTTCGGGGACGTGCGAGGTCAGTCCGCTGTGGACGAGCTGGTGTCGGCGCACCTCGTGTCCGTCGTCGATGACGGTTACGTGGTGCCGCCGTTGATCCGGGAGTTCGCGGCGCAGGGAGGCACGCCTGAAGCGCTGCAACGGGTGCTGAGCGGGTGGCTGTACCTGTTGGACTTTGCGCACGTCGCCTTGCACGGCGGCGACTTCTCGATTGTGCGCGGCACTTCGGTGCGCGAGATCGTGCGGCCCGATCCGCTGCTGCGGTCCGATCCACTGGCGTGGCTGGAGTCCTCTGCTGTGAGTCTGCGCGAGGCGGTGTCGCTCGCGGCCGAGGCCGGGCTGGACGAGCTGAGCTGGGAGCTCGCGCACCGGCTGGTGACGCAGTTCGAGACCCGCACGGACTACGACGGCTGGCAACGCACGCACGACATCGCACTGGAGGCCTGCGAGATAGCTGGAAACGTGCGCGGTGCGGCCGTGTTGCGGTGCTCGCTCGCGTCGTTGCACATCAGCCAGAGCCGCTACGACACCGCGCACGAGCTGACGGTGCCCGCCAAGGAGGTCTTCGAGGGCCTCGACGACCTCGCCGGGCTCGGGCTGGCCTACCGGAACCTCGGCATCGTGTCGCGGTCGTTCGGCGACCTGGTGGCGGCCCGGCGGTGGTACCAGCGGAGCCTCGCGGTGTACGAGCGGCTCGGCGACCCCGTCGGGCAGGCGTCCGTGCTGCAGAACCTCGCGCAGATCGACCTGTACGACGGTGACCCCGCCGGGGCGCTCGCGCGCACACCGACACCGCGGCACTGAGCCGCGCCGCGTTGTACCTCAGTCCGCCGCGCGCGACCGCCGTGGCGAGAGCTTCGTGCTGTATGCGTTGGGGTGCAACGACTTCAACGTCGTGGGCGCCGCACGGGCCCGTCTGGAACTCTCTCGTGTGCACCACGCGTGTGGCGAAACTCAACTCGCCGCCGAACTGGAAGCGGCCGCTCGTGCGGTTTACTCGGAATTCGGCTTGAAACCGACGCTGGTTGATTTGATCTTCCGCTTGTAGGGTTCTTGTGAGGTATTGCTCCAACCGAGTGCTTGGCTGGCTCGTAAGATTCCGTTAGGGTCGCATTCGCGAGCAATTGGCAGGGCATCTGGTGTTACCGAAAATCGCCCAAAAATTGATCAAAATTTAGCCACTTGTTCGATTGCAACCAAAACGCTGCTCCATCGGGGTGTCACCTTCCACTACGGCACCAGTGGGTCTTCACCCTCCGAGGCGGCGGTCACAGAGACGTGTGCGTGCAGTGGTGCGGGGTCGGCCAAAAGGGGCTTGCGAGTCGTGCGAATCGGACCAGTCTTGTCTAATGGCATCGCCGGGACCCGTCCGGCGGACAGTGGCCTCGACCAGGGGGTGGAACGCACCATGGGTGGTGTCCCGACGTTTCCCCACGGCAGACCGCTGACGTGGGCGGACCTGGAGGCGATGCCTGATGATGGGCACCGTTTCGAACTCGTCGACGGGGTGCTGGTCATGAGCCCCTCACCCCGCCCCGTCCACCAGCGCGTCGTCGCCCGGCTGCTGGTGGCGCTGACGGCTGTCTGCCCACCGGAGCTGGAAGTCCTCCCCGCTCCGGTCGACGTGGTGCTCGCCGACGACACGGTCTTCATCCCCGACCTGGTGGTGGGCCGGCGTGAGCAGTTCACCAAGCAGGCACTCATGGGGCCGCCCGTGCTGGCGGTCGAGGTCCTTTCGCCCCGGACGCGACACGTGGACCTGGAGCTGAAGCGGGCGAAGTTCCAGGAAGTCGGCTGCGAGAACTACTGGATGATCGACTACGACTCGCCGTGGCTGCGCTGCCTGCACCTGGAGAACGGGGTTTACGTGGAGCAGGCGCGGTCCGACGGCGAGGAGATCATCGAGCTGCAGTTCCCGTTCGCGGTGAAGCTGAGCGCCCAATCTCTGGTGCGCTGAGCAAAATCCAGAACGGCTCACCGCCCGGACTTCGAGCTGAATTCTGGCGGGCCCCCAGTACCCTTGGGCGGGTGAACAGCGACCCCGGCTGGGTTCCGCCAGATGTGGACACGACGGTGCCCTCACCGGCACGGGTGTACGACTACTGGCTCGGTGGCGGTCACAACTTCGCTCCTGACCGCGCACTGGGCGACCAGATCCTGCAGATCATGCCCGGTGTCCGCGACGCCGCGCGGCTGAACAGGTCGTTCCTGCGCAGGGCCGCGCTGCACATGGTCGAGCGGGGCGTCCGGCAGTTCCTCGACATCGGTTCCGGCATCCCGACGGTCGGCAACCTGCACGAGATCGTGCAGGCGGAGGCCCCGGACGCCCGCGTCGTCTACGTGGACAAGGACCAGGTGGCGGTCGCGCACAGCGAGCTGATCCTGGCCGGCAACGACAACACCGCGGTCGTGAAGGCCGATCTGCGCGACGTGGACACGGTCTTCGCCGGCGCCGCGACCCGCAGGCTCATCGACCTCGACCAGCCGGTCGGCCTGTTCATGTTGCTGGTGCTGCACTTCGTGCCGGACGAGTGGGACCCGGCGGCGATCGTCGGCCAGTACCGCGACCGGCTCTGCTCCGGCAGCTTCCTCGCGCTGTCGCACGCGTCGGCCGAGGCGAAGCCCGCCGGCATGGCCGAGGCGGTGCAGACCTACAACGCCAGGAGCTCGCAGAACCAGGCCTTCCCGCGTACGCACGACGAGGTGCTGGCGCTCTTCGGCGGGTTCGACCTGGTGGAGCCCGGTCTCGTCACCTGCCCGTCGTGGCGCCCGGACGGCGAAGGTGACTTCTCGGCGAACCCGGAGATCAACGAGGTTCCGCTCGCCGGCGTCGCCGTCAAACCCTGACAGCCGCTGTCGGAACTCGGTCAGCCGACGGTCAGCGCTGGTCGGCACCTTGTGGGCAACACCGACTCACAAGGGGCAACACCATGACGAACGTCCTGATCTCCGGCGCCAGCATCGGCGGCCCCGCGCTCGCGCACTGGTTGCGGCGCCACGGCTTCGGCGTCACCGTCGTCGAGCGGGCCCGCGGTCTGCGGCCCGGCGGCCAGGCCGTCGACGTGCGCGGCCCGGCGCTGCAGGTCGTCGAGCGGATGGGTCTCGGCGAGCAGTTGCGGTCGTTCAGCACCAACATGCGCGGCATGACCATGCTCGACGCCGAGGGCAACGAGCTGTTCAGCTCCACCACGCACACGTTGAGCGGCGGCGACCTCTCGAGTCCTGACGTGGAACTCCTGCGCGACGACCTCGCGCGGCTGCTCTTCGACGCCACCGACGGCGTGGAGTACCTGTTCGACGACACGATCACGTCAATCGACGGCACCCGCGTGACGTTCGAGAAGGCCGCACCGCGCGACTTCGACGTCGTCGTCGGCGCGGACGGCCTGCACTCGAACGTCCGCCGCCTCGCCTTCGGGCCGGAATCGGAGTTCATCAGCCACCTGGGCACGAACCTCGCCGTGTTCACCGCGCCGAACTGGCTGCAGCTGGACCACTGGCAGACGTTCCAGCAGGGCGACGTCGTGGGTGGCGGCATCATGAGCGCCCGTTCGAACGCGGAATGCCGCGTGTACATGGGTTTCTACGGCGAGGTTTCCTTTGACCACCGCGATGTCGAGGCCCAGCGACGACTGGTGGCCGAGAAGTTCGCCGGCGCCGGCTGGGAGTGGCAGACCGCGTTGAAGCACATGTGGGAGGCGCCCGACTTCCACTTCGACGCGATGGCGCAGATCCGGATGGACACCTGGTCGCGCGGCAACGTGGTGCTGCTCGGCGACGCCGGCTACTGCGGTTCGCCGTTGTCCGGTCAGGGCACCAGCATGGCGTTGGTGGGCGCGTACGTGCTCGCCGGCGAGCTGCGGGACCACGACCCGGCCACGGCGTTCCAGCGCTACGAGGAGATCCTGCGGCCGTACGTGACGGCCAACCAGGACATGGCGCTGCGCAACCAGGAGAGGGGCGGGGCGCCGGGGGAGGAGTTCACCGAGCTGGTGAACAGCCTCCAGCTGCCTACGTACTGAGCAGCTCCTCGATCGCGTCAGTGAGGTCGTCCCTGGGCAGCTCGCTGCCGGTGAAGCGGGTGACCGCCGTGATGCCCTTCGCGTTGGTGTGCCGCCAGTCGCCGAAGTCCAGTCCGTCGAGAGCGGCGACGACCTCCGGGTCGTCGCCGAACTCGGCTTCCTCCCAGGGTTCTTCCGCCGCGATCACCTCGCCGGCGCGGGCGAACGACAGCGTCGTCAGCGCGTTGACGTTCCAGAAGAAGCTGGCCGCTTTTCCGTTGCGGGAAAGGCGTTCGAGCGTTTCCTGGTTGGAGCCGACGTAGTTGTTGTCCTCCACCACGACGACACCGCCGTCGATCTCGATGACGATGGAGTCCTCCTCGAAGTCGTCCACCACGTCGTCGACGTCGAGGCCGGTGATGATCGTGACGGTGGCCGCCTCACCGAGGAGGTCGGCCAGCCACCGCAGCCCGGCTTCCGGCGCGATCGTGCGCTCCGGTTCGGGCTCGCCGCGCAACCGGTGACCGACCTTGTCGGTCTTCTTGTGCACCAACGGTTCCGCGTACGGCGCCGGCCAGATCAAGAGTTCGTAGGCCTCATCGTCGTCCCCGTCCCGTCCGCGGGCGGACACCCGGACGCGGAACTCGCCGGGCCATGGCGGCATCGTGCCGTGACCGAGCCGGGCGTCGCCGTTGACGGCGGTGAAACTGATCTCGGCGACCTCGTCCCAGTGCCTGGTCTCCGGATCGCTCGGAGGGTCCAACACCACCTCCGACATCACTCCGATGGCGCCCTCGGCGAGTCCGGTGCGCACGGCGAATCCCGTGTCGACGGCGGCGACGAGACCCGTTGCCGTGAAGTCTGCCTGGGAGAGGCTCGGTTCCTCGACGAACAGGAACTGGTGGTCGGACACCGGGACGCTCGGGCTCCAGGACAAGCCCTTGTACTCGTCCCGCCGCTTCTGCAGCAACGCCTGGGCGTACGCCGGTGGCTTCGGGATCCCGGGTAGCAGCAACGCGGTCACGCCGATCGCGATGCCGATGACCGCCGACGGGTTGACTGAGGTCGGCGAGCCGAGCCTGCGCAGGACAGCGGCCGAGACCGCCACGGCCAGCGCGAGATGTGCCGCGCCGTGCTTCGCCACGACCGCGTCCTCGTCGCCGGCCGCGTCGCTGAGGTCGAGCAGGGCCGCAGTTGCCCGCACCTGCTCGGTGATCAGCTCGATCGCGCCGGGGTGCACCGCGGCCACCATGGTGACCGGTTCCTTGAGCGCGCTCTGGCCACCGTACGACAGCAGCGAGAACGTGCTGCCGTCCGGAATCGGGCGCAGATCGGAGACCACGTTCTCGGGCGCGGTCAGCGTCAGCTTCGCCACGCCGAGTTCGAGCGCGCCGAGCAGTCGTTCCGCGGTCAGGCCGGGGAAGTCGTCGAGCGCTCGTTGCGCGGGCGTGCCGTACTGCGGGCCGCTCCACTGGCGTGGCTGGTACCTGCCGAGCTCGGCCGCCGGTTCCGCCGGGATGAGCGCCTCGATCGACGGTGCTGCGGCGAGAACCAGTTCTTCGAATTCCCCCATGCCCGTGATTGTGCCGCGCGATGAGCTCGCCGGGTTCAAATTGGCCCAGACCATTGACGGCGAACAGGAGATCTCGTCACGCTGGACAGCGGGTCGCCGCCCCCGACTCGTGAGGAGGAGTCGTGAGAACTCGCGTTCTCGCCGCGGTCATCGCTCTGACCGCGGCCCTCTCCGTCAGTGCGCAGTCGCAAGCCGCCGAACCACTCCGAAGCTTGGTGCCAGTTCCGGTGTCGGTGCAGGCCAGAACCGGTGTCACGCACACGCTGACGGCCGCGACGAAGATCTACACCGCTCCTGCCGCGAGGGACGTCGGCAACTTCCTGGCGGGTGTCCTGCGCCCGTCCACCGGGTACGCGCTGCCGGTGTCGGACGCGACCGGCACCCCGGCCGACGGCATCTCGTTGCTGCTCTCCGGCGCTCCGGCGGCAGTCGGCCAACAGGGCTACCAGCTGGACGTCGCAGCCAACGCCGTCGTCGTGCGCGCCAACACGTCGGAAGGCTTGTTCGCGGGCGTGCAGACGCTGCGGCAGCTCTTGCCCGCCGCGGTGGAGAGCGCGACCACGCAACCCGGTCCGTGGACCGTGCCGGGCGCGTTGATCGTCGACCACCCGCGGTTCTCCTACCGCGGCGCGATGCTCGACGTGGCACGCCACTTCCACCCGGTCGCCTCGGTCAAGCGGTACATCGACCAGCTGGCGCTGTACAAGATCAATTATTTCCACCTGCACCTGAGCGACGACCAGGGCTGGCGGATCGTGATCGACAGCTGGCCGCGCCTCGCCACGTACGGCGGCAGCACCCAGGTCGGCGGCGGTCCCGGCGGCTACTTCACCAAGGCGCAGTACAGCGAGATCGTGCAGTACGCGGCCGCGCGCAAGATCACGGTGATCCCCGAGATCGACCTGCCCGGCCACACCAACGCCGCACTCGCCTCGTACGCGGAGCTGAACTGCAACGGCCAGGCGCCGCCGCTGCGCACCGACATCGAGGTCGGCTACTCCTCGTTGTGCGTCAACAAGGACATCACCTACCAGTTCATCGACGACGTGGTGCGCGAGATCGCGGCGCTCACGCCCGGCCCGTACTTCCACATCGGCGGTGACGAGGCGCACGCGACCTCCGACGCCGACTACCAGGCGTTCATGAACCGCGCGCTGCCGATTGTCAGGAAGTACGGCAAGACCGTGCTCGGCTGGCACGAGTTCGTGAAGACCACGACCGACACCACCGCCATTCCGCAGTACTGGGGCACCACGACGTCCAACGCGACGGTGCAGGCAGCGGCGGCGCGCGGCAACAAGGTCATCATGTCGCCCGCGAACAAGGCCTACCTGGACATGAAGTACAACTCCAGCACGCCGTTGGGCCTGTCGTGGGCGGGCTTCATCGAGGTGCAGACCGCCTACGACTGGAACCCCGGCACGCACCTGAGCGGCGTCGGGGAGTCGGCGGTCCGCGGCGTCGAAGCTCCACTGTGGACCGAGACGATCGTGACCTCGCGCGACATCGAGTTCATGGCGTTCCCGCGGCTGGCGGCGATCGCCGAGCTGGGCTGGTCGCCGTGGTCGACGCACAACTGGGACCAGTTCAAGGTGCGCTTGGGCAGCCAGGCGCCGCGCTGGACGACGATGGGCATCAACTTCTACCGCTCGGCCCAGGTCCCGTGGGACACCGGCGGCCCGCCGCCCGGCCCGTGCTCGCAACCGGCGTGGGAGCGGTCGAAGGTCTACACCGGCGGCAACGTGGTCTCGCACAACGGCCACAAGTGGACCGCGAAGTGGTGGACGCAGGGCGAGGAACCCGGCACCACCGGCCAGTGGGGCGTGTGGCGCGACGACGGTGTTTGTTGAGTGATCCGGTGCGGGTGAGTACGGCTCGCCCGCACCGGGTAACCGTGCGTAATGGATGCCCGAGTTGCCGTTTTCGCCCCTTCTCCCCAGCTCACCGTGACCGTCGAGGACCTCGACGGCGAGCCCGACGTGCACCTGCACGCGGGCGGCCAGGGCTTCTGGCAGTCCAGGATGATCGCCGCGCTGGGCGTCGAGGCCGTGGTGTGCGCGGCGTTCGGCGGCGAGACCGGCCGGGTGCTGCGCACGTTGCTCGAAGGCGAGCACGTCGATCTGCGCGCCCGTGACGTCTCCGCGCGCAACGGCGCCTACGTGCACGACCGCCGGGACGGCAGTCGTTCCGAGATGGTCGAGATGCTGCCCGACGCCCTGTCCCGGCACGAGCTCGACGACCTGTACGAGGCGGCGCTGGTAGAAGGCATCCGCGCGGGCACGGCCGTGCTGAGCGGGCCGTCCGACGACCGCGTGCTGCCCCACGAGACGTACTTCCGCCTCACCTCCGACCTGAGCGGCAACGGCTGCCGCGTGATCGTCGACCTGGCCGGCGAACGGCTCGCCGAGGCGGTGCGCGGCGGCCCGCACGTCGTCAAGGTGAGCCATGAGGAGCTGGGCGAGGAAGAGCTCCCGAAGCTGGTGCAGGCGTGCCGGAAGATCGCCTCTTCCGGTGTGCACGCGGTGGTGGTCTCCCGTGCGGACGAGCCGGCGCTGGCGTTGCTCGACGAGCAGTTGTACCTGGTCAAGATGCCCAAGCTGGAGCCGGTCGACACGCGCGGCGCCGGCGACTCCATGACCGCGGGGATTTCGGCGGGACTCGCTCTGGGTATGTCGTTGGAGGACGCGGTGAAGCTCGGCGCGGCGGCCGGCGCGGTGAACGTGACCCGGCACGGCCTCGGCAGCGGCGGGGGAGAAGCGGTGCGCGAGCTGAGCAAACGCGTGGAACTGGAGCCGATCGAGGAATGAGCCGATGCGTGCGCTGATCACCAACGACGACGGAATCGACTCCCCTGGCCTGGTCACCCTGGCTGCCGCCGCACTGGAGTGCGGGCTCGACGTGCTCGTCGCGGCCCCGGCCACCCAGTCCAGCGGCACGAGCGCGTCGGTCGCGGCGGCGAGCGAGACCGGCCGGGTCGTGAGCGAACGCCGCGTGCTGCCCGGCCTGGACGTGGACGCCTACGCGGTCGCGGCCCACCCCGCGCTGATCTCGTTGATCGCGTGCAACGGCGGCTTCGGCGGCAAACCCGACCTGGTGCTCTCCGGCGTGAACCTCGGCGCGAACGTCGGCCGCGCGATCCTGCACTCCGGCACCGTCGGCGCGGCGCTGACCGGGCACCTCAACGACGTCTCGTCGCTCGCGGTGTCGCTCGACGTGGGATTGGACGGGCCCGAACCGTTGTGGGACAAGGCAGGCGAGGCCGTGCGCGCCGTGCTGCCGATGCTGCTCGAGCTGCCCGCCGCGTCGGTGCTGTCGTTGAACGTGCCGAACATCGTTGACGTGCAAGGACTTCGCTGGGCCGAGCTGGCGCGGTTCGGCACCGTGCAGAGCAGGGTGGACGAGGTGGACGACAACGAGATCGAGCTCGTCACCGTGCACTCGGAGGAAACGCTCGTGCCGGGCACGGACGCGGCGCTGCTGGCCGACGGCTACGCGACCTTGACGCCGCTGCGTTCCGTTGGCGCCGAACCTATTTCGGGCCTGCCTTCCCCGGCCTGGCCAGGGTGATGATGAGCCCGATCAGCGCCGTGCGGACCTCGAGGAAGCTCTCGGTGGTGACGTCGTTGAGCGAAAACGCAAGCATCCCAAACGAAACCAACAGCAGCAGGCCGTACATGCGCGCGAGGTCGTGCCGCCACGCCATCGCGATCCCCAGCGCCCCGACCCCGATCTGGATCACGTGGTAGTCGGGGTCCAGGCCGAACACGTCGAACCATCCGAGCGCGAGTTGCAGCAACCCGGCTGACAGGGTGAGGAACTGCGGCCTCGTGAACTCCAGTTCGTTGCTCAGCAAGGCCATAGGTCCGTCCTACCCTTCGGATCGCCGCCAGACCGCGTCGTACTTCGCTTGTCGTTCGCGGTCCTGCGCGGCGTTTCGCTCACGGCGACCCCGAGTCGCCGACCCTCGCGGGTACCCGTACTTGGTGAGCCGGTAATCCACACTTTCCGGTGCGTAGGACAACGCGAAGTACAGTCCTACAACGAAACCGAGCCCACCGCACGCGATCGCCAGCGGCCACGGCGAGCCGAGCCAGAACACGAGCGCCAGCGTGATGATCACCGTGAGCGGCGTGACCTGCGCGAGGCTGCGGATCGTGAAGCGCACCAGCCACTTCGGACCGGTCACGTCGTCGTGGACGAACTCGCGGTACTGCTGCGGGACCCGGCCGCCCGCGTAGTACCAGACCTTCAGCGCGGGGTTCACCTCGTGGCCTTGGCGATCACTTTGTGCAGCACCTCGTTCAGCTGCGCCAGCTCCTCGAACGTCATGTCCAGCTGCTCCACGACCTTGAACGGGATCTTGAGTGCTTCTGTCCTGAGCTCCTGGCCGGCCTCGGTCAGGGTGAGCGCTAGCGCGCGTTCGTCCGCTTTGTCCCGTTGCCGCTGGATGTAGCCGATCGCCTCCAGCCGCTTGAGCAGCGGGCTGAGGGTGCCGGGGTCGAGCTGCAGGACGTTGCTCAGGTCCTTGACCGTGCGCGGCGACCGTTCCCAGAGGGCCAGCATCACCAGGTACTGGGGGTGGGTGAGGTTCAGCGGCTCCAGGATCGGCCGGTACACCGCGATCACCGTGCGGGAGGCCACGGCGAGGGCGAAGCAAACCTGGCGCTCCAGCTCGAGCGGGTTCTCGGGAATACTTGGTGTACTAATCATTAGTGTACACGGTATCACGCCTTGCCCGGGTTGAAGAGGTTCAGCGGGTCGAGCGCGTGCTTGACGGCCTGTTGCACTGCGCACACCTCGGGGCCGAGCTCGCGGACCATGCCGTCCCGTTTGAGCAGGCCCACGCCGTGCTCGCCGGTGACGGTGCCGCCCAGCGCCAACGCCTCGTTGATGATGTCCTCGAACGCTGCTTGCGCGGCGATGCGCGCGTTGTCGTCGCCGGGCGGGGTGATCAGCAACGGGTGCAGGTTGCCGTCGCCCGCGTGCGCGATGGTCGCGATCTGCACGCCGTGGCGCACGCCGATCTCCTCGATGCGGGCGAGCATGGCCGGCACGAGCGAGCGGGGCACGCAGACGTCCTCGGTGAGCAGCGGGCCGAGCCGTTCGAGGGCCGGGTAGGTGAGGCGGCGGGCGGCGAAGAGCGCTTCCGCCTCCGCCGAGTCGGTGGAACGTTCGGTCCAGACGGCGCCCGCGTCGGTGAAGGCCGTGACCAGGCCGTCGGCGTCCTCCGGTGTTTCGGTGCGGGCCAGCAGCATGGCCTCGGTGTCCGGCTCGATGCCGAGGTGCTTCCAGTCCTCGACGGCCTGCAGGCACGCGCGGTCGATCAGCTCCAGGGCGACCGGCTGCAGGCCCCGGCGGGTGCTCAGGGCGACGGCCCGGCCTGCCTCGACCAGGCTGCCGAACGCGCCGACGACGGTGCCGGCCGGACGTGGCGCCGGGCGCAGGCGCAGGGTGATCTCGGTGATGACCCCGAGCGTGCCCTCGGAGCCGACGAGCAGGCTGGTCAGGTCGTAGCCCGCGATGCCCTTGGCGGTGCGCCGGCCGAGCCTGACCTTGGTGCCGTACTCGACCGGTCCGCCCAGCACGACCTCTAGACCGAGGACGTAGTCGCGGGTGACGCCGTACTTGAGGCAGCACAGGCCGCCCGCGTTGGTCGCGACGTTGCCGCCGATCGTCGACCACGGCGAGCTGGCCGGGTCCGGTGGATACCAGAGTCCGTGCGCTGCAACGGCTTTCTTGAGGTCGTCGTTCACCACGCCCGGCTGCACGACCGCGACGAGGTTGTCCTGGTCGATCTCGACGATCCGGTTCATCCTGCTCAGGTCGAGGACCAGACAGCCGTCCGTCGCGTTGGCACCGCCGGACAACCCGGTGCCCGCGCCCCTCGGCACGATCGGGACGTTGCTCGCCGCGCATTCCCGGACGGCCCGCTGAACGTCCTCTGTGGACTGCGGGCGGTACGCGGCCCGCGGCGTGCCCGTCGGCGCCCACTCGGCTTCGTCGTGGCTCAGGCTGGCGAGCGTGGCTGGATCGGTGATCAGGCCGGCGAGGTCCATCTGCCTCAACGTAGTGAACGCGGCCGCCGGCGCCAGGGATTGTTCCGGACCGTGCCGGGTAGACGACTGACATGGCTCGTACCACCGTCGTCATCGCCACGCGGAACCGTTCGGCCAGCCTGCTGCGGTCGCTCACGCACCTCAGCGAGCTCGCGGTTCCGGTGATCGTCGTCGACAACGCCTCGACCGACGAGAGCGTGGCCCTCGTGCGGCAGAGGTTTCCGCGGGTCAAGGTGCTGGAGTCGCCGGTGAACCTCGGTGCGGTCGCGCGCAACCTCGGCGTGCGGGCGGCGCGGACGCCGTTCGTGGCCTTCGCCGACGACGACTCGTGGTGGGCGCCCGACGCGCTCGAGCGAGCCGAACAGGTCTTCGACGACCACCCGGACCTCGCGGTCATCGCCGCACGCACGCTGGTGGGGCCGTCGGAGAAACCGGACCCCATCACGCCGTTGCTGCGCCACAGCCCGTTGGGCGACGGCGTCGCTGGGCCCGCCGTGCTCGGGTTCATGGCCTGCTCGGCGATCGTGCGGCGGCAGGCGTACCTGGAGGTGGGCGGGTTCAGCCCGGTGCTGTTCTTCCGCGGCGAGGAGACGCTGCTGTCGTGGGACCTCGCGGCCGCGGGGTGGGCGCTCTGCTACGTCGAGGACGTGGTGGCGCACCACCACCCGGCCTTGGAACGCGCCCCGGACGGTGATCTCGTCGAGCGGCGCAACGCCGTGCTGGCCTCGTGGATGCGACGGCCGGTGCATCGCGCGGTGGCGGCGTCGCTTCGAGATCCGCGGGCGTTCCGGGCCGCGGTACCCCGGCTGCGCCAGGCGCTCCGGCAGCGACGCGCGCTGCCGAAGCACCTGGAGACGCAGATCAGGAAAGTGAGCGGACCGCCGCGGCGAGACGCGTGATGCCCTCGTCGATCTGCTCCGGCGTGACGCCCGAGAACGCGAGGCGCATGGCGTTGTCGCCGCCCTCCAGCAGGAAGTCCGAGCCCTTCACGAACTCGACCTCGTGCTCCTTGGCGACGCCGAAGAGCTTCTCGATCGACACGCCCGGCAGCTCGACCCACATGAAGTAACCGCCCTGCGGCGCGGTGAAGACCGCCTCGGGCAGCTCGCGCTGCAGCGCCGCGACGAGCGCGTCGCGACGGGCGCGCAGCGCGGTGCGGACGTTGACGACCGACTCGTCGAGCCGGCCGGAGCGGCAGTACGAGTTCACGATCGACTGCGCCACCATGTTCGGCGAGATGTACGTGGTGGTGGCGATGTCCTGGATCTTCTTGATGATCGCCTTCGGGCCCACCAGGTAGCCGCAGCGGATGCCGGGCGCCATGGTCTTCGAGAACGACGACGCGTAGACGACCTTGTCGTTGGTGTCCTGCGACAGCATCGTCGGCAGCGGCTCGCCGTCGAAGCGGACCTTGATGTACGGGTCGTCCTCGAACAGCACGAAGTCGTACTTGGCCGCGAGGTCGAGCAGCCGCGCGCGCTTGGCCTCGGACAGCGTGTAGCCGGCCGGGTTGTGGAAGTTGGGGATGATGTGCGCGAGCGACGGCCGCACACCGCTCTCGAGCAGCTTCTCCAGCGCGTCGACGTTGATGCCGTCGGTCTCCAGCTCGACGGCGTGGATCTTGGCGCCGCGCTGGCGCAGGTTCAGCAGCGTGCGGTCGTACGTCGGCGCCTCGACCACCACGTCGTCGCCCGGCTTGACGAGCAGCTCGAACAGGAACGCGTCGGCCTGCATCGAGCCGTTGGTGACGAGCACCTGCTCCGGCTCGACACCGTGCTGCTCCGCGATCCACGCGCGCAACGGCACGTAGCCAACGCTCGTGCCGTACGCGAACGTGCCGCCGGGGTCGTTCGTGAAGGCCTGTTGCGCCGCGTCGCGCAGGCCCTCCTGGTCAATGATGTCGAGAGAGGGCGCACCGCGCGTGAACAGGATCGAGGCCATGCGCGGAGCGTACAACTCCCACGATTTGGACTACGGGCGATATACGTACGAGTTGAGCTGCTGCACTGCGCTGCTGGCGTTGCCCAGGTGATAGAGATCGACTGACAGGTAGTTCGGTTTCTTCCTGGCAGCGGGCTGGCAGAACTGCTGCGCCCGGTTCCCGAGCTTGCTGTTGTCCGTCGTCGCCGTGCCGGTGAACGGAACGTCGCGGAAGTGGTTCATGACGAACAACGGCTGGAAGCTGCCGGTCGCGGTGAGTGGTTTTTCATCCCATCGGCTGTAGCAGGACCAGTCGGAGCTGCCGAGGCCTCCTCCCATCGACCAGTAGTTCTCGACGGTCCAGTCCTTCTGGTACAGCACGCCGGAGTCCTCCCGGCCGTCCTTGCCGTGGTCGGTGAAGATGATCAGCCGCTTGTTGGCGGCCTGCATTTGACTGCGCGTGGGCCACCCGTTCTGCTGGACGCCTTCCGCGCGGTGGAGAACGTCGGCGAGGCCCTGGACCTTGCGGAGCTCGGCGCGCAGGACGTCCGCCGACACGTAGTCCTCCAGGAAGACCGTGATGATCTCGCTCCGATTGTTTCGGAGAAAGTCCACGATCCGCTGGATGTCGACGTTGAGCGCCACCGGCCGGCTCACCAGCGTGCAGCTGTTGTGGCACAGGATCGCGCCGTCCGGCGTCTGGTGGATGTCCAGCATGAAACCCCGCACGCCGTCGTTCAGCTGCTGCACGATGCCGCGCGTCTGGTTCTTGGCGAGATTGATGAACGGCGGCGCGAACCCGCCGTCCACCCCGTTCGCGTACGCGTTGTGGGCGGTCAGGAACGTCATCTGGTCGAGCCGCGGATCCGCCGGCATGGGCTCGGTCTGGCTGACGACAGGGGTCAGGTACCAGCGCGACTGGCCGTTGAGGCTGAAGAACTCCCATTGATCACCGAACTGTTTCGGCTCGTGAACCGTATCCCCCTGTGAACACGAACCCATGGTGAGCTGACGGGTGATGCACTGGCCAGGCGAGTCGGTGTTCTCGAACCTCCCGTCGCTCAGTCGCCATTGCTGGTGGTCCTCGTTGCCCTTGGGGCGGTGCAGGGCGAGTCCAGTGCCGCTCTGGGCGACGTTGAGTCCGGTGCTGACACTGGTGATGTAGTACGTGCCCGACGGAGCCGCGTTGGCGGTGGTCGGCACCAGGGGAAGTAGCAGCAGGGCTGCGACGGCAGGGAGGTATCGCACGGTGACCAGAGTCACCCACCCGAGTGAAACATGAAACGTCCTCGAGCGTTTGGACGTTTAACACTGTGGGTATCCCACGCAGCGTCATGGCCTCCTAGCTAGTAGTACAACTCCAACGGCAGCCGTCGCCCAGCCGAAGGGTTCGGGCCGGTTCTGAGCGCCGCCTTCACAAGCCGCGCAGGGTTCGACTCCCTCGGTTGCCACGAACTCACTCGTCGATTCCCGCGGCGAGAAGCCCAGGCGTCGCGGTCGACGGACCGCGGCGCCGGCTTCGTTCAGAAGTTCAGAACGGCGGATCGCCGCCCGACGCGAAATCCGCCTCCTCGTGGCCTTGACGTCTCCGGAGGGCTCGCAGGCGGTCGCCGGCGTGCTCAAGGGCCTCGCGCAGCTGATCCCTGGTTGCTTCACGCCGACGGTCGACGCCCATCAGGTCGTTGAGCTCCCGGTTGACGGCACCAGGGAAGCGCCCCGTTTCCATCGCCAGGACGTAGGCCGCCTTGTTGAGCGACTTCCGCAGCCCGTGCGAGGGCACCTCGGCACTGTGACGGCGTGGTCGCCACAGTCGCGACGGCTCGGTGGCGGGGCCGCGTCGTGCCCTGTTGGTCAGGGCGATCTCGCGTTCGTGCGGCGTCAGGTGGGTCCAGCACGCCACGGGGTTCGGCGCCGGGTCGGCGGGATCGGGCACGCCCCAGTCGGCGGAGCGGGCCTCACAGCGGCGGCCGTTCTTGCGGAGTCGACTGCACTGCGGATCTGTCCGAGCCATCACCGCGGCTCCCTTCGATCATCATCGGTCCCCAATGGAACTCTCCGTGATGACACGATGACAGACAGGTCTGACAATCCTGGAAGTCCAGCTCAGTGACCGCCACCAGATCCGTCCGGACACAAAAGAAGCCCGCCCGGCGACAAGCCGAGCGGGCCTGGAAGAAACAACTCAGAGGGCGCGGACAGCCTGCGCCTGTGGTCCCTTCTGACCCTGGCCGATCTCGAACTCCACGCGCTGCTTCTCCTCCAGCGACTTGAAGCCGTTGCCCTCGATCTGCGAGTAGTGCACGAACACGTCCGGACCACCGCCGTCCTGCGCGATGAATCCGAAGCCCTTCTCGCCGTTGAACCACTTAACGGTGCCCTGCGCCATACCAATTGCTCCCTAGCGTTCATGTCCCCGTCGAGCGGGGTGCGCGGAAAGTCTGCCAGCGGACGGTCTCTCTCACATCGTGATTAGCCCGGAGGTGTGAAGAAGTAAGTTGGACCGGGTACCACCGAGAGGAGCAGGGATGACGAACTGGCTGGACGTCGCGCACGAGGTTGCGGCGACGCTCAGGTCCGACGCGGCGGACAGGGACCGGGCCAACCAGCCACCCACCAAAGAGGTGGAACTGCTCCGGCAGAGCGGCCTGCTGAACGTGCAGGACTGGGCTGTCCAGCAGAAGGTCACCAGGATCATCGGGGCCGCCGACGCCAACGTCGGGCACCTCCTCGGGTACCACTACCTGCAGATCTGGCGCAGCGGGCTGTTCGACGCCCCGTTCAGCGTCCAGCCCGACCAGTTCTGGGCAGGCGTCAGCAACCCGCTCGACGCGGCCCTCGAACTCACGCCGCAAGCAAACGGTTTCCTCCTCAACGGCCGCAAGACGTTCGCCACCGGCGCCTCGCAGGCCGACCGCATCGTGGTCAGCGCGACCCGCACGGACAACGGCGAGAAGCTCACGTTCCTGCTCGACGGCAAGGCGCCGGGAATCACCTACCTGGACGACTGGGACAACATCGGCCAGCGGCTGACCGCTTCCGGCGGTGTCAGCTTCGAGAACGTCGAAGTCACCGAAATTCTCGGAGTGCAGCCGGCCAACGAGGACCCGCGCATCAGTCTCGCCGCGATCGGCTTCCAGCTCGTCCTCGCCCAGCTCTACGTCGCCATCGCGGAAGGTGCGCTCGCCGAAGCGGCCGACTACACCCGCACCAAGACCCGCCCGTGGTTCGTCAGCGGTGTCGAGCAGGCCACCGAGGACCCGTACATCGTCGCGGCCTACGGCGAGATGGTGTCCCAGACCAGGGCCGCCGGACTGCTCGCGGACGAGGCGGCGAAACAGCTCCACGAGGCGAGCGAGCTCGGCCGCCACCTGACGCCGCAGAAGCGAGGAGAGGTCGCCGTCACCATCTCCGAGGCCAAGGTCGTCAGCACCAAGCTCGTCAACGAGGTCACCAGCCGGATCTTCGAGCAGGTCGGCGCGCGTGGCACGGCGGCCAAGTACGGCGTGGACCGGTTCTGGCGCAACGCCCGCACGCTCACGTTGCACGACCCGGTGGTCTACAAGGCCCGCGAGGTCGGCGAGCACTTCCTCACCGGTGCCCGTCCCGCCTACACCGGGTACAGCTGATGCAGCCGGTACTCGCCGACTCGGTCCGGCTCACCGACGACGGCGTGCTGATCCTCGACCGCCGCGAGTTCCCGTTCGAACGCAACTGGGTGCTCTGCCGGACGGTCGAGGACGTCGCGCGGGCCATCGAGGACATGGTCACCCAGTCCTCCGGGCCGTACTTCGCGGTGCTGTACGGCATGGTGCTCAAGGCCCGCACGCTCGAACACCTCCCGTTCGACCAGGCCCGCGCGGAACTCGCGAAAACGGCCGCAGAACTGGAGAACACGCGGCGCACCAACAACGCCCTGCGCAAGGCCACCAAGATCGTCCTGGACCGCGTCGACGCCGCCCAGGACATCACGCACGCACTCGAAGGCGCTGAAGAAGGCGACCGGAGATACCGCGCGAGGAGCCAGGCGTTGGGCGAGCACACGGCCAACCTGCTGCCCGAGCAGGCCACCGTGCTGACCCACTGCTGGGCCGACCTGTACCTCACCGAAACGGTCAGAGCCGCCCAGCAGCAGGGCAAGCAGCTCCGGTTCTTCTGCACCGAGACCCGCCCCTACCTGCAGGGAGCACGGCTCACCGCCGAGACGTTGATCGAGATGGGCGTCGACACCACGCTCATCACGGACGGCATGGGCGCGGCCGTCCTGCAAAGCGGCGAGGTGGACGCGTTGGTGACGGCGGCCGATCGGGTCACCATGGACGGGCATGTCGTCAACAAGGTCGGCACACTGGGGTTGGCCGTGGCGGCGCACGCGTTCGGCGTACCGTTTCACGCCCTGGTGCAGGCACCGGACCGGCAGGCGCCAACGGCACAGGACGTGCCGATCGAGCACCGCGACGGCGCCGAGGTGTTGCACGTCAGAGGCACACCGAGTGCGACGCCGCGGGTGAAGGGGCTGTACCCGGCGTTCGACGTGACGCCGCCGCGGTTCGTCACGGACGTGGTGACGGACAAAGGGGTGTACGGCGCCGGGGAGCTGGACAAGTACTACGAGGGAGAACAGCGGTGAGCAAGTGGGTCGTGCTCGACATCGAGGGCACGCTGAGCGCGACGGACCAGGTGCTGGTCGTCCTGTACGACTACGCCAGGCCGAGGCTCGGTCCCTGGATCGAGCAGCACGGTGACGACCCCGTGGTCGCCGACGCGGTCAAGCAGATCAAGGAACTCTCCGGCCACGACGACGTCGTCAAGGCGCTGCACGACTGGATGGACGCCGACCAGAAGGTCACGCCGCTCAAGACGTTGCAGGGCCTCATCTGGCAGCAGGGTTACGCGCAGGGCGACCTGGTCGCGGAGTTCTTCCCGGACGTCGTCCCCGCGCTGCGCAAGTGGCACGACGACGGCGTGAAGCTCGCGATCTTCTCCAGCGGCTCGGTCGCGGGCCAGATCGCGTTCTTCAAGCACACCACCGACGGCGACCTGACGCCGTTGCTGGAGCACCACTTCGACACGGTCAACGCGGGCCCGAAGCGCGAGGCCGCGTCGTACCACAAGATCGCGGAAGTCCTGCAGTCCGACGACATCACGTTCTACAGCGACGTTCCCGCCGAACTGCACGCGGCGCTGGAGGCGGGCTGGAAGACGGTCGGCGTCGCGCGTGCCGGTGAGCCGTACGGCAACGCCGACTTCACGCCGCACCCGACCGTGTGGGAACTGTCGTGACGGCAGAGCTCGCCCGCGAGTGCGTCCGCTTCGCGCAGATGGGCTGGATGCGCGGCACGAGCGGCAACCTCTCCGTTGTCCTGCAACGGGATCCGCTCCGGCTCGCCGTGACGGTCAGCGGCGTCGACAAGGGTGAGATCACCGCAGCGGACAGCGTGGTGATCGACGCCGACGGCAACGCGGTCGACAGCGACAAGATCCCGTCCGCGGAAGCCGGTCTGCACGCCAGGATCGCGCGCGTCGCGGGTGCGGGCGCGGTCGTGCACGTCCACGCGCTGGCCACGGTCGTCGCCGCCGAGCACTGGCCGGACGGCGTCGTCCTGCAGGACCTCGAAATGCTCAAGGGCTTCGGGCGTCAGGCCCACGAGGAAGTCGTCGTCCCGGTCGTGCCGAACTCGCAGGACATGGTCGAGCTCGGCGACGCCTTCGAGAAGGGTTTCGACCCCGGCGTTCCGGCGCTGCTCGTCGCGCGGCACGGCGTGTACGTGTGGGGCGACGACCTGATCCAGGCCAGGCACCGGCTGGAATGCCTGGAGTGGTTGCTGCGCTTCAAGGTGGAGACGCGATTTACGGGGAGGAACCCATGACGCTGCTGACGGTGTGGCCGGACTCCGGCCCCGAGGAGACCCTCGTCCGCACGACCGACCCCGAGGAGATCGCCACCGCGCTCAAGGAGCACGGCGTGCGGTTCCACCGGTGGTCCGTTGTGGACGGTGTCACGGCAGAGAACGCCCTGCGGATCTACGAGTCCGACGTCGCCCGCGTCAGCGAGACGGAGGGCTACACCTACGTCGACGCGATGGAGATGACGCCCGCGGACACCGACGAGTACCGCGCGAAGGCCGTCGAGTTCCGCAACAAGTTCCTCGCCGAGCACACGCACGACGACGACGAGGACCGCTACTTCGCCCGTGGCGCAGGGGTTTTCTACCTGCACATCGGCGACCGGGTGTACGCGGTGTTCTGCGAGGCGGGCGACCTGCTGAGCGTCCCGGCGAACACCACGCACTGGTTCGACATGGGCACCACGCCCGACTACGTGTCGATCCGGTTCTTCCACGACGACGACGGCTGGATCGGCAACTTCACCGGCAGCGACATCGCTACGAAGTTCCCGACCTTCGACGAAATCCGTTCAGGCATGTGAAAAGTTCAGGCATCTGAATCTAGTTCCGGAACTCGAAGCAGCTATTGATCCCTCCGCCTTCGTGCCCCCAAAGTGGTACAGACCACTTATCGAAGGTCGGAGGGATTCAACGTGGAAACCCCTGCTCTCCACACTCGCCGCTCCATCCTCGCGCTCGCACTGGCCACGCCCCTGATCGTGGCGCCGGCGGCTCAGGCCCTCGCTCAGCCGCCGTCGGCACAGTGGGTGTCGGCGCCGTACAGCTACGACGTCCAGAAGCCGCACAACCTCGCCACGAGCGCCCGCTACAAGTTCGAAGGCGGCGTGCACACCATGTGGGTCTACGACTACGACGCACCGCACACCCCTGGCAGCCCAACGGATCCGCGCACCGAGCTCCGCTTCCACCAGGAGTACTCGAGCGGCCAGCGGGCCTGGCAGGGCGAGATCTTCATCCCGAGCGGTGTCAGCGGCCCGACCGTCGTCCAGATCCTGCGTGAGAACCGCCCGGCCGGCACCCGCGCAACCGACATCATGCTGAACGTCGCCAACATCAACGGCGGCACGCTGCGCAAGGACAGCAACCAGGTCATCGCGACCGGCATCTACAACAAGTGGTTCACCATCCGCATCGAGCACACCGCGGTGGCCGGTGGCCGGGGCACCACGCGCACCTACTACAACGGCTCGCTGAAGCTGACCCACGCCGACGAAGGACCGGCCAACCGGTATTTCAAGAACGGCGTCTACCACCACGGCAGCGGCCGCGCGGAAGCCCGTTTCCGCAACATCACCTACTGGCGCCAGTGACCGGAATTTCGGCGTGGCCCGACGATTGCGGAGCCCGGCCTCGGTGTGCGCATCCTGGTCCAGACCAGTAACCGAGGCCGGAGGCTTCCCCCGTGACCCTGCCCCGTCGTTCCCTGTTCGCGTTGCCCGCCGTCGCCCTGCTCGCGACGCCCGCGCAGGCAGCCCCGGCGTGGACGGAGACGCCGTTCACCTACAAGATCCAGAAGCCGTGGAATCTGCCGCAGAGCGCCCGCTACAAGCACGAGGGCGGCGTCCACTCGATGTGGGTCTACGACACCGACGAACCGATGAGCGAGGGCAGCAAGACCGACCCGCGCACCGAGATGCGCTGGCTGCAGGAGTACTCCAGCGGGCAGCACGCCTGGCAGGGCGAGATCTACGTGCCGAGCGGCGTCAACGGCCCCACCGTCATGCAGATCCTGCGCGTGCGGGGCGGCGACCCCGGCACCCCGGCCACCGACTTCATGCTCAACGTGACCAACGCCAACGGCGGCACGCTGCGGTACTACACGAGCACGGTCATCGCGACCGGCATCTACAACAAGTGGATCCGCATCCGCGTCGAGCACAGCGCCGTCGCGGGCGGCACCGGCAAGATCAAGGTCTACGCCAACGGCGCTCTCAAAGCGACGGTCAACGACCGCGGCAGGGCCACCCGGCACTTCAAGAACGGCGTCTACCACCACGGCAGCGGCCGCGCGGAGGCCCGCTTCCGCAACATCACCTACTGGCGCCAGTAACCCTAGAGTGGGCTCATGAGCTCACAGGTGGCGGTGGCATCGCTCGGCGGCACGATCACGATGACGGGCTCCGGTGCGGTGTCACCGACACTCGGCGCGAAGGACCTCGTCCAAGGCCTCGAGGTCGGCGAGATCGCCACCCTGGCGACCATCCCCGGCGCCTCGCTCACCTTCCAGACCCTCCTCGAGGCCTTCGACTGGGCCGACCAGCAGGTGTCCCGTGGCGCCGGCGGCGTCGTGATCATCCAGGGCACCGACACCCTCGAAGAGACCGCGTACTTCTTCGACTGCCTGTGGCCGCACGAAGAACCGGTCGTCGTCACCGGCGCGATGCGGCACCCCGGCCTGCCAGGACCGGACGGCCCGGCGAACCTCGCCGCCGCCGTCGCCACCGCAGGTGCACGAAACTCCCGCGGCCGCGGCGCGTTGCTGGTGATCAACGACGAGATCCACGCCGCCCGCTGGGTGCGCAAGGAACACAGCAGCCTCCCGAGCGCCTTCAAGTCGTTCCCCGGTCCGCTGGGACTCCTGGTCGAAGGCACCCCGCACTACTTCCACCCCGCGCACCAACTGCCGGCACTCCCACGACCCCAAGACGTCCCAACGGTTCCGCTCGTCGAAGCCACGCTGGACGACGACGGCTCGATCCTCGACTGGCTCAACGTCAAGGGCGCGGTCGTGGCGGCCACCGGCGTCGGCCACGTCTCGGCACAGATGGCCGAAGCGATCTCCAGGGCCCAGTTCCCGGTCGTCGTGGCCACGCGAACGGGCGCGGGCACCACCTTCCGCAGCACCTACGGCTTCACCGGGTCCGAGTCGGACCTGATCAAGCGCGGTGCGGTCATGGCGGGGTGGTTGTGCCCGCGCAAGGCACGCGTGCTGCTCAGGCTCGCTCTCGGCGCGCAGAGCCCGATCGAGGACGTGTTCACCCAACGAGGATCGGTTTTCTAGCTCCGTTCGACGAGCACCGGTTCCTCAGTGACCGTGATCGGGTCACCAGGCCGGATCGCGCTCGCGGTGCCGTCCAGGCGGTGCACGGCGCGGACGTCGAAGGTGGCGCTGGTGACCGCGGTCCCGGTGTCGGTCCAGCGGATCGAGGCGCGATGCGGGCGGTCACCCGTGATCGTGACCGTGCACTCCCAGACGTGCTCTGGCAGGTTGATGGCCGGGCCGCGACCGCACGACGTGCTTTCCGCGTGGTTGAGCCATCTCTGCAGTTGTTCCACGGCCAGCGCAGCCGGGGTCGGGCTGCCGCCGACCGGTTGGAGGACCAGCGGGATCTTGGTGCCGCCCCAGTTGTAGAAGTACATGCGTTCGAGGTTCTGGTTCCGCGCGTACAGGCCGACGAGGTAGAACCGGACCGCGAAGTTGCGCGCCCTGGTCTCGTCCAACGCGCCCTGCAGCGCGATGGTGAAGGTCGTGCCGGTGTTCCAGAGCCTCGGGTGGATCCCCGCCTCGTGCAACGTCCGGTCGATCGCGTCGACGAGGGTCAGCATCGTCTCGGGCGGGTCCGATCCGCTGCGGGGAAAGAGTTTCACGCCTGCCGCGTCACAGCTGAGGTAACCGCCGAGCTCGGCGAACCGCTTCAGGAAGCCCATGCCGTCGGACTCCCACAGCCTGCCCATGCCGGGACACACCAGCGTCGCGTCCGGGGCAGCGGCACGGATGACGCGGACCGCCCGGACGGTCATGTCCACCAGGGTTTCCACGTTCCCGGAGTAGTACCGCACGTCGTTGGCGAGCACCCACAACTCGTAGGCGCTGATCCGGCCCCGGTACCGAGTGGCCACCGCGCCGACGAACCGTTCCCAGTCGGCGAGGTCGTCCGGCGCGGCGGACGTCGAGCCGTCGGGGTACGGGGTCGCCCCGCCGCCAGGAGCCGCCCACCTCGGCGTCGCCCCGAACACGAACAGCACCGGCAGCCCCGCACGTTCGGCGCCGGCCACCTGGCGGTCCAGCACCGACCAGTCGAACTCGCCCCGCCGCCGCTCGATCTCCGACCACCTGGTGCCGCTGTCCCACAAGCGGACCGCACCGACCCGGAACGACGGCATGGCCCCGGTACCGCTGTTGATCGTGACACCGAACAGCGTCGACGGCACCGGAGCCGCGGGCAGTTCCCACGCCGGGCCGGAAACCTGTTGCGCTCCCACGGAATCCTGCTGTGACCGGGTACTCGGTGCCGATCCGGCGACGAGGAGGGTCAGCACCGCGAGAACCGCCACCAGACCGAGGGGCCGTACCGGGCGCTCGGCAAGCACCTCGACCTCGACGGACGGTACGGCGATTTCCGTGCGAGGTGGGATCTTGTCGCTGGTGGCGCTCACCCACAACTGGTGCAGCCGCAACAGTTCCTCGCGGTCCGCGCCGCAGACCCGCCCGATGCGTTCGACGATGCCGAACTCCAGCGGCAGCGACGCTCCGGTGCAGTAGCGGTGGACGGTGGACTTGCTCGCGTGGCACTTCCGGCCGATGGTCTCGTAGCTGTGACCGCTGCGGACCTTCAAGTCCTCCAACGCTTCGCTGAGTCTGCGAGGTCGCATCCCCGTGATGCTGGCACCACTCTTGCCCCCGCGCCTAGAGCCCGCGCGGGGGCAAGAGCTTTGTTCCGGGTGGGCTACCGGCTCACTTCTGCACGAGCATGGTGCACCAGATCTCGTTGTTCGCACCGATGCTGCAGTCGGCGAACTCGTTCGTGAGGATCTTCGTCCACACCCCCTTCTGCCGCCAGCGCCATGGGCCCAGACGGGTGTGGCGCTCGTGGTAGCCCTGGTAGTTGAACGTGTACGCGTCCACGTCCGTGCCTGAGCCTTTGCCGCCCGCGTTGCCCTCGGGCAACGGGGTGTGGGTGCACTTCATGGCCTTGAACCAGGGCACCGGCCCACCCTCCCCGTTCCACACGTCGCAACCCCCAGGCGGGCCGTCGCTGAGGTCGGTCGTGTAGTGCATGAGCTTCCCGGTTCGGTTCTTCACTCCGCCGCACCTGTTACCGATGCAGTCCCCGGCCGATGCCGCCGATGCCGCCGGTGCCGTCACCACCGTCATCCCCAGAGCCATCCCCACAGTGGCGGCGACCGCCACCAGTTTCTTCTTCATGTCGTCCTCCCCGGTCCGGTGATCCCCTGCTGGGATCAGGTTCTGGGCAGGCGGGGGAGATCGGCAAGTCCGTGGGCGGTTCTCGGGACGGTGGGACGCGGGACAGCGTCCCACCTGCGGTGACACGGGGCGCTGGGACGCGCGTTTTCACCCGAACGAGCCCGTTCCATGGATCAAATCCAAGCCCTAGCGTCGAGGAGCATGACCGCGATCATTTCCACCCCGTACAGCCGGGACCTCGGCGATGAGCTACGCCGCCTGCGGGAGTCGTGCACCACGTTCAACGGCCGCACGATGGCCGTCCAACTCGGCTGGGACCCGAGCAAGATCTCCGACATCGAGCTCGGCAAGGTGCGCGCAAGCGATGTCGACGTCGTGCAGTACCTGGCGACGTGCGGCAAGGACATCGACTTCATCGACGAGTTCCGCAAGCGCTACTACAACGCTTTCGATCTGTACTTCGCCCAGATGTCGGACAACGTGGGCACACTCGCGATGACAGAGGCGATGGCCACGAAGATCTTCTCGTACGACGTCCTGATCGTGCACGGCCTGATGCAGACCGAGGATTACGCACGACAGCTGTTCGTCGACTCGCACATCGAAGCACCTGCGGACATCGCGAGGCTCGTCCAGGCACGGATGGACCGGCAAGCGATCATGAGGCGGCCGAACCGGCCGGAGTGCGTGTTCTTCGTGCACGAGCTGGCCTTGCGGATGCAGTTGGGGTGATGCCCGCATTCGCGAAGACCAGTACCTGCGTCTCCTCTTCAACACCCACGTCCTCAGGGTCGTGCCCGCGAGCATCTGTTCTTTCCGCTCTCCGGTCACGTTGTACGAGTTCGGCAAGGCCGCTCCGGTCGTGTACAGCGAAACCGAAACGGCTCAGGTGTGGGCGCAGGACAGCGTCGCCGTCGCGCGGACCAGGCGGCTCTTCGAACGGCTGGATGCCGTGGCCCTGGATGCGGAACAATCGAGGCGCAAGTTGGCGGAGTACGTCAGCGGACTTCGAGAGGACCCTCATGGCGGCGGAACGGATCTGGCGTAAGAGCACCTACAGCAACGGTGGCGCTCCTGAAAGCTGCGTGGAGGTGTCGCTGGCCCAGGACGCGCTCGTCCGGGACACGAAGAACGCGAGCGGTGACGTTCTCGCGTTCTCCACGACTGCCTGGCGCGCCCTGATCAACTGGCTCTGACGACCGACGTGTCGGCGGTCTGCACGGACACGCGGACGGACTGAGGCGCCAGCGACTGCAGGTACTGCGCGTGGTCCGGCCCGAGCGACTCGCTGAACGCGATGAACGCGAGCCGCGGCAGCTCGAACGCGGTGGTGGCGCAGAACTCCTCCAGCCGGTCGAAGCCGCGCCGGATGCCGGTCGCGTCCAGCCCGAACGCGGCGTACCGGTCCAGCTTGGCGGCGCCGATGTCGAGCAGGTGCAACGCGTGCATGGCGTGGGTGAACGCCATTGCGCACACCTCGATGCGCGTGCACGAGACCAGCAACGTCCGCACCATCGACGGGTGCAGCGACTTGCCGGAAGTGCGCAGCACGACGTCGATGCCGGCGGCGCGGAACTTCTCGACGATCTCGAACAGACCCGGCACGCCGAGGGGCTCCCCTCCGCCCAGCGTGACGGTCTCCGGTCGCATCGAGATGAGCGCCCGAGCGATGTGCAGCATTCGCTCGTGACTCAGCCGCGCGTGTGCGACGTCCCAAGTGATGTCCATGCGGTTCAAGCCCCCTGAAGCTCGGCGGATGACGCCGATCCAAACGAGGGACCAGTCCCGCTGTCAGGTGACCGGTGTCCCGTCTTGGGAGGGACTTCCGAGTCCCGCCTCACGGGCCCGCACGATGGCCTGCGCGCGGTCGGCCACCTGCAGCTTGGTGAAGATCGCCGACACCCGGTTGCGCACGGTCTTGCCGGACAGCGAGAGATTGTGCGCGATCGAGGTGTTGTCCAGGCCGGACGCCATCAGCTCCAGCACGTCCCGTTCGCGGTCGGTGAGCTGCGGGAACACCACCGCCTTGGACGACGAGATCGCGGTGAAGTAGCCCATCATCCGTTGCGCGATGGTGGCGCTGAAGATCGCCTCACCGGCACCGATGGCCTGCACCGCGCGCACGATCTCGTCGTCGTCGGTCGTCTTGACCAGATAACCGCGCGCCCCGGCCTTCATGGCCGCGAACACGAGTTCGTCGTCCTCGTGCATCGTCAGTACGAGGACACCGAGCGACGGCAGCACCTCCAGGATCCGCTTGGCGGCGTCGACACCACCCAGTCCTGGCATGTGCAGGTCCATCACGACGACGTCCGGCTCGAGGTCCAGCACGACCTTCACGGCCTCGAGCCCGTCCGCGGCCTCACCGACCACGGAAAGCCCGTCCTCGCCGTCCAGCAACGCCTTGAGCCCGCGCCGGAACACCGGATGGTCGTCGGCGATCACAACCCGCGTCACTGGGCCTCCAGGGGAATCCGCGCCACCACCCTCGTCCCGTGTGGTTGCGCTGGTCCCACTGTGCACGATCCACCCAGCTCCGCGCAGCGTTCTCGCATCGAGTCGAGCCCGACTCCAGGCCGTGCGTCCGGCGCCACCCCGCGCCCGTCGTCCACGATCTCCACGACCAGGTCCCCGTCCGTGCGCACACTGATCACGCAAGTCGAAGCACCGGAGTGGCGCGCGGTGTTGGTCAACGCCTCCGCGACGATCCGGTAGGCCGCGACTTCCACGGCCGCGGACAGCCCGTCGATCTCCTCGGCCTCGACGCGCACCGTCAGCTCGCCGTTGAACCGCGCGGCTTCGTCCCGTACGGCCAGCGCCAGCCCTTGGTCCAGGATCGGCGGCCGCAGCCCGTCCACGAGCCGCCGCACCTCACCGGCGGTCGAGTCGACATCACCCAGCACCGGGTCCAGCACGTCGCCCAACGACCGGCGCAAAGCCTTGAGCTGCAACCGAATCCCGACCAACGCCGGTCCAACTCCGTCGTGCAGGTCGCGCCGGAGCCGCAGCCGTTCTTCTTCGCGTGCACGCACCAACCGTTCCCGCGCGAGCTGCAGATCGGCGGTCAGCTTGATCGACTGCGCGGCCGGAGCGGTCGACCGGGCGAGGTCCACGAGCAGACTCAGCTCGCGATCGCTCAACCGCTCGTCCGGCGCACGCGGCTCGACGACGAGGTCGCCGACCAGCGCACCCCGGTACGTCATGGGGAAGCGCAGTTGCGGCCACCCGCGACTGCGTCCGTGCTCGGCCAGCACCGACCCGCCGCGAATCGCCACGTACGGCAGCTTCAACGACGCGGCCACGGTCGCGGCCACCGTCGGCAGCACGTCCTGCGACCGCTCGAGCTTCTCGCTCAAAGTCGACAAAGCGACATACGGATCCGCTCGCACACCGAACAGCCACAGGTCGAGCTTGCGCTGCACCCAGCTGCGGATCGGCGCGAACACCAGCCCTGCCGCCACCACCCCGATGACTTCGGCGTCGGCCGCGAACAGCCGCCCACCCGCGAGCATGGCGCCCATGTAGACCAACAGCAGCACCACGGTCAACGAGCCGTAGAGCAACGACCGGTGAATCAGCAGGCTGATGTCGTACAAGCCGTATCGCACGATCGCGATGACCGCGGCAGCCGGAAACGCGAGCACACCGACGACCCAGGCGACGTGCCCGTCCGTCGTCTCCAGCACGGTCGCGGCAACGGCCAGTGCCAGCAACGCGACCGCCCACACCAGCAGCCGCCGTTCGTCACCCTCGGCCTTGCGCCACCTCAGCACCAGCGACACGACCGCCGCGACGACCGCGATCCCGGCCGTGACCACGGCGATCGCGGTGATCGTCTTCGCGGCGGCGGGACCACCACCGCGGTGGAAGCCCGCCGGATCAGCCCACGATCCCCAGGCGAGCCCGGCCGTGCCGAGAACAGCACCCAGCAACGACACCCCAATGGCGACCCACCACCGGTTGCTCAACGGCCTGCCGTTGGGGAAAACCAGTGCGACGGCGGGCAGCAGCGCGTAGGTCGGCCACCAGACCCACTCCTCGACCCATCGGGCTGGATGATCGGCCGGCTGGCCGGCGACCGCGACGGCGATGCCGCCGAACACGCCCATGACCAGCAACAACCACCCCACGGACGACCCGCGGACATGCCCGATCACCCGCACACCGAGCAGTGTGAAGGCGATTGCGATCAGCCAGTTCCGCGGATGCGAAATCGCGCCGGTGACCGCGGTGTGCACGACGGCGAAGAGCACACACGCGGCCACCAGCGCGCCGATGACCCGAGCGAGGACTACCTCCGCCCGGGTCAGTCGTTGAGCCAGTGCCACAGGTCGTGGAACGGCGAACCGTCGTCGAGGGTGGTGATGCCACCACTGGCACCGGGCCAGCCCTGGAACGTCATGATCCGGTGACGCAGGTCCTCAACGGACATCGGCTTGGCGGCCTGGTGGACGTGGTTGAAATCGACGTCCCCAGACTGCGGGTTCATCGCCCGCGCCTGAAGCTCCGCGTACCACGACAGGAGCTCTTCGTCGGACATGTGCGAAAAGTACGGCGGTACTACCTTTTGCCCGGACTTCGACATGTCTGGAAGGAGTCGTGAGCACTCGACTGGATACACGAGTGCTCACGAACATTTGCGCCTACTTCACGGCAGGACCTGGATCTTGCGTCCCTTACCGGCCTTGAACTGGTCCAACGCCCCCGCGTAGTCGTCCAGCGGCACCCTGTCACTGATGAAGATCTCGGGGTCCAGCACTCCGGTCGCGAACAGGTCTGCCGCCCGTTCGAACGAGTGCAGCACCGCCATCGAGCCGGTGATGGTGATCTCCTGGTTGTAGATCTTGTACGGCTCGATGGTGACCCGCGCGGAGTAGTCGGACACGCCGAACTGGAGGAAAGTGCCGCCCTTCGCGACCCGGCCGAGGCCGTCCTGGATCGCCTTCTCGTTGCCGGTGGCGTCGATGACGACGTCCCAGCCCTCCGGCCGGTCCAGCTCGTTCGCCGAGCCCGCCACCGCGCTGACCCCCAGCTTGACCGCCGTCTCCAGCCGTTCCGCGTTGAGATCGACGACCTCGATCGACGACGCCCCGGTCAGCTTCCCGAGCTGCAACATCATCAGCCCCATGGTCCCGGAGCCGTAGATCAGCACGCGGGACGCCATCTGCGACCGCAACACGTCGTACCCGCGCACCGCACACGACAACGGCTCGATCAACGCCGCGTCCTCGGTCCGCACGTGGTCGGGCAGCTTCACGCAGTTCGCCACGGGCGCCACCGCGAACTCCGCGGCACCGCCCGAGGTCGTCACTCCGATCGCCGCCCACCGCTCGCACAGGTTGTTCTTGCCCGCACGGCACATCCGGCACTCGTAGCAGTAGAGCGACGGGTCGACGGCCACGCGGTCGCCGACCCGCACCTCGTTCACCTGCGACCCGATCTCCACGACCGTGCCCGCGAACTCGTGGCCCGGCACGACCGGCAGGGTGGGCGCGAACTCACCCTGCAGGATGTGCAGGTCTGTCCCGCACAACCCGCAGGCGGCCACGTCGACGACGACCTGGCGCGGTCCGCACTTCGGATCGTCCACAGTGGTCACTTCGACGGACCCGACGCCGGTGATGACCGCTGCTTTCACTTGACTGCTCCCAACGACAGGCCCTGGACCAGCTTGTCCTGGGCAGCGAACCCGGCGATCAGCACCGGCAGAGAAACAACGACGGCCGCAGCACAGACCTTGGCCAGGAACAGACCCTGCGACGTGACGAACCCGGTCAGGTACACGGGCGCGGTACCGGCCACGACACCGGTCAGCACCCGCGCGAACAACAGCTCGTTCCAGCTGAAGATGAAGCAGATCAACGCCGTCGCGGCGATGCCCGGCATGGCGATCGGTGCCACCACCCGGCGCAGGATCGTGATCAGCCCGGCCCCGTCGATCGACGCCGCCTCGAGGATCTCGCGCGGCACCTCGGACAGGAACGACCGCATCAGCCACACCGCGATCGGCAGGTTCATCGAGCAGTACAGCAGGGTCAGGAACGAGATGTTGTCGAGCATCCCGGAGAACTGCGCGATCAGGTAGATCGGCAGCAGCGCCGCGACGACCGGCATCATCTTGGTGGACAGGAAGAAGAACAGGACGTCGGTCCACTTCTCGACCGGCTTGATCGACAACGCGTACGCGGCCGGAATCGCCAGCAGCAGCACGATGATCGTCGACCCGATGGACGCCGAGAACGAGTTGAGCAACGGCGGCCACGCACCACCGTCGAAGAACTCCGCGTAACCGTCCAACGTCAACGGCGCCGCGACAGAAGGCGGGTTCGTGGCCGCGTCCGTCTCGCTGTGCAGCGACGTCAGGAACATCCAGGCCACCGGAGCGAAGAACACGATGCCCGCGAACCACGCGAGGACACCCCAAACCCTGCTCATCGTGCCTCCTCCTTGAACAGCGAGGACACCGTGCGCAGCGCGAACGTCGCGATGACGATCGACCCGGCGACCACGATCACGCCGGCCGCGGACGCCTCGCCGTACTCGTGGGCCTGGTAGAAGGTCTGGTAGATCATGTACGGCAGGTTCGCCGTGCCCAGCCCACCGGACGTGATCGTGAAGACCGCGTCGAAGTTCTGCACGATGTAGATCGACCCGAGCAGCCCGCCGAGCTCCAGGTACTGGCGCAGGTGCGGGAACGTCAGGTAGCGGAAGATCTGGAACGGCGACGCGCCGTCGATCGTCGCCGCCTCAACGGGTTCGATGGGCTTCGACTGCAGTCCTGCCAACAGGATCAGCATCATGAACGGCGTCCACTGCCACACCAGCGACAGCACGACCGCGCTCATGGGCATCGAGCTGATCCAGTCCGGCTGCGCCGAGAAGCCCAGCAAGTTCAGGATGCCGTTGAACAGTCCGTACTCCGGGTTGTAGAGCACGTGCTTCCAGATCAGCGCCGCCGCCACCGGAACCACGAGGAACGGCGCGATGAGCATGGTGCGCACGAACCCGCGGCCCCGGAACTTCTTGTCCAGCAACAACGCCAGCCCCAGCCCGAGGACCAGGCTGATCAGCACGACCGACGCCGTGAGCACGATCGTGTTGACCACCGAAGAGCGCAGGTCGGGGTCGGTGAAGACGTTGACGTAGTTGTCGAACCCGGCGAACCCGCGGTTGGTGGGGTCGAGCGAGTTCCACTTCATGAACGAGATGACCAGCGTCGCCACGAACGGCAGCTGCGTCACGACGATCAGGAAGATGAGCGCGGGCAGCAACGGCGCTCGCCGCGCCCACTTCGGATAGCTCTTGCGGGGGACGGGAGGCGGCCGGTCCACAACCGACCGCTCTTCCTGCGTCAAGACCGCCATGTCACTGCCCCTTGTACTTCGCGGCGACCTTCTCCGCGAGTCCCTGGCCGTTGTTCAGCGCGTCGTCCACCGACACCGCGCCCGCGATCGCCGAGCTGATCTGCTGCGACACCTGGGTGCCGAGGTCGGTGAACTCGGGGATGCCGACGAACTGGATGCCCGGCGCCGGCCGCGGCTGCACACCGGGGTCGAGCGGCTTCGCGCCCTTGATCGCGGCCTCTGCCTGCGCGGAGAACGTGCCGGAGGACTGCTTGTACTCGGCGCGCTGGTAGGTCGAGGAGCGCTTGCCGTCCGGGACCTTCGACCAGCCGAGGTTCTTGCCGACCAGTTCCTCGTAGCCCTTGCCGGACGCCCACGAGATGAACTTCCAGGCCGCGTCCTGCTTCTTCGACGCCTTCTGGATGCCGAACGCCCAGGTGTAGAGCCAGCCGGAGCTGTCGGTCTTCACGACCGGCGCCTGGGTGAAGCCGAGCTTGCCCTTGACCGGCGAGTCGTTGGCCTCGAGCAGACCGGCGGCGACGGTGGCGTCGTACCACATCGCGACCTTGCCCTGCGTCATGTTGTTGAGGCACTCGGCGAACCCGGCCTGCGGAGCGCCCGCCTCACCGTGGTTGCGGACGAGGTCGACGTAGAACTTGGTGGCCTCCTTGAACTCCGGCGCGTTCACCTGCGCCTGCCAGTCCTTGGTGAACCACGTGCCGCCGAAGGTGTTCACGACCGTCGTCAGCGGCGCCATGACCTGGCCCCAGCCCGGCTGGCCGCGCAGGCAGATGCCGCGGACCTCGGGCGTGGCGACCTTCGCGGCGGCGTCGGCCACCTGCTGCCAGGTCGGCTTGTCCGGCAGCGTCACACCCTTCGCCTGGAAGATGTCCTTGCGGTACATGAGGAACGACGACTCGCCGTAGAACGGCTGCGCGTACACCTTGCCGTCCGCGGCGGTCAGCGACTGCTTGATCGGCGGCAGGATGTCGGCCTGGTCGAACGCGCTGTCCTTGGCCACGAAGTCGTCCATCGGCGCGAGCCAGCCGTTCTTGGCGTACATCGGCGTCTCGTAGTTGGAGATCGTGGCGACGTCGTACTGCCCGGCCTGGCTGGAGAAGTCCTGGCTGATCTTGTCGCGGACGTCGTTCTCGGGCAGCACGGTGAAGTTCACCTTGATGCCGGTGTCCTTGGTGAAGTTGTCGGCGGTCAGCTTCTGCAGGTCCTGCATCTGCGGGTTGTTGACCATCAGGACGTTCACGGAGTCGGAGCCGCTGCCCCCGCCACCTCCAGCGCCCGCGCAGGCGGAAGCCAGGAGCAACACAGCGCTAGCCAGGCCGGTGGCGGCCCCGAATGAGCGAAGGGGTGTGCGGAACGACAACATCGTCTTTCCTCCGGGGGGAAGGTTTCCGGGCACGCTGAGGACAGGCCCGGCAAAAATTTCGGGGGGCGGGTTTTGGGGCCGGCTGAAAAGTGCTCAGGCCCTGAGCACTTTGGGCCCGAGCAGGGTGTACCGGTGGGCCTCGTGGGCGGAGAGGCCCGAATCGGTGACGATCGCTTCGAGGTCGGTGACCTCGGCAAACCGGTGGAAGCTGGAGACGCCGAACTTCGTGTGCGTGCCGACGAAGATCTTCCGCCGCGACACGCTGAGTGCCTTGGCCTTGACCGCGCCGACGGCAGGATCGGGCGTCGTCAGGCCGTGCTCGCGGGAGATCCCGTTCGCACCGATGTAGGCGAGGTCGATCACCATCTCGCCGAGCATCCTGGTGGTCCAGTGGTCCACAGTGGCCAGTGTGTGGCCGCGAACCCTGCCGCCCAGCAGCAGAACCGTGCAGGACGGGTGTTCGGACATCGCCGCGGCGGTCGGCAGCGACGCCGTGATGATCGTGAGCGGGTTGGAGGTGGGCAACGCCTCCGCGACGAGCTGCGGCGTGTAGCCCTCGTCGATGAACACGGTCTCGGCGTCGTCGATCCGTTCGGCCGCGGCCTTCGCGATGCGCCGCTTCTCCGGCACGTGCGACCCGGCGCGGAACCGCAGCCCGGTTTCGAAGCCGGCGCTCTCGACCGGGATCCCGCCACCGTGCGTGCGGCGCACCAGGCCGTGCTCGTCGAGCACGCGGAGGTCGCGCCTGACCGTTTCGGGCGCCACGGCCAGTTCCTGCGCCATCTCCACCACGTCGACGCGACCGTCGGCGCGGGCCCTGGCCAGGATCCGCCGTTTGCGTTCCTCGGCTCGCATGTCACCTGCCCACTCGGCTCTTTGGCTGCCCGTTCGGGCCGTGCATAGATGAAACACCCTCGAAACTTTGTGGTCGGTACCACAACTGAGTGAAATCCTGCCCGATTTCTGCCCGGTTCGCCGTGTGTGACGCACCGTTCACGCAGGTCGACCAGACTGGGCACGCCCGAACCGCCCTGTCGGTGTGCCCGGATGGCCTCCAGTGGACTGCTGAATTCGGTGGAACCGGACGGAGCGGTACGAAGTCGAACAGGGGGATGAGACGGATGAAGTGGGTCGCTGGCCTGTTCGCCCTGGCGATCTTGGCGTGCGGCTGCCTGCTGGGGATGACCGGTTTCACGAAGTTCGATCCCGCCGCGGGGACGAACACCAGGCCCGTCACGGACCGGGGTGTCGCACGCGTGGCCGACTGCACGAGCAGAGGACCGGTCAGCAGGCACGGTTTCGGCAACTGGTCGATCTGCCAGGCCGACGTCGAGTGGGAGAGCGGGAGGCAGACGCGGGTGACGGCCGAACCGGGCCAACTCACCCCGTCCGACAAGGGCATCGAGGTTCCCGTGGTGCAGCGGGGCGAGGGCAAGGTCCGCAACGGACCTGACAACGCGCCGGTGTACCGCGCCGATTTCGAACCGAGCGTGGTGCTGGGTCTCGGCTCGGCCCTCGGAGGCCTGGGGATCGGTGGCATCGGGGCACTGGCCGTTCTGGGCACGGTCGCTTCCCGTCGCAAGAAGGCACAGGAGAGGGAGTAGATGAACCCGGCAGCAGCTGATCCGGACGCGATGATGCGTCAGTGGAACGAGCAGATCCAGGCCAAGCTCAAGCAGGCCGACGAGATGAAGCAGGTCGCGAACGCGGTCAAGGTGACCCAGCGTTCTTCTGACGGCTCGGTGTCCGTCACGGTCGACCAGAACGGTGTCGTCTCGGCACTGGACCTGACCGACGCGGCGTTGCGCAAGCAGCCCGCGCAGCTGTCAGCCGAGATCCTCGGTGCGATGCGCACCGCTCAGGCGCAGATCGCGGCCAGAATGCAGGAGGTCATGGCGCCGATCATCGGCGGCGACTCCCAGACCATGGACGCGCTGATGGGCGGCTACCGCGAGCGCTTCCCCGAGCCCGAGCCCGACGAGCCCGTTCAGCGGCGGTCTCCCGGTCCTGACGACGACGACTTCGGCGGGCACAACTTCGCCCGTGACGACAAGGGCTGGTGATCTCGATGACCGCTGGAGGGTTCAACGTCCACACACAGGCGATGCGCGACCACGCCAAGCGGCTGGACGGCATCGTCAGGCAGATCGAGACGGCGCAGCAGGCCATCGGGCAGGCGCAGATCAACGGTGCCAACGCCTACGGCATCCTCTGCAGCCCGTTGCTGGAGCCGATCATGGGCACGGTCGAGGCCGCGGGACGGGCGGCCATCGGCGCCTCGCACGCCGTCGTCGACGCCACTGTGGACGGTGTCAACGGCATGGCGGACGTCTACGACGCCGCAGACAAGGCCATCGAGGGCCGCCTCAAGAAGATCATCGAGAAGCTGGGGGAGCTGAGCTCATGACCGCACCGAACCCGTTGGTGGCCAAGGCGCCCGACGCTCCCGGTGATCTCGCCGGCATCAACCTGATCGAACCCGCAGCGGACGCCGTGTCCGCGGTGCAGCGCGGTGACTGGGCAGAGGCGGGCATCAACGTCCTCGGCGCCGGCATCGACGCGCTGGGCTTCCTCACCGACCCGTTCGGCACGCTGCTGTCGTCGGCCTTCTCGTGGTTCATCGAGCACGTCGAGCCGCTGAAGTCGATGCTGGACTCGTTGGCCGGCAACCCCGGCGTGATCAACCAGAACGCCGCCACCTGGGGCAACGTCGCCGACCACCTGAAGAAGGCCGGCGAGGAGATGGCGCGCGTCGTCGACGCCGACACCGCGCAGTGGCAGGGCGCCGCGATCTCCGCCTACACGCCGGTGGCGAAGCTGGAAGCCCAGGGCGTCAAGGCCGCGGGCATCGCCGCGGAGGGCGTCGGCGCCGCACTGACCGGTGCGGGCGTGGCCGTGGCGACGGTGCGCACGATCGTGCGCGACTTGATCTCGATGGCGATGTCGGAGCTGGTGCAGGCGTTGATCAGGTGGGCGGCCGCGGCGTTGCTGACGGTCGGGCTCGCGACGCCGGGCATCATCGCCGACGGCATCCGGCTGATCATGAAGTGGGCCAAGAAGGTCTCGGACTGGCTCGACAAGATCATCAAGACGATCCGGGGCCTGTCCAAGGTCATCGACACGATCTTCAAGACGCTGGACAAGGTCAAGGAAGTGCTGAAGGGCGTCATGCCCAAGGCATCGGGCCCGTTCACCGAGATGTTCGAGAACATCGCGACCGGTGCCGTGAACACGACAGCTACGGGTGTGGTCAAAAACCTCCCCACCGAGGCCGCCAAGGTGGACGACTCGCCGTACGCGACTCGGTGATGGGCGTTGCTCCCCGTCCCCCCCGGGCCGGGAGCAACGCCCAGGTCTCACCTCAGCCAGGCCGCGGCGTCGTGCGGCAGTCGGCCGTTCTCCAGCGGGATGCTTGACAACGTTGGCGTTGCGGGCAGATCGATCGGTGCGCCGGACAGGTTGACCACACAGGTGTGGTTGTCGCGCTTGAACGCCAGCACGTTCTCGCCCAGGTCCAGCCACTTCAGGTCACCGGTGATCGCGCGGCGTTGTGCGAAGACCTGGCGGTACAGCTCGAGCATCGATTCAGGGTCGCCGCTCTGGGCCGCTACCGAGAACTGCTGCCAGTTTTCGGGCTGTGGCAACCAACTGGGACCGTCCTCAGCGGACCAGGGGAGTGGCACGCGGCAGCCGTCGCGGCCTCGGTCGGTGAAGCCGGAGCGGTGCCAGACCGGGTCCTCGCGCAGCTCGTCCGGCAGGTCCTCGACCTCCCAGAGGCCCAGTTCCTCGCCCTGGTAGACGTACACGCCGCCGGGCAACGCGGCGGTGAGCATTATCGCCGCGCGGGCCCTGCGTGTGCCGAGCTCGAAGTCGGTCGGGGCGCCGTGTTGCCGGTCCGCGAAGGAGAACCCCGTCTTCTCGCGGCCGTACCGGGTCACGTGCCGGGTCACGTCGTGGTTGGAGAGCACCCAGGTCGGTGGCGCGCCAACGGGTTCGTGCGCGGCGAGCGTGTCGTCGACGACCTGGCGGAGCTCCTGCGCATTCCAGGGACAGCACAGGAAGTCGAAGTTGAACGCGCTGTGCATCTCGTCCGGCCGCAGGTACTGGGCGAACCTGAGCGGGTCCGGCAGCCACATCTCGCCGACCAGAATCCTGTCGCCGTCGTACTCGTCGACGATCTTGCGCCAGCTGCGGTAGATCTCGTGCACGCCGTCCTGGTCGGAGTACGGCTGGTCGGCGTCGGGTTTCGAGAAGTCCTTGACCAGACCGTCCGCCACGTCGATGCGGAACCCGTCGACGCCGCGGTCGAGCCAGAACCGCAGGATGTCCTCGAACTCGTCCTCGACGGCCGGGTTCTCCCAGTTGAAGTCGGGCTGCTCGGCGGCGTAGAGGTGCAGGTACCAGCGTCCGTCCGGGAGCTTGCTCCAGGCAGGGCCGCCGAAGCGCGACTTCCAGTCGTTGGGGAGGTCCTCGGTGTCCCGGATGTGGAAGCGATCCCACAGTCCTTCCTTGAACCACGGGTGCTGGTCGCTGCAGTGGTTCGGGACGAGGTCGATGATGATCCTGATGCCGAGCCCGTGCGCGTCCGCGATGAGCTTCTCGGCGTCGGCGAGCGACCCGAACACGGGCTCGATGTCGCGGTAGTCCGCCACGTCGTAACCGCCGTCGGCGAGTGGGCTCGGGTACCACGGGTTGAGCCAGATCGCGTCGAAGCCGAGGCTTGCGATGTGCTGGAGCTTGGCGCGGAGGCCGGCCAGGTCGCCGATGCCGTCTCCGTTGCCGTCCGCGAAGCTGCGCAGGTAGACCTGGTAGATGGATGCGTTGCGCCACCAACTCATCTGGTGTCCTTTCAGCCTTTCACGCCGCCCGCGGTGAGCCCCGCGAGGATGTGCCGCTGGAACGCGAGGAACAGCGCGACCATCGGCAGGCTCGCCAGCACGAGGCCCGCGAGCAGGAGGTTGATCGGGGTGTCGGGGGCGAAGCGCTGCAGCGCCACGCTGAGCGTCTGCTTCGCCGGGTCGGGGAACACGAGCAGCGGCCAGATGAAGTCCTTCCAGGCCGCGACGACCGCGAAGATCGAGACGACGGCGAGGATGGGCCGCGAGATCGGCAGCACGATCCTGGTGAGCGTCGTCCAGGTGTTCGCGCCGTCGATCCTGGCCGCTTCCAGCAGTTCTTCCGGGATCTGGTCGAAGAAGCGTTTGAGCAGGTAGACGTTCAGCGCGTTGGCAGCAGCCGGCAGCCAGATGCCCGCCGGGTTGTTGAGCAGGTCGAGATCGGTGAGCGTGAGGTAGACCGGGACCAGCACCGCCGTCGACGGCAGCATCAGCGTGGCCAGCATCAGGCCCATGATCACGTTGCCGAAGATCGGACGCAGCTTGGAGAGCGCGTACGCCGCGGGGACGATCACGGCCATCTGCACGGCCCACGCGCCGATCGCGACGACGAACGTGTTGAGGAAGAACCGGCCGAGGTTCATGTAGTTCCAGGCGTTGACGTACGCGTCCGGCTCCCACGTCTGCGGCAGGATCGTCGGCGGTTGCTGCGCGAGCTCGGCCGGTGGCTTGAACGCGCCGAGCAGCACCCACACCAGCGGTAGCAGGAACGCCGCCGTGAACAGGATCAGCGTTGCCGTGAGCACCACCCAGTAGAGCTTGCTACCCGGTTTGGTGAGGGTTCTCATGCGTCCGCCTTCCTGGTGATCTTGAGGTAGAGGAAGGAGAAGACGCCCAGCACCGCGAAGAGAATCAGGCTCAACGCGCTCGCGGTGCCGAAGTCGTTGTAGTAGAAGGCATACCGGTAGAGCAGGAGCAGCACGGTGACCGTGGACTCCTCCGGGCCGCCGCCGGTCATGACGAACGGTTCGGTGAAGATCTGCATGGTCGCGACGACCTGCAGCAGCAACAGCATCAGGATCACGAACTTGGTCTGCGGGATCGTGACGTGCCAGATCTTCTTGAGCAGTCCGGCGCCGTCCAGGTCCGCGGCCTCGTACAGGTCGCCGGGGATGGTCTGCAGCGCGGCCAGGTAGATCAGCGTGGCACTGCCCATGTTCGCCCACGTGATCACCAGGACGAGGCTGATCATGCTGGTGCTGCTGGAGTCGAGCCATTGACCTGTGGGCAGGCCAAGTCCTCTGAGGACGGAGTTGAACAGGCCTGGTCCCGGGTCGTAGAACCACTTCCACAGCAGGGCCGTGACGACTGGCGGCAGCATCACCGGCAGGTAGACCAGCAGCCGGAAGTAGCCCTTGGCGTGCCGCAGTTCGTTGAGCACCACGGCGGTGACGAACGGGACACCGAAACCGATGAGCAGCGCGAGGACGGTGAAGTACGCCGTGTTGCGCCACGCCACCACGAACAGCGGGTCCGCGAAGAGCCGTTCGAAGTTCTCCCAGCCGACCCAGTCGGGGCTGGTGACGAAGTTGACCTGCTGGAAGCTCAGGACCACCCCGCGCACGATGGGCCACCAGGAGAACACCGCGAAGACGACCAGCGCGGCACTGAGAAAGCCGTACGCGGTGACGTGGCGCCGCACCTACTTCACCTGGGCCAGCACGGCGTTGACCTTGGTCTCCGCGTCCTTGAGCAACGCCGCGTGGTCAGCGTCCTTGTTCGTCAACGTCGCCTGCACGACGCTGTCCAGGATCGCGTAGACCTGCTGCGCCTGCGGCGGTTCCAGCGACCCCTTGGTCTGCTCCGCACCGTCCACATAGGCCTGGAAGTTCTGCACGGGCATGGTGGCGAACTTGCCCTTGAGCTCTTCCTGCTGCTTGCGCGGCGCACCGGTCCAGACGTCGGCGATCGGCGGGATCGGCAGGCCGACGGGCTGGCCGCGGTCCTTGTACTTCTGCAGGTTCTGCTCGAGCCGGTCCGGGTTCAGGTACTTCCACTGGATCCACTTGAGGCCGGCCTTGATCTTCTCCGGCGTGGCCTTGGGGTTGATCATGTATCCCTCGCCGCCGAGCAACGTGCCCTGCTGCCCCGGCATCGCGGCGAGCCCGTAGTCGTCGTACTTGCCCTTGAACTGGTTGACGATCGCGGCGACGTTGTCCGGCGCGGCGATGTACATGCCGAGCTGGCCCGCGCCCATCATGTTCTGCACATCGCCGATCTCCAGGAGCTGCTTGTCGCCCATGGAGTTGTCGTCCCAGCGCATCTCCTTGAGTCGCCGCAGGACTTCCTTGCCCTTGTCGTTGTTGAAGTCGGCCTTGTAGCTCGCGCCGTCCTCCTTCGCGACGTCACCGCCGACGGACTTGATCCACGCCGTGAAGTGCCAGCCGCCCTGGTTGCTCTTGCTGTACTCGGCGAACCCGGTGACGCCGGCGTCCTTGAGCTTCTTGGCCGCCGCTCTGACCTCGTCCCACGTCTTCGGCGGCTGGTCGGGGTTCAGGCCGGCCTTGGTGAAGTTGGTGCGGCTGTAGAGCAGGCCCATCGTGTAGTTGGCGGTGGGCAGCCCGTAGACCTTGCCGTCGACCGTGAAGACGTCCTTGAGCTCCTGCTTGAGGTCGCCGTAGTGCGGGACATCCTTCACGTAGTTGGTCAGGTCAGCGGCTTGTTTGCGGGCGATGAGCGCCGCCGGGTCGGTGAAGTAGACGTAGAAGACGTCCTCCAGCTGCCCGCCCGCGAGCTTGGCGGAGAACGTCTTCGGGTCCATGAACCCCTCGTGCGGCACGAGGTCGATGTCCTGGTTCTGCCGCTCGAACTCCGCCACGTCCTCGTCGAAGACCTTGCGGTCGAACGCCTGGGTCTGCGGTGGCTGGCCGTTGATGTTGATGACGACCTTGCCGCCCGGTTCGTTCGTGGAACCGCTCCCACAACCAGCGACCAGAACACAGCCCAGCAGCACGGCAGCGGACTTCTTCATGGTGGGGCCGCCCTTCTCGCGAGCGCGTCGATGTGACGGCGACCATAAGTCGTCGTTACATCCTGACGCAATATCTAGACGAAAACTCGCAAGAAGCCGACTGCTATCTGACGGGTCCGCTGGACGCCCTCACCACCAACTCGGGCTCGAACAACAACTCGTCCGGCGCCACGGCCTTGCCGGAGATCTGGTTCGCCAGCAGCTCAACCGCAGCCCGCCCCATCGCCTCAATGGGTTGGCGAACGGTCGTCAGCGGCGGATCAGTGCAGGTCATGAACGCCGAATCGTCATACCCGATGATCGACACGTCCTGCGGCACGTCCAACCCGGCCCGCCGCACAGCCCGGATCGCCCCGAGAGCAAGCGGATCGCTGGCACAGATGATCGCCGTGACCCCGCGCTGCACGAGCTTGGTGGCCGCCGCCTGCCCACCTTCGAGACTGAACATGGCGTGCTCGACATCAGCCCCGCCACACCTGTCGATGGCCTGCTGCTTGCGCAGGCTGGGCACGTGATCCGGCGGCCCGAGCACGGCCCCGATCCTCTTGTGCCCCAACGAGACCAGGTGCCCGTACGCCTGCTCCACCGCCACCGCGTCGTCACACGAAACCCGCGGAAACGCCAGGTCGTCGATGGCCGCGTTGACCAGCACCGCCGGCAACTTCCTGCTCATCATCTGCTGGTAGTGCCCGTGGCTGGCGTCCTTCTGCGCATACAGCCCGCCAGCGAACACGATCCCGCTGACGTGCTGCTCCAACAGCAGCTCGAGGTACTCCGCCTCCGTAACGCCACCAGCCGTTCTGGTGCACAACACCGGCGTGAAGCCCCTTTGCGCCAACGCGTTGCCCACGACGTCCGCGAACGCGGGAAAGATCGGGTTCTGCAGCTCGGGCAACACCAGCCCGACCAGCCTCGCGCGCTCACCCCTGAGTTGCGTCGGCCGCTCGTAACCCAGCACGTCAAGCGCCGTGAGCACGGCACTGCGCGTGGCGTCCGAGACGCCCGGCTTGCCGTTCAGCACCCGGCTGACGGTGGCCTCGCTGACCCCGACCTTGGCCGCGACCTCGGCCAGCCTCCGTTGCGTCATGACGCAAGTGTACGCAAGTTCTTGCGCTCGCTTGCAGCGCCGCTCCACCCGCCTGGTCGTCGCCCGGATGGCCGCTGCGCGGATACGCTCCAATGAGCTGGCAAGGGGAGGAGACACCCATGAGCTCCCACCAGGTACCGGCCATGCCTGAGCCGGTGCCGCCATCCGTGCCGCCGGCGCCACAGGCGCCAGGTCAGCCGGTGACCGAGGTCGACTGGTTCCGCAGGATGCCGAACGGCGGCGGAACCGTTTACGCACGTCCCGCGGACTGAGTCCGCGTGCGGCCGCGCCTGCTGATCTACTTCGGCGGCCTGATCGCGGCCATCGTGCTGGTGAACACGCCAGCGCCGAAGATCTTCATGTCTGCGGTGCTCAACCCCGAGGCGGGCGACGCCGTTGGTCGAAGCCTCAGTTCGGTCACCAAAGACCTGGTGCTGGTGCTGTTGATCTCACTGTACTTCGAGTGGGCGCGCACCAGGGGACAGGCTGAGCTGCTCCGGGACATCGACCACAAACTCGATGCCATGCGGGAGGAGTCCCGCTCAGCGTCGGCGTCGTCCACCCGAAAGCTCGTACTCGACGCGACACCGCCGGAAGAACTCGTCACAACGGCATTGGATCGGCACATTCCGCAGTCGCGGGACAAGTCGTCGTTCGTGTCGCTGATGCTGTCGCCGAAACCAGCTCACCACGACGTTTCCGTCATGATGCGGGCCGAGCGCGGAGCCGGAGACACCCTGCTCATCAGCCACCGCTTCGACTTCACCACGTCACGCGGTCCTATTCTGATCGCAGCCACCACATCGCCGAAGCACGCCGCGACGTTGTCTGCAGCCTGCCCTCAGCTGCTCGACGCCACCGCCTTGCCGCGTTCCACACCGTTTCCCGAGGCGGTGAAAGCGTATGGAGACCGGTTGGAGTGCTACGTGGAGCGACAGCAGGGCAGCCTCAAGAAGGTCGACTTCCGCACAGTGCTCCCAGGCGAACTGACGAGGTACATCTCGCCGCCGGTCAAGATCGCGCTGGCTGACATCGCCCTTTTCGTCGCGGATCTCAGCCAGGAGAGCAGCGAACGAGTGCGGCTCAGCGTGCACACCCGGTGGTCGCAGGCGCTGTCCGAGCACTTCATCTACTGGTTCGCTGACCGGCCGATGTTTCTGCGCACCCTCACGGTGGACGTCCGGGCGGTGCTGGAACCGGAACGGGAGGTGCACGTGCAGGAGTTTCTCGGCGGTGTCGGCTCGCTGATGCGCGACGTCGGCGACGGCCATCTCGCCCTGAGCCCTGACCGGTGGGTGGTGCAGGGTCAGGGCGTGATCGCGGTGTGGTGACTCAGCGGCGCTGTTCCCGCCACAGCAACGCCACCCCGTGCCCAGGCAGCATCCACGACCGCACATCCAGGTCACCCAGTTGGTCGGCCCGCAGCCACTGCGCCGCCTCGGTGCCGGACCGGAACGTGAACGGCATGATCCGGAACTCGTGGCCGGGGGAGTGGTCGACGGCGAGCTCCGTCGCGTCGAAGCTTATGGTGTCCACATAGGACGGATAGGGTGACTGCCAGTACGCGAAGCCGTCGTTGGTGCGCTGCAAGGTCCGCGACGAGACGGTGAGGCCGAGAATGGCGCGGACGATGTGGTCGTCGGCGATGCCGCTGAGGTCGCACTCCAGGATGCGCAGGTCGCTCATGTGGTCGAGGGGGCTGAGCTTCGGCAGCGGTGGCATCGCCTCGCGGAAGAAGGTCAGGTAGTTCGCCCACTGGTCGAACTTCACCTCGATCGGCGGGATCTGGCTCGGCTCCGCGGACCGGCGCTGGCCGTCGTGGTCGAGGTAGTCGATGGTGATCTTCGTCGAGTCGCAGATGTCGTCGACCGAGTCGAGGAACAGTGACGCGTCCGGCATGAAGTAGAGCTCGAACAACGGGAACCGGCACGCGGCGCTGATCGTGTCGCGCAGAGTGGCGTTGCTGGTGGCGAAGATGACGAACCGGTCCACGGGGACGCTGTGCCGGAACATGTGGCTCTGCGTCGTGGTCAGGTGGTAGGTCTTCGTGTCCACGCCCTGCAGTTCGAGGCGGACGGTGGTGCGCGTGCTGATCGTCAGGTCGTCGCCCTTGGGGCGCATGCCGCTGCCGCCGAGCACGCCGGACACCACGTCGTCGTTCTGCTGGCCGGTGCCGTAGATCCGCGACAGGAACGTCCGCAGCACCTCGCTCGGCAACAGGTGCTCGACGATGCCGGGGCCGGAGATGCGGCCCATCTCGCTCACCAGTCGCTGGTGCAGGAACAATTCGTAGGAGCCCAGCAGGAAACCTGCCAGCGCGGGCAACGGCCACAGCACCACCAGCACGTCGTGCAGCACGCTTCGGGTCGTGGGTTGCCACAGCAGGACCGCGGTCAGGTCAACGGCCGCCACGACCAGCAGCAGAACCGCGACGGCCAGCGCTTGTTTGTGCCTGCGCGCCGCCACCACCTGGTCGCCGCCCCCTCACTCCACCCGGTTGTTCCATACATGGTGGGAGTACCGAGGGATTGGCGCCAGACCCTTTCGGTGCAGGACGAACACGGAGAACCTAGCGGCCCTTGCCCCAGATCGGGTTGTCTGACACCCCTACGTACGTGCTGAGGGTGGCTCGCGGCTGCGTGTCGTCGGACGCGACGTCGTTGTACAGACCCAGCAGGTGCGTGGTCATGGCGCTCTTCGCACCCACCTCGTCGTGCCTGCGCAGGAACCAGACGATCTGCTCGTGCTCGTTCGCGGAACGGTTGTGCACCTCACGAGACGGGTGCGCGTGCCGCTTGCAGTCCTGCAGGCCCGGCACGAGCGCCTGGTACATCTGCTCCAGCAGCTCGTTGTGGGACGCGCGGATCAGCGTCGAGTGGAACTCCTCGTCCGACTCGATGACCTCCTGCGTGTCCTCGACCGGTGCGCGCTGGTAGCGGCGGTTGAGCTTCGCGAGCTCGTCCAGCTCACCGTCGCCGGCGCGGACCGCCGCGAGCGACGCGGCCGTGGTCTCCAGGGCGATGCGCACTTCCAGCAGGTCCGTCTGGGAGAACTGCCTGGCGGCGAGCCTGCCCTCCAGGTGCTCCTCGACGGCGGCCAGGTCGGTGCGGCGCACGTACCAACCGAGGCCGCGGCGCACCTCGACGATGCCCTGCAGCTGCAGCCGCTGCAGAGCTGTACGCAGCGAGGACCGGGCGACATCCAGCTTGCGGGCCAGTTCCGGCTCGGTGGGGAGGCGGTCGCCCGCCTTGAGACTGCCGCCGATGATCTGCTCCCGGAGCTTCTGCTCGATGAGCTCCGGAAGTGGACGTCGCGAATCAGGCGAGAGCGCCCAGCTCTCGCCGAGATGTGCTTCGTCGGCGGGCATTGGTCCAGCTTAGGCCTGTTGCCTGTCGGTTGCAACTTGTCTGGCAACCTGGCGACCGTTGACAGACAACCGACCACGCGGGACCCTGTAATCAGGCAAGACGCTCAGGACCGCCCACACCTGGGAGCACGTACTTGCCTAGTCGGGAGGGAATCGAGATGTCTGCAGGGAGTGCACTCGGAATCGCCGCCGCCGTAGCAGTCGCCGTCACCGCCATCGGCTGGCGCACAGTGATCACGATGATCGCCGTCTCGGTCGTCGCACTGGCCGTCGTCGGCTTCGTGAACGTCACCAGCATCATGTTCGGATAACGAGGGGAATGCGGCGGCCGGCTCGCGCCTGATCCGAGGTGCGAACCGGCCGCCTGCCGTTTTGGGGGATGCCGTGTTGTGCAGATCACCACGTGGTTTACGCTTTGCCGCCATCAGGGACCCGCTGGTGTGGTGGGGCCCACTGACTCCATGGCGTCGGGGGACGTGATTACGGGGTCTTCGGTGATGGGTTCGTCCACCACGGGCGCGCATGTGCTGCATGCGGCAGTGGCGCCTGCGTCCGAACTGCTCGAAGAGCGGCGCACGCTCTACCGTCTGGCTGCGGAGCTCTTCACTCCGGGAACCGAGTTGTCGGACAACCTCGCGGATCACCCGATCGTCCGCTACGAGATCGGCCGGGTGCTCGCCGGGCACGGCGATCTGGACCCGGCGCGGCTGGCTGAGGTCGCCGCGATGCGCGTGCGCGATGCCGGCGTGCCGGTCGCCGCGGACCGCGATGCCGCCGAGCTGCTCGAAGCGCCCTTGCGCATCGTCGCCCCGCCGGGCGTGCGGCCGCTGCCGTTGACCGAGGCGGACGGCGAGAGGTTCGGCACCGCGATGACGATCGTGGCGGAAGGCGTCCGACTGTTCCGCACCCTCGCGCCGGACATGGCGGAGGACCTCCTCGCCCACGTGTCGATGGTCGCGGTGCTCAAGCGGGAGACCTCCGGTGGTGTGGTTTCCGCGTCATCGAGGTACGTGCCCGGTCTCGTGTTGATCGACGAACCCTCGCTGCCGATCGAGGTGGCGGAGGCGTTGGTCCACGAAGGAGCGCACGAAAAGTTCTTCGACTTCGCCATTGCGAAAGATTTTCTTGACGCGCGGGCCGAGGACGCGGATTATTTCGAGACTTCGTGGTCGCACGCGCGGTGGCCACTGGAACAGACGTTCGCGGCTTGGCACGCCTACAGCTGCCTGGCGCAGTTCTACACCTCAATTGGCACCGAACAACTCGGCCAGGATTCATTGCTGTCGAAAGCAAGAGAGCGGGCTGACGAGATCGGCCAGTGGCTGCTCGCACATGAGAACGACCTGCTTGAAGACGCACGCTGGCTCCTGCACGCCCTGATGGGCGACAAGGATGAACCCACCGGTGAGGCGGCCGCGCGGTCTCAAGTGGACGATGTCACACTGTCCCTCGACATTTCAGAGGACTGCCATTTCCATCTGCTCCCGGACGTGCGTTACAAGCGCGCGGCGACAGGGCGTGTGGTCGTGGGCAGGGCGGCACAACCCCCTGAAGTCTTCTGGCTGGACGAGGACGCGAGCTGGACTCTGGGCCAGTGGCGTAACGATAGAACGCCGAAAACGTTCGGGTGGATACTCGCCCGGGCAGCCGAGGAATGGCTGGTCGACCACGTGACAGCGTCGGCCCGGCTGAGAAAGGCACTCGGTTCGCTTCGGAGTTCGTCGCTCGTCGGGCTGTCCGACCAAGCACATTAAGTCGCCTCCCGAGAAGGAACCATGACCACCCCGAACCAGCCTCAACGCCTGCCGCAGTTCCCGCAGAACGCGGGCGTTCCTGTTTCCCACCCCGTCAGCGGAGTGGGCCCGGTGATCGGCCAGCCGGTCACCCCAGTTTCGTGGTTCAGGCGGATGCCGACCGGGGGCACGGTCTACGTGAAGCCCACCGAGGCGCAGCAGAGCTGACATCCCCGTGGTGAGGGGGTCGCCCGTCGGCCCCTTCGACCTTCGCCAGGCGATGGCGAGTTTGTTCATCGAATTTCGCGGTGTCTTCTGCGTGCCCTGACAGAGCGCGGTTTCCGCTGGTGCGGGCCGAACTGCTCTGAATCCGGGCTGTCGGGCAAGTCTTCGTTGAGCGTCAATCTCAAGAAGGATCCGATGACACAGAACGAGTCACTCTCTTCGCCACAGCAGCCTCTGCCTGTCCACCCTCCGCGTCTTTGTGTGGCAGGTCAGGCGCGTCGGCCCGTCACCCCCGTGCATCCCTGGTTTCGGCCCCAGGCCCTGGCGTGCACCCCACGGTGGCGCCACCGTCCACCTCAGGCCGTCAGCCGCGAGTTCGAGCGACTGAGTCTCCTCGGCTGACGTGTTGACCTTGAAGGGGCCGGTTCGCCGGCCCCTTCGGCGTTCGGTCGTTCGGGATTCAACTTCACAGGCGTATAACAACTAGGCCACAGGGCGTACCGCAGGCCGTAACTACCCCGATAGGGGGACGTCGATGGTCTTAGATCTCGACATCCCGCCGATCCCCAACGGAGTAACCCGATGCGCCTGACGCCCCTGAGAAGATCCGGCCTGCTCGGTGCCGCCACCATGGCGGCCGTGGCCACGCTCACCGTCGTGACCACCGCGTTCGCCACGCCCGACAAGCCGGTTCTGAACTCCGGTGACGAGCGTGCCGTCGCCCATGACAAGAACGTTGCGGAAGGTCATGGCGACGTCTGCACCGTCGGTGGGCTGACCGGCTCGGTGATCGACAAGGCGAAGTTGACCTTCACCGGTGGTGTCGCGAACGTGGACCAGTACCTCAACATCACGGCCGTGGACGCCGGAGTGACGGTCACCGGTGTGGTCGTGAAGGGCGGGGACGCGTTCAACGTCTACCTCGCGGCCAAGCTCGGCCCGCTGCCGTGGAACAAGCTCCGGTCGCCGGACAACAACGGTGGCAACATCCCCGCCATCAGCCACTGGTACGCCTGCGGTGTCAAGAAGGACCAGACGTCCAGCAGCAGCTCGTCCTCGTCTTCGACGTCGTCCTCGACCGTGACGCACTCGTCGACCCCGTCTTCGTCGGCGCCGTCGTCCTCGGAGGTCGCGGCCACCACGACGACCACCAAGGCCGTCGCCGCGTCGGGCAGTGACAACCTCGCGGCGACCGGTTTCGGGTCCGCCTGGATGGCCGGCCTCGGTGTCGCTCTGCTGGCCGCTGGTGCCGCCGTTCTGCTCGTGCTGCGCAGGCGTAGCGCTTCTTAAGTCCGTTCCATCAGCACGCCCCAGAGCGTGCCGAAGAGGACGCGGGTCTCGACGTGGAACTCCACGTCTTCAGGAGCCGCCCCGCCGCCGTAGGTCTCCACGGCGCGCTGGGCGGCTTCTGTGCCTACAGCGCCGGCTAGACACGCCAGGTCCCACGCGATGGGGCCGCGCCAGGTGTCCTCGAAGTCGTTCCAAACAGGCCCGTCAGCGGTCATCAGCACGTTGCCGTAGTGCGAGTCGCCGTGCAGTGGCTGGACGTCGTTGTAGTGCACGTCCCATGACGCCAGTAGCTCAGCACGTCGCGTGTAGAACGGCTCCAGCTCCGGTACGCCGATGCTCTCCAGGTAGGCGAGCGTGTTGTCGACGTCGTCGAGAGGCCCGCGCGTAGGTAGGTCGCCCTCGTACAGCCGTAGCTCGGCGTGGAGGTCGGGCAGCATCTTGAGCACATCCGGGCGGGTCAGCTCCGCAGCAGGATCGTGCGGCACATAAGTGCTGAACGTGAGCACATAGCCGTCAGCCACATGAGGCCCGGCCGGCAGCTCGTCAGAGGGCGTCACCACCGGAACGCCGCGCGAGGCGAGAAACGCCGACACCGACAGGTCACGAGCCAGGTGATTGGCAACGGACGGGCGCACCAGGGCCGTGCGCGCGGCGATTCGGGCTACGACCGGGGCCGGGCGCAGGTGCACGATGATGTTGCTGCCGTCTTTCAGGACGACCGGGTCGACGCAAACGACGCCGTGAGCGGCCGCCAACGAGACGGCTGTGCGTACGGCTGCTGAGGTGCTCACGCGAAGGAGGCTGGCATCAGCCCTGCGGGAGGAGCGACTCCATTTCCGCGATCTCCTTCTCCTGGTGCGTGATCACGTCCTGGGCCAGCGTGCGGGCCGCGGGGTCGGTGCCCGACGAGAGGTGCTTGCGCGCCATCTCCACCGCACCGCGGTGGTGCTGGATCATCAGTGAAAGCCACTGGCGGTCGAACTCGGTGTCCGAGAGGTCGGCGAGGTTGCCCAGCTCGACCATGCCGTGCGAGTCGGAGTGGCCGTGTGCCGAGTGCGACGACGCCTGCACCGGCGCGTTCCAGGTCCTGAGCCAGCCGTTCATGCGGTCGATCTCCGGCTTCTGCGACCCCGAGATGCGCTTCGCCAGGTCGATCACGTGGGAGTTCGAGGTGCGTGAGGCGACGAGGTCGCTCATCTCCAGCGCCTGCTCGTGGTGGGGGACCATGCCCTGCGCGAACGCGACGTCCGCGGAGTTGTGCGTGGCGGGCGAGCCGCAGGCGGCCAGCAACAGGACAACAGCGACAGCGAGCATTCGGAGCACGGCGGCAGGATACGTGTGACGTGCGCTACGCCGCTGGCCACCGGCCATGGCCCACCCGAATGGAGCTGATCGGCTCCGTCTAATATCCGGTGAGTTTCCCGAACGACTGGTCCCACCAAGGCCTGGAGGCACCGTGACGGCCGTAGCCCCGCAGCCGATCGCAACGCGTCCTTATCCGACGCGCACTGCGGTCAAGGGGTCCTTCCTGCTGCGGATGTTCCGCACCACGGACCACAAGCAGATCGGCATTTTGTACCTGGTCACCTCGTTCGCCTTCTTCATGGTCGGCGGCGCGATGGCCATGCTGATGCGGACCGAGCTGGCCCGTCCCGGCATGCAGTTCCTCAGCCAGGAGCAGTTCAACCAGCTCTTCACGATGCACGGCACCGTGATGCTGCTGCTGTACGCGACGCCCATCGTGTTCGGCTTCGCGAACTTCGTGCTCCCGCTGCAGATCGGCTCGCCCGACGTGGCGTTCCCCCGGTTGAACGCGTTCTCGTACTGGCTGTACCTCTTCGGCGGCCTGATCGTGATGTCCGGCTTCATCACCCCCGGTGGTGCGGCTGACTTCGGCTGGTTCGCCTACACGCCGCTGAGCAACGCCATCCACTCGCCCGGCGTCGGCGCCGACCTGTGGATCTCCGGCCTCGTCATCGGTGGTCTCGGCACGATCCTCGGCGCGGTGAACATGATCACCACCGTGGTCTGCCTGCGCGCGCCAGGCATGACGATGTTCCGGATGCCGATCTTCACCTGGAACATCCTGGTGACGTCGGTGCTGGTGCTGCTCGCGTTCCCGATCCTCACCGCGGCGCTGCTCGGTCTGCTGGCCGACCGCCACCTCGGTGCCCACGTGTTCGACCCCGCCAACGGCGGCGTGATCCTGTGGCAGCACCTCTTCTGGTTCTTCGGGCACCCCGAGGTCTACATCGTCGCGCTGCCGTTCTTCGGCATCGTGTCGGAGATCTTCCCGGTGTTCAGCCGCAAGCCGATCTTCGGTTACAACGGCCTGGTCTACGCGACGCTCGGCATCGCGGCCCTGTCCGTCGCCGTGTGGGCGCACCACATGTACGCGACCGGCGCCGTGCTGCTGCCGTTCTTCGCCTTCATGACGTTCCTCATCGCGGTCCCGACCGGTGTGAAGTTCTTCAACTGGATCGGCACGATGTGGAAGGGCCAGCTGACGTTCGAGACGCCGATGCTGTTCTCGATCGGCTTCATCGTCACGTTCCTCTTCGGTGGCCTCTCCGGCATCCTGCTGGCCGCGCCCGCGATCGACTTCCACGTGTCGGACACGTACTTCGTCGTCGCGCACTTCCACTACGTGCTCTACGGCACGATCGTGTTCGCGACCTTCGCCGGCATCTACTTCTGGTTCCCGAAGATCACCGGCCGGTTCCTCGACGAGCCGCTCGGCAAGCTGCACTTCTGGACGACCTTCATCGGCTTCCACGCGACGTTCCTCGTCCAGCACTGGCTGGGCAACGAGGGCATGCCGCGCCGATACGCCGACTACCTCGCGTCCGACGGCTTCACGACGCTCAACATGATCTCCACGATCGGTGCCTACATTCTGGGCGCGTCGACGCTGCCGTTCATCTGGAACATCTTCCGGAGCTACCGCTTCGGTGAGGTCGTGACGGTGGACGACCCGTGGGGCTACGGCAACTCGCTCGAGTGGGCCACCTCGTCCCCGCCGCCGCGGCACAACTTCACCGAGCTGCCCCGGATCCGGTCCGAGCGCCCGGCGTTCGAGCTGCACTACCCGCACATGGTGGAGCGCATCCGCAACGAGGGTCACGTGACCTTCACCGGCAAGACGATCCCGCACAAGGACGCGCCGCCCGCGCTGTCCGAGATGGCGGGTGCCGCGATCCAGTCCGGCACGGCCTCCGAGAAGTCGGAGTCCGACCACAAGTAACCTGCACTTCACAGGTTCAACGACGAGCCCCGGCCGCTGCCACGCTGCCGGGGCTCTTCGCGTCTGACGAGGAGACGACGACGTGAAAACGCCCGTGCTCATCACCGTGACCGGTCCCGACAAGCCCGGTGTCTCCTCCGTGCTCTTCGCCGTGCTGACCAGGCACGGAGTCGAAGTGCTGGACGTGGAGCAGGTCGTCATCCGGGGCCGGCTGGTGCTCGGCGCGCTGGTCTCGACCGACCACGACCCCGAGGGGCTGCAGGAGTCGGTCGAGCAGGCCATGGCCACCGTCTCGATGCACGTCGAGATCGAGATCGGCGCCGACTCGAAGCGCACCGCGCGCCTGGAGTCGTCGCACGTGCTGATCGTGCTGGGCCGCCCGGTCACCGCGAAGGCGTTCACCGAGGTCGCGCGCCGGCTCGCGTCGCTCGGCGTGAACATCGACGCGATCCGAGGTGTCGCCGACTACCCCGTCACGGGCCTTGAACTGCGCGTTTCGGTCGCGGACGACACGCTGGAGAACGACGCGGAGCTGCGTTCGGCGCTGGCTGACGTCTCGGTGCGGGTGGGCCTCGACATCGCCGTCGAACGGGCCGGGCTGACGCGGCGGGCCAAGCGCCTGGTCGTGTTCGACGTCGACTCCACGCTCATCCAGGGCGAGGTGATCGAGATGCTGGCCGCGCACGTCGGGTGCGAGGAGCAGGTGCGCGAGATCACCGAGGCCGCGATGCGCGGCGAGCTGGACTTCGCCCAGTCGCTGCGGCGCCGGGTCGCGCTGCTGGAGGGCCTCGACGAGAAGGTGCTGGACGAGGTCGGCGCGTCGCTGGAGCTCACGCCCGGTGCACGGACGACGATCCGCACGTTGAAGCGCCTCGGTTTCTACTGCGGTGTCGTCTCCGGCGGCTTCACGTCGGTGATCACGCCGCTGGCCGACGAGCTGCAGCTGGACTTCTGCGCGGCGAACACGCTGGAGGTCGTCGACGGCAAGCTGACCGGTCAGGTGATCGGCGACATCGTGGACCGGCCGGGCAAGGCCGTGGCGCTGCGCCGGTTCGCCGAGGAGGCGGGCGTGTCGCTGGCGCAGTGCGTGGCGGTCGGTGACGGCGCGAACGACATCGACATGCTGGGCGCGGCCGGGCTGGGCATCGCGTTCAACGCCAAGCCGGCGTTGCGCGAGGTGGCCGACACGGCGTTGTCGCACCCGTTCCTCGACGCGGTGCTGTTCATCCTCGGCGTCACGCGCGCCGAGGTGGAGGCCGCGGACGCCGCGGACGGCCTGGAGCTGACCCGGTTGTGATGATCCTCGACCTGATCGCCTCCCGTAACTACGCGGAGGAGTCCGAAGTGCGCGCGATGCCGATGGTGTTGCGCATCGAACGAGTTGATCCGCCTTCGAGAACGGCGTTGCTGGAGGCCGCGGCCGCTTCGGCGGTCGCGGTGTGCCTCGACCCGCGCGCGGACGTCGGTGGCGAGTGGCACGAGGCCGTGCGGGCGTGGGTGGCCGGGCGGATCCGCAAGGTGTCGCGGCGGGCCCGTGGCGTGCAGTGGGACGCCGTGCAGGAGCTGCCGGGCGTGACGATCACCGTGGACGGCGCGTCGGTCCGCTCGTTGCTGCCGGTGCTGGTGTCCGAGACGCCGCGTGAGGTCGCGAAGCTGCAGATCTCGGGCTCCGACCTGCCCGTCGACTCGCCGGGGCCGGTTCCCGCAGGAGCGCGGCTGCTGTACGTGAACCCGCGCGTCGAGATGTCCGCCGGCAAGCTCGCAGCTCAGGTTGGGCACGCGTCGATGCTGCTGGCGCCGCGGCTGTCCGTGGACGAGCTGAAGGCGTGGGCGTCGCTGGACTACCGGTGTGCCGTGCGGACACCGTCCGTGGCCGAGTGGGACTCGTTGGTGAACGGCGACGACGTCGTGGCGGTGCGGGACGCGGGCTTCACCGAGGTGGAGCCGGGCACGACCACCGTTCTGGCTGTTTGAGATCGGCCTAAACGGGTAAATCCGCCTTTCGTGGGCTTACTCGACGTGCTCGACGCGCGGCTCGGTGACGGGCTGGAAAACGTGCTGTGCTCCCACCACGCCCGAAGACTGCGGCGGCTGGGCTGGGGCGAGGTGCTGGACGGCGAGGGCGCGGGCTGGTTCACGCCCCGCCGGACCGTCCAGCACGGCAACAAGGTCGAGGTCCTGATCGACGGCGCCACCGCGTTTCCCGTTGTGGCGGAAGCGATCGAGAACGCCCAGAAGTACGTCCACATCGCGAACTGGCACGCCTCGCCGGACTTCCGGCTGACCCGCGAGCCGGGCGCGCCGCAGCTGCGCGAGCTGCTTTCGGCTGCGGCGGAACGGGTTCCGGTGCGCGTGCTGCTCTGGGCCGGCCCGCCGATCCCGTTCTTCGAGCCGACCCGCAAGCGCGCCGCTGCGGCCCAGAAGGCCTTTTTGGAGTGTGGCGCGGTCCGGTGCGAGCTCGACGCCCGCGAGCGAACCCTGCACTGCCACCACGAGAAGATCGTGGTCGTCGACGACGTGGCGTTCGTGGGCGGGCTGGACATGACAGCAGTCGAGGGGGACCGGCACGACTCACCCGAGCACCCGCCGCGCGACCTCGGCTGGCACGACCACGTGGCGCGGCTGGAGGGCCCGGTCGTGGCGGAGGTGGCCGCGCACTTCGCCGCGCGGTGGCTGGAGATCGCGGGGGAGACCCTGCCGGCGCCCGTCGTCCCGCCAGAGGCCGGTCCGTCGTCGGCACAGCTCGTCCGCACGATTCCGGAGCGGACCTACGGCTTCGCGCCGCACGGCGACTTCACCCTGCTCGACTCGTACCTGCGAGCGCTGCGCTCGGCCCAGTCGTTGATCTACGTGGAGAACCAGTTCCTGTGGTCGCCGGAGATCACCGAGGTGCTGATCGAGAAGCTGCGCCGCCCGCCGTCGCGCGAGTTCCGGATGGTGCTGCTGTTGCCGCAGAAGCCCAGCAACGGCGCCGACACCACCCGCGGCCAGCTGGGCCGGCTGATCGACGCGGACTCCGATGGGCGGCTCGTCGCTGCAACCCTTGTCGCACATGGCGATGCTCCGGTCTACGTACACGCGAAGCTGACCATTGTGGACGATCAGTGGCTCTCGGTCGGCTCGGCGAACCTCAACGAGCACTCGCTGTTCAACGACACCGAGGTCAACGTGGTGACCGACGACGCGTCGGTGGCTCGCATGACCCGGCTGCGGCTGTGGGCGGAGCACCTGGATGCGGACGTGTCGGGCCCGGTGGACGAGGTGGTGGACTCCGTGTGGAGGCCTTCGCTGGAGGGCCGTTCGCGAGTGATGCCGTTGCCGGGGGTGTCGCGGCGGGCTGGAAGGTTGCAAGGACCGTTACGTGGATTGCTGGTCGACGGCTGATCTCTGGGTCTAGTTTGGCGACGTGGCCAACGAGGTGACGATCCCGCTGTTGCCGTGCGCCTCCATCGACGAGGTGGCCGAGTTCTACGTGATGCTCGGGTTCACGGTCACGTATCGGCAGTACCGGCCGAACGCGTACCTCTCGGTGCGGCGCGAGGAGATCAACCTCCACTTCTTCGGCATCCCCGGCTACGAGGTCGAGCGGTCGTACAGCTCGTGCCTGATCCAGGTCGAGGACCCGCGGGAGCTGTACGAGGCGTTCGCCGTCGGCATGCGCGCGGTGTACGGGCAGGTGCTGGTCACCGGCATTCCGCGGATGACCCGGCCACGGCGGGACGGGTTCCTCTTCGTCGACCCCGGCGGCAACTGGATCCGGGTGGTGCCTGCGGTGCGGGAGCGGGAGCCGGCGCGGAACGGGCTGACGCGGGCGTTGCGCAACGCGGTGACGCTGGCCGGGTCGCACGGGGCTGAGCGGCAGGCGTTGAAGATCCTCGAAGGGGCGTTGGTGCGGGAGACGCATGCCTCGGAGGACGAACGGGCTGAGGCGTTGGAGTTCCGCGACGAACTGCTTGAACGGCTTAATCTACATAGGTAGTATTGGTGGCGTGGAGCCACTGCAACGCATCGGCAAGGCCACCGTCGACGTGCTCGAGGTGCTGCTCGGCACCGACGAGCCGCGCTGGGGCCTGGAGATCATCAAGCTGACCGGCCGGCCATCGGGCAGCGTCTACCCGCTGCTGGACCGGCTGGAGCGGGCCGGCTGGGTCACGTCGACCTGGGATGACGACGCGGAACGGCGCGGGCCGCGGCGGCGGATGTACCGGCTGACACCCGAGGGGGCGCAGGAGGCTCGCCGGGTGGTCGCGAAAGCCGCGGCGGCGCCACAAGTGCGACCTGTCCCGAGGACGGCGCAATGAGAGCCGCGTTGTTGTTGGTGCGGTTCGCTGCGGCGGTCATCAACGACGACCGCTATCGCGAGCAGTGGGAAGCGGATGTTGTTGGGGCGCGCGAGCTCGGCATGTCGCCGTTGAGGGTTGCGTTCGGGGCGTTGCGCGCTGTTGTGGTCATGCCGTCGAAAGGGGTTGCTGTGGCTGGGATTGGTCCGTTGGGCATCGCGTTGAAGCACGCGCAGACGCCGCGTGGGCGGGTGCTCGCGATTGCGGTGGTGTCAGCTTTGTTGTTGCTCGGCGGGGCGGCGATGCTGTTCGCTTGAGCAAATAGCTCCGTGTCGTTTTGACGGTTTCGGGCTTAGCTTCGGGCGGTGGCGAACGAACTGACGATTCCCCTCTTGCCCTGTCCCGACAGCGACGAGATCGCGTCGTTCTACGAGATGCTCGGCTTCGAGATCACCTATCGGCAGACGCGGCCGAACCCGCACGTCGCGCTCAAGCGGGAAGACATCAACCTGCACTTCTTCGGGATGGACGGCTTCGATCCCGAGCAGTCGTACGGCACGTGCCTGGTGATCGTGGAGGACACCGGGCCGTTGTACGAAGCCTTCGCCGAAGGCATGCGGCAGAAGCACGGGAAGGTGCTCATCTCCGGCATTCCGCGGATGACCCGGCCGCGGCTGCGCAACGACAGGTACACCGGGTTCAGCGTGGTCGATCCCGGTGGCAACTGGATCCGGATCAACAAGGCCGCCCAGGAACCCGAGGCGACGACCAAGCTCGCCAAGGCCATGGAGAACGCCGCGCGGCAGGCCGACGCGCGCGGGGACGAGCGTCAGGCGTTGAAGATCCTTGAAGGCGCGTTGAAACGAGCCGACGCGACTGACCCGGGCTTCGAAGAGGCTCAGCAGTACCGGGACGAGCTCGTCGAGCGGATCACGGGGTCTGGGCCGCGTCCAGTCGTTTGAGGGCGGCGCGCACCACTTCCGAGTCGTAGGTCGTCCAGAACGGGGGGAGTGAGGCGCGCAGGAAGCCGCCGTAGCGGGCCGTGGCCAGCCTCGGGTCGAGGATGGCCACCACGCCCTTGTCCGACATCGAGCGCAGCAACCGGCCGGCGCCCTGGGCCAGCAGCAGGGCGGCGTGCGTGGCGGCGACGGTCAGGAAGCCGTTGCCGCCGCGCGAGTTGATGGCCTTCTGGCGGGCCGAGGCCAGCGGGTCGTCCGGGCGCGGGAACGGGATGCGGTCCATGATCACGAGCTGCAGCGACGGGCCGGGCACGTCGACGCCCTGCCACAGCGACAACGTGCCGAACAGGCACGTGCGCTCGTCCTCGGCGAACTTCTTGACCAGCAGGCCCGTCGCGTCCTCGCCCTGGCAGAGGATCGGGTGTTCCAGCTTGTCGCGCAACGCTTCCGTGGCCGCCTTGGCCGCCCGCGTGGACGAGAACAGCCCGAGTGCCCTGCCGCCGGCCGCGTTCACCAGGCCCTCGATCTCGTCGAGGTACTCCGGCGGCAGGCCGTCACGGCCCGGCTGCGGCAGATGCCTTGCCACGTAGAGGATTCCGCTCGACCCGTGCTGGAACGGCGAGCCGACGTCGAGCCCCGTCCACTTCGGCCCCTCGACGTCCTTGATCTCCTTGTCGGTGGCCGCGCCCTCGATCTTGCGGACCTTCTCCGACGGCGGCAGGCCCCACTGCCGCGCCATCGTGTCGAACGCGCCGCCCAACGTGAGCGTCGCGGACGTGAGAACCGTGGTGCGCTTGGCGAACAGCCGCTCGCGCAACAGCCCGCCGACGCCGAGCGGTGCGACGCGCAGCACGGGCGCCTTCTGGTTGAAGTCGCCGGACACCCACACGACATCGTGTTCCTCGCCGAACGCCTCGAGGATCCGCACCGCGCAGTCGTGCACCTCTTCGAGCAACGCCAGCGCGAGCTTGCGCGCCGTCGCCCCGTCCGGGTCCTCCTTGCGCTCCGGCCCCATCGCCGACACGCAGTTGTGCGCCGCGTCGCGGGTGGCCGCCAGTGCCCCGGCCAACGCGCGGGGCAGCGCGTCGAGTCGGCCGGACGGCATGTCCTCGAGGATCATCGCCAGCCCGTCGCTCGCCTCGGCGAGCCGGTCCGCGATGTCCTGGTCGATCAGCCGGCCGCACCTGCGCGCGGCCAGTGCCACGGACGCCCCGCTCAGCTCCTCCGTCGCCACCGACGTGACGCGGTCGACGAGGTCGTGCGCCTCGTCGATCACCACCACGTCGTGGTCCGGCAGGACCTGGTAGCCCTCCAACGCGTCGATGGCGAGCATCGCGTGGTTCGTGACCACCACGTCGGCCTTGCCCGCCTGCGCCCGCGCCCGTTCCGCGAAGCAGTCGGCCCCGATCGGGCACTTCGACACGCCCAGGCACTCGCGCGCCGTGACCGACACCTGCCGCCACGCCTGCTCGCTCACGCCGGGCACCAGCTCGTCGCGGTCGCCGGTCTCGGTGTCCGACGACCACTCGTGCAGCCGCTTCACCTCGCGCCCGAGCTTCGACACCGCGAACGGGTCGAACAGCGCGGCCTCGTCCGGCTCGTCGGGCGCGCCGTTGTGCACGCGGTGCATGCACAGGTAGTTCCTGCGGCCCTTGAGGATCGCGAACGTGGGCTCCCTGCCCAGCTCCTTCTTCAACGCCTTGGCGAGCCGCGGCAGATCCCGGTCGACCAGCTGCCGTTGCAGGGCGATCGTGGCCGTGGAGACCACCACCGTCTCGGCCTCGGCCACGGCGTGCCTGATCGACGGCACCAGGTACGCCAGTGACTTGCCCGTGCCCGTCCCCGCCTGCACGGCGAGATGCTCGCCCGTCCGGATCGAGTGGTCGACGGCCTCGGCCATCTCCACCTGGCCAGGGCGCTCCGCACCACCGACGGCGTGGACGGCGGTCTCGAGCAGGCTCAGCGTGGGGGGAACTTCAGGCACGAGACAGACCGTACCCGGCGGGTCCGACACTCCGGTGCGACCCGCTCAGTCACCGCCTCCGCCACCGCAGCCGCCGCCACCGCTGTCGCCACCGGACGAGCACCCGCTGCCGGACGAACAGCCACTTCCGCAGCTGCTGCCGGACGAGGTGTCCCGGGCGGGCAGCATCCCGACCATCACGGGCGTGAGGCCGAACATCCCGGCGACCGCGAGCCCGCCGATCTTCCCGCGCAGCCCGCGCAACGCCACCGCGCCCAGCGGGTCCTGCGGCGAGACGCGCCGCTCGGCCCGGTTCACCAGCCGGTATCCGGTTCTGGTCCGCAACCGGCCGGGGTCGCGCGCACCCAGCACCGAGGCCCAGACGATCACCAGAACCCCGGCCGCGAAGAAGACCCAGCGCGGGATCTCGGCGAGCCGCGGCACGAAGTCCGCCAGCGACTCGGTGATGTCCGGGAAGACGAGATCGACGAACCCGAACAGGACGAGACCGATGCCCAGCGTGAACAGCCACGGGTAGAGCCGGGGCCGCAACGAGCGCCGCCGCCGCAACAAGCCGCGGCCGGCCAGGTGCGACCGCAGCCCCTCGGCCTCGGCCGAGACCGCGGCGTCGCGCAGCACCTCGTCCAGGTACCGGCGGCCCCGCAACCCCTGCAGGACGTGGGCTTCCAGCGGAGTCACCCGGCCGGGGTTCTGGTGGACGGCGGTCACCACGCCGTCACGGGAGATCCGGACCAGGCCGGCCTGCAGCAGCCGGGCCAGGGCGACCTCGGCGGCACGGCCGGGGCCGCCGGCCAGGCAGCCCAGCTCTTCCGGGGTATGCGTCGTCACGCGGACTTTCTCGGCCGCGGACCGCACGTCGTTACCGGCGCCGGACGAGCGCCCAGGCTCCCGGCAGCACACCGGCCGCCAGTGCGATCTTCAGCGCGTCGCCGAGCAGGAACGGCAGCACACCGACGGCGACCGCCTTCGACAGCGACATCCCGGTCACCGCCGTCAGCCACGGCACACCGACGGCGTAGATCGCCAGGTTGCCCAGCGCCATCGTGCCGACAACGCGCAACGGCGTGCGGTCACCACCACGGCCGGCCAACGCGCCGACAAGGGCGCCAGCGAACACGAAGCCCACGATGTAGCCGAGGGACGCCGGCGCACCCGACGTACCGCCCTGGAACCACGGCACGCCGGCGACGCCCGCGATCAAGTACAGGAGCATCGAGGTCGCGCCGCGCTGCCACCCGAGCGTGGCACCCACCAGCAGAGCGGCGAAGGTCTGGCCGGTCAACGGCACCGGGCTGCCCGGGATCGGCAGGGCCACCTGGGCGGCGAGGCCGGTGAAGGCGGCGCCGGCGACCACCAGGGTCAGGTCGCGGACCACCGCGCCCGGCACGAAGTCGGCGAGCACGGTGCGACGAGGCGCGAGTGCGAGAGTCACGTTCCCTCCCTGGCAGCAATGGCGGAGAAGCTGAGGTTAACCAGGGAAACTCGAGAACGTCTTTGTCGGATCTCCACAAAGTGACGGGTTACACATCCACCGCGACCTTGCCCGCCACGCGTTCGGTGTTGCGGCGGGTCTTCGTCCAGCCGTTGTGCCCGCGTACCAAGCGGATCAGCGCGCGCCACGACGTGATGTAGAAGGTGTAGATGTACAGCGCGTAGCCGAGCCCGTACGCAATGGACTTCCAGAAGCTCACGGGCACGCAACGCGCGCGGTACACCGGTCCCCACAAGATGAACGGCAACAGTCCGAACGCGCCGTACACGGTGAAGAGGATCCACGCGCCATCGTTGAACCACGCCACGACCTCGGCCGGCGACACCACGAACCGGTACGCCAGCAGAGCCATCGGAATCGGGTAGATCACCGTGCCCAGCAGCTGCATCCACGGTTGCGCGAGGTAGTACATCATCTCTGCGGCACCGAGAGTCGTGAGGTGCTCGGAGTCCCAGATGCGCCGCAGATAACGCATGCACTGCATGGTGCCCTGGCCCCAACGGGTGCGTTGCGCCAGGAACCGGCGCAACGAGTACAGCGCCTCCTGGTTCACGTGCGTGTCCAACGTGAACCCGGTGTGCCAGCCCGCGGTCAGCAGGTGCACGCCGAGCTCGAAGTCCTCCAGCAACGAGCCGCGCCACGGGCTGCCGGTCGGCCCGGCGATGGAGTCCAAAGCGGACAGTCGGGTGAACTGGCCGTTGCCGCCCATGGAGATCGTGCCGGTGGCGCCGCGCGAGAGCTGGATCGCCGCGATGGCCGTGCGGAACTCCAGGTCCTGCATCCGCACGAGTCCGGCTCCGAACGCACGCTGCCACCGGGACACGCCGGGCTGGCGCTGGCCGGCGTTGATCATCCGCACGTCGACCTGCACGGCACCGATGCGCGGGTTGCCGAAAAGATGCGCAGCCGCACAGACTTCCAGGCAGTTCGGCGCCGGCCGGCCGTCCGCGTCCACCACCACGACGATCGCGCGGTCGGCGTCTGCGCGCCGGCCCATCCACATCTTCAACGTGCGGTAGGCGTCGTTCAGCGCGTTGCCCTTGCCGGTGCGGGCGTACGGACGTTGGCGCTGCACGAGGTGGATGTGTGTGTCCCGCACACCGCCGTTGCGCTTCAACATCCGCACGACGCCGGCGGTGTGGTCGTCGGAGTCGTCGTCGATGACCCACACGTGCGCGATGGGGAAAGTGCCCCGCAGATACCGAATCGTGTCGCCGATGACCGCCTCTTCGTCGCGGCACGGCACGAAGAAGTGCCACTCCAACGACGAAGGCTCGCCCAGCGGTGCCGGTTTGCGCCGCAGGTACGGCACCACGATCACGAACACGTACGTCACGAAGGCGACGCTCATCGTCAGAGCGAGCGCCTGCGTGAACCCGAGGACGAGGTCGAAGCTCACTTCCGGGTGGCCAGCCAGACGAACGCGACCAACGCCGCCGCGCCACCGAACACGCTCACCATCGAGCCGAGCAGCGTGTGGCCCCAGTAGTAGCCGGTGTCGACGCCCAGCCAGTCCACCAGGCCCACCAGCGTCAGCACGCGGAACTGGTTCACGATCACGACCGCCAGCGCCGCGATGCCCAGCGCCATCAGCACGCGAGCCTGGATCCGCGGCCGCAACGCGATCATCACGGCACCCACGACGATCAGCGGCAACACCAGGAAGGCGGACGTGCACTCCGGCGTCATCCGCAGGCCCAGCGGGGTGTCCGAGCCCAGTCCGAAGTAGACGGTCTGTCGCTCGGGGATCACGTCCACGCCGTACGAGCTGATGAGGCTGAGGATCGCGCCGGACAGCGAGATCTCCGCCGTGCGGTACAGGCGGTGTGCGAGCACGAGTCCTGCGGCGAGGGTGAGCAGGACGACCACCGTCACCCGGCTCGGGAATGCGGTGCGGCGCACGGCAAGCGTCACCCGAGGATCCTTTCCACCGATTGAGGGAGCGCCCAGACGGGCTACCTGACGTTCCATCGGTAGACGGAACGTCAGCCCTCATCCCCGGATCGAGTGACGCCGTAACCGGAAATTGATCAAAAAACCCACGATGAGTGGCGCTGATTGGGCGAGTCGAGTGGTCGTGTCGCTCGATACGGGGAGTAACCCTCAGTTCCCTCGAAAGAAAGCCGATGCCGGTAATTGCCCCCGGAAAGCGTGAACCAGATTGGTTCCAACGTGCCCTGGGGTCGGAGGAACCAAGGGAAGGAGTTTCATGCGTGTCCGAATGACGGGACTGGCAGGAGTCATCGCGATTGCCGCACTCCTGGTCGGTGCCGCACCTGCTTCGGCCGCTCCGGGGGACGCCTCGGCATACGGTGCGAAGCTCAACGTGACGCTGCTCGGCAACCCGGCGGTCAACGCCGAACCGTTCGCCGCCGCCAACGCGAACGGGCCGACGCAGAACACGTTCGCCGGTGTTGATCTGCCCGGGATCTTGAAGACCGGTCTCATCAACGCCTCCGCGTCGCGGGACGAGAAGTCCGGTGGCGTGTACTCGCGGGCGAGCACCGCGGACGTGCGGGTCGACCTGCTGTCCAAGGTCACCGGCAAGATCTCCGCCGAGCTGGTCGAGGCGGAGTGCACGGCGACCCAGAAGGGTCTGGCCGGCAAGTCCAAGCTCGCGGGCGTCAACCTCGGCAAGCTCGGCCAGGTCAACGCCGATCCAGCGGCCAACACGGTTCTCGACGTGCAGCTGGCCGGCATCAAGATCGCTGAGGTGATCTTCAACGAGCAGATCAAGAACAACGACGGCAGCCTCACCGTGAACGCGATTCACATCAAGCTGCTGCAGGGCAAGCTCGGCTCCATCGGCACCGGCGACGTGATCATCTCGTCCGCCACCTGCGGTCCCGCCGGCCTGCCCATCCCGATGGCGTCGGGTGCGGGCCTGTGGATCGGCCTCGGCCTGCTCGGTGTCGTCGCCGCTCCGGTCGCCTTCGTGGCGCTGCGCCGCCGCGCGTCGCTCAACGCGGCCTAAGAGGAGCGGCAGATGTACAAGGTCCCCGGTACCGGCATCGGTGTCGGCACGGGTGTCGGAGCCCTCGCGGTCACCGGCGCGAACGTGACGTGGTGGATCGTCGCGGGAATCGTCCTCCTGCTCGTGGGCGCATTTCTCCTGCACAGCACGCGCCGCAAGCGCGTCCCGGCCACCGCGAAGGCCAGAAACCGAGCCGGCTGACAGAGCCCGCCTGGGGTTGCCCCCGGTCCCAGGCGGGCCTCCCGGTCTCCCCGAGAGAGGACAACGGTGAGCAAAGAAGTTCTGCTGGTGGCCGGTACGCGGCCAGAAGCCGTGAAGATCGCCCCGGTCGCCATCGCGTTGCGGGGGCACCCCGGCCTCCGCCCCACGATCGTCCACAGCGGACAGCACTCCGGCATGGTCGAGCAGGCGCTGGGCGCGTTCGACCTGGTGCCCGATGTGCGGCTGGACGTGCCCAGGGTCAACGGCACCCAGGCCGAGCTGGTCTCCCGGCTGCTGCCCGAGTTCGACGCCGTGCTCGAGGAACGCGACCCCGCGGTCACCCTCGTGCAGGGCGACACGACGACGACGCTGGCCGCGGCGCTGGCGTCGTTCTGGCGCGGCATTCCCGTGGCACACCTCGAAGCCGGTCTGCGCACCGGCGACCTCTACGGTCCGTTCCCCGAGGAGGGGAACCGGCAGATGATCTCCCGCATCACCTCGCTGCACCTCGCGCCGACCGACGACGCCGCCAACGCGTTGAACACGGAGTCCCTGCCGGACAGCCACATCGTCGTCACCGGCAACACCGTCGTCGACGCCGTGCAGCGCGTGGCGTCGGCGGACCTTCCCGCCTCCAGCCCGGATCTGGTTGCGCTGGAACGCACTCTGGACGCAACCGGTGGCCGGCTCGTGCTCCTCACGGTGCACCGCCGCGAGTCGTGGGGCCGTCCGCTGATGCGCGTGCTGAACGCCGTGCGCTCGATCGCCGACCGCCACCCCGACGTGCACGTGCTGATCCCCGCGCATCCGAACCCCGGTGTGCGCGAACAGGTCGTGTCACTGCTCGGCGGTCACGAGCGAGTCGTCATCACCGATCCGTTGGACTACCCGGACCTCGTGCGGGTGCTGCGCCGCGCGGCCCTGGTCCTGACCGACTCCGGTGGCATCCAGGAGGAAGCGCCCACGTTCGGCGTGCCGGTGCTGGTGCTGCGGGAGACCACCGAACGCATGCTCGCCGTCGACGCCGGGTGCGCCTGGCTCGTCGGCACGGACACCACCCGCATCCTCGCCGAAGCGGGCTGGGTGCTCGGCTCCCGGCTGCGGCTTCCGCTGGGGCGCAACCCGTTCGGCGACGGGCGTGCCGCGGTCCGGGTGTGCTTCGCGCTGGAGAGGTTGGCGGGACTGCCGACTGCTTTACCGCGCCGGGAGCCGTTCGCCACGCTCGTGGGCGTGCACTGACTTGTCACCCGGTCGGGTAATCGCGAATTCACGAATGGGTGACGTGAGTGCGGATCCGTTATCAGCATCACGCCGCACAACCATTATCGGGCGGTGGGAATTCGAGCCATAGGGGAGAAGGCAACAGTGCGCAAGAATTTGGTCGCAGGGGCGGTGGTCGCGTTGACGTTGGCGACCGCGGCCCCCGCACTCGCCAGCAACCCACCCGGCACCGCGTCCTCCGGTTCGGCCGACTTCGCCAAGGCGGACCAGACGTTCAAGGTCGAGCCGCTCGCGGTGTGCAACGTCAACCCCGAGCAGGCGGGCACCGTCACCGGCAGCAGCCCCGCGGTGAGCAAGAGCGGGCTGAAGATCGGTGAGACCAGCTCCACCTGCACGACCGAGGTCGTGAACCCGGATGAGTTCATCACCAAGACCAGGTCGGTGGCCGTCGGCAAGGCGTTCGAGCTGTCCGCGCTCGTCGCCGCGAAGGGCCCGCGGCTCAAGATCGGCGAGTGGAAGATCACCTGCGAGGCCACCGACGCCGGCACCGCGGCCGGCTGGGAGCTCAAGGGGATGTCCGGCTGGACCGGGCTGCCGCAGCAGATCCCGTCCGGCTACGTGCACGAGGTCAAGGCCAGCACCGGAACCGTGCTCGCCAAGGCCAAGTTCACCGACACCGTGTTCCCGGTGCCGAACGACGGCAGCATCAGCATGACGCTGCTGAAGATCACCTTCGAACCGTCGTCCGGCTACACGGGCAGCATCACCGTCGGCACCACGGCCTGCACGCCAACGCCTTAAGCAACACCGACACCCGCGGCGCGCAGCTCGGACAGGGCGGCGTCGCGGGTGTTCTGCGCAACGGCCGCAGTCAACTCGACCAGCACCGTGGTGCGGAAGCCGTTGCGTTGCGCGTCCAGGGCGGTGGCGCGGACGCAGTGGTCGGTCGCGATGCCGACGACGTCCACATCGGTCACGCCCCGGTCCGTCAACCACCCCGCGAGGTCGTTCTCCGCCTCGAAACCCGAGTAGGCGGCGGCGAACCGGCCCTTCGAGAAGACCTGCTCCACCGCGGAGACGTCCAGCTCCGGGTGGAACGACGCACCGGGCGTCCCGGCCACGCAGTGCGCGGGCCAGGTGTCCACGTAGTCCGGCGTCTCCGCGAAGTGCGCACCCGGATCCACGTGGTAGTCCCGCGTCGCCACGACGTGGTCGTACGACGACGAAGCGATGTGCTGGGAGATGGCTGCCGCGACGGCCGCTCCACCGGAGACGGCCAGCGAGCCGCCCTCGCAGAAGTCGTTCTGCACGTCGACGACGATCAGGGCCTTGGTCATCGGGACTCCTCCAGGTAGACCGTCGGGATCGCGGGCTCACCGCGCGAGAGCTTGAGGCCTTCCCACGGCACGCTCACCAGTGCCGCGCGCAGCCGTTCGCGGCTCTGCTCCAGCGTGGGGACCTCCGGCGAGATCTGTCCAGCGCGCATCAGCGGGATCTGCACGAGCCGGTCGTACGGGCCGAGGCCGGGATCGGCGGACGCCTGGAACACGACCTCCTCCAGCGCCGTGCCGGTGTCCTTGTGCCGCCGCAACGCCTTCTTCCAGCCGCCGCGCGACTGCTTGGACGTGCTGCGCTTCTCGACGTGCTTGCCGTCGACCTCGACCAGCTTGTAGACCATGCCCGCGGTCGGCGCGCCGGACCCGGTCACCACCGAGGTGCCCACGCCGTACGCGTCCACGGGCTCGGCGCGCAGGGCGGCGATCGCGTACTCGTCGAGGTCGCTGGACACGACGATCCGGGTGTTGCGGGCACCCAGCGAGTCGAGCAGGTCGCGAGCCTGCCTGGCCATGACGCCGAGATCACCCGAGTCGATCCGGATCGCACCGAGATCGGGCCCCGCGACCGCGACGGCGGTCTTGATGCCCTCGGTGATGTCGTAGGTGTCGACCAGCAACGTCGTGCCGACGCCCAGCGCCTCGACCTGGCTGCGGAAGGCTTCTTCTTCACTGTCGTGCAGCAATGTGAACGCGTGCGCGCACGTGCCGGCCGTCGGGATGCCGTGGCGGCGGCCTGCTTCGAGGTTCGACGTCGCGGTGAAGCCCGCCAAGTAAGACGCACGGGCACACGCCACGGCGGCTTCCTCGTGCGTGCGGCGCGAGCCCATCTCGATCATGCGTCGGCCGTTCGCCGCGGTCACCATGCGGGCGGCGGCGGACGCGATCGCGCTGTCGTGGTTGAGGATCGAGAGCGCGAGCGTCTCCAGCACCACGCCCTCGGCGAACGACGCGCGCACCGTGAGGATCGGTGAACCGGGGAAGTACAGCTCGCCCTCCGGATAACCGTCGATCTCACCGGAGAACCGGTAGTTCGCGAGCCAGGCCAGCGTCGAGTCGTCGACCACGGCGTTGCGGCGCAACTGGTCGATCTCCTCCTCGCCGAAGCGGAAGTTCTCGATCGCCTCCAGCAGCCTGTTGACGCCCGCGACCACGCCGTAGCGGCGGCCGTCGGGAAGCCTGCGGGCGAAGACCTCGAACACGCACGGACGGTCACCGGTCCCGTCACGCAGCGCGGCCGCGAGCATGGTCAGCTCGTAGTGGTCGGTCAGCAACGCCGTCGAGTTCATGGTCGCCAACCCTAAGGTCGCATCCGGTTTAGCCGCATGCGGTCTCCGCCACTGCGGCGAACATGACACCATTGGCGGTATGACCACGCCCGTCGAACAGGAACGGACGCAGCCGGAGGCCGTCGGCGAGGAGATCGCCGCCGAGGACCGACCGTGGCAGACCGTGGTCTGGAACGACCCGGTCAACCTCATGTCCTACGTGACGTACGTGTTCCAGAAGCTGTTCGGGTTCAGCAGGGACAAGGCGACCAAGCTGATGCTCGACGTGCACCACAAGGGCAAGGCGATCGTGACATCGGGCACCAAGGACAAGGTGGAGGCCGACGTGGCGAAGCTCCACGCGGCAGGGCTCTGGGCGACCATGCAGCGGGCCTCGTGAAGCGGTGGATCCGCGACGGCGACGTCGTCATCGGGAGACTGGACCGCCAGGAGGCCGCAGTCGTACGGGGTCTGGTCAGCCAGATCCAGGACATGCTGCTGGCCCGCGCGGAAGAAGCGCCCCAGGACGAGCTCGCCGAGCTGACCGGCATCAGAACAGGATCGTCGGAAGCACCCGACGATCCCATTCTGGGCAGGCTTCTGCCCGACTTCCACCGGCTGGACGACGACGCGCCGGACCCCGACGAGGTCAACTCGGCGGCGGCGCTGCGGTCGTTGCACGAGCCGGAGCTTCTGGACCACAAGACAGGTGCGGCCGAGATCGTGCTGCAGACCTGCTCGCCCGACGGCGGTGAGATCAGGCTGTCGATCGGTGAGGCCGAGGCCTGGCTCGCGTCGTTGAACGACGTGCGGCTCGCGCTGGGCACGGCTCTGGACGTCACCGAGGACATGCCGGACGAGCTGCCGCCGGAGGACCCCAGATCGCCGCACCTCGGCGTCTACCACTGGCTCACCTGGGTGCAGGACACCCTGGTCGAGGCGATGATGCCGTGATTCCCGGCGTGCTGGTCGGCCATCACCACCGGATCGAGCCCGGCTGGGCGACCGGGACCACCGTCGTGCTGGTTCCTTCTGGTGCGGTCGGGGCTGTTGACGGCCGTGGTGGTGCACCAGGAACGCGCGAGACCGACCTGCTGGACCCGGCGAACCTGGTCCAGCAGGTGCACGCCATCTGCCTGAGCGGCGGTTCGGCGTACGGGCTCGCGGCCGCGGACGGCGTGATGCGGTGGCTGTCGGAGCGGTCGATCGGTTTCCAGGTGGGCGCTCAGCCGCACCACGTGGTGCCGATCGTGCCGGGTGCGGTGATCTTCGACCTGCCGATGTCGTCGTGGGGCAACCGACCGGATTCGTCGTTCGGTTACGAAGCTTGTGCAGCAGCGTCTGCCGAGTTCGCTCTTGGCTGCGTCGGCGCGGGTGCCGGCGCGCGGGTCGGTTCGTTGAAGGGCGGCGTCGGAACCGCTTCGACTTCGGTCGGTGCACACCAGGTGGGTGCGTTGGCCGTCGTGAACGCGGCCGGCGAAGTCGTCGACCGCACAACGGGGTTGCCGTGGTTGTCGGCGCTGGGCACCTCGGCCGTCGCGTTGCCCGAACGCAAGCCGGAAGGCCTCAACACCACGATCGGCGTGGTGGCGGTGGACGCGGCACTGTCCAAAGCGGAGTGTCAGCGGCTCGCGATGGCCGCGCAGGACGGACTTGCCCGCGCGGTGCGGCCCGCCCACTCGATGTTCGACGGCGACACGGTGTTCGCGCTGGCCACGGGTGCCGTGCCACTGGCGGAGCCACGTCCGTTCGCGTTGGACGCCCTGTGCGCGGCCGCCGCGGAGATGTTCGCGGAGGCCATCGTGTCGGGCACGCGCGAGGCGACGACGTTGAACGGCGTGACTGCTTTCCGCGACCTCTGAGTGGGTAGCCCACCGGGCATGACCGATGTGATCGACCAGGCCGCCGGTGTCGTCGCCGAGCTCGTGCCCCCGCCAGTCCGCCGCCACCCGCTGCACGGCCGCAACACCGCGTTGCTGCGCGTCGCGATCGGCGCCACCAGCACGGCGATGGCGGTGGAAGTCGCCGAGTGGGCGTCCCTCTCCGAGCAGGAACGCCGTGGCGGCGTGCTCCGGCTCGGCGCACTCGCCGCCGCCATGTGGTGCCTGGTCAAAGCGCTGCGTTGTCGATGAACGCCTTGAAGTTGTCGATGTTGCGCTCAGCCTGCTCGCGCAACGACTTCTCGAGCACCTTCCGGCCGAGCTTCAGCAGACCTGAGAGCTCGATCTCGTTGGCGCACATCAGCTTGGTGCGTCCGTCCGCGAGCGCCGTGTAGCGGTTGGTGATCGTGTGGACCATTCCGCGCGTTTCGTAGCGGGAGGTCCGTTCGTCGGCGGTCGCGGCGAGGACGGTCTCTTCGAGCTTGAACCTGCGGTAGGTGAGGGTCGCCGTGGAGCCGGCCACGCCGGGCGTCTCGCTGTGCTGGGTGATGCTGACCAGGTCCGGCTGCCACTCGTGCAGGTGGGCCGGGTCGGCCGTGAGCACCCGCACCTGGTCGATCGGCTTGTCGAGCACGACTTCCTTGGTGAACCTCATCAGAGCTCCTCGACCCATTCCCCGGCGATCTGTTCTGCGAGTTGCTGCGCCGCCGCCAGGTCTTCCGGCGCCGATGCCGCGATCCAGTCGACGGCGCGTCCCTCCGGCAGCTCGTCGGCGAGGTACTTCTCCAGCGCGATGAGCCCGAGCTCCCAGCCGACGCCGGTGCCGGGGACGAACTCACCGGGCATGGGGGAGTGCGTCAACGTGAGGATCGTGGACTCGCCGTCCGCTTCGAGGCGCACGAGCACGTCGGTGTTCATCTCACCGATTTCCCAGGTCAGGCCGATTTCGCTGGGCCGGTCGCAGCGGACGATCTCGCCGCCCGCGTTGCCCTCCAGCTGGTAGCGCCCGCCTTCCCGCAGGTCGCCGGATATCGGCAGGAACCAGCGGACCAGGCGTTCCGGCGAGGTGATGGCGTCCCAGACGTCCTCCCGGTCCGCCTTGTAGTGCCGCCGGATGACGAGCTTCCCGTCCTCATAGCTGCGGTCCGTCACGGTCTGCCTCCTCCTGAAGCCGGCGCTCACGCTTCCCGCGCGCCAACTCGGTCGCGAGCGCGTCGAGGTGCGGTTCCCAGAACCGCCGGAAGTGGTCGAGCCACGCGTCGATCTCCTGCAGCGGGTCCGGCGCCACCGCGTACACCCGCCGGGCACCCTCCGGTCTGACCTGGACGAACCCGTTCGACCGCAACACCTTGAGGTGCTGCGAGACGGCGGACTGGGTGATCCCGAACTCGGCCTGCACCGCGGCGCCGACGTCACCGGCCGCCCGCTCACCCGTGGCGAGCAGCTCCAGGATCCTGCGGCGGACCGGGTCGCCGAGTACGTCGAACGCGTGCACAGCAGGCACTGTAGTAGCTACGACTAATATTAGCCAGGGCTAAAACAAGCTGTTCGAGGCGGGTATCTCGCATACCGAGACAACTCTCGTCAGCCCGTAGGATTGAGTACGTGCTGGTGATTCGCCGTGACCTGGTGGACGCGATGGTGGCCCACGCGCGCCGCGACCATCCCGACGAGGCGTGCGGGCAGATCGCGGGGCCCGAGGGCTCCGACCGCCCTGAGCGCATCATCGAGATGGAGAACGCGGAGCGGTCGCCGACGTTCTACCGGTTCGACGCCGCCGAGCAGCTCAAGGTGTACCGCGAGATGCAGGCCAACGACGAGGAAGCGGTGGTCATCTACCACTCGCACACCGCGACGGAGGCCTACCCGTCCCGCACGGACATCAAGTTCGCGAACGAGCCCCAGGCGCACTACGTGCTGGTCTCCACGCGTGATCCGATCGAGTACGAGCTGCGGTCGTACCGCATCGTCGACGGTGTCGTGACCGAGGAACCGGTCAAGATCATCGAGTCCTGAGTTACGTTTCCCCGGAGGTAGAACCATCATGGCCGTCACCGTGTCGATCCCGACCATCCTGCGCACCCACACCGGGGGCGAGAAGTCGGTGTCCGCCACCGGCGCGACGCTCGCCGAGGTCATCGACGACCTGGAGAACAACCACGGCGGCCTCAAGGCCCGCCTGGTCAAGGAAGGTGCGCTGCACCGCTTCGTCAACGTCTACGTCAACGACGAGGACGTGCGCTTCTCCGGTGGCCTCGAGGCCCAGGTGAAGGACGGCGACAACGTCACCATCCTCCCGGCTGTCGCAGGCGGCTGATCTCCCCATGGCCCGCTACGACTCGCTCCTGGACGCGCTCGGCGGGACACCGCTGGTGGGCCTGCCCCGCCTGTCTCCGTCGGAGAACGTGCGCATCTGGGCGAAGCTCGAGGACCGCAACCCGACCGGCTCGATCAAGGACCGGCCCGCGCTGGCCATGATCGAGGCGGCGGAGCGGGACGGCGTGCTGCGTCCCGGTGCGACGATCCTGGAGCCGACGTCCGGCAACACCGGCATCTCGCTGGCGATGGCCGCGAAGCTCAAGGGCTACGGCCTGGTGTGCGTGATGCCGGAGAACACCTCGACCGAGCGCCGCCAGCTGCTGCAGGCCTACGGCGCGCGGATCGTGTTCTCCCCGGCCGCCGGCGGGTCGAACCAGGCCGTCGCCACGGCCAAGGAGCTCGCCAAGCAGAACCCGGACTGGATCATGCTCTACCAGTACGGGAACCCGGCGAACGCCGAGGCGCACTTCCGCGGCACGGGGCCGGAGATCCTTGCCGATCTGCCGTCCATCACGCACTTCGTCGCCGGTCTCGGCACGACGGGCACGCTGGTCGGCGTCGGCCGGTACCTGCGCGAGGCCAAGCCGGACGTGCAGATCATCGCCGCCGAACCGCGGTACGGCGAGCTGGTCTACGGCCTGCGCAACCTGGACGAGGGCTTCGTGCCGGAGCTGTACGACGAGTCGGTGCTGACCGGGCGGTACTCGGTCGGTTCCTACGACGCGTTGCGCCGCACCCGGCAGCTGCTGGAGACCGAGGGCATCTTCGCCGGCATCTCGACGGGCGCGATCCTGCACGCCGCGCTCGCCGTCGCGCAGAAGGCCGAGGTCGCGGGGAAGTCCGCCGACATCGTGTTCATCGTCGCGGACGCGGGGTGGAAGTACCTGTCCACCGGTGCCTACGCCGGAACGCTGGACGAGGCGGCCGCCAAGCTCGACGGCCACCTCTGGGCCTAGAAACCCGTTACAGGGCGCCCTTCCACGCGAGATCTTCGCTCATAACTCATCCCCCAGATGTTGAGCCGACGAGTGATCTTAACTCGTCGGCTCGCGTCTTGAGCAGCGATCATCCGTTGAAGGCAACGCCAGGCAGGCCCGCGCCGACGCCGGGCAGCACGAGCACCGAGCCGTTCAGCTGCCGGTCCATCAGCGCCTGGTCCGACAGGCCGACGCGCGCCGACGTGACGTAGAGGTCGGTGAAGTCCTGGCCGCCGAAGCAGCACGCGGTCGGCTGGTCGACCGGCAGTGCGATCTCGCGGTCGAGCTCGCCTTGCGGGGTGTAGCGGCGCACGGCGTGCCCGCCCCACAACGCGACCCACACGCACCCGTCGGCGTCCACGGTGAGGCCGTCCGGCCAGCCCTCGGTGTGGCCGACGTGGGTGAGCGGGCGCCGGTTTTTCGGGGTTCCGGTGGCGTTGTCGAAGTCGAACACGTCGATCCGGCGCGTCGGGGTGTCGATGTAGTACATCAGCGTGCCGTCGGGGCTCCAGCCGACGCCGTTGCTGGTGTTCACCTTGTCCACCATGACCTTCGCGGCGCCCTCGCCGGTGATCCTGGCGAGCCAGCCCTCGTCGGCGGCCTGGTCGTAACGCATGGTGCCGGCCCACAGGCGGCCCGACGGGTCGACGCCCGCGTCGTTGCCGCGCACGCCGTCGCGGGCCCAGTAGACGAGCCAGGACTTGGTGCCGTCGCGGTCGATCAGCGCGATGCCGTCACGCAGGTTGCAGACGATGCCACCGTGGGAGCGCGGCTTGGCGGCGCCCACGTGCTGAGGGAGCGTGAGCACGGCGTCGTCGTCCCGTGCGGGGGCGTAGCGGTGGACCTCGGATGCCAGGATGTCCACCCACAGCAACGTAGAACTGCTGTGGTCCCACGTCGGCCCCTCGCCGAGCTGGGCCGATGTATGCACCGCTACTTCGATCGACACCTGATCAGCTTAGGTCCACGTACCCTGGGGAAGTGGACCGCACCGCGCTAGCGAAACGAGTCATTCCGCCGCACCCCGTGCTGTCGTTGCTCGTCGTGGCCGGGTTCGTCGGCTTCCTCTACGTGGTCGAGGCGTTCGACGTGGCGACCGGTGGCTCGCTGGAAGGCGACGGCGTGCGGCCGCGCGACTTCAGCGAGTGGGACAACCTGCTCTGGATGCCGTTGATCCACGGCGACTGGAGCCACCTCACCGGCAACGCGGTTCCGTTGCTGCTGCTCGGGTTCCTCGCGACCTCCGGTGGACTCAAGCAGTTCTTCCAGATCACCGCGGTCATCTGGCTGACGTCGGCGCTGGGCGTCTGGGTGTTCGGCAGCCCCGGCAGCCACATCGGCGCGTCCGGGCTGGTGTTCGGGTTCCTGGCGTTCCTGCTCGTGCGCGGCATCTTCGCGCGGTCGTGGCTGCAGTTGCTGATCGCGGTCGGCGTGTTCGCGTTGTACGGCGCTGCACTGTGGGGCGTGCTGCCCGGTCAGCCGGGTGTGTCGTGGGAAGGCCACCTGTTCGGCGCAATCGGTGGCGTTCTCGCTGCGTGGGGTGTGTCTCGTGACAACCGCCGCAAGACAACACCAGCTACATTCACGGCGTGACGATCGGGATCATGGATTCGGGCGTCGGAGGCCTCACGGTCGCCCGAGCGATCATGGACCAGCTGCCCGGCGAGTCGATCCACTACATCGGCGACACGGCTCATGGTCCATATGGGCCGCTGCCGATCGCGCAGGCGCGCAAGCACGCGCTGGAGATCTGCGACCGGTTGGTCGACGAGGGCGCGAAGATGCTCGTGATCGCGTGCAACACCGCGTCCGCCGCGTGCTTCCGCGACGCCCGTGAGCGCTACGACGTGCCGGTGGTCGAGGTGATCCTGCCGGCCGTGCGGCGTGCGGTTCGGACGACTCACAGCGGCCGCGTCGGCGTGATCGCCACGGTCGGCACCATCAACTCGCACGCGTACCAGGACGCGTTCCAGGCGGCGCGTGACGTGACTGTGACGGCGGCGGCGTGCCCCCGGTTCGTCGACTTCGTCGAGCGCGGCGTCACGTCCGGGCGGCAGGTGCTCGGGCTGGCGCAGGCGTACCTGGAGCCGTTGCAGCGCGCTGAGGTCGACACGGTGGTGCTGGGCTGCACGCACTACCCGTTGCTGACCGGCGTGATCCAGATCGTCATGGGCGAGGCCGTGACGCTGGTGTCGAGCGCCGAGGAGACGGTGAAGGACGTCGTGCGGCTGCTGACGGAGCGCGACGAGTTCGCCACCGACCCTGCCGTCCACCGGGTGACGTGCACTGGTCCGCCCGAGCGGTTCGCGAAGCTCGCGGCCAGGTTCCTGCCTACCTTTGAGCAATGGGGCTGACGTGCTGCTGACCGTGCTCGGCTGCTCCGGCAGCATTCCCGGACCCGGCGCGGCGGCGTCGGGTTACCTGCTGGAGGCCGACGGGTTCACGTTGGTGCTGGAGTTCGGCAACGGGGTGCTGTCGCGGTTCCAGCAGGAGCGTCCGCTGTTCTCGATGGACGCTCTGGTGCTCTCGCACCTGCATCCTGACCACTGCATCGACGTGTCTTCGCTATACGTGGCGCGGAAGTACCACCCGACGCCGCCTTCCAGCCCGTTGCCGGTCTACGCGCCCGCGGAGGCTCCGTCGCGGTTCGTCGCGGCCTACGCGCCGAACGAGGCAGAGCGGTCTTCGCTGGACTTCAGCGACGTGTTCTCGTTTCACGACTTGGGTTCGCGGATCCAAATCGGACCGTTCACTGTGGACTCTGCCGTGGTCGCGCATCCTTGCGAGGCTTACGGGTTCCGGATTTCGTGCGGTGGCGTGACGTTGGCCTACACAGGCGACAGCGGACCGTGCTCGTCGCTCGACACGCTGGCTTCCGGCGTGGATGTGCTGCTGAGCGAGGCGAGCTGGACGCACGCCCCCGACCGGCAGCCGGATCTGCACCTGTCCGGGCGCGAGGCAGGTGAGCTGGCCGCGCGGGCGGGGGCCGGGCGGCTGCTGATCACGCACGTGCCGCCGTGGACCTCCCGCGAGGACGTGCTGAAGGAGGCCCAGTCCGCGTTCGACGGGCCGTGTGAGCTGGTCGTCGAGGGCGGCCGGTACGAGCTGGGGAGTGCAGATGATCGAGCTTGAGAGAGTCGGCGAACACGAGTTCGTTGCTTCCAACGGACGTGGTGCCTCGGTGCGGATCGGCCGCAAGGGCCAGGAGGGCTCGTTCAGCCCGGTCGAGCTGCTGGTGGCGGCCGCGGCGGGCTGCGCGCTCGTGACGTCGGAAACGCTGGTCCTGCGTCGCACCGGCGGTGATCAGCTGTCGGCGGTCGCGGACGCGGTGCAGTCCGAGAGCGGCAACGAGGTGATCTCCATCCCGGTGACGCTCTCGTACGACCTGTCCGCGGTGGACGACCCGGAGGCGCTCGAAACCGTCGTCCGTCGCGCCGTGGAGCAGTTCTGCACGGTCACCCGGACGTTGAAGCAGTCGGCGACGGCGCCCCTTCAGCTGCCGATGCCGCTCCAGACCGCCGTCGACCCGCTGTGACCCGCGCGCACGGTCTGGTAGACGGTGCCGGCCGCGAGCAGGACCACCAGCACCGACACGACGACTGAGATCACCCGCCACGTCTTCGTGGTGGGTGCCTCGGCCGCGCGTTCCCGGTCCGCGAGCCTGCCCGCGACCAGCAGCGCGATGACCGCGACGCCGAAGCCGAGCGCGATGGGCAGCAGCGTGGTGCCGAGGTCGGCGTGCGTCTGGATTGCGGGATTGGGCCCGACCCGGCTCTCCAGTGCGGCCTTGAGGTCCTCACCGGCCTGCTTGGCCACCGGAACCGCCGCGACACCGGCCAGCGTGACCCCGAGCACGGGCCACGCGTACTTGCGCCGCCAGCCCGGGACCAGCGCGATCGCGACCGAGCTCAGCGCCGCGAGAGGCAACAGCACGACCACCGCGTGCACGAACAACGGGTGGAGCGGAATACCGTCGATCGTCAGCATGTCTCTCCCTACGCCATGGCGCTCTGCCGGGTTCATCCGATGTTCTTCGACGTCGCTAGGCTGTGGCGGGTGAGCGAGCACTCGAAGCGGGCGTTCAAGTACCGCGGGACTCGGCCGGGCGCTGGTTCGTGTCGCTGTTGTGCGAAGACCCGAGTGTGACACCGCTGCCCGTTACCGACTCGGTGGTGGGCATCGACTTCGGCCTCGATCACCTGCTCGTTCTCTCGACCGGGGAGAAGATCGGTAATCCCCAGCACGAGCAGCGCGACCGGACGGCGCTGGCGAAGGCGCAGCGGGCGTTGTGTCGCAAGCAGAAGGGCAGCACCAACCGGGCCAAGGCCCGCGTCGAGGTCGCCCGTGTGCATGCCCGGACGGCCGACCGGCGCACGGACTACCTGCGCAAGATCACTACTCGGCTCGTGCGTGAGAACCAAACGCTCGTGATCGAGGACCTGGCCGTGTCCAACATGGTCGGCAACCACCGCCTGGCCCGCGCGATCAGTGGTGCGGGCTGGCGGCAGTGCCGGCAGATGCTGGAGTACAAAGCGAGGTGGTACGGGCGGCAAGTGATCGCGGTCGATCGCTGGTTCCCGTCGTCCAAGCTGTGCTCGGCCTGCGGCGCGCTCGCGGAAACCATGCCGCTGCGCGTGCGGACCTGGACCTGTGCCTGCGGCGCAGCCCATGATCGGGACGTGAACGCGGCACGCAACATTCTGGCCGCCGGGTTGGCGGTGACAGTCTGTGGAGCCGGCGTAAGGCCTCAACGGAGTTCTCCGGGCGGGCAGTCGGTGACGAAGCAGACACCCCTGCGGCGCGAGCCGTAGGAATCCCCCTTGTTCGCGGCGGGGAGGAGGTCAATAGGGTAGGCCTCGTGGTGCGAAGCGACGGCCGAAACGACGACGTGTTGCGTGACATCCGGATCACGCGTGGATATCAGACCTGGCCCGCGGGCTCGGTCCTGATCGAGTTCGGGAACACCCGCGTGCTCTGCGCCGCGAGTGTCACCGAAGGCGTCCCCCGCTGGCGGCAGGGCTCCGGCCTGGGCTGGGTGACCTCCGAGTACGCGATGCTCCCGTCCGCGACGCACACGCGCAGCGACCGCGAGTCGGTGAAGGGCCGGATCGGCGGCCGCACGCACGAGATCTCGCGCCTGATCGGCCGGTCTCTGCGCGCCTGCATCGACCTGGCGGCGTTGGGCGAGAACACCATCGTCATCGACTGCGACGTCATCCAGGCCGACGGCGGCACCCGCACCGCGGCGATCACCGGCGCCTACGTGGCTTTGGCCGACGCCGTCACGTGGCTGGGCGCCGCGGGTAGGTTGGCCGACCCCTCGCCGCTGTCGTGCGCGGTGTCCGCCGTGTCCGTCGGTGTCGTGGACGGGCGCGTGCGGCTGGACCTGCCGTACGAGGAGGACTCGCGCGCGGAGGTCGACATGAACGTCGTCGCCACCGACGCCGGCACGTTGATCGAGGTGCAGGGCACCGGTGAGGGCGCCACCTTCGCGCGGTCCACTTTGGACCGCATGCTGGACGTGGCTCTGCTGGGTTGCGCCGAGCTGAACCGCATCCAGGCTGCGGCGCTTGCTGAGCCTTACCCCGGCGTGCTGCCGGAGCCGAAGGCGAGCCGGCGATGAAGGTGTTGCTGGCTTCGCGCAACGCGAAGAAGCTTCGCGAGCTGCAGCGCATCGTGGCCGCTGAGGGCCTGACGGGGATCTCCGTCCTGTCTTTGGCGGATGTGCCGTCGTTTCCCGAGGCGCCGGAGACCGCGCCGGACTTCGAGGGCAACGCGCTGGCCAAGGCTCGTGACGCCGCTGCCGCTACCGGGCTGGTGTCCGTTGCGGACGACTCCGGGCTGGCGGTCGATGAGCTGAACGGCATGCCTGGCGTGTTGTCGGCCCGTTGGTCTGGCAAGCACGGCGACGATGACGCCAACCTGGATCTGTTGCTGGGCCAGCTCGGCGACGTGCCGGACGAGCGCCGTGGTGCGGCGTTCGTGTCGGTCGTGGCGATGGTCGTGCCCGGTGGCGAAGAGGTCGTCGTGCGTGGCGAGTGGCGTGGGACGTTGCTGCGTGCGCGGCGCGGGACCAACGGCTTTGGTTACGACCCGATCTTCGTGCCTGAGGGGTACGAGATCACGTCGGCCGAGATGACCGCCGAGGAGAAGGACGCGGAGTCGCACCGCGGCCGCGCACTCAAGCTCTTGGTCCCCTACCTCCGCAAGCTGGCCTAGCCGTACCACTGGACCTTGACATCGGGGCCGAGCTCATCGACCCCGGTGTAGGTGGTGCTTCGACTCAGCCACAGCTGCAGTGGCGTCCCGCGCAGCGGCCTCACGTCGACCGGCTCGTTCCCCATGAGCTCGAGTTCCTTCAACCCGGGAACCGCTGGGATGACGCTCAGGTCGTCCCAGTTCCAGCACCCCAGCTTGTGCAGACGAGCCACGTCACCGATCGCCTCCGCGACGCTGTCCGTCGCAGCAGGGCTCAAAGTGAGGTTCTTGAGCGAACGTCCGCGAATGAAGCTGAGGTCGTGCCACGGTTCCCCCTGTATGAGCAGGAGCGAGTACGGGACATGCGGGAGCTGATCGGTGTTCGTGAACCGTCGAGCGTTAACCAGGAAGACGACCCGTGGCTCGGTCGACTTCAGCGGGCTCAGATCGACTTCCCCCCTGCCCGTCATGTTGACACTGAGGTACCGGAGCTGCTTCACCTCGGCGAGGAATCGCAGGTCGGGCGGCGCGACCGAGGAACTGAGGAGGATGTCGGTGCCGATCAGGCGGCGTAGCAGGGGAAGGTACGGGATCAGCCGAGTGGTCCTGATCCGCGCATGCCCGTCGATCAACGGTGCATCTGCCAGCAGCTCCTCCGCATAGCGCCGGGGATCGAACCTGGGCCACGCGTCGAGCAGTTCTTCCTGCACGGTCAGCCGCTTGTCTCCGGCATAGTCGGCCAGCAAGGCCATCGCTTCCGGCGAGCCCGTCAATGCGGCGCTGCGGACGGTTGCACTCGCGGCAGCGTCGGAAAGTCCGTCGAGGCTGGTCGGCAGATAGCGGAGCAGACGGTGCCCGATCGTCGCCAGCGAAGCGGTTTCCTTCTTGCCCCTGGGTGGGACCAACCGGTTCCGGATGATCGCGTCGACCCGCTCGTGCACCTCAGCGTCGACGTCCCGGACGGTCTCCAAACAGGCTGCGGCCAGCAGTCGCAGCCGGCGGGCGGTGCGCGGTTCGCGGTCGGCCCGGTCGAGCACCTCGGTGAGCAGCTCGTTGACCTGGGAACGCTGGCCGTGACCGCAGGCGAGCACCACGGTCTGGGTCCACGAGTCCTGATGGGCGTGGGCGACCAGGGTCTCGATCTGCCCGTCCTGCATGGCTTCTTCGCCTGCCAGGTACTCCTGGAACGTCCGGTGCACGAAATCGACCTGGCCGGGCACGGGTTCGCGGATGACGCCGCTGCGCTCCAGCAGGTGTGTGACGACGGTGCTGGGTTCCTCGTCCACGTTGGGCATCGAGCGGATCTTGCGGGTGACGTGCTCGTGCACCTTGGCGGTGGGCAGCTGGCTTCGTCCGCCCAGCGTGAGACGCCAGGCCAGATCTCGCAGCAGCACGGTCTTGTCCGAGGTGGTCAGGATTCTGGCGATGCCCCGTTCGGCGTCTCGGAGATCCAGCAGCATCGTGAGTGCTGCCGCATACAGCTCCATGCGGTGCTGTGGCAGTTCGGACGTCCGGCCGAGGTTGAGTGCACACAACATCGCGCACAACAACGGCGAAGAGGCCAACGCACGCAGATGTTCACGGCTGTCGAGCTGGCTGACCAACCGCCGCTGGGCTTCCTCCGGTGCCTCGGCGGCTTCGTGCCACCGCTGGAGGAACACCTTCACATCCGTCGGGCTCATCGGCTCCAGCAGGACGGAGGAGAACTCGAGCTCTGCCAGCCACTTTCCGTCAGCTGCGGCCGGGCGTGCCGTCACGACGATTCGTGCGGATGGGAAAGCAACGGCGAACTCCCGTAGCCACTCGCGGACACTGTGCCGTTTCGCCGGTGGCACCTCGTCGACGCCGTCCACCAGCAGCAGTCCTGCGCCTGCTTGCAGGACGCGATGGACCCAGCCGGCGGGCATGATCCCGGCCAGCCAGCCGGTGACGAAGTCCTCCGGCCTGGTGGGCAGCGGGGAGTCGGCGTAGCCGCGAAGCCGGATGGGGAACGGGATCAGCCCGTTCCAACCGCAGAGATCGCCCACGAATCCGCCACGCGCGGCCGTGACAGCCAGCCAGTCGAGCAGGGTCGTCTTGCCGGAGCCTGCCTCTCCGCGGACGAGAGTGCGGTCGGCAAGTGCGGACTCCACTCTCACCCCGGAATGCACGTGATGATCGTGCTCGCCGAACCACTCGCGTTGCCGCCGTTCCTGGCCTGAGACGGTCAGGCTCAGATAGGCGACGCTGAGCGCCAGGCGTGGTTTGTCCTTCATGGACAGACCGAGGAGTTCGAGACGGTCCAGGTTCGCGGCGATGTAGCGGAGGTACTCGTCGCGGAACTCGTCGTCGTTGTCGGTGCCTTGTGGGGCGTACAAAGACGTTCGGGGCAGCCGGGACAGGACGTCTTCGAGCAGGGCGGTCTGGGCGGTGGCTCGGGAGAGGACCTCGGCGAGAGCGCGCGGCTGGAACGACGGCAGGTGCCTGAGGATCTGCACGAGGTAGCGGCACGACTGGTCGAGCGCGATGTCGTAGCAGCGGCCCAGGTCGGCGCGTGGCAGCGAGCGGCGGACCCGTTGGGCCAGGACTTCCGGGTCGGCGTCGTCGGCTAACAGGGCCTCGTCGGACAGGTCGACGGACGACAGCGCCGCCTCCACCGCTCGCACGGAGGCGGCGACGTCGTCTTCGGGGAACCGTTCGAGGACGGCCTCCAACTGCTCGGTCACCTGGTGTCCGATGTGCTGGACGAGGGTGTCGAGCTTCGCTCGTTGGGTGGGCTTCGAGAGTTCCAACGCCGCCAGGTCGGCCAGCGACAGGGTTCGGGTGTCGGGCTCGGCGTGGCTCGCCAGCCATTCGGTGGCGGCGCGCATCGCCACCGACTGGCCTAGCTGGGAGACGGCAGCGATCTCGAAGTGCACCCAAACGAGGTTAGACGGTGGCGGCCTGCGCGTGGGACGCAACGGACACCACGCAGACGCCTGCGGCGATCAAGGCCATGCCGAGGAGCATCGCGAGGTTCAGCGGGTCTTCGAAGAGGACGCGGCTGGTGATGGCGACCAGGGCGATGCCGGCGCCTGCCCAGATCGCGTAGGTGATGGCCACCGGCAGACCCATTCGGATCACCACCGATTCCAGGTAGAGGGCGGTGAGGAAGCCCGCGCCCAAACCGATCACGGGCAGGGGTTTGGTGAAGCCGTCGGAGTACTTGAGACAAAGGGTTGCGAAAACTTCCGCGCCCACGGCGACGGTCAGCAGTATCCACTTGAGCATTGAATTTTCCCAGCACGAAATGCACGCAGCGCTTGGCGTGCGTGTTGATGGAGCGATGGACGTTTGGGCTTAAAAGCCCAGGTCAACCGCCGCGCGTGGGAAAGTGGACACGCAGAACGAAATCAGACGGGATGTCGGGGCCGCGAGGTGCCGTCAAGCGACACACGGTGTATCACCCTCACCGGAACAGGGGCGGCTTTGTTGCACGCCCTCCACCCGACCATACCTCAAGAAGGGGTCGCCGCCGCAAGCGAAACGGCGGCGACCTCGCCCTCGAACGAAAATCAGGCGGGGAGTTCGCGCAGCAGTTTCGCGACGTGGCCGGTGGCGCGGACGTTGTACATGGCCTTGACGATCTTGCCGTCCGGGCCGACCAGGAACGTCGAGCGGATGACGCCCTGGACGGTGCGGCCGTAGTTCTGCTTCTCGCCGAACGCGCCCCACTCCTGCAGGACCTTCTTGTCCGGGTCGCCGAGCAGCGGGAAGTTGAGGCCCTCCTCGGCGCGGAACTTGGCGAGCTTCTCCTGCTTGTCGGGCGAGATGCCGACGACCTCGTAGCCGGAGTCGGCGAGGGCGCCGAGGTTGTCGCGGAAGTCGCAGGCCTGCTTGGTGCAGCCCGGCGTGCTGGCGGCCGGGTAGAAGTACACGACCACGGACTTGCCGAGGTAGTCGGACAGGGACACCGGCTTGCCCTCGCTGTCGGGCAGCGTGAACGCGGGCGCGGTGTCTCCAGGTTCGAGACGACTGGTCATGACGGCCAGACTAGGCCTGGCCCTCGAACACGGTCGCCACGTCCTGGCCCTGTCCACCCGGCTGGACGGTCAGCTGCATCAGCACCGGCTGTTCGGACACGGCGAACGCCACCTGGAACTGGGTGTCGCGGCCCGGCGGGAGCTCCGCCACGGCGCCGGCCAGGCCGTTGAGGCCCTGCACCGAGTCGACCAGTTCGGGGACGGGGGAGTCGCCGACCGTGGCGCGCACGATCAGCTGGGAGGGGCGGTAGGACGCCTTGGAGCCGTTGTAGACGGTGATCGTGAAGACCGCGGTGCGCTTGGCCGGCGGGATGGCTGTTTCGGACGGGGCCAGCGAGCGGGGCGCGGACAGCACGACGGAGAGGCCGGAGGCCCACACGCGCTGGGTGCCGAACGCGGCGGCGCCGGACGCGCTGGGCGTCTCGGCTCGCTGTTCCACTGTCAGGTTCTCATCCGGGGTGATGGCGACACTGGGGCCCGCACATCCCGCCACGGCCAGCAGCAGGCACAGGCCCGCGGCCGATTTGGCGAACTTCACGAACTCCCCTTTCCCACCCCGGCGGTGGGTGTGAACGACTCCCGTCAACTGTGACGGTGCCGAAGGGGTGGCGGGGACCGAAAAGGGGCCTTGAGGCAGACCTGGTGCCGGGCCGTGGCCGTCTCGTGATGGGCGGCGTGGGCGGCGCCACACAGTGCGCCTGCCCCACGCCGTCCGCGGCGGCGGCCGCTTGATGAAGCTAGGGAGCGCGTCGGGGGGCGTGCGCGCTCACACCGATCATCGCCGACAGTGTGTCTGGCGCTACAAGCGGAGCCGTATATCACCCGTTCAGACCAGTGTCAGTCGTACGAAACGTGAAGGTCAGGCGTGACCGACTCACGTATGTGCGGCTGAACGGCCCAGCGAAGGCGTCCGTTCGGCCACCTCGCTGAGCAGTTCGAAGGAACGGAGGCGGTCTTCGTGGCCGTGCACGATGGTCGTCACCATGAGCTCGTCGGCGGCGGTCGACTCCATCAACTCGTCGAGCCCGGCGCGGACCGTTGAGGGGGACCCGATGATCTGGGTGGACATGCGGTCTTCGACCACCAGCTCGTCGATCTCGGTGTACGGGTAGTCCGCTGCCTCCTGCGGCGTCGCCAGCGGACCCGGCCGTCCCTGGCGCAGCCGCACGAACGACAGCGCGCCGGGACCGGCGATCCAGCGGGCGTGCTCGTCGGTGTCCGCGACGATCACCGAGGCGCACACCATCGCGTACGGCTCGGCGAGAACCTCCGACGGGCGGAAGTGCCGCCGGTACAGCTCCAGTGCCGGCAACGTGTTCTGCGCGCTGAAGTGATGGGCGAAGGCGAACGGCAGCCCCAGCAGACCCGCGGCCTGCGCGCTGTAGCCGGACGAGCCCAGCAGCCAGATCGGCGGCTTGTTGCCCGCGGCGGGCACGGCGTTGAGGTCGGCGGTGCCCTCGAAGTACTTGATGAGCTCGGTCAGCTCCTGCGGGAAGTTCTCCGCGGACAGCCCCGCCTCGGTGCGCCGCAACGCCCGTGCCGTCTTCTGGTCGGTGCCGGGCGCGCGGCCGATGCCGAGGTCGATGCGGCCGGGGTGCAGTGCTTCGAGCATGCCGAACTGCTCCGCGACCACCAACGGAGCGTGGTTGGGCAGCATCACGCCGCCGGAGCCGACGCGGATCGTCGACGTGGCGTCGGCGATGTGCCCGATCAGCACGGCGGGCGCGGACGACGCGATGCCCGGCATGTTGTGGTGCTCTGCGAACCAGTAGCGGTGGTAGCCGAGGCGTTCGGCCTGCTGAGCGAGTTCCCGCGAGTTCCGCAGCGCGGTCGTGGCGTCCGATCCCGACGTGATGGGAGCGAGGTCGAGAACGGACAGCGGGATCTCACTGAGACGGCTCATACATCGATCAACACCGATACTTGGTGACTTCTTCCGTGACGCGGGTAACTCGTTTCGCGGCCTCGGCGTAGCTCGTGCCCTCCGGGTGCAGCGTCAGCACGGCCACGACGCTGAACCCGCACGTCCCGGACGTGTGCATGGCCGGCGACTTCAGGTCGAGGTCGTAGGCGATGCGCGGGCGCGGCGTGTCCACGCACGGTTCGACCGGGTCGCCGAAGCCGGACCAGCCCTGCTTGAACGCGGGCCGCCAGGTCGCAGAGGGCAGCCCGAACGACTGGTCGAAGCCGTCCGACGCGCACTTCTCCGCCCGCTTCAGGTGGCCCATGATCGTCTTGCGGACCTCCGGCTTCGCCCGCTCCAGCAGGTACCGGTAGGTCTGCACGACGTCGTACGCGCTCACCGCCGTGTAGCCCCACATACCGCGCCGCTCCGGCGGGCGCGTGTCCTGCAGACCGAGACGTGCCGCGGTGCGCACGACGACCTGCTCCCAGCCGTTCTCGACCCACAGCTCACTCGCCGAGTAGTCGTCGCTCACGCGCAACATCGGCTCGATGCGCGGGTCGTCGCCGCGCGTCTCCAGCTGCTCGATCGCGATGAGGATCTTCACCAGCGACGCGGACCTGATCGGCTTGTGGACGTCTCGGCCTTTGATCGTGTGCGTGATGCGGTCGTAGACGGCGTACGAGGACGTGGTGGCGGGCACGGGAATCGGCGTGGCGGCCAGCGCCAGCGTCAGGAGGAGGTGCACGATCTTGGACGCTATCGGCTGCCAGTAGGAGTTGTCTGCTGATCCGTGTGTCACAGCTGGGACGTTTCGTTGACTCCGTTCGGTTGATCGTGGTGTGACGGATGTGGTGGTGATCGGCGCGGGACAGGCGGGCCTGTCCGCCTCGTACTTCCTTCGCCGGCGGGATGTCGACCACGTGGTGCTGGACGCGAACGACGCGCCCGGCGGCGCCTGGCTGCACCGCTGGCCCTCGCTGCGGATGCGGACCGTGCACGGGATTCACGAGCTGCCCGGCATGCCGTTCGAACAGCCGGCACCCGAGGAGCGCGCCAACGAGGCCATCCCGTCCTACTTCGCGCGCTACGAACGGCTCTTCGACCTGCCGGTGATCCGTCCGGTGAACGTGCTGCAGGTCGTCGACGACGGCTCGCTGCTCAAGGTCGAGACGTCCGACGGCGTCTGGACCACGCGCGGCCTGATCAACGCGACCGGCACGTGGCGCCGCCCGTTCTGGCCGTACTACCCGGGCCAGGAAACGTTCCGGGGTCGCCAGCTGCACACCGCCGACTACCAGGGGCCTGCCGAGTTCGCCGGTAAGCGGGTCGTGGTGGTGGGCGGCGGTGCTTCGGCGACGCAGTTGCTCATGGAACTCGCTCCTCTCGCTGCGGAGACTCGCTGGGTCACCCGCCACGAGCCGGTGTGGCGGGAAGGGCCGTTCACCGAGGAGTACGGCCGCTGGGTGGTCGGCATGGTCGACGAACGCGTCCGGCAGGGGCTGATTCCGCGCAGCGTCGTCAGCGTGACCGGGCTGGCGCTCAACGACCAGACGCGTGCCGCGATCGCGTCCGGGTTGCTGGACCGCAAGCCGATGTTCGAGCGGATCACGCCCAGCGGCGTGCAGTGGGCGTCCGGTGAGCGCTTCGACGCCGACGTGATTCTGTGGGCGACCGGCTTCCGGCACGACCTCGACCACCTTGCGCCGCTGCACCTGCGTTCTGCCGGTGGCGGGATTCAGGTCGACGGGACGCGGGTCGTGGCCGACCCGCGGATTCACCTCGTGGGTTATGGGCCGTCGGCCAGCACGATCGGGGCCAACCGGGCAGGTCGGAGTGCTGTTCGGGAGTTGCTGCGGCACCTGGAGGCTGTACCGGCTGGGTGATCGGGCGGGCTGTGGGCTCGTTGGAGAGCTGGCTGTTGGTTCATGCGGGGCCTCGGCGGAGGTGAGGTCGCGTGGTTGCGGGGCAGCGTGAGCGGGGGTTGGTGTGGGGCGTCGGCGACGTGAGGGGTCGCGTGGTCGCGGGGTTGGTGTGGGCCTTGGTGAAGTGGCGTGCGGTTGCGCGCCCCTGGTGTGGTGCGGAGGGCGTCGGCGACCTGAGGGGTCACGTGATCCACAGGTCTGATGTGGGCGTTGGCGATGTGAGCGCCATGTGGTTGCCCGCGTGATGTGCGCGGAGGGCCGTTGGCGACGTGGGGTTGCGTGACCGTCGGCCCGATCGGGGCTAGTGGCGCGTCCCGGAACGTTGGCGAGGTAATTCACGCTCAGCAGGGCACCACGATGCACCCGTCTGACCGCGAATTCCCCCGGCAACGTTCCGGGCCACACCACTAGCTGAGCTGGTCGGAGTGCTGCTGTTCGCGGGCCGGAGCGGCTGCTCGGCGGCGGGACAGCCGGGTGACCACGAAGAGCACCACCGCCACGAGCGCGAGGACCAGGACGACCTTCGACGCGAGGCCCACGTACTGCTCGACCAGGTGCCAGTTGTCGCCCAGCAGGTAGCCCGCGAGGATCAGTGCTGTGTTCCACAGGAGGCTGCCGGCCGTGGTGTAGGCGACGAACGGGGCTAAGCGCATGCGTTCGATGCCGGCCGGGATCGAGATCAGGCTGCGGAAGACCGGGATCATGCGGCCGAAGAAGACGGCTTTGTAGCCGTTGCGCAGGAACCACGCCTCGGTTCGGTCCACATCGGACACCCGCACGAGGGGCATGCGGGAGGCGATGCGGCGCACGCGGTCGCGGCCCAGCAGGGCGCCGATCCAGTACAGCAGCAGGGCTCCCGCCACGGAGCCGAAGGTGGTCCAGAGGATGGCGTCGAACAGCGACATCTTGCCCTGGGCGGCGGTGAAACCGGCCAGTGGCAGGAAGACCTCGCTGGGCAGCGGTGGGAAGAGGTTCTCCAGCGCGATCGCCAAAGCCGCTCCGGGTGCGCCGGCCGTGTGCATCAGGTCGGTGACCCAGTCGACCAAGTTCATGGGGTCCAAGTTACGGACAGGGAACTGAGAGGACAGTGGGGTAAGCCGCAAAGTCGGGGTGGGGAAAACCCCACCCCGAGCCTTGTGGAAAACCGTCAGGAACAGCGAATCCTTGCGTCGGCCCAAGAAGCGTGGTCGTTCTGCGTGCCGTCACCGCCGTCGAGAACTCGCAGCGTGAGAGTTCTCACGCCGCTCACGTCGACGGCCAGGTCACGGGCCGGAGTGCGCACGCCGAGCAGTCCGGTGTCGGCCAGCACCACGCCGTCGCCGAGCACCTGGAACGACACCGTGCCGCCGACGCGTTGGCGTGCCACGTCCAGACCGGCCTCGTCGTCGACTCCGACGGAAGCGGCGAACCCGGCACAACGGGAGTCGAGCGCGTAAGTGATCTCGGACGACGCGTGTGTGCCGAGGCCCTTGCCGTACGTCACCCGCCGAAGAGCGATGCCACGACCATCGCCCGCAGCAGCACCGCCGTTGGTCAGGTCCTTCTCGACCGGACCGTCACCGCCAGAAGCAGAAACCCACGGCCGGTCCGACAAATAGGACCAGCCATCGGAAAGCGGCCGGACCAGGTGCACCCGCGCGGTCTTCTCCGCCTCCACGCCGCGGTCGAACGACGCCACGACCGGGATGTCGAAGTAGCCGTAGGACGACGGCGAAGCGGGCGGCACGACGGTCCACGAACCCGAGAGCGCCTGGCCAGGTCGCACGTGGGAGGCCTTGACCGGCGAGCCCTGCACCGACCACCCGGCCGGCACACGCGGAGCCAGCGTCACCCCGCGCACGTCCTGCTTCGTCGTGAAGAGTCCCGTCACCGTGAAGCCCTTGGCAGCGGCGTGAACAGATGTCGCAGGCACCGCCGACACCGGCCGCTCACACGTGCGAGAACCCGCCCGGCAAGCGATTGCGGCGAAACCGCCATTCGCTGCCACGTCCAACGTCAGGACATCCCCGGAGCGCACGGTCCGTGACTCGCGCACGAGACCACTAGGGCCATCACGCGTGATCTCCACGAGCCAGCGCCCCGAAGGCAACGAGAACGGCACGGAAACAGTCCGCGCGGCACCGGAGTAGCCGCCGCCGATGAACCACCGATCACCGGAACGGCGCGCGAACACCGAGTGGTCGGCAGGACGCCCGGACAGCAACCGGGTCTCGTCCCAGGCGGTCGGCACCTGGTCGACGAAGCGCTCGGCGACGGGCCGCGCCGCGTAGTCCTCAGGACGACCAGCCAGGTTCGCGAGACCCGACTCGTAGATCACGGTCAACGCCAGCTCGTGCGCGTCGGACGTGGTGCGGGACGGACGGTGCCAAGCCAACGGCGTGTAGTCCATGCCACCGACGACACCGCGCGTGAACGGCAACGCAGTCAGATGCGTCCCGGTGAGACCTGAGGACTTCTCACCGCCGTGTACGGCTTCCATCGTCATGACGTGCGGCCATGTGCGGTGAATGCCGTGCGGGATCGTCGAGCCATGGAAGTTGACCAACAACTTGTGCGCAGCCGTCTCCGCGAGAATCCGGTCGTACCAGCGGTAGCGGTCCTGGCCGTCCGAGTCCATGAAGTCGATCTTCACGCCCGCGATGCCCCACTTCTCGAACAGCGCCAGCCGGGCCGCGCTCTCCTCAGGCGTGTCCAGCTCGTCGTAGTGGATCCACAGGTGGATCTTCACGCCGCGAGCGCGCGCGTAGGAGACCAACGACGGGATCCACGAGGTCTGCTCCCACGACGGGTCGTAGTCCCAGTTCGGGTCGAAGTACCAGCCGGCGTCGACCAGCGCGTACGGCCAGCCGTGCGCAGCCGCGTAGTCCACGTACTGCTTCTGCATCGCAAGGCTCTGGCCTGCCTCCCGACCACCGGCGAGCCAGCTCCAGAACACCTTGCCGGGCTTGATCCACGACGTGTCGCGGACCTGCGAACGCGGCGCCAGGTCGTCCATCAACGTCGAAGTGGACACGTCCGCGAGAGAGCCGACGACAGCGGTGCGCCACGGGGACTGCCACGGCCCGTCAACGACGATCCGCTCGTCCCAATACTTGATCGAATAGGCACCGGAACCAGCCGTGTGCACCAGCCGGGCACCGGAGTGCCGACCGTCCACAGCGGACTCGGTGAGCAACGAGTAGACGCCCTGGTGCTCGAACAGCGCAGGGTGCAGGTATTCAGCCGACTCCGCAGTGGCGGCATTCATCTGCACGAACGGGTTTTCGTAGTCACGCCGGTACTTCGCGATCCACGCGGTGGCGGCGGAAGGCACGACGAACGCCGACGTCTCGCGCAGCACGTTGCCCAGGCCTGCGGGCAGTTCGTATCGGTAGGCAACGCCGTCCGAAGCAGTCCGCACCACCAGGTCCAACCGGGCCGCACCGGCGAACGAGTAGCGCTCTTCCTTGTGCGCCACGGTGCGCTGCCGCTGCTTGCCCGACGACGCCGTGTAGTGCTCGACCACCCGCCGTTCGGACCGGCCGGTCAGTGTCAATCCGCCAGAAAGATCCGCTCTTTCCGTCACCACGCCCAGTGGGCTCGGCTCCAGCACGGTGGTGCCGCCACGGGTCACCGACAGCGTCGGCACGCCGTTCGACACCTGCACGACAGCCTTCGGCCAGACCCCGGTTGCTGCTGGTTCTGCTGCTGCCACAGGGGTTGTGACACTCGCTGTCAGTGCGACGACTAACGCTCCTGCCGCGCGCCATCGCACGGGGGTCAATCGCATGGCCAGTCCTCCCAGAACCTCGGTCGCGGCGGCGACAGATCCGATGTATACGCGTTGCCGCGCCATTGGTCCACAACGTGACTGGAAAGGCCTTTCCGCCCAGTAGTCGGTTGACTACGATGCGTTCGATGGCCGAACAGGTGGGAACGTGTGCGACCTGCGGCGCCGCGACCGCCACCTCCCGGCGCAGACACGCGCGGTACTGCTCGAACGCCTGCCGCCAGCGGGCTTACCGGCAACGCGCGAACGAGCCCGGCACGGCGGCACTGGACAGCTTCATCGGCCGCGCCGGCGAGCTCGACCGGCTCACCACGTTCGCCGACGCCCGCGTGCTCACCCTCGTCGGCCCGCCCGGGGTCGGGAAGACCAGGCTGGCCAAGGAGTTCACCAACGGCCAGGCGCACTGGGTCGAGCTCTCGTCGGCTTCGAGCCAGGTGGCGCGTGCGTGCGCGACAGCTCTCGGCATCGGCGAGGTCACCGGCGAACCCGTGCTGAGCGCCCTGGTGCGCGCGCTGGCGGGCCGAACGACGGTGCTGGTGCTGGACGACTGCGAACACCTCGCCGCGGAGTGTGCGGCTCTGCTGGAGCCGCTGCTGCTCGGCTGCCAGGGACTCCGGGTGATCGTCACGAGCCGCGAACCGCTGCGGGTACCGGGCGAGGTGCTGTTCGCGGTGCAGCCGTTGCCGATCACGTGCGCGGTGGAGCTGTTCGCCGACCGCGCGCGGGCCAACCAGCTGGGCCTGCGGCTCGACGACCGAGCGGCGCTGACCACGTTGTGCGCCCGCCTCGACCGCCTGCCGCTCGCCATCGAGCTCGCCGCCCGGCTCGTCACCGTGCTGCCGGTCGGCGAACTGCTGGCGCACCTGGACGACCGGCTGGAACTGCTCAACCGCGGCAACCGCACCGCGGCCGAACGCCACCAGAGCCTGCGCGCCGCGATCGAGTGGAGCTACGACCACCTCAGCGCCGACGAGCAGCACGCGTTCCGGTGCCTCTCGCCGTTCCCCAGCTTCGGGCTCGACGTCGCGGTGGCGGCGTGCGACCTGCCTGCGGACCGGGTGCTGGCGCTGCTGTCCTCGCTGGTGGCCAAGTCGCTGGTGACGTCCGCCGGGGCCGGCCGGTTCGAGCAGCTCGAGTCGGTTCGGTTGTACGGCCGGGAAAAGCTCGCGGAACAGGCGGAGGTCGTGCTCGCCCGAGTGGCGCGCACCGCGGAACCGGCGGTGGCCAGGACGCTCAGCGAACGCGAGCAGCAGGTCGTGGCGCTGGTGGCGGCCGGCCGGAGCAACGTCCGCATCGGCGCCGAGCTGAAGATCTCGCTGCGGATGGTCGAGACACACCTGCAGCGCGTCCGGCAGAAGCTGGACCTCAGCACGCGGACCCAGATCGCCGACTGGGTGATCAACGCGGAGGGGGGTTCGCCGCGGGCCTGACCCTGCGGCGAACCCGCAAACGCGCTGATCAATGAGGTCGGGGGGACTCGAACCCCCACTGGCTGGGACCTAAACCCAGTGCCTCTGCCAATTGGGCTACGACCCCTCGCGTGGAAGCCTATAGGCCTTTCATGTACTCGCTCTCTCGGGTCGCTCGAAGCCGCGCCACCGACCGTCCACTACGGTTGCGGACAGAACCGCTGCTAGGAGGACATGTGGCTCGCGATCCCGACACCATCCAGCGCGAGATCGAACAGGCTCGCACCGCGCTGGCCGCCACCCTGGACGAGCTCAGCGAGCGTGCGAACCCGCAGAAGCTCGTCGAGCAGGGCAAGTCGTCCGTGCTCGACGTGCTGAGCCAGCCCAAGGTCAAGTACACGTTGATCGCGGTCGGCGCGGTGGTCGGCTTCGCGCTGGTCCGCAAGCTGTTCCGCTAGGGGACGCGCACCAACGGTAAGAGCACCTGCTCGACGACCTTCTCCACGAACGGTTCGTCGAGCGGGTCACCGGTGAGCATCAGCCGGTAGATCAACGCCGCACCGGCGATTTCGACCGCCATGCCGCGCGGGGCGTCGGCGCGCAGCTCGCCCCGTTCGGCGGCGCGGTCCAGGATGCCGCGCAGCACGTCGCGCTGCGAGATCAGGAACGTCTCCCGGAACGCCGCCGCCAGCTCGGGCTCGTGCGGCAGCTCGCCGACGAGCGCCTGGGCGGCCTTGCCGATCGGTCCGGAGAGGAACGCGGCGAACGACGAGAGGAACTCGCGCAGGTCGCCGGCCAGGGAGCCGGTGTCCGGTGCCGCGAGGTTCTGCGTGGCGAGCTGGGTGCACGTGTCGATCACGAGATCGAGCTTCGACTCCCACCGCCGGTAGATCGTGGCTTTGCCAGCCCTCGCGCGGGCCGCCACGGCGTCCATGGTGAGGGCCCGGTACCCGACCTCGGCCATCACCTCGAGCGCTGCCTGACGTAATGCGTCGTCCCTGCTGGCGTCGCGAGGACGGCCCCGCTGGGGGACCCTGCCCTCGTTGAACGCCGCTGTCGACACGGCCATGCCACCTCCCAATAGCAAGGGCACGGCTCGTGCGACTCTCCCCGCCCCTTTGGCGGGACATCCTAGGCGTCTTGCCCCTCCCGCAGGGGCAGGAGCACCCGGTTGTTGCTTCGTGTTGCGGTTAGTTGGCTCTTGCGCGATGTGACCCAGAACTCCTACCTTTCCCAGTTGTCTGGACCAAGCTGCACCGCCGCGCAGCTGGACGGTTGTTGTCGTCATGCGCGGGCGAGGAGCAGATATGGTCTTTGGCAGGCGGGGTTTCATCGGCGGAACCACAGCGGCGGCGCTGCTCGTCCATACGGGTGTCGCAACCGGAAAAGAGACCGTGTCCTCGGATGTTTTCGACTGCGACGGCATGTCGGAACGCGATTGGCGCGAGTTCATCGGCCAGCAGGATCTCGTTTGGCAGAAGCCGCCGACCCAGTACGGGCAGGCGCCGTTCCTCGGTGACGGCCGCCTCGGCAGCGTCGTGTACGCGGAGGGCAACACCGTCCGCTTCACCGTGCAGCACGCGGACGTGCAGGACCACCGCACCACCGGCGGCAGCCAGTTCGGCGTGTGCAGACTTCCTGTCGGAAACCTGAAGATGACCGCCGCGGGCACCGTCACGGCCGTCGACTGGCGTCTGGACCTGTGGAACGCGGAGCTGCGTGGAACCGTGACCACGACCCTCGGCGTGATCTCGTTCGCCGCCTACGTCCACAGCACCCGCTCGGTGCTGTCCTTGCAGGTCACGCCAACCGGCGACGAGAAGCCGGTGCTGGAGTTCGTGCCGTCCAAGGCGATCCCGCCACGTGCGGACTTCAACCCGCTCCCGGACGGCTACGTGCTCAACCCGGACCCTGTGACGAAAGCCGACGGCCGCGAGACGCTGGTGACGCAGGCCCTGAACGCGGGCGGTCAGACAGCAACCGCTTTCCGGATCACCACGACCGGTCGAACGCAACGCCTGCTGCTGTCCGTCGCGCACACCTACCCCGAAGCCCGCGCCGACCTGATCGCACTGAAGGCCGTGCGTGAGGCCGCGCCGGCCAGGACGCACCGCAAGTGGTGGAACGCCTTCTACCAGAAGAGCTTCCTGTCGTTCGGCGAGCAGCGGCTGCAGGCGTTCTACTGGATCCAGCTCTACAAGGTGGCGTCCGGTTCGCGCGCCGGCAGCCCGGTGATGGCGACGACGGGCCCGTGGCTCGAGAAGACGCCGTGGGCCGCAGCCTGGTGGAACCTCAACGTGCAGCTGGAGTACTGGCTCATCCACGGCTCGAACCACCTGGAGCTGGACTCGATCACCAGCACTCTGAAGGACAACCAGGACCAGCTCGTCCGCAACGTCAAGGAGCCCTACCGGCACGACTCGGCGGGGGTCGGGCGCAGCACCGACCGCACGACGTCCAACGCGGGCACGCTGTACGAGCCGGGCACGGGCGGCACCGGGGTGAAGGAGCTCGGCAACCTGACCTGGGGCCTGCACAACGTCTGGCTGTCCTACCGGCACAGCATGGACAGCCGGATCCTCGCCGACGTCGTGTTCCCGCTGCTGCGCCGGTCGATCAACTACTACCTGCACTTCCTGAAGAAGGGCAACGACGGCAAGCTGCACCTCGACGTCACCACCTCACCGGAGTACGGCGACGCCCCCGACTGCAACTACGACCTGCAGCTGATCCGCTGGGGCTGCCAGACGTTGATCGACTCGGCGAAGCTGCTGAAGATCGAGGATCCGCTCGAGCCGAAGTGGCACGAGGTGCTGCGCGACCTCACCCCGTACCCGGTGGACGCGAACGGGTTCATGATCGGCGCCGGGGTTCCGTTCGTGAACTCGCACCGGCACTACTCGCACCTGCTCGCGGTGTTCCCGCTGATGACGGTGAACTGGGAGCAGCAGGAGAACCGCGCGTTGATCGAGAAGTCGTTGCACCACTGGATGTCGCTGGAACCCGCGCACCGCGGCTACAGCTACTCCGGGTCCGGGTCGATCGCGGCGCGCATGTTCCGCGGCGACGAGGCCTACGCGTACTTCGTGAAGATGTTCGACACGACCAAGCGCTACCCGGTGCTCGAGAACACCATGTACACCGAGGCCGGCCCGGTCGTGGAGACCCCGCTGTCCGGCGCCCAGACCATCCACGACTTCGTCTGCCAGAGCTGGGGCGGGATCGTCCGGGTGTTCCCGGCCGTGCCGTCCGCGTGGCCGGACGTGGTGATCGCCGACCACTCGGCCGAGGGCGGTTTCTCCGTCACGGCCAGGCGCGCCAAGGGCAAGACCGAGTTCGTGCTCGTCCGCAGCCGTGCGGGCGAGCCGTTGGTGCTGCGCCACGGCATCGAGGGCCCGGTGTCCGTCGTGACGCCGAACGGCCGTCCGGTGCGGCACCACGTGCGCGGCAACGGGGACCTGGAGATCCCGTTGCCGCGCGGCCAGGAAGTGCTGGTTCACCCCAGGGGCCGCCGCCCTGAACTGGCAGCAAAGCCCGTCGCCATCACGACCCCCGGCAAGCCGTGGGGTCTGCCCGCGTGACACCCCCTGTGAAAGGAACTCCCATGCGCATCCTCGCGCTGGCGACCGCACTGTCCACTGTGGTCAGTGCATCCGTCATCGCCCTGGCACCGGCGGCCCAGGCGCTTCCCGACGGTCTCGCGCTCACCCCGCCGATGGGCTTCAACAACTGGAACGCCACCCACTGCCGAGCCGACTTCAACGAGGCGATGGTCAAGGGCATCGCCGACCTCTTCGTGTCGAAGGGCCTGAAGGACGCCGGCTACGAGTACGTCAACATCGACGACTGCTGGGCCGAGAAGACCCGCGACTCCCAGGGCAAGCTCGTTCCCAACAAGGTGCGCTTCCCCAACGGCATCAAGGCCGTCGCGGACTACGTGCACTCCAAAGGTCTCAAGTTCGGCATCTACACGAGCGCCGGCACGAAGACCTGCAACAAGGACAACGGTTTTCCCGGCGGCCTTGGCCACGAGGAGTCCGACGCCCAGCAATTCGCGTCGTGGGGTGTCGACTACCTCAAGTACGACAACTGCAACAACCAGGGCGTCGACGCCAAGCAGCGCTACCGCAAGATGCGTGACGCGTTGAAGAAGACCGGCCGGCCGATCGTCTTCTCGTTGTGCGAGTGGGGCCAGAACAAGCCGTGGGAGTGGGCCTCCGACACGGGGCACCTGTGGCGCACCACCGGTGACATCAACGACACCTGGCCACGCACCATGGACATCTACGAGAAGAACGTCGTGCTGGATCAGTACGCCGGTCCTGGGCACTGGAACGACCCCGACATGCTCGAAGTCGGCAACGGAAAGATGAGCGCCACCCAGTACCGCAGCCACTTCTCGCTGTGGGCGATCATGGCCGCACCGCTGCTGATCGGGTCCGACCTGCGCAAGGTCAACGCCGACACGTACACGATCCTGGGCAACAAGGACGTCATCGCGATCGACCAGGACAAGCTCGGCAAGCAGGGCAAGCGGATCAGGACCACCGGCAAGACCGGCATCGACGTCATCGTGAAGCCGCTCGCCAACGGGGACAAGGCCGTGGCGCTGTTCAACAAGTCCGGCTCCACGCAGACGATCTCGACCTCCCTGTCCGAGATCGGCATGTCCGGACCGGCGACGTTGAAGGACCTGTGGACCAAGTCCACGCGCACCACGACCGGCGCGATCTCGGCGTCGGTGCCGTCGCTCGCGACCGTGATCTACCGGGTGTCCAAGGGGGACGGTGGCCCGCGGCCGACCCCGCCCGCCGGCACGACCGACCTGTCCGCGTTCGAGGCCACGTCGTCCACGAACGGCTGGGGCCCGGTCGAGATCGACAGGTCCGTCGGTGGCAACAAGGCCGGTGACGGCAAGGCGATGGCGATCAACGGTGTGACGCACGCGAAGGGCTTCGGCGCGCACGCTGCCTCGACGATCGAGTTCTACCTCGGCAGGAAGTGCTCGTCAGTCACTGTGGACGTTGGTGTCGACGACGAAGTGGCCGTGGGCAAGGGATCCGTGGTGTTCGAGATGTTCGCGGATTCGACCAAGGTCGCGGAATCCGGACGGATGACCGGAACCGATCCCGCGAAGAAGCTCACCGCGTCACTGAGCGAAGCCGAGAACCTGCGCTTGGTCATCACGGATGCCGGTGACGGCATCAATTCCGACCACGGTGACTGGGCGTCTCCGCGGATCACCTGTTCGTAGCGTGTTTTTTCGAGCGGTCTGTGGGTAGCGGTGTTACGCAGCTCACAGGCCGTTCTATATTCAAGCTATGAAAGCAACTCGGCTTCTCCCTGCCTTCGCCGCTGCCGCGGCGCTGGTGCTGGCCCCCGGTCTGGGGCTCGCCGAGCCCGGCAACGGCAAGGGGAACGGGATCACGAACAACCCCCAGGTCCCACCGGGACAGTCCACCCAGGACACTTCGGCACCGCAGCCGCCGTCCAATGCGGACTTCAGCGGCAACGGCGCGAACGTCCACGGCCCGTACGACTCGACGCGCGATGGCTCGCCGTCGTTGAACGGCAACGGCGGCGGCGAGGCCGTCGGAAAGCCGTGCGCGGGCTGCGTGGGCAAGGCGGACAACAAGAACCCGCCGGGCCAGCTGCCGGGTGGCTCGGACGCGAACAAGGGCTACGAGTGCGACGCCAACCACGGCGTGGGCCGCACGAACCCGGCGCACACGGGCTGCAAGCCGAACGAGACGCCTCCGTCCACGCCGCCGTCCACCCCGCCGCCGTCGACCAAGACGGAGACGCCTCCGCCGCCGCCTGGTGGAGGCGCGCCGCAGGCTCCTGCACCGCAGGCTCCGGCGCCTCAGGTCGCCACTGCTGCTCAGGCGGACGAGCTGGCGTTCACCGGCTTCGACGTGCTGCCGGTCGGCCTCGGTGGCCTCGCCCTCGTCGGCGCGGGCGGCGCGGTCGTGCTGATGGCGCGGCGGACTAAGCGCTCCTGAGACGGGCAACGGCGAGCTGGGTCAGGTACCGCTTGGTGACCCGGCCGCCGTAGCGCGTGTCGATCAGCTGCCGGATGTCCGCGATGAGTTCTTCGCGGGTCGGTAGTGCGATGTGGTTCGAGTACGTGAGGAGCAGGTCTGCGTACGCCTCGGTGTCGTAGGCCTGCTCCCACTCGTACCGGTGGAACTCGGGTTGCTCGAACTCGGGGCTTTCGTCGAACTCGCGCGGGATGTCGTCCGCCTTGGACTGCCTGAGGTTCGGTGGTGTGGCGGGATCCCAACGCTCGTAGCACTCCTGGACGTCCACGAAGAACTGTTCCGTGCCACCGGCGACGTGGTGCGTGGAGATGACGGCCAGCGCGCCACCAGGTTTCAAGGCCGCCGCGCACTTCGCCGTGCGGGTGTGCGGATCGAGCCAGTGGAACGCCGTCGCGGAGACCACGAGGTCGAACGGTTCGGGCAGTGGCCACTCGTCGAAGTTCGCGACGATCAGTTCGGCGTCCGGCGCGTGCTTTTGCGCAACGGCGGCCAGTTCCGGGCTCAGTTCGACGGCGGTCACGTGACCGATGTGCGTCAACGGCAGCGTGGCCTGGCCCGTGCCTGGGCCGATCTCCAGGATGCGTTGGCCGCTGAGCTCGGCGAACAGCTCCGCGGGGTAGGAGGGACGGGCTCGGTGGTAGCGGGCCGCGTCCTCTCCGAACGTGGTGCGCAAACGCTCGCGGTCGGTCATTCGCCGAATTCAAGCGAGCGCGACGGCAGCGCGTCCATTCCGTTTCGCGCGAACCCGGCCCAGATCTCCCGCACGGTCCGCGCCAACGCCGGATCCGGCTCCTGCCCCGCGAGCATGCCTGCGCCCTTCCATCCGTCCGGATCGAACAGGAACGGCAGCTCCACGCAGTGGCACGCCCCGAGCGGAGCGCCGGCTGGCCGCCATTTGAAGTTGTAGGTGGCCGCCTGACCGCCCGCCGTCGTCCAGTCCGTGGCGAGCTGACGCGCGGGGCCGGCGAACACGAGCTCTGTCACGACGCCCCAGGCTTCCGGCTGGTCTGCGACGTACGGGCTGCCGTCGTCGGCCGTGTGTCCGATGAGGAGCTCGAATCGGCCCGCCGCCGCGGCGAGGTCGACGGAGCCCAGCTCAGGCGCGAACGGCATGCCGCCAGAGGGCATGAAGCGCGCGGCGGCCATCGACATCGCGTCCTTCTGCACCTCCAGCACGTCTTCCACGGACGTGGACTCGTCGACCGACACGAACTCGCGCAGGGCCGCGGTCATCTCCGGACGTTCCGGGCTGCGGGCGCCCAGCGGCGGACTTTGCATGATCGCGCGGTGGAACAGGCCTTCGGTGTCCGTGAGCATCAGCGCGTACACGGAGTCCGCGCCCGCCGACTGGCCGAACGCCGTCACGTTCGCCGGATCGCCGCCGAACGCCGCGATGTTGTCGCGCACCCACCGCAGCGCGACGAGCTGGTCGAGCAGGCCCAGATTGCCGGTCAGATAACCGAAAACGCCGAGCCGGTAGCTGACGCTCACCACCACAACGCCCAGCGAGGCCAGCAGAGCGGCGTCGTACTTCCGAGACTCGCCGCTGCCGGTCACGTAGGCGCCGCCGTGGAACCAGACCAGCACCGGCAGCCCGGAGGCGTCGGCGGGAGCGGTGACCGACAGCACCTGGCAGTTCTCGTCGAAGGTCAGGCCCTCGACCGAGTTGCCGACCACGTGCACCAGCGCGGACGGCGGCTGCGGGCAGGCGGGCCCGCGCTCGGTGGTGCCGAGCACGCCGTCCCAGGCGCACGGCACGGGCTCGGCGAACCGGGACGCCTTCGCATAGCGGACACCGCGCGTGGTGATCAGCACGAACCCGATCGTAAGCGCGTAACCAATTCCACAGCGTCTCGATTCGGCGGGAGCGGGCACACAGGAGCACCATGTAACGGTTGAGCAACGAGGCAGAGGAGGCGCCCGGTGCGGGCTACGACGATCTACGGCACCCGTGACATCCGCGTCGAGGAGGTGCCGGACGCGGCCGTCGAGGACGCGACCGACGTCGTCGTCCGGGTCGAGCTGGCCTGCATCTGCGGCAGCGACCTGTGGGCGTACCGCGGTGTCGCCAAGCGTGCGGGCGGGCAGCGCATCGGGCACGAGTTCCTCGGCATCGTCGAAGAGGTCGGCAGCGAGGTCAGGACCGTCCACGTCGGCGACCGCGTGATCGCGCCGTTCGTGTGGAGCGACGGCACCTGCGCGTACTGCGTGGCCGGACTGCAGACCTCGTGCCGCTCCGGTGGCTTCTGGGGCTCGAAGGGCAGCGACGGCGGCCAGGGCGAGGCCGTGCGGGTGCCGCTCGCCGACGGCACGCTGGTCAGGGTCCCCGCGGACGCGTCGCCCGACCTCCTCCCCGCGTTCCTGAGCCTCTCCGACGTCATGGGCACCGGGCACCACGCGGCCATCGGCGCCGGCGTCGGGCCCGGCAGCACCGTCGCGGTCGTCGGTGACGGCGCGGTCGGGCTGTGCGGGGTGCTCGCGGCCAAGCGGCTGGGTGCCGAGCGGATCATCGCGATGGGCCGGCACGAGGACCGCGCCAAGATCGCCAAGCTGTTCGGTGCCACGGACCAGGTTTCCGAGCGCGGTGACGCCGCGATCGAGCGCATCAAGGAGATGACCGGCGGCCTCGGCGCGTCGGCCGTGCTGGAGTGCGTCGGCACCGAGCAGTCGTGGGGGACCGCGATGGGCATCGTGCGCGACGGCGGCACGATCGGGTACGTCGGCGTGCCGCACGAGATGCCGGGGCTGCCGCTGGGCAAGCTGTTCGGGCGCAACATCAACATCGGCGGTGGTGTCGCGCCCGTGCGCGCGTACCTGCCGGAGCTGCTGGCCGACGTGCTCGCCGGGCGGATCGACCCCGGTCCCGTGTTCGACCGGACGGTCTCGCTCGACGACGTCGCCCAGGGCTACCAGGCGATGGACGAGCGGACCGCCCTGAAAGTCATCGTGAAGCCGTAGTGAGCACATAGTCCTCGGCGCGCACGCGCTTGGTCCGCATCCAGTACCGCCAGGTGAAGCCAGGCCACACGGTGCGGTTCACGCCCTGCGCGTCGAGGTACCAGCTCTGGCAACCACCCCGGGTCCACACGCCCTTGGTGAGCTTGCCCTGGATCTCGCGGTTGAACTCGTGCTGGGCCTCCGGTCGCACGTCCAGCTCCGCTGCGCGGTGTTCGTCGAGGAGCTGGAGGCACTGCGAGATGTACCGGATCTGCGACTCGATCATGAACACGACCGAGTTGTGGCCGAGCCCGGTGTTGGGGCCCAGCAGGAAGAACAGGTTGGGGAAGCCCGAGACCGTGATGCCGTAGTAGGTCTCGATTCCCTTCTCACGCCACTGCTTCGCGAGGTCGACGCCGCCCTTGCCCTGGATGTCCAGGTAGTCGAACGAGTCGACGACGTGGAAACCGGTGCCGTAGATGATGACGTCGACCTCGTGTTCGACGCCCGCACTGTCCACAACGGAGTTCTCACGCACCTCGGTGATCTTGTCCGTCACGAGGTCGACGGTCGGGTAGCCGAGCGCGGGGTAGTAGTCGTTGGAGATGAGCACCCGCTTGCAGCCCATCGTGTAGTCGGGCTTCAGCTTGCGCCGCAACGACGGGTCCGGCACCTGCTTCTTCATGTGCCGCAACGCGATTCCCTGGGCGAACTGCATGATCTTCGGGTTGACCGCGAACCCCAGCGCGGACGACTCGCGGACCCAGTAGACGAAGTTCCGGTACAGCCGCTGCGTGAAGGGCAAGGCGCGGAACAGCTTCTGCTCCCGGCCGGTGATCTCGCGGTCGGCCTTGGGCATGATCCACGGCGGCGTCCGCTGGAAGATCTTCATCGACCCGACCTGGGAAGCGATCTTCGGTACGAACTGGATCGCGGACGCGCCGGTGCCGACGACGGCGACGCGCTTGCCGCTCAGGTCGTAGTCGTGGTCCCACTGGGCGCTGTGGAACGACTTGCCGGCGAAGTTCTCGATGCCCGGCAGCTCGGGGATGTTGGGGATGTGCAACGCGCCGACGCCGGCGACCAGAGCCTGTGCCGTGTACGTGTCGCCCTGCTCGGTCGTCACGTTCCAGCGCTTGGTCTCGTCGTCCCACTGCGCGCCGGAGACCTTGGTGTTGAACCGGATGTGCGGCCGCAGCCGGTACTTGTCGGCGACCCGCCGCAGGTAGTCCCAGATCTCGCCCTGCTGGGCGAACATGCGCGACCACTTCGGGTTCAGCTCGAACGAGAACGAGTACATGTGCGAGGGCACGTCACACGCGCAGCCGGGGTACGAGTTGTCCCGCCACGTGCCACCGAGGTCGCCCGCCTTCTCGAGGACCACGAAGTCGTGCTCACCGCGGCGCTTCAGCTCGATGGCCATGCCCAAGCCGGAGAAGCCGGTGCCGATGACGAGCACTTTCGTCTCTCGATGCATGGGGACGTCCCTCCGCTCGGCGTGCCTACTTCGCAGTAGGTTACTCGAAGTAAGTTACGAGCGGTAGACTCCGTTCGTGACCGCACCTGCGCCCCGGCGCCGCATGCCCAAGGCCCAGCGCATGGCGCAGATGCTCACCGTCGCCGAGGAGATCTTCGCCGAGCAGGGGTATCTGGCCACGTCGATGGACGAGATCGCCGAACGCGTCGGCGTCTCGAAGCCGATGCTCTACGAGTACTTCGGCTCGAAAGAAGGCCTGCTCATCGGCTGCATCCACCGTGCGCGCACCGAGCTGCGGGAGAAGACGGCGGCGGCGATCGCGGGCGCGCAGAGCCCCGAGGAGTTCCTCCGGCTGGGGCTCAGGGCGTTCTTCGAGTTCATCGACGAGCACCGCAGGTCGTGGGCGCTGCTGCGGCAGGAAGCGGCCGTGGCCGTGCCGTCGGCGCAGGAAGAGGTGGAAGGCATCCGTCAGCAGCAGACGGACATGATCGGGGCCGTGCTGGCGTCGTTCACGCCGGACATCGACCCGCTGGAGGCAGAGGCGTTCGCGGAGATCGTCGTCGGTGCGACGGAACGCCTGGCGGTGTGGATGGAGCGCAGGCCCTCGGTGGGGCCCGCGCTCGCAACCGACTACGTCATGGCCGTGATCTGGCCAGGCGTCGCTATGAAGCTGCCCGCACCCGCTCCGCACGCATAGCGGTGACGGCCGGGAGGTCCAGCGGCGCGACCTTCGTGCCGGTGGCCCACTCGATCAGCATGTCCGCGAGTGCCGGGTTGCGCGGCAGCACCGGGCCGTGCAGGTAGGTGCAGACGATCCGGCCCTGGACGGCGCCCTCGACGCTGCCGTCGTTGCCCGTACCGACCTTGACGTGCGCCAACGGCCGCGCGGCCGGGCCCAGCACCGTGCGGCCCTGGTGGTTCTCGAACCCGGTCAGCGGACCCGCGAACAGGCCGTCTGCGGGCTCCGCGATGACCTCGCCGATCGCGCGGCTGCCACCCGCGTGCGAGGTCGAGTCGATCAGGCCCATGCCGGGGTGCGTGACGTTGTCGGCACGGGTGAAGCTCTCGCCGAAGATCTGGATGCCGGCGCACACGCCCAGCACCACGGCGTTCTTCGTGACGGCGCGCTGCAGGCCGGGGTGCTCGCGCAGGTGCTTCACGGCCAGCGTCTGCGCCGTGTCCTCACCGCCACCGACGACGTAGATGTCGCACGAGTCCGGCACCGGCTCGCCGTAGTTGATCGGCACGATCTCGGCCTTGATGCCGCGCCACGTCATGCGCTTCTCGAGGACGACGGCGTTGCCGAAGTCCCCGTATGTGCCGAGGAGATCCGGCAGCACGAGCGCGATCTGGATTGTCGACTCACTCATCAGCGGCAGCCCTGGCATTCAAGTCGCGGAACGCGGTGTAGTTGGCGATGACCTCGACCGCCCCCTGCGGCATCTGGTCGATGGCCTTCAGCGGGTCGGGCACGATCGTGTGCTGGACCTCGGCATACGTGAGACGCACGGCGAGGTCGGTCGCGCGCTCGCCGGACGCGATGACCGTGCGGCCCTGCAGCCGCTCGAACGGCACGTCCCAGAGCCACGAGAGGTCGCGGCCGTCGGCCTCCTGGGCGTTGATCACCAGGACGGCCGGGTGGTTGGCCTCCTTGACGACCGTGAGGGTCTCGCTCCAGCCCGCGGGGTTCTTGCTGAGCAACAGGCGCGCGCTGCGGCCGTTGCGCTGGATCGTGCGGTAGCGGCCGCTCACGTTGGAGACGCCGCGCAGCCTCGCGACGGCGTCCTCGGTGCGCACACCCATCGCGTGCGCGGCCGCAGCCGCCATGACCGCGTTGGCCTGGTTGAACTTGCCCGGCAACGTGAGCCGCAGCTCGATCTTCTGGTGTTCCGGCGTGATCATCGCTTCGTCGGCGGTGATCCAGTTCGGGTGCGGGCGGGCGAGGTCGCAGCCCGTGCAGTGCCAGTGCTCGCCCTGCCAGCGGATCGGGTTGCCGCAGCGGGGGCAGCTCGCGGAGTCGTGGTGCCAGCCGGTGCCGGTGGCGACCCAGACGACGTTGGCCGCGTTCCAGGCCGCGCTCGTGACCATCACGTCGTCGCAGTTGGCGACGATCGTGCAGTTCTGCAGCTTGGTGATGGCGTCGCGCAGCGAGCGCTCGATCGTGCGCACCTCGCCGACGCGGTCCAGCTGGTCGCGGGACAGGTTCAGGATCATCGCGACGGCCGGGTTGCTCGCACCGGCGACGGCGGGGAAGTAGCCCTCGTCGCACTCCAGCACGGCGTACGGGGCGTCCGGCTGCTTCGACAGCGCCGTGACGTGACCGTCGGGCATGTTGGCGCCGCTGTGGTTCGTGGCGACCTCACCCAGCGCGCCGACGGCCCTCGCGAGCATCATCGTGCTGGTGGTCTTGCCGTTCGTGCCGGTCACCACGGCGACCCTGCGGCCCTGCGTCAAGCGGTTCAGCGCCTGCGGGTCGAGCTTCAGCGCCACCCGGCCGCCGATCATGCCGCCTGCGCCGAGCCCCATCTTCTGGGACAGCGAGGAGCTCAGGTTGCCCAGTTTCACTGCGGCCGCGGTGCGCAGCGGGAGGCGGGCGGGGGAATCGTTCACCCCGGCGATGCTACCGGCGGTGGAGAAGTGCCCGTTTCGGGCGGTCGTTTCGTTGGTGTGAACGGGGGTTCGGTACAACTAACGACTCAGCGCACGCAGGGTGCGGATGAGCTCGACGGTCGGCAACTGGCACAGCTGCGCCATGTTCTCCAAGGCGGGCAGATCAAGATGCACCTCGGTGGACGCACCCGGCGGCAGCACGTGCAGACGTCCGGCCGCCCAGCGCTTGAGCGGGATCAGCCGGGGGTTGTCGGTGGCGGCGACGGCGGTGAGGTTCAGCGTCAGGTGGCCGGCCGGGGTGTCGCCGAAGAAGCGTTCGTGCACACGAGCGAGGACTTCGTGTGCCGGAACGTCGAGGGCGTGACAGATCTCCACCAGCCGCACCACCGAGCACTGCCGGGTGCCGAGTTCGTAGGTGGCCAGCGTCTGCAGCGAGATCTCGGTCTGCAGACGCTTGTTGAGCTCCTTGCGGGTCCAGCCGCGCTGCTTGCGAAGGCTGCGGATCTCATCACCGAGCACGCGCTGGTACGCCGCTGTGTCGATTTGGCCGTTCGCGGTTTGCACCTGGTCCCTCCACCCCGTGAGCGGGTCTCACGGTGATGGAAGGCGCCAGTTCTTCGGCGCTTACGCAACTTACTAGCAGAATCCCCCGAACGGGCTAAACATCTCTACTCTAAGTATCAGTTTACGCAGCGCACACCGTCTGCGGTGATGGGCTTGGGGGCCTCCGGTTCAGCCGGTTGCTGACGCGCACCGTCCAGGGCGAGTACTCCGGAACCGGTGAAGCCCTGCGCGCCCGGACCCGAGTAGTCCGCGCCGAGGAACACGCGGGCCCGGCCGGCCGGGACGTTGACGTCCTCCTCGATCTTCATCCCGCCGAGCGCCTTCTGGACCGCGTTGGCGCCGGCTTCGCCACCCTTGCCGTAGCGGACGACCGACTTGGTCATGGCCTCGGCGTTGCCCGGCTGGCCCGCCGTGAAGCCCTTCGCGACGAGCGACTGCAGCACCGTGCCCGCGAGACCGGGCTGGCCGGAGGCGTTGCGGACGTCGACGGTCACCGAGGCGTTGTTGAACTTCGGGTCCGGCGCGGTCGACGACGACGCCGGGTCCTTGCCGAGGTTCTTGATGAACGTGTGGACCTCGGACTCGTCGACCTCGACCGCGGAACCGTCCTCGGGGGTCTGCAGGTCCGGGTTGCCCGTCGGGATCGTCTGGAACGTCATGTTGCCGCCCGTCATGTCCTTCATCTGCAGGGCGAACTTGGTGATGTCCCAGCCGTCGTCGAGCACGATCGCGCCGCTGACGGCCTTGATCATCTCGCTGCGCTTGGTGCCGTCGGTGAGCACGCCCGCCGAGAGCATCTTCTTGGCCAGGCCCGCCATGAAGACCTGCTGGCGCACCACGCGGTCCAGGTCACCCATGGGCAGGCCGTGCCGCTGCCGGACGAACGCCAGCGCGTTCTTGCCCTCGATGGTCTGCGGGCCCTTCTTGAAGTTCGCGCCGGAGAAGCTGTCGCGCACGTTGTTGTTGAGGCAGACGTCGATGCCGCCGATGGCCTTGGTGATGTCGTAGAAGCCGACCAGGTTGACCTCGGCGTAGTGGTCGATCTTCACGCTGGTCAGGTTCTCGATGGTCCCGATCAGGTTGTTGGCGCCCGCCTTGCGGGACTCCATCTCGACTTCCTGCGCGCTCTTGCCGCTGCCCTGCAGCTTCTCGGCCGCTTGACCCTTGGCGTACCCGTAGGCAGAGTTGATCTTGTGACGCCCGAAGCCGCCCGCGATCTTCACGTAGGAGTCGCGGGGGAACGACACCGCGTAGGCCTTGCCGCTGTCGTTCGGGATGTGCAGCAGGATCAGCGTGTCGGTGTTGAACCCGCCGTCGTCGCTGCCGCCCGCCTGCAGCTCGTTGAGAACGTTCTGCGGCAGCGGGTTGCCCTTGGAGTCGGTGCGGCTGTCCATGCCGACCAGCAGGATGTCGATCGCGCCGTCCGCGGGCTTCTCACCGGCGTCCGCGAGGTTCAGGTCCTGCTTGGTGAGGTTCTCGGTCAGCGAGTTCAGGTCTTTCCACGCGATGCCCGTGACCAGCAGGATCACCGCGGACAGCATGCTGACGAAGATCTTGGCGCCGGCGGACGCGCCGCTCTTCGCAGCGCTCGGCCTGCGGGCTGCAGGCCTGGGGCGCGGCCGGGGTGCGGGCGCTGCCTTGGCCTTGGCCTTGGCCGGTGTGGTGCGGACCGTCGGGCGGTCGGCCACCGGACGCGGGCGCGGAGCCGACGAGGTGGCGCGGGCCGGGTCGCGGCGAGGCTCACGACGGGGCGGCTCGCTGCGGTTCTCCCGCTTGGGTGGCTCGGAGCGCTTCGGCGGCTCCCGGCGGGGCGGTTCGGCCCGGTTGGGCTGCTGCCTGCGCGGGGGCTCTGAGCTGCGCGGAGGTACCTGGGGACGGCGGGGCTGCCCCGCCTGGGGACGCGGGGTGGCGGAAGGTCGCCTGGGAGTTCCGTTCGGTTCTCCTGGCCGCGGCGGCCGGTTGTCCACACCCACTCCTCTCAGCGCATTCGGGTACACCAAGTAGACGTGCGGGGACTCCACTCGGTTGTGCAAAGGGTGACACAGTGGCGAAGGCCACCTGATCAAGGGGCCGTGACCAGCGGTTTTGTCCGCTTCGTAGACTCGTGCCGTGTTGACGATGCAGGACGCGCTGCTCGCGCTGACCAAGTACTGGACCGATCGTGGCTGCCTCGTCGTGCAGCCCTTCAACACCGAGGTGGGCGCCGGAACGCTGAACCCGGCGACCGTGCTGCGGGTGCTGGGTCCCGAGCCGTGGCGCGTCGCGTACGTCGAGCCGTCGGTGCGGCCCGATGACGCCCGTTACGGCGAGAACCCGAACCGGCTGCAGACGCACACCCAGTTCCAGGTGATCCTGAAGCCGGATCCGGGCGACCCGCAGGAGCTCTACCTCGGTTCGCTGGAGGCGCTGGGCATCGACGTGCGGGCGCACGACGTGCGGTTCGTCGAGGACAACTGGGCCTCGCCCGCGCTGGGAGCCTGGGGCCTCGGCTGGGAGGTCTGGCTGGACGGCCTGGAGATCACCCAGTTCACCTACTTCCAGCAGGCCGGCGGCATGACGCTCGACCCGGTGTCGGTGGAGATCACCTACGGCATCGAGCGGATCATGATGGCGCTGCAGGGCGTCGACCACTTCAAGAAGATCGCCTACGCGCCGGGCATCTCCTACGGCGAGGCGTTCGGCCAGGCCGAGTACGAGATGTCGCGGTACTACCTCGACGACGCGGACGTGGAGGCGAACAAGCGCCTCTTCGAGGAGTTCGCGGCCGAGGCGCGGCGCATGCTCGACGCTCGCCTGCCCGTGCCGGCGCACAGCTTCGTGCTGAAGTGCTCGCACATCTTCAACGTGCTGGACGCGCGCGGCTCGATCTCGACGACCGAGCGCGCCCGTGCGTTCGGCCGGATGCGCGGGCTGGCGCGTGAGGTCGCTGGTTTGTGGGCTGAGCGGCGTGAGGAGCTCGGGCATCCGCTCGGGCTGGCCGAGGTTCCGGCTCTCGCTGCCGCGCCTTCGTCCTTCGAGAACGTTGTCGCGCCCGCCACGCTGCTGTTCGAGATCGGCACCGAGGAGCTGCCGCCGCACGAGGTGCTGCGGACCGTTGACGCGGTGCGCGAGGCGGTCACAGCCAAGCTCGGCGCCACTCGGCTGACTTTTGGTGAAGTGGCCGTGTACGGCACGCCGCGCCGGATCGTCGTGCTCGTGCCGACCGTGGCGCCACGTGAGCCGGACGCTGAGCGCACGGTGCGTGGTCCACGTGTTTCCGCCGCGTTCGACGCCGACGGCAACCCCACGAAGGCCGTGCAGGGCTTCGCTCGCGGCCAGGGCGTCGACGTGTCGGCGCTCGGGCGGGTCACCGAGAACGGCGCCGAGTTCGTCGCGCTCACCAAGACCGACGCCGGCCGTGGCGCCGTCGAGGTGCTGAGCGGGCTGCTCGCCGAGGTCGTCTCCGACCTGCGCGCCGAGAAGAACATGAAGTGGAACGACCCGAAGCTGTCGTTCACCCGGCCGATCCGCTGGCTGCTCGCGCTGCTCGGGGACACCCCCGTGCCGGTCGCGGTCTCGTCGCTGACCTCCGGCACGACCACGCGGGTGCACCGCACGGCCGCGCTGCCCGTGGTGGAAGTGTCCACTGCGGACGGTTACCTCAAGTTCCTGGAGTCGCACGGCATCCAGGTCGACGCCTACGCACGTTCCGCGGCGATCGTGGCCGCCGCGCAGGAGCTCGCGGCGTCCGTCGGCGGTGTCGTGGAGGTCGAGGGGCTGCTGGACGAGGTGACGAACCTGGTCGAGTGGCCGACGCCGATCCTCGGCTCGTTCGAGGAGCGGTACCTGGAGCTGCCGGGCCAGATCCTCACCACCGTGATGCGCAAGCACCAGCGGTACCTGCCGATTCGCACGGCCGACGGCGCGTTGCTGCCGCACTTCGTGGCCGTGGCGAACGGTTCCGTCGACGCGGACCTGGTGCGGGCGGGCAACGAGGCCGTGCTGCGGGCGCGGTACGAGGACGCGGCGTTCTTCTGGCGGGCGGACCTCAAGACGCCGCTGGAAGAGATGAAGTCGGGCCTCGCGAAGCTGACGTTCGCGGACAAGCTCGGCTCGATGGCCGACCGCGCCGCTCGGATCGCCGCGCTGGCCACCCGTTTTTCTTCAGTGGTCGACGTGGACCGCGAGACGCTGGACCGCGCCGGTGCGCTGGCCAAGTTCGACCTCGGCTCGCAGATGGTGATCGAGCTGTCGTCGCTGGCCGGCGTGATGGCGCGCGAGTACGCGGTGCGGGCGGGGGAGACCCCGGAGGTCGCCACGGCCCTGTGGGAGATGGAGCTTCCGCGCTCGGCCGGTGACGCGCTGCCGTCGTCGGTGCCGGGTGCGCTGCTGTCGCTCGCCGACCGCTTCGACCTGCTGGCCGGCCTGTTCGGCATCGGCGCGCAGCCGTCCGGTTCGTCGGACCCGTTCGGCCTGCGCCGCGCGGCTCTCGGCGCGGTGTCGGTGCTGCGGGCGTTCCCCGACCTGCGCGAGATCACCCTGTCGAAGGCGCTTTCGCTTGCGGCCGAGGGGTTGTCGGTGTCGGCCGACGCGCTGGAGACGGCACGGGAGTTCGCGGTGCGGCGCTACGAGCAGGCGTTGCTCGACGCGGGCCACGAGCACCGGTTCGTCCAGGCGGTGCTGCCGCTGGCCGACTCGCCGGTCCGCGCCGACGAGACGCTGAAGCAGCTGGAGTCGTTGGCGGGCAACGAGTCCTTCGACGCTCTTGCGGCCGCTCTGCAGCGCGTGCGCCGGATCGTGCCGGCGGACGTCTCCGCTTCCTACGACGCCTCGGTGCTGTCCGAGCCGGCGGAAGTGGCGCTGCACAAGGCGTTCGACGGCGTCTCGCGCGACGTCGACGGCCTGGCGGCGTTCGTCGCCGCTGCCGAGGGGCTGACCGCGCCGATCAACACCTTCTTCGACGAGGTGCTGGTCATGGCGGAGGATCCGGCGGTCAAGGCAGCCAGGTTGGGCCTGCTGGCGTCGATCCGCGACTTCGCGGCGCCGGTGCTCGACTGGACCCAGCTGTAGTTCCGACGGCAGGGGCGCCCCGTTCGGGCGCCCCTGCCGCGCGGCTACTTGATCTCGTAGCTGTCGCCGTAGACCTTCCACCGCAGCGGCGTCTTCAGGTCGAAGTTGCCGGCCTTGAGGAACACGCGCTGCGCGGTCTCGATGCGGGTGACGTCCTCGTGCGCGGGCTCCTGCTTCATGGCCCACACGCGGGCGTCCATGAACGCGTTGAGCCAGGTGGTCTCGTTGCCGCCCTGCGACGGCGGCTTCGCCTTGGCGAGTGCCCGCTTGCGGATGTTGCTGAAGCTGGTCTTGTCGCCACCGTTGCCGTGCACGACGATCGCGTCGTAGTAAGCGAACTGGCCCAGGGCGCGCACGCCGTCCGCCTTGCCCTGCCGCACGGCCGGGTTGAAGTAGACGCGGTCGCGTTCGGACTCCTGGGCGGCCTTGAACGCGGAGTCCTTGGCCGCGGTCTTCCAGTCCTTGGTGTAGTTGGGATCCAGGCCCGCGTGCGAGGGCGTCCCGTTCACCTTGCGCAGTGCGGGCAGGTACTTCTCCAGCACGTTGCCGGGCTTGCGCTTCTGGTACAGCTCGACCAGGTCGAGCATGTCGCCCGTGCCGCTGCAGAAGCCGATGATCCCGGCGGTGTAGCCGCGACCGTCCTTGATGTCCTCGATGTAGCCGAACTGGCCGCGCCAGTTCAACGAGGAGTTCTCCGCGCTCGACACGATCTGCATCGCGATGTCCTTGAGGCGCGGTTCGTCGAGGTTCGCCGCAGCGGCGGTCGATGCCGTGGTGGTGATCAGAGCAGCGCACGTCAGCAGCGCGGCCGCGAGACGACCAGGGAGTTTCACGAAGTTTTCCCTCCGGGGCAGGGGTGGTGGGGTCCCGGGCGGCGTGGAGCAACGGTAAGGGGTCCACACCTTTATTGGCAAGAGGGTTTACTAATTCGCGAATCGGGCAAACCACGGGATTCCGGCGGGAATGCCGTGCGGGCATTCCCGCCGGAACGGTCACCTGATCTCGAAGTAGTCCCCGTACACGTGCCACTGCAGCGGCCGTTCGAGGTTCAGCTTGCCCTCGTTGAGGAACCGGCGCTGCGCCGTGTCGACGCGACTGGTCTCCTCGTGCGCGGGTTCCTGCTTCATGACCCACACCCGCGCGTCGAGGAACGCGTGCAGCCACTGGACTTCGCTGCCGCCCTGGGCCGGCGGGCGTGCACCGGTGTTGAGAGCGCGCTGGCGGATGCTGGAGAAGTCCAGATCACCCCAGCCGTCGCCGTGCATGACGATCGCGTCGTAGTAGATGAACTGGCCCAACGCCTGCACGCCGTCCTGCTTGGCGCGGTTCACCGCCGGGTTGAAGTAGACGCGGTCGCGCTCGTGCTCCTGCGCGCCCTGGAACGTGCCGTCCTGGGCCGCGGTCTCCCAGTCGGACTGGAACGTCGGGTCCAGGCCGTCGTGGGACGGTGTGCCGTTCACGCGTTCCAGTGCGGGCAGGTACTTCTCCAGGACGTTGCCCGGCTGCCAGTCCCGGTAGAGGCGGACCAGGTCGAGCATGTCGCCGGTGCCGCTGCAGAACCCGATGATGCCCGCGGTGTAGCCGCGGCCGTCGCCGATGTCCTCGATGTAGCCGAACTGGGCGCGCCAGTCCAGCGAGGAGTTCTCCGCACTGGACACCAGCTGCATCGCGATGTCCTTGAGCTGCGGGTCGTTCAGGTCCGCGGCCTGCGCGGTGCCCGGCGTGACGAGGGCGGCCGCGCACAGAACTGTTGCAGCGAGGCGTGAAAACGTCTTCATGTCGCTCCGTTCCGGTTGGGGATCGGCGGCGACTGGACGCGGAGCACCGTAGCGTGGAAGCGGTTGCACGACAAGAGGTCAGCATTTGACGTCGTGGGCCGGTCGCTGTCCACTGAGGAGGTACTCGGTCACCTTGTCGTTGGCGCACTTGTTCTTCCCGATCAGGTAGACGCCGTGCCCGCCCTGGTCGACGGTCAGCAGTGCGGCCCGGTCCCCGAACGCGCGGCGCATCGTGCGAGCGCCGGCCAGCGGTGTGGCGGGGTCGCGTTCGTTCTGCACCACGAACACGTTGCGCGGTCCGCGGTCGTTCGGCAGCACCTGCTTCTCCACCGGCTTCGGCCAGAACGCGCACGGCTGGATGTTCGCGGCCGCCGCACCGAACATCGGGTGGCGGACGCGGTCCACGGCGACGTTGCGCTCGTAGGTCCCCACCGACGACGGCCAGTCCGAGTCACCGCAGATCACGTGCAACCGTCCGGCCAGCAGGGCCTGGATGCGCGGGATCTCCGGCACCTCCTGCGGCGGCTGCGGCGAGTTGGTGTCGAACGCCTTCCACGAGGCGGCCATCTTCGCGAACACCTCGTCCCCGGTGCCGTAGAGGGCGACGAACGTCATCAGCCGGAAGCCCTGGCCGTTGATGCCCTCGACGGACGGCTTCGCGTCCAACCGCGCGGCGAGGTCGAAGTACTTGGCGCGCACCTGTTCCGGCGTCGTGCCCAGGCCGTGCTCCGGGTGCGCGGCCGCCCACTTCGCGAAGTCCGGGAACGTGTCCTCCACGCCCCTGCCGAACATGCGGCCGCCCTCGACGTCCCACCCGCCCGCACCGAGGCTGCTGTCGAGCACGACGCGGTCGGAGGACTTCGGGAACAGCGTGGCGTAAACCGCGCCCAGGTACGTGCCGTACGAGTAGCCCAGGAACGACGCCTTCTTCTCACCCAGTGCGGCGCGGACGCGGTCCAGGTCGCGGGCGATGTTCGCGGTTGTGTTGTACGGCAACGCATCCGCGGTCGAGGACTTGAGGCACTGCTGTGCGATCGCCTTCGTCTCCTCGGCCCGCTTCCGCACATCGGCCTGCGTCACGGCGTACGGCGGCACGCTGCCGGGCGCTATCTGCTCCTCGGTCAGGTCGCACGTCGACGGCGAGCTGTAGCCGAGTCCGCGCGGATCCATGCCGATCACGTCGTATGCGTCCTGCACGCTCTGCGGCAGGCCCAATGTCTTGAGCAGGAACGGGAACGTGAGCCCTTCGCTCGGCCCGCCGGGGTTGGTCAGCAGGATGCCACGGCGCTTCTCCGGGTTCTTGCTGGCCAGGCGCGAGATCATCACCTCGGTCTGCCGACCCTCCGGCTTGCGGTGGTCCAGCGGCACCTTGAGCGTTCCGCATTCCACTCCCGGAGCGGCCACATCCGCTGGGCACGCGACCCACTTCACCTCGTTCGCGGGCGCCGCTGATGACACCCCTGGCACCACCAACGCGGCGATGGCAGCCATCGCCAGTGACAACGTTTTTCGCATTGCGATTACCTCCCCGTGTGAACGCCCAGTGGAAACCGTGCCGCTACGGCACGGTCAAGGCGAGGAGGAACGTCGCGACGAAGGTGTACCCCGCGAACCCACTTTCGTCGCAAGCAAAAGGCCCCCGGTCGAGACCGAGGGCCCTTGCCGTCCTAACAGGACTTACAGGAACTGACGACCGCGGGTGACCGCGCCGTAGGCGTCCACGATGCCGTGACCGTAGAAGCCGTTGAACTTCGCGTCACCTTCACAGGTGGCGTCGAACTCGGCCGGGCGACCCTCGTTCGCGTACGAGACCGTGCGCGGGTTCGGGCAAGCCCGCTGGATCGCGGTCTTGTAGAGCACCTTCTCGACCTTGTCCGGGTCGAGGGTGAGGCCGGGGCGGCCCTTGTCCTTCTTGCCGTACTCGCTGACGATCAGCGCGGCGACACCAGCGGCGTGCGGGGCGGCCATCGAGGTGCCCTGCAGGAACTGGTAGTAGCCGACCTTGTCGCCCTGCACGGCCTTCTTCACGCCCGCCGTGACGCCCTTGGGAGTGACGTTGCCGGCCTCGTCGACGTTGCCCTCGACGATGGCGACGTTCTTCGGATAGGTCGACAGGATCATGTTCTCGTTGGTGCGGAACCACGGCGTGCCGAAGCCGTCGCGGAAGTAGCCGCCGGGAGCCGAGATCGCGGTCTGCTCGAGGCCGTAGTTCGAGTAGTCGGCCTTCTTGGTCGACGGGCCCAGAGACGACACCGAGATGACGTGGTTGCCCTCGGTCGGCAGGGTGAGGCAGGTGGCGTTGTCGATCGGACGCGGCCGGTTGTGGTTCGGCGGGTAGTTCGGGCTGACGGTGTCAGTCCGCGGCTTGCCGAGGTCCTCGTGGTTGTTGCCACCGGCACCGATCAGCGTGACGCCCTTGCGGTGCGCGTAGTTCAGTGCGCGCTGCACGGACGCGATGATCGTGCGCTGCTCCAGCTGCTCCTCCGGCGTGGCCGTGGAGTCGTTGATGCAGTTCATGTACCAGGGGTCGACGTAGAACGACATGTTGATCACGTCGAGGCCGATGTCGGCGCCGTAGGTGATGGCGTCGACGACCGGCTGCAGGAAGAACGAGCCGGCGTCCTGGCCACCGCGGATGTTCACCAGCGACACGCCCGGCGCGACACCGGAGATGCCGAAGCCGTTGGCAGCGGCGCCGATGGTGCCGGCGACGTGCGTGCCGTGGCCGCCGTCGTCCCAGTTCGCCGGGTCGACACAACCGCGGAACTCACACGGGCCGTCGAACTCGCCACCGTCGGAGTCGTTCGGGATGTCGACGGTGAAGTTGCGCGACAGCTCGTTGTTGAAGTTCGGCGCGATGTCCGGGTGCGAGCCGTCCACACCCGTGTCGAGAACGCCGACGTACACGCGCTTGTCACCGGCCTGCTTCGCCCGCGCGATGTTCGAGCGGACGAGGTTCAGGCCCCACAGGTCGCCGTCCAGCGGGTCCATGCCCGCCGCCGACTTCGACGCCGCAGGAGCCTTGGCCGGCTGCGACGCCGTGTTCTCCTTCTCGACGTTGTCGCGCTTGGTCTTCTCGGCCTTCGCGGCCGGAGCGTGACCGATCGGCTTGGACCGCGCGGCACCGACGATCTCGCTCGACGCGGAGACCTTCTCCACGAACCCGTTCGCGGGCGCCTTCACGGTCAGGACACCGATCGCCTTGTTGTCCCGGACGACCTCACCGCCCGCCGCGTGCACGGCGTCGATAGCGAAGTCGCGGTTGCCGGGATCCTCCAGCAGGACGGTGTACTCGGTGTCCTGCTGGCCTGCGGAAGAGGCCGGCGCTGCCCCCGCCGCCGAAGTACCCGCTGCGATCAGCGACACCGTTGCCGCCACCGCCATCACGGTTCTGCGCGTTCTCACTCAGCTGTCTCCTCACACCCGGTCAGGGCTGGATCCACAACATGGCGGCCCCCGATTGCCGCCCAAGTCCGACACACTGACACGAAAATTCGCTGCGCATCAGCACCTTTCGTACGGAATCGAACTGTAGCCGATCGGAAGCGGAGCGTAATCAGTGCCCGGAAATCTTGACTTAACAACATTCAAGCGATGAACTCCGCGTTTATGCGAAGACGGGTAATGGCATCGTCGGCGTGCCTGCTCTTTCTCCTCTCTGCCTGCGGTGATGCAGGTCAGGGTGCTCCGACGCTGCCCGCGCGTGGTCCCAAACCAATCGTCGGGGTAATCCTTCCCGACCGAACGACTTCCACGCGCTGGGAAGAACAAGATCGACCGCTGCTCACCCAGGCGTTCAACTACGCGGACATCGAACCGTTCATGGAGAACGCCGAGGGCGACGAGGCGAAGTTCACGCAGATCGCCGACGAGATGATCCGCCGCAAGGTGAAGGTCCTGATGATCACGCCGTTGTCGGCGGCGGGCGGCCTGGCGGTGCACAAGAAGGCGAAGGCCGCCGGCATCCCGGTCATCGACTACGACCGGGTGACGCTCGGTGGCACGGCCGAGTACCACGTGGGCTTCGACAGCGTGAACGTCGGCCAGCTCCAGGCGGACGGTCTGCTGGCGTGCCTCGGTGAGAAGCCCGGCGCCCAGATCATCGAGATCGAGGGCGCGCCGACCGACCACAACGCCACGCTGTTCACGCAGGGCCAGAAGTCGCGGCTGTCGTCCAAGTACGACAGCGGCGCGTTGAGACTCGTGAAGTCGCAGCCGGTCGCGGACTGGAACAACGAGCTCGGCGGCCAGCTGTTCGAGCAGATCCTGAACGGGAACGGCGGCAAGGTCGACGGCGTGGTCGCGGCCAACGACGGCCTGGCCGGCGCGGTCATCGGGGTGCTCAAGAAGAAGAACCTCGCGGGCAAGGTCCCGGTCACCGGCCAGGACGCCACTGTGGACGGTCTGCGGGCCGTGCTGCGGGGCGACCAGTGCGTCACCGTCTACAAGCCGGTGCGCGACGAGGCGGAGGCCGCGGCCAGGCTGGCCATCGCGATCGCTCGCGGCGACCTCGACGGTGCCGATGACCTCGCCACCGGCAACCTGCGGGATCCCGTCGCGCGGCGTGACATCAAGTCGGTGCTGCTCGGGGCGACATTGATCAAGAAGGACAGCGTGCGGACGCTCGTCACGGAAGGCATCGTCAAGCCGCAGGAACTGTGTGCGGGCGACGTTGCCCAGGCCTGCGCTCAGCAGGACATTCTCGGAGGGTGATGCCTGGGGTGCTCGGCCCCGTCACGGCCTGTCGTGATCCGGCAGGTCGTGACGTCCCGAGATGAACTCCTGCACGGCGATCTTCGCCTTGATGATCGGCTGCCGGATCCTGGCCTCGCGCCGGTAGGCCCGCGTGAGCTTGCGCGAGCCCTCCTGGTACCGCCAGCGCGCCCACGGCGAGCCCGGCCGGGCCAGGCGCACGGCCCCCACCGCGGGCACCACCGGCACCAGCAGGCCGAGCAGGCCCGTCCAGATCTTGCCCTTGAGCAGCGCCACGATCGCGAAGCACAGGTTGACCCCGATGGTGATCAGCCTCGCCGTGAACGTGTCGGAGGGCGTCGTGTCCGGGTTGAGCTGCAGCACCTCGTCGTAGCCGAGCGGGCGCGCGCCGAGCAGGAACGTCCCGGTCAGGCCGATGGCGAGGAAGACGGCGTCAACGGACAGCCGGCCGGCCTTCGTCCAGTACACGTCGCGCAGGTGCAGGATCAGCGCGAACTCGTCCAGCACCAGCGCCGCGCCCACGCCGAGGCCCGCCGCGGCCGCGAGCCGGGCGTTGTGCAGGTCGTCGGGGATGACCAGGCTGGTCACGCTGGACAACAGCAGCAGCACGGTGCCGAACACGACGTGATGCACGTGCGTGTCGCCGTGCACGATATTGCGCGGCCACCAGCGCACCTTCGCCCTGATCATCCGCACGCTGATGCGGATGAACACGAACGTGGTCACCAAGCCGATGAAGAAGAAGAGCAGACGCTCGCTGCCGGTCAAGCACAGCCCCCTGGGTCAACGACCCTCCAGGTTACCGGTCGCCGTGGTGGTGGACGTCGCCCTCGACGTTCCCGATCTGGAACAGGGTGCCACGGACTGTGCCTTCGTACTTGTTGACGATGGATTTGCGAGCCCTGCGGTCGCCCTTCGCCCCCTGCTGCGCGGCCACGTCGGCGAGGACCTTCTCGACGAGTGCGGACAGGCCACCGGCCACCTGTGGCGCGATCCCGGCCTTGATCGAGATCGCCGGATGCTCGGGCACGGGCACCTCCGCGTGGTCGTTCGGGGTCTCACGGTAGCAGTGAGATCGGGTGCTCGACTGCGAGCGGGAGGTCGTGGTTGACTGTCCATGGTCGTACGTTTTCGTGTTCGTGTCCCACGCTCGCGGAAGCGAAGTTAGTGAGCGTGTGGTTTCTCCAGGTTCCGGAGAGAACGCTGCTCTCTCAGCTTGACCCGGTGGTCGCGAGCGCGATCCGGCACCTGTTAGAGGAGAAGTAGCAAGATGGCAGTACAGGGCACCGTCAAGTGGTTCAACGCGGAGAAGGGCTTCGGCTTCATCTCCCCTGACAACGGTGGCGCCGACGTGTTCGTCCACTACTCCGAGATCCAGATGAACGGCTACAAGGCTCTCGAGGAGAACCAGCGGGTCGAGTTCGAGATCGGTCAGGGCCAGAAGGGCCCGCAGGCCCAGGGCGTTCGCGCCGTCTGAGTCTGACTGATCAGCACATCTGATCTAGACAAGCCGCCTGTCCACTATCGGACAAGCGGCTTTGTCGTATCTTGTGCGTGTTTGATCGCGATCAGTAGCTTCGCGGTATGGGGAGACTGTTCGTAGCGGCGGTGTTGCTCTTCGTGGCCGGATGCTCCGGCGGCTCGGACGCGGTGCCAGGTGGCAGCAAGATCGACGCGCTGCTGGCCAAAGCCCCCGTCTACGCAGGTCAAGTGAACCCCGGCTCGGCCGTCGACCGCATCAAGAAACGCGGCAAGCTGCTCATCGGCGGCTCCCAGGACGCCCCGCTGCTCTCCCAGCTCGACCCGATCAGCGGCGAGCTCACCGGCTTCGACGCCTACCTCGGCAAGCTGCTGGCGCGCTACCTCGTCGGCAAGCCCGAGACCGAGCTGCTCAGCGCCACCTCGGAGACGCGCGAACCGTTGCTGGCCAACGGCACCGTCGACGTGATCATCCAGACCTACACGATCACGCCGGCGCGTCAGGAGCGCGTGGCGTTCGCCGGCCCGTACTACCAGTCGGGTCAGGCCATCGCCGTTCGCAAGGGCACGTCGGGTATCACCAAACCCGCTGACCTGGCCGGAAAAACCGTGATCGTCGGCGCGAACACGCCGGGCGTGAAGGCCGTGCGAGACGCCGCCCCCACGGCGAAGATCGTCGAGTTCGGCTCGGATCCCGAGTGCCTGACGGCGTTGAAGCAGGGCCGTGGCGAGGCGTACGTGCAGGACCAGGCGATCCTGGTGGCCGACGCGTCGAAGGACGGCGAGTTGCAGCTGGTCGGCGAGCCGTTCACCGAGGACCCGTACGGCATCGGGATCAAGCACGGTGACGCGGAGTTCCAGCAGGTCGTCAACGACTGGCTGCGCGAGATCGGCAAGTCCGGGCTGTGGCAGGACGTCTGGAAGCAGACGATCGGCACGGTGGTCACCGGCGACGCGCCGGCGCCACCCGCGATCGCCTCATGAGCCTGGTCCTCGAAGGCTTTCTGAACACCGTTGCCCTGACCTTGTTGTCGTTCGCCGGCGCGCTGGTCGTCGGACTCGTCGTCGCGGTCCTGCGGATCGTGCCGGTGCCGCTGCTGCGTGGCGTCGGCGCGGTCTACGTCGAGGTGTGGCGGAACATCCCGTTGCTCGCATGGCTGGTGCTCTTCGTGTTCGGGCTGCCGGAGGTGGGCGTGCGCATGCCGTTGTTCTGGACGGCTTTCACGGCGATCGCGCTGTACGAGGCGGCTTTCGTGGCGGAGGCGCTGCGGTCGGGCGTCAACTCGGTGGCGGCCGGGCAAGGTGAGGCCGCACGGGCGTTGGGGCTGTCGTTCCGGCAGTCGTTGCGGCACGTGATCCTGCCGCAGGCATCCAGGCGCGTTGTGCAGCCGTTGGCGAACATTGCGATCGCGTTGACCATGGCCACCGCACTGGCCGGTGTCGTCGGCGTCGTGGACATGACCCGTGCGGCGCAACGGATCAACCTGGAGCTCGCGCAGCCGTTGCTGGTCTTCACCGGCGTCGGGCTCTGTTATCTGGTGATGGCCGCCGGGATCGGGTTCGGGGCGCGGGTGCTGGAACGGCGGCTGGGCTGATGTTCGACGCTCCCGGACCTCGTTTTCGCCGCCGGGTCTTCTGGGTCTCGGTGGTGTCCGCTTTCGTGCTGGCCGGCCTGGTCGCGTTGGGGTTGCGGCAGTTCGCGTCCGGCGGTGAGCTGGACGCGGTTCGGTGGCGGCCGTATCTGACCTGGCCCGTGTGGCGTTATCTGCTCGGAGGCCTGTGGTCGACGGTGGTGGCGGCGTTCGCGACGGGGGTGCTGGCGATGGCGGGTGGGTTGCTGCTCGCGTTGCGGCCCAACCGGTTCACGCGCGCCTACGCCGAGGTCATGCGCACGGTCCCGGTGCTGCTGCTCGTGTACGTGATGCTGTTCGTGCTGCCGTCGTTCGGAGTGAACCTGCCGCTGTTCTGGAAGCTCGTGGTGCCGCTGGCGTTGTCGCACGCGGCTTCCTACGCGGTGATCTTCCGGGCGGGCGTGGACTCGGTCGACGGTGGGCAGCGCGAGGCCGGGCTGTCGCTGGGCATGCCGGACGGGGTGGTGACGCGGTTCGTGGTGCTGCCACAGGCCGTGCGGCACATGACGCCGTTGCTCGTGACCCAGGCTGTCAGTCTGTTGAAGGACACCTCGCTGGGATATGTCGTGTCCTACACGGAGTTGTTGTTCAACGGGCGGGTGCTCGCGAACTACAACGGTCTGCTGATCCAGACCTTCATCGTCGTGGCGTTCATCTACCTGGTGGTCAACCTGGCGCTGTCCAGGCTGGCCCACCGACTGGAGGCCGGTCGTGCCCGCACTGCTCGCTGAGGTCACCCGGAACGGTTTCGTGGAGAGCCTGCACCACGGCAGCGTGGTCGGGCTGCTGCCGTCCGGCGAGGTCGGCGTTTCCGTTGGGGCCGTGACAGATCCGGTGCTGCCGCGGTCGTGCATGAAGCCGTTCCAGGCGCTGGCGTGCCTGGCCGCGGGGGCGCCGCTCGCCGGTCCCGCGCTGGCGATCGCGGCCGGGTCGCACACGGGTGAGAACCGGCACGTCGAACTGGTGATGCAGCTGCTCGGCGGGTTGCCGGTGGGGTTGTTGCGGTGCCCGGCTTCCTGGCCTGAGGACGAGGAGACACGTCAACGGTTGACGGAACCGTCGCGCGTGCGGATGAACTGCTCTGGCAAGCACGCGGCGATGCTGGCGGCGTGCGTGGCGGCGCGGTGGCCGACGCAGACCTATTTGGAGCCTACGCATCCGTTGCAGCAGTTGGTGTTGCGGACGATGGAGGATCTTGCCGGCGAGACCGTCGCGCACACGGCGGTCGACGGCTGTGGTGCGCCCGTGTACGCGTTGTCGTTGCACGGCTTGGCGCGCGCGATGCAAGGCCTCGTGCGCACACCCGTTGCCGACGCGATGCGCAAGTTCCCCGAGTACGTCGGCGGAACCGGGCACGTGAACACCGTGGTCATGCAGGTGCTGCCTGGCGTGGTGGCCAAGGGCGGTGCGGAAGGTGTGCTGGTGCTGGCGACGGCGGCCGGGCACGCGGTCGCGGTGAAGGTGCTCGACGGAAATCCTCGTGCCACCACGGCGATCGGGCTCACGGCGTTGGCGGCGCTGGGGTTCGACGTGTCACCGGCCAAGGAGCACCTGTCCGTGCCGGTGCTCGGCGGTGGGCAGGTCGTCGGCGAGGTGCGGGTCGTCTTTCAGTAGGGGCCCGCGTACTCGTCCGGGGCGTTGAGCAGGCCGAGCTGCTGCATGACCGTCGTGGTGTCGCCGTAGACCCGTTCGCAGAGCAGGACATCCTTCTCGAACAGGAAGAAAGCCACCATTCTCACTTTGAAGGACTTGTTCGTCGGCTCCTCACCGAGGAGGCTGCCCAGATGCGTTCCCGACAGTTCGAACTCGACGACCACCGCGTCATCGGCGTGGTGGACCTCGATGACCTTGTTGCGCTGGTCCGGGAACGTCGCGCGGGTGCGCTGCCAGTACGCACGCACCTCGTCCACCCCGTCCAGGACCTGGCCGGACGCCATGATCTCGTACCGCGGGTGCGGGAACGCGTTCAGGGAGGTGTCGAAGTCGAAGTCGTTCTGGCATTCCATGTGCTCCAGGACGATCGCCTCGCGCAGCGCTCTGAGCGCCTTGGACTCGGTCATGCCGGCCGACCCTCCTACGTACGCCGTACGTCGCAGGGAAGCTACTCCACGTCCTGTGGTCTACGCCAGTGTCCGCGTCACGTGAACCGTTGACCCGCGACCGCATCGTGGATGCGGCCGTGCGGTTGATCGAACGTGAGGGCGTGGAGGCCGTGTCGATGCGGCGCCTCGCCGCGGAGCTCGGCGCGGGCACGATGTCGCTGTACAACCACGTGCCGAACAAGGCCGTGCTGGTGGATCTCGCGGCCGAGCAGATCATGTCGGAAGCCCGGCCGTACCACGTCGACAGCGACGACTGGCGTGATCACATCAGGGCGCACGCACGTGCGGTGCGCGAGCTGGCACTGCAGCATCCCCGCGCGTTCGTGATGCTCGCGACGCGACGGCTGAGCAGTCAGGCCGGGTTCACGACCATCGAGGCCGCGCTGCGGAACATCGAGCGGGCCGGGTTCCGGGGCAAGATCGCCGTCGGGATGATGCGGGCGATGGTGTCCTACCTGCTGGGCACGTTGATGAGGGAGGTCGCGACGTCGCCTGAGCTCGGCGGGATCGCCCTGTCGCCCTACGAAGACGTTGACGTCGAAGCGTTTCCGCTGTCCGCCGAGGTGATCGACGAACTGGGCACCTACGACCACGACCACGAGTTCGAGTTCGGGCTCGAACTCATGATCGCGGCGTTGGAGCGCTACCAGGAGCCGGACTAACAGGTGATCTTCAGGTCTGCCCAGTTCGCGTGGTCGTAGGACTTGCCGTTGCCGCCGTCGGTGACGACCAACCGGACGACGGTCGCGCCGGACACGTTGGCCTCCAACGCCTTCGCGGCGTCGGTGCCGGTGACCGGGCCGCTGTCGTAGACCTTCTGGTTGTCGCCCCAGACCTGGTAGGTGACGAGGCTCAGCGGGTTGACCTTGTTGTCCTGGATGCCGATCGTGGCGGTCAGCTTCGAGCACGCGCCGCCGGCGTAGTACTCGACGTGGGCCGGGGCGTGGGTGCCGAGGCCCTTGGTGAAGACCTTGCCGCGGATGGTGATCGGGCCGCCGTCACCCTGTTTGGCTTCACCGTTGGTGGTGTCGACCTCGACCGGGCCGTGACCGTTGGCTGACCGCAACCACTTCAGGTCGCTGACGAAGAGGTCGCCCTTGGGTTTTGCGCCGGGTACCAGTGCCTCGGTGGAGTACTGCCTGGTCACCGGGTTGTTCTCGTGCGGGCTGTGGAAGGTGAAACTCGCGTTGACGGGGAAGCGGCCTTCCTCGGCGTCCGGTGGGACGGTCACCTGCCACGTGGTCTTGAAGCTCTTCTCACCCGGCAGGATCGCCTTGAAGGTCTTCGTCGTGGCTTTCGCGGTCCAGCCCGGCGGGACCTGGAGGGTGGCCTGGACCAGGGCGATCGGCAGGCGGCCGGTGTTGCTCACCGACGTCGTGTAGGTGACGGACTTGCCGGGCTGCACGATCGGCAGCGCGCCGGGGTAGAGGACCTCGCCGTCCGCGGCCGTGGTGATGGCGGGCGGGTAGCGGTACCAGTCGGTGGCGGCGCTGACGCGGAACATGGCGCTGCCGTGCGGCGGGAGTGCCGCGCTGATCTCGTTGGCGGAGTGCGTGGTGGTCTTGGTCCAGAGGTCGCGGACCTTGTAGCCGCCGGCTTTCGTGAGCCCGAGCTCTGCGGCCGTCACGGACATGTTGGCGGCGCTGTCGTTCTCGTTGAACAGCAGCACGGCCTTGTCGCCGTTGCTGAGCGGCTTGACGAGCACGTACATGCCGCCCTGGTCGCGGATCGGCTTGGCCTGGACGCCGAGCTCGTCCTGGTTGACGGCGATGACCTCGCGGTTGTTGAGGATGTCGAAGGTCTGCGGGGTGACCTTGCGCAGGTCCGAACCGATCAGCAGGGGAGCGGCCATGATCGCCCAGAGGCTGAAGTGGCTGCGGTACTCGAGGTCCGTCATGCCGCCGTTGCCGACCTCGAGCATGTCCGGGTCGTTCCAGTGGCCGGGGCCCGCGTACTCGTGCAGCACCATGTTGCGCTTGGCGATCGACACCATGGAGTTCCAGTTGTCGCTGATGTCGCCGGTCGTGCGCCACAGGTGGCCGACGTCCTTCGCCCACTCCCACGGCTTGTTCTGGCCCCACTCGCAGAGGCTGAACACGATCTTGCGGCCGGTGGCGTTCAGGGCGTCGCGCATCTTGGTGTAGCGCAGCTTCGCGTCCACGCCCTGGTTGTTGCAGTTGTCGTACTTGAGGTAGTCGACGCCCCAGCTCGCGAACAGCTTGGCGTCCTGCTCCTCGTGGTTCAGGCCGCCGGGGAAACCGTTGTCGCGGTTGCACGTCTTGGTGCCCGCGGATGTGTAGATGCCGAACTTCAAGCCCTTGCTGTGCACGTAGTCGGCGACAGCCTTGATGCCGTTGGGGAAGCGGACCGGGTGGGGGACGAGGTCGCCTTCTGCGTTGCGTTCGGGGAGGGCCCAGCAGTCGTCGATGTTGACGTACTCGTAACCGGAGTCCTTCAAGCCCTTGCTCATGAAGATGTCGGCGATGCCCTTGACCATCTCTTCGTTGAAGTCGTTGCGGCAGTGCGTGGTGTTCCAGTTGTTGAAGCCCATCGGCGGTGTCAGGGCGAGTTCGGGCTTTTGTGCCTGCGCCTGAGGTGCGATGAGGGTGCCGGCGGCGATGAGGGCCGCTACTGCGGCTGTGCGCCATCTGCGGAGATCCACTTGCACGCGCTCCTATCTGCGGAGAGCGGCGGCGGACCTTATGAAAACGTTTGTGGAACGGATGCGTCAAGGGGGCGAAGCAGGTCGCTTCGCCCCCTTCGGGTGTTTACGGGCGCATCTCGTACCGGCCGGAGAGCGCGACGACCTGCTGCCAGACGGCGTCGAAGCGGGCCTGGTCGACGTGCGGCTTGCGGATCTGGCCGAGCGCCCACTGCTGCTGCGCCTCGGTGCTGCTGGGCTTGCCGTGCAGTGCGGTCGCGTAGCCGGCGAAGTCGCGGACCAGGACGTCGAAGATCTGGTCGAGCACGGAGTCGTCGGTCTTGGTGATCTTGGCCTGCTCCAGGACCAGCTGGCCGTAGACGACCAGGGTGAAGAGGTGGCCGAGGTTCAGCAGGAAGTCGAGGTCCTTCTGCTGTTCCGCGTCCGGTGCTGCCGTGGTCAGCAGGGTCTTGATGGCCTTGGCCTGCTCGTGGAACAGGGCGACGTTGGGCAGGTGGGCGTGCTCGGTGTAGATCGGCTCCCAGTCGTGGAACTGGATCTTGCCGAGGCCGCGTGCGGGGCCCTGGTGCCAGAAGAAGTCGTCGTCCTTGGGCTCGTGGACGGAGCCGACCTCGTCGTACTGCTTCGGGTTGAAGAGGTAGTTCGGCATGAACTTCAGCACCAGGGCCAGGTTGACGTGCACGGTGCCTTCGAGCTTGGGCAGCGCGCGGATGTCGGCGGTGGCGCGGGTGAAGTAGGTGTCCTTCTCGAAGCCCTTGGCCGCGATGACGTCCCAGAGCAGGTCGATGACGTTCTCGCCCTCGCTCGTGACCTTCATCTTGGTGATGGGGTTGAAGAGCAGGTAGCGGCGGTCGTTCTCGTTGGCACTTCGGAAGTAGTCGACGCTGCGGTCCGCGAAGAGCTTCATCGCGACGAGGCGTGCGTAGGCGTCGACGAAGTTCTGGCGGACGTGCGGGAAGTCCGTGACCGGGTTGCCGTAGAGGATCCGGTTGTGCGCGTGGGTGATCGCCTCGTAGAAGGAGTGCTCGCTGATGCCGATGCTGGCGGTGCAGAGGTTGAACTTGCCGACGTTGACGGTGTTCAGGGCCGCGCTGAACGCGTCTTGTCCGCGGTGGAGGATGTCTGCTTCGGTCAGCGGGTAGTCGTCGAGGCGGAACTCGCTGACGAACATCTGGCTGTCGACGACGTTCTTGATGAGCTTGAAGTTCTCGTGCTGGCTGTCGACGGCGAAGAAGACGTAGTCCTCGCCCTCCCTGCCGAAGACGCTGACCATGCCGGCGACGTTGCCGTTGCCGATGTAGTACTTGCTGCCGTTTGCCCTGAAGGAAATGTTTCCGGAGCCGTCCTCGGTCCTGGTGAGGATCATGTCGGTGCTGTAGACGTCCGCGCCGTGCTCCTTCTCGGAGAGGCCGAACGCGAAGACCGCGCCGCTGTCGAGGAGCGCTGCTGCCTTCTTCTTGGCTTCCTCGTTGCCGCTCATCCAGATGGGGCCGAGGCCGAGCACCGTGACCTGCCAGGCGTACCAGTACTGCAGCCCGTAGAAGCCGAGCACCTCGCTGAAGGCGGCGTTGCGGGCGGCGTCCCAGCGCTTGGTGCCGTCGACGCTCGCCGGCGTGCAGAAGGTGGCGAAGAGCTTCTCCTGCTTCACGAAGTCCAGGAACTCGGCGTACCAGACCTTGTCCTGCGCGTCGGCGATCAGCTGCCGCTTGCCGCGGGCCTCGAACCAGTCGATCGTCGCCCTGAGCAGGCGGCGGGTCTCGTCGTCGAGGTGGGTGGGGTCGTAGTGGTTCGGGTCGAGCAGCACTGGCGCCTCCTTCATGTCGTTTCGGACGCTACCAGTGAGTAACTTGCCGGTCTACGTGGGGTTTCCTGCGCAGTCGGAAATTGTCGGACCCCAGGCGTAACGTGCTCCGCATCACACCTTGGGAGGTTGGATGCGATGACGGTGGTACTGGCGATCGGGACGCGCAAAGGGCTCTGGCTCGCCCGCAGCGACGATCGGGTCACGTGGCAGGTCGACGGTCCGCACCACGCGATGCAGGAGGTGTACGCCGTCGCCTTCGACACTCGTGCTGACGTGCGTTTGTTGGCCGGCGTCGCCTCCCCGCACTTCGGCCCAGGTGTGTCCATTTCGGACGATCTCGGTGCCACGTGGGAGGAGTCCTCCTCGCCTCCGATCTCGTTCCCGGTGGACGACGCGGCACTGGAACGCGTGTGGCAGCTGCAACCGGCCCCGGCGTCGCAGCCGGGCGTGGTCTGGGCGGGCACCCAGCCGTCGGCGCTGTTCAAGTCCACCGATGGCGGCCGCTCCTTCGAGTTCGTCGAGGGCCTCTGGAACCACCCGCACCGCCCGGAGTGGGACGCGGGCTTCGGCGGCCAGGCGATCCACACGATCGTGCCCGACCCGTCCGACCCCGACCGCGTCCTGGTGGCCATGTCGACCGGCGGCGTCTACCGCACGGCCGACGGCGGCAAGTCCTGGGAGGCTCGCAACAAGGGCATCAAGGCGTACTTCCTCCCGGACCCGTGGCCGGAGTTCGGCCAGTGCGTCCACAAGGTGGCCCAGCACCCCGCCGAGCCGTCGCGCTTCTACGCCCAGAACCACCACGGCGTCTACCGCAGCGACGACGGCGGCGACTCCTGGCAGTCCATCGCCGAGGGCCTGCCCACCGACTTCGGCTTCGCCATGGTCGTCCACCCGCACGACCCGGACACGATCTTCACGTTCCCGATCGAGGCAGACGGCCGCCGCTTCCCACCGGAGGGCAAGTGCCGCGTCTACCGCTCCCGCGACGCAGGGGGTTCCTGGGAGGCTCTGGGCAACGGCCTGCCGGACAACTTCTGGACCGCAGTGATGCGCGACGCGATGTGCACCGACACCGCTGAGGTTCCAGGCGTCTACTTCGGCTCCCGCTCAGGCGAGGTCTACGCCAGCCCCGACGCAGGCGAAACCTGGCACCAGGTGGCCGCCCACCTGCCAGACGTGATGTCGGTCCGGGCAGCGGTGATCCCGACGTGAAGGTGACGGTCCTGATCCCAGGAGTCCTCCGCACAGCCACCAACGGCGCCTCCCACCTGGACGTGGACGTCCCAGAGCCGGCCACCCTCGGCGCGGCCCTGGACGTCCTGGCCGACACCTACCCAAGCCTCGACCGCCGCCTACGCGACGAACGCGCCGCCTTACGCCGCTACGTGAACTTCTACGTCAACGGCGAGGAGTGCCGCCGCCTCTCGGGCCCGGCCACCCCACTGCCGGCAGGCGCCGAAATCCAGATCCTGCCCTCGGTGGCAGGAGGCTGAGGGCCGAGCCGGGTTGCGCCGCGCGTCCGGCTCGCCTGCGCCGGACCGCTGGTTTGCCCGCCGTTGCCGGTGTGACGCGCCCCGGCTTGCCCCGCCATCGCCGAGCCGCGCGCACCCCGGCCCGCCTCGCTATCGCTGGTGCGGCCCACGGCTTGCCCTGTCATCGCCGATGCCGCGCACCCCGGCTGGCCTGCTCTCGAAGACAAGGCGCCAACCCCGTTGGTCGGCACCACCGACAAGTCCATCCGCCTAGCACTCCCGATGCGTCCACCCGACAGCCCAGCACCCCGACCGCACGGCAACACCGGGGTCACCCACCCACCAGCCAGCACCACCCCGGCAGGTCCAATCCCGTCGGTCCAATCCCGTCGGTCCATCCTCCGAGGCCTCGGGCGTCCCAGCTGTCGTCGACTACGTGGCCAGGAAGTCGGCGATCGCCTGGCGGAAGAACTCGGGGTCGTCCAGCCACGGGTAGTGCCCCGCGCCGGGCTGCACCACGACGCTCGCCCGCCCGAACAGCTTCGCGGCCTCGCGCGCGGCCGCGGGGGACGGGAACGCGTCGACCTCACCGGCCAGCAGCAACACCGGCACGTCCAGCGCGGCCAACTCGGTGGACGAGGCGACCGGCGCCCCGGCCGCGTAGTACGCGGTAGCCCCGCCGGGCAGCCGAGTCGCGTCGGCAGCGCGCGCGTGCTCCCGCGCCGCGTCATCCCAACGCGCGTAGAAGAAAGGAGTCACCGCTGCCCAGTCAGCAGACGCGGTACTTCCGCCCAGCACAGCCTCGAGCGAGTCCTTCACCGCGGGGAACCAGTCCTCGGACGTCCGGGACTCGGCTGTGGCCCGCAGCTGAGCCAGGTCGGGTCCGAAACCCAACGACCGCAGGCTGGGCGTCACCAGCACCAGCCGGCGCACGTGCGACGGGTACCGCAGTGCGTACCGGATCGCGATGGCCGCACCGGCCGAGTGCGCCAGCACGTCCACCGGTTCGAAGCCGGCGTGAGCGCGATAAGCCTCGACGTCGTCGACGTGCAGATCGAACCGCAGATCCGAAGCATCTGCCGGGCCGGACCTGCCGGTGCCGCGCAGGTGCAGCAGGTGCAACCGAGCCGGGATGCCGCCGAGTTCGCCCAGGTACGACGGAGCGAGCAGCGGACCTCCCGGCACCACGAGCAGTGGTGCGCCGGCGCCGATTTCATCGTGAGCGAGCAGACCCATGAGAACGATCATCACATCGCGCGACCCGGAACTAGCTAGCAACCAGCGAAGTCGTCCAGGAGGCCCGAGGCCACCTCGACGTCCGGGCTGAGCTGCCGGTCCGACATGTCCGGATTGAGCTTCGACTCCGCCATCTCGAACGCGGCCAGCAACGCTGGGGTTTCCGGGCGCACCCCGCGCAACCGCAACGCGCGCACTGCGGCGACGATCTCGCACGCCAGCACGAGTCGGAACGCGCCCAGCGAGCGCAGGGCCTGCGACGCGGACTGGAACGCGAAGCTCGAGTTCTCCTCCTGCCCGCGCGACACCACCGCGTTGCCGATGCTCGCGGGCTCGGCGAGGGTGCGGACCTCGGCCAGCGCGGAGTTGGCGCTGTACTCGAGGATCATCACGCCCGAGCTGCCGCGCACGCCCTCGGCCAGGAACGGGCGCAGGCCCGTGAAGTTCGGCTCGACCAGGGTGGCGAGGCGCGCAGTCGACAGGTGGCCGGTGTGCAGCATCGACAGGCGCAGGCGGTCCAGCGCCTGGCCGAGGTACCCGCTGTGGAAGGCGCCGTGGTGATAGGCGGCGTCGTCTTCTGGGCCGAACTGGTCGGCGACGATCAGCGGGTTTTCGGCGGCGGCGTTGAACTCCACGTCCAGAACGCGGCCGAGATCGGTGGCGGCGTCCACGGCCGGGCCGTGGATCTGCGGGAAGCAGCGGTAGCCGAACGGGTCCTGGATGCGGGCCGGCGGGCGGGACGGTTCGGCCAGCAGGCGGCGCATCTCCGCGGCCACCGCCACCTGGCCTGGGTGCGGGCGGCCGAGGTGGACGCGTTCGTCGTAGGCCTCGACGGCTCCGTCCACCGCGAGGAACGACAGCGCGGCCACCACGTGGGTGGCCTTCAGCAGCTGGTGAGCGTCCTGCCAGGCGAGGCCCGCCATGCCGATGGTCAGGGCGTTGCTGCTGATCAACGCCAGCGCGTCGCCCGAGTCGAGCTCGATCGGGTCCGGGGTCTGGGTGGAGCCGAGCCAGTAGCGCTCGCCCAGCAACGTGAGTCCGGTTTCGGCCAGCGCGGTGAGGTCGCCGGTGCCGATGGCGCCGTACTCGTGCACGCCGGGGTAGCAGCTGCTGTTCAGCGCGGCCAGCAGCGCGTCGGCCACGGATCTGCGCACGCCGGCACCGCCTGCCAGGAGCTGGTTGAGGCGCACGACCATCATGGCGCGGACCTGTTCCTCGGGGAGCATGCCGCCGAGGCCGCCCGCGTGGCTGCGCAGCAGGCGCAGGCCGTGTTCGGCCCAGCCTTCGGTGCTGACGATCTGGTCGCGGTTCGCGCCGACGCCGGTGGTGCGGCCGTAGACCTGTCGTCGCACCACGAGGCGCTGGCTGGCGCGCCACGACGCTTCGAGGCGCTCGAGGCCGTCGGCGTGCAGGGCGACGGGGGCGTGGTACCGCGCGACGCGCACCACTTCGTCGGCGCCGAGCGACCGGCCGTCCAGCACGACAGGGGAGTCTTCGACCATGGCGCCAATGTGAACACATAGGGTTCAAAGGTGCTCGTACTGCATGGCCTGTGCACGACCGACGGCGTCCTCGCGCTGTGGGCGGAGGACGCCGAGCTGCCCGCACGCAGCGAGAGCACCCGGCGGGACGCGCCGCACCCGTTCGCGGCGACGGCCGAGACGTTGGCCGCCGTGCTCGAACAAGAGACGATCAAAGCAACCACGCGGATGTTGCTGCTGCCGTCGTTCTCATCAGGGCCGATGGCGTCGCCTGAGCTGGTGCGCGACCCGTTGACGGCGGGACGGGCGCAGCGCGGCAAGGTGCAGCTGCGGCAGTGGGGTGTGCCCACGATCCGCCTGACCACGAAGCCGGATCCCGCCGCCGAAGTGCGGCTCAGCGACTCCGCGCGGTTCGTGTTCGACGTCGCCGGGTTCGCCACCGACCTCGTCGATCGGGGACGTGTGCTGCCGTCGGTCGCGCCGGACCAGGCCGTCGCGCGGTGGGTGCCGGTGTTGTCGGGCACCGACTCGGCGCGGTTCGCGGCGTTGCAGACCGCGATGCCGCCGGCCTGCCGGTGCGAGGAGATCGTCAGCGACCCGGCCGAACTGGTCCGCGCGGCGCTCACCACCGCGGTCGACGAGCAGGTCAGAAGCCGGTTGACCGGCACAAGCCTCGCACCGAAGCATCGCGGCCGGGTGACGACAGCCGAGGCGTGGCTCGCCGCGCTCACCGGGGAGCCGGCGTTCGACGCCGACCCGGTCGAGCTGTACGAGCTGCGCGAACAGCTGGAGCGGTGGCGCACCAGCGCGGGCAACGAGAGCCCGGTGCGCACGTGCTTCCGGCTGCGCTCGCCCGAGCAGCGCGACGAGGACGAGTGGGCGATCGAGTTCCTGCTGCAGGCCGTCGACGAGCCGAGCGTCCTGGTGCCCGCACATCAGGTGTGGTTCGCGGACGACGGCGTGCTGCGGCGCTGGATTCCGGCACCGCAGGAGCACCTGCTGGCCGACCTCGGCCGGGCGAGCAGGCTGCACCCCGACCTCGACGAGGCGTTGCGCGGCTCGCACCCGGCCGAGCTGGAGGTCGACGCGGAGGGCGCGTACCGGTTCCTGACCGCGACTCCCGTGCTGGCACAGGCCGGGTTCGGCGTGCTGCTGCCGTCGTGGTGGCAGCAGACGACGAGGCTGGGCCTGAAGCTCACCACGAAGAGCCGCGGCACGGCCGGTACCGTCGCCAAGGAGAGCGAGATCGGCTTGAAGTCCATTGTGGACTACAAGTGGGAGCTCGCTCTCGGCGAGGACACGCTCACCGACGCCGAACTGGCCGAGCTGGCGAGGGCGAAGGTGCCGCTGGTGAAGGTGCGCGGCCAATGGGTGCAGGTCGACCAGAAACGGCTCGCCGCCGGGCTCGCGTTCCTCAAACGCGGCGGCGGCCAGATGACCGCGGCCGAGGTCATGCTCCACAGTGGACTCAGCGCTGCCGACGAAAGCCTCCCGCTCCCGCTGACGACCGTCGAGGCCGACGGCTGGCTCGGGGACCTGTTGTCCGGCAAGGCGGACGAGCAGCTCGAACCCGTCGAGCCGCCAGACGGCTTCGGCGCGCGACTGCGCCCGTACCAGCAGCGCGGCCTCGCCTGGCTCGCGTTCCTCGACAAGATCGGCCTGGGTGCCTGCCTCGCCGACGACATGGGCCTCGGCAAGACCGTTCAGCTGCTCGCGCTCGAAGCGCTGAACCGCGCGCACGGCAAGCGGCCTCCGACGCTGCTGATCTGCCCGATGTCGGTGGTCGGCAACTGGCAACGCGAAGCCGCGCGGTTCACCCCGGAGCTCTCGGTGCACGTGCACCACGGCGCGGACCGGCTGGACGGCGACGCACTGCGCGAGGCCGTGGAGAGCCACGACCTGGTGCTCACCACGTACGCGCTGGCCGGCCGCGACGCCGACGCGCTGGGCGACCTGACCTGGGACCGCGTGGTGCTCGACGAGGCGCAGAACATCAAGAACAGCGCCACCCGCCAGTCGCAGGCCGTGCGCCAGCTCAAGGCACGCCACCGCGTCGCGCTGACCGGTACGCCCGTCGAGAACCGGCTGGCCGAGCTGTGGTCGATCATGGACTTCGCGAACCCCGGCGTGCTCGGCACGATCAACACGTTCCGCGCCCGCTTCGCCGTCCCGGTCGAGCGCCACAACGACCAGGACGCCGCCGCCCGCCTGCGCAAGATCACGAACCCGTTCGTGCTGCGCCGCGTGAAGACCGATCCGCGCATCATCAGCGACCTGCCGGACAAGGTCGAGATGCGCCAGCTGTGCAACCTCACGACCGAACAGGCCTCGCTATACCAGGCCGTCGTCAACGACATGCTGGAAAAGATCGAAGAAGCGGAAGGCATCGGGCGCAAGGGTTTGGTGCTCGCGACGATGTCCAAGCTCAAGCAGGTCTGCAACCACCCCGCGCACTTCCTCGGCGACGGTTCGCGCGTCGCCGGCCGCTCCGGCAAGCTCGCGCGTCTGGAGGAAGTACTGGAGGAAGTGCTCGCCGAGGGCGACAAGGCGTTGTGCTTCACGCAGTTCACCGAGTTCGGCAGCATGCTCGTGCCGTACCTGGCCGCGCGGTTCGACACCGAGGTGATGTTCCTGCACGGCGGCACCAACAAGGCGTCCCGCGACCGCATGGTCGAGCGCTTCCAGGACTCGCGTGGACCGTCCCTCTTCCTGTTGTCCTTGAAGGCAGGCGGCACCGGCCTCAACCTCACCGCCGCCAACCACGTGATCCACCTCGACCGCTGGTGGAACCCCGCGGTCGAGGACCAGGCGACCGACCGCGCGTTCCGCATCGGCCAGCGCCGCAACGTGCAGGTGCGCAAGTTCGTCTGCATCGGCACGCTGGAAGAGCGCATCGACACCATGATCGAAGAGAAGCGCGCACTGGCCCAGCTCGTCGTCGGCGCGGGCGAGAACTGGCTCACCGAGCTGTCGACGTCCCAGCTGCGCGACCTGCTGACGCTCTCCGGGGAGGCCATCGGTGAGTGAGCACTGGTCCGGCGAACGCCCCCGCTACGGCAAGACCATCAAGGTGGACAACGGCATCAAGGCGCGCAGCAAGCGCGGCGACATCGGTGCCACCTGGTGGTCGCGTCGCTTCATCGAGGTGCTCGAGTCGTTCGGCATGGGCGGCCGCCTGACCCGCGGCCGCAACTACGCGCGCCAGGGCCAGGTGCTGTCCCTTTCCTTGTCCACCAGCATGGTCATCGCGCTGGTGCAGGGCTCGCGGCCCACCCCGTACAAGGCGCGCATCGCCATCAAGTCGTTCACCACGCCGGAGTGGCAGCGCATCGAACACGCCCTGGCCGGCAAAGCCCTGTACGCGGCCAAGTTGCTGGCCGGCGAGATGCCGGCGGACATCGAGACCCTGTTCGCTTCCCTTGGCCTGCAGCTCTTCCCGGCCTCCTCTCGTGAGCTGACGATGGACTGCACCTGCCCGGACTGGGAAGTGCCGTGCAAGCACCTCGCCGCCACCTGTTACCTGCTCGCCGAGTCGTTCGACAACGACCCGTTCGAGATCCTCGCCTGGCGCGGCCGCAGCCGTGAGGACCTGCTGGAACGCCTTCGCACGCTGCGCGGCACCACGCACGCCCGTGTCGCCCGCGAGGAAGCGCCGCCGCTGACCCGGTGCCTGGACACGTTCTGGCAGCGGCAGACCGCTTCCTCGCTGAACCTCGGCGATCCCACCGCTGCGGTGCGCGTGGACGCGGTGCTCGACCAGCTCGACGCCGTGCCGATCACCGTGCGCGGCGAGAACGTCGTCGATCTGCTGCGCCCGGCCTACCTCGCGTTGCGGCCTCCGTCCGAGTAAGGCCGTGCGGACTGTTGGGGGCGGTTTTCTTTGCCGGAGCGGACCGCGGGACCGTTGGGGGCGCCGCGGGCCGTTCAGAGGCCACTTCCTTTGCAGACAGGCGGTACCTCCGGCTCCCAGGCCGAGCCGGTGGAGTCGTGTCGCAGCGAGACGAGGGTTGGCCGCGCTCGAGACGGCCGTGGACCCGTTGGGAGCGCTGCGGACCGCGCGCGTGGAGCGGCGGTGGGCAGTGCGGCGAGGGGCCGTGGCCTGGGTGGGTGAGGTGTCGTTTTCGTGTGCAGGCAAGCCGGGTGCGCGACTCGCGATCCGCAGCCGTGGCGCCTGGCGAGCAGCTGGGCCCGTGCCGGTAGGGCGCGTCGCAGCGGCGGACCGGGGCTGGTCGCAGTGGGGAGGGCCGTGGACCCGTTGGGTGCGCTGCGGGCCGCGCGCCTGGAGCGGCGGGACGGCAGCGCGGCGAGGGTCCGCGGCCTGGTGGGCGGGGTGAGGACGTGGGCGGCGCGGGGCCGCCCTTGCCCGGTTGGCGGTCAGCGGGGGAGTTTGGACCTGGAGCGGTTGGCCAGGATGGACACGCCCGCACCGGCCAGGCCCACCTGGAGGGCCAGCTCGATCCAGTCGATGCCCGGGGTGTCGGCCACGCCCAGGACGGTGGCGACCGCGGTGCCCAGGAGGGCCGCGACTATGCCCACCAGGACGGTGGCCAGGAGTGAGACGTGTTGCCTGCCTGGGATCACCAGGCGGCCCAGACCGCCGATGATGGCTCCGAAGAGCAGCGCGGTGAACAAGCCGCCGATTTCCACTGTTACCCCCTGAGACTCATGCGCTCGTGGTTCCAGCGTCCGCCGGGCCGGGCCTGGGCGAATCAGGTCTTTCCCTGAGTGGTCCCTGACATCGACCCCAGCAGGGTGGCGGCTGTCGGGGAGAGCTCACGGCCCGGGACGTCCGGATCGCAGCCGACGCGCGGCAGGCGGGCCCTGATGGCGGTGGGGGAGCGTTGCATGTCGTCGGCGATGGACCTGATCAGCGCCGGCGCCGGGGCGTCGGTCGGGGTCAGCCAGGTGGTGCGGAGGGTTTCGTCGAGGGGGTCGGTCCAGGGCTGGTTGGCGTTGGCGAAGCGGGACGGGCGGCCCCGCAGGCGCGTGTGGGCGCTGAGGACGCGGGTCAGCAGCTTGCCGACCGTGGCGCCGCCCTCGACCGGTAGTCGAAGGCGGCCGTCCGCGATCACCTCGCCCGAGTCGAGCGATCCCAGCAGGTCCAGCACCAGGGACTCGGTGGAGTCCGTCGTCGCGCTCAGCCGGTAGTTGACCTCGCCGAGCTTGATCTCGTTGTGGTAGGTGGATGTCATGGGGTCGACGTTAGGGAGGGGGTCTGACGGTTTTTCGCCGGTGTTGCCCTTCAGATGCGGTTGTGAAGGAGGAGTTCACTCGAAGGGGTGGGGGTCAGGTTCGTCGCCTTCGAGGAGAACACCACGGAGCGGCCGTCGGCGGAGATGGTCGGCGCCAGCGAGAAGTTGTTGCCCTGCCTGCCAAAGCGCTCGCTCAAGCGCGTCACGGAACCTGAAGACAGGTCCTTCAGGAACACGTCGTCGACGTTGTTGGTGTCGCGGCGCACCAGGTTCGACGCCAGCGACGAGAACACGACGAAGCGGCCGTCCGCGCTCACAGCCGGTTGATACGGCTGTGCGTCCGACACCGTCCCGTCAGCGCGCGTGTTCACGCGCGTGATCGAACCAGAGCGCCTGTCCTTCATGAAGATGTCCGGCGTGTCCTCGGTGTCACCAGGCACCAGGTTGTCGCCCCACGCCACAAAAAACACGCGCGAACCATCAGGAGTGATGGCGGGCATCAACGTATAAGAAGAAGTCTGCGCACCAGAGGCGGACACGTTGACCCGTTCCACCGCACCGGAAACGACGTCCTTCACGAACATGTCCACGCTGCCGTTCGTGTCGTCCGGCACGAGGTTCGTTGCGGCGGAAGGGAAAACGACCAACCGGCCGTCGGCGCTCATCGCGAGGCCGTGGTGCACCACCTTGTCACCCTCCGCACCGGAGGCCGACGTGCTGATCCGCGTCACGACGCCGGACACCCGATCGGTCAGGAACACGTCCGCCACGCCGTTGGTGTCCCCCTCCACCAACGTCGACGCCTCGGACCGGAACGCCACATACCGCCCGTCAGCGCTCAACACCGGGCTGCCGAACGCCGGACCGTTGCCGCCACTAACGCGCTCAACCCGGCCCGTACGCATGTCGGTCACGAACACGTCGTCAGCACCATTGGTGTCACCGGCGACCAGATTCGTGGCTGACGACACGAAGGCGACGAACCGACCGTCTGCGCTCAACGCCGGTGGATCGAACGAAGGCCCGTCACCGCCACGCGACGCCGACCGCACCAGACCCGTGCGCAGGTCCTTCACGAAGACGTCCGAGACGCCGTTGCGGTCGCCAGGAACGAGGTTCGACGCGAGAGAGGGAAACGCGACATAACGCCCATCAGCGCTGATGACCGGTGTCGTGGAGTCACCGTTGCCGCGCGTCAGCGGTCTGAGCAGCGAGAAGGACGCGGAAGCAGACGACGAGAAGGCCACCGTGAGCACCACAGCGACAGCAAGAGACCGAATGAACAAGGACGTGCACCACCCAAGGTCGCGGGGCGGCGGCGCCAGCTTAACCCGAAGTCACGGTCTTCCGACCGGTACCGATGTCCGCGACGTTCGCAGCCGCCCGCCCGGCACCCCACCCGGCCGCCGACCGCACCGTCACGCGCGAGGTCCGCGTCTGCGTGAACATCTGGTCGAACAACGTGTCCACGGCCTGCTTGCGATCGGCCAACACCGGCAGCAGCCGTTCGTCCGCGACCTCCGGGACGTCCTCCAAGGCGGCCAGCCGCTCCCCGATCCGCGTGGCATAGGACACCAGGAACGCCTTCCGGAACGGCCGCGACCGCGCCTCACTGCCCTTCCCGGCGCTGCCACCGACCGCGACCATCGCCCGCGTCGCCTGCACCAGCAGCGACGTCGACAGCAGCTCCACGCTCTCCAAGTCCACCTCGTCACCCACCAGCGCGACGAAGCCGAACCCGTCGTACGCGACCGCGCGCGAGCGGAAGGCACGCGACACCACGTGGACGAGCTGCGACTTCTCCTTGAAGTAGCTCTTGTCCAGCCACATCCGCCGTGACGTCGCCAACGCCGGCAGGTCCGCGTCGAGCATCGCCCGTTCCAGCGCGTGCCGGTTCATCAGCTCCTGCGCCTTGCCCGACAACGCCTCGGCTTCCTCCGGGAACGACGTCGACTCGGCCTTCGCGAGCAGCGCGCGCACCCGGTTGAGCACCTTCGGGTCGAGGCCCGCGCGCACGGCCGACATCAACCTGTCGCCCGGCAACGGCAGGATGAGGGGCAACGCGGGCAACCGGCGGAGGAACGTCAACAGCCGTGACTCCGTACGAGACGCGTAGGACGCCGTCTCGATGTGACGCGTGGCCCACGCCTCCAACAACGGGCCTTCCCACCACACGGAGGCGCCGATCTCGTCCAGCTGACGCTGCCATCGCGGATGCACGGTCGACGAGGCATGCGGCGAACAGGACAAAGCGATCGCGTCCACCACGAGAGAGGTGGCCGATTCGTCGAGCGAACGCGACACGATCTCGCGAACGTCGTACGGCAGCCAGCCTCGTTGCCACGCGGCGTCGACCGCCTGAACCAGTTCCACACGGGCCAGTATGAGACGTCCGCCATGTGCCAAGGTCGGGGACCACCTGGTAGACACAGGTTGTGATCGAGCTCCAGTTCCGCGGCCGGACCGTCGTCCGCGACCACGCGCTGGTGATGGCGATCATCAACCGCACCCCGGACTCGTTCTACGACAAGGGCGCCACCTACGCCGAGGACGTCGCGATGGAGGCCGTCCACCGCGTCGTCGAGGAGGGCGCGGACATCGTCGACATCGGCGGCGTCAAGGCCGGCCCCGGCGACCGAGTCGACTCCGACGAAGAAGTGCGCCGCGTCGTGCCGTTCATCGCCCGTGTGCGCGAGGCCTACCCGGATCTCATCATCAGCAGCGACACCTGGCGCGCGGACGTCGGCAGGCTCGCCTGCGAGGCCGGCGCGGACCTGCTCAACGACACCTGGGCGGGCGCGGACCCGCAGTTGGCCGAGGTCGCGGCCGAGTACGGTGCCGGCTACGTCTGTTCGCACACGGGCGGTGTGAAGCCCCGAACGCGTCCGCATAGGGTTACGTACCCAGACCTCATCAAGGACGTCATCACGGAGACGACCGCGCACGCCGAGAGAGTGGTTGCGCTCGGTGTGCCGCGCAAGAGCGTGCTGATCGACCCCACACACGACTTCGGCAAGAACACATGGCACAGCCTCGCGCTGGTGCGGCACACGGACGAGCTGGTGGCGACCGGGTGGCCGGTGCTGATGGCGTTGTCCAACAAGGACTTCGTCGGGGAGACCCTCGGCGTAGAACTGCACGAGCGCGTCGAGGGCACCCTCGTCGCGACTGCGATCGCGGCGGTGGCGGGCGCCGCGGTTTTCCGCGCGCATGAAGTGGCGCGGACCAGACGAGTACTCGAGTCCGTCGCTCGACTGTGAGCTGGAGGTATGAGGTGGACGACGTCTTCGCCCGGTTTTCGGAGGGCCGGTGGGACGACTTCCTCGACGAACTCGACAAGATCCGCGTGACCGTGGTCGACCCCGCGGAACGGCAGCAGATGAAGGTCAACGCACGGCGCGATGCGCGTGAGGCGGGCTCTCAGCCGTTGCTGGTGCGGATGGCCATCGCGGACCACTACCTGAACCTGCTCGCCATCGGCGTGTGGGCGGGCGACGAGAGCTGGCGCGCCGATCTGCGCGACCTGGTCACCACTCTCGTGCCCGAAGACGACGAGTCACATGACGACGCCCTGTTGAGCTCCGTCATCGCCGTGGTGCTCGCACAGTTGCTGCAGGACGCACGGCTGCGCGGTGGTTCCGAGGCCGACGTCATCGCACGGGCCGCGTGGGACAAGGCACAGGAGTGGGCTGCCTACGCGGAGGACCGGCACGTCGAACGCCTCCTGCACGCCTCCACCGAGGCCGGAGCGCGCGTGGTGACGGCCTCCGAGGTCCAGGAGGTCGTCGAGCTCGCCACGGCCGCCGCGGACGACCAGCACGCCGAGACGCTCGCGGCGCTGGAGGCGGAAGGTCTCAACGCGGAGGTCATGAACGGCGTCTGGGTGGTGGACGGGGACTTCCGGAACCCGGTCCGGGCGGCCGCGCGCGCGATCACGCTCACGGGCTACGGATGTGTTCTCGCGCGCAACGTACGTCAATCCGCGGTGATGTTGTGGCACGAGAACACGCTCGCGATGGCCGACTCGAAGGTGCCCCGCTGGCGCGTCTACCCGATCCTCGCGCCCGTTACGCCGCAATCCAAGTTTTCGGGCGGGGAAGGTCTGCCGTTCACCCGCGACACCCACCCGTTGGCACCCGCTCCAGAAGTCGTGCGCCGGTTGGCGGACGCCGTTGGTGTCAACCTGTCTCATCTGCTGGCGGCATTGCGGTGAAAGGGTGATCTTTGACTTTCCGCAACCTGCACTCGTTATCTTGGTGGCATGCCCAGATTTGCCGAGTTCGATGTGGAAGGCCTGCGGAAATCCAGCGCCGTCGCGGACTTTCCCTGGTCAGAGACGTGGGTCACGCTGATCCGCGTCGATGCCAAGGGAGTTGTCCGGCAAGCCAAGTCGTTGACCGAGAAAGTTTCTTTGTTGACTGTCGCGTCAGACAAGGATCTCGTCATCGCCTCCTGCCCGGAGATTTACGCCGTGGACGACCTGTCGGCGGCGCGAGCAGCCGTCAGGGCTTCGGCCGCACGCGAAATGATGCCAAGCCTCGGATGAATGACTCCCGCCACTCGGGCTCAGCGGCGAGCACGAGTTCCGGGAAACGTCGAAGCAGCGTTCCGAACGCGATCTCGCCCTCGATGCGAGCCAGCCGCGCCCCCACGCAGTAGTGGATCCCGTGCCCGAACGCGACGTGCGGGTCTCGGCCCAGCTGCAACACGTCCGGATCGGGATACCGGGACGGATCCCGGTTCGCTGCCCCAAGTGAGACGGTGACCTGCGAAGACCGCGGAATCGTGACCCCTCCGATCACCACGTCGGAGGTGGCGACGCGAACGAGTCCGGTGGTGAACGGGCCGTCGTAGCGCAGCAGTTCGTCGACGGCGTCCGGGATGAGGATCGGGTCGTCGACCAACCTCCGCTTCATGTCGGGATCGCGCAGCAGCGCGAGCAGACCGTTGCCGATGAGCTGCACGGTCGTCTCGTGCCCGGCTGTGATGAGCAGCACGAGCGTCTGCACGAGGTTCGGTTGGTCGCGCAGCTCGGTGATGACGTCGTCACCGGGCTCCTTGGTCTCCAGGAGGCGCTGCACGTACGCGGCGAAGCTGCCGTAGGCCTCGACCATGGTCTGCGGATCCATCAGCTCGGCCGTGAGCGAGCGGATCTCGTCCCTGTCCCTTTCGGGCACACCCAGCAGTTCACAGATGACCGTGATCGGCAGCGGGTACGCGAACGTGCTGATCACGTCGACCTCGTCCTCGGTCTCCCACGAGTCGAGCAGATCGTTGGTGATCCGTTCGATGCGCGGCCTCAGTGATTCCATGCGCCGTGTGGAGAACGCGCGCGCGACGGGCTTGCGCAGGCGCGTGTGCTCCGGTGGATCGGTGTGGTTCAGCATGCCGCCAGGAATGACGGAGCTGCTGAGGCCGGGGTGGCTGAGTGCCTGCACCACGTCGTCGTAGCGGCTGATCATCCACGTCGTCTGGCCGTCCGGGGTCTCGATCTGCGCCACGCCCTGCGTGCGCCACTGGTCGAAGTACTGGGTCGGGTCGGTGAAGAAGCTCATGGTCCAAGACTGGCGTCTGCGCTGGTGGAAGGCCTGAGTAGGCGATCACCCATCTTCGCCGCGCGGATCACCTAGCCTGGCGGCATGGGGTGGCCGTTCGTGGGGAGGGACGCCGAGCTCGCCGCGGTCCGGCGCGCGGTGCGCGGCGCCGGACTGATCGTGGCCGGGCCTGCCGGTGTGGGCAAGACGCGGTTGCTGGACGAGGTGGCGTGCGACGTTCGGTTGCGGGCGACGTCAGCGATGTCGGGCATTCCTCTCGGCGTGATGACGCCCTTCTTGCCTGAGGTGGAGCCCTCGCCGTTGGCAATGCTGCACGCCGCACAGTTCGCATTGCGCGGTCGTGTCGTTGTGGTCGACGACGTTCATCTGCTCGATGACGCGTCGGCGGGACTGCTGCACATGCTCGTGCAGCACCGCGAGGCAGTGGTGGTGGCGACCCTGCGTTCAGGTGAGCGCGCGCCGGACCCTGTGGTGGCCCTCTGGAAGGACGAGCTGCTGCCACGCATCGAGCTCACACCACTTGGTCCTGCCGAGGTGACCGAGGTGCTGGAAACCGTGCTGGGCGGCGTGGTGGACAGCGGTGCCGCCAGTCGGTTGTGGACGGCTTGCGCCGGAAACATGTTGCTGCTGCGAGAGATGCACCTCGCCGCGCGGTGGGTGTCGCACGACGGTGTCTGGTGGTTGGACGGACCGTTGCCCCTGTCGCCGCGGCTGATCGAACTGATTGAGGCGCATCTCGCCGCTGTGCCGGACGAGGAACGCCGGGTGCTGGAGCTGCTCGCCTTCGGTGAGCCGCTCGATCTGGCCGCATCCGAGGCGTTGGACGGGCTCGTCACTGTGGCGACTGACGGACTGAGGCTCGCGCATCCGTTGTACGGCGAGGTGTTGCGCGCGCAATGTCCGCCTCTGCGCAAGCGCAACCATCAGCGCCATCTGGCTTCGGTGCTGGACGACCCGCTTCGAGTCGCTGTGTTGCGACTTGAATGCGGCACGGCAGATGACCCCTCTCTGCTGCTTACTGCTGCACAGCTGGCCGTCGCGAGGGGTGCTGTCGTTCTGGCAGAACGACTCGCACGCGCGGCATGGTCGGTCGGTGGTGGTGCGGAGGCCGGACAGCTGCTGGCGCAGGTGCTGGTCTTCAGCGATCGGCCGGAGGAGGCCGAGGAGGTCTTCGCGATGATCGGCACCGACGGCTCGGCCGTGGTGCGTGCCCTCCGCGCGTTGAACTTGGCCTGGGGCCTCGGGCGCGTCGAAGAAGCCGCGGGCATGCTCGAAATGAATGCCGCGCGCGTCAACCTGCTGTTCGGCGCGGGGAAGTACGCCGAAGCGCGCGCGATGATGACCTACGAGGAGCCGGAAGAGGCCGCCGTCCTCGCGATGATCGACGTGGTGGAGGGCCGGTACGTCGGGCCGTTTCCCGAGGTGCCGATGCGCGAGGAGTTCTCACTGGCCTGGGAGACCACGAGGTTCGCCGAGGTGTTCGTCCGTTCGCTGCACGGCGACCTGGACGGCGCGGAACGCATTGCCGTGCGCGCACAGGAAGAGAAGGCCGAGTGGGACTCCATCCGGTCCATGTGGGCGGTTCCGCGGGCCGCGCTGGCACGGGCACGTGGCCGGCTGGACGAGGCACGCAGGTTGCTGCGAGAGACGCGCCCCCTCCGGCCGTACGCGCAGTTGTGCGAGCTTGCCTATGTGGAGGCACAGCTGGGCAACGACGCACGCGACGTGCTCGCCTCCGCAGAAGAGCAGGCGCCGCAAGGGATGCGTCCGTACCACTACGGGCTGTGGCTCGCCCGGATCTGGGCAGGTGGCGCGTCGCCGTTCGACGCGGCCGCGGACGTTCGCGCACATGGCGAGCTCGCCGCAGAGGCGTTGTTGCTGCATGAGGCGGTGCGGCTGGGGCATGCGGCTGAGACAGCGGAACGGTTGCGCGAACTCGCCGCGACAACCACCGGACTTCTCGTGCCGGTGTACGCAGCGCACGCCGATGCGTTGGTGCGCAACGACTCCGCCGCACTGGAGGAGGTGGCCACCCGCTTCGAGAAGGCAGGCTTCATGCTGCACGCGGCGGAAGCTGCTGCTGCGTCCGGCAATCGGGCGTTGTTCGGACGCTTGGTCGGCCACTGCGAGGGCGCGCGCACTCCCGCGTTGGCGCTGATGTCCGCAGCGTCGCTCACCCGACGCGAACGGGAGATCGCCGTGCTGGCCGCGCGCGGCCTGACGAACAAGGAGATCGCCTCTTCCCTGGTGATCTCCGTGCGGACCGTCGACAACCACCTGTCCAACGCCTACGCGAAGCTCGGCATCGCGACCCGCGCCGAACTCGCGTTAGCCCTATCGGATGACAGCGGTTAACAGCAGGCACGGGTCCGAACGACAGCCCCGGCATGAGCAACGGCTACGCGGTCGTCGACGTCGAAACCACCGGGCTCGGTCATACCCACCGGGTGGTTGAAGTTGCCGTGGTCCACGTCGACGAGTCCGGCCGCCGGACCGACGAGTGGTGCACGCTGGTCAACCCGAGGCGTGACCTCGGCATTCAGTACGGCATCGCCGACGCCGACATCCGCCGAGCGCCCGACTTCGCCGGCGTCGCGGGCGAACTCGCCGCCAGGCTGTCCGGACGGGTGCTGGTGGCGCACAACCTGGCGTTTCACCTGGTGTTCCTGCGCGCCGAGTTCGCTCGGCTGGGGCACGAATTCTCGGGTTCGGGGGTGTGCACGATGGAACTCGTCGGCGGTGTCACGCGCGCGTACTCAGCATTGCGCAACGCGCGCGCGTCCGCGGGACTGCTCGTGCGGTGCTTGGACCGCGTCGGCGACGCAACGCCGTTACGGCTCGACGTGCCACGACTGGTGCGCACCTATGCAGTGCAACGCAGTTCCACGGGAGGACGGGCGTGAACGACGTGAGGTGGGTGGCCGGGTTGATCCAGGAGCGCAACCGCGTCGACGCGGCGCTGTCGGCGTGCATCCGCCGACCGGCGCTGTCGGGCCACCTCGGCGACTGGATCGCGGCCCAGCTCTTCGGGATCGAGCTGGACCAGGACAGGGCCAAAGGCGTCGACGGCCGGTTCGCGGACGGCCGGACCGTCAACATCAGGTGGTACCTGAAGCGCGAGAACCTGCTGGACCTGCGCGAGGACGGGCCGGACCGCCATCTCGTGCTGACCGGTCCGAAGGCGGCTGCCGAGGCACGGCCGATGGTCATCGACGCCGTGTACCTGTTCGACGCGGCGACGGTCGTGGCCGAGCTACGGGCGCGTGGGCTGAAGATCGGTGTCGCGTCGAGTGTGCGCGCTCAGCAGTGGGAGGCCGCGGAGATCTATCCGCGGCACAACCCGGCGTTCCCGCTCACCGAGGAGCAGCGGGATCTGTTGGCGTTGTTCAATCCTCAGCCTTGAGGCTGTGGCCGTCCCACGTGAAGCGGACCGTCGTGACGGCGTCGTCGCCGTCGGTGCCGGTGGTGAGCTGGTGGATCGCGATGCCGGTCAGTTCGCGGTAGTCGCACCACTCGTGGTCCGACGTGAGCACCAGGTCCAGGTCGAACGCGACGAGCAGCTCCAGGAGTTGGCCGCGGTTGGTCGCGTCCACGCCCACGAAGACCTCGTCCAGCAGGATCAGGCGGGGTGCGGTCGGCGTGGCGTGGTAGTGGGCGGCTGCCGCGGCGAACAACGGCAGGTGCAGCACGATGGCCTTCTCACCGCCGGACAACGCGCCGTGCACGCGTTTGGTGACCGGCATCCAGCCGTCGCCGCGGTCCACCTTCACGACGAACTGGTGCCACGTCGTGTAGTCCAGCACCTGCGCGAGTTGTTGTTCCCAGCCCGTCGCGGTGTCGTGCGCGCGTGCTTCCTCGATGCGCTCACGGAAGAACCGGTGCAGCACGGCGCGTTCGTTGGCGTCGAGGTCTGAGCGCAGCAGGAGGTCGCGGGCCTCGCGGGTGCCGGGCGGCAGCTGGGGGTCCACCTGCCAGTCGAGCTGCACGCGGATGTTGGACGCGGTCTGGACGCGTTCCAGCCGTTGGTTCATCGTGTCGACGAGCTCGGAAGCGCCCTGGATGCGTTGGGCGATGTGCCTTCTGGTGTCGCCGGTCAGGGTTTGGTCGAAGAGGTCGCGCTCGGCGTCGGTGATGTGTGTGCGCATGCGGTCGCGTTCGGCCTGCAACGCTTCAAGCAACGCGTGGGCGCCCATGCGCGCGTCGTCGAGCGTTGCGCTCAGCACGGTGACGTCGTCGTCGGGGTCCAGTGACAGGTCGATGCGGCCCGCTAGTTGTTGCTGGGCCTCGTGCACGGCCAGACCGAGGCGTGCCTCGGCGTCGCGGATCAGCCTGGTGTCGACGGGACCGTCCGGCACGTCGCCGGCGTCGACCGGGAGGTGGCCGCTGGTCAGGTTGCGGTGGCGCGTCTCGGCTGCCTCCTTCACGGCTGCGGCTTCCGTGGCGCGCGCCGTGTCCACCTTGCGTTTCTCCTCCAACGTGCCGAGGGTGCGCGCTAGGCCGGTTTGCTTGTCCTGCAACGTTTCGCGTTGCTCGGCCAGTTCGAGGGCCTTGGTGCGCAACAAGATGAGCTGCTGGTCGAGGGCGTGGAACTCGGAACCGGCGGAGCGCTCGACGGTCTCCAGCGTGATGGCGACGTCGGCTGCCTCCTGCTGGCGGGCAGAGGCGGCTTCCTCGGCCTCGTCGGCCAGGGCGCTGCTCACCGACGACCGGTGCAACGCCTCGGCGGCCAGGGCTTCCGCCGCGAAGGCGTCGTGGCGGTCGTCGAGCCAGCGGTGGCCTGCGCTGCCGAACGCGGCGACGGCGTCCTGGTTCACCGGGACGTCGCCGTTGATCAGGCGGAGCGCCGCGGCGACGGCCTGGTCGGCCTCTGTCATACGGCGGGCGGCGGCTGCGACGGCGTCTTTCCTTGCCGCGCACCGCAACTGGGCCTTGGTGCGCTGCTCCTCTGCGATCTCCACCGGGTCGGTCGACGGCTGCCTGGCCAGCTCGCCGGCCAGGGTCGCGCGGCGCACGGAGATCTGGGACAGCGCGGCGTCCACGCCGGCCAGGTCCGTGGCGAGCTGCTCGATCAGGCCGGTGAGCTCGGCGATTCGCCCAGCCCGCGCGCGTTTGCGGGAGTCGGCGCCGATGTAGGCGGGGGAGGGCTTGGTCCAACGGCCGTGCGCGTTGGCCAAGCGCCACGTGCCGTCCGCACCGATGGCCGCCGTGTGGCCCGTGGCCGTCTCACCGAACGCAACGCCTTCCAAGAACCGATAGGCGCGGTCGTCGTCGGTCGTGAGCACTTCGAGCAGCGTGCGGCCGGGAGCCGGGGTGGCCAGCAACGGTTCGGCGAAGCGGTCCCGGTCGGAGAGACCGAACGAGTTGCCCGGCGTGAGCCACGCGTCCAGGAGCCCGGACGCTTCGAGGGCGGCTTCGACGGCGGCGCACACGTCGGGTGGCGTGCCGGGGCGGAAGTTCACCAGACGCCACAACGGAGCGCCCACGGCAGATGAGCGGTATTCGGAGTCACGGGTGTACGGCGCCGGTGGCGGCACATCGACCTGATTGGCGAGCTTCTCGCGGATGGCGTTGTACTGCGCGAGTTGGCCGTTCAACGCCGAGCGCGTCTCGTGGAGGCGTGCCTCGGTGGAGCTGAACTCCTCACGGGCGCGGGCCGCGGCTTCCGTGACCTCGCCGTGTTCGGAAACGCGCAGCTCGGAGCAGCCATGCGCCCACGTCTCGAAGTCGGCGCCGAACTTCGCAAACGCTTGCTCGAACGCATGCTGAGCGGCCGTTTCCGCGTCCGTGGCGAGTTCGAGCTCCTCGCGGGTTTCGTCGAGCCGTTGGCGTGCGGCGTCCCGTGCGTCGACAGCCCTCTCGTGGGCCGCAATGGTCCGCATCACCGCGTTGATCTCGGCGGAACGTGCGTCGACGGCGGCGGAAAGCAACTGACGGCCCGTACGTGATTCGGTGCCCGCGTCGATCTCCTCGAACACCGACCGCATGCCCGCGCGCTCTGCGGCTTCCCGTGCCTCCACGGTCGAGTGCCGCAACTCCTCAGCGCGTGCGGCGGCATCGGCCTTGGCCTGAGCGGCTTGCTCGTCGTCCGCAACGGCACGCGCGCGGAGTTTAGAGGCGTGCGAGGCGGCCTCGGAGGCACGTTGAACAGCCGCGGAATGCTGCTGCCGCAACAGGTCGAGCTGCTTGCCCTCCTGGTAGGCGGGCAGGTCGGAGATCCCGGCGATCTCGGCGTCGACCGCGCTCGCCTCACGCCCCAACGCCGCCAGTTGCTCGAAGGCCTCGTCGGTCAGCGTGACCTGACGCTGGTAGCGCCGCTCGCTCATCCGTGCGGCGCGCGTCAGGTCTTCGAGCTGCTCGGACGACGACGACAACGCCCACTGAGAGGCGCCGAGAACGCGTTGCGCATAGGTGCGTTGGACGTCCGCGAGCCGTTCGGCGGTGGTGATCTCCTCGTCGAGCCGGCGCAGCTCCTCGCGTTGCCGGTCGAGCCGCTCGAACCCTTCGGCGATCTCGGTGAGATCCGACTGGTCCAGCGGCGGAAGCGCCTTGGACAGCAACGAGGACAGCACGCTCGGGTCGAGCCGCTCGGACAGCTTCGGCGTGCGCAGCTGCAGCAGTGCGGTGATCAACGAGTCGTACCGCTGTTCGCTCACACCGGGGAACAACGTCGTGCGCACCGTGTGGCGGTAGTCGACCGGTGAGGCGTGCACGACGCCGTGCTCGCCAATCGCCGCGATGAGGTCGGTCTTGGTCAACGGGCGCCCCGCCTCGTTGACGAGCGCGAGATCACCGACGCGTTGGCTGGTTGTGAAGTACGTGGCGGCGACGTTGGACGTGTTCGTGGTGGCCTGCAGCCGCGCGCCGCAGGTGAACCACTCGTCGCCCTGCTCGAACTCCAGCCACACGTAACCGACGCGGGTGCTGCCCTGGTTCCCCTCGCCCATCAGGTTCCAGTGCATGGTGCGGTCCGCGCTGCCGAACGTCGACAGGCGGTGCGGGCGCAGGTTCGCGTCGAAGAGGTACGGCAGCAGCAGCTCGAGCGCCTTCGACTTGCCCGTGCCGTTGGGTCCTCTGAGCAGCAGTCTCCCCTGGTGGAACGTGAAGATCTCGTCGTAGTAGCGCCAGACGTTGATGATCCCGGCGCGGCTGGGTTGCCACCGGTCAGTCATGCAGCTCCTCGTACCTGGCTGCGGCGGGCAGCCTGCGAACGGTGCCGTTCTCGACGCGCGCCAGCCCGAACGCGACCAGCAGCGCGAGCCCGTCTGCCGCGAGCCTGTCCGCGCCACCGTCCGACTGGTAGGCCTTGGCCCAGTTGCGGAACTTCGTGAGCAGCTCGCGTGCTTCTTCGACCAGGTCCTCCTGCTTTGCCGGACCTTTGGCCAACCGGTCCAGCAACAACAACGCGGCGACCTTCGCGTGGCTGTCGTCGTCCGGAAACCTGGTGTCCGTGGCGATCGCGTCGGCGTCGACCACGAGAAACCCCTCGGCGCGTTCCTCCAACGTGCACCCGGCGAGCCCGATGCCGGTCTGCACGACCTTGCGCCCCGTGGGCGAGCTCAGGAACGTGAGCTGTGCCGGCGTGAGATCGTCCTTGTACACCACGGGATCGTCGATGAGCCTGCGCATGACGGAATGCCGCTGCCACAAGCTGCGGTGCGCGGTCTCGTACTTCTGTTCTCGCGTGAGGTCGTCGATCGTGTCCACTGTGGAGGCTGAGACGGGTGCAGCGAGCAGCCGCGTAATGATCATCGGATCGCTGCGCAGCTGGGTCTCGGTGAACTCGAGGGCGCCTTGCTGATCGAGGAAGTCCAGCACGTCGGCGAACGCGGCCCGGTCAGAACGCCTGGTGGGGTCGAACGGCGGCAGGTTCTCGAGCTGCGCTGCTTGTTTGACCCGGTCGGCCAGTGCGTCGATGGTGGCGGTTGTCGTGCTGAGCAGCTCCGCACAGGTGAGACACAACAACACGTAGCGCCGCCGGTCGAAGTTCTCCGCAGGCCGCGTGCGGTCTGGTCGCTGCGTTGTCTTGAACAGGCGCGCATACCCAGCGCGCGGCTCAACGAGCACACGCCAGCCGCAGTAGTAGTCGAACCACTTCACGATCGGTTCGCGCCGTCGCCGGATGAGGTCGAAGCCATCAGGATCGTGCGCGGCACTGAGCATCGGGCTGGCGAGCAGCAACCGCACGCCACGCGCCACCTCTTCGCTCTCCAGCCGCGCGAGCTGGTTCCCGGTCCTGCTCATCGGCTCTGCACGTCGATCACGTAGTCGGGCCCGCTCAACGTGCCCTTCTGGGTGGTGATCGTCGCCCAGCCGCGAGCGTTGCGCAGGTTGATCTGCATCCGCCCGTCACTCGTCCCAGCCGTCCGCGTGCCGGTGCTGTCCGGATCACTGCCGAGCGCCCTGCCGAGCAGGTCGATGAGCCGGTGGAAGGTGTCGTGGTCGAGGTTGGTCAGCGTGGAGATCCGGATCGGCCCGTCGGTCTGGATCTGCCGCCACGCGTGCTCGAGCTCCGCACGTTCCTGCTCCGCTTGCAGACGGCGGTTGCGGCGGATCTCGTCGACGTCGCGGATCTTGCCGGTGCTGCCGATGTGCTCCTGCTTGCCGGTGGCCCGCAGCTGCGGCGAGATGGTGACCGGCGGCGTGTTGTGCCACGGCTCGCCACTCGGGATCAGCTCGCCGTCAGCGTGCGCGAGGTGCGCGTGCCGGGCGGGGAACAGCCCGAACGCGGCGTTGAACAGCTCGTGCGCCTCGTCCTCGGTGCTGGTCCTGGCGAACCACTGCGCCAGCGCCCTGAAGTCGGCCGCGGTGTTCGTCGGCTTCTTTCGCTCGCTGATCCGGTCCAGCACCCTGAGGAGCTGCACGATCGCCTTTCGCGCCACGTCCTGGAGCTCGTCGGCCTTCGAGGGCGTGTCGTGGAACCAGGCCTTGAGGTCCTGCCACTTTTTGGTTCGTTGCTGCAGCCAGTCGTCGTCCTGGTAGAGGCCGGCGCCTTCTTTGGCCTGCTCGAGGATGGTTGCCGGGACGTCGCCGATCGCCTCGCGGATCCGGTGCTTGCGGGCGTCCAGGTCCGCGACGAACTCGCGCAGGTAAGTGATCGTCGTGCGCTTGACGTCCTGGAACGTGGCGAGGTCGTGCTCTTGCTTGAGGAGCCGCTGCAGGTCCGCGTTGAACCGCGCGGTGTTCGTCTGCAGCGTCTGCACGTGGCCTTCGAGCTCCATCAACGCCGCAAACGCCCGGTTTGTCTTGGTCAGCTCGTCGAGGCGATCCGCGATGGCGTCAAGCACGGCGGTCTGCAGCGCGCCGCTGCTGGTCAGCGTTTCGAGCGCGTGCTGGATGCCGGCGTACGCGGCCTCGCCGAGTTTCGTCAGCCCGTACCGGTGCTGCGTGCTCTCGATCAGCCCCCACTGCCGGAGACTCGTGAGCGACGCGGTCAGCTCGTCGTCCGTCACCTGCTCGGACCAGCCGACGTCCCTGAGCCGTTGCTGCACGTCGTCGAGGGTCAGCGACGTCTCCAGGTGCGCGTTCGCCACGCCGAAGGCGCGCAGGACCGCCGTGTGCAGGTCCGCGCGCTCTGTGGTGGTGAAGCGGAACAGGTCCGCCGGCACCCCGTGAGACTTCGTCACGTGGCCCACCGTAGCTGGTCGCTGTAGCTCGTTCGGGTGACACGGCGGGCGGCCGATCTACGTAACGAGTTCCGGTACCGGATCAAGCCGACAGATCGCGACACGGGCACCTTCGTGCTCCAACGCGTTTACCGCATCCACCGGACCGGGATCGCAACTAGTTGTTACCGTGTGGCGACGGTGCGTGACAGAGGCGGGTCGGGTGCGACTTCGCAGCGGCACAGCTGACTCACCTCCGGTTGCTGTCCGACGTAGAGCGTTCGGGCGGCTTTGGATCACGGGCACGACGAGAAGGACCAAGTGGGCGGATGACTGACCCGGATCAGATCCTCAACCAGTACGAGGGCAGGCTGGCTGAGGCTCAGCGCAAGAGCGACGCGATACGCGAAAGTCTGGCGAATCTGCGTGTCGTGGAACGCAGCGCGGACGGCCAGATCGTCGTGGCGGTCAACGATGCCGGCAACCTCGTGGACTTGAAGCTGGGCAGTTCGTTGCAGCGCAGGGACGGCGGCAGTGTGGCGCAGGAGGTGCTGCGCGTGGTGCAGGCAGCGCAGAGCCGAGTCGCCGCAACGGTGCAGGAGGCCATGTCGCCGATGCTGGGCGCCGACTCCGAGGCGATGCACTTCATGATGGACAAACTGCGCAGTGCCCAGCCGCCACCTCAGCCGCAGTACGTGCCGGGCGGCGGCGGCCAGTCGCGGCTCGGTGCTATCGAGGATGACGCGCCACCTCCTCCGCCTCCGCCACCAGTGCCACCTCGCCCGCAGCGGCCTCGGCCGCCGCAGGATGACGACGACTTCAGCGACAGGGGCTTCCTGCGATGAACTACCGCATCGACCTGGTTGAGATGCAGGCTCACGTGACCAAGCTCAACAACGTCGGCCAGCAGGTGAACTATGCGCTGAGCGCAGCGCAAGTCGTGTCCAACATGGAGGCTTTCGGCAAGCTCGGCTTCCCGCTCGCGGCTCTCTGCACCGCCGCGCAGAACGCTGCTGTGGACACCATGCGCCAGGTAGTTGACGCCTCAGTCGACCACGTCAAACGGTTCGACGGGTGGCGCAGACACATCGAGGAGCACGAACAGGCTCAGTCTGACATCTTCGACGGGATGCACGACCAATGACCACGATGGGACCGGCGCCGACGCCAGGCGCGAACCACCTCGTGAGCACCGGCGAGAAGACGCCGAGCACTGAGGGTGCCGGGATTTTCCACGACGCCACCGAGACGGTGAAGGGCTTCTCCAGCGGCAACTGGGCAGAGGGTCTGATCAACGCGGGCGCGACGGTCGCAGGCGTGGCGGGTGTTCTCGCTGACCCGTTGGCGGCGCTGTTCAGCGCGGGTTTCGGGTGGCTGGTTGAGCACGTCTGGTTCCTGAAGGAACCGCTGGACTGGCTTGTCGGTGACCAGGAGGCCCTGGACGGCATGGCGAAGACCTGGGAGTCCGTGTCCGACTATCTGAAGGACACCTCTGACGACCTCAGGAACTGGGTCAAGAACGACACCACCGGGTGGATCGGCAAGGACAGCGATCAATACCGCCTGTTCGGCGCCGATCGCGCAGACACCTATGCCGGCGTCGCCACCGCGGCCGGAGGGATCGCCGGCCTCGTCCGGACGTGCAAGATCGTGCTCAAGGTCGTCCGTGACATCGTGCGCGACATCATTTCCGAAGCGATCGGCAAACTGATCTCGATCTGCCTCCGGTGGGCACCCGCCGTCGCAGCGGCCGGCGCGGGCCTCGCGGGGGCGATCGCCGAGTGCATCCCGGTCGCGGTCAAGTGGGCGAACAAGGCCCTGGAGGCCTGCCGCAGGCTCACGAAGGCGTTCAGCAACGCCGGTGGGCTGTTCAAGAAGCTCGACGACATTCTGGTCAACGCCAAGACCGCACTGTCCAAAAGCGGCGACGACTTCGTCAACGTCCTCAAGAAGGGCATCGACGCGGACATCCGGCGTAGCATGGCCGACTTCTCCGTCACCGGTATGGCCAAGGACGCGCTGGGCGAGGCCAAGGAGGTCGCGGTCGACGGTTTCAAGAGCGCGCCCGCGGAGTTTCTGCCCAAGCTGGGGATCGAGGCGACCAAGGAGTCCACCAAGTTCCACGACTGGGAGGACAAAGCCAAGGATGGCGGAGGCTGGCGTACGTGGCGCGACTTGAGGGCGGAGGAAGAGGAGAAGCAGGAAGACAAGCGCAAGGAGGCCAACGGCGGATGAAAGCCATCCGCATCCTGCACAAGATCCTCGCGTTCCTGATCATCCCCGTTCTCGGGTACCTGCTCGGCGCGACGATCTTCAACTACTTCTCGGACAAGGTCGAGACCGAAGACCTGAGCGATGCCAGTCACATCATCGTCGCCACGTCGTGCGACCGGCACGGTCCGGTGACACTGCGCGGCTTCGGGTACGTGTACGAGTGTCGCGCCACGGTCGCGAACAAGGTCAACGGCAACGTTGTGACGGCGACTGCGCGAGGGTTTCTCCGCCCCGAGCTCATCGGCAAGCAGGTGGCGGGTGAAGGGTTCAACCGCGGGGACTTGTATCCGGTGCGTCCCTACGCGGGATGGGGGATGGTCCTGCTTCTCCCGTTCGGCGTTCTGTGGTTCTACGTGTACATCAAGGTGGCCTGGCCGTTGTTGCCCGAGCGGCGGAAGTCCCGACGCAAGCCGGTGCGCTATCAACGTCCTGACAACCCAGCAGAACCCGATCGCACCGTTCGTGTCTTTGGCGGGCACCGGCGGGTGTGGATGGTCGTCGTCCTTCTGATCGGGTGCGTCGGCACCTTCCTGTACAGCTCGTCGGCGTTCCAGGACGACACCGTCGCCACCGTTGCCGCGATCGTGTCCTGGACAGTGGTCGTACTTGTGATCGCCAACGTCGGCTGGCGGTTGGTGCGGGGGCCGATGATCGCGATCTCACCCGAAGGCTTGGAGTGGCGCGAAGCGAACCTCAGCTGGACCGAGATCCAGGAGGTGCGCCTGACGCGTCGCCGCGTCCTGGTCATCCAGCCTCGCAACGGCAAGGCCGTGCGGGTCGGCAAGTTCGGCACCGAACAGGCCACCCGCATCCACGTGGCCATGGGGCACTTCAGTCAGGCCACGTACGCCCGTGAGAGCGCCAGCGGACCAACGTCAACATGATTGTCGGCTCCGCGTTCGCGCATCAGGACGCGATCGGTGTCGAGACGACGTTGCACGGCACCATTTTCGGTCCACGCCAGCTCGAAGAGGACGGGCCGGTGCAGCAGCCGCACCGGTTCGAGGAGGACCTCACCAAGGGCATCAACCCGATCAGGCCGCCGAGCCGTTCCAGGATCCGGCGGTGCGTGGCGCGACGAACTGTCCGCGCGGGCGGAACACGGCCGTGACCAGGTGCGGTCCTGGGTCGCCGAGGACGCGGGCACCGACCCGAGGTTCCGCGAGGTGATGGACTCGTTGGTGCGCCGTGGTGACAAAGGTGCGGTCATCGCCGTCGAGGACGCGGTGCGCGACCTTCCGCCCGACGAACAACGCCGGGTGTGGACGGAGTTCGCCGCGTTGCCGAGCATCAGGGAACGCGACGAGTACGCGCGCCGCCTGCAGGAGGGGAAGTCATGAGCGAGGAGCTGAACCGGGAGCGTCAGGAGCTGGCAGACCTGGCACAGCGGTTCGGGCTGCCGCAGACGGTGTCGGGGGAGGCGTTCGCGCCGTCGCAGGAGGGCGCGCCCCTGAACATCGACACGGACGCGGGTGGAGACCCGGACGGCGCGATCGCGCTCGTGATCGCCGCCGCAGAACCGTCGCTCGCCCTGGTGTCCACTGTGGATGAGCTAGGTGGGCGCCGCGCTCGGTTCGTCCGGCACCTGCTCGACCTGCTCGGTCGCGAGGACGTGCCGGTGGTCGCCGGCGCCGACCTCGGCGACAACAGGATGGACTGCATCGCCGGGTTGGTGCCGGATTCCGTTGCACCACAACGAACCGACGTCGCCAACGCCGTAGCCGACGTCCTGACGAAGGCAGACGGTCTGGTGCGGTGGGCCGGAATGGGCCCGGCGACCAACCTGGCCGCCCTCCTCACCCAGAACGCGGATCTCGCGGAACGGCTGGTCGTCACGCAGATGGGCGGTGCGCTGAACCACCGCGATCCGGAGCGCGCCGAGCACAACTTCCGGCTCGACCCCGCCGCGGCGAACACCCTGCTCACCAAGGGAAAGCTACCGAAGCTGGTGCTGTCGGACACCACCTTCACGCCGGCGATCGAGATCACCAAGGACTCCGACGTCTGGCAAAAGCTCTCCGCACCGGAAGCACCCGCGTGGGCCAAGCTCGTCACCTCGCACATGGCACAGTGGTTCGACCGCTTCCACGCCGGCACGATCCAGCACGACGTGCTCGCGCTGACCGCCGCGCTGCAACTGCCGTTCGTGGCGTTGCGCCGGGAACGCGTCGTGCTGGACGACATCGGCCGGATGACCACCGCACCGGACGGGAATCTCGTCCGGCTCAGCATCAAGGCCGACTACCCCGCGTTCCGGGCGTGGCTCGGCAGGAGACTGGTTGCACGCCGCCTATCGCGACTTCCTCGGGCTCGAACCGTTCCTGCCACGCCGAGGCCCGGCTGGAGCGTGCGGTCGGCGGAACTGTCGGACCAGATCACTAGCCTGTGAGGACACGACTAGCGAAGGAGGGCCGACGTGGGGAAACGCAACCGTGAGAAGCGGGCCGCGAAGAAGAAGGTCAAGGCGAATCGTGGCCCGACGCCACCCCGGCAGGCCTTTGACGAGTACGAGGAGCCGTGGGCCCCGCCTCCCGCCGTGTCGCCGGAGATGGTGGCCGAAGGGTTGAAGGAGGCGGCTTTCGCCCGTGCGTTCGACACGGACTTCGTGGACCGCAGCATGGCGGACCTTGCGGGGCGCAGGCCTGTTGCCGAACCTCGGACGGTGGCCATCGGTGCCGGGATCTTGCTGGCCGCGTTGATCGACAACGTCTGGCGAAAGGGCTGGATGCCCGTCGACGTCCGGGAGCATGTCCGGCGGACCGCTGATGCCGTGGCGAGCAGTCTGTTGATCGACGTGATCGCTGCGGACACCGTGACGCACTCTCCGTCCACTGTGGATGAGCGGTGGATGGCGCAGGTGCGCGAGCTGGGTGCCGAGGTGTGGTGGGAGCCTGGGATGCCACAGCTCTTGCAGTGGGCGGATCGTCATCGGACGGATCTCGAGAGTGCGCTGCGGACCACGATCTTGTTGGTCGACGAGTTGATGAAGCTGCCTGAGCTGCCGCTCATCGTGCCGAGGCCGGGGTCGGCGTCCGCGCGCTCGTCCGCCTCGGTGAGCGGTGTGGACCAGAAGGTGCTGGCGCGGGTGCGTGCCTTGCTGGCCAAGGCGGAGTCCACTCAGTTCTCCGAAGAGGCTGAGGCTCTTTCGGCCAAGGCCCAGGAACTGATGAACCGGCACGCCTTCGAACGTGCCGTCCTCGACGCCGACGAACACCGGGAACAGACGGCGGCCTCGATCCGGTTGTGGCTCGATGCGCCGTATCTCGACGCCAAGTCGCATCTGGTCCACGCGATCACCCAAGCGAACCGGTGCCGGTCCGTGTTCTACCCCCACTTCGGCTTCGTCGCGCTGGTCGGAGAGTCGATGGACCTGGAGATCACCGAGTTGCTGGTGACCTCACTGCTGGTCCAGGCGACCCGCGCGATGGTGGCCGAAGGCAGCCAGATCACTCGAGGCGGAACGTCTCGCACCCGGTCGTTCCGGCAGTCCTTTCTGGTCTCGTATGCCAAGCGGATTGGGGAACGGCTCGAAGAGGCCAGCGCTCGGGCTCACGATCCGGTCGAGGACGAGCGGCTGCTCCCGGTGCTGGCCGCTCGGTCCCAGGTGGTCGAGGAGACGTTCGAGAAGATGTTCAGCAATCTCAGCCAGAGGTCGGCGACGGTCACCAATGGCGCGGGATGGGAGGCGGGTAGGGCGGCCGCCGACCGCGCGGACATCACCGTTGAACGTCAAGCAGTCCGCGTCTGAGCACTCGCTGATCGGTGTGCGAACGGCCGGTGCCGTCTGCCGGCCTCGAGTGGTGTGGCGGCAAGCCGGGTCATCACCGGGCGACCTGATCACCTGACCTGGAGGAAACGAGGTGGCAGGTCCGGGTTCTCCAGGTCTCGGATCCGGGACCGGTCGTACGTCGGTTTGGCCGCCAGCGCCAAGCCGCCGGCCAGCAGCAGGACCAGCAACGTTTTGGCGAACCGGTGCTCGTAGGGCTGGTCGACGGCTTCCCACGCGGAGCCCGTGAACATGACCGGCTTCGGGTGGCCGATGTCCGCCTCGGTGAACTGCGAGTGGCTCATCGTCTGGGAGAGCTTGGTTTCCGCTGTGATGTCGACGGTGCAGCGCCACGTCACGCCGAGGTAGCGCCAGTCGCGGTTGCACGATGTTGCCGTGCCGGTGCCTTCTTGTGGCCGCGGCCAGAAGTCGGCGCGGGCTGCGATGAGAAGGCCGTAAGTGAAGTGGGCGGCCAGGAGGGCGAGGGCGCCGGCGCCTGCGTACCAGCGTGCCTGGGCTCGCAGGCGGCGTGCCTCGGTCGCAGGGGGTGGGCGTTTGGTGCGGCTGTTCTGCCACCACACGCCTGCGCCGGTGAGTCCGAATGCGATCAGGACGACTGCGCCCATGGTTGGCCACGGTGCCGGGGTGGACGACGCTCGGGCTGGAGCGAAGTCTGTTGTGGACAGTCGCTGCATCGGGACCGAGGTGTCGTCTGGGGTCAGCAGGGACGAGTCGCTGGTGAAGCGGTGCTGCAGGCCGTAGTTGTCGGTGACGATCGCGCTGCAGCTCCAGCGGGTGCCGAGGAGGAGCCAGTTGCGTTCGCAGCGGATGTTGTCCGCGCGGGCCACTGCTTCGCCTTTGGGGCCGTGGTCTTCCCAGAACAACAGGAGGAAGGCGGCACCGTAGGCGCACACCGCTAGCCAGGCGAGGGCCAGCCAGCGTTGGTGGTGGTGTCCTTTCACGACACGGGTTTCTTGTTGCGGAACAAACGGAACGTGATGAAGAGGCCGACGATGAAGAGGCCGACCGCGGTGGGCACGACCGCGGCTTTGTTGGGTTCCCTGCGCTCGGCCAGGCCCCATTCGAGACTGGCCTGGGAGGATCTTCCTGACCGCACGCGGTTGGTGGTCATCGGTACCTGGCTGCCGATGTCGGCCGGCGTCAGGATGGAGTTGTCGCTGCGGTACGCGTACCGCTTGCCGTCGTTGCCCACAATTGTCGCCTCGCACGACCAAAGCAGTCCGAACGCCCACCAGTTGCGGTGGCACGAGATTTCCTGGGCGTGGCCCTTCGTTTCGCCGCCGGAGGACGCCTCGCCGCCGAACGTGAGCAGGGCCGCCTGGGCGCCGTACAGGACTGCCAGCCAGGTCAGGACGGACAGAACGATCCGCTTCGTCATCCCTTTGCCCCCGGATCCTTGTGGCCGCCACCTTCGGCCTTGTTCAGCTCTTTCGACAGCTCCTTGGCCGGGTGGACCAGGTCGCCCCAGTTCGGCATGAGGTGGCTGATGTCCCTGCTGGCCACGGCGCGCACCCAGTTCTGCCCGTCGAGCAGGCCCTTGCTCATCGGCGCGTCCACCCGGTCGGCTGCACGGCCGAGCCCGGACTGGGGGTCGCCCATGTTCTCCTTGCGGGTGGACAACGGCGGCTGGTTCATCGACTCGTAGAAGTCCTTGACCTTCTGCTTGCGCGCTGGGCCGTTCTCCTTCACGCGGTTTGCCCAGTCGTCGACCTTTTGGCTCGTGCGCTGGGCGAAGTCGTCGACCTTGTTCATCGTGTTGTCGACGCCGTCCTGGATGCGCCTGCTCGCGTTGCTGAGGTTGTCGCCGAGGTTGTCGAGCGAGTCGGCCCTGGACACCTTCGTCGCGGAGTCGGAGGCGAGCTCTGCGGCTCGCTGATTGCCGTAGCGGCTGTTCGGCATCTGCCTGCTCAGCGCGGCGAGGTCGTCTGCCTGCTTGCGCATCGCGGCGCCGGCCTTCTTCGCCAGGGAGCCGAGTTTGTCCAAGGCCTTGAAGAGCTTGGCCACGAACCGGGCGATCTTGGTGCCGATCTCGACTGCTTTGGTGACTGCGCGGGTGATGAAGGCGGCGATCGAGGCGCCCGCGGTGGGGATCGCGGATGCCGCGGCAGGGATGCCCCACATCAGCAGGGTTCCTGCCAGGTCCGCCAGGAGGTCGCGGATCAGTGCCCTGGTCGCGGCGACGACCGCGCCGGCCACCTTGATCTTGTTTGCGGCCGACGACGCGGCTGCCGATGATCCGCGAAGATGTTCGGCCAGACTGCTGCAGCGGGTCCGGTACGAGTCAGCTGCCTCGCCGGTCCAGTCACCGAGCGACTTGGCGTTGGACTCGTAGTTGTTCGCCTCGTCGCTCAGTCGCTTGGCGATGTTCTCCCACGTGGTGCCGATCGCCTCGATGGCCGGTGGATCACCCATGAGCTTGTCGAACGGTTCCCGGATGAAGCCGACGTTCTCGATGATCCAGCCCACGACGGACGAGGCGAGCGTGCCCAAGGGGTCGGTCAGGAAGCCTGCGACGTCCAGCGCGAGCGCGGCGCCGTCGATGCCCAGAGCGACGGGATCGACGTCTTTGCCCTCGACGAAGGGCTTGACCAGGTCTTCGCCGGTGTCGAACATCCCGGCACCGGCGAGCCACTTCTGGTCGTCTTCCTTCTTCGCGATCAGCGGGTTGCTCATCGGTCCATCCCCTGCATGGCGGTGCGGTTGCCTTCCTCGGCCTGCTGGTACGTCTCGGCGGTCGAGCACAGTTCGTCGCCGGTTGACTCGAACGCCCTGGGCAGGGCGGCGAGCAGGGCCTTCGCCTCGTCGAGTTCCTCGTTGAAGATCCACGACCAGGCCTGACAGAGTTCGCCCATCACGTTGGGGCCGAGGTTCACCTGGGAGGCGGACACCGCCTCCTGCAGGGAGGGGGCGAGCTGGCCCACGATCTGCTTGCCGTGGGCGGAGATCGCCTCGGACTGCGCCTGGAAGCCGCCGCTCATCGCAGCACCGAGCTTCCGCCGAAGTCGTCGTCATCGCCCTGAGGCGGAGTAGGGCGGCCTGGTGCCGGTTTGGGCTCCTCGACCGTGCTTGCCGGGTCGATCACGGCGATGCCTTGCTCCACCTGTTCGCGCAGGAAGGCCATGCCCTCGCCGTCACCGAGGATCGGGCGCATGGTCTCTTCGATCTTGCGGGCGGCTTCCACCTGGGCGCGGCGGATGGTGTCCATGATCGTGCGGGCCAGGGCGGTGTGGCCCAGGTCGTCTGCACGTGGTGTGAGTTGAAGCGACTCGATGCGCCCGCCGGAGCCCACGGTGATGATGACCGAGCCGTCCGGGCTTCGGGCTTCGGTGCGGGACTCGCGGAACGCCGTCTGGACGGCGTTCGCCTGTTCCTGGGCCTGCTGGAGGCGCTGCTCGAAGTTGGCGAGAAACTGGTGCGGATCGCTCACGGGCGAAATGATCCCATTCGGACGCACTCTCTGCGCATGATTCGGCACAATGCGTGCATGGTCAAGCCGCTGATCACTCGGGAGATGCGCGAACGAGCTCGTCGCGTGCCCAACAACTGGCTGCACGTCGTGGACCCCGCCTGCGAAACGACGGTGGGCGTTCCGGCGGAAGCGGTGATCGGGCGGTACCTCGTCGACGAGCGGGGTGAGATCACCGACCAGTACGTGCCGAATCCTCGGTATCAGCCGCGCGAGGTCACCTTTGAGAACGACCTCGAGTCGTTGATGTACCTCGTGCATCGCGGGTACGAAGACAAGCGGGAGCTGGTCGATGCGGTGCTGGCGGCTGAGCTCGTTCTGCCCGCCGATCCGGCTCGCGAACCGCGCGGGCACCTGGTGATGCGTGGCGATGTGGTTGACGTCTTCGCTTCCGAACGGGCGCGGCCGCGTGACTGGCCACCGCACTGGCACAGGTTTCGCGGTGTGGAGTTGGCTGTTGTCGTGGACGCTCTGAAGCGGCCGGTCAGGCTGCTCGTGACGGCGCAGGGTGGGGTGCAGTTCGAGATTCCTGGCGAGGTGCTCGTCGACGGGCTGCGTGCGGTGGTCTCGATGGGGTGATCCGCGCGGTGGCGTGGATCAAGGAAGGCGTGGCGTTGCGCCGATCGGGCTAGCCTGCCGCGCGTGCGGACGAGGCTGACCCCCATGCAGCAGGCGGTGGTGGATGCGGGGCGGCCGTTGCCGCAGTTGACCGATCCGCTCGAGGTCGAGTTGCAGGTCAGTGCGTTTGTGGGGCCGTTCGCGGACAACGAGGCGTTGTGGGAGGCCGTTGTCCAGCATCTCCGAGAAGTGCCGAGTCGACGTAGTGCTGCGCTGCTCACCGCCCTTGCGCATCTTCTTCCCGGCCGGCCTGGGCAATGGGCCAAAGAAGCGGCCACACACCAGCAAGAACCGCCGTGGGACCTCCGGAGCCTGAAGTTCGGGGAGTGCTGGATCGGGGATCGGTCGATCGACGCGGGATATCTGGCACTGCTGTGCAGTTATGCGTACGGGGATGAGCCGCACGCCATGGTTTTCATGATCGATGAAATTAGTGGCGGGCTCACGAGGCATGCGTTCATCACGCGGCATGTGCACGAGGCGCTTGAGCGGTTGCGGAACCAGATGCGGCTCGAGCTGATCACGGCTGAGGCGGCGCATTGGCTGCTCAGCCGCAGTTATGACCGGTTTGAGCGGCGGCCTGGGCTGGGTGTGAGTGTTGATGTGCACCAGACGCGGTTGGTTGCGCGGCGGCGAATCGGCCTTGCGATGAATTGAGCGCGCCTGTGCGGATCGCAACGTGATGATTCGTCCGACAGTGCACATTGTCTGTAGCTCGATCGTGAGTCGGCGGTTACTGTCCGAGTTGTCGATCACCGGGCGGAGGGACATGTTGTGGCCGCTCTCGGGCATGACGACCAGGCCCTCAGCCGCGTCCCTGACCAGGCGCGACACCCGTGGTTGTCAGTCGCGACCCAGCGCTTCGGGCAGACGACCGCGCTGAGCCAGTTGTTGCTGGGCGCGACACTCGGGTTCGGCATGACGTTCTGGGACGCGTTCGTCGCGCTCACGATCGGGGCGGTGCTGCTCAACGCCATCGCCATCGCGGTCGGGATTGTCGGGCAACGCGAAGGGCTGTCCACCGCGATCCTGACGCGCTGGACCGGGTTCGGGCACGCCGGTAGCGCCATGCTCGGGCTGATCATCGCGCTCAGCTGCACCGGGTGGTTCGGGGTGCAGACCGGGCTGGCCGGGGTCGCGCTCGCGGACGTCACCGGGGTGTTGGCGGCGCCGGTCTGGTCGCTCGTCTTCGGCATCGTCGTCACGGTCATCGCGGTGTATGGCGTGCGGTGGATGGCGTGGACGGCTTACGTGGCGGTGCCTGCGTTCCTGTTGCTGCTCCTGTGGTTGGTGCTCACGCAGGTCGACGACATTCCCGCCGCGCTCAGCAGCGCGGCGCCGGGGCCGGCCATCGGCATGGTGACCGCGGTGACGCTGGTGACCGGCAGTTTCATCGTCGGGGCGGCCATCGCACCGGACATGACGCGCTTCAACCGCAACGAGTGGGACGTGGTCAAGCAGACGGTCCTGGGCATCACGCTGGGCGAGTGGGTGATCAGCCTGGCCGGCGTGCTCATCGCGCACGGTCTGGGCACGACGGACATCATGAGCGTCATCAGCGAGTCCAGCGGCTGGATCGGGGCGCTGGTGGTCGTCACGGCCGTGCTGAAGATCAACGACTGGAACCTCTACTCGGCGTCGCTGGGGCTCGTGAACTTCTTCGACGCCGTGTTCGCGGTGCGGATCAGTCGGGCGCAGGTGACGGTCATGGTCGGGTGCGCGGGCAGCTTTCTCGCCGCCGCCGGGATCGTGCACCAGTTCAGCCACTTCCTGGTGTTGCTGGGCGTGGTGTTCCCGCCCGTCACCGGGATCATGATCGCCGAGTACTACGTCGTGCGGCGCTGGCGGAACGAGATCATCTCCACTCGGCCGCACGTGCCGAGATCAGCTCCGAGCTGGGTGCCCGCCACGGTGGTCATCTGGCCGGCCGCTGCGGGGATCGGTGAGTTGCTGCCGTTCGGGCAGTCCAGTGTGAACTCCCTCGTGCTCGCGTTCGCCCTCTACGTCTCAGCTGGGCGATTGGACCTGCTGCGGATGAGGACGCGGAGGGCTACCAACCGTAAGGTGGTCGGGGAAGCGTCGGCCGCCTGAGGGGTGGGTGCGCAGAAATGCACATCGGGATCGACGTCGGCGGCACGAACACCGATGCCGTCCTCGTCGAGGGACGGCGGGTGCTCGCCGAGTGCAAGACGACCACCACGGTCGACGTGACGAGCGGGATCATCAAGTCGGTCAACGGACTGCGCGCGGCCAGCGCGTTCGAGCCGGCCGAGATCAACGCCGTCATGATCGGCACGACGCACTTCGTCAACGCCGTCGTCGAGGGCAGAGGGCTCGCGCAGACGGCGGCGGTGCGGCTCGGACTTCCCGCCACCAAAGCACTTCCGCCGTTCGTCGACTGGCCGCAGCGGTTGCGGCAGGTCATCGGCGGGCACTCCTACCTCTGCCACGGCGGCCACGAGTACGACGGGCGGATCATCTCGCCGCTCGACGAGGACGAGCTGCGCGCCGTCGCCGCGGACATCGCCGCGAAGGGTGTGCGGTCGGTCGCCATCTCGTCGGTGTTCTCGTTGGTCAACGGCGACTTCGAGCGGCAGGCGGCGGAGATCCTGACCGCCGAGGTGCCGGACCTGCTGGTCAGCTTCTCCCACGAGATCGGGCGGCTCGGCCTGCTGGAGCGGGAGAACGCGACGATCATCAACGCCGCACTGCGCGAACTGGCCGAGCAGATCGCCGACGGGCTCACCGAATCGCTGACGGCACAGGGCATCGACGCACCGCTGTACCTGAGCCAGAACGACGGCACGCTGATGGACCTCGAGTACGCGCGCTGCTACCCGGTCGCCACGTTCGCCTCCGGGCCGACGAACTCCATGCGCGGCGGAGCTTTCCTGTCCGGATTGGACGCATGCGCGGTGATCGACGTCGGCGGCACGACGACCGACGTCGGCATGCTGCAGAACGGTTTCCCGCGCGAGGCGTCGTCCGAGGTGCTGATCAGCGGCGTGCGCACGAACTTCCGGATGCCCGACGTGCTGTCGGTCGGGCTGGGCGGCGGCAGCGTCGTGCGCGAGCAGCAAAATGGCATCGAGGTCGGCCCGGACAGCGTCGGGTTCCGGTTGTGCGAGCAGGCTTTGGTGTTCGGCGGCGACACGCTCACCGCCACGGACATCGCGGTCGCCGCCGGCCTCGCCGACATCGGAGATCCCAAGCTCGTCAAGAACCTCGACCGCACGCTCGTCAGTTCGGTGATCGACCACGTGTGCGACCAGATCGCCTCGCACGTCGACCGCATGAGGACGTGCCCGGCGCCGTTGCCCGTGGTGCTGGTCGGCGGTGGCAGCGTGCTGGTGCCGGACGAGATCGAGGGCGTCAGCGACCTGATCAGGCCGGAGCATCATGCGTTCGCCAACGCCATCGGCGCCGCGATCGCGCAGGTCGGCGGCGAGGTCGACCGCGTCTTCGCGATCGACCCGAGCCGGCGCGACGAGGTGCTCGACTCGGCCCGGCAGGAGGCCGTGGACAAGGCCGTGGCGGCGGGCGCGAAGGCCGACAGCGTGCGGATCGTCGAGGTCGAGGAGATCCCGCTGGCGTACCTGCCGGGCAACGCGAGCCGCGTGCGCGCGAGAGCGGTGGGCGATCTCTTGCTGGAGGACGCCCCGAGGAGGGCGCGTGCGTGAGATCGGGCTCGACGAGCTGAAACACCTCGCCCGCGGTGCCGCGATTCTCGGCACCGGCGGTGGCGGCGACCCGTACATCGGCAGGCTCGTCGCGGAACAGGCCCTGCGGGAGTACGGGCCGGTGCTCGCGGCCGAGTTGCACGAGGTGCCGGACGACGCGCTCGTCGCGGGCATCGGCATGATCGGCGCACCCACCGTGATGATCGAGAAGCTGCCCGCCGGCGAGGAGGCCGTCACGGCTTTCCTGACGCTGCAACGGGAAATCGGCCGCCCGATCACGCACGTGCTGCCGATCGAGGTCGGCGGGATGAACTCGCTCGCACCGTTCCCGGTGGCCGCGTCGCTCGGCCTGCCGGTGCTCGACGCGGACTGCATGGGCCGCGCTTTCCCGATGGTGCAGATGGTCGTGTGCACACTGGACGGCGTGCTGGCCAGGCCGCTCGCGATCGCGGACGAGAAGGGCAACTCGATCGTCCTCGACGTCCGCGACAACCACTGGGCGGAACGGCTCGCGCGCTCGGCCACGATCGGCATGGGCTGCACCGCGCTGATGAGCAGCTTTCCCATGTCCGGCAAGCAGGCTCGCGACATCACGATCCCCGGCACGCTCACCCTCGCGTCCCGGCTGGGGCGGCTGGTGGAGGAGGTGCGACGCCGGCACGTCGACCCGTGCCAGGCCATCGCGGAGTTCCTCGGTGGCCGGGTGTTGTTCACCGGCAAGGTCGTGGACGTCGTGCGCGCCAACGATCCCGGCTTCGCCAAGGGGGAGGCGTGGCTGGAGGGATTCGCCGCGCACGACGGGGCGAACTGTCGGCTCGCGTTCCAGAACGAGCACCTCGTGGCGTCCTGCGACGGGAAGGTCGTCGCCTCCGTGCCGGACCTGATCTGCGTGCTCGACGCCACCGGCGAACCCGTGCCGGCCGAGCGGTTGCGGTACGGGCAACGCGTCACGGTCGTCGGCGCGCCGTGCCACCCGCGCTGGCGCACTCCGGAGGGCCTCGCTCTGGTCGGACCGTCCGCCTTCGGCTACTCGCACGCCTACACACCTCTCGGGGCGTGAATCTCCACTACAGTCCCGCCCCATGCACCTGCTCCAGCCCGACGAGGTCGACCGGCTCGCCCTGGGCGTGGTCATGCTCGGCAGTGGTGGTGGAGGTGGCGAGCACGAGACCCACGCGTTCGCGGCGATGCTCCGGCAGGAAATGCGGCAAAGCGGACCGGTGATGGTTTTGTCGCCGGAAGAGGCCGATCCGGACGGGTACGGCGCGCGGGTCGGGTTGATCGGCGCGCCGACCGTGATGATCGAGAAGCTGCCGTCGGGGCAGGAGGCGGAAGACGCGCTGAAGGCGTTGCAGGCGCACGATTCCACGTCGGTCACCGCCGTCATCGGTTGGGAGGTCGGCGGGTGCAACGGGCTGTTGCCGCTGATCCTGGCCGCACGTCTCGGGCTGCCGTACGTCGACGTGGACGGGATGGGGAGAGCGTTCCCACGGATCGACCAGACGACCTACGACGCGGCCGGGCTGCCCACGACCCCGTTGGCCATCACGGAACCCGGCGGAAACCGAGCGGTCCTCGACGCGACCGGCATCGAGAAGCTCGCGCGCACGGTGATGGTCGACTTCGGCGGCTGGGCGATGATGGTCGCGAAACCGTTGAAACTCGCAGACGCTCTCAAAGCAGGCATAACCGGCTCGCTCGCGAGGGCGCTGGAGCTCGGCGAGATCTGGTCGCAGCAAACGCTTTCGGTCGACGAACGCGCGAAGGCTTCCGGCGGTTTTCGCGTGGCGCGGGGAAAAGTCGTCGAAGTGTGGCGTGAGTCCGTCGGGGACTTTCCTCGCGGAACGGTGGCGCTGCGCCTCCTGGACACCGACGATGCGTATGTGCGCCTGGAGATGCAGGGTGAGTACCTCGTCGCGCTCGCGGACGGCGAGCCGCTCGTGACGACCCCTGATCTGCTGTGCTGCCTGGACGCGGAGTCCGGCAAACCGGTGTCGACCGAGCGGCTCAGGTTCGGTGCGGTCGTCGATGTGGTAGCGCTCCCATCACCGCCGCGGTGGGTGCGCCGGGAAGTGCTCGGCCGGGTCGACCCGCGGGCGTTCGGCTACGACCTCGACTACCTCCCGTTCCGGGACGTGTCGTGATCGACGACGCCGACTCGCTGACCGTGCGCGATCTGCTGGAGATCGGCGTGCTGGGCGAGGCGTGCCTGCTGGCGGGCGAGCGCGGCGTCGACACCGAGGTCGCCGACGTGCGGCTGGCCGCGGACATGACGGCCGTCGAGGCGTGTTCGGCCGGCGATCTGGTGATCCTCACGGGGCACCAGCCGTACCTCGTCGAACTGGCGTTGCGCCGTGCCTACAGCGCCGACGTGCGGGCCGTCGTGCTCGTGCGTCCGCCGACCGGCAGCTACCAACCTCCTTCCACCGCAACGATCTCGTTCGCGAACCGGCTGGGCGTGCCGCTGCTGCAGACCAAGGCCGACGATCCGTTGCTGGTCGCCGACTCGTTGCGCACGGCCGTCCGCCGCCCAGAAGTCGCCGCCGCCCGGCTGCTCAACGCCGTGACCGCGCGGCTGGGCCGGAGCAAGCCGGATCCGCGGTCGGTCATCACGATCCTGTCCGGCGAGCTGCACGTGACCTGCGCGGTGATGAGCGCGGACGGCACGGCGATCGAGGGCGTCTCCCCACCGGGCCTGCCGCCGGACCTGCTGGTCGGCTCGGTCGCCACGACGGTCGAGCTGCCGGAGGGCGTCGCGGTGGCGGTGCCGGTGGAGACCGACCGGACCGGGCACGTGCACCTGTGGCTCGTCTCGCACACCCGCGGCCGCAACAAGCGCTGGGCCGAGACCGTGCAGCAGATCAGCCAGGTCGCCTCCTGGGCCCTGGGCAACTGGGTGGCCGCGGAACGCCTCGAAACCGAGCGCAGGGCCCGTTCCCGCGGCTCGCTGCTGGCCGAGTTGCTCACGGCGGGCGACGACGTGCCACCACAGCTCGTGCAGCAGGCGATTCTCGCGGGCTGGCGCCTCGACGGCTGGCACACGGGCGTCTACGCGACGCCGAACCCGCCGTCGCCGGGTGTTCTGGACGCCGCCCACACCGAACGCCTGCGCGTCGAACTGTCCCGGCGCGGCCTGCACGGCCAGCTGGTCGAGGGCGCGGAGGGCTGGTCGTTCTGGCTGACCAACGACGCCGAGCCGCCGCAGTCGCAGCACCGCGAGCTGACGGCGAAGCTCGCCCAGGCGCTGGGCAACTGCAACCTCGTGGCCGGCGTCGGGCGTCCGCATCCGGGGGCTTCCGGCGTGGGACGGACGTTGGCCGAGGCGCGTGAGGCCGCGGCGATGACCGGGACCGCGAAGGTCGTGCACATCGACGAGCTGGGCGTGCGGCGGTTGCTGTCGATGGCGGCGGAGACACCGGCGTTGGTGGAGCAGGCGGCGCGGCTGCTGGAGCCGTTGGCGGGCGTGGAGGACGGGCAGCTGCTGCGCACCCTCGCCGTGTACCTGGACGAGGAGTCGGTGACGTCGACGGCGGCCGTGCGGCTGAAGGTGCACCGGAACACGGTGGCGCAGCGGATCAACCGGGCTGAGCAGCTGCTCGGCGTCAGTCTGCTCAATCCGGACGAGCGGCTGGCGGTGCACCTCGCGTGTCGGGCATTGCGCGCGTCGGACGAGTGAGCTAAGTCGGTACGAACGCGGGCAGCACGGCGTCCACTTCGAAGCCACCGTCGTCCGTGGGGCCCGCGGTGAGGGTGCCGCCGACCATCTCGACGCGGCCGCGCAGGCTGGACAGACCGGATCCGGGGACAGCGATGTCCGGTGTGGACGCCGGGGCGGTGTTGCGGATGACGGCACGGACGCTGCTCGGTCCACAGTGGATGGTGATCTCGGTGTGCGCACCGGGCGCGTGCTTGTGCACGTTCGTGAGGGATTCCTGGACCACGCGGTACATCGTGCGGCGGACGGCGGGGGAGATGATGTCGGCGTCGCCGTGTTCGGTGAGGGTCACTTCCAGGCCCGTGGCGGCGGAGTCGGCGACCAGGTTGGCCAGGCGGTCGGGGAGCACGTCCGGGGGGATGCGGGCGGTGCGGCCGGAGCGCAGGACGCCCACGAGGTCGCGGAGTTCCTCCAACGCCTGGCAGCCCGCGGTGCGCAGCTCGTCGGCGGCCTTGCGGACGTCGTCGTCCTTGGCGGCCACCTTCAACGCGCCGGCGTGCAGGACCATGAGGTTGAGGCGGTGGGTGACCACGTCGTGCATCTCGGCGGCGAGCCTGGTGCGTTCGTCGGTGCGGGCTTGTTCGGCGCGCAGTTCGCGTTCTGCTCGTTCGGCGCGATGGGCGAGCTCGCGACGGGCCACCAGGTAGAGGCCTGCGAGGACGGCGATCGCGAGCACGCCCAGGGAGGCGGCGGTGTCGCCGGCGTCGGGGGCGGCGAGCGGGTGGAAAGCGATTGCCGCGTCGCGCTTCACGCGGCTGACGATACTGCCGGGTAGGTGTCGCGGATCACCTACGGGAGCAGGGCGAGGACCCTACTTTCGCAGGTGGCGGGCACCGGTTGATCCGCCTGCCGGACGCGCGCGTCCGTTCGCCGCGTCAATCCCTTCTGAACAACGCGGTCCACAGGAAGGCCTTGCCGAACCCGGGGGAATCCGGTGGCTGGTCGGTCATCTGGCGCAGCTCGACCTCGGTGAGGTTCTGGAAGATCCACCGCAGGTCGTCTGGGTGGTGGCCGGGGCGGACCAGTCCGCGCTCCAGGTAGCCGGACGAGGTTCTCGTCCGGCTTCGTCACGAAGAACGGGACCTCGCGGTCCCGATCCTCGCAGCACCCTCAGAGGCCGCCTTCGCTGAGCCTCTTGCGGTACCCGCGCGCCCCCTCGGAACCGACGTTCTCGTGGTAGTCGATGCCCGCGGCGTTGGTCTGCACGTGGTAGTAGCAGGCGCCCCACAGGCTGCCCGCCACCGAGTCGTCGAAGTGGATCAGGCTCCCGTACTTGTAGCCCTTCTGGTACGGGGTGAGGCGGGTGGTCCTGATCGAGTACTCGGTCGCGATCACCGGCTTGCCCGGCCACTTCGAGGCGCACCGCGAGAGAGTTTCGGCGTAGGTCAGCTCGTTCCACTCGCCCTGGCGGGTGAAGCTGCCGTCGTCGGGATTGCTGTAGAAGTGCACGCCCACGAAGTCGCACTTCTTGATGGCGTTGACGAAGTTCGGGTTGCTGTACCAGGTGTCGGGGTTCGTGCCCTTGTTCGGCGACAGTGCGGTGCCGCAGATCTTGGCTCCGGGGAAGGTCTCCCGGATGCGGTCGATCGTGACGCCGAGGTTGTAGCCGTAGACCCACGGGTCGGCGACGCGGATGTTCGGCTCGTTGCCCAGTTCGATGATGCACTTGTCGGCGCCGGAGCGGATCCGCTTGTACTCGAAGAAGCGCGAGTCGCGGATTTCGGCGACCGCGCGGTTCGGGTCGATCACGTTGTCGGTGTCGCCGGTGACCGTGCGAACGATGAGGAAGTTCGTCGCGCCGGCGGCGGTCCACACGTGGTCCGGGTAGTTCGCCCACGGGCCCGGCATGCCCCAGCCGGTGACGACCTTGGCGAGGTTGGCCCCCTGGTTGTTGATCGCGTCGATCCACGTCTGGTAGCCGTCGGTGAGCAACGGGCCGTGCGCGCGGTAGTGCGGGGCCGCCGAGGCCTGGCCCGGCAACGAGGCCACGCCCACCGCCGCGATGGCGCCCGCCGCCAGCTTGCCCATCGCTCGGCGGCTGTACTGCTTCTCGCCGGCCATCGCCGGTCTCCCTTCGTCGAGGAACGACGACAGGCAACCGCGCCGGGGTATGAGGCCCGGTATGCGACCGGTATGTGGCACGTGACCTAACGTGTGGCCGTGCTGGCGCTTTCGGTGTTGTTGCTGGTGGCCGTGCTCGTCTGCGCGGTCGTTCGACCGTGGGGCTGGCCGGAGGCGGCGGTGGCGGTGCCCGCGGCCGTCCTCGTCGTGCTGGTCGGCGCGTTGCCCGTCGAGCACGCGGTGGACGAGGCGGTGCGGCTCGGGCCCGTGATCGGGTTCCTCGCCGCCATCCTCGTGCTGGCGCAGCTCTGCGACGACGAGGGCCTCTTCCACGCCTGCGGCACCTGGATGGCGCGGGCGTCCGGCGGTCGGCCGCGGACGTTGCTGGGCGGCGTGTTCGTCACGGCGTCGGTGATCACGGCGGTGCTGAGTCTCGACGCCACGGTCGTGCTGCTGACGCCGGTGGTGTTCGCGACGGCGGCCCAGCTCGGGGTGCGGCCGAAACCGCACGTCTACGCGTGCACGCACCTGTCGAACAGCGCGTCGCTGCTGCTGCCGGTGTCGAACCTGACGAACCTGCTGGCGTTCGCGTCGAGCGGGCTGAGCTTCACGCGGTTCGCGGCCTTGATGGCGTTGCCGTGGGTGGTGGCCATCGCCGTGGAGTACGTGGTGTTCCGGCGGTTCTTCCGGACCGATCTCGACGCGCCGGTGCACGCCCCGGCCACCCGTCCGGCGGCCGAACTGCCGGTGTTCGCACTGGCCGTGGTCGGGCTGACGCTGGCGGGGTTCGTGGTCGCGTCGGTCATCGGCTTCGACCCGGCGTGGGCGGCGTGTGCCGGTGCCGTGGCGATGGCGGTCCGTGCGCTGGTGCGGCGCCGTACCTCCGTGTTGAAGATCGTGCGGTCCGCATCGTTGCCGTTTCTCGCGTTCGTGCTGGGCCTTGGTGTCGTGGTGCAGGCGGTGGTGGACAACGGTCTCGACGACCTGCTGAGGCACGTCGTGCCGCACGGCAACGGCTTGCTGGGGTTGCTCGGGCTCGCGGCGGTCGCGGCGGTCCTGGCCAACGTGATCAACAACCTGCCCGCGGTGCTCGTGCTGCTGCCGCTGGTCGCGCCGTTCGGGTCCGGCGCGGTGCTCGCGGTGCTGCTGGGCGTGAACCTTGGCCCGAACCTCACCTACGCCGGGTCGCTCGCGACGTTGCTGTGGCGGCGGATCGTGCACGACCACGACACCGAGGTGAACCTGCCGGAGTTCACCAGGCTCGGCCTGCTCGCCGTGCCTGCCACGCTGGTCGGCGCCGTCGTGGCACTGTGGGCGTCCCTGCACGTGATCGGAGGTTGACCATGACCGTCGTCGTGTGGATCGCCGACGACACCTGGCAGTCCAGCGTGGACGCGGCCCGTGCGCACGGCTCCGACTTCCTGCTGCTGCACGTGAGTGATCACGACGTGCCCGGCGCCGCCCACGGTGCGTTCGCCGGGCTGTTCGGCCGCAGTCAGCCCGCGCGAGATCCCGGCAGCCGGTTGGACGAGCTCGCCGCCGATCACGCTGCCCAACTGCTGGCGGCGGCCGCGGAACGGCTGGGCGTTCCGTGTGCGACGACCGCACGGGTGGGCCGGGTCGAGCACGAAGTCGTTGCGGCTGCTCAGGACGCCTCACTGCTCGTGCTGTGCCGGGACGGCGACGTGAGCCACGCCGGTCCGCGCAGTCTCGGCCCGGCGACGCGGTTCGTCGTCGACCACGCGCCGTGCCCGGTGCTGTTGGTCTGGCCCGACTAACTTGCGTGCACGAAAAATTGCGGGTACGCATGTAGGTATGCGAGCAAAGGGAATTGCCTACGACACCGGTTTTGTCCGCCATGGGGAGATCTCCGTGCCGGAGTTCGACCTCGGCGTGGTCACGCGGGATCTGACGGTCATCCGGGACGACCTGCACTGCAACGCCGTCCATCTGGTCGGCGGTTCGCCGGAACGGCTGGAGCAGGCCGCGCGCATCGCGGCCTCGCTCGGCCTGGAGGTGTGGTTCTCGCCGTACCCGCTGGAGCTGACGCAGGCCGAGATCCTGGAACTGTTCGTCGACTGCGCGCGGCGGGCCGAACGGATCCGGGCGGACGGCGCCGAAGTCGTGTTCGTGGCGGGCGTCGAGCTGAGCGTCATGAACGACGGGTTCCTGCCAGGAAACGACGTCATGGACCGGGTGAACAGGCTGCTCGGCCACCCCGAGCGGATGGGGGAGGTCAGCGCGCGGCTCAACGAGTTCCTGGCGAAAGCGGTCGCGGCGATTCGCGCCGAGTTCCGGGGCAGGCTCACGTACGCCTGCATCCAGTTCGAGCGGGTTGACTGGAGCCTGTTCGACATCATGTCGTTCGAGCTGATCCGGTCGGCCGAGGTCGCCGACCGGTACCAGGAGGCCGTGCGCAGCCTGGTGGCGCAGGGAAAACCGGTGGCGATCACCGGGTTCGGCACGGCGGCCTGGCGTGGTTCGGGTGCCGTGGCGCCGCGCAGCATGGAGATCGTCGAGCACGACGAGGCCGGGCTGCCGGTCCGGGTGCGGGACGGTCATGTCCGCGACGAGGAGGAGCAGGCCACGTACCTGCGTGAGCTGCTGGAGATCTTCCAGGCAGAGGACGTGGACGGCGCATTCGTGTACATGTTCGCGCTCGCCAACTATCCACATCGGCCGGACGAGCCGAGCCGCGACCTCGACCTGGCGAGCCCTGGGATCGTGAAGGTCTACGACGACCTGCACTGGGAGCCCAAGGCCGCGTTCGGTGCCGTCGCCGAAATCTACGCGCGGATCTGAGCACCGCTTGCCACAATTGCGCTCATCATGAGCAGCAGGCTGCGTGCGATCGCCCGCGACACCGTCGAGATCTCGGAGCGCGGCTCCTACTCCACCGCTTCGGGTGACGTGCCGATCGCCGTCACGCCGGCCGTGTTCGGGACTCGGCTCCACCTGCCTGACGACGAGTTGTCCTTGCCGCCGCAGGGCGACCTCCCGCTCGTGGACGTCACCAACGAGTCCACTTTGGAGGCAACACGCCGGCTCGGTGGCGACATCGCCGCCCTGGTGTTCGCCTCCGCGCGCAACCCCGGCGGCGGGTTTCTCAACGGTGCACAGGCTCAGGAGGAGAGCGTCGCGCGGGCGTCGGCGCTCTACCCCTGCCTGCTCGCAGCCGGTGACTTCTACCGGTATCACCGCGCGCACGAGGATCTGACGTACACCGACCGCGTGATCTACTCGCCACAGGTGCCGGTTTTCCGCGACGACAAGGGAAACCTGCTTTCTGAGCCGTACCCGGTGTCGTTCCTGACCGCCGCGGCGCCGAACCGGTCGGCGATCGTGCGGAGCCAGCCTGAGCGCGCCGACGGCATCCCGGCTGCGCTGAGGCAACGAGCGGTGCGGGTGCTGCAGGTCGCGGCCGCGCACGGGCACCGACGGCTCGTGCTGGGGGCCTGGGGGTGCGGGGTGTTCGGCAACGAGCCGGCCGTGGTGGCCGAGACGTTCCGGGACGCCCTGCGGGAGAACCGGTACTTCGACCACGTGGTGTTCGCGGTGCTCGACCGGCAGCGGGGAACGCCCGTGCTGCGTGCCTTCGAGGGGCTCAACTAGCGCTCTGACCTGCAGTGAGCCAAAGTGATGCCACGCTGAGCCAGAATCGCTTGCCTGTGGTGCCACCGCGTGCCATAGTGATGCCATGGATCTGACCCCGTATGTGGCATCGCTTGGTCGCGAGCTGCTGACCGCCGTCGAGACCGGCGGCGACGAGGCGAACGCGCTGGTCGAGCGGTTGACCGTGTCGATGGAGTCGGCGATCCGGCTGGCGCTGCTCGAGGCGCTGTCCGCCGCCGCCGACGAGATCACCGCGGACCTCGCGCCGGACTCGGTGCAGGTGCTGCTGCGGGGCAGGGACCCGAAGTTCGTCGTGACGCGCCGGCCGGTCGAGCAGCCGGCCGCCGCCGCGCCGGAGCCCGTCGCGGCACCCGCCGAGGACGTGGCAGCCGGCTTCGAGGACGGCACCACCGTGCGCATCAACGTCCGCCTGCCCGAACCGCTCAAGGCCGCGATCGACGAGGCGGCGGCCAAGGAGGGCCGCTCGGTCAACGCGTGGCTCGTGCGCGCCGCGTCGGCCCAGCTCTCGCCGAAGTCCGGCAGCGAACCGCTCCCCGGTGGGCCCGCGCCCGCGTCGCAGCGTTTCGTCGGCTGGGTCCGCTAACACCACCAGTTTCACTGCACGTCTCTGACCTGCGGAGACGCTTTTCCGGCACCTTCTGAGGGGACAGCCATGCCTTCTTACGACACGTATGAACCGATTTCCGTACTGCTCGACGTCTACGCGGGCTTCGTCCAGATCCTCGCGAGCGACCGCCTCGACACCGTGGTCGACGTGCGTCCGTCCGACCCGGAGGACGCTTCCGACGTCGAGGCCGCGCAGAAGACCCGTGTCGACTACGCCGACGGCGTGCTGACGATCCGCGGGCCGAAGCGGACGTTCGACTTCTCCAAGAAGACCAGGTCGGTCGACGTCGTGATCGAGCTGCCCACGGGGTCCAAAGTGGATGCCGACGTGACCGCGGGCAGCACCCGCACCACCGGTGTGCTGGGGGAGACCGAGATCGACATGTCGGCGGGCCACGTCCACGTCGACCGCACCGGGCCGTTGAAGGTCGACACCGGCGCCGGTCAGGTCCGCGTCGGAGCAGTGACGGGCAACGCCGAGGTCAAGACCGGCAGCGGGCACGTCCGCGTCGGCTCGGTGGCCGGGTCGTTGACGGTCAAGAACTCCAACGGCAACACCGAGATCGGCACGGTCGACGGTGAGCTGCGGGCCCGCGCGGCCAACGGCGACATCACCGCCGAACGGGTCGGTGGCGCGCTGGAAGCCAAGAGCGCCATGGGATCGCTCATCATCGGAGAGGTCGTGCGCGACACCGCCTCGCTGAGCACCGCGATGGGCAGCATCGAGGTCGGCATCGCCCAGGGCACCGCCGCGTGGCTCGACACCAAGACCAGCTTCGGCCGCGTGCACAACTCGCTCAGCGGCAGCGAAGGCCCCGGCGACGCCGCCGAGACGGTCAAGATCACCGCCCACACGTCCTTCGGCGACATCACCGTCCGCCGTGCCTGAGGGGAACTCCATGAACGCGATCACGGCCACCGGCCTGCGCCGCTCGTACGGCGACCAAGAGGTGCTCAAGGGCGTCGACCTGAACGTCCAGCGCGGCACCGTCTTCTCGTTGCTCGGCGCGAACGGTGCCGGCAAGACCACCACGGTCAAGATCCTGTCCACCCTGATCAGGGCCGACAGCGGCAGCGCGACGGTGGCGGGCCACGACCTCGTCCGCGACCCGGACGCCGTGCGCGCCGCGATCGGCGTCACCGGCCAGTTCTCCGCCGTCGACAACCTGTTGACGGGCAGGGAGAACCTGAAGCTGATGGCCGACCTGAACCACCTCGGTCGCACCGAAGGAAAGCTGAAGGTCCAGCTGCTGCTGGAACTGTTCGACATCGCCGACGCGGCCGACAAGATCGCGTCGACCTACTCCGGCGGCATGCGGCGCCGGCTCGACCTCGCGATGACGCTGGTCGGGTCGCCGCAGGTGATCTTCCTCGACGAGCCGACCACCGGCCTCGACCCGCGCGGCCGCCGTGCCATGTGGGAGATCGTGCGGCGGATCGTGGCGGACGGCGTCACGATCTTCCTCACCACCCAGTACCTGGAGGAGGCCGACGAGCTCGCCGACCGGATCGCGGTGCTGGACCACGGGAAGATCGTCGCCGAGGGCACCGCGGACGAGCTCAAGCGCCGCATCCCCGGCGGGCACGTCCTGTTGCAGTTCACCGAGCTCCGCGACCTGGAGTCCGCCGCGCGGGTCATCGGCTCCGCGTCCCGCGACGGCGAGGCGCTCGCCCTGCGGGTGCCCAACGACGGCAGTGTCCGCTCGCTCAAGGCGTTGCTCGACCGGCTCGACCAGAACGCGGTCGCGGTCGACTCGCTGAGCATGCACACCCCCGACCTCGACGACGTCTTCCTCGCCCTCACCGGCAAGCCCGAAACGGTGACCCACTCATGAGTTACGCACTGACCGACTCGGCGACGATGATCCGTCGCAACCTCAAGCGTGTGATCCGCTACCCCTCGATGACGTTCCAGCTCCTGCTGATGCCGGTCGTCTTCCTGCTGCTGTTCGTCTACGTGTTGGGCGGCACGCTCGGCGCCGGGATCGGGGGACCCACCGGCGGACGCGCGGAGTACCTCAACTACGTCACCCCGACGATCATCCTGATGGCGATCACCTCGGCCGTGCAGGGCACGACCATCTCGATCGCCCTGGACATGACCGAGGGCATCGTCGACCGGTTCCGCACCATGGCCATCGCCCGTGTGTCCGTCCTGACCGGACATGTTGTCGGCAGCCTGGTGCAGACCGTGCTGAGCATCTCGTTCGTGCTCGGTGTCGCAGTGCTCATCGGCTTCCGCCCGAAGGCGAACGCGGTCGAGTGGCTCGCGCTGATCGGCCTGCTGGTGGCCATGGCCTTCGCGCTCATCTGGCTGTCCGCCGCGCTCGGGCTCGCGAGCAAGACCGTCGAGGGATCGAGCAACGTCGGCCTGCCGCTGATCCTGCTGCCCTTCTTCGGCAACGGTTTCGTGCCGACCGACTCGATGCCGACCGTGCTGCGCTGGTTCGCCGAGTACCAGCCGTTCACCCCGTTCATCACCGCACTGCGCGGGCTGTTCATGGGTACGCCCATCGGCAACAACGGCTGGATCGCGCTGGGCTGGTGCGTCGTCATCGGCTTCGGCGGCTACCTCTGGTCCAAGAAGCTCTTCAACCGCGAAGCCATCCGCTGAACCAGCCGAAAGAGAGCACTGCCATGCTGCACGGCCTTCCCATGGACCGCGACGTCACGCCGTTCGACCCGCCCAGCCAGATCACACAGGTGCGCTCGACCCGTCCGGTCAGCCCGATGCTCTTCCCCGACGGTCACGAGGGCTGGCTCGTCACCGGCTATGACGCGGTACGAGAAGCCTTAGCGGACACCAGGTTCAGCTCACGCCAGGACCTGGGCATCCTGCACGTGCCGTACCCGACTCCGGGCATGCCGGAGCAGACCGAGCCGTCCCCGCAGACGCCGGGACTGTTCATCAGCATGGACCCGCCGGACCACACCCGGTTGCGGCGCAAGCTCACCGGGGCGTTCACCGTCAAGCGGATGAAGGCCCTGGAGGAAGGCATCATCGAGATCACCGAACGGCAGCTGGACGAGCTGGCGAAGCTCACGCCGCCGGTCGACCTGGTGCAGGCGTTCGCGCTTCCGGTGCCGTCTTTGGTGATCTGCGAGATGCTCGGCGTGCCGTACGCGGACCGCGAGACGTTCCAGTCGAACTCTTCCAAGTTCATGGAGCGGGACGTGAACCTGGACGACAAGATGGCCGCGTACATGGCGATGCACACGTACCTGTACGAACTGGTCAGCAGCAAACGCGCCGAACCCGGTGACGACCTGCTGTCCGACCTGGCCCGCGACGAGGACCTCAGCCTCGAGGAACTCACCGGCATGGCGTTCCTGCTGCTGCTCGCCGGCCACGAGACCACCGCGAACATGCTGGCGCTGGGCACCTTCGCACTGCTGGAGCACCCGGAGCAGCTGGCCGCGTTGCGCTCGAACCCCGAGCTGATCCCGGACGCCGTCGAGGAACTGCTGCGCTACCTGACCGTCGCCGACATCTTCTTCCGTTACGCGGCAGAGGACATCGAGTTCCACGGGGAGACGATCCGCGAGGGCTCGACGGTGATCCTGTCACTGCTGGCGGGCAACCACGACCCCGCGAAGTTCGAGCACGGCGACGAGTTGGACGTGCACCGCAACTCCCGCGGGCACCTGTCGTTCGGGCACGGTGTGCACCAGTGCCTCGGGCAGCAGCTGGCCCGCATCGAGATGCGGGCCGGGTTCGAGGGGCTGCTGCGCCGGTTCCCGAGCCTTCACCTCGCGGTACCCGCCCGCGAGGTGAAGCTCAGGACCGACATGAACATCTACGGCGTCCACGCCCTGCCGGTCAGCTGGGCCTGAGGCCACTGACCGGGCTTCACGACCTCATACCGTGAAGCCACCGTCGGCATTGATGCTGGCGCCGGTGACGTACGCACCGGCGTCCCCCGCAAGTGCCGCAACGACTTCAGCGATTTCCTCCGGCTGGCCGTAACGGCCCAGCGCGGTCAGCCCGCGAATGGTGTCCGCCATCGGGCCGTCCGCCGGGTTCATGTCGGTGTCGGTCGGACCGGGGTTCACGATGTTCGCGGTGATACCGCGCGGCCCCAATTCACGGGCCAGGCCCTTCGTCATGCCGATGAGCGCGGTCTTGCTGGCGGAGTAGAGCGCGAAGCCGGGAAATGGCGCGTACACAGCGACATTGCTGCCGATGCTGATGATGCGCCCGCCCTCGTGCATGTGCCGCACCGCTGCCCTCGCCGCGAGGAACGGCGCCCGCACGTTCACCGCCATCGTTCGGTCGAACTCTTCTCTCCCAAGCTCTTCCAACGGCCCCACCTGGAACACGCCCGCGTTGTTCACGAGGACGTCGAGCCGTCCGAACTCCGCCGCGGCCGCGTCCACCGCCGCCACCACGGCATCGGGGTCCTCGCTGTCCGCCTGGATCGCGAACCCGTTGTCCGGCTTGGTGTTCTGGTACGTCACTGCTACTCGCGCGCCCAGGTCGGCGAGCTTGCGCGCCACAGCGGCCCCGATCCCGCGGCTTCCGCCGGTGATCAGGGCCGCTTTTCCGTCAAGTGATCCCATGTGGATCAGCCTGGCGGAGTTCGACTTCGAACTCTGGCGGGAATCGGACCGTCAGTTGGCGCCTCGGGTGTACGCCCACGCGGTGCGGTTGAGGGAGTCCTCGATCCCGGTGAAGCCCTCGTTGGGGTTGAGCACGTCCTCGTGGAAGTCGACGTCGAGGTCGTCCGCCGTGCCGCCGACGCCGTCCGGGCCGACGCCGAACATGCCCTTCGGGTTGCCGCCCTGGTCCATGATGCTGTCGAGCGCGTTGAACTGGTCCTGGTGCCAGCTGCCCGACATGTGCCCGGCCTCGTGGGCGGTGATGTTGCCGATCGCCCTGCCGATGAACCCGGCCTTGTCGGTGGTGGCCGGGGTGATGTAGGTGTTCAGCGAGGTGCGGGACTGGCCGGCGGGCAGGCTGAGGACGTCCAGCAGGACCAGCGAGGTCTCCTCCTTGCCGAAGTTGCCCGCGTCGATCGACTGCGCGATGCCGACGGTCTGGATGCCGGACTCGGCGATCGAGCCACCGATGACCACGCGGCTGACGTTCGGCTGGCCCCACGGGTCGGCGTGGTCGCGGCTGTTGAGGATCCGCACGGCGAACCGCCGGTTGGTGCCCTTCGCGGCCAGATCGTGCTCGACGCTCTCACGCACGGACGCGATCACGGCGTCGATCACCGCGTTCTCGTCGGCGTCGGTGAGACCCCAGCCGGGCAGGAACTTCTTCAGCGGCGAGAGGTCGCGGTTGCCGCCAGGCTCCGCCCCGTAGATCCGGGTGTTGACGCGCGCGCCGTTGAAGTCGAGGAAGACCGTCAGGACCTCCGGGCGCGGGTTGAGCTCGGAGCCGGGGCGGAAGGCCTCGACCGTGACGTCGTAACGGCCGTCGCCGTTCTCGACGCCGACGGTGTAGCGGCCGTCCCTCGGCGCCACGAAGTCCGCGACGGCGTTGCCACCGGCGGGCATCGGCGAGTTGTCCGCGTACAGGAAGCTGAAGTCCTGCGACGAACCGAAGACCTCACGCCCGGCCGGGTCGTGGACCATCACCCTGGTGGCCCGGCCGGCCGCCGACGCGCCGAGCACGTCGCCCGCCTTCAGGTCGACGGCGAAGAAGTCCTTGTCCACCTGGCCGTCGCCGGTCGCGATGGTCAGGTCGTACGGGCCTTCGGTGGTGACCTGCTTGCCGGTGCCGGGCTTCATCGGGTCGGCCGGGATCGAGCCGGGGCCCGCGCCCGCGACCATCACGAAGACGTCGGTCGCCGGCGGGACGTGGACCTGCAGCCGGCTGTCCGTGGTGCCCGCGAGGTTGTCGTTCTGCCCGACCAGCTGGCCGTTCGCGTCGAACGCGGCGAGGAACGTGTCCAGGCCGCCGGTCGGCGTGTGCACGTCGACGGTCGCGACGAGCCCGCTGTTGCCACCGCTCAGCTTGTAGAAGTCGTGGTCGCCGGTGCCGTCGCCGGCGCTGCCGTACGGGCCGTCACCGATCGTGCCGCTGGTGTGGACGGCCCTGCCGCGCACGGGCACGCCGGTGTCGCTGCCGTGCGGTACCGCGTCGTTCATCTCGGCGAACGGCGGCACCGCCGGGATGGTCGGGTCGCCCGCGAGGTCACCGGTGAGCGTGAGCTTCGGGTTCTTGCCGCGGCCGGTGCCGAACCCCGGCACGCGCTCGGCCTTGGCGGGCGCGTCGTTGGCGCCCTGCCCGGTCTCCTTCTCGGTGTACGTCAGCGGCGCGCCCTGTGTCTTCACAGCCTGCCGTGACTGCTTGCGGGCCTCGCGGTTCCGCTGCACCGCGGCCCAGTCGATTTGGGCCTCCGCGGGCAGGAAAGCCAGCATCGGATCGGGCTGGCTCACCTGCTGCGCGACGGGTTCCGCGGCCGACTGACCTGCGGCGACGAGTGACAGTGCCACACCTGCGGCGAGCACGCCGAGGAGTTGTTTGCGCATGTGTAGTTCCCCCAGTTCGGTCTGTCACCGAGGAAACCAGCGCTGAGTGCGGTCGACGAGCCTTTTGGTCAGGCTTTGTCCAGTTTCGGACAACGCATCTCGTGCAGGTACTCCAGCACGTACCCGTACGACCTGAACAACCCGCACTGCGCGTAGGGAATGCCGCGCTGCCGGCAGAACTCGCTCACGATCAGCTGCGCGTGCTTCAGGTGCGGCCGCGGCATGCTCGGGAACAGGTGGTGCTCGATCTGGTAGTTCAGCCCGCCGAGCAGGAAGTCGACGAACCAGCCGCCCCGGATGTTGCGCGACGTCAGCACCTGCTTGCGCAGGAAGTCGAGCGTGTGACCGGCCGACAGCACCGGCATGCCCTTGTGGTTGGGGGCGAAGGAACATCCCATGTAGAGGCCCCACAAACCCTGGTGCACCAACACGAACGCGATCGCATACACGGGGGAGAGCACCCAGAACACCGCGACCAGGTAGACCACCACGTGCGCGATCATCAGGTACCGCTCGCGCCCGGAGTACCGGATCGAGTGCAAGTGCAGCGCGAAGCCTTCCAGCAGCAGCAACGGGAAGAACAACACCGCCTGGTGCGAGGCGATCCACCGCAGTGGCCCGCGCTTGGCCGCACCCTGCTTCTGCGTGAACGCCAGCACCGAGATGTCGACGTCCGGGTCCTCGTCCTCGTGGTTGGGGTTGGCGTGGTGCCGGTTGTGCTTGCTCACCCACCAGTCCTGGCTGACGCCGACCAGTCCACCGTGGACGTACCCGGTGAGCGCGTTCCACCGCTTCGAGGCGAAGATCTGCTTGTGCCCGGCGTCGTGCCCGATGAACGCCAGTTGCGTGGACATCACCGCCAGCACGAACGCCACGGCCAACTGCCACCACGAGTCGCCCAGCAGGGCGAACGCCACCCACGCCCCCGCGTAGACCACCAGGTTCACGCTGATCCTGGCGATGTAGTAATCGCGCCGCCGAGCAAGCAGGCCGGCCTGCTTGATCTCGGTGGACAACTGGGCGAAGTCGCTCGCCTGCCGGAGTGTCATTTGCGCATAATGCCCGGTCGCGGCGACAAGGCAATGCACGGGCGATGAAGCGGGCGCGGCTACCAGGTCACCAGACAGAACGGATGCCCTGCGGGGTCCGCGTACACGTCGAAGGTCCCGTCGCCGCCACCCAGCCGTCGCGCGCCCAGTGCCAGCACTTTCTCGCCGGCCGCGACCCGGTCGTCCACACGTACGTCGAAGTGCATGTGCGACGACTCCTCTGGCCACTTCGGCGGTTGCCAGCTCTCGGTCTGCGCGAACCCAACGCCGGGGCGGTCCGGCGCGTCACCGATGACGACCCAGCCGGGTTCGTCCTGGACCCGGACCATGCCGAGCAGCTTCTCGTAGAAACCCGCGAGGGCCTGCGGGTCCGGGCAGTCGATCACCAGGCCGTGCCAACGTCCGATCATGCACGGGATGCTGGCACCCGACGAGGACAACTAGTGCCCTGATTTGCTCAGGGTCTCCATGGCGCGGCGTTCCGCGTCCGCCAGTTCGGTGAGGATCGCGGCGGCGCGGGTGAGGTGGCTGGGGTCGCCGGTTTCTCCTGCCGCTGCGATGTGGTGCGAGGCCTCGGTCCACCGCGGGGCGATCTCGGCGTACAGCTGGTGGCCTGCGCGGATGTTCTCGTCGTCGACGATGTCGGCGCACTCGGCGAGGAAGTCGCGGTACATGGCCCGGAACAGGCTGCCGCCGGTGCCGCCGCGTTCCATCAGCAACGCCGCGAGCGGGAGGTCGCGGGACGGATCTGCGGCCCGGTCGAGCCACTTGGGAACCTGCTTGGCCGCCTTGGCGATGCCGCGGTGGCCCAGGTTGGCGATGGGCGGGTTGAGGAAGGCGTGTGCGTTGTTGGCGATGGCCGTTCGGATGGCGTCGCTCAGATTCCGGTTCATGGAGCCGGTGATGGTGAAGGAGAGGTTGCGGGCGGTCATGGGTCCGCGTTCGTTGCGCGCACGTTCCAGGCTGGTCAGCGAGGTTGTCACCGCGCCGCCCTGCTGTTCCGTGTCGATCAGGTGCGCCTGCGTGTCGTCGTACCCGTACATCGCGACGAAGTGGCCGCCGAAGTGGACCTTCGTGGTGAAGTGGTCGAGGTGGTAGGAGTCCAGCTGCAGGCCGACCGGGCGGCCCGCGCTGATCGCGGCGGTGACGTTCTGCCAGGCCTTGCGGGTCGAGGCGGTCTCCCGGACGTCCAGCGTCAGGCCCAGCCGGTCGGCGACGGTCCTGGTGATGGCGGCCGGTTTGACGCGGCCGCCGAGGAACGGGAAGCCCATGTTCTTGGCGTCCCAGTAGACGAAGCTCAGACCTTCGCCGAGGCCGAACAGCATCGGCTCGGACAGCTCGAGACCCTCGTGGCGCAGCAGGGCGCCGAGCGTCGTGGTCTCGCAGTGCTGACCGCCGGGGAACGAGACGTTCTCGATGAGCATGCCCGCCAGCATCGACCCTCTCACCGTGTGAGGGTCAACCTGGGTTCACCGGCCGCAGAGACTCTGGTGTGCGGCCCTGGCGGCGAGAATCGGCAGGAAGCTCTGAAACTTGGCTTCGCGGGACAGCCGGCGGTAGGCCTCGGAGACGGCTCGCCGCACCGTCTGGTAGTCCGCCTTGCCGTTGCACCGTCGTACGGCTTCTTCGGCGGCGAGGTCGAGCTGAGCCTCGATCTCGGCATGGAGGTCGTGCGGATCGCGGACCTTGTGTCCGTCGAGGGTCGTTGTCATGGCCCCTCCTCCAGGTCAACCAACCGCGCAGAGGTTGCCCCCGGCCGGAGTTGGCCAAACGGACCCGAAGCCGTCAAAGAGGTGTACTGTCAGGCTTGGGGTCGATGCGTTTCGCACCCCCTTCACCTACGCGCCGTGCAGTCACTCCGGCTCCGCCTCACTCGCGACGACCACGCACGGGACGCGAAGAAAGCCACGACGATGAGAAATGATCTTTTGCCTTGTCTCCGAACGGAAAGCATTCAATGACCCTGCACCCGGCGAACCACCTGTTCAGCCATCCCGAGACGCACGACCCAGTGGCGACGTCCAGCTCGCCTGATCCCGAGCAGCCGTCCTGGACGAACCTGTTCCAGGAACCTGTGCCGACCCAGCGAGCTTCCTCAGAGCGCTGAGAGCACCTTCGCGACCTTTGCTCACGTGGGCTCCCTGCGTTCTGCGCCCAGCGCGTCCACATCAATCCTTCCGGCGACAACCGCTTCGGCGACGGCGCTGAGGTGCTGGTGCCGGCTTCTCGAGTAGCGTCGCAGCGCCTCGAACGCCTGGCTGATGCCGATGCTCAGCCGTTCCGCGAGAACACCTTTCGCCTGTTCGATGAGCACCCTGCTCTGCAACGCGTGTTGCAGCTGGCTGGCCAGCAGGTCTCGCCGCGTGATGAGCTGAGCCTGCAGCAGGCCGATGGTGGCCACATCCGCCATGGCCTGGGCGACCCTGATGGTCGACTCGCCGAGCACACCCGCCTTGACGGTGAAGAGGTTCAGCGCCCCGACGGTCTGCGCTCGCAGCCGCAACGGCAAGGCGTGCACCGCGCCGAACCCCGCGTCGAGGGCTGCCGAGGAGAACTCGGGCCATCGCTGCGGCTGTTCGGCAAAGCCCGCCACCGTCACCGGTGCGCTGGTGAGATAGCACTCCATGCACGGTCCCCGCCGATCCTGGAGCTCGAACAGCTCGATCAGCCGGGCCGCGTCGCTGGACGCGCCCACGACCTGGAGTTCGCGGCGATCGTTCGCGAGCAGAATGCCCGCGGCGTCCACCGCCAGCGTGTCGACGCAGCGGTTGGCCAACAGGTGAACGAACTCGACCGGGTCGAAGTCGGCGACCAGCGTGTCGGCCAGCTCGACGAACGTCTCTGCCAGGCTCTCCATCGACATGCGGCCACCTCTGCTGGTAGTTCGCCGGAGGGGATCACGCGAGTCCCGACGCGGTGCCCGGACTCAGCCGCAAATGCCGGGCAACGACTTCGTGGGCGACCTCGACCACCGGCTGGTCGTGGGCGAACGCGTGCCCCCGCAGCCGCGCGAGGGCTTCCTCCATGCTCACACCCAACTGGACCGACAGCATCCCGGTCGCCTGGTGGACCTCGGCACGGCTGTCGGAGTGCAGCCGGGTCAGCTCGTTCAGTGCCAACGAGAGGATGACCTCGGTCAGGACGTGGACGTCCAGAATCTGTGTCGTGGTGAGCGGACCGGGTCCGTACCGGTGCAGAGCGAGCGCTCCGATCCGGATGACGCCACTGCACAGCGGGAACACGAAGACCGCGGACGCCCCGGCCGCGCACGCGGCCGGCACGAACAGCGGCCATCGCAGCCGGTTCTCCCGGGAGTCCAGCTCCGCCACCAAGACCGGCAGGCCGGAGCTCAAAGCGTCCTCACCAGGGCCTTCGCCCAGGACGAACCTCAGGTTCTCGAGGCGCCCGCCGGTCGCGTTCGTGGCGTATCGCGACTCGCCCCGCCCGGTGCCGTTCACGAGTGTCAGCTGAGCCCCGCTCACTCCCGCCAGGTGAACGCACACCTCGCAGGCCGCTTCGACCAGCCGCTCATCGCTCACACCGCTGCTCGGGCCGTGTTGTCCCTGAGCTTGCGGGCGAGGCGCTCCGGCCTGGGCCAGCGCACGTCGGTGACCCAGCCGAGTTGTTCGAAGATCCGGATCAGACGCGCGGAGACGTCGATCTGGCCCCGGCGAACTCCGTGGCGCGCACAGGTGGGATCGGCGTGGTGGGAGTTGTGCCACGACTCACCCATCGACAGGATCGCCAAGGGCCAGAAGTTCGCCGACTTGTCGCGCGCCTCGAACGGGCGATCGCCGATCATGTGGCAGATCGAGTTGACCGACCAGGTCACGTGGTGCAACGCCGCGACCCGGACGAGACCGGCCCAGAAGAACGCCGTCAGCGCACCCCACCAGCTCCACGTGATCAGCCCGCCGAGCACCGCGGGAGCGAGCAGCGTCACCGCGGTCAACGCCGGGAACCAGCGGTTGACCCGCTGGATGTCCGGATCGCGGAGCAGGTCGGGGGCGAAGCGCGCGGCGTTGGTCAGTTCTCGCCGGAACATCCAGCCCATGTGGGCGTGCCAGAAACCCTTGGCCAGTGCGACGGCCGACGTGCCGTACAACCACGGCGAGTGGGGATCGCCCTCGCGGTCGGCGTAGGCGTGGTGCCGGCGGTGATCGGCGACCCAGCCGATGATCTGGCCCTGCATCGCCATGCTGCCGGTCATGGCGAGCGCGATCCGCAAGGCGCGGTTGGCTTTGAAAGCGCCGTGGGTGAAGTAGCGGTGAAAGCCGACCGTCACGCCAAGACTCGTGAAGATGTAGAAGAAGACGGCGATCCCGACGTCCGCCCAGCCGAGTCCCCAGCCCCACGCCAGCGGCACGGCGGCCACCAGGGCCACCGCCGGGACGACCGCGAAGAGCTTCACCAGGAACATCTCGAACGGGGTCTTCTCGCCCGAGAGCATCGGTTGTGGCCCAACCTGAACTCCGGGAACTGATGCGCTCACGTCACGCACCTCCAGCACGGCGATTGCGTCTCCGCCGCCGGGGTCTGGGGCGATCGGTGCAGGTCAGTCGAAAGTGCTGGCTACCCCGTTCGTGGTGGTGCCGAAACCTCGCGGCACCTCACTCCGCAGTGGACTGTGCTGGGCGAGGTCGGCGGCCGGTTGCGCGAGGACCGGCCGCCGGTTCTTCAGCCGGTCAGAGAACGCGCACGGAGACCGCTCGCGGCCCCTTGTCGCCCTCGCCGATCTCGAACTCCACCGGCTGGTTGTCCGGGATGCCCTGGTAGGCGTAGCCGTTCACCTCGGTGTGGTGCACGAACAGGTCCGGCCCACCGTTCTCGGGCGCGATGAAGCCGAAACCCTTGCTGCCGCTGAACCACTTGACGGTGCCTCGGTTCATGCACGTGCTCCTTCCACAGGCCGGAACACGTCGAGCGCCTCCGGGAAAGTCGGGGTGGTGTGCTGGTCGTGTCGCGGGACCGCGCCGCAGGAGCCCGGTGGCAGTTTTGCCAGGCCGAGCATGGACAGCAGTTCACGGCAGTCGCCCGCATCGCGAGCGTGTTCCGCAACTCGTCGGGCGGCCTGGCGTTGTTGGACGACTTCCGCTCGTGACGCGGCCAGTCGTGCTTCGGCGAAGTCGACGGCTGCGCGGGATCTGGAAGGGGGAGGCTGGCTGTCCGGCAACAAGCCGGTGCTCCTGTCTCCGGCCGGAGAACCACCGGACCGGACGGGATCGGGGACCGCGTCGGCTGGATGCCGTCGGCTGGACCCCAACCCGCCCCACAGTAGCCGAATGTCGGCAGCGACGGGTCTGCCGCGACCGGGCGGGCCGAGCGACGCGGGTGTTGCCAGGCCGGACGACAGCGGGAGCAGGTGGGCGCCGCCGATGACCTGACCGTCGGAGGTGCGTTCGATCGCCCATCGGCCGGCCGGGGCCGGAAGGCGGGTGCTTTCCGCGTTCCACTGCTGCAGCAACAACCTCATGGCGGCGGTTCGTGACTCGGGAATTGCGGGTGCTCCGATGATCAGTGCTGGAACGAGAGAGCGCGTGTCAGCGCGTACGCGTCAATCGGTGACCGCGTGATGCGGCCAAAGCCGCAGTGGTGCAGAGCTGCTCCGAGTTCATCTCGGCGCTCCCGCTCAGCGCCATGACGGGGCCAGGTCCTCTTCCGCCTGAACGACCATCGACTCGAGCACCGGGCCGCCGAACGTGGTGACCATCGCGACGTCGGCGGCGTCGCGGCCTCTGCCGATGACGACGCGTCCCTTGCGGGGCTCGTTGTTGCGCGGGTCGAAGGTCCACCAGCGGTCGCCCAGCCAGACCTCCATCCACGCCGCGAAGTCCATCGGCGCACCGTCGGGCGGCACGTCCAGGTCCGGCAGGTAGCCGAAGACGTACCGGGCCGGAATGTTGAGGGCGCGGCAGAACGAGATCGCCAGATGCGTGAAGTCACGGCAGACACCGAAACCCGCGGCGTTGACGTCGGCCGCGGTCGACAACGCGGTGGAGGTGCCGTAGCCGAAGCTCAGCGACTCGTGGACGTGCCGGCAGATCTCGCGCACCCGGCCGTAACCGGGCGGATGAGCGCCGAACCTCGACCAGGCCTCGTCGCCCAGCACGTCGGACACGCAGTACCTGCTGGGCAGCGTGTACAGCAGCACGTCGTCCGGAAGACCGTCGGGCAGCGTCTCCGGCACGGTGTCGTCCACGTCCTCCGTCCTGTCCGGCACGTCCACCCACGCGCTGTAGTGCACTGTGGACAGACCAGGAGGAAGCACGATCCTGGTGTTGCGGTTGCCGTACAGGTCGAGGTGATGCCGCATCGGGACGTCCGGCTGGACGTCCAGGTGCTCCCGGCTCAGCCGCACGTCCGCACTCCACAGCGGGCGCACCAGGAACACCGCCGGCGTGGGCACTTCGGCGCGGTAGGTGAACGCACAACCGACGCGGAGCAGTCGGGTGCCCCACGTCAGCTGTGTCGCGCCAGTGCCGTAGTGGCGCGAGTTCAACGCACCCGCTCGGGGATGTGGTCCAGCGCGCGCAACACGTGCACCGCGAGATCCCGTGCGGCCTTGCCGTCGAGTTCGGTTCGGCCGGTCAGCACGTCCTCCACCATCTTGAGCCTGCGCTCATATGCGGATACGTGGGTCGATGTCGTCATCCAATTTCCTTGCGTTGTTTGTTCGGGTATGCAGGCGCTTCCGACATCGAGCGCGTCCACAATGGACTCGTCGGCCTCGCTGTCGTGCGGCAGAACGTCGACGGTGTCGGCGTTTTCGCGGCGAGCGGCGTGCATCATGGCGTGGTGGACGGCGGAAGGGCTGGTGTCAGGCGGACCGAGGAGCGGTGTGGGGCGACGCCGCCCAGCCGAACTGCCGGCACCGCGAGCAGCGCGGGCAGTTCGGCGGCGAGGTCCCGGGAACGTGGCCACCAGGCACCGTCGACATACCCCGTGGTGAGCGCCTTCGGCCGCAACCGCAATCGCAGCGGATACCGAGGCTGCTCGTTGGCCGTGACAGCCGGAGGGGCCGTGGAATGGTGAGGAGCCGACATCATGCCGGGACTCCCGTCTCCGGCCCGAAGGGGGACCGGTTCAGGTTTCGCCGAGTGCGACGTGAGCTTGAGTGCTCAGGTGCGAGATGCTCTCGGCAGAACCGACACTACACGCATTCCGGCCTGATCGACCGAAACGGCGTCCACCACTTCAGGGCGCGTAACGTTCCATGCACTCGGCGAGGTCCGACCACCCCATCAACGGCGGGCCTGCCACCGGGGCTTCCCGGGCACCGAGGCGTCCCATGGACTCGGCCACCAGACGTGCCACGGCCTCCGGCGCCTGCACGATGTCCCCGGCCGAGCGGGCGAGCACGATCCGAGGCTCGGCGGGATCGGTCTCGATCGACACCGCCCAGCCCTGCGTCGCGCTCCAGACGAGCATGACGTCACGATCCGGGTGAGCCACGGCGCGGCAGCCGAGTGCGATGTAGGCCGTTGCGGTGTCGGTGACCTCGAAGCTGATGCCGTCGCGCGGCACGCCGAGAGCCTCGGCGACCTTCCCCACGTACCGCTCGAGGGCACCTGCCAGCAGGTACGTGCCCTCGGACGTGGCGTTCCGGCCGCGCAGCCTCCGATCATCCCCGATGGGCGCGGTCACTGACATGCCGGACTCCGCCTTCCTCAGATCGCTGCGGAGCCACGGCGGGCGGACACAGACCGCGGAGGTGACGAAGCGAGTGGACGGGCCGATCGACGGCCCGGTTCCTGCACTGTAGCTGCTCGCCAACCGTGGCGGAGCGTTCGCCGGACCGCACGCACCTGGGGCGCGCACCGCCGCGGTGCGCGCCCCAGAGGAGAGCAGTGAGCCGTTCAGTCCTTCTTGAAGGCGTCCTTGACCTTCTCGGCCGACTCACTCAGGTGACCCTTCGCCTGGTCGACCTTGCCCTCGGTTTCCAAGCCCTTGTCGTCGGTCGCGTCGCCGACGCCTTCCTTGACCTTGCCCTTGAGCTCGTCGGCCTTGGCGTCGAGCTTGTCGTCGGTGCCCATGTGGTCCTTCCCCGACACCCGAATCTCAGGTGCGACGTCTGCCTCCGGATGCCCGCGCAGACGGACTTCAACCGTCCGCTTCTCAGGAGTTGGCGGTGCGGCGTTCGAGGAAGACGGTGTCGCGCCACACGCCGTGGTGTTGCGCGATGCGTTCGCGGACGCCGAGGGTGCGGAAGCCCGCGGAGTGGTGCAGGGCGAGGCTTGCGCGGTTCTCGGGGAAGATCGAGGTTTGCAACGTCCAGAGGCCGGCTGCGTCGGCGGCGGTGACGAGCTTGTGCAGCAAGGCTTTGCCGACGCCTCGGCCGCGGAAGTCGGCGGCGACGTAGACGGAGTGTTCGGCCACGCCTGCGTAGCAGTCGCGGGTGGACACCGGTGTGGCCGCGGCCCAGCCTGCTACCTCGCCGTCGATCTCGGCGATCCAGCGGTGGTCGGGCAGCCACTTGGCGTCGAGCGCTCGGCGTTGGGGGACTTCGGTTTCGAAGGTGGCGTCGCCGGTGGCGATGCCCTCGGCGTAGATGCGGCGCACGGCGGTCCAGTCGTCGTAGCGCAGCGCGCGGACGGTGACGTCGAGCGGCAGGTTGTCCGGGCAGCACGGGCGGGGGGCGAGCACGCCCATGACGACATCGGCTGCGTGCGGCAGGCCAGTGCAGCACGACGGGTTCACGGTGACGTGCGTGGCTGTGCCCTCCTTGTGCGACCTCAGGAAACCGACCTCGACGAGCTTGCGCACGTGGTGGGAGCAGGTGGACTGGCTGATGCCGAGCAGTTCGGTCAGCTCGCCGACCGTCATCGACCTGCCCGCAGTCGCGGCGGCGTGCAGCAGCCGGACGCGGGTGGGTTCGGCGAGGCTCGCGAACCACTCCGAGTAGGTGGCGGCGTCCTGTGTGCCGAGCAACCGAGGACTGGACGCGGTGACCGTCATGCGGGCAAGTATCGACGCAGATCGATGGTTGCGTCAATCGATACACGTCGATACAGTCACTGGTGTTGATTTGAAGTCCATCGATGCAAGGGGTGTGCGGTGAACGGGTTGCCGGTGGTCGTGGTGGGAGCTGGACCTGCGGGTTTGGCCGCGGCGGCGCACTTGGTCGAACGAGGGGTGCGACCGATTGTGCTGGAAGCCGGTGACCGGGCAGGGGCCGCCGTGTCGCAGTGGAACCACGTGCGCTTGTTCTCGCGGTGGAGCGAGCTCGTGGATCCGGCGGCGGCCCGCCTGCTCGAACCGACCGGCTGGGTGCGGCCGGACGGCGACGGTTACCCGACCGGTGCCGAGTGGGCGGACCGCTACCTCGTGCCGCTCGCTGCCGCCCTGGGCGACCGGGTTCGGTTCGGTGCGCGGGTGGTCGGTGTCGCGCGGCGCGGCCGGGACCGGATCGTCGACTCCGGGCGTGCCGACGAGCCGTTGACGGTGCACGTGCAGACGGCAGGCGGCGAGGAGCGGATCACGGCCCGTGCGGTGGTCGACGCTTCTGGCACGTGGGGTTCGCCGAACCCGCTCGGTGGCGATGGGCTGGCCGCGGCGGGGGAGAAGGCGGCGGCGTCGCAGATCACTTACCGGGTTCCAGACGTCGGGACCGAGCATGACAGGTACGCGGGCAAGCGGATCGTGGTCGCAGGCAGCGGGCACTCGGCGCTCACCGCGCTGGTCGCGCTGGCGGACCTCGCCGAGCAGGAGCCCGGCACGAAGATCGTGTGGCTGCTGCGGCGCGGTGCCGTGGGCAACGTCTTCGGTGGCGGCGAGGCCGACCAACTGCCCGCCCGCGGCGCGCTCGGGCTGCGGGCTCAGCAGGCGGCCGAAGCCGGGCACATCGAGACGGTCACCGGCTTCCGCACCGCCGCGGTTGAACGCGGCCCCGACGGCACGCTCGCGCTGGAGTCGTTCGACGGCCACCGCATCGAGGGCGTCGACGAAGTCGTTGTGCTGACGGGGTTCCGGCCGGATCTGTCGTGGCTGTCGGAGATCCGGCTCGACCTGGACCCGGTGTTGCAGGCGCCGGTGAAGCTCGCGCCGTTGATCGACCCGAACGTCCACTCGTGCGGCACGGTTTACCCGCACGGTGAAAGCGAGTTGCGGCATCCCGAGCCGGGCGTTTACCTGGTGGGCATGAAGAGCTACGGCCGCGCGCCGACGTTCCTCGCGCTCACCGGCTACGAACAGGTCCGGTCGGTCGTCGCGGCGATCGCGGGCGACCTCGAGTCAGCCGGGCGGGTGGAGCTGGTGCTGCCGGAGACCGGTGTGTGCGGTGGCGCCGGTGTGTTCGACGCTCCCGAGGAGCAGAAGAACGGTGGCGGCTGCTGCGGCGCACCCGAGACGGTCGACGTGACGATCGGCCTCGCACCCAGTGCACGCTGACACAACGACGCAGCCCGGCACCACTGCCGGGCTGCGCCGCGTGCTGATCGTCCTGTGCACCACCGAGATCATCAGCTGGGGCGTGCTCTACTACGCCTTCCCCGTGCTGCTGCCGACCATCAGCACGCGGACGGGCTGGTCGCTCGCGGCGATCACGGCGGGGTTCTCCGCGAGCCAGATCGTCGCGGGCCTGGTGGGGATTCCGGTGGGCAAGCTGCTCGACCGGCACGGCCCGCGCGCCATCATGACCACCGGCTCGATCCTGGCCGTGCTTGCGCTCGTCGCGTTGGCGAGCGCAAGCTCGCTGGCTTGGTTCATCGCGGCCTGGCTGTTGGCCGGTGTCGCGATGGCCGGGGTCTTCTACGCGCCCGCGTTCGCCGCGCTGACCCGCTGGTACGGGCCGCGCCGGGTGTCCGCGCTGACCGCGCTCACGTTGGTTGCCGGGCTGGCCAGCACCGTGTTCGCGCCGCTGACCGCCGTGCTCAACGACCAGGTGGACTGGCGCGACACGTACCTGTTGCTAGCCGGATTCCTCGCTGTCACGACGATTCCGCTGCACCTGTGGGGCTTGCGGTTGCCGTGGCCGGCGATCGAGCACGAGGCCGCGCGTGCTCCGTCGGCGGTGGCGCGCAGCAGACCGTTCCTGGTGCTCGTGGTCGCGATGAGCCTGGCCTCGTTCAGCGTGTACGCCGTCGTGATCAACCTCGTGCCGCTGCTGACCGAACGCGGCATGACGACCTCGGCCGCAGCCATCGCGCTCGGCCTGGGCGGCGTCGGCCAGGTGCTCGGCCGGCTCGGCTACGCCAGGTTGGCCGCGAGGACGTCGGTGCGCCTGCGGACCCTGTTGATCCTGCTGCTCAGCGCTGTCGTCACCATCCTGCTCGGCGTGGTGCCCGGCCCGGCCCTGCTGCTGATCGCAGGCTCTGTGCTCGCCGGAGTCATACGCGGGATCTTCACGCTGGTGCAGGCGACTGCGATCACCGATCGATGGGGCGCTGTCCACTACGGACAACTCAACGGTCTGTTGATCGCGCCGGTCATGTTCACCGCCGCCATCGCACCGTGGGCGGGCAGCGCGTTGGCGGCCTGGCTCGGTGGCTTTCCGGCTGTGTTCGTCGTGCTAGGGCTGGTCGGGGTCATGGCGGCCGTGTTGTCGACCGCTAGCGTGCCGCAGGTGGAGGTGGCTCGTGCTGAGGTCTGACGTCGTGGTGGTCGGTGGCGGCCAGGCGGGGCTGGCTGCTGCGTTCTATCTGCGCCGAGCCGGGATCGATCACGTGGTCCTCGATGCGCAACCTGTGCCGGGTGGGGCGTGGCCGCACGCGTGGAACTCGTTGCGGTTGTTCTCCGTTGCGCGCCACAGTTCGTTGCCTGGCTGGCCGATGCCGTCCTTTTCGGACGGATACCCGACCGCGCAGCACGTCGTCGACTACCTCGCCGCCTACGAGAAGCGCTACGACATCCCCGTTCAGCGCCCGGTCCAGGTCACCTCAGTCCACCGCGGCGAGAACAGGCTGTTGGTGCACACCGATTCCGGGACCTGGTCGGCCAGGCACGTGATCAGCGCGACCGGTACGTGGTGGCGGCCGTTCCGCCCGCTGCTGGACCTGCCCGGCCGTCAGCTGCACACCGTCGACTACCGCGATCCGCTCGAGTTCGCGGGACAGAAGGTAGTCGTGGTCGGTGGCGGCAACTCCGGTGCCCAGATCGCCGCCGACCTCGTGCCGCACGCTGACCTGACCTGGATGACCCGCCGGGCACCGCGGTACATGCCCGATGAGATCGATGGCAAAGCCTTGTTCGACATCGCCACCCGGCGTGGCAGCGTCGGCGAACTTGGTGACATCGTGGCGGTTCCAGCCGTTCGCGAGGCACGTGACCGCGGATTGCTCGTCGCCACCTCCATGGACGTGGACGCGTTGGCTCGTGCCGACGCCGTGGTGTGGTGCACCGGATTCCGGCCCGTCCTCAGTCATCTCGCCCCGCTGCGCCTGCGCGACGCCGAAGGACGTGTCCCGGTCACCGGCACGTCGGCGGCCGACGAGCCGCGCCTGCATCTGCTCGGCTACGGGAGTTGGACGGGACCTGCGTCCGCGACTCTCATCGGAGTGGGACCGACGGCGAAGGCGGCGGTCGCGAGGATCTCCGCCAGTGTGGGCTGAGGTTCAGGCCGTGACCGGGCGGGCCACGCTGCTCAGCACCGCCGCCATCCGATCGGTCGTCTCCGGCCGCGCGCGGTAGTACACCCAGGTGCCCCGGCGCTCGGAGTCGACCAGGCCGGCCTGCCGCAGCAGCTTGAGGTGGTGCGAGATGGTCGGCTGGGACAGCTCGAACGCGGGGGTCAGCTCGCAGACGCAGACCTCGCCGTCCGGGCGTGAGGCGATCATCGACAGCAGTCGCAGGCGCACCGGATCGCCGAGCGCCTTGAACATCGTCGACAGCTCTGCCGCCTGTTGTGCGGCGAGCGGCTCCTCTGACAGCGGCTCGCAGCAGCCCGCGTCTTGCTTCGACATATTTCAATATTGACGGCGCTTCCCGTTCTGCGCAACACTGCATAGACAAACTTCGATACAGCCTGGAGGTGTGCCACCCATGAGTGAGCAGACTGAGCTGCGCGAGACCGTCCGTGCCCGCTACGCCGCAGCCGCGACCGCCGTCGTCAACGGGGGAGGCGGGTGCTGCGGACCTGAGGCCGTGGAGGTCGATGAGAGCTTCGGCGCCACGCTCTACCCGGCGGCTCAGCGCGACGAGCTGCCTGCTGAGGCGGTCGCCGCATCACTGGGGTGTGGCAACCCCATCGCCGTCGCCGAGCTCCGCGAGGGCGAGAGAGTGCTGGACCTGGGCTCCGGAGGCGGCATCGACGTACTGCTCTCCGCGCGCCGTGTCGGTCCGACCGGCAAGGCCTACGGCCTGGACATGACCGACGAGATGCTCGCGCTCGCCCTGTCCAACATGGACAAGGCGGGCGCCACCAACGTCGAGTTCCTCAAGGGCAACATCGAAGCCATTCCGTTGCCCGGCAACACCATCGACGTCGTGATCTCCAACTGCGTCATCAACCTGTCGGTCGACAAGCCCGCCGTGTTCGCCGAAACCTTCCGCGTGCTGCGTCCCGGCGGCCGCATCGGCGTCTCCGACGTCGTGGCCGACGACGCCCTCACCCCGGCGGAACGGGCCGAGCGCGGTTCTCACGTCAGCTGCATCGCCGGCGCGCTCACGTTCGCCGAGTACCGCGACGGCCTGCAGGCCGCGGGGTTCACCGCCATCGAGATCACCCCGACCCAGCAGGTCGCCGACGGCATGCACTCGGCGATCGTGCGCGCCACCAAGCCTCAGAACTGACCGTCGAGCAGCTCCGCGACGAGCCCACGGACACGACGGTCGATGTCGTCGCGGATCGGGCGGACCGCGTCCACGCCCTGCCCGGCGGGGTCGTCGAGCTGCCAGTCGAGGTACCGCTTGCCGGGAAACACGGGGCACGTGTCGCCACAGCCCATGGTGATCACGACGTCGGAGGCTTCGACATCCTCGGTGGTGAGCTTGGACGGCACCTCGGCGGTGATGTCCAAACCCCACTCGGCGAGTGCCTCTGCGGCGGCCGGGTTCACCTTCTCCGCAGGTGCCGAGCCCGCCGAGCGCACCGAGATGCGGCCCATCCCGTAGTGCTGCAGCAGTGCGGCGGCCATCTGCGAACGGCCTGCGTTGTGGATGCAGACGAACAGCACCTCGGGCGTAGCGGTCACGACTGCTCCTTCAGTTGGGGGAGTACGACGTCTTCGGCGTTGGTGCCGGGGTTCGGGTAGAGCACGCGCAGCACGGCGATGGCGAGGGCTCCGCCGACGAGCTGGGCGGCGATGAACGCGGGCACTGACGAGGGGGCGATGCCCGCGAACGTGTCGCTGAACATGCGGCCGATGGTGATGGCCGGGTTGGCGAAACTGGTGGAGCTGGTGAAGAAGTACGCCGCACCGATGTAGGCGCCCACCGCGGCGGGAGCCCGCTCGCCACGCCCGGACCGCACCAACGAGAAGATCACCAGCAGCAGGCCGACGGTCGCCACCACCTCCGACACGCCGTGCGCGACGGTCGCCCGCTCGGTCGTGCTGATGCTGACCGCGGGAGCTTCGAACATGACGTTCGCGAGCACCGCGCCGACGACGCACCCGATCACCTGAGCCGGCACATAAGTCAAGGCCTCGCGCCACGTCAGCCCGCCGAACGCGGCGTCGGCCAGCGACACCACCGGGTTGAAGTGGGCGCCGCTGATCGGGCCGAAGATCAGGATGATCGCGTACAGGCCGACGGCCGTCGCGGCCGCGTTCTCCAGCAGTTGCAGGCCGACATCACCCGGAGACAGGCGCTGGGCGGCGATGCCCGAACCGATCACCAGCGTGGCCAGCAGCATGCTGCCGAGGAACTCGGCGGCCAACCTGCGGGTCATCAACACTCCTCAATGGACAGAACTACTGGGCGGGAACGCCGAGCTCGTCGAGCAGGCCGCGGACCCGGCGCTCGATCTCGTCGCGGACCGGGCGAACGTCCTCGACCGTCTTGCCCGCCGGATCGTCGAGCGTCCAGTCCAGGTAGCGCTTGCCGGGGAACACCGGGCACGCGTCACCGCAGCCCATCGTGATCACCACATCGGCGGCCCGGACGATCTCGTCGGTCCACGGCTTGGGGAACTCGCCGGAGATGTCGATGTGACGTTCGGCCATCGCCGCGATCGCGGACGGGTTGATCTCATAGCCGGGCTCGGACCCGCCGGACCACGCGACGGCGCGGTCACCGGCGAGGTGCTGGAAGAACCCGAGCGCCATCTGGGAGCGCCCGGCGTTGTGCACGCACAGGAACAGCACGGTGGGCTTGCCGTCGTGAGCGTGCCCCTCGACCCGAGCGAGCGCGTGGAGGCGTTGGCGGGCAAAGCGTTCTGCCAGCAGGGGCAGGAAGTTCGGGACGGTGCTGTGCGAGGCGAACTGGTCGTAGCTGCCGTGCAGGAAACGCTCGATGGTCTCCTGTCCGAAGATTCCGTCGAACTCGCGCTGCAGCCGGGTGGCGGCGGTCGTCAGGGCGAGATGCTGGTCGATGCTCAGATGACGGCGGTCGTAGGTCTCAGTCATCGCTCTCTCCAGTGTGGTGAACAGCTGGCGCCAACCGGTCGACCCGGTCGGCGAGATCACGTAGAGCGGAGTCGAAGGCGTCGCCGGTGCCGATGCGCGACGGGTCGGGAACTGACCAGTGCAGCCGGTCGTCGTGGCTGTCGAGTGCTTCGTGAGCGTTGTCGCACACGGCGACGACGAGGTCGTCGGGCCGCAGCACGTCGCTGACGTGCGCGGTGTGCGCCTTGGCCAGCGACAAGCCGTGCTCACGGGCCACGGCGACGGCCAGTGGATGCACGCGCCGGGCGGGCTCGGTGCCGGCCGAAGCCGCGGGCACCGAACTGCGACGCTTCCACAGCGCGGTGGCGAGCTGGGAACGCGCGGAGTTGTGGGTGCAGACGAACACCACCCGCGCGGCCCGCAGCGACCCCATCGGCGCCAGGCCGGTCAGCGCGTCAGGCCGCAGGCGCAGGTAGACGCGGCGGTGATCTCCCTCGGAGCGAGAGCGTTCCAGCACGCCCGCCTGGTCGAGCAGCTTCACGTGGTGCGCCAGCAGATTGCTCGGCAGGCCCAGCTCCCGGCCGATCTCGCCGGACGAGGCGTCGCCGAGCAGCAACCGGTCCACGATCGCCAGCCGCGCGGGCTCGCCGAGCGCGGCGTGCAGCCGTGCCCGCGCAACCAGGGAGGAAGACCACTCAACGTTCATTGACTCAATGTTCGTTGACTAATATGGCCGGTGTCAAGCGAGTGACCTTGGACGGAGGGAATCGCCCGCCTCGTGCCGCGCAAGGTCGCCTCGGTCCGCATCGTGCCGGACCGTCCGGCGCTCGAAGATCACCCGCGTCTCGGGCTCACAAACCATGATCCACAACGGAGGAACGAAGAATGAAGATGAGTACGCGAAATGCAAAAAAGCAGGTAGAGATGAATCTCTACCTGCTTCTCTGGAGTACGCCGCCAGGGACTCGAACCCCGGACCCGCTGATTAAGAGTCAGCTGCTCTAACCAACTGAGCTAGCGGCGCTTGTTTGTGTGCCGGAGCCTTGCTCGTTCCGACGTAAGAACGTTAGCACAGGGCATCCAACGGGTTTTCATGCGGGGTCACCGTCCCGTGAGAACCCCGTGTGGATGAGCCACTGCGCGGCCGCGTAGGTGGGCATCACGCCGGCCGAAGCCACCCGCGCCGCCCGTCCGCAGAGGACGAACCGGCTGGCCCCGAGCAACGCGTCCGACACCGCGAACAGCGCCGCACCACCGAAAACCCGCCGCGCACCGGCACCACGTGCGGTGGAAGCAGCAGCCACCATGGTGCCGAGTGTCAGGGCGTACAGGCCCACCGGCTTTCCCATCGAGGGTCCCGCCGCACGAGCGAACGCGAAGGCCCCGGTCGCTGAAGCCGCGACGATCGGCACGACCAGCCGGCGCGAGCCAGGTGTCGACCGCCGTGCCATCGCCGCCGTGTAACCGACGTGGGCCACGAGGAAGCTGAACAGGCCGGTGCGGAACGCGCGGTCCGAGTCGCCGAGCAGAGCCACGTCGCCCGCCCACGACCCGGCGAGGCCGACCGCCATGCCGGGATCGCGCGGCGGCGAAGCCACTGCCAGCACGGGCATCAACGCCGACTTGGTCACGGCGCGCGCGGCGTGCGCGCTGGGAAGGGCTGCCGCGATCGAGTCCACGATCGCGGTAGCCGCGTACGCCCGCTTCTTCATCACGCCGCCGCCCCGGTGGCCGCGAGGGCCGGCGAGAAGTCGTAGTCCTCCAACGGGAAACGGCCGGCGGCCCGGTGCGCGCTGATCGTCGACGTCGGCCGCAGCAGGGTGGCTTCACCGTGCTGGTTGAAGTAGTAGCTGTGCGCGGTGGCGCACTGGCCGAGCGAGAACACCGAGTTCTGCGTGACCTTCGTGCGCATCCGGTGCAGGAACTGGTCGTTGGCCCGCTGGGTGACCTCGAAGACGGCTGCGCCACGTGCGTGCATCGCGGTGAACAACCGCCGCATGTGCGTCATCTGGCACTCGATCGTCGTGAAGTACGACAGCCCGCTGTAGGAGTAGGGGCTGTTGAGCGACAGGTAGTTCGGGAAGCCCGGCACGGTCACGCCTTCGTAGGCCTGGAACCGGTTCTTTCGCCACCACGCGCCGAGGTCCCTGCCGTCGCGACCGATCACCTCGAACGCCGGGAAGTTGGTGTCCCAGAGGTTGAATCCCGTTGCCAGCACGAGCACGTCGATCTCGGTGCGGCCATCGGCTGTGACGACACCGGAAGCGTCGATCCGGGCGATGGTCGACGTGTCGAGGCGCACGTGCGGCTTGGTGAACGTGCGGAAGTAGTCGTTGGAGAACGTGGGCCGCTTGCAGCCGAACGAGTAGTCCGGCGTGAGCTTGCGGCGCAGCTCCGGGTCGCGGACCTGGCGGTGCAGGTGCGCCCGGCACCACCGCTCGGCCAGCCGGTTCGCGACGCGCAGCTGCTTGTAGTGCACCACGCCCGAGATCATCATCAGCTCCAGGATCGAGCTGCCCAGCCACCGCACGGCCCGTTGCACGAGCGGCAGCCGCGCGAACAACGTCCGCAGCACTTGCGGGATCGGGTAGTCGGGCTTGGGGCTGACCCAGATCGGCGTGCGCTGGAAGACGGTCAAAGCCGAGGCTTCCCGAGCCAGTTCGGGAATCAGCTGCACCGCGGTGGCACCCGTGCCGATGACCGCGACCCGCTTGCCGGTCAGGTCCGTCGGTTCCCACGCGGCGGTGTGGACCACCTTGCCCTGGAACGACTCGATGCCCGCGATGTCGGGAGTCTTCGGCATGGAGAGGAACCCGGTGGCGGTAACCAGGTAGCGCGCGGTGAACGTCTCGTTGTCGGTGACGACCTCCCAGCGGTCGTCCTGCCAGGACGCGCCGGTCACGACGGTGCCGAAGCGCATGTACTTCCGCAGGTCGTACTTGTCCGCCACGTGCTCGGCGTACCGCTTGAGCTCGTCGCCCGCCGCGAACAGCCGCGACCAGTGCGGGTTCGGCTCGAACGAGTAGGAGTACGTCGAGGACGGGATGTCCACGGCCAGCCCCGGATAGCGGTTCACGTGCCAGGTGCCGCCGAGGTCGTCCTCCCGTTCCAGGATCAGCAGGTCGCGCAGCCCGAGCCGGTTGAGCTCGATCGCCGCACCCATGCCGCCGAATCCGGCACCGACCACGATCGCGTCGTACTGCCTGGTCATCCCGACCTCCTCGCCGAACGGAATCGAGTGTCAGTTCCGGAACCGTATGTCAGTTTTCGGGTGATCACAAGTGTCCGCAGGTCATAGACTTGCGGCATGACGTCCAGTGCCGAACCCGTCAGCCGCGCCGAGCGCAAGAAGCAGGAGTTGCGCCGCGAGATCATCGACGCGGCGTTCGACTGCTTCGCCGAACGCGGCTACCACGCCACCGGGATCGCCGACGTCGCCACGCGGCTCGGCATCGGGCACGGCACGTTCTACCGGTACTTCCAGAACAAGCGGGACATCGTCGACCACGTCGTCGACGACCTGGTCGCCCGCATCACCGGGGCCCTCACGGCGGAGAACGCGCCGGACGCGGTGTCGACGCTCGCCGAGTACCGCGAGCAGTCCGAGCGCATCGGCGAGTCGCTGGCCCGCATCTTCGGCGAGGACCCCCGCGTGCCACGCCTGCTGCTGTTCGAGGCGCCCGGCATCGACCGCGCGATGGCCGAACGGATCCTCGACCTGTTCGACCTGGCCGCCGCGCTGACCGCCGCCTACCTCTCGCACGGCGTCGAGCTGGGTTACCTGCGCGCCGACCTCGACGTCGCCAACACGGCCCGTGCCATCAACGGGATGATCCTCGGTTCGGCGATCACCTCACTGCGCACGCCGGAGGACCAGCGCGCGCTCAGCGAGGCCGTGCGACGCGTGATGTACGACGGGATCGCCGCTAGCTGAGCCACGTCCGTGCGGCGACGACCAGCGCGTCGACGCCCGTGGACAGCGTCGGTTCGATGTCCGGCGCGAACTCGGGGGAGTGGTTCATCGGCGCGGCCCGGCCTGGTTCGCGTGCGCTGAAGTCGATGCCGCCGAAGAACCAGAACACCGTCGGCACTTCGGCGGCCATGCCGAACACGCCGACGTCCTCGCTCGCGTTGACCACCGCGCCGGGGATCAGGCGTTCCTGGCCGAACTGCGCTGTGAAGGCCTCGACCGTCCTGCTGGTCGCGTCGGGATCGGACACCAGCACCGGCGTACCCCCGTGCCAGTCGAACTCCGGCTCGCGCGGCGCCCCGGACGCGGCAGCCTCGGCGCGCACGATCCGTTCGACGGCGGCGCGCAGCAGACCGCGGACGTGCTCGTTGAACGACCGGATGTTGATCCCGAGCTCGGCCGTCTCCGGGATGACGTTCTCCTGGGTACCGGCCTGAATCCGCCCGACCGTGACCACCGCACGCTCGCTGGGCGAGATCTCGCGCGCGACGATGCCCTGCAGCCGCACGACGGCGTGGGCGGCCATCAGCACCGGGTCGACCGTCGTCTCCGGCGCCGACCCGTGGCCACCCCGCCCGAACAACGTGACCGTGACGGAGTCGGACGCCGCCATGAGCGGGCCGCTGCCGTACGCGATCATGCCGGCGGGCAACGGCCCCACGTGCTGCGCCAGCACGATGTCCGGCCGGCCGAACCGCTCGAACAGCCCGTCCTCGACCATGTTCCGCGCGCCGCAGACCAGTTCCTCGGCCGGCTGGAAGACCACGAGCAGCGTGCCGGACCACTCCGCGCGGGTCTGTGCGAGCCGCTCGGCCGCCCCGACTAGGCACGTGGCGTGCATGTCGTGCCCGCACGCGTGCGCCACTCCGGGCCGAGTCGAGGAGTAGGGCAGCCCGGTCGCTTCTTCGACTGGCAACGCGTCGATGTCCGCCCTCAGCAGCACTACCGGCCCGTCGCCATTGCGCAGCACGCCGACCACGCCCGTGCCGCCGACGTTCGTGGTGACGTCGAAACCCAGCGGCCGCAGTGCATCCGCGAGCACTTCGGCTGTGCGGAACTCCTGCAGCGACAGTTCGGGGTGCTGGTGCAGGTCGCGATAGAGCTCGTGCAGATCGGTCATGGGCCGATGATCTCAGTGTCGGGACGTGCGCCGGTGCCGATCCGTGCGACCAGCGCGTCGAGTGCGAGTTCCACCGCGAACTCGTACTCGGCGGCGGCGTCGAACCGGGCGAGGTGCGGTGCGGCGGCTGCGATCGCGGGCAGGCCGCTGTTCGCCAGGACCGCTTGGCGCTGCGCGATTCCGGCGGTGTCGGTGGTGCCGTAGGTCGGGCCGGCGTTGACTTCCCGCAACAGTGAGCCGATGAGGGTCGCGACGAGCGTCCTGAGGAGGTGGACGGCTTCCTCCGCAGGGCAGCCGGCCGCGCGCAGGACGGTCAGGACCGCCTCGATCGGGGCGAGCGCCTCGAACGAGGCCAGCTGCCGGGTCAGCACGAGGGAAGCCGCCTCGGGATGGGCCAGTGCCCGCTCGCGGAAGGCGTAGGCGATCGCCCGCAGATCGGTGGTCAGGTCGCCGGTGCGCTCGGGTAGCGCGATGGACCCCAGGAGGTGTTCGGCCACCGCGTCGAGGAGGCCGTCCTTGCCGTCGACGTGGTGGTAAAGGCTCTTCGCGTCGACCCCGAGGACACGCCCGACCGCGCGCATGCTGACCGCGCTGACGCCCTCCGCGTCGATGACCCGCAGGGTGGCCTGCACGATCGCCTCGCGGGAGAGCTGGCTCTCGCCCTTGGGCGGACGTCCCCTGCGTGTGGTGCTCATGGCGTTCATCGTGCCCCAACGCCTTGTTGAAATCCACGGTGTGGGTATACCGTGCAGTAAACCCACACCGTGGATAAAGCAGGAGCATCCCATGTCCCGCTTCGCCTTGCCGTCCGAAGAAGTCCTGCGCGCACGCGAAAAGCTCGTCCTCGACCACTTTCATGACGAGGTCCGGCAGGACTGGGACGCCACGCTCTCGACGTTCCCACACCCGCACTACGAGCTCATCGCGCAGATGAAGGTTCACGACGGCGACGGTGAAGTCCGCGAGTACTACCACGACACGCGGGTGGCGTTTCCCGACCAGAACCACGAGATCATCGCGTTGCGGCACGCGCACGACGCCGTGATCGTCGAGTTCTGGTTGACGGGCACCCACAACGGCCCGCTCGGCAAGATCCCGCCCACCGGCTCCACGCACCGCACCCGCATGACCGCGTACTTCATCTTCGACGCCGACGAGAACCTGGTCACCGAACGCATCTACTTCGACCAGCTCACCATCCTCAAGCAGCTGCTCGCCGGGCTGGACAAGAAGAAGCCCGCCGACCTGCTCAAGCTCGGCCGCGTCGTCGCCGGCGCGCTCGCCATGGCCGGTGGCGAGCCGGACCCGCGCTTGACCGACACCGGTCAAGCCTGGCCGACCGGCAGGTAGCCGGTCGGCCAGGTCTCAGCGGATGTACTTCGCCGGCTTGGTGGCGAGGTTGAGCAAGTACTCCAGCGGTCCCTTGCTGAAGAAGCGAGACCAGACGAAGGCGAACACCATGGCGCCGAAGATGAACATGAGCACCGGCGTCCAGGACGCCTGGGACTCGGACCCGGCGGTCACGGCCATCCCGGAGGGTTCGCCGGCTCCGGAAGCTCCGGACATCTGGGACGACAGCAGGAAGTGGCCGACGTAGGCGGTCAGGGACATGGTGCCCACGGCGATGATCGGTGCGGCCAGGCGCTGCAGCAGCGGCAGGCGGTCGATGGCCATCATGGCGAGCACGATGACGGTGATCGCGACTCCGATGCAGCCGATGACGTCGAACGGCATTCCGCTGTGCGGCCCCGAGGTCAGCAGCGACCAGGCCGATCCCGTGGTGTTGGGCGGCATCATGTCAGCGGCGGCGCCGAGGTCCTTCGGTCCCTTGCCCATGCCCGAGCCGCCGGGTCCCCTGGCGCTCTGCATCTCCGCGGCTTCCCGGACGCCGTCGATCAGCCGGGACAGCAGCCACGAGGTGCCGTAGGCGAACAGGGCGAGGGCGGGACCGAACACGGCCAGCCGCTTGCGCACGGTGCCGGAGGTCAGGTCCAGCCGGCCCAGCGCCATGCCGCCGACGATGAACGCCATCCAGGGGATCGCCGGGTAGAAGCCGGTGAGCAGGAGGTCCAGCAGTCCCGCGCCGCCGAGTTGGGCCAGTGGGTCGTAGGCCTTGACAGCTGCCCTGGCCGGCTCGGTGATCAGGAGCTTGAGGCCGAAGGCCAGCAGCGGCCCGGCGACGGCGATCCCGGCCGCGATGATCGCGAGCGTCTTGGCGCTCAGCCGCAGCAGTGGCATGGCCAGGAGGAAGAAGAGCCCGTAGGAGGCGAGGATCACCACGTCGCCGTAGAACGTGATCATCACGGTGCCCAGGACGAGCAGGACCGCGGCCCGGATCGCGATCCTGGCCTTCGCCTGCCGTCCGGCCACACCGGTCTTCGGCTCGAGGCGGCCGGCGATCAGCATCAGCGAGAACCCGGCGAGCGTGGCGAACAGGGCCGACGAACGGCCTTCCGTCAGGTGCCGCACCCAGGCACCGACGCCGGTCGCGTTGGTCGCCGAGGGGCCGAGGTGCACGACGTACATGCCGAACACGGCCAGCGCGCGGGCCAGGTCGATCCCGACCAAGCGTCCCATCGAGGGAGCGGGTTCGGTCGCCGGCTGAGGTTGGGGAGGCGATGTCTCCGGCGCAGTCGACGTGTCCTGCGGTGGTGGCATCTGTGTCATACCGCAACTGTTGCGGTGCGGCAGGTGACGGGACCATCCGTCAGGTTGGGGTACGGCCCCCGCCACCCGGCCGGACCTTCCGGGCCGATCGGCTCGGGAGTCCACTGTGGCTGTTCAGGAGCGGTTGATCGTCGGCTGGAGGGTAAGTCCTCAGTGGACATTTGTCCCGCGGCTGCCTCAGCACGAAGCCCGCGTGACAGGCGCCGAGGGAGTGGGGCGCCTGTCACGCGGGCTTCGCTGCGAGTCCCGGTCAGCCTTCGTCGTCGCCGAAGAACTCGTCGGCCATGCTGCTGATCGCCATTCCGCCGAGCACACCGCCCGCGGCGCCGGCCGCACCGGCGGCGAGCATGCCGCCCATGCCCGGCCCGCGCCGTTGACCGTGCTGGTCGTCGTGGTCGTAGCCGCCGCCGTACCCGGGCTGTCCGCCGTAGCCGTGCTGGCCGCCGAACGCCGGGT
>NZ_QFWW01000013.1:0-1225 GCF_003265345.1 Lentzea terrae | reverse complement strand
GGTCAGCTCGACCTGGCTCACCCTGCCCGCGAACTGGGCCGGCGGGAAGAACTCCAGCTCCTGGTAGAAGCCCAGTTCGTGCGGCACACCAGGCAGGCGCCCGGCCTCCACGTCGGCGCTGCGGAACGAGAACCCGAGCTGCCCGAACGCGTCCAGCACCTTGTTCTGCGACGGCAGCGGACCGACCAGCACCGGGTCGAGGTCACCCTTGTCCGGGGCACCCGCGACGAGCAGCTCGGTGCGCACACCCACGCTCAACCCCGGCAGCGCCGCGCCACCGACCGCGGTGATCGGCGTCTCCCACGGCACCGGCAGCTGGAACGGGATCGACACCAGCTGACCCGCCGGCACCCGCAGCCCCTGCTGCACGACCATCCGGAAGAACTCCGCGACCTCGCCACGCTCGTCACCGCCACCGAAATCGCCGAAGCCGCCGAAGCCACCGCGCTCGACCTCGACCTGGGTGACCAGCGACAACACGACCTGGCCGCTCTCGGCGTCCGAGCTGCCGCCCTGGATGCGGACCTGTCCGGTGATCGGCTGGCCGGGCACGGCGTGCGGCGAGTCCAGCACGGTGTCGACGGACGGACCACCGATGCCGAACGCGCTCAGCATCCGGTTGAACATGACGATGTCTCCTCTTTGGACGGACGGAACCGGTTTGCTGTCACCGAGCCAGTTCCATTGCGCCACCGTGTGTTCGGCGACTGTCACGTCCCAGTGTCGTGAGTTCGTCGCGTCGCTCCCAGCTGCCGGGCGTCCGGAACAACCCGCCACCCGGCTGGACTCACCCCCGCCGGTAGGTCGGCTACCTGGTCAGCTGGATCGTGGTTTCGAGCGGACGCACGCTCACCCGCTGAAAGGTTTCCCGCGTGGTTGGATCGCCCGCAGGCTCGTTCGACTGCCTGACCCACACCACGGCGATCAGAACGAGTACCGCGACCAGTGCTGCCACCAGCGGCGTGCGCTTCATGCGGTCCCCCACGTTGCTGCCGGCTTGCACAGCGAAGGGCCCCTTCGTCCACCTGGCGTGGACGAAGGGGCCCTCCTCCAGTTCACCTACTTGACCGTACCCGTGGTGACCTCGGGGGTCACGTCCGTGCTCGAAGCCTCCAGGTCCGCGTTCGCCGGGAGCGCGGCCTGCTGGTTGGAGGAGTACGACTGGGTCTGGATCAGGTAGTACTGGGCGCCGACGCGGTAGAAGATCCGCTGCTCGGTGCCGCTG
>NZ_QFWW01000012.1:450-136125 GCF_003265345.1 Lentzea terrae | reverse complement strand
GACGAAGCACGAGGCGCCCGCCAGGAACATCCTTGCGGGCGCCTCACCTTGCCCCTTGACACGAGGCCACTACATATCAGTCGAACACGTTGTCGGGGCCGCAGTTCATGACGACCTCGCAGTCGCAGAAGCCGCCGAGCTCCTCCAGTGCGTTGGCGATCGGGTTCCACGCCAGGCGCTGTTCGTCCGCCCAACGCCGTGTGTGGCGAAATTTGTGGTCGCAGCCTTCCTCGGCCACGAGCGCATCGACGAACTGGACCAGATCTGTGAGCTGCGCGCGGGTCAGGCGGGCCACGTCAGGGCGCCTCGAAGAGCGTGGACACCGACTCGCCGACGTTGATCCGCCGCATCGCCTCGGCCATCGCCGGCGCGATCGACAGCACCTTCAACTTCGGCACGACCTTCTCGGCGGGGATCGGCACGGTGTTGGTGGCGACGATCTCCAGCACGTCGTCAAAAGCTTGGAGCCGATCCAACGCGCCGGACGAGAACAGCCCGTGCGTGCAGGCGACCCGAATCGACCCGGCCCCGCGCTCACGCAGCTTGTCCAGCAGTTCGATCACTGTCGATCCCTTGGCGATCTCGTCGTCCAGCACGATCACGTCGCGCCCGGCCACGTCACCGATCACCGTGGAAATCGACACCTTGTCGTCGGCGAACCGCTGCTTGGCCCCAGCGGCGACGGGAAGTCCCAAGATCCGCGCGAAGTGCGCAGCCTCCTTGGCGTTGCCGAGATCCGGCGACACCACAACAGTGTTCGACAGGTCGTGGGCGGAGAAGTGCGCCGCCAGCTCGCGAAGAGCGTGCAGGTGATCAACGGGCACCGAGAAGAACCCGTGCACCTGCGGCGAGTGCAACGTCATCGCCAGGACACGCGACGCACCCGCAGCCACCATCAGGTCGGCAACCAGCCGGCCGCCGATCGAGATCCGCGGCGCGTCCTTCTTGTCCGAGCGCGCGTAGGCGTAGTGCGGCAGCACAACGGTCGTGCGTGCCGCCGACGCACCGCGGGCAGCGTCCAGCATCAGCAGCAGTTCGACGAGGTGTTCCTGCACCGGTGGCACCAGTGGCTGGATCAGGAACACGTCCCGCTCCCGGCAGTTCGCCTGCAGCTGCACTTCGAGGCAGTCGTTGGCGAACCGGGTCAGGCGGCTGGGCGACAGGTCGACGCCGAGATGACGGCAGATCTCCTCGGCGAGGGACGGGTGGGCAGAACCACTGAAGACAGCGATGTCACGCACACCCGGAGAACCTAGTCGATGACCAGCACCAACTTGCCGTCCTGGAAGAACGGGGTGAGGTTGCCGCGCGTGTCGACGGTGTGCACGCCACGCGGTAAAACGGCCTCTATGGCCGTGAACGCGAGGATGTCCGACACGCCGTGACGGCCGCGCAACGACCGTTGTCCCTGGAACCGCAGAGCGCGCCCCTCGCGGCGGTACTGGTGGGCCTCGGCAGCAACGGAGGCGCCGACTCGCAGCGCCTCCGGTCCTACCAACCGCCCTGACGAGGCGCCGCGGACAGCCACCCCGAAACCCTGCTCGACCAGTGAGTTCACCACTGCGTCGGACGGGGGTACCGGTACCAGGAACGACATCGCGTAGTGCGACTCGACCTCGTGCACCACGACCGTTCGGGCCGTGGTCAGCAGCGTGTCGTGCAGCTCCAGGGCGATCTTCTCCGCTTCCCAGCGGTTTTCGTAGCCGGCGTCGATGCCGACGAAGGTGCTGGTCACCTGACCTCCACGAAGATCGGGTTGGTGTAGCACCACAGGTCCTCCCACGGGTTCGCGGCTCCCGGAGTGTCCGCCTGCGGTTCGAACGCGCCGCGGTTGCCGTCGGTTCCGCGCAACCGGAGGTAAAAAGGCTCCCGGACGTTGCGGAACGTGTGCGTGAAGACCGCATAGTGCCAGCGAGGCTCGTAAGATCGCTCGACCTTCACATGTGGCGTGGACAACGTTTCAGACGACGTTCGACCGGTTAGCGCACCCTTGATGAGGTCCAAACGGCGCAACCGCGGGATGAACCCCGCGCTGTTCGGACGGGTCGCCAAACGTGCCTTGACCAGCACGGTCACGTCGGATCCACGTCGCACGCGCAGCCGTTCGCCCAGCGTGGCGGCGCCGCCGGTGCCGAACACCGAGAACCGCAGGTCGTCGACCAGCCCGCCGTGCGAAACCCATGCCCTTCCGGCCCGCAGGCCCTCCATCACGGCGCCGCGGGTTCGGCGGGTCGCGCCCACGACCGTCCGCGAGAACTCGCACGGGAAGAAGTCGACATAGGGCGGCGACACCTGCGGCGGGCCGGCGTCGATCGGGTCGAGGTGCTTGCCGAAGAGGTCGAACTGGTTGCCCGGCTCCGGCACGCGGACGATCGTGTCGCGCGAGTTGAAGTGCGAGTCGGAGTTCGACGTGATCCACCAGCCGAGGCCCTCGGCGAGCAGCGAGTCCCAGACGCCGCCGAGCTTCGCCGTCATCCAGTCGAAGCCGCCGTAGGTCTTGTAGGCCTCCGGCGGGTAGGCCGCGTACGAGTTCGAGCCGGGACTGTTCGCGTAGCCGCCGCGGTGGCCGCCGGGACCGCGCAACGGGTCGCCGTCGCCCTGCGCACCGGGCGCGCCCTCCATGCCGACAACGATGTCGGGGGCCAGGTCGCGCATGTTCCGCAGTTCGTACGGCGCCACGCGGCCGTTGCGCATCGGGTGGTTCACGAACACCAGCGCGGACTTCATGGTGCCGTTGCGGATCTTGGTCTGGAGCCAGCGGATCGCGTCCAGCGCCTTGCGCTCGTTGGCGGGATTGGACGCCTCGGCGCCGTTCAGCCGCCAGTCGAACTGCCGCTCGAAGTCGCGCAGCACACCGGCTTCGTCGCGGCAGTCCTCGAAGAAGAGGGTCGCGTGCTCGGCGCCGGGGACGTTCCACTCCATGCCTTGCCACAGCAGGAGTTGCGGGAACTTCTGCTGCGCCCGGCGAATGTCCGCCGCGGTCGCCTCGACGGAATGTGCCTCGTGCGACGCGTGTCCGTGGTCGGTGATCACGAGCCAGTCCGTGCCGTGCCGCAACGCGCCGCGGATCTGCTGGTCGATCGTGTACATGCCGTCGTACGAGTACTGCGTGTGCGTGTGGTGGTCGCCGGACAGCCAGTGATAGCGGCCAGCAGAAGACGCGGAGGCCTGCCCCGTCCCCAACATTCCCGCCACACCCAGCGCACTTGCGCCTTGCAAGAAGCGTCTGCGGGCTACTTCGGACACGCTGATCCTCCACACGACTGGTCGGGGTCCGTGGAGGCTAGACCGATCGGGTGAGACGCAGGTAGCCGCTGAATGGCTGGCGGACGAACACTAGATCGGAAGCAGGTCCACCCAGTCCAGGAACGGCAACGCGCCTGTTCCCTGCAGTGCTGCGAGTCCCAGCCAGATCGACAGGATCGTGACCACCGGCCCCACGATCGCCATCTCCACGACGCCGCCGGTCTTCATCCGCATGATCTTCGGCGGGGCTACCGGGAACCACGTCTTGCCCATGATCGGCACCGGCCACAGCATCGGGCAGCCCTGCTCGGTGATCGCGTCACCGATGTAGTGCGCCACGCACCCGACACCGACCGCGATTCCGCACGCCGCAGCGGAAGCGTTGGTCTGCGCGGTCCACGCGATCATCGCCCACGTCACGCCCGCGGACACGGCGGTGATCATCAACGCGTCCTGCTTGGGGTTCCAGTCGTTCATGATCCCGCGCACGGCCAAACCCGCGAACACGAACATGAGCACTGGGAGCGCCCACTTCTGGCTGTTCTGCACGACCGCGGTGGTGAAGAGGGCGGCGAACAACGCGAAGACGATCGTGTGTGTGAGACCGCGATGTCCGCCGTCTCGCTTGGAATCCTTCTTCGTCTTCGTCGTCCGGTACACGAAGCTGCTCACCGCGTTGATGCCTGCGGACAGGCCGCCGCTCAACGCTCCGAACGTGCGCGAGATGGTCGAACCGGGGTGGTCGAGGTCGGGCAGAAGTGCTGCTCCAGTGGCAAGAACCGCGCCAACAGCCCAGCTCTGCGGCGAAAGCTGGCCGATCGGGTGACTCGACGCGAGTGCGGTGACGGCGCTCCAGGCGAGCAGCCCGCTCATCGCATGTGTTGGCCCAGTTGACACTTATGTCCCTTCTGATGATCACCCGATGGTTGGAACAGTAGCCGTAGGTATCAGGCGCCTGAGCCGAAACTCCATATGTCCGGACAACTGATCCCTGACGAATGGAGCACGGACATGGCCCAGGTTTGGCTCATCACCGGCAGTTCCCGCGGTATCGGACGCAAGACCGCGGAAGCCGTTCTCGCTGCCGGGCATCGGCTCGTCGCGACCGCACGCAACCCGCGTGATCTCGACGACCTCGTCTCTCAACACGGCGACCGGGTCAGATCTGTTGCACTCGACGTGCGTGATGCCGCACAAGCCAGAGCCGCCGTGCAGACCGCGGTGCGCGAGTTCGGCCGGCTCGACGTCGTCGTGAACAACGCGGGCGCCGGTCGCGTCACGTCGATCGAGGAGTGCTCGGAGGCCGACTTCCGCGACCAGCTGGAGATCAACCTCATGGGCGTCGTCAACGTCACCAAGGCCGCGCTGCCGGTCCTGCACGAGCAGCGGTCCGGTCACTTCCTCCAGGTCGGCTCGACCGCGGGGCACATGGCGTTCGGTGGCGGGCTCGCCCCGTACGTGATGGCCAAGTTCGCGCTGCGCGGGTTCACCGAGTCACTGGCCGCGGAGTGCGCGCCGTTCGGGGTGAAAGCGACGATCATCGAGCTCGGCGGGTTCCAGACCGACTGGACCGGCCCCTCTCTGGTGGTGACCGAGCCGGGAGAGGACTACGTTCCCTCTGTCGGGGCAATGCTCGACATGATGCGTGGCGCGCACGGCAACATGCCTGGTGATCCGGCCAAGGCCGCGCGGGTCATGCTCGACGTGGTAGCCATGGACGAACCACCGCTGAGTCTGCTGCTCGGCAGTGACGCGGTGGACATGGTCCGGATGGCCGACCAGGCACGGAACGCTGAAATCGACAAGTGGGAGCACGTGAGCCGTTCGACGGACTTCGACCCTGAATCGGTGTAACCAGGGTCGCAGGCACACCTCGGCGGTTTACCAGTACGCTTGTCTTGCTTGCATCGTCGCGAGAGGAGCGCCCGGAGTTATGGGCAAGATCAAGGTTCAGGGCACCGTCGTCGAGCTCGACGGCGACGAGATGACCCGGATCATCTGGCAGTTCATCAAGGACAAGCTGATCCACCCGTACCTGGACGTCACCCTTGAGTACTACGACCTGGGCATCGAGCACCGGGACGCCACTGACGACCAGGTCACCATCGACGCCGCCAACGCCATCAAGAAGCACGGCGTCGGCGTCAAGTGCGCCACGATCACGCCGGACGAGGCGCGCGTCGAGGAGTTCGGCCTGAAGAAGATGTGGGTCTCGCCGAACGGCACGATCCGCAACATCCTCGGCGGTGTCGTCTTCCGCGAGCCGATCATCATCTCGAACGTCCCGCGGCTGGTCCCCGGCTGGACGAAGCCGATCATCATCGGCCGTCACGCGCACGGTGACCAGTACAAGGCCACCAACTTCAAGGTGCCCGGCGCCGGCAAGCTCACGATCAAGTTCCAGCCGGAAGACGGCTCGGAGCCGATCGAGCACGTCGTCACCGAGTTCCCGGCGGAGGGCGGTGTGGCGATGGGCATGTACAACTACAACAAGTCCATCGAGGACTTCGCTCGCGCCTCGTTCTCCTACGGCCTGCAGCGGGGTTACCCCGTCTACATGTCGACGAAGAACACGATCCTGAAGGCCTACGACGGCGCCTTCAAGGACATCTTCCAGCGCGTGTTCGACGAGGAGTTCAAGGCGGAGTTCGACGCCAAGGGCCTCACCTACGAGCACCGCCTCATCGACGACATGGTCGCCGCGGCCATGAAGTGGGAGGGCGGCTACGTCTGGGCGTGCAAGAACTACGACGGTGACGTCCAGTCCGACACGGTCGCGCAGGGCTTCGGCTCGCTCGGCCTGATGACGTCGGTCCTGATGACGCCGGACGGCAAGACCGTCGAGGCCGAGGCCGCGCACGGCACCGTGACGCGGCACTTCCGCCAGCACCAGGCCGGCAAGCCGACCTCCACGAACCCCATCGCGTCGATCTTCGCGTGGACCCGTGGCCTCATGCACCGCGGCAAGCTGGACAACACCCCCGAGGTGACCCGCTTCGCCGAGGCGCTCGAGGAGGTCGTGATCGAGACGGTCGAGGCCGGTCAGATGACCAAGGACCTCGCCCTGCTCGTCGGCCCGGACCAGGCGTGGCTGACCACCGAGGACTTCCTCGCCGCGCTGGACGAGAACCTCAAGAAGAAGATGGCGTCGTTCTGATCGCCTGATTCGAGTACGTCCGAAAGGCCACCCCGGTCACGCCGGGGTGGCCTTTCGCGTTGTGCGTCACCCGGTCGGTTCCTCTTGCGGGTGGTTGCCGCGCCGAGGCCTCCGCAAGGGTTCTCCAGCCGCTATATCTGCAGCTCCAGGGCTGTGCGGTTTTTCGGAGGCGGCGATGTTGGGTGTTCCCGTCAGGGGCATGATCGTGATTGGCGTGCTCGGGGTCGCCGGGGTGATGTACCTCTCGAACGGCGGCAAGCCGATGAACAGCGAGAAGAGCGCGCAGATCTGCAAGATCACAGTGACCGCGGACATCCTCAACGTCCGGTCCGGGCCCGGTGACATGCAGCCGATCGTCTCGACGATGCCGCGCGACGCCGTCGCGGACGCCCAGCCGCGGGTGGAGAACGGGTACCGGATGCTGAGCGACCGGCGCTGGGTCAGCTCGCAGTTCGTCGCACTCACCAGCGACTCGACCTGCACGTGAGGGACGCTCCGAAATTCCAGGTGTTTCAGGGTTCGGAAAGGCCTTTCCAGGTCCGGTGGCCATCCATAGGATTGAGCTGGCTGGACTAGGCAGTACGGCCCAGAACGCGCCGCCACGTGTTCGATCTGCGTTGCGGCGAAGGGGCGTATTCAGGTGGCGGTCACGAGTTCCGTGGTGTCCGACCGCAAGCGCGAGCTGACGGTGCTCCGGCGGGCGCTCGACGAGGCGGCTCTGGGCGCGCCGTCCGTCGTCTGCGTCGAGGGTCGCGTGGGCATGGGCAAGACGTCCGTGCTGGCCGAGACCGTGCGGATGGCGCGCGAGCTCGGCTTCGAGGTCTTCCGCGCGCAGTGTTCGGCGTCGGAGTCCGGGTTCCGGTTCGGGGTGGTCGCGCAGCTCTTCGAGAGCGAGGCCGACGAGATCCTCGACGGTGACGCCGACCAGGCCGCGATGCACCGGCTGCACCGCCTGGTGCGCGAGGTCGCCGTCGGCTCACCGGTGCTGCTGGCCGTGGACGACCTGGAACAGGCCGATGTGCCGTCCCTGAACTTCCTGTCGTACCTGCGAAGACGGTTGGGCGAGCTGCCCGTGGCCGTGGTGGTGACGCGCGGGCTCGCCGTGGACGCCACGCCGTTGCTGCGCGAGGTGATCGGTGACGCTGTGCGCGTCCGGCTCACCGGGCTCGACCAGCCGGCGTGCGCGAGGTTCCTGCGGACGATCTTTTCGAGTGGTGTGACGGACGAGGTGGTCGCCGACTGGCGGGTGGCGACCTGCGGCAACCCGTATCTCCTAGGTCTGCGCCCTCGCGACCTCGGGGAACGCTCGGGGGAGCTGGTCGCCCGGCTCGCACAGGCAGGCCCGCAGGTGGTCGCGCTGGCGCGGTCGTTCGCGGTGCTGGGCGAGGCCGATCTGGCGTTGGCCGGTGCGGCTGCCGGGCTGGGGCCGCGGGAGGCGGTCGACGCAGCACGGGCGTTGAGCGGCTTGGGTTTCGCGGGTGTGCCGATGGTGCTGACGACGTTGGCGCAGAGCACGACCGCGTTGGACCGGGCGGCGATCCACGCTCGGGCGGCGCGGTTCCGGCACGACGACCAGGCGCCGGTCGAAGACGTGGCTGCGCATCTGCTGGAGGCCGCACCGATCGGCGAGGACTGGGTGCGGGACGTGCTGCGCATCGCGGCCCGCCGGTCCACTTCGGACAAGGCGATCGCCTGTCTGCGCAGGCTCTTGCGCGAACCGCTGCCGGACGACCTGCGCGGCGAGGTGCTGGTCGAGCTGAGCGAGGCGCAGTCGCTGGTCGACCCCGGCGCGGCGCTCGCGTCGTTGAACAAGGCGGCGAGCGCGTCGATGGACGTGCTGGCCGAGGGGCGGATGGCGTTGCTGCTCGCCTACGACCTCGCCGGGCGGCGGATGTACCGGGACGCGGTCGCGAAGGTCGAGTCGGTGATCGCGCGGGTGTCCGGTGTCGACGCGGATTTGGCGCAACGGCTGGACTTGTACGCGTTGTCGCTGGGGCTGGAGGAGTCGTTCTTCTCCGGTGAGGTGGAGACGCGGATCGCGCGGCTGAGCGGTTCGCGGATGACTTCGGCGCGCAACGAGCGGTTCCTGAACACGTTGCTGGCGTACCGGGGCGCCACGATCGGCGCGAACCTGGGGGAGACCCGCCGGCGCGTGCAGTCGTCGTTGCCGCTGCAGATCGGGCGTGACCTGATCGACCAGTTCTCCTTCGCCCACCTGATCGTGGCGTTGATCGGCATCGACGAGTACGAGCAGGCCGACCGGCAGTGCGACGAGGCGCTGCGGGTGACGGCCGAGCGCGATCTGGCCGTGTGCGCGGCTTTGGTGCAGGGGCTGCGGTGTCACGTTGCTCGGCGGCTCGGGGCGTTGCCCGCCGCGGAACAGCACGGCATGACCGCGTTGGAGAAGCTGGATGCGTTGGGCGCCAACCAGGACGGCAACGTGGTGGTCGCCGTTGCCGGGCTGGTCGGCGCGTGGGTGGACACCGGTGACACGACGTCGGCGCTGCGGCTCGTGCGCGACCGCGAGCTGGTCGGCGACCTGCCCGAATACGCGCACTACCACGCACTTCTGCACCAACGAGGCCGGCTGCACATGGCCCTCGGCGACCCTGCGGCTGCCTTGCGCGATCACCTCGACTGCGGTCGCCGGCTGGAACGCCGCGGCGCTCGCAACCCGTCGTTGCAGCCGTGGCGTTCGCACGCAGCGTTGGCGCACTTGGCGTTGGGGGAACGGGATCAGGCCGTGCGCCTGGCCGCGCAGGAGCTGGAACTGGCCCGCGACTGGGGACTCGCCGTGCCGATCGGCGTGGCTCTGCGGGTTTCCGGTGTCGTGTCGGGTCGTGTGGCGGTGCTGGAGGAGGCCGTGACGACGTTGCGGGCCTCGCCGGCTCGACTGGAGCTGGCGCGCGCGTTGGTCGACTGGGGCGTTGCGCTGCGTGCTGGCGGCCGTGGCCCCGAGGCGCTGGCGGCGTTGCGGCAGGGCCACGAGGTGGCGAAGAAGTGCGGTGCGATCCCGTTGATGGGCCTCGCGGCACGAGAGCTGCGCGCGGCGGGAGGTCGTCCGGCCCGCACTCCGTCGGGTTCGGTGCTGACCGCGCAGGAGGACCACATCGTGCGCCGGGCCGTGCTGGGCCTGACCAACCGGCAAATCGCGGCGGAGCTGTTCGTCACGCCCCGAGCCGTGGAACTCCACCTGACCCGCGCATATCGAAAACTGGGCATTTCCGGACGACGTGACCTGGCCGCGGCACTGGAAAAGGCCGGCGCATGAGGCCGGCCTTTTCCAACGCGACTACTTGATGACGATGATGCCCGACGCGACGATCTTGCCGCCGACCTTCTTGCCGTTGACGTCGACCGACGCGCCGACCTTCAGCTCGCCGGACACGATCGTCTTCTTGAGGTCGTAGTCCACGTCCACCGTCGTGGAGGCGTCGACGCGCACCTTGATGGACTTGCCCTTGACGACCGCGACGACCTCGCCGGTCACCTTCGCCGCCGCCTCGGTCGACTGCGTCGTCGCCGGGGCGGCGACGGCCTGGGCGCCACCGCCGAAGAGCACGGCGGTGGCGGCGAGACCGACGAGAACACCCTTGATCGCGTTCATTTGTTCTCCTTGATGCTTTCGTGCTTTGGGGAGAGTTGCTGGGCCCGGTGGAAATCTGGCTCATTGGAATCCGCACGCTCAAGAGTTGACGTTGAACTGTTCGTTTCCGCCGAAGTGCCGCTTTGCATTGGGCAACGACTTCGGTGGCGTATGGCAAACTTGGGGGCATGCTGCGGAACATGTTTCGGTGGGGCCGAGGTAGGAGCGTCACGCAATGCTCCTGCGAGCCGGAGTGGCAGGGCCTCTACACCGAGATCGACGGTCAGCGCCAGCTCGCGCTGCCCCGCGACGAGATGGCGACTCTCGTCGGCTATCTGGACCTGACCGCGCACTGCGCCGGCTGCGGCGCCGAGTACCCGAAGCCCTGGGGACTGGCGTCCAAGTAGGCTGCTCGGTCGTGCTCACGGTCTCCACGATCAACGTCAACGGTCTGCGCGCGGCCGCCAAGAAGGGCTACCTCTCGTGGCTCGCCGCTTCCTCCGCAGATGTGGTGTGCCTGCAGGAAGTTCGCGCGGAACCGGACGAGCTGCCGGCGGAGGTCCACTCGCCTGCGGGCTGGCACGGCGTGTACGCCCCGTCGTCGCTGAAGGGCCGCGCGGGCGTCGGCATCATGTCGCGCGTCGAGCCGACCTCGGTCCGTGTCGGCTTCGGTGTTTCCGAGTTCGAGTCCTCCGGCCGGTACGTGGAGATCGAGCTGCCGGACGTCGTCGTGGCGTCGCTGTACCTGCCGTCCGGCGACGTCGGCACCGAGAAGCAGGACGAGAAGGACCGCTTCATGGCGGCCTTCCTGCCGTACCTGGTGTCGTTGCGCGAGAAGGCCGCCGTGTCGGGCCGTGAGGTGCTCGTGTGCGGCGACTGGAACATCGCGCACCGGCCGGAGGACCTGAAGGCCTGGAAGACGAACCAGAAGTCGTCCGGGTTCCTGCCGAACGAGCGGGAGTGGATGTCGTCGGTGTTCGCCTCCGGGTACACCGACGTGATGCGATCGCTGCACCCCGAAGCGGTCGGGCCGTACTCGTGGTGGTCGTACCGCGGCAAGGCCTTCGACAACGACTCGGGCTGGCGGATCGACTACCAGGTGGCGACGGACGGGCTCGCGGCTCGGGCAACGTCCGCGGTGGTGGAGCGGGCGGCGACGTACGCCGAGCGCTGGTCGGACCACGCTCCCGTCACCGTCGTGTACGGCTAAGGGCGTTTCCGGTTCCGCCACGCGTGTTCGGCTCCGAGGACGAGCGCGATCGTGCCCACCCCGCCGAGGATGAACGGCAGCGCGTACGGGTAACCGGCCTGCCCCTCGCTCGTGTAGACCTCGTCCTTGGTGCCGATGTCGAACGCACGAATGCGTTCGCCCACCTTCAGGCCTCGCGGCAGGCCGTTGCGCACGTGCACGCCGGCGCGCGTGATCTTGCCGTCCTCGCTCGTGAACGTCCCGGTGCGGGAGGCGATCTTGACCGCCTTCGGGAACGCCGGCAGGGAGATCGCCAGCAGCACGATGCCGACCACGACCGCGATCGCCGCGAACATGTCGGTCCGATCATCCTCGGCGTCGCTCGCCATGGCCCACCTCCCGCTCTCGGCACCTCAACGCCGCCTGCCGGCCGACTGTTGCAGTACGCCGACTGACCCAGCCCGACCAGCCTTTATCGCTCTTGTCCCCCGCCTGACGGCTCGATTTCACCTGCCAGCTCCCGGAATCTGAACATGATTCACCATCGATGAGATCGGGGGCGGCTCATGGCGGGTTTCAGCAGGCGTTCATTCCTCCTGGCGGTGGGTGCGGGCGTGGCGGGCGTGCCACTCCTCGACTCCCAAGCGTTTGCGTTCACCGCGGGCACCACGCTCGACACCGCGGCCGCGCCGATCGGCACCAGCGGCTACCGCAGGTTGACCGCAGGCCCAGGTTGGCCGACCGTCGTGCGCACCGACCTCGTCCAGGCCAAGGCGGGCCGCGAGGTACGACGCCAAGCGCTGACCAGCTTCGTGCAGTTCAGCGACATGCACATCTGCGACGCCCAGAGCCCGCTGCGGTTCGAGTACCTGCACCCGATCATGGGGTCCAGCGCGCACCGGCCGCAGGAGGCGCTCACGGCCCAGGGCTCGACGTCGCTCGTGAAGCGCGTCAACGCGGTGCGCAGGGGGCCGTTGACCGGCAGGCCGTTCGACTTCCTCATGACGACCGGCGACAACACCGACAACCACGAGAACATCGAGCTCGACTGGTTCCTCGCGATCCTCAACGGCGGCCGCATCACGCCGAACACCGGCGACGGCAGGTACGAGGGCGTGCAGAACGCGGGCATCAGCACGTTCTGGCAGCCGGACATGAGCGGAACTGACGACTACAAGGCAAAAGGCTTCCCGCAGCTGCCAGGGCTGCTCGACGCGGCTGTGCGGGAGTTCGTCAGCCCCGGCCTGAACATCCCCTGGTACGCCACGATCGGCAACCACGACGACAGCGTGGTCGGCGCGCTGCCGGACGGGCTGCTCGACAGCTGGTACACCGGGCGCAAGAAGATCGTCGGGTTCGGCGACCCCGTGCAGAACGCGAAGGTCGCACAGGCGTTCAACGACCCCAAGGCGATTCCCGAAGCGATGGCCATCCTCGCGAGCGGCGGCGTCGTCCGCACCGTGACGCCCGATGACCGTCGCAGGCTGTTCGACACCGGTGAGTACGTGCGCAAGCACCTGCCGACGGGCGGTCACGGCTACACGGACGCCAACGCGGACGGCGTCGACGTCTTCTACACGTTCCGGATGGCGCCCGGCGTGACCGGCATCAGCATGGACACCACGAACCTCGCCGGGTTCTCCACGGGCTCGATCGGGCTGCACCAGCTCAACTGGATCGAGCGGACGCTCAAGCGCAACAGCTCGCTCTACTACGACTGGCTGGGCCTTCCGCAGCGGCAGAACGTCACCGACGAGCTCTTCGTCCTGTTCAGCCACCACACGTCCAAGACGATGGGCAACGTCCTGCCGGACCGGCGCCGGCCGCTCGACCCGCGGATGAACGGTGACGCGCTGGTCAATTTGCTGCACCGGTTCCCGAATGTGCTGGCGTGGGTCAACGGGCACACGCACCGCAACGTGATCACGCCGCACCGGCACGACACGCCGTCCCGCAGCTTCTGGGAGATCAACACCGCCGCGCATGTCGACTACCCGCAGCACGCCCGTGTCATCGAGGTCGCGGACAACGGCGATGGCACGTTGTCGCTGTTCACGACGCTGTTGGAAGCCGACGCGCCGTACCAGGTCGACTACGACGACAGGTCGGACACGGCGTTGGCGAGCCTGTGCCGGGAGTTCACCTACAACGACATCCACTCGCGGACGAACCCGCTGGGCACGCCGCTCGACCGGAACACCGAGCTGCTGGTCAGCGTGCGGTGACGTAATCCTTGCCACACCCTGATCGCGGTGGTCAGGAATTTCGGCGGCCTAAGGTCGTTGACGTGGCAGTGGACATCTCGCTAACCCCACCGCAGCCCCGTCCGAGTGCGGCGGCCATGAGGCGTGCGCTGCGCCGGGCCGCTGACGGTGCCGTGCTCGACGCGACCGAGGCTGCCGTGCTGCTGCACGCGCGTGGCGAGGACTTAGACGCGCTGTTGACGGCTGCGGGCAAGGTGCGGGATGCGCACCTGCTCGCCGAGGGGCGGCCTGGGGTCGTCACGTACAGCCGGTCGGTGTTCATCCCGCTGACCAGGTTGTGTCGCGACCGTTGTCACTACTGCACGTTCGCGACCGTGCCGCACAAGCTGCCCGCTGCGTTCCTCGAACGCGACGAGGTGCTGGCGATCGCACGGGCGGGCGCCGCGCAGGGGTGCAAGGAAGCGCTGTTCACGCTCGGCGATCGGCCGGAGGACCGCTGGCCGGCCGCGAAGGAGTGGCTGGACGCGCGCGGTTACGAGTCCACTTTGGACTACGTGCGGGCCAGCGCCATTGCGGTGCTCGAGGAGACGGGCCTGCTGCCGCACCTCAACCCCGGCGTGCTGAGCTGGGAGGAGCTGCAGCGGCTGCGGCCCGTCGCGTCCAGCATGGGCATGATGCTGGAGACCACGGCTGAGCGGCTGTGGAGCGAGAAGGGCGGGCCGCACTACGGCAGCCCGGACAAGGATCCCGCGGTCCGCCTGCGGGTGCTCACCGACGCCGGGCGCGTGAACGTCCCGTTCACCACCGGAATCCTGATCGGGATCGGCGAGAACCTCACCGAGCGCGCCGAGTCGTTGCTCGCGATGCGCCAGGTCGCCAAGCAGTACGGGCACATCCAGGAAGTCATCATCCAGAACTTCCGCGCCAAGCCGGACACGGCGATGCGCGGCATGCCCGACGCCGACCTGACCGAGCTCGCGGCGACGATCGCCGTCGCGCGCCTGGTGATGCCGTCGACCGTGAGCGTGCAGGCACCGCCGAACCTCGTCGGCGAGGAGTTCGACCTCATGCTGCGCGCGGGCGTCGACGACTGGGGCGGCGTCTCGCCGATCACGCCCGACCACGTGAATCCCGAGAAGCCGTGGCCGCAGGTCGACGAGCTCGCGGACATCACGCGCGAGGCCGGTTTTTCCTTGCAGGAACGGCTGAACGTCTACCCGCGCTACGTCCGCGCGGCGGCGGGGCAGTGGATCGACACCCGGCTCACCGGGCACGTTTCCGCGCTGGCGCTGGAAAGCGGCCTCGCGAACCCGGACGCTCCGGTGGTCGGCCGGGAGTGGCAGGAGCCGGACGGCGGGCTCGACACGTACGGCCGCGCGGACCTCAACACCGCGATCGACACCGAAGGTCGCACGAGCGACCGCCGCGGCGACTTCGACGAGGTCTACGGCGACTGGAGCGAGCTGAAGATTCCCGTTGCGCCGCAACGGCTTTCCGAGGACGTCCAACGTGGACTGAAGATCGCCGCGAACGACCCGGCCGCGCTGCTCGACGACACCGACGCCGCGATGGCGTTGCTGACCGCCGATGGTCAGGCGTTGGAAGAGATGACGCGTCTGGCCGATGACTTGCGTCGAGAGGTGGTCGGCGACGACGTCACGTACGTGGTCAACCGGAACATCAACTTCTCGAACGTCTGCTACGTCGGCTGCCGCTTCTGTGCCTTCGCCCAACGTGAGCGGGACGCCGATGCTTTCCGGTTGAGCGCTGAGGAGGTCGCGGACCGCGCGCAGGAGGCGTGGGACGCGGGTGCCACCGAGGTCTGCATGCAGGGCGGCATCGACCCCAAGCTGCCGGTGACCTACTACGCGGACGTCGTGCGCGCGATCAAGAAGCGGCTGCCCGAGATGCACGTCCACGCGTTCAGCCCGATGGAGATCGTCTCCGCCGCGGCCAAGGCGGGCGTGAGCGTTCGCGAGTGGCTGACGGAGCTTCGTGCGGCCGGCCTCGACACGATCCCCGGCACCGCGGCCGAGATCCTCGACGACGACGTCCGCTGGGTGCTGACCAAGGGCAAGCTGCCGACCGAGACCTGGCTCGAGGTCGTCGGCACTGCACATGAGCTGGGCATTCGCTCGTCGTCGACGATGATGTACGGCCACGTCGACCACCCCGGCCACTGGCTCACGCACCTGCGCGTGCTCGCAAAGCTTCAAGATCAGACCGGTGGCTTGACCGAGTTCGTCGCGCTGCCGTTCGTGCACCGCAACGCCCCGATCTACCTGGCAGGAGTCGCCCGCCCCGGCCCGACGCGCCGCGACAACCGCGCCGTGCACGCGTTCGCGCGGCTGGCGTTGCACGGGCGGGTCGACAACATCCAGTGCTCGTGGGTCAAGCTCGGCGACGAGGGCACAGCGGAGATCCTCAACGGCGGCGCGAACGACATCGGCGGCACGTTGATGGAGGAGACCATCAGTCGCATGGCCGGGTCCGAACACGGGTCGGCGCGCACTGTGCGTGAGCTTCAGACCCTGGCTTCACTAGCAGGGCGTAACGCCCGTCAGCGGACTACGACATATGGGCGAGTGCGAACCGATCAAGAGTGACCGATAGTCTGACTTGGCGCATGGACGCTACCGGTGATCGGTAGCTTGGCGGCCAATCAGTCAGCAAGGTTCACCCGTTCCGGGGTGGATCTGTGCCTTGGGGAGGCTCGGCAAGTGCACGGCATGAGTCTGGTACTGAGCGCTGCGGTTGAGAGCAGCATGACCGGTACTGCTGCGGGTCCCGTGGGTCTGATCGCGGTCACCGCCGGTGTCGGCGGCCTGGTGTACGGCCTGGTGAAGCGTCGGAAGCCGGCTCCGGTCGCGGCCGCGAACCAGCGCGTCGACCTGGCCCAGCAGGACACCGCGCAGAACTGATTCGCCTGGTCTGAGAAGATTTCGCTCGTGTCCACGGAGAACGCACCCACCAGCCGCCCCCGAGTGCTGTCCGGCATCCAGCCGACCGCAGGCTCGTTCCACCTCGGCAACTACCTGGGCGCGGTGCGGCAGTGGGTGGCCTTGCAGGAGACGCACGACGCGTTCTACTGCGTCGTCGACCTGCACGCGATCACCGTGGAGCAGAACCCGAAGGAACTGCGTCAGAACACCCGTGTCTCCGCAGCGCAGTTGCTGGCGCTGGGCATCGACCCGGACCGCGCGACGCTGTTCGTGCAGTCGCACGTCCCGGAGCACGCCCAGCTCGGCTGGGTGATGCAGTGCCTGACCGGCTTCGGCGAGGCGTCGCGCATGACGCAGTTCAAGGACAAGTCCTCGCGCTCCGAAGCGAACGTCGGCGTGGGCCTGTTCACCTACCCGATCCTGCAGGCCGCGGACATCCTGCTGTACCAGGCGCACTACGTCCCGGTCGGTGAGGACCAGCGCCAGCACCTGGAGCTGACCCGCGACCTGGCGACGCGTTTCAACTCGCGCTACGGCAAGACCTTCCGCCTGCCGGAGGCGTACATCGTCAAGGACACGGCCAAGATCTTCGACCTGCAGGACCCGACGGCGAAGATGAGCAAGTCGGTCCCCGGCGGCGTCGTCGAACTGCTGGAAGACCCGAAGCGCTCGGCCAAGAAGATCCGCTCGGCCGTCACCGACACGGGCCGCGAGATCATCTTCGACGTCGAGAACAAGCCGGGCGTCTCGAACCTGCTGACGATCTACTCGGCCCTGACCGGCCGTTCCGTCGAGTCGCTGGTGGCCGACTACGACGGCAAGGGCTACGGCGACCTGAAGAAGGACCTCGGCGAGGTCTTCACCGAGTGGGTCACGCCGGTCCAGGAACGCGTCCGCATGTACCTCGACGACGTGGCCTCGCTCGACAAGATCCTGGCTCGTGGCGCCGAACGCGCCCGCGAGGTCGCCTCGGTCACGCTGCGCCGCTCGTACGAGAAGATCGGGTTTGTTCTGCCTGAGTAGTGCACTTGCACTAGCGTCTTGATCGTGGACAAGTGGCGGCGGAAGTACGCGTGGCTCGACCACATCATGCTGGCCTACGAGCGCTTCACGGAGCGCTACGGCACCCACTACGCGGCCGCGGTCACGTACTTCAGCGTGCTGTCCCTCGTGCCGATCCTGATGATCGGCTTCGCGGTGGCAGGCTTCGTGCTGCAGTCCCAGCCGGACCTGCTGGCCGACCTGCGTTCCGCCATCGCCGAAGCCGTGCCGGACAGGGACCTGCGCGCGCAGGTCGACGAGGCCGTGAACACCGCCCTGGACTCCAAGGGCACGGTCGGCATCATCGGCCTGCTGGTCGCCGCCTACTCCGGCCTGGGCTGGATGGGCAACCTCCGCGACGCCCTGACCGCGCAATGGGGCCACGCCAAGGAGAACCTGCCCTTCTTCGGCACGCTGTGGCGCGACCTGCTGGCGCTGGTCGGTCTCGGACTCGCGATCGTGCTCTCGTTCGCCATCACCGCTCTCGGCTCGGGGTTCGCCGAGAAGGTGCTGGACTGGCTGGGGTTCGAGAACGCCGGCTGGGCGCACGCGCTGGTGCGGATCGCCTCGATTCTGTTGTCGTTGCTCGCCAACTGGATGGTGTTCCTCTGGGTGCTGGCCCGGTTGCCGCGCAAGCCCGTCGGGTGGCGTAGTGCGCTGCGCGGGGCTTTCGCTGCTGCTATTGGGTTCGAGGTGTTGAAGCAGGCGGCGACGATCTTTTTGTCGTTCGTCACCCGGTCGCCCACGTCGGCCGCGTTCGGGTCGGTGATCGGTGTGCTGGTGTTCGCGAACCTGGTGGCGCAGTTCTTGTTGTTCATCGCGGCTTGGACTGCCACTGCTCGGGAGAACCGGGAGCCCGAGGTGGTGCCGGCGCCGCCTCCTGCGGTGATCTCGCCGGTGGTTTCGGTGCGGAGTGGGCCTTCGCCTTCCTTGTTGGTGGGGGTCGGGGCTGTGGTGGGGGCTTTGCTCGGGATTCGGTGGCGGCGGCGGTAGTCGGTCCCATGCGATTGGTCGGGTTCAAATCGGCTCCACCACTCGCACCGGCGGCCTCGGGCGTGCCGCAGCCGCCCGGTGTGCTTTCTTCAACTCACGCGCCACCGCCTCCGGGCTGTCCCTCAACCGAGTCGGCAGCGTTTGCACGACCAGAATTCCCGCCGCCGCGTATCGGCTGTTGCGGGCCAGCGTGCGTTCGTAGTCGCGAGGTCCGTAGTGGAACGCCTTCGAGTCGATCTCCCAGGCGAGGCCCACGTCGTCGAACCAGGCGTCCGGTCTGCCGATGATCAGGCCGTCGGAGTCGGCGATCGTGACGTTCCAGTGCGGTGTGGTCAGGCGGATCCGGCGGGACAGGTGGCGGGCGTCGCGCTCGGCCACCGATTGCGCCCTGACCAGCTCCTTCAGGACGGAGCGGACCAGCTTGGTGCCGTAGCGGTTGGTGCGGGCTTCTGCGGCGAGGCTTGAAGGTGTGCAGCGGCCTCGTTGGATGGCCGCCGCGACCAGGGCCGTGGCCGCGTCGGCGGAGCGGAGGTGGCGGCATGCGTCGACCACGGCTCGTGCCGCGGACACGACGGGGAACCCGCCCACGTCGCAGGAAGGCGGCATCGGGGAGGCGCGTTCCACCACCAGTTGGTCCGAGCCGACGCCTCTGCCCGGCACGAGCACGTGGATCTCGGTGCCGGAGGCGGGCAGGCCGTGGCGGCGGCAGGCTTCCGCGCCGGTGAGCACGGCGCCTGGGCCTGCGCGCAGCAGGGCCGCGGTGACCTGTTGGTCGCGCGTCGGCGGGCCGTTGTGCAGCAGCACCACGCCTGGGTGCATGCGCTGCCACGGCCCGCCGGGCTCGCAACGGCGCCAGGGGTTGGCGACCCCCAGCGAGCGAAGGGTGGTGGCGCTGATGACTCCGAGATCGCTGCGTTCGCGCAGGTGTTCGATGAGCACGGAACCAGTGTGACGAGCACCACCGACAACTTTTGCCGCCTCAGCGCCGGTAGCTGTGCCTGACGCGGTCGAGCACCAGCAGGAGCACGCCCGCGATGGCGAGGAGCACGCCGAGCGGCACCAGCCAGCCGATCGAAGCGCCCGTGTTGGCCAGGCGGTTGTCCTGGTGCCGCGGGGGTTTCGCGACCGGTTTGGTCGACGTCGGGGGCTTCGACGTCGGCGGAGTGGTCGTCGTCGTGACCGGCGGAGTCGTTGTGGTTGACGACGTGGTCGACGACGTGGACGTGGTCGTCGAAGACGTTGTGGACGAGGTCGTCTTGGTCGAGGTGGTCGTCGACGGCTTCGTGTAGGTGGACGTCGACGTGGTCGTGCACGGCGTCGTCGTGGTGGTGGTCGTTGACGTGGTCGAGCTGGGAGGTTCGTCACCTCTTGGCTTGGGCGTGCGCCATCCTGGACGTTCTTTCGGGCACCACGCAGCGGCGCACACCCGGCCATCCCCGGAGGCCTCAGCCTCCGGGCCGGCACCATGCAGCGCGACGATCGTCAACACCGCTCCGGCGGTGAGCACACCGATATAGGCGATACGTGACATGGCACGATGGTTCGCCCACGCACGGTGCGTCGCGCGCGCAGCAGGCAGACGTCACCCACGAGTGCGCGCGACATCGCCCGATCAGGTCCAGAAGACCGCGATGCCCACGTTCAGCACGACCAGCGACGCGGCGGTCGGCATCAGCCAGGACGGGGCCTTGGGCTTGTTCACGTTGATCGCCACGACGGCGGCGATGGCCACGACGACCAGCAGCTTGACGCCGATCTTGATGTGGTCGTACTTCACCGAGTCGACCAGCGGGTCGATGCCGACCAGCGCGACACCAGTCAGCAGCTGCAGCGCCGCGCCGTGCAGCCAGCCCTTGTTGACCGGCGCGTCCTTGCCGGCCTTGGCCTGCAACATGATCATCGCGACGAGCATGCCCATGCCCAGCAGGTGCAGGAACACCAGCAACAGGCGTACGAACTCCACAGCGTTTTCCTATCGACGTCGAGTGGCCAGGAAGCCTCGCACACCCAGCACGCCGATGACGGTGCCGAGCACGAGCGAGACGATCACGAGCACCAGGTGCACCGTGAAGAACGGGGTTGGTCCGTCGCTGAACGAACGTGGGTCTTTCCAGATGTTTGTCAGGAACGTGGGCCAGATCACCCACGACCACACACCGAAAGCCACCAGGAAGAGTGACATCGGGCGCGAGAGCTTCACGTTCACCAGTATCAGACGTGGTGCGTGCAAGCCGCTAAACGGGGGTGGATAGCCTGGAGCCGTGCCCTTCACCAAACGGCTCATCGTCGCCCTGGTCCTAGCAACGGCCACAGCCGCGTTCGCCGCACCGACCGGCACCGCACAGCAGGCCGCCGGCGCGGCTCAGTGCGCGAACCGCGAGACGCCGCCGCCCCCGGTGGACACGTCCGAGCAGCCGGCGCCCGGTCAGAAGGCGCCGACCCCGCTCGAGGTGCCGGAGAAGCCGGTCGGTGGTGACCGGCTGGGCGAGTGCGGCCTGATCCTGCCGCCGAACCAGGCGCAGCCCCCGAGCGGCATCACGGCCGTGTCGTGGATGCTCGCGGACATGGACAGCGGCGCCGTCATCGCCGCGTACGACCCGCACGGCCGGCAGCGTCCGGCGAGCGTCATCAAGGTGCTGCTCGCGATGGTCGTCGCCAAGGAACTGCGCGGCGACATGGTCGTCACCGCCTCCGCAGAGGACACGCAGCAGGAGTGCACCTGCGTCGGCCTCAAGGATGGCGGCCAGTACACGGTGCGCCAGCTGCTGCACGGCCTGCTGCTCACGTCCGGCAACGACGTGGCGCACACGCTCGCCCGGCAGCTCGGCGGCGTGCCGAACGCGCTGCGCAAGATGAACGCCATGGCGAAGGAGCTCGGCGCCCTCGACACCCGCGCCGTGACCCCGTCGGGCCTCGACGCCCCCGGCACCAGCACCTCGGCCTACGACGTCGCCCTGATCTTCCGCGGCGCGATGAAGTACGAGGAGTTCGCGAACGCCATCAAGCTGAAGCAGGCGCAGTTCCCCGGCCGCAACGGCGGCACGATCATGCTGACGAACGACAACCGCCTGCTGAACAACTACGTGGGCGCGATCGGCGGCAAGTCCGGCTACACGGACGACTCCCTGCACACCTACGTGGGCGCAGCCGAACGCAACGGCCGCCGCCTCGTCGTGGTGCTGCTGCGCGGCCAGCAACAGCCCACGCACATCACCGCCCAGGCCGCGAAGCTGCTCGACTACGGCTTCGGCATGGGCCCCGGCGGCGTCGGCAAGCTCGTCGACGGCGCCCCGCAGCCCAAGCCGAAGGTCGTCCCCACCCAGGACAGCAACACCCCGGACGACGCGGCAGCCGGCGACTCCGCCTCTGGCCGCCCGACGCCCACCGCGTTCGGCACGGTCGGCCTCCCGATCACAGCCGCCGCGGGCATCGGTCTGCTGGCCGCTGTGTTCCTCTACATCCGCAACAAGCGGGCCAAGGCGGCACGGGCACGCCGCCAGGCCGCGCAGGCGGCACAGGGCATCTGAGAGCTCGACGACGACGGCCCCAGCGCACGTGCGCTGGGGCCGTTTCGCATTGTGGAGGTGCGATGACCGACCTGACCGGCGAAGTCCTCGAAGCCGGCAACCCGGACTACGAACGAGCCCGCACCCCGGCTTTGCCGAACTATCACCACATCCGTCCTCGAGCGGTGGTGCGCTGCTTCACCCCCGACGACGTGTCGAACGCCCTGGCTTACGCAAGAGAGTCAGGCATCCACGTGACCCCACGCGGCGGCGGCCACTGCTTCGCCGGACGCAGTTCCACCACCGGGATCGTCCTCGACCTCAGCCCCATGAACGACGTGTCGGTGCACGACGGGACGGCCACGATCGGTGCCGGCGCGAAACTCGCCGAGGTGTACGGAGGCCTGCACCGGCACGGCCTGACCCTCCCGGCAGGATGCGGTCCCACAGTCGGCATCGCCGGGCTCACCCTCGGCGGCGGGCTCGGGCTGCTCGGCCGCCGGTACGGCCTGACGTCGGACCGGTTGCGCGCGGCCCAGGTCGTCCTGCCCGACAGTCGGATCGTCGACTGCGCGCACGACCGCGAACCCGACCTCTTCTGGGCGCTCAGAGGCGCGGGCGGCGGCCAGTTCGGTGTCGTCACGAAGCTCGTCTTCGACCCGGTGCCGGAACAACTCGCGACGAGGTTCGTGCTGACCTGGCCGAGCAGCAGAGCAGCGGACGTCCTGCAGAAGTGGCAGGAGATCGCGCCCGACGCACCGGACGAGCTCAGCGCGAACCTCAAGATCGATGCGCGGGGAGCGACCGTGTTCGGGACCGGCCGGCCCGACGACTTCCTCGACCTGGCACCGGCCACCAGCGACATCCGCACCATGCCCTACTTCGAGCTCAAGCAGTCCTTCGACGAACTGGGCGAGCTCGACCCGGGACCGGTGCTCAGCAGGTCCCACTTCTTCCGCCGCGCGGTACTGGCACTCGACGACCTCGGACCGGGCCGGGAGCTCAACTTCACGCCGATGGGCGGCGCCTACAACCGAACCAGCCGAGCAGCGACGGCGTTCGCCCACCGCAGCGAACGGTTTCTGGTCGAGCACGTCAGCGCCGACGCGGACTGGGTCCACCAGACGTGGGCTCAACTGCACGAGCACGCGTCCGGCGGCGTCTACCCGAACTTCCCCGACCTCCACCTGGCCGACCCGCTCACCGCCTACCACGGTGAGAACCTGGCCCGCCTCAAGGAGATCAAGCGGCACTACGACCCGACCGGACTGCTGCACTTCCCGCAGTCGCTGTAGAACGCGAAAGCGCCGCGCCCCCAACGGGAACGCGGCGCCGCGAACAGAAACCGAATCAGACGCGCTTGAACAGCAGCGCGCGCTTCACTTCCTGGATCGCCTTGGTGACCTGGATGCCACGCGGGCAGGCGTCGGTGCAGTTGAACGTGGTCCGGCACCGCCACACGCCGTCGACGTCGTTGAGGATGTCGAGCCGCTCCTCAGCGCCCTCGTCCCGCGAGTCGAAGATGAACCGGTGCGCGTTCACGATCGCCGCCGGGCCGAAGTACGAGCCCTCGGTCCAGTACACCGGGCACGACGTGGTGCAGCAGGCGCACAGGATGCACTTCGTGGTGTCGTCGAAGCGCTCGCGGTCGGCGACGGACTGGATCCGCTCGCGCGTCGGCTCGTTGCCGTAGGTCACGAGGTACGGCTTGACCGCGCGGAACGCCTCGAAGAACGGCTCCATGTCGACGAGCAGGTCCTTGTTCACCGGCAGGCCCTTGATGGGCTCGATGGTGATCGTGGTCTGCTTGTCGCCCTTCTGCAGCAGGTCCTTCAGCAGGACCTTGCACGCCAGGCGGTTGACGCCGTTGATGCGCATGGCGTCCGAGCCGCAGATGCCGTGGGCGCAGGAACGCCGGAAGGTCAGCGTGCCGTCCACGTACCACTTGATGTAGTGGAGCAGGTTCAGCACGCGGTCCGACGGGAGTGCCGGGATGTCGAACGAGTCCCAGCGCGGTTCGTCGTCGAACTCCGGGTTGAACCGGCGGATCTTCACGGTGACCGTGACAGCGCCGTCCGGAACCGGGGGCTGAGCGCCGCGCGAGCCGGCAGCAGTTTCGGTGGTGGCGGTCATCAGTACTTGCGCTCCATCGGCTTGTACCGGGTAAAGGTGACGGGCTTGTAGTCGAGGCGGATGTCCGCGGCCAGACCGTCGCCCTGCTTGTAGAACATGCTGTGGCGCATGAAGTTCGTGTCGTCGCGGTTCGGGTAGTCCTCGCGGGCGTGGCCGCCGCGGGACTCCTTGCGCGCCAACGCGCCGACGACCAGCACCTCGGCCAGCTCCAGCAGGAAGCCGAGCTCGACGGCCTCCAGCAGGTCCGTGTTGAAGCGCTTGCCCTTGTCCTGCACGGAGATGTGGGCGTAGCGCTCCTTCAGCGCCTGCACGTCGTGCAGCGCCTGCTTCAGCGTGTCCTCGGTGCGGTACACGGACGCGTTGGCGTCCATGGTGGCCTGCAGCTCGGTGCGGATGTCCGCCACGCGCTCCTGGCCGTGCTCGGACAGCGCCAGCGCGACCTGTGCCTCGACCGACGCAGCCGGGTTCGGCGGCAGGTCGACGTGCTCGTCGCGGGACAGCGCGTACTCCGCGGCGGCGATGCCCGCGCGGCGGCCGAACACGTTGATGTCCAGCAGCGAGTTGGTGCCGAGGCGGTTCGCGCCGTGCACCGACACGCAGGCGCACTCACCGGCGGCGTAGAGGCCCGGAACGACGTTGTCGTTGTCCCGCAGCACTTCGCCGTGGATGTTCGTCGGGATGCCGCCCATCGCGTAGTGCGCGGTCGGGTACACCGGGACGGGCTCGACGACCGGGTCGACGGCCAGGTAGGTGCGCGCGAACTCGGTGATGTCCGGCAGCTTGGTCTCCAGCACCTCGGCACCGAGGTGCGTGCAGTCCAGCAGCACGTAGTCCTTGTTCGGGCCGGCGCCACGGCCTTCCAGCACCTCGAGGGCCATCGAGCGGGCCACGATGTCGCGCGGAGCCAGGTCCTTGATGGTCGGGGCGTAGCGCTCCATGAACCGCTCACCCGAGGCGTTGCGCAGGATCGCGCCCTCGCCGCGAGCACCCTCGGTCAGCAGGATGCCGAGACCGGCGAGGCCCGTCGGGTGGAACTGGTAGAACTCCATGTCCTCCAGGGGCAGGCCCTTGCGGAAGACGATGCCCATGCCGTCGCCGGTCAGCGTGTGGGCGTTCGACGTGGTCTTGAAGACCTTGCCGAAACCACCGGTCGCGAACACGACGGACTTGGCCTGGAAGACGTGGATCTCGCCGGTCGCGAGCTCGTAGGCGACGGCGCCGGTGCAGACCGGGCCGTTCTCCGTCTCGGTCAGGCAGATGTCGAGCACGTAGAACTCGTTGAAGAACTCGATGCCGTGCTTGACGCAGTTCTGGTACAGCGTCTGCAGGATCATGTGGCCGGTGCGGTCCGCGGCGTAGCAGGCGCGGCGCACGGCGGCTTCACCGTGGTTGCGCGTGTGGCCGCCGAACCGGCGCTGGTCGATCTTGCCCTCGGGCGTGCGGTTGAACGGCAGGCCCATCTTCTCGAGGTCGAGAACGGCGTCGATCGCTTCCTTCGCCATGATCTCGGCGGCGTCCTGGTCGACCAGGTAGTCGCCGCCCTTGATCGTGTCGAAGGTGTGCCACTCCCAGTTGTCCTCCTCGACGTTGGCGAGGGCGGCGCACATGCCGCCCTGGGCCGCGCCGGTGTGCGAACGCGTGGGGTAGAGCTTGGTGAGCACTGCGGTGCGGGCGCGCTGGCCGGACTCGATGGCCGCGCGCATGCCGGCACCACCAGCGCCGATGATGACTACGTCGTACTTGTGGAACTGCATTGTGGTGGGCTCCCCGCGCGGGTCAGTTCGAGATGTTCGGGTCGAAGGTGAAGATCACGAACGTGCCGAGCGAGACGATCAGCACCATCGAGACGTAGAGCAGCATCTTCAACCAGAACCGGGTGGTGTCCTTGCGGGCGTAGTCGTTGATGATCGTCCGCACGCCGTTGCCGCCGTGGATCTGCGCGAGCCACAGCATCGCGAGGTCCCAGAACTGCCAGAACGGCGATGCCCAGCGGCCGGCGACGAAACCGAAGTTGATGCGGTGGATGCCACCGTCGAGGATGTTCATGATGAACAGGTGGCCCAGCACCAGGATCACGAGCAGCAGCCCGGACAGGCGCATGAACAGCCAGCTGTAGAGCTCACCGTTGCTGCGACGGGCCGCGGGGCGGCGCGGCTGGCGGGGCTTGTCGAGTGCGAGCGACATGGTCAGTGGCCCCCAACCAGCTCGGAGATCGTGCGCACCAGCATGAAGTAGGCGCCGGGGATCATCACGGCGATCCACACGCCGAGCACGGTCCAGAGCATGACCCGCTGGTACTTGGCGCCCTTCTCCCAGAAGTCGACCAGCATGACCCGGATGCCGTTGAGCGCGTGGTAGAGCACCGCGCCGACGAGGCCGACCTCGAAGAGGTTCACGACCGGGTTCTTGTAGGTCTCGATCACCGCGTCGTACGCGTTCGGGGACACGCGCACGAGCGCCGTGTCGAGCACGTGGGTGAAGAGGAAGAAGAACGTGAGGACACCGGTGATCCGGTGGGCGACCCAGGACCACATGCCCAGATCACCGCGGTAGAGCGTCCCACCCCCACGGGTGGTGCCCGACCGCTCGGGTGCGCCTGCGCTGGTCATGCGCCGCGGCCTCCAACGTCAGTGGTGGTGGTCGGCGAACAGTTCCTTCCGACCATGACCGGGAAATGCTAGTCCCGCACGTTGGAGCCGACCCAGCAGGCGCACCCGCTCTGTGATCGATGAGACACGCTGTCGATCGCCCAAGCGGTCTTGATCGATCCTGAAATGCGGTCCACGCCACAAATGGTGCGCATGTACCGGGAAAACGAAGGACGGCGGCCTGGACCTCCGCCTTGGTCCGGGCCGCCGTCAGTGGCAAGGGCACTTGCCACCCTCTACACGACGATGACCCCGCAGACGGTTCAACGTCTCCGCGAAGAAATTTCGTTGATCGTCGAAGCGCAGGTCAGCGGCGGTCAAGCGACTGACATCCCCGAGTCAGTGCCGCGTGAGCGTTCCGGCTCATCCTTGGCCCATGGGGAGGGAGCTACCGCCGGGCGGGCCCGTCGCCGGCATGTCGTCGGCGCTGGAGCGCTGGAGTCAGCGCGCGGAACTGCGCCGTTTGGACGACGATCAGGACGGGGAAGCGGCCGAAGAGGACGTTTCACCACGCGCCGAACACGAATGATCACCACTCGTACGGCCAAAGCGTCGAATGCGTAACCGATAGGGGTCTTTGTAGGTGCTGGCCGCAACGAGGTTGGTTACTAAGAGGTACGGTGCGCCGTCTAGAACCCAACAACGTCGTTGGGGAGGAACCTCAGGGAGGAGACGAGCCGTGCGTCGTCGTATGCGTGGTGTCGCGGTCGCCGCGATCGCGTTGACCAGCGTGATGACTATGGCCGCCTGTGCGAAGGACTCGGGTGGCGGTAGCAACAACTCGAACACCGGCAGTGGTGCCGCGTGCGAGTTCGCCACGCCTCCCCCCGCGCCGGCCACCTCGAACACCAGCGCTGCCGCTGGTGACAAGGTGGACGCGAGCGCGCTGAAGATCGGTCTGGCCTACGACATCGGTGGTCGTGGCGACGCGTCGTTCAACGACTCCGCCGCCGCCGGTCTGGACAAGGCCATCGCGGACATGGGCGTCAAGAAGGAGAACACGCGCGAGCTCTCCGCCGCCCCGAACGAGGACGAGTCGGCCAAGCAGACCCGTCTGCGCCAGCTCGCGTCCGAGGGCTTCAACCCGATCATCGGTGTCGGCTTCGCCTACGCCGAGTCGCTGAAGGTCGTCGCGCCGCAGTTCCCGAACGTCAAGTTCGGCCTGGTCGACTCCGTCGTCGAGGGCGCGACCAACGTGACGCCGCTGCTGTTCGCCGAGCAGGAGGGCTCCTTCCTGGCCGGTGTCATCGCCGCGTACCAGAGCAAGAAGTGCCACGTGGGCTTCGTCGGCGGCGTCGAGATCCCGCTGATCCAGAAGTTCGAGGCCGGCTACGTGCAGGGTGCGACGGCCGCCGCGCCGAAGGTCAAGGTCGAGAAGAAGTACATCACCCCGGCCGGTGACTTCACGGGCTTCCAGGACGCGCCGAAGGGCCAGGAAGCAGCCAAGGGCCAGATCGACAAGGGCGCCGACGTGATCTACCAGGCCGCCGGTGCCTCCGGTAAGGGCATCTTCTCGGCCGCCAAGCAGGCCGGCGTGCTGGCGATCGGTGTCGACTCCGACCAGTACAACCAGGCGACCGTCGCCGACACCAAGGACGTCATCGTGTCGTCCATGCTCAAGCGTGTCGACGTCGCGGTCTACGACTTCATCAGGGCCGTCGCCAAGAACGACCTCGCGTCGCTGCCGAAGGTCTTCAACCTGAAGGTCAACGGTGTCGGCTACGCCACGTCGGGTGGCAAGATCGACGCGAAGCTGCAGGGCATCCTCGAGGGCTACAAGGCCCAGATCATCGAGGGCAAGATCCAGGTCAAGGACAAGCCGTAAGTCCGAAAGCCACAGCACGCTCCGGGCCCTGTGAGGACAGACCTCACAGGGCCTGGTGCGTGGTAGGAGGAGCACTCGACGATGAGCAGTCCCACGTCCGTACGGACGGACGATCCCCCTGCGGTGGTGCTCACCGGCATCACCAAGCGATTCCCCGGTGTGGTCGCCAACAGCGACGTCCACCTGACCGTCCGCCGTGGCGAGGTACATGCCCTGTGCGGTGAGAACGGCGCGGGCAAGTCGACCCTGATGAAGATCCTCTACGGCATGCAGGCGCCGGACGAGGGCACCATCGAGGTGAACGGCGAGCAGGTGCGGTTCCGCACCCCGTCGGACGCCATCAAGGCCGGCATCGGCATGGTGCACCAGCACTTCATGCTCGCCGACAACCTCACCGTGCAGGAGAACGTGGTCCTGGGCGCGGAGGCGTTGCACGGCATCGGTCAGAAGGCCCGCAAGCGCATCATCGAGCTCTCCGGCAAGACCGGCCTCAACGTCGACCCCGGCGTGCTCGTCGAGCAGCTCGGCGTCGCGGACCGGCAGCGCGTCGAGATCCTCAAGGTGCTCTACCGCGGCGCCAAGGTGATCATCCTGGACGAGCCGACCGCCGTGCTCGTGCCGCAGGAGGTCAACGAGCTCTTCGACACCGTCCGCGGCATGCAGGAGCAGGGCTACACGTTCCTGTTCATCTCGCACAAGCTCGACGAGGTCCGCGCGATCGCGGACTCGGTCACGGTGATCCGCCGCGGCACGACCGTCGGCAGCGCGGACCCGAAGACCGTGTCGTCGCGCCAGCTCGCCGAGATGATGGTCGGCAGCGAGCTGCCCAGCCCGGAGACCCGCGAGTCCACCGTCACCGACACGGTCGTGCTGGACGTCAAGGGCCTCAAGCTGCTCACCCCGGACGGCTCGCGGCCGATCCTCGACGATGTCGACCTGGTGGTCCGCTCCGGCGAGGTCGTCGGTGTCGCCGGTGTCGAGGGCAACGGCCAGACCGAGCTCGTCGAGACGATCATGGGCATGCGCAAGGCCGGCAGCGGCACGATCACGTTGCAGGACAAGGACCTCACCAAGCTGGGCACACTCGCCCGGCGCGAGGCGGGCATCGGCTACATCCCGGAGGACCGCCACCGCCACGGCCTGCTGCTCACGCAACCCCTTTGGTACAACCGGATCCTCGGCTACCAGACCCGCAAGCCGACGGCCAAGGGCGTCTGGCTCGACATCGACGGCGCCAAGCAGGACACCGAGCGGATCGTCACCGACTTCGACGTCCGCACGCCCGGCATCGACGTGCCGGCGGCCGCGCTGTCCGGTGGCAACCAGCAGAAGCTCGTCGTCGGCCGCGAACTGTCCGGCGAGCCGGTGCTGCTCATCGCGTCGCACCCGACCCGTGGCGTCGACGTCGGTGCGCAGGCGTTGATCTGGGACGAGATCAAGCGCGCCCGTGCCGCAGGCCTCGCCGTGCTGCTGATCTCCGCCGACCTGGACGAGCTGATCGGCCTGTCGGACACGATCAAGGTCATGCTGCGCGGACGCCTGGTGGCCGACGCCGACCCGAACACCGTGACGCCCGAGGACCTCGGCAGTGCGATGACGGGTGCGGGCAGCACGAGCGCCGCCGTCCAGGAGACCGCGGTGGTTGAGGAAGGCGAGAACTGATGGGACACCTGCGCGGCAAACTCCTGCCGCCCGCGTTGGCGATCGTCTTCTCCATGCTGCTGTGCGGTGTGGCGCTCGTGATCTCGGGCGCGAACCCGCTCAACGCGTTCGGCGCGATGGTGAGCCAGGTCGGCAAGGGCACGACGCTCGTCGACATCATCAACTCGACGGGCATCTACTACATCGCGGCGCTCGCGGTGGCGATCGGGTTCCAGATGAACCTGTTCAACATCGGTGTCGAGGGCCAGTACCGCGTCGCTGCCGTCATCGCCGCGGTCGTCGGCGGCTCGATCGCGCTGCCACCGGGCATCCACACGCTGGTGATCATCATCGCGGCCGCGCTCGCCGGTGCCGCCTGGGCCGCGATCCCCGCGATCCTCAAGGTGACCCGGGGCGTCAACGAGGTCATCTCGACGATCATGATGAACGGCCTGGCGATCGGCCTGTCCGCCTACCTGATCCGCCGCGACGTCTTCGGTGAGCTGCGGGGCAACAACATCCGCACCGCGGAGATCCCGGAGAGCGGCTGGATGCCCGGCATCTCGTTCGGTGGCGGCGGCACGATGTTCGGCTTCATCTTCGTGGCCATCGCACTGGGCGTCGGCTACTGGATCATGATGAACCGCACCAGGTTCGGCTTCGAGCTGCGCGCGTCCGGCGAGTCGTCGACCGCCGCATCCGCCGGTGGCGTCAACGCCAAGAAGATGGTGCTGGTCTCGATGCTGCTCTCGGGCGCCATCGCGGGCCTCATCTCGCTGCCGGAACTGCTCGGCCGCGACCACACGTTCAGCCTCAACTTCACCGCGGGCATCGGCTTCTCGGGCATCGCGATCGCGCTGCTCGGCCGCAACCACCCCGGCGGCATCGCGTTCGGCGCGCTGCTGTGGGCGTTCCTCGACAAGTCGGGCCTCGCGCTCGACAACGTCGGTGTGCCAAGGGAGATCGTCACCATCATGCAGGGCTCGATCGTCCTGTCGGTCGTCGTCGCGTACGAGGTGGTCCGCCGCGTCGAACTGGCCGCGGAACAGCGCCGCGTCGGCCGTGAGCTCGGAACTGTCGGAGGTGCCGCGTGATCACGACGATGGAGGAGAAGCCCCACGTCCCGGCGGCGCCGCGCAAGCGCAAGGTGCCCGGCTGGGCCGTCGCGATGATCGGTGTCGCCGGCGCCATCGCGTTGCTGTCGATCACCTCGATGCAGACCGGCTTCCCGCAGCTCACCTCGTCCGGCACGACCCAGACCGCGGTCCGGCTGATGCTGCCGATCCTGCTCGCCGGTCTCGGCGGCCTGTGGGCGGAACGCGCGGGCGTGGTCAACATCGGCCTCGAAGGCATGATGATCATGGGCACCTGGGGAGCGGCGTGGGCCGGCTACCAGTGGGGCCCGTGGGCGGCTCTGGTCGCAGCGGTCGTCTTCGGTTCGCTGGGCGGCCTGCTGCACGCGATCGCCACGGTGACGTTCGGCGTCAACCACATCGTCTCCGGTGTGGCCATCAACCTGCTCGGCGCCGGTCTCACGAAGTACCTGTCGACGCTGCTGTTCCAGCCGCTGTCGAACAACCCCAGGCAGTCGCCGCCGGTCCAGCCGTTCGACACGTACTCGGCGGCGGGCCTCGCGGACTGGCTCGGTGAGCTGGAGGCCGGTCAGCGCCTCTTCATCTCCGACGTCGCAGGCATCCTGCGCGGCCTGGTCACCGGCGTCTCGCCGTTGATGCTGCTGACGATCCTGCTGGTGCCGCTCTCGTACTACCTGCTCTGGCGCACCCGCTTCGGCCTGCGCCTGCGCTCGGTCGGCGAGAACCCGCACGCCGCCGACTCGCTCGGTGTGAAGGTCTACTTCCACAAGTACGTGGCCGTGATCGTCTCGGGTGGCCTCGCCGGTCTCGGTGGCGCGGCACTGGTGTTGAACCCCGGTCAGCTGTCCTATCTGGAGGGTCAGACCGGCGGCCGCGGCTTCATCGGTCTGGCCGCGATGATCTTCGGCAACTGGCGGCCTGGTGGCCTGCTGGGTGGCGCGGCGCTGTTCGGTTACGCCGACGGCCTGCAGCTGCGTTCGGGCGGTGAAACGGTGCTGGCGCTGGTCTACGGCGTGGTGCTGCTGCTCGGCGTCATCGTCGTGTGGCAGCTGATCCGACGTAAGTGGTTCTCGGCGGCGGCGGCGATCGTCGTGGCAGTGCTGCTGTATCTGCTGTACATCAGCCTCGACGAGATCCCCGGCGAGTTCGTCTCGTACGCCCCGCACATGGTGACGCTGGCCGTGCTGGCCGTGGCGTCGCAGCGGTTGCGCATGCCGGCCGCCGACGGTCTGGTCTACCGGCGTGGCTGAGATCGACTGGGACCTGCTCAGGGCACGGGCAGTGGAAGCGGCGTCGTTCGCCCACTGCCCGTACTCGGGGCTTCAGGTCGGTGCCGCCGCTCTGTGCGACGACGGCCGCATCATCGTCGGGTGCAACGTCGAGAACGCTTCGTACGGCCTCGGCTTGTGCGCTGAATGCACCATGGTCGGCCAGCTGCGGCTGACCGGCGGCGGTCGGTTGGTCGCGGTCGCGTGTCGTTCTGGTAGCGGCGAACTGCTGATGCCGTGCGGCCGCTGCCGTCAGGTGATCTACGAGTTCGGCGGGCGTGAGTGCCTGGTCGACACCGCGCGCGGGCCGTTGCCGATGACCGAGGTGCTGCTCGACGCGTTCGGACCGGAGGACCTGCCATGAGTTTCTCGGCTGTGGACGTCATTCGCGCCAAGCGCGACGGACGGGTGCTGTCCGACGCGGAGATCGACTGGGTCATCGACGCGTACACGCGCGGCGTCGTGGCGGACGAGCAGATGTCCGCGCTGGCGATGGCGATCTTCTTCAACGGCATGACCTCGGCGGAGACCGCGCGCTGGACGCAGGCGATGATCTCGTCCGGCGAGCGGCTGTCGTTGCACGTTTCCCGCCCGACCGTGGACAAGCACTCGACCGGTGGCGTGGGCGACAAGATCACGCTGCCGCTGGCGCCCCTGGTCGCGGCTTGCGGTGCCGCGGTGCCGCAGCTGTCCGGACGCGGTCTCGGCCACACCGGTGGGACGCTGGACAAGCTGGAGTCGATCCCCGGCTGGCGAGCCGCACTGTCCACTTCGGAGATTCTTGCTCAGCTCTCTTCGGTCGGTGCGGTCGTTTGCGCTGCTACCGAAGGACTTGCTCCGGCGGACCGGAAGCTCTACGCGTTGCGGGACGTCACCGGGACCGTTGAGGCGATTCCGCTGATCGCGTCTTCGATCATGTCGAAGAAGATCGCGGAGGGGGCCGAGTCGCTGGTTCTCGACGTGAAGGTCGGTTCTGGTGCCTTCATGAAGGATTTGGCCTCCGCACGTGCTTTGGCCGAGGCGCTGGTGGCGATCGGTGTCGAGCACGGCGTGCGGATTTCGGCTTTGTTGACCGACATGTCGGTGCCGTTGGGCGCGGCCGTCGGCAACGCGGTCGAGGTGGCCGAGTCCGTTGACGTTTTGCGCGGTGGCGGGCCTGCCGACGTGGTCGAGCTGACCGTGGCGCTGGCCTCGGAAATGCTTGCCCTGGCTGGGATTTCCGCTGACCCGGCTGCGGTGCTGGCTTCTGGTGAGGCTTACGAGACGTGGGCTCGGATGATTCGGGCTCAGGGCGGCGATCCGGAGGCTCCGTTGCCGGTCGCGGCACATCGCCACGTCGTCGAGGCACCTGCTTCCGGCGTGCTGTCCACTTTGGACGCTTACGGCGTTGGGGTGGCTGCTTGGCGTCTTGGGGCCGGGCGGGCGCGCAAGGAGGATCCGGTGCAGGCCGGTGCCGGCGTGATGTGCCTGGCCAAGCCAGGGGATGTGGTGGAGGCCGGGCAGCCGTTGCTGGAGCTGTACACCGACACCCCGGAGGCGATCGACGGTGCCCTGCAGGCGTTGGAAGGTGCTTACGAGGTCTCGGACTCCGCTGTGGAGCGGTCGCCGTTGGTGATCGACACGATCCGCGGCTGACTGCGTCAGGTGAACGACAACGGCCCCGGAGCTGTGCAGCTCCGGGGCCGTTCTTCGTGGTCAAGCGCGATCAGGCGCCTTCCTGCGCCAGATCGTCGTCGTCCATGTCCTTGCCGCCGTTGGCCGGCTTCGGACCGTTCTTGCGGGTCCGGCGCTGCGGCCGCGGCAGGGCGGTGGGCGGCGGGGGAGGCGTGGGCGAGCCGCCGCCGAGGATGAGCTCGGCGAAGGTGGCCATGGCCTCGTCCAGCTGGCCGCCGATGCGCAGTTCGGACTCCTGGTTCGACTTGCGGACCAGGGACTGCAGGGCGTCGGTGTCCGGGCGGGCGCCGACGGTCTCGGCGACCTTGGTGAGGCTGGCGTCGACCGAGCCGCCGAGCTCGGCGATGCGGGTGGCGAAGTCGTCCTCGACCTTGTCCAGGCGGTCGGTCATCGTGTCGAGCTTCGACGTGACCTGCTCCAGGCGGCCGGCGAGGGCCTCCAGGCGGTCGGCTGCGTCGACCTGGTCGCGGGACTGTTCGATCGCCGCGTACAGGGCGGTGCGGGCCTCGTCCAGCTTGCCGTTGACGGCCTCGCGGGTGTCGGCGACGGCGGAGGCGAGCTCGGTGCGGGTCTCGGCCAGCGACGACGCCAGCGAGTCGCGGGTCTCGGTGACCGAGCCGGCCAGCGAGTTGCGGGAGTCCGCCACGGCGCCGGACAGCTCGGAGCGGGTCTCGGCGAGGGCGGAGGCCAGCTGGTTGTGGCGGTCGGTCACCGCGTTGACGAGCTCGGCGCGGCTGTCGGCGACGGCGGCGGCCAGGTCGGCGCGGGCGGCGGCCAGGGCGTCGCGCTGCTCGTCGGCGCGGCCGTGGATGCCGGAGAAGGAGTCGGCGAGGATCTTCTGCAGGGCCTCGCGGGTGCCGTCGAGGTGCTCGTGCACGCCCTCGTCGACCTCGTCGAGGCGGCCGCGCAGTGCGGCTTCGAGGGCCTCGATGCGCTCGCGCAGCGGGTTGGTGACCGCGCCCGGGATCGCGTCGACCTTGCCGTCCTGCTTGTCGAGGTGACCGTCGAGGTCGTCGATGCGCTTGTGGATGCTCGCGAGCTTGTCCTCGAGACCGTCCATGCGGCCCGCGACACCCTCGAAGCGGCCGGCGACGCCGTCGAGACGGCCGTCCAGCTGGGCGAAGGGCTTGGCGAGCTTGTCCACCAGGGCGTCGACCGCGCGACCGATGTCGGCGACGGCGTTGTCCTGGGCCTCCAGCTTGGCGAGAGCTTCGTCCAGCCGCTCCGCGAGAACGCTGACCTCGGTGCGGTCCGGCAGCTCCGACAGGCGCTTGCGGACCGAACCCAGCGACTCCAGAGGCGACATCCGGGCGTGGATCTCGTCCAACGCGTCGAAGATCTGCTGCTGCTCGCTCTCACGGATCTCCGCGGCGCGCGTGAGCATGTTGCGCATCCGATCGAAGGACATCGTGGAGTTGTTGTTCTCTGTCACGGCTGAGTGCCTTCGTCCAGGGGAGGGGGAGACCACGGGAGCCTATCCGCGTCACGGGACGTCTCTGTACCACCCCCGCCAGAAAACGGCCGGGTGCGGACGGGCGACTGGCCCGAACAGGCTACCCGATTACTCCGAACGCCAAGTTACTGGGCGGAAGCGGCCAGTTGCGACTGGTGATGTTCCTACCTTGGGGTGACTAAAGCCTCGGCGTGGTTGCAGAAAGTTGTGATCACGGATCGGCAACATCTGTGAGCCAGCAAACGATCATAGCGGGAGCAAGATCATTTTGGCCAGCGCTGAAGCGGCGTGTCGGCTGAAGTAACGTGTAGCAATGTCCACGCCGCTTTCCTTGGAGTCCATCCGCAGCGCGCCGAAGGTGCTGCTGCACGACCACCTCGACGGTGGCCTCCGCCCGCAGACGGTGATCGAACTCGCCGATGCCTCCGGCTACCAGGGCCTGCCCACCACTGACGCGGGCGTCCTCGGCGGCTGGTTCCGCGACAACGCGAACTCGGGGTCGCTCGTGCGATACCTCGAAGGCTTTGCCCACACGTGCGGTGTCATGCAGGACGAGCCTTCGCTGGTGCGCGTCGCCGCCGAGGCGGTCGAGGACCTCGCCGCCGACGGCGTCGTCTACGCCGAGATCCGCTACGCCCCCGAGCTGAACACCGAGAAGGGCCTCTCGCTGGAGCAGGTCATCGAGGCCGTCCAGGAGGGCTTCCGCATCGGCGAGCAGCGCGTCGCCGCCACCGGCCGCAAGATCCGCATCGGCACCCTGCTCTGCGCCATGCGCCAGAACGAGGGCTGGCTGCGCATCGCCGAGCTCGCCGTCCGCTACCGCGACCTCGGCGTCGTCGGGTTCGACATCGCGGGCCCGGAGGCCGGCTTCCCTCCCACCAGGGGCCTCGACACGTTCGAGTACCTGCGCCAGCAGAACGCGCACTTCACCATCCACGCGGGTGAGGCGTTCGGCCTGCCGTCCATCTGGGAGGCGATCCAGCACTGTGGCGCCGAGCGTCTCGGCCACGGCGTGCGGATCGTCGACGACATCAAGGTGTCCGGCGACGGCACCGTCCAGCTGGGACGCCTGGCCTCGTACGTCCGCGACCGCCGCATCCCGCTCGAGATGTGCCCGACCTCGAACCTGCAGACCGGCGCCGCCGCCACCATCGCCGACCACCCGATCGGCCTGCTCGCCAAGCTGCGGTTCCGCGTGACCGTCAACACCGACAACCGCCTGATGAGCGACTGCACGCTCTCCAGCGAGTTCGCCACGCTGGTCGACACGTTCGGCTACGGCTGGGCCGACCTGCAGTGGTTCACGATCAACGCCATGAAGTCGGCGTTCATCGGGTTCGACGAGCGGCTCGCGATCATCAACGAGCTGATCAAGCCGGGCTACGCGGCCCTCACCGCCTAAATGATGAACGGCGCTTTCGTCCACCTGAGGTGAACAAAAGCGCCGTTCGTCGTTTGCAGATCAGTTGGTGTGCAGCCGGTCCTCGAACGAGGCCTGCAGCGCGCGGAACGCGGCCACCTCGGCGTCGTACGGAGCGGACGGCGCGAGCCGCGTCGGGTCCGGCGCCACCACGAAGGACACCAGCCAGCCCAGCGACTCGGACGTGGCCAGCGCGTCCTTCACGGACTCGTCGCCGGCCCACTCGCCCGCGTCCTCGAACAGTTCGACGGCCAGGTCGAGCTGCTGCGGGTCGAGGGAGTCCGGGCCCTCCTCCATGTCCTCGGCGATGCCGGTCAGCACGTAGACGTTCTCGTCGTCCACGTCGACGTCCAGCTCGCCGGCGGTGGCCTTGACCTTGACGTCGTTCCACGTCTCGACGTCGGCGAGGTCGTGGTCGTCGTTCTCGGCCACGAACCGGCTAAGGCCGCGCTGCGAGGTGAAGACCTCGATCTTGCCGCGGCGGCCCAGGAACACCGGGTCGTCGCCGAGGTAGCAGCGCAGCGTGTAGAACTCGCCGGCGGACGTGATGATCTTGATCGGGTCGATGCCGACCTCTGCCCAGAACCCGGTGGGCTCGGCCTCGTCCTCGTCCGACTCGTCTTCCGAACCGGCGGCGTCGACGGCGGCGGCAGTGGCGGTCTCGGCCTCGAGGGCGGCGAGCTCCTCCTGCGCGACGGAGAGTTCCTTCTCCGGGACGTCCGGCGTGCTCACGACGCCGTCGATCGCGTCGAGGACCTCGTCCCACTTCTCGGAGACGACCTCGGACAGCTCGTCCCAGAGCTTCGCGCCGTCGCGGCCGCTGAACGGCAGCGTGCCCTGCGGCAGCAGCGAGAAGCCCTCCGCCGAGTCGAGCACCTCGTGGACCTTCTCCAGGTCGCACACGTCCGCGAGCGCGCGCACGATCGCGATGACGTCGGCGAGCTCACCGATCGTCCAGGTGTCCGGGTCCTCCGCGATCAGCTCGGGCACGCCGACGAGGTCGAACTGGTGGTTGTCGTCCGGCGAGAGGTCCGCGACGCCCAGCGACGGCACGATCGGCCACGCGGGGTGATCGGTGAGGTCGTGCTCTTCCGCGGTGCGCACGAAGGCGGCGAGGTGCGCGGCGTCGGGGAAGACGAACAGGTCCTCCTCGTCGCCGAGGAACGCCTCCCACTCCTCGCCCTTCTCGCGCCAGCGGGGTGCCCACAGGGTGACGACGTCACCCTGCGTCAGCCCCAGCTCGATGGGGACGATGTCCTGCGCCATCCTGACCTCCCGGTCACGCCTGCCTGATGCCGTGGGCGAGCCTAACGGTGCTGATCACCGGCGCCCAAAGGGGTTCTCGAAGAACGCGTCCTCGTCGGGGTCCTCGACGATCGGCGACCTCGGCCGCCGCTCCTGGACCGCCTCGTCAGCTGCGGATTTCGGCGGCACGACGGGGTTCCACGTCGACCGGAAGGGTGAGTCGCCGGCGATGGACTCGACGTCGATCGCCATTCCGTCACCCAGTGCCAGCGCCATCTTGTTGAAGCTCGTCTGCACGGCCGCGTTGGTCGCGAGCCGCACGGTCTCGGTGACGACCTCGCCGACCGCCTGCGCGCCCTGCTGCAGCAGAGCCGGGTGCAGGTGCAGCGCCTTGATCTCGCCCTTCGCGGACGCCGTGACCATGCACAGCCCGTTCGGGTGCTCGACCGTCTCGGCGGTGCGCGCGAGGTCGTGCTGCAGCTGTTCGGTGGCCTGCAAGCGCTCTTCGTTCACCGCCGCCACCCGAACTCGTCGTCGTCCTGTCCGCGCGCGAAGCCCAGCTCCGTCAGCTCCCGCGGGTCGACGACCCGCTCCAGCGTCTGGTGCAGCCTGCTCGACGCGTTGCGCTGCGCCTTCTCGGCGATGCGCATGATCTCGGCGGCCAGTCCCTGCGGCCCCATCCGCAGCGCCGCCGGGCTCACCGCGATCTGCTGCGGCGGACCACCGGGCGTGGCGATCACCGTCACCGCACCGTCCGGTGAGGACGCCCGTCCCGTGATGGGACCACTGCGCGCGACGTGCTCCGACACGGCCTGCTCGACATCGCGCACCTTCCGCGCGGCGCGCTCGACGTCGTCGTCCACCTGATCACCCCCTACTGCGACAGTGTGCCGCATGATCCTGCGTTCGGTCGTGCTGTTCGCCCTCGCCGCCCTGATGGAGATCGGCGGCGCCTGGCTCGTGTGGCAGGGCGTGCGGGAACATCGCGGCTGGCTGTGGATCGGCGGCGGCGTGATCGCCCTGGGCGTCTACGGCTTCGTCGCGACGCTGCAGCCCGACGCCCACTTCGGCCGGATCCTCGCGGCCTACGGCGGCGTGTTCGTGGCCGGCTCACTCGCCTGGGGTGTGCTCGTCGACGGCTTCCGCCCCGACCGCTACGACGTGATCGGCGCCCTCGTGTGCCTGGCCGGTGTCGCCGTGATCATGTATGCGCCGCGATAGCGGTTTCGACCAACGTGGTCAGTTCTGCCGCCACGTCGTCGAGCGGTTCGACGCTGCGCTGGGCCCGGCACATCGCGACGGCACCCTCCGCGGCGGCCACGACGAGCCGGGCGAGGCTCTGTGCGCGGCGCTCGTCGACGTCGTGTTCCTGCAACGAGGTCTTCAGCTGGTCCGACCAGGTCCGGAACGCATCGGCGGCGGCGGTGAGCGCCTTTTCGTCGGCGTTCTCCTCGATGGCGATCGCGAGCACCGGGCAGCCGGCCTGGAACTCGGTCTCGGTGACGATCTGCCGCCACAGCGCGAAGAACGCCATCAGCCCGTCGACCGGTCCCTTGCGGAGCTTCGCCGCGAGCACCTTCTGCACAGTGTCGCCCGCCCACTGCACGGCCTCGGTGGCCAGCTGGTTCTTGCCACCGGGGAAGTAGTGGTAGGTCGAGCCGAGCGGCGTGCCGGCGTGCTTGGCGACCTCCCGGATGCTCGTCGCGTTGAGGCCGCGGCGCCGGATCATGTCGGCGGCTCCGGCGACGATCTGCTGTCGGGACATTCGGTGCCTCTCTGGCTATAACGCTCGTCATAGGATAGCGTCCGCCGCGGGATATAACAGTCGTCATAGATCGGAGCTCCTGTCGTGCCGATGATCGAACTGACCGCTCCCGCCGGATCGCTGACCGACGCGGGCCGCAAGAGCGTGCAGAAGGACCTGGCCGCGCTGCTGCTGAAGTGGGAGGGCGCGCCGGACAACGAGTTCTTCCGGTCGGTGGCGTGGACCTACCTGCACGAGCTGCCCGAGGGCGCGCAGACGACCGGCGAGGACGACGCGCCGCGGTTCCGGGTGGACGTCCGGGTGCCGACGGGTGTGCTGTCCGATCGGCGCAAGGCCGGGCTGGTGCAGGAGGCGACCGCGCTGGTGCTCGACGCCGCCGGGCTGGGTGAGGGCGACGCGATGCGGGTGTGGGTGTTGATCCACGAGCAGCCTGACGGGACGTGGGGCGCCGGCGGGCAGATCGTGAACTTCGCCGAGCTGAAGGCTGCAGCGCAGGCCGCGAAAGCCGCGAAAGCGTGAACTGACCTCGCCGCTAGGGTCGGTTCATGACTGATCCTCGGGACGTCGTCGTCGCGTTGCTCCGAGCCACCGAGACCGGTGACCCCGAGCAGGTCGTGGCGCACATGGCCGACGACGTCGTCTGGCAGAACGTGCCGCTGCCTCCCGCGCGCGGCAAGGCGACGGTGGCCAAGCAGTTGCGCGCCATGCACAAGGTCGTCCAGGACGTCGAGGTGCGGATCCACAACATCGCGGCCAACGGCGACGTGGTGCTGACCGAGCGGACCGACGTCATCGGGCGCGGGGCTTGGCAGGCCGAGTTCTGGGTGTGCGGGACGTTCGTGGTGCGCGACGGGAAGGTCGTGTTGTGGCGTGACTACTACGACAACGCGACCTTCGTCTTCGCGTGCTTGAAGGGACTGGTCCGGGCGGCCGTCAGGACCGCCCAGGCCAAGCTTCAGCCCGTCGGGCGGTAGAAGCCGTAGAACGACATTCCGCTGTTCGTCGTGCGGATCTTGCCGACCTGCACCGGGTCACCGGCCTCGACCATCTGCCCGTTGCCGATCACCATCGCGACGTGGCCGTCCCACACCACGAGGTCACCGGGCAGCAGCTGGTCCGGCGGCACGGACGCACCCATGGCCTGCGAGGAGGCCGGCCGCGGGATGTCGAACCCGGCGTTCTTGTAGGCCCACTGCGTCAGACCCGAGCAGTCGGTGCCCTGGGGCGGGTTCGCGCCACCCCACACGTACGGGGTGCCCAGAGCGGACAACGCGTTCCGCACGGCCTTGGCCGCGGTCTCGTTCGGCGCCTCGGCGCTGCTGCCGTCGGGCAGGTTCACGCCGACACCGGTGCCGGGCTGGGGCGGAATCGCGACCGGCAGCCGAGGACCGGAACCGCCGCCGCCACCGCCGCCGCCACCCGAGCCGCCGCCACCGCCACCGCCGCCGCCACCACCACCGCCACCACCCGAGCCCGAGGAACCCGAGCTCGAACTGGACTCCTTCTTCGGAGTGTCAGCGGCCCCAGCAGTCGACGTCGTGCCGCCGTCGCCGCCGAGCGGTTCGCCCAGCGCTCCCAACGCACCGACATCCGGCTTCTGCAGCCCGTTCAGCTGCCCGACCAGCTGCGTGAGCTGGTCCCGCACCTTCTGCAGCTCGGCGGAAGTCTTGCCCTGGTAACCGGAAGCCATCCCGGCGAGATCGGCCAGCGCGGCGAGCACCACACCGGGCCCGGCCACGAACGACGCGGCAACGGCGGCCGCGAGCCGAGGTGTTGCCTTGGCGACGAACTCGTCGATCAGCCCCTGGATCGCGGTACGCCCGCCCGTCACGGCGGATACACCACCAGAAGCCACGGTCTTGACCGCGGAAGCGTTGGCGGACAACGTGTTCGCGGCCGCGCCAAAGGTGGCCACCCGGCCGGTGAATGCGTTGGCCTTGTCGCCGGACCAGGTGTTCAGCACGGCGGTGGCGGCCGAGGAGTGCCGCGACCCCAGGTCCGTCAGCGCGGTCTGGGCACGGCCGAAGGCGTCGCCGGCACGCGTGGCGCCGCCGGTGTCGCCGTCCAGCTTGGCCAGGTCTTCCTTCATGGGCGCGATGAACGACGACAGCAGCCCCTCGACGCTCATGCCCGCGCCGCCTTGTTCAACGACGCCTTGTGCGCTTCTTCCTGCGCGATGTACGCCTCACGGGCCTTTGCAACGGCGGTGCCGAGGCCGGCCAGCCCGGACGAGGCCGCCTTCAGCGCGTCCATCTGCGCCTGAGCCGCGGTCTGGAACGCGGCGTTGAGGCCCACCTCGTTGCCGATCTTGCCGAAGCAGTCGCCCGGCAGCGACGTCGTGCCGTTCAGCGTGCCGGTGCCGACCGCGCCCACCTCGCTCGCCAGACCGCTCACCGCCGACGCGTAGCCGGTCAAGGCGTCGAGGTCGACTTTGAGACCCTGTTCCGCCATCTGAAATCCCCCAGTAGTGACCTGTTCGCCTTGATCCTGCCCCGATGAGCGGTACCTCGCCCGTCGTTCCGCCAAGATCATGGAGCGGTGGGTGTGATCGAGCACTGGAACCGGATCCTGGCATGGCTGGCTGAGCACGCTCCGGCCACCCGTGCCGTGCTGCGTCCGAGGTACGACGCGCTGCCGGAGCTTCGGGTTCCGATCGATCTGCAGATGTGGTGGAGCGTCTACGGCGGCACGGAGGAAGGCCACTACGCCGAGATCCTGCCGCCCTTCTACACACCGCTGGGCGCCGATCGCGCGTTCGTGCTCAGGGACACCCACACCAGCAAGACCGCGGACGCCACCGAGGCGGGCTCGCCCACGACCGGTTTCCACCCCGAGTGGCTGCCGATCGCGTTCGACGGCACGGGTGACGTGCTCGCGATCGATCTCCGGCCGGGCCTGCTGCGCGGCTGCGTGGTCGAGTGGGACCAGGAGCGCACCGAGATGATCAAGCCGGAGTGGACGTCCATCGTGGAGATGTTCGACCAGGTGGCGACGGCACTCGAGACGCGCAGCGCGGTCGGGCACTGCTTCCCCGAGGTCAACACGGCCGGTGAGCTGGGCTGGCGGACCAGCTGACGGCACGTTCGAGAATGCCCAGCTAGATCAGGCCCTCGATGATCTGGTCTACGCCGAGCGCGGCGAGCAGCACGCCGAGAACTCGCACGAGCACCCACGCGTAGGTCATCTTCACCCAGCGCATCGCGATGCCGAGGACCGCGATCGCGGCCAGGTCGAGCGCGATCACCGCGGCGAACCCGCCGGCCAGGGCGAACGTCGTGCCGATCGACTTCGTGTCCGAGAGCAGGAACACGTACGCCAAGCGCCACCGGGTTCGCGTAGTAGGCGGTGGCCAGCTCGTGGGTGCCGCGGGTGTCGTCGTGCGTCGGCTCCTGCTTGCGCCCGAGCACGAGGTCCAGCGCGTGCACGAACAGGATCACGCCGCTGGCCAGGTACAGCCCGCCCTCGCTGATGTGGAAGATCGAGAGCAGCCCACGTCCCGCCACCACCACGAACAGGCCGACGCCCAGCGCGATCGCGGTGGAGGTGAACGCCACCCGCCACCGCGTCCTGGCGTCGGCGCCCTCGGTGTCCATCAGGAACGCCAGGAGGATCTTCGGCGGGCCGACCACGGCGACGAGGATGCTGAACGCCTCCACGAACTTCATGGCGGCCATGATCGAGCCGGCCCACCGACCCCACTGGCTACCTCACGCTGGCGAGTGAACGCGGAGCGACGGCCTGCACGCGGGCGTGGACCTTCACGGCGGTCAACGCGACGAGCCACCCGAGCGCGGTGCCGGTGGTGTTGGTGATCAGGTCGTCGACGTCGAAGATCCGGTTGGCCCACATCAGCTGCGAGCCCTCGATCAGCAGCGAGACGCCGTACCCGATCAGCGCGGCCTGTCCGATCGTCCGGTGGCCCCAGAACATCAGCATCGCGCCGAGCGGCACGAACAGCATCACGTTCAACGTCATCTGGTCGAACGCGATCTGCCCGTGGCGGAACGTGTCGGCGATCCACTGGAACGGCACCAGCTGCACGGCCTGGCGCGGCGGCACGGTCTGCATGGGCAGGAACGTCGCGGCGAACAGCATGCAGGCATAACCGGTGATGGTCGCGCTGCGCCAGGTGAGCTGACGGAAGAACAGCTGCGGCAGCAGAAAGACGACCGACAGGAAAAGGCCCCACCGGATGCTCGCGAGCTGTGCATTCGTCATGAATCAAAACTAAGAAAATGGCCCTCAGCGCACATCGCGCTGAGGGCCGGTCTCCTGCTCGTACTTCCGTCCGAGAACTACTCGGCCGCGTAATCCCGCGGGCTGATGCCACGTAGTACCGGACCGCACGCCAGCGCTGCCACCAGCGCAACCACCATGCCGACGGCCACAGGAGCGACCACCCACGGTGTGATCGGCATTTCGCCGTGGCCCACGAGTCCGCGCGCCAGAGTGAGCAGTCCGAGGCCGACAACAATGCCCGCGCCGCACGCCGCAATTGTGACGGCGAACACCGGCAGCATCACTTCTCGGCGCAATGCGTGAGCCAGCACGCGAATGGGAGTCCCGGCCGCGATCAACGCGCCGAATGTGCGTCTGCGGTCGATCACCGACCCGGCCGCGGCCACCGCCGCGCCGATGCCGCCCAGCACCGCCGCGATCGACAGCCCGATGATCGTGGCGCGCTGCAGGTCGTCCATGAGCGTGTCGCTCCACAACGCGAGCTGCTCGCCGTCCACCAGCCGCACGCCCGGCAGCGTGCCGACCAACGCGGTGTGCACGGCGTCGCGGTTCTCCGCCGTCGTCGGCACGCCGACCATCGACGCCTTGCCCTCGACGCCCGGCAGCAGCTCCGGGTCGATCACCGCGTTGACCAGGCGGTTGCCCTGGAACGGCCGGGTCTCGTACTGCGCGGGCAGCTTGGCGGTCAGGACGTCCTTCGTCCCCCTCGACTTGAACACGTCGCCGGGCAGCTGCGAGTAGGAGGAGTAGACGGCAGGTCCCGGCCGGCACGTCAGGTTGTTCAGCACCTTCGCGACGTCAGCGCACTTGCCGACGATCACGGACGTGGGGTAGTCGCTGTCCTTGCCGGTGCTCACCGAGCCTTCCAGCATCGTCACGATCGGCGCCGAGGTCGCGAGCCGCAACGGCGTCACGTCGTGCGTCACCTGCTCCGCGACGATCGAGTCGACCTTCCACGTGTCGTCGCGGTACGGCACCTGACTTTCCAGGCCGGGCAACATGGTCAGCGCCATCGAACCGGTGAACACCGCGATCACCACGCCGGCCGAGCCGCGGAACGCCGCCACCGGATCACCGGACAGCCGTCGTCCGGCCAGCAGCGTCGACGGCTTGGTCCACCGCCCGACGAAGAACCGGCCGACCCACGCCGTCATGACCGGCCCGGCCAGCACCAGCGCCATCGCGACCGCGCCGAGACCGAGCAGCACCACCGTGAACTGGCTGTCGCCGTGGGTCGCCTGCGCGTACATGATGCCGAGGAAGAACACGCCCAGCGCACCGACGATCATCAGCAGCCGCCACGACCGCACCTTGCGCTGTTCCTCCGCCGCGAGCGGCCGGCTCACCACGCGGCGCAGCCCCATGATCGCCGCCCCGACGACCAGCACCGGAGCGAGCACCGCCACCGCCGCCACGACCGCGGGCACCGGCACGAAGTCGCCGGGGAACCAGGTGCCGCCCTCCCACGGAACCTTCGCGGTGATGTGGCTGAACGGCTGCGCCAGCACCACACCGAGCACGCTGCCGAGGATCGCGCCGACCGCCGTCTCCACTGCGGTCATCACGATCACCTGCTTCGGCGACGCGCCGGCCAACCGCAACGCGGCCAGGCGCCGTTCCCGTTTCGCCGCGGTCAGCCGGGCGGCCGACGCGACCAGCACCAGGCACGGCACGACCAGCACCACCAGCCCGACGCGGGTGAGCAGGTAGAGCATGCCGTCGTAGTCGTCGCGGTACGAGCCTGGACCGCCGGCCAGACCGGTTGCCGGGTAACCGTTCTCGACCTTCTCCTGGCCGACGATCGCGACGAGCTCGTCGGGGAACTTCAGCGCTTCCGGTCCGAGCACGCCGATCTGCTCGCCGGGGAAGCGGTTCCCGAGCTTCTCGGCCGGTGTGCTGCGCACGAGGTCGGACAACGCGGGGGACAGCAGCACCTCGCCCGCCTCGGGGAACTTCGTGATTCCCTTGGCCACCGGGACATCGCCTTGTTCGTTGCGTGCGACGTCGAACCGTTCGATGAGCTTGCCGCCGTACGAATCCTTGTTCGTCGCAACGGAAATGGCGCCCTTGTCCATCTGGCCGTGGATGTCGCGCCACGCCGTGCGGTCGGCCCGCGCCTGCAGGCCGTTCGGTGCGGCGACGAGCCACAGCACCAGCGACACCGCGATCATCACGCCGAGCGCGACGAGCACGGTGGCCACCTGGCTGCGGCGGTCCCTGCGCAGCACCGCGAGAGCGATCCTCACGCGGACACCCCCGTGTCGATCTTTTGGGCGATGCGACCGTCCTGGATCTCGACGACGCGCAGCGCACGGTCCGCGATCGCCTTGTCGTGCGTGACGATCACGACGGCCGCGTTGGTCTCCTCCGCGGCCTGCAGCAGGGCGGTCATCATCTCCTGGCCGGTGCGGGTGTCGAGGGCGCCGGTCGGTTCGTCCGCGAACACCACGCGCGGCTGGTGCGCGAGGGCCCGCGCGATCGCCACCCGTTGCGCCTGCCCGCCGGACAGCTCGCCGGGCCGCCGCTTCTCCAGGCCCTTCAGGCCGAGCCGCCCCAGCCACAGCCGGGCCGCGCGGAGCGACTCGTCGCGCGAACGGCCACCGAGCAGCATCGGCAGCGCGGCGTTCTCCTCCGCGGTGAGCTCGGCGACGAGCATGCCCGACTGGAACACGAACCCGAACGCCGTGCGCCGCAGTTCGCTGCGGCCTGCCTCGTTCAGCTCGCCGATCGCGCGCCCGTCGAGGAACACCTCGCCGCCGTCGGCGCGCAGGATGCCGGACAGCACGTGCAGCAGCGTCGTCTTGCCGGAGCCGGACGGACCGACGACCGCCAGCACGTCCCCGGCCTTGATGTCGATGTCCACCCCGGCGAGCGCGTCCACGTCGCCGTAGGTCTTGACCAGGCCACGAGCGGCCAGAACCGAATTCATGTGCTTGAAGGTGCCGGTCGCGGGGCAGGAAAACCTCAGCCTTGACGACACACCGGATCAGCCGGATGACCGAGGCCGGAGGGGTGTGATGGTCCTACCGTTGTCTTCCGTGGACAGTCATCGGGGCCAATGGCCGATCGCCGCCGGGCTCGCGCTGCTGATGCTCGGCGAGCTCGTGCTGATGAACGGGCCGGGCAGCGCGGAAGCACTGGTGTGGCTGCTCAGCGTGCCGCCGTGCATCGCAGCCGTCACGTCGTTCAAGTCGCGCGCCTTCGCCATTCCGGTGACGGTGGGGTCGATCTTCGTCTCGTCGTTCGTCTTCCGGCTGTTCAACGTCAACCTGCCGACGCTGCTGAGCCCGCTGACCGTCGCCGAGACCGCCGCCTGCCTCGTCCTCACCGCCGTGATCGTGCGCGAAGAGCCGCGCCGCGCCGCCACGTGGTCGGTCGGCTCGCTGATGGCCGTGAGCTTCTTCGCCGCGATCGTCCGCGACAACTGGATCTCGTCGAGCAACTACAACGAGATGCTGGGCTCGCTGGTGCTCGGCTTCGGGGCCGTCGGCGTCGGTCTGTACTTCCGCGCGCGCGACACCGAGAGCGGCCGGCTGATCGCGGCCGCCGTCACCGATGCCCAGAAGGAAGAACGCATCGCGCTGGCCCGCGAGCTGCACGACGTGGTCGCCCACCACGTGACGGGCATGCTCGTGCAGGCTCAGGCCGCGCTTGAGGTCTCCGACGACGACCCGAAGGCCGCCCACCGCCTGCTGCCGGGCATCGTCCGATCGGGCACGGAAGCCCTGGGCGCGATGCGGCGCATGGTCGGCACCCTGCGGCAGGGCGAGAACGAGGTCGCCACGACCGACCTCGCCGCCGACGTGATCTCGACCGTCGAACGCACCCGCGAGCTCGGCTTCGAGACCAGACTGCGGATGGACCTGCCGGACGAGGTGCCGCCGGAACTCGGCCGTTCGGTGTTGCGCCTGGTCCAGGAGTCGCTCACCAACGTGCACAAACACGCGCAGAGCCCCACCATGATCGACGTGGAGATCTCGCGCACCCCGCAGAACGCGCTGCGCGTGATCGTCGCCGACGACGGCCGCCCGCACGAGCTGAACCAGGGTGGATACGGTCTCGTAGGCATGCGTGAGCGGGTCGACCTGCTCGGCGGCCTGTTCTCGGCGGGCCCGCGTGAGAACGGCTGGCAGGTGCTCGCCGAGCTACCCCTGGAAGGGACGAAGTGATCTCGGTTCTCATCGCCGACGACCAGGAGATGGTCCGCGTCGGTTTCCGCATGATCCTGGAGAAGCAGCCGGACATCACGGTCGTGGCCGATGTCGCGGACGGCATCTCGGCGGTGACCGCCGCACGTGAGCACAAGCCGGACGTGGCGTTGCTGGACATCCGCATGCCGGGCCTGGACGGTCTCGAGGTCACCAAGAAGCTCTCGCCCACCACCAAGGTCGTCGTGGTGACCACCTTCGACCTCGACGAGTACGTGCACACGGCGTTGGAGAACGGCGCGTCCGGGTTCCTGACCAAGGACGCGGGGCCCGCGCTGCTGGTCGAGGCGGTGCGGGCGGCGGCGCAGGGCAACGCGCTGATCTCGCCTCAGGTGACCGTGCGGATGCTGGAGCACTTCGCCCGGCCGGCCCAGCGGCCCGATCTCGGGCTGCTGACCGCTCGGGAGCAGGACGTCGTGCGGGAGGTGGCGCGCGGACTCAGCAACCAGGAGATCGCGTCGGAGCTCTTCCTGTCGCTGTCGACGGTGAAGACGCATCTCGCGTCGGTGCAGACGAAGCTCAACGTGAAGAACCGGGTGGGCATCGCCTCTTGGGCGTGGCGCGCCGGTTTGGTGAACTCCTGAACATGCCAGAGGAAACCGAGTTCCCGCGCAGCATCGGCAAGGTTGCGACCCGTGAGCTGGCCGCGCACGGCTACACGACGTTCGACTCGCTCACGAAGGTCTCAGCGAAGGAGCTGCTGAAGATCCACGGCATCGGCCCGAAGTCGATCAGGATCCTCGGCGAGGAGCTGGCGGCGCAGGGCAAGGCCTACGCCGCCGACTAGCTCCTAGACCCCCATCGGGTGCCAGACCGTCTTCGTCTCCAGGTAGGCGCGCAGGCGCGACATGTCCGGCGTGACCGCGAAGTCCTCGCCGACCTTGTTGCGCAGCACGCGCTTCACAGTGCCGGCCGCCGACCGCTCCAGGTCGGCGCGCAACGACTCGGGCGCGCCGGTCAGGTCCAACGCGTTCACGTCGGCGTGCGAGGCGAGCCACGGTGCGATCTCCGCGGTCCGGCCGGTGATGATGTTGACGACACCGCCCGGCACGTCGGACGTCGCGAGCACCTCGGACAGCGTGATCGCGGGCAGCGGGCGGTCCTGCGAGGTGATGACCACGCAGGTGTTGCCGGACGCGATCACCGGCGCGATCACGGACACCAGGCCCAGCAACGACGACTGCTGCGGCGCGAGCACCGCGACCACACCCGTCGGTTCCGGCGTGGAGAACGAGAAGTACGGGCCCGCAACGGGGTTCGAGGAACCCAGCACCGCTGCCAGCTTGTCCGTCCAGCCCGCGTACCAGACCCAGCGGTCGATCGCGGTGTCCACAAGGGACTGAGCCTTCTTCGCCTGGACGCCCTCGGACAGGGCGACCTCGCTGATGAACTGCTCGCGGCGGCCCTCCAGCACCTCGGCCACCCGGTACAGGACCTGGCCGCGGTTGTAGGCCGTGGCACCGGACCAGCCGGGGAAAGCCTTGCGGGCGGCGGCAACCGCGTCGCGGGCGTCCTTGCGGGAGCCCTGCGCGGCGTTGGCGAGGAAGCCGCCCTTCGAGTCGGTCACCGGGTAGCTGCGACCCGACTCGGACCGCGGGAACGCGCCGCCGATGTAGAGCTTGTAGGTCTTCGCGACCGAGACGCGATCAGACATCGAGGTAGGCCTCCAGACCGGTGCGGCCGCCCTCACGGCCGAAGCCCGACTCCTGGTACCCGCCGAACGGCGCGGCCGGGTCGAAGCGGTTGAACGTGTTGGACCACACCACGCCGGCGCGCATCCGTTGCGCCATCCAGAGAATGCGCGAGCCCTTCTCCGTCCAGACACCGGCGGACAGGCCGTACGGCGTGTTGTTCGCCTTGGCCACGGCCTCGTCCGGCGTGCGGAACGTCAGCACCGACAGCACCGGGCCGAAGATCTCCTCGCGGGCGATCCGCATCGCCTGCGACACGTTGGAGAACACCGTCGGGGCGAAGTAGAAACCCTTGTCCGGCAGCGGACACGACGACGTCCAGCGCTGTGCGCCCTCGGCCTCTCCCGACTCGGTCAGCTCCTTGATCTTGGCGAGCTGCTCGCGCGAGTTGATCGCGCCGACGTCGGTGTTCTTGTCCAGCGGGTCGCCGACGCGCAACGTGCTGACGCGCGCGTGCAGCTTCTCCAGCAGCTCGTCCGCGACGGACTCCTGCACCAGCAGGCGCGATCCGGCGCAGCAGACGTGGCCCTGGTTGAAGAAGATGCCGTTGACGATGCCCTCGACGGCCTGGTCGAGCGGCGCGTCGTCGAACACGATGTTCGCGGCCTTGCCACCCAGTTCCAGCGTGAGCTTCTTCGACGTGCCGGCCAGCTGCCGCTGAATGATCTTGCCGACCTCGGTGGAACCGGTGAAGGCCACCTTGTTGACGTCCGGGTGCTCGACGAGCGTCGCACCGACGTCACCGGCGCCCGGGATGATGTTGACGACGCCCGGCGGCAGGTCGCACTGCTGGATGATGTCCGCCAGCACGAGCGCGGAAAGAGGCGTCGTCTCGGCCGGCTTCAGCACCACGGTGTTGCCGCACGCCAGCGCGGGCGCGATCTTCCACGCGGCCATCAGCAGCGGGAAGTTCCACGGGATCACCTGTCCCGCGACGCCCAGCGGCTTCGGGTCCGGGCCGTAGCCCGCGTAGCCGAGCTTGTCCGCCCAGCCCGCGTGGTAGAAGAAGTGCGCGGCGGCCGTCGGCACGTCGACGTCGCGCGACTCCTTGATCGGCTTGCCGTTGTCGAGCGACTCCAGCACCGCGAGCTCACGGCCGCGTTCCTGGATCTGCCGCGCGATCCGGTAGATGTACTTGGCCCGCTCGCTGCCGGGCATCTTGGACCAGACGCGGTCGTATGCGCGCCTGGCCGCCTTGACGGCTGTGTCCACATCGGACGTTGAGGCCGTCGACACCTCGGCCAGCACCTCTTCGGTGCCGGGGTTGATGGTCTTGAGCGGTTCGCCGGTGCCCTCGACGAACTTGCCGTCGACGAACATCCGGTAGTTCGGCTTGAGGTTCGCGATGTCCCGCGACTCGGGCGCGGGGGCGTATTCCCACATGTCTTCAGTCCACCGTCACGTAGTCCGGGCCGCTGTAGTGGCCGTCCAACTGGGTCCGCCGCTGCATGAGCAGGTCGTTGAGCAACGTCGACGCGCCGAACCGGAACAGGTTCGGGTCGAGCCACTCCGGACCGGCCACCTCGTGCACGGCCACCAGGTACTTGATCGCGTCTTTGGTGCTGCGGATGCCGCCCGCGGGCTTGACGCCGCGCAGCTCCCCGGTCTGGGTCTTCCAGTCCCGGACCGCCTGCAGCATCACGTGCGTGACCGGCAGCGTCGCGGCTGGCTGCACCTTGCCGGTCGACGTCTTGATGAAGTCGCCACCGGCCAGCAGCGCGAGCCACGACGCGCGGCGCACGTTGTCGTACGTCACGAGCTCGCCGGTCTCGAGGATGACCTTGAGGTGCGCGTCCCCGCACGCCTCCTTGATCTTGACGATCTCCTCGAACACCTGCCCGTAGCGGCCGCTCAGGAACGCGCCGCGGTCGATCACCATGTCGACCTCGGTGGCGCCCTGCTCGACGGCGAACCGGGTGTCGGCCAGCTTGATGTCCATCGTGCTGCGCCCACTGGGGAACGCCGTCGCCACGCTGGCGATGTTGATGCCGGTGCCCTTGAGCTCGTCGGCCGCGGTCTTGACCATGTCCGGGTAGACGCAGACCGCCGCGACGCGCGGCACGTCCGGCCGCTCCGGGTCGGGACGCTTGGCCTTCGCGGCCAGGCTGCGCACCTTGCCGTGCGTGTCCGCGCCTTCCAGCGTGGTCAGGTCGACCATGCTGATCGCCAGGTCGATGGCGTGCAGCTTGGCGGCCTTCTTGATGCTCCGCGTGCCGAGGCCCGCGGCTCGTTGCTCGACGCCGACCTGGTCGACGCCGGGGAGCCCGTGCAGGAAACGCCGCAGCGACGATTCGTCGCGCACGGCGTCAGCCAGGGCCGACGGCAGTGTCGTTGGAGCAGCCATGCCTGGGAGTCTAGGCGGAATGGGACGCCCGTCCTAAGTGAAGCCGTTTCTGCACGTCAGCGCGGCTGAGCGGCACGGTTCGCTCGTCTATCTCCGGGGCGTCCTGAGCGGCGCTGCCGGTGCGCTTGAGCTTCTGCCACGGCAGCACCGCGCCGGCCATCGCCGTGATCACCGACTGGATCACGACCAGGTACATGAGCTGCCGGTAGACGATCGGCTGCAACGCGACCGCCCACAGCGGCCGCAGCCGTTCGCCGTCGAGCCGGAACGCGATCACCGCGGGGATCAGCTGCAGCGCGAGGAAGCCGAGCCACGCGAAGGCGCCGGCGACCGGATCCGTCCAGAGGCTCAGCAGTGCGAACACGTCGATCGCGGGTGCCAGCACGGGCAGCGCCACCTGGTACAGGAACAGGTACGGCAGTGCGCGGCGGCCGAGCTTGCCGCCCATGCCGCGGTCGAAGATCGCGCCGCGGTGCTTCCACATCGCCTGCAACGTGCCGTAGCACCAGCGATAACGCTGCCGCCACAGCTGGCCGAGGCTCGCCGGCGCCTCGGTCCACGCCCGTGCGTCCTCCTGGTAGACGACCGACCACCCGGCCCGTTCCAGCGCCATGGTCAGGTCGGTGTCCTCGGCCAGCGTGTCCTCGGGGACGCCACCGACCTCGCGCAACGCCTCCACCCGGAAGCCGCCGACCGCGCCGGGCACCGTCGGCATGCACTGCATGACGTCGTACATGCGCCGGTCGAGGTTGAAGCCGATCACGTACTCGATGTGCTGCCACCGGCCGAGCAGCCCGGACCGGTTGCCCACCTTGGCGTTGCCCGACACCGCGCCGATCGCGGGGTCCGCGAACGGCTGCACGAGGTTCGCGACGGTCTCCGGCTCCAGCACGGTGTCGCCGTCGACCATCACGACGAGCTCGGTGCGGGTGTGCCGCAGCCCGGTGTTCAGCGCCGCCGCCTTGCCCGCGTTCCGTTGGCGCACCAGCGAGACGTTGGGCAGGTGCAGACCCTTGACCACCTCGGACGTGCGGTCCGTCGAGCCGTCGTCGATGACGATCACGTGCACGGCGTTGGTGCTCGACAGGATCGTGCGGACGGTCGCCTCGATGCCCGCTTCCTCGTTGTAGGCGGGCACGAGCACGGTCACCATCTGCGGTTTGAGCTTCGGTGCGTGCTTGCCCGGCTTGCGCCGCGCGTGGATCGCGGTCGTGATCAGCAGGACCGCGGCACGGGCGAGCGCGAGCACGCTGGAGATGACGACGAGCCAGGTCAGCAGCTCCGTGACGAACCGCGCGAACCGCACGGCCAGCGACACGGCCGTGCCCTGGGCACGTTCCGTCGCGGTGGACTGTTTGGTGGCCTGCGGTACGCCGAACGCCTCATCGGTGGTCTGGAACCTGAACCCGCGCTCCTTCAGGCTCGGGATCAACTTCTCCAGCGCCGCAACGGTTTGCTCGCGATCGCCGCCGCCGTCGTGCATCAGCACCACGGCGCCCTTGTCGTCCTTCGGCGTGGACTTCGCGACGATGGCGTCGGTGCCAGGCCTGCGCCAGTCCTCGCTGTCGAGGTCGCTGAGCAGCACGAGATTGCCGGCCGCGGTGATCCGCTCGATGCCGACCAGGTCCTCGTCGTCGACCGCGTCGGGCCGGTTCGAGTACGGCGGCCGCACGAGCTGGCTGGACTTGCCGGTGCCGCTCGCCACGACGAGCCCGGTCTGCCCGAGCTCCAGCCGCGTGCGCGTCTCGCCGACCTTGCCCAGGTCGACGTGCGTGAACGTGTGCAGCCCGACCTCGTGGCCTGCTTCGTTGATCCGCTGCAGCACGTCCTGGTGCTGCGCCGCGTTCGCGCCGGTGACGAAGAAGGTGGCTTTGATTTCGTGACGCTGGAGGACGTCCAGGATCTTGGGCGTCCACTCGGGATCAGGCCCGTCGTCGAACGTCAGCACGATGGTGCGGTCGGGCGTGGTGCGGGAGGTGAGCCCGGCCCCGCTGTCGCCGATCAACGGCCCGCCCTGGTGCACCTTCTCCGGCACGGTCTTCGCGGGCCCTGCGGTCGGCTGCGCACCCTGGCCGACGTGGCCGACCACGAACGTGTCCAGCAGCAACGCGCCGAGCAGCACCACCATGCCCAACGCCAACAGCACCCAGTGGGCGCGCGGCTGAGGTCTCACGGCTTGCCCTGACCGGGGCTGCTGGGCCGGTTCGACGCGCCCGGCGGATCAGCGCGCCCGTTGCCGTTCTCAGTCGTGGTGGCTGCGGTGGTGGCGTTCGTCACCGTCGTCGTCGTGGTGGTCGGTGTCGTGGTAGCGACGGTTTCGTTGCGTGGCAACGATGTTGCTTCGGGTGACGGTGCCGGTGCGTCCGTCGTCGTGGTGACCACCGGCTCGGCGGCCTCGGGAATCGGCAGCAACGTCGTCGGCTTCACCGGGCCTCCGGCAAGCGCGACCACGAGTAGCACCAGGTAGGCGACCACGCCGACGGCGACAGTGCCGATGGCGATGCGCAACACCTTGCGGCGGCGGCCACTCGGATCAACGAACACGGGTCTGTCTGAGGGAGTCGTCATGACCTTCGCGGGGGGACGGCATGCGGTCGCAGGAGGGTAACCGCAGACCGCGCCCAGCGGAAGTCGTTCAGCTACGCATCGGGGTTCGGCACCCGTGTCGGCCAGAGGAGCGCCTGAGCGACGACGACGTTCTCGCCGTTGAACGTGACAGCGGGGCCTTCGTGCAGCTCGTAGCCAAGAGCCAGCATTTCGCTCACGCGGCGGCAGAACGTGGCGTCGTCCGGCCCGGTCAGGACTCGGTAGGTCGGCAATCCGTCAGGTGGTGTGCTCATGGGCAGCAGGATCACAGACGCCCCAACGGAAGTCGTTCACCAACCCAGCTTCGCGAGACCGGCCAGGACGCACTCGTCGAGGCTCGCGTACCCGTCCTGCTCGTCCCCGCCGGCGAACAGCACCCATTTCGAGCCCAGGCCGTACTGGACGATGAGCAGCTCGCCGGTGTCGCCGATCGCTTCGAACAACTCCGCATAGGCGTCTGCGTCACTGATCGGCTCGTCCAGCCACGACCAGTCGCCCGGCAGCGTCACCAGATCTCTGCGCGCGCTGTCCAGGCCTTGGTCGAGCCGGGGGAAGTCGCCGCCCGCGAACCAGTACTCGCCGACGTACGGCGGCTTGTTCAGGCGCACGGTCCACTTGTTGCGCGGCCGCGGACCGTCCATCTTCATCATGAAGACGACGCCGGTCTGCCCCACCCGTTCGACGAAGTCGGCCAGCCGCATCAGTCGAGGAGTTCGCGCAAGATCGAGCTCTTCTTGCGCTTGGGACCCTTCACCTCGACGCCGCCCATGATCGCGAGCCCGGTGATCCGCACCGTCGGCGCACCAGGAATGTGCCGCCGCCCGGGCGCCCGGTCCTCGAACGCGCCCATGAAGCCGAACCCGTCGACCTTCACGTTGATGTCGTCCGGCACGCGGATCTCGACGCCGCCCCAGAACGCGAAGCAGCTGATGGTGACCTCGGCCTCGGCGAAGCTCGCGTGGGTCAGGTCGATCTCGATGCCGCCCATCACCGCGACCGCGTTGTGCATGCGCGGGACCACCCAGTGCCCCTTGCGGTTGATGCCCGACCAGAACGCGACGGACACCGCACTGCCCGGCTCGCCGCCGATGCGGTCGCTCATGACCGGCTGGTACTGCGGGACGGCCGGGCTTTGCGGCAGGCCGCTCAGCACCAGGTCGGCCGTGATGGGAGCGAGTTCGCCGTAGGTCTTCGCGGCGTAGACGGCCGCGAGTCGCTCGTCCAGCTCGTGGATGTCGAGGCGGCCCTCGGCGGTCGCCTTGTGCAGCACCTGGGCGATCCGTTCCCGGTCCGCGTCGGAGGCACGCAGATGACTCTGGTCAGCGGGTACCAGCTCGTCGCTCACCCGATCGAGTCTAGAGCTGTTACTTCCTGTTCGGTGCGTACTTGACCGTGATCGCGAAGGCGAGAACCAGCAGCGCGGCCAAAGCGGAAGCCAGCGCCGGGCTGTAGCCCCACGTCACCGGCAGCACCCCGATCAACACGGCGACTGACGCCGACACACCCAAGATGAGCAGCGGGGATTCACACAACTGCTGGACGGGCTTCTGCTCGATCGTCACCGTTCGCACCTCCGCGTCTCAACTGGCTACGAGACATTTCGGAGTCGCTTTGTCGATTCTTGACTCCCGGATCGGGTTCGATAGCCACCGAATCGGGTGGTGTCAGCGCAACGGATTCGTCACCGGAGGGTCAGCGGGCCGCACCGAGTCCCCCAGTGCGTCCATCTCGGCCTTCGTCACCCGGCCCGGCGCGGGCCCCAAGACGCCGTTCATCCCGAGACGAACGCCGTTGGTGAACACCAGCTCGATGATCCCCTCGGTGTCGCGAACGCCGTCGAGCTGCCACGAAGTCTCAACGGTGAACGGGACCTTGATCTGCACGCGCTCGTCGAACCTCAGGCTCTCCGCCAGCAGCCGGGCCCTGTCGCGGTCGTCCGGGAACCCCTGCACTTGGATGAAGGCCCACGCGTCGCGCTGCCATTCGACCGCGACGTTCGTGCCCGTCCACAGCGCGCGCCTGCCGTTGATGTCCGGCGTCGGCTCGCCCGACGGTGCCCCCACCGCGCCCGGCGCGTTCACCACGACGTGCGCGGACTCGTAGCTCCTGCTGTCCGGTGTCAGCAGGATCATCTGGCTTTCGCGCCCGGTGATGTAGGTCTGCGGCCGGAACCCTCCGGCCGGAGCCACGCTGATCGTGCGCACCAGCGGGTCGAACGTCCCGGCGGCCACCGGATCGGGGGCCGGCCGGACCAGCAGCGGCAGCACGCCCGCGATGATCAGCACGAACACCCCGGCCGCCGCCACCCGCACCGCCTTGGTGCGCTTGCCCGAACGGATCGCCCGCGCCACGCTGACACCGTCGGAAGCGGGAACGTCCATGGTTCGCAACGGTCCCAACAGCCGTGCGCCGTCCTCTTCTGGCATCACCGAGTCACTCCCAACTGTGTGCGCAGTGCCGTCAGTCCGGCGGCGGTCTGGCTCTTCACGGTGCCTTCCGAGCACTGCAGAGCGCGTGCGACCTCGGCCACCGGCTGATCGCACAGGAACCGCAGGACGAGCACCGCGCGTTGCCCCGGCGGCATCCGCGTCAGCGCGACCCGGATCTCCTCGCGGGTCTCGTAGTCCGGATTCGCGACGGTCCGCAGTTCGTCGACGCGCTCGGACAACCGAACCCGGCTCCACGGACGCCTGCGCTCGTTGAGGAACGTGCGGACCAGGATCGCGCGCACGTACGCGTCGAGGTTGTCGGCGCTGCGAGCCTTCCGCCAGCTCGTGTACAGCCGCGTGATCGCGACCTGCACGACGTCGTCGGCTTGGTGCACGTCACCGCAGAGCAGGTAGGCCGTGCGCCGCAACCAGGGCAGTGCTGCCGTGACGTACTCGGTGTACTCGTTGTCAGCCAACCCTCCCCCTCATCTGTCCACACTCAAGACACGGCGAGGGGGAGTGCGGGTTGGGTGACCTGCGTCACGGAGTCGGCTGGCGCAGCGGCAGTCCGGCCGCCCGGTAAATCGAGTCGATCACGGTCATGTTCCGCACCGCGTCGTCCGCGGTCGTCGGGAACGGCTTGCCGTGCAGCACCGCGTCGGTGAACGCGTCGAGCTGGTAGGCGTAGGTCGCGCGCCGCCCGAACGTCTCCGTGGAGGTCCTTCCCTTGAGCCGCAGCGACAAGCGGTGGAACGCGTGCGGCCCGAGCGGGTTGAACACGCTCAACGTGCCGTTCTCGCCGATCGCCTTCATCGACAGCTTCAGCACCGTCGACGACCACAGCGACGCGTGCACGGAACCCGTGTGGCCAGAGGGAAAGCGCAACGAAGCGCGCATCGCCCGGTCGATGGAGGGCCCGCGCAGCAACGCCCGTGCGGAACGGACCTCCGGCTCCTCGCCGCCCAGCAGCCGCGCCATGTGCACGGCGTAGCAGCCCGCGTCCATCATCGCGCCGCCCGCGAGCGAGTAGTCGTAGCGGATGTTGGAGAACATCGGCAGCGGGAAGCAGACGGACGCCTCGACGTGCCGGAGCGGCCCGAGAACACCGGAGCGCATGATCTCGTCCACGCGCATCGCCAGCGGGTGGTAGCGGTAGTGGAACGCTTCCATCACCACGAGTCCGGAACCGCGAGCGGCGTCGGCGACCGTGGCGGCTTCCAAAGCGTTGGCGGTGAACGGCTTCTCGCACAGCACGTGCTTGCCGGCTGCCAATGCGGCGAGCGTCCATTTGCCGTGCAGACCGTTCGGCAGCGGGTTGTAGACGGCGTCGACCGCGGGATCCGCGAGCAGGTCCTCGTACGAACCGTGCACGCGCGGAATGCCGTGCTTGTCGGCGAAAGCCTGGGCGCGCGCGGAGGATCGCGCGGCGACCGCCACTACTTCGGCGACGGTCGAGGATCGGGCCGGACGGATGACTGCGGGCGGCGTGATCATGGCCGCGCCGAGCACTCCGATGCGCACGTGGTCTGTCACCCGGCCGACCCTACACCCCATGGTTAACGGCGTTCACTCCTTCAGATCGGTTGCGCGCGGCTGGAAGAACGTCGCTTCCTCGACCGGGAACGGCGTCGACCAGCTCCACGACTCCATCTGCTCGCGGGAGCGCCGGCCGAAGAACGCGCGCCAGAACTCGTAGCCGTCCACCTCGACGACCACCGGGCCCTCGCCGATCGCGCCGAACTCCGTCTTGACGGTCAGGTCGGTGAGGTACCGCGTGACGATGCCGGTCAGCAGGACCTGCCAGACGTGGTCCGGCACGCGTTCGCGCCCGAGCACCGCGCGCAAGTCTGCTTCGTGCGCCACGGCGTCCATCACCATCTGCGTGGGGGTCTTGGTCAGCTTGTCGCCGTCGGTGTTCCACTGCTCCAGCAGGTCGAGCACCGGCACGTCCGCGCGCTCGGCGACGTGCCGCGCCGTCCACTCGGGTCCGGGGGCGCCGTCGAGCCGGCCGGCGGTGGTGTCGGCCGCGACGCCGGCGAGGTGCGCGATGAGCTGGTGCACGGTCCACTCAGGACACGCGGGCACCGTGCGGGCCAGGTCTTCCCCGCTCAACCCCATCGCGAGCCCCGCGGTGCGCTGCCGGGACTCCCGGTAGATCTCTTCGAACACCCCTAGCTCCTCCCAGCGGTTACGGTGTCGGGCATGGACGTCCTCGTCGTCGATCATCCACTCGCCAAGGCGAGACTCACAACCATGCGCGACGCGCGCACGGACAACGCCGCTTTCCGCGCCGCGCTGCAGGAACTCACCGTCATGCTGGTCTACGAAGCCATGCGCGAGGCGCCGGTGACCGAGGAGCGCACGCACACGCCGGTCGCGCGCACCACCGGTTACAAGCTCGCGAACCCGCCGCTGCTGGTGCCGGTGCTGCGGGCCGGGCTGGGCATGGCGGACCAGGCGCACAAGCTGATCCCGGACGCCCAGATGGGGTTCGTCGGGCTCGCGCGCGACGAGGAGACGTTGCAGCCGACGCCGTACATGGAGTCGCTGCCGGAGGACCTCGCCGGACGCCCGGTGTTCGTGCTCGACCCGATGCTCGCGACCGGCGGCTCGATGGCGTACACGATCCGGTTGCTGACCCAGCGCGGCGCGACCGACGTGACGGCGGTGTGCGTGCTCGCGGCGCCCGAGGGCATCAACCACCTCGAGGACTCGAAGCTGCCAGTTCGTCTCATCACGGCTTCGGTGGACGAGCGGTTGAACGACTCCGGCTTCATCGTGCCTGGTCTGGGCGATGCCGGTGACCGTCTGTACGGAGCGGTTTAGGACATACCTCCGATCGGACGTAGCAGTGGTCTAGACCTCAGAGCTAACGTGCTCAGGACCACATCGCCGCTGCCGCCATCGATCTAGGAGAACCATGTCCAGACGGAGATGGGGTGTCGCCGCCCTCGCGGTCGGCGCCCTGTCCGCGTCGCTGGCTTATACGCCGGCGAACGCCGATGTCGAGACCAATGGGCACCACGGCTACTCGAAGGCCCGCACCGTCGGGTACTTCATCCAGTGGGGCGTGTACGGCCGGAACTTCCGGGTCAAGAACCTCGTCGACAGCGGGGCCGCCGCGCGGCTCACGCACCTGAACTACGCCTTCGGTTTCCTCGACGAGTCGGGGAAGTGCGTCAGCGCCGACCCGTGGGCCGACTGGCAGATGCCCCACACCGCGGAGCAGTCCGTGAGCGGCAAGGCCGACGAGGCCGGCCAGGTGCTGATGGGCAACCTGAACCAGCTCAAGCAGCTCAAGGCGAAGTACCCCAAGCTGAAGGTCAACATCTCGCTGGGCGGCTGGACGGGCTCGCGCTGGTTCTCCAACGCCGCGCTGACCGCCGAGTCGCGCGCCGCGCACGTCAAGTCGTGCACGGACATGTGGATCAAGGGCAACCTCCCCGGTCTGCCGGAGGGTGCCGCGAAGGGCGTCTTCGACGGCATCGACCTCGACTGGGAGTGGCCTGCCAGCAACGGCAACATGGACCCGCCCAACGTCGTGCGTCCAGAGGACAAGCAGAACTTCACCAAGCTGCTCGCCGAGTACCGCAAGCAGATGGGCTGGAACCGCGACCTGACCGCGTTCCTGCCGGCCGACCCGGTGCAGGTCGACCGCGGCTTCGAGGTCTCGAAGGTGTTCTGCTACCTCACCTTCGGCACGCTGCAGGGCTACGACTACCACGGTGCTTGGGACGCCCCGGCGAACCAGCAGTCCGCGCTGCGCGTGCCCAAGGGCGACCCGTCGGAGTTCGAGTTCAGCTCCGAGGTGACGGTCAAGGCGTGGCTCTCGCGGGGTGCGCCGCGTTCGAAGGCCGTGCTCGGTGTGCCGTTCTACGGCCGCGGCTGGACCGGGGTGGCGCCGGGCGAGCGCAACGGCCTGTTCAGCCCTGGTACGCCGGCGCCGGCCACGTACGAGGCGGGCTACGAGGACTTCCACAAGCTCAAGACCAAGCTGTCGGAGCCCGGCTACAAGATCTACCGCGACGAGCGCGCCGGCTTCGCGTGGATCTACGACGGCACGACGTGGTGGACCTACGACGACGCGACCGAGATGAAGCGCAAGGCTCGCTACATCAACGCCAACCGGTTGGGTGGCGCGATGGTCTGGTCGCTCGACGGTGACACCGCGGACGGCGAGCTGATCAAGGCACTGGACGGCGCCTTGAGGTGAGACGGACTGTCCGGATCGGACAGTTCAGCGGGTCCGGGGAGGTTTCGCGGCGGCCGCCTCCCCGGATTCCGTCAGTGGTTGAGCCAACCTCTGCCGTGCGCGCGCAACGCCAGCTCGTACGTGGCGGCGGCGTCGACGCCCGGCGGCAGGTTGCCGTTGAGCTCCAGGCTCACCAGGCCGTGCGCGATGCCCCACATCGACATCGCGATCTGCTCGGGTTCCTCGGCCAGGAACACCTTCTGCTCGACGGCCCGGCGCACCGTGTCGATCACCGGTGCGAACGTCCTGCCCGCCGCGCGGCTCATCGCCTTCGACGGCTCGACGACCTTCGAGTAGAGCACCGAGTAGAACTGCGGGTCCGCGAGCGCGCTGCGCCGGTACGCCAGCCCGATCTGGACCAGGTCCTCCGCGGGGTCGTCGGTGACCGGCACCGCCCGCAGGTGCGCGCCGAACCGGCTGAACGCCTCGTCGTAGAGCGCTTCGAGCAACGCGGGTTTGCCGCCGAAGAGGGAATAGACCGCCGTGGTCGACGTGTTGACGTCGGTGGCGATCTTGCGCAGGCTCACCGCGGCAGGGCCCTCGGTGCTGAGCAACTCGCCCGCCCGCTCCAGCAGACGCCGGCGCAGCGCGTCGTCGTGGGTCTTGGGCCTGGGCATCACGCAATCCTAACGGTCGCTGGCCTGAGTGGTATCACATTGGTACCGTGCCTGGAATGGCGATGACCTTGCGGTTGACCGAAGAGGAGAACCTGCGGCTCGCTGAACTGGCGCAGGCCGAGGGGCGCTCCAAGCAGGAGGTCGTGCGGCTCGCGATCGCGGACCGTTACCAGCGCATGCAGCAGGAAGAAAAGCTCGGCGAGGTTCTGGGGCGAGTCCTGCCCAAGTACCGAGGTCTTTTGGATAGGCTCGGATCTTCCTGAAACTGTCAGACCTCTGTGATCAACTGGGTGCCGTGATCTCCTACCTCGACGCCGGGGACCTCTTGGTGCTGGCCACGGCCGTGACCGGCGGCGACCTCGTCGTCCGGGACATCGGTCTGCTGGACACGGCGGCCTACCGTCCCCGCGCCACCGTGCTCGGCGTGGAGGCTTACGACACGCTGTGGTTGAAGTCCTCCGCTTTACTCGACTCGATCGTGCGAACCCGCCCCCTGGTCGAGGGAAACTGGCGGCTCGGCTGGGTCTCCGCCGTCACGATGTGCGACATCAACGGCTACTGGATCGACGCCGACGAGGACGATGCGCTGGGCCTCGTCCGCGCCCTGGGCCGCGACAAGATCGACGTGCCGGAGATGGCCGGCCATCTCGAAGCGTGGGGACTCCCGAAGGATTCCGCTTGACCTAGAGCGCGCTCTAGGTCTTAGCGTCGAGTCCGTGAGCTACTCGATCGCCCAAGCCGCGCAGCGCAGTGGGTTGTCCATCGACACCTTGCGCTACTACGAACGAATCGGGCTCGTCGACCCGCCCGCGCGTGACTCGGGTGGGCGTCGCAGCTACTCGGAAGAAGATCTCGGCTGGCTGGCCTTCGTGACGCGCCTGCGCACGACCGGCATGCCGATCCGCATGATGCGCGAGTTCGCGCAGCTCAGGCACAAGGGCGACCTGACGGCAGGCCGCCGCAAGCAAATCCTCGTGGAGCACCGCAACGACGTCCGCGCCCGCATCGCGGAGCTGCAGACGTGCCTGGAGGTGCTCGACTACAAGATCGACCACTACGCGCTGGTCGAGCGGGACTTGGAGGCGACGGCGTGAGCCGTTTGTTGGGATCGTTGGAGGTCGGCCCGCAGGGGCTCGGCTGCATGGGAATGTCGGAGTTCTACGGCGCCGGCGACGAGACCGAGTCGATCGCGGTGATCCACCGTGCGTTGGAGCTCGGCGTCACGCTGATCGACACGGCCGACATGTACGGGCCTTATGTCAACGAGGAACTGGTGGGCCGCGCGATCGCGGACCGTCGTTCGGACGTCGTGCTGGCCACGAAGTTCGGCATCGTGCGCGAGCCGGGCGGCACCCGCTCGATCCGCGGCGACCGCGACTACGTGCGCTCTTCCGTCGAGGGCTCGCTGAAGCGGCTCGGCGTTGACGTGATCGACCTGTACTACCTGCACCGGGTGCCGGCGGACACGCCGATCGAGGAGACCGTCGGCGCGATGGCCGAGCTGGTGACCGAGGGCAAGGTCCGCTTCCTGGGCCTGTCCGAGGCGGGCACTGAGACGTTGCGCAGGGCTCACGCGGTGCACCCGATCACGGCGCTGCAGAGCGAGTGGTCGCTGTGGTCGCGCGACATCGAGGCCGAGATCGTGCCGACCGCCCGTGAGCTGGGCATCGGTCTGGTGCCCTACTCGCCTTTGGGACGTGGGGTGCTGACCGGGCGGTTCGCATCCGCCGCCGACTTCGGGGACGGCGACTACCGTGCCGTCGCGCAGCCGCGGTTCTCGGGCGCGAACCTCGACACCAATCTGAAGATGGTGGAGGACCTGCGTGCGTTGGCTGAGGAGCGTGGCGTGACGGCCGGGCAGCTGGCGCTGGCGTGGGTGCAGCACCGGGGCGACGACGTGGTGCCGATTCCGGGCACCAAGCGGATCAAGTACCTGGAGGAGAACGTGGCGGCGGCTTCGCTGTCGTTGTCCGCCGACGATCTCGCGGCGATCGAGGCCGCGGTGCCGGCTTCGGCCGTCGCCGGTGACCGGTACCCGGACATGAGCTCCGTGGGTCGCTAGAACATACGTTCGAAAGCATCCCCAGGGTTGTCCACAGGTTGGGGACAAGAGGCTGTGGACAACCCTGGGTTCATGTGGACAACTGGGCTGCGACCGTGGCGCCGAGCTCCCAGCACGCCTCCAAGTCGGCCTTCGACGGCTCACCCGTGACGAGCACGTGCTGGGCCGCCTTCTCCCAGCCCAGCCCGGTCGTGGCCGCCTCCACACCGCGCACCGCACCCGCTGTGTCGTTGTTGCCGTGCACGTACAACCCGTACGGCCGGCCGCGCGTGGAGTCCAGGCACGGGTAGTAGACGGTGTCGAAGAAGTGCTTCAGCGCGCCGCTCATGTAGCCGAGGTTCGCGGGCGTGCCCAGCAGATAGCCGTCGGCCTCCAGGACGTCCACAGCGGTTGTGGACAACGCGGCTCGCCGGACCACCTCGACGCCCTCGATCTCGGGTGTGGACGCGCCGGCGACGACCGCCTCGAACATCGCCTGGACGGCCGGCGACGGCGTGTGGTGGACGATCAGCAGGCGGGCCATCAGTAGTCCATCTCGTAGTCGTCGGTCTTCGGCGGTGTGACGTTCACGCCGAGCGCGATCAGGTCCTCGGTGGTGACCGACTCGATTGTGGAGTCCACGATGCCGAGCAGCTCTTCGACGATGTCGAGGTGCACCTTCTTCGACATCTCGTTCAGCGCGTAGATCTCGTCCACCTTGTCGAGGACACCGCTGCCCTCGAGCCTGCGGATGAGCAGGCCGGCCTCGCCGAAGCCGCTCATCGGGCCGGTGATGGCCGCGTTCGACTCGATCGTGGCGTTCAGCATCATCTTCATCGCCATGTTGGAGTCGAGGTCGACGCCGAACGCCGCCAGCAGGCCGTTCCGCATCCCGACCTGGTGCTTCTTCATGTCGTCGCTGAATGCGCCGTAGAACATGTTGAGGCCGCGCTTGCTGGCCGGGTGTGCGTCGAGCACGGCCTGGGCTAGGTCACGCCGCGTGTACTCCATGGGCGGCAACATAGATGACCATGACCCGCGCCTCCTACGACATTGTTGCCGCCAGCTACGCCGAGTTCCTCCCGGACGCGCACGACGGCCGGCCGCTCGACGCCGCGATCATGCGGGCGTTCGCCGAGCTCACCGAGGGCCCGGTCGGCGACCTCGGCTGCGGCACCGGCCGGATCACCCAGCACCTGCACGAGCTCGGCAAGGACGCGTTCGGCGTCGACCTGTCCGACGGCATGGTCGACCAGGCGCGAAAGCTGTACCCGCACCTCAGCTTCAGGCAGGGCGACATCACGAAGCTGGACCTGGAGGACGACAGCCTCGGCGGCGCGGTGGTCTGGTACTCCACGGTGCACATGCCCGCGGCCGAAGTGCCCTGGCAGGAGTTCCACCGCGTCCTCGAACCCGGCGGACACCTGTTGCACGCCTTCAAGCTGGGTAACCAGAAGAGGCACCTGACCCACGCGTACGGCCACGACGTGGACCTGAACGTCTACTGGCACGACATCGACGAGACCGTGCGCAACGCGACCGAAGCCGGCTTCAACGAAGTGGCGCGCCTGCAACGTCAGAAGGGCGTGGACGAAGGCGGACCGCAGGCGTTCTTGTTGCTCTGCAAACGGAACCCCGCGGCCGGTCAGACGTCTTAGTGGGTGTACACAGGAGGGACCATGAAGACCACCGCCCTTATGACCACCAGTCCTCGTCAGCGTCGCATCACCTGGGGGTTCGGCCTTGCGGTCGGCATCGGGATGATCGGCATCGGGCCCCTCTTCGCGTCGCTGTGGCCGGGGTTCGACCACAGCCCGTGGGACGTCAACACGATGTTGCTCGGACTCGGCGTGGGGCTCTGCACGGTCGCCTACATCTTCGGGCGGATCGCCGTCGCGGCGGTCACCGAGGGGCGTCGCAACGCGATCGCCCCGCCGACCAGAAGGGCCTACTGGGTGGCCGGCGGGGGCTTCGCTCTTGCCGTGCTCTGCCTGCTGATCGCGCTGTCCGGCTGACCGGCGCCGGCTAGGGGCCACGCCAACTAGCTGACCAGCTCGGTCACCCGTTCCCGCAGCACCTCGAGCCGTTGCCGAGCCGTGGCACGGGCGGACTCCAGTCCGTCCGTGACCGGCTCGACGACTTCCAGGTACGCCTTGAGCTTCGGCTCGGTGCCGGACGGCCGCACGATCACGCGCACGCCATCGGCGGTCCAGCGCAGCACGTCCGCGCCGGGCAGCAGGTCTTCCGACGCGAAGTCCGCCGGAGGCTCGGCGCGCAGCCGGGCCATCGTCGCGCCGATCAGCGACAGATCGGTGTACCGCAACGAGACCTGGTCGGTCAGGTGCAGGCCGTGGTCCACCGCGAGCTGGTCGAGCGCGTCCAGCAACGTGCGACCGGAGGCCTTCAGACCGGCCGCGAGATCGGCGGCCACCACAGCGGCCGAGATGCCGTCCTTGTCGGCCACGTGCTCGGGATCGACGCAGTTGCCGAGGGCTTCCTCGTAAGCGAACACCAGGCCCTCACCGGCCCGTGCCAGCCACTTGAAGCCGGTCAACGTCTCCGCGTACCGGGCACCGTGCGCGGCCGCGATCGACTTCAGCAGCGAGGACGAGACGATCGTCGTCGCCACCAACGGATCCGCGGACTCGGTGGTCGACAGCACGAGCGAGCCGAGCAGCACGCCGGTCTCGTCGCCGCGCAGCATCCGCCACGTGTCGCCGTCCTTCACCCCCAGCGCGCACCGGTCAGCGTCCGGGTCCAGAGCGATCGCCAGGTCCGCATCCACTGACGCCGCAAGGGAAAGCAGCTCGTCGGACGCGCCGGGCTCCTCGGGGTTCGGGAACACCACGGTCGGGAAGTCCGGGTCCGGCACCGCCTGCGACCGCACCACGTGCACGTCGGTGAAACCCGCGCGCCGCAACGCTTCCACGGCGAACGCGCCACCGACGCCGTGCATCGGCGTCAACGCGATCTTCAGGTCACGCGAGTTCTGGCGCGGCAGCGATGCCGCCCGTTCCAGGTACTCGTCGATCTCGGCCTCGGAAACCGTTGCGTAAGAAGCGTTTCGAGGCACCGAAACAGCCGCCGGAACAGCCTCGATCGCCTTCTCGATCTCGCCGTCCGCCGGCGGCACGATCTGCGAGCCACCGGACAGGTAGAGCTTGTACCCGTTGTCCGCGGGCGGGTTGTGCGACGCGGTGATCTGGATCCCCGCCACCGCACCGTGCCGGCGAACCAGGAAGGCCAGCACCGGCGTGGGCAACGGGCCGGGCAGTACGCGTACGTCGAAGCCCGCCGCGGCCATGACCTCGGCGGCAGCCGCGCAGAACTCCTCCGACCCGTGCCGGGCATCACGCCCGACGAACACCAGCCCGGAAGTCCCGAGCCACGACGCCAGCCCGGCGGTCGTGCGGACCACCGTCGCCACGTTCATGCCGTTGGTGCCCGCCCGCACCGGCCCGCGCAGCCCGGCGGTGCCGAACGTCAACGGGCCGGCCATGCGGTCCTGCAAGTCCTCCAGCGCAGCGGCGTCACCGCCCATCGCGCGGGCCAGCACCCCCTGCAGCTCCTCGCGGGTTGCCGCGGAGGGGTCGTCAGCGATCCACCGGAACGTCGCGTCACGCAGTGCCGGCGTCAGGCTCATGCCCGGTCCACCAGCTCGCGCAGCAGCGTGCCCATGCGCTGAGCGGCGGCGGCACCGGCGTCCAGCACCTCCTGGTGGTTCAGCGGCTCACCGGTGATGCCCGCCGCGAGGTTCGTGACCAGCGACAACCCGAACACCTCGACACCCTCGGCACGCGCGGCGATCGCCTCGTGCACCGTCGACATGCCAACCAGGTCAGCGCCCATCGTGCGCAGCATCCGGATCTCGGCGGGCGTCTCGAAGTGCGGGCCGGGCAGACCGGCGTACACGCCCTCCTCCAGCGACGGGTCGATCTCCTGCGCGAGCTTGCGCAGCCGCGGCGAGTACAGGTCCGTGAGGTCCACGAACCGCGCGCCGACCAACGGCGACAGCGAGGTCAGGTTGAGGTGGTCGGAGATCAGCACGGGCTGCCCTACCGACATGCCCTGGCGCAGGCCACCGGCGGCGTTGGTCAGCACGATCGTCGACACGCCGGCTGCAGCGGCGGTGCGCACGCCGTGGACGACCTTCTGGACGCCCTTGCCCTCGTAGCCGTGGGTGCGGCCGAGGACGACGAGGACCTTCTTGCCGCCCACCTCGACGGAACGGATGGTGCCGCCGTGGCCGAGCGCGGTCGGCGCCTCGAAGCCTTCCAGCTCACCAACGGGGATTTCGCTGATCGGGTCGCCGATCACGTCGGCGGCGGGCCGCCAGCCGGAGCCGAGCACGATCGCGATGTCGTGCTTGGCCACGCCGGTGCGGCTCTGGATCTCTTCCGCGGCCTTGCCGGCCAGCTCTTCTGGAGTCACCGCGAGAGCGTAAGCCGTGTCCTGTGGGTCTGTCCGATGAGAGTCGTGTTCGAGCGGGTTCCTGGCGGTGCCGCCGCGTCTCCCTCATACCGGGCGTATTCGGGAGACGCGGCGGTGCCGTCAGGGACCCCCTCGGGCGCGGCTATCGCGGACGTGACCCACAGGACACGGCTTACACCGGGGCGAAGGTGGAGGCGATCGCGTCGAACAGTCGCACGCGCGCCTCGTCCTGCTGCTCGGTCGGCACTATGACCTCGACCACCCACAGGTCGTTGCCGTACGGCAGCACCCGCGAGAAGTGCGACCGTCCCAGCGCCTCCGTGCCGTCACCCTCCACCGTCTTGTAGATGAACTGGATGCCGTCCTCGTTGCGCGGCCCCGCGAGGTTCGGCGTCAGCACCTTCTCGCCGCCGAAGAACCGGTTCGGCCACCGCGTCTGCACACTCGCGATGTACTGGCTGATCGAGCGCTTCGGGTAGAAGTCGGGGAACCGCTGCACCGCGACCTCGTACGCGCCGGTGGCCGACACGAAGTGCACGACCGACGACGCGGGCATCAGCTTGTCGGCCGCGCGCTGCTCCGCGTACATCGACCAGCTCTTCTCGACGTTCAGCGTGAACTTCCCGCCCTGGTCACCGATCGCCGTCACGGCCGAGGCGGTGCGCGGCTCCAGCGTCGCGGACGTGGGCAGGGTCGGCAGCGTCTGCACCGTCTGCTCGATCGGCGGCAGCAGCGACGCCCCCGCCGCCAGCCGGGTCAGCGCGAACCCGCCGCCCGAGCCGGCCACGAACAGCAGAAGCGCCGCGACCAGCATGAACGTCGTGGCGACCCGGCCGCGCCGGCGCTGGGGCCGGATCGGCTCGGTGAGCATGAACGGCAACGGGCCCGGGTCGTCGGCCAGCGGTGCGTCCGGCTCGATCTTCGGCTTCGGCCGCACGACCACCGGCAGCGGCACGGACTCGCGGACCTCGAACGCGTCCGTCCCCGGCTCGGGCAGCAGCTGGTAGACCTTCCGCCGCACGTCGACCAGCGACATGCGCTCCGACGGCTCCTTCTGCATCAACCCGCTGATCACCGGCGCGAGCCGCCCGGCACCCGCGGGCACCGGCACGTCGCCGTGGATCACGGCGTTGATCGTCTGCATGACGTTCTTGCCCACGTACGGCGGCTCGCCGGCCATCGCGGCCCACATCGTGGCGCCGAGCGACCACCGGTCCGCGGCCTCCGAGACATCGCCGCCCTGCGCGACCTCGGGCGCGATGTAGGCGGGCGTGCCCAGCGTGATCCCGCGCGCGGTCATCGTGGCCTCGGCTACGTTGCGCGCGATGCCGAAGTCGGTGAGCTTGACCCGCCCGTCGTCCGCGATCAGCACGTTGCCGGGCTTCACGTCGCGGTGCGTGATGCCGGCCCGGTGCGCCGACGCCAGCGCCGCCGCGATCGCGTCGATGACCGCCGCGCCCTGCTTCTCGGTGAGGCAGCCCTGTTCCTGCAGGATCTCGCCGAGGCTGCGCGACGGCACGAGCTCCATCACCACGTACGGGTCGCCGTCGTGCTGGACGACGTCGTAAAGCGTCACCAGGTTCGGGTGCGAGAGCGCGGCGACGGCACGTGCCTCGCGCATGGTCCGTTCCCGCAGCTCGTCGGCGGCGATGTCGGGCATGCCCGGCGGCCGCAGGATCCCCTTGACCGCGACCTGCCTGCGCAGCACCTCGTCGTGAGCAGCCCAGACGGTGCCCATCGAGCCCTGACCCAGCAGGTGCAGCAGCCGGTACCTAGCCGCGATCAAGCGCTCCTGGTCCTCCACATGTTCATTCTTCCTGAGACACTGAGGGCCGCTGCACGGGTCCGCGAACACCACTGCATCGTTAACGGCGGTGAACCTCACATAGCCGTGTCGGTACTGGTCGGTAACACTGCAACGCATGATGGAGTTGGCCTTGCCCGCCGAATTCCGCCCGAACGAGTTCCCCGCGGCGTCGCGGGAACAGTGGCGAGAGATGGTCGACGCCGTCCTTCGCAAGACCGGCGCGAGCTACGACTCCCTGGTCACGAAGACGTACGACGGCATCGAGCTCCAGCCGCTCTACACGCTCGACGACGCGCTGCCTCCGTACGCGTTGGCGCCGGTCAAGCAGGGCTGGGACGTCCGCCAGCGCCACACCGTGCCCGACCCGGTCGCCCTGATGAACGACCTCGAGGGCGGCGTCACGTCGTTGTGGCTCGCGCTGCCGGCTCAGTCTTTGGAACGGGTGCTCGACGGCGTCTACCTCGACCTCGCCCCGATCGTGCTGGACGGCGACGTCGACGCGGCGCGGGCCATGCTGCGGATCTACGACCAGGCGCCGGTGCTGGCTTCGGACGTGCGCGGCAACCTGGCACTCACTCCTTTCGGTGATGCGCTCGACGTCACCAAGCAGGCCTGCGAGCAGTTCCCGTCGCTGCGGACCGTGGTGGTGGACGCGCTGCCGTTCCACGACGCGGGCGGTTCGGACTCCGAAGAGCTGGGCGCCTCGCTGGCCCTGGCCGTGTCGTACCTGCGGGCCCTGACGGACGCCGGGCTGACTGTCGAGCAGGCGTTCGCGCAGCTGGAGTTCCGCTACGCCGCGACCGCCGACCAGTTCATGACCATCGCCAAGCTCCGTGCCGCGCGCCGGTTGTGGGCGCGCGTTGCCGAGGTGTCCGGCGTGGACGTGCCGCAGGTGCAGCACGCCGTGACGTCGTCCGCGATGATGACCCGCCGCGATCCGTGGGTGAACATGCTGCGCACCACGGTGGCGACGCTGGCCGCCGGCCTTGGTGGTGCGGACGCCGTGACGGTGCAGCCGTTCGACGCGGCGATCGGGCTGCCGGACGAGTTCGCCCGGCGGGTCGCGCGCAACACGCAGAACCTGCTGCTGGAGGAGTCGCACCTCGGTGAGGTGATCGATCCGGCGGCCGGGTCCTGGTACGTCGAGAAGCTGACCGACGAGCTGGCCGCACACGCCTGGTCGTGGTTCCAGGAGATCGAGCGGGCGGGTGGATTCTCCGCCGCGCAGGGCTTGGTCCGGGACCGGATCGCCGCGACGTGGGCTGCGCGTTCGGCCCGGCTCGCGGATCGGAGCGACCCGATCACGGGTGTCAGCGAGTTCCCGAACCTGACCGAGAAGCCGGTCGTCCGCGAACCTGCTCCTGAACTGCCCACCGGTGGTTTGCCGAGAGTTCGGTACGCCCAGGCCTTCGAGGAACTCCGCGACCTGGCCGACGCTCAGCCGGAACGCCCGCAGGTCTTCCTGGCCACCCTCGGCCCGGTGGCCGCCCACACCGCGCGAGCCACCTTCGCCGCCAACCTCTTCAACGCCGGCGGTTTCGCCACCCCCAACGCGGGCCCGACCAAAACGCCAGAAGAAGTGGCCGAGAAGTTCAAGGCCTCAGGAGCGCGCATCGCGATCATCTGCGGCAGTGACACCAGCTACGCCGACCAGGCCGTCCCGACGGAAGAGGCCCTGCGTGCAGCGGGAGCCGAACGGGTACTCCTGGCAGGCAAGAAGTCAGACGCAAATGTCGACGGCTACGTGTACATGGGCTGCCCGGCCCTGGAAATCCTGAACAGCACCTTCGACTTCCTGGGAGTGGAGCGATGATCCCCAACTTCGCGGACATCGACCTCGGCCCGCTCCCGTCGGCGAAGTACGAGACCGACCTGCCGGCGTGGGAGACGCCGGAGGGCATCGCGGTCAAGCCGGTCTACGGACCGTCCGATGTGGACGGACTGGACTTCCTGCAGACGTACCCCGGCATCGCGCCGTTCCTGCGCGGGCCGTACCCCACGATGTACGTCAACCAGCCGTGGACCGTCCGGCAGTACGCGGGTTTCTCGACGGCTGAGGAGTCGAACGCCTTCTACCGCCGCAACCTCGCGGCGGGCCAGAAGGGTCTGAGTGTCGCGTTCGACCTCGCCACGCACCGCGGCTACGACTCGGACCACCCGCGCGTGGCCGGTGACGTCGGCATGGCGGGCGTCGCGATCGACTCGATCTACGACATGCGCACGCTGTTCGACGGCATCCCGCTGGACAAGATGTCCGTGTCGATGACGATGAACGGCGCGGTGCTGCCCGTTCTCGCCCTGTTCGTGGTCGCGGCGGAGGAGCAGGGGGTGAAGCCGGAACAGCTCATGGGGACCATCCAGAACGACATTCTCAAGGAGTTCATGGTCCGCAACACCTACATCTACCCGCCGCAGCCGTCGATGCGGATCATCTCCGACATCTTCAGCTTCACCAGCAGCCACATGCCGAAGTTCAACTCCATCTCGATCTCCGGCTACCACATGCAGGAGGCCGGAGCGACCGCCGACCTGGAGCTGGCCTACACGCTCGCGGACGGCGTCGAGTACATCCGCGCCGGACGAGAAGCAGGCCTGGACGTGGACGCGTTCGCGCCGCGGCTCAGCTTCTTCTGGGCGATCGGCATGAACTTCTTCATGGAGATCGCCAAGATGCGGGCGGCGCGCCTGCTCTGGTCGAAGCTCGTGCAGACCTTCGAACCGAAGTCCGCGAAGTCCCTGAGCCTGCGCACGCACTGCCAGACCAGCGGCTGGTCGCTCACCGCGCAGGACGTGTTCAACAACGTCGCGCGCACGTGCGTCGAGGCGATGGCGGCGACGCAGGGCCACACGCAGTCGTTGCACACCAACGCACTCGACGAGGCACTGGCGCTGCCGACCGACTTCTCCGCACGCATCGCCCGCAACACGCAGCTGCTGCTCCAGCAGGAGTCCGGCACCACCCGCGTGATCGACCCGTGGGGCGGCAGCGCGTACGTCGAACGCCTCACCAACGAGCTCGCGCGGAAGGCGTGGGAGCACATCACCGAGGTCGAGAAGGCCGGTGGCATGGCCCGCGCGATCGACGAGGGCATCCCGAAGCTGCGCATCGAGGAGGCCGCTGCCCGCACGCAGGCGCGCATCGACTCCGGCCGGCAGCCCGTGATCGGCGTCAACAAGTACCTGGTGACCAACGATGAGCAGATCGACGTCCTCAAGGTCGACAACGCCGGCGTGCGCGCGCAGCAGCTCGAAAAGCTGCGCAGGCTCAGGGAAGAACGCGACGAGTCCGCTGTGGACAGTGCGCTCCAGCAGCTGACGAACGCCGCGCAGGGCCACGGCAACCTGCTGGAGCTGGCGATCAACGCGGCGCGCGCCAAGGCGACCGTCGGGGAGATCTCCGAGTCGCTCGGCAAGGTGTGGGGCCGGCACAGCGCGCAGATCCGCACGATCACCGGGGTCTACCGGCAGGAGGTCGGTCAAGTGTCCAACGTGGACGCCTGCCGCGAGGTCGTCGAGGCGTTCGCGGAACAAGAAGGCCGCCGGCCGCGCATCCTCGTCGCCAAGATGGGGCAGGACGGGCACGACCGCGGCCAGAAGGTGATCGCGACGGCGTTCGCGGACCTCGGCTTCGACGTCGACGTCGGCCCGCTGTTCCAGACGCCGGAGGAGGTCGCGCGCCAGGCCGTCGAGGCGGACGTGCACATCGTCGGCGTGTCCTCGCTGGCGGCAGGCCACCTCACGCTGGTGCCCGCGCTGCGTCAAGAGCTCGCCAAGCTCGAACGCGAGGACATCATGATCGTCGTCGGTGGTGTGATCCCGCCGCAGGACTTCGACGAGCTGTACGCGGCGGGTGCGTCGGCGATCTTCCCGCCCGGCACCGTGATCGCGGACGCGGCCAAGGACCTTCTGGTGAAACTCGCAGGGCAGCTCGGCCACCATGGCTAGGGTGATCGACGTCGCCGAACTCGCCAAGGGCGTCCTCGAGGGCAAGCGCGGTGTGCTCGCGAGGGCGATCACGCTGGTCGAGTCCAAGCGGGCGGACCACCGGGAAAAAGCGCAGGAGCTGCTGATCGAGCTGTTGCCGAAGTCCGGCAACGCGATCAGGGTCGGCATCACCGGCGTGCCCGGCGTGGGCAAGTCGACCTTCATCGATGCGCTCGGCACGATGCTCACCGAGCAGGGCCACCGGGTCGCGGTGCTCGCCGTCGACCCGTCGTCCACCCGCACCGGCGGCAGCATTCTGGGCGACAAGACGCGCATGCAGCGGCTGTCGGTGAACGAGAACGCGTTCATCCGGCCCTCGCCGACGTCCGGCACGCTCGGCGGTGTCGCGCAGGCCACCCGCGAGACGATCGTGCTGGTCGAGGCCGCGGGCTTCGACGTGGTGCTGGTCGAGACCGTCGGGGTCGGGCAGTCGGAGGTGGCCGTCGCGAACATGACGGACTGCTCGCTGTTCCTCACCCTGGCGCGCACCGGTGACCAGCTGCAGGGCATCAAGAAGGGCATCCTGGAGCTCGCGGACGTCATCGCGGTCAACAAGGCCGACGGCGAGCACGAGCTGGACGCCCGCAAGGCCGCGCGCGAGCTGGCTGGAGCCCTCAAACTCCTCCGCCCGCCCGACGCGTTGTGGCACCCGCCCGTGCTGACGTGTTCCGGACTCACCGGGAACGGGCTCGAAGAGCTGTGGTCCCGCGTGCTGGAACACCGGTCGACCTTGACCGACGCTGGTGAGCTGGATGAGCGCCGTCGCCGTCAACAGGTCGAATGGACCTGGATGATGGTCCACGACGAACTGTGGCGGCAGGTGCGGGAGAGCACTGCTGTGCGCGCGTTGGCGCCCTCTCTGGAAGAGAAGGTCAGGTCTGGAGAGCTCACCGCGACGCTGGCCGCAGAGGAGATTCTGCGGGCGTTCCAATCGGACTCTCGGTAGCCGTTGTAACTAGTTTGGGTGACCTTCAATCGTGGTATTCGTTGTAGAGTTCAGGCCATGTCGAGGTTGCTGCTGGCCTGCGTGTTCGCGCTGATGAGCGTTGTCGGGGTCGCCGGGGTGGCGTCCGCGCAAGAGGCTGCGAACGAGCCGGTTGTGGCCGCTCAGCAGACGACCGTGAATCCGGGTCCGACCGTGAACGCGCCGCAGGAACCGTCGCCTGAAGTACGTGAAGAGACCAAGCGCAAACTGTGGATCGGCGCCATCGCGCTGGGCCTGTTCGCGCTGGTCTACTACCGCAACAAGAAGCGGTGGGCGAAGTGGCGCAAGGAGCGGGCGGCCAAGAAGGGCTAGCCGGCCGTTTGTTCGGGCTGAGACGATTCGTCCCACTTGGTGGGACGAAATAGTCAAAATTAAGCGTGTCTCTCGACCATTTGCGTCATCGTTGATCGGTCAGACCGAAACTCGCTCGCCGCTTGGCGCAGCGCTGCGACCGGCCAGCCGGTTGATCATCATCAGCGCACCGCGCCCGACAGGTGGTGATGCAGGATGGTGGCAAATGGGTACCGACTTGAAGATCAGCACACGCTCGACCGTCGAGCGGTACTCGGACGCGCTGCTGGACCTGTCGCACTCCATCCACGCCGAGCCTGAGCTGGCGTTCCAGGAGCACCGCAGCGTCGAGAAGATCACCTCCCTGCTCGCCCGCGAGGGTTTCAAGATCGACCGCGGGGTGGCTGACCTCGACACCGCGTTCGTCGCGACGTACGGCGACGGCGAGCTGGTGCTGGGGCTTTGTGCCGAGTACGACGCGCTGCCCGAGGTCGGGCACGCGTGCGGGCACAACGTCATCGCCGCTGCTTCCGTGGGCTCTGCGCTCGCTCTGCGTGACGTCGCCGACCAGCTGGGTGTCACCGTGAAGGTGATCGGCACCCCGGCGGAAGAGGTCGGCGGCGGCAAGGTGCTCATGCTCGAACGGGGCGTGTTCGACGACGTCTCGTTCTCGATGATGGTGCACCCGGCGCCGTACGAGTCGTGCGCGGCGAAGTCCCTGGCCATCACCGACCTCGAGGTGCACTACACGGGCAAGCCGTCCCACGCGGCCGCCGCCCCGCACCTGGGCATCAACGCCGCGGACGCGGTGACCGTCGCGCAGATCTCGATCAGCCTGCTGCGGCAGCACCTCGAGCCCGGCCAGATGGTGACCGGCATCGTCACCAACGGCGGCACCGTGCCGAACGTAATACCCGCTCGCGCCTCAGCGATGTTCGATGTGAGGGCGGAGAACTTGGAATCATTGCAGCGCCTGGAGAACCGGATCCGGGACTGCTTCAGCGCCGGGGCACTCGCGACCGGCTGCACCCATGAGGTCGAGCAGGTCTCACCGATCTACGCCGAGCTGACTCCCGACCCGTGGCTCGCGGACGCCTACCGGCGTGCGGCCACTGAGCTGGGACGACGACCGCTCTCGCCCGAGCAGGAACAGCGAGAGAAGATCGGGAGCACCGACATGGGCAACGTCACCAGAGTGTTGCCCGCCATCCACCCGACCATTGCCATTGACTGCGGAGACGCGGTGAACCACCAACAAGAGTTCGCGACCGCCTGTGCCTCGGCGTCGGCGGACCGTGCATTGCTCGATGGAGCACTTGCCATGGCCTGGACGACGATCGCGACAGCCACCGATTCCCAGCAGCGCGCACGGCTGCTGGCCCGCGGAGGTGCGGCATGACGGTTTTGGACTCACGCCCTTCGGGTTCCTCGACCGTCCAGACGTCCACCGAGATGCTCGTCGACCCCACCGGGGTGAGCATGTCTCCTGTGGATGATCTGGGAGAGGGCCGCGGCCCCGCCTGGCTCGACGACTGGTTGAAGGCGCACGCCTCCGACATCGTCGCCTGGCGTCGTCACATCCACGCCAACCCCGAGCTGTCCCGCCGGGAGTACAACACCACCGAGCTGGTGGCGAAGCTGCTCCGCGAGGTCGGCCTCAAGCCGCGCATCCTCCCCGGCGGCACCGGCCTGATCTGCGACGTCGGCAGCGGCCCCCGCTGCGTGGCACTCCGCGCCGACATGGACGCGTTGCCGCTGCCGGAGAACACGGGCCTCCCGTTCTCGTCCACTGTGGACGGTGTGTCGCACGCGTGCGGTCACGACGCCCACACGACGGTCCTGATCGGCACTGCACTGGCGCTCGCGTCGGCCACCGAACTGCCCGGCCGCGTCCGTCTGGTGTTCCAGCCGGCCGAGGAGGTCATGCCGGGCGGCGCGCTGGACGTGCTCGCCGCCGGTGGCCTCGACGGCGTGGAGCGGATCTTCGGCCTGCACTGCGACCCGCGCCTGCAGGTCGGCCGCATCGGTACCAGGATCGGCGCCATCACGTCGGCGTCCGACCTGCTGGAGCTGCGGCTGTCCTCGCCGGGCGGCCACACCTCGCGCCCGCACCTCACCGCGGACCTGGTGCACGCCCTGGGCACGGTCATCACCGGCCTGCCGACGATGCTGTCCCGCCGCGTCGACCCGCGTTCCGGCACCGTCCTGGTGTGGGGCGCCGTCCACGCGGGCGAGGCGCCGAACGCCGTCCCGCAGGACGGCATGCTGCGCGGCACGCTGCGCACCGGCGACCGCGACATCTGGGCCGAGCTCGAACCGCTGGTCAAGGACCTGGTCACGGGTCTGCTGCTGCCCACCGGCGTCGGCTTCGACCTGCACCACCGCCGCGGCGTGCCCCCGGTCGTGAACGAGCGCGAGTCGACCCAGATCCTGCGCGCCGGCATCGAGGCCGCGCTGGGCGACGACGCACTCGCGGGCACCGAGCAGTCGTCCGGTGGCGAGGACTTCGGCTGGTACCTGGAGCACGTGCCCGGTTCGTTCGCGCGCCTCGGCGTGTGGAACGGCCAGGAGAAGCAGCGCGACCTGCACCAGCCGACGTTCGACCTGGACGAGCGCGCGCTGCTCGTCGGCGTCCGCGTCATGGTGCACACGGCCCTGGCAGCGCTTGCCTGAGTCCGTCATCGAGGTAGCGCGCCGATCCCTGCACGAACTGGTCGGTGAGCGGTGGCGTGCTTTCGGGCGCGCCGCCGACCTCCTCTGGCTGGGGTTCGGCGCGTCCCGCGATGTGATCGACCACAGCGGCGAATCCCGTCAGGTCAGTGACTACGCCGTGCACGTGCAGTGCCCGTGGCGGGTGCTCGACGGAGATCAGCTCGTCACCGGATCATCCGACATTTACAGCGACGTGCAGGGCGTCAACAGGTTCGACGCCCGCGCCGCCCGGCTGACCGCGTACCTGGCCGACAAACCTGTTGTCGTGACGTCGACCCAGGTCACCGCGTGGGGCGACCTGACCATTTCGTTCTCGGACGGCCTCCGCATCGAGGCGCTGAGGACAGGTTCGGTGCGCCACGAGGAGTGGCGGTTCTTCAGGCCCTACCTCGAACACGACCACGTGGTCGTGTTCGAGGAGCCGGGGGAGAGTTGATCAGCTCACCGGCTCTTCCAACTGCGGCCGCGCTTCCGGTGCCGCTGCACGAACCGCGTCCGCCGCCTGGTCGTCCGGCTGGGTCTGGGAGTCGCGCTCGGCCTCGACGCGCGCGTTGTAGACCTCGACCTCGCGCTTGATCGCGTCCTCGTCCCACCCGAGCACCGGCGCGATCAGCCGCGCCACCGCCTCCGACGACTCGACGCCGCGGTGCGCGTACTCGATGGAGATGCGGGTGCGCCGGGTCAGCACGTCCTCGAGGTGCATCGCGCCCTCGTGCGACGCCGCGTAGACGGCCTCGACCTGCAGGTAGTCCGGTGACGCCGGAATCGGCTTCAGCAGCTCGGGGTTGTCCGCGGCCAGCGAGAGCACCTCGTGCACCAGCGAGCCGTAGCGGTCCAGCAGGTGCCGGACGCGGTACGGGTGCAGCCCGTGCTTGGCCGCCAGCTGGTCGGCCTGGTTGACCAGCGCGTGGTAGCCGTCGGCGCCGACCAGCGGCACCTTGTCCGTGATCGACGGCTGGATCCGGCCGGGCAGGTCGACGTGCGCAGCGTCGACGGCGTCCGCGCCCATCACCCGGTACGTCGTGTACTTGCCGCCGGCGATCGCGACGAGTCCTGGCGCGACGCGAGCCACCGCGTGTTCGCGGGAAAGCTTTGACGTCGAATCGGATTCGCCTGCCAGCAAGGGACGCAGACCCGCGTAGACGCCCTCGATGTCGTCCTGCGTCAACGGAGTCGCGAGCACGGAGTTGACGTGTTCGAGGATGTAGTCGATGTCGTGCTTGGTCGCCGCCGGGTGCGCGAGGTCGAGGTTCCAGTCGGTGTCGGTGGTGCCGACGATCCAGTGGTTGCGCCACGGGATCACGAACAGCACGGACTTCTCGGTGCGCAGGATCATCCCGGCCTCGGCCACGATCCGGTCCCGCGGCACGACGATGTGCACGCCCTTCGACGCCCGCACCCGGAACCGGCCGCGCGACCCGGAAAGCCGCTGCAGCTCGTCGGTCCACACACCGGTCGCGTTGATCACCGCGTGCGCCCGCACTTCGACCTCGCGACCGTCCTCGACGTCCCGCACGCGCACGCCGGACACCCGGTCCGCCTCGCGCAGGAAGCCGACCACCTGCGTGGACGTGCGCACGACGGCGCCGTAGTGCGCGGCGGTGCGGCCCACCATCATCGTGTGCCGCGCGTCGTCGGCTTGGGCGTCGTAGTAGCGGATGCCGCCGATCAACGCGTCGCGCTTCAACGCGGGAACGAGTCGGAGCGCACCTGCTCGGGTGAGGTGTTTCTGCCCCGGCACGGACCGGGCGCCGCCCATCGTGTCGTAGAGGAACAGACCTGCTGCGGTGTACGGGCGTTCCCAGACCCGGTTCGACAGCGGGTACAGGAAGCTCACCGGCTTCACCAGGTGGGGCGCGATGCGGTTGAGCATCAGCTCGCGCTCGCGCAGCGCTTCGCGCACCAGACCGAACTCGAGCTGCTCCAGGTACCGCAGGCCGCCGTGGAAGAGCTTGGAGGACCGGCTCGACGTGCCCGACGCCAGGTCACGGGCTTCGACGAGCGCCACGCGCAGGCCTCTCGTCGCCGCGTCGAGTGCCGCGCCGACACCGACCACACCACCGCCGATCACGACGACGTCGAACGTCTCGGTACCCAGCCGCTGCCAAGCGTCCTCGCGTTCGGCAGGCCCGAGCCTGCCGGTGATCGGAGGTTCGGCATGGGTTTGCGGTGCTGCAGTTGCGTTCTTGCGCGTTGCCACGACGGACGCCTCCCTGTGACGACTCGCAGATCACGTTACCTGCAGCAACGCCCCTTCGCCCATGGGCGCGCAGCCCGCAACCGCATGGCCTAAAAATGGCCCCGGCACAAGTACTTGGCGTGGACAACTGATCAGCACGGTAATAGCGTCCGAGCACGTTGTGGGCGGGCGGCGCGGCCTGACCTCTTGGTTTGCGCGCCCTCCTTGCCGCAAACGAGTGGGGGTCGACGATGAGTGCAGGCTCGATCTTCGTTTGGGAGTTGCTGGGGACCGCGGTCCTCATCCTCCTGGGCACCGGTGTCGTCGCGAACCAGGTGCTCAAGAACACGCTCGGCAACAGCACCGGGTTCCTGTTCGTCAACGTCGGCTGGGCCTTCGCGGTCTTCACCGGCGCGAGCATTGCCAACCCCAGCGGAGCGCACCTGAACCCGGCGGTGACCCTCGGTCTCGCCATCGCGGACAAGACGCCGTGGGGCGACGTTCCGGTCTACGTCCTCGGGCAGATGGTCGGCGCGATCATCGGCGCGATGCTCTGCTGGGCCACGTACAAGCTGCAGTTCGACACGCACGACGAACCGCAGAACACCCTGGGGATCTTCTCCACCGGGCCGACCGTGCCCAACGCGCCGTGGAACCTGGTTTCCGAGATAATCGGCACGTTCGTCCTGGTGGCGTGGATCCTGTTGTCGCCGGGGGCGAAGGTGGCGACCGACGGCGTTCCGCAGTTCGGCAACTCGGCGCTCGGCTATGCGGGTGTCGCGTTCGTCGTGCTGGTGATCGGTACGTCACTCGGTGGCCCGACCGGTTACGCCATCAACCCGGCGCGTGACCTCGGTCCGCGCATCGCCTACGCGTTCCTCATGCCGATTCGCAACAAGGGCAACGCCAACTGGGGCTACTCGTGGGTCCCCGTCGTCGGCCCGCTCGTGGGTGGCGCGCTCGCCGCGTTGCTCTACCTGGTTCTCCCGGTCTGAAAGGACTTCCCGCAATGACCCAGTACGTGGCCGCGATCGACCAGGGCACCACGTCGACGCGTTGCATGATCTTCGACCACTCGGGTCGGGTGGTGTCGGTCGACCAGAAGGAGCACGAGCAGATCTTCCCGAAGGCGGGCTGGGTGGAGCACGACCCGATGGAGATCTGGCAGAACACCCGCCAGGTCGCCGCCGGTGCGCTCGCCAAGGCCGACCTGACCACTTCGGACATCGCCGCCGTCGGCATCACCAACCAGCGCGAGACCGCCGTGGTGTGGGACAAGAACACCGGCGAACCCGTCTACAACGCCATCGTGTGGCAGGACACCAGGACCGACAAGATCGTCCAGGAGCTGGGCGCGCTCGGCGGCGGGCAGGAGCGGTACCGCGCCAAGGTCGGCCTGCCGCTGGCGACCTACTTCTCCGGTCCCAAGGTCCGCTGGATCCTGGACAACGTTTCCGGTGCCCGAGAGCGTGCAGAAGCCGGCGACCTGCTGTTCGGCAACATGGACACGTGGGTGCTGTGGAACATGACGGGCGGCACCGACGGCGGCGTGCACGTCACCGACCCGACGAACGCCTCGCGCACCATGCTGATGAACCTCGACACGTTGCAGTGGGACTCGTCGATCGCCGACGACATGGGCATCCCGATGTCGATGCTGCCGGAGATCCGGTCGTCGTCCGAGGTCTACGGCCAGGTCCGCGAACGCGGTGCGCTGGCCGGCGTGCCGATCGCGGGCATCCTCGGCGACCAGCAGGCGGCGACGTTCGGCCAGGCCTGCCTGGCGCCCGGCGAAGCCAAGAACACCTACGGCACCGGCAACTTCATGCTGCTCAACACCGGCACCGAGAAGGTGATGAGCGAGAACGGGTTGCTCACCACCGTCTGCTACAAGATCGGTGAAGCGCCTGCGATCTACGCCCTGGAGGGCTCGATCGCGGTCACCGGCTCGCTGGTGCAGTGGCTGCGCGACAACCTCGGCATGATCTCGTCGGCCGCGGAGATCGAGGAGCACGCGCGGTCGGTCGAGGACAACGGTGGAGCGTACTTCGTGCCCGCGTTCTCCGGACTTTTCGCGCCGTACTGGCGTTCCGACGCCCGTGGCGCGATCGTCGGCCTCACCCGGTTCGTCAACAAGGGCCACCTCGCGCGGGCCGTGCTGGAGGCGACCGCGTTCCAGACGCGCGAGGTGCTCGACGCGATGAACGCCGACTCCGGCGTCGACCTGACGGCGTTGAAGGTCGACGGCGGCATGGTCGTGAACGAGCTGCTCATGCAGTTCCAGGCGGACATCCTCGGCGTGCCGGTGATCCGGCCGGTCGTGGCCGAGACGACCGCACTGGGCGCTGCCTACGCGGCCGGTCTCGCGGTCGGGTTCTGGAAGACCGAGGACGACATCCGCGAGAACTGGGCGCAGGACAAGAGGTGGGAGCCGCAGATGGACGACGCCCGCCGCACGTCCGAGTACGCGAACTGGAAGAAGGCCGTCACGAAGACCTTCGACTGGGTCCAGGACTGAGATGGATGAAGGGCTCCTTCATCCACGTGAGGTGGAGGAAGGAGCCCTTCATCGACCTAGGCCGGGGCGGGAGTTGCGTGCACGATCACGTTGTCGCGGGTGCCGCACGTGATCAGCCGCAGCCCCTGCTCGTCCGCGTCCCTGGCAACGGCCTCGGCGAAGAAGTCGTCGCGGATGATCCGCTCTGAGCGGCTCACCGTGAAGCGGGCGACTGATCCGTCCTTTTTGGACACTTCGATGACGTCGCCCTGCGACAGGTCGTTCAGCCGGTAGAAGACGCCTCTGGCCTTGTTGCTCTCGATCCGCCCGACGACGATCCACTGCTGTGGATGCGTTTGGCGCCAACCGGCCTGCATGCCCTCGCTGGCGGGCGGCATCTCGACCACGCCCTGCGGGTCCAGGCCGAGCTGGACCAGCGACGATCGCACGCCGATCCGCTCGATGCGGAGCTCCATCGGATCGGACTTGCCGAGCGGCGAGACCACCGGCGGCGGCGCGCTGTCGCTCGTCGCCGCCGTCGGCTTCGGTGCCGGCCCCTGCGAGCAGGCGGTGGCCAGCGCCACGCTCAGCACCGCGATCAAGACACGAGTCCCCACGAGCTAATTGACGCACATGCGGTGGGTTAGTTGCTCGTCCAACCAAAACGGGGCCGAACCGTGATCATGGTCACGCCGTGCCGCCGCCGCCGGTCTGCGGAGCGCCCTTCGGCTTGACGATCGGCGGCTTCGGCTTGGGCGCCGGGGTTCCCGGCGGCGGTGGCGTCGCGGATGCCTTGATCGTGAACTGGTTGACCACCGGGCCGCCCTTGAGGCAGGGGATGGTGGCCGTGTAGGTGCCGGGGGTGGTGATGGCCGTGGTCTCGCCGACCACCCGGTCGCCGTCGCCGTGCACCTGGGTGAGGTTGGCCGGGGCGGTGAACCCCTCCGAGGTTGCCGGAACCCAGCACTTGTAGCCGTCTTTCAGGCTGATCCTGATCGTCTCGCCCGGCGCGTACACGGCCTTGTCGAGGAACGAGTCGCTGCGCGGCGGCACGATGGTGAAGTCCGTGGTGCCGACCTCGGTGGTGTCCTTGCACTTCAGCGTCGCGGTGTACGTGCCGGGTGTGGTGACGACCTGGCCACTCAGCGAGCCGAGGTTGAACGACGCGAAGCCGGGCGAAGTCAGCGACACGGGACCGCCCGGACAGGTGTCTGCCTTGATCGAGACGGCGAAGGCGGCGCCGGGGTGTGAATCCCAGAGGAGACTGAACACCGGCTTGACGGGCTCCTGCGCGCCTGCCATCGGCGTGAGCGCGAACGCCGTGCCGAATGCCAGGAGCAGGGCTGCCGATCTCTTGATCCCCCTCATGTTTTCCTCCCTCAGATCAGCGTCGCGTAGACGATGATGTTGTCCCGGTAGCCGCGGGCCGCCTGGTCGTAGCTGCCCCCGCAGGTGATCAGCCGCAGCTCGGGTTCGGTCGTGTCGCCGTAGACGGCCTCGGTGGGGAAGCTGTTCTTGGCGATCTGCTCGGTCCTGCGCACCCGGAACCTGGCCGTGGCGCCGTCCTTCCTGGACACCTCGACCTCGTCGCCCGCACCGAGCTCCTTGAGCCGGAAGAAGATTCCCGGCTGCTTGTTGCCGTCGACGTGGCCGAGCAGGACGGCGGGACCCGACTCGCCAGGGGTGCGGGCGTGCTTGTACCAACCGGCCTGCATCGGCTGCTCGACCGGCGGCACCTCGACCGTCTCGTCCGGGTTCAGCCCGAGCGGGACGAGCGAGGACTTCGCGCCGATCTTCGGGATGCGCACCTCGGTCGGTTCCGACGGCGGCAGGCCCCTGTCCGCGTCAACCGGTGTGGTGGTCGGGACGGTGGTGCTCTGCGGCTGCTGGGTGGGGAGCGTGGCGTCAGGAGGTGAGGCACAGCCGGTCAGCAGCGCCAGTGCGACGAACATCCCCCAGAACGAACGCATGCCCCGAACACGCTCGTGTCCGGGGCATGGTTGCCTTGCGTACCGCTTTTACCTAGTCGAGGTCGTCGTGCCGCATGAGCTGCCGGCCGGACTCGGTGATCGAGCCCGACAGCGACGGGTACACCGAGAACGTCGTCGCGAGGTGCTCGACGGTCAGCTGGTTCTGCACGGCCAGCGCGATCGGCAGGATCAGCTCGCTCGCGTTCGGCGCGACCACCACACCGCCGATGACGACACCGGTCGCCGGGCGGCAGAACAGCTTCACGAAGCCCCGGCGCAGGCCCTCCATCTTGGCCCGCGGGTTCGTGGCCAGCGGCAGCATGATCGTGCGCGCGGGCACCTCACCCGAGTCGATCGCCTGCTGGCTGATGCCGACGCTCGCGATCTCCGGGTTGGTGAAGACGTTCGCGGCGACCGTCTTGAGCTTGATCGGGCTGACGCCCTCGCCCAGCGCGTGCCACATCGCGATGCGGCCCTGCATGGCGGCCACGGACGCGAGCAGCAGCACACCGGTGCAGTCGCCGGCCGCGTAGACGCCGCTGACGTTGGTGCGGCTGACCCGGTCGACCGGGATGTAGCCGCCGCGGCCGAGCTCGATGCCGATCTTGTCCAGGCCGATGTCGGTGGTGTTCGGCACGGAACCGACGGTCATCAGGGCGTGCGACGCCTCGATCGTGCGACCGTCTTCCAGGTGGATCAGGACACCGTCGCCGGTGTTCTCGACCCGGTCCGCGCGGGCGTGCTTGACGACGGCCGTGCCGCGCTCGGCGAACACGTCCTCGAGCACCGCGGCCGCGTCGGCGTCCTCGTGGGGGAGCACCCGGTCCCGGCTGGAGACCATCGTCACCTTCACGCCCATCTCGGTGTAGGCGGAGGCGAACTCGACACCGGTCACACCGGAGCCGATCACGGCGAGGTGCTCCGGCAGTTCGGGCAGGTCGTAGATCTGCCGCCAGGTGAGGACCCGCTTGCCGTCCGGCTCGGCGCCCTCGAGCACCCGCGGCGTGGCGCCCGTTGCGATGAGCACCACATCGGCGTTGAGAACTTCTTCCTTGCCGTCCGAGCTGATGGCGACGACCTGGTGCTGGGCGAGCCCGCGCGTGTCGTCGACGAACTTCGCGCGCCCGTTGATCAGCCGCACGCCCTCGCGCTGCAGCCGGGCCCGGACGTCCGCGGACTGCGCGAGCGCGAGGCCCTTCACCCGTCCGTGGACCACCGGCAGGTCGACCGCCGCGTGCTCGTTGTTGGTCTGAATGCCCAGCTCACCGGCGTTGCGGAAGGCACTGCGAGCGCCCGCGGAAGCGATGAACGTCTTCGAGGGCACGCAGTCGTACAGGACGCACGCACCACCGGCCCCGTCGTTCTCCACCACGGTCACGTCGGCGCCGTGCTGCGCCGCGACCAGGGCTGCTTCGTAACCTGCGGGTCCGCCGCCCATGATGACGATGCGGGTCACGATCATTCCCCTTCTGCGCGCTTGCTGGCCGGGCACAACCGTACGCGTTGGCCGAATCGCCCGTGTCGTCAGTACCGAAAGCTGATCGTTGGGTCGCTACGCTGTCGGACGTGCCGCTCTATGCCGCGTACGGGTCGAACATGGATCCGAACCAGATGATGGAGCGAGCCCCGTACTCCCCGCTCGCGGGGACCGGCTGGCTCGTCGGTTGGCGTCTGACGTTCGGTGGCGAGGACCTCGGCTGGGAAGGCGCTCTCGCGACCATCGTCGAGGAGCCTGACCAGCAGACGTTCTGCGTCCTCTACGACGTCTCGCCCCGCGACGAGTCGCGCCTCGACCGGTGGGAGGGCGCGCTCGGTCTCTACAAGAAGATCCGGCTGCGGGTGCAGACACTCGAGGGGTCCGTGGTGGCCTGGCTCTACGTGCTGGACGCCTACGAGGGCGGGCTGCCGTCCGCCCGGTACATCGGCGTGGTGGCGGACGCCGCCGAGGCCGCCGGGGCGCCCGACGACTACGTGAACGACCTGCGCACCAGGCCTTGCCAGGGCATCGGCCCCTAGATCGCGCAGGGCAGAAGCCTCGTCCACCCGGCACGCTGATCTCCCGCACGCGGGGGCCTTTCGTGCGCTCAGAGCGTACGAAAGCTTCCCGCGTGCGGTCTGAACAGGTGGATGGGCCGCGCTAGGAACCCGTGGCCTCCGCCAGCAGCTCCACCAGGTGGTGGTGCATGCGGCGGTAGTCGACCGGCGTGATGGTCGACCAGGGCGGCTGGCCCTCGGTCGCCCGGCGCATCTGCAGATACCGCCCGGACGGCGTGTCGTAGAAGGCGACGACCCGGTCCGGCCGCACCCGCTTGCCCCACTTGTCGCGCGCCGCCGCGCCGAACTGGCCGCGGTTCGTGGCGTCGCGGACCATCTCGGCCAGCGTCTGGGCGTCGTCGCCGCGCAGGCTGCCGCGCAACTTGGCCACCAGTTCTTCCGGTGACGAGGCTGAGGCGGCCGCTGCGTCCAGGTCGGCCGACGGCAGGGTGATCGAGTGACCCTCGCCGGCCGGGGCGGTGGGGAGGGCGGTGAGGGCCTCGCGCGGCAGTCCACCGGCCTCGGCTGGGCGCAGCACGAGCTGACCACCGTCCAGCACGGCCAGCACGCCTGCCTGGCCCTTGCCGGCGGCCAGCAGGCGGACGCTGCGCTCGGCCAGCCACATGCGGGCGTCGATCTCCTGCTGCGGGCGGTTCAGCACGTGCAGCAGGTCTTCGAGGGTCGGGTCGAGCGAACGCGGGCCGCCCAGGCCGCGGGCACCGAGCTGGCGCCAGACCTGGTCCTCGATCTCCCTGCGTTCCTCGCGGGTCTTGCCCGGTGACGGCACCTTCAGCACCAGAGGCATCGTCTCCAGGCCGAGGTGCTCCCAGAGCACGTCGAACTCCAGCGTGGAGATGATCACCGGGTCGCGCGTGTCGCTCGTCCCCATGTCCAAGCCCAGCACAGTCATCAGTCGGTCGTGCTCTCCCCGATCACCGGCAGCGAGTAGCTGCCGACGCCGTAGATGTCGTCGCGTTCACGCAGGTAGTCGGCGGTCTTGTGCTCCAGGTCCTCCTCGTCCTCACCCTTGCGCGGGCCCATGCCGCCGAAGGGGTCGAACGACTGCGGCATCGGCACGGCGCGCTGGTGGACCCGGTCGTTGCCGGACGAAGCACCGACCGTGCCCAGCGCACCCATGGCCGAGCCGGAAGCCGAAGCCACGCCGGCCGCACCGCCGTGACCCGGCATCGGGCCGATGGCGGCCGACGACGCGGCGGTCGCGCCCTCTTCCATCTGCTTGGGCTCACCGGACGTGGACTTGCCGGAACGCTGGCCCGGCACGCCGGCACCCGCGAGGCCCGTGCTGCCGGGACCGGACGTGCCCGTCGACGACACCGAGGTCGTCGAGCCTTTCGAAGCGGATCCGACCGGCGTCGCCGTGCCCGAGGTGCGGGTCGAGGAACCTGGCGCGGGCGTGCCACCACGGGGCGGCGGAGGAGCACCGGTGACGCGCGAGCCAGAACCGGTGCGGCCGCGCGTGACGCCGCCAGTGGCGCCCTGCGGGCCGACGAACAGGGTTCCGGCCGTGCCGATCTGGGTGCCGCCGCCGTGCACCACGCCGGTGCCGCTGATCTGCAGCTGCGGCGGCTGGCTGAACTGGCCGAGCGTCGAGGTGTTCGCCGTCGTGGACGACGCGTAGGTGCTCATGACCTCACGGGCACGGCGCTCGGCCGCGTCCTGGGCGGCCTCCTGCTTCTCGTGGTCGGTCTGGCCGCCGAAGAGGTGGGTGAGGCCGGTGACCAGGGCGCCCGGCTGTTCCGCGGTCACCTTGACCGGGGGCGGCATGTCCGCGCGGGCCTTCGAGATGTGACCCGCCTGCAGCTCTGCCGAGTAGCGCATGACGTCCGCGCCGGTGCGGGCGCTGTCCGCCCAGGCGGCGATCGGGTTCAGGCCGGCCTGCGCCATCTCGGAGGCCTTGCCCTGCCACCTCGCGCCGGACAGCGTGATGCCGTTGTGCAGGTCGTCGTTGATCTCGGTCAACGCGGCCGACACGCCCTGCCAGCGCTGCATCGACGCGAACGACGCCGACGGGCCGGGACCGGCGTGGATGCGCTCGTACAGTTCCTTGTGGCTGTAGCCCTGCCAGCGGTGTTCGGCCATGTCAGCACCCGCTCTTGTTCATCATGCCGGTGTTGTCGCCCTCGACCACCTGGTACTGGCGCTCGATCTGGTTCAGGTTGTCCATCGCCGTCTTGAGCTGCTTCTGGTAGTTCAGCAACGCCTGCAGCGCCGAGTCGCCGTCGGAGATCGACCGGTCGTTGAACCTCTCCGCGGCCTCCTGGCTGACCGGGTCGCCCGCCCACGGCCGCACCCGGAACTCGGTGATCGCCATCTCGATCTGCTTGTCGAGCTTGGTCAGCGCGGCGGAGAAGGTGTTGCGCAACGCCGGGATCGCCCCTGGCTCCACGTTCAGCTGGTGGCTGACGGGTGGCGAGGCGTCGGCCCCGCTGCGTCCCCCTGGGGGCATGGTGCGACCTCCGGCGGTTGTGCGTACAAGCGCTTGGCCACTCTAACCACCGAAGGTAACGCTGGGGAGTGCGATCAGTGACATCCGCCCGTGTGGGTCAGCGCTTCTGGAGCAAACTGGCCATCGCCGCCTCCGCCACCCGCTGCGCGCCCAGACAAAGATGATCTTGTTGTGGCGCAGTGGAATTCCCGCCGTCGCGGAACATGACGTCGAGGAACTGGCCGTCCGCCACGTCGATCTCCACGTTGCAGACGTCGTCGAGGTCGGGTGTGCGGACAGTAATCGCCGCAAACCCCTCGATCGCGCCCACCGTGTACTCCACCTGGGCGTTGTCGGAGAGCCACACGTCGGCACCGGACGCCAGCACGAGCGCGAGCCTTGCCACGTTGCCGCTGGTCGTGCTGCGGATCGTGCACGCCTTGGCACCGCCGAAGCTCGTCTCGACGTACGCGCTGGGCGGGTTGTCGAGACTCAACGCCATGCGCTGCTCCTTGGTCAGCACCGCGCACGGGTCGACGTTGTCCAGCGGGACGGCCCGTGGCCGCTGCGGGAAGTCGATGGGCGCGGACGAAGACGTGGGTGGTGGCGGTGGCGGGCTGTCCAGTGCACTGGTGGCAGGTTCAGCCGTGCACCCGGCCAGCGCCACCGCGACGATGAGGAGCGCCGTGATCCGCATGGCCGGTCACCGTAGCTGTTCGGGGTGCGGGTCCGTCGCCAGCCGTGACCACAGCAGCTCGTCGACGCGCTGGTCATCGATGATCGTCTCGTCGCGAAGTCGACCCTCCAGGGTGAACCCGCACTTCTCCGCCACGCGCTGCGACGCCGTGTTGAACACCGAGTGCTTGTAGATGATCCGGTGCAGGTCCATCGCGCCGAACGCCCAGCCCAGCACGGCGTTGAGCGCCGTCGGCAGCACGCCCTTGCCGCGGTGCGCCGGGTGGGTCCAGCAGGTCACCTCGGCGAACCCGAACTTGAGGTCGATGTTGTGGAGCACGATCCCGGCGACCAGGTCCGCGGTGACGGCCTCGCACACCGCCCACGACCAGCGGTAGTCCTTCGCCCAACCGTTGGTCATCAGCATGATGAACAGCTCAGCGGTCGAGGCGTCGTCGATGGACAGGCGGTTCATGTACCGCTTGGTCTCCGGGTCCGCGTAGATCTCGACGAGCGCCGGCACGTCGTTGACGCGGTCGTCGTTGCGGAAGGCGCGCAGGTAGTACTCGCCTGCGTTGATCTCGACTGGCTCCACGGCCCAGAGGCTAATCGCCTGCGGTGAACCCGTCGTGCCGGTCCGCCAGATCGTCGAGCTCGGCCCGGTGCGCGGACGCGGGCGTGCCGTCCGGTGCCGTGGTGAGCTCGATCACCCAGTCCACGTCCTCGGCGTCGTCCTCGCCCGCCAGCATGTCGCGGTGCACGACGCACGGCCCCCAGCCCTCTTCGAGGAGTTCCGCCGCCAGTTCCTCGGCCTCGTCGCGGTCGGAGAGGATCAGCAGCACCGTCGGCGGGATCAGCCCGCGCACCGCCAGCGCCGTCCGCAACGCCGCCGTGTCCGGCACGTGCACGCCGTCCAGTCCGGCGGCGCAGGCTGCCTGCGCGTTCTCGGCCGAGTCGTCGCAGAACACCGCGGTCTCGTGGCCGAGTTCGGCCAGCACCCGCCGGAAGATCGCGGGATCCGGCTTCGCGACGCCGAGCCGGGCCGAGTTGAAGACCGCGTCGAACTCCACGTCCAGCTCGAGCTCGGCCAGGTCCGCCTCCAGCCGCGTGGTCGCGTTGGACAGCAACGCCACAAAGCACTGCTTCCGCGCGGCCCGCACCAGCGCCAGCGCCTCGGTGATCACTTCACCTGGCGCCGCGGCCCAGCCCTGCCCGACCTCCTGCCGCCACTGTTCATCGGTGATCTCACCGGTGACGGCACGCTGCAGCAACGACGGTTCGAACGCGACCTCGGCGATTTCCGCGGGCAGGGGAGGGAACCTGCGCAGCACGCCGTCGAGATCGAGCAACAACAAGGGTTTCAGCGCCGGCGTCCGTTCCACTGGCCCCACAGGATCGCCACGGCGGGGATGAGCAGGAAGATCAGCGGGTTCCTCAGCACCGCGAAGAACAGGATCACCACGGCGACCCCGACCACGGGCACGACCGCGCCCTCCCACCGGCGGGCCGGCGCCCTGGACGGCTCGGGGAACATCGCCATCGGCGTGACGAACTGGGGACGCGGGTCCGGCAGGTCGTAGAACAACGACATCAGCTCACCGCGGGTCTTCGCGGTGGTGATCTTCGCGGACCGCTCGCCGTACTCCTCGATGTCGATGCGGCCCGCGCTCATGTGCTCGCCGAGCACCTGCAACGCCTGCTGGCGTTCGGTGTCGCCGATGCGGATGTCCCTGGACGGGTCGCTCACACCACCAATCGTAGGTGAGCGACCCGACCGGTCAGTCCTTCAGCTCGCAGATCACAGTGCCCTGGGTGATCGGGTCGCCAGGCGCGGCCGCGAGACCCGTCACCGTGCCCGCCTTGTGCGCGGTCACCGGGTTCTCCATCTTCATCGCCTCGAGCACCACGATCAGGTCGCCGGCCTCGACGGTCTGCCCGTCCTCGACGGCCACCTTCACGATCGTGCCCTGCATCGGCGCGGCCACCGCGTCACCCGACACCGCCGCGGAACTGCCACCCGCGCGCTTCGACTTGGGCTTCTTCGCCGCAGCGGCCGGGCGAGCGGCACCGACGGCGAGGTCACCCGGCAGCGACACCTCGAGGCGACGGCCACCGACCTCGACGACGACGGTCTGCCGCGGGGTTTCCTCGTCAGAAGCCTCCGCAGCACCTGCGAACGGCGCGATCTGGTTGTCGAACTCGGTCTCGATCCACCGCGTGTGCACGGTGAAGCCCTCGGGCTTCTCGGCGGTGAACGCCGCGTCGCGCACGATCGTGCGGTGGAACGGCAGCACGGTCGCCATGCCGTCGACGACCATCTCGTCCAACGCCCGCCGCGCCCGAGCCAGCGCCTCTTCGCGGTTCTCGCCGGTGACGATCAGCTTGGCCAGCAACGAGTCGAACTGCCCGCCGATCACCGAGCCGGTCTCGACACCGGCGTCGACGCGGACACCCGGACCGGACGGCGCGACGAACGACGTCACCGTGCCCGGCGCCGGGAGGAAGCCGCGACCGGCGTCCTCACCGTTGATCCGGAACTCGATCGAGTGTGCGCGCGGCGTCGGGTCTTCGGTGTGCTTGAGCTTCTCGCCCGCGGCGATGCGGAACTGCTCGCGCACCAGGTCGATGCCGGTCGTCTCCTCCGACACCGGGTGTTCGACCTGCAGGCGCGTGTTGACCTCGAGGAACGAGATCGACCCGTCCAGGCCGACGAGGTACTCGACCGTGCCGGCACCGTGGTAGCCGGCCTCCTTGCAGATCGCCTTGGCGGAGCTGTGGATCGTGGCGCGCTGCTCGTCGGTCAGGAACGGCGCGGGCGCCTCCTCGACGAGCTTCTGGTGCCGGCGCTGCAGCGAGCAGTCGCGCGTGCCGACGACGATCACGTTGCCGTGCTGGTCGGCGAGGACCTGCGCCTCGACGTGCCGCGGCTTGTCCAGGTAGCGCTCGACGAAGCACTCGCCGCGGCCGAACGCCGTGACTGCCTCGCGCACCGCGGAGTCGAAGAGCTCCGGGATCTCCTCCATCGTGCGCGCGACCTTCAGGCCACGACCGCCACCACCGAACGCGGCCTTGATCGCGACCGGCAGCCCGTGCTCGGACGCGAAGGCGATGATCTCGTCCGGACCGGAGACCGGGTCCTTGGTGCCGGGCACCAAAGGCGCCCCCGCGCGCATCGCGATGTGCCGCGCGGTCACCTTGTCACCGAGGTCGCGGATCGCCTGCGGGGTCGGGCCGATCCAGATCAGGCCCGCGTCGATCACCGCCTGCGCGAAGTCGGCGTTCTCGGACAGGAAGCCGTAGCCGGGGTGCACCGAGTCGGCACCGGACTGCGCCGCGGCGGCCAGCACCTTCTCGAACGACAGGTAGCTCTCGCCCGGCGTGTTGCCGCCGAGCGCGAACGCCTCGTCGGCGAGCCGGACGAACGGCGCGTCGCGGTCGGGGTCGGCGTAGATCGCGACACTGGCCAGGCCGGCGTCACGGCAGGCGCGGATGACCCGGACGGCGATCTCACCGCGGTTGGCGATGAGGACCTTGCGCAGCGACACGGCGTCGTACCTCCTGCTGGACCGGTAATTACGGCTCTGGCTGGTGCCGCAGTCTACGGAAATCGGTGAACTCCGAGAGGGAGAGACGGCTCACTTCACATCCATCCTGAGCCCATCCGCCACAATCTGCGACGTGGGTGGATCCAGGTCCGTGCAGGTGACTGCCGTCGCCGCTGCCGTGGTCGTCGTCGCAGGGCTGGTGTTCGCCTATTTCCAGCGGCCGAACAACACCGATTCAGGTCAATCCGGCACCGACAGCGGAATGCGCTGCGGTACCACCGTCTGCCAGGTCGTCATCGGCAAATCGGTCGGCAAGGACCTGGTCGAGCTGCTCGCCGGCACCGGCGGCGGGCGGATCAGGGTGACCGGCGAGTCCGGCCCGTTCATCTTCGAGATGACCATCGCCGAGTCCGGCGCGACGGTGAACGACAAGTCGTTGCAGTGCGCGGAGGCGGCGGTCAGCGTCTGCCTGGTGCGCGGGCCGGCCAACGGCAAGTGGCTCGGCGAGGTGCTGATCCGCAAGGACGGCACGTGGTCGCGCGCGCAGACCGCCTACCAGGCGACTGCCGGGTACATCGGGCTGCACGACGTCAACGAGGACGGCACCGCGGACATCGTCACGGCCCAGCTCGGCTGTGGCGGCCAGTGCAACAACGCGTTCGTGCAGGTGTTCTCCGCGGTCGGGCCGATCATCGGCTGCACGAGTCCGGCGCCGGCGCGGGAGCAGCTCGCTGGCTGGCCCGCACCGGCGCCGAAGATGTCGCAGATCCGGCCCTGTGCCGCTTAGGCGGTCACGAGTTCCTTCTCGGTCGAGGAAGGCTCCTCGATCAGACCTTCGGTGCGCGCCACCAGCACCGGCACGGTGATCTGGCCGGCCACGTTGGTCGCGGTGCGGATCATGTCGAGGATCGGGTCGATCGCGTAGACCACGGCCACCCCGGTCGCGATCACCTGCGGCGGCAGGCCCACGACGCTCAGCGTCAGCGTCAGCATCGTGTACCAGCCGGTGGTTCCGGCGGTGGCCAGCGCGCCGAACACAGCGACGAGCACGATGCCGACGTACTGCCACACCGAGAGCTGGATGCCGAACAGGTTCGCGATGAAGATCGTCGCGACAGCGGGGTAGACCGCGGCGCAACCGTCCATCTTGGTCGTCGTGCCCAGCGGCACGGCGAAGTTCGCGTACTCCTGCGAGACGCCGAGATCCGTGGCGGCCTTGCGGGACAACGGAAGCGTGGCACCCGACGAGCGCGAGACGAAGGCGAACTGGATCGCCGTGCCCGCCTTGCGGAAGAACTCGATCGGCGAGGTCTTGCCGACGAACTTCAGCAGGACCGGGTAGACGACGAACAGGATGATCCCGGTACCGACGTACACCGCGAGGATCAACGAGAACAGCGGCTTCACGAACGAGTTGCCGTACGACGCGACGGCGTTGCCGATGAGACCGAAGATGCCGATCGGCGCCAGCAGGATGATCCAGCCGACGACCTTCTGCACGATGTCGAAGAACGAGCGGACCAGGTTCGTGAACGGCGCGGCCTTCTCACCGAGCGCGTAGGCGGCGAACCCGACCAGCACCGCGATGAACACGACCTGCAGCACCTCGCCTTCGGTGAAGGCGCTGAAGATGTTGGTGGGCACCAAATTGTCGAGCAACGCGTTCCACGAACCGGACGCGCGCTTGGCGAGCTTGTCGACCGCACCGGCGGCGGGCTCGATCTGCACGCCCTGGCCGGGCTTGATGATCGCGGCGACGGCGAGGCCGATCAGCACGGCGATGAACGACGTGATGGCGAACCACAGGAACGTTTTGCCGCCGAGGCGGGCGGCGGTGCGGCCGCCACCGAGGTTCCGCAACGACGCGATGCCGACGACGATCGCGGTGAACACCAACGGAATCACGGTCAGCTGCAACAGCGCCGTGAAGGTGGAACCGATCTTGGCGAGCACGGGTGCGAGCCACGTGCCCTTGCCGAGCCAGCCGGCGAGCGCGCCGAGCACGAGGGCGCCGAGCACGGTCAGGCCGAAGACCTTGGGTTTGCGGTACGTCTGGACGAACGACACTGGAACATCTCCGTTTGCAGGGATGAGCGAAAAGGGGCCGGGAGCGTCAGCTCCGACAGCCCGTGCTCGTCCTGCGTGCCAGGTCGATGTGCCTGCGACGCGTCAAGTACTCGTTCACCGCTAGCCCCCAACGCCGGCGTTGAGGGCAGTCTTCCCTGATCAGGGGAAGTGTGACCAGCACTACCAGAGTGTGGACACCCGGACGGCTGCGGCTACCAGAGCGACGAGACCGGCACGCCCACTTCGCCGAGCAGCCTGCGGGTCAGCGGCAGGCTGATCCCGATGACGGACGAGTGGTCGCCGTCGATCCCGTCGATGAACCAGCCACCGCGCCCGTCGATCGTGAACCCGCCCGCGACGTGAAGTGGCTCACCCGTCGCGATGTACGCCTCCAGCTCGTCGTCCGACGGCGTGCCGAACCGCACGATCGTCGCCTCGGCGGCAGAAGCCTTGCCGATCACCGCGCCGCCGGAGACCCGCAACACGGTGTGCCCGGTGATCAGCGAGCCGCTCTTGCCGGCGACCCGCCGCCACCGTTCCCGCGCGACCTCGGCCGTACCGGGCTTGCCCACGAGTTCGCCCTCGAACAGCAGCATCGAGTCGCAGCCCACGACGACGCACTCGGAGTCGTGCTCGATCGCCTCCGCCTTCGCCGCGGACAGCGCGACGACGGTCTCCTCTGGCGTGGGGTTGGCGAGCGACGCGACCAGCGCGTCCTCGTCGACGCCGGACACGCGGACGACGGGCTCGATGCCCGCGGCGCGCAGGACGCTAAGACGGGCGGGTGACTGGGAGGCCAGGATCAGACGCACCAGCGGAGTCTTGCACGCCCGTTTCGCGCCTCATCAGCACCGCCGCGGTCACCCCGACGACGGTGGACGCGACCAGCATCAGCAACGCGCCGCGCGTGGCCGTGGTGAAGTCGCCCGTCGCGGCCAGCACGACCTGCAGCACGGCACCGGTACCCGCGCTGCCGAGCACGCCGCCGAACTGCCGCGAGGTGTTGTAGATGCCGGAGCCCGCGCCCATCAGCACCGGGTCGAGCGTCTTCGTCGCGATGTTGGTGAGCGGCGCGTAGACCATCCCCATCCCGGCGCCGACCACGACGAGTGCGGGCAGCAGCAACCACGGAGACCCGCCCAGCTGCAGCGTCAGCACCGCGATGCCGCCCCCGAGCAGCACGAAGCCGGTGATCGGCAGGTACTTCGCGCCGGGCCCGTTCGACAGCCGTCCCGCGAAGAACGCGACGACGCCGGACGTCAGCGAGGTCGGTGCGGTGAGCAGGCCGGCCTCGAACGCCGACAGCTTCGGCACCGTCTGCACGAACAGCACGAGCGGCACGAACAACCCGGTGACGGAGAAGCCGATGATCACGTTGGCCACGTTGCCGAGCGAGAAGTTCCGGTTGCCGAAGATCCGCAGCGGCAGCAGCGGCTCGGTGTTGCGGCCCGCCGCCTGCCAGAGCACGAACACGACCAGCAGCACCGCGCCGGTGACGATGATCTCGGTGATGTTGATCGGACCGGCGACCCTGCCCCAGCCGTAGTGCTCGCCGTTCTGCACGCCGAAGACCACCAGCCCGAGCCCGAGGCAGCAGAGCACGATGCCGAGCACGTCGAACCGGTGCGACCGGCCCGGCTGCCAGTCCGGCACCCAGCGCAGCACCAGCACCAGCGCGACCACGCCGAGCGGGAGGTTGACGAAGAAGATCCACTCCCAGCCGAGCGTGGTGACGAGCAGTCCCCCGAGCAGCGGCCCCGACACCGTCGCGAACCCGGCAACCGACCCCCACACGCCGAGCGCGGCACCGCGTTTGTGCGGCGGGAACAGGTGCGTGATGAACGCCATCGTCTGCGGTGTCATGGCCGCGGCGCCGAGTCCCTGCACGGCGCGGGCGGCGATGAGCAGTTCGGCGCTCGTGGCCAGCCCGCAGGTCAGCGAGGCAAGGACGAAGATCGTGAGGCCGGTGAGGTAGACGCGCTTCGGCCCGAACCGGTCGCCCAGCCTGCCGGTCAGCAGCAACGGCACGGCGAACGTGAGCAGGTAGGCGCTGTTGACCCAGATGATGTCGTTCAGCGACGCGCGCAGACCGTCGATCATCGCGGGCATCGCGACGTTCACGATGGTCGTGTCCAGCAGGATCATGAAGAACCCGACGCACAGCGCCGAGATGGCCCGCCAGCTTTGAGTAGTGCTACTGATGCGCGATCACCCCGTCCGTCGGCACCCTCGACAGAGTGAAGCGCTGGGTGCTTGTCCTCACCGAACGCGGTTCCGATCGCGAAGGCAAGCGCAGACGGATCGCGGCACTGCTCATCGGCCTGTGCGCCCTCGTCGGGTCGTGGGCCGTCGGCAGCGTGCTCGCGAGCGATCCCATCGGCTACGGCGTGCCGATCTGGCCGTTCGCCGACCGGATCGACCGTGCCGAGAACGCGCTGTTCAGCCAGGTCGTCCCGGCGGTGCGCGGCAACCTGCCGCTCAACCTCGCGAACGTCCAGGTGTTGCGCAGGACCGACGTGTACGGCAGCGAGTTCTGGACGTTGAAGCTCGAGGTCGACGGCGAGACCCGCTGTCGCGAGGTCGCCGTCGGCCTGAACGTCAGCAGCCGCCGCGTCTCGTGCGGCAGTGGCTGACCTCTAGGTGACTGTGCTCCTAGGTTTCCTAGTGAGCGGGAATATGGCGAATTGGCTACCTGCTGGCTGACGTTGTGGCCAGCAATTTCACCTGTTCTGCTGAGCGCCGCCGATACGAGTAACGCTGGTCTCCGGCATAGCGAAGTCATCCTCGTACGGCAACCGCCGCGCGTGCTGAGGTTGACCTGCCTGCCGCGCTGAAGTGAAACAGGATGTCATGGCTACCCATGTGAATCTAGATGCGCTGATCCCTCGGGAAGACTTCGAGGCGGCTGCTGACGAGATGGTCGCTCCCGCGTCGTTGACCACGACGATGAAGATCTCGGATTTGGGTGCTGAGAACATTGCCTACACCGTGCTCCGTAAGCCGGACTTTCAGCGTGAAACCGCCAACTGGACTCCGGAGAAGGTTGCTGAGCTGGTCAACAGCTTTCTGGAGGGTGACCTGATTCCGTCGGTGATTCTCTGGCGCTCGCCGTCCAGCGGAAGCATCTTCGTGATCGATGGAGCACACCGGCTGAGTGCCCTGATTGCGTGGGTGCAGGACGACTATGGTGACAGTCATGCATCGCTGAGGTTCTTCGACAGCGTCATTCCGGATGAGCAAAAGAAAGCGGCCGATGCCACGCGGAAGTTGATCGACGCGACGGTCGGGTCGTACAAGAAGCTCAGTGCTGCCCTGCGTAATTCTGACACCGTGCCGAAGGAGCAGCTCAGGCTTGCGCGAAACATGCATGCGTTCGCGATTCACTTGCAGTGGGTGCAGGGTGAGGCAGAGAAGGCAGAAAGCTCGTTCTTTCGTATCAACCAGAAGGCGACTCCGATCGACCAGACCGAGTTAGACATGATTAGGGCTCGGCGTAAGCCGAACGCGCTGGCAGCCAGGGCCTTCATTCGGGCCGGCACGGGGCACAAGTACTGGTCGGGCTTTAGCGGTGAGAAAAAAGAGGAAATCGAGAGGATTGCAAAGGAGGTTTATGACCTCTTGTTCAAGCCTTCGCTGGACTCTCCGATAAAGACCGGCGATCTACCCGTTGCCGGGCGCGGGTACTCCGCGGACAGCGTCCGAATGGTTTTCGAGCTGGTCAACTTCGTTAACGACATTCATCCGGAGACATGGCGCGAAGATCGTGAGGACGAAGGAAAGAAGAGGCGTAGCAGAAAGACGGTCGATCCATCGCGCGAGCCTTTGGCTGATGATGTTGAGGGAGATGCGACGCTGAAGTGCATGCGTGCCGTTAGGAAGGTGGCTACTCGCGTATCGGGTAACTTGCCATCTTCGCTTGGGTTGCATCCGGCGGTGTACTTCTACAGTGCGACCGGACGTTTCCAGCCTGCGGCGTTTCTTGCGACAGTTGAGCTCATTCAGGACCTCGAAAAACGTGGCAAGCTGAGGGAATTTACTTCCATGCGGGCGCGGTTCGAGGAATTCCTAGTCGAGTACAAGTACTTCCTGAATCAGCTCGTCCGACGCTACGGGAGTTTGCAGAAATCGGTCGCCCCTATGCTTGCCATGTACCAAGCGATCTTGAACTCCGTGCACGCGGGTCGGTCCGGGAACGACATTGTGCAAGACTTGAAGAAGTTGCCCGCGCTCGAGAAGACGATCGAAGTGCTGACGGAGGAGGATCGCAAGTTTGGTCCGACTTTCTCCGGCAAGACGAAAACGGCGATCTACCTGAAGTCGGCGCTGGAGCGAGCGGAGCGTTGTGGTATCTGTGGTGCTCGGCTCTCCGCCAATTCTGCGACGGTTGACCATATAGTGCGCAAGCAGGACGGCGGGCTCGGTACGCCAAGCAACGGACAACTCTCTCATCCATACTGCAACTCGGGCTTTAAAGAGTCAGGGCAAGCGCTGTTGTTCAGCGCGAGCTAAGTCGCACTAAGTATCGCCTGTGGTGGTTCCGATTCCGCAACGCCGGAACCACCACAGGCTCCTAGCCGGGGAAGCCGGACGCCTTCCAGGCACCCGGCCCGTGCTGCAACGGCCTGCGCACCCGGCGAGCCGGGTTGGCCCACTCCGAACGCCGCGCAGGCTTGTCCTCGACGGGCACGGCCGCGGCCAGCCCGGCGACGACAGCGGTCAGTGCCGCCAGTTCGTGGTCGTCCGGGGTGCCTTTGACGACCCGGAGCAGTGGCTGGTCGGCGGTCACAGCGGGATGTTCCCGTGCTTCTTGGGCGGCAGCGTCTCCCGCTTGTCCCGCAGCATCGACAGCGCCCGCGCCACGTAGCTGCGGGTGTACGACGGCGGGATCACCGAGTCGACGTACCCGCGCTCAGCGGCCTGGTACGGGTTGCACAGCGTGTCCTCGTACTCCTGCTGCAACTGGGCACGCAGCGCGTCGACGTCCTCGCCGTTCTGGGCAGCAGCCGCCAGAGTCTTGCGGTGCACGATGTTCGCCGCACCGGAAGCACCCATGACGGCGATCTGCGCGGTCGGCCACGCCAGGTTGATGTCGGCGCCGAGGTGCTTGGAGCCCATGACGTCGTACGCGCCGCCGTACGCCTTGCGCGTGATGACGGTGACCAGCGGGACGGTGGCCTCGGCGTACGCGTAGATCAGCTTGGCGCCGCGCCGGATGATGCCGTTCCACTCCTGGTCGGTGCCGGGCAGGAAGCCGGGCACGTCGACGAACGTCAGCACCGGGATGTTGAACGCGTCGCAGGTGCGCACGAACCGCGCGGCCTTCTCGGAGGCGTCGATGTCGAGGCAGCCCGCGAACTGGGTGGGCTGGTTCGCGACGACACCGACGGAGTGCCCGTCCACCCGGCCGAAGCCGACCAGGATGTTCGGCGCGAACAGCGGCTGGACCTCGAGGAAGTCGCCGTCGTCCAGAACTCGACTGATGACCTCGTGCATGTCGTACGGCTGGTTCGCCGAGTCCGGGATGAGCGTGTCGAGCTCGCGGTCGGTGTCCGTGATCGAGTCGCTGACCGAGCCCTCGGTCAGGGTGCCCTCGAACGCGGGCGCGTCGCTCAGGTTGTTCGACGGCAGGTACGACAGCAGTTCCTTGACGTACCCGATCGCGTCTTCCTCGTCGGTGCCGAGGTAGTGCGCGTTGCCGGACTTGGTGTTGTGCGTGCGACCGCCACCGAGCTCCTCGAACGTCACGTCCTCGCCGGTGACGGTCTTGATGACGTCCGGGCCGGTGATGAACATGTGCGAGGTCTGGTCGACCATCACCACGAAGTCGGTCAGCGCGGGGGAGTAGACGTGGCCACCCGCGTTGGAGCCCATGATCAGCGAGATCTGCGGGATCACGCCGGACGCGCGGACGTTGCGGGTGAAGATCTCGCCGTAGAGGCCGAGCGAGACGACGCCCTCCTGGATGCGCGCGCCGCCGCCCTCGTTGATGCCGATGATCGGGCGGCCGGTCTTGATCGCCAGGTCCATGATCTTGACGATCTTCTCGCCGTAGACCTCGCCGAGCGAGCCGCCGAAGACCGTGACGTCCTGGGAGAACACGCACACCGGGCGGCCGTCGACGGTGCCGTAGCCCGTCACCACGCCGTCGCCGTACGGGCGGTTCTTCTCCTGGCCGAAGTTGGTGGACCGGTGCCGCGCCAACTCGTCCAGCTCGACGAACGAACCGGGGTCGAGCAGGAGGTCGATGCGTTCGCGGGCGGTCTTCTTGCCCTTCGCGTGCTGCTTTTCGACCGCGCGTGCCGAGCCGGCGTGAACCGCCTCGTCGTTGCGCCGGTAGAGGTCAACGAGCTTGCCCGCGGTGGTGTGGACGTCCGGGACGCCTGATGCGTCGGTGGGGACGTGCCCGATCGGCTCGGTCGCACTGCTCATGGGCTCGCAGCCTAACGAGAGCATTGCTGAACTGCCCCGTGCAGTTGTCCAGGTCACGGCAACCTGTTGGCAATCTCTTGTCGCACGTACTCTCTCTCGTTCCAATAGCCTGGCGCGATGGACACCGCACTCGACGCCGAGGCGCTGCGCGCACGGCTGGTCGCACCCAACGGTCCGTACGCCGCTCTCGACGTCGTGGACTCCACTGCGTCCACCAACACGGACCTGGCTGCAGCTGCTGCGGCAGGCGCCAAAGACCGCACCGTGCTGATCGCGTTGGAGCAGACCGCGGGCCAGGGCCGTCGTGGCCGCACCTGGTCGTCGCCGCCCGGCGGGCTCTACGTGAGCGTGCTGTTCCGACCTTCTGAGGTGCCTGCCCAACGGCTGCCGTGGCTGAACCTCATCGCCGGTCTGGCGTTGGTGCGCGTCGCCCAATCGGTTGGTGTCGACGCGACGCTGAAGTGGCCGAACGACCTGTTGCTCGGCCCCAAGGCGGAGAAGGGCGCCGGGATCCTGTCCGAGATCACCGCCGGCGTCGCGCAGGCCGTCGTCGTGGGCATCGGCCTGAACGTGGCGAAGCTGCCCGCCGACGTCCAGCCGGCGCCGGGCGGTCTCGCGCCGACGTCGCTGGAGGACGTGGGCGCCGCCGAGCTCGACCGCGGCGAGCTGGCGTTCCGGTTGCTGGTCGAACTGGCCCAGCTGGAAGGCGTGTGGCGCAAGAACGGAGGTGACGCGGCCGAGTCCGGGGTGCTGGAGGAGTACCAGGAGCACTGCGCCACCGTCGGCGAGCGCGTGCGCGTCGAACTTTCCGGTGGGGTTCAGCTGCTCGGGGTGGCCCAGCGCATCGAGGCCGACGGCACGTTGGTCGTGCGCGGCACCGATGGTGTGGATCACGGCGTGTCCGCTGGTGACGTGGTGCATTTGCGCCCGGCGTGATTAGGGTTGGCCCATGGCCTACCCCGACGACCTGCTGAGCTCCGGCGAGCACGTCGTGATCCACCGGCATCCCCACTGGAAGATGCTGATCTTCCCGGTGTTCTGGCTGCTGGTGGTCGTCGCGCTCGGCACCTACCTGGCAGGACTCGTCGTGGACCAGCCGTGGGCCACCATCGCGTGGATCGCGTTGGCCGTGATCGGCCTCGTGCTGATCACCTGGCTGACGCTCGCGCCGCTGATGCGCTGGCGGACCACGCACTTCATCGTCACGTCGGACCGGGTCATGGCGCGCGAGGGCGTGTTCAAGCGCACCGGCCTGGACATCCCGCTGTCCCGCATCAACAGCGTCCGGTTCGAGCACAGCCTGATCGACCGGGTGCTGGGCTGCGGCACGCTGATCATCGAGTCGGCGTCGGACGAGCCGCTCGAGTTCGACGACATCCCGTCCGTGGAGAGGGTGCACTCCTTGCTGTACCGCGAGGTCAACGACAACCCCGACGACGACTTCCACCCGAGGACGCTCGATGGGCGCGCGTGAGGCCGGCCTGCCCGACGTGGTGCCCTCCGGAACGCTCCCCTCGCGGGTGACGATCTGGGAGGTCGGCGCGCGGGACGGGCTGCAGAACGAGTCGACGGTCGTGCCGGTGTCGGTGAAGCTGGAGTTCCTGTCGCGGCTTGCTTCGGTCGGACTGTCCGTTTTGGAGGCCACGTCGTTCGTGCACCCCAAGTGGGTGCCGCAACTGGCCGATGCTGCCGAACTGCTGTCCGGTTTGGACCGACGGCCCGGCGTGATCTACCCGGTGCTGGTGCCGAACGAGCGCGGCCTCGACCGCGCGCTGGAGGCCGGGGTGTCGCACATCGCGATCTTCGCTTCGGCCACCGAGACCTTCGCGTCGAAGAACCTCAACCGCACGCTGGACTCGCAGTTCGAGATGTTCGAGCCGACGGTGAAGCGGGCTTTGGCGGCCGGCATGGATGTGCGCGGGTACGTGTCGATGTGTTTCGGCGACCCGTGGGAGGGTGCCGTTCCGCGCGCCCAGGTCGTGGCCGTTGGTGAGCGTCTGCTGGAGATGGGGTGTTCGCAGCTGTCGCTGGGCGACACGATCGGCGTGGCGACGCCGGGACAGGTCGAGTCGCTGCTGGAGGGCTTCCGGGACGTGACTCGGCTGGCTGTCCACTTCCACGACACCTATGGGCAGGCGCTGTCCAACACGTTGGCCGCTTTGCGTTGTGGCGTCACGACTGTGGACTCGTCTGCCGGTGGTCTTGGTGGGTGTCCGTACGCGGAGTCGGCTACCGGGAACCTCGCCACCGAGGATCTGGTGTGGATGCTCGACGGGCTCGGCATCGAGACCGGTGTCGACCTGGACAAGCTCGTCGAGACGTCGGTGTGGATGGCTGGTCAGCTCGGGCGGCCGAGTCCTTCTCGGGTTGTGCGGGCGCTGGCCAAGTGAAGGTCGTCGAGCTGACTGCTGAGACCTGGCCGTTGGCCGAGGCGTTGTTCAGCACCAGCAAGACGGTCGAGTGGTGTTTCTGCACCTGGTTCATGCAGACCAACGCCGAGCTGAAAGTGAACGACAACCGGGCTGTGCTGCGTGAGCGGCTGGGTTCGCCGATCGGGTTGCTCGCGGTCTCCGACTCCGGTGAGGCGGTCGGGTGGGTGGCCGTCGCGCCTCGGGCCTCGTACTCGAGGCTGGGCCGGTCGAAGATCACCGCTCCTGTTTCCGACGACATCTCCGGTGTGTGGTCGGTGACGTGCTTCTACGTGCACCGGTCAGCGCGGCGGCAGGGGGTGACGTCGTTGCTGCTGGACGCGGCCGTGTCGCACGCGGCCAAGGCAGGTGCCGAGTCGATCGAGGGGTATCCGATCGACACCGATGGCCGGAAGTTGCAGGCGGGCGAGCTGTACCACGGCCGCCTGGCGACGTTCCTGGACGCAGGTTTCGAGCTGGTCGAACGCCGGGGGACGCGGCGAGCACTGGTCAGCCGCGCGCTGTGAACATCCCCGTGGCGATGAACCTGTAGACCAGCTCGTCGTCCCGGTGAGCCGTGCCCGCGAACTCCACCAGGCCCAGGTTCGGGCGCTTCTTCGACAGTCGGGCGGTCAGCACCTCGGCGGCGAACGTCAGCTTGTCGCCCGGGTAGACCGGTGCCAGCCAGGACAGTTCGCGGCCGCCCGGCGAGCCCTGGGAGGTGGAGTCGGACAGCACCACGTCGACCCAGCGGCGCATCCACAGCGACGCCGTGTACCAGCCAGAGGCGGACAAACCGCCGAAAATCGAGTTTCGGCCCGCTTCCTCGTCCAGGTGGAAGGGTTGCGGGTCGAACTTCTGCGCGAAGTCCACCATGTCGTCCCGGTCGACGATTACCTCGCCGAGCGGGATGATTTTGCCTGCGGGCAGATCCTCGAACGCGATCACGCGTTGATCGTACGTAACTGAATCCGCTGGGAACCGATCTAAGGGCGACGGCGTCCAAGAGCCCGAGCCCAGGGCTATGCGTGTGAGGGGGACTCGGTGGCCGACCACCGTGCGCAGGTCGAGGAACTGCTCGCCGACTACCGGCGCAGCCGTGAGCAGCTGGCGTCGGTCCAGCGTGAGCTCGCGGCCGTGTCCGGGCAGGCGTCCAGTCCGGATGGGACGGTCACCGCGACCGTCGGCACCGGCGGCAAGCTCGTGGGGCTGGAGCTGTCCGAGCTGGCGTATCGACGGCATCGGCCGGAGCAGTTGGCCGAGCTGATCGTGCGGACTGTGGGCGCGGCCGCTGCTTCCGCTGCTGAGGGCACCTATCAGGCGTTGAGTGCGGTGTTGCCTGCCTCGACGGATCCCGCTGCGCTCGTCGCCGGCACGGCTGACCTGCGGCCTGCCGAGTACGCGGTGGACGAGACCGAGACGGTGGATTTGGGACGGCAGCCTGTTCGGCGTCGGATGGATGACGACGAGGACAACGAGCAACGGGAGAGCTGGCTCGACTCCGAGCTCATCAACAGGAGGGTCCGATGACCGGGTACGAGGCCGACCTCGATCGGCTGGACGCCGGGGCGCGGGAGTTGAAGGGGTTCGCCGGTCAGGCGACCGAGATCGCTTCGACGCTCGACAAGGCGCTGGCCGCGTTCGGTTCCTGCTGGGGTGACGACGCGGTGGGGCGGAGTTTCGCCGCCTCGCACGAGAAGCCTTCCGGGGATGCGGCCGGGGCGTTGTCGGGACTCGCGACGACGTTGGGGGACGTGGGCGAGAAGCTCGCCGCGACGGCCGAGACGTACCGGCACGTCGAGCAGAGCAACGCGTCGGCGATGAGAAGGCTGGAGGGCTGACATGGGCATCGAGCTACCCGTCGAACTCACCGAGGTCGCGGCCAAGGCAGGCGTCACGTGGCCCAAGGCCGACGAGGACGCCATGCGCTCCAGCGCCAGCGCGTGGCGCGAGGCTGGCGACAAGATCAAGGGCCTGGGCACCTCGTCCGACGGTGCTGCGACGCGCGCGTTGGAAGGTGTCACGGGCGCGACCGGTGACGCCGCGCGTGGGCGTTGGGCCAAGGTCGTGGCGCCGGACGGCGATCTCCAGCGCGCAGCTCGCGGTTGTCACGCCGCCGCCGACCGCCTCGACCACGCCGCCCAGCAGGTCGGTGCCGCGAAGGTCGAGATCGTCCGCGAGCTCGTGACGCTGGCCAAGAACAACGACGCGGCCAAGGCTTCGGCTTCCACCGGCAACCCCAACGCTCTGGTCGGCCTCGACACGCTGACCCGAGGCACCGCGGCCAACGTCGCGAACCTCCAGAACACGCTGTCTGCCGCCATCCGCCTCGACAGCGGGGTGGACATGAGCCACGCCTCGCCGCCCGTGAACACGTCACCGGGCGCGCACGGCCCCGGCGGGTTGCTTTCCCCGGTCACGAACATCGTCGGCGGCGTGGTCGAACCCGTTGCCCAGGCGGTTGCACCGGTCACCAACGCGGTCGCCCCCGTGGTCGGCGGTGTCACCGGCCCGGTCGCCCCGGTGGTCGGCGCTGTCACCGGTCCGGTCGCACCGGTCGTGGGCGCCGTGACCGACGCCGCCGCACCAGTTCTCAACGCAGCTGCTCCCGTGACCGCCCCCGCCGCCGCCGTGCTGCAGCCGGCGGTCGAGGCGGTACCCGGCGGCCGTGATACCGCTGGTCAGGTGTTCGACGGCCCCGGCAAGGGCCACGACGAAGGTCCCGGCCGCGGCGAAGGACATGGCGAGGGCCGCGGGCCTCAGGTCCTGCCGGGCCTGGTTCCCGAGGTGGCCCAGGCCGTCCCGGCGGTCGTCGCGCCGGTGGCGGACGTGATCCCGAGCGTTCAGGGCAGCCTGGGCCCGATCGCCGAAGGCACGACCCAGGCCTCGGCCGCAGTGCTCGACCAGCCACTGATCCGCGGCGGTGAGGTGCCCGGCCAACCGGCCGCACCGCAGGCCGCGGGTCCTGCCGCCCCGGCTGCTCCCGCCGGACCGACGCTCGGTGGCGCACCTGCGGGTGGACCCGTGGGCGGCCCTGTCGGTGGTGCCGTGGGTGGCGCTGTCGGTGGTGTGCAGTCGGCGGCTCCGGCGGCAAGTGCCCAGGTGGGCGCGGTCGCCGGCCAGCAGGGTGCGGCGCAGCAGGGTCAGGCTCAGCAAGGCCAGGCCGCTCAGCAGGGTGCCAAGGCCGCGGACGGGAAGGCAGGACCGCAGGCGGCCCAGCAAGCCGCAGCGGCGGCCAAGACGGGCGTGCCGGGCGCGGTGGGTGCGGTCGGCCAGGCAGTGGCCGGGCAGGCGGCGGGCGTGCAGAGCGCGGTCAGCGGCCAGCAAGGTTCAGGCCATGCCGGCCAGAGCGGCAACCAGGCTCCCGGCCAGGCACAGCAGACCCAGGCAGGTGGCAAGGACGCGCTTGCCAAGGACCCGGCCAAGGACGCCCTGAAGGACGCGCTGCTCAAGGATCCCGCGTTCGGCGACGTCGGCAACGACGCCTCAGGCCCCGGCACGCAGAAGGTCGGCGAGACCATCGCCGCCCCGGTCGCACCAGGGTCCGGTGTGGACCTCGGCGCCCGGTCGACCGGCCAGACCGTCACCTCGGCCCCGCTGGCCGGTGTGGACCTGAGCGGCGGCCACCAGGGCGGCGCCCTCACCGACCGCCTGGATCGCCTCGACAACCGCGAGCACAACCAGGCCCTGTCCGGTCTCCCCGCATCCGCTTACGACATCGCCCGCCACACCTACACCGCAGCCGCGGCCGGCAGCTGGTTCATGGCCATCTTCCTGTCGGCAGGCCGGGCCCCGCGCCTGGCCCCGAAGCCCGCCAGGCAGCTGCCAGCACCACCAGCACAAGAAGACCAGCAGGTCACCCCGAGGTTCGCCCCGCACGACCACCCGCAGGCCGACCTGGTCGACGTGTCCGCCGCCCAACCGACCGCCCACTCCGAGGGCCTCGGCAAAGACCACAGCACAGTGCAGCAGCTGCTGGAGGGCTACGACCCGCTGGCCGGCATGCACGAACGCGATTGGGAGAGCCTCTTCCAGCACGAGGACGGCACCCCGCGCTGGCCGGTCGAACGTGAGGGCGGCTACGAGGACAGCCAGCCGGAGGTCCTCGAGGCAGGCGCCGAGCTCGACCGGTTCGGCACGCCGGAAGGCCGCGTCCTCGCCACGGCGGGCACCCCGTTCAGCCACCGCTCGCTGCCCCCGCAGGCCGCGGACGAGGGCTATCGCAGGTACCGCGTCGACAAAGACCTGCCTGTCCACCGCACCATCAGCGCGCCGTGGTTCGGCCAGCCCGGCGGCGGAAGTCGTTACCGCACCACCTATCCGGTCGCTGACCTCGTCGCGCTCGGCTACCTCACGGAGATCACCGCATGAACGTCGAGACGCTGCCGGAGTGGCTGACGAAGATCGGCGTGCCGGACGACGTCGTCAGCATCGGTGAGGAGGCGGACCAGCGCTGGTGCCTCCTCACCGACGACAACGGCCACGAGGTGTTCTGGCAGGAGCAGGGCAACCGCTACGACTGGGCCCGGTTCGACGACGAGAGCGTGGCGTGCCACTACCTCTTCGGCCGGCTGGCGTGGGCGCAGGTCGCGCGCGGAAGTCTTACCGTGCCAACAGCTTGAGAGCTGCCTCGTGCAGGTGGCCGTTCGACGTCAGCACGTCGCCGCCGTCGTAACGCTCCTCACCGGACAGTGAGGTGAAACGGCCACCCGCCTCGGTCACCAGCACCTGGAACGGGGCGATGTCCCACGGGTTCGCCACGCACTCGGGAGCGAGGTCGATGGCGCCCTCGGCGACCAGGCAGTGCTGGTAGAAGTCACCGAACGCGCGGCTCTCCCAGGTGGCGTCCACCAAACGCAGATACGCCTCGCGCGAGTGGTACTCCACCCACGACTTCACGTCGGTCGTCGACACGTACGCGTCCTCAAGAGAGCGCACCCCGGACACGGAGATCGCGCGCTCGCCGAAGGAATCCGACGCGAACGCGCCACCACCGGCAGCGGCCCACCAACGGCGACCCAGCGCGGGCGCGGACACGACACCCACGACCGGCGTGCCGTCGACGACCAGGGCGATCAGCGACGCCCAGATCGGGACGCCGCGCAGGAAGTTCTTGGTGCCGTCGATCGGGTCGAGCACCCAGACGCGCGAAGCGTCCAGCGTGCCGCCCCGTTCCTCGCCCATCACGACGTCGGACGGGCGTTCGGCGGACAGCACCGCGCGGATCGCGTCCTCGACGGCGACATCGGCGTCGGTCACGGGCGTGCGGTCCGGCTTGCGCTCCACCGTGAGGTCGTGAGCGCGGAATCGGGCGGAGGTGATCGCGTCGGCGGCGTCGGCGAGGCGGAGGGCTAGTTCGAGATCAGCATCGTGGCGTGACACGCGGCGATCGTTCCACGAATACGCTGGGCGCCGTGAGCGTGGTGTTGCTGGCCGAGGACGACCCGGCCATCGCGGAACCGCTCTCCCGCGCGTTGACGCGGGAGGGCTACTCAGTGCAGGTCGTCGCGGACGGGCCGCGTGCCTTCGAAGCCGCGATGGTCGGGGGCATCGATCTCCTGGTCCTCGATCTCGGCCTGCCCGGCATGGACGGGTTGGAGGTCTGCCGCAGACTCCGGCAGAACGGCAGAGGCATCCCGGTGTTGATGCTCACCGCCCGCGCCGACGAGGTCGACTTCGTGGTCGGGCTGGACGCGGGCGCGGACGACTACGTGGCGAAGCCGTTCCGGCTGGCCGAGCTGATGGCCCGCATCCGGGCCCTGCTCCGCCGCCGCGCACCCGGCACGCTCGAGGTCAACGGCGTGCGCGTCGACCTCGCCGCCCGCCGCGTCACGGTCGACGGCGGCGAGATCCAGCTCGCGAACAAGGAGTTCGAGCTCCTCAAGGTGCTGATCCAGCGCGCGGGCCAGGTCGTGAGCCGCGACGAGATCCTCTCCGAGGTCTGGAACGACCCGGACCTCAAGGGCAGCAAGACGCTCGACATGCACATGTCGTGGCTGCGCCGGAAGCTCGGCGACGGCACCCCGAACTCCGCCGAGAAACGCATCGCGACCGTCCGCGGCCGCGGTTTCCGCTTCAACGCCGACTGATGCGCCGCCGGATCCTGCGGGCGATTCTGCTCGCCGTCGCCGTCACGGGGATCGTCCTCGGGCTGCCGCTGGGCTACTCGGCGTTGACGCTCGTCGAGGACAACGCGCGCGGCGAACTCACCAAGATCACCCAGAGCATCGCGACCGAACTGGACGACCAGCTCGCCAACCGGGAGGGCATCAACATAGAGGCCGTCCAGTTCGTCATCCCGGCGGACGGCCGCCTCACCGTGATCTCCGGTGGCGCCACCACGGTGACCGGTCCCTCACCTGGCGACGACCCGCTGGCCGTCGAGCTGCCGATCGCGCAGCAGGGCACCGTCCGGCTGGAGATCCCCTCCGCCCCGATGCACACCACCCAGGCCCAGGTGGCCGGCCTGGTCCTGCTGCTGCTCGCGCTGTCCGTCGGCACCGGGACCGTCGTCGCTCTCGTCACAGCGCAAACGCTTGCCCGCCCGCTCGGCCACGTCGCCGCCCGCGCGTCCCGCCTGGGTGCAGGCGACTTCCGGGCCGACGACAAGCGCTACGACATCCCGGAGCTCGACGCGGTCTCCGAGGCCCTCGACACCTCGGCGACCGCACTGGCCCGCCTGGTCCAACGCGAACGCGAGCTGGTCGGCGACGTCTCCCACCAGCTCCGCAGCCGCCTCACGGCCCTGCAGCTGCGCCTGGAAGCTCTCGCCGAACACCCCGAACCCGACACGGCTCAGGAAGCCCGCGCGGCACTCGAACAGGCCGAACGCCTCGCCGCCGTGCTGGACGAGCTGCTCGCCGCCGCTCGTGCAGCCAGAGCCGTCGGCGCCGAGCCGCTGGAGCTCAGGCCGGCCCTGAACGCCATCGCCGAGGAGTGGCGCGAACAGGTCAAGAGCCACGGCCGGACGTTGCGCGTGCGCGTCCCGGACGGCCTGCTCGCCCGCGCCACCCCGGCCCGCCTCCGCGAAGCCATCGGGGTGCTCCTCGACAACGCCCTGCGCCACGGCGAGGGCTCCGTCGTCGTGGCCGCGCGCAGCGAAGAGGGCACGGTCGTGGTCGAGGTCAGCGACGGCGGCGCGGGTGTGCCCGACGAGCTCGCGGCGCACATCTTCGAACGCGGTGTGTCCGGCGGTGGGTCGACCGGCGTGGGACTGGCGCTGGCCAGGGCGCTGGTCGACGCGGACGGTGGCCGGCTGGAGCTGTCGACGGCCCGCCCGGCGACGTTCGCGGTGTTCCTGCCGGTGCCCAAGGCGCAGGACGTCGTCGGCATACCGTGGAAGGCGCCGAGCACGCCCAGATGAGGATCAGGAGTGGCCGAGGGCCTCTTCCTCGTTCAGCGGCCGCGGGCCCCGCGCGTTCTGCTCGGGGAAGACCCACTTCTTGTAGCCGTACCAGCGGAAAGCCATCGCGATGAGGGTGCCGACGATCTGCGCGCTCAGGAAGTCCGAGATCTCCTCGGCGAGTCGCGACACGTTCGGCTCCTGCAGGTGGAACAGGTACCGCGCGACGTACAGCGGCACTGAGTTCAGCACGATGCCGATGCCGTTGACCAGGAAGAACAGTGCCGCCTCGTGATGGCGTTCGCGACCCCCGCGGGTGCGGAACGACCACTCCCGGTTGAGGATGTACGACACGATCGTGGCGACCAGAGTCGCGATGATCTTCGCCGTCACCGGGTTGTTCGGCAGGATGACCGTCTTGATCCCGAAGAACAGGACCGTGTCGATCACGAAGCAGGTGCCGCCGACCAGCGCGAACTTGACTAGTTCACGATGCTTCAGCGCGATCGACCGGATTGGCTCCGGAAATCTCGAGACCACTGTTTCGGCTAGGGACACGGGGTGAGTCTACGGAGATCGGGTGAACGCGGCGGTCAGGCCGTGCGCCGGCGTCCGGGAACACCCAGCGCCGCATCGCCCAGAACTTGAAGCCCGTGGCGAGCAGCATGCCGATGATCGAGCCGGAGACGAAGTCCGCGATCTCCTCGGTCAGCACCGTGACGAACGGCGCCTGCAGGCCGAAGAGGTGCCGCGACAGCCACAGCGGGATGATGTTGATCGCCACGCCCATGCCGCTGACCAGGAAGAACAGCGCTGCCTCGTGGTGGCGCTCGCGGCCGCCGCGAGTGTGGAACGACCATTCGCGGGACAGCACGTACGAGGCGATGATCGCCACCAGCACGCCGATGACCTTCGCCGTGACGACCTTGTCGGTCAGCACGGTGAGCTTGAGGGCGTACCAGACACCGTTGTCGACGAGGAACGTCGTGCCGCCGACGAGCGCGAAGCGGATCAGCTCACGGTGCTTGTGGAGCAGGAACTGGAGTGGTTCTGGCAACCGGCTCATGGCCCGGCGAACGACTGGCAGCACCGCGCCAGCTTACGGATCTAGCTAACGGTCCTTGCCTCCGGGTGTTGCCCGAAACCACCCAGAGGTATCTGACCTGCACGTTCAGTGACGGTGTCGATCTTGGGAAAGATCAACGTTTGATCAACTTCGCGGCGGCTGGCACGGCTGCCCCAGGAAGTCGGGGAGCAGCCACGGGAGCAGACCTGGCTGCGGCTCGCACGGTTCCTCGGACCTCGGCGGCGCGGTCGGCACCGAGGTCGACGGCGGCACGGGCGGCGTCGGCGTCTCGGAAGACGGTGGCGGCGGCACCGGCGGCAGGTCCGGCGTCGGCAACGGCAGCGGCAACGTCGGGGTACCCGGCTTCGCGGGCTCGGCGGGCGGCGTCGGCTTCGCCGGCGGCGTGGTCGTCGTGGGCGGCACCGTGGTCGGATCAGGCGTTTCCGCTGGCGGCGGCAGTGGTTTGTCGGCGACCGGCGAGTGGCCAGGACGCTGTTTGACCGGCACGGTCACGGTCTTGGTCGCGTTGCCCAGCGACGCGGTGACGGTGATCGTCCCGCCCCGGTGCGGCAGCCCGAACGCCCACACGGACATCCGGAACTTCCCGCCCTTGTCCAGGTCCGTTTCGCAGTGGATCGAGTTCTTGTCCGTCCGCGAGCACTCACGGCACGGCGTGAACACCACGATGTTCTCCGACGACGACACGTCCAGCTTCAACGTGCCCGCCCGCGGACCCTTGTTGCGCACCTTCACGTCGACGCGCGGGTCCCAGTAGACCTGGTGCCACGTCGACACGGTCAGCTCGATGTCGTCGTTGATCGGCGGCACGTCGACCGCGATGCTGACGTTGACCGAGATCGCGGTACCCGCGGAAATCGTGCCGGTGATCGTGCCGGTCATCGCTTCCTCGGTCGCACGCAGCCGGAACAGGAACGTCGCCTGCCCGCCGGGCGCGATGCCCTGGGGCGTCTCGCAGGTGATCGTGCCGCCACCGGCCGGGCAGTTCACCGTCTGCTCGGCGGACCCGTCCGGCTGCAGCAACCGCGCCGCGAACGAGGCAGGCCCGCCGGTCGACAGCACGCCGGGCGGCAGGTTCAGCACCATGCTCGCGGGCGGCGCCGCGGTGCCGCCGGTGTTCCGGACGGTGATCGGGAAGTCCTTGGGCTCCTCACCGGGCGTCAACGTGAACCCGGTCGGCGTCGTCGGCGTGAGCGACGCGGGCGGAGGCGTCGGCTCCGGGGTCGGCGTAGGGGCCGGCGCCGGACTGGGCGGCGGCGTCGGGGACGGTGACGGGCTCGGTGGCGGCGGCTCCGTCGTGGGCGGCGGCTGCACCGGCGCCGGCGGGGGGACCGGCCGCGGTGGCTGGACCTGCGTGATCGCCGGCGGTGGCGGTTCGGCGGCCTGCACCTGCGGCGTCTGCTGTTCCCCGCCGCCCGCGGTCAGCGCGATCACGACGGCGGCGGCCACGGCGGCCGCGGAACCACCGACGGTGACGAGCTGGCGGGGGATCGAGGCACCGACCGCGCCCGCACCACCGGCGGCCGCACCGGCACCGACGACGGCGGTGGTCGCCGTACCCGCGGCCACCAGGTAGGTCGTGGCGCCGACGCCGAGCACCAGCGGCGCGACGAAGATCCGCAGCGCACCGTTGACGTCCGCGAGCTCGGCGGCCAGCGCCCGGCACCGACCGCACTCGTCGAGGTGCGCCTCGACCTGCGTCGCCTCGCGCTTGGACAGGCCGGCACGAGTCCAGGAACCGAGCCGGTCGACGGTCGCCTTGCACCGTTCCGCGTCGGTCTCGGCCAGGTGCATCTGCAGGTACTGCTGCTTGAGGCCCTCACGGGCGCGATAGGCGAGCGCGGACACGCCGTTGGCCGTCAGCCCGAGCAGCGGGGCGACGTCCGCAGGCGACTGGCCCTCGATCTCGGTGTGCCAGAGCACCATCTGCCAGCGTTCCGGCAGCGCGGCGAACGCGCGGGCGGCCAGGCTTCGTTCCAGCCCGGCCACCGCCGTGTCGCTGAACTGGACCGCCGGTGCGACGTCGGTCATGTCCTCGGTGAGGTCGACCTTCTTGTCGCGCCGGGTCTTGTCGTACGCGGTGTGCCGCAGGGCCGTCAGCAGGTAGGCGCGGAAGGCGGAGTCGGGACCGCGGCCGGCCCGCAGCGTGTCGAGCACCTTCGCGAAGGCCTCCGCCACCAGGTCGTCGGCCTCGGCCTGCGAGCGGGCCAACTGGCGGGCGAGGTTGTAGGCCGCAGAGACGTGCCGTTCGTACAACTGGCCGTAGGCGTCAATGGTCCCTCCGCGCACGGACTCGATGAGTTCCGCGTCGCTCGGGCCCTGGACCTCTGCAGGAACGGCAGCCAAGATTCATTTCCCTCCTCGCGGCGCTCAGTGTGACGCACGACGCCCTGCAGAGTCATCTCAATCCGTTCTGAAGTGTGAGTGCTTGTGGGTTCACGGTCTTCAGACAGTCGTCGCCTTGCGGCGGCGTTGAACGCGTACCGCTGCCCACCACAATGCGACCGCAGGTCCGCTTGCTGCCCCGCGGTCGGATCGAGCGCAAACCGGTACGCCTGGATCACCACAACCATCTCGCCGCCACGGTAGCGAGCAACACCGACAACCCCGGCTTGCCACACAGACACCCACGTTTGCTCGCGTTTCACCGGGCAGTTGCAATCCCCCACGCGGGTTGCGTCACGAATCGTTGGCGACCGCGTCTCCCACCTGGAATCGGAGAGCTGAAGGGAGACCGGGTGGGTGTCGCACAAGCGGAACGCCTGCTGAAGTCCAGGTGGCGGACCGCCACCATGGCCGCCGGCTGGGCGTTCCCCGCAGACTGGCCGCTCGCCGAGGTCGACGAGGTGTGCGCGGCGATGCTCGAGGACGCCGACCCCGGCGACGCGCTGGTCCGGCTGGGCCGGGCGCGGGCCGAGGCCGGAGCGGGCCTGAGCGAGACGCTGCTCGACCTGGCCGCGCTGCACGCCGTGCTGACCGACGCGTCGCACATCGTGTCGCCGAACGTCGACGCGCTCCCTTCACGGATGCTGCGCATGACAGCGCTGGGATGGGCGGACGTGGTGACGAAGCAGGCCGGCGAGTGCGCGGCCGAGGACCCGTTGACCGGGCTGGCGACAGCCGCGTACCTGCGGACTCGGCTCGGCGAGATCTACCGGGAGACACCGGTGGCGTCGCTCGACTACGCACTGGTGATGCTGCGCCTCGACGTGCACCGCGCCACGGGCTGGTCTCGCGTCGTCGCGATGACCCTCGTCTCGGACGCTCTACGCACGGTGTTCGACGGCGGCGAGACGCTGGCGTCGCTCGGCCCGTGCGTGGCCGCGGTCCTCGTACGCCGTGACGAACTGCTGGCGCGCCGCGTCTCCAACCTGCGCGTTCTGGCCGCTGACCGGCTGGCGGACGACCCCAACGTGCGGCCGGTCGGGCCCGCGAAGGTGTGGACCGAGCGGTTGCCGGACACGCACGCCGAGGCGTGCGCGCTGCTCACTTCACTCGGGCGCTGACTTCCCCCTGTCCCGCGCCCGTGTGCCTCCCCGTCCCCACCGGGGTGCTTCCCAACGTCCGCAGAAGTGTTCTATTGTCTTAGTTTAGTAGAACAATCTGGGGAGCGTTTGTGGTCGAGTTCCACGTCGACCGTGGCAGCGGTCTTCCCGCGTACCTGCAGCTGGGGCGGCAGGTCAGGGAGGCCTTGAGGCTCGGTTGGTTGCAACCGGGTGATCGCCTGCCCACGGTCAGGGACGTCGTCGCGAGCAGCGGCGTGAACGCGAACACCGTGCTCAAGGCCTATCGCGAGCTGGAGCTCGCCGGCCTCGTCGAAGCCCGTCAGGGCTCCGGCACCTTCGTCAAGGCGTCTCCGGGGTCCGCGGCCCCCGAGGACTTCGACCCGCTGCGGGCCACGCTCGCCGACTGGGTCACGGAGGCACGCTCCGCCGGGTTGGAGGACGAGGACATCTACGCGCTGCTGCGCGAGGTGCTGAGTGGGGGAGCGCAATGAGCGTGGTCGCGGCCGAAGTGTCGAAGTGGGCGGTGCGGAACGTCTCCTTCGAGCTGCCGCCGGGCAGCGTCACGGCACTCGTGGGAGCCAACGGCTCCGGCAAGTCGACGTTGCTGAACGTGCTGGCCGGTCATCTGCCGCCGGAGACGGGGCACGCGTCGATCGCGGGCCGCGTGGCGTACGTGCCGCAGCACAAGCCGATGTACAAGAACTTCAAGGTGGCCGACGTCCTGCAGTTCGGCCGCCGCATGAACGACGTCTGGGACAACGAGCTCGCCGACGAGTGGCTCACCAGGTTCAAGGTGCCGCGCCGGCTGCAGATCGGCGACCTCTCCGGAGGCCAGCGCACGCACGTGACCCTCGCGCTGGCACTGGGTTCGCGCCCGGACGTGTTGATGCTCGACGAGCCGCTGTCCGAACTGGATCCCCTGGCGCGCCGCAAGGTCATGCGGGAGCTGCTGACCGAGGTGAGCGACAACGGCATGACGCTGATCTTCTCCACGCACGTCGTCGCGGAGATCGGTGGCGTGGCCGACCGGTTGCTGCTGCTCTCGGACGGCCGCCTCCTGGTGGACGGCGACACCGACGAGCTGCTCGAAGAGCACGTTCTCTACACGGGTCCGCGTGACTCGACGTCACCCGTGGAAGGACCCGTCGTGCTGGCGAAGCACAGCAAGTCGCAGTCGCAGTACCTCGTCCGCTCCGGCGGCACGCAGATCGCCGAGCCGTGGCAGGCCCGGTACGTGACGCTGGAGGAGCTGGTCGTGGCCCACCTGGAGCGTGCGGCATGAGCGCACTCGTCTGGCTGACCTGGCGTCAGCACCGGTGGAGCATCCTCGGCATCGCTGTCGTCGCCCTGCTGGCCGCGTACGGCCTCACCTCGGCGGAGTTCTCGCGCGACTCGCCGTTCGACTCCTTGCCCATGAGCGGCTTCTACGGCCTCATGGTGCAGCTGGTGTTCGGTGGTGTGGTCGGCATGTTCTGGGGTGCCCCGCTGATCGCTCGCGAGCTGGAGGAACGCACCTACTTCGTGGCGTGGGGCCAGGACGTCACGCCCGTGAAGTGGTTGCGCGGCAAGGCAATCGTGCTCGGCACGCTGGCCGTCGTGCTGGGCCTGGTGGTCGGCCTCGGCGACGGCCACGTCGGCTCGCAGGCGGCGTGGTCGGCCTTCGAGGCGCACCCGGCCGTGCAGGTGGGCTACGCGGTCTTCGGCCTGGCGCTCGGCGTGTTCATCGGCCTGCTCAGCAGGCACGTCGTGACCGCGATCGCCGCGACGCTGGTGTTCTACACGCTGTCCCGCGTGATGACGTCCGCACTGCTGCGCGACCACTATCTGCCGGTGAGCCGCTCGGTGGCCCGCTGGGACAGCACCCCGGTGATCCCGCAGGGTGCGCTCGAACTCGACGGCGGCTTCGTCGCGGCCGACCTGGATCCGGTGGGCGTGCCGGAGGTGTGCGCGAAGTTCTCGAATCCGAACAGCTGCATGCGCACCTCGGGAACCGCTGTCGGCACGTACGTCGACTACCAGCCCATCGAGCGGCTGACGGCCTTCCGCTACATCGAGTTCGGCGTGTACCTGCTGCTCGCCGGTGTGCTGTTCGCGCTGACGTTCCGGCTGCTGCGCCGTGGCGGCGGGTGGAAGCCGACTCGCCGGCACCGCCGCATCTCGTCCGAGGCGGAGCCCGTCGAGGTGACCGAGACCACGTCCGAGCCTGCCGCCGCACAGGGGTAGCCCGGCCCGCCGGACTGCCCTGCTGGGGGTGGGGCTTTCCGGCGGGTCGGCTGCGTGTGAGGTCTGCTGAAGTTGCAGGTAGGCTGCCTGAACCGTGGACTCCCGTACCCGTCTCCCCGTCGTCGGCATGATCGGCGGCGGGCAGCTCGCCCGCATGACGCACCAGGCCGCGATCCCGCTCGGCCAGTCGCTTCGCGTGCTCGCCGTCTCCGAGAACGACCCCGCCGCGCTGGTCGCGAGGGACGTGGTGCTCGGCACGCACACCGACCTGGACGCGTTGCGCGCGTTCGCGAAGGGCTGCGAGGTCGTCACGTTCGACCACGAGCACGTGCCTTCCGAGCACCTGCGCGCGTTGGTGGCCGAGGGCGTGAAGGTGCATCCCGGCCCGGACGCGCTGCAGTACGCGCAGGACAAGCTGAAGATGCGGGTGCGGCTGGCCGAGCTGGGGCTGCCGGTGCCGCCGTTCGCCGAGGTCCACGAGGTCCGTGACGTTCTTCGTTTTGGTGCGGCGCACGGCTGGCCGTGCGTGCTGAAGGCGGTCCGCGGCGGCTACGACGGCCGTGGCGTGTGGATGCTGAACCAGCCGCACAGCGCCGAGCTGGTCGTCCCCGAGCTGCTGGAGGCCGGCACCCCGCTGATGGTCGAGCAGTGCGTGCCGATGCGCCGCGAGCTGGCGGCCGTGGTCGCGCGCTCACCGTTCGGGCAGGGCGCGGCGTGGCCGGTCGTCGAGACCGTGCAGTCCGACGGCATCTGCGTCGAGGTGCTCGCTCCGGCGCCTTCGTTGGACGGCGCCGCGGCCCAGGAGCTGGCCCTGAAGGTCGCCGAGGCGCTGGGCGTCGTGGGCGTGCTGGCCGTGGAGCTGTTCGAAACCGCTGACGGCGTGGTCGTGAACGAGCTCGCGATGCGCCCGCACAACTCCGGCCACTGGTCGATCGAGGGCGCGCGCACCTCGCAGTTCGAGCAGCATCTGAGGGCTGTTCTGGACTACCCGCTGGGCCGCACCGACCTGATGGCGCCGGCCGTGGTGATGGCGAACGTGTTGGGCGCCTCCGAGGTACCGGCGATGGGCCCCGACGAGCGCCTGCACCACCTGTTCGCGCGCTTCCCCGACGCGCACGTGCACCTCTACGGCAAAGAGGAACGGCCGGGCCGCAAGGTCGGCCACGTGACGTTCCTCGGCGACGACATGGCGTCGGTGCGTGAGCGCGCTCGCTTGGCCGCGGACTGGTTGTCCGCCGGCGTTTGGTCAGACGGATACGACATTCACGGGAGCTCGGAGTGACTGTGCAGGTTGGCGTGATCATGGGCAGCGACTCGGACTGGCCGGTGATGAAGGCAGCCACCGAGGCGCTCGCCGAGTTCGACGTCTCGTTCGAGGTGAGCGTCGTCTCCGCGCACCGCACCCCGCAGCGGATGCTGGACTACGCGAACTCGGCCGCCTCGCGTGGTCTGCGCGTGATCATTGCGGGTGCCGGCGGTGCAGCCCACCTGCCCGGCATGGTCGCCTCCGCCACCGTGCTCCCGGTCATCGGCGTCCCGGTGCCGCTGAAGTACCTCGACGGCATGGACTCCCTGCTCTCGATCGTGCAGATGCCCGCAGGCGTCCCGGTGGCCACGGTCTCAGTGGGTGGCGCCCGCAACGCCGGTCTGCTGGCCGTCCGCGTGCTGGCTGCTTCGGATGCTGCGTTGCAGGAGCGCATGGCCCGCTTCCAGGCGGAACTCGAGCAGCTCGTACTAGACAAGGACGCGGCGCTGCAGAAGTCCCTCTGAGTGCTCAACAGCACACCGGCGTCCGTAGTGAACGGGCGCTAACATCGTGCCGAGTACTCGCTACCGGGAGGTAACAAGGTGAACCCGAGCTTCGGCACCTACCAGCTCGCCGAGGAGCACGAGGCGCTGCGAGAGGCCGTCCGCTCGCTCGCCGAGAAGGAGATCAAGCCGTTCGCGGCCGAGGTCGACGAGAACGAGCGCTTCCCGGTGGAGGCCCACAACGCCCTGGTCAAGTCGGGCTTCGCGGCCGTCCACGTCCCCGAGTCGTACGACGGCCAGGGCGCGGACTCCGTGGCCACCTGCATCGTCATCGAAGAGATCGCCCGCGTCTGCGCGTCCTCGTCTCTGATCCCGGCGGTGAACAAGCTCGGCACCATGCCGATCCTGCTGTCGGCATCCGAGGAACTGAAGCAACTCGTCATGCCGTCCATCGCCTCAGGCGAGGCCATGGCGTCCTACGCGCTGTCCGAGCGCGAGGCCGGCTCCGACACGGCGTCCATGCGCACCCGCGCTGTGCTGAGCGGTGACGAGTGGGTGCTGAACGGCACCAAGTGCTGGATCACCAACGCCGGAGAGTCCACCTGGTACACGGTCATGGCCGTGACCGACCCGAACGCCGCCAAGAAGTCCGCCGGCATCTCGGCGTTCGTCGTGCACAAGGACGACCCGGGCTTCTCGGTGGGCCCGAAGGAGCGCAAGCTCGGCATCAAGGGCTCGCCGACTCGCGAGATCTACTTCGAGAACTGCACGATCCCTGCCAACCGGATCATCGGCGAGCCGGGCACGGGCCTGAAGACGGCTTTGAAGACGTTGGACCACACGCGTCCGACCATCGGCGCGCAGGCCGTCGGCATCGCGCAGGGCGCTCTTGATGCCGCGGTGGCGTACGTCAAGGACCGCAAGCAGTTCGGCAAGTCCATTTCGGACTTCCAGGGCGTCCAGTTCATGCTCGCCGACATGGCCATGAAGATCGAGGCCGCCCGCCACATGGTGTACGTGGCCGCGGCCAAGGCCGAACGCGGCGAGCCGAACATCGGCTTCATCACCGCTGCCGCCAAGTGCTTCGCCTCTGACGTGGCCATGGAGGTCACGACGGACGCGGTGCAGCTGTTCGGTGGCGCCGGGTACACGCGGGACTTCCCGGTGGAGCGGATGATGCGGGACGCGAAGATCACGCAGATCTACGAGGGCACGAACCAGATCCAGCGCGTCGTGATGTCGCGCGCCGTCCTGAACGGCTGAAACAGCTAGATCACCACTTCGGGTCACGGCCTGGAGGCTCCTGATTTCCATGATCAGGCCGCCTCCAGGCCGTGATCTTGTGAACCGCCGAACACGCCGTTGATGGCGAGCCGCGCCCGCTCGTAGCTGGACGGCACCAGGTGCGTGTACGTCCGGAGCGTGAAGCCGGGGTCTGAGTGGCCCAGGTATTCCGCCAGCTCCTTAATGGACACACCCTGCGCCAGGAGCACCGAGGCGAAGAAGTGTCGCAGCGCGTGCATCCCGTCGGCACGGCCCCGGTACTTGATCCCTGCCTCCCGGAACGCGCCCATCCACACGACCTTGTGGAACAGGTCGCCCGTGTAGAGCCGCCCGTTCTCACCGGTCGCAAGCAGCCGAACCGTGACCGGCTCGCCCTCAGGGTCCTTCCACGGCAACGTCACCTCGACCGGCGGGAACAGCTTGATGTGTTCCGTGATCGCGGTCAGCACGCCGGACGCGAGCGGAACGACGCGCTTCTTGCCGCCCTTGGGGGGCGAGAACACGAGCGTGCCGCGAATGGTGCGCAGCTGTCGCTGAACCCTGAGCACCATCCCTTCCTCGTCCACGTCGTCGGGGGAGAAGCCCAGAATCTCGCCCTGACGTAGGCCGCCACCTGCTCCGAGCGGGCACGCGATCGCGAACCGTGGATCGATCGCACCCTCGATGTCCATCACGCGTTCTTCCGGCCACACGACGATGTCCGGGCTCACCGACATCGGCCGCTTGATCGTCTTGGCCTTGCACGGGTTCTCGATGATCAGCTTGTCTTCAACCGCCGAATCCATGACCGACGACATGATGGTGAAGAGAACCGTCTTGTAGTTCTCGCTCAGCCGTGCGTCGTCGAGCGCGCCGAGCCAATCGCGGATCGTCGCAGGCTTGATCTTGCCGACCGGCATGTCCTCGAAGGTCGGGTAGATCCGGCTGTTGAGCCTGCTCTTGATGATCTCTCGCGAAGCAGCGTCGGGTGACTGCGCCTTGATCCAGTTCTCGGCCTGTGTCTTGAACTTCCGCTTACCGGCCTTGGGATCGACGTACTTGCCTTCCAACTTGGTCGACTCCACCTCGATCAGGAAGGCGTCTGCGCGCTTCTTCTGCCTGTCGGGGAAGCTCTTGCTCTTCTCGACTCCGCTGGGGCCGAGGTAGCGCACCTTGTAGCGCAAACCTTGCCCGTACAAGGAGGTCTTGACCTTCGTGACCTCATCCGTCACGGGGTCTTTGACCTCCTTCCACCAGCGATCTTGGACGTGACCCACGGCAGGCTCCTCCTGTCCTTCGAATTGCTGAAACTTCTAAGCGGCCTGGTCGTCGGGCTGTTCAGCCCAGGCCCGCACCAGCGAAGGCACATAGCGGAGATGGCGGCCGACCTTGCGAACCGGAGGCCCGACCCGTTGCCACTTCCACTGGTAGAGCGTCTTCACCGGAACTCCGAGGAAGAGCGAGACCTCTTCCACACCCCACAGCGGTTCGACGGATGACATGTGATCCCCCCGGATCAGGCAGCTAGCGGAGTTGCTGAAACATCGGGCGCAGGCCGAGGCAGTGCAGCGATCACGGCTTGCGCTTGCTCGTACTCGGCTCGCCACTTGAGGCGTTGCGCGATCATCTGCATGAGCAGCTCTGCGCGGCCGGGGACGTGCGGATCACCAGCGCGGACCGGCGACCACATCAGCCGCGTCCGGTCGGTCTCCTCTTTGGCGATGCCGGCCGCCGCCAACGCTTCCTTCACGAAGGCGGCACGGTCGGACTTGTGTTCGGCGAGGGTCTTCCCCGACCAGCGCCGTGACACGAGCACCCGCCGACCGGGCAAGCCGAGCGTTTCCCGCCTGTGTGCCTTGGAGCGGCAGCGACCAGGCGTCATCCGCGAGTGCACGCCCTTGGGCTGCACGCCGTAGATCAGCCAGACCGCGCACCGGTCCGAGCAGGGCGTGACGGCCAGCTCGGCGGCCAGGCGGTCCGCATGCTCGGAGACCCGAGCCGAGGCGTCCACCTCCACCACTTCGGCGATCGACTTCACGAGGTACTTGGTCAGGTAGCCGATGTGCCGCCCGGCCTCCTCAGAGCCGCCCAGGATGCCTTTGGAGTGCACCTGACGGCCGAACTCAGCCACGTGCGCCGGGACATCCAGCTGTGCCACCGCATCGGCCCACGAGTCCAGCGGGAGGTTGCTGTCCGGGTCGACAAAGCCCTTGGTGCGCATGTCCCACACAGGCATCCGCGTCCCGCTGTACTTGACCTCGTCGTGGTTGGGCCACCACACCTGGAGGTAGGTCGCCGCCGTGACGTCACGGACGACCTGGTGGGATCGAGCCCCGAACGGCGAAGTGCGCGTGCGGGGTGATCCGCTTCTGTGGTTCGACCGTGCCGAAGTACTGCGCGTCGAACCCGACGACCCGACGAAGGTTCTGCCACCACCGGTCGACCAACGACGCGAAGTGGACCGCGTCCCGAGCGGCACGGCGGTAGTCGTACGTACTCGGGTCGACAGGCGTGCCGTCGTCACGCACCTTGCCGTAGGTGTCGAGGGTGAGCGTGATGAACGTCGACGGCCGGTACTTGCCCGCGAACTCTCTGCCTACCGTGCGCTTGTCCACCTTGCGCCGAGGCAGGTTGGGCGCGTCCTGCCGTCGACGAGTCGACCGGATCGGTGCCGTTCTGGCCGGCTGTTCTACGGCGGGGAAGTTCCCGCGGACTCCTTCCCCGCGCAGGTCGGCGTCTGCCTCGCGGATGGCTTCCCGGAGGTCGTCGACCTGGTCAACCGCGCCCTCGGACTCCGCCTTGCGGTACTCCGCCGTCAGGTCCGACCGGTAGGTGACCAGCGCGACCTGGTCCTCCGTGGGTGCCTCCCGCTCGGCGACGGGCTCTTGGTCGAGATGCCATCCCTCGCGGCACTGGGCCATGCGAGAGCGGCGGTTGCGGTCCGCGCACGCCGGGCACTTGCTCGCCTGGGTGGAGTTGCAGCGCACCGCGACAATGCGCACCTCCCCCGTGTCGAGGTCGACCACCTCTCGCATGACCGGCCGCGTGCACACGCCGTGCTGCTCAGCCGCCGCCTTGATCACGTCCAGCGTGAGCGGCAGTCGTGCACGTTCCGCCGACGTCATGCCTGCAACATCAAGGGGCACAGCGGGAACGACGTCGGTCATGCTGCCATCCCTTCTGGCCCGTCCGGGCGTCCGGTGAACTCGTGCACCGTTGCGTCACTGAGGAACAGCGCGAGCTCGACCAGGTCCGCATCCGTGACGTGAAAGGCGCGAGCTCGTTCCGGTTCCCTGCGGCCGTCGTGCTTGACCCAGGCCACGCCGGGCGTGTTCTCACTGATCTCGTGAGCAGCCGCGCCACGTTGGCGAACGCCGTCGCCCAGGACCATGTCCACCTGCACCGGCTCGTCGAGACGCAGAGCCACGCGGGTCGTGAACAGGTGGCGGAATCCAACGATCTCCTTGCGCGGGTCCTGGACGAGCGCGACGACCGCGAAGCCCGGAGCGCGTCCCTGCGAGGTGATCGTCTGGACGGCCCGCGTTGCTCGCTCCCGCAGGTTCTTGTCCGTCTGGTAGGCGATGACGTCGGCGAGTTCGTCCACGATCAGTACGGTGAACGGCTCACCGGTCGAGCGCGCCCATAGCCGCCGGATGCCTCGATAGCGCGACGCCCGTTCCTTGACCTCTGCGGCGATCTCCTCGAGGAGTTCCACCGCGTCTGGCCCGTTGTCGTAGACGACTTTGGCGAAGGCATCCGGGCACTGACCGAGTTCCATGCCGCCCTTGGGATCGATGCCAACCAGGCGCACGAGGCCCGCGCGGATAGCCGGGGCGAGCTGCCAGACGATCGACCACAGCACCGAGCCCTTGCCCGCACCGGGCACACCGACGACGAGGAGCTGAGAGCCGAGCAGTCGCACCAACCACGGTCGGCCGGTCTCCGTCTTGCCGACCATGACCCGCTTGAGGTTCACCGTCCCCGGGTCATCGGACAGCGCAGGCACCGGCACCGCACGAGCCAGCGGGTCAGCGTGGATGAAGTCGAGTTCGAGCACCCGAGGCTTCAACACGCGGACACGGCATGCCTTGGCGTTGAAGGAGTGCGCCAGGTTGTCCCTCCTGGCCTCCCACTGGTCCGGAGACTGCGCGGGGATCATCTTGACCCGCACCCGGTCACGCCAGCCCTCGGAGCGCACGCGACGCAGCTTCGGCCGGTACTCCTTGCCCCTACTGTCTTTCGCGAGTTCGGCGAGCCGTGTGACAGTGCGCCACTGCGGGACGTAGACCGTGGCCCGACGCCACTCGGTCAGCACACGAAGCCACGCGTGCCGTACGAACGATGGGCGGTGAAGCCCCGCCCAGATCACCAGTCCAGCGACGACGGTCAGCACGACGATCACCAGAGCCCACAGTCCGCAGTGGACCCGCACGAGGTAGAGGGTGAGGCCGATGACGACGGCTACCGGGTAGTGCGCCGCAAGGGAAACCAGACGCACTACGAGCCAGACGATCAACAACGCCAGGGCGAACGGCAGCGACACGACCTTGACCCACCGAGGCAAGAAGAACCACCACGGCAGACGCGGCCGGACGCCCTCGAACGGAGCCGGATCAACCCACCTGTTCCCAGACATCACGCCCCACCGCCGTTCACGACGATGACGAAGATGAGCGGCAACCAGCCGAGGCAGGCACAGCACTTGATCTGTCCGGGCGCGTAGATCCCGAACCGGTGGCACACCTGGCAACGCCGACCGTTCGGGAGCTTCCATTCGGACTGTCGATCGGTCCCGCTTGACGCGGCGCATGTGTGTGGCGATACCCTTTGCATGACTCGAATCTCCTTGTGTCCCAACGAATGCATGGCAGATCGAGTCGGTGTGAATCGCCGGGAAGCAGTCGAGGCCCGCCAAGACTTTCGACTGTTTCCCGCGCGACACACCAACACGGGTTCTTCAGTTGTTGATCAGCGTTGAGAGATCAGCTCTCGCCCAGTTCCCGCGCCAGTCGGGCCTCACGTTCAGCCCAGTACAGGGCCTCGTGGTGATGACCTCGATCAATCTCGGCCACGCGCTGGTAGACCGCCGCGCTCTTCTCGTGGAACCGCCGCAGTGCCGCCGGATCGTCGTTCTTGCGCGGCATCATCCGAGGCAACAAGTCGTGCGCCTCGCTCAACGACTGGATTTGCGCGATCTGCGCCCACGTCACTTTCTGCTCAGCCACAGTCATCACAGCCGTCCCTCTCACGCCGCAGCGGGCGACGCGTCTGGCTTCTGGGATGCCTTGCCGGGACGGCCCGCAGCCTGGGGCGACACCATCTCGTCGGCCCACACCGTGTAGCTGACCCAGCCGTCCCGCACGTAGGGCGTGACCTTGAGCCCGTGGAACATCGCCGGGCGGAACGGCGTGCCCGCCAACGTCTCCGGCGGAACCGGCTGGTAGTCGGCCGCGATCTTCACGACCTGACCTGTGTTCTTGCCCTTCGCGGACGGGTCCGTGCCCTGCACCGTCCACACCGGACGACCCGTCAGCTTGCAGACGGCGGGCTTGGTCTTGCCGTCCGCCCAGTCGTTCGCCCGCTCTACCGAGATGACGTAGAAGCCCTGCGGAAACAGCTCGTCGAACGTGATCGGAAACCTGTGACCAGCGGGGATAGCCATGTTGTGCACCTCTTCTGTCGTTGCCCGAACTATCAGGCCATCAGCTTGCCTAGTCCTCTAGACGAGTTCAGGTTAGCTAGTCGTCTAGAGGAGTTCAATCAGTCCTCCCGATTGTTCGCTTTTGCAAGCGCGGACTACTGCGCCGGGACGTCGTACTCCAGGACGAAGGAGTGCGCGATCTTGACCGTGTCGCACACCTCCACCGGGACGCCGTTCGTGTCGTACGCCGTGCGCACGAGGGTCATCACGGGGATACCTGCGCCGATCTCCAAGGCCTTGCGTTCGGCCGGCGTTGGCATCCGTGCCGAGACCTCTTCGGTGAAGCGCGCCAGCTCGTGACCCGCATCCTCAATCCGGCCATAGATGCCGCCGGGACCCGTGTTCACCTCTGCGATCGGCGTCCCCTTGGCGATCGACTCGGGGATGTACGACGTCGCCGTCTCCACGGGTCGACCGTCAGTGAGGTAGCGCCGCGACCGGACGATGACACGTTCCCGCGGCTTGAGGTTGAGGCGTTCGGCGACCTCTGGCGAGGCGACCTCGTTCGTCACGCGGATCTGGTCGACGCTCGGCACGTGGCCGGATGCTTCGGCCTCAGCGATGAACGCGGACTTGCCTTCCTTCCGGTGCCGACGTGCGAACCGGTCAGAGGCGAGTCGGCGGACCGGGGGAGCGGAGCGCACGAAGACGCCCTTGCCGTGCTGGGCGACGACGAGGCCTTCGGTTCTCAGCTCCTTGATGGCTTCGCGGACCGTCATCCGGGCTACCCCGAAGTGGTCGATCAGCGTGGCTTCGGAGGGCAGTTGCTCGCCAGGAGCCAGGCGTCCGTGATCGATGTGCGCGCGCAGGATGTCCGCGATCTGGCGGTACGGCGGCCGATCGTTGGACCTGTCTATAGTTCCTAGATCGAGCATGGTCACCTACTCCTACAGACGACTAGACGAGTTCAGTTTCTCACACTCGTCTGCTGAGGGAAAGTGCAGGCAATGACTGAGACCCCGCGCCATTCGGTGAGCGTCGCCGGAATCGTCGTCAACGACGAAGGCAAGGTTCTTGTCATTCGCCGTCGGGACAACGGCCACTGGGAACCGCCAGGCGGTGTGCTTGAAACTTCGGAGACCTTCGAGGAAGGTGCGCGTCGGGAGGTTTTGGAAGAGACTGGAATTTCAGTTCGCGTCGAACGGCTCACCGGCGTTTATAAGAACATGAAGCGCGGGATTGTCGCTCTTGTCTTTCGATGCTCGCCTCTTGGTGAACCTAGCCGTGTGACCGAGGAGGCCACGGAGGTGCGATGGATGTCGCTCGATGAGGTACGCGAGGTAATGGCCCCAGCTTATGTCGTACGTGTCACCGATGCTTTCAGCTCGTCGCATGTGATCACTCGCGCGCACGATGGAGTAGACCTAGTCGGCTAGGGCATTTCGATGGTGAGTAAAAGGTGCTATTGAGCAAAGCGAGGGAGCGGCGGAGCAGGCAATTTTGCGCCCTCCCCACGGAGGGCTCGCTGAAGCTCTGGATCGGCGAAGCTGAGGGCGCCATCAAACGTGTGCTGCAAATTGCAGACCAGTCGGGCGACTGTATTGCCGCAAGATCCTTTGTTGAGGTACACGCGTAGCCAGTCCTCGCCGAAGTCCATGCGAAGGGCCTGGCCAACATGGAGATCCACGGCGTCGACTTCAGCGTGAGTGTCAAGGAAGCGGGGCATTCCCCATAGGCGGTAGGGGATTCGCGCGGAGAAGAGCTCCCCGAGGAAGGCTGGAATGTCGGTGATCTTGCGACTGAATTTGATCAGGATTGACCCGCCGTCCAGCATTCCTCCTCCGTCTATCTCGTCATGCGTGGTGTAGCTGATCGCCTTGGACTCGCAGAGTTCGACCAGGCGCTTGTATCGTCTAACGACAGAGTGGACGACCTGGAGGTGAAATTCAAAAGAGTCCCCAGAGACGGCGAACCGGCCCTTTCGGTTGACTCCTTCGACAATCGAGCCAAGATCGGGGTCGATCAACGGTGTTTGTGAGCTGTGGAAAGATACAGAGTACCGAAAATCGTCGTTTCCTGCAATGAAGTCGAGAAGCTTGGTTGCGCCGTGTCCCGACATTTGAACCTTAAGTCCCTTTGTCGGGGCGTCCTCCTCGCTGAATCGGCTTCCATCAAAGGTTGTAACCACTCTTTGTGGCTGAGTGTTTGGCCAAATATTGCGGAGGTGGTCAGAGGGGAGCCAAATCCAGTCCAGCTCTCGCCGGCCTTCGACTTCCTTTCGTAGGAAGTCGTGCGCATCCTTCATTCCCATGTCGGTGTGGATCGACCAGAATCGCCTATCGAGCTGATCAATCCAGAGTTCGCCGCTGTCGAGGTGCGCCTTGAAGAGGAAGGCATCGGCTGTCGCCTCCAAGTTGGAGCGGCCGACCACATCCTCAAGCAGGAGCCGGGGGTCGTCTGCGTGCGCCTCGACTACGAACGTCTTGGTGGGCGTGTTTGAGCCGAGGTGCAGCTGCTCGTTCATGTCCGCGCGAGTGATCACGGCATGTCCTCCCCGATGTCAACCACGTCATCCCCGCCGTCATCATCCGCCTGCTCGAGCACCTGCAACAGGTCGAGCTGGTTAGGGTCGGCCGGAGCGGCCTTCTTGCGCCTAGCTCGGTTGCCGCGCATCAGTGCTTGGTAGCCCTGAGTTCGGCCGCGCAGGTCGTTCTCTTCTGGGCTCTTCAAGAGGTGGACGACGCCACCATCTTGGTCGCCAGCCATAGGCGATTGGAACGTGAAGGAAGTGCTGTCCGCGTTCGCGATCTTCCGTGCGGCCTCGCCAACCTTCTTGACCAGCTGGTTGCGCGCACCGTGACCGTACAGCGCTAGGTGAGGCGCTGCCCGCTCTGCGATGTGTTTCACACCCACATGTTGTTTCCTGTGAGCCATAGCCGCGACGAGCTGCGCCATCACCGCAGACTCGAACGCCTCGGTGGGAGAGTCTTGATCAAACTCAATCAGGCGAGGAAGGACGTTGGCCAGTCCCAATGTTGGGGGTTGTAGTGCTTCGCGTAGGACTTTGGGCGTCGACTGTGGACAGTCAAAGATCATGCCGGTGGAAGAGACCCCGACAACTGGGAACTCCAGCTTCTCGGCGTCGAGGCCCTGCTTGATCCGGGCGAGATGCTGTCCCTGGCAGATGTACAACACGACCACAGTTGGTTCCACGCGCTGAGTAAGAGTGATCCTCACCGTGTTCACGACCGTGGCTGGTTCGATGACTGCGTACTTCCGTGCTTGGGGCGCCTCGACGTTGGCACCCGACTTGCACTCACAGAGCACGATGAGTGAGTGGTCTGGGTGAAACAAGACCGCGTCGACAACGACCTTCCCTAGGTCTCCTGTAAGGGGAACTTCAAGTCCTTGCAGGCGGAAGCCAGCGCGGTGAAGCAACGGCGGAGTGTGGTCGTGAGGCGTGAGGAGTGCTAGTAGGCCGTTGAGAGGAAGAAGCCGCTCTTCCACTGCAACTCCTCCCCGTAGCCCTGCGGATCGCCGAGACATTACCAGTGGGGCAGCCTGCAGATCTGACTCAAAACCCATGCTGTTGCGCCGGTACACGATGGCGTTAACTGCTGAACTCAGCTTTATGGGATCAAGGCGCGCCGCCGTCGGCGGCGCGCAGTGGGCCAGTCGCCTACCAGCGTGGCCCGCATCCATCCGGGCACGTCGGGCTCCCGCTTCGCTCCGCCCGCCGGCCACGGCGGCACGGCCCACGAGGTGGCGCGGCAGCGCACCGCCGACGGCGGAACCTCAACCACGAGCTACCAGCAGATACCAGCCGGGACGATCGCGCAGACAGCCAGCTGACAGAGCCGGGCACGGCGATCGACTGCCGCGACGGCTACGCCGCCTTGCCACCGAGCAACGACCCCAAGACAGCGCGAAGGGCACCACCCCGACACGCCATGATCAGTCACGGCCAGCGGCACCGCGTCAAGACGGGAAAGCGTGTCTTGACCCGCCACCACTGACCGCGAGATCGGCTTCGTGTCGGGATGATGCCCGAGGTGAGGTTGATCAGATCTCAGGCCGTCCACAGGCCGTCGAACGTCAGAAAGCGTCGAGAACCACCGAGAACTGTCGAGACGTATCCGCGCTGGTAGAGGTCAGATTCCAGCTCAAAGCGCCAGCTCGCTGACATCCCGGTGAGAGATCACGCAGATCTACGAGGGCACGAACCAGATCCAGCGCGTCGTGATGTCGCGCGCCGTGCTCAACGGCTGAGTTCCACGACATTCGAACGGCCTGGAGGCACCCGCCTCCAGGCCGTTTGTCGTTTTGGGCTGGTCGCGGGTGTCGATCGGTCGTCAGTTGATGGTGCGGCTGGGGATCGGGCCTGGCACGCTCCCAGCCATGTCGTTCTGGTCCGCTCTGAAGGACAACGCTTCCGCCCTTGCCGCGGTTGCGGGGTCGGTGTCGGTGATCGCCGGTGCTTTCTCCGCGTTCTTCGCCTCCCGCTCGGCCAGCAAGACCAGTTCCGCAGCTGAAGCCGCCAACCACGCGCTCGCAATGGCACGGCGTCCGTCGTTTCAAGCGACGTACTCCCATTACCGTATGGGTCCACTTTCCAAACTGCTGCGACTTGCTAATACGACGCCATTCGCGGCGCTCGAAGTGAAGATCGAGGTGCGCCATAGCGGCGGTGGGCCCGTGGTGTGGACCGAACCTCACGACCGGATCGCAGGACGGCTCCCGGAAGGCGTTCCCCAGCAGTCACTGCAGATGGCGCTCGAAGTGCCGGACTTGTTGCGTCACGGCGACAAGAACGACGTCACGTTGGTCATCCGGTTCAGCGACGAACGCGGGTTGGAGCGATGAGTGCATGAGTACCGGATCATCCATGAGATCAACCGCCCGGACGCCCCTGAGTTCGACGAGTCGGACCTGCTCATCCCTCGCGTCGTAACGGGGGAAAATCGTTCCTTACCGACAGCATGAAGTTCCTCGAACGAAACGGTGGTGCAGCCGCGCAGTTCGCGGATCAAAGCCGAGGCAAGAACCCGGCGCACCGCCGGATCGTCGTAAGTGAAGTTCCCCGCGACGATCGCCGATGGCGCCAGGACACTCCGCCGATAGAGCGCGCCTCGCACACCGGCGATCTGGTACTCCCTGACGTGAACCAAGACAGCTCCGCGCCGCAACACTGGACACATCTGCATCGCGACCGGAACACATGTCAAGCACACCGGCGGCTCCATTGAAGCCATGCCCTCAGGCCACTGTGGCCAGTCGTCACGATGATCTCGTTGCAGCCAAAGCACACCATCGTCGTTCCTATCGGCAGGCCCACCGCAGACTTGACACAGCAACAGTTCCATCGCGCGCCGCTGTCGCAACGGACGAACCCGAGTGAACTCAGGCCATCCGACCCGATGACGTAGGGCGGTTTGCTGCCACAGCACTCCGTGCCGATCCCGGTCGCTCAGCAGTTCGTTGGCGTATCCGATGCCGCGGTCAGGCCACTCCACCAGCACACACGGCAGATCTTGCTCGGCACTCCACGCGGTGATGTAGGGCGCGATGAGCACGCTCGGCATGGCAACCAGCTGTTCTGTACAGAACTCGCCGCGGCTAGCGAGCACAGTTCTGTACAGAAAGGCAAGTCAGTCGAAGGAGGTGAACTTGTACTCGAGCACGTACGCCGCCGAGTCGAGGACCATCTCGTTGATCTCGACCGGCTGGTCTTCAGCGGTGAACGCCGTCCGCACGATCAGGATCACCGGAGTGCCTTGGGCGAGATCGAGAGCCTGCCGCTCGTCCTCTCGCGGCATGCGGACGCGAAGCTCTTCCCGGAACCTCGCAGGCTCATAGCCCAGCTCCTTGAGCCGGGCGTATGCGTCGCCCTCGCCGGTGTCGACCTCAGTGACCGCAGAGCCTGCGATGAGTGTCTCCGAGTAGTACGACGTTGCGAGTTGAACGGGCTTGTCGTCGACGACATACCTGCGCGGCCTCGTCAAAACGCGGGCGCCGTCGGTGAGTTGGAGAACCTCGGCGATCGCAGCCGGGGGAAGTTCCACGCCGACCGTCACGCCCTCCGTTCGTGGTCGCGTGCCGACGTCGGTGTTCCAGATCGGTCGGCCGGCTCCCCACGAAGTGTTGGCCTGCAATCGGTCTGGGGACACGCGCCTGATCGGCTTGAACTCACGGACGAACGTTCCGGAGCCGCGTTTGGCGACGATCAAGCCCTCGTTCTTCAGCACGTCCAGAGCGCGCCGCGCGGTTGGCTGCTCCACGCCGTACTGGCCCATGAGGTCGTTCTCGCCAGGAACCTTGCTGCCAGGCGGTAGTTCGCCGGAGTCGATCTGCTGCCGGAGGTCGTTCGCGATGTCCCGATAGCCAACGCGCCCTCGTTGGGCGTTGTCGGCCATGAGCCATCTCTCCTCAGCGGGGCCGCCGGTTCTGTACAGCAACCAAGCTACCCCGCGGGAGAACGCTAAGCCGCTACGCAGGTGCCCATCGCGTCGCCGATCGCCCCCTTGGCCCCCAGCATGCACGGCGACTCCGGCGTCAAGGACTTGTCCGCGATCTGCTGGGCGAACGCGATCGCGACGTTCATCATCCGCGTCGGACTACCGCTGTCCACGGCCTCCTTGACCGCCTTGCCCCGAGCTTCCTCTGTTGTGCAGCTCAAATCGGTGCCGAACTTGTCGACGCGCGGCAACCACAGCGCCTTCGAACCGGACGGGCACGGCGCAACGAGCCAGCGCGTGCCCTCCGACGCACCGGCAAGCGGGGCCGAGAACACGGCGAAGCCCATGGCGAGCGCCAGAGCGGCGAGCAAACCGAGAAGACGTCCCATGAGTTCGAACGTAACCCGCGCGGGAGCCACGACCGGGGGAACCTCTGGCGCCAAAGGTGATTACTCAGTGAGAACGATCCTAGTAGACCATCTTCCCCGCCAGGCCTAATCAGGCCGAACTGGAAGCGGGCCGAAAGCCTCGGCTGGCAGGCGATCCACTCCTCGATCGCCGACGACGTTCCACCCGATCCACCGCCAGGCGCCCTCGCTGCACTCGATCACCTTGCTCCTCTGTCCATCGAATACAGCGAAGTTCCCGTCAGGCAACAGAACGACGACGGGGCTCAACGGTTGGCCGGTGGTGGCGTCCCAGGTGCGGGCGGTGCCGTCGTCGCTGCCGGTGAGAACGCGGGTGCCGTCGGGTGACCATGCGACGGACTTCACCCAGTCGTTGTGTCCGGTGAGTTGGTGGAGTTGTTGGCCGGTGGTGGCGTCCCAGATGCGGGCGGTGCCGTCATTGCTGCCGGTGAGAACGCGGGTGCCGTCGGGTGACCATGCGACGGATCTCACCCCGCGTTTGTGTCCGGTGAGTTGGTGGAGTTGTTGGCCGGTGGTGGCGTCCCAGATGCGGGCGGTGTTGTCGTCGCTGCCGGTGACGATGCGGGTGTTGTCGGGTGAGTAAGTGATTGCGTTGATGGCTCTGTTGTGTCCGGTGAGTTGGTGGAGTTGTTGGCCGGTGGTGGCGTCCCAGATGCGGGCGGTGTTGTCGTCGCTGCCGGTGACGATGCGGGTGTTGTCGGGTGAGTAAGTGATTGCGTTGATGGCTCTGTTGTGTCCGGTGAGTTGGTGGAGTTGTTGGCCGGTGGTGACATCCCAGACGCGGGCGGTGCCGTTTTCGTCAGCGGTCAGCATGCGGGTGTTGTCGGGTGAGTAGGTGATTGCGTTGATGGCTCTGTTGTGTCCGGTGAGTTGGTGGAGTTGTTGGCCAGTGGTGACATCCCAGACGCGGGCGGTGCCGTTTTCGTCAGCGGTCAGCATGCGGGTGTTGTCGGGTGAGTAGGTGACTGTGTTGATGGTGCTGTCGTGTCCGGTGAGTTGGTGGAGTTGTTGGCCGGTGGTGGCGTCCCAGATGCGGGCGGTGTTGTCGTTGCTGCCGGTGAGGATGCGGGTGTTGTCGGGTGACCAT
>NZ_QFWW01000012.1:0-368 GCF_003265345.1 Lentzea terrae | reverse complement strand
GATGGCTCTGTTGTGTCCGGTGAGTTGGTGGAGTTGTTGGCCGGTGGTGACATCCCAGACGCGGGCGGTGCCGTTTTCGTCAGCGGTGAGCATGCGGGTGTTGTCGAGCGACCAAGCGATCCCGTTGATCCAATTGCTGTGGTGGGCGAGCTGGTGGAGCTGGCCTGTAGTGGCGTGCAAGAAGCCACCAATGCCACTGCTGCCCGCAGCGAGGACACGAGCGCTGTCGCGCGAATAGGCAACTGCATCGATGGTGCCGATAAGGTCGATGACTTGGTGGAGTTGTTGGCCGGTGGTGGCGTCCCAGATGCGGGCGGTGCCGTCGTTGCTGCCGGTGAGGATGCGGGTGTTGTCGGGTGAGTAGGCGA
>NZ_QFWW01000011.1:64011-84221 GCF_003265345.1 Lentzea terrae | reverse complement strand
CGACCCGCCCCACTCCCCCAGGAGGTTCCGGCCATGCCCGGATCCGTCATCGTCGCCGGAGTCAGAACGCCCATCGGCAGACTGATGGGCACCCTGAGCACCGCGTCCGCCGTCGACCTCGGCGCCCATGCCATCAGCGCGGCACTGAACGCCGTGCACCTGGACCCGGCCGCAGTGGAGGCCGTCGTCATGGGCCATGTCGTCCAGGCCGGGGCCGGCCCCAATCCGGCACGGCAGGCCGCGATCCGTGCCGGAGTCCCGTTCTCCGTCCCCGCGAGCACCGTCAACAAGCTCTGTCTGTCGGGTCTGCACGCCATCGCCCTGGCCGACCTCATGATCGCGTCGGGCCGTCACGAGGTGGTCGTCGCGGGCGGCATGGAGTCCATGTCGGGCGCCCCGCACCTGTTGCGCGGAGCGCGCACCGGCTGGAAGTACGGTGCGGCCGCCGTCGAGGACGCTCTCGACCGTGACGCCCTCGTCTGCGCCTTCGACGGCGTCTCCATGGGCGCGGCCACCGAGCGGTACCAGCAGCCGTTCGCCCTGACCCGCGAGGAGCAGGACGAGTACAGCGCGCTCTCCCACCAACGGGCCGCCCGCGCCCAGGAGTCCGGCGCGCTGACCGACGAGATCGTCCCCTTCACGGTGACGGGACGGCGCGGCGAAACGGTGGTGGACACCGACGAGGGCGTGCGGCCGGGAAGCACCGCCGACAGCCTGGGACGCCTGAGACCCGCCTTCTCCGGCGGGGGCACCATCACCGCGGGCAACTCCTCGCAGCTCTCCGACGGCGCCGCGGCCATCGTCGTGATGAGTGCCGAACGCGCCCGGCGGGAGGGCCTGGCCCCGCTCGCCAAGATCGGCGCCTACGGCACGGTCGCGGGCCCCGACCCCTCCCTGCTGGTCCAGCCGGCCGGCGCGGTCCGCGACGCCCTGTCCCGGGACGGCCGGTTCAAAGCCGCCGACCTGGACCTGTTCGAGATCAACGAGGCGTTCGCCGGAGTGGCCCTCGCCTCCGTACGAGAGCTGGACATCCCCTTGGAGAAGGTGAACGTCAACGGCGGCGCCATCGCCCTCGGCCACCCCGTCGGCATGACGGGTGCCCGCCTGGTGCTGACCCTCGCGACGGAGCTGCGGCGGCGCGGCGGCGGCACCGGGGCGGCGGCCCTGTGCGGGGGCGGCGGCCAGGGCGACGCGCTGCTGCTGCACGTACCGGCACAGGCCTGAATCCCGGAGCTGACGCGATGAACGACCAACTGATCCTCACCGTGGCGACCCGCGCCCCCGCAGCCGACGGAGTCGTCTCCCTCACTCTGCGCCGCTCGGACGGCGAGGCACTCCCCTCCTGGACGCCTGGTGCCCACATCGACGTACTCCTGGACAGCGACGACGGCGACCTGATCCGTCAGTACTCCCTGTGCGGGCGCCCAGAGGAACGCGAGGCCTGGCAGATCGCCGTGCTGCGCGAGCCGCAGGGCCGCGGCGGCTCCGCGTACGTCCACGACCACGTGCGCGAAGGCAGCACCGTCCGGGTCCGCGGTCCACGGAACAACTTCCCGCTGCGGCCCGCCGCACGCTATCTGTTCGTCGCAGGCGGCGTCGGTATCACCCCGATCCTGCCCATGGTCGAGGCCGCCGAGGCTGCGGGGGCCGACTGGCGTCTGCTGTACGGCGGCCGCACCCGCACCTCCATGGCGTTCCTGGACCGTCTCGCCCCGTACGGGGACCGTGTGCTGATTCGCCCTCAGGACGAGTACGGCCTGCTGGACCTCGCCGCCTTCCTCGGCCCACCCGAGCCGGACACGCTGGTGCACGCCTGCGGTCCCGAACCCCTGCTGCGGGCCGTACAGGAGAAGTCCGCGGACTGGCCGCCGGGCACGCTGGGCGTCGAGCGGTTCGCCCCGGCCGAGGCGGCCGAGGCCCGTCCGGCTGAGGCCTTCGAGGTGGAGCTCGCCCGTTCCGGGCTCACTCTCACCGTGCCGCCGGACCGCTCGGTGCTCCAAGCCGTGGAGGAGGCCGGTGTCGCGGTGGCCTTCTCCTGCCGGGAGGGCACATGCGGTACCTGCGAGACCGACGTGCTCGACGGCAGGCCAGACCACCGCGACTCCCTGCTGACCGAGGACGAGCGGGCCACCGGCGACACCATGCTCATCTGCGTCTCGCGTTCGTGCGGGCCTCGCCTGGTCCTCGACCTGTGAGCAGTGGGGCTCCCTCACACCGTCCCTGTGCCGCTGCTTGTGGGACGGCAAACCGGCCGACGCGGCCGCTGGACTCGCGGGCGACCGGTTCGCGATCGCCCGCGCCATCACGGGTGCGGAGCTCAGCAAGCTGCCCCGGGATCTGCGGGAACAGTTGCGTGCCGCGGCGGCGACACGGGTCACGCCGGTGCTCGGCATCACCGCACCGGTGGCGGTCTCGGGGCGCCGTTCCACCAGCACCTATTCAGCGCCCGGCTGGACACGATCGCCTCCTGGCCGAACTGTCCACCCCCACCGGCGCCGGCTGCTGCCGCGCGCCTGGTTCTCGACCGGATGGGCGTGACCGCCGAGGACCTGCTCAACTCCGTCAAACCGCCGGCCCCGACCTTCGCCGAATACATCCCGGTCGTCGCCGCGGCCGTCACACAACTCGACTCACTTATCGTCCGGTTCCACACCGAAACCGCCGCCCGCCGCGGCGGCGCTCTCGCGCTGCGCCCCAAGGACCTCGACGAGGAGCAGTGCTTGGTCTATCTCCGGGAGAAGGGCGAGACCTCACGCTGACAACCGGTCTCCCCCACGCTGATGTGGCACCTGCAGCAGCACGTCGAACACCGCGGCGCCCCGATGAACGGCCGACTGCTCCGCTACGCAGACGGCCGCCCGATCACCTACCACCGCTACGACAACCTCTGGAGGCGCGTGGGAGAAAACCTCGCCTGGGCCGGCAAACAAGGCGTCATCACCCACTGGCTCCGGTACACCACGCTCACCTGGGTCGAACGGCACTTCGGCTACGCCGTCGCCCGCGCCTACGCCGGACACAACGACACCAACACCGAAGCCGGAAGCACAACGACCTACATCCGCGCCACCCTCGAAGAAGTCGCCACGGCACTCGCCGCGCTCACCGGTGAACACCATCCGCTGGCCACGTAACTGATTCCAGAACAATCGAGGCTGCCTGACTCTCGAGAGAAGCAGACAGCCTCGACTCATCACACCGTTCTCTACGGTCCTCATCCAGGCTGATCTTGTCGAGCGAGCAACCTCTCGATAGCCCTACGTGATGATCGGATTTGATTTAGTCCACACTGAAACAACTGTGAACGCCGCTGATATCACAACTGCTCAGCATCCGCCGCCAGGGCCGCTGTTATGAGGAGCAGGCCGATCAGTCGTTCAAGGTGTCAGCGTGTGGATGAAGGCGGCCGCGTGAGGTTGAAGTAGGTCAACACTTCCCCGTTTCGGGTCATAAGCCGTTCGGCTCCTCGCTTGGAGGTTTTCCAAGCGGTACCAAGGAAACCGCAGAGCATGCTCCGTGAGCACCAAGGCGAGAGGATCCCGTGTCCGACCAGCATGACCACTCACCCGTGCTCGACCGCGACGCCCGACAGCAGGTGGTCTCGTTCAACCGGACTCACCCCGCACAGGCCCAGCAACACGCCCAACTCGACGTCGCTGACGCCGCCCTTGCCGTTGACCAGTCCCGAGAGCTTGGCCTCGTCCCAGTCGACCCGCTCAGCGAGCGCCCGCGAGCTGAAGCCCGCGGCTGCGATGGCCGTTCGAAGACCACCGCCGAATTCACGGCCCCGGACCGTGGAGAATCGTATCGGCATCGCACGTTTTCCTTGCAATAGCTGGAGTTCTGTCCTATCAGACACCACAGCCAACCTCGCCCGCGCAGGTTCGCACCAGCTCACGAATCCGGCAGAGATCTAGCAGGAATCCCACATCCACAAGCCTCTACCTGCGAAATTGCACTGATGACCGGACACAGCACGATTGAGTGACCGCCCCTGCAACGATGTGCCGCAATTGGACTGGCTAGGGTGCCGCGGGTGACCACATCGGAATCCGCAGCACCTGGCACCAACGAAGTACTGCCCGTCGAGCAGTACGTGGCCGGATTGGACCGCAAGCGCATGGCCGCCGGGGTGTTGTTCCGCGACAAAGCGGGCCGGGTGCTGTTGCTCGAGCCGTCGTACAAGCCGAACTGGGAGATTCCCGGCGGCGCGGTGGAGGCCGACGAGTCACCGTGGGCAACCGCGAGTCGCGAGCTCGCCGAGGAACTGGGGTGGCAGCGACCGCTGGGCCGGTTGCTCGTGGTGGACTACGTGCGGCCACAGGACTCCCGGCCCGAGGGAGTGGTCTTCGTCTTCGACGGCGGCGTTCTGGACGAGACCGACCTGGTCGGCAAGGTGTTCACCGACGGCGAGATCCTCTCCGCCAGCTTCCACAGCCTCGACGAAGCCCGGAACAAGGTGAAGCCACTGCTGGCCGACCGCCTGGCCGCCGCGCTGCACGCTGCCGATCATGGTGCGATCGCATTGTGCGAGCAAGGACAGCGCATCGCGTAATCCAGGATTGCTGCCCCTGCTGCACTGTCAGCCGGTCATCGCGACCGAGGCCAGCCGATCTCGTGGCGTCGGAACAGACGTGACACCCGCAGCGTCCTTTGTGGCCGTGTGCTGCTTGCCCGCCGTGCGGTACAGGCTGTCGTGGATGCCATCGGCGTAGAGCAGTCCGCTCAGGTCCCGGCGGGTCTTGGCGGTCTGACAGTCGGCGCGAAACCCTGACGCGCCAAGCAGGAGCGCCAGTTCTGCAGCGGCGGAATCGGCGGTGTCGATGCCATGGGCCTTCGCCGCAGCACCCCAAGGTTCCGCCGCAGGGTGTCCGCCTTCGGCGAGATGGGAAGCCGTGACAGCGCCCAATAGCGCGGTCGCGAGCTGGACATGCGTGCGACCGAGAGTGATCAGCGTTGAATCACGCAGCCGAGGCAGGTCGCCCAAGGCCCTCCGGGCGGAAAGCCGAGTGGTGACGGCGTCGAATACCGCAGCCGCTCCGCCGAGTGCGGTGGCTGTGACCAGCGGTCGGTAGCCGGCGAAGTGCTCACGCAACAGGAGCATCCCGTCCCCGTTGAGGACGTCTTCCTGGCAGATCGTCACCTCGTCGAGGTCCAGGACGCCCCATGTCCAGCCGGCAAGCCCTGTCGGCGGAATCGGCTGGCGGTGCAGGCCTGGTTCAGTAGCGTCGACCGCAGCGGCGGCCAGACCGCCGTCGGGGGCTCGGAAGAACAGCACGAACACGGCGGCTTCGGTCAGTCGGCTGATCCACGTCTTGCGGCCGGTCACCCTCCACGTTCCGTCCAATCCTGCGACCACGCACGTGCGGCTTTCCGCCGGACGAGATCCTCCGTGCGGCTCGGTGACGGCGATCCCGGCCAACTCGCTCGCCAGCAGCCGCGGGATCCACCGCTGTCGTGTCTGCGCACTGCCGTGGCGGGCGATGAGCCTTCCGTGGCGAGCCCGAAAGCATCGCGCAGATCGATGTCGCAGTAGCCGCACATGAACTGCGTCATGAGCTGAAACAGATCGGGATCGCCGGTCGTGTCGACCTGGCACGCCAGGTCCTGCCGGATCGCGCGCAGGCGCCGGCTGCGCTCCGCACCCGCCTGGAGATCCGCACCCACCGGACAATGCGTGAGAACTCGGTCCAAAGCCTCCGCAACTCCGGCGAGCCGCCTCCAGTCGATCTGGCACCAGGATCGAGGACTGGCCGGAGTGGCTGCAGCCAGGTCGTCATCGCCTCGGTTGCCGTCGCAGGCCCGCTAGGCATAACCGGGTTCACCGGGCCTCTCCTTGCACACGGGCCGGATGGCCATATGCCAACGCTCCTGGCGGGACATCACGGGTGACCAGGGAGCCAGCCCCGACCAGGGCCCGCTCGCCGACCGTCACACCCGCCAGCAGAACGCAGCCACTGCCGACCTTGGCCCCGGTGTCGAACCTGGGCGTCGCGAGCGCTGGCTCACGATGCGGGTCGTGCCAGGTCAAGGTCTTGTCGTTGATCGTGCGTACGCCAGCCCCCAGGAACACCCGGTCGGCGAGTACGGCCGAACTGGTGATGTGCGAGCCCGGTGAGCAGCGCACGTCCCGGCCTATGCGGGTCTCGCGTTCCACAGTGAGGTGGTGACCGAGCTGCGTCTCCGCGCCTACCTGCACCGCGGTACGGAGCAACGTCTGGTGACCGATCAGCGCGTTTACTCCAATTGCGACCTCGGCGTACACGACCGCGCCGGAGCGAACCGTCGCTCCGGCTCCGATCACAGTGCCACCGCCAAGGCCAGGACGGATCTTCCCGACGGCATAGCCGAGTTCAGGCTTGCCGAGGACGGTGTGCTCCCGCGGGCCTGCCAGTGGAGTCGTTCCGCGTTTGGACCAGCTCCTTCTTCCCGCGGCGGACGACCTCAAAGACCGGCGCCGGGCTCCCTCACCGGGTCTTCGCGCAGCTCTGCGAGGCCGTCCGCGACGCTGACCCGGCCGACGTAACCGAGTTCGGCACGGGCTCGGGCGTCGGACACCGTGCACGTGCTGAGCACGTCCAGCAGCAGTGTCCGGCTGAGCGGGGGTTCGCCCGGCAGGGGCAGCAGGCGCCACGCCGCGTCGCACGCGGTCGCCGCCGCACTCGCGACCAGACGGGGCATCGTGCCCGTCGGCGCGGGCACACCCTGCGTGTCCAGCAGGGCGGTGATGAACGTTCGGAAGTCCCTCGGCTCGCCGTCGGTGAGGAAGTAGGTGGCACCCGCCGCGCCGTGCTCGGCAGCCGCCAGGACGCCCTCCACCACGTTGCGGACGTGACAGGTCGATGTCGGATAGCGCCCGCCGTCGACCCAGCGCAGTCGTCCGGACCGGGCCGCGGCGACGAGTGCCGGCAGCACGGTGCGGTCGCCCGCACCCCACACGAGACGGGGCCGGACCGCCACCGTCCGGAAACCGTCGTCGCCCGCGGCCAGCACCAGGCGCTCCGCCTCGGCCTTGGTCCGGGCGTACGGGCCGGGGTGGTGAGCTGGGTAGGGCCGGGTCTCGTCCACGTCGATCAGCGGTTCGCGGCCGAGCACCACCTGTTCGGTCGAGAGGTGGACCAGGGCCGGGACGTTCTCGGCACGTGCGGCCGCCAGCACGTTCTCGGTGCCCAGGACGTTGGTCCGGTGGAACGCCTCGAACTCGCGGGGACCGCCGCTCAGCTTGGCCGCCGCGTGCACGACCAGGTCGGCGCCGCGGCATCCCCGGTGCAGGGTCGCACGGTCGTCGAGATCGCCCTCGACGGGCGTCGCGCCGGCGTCGCGGACCTCGTTGGCGGCAGTGCCGGAGCGGGCGAGCGCGGCCACGGTGTCGCCTCGCTCCTGCAGCGCCCGCAGCACCGCACCACCCACGAAGCCGGACCCGCCGGTGAGGAAGACGTGCATCGGCTACCCCGTCTCGACCTGCAGGGCGTTGGCCCTGAACTGGGGACCGTAGACACTCCAGAGCTGCCCGAGGAAGAACTGGCCGAACTCGGTCACCGAGGGGAGGGCCTTCGGGCCGTTCGTGCGGAACGTCGTGAGCTGGCGGAGGAAGTCCGCCTCCAGGATGCGCAGCACGCCCGCGCCGACGACCGGCGCGTCGGCTTCGTGCTTCTCGTCGACGTGCCCGGTGAGGACGCGGTAGTACAGCGTCGAGGTGTCGGGCCAGATCCGCAGTGGCGAGCCGGGGCGAATGTCCTTGAACCCGCTCAGGGTGAGCGGGTTGCCCGCACCGTCCGCGAAGTACAGGCGGTACCGCATCGACCGCGAGTCCGCCGCGGCGCCGGCCGTGAACAGGTTGAACCAGCCCGCCTCGACAGGCAGCCGCCCGCCGAGCACGTCCGACTCCACGTAGCCGGTTGCCTCGGCCAGGTGGCTCGGCACGCGGATGAAGGTGTCGACGTCGTCGGTGGTGATCGTGAGGCGGAACATCAACGCCTGGTCCTTGACCTTGCCCGACTCGAGGCCGCTGCGGGGGTCGGTCGCGGCGAAGTCGAAAAACCCCTTCATCTCCTCGGTGAACGCCAACGAGGTCAACTGCCCCGTCTGTGCCGGGGTGCGGATCACCAGTGACCGGCGCGCCGGTACGGGCTGGCGCCGCGGTGCCTGGCGCGGTGCCTGGCGACGCCGCTTCGGCTGCCGCAGGACGTGCTCCGCCATGCGGTCGGCATGGGCGGCGATGGTCAGCGACGGGTTCGCGCCGACCGGTCCGGGCATGGCGGCACCGTCGGCCACGAACAGCCCGGGGTGGTTGAACACCTCGCCGTAGGAGTCGCAGACCCCCTCGAGGTCACTGCGGCCCATCGGTGCACCACCGAGCGGGTGCACGGTGACGATGCGCCGGAAGAACCAGATCGGGTTGTCGACGAACCCCGCGCCGAGCGAGTCGGACAGCTCCCTCATCGTGCCACGGACCCGGCGGAAGTACTCCTTGCTGGTCCGGGTGCTCCACCGGATATCGAGCATCCCGTCGTGCAGGCGCATCAACCCGTCCGGTACGTCTCGTCCCATTCCCAGCAACGGCAGTGAGCCCGCGGACAGCGCACCGCTGCCGATCAGCCGCGAGACCTCCTTGCTGACGTTGGTCTGCGACGACCGGCTCAGCAGGTTCAACGCCCACCTGGTGACGAACTCGCCGAACCGGAACACGGAGCCGGTCAGGTCGGTCGACTGGAGCAGCCAGTCGGTGAAACCCGGATATCCGCCGTCCTCCAGGTAGAAGCCACGGCCCGCCCCGTCGGCGGCGTCGTCGACGCGGACCGCGGTCGTGATCACCGGGCCGAAGCTCGCGTCCAGCGGCACGCTGACGTGGCCCTGTTCCGGAACGACGAAGGTGAGCAGGTCGCCGTTGCCCGAGAACCGGCTGCCGAGGGTCGGGCTCAGACCGGGCAGCGCCGCCCGGTTGCGCAGCAGAAGAAACGTCGTGCCGTAGGCACCCGCGCCGAGCACGAGCCGGTCGCAGGTGATGCGGTGCACCGGCAGGCTGCGGGCGGGCGCGGGCGCACCGCCGCCATCGAAGTGGTGGCGGACGAACGTGACTGCGTAGCCGCCATCAGGAAGCGGCGCGATTCCTCGCACTTCGCATCCCGTGCGCACGTCCGCGCCGTGGTGAGCGGCAGCGGACACGTAGGTGTGGTCGAGGGTGTTCTTCGCCCCGTCGTTGCAGCCGATGTCGCACTCCCCCACCAGACGGCACGTCCGGCGCGGCACGCCGTGGATGTTGCCGTAGGCGGGCTCGGCGACCGGCAGTCCCATACCGGGTTCGGTGCCTTGGTCGGGGGCGAAGCTGACCGCGAGCGGAGGCAACTGCCAGTCCAGCTCGTTCCGTTCAGCGAACTGGATCATCGCGTGCGTCTTGCGGGTGGATCGGTACGGCGCCGCGTCGAACGGGTAACGCGTGGCACCGAGCATCTTCTCCACGGCGTCGTAATGCGGGTCGAGATCGGCCCGCGTGACCGGCCAGTGCTCGTAGCCACCACCGGGCAGCGGGTCCTCCCGGACGAACCACTTCTCGTCTTTGCGCAGCAGCACGTTCGCGTAGATCAGCGAGCCTCCCCCGAGCCCGCTCGACACCACCGAGTCGAAGCCGCGGAAGCTCCACACGTCGAACAACCCGTGCAGGCCGGCACCGGGATCCCAGAACGCCTTGCCCATCTGGGCCGGCGTGCGCGGGAAACTCCCCGGCGGGTACGGCCTGCCCCGTTCGAGCAGGACCACGGACTGGCCGGCTTCGGCCAGCCGGTAGGCGGCGACGGAACCACCGAAACCGGAGCCGACGACGACCGCGTTCACGTGTTCGACGCGTGTTCGCTCCCGCGACCCGCTCACCCCACCGCCTCCTCGATCTGCTTGCGGCCGCGCGGAGTCCGGGCGTTGACCGCGGCGATCCGCCGTCCGCCCGGCTTGCCGGCCCTGGTCTGCCCGTTGCGGCGCCCTGCGGGCATCTCGCGACCGCCGTAGAGCGCGTTCGGGTCGAGCCGGGCCAGCTTCACCGGGTCGGTGCTGGTCAGCGAGTGCAGATAGCGGAACGCCCCGTGGGCGAGACAGATCTCGTCCACCTCCGCGACCAGCCGGGCCTGCACGGCAGGCGTCATCTTCTCCGGCCGCACCCCGAGGTAGAGCATCAGCTCGCAGAACCGCTGCGGTTCCTGCTCCTCGCCGGCGAGGCCCCACGCCTCGGGGCCGGTGAGGTAACGCGAGCGGATCGACTTCACGTAGACGGAGATGAACGTGATCGCCCCACTGCGGCGCCGTTCCTTCACTACGAGGTCGTTGAGAGCGTAGAACAGGTTCGCGTACCGCTCGACCGGCCCGAGCACCACGAACATCCGGGTGGGGTCGCCGACCGTCGAGTCGAGGATCTGGTCGGTGAACCGCTCGATGTTCTTGTGGTTGCCGTACCGCGGGCTCAGGATGATGCAGCCCATTCCGACGTACTTCAGCAGGTTGTCCATCGCCGACGGGAGCCGGCCCGCGACGGTCCCGATCGCCTGCTGGTAGCCGTAGGCGACGCGGTTCCACAGCGACTTCACCGGATTCTGCGAGGTCGGATGGTAGGAGGAGAACTGGCCGACGCGCAGGCTGAAGTCGCTGACGTCGCCGAGTCCGGGAATCTCGAAGTCGGCCCACACCCCGCGTTCCATGACCGCGTCGCCCGGATCCCGGATCATTTGCGACGAGTAGCGCACGAACTCGTCGAGCGAGGTCGTGATGCGGCGCTCGTTGCGCAGGATCGTCCGGAACTTGTCCACCACCTCGACGGCCAGGGTCAGCTCGGTGATGACACCGTGCCGTCCGGTCCCGCCGAGCACCTTGAGCATCTGGTCGAGGCCGTGCTCCCGGCCGCAGCGGTGCACCTCGCCCGTCCAGTCGACGTATTCAAGTGCGAGGACGGTGTCGAGGAAGATGCCGTGGCGGTGCGATGCGGGACTGATGCCACCCACCGAGGCGAAGCCGGCCGCGGTGATGTGATCGTGGTCGCCGATCACCTTCAGCCCGAAACCGTGTTCGGACAGCACCTGGTCGACCATCGCGAGCCGGGCTCCCGGTTGGACGGTCACCGTGAGATCCAGCGGGTCGATCTCCAGCACACCGTTCAGCAGATCGGTGAGCAGGACCGTGCCGTGGTCGGGCGTCACCAGGTCGTTGCTGGAATGGGCATGTCCACGCACCACCAGCTGGACGCCCGCGTCACGGCATTCGCGCACAGCGGTCACCACGTCCTCCGCGGTGCGCGGCAGGTAGACCTTGAACGGCGGCCGCGGCTCCATGCCGGGATCGGCGACCAGCGACCAGTCCTGGCCCAGGTTGGCGAGGGAGTCGTGACTGATGCTCTCGTGGCTTGTCGGCACGTACCTCCGGTGGTTGCCGGACTGCACGCCCTTGCCCGCAACACCATTCCTGCCTGCCATGGTCAGCTCCCCTGCCTCTTGAGGAATTCGAGCATCTCCGGGAACACGTCCCGGCTCACGTCCTTGCCCATGAACACGTCCTGGTGCCCGTAGCCGGGGAACACCTTGAGCTCGTGCCTGCGCGGCGCCACCTCGTTGAGCCGCTGCCAGCAGACGATGTTGGAGTTGGCGAAAACCCGGTTGTTGTCGCCAGTGGTGAGCAGCACCGGCGTCGTGATGTCCGCCGCACGGGCCAGGTAGTCCTTGGGCAGCCGTGCGTGCGCCGGGTTGTTGTCGTCGTACTTCACGGCCCGGCCCGCGTTGACCATCTTCAGCACGTGCCGGTAGTAGTGCAGCCCGGTCGCGCCGTAGAGGTCACCGCCGCGGCGGTGCGTGACCGGCAACAGGTTGTCGTGGCTGTAGAGCGCAGGCCAGCCGGTGCCCCACATGAGGCTCAGCATGTGGCACGCTGGAACGTCGCACTCCCGGTGAACGAGATCGACCACTTTGGACAGCAGCCAGCCGCGGGAGAAACGCGGCGCGGACCCGGCCGCCGCATCGAGGTACGGCTGCCCCAGCACCCATTCCATGAGAGTCGGTGCGACATTGAGCTTGACCCACGACCAGTTCGGCACCCGTGGCGTCAGCGCGGCGCTGTTGGCGATCACGCTCGCGATGTCCCCCACCACACCGCTGAACAGGCTCATCATGAACGACACGGACCCCAGGCAGTGCGCTATGACGTGAATCCGGCGGTCTTCGCCGACGACGCGGCGCAGTTCGTCCAACGCCGCCGGATAGTCGTACAACGCGATGTCGTCCATGGTGTAGCGGTGCATCGATCGGTTGTACGGAAGCCGGTTGCTCATCCGGTAGTCGAACGTCCAGACGTCCGGGAATCCGTTGCCCAGCAAATACGAGACGAGGTTCTCGTGCTCGGGCATGATGAACATGTCGGTCGACGTCGTCAGTCCGTGGATGACGAGGACGATGTCCTCGGACTCGCCGCGGTGGAATCTCGTGAGGTTGAGCCCGAGACCGTCGCCTGTCGTGACCGGGTGCTCGGTGATCTCGGCGTCCTGGACGCCGGTGAGGGTGAACAGCGGAATCTCGCGGTGCACGGCTACCACCACAATCCTGTGAGGGTTGCGACAACGGGACGGTTGGCCCGGTGGAGCCGTCGGTCAGCGACGGCCGCCGGGCGACAGCGTGGTGACGCAGGCACCCACCCCCCTCGTGGTCGATGCTCCGTTTCCCGTGGCTCGCAACGCGTGCCAGGCCTCTGCCAGGGAAGCGGCGATCGGGTCGATGACCCGGTCGTCGTTCCAGTACCAGGGATGCGACAGCGGACTCCAGGACAACCACCACGGACCGACCGACAACCCGCGATCCTCGGCGACCTGCCGGTCGTACCGGTCGTTCAACTGCTTGAGCGGGGAGCTGATCACGTCGTCGGGGGCGTAGACGTTCACCCACTCGCCCTTGATCTTCGGGTTGTGGTGGGCTGCACGCGGGTGCGGGACGATCAACGGTGTGCCGCGATCGGGCAATCGAGCCGCCCACAACGCCATGGGGCTGCCCAGCGTGTACAGGAAACTGAGCGTTTCACCGCGCTCGACCGGACTGGAGCCGAGGCTGCGGGCCACCCGGCGGCCCTTCAGTTTCCGGGGTTCTCCGTAGCAGCCCGCCTCGACTTCGAGGTCGTAGAAGAAGTTGCTGGCGACCACCGACCCCAGGCTGTGCGCGATCACGCAGAGCGGAGCGTTCTCACCGGCCTCCGCGGCCAGTTCGGTCAACGTTCGCGCCACCACGGCGTGCACCCGGTCGTAGAGTTCCCGCTCGGAGGAGTTGATCTGGTACGCGACCGCGTCACCCACGTAGTGGACCGTGAGCCAGCGCATCGTCGGAAAGTGGAAGTCGCGCGCCCCGGGCAGGCGCCGTACCAGGCCGCTGAGGACCAGCGCCGCCAGCGCGAGGCCCGAACCCGCGTCGGTGGCTGTCGCCCACCGGCTGAGCGTGCGGAAGAACGACGTCGCACCACCCCCGCCGAGCCGGTTCAGCAGCTCGTCGTGGCCCACGTCCAGTTCCTGCGCCCAGAACGCGGGTTTGAGGACCAGTGCTTCGTCCGGGTCGGCGCCGGAATAGCGGGCAAAAGCCTTCTTCAGCCTGGCCGTGGCACCGTCGGCGAAGTGCGGATTGTCGATCTCGACACCGTGGACGAACATCACAGCCAACTTCGTGGCAGTTTTGCTGCGGCTCACTCTGTTCCCATCACCGTCGATGTTCACGTCCCACAAAGCGGACTCAAAGCTATCAGGAGGCGACGGGTCACGACGATCGCTCAACTGTGGCAAAAATGGTGACTCAACGACCACCTGGAATGCCGGACTCACCGATCGCGCGGATCGCTTTCAGGTAGCGGGGACGTGCAGAACACACTCAGAGTTGACCCCACGCACGGACACTCTGGCCAGGTAGTCCTCCCGGAGGCGGGCGACGGACCCGCGTCGCAGGGAATCCAGATCGATTGTTCCTGCTGCAGAATGTGTCCAGAGCAGCCATTTCGCTGTTGCCGAACAGCCGGGCCGGTCAGGGTCCGAAATTTGCGGGCGACGGCCCCCAGTGAAGACGTGATGGGCCGTCGCTCGACCTCACGCAGTTCGCAACGAGCACGCCAGAGGAGGAAACGGACTTGTCGACTGGAAAGGCGGCAGGAACTTCCACGCCCTGCGCTGGCTGGCACGAATCCATGTCATCGGCGAACTGCGGCTCGAGTTGGCGCCCGCCCCGCGGTGACGGTTGTCGTCAGTGGCGGTACGCACTGGTTCGCCGACATGCGCGGTGTCGACGGCGCAGCCATCCGGTTTCGGTGACGACCTGCTGCATGAAGGGTCTGTCACGCCCGGCGAGCGGGCCGGGCCCGAGAGCCCTGGCCTGCGACGACACCTGGTTACACGGCGCGACAGGTGCGTCCGACGCACCGATGATCAGTGTCTCGATGTGTTGTGTGGTCATGCCGGCGACGCCAGGTACGACCCACCGCACCACACATCGGTCAGCAGACCCAACTGCTCACCGGAGTCGATGGGTGGATCGACCCACGTCAGACGACGAGTCGGATCGGTCGCTTCACGCTGATCCGCCCATCCCTCGCTCTCGCGTTCAGACGACGATGTTTACCGGCTTCGGCGCGGTGCGAACGCGCCAGCTGGCCTCCTTGCTTCAGGTCGCGGAGTGTCATGCCATCAGGAGTACGGCTGCCGCGCCGGCCGAACCGGCGAGTGCGGCTCCGTAGCAGACCACGATGATCAGCGTGCTCGCTTGCTTGAGCTTGAGCCCGTCGTAGAGCGTGTAGCGGAACCGGTGCGCCCAGTGAAACAGCGCCAGCGCGCACAGTCCGAACAGCACCAGCTTGGTGATCGGGTGCCCGACGAGGGCCAGCAGGTGCGCGTGGTCCGGCGCCGGCAGCCAGCCGAGCGGGAAGGCCAGACCGAACAGCACCAGCAGGACGGGCACCAGCAACGCCGCGGCCATCCCGCCGCCGCTGAACAGCAGCCACACCAGCGGTTCGGGCGATCTGCGGCTCATCGCAGCACCACCCAGGCCACTCCGGCGGACAGCAGCGCCCAGGCCGCGTAGTGCGCCACCAGCACCGCCCACGGCGGCACTCGCGGCACGACAATCGCTCGCGGGGCCAGGGCGAACCACGTGACGGCGTGCAGCAGCACGAACGCCGTGGCTACGAGGTTGAGCACCAGGACCCAGCCGTGCCCGCTCCACGCCAGGAAGTCCTCATAGGCTCGCGCACCGTCGCCGACCGCAGCGACGAGTAGCAGCAGGTACACCACGAACCAGGCTACGAAGACACTGCTCAGTTCGCGCAGCACGAACAGCAGGTAGGACCACTGGCGCAGCCACCAGAACGCGGACACCGGCTGTCGGTAGGCGCTCATCGCCGCGCTCCACGCGGCAACAGGAAGTCCTTCAGCGCCGAGACAGCGGCTGTCAGCTTGTAACGCTGGATCGCGCCCGCCGGGTCGACGCCCTTCGGACACGCCGTGCTGCACTCGCCCACGAAGGTGCACGCCCACGCGCCCGCGGCTGACGCGAGCACGTCCCTTCGCTCCAGTGCCCCGTCGTCGCGGGAGTCCAGGTTGTACCGCTGCCCCAGCGCGATCGCGGCCGGCCCGAGGAACTCGGGCTCCAGTGCGTACACCGGGCAGGCCGAGTAGCAGAGCATGCAGTTGATGCACATGCTGTACTTCTTGTACTCGTCCATCTCCCGCGGTGTCTGGAGGAACTCGTCCTCGGGCACCTCACCGTCGTGGATCAGCCACGGTTTGACCTTCGGCAGCTTCGTCATGAAGTCGCTGATGTCGACGACGAGGTCGCGGATCACCGGGAAGTTGCGCAGCGGCTCGACGCGCACCGGTCCGGGGGCGTAGTCGGTGAGGAACGTGGCGCAGCTCAGTTGTGGCTTGCCGTTGACGGTCATGCCGCAGCTGCCGCAGATGCCCATGCGGCAGGACCAGCGGTACGAGAGCGTGCCGTCGAGCTGGTCCTTGATGTAGTTGAGCCCGTCGAGCACCGCCCACTCCTTGCGCAGCGGCACCTCGTAGGACTGGACGATCGGCGCGTCGTCCTCACCGGGCCGGAAGCGCGTCACCTCCATCTTGATCATGGCCCTACCTCCCGTACACGCGTTCGCCCGGCGGCCAGCGGGTGATCGTCACCGGCAGGTACTCGACCTCGCCGGACCGGTGCACCAGCGAATGGCTGAGAAAGTGCTCATCGTCGCGCTTCGGGAAGTCGGTGCGCTGGTGCGCGCCGCGCGACTCGGTGCGCTTGCCCGCGCAGGCCACGATGCTCTGGGCAATGTCGAGCATGAAGTCCAGTTCCAGCAAGGAGATCAGCTCGGTGTTGAACGTGCTGCTGTGGTCGTCGATCGCGGCGCGGTCGAACCGTTCCCTCAGCTCGTGCAGCTTGACGGCAGCCTTCTCCAGCGAGTCGCCGTCGCGGTAGATGCCCGCGCCTTCCTCCATCGTGGCCTGCATCTCGGTACGGAGGTCGGCGATGCGCTCGGTGCCCTTTCTGCGCTGATCGAGCTCCGCGCGCAACCGGCGTTCCTCGTCGTTTCCTTGTGCGTACACGGCGTTGCGCGGCCCAGTCCGCAACGACCGGACGTACTCCGCGGCGGCTTCCCCCGCCCGTGCGCCGAACACGAGCAGCTCCGGCAACGAGTTCGAGCCGAGCCGGTTGGCGCCGTTGATGCTGACGCACGCGACTTCCCCTGCGGCGTAAAGACCTTCGACCGGGGTGGCACCGTTGATGTCGGTGTGGATGCCGCCCATCATGTAGTGCACGACCGGCCGAACCGGGATCAGTTCCTTGACCGGGTCGATGTTCTGGTACTTCGAGCACAGCTCCCGCACGAACGGCAGCTTGGTGTCGATGACGTGTGCGCCGAGGTGCCGCAGGTCCAGGTGGACGATCGGTCCGTACGGCGTCTCGATCGTGCGCCCTTTGGCGTGCTCATGCATGAACGCCTGTGACAGCCGGTCCCGCGGCCCCAGCTCCATGCTGCGCAGCACGGGTTCCGGTGTCGGCTTGCCCAGGTCGTAGTCCTGCAGGTAGCGGTAGCCGTCCTTGTTGAGCAGCCAGCCTCCTTCCGCGCGGGTGGCCTCGGTGATCAGGATGCCGGTGAACGGCAGCCCGGTCGGGTGGTACTGCACGAACTCCATGTCCTTGAGCGGCGCGCCCGCCCGCTGCGCCAGCGCCATGCCGTCACCGGTCTTGATGTTCGCATTGGTGGTGAACGGAAACACGCGCCCGCAACCACCGGTGCACATGATGACCGCGTTGGCGATGATGGTCTCGACGCGGCCGGTCGCCAGCTCGATCGCCACGACACCGTGCACTCTGCCTTCGTCGATCAGCAGTTTCGTGACGAACCACTCGTCGTACCTCACGATGTCCGAATAGGACAGCGCCGTTTGGAAGAGGGTGTGCAGCATGTGGAACCCGGTCTTGTCGGCGGCGAACCAGGTCCGCTTCTTCTTCATGCCACCGAACGCCCGCACCGCGATGCGCCCGTCCGGCTTACGGCTCCACGGGCAGCCCTGGTGTTCCAGCCGCAGCAGCTCCCGCGGCGCCTCTTCGACGAACGCCTCGACGGCGTCCTGCTCGACCAGCCAGTCACCACCGGACACCGTGTCGTACGCGTGCTCGTCGAGGCTGTCGCCGTCCGCGATCACCGCAGCCGCACCACCCTCCGCCGAAACCGTGTGACTGCGCATCGGGTAGACCTTCGACACGATCGCTACGCTCAGCAGCGGGTTGGCCTCCGCGATCGCCGTGGCGGCGCGCAGCCCTGCGCCACCGCCGCCCACGACCACGATGTTGTGGAACGTGGTCATCGCTAGGCCTCGTGGTCCCCGCTGTGTTCGTCGACGAGAACTTTGCCGTCGTGACGGACAGTTTGGACCCGCACGCTCCCGTCGTGGAACACGTGCCGGATCTGCCGGCAGCCACACGCCCAGAGCAGGTCGTCGATGACCAGTCCGGAGTCGTCGTCATCGCGGTGGCGGTCCCCTTCGGCCGGCCGCCCGCACGGTGCGATCGCTTGCGTGAAATGCGTCTTCGTACCGACCATCGCCGGCCTCCCATGATGTTGTGACGCAGCTCACAAGAAGCATATCGTTCTTGACATCCCCCGCGGGAGGAGTAGTCGACATGAACGAGGAGCTTCCCGTCACTCTCCGCACACGGCGCGACGTTCTCCGTGCCGCGGCAGTCGCCGCGCTGGCCGCCTCAGCAGGCGCCGCCTGTGCGCGTGAGGAAGGTGGCGGCCCCACCCAACCGCCCTCGACCGAGGCACCCCAGGAGACGTTCACCGAGCCGAGCTCCAGGCTGTCCGGCGAGCTGAAGATCTTGCTGTGGAGTCACTTCGTGCCGAGCCACGACGCCTGGTTCGACAAGTTCGCCAAGGACTGGGGGGCCAAGGCCGGCGTCAACGTCACGGTCGACCACATCGACCAGGCGCAGATCCCGACCAGGATCGCCGCAGAGATCCAGGCGGGCCAGGGCCACGACGTCATCCAGTACATCGCGACGCTGTCGCAGTACGAACCGAGCGTGCTGGACCTCAAGGACCTCGTCGACGAGGCGAGCAAGCGGTGGGGCGAGCAACTGCCGCTCTGCCGCAAGTCGAGCTTCAACCCGGCGACCGGCCGGTTCTACGCCTACTCGCCGGGCTGGGTGCCCGATCCCGGCAACTACCGCAAGTCGCTGTGGACACCGGTCGGGTTCGGCAACGGTCCGTCCACGTGGGACGAACTGCTGCAGGGCGCGACCGAGATCAAGAAGAGCCGGGGGATCCAGCTCGGCCTCGGCATGTCCCAGGAGATCGACTCGAACATGATCCTGCGCGCGCTGATGTGGTCCTTTGGCGCGTCGGAGCAGGACCAGAACGAGAAAGTAGTGATCAACTCGCCGGAGACGGTCGCCGCGGTCGAGTTCATGACCAAGCTCTACCAGCAGGCGATGACGCCGGAGGTGTTCTCCTGGAACGCCGCCAGCAACAACCAGGGCCTGGTGGCCGGCAAGCTGTCCTACATCGTCAACTCGATCTCGGCGTGGCGCACCGCGCAGGGGTCGAACCCGCCGGTGGCCGACGACACGTACTTCGTCCCCGCGCTGAAGGGCCCGAAGACCGCGCTCGCGGCGCAGCACGTGCTCTACAACTGGATCATCCCCAAGCACGTCAGGGCGGTCGACAACGCCAAGGAGTTCCTGCTGCACTACACGGCAAACTTCGGGTCGGCGACCTACCACTCGAAGTTGTACGACTTCTGCGCGTGGGACGGCCTCACGCCGAGTCGCAAGGCGTGGCTGGAAAGCGACCCGTTCGGCTCGAACCCGAAGGACAAGCTGAAGATCCTGACCGATGCGGTGCCGTGGAGCGCCAACATCGGGCACCCCGGCCCGGCGAGCACGGCGATCGGCGAGGTGTTCAACACCTTCGTCATCCCGAACATGTTCGCCCGCGCGGCGCGCGGTGAGATGTCGCCGGAGCAGACGGTCACCGAGGCGGAGAAGCAGGTCAAGGCGATCTTCGACAAGTGGCGGGCCGCCGGGCTCGTCGGCGGCGGCTGAGGCCGTGGCTGTCGTCGAGGTCCGCGGGCTGACCAAGCACTTCGACGGCGGCAAGGTGCACGCGATCGACGGCGTGGACCTCGCCGCCGCCGACGGTGAATACCTCGTGCTGCTCGGCCCGTCCGGATGCGGCAAGACGACGTTGCTGCGGACCGTGGCCGGCCTCGAGGAGCCGACGAGCGGCGACGTGCTGATCGGCGGCTCTGTCGTGACCGGCCTGCCGCCACGGGCGCGCAGGATCGCGATGGTGTTCCAGAGCTACGCGCTGTACCCGCACAAGACAGTCCTGGCCAACATCGTCTTTCCGTTGCGTGCGGCCGGAATGGCGTCCGAGGAACGTGCGCGCAAGGCGCGTTGGGCGGCAACGTTGCTCGGCATCGGGCACCTGCTCGAGCGCAAGCCGAGGCAACTGTCGGGCGGAGAACGGCAACGGGTCGCCCTGGCGCGTGCCCTTGTACGCGAACCAGCCGTGTTCCTGCTGGATGAGCCGCTGTCCAACCTGGACGCGAAGCTGCGGGCCAGTGCGCGGGACGAGCTCAAGCGGTTCCAGCAGGAGATCGGCACCACCACGATCTACGTGACGCACGACCAGATCGAGGCGATGGGACTCGGTGACCGCATCGCCGT
>NZ_QFWW01000011.1:0-63958 GCF_003265345.1 Lentzea terrae | reverse complement strand
GCTCTCCGCCGGAAAGGTCCGCCAGATCGGCCCGCCGGTGGACATCTACGACCACCCCGCCGACACGTTCGTCGCGACCTTCATCGGGTCGCCGCCGATGAACCTCGTCTCGCGGAACGGGCACCTGGTCGGGTTCCGGCCGGAACACCTGTGGCCGGTGGAGAACATGCCGTCGAGCGGCTTCGTGCCGGTGCCACTGGCGGTGGACCGCGTCGAATACCTGTCCGGTGACCGCCACCTCTACGGGACCGCGTCCGGAATCGGCGAGGACACGCGGGTCGTCGCCCGCCTCCCTGCCACGGTGGACACCCCGATCGTGGTCGGCGAGACGCACGAGTTCGCCGTCCACCACAGCAGGTTGCGGTTCTTCGACGCGACCACGGGCCTGCGCACCGAGGCGGTGCGACTGTGAAGCCGAAGCTCGCCGATCGGCCGGGGGCACTCGCCTGGATCTTCCTGCTGCCGAGCGTGCTCTACATCGTCGCGCTGATCGCACTGCCGTTCGTGCTGGCGATCGCGTTCGCGCTGTCCGATGTCAGTGCGGGCGACCCGTCGTACGACTACGTCGGGCTGCTGAACTTCCGGCGCGCCTTCGACGACCCGGTGTTCTGGCGCTCACTGGGCAACACGTTCGTCTTCACGGCGATCTCGATGGTGCTGATCGTGGTGCTGGGCAAGGTGCTGGCCAACATCCTCGTCGCCGACTTCCGGGGCAAGTGGCTGGTGCGCTTCCTCGTGCTGCTGCCGTGGACCACACCGGTGGCGCTGTCGTCGATCTCGTGGCTGTGGTTGCTCGACTCGATCTACTCGCCGATCGACTGGGTGCTGCGGCAGTTCGGCGTCCTCGGACCTGGCGAGAACCTGTACTGGCTCGGGCAGCCGGGGCTGGCGATGACGTCCGTGATCGCCGTGCACGTGTGGCGGCTGACCCCGCTGGCGGCGGTGATCATGATGGCGGGACTGGTCGCCATTCCCAATGACATCAACGAGGCGGCGAAGGTCGACGGCGCGGGCTACTGGCGGCGAATGTTCGAGATCACCGTTCCGCTGGTGCTGCCGGTCGCGGCGGTCGCCGCCTTGTTCGGTGCGATCTTCACCTTCACCGACATGGCCGTCGTGCGCGTCCTGACGCGCGGGGGTCCCAACGACGCGACGCAGGTGCTGGCCAGCTGGGCGTTCTACCGCGGCATCGAGGGCGGCGACGTGGCACAGGGCGCGGCGGTGGCGCTCTTCCTGTTCCCGTTGCTGCTGGCCGCCGCGGTCGCAATTCTCCGCGTGGTGCGCCGGATCGAGGTGGGCTGATGGCTCGAGTGGGTCTGTACTTCGCCGCCGTACTGGTGGCTCTGCTCTGCGCAGGACCGTTCGTGTGGTCGCTGGTCACCGCGTTCAAGCAGAACCGCGACCTCTACGACCCGCGCAACAACCCGTTCTTGTTCAACCGGCCGGCGACGCCGGACCACGTGCTCTACCTGTTCACCGACACCGCCTTCACGACATTCGCGTGGAACACGTTGTGGGTCGGTGCACTGGTCGTGCTGATCACCCTGACCTTCGCTCTGCCCGCCGCCTACGCGCTAGCCCGGCTGGACCGTCCGTGGGCGGGCCCGTTGAGCATCGCGATCTTCCTGGTGTACCTGGTGCCGCCGAGCCTGCTCTTCCTGTCGTTGTCCCGGATGGTCGTCGGCGTCGGACTGCAGGACTCCACGTGGTCACTCGTGTTGATCTACCCGACGATCACGATCCCGGTGTCGGTGTGGCTGCTGATGGGCTTCCTCAAGGGAGTTCCGCGCGACATCGAGGAACAGGCGATGGTCGACGGGTACAGCAGGCTCGGTGCGTTCGCGCGCGCCGTCGTCCCGCTGGCCTTTCCGGGCATCGTCGCGGTCGTGGTCTTCACCTTCACGTTGACGGCCAGCGAGTTCATCTACGCGCTGGCTTTCGTGGCGCCGACGGACGAGATGCCGGTGAGCACCGGTGTACCCACCCAACTGGTGCGCGGGGACGTGTTCTTCTGGCAGTCGCTCCAGGCCGCCACCGTCCTCGTCGCGGTGCCGATCGCGTTCGTGTTCAACCTCTTCCTCGACCGGTTCATCGCAGGCTTCACGATGGGCGCGGTGAAAGGCTGATCCGACACGCGAGGTCGGGGTCGGCACCGGTGCGCCACAGTGCCCACGCCACAGCCGTCGCGTCCACGTCACGAAGCTTGGCGACAGGCGGCGGTACCGTCGCAAGTAGTTCATATCCCGAGGGCATGCGAGCAACCGTCGGGCAATGTGCCGATTCCGTCGAACGCGACGATCACCGGAAGCTCGGGAGGAACTGGCAAACTGCGAAATGGCTGCCCGCCGCGACGGCCTTCACCTCGACCACGACCTCACCGTCGCCCTCGACCGGATCGGAGAAATCCTCGTACCACGGCACGACCCCGAACTCGTGCAGGACCGCCGCTTTCACCGGCGACCATCCCCGCCCGGAGAGCAGCTCCCTGATCCAGTTCTGCCCCGCCCCATGACCCGCGGCGGCCTGACGTGATGCTTGTTCGGGTTGGGGAAGTCCGAGGCGAGCACAACCACGCCAGCGAGCACGCGCAGCAGCCCTGGGCCTGACAGCACCAGCGACAGGAATCCCTGCAGTCTGCTTCCACGTCCCCGAACAGACCATCGTGGACGGTCACAGTGGATCGGTTCGGAGAGCACACTTGGCGAGTTTCCAAGGCTGTTCTGGGTACTCGAAGGCATGACACAGTCAGAGGTAACAGACAAATGGTTCCCCTTCGAGTGAGGGAGCCTGTGGTAGTCGAGAAGGTGGTCACCGCTCGAGGCTGCTACGCCACGGTGCGCACAGTGCGCACGATCTGTGCGGTGATCGGCATCGTGTGCTGAGTGCTCGCCGCCGTCCTGCTGGTGCACGTCTTCCTCGTCGTGGTGGGCGCGAGCGTGAGCCTGTGCCGCTCGAAAAGTCATCGCCGCAGCGTGGCAACGCATCTGTCCCAGGCTGAGAGCATGCTCGGGTGAGCAACACCGACGCGGCGGACTAGCGGGCCGGCCAACGGCCGCCTCCACTGTCTGGAAGATCTTGAACGCAGCGGGCATCGACCCTGTGGGGTGCCAAAACATGGCTCAACGTGCCTGACCTGCGGATCACGCTGCTGCAGGTTCGTACTCGTTGATTCCCCACAGGGACAAGTACCCGACCAGGCAGATCGTCTGAGGGCGAAAACAACATGGTCGTATGTAGCCGACGTGCCAAAGACGACGAGACCTGACAATGGCCCGACCATTTCCCGTCGATCGACCTGCAAGCCCGCAGCAGCGTCGGTGTCTGGTTGGCAAGCACGGTCATCTTGTGGTGGCGCGGATCAGCCGGCCGACTCGGCCGCGGAGGTGGATGAACTCGGGCAGTTCCCGAGTGGTGATCTGGTCGCGTTGCCGTGGCAGGTCGACGGCGAGATCGCCGATCACTCGCCCGGGAGAGTGTCCGAGTACGACGACGCGGTCGCCGACGTACACGCTTTCGTCGATGTCGTGGGTGACCAGCAGGATGGTCATGCCGCGGTTCGCCCGGACGCTGAGGAGCAGGTCCTCCAGGTCCTCGCGGGTCTGGGCGTCAACGGAGCCGAACGGCTCGTCCATCAGCAGCAGGGTGGGCTGGTATGCCAAGGCACGTGCGATCGAGACGCGTTGCTGCATGCCACCGGAAAGCTGCCAGGGGTACTGCCGCGCCGCGTCGGCGAGCAGTACCGCTTCGAGTGCCTCGACCGCCGCCGCACGGCGGGCTCTGCGGCACATTCCGTTGCCCCGCAAGGGCAGGGCGACGTTGTCGCGGACCGACAGCCAGGGCAGCAGTGTGCGGGAGTAGTCCTGGAAGACCATGGCGAGGTTGTCCGGTGTGCCGTCGACCGGTGTGCCGTCGAGCCGGATCTGCCCGCTGGTTGGGCGGATCAGCCCGGCGATCGCGCGGAGCAGGGTGGACTTGCCGCACCCGGAGCGGCCCACAATGCTCACCAGTTCACCGTCGCCGACAATCAGAGTCACGTCTTCGAGGACGTTGGGGCCGGGCCGGCGATACGCGTGGGAGAGCTCTTCCACCTCCAGCATTGCCGGTCACAGACCGAAGAGCTGCTCGGCGTTCGTCTGGAAGAACGCCTTCTTGGCCGCGTCATCGATCGGCAGATCATCCTGGATGGACACTTCGTCGATCACGTACTGGTAGGGGTAGTCCATTGCGTAGAGCACCCGGTCATGGCCGAGCACGTCGCGGCAGAACATGATCGCCGGATGCCAGGCCATCCCGCTCGTGGTGACCCAGACATTCCTCCGCAGATAGTCGCTGGGCTTGCCGACGATCGGCCGTACGGCGTCGTACCTGCCCGAACGCACGGTGGCGGCATGCATGAAGTCCAGTCGGTAGAGCCAGAACGGCAACGCCTCTCCGAGGTGACCGAGTACGACCCTGAGCCGGGGGAACCGGTCGAACACGCCTGCGGTGATCAGGCGGAGCAGGTGCATCCCGGTCTCCACCGCGAACCCGTAGATCGCCCCGTCCAGGCCGGCTTCCAGCAACGGCTGGATCATGGTGCGGGGCGGTGTGGTGGGGTGCAGGTAGATCGGGCTGTCCAGCGCCTCGGCGGCCTCCAGGATGGGCCAGAACTTCTGGTCGTCCAGGTACTCGCCGTGGGTGTGCGAGTTGATGATCACGCCCTTGAAACCCAGGCTGACGCCGCGCTCGATTTCCCGGGCCGCGGCCGATGGGTCCTGCGGAGCGACCGCGGTCAGGCCTGTGAAGCGGTCGGGGTAACGCCGGCATGCCTCCGCGAGCCGATCATTGGCCACGGTCGCCATGGCCACCGCCTGGCCGGGAGCGAGCACCTGGACGCCAGGCGCGGTCAGCGAGATGACCTGCCGGGCGATGCCCGCGGCGTCCATGTCGGCGAGCCGTCGTTCGCCGAGATCCTGGAGGCGTTCGGCGACCGTCCTGGCCCGCTCGCCGCCGTGCCGGGCGTAGAAGCCGACCAGACTGACGAATCCAGGATCAAGATCCGTTCCGGTGTCGAGCATGTCCCGCCACAGTGTCATCAGCTCCGGGGTTGCGAACGCTTCCTCGGTGGCGATGCGCAGATAGTCGGCGTCCGTCACAGTCTCCTCCGTTCATCGGGGCGTTCGTCGGGCCGTTCACGGGAACATGCTGGAGACGTCGAAACGGTCGCTCAGCAAGCGTTGCTGTGTCATGAAGTCGGCGACCCGCTGAGCATCGGCCTTGTCCAGCGATGCCGAGAAGGTGCCGATGGTGATCGTGTTCGCCGTTTGCGGCGTCAACCCGCTGATGTAGCTCGGCAGCACCTGCGTCACCTCGTCACGGTTGTTCACCGCAAGCTCGTGGGCTCGCGTCATTGCCCGCTGGAAGGCGGCGACCGTCCGCGGGTTCTGGTTCGCGAACTGCTGTGTGGCGTGGTAGCAGCCGATCGGGAAGTCTTCGGTGGGACCGCCGATCGTGTCCAGCACGACCCGCGCCCCGAGCGTCTGCTTGAACTGAGCTCGGAACGGGTCGGTCGCGAATGACGCGTCGATCGACCCGTTCTGGAGAGCGGCGCCCATGGTGGGATAGGTGACGTCGACGAATCGCACGCTTGCCGGGTCGACGCCCGCCGATTCGAGCGCCGCACGGGTCAGCAGCGCCGGCAGACCCTTGCTGTTGATCATGCCGATGGTGGTGCCGGCGAGATCCCGCGGCACGTGGACGGCCGACGCCTTCGACGTCACGATGACGTACATGTCGCGCTTCGCCCGCGCGCTGGCGACGATGACGCGCAGCTTGAGCCCTTTGCTCGCGGCCGCAATCGGCGAGACATATCCGTTGTGGGCGATGTCGACCGCACCGGAGAGGTTCCGGGACACCGCCTCCTCCGAGCTGGCCAGGACCACCGGGGTGACGTTGAGTGCCTCGGCCTGGAAGAAACCCCTCTTGATGGCCAGGTAGACCGCGGCGGCGTCCCAGGTCGGCAGAACACCGACCTTGATGTCCGTCCTTTCCGGACCTTGCGCGTTCCCACCGTCCGGCGCGCCGGGTCCTCCGCAGGCGACGGCGAGCAGCGTCAGGAAGGCGATGCAGGCCTTCGCGAACCTGTGGCGAAGTGTTCTCACCGCGACTCCTCTGTGTTGTGGTACCAGCCGAGGATGCGCCGCTCGAACACCAGCAACGCCGTGTTCAGCAGATACCCCAGGGCGCCGAGCAGGACGATGGCGGACCACATCTCCGGCAGCTGAAAACTCTTTTTCGCGTTCGACAAGAAGAATCCGATGCCGTCGGTGGCACCGACCAGTTCGGACGTCACCATCAGGATGATCGACAGCGACAGGCTGATCCGCAGCCCCGCGAAGATCCTCGGGGCTGCGGCCGGAACGATGATCAGCAGCAGGCGCACCGGCCGACTCACCCCGAACACCCTGGCGATGTCGAGGTAGGAGGGCTCCACCTTCCGCGCGCCGTCCATGGTGTTGAGCAGGATCGGCCAGAGAACTCCGAAGATGATGACCGACACCCGCATGCTCGTGCTGAAGCCGAACAGCACGATGAACACCGGAATCAGCGTGGTCGCAGGGATCGACCGAGCAAAGTGGATCACTGGCTGGACGTACTCGATCGCGTACTTCGACCGGCCGAGCGCCACCCCGGCCGGAATGCCCATCACGGCCGCCAGTGCCCAACCGCCGAGCAGGCGCCCCAAGCTGGGCAACAGGTGATCGATCGCGGTCGGAGTCAGGAACCCCCGGCTCACCGGGCCGGAGAACCAGGTCTCGTACAGAGTCCTGGCAACGATGCCCGGCGGCGGAAAGTACGGTTCGTAGTCCGCCGCCACGACCGTGGTCGTGACGAACTGCCAGAGACCCACCACCACAAGCAAAACCGACCAGCGCAGTGCTGAACCGGCCAGAACGGAACCGGCTCGTCGTCCACCCACGGGGATGACAGCCCGGTCTCCTGGCGTGTTCACCCAGCCACTCCCAGCCGTTCGAAGTGCCACCGGAACGCACGGCGCTCGACGTACCGGAGCAGAACATCAATCACCAGGCCAAGTCCGCCCGTGACCACCACCGCGGCGAAGACATCGGCCGACCCGGCCGGATTCCCACTCGCGTCGAAGATGAACTGGCCCAACCCGTTGCCACCGCCACCGGAGATCAGTTCGGTGCTGATCGTGACGATGAGGGCAACCGAGGAAGCCAGCCGTACCCCCGTGGTCACGAACGGGGCAACACTCGGCAACCAGACCCGCAACAAGATCGCAGCCGGGCTCAGCCCGAAGCAGCGAGCCATGTCGCGAGCCAGTGGATCCACTTCGCCGGCGCCGTAGATGGTGTTGATCAGGATCGGCCAGATCGCCGCATACGCCGCCAACGTCCGTTCCATCTCGCCCTGATCGGAGATGACCAGCAACACCAACGGAACCAGTGCCACCGCCGGGATCGGCCGCAAGAACTCGACCAGGACCCGAGCAGCCGAATCCACCACCGGCAGGCTGCCGAGCAGAACCCCGGCGGGCACCGCGATCACGATCGCGATGAACAGACCGGAGGACCATCCGCCCAGGGTGAAGGCGACATCACGGAGGAACTCGCCATCCGTGAGCAGACTGCCGGCATGGGCGAGAACAGTGGAGGACGGCGGCAGGTACGACTGATCCACCAGACCCGCGCGACCGAAGAACTCGCCGATCAGCAACAGCACCAGCACGCCTGTCAATCCCCGTACCAGTGGCCCCACAGCGCCTCATCGCCCTCGGGCCAGATGGGCCGGAGCGGCCAGTGCCTGCACAGAGAGGTCTGCCAATTCGCACTCCCGCGCGGAGATTCACGCTCAGTATACAAATGATCACAGTCAGCGGCTATGGCCGCAGATTTCTGCCTCTCATGGCCGCTGACCGAACGCTTGCGATTGCGTTGGCGATGAGCGGACGTCGCCGCGTTGCCGGTGTCCTTGGCTCGTGGCACTCCGGCACGATGCTCGGATGAACGTGGGTCTCCCCGACCACCGCATAGTCGATCTCGGCACCGGAACCGGAGCACTGGCACGGGGTTTCGCTGCGGAGGGATGCCGGGTGACCGGGGTCGACGTCGCACCGGAGATGCTCGCGCAGGCTCGTGAGCAGGGCGCCGGTGCCGGGCTGGCAGTGACGTACCGGCTGGCCGCAGCCGAGGACACAGCTCTACCGGCCCACGTCTGGGACGTGGTGTCCGCCGGGCAGTGCTGGCACTGGTTCGACCGGCCGCGGGTCGCCGCCGAGGCCCGTCGGCTGCTGGTGGAGGACGGCGCGTTGGCCATCTGCTACCGCGACTACGTGACCACACCCGGCTCGGTCGCCGCGGCCAGTGAGGAACTGGTGCTCGCCCATCACCCCGGCTGGCCGTTGGCCAAGGGCATCGACAACCACCCGGGAGCGGTCCCCGAGGCGCTGCTCGCCATCGAGCAGGCCAGCCAGGAGGCGATGGACGAACTGAGAGCGACGCTGGAGGTGTTGCGCACCGACGACACCCTGGCCGGTGACGGACTCGTCGAGGGCGCCCGCAAGGCCGGTGTCCCGGTCACCGTGGCCGTCACCGGCTCGCCGTGCCCGCTTCCGGTCCCGGTCCAGCGCGCGATGACCAAACTTCGGGCTCGCGACCGGGCCCAACTCGTCGTCCTGGCCTACGAAACCGGTCTCGTCAGCCCTGCCGCCACGACCTGACGTCCGCCGCTTGGTCGCCCAGCAGGGGGACGGCGGCTCGTTCTCAGCAGTTCAATGCGCTGCCATGCCGCTGTGTGGATGACCTACCAACGTGCTGTCATGCCGATGAGCGGATGAGTGGTACAGGCCGGGGTGACAAGTGTCTAATGATCAGCCTGATGCGGTGACGATCGGCCCCAGTGGACTGGGTAACGCCGCCAGGTCGCGCAGTCGCTGGGGCGGGAAGCCGGTCCACGTCTCGCTGGGGTCGCGGGCGGCGTGCAGGTGCCGGTCGAGGAATCGTTGCCAGCGCCGCAGTCCGTCGACGGCGGTGGCGATGTCGAGGTGTCCTGCTTCGATCGCGTCGGCGAACTCGTCGAGGTCGAGCAACCGCTGATGGCGACCGTCGGTGGGTACCAGGACATCTGCGTAGAGGTCTCGGATGGTGATCGAGTCCTGTGTGGTCGAGACGTGTACGAGGTCCACGTACCAGGTGGTCGGTCCGGTCTGGTCGCGGTCGGTTCCGAGGGTGGACCGCCAGGCGGGGATGGACATGCTCACACCGAGGTCGAGCAACACGAACACGCGTTCCAGCAGCGTCCGACCGGGCCATGGGTCGAAGCTGTCCGGCGGTTGGAACTCGTAGGCGAGCGTGTCACCGAGGCGGATGCCGGGCAGCGGCCCGAACAACGGTGTCGGATCACCATGAGCGCCTCGCCAGACCTCAACCTGTTCCATGAACCATTCGTACCTGACACGGCGGAAGCATGCGGCAGTGTCCTCCGGAACGCGCACATCGTGGCCGACAATGTTGTTCGCAAGCACCTTCGTCGACAAACGCACGGTCATGCCGCGAGCCGGGCATTCCATGCCCACTCCCACGACCGATTGTCGGGCCAGCTTCTGCCCACCCGTCAGATCTGCTGATCAACGATCTAAGCCGCGGCGTGATCGTTCTGACCGATCAACCAGGCAGTCGGTGATGGCCGTGTGCACCGCAGGTGTCGCCCGGTGGGCTGCGGTGTCCACGCCCGGTGGGCTGCGGTGTCCACGCCCGCTGTGCCACCGTTGCCCCCGCCCGCGCCAGACCGCTGCCGACCTCGCCTGCCGGTTGGCCGGCCGTTCGTTTCTCGCGCCCACCGCCGCTCTCGCCGCCGCGACCGCCGCGCTCTCCGTCGGTGTGGGCTTTCTCCCTGTATCGGGAGCGGCGGCCGGGCTCGGCACCGTGGCCACCGCGCCGCCGTGTCCATACTGGCCGCCGCGGTCGTGCGGCCCGCAGCGGGCCGTGCCCTCGACGCCAGACGACTGAGCACCCGCAACGGTCTGCTGACCGGACTGGTCATCGCCGCCGCAGGGCTCGCCGCGGCGATGCTGTCCGGCCTCACCGGCGTCCTCTCCGCCGCCGCCCTCATCGGCGTCGGCACCGGGCTGATCACCCCGCCGGGCTTCGCCGCACTGGCCGCACCGACCCGGAGCAACGCATGGGACAGACCAGGGGTTCCGCGGAACTGGGCCGCGAGCTCGGCGACATAGGAGGACCACTGATCGTCGCCGGCGTCGCCAGCGCGTCAACTCTCGCGTTCGGCTATGCGGCACTCGCCCTCCTGCCGGGAGGGGCCTGCTGCTCGCACTGGCGGGACGCGTCCTCCGCGTGGCGCATACATGATCACCGCGCACCTGAGCGGAATGTTCGTCGTGGGCTCGCCGCCATGGGCAGAGCTGCGGCCTGCACGTGGTGCTCTACCAGCACGGGCCAGCCGCCGATCGGGTGTCGTCCGCCGATCGGAGAGCCGTGTCGGTCGATCGGACGACGTGTCATCCGATCGGGGGTCCTCGTTACAGACCGTAGCCCGATACCGGTGGGCCCCGAGCCTCCTGCAGAGTCTTGACCGTGCCATCCACCAGCAGTCGCGCGGCTGGCCGCCACCACTCAGACCGGCCTCGGTTTTGGCCGCACCAGAACCACGAAGCACGACAGACGGAACGCGGGAGAAAACCATGACCAGGGCTACACACAGCGCTGCGATCGCATCTGTCGTCGCTGCGATCGCGTTCGTCATCGCGTCCGGCGCCGCCATCGCTGAACCGGGCAACGGTCAGGGAGGCCCTGATCAAACTCCGCCCGGACAGAGCCACGAAACGACCACCGTGGCGCTGGAGCCGACGGCAAGTACCGGGACCAACGATCCCGGGCCACCGCCCCCCGGGTCCGTCGGACGGGCCGACGACAACACACCACGCGGGAACGGCGGCGGGCAGCACGGCGAGTCCGGCCACGAGTGCGACGACAACGGCGGCATCTGCAACAGCAACCCGGCGCACACCGGGTGCGCACCTACGACCAGTGTTCCGCCGACCCAGACCCCCACTCCCACAACCGAGGTACCTCCCATCCAGGAACCACCCACCCAGGAACCACCCACCCAGGAACCACCCACCCAGGAACCACCCACCCAGGAGCCACCCGCGGAGGAACCACCCGCGGAGGAGCCGCACGATGAGGACCCATCCGGCGAGGAGACGACGACCGTCGTCCAACCGCAGCCAGAAGAGCCCCCGGCCGCGGAAACGCCTGTCGGGGAGACCGTTGTGAAAGAGGCCGAGGAGCCTTCGTCCGAGAGCACGATCGTCGGAACACAGTCCGTCGAGAACGCGTCCGCGGCGTCGAGCGCAGTGGCCGGCCAAGACCTGGCGGACACGGGGGTAAGCCTGGCCGTACCCGGCCTTGCCGGACTCTCGCTGCTGGGTATCGGCTCCCTGCTTGTGCTCGCCTCCGGCCGGTCTGCCCGCCACCGGTCCTGACTATCGGACGAGTACTACCCAACAACCGGTACAAGATCGTGTCGCGGCTGACGTTGGCGAGCGCAGCCGCGCAACACGTTCGACGTGCAGGGAACTCGGATCCGTTCTGATTGCGACGCAACGGCTATCTGGTCCCGTGCGACTTCGGATCACATACGGGGTGCCACAGCCGTCCGAGTAGTCGCCGCCACCTCGGTGCGGTTTGGTCACAACGACGGGTGGCACCACGCGAGCACGTCCACGGTCAGGCCACGCGCTGCCACCCGCCCATCGGCGAATGGCGCCGGCGCGCCAGATTCGGCTGGCCTGTCCAGCTCGTAACCGATCTTGCTGGAGGGCGTGAGGGTGTTCACGTCTGGTGTCACACAACAGATCGCGAACACCCTTCGCGGGGCTGCCTACATGATCCTCTTGGTGCGGGTGTTGACGCCTTCGGTGCGGCCGTCGTGGTAGGGCAGGGTGACGGCACCGTCCACAGCGGACCGGTCGATCTCGATGCCGTTGGTGAGACTGTGTAGATGCGGCAGATCAGCGGCGCGAACCTGCGCGATCCACTCGGTGAGCTTCACGTCGTTGCCCGCGGTCGGTTTCAGCAGTGCGGCGAAGCCGCGTATCAGACTGGCGAGTGCGGTCATCTCCGGGCAGGCTGCGGCGATTTTCTCCAGCAGGGCGGTGTCGTTCGGGCGCAGGTTCTCAGGTTTGGTGAGCAGGAGGCGGCTGGCGTGACGGGCGGTCATGACGGGGCGATCGCCGTCGGCTCGGCCCTGGTTGAGGTAGCGGACCAGCAGGTTGGCACTGCCGGTGTAGCCCAGTTCGCGGATCTCCGCGAGCAGCCGGGTGACAGGGACCGCGGGATCGGCCGCGCGGCGGGCACGCAGATGATCACGGTAGGGGTTGACCAGGGTCGGACGGTAGGTCGGGGTGATGCGCAGGGCCTGAGGCTCGGGCATGCGGGCGTAGCGTTTGACCGTGTTCAAAGCCACGCCGAGGCGGCGGGCGCAGTCGAGCAGCCCGACCCCGTGGCCGAGTAAATCGTGGACCTTGTTCCAGCGTTCGCGCGTGGTCTGCTCGTGAACGCCGCCTGGGCGGGGCGGGTTGACGGTGGCCCAGCACCCGGCGTGCGCGCGGACCTCGAGCAGAACCTTGTCACAGAGATTCCGCCACAAGTGCCATCGGTCACTGACCTGCACCGCACCCGGCAGAGCGCGGCGGACAGCTTCAGCGTAGGTGGCCGAGCCGTCCCGGCACACGACCTCGACACCGGGGTGCTCACGCAGCCACGACTCCAGGGTGGCCGCGTCGCGACCGGGCAGGACCGCGACACGTCGGCCGGTCTCGGCATCGATGATGATCGTGGCGTAGCGCTGGCGGCGACGCAGGCGAAGTCGTCCACGCCGATCACCCGCGGAATCATCAACCGGGGCAGCGGCAGGCACCGCAGACGGCGCAACGCGGCGCTACGGGACACGGGCACAGCGAGCAAGCCGGCCAGGCGTGCCGCCGCCCGGCCACACAACTCCTGCGCCACATGGGAAATCTGCCGGACAAGCCGCACCGTGCGGCGCTGATGGCGTTCCAACAATCCGGGAATCTGTTCCCGGAACGTCTGCCTCGGACAGTTCCGAGCCGGGCAGACCAGCCGCCGTATGCGCAGGCGGACGACAACTTGGCGGCCATCGACCGGCACGTCCTTCACCGTCCGGTGGTGATACCCGTGCACCTTCGCCGTCGCAGTGCCGCAGGCCGGACACGGCACGGCCACATCCCGAGTGCAAGCCGTGACCACCACCATGCCACTGCCGTCCGTCACGTCCTCGACAACCAACGCTGACAGTCCGGAGAACACCGTCCCCACAAGGGAATCCACAGCCATCACAAGATCATGATCGTGATCAGCTACTCGCCGTCACCACCGACTACGAGCCAGAGCCGCTCGATTGACAGACCCTTTTGATACCCCGCAGCCAAAGAGCGGCCCAGGACCGTGCGCTTGTGGCGTCCTGGGCCGCGCTTCGGATCATCTGGTTGAGATGGGTGTTGTCGTTACGCGAAGCCTCGGTCGCCGAAGGGGTTGACCGCTTCGAGGGTTATACCGTCGAAAGTCTGGGTCGGGGCTACGAAGGGCTCCTTGATCTTCAGGTTGAATGCGTCCGGGTCGTGCAGGTCGGCGATGAACGCGTCGATCTTGTCCTGCGTCGCCGACGACATCAGGAAGACGTGGGCTATCTCCGCTTTGGTCTCCGGTTTGCCCGGTGTCATCAGCATCGTGACCGTAGACAGCGACCACTTCGCCACGATCCGCGCGTTAGGTTTGCGGAACCGCACCGTGATCGCCAGCGGGCTGCGGGCTACCTGGAGGAAGCCCTTCTCCTTCTTGTGCTTCTTGATCCAGTACTCCTCCAGCCGCGCGAGCTGCTGCTCCAGGTACCCGGCCATCCGGTAGGCGTGGGTGATCAGTGAGACCTGCCGGTCATGCGGGTGTTTCGCCAGGTGGTCCCACAGCACAATCGGCGAGAAACCATTGCGGGAACCCGCGAACGTGGTGTCCAGCGAACCGATGTACTCGGCCTTGTCCGGCGGCTGCATCTGGTACTTGACCTTCGTCATGAACACGCCCGTGGGGAACGGCGCGCCCATCCACTTGTGGCCGCTGACCGCGATCGACGACACCATGTCCTTGGTGACGTTCCCCGACTTCGACGTGACGCCGAAGTCGAACTTCGGGATCTCGCTGTCCGGCTTGAACGCGTACTTGTGCTCGTCGGCCGCCATGTGCAGGAACGGGACGTAGCCCGCGCCGAGCGCGCCGTCAACGTGGATCCAGAAGCCGCGGCGTTTGTGCTTCGCGCCGCCGGTGTAGGTGACCTCACGCTCGTGCAGCTTGTGCTTGACGAACACCGGCAGCAGGGTGTCGCAGACCTTCTGCACGTCGTCCAGCGCGCCCTTGAAAGTGCTGCCGAAGTTGAGGCTCACGATGATCGGGTGGCCCTTGCCCGCGAAGTAGTCCACCAGGACCTTGAGCTTGCCGATGTCGATGCGGCCCGAGCCGTACGTCGACGGCTTGTTGTCCGGACCAGACTCGGACGGCACCTCGTCAGTCCAAGAGCCGCCCAGTGGATTCGTGTACTCCCCCTCGTGCTCACGGCCATACTGGCCGAACGTCCTCAGGTCGAGTACCCGGACGGCCTTGGCGAACGAGTAATGCGTGTCCTCCGAGTAGAACACGATCGGTTTGTAGGCGTTGGGGTTGCGCGGATCAGGCACCGGCTGGTCGTACGTGTGCGTGCCCGGCTTCTCGTCATCGGTGATCAGCAACCTTCCGGCGAGGTAGTCGCGGGCGTTCCACAGGGCGTACATGTTGCCCTCGGTCGAGCCCATGCTGAGCACGTAGCCCCAACAGGACTCCTTGTTGTCGTGGTTGTACGGCTCGCCGTGCCACAGCTTGGCGAAGTAGTTCAGAACCGCTTGCTCGACGACCTTGGTGTTGACCTTGTAGCCGCCGATCTGGAACGGGTCGCCCAGGTTGTTCAGGTGGTGCTTGAGGAACCTGGCCAGATCCTCCTGGTACCCGTTCATGTCCTCGGTGACCTGGTAGCCCAGCATGTGGTCGCGTTTGTGGTCGAGATAGGCCGCCAGGGTGTTCAACGCGTTGACCCGCGCGGCCGGACTCAATCCCCGCTCGCCCAAGGCGAATTGCTTCGGGTCGGGTGCGGTGGGCGGTATCGGATTCCACACGTCCTGCATCGGGATGGAGACGTCATCCCAGAACATCTCCAACGCCTGGAGCTCCTCGCGGCCTTCGAGCTGCGTCACATTGCACCTCCGTTGTGGTGACCGGCCTTGCCGATCCGGTCCAGCAGAAGAACTTCCGCCGTCGCCATCGCCTGCAGTTCGGCGTGGCTGACGCTCTCGTCCGGGCCGTGGATGCCGCACTTCGGCTCCTCGCAGCCCCACAACACGATGTCCGCGTTCGGGTTGACGACCTGGAACGCGTGCACGAGCGGGATCGAGCCGCCCTGGCCCGCCCGTTCAACCTTGACCGAGCCGGGGTAGGCGGCTTTGAGCGCCTGTTCGACCAACGGGAAGTAGGTGCCATTCGGGTTGGCGGAGAAGCCGTACGCCGTGATGCCGGGTGTCGTCTCCACCTGCACGCCCCACGGCACATGCGCCTTCAGGTGGTCGATCAGCGCCCTTTGCGCGGCGGCCGGGTCCTGGGTCGGTGCGGTGCGCATGCTGATCCGGGCGGATGCCTTGTCGCGCAACACGTTCGCCGACTTGTTGGGCTGCGGCAGGCCCGCGTCGAGGCCGACGACGTTGACCGACGCCTTGCCGTACAGGCGTTGCGCGAGGGTGCCGGTGCCGACGAACCGAACGCCGTCGAGCATCGCGGCCTCCTCATGCAACCGGGTCTCGTCCACGGCCGGCCACGGCAGGTCGTCGACGGCGAGACCCTTGACGGCGACGTCGCCGTTCGCGTCGTGCAGTGTGGACAGCATGCGCACGAGACACGTGAACGCGTCGGGGACCGGCCCGCCGTACATTCCACTGTGGACGGGCTTGCGCAGGGTGTGCACGGTGACATCGACCGTGACGACGCCGCGCAGGGTCGTGGTGACGGTGGGCCTGGCCAGGGCGACGTTGCCGGTGTCAGCGACGATGATGAGGTCCGCCTTGAACCTCTGGTCGTCCGGATGGGCGATCAGGTAGTCCTCCAGCAGGCCGGTGCCGTTCTCCTCCTCGCCCTCCAGCATCAGCTTGAGGTGCACGGGCAGCTTGCCGCCGAATGCCCGTGCGACGGCCAGGTGCAGCATCACGCCGGACTTGTCGTCGGCCGCACCCCTGCCGTAGAGGCGTTTGTCCGTCCCGCAGAGGACTTCCTTCGGCGCGAACGGTTCGGTGACATGCCAGCCCGCCTTGTTCGCGGGCTGCACGTCGTAGTGGGCGTACAGCAGAACGGTGGGCGAGTTCACCGGTCCAGCCTTGTCTGCGTACACCAGCGGGGTGAGCGGTTTTCCTTGGTGGGTAAGAGAAAGCTCGCCCGCTTCGGTGATGTGCGCCTCCTGGAAGAGCTTGACGATCGCCTGACGCGCCTCGGCGACGTCCGGCGAGGGGAAGACACTGGGGATGCGTACCAGGTCGGCGAGGTCACGCCACAGGCCGGGCATGAGGCCGGCGACGGCCTTGGCCAGGTCGGTGTCGCTGCCGAGGTCGATCACGTTGTGAGTCATCGCATGTCCTTCGGTCCCGGGGTTGCTCCGAGCGTGCCCCGAAGTCGTGCGGTTGAAAGGAATTCGCCGCGAGACCACCCAGAGGAACCACCTGACGGGTGAGCTGCGGCCGAACGGGTCGCTATCCGCGTGCATCTGGTGCCCGAAAGCCTTCCGTGGCTTGAATTCCGTTCGGGTCTGCAGTGATTCGGCCCGGCAGACAACAGACCTCAGGCGTCGTTGTCACTCCCGATGCAGGACGGCCAGGGCAAGGCTCGCAAGGGCTTCCCGGTGGACGGGCACGATTGCGGACATCGCGTGGGTGGTGATCAGCGCGCAGGTGATGACGGTCCTGCCCGCTCTCGGCGTCGACGGCAGCGCCATCACCGCGGCCACCGCCGCCGAGCACGCAAGCAATGCCGTGAGTTTCATCGGCCTCATCTCTTTCCCTCGACAGTGGAACAGGTGTCCACCTGACGTGGTTTCTACGATGCGGGGCCGATCGCATTGGTTGCCGCGTTCACGCATTCGCGCGAACGGAAGCCATTGCGCCCCTTCTTGAGCAAGCACGTCCACCGGCACTACTGATCCCGGCCAGCTCCTTCTGTGCTGGATGTCGACGTTGCGTGGTCGTCGTGATTGGTCACCCACCTGACCGGGTTCTGGGGTTGGACGATCGGGGGGCAGCGCTGGCGAATAAGACGTGGGGTGGGTGCACTTGAAGTGGCATCCCGACTTCGGGTGTGCAACGCGGTGCCCTGGACACAAGGGCAACAGCACCCCAGATGGGGGGCTCTACCGCGCCACGGCAGAAAGGATTTCGCTGTGTCCACTTTCGCTGACGGTATCGACGCGTGTACAGGGTCAGGATCGGGCGGCGAGTACGGGTTCTGGTTCTACAAGCGCGACCAGGCTGTCAAGACCGACAAGGACGGCGAACGCGCGGTCATGGGACCGAGCGACATCACCGCGAGGGAGGCGTGGCCGGCGTTGAATGGCACGCCGTTCGCCAACCAGATCGACGACGCCGTGTTCTCCAGCAGCGGGTTCTGGTTCTTCAAGGGCAACCACGCCATCAAGACCGACAGTTCGGGCAACCATGTCGTGAAGGCCACCAACGACGTCACCAGCCCTGGTTACTGGCAGGGGTTGGCGGGCACGGAGTTCGCCCAGGGCATCGACGCGGCCACCGAGTCCGGCCCCGGTGGCGAGTACGGGTTCTGGTTCTTCCGCGGCGCCAAGGCGATCAAGCTCGACAAGCACGGCGAGTCGGTCGAGATTGGTCCGACGAGGATCACCTCTGACGAGGCGTGGCCCGCGCTGGCGGGCACGCCACTCGAGTCCGGTGTCGACGCCGCGCTGTTCTCAAGTAGTGGCTTTTGGTTCTTCAAGGGCAACCAGGCCATCAAGACTGACAAGTCCGGTCGCGACATCGTCCGGCACGGCCTGATCAGCGCGGCCGGCAACTGGCCCGGCCTGAACGTCAGCGCCGACCGGCGGGTCGCCGCGAGGTAGCGCCCACGTCCCGTAGCCACGCAGCGACGACTGTGCACACGGGATAGCACCAGATCAGATCAGAACGCGCAGCGGACGGTGCGACCCGCACCGTCCGCTGTTCGACGGAGGCTCCGCGGCCGCGCACGACATCATCACCGCCGACCAAGCGATCGACGGGCATGTGCTGATCTTCGCAGGCGACGCCGCCGACCGTCACCCGGCCGCTCCAGCGGCGGGTATCCACCGACGGAGGACCGCGTAACTTGACTGCGGGACATAGGTTTCCGTGTGACTGCTCAACGGGCGACCGGTGTCCGTGCTAGTTGATCTGAGGAGCACGAACTCGGCGTAGCCGATGACCTCGAAGGTCACTTGAGGGCCAGTAGGCACCGCCACAGCTTCACCTGGGTGGACGTGCTCAGGTCAGCACCGCACCGCGGAGCGCCCTGGGTCGATCCCGGCGACAAGATCACCACACCGCGGGACTGAACCATGCTCTTCGACCTGCTCGTCAACGCGTTGATCGACACCGTCCACCACCACGCTCGTCCGCGCTGCGCTGCTGGTCAGCTGCACCCTCCCCGCTCACCACGCCGACCACGCCGGTGACGACACACCACGGCCCACAGTCCACTAGGACGATACGGGTCCGTTCAGTTGGCTTATTGCTACTTCATTTGCCTAAGTGCCGGGAGATCCCAGGTTGCTTGTCAGCGCCGCAGCCAGGCGGCTGCGGCCAGGATCGGCGTGGTCCCGGCGGTGGCCGCGACGCCGAGTGTGGTGTCGGTGGTCAGGTCCAGCGAACGGTCTTCATCAGCAGGGTGAGGATCTCACTGCCTAGCTGCCGCTCCAGATTTGCTCCACATTGCTCAGCGTGAGACCCAGCGGAGAGCGCAAGCGCATGGGGCGCAAGAGATGCATGCGCGGCGGCACCTCCCGATCCCGCCGGGTCCAGCCGCAGCTCCCATCGACCTGGTCCCATTCGTCAATCACCACCTCCGGCAACCGCGCGGAGCAGGCAACAGATCGCCGTCAAGCCGAACACTCACGACACGCAGGGCCGGGGGATCCGGTCACCACCGCCACCGGCCGGAGGTCTTCCCCAGCGGTCACACCCAGTCCTCCGTGGTCACGTACGCGACACTGCTGGTGCTCTGCAAGAGCCACAGCGCGGCGAAGACCTGGGAGACGGTGAGGTAGGCGAAGCGGACCGGCACAGCCGCGATCATGCCGGACGATGAGCACTACCCGCCGACGCCTGCTGACCTGCACGGACGCATTTCTCGGCACCTACAGGGCCAGGCCCACGCCGTGCACGGCGTTGACCAGACCTTCCCGCCCGTCCACGCCCAACTTCCGGCACGCGCTGCCCAGGTGCTGCTCGACGGTGCCACGGGTGACGAACAACGCCTCGGCGATGTCCTGGTCGCTCAGGCCGGTGGCCGCCATCGACACGATCTGGTGCTCGCTCGCGGTCAGCCCGGCGGTCGTCTCCTGGCGCGGCTCCTGTGGTGCCGCGCCTGCCTGGCGGAGCGCGTGCAGGGTATCGGCGACCAGTGCCCTCGCTCCGCACCGCTGTGCCAGGTCCAGCGCTCGGCCGAGGGATCTCACGGCTCGCTCGGTATCGCCGTGGTGCAGCCAGGCCCGTCCCTCGTCGGTCAGTGCCCTGGCCAGTTCCAGGCGTGCCGGGGAACGGTCCAGCTCGGCCACGGCCTGGCCGAGTAACGCCAGGCCCGGCTCGCCGCCGGTGACCACGCCGAGGCAGCGCAGGCTGACACCGACACAGCGCGCCGTGCCCCAGCGCCGCGAGCGCGCCAGCTCCGCGGTGGCCATCTCGATCGCGGCGTTCCGCTGCCCCAGCGCGGCGTAGGCAAGGGCCGCTTGGGACTGCCAGGCCACCACACTGGGATTGACCAGGCCCGCACTGTCCAGGTGGTTGCCGCACTCCAGGAACGCGGCCAGTGCCGAGGCGCTGTCGCCGAGTGCCAGCCGCAACCGGCCCCGCGCCAGCAGGAAGCCTCCCCGGTCCCACAGCGCACCCGCCACGTCGTTGCCCTGGTAGTCGCTCAGGACCTGGCCCGCCCGGTCCAGTTCGCCCTGGTCGATCAGGGCGTTGACGATCAGTCCCACGAACGGCAACGCGGAGTACCCCAGGTCGGCGGGCGTCAGCTCCAGCACGGCACTGGCCCGCATCAGCGCCTCGGGCAGGTCACCGCGCCGCGCCGCGACGGTGGCCGATCCGTACCGCGCCAGCAGGGACAACCAGGCCGGGCCGTCCCGTCGCCCCTGCTCGGCCATCTCGTCGAACCAGCCTGCCGCCTCCGCCAACCGGTCACCGCAGGACAGCACGAAGATGGCCAGCGGGAACAGCGCGCCCGTCGGCGCGTTGACCTGCAACCCCGAACGCAGTGCCCGGCCGACGAGTTCCACCGCGTGCTCGGCGCCCCCGTTGCCTGCCAGCGAGTGCACGGCCAGGGCCGCCAGCAGCGCCCGCTCCCCCGCCGTCTCACCCGCCAAACCGTCGACGTCCAACTCCGCCAAGTGCTTTTCGACCACGGGGTACGTCGTGGTCGTCTCGTAGCCGACCTGGATGAGCTGAGCCTTCAGCGCCATTCGCAGTTCGCGGACCGGACCGCCGTCGGTCGTGTCCGGTAGCTCGCACAGCGCGTCCTCCAGGACGTCGACGGCGTCGTCACCGCACTTGGCGACGTGCAGTGCCGCGGCGAGCAAGCCCGCGACCCGTGCACGCTCGCTGGTATCCCGCGTCAGCGCGAGGCCCTCACGCAGGTGCCGAGCCGAGGCAGCGGGGTTGTACTGGAACTCGTCGATGCCGAGGGCGATCACCATCCGTCGCCGGGTCGCGTCGTCCAACCTCACCCGCAGGGCGCGCTTCAGGTACCCGGCGGCGATGTCGGGCGCTCCCCTGCCCCGCGCGACCCGAGCCGCGTCCTGCAGCGCCGCGACCGGCCAGTCGGACTCGAACTCGTTGCCCAGCAACAGGTGTGCGGCGACCATCTCGCTCGGTGCGCCGTTGTGGTGCAGCGCCCTGGCCGCCCTGGAGTGGGCAGCGGCGAGTTCGTCCGGGGTCAGCAGGCCGGTCAACAGCCCATCGCGCACCATCGGATACCGGAAGGTCCACGGGCGCTGCTCCCCGATCACGTCGAGGTGCCGCAGTCGCCGGACCTGCTCGACCACTTCCAGCTCGCCCAGATCGCACACCTGCGCCGCCAGCGGTGCGGTCGCCGCTTCGCCGAGCACCGCGAGCGCCGTGGCGACCCTGACCGTCCGAGTGTCCTGCCGGGCGAGCTCGGCGATGCTGTCGCGGACCAGCCGCCGCGCGCCGAAAGCCCACACCTGGTCCGGGTCGTCGATCTTGGCGCCGCCACGCCGCAGGTGCCGTAACAGCTCGTCGAGGAACATCGGGTTGCCTGCCGACACGTCGTGGCAGGCGCCGCAGACCGCTTCCGTGGTGTCGGCGCCCAACACCCGCCGAACCAGGCCGGCCACACCGCGCCGCGTCAGCGGCCCGAGCTCCAGTACGTCGCAGTCGGGACGCGCCATGATGTCGGCCAGCGGGTCCGCCGCGTCATCGCCGCCGGTGGACACGGTCAGCACCAGGGCGACCGGAAGCCCGTCGAGGCGGCGGCTGAGGTACGACAACCACCGCAGCGACGGCACGTCACACGACTCGACGTCGTCCAGGACGAGAACCAGCGGACCGGCGGCGGACAGGTTGACCAGGAACCAGTACAGCGCGTGCAGCAGCGCCTGGGCCGACGGCTGCCGTGCCTCGTCCGGCTCGGGCTCCGGCCCCTGGGCGAGCGCCTGCGCGGCGAGCTCGCCCGGACCGTGCAGCAACCGCGACCGCTCGTCGTCACCGGCCGCCGCCAGCACCCGCTCGAAGAGCTGCCGCACTGCCGCCAAGGCGAAGTTCCGCTCCTCGGGAGCGCAGATCGCCCGCAGCACCCGTGTCCCACGAGAGCGCTCCCGGTGGACCCATTCGTCGATCAGCGCGCTCTTGCCGATCCCGACCGGCCCCGCGACGCAGGCGAGCCGGGATCGCCCGGCTCGGACGTCGTCGCCCAGGAGGGCCAGCTCGGCCAGTTCGGCCTGCCGGTCCGTCAACGCCTGCCGATCCGCGGTGGGCCGCGTGCCCTCCGGCGGGTGGTCGATCGTGCCCGGCCCCGCCGCAGGCCCGCTGGGTGCCACCACCGGCTCGTCCGGCTGGTCCGGCTCGCCACGCAGGATCCGGTCGTGCAGCGCACGCAGCCGCGCCCCCGGTTCGATGCCGAGGTTCTCGACCAGTTCGAGCCTGGCGGTCCGATAGGCGCTCATCGCCTCGGCCCGCCGCCCGCACTCGATCAGCGCGGTGACGAGCTGAACGTGGATGTGCTCCCGCAGCGGGTGTTCCCTGGCGAGCTGGCGAAGCTCGGGTACCAGTTCCTCGTGCCTGCCCAGCGCGAGATCGGCGTCCGCCCGCCACTCCACGGCCTGCACCCGCGACTCGGCCAGTCGTGCCCCGTGGTCCCGGTGGAGCAGTTCGGAGGGCACGTCGACCAGCGGATCACCGCGCCACAGCCGGAGCGCCCCGCTCAGGTGGTCGGCCGCCGCGGCCCAGTCGCCCGCGCGAGAGGCCGCGCGGCCGATCCCGCAGCGGGTGGTGAAGACGGCGACGTCGAACTCCTCGTCCGCGACCTCGAGGAGGTAGCCCAGTTCCTGCGTGCGCAGACGGGCACCCACCAACGGGCCCAGGGAGTGTCGCAACCGCATGACGTGGTTCTGCAGTGCCGCAACGGCGCCGCGCGGCGGTTGTCCGTCCCACACCAACTCGGCCAGCGCCGCGGTGGACACCACCGTGTTCGCGCGCAACAGCAGTGCGGCCAGCAGAACCCGCTGCCGTGGAGCACTGATTAACAGTTGCCGGTGATCGTCGTCGTGGACGAGCACCGGCCCGAGCAATCCGAAGTGCACGAAGTTCTCCAACGGCGGCAACGGCGACGCCCGGCCGTCGCGTGATGATCATAGCGAAGATCAAGCGCGGGCAGAACGGATCGGTGAGCGCCTTGTGAGTGCGCGGAGAGCGGTTCGTGATCGCCTCCCACCAACCTGGGCGCGAACTCACCGCCACCCGTCGTCGACGGCGGGTGGCGGCCGAAACGAGAAGGAGACACCGTGCTTTCCTGCACTCACGGTCGACGTCGGGGCAGATATGTCGCCCCGGTCCTGTCCATGATCGTCGCGTTCGCGTTGTCGGTGCCCGCGGTCGCCCAGGCAGCACCATCGGAGACCACGGCGCCCGCCTCCGTCGATCTCTACGCGCCGGAGTCGCCGTCCGGCGCCCCGGCCGCCCGGAAGCCGGCTCCGCGAGCCGCGAAGCCGGCCCGGACCTCGACTCCCAGCAAGGACAGTGGTCCGGTCAAGCACTGCGTGGCCTCGGTCGTCACCCACACCTCCACCTGCTACCAGACCTTCCGGGAAGCCATCGACAAGGCGACCGGCGGGCTGATCACCGACGCGCCGGTGGCCGCCGCAGAGCTGAGCAAGGCCGACGTCGCCAAGGTGAACGCCGCCGACGTGCCGCTCGTGGAGATCGGCTACAGCGGTACCAACTTCACCGGCTCCACCTTCACCATCAGCGGAACCGACTGCGCGGGCGGCGGCACCTGGTACATCCACAATCTGGCTGACTACGGGTGGGACGACGCCTTCAGTTCCGTCAAGACCTTCAGCCAGTGCTTCGCCACCCACTACCTGGATCCCAACGAGCGCGGCAGCTACTACCAGTGGTACGCCGACACGCCGCTGGCCGACTTCGGTGGCGGCTGGAACCGCCAGATCAGTTCGATCTCGTGGGTCAACGGCCCGTCCGTCAATCACCTGCTCGACGCCTGCGGCCGCAACACCGACTCCTGCGACTTCCGCGCGAACCCCGGCGTGAGCGAGAGCTACAGCGACTTCCACGAGGTCGCGAAGGCGAACAACTGTGCCTCGACGACCCAGACCGGCTCGGTGTCCTGGTCGGACACGACGGGTGGCAAGTACACCGTCGGGGTGGAGGTCTCCGTGACCGCCGGCTTCAAGGTCGAGGCCCTGGCGAAGCTGGAGGCGACGGTCAAGACCTCGTTCAGCAGGGAGTGGTCGTGGGGGCACACCTTCAGCCGCACCGACAACTTCAGCGTCCCGCCGGGAAGGGCCATCGCCCTGCAACGGGCCACCAAGCTGCAAAGCGTCGGCGGCAGCTACGAGCTGCACTTCGGCAGCAGGTGGTGGGGCCACTACATCTGGTACATCAGCCCCTTCGTCGGAACGGGCCCGGTGCCGCAGGACGGCGGTGTGACCCGCTGGATCGAGTCCTCCGCGAACTGCCCTGCCGGCAAGAACGGCACGCTGACGATCGGGTGATCCGCGGCTGACCGACGAACGCGCCGAACGGTCGAGAGCGAGAACTCGCTCTCGACCGTTCGGCGCGCGGAGAGCTGTGCGTGCCGAAAACCTCATCCATGCTTGGGCGGAGAGAAATTCGCGCCAGGTGGGGCCGGATCTACCCGGTGGCCGAGCCGAGCCAGCTCGCCTTGGATCCCGTCGATGTCCCCACCGCGGGTTCTCTGCCGCAAGCCGGAGCACGAGCGTCTTGATCGCGGCTCGGCTGGGTGGACGTCCGGTGCGTCGTCGCGTGGTGTGGTCCCACTTCCAGGCGATGAACCTGCAGTGCCAGCCGTGCACCGTGCCGGGCGTGACTGGGGAACCCTTGCGCCAACGCGAACGAGGTATCAGCCTGGACAGGGCCGCGAACCAGAATCGGTCCGCCGGCTCGCAACGGACCGGGCCGGCGTGCCGCAGCACAAGCAGCTCCACGTCCTTCGCCGCTTCACCGCGGAGCAGCACCGACGCGGCGGACAGCATCTTCCACGTCACCTCGTACAGCAGAGACACGATCACCCGAGCATGCTCCCAGCCTGGGAGAGATGCGCTGCCACGCTGCGGTGGACGACTTTCGAGCGGCACACGTTCGGTCGCGTCTCGTTCACCCCGGACGGAGCCACTCCAGCTCGGCGGCGAGCACGCCGAGCTGGAACCGCGACTGAACGCCGAGCAACGACTGCAGGCGGGCGACGCGCCGGTGCAGGGTGCGCAGGCTGACACTGAGTTCGCGGGCGATCGCGCGGTCGGTCGCGCCCGTTTGCATGAGCCTCAGCAGGCGCTGGGTTTCCGCCGTGGGTTCCTTGCCCACGACCACCGAGTAATCGCAATTCGGGTGCGCCGTGGTGACCTCGGCCAAGGGACTGATCATCGGCTGAGCTCCTCCGCGGGAATTCCCTGCAGTTCGAGCAGGAGAGTGCGGACTTCGGTCGCGGTGATCCGGCCGGTGCGCTCGACCGACCGCGGTGCCACCGGATCCGAGCACAAGAGCACCGGCCCGTCCGCCGCCCGGTCGGGCAGCCTGCCGTGCGTGCCGCGCACGCACGACGGGTCCAGCGGCACGACGTTCATCGTGTATCTCAGCCCGAGCTTCTTGCGGGCCAGGTTCAACCCAGCTCTGGCCTTGACGAGCGGGTCGGCCGGGTCGAAGAACAGTTCGGCGGGGTCGTAGCCGGGTTTGCGGTGGATGTCCACGCCACGGGCGAAGTCCGGTGCGCGGTGGTCATCGGTCCAGTAGTAGTAGGTGAACCATGCGTCCGGCTCGGCCACCGCCACCAGTTCACCGGACCGCTCGTGATCCAGGCCGACGGACGCCTGCGCGTCCCGGCCGTACAGCACGTCGACACCCGGAATGTCCGCGAGGACCTCTCTCGTCCTCGGGAGATCGGCCGGATCGGCGACGTACACGTGCGCGATCTGGTGGTCGGCCACCGCGAACGCCCGCGACGTCCACGGATCCAGGTACTCCATCCCGGACTGCGAGTAGACCTCGAGCAGGTCTGCTGCTCGCAACGCCCGATTGATGTCGACCGGGCGGCGTGCGTCGGTGATGCCGTACTCCGATAACGCCACGATGGTGGCGTCCGACGCGTCGGCGAGCAGAGGCGCCAGCGCCCGGTCCACGTCCGCCGCCGCCTTGACCGCCTGCGGTGAGGACGGTCCGAACCGCTGCAGGTCGTAGTCCAGATGTGGCACGTAGACCAGCAACAGGTCAGGCCGCCTTTCGGCGAGGACTTTCCGCGCGGCGCCGATGATCCACTCGCTCGACGCCAGTGCCGCCGTGGGGCCCCAGTACTGAAAGAGCGGGAACTCGCCCAGAGCTCCGACGAGTTCGTCGTGCAGGCGGGGTGGGCGGACGTAGCAGTCCGGCGACTTGCGCCCGTCCGCGTGGTAGATCGGCCGAGGGGTCACGGTGATGTCTGTCGAGGCGCCCATCGCGTACCACCAGCAGATGTTGGCGGCGGTGTAGCCGGGATGGGCGCGACGCGCGGTCTCCCAGAGCTTCTCCCCTCCGACGAGGCGGTTGTGCTGACGCCACAGGTGAATCTCGCCCAGGTCGCGGAAGTACCAGCCGTTGCCGACTATCCCGTGCTGCGCCGGGGTGAGACCGGTGAGCAGCGTGGCCTGCGCGCTGCACGTCACGGCGGGCAGCACCGTGCCCAGTTCGGCCTGCCAGCCCAGCCGCGAGAGATTGGGCATGTGTTCGAGGAGCGCCGGCGTCATGCCGACGACGTTGAGAACCACCAACGGTTTCACACCACCACTCCCGTCCGCAGGTGCTGCGCCGCCCAGCGCAGTTCTGCCGCGATGCCGTCAGCGAGGTCGCCCGCACCCGGCAGCACGGTCCAGGTGTAGGTCTCCACCTCGACGTGCGTGCCGGGGTCCACCGCCGCTGCAGCGGCCACGAGCACGTCGGTGGTCGACGTGAGCGGTGCGGGCGGAACAGCGTGCAGCGGCACGTGGAAGTGCACGCGCCACGGGTGCTCGGCGGGCAGGGTCTCGAACGCCTCCGGCAGGTCGTCCGCCGCCAGGACACCGCCGGGGGTGTTCTCCCGGACCTGGTGCAGGTAGCGGGGTTCGCTGTACGCAGCGACCGCCCGCCTGCCCGCCGCAGTGCCGGGTTCCGCCACCTCCAGTGCCGCCGAGGCCTGCACCTTGACCACCTCCAGCCCTGCCCGGCGGATCGACGCGACCGTCTCGGCCGGATCGGCGAACGACACCGCGAGGTGACAGGTGTCCAGGCAGATCCCGATGTGGTCGGGATCGACCCGGCCGGCCAGCCAGCCGACCGCGTCGGCGACGGTGTCCAGCACACAACCCGGCTCCGGCTCGACGGCCAGCCTGATCGGTCTGCCGTGCCGGCGGGTCTCGGCGCGCAGGGACAGGGTGAGCTCGGCGAGAGCCTCCGCGGCACGGTCGTCGTCGCGGCCCGTCCACGGCTCCCGCCAGGCCAGCGGCAGGGTCGAGATGCTGCCGTAGGACGCGGAATCGGGCAGCAGGTCGGCCAGCACGGCTGCACAGTCCACTGTGTACCGCAGGCGGCGCGGATCGGTCCACGTCGGGAAGTACACCGCGTGCTTGACCACCTCGTCGTGGAAGTCACCGTACGGGAACGCGTTGAGCGTGGAGACCGTCAGTCCTCTGCTCGCAAGCTCGGCGCGGAAGTGCTGCAGTGCGGTGCCATCCTCCGCGAGTCCTCGTGCGACCGGCGCGGGCAGCCACAGTCCCAAGGGGAGCGTGTCCGCCTCCAGCGCCTCCCGCACCCGGACCGCATGCCGGTCGAGCTGGGCCAGGATGCCCGCGAGGTCGGGCGCCGGGTGGACGTTGGTGCAGTAGGCGATCACCGTTCACCCCGCAGCACCGAACTGCCGGTGGCCGCGTCGACCACACCCGCCGCCGCCGGTTCGAGCGCCAGCCTGCCGCTCTGGCCGTAGAACTCGACCGGGTTGTGCCACAACACCGTGTCCACTTCGGACTCGCCGAACCCGGCGTCCAGCATCGCCAACCCGGTCTTGTGGGTCTTCAGCGGATCGGACCGGCCCCAGTCGGCGGCGGAGTTGACCAGCATCCGCTCGGTGCCGTACTCGGCGAGCAGCGCCACCATCCGAGCCTCGTCCATCTTGGTGTCCGGGTAGACGGAGAACCCCATCCAGCAGCCCGCGTCCGCCACCATCTTGACGGTGATCTCGTTGAGGTGGTCGACCAGGACGCGGTGCGGCGCCAGGCCCGACTCACGGACCACGTCCAGTGTTCGCTTCGTACCCTCCTGCTTGTCCCGGTGCGGTGTGTGCACGAGGACCGGCAGGTCGTGCCGCAGCGCCAGTTCCAGTTGGCGCGCGAACGCGTCGTCCTCCTCCGGTGTCATCGAGTCGTACCCGACCTCGCCGACCGCGACCACACCGTCCTTGGCCAGGTAGCGCGGCAGCACGTCCAGCACCTCGGTGCACCGGGGGTCGTTGGCCTCCTTGGGGTTCAGGGCGAGCGCGCAGTGGTGTGCGATGCCGAACTGGGCGGCGCGGAACCGTTCCCACCCGAGCAGGCTGTCGAAGTAGTCGACGAACGAGCCGACGCTCGTCCGCGGCTGGCCGAGCCAGAACGCGGGCTCCACCAGCGCTCGCACACCGGCGTCGCGCATGGCCTCGTAGTCGTCGGTGGTGCGGGACGTCATGTGGATGTGCGGGTCGAAGATGCGCATCACGAAGCCTTTCCGAGCAGGGCGAGAGCGTCGGCGGGCACCGGACGGCCGGCCGCGCGGCGTTCGTCGGAGAACGCGGCCACCATGCGCAGCAGCTCCGCGTCCGCGTGCCGGTCGAGACCGTCGACCACGGTCAGCGGAATGCCCATGAACAGGCACTTGAGCACGCCGTGCCGCCACGCGTGTCTGCCGAGGTGCCGGGTGGCGAACGGGCCGAGTGCCGCCGCGACCAGGTCGGTCTCGTTGCTGCGCAAGGCGTCCTCGACCAACGCGACCCCGGCTGCCGGAGCAAGGTCCCCCACCTCGGCCAGCCCGCGCAGGACACCTCGCCGTTCCGCGGAGGTGCCGTACCGGTAGAGCCTCGTGAGGCCGTCGACCGGATCGCCGGACACGTCGGCGAACGCAGTGAGCAGGCGGACCCGTGCGGCGTCCTGTCCTGCTCCCACCGCCCTTCCCGCCGCGGGGAACAGGGTGTCGATCGCGCCGGGATCGGCGCGGACCGCCCGTTCTGCCTCGGCCAGCCACTGCGCCGCGCGCAGCGCTCGCAGTGCCCGCACCGCCACGTCCGGTGCGGCATGGCTGTGCCGGGGCAGCTCCACCGCGGCGACGCCGGTGTAGCCGATGCCAGTCAGTGCGGCGAGCGTGGCGGGCAGGTCCAGCTGTCCCTCACCGAACTCCAGGTGCTCGTGCACGCCCGGCAGCATGTCGTCGAGCTGCACGTTGACGAGCAGCTCGCCCGCCTGCCTGATGCACGCCGCCGCGTCCTGCGGCTCGACCGCGACGCAGTGCCCGACGTCGAGGGTGATCCTCAGCTCCTCCGGGTTCCCGAGCTCGGTCCGCAGCCGCAGTGCCTGGTCGAGCCACTGCACGACCATGCCCGGCTCCGGCTCCAGTCCCATCGGGACGGCCGGCCCGCTCTCCAGCACCGCGGCGACGCCCGACCTCAGGTGGTCCCAGTCGTCCGCGGATCCCACTCCGGACCAGAACGACACGCAGTCCGCGCCGAGGTCCAGCGCGATCTGCTTGGCGCGCACCAGGAAATCGACCCGCACCGCCTGATCCTCACTCACCAGCGTGGGGTGGTGCTTGCGGCGCGGGTCGAGCAAATACCGCGCGCCGGTCTCCACGACGACGCGCAAGCCCAGTTCGTGCAGGCGTGCGGCAAGCCGATCGGTCTGCTTCCCGACGTCGCCGGCGAACGGGTCCAGGTGGTGATGATCGAGGGTGAGGGCCACCGCCGTGTAGCCGAGATCGGCGATCACGGCGAGCGCGTCGTCGAGCCGGTGGTTGGCGAACCCGTTGGTGCCGTAGCCCAGCTGGAACGTCATGTCGGGCTCACCTTCCTGCTCAGCGCTGTGGCCAGCGGCAACACGAGCGGCAGCGCGGCGCCGTGCTCGGCCAGCGCGGCCTGGAGCAGCACCATGCCGTGGATGCCGTCCTTCGTGGCGGCGCGGACCGACTCGGCCGACGGTTGCCGGACCACCTGCCACTGCGCGCGTCCTACCGTCACCGCGTAGCTCAGCGCCGCCGCGATCCCGCTGAGCCGCCGGGTGGAGACGCCGGCCGCCACCGCCGTCAGCACCGTGCCCGACAGCACCGCCTTCGCCGTGCGAGGTGACGTGCCGTGCACCTCGCCCCGTGACAGCACGGTCAGCCCGAGGGTGTGCGCGGCCATCAGCCCGGCGGGCAGGACGGCCCGGCCGCCCAGCAGGACGTCGAACGCCCGGCAGGCGGCCATGGCGAACGGTCCGGCGGGAGTGGCCTTCAGCACGGTGTCGTAGGCCCACACCGCCGCGGCGAGCGGCAGAGCGTTACGACCGGCCGCCGCGGCGAGACCGACGCCGAGCGCGGTCAGTCCGGCCGCGGTGGCCAGGGCCGCGTCCGGGCTGATCCGGCCGGACGGGATCGGTCGTTCCGGTCGTTCGACCGCGTCCAGGTCGCGGTCGGCCCAGTCGTTGAGCGCCATTCCCGCCCAGTACAACGAGACGGACGCCAGCGGAAGCAACAAGGCCTTGCCCCGCAACGGTTTTCCTGCGCCGACCAGCGTGTCGCCCAGCACCGTGAGCGCCGCCGGTGCCCGCACCAGGTCCACGTACGCCTTCATCATCGCGGCTACTTCCAGGGCGCCGGGTAGCCGGGCATGCCCTCGCAGCCGCACATGGCGTAGTGCAGCGGCGGCATGTCCTGCTTGATGAAGTCCTTCAGGGTGTCCTGGGTGACCTTCGGCTGCGGCAGCACCCATTCCTTCGGCACCTGCTTGCCGCCGAGGACGCGCAGGGCGGCGATGATCGGGGTGCGCCACTGGTAGGTCGGATAGGTCGGGGCGACCGCGGTCATCTTCTCGTCGGCCCACATCCGCAGGAAGTCCTGCTGGTCCTCACCCACGAACGGCGGGATCGCCGCGCCGGCGTCCTGGAACGCCTCCACGGCCGCGACCGCGGTGGCGCCCGCGTCCATCCAGACGCCGTCGATCTTGCCTTCGCGCTGGATGTACTCGTTGACGATGCTCTTGGTCTTGGCCGCGTCGCCGTTGGTGAACTCCACGCCCACGACCTTCACCTGGCTACCGGAGAAGATCTCGCTGGCCGCCGCCCAGCGCTGCTCCAGGACGTCGACGCCGGGCAGGATGCGCAGTGCGAGGACCTTGCCGCCTGGCGCCACCTTCTCCTTGAGGAACTCGGCACCGTCCGCGCCGAACGCGAACCCGCCGATCGGGTGGATGAACGTCACCGGGCAGCTGGTCTTGACGCCGCGGTCGAAGACGATCACGGGCACGCCCGTCGCGCAGGCGGCCTCGACGGCCGGGGTCAGCGTGGCGGTCGTGTTCGGCGAGACGATCAACGCGCTGCACCCCTGCGACGCGAGCGACTGGATGTCGCTGATCTGCTTGTCGTCCTTGGCCTCCGCGTCCAGCACGGTGAACTTGGCGATCTCCGGGTGCAGCTTCACCTCCTCCTTCATGGTCTTGAACCCGACCTGCCGCCACGGGTTGTCCACCGAGGCGTTGGAGAAGCACAGGTGGTAGCCGCCTCCGGGCTTGGCGTACTTGGCCGTGTCGACCAGTTGCGGTTCGAGCATCTGCTCCCAGGGCTTGGCAGTGCCGTCCTGCGAGTCCAACCCGGTCGCCTTCGCGGTGCGGAACCGCAGCTGTCGCTCGAACTCGGCCTGGTCGAAGAACTCCGACTTCGCCTTGGCCGACTCGGACGTGCCGCCAGGGGCCTGGGTGGAGGGAAGGTCGCTGGCACACCCGGCCACCGCGAACGCGCCCACCAGGGCCACAACGGACCATTTCCTGTTCATGTGCTGCTCCTCGGCTTCGTCGACGGGGTTCAGGCGGAGGCGTTCAGGCGGTGTCCGGAACCGGCCGGCGTAGCCGCAGCACCCGCTGCAGACCGGCCCCGCGGGCGGCGTAGGCCACTGCGGCGATGATGATCACGCCCTGCACGGCGGACTCGAGCGCGCCCGAGACGCCCAGCAGGTTCAACAGGGAGAAGAGCGCTTCGAGCGACAGCGCGCCCGCAGCCGCGGCGACCACCGAACCGCGGCCACCGCCGAGCAGGACACCGCCGAGCACCACCGCGGTGATGGCACGGAACTCCAGGCCCTCACCGACCTGCGCCGACACCCCCGCGAACCCTGCGAGCAGGATCGCGGCGACCGACGCGAGCAGCGCCGACAGCACGAACGCGAGCAGGCGCAGCCGATCCACCCGGCCGCCCGCGAGCCGGACCACGTTCTCGTTGTCCCCCACCGCGAGCAGCGTGCGTCCGGTTCCGCTGCGCATGAACCACACCGCCGCAGCGAGCACCACCAGCAGCACTATCACCGACCACGGCAACTGGCCGAGACCCGGCACGTCGGCACTGCCCCGGCCGAGGACGCGGAACGACGGGGACAGGGCGCCGCGCGGTGCTCCGCCTGACCACAGGAACACCGCACCGTCGAGCACCAGCAGCATCCCCAGGGTCACGATGAACGACGGCACCAGCAGTTTCGTCGTGATCAGCCCGTTGACCAGCCCGACGAGGATTCCGCAGCCCAGCAGCAGCGCGATCACCCACCAGGTGTTCGCGTCATCACCGTTGACCAGCCGGGCGGCGACCACCACCTCGGCCGTGACCAGCGAGCCGACGGAGAGGTCGAAACCACCGGAGACGATCACGAAGTACTGGCCGACGGCCAGCACCACGAGCGGCGCCGCACGTTTGAGCAGCGCGAGGTAGCCGCTGGGTTCGGCGTACGCGGGACCGGCGAACGCCAGTCCCACCAACAGGATCAGCAGCACGACCAGTACGGGCCCGGTGCCGTCCGCCAGGCGTGGCCGCGCTCTCATGTCGATCTCCTGGCAGGCCTGCGCCGGGCGTACAGCGCCACCGCCACGATGAGCACGACGCCGCGCACGACGTCCTTGAAGAAGGAGTCCATCTCGAGGTCGTCGAAGATCGTGTCCAATGTGGATAGAATCAGCACACCGCCGATGGTGCCGGCCACACCGCCGCGACCGCCCGCAAGGGCCGTGCCGCCGAGCACGACGGCGGCGATCGACTCCAGGTCGTACCCGGCGTCGGTACCGACGTACGGGGCGCCCGAACCCAACCGACCGGCCAGGAACACCCCGGCGAGCCCGGCCATGACCGCGCACAGCACGTGCGCGGTGACGATCGTCCGTCCGGTGCGCACGCCGGACAGCCGGGCCACGTCGACGTCCCCGCCGACTGCGTACATGTGGTAGCCGGTGCGGGTGCGCCGCAGGTACCACCACGCCGCCGCCGCGAGCAGCAACATCAGCAGCGCCGCCACCGGAACCGGTCCGATCCGGTCGTAGCCGATGTGCTGGAACGCGCGCGGCACACTGCCCGCCGGGCCGGTGTAGTTGTGCTCGAGGTAGCCGCGCAGCACCAGCGCGACGCCCAGCGTGGCGATGAACGCGTTGGCCTTCAGCACGGTGATCACCAGTCCGTTGACCAACCCCACCACCGCCGCGACCACCAGCGCCGCCAGCACACCGGGCACGATCATCGCCGGGCTGCCCGCCATCGTCTCGGCGGCCACCAACGAGCACAGGCCGACCAGGTAGGCCACCGACAGGTCGAGGGAACCGGTGACGATCACCAGGGTCTGCCCGATCGCGACCAGTCCGAGCACCGTGCCGCGCGTCAGGATGTTGAGAATGCCGCCGTGATCGAGGAGCACACCTCCCTGGACGCCCACCAGCACACTGCCGACCACCAGCAGCACCGCCAGCGCGAGGTACACGACCAGGACCGGGGTGATCACGAACGTCCTCGTCCGGGCCGGCGCCTCGCTGCGCCGGCGGACCTGCTCGCGCACGGCGCTCACGCCACGGCCCCAGGCCGGTGCCCGGTGGCCAGTGCCATCACGGCTTCCTCGTCGGCACCGGCGGGCAGTTCGCCTGCCAGCGCGCCTTCGTGCATGACGAGGATCCGGTCGCTCATGCCGATCAACTCCGGCAACTCCGACGAGATCATGAGGATCGCCATGCCGTCGTCCGCCAGGTCGCGCAGCAACCGGTACAGGGTCTGTTTCGCGCCGACGTCGACGCCGCGGGTCGGCTCGTCCACGATCAGCACGCGTGGCCGCACGGCGAGCCACTTTCCCAGCACCACTTTCTGCTGGTTGCCACCGGAGAGGTAGCGCACTTCCTGATGCGGCCCACGCGCGACGACACCGACCGAGCCGAGCAGCCGTGTCAGATCCGCGGCCTGACGAGCCACCGCACCGCGGCACGCCGCGCGACGGACCAGCAAGGTGTTGTCCCGCACCGACTGCCGCAGCGCCAGTCCTTCGCCCTTGCGATCCTCGGTGACGTACCCGATGCCCTTGCGGACGGCCGTCCGCGGACCGGTGACGCGAGTCGGCACGCCATCGAGTTCCACGGTGCCGGTCGTGAACGGCTCGACGCCCCAGATCGCCCGCGCGATCGCGGAACGACCGGAGCCCTGCAACCCGGCGAGGCCGACGATCTCCCCGGCCCGCACGTCGAACGTCAGGTTCCGCACCCGCTCGTTTCCCGCTCCCCGCAACGCGATCCGCACCGCACCGGGGACGCTCGTGCGTTCGGGATACAGCGCGTCCAGCGGACGGCCGACCATGTGCCGCACGACCTGATCGGTGTCCAGATCGGCGGTCGGCACACAGGTGACGAACGCACCGTCCTTCAACACCGTGATCCGTGAGCTGAGGTCGAACACTTCACGCATCCGGTGCGACACGTAGAGAATCGCGATCCCACGATCCCGAAGTCTGCGCACCAGGCCGTACAGCAGCTCGACCTCGTTGTCCGCCAACGCCGCGGTGGGCTCGTCCATCGCGAGGACCTTGGCGTCCGCCGACAGCGCCTTGACGATCTCCACCACCTGCTTGCGGGCCACGGACAACCGGGCCACCTCGGTGCCGGGCTCGATGCCGTCCTCTCCCAGCCAGTCGAGCAGCCGCCGGGTCTGGGTCTCCATCGCGCGCCGGTCCACCTGACCGCGCCGCACCGGTTCCCGGCCGAGGAAGACGTTCTCGGCCACCGTGCGGTGCTCGAGGAGGGTGAACTCCTGGTGGATGATCGCGATGCCCGCCGCCTGCGCGTCGCGCGGCGTGGCGAACGAGACCTCCGCGTCCCGCACCACAATCCGTCCCGAGTCGGGCCGGTGGACGCCGGCCAACACCTTCAGCAGCGTCGACTTGCCCGCACCGTTCTCCCCCACCAGCGCATGCACCTCACCCGCGTGCAGCAGGAGATCGACGCCGCGCAGCACCGGTACGCCGAAGAAGCTCTTCTCGATGCCCTCCAGCCGTACGACGGCAACGGGGTCATCCGCCCCCGATGTTGCGTGGGTCACAGCCATGAGGCGAACGTAGGGGCCACTATTGGCGACTGTCAATCATAAGTTGGCACTTCCCTGCCAAAGTGCACACGTCTTACGGATGAACACCACCATTACTCGGTGTTCCCTGGTTCACTGGGGCGCGTGCCGGACGTACCTTGGGCTCCTGCGGCTTCTCCTGGGCAGCTGCTGCGGCTGTTGCTCGACGGAGTACCGCGCACACGTGCCGAACTGGCGAGCCAGACAGGCCTGACCCGCGCCGCGGTCCGGACCAGGCTCGACGCACTGCAGGACGCGGGGTTCCTCACCGACCGCGGTATCCGGGTGTCGACCGGCGGCAGACCCGCGGGCCGGCTGGTGTTCAACGCGGCCGCCCGCTCCGTCCTCACCGCCGACGTCGGCGCCACGCACGCGACCGTCGCCGTGACCGACCTCGCCGGCGGCCCGCTGGCCATGCGCCGGCTCAGCCTGGACATCGCCGACGGGCCGGAGCCGGTGCTGGCGCGCCTGGCCGAGACCTGGAGGGAACTGGTCAGGGACGCCGGCGTGTCCGTGTCGCCGGCCGGTGTCGGCATCGGCCTGCCCGGCCCGGTCGAACACTCGTCGGGCAAGCCCAACCACCCGCCGATCATGCCCGCCTGGGACGGCTTCGACGTGCCGGCGCACGTCCGCGCCGAGTTCGGCGTGCCGGTGCTGGTGGACAACGAGGTCAACCTGATGGCACTGGGCGAGCACACGCACTCTTTCCCCGGCACCGACCACATGATCGTCGTGAAGGTGGCGACCGGGATCGGTTCGGGTTTCATCAGCAACGGCGTCCTGCACCGCGGCGCGGTCGGCGCGGCGGGGGATCTCGGCCACATCCAGGCGCCTGGCAGCGACGACGCTCCCTGTGGCTGTGGCAACACCGGGTGTCTGGAGGCCGTCGCCAGCGGCTCCGCGATAGTGGCCCGGTTGCGAGCCAAGGGGGTGGAGGCCCACTCGAGCGCCGACGTCGTCGCCCTGGTCCGCGCGGGCAACGTCGAAGCCGGTCAGGCGATCCGGCATGCGGGCCGCACCATCGGCGAGGTGCTCGCAGCCTGTGTCAGCATGGTCAACCCCTCGCTGATCGTGGTCGGCGGCGACCTCGCCGCAGCGGGTGAGATGCTGCTGGCCGGAGTGCGGGAGGCGGTCTACCGCCGTTCACTGCCGCTGGCCACGGAGAACCTGCGCATCGTGCCGTCCCGTGCGGGCGAGGTGGCAGGCGTGCTCGGGGCGGCGGCCATGGTGGTCCACCACGTCCTGTCACCCAGCGTCGTGGACCAGCAACTGGGCTGAAGGTCCCTGCGGCCGCGTTCGGCGCGAGCTGGTTCAGCGGTCCCTGCTCGTGACCAGCCGGGCCAGATCGCGCAGATCCAGGGCGGCGGACGGACGCGGATCCGCTCGGTCCAGGCAGCCGAACGCCAGCCGCACGCGGCGGTCCGCCTCGGCCTGCGCCCACGCCCGGCCACCCGCCTCCGCAACGAGCTCCGCAATGCACGGCACGGTCTCGTCCTCACCGCGGTCCTCGATGTAGATCCGTCCGAGCCGGCGCCCCGCCGGCGTGTCCGAGGCGAGTGCCGCCACGACCGGCAGGGTTCTTCTGCCGGCCCTGATGTCGGAGTGGGCCGGTTTGCCGGTCCTCGCCGGGTCGCCCCAGATGCCGAGGATGTCGTCGACCAACTGGAAGGCGACGCCGAGGTGCACCCCGAACCACCGGCAGTGGTCAGCCGCGGCAGGGTCGGCTCCGGCCGCGAGAGCACCAAGGCGGCAGGCTGCCCCCAGCAGGGCACCGGTCTTCCTCGCCGCGGTGGCGAGGCACTGCTCGACGTCCACCGACGTCGCGGTCTCGGCCGCCACGTCGGCCGACTGCCCTTCGCACAGGTCGACGAGCACGTCGGCGAGTACACCCGTCAGGGACGGCGGCACCCGGCGCAGCGCGAGTCCCACCAGGACGTCACCGGCGAGGATCGCCGCCGTGGTCCCGAACGCCGCCCACGCCGAGGGACGGTGCCGCCGCGTTTCGTCGCCGTCCATCACGTCGTCGTGCAGGAGCGAGAAGTCGTGGATCAGCTCCACCGCCGTCGCGGCCGCGATCACGTCCGGCGGCACGGGTCCGTCGGCGAACGCGCGGGCACAGGCGAGGGTGAGAGCGGGCCGCAGCGCCTTGCCGCCCGACGGTGAAGGTCTGCCGTCCGCGTCCCACCACCCGATGTGGTAGCCGGCGACGCGACGCAGCGCCGGACCGAGCTCGTCGATCGTGGCGCGGTGCACGGGCTCGATCAGTGTGCGCGCGTCGACCAGAAGGCGGACGGCATCGGTCGCCGGCCGAACGACATGACCAGCCATCACCGTCCCTCCGGCGCGCCGTCGGGTGCGATCACGCCGGCGTCGCCGCCGGTGGAGAGCTGGACGTGCACGTGCCCCCTCCCCGCCTCGATGTTGATCACGTCGAGCTGGACCGCGGCCACCGACCACGTGCGCAGTGCCAGCGTGCGCTGCTCACCCGCCAGCGCCACGAGAGTGCTCCTGACCGGCTCGGCCACCCCGAGCGCCGTGTCGAACCCCCTGACCGCCGCAGCGAGCTGTTGCACGGCCGTGCGCAGGCCGGCGCGCGCCATGTTGATCCCGTTGCCGGCCGAAGGCGTTTGCTCGTACGACTTCTCCGCCGCTGAGAGGACGTCCTTCCACCCGTTCACCACCTCCGCGGTGAGCGCGGACTTCGGTGCCGACCCGTCGACGGGAGCCGCCTGCGCCATGGCCGCGAGCACCGGAGCCAGGTTGTCTCTGGTGCCCTTGGCCTGGTCGGTCAGCGGGCCGAGCTGCGCGGCGTCCCGTGCGGCGTCCTCGCGTTCCAGTTCCGCGATCCGCCGCTGGGTCGCGTCCGGCCCGTTCCCCGAGGTGATCAGGAACGCGACCGCCAGCCCGAGCAGGAAAGCGGTGAGGAAACCGGCCCACACCCGCCCTTTCGGCCTGGGCGGCGGGGTGGCCCAGGCGGCGGCCTTGGTCGCGCGCGACCGAACGGTCCTGCTCATCGTTCCTCCTCGACGGGGAAACCGGTCAGCGGCCGGGAAGGCCGCTGACCGGCTCCTGGGCTACCGGAAGGTCCACCTCTGGTTGGTCCCGCCGTGGCAGGTCCAGATGATGAGCTGGGTGCCGTCCGCCGTGCCGGCTCCGTTGGCGTCCAGGCACTTCGTGCCGTTGCGGATCGAGCCGTCGGACTGGGCGGTCCAGTTCTGCCCGGACGAGCCGTTGCACGACCACAACCGGACGATCGCGCCGTCGGTCTGACTGTTGCCGGTGACGTCGAGGCACTTGTCGAGCGACCGCAGCGTGGTGCCGTTCTGCGTCCACTTCTGGTTGTTGCCACCGTTGCAGGTCCACAGCTGGACCTTGGCGCCGTCGGTGGAGCTGGCTCCGTTGACGTCGACGCACTTGCCGCCGGCGCCGACGATCTCCTTCGCGGAGCCACCGCCGGGCTGTCCCGCGCCCGGCCCGACGTAGGTGATCGAGTCGAGGTCGAAGCTGGTCGACGACGATGTCTTGAACACCGCGAACAGCTCGACGGTGCCGGTCGGCGCGGTCACGTTCACCGCGGGCGTGCTGACGTAGGTGTCCGCGCCTCCGGTGCTGGTGACCGGCGACGATGCGATGAGCGTGCCTGTCGGTGAACCGGCGCGCAGTTCGATCGTCCCTCCGCCACCCGGCGGAGAGGACACCCGGAACGACACCTGGTTGATGCCGGTGAAGTTGACCGGCTTGAACGAGATCCAGTCGTTGTTGCCGATGTCGCCCACCTTGGCGCCCGATTCGGCGCCCGCCTGCGACACGATGGTCACGCCGGACGAGTCGTTGAAGAACTCGGCCTGCTTCTGCTTGGGCTGCAGCACGACCTGGCCGCTGCCGGTCAGGGGCGGCACGCCGTTCGCGCCCTTGTCCGTGTACTCGGCCGAGCCGATGACGTGCACGTTGAGCCCCTGGTGGCCCGAGTCGACGGTGGTCGGCAGCGTTCCCGAACAGCCGGTCATCGGCGAGCCGATCGGGTGCTTGTGCGAGTCGTGGCCCATGTTCGACTGAACGCTCACCTTGGTGCAGTCGATCGTGCCGTCCTCCTGGTCGGTCACGGACAGCGTGTACGGGATCGGGTCGCCGAAGTTGATCATGCCGCCGTCGACCGGACCGGTGAACCGCACGACCGGCTCCGTGTTGCCCACGCTGATCGTCACGTTCGCGGTACCGATCTTGCCCGCCGAGTTGGTGACGGTGAGCTGGGCGGTGAACTTCCCGCTGCCGGTGTAGGTGTGCGTGGGGTTCGGTTCCATGGACGTGGCGCCGTCGCCGAACGTCCACCGGTAGGTCAGCGGAAGACCGCCGGGATCGCTGGAACCGGCGCTGGAGAAGCGCACCGTCAGCGGCGAGGGACCGGTCAAGGGCGTGCCGGAGGCCTGCGCCACCGGAAGCCGTTCACCGGTGGTCGTGTAGTCGATGCGCCACAATCCGGCGCCGGGCAACGGTTTGTTGTCGTCCCAGCCCGTGCCCCAGGTCAGCAGGTACATCGACCCGTCGGGGCCGAACTTCGCGTCCATCGGAGAGGCGAACGACATGTTCGACAGGAAGTTGTTGATCTTCAACAGGTTCCCGGACGAATCCAGCCGGAACTCCCACATGCGGTTGCGGGACCACTCGCCGAAGAACGGCGTTTGGTCGAAGTACGCCGGGAACTTCGTCCTCGACGGGTTGTTCGCGTTGTACTGGTAGGCGGGGAACGCCATCGGCGCCTCGCCCCCGCTGCCAGGGCCCATCTCCGGGAACGCGTTGCCGTTCGCGCCGTTGCCGTACCAGACGTCCGCCGCGCGTGACGCGGGCAGAGTCGTCAGGCCGGTGTTGTTGGGCGAGTTGTTCGCCGGCGAGCCGCAGTTGAACTTCGGACCGGACGTGTTGTTGGCGAAGTTCCAGTCGTTGTAGGCGATGTTGTTCGCCACGCAGTACGGCCAGCCGTAGTTGCCCGGCGACTTGATCACGTTCCACTCCACGAGTCCCGCCGGCCCGCGGTTCGGGTTGTCGCCGCCCGCGTCCGGGCCGTAGTCGGCCGCGTAGATCACGCCGGTGGTCGGGTGCACGCTGAACCGGAACACGTTGCGGAAGCCCATCGCGTAGATCTCCGGCCGCGTCCTGGCCGTGCCGGGCGCGAACATGTTGCCCGACGGGACGGTGTAGGTGCCGTCGGGTTCCGGGTGGATGCGCAGGATCTTGCCGCGCAGGTCGTTGGTGTTGGCAGCAGTGCCCTGCGCGTCGTACAGCGCGCGGCCTGGACGTTCGTCGATCGGCGCGTAGCCGCCCGAGTCACCGTTGGGGTTGGTGTCGTCGCCGACGCTGATGTAGAGGTTGCCGTTCGGACCGAAGGCCAGCTGACCGCCGGTGTGCCCCGGCTCCTCCTTCCGCGACGCGGGCAGGGTGAGCAGGACCTTCTCGCTCGCCATGTCCATCCGGTCGCCGTTCATGGTGAAGCGCGAGATCCTGGCGATCTCCTGGCTCCCCGCCGGGGAGTAGTTCAGGTAGACCCATCTGTTGGTGGCGAACGCCGGGTCGAGCGCCATGCCGACCAGGCCGTCCTCCGAGTTCTGCCCCTGGCCGTAGACGCTGAGCGTGCCCGCGACGACCGTCGTCCTGGTGTCCGGCTTGTAGATCTTCAGGTTGCCGTTGTACTCGTTGAAGAACACCCGGCCGTCGGGAGCGACGTCGATCGTGCTCGGCGCGATGACGGAGTTGTCGAGCTGCACCTTCTGGAAGCTGCCCCACACCGTCGGACCGCAGTCCGCGGACACGATGCCGCCCGCGCTCTCCACACCGCCGGTGATGTGCTGGCGGAACAGGGGTTCGGAGTAGCTCGACGCCTGGTGCCCCATGCCGGTGGCCCACACCCGGCCGCCCTCGAAGTTGCGGCACCACGAGATCGGGTGGTCGACGCCCATCTTGGACGGGCCCGCGTCGTAGGTCGACTCGTCCGCCGTGACCAGCACGTGCACGTCGCCGCGCGCGGAGCGGTTGAAGTTGTACCACTCCTCGGTGCGCGTCCACCGGTCCGGAAGACCCGCCCCTGACGGGTGCTTGCGATCGGCGACCTTCGCGGTGCCGGAGACGATCGACGAGTGCTGGGTCATGGTCATGCCGAGCATCTGGTCCCACCACGGGAACTGCTGCTCGATGTTCATGTCCGTGGCGTTGTGGATCGCCACCACGCCCCCGCCCCTGCGCACGTAGTTCTGCATCGCGGTGCGCTGCGCGGCGGTGTCCCACACCATGCCCGACGTCTGCAGCATCACGATCACGTTGAACGTGGCGAGCGTGGTGTCGTTGAAGACCGACGCGTCCTCGGTCTTGGTCATCTCCCAGCCGCGCTGGGCGGCCAGCTGCTCCATCATCGTGATGCCCGCCGGGATGGAGTCGTGCCGGTAGGCGCCGGAGGCGGTCTTGGTGAACAGCAGGACGTGCAGGCCATGAGCCTGTGCCGGGGTGCTCGGCGTGACTAGCCCCATCACCACCAGAGCACCGGCCAACACCGACAGTAATCGCTTGAGTCTGCGTTGCATTGCCACTCCTCCGGGGTGGTGACGCGGTCGGCTAACGGGTGAGAGCGGCGGCGGCAGCGCGCAGGAAGGCCAGGCCTTCGACGGCGAGAGCGTCCGGTGAGTCGGCCAGCGGCCGCCAGATCGAGGCGGCGGTCGCGATGGCGGCGTTGTCCGGCGTGAACGACTCGATGCACAACGGACCGCGGTAGCCGGCATCGCCCAAGGCGCCCAGCAACGCGGGCCAGTCCTGGTGATCGCGACCCGGCGTACCGCGGTCGTTGGCGCACACCTGAACGTGTGCGATGCGCGCGCCGGCGGCGAGAACCGCCTTCACCGGCGCCGCTTCCTCGATGTTGAGGTGGTAGGTGTCGAGCGCCAGGCCGCACCCCTCGGCCGGCAGCCCGTCCAGCGCCTCCAGCGCCTGGTCCACGGTGTTCAGCAGGCTCGTCTCGTACCGGTTCAGCGGCTCCACGGCGATGCGGACACCGTGCTGCGCTGCGTACTCGACCACGGGGCGGAGGTTCGCGCGCAACTCGCGGTACACCCGCGGCCGGTCGTCGATGCGCCACGTGCGGCCGACCGAGCTGTACGCGGGGCCCGCCGCGACCGGACTGCCGACGATCGCCGCGACGTCCACGACCCGCCGCAGGTAGTCCTGGGTCTCCGCGACCGTGTCTGCCGCGACCAGCTCACGGCCCGACGGCATGACGAGACAGACGGTGGCCCCGAGGTTCAGCTCGGCCAGCAGGTCGGCGGCGCGGCGCGGGTCCCAGTCACCCGGCTGCTCCACCGGCAGTTCGATGACGTCGAACCCCCACTCGCGAACCTTCGGCGCGAGCGCGGCCAATCCCTCATCGGTGAGCGGTGACGTCCAAACCCATGTGTTGACGCCGATGTCCCACATGCAGGTGAACGTAAGCCCGACGATATGGCAAGGTCAATGCAAAAGTCCGGCAGATTTGGACCAACTTATGGCTATCTTCTGCCAAAGTGGCTCAGGCCTCTCCGGCGGAGATCGCGGAGACGACCGCGCCGAGCCGCGCGTCCAGCACCTCCGGCGACAGCACGTGCTGCACGACCATCGCCGCGGCGCCCAGCACACCGGCGGTCGCACCCGCCCTCGACGCGACGATCCTCAGGTCCTCCGTGGCCAGTGGCAGCGAGCGCCGGTAGATCGACTCGCGCACGCCCGCCAGCAGCATCTCCCCCGCCTCCGCCACCAGTCCGCCGATGACCACCAGCGACGGGTTGAACATGCTCACGCACCCCGCGAGCACCTCGCCGATGTCCCTCCCCGCCTGCCGCACGACCCGGCCGGCCTCGAGGTTGCCGGACCGGACCAGGTGCACCACGTCGGCCGTCGACGAAGCGGGGAGCCCCAGCTCTCTCAGCTTCGCCGCCAGCGCCGGACCACCGGCGACCGCCTCAAGGCACCCGGTGTTGCCGCAGCGGCACAGCGCCTCCTCACCGTCGGGCACCCGGATGTGCCCCAGGTCCCCCGCCGCACCCGCCGCGCCGCGGTGCAGCAGGCCGTTGCTGATCAGCCCGGCGCCAATGCCGGTCGCCGCCTTCACCACGATCATGTGCCGCACATCCGGGTGCGAGGCTGTGTGCTCGCCCAGAGCCATCAGGTTGACCTCGTTGTCGACCAGCACCGGTGCGCCGAACTCCGCCGTGATCGCCGCCGGCACGTCGAACCCGTCCCAGCCCGGCATGATCGGCGGGTTGTTCGGGCGGCCGGTGGAATGCTCGACCGGCCCGGGGAGCCCGATGCCCACTCCAGCGATCTCCGGCCCGGTCTCCGGGAGGTCCACGTCGCGCAGCAGCTCGCGCCAGGTCGTGACCAGGAGCTGGAGGATCACCTCCGGTCCGTCCGCGACATCGAGGCCGACCTGTTCGACCGCGATCAACCGGCACCCGAGGTCGGCCACGGCGACCGTGGCATGGGTGGCGCCCACTTCGGCCACCAGCACGAGGCGCGCGCCGGGGTTGAACACGAACCGGCTCGCCGGGCGTCCGCCGGTGGACTCCCCGGTACCGCCGCCGGTCACCAGACCGGCGGCCACGAGCAGGTCGAGCCTCGCCCGCACGGTGGAGCGGGAGAGGCCGGTCGCGGCCACGACCTCCGCTCGCGTGCGCGGCCTGCCGTCCATCAGCATGCGCAGCACTGCGGCTGGCGAACCGGACTCGATGCCCTGGGTGCTCTCCATCGGATAATTGTCACACTGGCAACGAAAGGATCGGGCACATCGTCACGCTTGCGTGTGATCGTCGCCCGAACTCTCGATGCCGGTGGCCGGGTCAAGCGGGTGTGGCGGCCGTGTGCCGCGCGAACAGGCTGGCGTAGTCGCTGTCGAGCCCGGCGAGTGCCGTGCGCAGCGCGGGGAAGAACCAGCCGGTCGAGGACGACTCGTACCGGTCGAGTTTGGTGAGCAGGAGCAGCCTGGCCGCCCCGATGACGACGAGGGTGGTCCCGCTGGCGAGGATGCTGCCGCCGAAGGCCACCACCCTGGTGATGCCCTCGTAGCCGAAGGCACCGCGACCCGACAGGCCGACGCCTCGCAAGGTGAGGTAGCCCGAGCCGTTGCTGACGGTGGCTCTCGTCGTGAAGCGCGTGCTGCCGAGCAGCCCGTCGAGCGCGGTGTCGACGCTCAGCGTGGTGTCGACCGTCCGGCCAGGTGCCGGCAGCAGCTCGTGTGCGATCACCTGATCGGCTCTGGACGCGAAGGCCCGGCGGGCCCAGGTGCCGTGCCCGTCGGTCCAGGTCGAGGTGACCTCGCCGGTGCGGGAGTCGGTGATCCGGCCGTAGCCGCCGACGGCGGCCATGCCGGGACTGGAGATCCGGAACTCGTACGCCGGGTGGCAGGACCGGCCGGCCTCGAAGACCACCTTCTCCATCGCGGGCTCGCCGTACAGCACCGCACCGCATTCGCCGTTGGCGGTGCGGAAGCCGTCCGTCCAGCACGCGGCCGGGCGGGTGTCGTGCATCGTCGGCTCTGACATGCGCATCACTCGACTCCTCTGTCAGTGATGGGAATGGTCGTGCGTGCTGTCCGCCGCCGGAGCGGAGGACAGCACGCACGACCGCTGATCAGGTCAAGCTCCACTGCTGGTTGGACTGGCCGTTGCACGTCCACAGCTGGACGAGCGCGCCGTTGGCCGTGGATGCGCCGGACACGTCCAGACACAGACCGGACTGCACGCCGGTGATCGTGCCGTTGGCGTTGACGTTCCACTGCTGGTTGGTCTGACCGTTGCAGGTCCAGATCGCCACCCTGGTGCCCGCGGTGGTCCCTTGGCCGTACGCGTCGAGACACCGCTGGGTGGTGCCGTCGAACACGGTGAGCTGACCCGACGCCGACCGGGCCCACTTCTGGCCCGCGCTGCCCGAGCAGTCCCAGATCCGGGTCTGCGTGCCCGCGGTGCCGTTCGGTGTCTCCAGGCACTTGCCCGCGCCCACCGCACGCACAGCGCCGCCGGGCACGGGCTGATTGCCGCCGCCACCGCCGTACCCGGCAGCGATGATGTTGGCCTGCACGGCGTTCTCGGTCGCGTCGGACGGATAGCCCGCGACCATCGCTCCCTCGTAGAAGGTGCCCGCGCTGAGGTTGGCACCACCGTCTGGCTTGCAGCAGTCACCACCACTGCCCAGGATGATGGCGCCCTGTTTCTTCATCGGGCTGTAGCCGTTCGGCAGCGACCCGTCGTACAACGTGGTCAGATCGCCCGCCTGGGCGTTGGCGCCCTTGAGCGCGAACCGCGTGGTCCCGTTGTTCTTCAGGATCGCCGTGACGAACTTGTCCGTGAAGGCCCGCTGATTCGGGTTCCACTGCTGGCTTCCGCCGGGGAACAGGCCCCATTCGAGATCCGCCTGGACCCACGGACCGCGGCCGACGCACCCGCCGAACCAGCACTGCGTGCTGAAGTTGATCGCGTCCATCGCTCCGGCCGCGTCGGCTTTGCGGGTCGTCTCGCTGTTGCCGTAGTCGAAGCAGCAGCCGCCGTTGACGTGCGTACCGCTGGTCACCATGTACATGCCTTCCGGAGCGGCGCCGGTCGGGACGCCGGTCCGGCTGCCGTCACGCCAGTAGCTGTTGCCGGGGTTGATGTAGAGCGAGTACGCCTTGCTCTTGTCAGCGCCCATCACCAGCGACTCGGAGGTCGCGTTCGCGGGCCGGCTCTGCGGCGAGCCGGGGACCACGCTCGATCCCTGGTACCACAGGTCGTTCCCGCGGCCGGACTGGTCGTAGACCACCGTGATGACACATGAGGTGCCGGCGCAGAACGTGTCCTGCGTCGCCGCGTTGGCGTTGCCGCCCGCGGCGAGCAGTCCGATGTCCTTGCTGGTGTTGTCCGACGCACGCCTGACTTGGTAGAGATTTCCGTTGTACGAACCGTAAAGCGCCCGCGTCGTGCTGTGCGCTGCGATGCAGGGCGTGCCGCCGCTGGCGTAGATGTCACACGGTCCTGTGGTCGCCGCCGCCGCAGGTGCCGGTGTGGACCACGTCAACGTCGCCGCGGCCAACACGGTCACCGCCAAGGCGATCCGGGTCCGCGCCGCCGGAGAGACTGCCGAGAGTCTCATTCCGCACCTCCTGGAAGGGTTTGTCGCTGGGACCAGCCGCTCATGGCAAGGTCCAGCGCTGGTTCGTGCCGCCGTGGCAGGTCCAGAGGATGAGCTGGGTGCCATCCGCCGAACTGCCGCCGTTGGCGTCCAGGCACCTGTTCGCCTGCTGGTTGATCAGTGAGCCGTTCGCTCCGGCCGTCCAGTTCTGCGAGCCGCTGCCGTTGCACGTCATCAGCTGCACCAGCGCGCCGTTGGCGGTGCTGCCGCCGGCGACGCCCATGCACTTGTTGAGGGCGCGCAACGTGTTCCCGCTGACCGTCCACTGCTGACTCGCGTTGGTGTTGCAGGTCCACAGCTGGATCTTCGTGCCGTCCGCGCTGCTGCCGCCGGCGACGTCGACGCACTTGCCGGAGCCGCCGGTGATCCGCCCGGTGCGCGGGAGGGGCCCGCCGAGCTCCTTGATCCGGACGTTGCGGAACGACACGTCGTCACCGGACCCGTGGTTCTGCAGCGCGATGTGCCCCGAGGTGAGCGACCTCGCCGGGTCGGTGTTGGTGAAGTCGTTGATCTTCACGCCGTTCAGGAAAACCTGGAGGCGTTCGCCCTCGACGAGCAGCTCGTAGGTGTTCCACTCGCCGGGCGGGTTCAGCGCGCCGTCCCTGGCGGCGGTGTCGGGGGCCTTGACCCCGTAGATCGCCCCTGTGGTCTTGTCCGCGGTGTCCGTCGCGTCGATCTGGACCTCGTACCCGTTGGCGAGAGCCGAGTCCGGGGTGCTGCCCGCCGGGAAACCGAGCACCACACCGGAGTTGTCGTCCCCCGGCATCCGCCAGTCGAGCTTGAGGGAGTAAGACCGGAACTCCTTGGCGCTGTACCACAGCATGCCCATGCCGCCGGACGAGGTGAGCGTGGCGTCGCTGTTGGTGAAACCACCGGGGCCTGCCTGCGTCCACCCGGTCGTCGACCCGTTGTAGAGGGTGGTGTAGCCGGTCTCGGGACGGCAGTCGGCCTTCGTCCTGTTCGCCGCGTACCGGATGCCGCCGAGGATCATCGTGCGGAAAGCCGGATCGGCGTAGCTCTCCCTCGTGTGCCCGGTGCCGGTGTAGAAGGAGCGTCCACTCGCCATGGGCTTGCACCACGTGATCGGGTGGTCGGCGCCCATCGACCCGCCGGAGTAGGTCGATTCGTCCAAAGTGGACAGGATGCGGGCGCCGCTGCGCGGGTTGGTGCGGTAGTTGTACCACTCGTCGGTGCGCACCCAGGCCGGAGAGAGGTGCGCGGTGGCGGCGTGCGCACGGTTCTCGGTCCGGATCGTCGCCTGCTGGATGGCCGGGTGCGACGCGAAGTACGCACCCACCAGCTCGCCGTAGAACGGCCAGTCGTACTCGGTGTCGGCCGCCGAGTGCACACCCACGTAACCGCCACCGCCGCGGACGTAGGACTCGAAGGCGCTCTGCTGGGTGGCGTTCAGCACGTCCCCCGTGGTGTTGAGGAACACCACGGCCTCGTACTGCGCGAGGTTGGCGGTCGTGAACTGCGCCGCGTCCTCGGTGGCGGAAACCGTGAAGTTGTTGGCGCCGCCCAGATCGCGGATCAGCTGGATGCCGCTGGGGATCGAGTCGTGCCGGAAACCCGCGGTCTTGGAGAACACCAGCACGTCGTAGGGTGTGTCCGCGGCCGCCGCTGGTGGTGCGGAAGCGACCCCGCCCACGACGAGTGCCGCGGCGGCGACGCCGAGCGCCCGTCGCCAAGCCTGGTAGGTCATCTGATCCTCCTTGGTGTCGAAGCACGCGGCGGAGTCGTCATGGCAGCGTCCAGCGCTGGTTGGTGCCGCCGTGGCAGGTCCAGATGATCAGCGCCGTGCCGTTGGCGGTGCCGGCTCCGTTGGCGTCGAGGCACTTGCCGGACTTCGTGTTGACCACGGATCCGTTGGCACCGGCGCTCCAGTTCTGGCTCGTGGCACCGTTGCAGGTCCCCAGCTGCACGGCGCCGCCGTCGGTGGTGCCACCGTTCGCGACGTCCATGCACTTGCCCAGCGCCCGCAACGTGGTCCCGTTGACCGTCCACTGCTGGCTCGCGCCGCCGTTGCAGGTGTACAGCTGGATCCGCGTGCCGTCCGCGCTGTTGCCACCGGTGACGTCGGCGCACTTGCCGGACGCCGCCCCGGTGATCGGCCCGGTGCGTCCGCCGCCGGTGGACGTGTCGAACGTGAAGGCGTCCACGTCGAACAGGTAACCGGTGCCGCTGCCCGCGAACGTCAGGTACAGCCTGCCGGTGGTCGTGGGCACGTTCGTCAGCGCGGTGGAGACCTCCCGGAACGTGTCCCACCCGCCGGTCACCGGCACGGTCAGCGTGGCCAGTGCCGGACCGGTCTGGGAACCGCTGCGCACCGTGATCGTGCCGCCCGCTCCCGCGGAGGACACGCGCGCGGTGAACCGGTTGGCGCCGGTGAGGTTGTAGTTGTCGAACGCGATCCAGTCGCCGTTGTGGATGTCGCCGACGGTGCGGCCGCCCTCGGCCGGCGTCTTGTCGAACAGGCCGGTGCCCGACTGCGTCGTGTAGTGCTCGGCCTGCCGGTGCCGGGGCTGGAGCACGTTCTGGGCGTGGGTGGTCGCGGGCGGCACGCCATTCGCGCCCTTGTCGGTGTACTCGGCGTCGAAGACGGCGTAGATGTTCGCCGCCGTGTCGTGCTCACCGTCCACCGGGATCTCCATGGTGCCCGAACAGCCGTTGCGCGAGGTGATCTTGTGGGAGTGACTGTCGTGGCCGAGGAGGTAGGACAACGTCACCTTGCTGCAGTCGATCGTCCCGTCCTCCACGTCGGAGACCGTGATCGTGTAAGGGATGCTGTCGCCGAAGCTGAACAGGCTTCCGTTGACCGGGGTGTTCAACGTGACCACGGGTGCGGTGTTGCCGACGGTGATGATCACGTTGGTGCTGCCGGTGAGCCCGGCCGGGTCCTTCACCGTGAGCGTGACGGTGTACTGGCCGTTGACGGTGAAGGTGTGGCTCGGGTTGGCCGCCGTGGACGTGCTGCCGTCGCCGAAGTTCCACGAGTAGGTCAGCGCGCCGTTCTCCGGGTCGGACGACCCGGCCGACGAGAAGTCGGCGGTCAGCGGCGCGATGCCGGACAGGGGGTTGGCAATCGCGCGTGCCACCGGCGCGCGGTTGCCGGCCGGACCGATGTGCTCGATGCGGTAGAGCGCGGAACTCGCGTCGCCGCTGCCCCATCCGGTGCCGTAGTCCAGCACGTAGAGAGCGCCGTCCGGACCGAAGCTCGCGTCCATGACCTGGGTGCCGCGCCAGGGGAAGTCACCGACCTGCCCGGCGGAGCCGTCGGGGTTGACGTCGATGGTCTTGATCCAGCGCCGGCCGAACTCGGTGGCGAACACGTGCCCGTCCAGCGAGGCGGGGAACTTGACCGTCGACGGGTTGGCCGCGTCGTAGCGGTACACGGGCGCGCTCATCGGGGACTCCGACCCGCAGCCGAACGCGGCGAAGGAGCAGTTGTCGTACTTGATCCACGCCGGGCGCGCGGCGGGCAGATTCGTCAGGCCGGTGTTGTTCGGCGAGTTGTTGACCGGCGCGGCGCAGTTGAACCGGCTGCCCGACGGCCCGGACGGGAACGTGTAGTCCACATAGTTCTCATCGGTGGTGTTCGTGCCCGTGCAGTACGGCCAGCCGTAGTTCCCCGCCGAGGTGATCCGGTTGAACTCCACCTGCCCGGCCGGTCCGCGGCTGGAGGTGGTCGAGCCGGCGTCCGGTCCGTAGTCACCGAGGTAGATCGTGCCGGTGGCCGGGTCCACGTTGAACCGGAACGGGTTGCGCAGGCCCATCGCGTAGATCTCCGGCCGCGTCCTGGCCGTGCCGGGCGGGAACAGGTTGCCCGCCGGGATCGTGTAGGCCCCGTCGGCGTTCACCTTGATCCGCAACACCTTGCCGCGCAGGTCGTTGGTGTTGCCCGCGCTGCGTTGCGCGTCATACGCGGGGTTGCGTCCCGAGCGCTCGTCGATCGGCGTGTAGCCGCCGGAGTCGAACGGGTTGGTGTCGTCGCCGGTGGACAGGTACAGGTTGCCCGCCGCGTCGAAGTCGATGTCACCGCCGACGTGGCAGCAGATCCCCCGGCTCGTCGGCACGTCCAGCACGGTCACCTGGCTCGCCGTGTTGAGCGTGAAGTCGGCGTTGAGGGTGAACCGGGACAGGCGGTTCACGCCGTTCCACTGGGAGAAGTTCGTCCCGCTGGACGGCGCGTCACCGGCAGGTGTCGACAACGGCGGCGAGTAGTAGAGATAGATGTGCCGGTTGGTCGCGAAGCCGGGATCCGCAGCGACGCCCTGCAGACCCTCCTCGTCGTGGGTGTAGACGGGGATGTTGGCGATCACGCTCGTGGCGCCGGCCGCCGTGGTGCGGCGCAGCGTGCCGTTGCGGGACGTGTGCAGCACCGAGCGGTCCGGCAGCACCGCCATCGACATCGGCTCGCCCATCTCGGCGACGCCCTTGGCCAGTTCGACCTGTTGGAAGTCGGCGGGGTTGACCACGTGCGCGGCGGCGGGCGGTGCGGTGACGGCCGAGACGGCCACGGCGGTGGCCACGGTCAGGAGCGTGGCGGAGAGCGCCGCGGTGAGTCGGTTTCTCATGGCAGGTCATACCTTCGGTCTCGTTGGCGCGCTGATGCGGGGTTCACTGTGGACGGCCGGGGCGTCGAGCCGTCCTGGTGAGCAGACCCGTCAGAGGCAGATCCGGTACGAGCGTCACGGCGCCGGCCGAGACGAGCGAGAAGACCGCGGAACGCGCGAAAACCCGGCGGTGGCGCCGGGGGATGGAGGTACGAGGCCATGATCGTCCTTCTTCGTTGAAGGTCTCTGCCGATCCGGCCCCTTTCTGGGAGCGCTCCCAGAAGGGTCCGGAATTCGGCCCGGCTCCCGTTGCCGGGAACGCGGGCCGAGTTGGTGCTAGGTGCTCTGGCGGCCGGGCAGGCGCCAGGTCTGGTTGAGCGGGCTGCCCTGGTTCACGGGGTTGCAGGTCCGCTGGTCCAGCAGGGCACCCGACGCGGTGGAGGCGCCCACGACCGCGACGCACTTGCCGCTGTGCCGCGCGACCAGCTGGAAGTCGGTGGGAGCGCTGCCCGCGTAGGTGACCTTGCGCAGGGTGAACTGCTGGTTGGTTCCGCCGTTGCAGTTCCACTGGATGACCGCGGCACCGTCCGCTGTGGACACTCCGTTGACGTCCAGGCACTTGCCCGACTGCTGGTTGGTGACCGTGAAGGTGTCGGCCGTCCCGGTCACCGGGCTGAAGTTCCACCGCTGCTCGTCAGCGGTGCCGCAGGTGACCTGCTGCTGCCGGGTGCCGTCGGCGGTGCTGCGGCCCGGGTTGGTCAGGCAGTGCTGCGAGTGCTGGGCGACCGCGGTGGACTGGAAGGCCCCGCCAGGAGTGCCCGAGGGCGGCAGGACCGTGATGGTGAAGGACTCGTCGACGTTCGAGTGCGGCAGGTTCACCGTGGTGCCGTTGTTGTTCAGCGTCACGACGGTGTCCATGGCGGTCACCGGGCCCGAGACGGCTCCGCCGTTGTTGTACGGGATGCGCTCGGCGAGCACCCGCACCTGGTTGTTCCTCACCACGCCCTCGGTGGCGTCCAGGCGCCGCAGGTTGACCGCGATGTTGCCCGTCGTGCGGCCGCCGCCGACCAGGATCTTGGCTTCACCCGGTGCTTTCGTCGCGAACCCGTCGTAGTTCTGGCTCGGCGTGACCGTGGCGATCTGGCCGGTCTGCGAGCCGTAGAAGCGGTAGACCCACCACTCACCCTTCGGCTGGTGCTGTCCCGCCGAGTTGTGGACGAGCAGGTTGCCGAGGTCGTTGTGCAGGTTGCCGCCGCTGGCCCAGTTGGCGCGCAGGCCGTCCGCGCCCGCCCGTTCCAGCCGCGAGATGTACCACGCGCCGTCGCCGGGGTTCTGCTCATTCGAGGCGCCGTACTCGTTGATCTGGTACGGCCGCGGGTGCGGGATGCCGCGCGAGTCGAGCGTCTGGTTCGCCACCTGCACGTTCGACACGGGGTCGCCGGGCAGCGAGTGCCAGCTGATGATGTCCGGCACCGTGTTGCTGGAGCGCACGAAGTCCAGGTACTGCGGCCACCAACCGCCGGTGGACGGCGTGCAGGCGCAGCTCGGCCCGACGATCAACTGGGTCGGGAACTCCGCCCGGATGCGCTGGTACGTGCGGCGCCACAGCTCGAAGTACTGGGACTGCGGGCGGTTCCAGAACAGCGTGATGTTGGGTTCGTTCCAGATGTCCCACTGCACGGGCACACCGGTCGCCCGCACGTCGCTGATCACGCGGGTGAGGAAGTTGTCGTAGTCGGTCCAGTTGCCGTTGTCACCGGGAAAACGGGAGATCGCGAACCCGTCGGCACCCCACAGGTCGTGCGGCAGCAACACGAACTCGCCGCCCAGCGCGCGGGTCCGCAGCAGCTGGGCACGGGTCGAGTTCCACCGGCGGTCGTACTTCCCGGACACCCAGCCGCCAGGACTGTCGAGCTGGGCGCCGCCCGCGCGCATGTACCGGAACTTCACGTCGCGGTAGAAGTTGTCCGCTGGCCCGGACGCGTTCTCGGTCATGCCGTAGATCCAGCCCGACGCCCGGTAGGTCGGAGCACCGGTTCCGGTGGAGAAGTCGACGGCGATGGACTCGTCCGCCGCCCACGCCGGCACGGCGAAGGCGATGACGGACAACAGGGCCGTGAGCAGCGGCAGGACCGCTCGGGGGCGGCCGCGCCGTTTCCTCGTGGTGGTGTTCACGCCTGCTCCTTTGCAGGGAAAGGGTTGCGCAGCGGAGTCCAACCTGGTCGATCGATGTGTCAGAGGTTTCGGGCCCACTCGTGGAGTTCGCGGGCCTGTTCCGCGAGCCGGTGCTCGTCGCTGCCCAACGGGTCCTTGAAGAAGAACGCGAGCGCACCCTGGGCACCGGTCCGGCCGGCCGCGTGGGCGGCGGCCATCAGGCGGGCCAGGTCCAGCACCAGCGGGGCGGCCAGGGACGAGTCCAGGCCGCTCCAGGTCAGTTGCAGTGACATCCGCGCGCCGAGAAACCCTTCGAACGACACGTGATCCCACGCGATCTTGCGTTCGCCGAGATCGGGTACGTGGTCGATGTGCAGGGGCGCGGTCACGTCCTCGCCGAGCAACGCCGCCAGCCCCCTGGCCTTGGACGCCAGCTTGCTGTCCGCGTGCGCCGGGTTCTCCAGCGTGGCCCCGTCACCACCACCGAGCAGGTTCGTGCCCGTCCACGACAGCACGCGCAGCGCCCGCGAGGTGAACATCGGTGCGAGCGCCGCCCGCACCAGCGTCTCCCCCGTCTTGCCGTCCCTTCCCGCGTAGGGCAGTCCCTTCGACACCGCCAGCTCGTCCAGTGCGGGCACCGCGACCCCGGTGGACGGCGTGAAGTCCACGAAGGCGCACCCCGCCTGGAAAGCGGTGTAAGCGACGAGAGAGCTCGGCGGCAGCACGGCGTTTCCCGGCACGGCGAGCGCCTCCTCCAGCGCGGCGAGCGAGTCGTGCTCGACCCGCACTGGTGGCTCGGTCGACGCCACGTTCACCACCACGACGCGGGCCAGGTCGTGCCGGGCGCGGAAGTCGGCGATGTCCTCGGCCAGCCGCCGGGCGGCGTCGGCCTGACTTCCGGAGGACGCCGCGGGGTCGTAACCGGGCCGGATCTCCGCGTCCACCGCGTCCAGGCCGCTCGCGATGCACCCCGTCACGTCGTACGGCAGCACGCCGTCGCGCAGCAGCGACTCGACCCGCTTCGCCAGCGGCGTGGTCACGATGTCGTGCCCGCCGACCACGAACGCGTCCCATGGCGCCAGACGCGCGTCCAGTAGCTCGGTGACACAGCCGACAGGCGGCACGAGACCCGCGCGCAACGCGAGCAGCCCGCTCACGGCGGTGGTCGCCACCGATCCCCTGGCCCCGTTCAACCACAAGCCGACTCGTTCGGTCACGACCATCTCCTCTCGTCAGCCGACCCTGGCCGGCCCATCAGCCGCCAGAACTGAACGCCGCGTCGAACGAGGCCGACGGCGCGTCAAAAGCGTTCCCCGTCGCAACTGCTCGCTGTCGACCTCGACGGTGCCGTCCGTCGGTTTGCGCTCGCCGTGCACGGTCTCGAGGATCTCCGAGCGGCCCGCCCCGACGAGCCCGGCGAGCCCGACCACCTCACTCCGGCGGACGGTGAGGTTCACGCCGCTGAAGCGGTCGCCTTCGGCCAGTCCGCGCACCACCAGCACCTCCGGCGCCTCCGGTACCCGCGGTGGGAACACGTTCTCCAGCGCCCGCCCGGTCACCGATCTCGCGGGTCTCCGCATCCGGTGCGAGATGTAGACCACGGCCACGCCCTGGGCGGTCAGCTCCCGGATGACACCGAACAGGACTCGTACCTCGTCCGCGTCCAGCACGGCCGACGGCTCGTCCATGATCAGCAGCTGCCCGTCCAGCGACAGCGCCCGCGCCATGCTGACCACCTGCTGGTGAGCCACGGAAAGCCGGCCCACGTCGCGATCCGGCGGAATGTCCAGGTGCCCCAGCCGGTCGAGCAGCGCACGGGTCCTGCGCCGCGCCTCTGCCCGCCGAGCAAAGGCCATTGTGGACAGTCCGTGACCGAGGAACACGTTGTCGGCCACCGACAGGCCCGCCACGAGATCCAGTTCGTGGTACATGACGGCCACACCACTGCGCATCGCGGCGGTCGGATTGCCGAACTCCGCGATCTCACCCTGCCAGCGGATCTCACCTTCGTCAGGCCGGTGTGCCCCGGACAGCACCTTGATCAGCGTCGACTTGCCCGCCCCGTTCTGCCCGAGCGGACAGCGCACCTCACCCGCGCGAACCTCGAAGTCCAGGCCCTGCAACGCCATCACGCCGGGGAAGCGTTTCACCAACCCTCTGACCGCCAGCAGTGGAGTCGACGCGACCGTCATCCGGTCACTCCCGTCCACGGGCGAACCAGGGCGCGGTCACGCCTGGGCGAGCTCACCATTGAGTCCTCCGAGCCCGAGAATTGCTGCGACAGCAGAGAATTCGGCTTTCCGAACAGTCAAACTAATGAGCCGCTTTTCGCACGGTCAAGGTCGTGGCGGTGTCACATATCGGCCAATGTTCCCCTTGACCAGTGGTCGACGCAGCACCTCGCGACGGGTGTCAGCGACCATCCATTGTGGATGATCAGCCGGTCGGGACACCCGACTTCGCCAGCACTCGGAGGAACGCACGCGACCACTGGGGCAGGTCGGGCCAGCCGCGGCAGGACACCATCGCGCCGTCCACGACGTCCGGCCCGTCGGCGAAGGTGGCGCCGGCCTGCTCCACGTCGACCTTCAGCGGCGGGTACGCGGCCGTTGTACGACCGCGCAGGAGCCCCAGTGCAGCCGGGACCTGCGGGCCGTGGCAGATCGTGCCGACCGGAAGTTCGTTCGCGAAGAAGTGCGCGACGATGCGGGCAACGTCCGGGTCCGTGCGGATGTACTCCGGTGCCCGGCCACCCGGAATCACCAGCGCGTCGTACTCCTCCGGACGCACGTCCGCGAACGCCAGGTCCACGGGCAACCGACGACCTGGCTTCTCCGTGTAGGCGTCACACCCCGGTTCGAAGTCGTGCACCACCAGTTGCACCGGACGTGTCGTGGGCGCGGCCACGACCACCTCGTGGTCGTCCTCCCGCAGCCGAAACAACGGGTACATCGAGTCGAGTTCCTCCGCGGCGTCCCCCACCAGCATCAGCACTCGCGCCATACCCGATCCTCACTCCCATCGGTTCTCGGACACGGCGTGCCTGGAGGACGCGAGCGCCACCGCGTCGAACACGATGGTCTGAAGAGAGTATGAGACAGCGTTGTCACAGGTACTCCTTGAATCGAACGCGGGAAGTGCACCGACACGCACGACCGACCTGATTGCCTGGTTGACCCGCCAGAACCCGATTAGTACGACAGTCCTACGGTAGGACCGGCCGCAAACACGGTCAATAGGTAGTACACGAGGCTTGGATGAGTTGGACTAGCCCGCCAGCAACAAGGACAAGCTCCAAACAGCCGAACATCGGACGCTCTACCGCAGCGGTTGCCCTCGAACGGCTTGCCGAGACTGCGACGAGCTTCTCGACCGCTTCTACGACGTGCCGCCGACCGCGCCGTAGCGGCCACCCGATGACCCACTGTTGCACGACTTGCCTGGCATTAGTATGACTCATTTGCGTCGCCCTGACCGGCCGGCGACAGATTGATCAGTTTTATGCCTTTCCCGTCCGGGGCGTCACGGCACGGATCTCACGGAGCGACGCCGTGCGCGACACCGCTGTGGACAGTCCGAAAGGGATGGTTGTCCGGCCGAGTTCGCAGGACGAAGCGCCGCGTGCAGAGGCAGGGGCTGGGCAGTGATGTCCCAGCCCCCAGCCGTTTCAGGTGCGCAGGCTCCACTGCTGGTTGCCGCCACCGCCACAGGTCCAGAGGATGATCCTGGTTCCGTTCGCGGTGCCGGCGCCGTTGGCGTCCAGGCACAACCCCGACTGCACACCCGTGATAGTGCCGTTGGCGTTGACGGTCCACTGCTGGCCGGCCTGGCTGTTGCAGTCCCAGATCACCACCGCGGTGCCGTTGCCAGTACCCCCGTTGCCGGCGGCCAGGCACTTGTTGCCGTACACCTGCAACTGCTTGCCCGAGGTGTAGGTGAAGCGCTGGTTGGTGCCGCCGTGGCAGTCCCACAACTGCGCTTGCGCGCCGTTGGCCGTGCTCGCGCCGCTGATGTCGAGGCACCGGCCGGACTGGCCGCCCACGATCGCGCCGCCCTGTTGACCACCGCCGCCCTGCCGCCGAACGAGCGATTTCGACTCAGCCGACCGATTTCCTTGCGCGTCGAGGATGTAGAGCCGGTAGTCACCGGCGGTGGTCGGGACGTCGATCGTCGTCGCCGTCCCGCTCGCCTTGGTCATCGTCGGGCCGACGGCGAAGGTCGTCGTACCCAGCGGAGCCAGCCAGACGGTCCTGGTCCCGTCGCCGATGCTCCGGATCGGAATCGACGACACCCCGGCGCCGACGAACGTGCTGGCAGGCAGGGCGTGATCCGGCCGGGAAAGATTGCCCAGCGGGATGACGTCCCGATATGCGTCCTCCAGTCCGGAGTTCACGGCGATGCCGTAGGCGGCCGCCGGCCAGACGTAGTCAGAATAGACGAGGATGTCCTGGACGGTGCTGTTCGGTAAATTCTTGTTGGAGACCTTGTTGACCGGACCGTACGTCTGCGTGATGCTCAGATCGTGTTTGCGTCCGAAATCGTCAGAATTGATCAGCCAGGTGACGTTCTTGTCCACGCTCAGGACGTTGTCACGGAAGGTGATGTACGCCGATCCTTCGTCCGGGTGAAGTCCGTACTTGTGTCCGGACGGGACACCCTGAAGGTAGTTGTTGTTGATCGTGGTTCCCGGCTGGCTGCCGAGCGTGTAGATGGGGGCCGTGTCGTTGAGGCGCTGAACCGTGTCGATGATGTGGTTGTAGCTGATGTTGTTGTTTCGTGCCGTGGTCGTCGGCCGGTTGGGTGCGATAGAGCCCGATGAGCCGTCGAAGTTCCACCAGCCCCAGCCGAGCGTGATGCCGTTCCACGGGGCTTTTTCGATCCGGTTGTGCTGCACGGTCAGAGTGTCGGCGAAGTACGCCGAGATGGGACTGTGCCCGTTGAACAACACCGCGCTGTCGTAGAGGTAGTTGTTCTTGATCTCGATGTTCTTCGGAAGTCCTTCGACCTGCGCGGAGTACTTCTCGCGATTCGTCGACGTGTGGTCCCCGATGTAGACGTGCTGCGGATGTCCCACAGTGATGGCGGACCCGGCTATGTCGTTCGTGTAGTTCCCGATCAACTGCGTGTTCTGCACGTCGTTGACCATGTTGATCCCGTCGACACCGGTGTGCTGCACCCGATTGCGGAGCAGCATTATGCCGTCGGCGTTCTCCAGTTGGATGATGCCCGGCGCAGTGTCGACATTGCGGTAGTAGTAGACGTGGAAGTTGCCCTTGACGTACACGGTGTTGCCGAGGTTGCCCTGCTGGGCCTGCTTGAACGCGGAGCCGGCCACGGTGAAGAGGTTCCAGTCCGAGTGCTGCACCGTGATGCCGGAGAACGTGATGTTGCGCACGTGGTTGGTCGTGGACGTGCCGGCGACCCTAAGCAGGGTCGACACGTTGTTCGGCGCATAGACCGTCGCAGTCGCCATGTTCTCCGAGTCGGCCTTGTAGTAGTACACCGTTTGGCTCGACTTGTCGAAGTAGAACTCGCCTGGCGCGTCGAGGAACTCGTAGGCGTTCATGAACTTGTGACTTCCGCCGGACTGGAAGTTGCCGTTGAAAGCGCCTTGCGCAATGGCCGCACCCGGTTGCTGAAACAGCGCAACGCGGTTGGCGCCGTCACTGCTGGTGGTGACCTGGCGGACTCCTGCGATGGCCGTCTGCCAGGTCGTTGCCGTCTCGATTTCGATGTCGTCCGGATTGCGGGATATTGCGGGCAGATCGGCCAGGCTGTACTTGGCGCCGTCACACTGCGATCCCGACTCCAATGCCCATGGAGCCTGACCGGCGTTGACGTTGTACGTGCCGTAGCATCCTTGCGAGTTGATCGTCTTGCCGGCCATGAAGGCACGCTTGTCATTGACGTAGAGCGCCCGCAGCTTGTTGGTGCGATTGAGCGGAGCCTTCCAGATGTTGCCTCCGTGCTGCGTCCAGCCACTCACCTGCACGCCACCGCTCAGCACCGGTGTCTCGTTCTGGTACGCAGAATATATGATCCGGTACCCGTTCGTGCCCGAGTCTCTCGGCGTGAAATCTACCGTGTTTCCTATCGGGTAGTTCCCCCCACGAAGCTGAACGTGGATGTCCCCGGACATGTTCGCGTTCACCGCGCGGACAACGTCCCGTGCGCGCGTCAAGGTTTTGAACGGGGCCGCGACCGTCCCCGGATTTGCATCATTTCCGTCAGGAGCGACGTAATACGTTTCCTGGACGGCGGCCGAGGCACGCGATTGGTCTGCCGCAGTCGGCAGCAGTGCAGCGGACACCAGCACTGCAAGAGCCAACAACGACCTTCTGACGATGACGACTGCTTTCACCTTGCTCTCCCCTTCGCTTGTTCGCGAACAGACAGGCCGTGGTGGAGCACCGGTCCGCAGCAGTGACGAGCGCTCAACGGCCAGCCTCGGACCACCCCACCCGCGAACCAACGTCACCTTCCAGCAGGCTGGGCGGCACTGGGGAGCAGTGGCAAATATCTGCCACAATTGTCAGCCCTGATACCGAAGCGGAGACCCTGCACTTCACGCGCGACTAGCTGAAGCCACCTGCGCCGGTGCCACGCGGGGCGCTCTCGATTCGGATGTCGTGGCCGCCTCGGCCTGGATCGCCACGCCGACCGCGACACCCCACCAACCGACGCCCGCGGCCAGCGGCCACGACACGGACTCGGTGACCGCGAGCAGCACGTTGCCCAGCGCGCAGGACAGGAGCACGAACACCGCCAAGCCGAGCACCGCCCGTGCTCCGCTGCTCGTCACTCCCCGCTCAGCCATGACAACTCCTCGTATTCCCCCGCTGCGGGTGTATCGCGCGCCGTCCTGCCCTGTTACCGAAGGAGGTGAGGGTGCAACTTTCTTCAGTGTGACGAAGAAGTTCTCCATCAGCGCGTGGTCGCGGGAGTCGCCGACCGAACCGATCAACGGCAGGATTCCGTTGTCCGCCAAGCGTTGCGTGAAAGCGGATCGAGGTGTGGATCAAGCCTTTGCCGCCGTGGTGGATCAGCTGTCCGTCGCAGACCTCACAGGACCAAATGCCCTGTTCCAGCGCGTCGATGGCATGAGACTGCCATGGTAGGTGGACGAGACGATACCGAGGACCTGGAGGATGAGCTCGCCTCCGAAGCGGTCGTGATGCTGTGGAACAAGCTTCACGACCGTCGCCGGGTCGGGCGAGTTCCGAGGCGGAAGAAGCACTCGCGGCCTTGAGGACGTCTACCGCACCACCGACAGCGGCTACGTCGACTCCTGGCAGCTCGTCTTCTGAACCGAAGCTTCCCCGTTTCACCAGGGCGAACACCACGGGAGTGACAAGAACGACCGTGTGGACGCTGAACGACATGAGATGAGAACCCCCGAAACTGGGGGCACACCGAGCAGCTCCAGTCGTTCAGGCGCAGACGGCTCGGGCCCTGAACGAGAACGGACATCATGATGGCGGTGAGCCACACGACCCGTGCCGGCGGGTTCTGGCGGAATCGAGCGCCCATTGTCAGAGCTCTGGTCGCGGGGGCGGCCAGTGCCGTGGCGGTGGGCACGGCGGTGATGTTGATCCCGTCGGCGGACGCGGCGGCGAGCACGCTCGGTGCCGCTGCGGCGCAGTCGGGCCGGTACTTCGGTACGGCGATCGCGGGCGGGAGACTCAGCGACTCGGCCTACACGACGATCGCCGGGCGCGAGTTCACGATGGTCACGGCCGAGAACGAGATGAAGATCGACGCGACCGAGCCTCAGCGGGGACAGTTCACCTTCGCTGCCGGCGACCAGGTCTACAACTGGGCCACGCAGCGCGGGATGAAGGTGCGTGGGCACACCCTGGCGTGGCATGCGCAGCAGCCGGCGTGGATGGAGAGCCTGTCCGGCAGCACCTTGCGGCAGGCGATGCTCGACCACATCAACGGGGTGATGGCCCACTACAAGGGCAAGCTGGCCTATTGGGACGTGGTGAACGAGGCGTTCGACGAGAACGGCAGCCGCCGGCAGTCGAACCTGCAGGGCACCGGCGACGACTGGATCGAGGTGGCGTTCCGCACCGCCCGCACGGCGGATCCGTCAGTCAAGCTGTGTTACAACGACTACAACATCGAGAACTGGTCTTACGCGAAGACCCAGGGCGTGTACAACATGATCCGGGACTTCAAGAACCGGGGCGTGCCGATCGACTGCGTCGGGCTGCAGACCCACTTCACCGGCGGTAGCTCGCTGCCGAGCGACTTCCAGACCACTCTGTCGAGCTTCGCCGCACTCGGCGTGGACGTGGCCCTGACCGAGGTCGACGTGACCAACGCCTCCACCGCGCAGTACGCCGGGCTGACGCAGGCCTGCCTCAACGTGGCCCGCTGCATCGGCATCACGGTCTGGGGCGTGCGGGACAGCGACTCGTGGCGTTCCAACGAAAGCCCACTGCTGTTCGACGGCGCCGGCACCAAGAAGCCCGCGTACACCGCGGTGCTCGACGCCCTCAACGCCGCCGCCCCGACCACCTCGTCGACCGCTTCACCGACCACGAGCTCGTCATCGAGCACGGCGCCGCCGAGCGGCGCCAACCAGATCGTCGGAGCTCAGTCAGGCCGATGCATCGACGTGCCCAACGCGTCGCAGAACAACGGCACCCGCGTACAGCTCTACGACTGCAACGGCCAGGTCAGCCAGCAGTGGACGTACACCGCCCGCAAGCAACTGACCGTGTACGGCAACAAATGTCTGGACGCCGGCGGCTCCCGCAACGGCGCGGCGATCCAGATCTACAGCTGCAACGGCCAGACCAACCAACAGTGGAACGTCAACGCCAACGGCACCATCACCAGCGTGCGATCCGGGCGCTGCCTGGACGTCTGGAGCACCGCCAACGGAGCGCAGATCCAGCTGTACGACTGCAGCGGACAGGCCAACCAGAAGTTCAGCCTGGTGCCCACCGGCAGCCCCACCACGCCGCCGCAGTCCTCTGCACCCCCGTCCTCGTCACCCCCGTCTTCGGCGCCGCCGGTGAGCGGGATGTTGCCGTCGAGCTTCCAGTGGAGCTCCACCGGTGCGTTGATCGCGCCGAAGCCGGACGCCGCCCACAACGACGTCGCCGGGATCAAGGACCCGTCGGTGGTGTATCACAACGGCAAACACCACGTGTTCGCCAGCGTCGCGAACGCCTCGGGCTACAACCTGGTCTACCTGAGCTTCACGGACTGGTCGCAGGCCGGCTCGGCGACGCACCACTACTTGGACCAGACCCCGATCGGCTCCGGTTACCGGGCCGCGCCGGAGGTGTTCTACTTCGCGCCGCAGGGGCTGTGGTACCTGGTCTACCAGACCGGCAACGCGTCGTACTCCACGAATCCCGACATCAGCAACCCCAACGGGTGGAGCGCTCCCAAGAACTTCTACTCCAGCATGCCGGCGATCATCCAGCAGAACATCGGTGACGGTTACTGGGTCGACATGTGGGTCATCTGCGACGCCGCCGACTGCTACCTGTTCTCCTCCGACGACAACGGCCACCTCTACCGCTCCCAGACCAGCGTGGCCGACTTCCCCAACGGCATGACCAACACCGTCATCGCCTTGCAGGACAGCAACCGCAACAACCTGTTCGAGGCGGCCAACGTCTACAAGGTCGCCGGGCAGGACCAGTACCTGCTCATCGTCGAGGCGATCGGCTCCCGCGGCCGGTACTTCCGGTCCTGGACATCATCGTCGCTCAGCGGCAGCTGGACTCCTCTCGCCTCCAGCGAGAGCAACCCGTTCGCCGGCGCGAACAACGTCACCTTCAGCGGCTCCGCGTGGACGACGGACATCAGCCACGGCGAGATGGTCCGCAGCGGCACCGCGGACCAGACGCTCACCATCAGCCCGTGCCAGATGCAATACCTGTACCAAGGCAAAGACCCCAACGCGGGCGGCGACTACAACAGCCTGCCGTGGCGGCTCGGCCTGCTCACCCAAACCAACTCCACCTGCTGACCGGATCCGCCCGACCTCAGACCCAGGCAGAGCTGATGAGCCCTGGGAGCGCGGAGTCGGAGCAGGAAAGTCATCGCTGCAAGCCATGCGGCATATCTGTACTCGTTGACGAGTCCGCCGAGGATCTGGGTGCGCAGCAGCCGGCGGGTGTCGAGGTCGTGTATCGAGGTGGAGTGCCCTTGGGCCCCGGGCGGCCGCTGGTCGCGGACGTCGGCGACCCCGGCTCACTCGACAAACCCTGAAATCGACCGCCTCACCAGGCTTGACACGTTCCGCGCCTCGTGGTTGACCAGGACGAGGCCGCCACCATCCGGGTTCTCCGCGTGCACGGGCGGGCTCGGCCTTGTGCCGAGCCCGCCCGCTCCAGCTTCACCCGTTCCTGATC
>NZ_QFWW01000010.1:106686-109212 GCF_003265345.1 Lentzea terrae | reverse complement strand
GCTCAGCGGCCAAGCCGCTGAGCGGGCCGTCGAGGCCGTGCTCAGAACGCGGTGTAGCCGCCGTCGACCGGCAGGACCGCTCCGGTGATGTAGGTCGATTCCGACGACGCCAGGAAGAGCACCGCGTCGGCGACCTCCTCCGGGGTGGCGAGGCGCTGGAGCGGGATCTGGCTCTCGCGCTCTCGACGGTAGGCCTCGGGGTCGGCGTTGCGCTGGAACGACGCCTCGATGATCGGCGTGACGGTCAGGCCGGGGGCGACCACGTTGACGCGGATGTTGCGCGCGGCCCACTCGATCGCCGCGCCCTTGGCGAGCATGATGAGGCCGCCCTTGGCCGCGGAGTACAGGACTTCGCCCGCCTTGCCGACCATGCCGAGCCGGGAGCTGACGCAGACGAACGAGCCTCCCGCGGCGGGCATCAGCGGCGCGAAGTGCTTCATCACCAGGAACGCGCTGAGCAGGTTGCTGTCGAGCACGTTCTTCGCGGCCTCGCAGGTCATCTCGGTGAGCGGGCTGCTCGCCTGCAGGCCGTGGTTGAGGACGACGACATCGACGGTGCCGAACGACTCGGCGGCCTGGCGGGCGAGGGCTTCGACGAACGCCTCGTCGTTGAGATCGCCGGGGACGTACAGGTCGTCGGGCTGAGCCGTGTCGAGCCGCTCCCTCCGGCTGGTGAGCAGCAGTCGTGCGCCCTCGCGGCGGAAGTGCGAACTGATCGCCTCGCCGATTCCGCTGCCGGCGCCGGTCACCAGGGCCGTGACGTTGTCGAGTCTCATGTCGGGCAACTCCTGTGGGTCAGCTGAGGAATCCGCGGGCGTCGATCGGCCATCGTTGCAGCGACGTGCCCGTGCTGTCGGTGACGATCAGCTCCTCGAAGTTGATCACGACCGGGCAGACGTGGTTCGGCACCACCGGGAGCACGGTGCCGATGCCGGGGCGGAAGTCACCGGCGGGCAGCCCGAGGAATCCGTGGTACTCGTTGAGCTTGGTCAGGACGGCCTTCGTGCCGGCGATGCCGCCGTAGCCGCGTTCGGCGCTGCCCTCCCGGCTGAGGGCTTTGGTGCCCGCATCGACGATGACCTGGTCGGGGACCCAGTCGCTGACGACCGTGGTGGCGACGAACAGTGCGACCTGGTCGTCCGTGCAGGCGCCGAGCCGGGTGTTGTCCAGGTCGCAGAAGACGTACTCGCCAGGGCGGATCTCGGTGATCACGCTGCCGCGGGTGAACTCGACGGTCGGGGTGGAGCCGGCACTCACCACCTGCGCGGTGATCCCGACACCGGTGAGGCTGCGCACCGCGGTGACGAGCGCGGCCTCCTGGTCCCGCGCGGCGCGCACGCGAGCGTCCGGACCGGCGCTGCCGTGACCCGGATACGTGAAGACACCGACCGGCACCAGGCCGCGCCGGAGGGCGGCCAGCGCGAGGTCGCCCGCGAGCTCGGGCGGTGCCCCGGAGCGACGGGCGCCGCAGTCCACCTCGATCACGATCTCCAGCCGCTCCGGTTCGCCCGCCATCGCGTCGGCGAGTGCGTCGATCGCCGCGACGTTGTCCACGCCGACCCGCAGCCGGACGGACTCGGTCAGCCTGCGCAGCCGCGCGCCCTTGGTTCCCGAGGGCCAGACCGGGTAGGCGAGGAAGATGTCGTCGAATCCGGCCGCGGCGAAGACCTCGGCCTCACCGACGTTGCCCGCGGTGATGCCGATCGCTCCCGCCGCGAGCTGGCGCCTGCCGATCTCGACGCACTTGTGCGTCTTGACGTGCGGCCGGACGTCAAGACCGTGCTGGTCGGCGAAGGCCTGCATGCGGTCGATGTTGTCCTGCATGACGTCGACCAGCACGATCGGCGCCGGGGTGTCGATCCGCCCTGCCAGGGCGGCGAGCGCTCGCTGGATCCGGCTCACGTCGCACTCCTCTCCTACACCGCGGTGCAGACCATCTGGATCTCGACCGGACTGTTGCGCGGCAGGCCCGCGACGCCGATCGCGGTGCGCGCGTGCCGCCCGTTCTCACCGAGCACCTCGACGAGAAGGTCGCTGGCCGCGTCGGCGACCCGCGACTGCTCGCCCAGATCCGGCGTGCTGGCCACGAAGACCAGCATCTGCACGATCCTGACCCGGTCCAGGTCTCCCACCGCGTCCGCGGCGATCGCGAGCGCGTTGAGGGCGGTCTGGCGGGCGAAGTCGCGCGCCGTCGCCACGTCGACGTCCCGGCCGACGATGCCCTGGCCCAGCAGCACGCCGTCCCGGTACGGCAGCTGGCCCGAGATGTAGATGCTCGAGTCCACCGCCTTGTGGTTCACGAAGTGCGGGCTCGCACCGAACCCGAGGGCGGGCAGCTCCAGACCGAGAGCACGGAGCCGATCCGTTGCCTTCACAGCACTTTCGATCACAGTCACAGCACCCTTTCCAGGAACTCTTGGGTTCGTTTTTCGCGTGGGTTGGCGAGTACTTCGCGGGCGTCGCCGCGTTCGACGGCGATTCCGTTGTCCATGAACAGGACTTCGTCGGCGACGTCGCGGGCGAAGG
>NZ_QFWW01000010.1:106405-106538 GCF_003265345.1 Lentzea terrae | reverse complement strand
TTCCTGCGCCCGCTCGCGGGCGTGTTTGCGGTTGGTCTTCTTGACCAGCACGGGCCCGGACATGACGTTGTCCTCGGCGGTCATGTTCGGAAACAGGTTGAACTGCTGGAAGACCATGCCGACGCGGGAGCGT
>NZ_QFWW01000010.1:104824-106353 GCF_003265345.1 Lentzea terrae | reverse complement strand
GCGTACGGCGTGGTAGGCGTTGTCCTTCTCGACGTAGCCGAAGTCCTCGCCGTTGACCCGCAGCACGCCGCGGTCGACGGTCTCCAATCCGTTGACACAGCGCAGCAGTGTCGACTTCCCGGACCCGCTCGGGCCGATGATGCACGAGATCTCGCCCGCAGCGACGGACAGGTCGATGCCCCGCAGCACCTCGTGATGTCCGAAGCTCTTGTGCAGCTTGCGGGCGACGATGGTTCCGTCGGCTTTCACAGCAGCGACTCCTTTGTCGCGGTGGTGACTGCGGCCTGCCGGCGGGTGGAGCGGGAGAAGCGGCGTTCGATCATGGACTGGGGCACGCTGAGTGCGAGGGTCATGATCAGGTACCAGAGGCTGGCGACGATGAGCAGTGGGATGGTCTGGTAGGTGCGGGCGTAGATCGACTGCGCGCTGTTGAGCAGTTCGGCGACGCCGAGCACGCTGACCAGTGAGGTGCCTTTGAGCATGCCGATGACCTGGTTGCCGGTGGCGGGGATGATCGCGGGCATGGTCTGCGGGATGATCACGTGGCGGAGCCTGGTGAAGCCGCGCATGCCGAGCGAGTCCGCGGCCTCGTGCTGGCCACGGTTCACCGAGGCGAACCCACCGCGGATGATTTCCGCCATGTAGGCGGCTTCGTTGAGTGTCAGGCCGACGATGGCCGCGGTGAGCGGAGTCATCAGGGCGTTGACGTCCACCGGGGTGGAAATGTCGGTGAAGGGGATGCCGATGGAGACGTTCGGGTAGAGCGCGGCGATGTTGAACCAGAAGATGAGTTGCACCAGTACCGGTGTGCCGCGGAAGAACGTGATGTAGAGCGTGGCCAGGCCGGAGATCGGTGTCTGGTGCGACATCCGCATGATCGCGAGCAGCAACCCGAGCAGCACGCCCAGTCCCATGCTGACCACCGTCAGGACCAGGGTGAGGACCAGACCGTCCAAGATGGACTCAGTGGTGAAGTAGCTGAACACCACCGGCCAGCCGTAGTTCTCGTTGGTCACCGTCGTGTAGACCAGGGCGGCGACGACCGCGATCGCGACGGCCCAGCTGAGGTAGTCGCGCGGACGTTTCGGCGTGATCCGCTTCTTGCGCTCCGGCAACAGTTCCGGTGCCCGGCTCCCGGCCGGCGAATCGATCGTGGTCGTCGACATCACTGCCCCAGCGGTACGGCCATCGCCGCGGTCTCGATGCCGAGGCTCTGGAAGCCCCATCGGTCGAGCGCTTCGGCGTACTTGGGACTGTCGATGATGGACTGGATCGCCGCCTGGATCGCCGGGGTCAGCGCGGAACCCTTGGGCAGTGCCACGTTCACCTTCGCCGTGACCACCCTTTCTGGCAGCACTTCCAGTACGTTCGGCTGCCGCTTGGCCGTCCACGACAGCGAGGTGAAGTCGTACATCACGGCGTCGAGGCGCTTGGAGGCGAGCTGGGTCAGCGAGTCGTTGACGCTCGGCAAAGTGACTCCGGTGATGGCCGGTTTGCCCTTGCTGGTGCAGTCCTTCTCGTTGAGCTGG
>NZ_QFWW01000010.1:915-104772 GCF_003265345.1 Lentzea terrae | reverse complement strand
CTTGATCTCCGCCGTGGTGCCGGACTGCACGCCGACGCGGCGGCCGCACAGTTCGTGGACAGCCAGCTTCTGCGGGTTGCCCTTGGGGACCGCGACGCCGGTGCCGTTCTGGAAGTAGTTGATCATGTCGAGCACCTTGAGGCGTTCCTCGGTGGCGCCCATGGTGGTCGCGGTGAAGTCGAACCTGTTGCCCTGCAGGCCGGGGATGATGGTGTCGAACTTGACGTTGTCGATCTGCAGCTTCACCCCGAGCTTGGCCGCGATGAGTCGCGCCATGTCCGGGTTGAACCCGATCGGCGTCTTGTTGTCCGTCGCCATGAACGTGGTCGGTGGACTCGACAGGTCCATCGCCACCGAGATCCGGCCCTTGGCCTTCACCGCTTCGGGCAACAGCTTCACCGCCGCCGGATCCGGCTGCACGCCCGCCGAGATGTCGTCGGTGTGCTCGACCTGATCGGACTCCTTGGGCTGAGTGGCGTCGACCGACCCGCACGCGACCAGCGCGAGTGTCAGGGACGTCGCGGCGAACGCGGCACGCAGTGGTGTGGTGACTCGCATGGTGGCCGTCCTTCTTCAGACTGGGAACGTGGTGCGGGACGAGGCGGCGGCCCGCTTACTTCATGAGGTCCTTGAACTTGTAGTAGGCGCCTGCGAAAGGCAGGAACCAGGGCGGTCCGAAGTGCCCGGGGATGCGGGTGAACTTCAAGTCGCGCCAAGGGTTCGCGCTCATCGTCCCGGTCAGGTGCTCGGCCATCTGCTGACCCATGTGGGTGGCCATCTGGACGCCGTGACCGGAGTAGCCCAGCGAGTAGAACAACCCGTCGCGCTCACCGGCGTGCACCATGCGGTCCATGCTCATGTCGACCAGGCCGCCCCAGCAGTAGTCCACTCGCGCGTTCGCGAGCTGCGGGAAGACCTCGACCATCGACTTTTGCAGGATGCGCCCGCACTTCTCGTCCGACTGCGGGTTGGACATGGTGAACCGGGCGCGACCGCCGAACAGCAACCGGTGGTCCGGGGTGATCCTGAAGTAGTTCAACAGGTTCTTCGACGTCGACGCCATCCGCCTGGTCGGCAGCAGCTCGTCGCAGACGTCCTCGCCCAGCGGCTCGGTCACGATGATGAAGCTGCCGACGGGCGCGATCCTGACCTGCTGCCAGCGGAACGGCCGGCCGGTGTAGCCGCTGGTCGCGACGAGGACCTGGTCGGCCCGGACGGTGCCGCGCGCGGTGACCAGCTCGTGTTTGGTGCCGCCCAGCCGCCGGAACTGCTCGACCGGCGCCTTCTCGTGGATCGTGGCGCCTGCCCGCACGGCCGCCTCGGCGAGTCCCTTCGTGAACTTGCCGACGTGCAGCCCCGAGCTCTTGGTGTCGGTCACCGCACCGTGGAACCGGTCGGAGCCGATCTCCGCACGGAGCTCGTTCCTGCTCACCAGGCGGTGGTCGAAGCCGAGCCCGGCCAGCATCTCGGTCGTCTCGCGCATGCCGTCGAGGTGAGCGGGCTTGGACGCGAGGTTCAGCTTGCCGGTGCGGGCGAAGTCGCAGTCGATGCCCTCGTCGCCGACGAGCTTCTCCACCGTGTCGACCGCGTCGTGGTAGGCCAGGAGGTACGCCTTCGCGGTGTCGAGCCCATAGCGGCCGACCGCGTCGCGGAAGCCGATCGACAGTCCAGTCGTGGCCATACCGCCGTTGCGGCCAGACGCGCCCCAACCCACCGTCTCCTTCTCGAAGACGTGCGCGTTGACGCCCTTGCGGGCCAGGTGCAAAGCCGTTGACAGACCGGTGAGACCCGCTCCGACGATCGCGACGTCGACGTGGCCGCCGATGTCGGTGCGCGACCGGTCAGGGCCCTTCGGGGCGGTGTCGAGCCAGTACGGGGTGAACTTCATCGGTGCTCTCCTGCCTCGCGATCAGTCGTCAACGCATCAAGGGCGGGGCAGGCCGAAGAGGACGGGCAGGTCGGCGATGTCGGTGATCCGCCTGCAGCCGAGCCACGGGTGATCCGGCTCGAAGCCGCGGTCCATGTACACCTTCTTGTCGAAGCCCATGACCGTCGCGGAGCGGAGGTCGTACTTCGGGCTCGCCGAGACCCACGCGATCTCGTCGGGCGTCGCGCCGAGCTTGTCCAGCGTGTACTCCCACGCGTGCAGCCGCGGCTTGTAGCAGCCCATCTGCTCGGCGGTGATGACGACCTCGAACGGGGCCTTGAGGTTCTCCACGAGGCTCGGCGCGTGGACGTCGTCGGTGTTCGTCACGATGACCAGCGGAATCTCCTCGGCCAGGCGGTTCAGGGCCTCGGTGACACCGGGGTAGGGCGTGAACGTGGGGATCTGTTCGTACACCGCCTCAGCGTCACCGGCGCGGTACTCCAGGCCGAAGTGGCGCAGGGTGCGCTCCAGCGAGTTGGCGATGATCTGGTGAAACGGCTTGTAGTCGCCCAGGGTCTCGTCGTACCGGAACTCGTTGCCCGTCAGCCGGAACTTCTCGGCGATCTCGGCCGGGAGCCGGTCGCCCAGGACCTGGCGGATCACGTCGTTGATGCGGAAGTGGATCAGCGTCCCGTTCATGTCGAACGCGACGAACTTCGGCTTGCTCTCGAACTCCACTGGTCCTCCTCTGTTCGACCGTCGTTTGTCGATTGTCGACCATCTCTAGGTGGCTGTCAACGGCGGTGGTTGTGGTCATCTCATCTGCATCGTTCCGGATGACGACGTGCTGCCCGCGCGATGGCGGGCAGCACGCCTCGTCTCCCTCTCAGAGCCGCTGCAGCAGGAACCGCTGGTTCGTGCCGCTGCCCACCGTCCACTGCGAGATGCGGGCACCGTCGGCGGTCGACTGCTCCCACACGTCCATGGCCAGGCCGCTCTGCCGGTTCACCAGGCTGACCACGCCGAGCCCCTGGTCGACGACCTGCCACTGCTGAGCGGGCGAGTTGGTGTCGGCCTGCTGGGTGATGTCGGCGCCGGTGCTGGAGCTCGCGACCTGGAGCACGAGACCGCTGTGCCGGGCGCGGATCCGGTAGTGGCCGGCACCGGAGTCGAGGAAGTCGAACACCTGGTTCAGCCCTCCCGTGCCGGACCACTGGATCGCCGTGGCACCGGCCGAGGTGGACGCACCGTTGATGTCGACCATCTTGTTGCTGTGCTGGGCGACGAGCCGGTAGTCGATGCCCGGTTGCACCGGACCGGTGCCGCCGCCCGCCGTGCCGACCGGCTTGCGGGACAACGCGAGTGCCTGGCCGACATCGGGCAGTGGCTTCAGGCGGTACGTGTAGCTGTAGTCGCGGTTGGGGAACAGCTTGTAGGTGTCGAGCGGGTGCGCACCCCAGCTGTCGTTGCCGCCCACGCCGGTCTGCCGCAGGTTGAGCCGCAGCACCACGTCCTGCCGCCGGGTCAGCTGGTAGTCGTGCCGGACGCCCTTCGAGAGGTCCTCGGGGGTGAAGTAGGACGCGTTCACCTCCAGCAGCGGTTCGGCGGACGCGAGCAGGCCGCGGCCACTGCCGTTGACCAGGGCGACCCAGCGGACGTCGGTCTTGTTGCCGTTCTCCTGCGGCCGGAGGTAGCCGGTCCACTGCTCGGCGACGGTCGAGGAGTACAGGCCGACGTCCGAACCGGTCTTGCGGTCCCACTGGTTCTCGTGCGGGCCACGGCCGTAGTAGCGGAGCTGGGAGAGCTCGCCCGGCAGGAACAGCATCGTGCCGACCTCGGGGATGTAGGGCAGGCTCGACGATCCCGGGTGCAGGAAGTTGTCGACCTTGATCTCGCCGTTGCCGTAGATGGTGTACGTCGTCGAGAACGTCGACGCGGTGCTGGTCGGCAACGTGCCGCTGACGGTGATCCGCGCCGCGCGGTCGGACGGGCGGTCGAGGGCCACGCGCGAGATCGTCCGGTTCGAGCCGGCGTTGCGCCACGTGCCGTTGCGGTTCGGGTGGCCGTTGCCGACGTCGTTGTCGGTGGGCGCGCGCCAGAAGTTGGGCATCGGGCCCGAGTTCAGCAGCCGCATGCCCATCGCGTCGTAGGAGATGATCAGGCCCGTGGCCTTCGCGACGACCACGCTGAAGTCCTGGCCGGTGACGGTGAACCGGTCGCCGGTCTCGGTCACGGTCACCGCCGGCACCGACGTGACCGGCGTCGGCACGATCGGCGGGCTGCTGAAGTTGACCGGCAGCTGTTGCTTGGCCACCTCGAATCCCGCTGCGGCCCAAGGCGTTGCCGTCCGCAGCTTGAACGACAGCTGCAGGAAGTGCTCCTCACCGGGCGCCGGGTTGGCCGGACGCTCGACCGGCACCTGCACCGTCTTGTTCGACAGGGGCGCGATGTCGAGCTGCGCGGACGTGAGCTCTCCACTTTGGACGACCGCGCCGTCGGCGAGCAGCGCCCAGGTGCCGACGAACTCGTTGACGTTGGTGAACAGGTACTCGTTGGTGATCCGGACGGCTCCGGCGGCACCGGCGTTCGCGGCGTTGATCGCCTGGTAGACCTGCTTGACCTCGACGCCCTTGCCGCTGATCCGCCGGTCGGGCGTGACGATGCCGTCGCCGGAGAAGGCGCCGTCGTTCGGGTTGTCTCCCCAGTCGCCGCCGTAGGCGAGGAACGTCGCGCCGGTGGAGGACTTCCAGGTCAGGGCCTGGTCGACGAAGTCCCAGATCCAGCCGCCCTGCAGGATCGGGTTGGCGCGGATGATGTCCCAGTACTCCTTGAGGTTGCCGCCGGAGTTGCCCATGCAGTGGGTGTACTCGATCATCACGTACGGCCGGCTGTCCGAGGTGTTGCGCGCCCGGTTCTGCACCCCGGCGGGGCTTTCGTACATGGCGGAGCGGATGTCGCTCACCTCGGGGCGGTTGTCGCCCTCGTACTGGATGATGCGGGTGGGGTCGGCGGCCCGGATCCAGTTGCGCATCGTCACGAAGTTGCTGCCGCCGCCCGCCTCGTTGCCGAGCGACCACATGATCACCGACGGGTGGTTCTTGTCGCGGCCCACCATCTGGGCGGCGCGGTCGAGGACGTTCGAGGTCCAGTCCGACCGCGAAGCCGGGTAGTTGTCCCGGATGCCGTGCGTCTCCAGGTTGACCTCGTCCACGACGTAGATGCCGTACTCGTCGCACAGTTCGTAGAACACGGTGTTGTTGGGGTAGTGCGACGTGCGCACCGAGTTGATGTTGAGCTGCTTCATCACTGTGAGGTCGCGGATCTGGTCCGCGCGGGTCAGCGCTGTCCCGCGGTCCGGGTCCATCTCGTGGCGGTTGGTGCCGCGCAACGACACCGGCTGGCCGTTGATCCGCATGAGGCCGTTCTTGAGGGCGAACTCGCGGAAGCCGACCCGTGCCGACACCGTCTGGGTCACCGCGCCCGCCGGGTCGCGCAACGTGAGCACCGCGGTGTAGAGGTTGGGGTGCTCGGCCGACCAGAGTCGCGGTCCCTGCACCGCCTTCGAGCCGCGCGCGGTCGTCTCCTGACCCGGCGCCGGTGAGTTCACCGGGATCCGCAACGGTTCCGGCCACACGGGCTGGCGGTTGTGGTCGTACAGCTGGGTTTCCACGGTGAACGTGCCCGGCTGCTGGCCGCCGCTGTTGCGCACGACCACCGCCAGCGCGAGATCCGCGTTCATGTAGTTGTCCCGCAACGGCGTGGTGATCGTGAAGTCGCGCAGGTGCGCGGGCGGGAGCGAGTAGAGCCAGACCGGCCGGAAGATCCCGGACAGCCGGATCATGTCCTGGTCCTCGAGCCAGTCCCCGTCCGGGAACTTGAAGACCTCGACCGCGAGCAGGTTCGACCCCGCGCGGACGTGGTCGGTGATGTCGAACTCGGACGGCGTGTACGAGCCTTCGCGGTACCCGACCTTCGTGCCGTTGACCCACAGGTAGAACCCGGCTTTGACGCCCTCGAAGTGGATCTGCACCCGGCGCCCCTGCCACGTGGGCGGCAGCGTGAACGTCCTGCGGTACTGACCGACCGGGCTGACTCGTGACGGCGCGAACGGTGGCTGCGTGTTCTCGTTCTGGCCGTTGTTGCCCCACCACGGATACGTCACGTTGACGTAGATCGGGTTGTCGTAGCCGTGCAGCTGCCAGCTCGACGGCACCGGGAGGTTGGCCCAGGTGGTGTCGTTGTAGTCGGTGCGCCAGAAGTTCTGGTCGCGGTCCGCGTGCCGGTTGACGTGCTTGAACTTCCAGGTGCCGGTCAGGTCGAGCCGGAACGGCGAGTTCGTGCGGTCACCGGCCAGCGCCTGCTGGAGGTCGGCGTACGGCATGAACGTGGCGTGCGCCGGCTGGGAGTTGACCTGGAAGTAGGCGATGTTGTTGTTCCACTCGGGGTAGCCGTTGGGCGGGTCGACCCAGGCCGCGGCTTTGACTTCTCCTGGTGCGGCAGTGGTTTCTGCCGTCGCAGGCCTGCCGAGTGCGGGAGCGGCCAGCGCTGCCAGCCCGCTGCCGAGCAGCGTGCGCCGGCGGATGATGCGTCGGCGGGCCGGCTGAGGCGCGTCTGGTGTGCTGGACAACGTACGTCTCCTAGCCGGTCAGCGGGGGGAGTTGGTTTGCGTGGGGAGGTGGTGGTGACCACGGCACGCAGCACTCCACTGCCGCCACCACTGCCGCTGCCGTTCGGCGCGTCGAGCACTGCGGTGCACGCCTGCTTCTTGCTGTAGTTGCCGTCGGACGAGCACGGCGTCTGGTTCGGCGGATTCGCCGAGGTGCCGCTGGGCGACCGGCGTCGATCTGCGCCGCCGTCGCAGGGGTGGACTCCTGAACATCGCAACCCTCATTTCGTGAAGGCGAGTTCATCCGAGCTCTCCGGCGTGGGGGCACGCCGGCCGTGCGGGTACGCCCGGTGTGCCAGCGGCGGTGCGGCACCACGGTTGGTCCTCAGTGGACAGTCAGAGATTTCGCGCTCACGGCATTCCGGCACGTGTGCGACACATCACACCGAGCACCCGGAAGGTTGTAGCACACATCCGGAAGAGCGGTCCAGATCAGCCGAAGACGCGGCGCTGGATCTCCCGGCGGTAGTCCTCGAGGGTCCGGTCGACGTGCACGGCGGCGGCTGCGGCGGCCGCGTCCTCGTCGCCGTCGCGGATGGCCCGGTAGATCGCGGCGTGCTCCTGCACCGCCTCCGCGGCGTGGTCGCCGACGGAACCGTGCAGGCCGATGATGTTGGACTGGCGTTGCAGGCGACGGGCCTCGCGCACCGCCGCGACCAGGAACTGGTTGTGCGAGGCGGTGGCGATGGCCAGGTGGAAGTCGTCGTCGCCGCGGTCGAACAGCGGCGCCTGCTCCGTGACGTGGCCTTCCGCGCACAGGTCCGCGGCGACCTCGATGGCGCGCAGCTCGGCCGGGGTCGCGCGAGTCGCGGCGTACCGGGCCGCCGCGGTCTCCTGGACCCGGCGGAACTCGAAGAGCATGTAGACGTGATCGAGGTCGGTGGGCAGGAAGAAACCGCCCCACCGCGACGATCCGAGCATGCCCTCGTCGTCGGCCACGTAGAGGCCGCGGCCCTTGTGCGCGCGCACCCTGCCGAGCGCCGAGAGGATCTTCACCGCTTCCCGCACGACGGTCCGGCTGGTCCCCATCCGGCCGGCCAGCTCGTTCTCGGTCGGCATGCGGTCGCCGGGGCGCAGTTCGAGTTCGGCGATGAGCTGCAGGATCCGCTCGGCGACGAGTTCGTAGCCCGGCCGGTAGCCGGCGGGCGGCGCGTACGCGGCTTCGGCATCCACCGAGGCGGCTCCTTCATGAGTACGACTTTTGCGTCCGTCGAACCAGGATACATGCGCGTCGAACGAGCAGGACAAACCATCGAACGCCGAATCGAACCTGTCCAGGACGGTGATCAGGCCGGTGGGCGAACTGGCGGATAAGCATGCTCATCTGCTTGACGCCCGCTTTGCCCGGCTGCTCTCATGAACCGCCGGGCACGGCCCGCGTTCGACCGGTCACGATGAGCGACACACTGTAGTGGAGCATCCGATGAGTCGTCGATGGAAAGCGCTTACCGCGTTCATGGCCCCGGTGTTGCTCGTCGCCGGACTGATCACCGGCACCGCGCAGCCGGCACAGGCCTCCACCGCCCAGTTCCGGGGCGTGAACTGGGCCGACCAGCGGGACAACTTCGTCAACGGCGTGCTCTACCCGTCCGGGCTCACCGCGTCGGACACCTACTCGTCGGCGGCCGCCGTCGCGGACCGCGTGGTCGGCCAGCTGTACTCGATCACCGGCGCCAACACGGTGCGGATCCCGGTCAACGAGCCGACCGTGGCGAACTACTGGGGCACCTACACCGGCGCCATCGACACCGCGCTCGGCAAGGGCAACGTCATCTTCGCGTACTGGGCGCACACCGGTGGCAGGCCGCCGAACATGACCGCGTTCAACCAGATGTGGGACAAGGTCATCGCGAAGTACGGCGGACACCCGAACGCCTACTTCGAGGTCATCAACGAGCCGCACGGCTACAGCACGACCGACCTCAACAACATGTACTTCGGCTGGCTCAACAGGTACTCGACCGTGCCGCGCGGCAGGGTGATCCTCGACGGCGCCGGCCTCGCCCAGAACGTGCCGGCGGTCGGCAACGACAGCAGGCTGAACGGCACGCTGCTCGCGGTGCACGACTACTCGTTCTTCGCCGGCTACGAGAGCGAAACCGAGTGGGCGAACCACATCGCGAGCTACATCGGCAACCACGCCAGTCGCACGATCGCCACCGAGTGGGGCGGTGCCATGGGGCCGGGCACCAAGAACGGCGTGTACTTCGACGCGATCGACTACAGCATCCCGAGCGGGTCGTACATGGCCGACTACGTCCGGGGCGTGAGCGCGAAACTGCGCAGCCTCGGGATGGGCAGCGTGTACTGGCCCGGCCTGCGCGACGGCGACTGGTACAGCATGACGAGCAAGACGGGTACCGGAGCGAACATCGCGCTGTCACTGGTGAATCCGTCCGGCCTGCAGCAGTTGCGGTACGCGTGGGGCGTCGGCGACGGCGGCAGCACCGCGGTCGAGATCCGCAACATCGGCACCGGCTGGTACGTCGACGGCCTGGGCAGGACCACCGCCGCGCCGGCAGGCCAGGGCACCGGCGGCACCAGCACGAGCCAGCGGTGGCTCGTCGAGAACACCGGCTCCCACGTACGGCTCAAGAACGTGGTCACCGGCCTGTACCTCGACGGTCTCGGGAGCACGGCCAACGGCACCGACGTGGGCCAGCGCGCCGGCAGCGGGGCCACGAGCCAGCAGTGGATGGTCGTGACCGGCAAGAGCAGGGGCAACGACGTGCGCATCCGCAACCGCGCCACCGGCCTGTACCTGGACGGCATGGGCCGCACGTCGACGTCCGCGAACCTCGGTCAGTGGGGCGACAGCAACAGCGTCAACCAGCAGTGGCGGATCGTCGCGGCCGGCTGAGCCGCGTCAGCCGAGGGTCAGCCGAGCTTGCAGGCGTGTCCGTTGAGGCTGAAGGCGTTCGGGGCGGTGTTGGTGCCCGTGCTGGTGCCGGTGAACCCCATCAGCTGCGACTCGCCCTTGGCGATCGTCTGGTTGTACGGCATGGCGGTCGCGGAGATGTCCTGGCCGGACTGCTTCAGCGTCGCGTTCCACATCTCCGACACCTTCTGCCCGTTGGCGAACTTCCACTGCAACGTCCAGCCGGTGATCTCGGCGTCGCCGGTGTTGCGGATGGTGAGGTCGGTGCGGAACCCGCCCGGCCAGGTGTGCGTGACGCGGTAGTCGACGGAGCAGCCGGTGACCGGTTTCGGTGCAGGAGCGGGCGTCGGCGGCGCCGGGGTGGGGTTGGCCGGCTGCACGCAGGGTGGTCCCCAGCGGCCGAGCTTCTTGGCCGAGGCGGTCCGCTCGGCCTCCTGCAGCGCGCGGTCGTCGGCCGTTTCGCTGCGGACCATGCCGAGCTCGACGGCGAGCAGCGCGTAGTCGGTGCCGTCCGCGAGCCGCAGCGATCCCGCCGACGTGGGTTCCACCGGCTTCTCGAGCAGCATGGTCTTGGCGAACGCGGTGGCGGCTTCGGCCCAGCACCCGTCCGGTGCGGCAAGGCCTTTGACGGTCATGTCCGCGCCGTCGGAGAGCTGCACCGTTCGCACGTCGGTGACGCGTTGGACGGTGACGGGCTCCGTCTGGGCGGGAGGTTCGATGATCGGGACCTCGGGAGTTGACGTCGTCGGAGGTACCTGCGGTGGCCGGTCGTCGCCGGCGCACGAGCTCGCGGCACTGGCCACCACGACGACTGCGGCCACCAACCAGCTGACGGGTCTTGCACGTCTCATCGTTCCCCCGGCGGCGGCGATCGAACCAAGAGGTGTACGGCCGAACGGCTGATCTTGGTTTCGGCAGGCTACGACGCCGCGGAGCAATGCGGAAGCACTTTCGCGTAAACGTCACGGGGCGGCATTCGACGCCGTTCGAATCGAATGCAGTCGAACGCCGAGGGGAAATCGTTGTCAGCGGCGCGAGGTGCTGCCGCGATCGGTGAGCCGGGGCTGGAGCAACCGGACCTCCGGCGCGTGCTCCTCCGTCAGGCGGGCCATCACCATCTCGACGGCGATCGTCCCGAGCTCCTGCGCCGGCACGGCGATGGAGGTGAGGGGAACGGGCAGGCTCTCCGCCACGTCGTCCGGGCACAGCGTGATCACCGACAGGTCGGCGGGCACGTCGAGCGACCGGCGCCGCAGTTCGAGCAGCAGCGGGCCGAGGACGGCCTCGTTGTGCACGACCAGTCCGGTGGTGCCGTGCTCGGGAGCGAGCGCCTGGTCCAGGCACTTCGCGACCGCGTCGTAGCCGGGGGCGCACGGGTGCACCGAGGCGCGCACGTCCCGTTTGGCGGCCTCGCTGCGGAACCCCTCCAGCAGCCGGGCGGCGTAGCTGGTGCCGCGTTCGTACACGGCGGGCGGCGAGCCGATCAGCGCGATCGAACGGTGCCCGCGATCGGCGAGGTGACCCGCCATCTGCCGGCCGGCCGTGGCGAAGTCGAGGTCGACGCAGCTCAGTCCCTCGTGGTCGTCGGGCATGCCGAGCAGGACCACCGGCGCCTCGACCGTGCGCAGTTCGGGGATGCGCAGGTCGTCGCTCTCCACGTCCATCAGGATGATCGCGTCCGCCATGGACCTGGCGGTGACCCGGTGGGCCTCGCCGGGGCCGGCCTCCTTGGTCAGCAGCAGCACGTCGTAGTCGTAGTCGCGCGCGGCACTCACGATCGACGCCACGAACTGCATGATCACCGGCATGTTCACGCCGGAGCGCAGCGGTACGACCAGGCCGAGCACCTGCGATTTGCTGGAGGCGAGCGCACGCGCACCGGCGTTGGGGTGATAGCCGAGTGCGGCGATGCTCTGCTCGACGCGGCGTCTGGTCTCGCCCGAGATGCTGCGTTTTCCGCTGAGCACGTACGACACGGTGCTCATCGACACGCCGGCGTGGCGGGCGACCTCCTTGATTGTGATCATGCCCGCCCCTCGCGTCGCGCCTGCAGGTGGCGATCATCGTAGTGCGCGCGGGGTGCCTGAGAGTACGGCCAGATGAGCCTGGTCAGGGCACGGGCTCGTTGAAGCGTTTCGATTTCGATACTTCGGCGGCAAATGCGTCGAATTCCGGGCCCTGTTGCATTCGATTTGTTCGATGTTAGCTTCACTGTCAGCTTCATCAGGCGAACCGCTTCGACGCCGGGCGGCGCGGATTCCGTTCAACGACGTGCGGAAAGGGTGTGCAATGAACAGGTTCGTTCGTGCGCTGATTCTCGCGATGGCGGCCGTGCTGACGGTCTCGCTGGGAACCGGTCCGGCGCAGGCCGCGGCGTGGAGCTCCTCCGACAGGTGGGGTACCTGGTCGAACGGCGGCTACACGGTGCGCAACAACATCTGGGGCAACGGCTACGGCCCGCAGACGGTCTGGGCGAACTCCTACAGCAACTGGGGTGTCTGGGCGAACCACCCGAACACCGGCGGGATCAAGTCGTACCCGCACGCGGAGAAGATGGTGAACCGCAGGCTGAGCTCGATCGGCAGCCTGTCCAGCAGCTTCAACGTCTCCTACCCGAACGCCGGTGCCTACACGACCGCCTACGACATCTGGGCCGACAACAACGCCTACGAGATCATGCTGTGGATGAACAAGGTCGGCCCCGTCGGCCCGATCGGCCCCCAGGAGGCCACCGCGACCGTGGGCGGCCACACCTGGAACGTCCACCGCGGCTCCAACGGGCACAACGCGGTGTTCTCGTTCGTGCGCACGTCCAACACCGGGTCCGGCACCGTGGACATCAAGGCGGTGATGAACTGGATCCGCGCCCGCGGCTGGTTCGGTGACGTCACGGTGGGCGCGGTGCAGTTCGGCTACGAGATCACGTCGTCCAGTGGTGGCCTGAACTTCAACACCAACAGCTTCTCCGTCTCGGGCGGCTGACGTTTTGGGCACGCCGTCCGCCGGGGTCACCGGCGGGCGGCGCCGTTCGTCGGGCAAGGTGGAGGTGATCACCTACGACGAGAGGGCGTGACCGTGACGGTGCTGGACGGAATCCTGGCCGGTGTTCGCGAGGATCTGGCGCAAAGGCAGAGCGCGGTACCGCTCGCGGAACTGAAGGCACGCGCCGCGGACGCGCCGCCCGCACTGGATCCGGTGCCGGCGTTCCGCTCGCCCGGCGTATCGATCATCGCCGAGGTGAAGCGGAAGAGTCCCAGCAAGGGCGAGCTGGCCGCGATCGCCGACCCGGCCGCACTGGCCGCGGAGTACGCGGCCGGTGGCGCGGCGGCGATCAGTGTCCTCACCGAGCAGCGCCGGTTCGGCGGTTCGCTCGACGACCTGGCCGCCGTCCGCGCCCGAGTCGGCGTCCCGGTGCTGCGAAAGGACTTCATCGTCACGCCGTACCAGCTGTGGGAGGCACGGGCCTGGGGCGCCGATCTCGCGCTGCTGATGGTGGTCGCGCTGCCCGGCGGGCTGCTGGAGGAGCTGCACGGCCTGGCTCGCGAGCTCGGGCTCACCGCACTGGTCGAGGTGCACACCGAGGACGAGCTGGCCAGGGCGGCCGAGCTGGGCGCGGAGGTCATCGGGGTCAACGCCCGCGACCTGACCACGCTCGACGTCGACCGCGCGGTCTTCCAGAAGCTGGCTCCTCACCTGCCGGCTGGAGCTGTCCGGGTCGCCGAGTCGGGTGTGACAGGTCCGGAGGACGTCGCCGAGTACCGCGGGTGGGGCGCGGACGTCGTGCTCGTCGGTGAGGCGCTGGTCCGCTCCGGTGACCCGCGGTCGGCGATCGGCGAGTTCCTCAGGTGATCACCGCGCTTCCGGTGCCAGACCTCGCTCGCGCAGCCACTCCAGCTGCGCGACCGAGTTCGAACCGTGTCCGCCGCCGTGGTCGGCGAACGGCCACACCGTCATGGTCCGGTCCTCGCCCGCGTGGTGGTTGAAGGCTGCGTACACAGTGGACGGTGGGCAGATCGGGTCCATCAACCCGACGCTGTACAACGCGGGCGCGGTCGCCCGTTGCGCGAAGTGGACACCGTCGAAGTAGGACAGCGTGGCGAAGGCCGGTTCCACGCCGTGCCTGCTGTGCCAGCGCAGGTACTCCGCGAGCTCGACGTAGGGGCCTTCCCCGCACACCTCCGCCGCCCGCCGGAAGTGGCACAGGAACGGCACGTCCGGCAGGGCCGCCGCAACCCGCGTCAGTCCGGCGACGGCGATCGTCAGCCCGCCGCCCTGGCTGCCACCCGCGACGATCACCCGGTCCCGGTCGAGGCCGGGCAGTTCGGCGACCGCGTCCACGGCGCGGACGCAGTCGGTGATGAGCCGCCGGTAGTAGTAGTTCTCGGGGGAGTCGATGCCACGGGTCATGAAACCCTTGGCCCACTGCGTGCCGGCGCCCGCGTCCTGGTCCGGGGTGTCGTGGCCCTGGCCGCGGCTGTCGACGACGAGCTGGGCGTACCCGGCCGCGGACCAGAACAGGTGGTCGGTGGGCAGGCCGCGGCCGCCGGAGTAGCCGATGTAGGTGACGACGACGGGCAACGGGCCCTCGGCATCACGGGGCCGCAGCAGCCACGCGGCCACCGGTTCGCCGTTCCAGCCGGGGAAGCGGACGTCGTCCACCTCGACCGTGCGCAGCAGGTGCCGTTCGGTGACCCGGTCGGCCTTCACCGCACCGCCGGCGGCGCGGGACTCGGCGAGCGTCCGGTCCCAGAACGCGTCGAAGTCCTGCGGTGGCCGCAGGTCCGGGCGGTAGCCGGTGAGCTCGTCGAGGGGGAGGTCCGTCAGGGGCATCGAGGCGCTCCTTGGAGATGCGGGAGAAAGAGGTGGTGGCCCGCCTCCCGCCAGTGGCGGGCCACCGGTCTCAGCCAGACCCGGTGTGGCCTGGTGGCAAAGGTGGCGGCTCGTCCCCGCCGGTGGAGGGCTGCCGGTCTGAGCCAGGCGTGGTGCGGCTTGGCAGGAGGGTGGTGGCCCGTCTCCCGCCAGCGACGGGCCACCGGTCTCAGCCAGGCCGAACCAGGCCTGGCGGCAAAGGTGGTGGCCCGCCACCGCCGGAAGGCGGGCCACCGGTCTCAGACGGCCGACGAGAACCGGAAGGCGGTCAGCCGGAAACTGCCGTGCAAGGTCACCCGCAGGTCGTGCACCCCTGCGACCGGTGCCGCCAGCGCGGCTGACGCGGTCGTCCACGTGTAGCGGTGTCCGGTGACCGGTACCGGGATCGCGGCCAGCAGTTCCTCGCCGGTCCAGAACTCCAGTCGTGCCTCGGGATCAGCGCAGGCGAGGTCGGCCTCGACCTGAACCGCACCGGACAGGTCGACCGAGCGGAACCACAGCGTCGCCGGCGAGGCGGGGTCGGTCGGCGTGACCGCGTCACCGGTCGTGCGGGTGGCGTCGACGAGCGTCACGCCCTCGTAGTCGTCGAAGTCGACGGCGAGCACCTGGCGGTCGACACCGGCGCGTGGGGCCGGGGCCGGTCCGGTCACCGTCAGCGGTGCGGTGAGCACGACGTCTCCGGCGGACCGGCCGACGACCACCTCGTAGCCGCCGGGGTCGACGGTGAAGGCGCCGGTCGCGACGTCCCAGTGGGCGAGCTGGTCGGCAGTCAGCCGGAAGTCCAGCACCTGGCTCTCCCCGGCGGCGAGCCGGACCTTGCGGAAGTCCGCGAGCCGCAGCAGGGGCGCCTCGTAGCGGGCGTCCAGCGCGCGGACGTAGAGCTGGACGACCTCGCTGCCGCCGCGGGCTCCCGTGTTGGTCAGCGTCACCGACACGTCGACCGCGCCGTCCTGGGTCACGGTGGCCGAGGACAGGACGAGGTCGCGGCAGGCGAACTCGGTGTAGGACAGGCCGTGCCCGAACGGGTACAGCGGCGCGGCCCGGTGGTACTGGTACGTCCAGCCGGCCTTGATGACGTCGTAGTCGAGCGGGTGCGGCAGCTCGTCGTCGCCGCGGTACCACGTCTGCGGCAGCCGCCCGGCCGGTTCCGCCTCGCCGAACAGGACGGCGGCGACCGCCCTGCCTGTTTCCTGCCCGCCGTGGGAGGTCCACACCACGGCGGGCAGGTGCTCGTCGGCCCAGTCCAGGGCGTAGGGGTAGCTGCTCATGACGACCAGGGCGGTGTCCTTGCGGACGTTCGCGACGGCGCGCAGCAGCGACTCCTGGGCGTCGGGAAGCGCGATGCCGGCTCGGTCCTCGGTCTCGCGGCCGTGGATCAGCGGGTGGCTGCCGAGCACGACGACCGCGATGTCCGCCGAGATGGCGGCGGCCAGTGCCGCCTCGGTGCCGTCGCGCAGCAGTTCGCGCTCCCAGCGTTCGGCGGTCTCCGGCGTTTCCGCGGTGACGCTCACCCGGCCGTCGACGGGATCCACGACGGCGTACCGGCCCGTCAGCACGTTCTGGACCAGCACGGAGTCGCCCGCCGGCACCAGGCGGAACGTTTCGCAGACGTCCCAGCTCTTGATCTGCGCCTGGTCGGCGACCAGCGAGTCGTCCTCGCGCTTCAGGCTCAGGTACCGCCCGTTCTCGACCGACCGGAAGGTCAGCACGCTGTGACCCCAGTCGAAAACGTCGAACGGGGTCTTGCCCAGCAGCTCACCACTGGTGCGCGAGCGCAGTGCGATCCGGTCGGCGCCCTCCTCGACGATCACCTCGCCGTCGCGGTTGCCGAGCACCGCCTGCAACCCGTCGGCGACCGTGACCTGGTACGGCAGCGTGCCGCTGTACCAGTCCTCGCACAACGTGTCGGCGAGCGGGCCGATGACCGCGATCCGCCGGGTGCGTGCCGCGTCGAGCGGCAGCAGGCCGGTGTTGCGCAGCAGCACCACCGACTCGGTCGCGGACCGCAGCGCGAGCGCACGGTGCTCCGGGCAGTCGATGACCTCCTGGCCGATGCCGGCGTAGGGGTCGAGGTCGGGGTCGAACTCGCCGAGCCGGAACCGGATCTCGAGCTGCCTGCGCACCGCGCGGTCCACATCGGACTCGTCGATCAGGCCGCGGTCCAGTGCCTCGCGCAACCGGCCGACCGGGACGTCGCTGTCCTGGCCGTGGTCGGTGAAGCTGTCGATGCCGGCCTTCAAGGCGGTGGCGTGGGACTCGGCGTGGTCGTCGAAGTAGTGCTCCGGATCGACCAGGTTGGACGGTGCCTCGGCGTCGCTCACCACGAACAGCTCGTGGCCGGTCGCCTCGGCCCAGCGGCGCAGCTCCGTCTCGATGAGCGGACTGACGTGGCACGGACGCCCGTTGACCAGGTTGTAGCCGGCCATGGCGCCGGTGGCGGCACCCGACTCGACGACAGGCCGGAAGGCGGCGAGGTCGTACTCCTGGAGCACGCGCGGACGCAGCCCGGAGGAGGTGGTGCAGCGGTCGTCCTCGTTGTTGTAGGCCAGGAAGTGCTTGAGCACGGGGGCCGTGCGCAGGAAGCGGTCGTGCTCACCCATCAGACCGCGGCAGAACGCGACCCCGAGGCGCGCGGTGTGCACCGGGTCCTCGGAGTAGCCCTCCTCGTTGCGGCCCCAGCGCGGGTCGCGCAGCAGGTTCAGCACCGGCGCCCACGCCTGCAGGCTGTTGGTGCCCGTGCCGACGGCGGTCGGGCGGTGGTAGTGGAACGCCCGCAGCTCGACCGAGGTGGCCTCGGCGACCTCGCGGACCAGCTCCTCGTCCCAGGTCGCGCCCAGGCCGACCGCCTGGGGGAACACCGTGGCGACACCCAGCCACGAGACGCCGTGCAGCGCCTCGCTCCCGGTGCGGAACGCGGCGACGCCGAGCCGCGGCACGGCAGGGGAGTACTGGTGCAGCATCGCGACCCGCTCGTCGAGCGTGAGCCGCCCGAGCAGATCGTCGATGCGCTTCCGCAACGACAGCGCGGGGTCGCGGAACGGCAGCCGCTCGGCAGCGGACACGGACTCGGAAACCACGTGGTAACCCCTCAGGTCGGAGCTAGCGGCGAAGCGTTTCGACGGTGGCACGCCTGGGTTTCCGCTGTCAACGGTCTTGTTTCATGCGAGCTGCGTCACTAATCTGCCCGACATCTGTTTAAGCGCTTCGACACTTCGACGACGAAGGATCGGGTTCCGCCATGGGCAACGAGTTGAACCGCAGAAGCTTCCTGAACGCCGCCGTCTCGGCCGCAGGACTTGTCGCGATGGGGCCGCTGCTGTCGGCCTGCGGCGGGGGCGGTCCACAGCGGGCCGGCGTGAACTCGGAGTCCGGGCTGAAAGCCGTGCTGCCCGCCTACGTGCCGAACACCTCGATCAAGCCGGACATCCCCTCCGTGGCGGGTGGCCCCGACGTGCTGACGGACCCCGGCTTCCTCGGTTACCCGGCGAACAGGCCGGCCACCGTGTCCGGCGTGCCGGGCAAGGGCGGCAGGTACTCGGCGGTGACGCCGCTGTGGGGCACCATCCCGCCGGCCGACAACTCGTTCTACCAGGCCATGAACAAGGCCCTGGGTGTCACGCTCGACATGAAGCCCGCGGACGGCAACAACTACAACACGATCATCCCGACGATGACCGCGGCGAAGAAGCTGCCCGACTGGATCAATCTGCCGGGCTGGTGGAACCCGGCCTTCAACACCGCCGGCCTGGTCGGGAACCAGCTCGCGGACCTGACGCCCTACCTGTCCGGCGACAACATCAAGAAGTACCCCAACCTGGCGGCCATCCCGTCCGCCGCGTGGCGGGCCGGCGCGTGGGGCGACAAGCTGTATGGAATCCCGTCGTTCGCGACGGGCTGCGGGGTCGCCGGCGCCATCATGTACCGACGCGACATCCTCGACGCCAAGGGCATCACCGCCGACCAGGTGAAGTCCGCCGACGACCTGATGAACCTCGGCAAGGAGCTCACCGACGCCAAGGGCGGCGTCTGGGCGTTCGACGACGTGTACCGGTACTTCTACACCGCCTTCGGCGCACCGCTGAAGTGGAAGGTGGACAACGGGAAACTCATTCACTTGTTCGAGACGCAGGAGTTCCTGGACGCGGCCGACTGGCACCGCAAGCTCGCGGTCGCCGGCTACATCCACCCCGACGCGCTGGCGGGCGACAACGCCGGTGGCAACACCCGGTTCTACAGCGGCAAGACCCTGATCTCCGGCGGCGGACTGGGCGTGTGGAACCTCGCCGACCTCCAGTCGGGCCAGGCCGCGAACCCGAACTTCCGGCGCGGCGCGTTCAACTTCTTCGCCGCGGACGGGAAGAGCGCGCCTCGCGTCGACCTGAACCCGGCCACCAACATCGTCAGCTATCTCAACGCCAACCTGAAGCCCGAGCAGATCGAGGAACTGCTGTCCGTCGCCAACTACCTGGCCGCGCCGTTCGGCTCGGCCGAGTACACGATGGTCAACTTCGGCGTCGAGGGCACCCACTTCACGATGAAGGACGGCGTGCCGACGCCCACCGAGGCCGGCCAGAAGGAGGTCCAGGCGAAGACCTACCCGTTCCTGGCCTCGGCCCCTGCCGCCATCAACAACCCCAACGGGGACATCGTCACCAAGGACCTCGCCGCCTGGCAGGCCGCCAACGTGAAGGCGATGGCCAAGCCGGTCTTCTGGAGCATGAACATCAGCATGCCGTCGGCACAGGCCACGGCCGAGGCCGCGCAGCCCGTCGAGGACACGCTCAAGGACGTCATCCACGGCAAGAAGTCGATCCAGGACCTCAAGGACTCCGTCGCGAACTGGAAGTCCAGCGGCGGTGGTGACCGGCTGATCCAGTGGACGAACGACAACGTCCTGCAGAAGCACGGTACGGGACAGTGACCACCCTCCGATCAGATCGCGCGGGGCGACCGGCGAAGCTGAGCTGGCGGATCAGGCTGCGGCGTGACCGGTCGCTGATCCTGATGACGCTGCCCGCGGTCGTCCTCCTGGTGGTCTTCAACTACGTGCCGTTGTTCGGGCTCGCCACCGCGTTCCAGGAGTACGACCCGCTGGCCGGGGTCTGGCAGAGCACCTGGGCGGGCCTCTACCAGTTCGAGCGGCTGCTGGGCGACTCGCTGTTCTGGGGAGCGCTGAAGAACACGCTCTACCTGAGCTTCGTCCAGCTCATCCTGTTCTTCCCGGTCCCGATCGCGCTGGCGTTGCTGCTCAACTCGGTGCTGTCGCAGCGGATCCGCAACTTCTTCCAGTCGGTCGTGTACCTGCCGCACTTCTTCTCGTGGGTGCTGGCGATCACGATCTTCCAGCAGATGCTCGGCGGCGCCGGCGCTCTCAACCAGTTCCTGCGCAGCAACGACATCGGTACCTGGGACATCATGACCAACCCGGACACCTTCGCGTTGCTGGTCACCTCGCAGGTGATCTGGAAGGAAGCCGGTTGGGGGATCATCGTGTTCCTGGCGGCGCTCGCCGCCATCAACACCGACCTCTACGAGGCGGCGGCGGCCGACGGAGCGGGCCGGTGGCGACGGCTGTGGCACATCACGCTGCCCGGCCTGCGGGCCGTCATCGTGCTGATGCTGGTGCTGCGTCTGGGCAACGCGCTGACCGTCGGGTTCGAGCAGTTCCTCATCCAGCGCAACGCCGTCGGCCACGACACGGCCGAAGTGCTGGACACCTTCTCGTTCTACTACGGCATTGCCACCGGCGACTACAGCTACGGCGCGGCGGCAGGTCTGTTCAAGAGCGTCATCTCGTTGTTGCTCATCTGGGGTGCGAACAAGCTGGCGCACGCCTTCGGCGAAGACGGGTTGTACCGGAAATGACACTCGCAATCGAACGCACCAGTGGCGACACGGTCGCGAAACCTCTTGCGGTGCAAGCGGTTCGCCAGAAGCGGAAGAACGAGCGCCCGGCCTGGGAGGAACCACCGACTGTGGCCGGCCAGGCCGCCAAGGGCATCACCCTGGGCGGGGTCATGCTGGTCATGCTGGTGCCGTTGTGGATCATCGTGGTGACCAGCCTGTCCACCCAGGCCGCGATCAACCGTGCGGGCGGCCTCGTCATCTGGCCGACCGACATCACGTTCGAGGCTTACCGGGTGATGCTGGCGGACTCCACGGTGCGCAGCGCGTTGCTGGTGAGCCTCGGCATCACGGCGGTGGGCACGCTCGTGTCGATGGTGGTCTCGGTCATGTGCGCCTACGGCCTGTCGCGGTCGCGGTCGCTCGGCCACCGTTTCATCCTGATGCTGCTGATCATCACGATGTTCGTCAACGGCGGCCTCATCCCGACGTTCCTGGTGGTCACCGGGCTCGGTGGCTACGGGGAGTGGTGGGCGCTGATCCTGCCGACCGCGGTGTCGGTCTTCAACATCCTGATCCTGCGGGCGTTCTACTCGAGCACGTCGATCGACCTGATCGAGGCGGCGCGGATCGACGGCGCGGGGGACTGGCGGATCCTGTGGTCGATCGTGCTGCCGACCTCGCGGGCCGTGACCGCGGTGATGGCGCTGTTCTACGGCGTCGGCTACTGGAACTCGTTCTTCAACGTCATGTTGTACATGCCCACGGACAGCGAGAAGTGGCCGTTGCAGTACGTGCTCCTCACCTACGTCAACCGCGGCAACGGCATGCCGGGCTCGGTCAACAGCGGCTTCGGTGACCAGTTCTCGCAGACGGCACCGCTGGCGCTGCAGATGGCCGTGGTGGTGCTGACGCTCGTTCCGTTGCTCATCGTTTATCCGTTCGTGCAGAAGCATTTCCGCACGGGTGTCCTGACCGGCGCTATCAAGGGCTGAACATTCATGGTGACCATTGCCGACGTGGCCAGGCACGCGGGCGTGTCGTCCAGCACGGTGAGCTACGTGCTGAGCGGCAAGCGCGCGATCTCCGCCGAGACCAAGCGCCGGGTGGAGAGCTCCGTGCAGGAGCTCGGCTACCACCCCAACGCCGGCGCGCGGGCCCTGGCCGCGCGGCGATCGCACATCGTCGCGCTGATGGTGCCGCTGCGCACCGACGTGTACGTCCCGGTGATGATGGAGATCGCCATCGCGGTCACCACCGCCGCCCGGCAGCACGGCTACGACGTCCTGCTGATCACCAACGACGAGGGCCCTGCCGGGGTGCGCCGGATAGGAGCCAGCGGCCTGGCCGACGGCCTGATCCTGATGGACGTCGAGCTGGACGACCAGCGCATCCCGGTGTTGCAGTCGCGCGGGATCCAGGCCGCGCTCATCGGCCTGCCGGACGATCCCGGCGGACTGTCCTGTGTGGACCACGACTTCGCGGAGGCGGGCGCGTTGTGCGCGGACCACCTGGCCGATCTCGGCCACCGGGAGGTCGCGTTCATCGGCTACGGCACGGGTGTCTACACCCGGCACGCGGGCTACGCCGAACGCACGCTCACCGGCTTCGGCGAACGGGCGGAGCAGCGCGGCCTGCGGTTCGTGCACAGACCGTGCGACGGCACCTACGAAAGCACGGCGGGCACGCTCGCCCGCATCCTCGCCGACCGGCCGGAGACCACCGGGTTCGTGGTGCAGAACGAAGGCGCGATCGGCCCGTTGCTCACGCTGCTGCGCTCCAGCGGGCGGATCGTGCCCGAGGACGCGTCGGTGATCGCGCTCTGCCAGGCGCAGCTCGCCGAGCAGTTCGCGCCGCGGCTCACCTCGGTGACGGGGTCGGCGCAGGAGCTCGGCCGGGTCGCCGTCGAGCAGATCATGCGCCGGATCACGGCGGCCGGAGCCGGGGAGCGGCCGGTGGACGAGCGGGTCCTGCTCACGCCGGAGCTGACCGTGCGGGCCAGCACTGGACCCGCGCCGCGCACCGGTTCCCAGAACTGACCGCATCACGTTTTCGAGCCTTGCCATCTCCTGACCGCTGACAACCCGCGAGGAGCGGCCGCATGCCCACGTACTTCCGAGACCTCGGCACCGCGCTCGAATGGCGTGCCAAGGGCGAGACCCTGCGCGTCGAGCCGTGGGGCCCGGACGCCGTCCGGGTCCGAGCGAGTCCCGGTGGTCCGCTGCTCGAGGATCTGCCGGGCGCGTTGCTCGACGGTCCACCGGCCGGCGGCGACGCCGAGATCAAGATTGCCGAGCACCACGCGACGCTGGTCAACGGCAAGCTGACCGTGCGGATCGACGCGGGCACCGAAGGCCAGCTGACTCCCGAACTCGGGGCGTCCGCCGGCAGCCTGACGTTCCTGCGCACCGAGGACGGCACCGAGCTGCTGGCCGAGCAGCCCGCCCACTTCTGGTGGCCCGGACCGCGGCTCGCGACCGCCACCGGCAACGGCCATCACCGGCTGGAGCAGCGTTTCCGCGCCTACCCCGGCGAGCGGCTCTACGGCCTTGGTCAGCACACGCACGGCCTGCTGGACCAGAAGGGCGCGGTCATCGACCTCGTCCAGCGCAACGCCGAGGTCACCATCCCGTTGCTGATCTCCGACCGCGGCTACGGGTTGCTGTGGAACTCGCCCGCGATCGGCCGGGTCGAGCTGGCCGAGACCGGCACGCGCTGGGTCGCCGACAGTGCCCGCCAGATCGACTACTGGATCACCGCGGGCCAGCCGGCCGACGTGCTGCGCAACTACGCGGACGCGACGGGCCACGCGCCGGAACTGCCCGAGTGGGCCGCGGGGTTCTGGCAGTGCAAGCTTCGCTACCGCACCCAGGAGGAGCTGCTGGAGGTCGCCCGCGAGTACAAGAGGCGCGGGCTGCCGTTGTCCGTGATCGTCTGCGACTTCTTCCACTGGACGCACCTCGGCGAGTGGAAGTTCGACCCCGCCGAGTGGCCCGACCCGGCGGCGATGGTGCGCGAGCTGGACGAGCTGGGCGTCAAGCTGATGGTGTCGGTGTGGCCGTCGGTGAGCCCGGTCAGCGAGAACTACCACCCGATGCTGGACCAGGGCTTCTTCATCGGCACGGAGTTCGGGCCGATGGCGCACGCCGACTGGCCGGACAAGGGACTCGGCGCCTACTCCGCCCAGGTCGCGTTCTACGACGCCACCAACCCGGAGGCCCGCGAGTACGTGTGGGAACGCATCCGGCGCGGCTACCACGAGCTCGGCATCAAGGTCTTCTGGCTGGACGCCGGTGAACCCGAGCTCAAGCCGGGCCACCAGTACAACCTGCGCTACCACGCCGGTCCCGGGCTGGAGGTGGGCAACCTCTATCCCCGCGAGAACGCCCGGACCGTCCACGACGGACTGAAGGCGGCCGGCGAGACCGAGATCATCTCGCTCAACCGCTCCTCGTGGGCCGGCGCGCAGCGGTACGGCGCCGCGTTGTGGTCCGGTGACATCGCCACGGACTTCGCCTCGTTGCGCACGCAGATCAAGGCCGGCCTCAACGTGATGATGTCCGGCATCCCCTGGTGGACCACGGACATCGGCGGCTTCCACGGCGGTGACCCGGACGACCCCGCCTACCGCGAGGTCCTCGTGCGCTGGTTCCAGTACGGCACCTTCTGCCCGTTGTTCCGCCTGCACGGTTTCCGCGGCGACGAGCAGGTGCTGGAGCCCGCGATGACCGGGCTGGCCAACGAGGTCTGGTCGTACGGCGAGGAAGCCTACGAGATCCTCGCCGCGCACCTCCGCCTGCGAGAACGCCTGCGTCCGTACGTGCTGGAGCAGATGCGCACGACCGCCGAGACCGGTGTGCCGCCGATGCGGCCGGTGTTCCTGGAGTTCCCCGGCGACGCCGCGGCGTGGGAGGTCGAGGACGCGTTCCTGCTCGGCCCGGACCTGCTCGTGGCGCCGATCACCGAGACAGGTGCCCGTGAGCGCGAGGTCTACCTGCCCGCTGGTGCCCGGTGGACCGACGCGTGGACCGGTGAGGAGCACGAGGGCGGGCAGACCGTTGCCGTCGCGGCGCCGATCGAGCGCATCCCGCTCTTCCTGCGTGACGGCGTGACTCTGCCCGTGCGGGAGGAACCGTGATCGCAGACCGGTTGGGCGGCCTCGCGTTCGGCGGCGACTACAACCCCGAGCAATGGGACGAGCAGGTCTGGAAGGAGGACGACCAGCTGATGCGCGAGGCCGGGGTCAACCTGGCCACGGTCGGCGTGTTCTCCTGGGCACTGCTGGAGCCGGAGGAGGGCCGGTACGACTTCGCGTGGCTCGACGCGCACCTGGATCGCTTGCACGCCAACGGTGTCGCCGTCGACCTCGCCACGCCGACCGCGTCGCCGCCGCCGTGGTTCACCCTCGCGCACCCGGACGCCATGCCGGTCACGCCGCAGGGCACCAGGCTGATGCACGGCAGCCGGGACACCTACTGCATCAGCGCTCCTGCTTACCGCGCCGCGGCCAGGCGCATCGCGGCCGCGCTCGCGGAACGGTACGGCGACCACCCGGCGGTGGCGTTGTGGCACGTGCACAACGAGTACGTGACGTTGTGCTGGTGCGATCACACCGCCGCGGCGTTCCGGGTCTGGCTACGCGCGAAGTACGGCTCGCTGGACGCCCTCAACGAGTCGTGGGGCACCGCGTTCTGGAGCCAGCGGTACGGCAGCTGGGAGCAGATCCTGCCACCGCGCGCCACCCAGTGGCACCGCAACCCCGGCCTCACGGTGGACTTCAGCCGGTTCTGCTCCGACGAGGTGATCGCCGCCTACTCGGAGCAGCGGGACGCGATCCGCGCGCACAGCGACCGGCCCGTGACGACCAACATGATGCTGCCCGGCTACCAGAACATCGACCTGTGGGCGCTGGGACGCGAGGTCGACCTGGTCGCCATCGACTTCTACCCGTCCGCGCCCGGCCTGGACGCCGCCGCCCAGGCCGCCTTCACCGCCGACCGCGCCCGGTCGTTCGCGGGCGGCAGGCCGTGGCTGTTGATGGAACAGGGCACCAGCACCGTCTACGACCAGGGCCGGACGCTGGCCAAGGAACCGGGCGAGATCCTTCGTCACTCGATCGGCCACATCGCACGCGGCTCCGACGGGGCGCTGTTCTTCCAGTGGCGCCAGTCGAAAGCGGGTGCCGAGCAGTGGCATTCGGCGATGGTGCCGCACGCCGGGCCGGACAGCCGCGTCTTCCGCGAGGTGACCGCGACCGGCGAGGCCGTCGCCCGGCTCGCCGAGCTGGCGGGCTCGACCGTCACGGCGCACGTGGCCGTGCTGCACGACTCCGACGCGTGGTGGGCGTTGAACTCGGACGGCCTGCCATCGTCCGAACTGGACTATCACGCCGCACTGAGGGACGCACACCGTGCGCTGTGGGATGCGGGCGTGGTCGTGGACTTCGCGCATCCGGAAGAGGATCTGAGCAGGTTTCGGCTCGTCCTGGCACCGGCGCTGTACCTGCTGTCCGACCGCGGCGCGAAGAACCTGCGCCGCTACGTGACCGACGGCGGCACGTTGCTCGTCCAGCACTTCAGCGGCGTCGTGGACGACCGGCTGCACGCCAGGCTGGGTGGCTACCCGGCCGCGCCGCTGCGCGAGGCGCTGGGCATCAAGGTCGAGGAGTACCGGCCGTTGCGGCGCGACGAGCGGATCACGCTCTCCGACGGCTCGCACGGCACTGCCTGGAGCGAGTCGGTGCGGACGCTCGGTGCGGAAGCGGTCGTCGCCTACACCCACGGCGTGCTGGCCGGATCGCCTGCGCTCACCCGGTACGGCTTCGGCGGGGGAGAGGGCTGGTACCTGTCCACCAAGCTCGCCGAAGGTGACTACACCGCACTGGTCGCGCGGTTGCTGGACTCCGTCGGTGTGCGCCCGGTGCTGCCCGGACTGCCGGCCGGCGTTGAAGCCGTCACGCGCGAGGCGGCGGACGGCCGACGCTGGCACTTCGTGCTCAACCACCGCAGTGAACCCGTTTCCCTGTCCGGAGTCGACCTGCTCACGGGCGGGCCGCTGGAGGCACTGCCGGCCGGCGGGTGCGCCGTGCTGCGGGAAGGACCACGGTGACCACGATCCGTTGGGGCCACGACGCGCTGTCGTGGGAGTTCGACGTCGCTGACGGCAAGGTTCGCCGCCGCGGCAGCTCGTTGCCGCTGGCGGAGGTGACCGCCGCGAACCACGGCCGGCACTGGTCCAGCAACCGCCTCGTCGACACCATGATCGGCGCGCACTTGCGGTACCGGTCGCACCGGGCACTGTCCGAAAAGGACTGGCAGGTGCTCGTCATTGAGCTGCACGACGACGAGAGCGGCCTGGCCGTCGAGGTGACCTACCGTTCGCCGGACGGCATTCCCGTGGTGCGCGGCGAGGTCCTGGTGCGCAACGAGGGGAGTGGTCCGCTGCGGCTGGAGTCGGTCACCTCCCTCGTTCTGGGCGGTCTCACGGCGGGGCCGCCGGACAGCGCCGACGTGCTGTGGGCGGAGAACGACTGGAACGCCGAATGCCGATGGCGGCGTCAGCCGGTGCGGCTCAGCTCCCCGAACCGGGACGGACGGCTCGCCGACTATCGGCACAAGAGCGCGTTCACCGTCGCGGGACGAGGTGTGTGGTCCAGCTGCGGCCACCTGCCGATGGGCGGTCTGACAGACCGCGCGACCGGCCGGGCGTGGGCGTGGCAGATCGAGCACAACGGCGGTGGCTGGAGCTGGGAGTGCGGTGAGCTCGACGGCACGGGCTACGTGGCGCTGTCCGGGCCGGGCGACCTCGACCACGGCTGGAACCGCGTGCTGGCACCGGGTGCCGAGTTCCGCACCGTGCCCGTGGCGGTGGCGTTCAGCGCCGATGGCGGGCCGAACGACGCGTTCGCCGCGCTGACCCGCTACCGCCGCGCGAGCCGCAGGCCGCACCCGGACCACGAGGGCCTGCCGGTCATCTTCAACGACTACATGAACTGCCTGATGGGCGATCCCACCACGGCGAAGCTGCTGCCGTTGATCGACGCCGCGGCCGCCGCGGGCGCCGAGTACTTCGTCATCGACGCCGGCTGGTACGCCGAGGAGGGCGAGAGCTGGTGGGGCACCGTCGGCGCGTGGCAGCCGTCCCGCAGCCGCTTTCCCGGCGGTCTCGAGCAGGTGCTGGCGCGCATCCGGGAGCGCGGCATGGTTCCCGGTCTGTGGCTGGAGCCCGAGGTCATCGGCGTCGACAGCCCGCTCGCGCGGAGCCTGCCGGACGAGGCGTTCTTCCGCCGGGACGGGGTGCGGGTCTCCGACTGCGGACGGCACAACCTGGACCTGCGCCACCCGGCTGCCCGCGCCCACCTGGACGAGGTGGTGGACCGCCTGGTCGGGGAGTGGGGCGCCGGGTACCTGAAGCTCGACTACAACATCAACCCCGGCTCGGGCACGAGTGCTCATGACGGCGAGGCCCCGGCCGACGGCCTGCTCGGGCACAACCGGGCCCTGCTCGACTGGCTCGACGGCGTCCTGGACCGCTATCCGCACCTGGTGCTGGAGAGCTGCGCCTCCGGCGGCCTGCGCATGGACCACGCGATGCTGTCGCGGTTGCAGGTGCAGTCCACCAGCGACCAGCAGAACCTGGACCGCTACGCGGCGATCGCGGTCTCCGCGCCGGCCGCGGTCACCCCGGAACAGGGCGCGGTCTGGGCCTACCCGCAACCGGAGGACTCGCTCGACGAGGTCGCCTTCATCATGGCGAGCGCGTTGCTCGGCCGGATCCACCTGTCCGGGAAGATCGCGGATCTCCAATCGGAGGCGCGGGCGCTCGTGCACGAGGCTCTGGCCGTCTACAAGGAGATCCGCGCGGACCTGCCGCACGCGGTGCCCTCGTGGCCGCTCGGCCTGCCCGGCTGGGACGACCCGTGGCTCGCCCTAGCGATGAGCACCTCGTCCACCACCTATCTCACCGTCTGGCGCCGGGGCGGAGAGGACACCGTGACGCTGCCGTTGCCTGGTCTGTCCGATGTGGACGTCGAGGTGCTCTACCCGGCCGCCAGTCCCGCGGTCGCGCGGTGGGACGCCGGCGAACTGGTGGTGACCCTGCCGACGACGCCTTCTGCCGTGCTGTACCGCCTCACGACCAGAGGAGTTGCCCGGTGACCACCCCGGTGATCCCAGGAATGCACCCCGACCCGAGCGTGTGCCGGGTCGGGGAGGACTACTACCTGGTGTGCTCCAGTTTCGAGTACTTCCCCGGCATCCCCGTCTTCCACAGCAGGGACCTGGTGAACTGGACGCAGATCGGCAACGCGCTGGACCGCACCAGCCAGCTGCTGCTGACGGCGGAAACCCCGTCCTCGGCCGGGATCTACGCACCGACGCTGCGCCACCACGACGGCCGGTTCCACCTGATCGTCACGAGCGTCAGCCGCGGTGGCGGCAACATGGTGTTCACCGCCACCGACCCGGCCGGTGCGTGGTCCGACCCGGTCCTGCTGCCCGACGTGCACGGCATCGACCCCGACCTCGCCTGGGACGACGAGGGCAACTGCTGGTGCACGATGGCGGGGGTGCACCAGTACCGCGTCGACCTGGCCAGCGGTGAGGTTCTGCGTGAGTCGCAACGGCTCTGGTCCGGCTCGGACCGGGCCAAGGCGCCGGAGGCACCGCACCTGTACCACATCGGCGAGCACTGGTACCTGCTGATCGCGGAAGGCGGCACCGAACGCGGCCACGCGGTCTCGATCGCCCGCGGCCCGGCGCCGGACGGCCCGTTCGAACCGTGCCCGGCCAACCCGGTGCTGACCCACCGCAGCACCTACGAGCCCGTCCAGAACACCGGCCACGCCGACCTCGTGCAGGGTCCGGACGGGTCGTGGTGGATGGTGCTGCTCGGCGTGCGGCCCGGTGGCGGCACCCCCGGCTGGCACGTGCTCGGCCGGGAGACCTTTCTCGCGCCGGTGAGCTGGGTCGACGGCTGGCCGGTGGTCGGCCCGCTGACGGTCACGCCACCGTGGCCGCTGCAGCCCGGTCCCGTCGAGCCGCACCGGGACGACTTCGACGACAGCGAACTGCGGCCGAACTGGGTGTCCGTGCGCGACCGTGCCGAGGAGCACTGCACGACCAAGGAACGCTCCGGCTGGCTGACCCTGCACGCCCGCGGGCCGGGTCTGGACGACCCGGACGTCGTGTTCGCCGGCCGGCGTCAGCAGCACCTGTCGTGCCGGGCCCGCACGTTGCTCGACCCGTCGGCGGGCAGTGGCGGCCTGGCGGTCCGGTTCGACGAGGAACACCACTACGAGATCGAGGTCGCGTCCGGAACGGTGCGGGTGTTCGCCCGGATCGGTCCACTGCGGACGGTCGTGGCCTCCCGGCCGGCACCGGACGGACCGGTGGTCCTCGGTGTCCAGGTGGACGAGGCGAAGGAACTGAAGGACGCGCGTTCCGGCCCGGACACCATCTCCCTCGGCGTCGAGGAACCCGACGGCACGTTCACCGTCCTCGCCGCGCTCGACGGCCGCTACCTCTCGACCGAGGTCGCCGGCGGCTTCACCGGCCGGGTCATCGGCGTGTACGCCGCGACCGGCACCGTCCACTTCGACTGGTTCGACTACGAACCGCTCGGCGACTGATTGTGGGGCGCTTCATGCACAAGTCAATCGGCAGGGCAATCGCTGCGGCCGTGGCTCTCACGGCGAGCCTCGTGGTGCCGAACCAGGCCGTCGCCGCGGAGGCCGGCTGCCAGGTCACCTACACCGTGAGCGGACAGTGGGAGGGCGGCTTCAAGGCCGACGTCGCCGTCACCAACCTCGGCGCCGCCGTCGACGGGTGGAAACTGAGCTGGGAGTGGCCGACCGGTCAGCAGGCCGGGAACGCCTGGAACGCGAAGCTCACCGAGGCCGACGGCGTGGTCACCGCCGCGAACACCGGCAACAACGCCAAGATCGGCACGCAGGCGACCGCGAAGTTCGGCTTCATGGGCACCTGGGACCACGCCAACACGGCGCCGCTGGCGTTCTCGCTCAACGGTGTCACGTGCGTGCACGGCGGCCCGAGCCGCACCGCGATGGAACACACCGCGGCGATGCAGCCGGGCTGGAACCTCGGCAACACGCTCGACGCGACGGGCCCGGACGAGACGTCGTGGGGCAACCCGCGCGTCACGGAAGGGTTGCTGGACAACGTCAAGGCGCAGGGCTTCAAGAGCATCCGCGTCCCGGTCACGTGGAACGCGCACCTGGCACCGGACGGCACGATCGAGGCGGAGTACCTCGCGCGCGTCAAGGAGGTCGTGCGCTGGGCGCTGGCGCGTGATCTGTACGTCATGCTCAACATCCACCACGACTCGTGGCTGTGGATGTCGAAGATGCCGACCGAGCACGACAGCGTGCTCAACAGGTTCAACAAGATGTGGACGCAGCTTTCCGGCGCCTTCACCGAGTTCGGGCCCAAGCTGACGTTCGAGAGCTGGAACGAGCCGCAGTTCGCCGGGAGCACCGGCAAGCCCCAGGAGATCGCGCTCAACGCCGAGCTGAACGCGTCGTTCCACGGCATCGTGCGCAAGTCGGGCGGCAACAACGCCACCCGCCTGCTGGTCCTGCCGACTCTGCACACCTCGACCGAACAGCAGTACGTCGACCCGCTCGTGCAGCAGATCCAGGGGCTGAACGACCCCAACCTGATCGCGACCGTGCACTCCTACGGCTACTGGCCCTTCAGCGTGAACGTCGCGGGCGGCATGCGTTATGACGCCACCGCCCAGAAGTTCGACACCGACGCGTTCGACCGCGTGCACGACAGCTTCATCGCGAAGGGCATCCCGGTGATCCTCGGTGAGTACGGGCTGCTCGGGTTCGACCGGCACACCGGCACCGTCGAGCAGGGCGAGAAGCTGAAGTTCTTCGAGTACATCGGCCACTACGCCAAGGCCAAGAAGATCACCACCATGCTGTGGGACAACGGCCAGCACTTCGACCGCCTCATGTTCCAGTGGAAGGATCCCGAGCTCTACGCGCACGTCAAGTCGAGCTGGACGATCCGCTCCGGCACGGCCTACACCGACCAGGTGTTCAACGCGAAGTCCAGCCCGATCACCGCGAAGACGATCGAGCTGAACCTCAACGGCACGTCGTTCTCCGGGCTGTACAACGGAAACATCGCCCTGACCCGCGGCAGTGACTACACGATCGACGGCGACCAGCTGACGCTGACCGCCTCGGCGCTGACCAGGTTGAGCGGCTCGCGCACGTACGGCGTGAACGCGGTGCTGACGGCCCGGTTCTCGCAGGGCGTGCCGTGGCGGTTCTACGTGATCACTTACGACACGCCGGTGCTGTCCAACGTCACGGGCACGACCGACGAGTTCGAGATCCCGACGAACTACCGCGGCGACCAGCTCGCCATGATGGAGGCCAAGTACGACGACGGCACCTTCGCCGGGCCGCACGACTGGACGGCCTTCAAGGAGTTCGACCAGGCGTTCGCGCCCAACTACACCGACCGTTTCACCGCCTTGAAGCCCGCCTTCTTCGCCAATGTCAAGGACAACCAGCGAGTGACCCTCACGTTCCACTACTGGAGCGGCGCCAAGGTCAGCTACTACGTCACCAAGTCCGGCACCGCGGTCACCGGCACGACCGCCTGATTCGAGAGTCCATTTCGGACGAAACCGCCGAAGGCCTTTTCAGGCCCTCGGCGGTTTCGTTTTGCGGGCGTGGCCGCTGCGGTTCCCTCTGTGGCCGCGTCGGCCAGTTCCAGGGGCGTCGCGCTCAAATAACTTCGTGACAACGAGATGAACGGCCGTCACGAAGGGCACCCACCATGAGCTACGACTTCCGCGACAAGGTCATCGCCGTCACGGGAGGCGCGGGCGGCATCGGCAGCGCCATGTGCCACCGGTTCGCCTCCGGAGGCGCCCGGTGCGTCGTGGTCGACATCGACGAGGCCCGCGCGAAGAAGGTCGCGGGCGAGCTGCCGGGTGGCGGCCACGTCGGCATCGGGTGCGACCTGCTGGACTGGGGCCAGATCGAGCAGCTGTTCGAGCAGGTCGGCGAGGAGTTCGGCCGGCTCGACGTGCTGGTCAACAACGTCGGCATGACCAGCACCGAGCGGTTCGACGAGCGGGACATCCCCAGCATCGAGCGCGAGATCGCGCTCAACATGACCTCGCCGCTCGTCACCACGCGGCTCGCGATCGGGCTGCTGTGGAAGTCGCGCGACCCGCGGGTGATCAGCACCGTGTCACTCGCCGGCCTCTTCCCGCAGGGCGAGACGCCGGTGTACTGCGCGTCCAAGTTCGGCCTGCGCGGCGCGATGTTGTCGATCGGGCTCGACCTGCGGGAGAAGGGCATCCTGGCCGGCTCGGTGCTGCCGTCCGCGACCGACACGCCGATGCTGCGCCGCGAGGCCGTCGAGGGTGGCAACTCCATGCAGTTCCAGGAGCCGCCGCAGCAGCCGTCCGACGTCGTGGCCGCCGTGGTCAGCATGCTCGACAAGCCGCGGCTGGAGGCCTACGCCCGGCCGAGCGAGTCGCTGGGCGCACGACTGGCGATGCTCGTGCCCAACCTGCTGCCGAAGATCCTTCCCTTCTTCCGCAAGCGCGGCGACGCCGGAATGGTCCGCTACCTCGAGGACCTGGAGCGCCGCGGGCTCGCCCGTCGCAACGGCGGCAGCTGGGAGCTCGTGCACGAGCGCTGAGCCCCGCACGCCCTCACGAACCTGAACCACCACAGCGCGAAAGGCACAACCCGATGACGCACGTCCCCGCCACCGAGCCGATTCCCGAGCGTCCGTCCTGGCCACTGGTCGGCCATGCCCTCGACATCCCCAGTGGCGTCGACGGTCTGCTGCACGTCATGGAGGAGGCCAAGGAGCTCGGCCCGCTGTTCAAGCTCCGCGTGTTCGACCGGGAGATCAACTTCGTCTCCGGGCTCGACCTCGTCACCGAGCTGTCGGACGAGACCCGGTTCCGCAAGAACCTGCACCCCGATCTGGTGCTGCTGCGTGACATCGGCGGAGACGGGCTCTTCACCGCGTACAACGACGAGCCGAACTGGCAGAAGGCACACGACGTCCTGATGCCCGCCTTCTCGCTGGGCGCCATGCGCGGCTACCACTCGACGATGCTCGACGTGGCCAAGACGTTGATCGAGAAGTGGGACAACGCTCCTGACGCCGTCGACGTCGCCGAGGACATGACCCGGCTGACCTTCGACACGATCGGGCTGTGCGGCTTCGGCTACGACTTCGAGTCGTTCGCCCGCACCGAGCCGCACCCGTTCGTGACGGCGTTGACGCGGGCGCTCGACTTCGCCCAGGCCAAGGGCGAGGCACTGCCGTGGAGCGGGTTGTTCCAGTGGGGCAAGGCCGAGCAGTTCCGCGAGGACCTGGCCTGCATGCAGGACCTCGTGGACGACGTCATCCGCCGCCGCCGGGCCTCCGGTGACACCAGCACCGACGACCTGCTCGGCCGGATGCTGCACACGCGTGACGAGCGGACCGGTGAGCCGCTGGACGACGTGAACATCCGCCATCAGGCGATCACGTTCATCATCGCCGGTCACGAGACGACCAGTGGCGCGCTGTCGTTCGCGCTGCACTACCTGACCAAGCACCCGGAGGCACTGGCGCGGGCCCAGGCCGAGGTGGACGCGCTGTGGGGCGACGCCGAACCCGAGCCGGAGTACGGCGACATCGGCAAGCTGACCTACCTCCGGCAGGTGCTCAACGAGAGCCTGCGGCTGTGGCCGACCGCGCCGGTGTACGGCGTCGAACCGGTCGAGGACACGGTGATCGGCGGCAAGTACGCGGTGCGCAAGGGCGAGGGTCTGCTGGTGCTGATCCCGCAGCTGCACCGCGACCCGGCGTGGGGCGACAACGTCGAACTGTTCGACCCGGAGCGGTTCGCGCCGGAGCGCGAGGAGTCGCGGCCGGTGCACCTGTTCAAGCCGTTCGGCAGCGGTGAGCGTGCCTGCATCGGCCGTCAGTTCGCGCTGCACGAGGCGACGCTGGTGCTCGCGTTGCTGGTGCACCGCTACCGGTTCATCGACCACACCAACTACCAGCTGAAGATCAAGCAGTCGCTGACGCTCAAGCCGGACGCCTTGACGCTGCGCCTGGCCCGGCGTTCCCGCGCCGAGCGGCGCCGTCCCACCACCGTGAGCACCGACCGGACCGCGGCCGGTGCCACCACAGTCAGCCGTGCAGCAGGTACCGCGCTGGCCTTGCTGCACGGCTCCAACCTCGGCACCTGCACGGGCATCGCCGGGGACCTCGCCGTCGACGGTGACGAACGCGGTTTCGCCACGACGGTGGCGCCGTTGAACGACGTCGCGGGCGAGCTCGGTCCGGACAGCGGCCCGGTGGTGATCGTGGCCGCCTCCTACAACGGCCGTCCCACCGACGACGCCGCGCGGTTCCTCGCGTGGACCGAGTCGTTGGAACCCGGTTCGCTGCAAGGACTTCCTTACGCCGTGCTGGGTGTCGGCGACCGCAACTGGGCCGCCACCTACCAGCGGGTGCCGCAGCTGATCGACGAACGGCTGGCGGCGGCGGGTGCGGTCCGGCTGCTGGAACGCGGTGCCGCGGACGCCGCCGGTGACTTCGCCGGCACCGTCGACCGCTGGACCGCGGACCTGTGGGCCGCGCTGCTGGAGCGGTACGGCACCGCTCAAGCCGTTGCCGCGGTCGAGTCCAGCCCCGTGGGCTACGAGCTGGAGGACGCCTCCGAGTCGGTCACCGGTGAGCTCGCCGCGCGGCACGGGGTCCAGCCGATGCAGGTGCTGGAGGCCTACGAGCTGGTCGACGTGGACCACCCGCTCGGCCGGTCCAAGCGGTTCCTGCGCGTGCGGCTGCCCGAAGGCGTCACCTACCGCACCGGCGACCACTTCGCGGTGCTCCCGCACAACCCGGACGACCTGGTGCAGCGCGTCGCCGCCCGGTTCGGGCTCGACCTCGACCGCACGGTGCGGGTGAAGTCCGGCCGCCGCGGCCGCAGCAGCCTGCCGGTCGACCGTCCGCTGACGCTGCGCCGCCTGCTGACCGACCTCGTCGAGCTGCAGGATCCCGCCACTGCGGAGCAGATCGCGCTGCTGGCATCGCACACCGCGTGCCCGCCGGAACGCGCGCCGCTCGCCGCGACCCCGGCCGGCCACGACAGCGTGCTCGACCTGCTGGAGCGGTACCGCGCCTGCGAGCTGCCCTTCGAGCGCTACCTGGAACTGCTGCCGGTCATGCGCGCCCGGCACTACTCGATCTCGTCGTCCGCTGCCGCGTCGCCGGGGGAGGTGGACCTGATGGTGTCGCTGCTGTCCGCACCGCACCGAGGCGGTGACGGCACGTTCGAGGGCATCGCCTCGCGCTACCTGCAGACGGTTGACGCGGGCGACGTCATCCAGGCCAGGGTGCTCGCCGCCGGCGACTCGTTCCGCCTGCCGATCGACCCGTCGGTGCCGGTGATCCTGGTCAGCGCCGGCACGGGTGTCGCGCCGTTCCGCGGTGTGGTGCTCGACCGGATGCACACCGGCTCGCGCGGTCCGCTGCTGTCCTACTTCGGTTGCGACCACCCGGATGTCGACTACCTGCACCGCGCGGAGATGGAGGCGGCGCAGGAAGCCGGTGCGGTGAGCATGCGCCCGGCCTTCTCACAGGCACCCGTCGCCGGCGTCACGTTCGTGCAGGACCGCATCGCCGCCGAGGGTGAAGAGGTCTGGGACCTGCTGTCACGCGGCGGCCGGGTGTACGTCTGCGGTGACGGCCGCCGGATGGCACCGGCCGTGCGGGAGGCGTTCATGGAGCTCTACCGCAAGCACACCGGCGGCGACGAGCGCCAGGCCGCCCTGTGGCTCGCCGGCATGCAGGAGTCGGACCGCTACGTCGAAGACGTCTGGGCGGGCTGACCGATGTGGTCTTTCGGCGTCGCGGTGGCGTTGATCGCCGGGATCGCGATGGGCAGCGCGGGCACGAACGTGATGCCGGTGTTCATCGACGACTTCGCGTCCCGCGCCGGCTTGTCCGGCGCGGGCGCGGGCCTGGTGGGCGCGGCCCAGCTGACGGCGACCGCCGTCGTGACCCTCCTGCTGGCGTCCCGCGCGGCCAGTCCGGGCCGGGTCGCGATGGCCCGCCTCGGCCTGGCGCTGACGGCGTTCGCAGCGCTGTGGGTGGCCCTGGCCGGCGACCCGGTCACGCTGCTGCTGACCAACCTGCTGCTCGGTGCCGCACTCGGCATCGTCTACGCGGCGGCCACGGCGGCACTGGCGGCGACGGAGGACTCCGACCGCGCGTCCGCCGTCGCGGTGGCGGGCACGGTGGTGGTCGCGGCGCTGATGATCGTGGCGGTGCCGCTGGTGAACGAGCAGTGGGGCGGGGCCGGGTTCTTGCTGCTCGCGGTGTGCTGCGCGCCTGCCTGGTTCCTGGTGGGGAAGCTGCCGGAAAGCCCTGCCACGGCAACGAAAGCCGGTCGTTCAACGAAAGCCGCGACCAGCCGCCCCTCCGCCGTCCTCCTGATCGGGACCGCGTGTCTCTGGACGATCACCCAGGGCACCTGGGCCTACGCCTCCGTCCTCGGCCGCGAGCACACCGGCCTGGACGCCACCACGGTGTCGCTGATCCTCGCGGTGTCGAGCGTCGTGGCCCTGGCCGGCGCGGTGGCGGGCACACCGGCGGCCCGCCGGTTCGGGCGGCTCCGGTCGATGGTGGTGTTCGTCGTCGTGGAGGCCGTCGCGATGGCCGTGGTCGTGATCAGCGACGAACCGGTGCTCTTCACCGCGGCGGCGGTGGTCTGGCAGGCCTGTCAGCTGGCGGTGCTGGTGCAGATGGTGGCAGCCGCGGCGGTGCTCGACCCGTCCGGCCGGTGGGTCGCCTCGCTCAGCGGCGCCTCGGCGTTGGGCACCGGCGCTGGGCCGTTGGCCGTGGGGCTGCTGCTGGAGCACACGGGGCCGGAGGTGCTGGGCGTGCTGTTCGCGCTCGGCATGGTCGTCGCGTCGCTGCCGTTGCTGCGGATGACGACGGCGGCGGACAGCCGGTTGGCCGCTGGAGTCCCCATCCCGGCCGGTGACGCCAGTTCTCAGTAGGCGCGGCATCCCTACGTTCAGTCGCAGAGTCGAAGCAGAAAGGCGGGGTCCGTGGACATCAAACCCGACACGTGCGTCATCGGAGCCGGGCCGGCCGGACTCGCGGTGGCCCGCGCACTGGCCGACCGGGGGCTGCCGTACACCCACGTCGAGCGGCACACTGCCGCCGGCGGCATCTGGGACATCGACAACCCCGGCAGCCCGATGTACTCCTCGGCGCACTTCATCTCCAGCAAGACCCGGTCGGGCTTCGGCGGCTGGCCGATGCCGGACCACTTCCCCGACTACCCGTCACATCGGCAGGTGCTGAGCTACCTGCGGTCGTTCGCCGACGCGTACGGGCTGACCGAGCGCATCGAGTTCGGGGTTGAGGTGCGTGACGTCCGCAAGAACACCGACGGCACCTGGACGGTCACGCGGGCAGACGGCCGCGACACCGTGCACTCGCAGGTGGTGGTGTGCACCGGTTCCCAGTGGCACCCCAACATCCCCGAGTTGCCGGGTGCCTTCACCGGCGAGGTCCGCCACACGATGGGCTACCGCGACGCCGCCGAACTGCGCGGCAAGCGCGTGCTCGTCGTGGGCGCGGGCAACTCGGGCTGCGACATCGCCTGCGACGCGGCCCGCGCCGCCGACCACGCGGTGATCAGCATGCGGCGCGGCTACTGGTTCATCCCGAAGCACCTGTTCGGCCGCCCGGTCGACACGTTGTCCGACGGCGGACCCCACCTGCCGAAGTGGTTGGAGCAGAAGGTCTTCGGTGCGCTGCTGAGGATGTTCGACGGCGACCCCGCCCGGCTCGGCCTGCCCGCGCCGGACCACCGGCTGTTCGAGACGCACCCGGTCATCAACTCGATGCTGATCCACCACCTGCGGCACGGCGACATCACCGCCAAGCCCGGCATCGCGCACACCGACGGCACGACCGTGCACTTCGCCGACGGCACCTCGGACGACTTCGACCTCGTCCTGTTCGCGACCGGCTACCGGCACGCGGTACCGGTGGCGCAACGGTACTTCGGCGACGAGCAGCACCCGGACCTGTACCTGTCGGTGTTCTCCCGCGAGCACGAAGGGTTGTGCGGCGTCGGCTTCATCGAGACGAACTCGGGCGCCTACAAGCTCTTCGACCTGCAGGCGCAGCTGATCGCCGCGTACGTCCAAGATGGACCGGAACGGTTCGCGCGCATGATCCGCGAGGATCGGCCCGACCTCACCGCGGGGCTGAAGTTCGTCGCTTCGCCGCGGCACACCGGGTACGTCGACAGCGGCGCGTACCTCAAGTACGTCACGAAGCTCGCCAAGGAGATGGGGTGGCCCACCGAGGGCAGGGCTCCGGTGCCGGCCGTTTTCCGGTACGAGGAGGCGGTGTGAGCACAGCGTTGGAAGTCCGCAATCCCGCCACCGGCGAGCTGATCACCACCGTGCCGGCCGCAGACGAGGCTGAAGTCGCCGAAGCCGCCAGACGAGCCGCGAAGGTGTACGAGAGCGGCGTCTGGTCCCAACTGCCGCCAAGAGAACGAGCAGCGACCCTGCTCCGCCTGGCCGACCTGATGCAACGCGACGCCGAAATCCTGGCCCGCCTCGACAGCGAAGACGCGGGCAAGCCGATCACCGAGTGCCGCACCGGCGACGTGCCCGGCGCGATCGAGTCGCTGCGCTGGTTCGCCGAGGCGGCGGACAAGGTCTTCGGCCGCGTCGCACCCACCGGCCCCGGCCATCTCGGCGTGATCACCCGCGAACCCGTCGGCGTGGCCGCCGCCATCCTGCCGTGGAACTACCCGCTCGCCATGGCCGCGTGGAAGATCGGTCCCGCGCTCGCCGCCGGTAACTGCCTGCTGCTCAAACCCGCGGAGCAGACCCCGCGCTCGGTGCTGCACGTGGCGCGGCTGGCCGCAGAAGCAGGGTTGCCGCAAGGTGTGCTGACGGTGCTGACGGGACGAGGTGACGTCACCGGCGCCGCGCTCGCACGGGATCCGGTGGTCGGCGCGTTGTCGTTCACGGGTTCCACCGCCACTGGGCGCAAGGTGCTCGCCACGGCGGCACTCACCAACTTCAAGCGCGTGTCGCTGGAGATGGGTGGCAAGAGCCCACAGGTGCTGATGCCCGACGCGCTCGAGTTCGACGACCTGATCGACAACATGATCGAGGCTGCCTTCCTCACCTCGGGCCAGAACTGCACGGCGGGCTCCCGCATCCTGGTCCACCAGGACATCGCGGACGAAGTGACAAAGCGATTCACTGCCGCAGCACGCGAGCTCGTGATCGGCGACCCGTCCAATCCGGACACCAGGATCGGCCCGTTGATCAGCCACGCCGCAGTCGCCCGTGTCACGCAAGCGGTCGACGACGCGCAACGAACGGGAGCACACGTGCACGCCGCCGAACTGCCGGAAGGCCTGCACCCCAACGGTTCCTACTACCCGCCGACGGTCGTCACCGACGTGCCACCCGGAACCGGGCTGCTCACCACCGAGCTGTTCGGACCGGTGGTCAGCGTGCAGACCTTCGCCACCGAGCAGGAAGCGGTCAGCCTCGCCAACGCCACCGACTACGGCCTCGCCGCCTCGGTGTGGACACGGGGCATCGACGTCGCGTGGCGGCTGGCGCGCGGGATCCACGCGGGCGTCGTGTCCGTCAACTCCTACAGCGAAGGCGACCTCACCACGCCGTTCGGCGGCTGGAAGCAGTCGGGGTTCGGCGGCGCGGAGAAGTCCACCACCGCGTTCGACCAGTGGAGCAGGGAGAAGACCGTCTGGGTCCGCACCAGATGATCAGGAGTGGTGGACCGTCTCGCGCAGTTCCACCGCGGTCATGTCGTGCCAGCGGCGGATCGCCCGCCGCAGTGCGCGGACGTCGGAGAAGCCGGCCTGGCGGGCGATGTCGGTCAACGTCACGTCCGGGCGGCGCAGCAGCAGCTCGACCCGCTCCCGCCGCACGCCGTCGACGAGTGCCTCGTAGGTCGTCCCGCACTCGGCGAGGCGGCGGCGCAGCGTGCGTTCGCCCGTCGCGTGCTTCCGGGCCTGCTCGGCGAAGGTGGGCACGTCCGGCAGGCTCTGCGCGATCGAGATCTCCAGCACCTCCAACAGGTCCTGCCGGGTGCGCCGGGACGCCAGCTGTTCGTCCAGCAACGTCGTCAGCGACGCGAAGGTGACGGGGTCGCGGCCGGGCATCTCGGTGCGCACCCACGCGGCGGGGAACACCAGACCGTTGCGGTCAGCGGAGAAGCGGACCGGGCAGCCGAACAGCTCGGTGTACGGCGCGGGGTCGGGCGCGGCGAAGGTGAAGTCCACCTGGCGCGGGCGGAACTCGGCACCGAGCGCGTGCCGGGTGACCGTGACGACGCTCGCGAACGCCTCCTGGACCAGGAACGTGCCGACGCCCGCGTCCACCACCGGATCGGGCTGGTCGGCCCACAGCGTGAAACCCGCGTCCGCCTGCCCCGCCGACCACACCACCATCGCGCCGGACAGGTTCTGGAACCGCACCCCGGTCTCGACGGCGTCGCGCAACGTGCCGGCCGCCATGAGCGCGAACCCCATCAGGCCCCACGCCGTCGGGTGCTGCCGCGCGCCCACCCGCAGCCCCAGGTCGTCACTCCCGGTGAGCTGCAGGGCGCAGTGGATGACCTCGCTGCCCTGGCGGTAGGACACCCGCAGGTCGGCCGACTGCAGCATCTGCTCGTCGAGCCCGACTCCGGCCAGCGCCGGCCGCAGGTCGGCGCCGAGCTCGTCGGTCACCGCGGTGAGGTACCGCAGGATGTTCGGCGAGATCGTCGCGGACGTGCTGCGGCTGGTCGCGTCGGCGGACATCGAACAGGTCCTTTCTGGGGCAGGACGCCGATGATGCCCTTTCACCCGTTCGCAGTACCAGTTGAGTCACGTCGCGAGCGGTTTTTCCGCAGGCGGCGGAAAAACTTCGTCGCTTTGTGGACACCGTGTTGTCATGTCCAAGATATATGAAAGTTCTTCGTGTTGTCCTAACGTCGCCAGCGTCGTGCTCGTATCTGAACTTAGGAGCCGTGCGGTGCAAATGGTCAAGTTGACCAGATTTGTCGCTGTTGTCGCCTTGTCGGCCGGAACGACCGGGGCCGCGCTCCCCGCCGCAGCCGCACCGCCGGCCGCCGGGACGTTCTCCGTGCTGAGCTACAACGTCGCCGGGCTGCCGGAAGGGCTGTCCAGTGGCAACCCGAAGGCCAACACGCCGATCATCGGTCAGCGGATCAGGCCGTACGACATCGTGCACGTGCAGGAGGACTTCAACTTCCACGCGTCGCTCTACGCCAACAACACCCACCCGTTCCGCACGCCCACCAGCGGCGGCGTCCCGTTCGGTGACGGACTCAACACGCTGGCCAACCACCCGTACTCGGACCTCGTCCGAGACAAGTGGGACAAGTGCAACGGCACGGACTGCCTGACCCCCAAGGGGTTCACGTGGTCGCGGACCCGCGTCGCCGAGGGCGTGCTGATCGACTTCTACAACGTGCACGCCAACGCGGGCTCGAACGAGGCCGACCTCGCCGCCCGGCGCGCCAACATCAGCGAGCTCTCCCGGTTCATCGCCGCCAACTCGGCGGGCAACGCGGTGGTGGTCGCCGGCGACACCAACACCCGTTACACCCGCACCGGTGACAACATCCGGGAACTGGTCTCCGCCAACGGACTCACCGACGCCTGGGTACAGGAGGAGCGCGGTGGCGTGCCGCCCGCCGCGGGCGACCCCGCCCTGGTGTGCAACGACGCCGCCATCACCGACGCGTGCGAGGTCGTCGACAAGATCCTGTTCCGCGGCAACAGGTACATCACGCTGAACCTGACCCGGTACGCCAACGAGAACGCGGCGTTCCGCACGGCCGACAACAAGATGCTGTCCGACCACTACCCGATCGCGGCGGACTTCCGGTGGACGCTGAACCCGGCCCTGTCGCTCAGCGACACCTGGGGCGGACCGCACGGCAGCCCGTTCACCGACGTCGCCACGGTTCCGCTGGCGCAGCGGGTCACCAAGGTCTCGATGCGCGCCGGTTCGCGGGTCGACCAGGTCGGGCTCACCCTCGCCGACGGCACGTCCTTCACCCACGGCGGCAACGGCGGCTCGGCGCGCGAACTGACGCTGGCAGCGGGCGAGCACCTCACGTCGGTGACCCTGCACTCGGCCCAGCGCGACGGTCACACCAGAATCTTCTTCGCCCGCTTCACGACGAACACGGGCCGAACGCTGTCCGGTGGCTCCGAGACGCCGAACGCCGTCACCTACACCGCACCGGCGGGCTGGCAGATCGCGGGCTTCCACGGCCGTTCCGGTGACGAGGTCGACGCGCTCGGCGTCGTCTTCACCAGGGTCCCGTGATGGCGGGACAGACCGACCGGCGCGGATTTCTGATCGGCACCGGGCTGGTGGCCGGTGCCGCGCTCGGCAGCACACCCGCGCGTGCGGAGAGCAGCAGCGGTGGCTACACCTGGCTCGCCGGTGATCACCACACCCACAGCCAGTACAGCAACGACGCCATGTACCCGGTGGCCACACAGGTCGAGCGCGCGGCGCGACACGGCCTGAGCTGGCTGACGATCACGGACCACGGCAACGTCCCGTTCGCGAAGCACAGCGTGACGCCGTTGGTGGCGGACATCGTGGCGGCCCGGCAGAAGTACAGCGACATGCTCGTCTTCACCGGCCTGGAGTGGAACATCCCGGCCGGCGAGCACACCACGCTGATGCTCGCGCCCGGCCGCAACGAGGCGAGCCTGCTGCAGGAGTTCGTCACCCGGTTCGACGCACGCGTGAACGGCACCCGCGACGGCACCCCGGCCAACGAGGCGATCGCGGTGCAGGCGTTGAAGTTCCTGCAGAACGCGGTGGCGTCCGGCCGGATCGCCGACGCGCTGGTGCTGCCCAACCACCCGTCGCGGCTGGGCATCAACTCGCCGGGGGAGACCCGCACCTGGCGCGACACGGCGCCGGGCATCGTGATCGGCATGGAGGGCGCGCCCGGCCACCAGGCGGCCGGTCTGCCGGCACCGGGCATGGCGCGGGGCCGCGGCTTGTACGACTCGGCTCCGGGCAAGTTCTCCTTCCCCGGTTATCCGGCCGAGAGCTACCGCACGTGGGGCGGTTTCGACTGGACGACCGCCACGGTCGGCGGCTTCTGGGACAGCCTGCTCGCCGAGGGCAAACCGTGGTGGATCACCACCACCTCGGACGGCCACCAGGGTTGCGGGGACTGGATGAAGAACCCGGTGGACCGCCTCGACCAGCAAGGTTACGACGACATCCCGTACGACAGCGAGGGCCGCACCTTCAACAACACCGGCCGGTTCCCTGACCCGGTCAACGCGGGCCGCCCGGTCGTCGAGTACAGCTCGTTCCCGCCCGGCGCCTACAACAAGACCTGGGTCGGCGTCACCGGCCGCGGTCACCGCGAGGTGATGCGGGCGATGCGGGCCGGCCGGATGTGGGTCTGCCTCGGCGATCTCGTGGCAGGTCTGGACGTGCGGCTGCGCCCGCGCGGATCACGTGGGCCGGGGACGGCGATGGGCGGCACGCTGCGGGCGCGCCGCGGTGACGTGGTCGAGGTGGTGGTCCGGATCGACCTGGCCGACCGCCCGAACTTCGCCGGTTTCGTGCCGGAGCTGGCGCGGGTCGACCTGATCGTCGGCGCGGTCACCGGCCCGGCAGCCGACCGGTCGGTCCTGCGCGCCCCGCAGACGAAGGTCGCGCGGTCGTGGGACGTCCGGGCCCGCTCCGGCACCGTCGAACTGGTCCACCGGATCACCGTCGACGGACCGTTCTACGTGCGGGTCAGGGGCACCGACGGCAAGCGCACCGCACCCGGCTACCACGGCGCCGCCGTCGATCCGGCCGGTCCGGCGATCGACGTCGTCGGCAAGGCGGACCCGTGGGAAGACCTGTGGTGCTACTCGAACCCGGTGTTCGCCGCCGTACCGCGCTGAGAGGAGACGGGTACCGCGCCGAGGGTGGCGTGGCTTGGCACGGTACCCGTCCGTGCCGCGGTCGGTGCAGGGTTCCGGTCCCGCGGCGTCTGGCAGTCCCTTCGTCGCTTTAGGATCTGCGCGTCCAGCACACCGCAGCGGTCGCACCGGCCGCACTCCGCCGACTGTCGGGAACCACCCCGCCACCCGGCGGTGATCTCCGGGCCGGTCAGACAGGATGAACGAGCACATGAGCAGGTCCGAACTGGACGCGCGCAAGACAGAGCAGTGGTTTCGCCGCAGGGGACTGCCCGCCGTCGTGCGCGGGCTGGAGAAGAACCTCACGGTCCGCATCGTTCCCGCGGTGGTCTGGCTCGCGCTGGCCGAGCTGCTGTACAAGGTGGTGACCATCATCGACGGGGACGCGGCGTTCTCCGAGCGGATCGAGAACGGTCTCTTCCTGCTGCTCTACACCGTCACGTTGGTCGGAACGGTGGTCTTTCCCGCCATCGCCGCGTGGCTCGCCGCGGGCTGGGCCCGTGACCGCGTCCTGGACGACCGCGGGTTCGTGCCGGCCCTAGCGGTTGTCGTCGGCTACGTGGTGGTGGGCACGGCCGCGGACACGGTGCTCGACAACACCGAGCCGTGGGCAGAACTCCTGGCCTACCTGATCGAGGTGGGGCTGCTGTACGGCCTGACGGCGATCGGCGTGGGGTCGATCCTCGGCTGGGCGTTGCGGGCGGCACTGCGTCAGCTGCGCAGCGTCGGGACGATGACCAGCCGCGCCATGCCGTTGTTGTTGCTGGTGACGACGTTCGGTTTCTTCACCGCCGAGATCTGGCAGAGCGCCGGGCAGATCCCGCGTGGCCAGATGGCGTTGATCCTGGGGTTCTTCGCCGTCCTGAGCGGGCTCTTCCTGTGCTCGGTGTTCGCCGCGGAGGTGCGCGCACTGCGCACCGGGCTCGCGTCGGTCGACCACTTCAGCGCGTTGCCCGACGAACCTTTCGCGGGGCTGCGCGCAGGGGTGGATGAGACGTCCCAGCCGCTCACGCCGCTGGAACGCGCGAACGTGGTGCTGATCCTGCTGCTCACCATGATGCTGCAGGCACTGGTGTTCGCGATGGTGGTCTTCGCGGCCTTCGTGGTGCTGGGCAAGCTCGCGATTCCCGACTCCGCCATCAAGTCGTGGGTGAGCCACGATCCGACGCCCGGCCAGCTGTTCGGCGTTCAGGTGCCGTTGTCGAACGAGCTGGTGCAGGTCTGCCTGTTCGTCGCCGCGTTCTCGACGCTGTACTTCATCGCCACGATCGTCACCGACTCCGCTCACCGCAAGACGTTCTTCGATCCAGTGGTGGACCACCTCGAGGTCAGCCTCGCGGGCCGCGCGGTCTACCTGGCCCGCTTCGGGCGACGGTCGGCCACGCGCGGTGCCGACCGTGGTGATCGGCAGCCGCAGCTGTAGCTGGAAGTGGCGGTCGGGTGTGGGTGCGGTGTGGAGCCTGCTGCCCGGCCTGGGCTGCGCGGTGTACCTGGCGCGGGCGACGGTCAGCCTCGCGCGGCGCCCGCCGGCAGCCGCAGCTGTAGCTGGAAGCCGCCGTCGGGCGTGGGTCCGGTGTGGAGCCTCCCGCCCAGCAGCGCCGCCCGTTCGTGCAGCCCGACGAGCCCGTGGCGGGCGCTGGGCAGGGCGAGGTTCGGCCGGGTGGGCGGGGTGTTGGTGACGGTGACGGTCAGATCGGTGTCGTCGTGGCTGATGTCGATCGTGGCGCTGGCGCCGGGGGCGTGCTTGCGCACGTTGGTGAGCGCTTCCTGGATGGTGCGGTAGATCGCGCGCTGCACCGGCGGCTCCAGGTCGTCCGGGGCGGCGCCGACGAGGCGTGCGTCGATCGCGCTGTTGCCGATGAGCCGGTCCAGGTCGGTCAGCGTCGGCTGCGGGGTCAGCTCGGTCGCCGGGCTGCCCGACGCACGCAGCAGGTTCACCATGTGGCGCAGCTCGTCGAGCGTGTTCACCGACAGCTGGCGGACGTTCTCGGCCGCCAGCGAGGCGTTGGGGTCGGTGGTGCTGACCTTGAGCGCGCCCGCCTGCACCGCGATCAGACTCACCTGGTGGGAGACGACGTCGTGCATCTCGCGGGCGAGCTGGTTGCGTTCGCGGGCGAGGATCGCCTCGGCGTCGAGTCGCCGCTCGTGCTCGCGGGCCTCCTTGACCTCCTCCAGCCGCAGCGCCAGCTCCCGCTGCGTGTGCAGGAACTGACCGAGCAGGATCGGTGCGAGTGCCGTCATCGTGAAGTAGATGACGCCGAGCAGCGCGTAGGAGTCCCAGATCGTCGGGGCGAACTCCGTGGTCGGGAAGACGAAGCTGGCGGCGGCGAGCAGCCCGCAGCCGGCGAGCAGCCACCAGTCGCGGTAGCGGCTCGAGACCACGTAGAGGGCGACGATCGCCGGGACGATCGCGCCGGGGTACAGCACGGCCGGCAGGGTTGCCAGGAACGCGGCCAGCGGCCAGCGTTCGACCACCACGAGCGCGAGCACGGCGATCGCGATCGGGATGAACCCGTACGGGTCGTCCTCGGTGATCGTGGTCAGCACGCCCTCGGCGACGGCGACCACGAGCACCAGGACTTCGACGAGCCGGTCGGACAGCCGGGAGCTCATGGCCGTTCCCCGTTCCCGTCGAGCAGGCCCGCCCGCTGCGCCACCAGTGCCGCCTGGACCCTGCTGCCCACGCGGAGCTTGGTGAGGATGGCGCTGACGTGGTCCTTCACCGTGCCGACGCTGACGTGGACGCGGGCCCCGATGTCGGTGTTGGACAGCCCTTCGGCGATCAGCACGAGCACGGCGCGTTCGCGTTCGGTCAGCAGGCCGACCTGCTCGGAGGCCTGCGAGCCCGCGCCGGAGCCGAGGTAGCCGTCGACGACCGTGCGGGTGACCTTGGGGGAGAGCACCACGCCACCGCTGACCAGGGTGCGCACCATCTGGGCGAGCTGTTCGGGCCCGGTGTCCTTGAGGATGAACCCGGCCGCGCCCGACCGCAGGGCCATGGCGATGTACTCGTCGGAGTCGAACGTCGTGAGCATGGCGACGACCGGCGGGTTCTTCAGGCCCTGCAGCTGGCGCAGGACGGTGAGCCCGTCCACGTCCGGCATCCGGATGTCGAGCAGCACGACATCGGGTTTGTGCAGGCTGATCTCGCGCACCGCCTGCGCGCCGGTCGGCGTCGCGACGACCTCGATGTCCCCGGCCGCCTGGAGGATCAGGCGGAACCCCGTCCGCACCAGTTCCTCGTCGTCCACGACGACCACTCGGATCATGTCACGCTCCTCTGTGGATCCTGCACGTGCTCAGTCTCGCCAACACCGGTGCGGTTCTGCCATCCGAAACCTGGCAGGTGGCACCCGCCGACTGACGGGTTCTCACCAGCCGGTCGGCGGGGGTCAGCATACGGTGGTTAAACGTTCAACTACTGCTCGTGTTGCACGCACTCGGCATCGACGACGTTTCGACGATTCACCGTCGAACGTCGTCGATTCGACGGAAAACGTTGTGCTGCAACGGTCTTCACGGTGTCGTGCGAGTCGGCTACGGTCCGCTTGAGAACGTTTCCATCGGATTCGAAGTCCATAGTGGACAAGAGGAGCTGGGTGTGCACCGGTCAACGTCGACGGCAGCTGCCGTCCTCGCCGCCGCACTGACGGCGGCTGTCACGTTCAGCGGCGCTCCCGAGGCGAAAGCCGCCGCCGGGTGCCGGGTCGACTACGAGGTGACCAACGAGTGGCAGGGCGGGTTCATCGCCTCCGTGAACGTCACGAACCTCGGCGACGCGGTCACCGGCTGGCAGCTGACCTGGTCGTTCGGCGGCGGCCAGACGATCACCCAGAGCTGGAACGGGACGGTGCGCCAGTCCGGCGCCCAGGTCGCCGTCGACAACGTGAGCTACAACGGCTCCCTCGGCACCGGTGCGAGCGCAGGCTTTGGCTTCGTCGCGAACGGACCGACGGCGCCGGTGCCGGCCAGTTTCGCGCTCAACGGCACGACCTGCACGGGCACCGCACCCGCGCCGGACGTCCTGGCGCAGGCCCACACGGCAGGCAGGGTCACGAAGTCCGGTCAGTACTCCTGGCCCGGCGTGTACTTCGAGGGCAGGTTCCGCGGCACCGGTGTCGGGATCGCGCTCAACGACTCGGCCAACGAGTTCGACGTGCAGATCGACGGCGCGACCGTCGCGCGGGTGACGAAGCCCGGCAGGACCACCTACTGGGTGAACAACCTGAGCAACGCCCAGCACACCGTCCGGCTGGTCAAGCGCACCGAGAGCACCTGGGCGTCGGGGGAGTTCGGCGGGTTCGTCGCCGCGGCCGGCGGCGAGATCCTCGCGAAACCCGCCGCGCGCACCCGGCAGATCGAGTTCATCGGCGACTCGCTGACCGCGGGCTACGGCAACCTGTCCACGACCCGCGACTGCTCGGCCAACGGCGGCGTCGACCGCAACACCAACACCGACGTGAGCTTCGGCGCGCTCACCGCCCGCTCGCTCAACGCCGACTACCAGGTCAACGCTTTCTCCGGTCGTGGCATGGTCCGCAACTACAACGGTGGCGATCCCGGCAAGAGCTACCGCACCTACTACGACCGCGCGTTGCTCAACGTCGAAGGTGACGTCTGGCAGAACCCCGGCACGTGGCACCCGCAGCTCGTCGTGGTCGGCCTGGGCACCAACGACTTCTCCACCGCGCTCAACCCCGGCGAGCAGTGGCCGGACCAGCAGAGCCTCGTGACCGCGTACAAGGCGGCGTACCAGGAGTTCCTGACCAAGCTGCGCAACCGCTACGGCTCCGGCACGACGATCCTCGTGGGCGTGCCGCAGGCCTCCGGCACGTTCGCCGACGCGGCCAGGCAGGTCGTGCAGGAGCGCGGCGACGGCCGGATCCGCCTCTGGAACTTCGGCGACGTGGCGGTGGACCTGCTCGGGTGCGACTGGCACTTCTCGCAGCGCGACCACCAGCTGATCTCGGGACGCCTGGGCGAGGTCATCGCGGGGCTGAACCTGGCCTGGTGATCGGACAGAGCCCGGACAACGGCCGGTGGGTCCCAGGCGTGCGTCCTGGGATCCATTGGTCGCCGTTTCCGGTCGTGCCAACGAAAACTGGTTAACTTTTCGGAATTTTTCGGCCGTGCGAAGTGTGGCAAGGGGCCAATACGTCTTCTGGGAGCGGTCCCAGGATTCCACTCGAAGGGAGCAGTAAGAGGGTTCGGCAGACGAGCGTCCGCTGCATCGAACCGCCCAAAGTGCAGCGACGACCGGGGTAATCGCGACTGCTCCGGTGCCCGATTGGCCGGTATGAGCCACGTTACAGTGCCGTGAACTCTGGGAGCGCTCCCATTTGTCGAGAGGGCGGCGGCATGACTCGGCGAACAACGGCACTGGCGGTTGCGGCGGTGATGGTGGCCGGCGGGGTACCCGCGATGGCGGCACCGCTCGCGGTTGCCTGCACAGTCACCTATCAGGTCACCAACGAGTGGAACAACGGATTCGGCGCCAGCGTGTCGATCCGCAACGACGGCGACGCGTTGAACGGCTGGAACCTCACCTGGACGTTCCCCGACGGGCAACGCGTCACGCAGGGCTGGAGCGGCAACTTCAGCCAGACCGGGGCCGTGGTCACCGTGACCAACCCCGACTGGGCCCGCACGATTCCGACCGGCGGTACGGCGCAGGTCGGTTTCAACGGCAGCAAGGGTGCGACCAACCGGCCACCCACGGACTTCGCGGTGAACGGGGTCGCCTGCACCGGCCCCAACAAGGCGCCGACGGTCGCGCTCACCGCGCCCACTGCGGGCAGCACCTACACCCTGCCCGCGCAGATCCCGCTGGCGGCGACCGCGTCGGACAGCGACGGCACGGTGGCGAAGGTCGACTTCTACGCCGGTGACACGCTGATCGCGTCCGACACCAGTTCGCCGTACACCGGCACGTGGACGTCGCCGACGGCGGGCGATCACCCGATCACCGCACGGGCGACCGACGACCGCGGGCTGGTGAGCAGCTCCGCGCCGGCGATGGTGAAGGTGTTGGCGGGACCCGCGGTGCTGGCCTCGCCGAGCACGGTCTCGGTGAAGCAGGGGCAGACGGCGACGTTCGACGTCTCCCTGGCCACGGCGCCGAGCCAGCCGGTCACCGTCACGCTCGCCCGCAGTGGCAGCGCGGACCTCACGGTGACGCCGGAGACGCTCACGTTCTCCGGCACGGCGAAGCAGACGGTGACGGTGCGGTCGGCGAACAACGGCGGTGAGCTCGCGACCGCGACCTTCACCGCGTCGGCGCCCGGCCACAGCCCGGCGACCGTCACGGTCAAGGAGATCGACCCGTCCACTTCGGACTTCAACAAGGCGTTCCTGGACCAGTACAACAAGATCAAGGATCCGGCGAGCGGCTACTTCCGCAAGTTCGGCGACCTGCTCGTGCCGTACCACTCGGTCGAGACGCTGATGGTGGAAGCACCCGACCACGGTCACCAGACGACGTCGGAGGCGTTCAGCTACTACCTGTGGCTGGAAGCGAGCTACGGCCGCGTGTCCGGTGACTGGGCGCCGTTCAAGTCCGCGTGGGCCTCGATGGAGAAGTTCATCATCCCGGCCAAGGCGGACCAGCCGACCAACGACTCGTACAACGCGTCGAAGCCGGCGACCTACGCACCCGAGCACCCGCGGATGGACCGGTACCCGGCCGTGTTGGACAGCAACATCCCGGTCGGTTCCGACCCGATCGCGGCCGAGCTGAAGTCCGCGTACGGCAACTCGGACATCTACGGCATGCACTGGTTGATCGACGTCGACAACACCTACGGCTTCGGCCGGTGCGGTGACGGCACGACGGCGCCGTCGTACATCAACACCTACCAGCGCGGTTCGTCGGAGTCGGTGTGGGAGACGATCCCGCAGCCGTCGTGCGACACGTTCAAGCACGGTGGCCCCAACGGGTTCCTGGACCTGTTCACCAAGGACGCCTCCTACGCCAAGCAGTGGAAGTACACCAACGCGCCGGACGCGGACGCCCGCGCGGTGCAGGTGGCACTGCTCGCGCAGGAGTGGGCGAACGCGCAGGGCAAGGGAGCCCAGATCGCGCCCGAGATCGGCAAGGCCGCGAAGATGGGCGACTACCTGCGGTACGCCATGTTCGACAAGTACTTCAAGCGCATCGGCAACTGCTCCAGCCCCAGCTCCTGCCCCGGCGGCACGGGCAAGAGCAGCGCGCACTACCTGATGTCCTGGTACTACGCCTGGGGTGGCGCGTACGACACGAGCGCCGGCTGGGCGTGGCGCATCGGTGACGGAGCCTCACACCAGGGCTACCAGAACCCGTTGGCAGCACACGCTCTCGCCAACGTGCCCGCGCTCAAGCCGTTGTCCGCCACCGGACAGCAGGACTGGGCGACGAGCCTGAGCCGGCAGCTCGAGATGCTGCAGTGGCTGCAGTCGGCCGACGGCGGCATCGCCGGTGGCGTCACGAACAGCTGGGAGGGCCAGTACGCCGCGCCTCCCGCCGGCACGCCGACGTTCTACGGCATGTACTACGACGCCCACCCGGTGTGGCGTGACCCGCCGTCGAACCGCTGGTTCGGCTTCCAGGTGTGGGGCATCGAGCGCACGGCGGCGCTGTACCGGCTGACCGGCGACGCTCGGGCGAAGAAGATCCTCGACAAGTGGGTGCCGTGGGCGATCGCGAACACCACCACGGGCACCAACTTCCAGATCCCCGCTGATCTGGAGTGGACCGGCGCACCCGACACGTGGAACGCCACCAACCCCGGCGCGAACGCGAACCTGAAGGTCCGCGTGTTGAACCGCAACCAGGACGTCGGTACCGCGGCCTCACTGGCCAAGGTGCTGCTGAACTACGCGGCGAGGTCGGGCAACGCGGCGGCGAAGACCACCGGCGAGGGACTGCTGACCTCCTTGCTGGCGCACCAGGACAGCCTCGGCATCGCCACGCCGGAGACTCGTGCGGACTACAACCGCTTCGACGACGTCTACAACGCGTCGAACGGTGAAGGCCCGTACGTGCCACCGGGCTGGACCGGCCGGATGCCGAACGGTGACCAGATCGGTCAGGGTTCGTCGTTCCTGTCCATGCGGTCGATGTTCCGCAACGACCCGCAGTGGCCCAAGGTCCAGTCCTATCTGGACGGTGGTCCGGTGCCGACGTTCACGTACCACCGGTTCTGGGCGCAGGCGGAGATCGCCACCGCCTTCTCCCTGCACGCCGAGATCTTCGGGTGAGGAGCATCGAGATGAGAAAACCAATCGCACTCCTGGCGATCGGCGCGGCGGTCGGCGCGCTTCTGGTGCAGACCAGCGCACCCGCGCTCGCGCACGGTTCGATGGTCTGGCCCGGCAGCCGCACGTACCTCTGCTACCAGGACGGCCGAGCGGGCAGCGGCGGTGGCGACCTGCAGCCGACCAACCCCGCGTGCGTCGCCGCGGTGGCGCAGGGCGGCAAGCAACCGCTGTGGGACTGGTACGGCAACCTGATCAGCAACGCCGCCGGCCGGCACCGGGAGATCGTCCCTGACGGCGACCTGTGCGGCCCGACCACGAAGTACGACGCCTACAACCAGCCGCGGGCCGACTGGCCGACGACCCAGGTGACCGCGAACGCCACGGTCACGTTGAAGTACAACGCCTGGGCACCGCACCCCGGTACGTGGGAGCAGTACGTGACCAAGGACGGCTTCGACGTCACGAAGCCGCTCAAGTGGTCGGACCTGGAACCGGCACCGTTCGACAAGATCACCAACCCGCCGCTGGGCAACGGCGAGTACAGCTGGCAGGCCAGGCTGCCCAACAAGTCGGGCCGGCACATCATCTACTCGCTCTGGCAGCGCTCGGACAGCCCCGAGGCGTTCTACAGCTGCTCGGACGTGGTGTTCGGCGGTGGCGTGCCGGACACCCAGCCGCCCACCGCGCCGGGTGCGCCGGTCGCGTCCTCGGTCACCGGCAGCTCCGTGCGGCTGGACTGGCCGGCGTCGTCGGACAACTTCGGGGTGACGGAGTACCGCGTCTACCGCGGTGACCAGGTGGTCGCCACCACGACCACGAACTCGGTCACGGTCAGGGGATTGTCGTCCAACACCGACTACACCTTCCGCGTGGTCGCGGCCGACTCGGCGGGCAACGCCTCGCCGTCGTCACCGGGCGTCACGGTGCGCACCGGCAGCGGCACCGGCACCGGCGCCTGCACGGTGACCTACACCAAGCCGAGCACCTGGAACGGCGGCTACACGGCCAACGTGAAGATCGCCAACGGCAGCTCGGAAGCCGTGCGCGCATGGGAGCTCGTCTGGGACTTCCCGGCCGGGCAGCGGGTTTCGTCGTACTGGTCGTCCTCGATCACCGTCGCGGACGGCAAGGCCACGGCGAAGGGCGCCTCGTACAACGCGGACATCGCCGCCGGCGGCACGGCGGAGTTCGGGTTCAACGCGGCGACGACAGGGGCGGTGACGGACCCGGTGAGCTTCACGCTCAACGGAGTCTCCTGCGCCATCCCGTGATGAGGGTCCTCCTCGCCCTCTTCGTGGCCGGTTCGGTCGTGTGCGCCATCTTGGTCGCACGCGCCGAACCGGCCCCGGACCCCGCGGGCGGCGTCGACGGGATCGCCGCCTGGCTGCAGCAGGTCACCGGGGAATGCACCGGCGTGCGCAAAGGCGAGGACTTCGCCGCGTTCGTCGGCCCGGTGCGGGCGAAGGTCTACGGGCCGTACATCGCGGAGTGGGGCACGTGTTCGAAGCCGCCCTACGAACAGCTGGGCCTGCTGGTGCTCCGGCCGGGACTGGAGGAGGGCTGGCGCGCCGCGCTCGCTCGCGGCGAGGTCAAGGGCGACCCGGACCTCGTGTTCGGGGACGGCTTCGCGATCACCGGCTCGACCGGTATGGAGCACCTCGGCCTGAAACGACTCGAGTGCACGCTCACCGCGTGCGCGCTCATCCCGATCAAACACCATTGACAGACAGGAGATCCGTGGCAATGAGGCTCAACGGACGAAGGCGGTTGGCCGCGGCAGGAGTCGTGGTCGCCACCGCCGTCGCGACGTTCGGGGTGGCGCTCAGCGCACCCGCGGGCGCCGCACCCGGTTGCCGGGTGGACTACACGGCGAACAACTGGGGCGGCGGCGGGTTCGGTGGCAAGGTGAAGATCACCAACCTGGGTGACGCCCTGTCTTCGTGGACACTGAAGTTCACGTTCCCGGGCTCGCAGAAGGTGACTCAAGGCTGGAGCGCCAACTGGTCGCAGTCGGGCGCGGACGTGACGGCGACGAGCATGTCGTGGAACGGCAGCCTGGGCACCGGCGGGTCAACCGAGATCGGGTTCAACGGCAGCTACACCGGTGCCAGCAACGTGGATCCGTCGTCGTTCTCCTTGAACGGCACGGTCTGCACGGGCGTGTCGCCGACGACCACCACCACGACGACCAGTGACACCAACCCGAACCCAGGTAACCGCGTCGACAACCCGTACGTCGGCGCGAAGCAGTACATCAACCCGGACTGGGCGGCGAAGGCCAGCGCCGAGCCGGGCGGCAGCAGGGTCGCGAACCAGCCGACCGGTGTGTGGATCGACCGCATCGCGGCGATCAACGGGACGGTCGACTCCCGTGGCGTGGCAGCGCATCTGGACGAGGCGGTGCGCCAGGCGGCGGGTGCGCCGCTGGTGATCCAGTTCGTCATCTACAACCTGCCCGGCCGGGACTGCTCGGCACTGGCGTCCAACGGTGAGCTCAAGCCCACCGAGATCGACCGGTACAAGACCGAGTACATCGACCCGATCGCGGCGATCTTCGCCAAGCCCGCCTACAAGGACCTGCGGATCGTCACCACGGTCGAGATCGACTCGCTGCCGAACCTGATCACCAACGTGACGCCGCGCCCGACCAAGGTGGACGCGTGCGACGTCATGAAGAACAACGGCAACTACGTCACGGGTGTCGGTTACGCGCTCGCGAAGCTCGGCGCGGTGCCGAACGTCTACAACTACCTCGACATCGGCCACCACGGCTGGATCGGCTGGGACGACAACTTCGGCCCGACCGCCGAGCTGCTGTACACCGCGGCCAACGCGTCCGGTAGCACGAAGGCGAACGTGCACGGGTTCATCGCCAACACCGCGAACTACGGCGCGCTGAAGGAGCCGTACTTCTCGATCAACGACACGATCGACAAGTCCGTGCGCGAGTCGAAGTGGGTGGACTGGAACCGCTACATCGACGAGCTGTCCTACGCGCAGGCGTTCCGGCAGCGGGCTGTGCAGGCCGGCTTCGACTCCGGCGTCGGCATGCTGATCGACACCAGCCGCAACGGCTGGGGCGGCGCGGCCCGTCCCACCGGTCCTGGCCCGCGCACGACCGTGGACGCCTACGTCAACGGCGGCAGGCTCGACCGGCGCATCCACCTCGGCAACTGGTGCAACCAGTCGGGTGCCGGCCTCGGCGAGCGCCCGAAGGCCGCACCGGAGACGGGTGTCGACGCCTACGTGTGGATGAAGCCGCCGGGCGAGTCCGACGGTGCCAGCAAGGAGATCCCGAACAACGAGGGCAAGGGCGCGGACAAGATGTGCGACCCGGCCTACACCGGAAACATCCGCAACGGCAACAACATGTCGGGTGCCCTGGCGGACGCTCCGTTGTCCGGCAAGTGGTTCTCCGCGCAGTTCCAGGAGCTCATGCGCAACGCCTACCCGGCGCTGTGACAACCGAGCTGTGAGCACAGGACTGCTGTGAACCGGTTCCCGCGCGACTTCCGCTCGTGCGGGAACCGCCCGCCGCCGTCGCGGCCGCACCCGCGACGGCGGCGCTCGGCATGCAAATCTCTCCGCGAAAGGCCAAGTGCCATGTCCGAAGCAACGGTCCTCCACGAGCCCAACGGCGTCGCCCGGCGCGACCTCGGCGTGTCTGCGGACCCGTTCCCGCTCAGCGCGGTGACGCTGTTGCCCGGACCGTTGCACGACCACATGTCCCGCACGCACGCCAAGCTGAAGTCCCTCGACCCCGACCGGCTGCTGCACACCTTCCGCCGCAACGCCGGCCTGCCCTCCGAGATGGTTCCCTGCACCGGGTGGGAGTCACCGGCCGCGGAACAGCGCGGCCACACCACCGGGCACGTGCTGACCGCGCTGGCGCAGGCGTTCGCCACCACCGGCGACCGGGCGTTCTCGGTGCGGGCGCACTACCTCGTCGACCAACTGGCGCTGTGCCAGGACCGGGCCAGGTTCGCCGGGTTCAGCACGGGCTACCTGTCGGCCTTCCCGGAAGGCTTCATCGGCAGGCTCGAGGCCGGAGAACCGGTCCAGGCGCCCTACGGCACGTTGCACAAGATCATGGCGGGCCTCCTGGACGTGCACCTGCTCGTGGGCGGCACGCGCGCGTTGACCGTGCTCACGCGGATGGCGGCCTGGGTGGGCTGGCGGATCGGCAGGTTGTCGCAGGCCCATCGGCACACCGTGCTGGCCACCGAGTTCGGCGGGATGAACGAGGTGCTCGCGAACCTCTACCAGGCCACCGGCGACCCCGCGCACCTGACGACCGCGCGGTACTTCGACCACGCCTACGCGAGGCTCCCTGCGGCACTCGGTGCCATCCGCCTGTACCACGCCACCGGCGAGACCCGGTACCGCGACATCGCCGTGCACTGCTGGGAGAACGCGGCCGACGAGTGCCGGTGCAGCACCCACGACCTGCGGAAGCTGACCCACCAGCTGTTCCGCGGTGATCCCGGCCAGATCCGGTACTTCGACTACTACGAGCAGTCGCTGAACGACCGGGAGCCGGACACCCGCGACGACTTCTCGTGCTGCTACGGCACCGGCATGGCGACCGAGCACCGCGACAGCATCTACTTCCACGCCGGGAACGTGCTGTACGTCAACCTGTTCGTCCCGTCCGTGCTCAGCTGGGCCGGCCGCGGTGTGCTGGTGCGCCAGGACCCGGCCACCAGGCTGACGATCACCGGTTCCGGCTGGATCGACCTGCGGGTGCGCGTTCCGTCCTGGGCACAGGGTGCGGTGCTGCGGGTGAACGGCGTGGCGGAGCAGCCCGTCACCGCTGGGACCTACGCACGCGTCGACCGCCACTGGGTGAGCGGAGACGTCGTCGACCTGAGCCTGCCGTAGCCCACCACCCGGCTGACGGCACGGCGAAAGCGGGCGGCGCGGGGGAGCGCCGCCCGCTCTTCGCTCGGCTAGGCCTTGGCCCAGCGCTGGTTGGTGCCGCCCGAGCAGGTTGCCACCGTCACCGCGGCGTTGTTGCCGGTGCCGGTCGAGTTGAGGCACAGTCCTGTTTGGACGCTGGTGATCGTGCCGTTGGCAGTGATGTTCCAGTTCTGGTTGGCGCCGCCGTGGCAGTCCCAGATCTGGACTCTGGCACCGGAAGGCGCGTTGGTGGGCTCGTCCAGGCACTTGCCCGACACCCTCAGGGTCTGGCCGTTCTGGGTGAACCGCTGGTTGGCGTTGGTGTGGCAGTCCCACGTGATCAGCTGCGTGCCGTTGGCCGTGCCCGCGCCGACGACGTCCAGGCAACGCCCGGAGGCCTCGCCGCGCAGCCGGAACGCGGTCGGGTCGGGAGGTGTCGTGGTGGTGCTGGTCGGGCCGGGGTCGCCCGTGAACTGGGAGATGAACTTCCACGCCTCGCCGGAGGTCCAAGTTCGCCAGCCGTCGCCGCCGCCGTCGATCGGGCCCGGAGTGTGGCCGCCGTCGAACGCCGCCCAGACCACGGGATAGCCGGCCCGGCAGCCGCTGTAGGCGGTGACGATGTGGGTCCTGCTGCCTGAACCCGGTTCGCGCGGGTTCTGCGCTGTGCAGCCGTTGTTGCGCACGAACCGGTCGCGCAGCCCGCGGCCCAGGCCGATGCCGAGCACGTTGTCGCTGATGCCGTGGATGCCCATGTAGGCGATGGGCTGGTTGCCGCCGTTGCAGCCGCTGAGTTCGGCGCCGGAGTAGACGACGACCGCGCGGAACACGTTGGCGCGTGCACACGCGATCGCGTAGGACATGCCGCCGCCATAGCTGAAGCCGCCGGCGAAGCGCTGGGTCGTGTCGATGCACAGGCTGTTGTCGAGCAGCCGGACCAGGTCGTCGATGAAGGTGAGGTCCTGGCCGCCGGGGTTGGCCCAGCCGTTGCCGTTGCCCTGTGGCGCGACGAAGATCGTGCCGTTGTTCGCGGCGTCGGACAGGCGCCGCAGCCCGTAGTACGACCAGTTGTAGCCGTCGGACCCGCCGGAGTCGACGTCGTTCATGGTGCCGCCGCGCCAGTGTAGGCCGATGAACACCCGATACTGGCGGTTGTTGTCATAGCTGGGTGGCAGCCGCAGGATGTAAGAGCGGTTCTGGCCGCCGCTGTTGATGGTGTGCTGGCCGCTGTTCAGGGCGGGTGGCTTGCCGCATCCCGCGGTCGCCGCGGTCGTGCCGGCGTGGCCGTCGGGGATCGTGCCGCCGAGCGCGATGCCGGCGGCGGCGAGGGCCACCACGGCGCCGGCGGCGATCATCGCGATCACGCTTCTAGGCCTGATCATGGCATCGCCCCTTGTACTGGTGGAACATCGTTGTCCCTTCCGTTCGTCACAGTGGTTGCCGTGGGAACCGCTTCGCCGCAAGCGGGTGACGACGGGCTGCGCGACCGCCGTCACCCGCTGCCCGCTAGGCCTTGGCCCAGCGCTGGTTGGCGCCGCCCGAGCAGGTCGCCACGGTCACGGCCGCACCGTTGGCCGTGCCGCCGGAGGTCAGGCACAGTCCTGTTTGGACGCTGGTGACCGTGCCGCCCGCGACGTTCCAGTTCTGGTTGGCGCCGCCGTGGCAGTCCCAGATCTGGACCCTGGTGCCGGAGGCCGCGTTGTTCGGCACGTCCAGGCACTTGCCCGTCACCTGCAGGGCCTGGCCGTTCTGGCCGAACTGCTGGTTGGCGTTGGTGTGGCAGTCCCACGTGATCATCTGGGTGCCGTTGGCCGTGCCGGCGCCGTTGACGTCGAGACAACGGCCAGAGGACTCGCCGCGCAGCCGGAACGTGGTGGGCGTGGGTGGGGTGTCGCCGGTGAAGAACTTCCACACCTCGTTCTTCACCCAGCTGCGCGCACCGCTCTCACAACCCGAGCAGCCGTCGACCGGTCCCTGCTGGTGTCCTCCGTCGAAGGGTGCCCACGCCACCGGGTAGCCGGTGCGGCAACCCGAGTAGTGGGTGGTGATGTGGGTGTTGCTGCCGCGGGACGGTTCAGGTGCGTTCTGCGCGGTGCATCCGTTGTTGCGGACCCACCGGTCGCGCTGACCGCGGCCGGAGCCGATGTTGTCGCTGATGCCGTGGATGCCCATGTAGGCCACGGGTGCGGTGCCGCCGGAGCACCCGCTGATCTCACCCGGCGAGGCGATGGCCGCGATCGCCTTGAGCATCGTCGGCCGGGAGCACGCGAGCGAGATGCTCATCGCGCCGCCGTAGCTGAAGCCCAGGGAGAAGCGCTGCGCGGGGTCGACGCAGAGGTCGCCCTCGATCCGGCTGACCATGTCGTCGAAGAACCGGACGTCCTCACCGCCGGAGTTGGCCCAGGCGTTGCCCAGACCCTGCGGCGCGACGAAGATCGCCGAGTTGTTCGACAGCGCTTTCAGGCCGTAGTGGGCGTAGACCGCGCCGTCGCTGCCGCCGCCCGCCACCTGCTGGGCGGTGCCGCCCCACCAGTGGAAGCCGAAGACCAGCCGGTAGCGGCGGTTGGGGTCGTAGTTGTCCGGCACGCTCAGGATGAACTGCCTGGACTTGCCGCTGCTCTGGATCGTGTGGGTGCCGCTGCGCAGCGTGGGTGCCTGGCCGCAGGCGGCGGCCACGGGATCGGAGCTCGCGGCCGGTGGTTCCGCGCCGGCGACACCGGCACCGCTGAACACCAGGGTGGCGGCGGCCGCAGCGACCAGCCACCGCACCCGTCGGAGAACGTTGTTCTGTTGCATGGGGTTCCGCACTCTCTGTCAGGAGGAGATGGCGCAGGTCTTGCCGTTGAGGGAGAACGAGGCCGGTGCCGAGGTGTTGCCGGTGTGCGTGGCCTGGAAGCCGATGCTGATCGACGCGTTGGGCGCGATGTCGGGGTTGTAGTTGACGTTCTTGGCCGTCACCTCGCCCGAGGCAGGGGAGTAGGTGGCGCTCCAGCCGCCCGTGATGGTCTGCCCGCCGGGCAGGGTGAAGACCAGTGACCATCCGCTGATCGGCGTGGTGCCGGTGTTCGTGATGGTGATTTCCGACGTCAGCCCGGTGTTCCAGGCGTTGATCTTGTCGCTGACCCGGCATTCCGTGTCACCGGGCGGAGTTGTGGTGGTGGTAGTGGTCGTCGTCGTGGTGCTCGTGGGGCCACCAGGTCCGAACTGGGTGATGAACTTCCACGCCTCGCCGGAGGTCCAGGTGCGCCACCCGTCGCCGCCGCCGTCGACGGGTGCCGGAGTGTGACCGCCGTCGAACGCGGCCCACACCACGGGATAGCCGGCCCGGCAGCCGCTGTAGGCGGTGACGATGTGCGTCCGGCTGCCCGCACTCGGTTCGCGCGGGTTCTGTGCCGTGCACCCGTTGTTGCGCACGAACCGGTCGCGCAGACTCCGGCCCTGGCTGATGTTGAGCACGTTGTCGCTGATGCCGTGAATGCCCAGGTAGGCGATGGGGTCGTTGCCACCGCTGCACCCGCTGAGCTGTGCGCCCGCGTACACGACGACCGCGCGGAACACGTTGGCGCGGGCACAGGCGATCGCGTACGACATGCCGCCGCCGTAGCTGAACCCACCGGCGAAGCGCTGCGTCGTGTCGATGCACAGGCCCGCGTCCAGCCGCCGGAGCATCTCGTCGACGAAGGCGACGTCCTGGCCGCCGGGGTTGGCCCAGCCGTTGCTGTTGCCCTGCGGTGCGACGAAGATCGTGCTGTTGTTCGCCGCGTCGGAGAGCCGTCGCAACCCGTAGTACGACCAGTTGTAGCCATCGCCGCCGCCGGAGTCGACGTCGTTCATGGTGCCGCCCAGCCAGTGGAAGCCGACGAACAGCCGGTACTGGCGGTTGCTGTCGTAGTTGGGCGGCAGCCGCAGGATGAACGAGCGGTTCTGGCCGCCGCTGCTGATCGTGTGCTGGCCGCTGTTGAGGCCAGGGGGCTTGCCGCATCCCGCGGTCGCCGCGGCCGTGCCGGCCCGATCGTCGGGGGTCGTGCCGCCGAGCGCGATACCGGCCGCACCCAGGAAGACCACGGCACTGGCGAAGGCCAACGCGATGACGGACCTATGCCGGGACATGGCACGCCTTCTCGTACTGGGGGAACATCGTTGTCCCTTCGGTTCTCACACTTGTTGGAGTTGGAATCGCTGGTTGTCGGCCCCGCTCGGGGTCCACTGGGAGATGCGCGTGCCGTCGGCGGTCGCCGCGCCCCAGACGTCCAGGGCGAGCCCGCTCTGCCGGTTGGTCAGGCTGACCACGCCGCCGCCGTGGTCCGTCACGCGCCACTGCTGGTTGGTCGCGTTGGTGTCGGCCTGCTGGGTGATGTCCGCGCCGGTGCTCGAGCTCGCGGCCTGGAGCACGAGACCGCTGTGCCTGGCCCGGATCCGGTGGTAGCCGCCACCCGCGTCGATGAAGTCGAACTGCTGGTTGAGGCCGCTGGTCTGGGACCACTGCTGCAGCAGCGCGCCGGGCGCGGTGGACACTCCGCTGATGTCGGCGAACTTTCCGCTGTGCCGGGCGACGAGCCGGTAGTGAACGCCCGGCCGCACGCCGGATCCCGAGCCCTGGCCGGACGCCCGGTATGTGTGTCCTGTTTGGACGGCGAACACGGCCACGTCGGCTTCCGGCTTGGTCGGCTGGATCGCGGTGCCGGTCGTGGTGTCCCGCAGCTCGAACGTACCGGCGAAGATCCGGTTGCGGACCCGGACGGTGCCGTCGCGATCCGGCGTGACGGTCAACGTGATGGCGCCGTCGGCACCCCACGTCGCGCCGACCGTGTACCCGCCGCGCCCGCGCAGTCCCGTGACGCTGCCGGCCGGCCACGCCGGTGGCAGCGCGGGCAGCACGTGCAGCTCGCCGTTGTGGCTGTGCAGCAGCATTTCCGCGATGCCGGACGTTGCACCGAAGTTGCCGTCGATCTGGAACGGCGGGTGCAGGTCGAACATGTTGGGCGCGAGCCGGTCCGTGGTCACCAGGGACCGGATCAGGTCGTGTGCCCGCGCGCCCTCCTCCAGCCGCGCCCAGAAATTGATCTTCCAGGCGAGGGACCACCCGGTGCCCGCGTCACCGCGGATCTCCAGCGTGCGGCGGGCCGCCGTGTGCAGCTGGGGAGTGCCGCGCTTGGTGATCTGGTTGCTGGGGTGCAGGCCGTACAGGTGCGAGACGTGCCGGTGCTCGCGCTCGGTCTCGACCCAGTCGTGCAGCCACTCCACGACGTTGCCGCGCGAGCCGATCTTCGTCGGGGCCAGGCGCTGCCGTGCTGATCGCACCTGGGTGCGGAAGTCGGCGTCGACACCCAGCACCTCGGACGCGCTCGCGCAGCCGTCGAACAGGTCGCGCAGGATCTGCATGTCCATCGTCGGCCCCGCGCAGACGCTGGCGTTCGCGTGGTGGTTGAGCTCCGGCGAGTTCGACGGGTTGGTGACGAGGTACCCGAGGCTCGGCTCGGTGACGAGCGTGTCGAGGAAGAACTGCGCGCACCCCTTCATGGCCGGGTAGTACGTGCGCAGGAAGTTCACGTCACCGGTGAACAGGTAGTGGTCCCAGATCATCGTCGAGAGCCACGCCCCGCCCGTCTGCCACATGCCCGCCGCCGCGAAGTCGACGACCGAGGAGCCGCGCCACGCGTCGGTGTTGTGGTGGGTGACCCAGCCGCGCGCGTTGTACTGCACCTGGGCGGTGCGCGCGCCGGTGACGGTGAGGTCGTTGATCATTCTGAACACCGGCTGGTAGCACTCGCCGATGTTGGTGGTGTCCGCGTGCCAGTAGTTCATCGGCAGGTTGGCGTTCAGCGTGTACTTCGAGTCCCACGACGGGGTCATCTGGTCGTTCCAGATGCCCTGCAGGTTCGCCGGTTGCGTGCCGGGACGTGACGACGAGATGAGCAGGTACCTGCCGTACTGGAACAGCAGCGCGGCGAACTGCGGGTCGTTCGTGCTCGCGTGCCGGGTGATCCGGACGTCCGTCGGCTGGTCGGCCGCAGCGGTGCGGCCGAGGTCGAGGCTGACCCGCCCGAACAACGCCTGGTAGTCCGCGACGTGGCGGGCTCGCAGGGTGTCGAAGGCGAGGCCCTGCGCGGCGTTCAGGCGGCTGCGCGCGATGCCCTGGTAGTCGCCGTTGACCGTGCGGAAGTCGACGTAGCTGGTGCCGATGGAGATCAGCACGGTCACCGCGTTGGCGTTGCTCACCCGCAGCGTGCCACCGGAGCTGGTGACCGAGCCGCCCTCGGCGACGGCTTTGGCCAGCGCGAGGAACCGGACGGTGCCCGCGATGCCCCGCTGGGTACCGGAAACGCCGTCCAGCGCGATGGTCGTGCCGTCCGGGCTGGACGCCGTCGTGCGCTGGGGCGAGCTGAACGACGCGGTGAACGTGATCGAGCCGGGTGTCTCCGCGGTCAGGCGGATCGCGATCACCTGGTCCGGCGCGCTCGCGAACACCTCACGCCGGTAGCGCACGTTGTTCGCCGTGTACGTCACGGTGGTCGTGGCCGTCGTGAGATCGAGCTCGCGCCGGTACCCGGACGCGGTCGCGGACGGCAACGCCAGCCGGAGGTCACCGACCGGCTGGAAGGCGAGCTGCCCTGCCGGGTTGCCGAGCATGGTCTGGTCGATCAGCGACTGCGCCTGCGTCCACTGGTTCGAGAACACGAGCTGCCGGATCTGGGCGAGCGCACCGGCACCGCGCGGGTTGCTGTAGTCGTGCGGACCGCCCGCCCAGACGGTGTCCTCGTTGAGCTGCAGGCGTTCGGTGTCGGTGTTGCCGAACACCATCGCGCCGAGCCGGCCGTTGCCGATCGGCAGTGCGCGCAGCCAGTCCGACCCCGCAGGCCGGTCGTACCACAGGGAAAGGTCGCCCGCGGCCTGGTGGACGGGTGCTGCGGCGGCGGTCGCTGTCCAGCCTGCCTGGGTCAGCACGGCACCCGCGCCGAGCATCAGGAGCTGGCGCCGGTTCAGGTCGGACATGCCGGTCCTCCAATGGGTTCAGCCGGTGGCACAGCGCTCGCCGTTGAGGGAGAAGTCACCGGCTGCCGTGCTGTCACCGGTGTGCGTGGCCTGGAAACCGATCGACACCGAGCCGCCGGGCGGGATCTGCGCGTTGTAGTCGACGTTGCTCGCGGACACCTCGCCGGTGGCGGGGGAGTAGGTCGCGCTCCAGCCGCCCGTGATGGCCTGGCCGCCGGGCAACGTGAACCGCAGCTGCCAGCCGTTGACCGCAGCCGCCGCCGTGTTGGTGATCTTGATCGTCTCGGTGAGGCCGGTGTTCCACGCGTTGACCGACGCGGCGATCGCACATCCGCCTGGGGGCGGAGTTGTCGTGGTCGTGGTCGTTGTGGTGGTCGTGGTCGGTGGGTTGCTGTCCAGGCCGAGGAAGGTGATCGAGTACGCGAGCATCCCGGCCATCGGCAGGCTGTGTCCGGTGCCCTGGATGCTGATGCCCTCGACGGCGCTGCCGTACCGGGTGCGGGTCCAGCTGGGCTGCGGCTGGTCGGTCGACGACGGCGTCCTGCTCACCGCGTGCACGTTGGTCCACTGGTCGAGCGCTTCACCGAAGTTCGGGTACGCCAGCGTGGTGTCGGTCGTGCCGTGCCACAGCTGCATCCGCGGGTACTTGCCGGTGTAGCCCGGGTACATCGCCCTGGCCTGGTCGCCCCACTGCTGCGGCGACTTCAGCAGGTTCCCGCTCGAGCACTGGCTGTTCCACAGCGATCCGTTGGTCGTCGCGAAGCAGCCGGCGGGAACTCCGGAGAACGCCGAGCCGGCGCTGAACACGTCCGGGTACTGGGCGGCCAGCACGTTGGTCATCATCGCGCCGGACGAGAAGCCCGCGACGACGATCCGCGCCGGGTCGACGTTGTAACGCTGACGTGCGTGCGACACCATCGACATGATCCCGGTGGAGTCGCTGCCTCCGTTGCGGCGCAACGCGTTGGCGGTCGACACGTCGAAGCAGCGACCGTCCCTGGTGGCCTCCGGGTAGACGATCACGTAGCCGAGGCGGTCCGCGGCGGTGACGTAGTCGCGTCCGTTGCCGTTGTGCACAGCGGACGCCGAACCGCTGCAATAGTGCACCATCACCAGCATGGCCGGACGTGCCGCGAGCCGGTCAGGTGCGTAGACGTACATGTTCAGGTTGGTGGGGTTCGTGCCGAAGTTCGTGACCCGCACCAGCGACGCGGCCTTCGCCGGTTGCGGCACCAGGGAGAGCGCGATGGCGGCGAGCAGCAACAGCACCGCCGCCACGAGGGCGACGATGCCGAAGCCGTCCCGATGTGATCGTGCGTTCATGACGCGGTGCGGGCGAGGTTGCCGCCCGTGCCGAACTGCCACCAGTTCATGTTGAGCAGGTAGTTGCTACCGCCGGCGAATCGCAGGTAGAGGTCGCGGGTGCCGGTCAGGCCGCTCACCGCGCACGACACGTTGGTCCACGACTGCCAGCCGCCGGTGTTGGGCACCGTGCAGCGACCGGCGAGCGCGCCGGTCGGGCTGCCGGACCGGATCTCGATGGAGCTGCCCGCGACGGTCGACGCGACCCTGGCGTTGAAGAGGTTCGCGCCGGCACCGAAAGCGACGTTCTTCACCTTGATGTAGTCGCCGTTGTTGATCCAGCCGACGTTCATCCCGCCTTCGCTGGAGGGCTCGGTCTCGATGCCGCTGCCCCAGGCGATGGTCTCGGCCTCCTGGCGGACATAGGGGTTGAGCGTGTCCGCGGCCGGTGGCCCCGCCGTGGTCATGTTCATCTGCGGGATGGTGCCGTCGGCGTTGTAGCTGAACTTCTCCACCGCGACGGACCGGGTGAAGCCGCCACCGCCGGGCAGGGCGCCGTTGTGGTAGAAGAAGTACGAGCTGCCCTTGAAGTCGATGATGCCGGGGTGGTTGGTGAAGCTGCTGCCCTGCGTGGGCATCACGGTGCCGCGGTAGGTCCATGGCCCGGTTGGACCGGGCGAGGTCGAGTAGCCGATGAACTCCGAGCAGCACTTGGCCGCGAAGACGTTGTAGTACAGGCCGTTGCGCTTGTAGACCCAGGGCCCTTCCTCGTACAGGGTGGGCCGGTTCGCGTCACCGGTGCGCGTGCCGAACCCGGCGGTGGTGAGCGGGATCCGGTTGACCCCGCCGGAGAACGAGATCATGTCGGGGTTGAGCTTGACGTACCAGAGGTTCGGGTTGCCCCAGTAGAGGTAGGCCTGGCCGTCGTCGTCGATCATGACCGACGGGTCGATCTCGCCGTTCTCCACCAGCGGACGGCCGATGGCGTCGCGGAACGGGCCGGTGGGGCTGTCGGAGACGCCGACACCGATGGCCGGGCGTCCGGTGGCCTTGGTGACGACGGGGACGTACCAGTAGAACTTGCCGTTGCGTTCCACGGCCTGGCCGGCCCACGCGTCCTGCTTGGCCCAGCTGAAGGTGGCGAGGCTCATCGGCGAGCCGTGGTCGGTCCAGTTCACCATGTCGGCCGACGACCAGACCCGCCAGTCCTTCATGGTGAACCAGGTCGAGCCGTCCTCGTCGTGTCCGGTGTAGAGGTAGACCCGTCCGTTGTGGACCAACGGTGAAGGATCGGCGGTGTAGATGTGTTGCACGATCGGGTTGTCCGCCTGCGCCTGTGCGGTCGCGGTCAGGAGCAGACCGACCACCAGCGCGAGGCGCGTCCAGAGCTTGCGAGCCATCGTCGTCTCCCGGAGGGCAGGGCGGCCCGGCGGATCGGCGCGGTCGCCGATCCGCTGGGTCCCTGCGGTGGTGTGGGTGCGTCAGCCTGCGGCGCAGGTCGGGTCGAGGCCCGCTCCGCTGCCGGTGCCCTGGAAACCGAACTCGGTGGACTGGCCGGCGGGCACGCTGGCGTTGTAGTCCACATTGGTCCAGGTGATGGATCCGCTGTTGCCGCTGCGGTTCGCGCTCCAGGAGTTGGTGACGGTGCCGTTCGACAGGGTCGTCGTGACCCGCCAGCCGCGCAGTGCGGAGGATCCGGCGGTGACCTTGACCGTGGCGACGAACCCTTCGTTCCACTGGTTCAGTGACACCGAGGCGGTGCAGTCACCAGGGCCGGGGTTGTTGGTCGTCGTCGTCGTCGTGGTGGTGGTGGTCGTCGTGGTGGTGGTGGTGGTGGTGGTGGTCGTCGTCGGGCCGGCCGCGTTCAGCGCGTTGAGCACCGAGTTGTACGCGGCCTTCTTGTTGCCGCCGCCGTCGAACAGCAGCGGGGTGCCGTTGGCACGCCACGAGTCGGTGTCGCGGATGCCCCACACGGTGATGCCGGTGCACCTCGTCACGGCGAGACAGGCCCGCGTCACGCGGTCGTAGTTGGCCGCCTGGGCGCTGCCGGAGCCCTCGATGTCCAGCTCGGTGATCTGCACGTCGACGCCGAGGTTGGCGAAGTTCTGCAGGGTCGTCTGGTAGTTGTTCGGCACCGGGCTCTGCGGGTTGAAGTGGGACTGCAGGCCGACGCAGTCGATCGGTACACCGCGGGACTTGAAGTCCTGCACCATCCGGTAGACCGCCTGGGTCTTGGCGTGCGACCAGTCGTCGGTGTTGTAGTCGTTGTAGCAGAGCTTCGCGCCGGGGTCGGCCGCGCGGGCCGCGCGGAAGGCGGCCTCGATCCAGTCGTTGCCGGTGCGCTGGAGGTTGGAGTCGCGCCGGGCGCCGCTGCTGCCGTCGGCGAACGCCTCGTTCACCACGTCCCAGGCGTAGATCTTGCCGCGGTAGTAGGTCGCGACCTGCGTGATGTGGTTCTGCACCGCGTTGCGCAGCGCGCTACCGGACATGCCCTGCATCCAGCCGGGCTGCTGCGAGTGCCACGCCAACGCGTGCCCGCGCACCCGCTTGCCCTGGTTGCGCGCGTGGTTCACGATCCGGTCCGCGTTGCCGTAGCTGAACCGGCCCTGGCTCGGCTCGGTCGCGTCCATCTTCATCTCGTTCTCGGCCGTGACCATGTCGAACTCGCGGTTCAGGATGCCGATGTAGGTCGAGTCACCCATCCTGCCCGCGGCCACCGCCGTGCCGAAATAGCGTCCGCTCTGCTGCGCGGCGGCGCCCAGAGTGGTTGCCGCGTTGGCGTTGCCGGCCATGATCAGGGATGCGCCGAGTGCCGCCGCCGCGACTGCCGAAACGATCGGGACGAGGGACACTGACCTCGATGTCAGTTTCATCTTCCACGCTTTCGAGAACTCGCCCGGAATGCGGGCGTGATGGGCAGGACGTCGATCCGGGCGCATGCGGGTGAGTTCCGGTGCGGCGGGCCGGGACTCCGGTGCGGGGGATCGCTCAGGTGGGCTGCTTCGTCAGCAGCGGCGCAGTGGCGTCGGGGCGGAACGTCTTCGCTGCCAACCGAAACTGTGCACTGCCGTCTCCTTCACTCACGTGCGGGTGAGCGTGATGAGCGGCCGCGAGGGCTCGCTGTGCAGGAGTGTTACAGCTCTGTGTTCGCGCTCACAAGATTTCGTTGCGAATTTCGCCCGGAGATTGAGCCGAACGGAGCAGAAAAACCAGGGAGCGCTCCCAATCCGCATGAAAAATGGCCTGAACCACTTCTGCGGGCGATGCCATGCGAATGGATATTGCTAAAGTTAGCGCTAACATTTTAGCTTTGACGGCCCGTGGTGCCGTGGCTACGTTGACCCCGAGCCCGGACCCGCTCTCCCCGGCGGCGCGGCCAGTTGTGAGAGCGCTCTCATATCCCCTGTATCAGCAACGACGCTGTGAGGAACCCGAATGCGCGATCCCTCATCACTCAGCACCCCTGTCGACGACCGGACCACGCGGTGGAAGCCGGCGGTGGGCGCCTGTGCGGCCGTCGGCGTGCTCGTGGCCGGCGCCGTCGCCCTGGCCGCGGGCGGGGGTGCCCCGGTCCGCGCCGCGGAGTCGGCGTTCTACGTCGACCCGGCGAGCTCCAGCGCGCGCTGGGTGGCCGCCAACCCCGGCGACTCGCGTGCGGCGGTCATCCGCGACCGGATCGCCTCGGTCCCGCAGGCGCGGTGGTACACGACCACCAACACCTCGTCGATCCGCAGCGAGATCAGCTCGTTCGTCGGCGCGGCCGCGTCGGCGGGCAAGATCCCGATCCTGGTGGTCTACAACATCCCCAACCGCGACTGCGGTGGCCCCAGCGGCGGCGGAGCACCCTCGCACGCGGCGTACCGGGCGTGGGTGGACGAGGTGGCCGCAGGACTGGCCGGTCGCCCGGCGACGATCGTGCTCGAACCGGACGTGCTGCCGTTGATGACGAACTGCCAGAACACCGACCAGCAGAACCAGACCAAGGCGTCCATGGCCTACGCGGGCAAGAAGCTCAAGTCCGGTTCCTCGCGCGCCAAGGTGTACTTCGACATCGGCCACAACGCGTGGCTGAGCCCGGCCGAAGCCGCGAACCGCCTGCGCGGCGCGGACATCTCCAACAGCGCCGACGGCATCTCCACGAACGTGTCCAACTACCACTACACGTCGACCGAGGTGAACTTCGCCAAGAACGTGCTCAACGCCGTCGGCGACAGCCGCCTCAAAGCCGTGATCGACACCAGCCGCAACGGCAACGGGGCGCAGGGCAGCGAGTGGTGCGACCCGCCCGGCCGCGCGATCGGCACGCCGAGCACGGTGAACACGGGCGACGCGAGGATCGACGCGTTCCTGTGGGTCAAGCTGCCCGGCGAGGCCGACGGCTGCATCGCACCGGCCGGCCAGTTCGTGCCGCAGCGGGCCTACGAGCTCGCGACCGCGGCGGGTCCCGACCCGACGACCACGACGACCACCACCACGACTTCGGGCGGCAACCCCGGCGGCGGCTGCCGGGCGAGCCATCGCCTGCTCAGCCAGTGGCAGGGCGGCTACAGCGCCGAGATCGTGATCGAGAACCGCGGCGCGGCCGTCAACGGCTGGACTTTCGGGTTCTCGGCTCCCGGCGTGACCGTCACGCAGGGCTGGAACGGGACGTGGACGGACAACGGGGACGCGGTCAGCGTCGCCAACGCGTCCTGGAACGGCTCGGTGCCGGCCGGCGGTCAGGTGACCATCGGGTACAACGCGAACTACGGCGGGTCTACGCCACCGTTCTCGGGACCGGTGCTGAACGGCACGGCCTGCTCGTCCTGACGTCCTGGCGACAGGGAGAAGGCGGTTCCCCGTCCCGGCCATCACCTCGGCCGGAACGGGGAACCGTCGCGTGTGGACGCGCGCTGCGGTTCTCTCGTCCTGGCTAGCCGTCCCGCGTTTCTGCGGTGATCGCGCGGAAACGCGGGACCGGGCGATACCCGGCCCCGCGCACCAGAACGTCAAGGCGTCAGTTGCGCAGACTCCACTGCTGGTTGGTGCCACCGTGGCACGTCCACAGCTGGATCAGCGTGCCGTTCGCCGTCCCGTTGCCGCTGGCGTCGAGACACAACCCGGACTGCGCGCCCGTGATGCTGCCGTCGGCGTTGACGTTCCACTGCTGGTTGGTGCCGCCGTGGCAGTCCCAGAGGATGGCCGCCGTGCCGTTCGCGGTCCCGTTGCCGCTGGCGTCAAGGCACTTGCCCTGCACGGTCAGCTGCCGCGAAGCGGTGTAGTTCCAGCGCTGGTTCCCGCTACCGCAGTCCCACAGCCGTGCCTGGGTGTTGTTGTTGGTGTTGGCGACGTCCAGGCATCGGTTCGACTGGGCACCGACGATCGTGACGTTCTCCCGGCCGCCGCCACCGGAACCGCCCGGACCTGCGTTCGCCATCACCGCCTGAGCTCCGGCCGGCCAGTTGTTGTTGGTGACGACGACGTTGCCGCTCACGACGTTGCCGCGGTCACCGTTGGTGATGTTGGTGCTGTTGTTGGTGGACCAGTTGTTGGTGACCCTCCAGTTGCCCATGTTCTCGCCACCCCAGTAGTTCGCGGTGGCCCAGGTGCCGGTGGCGGAGAAGACGTTGCCGTTGGCGTTGTAGTACTTGGAGCCCTCGTCGAAGTACAGCCCGAACCAGCCGTTGGTGCGCAGGCAGTAGTTGCCGCTGATCTCCGCGTTCGGGTTCCACGCGAGCGTGTAGATGCAGCCGCCGTCGGTCATCTGCTGCATCACGTCGTGGACGTAGTTGTTGATGAGCCGGTTGTTGGCCGCGGTGGTGGGCGTCGAGTACCGGGGCTGGTAGTTGTACAGGCCGCGGTTGGCGTAGTGGTTGCTGCCGCCCGCGTCGTTCGAGCCCCAGCCGTAGCCGATCGACAGGCCGGAGTACGGCATGTTGTAGACCTCGTTGTGCGCCACGGTCGAGGTGTTGACGTAGGTGTTGAGCACCGACACGTTGCCCCGGTACTCGACGGCGATGTCGTGGATCCTGTTGTAGCTGACCGTGATGTCGCGGTTGACCATGCGCTGGTCGCTCGGGTGGTGTGCGTCGGCGCGCACGCCGCCGACGACGATGCCGCCCGCCGACGTGCGGGCGATCTCCGAGCGGGTGACGGTGATGCCGGACGCGCCCAGGCCGACACCGCTGGCGTGCGCGTTCGCGTCGTTGCCGATGCCGATCGCGGTCTGGCCGAGGTTGAAGAACTTCGAGTCGGTGAAGGTGATGCCGCTGGCCGCCGAGACCTGCACCGCCGCCGGCATCTGGAACCAGTGCGGCCGCACCGCCTCGAACTGCGCGCAGCCCTGCTGGCACGAGTTGATGCGGTCGGCGGGCCAGTTCTGGTTGCCCGCCATGTAGGCACCGGTCTGCTGGTCGGCGAAACCCTGGTTGCTCGAAGGGCCGAGCCACGACGTGCCGGTGAAGGTGATGCCGCCGAACGTGATGTTGCGCGCGGGCGCGTCGTAAGTGCCGCCGACGTTCACCAGTGACTGCACGACCGGCAGTTCCACGTTGACGCTGTTCATGTTCTGCCCGGCGAGCGGGATGTAGTACAGCACGCCGGTGCCGGGATTGAGGTACCACTCGCCGGCCGCGTCGAGGAACTCGTAGGCGTTGGTGAGGTAGAGCGGGCCTGCGCGGTGCGGTTTGCTGAGCGTGTCGTAGCCGAAGGTGTTGTTGTTCCACGCGGGTTGTTGCATCGTGAGGAAGTTGCCGCTGATGCTCTGCACCGGCGAGTACCTGTCGGTGAACGAGTTGACGCTCTCCACGTCGACGCGGTTCTGGTTCGCGATGTTGTTGAGGTAGTTCAGCGCGCTGTTCGAGAACCGCATGCCCGTGTCGGTGAAGGTGAAGTCGGCCCGGTTCACCTGCGTGCGCGCGCGGGTGGCGATCGCGCCGTTGACGTAAAGCTGGCGGCTGTCGACACCGGTGCCGACGTTCGCGCGCCAGATGTTCTTGCCGGCGTCGGCGACCGACCACCCGGTGACCGCCCTGGCGCCGCTGATGACGGGCCTCGCCGACGCGGCGGCCTGCCACAGCACGCGGTAGCCGTTGTTGCCCGAGTCGGCGGCGGTGAACCGCAACGGTTGTGAGAGCCGGTACACGCCGTCGGCGAGCTCGACGACGATGTCACCCGACATCGTGCTGTTGCGGGACCGCACCGCCGCTTGTGCTGCCGGCAGCGAGCACGGCTCAGCGGCGGTGCAAGCCGTTCCCGTGCCGGCCGGGGAGGCGTACAGGGTCGTCGTGGCAGCGGAGGCAGGGGGAGCGGTGGCGATCGCTGCGGCCACCACCACCGCGACGGCGGCGAGTGCTGTTCGCCGCCGCACTGCGGTGAACGAGGACGTGGACAAGGGACCTCCTGAGGGTGGAATCGGCTGGATCGGCCTCCCGTGGCGGCGAACGGGACAGACTTGTGTCCTGTGTGGACATTCAGTGGCGGAAGATCAAACAGGGCGCAGCGATTTGTCGAACGGCGGAGCCACGAATTCGACGATGACTCCTGCGAACCGGAGTGGGCGCTGCTTCATTGCGGCTCACTTCTCCAGGGCCGATCCGGCCGTCCTGGCCGGCTGCGGAACAAGGCGAAAACTAACTCGTATGACGTGTGACGTCAATGGTGTTACCTATACTGTGGAGTCCAGCAACAGGCCGCGGCGCAACGGAGTCGAAGATGACAGCGAGAGGTCGCCAGCCGGAACCGGGCACGTCCGCGCCGCCGGGATGGACGCGCAGACCGGCGAGCCTCGCGGTCGCGGTCACCGCGGAGCTGGTGCAGCGCATCGTCCGCGGCACGTACCCCTCCGGCGCGGCCCTGCCGCCGGAGCCGGTGCTCTGCGAGACGTTCTCGGTGAGCAGGACGGTGATCCGCGAAGCGGTGAAGGTGCTGCAGGAGAAGGGGTTGGTCCTGGTCCGCCAGGGCGCGGGCACGATGGTCAACCCGCCGGTGCGGTGGAACATGCTCGACGAGCTGGTCCTCGCCGCCACGATCGCCGAGGACGAGAGCCTCGCGGTCCTCGACGACCTCGTGGTGACCAGGCGGTTGCTCGAGTCCGACATGGCGCAGGTCGCCGCGCAGACGGCCGACCAGGACACCGTCGAGCGGTTGCGGGCCCTGGTGGACCGCATGGACGAGCTCGTCGACGACGTGCCCACGTACGAGGAGCACGACCGCCTCTTCCACGACGAGATCATGCAGGCGTCGGGGAACCGCATCGCCCGCGGTGTGGTGCGCTCGCTGGAGGCGCAGGCCATCACCGTGGCCGGCTACCTGGGCAAGAGCGGTCGTGAGCTGTGCCAGGCCTCCAATGCGGGACACCGGCACATCTACGAGCGCATCGCGGACCGGGACGCGGCCGGTGCGGCCGATGCCATGTTCACGCACATCACCGAGGCGTGGCTGGTCCGTCGCGGTGAGGCCGGGGATCCGGACCGGCTGAAGAGGTGAGTACGTCCGCCGCGCGGCCCCTCCGCCCAGGCCGCACGGTGAGGACGGGTGATCATCGGCATCGTGTTGCTCCGGTTGCGACAAGTCGGCCGGGGCGCGGGTGTTCACCTGCATTTCGTGGTACTCCGGCCGCGAGAGCGGCCGGCGCGAACGGTGAATGGGAGGCGGATCGGCGGTGGGACGGACGCGGGTGACGCTGGCCGACGTTGCGGCGGCGAGCGGGGTGTCGGTCACGACGGCGTCGTTGGTGCTGACCGGGCGCGCGCGGGAGCTCCGCATCTCCGCGGACGCCGAGCGCCGAGTGCGGTCGACGGCACACGAACTGGGTTATCGGCGCAGCGCCGGGACCGCGCCGCCGCGCGCGGGGCGGTCGCAGACGATCGGGTTCGTGTCCGACACGGTGGCGTCGTCGGGCTGGGCCGGTGACATGGTCAAGGGCGCGGTGGATGCCGCGTACCGGCTCGGGTTCATGCTGTTCGTGGCCGAGTCCGGCGGAGATCCGGTGGTCGAGCGGGCGCTGGCCGACGCGATGCGCGAACGGCGCGCGGACGGCGTGGTGTTCGCCTCCATGCACACCAGGACGGTCGTAGTCCCGGACTCCTCGTACGACAGTCCCGCCGTGCTGCTCAACGCGACCTCCACGACCCGCACGGCGGCTCCGGCGGTGTTGCCCGACGAGGTGCAGGCCGGCCGGTCCGCCGCGCGCGTCCTCGTCGAGGCGGGGCACGACCGCGAGATTCACCTGATCGGCGCAGGACCGGGTCCGTGCGATCTTCCGCCGCACGGCATCGCGGCCGCGGAACGCCTCCTCGGCCTGCGTGAAGTCCTCACCGCCGAGGGGATCGAGGTCGCCAGTGCCCAGTGGTGTCCGAAGTGGACACAGGAGCACGGCTACCACGCCACCGCGGCACTGCTGCGCGAACACCGGCCCCAGGCGCTGGTGTGCCTCAACGACCACCTTGCGTCCGGGGCGTACCAGGCACTCGACGAGGCCGGCCTCTCGGTGCCGCAGGACGTCTCGGTGATCGGGTTCGAGGACCACCCCGTCGCCTCGTGGCTGCGACCGCGGCTGACCACGGTCGCGTTGCCGCACTACGAGCTCGGGGTGCGGGCGGTGAAGGTCCTGGTGGACCTGGTCGTCCGCCCGCGCGGCGCGCGAGCTCCGCTGACCCATCGAGTGCCGATGCCGGTGCGTCAGGGCGGATCGGTGGCAGCGCCGCGCGGGTGAACGTGATGTTCACGCTAACAGCGTAGGGCTGCGGTCGTTCCGAACCCGCTGTGCAGGCGCGAGCATTTCTCCTGCAGTCGAACGGAAATTCGACATAATCGACTGCTGCGAGCTAAAAGTGAACGCTCACAAGTTTAGCTTTGACCGGGTGTGACGCCGTCGTTACATTGCTGGAAGTCCCTGTCACCTCGGTCTCCCGGGAAGGCTCTCCATGCCGAACCCGTTGAAGGCGCTGTGCGGTGTGTTCGCCGCCGTCCTGCTGGCGGCGTCACCCGCGGTCGCCCATTCGTCCACTGCGGACTCCAGAACTGCTGCCGCCGCTCCGGTGCGGGTGATGCCGCTGGGCGACTCGATCACCCAGGGCGGCTCGATCGGCGGCTACCGGCTCGACCTCGGGACGTCACTGCGCAACGCCGGACGCTCGGTCGACTTCGTCGGTTCCCTGACGGACGGACCGAGCAGCATGCCCGACCGCAACCACGAGGGCCACCCCGGCTGGACCATCGCGCAGATCGACGCGAACGTCGTGAACTGGCTGCGCACCTACACCCCGCGCACGATCATGCTGCACATCGGCACCAACGACATGTACGGCAGCGATCCGGCCGGCGCACCCCGGCGGCTCTCCGCGCTGGTGGACAAGATCACCAGCCAGGCGCCGGGCGCGGACGTCTTCGTCTCCACGATCATCCCGATCCGGTTCGCCGACGCGACCGTGCGCAACTACAACGCCGCCATCGTGCCGCTGCTGCGGGCGAAGGCGGCGGCGGGCAAGCGGGTGCACGTCGTGGACATGTACCCGGCGGTGCCGATCTCCGACCTGCCCGACGGCATCCATCCGAACGCCGCCGGCTACCGCAAGATGGCCGCGGTCTGGTTCCGGGCGTTGTCGTCGGTGCCCGGCAGCATCGGCGACCCGGGGCAACCGGGCAGCACCTGCACGGCGACGCCACAGGTGACGCGCACCTGGAACGGCGGCTTCCAGGCCGAGGTCACCGTTGCCAACCCCACCGCGTCGACGATCACCGGCTGGACCGTCCGGTTCACGCTGCCGAACGGCCACACCGTCACGCAGACCTGGGGTGGCACGGCCAGCGGTTCGGTCACGGTCACCAACGCCGAGTACAACGGCACGATCAGTCCCAACGGCTCCGCGACGTTCGGCTTCCTCGCCTCCGGTGCCGGCACAGCGGCGATCAGCGCCGCCACCTGCTCCGGCACCGGCCCGTGATCCAGATTCCCTCCGACGACGAAGGGTGATCATGTTCTTCGCGCGACTGTTCAACTCCCGGCGGGCCCGGCTCGCGGTGCTCGCCGCGGTGCCGCTCCTCGCGGTGACCGCGATGTCGGCGGCGACGCTTCCGCCCGCTGCCGCCGCACCCGGTTGTTCGGTGTCCTACTCCGCACCGTCGCAATGGGACGGTGGGTTCACCGCGAACGTCAGCATCACCAACCTGGGCGACGCGATCAACGGCTGGACGCTGACCTGGAGCTTCAGCGCCGGCCAGCAGGTGAAGCAGGCGTGGAACGCCGACGCGACCCAGTCCGGGGGCGATGTCACCGCGCGCAACGTGTCCTACAACGCGTCGATCCCGACCGGAGGCAAGGTCGAGTTCGGGTTCAACGGCTCGTCGACCGGCATGAACAACCCGAACCCCACGGAGTTCTCGCTGAACGGCACCTTGTGCACCGGCGACGTCGGCCCCACCACGACGACAACGACGACGACCACGACGGGCAACCCGCCCGTGGGCAACCTGCCGTCGAGCTTCCGCTGGTCCTCCAGCGGCGCGTTGATCGGCCCCAAGCCGGACGGCGCGCACCCGAACGTCTACTCGGTGAAGGACCCGAGCGTCGTCTACCACAACGGCAAGTACCACGTGTTCGCCTCGGTCTACACCACTGGCTACAACCTGGTGTACATGAGCTTCAGCGACTGGTCGCAGGCCTCCTCGGCACAGCACCACTACCTGGACCGCACGGCGGTCGGCAGCGGTTACAAGGCCGCGCCGCACGTCTACTACTTCGCGCCACAACGCCTGTGGTACCTGGTGTACCAAACGGGCTCGAACGCGTCGTACTCCACGACCACGGACATCTCCAACCCCTCGTCGTGGTCGGCGCCGAAGAACTTTTACGCCAACGGCATGCCGCAGATCATCCGCGACAACATCGGCGACGGTTACTGGGTCGACTTCTGGGTGGTGTGCGACAACGCCAAGTGCTACCTGTTCTCGTCCGACGACAACGGCCATCTCTACCGGTCCGAGACGACGATGGCGCAGTACCCCAACGGGTTCACCAACACCGTGATCGCGATGCAGGACCCGAACCAGAACCGGTTGTTCGAGGCCTCCAACGTCTACAAGATCGCCGGCAAGAACCAGTACCTGCTGGTGCACGAGGCGATCGGGTCGGACGGCAGGCGCTGGTTCCGCACCTGGACCGCACCGGCGATCACCGGTCCCTGGACCCCGCTGGCCGCCGAGGAGAACAACCCGTTCGCCAGGCACAACAACACGACGTTCCCGAATGGACAGTGGACGCGCGACATCAGCCACGGCGAGATGATCCGCACCGGCATCGACCAGACGATGGAGATAAGTCCGTGCAAGCTCCGCTTCCTGTACCAGGGCATGGATCCCAACGCGGGCGGTGAGTACAACAAGCTGCCCTGGAAGCTCGGCCTGCTGACCCAGACCAACTCGACCTGCTGACCTGCCAGGACCGACGCCGCCGGACCCCCGACCCGGCGGCGTCACCCTTGTTGAGCACCAGAAAGGGGCACCGATGCCCGTCCGGTCCAGGAAACTGCCGCACCTCGCCGCCGCCGTCCTGGTGGCGTTCGCGACCGTCACCGCACAACCCGTCGCGCAGGCCGCACCCGGCAGTCCGGCCGTGACCCCGCCGATGGGCTGGAACAGCTGGAACAGCTTCGGCTGCGGCATCACCGAGGCCCAGGTCCGCCAGGCCGCGGACGCGATGGTGTCCTCCGGCATGCGTGACGCCGGCTACCAGTACGTGGTCGTGGACGACTGCTGGTTCGACCCGCAGCGCGACTCCGGCGGCAACCTGCGGGCGCATCCGACCAAGTTCCCGAGCGGCATGAAGGCGCTGGGCGACTACATCCACGCGCGCGGGCTCAAGTTCGGCATCTACCAGGCACCGAACGAGAAGACGTGCGCGCAGGGCGTCGGCACGCACCCCGGTTCGACCGGCAGCAAGGGCCACGAGGTCCAGGACGCCCGGTCGTTCGCGTCGTGGGGCGTGGACTACCTGAAGTACGACTGGTGTTCCGGCAGCGGCACCCGCGACGAGCAGGTCGCCCGGTTCACGATCATGCGCGACGCGCTGCGCGCCACCGGCCGCCCGATCGTCTACAGCATCAACCCCAACAGCTTCCACGCGCCCACCGGCGACAAGTACAACTGGGGCGAGGTCGCCGACCTGTGGCGCACCACCGAGGACCTGCTGGACATCTGGCAGAACGGCAACGTCAACAGCTATCCGATGGGCGTGGGCAACGTCGTCGACATCACCGCGCCGCTCGCCGTCCAGGCAGGCCCCGGCCACTGGAACGACCCGGACATGCTCGTCGTCGGACGCCCTGGCCTCACCCTCACCGAGTCCCGCTCGCACTTCGCGTTGTGGTCGCTCATGGCCGCACCGCTGATGGCGGGCAACGACATCCGCACGATGTCCGGGGACGTGAGCGCGGTCCTGCGCAACCAGCGCCTGATCGCGGCGAACCAGGACCGGCTCGGCATCGGCGGTCGCCGCGTGCGCGACGACGGCGCCACCGAGGTGTTCGCCAAGCCGCTTTCCGACGGCACGGTCGCCATCGGACTGTTCAACCGCGGCAACGGCACCGCGACCGTCTCCACCACGGCCGCGCAGATCGGCTTGTCGGGCACCAGCTTCACGCTCACCGACCTCTGGACCGGCGGCACCTCCACCACCTCGGGCGCGATCTCCGCCTCGGTCCCGGCCCACGGCGTGGCGACGTACCGGGTGAGCGGCGGCAGCCCGATCACCGCCACCACCGCCCGGCTGCGCGGCACGGCATCGAACCGGTGCGTCGACGTCGAGAACGCCTCCACCGCTGCCGGTGCCAACACGACGATCTGGGACTGCCACACCGCGGCGAGCCAGCAGTGGACGTCCTGGCCGAACGGGGAGATCCGCGTCTACGGCGACAAGTGCCTCGACGCGTACAACCAGGGCACCGCCAACGGCACCCGCGTCATCGTCTGGCAGTGCAACGGCCAGGCGAACCAGCGCTGGACGTTGCAGGCCGACGGAACAGTGCGCAACGCCAACGGCGGCCTGTGCCTGGACGTGGAACGGTCCGGCACCGCCAACGGCTCGCGGCTGGTGCTGTGGACCTGCAACGGCCAAGCGAACCAGAAGTGGACGCGGTCATGAGGCGGGCGCCGGTCGCGGCAGCCCTGGCCGCACTCACCCTCGTGGCCGGAGGACTGGCCGCGAGCACGGTGGCACAGGCCGCTCCCGGCTGTTCGGTGACCTACACCAAGACCTCCGAGTGGCAGGGCGGCTTCGGCGCGTCCGTGTCCATCACGAACACCGGTGACGCGATCAGCGGCTGGACGCTCGAGTGGACGTACGCCGCAGGCCAGAAGGTCGGGCAGCACTGGAACGCCGAGATCACGCAGACCGGCGAGCAGGTCGGTGCGCGCAACCTCTCCTACAACGGTTCGGTGCCCACCGGCGGCAAGGTCGAGTTCGGCTTCAACGGCACGTTCACCTCGGCCAACCCCGACCCGGCGGCGTTCCGCCTGAACGGCGTCACCTGCAACGACACCGGGAGTCCGCCCACGTCGACGACGACCACCACCACGCCGCAGGCCGGCACGTTCAAGAACCCGGTGATGTGGCAGGACTTCGCGGACGGCGACATCATCCGCGTGGACGACACGTACTACTACTCGGCGTCGACCATGCACTACTCGCCGGGTGCGCCGGTCCTGCGCTCCTACGACCTGGCGAACTGGGAGTACGCCGGACACTCGGTGCCACGACTGGACTTCGGCGCCAAGTACGACCTCAACGGTGGCCGCGGATATGTGCGAGGCATCTGGGCCTCGATGCTGAACTACCGCAAGAGCAACAAGACCTTCTACTGGGGCGGGTGCGTCGACTTCGCCCAGACCCACATCTACACGGCCGCCGCGGTGGACGGGCAGTGGTCCAAGCTGTCGACCATCCCGAAGTGCTACTACGACGCCGGCATGCTGATCGACGACAACGACACGATGTACGTCGCCTACGGCAACACCCAGATCAGCGTCGCGCAGCTCTCGCCGGACGGGAAGTCCGAGGTGCGCTCCCAGCAGGTGTTCCAGACGCCGTCGAACATCGGAACGCTGGAAGGCGCCCGGTTCTACAAGCGCAACGGCAGCTACTACATCTGGCTGACCAGGCCCGCGAACGGTCAGTACGTGCTCAAGGCGTCCAGCCCGTTCGGCCCGTACACCGTCCAGCAGGTGCTGCTGAACATGCCCAGCCCGGTCCAGGGCGCCGGCGTGCCGCACCAGGGCGGCCTGGTGCAGACGCAGCGCGGCGACTGGTACTACATGGCCTTCATCGACGCCTACCCCGGCGGTCGCATGCCGGTGCTCGCGCCGATCACCTGGACCGCCGACGGCTGGCCGCGCATCACCACGGTCAACGGCGGCTGGGGCGCCACCTATCCGATGCCGAACCTGCCGCCGCCACCGCGCCAAGTCAAACCGATGATCGGCGTGGACACGTTCCAGGGCACCGCACTCGGCCCGCAATGGGAGTGGAACCACAACCCCGACACCACGAAGTACAGCGTCAACAACGGTTTGCGCCTCTCGACGGCGACCGTCACCAACGACCTGTACAACGCCCGCAACACACTCACCCACCGCATCCAGGGCCCGTCGTCCACGGCCACCGTCACGCTCGACCTGACGTCGATGCGCGACGGCGACCGCAGCGGTCTCGCGATGTTGCGGGACTCCTCGGCCTGGATCGGGATCAAGCGCGACAGCGGCCGCAACCGGGTGGTGATGGTCAACGGCCTCACCATGGACGGCAACTGGAACACCACCGGCACCGGCACGGAGATCGCGAGCACGAACTTCACCGGCACCCGGATCTGGTTGCGCGCCAACGCCGACATCCGGCCGGGCAGCGGCCGGCAGGCGCGGTTCTCCTACAGCACCGACGGGGTGAACTTCACCTCGCTCGGCACCGGCTTCACGTTGAAGAACGAGTGGCAGTTCTTCATGGGCTACCGGTTCGGCATCTTCAACCACGCCACCCAGGCACTGGGCGGCGCGGTCACGGTGTCGAGGTTCGAGCTCTCCACGCCCTAGAGGAGCTTCTCGAAGAAGAACTCGTGCTTGAGGAACGACGTGCCGTACTCGACCCCCGGCTGGGGTGGCAGCAGCTGGGACGCCTGGATGAGCCGCCAGCCGTCCCGCAGGGCCGCCACGCCGTCGGGGTAGGGAGGTTCGTCGGAGTCGCCCGTGGTGGGCTGGGTGGCACCCGTGCCGTCGTAACGGGACCAGCCCACCACGGGCGAGTCGAGCGCGGAGTTGGAGAGGTACAGGACCAGAACCTGTTGCCGGATGCTCATGCGTGGCTCCTCAGTGCCGAACTCGGGGCCGAACTCAGGGCGGGGCGGTTGGTGACGCGCGTGACCCAGTGCTCGACGTCGAACGACGGGTCGCCGGTCAGCGCGCGCCACAGCAGCACGCGGTTGTAGATCTCCAGCCGGCCGGTGGCCTGCTCGTACCACGGGAAGTAGCGGCTCAGTTCGGCCGCGACCTCGGGGTCGGCCATGTCGGCGGTGTCCCACAGGCGCACCTGCGGCACCGTCGGGTTGAAGCGGATCTTGAACATGTACCGGCGGAGGTCGCTGTCGTTGCGGCGCCCGCCGTGCCAGATCCCGTGGTGCAGCAGCAGAACGGTGCCCGCCGGGCAGACCAGCCTGGTCTGGCCGCGCAGGTTCTGGTAGCGGCCGGTGTCGCTTTCGTTGGTGCGGCGCAGGTGACTGCCCGGCACCACGAGCGTGCCGCCCATGTCGGGGCTGACCCGTTGCGGGTAGTACATGAGCTGGACGTCGAACGCGTCCGGCCGCACGTCGATGATCGCGTCGCCGTGCAACGCCTGGGCGTGACCCTCGTGGGGTTCGCGGACGTGCACCGCGTGGTGGTCCACGGCCGGGTCCGGGCCGACGAGGGCCTGCAGGGCGCCGGCGACCTCGGGCAGTTCGAGGAGGCGGCGGGGGAAGGACCCCGACGGGTAGGCGTCGGCGACCGGGATGCCGTACGGCACGTCCGGAATCCCGTTCGGGAGCAGTTCCAGTGCCTCCTGGTTCATCTCGTCCGGCACGACGGCGTCCATGCGCAGATAGCCGTGCGAGACGAAACGGGCCAGCTGCACCGAGGTGAGCAAAGTGGTTCCCATGCGACGAACGTAGGTACGCCGTCCGTGCTGGGCGTGGGTTGTAATCACCCAGTACTGGTAGTTTTTCACCTCGTGCGTGAGGTCGTGCTGCCGCTGAGCGAGCCGCCCCTGGTGGCGGACGCGGGTGTGGGCGTGCACGGGGTCACGACGCTGGAGGACGTCTTCCTGCTGCCCGACCTGTGGCAGCTGCACCTCTACAGCTACGAAGGCGCGGTCGAGGCGGGCGGCGTGGTGCACCGCATCGCCCCCGGCCGCGCGAGCCTGATCCCGCCGGGCACCGAGGTGCGCTACCGCTACCGCGGCCGGTCCGAGCACCTCTACGCCCACCTGCGCCTGGACGGCAGCACCGAACACCGCGTCGCACCGGTGATGCAGGACGCGGGACCGAACCGGCCGCTGATCGCCGGGCTCATGCGGGGAGCACTCGCGGCGGCACCGGCACGGGCGGCGGCACACCTGTGGACGGTGCTGTGGCAGCTCACGGACGCGGGTCCGGCCGGTCGCGAGGTGGCCACCGATCCGTTCGCGGTGGCGGCCGCGCACATCGAGGCGAACCTGGCCACCTCGTTGTCGGTGGCGGAGGTCGCGAAGGTGGCCGGCGTGTCCCACAACCACCTGACGCGGTTGTTCCGCGCCCGCACCGGAACCACGGTGGTGGCCCACATCCGGCGCCGGCGGGTGGAACGGGCGCGGCACCTGCTGACGGCCTCGACGTTGTCGGTGACGGCGGTGGCAGCGGCCGTCGGGATTCCGGATCTGCAGGCGTTCAACAAGGTTTGCCGCCGGGAGTTGGGGGAGTCGCCGCGTGGAGTGCGGCGGTGGCTCAAGGCCCGGTGACGGTTCACGGCACGGTGACGCCGTTCTCCTGCAACGCGCGACGAAACGCCCGCAAACCCTGGTGCAGTCGGGACTTCACGGCATCCGCAGGCACGTCCAGCGCCTCGGCGAGCTCGTCGACGGACTCGCCGCGGTAGTAGGCCCTGGTGATCACCTCGCGGTGTTCGGGGGTGAGCTGCGCGAGGGCGTCCGCGATGAGCCGAGGGGAGTCCTGGTCCACAGCGGTCTCCTCTCGGGGTCTCCTCTCGGGCGGACGACGCTGCCGCACAGGCCGGGCGCGTCGACCTGTGCGGCAGCGGTCAGGCTGGACCGGGAGTGAGCCCGGTCAGCCGGTCCGGCACGCCTTTCCGTTCACGGTGAAGGCGGTCGGGTCGGATCCGCCGCCGGAGGCGTTGAATCCGATGTAGACGGACTTGCCCGGTTCGACGCGGCCGTTCCACGACATGTTGGTCGCGGTCACGTCGCGGCCGGTCTGGTTCCAGTTCGCCGACCAGCCCGTGGTGATCTTCTGCGTGCCGGGGAACGCGAACGCGAGCTTCCACGCCGTCCACGGGGTGGTGCCGGTGTTGGTGAGCTTCACGTGCGCGGACTGGCCGCCGTCCCACTTGCTGGCGCTGTAGCCGACCTCGCAGTCCGGCTTGCTGACCGGCGCACCGGACTTCTCCGCCGCCCAGCCGGCGACCCAGGCGAGCGCGGAGTTCCAGTTGATCGCCACCTCGTTCACCGAGTAGGCACCGATGTCGTCCACCCAGCACTTCTGCTGCGGGCAGCCGACCAGCAACCGCTGGACCACCGGGTCCTGCAGCGCGCTGTTCGGGCCACCGGACAACGAACCGGGCGGCGCGATCGGCAGCGCCGGGTCGTTCTGGCGGGCCCAGAACCGGTGGTGGATGTTCTGCACGGCCTGGTCGCCGTAGCCCGCCACGTACGACGTGCTCAGCGGGTTGCGGCCGAGGAGGTAGTGCAGTGCCTCGAACACGCCGTCGCGGTACTTCTCGGCACCGGTGAAGTCGTGTGCCAGTGCGAGCACCGTGGCGTTGTTGAGCACGCCGGAGTTCGATCCCCAGACGTACCCGTCGACGCTGTTGTCGTACGGCGTGGCGTAACCCATGCCTGCCATCGCGGTGAGGTGCTGGTCCGCGACGGAAGCGAACGCGGACTTGATCGCGGTGATGTCCGCCGCGGGCAGTCCGTTGGGGGCCAGGGCGAGCGTGATGTCACCCAGTGGAGCCGTGCCGCCCCAGAAGAAGCCGGCCCTGGTCAGGCTGGCCGCTTTGTAGTGCGAGGAACCGGTGACGTCGGTCCGGTACGCGGCCTCTCCGGTCGTCGCGTACAACTCCGCTGCCGCCCAGTAGAACTCGTCCGTGACGGTCTTGTCGTCGTACGCACCGCCACCGACGTTGTCGGCCGGGTCGGCGAGCTTGGCAGGGTTCGCCTTCGCAGCGGTGTACGCCTTGCGCGCCGCCGCGAGCAGCTTCGCGGAGTAGGTCGCGTCGACACCGCGCCAGAGCCGGGCGGCCTGCGCGGCCACCGCGGCCAGGTTCAGCGTCGCCGCCGTGCTGGTGGCGGACAGCCTGCGCGGCTGGTCGTCCAGCTCGGGACGGGTGGGCAGCGCGGTCCAGGCGGCGTCGTGCATCTTGTGGTGCGCCATGCCGTCCGGCGCCTGCATCTTCAGCAGGAAGTCGACCTCCCAGCGTGCCTCGTCGAGGATGTCCGGCACGCCGTTGGACTTCTCCGGGATGGCCAGGGTGCCGTCGCGGTACGCCGAGGCGTCACCGACGCGGGAGGCCCGCTCGTAGGCGTTGAGCAGCTGCCAGGTCGCGATGCCGCCGTTGACCACGTACTTGCCGTGGTCGCCGGCGTCGTACCAGCCACCGCGCACGTCGAGCGTGTAGCCGCAGTTGAGATCGGCGCGGCACGGCACGTTGTTGTCGCCCTGGTTCGGCGCGACGTTGATGTGACCCGCCGGGCGCGCGTACTGGTCGCCGACGTACTGCGCCTCGATCGGCGTGCCGCTGCGCTGGTGGTAGAAGAACGCGAGCGAGTCGTAGCGCAGCCGCTTGATCGCGTCGGCGGAGATGTCGAACGGGAAGCTGCTGTCGGTGCCGACGGACAGCGTGTACCCGGTGCCCGCGGTGTCGAACGACGAGAAGTCGATCAGGTGCACCGAGTCGCCGGACGTCGCGTCCGCACCCTTCGGCGTGCTCTGCCCGGTGGCCACGGCCGCGCCGGCGGAGTTCTTCAGCGTCCACGTCTGGGGCGTGGTGGCGGTGGACACGAGGGTGGCGCGCTTGGGCAGGCCCGGCACGTACCCCACGAGGTCGACCTGAACCTTCTTGGTGGGGTTGGGGACGACGCCGCCGGGCGGCTTCACCCCACCGATCACCGAGACGTTGTCCACGCAGATCGTGTTGTCGGCCGCCTGGCCGCCCAGCTGGAAGGCGACCTGACCGTTGCCGGCGTCCGGGAAGTCCAAAGTGGACGTGAACGTGAAGGTGTAGCGCTGCTTGGCGGTGGTGAGCGCGAACTCCTGCCGGGCGATGCCCCGGTACGGGCTCACGGCTTCACCGGCCGCCGCCGCGATGGTCTGCGCGGTGGTGGCGTGCGCGTCGAACGAGAAGGTGTAGGACTGCCCGCTCTCGAACGGGACGCCGTTCTGTCCTACCAAGGCGTCCCAGGGGTTCGTCGTGCCGCCGGTGACCGCCGCGCACAGCTCGCCGCCGGTCACCCGGTTGGTCACGCCGGCACTGCTCCACCAGGGGTCGGCGGAGCCGCTGTCGAACTTGCCGTTGAGCACGCGCTCGTACTCCGCCGCACTGGCGGTTCCCGACGCCGCGAACGTGGTCGCGGCGAGTGCCGCCACCAGTGCGGCGGCGAGCAGGCGTGGGGGTTGCGATCTCATCTCGTGAGGTTCTCCGTCCTCGTCGACGGGCTTCTGGGAGCGCTCCCACATGACCGTAGGGTGAGCTGAACGGCATCGACAAGCGCCGTTCAGCCGCTACCCACGAACGCCGCACGGACCAGTCGGGTGAGTCCGTGTGCGGTAATCGCGACTACGTCAGCCGAAGGACCACTGCTGGTTGCTGGCGCTGTGGCACGTCCAGAGAATGATCTTGGCGCCGTTGGCGGTACCGGCGCCGTTGACGTCCAGGCAGATCCCGGACTGCGTGCCGGTGATGGTGCCGTTGGCGTTGAACTGCCACTGCTGGCCTGCGCTGCTGTCGCACGGTGCGATCACCACGGCGGTGCCGGGACTCGTGCCGTTGTTCTGTGCCGCCGCGCATCTGGTGGTGTCTCCACTGTAGACAGTCAGCTGACCGGACGCGGTGCGCGTCCAGGTCTGGTTGGTTCCGCTGTGACAGTCCCAGATCTGCAGCGGGGTGCCCGCCGCGGTGCCGCCGGCGTTGACGTCCAGGCACCGGCCGGAGCCGAGACCGCGGACCGCTCCGGTGGCACCGCTGCCGCCTGTGCTGTAGCCGGCCGCGATGATGTTGGCCTGCACGGCGTTCTCGGTCGCGTCGGACGGGTAGCCGGTGACCATCGCGCCCTCGTAGAACGTGCCGGCGCTGAGGTTGGCGCCACCGCCCGGTTTGCAGCAGTCGCCACCGCTGCCGAGGATGATCGCGCCCTGCTTCTTCATGGGGCTGTAGCCGGGCGGGAGCGAGCCGTCCCACAACGTCGTCATGGTGCCGGACTGCGCGTTGCCGCCCTTGATCGCGAACCGCGTCGTGCCGTTGTTCTTCAGCATGGCCGTCACGAACTTGTTCGGGAACGCCCGTTGGTTAGGGTTCCACTGCTGGCTGCCGCCCGAGTAAAGGCCCCACTCGAGATCGGCCTGGACCCAGGGACCGGTGCCCTGGCAACCGCCGAACCAGCACTGCGTGCTGAAGTTGATGGCGTCCATCGCGCCGGCCGCGTCCGCGCTCCTGGTCGTCTCGCTGTTGCCGTAGTCGAAGCAGCAGCCGCCGTTGACGTGCGTACCGCTGGTCACCATGTACATGCCTTCCGGCGCGCTGCCGGTGGGGACGCCGGTCAGGTGTCCGTCACGCCAGTAGCTGTTGCCGGGGTTGATGTAGAGCGAGTAGGCCTTGTCGCCCCCGACGGTGAGCGACTCGGAGGTCGCGATCGCCGGTCTGCTCTGGTTCGAGCCGGGCACGACGCTCGATCCCTGGTACCACAGTTCGTTGCCGCGCCCGGACTGGTCGTAGACCACCGTGATCACGCACGTCGTACCGGCGCAGAACGCGTCCTGGGGTGCCGAGCTCGCGTTGCCGCCCGCGGTCAGCACGCCGATGTTCCTGGTCGTGTTGTCCGACGAACGCCTTACCTGGTAGAGGTTTCCGTTGTACGAGCCGTAAAGCGCCCGCACGGTGCTGTGTGCGGCGACGCAGGGTGTGCCGCCGGAAGCGTAGATGTCGCACGGGCCGGTGGTGGCCGCGGATGCCGGGGTCGACGAGCTCATCGCCGCCACCGGCACCACGGCCAGCACCATTGCCACGCACATGCCCGCCGCGCTGCTTCGAACCTTCGCTGTCATGAGCCGCTCCACTACCTTGTGGTGCCAGCATGTATCTGACTCATCCAGAACCGGCGGCGAGCAGTCTGGGAGCCTGGATAACACATAAGAGCGGGCCCAGGACGTGCGGTCAAGCTATGAGACTGACTTATCGGAGCAATTCGACCATCTAGCGGCCCCAGAGCCGCCACGTCTGGTTGAGGTCACCGGTCTGGCCGGAGGGCTTGCAGGTCCACTGGATGATGCGCGCGCCGGCTGCCGAGGAGACCCCGTTGACGTCGACGCACTTGCCGCTGTGCCGGGCGACCAGTTGGTAGTCGTGCGGATCGTTGCCGCTGTAGGTGACCTTCCGCAGCGTGTACTGCTGGCTGGCCGAACCGGGGGAGCAGGTGTTCTGCGCGACCGTGGCGCCGTCGGCGGTCGAGGAACCGCTGACGTCCAGACACTTGCCGGACTGCTGGTTCACCACGGTGTAGGTGTCGGTCGCGCCGGCCACCGGAGTGAAGTTCCACAGCTGCTGATCGCCGCCCTCGCAGTAGAACTGCTGCTGCAGGTTGCCGTCGGCACCGCTCAGGTTCGTGTTGTCCAGGCATTGCTGGGAATGCTGAGCGGCGGCCACGGTCTGGAACCCGCTCTCCGACGGCGGCAGCAACGTGATCGTGTACGTCTCGTCGATGTTGTTGTGCGGCACGTTCACCGTCGTTGCGTTGCCACTCAACGACACCACCGTGTTCTGCACGGTGACGGGCCCTTGGACAGCACCGCCGTTGTTGTAGGGGATGCGCTGGACGAGCACCCGAACCTGGTTGTTCTGCACGATGCCGCTGGTGGTGTCCAGGCGCTGCAGGGAAACCGCGACGTTGCCGGTCGTTCCGCCGCCGCCGACGAGGACCTTCGCCACGCCCTGAGCCTTCGTGGCGAACGGGTCGTACGACTGGCTCGGTGTCGAGGCGACGATCTGGCCGGTCTGCGAGGCGTAGAACCGATAGGCCCACCACTCGCCCTTGGGCTGGTGCTGCCCGGCCGAGTTGCGCACGAGCAGGTTGCCGAGATCGTTGTGCAGGTTCCCGGCGCTCGCCCAGTTGGCCCGCAGGCCGTCCGCTCCGGCCCGCTCCAGCCGGGCGATGTACCACGCGCCGTCGCCGGGGTTCTGCTCGTTGCCGGCCCCGTACTCGTTGATCTGGTACGGCCGCGGGTGCGGGATGCCGCGCGAGTCGAGCGTCTGGTTGGCCACCTGCACGTTCGTGACGGGGTCGCCCGGCAGCGAGTGCCAGCTGACGATGTCGGGCACGACGTTGTTGGCGCGCACGAAGTCCAGGTACTGCGGCCACCACCCGCCGGTCGACGGAACCCCCGCGAGGCTCGGCCCGACGATCAGCTGCGTCGGGAAGGCCGCCCGGACGCGTTGGTAGGTGCGCCGCCACAGTTCGAAGTACTGCGCCTGCGGACGGTTCCAGAACAGCGTGATGTTGGGTTCGTTCCAGATGTCCCACTGCACGGGCACACCGGTCGCCCGCACGTCGTTGATCACGCGGGTGAGGAAGTTGTCGTAGTCGGTCCAGTTGCCGTTGTCACCGGGGAAGCGCGAGATCGGATACCCGTCGGCACCCCACAGGTCGTGGGGCAGCAGGACGAACTCGCCGCCGAGCGCACGGGTGCGCAGCAGCTGGGCGCGGGTGGAGTTCCACCGGCGGTCGTACTTGCCGGACACCCAGCCGCCGGGACTGTCGAGCTGGGCGCCGCCCGCGCGCATGTACCGGAACTTGATGTCGCGGAAGAAGTGGTCGGCGGGACCCGTGCCGTTCTCCGTCATGCCGTAGATCCAGCCGGAGGCGCGGTAGGTGGGTGTGCCGGTCGTGACGGAGAAGTTGACGCTGACGGACTCGTCTGCGGCGTGGGCCGGTGCCGTGAACGCGAATGCGGATGCCAGTACGGCCAGCAGGGCCGTGCTGGTTCGTCGTTGAACCATGAGGGCTCCGAAACAGGTCAGGGGTCACGGAGGTCGAACCGGTTCGATCGTGGAGTGAACGTACGCGCAGTGTGGCCGGTCGAGCAAGGATCTAGAGAGTCGAACCGGTTCGTCTTCGGCCGGGCAGGCGGGGTGTTCGACGAACGATTCGTCGAACCCCGTCGAACATCCGGTCAATCCTTGTGCGCTCGACCGCCCTGCCCGCATCCTGCTGGAGTTTTGCCGTGAGCTGATCGAGAGGCACCCATGCCCGTTCTTCTGCCTGACACCGGTGGTCTCGAGCTGCGCACGTCGCAGGAGGTGCTGCGGGTCGAGCCCTGGGGCCCGCACGCGGTGCGCGTCCGTGCCGCCGTGACCGCGATCGAGAGCGGGCTGCCCGGCGCCCTCGACGCGACGCCGCCACCCGCACCCGGCGTCGAACAGACCGTCCTCGACGACGGATCGGCCCGTCTGGTCAACGGCCGGCTCGCCGTCGAGCTGAGTGCCAACGGCATGCTCCGGTTCCTGCACACCGCGACCGGCCGTGAGCTCCTCGCCGAGCAACGGCCGCAGCTCGGCCACCGCGGGCCGCGGATCTTCGCACCGCGCGGTGACGGCGGCTACCACCTCCAACAGCACTTCGCCGCGTACGACGACGAGCGGATCTTCGGTCTCGGCCAGCACCCGAACGGGCGGTTCGACCAGAAGGGCGTGGTGGTCGACCTGGTCCAGGCCAACGTCGTCGCTGCCATCCCGTTCCTGCACTCGTCGCGCGGCTACGGCCTGTTGTGGCACAACCCGGCGCTGGGCCGGGTGGAGCTGGGCGCGGACGGCACGCGCTGGGTCGCCGAGTCCACCGGCCAGCTCGACTACTGGATCACCGCGGGCGATACCCCCGCCGAGATCATGGCGAGCTATGCGGACGCCACCGGCCATCCGCCGCTGCTCCCGGAGTGGGCCAGCGGGTTCTGGCAGTCGAAGCTGCGCTACCGCGACCAGGACGAGCTGCTCGCCGTCGCCCGCGAGTACGCCCGGCGCGACCTGCCGCTGTCCGTCGTCGTGTGCGACTTCTTCCACTGGCCGCACATGGGGGACTGGCGCTTCGAGCCCGCCGAGTGGCCGGACCCGGCGAAGATGGTGCAGGAGCTGGCCGAGCTCGGCGTGCAGCTCGCGGTGTCCGTGTGGCCCACCGTGGAGCCGAGCAGCGACAACCACGAGGCCTTGCGCACCAACGGGTTGCTGGTCCGCGATGTCCAGGGCGGCCTGCTCACAACGCACTGGCCGTCCCGCGAACCGGGACCCGCCTACCAGCCGATGGCCTGGTACGACGCCACTCACCCACGCGCTCGCCAGTTGCTGTGGCAGCAGCTGAGCGAGCACTACCGCGCGCACGGGATCACCCTGTTCTGGCTCGACGCCTGCGAGCCGGACGTGCCGCAGCATCTGGCCGCCCGCGCCGTCTACGCCGCCGGGCCGGGCATCCAGGTCGGCAACCTCTATCCGTTGCTGCACGCCCAGGGCGTGGCCGACGGCCTGCGGGCGGCCGGCGTGGACCGTCCGCTCACGCTGATCCGCAGCGCCTGGGCGGGCAGCCAGCGGCACGGCGCCGCACTGTGGTCCGGCGACATCCCTGCCACGTTCGAGTCGCTCGCCATTCAGGTCAAGGCCGGCCTCAACGTCGCGTTGAGCGGCATCCCGTGGTGGAACACGGACATCGGCGGCTTCCACGGCGGCAACCCGGACGACCCGGCCTACCGCGAGGTCCTGGTGCGGTGGTTCCAGTACGGCACCTTCAGCCCGATCATGCGGCTGCACGGCGACCGCGAGCCGAACCAGGCCTTCGGCACCTCCATGACCGGTGGGCCGAACGAGGTGTGGTCGTACGGCGAGGACACCTATGAGATCCTCGCCGCACACATCAAGCTGCGCGAACGCCTGCGCCCCTACCTCGCCGAACTGTCCGAGCAGGCCCACCGCACCGGCGCTCCGCCGATGCGCCCGCTGTTCTTCGACTTCCCCGCCGACGAACGTGCGTGGGCGGTGGACGACCAGTTCCTCCTCGGCCCCGACGTGCTGGTCGCACCGGTCACCGCAGCAGGGGAGCGGGCCAGGTCCGTGTACCTGCCGGCGGGAACCCGTTGGCAGGACACGGCGACCCGCACTGTCCACGATGGAGGGATGACGGTCGAGGCCGCGGCCCCGCTCGACCGCATCCCGGTGTTCGTGCGCGAAGGTGCGGCGGTGGGAGCCGCGTTCGAGGCCAGGGCCTAGTGGTGTGGCCCTGAACGTTGCCGGGGGAATTCGCGGTCAGACGGGTGCATCGTGGTGCCGCCCCCGCGTCCTCGTACTGGTTGTACGGGGGCGCGGGGGCGGTGCCGCGAGGCGCCCTGCTGAGCGTGAATTACCTCGCCAACGTTCCGGGACGCGCCACTAGCTCAGTCCAGGTGCCAGACCTCCTGCATCGGCGCCCACCAGTGCCCGGAACCGGCCGGTGCCAGTGACTCCTGGCACGGGTCGGTGAAGGTCCACCAGCGCTGGGTCTCCTGGTCGGCGGCGATGCGGGCCTGGTCGGCCTCGTGGTCGTCGCCGACGTACTCGTAGTAGCCGAACAGCAGGTCATCGCGCAGGAAGATGGTGAAGTTGCGAATGTTGGCTTCGTGCAACGTCTTCTCGACGGCGGGCCACACGGCCGAGTGCAGCCGCAGGTACTCCGCGCGGCGTTCCGGGCGCAGTCGGATCACCATGCCGTAGCGCTGTGGGTGGTTCATCTCTGCTCCTCGATCACGGATGTGCGTTGAGCACGGCGGTTCCGTCGACACTCGCCGGGTGCAGGCGCTGGCCCGCGCGTTCCGGCCGGATGTGCGAACCGCCGGAGGTCGGGTGGGGGACCAGGTGACCGGCGGCGGCGATCGCCTCCTCGTCGAGGCGCACGCCCAGGCCGGGACGGTCGCCGAGCACGTAGGCCCCGTCCTCGACGTGCAGGTCGACCGAGACGCCCACCGGTGGCTGGAGGTCCTGCAGTTCGCTCACCAGGTGGTTGGGAACCGACGTGGCGGCGTGCAGCAGGCCGACCGGCGTGGTGCCGATCGGACTGACGGGCAGGTCGTGCGCGTGCGCGAGGACGGCGACGCGCAGGAAGTGGGTGATGCCCCAGACCGCGGCCGTCTGCACGATGTCGACCGCGCCGGCCGTGATGAGCGATCGATGTTGTTCGAGGCCGGTGAGGTTCTCGCCGGTGGCGACCGAGGCGCGGATGCCGCGGCCGACCGTCGCGTGCCCGTCCGCGTCCCACCGCCGGACCGGTTCCTCGATCCAGGTCAGGTCGAGCGTTCGCTCCAACTCGCTGACGTGGCGCACCGCCTGTTTGCGGGTCAGGGCCTCGTTGACGTCGAGCATCAGGCTCGGCCGTGCGCCGTGGCCGGTGTCGACTAGGAGGTCGCGGATCAGGGCGAGCCGGTGCCGGTCGCGGTCGACGTCCAGACCGCCCTTGAGCTTCGCCGCGCGCAGCCCGTGTTCGGCGTAGGTCCGATACACCGCAAGGAGTTCTTCGTCGTTCAGCGCGATGCACAGGCCCGAGCCGTAGGCGGGCACCCGGCGGTCACGTCCGCCGAGCAGCCGCCACAGCGGTTCGCCCGCCGCCTGGGCCTTGATGTCCCACAGCGCGGTGTCGAGGGCGCCGATGGTGCCGAACACCGCACCGGCGTGGCCCGCCTTGAACGTGCGGCGCAGCATCCGGTCGTAGAGGGCGGTGACGGAACGCGGGTCCTCGCCCTCGATGGCGGCGAAGACGTTCTCGATCTCCACGTGCGGGCCGAGCCCGACGCCGGTGATGCCCTCGTCGGTCTCCACGACGACGAGGGGAACCCGAACGAGGCCGTCGGCGTAGACGCCGTTGGCGTCACCGACCGGCCGGCCCCAGTCCTGGACCGTGGTGAGCGTCCGGTAGCGAGTGATGCGCATGTCAGCCCTTCGTGGACCCGGCGGTGACACCGTCGGCGATCTGGCGTTGCAAGAACAGGTAGACGACGAGGACCGGTACCGCCGCGATCAGCACACCGGAGGCGAACGTGGGGATGTCGTCGGAGTACTGGCCGCGCAACGACGTGACGCCGACCATGAGCGTGCGGTGCTCCGCGGACGGCATCATCAGCAACGAGATGAGCACGTCGTTCCAGCAGAACAACGCGTTGAGCACGCCGACGGACAACAACGCCGGTGCGCCGATCGGGAGCATGATCCGCCAGTAGACGCCGTACACGGTGTTGCCGTCGATGCGGGCGGCGTCGACGATCTCCGCCGGCACGGTCGAGTAGTAGCTGGTCAGCAAGAAGATCGTGAACGGCAGGAACTGCGCCACGTAGGCGAGGACCAGGCCGGGATAGGTGTCGACGAGACCGGTGTCGGCCATGATCCGCGTGAGCGGCACCATGATCACCTGGAACGGGATGAACAGCGCGGCGAGGATGCCGAGGAACAGCGCGGACGAGCCGCGGAACCGCAGCCGGGCGAGCGCGAAGCCCGCCATCGACCCGAGCAACAGCAGCAGCGCGACCGAGCACGCCACGACGATCACCGAGTTGAGGAAGTAGCGGGACATCCCGACGCTCGTCCACGCCTTGACGATGTTGGCCCAGCTCAGGGAGTCGGCCGGGGAGAACCGGTCGAGCACGTACTCGCGGCGGGTCTTCATGGCGACGTTGGTGGTGAACACCAACGGGTAGATCGTGGCCAGTGCGAGCACGGCCATCGGGATCGCGACGAACCAACGGGGCAGCTTCGGCATCACTCCTCCTTGCCCGCGCGTCGCAGGACGGCGACCTGGGCCAGTCCCACCACGAGCATGATCAGGAACAGGACGGTGGACGCCGCGGAGGCGAGCGCGGGCTGGTTCAGCTGTCCCTGCTGGATCCAGACGTAGTACTCGGGCAGGTACGTCGACCCCTCCGGCCCACCGCTGGTCATCACGTAGACCAGGCCGAACATCGACGTCAGCATGCCGATCATGGTGGTGACGAAGACGAACTGGATGGTGCGCGAAAGGCTCGGAATGATGACGTGCCAGATGGTCTGCGTCAGCGACGCACCGTCCACTTTGGCCGCGTCGAGCAACGACGAGTCCAGCGTGGCGAACCCGGCGAGGAACACGACGAGCGCCATGCCGAACGTCGCCCAGACGTGCACCCCGACGACCGCGAAGATCGCCACGTCCGGATCGCCTAGCCAGTCCACGGGCCCGAGGCCGAGCCCGCCGAGCAGTGCGTTGAGCGGGCCGTCGAAGGCCAGCAGCAGGTTGAAGATCGCGCCGACGATCACGGGGGAGAGCACGGCGGGGAAGAAGTAGACGCCCCGGTAGAGCCGGTGGCCGGGCACCTTCAGGTAGATGAACGTCGCGAGCAGACCGGGGATCGCCACCGCCACGGGCAACAGCAACACGAGCAGGCCGACGTTGCGCAGGGCGGTGCGGAACAGCGGATCACCGAGCAGGGTCAGGTAGTTGTCGAGTCCGACAGCCACGCCGTTGCGGTCGCCGTCGCCGGTGAAGGAGAAGTTGACACCGAGCACGAGCGGCCACAGCCGCAGCCCGACGATGATCAGGATCGCCGGTGCCAGCAACACCAGCGGAGCCAGGCGTTCCGCCCGCGAGCCCCTGCGGTTGCGCCGCGCCGACGTGACCCCCGCTGTGGACGCGGGCACGGCCGCGTCCACAGCGGACAGAGATTGTGCGGCCACGCTGCTCAGCCCGTCTTGTCGGAGGCGGCGAGCTGCTGGAGCACCTCGTCCACCGTGATCGAGCCGCTGAGCAGCTGCTGGGACAGGCGACCCATGAGGTCGACCGTCTTGGAGCCCAGCGCGACGTGCAGGGCGGGCTTGCCGGTCTTGACCTCGGAGACGATGGTCTTGACGGCCGGGCCGCCCGCGGAGGTGTCGATCGAGGTGTCGGACGCGATCGCGCCACCGTCGAGGTAGAACGCCTTGAGCGCCTCGGTGGAAGTCAGCGACCGCACGAGGTCTGCGGCGACCTTCGGGTCCTTCGTCCACTTGGCGACCGCGTAGCCGATGCCGCCGTCGTAGGGCAGGCTCGGCTTGGCGGCGGGGTTGACCTGGGGTGCGAGCGTGACGCCGACCTTCTCCGGGGTGAGGAACTCGGCGAAGTCCTTCCAGTGCCCGACGTCCGACATCAGGCCGATGATGTTGGCCGCCTTGCCGGAGTTGAAGGAGGCGAACGCGTCGTTGAACATCGCGGTGGAGTTGGCGCCGTCGGTGTTCAGCCCGGTGGCACCGGCCTGCTGCCACAGTTCGAAGATCTTCTTGACGTCCGGGGAGGTCCAGTTGCGCTTGCCGGCGATCCAGTCGTCGTACTCCTGCGGCGTCAGCACCGCGGAACCCAAGGCGGACAACCAGAACTGGATGCCGATGCCCTCCTTGTTGCCCAGCGCGAAGCACTTCGCCCCGGTCTTCTGGGTGATGACACCGCAGTTGCCGATGAACTCGTCCAGCGTCTTCGCGGGAGCGGTGAGACCGGCCTTCTGGTAGAGGTCCTTGTTGTAGTAGATCGGATGCCCCTGCAACGTCACAGGCTCGGCGTAGACCTTGCCGTCCTTGGTGAACGCGTCCCAGCCCGCCAACCGCTGCTTGTCGTCGCCGACGTGGGAGTCGAGCGGCGCGAGAGCGTCGGCGCGGTCGCGGATCTGCCCGCCGCCGTTGAAGAGGATGACGTCCGGACCCTTGCCGGCCTGGATGGCCGCACCGAGCAGCGTGTAGTACTGGTCGAACGGCTGTGCCACGAACTCGACGGTCACGCCGGGGTGCTTCTTGGCGAAGTCGGCCTTGGCCTTCTCGACGTAGCCGGCCGCCTTGGCGTCGCCCGACTTCCAGTCCCAGACCACGAGCTTGTCGCCGGAGCCGGTCGAGGAGCCCGGCCCGGACGCGCTCCCGCAACCCGCGGTGAACGCCAACCCCACCGCCAGGGCGGCTAACCATGATGTGCGCTGCTTCATCGCTGCTCACTTCTCGAGGTGGTGGCCGGGCGTCGCGCGGCCCGACGAGGTGTGCTGAACGTAAGTCGTATGACGTATTACGTCAACGCCCGATCGGCGGTACACTCGCCGGCACGTTCCCAGTGCGCGGCACCACCGGAGGAAAGATGACGGCATCAGGCCGGCAGCCGACCAGAAGCCCTTCCGCAGCACCGGACTGGGCACGCCGGCCGATGAACCTGACCGGGGCGGTCACCGCGGAGCTGGTCGGCCGCATCGTGCGCGGCGAGCACCCGTCCGGGTCGTCGCTGCCGCCGGAGCCCGCGCTGTGCGAGTCCTTCTCGGTGAGCAGGACGGTGATCCGGGAAGCGGTGAAAGTCCTGCAGGAGAAGGGTTTGGTCCAGGTGCGCCAGGGTGCGGGCACCACGGTCACCCCACCGTCGGCGTGGAACATGCTCGACGAGCTCGTCCTCGGCGCCGCCGTCGCGGAGGACGAGACGCTCGGCGTGCTGGACGACCTGGTGGTCACCCGTCGGCTGCTCGAGTCGGACATGGCCCAGGTCGCCGCACGCGAGGCCGACCAGGAGACCGTCGAAGCGCTGCGCGGCCTCGTCGATCTGATGGACCAGCTGGTGGACGACCCCAACGCCTATCGCGAGCAGGACACCGCCTTCCACGACCGGATCATGCAGGCGTCCGGCAACACCATCGCCAGAGGCGTGGTGCGGGCGCTGGAGAGCCAGGTCTTCCACACCGCCCGCTACATGGGCCGCACCGACCGCGAGCTGTGCGCGGCCTCCAACGCGGGGCACCGCCGCATCTGCGAGCGGATCGCGGCGCACGACCCGGCCGGTGCCGCCGAGGCGATGTTCACCCACATCACCGAGGCCTGGCTGGTGCGGCGCGGCGACGTGGGCGAGCCGGGCCGGCTCAACCGCGAGTGACCAGCCGGTCGACGAGGTCGTGCCAGCCGGCCTCGATCCGTTCCAGCGACATGCCGCGGGTGCGGACGAGGTGGTCCACCAGCACCGTGTCCACTGAGGACAGCAGGGTGTGCGCGAGCAGGTCGGCGTCGGCGTCCGGGAGCACGGCGCGCACGAGAGCCACCACGTGGGTGTGGCGCACCCGGTCGGCCGGAACCGTGAACCGCCGGTCCGGAGGCGGCTCGGCAGCCAGGTAGAGGTCGAGGTGCGCGCGCTCGTGGCGCAGCAGGGCCGGTCCGAACGCCCTGAGTCGCGCGACCGCGTCGGCGCCGGGACCCAGTGGTGGCGGGCCCGCGAAGTACGCCTGCTGGAACTGTTGTTCCGCGTGGTCCAGCAGGGCCAGCAGCAGTCCGTTGCGGTCGCCGAAACGGCGGGACACCGTGCCTTTGCCGACCCCTGCCGCGGCGGCCACCAGCTCCATCGTGATGGCGGCCGCGCCGCGTTCGGCCGCCAGCCTGGCCGCGGCTTCCAGCAGTTTGGTGCGGTTGCGCACCGCGTCCGCACGCAGGGACGTTTCCTCGCCGATGAGGGGCAGGCGTGTGCCGTCGATCACGTCTGCAGCCTAGCCGGAAGATAACCGGGCCGCGTCCCGTTTACGGTGGGGACCGTTCCACCCACACCGCACTCGGGAGTACGACATGGCCCGCATCCTCACCCTCGTCGGCAGCCTCCGTGCCGGATCGCACAACCGCAGGCTCGCGGAGGCCGCGGCGCAGATCGCCCCTGAGCACGTTGAGGTCGACCTGTTCGACGGCCTGGACACCGTGCCGTTCTACAACGAGGACATCGACGCCGAGGGCACCGTTCCGGCCGCGGCGGTCAAGCTGCGCGAGGCAGCCGTCGACGCCGACGCCCTGCTCCTGGTCTCGCCGGAGTACAACGGGACCATCCCGGCCGTGCTGAAGAACGCCATCGACTGGCTGTCCCGCCCTTACGGCGCCGGCGCCCTGGTGGACAAGCCCGTCGCCGTCGTCGGAACCGCGTTCGGCCAGTACGGCGGCGTGTGGGCCCAGGACGAGGCCCGCAAGGCCGTCAAGATCGCCGGTGCGGCCGTCGCCGAGGACCTGACCCTGTCGATCCCCGGCTCGGTCGTCCGCTTCGCCGAGCTGCACCCGGTCGACGACCCCGAGGTCACCGAGCAGCTGACCGTCGTCATCGAGGGCCTGGCCGCCCGCGCCACCGGTCAGGTCGCGCAGGCCGTCTGATTCAGCGCGACGGCTGAGGGAGCAGCGGTCGTGCCGTTGGCGGTGAAACCCAGCGACACGGCCGCTCCCGGTGCCAGAGCTGGACTGTGCGATGGCGCCGTCACGGTGACCGTGCTGCCGGACTGGCTGAAGGTGCCGTTCCAGCCGTTGGAGATCGTGGTCCCGGCGGGCAGCGTGAACGTGACGGTCCACGGGTTGGCGGCACCGGCCCCGGTGTTGGTGACGGTGAGCGCGCCCTGGAACCCGCCCTGCCAGGAGTTGTCCAGCTTCCAGGCCGTTTTGCACGTACTCGTCCCGCCGCCGGTGGTGGTGGTCGTCGGGCCTGGCCCGCCACCGGTGGGCGGGATGAGGTAGGGCTGCAGGATGCTCTGCTTCGCCTGGTTGACCGTGCTCCAGTCGTCGCCGACGATGCCGCCGGTGTCCCCGCTGTTCGGGTTCCACGACCAGTACGTGAACGAGATGCCGTTGACGCCGGTTCCGGTGTAGGCCATCAGGTTCTCGAGCCACACCTTGTCGACCGGGTTCGCGAGCGTGGTGCCGAACTCGCCCATCATCAGCGGCGCGATGTTCTGCTTGTGCAGATAACCCCAGTACTTGTCCCAGATCGCCGGCATGTTCCGCGGGTAGTCGGGAGCGCTGAACCACGGCTGGTTGTACACCGACGTGGCGTACTCGTGCGGGGAGTAGACCAACCGGTTCGGCACGGACAGGCGCACCGGGAACTGGCCGGCCTTCGACAGGTTGCCGCCCCACCAGCCGCAGTCCTCGTCGTTGGACGGGTCGCCGTCCCACACGTTCGACAGCCCGCCGCTCGGGCAGCTCACGCCCTCGACGAAGATCAGCCAGTTCGGCTGCACGCCGAGGATCGCGTTGCCCGCGCGTTCGGCGGCCAGCCGCCAGTCGCGGTTGGTGTCGCCGCAGCCCCAGCACGCGCCGGTCGCAGCGGGGTTGGTGCCCTCGGCGTGCGGCTCGTTGTGCAGGTCCGCTCCGATCACGGTGGTGTTGCCCGCATACCGCTGGGCGAGCATCTTCCAGTCGTTGATCCAGGTGCTCTCCGGAACACCCGCCGTGTACCAGAGCGCGGACTGGCCCGCGCTGGTCGGCCGATGCCGGTCGAGGATCACGCGCATCCCCTTCTGGCCCACGTGGTCGATCACCTTGTCCAGGATCTGCAACGGGGACAGGCCCACCAGGTCCGGATTGGTGTAGTCGTTGATGCCGGTGGCCCGCGCGTCAGGTTTCAAGGCGTCGTTGGAGAACGGGATGCGCAGGGTGTTGTAGCCCAGCCGCGCCATGTGGTCGAGCTGCTGGCGCCACGTCACGTTGGCCCACAGACCGTGGAAGGTCTTGTTGTCGGTCTCCATCCCGAACCAGTTGATGCCGGTGATCCGCACCGTCGCGCCGGTGCTGTCCAGGATCTTGTTCCCGCTGGTGTGCAGGTATCCGGTGCCCGTGCCGCCGGCCGCGACCGCTGCGGTGCCGGTCGTGCCGATGGCGAGCATGGCGCTCGCGGCTGTCACCGCCGCGATCAGCGCGCCCAGAACCTTGTGCCGCCGCTTCATCGCTCTCCTTTGAGCAAGAGGGTCAAGACGTCGTGTGGCAGAGCGTGCCGTTGAGCGTGAAAACCGTCGGCGGGATGTTCGGTCCGCTGTAGTTGCCGACGTACCCGACGCCGACGGTCCCGTTCGGTTCGATGCGGGCGTTGCCGGTGACCGTGACCGTGCTGCCGGTCTGGGTCCACGTCGCGTTCCAGCCCGACCCCACCTGCTGACGGCTGGTGGGCCAGGTGAAGGTGAGCGTCCAGTCGGCGAGCGCGTTCGGGCCGGTGTTGGTGATGTCGATGCCGCCCACGTAACCGCTGCTCCAGTCGGTCACAGTGGACAGTCGGATCCGGCAGGTGCTCTCGGCTGGGCTGCCGGTGGTGACGGTGAGCGGGGGAGAGGCCCAGGACAGCCCACCGGCGGCGTCGCGCGCCAGCACGTTGACCGTGTACCTGGTGCCGGGGTTGAGGTTCCCGGCGGTGAACGACGTGCCGGACGTCTCGCCCCACTGCTCGCTGGTCGTGCCGACCTGGCGGTGGACCTCGTACTTCACCACACCCGGGACGGCAGGCCAGCTGATGGTCGCGGTCCGGTCGGTGGTCGAACCGGTGGGTTGTCCTGGCGTGGCGGGCAGGTGCGGGGTGCCGGACGGACGCAGGACGAGTGTCGTGAGCGAGAACGGCGGCAGGGTCTGGCTCGTCGCCGTGCCGTCGGTCGACGTCACGACTTCGGTCGCGCCGTTCGTGAACGTGTGCACCGTCGGCGCCGCAGCGGAAGGCGTGTAACCGGCGTAGTCGATGGCCACCGTACGGGCGTTGTTCTCGTCGGAGTTGAGCAGCATCACCGCGAGATCGCCGTTCGGCCGGCGTGCCGCGTGCGCTCTGATCGCCGGATCGCCGGAGCCTGCCCGGATGAGCTGATCACCGGGACGGGCGAAGAGACTCAGCATCTTCAGCGCGTGGTACGGCGCGAACGGCGTGTTCAACGGCGGCTGGCACACCCCGTCCGCCAGACATCCTCCGCTGGACAGCAGCCCGAAGTCGTTGAAGTCCGGCTGACCGCCCACAGTGGACGCTTTGTCGGGACCGTTGTGGACGTTCCACCAGTCGACGTTGAAGACGCCGTTCTCCAGCAACGAGGTGTAGGCCTCCGCCGCGAACAGCGCGCCAGGCTGGGTGTTGCGGCCGTAGTTGCTGTTCACCTCGGTCATCGCGATGCCGAGGCGGTCCGCGTTCGGCCCGCCGTACCGGGTGATCTGCTGCCGCAGCAGGTACATCATGTCGGTGAGCTGGTCCGTGCTCGCCAGCACCTGCTCGGTCGTCGACCCGCCCGGATACCAGTGCACGATCACGAAGTCCACGTGCGGGCCCGCGATCGACAGCACCGTCTGGTTCCAGCTCGCGGCGTCTCCTGGGCCGACGATCGCGTCCGGCCAGTTCGCCGGCGTGGTGAGCACAGCGCCGACCTTGATCGTGGGGTCCGCCGCCTTCATCGCCTGGGCGAACGCGACGGTCTCCCTGGCGTATCCGGCCGGGCTCTTGTCCGGGTGGTTGTCGGCCTCCCAGTTGGCGCCGTAGTGGCCGTTGCCGTAGAGCTCGTTGCCGATCTCCCAGTACTTCACGCCGTAGCCCTTGGTTACGTTGGCGTAGCGCACCCAGTCGGCTGCTTCCTGCGGCGTTCCGGTGCCGTAGTTGGCGATGATGATCGGCTGCGCGTTCGCCCTGCGCACACCGGCCATGAAGGTGTCGAAGTCGGTGTTCGGTGCCACGTACCCGCCGGGGGCCGTGTGGTCCTTCCAGTGGTAGATGTCGCCGTAGGAACCGCCGGGGTAGCGCATCATCCGCACGCCGGCGTCGCCGAGCAGGTCGTTCACCGCGTTCGTGCCGAGCTGTCCGTCCCAGATGGCGTGGTTCACGCCGATCGCGGTGTCCGGCACGGTCGCCAGGCCCGCCTTCGCGTTGACCACGACGGTCGCGTCCGGTGCGGCGGCCGCGCTGCTCGCCACCGCGGGCAGGCAGGCCGCCACGAGCGTGATCACCAGGAGAAGCCTGCGGACTGCCATGCGCACCACGTCCTCGTCGACGGTTCTGGGAGCGCTCCCAGACTCCCGATTGGGCGATCGGCGGTCAAGACGGCGTTCGGAGCCTTCGGTCGAATCGGGAGTCGAACGCCGTCAGGCGCTCGCCCTGCGCACGAGTGATGTCGGCAGCAGGATCGAGTGCGGCAGCTTGTCGTCGCCGGCGAGCTCGGCCAGCAGGCGCCAGGTCATGGTGCGGCCGAACTGCTCGACGTCCTGCCGCACGGTGGTGAGCGGCGGCACCGCCGTCGCCGCCACCACCGAGTCGTCGAACCCGACCACGGCCACGTCGTCCGGGATCCGGTAGCCGTGGGCCTGCAGCACCCGCAGTGCGCCGAGCGCCATGATGTCGGCGGCGACGAAGACCGCGTCGAGGTCGGGTGCTCTGCGGAGCAGTTCCTCCATCGCGTGCGCGCCGGCCTCAGGGGTGAAGTCGCTGTGCACCACCAGTTTCACGGGCATGCCGTGTTCGGCCAGGCCGCACCGCCACCCGCTAAGCCGGTCCATGCCCACGGCCATGTCGGCGGGACCGGCGATCGTGGCGATCTTCTCGCGGCCCAGGGAGATCAGGTGGCGCACCGCCTCCAGGGCGCCGTTGAAGTTGTCCGAGTCGACGAACGGGATCGGGCCGCCCGCGAGCGGGCGGCCTCCCACCACGATCGGCAGACCCGTTTCGTGCAACGTTCTCGGCAACGGGTCTTCGCCGTGCAGGCTGACGACGAGGGCGCCGTCGACGTGGCCGCCGGTGAGGTAGGCGACCTGGTCCTGGCCGTCCAGGGGCTGGTTCATCATGAGCAGGAGTTGGACGTGCCGGCCGGCGAGTTCGGCGTGGACGCCGCGCAGGACTCTGGCGAAGAAGGGGTCGGCGAGGACTCGGCTGCCCTGCTCGGAGATCACGAGCGCGATGGCGTTGGCTTTGCTGCCGGCCAGCGTGCGGGCGGCGTGGTTGGGGCTGTAGCCGAGCAGGGCGATGGCGCGGTGGACGGCTTGGCGGGAGCGTTCGCTGACGTACTTTTCGCCGTTGATGACGCG
>NZ_QFWW01000010.1:469-776 GCF_003265345.1 Lentzea terrae | reverse complement strand
GCCCCGCAGGTCCACGCCCGCCTTGATCGCCGTGTGGGCGGCGCGCAGGTGGGAGGCGATGTAGCCGGTGCGGTCGACGTCGTCGATGGCACCGTTGCCGTTGACGTCGTCGCGGAAAGCGGCGCCGTTCTCGGTGATGTAGAGCGGGAGCTTGGGGTAGTCGTGGTGCACGCGCAGCAGCACGGCGGTGAGGCCGTCCGGCCGGACTTCCCAGTCCATGTCGGTCCTGGGCGCGTCACGCTGAGGGAATGACGCGCTTTTCACGCCCACCCACGGTGATGCCGTGTCCACGCTGCCGTTGGGGGAG
>NZ_QFWW01000010.1:0-358 GCF_003265345.1 Lentzea terrae | reverse complement strand
CCGTGCGACGTCGAGGTCCCCTGGATCGCTCGGGTCGACGGGGATGATCGGGTACATGTTCAGCGTGATGCCGACCTTGGCCTCCGGCGCCGCGGCGCGGATCGTGTCGACGGCCAGGCCGTGTGCGAGCAGCAGGTGGTGGACCGCGGCGACGGCGGCGTCCGGTTCCGTGCGGCCCGGCGCGTGAATGCCGGCCGCGTAGCCGAGGAACGCCGAGCACCACGGCTCGTTCAACGTGGTCCAGGTGCCGACCCGGTCACCCAGCGCTTCGACGGTGGACGCCGCGTAGTCGGCGAACCGGAACGCGGTGTCGCGGTTGGCCCAGCCGCCGGCTTCTTCGAGCGTCTGAGGGAGGTCC
>NZ_QFWW01000001.1:584426-697565 GCF_003265345.1 Lentzea terrae | reverse complement strand
TTGCCAGGCGAATTCGCGGTCAGACGGGTGCATCGTGGTGCCGCCCCCGCGTCTTCATACTGGACGTATGGGGGCGCGGGGGCGGTGGCGCGAGGCGCCCTGCTGAGCGTGAATTACCCGGCCGTCGTTCTGGGCCACGCCACTAGTTGCCTCGAAAACGGCCGTTCGCTCCAGCGGGGGCGGGCGGCCGTTTTCGATCATGCGGGAACGCGGCTGCCGCGTTTCACTGGTGGATCCTCAGGCACTGCAAGAGGAGGCCGCCGTGGTCGTCCTGCACAACTCCGTGCTGATCCGCTGTTCCCCCGAAGAGGCCTTCGACTACCTCTCCGACCTCCGCGCCGAGCTCGAGTGGAACCCCGGGTGCCAGTCGATGGAGAAGATCACCGAGGGTCCGGTCGGAGTGGGCACGAGGTTCCGCGCCAAGTGGAAGTCCAGCCCCCTCGTCGAGGTGGAGTTCACCCGGTACGACCGCCCGCGCAGTTGGTCGGCCCACAACGGCGGCCCCATCGAGGTCAGCTTCACCTGCCATCTTGAACCGGTCCCGGAAGGCACGCTGCTCCGCGCCGAGTTCGCGCCACGGCCGCACGGCTGGTTCCGGCTCGTCTTCCCGCTCTTCCTGCTGGTCATCAGCCGTGAGGAGAAGGCGAACATGATCCGCATACGGGAGGCGCTGGAGCGACGAACGCAGGTCAGGCCGTGAACGCCGCCAAGCTGGCAGCGGGCTTCGCGGTGCTGTCCGGGCTCGGCTTCGGCCTGCCCGCGGCCTACGGCGCCGTGCACTTCGCACGGCACGGTGAGATCTGGCAGTTCATGGGCTTCCCCACCTACGGCAACGGGCCGTTCGAGAAGATCGGCCTGCCGACCACCGTGCCGCTGCTCGCCGGGTTCGCCGCCGTGTGCGGCGCGGAGGTGATCGCCGGCGGCCTGCTGTGGCGCGGGCGTCGCTCGGGGAAGCGGCTGGCGCTCGCCCTGCTCCCGGTCGAGGTCGCGTACTGGGCCGGCTTCGCGCTGCCGCTGGGCCCAGTCCTCGGCGCCGCACGCACCATCGCCGCATCGAAGATGTCTATGCAAAGCCCGCGAGATTGGCATTAGACGTCATACCAGCGCGGCCCTCACGCTGAATGCCATGCAGACCTTCCTCGCAGACGTGGACCACATCGTCGCCACCACCGACGACCAGTACGAGATCACCAAGCGGGTCGCGGAACGGCTGTCGGCGCTGCTCGACAGCGGCTACCGGCTCCCGCCCGAGCTCACGCGCCCGTCGCCCGACCACCACGTCAACTACCCGCTGCACATCGCGCCCGACTGGTGCGTGGCCGTCGTCGTCTGGGCTCCCGGCCAGCGCACGCCGGTGCACGGCCACGAGACCTGGGGCGTCGTCGGCATCTACGCCGGCGCCGAACGTGAGATCCGCTACGCCAAGCCCACCGGACCCGGCCCGCTCACCCCGCTCGGCGAGCAGGTCTTCCGGCGCGGCGAGGTCACCGTGTGCTGCACGACCGACGACGACGTGCACGCGGTCGAGGCGGAGTCCGACGAACCGACCATCGGCATCCACGTCTACGGCGCCGACATCGGCACCATCGAACGCCGCAGGTACGACCCTGAGACCGGCGACGTGGAGTGGTTCGTCGGCGGGTGGCACACGCCTTAACGCGCCCAGCCTCGGCGCTCGCCCTCGTCGATCAGGTGCCTGGCGGCTTCCCACAGCGTCGTCGAGGCCTCACCGATGACCGCCTTGCGCCCGCGCACGGCGTCCGCGGTCACACCGGGCGTGCGCCACGTTCCGCCCTTGGCCATCCAGTTGAGCAGCAACGGTTGCAGCCGGTCCATGGCCTTGGCGAACCGCGCTTCCGGCGTCTGCCGCGCCTCGAACTCGTCCCACAGCGTCCGCAGTTTCCGCCCCGCGTCCTCCGGCAGGATGCCGAACAACCGGTCCGCGGCTGCCTCTTCGCGTTCCTGCTGGCTCTCGCCCAGTTCGGCGTCGTAGATCGGGGTGTCGCCCGCGTAGATCTCGACGAGGTCGTGCACCACCACGAGCTTGATCGTGTGGCCGACGTCGATCGGTTCGTCGGCGTACTCAGCCAGCGTCATCACCATCAGCGCGAGGTGCCAGGAGTGCTCCGCGTCGTTCTCGCGCCGGTCGGCTGCGGCGAGAGGAGATTGGCGCAGCACGGTTTTCAGCTGGTCGACCTCGATCAGGAACGTCAGGTGGTCGCGCAGCCGTGAGTCCAGAGTGGACGGTAGCGGATTGGAGTCTGAGAGGATGGCGGTGGCCTTTCTGCTTCACTGGACGAGGTCTCCAACTTAAAGCACGGCCACAGGGGGAAAGCTTTGATCGCGCAGTTCGAGCAGGAGCGCACACGCTTGCGCGCCGTCGCGCACCGGATGCTCGGGTCGTTCGCGGAGGCCGACGACGCGCTGCAGGAGGCCTGGCTGAAGGTCGAGCGGGCCGACACCAGTGACGTCGAGAACCCGCAGGGCTGGCTCACGACGGTGGTCGCGCGGGTGTGCCTGAACATGTTGCGCGACCGGCGGGACCACGCGTTCGAGATGCCGGACCCGGTGATCGACACCAGCGAGGAGCCCGAGCAGCAGGCCGTCGCCAAGGACGAGGTCGGCCTGGCGATGCTGGTCGTGCTCGACACCCTCAAGCCCGACGAGCGGCTGGCGTTCGTGCTGCACGACATGTTCGCGGTGCCGTTCGACGACATCGCGCCGTTGATCGAGAAGACGCCCACGGCCACGCGTCAGCTGGCGAGCAGGGCGCGCAAACGCGTGCAGGACCGGCCGCAGCCGAACGTCGACCTGCCGAAGCAGCGGGAAGTGGTGAGCGCGTTCCTCAAGGCCTCCCGCGAGGGCGACCTGGAGGGGCTGGTGTCGGTGCTGCACCCGGACGTCATCCTCAAGGCGGGTGCGCTGGAGGTCATCGGCGGACGGACCGTGGCCGGACGCGCCAGCCTGTTCCGCCAGTACGCGACGATGGCCGAGATCCGGGAAGTCCTCATCGGCGGCGAGGCCGGGTTCGTCACGTGGGTCGACGGCGTGCTGTTCTCGGCGATGGCCTTCACGGTGCGCGACGACAAGATCGCGGCGATCCACGTCATCCAGGACAAGCAGCAGCTCGCCGCACTCGTGCCGTGACGGCCGTGGCCGCTGGTCCGATCGGATCATCGCGGCGATGACCAGGGGTGAGCAAGCCGAACGTCACGATCTGTGCTGGTTGCCGCGGGGCTCGCGGCAACCAGCGCCGTTCGGCCCGCGACGCTCGACCCCCTGAATGCAGCAGTGGCCCCCTCGACGTCCTCAGGGCGACTAACAGGACGTGAGGGAGCCACTGCTCCGAAAGCGTGAGCGCTCAGTCTTCCTTCGCGGGGCGGGCCTCGGGAGGCAGCACACCCCAGTCGATGAGCTGCTCGGTGAGCTCGCCCGGCGTCATGTCGTAGATGATCGCGAGCGAGCGCAGGTCCTCGGTGCGGATGGAGAGGACCTTGCCGTTGTAGTCACCGCGCTGCGACTGGATCGTCGCGGCGTAGCGAGCCAGGGGGCCGACCTTCTCGACCGGCAGCTGCTGGAGCCGTTCCAGGTTGATGACGATCTTGGTGGCCGGCTCGGCACCCGACGGCACGCGGCCCTCGGGGAGGAGCTCGGCTACGGGAACCCCGTAGAAGTCGGCCAGCTCGGCCAGCTTCTGCACGGTCACCGCGCGGTCACCGCGCTCGTACGAGCCGACGACCACGGCCTTCCAGCGACCGCCGGACTTCTGCTCGACGCCGTGCAGGGACAGGCCCTGCTGCTGGCGGATAGCGCGGAGCTTGGCCCCCAGCGCCTTGGCGTAGTCGCCCATGTGGCGGTTCTCCGTTCATTCGCCCCGTCAGCAGTACGGCGTGCTGCGGGGAGGCTTAGATCGATACGCAGAGTAATGATTACTCGCCGTGGTCGACAGGTCAAGCTGATCTCAGGGAGAGACGCGCGCCACGCGTGCGACACCACTCGGATGGTTGACCGTCCGTAGGTGATACGGTGCAGGTCAGCCTGGTTGTCACCAGGTGTCCGACGTCCTTTAAGGACCCGTCCAGTGAGGCGGGGAAGGAGGTCCAGCCGTGGCGTCACGTCAACGTGGCGCGACGGATCCGGCCGGGGATCGCGAGATTCTCTCGGCCGGTGATGTCGCGCGCACTGTCGCCCGAATGGCCCATCAGATCATCGAGAAGACCGCTCTCGATGCACCGAGCGCACCCGACGTCGTCTTGATGGGTATTCCCAGCCGGGGAGCCCCCCTCGCACGGCGCCTGGCCGCTAAGATCGCCGAATTTTCCGGCAAGAGCGTGCTCGAAGGCACGCTGGACATCACGCTCTACCGCGACGACCTCCGGCGTGGCCCGACCCGGCCGCTGGAGACGACGAAGCTGCCGGAGGGCGGCATCGACGACAAGCTCGTCGTGCTGGTGGACGACGTGCTGTTCTCCGGCCGCACCATCCGCGCCGCGCTCGACGCCCTGCGCGACCACGGCCGCCCCCGGTCGGTGCAGCTCGCCGTCCTGGTCGACCGCGGTCACCGGGAGCTGCCGATCCGCGCGGACTACGTCGGCAAGAACCTGCCCACGTCCAAGACCGAGGACGTCGTGGTCATGCTGGACGAGTTCGACGGCCGCGACGGAGTGGTGCTGAAGTGAAGCACCTGCTCTCCACCGACGGTCTCGACCGCGACCAGGCCACCGCGATCCTCGACACCGCCGACCGGCTGAAGCAGGCGCTGCTCGGCCGGGAGGTCCGCAAGCTGCCGACGCTGCGCGGACGCACCGTGATCACGATGTTCTACGAGAACAGCACCAGGACCCGCGTCTCGTTCGAGATCGCGGGCAAGTGGATGTCCGCGGACGTGATCAACGTCAGCAGCTCCGGTTCCAGCGTCAGCAAGGGCGAGTCGCTGCGAGACACCGCACTGACCCTGCAGGCCGCCGGCGCGGACTGCGTGATCGTGCGGCACCCGGCGTCCGGCGCGGCGCACCGGCTCGCGGGCTGGCTCCAGCACACCAGCACGTCCGTGGTGAACGCGGGCGACGGCATGCACGAGCACCCGACCCAGGCACTGCTCGACGCCGCCACCCTCCGCGACCGCCTCGGCAGCCTGGACGGCCGCCGCGTCGCGATCGTCGGCGACGTCCTGCACAGCCGGGTCGCCCGCTCGAACGTGCACCTGCTGACCACGCTCGGCGCCGAGGTCACCCTGGTCGCGCCGCCCACACTCCTGCCGACAGGCGTGGAGAAGTGGCCGGTCACCGTCTCGCACGAGATCGACTCCGAGCTCGCCTCGCAGGACGCGGTGATGCTGCTGCGCGTGCAGGCCGAGCGGATGACCGGCGGGTTCTTCCCGAGCTCGCGCGAGTACTCGATCGCCTACGGCCTCAACGAGCGCCGCCTGAAGCTGCTGCCAGAACACGCCGTCGTGCTGCACCCCGGCCCGATGCTGCGCGGCATGGAGATCGCCTCCGTCGTCGCCGACAGCCCGCAGGCCGCCATCACCGAGCAGGTCCGCAACGGTGTCCACGTGCGCATGGCCGTGCTGTACCACCTGCTTGCCCACGAGGAGGAAACCTCGTGAGGGAGCTTGCGACCGAACCATCGAACACAGTGAAGCCCTTGCCGGTCACTCGCAGCTCACGAGGAATCATAAAGTGAAGAAGTCCTTGGTACTTAAGGGAGTTAGGCCCTACGGCGAGGGGGAACCGCAAGACATCTTGATCCGTGACGGCGTGATCGCCGAAGGCACGGACGAGAACGCGGAGGTCATCGAAGGCAACGGCGCTGTTCTGCTGCCGGGCTTCGTCGACCTGCACACCCACCTGCGCGAACCCGGCCGCGAGGACACGGAGACCATCGAGACGGGCTCGAAAGCAGCCGCGCTCGGTGGCTACACCGCCGTTTTCGCGATGGCCAACACCGATCCCGTCGCCGACAACGCGGTGATCGTCGAGCACGTCGCCCGCCGCGGCAAGGAGGTCGGCCTGGTCGACGTCCATCCGGTCGGCGCCGTCACCGTCGGGCTCAAGGGTGAGAAGCTCGCCGAGCTCGGCACGATGGCGAACTCCAAGGCCAACGTCCGCGTGTTCTCCGACGACGGCCTCTGCGTGCACGACCCGTTGATCATGCGCCGCGCCCTCGAGTACTCGAAGGCCCTCAACGCCGTGATCGCCCAGCACGCCGAGGAACCGCGCCTCACCGTCGGCGCCCAGGCGCACGAGGGCGAGAACGCGTCCCGGCTCGGCCTGCAGGGCTGGCCGGCCGCCGCCGAGGAGTCGATCGTCGCCCGCGACTGCATCCTCGCCCAGCAGGTCGACGCGAAGCTGCACGTCTGCCACGTCAGCACGACCGGCACGGCCGACGTCCTGAAGTGGGCGAAGGCGCGCGGTACCAAGGTCAGCGCCGAGGTCACCCCGCACCACCTGATCCTGACCGACGACCGGCTGAGCACCTACGACCCGGTCAACAAGGTCAACCCGCCGCTGCGCACGCAACAGGACGTCGACGCGCTGCGCCAGGCGCTCGCCGAGGGCACCATCGACTGCGTCGCCACGGACCACGCCCCGCACGCGGTCCAGGACAAGGACTGCGAGTGGTCGGCGGCCCGGCCGGGCATGCTCGGACTGCAGACCGCGCTGAGCATCGTCGTCGAGACGATGGTCAGGACCGGCCTGCTGGACTGGCGCGGCGTCGCACGGGTGATGAGCGAGAAGCCCGCGGAGATCGCCGGACTGACCGACCAGGGCCGTCCGATCGAGGTCGGCGAGCCCGCGAACCTCGTGCTGGTCGACCCGGACGCGACGTGGACGGTGAACGGCGCGCAGCTCGCGAGCATCGCGGGCAACACCCCGTTCGAGGGCATGGAACTGCCCGGCGCGGTGACGGCGACCATCTTGCGTGGCCGGGTCACCGCGTTGGCGGGAAGGATTGCCGAATGACCCGCATTCTGCTCGTCCTGCTGGTTTTCGCGTTCTTCGCGCTGTGCGTGTACGGCATGTGGCACGGCTGGAAGCGACGTCAGGCGAAGCAGGCCGACCTGCCCGCGTTCCCCGCCACACCCGAAAAGCTCGGCGAGGCGAAGCTCGCGACCACTGGCGTCTACATCGGAACGACGAACGCGGGCAACTGGCAGGACCGCATCCAGGTCGGCGACATCGGCCACCGCGCGGAAGCGACGTTGAGCCTGGTGCCGGAAGGCATCGCGATCGACCGCACCGGCGCGACGCCGATCTTCATCCCCGCCGAGTCCATCCGGGACGCCCGCACCGACCGCGGGCTGGCGGGCAAGGTCATGTTCAGCGAAGAGGGATTGCTGGTGGTCCAGTGGGAAAACCAGGGCCACCTGTTCGACACGGGTTTCCGTGGCGATGACAAAGACGTTTACGACGAGTGGGTAGCAGCTCTAGTGGGAGGCAAGGCGTGACGAACGCGGCATTGGTGCTGGAAGACGGTCGTGTCTTCCGCGGTGAGGCGTACGGAGCGACCGGCGTCTCGCTCGGCGAGGTCGTGTTCTCCACGGCCATGACCGGCTACCAGGAAACCCTGACCGACCCGTCCTACCACCGCCAGATCGTGGTGCAGACCGCGCCGCAGATCGGCAACACCGGCTGGAACGACGAGGACGACGAGTCGTCGAGGATCTGGGTCGCCGGCTACGTGGTCCGCGACCCCGCGCGCACGCCGTCGAACTGGCGGTCCAAGCGCGGCCTGGACGAGGAACTGGCCAAGCAGGGCGTCGTCGGCATCGCGGGTCTCGACACCCGCACGCTGACCCGTCACATCCGTGAGCAGGGCGCGATGCGTGCGGGCGTGTTCTCCGGCAGCGAACTGACCGACGACGCGTCGATGGTCGAGCAGGTCAAGGCTTCCGCGCAGATGGTCGGCGCGAACCTCGCGGTCGACGTCACCACTGCGAAGCCCTACGTGGTCGAGGCCATCGGCGAGAAGAAGTTCACGGTCGCGGCGCTCGACCTGGGCATCAAGTCGAACACCCCGCGGATGATGGCGGCGCGCGGCATCGAGGTGCACGTGCTGCCGTTGACCAGCTCGTTCGAGGACATCCTGGCGGTCAGCCCGGACGGGGTGTTCCTGAGCAACGGTCCGGGTGACCCGGCCACGCAGGACCACGCGATCGCGCTGACCAAGGAGGCGCTGGGCCGCAAGCTGCCGCTGTTCGGCATCTGCTTCGGCAACCAGATCCTCGGCCGCGCGGTCGGCCGCGGGACGTACAAGATGCGCTACGGCCACCGCGGCATCAACATCCCGGTGATCGACGTGGCCACCGGCAAGGTCGCCATCACCGCGCAGAACCACGGGTTCGCGCTGGAGGGCACGCCGGGGGAGGAGTTCTCCTCGGAGTTCGGCCGGGCGATCCTCTCCCACTACTGCCCCAACGACGGCACCGTCGAGGGCGTCCGGCTGCTCGACGCGCCGGCGTTCTCCGTGCAGTACCACCCAGAGGCCGCCGCCGGACCGCACGACGCGGCGCCCCTGTTCGACGAGTTCGTGACGCTGATGAATGAGGCCCGCTGATGCCGAAGAGGACTGATCTCAAGCACATTCTCGTCATCGGCTCCGGCCCGATCGTCATCGGTCAGGCGTGCGAGTTCGACTACTCGGGCACGCAGGCGTGCCGGGTGCTGCGGGAGGAGGGCATCAGGGTCAGCCTGGTGAACTCGAACCCGGCGACGATCATGACGGACCCGGAGTTCGCGGACGCCACCTACATCGAGCCGATCACGGCCGAGTTCGTGGAGAAGGTCATCGCGCAGGAACGCCCGGACGCGATCCTGGCGACGCTGGGCGGGCAGACGGCGTTGAACACGGCCATCGCGCTGCACGAGCGCGGAGTGCTGGAGAAGTACAACGTCGAGCTGATCGGCGCGGACATCGACGCCATCCAGCGCGGTGAGGACCGGCAGATCTTCAAGGATCTGGTCCGCAAGATCGGCTCCGACGTCCCGCGTTCGGCCGTCTGCAAGTCGATGGACGAGGTCCGCAAGACCGTCGCCGAGCTGGGTCTCCCGGTCGTCATCCGGCCGTCGTTCACCATGGGCGGTCTGGGTTCCGGCATGGCGCACACGGCCGAGGAGCTGGAGCGCCTCGCGGCCATCGGCCTGGAGGAGTCCCCGGTCACCGAGGTGCTCATCGAGGAGAGCGTGCTCGGGTGGAAGGAGTACGAGCTCGAGCTCATGCGCGACCGCAACGACAACGTGGTCGTCATCTGCTCGATCGAGAACATCGACCCGATGGGCGTGCACACCGGCGACTCGGTGACGGTCGCGCCCGCGATGACGCTGACCGACCGCGAGTACCAGCACATGCGCGACGTCGGCATCAAGGTCATCCGCGAGGTCGGTGTCGACACCGGTGGCTGCAACATCCAGTTCGCCATCCACCCGGACAACGGCCGCATGGTCGTCATCGAGATGAACCCGCGCGTGTCGCGGTCGTCGGCGTTGGCGTCGAAGGCGACCGGCTTCCCGATCGCCAAGATCGCCGCGAAGCTCGCCATCGGCTACACGCTCGACGAGATCACCAACGACATCACGGGGGAGACGCCGGCGTCGTTCGAGCCGACGCTCGACTACGTGGTCGTGAAGGCGCCGCGGTTCGCCTTCGAGAAGTTCCCCGGCGCCGACCCCACGCTGACGACCACGATGAAGTCGGTCGGCGAGGCTATGTCGATCGGCCGCAACTTCGTCGAGGCACTGGGCAAGGCGCTGCGTTCGCTGGAAACGAAATCGGTCGGTTTCTGGACGCAGCCCGATCCGGACGGCACTACGCTCGAATCCGTCCTGGCACAACTGAATCGCGGTCATGACGGCCGCCTGTACACGGTCGAGCGCGCCCTCCGCCTCGGTGCGTCCATTGAGGACGTCTACCAGGCCTCGGGGATCGACCCGTGGTTCATCGAGCAGATCGCCTGGCTCGGCACGTTGCGCACGGAGCTTCTCGACGCCCCGGTGCTCGACGAGCCGTTGCTGCGCAAGGCGAAGCGCGCTGGTCTCTCCGACCGGCAGATCTCCGTGCTGCGGCCGGAGCTCGCCGGTGAGGACGGCGTGCGCACGCTGCGGCACCGTCTGGGCGTGCGGCCGGTCTACAAGACCGTCGACACGTGCGCGGCGGAGTTCAAGTCCGAGACGCCGTACCACTACTCGGCGTACGAGCTCGACCCGAACGCCGAGTCGGAGGTGGCCGAGCAGCGGGAGAAGCCGAAGGTGCTGATCCTGGGCTCCGGTCCGAACCGCATCGGCCAGGGCATCGAGTTCGACTACTCCTGCGTGCACGCGGCGATGGCGCTGCGTGAGGCCGGGTACGAGACCGTCATGGTCAACTGCAACCCGGAGACCGTGTCGACCGACTACGACACGTCCGACCGCCTGTACTTCGAGCCGCTCACGTTCGAGGACGTGCTGGAGGTCGTGCACTCCGAGCAGCGCTCCGGTGAGGTCGCCGGCGTGATCGTGCAGCTCGGCGGCCAGACGCCGCTCGGGCTGGCGCAGCGCCTCGCGGACGCCGGCGTGCCGGTCGTGGGCACCACGCCCGAGGCGATCCACCTCGCCGAGGACCGCGGCCAGTTCGGCAAGGTGCTGACCGACGCCGGGCTGCCCGCGCCGAAGTTCGGCACGGCCACGTCGTTCGACGAGGCGAAGGAGATCGCGGACGAGATCGGCTACCCGGTCCTCGTGCGGCCGTCCTACGTGCTCGGCGGGCGCGGCATGGAGATCGTGTACGACGAGGAGTCGCTGTCGGGCTACATCGCCCGCGCGACCGAGGTGACGCCCGAGCACCCGGTGCTGGTCGACCGGTTCCTCGACGACGCCATCGAGATCGACGTCGACGCGCTGTGCGACGGCGACGAGGTGTTCATCGGCGGCGTGATGGAGCACATCGAGGAAGCCGGCGTGCACTCCGGCGACTCCTCCTGCGCGCTGCCGCCGATCACGCTCGGCGCCTCCGACATCGAGAACGTGCGCCGGTCCACCGAGGCCATCGCGCGTGGCATCGGCGTGCGCGGGCTGCTGAACGTCCAGTACGCGCTCAAGGACGACGTGCTGTACGTCCTGGAGGCGAACCCGCGTGCGTCGCGCACGGTGCCGTTCGTGTCCAAGGCGACCGCGGTCTCCATGGCCAAGGCGGCGTCGCGGGTCATGCTCGGCGCCACGATCGCGGAACTGCGGGCCGAGGGCCTGCTGCCGGCGACCGGTGACGGTGCCCGGCTGCCCGAGCACGCGCCGGTCGCGGTCAAGGAAGCCGTCATGCAGTTCCACCGCTTCCGCACGCCCGAAGGCCACGGCGTGGACTCGTTGCTGGGCCCGGAGATGAAGTCCACCGGCGAGGTCATGGGCATCGACTCGTCGTTCGGGAAGGCGTTCGCGAAGTCGCAGACGGCTTCCTACGGCTCGCTGCCGACGTCGGGCAAGGTCTTCGTGTCGTTCGCGAACCGCGACAAGCGCGCGATGATCTTCCCGGTCAAGCGCCTCGCGGACCTCGGGTTCCAGATCCTGGCGACCTCGGGCACGGCGGAGGTGCTGAAGCGCAACGGGATCCCGTGCACCGAGGTGCGCAAGCACTTCGAGGGCGACGGCAACGTCGTCGACATGATCCTGGCCGGCGAGATCGACATGATCTTCAACACGCCGTACGGCAACAGCGGCCCGCGCGTGGACGGCTACGAGATCCGCACCGCCGCCGTGGCGAAGGACATCCCGTGCGTCACCACGATCCAGGGCGCCGCCGCGGCCGTGCACGGCATCGAGGCGCTCATCCGCGGTGACATCGGGGTCCAGCCGCTGCAGGCGCTCCAGGCCGCGCTGAGGGAGGGCGTGTGACGTCGGTGACCACTTTTGGGGAAAGGCTCACGAAAGCCGTTGAGGCGCACGGACCTCTGTGCGTCGGGATCGACCCGCACCCGTCGTTGCTGGACGCCTGGGGCCTCTCCAGGACCGCTGAGGGCCTCGAACGGTTCGCTCTCACGGCCGTGGAGGCGTTCGGCGGCAAGGTGTCGATGGTGAAGCCGCAGGCGGCGTTCTTCGAGGCCCACGGGTCGCGTGGGGTCGCCGTCCTCGAACGGGTGATCTCGGAGCTGCGCGACTCGGGCACGCTGGTGCTCGTGGACGCCAAGCGCGGCGACATCGGCTCGACCATGGCTGCCTACGCCGAGGCGTACCTCGGCGACGGATCGCCGCTGGCCGGGGACGCGGTGACGCTGTCACCGTTCCTCGGGTTCGGGTCGCTGCAGCCCGCCCTGGACACGGCGCGGGCGACCGGCCGGGGCGTCTTCGTGCTGGCGCTGACGTCCAACCCGGAGGGTGCCGAGGTCCAGCGGACCGTTGCTCCGGACGGGCGAACCGTGGCGCAGACGATCATCGATTTCGCGACCGCTCGGAATTCCGGCATTTCTCCGTGCGGCGATGTTGGGCTCGTCGTGGGTGCCACGATCGGGGAAACGGATGTGGACCTCGCGGGGTTCAACGGCCCGATCCTCGCCCCCGGTTTCGGTGCTCAGGGAGGCTCGGTGGCTGATCTAAAACGGCTCTTCGGGCCCGACATGCGCAACGTCTTTCCGACTTCTTCACGAGATGTTCTCCGGCATGGGCCAGACGTATCGTCGCTGGTCAGGGCCATGCGGAGCGTTCAGGAGAGCCTCTGAGGAGGGGCGCGCCACAACTTTTGGGGTGTGGCGCGCTCACCTGGGGAAACATGTGTTGGTAGGGTCCAGCCCACCGGCTGCCCCGCTGGTCACCGGCCTCATAGCACACGTAACGTGTGGGACGAGTCGCCGGAGGCAGTGATCAGGCCGCCGGAGGGTGTTGGTACTACTACCACCCGCCGCATCACTCATGGCCGCTGAAGATTTACCTGACTGGGTCACGTTGTCCCCAGGCAATTGCGGTCGGTACGGTCGCGGCACCGATCCGAAAAGAATCCACACCACGGAGGAAATCGTGGCTCTTCCCCAGCTTACCGAGGAGCAGCGAGCCGCAGCGCTGGAGAAGGCTGCTGCCGCTCGTCGCGCTCGGGCTGAGCTCAAGGAGCGCCTCAAGCGCGGCGGCACGACCCTGACGGACGTGCTCAAGGCCGCCGAGAGCGACGAGGTCCTGGGCAAGATGAAGGTGTCCGCGCTGCTCGAGGCCCTGCCGGGCGTCGGCAAGGTGCGCGCGCAGCAGATCATGGAGCGCCTCGAGATCGCTCCCAGCCGTCGCCTGCGCGGTCTCGGTGACCGTCAGCGCAAGGCCCTGCTCTCCGAGTTCAGCGGAGAGTGATTGGCACCGAGGCGGGAACGGGTTCTGCCCGTTCTCGCCTCACCGTCTTGTCCGGGCCGTCGGGCGTTGGCAAGTCCAGCGTCCTGGCGGAGCTGCGCAGGCAGCAACCCGATGTCTACTTCTCCGTCTCGGCGACCACCAGGAAGCCGAGGCCGGGCGAGGTCGACGGAGTGCACTACCACTTCGTCGACCGCGAGAAGTTCCAGCAGATGATCGCCGCCGGTGAGTTCCTCGAACACGCGGAGTTCGCCGGCAACTGCTACGGAACCCCCCGCAAGCCCGTTGAGGAAGCTCTGGCCGCCGGCCGCCCCGCCCTGCTGGAGATCGAGCTGCAGGGCGCGCGGCAGGTCCGCGTGGCAATGCCCGACGCCCAGCTGGTCATGCTGATGCCCCCGTCCTGGGAGCATCTGGTCGACCGGCTGACCGGCAGGGGCACCGAACATCCGGACGTCGTGGAACGCCGGCTCGAGATCGCCCGCGAGGAGCTGGCGGCCGAGAAGGAGTTCGACGAGGTCGTCGTGAACGCCGACGTGCAGTCGGCCGCGGCCGACTTGCTATCCTTGATGGTCGGACCACGAATTTCAGGAGATTGACGAGTGATCACCCACACCGAGCTCGGTCACCTGACCGGTTCCCCGGAGGGCATCACCAACCCGCCGATCGACGACCTGCTGGAGCAGGTGAGCTCGAAGTACGCGTTGGTGATCTACGCAGCGAAGCGTGCCCGCCAGATCAACGACTACTACGCGCAGCTCGGCGAGGGCCTGCTCGAGTACGTCGGCCCGCTCGTCGAGCCGGGCCCGCGTGAGAAGCCGCTGTCGATCGCACTGCGCGAGATTCACGCTGGTCTTCTCGAGCACACCGAGGGCGAGTGAGCGCGTCGACCGACGCTTCAGATGCCCCCGCGAAGCCCAGGATCGTTCTGGGTGTTGGCGGGGGCATCGCCGCGTACAAGGCCTGTGAGGTCCTGCGGCGGCTCACCGAGTCCGGTCACTCCGTGCGGGTCATCCCCACCGAGGGCGCGCTGAAGTTCGTGGGAGCCGCCACGTTCGAGGCGCTGTCCGGCCAGGTCGTGACCGCCGACCCGTTCGACGACGTGCACGAGGTCCCGCACGTCAAGCTCGGGCAGAACGCCGACCTCGTCGTGGTCGCCCCGGCGACCGCGAACATCATCGCGAAGGCCGCGCACGGCCTCGCGGACGACCTGCTGACGAACACCCTGCTGACCGCGCGCTGCCCGGTGCTGCTGGTCCCGGCGATGCACACCGAGATGTGGGAGCACCCGGCCACCCAGCACAACGTGCAGCTGCTGCGCAGTCGCGGTGTCGTCGTCGCCGAACCGGCGAGCGGCCGGCTGACCGGCAAGGACACCGGCAAGGGCCGTCTGCCGGACCCCGCCGAGATCGTCGAGCTGGCCCGGTTGCTGCTGGTGCGCCCGGACGCCCTGCAGCGGACACTGGAGGGCGTGCACGTCGCGATCTCCGCCGGCGGTACGCGCGAACCTCTCGACCCGGTCCGGTTCATCGGCAACCGCTCGTCCGGCAAGCAGGGCTATGCGCTCGCCAGGGTCGCGGCTCAGCGCGGCGCCAGGGTGACCCTGGTCGCGGGCAACACCGCCGATCTCGCCACTCCCGCCGGCGTCGACCTGGTCAGGGTCGGCTCCGCGGTGGAGCTGCGCGACGCCATGCACAAGGTCGCCGCCGACGCGGACGTGGTCGTGATGGCCGCCGCGGTGGCCGACTTCCGGCCGAAGTCGCTCACCGGGCACAAGATCAAGAAGACTTCCGCCGACCCGGACCCGATCGAGCTGACGAAGAACCCCGACATCCTCGTGGAGCTCGTTTCCGCACGTCGGAACGGTCAGCTGATCGTCGGGTTCGCCGCGGAGACCGGTGACGAGACGACCTCGGTGCTCGACTACGGCAGGGCGAAGCTGCAGCGCAAGGGCTGCGACCTCCTGGTCGTGAACGCGGTCGGCGCCGGCCTGGTCTTCGAGCAGGAGGACAACGCCGGCTGGCTGTTGTCGAGGGAGGGCGATGAAACGCTTATCCCTCATGGATCGAAAACACAAGTGGCGTCCGCGGTGTGGGACACGGTTACCGCCCGCTTGACCCGCTCTCAGTAGACTTTTCCATAGTCCAACCCGCGAAGAAGGAGTGTCCGTGAGCCAGCACAGCAGCAGGCTGTTCACCAGTGAGTCGGTGACCGAGGGGCATCCGGACAAGATCTGCGACGCGATCAGCGACTCGATTCTCGACGCGCTGCTCGCGAAGGACCCCCGGTCCCGCGTCGCGGTGGAGACGCTGGTCACCACGGGGCAGGTGCACGTCGCGGGTGAGGTCACCACCGAGGCGTACGCCGACATCCCCACGATCGTGCGCGACAAGATCCTGGAGATCGGCTACGACTCGTCCCAGAAGGGCTTCGACGGCCACTCGTGCGGAGTGAACGTCGCCATCGGGTCGCAGTCCCCGGACATCGCCCAGGGTGTCGACACGGCGTTCGAGAACCGCGTCGAGGGCGCGGTCGACGAGATCGACAAGCAGGGCGCCGGCGACCAGGGCCTGATGTTCGGCTACGCGTGCACCGACACGCCCGAGCTCATGCCGCTGCCGATCGCGCTCGCGCACCGCCTCTCGCGCCGCCTGACCGCGGTCCGCAAGGACGGCACCGTGCCGTACCTGCGCCCGGACGGCAAGACCCAGGTCACCATCGAGTACGCGGGCGACCAGCCCGTGCGCCTCGACACGGTCGTCATCTCGACGCAGCACGCCGACGGCATCGACCTCGACAACATGCTCGGCGTCGACCTGCGCAAGCACGTGGTGGAGCCCGAGCTCGCCGAACTGTCGCTGGACACCGCCGACGTGCGCCTGCTGACCAACCCGACCGGCCGCTTCGTCATCGGTGGCCCCATGGGTGACGCGGGCCTGACCGGCCGCAAGATCATCGTCGACACCTACGGCGGCATGGCCCGCCACGGTGGTGGCGCGTTCTCCGGCAAGGACCCGTCGAAGGTCGACCGCTCGGCCGCGTACGCCATGCGCTGGGTCGCCAAGAACACCGTCGCGGCGGGTCTCGCCAGCCGCGTCGAGGTCCAGGTCGCCTACGCGATCGGCAAGGCGGCGCCGGTCGGTCTGTTCGTCGAGACCTTCGGCACCGAGACCGTCGACCCGCAGAAGATCCAGCAGGCGATCAACGAGGTGTTCGACCTCCGCCCGGCCGCGATCATCCGCGACCTCGACCTGCTGCGCCCGATCTACGCCCCGACCGCCGCGTACGGCCACTTCGGCCGCACCGACGTCGCTCTGCCGTGGGAGTCGACGGACCGCGCGGAGGCCCTGCGCACCGCCGCCGGCGCCTGACCAGCACCGCTCGAACGGCCCGCGTCCCTTCCGGGGAGGCGGGCCGTTTCGCGTATTTCGGGCAGGCCTCGGATCTCCGCACCGAGTGGGGGACGACACGACAGGACTGCACGCGGTGCCGCGGCCGCTGGATGTCGAGCTGCCGCGACTGCGGGTCGTCGACCGCCTGCGGCAACGCTGGTCGCGTCCCGTCACGCTGGTCGTCGCGGGGGCCGGCTTCGGCAAGACCACCGCGCTGGCCCAGGCGGTCCGGGCGAACCTGCTCGACCCGTGCGGCATCGACGCCTGGGTGACGTGCGGTCCCGGCCACGAGGACGCGGGCAAACTCGCCGCCGCGATCCTGGACGCCCTCGCCACCCGGCACGGTCCGGAGCCCGGCGCACCGGAAGTCCTCGCCGCACTGCGCCACCGAGCCCCGCTCGACGTGTGCCTCCTGCTCGACGACGTGCACGAGGTTCCGGACGGATCGCCGGGCGCGGAACTGCTGAGCGCGATCGCCAGGGCGTTGCCGGACACCGCGCACCTGGTCCTGTCCGGCCGATGCGCGCCGGATGTCCCGCTGGCGCGCCGGGAAGCGGCGGGCGAGGTGGCCGCGATCGGGACCGCCGACCTCGCCTTCACCGACGCCGAGACGGCGGCGCTGGCGAGAAGGTTCGGCCGCGAGCTGACGGAGGATCTGCACGGCTGGCCCGCCCTGGTCAGGCTGTCCCTCACCGCCGGACCCGCCGCGTCGTGGCGGTATGCGGCGGAAGAGGTGCTCCAGGGGCTCGCCGAGCCGGTGCGCAGCGCGCTGGCCGTGTTGGTGGCGCTCGGGTGTGCGACAGAGGAAGAGGCCAGCACTGTCGCCGGGGCGCCCGCACGGCTGGAGTACCTCGCGCGGTCGGTTCCGCTGGTGAACCGCCTCGATGACGGGAGATACCGCGCGCACGACCTGTGGGCGGAACTGGTGCCCACGGACCACCTGCGGGTCAGAGCGGTCGCGGTGCTGGCGGCACGCGGAGAACTGGCCGGAGCCGGCCGGGTGGCGTGCCGGGCCCGCGACTGGGGCCTGCTCGCGACCCTCGCGGTCGAGCTGGTGCGGACCACGTTGTCCGTGCTGCCCTGCGCGACTGCCCAGCGATGGCTGACGGAAGTTCCGGCACACCTCACGGACGAACCGGCGTTCCTGCTGCTCAGGGCTGCGGTGAGGCATGCGCGGGACTTCACCGATCCGTCCATCGACTGCCTGGTCGACCGGGCCTGCGCGGGGCTGCTCGACGCCGGTGACCACGACGGGGCAGCGGTCGCGCTCGGGCAGGCCGTCATCACCGCGCACTCCAGGGGCGATCTCGTCCGGCTGGCCGAAGTCGCGCACCGGGCGCACCGGCTGGACGCGTCCTCGCCCGTCCTGCGCCTGCTCAAGCACAGCTCCGCCGCGGTGGTCGCGGAGCTCGGCGGAGATCCGGAGGGGGCGCTCGTGCACCTCTCCCAGGCGCCCACGGACGAAGTGCCCAAAGCGTTCGCCGTGTCGACCACGCGGTTCCACGTGCACTGCCTGGCGATGTGCGGACGTGGGCAGGAAGCGGCCGAGCTCGCCGAACGCATGCTGGACGACGACCTCGCGCGCCGGCACGCCACGGCAGCGCGCTGGTTCGACGGCGAACCCGTTGAGTTCCAACAAGAGAACACGAACGACACGGCGCGCGACGAGTTCGTGGCGCGCGCTCTGCACACCGTCATCGCGGCGTCGTTCGGTGAGGCCACGACCGAGTTGCTTGCAGCACAAGACAACCCGCGCGACGCCGTGCTGGCGTGCGCCGCCCACGCCGCGATCGCCGTCACGCGCGGCGAGGAAGACCTGGCTCGCCGCATCTACAAACAGCATCTGGCCCGGTGGCCTGCTGAGATCAAGGTCGCCGAACGGCACCTGCGCCGGTTCCTCGCGCTGGGCTATGTGCTCAGCGACGAGCTGAGAGAACGGTGGGACAGCACCGATCTGGGCCCGTCCCACCGGAAGGCGCGCGCGGCGGGACGCGCGTTGGTCCAAGCCAGGCAAGGAAATCTCCGCACGGACCTGCCCGCAGCGCACGCGCTCTGCTTCCTCCCGTTGCCGTGGTCGGCCGAACTGGCCATCAGGCTGGCGGCGACCGGCGCGACGAAGCTGGGCAGCTGGCTGGCGGACCGCGTCGGACCCGTTGTGCACCGCCAGTTCCGGGAGCTCGCACGCGACCCGGACCTCGCCGCCGGTGCCGCCCGGTTGCTCGCCACCGTGCCCACGCCGCCGGATCATCCGCTCGGGATCGAAGTCATCGGGCCGATGCGCGTGACTCGCAACGGCGTCGCGGTGCAGGCACCGGAGTTGCGGCGCGTGCGGGTCCGTCAGCTGCTCGGCTTGCTGGTGCTGCGCCCGGTGCTGGGCCGGGAGCAGGCGATGGATTTGCTGTGGCCCGAACTGGATCCGGCCAGTGCCGCACGGAACCTGCGGGTGACCATGACGCATCTCCGGCGGTTGCTCGAACCGGACCGCGCGGGCGGCGAGGCCAGCTACTGCCTGCGCGCTGACGGCGACACGATTCGGCTGGTGCGCGGCGGGATGCTGGCCGTGGACCTCTGGTCGTTCCACGAGCTCGGCGACGCTGAGCTGCTGAGCGAGGCCGTGGCGCTGTGGCGGGGTGAGCCGCTGCCGGACCTGGCCGACCTGTGCGAGCCGGAGATCGCCCGGATCAGGGCGCGGCACGTCCACAACCTGTTGGCACTGGGCGAACTCCGGCTCGTCACGGCGGATCCGGTCGAGGCGTGGCGGTTCGCCGACTGCGCGTTGGCATTGGAACCGTTCGAGCCGCGCGGTCACCGGCTCGCGCTCGCCGCAGCACTGCGCGCACGGAATCCACAAAGGACCGTGGAGACCCGTGCGCGCGTACTGGACGCGTTGCGGCAGCTCGGGGTTCGCCCCGACCGTGCCACGGAGATCCTGTTGCGGCAGACGGTCAGCAGTTGACCTGGACTTCCGTGGACGCCGGGCAGAAGTTGACTCCGGCCTCGCCGTCGCCCTCATCGGGGGCGTTCTGATCGCCGGACAACAGGTCCGCCCCGTCGCCGCCACGCATCTTGTCGACGCCGGGTTCGCCGTAAACGGTGTCGTGGCCGGCGCCGCCCTGGACCTTGTCGTCGTGCCAGCCCGCGCAGATCAGGTCGTTGCCGGCACCACCGTGGATCTCGTCCTCGCCGGCGTAGCCGAGGATGATGTCGTTGTCGCCGAGACCGAAGATGACGTCCGGCCCGTTGGTGCCGACGATCACGTCCGGACCGGGGCCGCCGAAGGTGGGCATGCCGGGAACGGCCCATTGCGTGGGCACGGCGTTGTAGCAGTCCGCGATCGTCGGTCTGTTCTGGAACTCCGGCGGCACCTCGTCGGCTGAGGCGACACCGGCGGTGCACAGGCCGATGGCGAGCGCGGCAACAGCGATTCGCAGTTTCATCGTTGGTTCCCCTCGTCTGTGTTGTGCTTACCGACAGAAGGGTCACAACCGAGCGTTGCCCGAACGCTAACCGGAGCGCGCCATGTCCCGTTCGACGGTCGGCACCGGCGCTCCGATCATGGCCCGGATCGTCGCCGCCTCGGCCAGCAGCCGAGGTTGTCGGGTCGAGTGAGCCAGTGCCTCCAGCACGCTCGCCTCCCGCCAGCGGTCGCCCAGCTCGCGGTGCAGGGTGAGACTGCGGGCCAGCAACGAGCGGGCCGCCGCGGGGTTGCCGGTGCCCTGTTCGACGACGCCGAGCAGGTTGAGCGCCCAGGCGATGCCCTCCTTGAACTCCAGCTCGCCGAAGGTGTCCAGCGCTTCGTCCAGCAGTTCCCTGGCCCGTGCCGCCTCGCCCCGGTACCACGCGACGGCCCCGAGGTAGGCGAGCGACGACGTGGCGCCACGCCGGTCACCCAGGTCGCGCAGTGACTTCAGTGATGCCTGAAGGTCGGCCTCGGCGACGTCGAAGTCGCCCGCGAGCCAGGACGTGGCGCCGCCGAGTTGTCTGGCGTAGGCGGCGTTCAAGGGGTCCGAGGCGCGCGCCGCTTCCTGGTAGTGGTGCAGTGCCGCTTCGTAGTGGCCGCGTTCGCGGGCGACCGAGCCGAGCAGCCGGTGCAGCCGTCCGGCCAGTGCCGGGTCGGCTTCCAGGCCGTCGCGGGCGTAGCGGACCGCCACCGCGTAGTCGCATTCGAGCAGCGCCAGGGCGGCCGCCGACGCCAACGCCTTGCCGCGCAACGGTCCTGAGCCGCGCAGCGCGACGGTCAGCCACTGCCGGCCCTCGCGGTAGTTGCCGGTGCGGTGCCAGTAGCGGTTGAGGGCGACCACCAGGCGCAGCACCTTGTCCTGGTCGCCGGTCGAGGTGAACCAGTCCATCGTGCGTTGCAGGTTGGCGTGTTCGACCCGGAGCTCGGTGAGCAGCGTGCCGGTCGGGTCGGCTTCGGCGCGTTCGGCCAGGCGCAGGAAGAAGCCGGCGGCGCGGGCCTGGGCGTCGGAGTGCTGTTCCAGGGCGAACGCGTGGACCGTTTCCAGCATCGAGAACCGGGTTTCGCCGGCGACGCGGGAGACGCGCACGAGCGATTTCGCGACGAGGCCGGTGAGGGCGTCCAGCGTGCCGGAGAGTGCCTCGACCAGGTCGGCCGGGAACCCGCCCGCGCACACTGCGAGGTCGGCGAACAGCGTGCGTTCCGACGAGGTCAGCAGGTCGTGGCTCCACGCGATGGCGGCGCGCAGCGGTCCGAGGAGGCCGAACCGGTCGCGCAACCGGCGCACGATCTGCGCCGGGGTGAGGACGGAGGTGCGGGCGGCGGCGAGTTCCAACGCGAGCGGCAGGCCGTCGAGAGCGGCGCAGAGCTGGGCGATCGCCGGGGCGTCCGCGTCGGTGTAGGTGTGGGCGGCGCGGTCCAGGAAGAGCCGGACCGCGTCGTACGCGGCAAGTTCGGTGAGAGAGCGCGGCACGTCCGGGTCGGGGACGGCGAGCGGCGGGATCGCGTAGACGGTTTCGCCGGGGACGTTGAGAGGTTCGCGGCTCGTGGCGAGCACGCGCAGCCGTGGATGCTTTTCGGCGAACGCCGCGCATCTCGCTCTGAGGTGTTCGCAGTTGTCCAGCACCAGCAAGGTGTTTCCGAGCGTGCCGAGTTCTCGTGCGGTGATGCCGAACGCGGCCGCCACCGCGTCCTCGACGCAGTTCGCGGACGTCAGATCGACCACTGTGGACGACGGGGTCACGTGCCGGGCCAGCCGCGACTTGCCGCAGCCGGCCGGGCCGGTGAGCGTGACGAGCCGCGCCTTTTCCAGCAGTCGCACCACGTCCTGGGCTTCGCGCTGCCGTCCGATGAGAGCGGAGCCGGCATCGGGCGGCGGACACGTCAGCGCCTCGGCTTCGATCGCGCGCAGGGCTGGTCCGGGATCGACGCCGAGCTCTTCGACGAGCACGTGGCGGGCACGTCGGACCGTGCTCAACGCGTCCGCGCGTCGGCCGCCACGTAGTTGTGCGTCGGCGAGCAGTTCCCAGAAGCGTTCTCTGAGCGGATGGCTGACCACGAGCCGTTCCAGTGCGGCCGCCGCCGTTCCGCAGGCGCCCCGGCTGATCTCCTGCTGTGCCAGCGCTTCCTCAGCCGACAAGCGGGCTTCGTGCAGGCGGGTGATCTCGGCGGACGCCCACTCGAAGACGTCGCAGTCCGCGAGCGGGTCGCCGCGCCACAACGCCAGCGCCGCACGGGGTGAGGGCGCGCGATCGAAGCGGGTGACGTCCACGTGCGTTGGATCGATCCGCAGCGCATAGCCGGCGGTGGTGGTGATGAGGACGTCCTGGAGACCGATGGCGGACAGGGCGCCACGGACGCGCGCGATATGGCTGTGGAGCGTGCGTAGCGCCGTTGGTGGAGGCTCGGTGCCCCACAACGCGTCGATCAGGTGCGCTGCGGGAAGCACCGAGGGTGCGCGCAACGCCAGCAGCGCCAGGAGGGAGCGCTGGCGCGTGCCGGCGAGGCGCAGCACGCCGCCTGGCCCGGTGACTTCGAGGGGCCCGAGCAGGCGCACATCTGTTGGCTCCACGCACCAGCGGAGTGCTCACCCAGGCCCCTGATACATCTCACTGCACGCAGACGTCTCCCGGACCTGCCGTGCAGGTGTCGACGCCGCCGAGACCCGTCATGCGGTTGGGCCAGACGTTGCCGCTCAGCGTGTCGTCGCCGGCGGTGCCGCGGACGTCCTGAACGTTCTTGATCTCGTCGAGCTCGCCCGGTCTGGACGCCGTGCCCGCCGCGAGGTCGATCGTCATGCCCTCGATGTGGTCGCTGAAGTCCACGCTGTCGCGCATGTTCGGCTTCGGGCCGTCGATCTTGTCGTTGCCGTAGCCGCCCTGCAGGACGTTGCCGCCCGTGTCGCTGGACGGCTCGTCCAGCACGTCGTCGCCATCGCCGCCGTACAGGTGGTCCGGGCCGTAGCCGCCGCTCATGATGTCGTCGCCGTCGCCGCCCTGGAGCGTGTCCGCGCCATCGCCGCCATGCAGTGAGTCGTTGCCGTCGCCGCCGTGTTGTTCGGTGGGCACCGCGCTGTCGTAGAACACCGTGTCGTTGCGGTCGCCCAGGTAGATGACGATCTTCTGGGCCTGCGCGCACTGGACGCGTGAGGCCGACAGGCGCGTGCACCCGGTCCCGGCCCGCATCGTGCCGGCATCGCTGATGGTGGTGCCGGAGACGTGGATCTGGCTGGCGCGCGCCGGCGCCCCGGTGATGACGAGCCTGCCGGCCTCGACCCGCGCGGTGGTCGCGGGTTCTGGTGCGGCGGCGGTTCCTGATGCGGCCAATGCGGCGGCGAGTACGAGCTGAAGCATGTGCACGTGAGTACGCGGGTGCTGTTGTGGATCGGTTGTGGCGCTCGCATCCGGGCCACAACCGCGCCGGTTTCTCCTTCTCGCCGTCAGTTCGTTGGAAGGGGAGATCATGAGAACGGGCATGGCAGCCCTGCTCGGCGCCGTGATGGCGTTCTCCGTGTTGCCGCTGAGCACGGCGGCGGCGCAGGAGGAACCCGAGCAGGAGATCATCGTCAAGTTCCGGGAGGGCGCGTCGCGCTCCGACGCGCTGGAGAAGTCGCGATCACGTGTCGTCGCGGAGGCCACGGACGGTGCTGAGGTGCTCGCTTCGCGTGACGCCGCGGAGTCGATCCGGGTGCTGATGGCGCGCGATGACGTCGAGTACGCCGAGCCGAACATCATCCTGCAGGCAACGGCCGTGCCGAACGACCCGCTGTGGCCGCAGCAATGGCACTACTGGGAGTCACCGGGCGGTATCGGTCTGTCACCGGCGTGGGACAACGGCCCTTCCGGGGCGGGTCAGCGGGTCGCGGTGCTCGACACCGGCCGCACCTGGCACCCGGACCTGACCGCGAACTACGTCGGTGGCTACGACTTCATCAGCAACGCCGTGACCGCCAACGACGGCAACGGCCGGGACGCCAACCCGATGGACCAGGGCGACTGGACCAGCGGCCAGTGCGGTGTTGCGCGGCCGTCGAGTTGGCACGGGCTGCACGTCGGCGGCACCGTGGCGGCGTTGCGCAACAACGCCATCGGTGGCACGGGTGTCGCGCCGTTGGCCAAGGTCGTTCCGGTGCGCGTGCTCGGTACGTGCGGCGGCTCTTTGGCGGACATCGCGGCGGCCATCGTGTGGGCGGCTGGTGGCGCTGTCGCGGGCGTTCCGGCGAACCCGAACCCGGCGAAGACGCTGAACCTGTCACTCGGCGGCGCGTCGGCGTCGTGCCCGGCGACGTTGCAGAACGCGATCAACATCGCCCGCAACGCACACGGCGCGACCGTCGTCGTGGCTGCGGGCAACGACGCGGCCAACGCGGCCGGCACCACTCCGGCGAACTGCGCCGGCGTGATCACCGTGGGTGCCACCGACCGGCAGGCCAACCGCGCCTCGTACTCCAACTTCGGCGCCCTGCTCGAGATCTGCGCGCCAGGTGGCGAGACCTCGCCGGTGGTGGCGAACGGTGTGCTGTCGACGATGAACAACGGTGCGACGATCCCGGCCGGGTCGACGTACAAGTTCTACCAGGGCACGAGCATGGCGACTCCGCACGTCGCCGGTGTCGTGGCACTCATGCAGCACGCACGGGTGCAGCACGGCAAGCCGCTGCTGACGCCCGCGCAGGTGTTGGTGCACCTGAAGGCAAAGCCACTGCCGGCCGCCGCCCAGTGCGGCAAGGGCCTGCTGGACGCTCGGTCCAGCGTGGCTGCTGCGATCGCCGCAGCATGATGTGATTGTGAACAGGGCCCCGGTGCATTCGGGGCCTTTGTTCATACGTGGGTTGGTTCCGCGACACCATATGAGACTAGAAACTCGTTTCATGTCGCTCTCTCGTCGTGGGTTCATGGCTGCCGTCGCTGCTGCTGGTGCGGGCACGTTGCTGCCGCCATCGGTGTATGCGGCATTGGCCCGTGAGCCCCGTGCGGGAGGCTTGCGCGCGATCAAGCACGTCGTGCTGTTGATGCAGGAGAACCGTTCGTTCGACCACTACTACGGCACTCTCCGCGGCGTGCGCGGGTTCTCCGACCGGAACGCGTTGCGCGGGGTGTTCTCGCAGTCCGGCGTGCTGCCGTTCCCGGTGCGGGAGGCGGCGTCCGGGCGCGACATCCAGTACATCGGCGACCTCGACCACAGCTGGAACGGCGGGCACGCGGCGTTGCGCGGCGGCTGGAACGACAACTGGGTGCCGGCGAAGACCGCGGCGACGATGGCGTTCTACACGCGGCAGGACCTCCCGTTCCACTACGAGCTGGCCGACACCTTCACGCTGTGCGACGCCTACCACTGCTCGGTGCCCTCCTCGACGTCGCCGAACCGGAACTACTGGGTGTCCGGGTACACCGGGTTCGAGCCGTCCGGTGCCCGTGCGACCGGGAACGCGGCCTACAACGAGGACAACCACGCCGGGTACTCGTGGCAGACCTATCCGGAACGTCTTGAGGCGGCCGGGCAGTCGTGGCGCGTCTACCAGGAGTGGGACAACTTCCAGGACAACAACCTGGAGTTCTTCGTGCGGTTCAAGGAGATCGCGCGCAAGGTGTTGCCGCCGGGGTTCAAGTCGCTGGACAAGCTGTACGGCACCGGTGACCCCGCGCTGATCGGTGCCATCGACCTGTCTCGCTTGTCGGCGGCGGAGAAGTCCCTGTACGTGCGGGGACTGCATCGCGTGAAGCCCGGCGGGCTGGGGGAGGAGTTCCGGGCCGACGTGGCCGCCGGCCGTCTCCCGGCGGTGTCCTACCTCGTTCCGTCCTCTGTGGACTCCGAGCACCCCGGCGCGTCATCACCCGCTGCGTCCGCCTCGATCACCTACCAGGTCTTGGACGCGTTGGCGTCCAATCAGGACGTGTGGGAGTCCACGGTCCTGTTCATCACCTACGACGAGAACGACGGCTTCTACGACCACGTGCCGCCGCCGCGCCCGCCGTTGTCAGTGGCAGATGAGTACGTGGGCGACCGACCGTTGGGCCTCGGCGCGCGCGTGCCGATGACCGTCGTTTCGCCGTGGTCCGTCGGCGGGTACGTGTGCTCGCAGGTGTTCGACCACACGTCGATGACGCAGTTCCTGGAGAAGTGGACCGGCGTGCGTTCGGAGGAGATCTCCGCGTGGCGCCGGACCGTCTCCGGCGACCTGACCTCGGCGTTCGACTTCGACCGCCGCCGCACCTGGCCCGAGGTGGGCGAGCCCGCCGCCGTGCCGCCCGCCACACCGCGCTGGCGCCCCGCGCCGCCGTCGTCCCAGAAGATGCCCGAGCAGGAGCCTGGACGCCGCCGTGCGCGCGCCCTGCCGTACCAGCCCGACGCGTCGTTGCGCGGCTCACGGCTGGAGATGACCAACTCGGGTTCCGCTTCCGTGCACCTGGCCCTGTACCCGTACTCGGGACAGTTCCCGTTGCCGCAGCACTTCGACGTGGCCTCGTCGGCTTCTCTTGAGGTCGCTGGTGATCACGACCTGGTGCTGCTCGGCCCGAACGGTTTCCGCCGTGAGTTCGCCGGGACGTCCTCCGACCGTGCTCGCGTGTCGTCGTCGGTGCGCGGCTACAGCCGTGTGCTGACACTCACGTTCGAGAACACGGGCTCATCCCGCCTGACCTTCGTGCTGGGCCGCCGCCGCTACGTGGTGCGTCCTGGTCACCGGCACGTCATCCCGTGGCTGACGGTCATGAACTCCGGCTGGTACGACCTAACCGTGACGGTGGAGGAGGAGCCGCGCTTCCGCCGCCGCTTGTGCGGTCACATCGAGAACGGCCAGGAGTCGATCTCGGGCTGACGCTTCGGCGAGGCGCGCCGCGTGACTGTCGGACCGGTCTGATACACCAATTGCATGAGCGCGAAGACCGGAGCAAGACGGGGCGAACGAGTCCCCGCGGCTGAGCTGCCGGTCGCCCGCATCGTGGTGGACGTGCCGCTGGCCCACCTGGACCGCCCCTTCGACTACGCGGTTCCGTCCGAACTGGACGCGGTGGCCGTGCCAGGCTGCCGAGTCCGCGTCCGCTTCGCCGGCCAACTCGTCGACGGCTACCTGCTGGAGCGCACCGAAACCTCCGACTACGACAAAAAGCTCGCCTTCCTGGAAAAAGTCGTGTCACCCGAACCGGTGCTGGCGCCGGAGATCGCGGTGCTGGCACGCGCCATCGCCGACCGGTACGCGGGCGGCATGATCGACGTCCTCCGCCTGGCCATCCCTCCGCGCCACGCCCGCGCGGAAGCGGCCGCGCCAGGCGAACCGGCGCCACTGCCCCAGCCCCCGGCCTGGGCAAGCGCCGCGCCGCCGTCGGCTGCACCCGCGAGTTCCTCCGCAACAACCCTCGTCGTGGGGTCCGTCGAGTCGGCTGTCCCGCCATCGGCACCTGCGGCGTCGCCGTCCGGGGCACCAGCAGATGCCGGAGCCGAGGCTCCCGCCGACGCCATTGCCGACTCCTCGCCCGCGGACCCTGCCTTGTCCGCGGACCCAGCGTCACCCGCGGACCCAGCGCCGTCCGCAAACCCTGCGTCGTCTGCGGGTCCGGCCTCACCGCTAGCTCGGGCGTCGTCTGCGGACTCGATCTCACCTGCGGCCCTGGCTGTGCCGGCGGACCCGGCGCCGCCCGCAGACCCAGCGTCGTCTGCGGACCCGGCCTCACCGCTAGCTCCGGCGCCGTTTGCGGACCCGGCCTCGCCTGCGACCCCAGCGTCACCCGCTGGCCCAGCGTCACCTCCGCGTTCGCAGCTTCCGCCCGTCCCCGCCGACGCCTGGTCCCGCTACCCCCGCGGCCCCAAGTACCTGGAAGCCCTGCACGCCGGCCGTCCAGCCCACGCCGTCTGGCAAGCCCTGCCCTCCGAAGACTGGCCCGCGCGACTGGCCGAAGCAGCGGCCGCGGTCGCCTCCGCAGGCAAGGGCGTGGTCATCGTCGTGCCCGACCACCGCGACCTCGCCCGCGTCGCCGAGGCGTGCGGCCGGCTCATCGAAGGCGTGGTGACCCTCTCCGCCGACCTCGGGCCCTCGGAGCGCTACAAACGCTGGCTCGCCGTCCGCCGGGGCATCGCGCGGGTCGTGGTGGGCACTCGGGCCACTGCGTTCGCGCCGGTCAAGGACCCCGGACTGCTGGTCGTGTGGGACGACGGCGACGACCTCCACGTCGAGCAGCGGTCGCCGTATCCGAACGTGCGCGACGTGCTGGTCCAGCGTGCGCACATGTCCGGTGCGGCCCTGCTGATCGGTGGCTTTGCCCGTACCGCCGAGGCGCAGTTGCTGGTCGAGACCGGCTGGGCGCACGAGATCGTGGCCTCCCGCGAGACGTTGCGAGCGGTGGCTCCGCGCGTGGTCTCGGTGGGCGACAACGAGTGGCAGGACGTCAAGGACCCGGCTGCCCGCACCGCGCGGTTGCCGTCCATCGCGTTCGACGCGGCCCGCTTCGCGCTGGCCGACTCCCCGGTGCTCATCCAGGTACCGCGCCGCGGCTACGTGCCGGCGCTCGCCTGCGGGCAGTGCCGAGGTCCCGCCCGGTGTCGGAGGTGTGCGGGGCCGCTGGCGTTGCCCGGCGGCACCGAGGACGGGCTGCCCAAGCCCGCGTACTGCCGGTGGTGCGCCGCGACGGAGGCCGGGTTCCGGTGCCCGACGTGCGGCTCCCGGCGGTTGCGCGGCCAGATCATCGGCGCGCGGCGCACGGCGGAGGAGCTGGGCCGGGCGTTCCCGGGGTATCCGGTGCGCACCAGTGGCGCCGACGAGGTCCTGCCCAAGGTGCCGGGCAAGCCCGCGCTGGTGGTGGCGACGCCGGGTGCCGAACCCGTCGCCGAGGGCGGTTACGGCGCCGTGCTCCTGCTCGACGGGTGGGCGTTGCTGGGCCGGGCCGACCTCAGGGCGTCCGAGGAGGCACTCCGCCGCTGGATGACGGCGGCCGGACTGGTCCGTCCCGGCAACGGTCGCGTGGTCGTCATCGCGGACTCCTCGCTCACGCCGGTCCAGGCGCTCGTGCGGTGGGACCCGGTGTGGCACGCGGCGACCGAACTCGCCGCGCGCACCGAGCTGGGCTTCCCGCCGGCCGTGCGGATGGCGACCGTCGACGGCACGCCGGACGCGGTGAACGCGCTGCTCGACGAGCTGCACCTGCCGCCGAGCGGCGAGATCCTCGGACCGGTGCCGCTGGGTGACGACGAGACCAAGGAGCGCGCCCTGGTCCGGGTCGCCCGCGCCGAAGGCCGCCGGCTGGCCGCCGTCCTCGCCGAGGCTCAGGCCGTGCGGACCGCCCGAAAAGAACAGGAGTTGGTGCGCATCAAGCTCGATCCGCTGGAAGTCCTGTAGGGCCCTCGTAGTAGGAGCGCAGGTTCGCGATGTGCGAGCGGATGTCGTCGTCGGTGAGCTTCTCGTACTCGAGGTACTCGCTCATGTACGTCATCAGGTCGCCGCGTTCGGGGTGGTCCTCGCCCGCGATCACGTGCGCCGTCGTGCCCGCGATGCCCGCCGGGAACAGCAGGAAGCCGTCGAGGCCGGCCATGGTGTCGAAGGAGGCGTTCTTGGCCTCCCACAACGTCCAGACGTCCTCCTCGCGGCCGCACTCGGCGAGCAGCAGCGCGGCGAGACCCATCGCCTCGCTCAGGCCCCAGCCCTCGCGGTGGGCGGCGGTCTCCTCGGCCAGCAGGTGGCGCAGCAGGTCCGCGTCGCCCTCGCGACGGTCGCGCAGGAGCTGCTGCAGCGCCTCCTCGCGGTCGGCCTCGTCGAGCGGGGTGTTCGCGAAGTCCGTTCGCAACCGGTCAAGATCCACCTCCGCACCTTAGGCCTTCCTCAAGCAGGGTTGCCATCCGGTCGCAACGGAGTAGAAGTTTCCGCATGTTGCGAACGGTTGCCGCACTGACGCTCTCCGTCGTACTGGTCGCGCCTGCTCACGCGAGCGCGGCGGAACCACCTCCTCGCGTGCCCGAGCAGGTCGGCTGGGGCGGTGCCGTCTCCAGCGTCGACCCCGACGCCTCCCAGATCGGCATCGACGTGCTCCGCAGAGGGGGCAACGCCGTTGACGCCGCCGTGGCCACGGCCGCCGCGCTCGGCGTGACCGACCCGTTCTCCGCGGGCATCGGTGGCGGCGGTTTCTTCGTCCACTACGACGCCCGCACCCGCCGGGTGTCCACTCTGGATGGACGCGAGACGGCCCCACGCTCTGCGACGGAACAGCTGTTCGTCGAGAACGGCAAGCCGCTCCCGTTCTCCGAGGCGATGACCAGCGGCCTGTCCGTGGGCGTCCCCGGCACCCCCAAGACGTGGCAGCAGGCCCTGCGCAAGTGGGGCACGCTGAACCTGCGCGACGCCATGGCGCCCGCGGAAGCGTTGGCACGGCGTGGTTTCGTCGTTGACAAGACGTTCAACTCGCAGATCGCGAACAACGCCGCCCGCTTCGCCGACTTCACCTCGACCCGCGACCTGTACCTGCCGGGTGGTCAGCCACCCGCCGTCGGCAGCACGTTCCGCAACCCGCAGCTCGCCGACACCTACCGCGAGCTGGCCCGCACCGAGCTCGCCTCGCTCTACGGCGGCGCGGTGGGCCGTGACCTCGTCAAGACGGTCCAGCAGCCCCCGGTCGTGCCCGGCTCGACCCGCAACGTCCGCCCCGGTGCCATGGAGATCTCCGACCTGGCCCGCTACCAGGTGGAACGCCGCGACCCCACGCACACGCGCTACCGCGGCCTCGACGTCTACGGCATGGCGGCTCCGTCGTCCGGCGGCACGACCGTTGGCGAGGCTCTCAACATCCTGGAGTCGACCGACCTCTCGAAGGCCTCCGACGTCCAGTACCTGCACCGCTTCCTCGAGTCGAGCAGGCTCTCGTTCGCCGACCGCCTGCGCTGGGTGGGCGACCCGGCCTTCAGCCAGGTTCCGACCGAAGGCCTGCTCTCGCAGAAGTTCGCGGACACCCGCGCGTGCCTGATCAAGCCCGACGCCGTCCTGCCGGCTCCGCAGCCGGCCGCGGACCCGAACAACCCCAAGCCGTGCGAGGCCACTGCGGGTCCCTCGAACCTGCGCGAGGACGCCGAACGCACCACGCACCTCACGGTCGCCGACCGCTGGGGCAACGTGGTCGCCTACACGCTGACCATCGAGGCGGAGGGCGGCAGCGGCATCGTTGTTCCCGGCCGCGGCTTCCTGCTCAACAACGAGCTCACCGACTTCGAGTTCGTCGCCCCGACCGCCGGCGTCCCGCACCCGAACCTGCCCGGCCCCGGTAAGCGCCCGCGCTCGTCCATGGCGCCGACCATCGTCCTCGACCACGGCAATGTCGTTCTCGCCGTCGGCTCACCGGGTGGCGCCACGATCATCACCACGGTCCTCCAGATCCTGATCGGACGCCTGGACCGCAACATGACGCTGCGTGACGCTGTGGCGGCCCCACGCGCCTCCCAGCGCAACTCGGCCACGAACACCACCCCGGCCGAGGCGGAGTTCATCGCCGCCGCGGCCACCGCGGGCCTGCAGGCCATCGGCCACAAGTTCAGCCAGAACGCCGAAATCGGCGCCGCCACCGCCGTTGAACGCACGAAGGACGGCCGCTGGCGCGCGGTTGCCGAACCGACGCGGCGCGGGGGTGGTGCCGCCCGCGTGGTGTGGGTGGGCTGAGCCCGCCACCGACCCTGTCCGTCGTCCCGCGAGCGCGTTTCACCACGCCGCTCGCGGGACGGCGGCGTTTCGGGCCCGGCGGCTACGGTGTGTTGATGGTGAGGCTGGACCGGCTGGTCAACGTGCTGGGTGGGTACGGGGTCCGGTTGTGCTGTTGCCCGGTGCCGCGGTCCGCGGAGTTGCGCGGCGTGGTGCTCCGGGACGTCACCGACGGTCGTGCCGAGAGCGGCGACGTGTTCCTCGCCGTCGGCGCCGAGTCCGTGGCCGATGCCGTGCGTGGGGCCGTGGCGGTGCGTGCGGTCGTTGTGCTCGTACGGGGCGATGAGGAGTTCCTGGCAGACGCCGTCGCTGTGGGGGAGGCTGCGGGCGTCGCGGTGATGCTGGCCGATCCGGCGTTGTCGTGGAGCCAGTTGGCAGGTGTGGTCTACGGCCTGGTGCTGGAGGGCCGGGAGACCGAGTCGGGGCGCGGCCCGACCGATCTGTTCGCGTTGGCCGACAGCCTCGCCGACGCCACCGGTGGGGCGGTGACGATCGAAGATCGGCTGTCGCGCGTGCTGGCGTACTCGAGCCCGCAGCAGGAGGTCGACGCGGCCCGGCTGGAGACCATCATGGGCCGGCAGGTGCCCTCGTGGGTGCGGGAGTTCTTCGACGAGGAGGGCGTGCGGGCGCACCTGCTGGGTTCCGACGAGCCGCTGTACGTCGCCGGGCGACCTGATCGAGGCCTCACCGGGCGGATGGTGGTTGCGGTCAGGGTGGGCCGCGAGCTGTTGGGGGCGATCTGGGTGGCGTGCCCCGGTCCGCTGGAAGGTGCCCGGCACACCGCGTTGACCGACGGTGCCCGGACCGTGGCGCTGCACCTGCTGCGGTTGCGGGCCAGCGCCGACCTGGAGCGCCAGGTCGAGTCGGAGCTGGTGTTCCGGCTGCTGGAGGGCACCGCGGACGCCGCGACCGTGGTCAGCCAGCTCGGGTTGCCGCCGGGCCCGGCGAGGGTCGTCGCGGTTCGCGCGCACATCGGCGACGAGCGGCACGCGGCCGTGTTGCTGGCGTTCGAACAGGCGACCACCGGGTTCGGCTGGTCGCGACCGGGACGCAGTGCGTTGTCGGGCACCACCGTGTACACGATCCTGCCGGGCGAGCCGGTGGCCGCGGCGCGGGACTGGCTGGCGGCGCTGAGGGCGGCGTTGCCCGTGCAGGTGACGGTGTCGGCGGGAATCAGCTCGGTCGCCGAGGCCGCGGACCTGCCGGCGGGCCGGCAGGAGGCCGACGAGTGCCTTGCGTTGCACGAGACGCACACCGGTGACACCGCACCGCCTGCGTATGACGAGTCGTGGGACGAGATCCTGCTGCAGCGCCTGCGCTCGGCGGCACGGGTCGGCCGCACGCCCGCGCGCGGGCCGGTGGCGGAACTGCGCCGGCACGATGCTCAGCACGGCACCGGCTACGTGGCCACGTTGCGTGCCTGGCTGGAAACGCAGGGTGACCTCGCTGCGGCTGGTGAGCGGCTCGGCGTGCACGGCAACACCGTGCGCAACCGGCTGCGGAAGATGGGCGACGTGACCAGCCTCGACCTGGACGACGCCGGCAAGCGGGTCGCGATGATGATCGACTTGGCGGCCGCGGAGGTGTCGGAAACCGACAACCGCTGACCACTCAATTGTGCGCAACGGACACCCGGTTCGTGCCGCGCTCGCCGCATCCTGGCATCGGGACAAGCGATGACAGGAGGCCGGAATGGTCGGCGTCGAACGCCTCGACGGCGCCCCGCGCTCAGCGGTGGTGGTCGGGGCAGGTGTGGTGGGGCTGTCCACCGCGTGGTTCCTGCAGGAGCGCGGCGTCGAGGTCACGGTGGTCGACCGAGCAGGCGTCGCGGCCGGTGCGTCGTGGGGCAACGCCGGCTGGATCGCGCCGGGCCTGACAATCCCGCTGAACGAACCGGCGGTGCTGTGCTACGGCCTGCGGTCACTGTTCAACCCGGCCGCGCCGCTGCACATCCCGCTCACCGCCGACCCGTCGCTGTGGTCGTTCCTGACGCGGTTCGCCGCCAACTGCAGGTGGCCGTCCTGGACCAGGGCGGTCAAGGCGAACCTCCCGCTCAACGACGAGTGCATAGAAGCCTATGACGTGCTCACGGCCAACGGCGTCGAGGTGCCCACCGTCGCCGCGCCGATCACCGCCGCCTTCACGTCTCGCGCGCAGGCCGAGAGCCTGGTTCGGGAACTGCGCCGGCTCGCCGCGGCGGGACAACCGGTCGAGCACCACGAACTGTCCACAACAGACTTGCGCGAGCAGGTCCCGCTTGCCTCGCAAGCGCTCACGACAGGTGTGCGCATCGACGGACAGCGTTTCGTCGACCCCGGCGAGTTCGTGCGGGCGCTGGGCCGAGCGGTCGTCGCCCGAGGCGCCACGATCCGCTCGTTCGACGTGGCCGACATCCACGACGACAACGCCGGTGTCGTCGTAAAAGCCGAGGACGGCAACACGATCGCCGCCGAGGTGGCCGTCGTCGCCACCGGCGCCTGGCTGTCGAGGCTGGCGGCACGATCCGGTGTCCGCACACCGGTGCGGGCCGGGCGCGGCTACTCGTTCACCGTGCCGGTGCGGGAGCCGGTCAGCGGCCCGGTCTACCTGCCGGAGGCCCGCGTGGCGTGCACGCCCTACCAGAGCGGCCTCCGCGTAGCGGGCACCATGGAGTTCCGCGCCCCGGACGCACCCCTGGACGAGGCACGCGTGGACGCGATCATCGCCTCGGTCCGGCCGCTGCTCGACGGAGTGCGCTGGGACGACCGCACCGACGTCTGGGTGGGCCCCCGCCCGGTCACCCCGGACGGGCGGGCGCTCATCGGCGCGACCCGCTCGCCCGGCGTCTACGTCGCCGGCGGGCACGGCATGTGGGGCCTGGCGCACGGCCCGATCACCGGCCGCCTGCTCGCGGAACAGATCACCACCGGCAAGCAGCCCGCCGCCCTGCGCGAGTTCGACCCGCTCAGGTGACCGCGACGTGGCAGCCGAACACACCTCGTTGACGGACGACGAGCGAGCCGAACTGGCGTGGCTGCGGGCGGAAAACGACTTCCTCCGCGTCCAGCGAGACATCCTCCTGCGCGTGGCCACCGGCTACGCCCACGACGTCGAGACGATGCTCCGGCGCGCCGATCGCCACCACTGACCCTTCCCCAGTCCGTGCGGGTCGCGGGCCGACCAATCCGGCCAGCACGGACGCCCCCGCCGTCAGGGCGGTACCTCCCCCCAGACCGCCCTGACGGCACTCACCCCGGAGGCACCACGATGAGCACCACCCAACGCGTCTGGCTGACACCTCAAGCGCACCACCGTCTCCGCAACGAACTGACGGCACTGCTCGCGCCCGCCCGCCTCCAGCACGACGACCCGTCGGGAGTCGTGCCAGAGCAAGCTCGCGACCGGCGCATCCGCGAGATCAGCGACCTGCTCACCAACGCGGTCGTCGGCGAGGACCCTCCGGACGACGGCATCGCCGAACCCGGCATGGTGCTCACCGTCCGCTTCGACGACACGGGCGAAACCGAAACGTTCCTGCTCGGCGTCCGCAGCGCGGAACACGGCAAGATCGAGGTCTACTCCGCGGACTCCCCACTGGGAGCGGCGGTGAACGGCGCCCGCCGCGGCGAACAGCACGCCTACCGCGTGCCCAGCGGCGCCACGGTTCGCGTCACCCTGCTCAACGCCGTGCCCTACAGCAGAGCGCACGCCCGCTGACCCCACCCGTCCAGGAGGTGTGTCGTGCTCAGCGACCGCGAACGCCAAGCGCTGTGCGAGATCGAACGCCGGCTCCGCGACGAGGACCCCGCGCTCGCCCACACCCTCGAACGCGCCGAACAACCTCCCGCGCGCGACCGCCGCAGCCACGCCTGGTCCGCCCTGATCATCGTCGCGGGCCTGCTGGCCGTGTTCCTGCTGGCACTCGGACAGCCCGCCGGCGCACTGGCGTTCGCCCTGGTGGCCGGGTGGGCGTGGGGAGCGCTGGACCGCCGGATCTGGCCGGGCACCCGCCACGACTGACACCACGCGCAAGCCTCCGTGACCCCCGCACTAGTGCTCACGGCCGTTAGTTCGTCGCGGGTGGGTGCGCTACGTGTTCGTGCGGCCGTCGATGGCTTCGCGGATGAGGTCGGCATGGCCGTTGTGTTGCGCGTACTCCTCGATCATGTGGATGTAGAGCCACCGCACCGAGATCTCGCCCCACCGCGCGTGCACGAAGGTGTCGTCGAGATCTCGCGTGGCGACGGCTGTGCGGGCCTCGGCCATTTCGGCGACGAGGTCGGCGTACTCGGACTCGGCGCGGTTCGGGTCGAGGTGCTCGAAGGCGGCGTCCCAGTTCGGGGGTTCGCTGTAGCGGGGCTTGACGTCCTGGCCGGCGACGCGGATGCGGAACCAGACGCGTTCCACGTCGGCGAGGTGGCGGATCAGGCCCAGCAGGGTGAGGTTGGACGGAGGCGTGCTGGCCACGGCGAGCTGCTCGCCGGTCAGGCCCGTGCAGTTGCGCAGGAACGTGGCCCGATGGCGGTCGAGCCACGCTTCCAGCATCGGGCGTTCCGCGCCCAGCAGCGGTTCTTCGGTCAGTTCGACTTGCGGTGCCGTCCAGGTCATACGGCCATGATCAGCCCAACCCGCCCAGGTAGACGATCTCGTTTTTGGCGCTGCGGGCGATGACCTGCAGGTCGGGCACTCCGGTCCTGGTGCCGGCAGTGGAGACGGGAACGGTGGCGATGAAGAAGCCGTCGGCGACGTCCACGACTGCCGCACGGGTGCTGCCGGAGTACAGCTCGATGGTCTTGGCCAGCGGGTTGGTGCGTCCGACGAGGGTGTACTCGGATCCGAGGTGGAATCCGCTGAAGTGCACCGTCTTGTCCGGGTCGCCGGCGTCGACCGTGGCCAGGATGTCGGCGCCGAACTGGGAGAAGGTGCAGGTGGCCCACTTCCGGTGACCGAGGTGGGCCAGTGACATTCCGCGGTCGCCGGTGGTGCTGGTGCTGATCAGCGGTTCCCACCCCTGCAACTCCTCGGCAGGGGTGCCCTGGCGGTCGGCGTTGTCGACGCACCTGGCCAGGAGGTTCGCCGGCGTCCAGGGATTGCCGTCGCCGCTGTCGAAGCTGTCGACCTTCGTGGCGAGCGCCGGGGCGGTGCCTTCGGCGACCGGGATGGTGCGGTCGTCGAAGACCATCTCGGTGACGTTGGTCCCGGTGGCGGCGTAGGTGACGAAGAACTCCGGGGTGACGACGGAGGCGGTGGAACCGCGGCTGCTGTTGCCGGGACTCAACTCGCGTGCCCGCGCCTGCCGTGCGCCGAGCGGGGGCACGCCCGCGATGATGTTCTCGGAGCGGAAGACGAGAGAACCGGCTTCCATCTGGAGCGGACGCGCGTCGGCGCTCATGACGATCGCCCTGGACCGGGTCAGGCCGCAGAAGCGCCCATCATCGCCCACGAGGACCTTGTGCAGACCGAACACCACCATCTTGCTGGAGGACCAGCTCCGGTCATTCAGCGCGGCGCGGCATCGATCGACGTCGAGGCCGGACGGGCTGACGACGCGGCCGTCCGCCGGGTCCGCGTCCCTGGTCATCTGGTGCGTGACGGCGACACCGCCCGCGATGAGCAGCGCCACAGCGGCGGCCACGGCGAGCGGGGTGTGGCTGCGGCGGGTGGAGGCCTCGGTGAAGGCCGGGCGCATGCGTTCCTTCACGTCCGCGGGCAGCTCGCGGAGAGGCGGCAGGTTGATGGTCATCACTGCACCTCCAGGGTGTCGCTGGGCAGTTCCTTGCGCAGGCGGGTACGGGCACGGGAGATCCGCGAACGGACGCTCACCTCGGCCACGCCCAGTACCTCGGCGGCCTCGGCGGTCGTCAGCTCGCCCAGCAGGACCAGCTCCACGGCCTCGCGTTCGGCGCGCGGCAGGCGCTCGACCGCCTGCAGCACCTCGCGCAGACGGGTCTCGTGGTCGACGGACGACGCGACCTCGTCGGCGTGGTCGCGCTGCACGTCGTTGCGGGGCACGCGGAGCAGGAGACGGCTGAACCTGGCCTTGCGGCGGAACTCTGAGCGCGCCAGGTTGCCCGCCACGGTGAACAGCCACGGCAGCGCGCTGTCCGGGACGAGAGTCATCTCGGTGCGGCGGCGCCAAGCCGTCAGGAACGTCGCGGACGTGAGGTCCTCGGCGGTCGACCACGACGCGGTCAGCCGGTAGGCGTGGTTCCACACCGCCTCGGCGTACCGGTCGTAGAGCTCACCGAACGCCTGCTCATCACCTCGTGCCCACAGGTCGGCGTCCGACGGGGCGTCGTCGGACACGGCGGCCGCCCCCTCCCAGCTCGGTCGCATCAGCCTCATGACCTGGAGGTGTCCACCTCCAGGCCGAGCGTTGCACCCGATCTTCCTGCACGTGCGCGCCACTGCCAGGCTTGCCGCACCACGAGTGCCATGAGCACCAGCTCGATGGTGGCGAGGACGAAGTAGTGCGGGCGTGTCGAACCGCCGCCGATGATGAAGACCGCGGTCAGCGTGACCGCGGCGACGGTGGTCCACCAGTACGTGGCCGGCTTCAGCGTCCGGGACAGCACGACCATCAGGATCGGGATCTCGACCATGATCGCGGACGCCACCAGCAGCACGTCGGTGATCCGGACTTCTTCCGCGTACCCCCGCCGCCACCGAGCAGCTGCGCTCGCGGCCGGACCCGCCCGAGATCATCGTGCTGACCACCTTCGACACGGACGAACACGTGCTCCGCGCACTGTGGGCCGGCGCCAGCGGTTTCCTGCTCAAGCACACCCCGCCCGCCGACATCCTGCGGGCGATCTTCCGGGTGGCGGAGGGCGAGCCGATGCTGTCGCCCACGGGTGACCCGGCAGCTGATCGCCCACCTCGGCCACACCGGCGCCGACGCGAGGCGACGGCACGCCGCCACCGTCCTGAGTCGGCTCAGCGACCGGGAGCGAGAGGTGGCGATCGCCGTGGCGCGCGGCGGTTCCAACGCCGAGATCGGGCGCGAGCTGTTCATGAGCGTGGCCACGGTCAAAGCCCACGTGTCCCGCATCCTGACCAAGCTCGACCTCAACAACCGCACCCAGATCACCCTGCTCTCGCACGACGCCGGCCTGACCGGCTGACCGGTGCCGCCTCAGCCTCATGACCTGGGGACATCGGCCTTCCGGCCGAGGTCGGCGCGTGATCTTCCTACCTCGGGCTGACACCGGCTCGATACTGCGAGCCGATGTGGTTTGACCTGCGCGAACGGCACAGTTGACGGCATGACGACGCACACTGTTTCCGGCGCTCCGGCAGCCCACGTCAACTTCCACGCGCTGTTCCGCCCCGTGCTGACGGCGCTGCGGTTCACCGGCCACTTCCTCGCGGCGCTGGTGGGCGTGATCTTCCTCGGCAGCGCGTCCGAGCACTGACCGCGCTCCTCGTAGACTGGCCCCCAGTCCACCACGAGGAGCACTGCGTGACCGTCCAACCCATCCGCCTGTTCGGCGACCCGGTGCTGCGCACCGCCGCCGTCGAGGTCACCGACTTCGACAAGGAACTGCGCACCCTGGTCAAGGACCTCTGGGACTCGATGCAGGACGCGGGCGGAGCAGGACTCGCCGCGCCTCAGCTCGGTGTTGGGCTGCGCGTGTTCACCTACCACTGCGACGGCTTCGCGGGACACCTCGTCAACCCGACGTGGGAGGTGGTCGGCGAGGAGATGCAGGACGGCCCGGAAGGCTGCCTGTCCATCCCCGGCATGTCGTGGGACTGCAAGCGCCACCTGCACGTCGTGGCCAAGGGCTGGAACATGCACGGCGAGCCGATCGAGGTCGAGGGCACCGAGACGCTGGCCCGCTGCATCCAGCACGAGACGGACCACCTCGACGGCGTGCTGTTCCTCGACCGCCTCGACGCCGAGACGCGCAAGCAGGCCATGAGGGAGATCCGGCAGGCCGAGTGGTTCGACGGTACGGTCCCCACTCTGAAGCAGAGCCCGCACCCACTCTTCGGCAGGTCCAGCTGACCATGCGACTCGTGTTCGCCGGCACGCCCGAGGTCGCACTGCCCTCGCTGCGCGCCTTCCTCGACTCTCCCCGCCACGACGTCGTCGCCGTGGTCACCCGCCCCGACGCCCCCTCCGGCCGAGGCCGCCGCCTGGAGCGCTCGCCGGTGGCCGCGCTCGCCGACCAGCACGGCATCGAGGTCCTGACGCCCGCTAAGGCGGGCGACCCCGAGTTCCTCGACCGCCTGCGCGAGCTGGAACCCGACCTCTGCCCGGTCGTCGCCTACGGCGCTCTGCTGCCGCAGCGCGCTCTGGACGTCCCGAAGTTCGGCTGGGTCAACCTCCACTTCTCCGTGTTGCCCGCCTGGCGCGGCGCCGCGCCCGTGCAGGCCGCCGTGCGCAACGGCGACGACATCACCGGCGCGTCGACGTTCCGAATCGTCAAGGAGCTCGACGCGGGCCCCGTGTTCGGCGTCGTGACCGAGAAGGTGCGCGACCGCGACACCTCCGGCGACCTGCTCACCCGCCTCTCCATCTCGGGGGCCGACCTCCTTCTGTCCACTGTGGACGGCATTGAGGACGGCGCCCTGCGCGCTGTCGAGCAGCCCGCCGACGGCGTCACCTACGCCGCCAAGATCACCGTCGAGGACGCGCGCCTCGACTTCAGCACGCCCGCCGCAGCCGTCGACCGCCTGGCCCGCGCCGTGACGCCCGAACCCGGCGCGTGGGCCGAGTTCCGGGGCGAGCGGCTGAAGCTCGGCCCCGTGACGCCCGTGGACGACGTGATGCTGCCCGCCGGCGAGGTGCTGGTCGAACGCAAGCGCGTGCTCGTGGGCACGGCGACCACCGCCGTGGCCCTCAGTGAGGTCCAGGCGCAGGGCAAGAAGCGCATGGCCGCCACCGACTGGGCTCGCGGCGTGCGCATCGAAGCAGGGGAGCGCATCTCATGACGTGCTCCGGGACATCCGGCCGTCGCACGGCCTCCGGACGCTTGCCGGCCGCTACGAACTCGGCACGCGTTGTCCGTGCCGCAGCAGGAGAGTGCATCGCATGACCGGCTACTCGCGAGGAGCTTCCAAGCCTTCCCGCCCCAGCAGGCCGCACCCGCCGCGGCGGCGGACCGGGCCCTCCCGGCCGCCTGTGGAGGACCCGGCTCGGCTTGCCGCGTTGGAGACGTTGCGGGCGGTGCGCCAGCGCGATGCGTACGCGAACCTCGTGCTGCCGCAGCTGTTGCGCGAGCGTCGCATCACTGGCCGTGATGCTGCGCTGGCGACTGAGCTCACCTACGGTGCGGCGCGGGCACAGGGGTTGCTCGACGCCGTCATCGAGGCGTGTTCCGACCGGCCGTTGTCCGAAGTGGACGGATCGGCGCTCGACGCGTTGCGGCTCGGTGCGTATCAGCTGCTGCGCACGCGGATTCCGTCGCACGCGGCGGTGGCCTCCACCGTCGACCTCGTGCGGGCCGAGCTCGGCTCCGGGATCGCCGGCTTCGTCAACGCCGTCCTGCGCCGGGTCGCCGAGCAGGACGAGGCCGCCTGGGTCGACGAGCTCGCGCCCGACCCGGACACCGACCCGATCGGCAACCTCGCCTTCACCCACGCCCACCCGCGCTGGATCGCGCAGGCGTTCGCGGAGGCCCTCGGCAGCCGCGAGGAGCCGCTGAAGCGCGCCCTCGAGGCGGACGACGCTCGGCCCGCCGTGCACCTGGTGGCACGTCCTGGCGAGGTGAGCGCCGATGAGCTCGCCGCCATCACTGGTGGTGATGTGGCGCCCTACTCGCCTTACGGCGTGCACCTGGAGGCCGGGGCGGGCGACCCGGGCGATCTCGAGCCCGTCCGGGAACGCCTCGCCCACGTCCAGGACGAGGGCAGCCAGCTGTGCGCACTTGCCCTCACACGCGCGTCCCTAGAGGGCACGGACGACCGCTGGCTGGACCTCTGCGCCGGCCCTGGCGGCAAGGCCGCGCTGCTCGCCGCACTGGTCGGCCTCGACGGTGGCGAGCTGATCGCCGTCGAGAAGGCACCCCACCGCGCGGAGCTCGTGCGCAAGATCACCTCAGGCCTGCCGGTGACCGTGCACGTGGCCGACGGCCGCGAGACCGACTTCGTCGAAGGAGCGTTCGACCGGGTTCTGGTCGACGCGCCCTGCACCGGTCTCGGTGCACTGCGCAGGCGCCCGGAGGCGCGGTGGAGGCGCCAGCCCGCCGACGTCGGCACGCTCACGAAGCTGCAGCGGGAGCTGCTCACCGAGGCGTTGCGACTGGTGCGTCCTGGCGGCGTGGTCGCTTATGTCGTGTGCTCACCTCATCTCTCTGAGACCGTCGGGGTGGTGACGGACGTCGCGCGGCGGACGGGGGCCGAAGTGCTCGACACGCGGGACCTCTTCCCGGGAGTTCCGGACCTCGGGGAAGGGCCGCACGTCCAGCTCTGGCCTCATCTGCACGGCACCGACGCGATGTTCTGCTCGGTGCTGCGACGCCCTGTTCGAGCGCTCGGGAAGGACGCTAGCGACGGGGTCTGACAGGTTCTGGACCCTGTCGTCGTCCTTAGGGTGCAACGGTTGCGGAGTTCACTTGTTCGGGTGACCGCAGGGCGGCGGCGGGGTCAGGCAATTCCGCGACGGTGACGAATCGGGTGCCTTCTGCGATGTTGTTCCCGTGACTGTGGCACGAGTCGTGTTGACGCTGACGTGCGTGGCGGTGGCTGGCCTGGCCGGCTGGTTCGCCGTCGCACGGTGGGAAGACGCCAACCGGGTGGCGACCGCGACGTCAGCCGTGTTCGCGGTAGCCGCCGTGGGCGTGGCCGTGTGGGTAGCCCTGCGCACGCCCGGCACCAGCGTTCGGGTCAAGGACACCGGCAGGGCGACGTCGACCGGCAGCGGCACGGCCAACACCGGGGTGATGGGCCCGGCGCAGGGAAACGTCGTGGTCGAACGCACCGGCGAGGCGACCTCGGGAGGGGCCGCGAACTCGGGCGTGCGATTTGACTGATCGCGGTCCCTCGCCGAGGCGCATCGACGTCTCCGGTACCGGTGCGGCGCATGCCGCCGGAGGTCTCGCCAACACGGGCGTGCTCATCGGGAACGTGACCATCGGTTCCCGGCCCGCGGTGCGAAGCCGCTACCTGGTGCAGGTCCGCCGGATCTTCTCGGGAGAGCTGGCCGGCCGCGTCCCCGAACTCCAGGCGTTGCGGGACTTCTGCACCGCGGACTCGGTACCGAGCCCCTACCGCTGGTTGCGCGCGCCCGCGTGGTCGGGCAAGTCGGCCCTGCTCGCGTGGTTCGTGCTGCACCCGCTGGAGAACGTGCGGATCGTGTCCTTCTTCATCACCGCCCGGCTGGCCGATCAGAACGACCGCAACGCTTTCATCACCGTCGTCATGGAACAGCTGCTGGAGTTCCTCGACGAGCCGATGCCGCCGTTTCTCACCGCTGCCAACCTGGAGGTCCACCTCCTCGGTCTGCTGGAGGACGCGGCCGCGGCCTGCCGGGAACGCGGTGAGCGCCTGGTCCTCGTGGTCGACGGTCTGGATGAGGATCGCGGTGTGCACACCGGGTCTGATTCGCACAGCATCGCCAAGCTGCTGCCGCTGGCCCCCGTACACGGCATGCGCGTCATCGTGTCCGGACGGCCCAATCCACCGATCCCCGCCGACGTGCCGCACGACCACCCGTTGCGCGACCCGAGCAGCGTGGTGGAGCTCGTGCCGTCCCCGCACGCCGAAGCGGTTCGCGAGGACATGGTCAACGACCTGAACGAACTCCTGCGCGGCGGCGGGACCGCGCACGACCTGCTCGGCCTGGTGACCGCCGCCGGCGGTGGCCTCACCGCCGCCGACCTGGTCGCGCTGACCGGAGCGAAGCTGTCGGAGGTCGAGGGGTACCTGGAAACGGTGTCCGGCCGCAGCTTCGCGGCACGTCCCGGCCACTTCACGCCGGACGCGGCGGATGTCTACCTGCTGGCCCACGAAGAGCTTCAGCGCAGAGCGGAGGACAGGCTGCGCAAGGACAAGGAGCTCGACGGCTACCGGGACGATCTGCACTCCTGGGCGGACCGCTGGCAGCGGGAACGCTGGCCCGAGGACACGCCCGAATACCTGCTGCGCGGCTACTACAACATGCTGAGCGCCAGCGGGGACGTCCGCCGCATGGTCTCCATGGCCACCGACGCGGCCCGGCAGGACCGGCTGCTGGCCGTGTCCGGCGGCGACGCCCTCGCCCTGGCGGAGATCACCACCGCGCAGCACGCGCTCGCCGAGGCCGACGATCCGGACCTCGTCTCCCTCGCTCGGCTGGCAGTGCACCGCGATCACCTGATCGAGTGCAATGCGACGACGTCCGCGGAACTTCCCGCGGTGCTGACGCTGCTGGGGCAGCACGGCCGGACGGAGGCAGTCATCGCGTCGATCGCCGACCCGTTCCGACGGTGCAACGCGGTGCTCGCGGTGTCCCAGGCACTTGCCGCGTCGGGCGACTCACTCGGCGCACACGGGACACGTGCGCGGGCAGAGTCGCTGGCAGTGCGGCAGTTGGAGCAGGTTCGCCAGTACGTCGCGATCAGGGCGATCGCGGACGTGCACGTGAAGCTCGGCGACATGCCCGCGGCGGTGGCTCTCGTACGCCAGATAACGGATGCCTACTACCGCGACATCGCGCTGGGACTGCTGGTGCCGACGATGACCGCCGAGCCGGACACCGCGCTGGAGGTGGCCCGGTCCATTTCGCGCTCGTCGACGCGAGGACAGGCGTTGCGGGCTCTCGTGACGCACCGGGTGTCCGCGCGCGAGGTCGAGGCGGCCGCCGAACTGGCGCAGGAGATCGACGACATCGAGCAGCGGTCCCTGGCGATGATCGAGGTCACCGTCGGTCGCGCCACGACCGACGTTTCGGAGCTCCGCCCTCAACAGCAGGTCGCGGTGCTCGTCTACCACGCTCGGTGCCTTGGCCGCTCGGGTGATCGTGCGCAGGCTCTGGCGAAAGCCGAAGTGGCCGCCGAAGTCGCACAATCCATCTCGCTGCCGAACATCCGGGACATCGCGGTCGAGTCGGTGGTGTCGGTGCTGGCCGGGCTCGGCGAGCTGGACTCGGCCGAGAACCTGGCACGTGGCATCGGAAACCCGGGCCAGCGCGGCATGGCGTTGCGCTCCGTGGTGACCGCGGCCGTCGGCGACCGGCAGCGCGCACTGGCCGTCGCGAACTCGATCGACGAACCGTTACAGCAGATGCGCGCGCTGTCCTCGTTGGCGGAAACGCTCGTCAGATCGGGAGACGCAGCGGCAGCGGACCAGCTGCGCTCCCGTGCCGTCGACCTCACCGGCGCTATTTCCGATCCTGTGGCGCGCACCAACGCACTGGCCGTGCTGGTCGGCGTGATGGTGCGGATCGGCGACACGGGCGCTGCCTGCGAGCTGATCGCCGACGCGGCCGCGGTCGCACGTGGTGTTGCTGACCCAGTCCGCCAAGGTGAGCTGTTGTGGCTGTTGGTGCTCCGGCTCGCCAAACTCGATCAGCGCGCGGCCGAGGCGCTGGCCACGTCCACACCGCACACCGGTCACCGCGTGGCCGCGACGACCTTCCTGGCACACGAGGCCGCGAGATCAGGTGATCTGGCTCGGGCAACCAGACTGGCCGCGACGGCACAGGCGGTGTCGCGTGCCTTGGCCGAGCCGACGCGACTGGGCGAAGCCCTGGCCTGCCTGGCGTCAGCCGCGGCCAGGCAAGGCCACGTGGATCAGGCGGCGCGGATCATCGACCACATCACCGAACCGGCGTGTACGGTCCGCCCCCTCGTCGTGCTCGGCGAGGTGGTCGGTGCGCAGGACCGCGACAAAGGGCTGGGCATCGTCGAACGAGCCGCCGCCGCGCTGGAGGGCGTGGCAGACGACGAACTCAGGCTTGTCGTCAACGCTTTCGTCAAGCTGGGCGAGCCGGATCGTGCTGCCGAGGTCGGCGCGTCGATGCCGTACAGCCGCCCTCGACACCACGTGCTGTGGCGTGCCGTCGAGGCTGTCGCGTCTCAAGGGCGGCTGGCCGCGGCGAGGGACATGCTCCGGCGCTTCGGTGGTGATTCGAGCAGCGGTGAGGCGTTCGCGATGCTGGCCAGGCTCGCGCAGCAGCACGGCGAGGAGGCGCTCGTCGACGAGCTGGTGGAGGAAGCCGAGGCGGTCGCCCGAACAGTCTCCGACCCACATTTGCGAGACACGGCGATGTGGGATGTCGCCACCAGGATGGCGGAGGTCGGGCGCTTCGATCGAGCCGAGACGCTGGCCCGCGCTGTTCAGGGCGACTCGGCGAGGAACGCCGTGCTGGCCGCCGTCGCCGCGAGGCACAGCAGCCGCGGGAACGTGAGCAGAGCGGTGGAAATCCTGCGATCCCTACCCGCGGGGCGCTTGGTCGACTTCGAACTGAGGTCCACATGCTGGCGGCTCTGGCGCAAGAGCCGTGCAGACGCTGTCCTCGTTGCAGAGTTCATCGTGGATTGTCGGCAGCGTGCGCTGACGTTCGTGGATCTCGCGAATCGGGCGTCGGAGCAGAGTCTGTCAGAAGCGGCGGAACTGATCGAACGAGCTGTCGAGGTCTCTCGATCGATCGCTGACGCCGGTGACAGGGCCGAAGCGCTGGTCAAGGCCGCCGCGCAGATGAAGGCGGTCGGACAGGTCGCTCGCGCGGCCGAGACCGCTGACGACGCGGTGACGATCGCGCGGGGCGAACCCGACGAGTCGAAGCGTTCCTGGGCACTCGTCCGCGTCGCGGAGGTGCTCGCCGAGGAACTGGACGAAGTCGCCCTCGCCGTCGACGTCGCGGGCTCCTGCGGGTCGTTGCGACGGCAGGGCCGAACCCTGACGAGGATCGGCGCTCATCTGCAGTGGCGGGGACGGTTCGACACCGCTGAGGAGGTCGTGCAGGCGATCACCGACCACGGACATCGGGCGGACGGATTTCTCGAACTGGCACGCAGCGGCAGGGCAAACCCGAGGAAGGAAGCCCTCCTCGACCTCTCGGAGACGGCCGCGGCCGAGATCGACGAACCAGCGCGGCGAGGCGGGGTGCTGCGGGCGATCGCGGCAGCGGTCCAGGACCCGGGGCGGGCACGCCGGCTGGCCGCTCAGGCGTTGCTCCTCGACCGGTGGCGGTTGGCGGCGGACCTCCTGGCCGAGATCGAACCGGACCTGCTCGAAACGATCGTCGCCGAGCTGCCGATCGTGACGAACCGGCCGACCTAGGATCGTCCACATGACACGTGGGCTGCTCGGACTGGTCGCAAGTGGCTGCGGCGGCGTCGAATCCTGGTTCCGCACAGACCTCGCCGAACCGGCCAGACAACGCGGCTGGCGCCTGGCCATCACCCTCACGCCGACGGTCGTCCCGTGGTTCGCAGAGGCGAACGAGCTGGAGAAGCTCCAGGCCCTCACCGACCTCGAGATCCGCTGGAACCCGCGCCTGCCGAGCCAGCCCAAGCCCTACCCGACCCCGGACGCGTTCATCTTCGCCCCCGCCAGCGCGAACTCGGTCGCCAAGCTGGCGCTGGGCATCGGCGACAACCAGGCGCTGACCGCGTTGAACGAGGCGATCGGCGTGGAGAACTGCAAGGTCGTCGTCATGCCCCAGGCCAGCGAGGACAAGCGCCGCCACCCGATGTGGCAGTCGCACGTGACGACGCTCACGAACGCCGGAGTGGTGGTCACGGACGAGGCTCCCGGCAGGCTGCTCGACCTGCTGGACACCTAGACTTCACCCTTGTGGTCCACACGCCGATGATCGCCCCCAGCATCCTGTCCGCCGACTTCGCGCGCCTCGCCGACGAGCTCGCCGCGGTGCCCACGTCGGACTGGATCCACGTCGACGTGATGGACAACCACTTCGTGCCGAACCTGACGCTCGGCCTGCCCGTGGTGAAGTCGCTGCTCAAGGTCACCGACATCCCGATCGACTGCCACCTGATGATCGAGGACCCGGACCGCTGGGCCATCGGGTACGCCGAGGCCGGCGCCTACAACGTGACCGTGCACGTCGAGGCCGCCAACGACCCGGTCAAGCTCGCGAAGAACCTCAAGGCCGCGGGCAGCAAGGCCGGTCTCAGCATCAAGCCCGGCACGCCGCTGGAGCCGTACGTCGACGTGCTCAAGCATTACGACACGCTGCTGGTGATGTCGGTCGAGCCGGGCTTCGGCGGCCAGAGCTTCATGGCCGACGTGCTCGACAAGGTCAGGACTGCCCGCCACCTCGTCGACACCGGGCACCTCAAGCTGATCGTGGAGATCGACGGCGGCATCAACGCCGACACCATCGACCAGGCCGCGCAGGCCGGGGTGGACTGCTTCGTCGCCGGGTCCGCCGTGTACGACGCCGCCGACCCCGGCAAGGCCGTTGAAGCACTGCGCGCCCAGGCTGCCCGGGCCCAGTCAGCCGGAACCCCGTGACGCCCGAGGACGCGATGGTGCTCGCCATCGCGGAGAGCGAACGGGTGCGGGGCACCACGAGCCCCAACCCGCCGGTCGGCTGCGTCATCCTGGACGAACACGGCAAGGCGGTCGGGTTCGGCGGCACCCAGCCGCCCGGTGGCCCGCACGCCGAGGTCATGGCGCTCAAGGAAGCCGGGACGAAGGCCAGGGGCGGCACGGCCGTGGTCACGCTCGAGCCGTGCTCGCACTTCGGTCGCACGCCACCGTGCACCGAAGCGCTCCAGGAAGCCGGTATCAAGCACGTCATCCACGCCGTCAGCGACCCGGACCCGAAAGCGGCGGGCGGCGCGCGTCGTCTCGAAGACGCCGGCATCACGGTCGAGAGTGGTCTACTCGCTGATGAGGTCAGCAAGGGCCCACTGCGCGCGTGGCTGCACTACACGCGCACGGGACGTCCACACGTCACGTGGAAGTACGCGGCGTCGTTGGACGGCCGGATCGCGGCCCGAGACGGCACCAGCCAGTGGATCAGCTCGCAGACCTCCCGCAAGGAGGTGCACGCGATGCGCGCGAAGCTCGACGCCATCATCGTCGGTACGAACACGGTCAGGAAGGACGACCCGGCGCTCACGGCCAGGGACGACGACGGAATGCCGTTGCCCCGCCAGCCGTTGCCGGTGGTCGTGGGCAAGAGCGACCTGCCGGCCGGGGCCAAGCTCCGGCACACCGCGCTGCACGTGCGCACGCACGACCCGGACGAGGTCCTGACCGCGCTCGCCGAGCGCGGGATCGTCGACGTGCTCCTGGAAGGCGGTCCAACCGTGGCCGGCGCGTTCCTCAAAGCGGGCAGAATCGACCGCGTGCTCGCCTACCTCGCGCCCGCACTGCTCGGGGACGGCCCCGCGGCAGTGCTGGACGCGGGCGTGTCAACCATCACGGACGCTGTCCGGTTGACCGTGGAAGACGTCACCATGAGCGGACCGGACTTGCGGATCAGCGCGGTTCCGCAAACTTAGGAGGAGCGGTGTTCACCGGGATCGTCGAGGAACTCGGCCACGTGGTCGCGACGCAGGACCTGCCCGACGCGGCACGGTTGCGCATCGCCGGGCCGCTCGTGACCAGCGACGCCAAGCACGGCGACTCCATCGCGGTGAACGGCGTCTGCCTCACCGTCGTGGAGGTCGAGAACGGCACCTTCACCGCCGACGTGATGCGCGAGACGCTCGTGCGCAGCAGCCTCGCGAAGATCGCCGAGGGCGACAAGGTCAACCTGGAGCGCGCGGCCGCGGTCGGCCAGCGCCTCGGCGGCCACATCGTGCAGGGCCACGTCGACGGCACCGGCACGATTCTCGCGCGGGAGAAGGCCGAGCACTGGGAGATCGTCCACATCGGACTGCCGCCCCAGCTCGCCCGCTACGTCGTGGAGAAGGGCTCGATCACCGTCGACGGCGTGTCACTGACGGTCGTGAGCGTCTCGGAGGACCAGTTCTCCGTGAGCCTCATCCCGACCACGCTCGAGCTCACCACGCTCGGGCACCGCCTGCCGGGTTCCCACGTGAACCTGGAGGTCGACGTGCTGGCGAAGTACGTCGAACGACTGGCCGTCCCGCACCTGCGGGCCATTGCGGGCGAGGAGGCCCAGTGAGCAACTTCGCGGAAATCGAGCGGGCGATCAAGGACATCGCCGCCGGACGGCCCGTGGTCGTCGTGGACGACGAGGACCGCGAGAACGAGGGCGACCTGATCTTCGCCGCCGAGAAGGCGACGCCGGAGCTGCTCGCGTTCATGGTCCGCTACACGTCCGGGTACGTGTGCGTGGCGCTGACCGACTCCGACTGCGACCGCCTCGACCTGCCGCCGATGTACCACACGAACCAGGACCAGCGCGGCACCGCGTACACGGTCACGGTGGACGCGCGCGAGGGCATCAGCACCGGCATCTCGGCCGCCGACCGCGCCCGCACGATCCGGTTGCTCGCCGACCCGACCTCGAAGGCCAGCGACTTCAACCGGCCCGGCCACGTCGTTCCGCTGCGTGCCAGGGACGGCGGCGTGCTGCGGCGCCCCGGCCACACGGAGGCCTCCGTCGACCTCGCGCGTCTCGCGGGCATGGCGCCCGCGGGCGTGCTCTGCGAGATCGTGTCGCAGAAGGACGAGGGCGACATGGCCCGCCGCGACGAGCTCGAGGTGTTCGCGGCCGACCACGACCTCGCACTGATCACGATCGCCGACCTGATCGCGTACCGCCGCCGGGTCGAGACCCAGGTCGAACGCGTTGCCGAAGCCCGGATCCCGACCGCGCACGGCGTGTTCACCGCCGTCGGCTTCGACAGCCTGCTCGACGGCATCGAGCACGTGGCGCTGGTCTACGGCGAGATCGACGACGGCGAGGACGTGCTGGTGCGCGTGCACTCCGAGTGCCTCACCGGCGACGTCTTCGGCTCACTGCGTTGCGACTGCGGCCCGCAGCTCGACGCGGCGCTGGAAGCCGTTGCGGCACAAGGACGTGGCGTCGTCCTCTACATGCGCGGACACGAGGGCCGCGGCATCGGCCTGATGCACAAGCTGCAGGCCTACCAGCTGCAGGACCAGGGTGCGGACACCGTGGACGCGAACCTCGCGCTGGGCGTTCCGGCGGACGCGCGCGACTACGGCACGGGTGCGCAGATCCTCGTGGACCTCGGCATCAAGTCCATGCGGCTGCTCACGAACAACCCGGCCAAGCGCGTCGGTCTGGAGGCCGGATACGGTCTGCGGGTGCTCGACCGGGTGCCGCTGCCGATCTCCCCGAACCCGGAGAACCTGCGGTACCTGCGCACCAAGCGCGACCGGATGGGCCACGAGCTGCACCAGCTGGAGCAGTACGAGGCCGTTGTTTCCGCTACGGAGGACCAGGAATGAGTGGCGAGGGCCGTCCAGAGCAGACCCCGCTCGACGGCAAGGGCCTGAGCGTCGCGATCGCCGCGACGCGCTGGAACAGCAAGATCACCGACCAGCTCCTCGAGCGCGCCCTGAAGGCCGCCGAGGACGCCGGTTGCGCCGACACGACCGTCGTGCGCGTGGCGGGAGCGATCGAGCTTCCCGTTGTGGTGCAAGAGCTCGCGCGGCACCACGACGCGGTCGTCGCGCTGGGCGTCGTGATCCGCGGCGGCACCCCGCACTTCGAGTACGTGTGCGACTCGGTGACCGACGGCCTGACCCGCGTCGCCCTGGACGAGTCGACGCCGGTCGGCAACGGCGTGCTGACGTGCAACACCGAGGAACAGGCCGTGGCCCGCGCCGGCTGGCCGGACTCGGTGGAGGACAAGGGTTACGAGGCGACCGTGGCCGCGATCGACACCGCACTGGTGCTGCGCGGCCTGCGTCAGCCGTGGACCGAGCGGGGTTTCGAGTGACTGTCGTGGTGTTCCGTCCCAAGAAGATCCGCCGCGTCGCGTGGGCGTGCGCGGTCGGCCTCGTCGCCGTGTTCACCGTCGTCGGGCTGCTGCTGGGCCAGACCCCGACCGGCGTGATCTTCCGGACCTCCGACCAGGTCGCGATGATCCTCCTGGGCTTCCTGCTGGCGGGCGGGGTGCTGCTGCTGACCCGCCCGCGCGTCACCGCCGACGCCTCGGGTGTCGACGTGCGCAACGTCGTGACGTCCCACCACTTCGAGTGGAAGGACGTGCTCTCGGTGAGCTTCCCGGACGGTGCCGCGTGGGCCCGCCTGGAGCTGCCGGAGGACGAGTACATCTCGGTGATGGCCGTGCAGGCCGTCGACCGCGAGTACGCCGTGTCGTCCGTGCGTGCTTTGCGTGAGCTGCACAAGGCGGCCCAGAAGTAGACACAGAAGTAGCGATGAGTTTCGCCGGCTGAGGGAGTCTGCACGGACATGACACAACTCCTGCGAGTGCAGAACTTCGTGATCTCGAGCGACGGGATCGCGGCCGGCGAGGACCAGACCTTCGAGAACCCGTTCGGCCTCGACGTCCCGCCCATGGAGCTGTTCGCCTGGGCGGGCGCCACGGCGAGCTGGCCGAACCGCACCGAACCCGGTGGCAGCCGCGGTCTCGACGACTACTTCACGCGCGACTTCACGCACAACATCGGCGCCGAGATCATGGGCCGCAACAAGTTCGGGTTCCAGCGCGGGCCGTGGACCGACCACGAGTGGCAGGGCTGGTGGGGTGACGAACCGCCGTTCCACACGCCGGTGTTCGTGCTGACCCACCACCTGCGGCCGTCGTTCACGCTGGGCGAGACCACGTTCCACTTCGTCGACGACGAGCCGGCCGCGGTGCTCGACCAGGCGCGAGAGGCCGCGCAGGGCAAGGACGTGCGGCTCGGCGGCGGGGTCACCACGATCCGGGAGTTCCTCGACGCCGGTCTCGTCGACACGCTGCACGTGGCGGTCTCGCCGCTGAAGCTGGGCTCGGGGCTGCGGCTCTGGGAGTCGCCGGACGAGCTGCTCGACCGGTACCACCTGGACGTCGTGCCGAGCCCGAGCGGCGTGACGCACCACCTGTTCTGGCGCAAGTAGGTCAGGGGTGCCCGGTCCGGTAGAACATCTCGAACTGGATGCCGTCCGGGTCCTTGAACGTCAGCACTGACCCGTATTCGTTGTGCGCCACCGGTGTGAACGTGACGCCGTGCTCCTCGAAGTGCCGTTGCCACTCGTCGAGCTCGGCCGGGTCGTCGACCTTGAACCCGAGGTGGTCGAAACCGGTGCGCGCCGGGTCGAAGCGCTCGCCCTGGTTCGCGTCGTGCTGCTGGAACTCGATGATCGTCGCGGTCGGCGGGTGGATGAGCAGGATCCCCCGCCACCCGTCGCCCTGCACCCGGTCGATGTCCAACATGCCGAAGACCTCGCGCCACCACGCGGCGCTGCGTTCCGCGTCGCGGGCGGAGAACGAGATGTGGGAGACCTTCGAGAACGTCGGCATGGTCATCTCCTCCCTGGCGGGAGCATTATCCCGCCAGCAGCGCTCGCACGACGACGCCGGGGTTGAGCAGCACTGACGGCGCCTCGGCCCGCATCCCGAACGCGGCCAGCCTGCGGGCGATCCACGGGTCGGTGACCGCGGCGGTGCGGATCGCGCGCTGGAGGGCGTTCGGCGGGGTGGCGAGCGCGTCCTGGCGTCCGAGGTCGTCGTACTTGTCGATGAACCGGTGCGCACGGCGGTAGCGGCGCAACGCACGACCGAGGTCACCGCCGTCGCGCAGCGGTCCGGCGGTGCTGTCCGCGAGCCACGCCGCGCTGCGGAACGCCCACCCGCACCCCACGGCCGGCACGGGGTCTGATGCCGTGGCCGCGTCACCGATCAGGGCCAGCCACGGCCGCGGCACGGGATCACGCCGGACGCACGGGTAGTCGGTGGTGCCGACCAGGTTCGACACCCGGTGGGCGCCGTAGAGGGACGGGCCGTCGGGCAGCCGCGCGACGAACCCGTCGAACGCGGCGAGCCGGTCGTCCGCGAACTCGGCCAGGCGCTCCTTCGCCGGGAAGACGCCCACGAGCGTGAGGCCGTCGTCCGCCTGGACGCACACGGCGATGTCCGGGTCCAGCTGCCACACCTGGCCGTCTCCGGGGCCGTTCAGCTCCGCGCCCTCGTAGTAGGCCCAGAACAGGAAGCGCTCGTTCGGGGCGACGTCCTCGGGTACACCGGCAAGGCGCGCGACCGTCGAGTGGTGGCCGTCCGCACCGACGACGAGACGCGCGCGCAAGGTGGTCCCTGCGTCCGTGACGACTCCGTTCTCGACGAGGCCGGTGACGCGGTGTCCCATCAGGAGGTCCACGCCCGGCGTCGCGGCCGCGATCTCCCGCAGCAACGGGTCGAGCTTGCTGCGGCGCAGGCTGATCGCGGGCGGCACACCGTCGACCGGCTTGATCCAGCCGGCGTCCGTCCACACGCCCAGGCCGGTGGTGACGGCCGCGCCGCGGTCGAGCATGGGCTGCCAGAACCCGAGTCTGTGCAGCACGTCGTGCGTGCCGCCGAGGATGAAGTGCCCGCACAGGGTCTTGTGCGCCTGCGGGCTGCGGTGCCGTTCGAGCAACGCCACGCGCAGACCCGCGCGCCCGTACTGGGTCGCGGCGGTGCAGCCGGCGATGCTCGCTCCCACGATGATCACGTCGTAGTCCATGCCCAGGAGCGTGCGACTCGGTGTGCACCCGTGACATCGGTAGCGACTACCTAATCGACCTACCATCAGCGCGTGGGCGCAACCACGCTGGTGGAGCGTGACCGCGAGAGTGCCGCGCTGGCCTCGTGGTGGGACGAGGCCGCCGCCGGACACGGCCGGCTCGTGCTCGTCGGCGGTGACGCGGGAGCCGGCAAGACCGCGTTGCTCGCCGCGTTCGCAGGCCAGGTCCCCGGACGTCTGCTGCACGGCACCTGTGAACCGCTCACGACTCCGATACCGCTGGGCCCGCTGCGGGACATGGGACTGCGCGGCGACCCGGTGGAGATCAGGCAGTCGTTCCTCGACGAGCTGCGGGGGACCGCCACCCTGGTCGTGGTCGACGACGCGCAGTGGGCCGACGAGGGCACGCTCGACCTGCTGCGGTTCCTGGGGCGGCGCATCGAGCGGTGCCCTGCGATGGTCGTCGTGGCGTACCGGGAGGACGAGGTCGGCGTCCGGCATCCGCTGCGCGTGCTGGCTGGTGACCTGTCGACCGTGTCCGTGGTGCGGAGACTCAGCGTGCTACCGCTGTCACTCTCCGCAGTCGCTGCGTTGGCGAAGGGTTCTGGGGTCGATCCTGCCGAACTGCACCACCGCACGGGTGGCAACGCGTTCTTCGTGACCGAGGTGCTGTGCGATGGCGCCGTCACCGTGCCCGTCACGGTCCGTGACGCCGTGTTGGCCAGGTCCGCCCGGCTGACACCAGGTGCGCGCGAGGTGCTCGACGCGCTGGCTTGTCTCGGGCCTCGCGCCGCGCCGTGGGTGGTGGAGGCGGTGTCCGGTCGTCCGACCGCCGACCTCGACGAGTGCGCGGACCGCGGCCTGGTGGTCGCCGACCGCGGCCTGGTGTCGTTCCGGCACGAGCTCGCCCGAGTGGCGGTCGAGGAGGCGATCGCACCGGGTCGCGCCGCACAGCTGCACCGGCAGGCGCTGGCCGTGCTGGCCGCATGTCCGCCGGGAGAGGTGGAGCCCGCCCGGCTGGCCGGCCACGCGTTGCTCGCCCAGGACCGGACCGCGTTGCTCACCCACGCCCGTGCGGCCGCCGAGCAGGCGTCGACGTTGGGCGCGCACAAAGAAGCGGTCGCGCAACTGCGGCGTGCGTTGGACGTGTGTGGAGACGGCGCACTACGGGCGGAGTTGTTGGAAGGGCTCGGTCGGCAATGTCACCTGGCTGACGACCTGGAAAACGCACTGCGTTGGTGGCGCGAGGCCGTCGCGGCACGGACGTCGATCGGTGACCGGCGCGGCCAGGGCACGGCTCTGGTGGGCCTCGCGATCACCGCTCTGCACCTGGCGAGGGAGATCCCGCTCGGCGAACGGTCGAGCGAGCAGGCCGTCGAGGTGCTCAGCGGCCTGCCACCCGGTCCCGACTTCGCCCTCGCCTGTGCCGTGCGCGGGAAGTTCGCGGCGATGGGGTTCCGCAACGACGAGGCGATCGCGTGGGGAGAGCGTGCGGCCGTGGGCGAGAGTTCGCTCGTGCGCGCGTTGGCCGCCATGTCTATCGGTATCGGCCGTGCGCAGAACGGGGATCTGCGGGGCCTCGACCTCATCGCGGAGACGGTGCGGCTGGCCTGCGCGGCCGGTGCGTACGACGAGGCCGGGCTCGCCTACTTCTGGGCGCAGCTGATCTGCGTGACGCGGCGCTGGTACGAGCAGGCCGACCACTGGTACGCGGAGGCGATCGCGTTCACCGAGGACCACGGCCAGGAGGTCTGGCGTCAGTGGCTGCGCGCGTTCCGGGCCCGTGCCCTGCTCGATCGGGGGTGCTGGGACGAGGCCGAGTCGCTCGCCTCCGAGGTGCTGCGGTCGGCCGCCGTGGACGACGGCCGCACGATGATCAGCCTGGTGGTGCTGTGCACGCTGCGAGCCCGCCGGGGCGATCCGGACACACACGAGCTGTTCACGCGCGTGCGACCGGCCATGGTCAACGCGGAGCCCGTCGTCGGCTGGCTGGTCGGCGCGACCCGCGCACTGGCGGAAATCGCTTGGTACGCAGGCGATTTCGCCGAACTGCGCAACATCGTCACCGCTGCGCTGCCCACGGCGCGGGAACCGTGGCACCTTGGCGCGCTCGCCCATCTGCTGGCGCAGACCGGCGGCTCGGTGACCCTGGATGGTGTCGCTGAGCCGTATCGGTTGCAGCTCAACGGTTTTCACGAGGAGGCGGCACTGCGGTGGCGGCAGGTCGGCTGCCCGTACGAGGCGGCGCTCGCTCTGCTCGACAGCGGCGACGAACGGCTGCTGCGCGACGCTCTCGCCGAGTTCGACCGGCTGGGAGCCCGGCCGATGCGCGACGCCACCGCGAGCCGCCTGCGTCGCCACGGCGTTCGTGACATCCCGCGGCGGCCGAGCACCACCGGAGCGGACGGCCTCAGCGCGCGGGAACGCGAGGTGCTGACCCTGCTCGCCGACGGGCGGCGCAACACCGAGATCGCCGAGGAGCTGTTCCTGTCCCGCCGGACCGTCGAGCACCACGTCGCAGCCGTGCTGCGCAAGCTGCGGGTGCCGGACCGGGCGGAAGCGGCCAGGTACGCCCGCCGCAACGGGGTCTAGCGCCAGAGCCCCAGGATCGCGCCCGCCAGTGCGAGCCCGACGATGTGGTAGCCCGCGCTGATGGCCGCGAACGTCTTGGGGGCGGGCTTCGTCATGTCGAAGGTGCCGGTCACGAAGATCGCCGGAAGCGCGACGCCGACACCCACCACGAGTCCGAGCAGGATGCCTTTCATGATGTTGTCGGTGCCGGACGCGGCCGCGACCATCGCCGTCGCGAGCGTCGCGACGAAGCAGGTGGCCAGCGGCACGGCGTAGATGCCGGCGCCGTCGTTCTCCGGTGGGTTGAGATCCCAGCCGGCGGACCGCTGCCAGGCCCTGCCGAAGGCGAACTCCGCGTACCACAAGGCACCCAACGCGAAGTACGCGATCGTCGCGACGATCACGGCTAACCAGTTCAGGTCGCCGAGCACGGTCAAACTCATGAGGGTCTCCCGCGGTGATCAGGGTGACTTGGCATCGCGGGGTGCGCGCTCGCCGTTACTGCCAGAGGGCAAGGATGACGCTGGCCAGCAGCAAGCCGGCGAAGTGGTAGCCGGCGCTGATCGCGACGGTGGTCATCGCGGCGGGTTTCGTCGAGTCGAACATGCCGGTGACCGCCAGGATCGACGCGGACAGCCCGATGCCGACGACGATCGCGAGCACGATGCCCTCGCCGAGCGTGTCCGTGCCGGTGGCCGCGGCGATCATCGCCGTCGCGAGGGTGGCGACGAAGCAGGTGGCGAGCGGGACGACGTAGATGCCGGCGCCCGCGCCCTCGGGGGCGTTGCCGTCCCAGCCCATGGCTTTCTGCCATGCCTTGCCGAAGAGGAACTCGGCGTACCAGAGCCCGCCGAGTCCGAAGTAGACGATGGTGGCGACGATGACGGCGAACCAGTTGAGGTCACCGAGGACGCCGAAGCTCATGATTCCTCCAGCCTGGTCACAGGTGCGGGGAATCGTAGATCCAACGAGGTAGGGCCGCCCGCCGAACGCGGGCGGCCCGACCCGTCAGCTCACGGCCTTGAGGGCGTCGATCTCACCCGAGCCGTAGAAGCTGTTGTGCGCCGTTCCGCCCTGGCACGTCTGCGGTTCGCCGCTGTTCTGCGGGAAGGCCGCGTAGATCGACGTGTCCGGGCACGGGAGCGGGTTGGTCGCCTGCTGGAGCTTGGCGGACGCGCCCGCGCTGCCCTGCTGGCTCAGCAGCAGTGCGGCGACACCGGCCACGTGCGGCCCGGCCATCGAAGTGCCCTGCAGGTAGCAGTACTTCGCACCGTTCTCGACCACCTGCCGCGTGCACGGCCGGTAGCTCGGGTACGTCGACAGCACGCGGCCGTTCGGGGCGGCCGGGGTCAGCTGCAGGATCGCGTCGCCGCCGGGCGCGGCCACGTCGGCCGTGGAGATGCCGTAGCTGGAGTAGTACGACTTGATCCGCTTGTTGCCCGTCGCCGTCACGCCGACGACACCGGGAACCTCGACGGGGACGACCGCACATGCGTTGGTGATCTCCCGCTCCACCTCGTTGCCGGGCGGGTAGTCGGGGCTGATCACGTCGACGCGCGGGTGCGAGAGGTCGGTGCTGCCGTTGCCCTGCGAGGCCACGACCAGCACGCCCTGGGACTGCGCGTACCGGATCGCCCTGCGCTCGGCCTTCCAAATTGCGCGCTGGTCGGCGTCGTTGCGGCAGTTGAACAGCCACGGGTCGGCGAAGTAGCTGTTGTTGGTGACGTTGATGCCCTTCGCGGCAGACCACATGTACGAGCAGATGACCATTTCCGGGAAGAAGAAACCGTCGTCGTTGCTCGTCTTCACACCGGCGAGGCGCACGTTCGGTGCGACGCCGACGATGCCGGTGCCGTTCGCGGCCGCGGCGATGGTGCCGGCGGTGTGGGTGCCGTGGCCGTTCTGGTCGTTGCCGGGCAGCAGTGGCGTCGGCACGCCACTGGAGCAGTCCGCACTGCGTGACGCGTCGTAGTTCGGCGCGAGGTCCGGATGCGTGAAGTCGAGACCGGTGTCCAGCGTGGCCACGACGACCTGCTTGCTGCCGGGCGTCACCTGGTGCGCCTGCGGCACGTTGATCTGCTGCATGTCCCACTGCAGGCCGGACAGCGAGTCACCCCACGTGGCGGCGGCTGCCACCTCCTCTGTGGCACTGTCCTGCTCCGGTGCTACCTGGACGCCGAGACCGGTTGTCGCGGCGACGCCTTCGACGTTGCCGTTCCGCTTCAACGCGGCGGCGAACCCGGTGCTGGACGACCTGGCGATCACGACACCGATCTGGCTGTAGTTCGCGACAACGGTGCCGCCGGCGCTCGCGATGGTGTTCGCGGCGTTCGACGACGATGCGCCCTCCTGGTAGAGGACGACGTAGGTGGACTCCGTCGCGGCACCGGCCTGGATCGCCGGTGCAACGCACAGTGCCGCCCCGAGACCGGCGGCGGCCAGCAGTGCTCGTGGACGATTCAACAAATGTCTCACCGCTTCCCGTAGTAAGGGTGGTTCACGGGGAAATCGAGCGGATCAGAAATTTGTTACATCACATGCAACGTGTATTCGCGGGTTTACTGTGAGAACAATTCTGTGAACGTGAAAAGGGCCGCCCACCTGCGGTGAGCGGCCCTTTCTCAATTCAGCTGACTAGCTGCGGACCATCTTGCGGAGCACGTACTGCATGATGCCGCCGTTGCGGTAGTAGTCGGCCTCACCGGGCGTGTCGATGCGGACGACCGCGTCGAACTCGACCTTGCCGCCGTCGGCCTTGGTGGCGACCACGTGGACCGTGGACGGGGTGGTGCCGTTGTTGAGCTCGGTGACGCCGGAGAAGTCGAACGTCTCGGTGCCGTCGAGGCCCAGGGACGCCGCGTTCTCGCCGGCCGGGAACTGCAGCGGCAGCACGCCCATGCCGATCAGGTTCGAGCGGTGGATGCGCTCGTAGGACTCGGCGATGACGGCGCGGACGCCGAGCAGCGAGGTGCCCTTGGCCGCCCAGTCGCGGGACGAGCCGGAGCCGTACTCCTTGCCCGCGAGGACGACCAGCGGGACGCCGGCCTCGGCGTAGGCGACCGACGCGTCGTAGATGGTGGTCTGCGGGGCGTCGGCTTCCAGGAAGTTGCGGGTGAAGCCGCCCTGGACGTCGTCGAGGAGCAGGTTGCGCAGGCGGATGTTCGCGAACGTGCCGCGGATCATCACCTCGTGGTTGCCGCGGCGGGAGCCGTAGGAGTTGAAGTCCTTGCGCTCCACGCCGTGCTTGGTCAGGTACTTGCCCGCGGGCGAGTCGGCCTTGATCGAACCGGCGGGGGAGATGTGGTCGGTGGTGACCGAGTCGCCCAGCAGCGCGAGGACGCGGGCACCGGCGATGTCGGTGACCGGCTTCGGCTCCATCTCCATGCCCTCGAAGTACGGGGGCTTGCGGACGTAGGTGGACTCGGTGTCCCACTCGAACGTGTTGCCGGTCGGCGTGGGCAGCGACTGCCAGCGCTCGTCACCGGAGAACACGTTGGTGTAGCCCTTGGTGAAGCCCTCCGCGGAGATCGAGGTCGAGATGACCTCGGCGATCTCGGCCGGGGTCGGCCAGATCTCCGACAGGTACACCGGCTTGCCCTCGGGGTCGTACGCGAGCGGCTCGGTGGTGATGTCCTTGTCCATCGAACCGGCCAGCGCGTACGCCACGACGAGCGGCGGCGACGCGAGGTAGTTCATCTTGATGTCCGGGTTGATCCGGCCCTCGAAGTTGCGGTTGCCGGACAGCACCGAGACGACCGCGAGGTCGCCTTCCTGCACGCCCGCCGAGATCTCCTCCTGCAGCGGGCCCGAGTTGCCGATGCAGGTGGTGCAGCCGTAACCGACCAGGTGGAAGCCGAGCTTCTCCAGGTACGGCATGAGGCCCGCGCGCTCGTAGTAGTCCATGACGACCTTCGAGCCCGGCGCCAGGGTCGTCTTGACCCACGGCTTGCGCTCGAGGCCGCGCTCGACGGCCTTCTTGGCGAGCAGGGCGGCACCCAGCATCACCGACGGGTTCGAGGTGTTGGTGCACGACGTGATCGCGGCGATCGCGACGGCGCCGTGGTCCAGCTCGAACTCGTTGCCGTCGACGGTGACCTTGACCGGGTTGGAGACGCGGCCGGTGGCACCCTCGGCGGCGGACTGGAACACCTTCGGCGTGCCGGAGCCGTTGCCGCCCTCGTGGATGGCGGCCGGGTCGCTCGCCGGGAAGGACTCGTCGACGGCCTCGTCCACACCGGACAGCTCAGGGGAGTCGGTGTGCGCGACGTAGGCGCCCAGAGCCTGGCGGAACGCCTCCTTGGCGTTGGTCAGCTCGATGCGGTCCTGCGGGCGCTTCGGGCCGGCGATGGACGGGACGACCGTCGCCAGGTCCAGCTCCAGCGTCTCGGAGTAGACGGGCTCGCGGGACGCGTCGTGCCAGAGGCCCTGCTCCTTGGCGTAGGCCTCGACGAGCGCGATCTGCTCCTCGGAACGGCCGGTCAGGCGCAGGTAGTCGATGGTCTCGCCGTCGATCGGGAAGATGCCGACCGTGGAGCCGAACTCCGGCGACATGTTGCCGATCGTGGCGCGGTTCGCGAGCGGCACGGCGCTGACGCCCTCGCCGTAGAACTCGACGAACTTGCCGACGACGCCCTGCTTGCGCAGCATCTCGGTGATCGTCAGCACGAGGTCGGTGGCGGTGGCGCCCGCGGGCAGCTCACCGGAGAGCTTGAAGCCCACGACACGCGGGATCAGCATGGAGACCGGCTGGCCGAGCATCGCGGCCTCGGCCTCGATGCCGCCGACGCCCCAGCCCAGCACGCCGATGCCGTTGACCATCGTGGTGTGCGAGTCGGTGCCGACCAGGGTGTCCGGGTACGCCTGGCCGTTGCGGACCATGACGACGCGGGCCAGGTGCTCGATGTTGACCTGGTGCACGATGCCGGTGCCGGGCGGGACGACCTTGAACTCGTCGAACGCAGTCTGGCCCCAGCGCAGGAACTGGTAGCGCTCGCGGTTGCGCTCGTACTCGAGGTCGACGTTCAGCTCGAACGCGTCCGGGCGGCCGAAGACGTCGGCGATGACCGAGTGGTCGATCACGAGCTCGGCGGGCGCGAGCGGGTTCACCTTCTCGGCGTCGCCACCCAGCTGGGTGACAGCCTCACGCATGGTGGCGAGGTCGACGACGCACGGCACACCGGTGAAGTCCTGCATCACGACGCGGGCCGGCGTGAACTGGATCTCGGTGTTGGGCTCGGCGGCGGGGTCCCAGTTGGCGAGAGCGCGCACGTGGTCGGCGGTGATGTTCGCGCCGTCCTCGGTCCGCAGCAGGTTCTCCAGCAGGATCTTCAGGCTGAACGGGAGACGCTCGGCGCCCTCCACGGCGCTCAGCCGGAACACCTCGTACGAGGCGTCGCCGACGTTGAGCGTGCCGCGGGCGCCGAAGCTGTCCTTGCTAGCTGGTGCAGTCACGTGCAACTCCATCTGGTGACAGCGCGGTGGTCAGTTCGGGGTACGGGGAGAGTCTTCCCCACCGGGTCGACCGCTGCCCCTCGACCCCAAACAGTACGCGTGTCCTGTTAGCCGGTTCAAGGCAGGTTGCCCTAAGTCACGCGGTACTCACCGGGGGAGCGGCCCGTGCACCTCTTGAACGCCGCGCTGAACGAGCTCTCGGTTCTGTACCCGACGGCCGCGGAGATCGACGCGACCGTGTCGGTGGTGTCGCGGAGCAGGCGCGAGGCGGTCTGCATGCGCAGCCGGAGCAGGTAGTCGAGCGGCGTCATGCCCACGGTCTCCTTGAACCGCAGGAAGAACGTGGACCGCGACATCGCCGCCAACGACGCGAGCTCGCCGACCGTCCAGGCGTGCTCGATGTTGCCGTGCAACGCCTTCAGTGCCGGACCGAGCTGCGGGTGCGCCGACGGACTGAGCGCGTGGTCGCGCAGGACCTGGAGCAGCAGCACCTGGCAGAGGCGGTCGAGGATCATCTTGCTGCCGTCGATCTCCCGGGAGATCAGCTCGATGGTCGCCTGCGCCGCGCTGGTCCCGGCTCGCACGTGGGTGACCGGCGGCAGCACGTCGAGCAGCCGCGCGGTCTCGGTGTCGCAGGTGAAACCCGCGCCGAGCAACGTCGTGTCGTGGCCTTCGCCGATCCGCCCGGCGTCGCGCGGTGTGCCGTCCTCGTGCTCGTAGATCGGCGCGGCGAACACCGACGGTGTGTCCGGGGCGCCGGCGATGCGGTATTTGCGCCGTCCGGCGATGACGTAGCAATCGCCCTCCTCGGCCCAGAAGCTCTCGTCACCGACGATCACGTGCGCACGTCCTTGGACGACGACCTCGACCCGGAGGTCCAGCCGTCCGACGAAGTGCAACGCCCACCGCCCGCCCGCGTGCAACGGCGTCGTGACCGCCCAGTTCACGCGCAGCGTCGACAGGACCTGCTCGAGCGGGTTCACGAGGTTCGGACTCTCCCGACAGAACGGCGGACTCTCGACGATGTTGCTGCCGATCTTGCCTGGTTAGCGTACGGAAAACCGGCTGATGAGGAGATCTTGATGGACCGCGGGAACCTGCTGCTCGTGCACGGCGCCTGGCACGGGTCGTGGTGCTGGGAGTTCCTGGTGCCCGAGCTGCGGTCGCGCGGCTGGACGCCTTCGGTGGTCGACCTGCCGAGCACGTCCGGATCACCGGCCGCCGGGGTGCGCGAGGACGCCGAAGCCGTGCGGGAGGCGTTGGCCGCGCTGGACGGACCGGTGACGGTGCTGGCTCATTCGTACGCCGGCGTGCCGGTGGGGGAGGCTGCGTCATCCGCGGACCGGCTCATCTACCTGGCCGCGCACCTGCTGGAGCCGGGGGAGAGCGTGGTGACGCCGCTGGGCGGGCCCTGGTACGAGCCGGGGACGAAGCTGCTGGACGCGCCGCAGCCCGCGCGTGAGCTGCTGTTCCCGGACGCGCCGGACGAGATCGGCGCCTGGGCGGCCTCGCGGTTGCGGCCGCAGAGCGCGCGGGTGTTCGAGGACGTGGTGACCCGGGCCGCTTGGCAGACCGTGCCGACGTTGTCGATCGTGTGCCACGACGACGTGATCTTCCCGCCGGTGTTCACCGAGCGGCTCGAGGCGGGCGACGTGCGGTACCTGCCGGGGTCGCACTCGCCGTTCCTGGCGCGGCCGGCCGAGCTGGCCGAGCTGATCAGCGCCGAGGGGTAGCCCGGCCGGGGGCGGAGGAAGTCGCCGGGCTACCCGCGGAAGGGCGGCGCGGCTACGCGCCGCCGTGGTCCCGGACGACCCGGCGGGCCGAGGCGAAGAGCATGCCGATGTTGACCGACTTGGGGCACACGACGACGGCGACCACGTCCTCGTGCCGGTTGTTGCGGATGAACAGGTGCGTGAGGTTGGTGCTGTTGACCAGGATCTCCTGGAAGTAGTGCTCGGCGCTCGCGATGCCGCGCCGCTCCTTGAAGACGTCCTCGATCATGGTCACGGTGCGGCCCTGGAAGAGGTCCAGCGTCGCGCCGGCGAGCAGGTCGAGCACCTCCGACGGGTGGCTCTCGGTCGTCTCGAACGAGAGCAGCATGCCGGTGGCCATGTCGACCACGCCGGCGGCCAGGCAGCTCGGCACCTCCTGCCGCAGATGTCTGATCATCGCGGCCATCTGGTCGGACATGGGCATGTTGCTCGTCTGGGGCTTCGTCATTTCACATTTCTCTCAGGCGGCGGGGTGATTTACGACTTCTTCTTCTCGGGTTGTTTGAACAGCTTCGGCAGCAGCTGGCGGCGCAATGACCTGGGTAGTGGTACTTCGTCATTTTCTGGTTCAGTCGGCGGAATGACCGTCAACAGGCCGTCGGCGACCATTCGACAGGCCTCGACCGTCACCGGGAAAACGCTGCGGCCCGACGCGAACGCGATGTCGCGGGTGGTGCGCCGGCCGGTGGCGTGCGCGAGGATCTCTCCCCGCGTCGGGCCGTGGTCGCGCAGGCCGGCGCCGGGTGCGGGGCCGACGCGGTCGCGGTGGGGCGAGAGCGGGCACTTGAGCGCGAGCAGTGAAGCCATCCGCCTGGAGGTCTCCTGGAGCAGGCGGACCGACTCGATCGTGCTGGTCAGCGCCACGGGTACGGCGAACGTCTCCGGCGTGAAGACGCAGTCCTCGATGTCGCCGGCCACGATCGTGAAGGCCGCGTCCTGCGTGGCTGTCATGGCGACGACGTGCAGCTCGGTCTCGCCGATGGCGCCGCGGGTGCCGGTCGTGAGCAACGTGTCCAGTCCGGGCGCGCCGGGACTTTCCGCGCAGATGATCCCGCCGGTGCGCAGATGAATCCTGCCGCCGGGATTTCCGGTGATGTGCAGAGTGCCGGTGGCGCGGGCCGCATCTCGTCCGGTCAATGCGCCCGCGAGCAGATCGAAGGAGAATTGCGTACCGCTTTTCAGGGATGTCACCCGCATTCCTTCGGTCGAGTTCGAGGGAACTCATCTTTGTTGGTGTGGTGACGGTTTGTCGCCACCGTTCACTCGATCGTGTGAAATGTGGGGCGACTGTATTTATTGGACATGCATGCGCCGTCACGGAGAGTTTGGTTATCTTGGCGTGGTGCTCCTCGATCAGGTTTCCAAGCGGTACGGGCGCGGTCCTTGGGTGCTGCGCGACCTCACCCTGGAGGTCTCCGGCCTGACGGTGCTGACCGGCGCGAACGGCACCGGCAAGTCCACGTTGCTCAAGATCGCCGCCGGGGTGCTGAAGCCGACGTCCGGCCGGGTCGCGCGGCCCGCGTCCGTCGGCTATGTGCCGGAACGGTTTCCGTCGGACGTGAAGATGTCCGCTTCGTCGTACCTGGCGCACATGGGGCGGATTCGCCGTGCTGCGGCGACTGATGTGTTGGACCGGCTGGGGTTTGTCGGCTCGATGACGGCGCCGATGTCGCAGCTGTCGAAGGGCAACGCGCAGAAGGTCGCGCTGGCGCAGGCGTTCCTGGCCACCGACGTGCTGGTGCTCGACGAGCCGTGGACGGGCCTCGACCCGGTGGCGGCCGGCGAGCTGGTGGAGATGCTGCAGGGCCGAACCGCCCTCGTGTCCGACCACGAGGGACACCTCGCCGACGCGACGCGGGTGGACCTCGCCGGTGGGCACGTGACGATCGACCTCAGCCGGGTGGTCGGGCTGGACGAGCTGGAAGCCTTGGAGGGCGTGCGTTCCGTGGTGCCGCGCGGTTCGTCGGCTCGCGTGGTGGTGGCGCCGGACCGCAGCGACCACGTGCTGGCGGAAGCGTTGCGGCTCGGCTGCTCGGTGCGGAGCGTGCGATGATCGCCCTGGTGCGCTACCTCGCGGCGGATGTCCTTCGCGGACAACGGTTTCTGGCGCCGCTACTGGTCTTCCTCGGCTCGCTGGGGATGTTGTTCGCCTACGATCCCGGACCGCAGCTGGCGGCGTTCTCCGGGTCGGCGGCGCTGATCTACCCGATCGGCGCGTGGCTGACCGTCGTGGTGGCGACGTCCGAGGACGTGGTGCGGCGCGAGATCACCGTCGTGTCGGCGGGCGGGTGGCCGCGGGTGCTGGCAGCGGTCGCCGTGACGGCAGTGGTGTTCGGGCTGGCGTTCGCGGTCGTCGCGACGGTGTGGCCGGTGGTCGCGAGCCCGCGCCCGTACTCGTTCCTCCAGGTGCTGGCGGGACTCGGGGTGCACTCGGTGGCGGCGCTGCTCGGCGTCGGCGTGGGGCTGATGTTCTCCCGGCCGGTGTTCGACTCGATCGGCCGGACCGTGCTTGTGGTGTTCGGCGTCGTGGTGATGACCTACCCGCTCGGCCGGCACACGCCGCTCGGCTGGGTGCTGGACGCCTTGGGGGACAACACGGTCACGCTGCCGATCCTGTGGGCGGGCCTGATCGGTTTCGGGCTCGTGGCGGGCGCGGTCGCGCTGGGCGCGCGGCGGGCGTGATGCGGGTCAACGTGCTCGGGCCGCTCCAGGTCCTCGTCGGCGGAGCTCCGGTGGAGGTGCGCGGGAAGCGGTTGCGGTGGCTGGTGCTGCGGCTCGCTCAGGAGCCCGGCCAGGTGGTGGCCTCGGAACGGCTGATCGCGGACCTGTGGCCGGACTCGCCGCCAGTCGACGGTCCGGCGGCGTTGCAGTCTTTGGTGTCGCGGTTGCGGCGGACGCTGGGTGCTTCTTCGGTCTCCTCGCATCCCTTGGGGTATCGGCTGGAGGCTTCGACCGACGTCGAGGAGTTCTTGCGGACCCGCGACGCGCGGTTGTGGCGCGGGGCGGCGTTCGAGGAGGCGCCGTTCGCGGTGGACGAGGCTGCTCGGCTGGCGTTGCTGCGGGACGACCTGGCCGGGTTGGAGGCGTTGGCTCTTGCGCATCCGTTGCGGGAGGACGTGCAGGCGCGGTTGATGCTCGCCTTGCACGCGGCTGGGCGTCGGTCGGATGCGTTGGAGGTTTTCGCGCGGGTTCGGGGTTTGCTGGCTGACGAGCTCGGGGTGGATCCCGGAGAGGTTTTGGCTGCTGCTCATCTGACTGTGCTGCAGGAGCGTGCGTCTCGGGGGAACCTGCCGGCGGCGGTCGGGTCGTTCGTCGGGCGGGAGGCGGACCTGGCGCGGTTGTCGTCGTTGTTGCGGGACAACCGGTTGGTGACGTTGACGGGGTTCGGTGGCGTGGGGAAGACCCGGCTGGCGTTGACGTACGCGGCATCGGTGGCCGAGGCGTGGTTCGTCGAGCTCGACTCGGCTGCCGATCCGTTGGCGGCTTTGGACGCGGCGTTGGGGCCGAACCCGTTGGCCACGCCCGTGTTTTCGCGGCTCGGGTCGTCGTTGGTGGTGCTGGACAACTGCGAGCACGTGGTGTCGGCGGCGGCTGGACTTTGTGTGCAGTTGCTGGCCTCGGCACCGGACGTGCGGGTGCTGGCGACGTCGCGGGAGCCGCTGGGGATTCCGGGTGAGGTCGTGCATCCGGTGGCGCCGTTGGATCTTGACCATGCCGTGCGGTTGTTCTCGGCACGGGTCGGGGGCGCGTTGGAACTGGACGTGCGGCGGCTTTGTGCTGCGTTGGACGGGATTCCGCTGGCTTTGGAGCTGGCTGCGGCTCGGGCTCGGTCATTGTCTTCCGCTCAGCTCGAGGCTCGGGTGGACAGTCGGTTGCGGTTGCTGGATCGTGGGTCGCGGACCGGGCCTGCGCGGCATCGGACGTTGCGGGCGGTGATCGACTGGAGTTGGGAGCTGTTGTCCGACGCCGAGCGGTTGTTGTTGGCACGGCTCGGAGTTTTCGTCGGTGGGGCTACTGCTGCGGCGGTGCATGCGGTGTGCGGGGCAGGCTTGCGCAGGGGTACCCCCTCGCTGGGAACCCCTACATCTCAACGTACTCACGACCCCCGACAAGATCAGGATCTCTGGGACACCGAGGACCAGCTGGCGGCGCTCGTCGAGAAGTCGCTGGTCGTCAGAGCAGGGGAGCGGTACCGGCTGCTCGAGACGGTCCGCGAGTACGCGCTCGAACAAAACCAAGCCGACCCCGCCGCGCACGCCGCCTACTACGTGGCGCTGGCCGAGCAGAACGAGCCGTTGCTCAGGGGACCGCGCCAACTGGAGGCGCTCAAGGTCTTCGACGTGGAGCGGGCCAACCTCGACGCCGCCCAGACGTGGGCGGTGCAGCACGACGCAGCGCTCGCCCGCCGGATGATGGCTGCCCGCACCTGGCACCTGCTGGTGATGACCAAGCGGTTCGAAGAGATCCGCCGCTGGGCGCCGCTGACGCCGGACGACCCGCTGGCGGAGGTGCTGGCGGCACTGGGCACGCCGAAGGCGCTCGCCGCGGCCGAGCGGCTTTGGCAGGCGGACGTGCCCACGGCGTTGTGCGCGTTGATGTTGACCAGTGGGCAGGTGTGGGGCGAGGCCGAGCTGGGGAACAGGCTGAGCGCGCTGGCTAACCGGCTGGAGCGGTCGGAGGACGAGTGGATGCGGGCGTTCTCCGTGCTCGTCCGGGGTGTGGTGGCGGGCGAGTTCAGCGACGGTGCGGCACCGAAAGCCGAGGCCGCGTACCGGGAAGCGCTGAGAGGATTCCGGGAGGTGGGCGACCGGTGGGCCGTCGTGTTCGGGTTGTCGTGCCTGGTCATGGTGCTGATGAACCGGGGTGCGCACGCCGCCGGGTTCGAGGCGGTGTCGGAGGCGAGGAAGGTCGCGGAAGAGCTGGGAGAGCCGGACAGCGTGCTGGTGCCGATGTCCGTGCTGATGCAGACGGCACGCCTCAAGATCCGGATCGGGGATTTGCAAGGGGCGCGCGAAGACCTGGCGCTGGTGCCGGCGTCGTCGCTCGAGCTCGATCAGGGGCGGCTCGCACAGGCGTACGGCGAGGTGGCGTACTTCAGCGGTGACTTCGAGGAGGCCGTCACGCTGTACCGCAGTGCGTTGGACGCCACGGAGGAGTCGGCCGCTGTGCAGTTCCGTGCCACCGTCCACGCCGGACTCGGGCTGGCGTTGACCAGGTTGGGGCGCCTGGAGGAGGCGGGGGTCGAGCACGGCAAGGCGCTGAGCATCGCGGCGTCGAGTGCGGACGGGCCTGCGCGGGCGATGGTGCTCGAGTGGTACGCGGACTGGTTGTTCGTCCAGAGCGACGTCCGCGGCGCGGCTGTCGCTCTGGACGAGGCCGAGCGGCTACGCGGCGGACCGAGCAGCGACCCTGCGGTGGTGCAGCTGCGTGACCGGGTTCGCGCCGAAGTAGGCGTCGATCGCTGACCTGCCGATCGCGGCGACGTAGCCGTCCGGGCGCACCAGCACCGGGCCGTCCGGGAAGTCCAGCGTCACGAAGTCGGGGCCGCGCAACAGGTCGAAGACGCGGCCCTGGTCGGTGTGGCCGTCGGGCATGCGGTCGCCGGGCTGCAGGCCGGGACCGTCCGAGGTCCGGTACGACAGCGACAGCTGCAGCGTTTCGTCGTCGCGCTGCTCGAACGGTTTGCCGGACGTCATGATCCTGGTCGTCATGCCCAGCAACCACTCCGCGACGGGCTTCCGCTCGGCCTCGTAGGTGTCGAGCAGCGTCTCCATCCCGAGCTTCCAGCCCAGGTTGTAGGCGTCCTGGATGCCGGTGTTCATGCCCTGCGCGCCGGCGGGGGAGTGCACGTGCGCAGCGTCGCCGGCGAGGAACACCCGGCCGACGCGGAACCGGTCGACCATGCGGATGTTGGTGCGGTACAACGACATCCACGTCGCGTCGTGCAGCACGACGTCATCCAGGCCGGTGCGCTCGCGGACGATTCGCCGGTACAGCTCGAAGGACGGCTCGCCCTCGCCGGTCGACTGGAACTGGAAGAGATCGGTGCCGGGCAGCGGGCACAGGGCGAGCCACTTGTCGATGCCGCCGCCCCAGCTGTGCCAGTGCTCGCGGTCGAGTCCGGAGACCCGCACGTCACCGACGAGCATCTGCTTGTCCTCGTGGGTCTCGCCGACGAACTGCACGCCGAGGTGCTTGCGCACGAACGACTTCCCGCCGTCACAGCCGACGAGGTACTTGGCGCGCACCGGTTCTGAGCCGATCACCGCGGTGACCCCGTTGTCGTCCTGGACGAACGACGTGAGCGGCATGCCGTACTCGACCGGCTGCGGCAGCGCGTCGCGGAGGATCTGCTCGACGCGGAACTGCGGGATGAGCATGGTGCTCGCGTACGGGCGGTCGGTGGTGGGGTGGCGCCCCTCGTGCACGTCCCACTCGCGCAGCACCTCGCGTCCGTTGTAGACGCGCATCTTCATGTGGAACCGGCCGGAGGCGAGGATCGGCTCGATGACGCCCAGGTCGTGGAAGACCTCCATCGACCGCGGCTGCAGGCCCTTGCCGCGCGAACCGGCGAACGGTGCGGCCGAGGCGTCGACGATGCGGAACGGGACGCCGCGGCGGGAGAGGTCGAGTGCGAGCGTGAGGCCGGTCGGGCCGGCGCCGATGATCAGAACCTGAGTGTCCATGGCCACGAGGTTCGGCCCACGACCTGCCAAAGCCCTGTCACCGCGCTGTTGCGGGTGACAGGGCCTGGGCCGAACTGCGAAAACTTACTTCTTGAGCAGCTCGATCAACGCGTCGACGTCCTTGGGCTCGAAGCCGCGGAACACCGTCAGCGCCAGCTCGTAGTACGAGCGGACCGGGCTCACGTACCACTTGCCGCCGACCTCGGTCGCGACCACGCCGACACCGCTCTTCATGACCGACGCCGCCACCCGGCCGATGACCTCGACCGCCGCGGCCGGGATCTTGCCGCGGCCCTGCTGGTTCATGAGCTGCGTGATCTCGTCGGCGCACAGCTTCTGCGAGCCCTGGCCGGGCACCTCGGCCGCGTAGCAGTCACCCTCGCGCACGACCGTGACGGTCTCGCCCTCGACGGTCACCGACAGCTTCTTGATGGTGACCTGCTTGCCACCGGTGACGTCCTTGACGTCGGTCTCCAGCTCGTTCAGCTTGGCGCCGGTCGGGCCCATCTTGCCCGCCTGGTCCAGCAGCAGCGGGCCGAGGTCCTGCAGCACACCGGCCTCGTCCGGCGGCAGCAGCGAGATGACCGTCTTCAGGTCGCCGTCCATCGCGGCGGTGACGAGCTGCTTGGCCGCTTCCTGCGCCGAAGCGGCGCCCTGCGGGTCGAAGCCCTTCTGCGGCCACTTGAGCTTCTCCTCCTCCAGCGCCACGTTGGCGATGGTGTAGAAGGCGCTCGGGTACCACTCGTCGCCGACCTTGATCGTCGCGATGCCGATCGGCGTGCCGCGCTTCTGGACCTCGGCGGTGATGTCCCAGGTCTTCGTCTCGGACTTGGTCATGCTGACCTTGTCGCCGATCGCGTCCATCAGCTTGTCGGTCAGCGGGACCTTCGAGATGTCCGAGGTGACCGTGATCTTGCCCTCGACCAGCTTGTTGATGGTGAGGTGGTCGTTGATCTTCTCGGCCTTGGCCTCGTCGAACTTGATGTTCTCGCTCTTGAACTCGATGCCCGACATCTTGTTCGGATCGGCGTCGGGCTTGAGGATCTCGAGCCGCTTCATCTCCTTCGTCATCGAGTCCAGGTAGTCCTTCGACAACGCGGCCTCGGCCGGCGCCAGCGACGCCGTGATGCCGACGACGTCACCGCTGCCGAGCTGCTCGATGAGGTTCTTCGCCGCGACGGCCGGGGTGTCCTGGCCCGCGTTCGCCGCCGGGTCGGACTTCTTCAGCGCGAAGAACGTGACAGCGCCGCCCACGAGCAGCAGCACGGCGACGACGGCCGTGATGACCAGGCCGGTGCGCTTCTTCTTCGGCGGCTCGCCGCCCATCGGGGCGTAGCCGTACGGCTGCTGGTCGAAGCCCTGCTGCGGAAACCCCTGCGGACCCGTCTGGGGGTAGCCCTGCTGCGGGAAGCCCTGCGGCCCGGTCTGCGGCGGACCCTGCTGGTAGCCGCCCTGCTGGGGGTAACCACCCTGCTGCGGCTGCTGCTGCGGGTAACCACCCTGCTGCGGATGGCCGCCCTGCTGCGGGTTCTGCTGCGGCTGCCACTGGCCGCCGCCACCACCTGGGTAGCTCACGGATTCCCTCCCGGAGTTCTCACTGCGCTGCGCCTGTTGGAGGTGAGCACCGTGATCGCCCCCACGATCGTCAGTACGGCACCGGCAAGGGTGACGGCTGGTCCGGCGATGCTGATTCCGACCAAAGCACCCTTGCTATCCCCTTGGACCGCGGCTAGTAGGGCCACGGTTCCACTGATCGTGCCAAAGAGAAGTCCGGTGCACGCGGCAATTCGGCGAAAACGGACCACGTACAGGGCTGCCGCGATCATGGCGAGCGGCGTGAGACCAACCCAGATGGACGTGACGACGCTGCCCGCCACCCCGTCCAACCCGGCCAGATCACGCAGCGAAAGCACCTCGTAACTGTCCCTCGTGGTCATGCCGGACTTGAGCCACGGCAAGAAGGTTCCGGTGATGGAAGTGATCAGGCCCACTGCCGCGATGGCGGCTCCCACTGCGCTGCGCACCGGACTAGTGTGAACCGATGGCTTCGCAGGCGTGCACAGCGGCACGGGCGCTGGTCGCGTCCGCACACCGGATCACGGTGCTGACCGGCGCCGGCGTCTCCACCGATTCGGGCATCCCGGACTTCCGCGGCCCGGACGGGTTGTGGACGCGAGACGCCGACGCCGGGCGCACCGCTTCGTTGGACGCCTACCTCTCCGATCCCGAAGTGCGCCGGCTGGCCTGGCGGACGCGGCTCGACAGTCCCGTGTGGACGGCGAAGCCCAATCCGGCGCACAAGGCGTTGGTGGAGCTGGAACGATCCGGGCGGCTGCGCACCGTCGTCACGCAGAACATCGACGGCCTGCACCAGAAAGCCGGCTCCGACCCGCACCGGGTGCTGGAGCTGCACGGCACGCTGCACGCGACCGTCTGCCTCGGATGTGGTGCCACGGGCCCGATGCGCGACGCGTTGAAGCGCGTCGCCGAGGGCGAGCCGGAGCCGGGTTGCCTGCGGTGCGGGGGCGTCCTCAAGTCCGCCACGATCTCGTTCGGGCAGGAGCTCGACGGCGAGGTGCTGCGCCGCGCCCGGCTCGCCGCGCTCGACTGCGACGTGCTGCTCGTGGCCGGAACGTCGCTGTCCGTGCAGCCCGCCGCCGGGCTCGTTCCGCTGGCTGCGCGCGCCGGTGCCCAGGTGATCATCTGCAACGCCGAACCGACGCCGTACGACGCGTTGGCGGCCGTTGTCCTGCACGAACCGGTCGGCGAGGTGCTGCCCGACCTCAGCTCCGTTCCTCCATCCGGGGGAGGCCGATTCTCGTCCTGGGGAGATCCGAGTACGTGGTCGTAGGGTCGATCCCATGCGCGTACCGCTGATCACCACGGACTTCCTGGACCGGGCATCGTTCGCGTTCGGAGCGACGACCGCGACCATCGACGAACCCGACCAGCCGGCCAAGCCGGTCGAGACGACGACGTATGCGGAGATGGCGACCCGTGTGCGCGCGTGGCAGGCCGGGTTCGACGCACTGGGCATCGGCGAGGGCGAGCGGATCGCCGTCGTCAGCCACAACTCCGCGCGGCTGCTGGAGCTGCTGCACGCCGTGCCCGGCAGCGGGCGGATCTGCGTGCCGGTGAACTTCCGCCTGCGCCCTGACGAGGTGAAGTACATCGTCGAGCACAGCGGCGCGTCGGCGTTGTTCGTCGACCCGGAGCTGTCGCTGGACGACGTGACGGCGCGGCACCGGGTCACGTTCGGTGAGGAGTCGGAGTCGCTGCTCCGGTTCGATGTGGAGCCACGGCCGTGGAGCGCGCCCTCGGAGGACGCGACCGCGACCATCAACTACACGTCCGGCACCACCGCACGGCCCAAGGGCGTGCAGCTCACGCACCGCAACATCTGGCTGAACGCGGTCACGTTCGCCATGCACACACGTGCGTGGGAGGGCGACGTGTACATGCACGTCCTGCCGATGTTCCACTGCAACGGCTGGGGCATGCCGTTCGGTCTCGCGGGCCTCGGCGTGCCGCAGGTGGTGCTGCGCAAGGTGGACGGTGCCGAGATCTTGCGCCGTGTGCGCGACCACGGCGTCACGCTGATGTGCGGCGCACCGGCCGTGTGGAACGCCGTGCTGGACGCTGCTGCGTCGTGGGACGGCGAGATTCCCGGCCGTGACCGCGTACGGATCGTGTGCGCCGGTGCGCCGCCGCCCTCGCGCACGATCCAGCGCGTGACCGAGGAGCTTGGGTGGGAGTTCCTGCAGATCTACGGCCTGACCGAGACGGCGCCGCTGCTCACCTTCAACCGGGCCCAGCCTGGTCCTTCAGGTGAGGAAAAGGCGCGCAAGCAGTCGCGGGCGGGCGCGCCGGCGTTGGGCGCACAGCTGCGGATCTCCGCGGACGGCGAGGTGCTGGCGCGGTCGAACGTGGTGATGGAGGGCTACTGGGAAAACCCCTCGGCGACCTCCGACGCGATCGAGGACGGCTGGTTCCGCACCGGCGACGGCGGCTTCTTCGACGACGAGGGCTACCTGACGATCTCGGACCGCAAGAAGGACGTGATCATCACCGGCGGCGAGAACGTGTCGTCGATCGAGGTGGAGGACTGCCTGTTCTCGCACCCGGCCGTCGCGGAGGTCGCGGTCATCGGCGTGCCCGACGAGAAGTGGGGTGAAACGATCAAGGCGCTGGTCGTGCGCTCCGGTGATGTCACGGAAGCGGACCTGATCAAGCACTGCAAGGAGCGGCTCGCCGGGTACAAGGCGCCGACGTCGGTGGAGTTCCGCGACTCGATCCCGCGCACGGCGACCGGCAAGATCCAGAAGTTCAAGCTGCGCGAGCCGTACTGGGCGGGGCGCGACCGCGGCGTGAACTAGTGGGTGCGCGCCACCCGGACCTGGCCAGGCTGCTGGCGGGCCACCAGCCGGCCGCCACCTGTGAGATCTCCTGGCTGGGTGGCGCGCTGCGAGAACGTCCGACTTGTCCCGATGAGTCCTAGGTGGACACGGCGTGCATGGACTGCGCGAGGGGATCGGACCACGGCTCCGATGTGACACTCCCGCCAGGTGGAATGGTCGAAGCGGTGGCACGTCTCGTGGATCGACCCGAAGAACGTGAGCAGTGCTCGCGCCTGGCCCGCGTCACGGATCTGATCCGCTAGCCCAGTCGTGCGACACGCCGGACTCCGATCGTCCCAAAAGGACCACCGCGCGTGTTCCACTGGGACACGTGTGGTTGACGGTGCGTTAGTTCCGGATGCGCCGAATGAGTCTGATTGGTCTAATGCGGTCGGAGGTGATGTCCAGTGTTGACACGACTCTCCGCCGTGTTGGTGTTCCTGACGGCTGTCCTCACGGGGACCGCCAATGCCGTGCCGCCGCCCCCTCCGAACCCGAGCGACTCCGAGATCTCGGCGTCACGGGCGGAGGCCGACGCGAAGGCCGCCCGCGTGGGCGAGCTGACCGGCCGGCTGACCCAGGCCGAGTCACGCCTGCAAGAGCTGATGGACGACGTCGCCTACAAGCGCGAGCTCGCCAACAAGGCCCGCGTCGACCTGGAGACGGCGATCTCGGAGGCCGAGGCTGCTCGCCGGGAGGCCACGGCCGCGCGGGTGCAGGCCGATGCCGCCTCCAAGGCCGTTGAGGAGAGCCGTCGGGCGCTGGACGAGTTCGCGGCCGCTTCCTACGCGCAGGGCAGCACGGTCGGTTCGTTCTCCGCGTACTTCGGCGCCAAGTCGCCGGAGGACCTGCTCGCGCGTGCCCAGCTGCTGGAGGCCGTGTCGTCGTCCAGCCTGAACCGGCTGGACCAGGTGACCCGCGACCAGGGCACCGCCGCGAACCTCGACGCCGCCGCGCGGGCAGCGCTGCAGAAGGCCGAGTCGAAGCAGGCTGCCGCCGACGAGGCCAAGAAGGTGGCCGAGCAGGCGCAGCAGGTGGCCGCGGACGCGCACAACGCCCAGGCGGCCGCGACTTCCGAGCTGCAGTCCAACAAGGACGCTGTCGAACGTGAGCTCGTCGCTGCGCGCGGTGAGGTCAACGGCCTTGAGGCGCAACGACGTCAGTACGACCAGTGGGTCGACGCGAAGAAGCGCGAAGAAGAAGAGAACGCTCGTCGGGCTGCGGCCGCTGCGGCTGCTGCCCAGGCGCCTGCTCCGCAACGGCCCGTGGCTGCCGCCGCGCCGTCTGGGAGTCGCGTGCAGACGGTCATCAACCGGGCGTTGGCGCAGCGCGGTGTCATCTACGCGTGGGGCGGTGGCAACTACAACGGGCCCACTTATGGCGTTCGTGACGGTGGCGTGGCCGACTCGTACGGCGACTACCGCAAGATCGGCTTCGACTGCTCGGGGCTGATGATGTACGCGTTCGCCGGAGTCGGCGTCTATCTGCCGCACTACAGCGGCTATCAGTACAACTCGGGCCGCAAGGTGCCGCTGTCGCAGATGGCGCCGGGCGACATGATCTTCTGGGGTCCCGGCGGCGGTACGCACGTGGCGTTGTACCTGGGCGGCGGCATGATGGTCGAGGCGCCGCATTCCGGGGCTGTGGTGCGGATTTCGCCCGTGCGGTACGGCGGGATCATGCCGTACGTGACGCGCATGCTGTGAAACCCGGTGACCCGTCCGACGGACGTGCCACCGGGAGCCTGGATCAGACCGCCTGCAGGCGGAGCGGGGACCACTTCGGGTACTGCCGGATCAGCCAGTTGTGGTACGGGTGGACGGTCACGCCGTCCGGGCCGCGCACGATGACCTCTTCGAGGCACCAGGGGTCACCGTTGGGGTTGACCGCGATGTCGACTGACCTGATCGGGCCCAAGCGCTGCATGGTGAAGGTGTACGAGTCGGTCCAGCCGCTCTCGTGGGGGTCGTCCCCGTGGTCGAGGACGAGCCACCCGCTGGAGATGTCGCCGTTCAGCCGGGCCTCGACTCGGGCGTCGGTGCGCGCGTCCACGACGTCGCAGGTCACGAGCTGGATGGTGTACACCGCCGGTGCGGCCTGGGCAGTCGTCATCGCCATGACGGTGGCGAGTGCCCAGGCCATGATGCCGACGAACGCACGAGCTGCGAGCTTCATGGTTGGTTCCCCATCGATGAAATCAGCAGGTCAGAGCACGTGCCGGAACCCCGGCGGCCGTCGCGCGGACGGCCCACCGGGGTGGCCTGGTCAGGCCGCGTTGAGGCGCAGCGGGCTGGTCTTCGAGTAGACCCTGGTGAGCCAGTTGTGGAACGGGTGGATCGTCGTCACGCCGGTGGGCGTGCGGACGGTGAACTCCTCGAGGCACCAGTGCGGGCTGTCGTCGTTGTTGGCGAAGTAGATGTCGACCGAGGTGACGGTGCCGAGGTTGCTCAGCGTCTTGTCGTAGACGTCCGTGCGGCCGCGCTCCCGGTCGTCGCCGGAGTTGTCCAGCAGGATCCAGCCCGAGGAGGTGGCGGTGCCGTTCAGGCGAACCTCGACGCGGGAGTCCGTGCCGGCGTCCTCGACGTTGCAGGTCCGGCTCTCGATGTGGTAGTTGCCGGCCGCGGCCTGGGCGCTGCCCAGTCCCAACATGGCTGCGAGCCCGGCGGCCGTGAAGCCGACGATCGCACGAGCGGTGTGCTTCATGCTTGGTTCCCCTCTGGGTGGTGTCGATGTTGCTGAGAGGAAGTTGTCAGCACGCTGTTGCACGACTATGCGACGATCATGAAATCCGCAGGTCAGGGGTGGAATTCCGCGGTGCAGGTCGGCGGGCACGACCTTTGGTTCCCAGGACGACGTAGCTGAAGCAGCGTTCGTCGACCACCGGCTGGACCGGTTTTCGCCTAGAGGTCTCTGGCCCAGAGCTGGCCGATCACGTCGTGGCCGAAGCTGTGCTGCGGGGTCTTCTCCTTGAGTTCGAACCCGTGCGCCTCGTAGATCTTCCTGGCTGATGTCAGGCCGTCGACCGTCCACAGCACCATGCGTTGGTATCCGGCGTTCTTGGCGAACTGGATGCACGTGTCGACGAGCTTGGTGCCCGCGCCGTGGCCTCGTGCGTCGGGGTGCACGAGCAGCACGCGCAGCTTTGCGGTCTTGTCGTCTTCTCGCACGCAGAAGATGCATCCGACGCGTTCGCCGTCGAGCTCGGCGATCCAGGCGGCTTCCCTGGAGTCGTGGTCCGCCGCGTAGTCGCCGACGATCTTGGCGACCAGTGCCTCGAACGAGGTGTCCCAGTTGAACTCGGAGGCGTAGAGCTCGCCGTGGGCCTGGACCACCCAGCCCAGGTCGCCGGGCCGGTCGAGCGGGCGGATCAGCATGGGTTCCCTCCACTGACACGACTGTTTCAGTAATGCGAGAATAGTGGCCATGCCGTCCGCGCGGGAGACCGAACTGCTCGAAGCCGCCTACCGGTACGTGCTCACCCACGGCCTGGCGGACGTGTCGCTGCGCCCGTTGGCGGCGGCCATCGGGTCGAGCACGCGCGTGCTGCTCTACCTGTTCGGCAGCAAGGAAGGCCTGGTCAGGGCGTTGCTGGCGCGCGCTCGCGCGGACGAGTTGGCGCTGCTCGCCGACATCGGGGTTGGGCCCGGGGTCGTCGCACGGCTGTGGGCGTGGCTGTCGGCGCCCGCTCATCGGCCGTTGCTCACGTTGTGGCTGGAGGCGTACGCACGCTCACTCGTGGAGCCCGACGGGCCGTGGGCCGGCTTCGCGCGCGCGACCGTGGAGGACTGGCTGGAGGTGCTGCGCGCTTCTCAACCGGCAGACGTGCGCGACACGGCTGACGGACTGGCTACGCGCACTCGGGAGCTGGCGTTGCTGCGGGGTGCGCTGCTGGACCTGCTGGCGACCGGGGACGAGCAGCGGGTCAGCGCGGCACTGGCGTGAAGCCGAGCGTGGTGAGGAGTCGCTCTGACGGTGTGTTGCCGTCGGTGACTGCCGCCAGGACCGGGGCGTCGAGGGCGCGCAGGGAGGCCGCGACGACCGCGGTGCCGAGGCCGCGGCCCTTCCACTCCGGGTGCGTGATCACGTACCCGAGCCAGAAGTCGTTGCCGTGCCTGGAGATCAGCGAGGCGGCCACGAGCTGGTCCTCGTCGACGACGAAGCTCGCGTCCGGCACGGCGGTCGGCCGCCAGCTCGCGATTTCCACGGCACCGTCGCTGTTGCCGCCGAGCTGTTCGTCGATGGTGCCGGCATAGGCGCGTTCCATCAGGTCGGCGAGTGCGGCGTCGTCCTCGTCGTTGACGGTGCGGAGGTTCTGCGGCAGGTCGGGCACCGGGCCCGGCGCGCGTCGGTACAAGGTCCGCTTCATGCACTCAGTGTGGTGGCGGACTAGCTTTGTGGTGTGAAGATCGTGGTGTTCGGTGCCAGCGGCATGGTGGGCCAGGGCGCGCTGCGCGAGTGTCTGCTCGACCCCGAGGTCGACTCGGTCGTGACGGTGGGGCGGTCTGCTCTGGCGGTGACCGATCCGAAGCTGCAGCACGTCGTGCACGCGGACTTCGGTGACCTCACACCGATTGCGCCGCAGGTGGCCGACGCCGACGCGTGCTTCTACTGCATGGGCCTGACGTCGGCCGGTCTGACCGAGGCCGAGTACACGCCCGTGACGCACGACTACGCGCTTGAGGCGGCGCGGGTCGTCGGCGGCACGTTCGTGTACGTGTCCGGCGAGGGCGCGAACGCCGACAGCAAGACGATGTGGGCGCGGGTGAAGGGCCGGACGGAGAACGAGCTGCTGGCGTTGGACCGGCGGGTCTTCGTCATCCGGCCCGGCTTCATCCAACCCCGGCACGGCATCACGTCGCGGACCCGGATCTACCGGTACGTCTACTCGTGGACCTCGTGGCTGCTCCCCTTGCTGCGCAGGGTGGCGCCGAAGTTCGTCACGAGCACCGACGAACTCGGCCGCGCCGTGGTGGCGCTGGCCAAGGGTGCCGAGGCGGCGAAGGTGCTGCGCAGCGACGAGATCAACCGGCTCGCGCGGTGACGCTCGACGAGTACGTCCGCGACTTCCGAGCAGGCGGCTACGAGGTCACGCAGGTCGTCGAGTCGGTGTGCGGTGGTTGTGGCGGCCGGACGTTCGAGGTGCAGGTGACCGAGGAGTGTGCGGTGCGCCGGAGGTGCGTCCGTTGTAGCACGGCGGAGTTCCTGGCCGACTCCGCCGAGTTCTGGGAGGACGACGGCGCGGAGGAGTGCGCCTGCCCGTGCGGCGGCGAGGAGTTCGCCGCCGTGCTCGGGCTGTCCTGCCGTCCGGACGGCGAGGTGCGCTGGGTGAGCGTCGGGCTGCGGTGCCTCGGTTGCGGCGCATGCGGCGTCCACGAGGACTGGAAGATCGACTACAGCCCCACTCGCCACCTGCTCACGCGGGCTTGAAGGCGTCCTCCGTCTTGACCACGCCCGCCGCGCGGCCGGGCGCCGTGTGGTTCTCCCAGTAGAGGTTGGTGTGCGCGATGACCTTGTCCGGAGTGGGGGCGCCGTACTCGGACAGGTCTTCCGTGGTGTGCGCGTCGCTCACCAGCAGGGCGTCGTAGCCGCGGACGATCGCGCCGTGCAGGGTCGAGCGGATGCACTCGTCGGTCTGCGCGCCGGCCACCACGAGGCTGCCGATGCCCTTGCGCGCCAGGACTTCCTCGAGGTCGGTGGCCTCGAAGGAGTCGGCGTACGTCTTGTGCACCACCGGTTCGCCCTCGGCGAGCTTCAGCTCCGGCACGAACTGCCAGCCGTCGGACTCCTCGGGCATGTGCTCGGCGTTGCTGTGCTGCACCCACACCACGTCGACGCCGGCGGCGCGGGCCTTGTCGACGAGGGTGGCGACGTTGGCGACGACTTCGTCGCGGTTGTGGGCGTGGTTCACCACGCCGTTCTGGACGTCGATCACGAGCAATGCGGTGTTGGGGCGGTTCGCCAGAGTCGTCACGCGGGTCACACTATGCCTCGGGTCTGACAGTTTTCAGCGCGAACGCAGCCGGCGCAGCATGCGGGCGTCTTCGAAGCCGACGTTGCGGGCGGCGGTCTCCACTGTGGCGCCTTGTCCGATGAGATGTTCGGCCCGTTCGACGCGCAACGCCTGCTGGTACCTCAACGGCGTCATGCCCGTCGCACGGCCGAACAGGCGCGTCACGGTTCGTTCGCTGCATCCCGCGGCAACGGCCAGTTCTGCCAACGACAGCCGGTCGGTGAGGCGTGACTCGATGACGTCCTGAATGCGGTGCACGGTCTCGTTGACGTGCGACCGGTACCGCAGCAGCACGCTCGCCTGCTGGTCGTCACCGTTCCTGCGCGCGTAGACGACCATCGTGCGTGCGATCGCGGCGGCAACAGCCGGTCCGTGTCTGACAGCGACGAGGTTCAACGCCAGGTCGATGCCGCTCGCGATGCCCGCGGACGTCACGACCCGATCGTCCTCAACGAACAGAACGTCGCGGACCACCCGTGCGCGCGGGTAGCGCCGTTCGAGTTCGTCCTGCAGTTCGTGGTGTGTGGTGCAACGGCGGCCGTCGAGCAGACCGGCGCGGCCCAAGATGTCTGCACCGGCACACACACTCGCGACCGTGCCTCCGTTGGCGTGGTGCGCGCACAACCACGCCAACGCGCGCGCACTCAACGGTCCGGTCCCGGCGATCTTCGGCGAGCGCCATCCCGGTACGAAGACGAGGTCGTGCACGTCGAGAGAGGGCAACTCGGTGGTCGCGCCCAGCGGCACGCCCTGATGGCTGGGCACGGACTCCGAGTCGCCGACGTAGGACAGCGCGTAGCCGCCCACGAGGTCGGCCGCGCTGGAGAACACCTGCGCCGGCCCCGCGAGGTCGAGCAGGTGCACTCCCGGTACGAGCAGAAAGACGACTCTGGTCACGATCCGGTCAGCGTAGCGACATCCGAGATCCGCGCGAATCGACCGGCCAGCGCGTACTCGGTCCGCTCGATGATCTCCTCGACGCCGAGCACCTTCCCGGTCCGCCAGTGCTCGATCGGCATGGTGGCGGTCGCGTCCGTCACGAACGTCATGTCGAACCCGAGATCCGACCCCACCCGCGCGGTCGTCTCGCAGCACTGCTCGGTCCGGATGCCGCTGACCAGCAGTTCCCGCACGCCGTGCTGCGTGAGCGTCTGCTGCAGGTTCGTCGTGGTGAACGCGTTGTGCGACGTCTTGGTCAACAGCGGCTCGTCGTCCAGGGGCTTGAGGCCGTCGATCAGCCGCACGTGCCCGAGCGCGGGGTCGAACACGTCGCCGGTGCCGGGCTCGGAGTGCAGCACCCACACCACCAGATCGCCGGCGTCACGCGACATGTCGACCAGCTGGTTCACCTTGCCCACGACGTCCGGGTTGGACGTCTCGGCCCAGTTGGCCCGCTGGCGGAACGACTCCTGCACGTCGATGACGATCAATGCTCGCTTCATGAACACAAGCCTCGCCAACCCGAGCACCGCGAAACAGGCACGACCCGGCCGAGGACCGGACGGATCTGGTCACCGTGCGAAGATCACGACGTGGACTTACGCGTGCTGGCGGGCGATCCCGCGGACCCGGATCTGGGCGTGCAGGTGGCCGTGCAGGTGGTGAAGGACGGCCTGGACAGTCTGGACTGCGTGCCGTTCGTACGGGTCACGAACGGCGGGGTGCGCCGAGTGCTCGTCGGGCAGGCGTGCACCGACGGCGAGCGGATCGACGTGTCCGTGCGCGCGGCCTGGAGCGAGAACGGCGGCTGGCACCGGGATCCGTGGAACGGCGACGACGTCGCCGAGCTGCTGAAGCACCCGCCCACCCGATCCCCGAGAGCGGCCGGGCAGGCGTCATCGCGAAGGCCATCACCGAGGGGTCGCGCAACGCCGTCGCGGACCTGCGGGGTCTTCGCTACGAGATGGAACGTCAGGTGGCGGACCTGTTGGCACAGCGCAAGAGCACCGCGCTGCGCATGGTGATGGCCCAGCTGCTGGAGTTGTCGATCGCGTTCAGCCGTGCCCGTGACCACGCCCGAGTCACGCTGCGCGAGAGCAAGCTCCCAGCTGTGCTGCGGCACTGCGAGGCCATGGACGTCGAGCTCGGCGACGAGCTCACCCGCCTGCAGTCGTTGCTGGGCAGCGTCTCCACCTTCGCCGTGGCACAGGAAGGCGAGGCGCAGCAACGGTTCAACATGCTCGCGGCCGCGGCCGCCGCCGGACTCGGCCTGCCCGCGCTGATCCTGTCGCTGTACGGCGCGGACATCTACCTGCCGTTCACGTGGGACAAGGCGTGGCGCGCGCTGGCACCGATCGCCGGTGTGCTGACGCTGGCGGCGGGCATCATCCTGCACCGCATGCCCGGCCGCACCACCGCGAAGCACTACCTGGCGGCGCTGGGACTCATAACCGGCCTGATCAGCGTGCTGCTGATCGCGGGCTTCCTGGCGCCCTAGAGCGGACGTCGGCCGGCGAACCCCACGTCGGCGCGGTGGTACCAGCCGAGCGTCCGGTCACCCTCCAGCCAGCACAACAGCACCGGCACACCGTCGCGTTCCGACGGGAAGTCGACCAGCAACGGCGCGAAGCCCTTCAGCTCGGCCCCGGTCTGCTGCACGGTTTCCATCAGCTCGTCCAGCCGGGCCTGCGCGGCCTTGAACTCCGGCAGCCCGCCCAGTGCGGACGACCCGACGGCGAGCTCGGCGGCGTCGGCGCGCAGGCGCACGATCTCGTCCAGCACCGGCAGGAGCTTGGCGAGTTCGACTTGGGCCTCGGCGAGAGTGAACACCCCACCAGGCTGGCACAGTGGACGGAATGACGTGGCGACTGGGTGACCTCACCGTGCACCGGATCGGCTTCGGCGCGATGCGACTGCCGCAGACCGGGGCCGCGCTCGACCCGAACGCCCGGCCGCGCAGCCGGGAACAGGCGATCGAGGTGCTGCGGCTGGCGGTCGAGCTGGGCGTCGACCACATCGACACGGCCGCGTTCTACTTCTCCGCCACGAGGTCGGCGAACGAGCTGATCAACAGCGCGCTCGCGCCGTACCCGGACGACCTGGTGATCGTCACCAAGGTCGGGCCGAGCAGGACGCCGCAGGGGGAGTGGCTGCCGCTCGCCACACCGCAGCAGCTCAGGGGCCAGGTCGAGGAGAACCTGCGGCAGCTCGGCCGCGACCACCTCGACGTGGTGAACCTGCGGGTCAGCGGGCTCGACGACATCACCCCGCACTTCGAGCAGCTCGCGAAACTCCAACAGCAGGGCCTGATCCGGCACCTCGGACTGTCGAACGTCAAGCCGCACCACCTCGACCAGGCGCAGCAGATCGCTCCGGTGGTGTGCGTGCAGAACTCGTACGGCCTCGGCCACCACCCCGAGCAGGACGACTTCGTCGGCGTGTGCGGCGAGCGCGGCGTCGCGTTCGTGCCATTTTTCGCGCTCGCCGGAGCCAACAAGGAGGCCGGCACGTCGACCGAGGACGACGAGGTCACCGAGATCGCCCGCGCGCACAACGCGAGTCCGGCCCAGGTCCGCCTGGCGTGGACCCTCGCCAGGGGACCGCACGTGCTCGTCATCCCCGGCACCGGCGATCCAGAACACCTGCGGCAGAACATCGAAGCGGGCGAACTCCAGCTCACTCCGGAGGAGCTCACCCGCCTCGACGCCCTGCACCTCAACGGGAGCTGATCCGCCGGAACAGCCAGGTGGCCAACGAGAAGGCCACCACCAGCAACCCGCCCGCCCACGCCAGCGCGAGCCAGCCGGAACTGGCCGGGGCGGAGGTCAGCAACGCCCGCACCGTCTCGATGATCGGGGTGATCGGCTGGTGCTCGCTGATCACCCGCAGCGCCGCCGGCATGGTGGCGGTCGGCACGAACGCGCTGCTCAGGTACGGCAGGAACAGCATGAAGAAGCTGAACACGCTCGCCGACTCCACCGACCGCGCGATGACGCCCACACCCGCGGCGAGCCACGACAACGCCAGCACGTACAGCAGCAGCAAGCCCATCGCGAGCACCCAGTCGAGCACGGTTGCCGACGGCCGGAACCCCATCCCGACGGCCGCGAGCACGACGATCACCGTGGCGAGGGCGTTGCGGGCCACGGACGCGGTGACGTGCCCGGTCAACACGGCGAAGCTGCTGATGGGCATCGAGCGGAACCGGTCGACGGCGCCCTTCTTCATGTCGTCGGCCACCGACATGCCGGTCGACGTGGCGCCGTAACCGGTGCACAGCACGATGATTCCGGGCACCACGTAGTTCACATAGGACGTTCCGATGGCGATGGCGCCGCCGAACACGTAGACGAACAGCGCCATCATCATCACCGGCAGCAGGATCGACATCAGCAGCGTGTCGAGGGCGCGCCGGCTCAACCGCACGCTGCGGCCGACCATTGTGAGCGTTCCGGTCATGCCGCCACCGCCACGAACACGTCGTCCAACGTCGGGCGGTGGGTGGACACCCGTTCCGTGCGCACACCGGCGGCCAACAGGTCGTCCAGCACGCGGTGCACGTGCGTCGCGCTGCCGTCGGACGGCACGCTCAGCCGCGACTCGGTCCGCACGCCGCCGAGCAACGCCTCCGCGCGCCCGGCGTCGGCCGCACTGGCGAAGTCGAGGTCGAGCCGGGTCCCGCCGACCTGGTTCTTGAGCGCGTCGGCGGTGCCGTCCGCGACCACGCCACCGTTGTGCAGCACCACGATCCGGTCCGCGAGCCGGTCGGCCTCCTCCAGGTACTGCGTGGTGAGGAAGATCGTCACGCCGTCGCGCACCAGGTCGCCGATCGCGTCCCACATCGTCGTGCGGCTCACCGGGTCGAGTCCGGTCGTCGGTTCGTCCAGGAACAGCAGCCGCGGCCGCGCGACCAGGCTCATCGCGAGGTCCAGCCGGCGTCGCATGCCACCGGAGCAGGTCTTCACCCGCCGGTCCGCCGCGTCCACCAGGTCGAACCGCTCCAGCAGCTCCGCCGACCGCGTTCGTGCCGCTGAGCGGGAGAAACGGCGTAGCCGCGCGATCATCACCAGGTTCTCCCGGCCGGTCTGCTCCTCGTCCACGGCCGCGTACTGGCCGGTCAGGCTGATCACGCCGCGCACCTTCGCCGCCTCCCGCACCACGTCGAACCCGTCGATGCGCGCCGTGCCGCCATCCGGCCTGGTCAGCGTGCTCAGGATGCGGATCGTGGTCGTCTTGCCCGCGCCGTTCGGCCCCAGCAACGCGAGCACCGACCCCTCCGCCACTTTCAGGTCCAGGCCCTTGAGCACGGTCTGTGCGCCGTACCTCTTCGTCAGGCCGTCCGTCTCGACGATCATCGAACCCCCTTTTATGCGTACCTCATACGCAAAACCTGAATTAGCGTATGGCATACGCATCTGTTTGACTAGGGGGTATGAAAAGGGGGCGCAAGCCGACCATCGACGCCGCCGACATCACGCGGGCCGCCATCGCGATCGCGGACGCCGAGGGGCTCGCTTCCGTGTCGATGGCCCGCGTCGCGGCGGAGATGGGCAACGCCACGATGGCGCTGTACCGGCACGTGAAGAGCAAGGACGAGCTGCTTGCGTTGATGTGGGACTCGGCGATGGAGGAGCCGCCTCCGCTGCCGGACGGCGACTGGCGCGACAAGCTCGGGTTCTGGGCGAAAGCGGTGCTCGTGGCCATTCGCAGGCGCCCGTGGTTCCTGCAGATCCCGATCAGCGGTCCGCCGGTGGGTCCGAAGAACCTCCGTTGGCTCGACAGCGCGCTCACCGCCCTCGAAGACGTCCCGCTGGAGCCGGCGGAGAAGATCGGTGTCGTGATGGGCCTGTCGACGTTCGCGCAGGGTGAGGCGCGGCTGATCGGCACGCTGGCCCAGGGCTTCGAGAACGACCCCGCCCAGTTCAACCACCAGTACGGGCAGCGGCTGCGCGAGATCGTCGACCCCCGCGCGATGCCCGCGCTCGCCGAGATCATCGAGTCCGGCGTGTTCGACCTCGACGACGTGGTCCGGGCCGAGGACCTCGGGGCCGACTTCGACTTCGGTCTGCACCTGTTCCTGGAAGGTGTTGCCGCGCACATCAGGAGCAGGGCATGACGTACGCGGCGATCATCCTCACCGGTGGCAAGGGTGAACGGCTGGGTGGCGTCGACAAGGCCGCACTGTCCTATCGGGACGCAACGCTGCTCGACCACGTTCTGTCCGTTGTGGATGATGCGGGCGAGATCGTCGTTGTGGGGCCGGAGAAAGACGTCCCGAACATCGTCTGGGCGCGGGAAGATCCACCTGGTGGTGGACCGCTGGCCGGACTGGCGGCAGGGCTCGCTCACGTCACCGCCGAGTGGGTCGCGGTTCTTGCCGTGGATCAACCGGGAATCACCAAAGACACGATCACGAGGCTGAGGGCGACGGGCCGCAACGCTGTGCTCAAAGACGATCGCACGCAGTGGCTGATCGGCTGCTGGAACGCGGCTGAGCTGCGCCAGGCCCTACCTGAAGATCCGCAGAACCAGCCGTTGCGCAAGACTCTCCAGGCGTTGAACCCCGTGGAGGTGTCCGCTTTGCCCGGTGAGGCGCGGGACGTCGACACGCCTGCCGACCTGGACACCCTTCACAGCGGTTGAACAGGCGAAGAGTAAGACTGTTCCACTATCGGTAAACCCTGTTCCGCATGGAGGCCCGCACGTGACCGAGCCCGCCGCCGAGGCAACGCCGAACGCATCGGCGCCCGTCACCCCGGCTCGTGACGCCCAGCTGCTCGAACGCACCGTGTTCGAGGTGAAGCGGGTCATCGTCGGCCAGGACCGGCTCGTCGAGCGGATGCTCGTGGGTCTGCTGGCCAAGGGCCATCTGCTGCTCGAAGGTGTGCCGGGTGTCGCGAAGACGCTCGCCGTCGAGACGTTCGCCCGCGTCGTCGGGGGCTCGTTCAGCCGCGTGCAGTTCACGCCTGACCTGGTGCCCGCCGACATCCTCGGCACCCGCATCTACCGCCAGTCCAGCGAGGCGTTCGACGTCGAGCTCGGCCCCGTCGTCGCGAACTTCGTGCTCGCCGACGAGATCAACCGCGCGCCCGCCAAGGTGCAGTCGGCGATGCTCGAGGTGATGGCCGAGCGGCACGTGTCGATCGGCGGCCGGACGTTCCCGATGCCGAACCCGTTCCTGGTGCTGGCGACGCAGAACCCGATCGAGAACGAGGGCGTGTACCCGCTGCCGGAGGCGCAGCGCGACCGGTTCCTGTTCAAGATCCAGGTCGAGTACCCCACGGCCGAGGAAGAGCGCGAGATCGTCTACCGCATGGGCGTCGAGGCGCCCACGCCGAACCAGGTCCTCTCGCCCGAGGAGCTGGTGCGCCTGCAGGGCGTGGCGTCGCGCGTCTTCGTGCACCACGCGCTCGTCGACTACGTGGTGCGCCTGGTGATCGCGACCCGCGCGCCCGGCGAGCACGGCCTCACCGACGTCGCCGGCTGGGTCGCCTACGGTGCCTCGCCGCGTGCGTCGCTCGGCATCATCGCCGCCGCCCGTGGCCTGGCGCTGGTCCGCGGCCGCGACTACGTGCTGCCGCAGGACGTCGTGGACGTGGTGCCGGACGTGCTGCGCCACCGCCTGGTGCTCTCCTACGACGCCCTGGCCGACGGCGTGCCGATCGACCACATCATCACGCGAGTGCTGCAGATCGTGCCGTTGCCGCAGGTGTCGGCCCGTCCGCAGCAGCCGGTTCCGGCTGGTAGGCAGTGAGCCGCGAGAAGGTGGAGAAGGAGCGTCCCTCGTGGGCGCCGCCGATCCTGCGCGGAGTCCGGATGGAAGCCGCGCTGCGCATGCTGGAGCTCGACGTCCGGCGCCGTCTCGACGGCCTGCTGCAGGGCAACCACCTCGGCCTCGTGCCGGGACCGGGCACCGAACCGGGTGAGGCGCGCACGTACCAGCCCGGCGACGACGTGCGCCGGATGGACTGGGCGGTCACCGCGCGCACGACGGTGCCGCACATCCGCGAGACGGTCGCCGACCGCGAGCTGGAGACGTGGCTGGCGATCGACCTGTCGCCGTCGCTCGACTTCGGCACGGCGGCCTGCGAGAAGCGCGACCTGGTCATCGCCGCGACGGCCGCGGTCGCGCACCTGACGCGCGGCGGCGGCAACCGCATCGGCGCCGCGGTCTCGACGGGCGCGGAGAACCTCCGCATCCCGGCGCGCGGCGGGCTGGCGTACGCGCGCGGCATGATCCGCAAGATCGCCGAGATCCCGCGGGCGGAAGAGGGCACCCGCGGCGACCTGGCGGCGTTGCTGGAACAGCTGCGCAGGCCACCGCGGCGGCGCGGCCTGATCGTGGTGATCTCGGACTTCCTCGGTGGCATGGAGTGGCAACGTCCGCTGCGCGCGTTGTCCGCGCGGCACGACATCGTCGCCATCGAGATCGTCGACCCGCGTGACGTCGACCTGCCGGAGGTCGGCACCGTCGTGCTGTCCGACCCGGAGAGCGGGCGGCAGCGCGAGGTGACCGCGTCCGCGTTGCTGCGCAAGGAGTTCAACGCGGCGGCCGCGGAACACCGGGCCGACGTGGCGGCGGGGCTGCGCCGGGCGGGGGCCGGGCATCTGGTGCTGCGAACCGATTCCGACTGGATCGCGGACACCGTTCGTTTCGTGGTGGCGCGCAAGCGCCGCTGGTCTGGGGGTGTCGCATGAGCTTCTCGAACTTCGTCGCCCCGTGGTGGTTCCTGCTGCTGGTCGCGGTGGCTGTGCTCACGGCCGCCTATGTCTTCGTGCAGCGGATGCGCCGCAAGCGCGTGCTGCGGTTCACCAACCTGGAGCTGCTGGAGAAGGTCGCGCCCAAACGGGAGCGTTGGTCGCGGCACGTGCCGGCGGCGTTCCTGCTGGCCGCTCTGGCGTTGCTGACCGTGGCTCTGGCGGGCCCGACGTCCGAGCAACGCGTGCCGCGCAACCGGGCGACCGTGATGCTCGTGGTCGACGTGTCGCTGTCGATGAAGGCCACCGACGTCAAGCCGTCGCGTCTGGAGGCCGCTCAGGTAGCCGCCAAGTCGTTCGCGGAGGGTTTGACGCCGGGCATCAACCTCGGCCTGATCTCGTTCGCCGGCTCGGCCACCGTGCTGGTGGCGCCTACGACGGACCGTGCGGCCGTCACGCAGTCGATCGACGGGCTGAAGCTCGCGCAGTCGACCGCGACCGGTGACGCGCTGGTGGCCGCGATGGCGTCGATCGACTCGTTCGGCAAGGTCGTCGGTGGCGCCGAGGGCCCGCCGCCCGCCCGCATCGTGCTGATGACGGACGGCAAGGAGACCGTGGGTACGCGCAAGGCCTTCGACGCCGCCGAGGACGCCAAGAAGGCCGGGATCCCGATCTCCACGATCTCGTTCGGCACGGAGGACGGCGTGGTGGACATCGAGGGCAGGCAGCAGTCCGTGCCGGTCGACGACGACTCGATGAAGGAGATCGCGAAGATCTCCGGCGGCGAGTTCTTCAAGGCTGCCTCCGCCGAGGAGCTGCGCCGGGTGTACGACACGCTCGGCGAGCAGATCGGCTACGAGAAGAAGCAGGCGGACGCGTCGAAGCCGTGGCTGTTGCTCGGCACGATGACGGCGATGTTCGCGGCCGCGGCGGCTCTGCTGCTGGGTCAGAGACTTCCGTAGATCAGTTCCACCACGCCGGTTTTGAACGCCCTGGTGCTCTTGAGCGTCAGGGCGTTCGGCTTCTTGAAGAACGGTGTGCCGCTGCCGAGCGCGACCGGGTTGACGTAGAGGCGGACCTCGTCGATCAGGTCGTGCTCGAAGAACGACCCGACCAGCTGCGAGCCGCCGACCATGCTGTCGCCTGGCAAGGCCCTGATCTCGTCCGGGTCGATCTCGCGCTTGACCGCGGTGTTCCACTCGGCGGTCTGGAGCGTCCGCGAGTAGACGATCTTGGGCATCTCCCGCCAGATCCGGCCGAAGTCGTGCATCGGCTGCGGCCACTCGGGGTGCTCGTCGGTGTGCGGCCACGCTTCGAGCATCGTCTCGTGGTTGCGGCGGCCGTCGATGAACCGGCTCATCCTGGCGAGCTCGACGTTGAAGTACTCGAGCATCGCGTCGTCGACCTGGTGCCAGCTGATGTCGTGGTCCGGCCCCTCCATGAAGCCGTCCAGCGAGATCGACGCCATCGTGATGATCATCCGTGCAACCTCCGGTACTCCGTCGCCGCGCCAGGATGCAATGGCACTTTGCCCGTGTCGATGAGGCTGCGCACGTCGAGGTACTGGGTGCCGAGCGCCTGGTCCGGCACGAGCTGCGCGGCCTTGGCGACCAGCAGCCGCACGACGGCGCTCGCGTACTCGGCGCTGAGATCCGGCCGGCACACCAGCAGGTTCGGCGTGCCGATCGTGGGGATGTCGGCTTGCGAGCCGTACACGCCCATGCGGACGTCCACGCGTTCGTAGACCTTGCCGTAGTCCTGCCGCAGCCTCGGCAGGAAGCTGTCGAGCGGCAGCAACCGGATGCCGCTCGCCTTGTTGAGCTCCGGGGTCGGGACGCCGCCGGACCACAGCAGCGCGGCGATCTCGCCCGCTTTCAGGGCGTCGATGGCGTTGCGGAGCGGGTAGTGCTCTTCTTTCACGCCCAACGCGAGCCGTTCGCCTTGCAGTGCGGCGCCGGAGCCGGCGGCGCCGAGCGACACCGGCTTGCCGATCAGGTCGGCCGGGGTTCGGTACGGGGAGTCGGCCAGGACCACCAGTTGCAGGTAGTTCTCGTAGACGCGGCCCAGGGCGACGATGCCCTGTTCCAGGTGGGCGCTGTCGCTCAGCGTGAGGCCGAGGTCGGCGGTGCGTTCGCGGAGGTGTTTGAGGTTGTCCGCGCTGCCGCCGGTCTGGAGGGGCGAGATGGTCAGCGGGCTGGGGGAGAGGCGGGAGAGAAGGGCCGCGAAGTCGTTGTAGAAGCCGCCTGGCTCGCCGCCCGCGATGGTGATGGTGCCGCTGGGTTCGCTGGTGCCGCACGCGGTCAGCGCGAGCACGGTCAGCAAGAAGGTTCGACGCTTCACAGCAGCGGCTCCTTCGGCAGTTCCACCGTGACCACCAGCCCGCCGTTCGTGTGCAGCGTCAGCTTTCCGTTGTGCGCCGTCACGATCCGTTCCGCGATGGCCAGCCCCAGCCCGGTGCCGCGCTGCGAGTCGTCGCCGCGCCAGAACCGTTCCGTCGCGTGCTTGATGTCCTTTTTGGACAAGCCAGGGCCGTTGTCCCGCACGACCAGCGTCGCCCGGTCGCACACGACCGCGATCTCGGAGCCGCCGTACTTGATGGCGTTGTCCAGCAACACGTCCAGCACCTGTGCCAGATCCGACACCGCGCACCGCACCAAACCGGGCGCGCGATCCTCAACGGTGATCGTCGCGCCCGCCGACTGGGCCGCCGCCCGCCACGCGTCCACGCGGTCGTGCGCCACGACCTGCAGATCGGCCAGTTCGGGCTCGACGCCGCCCGCCGCGCGTTCGGTGGCGGTGCTCTCCGCCGACGCCAGCGCGAGCAGTCCGTCCAGCAACGACTCCAGACGTTCGACCTCGGTGAGCAACGAGCCGTTGGAAGGCAGCATGTCCACGCGCAGCCGCAACGCCGCCATCGGGTTGCGCAGCTGGTGCGAGGCGTCGGCGATCAGTCGTCGTTGCTGGTCGGCGGCCTCGGCGACGGCGTCGGACATGCGGTTGAACGACTCGGACAACGCCCGCAGCTCGGCCGGCCCGGCGGTGTCGGCCACGTGCGTGCGCCGCTGGCCCTCCGCGACGGCGCGGACGCCTCGATCGAGTTCTTTCAACGGCCGCAGCAGCCAGCGGGCGACCACGAGAGCCAGCAGCACGCACGCGCAGGCCGCCAGCAACGCTCCTGCCAGCACGATCGCCCACCGCCGAGCCACGTCCAGCGCGGCCACCGACGTGGACGCCCGGAGCACGACCGCGCCCGCAACCTTCGTGCCGGTGCCGACGGGGCGGGCGAACAGGACGTCGCCGCCGGTCCACGGCATGACGGTCGGCACGGGCGCGGCGGGCTGGTTGCGCAACGCGGCGTCGATCTGGGCGGAGACGTCCTCCACGGACATGCCGGCCTCGACGACGGGCTCGCCGGCCGCGTTGACGACCACGACCTCCTCGCCGTAGATCTCGTGGTACCGCAACGCCTCCGACACCACGACGTCGGCGGGCAGGGTGGCGAAGCGGTCGAGGTCGGCGGTGCGGCTGATCACGAACTGCTGGGTGCGTTCGGACGCGGTGCTCATCAGCAACGGCACGGCGAACGCGGTGACTGCCGACAACGAGAAGAGCAGCAGCACCAACAGAAGCCGTTGCCGCATCTATTCACCGAGCCGGTAGCCGAAACCGCGGATCGTGTGCAGCAGCCCCGGCCGGTCGAGCTTGGCGCGCAGCTGGGTCAGATGCACGTCCAGGGTCCGCGACACCGCCACGAAGGCGTTGCCCCACACCTCGTCCATCAGCTGCTGCCGGCTCACCGCCGTGCCCGGCCGGCGCGCCAGCACCGCCAGCACGTCGAACTCCTTGGTGGTCAACGAGATCTCGCGCCCGCCGACCAGCACCTGACGGCTCTGCAGGTCGATCTCCACATCGGACACCCGCACGATGTCGCCCGGCTCCCGCGACCGGGCCGCGCTGCGCCGCGCCACCGCGTCGATGCGGGCCAGCAGCTCGGCCAGCCGCACCGGCTTCACCAGGTAGTCGTCCGCGCCCAGGCGCAACCCGCGCACCACCGTCCGTTCGTCGCCGCGCGCGGTCAGCACGAGCACCGGCACCGGGTCGATCTTGCGGAGCTTGCGCAGCACCTCCAGGCCGTCCTGGTCGGGCAGGCCGAGGTCGAGCAGGACCACGTCGGCGTCGCGGTGCGCGATCAACGCGTCGGCGCCTCTGCGCACGCGGGCAGGCCGGTGTCCGTTCGCCCGCAGCGCCTCGACCAGCGCGTCGGCGACACCGTCGTCGTCCTCGACCAACAGCACCCGCATTGGAGAAGTATCGCCCCAGATGGTCGTTTCCGGTGCGTGTCGACGCGCCTAAGCGAGTGTAAAGAAGAGTCTGCCCAGGTTGTGAGGGGTGTGGCGGCATCGAGATCGTGTCGGCCATGACAGTGGTTCAGGGCAAGAGCACCGAACGCCGAGTGGTGGCGAACGTGCTGCGCGGGTCAGTCGGCAACCTGATCGAGTGGTACGACTGGTACGCCTACACCGCGTTCAGCATCTACTTCGCGGCCGCGTTCTTCCCCAAGGGCGACCAGACCGCGCAGCTGCTCAACACCGCTGCGGTGTTCGCGGTCGGCTTCCTCATGCGCCCGCTGGGTGGCTGGCTGCTCGGCCGGTACGCCGACCGGCACGGACGCCGCGCCGCACTCACGCTCTCCGTCACGTTGATGGCGCTGGGTTCGCTGATCATCGCGCTGACCCCGTCGTACGCGACGATCGGGGTGGCCGCGCCGGTTCTGCTGGTGCTGGCGCGGTTGCTGCAGGGGCTGTCGGTCGGCGGTGAGTACGCGACCTCGGCGACCTATCTGTCCGAAGTGGCCTCACCCGCGCGCCGCGGGTTCTACTCCAGCTTCCAGTACGTGACGCTGACCGCCGGTCAGCTGGTGGCGCTGGGCGTGCAGATCGTGCTGCAGCAGTTCCTCGCCAAGTCCGAGATGATGGAGTGGGGCTGGCGGATCGCGTTCGTCATCGGCGCGACCGGTGCGATCGTCGTGATGTGGCTGCGCCGCGGCATGGACGAGTCGGAGAACTTCGAGAAGCAGAAGGAAAACCCCGAAAAGGGCACCTTCAAGGCGTTGTTGAAGCACCCCAAGGAATGCCTGCTCGTCGTCGGTCTGACGTTGGGTGGCACGGTCGCGTTCTACACGTACACGACCTACCTGCAGAAGTTCATGGTGAACACCAGCAAGATCGACGCCGCCACCGTCAGCTGGATCAACTTCGCCGCGCTGCTGGTGTTCGTGGTGCTGCAGCCGATCGCCGGCGCGCTGTCCGACCGGATCGGCCGCCGTCCGCTGCTGCTCGGGTTCGGTGTGCTGGGCACGCTCGCGACGGTGCCGCTGCTGTCGACGCTGGCTCGCACGTCCGAGGCGTTCCCGGCTTTCCTGCTCATGCTGGGCGGCCTGGTGATCGTCACCGGCTACACGTCGATCAACGCGATCGTGAAGGCGGAGCTGTTCCCGACGAACATCCGGGCGCTCGGCGTGGGGCTGCCGTACGCGCTGACCGTCGCGATCTTCGGCGGTACGGCCGAGTACGTGGCGCTGTGGTTCAAGCAGGCCGGGATGGAGTCGGTGTTCTTCTACTACGTCGCCGGGTGCGTGCTGATCTCGTTGCTGGTGTACGGGTTCATGCGCGAGACCTCGAAGGACTCGGTGCTGGACAAGGACTAGAAGGCCACCCAAAAAGGGGCCATGCGGAGGGCGGCCATGCGGCGGTCGCCCTCCGCCTCCCTCACGTCAGCACACCTCGTTGGTGAAGCCCTGCATCCGGTCGACGATGCCGTGCGCCATGGTGCAGAACCGCAGCGTGTTCGCGCCGTCCGACCACACCTCCTGCTGACCGCGCCGACCGTTGTTGATGTCGATGTCGCCGTCGCCCGTGGTGATCGCGACGGACGCGGTGAAGTCGGGGTGACCGGACTTCCACGAGTCCCAGACGTAGATGTAGCCCCAGTTCTTGCCGCAGCCCTTGAACTGCTTGATCGAGGCGACGTTCGCGCTGCCGCTCTTGAGGACCTTGGTGGAGCCGATCTGGGTGACACCGCTCGGGCACTTCGGGTTCGTCTCAGCCTGAGCCGCACCGGTGAAGGTCATCCCGATCGCGGCGGCCGCGAGTACGACGGCGCTCAGCTTCTTCATGTCAGCAGCGCTCCTCGGTCTGGCCGGAGTAGGAGTAGGACGCCGAGATCACGGAGCCGTACGCCCTGGTGCAGAGGCTCAGGGTGCTGGAGCCGTTCGACCACGCTTCCTGACCACCCTCGCCGGGCCCGCTGTAGCCCAGCGGCTGCTCGCTGTTGCGCGTCGTGATGCCGGCGGCGGCGCGGAACTTCTTGCCGTGGCTCGCCACCCACGAGTCCCACACGTAGGTGTAGGCCCAGTTCTTGCCGCAGCCCTTGAACTGCTTGACCGAGGCGACGGTGGCGCTGCCGGCCTTGATGTGCTTCGTGGCGCCGATCTGCGTGACGCTGGAGCAGTGCGGGTTCGACTCCGCCTGCGCCGTCCCCGTGAATGTCACCGCGATCGCCGCTGCCGCCAGTGCTGTAGCGATCCATACCTGAGGGGTCGTGTCGAGTCGACGAGAAGCGTGTCGACTCGACACGACGGCACCAATCTTCTGCATGTCTACGAGACTGGACGGGACCGGTTAGTCAGCGGTAAATCACACCGAGCCGGGCCGCGAGCGCGGTGGCCAGGTGGACCGGCTGCCGCTCGGAGGTGTGGCGGATCTGCGTGCGGCAGCTGAAGCCGTCCGCGATGACCAGCGCGTTCTCGTTGGCCCGTAGGGCGGGCAGCAGGTCCTGCTCGGCGCACGCGATCGACACGTCGTAATGCCCCTGCTCGAAGCCGAAGTTGCCGGCCAGCCCGCAGCAGCCCTCGACGACCTTCGGCGTGATGCCCGCCTTGGCCATCGCCGCACGGTCGGGGTCGAAGCCCAGCTCCGCGTACTGGTGGCAATGGGTCTGCACGACGGCTTCGCGCGCGCCCTCGACCGCGGGCAGCTTCGGCGCGACGTGCTCGGCGAACGTCCGGGTGGCGTCGGCCAGCGCCCTCACGGCGGGTTCCGGCGAGAGCTTGGGCGCTTCGGTCTTCAGGAACGCCGTGCAGCTCGGTTCCAGCCCGATCACCGGCACACCTTTGCCGGTCCACGGCAGCAGCGCCCGCGCGGTCCGTTCGACGACCCGGCGGGCCTTGGTGAGCTGGCCGGTCGAGTGCCACGTCAGTCCACAGCAGACGTTCGCGGACGGGATCTCGACGCGGTTTCCCAGGTGCGCCAGCACGTTGGCCGCGTCGATGCCGATGCCCGGCTCGAAGAAGTTCGTGAACGTGTCGGGGAACAGCAGCACCGGGTCGCCCTTGCCGAGCGGGTGCAGCTGGCGGACCAGAGGAGTGGTCGGGACGGGCAACGAACGTTCCGGCGTGATTCCCGCGAACCGGCCGAGCTTCGCCGTGAACCTGTTGACGAGCCCGTACTTGAGCCACGTCGGCAGCCAGCCCATCGCGTAGTGCGAACGCGGCCGCACGCGCCCTTTGTAGTGCTCGTGCAGGAACTCCGCCTTGTAGCTCGCCATGTCGACGTCGACCGGGCAGTCGCGCTTGCACCCCTTGCAACCCAGGCAGAGGTCCAACGCCTCGGCGACTTCGGCAGAGCGCCAGCCGTCCTTGATCACGTCACCGGCGAGCATCTCGAACAGCAGGTGGGCGCGGCCGCGCGTGGAGTGCTTTTCTTCTTTGGTCACGCGGTAGCTCGGGCACATCACGCCGCCCTTGGTGTTCAGGCATTTACCGACGCCGACGCACCGCCGGGTGTCGCTCGCGAACTCCGCCCGCGTTGGAATTCGCGGTGGCGCAACGAGAATCCGCAGGTCGTCGTCGAGCTTGCGCGGCTGCACGATCCGGCCGGGGTTGAGCAGGTTGCCGGGGTCGAAGGCGTGTTTGAACTCCTCGAACGCCTTGATCGCCGCGGGCGGGTACATCCGGCGGAGCAGCTCGGACCGCGCCTGGCCGTCCCCGTGCTCGCCGGACAGGCTGCCGCCGTGGCTCACGACCAGGTCGGCGGCGTCCTCCAGGAACTCGCGGTAGCCCTGGGCGAGGTTGAAGTCGATGCGGACGTGCAGGCAGCCCTCGCCGTAGTGGCCGTAGGTGATGCCACGCCGTCCGTGCTTGGCGAGCAGTGCGTCGAACTCGCGCAGGTAGGTGCCGAGGCGTTCGGGTGGCACGGCCGCGTCCTCCCAGCCCGACCACGCCTCGCCGCCGTCGGGCATCCGCGTGGCGAGCCCGGCGCCGTCCTCGCGGATCCGCCACAGCGCCCGCTGGTGCGCCGGGTCGTGGATGACCATCGAGTTCTTGGTGATCTTCGCGATGCGCTCGGGGTGGTCCTCGACCTCCACGAACAGCCAGCTGCGGCCTTCCGGCAGGTCAGGGCGGGTGTGGACGCTGCGGACCAGCGCCTCGTCGATGCCCTCGACGGCCAGCGCGTCCTCGATCTGGGTGACCTGGTCGGCGGCGTCGTAGGTGTCGGCGAAGCCGAGCACGACGAGGATCCGGCGTTCCGGGCGCCTGACCAGCTTCAGCTCGGCGCCGAGCACGACCACGCACGTGCCCTCGGTGCCGACGAGCTGCTGGGTCAGCGTCGGGGCGTCCAGCGCGTACCCGCTGACCCGGCGGCTGAGCTGCGGAAACCACGCCGGGTCGAACTGCGGCAGGTCGAACGTGGGCGGGTTCGTCGTGTCGAACGTGCGGCCGTCGACGGTCAGCACGCGCAGGTTCGTGACGTTCTCGCTGGTCTTGCCCCACTTCACCGAGTGCGCGCCGCACGCGTTGTTGCCGATCATCCCGCCGATGGTGCAACGGGAGTGCGTGGACGGGTCCGGCCCGAAGAGGTGGTCACCCGCTCGGGTGTTGATCTTGTCGAGCACCGCGCCCGGCTGGACGAGCGCGCGGTCTCCGGAGATCTCGATCGCGTCGAGGTACCGGCTGAAGTCGATCACCAAACCGGTGCCGCAGGCGTTGCCCGCGATGGACGTCCCCGCGCCGCGGCTGGTGATCGGCACGCGGTGCTCGGCGGCCAGTGCCACAGCGGCCACTACCGCGTCGGGGGTCCTCGGGCGGATGATCACTCGTGGCACGTGCCGGTAGTTCGACGCGTCCGCCGAGTACAGCGCCCTGCTCGCCGCGTCGCCGAGGACGTCGCCGTCCACGTGGCGGCGGAGTTGATCGAGAAACGCCCGCATCACCCGATCATGCCTGGCTGGATGTGACATGGCTCCGCCGATACAGGTCTACCTGCCGGTAGCCGATAGCCTCACCCGGTCAACCAGCAGCGATTCTCAGGAGAACTAGTGAGTCGGTCCGTTCTGGTCACCGGAGGCAACCGCGGCATCGGCCTCGCCATCGCGCAGGCGTTCGCAGCGCAGGGCGACAAGGTCGCGGTGACGCACCGCGGGTCCGGGGTGCCCGAAGGCCTGCTGGGCGTGAAGTGCGACGTGACGAACTCGGAGGAGATCGACGCCGCCTTCACCGAGGTCGAGGCCGCGCACGGCCCCGTCGAGGTGCTGGTCTGCAACGCGGGCATCACCCAGGACACGCTGCTGCTGCGCATGAGCGAGGAGCAGTTCACCCAGGTCGTCGACGCGAACCTGACCGGCGCGTTCCGGTTCGCCCAGCGCGCCTCCCGCGGCATGCTGCGCAAGAAGTTCGGCCGCATCGTCTTCATCTCGTCCGTCGTCGGCCTCACCGGCGGCGCCGGCCAGGTCAACTACGCCGCCTCCAAGGCGGGCATGGTCGGCATGGCGCGCTCGATCGCGCTGGAGCTGGGTTCGCGCAACATCACCGCGAACGTCGTCGCGCCCGGCTTCATCACCACCGACATGACGGCTGAGCTGCCAGAGGCCGTCCGCGAGGCCGCGCTGAAGCAGATCCCGGCCGGTCGTTACGGTGCGGCCGACGAGATCGCGCGCGCCGTCACGTTCCTCGCGGCCGACGAGGCGGGCTACATCAACGGTGCCGTGCTGCCGGTCGACGGCGGCCTCGGCATGGGCCACTGAAGTTTCTCTTGCTACTGCGAAAGGGTTGGATCAAGTGACCGGACTGCTCGAAGGCAAGCGACTGCTGATCACCGGTGTGATCACCGACGCGTCGATCGCCTTCCACGTCGCACGCGTCGCCCAGGAGCAGGGCGCCGAGGTCGTGCTGACCGGGTTCGGCCGGATGAGCCTCGTGCAGCGCATCGCCCAGCGCCTGCCCAAGCCCGCGCCCGTGGTCGAGCTCGACGTGCAGAACCAGGAGCACCTGGACACGCTGGCCGACCGCGTCCGTGAGCACGTCGACGGACTCGACGGTGTCGTGCACGCCATTGGCTTCGCCCCGCAGAGCTGCCTCGGCGCGCCGTTCATGGACGCGCCGTGGGAGGACGTCTCGGTCGCGATGCACGTCTCGGCGTACTCGTACAAGGCTTTGGTTCAGGCTGTGCGCCCGTTGCTGTCGCACGGCTCGTCGGTCGTCGGCCTCGACTTCGACGCCCGCCAGGCGTGGCCCGCCTACAACTGGATGGGCGCGGCGAAGGCGGCGTTCGAGTCGATCAACCGCTACATGGCGCGCGACCTCGGCCCGGACGGCATCCGCGTGAACCTCATCTCGGCCGGCCCGGTCCGCACGATGGCCGCGAAGTCGATTCCTGGCTTCTCGGAGCTCGAGAAGATGTGGGGCGAGAAGGCTCCGCTGTCGTGGGACGTCGACGACCCGACGCCGGTCGCGAAGTCGGTTTGCGGCCTGTTGTCCGACTGGTTCCCGGCTACCACGGGCTCGATGGTGTTCGTTGACGGAGGCGTGCACTTCCTCGGTCTCTAGGTCGTGATTTGATGGGGCGGTGAGTTTCGACGCGCTGCTGTGGCTGTCTTTTGGCGGCCCAGAAGGTCCTGAGGACGTCCGCCCCTTCCTGGAGAACGTGGTTCGCGGACGTGGCGTGCCGCCGGAGCGGCTGGACGAGGTCGAGGCCCACTACCAGCACTTCGGCGGCGTGTCGCCGATCAACCGCCTGAACCTCGAAGCCATGGACGCGGTGCGCGCTCGTGGCTTCGAGCTGCCGATCTACTTCGGCAACCGCAACTGGCACCCGATGGTCGAGGACACCGTCGCGCAGATGAAGGCGGACGGTGTTCGTCGCGCACTGGTGTTCCCGACGAGCGCGTACGGCGGCTACTCCGCGTGCCGGCAGTACGACGAGGACATCGTGCGGGCGCTGCAGGCCGTTCCCGGCGGCCCCGAACTGGTGAAGCTCCGTCAGTTCTTCGACCACCCGCTGTTCATCGCGGCTTTCGCGGACGGCGTGCGTGCCGCGGCTGCCGCTTTGTCCGGCGCGTACCGGCTCGTCTTCACCGCGCACTCGGTGCCGGTGTCCGCCGACAAGGCCGCCGGCCCGCCGTCCGAGGGCGGCTACCGCTACTCGCGCCAGGTCGTCGAGGCGTCCCGGCTGGTCGCCGCGGAGCTGGGGATCACCGAGTACGACGTGGTGTGGCAGTCGCGGTCCGGCCCGCCGCAGATCCCGTGGCTCGAACCGGACATCGTCGACCACATCGACGCCCTGCACGCCAAGGGTGTCACCGGCGTCGTGGTGTGCCCGATCGGGTTCGTGTCCGACCACCTCGAGGTCGTGTGGGACCTCGACACCGAGGCCCGTGACCGCGCCGCTGAGCTCGGCATGGAGTTCGCCCGCGCCGCCACCCCGAACGCCGACCCGCGCTTCGCCGAGCTCGTCGTCGAGCTGGTCGCCGAGCATGTTGACGGCGTCCCGGCGCGGAAGCTCTCGGACTTCGTCGTCGCTGGCTGCACGGTGAACGGCGCGCCGTGTGCGCCGTTGTGTTGCGAACCGGTCAAGAGGTCGGCCCGGGCCTAGATTTTCCCTTTTCAACGGGCGAAGAATTGGTCTTCATGACCAGTTCCGCGGCCGTTGAGGTCACCGGGCTCCGGGTCCGCCGGGGCAAGCGTCTGGTCCTGCGGGACGTGAGCTGCGCGATCCCGCAGGGCAGTGTCACCGGGCTGCTCGGCCCGTCCGGCTGCGGCAAGACGACCCTGATGCGCTCGGTCGTGGGCGTGCAGATCGTCGAGTCCGGCGCGGTCACGGTGCTCGGCTCGCCGGCCGGGAGTCCCGAGCTGCGCAACCGGATCGGGTACGCCACCCAGAGCCCGTCCGTCTACGCCGACCTCACCGTCGCCGAGAACCTCCGCTACTTCTGCGCCGTGCTGCGCGCGCCCCGCTCCGACGTCGCTCGCGTGATCGACGAGGTCGGCCTGCGCGGGCACGAGTCGCAGCTCGTGTCGTCGTTGTCCGGCGGCGAGCTCTCGCGGACCAGTCTGGCCGTGGCGTTGCTCGGCAAGCCTGAACTGTTGGTGCTCGACGAGCCGACGGTCGGGCTCGACCCGTTGCTGCGTGACGAGCTGTGGACGCTGTTCCGCTCGTTGGCATCGCGCGGCGTCACGTTGCTGGTGTCCAGCCACGTCATGGACGAGGCCGCACGCTGCGAGCGGCTGCTGCTCATGCGCGACGGCGAACTACTCGCTGAGGGCACACCCGACGCGCTGCTGGCCGACACCTCCGCACGTGATCTGGAGCAGGCGTTCCTCTCGCTGGTCCGGGCGAAGGAGGCGGCGTGAACCCCTCGATCCTGCTCGCGACGACCGCGCGCATCCTGAACCAGTTCCGCCACGACCGCCGCACCGTGGCGCTGATGATCCTCATGCCGTCGCTGCTGCTGATCCTGCTGCGCTTCGTCTTCAACACCGAAGCCGCCTTCAGCCGCGCCGCACCGGCCCTGCTGGCGGTCTTCCCGTTCGCGATCATGTTCATCGTCACGTCGATCACGACCCTGCGCGAGCGCACGACGGCGACGCTCGAACGGCTGATGACGATGCCGATCGCCAAGCTGGACCTGCTGTTCGGCTACGCGCTGGCGTTCGGCCTGGTGGCTCTCGTCCAGGTCCTCGTCGCGGTCGGCATCTCGCTGACGTGGCTCGGGTTGTCCATCGACGGCTCGGTGTGGCTGCTCGTGGTCATCGCGGGCCTGGACGCGTTGCTCGGCACGGCTCTCGGCCTGTTCGCGAGCGCTTTCGCCCGCACCGAGTTCCAGGCCGTGCAGTTCATGCCGTTGTTCGTCATGCCGCAGGTGTTGTTGTGCGGTCTCTTCGCGCCGCGCTCCGAGATGACGTCCGTGTTGGAGTGGCTGTCGAACGTCATGCCGCTGTCGTACGCGGTCGACGCGCTGACTGCGGTGACGATGTCGAGCGACATCACGGGCGAGTTGGTGCGCGACCTCGCGATCGTGGCGGCGTGCGGACTCCTCGCGTTGGTGCTGGGTGCCGTGACGCTGAGGAGGCGCACGCCGTAACTCAGTGGCGGCCCGCGCCCGTGTCCGCGAGCACGCGCACGGCCTCGTCGACCGCCGCACAACGCGCCCGGCGCACCGCCTCCGACACCGGACGCAGCGCATCGGTGCGTGCGGACATCGCTGAGGCCGACATCGCGCCACCTGGCGAGTCCGAGCGGGCCACCGACAGGATCGCGTCCACCTCGGCCGCGCGTTGCAGCACGCGCAGTGCGCGCGGGGGCATCGCGTCCGGCCAGGGCAGGGCGGAGTTCGCGGCGGCCAGGTCGGCGATCTCCTTGCGCACGTTCGGGCGGTGCTTGGCCACGTCGAGGGACGCCAGGGCGGCCGTCGCCTCGCGCAGGGCGGCACCCAGGCCGTGCTCGGCCTCGCCGATCGGGATGTGCTCCAGGCCGTTGGACGACGGCAGGTCGAACACCGTCCAGCGCATCACGCCGTCGGCCACGATCTTCGGCACGAGCCCGATGTGCACGGACGGGATCACCAGCGCCTCGCCGGACCGCAGCGCGCAGGTCGAGAGCGGGCCCTTGCCGCCCAGGCCGCGCACGTCGCCGGGTATGGGCAACGCCAGTCGCGCCGAGGTCGCGCCCGCGCGGCGCAGGGCGGCCAGCAGCAGGGCGGGGCCCACCGGGGCCTCGTCGGGACCGGGGAGGTCGAGCGCCGTGGCGGTGCCGTCGTCGTCGGCCACCACCTCGTGCTGCTCGGCCCACGTTTGCAGGGCGTCGAGGACGTCGTCGGAGGCGGCCAGACCGTGCAGCCATCCCGACGTCCACACGACCAGCGTGGCACTCGCACAGGACACGCGACGAGATTACGTGGCCAGGCCCTGCGAGCCCCACCCGGTGTGCCTGATCTGAGACAGCTAGTTCGCTGGACCGATGTGGTTTTCCAGCAGCGTGCGGAACGAGGTGCGGTCCTCATCGGACGCGAAGGCGCGGTGCGGCACCGACAGCGAGGCCGCGTCGAGCGTCTCCAGCACGAAGCCCTGCCGCGTCTCGGTCCAGCCGGGCAGTTCCTCCCAGACGATCTCCTCGCGCACCGCGTTGCCCACGGCCATCCGGAACGACTGGTCGTCGGCGCTGCCCACCACGGTCCGGCTGATCATCTCGTCGGACGAGAAGCGCCACCACACGGCGACCGGCTCCATGAACCCGATGACCAGGGCACACGCCAGGCCGAACAGCGCGACGGGGAACATCTCGTCGTCGAAGCCGAACAGCAGGACCAGCGAGATCACGCCGAGTGCAACTGCGAACCACGGCGCCCACCTGAACATCGGCACCATCGTCCGCAGGCTGGCGCGCCAGTCCGCCGGTGACGGCGCCCACTTGAAATCAACACTGTTGCTCATCGACAGGCATTCTCCTGCACGATGTCGGCATGAATCTGGGGGATTCGGAAAACAGGACGTTCGCGCGCAGAACGGTGCTGAAAGGCACGGCCGCGGCGCCGGCGCTGGTCGCGGCGAACCAGGGGACCGCGCAGGCCGCCATGGAAGATCCGGAACAGCGGTTGCTGCAGCTCGTGCCAGGCGGCAACGCAGGGAGATCGGCTCCGGCTGGCAGATCCACCCGACCGTGCTCGCGTCCCAGGACGGCCAGATCTTCGGCTTCTGCGGTGACGGCACCATCTGGTGGCACAAGTGGGTCCTCACCGACGCCGCCACGGGTGCCGGCTACTGGGCGCCCGGCACGAACAACATCATCCACCGCGGTTTCGGGCAGTACTCCTACGTGTTCGGCGGCTGGGACGGCATCTTCTACGCCGTGGACGCGCGCGGCGACATGTACTGGTTCCGCTACCTCGCCGGTGACGGCACCAACGGGCCGGGCGCGTGGGCGAACGGCGGCGGCGTCGGGCAGAAGATCGCGAGCGAGCAGCGCGACTACGACGGCTACTTCGCCGACCAGCAGGGCGTGATCTACGGCCTGCGGCACGGCGCGGTGTTGCACTGGTTCCGCTACCTCGCGGGCGACGGCTCGAACGGTCCCGGCGCGTGGGCGAACAACGGCAAGGCGATCCACATCGGCACCGGCTTCGACTGGGGGTCGTGCGTCGAGCGGTTCGCGGAGAACGGCGTTGTCTACTGCGTGTGGGTCAACAAGGACCACACGCAGCCCGACCACGAGCTGCGCTGGTACAAGCTCAACAACCACACCACGATCGACCGGAGCGGCGTCGTGTGGTCCGAGGGCACCGTAAAGCTGGTCGGCACCGGCTTCACCGTCACCAGGGCGGCGAACCTGCAGGGGTATGCGAACTGGTCGGTCGCGGCCGGTGAGCAGCTTCCGGTCAAGGCGTCGACGACGTTCGACAGCTACCGGGCGAGCGTGCTGCGGCTGACCGGGCCGGTCGAGCAGGGCGGTGCGCGCGAGGTGTGGGCGCCCCGCACGTTCACCGGTCGCAGGCAGCTGCTGCAGCAGGGCTACCGGGCCAACGGCGTCAACTGGCAGACGGACTTCACGGTGCCCGTAGGCGCGGACTGGGAGTCCGGTTTCCACGTCGTGAAGCTCGAAGGCGCGTACGGAATGCGCCAGTACGTCCCGTTCGTGGTGAAGCCGCACCAGCCGACGCACAAGGTCGCATTGTTGCTGCCGTATCTGACGCACAACGCGTACAACCACTGGGGCGGCCACTTCCAGTACACCTGGGACGAGCGCGCCGGGCGTCGTCAGATCACCACGCGCAGGCCGTTCGCGAACGCCTACGTCGAGGCACCGGGGTTCGTCGACGTCCGGTTCCACGGCGATCTGTTGCTGTTGAAGTGGTTCTCGGACAACAACGTCGCGTACGACTGCTACCAGGACCTCGATCTGCACAACCCGTCGTGGCTCGCGCAGTACAAGGTGCTCGTGCTGGCCACGCACCCCGAGTACTGGACGCCCGAGATGCGCACGGCCGTGGAGACCTATCTGGCCAACGGTGGCCGTGTGGTCTACACGGGCGGCAACGGCATGTACGAGCGCGTCGACTACAACGTCACCTGTGGTTTCGTGTTGCACCGCAACGACCGCGGTGAGCGATGGCTGTGGCGCGACCAGGGCCGGCCCGAGTCGCAGGTGCTCGGCGTCGCGTACGACGGCAGCTCCTACATGGAGTTCCGTCCGTACGTCGTGGCCGCGGACCACCCGTTCCTGGAGAGCACGGGACTCGAGGTCGGCGACAGGTTCGGCGAGACCGGGTACAACTTCGCGGCCAGTGGCTGGGAGGTCGACAGCCGCGCCGGCGCGGGGCCCTCGGCACCGGGCGTGGTCCGCTTCGCTCATGGCGAACGGAAGGACGGCGAACCGGACCTGTACGGCGCGGAGATGTGCGTGCTGCCCAAGCCGAACGGAGGCTGGGTGTTCAGCGCGAGTTCCTTGTGTTTCAACGGTGCTCTCGCGCATGACGCACGGATGTCGCGGATGTTGCTGAACGTGGTGAATGCGGCGGTGTCGTAGCTGCTGGAGTCGCTCCACGTCGACGGGTCAGGTTCGGTTGCGTAGCGTCGTCTGCGTGACCCAGAACCTGGCCCGCACGGCGGGCGAACTGCGCGCCGCCGGACACCTGCCGCGCGGCGTCAAGATCGAGATCAGGGAGAACCTCCTCGCGGCACTGCGCGAGGGGCGCAACCCGTGGCCGGGCATCGTCGGCTTCGACCGCACGGTGCTCCCGCAGCTGGAACGCGCGCTGCTGGCAGGCCACGACGTCGTCCTGCTCGGCGAGCGCGGGCAGGGCAAGACCCGGCTGTTGCGCACCCTGGTGACCCTGCTCGACGAGTGGACGCCCGTCATCGAGGGCTCTGAGCTGGGCGAACACCCGCTCGACCCGATCACGCCCGAGTCGCGCCGCCGCGCTCGCGAGCTGGGCGACGACCTGCCGGTGGTGTGGCGGCACCGCGACGAGCGCTACGCCGAGAAGCTCGCGACGCCCGACACGTCCGTCGGCGACCTGGTCGGCGACGTCGACCCGGTGAAGGTGGCCTCCGGCCTGTCGCTCGGCGACCCGGAGACGATCCACTACGGCCTGCTCCCGCGGGCCCACCGCGGCATCATCGCCATCAACGAGCTGCCTGACCTGGCCGAACGCATCCAGGTGGCGCTGTTGAACGTGATGGAGGAGCGCGACATCCAGGTCCGCGGCTACACGCTGCGGCTGCCGCTGGACGTGCTGCTGGTGGCCACCGCGAACCCCGAGGACTACACGAACCGCGGCCGCATCATCACGCCGCTGAAGGACCGCTTCGGCGCCGAGGTGCGCACGCACTACCCGCTGGAGGTCGACGCCGAGGTGGACCTGGTGCGCCAGGAGGCCGACCTCGTCGCCGAGGTGGGCGACCACCTGCTGGAGATCATCGCCCGCTTCGTCCGCCACCTGCGCGAGTCGTCGTCGATCGACCAGCGCTCCGGTGTGTCCGCGCGGTTCGCCGTGGCGGCTGCGGAAACCGTTGCGGCGTCGGCACTTCGGCGGTCCGCGCTGATCGGCGAGACCCCGGCCATCGCGCGCCCGATCGACCTGGAGTCCGTTCCGGACGTGCTGCGCGGCAAGCTGGAGTTCGAGGCGGGCGAGGAGGGGCGCGAGGACGAGGTGCTCGTGCACCTGCTGCGCCGCTCGATCGCCGACACCGCGCGTGCTCGCCTGGCGGGGCTGAACCTGCGCGCGCTGGCCGAGGTCGTCTCCGACGGCCACCCGGTCGCGACCGGCGATCGGGTGCACGCTGGAGACATTCTGGCCGCTTTGCCGGAGCTGCCGATCCTGCACGAGGTGGCGACGCGGATGGGCGCCGGCCCGAAGGACCCGGTCGGCCGCATCGCCTCCGCCGTCGAACTGGCGTTGGAATCGCTGTACCTGACGCGCCATCTGTCGAAGGACACCTCCTCCGACGACGACCGAGCGGTGTACGGATGAGGTACCGCTACGGCCGCTGGAGCGGCGGCGCCGACCCGTTGGCGCCGCCGGTGGATCTGCGCGCCGCCGTCGACGAGCTGGGTCGCGAGATCATGGAGGGCGCGTCGCCTTCCGCTGCGCTGCGGGAGTTGTTGCGCCGCGGTGTCGACGGCACGCGCGGCCTGGACGACCTGACTTCGCGGCTGTGGCAACGCCGTGCGTCGATCCAGCGCCGGCACCGCTTGGACGGCACGCTGTCCGAGGTCCAGCGGTTGCTGGAGGAGGCTTTGGCGGCGGAACGGCGGGCGTTGTTCCCGGACCCGTCCGACGACGCGCGGTTCCGCGAGGCGCAGCTCGACGCCCTGCCGCCCGGGACCGCCGCGGCCGTGCAGGAACTGTCTTCCTACGACTGGCGTTCCTCCGAGGCGCGCGAGGCCTTCGCGCAGATCCGCGACCTGCTCGGCCGCGAGCTGCTGGACCAGCGCTTCCAGGGCATGAAGGAAGCGCTGTCCAATGTGGACTCCGACGACGTCCGCCGGATCCAGCGCATGCTGCGCGACCTGAACTCCTTGTTGGAGGCGCACGCGGCCGGTTCTCCTGACACGCCGCGGTTGTTCGACGACTTCATGCGCAAGCACGGTGAGTTCTTCCCGGAGAAGCCGCGCAACGTGGACGAGCTCATCGACGCTCTGGCGGCCCGTTCGGCGGCCGCGCAACGCATGATGAACTCGATGACCGACGCCCAGCGCGCCGAGCTTTCCGCTTTGTCGCAGCAGGCGTTCGGCGGAATCGGCTCGCAACTGTCCACTCTGGACTCGCTGCTGCAACGGCTGCGTCCCGGTGAGGACTGGACCTCCTCCGCGCGCTTCCGCGGCCAGGACCCGCTGGGCCTGGGCGAGGGTGCGCAGGCGATGGCCGATCTCGCCGAGCTCGACGCCCTGGCCGAGCAGCTCGGCCAGTCGTATCCGGGTGCGCGCCTGGAGGACATCGACCTGGAGGCGCTGGAACGCCAGCTCGGCGGGTCGGCTGCCGTGGACGCGCGCCGGCTGGCGGAGCTGGAGAAGGCTCTTCGCGATCAGCGAATTCTCGAGCGCGCACCCGACGGTTCGCTGCGGCTGACGCCGAAAGCGTTGCGTCGCCTGGGCGAGACGGCTCTGCGCGGCGTCGTGGACCAGTTGCGTTCCTCGCAGGGCTCCCGCGACACCATGTCGGCAGGCGCCGCCGGTGAGCTGATGGGCTCAACGCGGCCGTGGCAGTTCGGCGACACCGAGCCGTGGGACGTGCCTCGCACGCTGCGCAACGCCGTGCTGCGTTCGGGCTCGATGTCGATGGACGTAGTAGACCTGGAGGTCTCGGAAACCGAACACCGCACGCGCGCGGCCGTCGCTCTGTGCGTGGACACGTCCTGGTCGATGGTGCAGGACGGCCGTTGGGTGCCGATGAAGCGTACGGCCTTGGCCCTGCATCACCTCGTGCGCACTCGTTTCCGCACCGACGCCCTACAGCTTGTGACGTTCGGACGCTACGCCGAAGCTGTGGACATCGGCGAGCTGACGGCTCTTGAGGGGGTGTGGGAGCAGGGCACGAACCTGCACCACGCGCTGTTGTTGGCGGGGCGGCACGTGCGTCGTCATCCCGATGCGCAGCCCGTGGTGTTGGTGGTGACCGACGGCGAGCCCACCGCGCACCTGGAGCCTGAGGGCGATGCCGAGTTCAACTACCCGCCGTTGCCCAGGACGTTGGCCAAGACTCTGAACGAGGTCGACTCGCTGGCGCGCCTCGGGGCGACGATCTCGGTGTTCAAGCTCGGTGATGATCCCCGGCTGGCCGCGTTCGTCGACCTGGTGGCTCGGCGGGGCGGTGGGCGCGTGGTGTCGCCGGACGAGGACGGGCTGGGTGCCGCGGTGGTCAGCGACTACCTGAGGTCTCGCCGCCGGCGCTGACCGCGATCGCCTTGCTGGCGGCGCGGCCGGTGAGGACGATCGAGGTGTGCTGCCGAGCTTCCGTCGGTTCCTGGTCGCCGCGCTGCTGAGCGGCGTGCCGTCAACCGCGCACGCGCTGGCGACCCGTGACGACCCGTTGCGCGCCACCAGGGCGGCCGGCTCGTTGGTGGGCGGCGGCGCCGGCGCGGGCGTGGTGGTGCATCTGGCCGTGTCGGCGTGGTGGACGTTCGTGCTCACACGGCTCGGGGTGCGCGGCGTGGTCGGCGGGGCGGTGGCCGGGCTGCTGATCGCGGCGCTCGACCTGGAGGTCATCGGGCGGCACAACGCCCAGATCCAGGCGTTGCCGAGGGTGCCGCAGTGGCTGGACCACGTGGCGTTCGGTGTGCTCGTGGCTGGTGGTCGGCCGCGTCGTGGGAGGCCGGTGGGTGGGGACGCACGGCGAGGGTCGTGAGTCGGTGTGCTGGCTGTGGTGCCGGCCCTGCCGTGGCAGCCGGTGGGCTGGAGCGCACGGCGAGGATCGTGAGGCGGTGTGGTCGTGACTGCTGTCAGCGATGCTGTGGGTGGCCGGCGAGTTGGGTGTGCTGCGAGGGGCGTCAGTTGGTGCTCGTGGCTGGTGGCCGGCGATGTTGCGGCGGGGTTGGTGGGTTGGTGCGCGCAGCGAGGAGGCTGAGCACGTAGAGCGAGTGGTGGTTGGTGTGCTCAGCGCGGGTGGTCGGGCGCGTCCGGGGAGTCCGTTGTGCCGGGGCGGATCGCGAGGAGGCCGAGCAGGAGGAGCACGCCCCACGCGGCGTCCATGCCTTCGCTCGTGCTGCCGATCGCTGCTGCGAGGAAGGTGAACACGCCGATCACGATCATCGCTTGGATCAGCACGGTTGCGCGGCGGCGGCGACTTGCCTGGTGTCGTTCTGCGTCCTCGCAACAGCCGATCCCCCGTACGGCATGGGGAGCAGGTCGAAGGTGGGCCAGGGAGTCCGGGTCGGACACGGCCGACTCGAAGACGTGCCTGCCCTGGGTCAGGAGGTAGGCGCGGAAGTAGTCGAAGCTGTCGTCGGAGCGGCCGTGCAGGATCAGGTACGCGGCGGCCCACAGGTCGCGCAGGTAGGAGGCGTCCATCAGGCGCTGCACGGCCTGGTGGGCGGCGATGATCTCGGGGACCGGGCGTTGCGCCAGCAGCGTGGTGGCGTTCGAGACGACGGCGCAGCAGTTCCTGGCGTCGGCACGGGCGGAGTCGAGCAGCGCCCAGAAGTCGTCCACTGTGGTCAGACCTCGTACAGGGCGGCCAGGCGGGGCAGGCGGGCGGCCAGTTCGGCGCCGTCGTCGAAGTCGAAGTCCCAGTCGGGGTCGAGGTCGGGGTAGCGGATCGTGAAGGCGTCCTCCGGGAGTTTCATGCCGGTGGCCCTCTGGTGGGCGGTCCAGGCGATGCTCAGCGCGGCCTCGCAGTCGAGGTCCAGGCCGGACTCGGCGGCGGCGACCACCGCCGGTGACGACGCCAGCGAGTCGGGGTCGGCCACGGCGGACTCGAAGACTGACCGGCCCTGCGTCAGCAGCCAGCCGCGGAAGTAGTCGAAGCCGTCGTCCGAGCAGCCGCCGTTGATCAGGTAGGCGGCGGCCCACAACGGGTTTCGGTAGGAGTGCGCCAACAAATCCCACAGGACCTGCTGCGCCGCGACGATGTCGGCAGGAGAGAAAGCGGCGAGCAACGACGAGGCGGCCGCGGCCACCGCCTCGCTGTCGGACGGGTCGGGGACGCTCGCACGGGCGTCGGCTATCAGGGTCCAGAAGGTGTTCGAGTCCACGTCAGTGAGCTTGACAGAGGGGTCTGACAATTTTCGGGGCCTGACGAACGACCAAGAACCACATAGGTTGGAGAGCATGATCAGGACTCTGTGGCGTTCGCTCGAAGCCGTGCACGCGATGATCTACTTCGCCCCCGAGGCGGACCGCAGGTACACGGCCGCGGGGCTGGACCGGGCCGGCGGCTACTTCGCCTCGCGCGCGGCGGCATTGGGCGAAGCGACCGCCGAGGTCGTGGTCTCCACCTTCTACAACTTCAACCCCGTGCTGGTCCGCGCGCGCATTCCGCAGGCGTGGGAGAAGGTCACGCCGCAGCAGATGCTCGCGATGAGGCTGGAGGCGGCGGACGAGACGCTCAAGAACGTGCTGCCGGACGACCTCAAGGAGATCACCGAGCTCGCCAAGAAGGCTGCGCTGAGGGCTTCGGAGATGCTGCACGGACGGACGTTGTTCGCCGCGCACGCGAGTTTGCCGTGGCCGGACGAGACGCGGCTGCAGTTGTGGCACGCGCAGACGTTGTTGCGTGAGTTCCGCGGCGACGGGCACCTCGCGGCTCTCTTGCGGCACAACATCACGGGCATCGAGGCGTTGGTGTTGCACGCCGCGACGGGCGACCTCCCGGCTGAGGCGCTCCGCTTGACGCGTGGGTGGCCGGAGGAGAAGTGGGCGGAGACGACGGAGGACCTGAAGAAACGCGGTCTGGTCAACGACGAGCACCTGCTCACGGAGCAGGGGCGCGAGCTGCGACAGAGCATCGAGGACGAGACCGACCACATGAACGCGCCGGCCTACGACGTGTTGTCGGAGCAGGAGAAGCTGCGCTACGTCGAACTGGCGGCGCCGCTCAGCCAGGCCGTCGTCGAGGCCGGTCTCATCCCCGGACGACGCTAGTCGGTGTCCATCTCACGCTCGGTGGACGCCAGCGCCTTCTCGGTCGTCTCGTCCTGCCCCACCCGGTGCTTTCCGGGGTGCAGGATCGAGAAGTGCGACTCGGCCCGCATCCGCTCCACCATGTGCGGGTAGTGCAGCTCGAACGCGGGACGCTCGGACCGGATCCGGGGCAGTTCCTTGAAGTTGTGCCGCGGCGGGGGAGAGGTCGTGGCCCACTCCAGCGAGTTGCCGTAGCCCCACGGGTCGTCCTGCGGGGCCGGGTCGCCGTACCGGTAGGAGCGGAACACGTTCCACACGAACGGCAGCACGGAGGCGCCGAGCAGGAACGAGCCGATCGTGGAGATCGTGTTCAGCGTCGTGAAGCCGTCCGACTCCAGATAGTCGGCGTAGCGGCGCGGCATGCCCTCGTTGCCC
>NZ_QFWW01000001.1:497638-584380 GCF_003265345.1 Lentzea terrae | reverse complement strand
GAACCAGAAGTAGATGCCGGCGTAGGTGGCGAACACGATCGTGCCGAACAGCACGTAGTGGAAGTGCGCGACGACGAAGTACGTGTCCGACACGTGGAAGTCGACCGGCGGCGCCGCCAGCAGGATGCCGGTCAGGCCGCCGAAGAGGAACGTGACCAGGAAGCCGACGGAGAACAGCATCGGCGTCTCGAACGTCAGCTGGCCCTTCCACATCGTGCCGATCCAGTTGAAGAACTTGATGCCCGTCGGCACGGCGATGAGGAACGTCATCAGCGCGAAGAACGGCAGCAGGATCGCACCCGTGGCGTACATGTGGTGCGCCCACACGGCCACGGACAGCATCGCGATCGCCAGCGTCGCGAACACCAGTCCCTTGTAGCCGAACAGCGGTTTGCGGCTGAACACCGGGAAGATCTCCGTCACGATCCCGAAGAACGGCAACGCGACGATGTAGACCTCGGGATGGCCGAAGAACCAGAAGAGGTGCTGCCAGAGGATCACGCCGCCGTTGGCCGGGTCGAACACGTGCGCCCCGAGGTGCCGGTCTGCCGCCAGGCCCATCAACGCTGCGGTGAGGATCGGGAACGCCAGCAGGATCAGCACGGACGTCACCAGGATGTTCCAGGTGAAGACCGGCATCCGGAACATCGTCATGCCCGGCGCCCGCAGCGTCACGACCGTCGTGGTCATGTTGACCGCGCCGAGGATGGTGCCGAGACCGGACACTGCGAGGCCCATGATCCACAGGTCCGCGCCGACCCCCGGCGAGTGCACCGCCGAGTTCAGCGGCGCGTACGCGAACCAGCCGAAGTCCGCCGCGCCGCCCGGCGTCACGAAGCCGGCGAGCACGGTGATGCCGCCGAACAGGTACAGCCAGTAGGAGAAGGCGTTCAGGCGCGGGAACGCGACGTCCGGCGAGCCGATCTGCAGCGGCAGGACGTAGTTCGCGAACCCGAACAGGATCGGCGTCGCGTACAGCAGCAGCATGATCGTGCCGTGCATGGTGAACAGCTGGTTGAACTGCTCGTTCGACAGGTACTGCAGGCCCGGCCGCGCCAGCTCGCCGCGCATCAGCAGCGCCATCACGCCGCCGATCATGAAGAACGCGAACGACGTGGTCAGGTACATGATCCCGATCTGCTTGGGATCTGTGGTCTTGAACAGCGAGAGGAAGTACGACCCCTTCGGCCGGGCGCGCGCGGCCCCGGGATGTGGGACGACCGGCGTGGGCTTGATCGTGGTCATCTCGCCTCCTCCGCAGCAGGGGGTAATCGTCCTCCCGCTCAGACGTCGCGGCAATCCATGACCAGCGCCGCGGACGTCACGGGCACCACCGGCGCGCCCACCGAGATGCCGCTGACCTGCACGTAGTAGGCGCCGGGAGGCAATCCGCCGAATTTGATCGCCATGGTCTCGGAGATCGCCGGGCTGCGTGCTTCGACCTGTTTGCCGTTCTCGTCGAGCAGCGCCACCTTCACCGCCCGCGGCGTCGTGTCCTTCAGCTCGACGGTGACCTCCAGGTCCTCCCCGGCGAGCACCAGGTCGGGCACGACGACCTGCGGTTCCGTCGCCGTCACGTTGCGCGGGATGATCGTCTTCGCGGTCAGGAACGACTCCACCGCGTCCAGCACGGCGGCGTTGTCCTGCAGAGACGTGTGCTGCTCGGTCACGTGGTGCAGCGTGTTCGACGAGAGCGCGAGACCCCGACGCGCCGCCCCCACCGCGGGCACGGTCGCGTCGCCGTACAGCTCCTCACCCTCGTACGTGCGGTAACAGGTCACCTTGCCGTCGGTGATGCGCGCGCTCGTGGCGGTCGGCTGCTTGCCGCCGAGGATCGCGTAGGTCTTGTCGGCGAACGAGTCGTTCAACGCGCCGTGGAACGCCGCCGCGTCCTCGACCATCTTCGTGTCGAGCTCCGGGATCGTGGTCTCGGTGGTCTTGACCAGGCCTGATGTGGTCTCGATGCACGCGTACTCGGGCAGCAGCTGGTGCAACGACGGCAACGACCTGGCGAACTCGGTCAGGTCGACCGCGAGCGGCCCCAGACCCTTGCGCACGCCGTTGACCAGCTGTTCCAACGCCGCAGCCGCGCCGCGGTACGGCGTGCCCATGGTGATCAGCTTGTCGGTGCGCTCGGCCATCCCGCACTGCTCGATGCACCACCGCGCGACCAGCCCGCCCATCGAGTGGCACACGAAGCTGGCCTTGGCGTCCGGGCCGAGCTTGTCGAGCGCCTCGTCGACGCGCCTGGCCAGCAGCGCGCCGTTGTAGCGGTTCGACAGCCGCCAGTCGTAGGCGAACAGCAGCAGGTTGCCCTTCTCGACGGTGTAGCCGAGCGAGTTCAGCCGCTTCGTCACCCGGTCGTAGCCCTTCAGCGGCGTCCAGATGCCGGGGATGACGTGCAGGTCCGACATGAGCGCCACGGGCTCGACGCCGTCGCCGGGGTGCTCGTCGCCGATGCCGGCGGGGAGCTTGAGCCGCTGCAGGCTGCGGCCGAGGGTCAGCACGGCGCGCAGGGCGGCCTTGCCGGACACCTCCCAGACCATGCCGTCGCGGTCTTCGAGGGTGCTGCCGAGAATGCCGGGCAGGACGACGACCAGGTGGTTCATCTACGACTCCTCGGCGAGCTTGCGGATGAGCGTGAGCAGCTTGAGGTTCGCGGGCACCAGAAAGGTCAGCTCGTGGATCCACGCCAGGCGCTGGTCCGGTGCCGGCAGCGCCAGTCGTTCCTCACCGGCTCTGGCCCGCGCGACCACCTTGTAGAGCGCGGCCAGCACGTGCGGCTCCAACGCCGTGACGGCCTGGGTCAACGCCTGCGGTGACGCGCCCGCCGCCAGCCCGCGCAGGATCTCCGTGGTGCGCTCCGGGTTCTCCTGCGCATCCAGCACGAGGTCGAGCACGTCGGTGTCCTCGTCGGCCAGCAGCAGCAACGCGTGCACGGGCCGGTTGTCCCGCACGTTCTTCAGGACTTCCTTGTCCAGCAGCTCTTCCCGGCGCGTGGCGAGCAGCTCGCGGCGCCGCGCGGGCGTGGCGTCGACGAACTCGTCCGCGAGGCTCGCCAGCAGCCACGGCCGGTACGCGTGCTGGACGCCCTGCTGCTGCGCGGTGGTGCGACGGGACTGGATCATCTGTGCCTCGATCAGACTCGTCCCGTACAACGCCTCGGTGACCGCCACGTCCGCGTCCGTCGACAGCAGCTCGGGGTGGTCGAGCAGCACCGCGCGTTCCTCGACGTACGACCGCGCGAACACCCACTTGCGCGCGATCTTGAGGAGCGTGCGGTCGACGGTGAGCCAGTCCGGCGTGGTGTCCCACGGCCACGGCCCTGAGTCGTAGTGGCGGCGGGCGATGTCGTGCACGTCGTGGATCGCCTGCCGGGACTGCCCGACGTGGGTCAGCGCCTGGCACAGCCACTTCGCCGCCGCCGGATCACCGGCCGACGTGGCCGCCGCCCGCAGCATCAGCAGCGTCGCGAGGTGCGGGCCGGTGAACCGCTCGACCACGCGGTCCCAGGCCTCGTCGACGATCTCGGGCTGCTCGAGGCCGGCGCAGATGATGTCGAGCGTGAACAACGCGGCCGCCAGCGTCGACAGCCGGTGCTCGTGCTGGGGCAGCAGGCACACCTCGACCGTGCGCAGGCCGGTCACCAGGGCTTCCTCCGGCTTGCCCGCGTCACGCTGACGGCGCATCAGGTTGTGCAACGCCTGGCCGTGGATCCGCGAGCCGTCCGCGAGCTCGGCGGCCTGCCGGGCGGCGGAGAGGGCTTCGTCACGGCGGCCGACCAGGCTGTAGGCGACGCTCAGGCTCAGTGCGGCGTCGGCGAGCTGCGGCCGGAGGAACGCGGCGTGCCGGCCGAGGGTGCCGCTGATGTCCGCGGCCTGCTGCGTGGTGAGGCCTGCCTCGGGCAGCCTGCCCAGCGCGAGGTGGTCGCGGCTCAGCTCGACCAGGGCGGCCACCAGATGAGCCAGGAACACGGGGTTCGTCTGGGCCAGGGAGAAGTACAGCTCGACGGCCTGCTTGGAGCGCTGCATGGCCTCGTACCGGCGGCCGGTTTCGCTGCACCGGGTGGCAAGACAGGTCATGGCACGCGCGAGCGGTGCGTCGGAGTCAGTGGGGGCGGTGGTCTCGCGCGTGACCGGGGCGGTCTCCTCCCGGCGGCCGCGGATCGCGGCTGCACCGACGGCTGCCACGGCGTCACGAGCCGTGGAGAGCGCCTCCTGCCTGCGCCCCAGCATCGCGTAGACGTCACTCAAATCCACCAACGCACCACTGAGGTGCGCCGCGTACGTGGGGTTGTCGCCGCCGTGCGTGGTCGTCTTCGCGATGCGTTGCGCAAGGCGTTTGTGCGTAACGGTTTCCGCCGTCGTCGGTGTGTGGGCCACCAGCTCGCGGTAGCGCACGACGGCTTCCTCGGCGGGCGCCACGGCCTGTTGCAGCCGGCCGGCCTCGCGGAACCGCTGACCGAGCCGGTTCAGCACGTACGCCAGGTCCGCCAGATACATCCGGATGTCCGGCACCAGAGCGCGGAAGTGGTCGGCGGCTTCTTCCAGCGGTGGGATGGCCTCGTCGCCGCGGCCCCAGTGCGTGAGCTCGTTGGCCGCCGTCGTCGCCGCGAGAGCGATGTCCGGCAACAGCATCCGGTTCATCATCGCCAGCTCGCGCAGGCCGTCCAGCGCCTGCGTGCCCGCGTGGCCGCAGTGGCGCCACGCGTACTTCCACAGGTAGCCCGGCACGTTCGGCGGCACACCGGCCTCCATTCGCTGCCGGTACAACCGGATCAGCGCGCACGCCACCTTTTCCGCGCCCGGCGCGAACACCGCGTCCCGGCTCGGCGCGAACGGTGGGCGCAGGTGGTCGGCGAACGTTTGGTGCGTCAGCTTGAAGACGGCCGTGCCTTCCTCACCGTCCTGCACGATGTGACGGCCCAGTTCGGTGAGCACGGCAGTGATGTCGTCACGGCCGAACGATTCGCCGGACAACGCTTCCGCCACCGCGATCCACTCAGCTTCGGGGAAGCCCGCGCCGTAGCTCCACGTCAACGCCGTCAGCAGCGCACGGGCAGAGGGCACCTTCGCTAGCTCGCGGTCGAACGCCGCGTCCAGTGACAGCTTCACGTCCGCGCTGAAAGCACCTTTGGCGTCGGCGAGCACCTGGTCGGTGATCATCCAGGCGGTCAGGAACGGCAGCTGCGCCAACAAGTCCACAGTGGACTGCGGAGCCGAAGCGCCCAGGCGCGCCAGCACGTACTCGCGGACGTCGGTCGCGCTGTCGGCCTCGTCGAGGTTCAGCACCTCGACCGGCGACAGCTCGGTCAGCAGTGGCGCGCCACCGGCGACGCGATGGGCCTGGCGGGTCGAGACGATCACGACGGCATAGCTCGCGAGCTTGGTCAACAGCGAGGTGGCGATCGAGAACGACTCACCGCGCGCCTCGTCCAGGCCGTCCACCACCAGCACCGGCGGCGCGGCCAACGTGCTGACCACGCCGACCAGTTCGGCCGCGCCACGCCGTGGACCCTCAGGAGCGGGGATCAGGCCGGCACCGACCAGCTGACGGCTGAGCAGGTCGGCCACGCGGTCGGCGTCCATCGCACGGGCGTGCACGGCCGCGTCCACGGACTCCGGGCCCGGGTCGGCGTGGCGGAACGGCGGTCCGGTGGTCAGCAGCAGGTCGCGTTCCAAGGGGTTGGACAGGCTCACGACCCGGCCGACCACCGCGGACTTGCCCGTGCCGGGCGAGCCGGTGACCACGCGCAGGCCGGGGGCGCCGGACTTGACCCAGCCGACCACGCGGTCGACCTGGGCGGTGCGGCCGGTGAACCACGACCGGTTGTCCGCCGAGTCGCCACCGCGTGCGGCGAGCAGCAGGTGCTTCACGACCGTGTTCGCCGAGTACAACGGGTTGGGCAGCATCGGCTGAGCGGACCCGTACTGCATGAAGCGCGGCCGTTGGATGTCGCTGTCCCACGCGTTCAGCAGCGCCGTGCCGACCGCGCCGCCGTCGACCAACGCCGTGCGGTCGCTCCACCGCCGTGCGTCCTCATCGGCCGTGGGACCGGCACGCAGCAGCCTGCGCAGCTTGCCGCCGAACAGGCCGTCACGGGCCGTCTCGACGCTCGAACACGACACCAGCACGCCGGCCCAGTGCACCTGACCTGCCAGCAGTTCCTCCTGGAGTGCGGCGACGGTGCGGACGGCCTCGTCGAGCTGAGCACCCGAGTAGCAGGCGTCGATGATGATGAGCACCTGATGCGCGCCCGACGCGGCACACCACAGCGCGAACTCGTGCAGCATGATGCCGTCGACCGTGCCGTCGTTGTCCCTGGCCAGGAGCCTGAGGTTGCCCGCGACGGGGATCGCGTGCCCGCTCCACAACGCCACCAGCGCGCCGCCGTCCTGCGGCTTCTGCCGGAGCGCCTTCATGTGGGCGCGGATGTCGGCCTCGGTCGGGTCGGCCAGCGGTTCGCCCTCGTAGCCCTTGAGCAGCGCGCGCAGCTCCCGCACGTCGCTCACGGCGTGCTGCAGCGGCTGCACCAGCTCGTACGAGCCGACGCCGATGCCGACGAACCTGCCTCTGACCCTTTCCTGCATGCTCCACTACCCCCTGTCCACACGTCGCTTGCGGACAGAAGGCGTTACTCCGGTTAACTCACTCGGACGAATCACGCTCCGTTGAATTACCTTGGGGTAATTCGATGCTGGTGTTCTTTTCGAGGAACCGCAGCAGCTCCACCGGGAACGGCAGCACGAGCGTCGAGTTCTTCTCCGCGGCCACCTCCACGATGGTCTGCAGCAGCCGCAGCTGGAGTGCGCCGGGCGTCTCCTCCATCGTCGCGGCGGCCTCGGAGAGCTTCTTGGACGCCTGCAGCTCGCCGTCCGCGGTGATGATGCGGGCACGGCGCTCGCGTTCGGCCTCCGCCTGCCGGGACATCGAGCGCTTCATGCTCTCCGGCAGCGCCACGTCTTTGATCTCGACCCGGTCGATGTCGATGCCCCACGCCAGCGCCGGGGTGTCGATCATCAGCTCCAGGCCCTGGTTGAGGCGCTCCCGGTTGGACAGCAGGTCGTCCAGCTCGCTCTTGCCGATGATCGACCGCAGCGACGTCTGGGCCACCTGCAGCATCGCGAACCGGTAGTCCTCGACGTTGATGACGGCCTTCGCCGGGTCCTGCACCTTGAAGTACAGGACGGCGTCCACGCGCACGGTGACGTTGTCGCGCGTGATGCCGTCCTGCGCCGGCACGGGCAGGGTGACGATCTGCATGCTGACCTTCCGCAGCGTGTCCACGCCCGGAACGATCATCGTCAGCCCCGGCCCGCGCACGGCCTGCTGGAGCTTGCCGAACCGGAACACCAGTCCCTGTTCGAACTGCTTGATGATTCTGGCGCTCATCGCGAGACCGAGGCCTCCGAAGGCGACCACCCCGCTGAGGATTTCGACGACCATGAGACCCGCCCTTCACCGGCGAATGCCCTTGATCTGCAACGGTACGCCTCTAAACGCAGGTCAACGTAGGCGTAGCCCAGTCGGCGTGGTCCCAGGCGTTACCGTCACCTCCGTCTGTCACCCGGAACGTCAGCACCGTTGCTCCACCTGTGTCGACGCTGATCGGCACCGCTGCGCTCTGTCCGGTCAGCACGGGGCCCAGATAAGCCGACTGGTTGTCTTTCAGGATCTCGAACCGCACGCTGCCGCTGCCGTTCGTCTCGTCGTCCACGCCGATGGTCGCGGTGAGCTTCGAGCACTTCCCGCCCGCGTAGACCCGGAACTCCGACTCGGCGTGCGCGCCGACGCCCCGGTCGAACTTCGCACCCCGGATGCTGATCTGGTTGCCGTCACCGCCGGAGTTCTCGCCGTTGCTGCGGTCGCGTTCGAGCGGGCCCCAGCCGTTGCGCTCGCTGAGGAACGGCAACGTCGACACCGCTGCTTCTCCCGTCGGCGCGGGCGGCGTGGCAGTGAAGTCCGCGGTCAGGGTCGTGGTGCCCTTGCCGGAGCGGACCTCGACGAACACCGGCCGGGTGCCGACGTCGCCGCCGTCGCGCTTGATCGTCACCTTCGCGGAGCCGTTGGTGAGATCGACCGTGCTCGGGGAGACCGACCAGTGCTCGGGCGCGGACAGGGTGGCCGTCGTGGTGCCGGGACACGGCTGGGTCACCACCAGTTCGGCTTCCACCTGCTCACCCGGTTCGAGTGCGGTGTCGGCGGCTTTCAGTTCGACCGCGGGCGCACAGGTGACCTGTTGGCCGAGCTTGCCCGTGGCCGCTTCCGACGGCGTGAGCGGGCGCAGCAGCACGGAGTAGGCGTACTCGTTGCCCGCCTCCACCTGGTACTGCGGCAGCGGCTCGTGGAACGTCTCGCTGACGCCCGACACGCGATGGGACGCGTGCAGGGTGGTCCAGCCGTCGTTCTTCTTGAGCGCGAACGGGTACGGCGCCCGGTCCAGGTCGTCGTAGCGCGACACCCGGACGTCCAGGTCGCCCGCGACGAGCAGGCCCGCGCGTCCGTCGGACAGCGTCGCCCAGCGCGTGTCCGCGTGGTTGCCGAAGTCCTGCGGCTTGTAGTAGTCGTTGAACTCCCGGTCCACAGTGGACTGGTAGACGCCGACCGGGTTGCCCGCCTTGCGGTCGTCGTAGTTCTCACCGGGACCCCGGCCGTACCAGGTGAACTTCTGGTAGTTGTCCGGCACTTCGAGCGTGAAGCCGATGCCGGGCAGGTAGCTCAGGTCGCGCATCTTGTCCCGCGCCGCGACCCGGTGACCCACGTGGATCTCGCCGGCACCGGTGATCCGATAGGTGAAGGTCTGGCCGAACGACGCGTTCGCGACGGCCTGAGCGGTGGATTTCGCGGTGATGACCGTGTCCGGGCCCTGCTGAGTCACCGTGACGCTCGACGGCGTGGTCCGGAGCCGCTCGAGGCCGTTGCGGTACCAGGAACCGTCCTCGCTCATGAACTCGTTGGACAGCGGCGCGCGCCAGGCGTCCAGTTCCGGACCGGTCTTCAGCAGTTCGGTGCCGCGCACGCGCATCGACGTGAGCGTGCCGGAGGTCTTGCTGACGACGTACCGGAAGTCCTTGCCGGACACCGCGATCTCGGTGTCGTTCTGCGCGGTCGTCAGCTTGCCCGGTGCTCCTGGTGCGTGCAGGCCGGCGATCTGCATGCCGCCCACCGGGAACTGGGCGGTGCCGACGTCGTTGCCCCGCCGGTCGGTGGCGCGGACGGTCAGCCAGCGCTCGGTCTTCGCGCGGAAGTCCGGCAACGTGATCGTGCCCGGCCGGAGCCGGCCGCGCTGCTGGGCGATCGTGCGGCCGTTGTCCTGGACCTGCCAGCGCAGCTCGAGGTCGTCGGTGCCGGTGAACTGACGTTCGCTCGCGACGGTGAGCTTGTTGTCCTGCAACGAGAACCGGATGGGGGAGTGGACCGCCATCAGCTCGGTGGTCTCCGGCTGCGGCCTGCGGTCCGCCCACACCACGCCGTCGACGCCACCGGTGCCCGCGCCGTAGGACTCCTTGCGCCCCTTGTCCTGCAGCGTCTCGAAGTCGAGCGCCAGGACGGCCGACTTCTTGGGGTCCGCGGCCAGTTCGGTGTCGGTCAGGGCGCGGTGGTAGATCCGGACCTGGTCGATCGTGCCGTGCGCCATGCGGGTCTGGACGTTCTCCTGCATGGTCTCGGCGTTGCGGCCGATGTTGACCGGCCAGTGCGACCAGTCGATCGTCCCGGTGTAGCTGGTCGACCCCACTTCGCGACCGTCGATCAACAGGCGCAGCTCGGTGCCGTCGAACGTGCCGGTGACGCGGTGCCAGTTGCCGTACCAGTCGGCGGGCACCGTCGCTTTCACGGTGCGCCAGGTGCCGCTGTAGATGTGGAACTCCAGCGTGGTGCGGTCTGCCATCTTCAGCGCGTACTGGTGGTCGCCCTTCGAGATGACCGTGAAGTCACCGGTCCAGTCGGCGGGCTTGACCTGGGCGTCGAGCGTCAGACCCGCGCTGACCTCGTCGAGTTTGCGGTCCCGGTAGACCTCCACGAAGTCGTCGAGTCCGCTGAGCTGCAACGCCTTGCCGTGCGGCCCGTCCACATGCGACGGTTTGCCGGAGAGCCAGGTCATGATCCCGTTGGCGTCGTCCGGGGTGGTGAACAACGGCAGCGCGATGTTCTGCTCGGCCCAGTCCCAGATGAAGCCGCCCTGCACCTGCGGGTAGGCGCGCACGACGTCCCAGAACTCCTTGAAGTTGCCGAGGCTGTTGCCCATCGCGTGCGCGTACTCGCCCATGATGATCGGCTTGGTCGTGGTCTTCGCCTTGGCTTCCAGGCCTGCGGGCGACGGGTAGCGCGGGCCGGCGACGTCCGCGAACGGCGCGTCGCCGTCCGGCACGTTCGGCTGGTGGTACAGCGGGCGGGTGTCGTTCTTCCTGGCGTACTCGGCCATCGTGTAGTGCGCCTTGCCGAGTCCTGCCTCGTTGCCGGTGTCCCACATGATCACGCTGGGGTGGTTCTTGTCGCGCTGCATCATCGCGACGAACCGGTCCTGGAACGCGTCCTGCCACTCCGGGCGCTCGGCGAGGCAGTTGTTCGGGCAGCCGTCGTGGTGGTGGGTCTCGATGTCGACCTCGTCAGCGATCATCAGGCCGTTGTGGTCGGCGAGCTCGTAGAAGTACGGATCGCTCGGGTAGTGCGAGGTGCGGACCGCGTTGATGTTGAACCGCTTCATCAGCTCGACGTCTTTTTCCTGGTCAGCGCGGGTGACGTAGCGGCTGCCGTGCGCGGACGTCTCGGCTCGGTTGGTGCCGCGGAACAGGACGCGCTTGCCGTTGATCTTGAGCTGTTTGTCGATGATCTCGATCTTGCGGAAGCCGACGGGCTGCTTGCCGGTCTGGATGACCTTGCCGTCGTGCAGCAGCTCGATCCGCAGCTCGTAGACGTTCGGCGTCTCGTCGGTCCACTTCAGCGGGTTGTCGACCTTCCCGTCTCTGATGGCGACCTCGCGGCCGTGCGGGTCGAACAGCCTGGTGCGGACGGTGTGGCCATCCGGTGCGCCGCCGATCTTGACGTCAGTGGTGATCGTGGCGTCGTGGTACTGCGCGTCCAGGTCGGTCTTGATGGTGACGTCCTGCAGGTAGGTCCTGGGCGTCGAGTAGAGCCAGACCTCGCGGAAGATGCCGGAGAACCGCCACTGGTCGTAGTCCTCGAGGTGGGAGCCGGAGCCCCAGCGGTGGACCTGGACCTTCAGGGTGTTGCGGCCGGGCTTGAGCTTGCTGGTGACGTCGAACTCGGCGGGCGTGTAGCCGCCCTGGTCGTAGCCGACGTACGTGCCGTTGACCCAGACGAGGTAACCGCTGGTCACGCCCTCGAACCGGAGCAGGGTGCGATCGAAGTCCGGCGGCAGGTCGAACGACTTCTCGTAGACGCCGGTGGGGTTGACGTCGCGCGGGATCGCCGGCGGGTCGTCCGGGTACATCTCGGTGGGGATGTTGCGGAACATCGGGTGGTCGAGGAAGTCGGTCTGCCACGTGTGCGGCACCTGGACCGTGCGCCAGCCGTCCGACGTCTCTCGCACGTCTTCCGGCTTGTCGAACATCCGGATGCGCCACTCGCCGTTGAGGCTCAGGCGCCGCTCGGGCTTCAGGTCGGGATGCGGTGGTTCCTGGTGCTCACCCGTCATGCGCGGGTTCTGCAGGTACGCCAGCGCGTCCGGTTCCTGCGCTGCGGCGGTGGCTGTTGCGGGGGACAGGGACAGGGCTATCAACGTGGCAACAACGACACGAAGCATGCCCTTGGACGCTAGGGACGCGATGACAACGTCGTCAACGAATGTCCGATCTTTCTGTCCGGGTCCGTTCGGGGTGGTCGTCCCAACAGCCGGAAACCGCACTCCGTCCGGCGGCACGCGTTAATGTCGGATGTATGCAGACCTGGTCATCCATTCCTGTGCCGCGGGTCCCGGGGGACCCCCGACCGCTGCGGCTGTTCGACACGGCAACGGGTGAGGTTCGCCCGACGGCGCCAGGAGACACCGCCAGGTTGTACGTGTGCGGCATCACGCCGTACGACGCCACGCACCTCGGCCACGCCGCCACCTACCTGGCCTTCGACCTCGTGCACCGCGTGTGGCTCGACAACGGCCACAACGTGCACTACGTCCAGAACGTCACCGACGTCGACGACCCGCTGCTGGAGCGTGCGCTGCGCGACCAGGACGACTGGGTCGTGCTGGCGATGCGCGAGACGGCGCTGTTCCGCGAGGACATGGAGGCGCTGCGCGTCCTGCCGCCGCAGGACTACGTCGGCATCGTCGAGGCGATCCCGGAGATCGTCGAGGTGGTCGCGAAGCTGGTGGCCGACGGGCACGCCTACCGCGTGGACGACGCCGAGTACCCGGACATCTACTTCTCGCACGACGCCACGGGCCGTTTCGGCTACGAGTCGAACTACTCGGTCGAGAAGATGTCCGAGCTGTTCGCCGAACGCGGCGGCGACCCCGACCGTCCCGGCAAGCGCCACCCGCTGGACGCGCTGCTGTGGCGCGTGAAGCGGGAAGGCGAGCCGTCGTGGCCGTCGGAGCTGGGCGAGGGCCGTCCCGGCTGGCACGTCGAGTGCAGCGCCATCGCCCACAACCGCCTCGGCATGGGCTTCGACGTCCAGGGCGGCGGCTCCGACCTGATCTACCCGCACCACGAGTACTCGGCCGCGCACGCCGAGGCCCAGACCGGCCAGCACCCGTTCGCCCGCCACTACGTGCACGCGGGCATGATCGGTCTCGACGGCGAGAAGATGTCGAAGTCGCGCGGCAACCTGGTCTTCGTCTCCAAGCTGCGCGCGGAGAAGGTCGACCCGAACGCCATCCGGCTCGCCCTGCTGGCCGGGCACTACCGCTCGGACCGGCCGTGGACGCAGGCGCTGCTGGACGAGGCACTGGAGCGGCTGGCGAAGTGGCGCAAGGCGGCCGCGCTGTCGTCCGGACCGTCCGGTGTGGACACCGTGACGCGGCTGCGTGACCACCTGGGCAACGACCTCGACACCCCTCGCGCGTTGGCCGCCATCGACGCGTGGGCGGACGAGGCGCTGTCGCACGGCGGTTCGGACTCGCACGGTCCGTCGCAGATCCGCACCGCCGTGGACGCGCTTCTCGGCGTGGAGCTCTAACGGTCGTTGGACCCGGCTCCGGTCACCGGAGCCGGGTCACTCGTGGTTCCAGCCGAACAGCCGGGTGAACACCTCGTGCTGTTCGAGGCTGTGCTCGTGGTGCACCACTGCGACCCGTTCGGCGATCTCGGCGACCTCGTCCTCGTGGATGCCGGGCAGGTCCTCGGGGTCGAGGCCGGTCTCGGTGCACCAGGCCAGCACGGCCTCCGGTCCGTTGACCGACGCGACGAACGAGCGCTGCCCGTGGTGCTGCCAGGCCTTGGCGATCTCGTCGAGCATGCCGTCCGCGATCATCCGCGCGGCCCGCGTGCGCAGCCGGTCGAGGTGTGCACGTTCGTCCGTGAGCGGGAGCACCGTCGCGGTGAGCCGGAACGGGAACCGCCCGCGGCAGTCGGCGAACCGGCGCAGCAACGAGATGGATCCGCCTTCCACCACCACGTGGTCGTGGATCCGGCTCAGGGACTCGACCTTCCGCAGGAGCGCGTGCGCGGCCTCGTGCACCGGGTAGTCGCCGTCGGGCACCGTCCGCTCGGCGAGGTGATGGCGGTGCGGCCCGCCGTCCAGCCGGGCGCTGGTGACCGGCAGGTCGAGGTAGCACTGGATCCGGTCGGCCACGACGATCGGAGCGTTGTGCTCGTCGGCGATTTCCGTTGCGACGTCCGTTTTGCCTGCGCCGGTGGGGCCGACGACGAGGTGCACGCAATTCATGGTGCTTTCTCCTTTGCGGTGGACCTCCTTCCACCTTCTCCCCGAGCCGCCGGTTCGGCCGTGATTTTTCGCAGTCTTCGGAAAAACTTCAGCGAGCAATATAGTTTTGCGCGGGTTGTCTGCTTTCTCCGCGCTGTCTGCTTGTGTGCGGATATGGTGTCGGCATGCGAGTTGGCGTCTTCTGTGGTTCTTCGGCCGGGCGCGTGCGGCACATGGAGGTCGCCGCCCAGGTCGGCAGAGTGCTCGCCGAGCAGGGTGTCGGGGTCGTCTACGGCGGTGGCCGGATCGGCACGATGGGCGCCGTGGCCGACGGTGCGCTGAGCGCGGGCGGATCGGTCATCGGCGTGATCCCGCGGCACATGATCGAGTGGGAGATCGCGCACGACGGGCTCACCGAACTGCACGTCGTCGACACGATGCACGAGCGGAAAGCGCTGATGGCGGACCTGTCGGACGCGTTCGTCGCGCTGCCGGGCGGCGCGGGCACCCTCGACGAGCTCTTCGAGATCTGGACGTGGGCCCAGCTCGACCTGCACGCCAAGCCGATCGGCCTGCTCAACCTCGACGGGTACTACGACCACCTGCTCGCGATGATCGACCACATGGTGTCGGAGGGGTTTCTCAAGCCGGCCTATCGCGAGATGGTTCTGGTGGACGACGATCTCGACCGGCTGCTCAACCGCTTCGCCGATTACGCGCCACCCGTTTATCGGTGGGTGGAGGAGGCACCGATCGACTAGTGCTTTTTCCCAAGGAAATGCAAAGCCTCGTCAAGTGAAAGCAATCGATTCGATTAAACGGTCTGGTCGGCTGCCACCGGCTCCTCGTCCGGGCGGGGCTGTGCCTCCGGATCGACGGCCAGCACCAGCTGGTACTGGACGTGGGCGAGTGTCTGGAAGTGCAGCGGTGTCGTCTTGCGGAGCAGCAGGTACAGCGCACGGATCTGGCCGATCACCACGATCCACTCCTCGGCCTCGTCCAGCGTCAGCACGAGCGGGTCGGCGTTGATCCACTGTTCCCACACCCGGTCGATGAGCGCGCGGTCGGCGAGCGTCTTCCGATGCCGCCGCCGGAACGCAGCGGACTGCCACCGCGATGCGGAGATGTCCGGGAACATCATGCGCAACACCGCCCGCCGCAGCCTGATCGGCCGCGGGAAGCGGAGCCCGTACACGTAGGAGCCGCGGCGGCGGTAGAGGGTCTCCAGCGACTGGAACGCGGACTCCCAGCCTCGCGCGAACTCCTCGGAGACCATCACGCGCACGCCGCCGTCGACCCGTTGCGCGGAGAAGATCTCCTTGGTGTCCTGGACATCCCTTTGCAGCGTGGCCCGCAGCCCTGCCCGCACGAGCCGCAGCGCGATGGACTCCGCCGTCGCGCGGTCGTAGCCGCCGACGGCCGCGCTACCGCTGTGGTTGATCAACGTCGCCAGGCCGAGGGCGGTGTCCGCGTCGAGTTCGCAGACCGTGCGCAGCAAGTGGTGGGCGACGGCGAACGGGGTGTGGTCGTCGTTGTGCACGACGACGCCCCATCTCTCCCCAGGATTCACCGGCAGAGTATGCGGCACGGCCACAATGGACGGATGACGGAGGCGTTGCGGTACGAGCGCGGTTCGGACGGGGAGGACGTGAACGAGGCGGCGCGCGGCGAGGTGCTGCGCGACGACCGCACGGCAAAAGACCTGCCGCTGCTGCGGTTCCTGGTCGAGCAGGAGGCCTTGTGCCGCGCGAACTCGCAGGGCCTGGGGGAGCAGGCCGCGCTGGCCGGGTTCCTGCTGGCCGAGCACAGGCAGCCGAAGGACGTCTGGCGGCACTACGCGATCAAGCGCGCCAACTTCGACGCCGGATGCGCTTACGACGTCGAGCACCTGTTCGCGGCGGGCGTGCAGGCCACCTTGGACCACGTGCGGGCAAGCGATCACCCGGACCGCGACGAGGTGCTGGAGTTGTTGGAAGGCCAGCACATCGACGAGGACGACCTGGAGGAGTGGTTCGAGCACCGCCGGGAGTGGTTCGCCGAATAGAGGAAACCGCCCCCGAGGCGGAAGCACCGGGGGCGGTCTCGTTCAGCGGAACAACTTTCAGACGTCGAGCGTCCAGCTGTTCAACGTGCCGGAGTCCAGGAACGCCGCGTCACGCACGCGCAGCGTCCAGGTTCCGTTGGCGGCCTCACCCGACAGGTCGCGGGTGAAGGTCTCCTTGATGTTGTCGGTCGAGCCGCCGGACCGGTTGTGCAGGTTGTAAACCGTGCCGTCGGGCGCGACCAGGTCGACCACGAGGTCGCCCTTGTAGGTGTGGTTGATGTCGACCTTGATCGTCGCCGTGGCCGACGCGTTGCCCGCGCAGCCCGCGATGGCGATGGTGCTGTTCACGGTCTGCAGGTCGCCGATCGTGACCGGCGTGGAGTTGGTCTTGGCGTCACAGCCGCCACCAACCGCGTTGACGGTCCACGTGAACGTCGCGGAACCGGTCTTGCCCGCCGAGTCGGTGACGGTGGCGGTCACCGTCGAGGTGCCGGCCGTGGTCGGCGTGCCGGAGATCGCCCCGGAGGCGTTCGCCGACAGGCCGGCCGGGAGGCCGGTGACGGACCAGGTGTACAGCGGGGTGCCGCCGGACGCCGAGAGCTGCAGCGACGCCGGCGAGCCGACCGTGGAGGTCTGGTTGCCGGGGTTCGTCACCGACGGGTTACCCGGCTGTCCGCCACCGAAGAGGGTGTAGAGCAGCTTGTTCGGGGAACCGGTGCCGGGGCTGGTGATCTTGTTCGGCGTCGACGCACCGTTCAGGCCCGCCCAGACAGCGGCCGGGTTGTCGCTCGGGTGCGTGGCGAGCCACAGGGCCGCCGCGCCCGCGACGTGCGGAGAAGCCATCGACGTGCCGGAGATGTTGTTCGTGGCGGTGTCGCTGGTGTGCCACGCCGACACGATGTTCTGACCCGGCGCGAAGATGTCCGTGCACGTGCCGTAGTTGGAGAACGAGGCACGCGCGTCGGTGTTGGTCGACGCGTTGACCGTGATCGCCTCGGCGACACGAGCGGGCGACGTCGAGCACGCGTCGGTGTTCGAGTTGCCGGACGCGACCGCGTAGGTCACGCCGGACGCGACGGAGTTGCGGACGGCCGTGTCGAGCGCCGCCGCCGCACCGCCACCGAGCGACATGTTCGCGACCGCGGGCTTCACCGCGTTCGCGGTCACCCAGTTGACGCCGTCGACGACGCCCTGGATGGTGCCGGAGCCCTGGCAGTTGAGGACCTTCACCGCGACGACCTTGGCGGCCTTCGCGAGTCCGTACTCCGCGCCCGCGACGGTGCCGGCGACGTGCGTGCCGTGGCCGTTGCAGTCGCTGTTGTTGCCGTCACCGGAGGTGTTGGTGCCCCACGTGGCGCGGCCGCCGAACGTGGCGTGCGTGGTGCGCACACCCGTGTCGACGATGTACGCCGTCACGTTCGACGCGGTCGTGTCGTACTGGTAGCTGTTGCTCAGCGGCAGGTCCCGCTGGTCAACGCGGTCCAGGCCCCACGACGGCGGGTTCTGCTGGACGTCGAAGATGCTGACCTCGGCGTCCTGCTCGACGAACGCGACCTTCGGGTCCGCGGCGAGACGGGCTGCCTGCCTGGCGTTCATCTTCACCGAGAAGCCGTTGAGCGCGTGCTGCCAGACCTTGCCGACCTGGCCGCCGTAGCGTCCCGTCAGTTCCGGAGCGGCGGCCCTCGACGCCGTGCCGGCCTTGAGCGAGACGATGTAGCTGTCCTTCACGACACCGGCGCGGTCGGCGCCGAGAATCGTCCCCACGTTTTCTTGCGCTGATGCGGCGGGCACCACAGCGGCGGCCAGCGATAAGGCAGCGGCGGCGGCGAGTCCCGTACCCAAGACTCTTCGCATTGCAGGGTTCTCCCTCGTGCAGGGAACAGGGTGATCTGCACGCTAGCGCGAAGCCGCAGGTCAGAGGGATACGCCGTTGTGCGCGAACTGTTGACAGATTTGTCGTTCCACGTCAACGCGAACGTTGCTCACAGTTACCGAAATAGGCTGAGAGAACGCATTTGATTTCCCTATACCAACCCGGACGCCGAGAGGTCCACCCTCGATCGGCCCTACCGTCCAGTAGGCAGCACGACATAGCGTCCCCCAGACGGAGGAACGAACTGATCGGGCAGTTCGACCGCCTGGGGACGCCATTGCTTCCGGTGTCGTGCGGGCTGTGTTGCAGCACAGCCGTTCTCCCTATCGCGGTTGCCCGGTCCGGCGTTACACCGGCCCTGCACAACCGAAAACTGAGGAGAAAATGCCTATGAAGCGCATGGCTGTCGCGGCAGTCGCCGTGCTGGCGGGTGCCCTCGCTACGACGGTCTCCCCTGCCGCCGTCGCCGCACCGGCACCGTCAGCTGACCTGCTCGCCGCGATGCAGCGCGACCTCGGACTGAACGCCCAGCAGGCGGCGGAACGGCTGCGCCAGGAAAGTGCGGCCGCGGTCCTGCAGCGCGTGGCGGAGGGTTTCGCCGGCGACGACTTCGGTGGCGCGTGGTTCGACGCGGCCACCGGCAAGCTCGTCGTGGGCGTGACCGACGAGGCCAAGACCGACCGGCTGCGCAGGCTCGGCGCCGAGCCCCGCACGGTCGCGAACAAGGCCAGTGACCTCGAGGCGGCCAAGGCTTCGCTGGACGCCGTCAAGGCTCCTGCCGAGGTCACCGGCTGGTACGTGGACACTCGCGCGAACGCGGTGACGATCACCGTCAAGCGCGGCCAGACCCAGGCGGCGCAGGCGTTGGTGGAGAAGGCGGGCACGCTCGCCAAGGTCGTCGAGACCGACGAGGCGCCGCAGCTGTTCAAGGACATCCGCGGTGGTGACGCCTACTACATCAACAACGCGGGCCGTTGCTCGGTCGGCTTCGCGGTGCAGGGCGGGTTCGTGACCGCCGGGCACTGCGGATCGCCCGGCGACACGGTGGCGGGCGTCGACCGTTCGGCACTCGGCTCGTTCCAGGCGTCGTCCTTCCCGGGCAACGACTACGGGTGGGTCAAGGCCAACTCGGCGTGGACGCCCACGGCCAAGGTGAACCACTACGGCGGCGCTGACGTCGTCGTCTCCGGTCACACCGAGTCCGCGGTCGGCGCCTCGATCTGCCGTTCCGGCTCGACCACGGGCTGGCACTGCGGCGAGGTCCAGGCCAAGAGCCAGACGGTCAACTACCAGGAGGGCTCGGTCAGCGGTCTGACGCGCACGAACGTGTGCGCGGAGCCCGGTGACTCGGGTGGCTCGTGGGTCAGCGGCACGCAGGCGCAGGGTGTCACCTCCGGTGGCTCCGGCAACTGCACCAGCGGCGGTACGACCTACTTCCAGCCGGTCAACGAGATCCTCTCGGCGTACAACCTGACGCTCGTCACGGGCTGACCGTCCGGTAGGCGGTGACCAGCACCGATACGGTGACCTGAGTGCCCGGTACGTGCGCTTCGCGGCGCGCGTGCCGGGCACTCGGCGTCATCCCCGCCAGATCGGCGACGGCCTCCTTTCCGAGGCTCATCGGGTACGTCACGTGCTCGGTCCGGACGGGGTCGAAGTAGCGGCCCAGAGCCTTGCCGAGGCGCGTTTCCTTGACCGGATCGACCTTGAGCGCCGTGCGGAGCTCGGCCAGGTGCCGCCGGGTGGGACGCGCCACGACCAACCTGCCGCCCGCGCGCAGCACCCGGTGGAACTCAGCGGGGTTGCGCGGCGCGAACACGTCCAGCACGACGTCCGCCACTGCGTCGGCCAGCGGGAACGGGCGGAACACGTCCCAGCTCGCGGCTGCCGCCCTGGTGTGCGCTCGGGCCGCCGAGTTCAACGCGCGCACCGAGGTGTCCAGCCCCAGCCCGCGGGCTCCCGGCAGGTGGTCCAGGACGCCGGCCAGGTAATAGCCGGTGCCGCAGCCGACATCGAGGACCGTGCCCCCGCTGGGGAAAGTGTCGCCTGCGAGACGCGCGACGGCCCGGCGGATGGGCGAGTAGTGGCCGGTGGCGAGGAACCGGTCCCGCGCCCGCACCATCTCGGGCGAGTCGTGGCTGGTGGCGCGGTGGCCGGACAGCAGGCTGACGTAGCCGGTGCGGCCGATGTCGAAGGTGTGGCCCGCCGGGCACCGGAGTGCGCCGCGGGCAGGGGACATGCCGGCGCTGCACTTGGGGCAACGCAGCAGGTCAACGGACTGTTTGAGGGCATGGGTGAACAACGCGAGCACTCCTGGCGAGACCGGAAGGAAGGCATGCCGAGGAGGGCGACACCAGCGGTATCGCCCTCGAACCTTCCGATCAGAGGAAGAAGTAGTGCGCGCTGCTCGGGAACGTCACACGTTGATCGTATGGATCAGGCTTCGCGCTCTCCCAGCCATTTTTCGCGCTCTCCCAGCCATTTTTCGCGGTGCGTGCGCCACCGGTCGAGCAGCGTGCCGAGCTCGACGTGGCAGAAGCGGAAGAACTCACGCGTCTCGTCCAGGCGCGCTCCCGCCTCGGTCTCCTCGCCGAGCGTTTCCACGCCCTCGGTCAGCACCTCGTCGATCACCTGCAGCATCTGGTCCCTGCGGAACGTTGCCTCGTACCAGACGTTGTCGCGCATCCGGTAGACGTCCCGGCGCGATCCCGGCTCCCGTTCGCGGCTGACGATCTGGATCGTGGTCAGGTAGCGCACCGCGCCCGACACCGCCGCCGGGCTGATCTGCAGCAGGTCGGCGATCTCGGCCGCAGTGAGCCGCCCGGAGTCCGTCGTCAGCAGCGCCGCGAGGATGCGCGCCGGCATGCGCGGCATGCCGGCGTCCGCCAGAATTCCGCCGAACCGCTCGACGAACTGGCTTATCGCCTGGGTGTCACGCTGTGTAGCTCCCATCACCGCGGCATCATCCCCTTTCGTCAGCCGATCGGGCAAAATTTACGTCCTTCACGAAGTTGTGAAAGAAGTGTAGCTTACCGGGCATGACATCTGCGATATCCGTGTCGGGCCTGGTGAAGACCTTCGGCCCGACGCGTGCACTGGACGACCTGAACCTGGACGTCCAGACCGGTGAGGTGCACGGCTTCCTCGGGCCGAACGGCGCGGGCAAGTCGACGACGATCCGGATCCTCCTCGGCCTGCTGCGTGCCGACTCCGGCACCGCGCGGCTGCTCGGCGGCGACCCGTGGAAGGACACCGCAAGCCTCCACCGCCGCCTCGCCTACGTCCCCGGCGACGTGAACCTCTGGCCCAACCTGACCGGTGGCGAGGTCATCGACCTGCTCGGACGGCTCCGCGGCGGCTTGAACAAGCAACGCCGCGCCGACCTGCTGGAGCGCTTCGAGCTGGACCCGCGCAAGAAGGGCCGCACCTACTCCAAGGGCAACCGGCAGAAGGTCGCCCTCGTCGCCGCACTCTCCAGCGACGTCGAGCTGCTCATCCTGGACGAGCCGACCTCGGGCCTCGACCCGTTGATGGAGGCCGTCTTCCAGGACTGCATCAACGACGAACGCGAGCGCGGCCGCACCGTGCTGCTGTCGAGCCACATCCTCGCCGAGGTCGAGGCCCTGTGCGACCGGGTGAGCATCATCCGCAACGGGCACTGCGTCGAGACCGGCACGCTGTCCGACCTGCGACACCTGACCCGCACGTCGATCTCCGCCGAGCTGGTCGGGCCGCCCAACGGGCTCACCTCGCTGGACGGCGTGCACGACCTCGTGGCGGAGGGCAACCGGGTCAGGTTCGAGGTCGACTCGGACAAGCTCGACCTCGCGCTGAAGCAGCTCGTGTCGACGGGCGTGCGCACGCTGACCTCGCAGCCGCCGACGCTGGAAGAGCTCTTCCTGCGGCACTACGAGGACGCGAAATGATCGGCACTGCCCTCATCGGTTCTGGGCACCTCGTCCGGCTGGCTCTGCGTCGCGACCGGATCCTGCTGCCGATCTGGGTCCTGTTCCTGGTCGGCATCACCTACTCCACGACGACCGCGCTGGAAGAGGTCTACAGCACCCAGGAGTCGCGGACGCTGCTCGGCGTCACCGCCAACGCGAACTCCGCGTTCCTCGCCATGCTCGGCCCGCTGCACGACTGGTCGTCGCTCGGTGGCCTGGTCGTGTGGCGCTGGGGCGTCTTCTCGGGCCTGTTTGTCGCGATCATGGCCATGCTCGTCGTTACCCGGCATACGCGCGCCGAAGAAGAGGCCGGTCGCACGGAGCTGATTGCCGCCACCGTCGTCGGACGGCACGCACCGCTCGCCGCCGCAGTGATCGTCGCGGGCGGCACGAGCCTGCTGATCGGACTGCTGCAGGCGTTGGCGCTGATCGGCAAGGACCTGGATCCCGCGGGCTCGTTCGCGTTCGGGCTGTCCACGGCTTCGGTCGGTCTGGTCTTCACGGGCGTCAGCGCGTTCACGGCGCAGCTGTCGGAGAACTCGCGCGTGTCCAACGCGATCGCCGGCGGGTTCCTCGGCGTCACCTACCTGTTCCGCGCGGCCGGAGACGCGGCGGGGGAGTCCGGGCCGCAGTGGCTGACCTGGTTCTCGCCGATCGGCTGGACCGAGCACGTGCGGTCGTTCGCGGACAACAGGTTCTGGGTGCTCGGCATCTCACTGGCCGCGTCCGTCCTGCTGGTCGGCGTCTCGGCCTACATCGTGACGCGCCGGGACGTCGGCCTCGGCCTGCTGGCGACCCGGCTCGGGCCGGCGGACGGCAGGATCGGCACGCCGTTCGGCCTGGCGTGGCGGCTGCAGAAGGGCTCGCTGATCGGCTGGTCGCTGGCGTTGTTCGGGGTCGGCATGATCTACGGCAGCGTGGCGCAGGCGGTCGGGCAGATGGTCGAGGACAACCCGACGCTCGGCCAGATCGTGCAGCAGATCGGCGGCGCGGACGCGATGGTGGACGCGTTCTTCGCGACCATCACCCAGCTGCTCGGCCTGATCACGTCGATCTACCTGGTGCAGGCGGTGCTGCGGCTGCGGTCGGAGGAGACGTCGTTCCGCGCGGAGCCGATCCTGGCCACCCCGGTCTCGCGCTGGGGCTGGGTGGCCTCGCACGCGTCGTTCGCGCTGGTCGGCGGCGCGCTCGTACTGGCGTTCGCGGGTCTCGGCCTCGGGCTGGTGCACGGCCTGCAGACCGGTGACGTCGGCACGGTCCTGCCGAAGATGCTCGGCGCCGCACTCGTCCAGCTGCCGGCCGCGTGGGTCATCGCGGGCGTCGCACTGGTGCTGTTCGGGCTGTTCCCGCAGTTCACGGGCGTGAGCTGGGCCGTGGTGTCGGTGTCGCTGGTGCTCACGCTGCTCGGCCCTGCCCTGCAGCTCGACCAGTGGGTGCTCGACGTCGCGCCGTTCACGCACGTGCCGAAGTACCCGGACATCGTCGCCGGGCCGCTGCTGTGGCTCAGCGGGGTCGCGGTGGTGCTTCTGGCTGCGGGGTTCGCCGGGTTCCGGCGCCGCGACCTGACCACGTGACGATCGCGGGCACGGTGACCAGCAGCGCTGCCGGGATGAGGAATCCCAGCAGCGGATGTGCCTGGTAGAGCGGGACGAACGCCAGCGGGGCCGCGGCGGCGCCCATGAAGCGCAGTGACTGCACGACGCTGACGCTGCCGCCCCGGTTGGCGTTCTCGCTCTGCAACACCAGCGCGTTGACGCTCACCAGCATCCCCTGGGCGGCCGCGCCGGTCAGCGCCCACGCGATGACCACAACTGCGGCTGTTGGCGTCGCGCCGGTGGCGGCGACGAGGCCCCCGCCCAGCGTCGCGCCGACGACGACCGTGGTCGCGGCCCCGAACCGGTCGATGGCCTTGCCGACCTGGCGCGCGGTCAGGAACCCGACGATGCCGAACCCGGTGAGCAGGATTCCGCGTTCACCGGCGCCGAGGCCGAACACGTCGTCCAGCCGGAACGCGACCAGGAACGACAGCCCGCCCAGGCAGCCCCAGCCGATGAACGCGATCAGGGCCGGCCTCAGCGTGCTGGGGACGAAGGCACTTCTGAGGCTCGCGTTCCGCTCCGGCTCGGCGTCGGTCTGCGGCACGCCGAGGATCGCGAGTCCTATTGCCACCACCGTGATCACTCCGAACGCCAGCCGCCAGTCGATCTCGGCGGTGAGGCCGCCGACGAGCGGCGCGGAGGTCTGGCCGGCCGCCTGCATCGAGCCGAACAGGCCCAGCGCGCGGCCGAGCTTCTCCTTCGGCGTCGACGCGGCGATCACGGCGAGCAGCACCGGGGTGGTGAAACTGTTGGCTGCGCCCTGGAGTGCGCGGGAGGCGAGCAGCACCTCGAACGTCCACGATGACGCCGCCAGAGCGGACGTGACGGCGTAGGCGACGTACGCGATTCGGACGGTCCGTTGTGGACCCCAGCGTTGCGCGAGCGTGCCCGACACGAGCATCAGGACCGCGAACGGCACGAGGTAGAACGTCAGCGTCGAGGCCGCCGAGCCCGCTGACCGGCCGAAGCTCTGGCCGATCTCGGGCAGGATCGACGTGGTGATGGCGCCGCCGAACGGCCCGATCAAGGCGCCGGCGTACAACCCGGCGCGTGCCAAGCGGCCCACAGACACCTCCACCGCCCAACCCTAGTCGGCGATGGTTGCTGGAGCTAAGTTTTTTGCGGCGAGGGCCACAACGCGTCCGGCGGGCACGCGCCTCATGCGCACCTACCACACACACGACGTCGGCCGGGTACCCCCAATTTCAAGCCTAGCGAGGGGGTCTGACACCCGGCCGACGTCAGCTCAGCGAGGGCCGGAGGACCAGCCCGGCCCGCGCCCGCGACGCCGCAGGTACCGCTCGAACTCCGCCGCGATGTCGTCGCCGGAGGCCTCGGTGATCTGGATGGCCGCGTCACCGCGCTCCTCCAGTGCGCGCACGTAGTTGCGCACGTCCTCGTCCTCGTCGGCCATCTCGGAGACGGTGCGCTCCCACTCCTCCGCCTGCTCCGGCAGCGCGCCGAGCGGGACCTCGATGTCGAGGACCTCCTCCACCCGGTGCAGCAGGGCCAGCGTGGCCTTGGGCGAGGGCGGCTGCGAGACGTAGTGCGGGACGGCGGCCCAGAACGAGATCGCCGGGATGCCGGACTGCACGCAGGCGTCCTGGAACACACCGACGATGCCGGTCGGGCCCTCGTACTTCGAGTGCTCCAGGCCGAACTTCGCGGCGGCGTCCGGGTCGTAGGCGGTGCCCGTGACCGGCACGGGGCGGGTGTGCGGCGTGTCCATCAGCAGCGCGCCCAGCGTCACCACGGTCGTCACCCCGAGGGCCTCGATGTGGCCCAGCAGCTCGGCGGCGAACTTGCGCCACCGCATGTTCGGCTCGATGCCGTGCACGAGGATCACGTCCACGGGCGAACCGGGAGGCCGGCACACCGAGAGCCGCGTCGTCGGCCAGTCGACCCTTCGGGTGACGCCGTCCACCATGCGGACAGTGGGTCGCGTCACCTGGAAGTCGTAGTAGTCGTCCGGGTCGATCTCGGCGAGCGGGGTGGCGTCCCAGGTGAGTTGCAGGTGCTCGATGGCGGTGCTGGCGGCATCGCCCGCGTCATTCCATCCTTCGAACGCACAGACCATGATCGGACTCGTGAGCGGTTTGCGCGGGTTCGAGGGGGTCGGGGATTCCTGGGACGGATCGTTCACGGCGCCAGACTACGGCCTCACCCACTTAACTCATCGTAGGCTTGGCCCATGCGTGATCGCGGAGAGTCTCTGTTCCTGGAAGCGCTGGTGAACCGGGTTGTCGTCGCTGACGGCGCCATGGGCACGATGCTTCAGGCCGCTGACCTCTCTCTTGACGACTTCAACGGTCTAGAGGGCTGCAACGAGATCCTCAACGTGACACGGCCGGACGTCGTGAAGGCCGTGCATCGCGGTTATCTCGAAGTCGGCGTGGACGCCGTGGAGACGAACACCTTCGGCGCGAACCTCGCAAACCTCGCGGAATACGACATCCCGGACCAGATCTTCCACCTGTCCGAACGCGGCGCCGCGCTGGCCCGTGAGGTCGCGGACGAGTTCAGCACGAAAGAACAGCCCCGGTTCGTGCTCGGCTCAGTTGGTCCCGGCACCAAGCTGCCGACGCTGGGCCACGCCCCCTACGCCACGCTCCGGGACGCCTACCAGGAGCAGTGCAAGGGCCTGCTGGTCGGCGGGGTGGACGCGATCATCGTGGAAACGTCGCAGGACCTGCTGCAGACCAAGGCGTCGATCATCGGCGCCAAGCGCGCGATGGCCGCGGAGGGCCGCGACGTCCCGATCATCGCGCAGGTGACCGTCGAGACGACCGGCACGATGCTGCTCGGCTCGGAGATCGGTGCCGCGCTGACCGCGCTGGAACCGCTGGGCATCGACCTGATCGGCCTCAACTGCGCCACCGGCCCGGCCGAGATGAGCGAGCACCTGCGGACGTTGTCCAAGCACGCCCGCATCCCGCTGTCGGTGATGCCGAACGCCGGCCTGCCCGAGCTCGGCCCGAACGGCGCGGTCTACCCGCTCGGCCCGGAGGAGCTCGCCCAGGCGCTGGCCGGGTTCGTGCAGGAGTTCGGCACGCGGCTCGTCGGCGGCTGCTGCGGCACGACGGCCGAGCACCTGCGGCAGGTCGCCGAAGCGGTGAAGGACCTCGGTCCCACGCAACGCAGGCCGCGTCCAGAGCCCGGCGTGTCCTCGCTCTACCAGGCGGTCCCGTTCAAGCAGGACGCGTCGGTGCTGATGATCGGCGAACGCACGAACGCCAACGGCTCCAAGGCGTTCCGCGAGGCGATGCTGGCCGAGAAGTGGGAGGACTGCATCGAGATCGCGCGCGACCAGACGCGCGAGGGTGCCCACCTGATCGACCTCTGCATCGACTACGTGGGCCGCGACGGTGCGGCGGACATGCGCGCGCTCGCGTCTCGCCTGGCCACGGCCAGCACGCTCCCGATCATGCTCGACTCCACCGAACCCGCGGTGCTGCAGGCAGGGCTGGAGTGTCTCGGCGGCCGGTGTGCCGTCAACTCGGTGAACTACGAGGACGGCGACGGCCCCGACTCCCGCTTCCAGAAGATCATGCGGCTCGCCTCCGAGCACGGCGCGGCGGTGGTGGCGCTGTGCATCGACGAGGAGGGCCAGGCCCGCACGGCCGAGTGGAAGGTCCGCATCGCCGTCCGGTTGATCGAGGACCTGACGACGAACTGGGGCATGCGGACGAACGACATCATCGTCGACTGCCTGACGTTCCCGATCTCCACCGGCCAGGAGGAGGTCCGCCGCGACGCCATCGAGACGATCGAGGCGATCCGCGAGCTCAAGCGCCGTTTCCCGGACGTGCAAACGACTCTGGGCCTGTCGAACGTCTCCTTCGGACTCAACCCGGCCGCGCGCCAGGTGCTGAACTCCGTGTTCCTGCACGAATGCGTGCAGGCCGGCCTCGACACCGCGATCGTGCACGCGTCCAAGATCGTGCCGATGGCGCGGATTCCCGACGAACAGCGCGCGGTGGCGCTGGACCTGGTCTACGACCGCCGCCGCGAGGGCTACGACCCGCTGCAGAAGCTCATGGAGCTGTTCGAGGGCGTCACCACGAAGTCCAACTCGGCGTCGCGTGCCGAGGAACTGGCCGCGCTGCCGTTGTTCGAACGGCTGGAGCGCCGGATCGTCGACGGTGAGCGCAACGGGCTGGAGCGGGACCTGGACGCGGCGCTGGAGCAGCGTCCGGCGTTGCAGATCATCAACGACACGTTGCTGGCGGGCATGAAGACCGTCGGCGAACTGTTCGGCTCCGGCCAGATGCAGCTGCCGTTCGTGCTGCAGTCCGCCGAGGTGATGAAGTCGGCCGTCGCGCACCTGGAACCGCACATGGAACGGTCCGACGACGGCGGCAAGGGCCGGATCGTGCTCGCCACGGTCAAGGGCGACGTCCACGACATCGGCAAGAACCTCGTCGACATCATCCTGTCCAACAACGGCTACGAGGTCGTGAACATCGGCATCAAGCAGCCGATCAACGCGATCCTCGAGGCCGCCGAGGAAAGCCGCGCGGACGCGATCGGCATGTCCGGCCTGCTGGTCAAGTCGACCGTGATCATGAAGGAGAACCTCGAGGAGATGAACTCCCGAGGTGTCGCCGCGCGGTGGCCGGTGCTGCTGGGCGGCGCGGCGTTGACGCGGGCGTACGTCGAGAACGACCTGACCGAGATGTACGTCGGCGACGTCAAGTACGCGCGCGATGCCTTCGAGGGCCTGCGGTTGATGGACGCGATCATGGCGGCCAAGCGCGGTGAGGCTCCGCTCGTCGATCCCGAAGCCGAGGCGAAAGCCGCTGAGCGCAAGGCCAGGCGCGAACGTTCGCTGCGCATCGCCGCCGCCCGCAAGGCCGCGGTGGTCGAGGAAGAGCCGTTCGCCGGGCGCTCCGACGTGGCCGCCGACAACCCGGTGCCGACGCCGCCGTTCTGGGGCAGCCGGGTCGTGAAGGGCATCCCGGTGGCGGACTACTCGGCCCTGCTGGACGAGCGGGCGACGTTCATGGGCCAGTGGGGGTTGAAGGGCACGCGCGGCGGCGGCCCGACCTACGACGAACTGGTCGAGACCGAGGGCCGTCCGCGCCTGCGCTATTGGATGGAACGCCTTGCCACGGAAGGTGTTCTTGCCCACGCCGCCGTGGTCTACGGCTACTTCCCGTGCGTCTCCGACGGCGACGATCTGATCATCTTGGCAGAGCCGTCAGCGGATGCGGCTGAGCGCTTCCGCTTCACTTTTCCGCGCCAGAAAAGGGATCGCCGGCTGTGCCTGTCCGACTTCTGGCGTTCGAAGGACTCCGGCGAGGTCGACGTCATCGCGTTCCACCTCGTGACGATGGGCCAGCCGATCGCCGACTACGCAGGCGAGCTGTTCGGCAAGAACGCGTATCGTGAGTACCTGGAAGTCCACGGACTGGGGGTCCAGCTCACCGAAGCGCTGGCCGAGTACTGGCACAAGCGGGTGCGCGAGGAGCTCGTGTGGCCGACGGGCGGCACCGTCGCCGCCGAGGACCCCGCCGACGTCGAGGAGTTCTTCAAGCTCGGCTACCGCGGCGCGCGTTACTCGTTCGGCTACGGCGCCTGCCCGGAGATGGAAGACCGCAGGCGCATCGTCGACCTGCTGGAGCCGTCCCGCATCGGGGTGACCCTGTCCGAGGAGCTTCAGCTGCACCCGGAACAGTCCACCGACGCCTTCGTGGCGCACCACCCGGAGGCGAAGTACTTCAATGTCTGACCTCTCTGCCGTTCTGTGGGACATGGACGGCACCCTGCTGGACTCCGAGAAGCTGTGGGACATCCCGCTCTACGAGTACGCGGAGAAGCTCGGCGGGGTGCTGTCGCTGGAGACCCGCGAACGCATGGTCGGCACCAACGTGCCCACGACGATGCGCCTGCTGTTCGCCGACGTCGGCATCGACCCGACTCCGGAAGACCTGGTCGACGGCGCCGCGTGGATCTCGCGGCGCACCGAGGAGGTCTTCCGCGCCGGTCTGCCGTGGCGTCCCGGGGCTCAGGAGGCGTTGCGGGCGGTGCGGTCGTCGGGTGTGCCGATGGCGCTGGTGACGTCGACCGAGCGCTCGCTGACCGAGGTCGCGCTGGACACGATCGGACGGGACCTCTTCGACGTCACGGTGTGCGGCGACGAGGTGGACGGGCTGAACAAGCCGTTGCCAGAGCCGTACCTGAAGGCCGCACGCCTGCTGGACGTCGATCCGACGCGCTGTGTGGCGATCGAGGACTCGCCGACCGGGGTTGCCGCCGCGGTGGCCGCCGGGTGCACCGTGCTGGTGGTGCCGTGCGACGTGGAGGTCGAGGCGGGGGAGCGGCGGATCTTCCGCGACTCGCTCGTCGGCGTCGATCTGGACGTGCTGAAGGCGCTCTAGCTCCGCTCGGCCAGGCGTGCTCGCAGCGGCCCGTAGTCGTGGTCCGGGAACAACGACGGGAAGAGCGCGAGCATCTCCTCCAGGCCCGGCCGGACGTAGCTCAGATCGTCCTCGTCGAGTGCGGCGGTGTCGCAGAACAGCGTCTGCCAGCCGTAGGTCCCCTTGGTGATCGCCAGGGCGCGCAGGTACTGGTCGTGGTCGAGGTCCAGGCGGAACCCGGCGAAGTTCTCCCTGGTGGTTTCCGGGTGGTAGTACCAGAGTTCTGGGGTGCTCGCACCGACGCGCAACGCCACCCACTCGCCGGTACCGCCCTGCGGATGACCGTCGAACGGACGGAGCTCGGACCACCGCTGGTGCTCTGCGGGCGTCAGCTCGTTCTCCAGCGGATGGTCGTGCGGCTTCTCGGTGAGAGCCCGCTGGAGGCCCAGCACGCTGAACTCACCGCAGAGTTGTTCCTGCGAGTCGAGCTCCCAGTGTGCCGCGATCTCGTCGTCGTCCGTGCGGTGCTCGAAGTGCGCCAGGCAGGAGGCTTGCCCGAGCTCGTGCAGCGCCTGTTCCAGGAGCCGTCGCGGGTTCATGCGGTGATCTTGCCGCCACGCGCCGTGCGGCGGCCTCGATCCGGAAAACTCGGCACCCCGACCCAACCGAACGCGCGTCCGGCGGGGTAGATCCAGTATGAAGTCCGTGTCCGGCCGCGAGGAGTTCGCCGAGTGGGTCTCGCCGCATCTCACGGCGATGGCCCGGCTGGCCGCGCGGCTGGCGCCCGACGCTGACCGCGACGACGTCGTCCAGGACGCGCTGGTCCGGGCCTGGCTCAAGCGCCACCAGTTCGACGAGCGCCGCGGCACGCCGTCCGCGTGGCTGCTGGCGATCACGGCCGACCAGGCGGGCAAGGCCCGGTCGCGGGCCGGGCGGCGGCCGACCGCGGTGCCGGACGAGCCCGCGTCCGCCAGCCACGAGGACGGGCTGGACCTGCGCCGGGCGCTCGACCGGTTGACCGATCGGCAGCGCCTCGCCGTGGACTGCGTCTACTTCGCCGGTCTGACGGTGGTGGAGACCGCAGCCGTCATGCGCTGCGCCGAGGGCACGGTGAAGTCCACGTTGGCTGACGCTCGCGCGAAGCTGCGTGTCCTGCTGGAGGTGGCCGGATGACCGATCCCGTCGACGAACTGCTGCACGAGTCCGGCGCGCGCTGGCGGGCCGAACAGCCGCCGGCGCCGCGCCCGGACGTGACGCGCTGGCGGCGCCGCCGCTGGTTGCCTGCTGCCGTGGCGGCTGCCGTGGTTCTCGTCGCCGCGGGCGGTGTGCACGCGGTGACGAGACCGGCCGAGTCCGTGCCGTTCGGCGTCGCCGAGGACACGTCGCTGATCGTGCGCGAGGGTGCCGAGGTCGAGGCGACCGGCCAGATCACCGGCACCCCGATGCGGTTCTGCGCACCCGCGACCACCACGGGGTTCGACGCCGGCACCTGCCCGCACGGGGTGCCGGTCACCGGGCTCGACGCGGCTCCGGACGGCGATGTGCGGCTGCGCGGCATCTGGAAGGCAGGCGTGCTGGAGGTGAAGGAACGCCTCGACCCGCTGCCGGATCCCGTACGCGACTGGCGTACGCCCTGTGCGCCACCGGCCGGCGGCTGGCGTTCCGGCCAGGCGGACGGCAAGGAACTGGATCGCTACGTCCTCGACGAGCACCCCGACCTGTTCCGCAGGCCGTGGGCATCGTCCCCGGACGGTAAGCCTGGAGGCGACGTGCTCGTCGTGGAGGTCGTCGCCGGTGACATGCAGGCGGAGGGCCGCGAGCTGAGGTCCCGCTACAGCGGCAACCTCTGCGTCGTGGACGCGGCGGGCAAACCGAGCCTGAAGGACCAGAAGGGCATCCGTGACGCGGTGATCGAGCCGTTGCAGGCGATCATGCGGGACAAGGCGAACGGCGTGTACGCGCTAGGCGGCTCGGACACCGTGCAGGTCGACCTGGTGATGCTCACACCCGCGCTGGCCGAGCGGTTGGAGAAGATCAGCCCGGCGCTGGAGCTGCGTCCGTGGCTGCGTCCGGTGGGCTGATGGTGCGGGGGGCCGTGTGCACGGCCCCCCGCACCATCAGGCGACTGCGGCCTTCTCGGAGGCCTTGTTCCTGCGCGTGGCCGGGTCGATCAGCAGGCCGAACACCACGCCGAGACCGACGTAGAGCGTGGCCAGCTGGGCGAGCGAGCTGAGGCGGAACTGCCACAGCACGTTCACCGGCATGTCCGCGGGGATCGTGTCCGGCGGCGCGGGGAACGCCACCAGCACCACCGCGACGGCCGCGGCCACCGCGAGCAGCACCGCGGTGACCCGGACGGGCTGCGTCTGGGCCTGGAGCCGCTCGGCGAGCCAGCTCGCGCCCCAGACGATCACCAGACCGGCCGCCACCACACCGAGGTACAGCGCGGTGCGGTAGTTCACCGTCTCCGGGTCGCCCACGGCCGGCGGGTTGGCCGGGTACTTCAGCCACGGCAGCAGCGCCACGGCCCCGAACACCGCGGCACCCAACGCGAAGCTGCGGCTGAACGGCGAGCGGTCGGCGAACCACCGCTTCGACAGCGCGTAGGCCGTGGCGAACACGAGCCCGACCGCGATGCCGACGATGACCACGGCGAGCATGCCGCCCACGACCTGGCCGCCACGGCTGACCAGCTCTTCTCCGCCGTGGGAATGGCCGTCACCGGCGGGCTCCCGAGCCTCCTCGACCGCGAGCGCGGCCCTGATCGGGATCTCGGTCACCAGCAGTTGCACGAGCGCGGAGGCGACACCGGCGATGCCGCCCGCCGCGATCCCTCGCAGCGCAAGGGACTTGTACGTCGTCATGTGCTTGGTCTGGGATCAGCTCAGTGGCACGGGACGCCGAGTGCGTGCCGGCCGTCGTGGAAGAACTCGTGCAGCAGCTCCGAGCTCGCACCGAGCGCGAGGCCGTTCTCCTGCAGGACCAGGTACGTGACGATCAGGCCGAGCAAAGCGACGGCGAAGGCCCATTTGGGCACGCGGACGGCGGACAGATGTGCTGCGGGGCTCGTCATGACGGGCTCCTCCATACCTCGTGGAAGGTCAACTCTCCTTGCGGCGCCGCAGCCGGTCTCCTGACTCCCGGATCAACGCTGCCCCCGCGTCTTCCCAGCGCCCTTTCGGGTGCCAGTGACGTGCTCGGCGGGGATCGCTTCCCGGTCACAGTGGCGAGGACCGCGCCGGATTTTCACCGGCTTCCCGTCACTGCGGCGCGTGCACCGTAAGTTGATCGGTGGCTTAAACACAACCGGCCATAAGAGTTGTCGTGTTCGTCACTTCCCGAGCGGACAGTCGCCGCACTTCCCACCTGCGGCGACGCGGTAGTAAAGGCAGCAGCTCCTGCGCATGAACCCGAGCTCGCCGGGGATGGCGAGGAATTCCCCCGCCTGTTCGAACGGTGGTGCGCTCATCAACCGCGAACCGCGCAGTTCCGCTTCCTCGGCCGTGAGCATCCGTGCGCGAACAACCATTTTCAGCGCGCCCGCGATGTTCGACATCGCGTTGCCCCACAACAATCCGCTCGCCACCGGTGCGACGCGTTGCACCGCTTCCACCACCGGTTCGAGTGCTTCGGCAGCCGTCGGGCCCAGTCGCGGCTGGTCGATGCGGACGCTCAGGCCGTTCGCGCTGTCGTGGTGCCACCACAGGTTCTCCGGCCGGACGTCGATCGGGAGGTTCGCCGCGGTGAGCGGGCTGAGCAGCCGGGCGGTGTAGCTGAGGAAGAACAGGCTGGCCGCGACGCGTGGTTCCGTCGCGTGGTACCGGGTCGCGATCGCGTCGATGGTGGTTTTGAGCGCCGGGCCCTCCAGCAGTGCCGTTCCGGGCTGCCACGTCTCGTCCGGACGGCCCACGTCGAGCGCGAAGAACGGGTTGATGCCGCGCACCCGGCGCAGCGCTTCGAGGACCTCCGCGAACTCCGACACGAGAATTCACCGTACCGGGTGTCCATGCAGGACAGATCACGTCCACTGGCTGAAACAGATGTGACCGCGGTGTGGACGGGGGTGCCGGGGATGGGAGGATCGTGCCGTGAAGACCTTCGACTCCCTGTTCGCCGAACTGACCGAACGAGCCGCCACCAAGCCGGCAGGTTCCGGCACCGTCGCAGCGCTCGAGGCCGGCGTCCATGCGCAGGGCAAGAAGGTCCTGGAGGAGGCGGGCGAGGTCTGGATCGCCGCCGAGTACGAGTCCGACGAGAAGCTCGCAGAAGAGATCTCGCAACTGCTGTACCGCCTCCAGGTGCTGATGCTGGGCCGCGGCCTGACCCTCGACGACGTCTACAAGTACCTCTGACGGAGACATTCACATGCTGCGCGTAGCAGTCCCGAACAAGGGCGCGCTCGCCGAACGCGCCTCCGCCATGCTGACCGAGGCCGGCTACCGGCAGCGGCACGAGCCGCGCGACCTCACCGTGCTCGACCCGAACAACGACGTCGAGTTCTTCTTCCTGCGCCCCAAGGACATCGCGATCTACGTGGCGTCCGGTGACCTCGATCTCGGCATCACCGGCCGCGACCTGGCCGCCGACTCCGGCGCCGACGACAACGGCTCGTCGGTCGAGGAGCTGCTGGCGCTGGGCTTCGGCGCCTCCACCTTCCGCTACGCCGGTCCCAAGGGCACCGACTGGAAGGTCGAGGACATCGAGGGCAAGACCCTGGCCACCGCCTACCCGAAGCTCGTGGGCCGCGACCTCAGGGCCCGCGGCATCACGGCCAAGGTGATCCGCCTCGACGGTGCCGTGGAGATCTCGATCCAGCTCGGCGTGGCCGACCTGATCGCCGACGTGGTGGGCTCCGGCCGCACCCTGCGCCAGCACGACCTGGTGCCGTTCGGCGACCCGATCTGCGAGTCCGAGGCGGTCATGGTGCACCGGGCCGGCTCCGAGCTCACCGCCGCCAAGAAGCAGCTGACGGCCCGCCTGCAGGGCGTCGTGTTCGCGCAGCAGTACCTGATGCTCGACTACGACTGCCCGCGCTCGATCCTGGACCGGGCGATCGGCCTCACGCCGGGCCTCGAGTCGCCGACCGTGGCGCCGCTGGCCGACGACAACTGGGTGGCCGTGCGGGCGATGGTGTCGCGCAAGGAGGCGAACCAGGTGATGGACGAGCTGGCCGCGATCGGTGCCAAGGCCGTGCTGGCCTCGGACATCAGGTTCTGCCGCCTGTGATCCTGGAGCACGCCGTCCTGGACGTGGTGGCGGGCCAGGAGACCGACTTCGAGTGGGCGTTCGGCGAGGCGCGGGAGCTGATCTCCGCCTCGCCGGGCTTCCTCGGCCTGGAGCTGTTGCGGTCGTTCGAGACGCCCTCGCGCTACCTGCTGCTGGTGCGGTGGGAGTCGGTCGAGGCGCACACGGTCGGCTTCCGGCAGGGGCCGTCGTACGCCCAATGGTCTGCGCTGCTGCACAAGTTCTACTCGCCGTTCCCGGTGGTGGAGCACTACTCCAGCGCCCTGAGCACCTCGTCGTCCGTGGTCTGATCGAACAGGTCGTACCAGCGGCTGACCGCGCCGAAGTGCCGCGGCACCAGGACGGCGATCACCGGTGTCCGGAACGTCCTGATCGACTCCTTCGCGGCGACCGGGACGGCCACGGTCAGGCTGCGCGGCTCGTGCCGGGCGATCCAGTGCAGTGCCGCTTTCGCCGTGACGCCGGTGGCCAGGCCGTCGTCGATGACGATGACGTCGCGGTCGTTGATCTGCAGCGGTGGCCGGTCCTTGCGGTACAGGCTGGTGCGCCGGCCGGCTTCCTTGCGCTCTTCGTCGCAGGTGCCGGCCAGCTGTTCCTCGGTGAGGTTCAGGGCTCTCAAGACGCTCGGGTCGTAGATGGGCTCGCTGTCGGCCGTGACCGCGCCGACGCCGTACTCGGGGTGGCCAGGGGCGCCGATCTTGCGCGCCACCACGACATCGAGCTCGGCGTTCAGCTTTGTCGCCACCTCTTTGGCCACCGGGACTCCGCCGCGGGGCAGGCCGAGGACGAGCGGTTCGTGCCAGGCGTGGCCCGCGAGTCGCGCGGCCAGGGCGCGGCCCGCCTCCTGCCGGTTCGCGAACCTCTTCACAGTCCCGTTGACGGTACGCCCTGTATCACGGGGCCGCGCCCATCCCTCTTAGCAATCGCTACCGAGGAAAGGGTGGTGGTCGCGATGGACGGCTACCGCAGGATCATTCCGCTCACACTCGTGCTGGTGCTCGCCGGATGCGGCAGTGGCGCGCTGTCCGGGCGGGCCAACACCGCCGGCGGTCCGACGCCGCCGACGACGACCACCACGAACACGACTCAACAGACGCAACCGCCTGAACGCACGACGACTACGACGCCGCCGCAGAAGAAGACGACCGTCGTCACGACGAAGCGGCAGTACGGCTGGAATCTGCCGCAGGGACCGTCATCGCCGCAGAACCCCGAGAACGAGATCTACTACCTGCTCGTGGCGAAGGCCTGCGACACGGCGCAGGTGGCGTTGGACGAGAACTGGAACAGCCTCAGGTCACCGCGCAACGTCCCGCTGTACCAGGCGGCGATCGACTTGTGCGAGGGCAGGACGGTCAGCGCCCGGTCGATGTTCGCCAAGGCTGTCGCGTTGGGGCTGCAGACGCATCAGGGCACCGACGGGACGGCCGAGGTCGACTGCGCGACGATTCGTGCCGTGCGCAGCGTGCTCGACCAGGTCGCGCAGGAGTCGGTGCGCTGCACACCGGGCGCGGTTCCGCAGTGGCTGGTGGATGAGCCGTCCGAGAGGGACGATCCGCGCACGGACGTCATCGAGGGCACTACGACCACTTCGCCGACCACACGGACGTCGTCGTCATGAGGACGCCCAAGCGCTTGCCTCCCAGGCAGAAGCGGCCGGAGCCGGCGACGGACCAGCACGACGCGCTGCGCAAGATCGGCGCGGTGCTGGCCAACGTCACCGTGATCACCGGTCTGCTGGTGGCGTTCGGGTGGAAGCGCAGCGCGACGCAGGCCACTGCGCTGGGCATCGAGAGCAACATCCTCGGCATGTCCAACGCGGACTACCTGCTGCGCAGCATCGCTCCCGTGTTCACGTTGCTGGCGGTGGTCGTGGTGGCCGGCCTGGCGTGGTTGTGGCTGGAGCCGCGCCTGCGGCCGGTCGTCGTGGGCCGCCGGCTCGCCACCGGGTGGCTGGCGTGGTCCTGGTTGATCCTGCCGCTGCTGGTGGTCGGGTTCGGCTACGTGTGGCCGGTCGCGAGCTTCTACGCGTTCCCGCTGTCCGTCGGCGGCGGGATCCTGTTGTCCTGCTACGTGATCGAGTCGACCGGGCGGCGCGGGTGGGACTGGCCGAAGGTCCGGTTGTTCGCGGTGGCCGCCGGGGTGCTGACCCTCTTTTGGGCCGCGCTGAACTACGCCCACGTGGACGGCCAGCGCCTCGCGGACGAGTTCGAGCCGGCACTTGCGCCCGCGGTGACCGTGTTCAGCCAGGAACGGATGCACATCACCGGCGTGCGGGAGGAACCGCTCGACGGCGACAAGTCGCGCTACCGCTACCGGTACTCCGGGCTGCGGCTGCTGGAGAACACCGGCGGCAAGTACTTCCTCGTGACCGACGCGTGGACCAGGAGCGACGGCGTCGTCGTGGTGCTGCGCGACGACGCCACCACCCGGCTCGAGTTCTCCCGCTGACTCAACGCTCCCGCACGAACAGCGCCTGTGCCGTCGTCCCCACCGGCCCCTCGACGTCGTGCACCACGCTCGTCGCGATCCCGACGCCGCCCGGCCCGATGGTCGTGCGGGCGTCCATCCCGACCCAGTCGCCGACGGGCTGGCGGTGCAGGTGGACGGTCAGGTCGGTGTTGATCGCATACCACTTGCGAATGTCCACACGCGACGAGACGCCGCTGGCCGAGTCGACGACGCTGAAGAGGCGTTCCAGCGGTGAGGTCTCGGAGCCTTCGACGACGTCGACGCGGGGCCGGGCCCACACCTGGGCGTCGCCCGGCGTGAAGATGCCGCCGGAGAGCGAGAGCCACTCGACGGCGGCCAGGTAGCCGCCCGACCAGTGGTCCGGGATCTCCATCGGCACGGCGTCTTCGGGTGGTGCGAGCGGAGCGCCCGAGCCGCCGGCCACCGCGGTGGTGTCCGAGCCGACGATGTGCCACGCCCGCGCGGTCAGGGCCACGCGGCCTTCGTGCGCCAGCGTGGCGGACAGCAGTTCCACCGAGCGGCCGGGACGTTCGACCGAAGTGGACACCGTGAGGTCGGCGACCGGCACCGGCCCGAGCACCTCGAACGTGACGCGGGACAGCGACGGCGTGTTCATCGCCAGCAGTGACCGCACCAGCAGCGCGGACGGCGGGCCGAGGTGCTGGCTGTCCGGGCCCCACGGGCCGACGGTGTGCTCGGTCGAGCGGAAGACGTTGTCGCCGAGCGGTTCGTAGAAGGCGGGCATCAGTCGCGGTCCTGGAGGGGTTCGGTGTCGTCCGGCTCCGGCCAGCCGGGATAGGGCGGCGGCGTGCCGTCGAACGCCGGGCAGAACGCCTTGTGGTCGCAGTAGTCGCAGAGCCTGCTGGGGGACGGGCGGAAGTCGCCGGTCGGGGCCGCGCGCATGATCGCCTGCCAGATGGCTTCGAGGGTGCGCTCGAAGCGGGCCAGCTCCGACTCGTCCGGCGTGTAGGCGAGAGCCTGGCGGTCGGCCAGGTACATCAGCCGCAGCTGCCGCGGCACCACGCCGCGCAGCTTCCACAGGACCAGGGCGTAGAACTTCATCTGGAACAAGGCCTTCGCCTCGCCGACCTCGCGGGGCGCGGCACCGGTCTTGTAGTCCACCACCCGGATTTCCCCCGTCGGGGCCACGTCGACGCGGTCGATGTAGCCGCGCAGCAGCACACCGGACGGCAGCTCGGACTCGACGAGCAGCTCGCGGGACTCCGGTTCGAGGCGACGCGGGTCCTCCAGGCCGAAGTAGCCGTCCAGCAGGGCGGAGGCGGACTCCAGCCACTGCGCCTCCTCGTCGCTGCCCTCGGCCGCGAACAACGACGAGAACTCGGGGCGTTCGGCCTTCACGCGCTCCCAGGCGGGCGCGATGAGCGAGCGGGCGCGGGACGGTACGCGGTCCGCGGCGGGCAGGGCGAAGAGGTCTTCGAGCACGGCGTGCACCACGGTGCCGCGCACCTGCGCCTTCGTCGGCTTCTCCGGCAGGCGGTCGACCGCGCGGAAGCGGTAGAGCAGCGGGCACTGCTTGAAGTCCCCGGCTCGTGACGGCGACAGGGCGGGCCGGCGCAACGTGGTGCTCATGGTTCGCACCCTAGGACAGAGGTCTGACAATTCCGTGCGCGCCACCGGCGAGCCGGGTCCCGGCGTGGTGGGGATCCGATGCCGCGCGTATCCCGACGCCGCGCGTGTCCCGCCCCAGCGCGGATCGTGGCTCAGCGCGGATCGTGGTCCCGTCCGCGCGCATCTTGCCCGGCGAGGTGGATGAAGGGTTCATCGCCAAACGTGAGGTGGATGGAGGAGCCCTTCATCGACCTCGAGCGAACCGGTACACCGCGAGATCACACCGGCGGCTTTACAGTGCACCCGTGGCCGCGCGGATCAGTGAGCGAGAGGGCGGCCTGCTGCTGTTCCGGGTGGCGGGCATCCCCGTGCTGCTCGCGCCGTCGTGGTGGGTCGGGTCGGCGATCGTGGTGGCCTTCTACGCGCCGCTCGTCGACGACCTCGCGCCCGGCACCCCGCCCGGCATCGGCCTCCTGCTGGCCGCGCTCTTCGCGGTCTTCCTGGGACTGAGTGTGCTCGCGCACGAGCTGGGCCACTGCGTCGCGGCGCTCCGGCTCGGCCTGCCGGTCCGGCGGCTGCGCCTGTACCTGCTGGGCGGCCTGTCCGAGATCATGCGCACGCCCGGCAAACCCAGCCACGAAGGCATCGTCGCGGGCGCGGGTCCGCTTGTGTCCGTGGCGCTGGCGATCGTCTTCGGCATCGGCGCGTTCGTGATGGAACCGGGCGATGTCGTGTGGGTGCTGGTCTTCCAGATCGCCGCCGCGAACGTGGCCGTCGCGATCTTCAACCTGCTGCCGGGACTTCCGCTGGACGGCGGCCGGATCGTCCGGGCGGGAGTGTGGGCCGCCACGGGGCAACGGGCGACGGGCACGCGTGTCGCCGTGGTCGGCGGTTTCGCCGTGGCCATCGCACTTGTGGCGTGGGCGCTCTACGGCGTCGCGGAAGGCGCCGACGACCGGTGGCTGCGCTTCGGCATATGCGCGCTCACGGCGTGGGTCGTCGTCGCCGGCGCGAGGAGCGAACTGGCGAGCGAACGGCGCCGCACGTGGCCCGCTGGAGTCACCCTCAGCGATCTCATCCGCCCGGTGCTGCAGCTGCCGGCGGAAAGCCCCGTCGCGGACGCTCTGAGCACGTCGGCGGGACGGGGTGTGGTCCTCGTGAGAGCCGATGGTGTCGCGGCCGGGCTGCTCGACACGGAAGCCGCCAGGAAGCTCGCCGCGGCCAGTCCGTTCGCGCCCGCGGAACAGGCCGCCGAACCGATCCTGCCCGAGACCGTGCTGCTCGCCGACGAGCCCGGCGAGGAGATCGTCGAACGGGTCCAGGGCACGGCCGCGTGGCAGTTCCTCGTCGTCGATCTGGAAGGCCGCCCGGCGGGTGTGCTGCGCAGGGAGGACCTGCGTGCGGCCATTGAGAAGGGCGTTTGACACCATTGCGCGGTGATTAGCGCAAGTGGACCGTTCCAGCCGGGTGACCGGGTTCAGCTGACCGACCCCAAGGGGCGGCACTACACGGTCGTTCTCGAAGCCGGCAAGGAGTACCACACCCACCGCGGCGCCATCCCGCACGACCTGCTCATCGGGCAGCCGGAGGGGTCCGTGGTGCAGTCGGTCGGCGGCACGAACTTCCTGGCGTTGCGCCCGCTGCTGCCGGACTATGTGCTGTCGATGCCGCGTGGCGCGCAGGTGATCTACCCGAAGGACGCCGCGCAGATCGTGATGTACGGCGACATCTTCCCCGGCGCGCGCGTTCTGGAAGCGGGCGCGGGCTCCGGTGCGTTGTCGTGCTCCCTGCTGCGAGCGGTGGGGGAGAAGGGCAGCGTCCAGTCCTACGAGGTGCGTGACGACCACGCGGTCCACGCGATCCGCAACGTCGAGCAGTTCTTCGGCGAGCGCCCCGGCAACTGGTCGATCACCGTCGACGACGTGAAGAACCACGAGGGCGAGGTCGACCGGGTCATCCTCGACATGCTCTCGCCGTGGGAGGTCCTGCCCACGATCGCGAAGAACCTCATCCCCGGCGGCGTCCTGGTCGTGTACGTCGCCACCACCACGCAGCTGTCCACGGTCACGGAGGCGCTGCGGGAGATGACGTGCTGGACCGAGCCCCACGCGTGGGAGACGCTCGTCCGCCCGTGGCACGTCGTGGGTCTCGCGGTGCGGCCGGAGCACCGGATGATCGCGCACACCGCGTTCCTGCTGACCACGCGCAAGCTCGCGGACGGCGTGACGGCGCCGAAGCCGCAGCGCCGTCCCAGCAAGGGATGATCTTGTCCGGTTTCGGACAAAGATCATCGTTTGGCCTCGCACCTTCCACCGGGTCCGCTTCGATTCAAGGGCATTCGGATTGAGACCCTGGGGGTTGTCTTGCGGAAGTTGATGATCGCGGTGGTTGCGGCAGGCGCGACGCTCCTGCCGGCGCCGGTGGCGCACGCTGGTCCGGGTTGCTCGGCGGCGCACCAGGACTACGACCCCGGCACCCAGCGCGGCTTGGGCAGTTCAACGTGTCCCAACGAGGTTCAGCGGGTGAAGGTGACCTGTTACGACGCGATGGTCGGTGCGGTGTACACCGTTTACGGTCCTCTGGTCGGACCTGGTCAGGTCTCCACGCGGCCTTGTGACACGTTCGGCTGGGCGCTCAGTGCCACCTGGTCCTACACCTGACACGATGAAAAAGGGTCCCGCACCTCCACTGAGGTGCGGGACCCTTTTTTCATCGTGTCAGGTCACTTGGTCGGCTCGCCGAGCTTCTCGATGCCGCAGACCTTCCAGTCGCCGCTTTCCTTGACGAGCTTGTAGACGATGTACGAGTTGACGGTGCCGGCACCGCCCGCCGGGTCCGGGATGCCGGTGTAATCGGCGCGGAATGTCCCGGTGCTGCCGGATGTCTTGACCTCGCCCGCCTTGACCGTGAACTGCGGCATGGGCTTGGGCGTCGGCGCGTTCGGAACCTTCTTCTGCGCCTCTTCGGCTTCCTTGATCATCTGGGCGCAGACGTACTGCTTGACCGTGCTCAGGTCCTGCTGCTTGCCTGCGCGCCCGGCCACCTGGCTCGCCTTGGCGTAGTCCTCGGCCATCTCCTTCGCGTCCGAGTCACCGCCGCTGGACGAACCCTTCGACGTCGTGGTCGGCTTCGAGGAGCCGTTCGTGTTCGTCGACGCCGAGTTGGAGCTGCTCGGCGAGTCGTCGCCGGAGAGCAGCACCGCGGCCGTGACGCCGCCACCGACCAGCACCAGCACGCCGATGACGACGCCGATGATCAGGCCGGTGTTGCTCTTCTTGGGTGGCGGGCCGCCGAAGCCGCCCGGTCCGCCGAAACCGGGCTGGCCGCCGTAGCCCTGCTGCGGGAAACCACCGCTCTGCGGACCCTGCTGCCCGAACGGGTCCTGCTGCGGCTGGCCGTACGGGCCCGGTTGGCCGTAAGGGCCCGGCTGCTGGCCGTATCCCGGCGGCGGCTGCTGGCCGTAACCCGGCGGCGGCTGCTGGCCGTAGCCGGGCTGAGGCTGCTGGCCGTAACCCGGCTGCTGCGGCGGCTGCTGCCCGTACGGCCCACCGGGCTGCGGCTGCTGCCCGTAGGGTCCGGGCTGCTGCGGCGGGTAGGTCATCGAAACTCCCCCGATGCGGATGAGGCGATCTGTTCGGTGGACATTGTGGTACCTCGCGGACCGGCTTGCGGCCGAATGGGGTCTATCGACCCGCACGAGTGGTCATGCACACGATGTGCGGTAGCCATCTGCTCGCGTGAAGGCCGTGTCTGATAACGATTGCGGCAACTCCACCGGGAATCGAGCGCGATGCACTGCGCTGTCGGGGTGGTGCGCCGGTTGCGCCGGCAGAACCACCCGGTTGGCCGCACGCCCTCCGGTCGCACTGGACCCGCGGCAGAGCGGGTCCTCCGACGAGCGCGGACGGGATGTGTTGCGGTGCGTGACCACCGATCGGACCAGCGAGTGGTCCACCTGGTGGGACGATGGCGGGTTGCCGCCCGTCGCCGGGCCGCGGGCCGCACCGGGCGTGTTCGCGGTCGTCCGAGGGTGGTCGCACAGCGTGGGGAGCGGGCGCCCGCCCAGGTGCTCCCATGACCCTCTCCTCGGACTTCTCGCAGGTCGATCGGCGTGTCGGTGGACAAAACGCCGGTCGTGGTTTCTGGGACGCACCGTAGCGGGTAGGCGGGCGAACCGGACACCGAGATGGAGCAGTTGACCTCTCTTGGAGGCCGGACCGTTGCGTCACACGAGCGAAGATGATGTTGTGAGTGCACGATTTTGTCGGTGATCGCCGGTACCGTAATCGGTACGAACACGGGAGGAGGGTGCCGACATGCAGCACGGTCATCCCGGCAGCCAACCCGATGAGGGTGGCGAGCTGAACCAGGGCAACAATTCTGCTGAGCTGACAGCGCAGATCAGGTTCCTCGAGGACGAGATCGCGTCGTTGCGTCGCAAGCTGACCGAGTCGCCGCGCCACGTGCGGTTGCTCGAGCAGCGCTTGGCTGAGGCGACTGAGCGCGTCAGCCAGCTGACCGAGCGAAACACGAAGCTCATAGACACCCTCCGCGAAGCACGAAGCCAACTGCTCGCGCTGCGTGAGGAGGTCGACCGGCTGGCCCAACCGCCCAGCGGGTACGGCGTCTTCATGGCGCGTTTCGACGACGGGACGGTCGACGTCTTCACGTCGGGCCGCCGGATGCGGGTCGCCGTGTCCCCCGCGGTCGAGCCGGAGAAGCTGTCGTTCGGCCAGTCGGTCCGCCTCAACGAGGCGCTGACCGTCGTCGAGTCCGGCGGCTTCGAGCGGTCGGGTGAGGTCTGCGCACTGCGGGAGGTGCTCTCCGAAGAGGGAGAGGACCAGATCGCCCGCGCGCTGGTCGTCGGCCACGCGGACGAGGAGAGGGTGGTCTGGCTCGCCCAGCCGCTGCTCGACTCGCCGCTCAAGCCCGGCGACTCGTTGCTGGTCGACTCGAAGGCGGGCTTCGCCTACGAGCGGGTCCCCAAGGCCGAGGTCGAGGATCTCGTGCTGGAAGAGGTCCCGGACATCGACTACAACGACATCGGCGGCCTGTCCCGGCAGATCGAGCAGATCCGCGACGCCGTGGAACTGCCCTTCCTGCACGCCGACCTCTTCCGCGAGTACGAGCTGCGCCCGCCCAAGGGCGTGCTGCTCTACGGCCCTCCCGGCTGCGGCAAGACGCTCATCGCCAAGGCGGTGGCGAACTCCCTGGCCAAGAAGGTGCGGGAGATCCGCGGCGAGACCGACAAGCAGGCGAAGTCCTACTTCCTCAACATCAAGGGCCCCGAGCTCCTCAACAAGTTCGTCGGTGAGACCGAGCGGCACATCCGCCTGATCTTCCAGCGGGCTCGTGAGAAGGCGTCAGAGGGCACCCCGGTGATCGTGTTCTTCGACGAGATGGACTCGATCTTCCGCACCCGCGGCTCCGGTGTGTCGTCCGACGTCGAGACGACGATCGTGCCCCAGCTCCTCTCCGAGATCGACGGCGTCGAGGGCCTGGAGAACGTCATCGTCATCGGCGCCTCCAACCGCGAGGACATGATCGACCCGGCGATCCTCCGCCCCGGCCGCCTCGACGTGAAGATCAAGATCGAGCGACCGGACGCCGAGGGCGCGAAGGACATCTTCAACAAGTACCTGACGCCCAACCTCCCGCTGCACGCCGACGACCTCGCCGAGTTCGGTGGCGACCCGAAGGCCTGCATCGAGGGCATGGTGCAGCACACCGTGGAGCGCATGTACGAGGAGTCCGAGGAGAACCGCTTCCTGGAGGTCACCTACGCCAACGGTGACAAGGAGGTCCTGTACTTCCGGGACTTCAACTCCGGCGCGATGATCCAGAACATCGTCGACAGGGCCAAGAAGGCGGCGATCAAGTCGCTGCTCGACACCAAGCAGCCCGGCCTCTCGGTCCGGCACCTGCAGGCCGCCATCGTCGACGAGTTCGCCGAGAACGAGGACCTGCCGAACACGACGAACCCCGACGACTGGGCACGCATCTCGGGCAAGAAGGGCGAGCGGATCGTCTACATCCGCACGCTCGTCACCGGGAAGAACCAGGAGACGGGCCGCGCGATCGACACGGCCACGAACACCGGCACGTACCTGTAGGACAGCTCCGAACGACGACCGCCCCGGCCACCCGGCCGGGGCGGTTTCGCCGTTTCTAGAGGGCTTGGAGAGCGAACGCCGCCACTTGCTCGCGGGTCTCGGTGTCCACCGCCACCACGCGACTGTCCTGGTCGATCAGCGTGACCAGGCCAGCGTGCCAGCGGATCGCGTGCACGACCGCGGTCGTGCGTGCGACGAGACCGGCCTTCGTGCGGACCTCCCAGCAGTCCTCCGCCTCGATGTACCAGGCGTCGCCGTCCGTCACGCCGTCGCACGCGTCGCCGGAGGGCAGCAACCCGACCGGCCGGACCTCTGGGCCCGGCACGCGGGAGCGCTCGCGCAGCGTGAGGTCCGGCAGGTCCCACCGCCACCGCTCGGCCAGGTCGTCGCCCAGCTTCAAGAACACCATCGCGAGGCTGTGCGCGTTGCGCGCCTTGCCGAGGGGGATCGCGCCCCGCTCGAGTTCCCGCCACACGACCGTCGGCCGGCTTCTGCGCACGTCCAGGAACTCCAGACCGTCCGGTCCCAGCGCGACCGCGATGCCACCGTCGAACGAGCCGAACAACGTCCGGAGGAAGAGCGTGGTCCAGGGGCGGACCTTGCGGGAGGCGAGGTCGAGGTGGTGGACCTCGCTGAGAGAGCCGCGCTGGCCCACCAGCAGCGCGGACCCGCCGTGGTCGGCGATCACGATCTGGTGCGCGGGCACGTCCCAGCGCGCCCTGGTGCGGCCGTCCGCCGTGACCAGCCGCGTGCCCTCGTCGCCCAGGGCCACCAGGACCGCGCCACCGCGCAACGCCACCGCGTCGTGGACCACGAGCTGGGCCGGCAGCGCGGGGTGGACGAGGTCCGTCACGTCCCGGTGGTGTTTCGGGATCTTGGGCAGATCGGCGGCGAGCAACGGGTCGGCCGCCTTCTGCAACGCCGGTGGCACCGCGGTGCCGTCGCGCACGAACGCTCTCGTGGCGGCGCTGCCGAGCTCGGGGTCGCCACCGCCCAGCCCGAGCCAGGCGTCGACGAAGTGCCGGCGGGACGGGGCGAGCCGAGGATCGTCGTCGTCCAGCAGGGCGAGCGCAGCCGCGTGCGTGCGGGGAGACGGCCAGCCGACGACGAGGTGGGCGAACAGCGTGCTGCTGACCGGGCCGCCGAGTGCCATGCCGGCCTGGATACCGGGCACGGCAAGGGGACGGGTGGTGTCGTCGGGCCAGGCCGCGGCCACCGCGCCGAGGTGGTCGCCGGCCTCCTGCCGTTCGCGCACCCACTCCGCGCGCAGCTCGCGTCCGTCCTCAGTGGACAGTCGGGTGAGGGCGGCGGCGAACGCGCCGCGCGTCCGTGCCACGTCGATCGCGCGCGCCCTGTTCCCGGCGTGCCACCAGAGCCGCACCGCGAGGCCGGGGTCGAGACCGCGGCCCTCGGCGAGCTCGGCGGCGTCGGTGACCCTGCCGAGGCGTTCGTACATCGCCACGGCCGCGGTGGGGTCCCCGAGCAGGTCGGCGTGCACGAACGCGGCCTCGTCGTGGCGTCCGAGCCGTTCCAGCTCCTCGGCGGCGGTCCGGTACAGGTTCTGGAGATGCCGCTGGACGTCAGGCCCGTACAACGGCCCGGCACCCGGTCCGAGGGTGGTGCCCGGCCGCAGCTCTCCGGTGCGCCGTTGCGGCACGCGCAGGCTCAGCCGGCCCTCACCGTCCTGGCCGATGCCGACCGCGTCCCGCAGTGCGTTGTGCCAATCCTTGCGCTCGAACTGGTTCGTGAGCCGGCGCAGGTACCTGTCGTGCTTCGCCCGCACCACCCTGCGCAACGGCGTGCGCATCACCAGCAGCGCCCAGAAGTTCCCCCGTTCGGTGTGTGCGGCGGTGGGCGCCCGCTCGGCGCGTGCGAACACCCTCCCCAGAACGGCGAAACCGGCGATGAACGCGATCAACAGGATCAGCTTGACGCGGTCCGGGGCCAGTGTGTAGAGCACGAACGGCGTCACGGCCAAAAGACAGAGGGAGCCGATGACGACGGCGGGCGCACCGATGGCCTGCCAGGGGTCGCCGCCGGCGAGTCGCTCGACGTGCCTGGAGGGCGCGCCGATCCCGCCGCGCGACCTCAGCTCCGGCAGGTCGGGCACGGTCGACTCGACCGGTGCCGCCTCCGGTTCGCCGTCGGCCGGAGCGAGCTCGTACCAGGTGAGGCCGCTCGTGTCCGTCCACTGTGCACAGTCGAGCGGCTGGAGTCCGTCCGGCACTTCGGTCAGGGGCAGGCCGGGTGCTCGTTCGGCGCGGACCTCCACCGGCTCGGCGAGCGCGAGCAGCCACGAACCCGTTGGGGTCGCGTAGATGCGGGCGCCCGGCTGCCAGAGGTCCAGAACGCGGGTGCGGGCTTCCTGTTCGCCGATGACGTGGACGTCGATGACGAACGCCTTGGCGCTGACGGTGCCGCGGAACGTGGTCACGCGTCACCCCGCATGGTCGCGATCCGTTCGCCGGTGCCGAGGTGACCGACGTCGATGCGCCCGTCGTCGCGCTGGACCGCGATCCAGGGCTGCGTTGGGTGCACCACGGCCGGCCCACCGGACCACGCCGTGAGCGTGCGGGTGTGCACCGCGGTCCGCACCCGCACGATGAGGCCTTCCTGGAAGACGATCCCCGGTCTGTTGTCCTCGAACAGGTGCAGCCCGAGCGGCCGGGCTCCGTTCGGCAGCACGATGTCCGGGTGGCCGTCGAACCGCCACCTGTTGCCCTTCTCCGACCTGGCGAGCAGCGGCGGCGGCCCGAACAGCACAGGTGTCTCCGACGTGCGCGGCTCGTCTGCGGGGTGGTTGCCGGGTGCGACGACCGCGACCTCCGAGAGGTAGGGCCGTTCTCCGGCTTCGAGGACCCACCAGTTCCACTTCTCGTTCCAGCGGCAGACGACGGTGCCGTCGTGGAGGTGCAGCGGCGCGAGGCCGGTGGCGGCGACCTGCTCGGGGTCGATGCCGAGCAGGTCCGCGGGCACCCCCAGCCGCGACAGGCTTTTGAGCTGGTTACCGATGACGTGCGCGCGCACGACGCCGTCCTGCTCCACGAGCGTGACGATCCGCTTGTCCACCTGGGCGGCGGCGAGCAGTCGTCCCGGCACGCGGTGGACCTTCTGGACGCCGCTGTACACCCGCAGCACCACCAGTTCGCGATCGGTGCCGCCACGGGCCAGCAGCACCTTCTCGGCGCCGGGAAAGGACGGGAACCGCACTGCGCCGGTGCGCTTCTTCGGCGGCTTGCGCAGGTTGCCGCGCAGCAGCCGGATGCCGTGTCTCCTGGCGGGGAGCGTCAGTTCGGTGGTGAGCCCGTTCAGCTCGACGCGTACCGCGGTGGCGCCTTGGTCGTCCCACGCCGACTCGATGGTGGTGAGAGAGCGCGGCGAGGTCAGCCGGGGACCGCTCAGCAACCAGAGGTCGTCGACCGTGTCCGCCCACCGCTTTACGTCGTTCTGGTCCGGCCGGGTGGCGCGGCGGGCGTCGAGCAGCCTCTTGAGGTCGGCGGGATGCCACGTGCCGGGCTCGTCCCCGAGCACGCCGAGCAGCAGCTCCGGTTCCCTGCGCTGCAGCACGATGAGCGCGGCGAGCTGCACCAGCCGGGCCGCGCCGAGCTGGTCGGGACCGGCGTCGACGAGGACCGCTGCCTGTCCTTTCCGGTGTGGCTCGGTGAACTCCGGTGTGGTGTGGAGGAGTTCGCCGGTGGCGGCCCGGCGGAGGAACTCGTGCGGGAAGTGCTCGGCCAGCGCCCACTCGGACACCAGGATGCGCTCGGGCTCGCCTTTCAGTCCGATGCCGCCGAACCCGTCCGGCTCGCCCCGGTGCGGATGCGTCGTGGTGGCCGCGTTGATGAACTCGTCCAGGTCCTTGAGCAGCGGGCCCAGTGCGGTGGCGAGGTCGAGGTCCATTGTGGACAGAGTGGCTGCCCACGGGCGGAGGGCGTCGGGCAGCGTCACGGTCGCGCCTCGCTCAGGCCGGTCGCGCAGACTCGACGGCGTGGAACTGTCGGTGTCGTCTGGGAGAATGAAAGCAGGGGGACCCCCTGGAGGGGACCCTCGCTCCGCGCTGCGATCATGCCAGCAACTCCGGGTCTGCCGTCCGCACGGGCGCCGGCCCCGTCAGCAGCGCACCCGGCAACACGGCCAGAACGTCGCCCGGCAGCGCGTGCCGCAACAACCCCGCCGGTGTCGACGGCGCGAGCGTGGTCGGCACCAGCAGCCCGTCGTCCCACCCGAGATAGGTGGCGTCGTCCGCCCACGGCAGGTCGTCGCCGAGGACCAGTGTCCACTCCGGACCGAACGCCACCCGCAGCTCGGCACCCCCGCGCAGACGGCGGACGGTGGCGGCGCGCAGCCGGGGACCACCTGCCACGGCCGCGGGGTGCAGCGGTGGCTCGCGGCGCGTCCAGGTCAGGGGTCTCACGGCTGCAGCGTGGCGATGAGGCGGGCGCGGGTGTCGCGCAGCACGGCGGGCAGGTCGTCCGCGGCGAACCCCGCGTCGATCTCCCGCAGCGTCGCCTCGACGCGCAGCCGGTCCGGTGCGCCGTCGAGCACCTTCGCCGCGGTGAGCGCCAGCCGGTCCGCACGCGCCTGCGGTCCCCGGGAGAACTCCTCGGCCGCGTGCACGAGGCTCGCGTTGCGGGCCTGGTCGATCAGGTCGCCGAGCACGTCCCTGGCGAGCGCCTGGGTCTCCCGGCTGGGCGCGACCAGCGGCAGTACCCACAGGTCTTGAACCGCCGCCGCGGTCCGGCCGTCCAGCACGGCGGCCGCCGCCACCAGTCGCTGGGCCCGCACCACCCGCCGGTCGCTGAGCACGACCCCCGCGTGCCGCAGCCTGCGCACCGCCGTGGCCGCGGCGGGCACCACCGGCCGCAGATCGACCGCGCGTGCGTGCTCGGCCAGCCGATCCACCGCCGGCAACGCGGCGGTCACCGGGCTCTGCGCGGGCGACCACGCCGTCTCCAGCAGTTCCTCGAGCAAGGCATCCGCCACCGGGTCGACGAACACCCGCACCAGGAACCGGTCCGCGAACGCCGCCAGCACCGGGTCGTCCGGCAGCGTGTTGGTGGCGCCCACGCACACCCGCAGCGGGCTCGCCAGGCGCGTGGCGCCGCGCCGGAACACCCGTTCGTTCAGCAGTCCCAGCAAGGTGTTCAGGATCGCCGTCGACCCCAGGAACACCTCGTCCAGGAACGCGACCTCGGCCTCCGGCAGCATGCCCGCGGTCTCGATCTCGACCACGCCGTCCTTGAGCCGCCGCAGGTCCACCGGTCCGAAGAGCTCGTTGGGCTCGGTGAAGCGCCCCAGCACGTACTCGAAGTACGCGCCGCCCAACTGCCGTGCGACCGCCCGCACCGCCGCGGACTTGGCCGTGCCCGGCGCACCGACCACGAGCGCGTGCTCGCCAGCGACGGCGCACAGCACCACGACCTCGGCGATCAGCTCACGATCCACCAACCCCGTCTGCGCGGCGGCGACAGCCTCCCGGACAGCGGTGACATCCCCAGCGATCACCGGGTGAGGCTAACCGACGAGACCGGCCTCGTACGCCGCAATAACCAGCTGTGCTCGGTCGCGTGCGTGCAGTTTCGCCAGCAGGTTCCCGATGTGCGTCTTCACCGTGCCCGTGCTGACGTGCAGCGCCGCCATGATCTCCGCGTTGGACAGTCCGCGCGCGATCAGCAGCAGCACCTCCTTCTCCCGCTCGGTCAGCACTTCCAGCCCCTTGACCGCCGGAGCGGAGGGCTGCCGGACGAACTCGGAGATCAGCCGGCGCGTGACCGACGGCGACAGCAGCGACTCACCGGCGGCCACCACGCGGATCGCGCTCAGCAACTCGGCAGGGGGCGTGTCCTTCAGCAGGAAACCCGAGGCCCCGGCACGCAGTGCGCCGAACACGTACTCGTCCAGGTCGAACGTCGTCAGCACCAGCACTTTCGGCCCGTCCACCAGGCGAGTGGCCTCGATGCCGTCCATCTCCGGCATGCGGATGTCCATCAGCACAACGTCTGGTGCCAACGAAGAAGCAAGCGCCACGGCCTCGGCGCCGGTGCCCGCCTCGCCCACCACCGTCAGGTCCGGTTCGTTGTCGACCAGCAGCCGGAAGCTCGCGCGCAGCAGGGCCTGGTCGTCGACGATCAGCACGGTCGTCATCGGACCGGCAGCTCCGCCACGACCCGGAAACCGCCGTCCGGTGCCGGTCCTGCCGTGAACGTGCCGTCGTACACCGCGACACGCTCACGCATGCCGATCAGGCCGTGCCCCACACCCAGCTCCTTCACCCCAGGTCCGTCGTCGTCCACCTCGATGCGCACCAACGACGGCGTCACCTCTACGAGCACCGTGCACGAAGCGGGCGCCGCGTGCTTCACCACGTTCGTCAAAGCCTCCTGCACGATCCGGTACGCCGACAGCCCGACCCCTTCGGGGACCTCGGCGTCGCCCCGCACGTCCAACGACACGCGCACACCCGCCAGGGACGCCCGGTCGGCCAGCTCGGCCAGCCCGTCGAGGCCGGGGGAGGGCGCCAGGTCGGCGTCGGAGCGCAGCACACCGAGCAGGCTGCGCATCTCGGTCAGCGCAGCCCGGCTGGTCTCCGAGATGACCTGCAAGGCCTCATAGGCGTGTTCGGGTGAGCGCACATGTGCGGCGTTGGCGGCTTGTACGGCGATGAGAGAGAGGTTGTGCGCCACCACGTCGTGCAGTTCGCGGGCGATGCGCATGCGTTCGTCGGACAGTGCCTGCTCGGCTCGCTGCCGGCCCTCCCGCTCGAAGAACGACCGGCGCAGCCGGGTCGTGTAGCCCATCACCCACACCGCACCGAGCACCGCGACGCCGGCCAGGACGTTCTCCGGTTCTCCGCCGCCGACGCCGGCGACCGCGACGACGGAGACCACGAGACCGGTCAGCGACCACGTGAGGGTGCGTTCGACCGCCACGGTGTAGAGCGTGAAGCAGATCGCGCCGACGGGGGCACCGAGCGCCTGGACCGGCAGCACCTGGCCGATGATCACCGCTGCTGTCGCCGCGGTGGTGACCACCAGCGTGGTGACCGGCCACCACCGGCGCACCGCCACGGGCAGCGCGACCAGCGCGGCGCTCGGCACGACGAGCCACCACGGCTTGCCCTGGTGTTCCACCATGCCGTAGCCGACGAGCACGCCGATCACCACGGCGGCGGTCAGGTCGACCAGGTAGAGGTGCAGTTTCGCGATCACGGGACCGACGGTAACGAGCGGAGGTCCCGCACGCCTCGGACCACGGTCCGATTCCCGGGTTCGGCTCCAGGTCCGATCCGCTGACGGCCGCGGCAGCCGACTCTTCTCGGCATGATCGAGGTGCGGAACCTGACGAAGAGATACGGCGGCACGACGGCGGTCGACGCCCTGTCGTTCACCGTCCAACCTGGACTGGTCACGGGCTTCCTGGGGCCCAACGGCGCCGGCAAGTCCACGACGATGCGCATGATCGTGGGACTCGACCGGCCCAGCGAGGGGGAGGCGCTGGTCGGTGGCAAGCGGTACGCCGACCTCGACCAGCCCCTGCGGCACGTCGGCGTGCTGCTCGACCCGGCGGCGGTGCACCACGGCCGCAAGGCGCTGGACCACCTGCGCTGGCTCGCCGCGAGCAACGGGATCAGCCAGCGGCGCGCGGTCGAGCTGCTGGAGCAGGTCGGGCTGGGCGGCGTGCGGCACAAGCGGATCAGGACGTTGTCGCTCGGCATGAAGCAGCGGCTCGGCGTCGCGGCCGCGCTCCTGGGCGACCCGCAGGTGTTGATGTTCGACGAACCCGTCAACGGCCTGGACCCCGAAGGCGTGCGGTGGATCCGCGACCTGATGCGCGCGCTGGCTCACGAGGGCCGCACGGTCTTCGTCTCCAGCCACCTCATGAGCGAGATGGCGCTGACCGCCGACCACGTCGTGATCGTCGCAAGAGGACAGCTGGTCAAAGAAACGCCGATGGAAGCGTTGACGCAGAACGGTTCGCTCGAAGACGCCTACCTGGCGCTCACCTCCGGGAGGGGACTGTGAAGAACGCGCTCGCAGCGGAGTGGCTGAAGCTCTGGACGGTCCGCGCACCCTTCGGTCTCGTCGCCGCCGTCGGTCTGATGGTCGTCCTCGGTGCGCTGCTCTCGTGGTTGATGGTGCAGGACTACGACACGTCCCCGGCCGCCGAGCAGGCCCGGTTCGCCTCCGCCGACGCCAGCGTGGTGATCAACCCGGTCCTGCAGTTCTGCGTCGCCGCGCTGGGCGCTCTGGTGGCCACCTCGGACCCGCGACTGGCCGCGCTGACCGCCGTACCGAACCGGAAACGCTTGCTGGCGGCCAAAACCGCACTCGTCACCGGTGCGGCCGCGGTGGTCGGCGCTGTCGCGCTCGCGCTGAGCATCGGAGCCGGCTGGCTGATCATGGGCGATCGTCCGCCGCCGGTCGCGCCGTGGGACAGCCTCGGCGACGTGCTGCCGTGGGCCGGTGCGGCGGTGCTGTCGATCGTGGTGACGGGTCTGATCGGCCTCGGGCTGGGCCTGGCGCTGCGGTCGACGGCGGTCGCGATCGTGGTGGTGGGCGTGCTGCTGTGGGGGTTGCCCGCCATCACGCCGATGCTGCCGGAGCCCTGGAACATGGACGCTTCGGGGGTGATGGTCCCGTACCTGGTGTACGAGGTGGCGGGGGTCGTGGAGAACGCGCCGCTGAACCCGGTGGCCGCCGTCGCCTGTTTGCTCGTTTACGCAGCGGTGACTCTCGGTACCGGAACTGTGACTCTTCTGCGACGAGACGCTTGACGCACCCCAGGGGCCGCCCTAAGGTCATCTATACCTTTAATCGGTAAGGAAACTTACCTAACTAATCCGCCGCCGGCAGTCCGAGAGGAGACGCTGAATGGCTTGGCAGAAGTCTGTGGTGGCACTCGCCGCGGCAGTCGTGCTCCCGCTGACCGGTGTCATGGCGAGCAGTTCCGTCGCCGCACCGGAGGGTGACGTCTCCGCGGCCGCGCTGCCACCGGGTTCGAGCGCGGCGGTCAACGGCCAGTTGAAGGTCTGCGGTGTGAAGCTGTGCAACCAGGCGGGCCAGCAGGTCCAGCTGCGGGGCATGAGCACCCACGGCATCCAGTGGTTCTCGCAGTGCATCAAGACCGCGTCCCTGGACGCGCTCGCGAACGACTGGAAGGCCGACGTCCTGCGCATCTCGATGTACATCCAGGAGGGCGGTTACGAGACCAACCCCCGGAAGTTCACCGACATGGTGCACGGCTACATCGAGGAAGCCACCAAGCGCGGCATGTACGCGCTGGTCGACTGGCACCAGCTCTCGCCGGGCGACCCGAACCACAACACCGCCCGCGCCAAGACCTTCTTCAAGGAGATCGCCGCGCGGCACAAGAACAAGACGAACATCATCTACGACATCGCCAACGAGCCGAACGGCGTGTCGTGGGCGCGGGTCAAGTCCTACGCGGAGGCCGTCATCCCGACGATCCGCGCGGAGGACCCGGACAGCCTCGTGCTCGTGGGCACGCACGGCTGGTCGACCTTCGGCCTGTCCGACGGCAAGGACATCAACGAGGTGAGCCGGAACAAGGTCAACGCCTCGAACCTGATGTACACGTTCCACTTCTACGCGAAGTCGCACCGGGACAGCTACGTCAAGGCGCTGGACACGGTCTCGAACCAGGTGCCGGTGTTCGTCACCGAGTTCGGTTCGCAGGAAGCGTCCGGTGACGGTCCCAACGACTTCACGATGGCGAACAAGTTCATCAGCCTGATGAACTCGAAGAAGATCTCCTGGACCAACTGGAACTTCTCCGACGACAAGCGCTCGGGCGCGGTGTTCAAGGGCGGTACCTGTGCCGGCAACAGCTTCGCCGGTGAGGGTCCGCTGAAGGACGCCGGCAAGTGGGTGCGCAACCACATCAGGGCGAATCGCTAGAACCGACCCCGGCGGGTCACGTGAGCGGCGGTCCTCCGGGGCCGCCGTTCACCGTTGTCGCCGCCGTTTACGGTTGTCGGCATGGCTCAACTCGCGCTCGGTCTCGCGTCACTCGGTCGTCCCGCCTACATCAACCTCGGCCGCGAGGACGCGTTGCCTCGCGAGCGATCGGTCGACTCGATGCGCGCGCAGTGCCATCTGGTGCTCGACACCGCTTACGAGTTGGGCATCCGGTGGGTGGACGCGGCCCGTTCGTACGGGTTGTCGGAGGACTTCCTGTCGTCCTGGCTGCCCGGCCACGACGACGTGACGATCTCCAGCAAGTGGGGGTACGCCTACACCGCGGACTGGCGGCCCGACGCCGAGGTGCACGAGGTCAAGGAGCACTCGCTCGTCCGGTTCACCCAGCAGTGGCAGGAAACTCAGGCCCTGCTGCCGCGCGTCGACCTCTACCAGGTGCACTCGCTGACCGCCGACAGCCCGCTGTTCTCCGATCGCGCCCTGCAGGACGCGATGGTCGCGATCGGGGTGCCGCTGGGGTTCTCCACATCCGGCCCGCGGCAGGCCGACGCCATCCGCAAGGCGCTCGACCTCGGCATCTTCTCCTCCGTCCAGTCCACCTGGAACGTGCTGGAGACCTCGGCGGGTGACGCTCTCCGGGAAGCGCACGACGCCGGGTTGCGGGTGATCGTCAAGGAGGGCGTGGCCAACGGGCGGCTCGTCGTCGAACCACCGCAAGCGGTTGCGGCGCAGGCGAAAGCGCTGGGCGTCGGGCCGGACGCGGTCGCGCTGGCGGCGATCGCGCGGCAGCCGTGGGTGGACGTCGTGCTGTCCGGCGCGGCGAGCCCGCGGCAGCTTCTGTCCAATGTGGACGCGCTGCGGATCGAGGTGGACCTGCCGGAGCTGGCCGAGCCCGCCGAGCGGTACTGGAAGACGCGCGCCGGGCTCAGCTGGAACTGAGGTCCAGCCACTCCCGGCCGATCGCCCGGCCGTCCGGGACGAGCGGCCAGCCGGGATCGTCGATCTTGCCCCGCAGTTCGGCGAGGTCCATCCACCCGCCCCAGGCGACCTCCTCCGGCTGGTGGGTGAACGGGCCGTCGGAGTGCGTTTCGTAGACCCACGCGTGGTAGCGGGTCTGCTCGTCGACGTAGGTGGTCTGGAAGAGGAACGTCAGGGGAGTGTCGACCCCGAGTTCTTCTTCGAGCTCGCGCCGGGCAGCGGTGTCGGGGGTCTCGCCCGCGTCGATCACGCCGCCGGCGGTGTAGTCGTACAGGCCGGGGAAGATGTCCTTGGTGTCGGTGCGGCGGTGCACGTAGACGCGTTCGCCGTCGACCGAGAACACCAGGGTGAGGACGCATCCGTGCCAGAGGTTCTCCGCGCGCATGCGTTCGCGCGTGACCTCGCCGATCACGTTGGCGTCCTCGTCGTAGAGGTTGATCATGCTGCGGTGGATCATTCGGGGTCCTCCTGTGGTCGTACGCGAGCTTGCTACCCCAGTCCGACGCCCGCTGATCGGCTTCCTTCCTACCTTCGGGACCGTCAGACGTCACCGAGGAGGATTCGTGTCCACTTCCCTGCGGCTCGGCGTCGCCGAGTTCCGCGCCCGGCCGGGCCGCGCGCTGCTGCCCGGCGTCGCGCTCGTGGTCGGCGTGGCCTGCCTGCTGGCCGCACTGGTGCTGAGCGACGCCCTCAGCAGGTCGGTCGACGAGGGCGCGCCGGTCACCCCGTCCACGGTGGGCCACGTGGTGAACGTCAAACCCTCCGAGTACGGCGCGGACACCGTCGAGGCGAACCGTCCGAAGATCGACGACGGGGTGCTGGCCAGGCTCTCCGCGGTCGGCAGGGCGGTGCCGGTGCAGGAGGCGCGGGCGGACCTGCTGGACGGCAACGGCCGTGCCGGGGAGCACCGGGCAGAGGTGCACGTTCAGCAGCCCGACCTGGCGCGCTGGCCGCTGGCGGAGGGCAAGCCGCCCGCCGCCGACAACGAGGTCGCCGTCGACAAGATCACGGCGTACGAGCGCGGCCTCAAGCCCGGCGACAAGATCAAGCTCGCCTCGGCGGACGGCAAGCCGTTCGAGGCCGCGGTCAGCGGGGTCATGAAGAAGGGCGGGATCGACTCGCGGCCCATCCTGGTCGCCGGTCCCGATCTCGCCCGCAAGCTCGACCCCGCACCGGAGACCGTGGCGGCATGGGTGATCGGTGGCTCCCGCGAGGCCGTCGCGAGCGCGGCGGGCGCGTCGTACCTCGTGCGCGACCCGGCGCCGGACGCCGACAAGATCGGCAACGACCTGAAGTTCATCCTCCTGCCGTTCAGCGTGCTCGCGCTGGCCACGGCGGTGTTCGTCGCGGCGGCCACGTTCCGGGCCGTCTACGCGCAACGTCAGCGGCAGACGGCGTTGCTGAGGTGCATCGGGGCCCAGCGCGGGCCGTTGGTGCGCAGGAGCCTGTTCGAGGCGCTGCTGACGGGTGCGCTGGCCGGTGTCGGCGGCGCGTTGCTCGGCGGGCCGATGGCGTGGTTGCTGGCCAGGACGTTCGACGTCACCGGCATCTCGGCGTTGTTCGGTGCGGTGGAGCTGAGCCCCGACCTGCTGCCGTCGCTCGGGTACGTGATCCTCGGAGTTGTTGTTGCCGCGCTGTTGAGCGTGATGGCGGCTGTTCGTCCCGCGATCAACGCGGCGCGCGTCTCGCCGTTGGCTGCTCTTCGTGATGCCGAGAACGAGGTGCCGCCTCGCTCCGTGCGTCGGCTGCGGTTGGTGTTCGGCCTGCTCTTCACGGGTGGGGCGGCACTGCTCGCGCTGCTGGCCGTCGCGGCCAAGGGCACCGCTGCCGCGCCGCTCGCGGTCACGTTCTCCGCGATCGCCGCGGTGACCGGCCTGTTCTGGATCCTCGGCCCGGTCACGGTCCCGTTCATCGCGCGGCTGTTCGGCAAGATCGGTGGCACCCAGTGGAAGCTCGCCGGTGCCGAGGTGCGCAGGATGCCGCAGCGGTCGGCTTCGGTGGCGCTGCCGTTGCTGCTGGCCAGCTCGATGGTGACGTTCTTCCTGGTCGTGCTGGGTGGTGCGCAGGACATGGCGTCCGCGTTCGCCAACGAGGAACGGCCGGACGTGACCGTGGTCGACGCGGGGGAGCGGCCGCTGCCCGCGATCCCCGTGCAGGACGGGGCGGCCGCCAGCGTCGTGCTGCACCGGGCCGAGAACGGCGCGGGCGCCGACCCCGCCGAGTTCCAGGCGTGGCTGAAGGCGCAGAACGTGTCCGGTGCCGAGCAGTTCACGTCCGGGACCGCGATCGTGCCGCCGCACTGGGAGGACCGGCCGTTCGTCGAGAGCGACGGCAAGCAGTACAAGGTCGTCGGCACCGTGCCCGGCAGCCTCACCGGCTACACGCCGATCATCGGCGGTTCGACGTCAGGACCCTCCGAGAAGGTGCTGGTAGCGCTGAAACCGGGCGTGGACGCGGCTCAGTTCCGGGCGAAGCTGCAGGCCGCGTTGCCCAACAACCCGACGGTAATCGTGCAGACCGACGCCGACGAGCGTGCGGAGGTCGACCGACAGATGCACCTCGGCACCGTGCTGATGATGGTGCTGCTCGGCCTGTCCGTGGCGGTCGCAGTGACCGGTATCGGCACCGCGCTGACGATCTCGGTCCAGGAACGCCGCAAGGAGCTCGCACTCAGGCGCGCCTTGGGTGTCACTCAGGGCGGACTGCAGGGTGGAGTCATCGCTGAAGCGATCATGTTGGCGCTGGTCGGAGTGATCGGTGGTGGCGTGCTCGGGTTCGGTTACGCCGAAATCGCCATCCTGGCCACTGGGATCGACATGTCACTGCCGGGGATTCGGGTGGTGTTGCCGCTGGTCATCGGCGCGTTGGTGGTAGTCGTGCTCGCGGTGCTGGCTGCTTTCGGACCGTCTCGGGGCGCGTCGCGCATTCGCCCGGCGGCAGGACTGGCGTCCGGGTGAATAGGGTGAGGGGAGCTTCAACCCGGAAGCTCCCCTCACGCTGTTGTCAGGGGCAGGTCATAAGGTGTTGCGCATGCGGCGGATCATGGGAACCGAGGTCGAGTACGGCATCGCGGTGCCGGGCGACGCGACCGCGAACCCGGTGCTCACTTCGACACAGGTGGTGCTCGCGTACGCGGCGGCGGCGGACATACCGCGCGCCAGGCGGGCGCGCTGGGACTACGAGGTGGAGTCACCGCTGCGCGACGCGCGCGGGTTCGACCTGGGCAGCCCCGGCGGCCATCCCGCCGACTCCGACGTCGAGGACCTCGGCGCGGCCAACGTCATCCTCACCAACGGCGCGCGGCTCTACGTCGACCACGCGCACCCCGAGTACTCGGCACCCGAGGTCACCAACGCGCGCGACGCGGTGATCTGGGACAAGGCGGGGGAGCGGGTGATGGAGGAGGCCGCGATCAAGGCCGCCTCCGTGCCGGGCCAGCCCCGCCTGCAGCTGTACAAGAACAACGTCGACGGCAAGGGCGCGTCGTACGGCACGCACGAGAACTACCTGATGCAGCGGTCGACGCCGTTCACCGCCGTCATCGCCGGCCTCACGCCGTTCTTCGTGTCGCGCCAGGTCGTGACCGGGTCCGGCCGCGTGGGCATCGGCCCGTCCGGCGAGGAGGCGGGCTACCAGCTCTCGCAGCGCGCCGACTACATCGAGGTCGAGGTCGGCCTCGAGACGACGTTGAAGCGCGGCATCATCAACACCCGCGACGAACCGCACGCGGACGCGGACAAGTACCGCCGCCTGCACGTCATCATCGGTGACGCGAACCTGGCCGAGTACTCGACGTACCTCAAGGTCGGCACCACCTCGCTGGTGCTCGACATGATCGAGGCGGGCCAGCGGTTCGACGACCTGCGCATGGTCGACCCGGTGCGCGCGGTGCACCAGATCAGCCACGACCCGACGCTGAAGACGAAGGTCGAGCTGACCGGCGGCCGCAAGTTCACCGGCCTGGACGTGCAGTTCGCCTACCACGAGCGGGCCGCCGCCTTCATCGAGAAGGAGGGCATCGGCGACCGCGACGTGCTGCGCGTGTGGGGCGAGGTGCTCGACGCGCTGGCCCGCGACCCCGCGGAGTGCGCCGACCGGCTCGACTGGGTCGCCAAGCTGCGGCTGCTCGAGGGCTACCGGCAGCGCGACGGCCTCGCGTGGGGCTCCGCGCGGCTGAACCTGGTCGACCTGCAGTACTCCGACGTCCGCCTGGACAAGGGCCTCTACAACCGCCTGGTCGCGCGCGGCTCGATGAAGCGCCTGGTCAGCGAGGAGGAGGTGCGCGCGGCCATCACCACGCCGCCGGAGGACACGCGTGCGTACTTCCGCGGCCGGTGCCTGGAGCGCTACCCGACCTCGGTCGCGGCCGCATCCTGGGACTCGGTGATCTTCGACCTCGGTCGAGAATCCCTCGTGCGGATTCCCACGCTGGAACCGCTTCGAGGCACAAAAGCGCACGTCGGGGCGTTGCTGGAGGCCTCGGACACCGCGGAGCAGCTGGTGGATGCACTGACTCGCGGGTGATCGTCTACCCGAGTGGCTCAGGATTTTTGTCGGTGCCGCTGGGTAGTGTTCTTGTCAGGCGAGTCAGCAGGAGGCCGAGATGTCCCAGGAACAGAAGCAGCGCCAGGGTGGTGGCGACGGCGACGACGGTGCCGAGGACGCCGCCGGAGCCGGTCAGGAACGCCGCGAGAAGCTCGGCGAGGACGTGGACGCGATCCTCGACGAGATCGACGACGTGCTCGAGGAGAACGCGGAGGACTTCGTCCGCGCATACGTGCAGAAGGGTGGTCAGTAGGCCTTCGGGGGCCTGTTGACCACCTCGGGGACGGGAGAACAACCAACACATGGACCACAGCTCGACCGGGCGTTACCCGGCCGCGGCGTTGCCTTCGGCGTACCTGACGCCGGGCTCGTCGTCGTTCACGGACTTCCTGCGGGCACAGGCACCCGACATGCTGCCTAGCGCCCGGAAGCTCCCGGAGGGGACCGTCCAGGCCCCGCACGGGACGACGATCGTCGCGGCCACCTACAAAGGTGGGGTCGTGATCGCCGGCGACCGGCGCGCGACGATGGGCAACGTCATCGCCCAGCGCGACATGAAGAAGGTCTTCGTGACCGACGACCACTCGGCCGTCGGCATCGCGGGCACGGCGGGCATCGCGATCGAGATCGTGCGGTTGTACACGGTCGAACTGCGGCACTACGAGAAGATCGAGGGCGTCTCGCTGTCGCTCGACGGCAAGGCGAACCGCCTCTCGGCGATGATCAGGGGCAACCTCGACGCGGCCATGGCCGGCCTCGCCGTGGTGCCCCTGTTCGCCGGGTACGACACCTCGGCCACCGACTCGGACCGCGCGGGCCGCATCGTGTCCTACGACGTCACCGGCGGCCGCTACGAGGAGTCGCAGGGCTACCAGGCCGTCGGCTCCGGCTCGCTGTTCGCGAAGTCGGCGCTCAAGAAGCTCTACGACCCGGACGCGGACGTCGACGCCGCGATCCGCTCGGTCATCGAGGCGCTGTACGACGCGGCGGACGACGACTCGGCGACGGGCGGGCCCGACCCGGTCCGCAAGCTCTACCCGGTCGTGGTCACGATCAACGGCCCCGACGGCGCCGTCGAGATCCCGGAGCCCCAGGTGGCCACGGTCGCCAACGCGGTCGTCGAAGGCCGCCGGTCCCGCCCCTCAGGCTGAGTCCCGATCCTCTTCTGACGTCAGGAGCACCACCCATGACGATGCCGCTGTACGCATCGGCAGAGCAGGTGATGCGCGACCGCTCGGAGTACGCCCGCAAGGGCATCGCCAGGGGTCGCAGCGTCATCGTGCTGAAGTACGCGGACGGCATTCTGTTCGTCGCGGAGAACCCGTCCAGCACCCTGCACAAGGTCTCGGAGATCTACGACCGCATCGGCTTCGCCGCCGTCGGCCGCTACAGCGAGTTCGAGAACCTGCGGCAGGCGGGCATCCGGTTCGCTGATGTCCGCGGCTACCAGAACGACCCGCGTGACGTGACTTCCCGGTCTCTCGCGAACGTTTACGCCACGACTCTCGGTACGTACTTCACCGAGCAGATCAAGCCGTTCGAGGTGGAGATCTGCGTGGCCGAGGTCGGCGACTCGTCCGAGTCGGACACGTTGTACCGGTTGACGTACGACGGGTCCATCGTGGACGAGCCGCAGTACATCGTGATGGGCGGCACCGTGGATGCTGCCAACTCGGCTCTGAAGGAGGCCTTCGCTGACGGGCTTTCGTTGGCTGAGGCTGTTCCGATTGCGGTCAAGGCGTTGTCCGCTGGGTCGTCGTCCACTGGGAACGGGTCGGCTGAGATTCTGCCGGCCAGCAAGTTGGAGATCGCGGTTTTGGAGAGGGCTCGGCCTCGGCGGGCGTTCCGGCGGATCGCTGGGGCGGCTTTGGATTCTTTGATGCCTTCGCCTACCAAGGGTGGGAAGGCTGTTGAGGATGTTGAGCTGCCTTCGGATGATGCCTGAGTAGTGGTTTGGTTGAAGGCCCCTCGGCTTCGCCGCCGGGGGCCTTTTCCGTAGCGTTCCCCAGTTGGGTTGGCGGGTTGCTGTTGCGTGCTTCCCCTGAGGGCTGCGTCAGTTTGCGAAGCCTGCCAGCAGGTTTGCCAGTTCTTGTGGCTTGCTCAGTTGGGCGCAGTGGCCTGCGGCCAGCTCTACCGGTGCAACGCCGCTCAGGCGGTCTGCGACCACCCGTCGCATGAACTCCGGTGTGAAGAAGCGGTCCTCTGTGCACAGGATGAAGTGCGTTGGCACGTCGGGCAGTGCGTCGAGTGGCCACGGCTTCACCATGGCGTTCTCGGACATGCCCCGTTCGCGCTTCCGCGACTCTGCGGCCAGGTCTGGTGGAACGTCGTGCCAGAACTGGTCTTCCAAGCCGCTGTCCGCGTAGCCCGCTTGGGCCCACCAGTCGCCCGGTGCCTCGCCTGGTTTGGGCAGCATCGCCGTCACGAACACCAGAGCGGAAGCGTTCACCTGTGCTGCCACCAGGGGTGCTACCAGGCCGCCGAACGAGTGGCCCACGACCACCACGTCCGAAGTGGACGGGAGGGCGGCCACCACCGTGGACGCCCAGTCCGTCAGGTCCTTCGACTCGTCCTCCGTCGGGAGGTCGGGGGCGATGACGGTGTGGCCCTTGGCTTCGAGCAAAGCGGACACCAGGTGCCACGACCAGCCTACGTCGCCTGCCCCGTGCACGATCGCGAAGGTTGTCATGCGGGCCACACTATTCGCGGCGTTCGATCGGTAGGCGGGAACGGGTGAAGAGGGCTGCGCCCAGCATGGCTGTGGCGGGGACGACCAGTAGTGAGATGGCGATGTTGGGCCACGGGATGGTCAGCGGGTTCAGTTCTGGGCGGGGCCAGATGTTCGCGTAGCCCACGTTCAGCGCGGCCAGAAGAGCCAGGGCTGAGCCGACGCCTGCTGCTGTGCCGAGGAAGCCGCCTATGCCTGCGATCACGCCTGCTTGGCTCAGCGAGAGGAGTTTGCGCAAGGAAGGGGTGGCGCCCACTGCGGCCAGGGTGGTCAGGTCGCGGCGGCCGTCGGCTGCGGCCAGGCCTGTCGCCAGGGCGGCGGCTGCGAGGGTGATGATGCCCGCTACCAGGCCCAGGAGGCTTAGGGCTTGTTGGACGTCGGATTCTGTTGGGCGGTCTACGTGCACTTCGTACTCGCCGCCCAGGGCTGCTGTCAGAGCGTCTTGTTCGGCTTCGGTGGGCATTCGGGTTGTGGTGGCGTACATGGTGAACGTCGAGACGGCGAAGCCCAGGGCGCGGGCGGTTTCCTCGGTCATCATCGCCATCGGGGCTGAGCGTTTCGGGATCGCGTGGCCTGGGGCCGGGGTTGTGGTGGCTTGGGTGCCGGTGGCGAGCAGGACGGTGTTGTCGGCGACCAGGTCGGGGTCGTTGACGACGATTTTGCCTGCGCGCAGGGCGGTTTCCACTGCGGCTACCTCGTCTGGTCGCAGGTGCAGGACGGACTTGGCGGCGCCTGGGGTGGCCACGGTCAGGAAGCCGTTCGGGGTGGTGAAGGTGCCGAAGTAGCGGTGGGATCGGCCCACGTCGGTGCAGCGGTGGTCGGCCAGGGCGCGCTGTTGTTCGGCTTCGGTGGGCTCGCGGCGGAGTACGACCCTGAGGTACGGGCATTCGCGGTCTGCCGGTGGGCGGATGTGGGCGAAGCACGGGCCACCGTTGCAGGAGAGGAGTTTGATCTCGTGGGTTTCGGCCACCGGGAGGGTGGTGCGCATGGCGGTGGCGACTGAGGAGGGGATGGTGGTGGTGCTGGCCTTGGAGAGGTCGTCGAGGCGGTAGACGGTTACGTCGCCCATGTTGCCCGCCAGTTGGCCTGCTTCCTGCTGGGACTGGGAGGTGAGGATGACGCTGATGGCCACCGCGCCGATCACGGCGGCCATCACCGCGGAGATCGCCGGGGCGGCGGCTGTGCGGTTGCGGGAGGCGTCGCGCAGAGCGATGCGGAGGGCTACCGGTAGCCAACGGCCGGCGCGTGCCAGCAGGCCCAGCAGGGCTGGGGTGCAGAGGACCAGGCCCACCTCGGTGAGGATGAGGGCGACCAGGATGCCGACGACCTCCATGTTGATCGCGCTGAGGACGCCGGCGGTCACGCCTGCCGCGATCAGGAGCAGGCCCAGCACCAGCCAGCGGCGGCGGGAGCGGGTGATGCCCCTGCGGCCGGCCAGGGCCGTCACGACGTCCTGGCGGGAGGAGATCCAGGCCGGGACCAGCGCGGCCAGCACGCCGGTGACCATGGCCAGCAGGGCCAGGGCGGCTAGAGCGGAGGGGTAGAGGCGTTGGGCGCCGAAGCGTTCTGCGATCAGCCATTCGACGAACGGGCGGCACACCACGGCTGCCAGGGCGCCGAGCAGCACGCCGCCGAGAGCAGCGAGCAAGCCCACGACCACGCCGTCGGCCAGGACGATGCGGCGGATGTGGCTGGGGGAGCCGCCGACTGCGGAGATCAGGGCCAGGTCGCGTTTGCGGCGGCGGGCGCCCACGGCCAGGGCCGAGCCGGCCAGCAGCGACATTTCCAGGACGGCCAGGCCCGCGATCAGGACGAGGACGTCGGCGCTCAGTTCGTTGGAGTCGGTGAACTGCGGGTAGCGGTCGGCGGCCGCAGGCGGGTTGTGCAGGACGGTGCGGGACAGCACGGCGATGCCGAGTTTGTTGAGCTCCTTGACCTTCGCCCAGTCGATCGGGGTGGTGACGAGCCAGGAGCGGTCGGCGTCGGGAAACGTGCCGGGCAGGGCGACGATCGTGGTGTTGTCCAGGCGGTCCGGTTCCTCGACGACGCCGACGACGGTGAACGTGCGGCCGTTCTCGGTGGTGACGGTGCCGCCCAGCTTCGCGCCGGTGCGGGCGATGGCCTTGCGGGACAACGTGACTTCCGCGCCGGTGAGGGAGGGGCGGCCTTCCAGGACGGTGATCAGGCCCTTGGTGAGCGGGTTGTTCAGATCGAGCATCCGGAGGGCCGCGCGGCCGACGCCCGCGGTGGTGCGGAGGTTGGCGCCGGTGCGGTCGACCGGGACGAGGTCGGTGCCGGGGAGCAGGGCGCGCAGGCGGTCCTCGGACGGTTTTTCGCCTTGCGCGTTGCTGATCGGGATGGCGAAGTCCCTGGTCGGCTGCTGGATCACCGGGCTGCTGTAGGGCCAGCTGACCAGCGCTTCCGCGGCGCCCATGCGGCGGGACGACTCCTCGGCCGGGGTCAGCGTGGTCGAGTCGTGGACGACGGCCGCGAACGAGAGTGCGGCCACGGGAACGAGGATCAGGGCGAGGACGAGGGCCGAGCGGCCGCGGGACCTGCTGGCCTCGCGCCAGGCGATGCGCAGTGCTGCGCGCCATCCGGTCACGGCGTGCTCAGCAGTTCTTCTGGCTGGTCGCGCTGGGAGACGTCGACGACTACGCCGTCGCGCAAGAAGATCACGCGGTCGGCCCACGCGGCGTGGCGGGCGTCGTGCGTGACGAGGACGGCGGCGGCTCCGGCGTCCACTTTGGACCTGAGCAGGCGCAGCACGGTCTCGCCGGTGCGGGAGTCGAGCGCGCCGGTGGGTTCGTCGGCGAGGACCAGGCGGCGTTCGCCGATCAACGCGCGGGCGATGGCGACGCGTTGCTGCTGGCCGCCGGACATCTCGTCGGGGAAGCGGTCCGCGTAGCCGTCGAGGTCCACTTCGGACAGTGCCTCTTCGGCCTGCCGGCGGGACTTGCGGACGCCGTCGAGGTCGAGGGGCAGTGCCACGTTCTCGGCGGCGGTGAGGCTCGCGATGAGGTTCAGGTCCTGGAAGACGTACCCGATCCGCTTGCGGCGCCACGCGGCGAGCTGCCTGCGGGACAACGACTGCAGGCTGGTGCCGTCGACCAGCACCTGGCCGCTGGTCGGGCTGTCGAGGCCGCCCGCGAGGTTGAGCAGCGTCGACTTGCCGGAGCCGGACGGGCCCATGACGGCGACGAGCTCGCCCGGCTCGACGGTGAGCGAGACGCCGTCGAGGGCGTTGACCGCGGTCTCGCCGGTGCCGTGCACGCGGTGGACGCCGCGCAGTTCGAGGACGGTCATCTCGGCACCTCGACGTCCGTGGTTTCGGCGACGGGGCGCGGTTCGTAGCGCACCAGGCTCGCCTCGCAGTGGTCCAGCCAGCGCAGTTCGGCCTCCGCCTGGAAGATCATCGCGTCGAGCACCAGCAGCCACGGCAGGTCGCCCGGCTGGGTCTTCAGCCGCGTGTACTCCTGCAGCGTGCGCATCGTGGCCGTGCGCTGGGTCATCACGACCTTGGCCACGTCGACGCCGGGGGTGGTGATGGCGAGGGCGAGCTTGATCGCCACCTCGTCGCGCGGCCGGTCGCCGCGCCGCACCGGCGAAGCGAACCACTTCGTCAGCTCGGTGCGTCCCTGGGCGGTGATCTCGTAGGGGCGCTGGCCCTCGTTCTCGGGCAGCGCGGCGACCAGATCGTCACGCTCCAGGCGCGCCAACGTCGTGTAGACCTGCCCGATGTTCAACGGCCACGTGCCGCCGGTGGCCGAGTCGAACGCCGCCCGCAACTGGTAGCCGTACATGGGCCCGCGCTCCAGCAGCGCGAGCAGACCGTGTTTGACCGACATGCGTACTGAGTATGCATACCGAGTATGTTCCTGGCAAACGGTGACGCCGAAACGCAGGTGCGAGCACGCGTGAGTTCAGGAACCCTGGACGGTGCCGGAGACGTCCGGCAGCCGAAGTCGGTTTGGGGGACGACGTGGTCGACGCCGCACGGGGTCGAACAAGGGGAGTGAACCTGCTGGGGGCCAGGCCGAGAGCCGGGCTGCCCGCACTGATCAGGGACTACGAGCCGACGGACGAGCCGTCGTGGCTGCGCTGCCGGGTGCTGGGGTTCCTCGCGACGAACTACTACGACGACGTCTGGCAGGAGAAGCGCCGCACCGATCTGGAGCTCGTCGCGCTCGACGGCGGAGAAGTGGTCGGACTGCTGGACGTGTCGGTGCCCGGCCCGGATGCGACCGTTGACAACGTCGTCGTGCATCCCGACCACCGCGGACGGGGAATCGCGACGGCCCTGCTGGAGGAGGCGTTGCGGCGGCTGGAACGGGCCCGGGTGCAGACCCTCGACGCCTGGACTCGCGAGGACCGGCCGGCGCTGGCCTGGTACGCGCGCCACGGTTTCGCGGAGGCGGAACGGTATCTGCACGTGTACGCGTCCGCCGACGAGGTCGGCACGGTGGTCACCGCGAGGCACGGGCTGAGGCCGGCCAGAGCGTTCCTGCACGCGCGGATCGAGCGGGAAGCCGAGATGCGCCAACGGTTCGAGCGCGTCCACGTGTGCCGGAGACTGGTCCGTCCGGTCACGCGCTGATGCCGGTGAGCCTCGGGATCGTGGCGCTGCGTCCGGCGAGCAGCATGAGCAGCGCCTCGATCGGACCGCTGACCTCGCTGCCAACGCCCGCGCTCCAGTCGGCGTCGGTGGCGACCAGCCGGTAGCCGGCCAGCCGTTTGCGCGCGTGGAACGGAAAGCCGATCCGCCACAGGTCGTCCGCGGACACCACAGCGGCCTCGATCGGCATGTGTCGTTCGATGCCGAGCGGCAGGGCCATGTCCTGCGTGTGCACCATGACGTCCATCATCGCGTTCTTGAGGCTCTGACCGGGTGCGAGCCGGTGCACGCCGACGGCGCCGCGCAGTTCGGCGACGAGTTCCTCGGTCGGTCTGCGCGCCTCGGCGCGGGCGGTCTGGTCGATCATGCGGTTGAAGCTGCCGCGGGCCTTCACGATCTCCCGCAGCACGACGCCGACACCGGTCCGGTGGGCGAGCGACAGGTGGGCGGCGACCTCGCGCACCGTCCAGCCCGTGCACAGCGACGGGTAGGTCCACTCCACGTCCGTGAGCCCGGCGAGCAGGTCCGCCGTCGCCGCCCGCTCGGAGTCGATCGTCTGCCACATCTGGGTCTCGTCCATGACGAACCTCCTCTTGATTTAGTTCGATGGACTGACTACTTTAATCAGAGTATCTGACTAAACACAAGGGGTCTGCGTGAACATCGGTCTGCTGCTCTTCATTCCAAGCCGCAACGTGGAGAACCGCATCCTGGCGGCGGTGAACGCGGCGGGCTTCGACGTCTCGCAGGCGCAGGCGCGGGTGTTGATGCGCGTCGACCCGGAAGGCACGCGGCTGACCGTGCTCGCGGAGTCGGCCCAGGTCACCAAGCAGACCGCGGGGTTCCTGGTCGACCAACTGGAGAAGGCCGGGTACCTCGAACGCGTGCCCGACCCGACGGACGGCCGCGCGCGGCTGGTGCGGGTCACCGAGAAGGCGAAGGGCGCCGTGCCCGTCGCGAACGCGGAGATGGCGAGGATCGAGGCGGAATGGGAACAGCACATCGGCAAGCGCCGCATGGCACAGCTGCGCGAGGCGCTGGACATGCTCTGCGAGATCACCGACCCGTACCGCTGACGGTCCTGCCGGTGGCGTTCCGGCCGGTCGCGCTGACCACCGCGGCGGTCTACCGGGTGGTCGGCGGCAGCGCGCCGGCGTTCGTGAAAGTGCTGCGGCGGCCCGAGTTCCCCGGTGAGCTGGCCGAGCTGGTGGGTGAGTTCCCGTGGCGCGACGAGGCGGAATTCCTGCTGTCGGACTTCCCGTTGCCGCCGGGGTTCAGACGGCCGCGCGTGCTGCGCGTGGACGACCTGGGCGACCGGATCGGGTTGTGGCTGGAGGACGTGCGGTGCGCCGACGTGCCGTGGGACCTCGCGAGGTTCCGGCGGGCGGCGCTCGGGCTCGGCCGGTGGGCGGGGCGGCGGTTCGGTGGCGCGCCGGCGCGGGCGATCCGGTTGCTGCACGAGGGAAGGCTGGTCCGAGACGCGTTTCTGCGACCGGACTGCCCGCGGCGGCTCGCCGAGCGCATGCCGGAGTTGTTGACACTGCTGGAGGCACTGCCACAGGCGACCGGCCACAGCGACGCGTGTCCGCAGAACCTGTTGGTGCCGGCCGACGATCCCGAGTCGTTCGTGGTGATCGACGTCGGCTGGCAGGCCCCGTTCCCGGTGGGCGCGGACCTCGGCCAATTGCTCGTGGGGCTCGCACAGGCAGGGCGGATGGCGGTCGCTGAGCTGCCGCCGATCCGGGAGGAGATCATCGACGCCTACCTGGACGGGCTGCGGCTCGAACACCGCGCGGTGTCACGCGAGGAGGTCGTGCTCGGCTGTGACGGGATGCTGGCGTTGCGCAGCGCGTTCCACTCGGAGCCCGAACTGGCCGCGTACCTGGTCGAGCTCGGACTGGCGTGCTAGTCCCAGCCGAGCACCCCGAACGGCTGGCGGGCGGTGAGACCCGTGGCCGAGTACTCGATCAGGTCGGTGGGCAGCCCGTCGAGCGGGAACCACCGCACAGCCGAGCACTTCTCGGGCTCGCGGTTGACGGGCTCGCCGCTCCACCGGCGGGTCTCGAAGAACAGGCCGAGCCGGGGTTCGACCCCAGAACCGTTGACGTGCAACGTGTGCACGTGCCGCAGATCCTCCGGCGCGACGACCACGCCGACCTCCTCGTCGACCTCCCGCACCGCCGCCGCGAGCACCGACTCGCCCGCGTCGAGCTTGCCTGACGGCAGGTGCCAGCGGCCGTCGAACAACGGGTTCCGGTCGCGCCGCCGGGTGAGCAGCACCTGGTCGTCGCGCAGGAGCAGCACGTGGACGTCGACGAGGTGACGGTCGGCCATCAGCCCCGCTCGGACTTGCTGCGCAGCACGCAGAACTCGTTGCCCTCGGGGTCGGCCAAGATCGCCCAACCGGTGCCGTCCGGCTCGCGGTGGTCGGCGACGAACGTGGCACCGAGGCCCAGCAGCCGTTCCACCTCCTCGTCCCGGCTGGTGTCCGGGCGCAGGCACACGTGGATCCGGTTCTTGGTCGTCTTGGGCTCCGACACCTGGTTGAAGTACAGCACCGGACCGTCCGCCAGGAGCACCTCGCACTCCGGGTCACCCGGTTTGTCGTCCGGGTGCAGCGGACGGCCCGTCACCTCGCTCCAGAACCGGGCCAGCTCATAGGCGTTCGCACAGTCGATCGCGACGTTCTGCAGCACCGAAACCATGTGTGCAGACTTCCCGACTCCCGCCACGGACGCCACCGACTTCGCTCAGGACGCGAGCAGCTCCGACACGCGCGTGCGGACCTCGGGCGAGTCCAGGCCGCGGACCATCACGGTGGTGCGGCGGCGCAGCACGTCGTCCACTTCGGACGCCCACTCGGTGCGGCGGGCGTGTTCGACCTGCGCCCAGATGTCCGGGCCGTCCGGGTGCACGCGCTCCAGCAGGGCCGGGTTCTCCAGGCCGAGCGCCACGACCTCGTGCGACGTGGTGCCGTAGTGGGTGGCCAGGTGGCGGACCACGTCGTCGGGCAGCGCGTCCCAGGCGTGGCCGAGCACGGAACCGACCGTGTCCGGCGACGCGGAACCCGGCAGGGCGACGCCGTCCAGCGGACCGTCGAACGTGCGGCCCAGCGAGGAGTTCACGCGGGCCAGGACGGTGGCGCCGATCTTGCGGAACGTCGTCCACTTGCCACCGGCGACGCTGATCATGCCGCCGGAGCCCGCGGTGATCACGGTCTCGCGCTTGGCGTGCGAGGTGTCGCCGGGGCCGCCGGGCAGGACGCGCAGGCCCGCGAACGTGTAGGCGAGGTTCGCGCGGTCCAGGCCCGTGACGGCGACGCCGGCCTCGCTCAGAATCTGGTCGATGTCGGCGTCCGTGCAGGCAACCGCAGCCGGGTCGCCCTCGTACGCCTCGTCCGTGGTGCCCAGCAGCAGGTGGCCCTCCCACGGGATCGCGAACGACACGCGCACGTCGTCGACCGGGATCGTCAGCGCGGCCTTCCACTCCGACTGCGTCCGCATCACCAGGTGCGAGCCCTTGGACAGCCGGATCGACGGGTCGGCGGACGGATCTTCCATGCGCCGCAACACGTCCAGCCACGGGCCGGTGGCGTTCACGACGACCTTCGCGTCGACGCCGAACTCGCCGAGCGAGTCGCGCAGGTCGACGCCGGTCACCTGAGCACCGGTCTTGCGCAGGCCCACGACCGAGATGTGGTTGAGCAGCACGGCGCCGGCCTCGGCGGCGGCACGGGCGGCGGTGATCGCCACGCGGCTGTCGTTCATCTGGTGGTCGTAGTACATCGCGGCACCGCGCAGACCGTCGGCGCGCAGGTCAGGCACCCATTCAACAGCCCTGCGCGCCGACAGCACCTTCCCCATGCCGTCGCCGAAGCCCGACAGCGCGGAGTACAGCGTCACGCCCGCACCCAGCACGAAGCGGCTGTGCGGGCCTCCCTTGTAGACGGGGACGAGGAACGGCAACGGGCGCACCAGGTGCGGCGCCAGGCGGTCGCCCAGTGCGCGGCGTTCCTTGTGGTTCTCGTGCACCATCGGCACGGCCGACGGGCCCATCGCGAGGTAGCGCAGGCCGCCGTGGACGAGCTTCGACGACGCGGACGAGGTCGCGCCCGCGAAGTCACCGCTCTCCACCAGCGCGACCCGCAGCCCCGACCGCGCGGCGGCCCAAGTCGTCGCGATGCCCAGGATGCCGCCGCCGATCACGACGACGTCGAACTTGCCGTGCTGCAGCTCTTCACGGGCACGCGCCCGCTGCGAAAGGTCAGTCATCGTCCTCGTCCATCCACCCGACGGTCCGCTCGACCGCCTTCTTCCACTTCCGGTAGCCCTTGTCGCGGGCTGCCGGTTCCATCGACGGCTCCCATTCGGCCGCCTTGTGCCAGTTGGCTTTCAGCTCGTCCGTGCTGCTCCAGTAGCCCACGGCCAGACCTGCCGCGTACGCCGCGCCGAGGCACGTCGTCTCGGCCACGATCGGGCGCACCACCGGCACGTCCAGCACGTCGGAGAGGAACTGCATGAGCAGGTTGTTGGCGGTCATGCCGCCGTCGACCCGCAACGTCGTGAGGTCCACGCCGGAGTCCGCGTTCATGGCGTCCACCACTTCGCGCGTCTGCCACGCGGACGCCTCCAGCACGGCCCGTGCGAGGTGCCCGCGCGAGATGTAGCCCGTCAGGCCCGCGATCACGCCACGCGCGTCACTTCGCCAGTGCGGCGCGAACAGTCCGGAGAACGCGGGCACGAAGTACGCGCCACCGTTGTCGTCCACCGTGCGCGCCAGGGTTTCGATCTCTGCGGCCGACGAGATCAGCCCGACCTTGTCGCGGAACCACTGCACCAGCGCGCCCGTCACTGCGACGGCGCCTTCCAACGCGTACGCGGCGGGCTCGTCGCCGATCTTGTAGCCGACGGTGGTCAGCAGGCCGTTGGCCGACTGCACCGGCTTGTCCCCGGTGTTGATCAGCAGGAACGCGCCGGTGCCGTAGGTGCACTTGCCTTCGCCGGCCTCGAAGCACGTCTGCCCGAACAGCGCGGCCTGCTGGTCGCCCAGCGCCGACGCGACGGGCACGCCCTCGTAGTTTCCGTAAACCTCGGAGGAGGACCGGATCTCCGGCAGCATCGACCGCGGAACGTCCATTGCGGACACCAGCTCGGGATCCCAGTCGAGGGTCTCCAGGTTCATCAGCATGGTGCGCGACGCGTTCGTCACGTCGGTGACGTGGCGGCCGGTCAGGTTCCAGATCAGCCAGGTGTCCATGGTGCCGAACAGGACCTCGCCGCGTTCGGCTCGTTCCCGCAGGCCGGAGACGTTGTCCAGCAGCCAGCGCAGCTTCGGGCCGGAGAAGTAGGTCGCCAGCGGCAGGCCGGAGCGCTCGCGGAACCGGTTCTGGTCGCCCAGAGACTTGATCAACGCGTCCGTGCGCGTGTCCTGCCAGACGATCGCGTTGTGCACGGGCTCGCCGGTCGCCTTGTCCCACACGACCGTCGTCTCGCGCTGGTTCGTGATGCCGAACGCCGCGATGTCGGTATACGAGAGAGATGCGTGTGCCAGTGCGTCGCGAACGACGGACTGCACGTTCGTCCAGATCTCCGACGCGTCGTGCTCCACCCAGCCCGGCTTCGGGAAGATCTGCCGGTGCTCGCGCTGAGCGACCGACACGATCCCGCCGGACTGGTCGAACACGATGCACCGGGACGACGTCGTGCCCTGGTCGATCGCCGCGATGTAGCTCACCCCGTGCACACCTCTCTGTGTACGCCCATTCGACATTGTCGAACGGTGTCAGCGTACTACCAGGAGAGGCCACCCAGCTCCCTGGAGATGCTGCGAGCTGCCTCACGTACGTAGGAGACGAGCTCGAGCCGCGGCGGCTGGTCGGGTGCCTCGCACAGCCGCTCGACCGGCCCGGACACCCCGATGGCGCCCACGACCGCACCGCGCCCGTCCCGGATCGGCGCCGCGACGGAGGCCTCGCCCTCGACGAGTTCGTGCAGGTCGTAGGCCCAGTCGCGGACCAGGGCCTGGTCCAGCGCCAAGCGCAGGCCGGCCTCGTCGAGCGTGTGCCGGGTGAACCGGCGCAGCTCGCCGTCCGGCCACTCGCCGAACGCCACCAGCGCCTTGCCGAGCGCGGTCGCGTGCCACGGCAGCAGCGCGCCGGTGTCGAGCGTCTGCCGGCTGTTGTCCGGCCGGAACACGTGGTGCACGACCAGCACGTGCTTGCCGTGCAGCACGCCGATGCGCACCGCCTCGCGCGCCCGCATGGCCAGCGAGTCCGACCAGTTCAACGCCTTGGCGCGCAGCTCGTTGCCGTCCAGGTAGGACGTGCCGATCTGGAACAGCGCGGCGCCCAGCCGGTACTTGCCGCCCTCGACGGGCTGCTCGACGAAGCCGACCTCGTGCAGCGTGCGCAGAATGCCGTGCACCGTCGGTTTCGGCAGGTCGAGCGCGCGCGAAATCTCGCCGACGCTCAACTGGTGCGCGCCGCCGTGCGCGAGCAGCTTCAGCACTTCCGCCGCGCGCTGGATGGACTGAATGGGTCCGGGCACGCACCCCACTCTAGCTGCGCACGTTCGACATTGTCGAACACTTAGGGTCGGTAGATCCCGAGAGCGGCAGCCCGCGAACGGAACTTGAAGTGGTTGCCCTTCTCGCGCACCTCACCGTCCGTCGCGATCGAGATGGGCGCGCCGTGCACCTCGACGTTCAACGACGGCACTTCGAAGTGCTCGTACATGCGCGAGTGCTCCAACGCCCCGAGCAGTGCGCCGATGAAGAACCTGGTCCGGGAGAACTTCCGGTCCGCACGCACGTACCGCACGTCGAGCAGCCCGTCGTCCAGCCGCGGCCTCATCGTCGGCGCGAACCCCTTCGGCCGGTACGGGCCGTTGCCCACGAACAGCAGCCAGACGAGGTGCCGGTCGCCGTCGATGGTCATCTCCAGCGGCTTGGCGCGCTGCAGCACGCGGAACAGCGCCATCGCCGCCGCGGGCCACTTGCCCCAGCGCTTCTCGAGCTTCTCGCGGATGCGCACCATGTCCGGGTAGCCGCCGAGCGACGCCGTGTTGACGAACCACTGCCCGTTGACCTGCGCCAGGTCGACCCGCACGCCCAAGCCGTCCGCGACCGCCTGCGCCGTGTCGTGCAGGCCCGTGATGCCCACGTCGCGGGCGAAGTGGTTGAGCGTGCCGGACGGGATGAGCACCATCGGGAGGTCGCGTTCGGCCGCGATGGAGGCCACGGCGGCCACGGTGCCGTCACCACCGGCCACGCCCAGCGCCTTCGCGTCCGGCAGGTCGGGGAGCTCGTCGATCGACAGGATCTGCGCCTTCGGCCACTCCTCGGCGATCCGCGGCGTCGGGTCCGGGCCGATCCCCGAATGCGGGTTCACGACGACGACCAGCCCGTCGCCCTCCTGCAACGGCGTCAGGTCGGCGTGCTCGTAGGCCGAAGCGGGCTCGTTCATGCCGAGCGGCCACCACCGGCGCGTCAGGAACGCGGCCCCGACACCCACCGCCGCACCGGCCGCAACGTCCGTTGGCCAATGCACGCCCGTGTGGACGCGTGAATAGGCCACGGCCGCCGCGATCGGCGCGACCACCGCACCTGCTTTGGGTGATTCCATGGCCACCGCCGTGGCGAAAGCGGCGGCTGACGCGGAGTGACCGGACGGAAACGACGAGGACGTCGGCCGCTTGGACAACCGGCGCGGCACCGCGAGCAGATCAGCGGCGGGCCGGCGGCGCGGGAAAAGTGACTTGCCGACCAGGTTCGCGCTGGCAGAGGCCCCGGCAATGGCCGCGACACCGCGCAGCGCACCCCGCCGGAACGACCCCTTCCCAGTTGCCAAAATTGCCGCGATCACGAACCACAGCAGACTGTGGTTGGCGGCTTTCGAAAGCCTCTTGAAACCCCTGTCGAGCCTGCTCGGAGGCAGTCCGGCAGACGAGCTCATGAGCTTCTTGTCGAGAGCGCTGACCCGTTTCCACACCCCACCGACACTAAACCGCAACCGGCGTGCCGCCCGAACGGATCACCCTCGTGCGGCCGGAAGTCGCCTACTGTTGAGGGATGCAGCGGCGGATCTTCGGCATTGAGACAGAATTCGGGGTGACCTGCACCTTCCACGGGCAGCGTCGTCTGTCCCCGGACGAGGTCGCGCGGTACTTGTTCCGCCGGGTCGTCTCCTGGGGACGTTCGTCCAACGTGTTCCTGCGCAACGGTTCCCGGCTCTACCTGGACGTCGGCTCGCACCCGGAGTACGCCACGGCCGAGTGCGACGACCTGGCCCAGCTCGTCACGCACGACAAGGCGGGCGAGCGCATCCTCGAGGACCTCCTGGTCGACGCCGAGCGCAGGCTGGCCGACGAGGGCATCGGCGGGGACATCTTCCTGTTCAAGAACAACACCGACTCGGCGGGCAACTCGTACGGCTGTCACGAGAACTACCTGGTCGCTCGGGCAGGCGAGTTCTCCAGGATCGCCGACGTGCTGCTGCCGTTCCTGGTCACGCGCCAGCTGATCTGCGGCGCCGGCAAGGTCCTGCAAACCCCGCGCGGCGCCGTCTACTGCCTCTCGCAGCGCGCCGAGCACATCTGGGAGGGCGTGTCGTCCGCGACGACCAGGTCCCGCCCGATCATCAACACCCGCGACGAGCCTCATGCAGACGCCGAGCGTTACCGCCGCCTGCACGTCATCGTCGGCGACTCGAACATGTCCGAGGTGACGACGCTGCTCAAGGTGGGCAGCGCGAACCTGGTGCTGGAGATGATCGAGCAGGGCGTCCAGTTCCGCGACTTCTCGCTGGACAACCCGATCCGCGCGATCCGCGAGATCTCGCACGACCTCACCGGCCGCCGCACAGTCCGCCTGGCGGGCGGCAAGGAAGCTTCGGCGCTGGACATCCAGCGCGAGTACTACGAGAAGGCCGTCGAGCACGTGGCCAAGCGCTCGCCGGACCCGATGGCGCAGCGCGTCCTCGAACTGTGGGGCCGCACGCTGGACGCCGTCGAGTCGCAGAACCTCTCGAAGATCGACCGCGAGATCGACTGGGCCATCAAGAACCGCCTGATGGAGCGGTACATGGCCAAGCACAACATGGACCTGTCCAACCCGCGCATCGCCCAGCTCGACCTCGCCTACCACGACATCCGCCGCGGTCGTGGCGTGTTCGACCTGCTGCAGCGCAAGGGCCAGGTCGAGCGGGTCACCGACGACGGCGAGATCGAGGCGGCCAAGGACACCCCGCCGCAGACCACGCGGGCCAAGCTGCGCGGTGACTTCATCGCGGCGGCGCAGGCGGCCGGGCGCGACTTCACCGTCGACTGGGTGCACCTGAAGCTGAACGACCAGGCGCAGCGGACCGTGCTGTGCAAGGACCCGTTCAGGGCGGTGGACGAGCGCGTCGAGAGGCTTATCTCCTCTCTGTAGAGCTGGCAGAGTGCCGTCGCATGAGGATCTTTGCGGCGGCACTCGCTGCTTTCCTGGTTCTCTCAGGGGTCGCTTCGGCTGAAGCGCCTTTCTGGGAGCTCAAACCGACCGGAACGGACGCGCAGCTGCGCGGTTTGTCCGCCGTGTCCGGTCAGGTCGCGTGGGTCAGCGGCTCAAAAGGCACTGTCCTGCGGACTGTCAACGGTGGCCGGACGTGGGAGTCCGTCGGCCCGCCCGGCACCTCGGCGCTGCAGTTCCGCGACATCGAGGCGTTCGACGCGCGCAACGCGGTGGCCCTGTCCGCCGGCACCGGCGAGTCGGCCCGGATCTACCGGACCTCCGACGGCGGAAGGACCTGGCAGGAGTCGTTCCGCAACACCGACCCCGATCCCGCCGTCTTCTACGACTGCGTGGCGTTCTTCGACCGGTTCCGCGGGCTGGCGCTGAGCGACCCGGTCGGCGGCAAGTTCCGGGTGTTGCGGACGTGGGACGGCGGCCGGTCGTGGCACGTCAACTCCACCGAGGGCATGCCGGACGCGCTGCCGGGTGAGTTCGCGTTCGCGGCGTCCGGGCAGTGCGTGACGACGAGCGGCAACCACGCGTGGATCGCGACCGGCGGCGGCGCGAAAGCACGGGTGCTGGAGTCGCGCGACGGTGGCCGGTCGTGGAAGGCGTCGGACACCCCGTTGCCGAGCGGTCCGGCGGCCGGGGTGTTCGCGGTGGCGTTCAAGACGCCGTGGCGCGGAGTGGCGATCGGTGGCGACTACGAGAAGCCGACCGATCCGACGCCGGCGTTCGCGACCAACAACGGCCACGGTTGGACGGCGGGCAAGCAGGCGCCCGTCGGCTATCGGTCCGGGATCGCCTACCGCGGCAACGGACTCGTCGCGGTCGGGCCGTCGGGTACGGACGTCAGCTTGGACGGCAGGAGCTGGAAGGTGGCGGACACGGGCAGCTTCGACACGGTCGACTGCGTCGGGTTCACCTGCTGGGCGTCCGGTGAGAAGGGACGGGTCGGCCGTACCTGATGCGTCTGCATCCAGGTGAGCCCGAGGCCTCGGGGTGGCGGGTCGTGAAGCTGTCGGAGGTCGTCCGGCTGCGCAAGCCGGCCGGACGACCCCTCCTCGTCGCGATCGACGGGCGCGGCGGGGCGGGGAAGTCCACGCTCGCCGCACGACTGCGGGGCCCGAAGTCCGCGGTCGTGCACACCGACGACGTCGCCTGGAACCACGCGTACTTCGACTGGGGCGGCCTGCTGGTCGAGCACGTCCTCAAGCCGCTCCACCGGGGCGAGGAGGTGGAGTTCCGGCCACCGGCGTGGGTCGAGCACGATCGACCCGGTGCGATCAGCGTGGCCGCCGGGCTGGACGTCGTGTGGATCGAGGGCACCGGGATCATCCGCGCCGAGCTCGTCCCGTGGCTCGACGCGTCGATCTGGGTGCAGGGCGACCTGGACGAGCAGGAACGCCGGTTGGTGGCCCGCGACGGCGACTCGGCCGAGCAACGGCGGCACGTGGCCGCGTGGCTGGCCGAGGAGCTGCCGTTCATGCTCCGCGAACAGCCGTGGCGGAAGGCGAGCGTCATCGTGGCCGGCACCACCGGCCTCCCGCACGACCCCGAGTCCGAGATCGTCATCGCCCCAGGCCGTTTCCCCGTGGGCCCCGCCGGGTAGATGACGGGGGTGTTCGAGGGATTCTCGTTGCGCCGCATCGATGTCGGCGAGGCCGTGCTGCGAGTGAGGATCGGTGGAGCAGGGCCACCGATCCTCCTCCTGCACGGCCACCCTCGAACGCACACGACGTGGCACCGCGTCGCGCCGTTGCTCGCCACGGACCACACGGTGGTGTGTCCGGATCTGCGGGGCTACGGCGAGTCCAGCAAGCCCGGCGACTACTCGAAACGTGCCATGGCGCGGGACTTCGTGCACCTGATGAGCGGCCTCGGGTACGAGCGGTTCGCGGTCGCCGGGCACGACCGGGGTGCCGCCGCGGCGATCCGGCTGGCCCTCGATCACCCAGCGAAGATCACGAAGCTGGCCGTGTTGGACGGGTTGCCGATCGGGGCTCATCTGCAGCGGTGCGACGCCCGGTTCGCGCGGTCCTGGTACCACTGGTTCTTCCTGGCGCAGCAGGAGCTCGCCGCCGCGATGATCATCGAGAACCCGGATCTCTTCTACGGCGGGCGCTACCACGACACGCCGCTCGCGATGGGCGTGGAGAACTGGGCCGACTTCCAGCGCGCCATCCACGACCCCGAGACCGTGCTCGCCATGTGCGGGGACTACCGGGCCGGGCTGGAGGTCGACCGCCAGCACGACGACGAGGACCGGGCAAACGGGCGGAAGATCGCGTGTCCGGTTTTGGCGTTGTGGGCGGCCAAGGACGATCTGGGCGAGCTTTACGAGGATCTCCCCGCCGTGTGGGCCGAATGGGCCGATGACGTGCAGGTACGGTCCATCGACTGCGGACACCACATGGCCGAGGAAGCGCCCGTGGAGCTGGTGCGAGAGTTGCGCACGTTGCTCTGAACGGACCGTTCACAACAGGTGATGTCAAGGTTTCAAACCGCGCGGGGTTAGGGTTTGTCCGTGGCCATCGCACGCGCCGAACGCCTCGTCAACCTGGTGTTGTGCCTGCTGTCGACCCGCCAGTACCTGACAGCGGAGCGCATCCGCGCCATCGTCCCGGGCTATCACGAAGCTCCGACGGACGAGGCGTTCTTCCGCATGTTCGAACGGGACAAGTCCGAACTGCGCGACCTCGGCGTGCCGCTGGAGACCGGCAGGCAGTCCAACGTCGAGGGCGCGGAGGACGGCTACCGGATCGCCCGGCGCGACTACGAGCTCGGCGACATCGACCTCGAACCCGACGAGGCGGCCGCCGTCGCGCTGGCCGCGCGGCTCTGGGACTCGCCGCAGCTCACGGGCGCGGTGCACGGCGCGTTGATCAAGCTGCGGGCCGCCGGGGTGGACGTCGACCAGGACGCGCCGGCCGCCGTCGAGCCCAAGGTGCGGGCGAACGAGCCCGCGTTCCCGCCGCTGCTGCAGGCCGTGCAGGCCGGGCAGGCAGTCGCGTTCGACTACCGCAAGCCCCCGCCGGGCGGGCAGAAGGAACGCACGGTCGAGCCGTGGGGCGTCGTCGCCTGGCGCGGCAAGTGGTACCTCGTCGGCTGGGACCGCGACCGCGACGACACCCGCTGCTTTCGGCTTTCCCGCGTCGTCGGCGCGGTCAGGACCGTCGGCAAGCCCGGTGCGTTCAAGGTGCCCGAGGGCGTCGACCTGATGAGCCTCATCGCGCGCACGGAGGTCGATCCGCACCACACGGCGCCCGCGAAGATCTGGGTCGCCAAGGACCGCGCCCAGGGCCTGCGCCGGCACGCGAAGATCATCGAGGAACGCGACGGCGGCGACGTCGTCGAGATCGACCTGAAGTTCCCCGACTCGGCGGCCAAGTGGCTCGCCGGGTTCGGGCCCGACGTCGTGGTGCTGGAGCCCGAGGTCCTGCAGAAGAGCGTCCGCGATCGGCTGCAGGGCGCACTGGAAGGAGCGCGGTGACCGCGTCGAACGAACGGCTGCCGCGGCTGCTCGCACTCGTGCCGTACCTGCTCAACCGGCCCGCCATCACGGTCAAGGAGGCCGCGGCCGACTTCGGCATCACGCCCAAGCAGCTGCGCAAGGACCTCGAGCTGCTGTGGATGTGCGGCCTGCCCGGCTACGGCCCCGGCGACCTGATCGACCTGTCCTTCGAGGGCGAGACGATCACCGTCTCGTTCGACGCGGGCATGAACCGGCCGCTGCGGCTCACCGCGGCCGAGGCGTCGTCGCTGCTGGTGGCGTTGCGGGCGCTCGCGGACACCCCTGGCGTGGTCGACACGGACGCCGTGCAGCGGGCGCTGGCCAAGATCGAGTCGGCGGTCGGCAAGGCGCAGCCGGCGGGCATGGTCGTCGGGCTGGGCGCGTTCGAGCGCGAGGAGACCGCAGAGATCCGCGCTGCGGTGCAGGACGCCGTGAAGCGTCTACGTGCTGTGCGCATCCGCTACTACTCGCAGTCGCACGACGCGATGAGCGATCGGGTCGTCGATCCGATGCGGCTGCTGCTCGTGGAGGGCCGCGGGTACCTCGAAGCGTGGTGCCGGACGGCCCTCGGCGTGCGGTTGTTCCGGCTCGACCGCATCGACGAGGTGGAGGTGCTCGACGAGCCGTCGTCGCCCCCGCCGCACGCCCGGCTGACCGATACATCGGAGGGATTGTTCCAACCAAGGGACGATCAGAAGATCGCGGTCCTTCTTCTCGAACCGGACGCGCACTGGGTCGCCGAGTACTACCCGGTGGATCACGCGGCAGAGCTCTCCGACGGCCGCACGCGTGTCCTCATGCGCTACGACGACCCGTCCTGGATGGTCCGCCTGCTCCTCGGACTCGGCGGTGACGTGCACGTCGAGCAGCCGGCCGAGCTCGCGGAGGAAGTTGTTCGCCGGGCGGAAGAAGCATTGCGCCGGGCAGATCACCTGCTGTCCACCCAGGACGTATAACGTGTGTTCGTGCCGTACACACCGACCCTGGCGCTGATCGCGCTCGGCCTGATCGTGCTGGTCGCGATCGGAGTCCGAGTCATCCGATCCTTGCGCCGATTCGCTGCCGCCCGCACTCTGGTGGGGGACAGGGTCGGCGACGGCGTCGGTCTGCTGAAGGCGCGGTCCGCCGCGCTCAAGGTGGCCCTCGCCGAACGGCGGCGCCCGGAACAGGCCCGCACCAGGGCGAACCCCGCGTACGATCGACGCGGGGCAGACAGGAGGACCAGCAATGCCTAACCTCGGACCCACCGAGCTGATCATCATCGCTGTGGTGATCATCTTGCTGTTCGGTGCGAAGAAGCTTCCTGACATGGCCCGGTCGCTCGGCCGGTCGGCGAAGATCTTCAAGGCCGAGACCAAGGGCCTGCGCGACCCCGACGCCACGGACGACGCGCAGCAGCAGCCCGTGCAGCAGCCGGTGCAGCAGCTCCCGCCCGCCCAGCCGCAGGTCCAGCAGCCCGTTCAGCCTGTTCAGCAGCCCGTTCAGCCTGTTCAGCAGCAGCCGCAGGTGGCGCAGCCCATCGAGCAGACCTCGCAGAACAAGGCCAACACCAACTGACCTTCCGGTCGCCTGACTTGTAAGGACGGTTAGCGAGGTGGCAGGTCCGTTCCGGTGGTTCGCCGAGCGCCGGGAACGCGGCAGGCGCCGTCGGGGCAATCCCGACGGCACGATGTCGCTCAAAGAGCACCTGTACGAGCTGAGGTACCGCCTCGGCCTGGCGATGCTGGTCATCGCCGTCGGTGCCGTCTTCGGCTTCATCTGGTTCCAGGTGCGGCTCGGTCCGATCCCGTCGCTGGGCGACATCCTGACGGGGCCGTACTGCCAGCCCGATCTGGCGGAGTACCGCGCCGACATCACCACGGACGGCCGCTGCGCGCTGCTGCAGACGGAGCCGTTCGAGATCTTCCTGGTGCAGCTCCAGGTCGGCACGGCGGCGGGAGCGGTGCTGCTCAGCCCGCTGTGGCTGTACCAGATCTGGGCGTTCATCACGCCCGGCCTGTACGCGAAGGAACGCAACTTCGCGCGGGTGTTCGTGGGCATCGGCGCGCTGCTGTTCGTCGCCGGTGCGGTGCTCGCCTACCTGGTGGTGCCCGAGGGCTTGAAGGTGCTGCTCGGCTTCGGCAGCGGCAACTGGACCACGGCGCTCACGGGTAGCAAGTACATCAACTTCGTGATCACCATGCTGTTCATCTTCGGCGTGAGCTTCCTGCTCCCGCTGGTCGTGGTGATGCTCAACCGCGCGGGCGTGGTGTCGTACGAGCGGCTGGCGAAGTGGCGGCGTGGCCTGATGATGGGCCTGTTCGTGTTCGCCGCGATTGCGACGCCGGGCACGGACCCGATCTCGATGGTCGTGCTGGCGCTCGCGCTGGTGCTGCTGTTCGAACTGGCGATCCAGCTCGCCCGCATCCACGACAAGCGCAAGGCCAAGCTGCGCGCGGCCGAGGGCTGGGACGCGCTCGACGACAACGAGGCGGCGCCGTTCGACTACACGCCGTCCGACGCCGACGGCGAGCTGCCCGGTCAGAAGGTGCCCGATGAGAAGGTGCCCGATGAGAAGGTGCCCGATGAGAAGGTGCCCGATGAGAAGGTGCCCGGTGAGGCGGCCGCTTCGGAACCCGCGAAGCGCGTGAACTACGACGACGCCACGTGACGCGGGCAGCCCTGCTGGTCTGCCCGGCGTCGGGCAAGGGGCGGGCGGCCCGCATGGCCGGGTCGACCGCCGCCGCGTTGCGTCCGCACGTCTCGTCGTTGACACAGCTGGTCGCGCATGACGCAGCCGGTACGTTGGCGATGGCGCGCGAGGCCGTTGCTTCTGGTGTCGACCTGCTGGTCGTGCTGGGTGGTGATGGTGCCGCTCATCTGGGCTTGCAGGCGTGCGCGGGCACGTCGACGGCGCTCGGCATCGTGCCGGCGGGTACCGGCAACGACCTGGCGGCCGCGATCGGGTCGGCTTCGGTCGAGGACGTCGTGTTCGGGACCCGCAAGCAGCTCGACCTGGGCCGGTTGTCGACGGGGCAGTGGTTCGCGACGGTGCTGTGCGCCGGGTTCGACTCCGCGGTGAACGAGCGGGCGAACGCGATGCGCTGGCCCGCCGGTCCGCGCCGCTACGACCTGGCGATCCTGGCCGAGCTGGCGTCGCTGCGGTCGGCTCCGTTGCTGGTGACGACCGAGACCGACACGTTCTCGCTGGACGCGACCCTGGTGGCCGTCGGGAACACGCCGAACTACGGCGGCGGGATCCCGGTCTGTCCTACCGCCGACGCCTCGGACGGCCTGTTCGACGTGACGGTCGTGGAGCACGCGAGCCGGTCGATGCTGGTCCGGATGCTGCCGACGTTGCGCACGGGCGAGCACACGTCGCATCCGTCCGTACGCACGTTCCGCGCGCGTGAGGTGTCGCTGTCCGGTGGCAACGGCTGGATCGCTTACGCCGATGGTGAACGCCAGGAGGCGCTGCCCGTCTCGGTTCACACGGTTCCAGGCGCTCTCACAGTTGTGGGTCGGTAAGTTATAGGGCTGTTCGTTCCGCTTTCTGTTTTCGGTGGGGATGCATGGAAACGCTTGAGTTCCAGTCCGAGGCTCGCCAGCTGCTGCAGCTGATGATCCACTCGATCTACTCGAACAAGGACACGTTCCTGCGCGAGCTGGTCTCGAACGCCTCCGACGCGCTCGACAAGCTGCGGCTGGAGTCGTTCCGCGACAAGGACATGCAGGTCGACGTCGACGACCTGCACATCGTGATCGAGTCCGATCCTTCCGCTCGTACGCTGACCGTGCGCGACAACGGCATCGGCATGACGCGCGAGGACGTCGTCCGGCTGATCGGCACGATCGCCAAGTCGGGCACGGCGGAGTTCCTGAAGCAGCTCAAGGAACAGCAGTCGTCTTCCTCGGACCTGATCGGCCAGTTCGGCATCGGCTTCTACTCGTCGTTCATGGTCGCCGACAAGGTCACCCTCGTGACGCGGCACCCGCACGCCGAGAAGGGCGTGCGCTGGGAGTCGACCGGCGAGAGCACGTACACGATCGACGACGTGGACGACGCGCCGCAGGGCACCTCGGTCACGTTGCACCTCAAGCCGTCCGACGACGAGGACCGCCTCCCGGACTACACCGAGCCGGCGAAGATCCGCGAGATCGTCAAGCGCTACTCGGACTTCATCACCTGGCCGGTCCGCCTGGGCGGCGAGGACATCAACTCCCGCAAGGCCCTGTGGGCGCGCCCGTCCTCCGAGGTGACGGAGGAGGAGTACGCCGAGTTCTACCGCCACATCAGCCACGACTGGAACGCGCCGCTCGAGACCATCCGCATGCAGGCGGAGGGCACCTTCGAGTACCAGGCCCTGCTGTTCCTGCCGGCGCAGGCTCCGATGGACCTCTTCATGCGCGACGGCAAGCGCGGCGTCCAGCTCTACGTGAAGCGCGTCTTCATCATGGACGACTGCGCCGAGCTGATGCCGGAGTACCTGCGCTTCGTGAAGGGCGTGGTGGACGCCGCCGACCTCTCGCTGAACGTCTCGCGCGAGATCCTGCAGCAGGACCGCCAGATCCAGCTGATGCGCCGCCGCCTGGTGAAGAAGGTCCTGTCCTCGATCAAGTCGCTGATGGGCGCGCGCCCGGACGACTACCTGAAGCTCTGGGGCGAGGTCGGTGCGGCGCTGAAGGAGGGCCTGCTCGCCGACGCCGACAACCGCGACGCCATCCTGGAGATCTGTTCCTTCGCCTCGACGCACTCCGACTCCTTGACGACGCTCACCGAGTACGTCTCGCGGATGAAGGAAGGCCAGGAGCACATCTACTTCATGACCGGCGACTCGCGGGTCGCGGTGGAGCAGTCGCCGCACCTGGAAGCGTTGCGCGCCAAGGGTTACGAAGTGCTGATCCTCACCGACCCGATCGACGAGATGTGGGTCGACTCCGTCCCGTCGTTCTCTGAGAAGCCTTTCCAGTCCGTCGCCAAGGGACAGGTGGACCTGGAGACGGAGGAGGAGAAGACCGCGGCCGCCGCCAAGGCAGCCGAGTTCTCCGATCTGCTTTCGTGGATGGGCTCTGCCCTGGAGGACAACGTCAAGGAGGTCCGGCTCTCCACGCGCCTGACGACCTCGCCCGCCTGCGTGGTCGGCGACGCCCACGACATCACTCCCACCCTGGAGAAGATGTACAAGGCGATGGGCCAGGAGCTGCCCAAGATCAAGCGAATCCTGGAGCTCAACCCGTCGCACCCGCTGGTGGAGGGTCTGCACAAGGCGTTCGGTGCCGGTGAGCGCGAGTCGCTGGCGGACACGGCTGAGCTGATCTACGGGCTGGCGTTGCTGGCCGAGGGCGGGGAGCTGGCCGACCCGTCCCGGTTCGTGAAGCTGGTGGCTGATCGGGTGCAGCGCACGTTCTGACGTCTCGGCTTTGGCCCGGTTCGCCGTTTGGCGGGCCGGGCCTTTTCGTGTGCCGAGACGGGCTATGGTTGCGTAGGGTTGTTCGGCCTGCGGTCATTACCGGTTTCCCGCGTTGGTATTGCCTGTCCGGCTCGGTTCACTCGGCCGTGTTCGTCCTAGGCCGTTATTGTTTCGTGATCTTGCGGTAGAGTAGAACACGTGATCGAACCCCGACTCCTCTCGACCGACGAGCTGCTGCGCAGTGTTGTCGCGGAGGTGGCGGAAATTCGGGCTCGCGAATCTGCGGTGATGCAGAAAATTGCCGAGTTGGATCGGCGCGGTGCCGCTTCCGAGCTGGGTTACAAGAATCTGGCTCAGGTGCTGCGGCACGCTGTTCGCTGGGACGTGAACACCGCCAGAAAATGGGTGGCGAACGCGGGTTTGCTGGGTCGTGAGATCACTCCGACCGGCAGTGAGCTCGCCCCGGAGCTTCCGGTGACCGCTGAGGCGGTGGCCGAGGGCGCGT
>NZ_QFWW01000001.1:497382-497521 GCF_003265345.1 Lentzea terrae | reverse complement strand
GCACGTGAAGCGGTGGCGCAAGGACGGTCTGCTGGAGATCCGGGCGTTGCTGGACACGGTCACCGGCGCCAAGTACGAGGCGCTGCTGGACCCGCTGGCCAAGCCCCGCCCCGACACGCCAGAGGAAGGCCCGGACGAA
>NZ_QFWW01000001.1:497197-497333 GCF_003265345.1 Lentzea terrae | reverse complement strand
GCGCACCGAACGCGAAGGCGACGCCCTGGCGGAGCTGATCGACCTGATGCTGCGCGCCGACCAGCTACCCGAACACGGCGGCGAACCAGTCACGCTCACCCTGACCATGCGCTACGACGACCTGGCCGCCCAGGTA
>NZ_QFWW01000001.1:496515-497064 GCF_003265345.1 Lentzea terrae | reverse complement strand
CGGCTGCGGCAGACCACCGAAACACTGCGACGCCCACCATGTCCATCACTGGGCCGACGGCGGTGTCACCTCGGTGGACAACGCGGTCCTGCTGTGCCACCACCACCACACACTGATCCACCACAGCGAGTGGACAGTGCGGATGGTCCACGGCATACCCACGTTCTATGCCCCGGCGTGGCTCGACCCGCAACGCAGGCCAAGACGCAATCTCCTCCACGCCGCAGCGGCATGACGGGCGGGCCCACGGGCTCGCCCGCAACCGGCACGCCTGCCGCCCACCGCCTGCCGCCTACAGCCCGCCGAACGAAACTCCCACCGGCCCGCCCGCAATGGACGTCGGCGATGCCCCCTGACGCCATTCCGGGAGCGAGCCACGAGGATTCCATCTGTATCTCGCGAAGCCGAAGGCAAGCGGCGATGGCGAAGCCGAGCCGCATTCCTATAGCAACGCGGGCCAAAGGCGAAGCCAAGGCACCCCGTGTGGCGATGCGAAGCGAGCCGGACAGGGCTATGCGTCATCGGGTAAGCGGTAATGACCGCAGCCTG
>NZ_QFWW01000001.1:77851-496449 GCF_003265345.1 Lentzea terrae | reverse complement strand
GCACGCTGGCGATTGGGGCTTGACTTTGGGATCGAGGTGCTACCGTTTCGCGGATCGGACGGCTGCGAAGCATCCGTCCTTTTCCGCTCGACGCAGCGCCTCGAAAGGGCCCCGAAGTCAAGCCCCAATCGCGATCGTCGCGCAGCGGCGATGACGCAACCAAAGCCCGTCCGGTAAGCCCGCGCGCCCACCAACGCAAGGCGACCCAACCGCATTGGTGACCAGCTCCGCTGGAACCGACGCCAGCCACAGCAAGCCACCCCGCGCGGTGCCAACCGAACCCGCCACTGCAGGCCGACCTCGCCCGCAGCCGGCGCGCACACCACCGCAAGCCGGCTAGCGCACAACCGACCGCGAACCCGTCAGCGCAACGCGGCCCGTCAGCGCAACGCGGCCCGTCAGCGCAACGCGGCCCGTCAGCGCAACGCGGCCCGTCAGCGCAACGCGGCCCGTCAGCGCAACGCGGCCCATCAACGCAACGCGGCCCGCCAGCGCAACACGGCCCGCCAGCGCAACACGGTCCATCAGTGCAAGGCGCCCCCATCAACGCCCCCAGGCACGCCCACCGAACGCACCACCCACCCAACCCCAACCCGCCCCACAACCAGCTCGATACCTTCAGTGCCCCCTGAAGTTAATCAATGTCAGCGGCGATTGTCGGTGCGATGTGAAAGCCTGAAGGGGTGTCACGTGCTTCGCGGTCCCCGGCCGAGGCCTACGCCGACTCCCGGCGCAACGCCCAGCGGCCCAAGCTGACCGACTTCGGCTCCGTCATCTCGTTCGAGCTGGACCCGTTCCAGCGCCAGGCCTGCGAGGCCCTGGAGGACGGTCACGGGGTGCTCGTCTGTGCGCCCACCGGTGCCGGCAAGACGGTGGTGGGCGAGTTCGCCGTGCACCTGGCTCTCAGCGAGGGCCGCAAGTGCTTCTACACGACGCCGATCAAAGCTCTGTCAAACCAGAAGTTCGCCGATCTCACGGCCCGCTACGGCGCGGAGAGCATCGGTCTGCTGACGGGCGACACGAGCGTCAACGGTGGCGCGCCCGTGGTTGTCATGACCACCGAGGTGCTGCGGAACATGCTGTACTCCGGGTCGTCCACTCTGGACGGACTCGCGTACGTCGTCATGGACGAGGTGCACTACCTCGCGGACAGGTTCCGCGGTCCGGTGTGGGAAGAGGTCATCCTGCACCTGCCGGAGCACGTGCAGGTGGTCGGTCTGTCCGCGACGGTCAGCAACGCCGAGGAGTTCGGCGAGTGGCTGGTCGAGGTGCGGGGCGACACGACGGTGGTGGTCGACGAGCACCGGCCCGTGCCGTTGTGGCAGCACATGCTGGTGGGCAACCAGATGCTGGACCTGTTCGAGGGCGACGAGACGCACGCTCGGATCAACGCGCAGGTGTTGCGCAAGACCGAGGAGCTCGCGCGGTACCACGTGCCGTTCAACCGGAACCGCAACCGCGGCAACAGCGGCCGGCCCACGCGCAACAGCGGGTTCAAGCCGCCTAGCCGGATCGACATGATTCAGCGGCTCGACAACGCGAGCTTGCTGCCGGCGATCGTGTTCGTGTTCTCCAGGGCCGGCTGTGACGCGGCGGTCGCGCAGACCGCGCGGGCCGGGCTCCGGCTGAACACGCCGGAGGAGACCGACCAGGTTCGCCGGATCATCGATGAGAAGACGCGCGACCTGCCAGAGGCCGACCTCACCGTGCTCGGCTTCTGGGAGTGGCGGGAGGCGTTGGAGCGGGGCATCGCGTCGCACCACGCCGGGTTGCTGCCCGCGTTCAAGGAGACGGTCGAGGAGCTGTTCGTGCGCGGGCTGGTCAAGGTCGTGTTCGCGACCGAGACGCTCGCACTGGGCATCAACATGCCCGCGCGGACGGTCGTGCTCGAGAAGCTCGTCAAGTACAACGGCGAGGCGCACGTCGACCTCACGCCGGGTGAGTACACGCAGCTCACCGGTCGTGCGGGCAGGAGGGGCATCGACGTCGAGGGGCACGCGGTCGTCGTCTGGCAGCCCGGGATCGACCCCAAGGCGGTCGGTGGGCTCGCGTCCACGCGCACGTACCCGCTGCGGTCGAGCTTCCGGCCCGGCTACAACATGGCCGTCAACCTCGTGCACCAGCTGGGCGCGAGTGCCGCGCGCGAGATCCTGGAGCAGTCGTTCGCGCAGTTCCAGGCGGACCGCTCGGTGGTCGGGCTGGCGCGGCGGATCGAGCGCAACAAGGACGCGCTCGCGGGCTACGCCGAGTCGATGACGTGCCACCTGGGCGACTTCGCGGAGTACGCCGGCCTGCGCAGGCGGGTCGCGGACCGGGAGAAGCAGCTCGCCAAGCAGAACACCAACGCGCGGCGCATCGAGACGGCCAAGTCGCTCGAGACGCTGCGCAAGGGTGACGTGATCGCGGTGCCGTCCGGGCGGCGCAGCGGGCTCGCGGTCGTCATCGACCCCGGCATCGAGCCGCTGGGCGAGGCGCGGCCGCTGGTCGTCACCGAGGACCGCTGGTCGGGCCGGCTGACGTCGGCGGACTTCCCGGCGCCGGTCGAGGTGCTCGGCCACATCCGGCTGCCGCGGCAGGTGGACGTGCGGTCGCCCAAGTCGCGGCGCGACCTGGCGGCGACCATCCGCAACACCGGCATCGCCGTGCCGTCGCGCGGCCGCAAGAGGACCACGGCGGACGACGACCCCGAGCTCGCGACGCTGCGTCGTGCCCTGCGCGTGCACCCGTGTCACGGCTGTGACCAGCGCGAAGACCACGCGCGGTGGGGTGAGCGGTACCACCGGCTGCTGGCCGAGACCGAGCAGCTGGAGCGCAAGGTCGCCGCGACCACGCACTCGCTGGCCCGCCAGTTCGACCGCATCCGGGCGTTGCTGCGCGAGCGCGGCTACCTCAGCGAGTCCGACGAGGTGACCCAGGCCGGCAAGCGGCTGACCAGGCTCTACAGTGAGTCGGACCTGCTCGCCGCCGAGTGCCTGCGCCACGGCGTGTGGAAGGGCCTCAAGCCGGAGGAGCTCGCGGCCGTCGTGTCGTCGCTGGTCTACGAGGCGCGCCGGGACGGTCCGGTCGAGGCGCGGCTGCCGCAGGGCGCGGTGTCGGACGCGATGCTCAAGACCGTGCGGCTGTGGGCGGAGATCGAGGACGACGAGCGCCGCCACAAGCTGGAGCGCATCACGCGCCAGCCCGACCCCGGTTTCGCGTGGCCGGTGTACCGCTGGGCGCGCGGCGAGTCGCTGGAGAAGGTGCTCAGCGCGGCCGAGGCCGGTGGCAACGAGCTCGGGGCCGGCGACTTCGTGCGCTGGTGCCGCCAGGTCATCGACCTGCTGGACCAGATCCGCGACGTGGTCGGCCGGGAGGACCCGGTCGGAGCGGCCGCGGCGAAGGCCGTCGACGCGTTGCGGCACGGCGTTGTCGCAATGATGTGACATGTGCCTGACAAAGGTTTTGCGAGTCGGAGTAAAGACTGACGTCAACGGTGTGATTGGATTTCGCCGCAACGTCGTACACACGGAGGTCGACAGATGAGCAGCCCGTACGGACCGTCCGGAGGGAACGATCCGCAGCAGCCCTGGGGCCAGCCGCAGCAGCCGCAGCAGCCCTACGGTGGCGGTTTCCCTCCCGGGACGCCGTCCGGCGGCTTCCCGGCTCAGAACCCGTACGGCCAGCCGCAGCCCCAGCCGGGCCAGCAGCAGCCGTACCCCGGTTTCGATCCGTCGCAGCAGCAGACCCAGCAGTACGGCGTGCCGCAGCAGCCGCAGTCGAACCCGTACGGCACGCCCGTGCAGGGCGACCCGTACGGCCAGCAGACGCAGCAGTACCCCGGCCAGCAGCCCAACCCGTACGGGCAGCAGCCGGGCTACGGCCCGCCGGTCCCGCCGAAGAAGAAGTCCAGCGCGGCCATCTGGGTCGCCGCGGTCATCGTCGTGCTGCTCGTCGGCGGCGTGCTGTTCTGGGGCTTCGTGTCGCCGGCCGGGTTCAAGAAGAAGATCTTCGACAACGCCGCCGTGCAGACCGGCATCGTCCAGATCCTGAAGGACGAGTACAAGATCTCCGACGTCGGCAGCGCGACCTGCACCGGTGAGAACGAGGTCAAGCCCAACACCTCGTTCGAGTGCAAGGTCCAGGTCGGCGGCAAGGACAAGAAGGTCAAGATCGTCGTCAAGACCGAGGACGGCGAGTACGAGGTCGGCCAGCCGACTGGCTGATCCCGCGACGCGCGGAAACTGAGGTGCGCCTGCGATCGTGCTGAGACACGATCGCGGGCGTGACCGAGATCCGCCTGCTCAGCGACGAAGCGCAGTTCCGCACCCACACGTCGGTTTTCCGCCGCGCCATGCACATGCGGATTCCGGACGACGAGCAATGGCAGGTCGTCCTCCCCTCGTACGAGCCCGATCGCGTGCTCGCGGCGTTCGACGGCGACGAGATGATCGGGACGACGCAGTCGTACGCCTCCTCTCTCGTGGTGCCCGGTGGGGCCATGGTGCCGCATTCGGCTGTCTCGCGCGTGGGCGTGCGTGCTGACTACACGCGCCGTGGCGTGCTGACCGCACTGATGCGCGAGCAACTCGAGAAGTTGCCTGATCCGGTCGCGACGCTGCGTGCCTCCGAGGGGCGCATCTACGGCCGGTTCGGTTACGGACTGGCCGGGCGGTGGCGCACAGTGGAGATCAACGCCAAGCGGGCCGTGATCCCCGGTGAGATGGCCGGCCGGGTGCGCATGATCGACCAGGACACCGCCGACAAGCTGCTGCCGGAGCTGCACGAGGCCGTCGGGCTGACGCGGCCGGGGCAGATCGGCCGGTGGGCGGGCTGGTGGGCGCGGGCGCGTGACCGGAAGAGCGACGCGGAGAACTCGGTCACCGTCGTCCACAGTGGACCGGACGGCGATGACGGTTTCCTCACCTACAAAGTGGCTGAGGAGAAGGACTTCGAGCACCGGATGTCCATTCAGGACTTGGTGGCGGCGAACGACGACGCCTGGCGCGACCTGTGGATCTACGCGGCGCGGCTCGACCTGATCGACCACATCGAGGTCGACGTGGCGCTCGACGACCCGGTGTCGTGGCTGTTCGAGGACCCGCGCGTCGTCTACACCAAGGACGTGTTCGACGAGATCTGGCTGCGGCTGGTGGACGTGCCGCGCATGCTGCAAGCCCGCACGTACGGCGTGGCCGACCCGGTCGTCATCGAGGTCCAGGACAGGCTGTTGCCCGCGAACAACGGCCGCTACCGGGTCTCGCCGGACGGTGCCGAACGCGTGGACGCGCCGGCCGACCTCACGATTCCGGTCGGCCTGCTCGCCGCCACCTACTTCGGCGACACCACGTTCTCGCAGCTCGCGGCGGCCAAGCGGATCGAGGGGACCCGCCTGGCCGACGCCGACGCGTTGTTCGCGGTGCCGCGGAAACCGATCTGCGGGACGTTCTTCTAGGGACGCCGCTCCATCGCGTTGACCAGGCGCGGCACCGAACTGCCGAGGCCCCAGCGCTGCGTGAGCTCGCGCAGCCGCTCGGGGTCGGCGGGCACGCGCGGCACCTCGTCGGACCGGTCGAGCACGACCGGCGCGTCCAGGGCGGTGCGCACGACCGTGGGCGCGGCCGCCAGGTACTCCTCGGCCGCGATGAGCGAGTTGCGGGCCTTGGTGGTGAGCTTGCGGTCCATCGGGTCGCTGACGGCCTTCAAAAGCGCATCCAGCGAGCCGAACTCGGTGATGAGCTTCGCCGCCGTCTTCTCGCCGATGCCCGCGACGCCCGGCAGGCCGTCGGAGGGGTCGCCGCGCAGCACGGCCATGTCGGCGTAGGCGGAACCGGCGTTCTCGACCGGCAGCGAGTACTTCACCGCCAGCTCCTCCGGCCCGAGGATCTCGACCTTGTTCCAGCCGCGGCCCACGTACAGGACGTGCACGGGCGTGGGCTCGAAGCGCACGACCTGGAACATGTCGCGGTCGCCGGTGACCACCTCGACGGGCGAGCGGGTCTCGTGGTGGGCGAGCGCGCCGATCACGTCGTCCGCCTCGTAGCCCGTCGCCTCGCCGGTGCAGATGCCGGCCGCGTCGAGGACGTCGAGGATGATCGGGATCTGCGGCGTGAGGGTGTCCGGGACCTCCTCGGAGCCGTCAGCGGCTTCCTCGGCGACCCGGTGCGCCTTGTAGGACGGCAGCGCCTTCACCCGGAACTCGGGGCGCCAGTCGGCGTCGAGGCACGCGACCAGGCGGCCGGCGCCGCGGTCGGTGATGACGCGGGCGATCGTGTCGACGAACCCGCGCACGGCGTTCACCGGCGTGCCGTCGGGCGCGGTCATCGAGTCCGGCAGCGCGTAGTACGACCGGAAGTAGAGGCTCGCGGAGTCGAGCAGCACCAGGGGAGAGCTCACGAGTGGACAAGCTACTAGTGCGCTGACCGCCAACGCTTGTCGGGCGCATTCCGCGCTCAGGCGGGCGCATCGCGGTGCCGGCCCCGCGCGCACATCGGGCATATGGGGCGCGGGCCGGTGCCGCGAAGTGCCCCACTGAGTGCCGAATGCGCCCGGCAAGCATTGCGGTCGACGCATTAGGCTTTCGAGCATGGCAACGATCACCGGGCCCATCGACGTGTCCGCGCTGCGTGCGCGGCTTGACCGCGCCACCGCGGCCGCCGAGCAGGCGGGCGTCGACGCCCTCCTCATCTCGCCCGGCTCGGACCTGCGGTACCTGATCGGTGCCGGTGGCGACTCCTTCGAGCGCCTCACCTGCCTCGCGCTGCCTGTGGGCGGCACACCGACGCTGGTCGTGCCGAAGCTGGAGCAGCCGGGCTACGCGGCGATCCCCACCGACGAGCTGGGCGTCGAGGTCGTCACGTGGGTCGACGGCGAGGACCCGTACGCGCTGGTCAAGGCCGCGCTCAAGGGCGACAGGACGGCCGTGGCCGACATGATGCCCGCCCTGCACACCATCAAGCTCGGCAACGCGATCGGCGGCGCGCAGTCCCTCGCCGGGCCGATCATCCGCGAGCTGCGCATGCGCAAGGACACGAGCGAGATCGCCGCGCTGCGCAAGGCCGGCCAGGCGATCGACCGGGTGCACGCCCGCATGGGCGAGTTCCTGCGCGTCGGCCGCACGGAGAAGGACGTGGCGAAGGACATCGCGCAGGCGATCGTCGAGGAAGGCCACACCGTCGCCGAGTTCGTGATCGTCGGCTCCGGGCCGAACGGCGCCTCGCCGCACCACCGCGACTCCGACCGCGTGATCGAGGCGGGCGACGTCGTCGTCATCGACATCGGCGGCCCGGTCGCCGAGGGCTACAACTCCGACTCGACCCGCAACTACGTGATGGGCGAGCCGAAGCACGACGACGTCTGGGACACCTACGCCGTCCTGCAGGCCGCGCAGAAGGCCGCCGTCGAGGCGGTGAAGCCGGGCAGGACGTGCGAGGAGATCGACAACGTCGCCCGCACGATCATCGCGGACGCCGGCTTCGGCGAGTTCTTCGTGCACCGCACCGGCCACGGCATCGGCCTCGACGTGCACGAGGAGCCCTACATCGTCAGTGGCAACGCGTTGCCACTCGAAGCAGGCATGGCGTTCAGCGTCGAGCCCGGCATCTACCTGCCCGGCCGCTGGGGCGCGCGCATCGAGGACATCGTCGTGGCCACCGAGACCGGCGTCGAGTCCTTCAACAACCGACCTCACGAGCTGGTGGTGCTTTGACCCTCGAGCAGATCGACCGAGCGATCCTGAAGGAACTCGCCTCGGACGGCCGGTGCAGCTTCACCGACCTGGCCGAGCGGGTCGGCCTGTCCGTGTCAGCGGTCCACCAGCGGGTGAAGCGGCTGGAGCAGCGCGGCATCGTGAAGGGGTACGCCGCGCGGCTGGACGGTGCCGAGATCGGGCTGCCGATGTCGGCGTTCATCTCGCTGTTCCCGATCAACCCCGCCGAGCCGGACGACTACCCGAAACGCCTCGAGCACCTGTCGGAGATCGAGGCGTGCTACTCGGTGGCGGGCGACGCCTCCTACGTCCTGCGGGTGCGGGTGGCGTCGCCGACGGCGTTGGAGGAGCTGCTGCAGAAGATCCGGGAGTCGGCCAACGTCTCCACGCGGACGACGGTCGTGCTGTCGACGCCGTACGAGGACCGGCCGCCGTCGGTCTGAGTCTCAGCGACGGCGGTCCACGGCGATCCAGTTGGTCTCCCAGGACGTGCCGCCGTCCGCTGAGAACGCCTGCTCGAACGTCGCCCGGTCGGCGCCCTGCCTGCGGATGAGGAAGCGCACCTTGATCGGGCGGCCGTCGAGCTGGTCGTCGCCGTAGAACTCGCCGGCGCCGTCGCGGAACCCGCCGTACACCGACGGGGTGAGCAACCCGTTGCGGATGTTGGCGAAGGTCAGGCTCCAGCGCTGCGCCTGCGGTTCGTAGAGGCGGAAGTTGAGCCCCTCGATCCGCCCGGTCGTCCCGGCGACCTTCAGCTCGACGACGTTCGCCCGCCGGTCCAGCAGCGGGCGCACGACGGACGTGCCCTGGAACCGGAGCCACTGGTCTTCGGTCTCCGACAACGGTTCGGCGAGCACCTGGACGTCGGTGTGCCAGGTGCCGAGCTCCCAGTCGAAGTCGCGCTGGCCGTCCGCGGACCCGGCCAGCGCCGGCACCGAGGCGGTCAGCGTGAGCACCGACGCGAACGCCAGCAGAATGCGTATGTTCATGATTCGACTCTCGGACGGGAGCACGACCATGAACAAGAAGGCACCTGCAGGTAACCTGGCGCGCCCCAACCCGTTGCCCGGCTGCCCGATGGCGGCGGCGTTCGCGGCGATCGGCGGGAAGTGGAAGCTGACGCTGGTGTACTGGCTGGCGCACGGCGAGTCGCACTTCGCCGGACTGCGCCGCCGGGCCGCGCCGATCACGCCCAAGGTGCTGGCCGAGCAGCTGCGCGAGCTGGAGGCTGACGGGCTCGTCGAGCGCGTGGAGACCGGACCGGTGCCGGCGCCCGTGATCTACCGGCTCACGCCTTACGGCACCACGGTTCTGCCCGTGGTGGAGAGCGTCCGGGTGTGGGGCGAAGCCCACCGGCAGCGCAGTGAGTTCGACGAGACGATGAGCTGTGCTCAGCCGGTCAGCCCTGAACTTGCCCGTCGGCCAGCACCAGTACTCGATCGGCAACCGCGTGCACAGCGTCGTGGTGCGTAGCGATCAGCACCGCCGCACCCTCATCGGCAACCCGTCGCAGCACGCCCACCGCGGCCACCGCCGACTCCGCGTCCAGGTGCGCGGTCGGTTCGTCGGCCAGCAACGCGGCCGGCTGAGCCACCACGGCCCTGGCGAGCGCAGCCCGTTGCTGCTGACCGAACGAAACCTGCGCGGGATACCGAGCCCCCAACTCGCCGATCCCCAGCTCTGCCAACAACTTCGAGACCCCGGACACCGCGCGCCCGGCCAGCCGCAACGGCAGCGCGACGTTCTCTTGCAGCGTCAGCTCGGTCGCCAGCCCCAACGACTGCGGCAACACCGCGCACTCGGACCACGAGGCCATCCCTGGCGACACCGAGCCGCGGTCCGGGAAGTCGAAGCCGCACAACAAGGACAGCAACGCGGTCTTGCCCGAGCCGGACGGTCCGCTCAGCGTCACCAGCTCCCCGGCGGACACCGCCAGGTCCACCCCGCGCAGCACGGCCACCCCGCCGAACGCCCGATGCACCCCAGCGGCCCGGATCACCTCGCCACCAGCGGAATGCACAGGTCCGCCAACGAGACCAGCCGCGGATCATGCGACGCCACCACCGCCGGCACCGGCAACGAGACCAGCGTCTCCAGCACGAGGTCAGCGGACCGGACGTCCAGCTGCGAGGTCGGTTCGTCCGCCACGACAACAGAAGCACCACGCGCCAACGCACATCCGAACGCCAACCGCTGCTGCTGCCCGCCGGACAAGGCTCCGATCCGCCAGGTGGCAGAGCCACCCAGTCCCAGCCGGTCGAGCAGCGCAAGATCCGTGGCCCCAGCCGCGCGCAGGTTCTCACCCACGGTCAGGTGCGAGATCAGGTTGTCCGCCGGGTTCTGGAAGACGACCGCGATCTCCTTGCGTCGCAACGACCGCAGCTCGGCCCATGACAACGCGGACGTCGGCCGGTCGTGCACGAACACCTCGCCGACGGACGGCCGTTCGACCAGGGACAGCACTCGCAGCAGCGTCGACTTGCCCGAGCCGGAAGGGCCGGACAGCACGGTGAGGCCGGGTGCGATCGTCAGCGACACGCCCTCGACGGCGCGCACCGAACCGTAGGACACCCCGACGCCACAAGTGCGGATCACCTGAGCAGCTCTCCCATCCGTGCGGTGCGCACGCCGCGCAACGCAAGCCAAGCCGCCACGACGACGACCACGAGCCCGCACAGCACCATCGAGCCCAGCAACGAGGTCAGGTCCGGCAGCACCGGCGCCGGGTTGAGCCACGGCGCGGGATCCAGCCGCGGCACCGCGAACCCGGTGCTCACGAACGACGTCACCGCACCGATCGCCACTGCCAGCAACGCCAGTGCGCCCACCTCGAGCAGATGGCTGGACCACAGCACCGACGGCCGCATGCCCATGCGGGTCGACAACGCACCGGAGACGGCGTTCTGGCGGCGGCGCACCTCGATGGCCAACAACAACGCCACCGCGGCCACCACGGCCAGCACGAAGCCGATCGCGGCCACGAAGCCGAACGTCCACTCCACGGTCAGGAACGGCAGTCCGTCCAGCACCCGAGCTCGATCAGCGACGTTCGTGTAGTGGATCCCCGCCGCCTGCAACGACGAAGTGAGCTTCGACAACGGCAACGACGACCACAGGTGCCACGAACCCACCTGTTCGACGGCAGGCACCGAGTCCTTCGCGACCACATAGCCGCGCGTGCCCAGCTTGGGGAACGTCGGCAGCGATGCCACCGGTTTCACCAGCGGCAGACCGGGAATCTGGATCTCCTGGTTCGCCGACCGCCCGATGCGCACCGCCGGAGCGACCTCACCGGTCCGGCGCAGCGAGGACAGCAGCGAGCGCACCGCGGCCGGGTCGTCCACGACCGCCGCGTCGGTGAACGTGACGGGGTCCACCACCAACGCACCCGTGCTCACACCCACGAGCGTTGTGGTGCCCTGCAACGACGACGGCAGCGCCACGCGTCCGAGAGCGATGTCCTGCGGCACCTGCACCGTGCTGTTGGCGCCCACGAACACGCCGGACTTCGAGTCCAACGCCGACCGCTGAGCACCGGCCACCGCGCTGCCTACCGCGATGGTCCCCACCGCGAGCACGCCCACCAACAACACGCCGGTCACGGGCCCCACGGCCGCGCCCAGCCGACGCAGAGCCAGCTGTGCGGCCGGAACCTGCCACCACTGCACGCGATGCGACCACCCCAGCGACCACCGCAACAGCCTCGTGGCCAGCAACGCCGCCGTGAGTACCACCAGCAACGGGAACGTCAACGCGGCCACGTCGATCCGCGGCAGTTCGCCGGTCTTCAACGCCGGGCCCAAGCCGTTGCGGGACAACCGAACCCAGGCCAGCACCGCGAGTCCGGCGACGGCCAGCTCCCACGGCACCACGGCCAGCCGCCACGACCGCGCCCGCCGCTGGAACGTCCGATGTGTCCGCCAGGACGCCACCAGCACGGTCACCGCCAACGACGCGACCACGACGGCCAGCACGAAGCCCAGCGCCACCCAGAGCGTCCCGGGGGCAAGCGTTGCCCCAGGTGCGTAGAGCGGCAGCAGCAGTCGAGCAGCCAACAGTCCGAGCAAGCCGCCCACGACCAACGGCAACCCGAGCTCCAGCACACCCCGGAATCCCAACGCGAGCGGACCCGCTCCGCGCACCCACAGCAGCCGCAACTCGGAGTGCCTGCGCTGAGCCCATTGCACGGTCACCGTGCCGACGCCCGCGAGTCCCACCAACACGCTGATGAGAACCAACGGCAGCAACGCGGACGACACGTTCCGCTCTGAGGTGCGCGCCGCCGTGATCGCCGAGGACAGGAGGTCCGTCCGGGTCAGCGGTAGGTTCAACGATGCCAGGAGTGCGTTGCCTTTGTCCCGCAAGGCTTCCGCTTCGGCGAGCGTCTCCACCGGCTCGGTCGGGAAACGCAGCGACACCGAGGCTGCGGACGCGAACTCCGGTGGCAGCTCGGCGAGATCTGCTGTTTGAGGAACCCAGATCACCGAGGTGCTCGCACCGTCACCGCCCAACGGGTTCGGCACGACGGTCTTCGCCTCGGAACACCACCACCCGGACACGGGATGCGCCAGGTCGGCGTAGATCGCACTGACCACCAGCGACGACCCGGTCAGCCGATCACCGACGCGCACCTTCGCGGCTGTGGCGATCGTCTGCGGCACCCACAACCCGGTGCCGCCGCCTTCGACGACCTTCAGGTGCGCCAACGCTTCCGGGCGATACCCGAACCGGCCCCAGCTCGCGAGCCCGTTGAAGTCAGGGCGCCCGATCCGGGTGTAGACCGCGCTCATGGGGCTCTGCGACGACATCGCGACGGCGGAGGTGAGCGGCAGACGCTCCCCGTCCAGCGACGGATGCACGGACTGCGGGCACATTCGGTCCTGCTGGTACGCGAGCGCCGCGCTGCCGGCGGAGGACGAGTGCAGCACGGCCGCGGCCACCACGAAGCCCAGCAGCAACGTCGTGGCGATGCTCACCAGCAACGTGAGCGGACTCGACAGCGCTGCCCTGGGCGCGGCTCTCCACGGCAACTGCACCAGCGCACGCTAGCTGGCGTTTCCCGGTTTGGGGAGTCTTTACGAGGTAACAGATCGCATGACGCCGAACCGGGCTCCGAATGGATCAACGAGCACGGCGATCCGGCCCACGCCGTCCAGGTCATAGGGCTCGACGAGCACCTCGGACGCACCTGCGGCGTGATCGGGATCGGCGACCTCGAAGTACGGCAACCAGTAGGCGTCCTGGTCCGGGACGACAGCACCGAACAGGCGGCCTTCTCCCGTGCCGGCCGGTCGGACGAACTCGCCCGGCGCGCCAGGAAACGTGACGGCGTCCCACGAGAACACCGCGCGGTAGAAGGAGGCGTCATCGGGGGAGTGGAGTTCGATCCACGTCAGCGCACCCTCGGACGACACGGCGTCCACCCCGAGCAGATCACCTGCCTGCCACACGGCGAACTCCGCGCCTTGCGGATCCGTCAGTTGCGCCATCCGCCCGCTCGTGAAGACGTCGAACGGTTCCAGGCGGACCTCCCCGCCTGCTTGGGCTGTTGCGCGGGCCGTGGCGTCTGCGTCCGGTGCGGCGAAGTAGATCGTCCACGCCGAGCGTGCGGCGGGTTCGGACAGCGGCCCGACCGCCGCGACCGTTCGCTCCTCGTGCCGGAAGAACCCGTAGCCACCGGCTTCCGGTCCCAGCGGCACGTGCGTCCAGCCGAGCACGCGGCCGTAGAACTCCGCGCTGGCAACGACATCCGGGCTGCCCAGATCGATCCAGTTCGGGGCTCCCGGCACGAAGTCGGTGGTGAGCAAGAGGAATCCCCTTCCCGAAGTGTGTTCGCAAGCTATCGGTCCGACCGCTCATCCGCTCGCCGCAGTTGACCGGTCGCCGGGCGCAGGTGAGGTTCCCTCAACAGGAAACAACCTTTACCTTTTGGTGTCATGTCCACCGGTCGCGACGAAGCCCTGATCAGCTCGCTGTGGGAGACGCACGGCGCGGCCTTGCTGGCCTATGCGATACGGGTGCATGGAGCCAAAGCCGAGGATGTCGTGCACGACGTGCTCGTGCGCGCGTGGCGCAAGGCGGACGACCTGCCGGCCGGCAAGATGGCGGTGCGGGCGTGGTTGCTCGGCATGGCGGGCAGGCCGAAACGAGGGGGCGTTCCCGTTTCGCTCCCGCGGCGCGCGGCACAGTTCGCCTAGTCCCAGCGCCAGCGGATGCCGACCCAGTTCACCGACACGTTCGTCTCGAAGTGGTGCACCGAGTTGGTGTGGTCCAGCTCCAGGTCGATGATCCGGTGCGGCTCGTTCTCCTCCCAGTCCTGCAGGTAGACGTGCGGGTCGCTGGGCAGCGCCGCCGGGTCGAAGTGCACCTCGATCAGGCTCTGCGCGAGGAAGCACCGCACGCCCTGCGCGTACTCGAAGCTGTCGAGCTGGGTCGGGTCGTGGATGACGAACTCGAACACCCACGTCTCGCCCGCCTTCAGCTTCCGGTCGAACAGCAGCTCGTCGACCGTCACGTGCTCGGCCTCGTTGCGCGCGGACCGGCCGACGCGGCAGTTGCGCACGGGCTCCTGCACGACGTCCGAGGTCCGCACCGAGTCGTCGCCGAAGTAGTGCGCGTAGAACCTGTCGACGCCGTCCTGGCGTGCGCGGGCGACCATGCTCACGTGGATGCGCGACGCGTGCCGGTCGGCGTCGACGAAGACCCTGTCGTGGCGGGAGACGACCTCCAGGTCGTTGGTGTTGAAGCCGGGCATCATGCCGGGCACGACGTCCGGCCAGCCGTTCGGGCCGGTCTGCTCCAGCAACGTGAGCAGCGAGCGGGACGGCACCTCCAGCAGTTCCTCCAGCACCGACACGGCCCGCAGCGACTTCGGCGAGATCGGGCGCACGCGGCCCTGCTGCCAGTCGCTCAACGTCGACAGCGCCACGGCCACGTCCTGTTGCGCGAGGCGTAGCCGGAGCCGTTCCAGGGTGAGGCCGCGCCGGCGGATCGCCGCGCGCAGCGCCGAGTGGAACGGTCCGATGCGCAGCAGCGCTTCCAGACTTGGCGAAGTCGTCACGGCACTGAGCGTAACGATAAGTGCCGTGACCGCCGACCTTCGCCGCGTCTTCCGGCGCTCAGCAGGGCGCCTCCCGGCACCGTCCCCGCGCCCCTGTACAACCAGTACGAGGGCGCGGGGACGGCACCGGGATGCACCCGTCTGAACGGCGAAAGACGGGGCAAAGGCCGGCGGTCACGGCACTAAAGCGAGAACCCTTCCGGGAACGGATCGGTGGCGTCGAGGAGGTACTGGCCCATCCCGGTGATCCACGCGCGACCGGCCACTGTGGGCACGACGGCCGTTCGGTCGCCGAGCGGAACCTCTTCCAGCAACCGGCCGATGAACCTCGTGCCGATGAACGACTCGTTGACGAAGTCTGCACCGATTCCGAGCTCGCCGCGTGCGTGCAACTGCGCCATGCGCGCGCAAGTGCCAGTGCCGCACGGTGAACGGTCGAACCAGCCGGGGTGGATCGCCATCGCGTTGCGCGAGTGCGCGCCGTCCTGGCCGGGCGCGGTGAACTGGACGTGCTTGCAGCCGCCGATCGCCGAGTCGACCGGGTGCACCGGGCGGTTCACCGCGTTGATCTGGTCCATGATGGACAGTCCGGCGGCGAGGATCCGGTCCTTCTCGGTTCGGTCGAACGGGATGCCGAGCTGGTCGAGCGGCAGGATGGCGTAGAAGTTGCCGCCGTACGCCATGTCGTAGCGGACCTCGCCGAGTCCCGGCACGTCGACGACCGCGTCCAGTTCGTGGGCGTACGCCGGGACGTTGCGGATCGTCACGAGCTTCGTGCGCGTGTCGTAGTCGGCGAGCACCAGCCCGGCCGGGGTGTCGAGCCGGACGGTCGTGACGGGCTCGGTCACCTCGACCATGCCGGTCTCGACCAGGACCGTGGCCACGCCGATGGTGCCGTGGCCGCACATCGGCAGACAGCCGGACACCTCGATGTAGAGCACGCCCCAGTCCGCGTCCGGGCGCGTTGGCGGCTGCAGGATCGCACCGCTCATCGCCGCGTGGCCGCGCGGTTCGTTGACCAGCAGCCGCCGGATGTGGTCGTGGTTCTTGATGAAGTCGAGGCGCTTGTCGGCCATGGTCTCGCCGGGGATCACGCCGACGCCGCCGGTGATCACCCGCGTCGGCATGCCCTCGGTGTGCGAGTCGACCGCGCTGAAGTACTTGGCGAACCTCATGAGGTGGCCAGCTTCATGTCGGCGTCGACCTGGGCGCGCTGTTCCGGGCTCAGCGGTCCGCGCGGAGGCCTGCACGGACCGCCGTAGCGGCCGACGAAGTCCATCGAGTGCTTGATCGCCTGGACGAACTCGGTGCGCGAGTCCCAGCGGAACGCGGGCACGAGGCGTTCGTACATCGTGCGGGCCTCGTCGAGCTTGCCCTGCAGCGCCAGCTCGAACAGTTCGGTGCACTCGGCCGGGAACACGTTGGGGTAGCCCGCGAACCAGCCGGTGGCACCCATCAGGAGGCTCTCCAGCACCACGTCGTCGGCGCCGGCCACGACGGTGAGGTGCGGGGCGGCGGCCTTGATCTCCAGGACCCTGCGGACGTCGCCGGAGAACTCCTTCACCGCCACGACGTGCTCGATCTGGCCCAGCTCCGCGATCAGCTCCGGGGTCAGGTCGACCTTGGTGTCGATCGGGTTGTTGTAGACCATGATCGGCAGCCCGGCCTTGGCGACCTCGCGGAAGTGGTGCACGACCTCGGTCCGGTTGGCCCGGTACATCGTCGGGGGCAGGCACAGCACGCCGTCCGCGCCGTCCTCGGCCGCGAGTTCGGCCCAGTGGCGGGCCTGGTGTGCGCCGACGCCGTGCACGCCGATGACGGCGATACCGCGCCCCTTCACGGCGGCGATCGCGGTCTGGGCGACCTCGCGGCGTTCCGCGTCGGTGAGCGACGAGTACTCGCCGAGCGAACCGTTGGGGCCCACGCCGCGGCAGCCGTTCTCGACGACCCACTGGCAGTGCTCGGCGAGCTTGTCCAGGTCGGGGCGGAGGCCGGCGGGTGCCTTGGGGTCCTCGGCGTACGGGAGTGCGGTGGCGACGATGACGCCGTCGAGGCGTTCGGTCATGAGTCTTCCTCCGGGAGTCGGGCGAGTTCGCCGAGGGGGATCGGGACCGCGATGACGCGGCGCTGGCCGTCGAACGGGACACCGGTGAGCTCGGCGGCGTTGCGGGCGCAGATGCGGCCCTGGCAGCGGCCCAGCGCGACCCGGCTGGTGAGCTTGAGCTCGCGCATGGTGGTGGCCTCGGTCAGGTCGGCGAGGCTGACTCTCTCGCAGCGGCACACGGTGGTGTCGGGGTTGAGCCACGTTCGCCAGCCCGGTTGGACGGCGTGCACTCTGGCCAGGGCCTGGGCGAACAGGCGGCCCTTGCGGACGGCCGCGAGTGCTTGTGGCGGCGGTTCCTGTTGTGCCGCAGCGGCTCCGGCGATGACGCCTTCGGCTTCGGCCAGGTCCGCGCCGCCGATGCCGGTGACCTCGCCGGCCGCGTAGATGTTCGCGATCGAAGTCTGCTGGCGTTCGTCGACGTCCAGGAAGTCGTTGGTGCGCTTGGCGTTCGGCACGAGGTCGGTGCGGGGGAGGAAGCCGTGGCCGATGCAGACGAGGTCGGCGTGCTCGGTGCGGTGGCTGATCGGGCGCCAGTTGCGGTCGAGCTTGGCGACGGTGACCCGGCTGCCGTGTTTGGCGATGACCGCGGTGCGGGTTTCCAGGTGGGTCAGGACGTTGCGGTACCGGGCGAGTTCGGCGATCTTGTGGCGGTTGGCCAGGACGGCCTTGGGCTCGCGGAGCCACCTGGTGGGGGAGGAGGCCTCGTAGACGCCGACCAGGGTGGCGCCCAGGTCTTTCAGGGCGGTGGCCACCGGGAGGAGGAACGGGCCGGTGCCGGCGACGATGACGCGTTCGGCGAGGGTGACGCCTTGTTTGGCGAGGGCTTGGGCGGCACCTGCGGTGATGACGCCGGGGCCGTCCCAGCCGGGGAAGGGGAGGGGGCGGTCGTAGGCGCCGGTGGCGATGACCAGGGCGTCGAAGTGCACCTGTTGCGGACCGCGCAAGTGGAGTGTCCGGTTTTCGACGAGCCAGGCTTCCGCGTTCTTCAGGTGCGTGACACCGGGGTGGCTGAACCTGGCCCGTCCGCGCAGGAACTGCCCGCCAGCGTCTGGCTCCGCGTCGACCATCACGACCTCGGCGCCCGCGTCGGCGGCCGTCCGCGCGGCAGCCATCCCGGCCGGTCCCGCCCCCACCACTACAACCCTCATGGTTTCGTCCTGATTACGTCGCCGTCCCGCAGCTGGTGGCGGCACGCGCGGACCTCGGGCACGCCGTTGATCTCCGCGACGCACCCGAAGCACACCCCGATGCCGCAGAAGTACCGCCCCGGCAACAGTTCCGCGACGTGCGCGACCTCGTGCGGCAGCCCGTTGAAGGTCACCTTCACACCATCACCCCCTGGCGGTCGACGCGGAACGGATGCGGATCGACGAGCGGGGTGCCGCCGGTGAGCAGGTCGGCGAGCAACCGCCCGGTGGCCGGGGCCAGGCCGACGCCCGCGCCCTCGTGGCCGGTGGCGTGCCAGAGGCCTGGCACGCGCGGGTCGGGACCGATGATCGGCAGGTGATCCGGCGCGTACGGGCGGAAGCCGCCGTACGCGCGCATGACCGGGACGCCCGCCAGCATCGGGAAGAGCGCGATTGCCTTGAGTGCCAACGCTTTCAGCACCTTGCTCTCGATCGCGTCGTCGAAGCCCTTGCGCTGCCGGCTGGAGCCGATCAGCACGGTGCCCGCCTGGGTCGACTCGACGACCCCGGAGGTCTGCAGGTCGGCGTCGCCGCTCGCGACCGCGCCGACGTAGTCCGCGTCGTAGACCTTGTGCCGGATCGTGCCGGGGATCGGGGTCGTGACCAGCACGACGCCGCGCCGGGGGAGCACGTTGACGCCGAAGTTGCGCGCCCACGGGCCGGTGGCGTTGACGACGGCGCCACAGCTGATCACACCGTCGGACGTGGTGACCGAACGGCCGTCCGTTGTGGACACCTCGGCGGCGATGAACCTGATGCCGCGCAGCAGGGCGACAGTCGCCTTGACCGGGTTGAGCTGCGCGTCCTGGAGGTAGTGGACCGCCGCGGTGATCTCCGGGTTGAGGTGCGGCTCGTGGGCCAGCGCCTCCTCGGCGGTGATCTCGCACGCGTCGATGCCGGCCGCACGTTGCTTGGCTGCGAAGGCCCGCAACGGCGCGGAGGCGTCCGGAGTGGTCGCGACGACCAGGCCGCCCTTCTCCTCCCACTCGACATCTCTGGCCAACTCGGCGTCGAGAGCCAGAGCGGGCCACAGGTCCCGGCTGGCACGAGCGAGGTCCAGTTCCGGGCCCGGCTCCTTGTCGCTGACCAGGACGTTGCCCTCACCGGCGGCGCTGGTGCCCGACGCCGGTCCGCTGCGGTCGATGACGACGACGTCGAGCCCGCGCGCGGAGAGAGCCTGGGCGCACGCGGCCCCGATGATGCCCGCGCCCACGACCACGACGTCCGGGTGCATCGCCACCTCCGTTCATTAGAATGAACGTTAGTGCTTCGGATACTCCAGCACCAGTACCGAGCTGACCTCACCTTCGAGTGTCTCGTACAGGTGTGGGGTCGCGCCGGGGAAGCACACGTAGTCGCCCGGCCCCAGCTCGTACGGCCCCTCGGTCGGCCCCACCCGCAGCCGGCCGCTCGTGACCAGCACGTGTTCCTTGCCGGGATGACCTTCGCTGGTCTGGACGGCACCCGGCCGGACGCGCTGGTCGTAGATCTCGAGGACGGTGTCGCCGATGTCCATCCGCCGCATCAGCCGCAGGTCGACGGCGTTGGAACTGAGCACCTCGACGTCGCGAGCGCGCACCAGCACGACGTCCGGCGGCGTCCGCTCGGTCACCAGCTCCGACACCGGCACATCCAAAGCGTTCGACAAACTGAACACTGTCTCGATCGTCGGGTTGCCCGTGCCGCTCTCCAGCTGGGACAGCGTGCCCTTGGCGATGGACGACCGCCGCGCGAGCTCCGACAGTGACAACCCGCGCTGCTCCCGGATCGCCTTGATGTTGGCGCCGAGCACCTGACCCGCACTCATAAGCACTGATCGTTGCATAGGCTTGCGCTCATGACTGCGTACACGGAGGCGGAGGGGCAGACCCTTCGCACGGCCGTTTTCGGTGCCATGGTGCTGGTGTCCACGGCGGACCCCGGCTCGGTCGACGAGGAGAGCTACGCCGGCATCAGGGCCATGTCCCTGCTCCCGGACGACCTGCGCGCCGTCATCGCCGCCGCCCCGCCCCAGCTGCCCAAGGGGTCGGCGTCCGATGTGGAGGCAGGCGTCCTCGCCGCCCTCAAGGACGCCGTCCAGATCATCGACGCGCACGACTCGCGCGAGGTCCCGATCTTCCGCGGCGCGGTGACGGAGATGGTCCGCTCGGTGGCCGGGGCGGACGGCGAGGTGGCCGCGACCGAGAAGGAGATGGTCACCAAGATCGTCGACGCCCTCGCCTGAACGAGCAAAGCGAGAACGCGGTCAGGCGGCGCTCGGCTGCGACGCCAGCCACGCCGCGTTCTCGCGCTTGAACGACTCCTCCGCGTCCGTCACCGCGATCGCCCACTCCTCCTCCGGCACGTCCACGAGCCGGTCGCCCAGTACCGCGAGGCCGTTGGCGGCGATGGAGTAGGTCAGGCGGAGCTTCTCGTACTGGCGCAGGCCGAGCCACGCGGCGCCACCGGCCACGATCGCCGCCATGACCCCGGAGATGTCGACGTCCCACCGGCCGAAGCCGCGGCCGGCCGCCAGCACGATCGCCACCAGCTCGCCCACGACGAGCAGCGCTCGCAGGCGGTTCGCGCGCACCCGGTGCTTTTCCGCGCTGAGCGAGTACCAGCGCTGCTGGTCGCCGATGCGGTCCGCGAGATAAGCCTTCCTGCGCTCCTCCAGCGGCTTGCCGCGCAACGCCGTCATGCGCGGGGTGGCGAGCTCGCTGGCGTTGCGGAACGACAGTCCGGCGCCGTCGCGCGCGACGACCTCGTTGATCCGGCGCTGGAACAGCTTCCTGGCCTCCGTGACCGGCATCGTCATCGGGAACGGGTTGCCGCCCACCGAATAACGCCACGCCAGCGACTTGGTGTCCTCGGCGATCGCGCGGCCGGCGGTCCAGTCGCGCTCCGGCCGTTGCGTCCACAGCATGATCTCCGCGAACAACGCGGCGAGGAACCCCACCAGCGCGACCAGCGCCCACAGGTCGAGCATCCCGACCTTCCAGCTCAGCGCGCCGCCGACGGCCGCGATCACGGCGCTGACCAGCCGCACCTTGCTCAGCCGCAGGGTCTGCCGCTGGCCGCGCACGGCGATCTCGTCCGCGTCGTGGAAGACGCTGGGGAAGTCCGCCTCGATCATGTGCCCTGTGTTATCACGCTTCGGGCCCTAACGGAGGCCGCTGGCAGGACGATGTAATGGTGTTCACCCGTTGAGCGGAGAGGGGTCATGGCCGACGAGAAGGCCTTCGCGGCGTTCATCTCGTACAGCCACGCCACGGACCACGAGCTGGGTCCGTTGCTGCAGGAGGGCATCGAGAAGTTCGCGAAGCCCTGGTACCGGCCGCGGGCGCGGCGGGTGTTCCTCGACAACTCCGTGCTGGCGGCTGAATCCGATCTCACGCAGGCGATTCTGGACGGGCTCTCGAGCGCGGAGAACTTCCTGCTGCTCGCCTCGCCGGCCTCCGCGCGGTCGCGCTGGGTCGCCGAGGAAGTGGCGTGGTGGCTGGAGAACCGCGATCGGCGCAGCCTCTTCGTCCTGCTCACGGACGGCGAAGCGGTGTGGGACAACGGTGTGCTGGACCAGGAGCGCACGAACGCGTTGCCGCAGGCGTTGCACGACATCCCCGAACCGCGCTGCGTCGACCTGCGCGGCGTCCGGCACGACCCGCGCGACCCCGGCTGGGAGTCGGTGCTGGCCGACGTCGTGGCACCGCTCGACGGCATCGAGAAGTCCGAGCTGATCGGGCACCACATCCGGGAACGCCGCCGCACCAAGCGAACCGTGGTCGCCACGATCTCCGTGCTGACTGTGCTGCTGGTCGCCGCCGTGATCTTCGCGGTCCGCTCGGAGCAGCAGAGCGACCGGGCACAGCAGCAGACGCTCGTCGCCACGTCACGCCAGCTGGTGGCGCAAGCTGCGGCCATTCGCGACTCACGGCCGAACATCGCACGTCAGCTGCTCGCCCAGGCGTACCGGATGTCGCCGACGGCGGAAGTGCTCGGGGCGTTGATGGAAAGCCCCTCGATCCCGCGGGTGGTGCCGACCGGCGGCACAGTCCGCGCGCTGGCGTTCGCGCCGAGCGGCGAGACGTTCGTGGCGGCGCGGGACAACGATCTCGTGGTCTACGAGGGGACGACCGAATGGAAACGCATCCCGCTGGGAGCGCAGATCCGGGACGTGGCGTTCCACCCGGACGGCAAGCACGTCGTGGCGGGGACCGAGCACACCACGATCATCGTCGACATCGCCGCGCCGGCGAAACAGCACGTGCGGCCGTCCGGTGCCGACTCGCTGGCGTTCGCGCCCGGCAAACCGGTGGTCGCCGCCGGCTCGACCTTGCTGGATCTCACCGAACCATTGGCGCCCAAAGAGATCGTGCGCATCGGACGGCCCGGTGACACCGCGATCAGTGCCGACGGCAACACCATCGCCGTTGCCGTCGGCGGATCGACGATCGAGCTGTGGGACGTCTCGGGGAAGCTGCGCGGAACGCTGACCGCGCGCGGCGAGGCCGTCTCGACGATGCGGTTCGCCCCCAGGGGATCGGTGCTCGCGGTGACCACGGCCGACCAGACGGTGCAGCTGTGGAACGCCACCAACCTGGAGCTCTACAGCGTGCTCACGGGCGCCGACCTGCACGTGCAGGCGCTGGCGTTCGCGCAGGACGCCTCGATGCTCGCGGTCGGCGACATCACCGGCGGAGTCGACCTCTGGGACGTCACCGACCTGGTCCAGCCGCGCGCGGGCCCGTCGCTGCCGGGACACATCGGCGGTGTTCAGGCGCTCGCGTTCCGGGCGGACTCCCGGGTGCTGGCGTCGGCTGCCGTCGACGGATCGCCCCAGCAGGACGTCGTGCGGCTGTGGCAGGTGCTCGCCGGGGCGCGCTCGGCCGCCGTGTCGGTGGTGCCAGCGGGTGGCAACGAGCTGGCGTTCGGTGTGAACCGGCTGCTCGCCACCGGCAGACCCACGACGCTCTACGACCTGAGCGACGCCGCCAACCCGCGCACCGTCCGCACGCTCCGGACGTTCAACGTCGTCGGCCAGCCCATCGCGTTCAGCCCCGACGGCACCAGACTCGCGGCGGGGCTGCCGATCGTGCTGATGGACCCGGCCAGTGCCGATCCGCCTGCGGTGAAACAGGAAAAGGGCACGTACCGCGTGGTGTTCAGCCCGGACGGCCGGCTGATCGGCGCGAAGGACATCGACGGCGTGACGCTCTGGACGCGTCAGGGCGACCACGCCGTCCAAGCCTCGAAGTTGCCGGACACCGCTGGAGCGGCGGCGCAGGGCATCGCGTTCAGCCAGGACAGCCGCAGCGCGGTGACCGTCGGTGCCAACGGGCAATCCGTGCAGCTGTGGGACATCGGCGACCCGGCCGGGCCGCGGCCGGCCCGCACGATGGACACGAAGGACGACCCGGTGGTCTCGGTGTTGTTCGGGCCGGGACCCGATCACGTGGTCGCCGGACACCACAGCGGCGTGATCAGCGTGTGGAACGTCGACGGCAGCCGGGTCACGTCCGTCAGCCTGCATCTCGGCCGGGTGCACAACCTCGCGATGCACCCCGACGGCCGGACGCTGGCCAGTGCGGGCGCGGCGGGCGAGGTGGCTCTCTGGGACGTCACCGACCCGTCCCGTCCGTTGGGGGTGTCGCAGCTGACGTCGGGACACACGTTCGACGACGCGTCCATCGCGTTCAGCCCGGACGGCACGTTGCTCGGCGGTGCGGACGGCACTCGCACGACCATCTGGAGCATCGACGTGCCGCAGTTGCTGGCGCGGCTGTGCGCGGACTCGCCGCGGATTCCGGAAACCGAGTGGCGGCAGTACCTTCCAGACATCCCTTACGACCCACCGTGTGCGTGAAGGGAGCTCCCCGTGAGACGTCTTCTCCCGTTGCTGTTGCTGCTGGCCGCCTGTGGCGACCCCGTGGCCGGCCCCAAGATCACCGGCGGACCGCAGGTGGTCAGCTCGATCGTCCAGACGGTCGGACCCGCCACCGGCGCCAAGCCGTCGCTTGCCAAGGCCTTCCGCGACCTGCGTGCCGTGGACTGGCAGCAGGCGACGCTGACCGCGGCCTTCTGCGGCGTGGAACAGCCGATCACGATGCGGGACGGCAAGGTGAACGCCACGTCCACGCTCTGGGGCGAGGTCGGGCTGTGGATCAACACCTTCAAGCCCGTCTGGTACGGCGACATCGATGCGGACGGCCAGGACGAGGCGGCGGTCAACGTCGGCTGTGACAACGGTGGCGGTACCGCGTCGAGCCAGCTCGCGTTCGGGCTCGTGGTGGTGCGTTCCCACGACGGCAACCTCGAACTGGTGGGGGAGATCGGCACGACGACGATGCGCGACGACGCGCCGCACGTGCCGTTGCTGACCGAGCCGCAGTTCGAGAAGGGCGCGATCACCGTCAAGGAGCTCTGGTACCGGCCGAGCGACGCCAACTGCTGCCCGAGCGGCGTCTCGCTGACCAGGTGGTGGCTGCGCGACGGCACTCTGAAAGCCGATCCGGCCGTGCAGGTGTCCTGACAGCTCCGACGACTTAGGCGTCCCGAAGGCTTGAACTGCGTAGTTCCGGGTGTAATCATCGGACCTCTCGCCGCCGCCCCGACGAGAAAAGCGATGGTCATGGCACTACGTCGTTTGTGTGTGGCCGTAGTGGCCGCGCTGCTCGCTGGCCTGGTCACGGTCGTCCTGCCTGCCGCCGCGCAGGCCGAGGTGCAACACCCGAGACAGGAGTGGCTGCGCAAGTCCACCGCCGGCCTGTTCCTGCACTGGGGCATGTTCACCGCCCCGAAGCACCTGAACTGCGCCGAGTGGGAGCGCGACGTCACCGGCGGCGGGTGGACCCCCGACTACTGGATCGACGAGGCCCAGAAGCTCGGCGCCTCCTACGTCGTGCTCGCGACGTTCCACTCCCGCCTCGGCTACGCGCGCCCGTGGCCGTCGAAGATCCCCGGCAGCTGCGCGACCCAGCGCGACCTGCTCGGTGAGCTCACCAAGGCGGGCAAGGCCAAGGGCGTCAAGGTCATCCTCTACATGACCGACGACCCGCAGTGGCACAGCGAGCAGGGCGTGCAGATGCTCGACTCCGCCGCCTACTCCGCCCACAAGGGCGAGCAGGTCGACCTCACCACGCGCGAGGGCTTCGGCAAGTACAGCTACGACCTCTTCTTCGAGGTCATGAAGAACTACAACGACCTCGCGGGCTTCTGGATCGACAACGACAACGAGTACTGGGAGCGCAACAAGCTCTACGAGCAGATCCGGCAGCTGCAGCCCACCTGGTTGTTGAGCAACAACAACGAGGACACGCCGATCATGGACACGGTCTCGAACGAGCAGAAGACCGGCATGTTCCCGTCCTACGACTACCCGGCCGCGACGTTCACGCCGATGCCGCGGCTCTCCGAGGCCTGCTACAAGCTGCCCAACACCGGCGACTGGTGGTACGACGGCGGCAACCACGCCGTCGACACGCGCCTGAACACCGGCCGGTACATCACCAACGCGGGCTCGTCGATCAAGTCGCTGATGGCCGAGACGCCGATGGTGAACGGTCGCATGCCCGCGCAGCAGGAGGCGTACAACAACTTCATGTCGACCTGGGTGCCGCCGATCCGCGAGTCCATCCAGGGCGTCGAGGGCGCCGGATACCTGTACGGCGGTATGCAGCCGGGGTTCTGGAACGACGGCGCGCACGGCGTGATCACCATCAACCCGACGACCGGCAAGCAGTACGTGCACGTGGTCACTCGCCCGCGCGCAGACTTCGTTCGGTTGCGGGACAACGGGTATCGGGTCACGGGCGTGCGGGACCTGCGGACCGGCGAGCGGATGAAGTTCTCGCAGTCCGCCGGGCACCTGACGATCGAGGGCATCACCGCGTGGGACGAGTACGACACCGTGTTCGCGGTGGAAACGGCCGGACAGCAAGGGTTCTACGACGGCGTCAAGGCCTACGCCACGTCCTCTGAGGCCGGTTTCCCCGCCGCGAACCTGACCGACGGCAGCTTCGAGACGTACTGGGACGCCAACGCTGCCCAGCCCGTCTCGATCTCGCTGGACCTCGGGCGCCGCAAGGAGGCCGCGTTCCTCGCGATCAACCAGCGCGAGTCGTCGCCGACGCACGCCCGCGTGTCGTTCGGCCGTCCCGAGGACTCGTCGCGGATCAAGAACTACCAGCTGACGGCGTCCGACGACGGCCGCGACTGGCGGCACGTCCGCACTGGTGCCTTGCCTTCCGCGCGTGGCACCCAGTTCGTCGACATCGGTGCGGTCAACGCCCGGTGGCTCCGGCTGACCGTGCTCGACACGTGGGGTGGTCCACAAGCTCCGGTCTACTTCAAGGAACTGAAGATCGACGAGATCCGGGTCGGCCACAGCTACCCGCGGTCGGTCCGGGACGGTGCACTGGAGGCTGAGGACGCCGTGCGGTCGGGTTCGGCGCGCAGCGAGTTCTGCAAGGCCTGTTCCGGTTCGCGCCAGGTGACCGGGTTTGATGGCGAGCGCAACGCCGTGACCTACCGCGATGTTTCCGTTGCTGCTGCCGGGACTTACAACCTGCGGCTGGACCTGACGTCGGCTGCGGCGTCGTCGGTCTCGGTGTCGGTGAACGGCGCCGCTCCGGTTTCCGTTGCGGTGCCTGCCGATCGTGCCGACGTGCCCGGCCCGACGTCGCTCGCGGTGCCGTTGAACACCGGGCGCAACACGGTGAAGGTGTTCAGCACGGGCAAGTCGGTCGGCCTGGACCGGATCGCGGTCGGTGGCCTGCCGCCGGCGAACTACACGCCGAAGACGACATTGACCGTGCAACCCCATGGCATCCAATGGGTCGCGCCGGGGCAGCAGTCCGTGAAGATCACCGCCCGCCTGCGCCTCGACGCCGACGACCAGATCGACAACGTGTCGCTGGTGCCGGTGTTGCCGGCCGGGTGGACGTTGACCGGTTCGCCCGCCACGCGCGCCTCGATGCGGCTGGCCGGTGTGCTGGAAGGGGTCTGGACCGCTGTTTCGCCTGCCGGACAAGACGTCGGCTCGGTCAGCATTCCGGTCAACGCGTCGTTCCAGCTGCTGAGCTCGGACCGCAAGGTGTCGGGTGCGGTGCCGGTGCGGACCAGGCCCGCTGACCGCGTGTTCGTGCGGGAGGCGGAGGACTCGGCGAACATGTTCGGCAGCACGGGTCTCACCGGGTGCGGCGCGTGTTCGGGCAGCGAGAAGGTGCGCAACATCGGTGGCAGCCCGGAGGCTTCCGTGACCTTCCCGAACGTGGTCGTGCCCGAGGCTCGCGCGTACCGGTTGTTCATCCAGTTCACGGTGAACGGGCCGCGGTCGTACTTCGTGTCGGTGAACGGTGCTGCGCCGGTCGAGGTCAAGCTGAACGGGCTCGGGAACAACACCCCGTACGTGGCCGAGATCCCGGTGACGTTGAACGCCGGGGCGAACACGATCAAGTTCGGCAACGACACCGCCGGTGCGCCTGATCTGGACCAGATCGCGCTCGCCTGAACCCGTTGCGCGGAACGGCACCCTGCCTCGGTAGGGTGCCGTTCTCATGGGGGAAGAACTTCAGGGCTGGCAAGGCTTTCCGTCCGCCGGCTGGCAGAGCGCGAACGCCGTGCGGCGCAGGCTCGACGCGGGCGCCGACCCGAACACAGGCCCGTTCTGGATGACGCCACTGCACTGCGCGGTCGAATTCGGGACGGCCGAGACCGTGGCGGAGGTGGCCGCTCGGGTCGACGACGTCGATCAGCTGAACGACGGCCGGAGCGCGTTGTGGCGGGCCGTGTACGAGGGCAAGCCCGACATCGCGCAGGCGTTGCTTGCCGCCGGGGCGGATCCGGTGCGCCCCATGATGTCCGGCTGGTCGCCGGCTCGGCTGAGCCGCGCGACCCGGCACGTCATCCCGTCCGACGAGGTGCTGACCGGCGCCGAGCAGCTGGCGGTCCGCGAGGCCGGCCGGCTGATCCTCGCGCTGAAGGACTTCCCGCACTACGACGGCTACAGCATGGCCTGCGTCGCGGGCATCGACGCGGCGGAGGCGACCCGCAGGCTGAACGCCACCGTGGTGCCCGCCGCCGACGTCCCGCCCACGGTTCCGGCGGGGGACTGGTGGCCCGCTCCGTTCGGCGACGACACCGAGCTCGCGGTCAGCGTCACGGACGTGCCCGGCGGCTGCATCCTGGTGCAACCCTGGTTCTACCTCATCCAGACACCCGACATGATGGAGCTGCTGTCCGCGGGCACCGTCGCGTACGGCATGTACGCCAACCCCAAGAGCGGCAACCAGGGCAACATCCACCGCGACGGCCGGACCATCGGCTGGGACCTGCATCCCGGCGGCGGCCCGAGCGAGCGGGACAGCACGTTCGAGGTGCTCCTCGCGCATCTCTACGAAGGCCAGGCCGTGGCCTACTGCTGCGCCTACGCGGGCCTGCGGCCGAAGAACAACAAGGCGTTCACTGAGCCGGACCAGTGGATTCTCCTTCCTGGTCTCAGCCTCCTGAGCGCATGATGGGTGAATGCTGGAGGCACTGCGGCGGCAGCTGAGCGACGGCCTGTTCGAGAAGGTCGCGGGTCCGGAGCGGGAGAAGCACGCGCGGCGGATCCACGACGCGCCCGGCCCGCGCATGTTCGCCGAAGACCGGCCGATCCGGCACGTTCACGCAGATCACGCCATGTTCATCGGCGGGCTGCGGGCGTTGCTGTTGCAGTCGTTGCACCCGCTCGCGATGGCGGCGGTCGCCCAGCACTCGGACTACCGCACCGATCCGTGGGGACGGTTGCAGCGCACCAGCCTGTTCGTCGGCGTGACCACCTACGGGAGCGTCAAGGACGCACAGGAAGCGATCTCACGGCTCGCGCGCGTGCACTCGTTCATCCACGGCACGGCGCCGGACGGACGGGCCTACCGCGCCGACGACCCGCACCTGCTGGGCTGGGTGCACGTGGCCGAGGTCGACAGCTTCCTGCGCTGCCACCAGAAGTACGGCGAGAAACCGCTCGACGACTACGACGGTTACGTCGCCGACATGGCGGTCATCGCGGACGCCATGGGCGTTCCGGATCCGCCACGCACGAAGGCCGAGCTCGACGCACGGCTGGTCGCTTACCGGCCCGAGCTGGAGGGCACGCGCGAGGCTCGGGAGGCGGCGCGTTTCCTGCTGCTGAAAGCGCCGCTGCCGCTGCTCGCGAAAGGGCCGTACGCGGTCTTGTCGGCGTCGGCGGTGGCCACCCTGCCCGTGTGGGCGCGGATTCCGCTGCGGCTGCCGTACCTGCCGATCGCCGAGGCCACCGGAGTGCGGTTCGCGGGCCACGCGTTGATGCGCGGCCTGCGGTGGGTCACGAGCTGAGGAAGTCCATCACCAGCGGCGTGGCTTCGGCTTTGAACTCCTCGAAGTAGCCATGCCGAGCGCCTGCGATGAGGTGCAGCCGCGCGCCGTGGATCCGTTCGGTGATCAACGGGGCGTTGGCCGTGGGGTTGAAGATGTCCTCGGTCCCGTGCACGACGAGCGTCGGCGCGGTGATCGTCGGCAGCACGTCCCACGCGTCGTGCTCGCCGCTCGCGAAGAGGTGCCGTTTGCGGGCGTGCGGTGGCATGTTCGGGTCGCCGAGCGTGTTGTACGGGCCTTTGTACGCGGGCGTGTACATCAGGTCTTCCAACGCTTTGCGCGCCTTCATCGGGTCGATCTGCGCCAACGACTTGCGCACCGCGGCGCTGCGCTCGATCGCGTTCGGCCCGCCCGGTGACGTGCAGCCCAGCACCAGCCGGTCGACGCGATCGCCGTACGAGGCCGCGATCCACTGCGCGATCCGGCCGCCCATCGACGTGCCGTAGACGTGCGCCCGGTCGATGCCGGCGTCGTCGAGGATCGCGATGCAGTCCGAGGCGAACAGCTGCGTGCTGTACGGGGCGTCGGGCTTGTCGCTGGCACCGGTGCCGCGGTGGTCGGTGACGATCGTCGTGAACTCTTTGGCGAGTTCGGGCTGCACCTGCGTCCACCAGCGGGAGGAGTTGGCCTGGCCCGCGATCAGCAGCAGGGGAGGCCCTGAGCCTTCGATCGAGTAGAAGAGCTTGGTTCCGTCTGCGGCACGAGCGTGGGGCACGACTGGGCAGTCTAGGACCTTGACTTTGACGTTGATGGTCTAGTCCAATTCGAATGACCCCCTGCCGGCCGCCACGTTAGGGACGGAGCAACCATGCTGTTGTTCGCTCGAATAAGCGCGGTCGCCGCACTGGTGCTCGGCACCGTGATCGTGAGCCTCGCCCCTGCCAGCGCCGCCGGTGTCACGGCGACGTTCACCAAGCAGTCCTGGGACACCGGGTACACCGCCACGGTGACGATCAAGAACGGGACCAGCGCGGCCATCAGCTCCTGGAAGGTCGAGTTCGACTACCCGGCGTCCACGTCCGTCGGTGCCTACTGGGACTCGCTGCTCACCAAGAGCGGCAACCACTACGCGTTCGTCAACCGCGAGTACAACGGCTCGGTCGCGCCCGGTGCCAGCGTCACGTTCGGCTACAACGCAAGCGGCACTGCCGACCCGGTGAACTGCACGATCAACGGCGCGGCGTGCACGGGTGGTACCTCACCCACTTCAACGACCACCACTACGACGACGACCACCACCACGACCACCACGACCGGCCCGCCTCCCACGGGTTCGTTGCCGCGCAAGGTGCTCGTCGGGTACCTGCACGCCAGCTTCGCCAACGGTTCCGGCTACACCCGCATGCGCGACGTGCCGGACGAGTGGGACGTCATCAACCTGTCGTTCGCCGAGCCCACCAGCGCGACGAGCGGTGAGCTGCGGTTCGCGCAGTGCCCGGTCGCGGAGTGCCCGAACGTCGAGTCCGAGGCCGACTTCATCGCGGGCATCAGGGCCCAGCAGCAGAAGGGCAAGAAGGTCCTGATCTCCATCGGCGGCCAGAACGGCCAGGTGCGGCTGGAGACCACGGCCGCGCGCGACGCGTTCGTGCGGTCGGCTTCGGCGATCATCGACAAGTACGGCCTGAACGGGCTCGACGTCGACTTCGAGGGCCACTCGCTCTCGTTGAACGCCGGCGACACCGACTTCCGCAACCCGACCACGCCGGTGATCGTGAACCTGATCTCGGCCCTGCGGTCGCTGAAGTCCCGCTACGGCGCGGGTTTCGTGCTCACGATGGCGCCGGAGACGTTCTTCGTGCAGGTCGGCTACCAGTTCTACGGCGGCGCGGGCGGCGGCGACGCGCGCACGGGCGCCTATCTGCCCGTGATCGAGGCGATGCGCAACGATCTGACGTTGCTGCACGTGCAGGACTACAACTCCGGACCTGTGATGGGCCTGGACAACCAGTACCACTTCATGGGCGGCGCGGACTTCCACGTCGCGATGACCGACATGGTGCTCGCCGGGTTCCCGGTGCGCGGTGACACGTCGAAGGTGTTCGCTCCGTTGCGCCAGGAGCAGGTCGCGATCGGCCTGCCCGCGTCCGTCAACGCGGGCAACGGTTTCACCTCCGTCGCCGACGTGCACACCGCGCTCGACTGCCTCACCAAGGGCACGCGGTGTGGCAGCTACCAGCCGAAGGGCGTCTACCCGAACCTGCGCGGCCTGATGACGTGGTCGATCAACTGGGACAAGTTCAACAACTTCGAGTTCTCCAAGTCCCACCGCGCCTACCTGCCGAGGTGACCGCTCAGGGTGCGTCGATCTTGAAGGGGTCGTGCTCGGTCAGCAGCTTGTCCAGGCGGGCTCTGTCCACGCGGCTGGAGATGTAGGTGTCCTCCTGCCGGTCCCTGAGCACCTTGGCCAGTGTGAACGCCGAGGTGACGGTGTAGAGCATCGCGATGCCCAGGAACGCGCGGACCCAGCCGTCGACGGGGAGGAACACGACCCCGATGGCGACGGCGGTGAGCGAGAGACCGAAGGAGACGACCGCCTGCGCGTAGAAGGCGGCGGTCGTCGGGGTGTGCGAGGAGGTGGCGGAAGTCATGATCCCGAGCGTCCTGCGTGGCGCTCGGGATGTCATGAGTACCTCTACTCACTTAGGCCAGCGTGGACCAGAACTCCAGCTCGTAGGCCTGCAGCAGGCGGCCGTAGCGCCACGCGTGCTTCGGCTGCCAACCGGAGTCCAGTGCCGCCTGCACGGCCGCGATCGCGCGCTCCTCGAGCTGCGGGGCGGGCGTGGCGAAGAAGTCGACGAACGCGCACGCTTCGTCGTCGAACCCGTAGTGCTCGCGCAGACCCTTGGCCATGCGGGCGCAGTAGCCGCCCCACGCGGTGAAGTTGGCCAGGATCGCGAGGATCACGTCGGTCGGCTCGCCGTTGAGGGCCATCCACGCCTGGTACGCCGGGTAGGCCTGGCAACCGGGGTAGGGCTCGTAGTTCTGGAACTCCTTGGCCGACATGCCGGCGGCCTGCGCGAGCGGTGCAAGCATCGGCAGCACGAGCTCCTCGCCGCCGGCCAGCAGGGTGAAGAACGCGCGTGCGTTGGGCTCCTGCGCCTTCGCCGCGAGCGTGAGGAATGTTCGCCAGTCCGACGACACGATGTGGTTTTCCTCCGCGGCGAACGTCGCGATCACGGCGCGCGGAGCCTGTCCGGTTTCGATCAGTTTCACCACGAGGTTGTCGTGCTCACCGGGGTGCAGCTCCGTCCGGATGCGCGTGACCAGCTCTTTTGCGTTCATGGACCATGATTCTTCCGCACCGGGGAAATCGTTGGCCACCAGAAGCCGGTTCGGGGAGCATCTTCGCTCGTGGCTGAACACACCTACCGAGTACTCGTCCGAGGCCGCTTCGCCGACCTGACCGACGATCAGCGCGCGACGCTGCGGGAGCACCTGCAGGGCTTCGACTTCCTGCGCAGCGGCGGGTTCTGCGAGGAGGGCGCGCTGACGTTCGACGAGAAGCTCGACTTCTTCAGCTACCGCGTCATCCTGACCGCCGCCGAGAAGCCGGACGAGGCAGGACTGCGGCGCGCGACCGCGGCCCTCGACGCTTTCGGCGTCGACTACCGCGGCCTGCGCGCCACCGTCACGGACATGGACGAGATGAAGATCAACCGCCCGAAGCGGTTGGCGTGAGCCGCGTTTCCAGCACCACCGCCGCGTCCAGGGCCAGGTCTTCCCGGTACAGCCGGGAGATCACCTGGACGCCGGTGGGCAGCCCGTCGCGCAGCCCCGTCGGCACCGCGACCGACGGCAGCCCGGCGAACGACGTCGCCTCGCACAGCTTCATCGCCTCGAAGTAGTCGGCGAGGGCCTCGGGGCTGCGGCGGTCCTGGTCCGGTTCGAACGACGGCGTCGTGCTGACCGGGCCGACCACCACCGGGTATCGGTCCAGCAGCCGCGCCCACTCGCGCTGGACGGACAGCCTGGTGCCGGTGAGCGCCAGGAACTCGCCGAGGTCGAGGGCCGGCCGCACCGCCAGCAGGTTCCGCGCGTACCCGGCGAGATCCTCACCGGCGAACGCGACGTACTCGTCGAACCCCAGCGCGATCGGCGTGGCGACCATCCGCATGGCCAGCTCCGACGACTCGTCGACCCGCGGCGGCGTGACCGCCTCGACCTCGTAGCCCGCGTCCACCAGCCGTTTCGCCGCCTCCTCGACCACGGGATCGCCCGGCACGAAACCGGCGATCCTGGCGACCGGCGCACCGGCGGCCGGTACCGGCACCGTGCGCGGGTCGGCCGGATCAGCACCGCACAGCAGGTCGTGCACCATCCTCAGGTCGGCGACGGTGCGGGCGAGCGGGCCTTCGACCGTCATGACCCGGGTGGGGAACGACGGATCTGGCTGGCCGTAGATCGTGCCCTGCGGGTAACGCCCGTAGCTCGGCTTCAAAGCGCAGATGCCGTTCAGGAACGCGGGCAGCCGCAGCGAACGCCACCGTCGTTGCCGATCCCGATGCGCACCATGCCCGTCGCCACCGCGACCGCGTCACCTCCGGAGCTGCCACCGGGTGACTTCGAGGCGTCCCACGGGTTGATGGTGTGTCCGGCCAGTTCGCTGTACGTGTGCATGCCTCTGGCGTTCAACGTCGGCATGTTCGCATGGGCGATCGGCGTGGCCCCGGCGGCCCGCAGCCGCGCCACGATCGGTGCGTCGGACGACTTCACGTTGCCGGTCAACGACTTCATGCCGTGCGTGGTGGCCGCGCCCGCGACGTCGATGTTGGCCTTGACCGAGAACAGGACGCCGGCGAGCGGGCCGGTCGGCTCGTCCGGCTCCTCGAACACGGTGGTCAAGGCGTTGTACACGGAGTTCAAGGACTCGATGTGCTGCAACTGCTCAGTGAACATCCCCATGCTCCGGTCTATGCGGACCAGAGCACGGGGATGCGCAGTCGAAAACCGATTGAACCGCTGAGTGGAATTTTTGGGCAGGACCGTTACGGGTAATTCGCCAGGTAAGCCTCGGTGGAGCCGGCGGTCACCCGTCCGCCCGAGTTGTTGATGATTCGCTCGATGGTGCCCTTGCCGCCCAACGAGATCGTCACCATGCTGTGGAACCTGACGCCCGGCGTGTTCGGCACTTCGAACGCCCGGTCCGCCACCACACTCGGGTTGGCGTTGGCGAAGATGTAGCTGCCCAAGCCCCACGCCTCGTGCGTGGTGACGTGGTTGGCCACCTTGTACGCCGCGTAGCCGCGCGTGGAGCCGTTCATCCACGCCGCCTGGTTCGGCACCTCGTACGGCATCTCGTTCTGGTAGAAGTACGTCCGGCCGCCCTGGCCGTTCCAGATGGTCTGGTACTTCTGGTAGTGCTCCACGAAGAGGCCGTACATCGTCACGTTGTTGCCGTTGACGATCAACCCGGTGTCGGCCCGGTTCACGTCCCAGCCGACGCCGTAGGAGTGGTCGCCGCGCCACAGCCAGAGGTGGTCACCGATCACGTTGTGACTGTTGACGACCAATGAGGTCGTGGCCCGCCCGACCGCCGAACCGCCGATGCGCACGTACAGGTCGTGCATCGAAGTCGGGTTGGCCGCGTGGTTGGCGTTGCTGCCCGGTGCTCCGATCTGCATCAGCAACGGCGAGTTCGTCGGAGCCGCGTCCAGCAGCAGGCCGGCGATCTTCACACCGTCCACATCGGCCACGTCGAGCGCCATGTTCCCGTTGGTGGGCATGACGGTCGCGAGTCCCAGGCCGAACACGACGGTGTCCGGACGGGTGACCCGGATCGGCTCGCTCACCTGGTGGATGCCCGGCGTGAGCAGCAGGTGCTTGCCCGCTGCGAGCTGCTGGTTCATCGTGGCGGCCGACGTGCCCGGCTTGGCGACGAAGAAGTCCGTCAGCGGGATGTTCGTGCCCTGCTGGTTGCCGCTCGCCCACGTGGTGCCGCTGGTGTTGGTGCGCAGCGACGGGACGAAGACGCTGTACTTGCCGTTGCCGTCGATGTTCAGGAACGGCTTCTCACGCACGACAGGGGTCTGCGCGACCGTCGTGTACGGCGGCTCGGGGAACGTGTTCTGCGGTGCGTTGCGGGCGCCGACGAACACCATGTTCCAGTTCTCGCCGGTCCACGAGCCCCACTCGGTGTTGCGCGACAGCCACTGCTGCTGGCTGCCCGACCGCACCTGGCCCGTGACCACCGAGTCGGCCAGGAAACCACCGCTGGACCAGCCGTTGTCGTCGAGCTGCATGTTGCCGTGGACGTGCGTGCGGCGCATCGCGGAGGCCTGCGAGACGGCCCACGTGTTGGTGCCGCCCGGCGGCCGGATCGCGAGGTTCTCGGCGCCACGCCAGAAGTTGTGCGTCGCGTTGCCCTCGAACCAGTCGGCCTCGACGTGCACCTGGCCGTTGATGTTCACCTGGTCCGGGTTCAGGCCGAGCCCGAGGACCTGGGTGAAGAAGCCGATGTTCACGTCGACGTTGTAGCTGCCGGGCTTGAACATGATCGCGTACCGGCGCGCGTCGTACTGACCCTCTTCCTGCGTGCGGAAGACCTCGTTGAGCCGCGCCTGGATGGTGCTGGCGGGCATCGACGGGTCGAAGATCAGCACGTTCGGGCCGAAGTCGGGCTGGTTCGGGTCCGGCGGCGCCGGCGTGCTGAGCCGGAAGGCCTGGGCGTTGGTGCCGTTGCAGGTGTACTGCACCAACTGGACGTCGTTGGTCGTCGCGCCGGGCACGTCGAGGCACTTGCCGCTGTGACGGCTCACGAACCGGTAGGTGTCGGTCCCCACCTGTTCGGGGCGCCACTGCTGGTTGTTCGCGTTGAAGTTCTGCCACATGTGGATCAGCGCGTTGTCCGTTGTGGACACGTTCGAGACGTCCCAGACAGCGCCTTCGCCGACCGTGAAATAGCCGTCGCTCGTCGGCGCGAACTTCCAGGTCTGACCGGAGCAGGTCTGTTGGCGGAGCTGTGCGCCGTTGGCCGATCCCAGCGATTCGACACACTTTCCGCTGCCGACGTTCGTCACTTGATAAGCGGTTCCGGGCACCACGTCGGCCTGCGCCGCGACCGTCCACACCGGAACGATCGCTGCTGCTGCCAACGCTGCCACCAGCAGGGGTGTTCTCACGGCTCACAGGGTGGAGCTGGTTTGTTGCAACCGTCAACGAACTTGCCTGTTTCCGGTCGAGTTCCGGTATTGACAAATGAATTTGTCAAATGGGACCGTGCTGGGCGTGGAGCTGTCGCCGTTGCGCCGTTCGTTGCTGGAGCTGCTGAAGTCGCCCGCCTCGGCGACCCAGCTCGCGGCTGCCCTCGACCTGCCGCGGCAACGGGTCAACTACCACGTGCGAGCGCTGGAACAGGCCGGACTCGTCGAGCTGGTCGAGGAACGCCAGCGCCGCGGCTGCGTCGAACGCGTGCTGCGCGCCCGCCCCGGCCGTGCGGTGGACGCGGGCGTCCAGGACCAGTTCGCCGCAACACATCTGGTGTCGGTGGCCGCTGGCGTGGCACGCGAGGTCGACCGGATGTCCGCGGCCGCGGCCGACGCCGGAAAGCGCTTGCTCACCTTCACCGTGGAGACGACGGTCCGCTTCGGCGCGCCCGGCGACGTCCACGAGTTCACCAGCGACCTGGCCGAAGCGGTGCGGCAGATCGCGTTGAAGTACGACACCGACTCAGGCCGCCCGTACCGGGTGGTCGCGATGGGCCACCCAGGAGTCTCCTCATGATCTTCCACGAGAGCGACGCCGACGGCGTCCGGATCGAGATCACCGTCGCCGCACCCGTCGACGAGGTGTGGCAGTCCTTCCGGGACAAGGAGAAGGTCTTCCACTGGCACGGCTGGGACGCGCCGGAGCTGGAGGCGGAGATCGACCTGATCTTCTTCCAGCACGCCGAGGTGGGCGAGCGCACCCTGACCGTCCAGGGGCACGACACCTTCACCCTCACACCCGTGCCCGAGGGCACGCGCATCGTGCTCACCCGCGCCCCCAAGGGCACCTCGCCCGAGTGGGACGACTACTACGACGACATCACCGAGGGCTGGATCACCTTCCTGCACCAGCTGAAGTTCGCGCACGAGTACCAGCCCGGTGTCACGCGGCGCACGCTGTTCTGGCCGCGCGAGGTGTCGCTGGACGTCTCCGGCAAGCCGTTCTTCGAGTCCGCCAACCAGCGCGGGGTCGTGGTGGAGGAGTGGGGTCCAGGGCTGTTGATCACCTCGTCGAAGGTGTCCGTCGCGACCACCTACGGGTTTTCCGACGACGAGCTGGAGGCGTTGCGCCGTCAGCTCGACGCTGCCGATCCGAAGTAGCGGGTCAGGAAGTCGTTGCGGAACACGCCCTTCGGGTCGTGCTCGTTGACCAGGGCCCGGAAGGCCTCCCACTGCGGGTAGCGGGCGGCCAGCAGCATCGGCGGCACCGTGAAGAGCTTGCCCCAGTGCGGGCGCGGCGCGATGGCCTCCTCCAGGCGGGGGAGGAGCGCGAGCACCTTGGCGGTGTCCGGCACCCAGGTGAAGTGGATGGCGAGGCTGTCGCGGTCGACCGCCGGGCTGAGCCACTGCGGTTCGGCGTTCACCGTGCGGATCTCGCAGGCCTGCACCAACGGCGAGATGACCGTGGACATCTCGGCCAGCGCGCGCAGGGCCGTGACGGCGCGGGTGCGGGGGACGAAGTACTCGGTCTGCAGCTCCTGGCCGACGGACGGGGTGAACTCGGCCTTGAAGTGCGGCAGCCGCTCGTGCCACGGTCCCGCGACGCCGCCCTGTTCGGTGCACCGTTCGGCGGGCTGGCCCTGGATCGGGTGCCGCGCGCCGTCGGCGGGGTGGCCGGGGAACGTGTACGGCTCGTCGCCCACGCGGTGCTTCACCCACAGCGTGGCGCCGCCCTGCCAGTCGATGAACGCGCTCACGCTGTAGGCGCCGTCGAAGATCTGCTCGAACTGGGTGAGCAGGGTCGTCCAGGCGACGTCCTCGTAGACGGTCTGGGCAATCTCGAACGATGGCACGACGTCGAGCGTCACGGCCGTCACCACGCCCAGGCCGCCCATCGACACGACCGCGCCCGCGGACGTCAGCTCGACCGTGGACCCGTCCGCGCGCATGACCTCGACGGACCGCACCGCCCCCGCCAGCGACCGCGCGCCCGAGCCGTGGGTGGCCGTGGCGATCGCGCCGGCGATGGTGATGTGCGGCAACGACGGCAGCGTGTGCAGCGCCAGGCCCGCGGCTTCGAGCTTGGGGGCGAGCTCGGCGAGGGTCGCGCCGGCGTTCACCCGGACGGTGCGGTTGTGGACGTCGAAGACCGTGGGCATCGCCGCGAGCGAGAGCAGGGTGCCGGTGGTGTCGGCGATGGGGCTGAACGAGTGCCCTGATCCGACGACGTGCACCGCGGAGGAGCCGCGGAGGATCGCGCGCAGGTCGTCGGCCGTGGTCGGCGTGACGGCCTGGGCCGCGGTGAACGTGATGTTGCCGGCCCAGTTGGTCTTCATATGCACACGGTAAGCGCCCTGGCCACTTCAGTTGTGCACCCTGTCGCTTCAGTGCGGACCGAAATGGGGTTGCTCGCGGTGGCAGGGTGGATCTACATGGGGAACGAGGACGAAGTACGAACGCTCCGGCAGATGGCCGGACTGGTCACACCGATGGCTCTCAGAGTCGCCGTGACACTTGGCCTGCCGGACCGCCTGAGAGCTGCGGGCCCGGTGCCCGCCGACTCCGCGCCCGCCAGTTCCGCCGCCTCCAGCGAGGCCGCCACCGTTGCCCACCTCGCCGCCGAACTCGACGTCGACCCGACCGCACTCGAGCTCCTGCTCGGCCACCTCACCACCCTCGGCGTCGTCGAACGCGCCGGCCCCGGCTACCGCACCACCGACTTCGGCGCGCACCTCTGCGCGGACGCCGGCAACGGCCTGCACAACCTCCTCCACCACGACACCGCCGCCGGACGGGCCGACCTGGCCTTCGTCGACCTCGCCCACAGCGTGCGAACCGGCGAGCCCGCCTACCCCCTGCGCTACGGCCAGGACTTCTGGGCGGATCTCGCCGACCAACCACACCTGCGCGAGGCGTTCGACCGCCAGATGACCTGGCGCATCAAAGACCGGATCCCGCAGTACGTCGAGGCCGTCGACTGGTCGAGGTTCAACAAGATCGTCGACGTCGGCGGCGGCCCTGGCGACCTGCTCGCGGCCGTTCTCGCCGCGAATCCGGACATCTGTGCCCACCTCGTCGACCTGGAGGTCGGCCCGGCACAGCAGAACTTCGCCGAACTGGGTGACCGCGCGGAAGCGACACAAGGCAGCTTCTTCGCCCCGCTGCCCGCGGACGGGGACGCCTACCTGCTGTTCAACATCCTGCACGACTGGGACGACGAGCAGTGCCACCGCATCCTGGCCCGCTGCGTCGAGGCCATGTCGGCCACCGCGCGCCTCATCGTCGTGGAATCCATCCGAGGTATGGGCGCCAGCACCGAGATGGACCTCGTCATGCTCGTGCACTTCGGCGGGCAGGAGCGGAGCGTGCAGGAGTTCGAGAAGCTGGCCGAGCCACACGGTTTGCGGCTGACAGGGGTAACGGAAGTGGCGGACGACCGCTGCGTGCTCGAATTCCGGAAACATCCGATCTAAAGTCACATCTGCCGCCGCACGGACGAAGGGACTCCCATGCGTCTAGCAGCGGTCGTAGCGGCCCTGTTGATCGTGTCCAGCGCCACCCCGGCGCAGGCAGCACCCGAAGTCGCCATCAGAGTGGACCCCGCGAGCAAGAGCCAGGTCGGCAGGGACTTCGCCGGGTTCAGCTACGAGAAGGACCGGGTCGGGGCGCGGATGTTCAACGCCCGCAACACCGACCTGGTCCGGTTGTTCCGGCTGCTCGGGCCGAGCCTGCTGCGGATCGGCGGCAACCTGGTGGACATGACCACCTGGAACCCGCAGGGCACCGGCGGCAAGGCCACCGAGGTCGCGCCCGCGGACATTCGTGAGTTGGCGCTGTTCGCCAGGGTCACGGGCTGGAAGGTCGTCTACGGCATCAACCTCAAGACCAACACGCCCGAAGCGGCCGCGGAGGAAGCACAGCAAGCCGCCAGGATCCTCGGCAACGACCTCGTCGCGTTCGAGATCGGCAACGAGCCCAACGTGTACGTGAAGACGTGGCCGGAGTACGAGGCGCTGTTCACGAAGTTCGCCGACGCGATCAAAACCAAGGTCCCCCGAGCGAAGTTCGACGGACCCGGCCAGGCGAACAGCAGCTCGTGGGCAGAGGACTTCGCCCGCACGCAGAAGGACAGGGGCGCGAACATCCTGTCCACGCACGTGTACATCGCGAAGAACACCGAGGCCGACATCGCGAAGATGCTGGCGTCCAACTCCTCCGGCAGGCTGCCGAACATCTCGGCCGCGATGGAGCAGGCGTGGCAGAACCACGGGATCCCGCAGTGGCGCGTCACCGAGGCGAACAACTACTTCCACGGCGGCAAGGACGGCGTCAGCAACGTTCAGGCGGCGGCGCTGTGGTCGCTCGACTACATGTCCGGCGTCGCGGCGCGGCAGGGTTCCGGCATCAACTTCCACGGCGGCACGTCGACCCAGTTCCCGCTGCACTACTCGCCGATCCGCTACGACGGACTCAACCCCGTTGGCGTGCAGGCGGTTTACTACGGTGAGCTGTTGTGGAAGCTGGCTGGTCCGGGCGCCTACCACGCCGCGACGGTGTCCGGTGCCGACGAGGTGACGGCGTGGGGGATCGGCAACAACGCGTTCGTCAACAACAAGAGCGCGACCGCGGTCACCGCGAAGATCACGCTGCCGGCCGAAGCGCGCAACGCCAGCGTCTACGTGCTGACTGCGCCGAAGCTGGACTCGAAGGAGATCACCATCGCGGGGTCGGAGGTGGCGCAGAACGGGAAGTTCACGCCGAAACCCAAGCGCACCAGGGTGAGCGGCACGACGACCGCAGTCGACGTGCCGGCCCACAGCGCGGTCCTGGTGGTCACTCGCTGAGCGCGGCGATCCGTTCCTGGGCCTCGGCGAGGTCGTCGGCGGTGGGAGCGTCGTCCTGGGTCAGGGAACGCCGCCAGTAGCCGGTGAACTCGATGTCCTTTTTGGACACGCCCAGCCCGACGAAGTGCCTCCGCAGTGCGCGCACCGCGGAGGCCTCGCCGCCCAGCCACACCCACACCGACGACGGCACCTCGACCGCCGACACGATCGACACCAGGTCCTCCCCGGCGCTGCGGTGCACCCACCGCACGCCGGGGACGTCCTGCTGCTCCAAGGGATCCGCGACCTCGACGAACGCCAGGAACCGTTGTGAGGAAGGCAGCAGCTCCAGCAGCGAGGCGATCGCGGGCAACGCCGTCTCGTCGCCCGCGAAGATCAGCAGATCCGCCACCCCGAGCGGCCGCGCGTAGTCACGAGACGGCCCGAACCGCCCGATGACATCGCCGGGACGCGCCCCTGCAGCCCACCGGGAGGCGGGGCCGTTGTCGCCGTGCAGCACGAAGTCCACCGTCAGCACGCCGTCGACCAGCGAACGCACGGTGAACTGGCGCATCCAGGGCCGTTCCGCTTCCGGCACGGCGAGGTAGGCCTGGTACCAGACGCTGACGTCCTCCGACGAAGACACGAACGCGGACCTGCCGGGCTGGGGGAACAACAGCTTCAGTTGCTGGTCCGGCCACGTGCCGAGCTCCGACAACCCGTCGCCGGTGAACGTCATCCGCACCATGCGCGGGGTCAGGGGCGTCACCGAGGTGACCGTCAGCAGGCTCACGACAGGTACTCCTTCAGGTGCTGGGCGGTGAGGGTGTCCGAGCCGGAGACGAGCTCGCCGGGCGTTCCGGTGAACACGACCTGGCCGCCGTCGTGCCCGGCACCCGGCCCCAGGTCGATGATCCAGTCGGCGTGCGCCATCACGGCCAGGTGGTGCTCGATCACGATCACCGTGTTGCCCGCGTCGATCAGCTGGTCGAGCAGCCCGAGCAGCTGGTCGACGTCCGCGAGGTGCAGCCCGGACGTCGGCTCGTCCAGCACGTAGGTCGAGGCCTTCTCGGCCATGTGGATGGCGAGCTTGAGCCGTTGCCGCTCGCCGCCGGACAGCGTGGTGAGCGGCTGGCCGAGCGACAGGTACGACAGGCCCACGTCGTTCAGCCGGCTCAGCACCGCGTGCGCCTGGCCGGACGGGAAGAACGACAGCGCCTCGGCCACGGACATGCCGAGCACCTCGCTGATGTTCTTGCCCCGCAACGTGTAGCGCAGCACCTCCGGCGTGAACCGCTTGCCCTCGCACTTCTCGCACACGGTCGCGACGCCGGCCATCATCGCGAGGTCGGTGTAGACGAGGCCGATGCCCTTGCAGTTCTCGCACGCGCCCTCGGAGTTCGCGCTGAACAACGCGGCCTTCACGCCGTTGGCCTTGGCGAACGCGGTCCGGACCGAGTCGAGCAGCCCGGTGTAGGTCGCGGGGTTGGACCGCCGTGATCCGCGGATCGCCGACTGGTCGACCGTCACGACGCCGGAGCGCCCGCGCAACGACCCGTGGATCAGCGACGACTTGCCGGAGCCCGCCACGCCGGTGACGACGGTCAGCACGCCGAGCGGGAGGTCGACCGAGACGTCCTTGAGATTGTTGGTCCGTGCCCCGTCGATGGAGAGGAAACCCTTGGGGGAGCGGAACTGCGGCCGCAGCTTGGCGCGGTGGTCGAGGTGCCGCCCGGTCAGCGTGCCCGACGTGCGCAGGCCGGCGACGTCACCGGAGTAGCAGACGTGGCCGCCGTGCACGCCCGCGCCGGGACCGAGGTCGACGACGTGGTCGGCGATCTCGATGGTCTCCGGCTTGTGCTCGACGACGAGGACGGTGTTGCCCTTGTCCCGCAACCGGAGCAGCAGGTTGTTCATCCGCTGGATGTCGTGCGGGTGCAGGCCGACGGTCGGTTCGTCGAACACGTAGGTGATGTCGGTCAGCGAGGATCCCAGGTGCCGCACCATCTTCACGCGCTGCGACTCGCCGCCGGACAGCGTCGCGGACTCGCGGTCGAGCGACAGGTAGCCGAGGCCGATCTCCACCAGCGAGTCCAGCGTGTTGCGCAGCGTCGCCAGCAGCGGTGCGACGGACGGGTCGTCGATGTCGTGCACGAACTGCGCGAGGTCGCTGATCTGCATCGCGCAGCAGTCGGCGATGTTCACGCCGCGGATCTTCGAGTTGAGCGCGGCCTTGTTGAGCCGTGCGCCGTTGCAGTCGGAGCAGGTCGCGAACGTGACGGCGCGGTCGACGAACGCCCGGACGTGCGGCTGCATCGACTCGCGGTCCTTGCTCAGGACCGTCCGCTGCAGCTTGGCGATCAGGCCGTCGTAGGTGACGTTCGTGCCACCGATGTTCAGCTTCGTCGTCGGTTTGTAGAGGAAGTCGTGCAGTTCCTGCTCGGTGAACTCCGCGATCGGCTTGTCGGCGGGGTAGAGGCCGGAGTTCGCGAGCACCTGCCAGTACCAGGTGCCGACGCCGTAGTTCGGGGCGTCGATCGCGCCGTCGTTGAGCGACTTCGACCGGTCGACGATCGCGTCCACGTCGATCGTGGTGACCTTGCCCAGGCCCTCGCAGGCCGGGCACATGCCGTCGGGCAGGTTGAAGCTGAACGCGCCGGACGTCCCCACGTACGGCTGGCCCAGGCGGCTGAACACGATCCGCAGCATGGTGTGCGCGTCGGTGGCCGTGCCGACGGTGGAGCGGGAGTTGGCCCCCATCCGCTCCTGGTCGACGATGATCGCCGCGCTCAGGTTGTGCAGCGCGTCGACGTCCGGGCGCCCGATCGGCGGCATGAACGACTGCAGGAACGCGGTGTAGGTCTCGTTGATCATGCGCTGCGACTCGGCCGCGATCGTGCCGAAGACCAGCGACGACTTGCCGGAACCGGACACGCCGGTGAAGACGGTCAGGCGGCGCTTGGGGACGTCGAGCGACACGTCCGCGAGGTTGTTCTCCCTGGCCCCGCGCACCTGGATCACGTCATGGCTGTCCGCGACAGCATTCACAGCTGCTTCCCCCGTTGATTCTTTATGGCGTAAAGTATTGGACCAACGAGGTTACTTTACGACATAAGGAGTCGCAACCGTGGTCGTCTACGCAGGTCAGGGCGACCCGCGCCGCTCCATCGAGCTGCTCTGGCGCGGATCAACGGTCGAGAACCGCCCCGGCCCGAAACCCGGCCTGAGCGTGGACGCGATCGTCGACGCGGGCATCGCCGTCGCCGACGAGCAGGGCATGGCCTTCTCGATGCGCGCGGTGGGGGAGCGCCTCGGCCGCACCGCCATGGCGCTCTACACGTACGTGCCGGGCAAGAACGAGCTGGTCGACCTCATGTACGACCGCACGATGGCCGAGCTGCCGACGTCGTACCCGCTGGACGACGGCTGGCGCCCCGCCGTGACGCAGTGGGCGCACGACATGTGGGAGTTCTACGGCCGCCACCCGTGGGTGCTGCAGGTGTCGCAGGCACGCCCGGTGCTCGGCCCGCACGAGTTCGCGGTCACCGAGGAGCTGGCCAGGATCCTGGTCTCCACCGGCCTGCCCGGTCGTCGGCTGCGCGGCATCGTCGGCGCGATCAACTACTTCGTGCGCGGCGCCGCCCAGACCATCGTCGAGGCCCGTGCCGCGGGTGGCGCGACCGGCGAGGCGGACGAGGAGTGGTGGTACGCGCGGTCCGCCGTGCTGCTGGAGATCCAGCCGGACCTCGAGAAGAAGTTCCCGATGCTGCACCTGCTCGAGACGGATCGAGAGCCGATCGATCCAACGCTGCCGTATCTGGAGAACGACGCGCTGGAGAACTTCCGCGGCGGTCTGAAGGTGCTCCTGGACGGTGTCGAGGGCGCTGTGGCAAAACCGTGACGAAGTCCGGACGTTCAGGGCACATGGAATCGATGAGATCGTGCCCATGGGGATCGGCAGACTCTTGGCGGCCGTCGCGTGCGCGATGGTGCTGACCGCGCCCAGCACAGCGGCCGCCACCTCGATGCGACATCACCACCACTCCGCCGTCATGACGATGGAGTACGCGGTCGGCGACCTGAAAGCGGTGGTCCACGCGCCGCGCACGCTCGTCGGCGTGCTGCCGCTGGTGTTCCACTTCCGCGGGTTCGACGAGATCGCGCAGTCGTTGGCGCAGCGGGGATCTGTCGTGGTGCTGGTGAGCGACCGGACGGCGCTGGACCGGCACGTGGAGCTGTGGCGTTCGCTGAGCCGGGGTGAAGGGCCGTTGGTGGAGCGGTTCCGCGGGTTCGCCGACCACGTCGTTGTGGCAGAACCGTGACAAGGTCCTCACGAGACGCCCACAACTGATCGATGAGATCACCGCATGACAATCGGAAAAGTCGCGGTGGCTGTCGCGTGCGCGATGGCGCTCGTCGCGCCGACCACCTCTGCTGCCCAGGAAGAACGCGGTTCCGGCGTCCGGAAGGTCGAGTACTCGCTCGGTGATCGGGCGTTCCAGGTGCCCGGCTTTCACACCGAACCGGGCGGTCCCGTCGCGGACCTCGAGCTCACCGCGGTGGTGCACGCCCCGCGCACGCTCGTCGGCAAACGGCCGTTGGTGCTGCTCGCGCACGGCTACTGGAAGCCGTGCCGCAACGACCAATGGGCGTGGCCGTGTCCGCAAGGAGACGCGTTCCCGAGCTACCGCGGGTACGACTACCTGGGAGAAGAGCTGGCACGGCAGGGTTTCGTGGCGGTGTCGGTGAGTGTGAACGGCGTCAACGCCGGTGAGCTGGGCCAGCCGGCGGACGTCGCCAGGGCGGCGTTGATGAGCAAGCACCTGGAACTGTGGCGTGATCTCAACGAGGGCAAGGGCCCGCTCGCGCAGCGGTTGCGGGAGTTCCGCGGACACGTCGACCTGACCAACGTCGGCACGCTCGGCCACTCGCGCGGTGGTCGTGGTGCTGTGTACCAGGCGTCGGACAAGCACGCGCCGGAACTGCCTTCCGGTGTGCGGATCAAGGCCGTGCTCCCGCTGGCTCCGGCCGGCTACTACGCGCCGGACCCGGAGGCCCCGGAGAACCTCGACTACCGCATCACGAAGATCCCGTTCGCGGTCATGACCGGAGATTGCGACTCCACGGCAGGTCAGGCCGCCGGGTACGTCACCAATGCCAAGGGGCGCAACCTGGTTCCCATCCACCACGTCACACCGAAGCGGGCGAACCACAACTTCTTCAACACCGAGTGGTCCTATGACCACGACAACCAATGCGCTGACGGTCCCACGTTGACCCAGGAGGCACAGCGCCGGGTCGCCACCACCTACATCCCGGCGTTTTTCCGCCAGTACCTGCAGAACCAGCGCAATCCGATCGTCAGCCGGGGCTATCCCGGTGTGGACGTCGTGACGCATCAACCGATCGGCTAAGCCTGAACGCGACTTTCAGTGGTCGCATCCCCCTTCCACCACTGCCAAGGTGGATGGTGGAAGGGGGAATTTCCATGCTCAAAACAACTGCGCTGCTCACGGCCGCGCTGGTAGTCCTGACCGCCGCACCCGCCACGGCACATGCCAACGGTGACTGGGCCGGATGGCAGAAGGATCTCAACGGGTCGCGGCACAACGCCGCGGAATGGCGCCTCAACCAGCACAACGTCGGCAAACTCAAACTGAAGTGGGCCTTCGCCTACCAGAAGGGCGAGGTCAACCACGTCCGCAGCCAGCCGGCCGTCGTGGGGGACACGATCTACTTCGGCGGCCCGGACGGCAAGTTCTACGCCCGCAACGCGCGCACCGGCGCGCCGAAGTGGGAGTTCACGCTGCCACCGGCCAGCCGGTTCGCCTTCAACTCCGACGGACCGACTGTCAGCAACGGCAAGGTGTTCTTCGGCGACAGCGCCGGCCGGCTGTTCGCGCTCGACCAGCGCACGGGGCAGCAGCGCTGGCAGACGCAGATGGACGACACCATCGCGTCGATGGCCACCAGCTCGCCGATCGTCCACAACGGACTGGTGTACGTCGGCACGTCCAGCAGCGAGAACGTGCTGCCGCGCGACCACCCGTGCTGCACGTTCCGCGGCCACATCGACGCCTACGACATCGACACCGGCGCGTTGGTGTGGCGCCACTACACGGTGCCGGAGCCGGTCGAGGTCGGTACGTGGCCCAACGGCGCCAAGCGGTTCGAACCGTCCGGCGTCGGCGTGTGGAGCTCGCCGGTGATCGACCGCCGCACCGGCACGCTCTACGTCGGCACCGGCCAGAACTACACCGGCAAGGGCGGCGAGTTCGACTCGTTGCTCGCGCTCAACGCCCGCACAGGCGCGGTGAAGTGGACGAACCAGGTCACCGACGCCGACACGTGGCGCGGCGCGTGCAACGAGCCCGATCCCGAGGGCTACTGTCCCGGCCTGAAGGACAACACCAACCTCGACTACGACATCGGCGCGACGCCGAACCTGTTCGAGGTCAACGGCCGTCAGCTCGTCGGCGTCGGCCAGAAGTCCGGTGTCTACCACGTGTTCGACGCGAGGACCGGCCAGGTCGTGTGGCGGCGGCTGCTGGGTTCGCCGTGGCCGAGTGGTGGCGCCGGGGGCATCCAGTGGGGAGCGAGCTACGACGGCAAGAAGCTCTACATCGCGACCTGGTTGGCTGATCCCGGCAAGCTGTTCGCGGTGGATCCCGCTACCGGCACCGTGCTGTGGGAGACACCGGCACCCGCTGACGGCTGTTCCACCGGCGGTGCGGCCGGTGAGCCCGCGTGCGCGCCGGGGCACGGCGTACCGGTGTCCAGCACGCCCGGTGTGGTGTGGCTGGGTGCGCAGGACGGCAAGCTCCGGGCGTACAGCGCGAAGACCGGCAAGATCCTGTGGGCCCACGACACCGTCCAGGACACGCAGGGTGTCAACGGGGTGATCGGGCGCGGTGGCGTCCTGGCCGGTCCCGGCTCGGGTGCGGTGATCTCGGACGGCATGGTCTACGTCCACTCGGGCCACTGGTTTGGCTACGAGAGCCCGCATGGACGCGTGCTACTGGCCTTCGGCCTTTAGCTTGGCGCGCACGGAGTCGGCCGGAAGGCCGGCTCCCGCGCGCAGCTCGAGCGATTTCTGCCAGGCACGACGGGCAGCAGAGGCGTCACCCGCGGCCGCGTGGGAGTCGCCGAGCTGCTCGTAGGCGGCGGCCTCCAGCGGGAGGTCGCCGCCGATCCGGAAGAACGTGGAGGACTGGGTGAACGCGTGCGCCGCGCGTTCGTAGTCGCCCATCCCGAAGTAGCCGGTGCCGAGGTTGTCCCACGTCTCGGCCTGGCCGATCACGTGGTCCATGGCCTGCCACATCTTCATGACGCGCTCGGCGTACTCGACGGCCGTGGCGTACTCGCCGATCCGGCCGTAGCCCCAGGCGAGTCCGGTCAGCGCGTTGGCCTGGCCGTACTCGTCACCGCACTCCTCGAACAACGCGAGCCCGCGCCGGGTGTACTCGAGCGCCTCGTGGATCTGGTCGTCCGGGCACAGCATCGCGATGTTCAGCAGCACGCCCGCCTGGCCGGCCGGGTTGCCCTCGTACACCTCGAACGCGCGCTCGAACGCGGTCCTGGACTCGGTCAGCCGGTCGAACCTGCCGAGCCCGCGGCCGAGGTTGATCAGCGTGCGGCCCAGGGCGTCGGGGTCGTCGAGCTGTTCGACCGCGGCGACCGCGAGCTGTTGTGACGTCAGCAGGTCCTGGTAGTGCGCCTGCCGGTCCAGAACGTCGGCGAGCGACCAGCCCATCAGCCAGGTCTGCGCCGGCGTGCCGTGGGGCATCGCCGCCATCAACGTCGGGTGCTCCGCCATCAGCCACGCGAACGCCTCTTCGTGCGTGTTGATCGGCGTGATCACCACGCCGGGAGCCGGTTGCGGGGTGGCCGGGCGGTGGCGGCTCGGGGTGAACACGACGCCCGCCTCGACGCTCGTCAACGCGAGGTGGTCGAGCAGCCGGTGCAACGCTTCCGCGCGCTCGTCGGACTGTGTCGGATCAGACTGGGCGAGCTCGGCCGCGTAGTCGCGCAGCAGGTCGTGGCACGTGAACCGGCCGGGCTCGGACTCGTCCAGCAGGTTCGCCCTCGCCAGCTCCGCGAGCAGCGCCTCGGTCGCGGACAGCTCCAGCCCGGCCAGGGACGCGGCGCCCGCGAGGCTGATGTCCGAGCCCGGCATGAGGCCGAGCAGCCGGAACAACCGCAGTGCCGGAGGGCTGAGCGCCTTGCAGGAGTGGGAGAACACCGAGCGCAGGTCCGCCGTGACGTCATCGTCGTCGGCGAACGCGTCGAGGTCGGCCAGCTCGTCTGCCAGTGCTGCCAACGGGAACTCCGGTTGCGTCGCCGCCCGTGCCCCGGCCACCGCGAGGGCCAGCGGGAGCCGGGCGCAGCGGCGGACCACGGTGTCGACCGCTTCCGGTTCGGCCTGCGCGCGGTCGTGGCCGATGCGAGCGGCCAGCAGCTCGCGGGCGTCGTCGGGCGGCAGCAGGCCCAACGGCAGCGCTCGGGCTCGGTGCGTCGGCTTGAGCGCGGTGCGGCTGGTGACCACCACGTGGGTGTTGGGCGTGCGCGGCAGCAACGGCTCGATCTGGTCGGCGTCGGTGGCGTTGTCCAGCAGCATCAGCACTTTCTTGCCGGCGAGCGTGTCCCGCAGCAACGCCGACTGCCCGGCCAGGTCGTGCGGCACCTTCGCGCGCGGCACGTCGAGCGCCGACAGGAACCGCAGCAGCGCGTCGCCAGGGCTCAAGGCCGCGCCGGAAGGCCCGAACCCGTGCAGGTTCACGTAGAGCTGGCCGTCCGGGAACCGTTCCGCGGCCTGATGCGCCCAGTGGACGGCGAGCGAGGTCTTGCCGACGCCACCGGTGCCGGTGATCACGACGACGCCGTTCGGTGCCTGGTCCAGTTCCGCCAGCTCCAGGGCCCTGCCGGTGAACGGCTTGGGCGGGGCGGGCAGCTGGCGTGGCGCCGTCGCGGCCTGCAGGCGCCGGTGCAGGGTGGTGAGCTGCCGGGCCGGTTCGGCGCCGAGCTCACCGGCCAGCCGGGTCTTGAGCTGCTCGAAGTGCTGCAACGCCTCGGACGTGCGGCCGCTGCCGTGCAACGCCTCGATCAGCTGGGCGGCGACCCGTTCGTCCAGCGGGCGTTCGGCGGCGAGCACCTGCAGCTCCGGCACCAGCTTCAGGTGCTCGCCAGAACCCAGCCGCGCGTCCACGTGGTCGAGCCGCGCCGCCAGCAGCTCGGCGGCGAAGTCCTGGCGCTGCCGGCGGGCCCACGGAGTGTCCAGTGTGGACAGCAGCTCCTCGTCCGCGAGCGCCAGCGCCTCCGCGGTCCTGCTGGTGCGCACCAGGTGCCGGAACAGGTGCAGGTCGATCTCCAGCGGATCGACGCGGATCACGTACCCGCCGGCCTCGCGCTCGATCAGACCGGGCAACGTCTGCCGCAGCCTGGTCAGCCACGTCTGCATCATCGCGCGGGCACGGGTCGGCGGCGCGTCCCCGAGCACGCGCTCGACCAGCTCGTCGGCGCCGACCACCCGGCCGGCGTCGACGAGCAGGACACCCAGCAGCGCGCCCAGCCGCGTCGGACCGAACTCGGTCGCGCGGCCGTGCACCCAGGCCGAGACCCCGCCGAACACCGTGAACCGCACGGTGATCACGTTACCTCTGCGAAAGAAAAGTCTCGCGCAGGTCGCGGACCACCAGCTCTGGCACCTCCATGGCGGCGAAGTGCCCGCCGCGTTCCATCTCGGTCCACCGCACGATGTTGTGGTTGCGCTCGGCCATCCGCCTGATCGGCACACCCGCGTCGTGCGGGAACACCGCCACCGCCGTCGGCGTCGGCGACTCCGGCTCCAGCTCGCCCCATGCCTCGAACCCCTCCTGGTAGTAGCGCGCCGCCGAACCGGCGGTCCGGGTGAACCAGAAGATCGACGTGTTGGTCAGCAGCACGTCGCGGGGTACCCCGACCTCCGGGTCGCTCCACGTGTGGAAGGCCCATTCGATCCACTCCAGCTGCGCCACCGGCGAGTCGGTGAGCGCGTATGCGACCGACTGCGGCCGCGTGCCCTGCATGGACACGTACCCGAACTGTTCGAACTCGTACCTGAACGCCTTCTCCACCGACTTCCGCTCCGCCTCGACGGACATGTCCGCTGTCTCCTGAGTGACACCGGCGGAGAAGATCTGGTTGACGTGGATCGCTTCGACCTCGTCCCGCATCCCGAGCAGACGGGTGAGCATGGCACCGTAGTCGTACCCGTGCGCGAGGTACTTCTCATAGCCGAGCTGCTTCATCAGCTGGGAGAACATGCCCGCCACGCGGGGGATCGTCCAGCCGAGCTCCTTGGTGGGGCCGGAGAACCCGAAACCGGGCACCGACGGGATCACCAGGTGGAAGTCGCGGCTCAGCGGCTCGATCATCGCCTCGAACGCGAAGCACGTCGACGGCCAGCCGTGCGTGAGCAGCAACGGTTTCGCGTGGGGGCTGGGGCTCTGGACGTGGATGAAGTGCAGCGGCGCCCCGTCGATCTCGGCGACGAACTGCGGGATCTTGTTGAGCCGCCGCTCCTGCTCGCGCCAGTCGAAGTCCCGCCAGTGCCGGGCGAGCTCCTGGAGGTGGTCCAACGGCGTGCCCTGGGCCCAGGACGCGCCTTGCGGGGAGTCCGGCCAGCGGGTCTGGTCGAGGCGGCGGTGCAGGTCGTCGATGTCGGACTGGGGGATGTTGATCTCGAACGGCTTCATGGCAGTGACGCTATTTGGCCTGTAGGACAGATATGGTCCTACAGTGCCTTCCGCTCGTTTGTTGAAGTTGCTCGGTCTGCTGCAGTCGCGCCGTGAGTGGTCCGGCGCCGAGCTGGCCGACCGGTTGGGCGTGACCACCCGCACGGTGCGCCGCGACGTCGACAAGCTGCGCGAGCTCGACTATCCGGTGCACGCCTCGATGGGCACGTCCGGTGGCGGCTACCGGCTGGGTCCGGGCGCGCAGCTGCCACCGTTGCTGCTGGACGACGACGAGGCCGTGGCCGTGGCGGTCGGGCTGCGGACCGCGAGCGGCATCTCGGACATCGGCGAGACGGCGGTGCGGGCGTTGCTGAAGGTCGAGCAGGTGCTGCCGTCCGCTTTGCAACACCGAGTGGCGGCTTTGGAGATCGCCACCGTGCCGCACACCGGGTCCGCGCCGGTGGTGGACGCTTCGTTGCTGACGACGGTCGGCACGGCTTGCCGCGATCGGCAGCGGCTCCGGTTCGCGTACGTCGGGCACTCGGGGGACGAGTCGCTGCGCGAGGTCGAGCCGCACCGGTTGGTGACGTGGGGCCGGCGCTGGTATTTGGTCGCCTGGGACGTGCTCCGGGACGACTGGCGGACTTTTCGGCTCGATCGGATGAGCGTGCGCCTCCCGTTCGGTGCCCGGTTCACGCCCCGTGAGATTCCCGGCGGCGACGCGGGGGCGTTCGTGGCCGCACGGGTGGCCGATCGGTGGCCGGTGCAGGGCGTGGTGCGACTGAGCGTGCCTGCTTCGGAGGCCGTGGAGTGGCGCAGCTACGGCGAGGTTTTCGCTGTGGACGAAACCTCGTGCAATGTGCGTGTTGGCGGCGAGACGATGGACGACGTGGTGTTCATGCTCGCGAGCATCACGGTCGAGTTCGAGGTCGTCTCTCCGCCTGAACTGTCTGCTGCACTGGTCCGCGCTGCGGAGCGGTTTCGCCGGGCGGCGAAACTCTAGAGCTTTTCTCAGGCTCCTGACAGCAGACTCTTGGCCACGCCAGGCTTAGTGGAGGTCAGGGAGGTCGCCATGCTGATCGATCGCACCATGCCACTGGGCACAGCGCTGACCGTCACGTACGCCACTGACCGCGGCCCGCGCACCCACAACGCCGACGCCCATGCCTTTGCTCGCCGCACCTTCGTCGTCGCGGACGGGGTCGGCGACTCGGCCGCCGCGGGGGAAGCCGCCTGGGCCGCCGCGCGCGCCGCCGCCCTGCTGACCGACCCGGTCGCCGCGATCCTGGCCGCGCGTGATGCGCTGCAGGTGCACAGCGGGGACGCCGTGATCGTGGTCGCCGTGGCACGTCCGGACGGAGGCTTCGACGTGGCGTGGGCGGGTGACGCCCGTGCGTACGCGTCTGATGGCGAAGACCTCGTGCAGCTCACGACCGATCAGACCGTGGCCGAGTACTTCCGCGAGCACGGGGTGGTGCCGGCGCCGCGGCTGGAGCACGTCGTGACGAACACGGTCCGGCACGCGACGCCGGAGAACATCGGGCGGGCGGCCACTCGGGCTGCGCGGCTCGTGCTGGCTTCCGACGGGGTGTACGGGCCGTTGGGGCACGAGGGGATCGAGGCGATCACGGCCGGCCGCGTGTCGGCGGAAAGGCTTGTGCGGGCGGCGTTGTACGCGGGTGGCACGGACAACGCGACCGCGCTGGTCGTCAGCTAGTGGCGTGTCCCGCAACGTTGGCGAGGTAATTCACGCTCAGCAGGACGCCTCGCGGCACCGCCCCCACTCCCACAGCCGACCAGGATGAGGAAGCGGGGGCGGCACCACGATGCGCCCGTCTGACCGCAAATTCGCCCGGGCAACATTGCGAGCCACGCCACTAACCGGCCTTCTTCTTGCCCCGCTTGGACTTGCTCGCCTCCACGCTGCGCTGCAACGCCTCCATGAGGTCCACGACCCCGGTGGCCTCCGGCGGCTCGGCCTCGACGACGACCTCGCGGCCCTTCCGCTTGTCCTTGATGAGCTTCTGGACCCGCTCGGTGTACGTGTCGCGGTAGTCCTTGGGATGCCAGTCGTCGGCCATCGACTCGACGAGCGACATCGCCATGTCGAGTTCCTTGCCGCGCGGCGCACGACCCTCCGGTGTCACGTCCAGCACGTCCTTCGGGTTTCTGATCTCGTCCGCGAAGAACAGCGTGTGCACGGCAAGGATCCCGTTGTCCTCCTTCAGCGCGGTCAGGTACTGCTTGCCGCGCATGACGAACATCGCGATCCCGGCCCGGTTCGTCTTCTTCATCGCCTGCGCCAGCAGCAGGTACGGGCGGGAGAACTCGGGCTTGGCCGGGCCGAGCCAGTACGTCTTCTGGAAGTACACCGGGTCGATCTCGTCGAGGTCCACGAACGCCTCGATGTCGAGCGTGCGGGAGCGGCCGGGCGCGATGTCGTCCAGTTCCTCCGGCTCGACGATGACGTACTCGCCGCTGTCGACCTCGTGCCCCTTCACGATCTTGTCGTAGGGCACCTCACGTCCGGTGCGCTCGTTGACGCGCTTGTACCGGATGCGGTCGGACGTCCCGCGCTGGAACTGGTTGAAGTGCACCGTGTGGTCCTCGGTGGCGCTGTACAGCTCCACCGGGATGGAAACCAGCCCGAAACTGACCGACCCGCTCCAGATCGCCCGTGCCATGCGGGTCAGGTACCCGCTTTCACCTGCACCGAATCCCGCGCTTCGTGCAGCCGTCCGTCCACCACGACGCGCGGCAGGTGCGGCCCGCTCGTGGTGTACGTGTGGGTGACTTGGCGGCCACCGGCGGTCGACGTCCCGTCACCGAAGTACCAGCGGAACTCACGGCCCGCGGGTGCCGTCAACGTGACCGTGTTGCCCGCACGCGACACGCCGACCGTGCCCTGAACGGAATCGAGCTCGAACCACTGGCGCAGCCGCTGGTCTCGCAGGAAGTTCTCGGCGTACTGCCGCGAGCCGGTCGTGTCCGGGTGTGCGATCGCCGCCGTCAGGCACTGCACGGCTGTGGCGCTGTATCGGGGGCAGGCCTCCTGGCGCAACGAGAACTGCTCGTCCTCGTGTGGCAGCTGCCAGACCTTCCGGTCCGCCGCGAACGCCGCGTTGTCCAGCGTGAACAGGCCATCGCCCGTGATCGCGTACGGGCCGTCGGACGACGCGGCGTTGGCCTCCGCGACCGCGACCCGGTAGGCCTCCGCCGACTCCCGCGTGAACTGCTCGAACCGCTGCGGTGCCCGGCCGATGTTCCGCAGGCACAGCTGTTCGTTGGTGGCCGAGAACCCGCGGTCCGTGCAGAACCAGCGCGGCACGAAGCTCGCCCGGCTGAGCGCGTAGTAGAAGTCGACGACCAGCACCTTCGGCCGGCCCGGCAGGGAATGCGCTTTCTCGATCGCCTCCCGCATGCCCCGGCCGCCATAGCCGACCTTGGCGCCGCTGAAGTACGGGACGTCGCGAGCCGGGTTCGTCGGCGCCGCACCGACACCGCCGCACTCGCGCCGCACCGCCGTGGGCACGTCCTCGGTGCCGGGCGTGATGCCCAGCGGGATGCCGAGCAACGGGTCCATGTCGTTGATGCAGCCGTTGATGATGACCAGGTCGGTCTCTTGCTCAGCCGCTTTCTCCAGCTGGCAGAACACGTCCGGCTGTTGCGTGGTGACCTCGCCCAGCTCCATCTCGCCGTCGCCGTCGGGATCCTGGAGGGAAGAGGCGGGACACGGCAGGTCCGGCGCGTCGAGCACCGCACCGGAGATCGAGTAGTCGCGGTGCGCGAACCCGCGTCCGGTGGCATCGCCGAGCAACTTCGCAGTCAGGCGCGGGAACTTCTGGTGCTGGTCGACGCCCTGATTCCACACCACTGAGTCACCGACCGACACGACCCGGACGGGGTTGCAGCCGTCGGAAACCTCGTCGCGCCACACTTTTCCGTACGCACGGCCGGGTTCGCGCGCGTCGACCAGGAACTCGCCGGTGCCGGGCAGTGTGAGGTCCTGGCCAGTGCCGGTGATCACCGCGCCGTGCTGTCGAATGCGCCATTCGACGTTCTTGTCGGCAGGGTTGAAAACCGTCACCTTGCCCGTTGACGGTTGACCGCAGACCGCCGTCACGTCGACGTCGAGGATGAGCGGGTGGTCAGGAGAAACCGCTGCTACGGCAGGGGATGAGCTGGAGATCACGACTGCGGCAACTGCCACGGGTAACGCCCTCATGGGCCGCCAGTTTACGGCACTCAGGCGTCTCGTTAGTCGGTCGTGCAACCCCAAATGTGTGAGGTGCGTTTCCTGCCGATGATCGACGAACCACTGGGAGGAAGTGCATGAGAGTCGTACTGGGGAGCCTGCTCGCCGCGCTTGCGCTCATCGCGGGATCCGGTGTGGCACAGGCGGATGCGCCGAAGCCGCCGTACCCGCTGGTGACGACGTGGGCGGATGCGGAGGTGCGCACCTGCGAGGCGTTGTCGTGCCCGGTGCACCACGTCATCCCCGCGGGCGAGAGCACCATCGGCATCTGCTGGACCCGCGGTCAGACCGTCTACGACCACGGCATCTACAACAACATCTGGATCATGGTCAGCCTGATGGACGGCGGCCGGTACCTGGCCAGCGCCATCTACTTCAAGGGCAACGAGCGCGCGAACCTGCCGTACGAGAACGACTGCGGTCCACTCTAGGGGCCGGCGCGGGTGTGGCCGTCCGCGTCCGCAGGGCGGCCACACCCGGCTCGCGGTACGGTCGGCAGCCGTGAGAGTGGTCGTGCTGTCTGACACCCACGCGCCGCGGTTCTGGAAGCGGTGCCCGCCTGCCGTGGCCGCACATCTGCGGTCCGCCGACCTGATCCTGCACGGCGGCGACGTCTGCATCGCTTCCGTGCTGGACGAGTTGGCCGAGTACGCGCCCGTGGTCGCGGTGTGCGGCAACAACGACGGGCCCGACGTGGTGGCGTGGGGTGCGCCGGAGACCGTCGAGTTCGAGATCGAGGGCCTGCCGGTCGCGATGATCCACGACAGCGGGCAGAAGACCGGCCGGCTCACGAGGATGCGCCGCCGGTTCCCCGCTGCCCGACTGGTCGTGTTCGGACACTCGCACATCCCGTGGGACGAGGAGGAGAACGGGTTCCGCGTCTTCAATCCCGGCTCGCCCACGGACAAACGCCGTCAGCCCCAGGCGACGATCGGGCTGCTGGACGTCGTGGACGGTGCGCTGCTGGACGCGCGGATCGTGCCGGTCAGCTGAGCCCAGGCGGCCAGTCGGGGCCCCAGCAGCTCGTAGACGAACGGGTCGAACCCCATGCCGGTGTGCGTGCTGTGCACCTCGACGCACTCGGCGTACGGATCCTGGCACAGCTGCCACGGCACGATCCCGTCCGAACGCGAGAAAATCGAGATCGCGGGTACTCGCAACGGTTCGGCGAGCGACTTGATGTGCTCCTCGAAGCACGGCCCCTGCATGCAGTCGTCGTCGAGCAACCCCGGCACGCCAGCGGAAGCCAGCCGGGCCAGGAACCTCGCGATGCGCATGACGTTCGGGTGCGCGCCCATCGGGTCGAGCACCGGACTGCCCAGCATCACCAGGCCGTGCACCAGATCGGGGCGCCGGGCGGCGGCTAGGCGCGCGATGCCGCCGCCGCGGCTCTGGCCGAGCAGCACCACCGGACGACCGGTGCGCTCGGCGTGCTTCTCGGTGGTGCGCAGGACCCTTGCCAGCAGTTCGGCGGTGCAGCCGACGGTGAACCCGACTCCGGCGGAGGCCGGTCGGTAACCGCGTGCTCGCAGCCACGAGGCGGCCGGCGACAGACTCATCTCACCCGCGCCGAAACCTGGCACGAGCACCACGCCCAAGCCGTTGCCCTGGCTCGGATCGCCGCTTCGCCACACCGGATGACGCAGCAGCCTCGGCACGTCCCACAACGCCCTGACCACGCTCTCGCGTGCGGCGGATCGCAACCCGTCGAACATGCCATTGGATTACCGACTATTCGGCGCCTAAACCGACTCCTCGTCGCGCACCGAGATGCTCCTGAGGGAGGCGTGTCCCGGTCGCCAGACGGTCGACACGGCCACGTACCGCGCGACGATGTCCGGTCCATAGGTTCTGCCGTCCACGCTGAACGTGACGGTGTGCGGCGGAACCGCGCCATCCGTCCACTTCAGATCGACCTGGACCTCCCGCACCGCACCGAGGTCGACGACCATGCGGCCGTCGCGCCCCGGCGTCCACGCGGTGCTCCGGTTCCCGTCGACAGCGGCGGCCGGATCGCTCATCCCCGGTGGCAGCACGGAGTTCGGGAACGTGACACGCCCGAGCGCGCGGTCGTGGAACGGGAACGGCGTGGCACCGGGGACGGTCACCGTGCGGTCTGCTTTGCCGAGCACGATCGACAGTTTCGTGCCGTCGCGGTGGACCAGCGTGAACCTGGCCGGGCCGCCGCGGAACGTGACTCGTCGTGCGTCGTGCACGATCGCCGTGACGCCTGCGGGGATGCCGCGCGCGGTGAACCACGGTGCCTCGATCCGGGCGGTGGCGGCGGCCAGGGTGAGCGCGTATTCGGTGCCGTCGGGTGTGGTGCGCTGGGTGCCTCGGTACAGCCGGGTGCCGTGGAGGCGGATGGTGCCGGTGACGTCGGCGTTCGACAGGTTGAAGAGGGTGAGGAAGCCGTCGGCTGTGCTCGCCCGCACCGAGGGAGGACATTGTGGTGGCGGTTCCGCCGCAATCGCCCTGAGGTCAGCACGAACGTGGCCTTCGACGATTCCCGAGGGGACGGTGATCGTGTCGCCCTCCACCACGATCGGCTCGCCCGACCGCGCGACGAACCCCGCCCGTCCGTCCACGTCCAGCCAGCCCACCGTGCTGAGGTCCGGCCGCGGGTACTCGGCCGCCGTCGTCCATCCGGCGCCGTCCAACGAGGTCTCGATCCGGTATGCGCCCGCAGCCGCTGTCTCCCAACGCAACCGCACCCGGCTCACCGTCGCGGCAGCTCCCAGGTCAACAGCGAGCCAGCTGTCGGCGCGGCCGCGTTCGGAGCGTGCGACCGCCCAGCGCGTGGCCGGATCACCGTCCGTGGCCTTGGCAGGCTCCCTGCCAGGATCGAATGACGACGCCGCGGTCACCTGTGCGCGAGAGCCGTCCACCTCGAAGTCGAACAACGAGTACCCGTACGTGGGATGCGGCCTGATCCCGACCATCCGAACGTGCCGTGCGGACACCGCCGGAAACGCGATCTCGTCGACCCGGAACGCCTCACGCGCCTTGACCTGTACCCGGCCCGCGGCACCCGTGTACGTGCGGGACCCGGTGAGGCCCGGCATCCCCGCCATGGCCAGGTTGTGCACGTCCACCCGGCCAGGCCGGGGGAGCGCGCACACGACGGTGCCGGTCGGCAGCGTTGCGGTACCGGCGAACCCGTCCGCGAACGTCAGCAAGCTCGCCGTGCCGTCGAAACCGTCCCGAATCTCCTGATGTACAACGGCATTGCGCTGAGTGACAGCAGAGGACGGCAGCAGCATCGGCGTTGCGCCGCTGATCTTGAACAGCCAGTCGTCGTGCGCCGGCTGCCAGGCGAACTTCGTGAAGCCCCGCTTGGTCACCGTGCCCGCCCACGCCGCCGCGGACTGGTGGGCCAGCAGACCCGGCTCGGCACCGTGGTCGATCGCCAGCGCGGCGCGGGCGAAGAAGTCCGGCGCCGGAGCCACCGGCGGGCGCAGTTCGTGCAGCAAGTAGCTGATCGCGAGCTCCGCGCGTGCCTCGGGCTCGTACTTGGCCTCACCGGAGAACTTCGCGAGCCGGTGCACCGGCGGATGTGCCTGGTAGGCGAGCAGCCGAGACGCGAGTGCTGCTTCCGCGTGCGCCGCCATCGGGTCGCGCAACACCGTCGAGCGGAACGCGAGCGGGATGACGTCGCGGCCGTACAGGTGCTCACGGTCGTCGACCATCGGCATGAGCGGCTCGCCGGCGTCACTCATGGTGGCGAGAATGGTGCGCCACAACAGCTCACCGTTGGGTTGCTTGACGAGTACCTCTGGTAGCGGACGGCCCGCGAGCAGGAAGTGCACGGCGTTGCGGCCCGACGTGCGCCACAGCTCCGACTGGTAGTGCGGGCCGAACGAGCCGTGGTTCTCGACGATGAACGTGTCGTGGAGGTTCGTGGCGATGTTGGCCGAGATCGGCACTCCGTCCACTGTGGAGGGATTGGCGAGGTCGGCGGCCGGCAGCCCGGCCTCGTTGCGGCTCCACCGGCCGAACGCCTCGCGCCAGCCGGGTCCGTCGCCGTGCCAGGCCAGGCCGGGAGCGATGGCCTGGGCGTAGACGCCCATTTCCTCCAGCTTGGTGTCGCCGCGGTAACCGCCCGTCAGGCCGTTCGGGGTCCAGCTGCCGGAACGCGGGTCGTTGCCGGTGCCGAGCGACGTCGTGTAGTCGGCCTGGCCGCGTGCGATCGCCTCGACGTTCGAGCGCGTTGCCGCGTCCAGGTCCGGCCAGAGCAGGCGCGCGGCGAGCACGAAGTACGACTGGAACGTGGTGTCCCAGAACAAGGTCTTGCCCCACTCGGTGCCGCCCGCGAGCACATTGCTCGCGGCGAAGTGCTTGATGGTGGCGAGAGTGTGCTGGCGCAACACGTCTTTCTCGATGCCCGCCAGTGCCGCGTCGTAGTTGCCGCGGGTGAGCAGAACGGCGTTGCCGAGCACGACCGCGAACCCGAAGTCGGTGCGCCGGTACCGGCCCGCGACCGGGTCGTACTGCGTCTCGGCCCACCTCGTGTGCCGCAGCAACACTTCGTAGTAGGTGTCTTTCACTTGAGCCAGCGAGACGTGTGGTGCGGCAGCCAGCAAACCTGTGGCGTACAAGAACTGTCTGCGACTTATTTTGGGATTGATCAGCACGCGAGCACCGCCTCCGCCCAGTCCGCGTGGTCGAAGTTGCGGCCGTCGCCACCGTCGGTGACGCGCAGGCTCAGCATCCGGACGCCGGTGACGTCCACGTCGATCGGGATGGCTGCACCTTTGCCCGTCAGGACACCGCTGTCGTACAACGGTTTGTCGTCGCCGTACACCTGGAACGCCACCGAACCCGGTTCGCTGGTCTCGTCGTCGAGGCCGATCTTGGCGCCGAACCGCTCACAGCCGCGGCCGAGGTAGACCTCGACGTTGGACGGTGCGTGCACGCCAAGGCCCTTGGCGTACGTGACGCCACCGATGGAGAGCGGGCCGCCGTCGCCACCGGAGCTCTCGCCGTTGGAACGATCGCGTTCGACCGGGCCCCACCCGTTGGTCTCGCTCATGAACGGCAAGCCGCTCACCTGGGCGCCGTTCGCGGGTACCGGTGGCGGCACGAACGCCCGCACCGCCTGCTCGACGTGCACGCCGGCGAACGTCGCGACGATCGGCACGTCGACCACGCCGATCTGCGTGCCCACCCGCAGCTGCCACCGTCCGCTGATGGACTCGCCCGGCGCGAGTTTCCGGCGCTGAACAGCAGGGCCGGAGACCGTCCACCCCTCTGGTGCCACCGCCTTCAACACGACATCCCGGATCTCCTGCGAGCCGTTGGTGAACGTACCGCCCACCTCGAGCGTCGAGCCGACCGGAGCGTCGACGGACGTGGGGGTGACGGTCAGCGTCGTCTTCGGCACCTGGCGGATCGGCTGGTCGCACGTCTGCCGCCCTGGCCAGTCGCGGCAGAGAACCGCCGCGAACCCGCCGTTGCGCCGCACCGGGACGTCGAGGGTGGCGGTGTTGCGCAGGATCTGCCGGTCGCGCACGACGTCGCTGCGGTCGGCGGGGTCGCGGACCGTCTCCACCAGCCACTGCCCGCCGCCGAGGAAGCCCAGCTGGGCCTTCAGCGTGCGTTCCTGGGTCGCGATGCCGCCGACGAACCACCGGTCGCCGTTGCGGCGCGCGACGACGGCGTGCGTGTCCGGGTCGCCGTCGAGCAGCCGCGTCTCGTCCCACACGGTCGGGACCTGGTTGAGGTAGCGCAACGCCTGCGGATGCCGGTCGTACGCTTCGGGTTTGTCGGCGAAGTGCGTCCAGCCCGACTCGTACACGACCGGCAGCGCGGTCTCGTGCGCGATCGAGGCCTCCTTCGTGCCGGTTTCGAGTGACACCGGCGTGTAGTCCATCGAGCCGGCGACGTTGCGGGTGAAGAACTGCACGGGGTTGTTCGCGGCGGGCGGGTAGTTCTCGGCGCCGCGCACGCCTTCCATGGTCAGCACGTGCGGCCAGGTGCGGGCGAGGCCGTGCGGGATGGTGGAACCGTGGAAGTTGACCATCAGCCGCAGGTCGGCCGTCTTCTGCAGAACCGCGTCGTACCAGCGATAACGGGCCTGCGAGTCGGACTCCATGAAGTCGAGCTTCACGCCCTTGGCGCCCCACCGCTTGATCCTGGGCAGCACGGTGTCGCGTTCCTCCGGCGTGTCGAGGTCGCTCCAGCGCAGCCACAGCAGGATCTCCACGCCCTGCGCACGGGCGTAGCGGATCAGCTCGGGCACCCACTGCGCGCTCCAGCCCTCGTCGACCAGCGAGTACTCCCAGCCGTTGCGGGCGGCGAAGTCGACGTACTGCTTCTGCCGCGCGAAGTCGCCAGGGCTGGAGTGCTCGCTCAGCCACGACCAGGCGACCTTGCCCGGCTTGATCCAGCTCCGGTCTTGGTGGCCTGCGGGGGTGGCCAGGTCGTCCACCAGCGTGGACGTGCTGACGGTGGCCAGATCACCGACGATCGCCGTGCGCCACGGCGTGGTCCCGGTCGACTCGACCTGGGCGTCGGCGAGCACGACCTGGAAGCCGGTACCGGTCTTGCGCAGCCTGCTGCCGGAGTAGCGGCCGTCCACATCGGACTCGGTGAGCAACGCGAAGTCGCTGCCGGTCTGGAAGAGCGACGGGTAGCCGAAGTCGCCGGTCGCCGCACCCGCGGTCGTGCGCACGCGGTTGGCCTCGTACCAGGCGTTGTAGGGGAGCAGCCAGGCCTTCGCGTCGGCGGCGACGGTGAAGCTCGACGCCTCGCCGGTGACCGTGGCGGCGTCCGGCAGCACGTAGCGGTAGGCGACGCCGTCCGGGGCCGCGCGCACGACCAGGTCGAAGGTGCCGGTGGAGTTGCGGAAGCCCAGCCGCGTCTCGGTCATCCGGGTGGCGCGCTGCAGCCGTTTGCCGTGCGGCATCTCGTAGCGCTCGATGACAACGCGGTCAGAGCGGCCGGTGAACGTCAGGTCCCTGGTGAGGTCGGCGGTTGTGGTCGTCAGGCCGACGGGTGCGGGCTGCAGGACGGTTCTGCCTTGTCGCAGCACGGCCAGCGTCACGTTTTCGCTGTTCAGGGTGACTTTGGCGGTGACCTGCCCTGGTCCGGCGACGGTCCAGGACGACGGTGCGGCGGTGGCGGGCACGGCGGGCAACAGCAGGGCGAGCACGAGCGCGAGCAGTCGTGACATCGTTGTCAGCTCCCAGTGTGAGACCGCTCTCATCGTGTTGGGACCGAATCGTCCCGGTCAAGAGGCTGATGGTTATCAGTCGATTTGCGGACAGATGAAGAGATCTTCATCTTGGTCTCATGCAGGACTCGGACTCGACCGGCAGGCTCAGTCGCATGCTGCCGTCCGCCCGCACCGGCACGGTCCTCGTGGCCGTGCTCAGCGTGGCGTGCGCGGTCGCGGCTGTGCTGCTCGTGCTGACCGTGGTGCGGCCGGTGCCACCGGACGTGCGCACGCCGGAGGTCCAGATAGGACGCTCAGTCTCCCCGGCGCCCACGTCTGTGCCGACTCCTGCGCCGACCCCTGCCCCCACTTCCGTGCTGCCGCCGCCACCGCCGGTCGAAGACGACGAGGACGACTGACGTGCCCGCACGCGTGAAGATCATGTGCTGGCTCCTCGGCCTGATGACGCTCGTCCTCGCGACCGTCGTGGTCGTGGTGTGGCGGTTCCTGCTGGTCGACGTCGACGACCGGCTGAACCGCGCCCTGGAACAGGAAACGCGGGAGTTCAGCAGCTACGCCGAATCCCACACCGGTGACGCGCGGGCGGTCGCCGAGGCCCACATGCGCCTGCAGTACCCGGACGAGCACGAGGTCCGCCTCGCCGTGCCGGTGGCCGGCAAGCCGCTGGTGCAGCGCTCGAACATGACGTACGCGCTGGAGGACGACCGCGCGGCGCTGGGTGTGATCACGTCGTCCGGCGCGTCGTGGGGTGTGGTGGCCACGTCGGCCGGTCCGTTCCGCTGGGCGAAGGTGCACGCGGTCGGCGGCTCCGAGCTGTGGTTCGTGACCGGCTACTTCGAGGACGGCGTGCACGCACCGGTGCTCTCGACGGTGCGGGTGCTCGTGCTGGTGTCGCTGGCGGGCCTGCTGATCGCGGCGCTGATCGCGTGGTTCGTGGCCGGCGTGATCCTCGTGCCGGTGCGGATGGTGCGGCACGCCGCCGCGGAGATCACCGAGGACGACCTGACCCGCCGCATCCCGGTGTCCGGCAACGACGACGTCGCCGCGCTGGCGCGCCAGTTCAACTCGATGCTCGACCGCCTGGAGCGCTCGTTCCGGCTGCAACGCCAGTTCTTGGACGACGCCTCGCAGCGTCGCTCACATGACCACGATCTCGATCTCCGGGCCGAGCTTGGCGCCGCCGAGCAGTTCGAGGTCGTCGCCGCTCCAGAACTTGCCGGGGTCGTACCAGTTGGGCCTGCGCTTGGGCAGCAGCCGCATCTCCTCGTAGGTCACGGCCACGATCTCCGCGCAGAACGCGCTCTCCAGCGTCGCCTCTCCCTTGGGCCGCAACGGAACCCGCCCGCGCATCCAGCGCGAGGCGAGCTTGGCGGTCGACGGGAACGGCGTGCCGTCGAGCCGCGCGACCGCCCTCAGCGCGGCGTCCTCCATCTCGCGCGTCACGGGGTGATCGAGCTGCCGCAGCCACGCCCGCTGCTTGTACTTGTCGTGCCACGTCACCACGGCGTCGCGCAGGTCGTGCAGCTGGGCGCCGCGCTGGTGCGTGCCGGTCCACATGTCCTTGAGCGACTTGCCGAGCTCGGCGTGCCACATCAACGGCGGCAGGTCGTCCAGCACGATCGCCATGCCCACGTGGTTGACCGGGCTGTTGGTCATGGTCTGGATGGCCCGGTCCGCGGCGCTGCGGCCGCGGAACACCCACACGTCACCGGTGCGGGTCATCTCCACGGCTCGGTCCAGTGATGTCGCCATAGCGCACTAGCCTAGGCACATGAAGCTGTGGAAGGTGATCGGTCTGGCCGCATTCGCGGGCGTGGCGGCGAGCGGCGTGGTCGTGGCCCGCAACCAGCGCCGCCGCGCCGCCTACACCCCGGACCAGGTCAGGGAGCGTCTGCACGAACGGCTGGCCGAGGCGTCGCGCGAACGTTCTGGGTGAGGAAGAGCGCCGCGCGGTCGAGCGCGTCGCCGGCCTCGTCGAGCACGCCGGTGAACGTCTGGAACACGTGCGGCACGTCCGCGGTGACGTTGCATCTCCTGGACGGATCTGCGTGCCTACCGGCTGACGAGTTCCTTGGTCCTGCTCGGGATGAGCCGGTACGCCACGAGCGAGGCGAGCGCCAGCAGTCCGGCCGCCACCAGCGACGTCCCCTGCATCGCCTCGGTGAACGTGCCGGTGCGCGCCCACGCCGACAGCACGGTCCCGAGCACCGCGATGCCCAGCGCCGCGCCCAGCTCGTACGCCGTTTCCGACACCGCCGAGGCCGCACCGGCCTTGTCCGCGGGCACGGCCGACACGACCGCGTCGGTCGTCAACGTCAGTGCTAGTCCGACGCCGGCGCCGATGATCACCAACGCCACCGCGATGGCGGCGTACTCCGCCGAGAACCCGACGATCGCCAGGCCGGCCGCGCTGACCAGCAGGCCGAGCGCGATCGCGCGGCCCGCGCCGAGCAGCCGCACCACCGGCCCGATCACCACGATCACCGCCATGCCCGCGATGCCGAGCGGCAGCTCCCGCAGACCGGCCTGCAGCGGCGAGTAGCCCAGCACGTTCTGGAAGTACTGCGACAGGAAGAACACCAGCCCGGTCAACGCGAAGATCGCGATCATGCTGGCGCCCACGGCGCCACTGAACGCCGGTTTGCGGAACAGTGCCACGTCGAACATCGGGTGCTTCGAGGACTGCTGCCGCCGCACGAACAACCACAGCCCGGCCACGCCGACGAGTCCCGCTCCCAGTGCGCTCCAGGTCGGACCGACCAGCGCGACCTCCTTGATCGCGTACACCAGCGGCACCACGCCGACCGCCGACAACGCGGCCGACACCAGGTCGAACGGGCCGGGGTCCGGGTCGCGCGACTCCGGCAGCCACCAGGCGCCGAACACCAGCAGCAGCGCCATCACCGGCAGGTTGATGATGAACACCGAGCCCCACCAGAAGTGCTCCAGCAGCGCGCCGCCGACCAGCGGGCCCAGCGCGGCGCCGGCCGTGGCCATCGCCGCCCACACGGCCACTGCCCGCGTGCGTTCGGCGGGGTCGGTGAACAGGTTGCGGATGATCGACAACGTCGACGGCATGATCGTCGCGCCCGCCACGCCCAGCAGCGCGCGAGCCACGATCAGCCAGCCGGCGGACGGGGCGAAGGCGGCCAGCAGAGAGGCTGCTCCGAACCCTGCGGCGCCCGTGAGCAGCAGTTTCTTGCGGCCGATGCGGTCGCCGAGCGTGCCCATCGTGACGAGCAGGCCGCCGAGCACGAACGAGTAGATGTCGCCGATCCACAGCACCTCGGCCGCGGACGGCGCCAGTTCGTGCTGGAGCGCCGGGATGGCCAGGGCCAGCACCGTGCCGTCGACGGCGATCAGCAACAGGGCGAGCGCCAGCACGCCCAGAGCTGCCCACTTCCGCATGAGATCCCCCTTAGCCGACCATCTGGTCCGTTAGCTAACGTACCGTCTGGACGGTCGGTTAGGCAAACGCTAGGTTGATCACATGCCCGGAGAACAGCGCAACGCGCCCCGCACTCGCCGTGAAGTGATCGAGGCGGCTGCGCGCGCGTTGATCGCGCACGGGCCGAACGTCAGCCTTGACGCGGTGGCCAAGGAAGCGGGGGTGTCGAAGGGCGGCCTGCTGCACCACTTCCGCAGCAAGCAGGCCTTGCTCGTCGGGCTGATCGACGAGTGGTTCGACCGGTACGACGCGATCGTCGTGAGCCTGCTCGAACCGGAGGACATGCCGGGCCGGTGGACCCGCGCGCACATTCGTGCCACGTTCACGCCGGACGATCTGTGGTCTCACCCGTCTGTCGTAACGGCCCTGCTCGGCGTTCCGGAACTGCAGCAGCGGATGGACGTCGCCGCGACCCGCTGGCGTCAGCAAACCGATTCCGACGGGCTGCATCCACAACGTGCCGACCTGATTTCCCGTGCACTCGACGGAGTGACGCTGGCGGATCTGCTGTGGCGTGATCAGGAGACGCCCGAGGAGCGGCAGCACACCCGTGACCTGCTGCTGAAGCTCACCGAGCAGTCCGGGCCGCTGGTCTGAGGTTGTCCACCGAACGTTGTCAAGTGGAACAACTCTGACACCGGACAACGAGATCTGCGTACCGTCGGAAGTGGTTGCTGCACTCCGGGGGGAAGCAAATGCCGATCGTGTTGTCCGAATCCGCGCCCAAGGGCCGCGGGTTGACGATTCTGTTCGAGTTGGAAGATCTCGCGCGAACTCGGTTCGCGTCGGCACCGCTGCCGATGTACGAGCTGGTGTTCACCGTGCACAGCGGTAGCTGGGACCGCCTGCTGCTCCCGCAGATCCGCCCGCTCGCCGAGCTGGTCCGGCCCGGACGGTTCATCCCGGACTTCTTCAACTCCGCGCGCGCGGACTTCGACGAGGCCGTGCGTCAGGTGCTGGACGTGCCGTCCACACGGGTGCGTGACCAGATCGCGAGCATGCTCGGCACGACGTCGCCGTGGCTGCGGTCGTTCGCCGCCGGCACGCCGACCTCGCGCCAGGACCTGCGCTCGGCGCTCAACGCGGGCTTCCGCGACCTGCTGGGCAACAGCTGGCACGAGACCCGCCAGGCGTTCGACGCCGAGGTGCGGCTGCGGTCGTCGCAGGCGGTGTCGCGCGGGCTGGGGGACCTGCTCGGCCACCTGCACCCGTCGATCTCGTGGACCTCGCCCGGGCTGCACGTCGAACTGTCCTGGGACACCGAGATCTCGTTGCGCGGCACCGGGATGCTGATCGTGCCGGTGCTGCACGGGCTGACCCGCCCGGCGGTGTCGATGTTCGCCGAACCGCAGCCGCTGCTCTTCTACCCGGTGGCGACGCCGCAACCGAGCGGCGCCAGCCTCGAACTGGCCCTCGGCCGCACCCGGACGCTGGTGCTGCGAGCGCTGACGTCCGAACGCACCACCACCGAGCTCGCCAAGCACGTGGGCATCAGCCTGCCCACTGCGTCGCAGCACGCGACCGCCCTGCGCACCGCGGGGTTCGTGTCCACCCACCGCAACGGCCGGTCGGTCCGTCACCGCCTGACCAGACGTGGCTGGGAACTGCTCAACTAGAGGTGGGAGGCCCGCATGACCGCGCTGCCGCGGTACCGCACCGACCCGAGCCCGCGCGCGCTGGCCACCCGGCTGCGCGCCCTGCTCACCGCCCGGGTTCCCGTCGCCTGTGGTGTCTACGCGGGCCTGTCCGCTCCCGTTGAGGCCTCGCCGCTGCACGCCCGGATCACCCACGCGATGGCGTCGGCGTTCGTGACGGGTACCTCGGCCGGCGTGCCGCGCTTCGAACCGCCGCCGTCCGCCCAGCTGCGGTTGCTGACGGCGGCGAGCTGGGGACGGCTCGACGGAGTGGGCGCGGACATGACGTCGTTCCCCGTCGACCTCGCCTCGGAACTGTGGTGGCGGGTGCACGAACGCGCTGCGGGCTCGCTGCGCACGGCCGAACGCCGCGTCGCCTGCGACCTGTTGCTGCGGCTGGGATATCCGCAACGCGCGGCGTCCGTGATCGGGCTTTCCGTCATCGACGCGCGGCGGCACGTGCTCTCACCCGAACTCGCCATGGAGGAACTCGCCGTGTTGCGCTGCCACGTGCCGGCCTCCGTGGTGGAAGCGATGGCGTTGCGGGGCGCGCGGTCCGGGCTTCCCGCTGCTGTGCGGCTGGAGCTGGCGTTGTTCGTGGCGTTCCGCTGTGCCGCTCGTGGTGCCGACTCCACGTCTCTTCAGGCCGCCGCGGCACTGGCGGTGAAGGCGTCGTCGGAGCTGCCGCCCAACGGGTTCGCCGGGACCCTGTGCCGGGCGCGGCTGCACCGGGCGATCGCCGCCGTTCCCTACGTGCGGCGCGACATCGGTGAAACGCACCGGCTGCTCGGGCGGGCGCTGGAGGCTCTGACGTCGATCGCGCCGAGTTCTGAGGCGGATCAGCTGGCGTGGGCCGACGAGGCCTATGCCCTGCACTGTTTCCTGGTGCAGACCCACCTCGCCGTCGGGCTGGGGCAGCGCGCGGTCGGGTACACCGACGAGCTCGTCGCGCTCAGCCCCGGTGACGACCGGACCTGGGCGTTGCGCGGCGACGCGTTGGCGGCGTGCGGTCGCTTCGAAGACGCTGTTGCTGCTTACACGCGTGGTGTGTCGCTTGGTGGCTGGGGTGCGGCGCGGGCGGCTTACCTCCGGGGGCACGTGCTGGACCGGCTCGGGCGGGTGGCCGAGGCCGCTGAGGACTACGTGTTGTCGCAACGCATCGACCCGGCGGCGTTCGTGTTGTCAGCGAGCGTCGGCGGTGACCAGCAACCTCAGGTGCGCGCTGAGCCAGCTGCCCGCGGCCGGGGCGTCGGCGAACGCCGTGACCTGGGCCGCCGCCGTGCGCAGGCCCACGCGGTGCAGGTGCGCCCCGACCTCGCGCGTGCGGGCGAGGAGGCTGTCCGTCAGGTTGTCCAGGCCTCGGTGCGCCGCATCGGCTGACACCAGCAGTGCGCTGTCGACTGCCGCGCTCAACTGGTCGGAGATGCTTGTGCCTGGCGGTAACGGTTGCGGGGTGGTGTTTGTCGCCAGGTCGAGCACCACTACGCCTGCCTCGGTTCTGACGGCGACCGGATCGATGACCAGGGTGCCGCGGTGTCTGCGGACGGCGCCGGTGATCGTGGTCGGGTTGGCGCGCAGAGCGGTGGCCAGCGCGTCGAGGGCGTGCGGCGCCACGGCACGGTGGGTGGCCTCGAGGAGGCACTTGCTGCCGTGGTGGAGGAGGACAGCCGTCAGACGTTGCGCCGCTGGGTCGTAGGCGATGTCCGTCACCTCCGTGACCCGGACCGCGCGGACCAGCTCCGCCTCGACCCTCGCCCGCACCTGCCGCGGCGGCAGCTCAGTGAGACGGTCGGCGGCTGCGGCGTAGTCGTCGATCACCAGCGCCCGCGGCAGGTCGTCCCACGACGTGCCGATCGGCGTGAGCGAGGTTTTGGCGACCCTGCTGGTTTTCAGCGTCACCACGCGGCTCGCGCTTCGGGTCGCCGACTCGGAGACGACGTTCGACGCGGCCAGCTTCTGGCTCGTGCGCAGGGCGGTGTCGCGTTGCACCAGCACCACGTCGCCCGAGGCGAAGTAGACGTCTGCCGTCGTGGCGCTGCGCAGGCGGGCGCCCAGAGCGGTCAGGCGGACGCGGCGCAGCGGGGTCTCGGCAGGTTCGTCGAAGCCGAGGACTTCCGCACGCGGGCCTGTCGCGGTGGTGCGTGCGTGGAGTTCGGTGAGCAGCGCGGCGAACTGGACCGCCTCGTAGTCGGCGCTGCGCCGGCGGTAGGCGGCCAGTTGGGTCAGCAGGTCGGTGATCACCGCGGCCGGCCAGTGCAGGCGTTGGGCGGTCAGGTCGCGGTGCAGGCGTTGCCACGCGACGTCCAGGACCTCGCTCGCGTTGGTGGCGCCGTCCAGCAGCAACTGGTCGAGCAGGTCTGTCACCGCGGTCAGGTCTGTTGCTGTGGTGGGGGATCCGCCCACGTCGACGGTGTCCGTGGCGTGTGCGTCGGCCTCGCGGAACGCCCAGACTGCCAGCGCGGTCGCCTCGTCGCGGTTGACCGCGTCCGTGTGGACGTAGGACAGGTCGCCGGGCACGAGGAACGTCACGGTGCAGGTGGGCAGCTCGGCTTGCGCGGTCTGGTCGGCGGCGGTCGGGCGGCGGAGCTTGGCGCGGTAGCCAGCCTGGAGGACGCGGCGGGCTCGGCGCAGGGTGCGCTCGCCCATCAACGCCGTCAGGTCGTCGTCGGTGAACGTGCCCGGCGACCACAGTTCGGCCTGGGTGCTGGAGTTGTCAGTGCGTTGGTAGGCGAGGACGACCGCGATGCGGTGCCGGCAGACACCCGCCGCGCCGCAGCTGCACTGCGCCGCGTCCAGTGCGGTGCCGGGTGGCAGGGTGGTCGTGGTGCCGTCCGGGAACCTGCCCTGGACCGTGCCGCTCGGGTCGGTGTCGAGCGCGGGGACGGCACCCGCGTCGAGCTCCTTGATCGCGCGTTTCACGAGGCCGCGGTTGGCCAGTGCCGCGAGCGCGTCCGGGGTCAGTGCGAGCAGGTCTGGTCTGGTCACGCGAGTTTCTCCGCAACGAATTCCGCGAGCTGGCCTGGGGTCATCGCGCCGACGTGGGCACCGGCGTTCGCCAGGCGCTGGCCCAGCACGCGGTCGTAGTTCGGGTTCGCCTCCTCGTCGAGCGCCGCGAGGCACAGGACGTGGGTGCCCTGCTCGCACAGGCTTTTCACGGTGCGCACGAGGTGGTCGGGATTGCCGCCCTCGTAGAAGTCGCTGATCAGCACGACGATCGCGCGGCGCGGGCTGTCGACGAGGCTCGCCCCGTACGCGGTGGCCTTCGCGATGTCCGTGCCGCCGCCGAGCTGCACCTTCATCAGCAGCTCGACCGGGTCGGTGACGTCGGAGGTCAGGTCGACGACGTTGGTGTCGAACGCGACGAGGTGCGTCTTCAGGCCCGGCAGGCTCCACAGGCAGGCCGCGGTGACGGCCGAGTGGATCACCGAGCTGGTCATCGAGCCCGACTGGTCGACCAGCAGGATCACCTGCCACTGCTCGACGTGCTTGCGGGTGCGGGAGAAGAACTTCGCGTGCTCGATCGACAGCTTGCGCTTGTCCGGCTGGTAGCGCTGCAGGTTCGCCCGGATCGTGGCGCGGAAGTCGAAGTTGCGCGAGTTGCGGTGGATGCTCGGCCGGCGCGACCTCGTGCCGCTGAACGCCTGCCGCACCTCGGTCTTCAGCTTCTCCATCAGCTGCCGGACGACTGCCTCGACGATCTTGCGTGCCATCGCGAGGACGGCGGGGTTCATCAGGTGCTTGGTCCGCAGCACCGCGCGCAGCAACGCCGGGTTCGGCTCGATTCGTTGCAGCACATCGGGATCCGTGACGACATCGGTGATCTCGTAGCGTTCGACGGCGTCGCGCTCCAGCCGTTCGATCGTCTCCCTGGGGAAGAGCCGGTGCACCTGGTCGAGCCAGTCGACGGTCTGCAGCAGCGAGTCCTCGTTGCCGCCCTTGCGCACGCCGCGTTCGGCCAGCTCGGGATCACGCCCGTAGAGCCACTCCAGCGCGGCGTCCCGCTGTGCCCCGTCGCCCTGCAGGCTGCCGGTGCAGCGCGTCGCCGGTTCGCCGAGGATCAGCCGCCAGCGTTCCATGTCCGTCATGCCAGGCCGCCCTTCACCAGCAGTGCATCGACGCGCTTCTCCACGGCCAGCGCCTCCGCCACGACCAGCGGATCGGTGGTGAGGCGGGTGACGTTCCGCGCATCGCCCTCGACGCCGCGGTGCCGCAGGACCGTGGCCGCGATCGTTTCCCGTTCCCTGGGCGGGAAGTAGGTGAAGGCGAGCCGCAACGCGGGCAGCGCCACCAGGAACTCCTCCTCCGTCATCGCGCTGACCAGTTCGTCCAGCACGCCGACCAGCTCCGGGCTCGCCAGCACCTCTTCGCGGGCCACCGCGAACAACCCGGCGAGCCAGTCGCCGAGCGCCTCGATGCCGCGGACCTTGCGCACGTCCGGCTGCGTGCCCAGCGTCCACGCGAGCCCGAGCGCCGCACCCCGCAGATCCGGTGGCGCCTGCGCGTCGTTGCTCACGCGGGTCGCCACGCCCGTGACGTCCACTGTGTCCAGTGACAGCACTGCTTTCGCGTGCAACACCGCGTCTCTGGTCGCCGCCATCGCCCGCAGCCGGTTCGCGTCGGCCGGTGCCGGACCGCCGTGCAGGCCCTCGATCAGCCACAGCACCCTGGTCGTGCCCGTGTCGATCACCGCGCCCAGCAACGGGTCCTTGGCCGTGCCGAACAGCCGGTCGTGCCGCCACAGCCCGAGCACACCGGTCAGCACGTGGCCGAGCGCGGCGAGGTCGCCGGTCTCCCGGACGCCTTCGTTCAGGGATTCCTTGACCCTGCTGGACAACGTCGTGATCCCGCACAGCACCGCGTCGAACAGGATGCCCGCCAGCTGTGCCAGGTGGGCGTGCCGCGACTGCCGTTCGAGCGCCACACCGGCCGCTTCCTCCAGCGTGGCACCGTTCTCGGCGGCCTCGATCAACGCGGCCAGCCGGTCCTCGACCGGCGTGAGCGTCCACTGCTCGTCCAACTGCGGCTGCGCGCCCTGCGACGGCCCGCTCGTGCGCTCGAAGCCGGGAACCCCGAGCACCCGCAACCGGTGCAGGATCCTGCTGCGCTCCAGGGCGTTCGCGTCCGTGAGGTCGAGCGCGATCCTGCCCTCCTGGTCGAGCCCGTGCACCCGGAGCAGCTCCTGCACGGCGTTGACCAGCGGCGGCGCCGGCGTGTCCGGGTGCAGCCGCCCGACCCGGTCACCCCGCAGTGCCGCGATCATCTCGACGAGCGCCGGATGGGCGCCGGGCTGCAGCGTGCCGCGCCGCGTCCACGGCGGCGGCTGGGTGAGGTCCTCGGAGATCAACGCGCTGGTCAGCCCGTCCAGCACGTCGGTGCGCGCAAGGTTTTCGTGGCCGCGCAACCGGGCCAGCGCCCCTGCCTGGGTGTGCGCGGCGATCAGGTCCGCCGTCGACACCGGCTGCTGCTTGCGGCGCAGCCGGGTCGCCACCGACTCGATGAGCCAGTCCGCCGCTTGCTGGGCACCGTTCTCCCAGACCTGCTGGTAGTAGCCGGGCGACGGCATGCCCGACTGGTAGCCGGTGAACGCGTCCAGCCGCGCGTGGGAGTACGGCACGAGGTAACTGGCGCCTCGCTCGCGGTCAGGCACTTCCGGCCAGTCGGTACTGCCCTCCAGCTTCGCTTTGAGAGCGGGCGTGTGGAAACCGCCGGTCACCACGACGACCGGTTTTCCGTTGGCGTGCTTGACCGCCGCACGCACCCAGCGCGCCATGTACTCCTCGCGCGCCGCGTCTCCGTCGTCCGCGGTCGCCGTACCGCGCAGCAGGTCGAAGTACTCGTCGAGGCCCGCCGGGTCCGGCTCGGACTCGAAGAGGTGGTCCCACAGCACGTCGACGTTGTCGACCGCGAACTCCCGGCACAGCCGCTCGACGACCTCGGCGTACCGCAGCTCGGCGTCCGCGTACCGGTTGGTGACGTCGTGGAACGCCCGGTGCCACGCCGGCAGGTCGATGAACCTGACCTCGGCGTGGTGGCGGCGCGCCGCGGTGATCGCCACCCACTCCGGCGAGTAGTCGCAGAACGGCGACCACGACGCGTGCTCGTCCGAGTAGCTGAACAACGCGACCGGCAGCTCGTGGCCCAGCAGCAGCTCGTCGATGCGCTCGTTGAAGTCGGCCGGACCCTCGATGAGGACGTACGCGGGCTGGTGTTGCTCGATGGTGGCGGCGACCAGCCGGGCACAGGCGGGACTGTGGTGCCGGACGCCGACGAACACGGCCCCCATCAGCCGGGCAGCAGGTGCCGGGCCTGGTGCAGCTCCTGCCACTGCTTGCCCCTGCGCCGCGGTGCGTGCTGCTCCAGATACCTGCGCAGCCGGGCCAGGTCCTCGGCGTTGTCCTTGGCCGCCGTGCCCGCCAGGCACTCGACGACGTCGGCCGCGGTCCCGGCCTCACCGCGCAGGAACCACCCCCGCAGCCCCACCGCGTGCGCCACCGACACCGCCTCTGCCGTGCTCATCACGGTGGTGAGCCGGTCGTTGCCCTCGCGCAGGTCGCGGAACGTCCGGACGAGCACCTCCAGCACATCCCGCTTCGGTGCGAGCTGCACCCCGGAACGCTCCAGCAGCTTCGCCGCCTCCTGCTCGACCAGCGCGAGCTCGGTGTCGAAGTCCGCGATCGGGAACACCGTCTCGAAGTTGAACCGCCGCTTGAGCGCGGCGCTCATCTCGTTGACGCCCCGGTCGCGCGTGTTCGCCGTCGCGATCACGTTGAACCCGTCCTGCGCGAACACCATGCCGTCCGGCCCGTTGAGCTCGCCGATCGCCATCACGCGGTCGGACAGCATCGACAGCATGCAGTCCTGCACCTCGAGCGGGCAGCGCGTGATCTCCTCGAACCGCACGACCTTGCCCTCGGCCATGCCGCGCAACATCGGCGCCGGCACCAGCGACCGCGGCGACGGCCCTTCCGCCACCAGCAGCGCGTAGTTCCACGAGTACTTGATCTGGTCCTCGGTGGTGGCCGCGCCGCCCTGGATGGTCAGCGTCGACTCACCGCACACCGCCGCCGCGATCAGCTCGGACAGCAACGACTTCGCCGTGCCGGGCTCGCCGACGAGCATCAGGCCTCTGCTGGTGGCCAGCGTGACCAGTGCTCTGTCCACAAGCGACGGATCGCCGACGAACTTCTTGCTGATTCCCCGCTTTTCGTCGCCCACCACGAACTTGCGCGCGGCTTCCAGGCTCATTGCCCAGCCCGGCGGCTTGGGCGCGGTGTCGCCGTCGCGGAGCCGGGCGAGCTCGTCCGCGTAACGGACCTCGGCGGGCGGGCGCTGCATCGTCTGCGTGCTGGTCATGACTGCAGGGACTCCAGTTCGGAAAGGAGCTCGGAGAGGGTGATCGGGTCGATGTCGAAGGTGCTCGGCGCGTCCTTCGGCGCGGACCAGTCACCGCCGCCGCTGGGCGAGAACCAGATGTCGGGAAAGCTGATCTCGGGGTACTCGTCGACGGCACCGACCACGATGCCGGGTTCGAGGGAGGCGACGAGCGCGCCGCCGTGCGGGAACGGCCTGGTGATCCAGCACTCGACGCCGGAGTCCTGGGGCTCGCCGCGGACCCAGCCCTTCTTGGTGAGGCCGAGGACCTTGCCGATCGGGAGCGTCACGTCGCAGTACTTCTTGAGGGTGGGCAGCAGGTCCTCGCTCGATGTGACGAGGTGGACCGGGCGGCCGAGCTGCGGGAACGGCTGGAGGATCTCGTAGTCGGCGAAGACCTCGCCCCACGCTTCCAGGCAGTCCTGGAGGTCCACCGGGTGTGCCACGCGGACGGTCGCGTTGTCGGGGAGGGTGAGCTCGTCGTCGCTCGCGCCGGCCAGCGTGCGGTCTTCGGCCAGCCGGAAGGACAGTCCTCCGTCGGTGATCCACACCAGGCGACGGACCAGGTGCCACAGCAACGGATGCGCGGCCAGGACCGTGTGGAACTCCTCCGCGGTCCAGGTGCGCTGGTTGACCATCGCGCGTTCGAGGCGCTGGATCTGGTCGGACGCGACCGTGCGGACGTCCTTCTTCAGCGCCGTGTAGCGCTTGTGTTCTTGCGGGGCTTTGGCTTGGTCGTCCTTGGCGCCCGGCTTCGGCAGGTCCTTGCGGCGCTTGCCGTCCGGGTCCAGTACGAAGGGCTTCAGGTGCTCGTCGAAGCCCACGGTGAACTGGCGCGGGCCGTAGTCGATCACCAGGGTCGCGGCGTCGTCCAAGCCGAGGCGCGGGACGAGCCGGTCGGACAGCTGGTCACGGGACAGGCCCAGCTCGGCGGCGATCTGGGTGACCTTCTCCTGGGCCTTGTTCTTGAGGCCCTTGAACGACACCTTCTCGGCGATGCTGTTCAGGTGGGACAGCGCCACCTCGGTGCCGATGTCGGCCAGCACGTCGAGACCCGCGACCGCCCGGGAGTGCTGGCTCTCGCCCGGCCAGTTGCGGATGAGCGGCGACAGGGCGCGAACCGTGCTGTCGTCGCCGAACCAGCCGAGCGCGCTCAGCGCCCAGCTCTCCTTCGACGGCGCGCCGGCCTTCTGCCACTGCTCGAACACGGCCCAGGCGAACTCGGCCAGCGATTCGCGGTCCAGTGCCTCACGGGCGATCGGCAGGCCCGCGTAGATCTCGCCCGGCTTGGACAGAGCGGCGGTCATCAGCAGGTGCTTCGCGGCTTCCGGTGACAGGGCGAGCTTGCGATCTCTCATCAGGACCTGGGGCAGCAGCCGGGGGTCGGCCCACTCGCCGATCGTCGGCAGCTTGGCGGGCAGCACGTCGAGCGGGTCGACGGACAGCACGACGTCGATCACGGCTTTCGCACCGCACTCCGCGGCGATCGTCACCACGTCGACGCCGATGCCGTGCAGGTACCTGATCGCGGCCTCGGCGCTGCGCCTCGCCACGCCCGCCTTGCCCGCGGCCGCCGGGATCAGGAGCCGCGCGGCCTGCTCGCGGTGCCTGGTGAGCCACGCGATGCCCCAGCGCCGCGGCTGCTTGGTCCTGGCGAACCAGTCGGCCATGATCGCTGCTGTTTCGACGGTGGCGAACGGCAGCAGGATCACCCCGCCTGAGCCTGGGTTCGACTGGGCGAGGCGCACGAGCGGAGCCAGCGCGTCGATGCCGAAGCGGGCGGCGAGCCGCTTGCCCCACTCCTCGACACCGTAGGCGTACCTCGGCTTCCAGTCCGCGAGCAGCGGCCGCACCTGGTCTTCGGGAGCTACGAGGAAGAGGTCGTTCTCGTAGTAGCCGACGTTGCCCGCGCGGAAGTCCTTGAGCAGCTCCCGCCAGTCGTTGTGGCCCGAGATCCAGTCGCTGCCTTGCTCGAGCCACTGCTCGCGTTCGCCTGGCTCCCAGTTTGTCGACGCAGTCGGAACTGGCAGATCTTCGAGTGTGACCGGCTTCGCCTGCGGACGGCGGCTGAGCCACGGGGGCGAGGCCAGCAGGGGTGGTAGCTGGTCCTCGGTGGCTTCCGGCAGGGTTTCTGCCTTGTCCTCGGCGAGGAGCGCTGCTACCTGTTCGGGTACGTCGAGGTGCGGGTGCGACAGCAGGTGTGCGGTCAGGAGCCGCTTCATTTCCGGTTGATTTGCGCGTTCTGCCAGCAGTCGGGCGGCACGTGCCGGGAAGTTGGCCATCGCGGACAGCAGCGCCGGGTGCACGTACTTGGTGTCGAGGCGGTCGAGCAGGATCGTGAACGCCTCGTCGGTGGGCAGGGCCGCGAGGACCTTCAGCACCAGCTTGCGGCTGTCCGCGGCCTGGTACTCGCTGTCGAGTTCGTCCGCGAGCATCGGCGCGATGGACGGCCCCAACACGTACACCGCCGTGTAGAGCGCGAACGCCACGCTGGGCAGCGACAAACCTGTTTTGCCGAAGTCGTCGTAGCTGCTGGCACTGCACGGCACCAGCCACCAGCTGAACGGGTAGGACTGCCGGGACTGCCGGGCCACCTCGTCGAACCAGTCCGCCCGCCAGGGCAGCAGGAACGACCGCACCTCCCGCTCGGAGGACGTGCCGCACATCCCGGCCAGCACGGTTTCCGCCTCCTCGCGCTGCGCGTCGTCGGCGACCGCGAGCGCGTACCGGACGGCGATCAGCATGTGCCCTTCGGTCGCGGTGCGGTCGACGTGGAAGCGGCCGTGGTGGCGCAGGTGGGTGTTGGTCCACTTCTGCCGCCGCTCGTGCCAGTGCTGCTCGAACGAGGTGCCCATGAACCCGACGGTCGCGACGGCGGCGAAGGCCACGCCGTGGTCTTCGATCCAGGCGTGCACCGACTCCAGCCCGGTGTCCGTGATGGTCGCGATCGCCGCCGCGCCCAGGGGATCCGGTCGGCCCGCCAGATGGTCGCGGGTGGCCTCGACCAGGTCGGGGGCGGTGCCCTGGGTGGACAGGGCGCGTTCGATCGTTTCGGCGTGTTCGAGGGTTCGCCGACGGGCTTCGGCGGCTTTGGCCTGGTCGAGGGTGAACTCCGGGGCCGGGGTGAAGCCGCGCTGCCGGATCACGTCGCGCAACCAGGCTTTGGGCATCACCCAGGTGTTCTCGTCGGCAGCAGGCTCGGTGGCTTGGGTGAGGGTGGGCGCCGTGGCTCGGGTGACCGGCTGGGTGGCCGGTGCCGGGTCGCCCGCCTCGACGCTCTGGTAGCCCTTCTTCTCCTTCTCCGCCACCAGCTTGGCGACGTGCGCCGCGGCTGCCTCCGGGGACGCGAGGTCCTTGGTCTGGGTCTGGCCTGCTGTCTCCAGCCGTCCGAAGCGGACGGTCACCGAAGACCCGTCCTGGCCGATCTCCCAGAACTTCGCCGAGTTGCCGGAGACGAGCTCCCACCTGTGCATTGCTCCACCTCCTGAGGTCGGGTTCCGGCTCATGAGCGCAGGGACTCCAGTTCGGACAGGACCTCGGAGGCCGTGATCGGATCGATGTCCACTGTGGACGATCCGTGCTTGTGGGACGACCAGTAGCCGTCGCCGGTGGTGGAGTACCAGAGCTCGGTGAACTCGATCTCCGGGAAGTAGTCGACGGCGCCCACCGCGATGCCGGGGTCGAGGGAGGCGACCAGGGCGCCGCCGCTCGGGAACGGCCTGGTGATCCAGCACTCCACGCCGGCGTCCTGGGGTTCGCCGCGGACCCAGCCGCGTTTGGTGAGGCTCAGGATCTTGCCCACGGCGTACTGCTGTTCGCTGTACTGCTTCAGGCGCGTCAGGAAGTCCTCGCCCGGCGTCAGGAGGTGCAGTGGGCGACCCAGCTGCGGGAAGGGTTGCAGGATCTCGTAGTCGGCGAAGACCTCGCCCCACGCTTCGAGGGAGTCGTTGAGGTCTACCGGGTGTGCCACGCGGACGGTCGCGGTGTCGGGGAGGGTGAGCTCGTGGTCGCTCGCGTCGGCCAGGGTGCGGTCTTCGGCGAGGCGGAACGAGCGGCCCTCGTCGGTGATCCAGACCAGGCGGCGGACGATGTGCCACAGCAACGGGTGTGCGGCCAGGATCGTGTGGAACTCCTCGGCGGTCCAGGTGCGCTGGTCGACCATGGCGCGTTCGAGGCGGTGGATCTGGTCGGCCGCTACGGTGCGGACGTCCTTCTTCAGGGCCGTGTAGCGCTTGTGTTCTTGCGGGGCGCGGTCCTGGTCGTCCTTGGCGCCTGGCTTCGGGAGGTCCTTGCGGCGCTTGCCGTCCGGGTCGAGGACGTAGGGCTTGAGCTGTTCGTCGAAGCCCACGGTGAACTGGCGCGGGCCGTAGTCGATCACCAGCGAGGCTTCGTCGTCCAGGCCCAGGCGGGGGACCAGGCGGTCGGCCAGCTGGTCGCGGGAGAGGTTCAGCTCGGCGGCGATCTGGGAGACCTTCGCCTGGGCGCGGGCCTTGAGGCCCTTGAACTTCACCTTTTCCGCGATGCTGTTCAGGTGGGACAGCGCCACCTCGGTGCCGATGTCGGCGAGGACGTCGAGGCCCGTCACGGCCTTGGCGTGCTGGCTCTCGCCCGGCCAGTTGCGGATCACCGGGGACAGGGCGCGGACCGTCGAGTCGTCGCCGAACCAGCCCAGTGCGGTGAGGGCCCAGCCTTCCTTCGCCGGGGCGCCGGCCTCCTGCCAGCGCTGGAAGAGGGTCCAGGCGAACTCGGCCAGCGAATCGCGGTCGAGTGCGTCGCGGGCGATCGGCAGGCCCGCGTAGACGTCACCCGGTTTGGACAGGGCCGCCGTCATCAGCAGGTGCTTCGCGGCTTCTGGCGACAGGGCGTGCTTGCGGTCGCTCGTCAGGACTTGGGGCAGCAGCCGGGTGTCTGCCCACTCACCGATGGTCGGCAGCTTGGCGGGGAGCACGTCGACCGGGTCCACCGAGAGCAGGGTTTCGATGCCTGCGCTCGCTTCGGCGGTGGGCGCTACCGCCGCGACGTCGACGCCCATCCCGTGGAGCTGGCGGATGGCCGCTTCGGCGTTGCGGCGTTCCGGGCCCGGTTTGCCCAGGGCGGCGGGGATGAGGAAGCCCGCAGCCGTCTCGCGGTGGCGGGAGAGCCAGTCGACGGCGACGCGCCTGGCCTGCTTCAGGCGCACGAGCCAGTCGGCCATCACCGCGGCGACCTCGGGGCTCGCGAAGGGCAGCAGGATCGCCCCGGCGCCGGCGTTCGACTCGGCGATGTGCAGCAGCGCTGGTAAGGCGTCGAAGCCGAACCGCGCGGCGATCCGCTTGCCCGAACGCTCGGCGGTCCAGCTGTAGTTCGGCTTCCAGTCGGCCAGCAGGTGCCGCACCTCGTTCTCGGGCGCCATCAGGAAGAGGTTGTCGGCGATCATGCGGCTCTTGTTGTAGAGGTACTGCTTCAGCAGCTGTCGCCAGTCGTGGTGGTCGCCCAAGTAGGCGCCGTTCAGCCAGGCGTCGCGCTCGCCGGGCTCCCACACCATCGAGGGCGCGGGCACCGGGAGGTCCGGCACCACCATCGGCTTCGGTTGCGGGCGGCGGTGCAGCCACGGCGGCGACGCCAGCAGCTCCGGTAACGCCTCCGCGGGTGCTTCCGGTGTCTTCGTGGTGTCGACCGCGGTGAAGCCCTCGGGAGTCTCCAGGTACGGGTGGGTCGTCAGGTGCACGCTCAGCAGCTGGCGGAGTTCAGCGTTTGTGTCGACGCGCTCCGCCAGCAGCCGCGCCGCCCGTGCCGGGAACGCCGCCATCGCGGACAGCAGCGTCGGACGCACGTACTTGGCGGCGAGCCGGTCGAGCAGGATCGTGAACGCCTCGTCGGTGGGCAGCGCGGCGAGCACCTTCAGCACCTGCTTGCGGCTGTCTGCCTGCTGGTACGGGCGGTCGAGCTCCGCGGCGAGCAACGGCGCCACCGCCGGCCCCAGCACGTACACCGCCGTGTGGAGGATGTACGCACCGTTGGTCAACTCTGTCCCGGACTGCGCGAACTCGTCGTATGTGCTGGCGCTGCAGGGAATCAGCCACCAGCGGGTCGCCGAGTTCGGCTGCCGGCACGCCTCGTCGAACCAGTCGGCTCGCTCCGGCACCAGGTAGGTGCGGGCCATCACCGCGTCGGGGTGGCTCAGCCGGGCGAGCGCGGTTTCCGCTGCCTCGCGCTCGGCGTCTTCCGCTACGGCCAGCGCGTATCGCAGCACCGTGAGCAGCTGGGCGTCCACGCTCCCGTTGGTGAAGTCTGCGGAGCCCCCGTGGCGGTACAGGTGTGGATCGCTGTAGCCCGACCGGCCCGGAAGCCACCTCGCGCCGGCGTACAACCCGATGCTCTCGATCGTCGCCTCCGCCGCGAACGCCACCCCGTGGTCGGCGATCCAGTGGTGCACCGAGGCCACGTCGCGCGTCGTCATCACCGCGATCGCGGCCGCGCCAAGGGGATTCGGCGATCCTGCCAGGTGGTCGCGGGTGGCCTGCACGATGTCCGGGTCCGAGTCCGGGGCGGCCAGGATTCGGTCGAGGGTGGCGGGTTGTTTGACCGGTCGCTGTCTGGCCTTCGCCGCCAGCTCGGGGTCCAGGGAGAAGGTCGGCGCCGGATCGAATCCGCGCTGCCGCACCACGTCTCGCAGCCAGGCCTTGGGCATGACCCAGGTGTCTTCGTCGATTACGGGCGCGGGGGTGATGGGGACTGTGGTCGGTGCTGCAGTGGTGGGTTGGGCGCTGGTGGGTTGGGCGCTGGTGGGTGCCGCGTCGGTGGGTGCTGTGGTGGTGGGTTGGGCGGTGGCGGGTGCCGCGCCGGTTGGTTGGGCGGCGGGTGCTGTGGTGGTGGGTTGGGCGCTGGTGGTAAGGCCAGTTGAGGCGGCTTGGGCGCTGGTGGTGAGGCCAGTTGAGGCGGCTTGGACGGTGGTGGGTTGGGCGGTGACGGGAGCTGTGGCGGTGGGTTGGCTGGTGGTGGAGGCAGTTGAGGCGGTGGTGGGCTGGGCGGTGGGTGCTGCAGAGGTGGCTTGGGCGGTGGTGGGATGAGCGGCTGTTGCGGAGCCGACTGCCACGTAGCCCTTCTTCTCCTTCTCCGCCACCAGCTTCGCGACGTGCGCTGCCGCCGCCTCGACGGACGCGAGCTCCTTGGTCTGGGTCTGCCCGGAGGTCTGCAGGCGTCCGAACCGGACGGTGACCGCCGGGCCGGCCTGGTCGATCTCCCAGAACTTCGCCGAGCTGCCCGAGACGAGCTCCCACCTGCGCACTGCCGTACCCCCTGGGCTAGCTCCGGAGTTGATGTCGGCGACCGTACTCAGCCGGTCTGACATTTTTCGGCGATCACGCAGAAAGACCCCCTGCGTTGGTGCGACGCCGATGCGGACGAACCTACCCAGGGGGTCTGACAGCTTTGACGATCAAGTGGAAGTGCTGGTCAGAGCTCCCACCACAGTGCGGTGTCCGGCGGGAGGAGCAGCTGGCCGTCGCGCACGCCGTAGTAGGAGGACGCCAGCAGCACCGCGCCCGGATCCGGCAGCGAGACGACCTCGCCGGACAGGTTCACCGCGCATGCGAAGTTGTCCCGCTGGAACCACAGCACGTCTGCGGGGCCGTCGATCCACGTCACGCCGTCGCCCGCGCCGAGGGCCGGGTGTTCGCGGCGCACGCGCAAAGCGTTGCGGTAGAAGGACAACATCGAGTCCTGGTCGCCCGACTGCGCCTCGACGCTGAGCTTGGCCCAGTCCGCCGGCTGCGGCAGCCACGAACCGCCGGTGCCGAAGCCGAGCGACGGACCCGAGACAGCCCACGGCAACGGCACGCGGCAGCCGTCGCGGCCGCGTTCGGTGTGGCCGGAGCGTTCCCACATCGGGTCCTGCAGCACCTCGTCCGGCAGGTCCAGCACCTCGGGCAGGCCGAGCTCCTCGCCCTGGTACAGGTACACCGAGCCCGGCAGCGCCAGCATCAACGCCAGCGCGGCGCGCGCCCGCCGCACACCGGTCTCGCCGCCGCCGTACCGAGTCACGTGCCGTTGCACGTCGTGGTTCGACAGCACCCACGTAGTAGGTGCGCCAACGGGAGCCATGGCCGCCATCGACGAGTCGATCACCGCCCGCAGCGCCTCGAAGTTCCACTCCGCGGTGAGGTAGTGGAAGTTGAACGCCTGATGCATCTCGTCGTTACGCAGGTACAGCGCCGTGCGTTCGGCGGAAGGCGTCCACGCCTCCGCCACCAGCACGCGCTCACCGGGGTAAGAGTCGACAACGGCACGCCACTCGCGGTGGATCTCGTGCACGCCGTCCTGGTCGAAGAACGGCAACGGCTCCGTGCCCAGCAGCTTCAGCTGGTCCGCGTGCCCGATGTCCGGCAGGCCCGGCGCCTTGATCATCCCGTGCGCCACGTCCACCCGGAAGCCGTCGACGCCCAGGTCCAGCCAGAACCGCAGCACGTCGCGGAACTCCGCGCGCACCTCCGGCAGCTCCCAGTTCAGGTCCGGCTGCTCGGGCGCGAACAGGTGCAGGTACCAGGAACCGTCCTCGACCCGCGTCCACGCAGGCCCGCCGAACACCGACTCCCAGTCGTTCGGCGGCTGGTCGCCCACGCCCTCGCGGAAGATGTAGCGCTCACGGCCACGCCCGGCCAGCGCCTCCTGGAACCACTCGTGCTGGTCCGAGCTGTGGTTCGGCACGATGTCGACGATCACCCGGATGCCGAGCTCGTGCGCGTCGTCGACCAACGCGCGCACGTCGTCGAGCCCGCCGAACTGCGGGTCCACGGCGCGGTAGTCCGCCACGTCGTACCCGCCGTCGGCCATCGGTGACGCGTAGAACGGCGTGATCCACACCGCGTCGACGCCCAGGTCGCGGAGGTAGGGCAGGCGCGAGCGGATGCCGGGCAGGTCGCCGATGCCGTCGCCGTTGGAGTCGGCGAAGCTGCGCACGTAGACCTGGTAGATGACGGCGTGGCGCCACCAGTCCTGGGACATGTCCTGAGCCTTCCGATGGGGTGTGTCAGCGGTCCAGGAAAGACGTTGCAAAAGTTTTCCGCAAGTCGACATGAGGATTACTTGAGAACCAGCCGTAATCCTGCAAACTTTTTCAACACTCGAATAATGCGTTGCACCGGTGTCCCACGATCCGTCAGAGTGATCGCGACGAACCGGAGAAAGGAGCCAGCCGTGCTGCAGCACATGTGTCATCAGCAGGTCTGGTGCTCCCCGACATGAGTCTCATGTCCCGGGGAGCCGTCCCGTCGCCGTAGCGACGAGGCGGCTTTTTTGTTGCCCGTTGGTCCAATTGGCACGGACGCCGCGCTCTGGACGCGGAGATCGAGGTTCGAGTCCTCGACGGGCAGCTGTGACCGAAGCCGAAGCAGTCGAGGCGCCAGGTTGTGGTCCTGGTCGAAGCCGGTGCGAGTCCGGTCGGTCACCCCACGCGCGGGATCCGGTGATCACTCAGGCCTCATGAGCCTGGGGTGCCTGGTTCGACCCCAGGACGCGCGATACGACCCACGTCACGACGGCCGTGGAACGCTCTGCAAAAGCGTTGACACCGGGTTCGACTCCCGGGTGGGTCTCAAGGAGTGGAACGGGAAGCTCGCTCGCCCCCGGTCCGTTGGTACGGATATGAGCTTCGCGGACGACTGGCAGACCTGGAAGACGGAGCGGGAGAAGAGCCTGGCCGACCCGTACGGGTGGCTCGCGCTCGTCTCGCTCGACTGGCTGGAGACCACCCCACGCGCCTACGACGGCCTACCGGGCGAGTGGTGGCAAGACGACGACGCCGCGTATTGGCGCAACGGAGGAGAGCCGCAGCGGTTCGAGCTCGTCCAGAGCGGCCCCGGTGCTCGCGTTCAGTCCGGCGACGTGGAGATCGAGATCGCGCGCCGTGGCGGGTATCTGATCCGCGTGCACGACCCGAAGGCCGAGGTGCTGCGGAACTTCCGCGGCGTGCCGTCGTACGAGCCGCAGCAGCAGTGGGTGCTCGAGGGCGTGTACGAACCGTTCGACGCACCCATCCCCACGACCGTCGGCGCGGTCGTCGAGGGCCTTAGCCACGTCTACGAGGCACCGGGCCGTGTGCGGTTCACGCACGACGGCGCCGAGCACACGCTGACGGCCTTCAACGGACGCAACGGAGGGTTGAGCATCCTCTTCACGGACGGCACCAGCGGCGTGACCACGTACGCGGCGAACCGTTCTCTCGCGGCGACACCGCGAGAGAACGGCAAGGTCGTGCTCGACTTCAACCGTGCGACGAACCTGCCGTGCGCGTTCACCGACTTCGCCACCTGCCCGTTGCCGCCTGCGGGCAACCATCTGCCGTTCGCGGTCGAGGCGGGGGAGAAGACGCCGTACGAGCGCGCTTAGAAGAACTCGTCGAGCAGCTGGTACCACGCGAGCAGGTCCGGGCGGGGGACGAGGCCGTAGGCGTGGTCGAACGCGGCTGCGGCCTCCTCGTCCAGCTCCCGGTGCGCCAGCGCGAGGTCGCGGTGCCGGTCGGACACGCCCAGCCGCGACACGTCGATGAGCACGGTCGAGCCGTCCGGGCGCAGCAGCACGTTCGGCGGGCAGAAGTCCCCGTGCGCCACAACCAGATCCTCGTCCGACGGTGCGGTCGCGACCAGCCGCTCCAACAGTTCACCAGGCGTGATCCCGCGGTTCTCGTCGTCGAAGTCCTCCGGATCCACGAGGCCGGCCTCGACGTTGCGCCGCGCCTTCTCCAGCATGACGGCCACCCGTGCGTCGAACGGGCATGACGCGACCGGCAACGCGTGCAACGCCCGCAGCACCGTGCCCATGACGGTCGCCGCCCGCACCGGGTCGACCGAGGCCAGCGACGGTGCGCCGACGTCGGCCAGCACCAGCCAGCCGTCCGCGAACGCCTCGATCGACGGCACCTCGAAGCGCTCGCCCAGCCACTGCAACCGATCGCGCTCGTCCGCGCCGGCGCGCTTCACGTAGCTGGTGCCCGCCTTCCAGACGTCGCCGGACAATCCGTCGTGGTCGCGCGACCACGCGGCGTCCGGGCCGACCGCGCGCAGCACCTCGTCAGGGATCTCCACACTGATCATTCTGCCAAGTTTTCGACACCGCAAAGCCTTGACCCGGCCGCGCGATGCGGGAGTGGTGCCAGGTGAGGGGAAACTGGGGAGGATTCATGAAGAAGATCGCCGTTTTGCTGTGCGCTCTGGCGGGTCTCGCCGTCACGCCCGCCGCTCACGCCGCCGCCGAACCGGACTGCACCTACACCGACGCGTTCTGCGCGTGGGACCAGATCAACTACGAGGGTGCCAAGTTCAACGTCATCCCGCTCGGCTCGTCCGCATGCGTCGACCTCGCGGACCACGGCTGGGGCGAGCGCGTTCGCTCTGCCTACAACAACAGCACCAAGACCGCGTCCCTGTTCGCCAGCACCAACTGCACCGGCCCTACCCGATCGACGGCAAGACCGGCCAGCCCGATATCACGTTCAAGGCGAACAGCGTCTTCATTCAGCGGTGAGCGAACCGCGTTGACCTCCAGCAAACTGGAGGTTCGACGCTTGTTCGCATGACGATCAAGTACCTCACCGTTGCCGTTCGCGTTCTCTTCGGCGCGCTGTTCGCCTTCTCCGGCTTCACCGGGCTCTTCGGCCTGGGGTCGCAGTCGACGGACGGCATGCCGGCCGAGGCGGTGGCGTTCGCCACCGCCCTCGGTGAGAGCGGATTCATCATGCCGGTCACCAAGGTGGTCGAGCTGCTGGCCGGAATCATGTTGCTGGCCAACAGGTTCGCGCCGCTGGCGTTGGCCCTGCTGGCGCCGCTGATCGTGGGGATCTTCGGGTTCCACGTGCTGCTGGCACCGAGCGGCGTGATCATGGCCGTGCTGCTCGCGGCCGCCGAGATCTACCTGGCGTGGGCCTACCGCGACTCGTTCAAGCCCATGCTGCGACCACGTCACTCGCAGGCGACGCCGTCCTTGTCGCTGTCCAACCCGTAGATGTCACTGCCGATGACGCGGATCGGGCCTGCCACGTAGGCGGGCCCGTTTCCGCTGCCGCCCGCGCAGTCGACGTCGGACGCGATCGGCACGCAGCCGCTGTAGTTCGGGTCGCACTTCGGCTGCGGTGCCGGAGCGGGCGCCGGCGCCGGTTGCGGCTGAGGCTTGGGCTGAGGTTGCGGCTGGGGCTGGGGTTGCGGCTTCGGCTGCGCGACGGCCGGCGGAGTGGTTGTCGTTGTCGTTGTCGTTGTCGTCGTGGTGGTGGTCGTAGTTGTGGTGGTGGTCGGCGCTACGGTCGTGGTCGTAGTGGTGGGTGCAGCCGTTGTAGTCAGTGCTGACCCGTTGCTCGTCTTCGACGGACCACCGATCGCCGCGCCGATGACGCCGATCACGAAGAAGAACGCCAACAGGCTGGCCGCGGAGATCGCGACCGGCGCCACCCACTTGTGCCTCGACGCCACCGACGCCACCGGCACCACCGCGCCACGAGGAACCTCGCGCGGCATCCGCAGCACGATCTGCAGCAACCCGTTGGTGCCCCGCTGGACCAGCGCCGCGCACCCGGTCGACCCACCGCCGGACTCCACGTGCATCAGCACCGGCGCATACCGTTGCGACATCAGGAAAGTCAGCTCACCGACGCGCTGCCCGTCGAGCCGCACCTCGATCCCGCGCTGACCGCGGTACTTGCCGGCCGCGATCATGCACCACGTCAGGTGCACCGCGACGTGCCGCGTCACGCCGTCCGGCACCGAGTACCGGGCCAGCGCGCCCTGGTGGTGCTCCTCACCGGTGACGGTCACGGTCACCTCGCCGGGCACCATCACCAGTCCGGCGGCCGAGTTCTCGATCACGGTTAGGCTCCCTCGGGTGGGCGTTCGTACGCCTGACCATCGGAGGGTTGCGCCAGGCGTTACCGAGGGTGTCCGGAGATTGGGCCGACCGAGTGAAGCGGTGAGCCGGTCAGGCGCTCGCCCGTACCACCAGTGAAGTGGGCAGCAGCAACGACGGCGGGAGCCCGGCCTCACCGGCCAGTTCGGCGAGCAGTCGCCACGTCATCGTGCGGCCGAGCTCCTCGACGTCCTGCTTGATCGTGGTGAGCGGCGGCGTCGTGCTCGAGGCGAACACCGAGTCGTCGAACCCGATCACGGCCACGTCTTCCGGGATGCGCCTGCCGTGCGCGTGCAGCACCTGCAACGCGCCCAGCGCCATGATGTCCGCCGCGACGAACACCGCGTCGAGCTCGGGAGCCTTGCGCAGCAACCCTTCCATCGCCTGCGCGCCGCTTTCCGGCGTGAAGTCCGCGTGCGCCACGAGATCGGTGGCGATCTTCGCCTCGCTCAGGCCGCGCCGGAAGCCGCTCAGGCGGTCCGCGCCGACGGCCATGTCCTTCGGGCCCGCGACGGTGCCGATCCGCTTGCGCCCCAACGAGACCAGGTACCGGGCGGCTTCGAGGCCGCCGGTGAAGTTGTCGGCGTCCACGAACGGCACGGACGTCGTCCCGAGCGGCCTGCCGCCGGACACGACCGGCAGCCCGATCTCGGCCAGCATCGGCACCAGCGGGTCGTCGCCGTGCAGGCTCACCAGCAGCGCGCCGTCGACGTGGCCGCTGCTCAGGTACGTCACCAGGTCGTCGGTGTCCGCCGGCTGGCTCATCATCAGCAGCAACTGGATGTGCCGGCCGGCGAGTTCGCTGTGCACTCCGCGCAGCACGCCGGCGAAGAACGGGTCCGCCAGCACCCGGCCGGTCGGCTCCGAGACGACGAGTGCGATCGCGTTCGCCCGGTTCCCCGCGAGCGCACGCGCGGCCAGGTTGGGGGAGTAGCCCAGCTCCGCGATGGCGGCGTGGACGGCCTCGCGGGCCTTCGCGCTGACGTACTGCTCGTCGTTGATCACGCGCGAGACGGTCGACTTGGAGACCCCGGCCACCCGCGCGACCTCCTCGATGCGCGGCCCAGGGCGCCGTTTCGCCGTCTCGGTCATGACAGTCATCGTAGAGCCGCGACTAAACATCGGACCACAGTTGAGGTGGGTCTGACCGCGTGTCGTTGCCAGTCAAGGCTGCGGAGGGGCTCCATGGCTGAAGAGTGGCGGTGAGGTCCGATGTCTTGCGTCGGCGATCAGCGTGCGGCTTCACCTCGCCAGTGCGGCGGGCGGGTTCCCGCGCGTCGCACGGGCACGTCCGAAATGATCAGTCGGCGATGTATTTCTGCTGGTGGCGGCATGTCAGAAGTGTCGAAGAACGTCTGCACAAATTCCGCACAGCCGACCGCACATCTGGCACCATGCACCCCCGAGGAGGGTCAGTGCGGTATCGGCTTCTTGGGCCGCTGCAGATCTGGCGTGAGGGCGTGGAACTGCGGCTGGGCGGGCCCCGGCAACGGGCGCTGCTGGCAGCGTTGGCCCTGCACGCCAACGAGACTGTCAGCTTTGAACATTTGAGTGCCGCGGTGTGGGAATCGCCGCCCGCGGCACCGGAATCGAACATTCGCACCTACGTGGCTGCGTTGCGCAAGCTCGTGCTCGACGACCTGGTCACCGTCCCAGGTGGATACCGGTTGACGGTGCCCGCGGACGAGGTCGACGTCAACGTCTTCGCGCAGCTGTGCGCGTCCGGTGACGAGGCACTGCGCCAGGGAGATCACCGGACGGCGGTCTCCCGGTACGAGCAGGCGCTCGCGTTGTGGCGCGGCCCGGCGCTGGACGGCCTCACCGTCGGACCACGGCTGGTCGCCGAGCTGACGTTGTTGCTGGAGCGCCGGCTCACGGTCGCCGAGCAGCACGCGCGGCTGGCGATCGAGCTCGGTCAGGGCGAGCGGCTGATCGCCGAGCTGCGGCGGTTGACCACGCAGTTCCCGCTCAGAGAACAGCTCTGGCTGCAGCTCATGCACGCGCTGCAGCGGGCGGGCAGGCAGGCCGAGGCGCTGCAGGCGTTCGAGGACGTGCGGGTGCTGCTGGCCGACGAGCTGGGCACGGACCCCGGTGCGGAACTGCGGGAGCTGCACCAACGGCTGTTGCGCGGTGACGAGCCGAGGCCCGCCCTGAACACGTTGCCGCGCGACGTCGCGGACTTCACCGGGCGCGCCGCCGAGATGGAACGGCTGACCAGGGCCGTGACCGGGCGGTCGGCCGTGGTGATCTCCGCGATCGACGGCATGCCGGGTGTTGGCAAGACGGCGTTGGCCGTGCATCTGGCGCACCGGCTGGAGTATCCGGACGGTCAGCTGTTCATCGACCTGCACGCGCACACTGCGGGCCGTGCGCCCGTGGAACCGACGGACGCGCTGGACGTGCTGCTGCGTGCGCTCGGCCTGGAGGAGATCCCGGTCAGCCTCGACGAGCGGGCCGCGCTGTGGCGGCTGGAGCTGTCCCGGCGCCGGTTGCTGGTCGTGCTGGACAACGCGGCGAGCGCCGACCAGGTCCGTCCGCTGCTGCCGGGGATGCCGGGGTCGTTGGTGCTGGTCACGTCACGGGCGCGGCTGGTCGAGCTGGAGGGCACCTCGACGCTCACACTGGACGTGCTGTCCGAGGCGGAGGCGCTGGAGCTGTTCGCCACGATCGTGGGCGACGAACGCGGCACCGACGAAGCGGCGCGCGAGGTCGTCGAGCTGTGCGGCCGGTTGCCTCTCGCGGTGCGACTTGCGGCCGGTCGCCTCAGGTCCCGGCCGACGTGGACCACCGCGCACCTCGCGACGCGGTTGCGCGAGGGACGATTATCCGAACTGGACGCGGTCTTCGCGTTGTCGTTCGGCCAGCTCCCCGCGGGGCATCAAACACTCTTCGGTCTGCTCGGCCTGCACCACGGCACGGACTTCGACGTCCACCAGGCCGCGGCGCTGGGCGAGCTGGACCTGCTGGAGTGCGACGGGATGCTCGAAGACCTCGTCGACGTGCACCTGCTGGAAGTGACGACGGTCGGCCGCTACCGGATGCACGACCTGCTCCGGCAGTACGCGCAGTCCAAAGTGGATTCGTCGCGCGCGCCGCTGACCCGGTTGCTCGACCACTTCCTGGACACGGCGAACCAGGCGACCCGGCTGATGTCGCCCGCCGCCCGCAAGTACGAGGTCGACATCACCTACCGGCCGGAGTCGCGGCTCGTGCTGCGCGACTACGACCACGCGGTGGAGTGGTTGGAGACCGAACGCCAGACGCTCGTCGCCGCTGTCGCGTTGTCACTCGACGGCGACTGGCGCACACACACGTGGCAGCTCGCGCGCGCGTTGACGTTCTTCTGCATGGTGCGCGGACACACGCGCGACTGGGCCACGATCAACGAGCTGGCGCTGGAGGCCGCGAAGGACAACCCGATGGCGCTCGCGATCACGACGAAGAACTACGCGATGGTGTTCTGGCAGACCGCGCGGTACCAGGACGCCATCTTCCACAACGAGCGCGCCATCGAGATGCTGCGCGAGCTGGGCGACCTGCAGGCCGTGGCGGGCACGCTGAACAACCTTTCACTCGTCTACCGCTCGATCGAACGCCACGCCGAAGCCGCGGAGCTGCTGGAACAGGCGATCACGGTGGCGCGGCAGCTCGGCGACCGGCACCTCGAGTCGCAGGCGATGAGCAACGTCAGCAACATCTACCGCGCACTCGGCCGCTACGACGAGGCGCTGGAGGCCTGCACGTCGGCGCTCGCGTTGATGCGGGAGCTGGGCAGCCGCCGCGACGAGGCCGACACGCAGAGCGCGCTGGGCATGATCCTGCACGCGATGGGCCGGCACGACGAGGCGCTGGACGCGTTGGGCTCGGCGCTGGCGGCGGTGCGCGCGATCGGTGACGTGACGACCGAGACCGTGGTGCTGAACTACCTGGGCGAGGTGCTCACGGCGGCCGGACGTCCGGCGGAGGCCCTGGCGCCGTTGCGCGAGGCGTTGGAGCTGGCGGAACGGATCGATGACCGGCGTGAGGCGGCCAACGCGCACAAGCACTTGGCGAAGGCGGTCGCGGATCCGGTTGAGGCGGCACGGCATCAGCGGGAAGCCGACGAGCGGTTCGCGGCGTTAGGAACCGACTGAGCGCGGCCCGGGCTTTCCGCCCGGCAACACGGCACCGCGTGGCAACCCATCGCGCAGCAACGGCAACAGCTTGGGGTGCTTGCTCATCAGCACTGCGGCGGTGCCGTTGCGCTGCTGGACCTTGCGACAGAAGTGGGGCGCCAGCGCGACTCCCAGGTACGCCTGCGCCCGCGGCCCGTAGACGACCCGGTCGTGCAGCCCGCACCACGCGGCGGCGACCGGGTGGCCGTCGGTCCAGAGGTAGCCCTCCACGTACACCGCGCCCTGCGACCGGCCCGCCTCGCTGAAAGCGACGCTGAACGTGACGTGCGGCGTCAGGCGGGCGCCGGCGTCGGCGGTCCACCACGTGCCGATGTCGAGCACGAGCCCTTCCACGCTCGCGTGCGCCCACTCGGAGTCGTCGACGAGCGTGCGGAACGGCGCCTCCAGCTCGGTGAGTGCCGCCGTGAGCTCGTCCACCCGCTCATGGTGCGGTGCCCAGGGCGATCTCGCTGCCCGAGGTGGAATACCTAGGAGATCGTCACGTTGATGGTCATCGTCAACGGCCCCGCGGTGCCGGTGATCGTCCCGTTGCCCGCCTTGGGTCCCGCCTGCAGCCGGGCCTTGAAGGTGATCGTCTGACCCGGTGCCAGCGTCTGGCCGCCGGTGCACGTGACGGTGTCCTTGCCGGCCGGGCAGCCGACCGAACCCTCCGGCACGTTGCCGGGCCCGACCGTCTTGATCTTGTCCGGCAGGCTCAACGTCAACGTTGGCACCTCGGTCGGCGCGGTGCCGGTGTTGGTGATGCCGATGGTCATCTCGTCGGGCGGGCCCTGGGTGGACATGGCGAACGTGCTCGGCGCGCTCCCGGACAGCTTCGCCGCGCCCGGCGCTGCCTGCACCGTGGTCGTGGGTCCTGGTCCGGTGGTCCTGCCAGGATCGGTGGCGGGGGTCGCGGCGCCGGCGGTGGTTCCGGTGGCCGCAGCGCCGGAGGTCGGCGTGGAGGAGCTCGACGTCCCGACCGGTGAGGTCCCGGACGGAGTGCTCGTCGTGATCACCGGCGCGGCGCCCTGCGAGGTGCCCGGCTCGTTGTTCGACGTGACGACTCCGGAGCCCGCGACGACCACGACCACCGCGGCCGAGGCGGCCACACCGAGCCAGGACGTTGCACTGATGGACACCGCCGCGCCCTTGGTCGCCGCGGCCGCGAGATAACCGGCGGTGCCCGTCCCGAGCACGATCGGCGCGACAAGACCGCGCAACGCACCGTTCACGTCGGACAGTTCACTCGCGAGCTTGCGGCATTCGGCGCAGTCGTCCATGTGCGAGTCGAGCTGGACGGCTTCCCGTCCCTTGAGCCCGCCCCGCGTCCACGCGCCGAGCTTCGTCACGGTCGCACGGCATCGTTCGGCCGGCTCCTGAGCCACGTGCGCCTGCAGGAACGCCTTGCGCAGACCCTCGCGAGCACGGAACGCCATCGCGGAGACGCCGTTCGCGGTGAGTCCCAGCAGCGGTGCGATCTCGCCGGGCGACTGACCCTCGATCGCGGTGTGCCACAAGACGGTCTGCCAGCGTTCGGGCAGCGACGCGAACGCCGTGGCCGCCAGCGTCTGGTCGAGGTCCTCGACGGCCTTGTCGCGGAACGGCACGCTCGTCGCCCGCACGGCGCCGGGCACTTCCTCGATGTTGCCGGCCAGTTCGAGCCGCTTCTCCTTGCGGGTTCTGTCATAGGCCGCGTGCCGCACCGCCGTCAGCAGGTACGGCCGGAACGCCGCGCCCGGACCGCCGCCGCCGCGCAGTGCGGCGAGCACTTTGGCGAACGCGTCCGACACCAGGTCGTCCGCGTCCGAGGAGGACGAGGACAGCTGCAAGGCCAAGATGGTGGCGGCACGCACGTGGCGTTCGTAGAGCTTGCCGTAAGCCTCGACCTTGCCGTCGCGGACGGCATCTATCAGGTCGGCGTCCGACGGCGGTCGCCCACGCTGCCCGATCAAAGAATGCCGCCTTACGTCATGCCCTGGACTGATACGCGGACCCTATCGAGATGACTCAACGCGAACAATCCACGCATACGAAACTGATGTAATAAAAGAGGTTTAGGACGGACCTAAGTCTTGACCAACTCAGGTCGGATGGCCCTGTCGCGTACTTAGTTTTCCTGCTGTGACGGACTCCCTCACCGCCCTGCCGGTGCGCCTGGCCGTGCCGATCGAACGGCACAGCCTGCTCTCCGACCGCCGTGCACTCGCCCTGGTCACCCCTGATGCCGACGTGACCTGGCTGTGCCACCCCGCGCCGGACTCGCCCGCGTTGTTCGCCGCGCTGCTCGGTGGCTCCGGCCATTTCTCCGTGCGGCCCCAGAAGCACCAGCTTCCCTTGGGTCAACGGTACGTACCGGGCACCATGACGGTCCAGACCCGCTGGACGGGTCTGCAGGTGACCGACCATTTGGCGGAATCGCTCGTGCGAACGGTCGAAGGCAGGGTGCCCGCGGTCGTGGAGTTCGCACCACGCCCCGATTTCGGCCGGGCGCCGGTGGTGCTCGAAAAGATTTCGGACGGCCTGCACCTGGTCGGCACATCGATCTTCCTGCGTTCGCCGGGCGTCGACTGGCAGCTCGCCGACGGCACCGCGACCGCCGTGATCGCCCCGCCGTTCGTCCTCGAGCTCCAGCTCGGCGCACCGTCCGAAGTGGAATCCGACTGGCCGGTGTGGTCGGCGGCACTCGAACTGCCCGCGGTCGAACGAGAGCTGGTGCGCAGATCCGCGCTCACGTTGCGCGCCCTGTGCCACCGCGACACCGGCGCCGTGCTGGCCGCCGCCACGACGTCGCTGCCCGAGCAGATCGGCGGTGTCCGCAACTGGGACTACCGCTACTGCTGGCTGCGGGACGCCGCGCTGGCGGTGCAGGCGCTGGTGTCGCTGGGATCCACCGCGGAAGCCGAGGCCTTCCTCGGCTGGCTGCACGAGGTCCTCGCCACCGTCCCGGGACCGGAACACCTGAACCCGCTCTACACGGTGCGTGGGACCGCACTCGGACCGGAGCAGGTGATCGACTGCCTGCCCGGCTACGCGGGTTCCGGACCGGTGCGCGTCGGCAACCTCGCCGACCAGCAGGTGCAGCTGGACGTCTTCGGCCCGATCGCGGACCTCGTCCACGACCTGGCGCTGGCCCGCGCCCGGCTGGACGACCGCGACTGGGATGTCGTCACCGCGATGGCCGAAGCCGTGACGCACCGCTGGCACGAACCGGACCACGGCATCTGGGAAGAACGCCACGTGCCGCGCCACCGCGTCTACTCGCGGGTGATGTGCTGGCAGACCCTCGATCGCGCCATCGCCTTGGCCACGAAGTTCGACCGCCCGTTGGACCGGAACTGGCTCACCCTCCGCGACGTCATCGCCGCCGAGGTGCTGGACCGCGGCTGGAACCCGGACGTCCGCGCGTTCACCACGGCCTACGACGGCACCGACCTCGACGCCGCCTCCCTGCACGTGGGCCTGTCCGGGCTGCTCGACCCGGCCGACGACCGGTTCCGCGCCACGGTCGTCGCGGTCGAGGAGACCCTGCGCAGCGGCCCCACCGTCTACCGCTACCTGCGCGACGACGGCCTGCCCGGCGACGAGGGCGGCTTCCACCTCTGCACGGCGTGGCTGATCGAGGCCTACCTCAAGGTGGGCCGCCACGCCGACGCCGAGGAGTTGTTCGACAGCTTCGTCCGGCTGACCGGGCCGACCGGGCTGTTGCCCGAGGAGTACGACCCGGTCGCCGAACGAGCGCTGGGCAACCACCCGCAGGCCTACTCGCACCTGGGGCTGATCCGGTGTGCCCGGCTGTTGTCAGCCGGCAGGTGAGCTCAGTGGCAGTGTCCGTCGCGGCCGAGCGTCTGCTCCGCCGTCACGCCGGGCCTGCTCCACTGCGCGGCCGGCCTGCCGGTCGGTCCCCAGGTGGCGTTGCCGTCCACGTCGGTGCGCCAGTACCAGCAGGGGTCCTGGCCCTCCGGCCACCCTTCCGGCTTGTCCTCCCACCTCTCGCCGCGGCCGTACGGCGTGATGTCGAGCAGTGCGAACGACCCGACGAACCGCTCGGTGCCGCGCCCGGTCGACCGGTAGGTGAGGAAGACCCGTTCGCCGTCGCGCAGGAAGGACGAGAAGTAGCCCATGTCGCCCCCGATCGGTGCGGGCAGGTCCCGCACCGAGTACCAGGGCTGGGTGTAGCCCATGAACTCGACGAACGGCTCCACCTCGGCCCACGCGCCGACGGTCACGATGGCGAACGAGACCCCGCGGGCGTGCAGGTAGGCGGCGTTCTGCAGGTGCGACGCCGCGAGGGTGCAGCCCTCGCACTGGCCCTGGTGCGGCGTCCCGTCCCACCACATGTGCTGGTAGATCACGAGCTCGTCGCGGCCCTCGAACAGGTCCAGGAACGGCACTGGTCCGTTCGCCCCGACGACTTCGGCCTTGCCGTCGATCTCGACCATCGGCAACCGCCGCCGAGCTGCGGCGATGGCATCCCCCTCACGCGTGTGCGCCTTCTCGCGAACCAGCAGTTCGTCGCTGGCTGCCTGCCAGGTGTCGAAGTCGACGACGGGCGGGCGTGTCATGGCGTCCTCCAAGCATGTCTGTACCGCTTACAGACATGTGTCGAAGCCGATGACGCCGTTTCGACATCCCGTCAGGGATGACCTCGCCACAATCTCCAGGCGCGTGGGCTGGCGGGTGAGTGGTGGCTGTTGGCCTCCCCGAACCGCAGCCGCACGCGCGCCCCGCCGAGCCGGCCGCGTTCGAGGTGGATCGTGCCGCCGGTGGCCTCCGCGGCGGCACGGGCGATGTCCAGCCCGAGCCCGGTCGACCCGCCGGCGCTGCTGCCGCGGTGCAACGCCGAGGACGGGTCCGCCACCCCGGTGCCGCCGTCCTCGACCACCAGCGTCACCCACCCGGCGTGCCGCACCACCGACACCCCGACCGGTGCCGCGGCCGGGGTGTGCCGGAAGACGTTCTCCAGCAACGCGTCCACCACCGCGCCCAGCGCATCGGGGGACAGCGGCACCCAGGCCGGTTCGTTGACGTCGACCTCGAGCGTCCTGCCCTGGTCGGCGGCGTGCGCGGACCAGAACGCCATCCGCGCCTCGACCACAGATGCCACGTCGCACGTACTGGCCGACTCGCCCTCGACCGGTTGCAGGGCTTGGATGATCCGGTCCACGTCGTGGCCCAGCGTGCTGACCGCGCTGCGAATCCGGTCGGCCACCGGTCCCGATCCCACCGCGTCGGCGTCCAGCTGCAGTGCTGCCAACGGCGTGCGCAACCGGTGTGAGACGTCCGCGATCATCTCGCGTTCCTTGGCCAGCAGCTGGGAAGTGCGCTCGGAAGCCGCGTTGATCGACTCGGCCAGCGCTTCGAGCTCTTCGGGGCCGCGCAGCCGCACCCGGCGTCCCGTCGACGAAGCCAGCACGCGCAACGCGGTCAGCACCGGCGTGAACGGCCGATGTCCCAGCCACACCGCCACTCCCAACGCCACCGCCGCAACGCCGAGCACCGAGAACACCGCGGCGAACGGGAACGGCACCGCTGCGGGCACGACCGAAACCACCGCGCCACCAACGGAAGCAACCGGGGACCCGCCGCCAGCACCGAGTCTTGTTCCGTCGACGAGCACCACCGACAACCGTCCCTCGGCTCCGGCGGCGGTGCGTGCGATCGTCCCGCGAACGTCGTCGGCGTCCTGCGAAACCGCCAGCACCGCGGCAACGGCGGCCGCGTCCCGCTGATCAGCCGACTCCGCGACGGCCGCAGCCCGTGAGAACAGGAGAAACCCAGCGGTGGCAAGGAAAACCACCGTCATCAGACCCGCGGCGGCGAGCAGCGCGCGGGTGATGACCGATCTCATTCCGGCGCCGCCAGCTTGAACCCCACGCCCCGGATCGTGTGCAGATAACGCGGATGTGCCGCGGTTTCGCCCAGCTTGCGCCGCAACCACGAGGCATGGACGTCGATCGTCTTGTCGTCACCGACGTACGGATGCCCCCACACGGCCTGGATCAGCTCCCGCCGCGAGATCACCCGCCCCGGCCGTTGCGCGAGATAGGCCAGCAGGTCGAACTCCCGCCTGCTCAACGCGAGCGCGGTGTCACCCAGCGTCGCCACCCGCTGCGCGAGGTCGACGGACAGCTCGCCGAGCACCACGACTTCCGACGCCGCGGCCGAAGAACCACCCGTTCGTCGCAACAGCGCGTTGATCCGCGCCGCCAGGTGTTCGGACGAGAACGGTTTCACGATGTAGTCGTCCGCACCGGCGTTCAAGGTGCTCACGACCGAGCTCTCGGCACCCCGCGCGGTGGCCACGATGACCGGCACGTTGCTCACCCCGCGCAGCATCCGCAGGGCGGCGACCCCGTCCAGATCCGGCAGTCCGAGGTCGAGAATCACCAGGTCGAGTTCGTTCGTGCCGGCTTCCCGCAACGCGGCGACCGCGGTGCCGACGGCCTGCACGACATGCCCGAGGTCGGTCAGCGCGTGCACGAGCGCCGCCTGGACCACCGGGTCGTCCTCGACCACCAGCACCTTCGACATACACGCAGCGTAAGCAGCGAACCCGCCGATTGGGAGAGATGTTGTGAGCTTATGCAGATCGTGTTTCGTCCTTAAATCTTCCTTAGGGCGGGCGGCCCTACGGTCTGCAGTCACACCGAACCAGGGAGTTCACGTGGCAGAAGTCGTTCTGACGGGTCTGGGCAAGGCGTACGGCGACGGCACCCGTGCGGTCACCGACCTGAACCTCGAGATCCGCGACGGCGAGTTCCTGGTGCTCGTCGGCCCGTCGGGCTGCGGCAAGACGACGGCACTGCGGATGATCGCCGGGCTCGAGCAGATCACCGAGGGCACCATCCGCATCGGCGAGCAGGTCGTCAACGACGTGCCGTCCCGTGACCGCGACGTGGCGATGGTGTTCCAGTCGTACGCGCTCTACCCGCACTTGAACGTGTACGACAACATCGCGTTCGGTCTCACGTTGCGCAAGCTGGCGAAGAAGGAGATCGACCACCGGGTCCGCGAGGTCGCCGAGGTGCTCGAACTGACCGAGCACCTCGACCGCAAGCCCCGCAACCTCTCCGGCGGTCAACGGCAGCGCGTCGCGATGGGCCGGGCGATCGTGCGGGCGCCCCAGGCGTTCCTGATGGACGAGCCGCTGTCCAATCTGGACGCCAAGCTGCGCGTGCAGATGCGGGCGCAGATCGCCAGGATCCAGCGCGAGATCGGCGTGACGACGGTCTACGTGACGCACGACCAGACCGAGGCGATGACCCTCGGCGACCGGGTCGCCGTGATGCGGCGCGGTGTGCTGCAACAGGTCGGCCCGCCACAGGAGCTCTACGACCGTCCGGTGAACCTGTTCGTCGCCGGGTTCATCGGTTCGCCGGGCATGAACCTCGTGTCCGCGCGGCTCGACGAGAACAACGGCCGGTTCTGGGTCTCGCTCAACTCCGACGCCCTGCTGCTGCCCGAGTCCGTGCTGCGGCAACGTCCGGCGTTGCGGCAGTACGTCGGCCGCGACGTCGTGGTCGGCATCCGGCCGGAGGACATGGAGGACACGGCTCTCGCGGACGCCCGCGAAGGCCAGATCCTGCACTCCGTCGCCGATCTGGTCGAGGCGATGGGCTCGGACGTTCTCGTGCACTTCCCGGTCGACGTCCCGCCCGTGGTCACCGACGACACCCGTGAGCTCGCACAGGACGCCGGCACGGACGACCTGCCGAACACCGGCGGCAAGGGAACCGTCCTGGTTGGACGGTTCAGCCCGCGCACCCGCATCTACGAAGGACAACCCGTCGCCGCCTGGGTGGACACGTCCCGGCTGCACTTCTTCGACCCGGCTACCGGGTCCTCCATCTGGAAGTAGAGGAGCTTCAATGAAGAAGCAGTGGATCGCCTTGCTCGCACTCACCGCGGTCGCAGGTTCGGGCGCGTGCACCGGAGGCGCGGCGGGCAGCGGCGAGGACCTGAAGGGCCAGACGATCGAGGTAGTCGGACCGTGGACCGGTGACGAGCAGAAGAGCTTCGAGAAGGTGCTGGCGGCGTTCAAGGCCAAGACCGGCGCCGAGGTCAAGTACACGCCCGCCGGTGACGAGTTGCCGACCGTGCTGCAGACGAGAATCTCGGGTGGCACACCACCGAACGTCGGCATGGTCGCCCAGCCCGGTCTCGTCGCCCAGTTCGCCAAGGCCGGTGCGCTCAAGCCGGTCAGCGCTGAGGTCGAGCAGGCCGTCACCCGGCACAACGCGGCGGTGTGGAAGCAGTTCGGCAGTGTGGACGGCAAGCTCTACGGGTTCACCTTCAAGACGGCGAACAAGTCGGCGTTCTGGTACAGCGAGAAGGCCTTCCAGCAGATCGGCGCGACCCCGCCGGCGACGTGGGACGACCTGGTGAAGACCAGCAGGTCGGTCGCGGAGACGGGCCTGGCGGCGGTGTCGGTCGGCGGTGCGGACGGCTGGACGCTGACCGACTGGTTCGAGAACGTCTACCTGCGCACCGCGGGGCCGGACAACTACGACAAGCTCGCGAAGCACGAGATCCCGTGGACCGACCCGACCGTGCGCAAGGCGTTGGAGGAACTGGCGAAGCTGTGGGGCGAGCAGACGCTGGTCGCCGGCGGTCCGCTGCAGACCGAGTTCCCCAAGTCCGTGATCAACGTCTTCGGTGAGTCGCCGACCGCGGCGATGGTCTTCGGCGCGGACTTCGCGGCGAGCGTGATCACCAAGAACACGAAGGCGAAGGTCGGCGAAGACGCGAAGTTCTTCCCGTTCCCGTCGGTCGCGGGCAGCAAGGACGCCGTGGTCGCGGGCGGCGACACGGCCGTGCAGTTCAAGGACGACAAGGCGACCACCGAGCTGATGAAGTTCCTGGCCTCGCCGGAGTCCGGTGAGGTGTGGGCGGGTCTGGGCGGATTCCTCTCGCCCAACAAGGACATCAAGTCCTCGGCCTACCCGGACGAGGTGACCCAGGACCTCGCGCGGCGCATCGTCGACGCCGGCGACAACGTGCGGTTCGACATGTCCGACCTGGCGCCGGCGGCGTTCGGCGGCACGAAGGGCGCGGGGGAGTGGAAGGACCTGCAGGACTTCCTCGCCGACCCCAAGAACGTCGACGGGATCATGGCGAGGCTGGAGACCAACGCGGCGAAGGCTTACGTCAAATGAAAAGGCTCAGTTCGAGCGTGGACGCCGCGCCGGGGCGCTCGCCCCGGCAGGCGATCCCGTTCCTGCTCCCGGCGCTGGTCGTGCTCGCGGCGCTCGTGCTGTACCCGTTGGTGTTCTCCCTGATCCGCAGCTTCTTCGACGCCACGGGTGACGAGTTCGTCGGTCTGAGCAACTACGTCAACACGTTCACCGACAAGCGCACGCTCATCGCGTTCCGCAACAACGTGATCTGGGTGGTGGTCGCCCCGGCGGCCGTCACCGGCCTCGGCCTGATCTTCGCCGTGCTGACCGAACGCATCAGGTGGGCGACCGCGTTCCGGCTGGTGCTGTTCATGCCGATGGCGATCTCGCTGTTCGCCTCCGGCATCATCTTCCGGCTCGTCTACGAGGAAGCCCCGAACCAGGGCGTGGTCAACGCGGTCATGGTCGGCGTGCACGACGTGTTCAGCCCGTCGTCGCAGTACCCCAACGCCCGGCCGCGCAGTGGGTACACCCAGACGGAAGCGGGCTTCGCCGCCGACGCTCCGGCGCAGGCAGGTGACGTGATCATGCTGCCGCTCGTGGGAGTCAACGCGCAGCAGGTGCCCGCGCAGGCGCTGCCGGCCTCCACACCGCAGGCCGGTGCCGGCGAGCTGCGCGGCGTGGTGTGGCTGGACGTGTCGCTCAACGGCAACGCGGGCAAGATCGACGGGATCGAGCGCGGGCTGCCGGGCATCGCGGTGGAAGCCGTGCGGGACGGGCAGGTCGTGGCGCGCACGACCACCGGTGACGACGGCAGGTTCACCTTCCCCGACCTGGCGAGGGGTGAGGTCGTGGTGCGCCTGCCGTTGTCGAACTTCGAGCTGCCGTTCCGCGGCCTGACCTGGCTCGGCGAGTCGCTGATCACCCCGGTGATCATCTCGTGCTGGATCTGGATCATGACCGGGTTCGCGATCACGTTCATCGCCGCGGGTCTCTCGGCGATTCCCCGGGACGCGCTGGAGGCCGCGCGGGTCGACGGCGCGACGGAGTGGCAGGTGTTCCGCCGCGTCACCGTCCCGCTGCTGTCGCCGGTGCTGCTGGTGGTGTTCGTGACGCTCGTGATCAACGTGCTGAAGATCTTCGAGCTGGTCTTCGTGATCGCACCGGGCTCGGCGCAGGAGGAGGCCAACGTGCTGGCGTTGCAGATGTGGCAGGTCTCCTTCGGCACCGGCGGTGACCAGGGGGCCGGCAGCGCGCTCGCGGTGATCCTGTTCCTGCTGGTCGCCCCGGCGATGCTGTTCAACATCCGCCGATTCCGACGGGAGCGGTCATGACCCTGGTGGCCGAAGAGGTCCGCATCGAGGTGCCCGTGTCCGGTTCACCTCGCCGAGGTGTGCTGTCCCGCGTCTTCGGACGGCTGGGCAACGGTTTCATGCAGCTGTTCCTGGCCGTCGTGGCGGTGTTCTGGCTGGTTCCGGTGTTCGGCCTGCTGATCGCGTCGTTGCGCGACGAGCAGGCCAACACCGCGAGCGGCTGGTGGACGATCTTCACCAAGCCCGCCGAGCTGACCCTGCGCAACTATGCGGAGCTAGTCGCGAACCAGGCGGTGTGGCAGTCGTTCCTCAACACCTTCTACATCGCTGTCCCCGCAACGGTTCTGGTCGTGGTCATGGCGTCCCTGGCGTCGTACGCCTTGTCGTGGATCGAGTTTCCCGGCCGCGAGACGCTGACCGTCGTGGTCGTGGGCTTGCTGGTGATGCCGATCCAGGTGGCGCTGATCCCGGTGGCGAAGCTGTTCGGTGCGTTCGGCCTGTTCGGCACCATCACCGGCGTCGTGCTGTTCCACGTCGCGTTCGGGCTGCCGTTCGCCATCTTCCTGCTGCGCAACTTCTTCGCCGGCATCCCGCGCGACCTGATCGAGGCCGCGCGGATGGACGGCGCCACCGAGTGGGTGATCTTCAAGCGGGTCGTGCTCCCGGTCGCCAAACCGGCCATCGCCTCGCTGACGATCTTCCAGTTCCTCTGGGTGTGGAACGACCTGCTGGTGGCCCTGGTCTTCGCGGACCAGGACTCGGCGCCGATCACGGTGGCGCTGCGGGCCCAGCTGCGCCAGTTCGGCACCAACATCGACGTGCTCGCGACCGGCGCGTTCCTGTCGATGATCGTGCCGCTCGCGGTGTTCCTGGTCTTCCAGAAGTACTTCGTGCAGGGCGTCCTGGCGGGGTCGACGAAATGACCGCCGTCGCGCTGCGGGACGTGAGCCTGGTCTACCCCGGCGGCGCGGTCGCGGTGCGGGACGTCAGCCTGTCCGTGGCCGACGGCGAGTTCATGGTGCTGCTGGGCCCGTCCGGGTGCGGCAAGTCGAGCATCCTGCGGATGGTCGCGGGTCTGCAACGCCCGACCCGCGGCCAGGTCGTGCTGGACGGCGCACCCGCCGACGACATTCCGGCCCGTTCGCGCGGCGTGTCCATGGTGTTCCAGGACTTCGCGTTGTACCCGCACCTTTCCGTGGCCGACAACATCGGGTTTCCGCTGGACGTCAGCGGTTGTCCCCGTGACGAACGCGCGGAACGGATCGCCGAGGTCGCTTCGGCGTTCGGCATCGGGGATCTGTTGGGTCGCCGGCCCGCTGAGTTGTCCGGCGGTCAGCGGCAACGCGCGGCGATGGCGCGGGCGATCGTGCGGGGCCCTCGCGTGCTGCTGATGGACGAACCACTGTCCAATCTGGACGCCGTGCTGCGTTCCGGTCTGCGCGCGGAAATCGCCTGCCTGGCGCGCTCGCTGGGCTTGACCGTGCTGTACGTGACGCACGACCAGATCGAGGCCCAGACGATGGCCGACCGGATCGCCGTCCTGCGCGACGGTGTCCTGGACGACTTCGGTAGGCCGGACGACGTCTACCGCCACCCCGCGACCATGCACGTGGCGGCGTTCCTGGGCAGCCCGCGCATGAGCCTGTTCAAGGCGTACGTCCAGGTCGTCGTCGACAGCCACGTGGCCCTGCACATCGGCGGCCAGGTGATCGACCTGCCGTGGCCGGACATGCGCGCGCGTGCCGTCGCCCACTACGACGGCGAGGACATCGCGGTCGGTGCCCGGACCGAAGCCCTGCGGCCGGCCGCACCCGGGGCGTCGGGTGCTGTGCTGACGGGTCAGGTGCGGCACCTCGAGCACCACGGGCACGAGACGTTGGTGTCGGTCGACGTCGGTGCGTGGGGTGTCGAGCCGAGCGGGCTGCACGAGCTGCGGACCGGCGAACTCACGTTGCGGGTGCACCCGGACGTGCGGCCGGTGCAGGGCGAACACGTCGGGGTGCACCTGTGCCTGGAGCAGCTGCACTTCTTCGACCTGGACAACGGGCGGCGCATCGGGCCACGCGGCCGGCGTCGTTAGCCTTCCGGCTGGAACCGGGCAACGAGCTGCCGGAGCTCGCGGTCGACGTCGACCCCGAGCTGCCGGAGCTTTCGCTTCGCCTGGTCCCTGGTGGGCTGGTCGAAGAGTGGCTCGTACCAGGGGAGCAGCACCCACATCTCCACACTGGTGTCGAGCCTGTTCAACTTCTGCAGTTCCCACAGCCCGTACGACGGCTTCGTGTTCTTGATCAGCCGCCGGGCAGCTTCCACCGCTCCGTGGTTGGCCAGCATCGTGCGGAAGATCTTCGGGTCGTATCCGAGTGCGGCGAGTTCAGCGACGCCTCTGTCCATGTCGCGGTTGAACCGGCGTGCCAGCTCTGCGTGCTTCTCCTCTGCCATGCCACTACATCGCATCTCAGCGGTGCGTCGTTAGGCACTGAACGTCGCAATCACTCCAGGCCCAACGCCTCGCTCAACGACGCCCCGCCGTTCAGCAGCTCGATCACCCCGTGCTCCCGGTCCTTGATGGCCTGAGCAGCGTCGAGCAGGGCGTCAACGCGGGCGGGATCGACCACGACGAGACCTTCGTCGTCGGCCAGGACGAGATCCCCCGGACTGACCACGACCCCGCCGCACGTCACGGGCACCTGCAGCTCACCGGGCTGCGACGCGGTGCCGGCCCGCGGGGTGACGAACCGGCTGTAGACCGGAAGCGCGCAGGTCGAGACGTAGGACATGTCGCGGTAGCCGCCGTCGACGACGATGCCGCCGAGCGACCGCGCCAGGCCCGCCCGCGCGAACAGCTCGCCGCCGAATGCCGTCTCGCGCGCTCCGCCGTCGACGACGATCACGCTGCCGGGCGACGCCGTCTCCACCGCTCGCAGCACGCCCAGGAAGTCCTCCCGGCAGCGGACGGTGAACGCCGGGCCGCAGATGCGCACTGCGGCGGACCGGGGGCGGATCGCGCTGTCCAGGACCCTGGTGGTGCGGTCGGCGTCGCAGATGGCGGTCGTGTCGACCCGGCGGAAGCGGGTGAGCAGGTCGGTCATCGGCGGTCTCCCCTCGGCGCCAGCAGGTCTGCCATCGGCCGCGCTCCGATGCCGTGCAGCAGGACGCTGCCCAGCACGCAGACCACCGTGATGGTCAGGATCGTGTCGGCGGCGGGGCCGTCCGGCAAGCGGTTGAACGCGAGCAGTCCGAACACGATCGTCGTGGTGCCGCGCGGCCCCAGCGCCGCGACGAGCACGCGCTCCCGGCCGGACAACCTCGACCCGGTGAAGGCGAGGAGCACCGGCACGAGGCGGATCACGGTGAGGACCGCGGCGCAGAACAACGCGTCCTGCCACGTGATGCCGAAGGTGAAGATCAGCACTGCCGCGATGCCGACGACGAACCACATGGTCATCGTCAGCAGGCCCGTGACGTCCTCCAGCAGGTGCAGGTCCGAGCTCAGGGCGTCGGAGCGGAACTCGGCGCGGTCGGCCCGGCCGGCGCGGACCCTGGCGGCCTTCAGCAGCCCGTGCACGTAGCGGAACGCGATGCCGCAGACGAACGAGGCCACGAAGCCGTTGCCGTCGATGGCGACCGTCGCCGTGTAGGTGAGCAACGGCGCCAGCAGCACCGCGACGCGACCGGACTGCGCGGTCACCCAGCCCGCCTGGTGCGCGCGGTCCATCAGCCAGCCGAGCAGGGTGCCGATCACCACACCGGCGACGAGCGCCTTGACGGCGAACGGCAGCACCGTCGCCAGCGCCTCGAGCGGCGTGCGCTGTTCGGTCGTCGAACCGGCCAGGATCAGGGCGAACAGGAACAGCGGCGAGACGATGCCGTCGTTGTACCCGCTCTCCAGGTTCAGCGTGGTGCGCACCCGCACCGACAGCGCCCGGTCGCGCACCACCTGCTCCGCCGGGGCGAAGTCGGTCGGCACGGTGATGCATGCGATCAGCAGCAGGACCGCCCACGGCAGGCTGGGGAACAGCAGCCAGCCCAGCAGCGCGGCCGCGGCGAGCGAGAGAGGCATCGCGACGAGCAGCACGCGGCTCACGAGGCCGGGGTAGGCGCCCCACAGCCGGCCCGCGCGCACCTCGGTGGCGTCGACGAAGAGCAGCACCGCGAGGATGATCTCCGCCGCGTGCTGCGCCGTCTCGGTGTTCAGGCCCTCGGCGATCTTGCTCTGGTTGAGGAGCCCGACCGCCACGCCCGCCAGCACCATCAGGATCGGCGCGCCGAGGTTCAACCGGTCCAGCCGGTTCGCCGCGAGCGACCTGACGACCATGGCGAACGCGGCGGCGAGGAGCAGGGAGTTCATGTGCCTCATCTTCGCCGATGCGTCCTAAGAGGACTGGAGCAGGGGCCGGGTCTCACGGGTCGTCGGAAAAATCAAGTCTTCCATCGTCTCCATCGTGAAGACGTTCTCCGTCGCCTGCGTCGTGCGTCACAGCCGTACCCCTGAACATGAGAAAACCAGTCCTGCTCAGTGCGGTGGTGGTGGTCGTCGCGGCCACGGCGTTCGCCGTCATCCAGTTCGCCGGTGGGCCCCAGGCCAAGGCGGGGGAGTGCCTCACCGGCAACCCCGACCTCGCGACCACCGGCTGCACCGCCGAGAACGCGCGGTTCAAGGTCGGCAAGGTGCTCGCCGACACCGGCACGAGCTGCCCCGGCGGTGACGACGAGTACATCCAGGTGGCGCGCTCCGGCGGCAAGCTCTGCCTGCTGCCCAACCTCGTCGAGGGCGCCTGCTACCAGCCGGCCGACAACGACGACAGCTGGGGCCGGTCGGCCTGTTCCGGTGACGAGACGGTCAAGGTCGCGAAGGTGATCCAGGCCGCAGGAGGCGACACCGAGTGCCCGGACGCCGGCGACGACCTGATCTCGATCGTCTACCCCGAACCGCCCACCACCTACTGCCTGTCGCCGGTGCAGAAGGCACCGGCCTAAACCAGTCGGTGACGCTGTACGTACACCCAGACATGAGCGCAGTTCACGCCCTGGCGTCGCCGCGAGTGGTGGCACTGGGTCGCGAGCTGGCCCTGCTCGTGTTCGTCGCCGGCGTCACGTTCACGGCGACCCAGTACGTGACGGTGGCCTGGGGCCCCGCTCCGTGCGACGACCCGGCCGTCGGAGCACTGGTCGCGGTGGCCGCGGTGCTGCCCGTCGTGCTCCGGCGCCAGCTGCCCGAGGGGGCGGTGCTCGTCGCGGCCGCGCTGTTCGGCTGGTATCCGGCGACCGGCATCGCGCTGGCGCTGGCGTCCTACAGCGTGGCCGCGCGGGTGCGGCCGCTGCGGTGGCGGGCGGTCGTGCTGACGGTGGCCGCGCTGCTGCCGTTGACGATCGGGCTGGTCGGCTCCGGCTTCCAGTGGCGGGTCGTCGTCATCGAGTTCGGCATCGCCGCGCTCGTCACCGTGGCCGGGCCGGTCGTGGTGCAAACCCTGCTCGCGCAACGGGAGCAGCTGATCGGCGCGCTGCGGGAGCAGTCCCGGTACGCCGGTTCGACCGCGCGGTTGCAGGAACGGTCCCGCATCGCGCAGGAGATGCACGACCTGCTCGGGCACCGCCTCAGCCTGATCTCGCTGTACGCGGGCAGCCTGGAGATGGACGCGCCCGAGCACGTGAGTGAGCCGGCACGACTCATCAGAACCACCGTGCGCACCGCGATGGACGAGCTGAGGTCGACCCTCGGCATCCTGCGCCAGTCCGAGCCCGCGGCCACCCAGCCGGCCGACCACACCGGCACGAGAGCCGACATCTTCCAACTGGTGCGGCAGGCCCAGGCCGGCGGAGTCCAGGTGACGCTCAGCTGGACCGGCGCTGATCTGTCCGAAGTAGCCAGACCCGTGCGGCAGGCCGTGCACCGGATCGTGCGCGAAGGACTCACCAACGTCTGCCGGCACGCACCGGGCGCAGCGGCGGAAGTCGTGGTGGAGCACGGAGACGACATCGTCCGGGTCGGCGTGTTCGACGACGGCCGCGGGGCCCGCGCGACACCGGGAACCGGGCTCGGCCTCGCCGGTGTGCAGGAACGGGTCCGGTTGCTCGGCGGCACCTTCGCGGCAGGACCCGTGCCCGGCAGGGGCTTTCGCGTCACGGCCGAGCTCTCGCTCGCCGCGACGGCCCCGCTGGCGCTCGCCGCGGACGCCGGAACGGAGCAGCCGGAGGACACCTTCGCCAGGGCCGGCATGTCGGCGGTGCTCGCGACCGGGCTGATCGGCGCGGTCGCGATTCTCGTCGTCACCTTCAACACGGCGATGTTCGCAGTCCCCGGCGGCTTCGACGCGCGGCCGCCGTACGAGACCCTCGCGCTCGGCAGCACGCGTGAGCTGGTGGCCCAGAACGTCGGACTGGACAGCCCGATCGCCCGCATGGCGTCGCGCGGCGTCGAACCGTTGCCGCCCAGGGGCGCCGACTGCTCGTACACCCACTTCGAAGAGAACGGGACAGCCATGGTCGAGCGCTACTGCTTCCGGAGGGACCTTCTCGTGGAGAAGACCCGCTTCGCTCTGCCGAGGGTGTGACCATGATCAAGGTGATGCTGGCGGACGACGAACAGCTGCTGCGCGAAGGCGTCCGGTTGGTGCTGCGGCACGCGGACGACATCGAGGTGACGGCGGAGGCCGGCGACGGCGCCGAGGCGGTGCGGATGGCCTGCGAAACTCCTGTCGACGTCGCGCTGGTGGACATCCGCATGCCCGGAACGGACGGTCTGACCGCAGCGGAGCAGCTCGCCGAGCGCGCGCCGGGAGTCAAGGTCGTCATGCTGACCACGTTCGGCGAACAGGAGTACATCACGCGGGCGCTGCGCGCCGGTGCGGCCGGATTCCTGTTGAAGGACAGCGGTCCCCAGGAGCTGATCCACGCCGTGCGGGCGGCCGCGCACGGCGGCGCCATCCTCTCGCCCCGGATCACCAAGGACCTCATCGCCACGCACGTGGTGCCGGCGGACAGCCGTTCTGCGAAGGCACAGGGCCTGGTGGACCGGTTGAACGAACGCGAGCGCGACGTCCTCGTGCTGGTCGGTGTCGGTGCCTCCAACGCGGAGGCCGCGCGGCTGCTCTACCTGGGCGAGGGCACCGTGAAGACCTACGTCAGCCGCATCCTCGCCAAGCTGGGCTGCGCCAACCGGGTGCAGGCGGCGATCATCGCCCATGACGCCGGATTGCTGCCGGCGGGATGACTCCCGTGCGCCACAGGAAAAGGAGCCCAGGACCGCCGTGCCTGGGCTCCTCTCCGACCGCCGCAGTTACGCGCCACACCTGCGCGCCGCCGCGGCTGCCTGGTTCGCCCGCTGGTTCTGCTGGGCGACGACATTGCGGGCCTGCGTTGCCCGGTTCGCCTGCGCCGCAGCCTGCTGCCTGGCCCGGTTCGCCTGCGCGGCGGCCTGCTGCGCCTTCTGCTGAGCCTGGTTCGCCTGGTTCTGGTCAGCCTGCTGCCTGGACTGCTGCGCCTTCTGCGCCGCCGCCTGTGCCGCCTGCCTGGCCTGGTTCGCACGCTGCTGAGCCCGCTGTGCCGCCTGCTGGACGCGCTTGGCCGTGTTCGCCACCCGCTTCGCTGCGCGTTGTGTCCGCGCGGCCTGGTTGCGCGCGTTGTTCGCGACCTGCTGGGCCTGCTGCTTCTGCTGCGCGTTGCAGGCACCGGCCCGCTGGTTCGAACTCGCCGCAGGTGCCGAAGTCGTCGTGGGCGCGGAGCTCGTCGTGCTCGACGGACTTGTTGTGGTCGAAGGACCTGCGAGCGCCGTCCCGGCACCGCCGAACCCCACCGCCGCCGCCAGCACCGCGACGACCAAGCCCTGCTTTGCCTTGTACTCCACCATTTTCCGCTTCCTTTCCCAACCGGCCCGCTCGTGCTGCGGTGCCTTCTGGCCCGGAGTACGCGGCCCTGATCGGTGCACGTTCATCGTTTCCGCATCCTCGAAACGATCGGGCCACCGGCAGGGACGACCGGCTCGCAGGTCGAGACGATCGGCAACTTGCCGTTGCCGCACAACGAGATTCACTGTTCACGCAGTCGCGAATCCCACGAGAGGGCACAACCACATGGGCAAACATCACGATGACAACCGCAGGGCCAAGACGATCGCGGCGGCCATCGGGCTCGTGGCGGTGACGATCACCGCCACGACCTTCACCGCGAGCCAGGCCGCACCGGACGAGCGACTGACCTCTGCCCAGGCCACCGCGATGTTGCGGGAGAAGGCTTCCACGCCCGGCACCGCGTGGGCGGTGGACCCCAGCAGGAACAAGGTCATCGTCACCGCGGACGAGTCCGTCACCGGCGCTCGCTGGGACAACCTGGTGTCCACAGTGGAGTCGATGGGCGACCGCGCGACCCTGCAACGCTCGCCAGGCTACTTCCGCCTGTTCGCCGAGGGCGGTGACGCGATCTTCGCGGGTGGGAGCCGGTGCTCGCTCGGGTTCAACGTCGTCACGGACGACAACCGCCCGGCCATCCTCACCGCGGGTCACTGCACCGCGGCGGGTCGTCAGTTCTCCTTGACCGCAGGCGGACGGCCGGTGGCCACCGTCGTCGAGTCGACCTTCCCCGGCAACGGCGACTTCGCCCTGCTCACCTACAACAACCGCAACACCAACGCGCCCAGCGAGGTCGACACCGGCAACGGGGGCAAGGTCCGGATCCGCCGCGCCGCGGAAGCCAGGGTCGGCCAGCAGGTGCAGCGCATGGGCAGCACCACCGGTCTGCGCTCCGGTCGCGTCACCGGCCTCAACGCCACCGTGAACTACCCGGAGGGCGCCGTGACGGGCCTGATCCAGACCACCGTGTGCGCGGAAGGCGGTGACAGCGGCGGGTCGATGTTCGCCCGCAACGGCGACGCGATCGGCCTGACCTCGGGCGGCAGCGGTGACTGCCGGAGGGGTGGTGTGACGTTCTTCCAGCCCGTCACCAGGGCGCTGCAGGCCGTCGGCGCGCGCATCGGCAACTGAGGGTGTGGAGCCCGGCCGGGTGCGCGGCCGGGCTCACCTCGGGAACGAGTGATCGTGCAGATCGCTGAAGTCCCACTCCGGCAACGGATCCTCGAACGTACGCCACACCTCCGGGCCGGCGGCGAGCTCGGAGTCGGTGAGCAGCGCGGGATCCAGGCGGCGCGCCGGTTCGGTCACGTCGAGGTCGACCCCGATGAACACGAGTTCTTGCCGCGCTTGCGAATTGGTGAGCGGCTGCCGCGGTTCGAGGGCGAGGTCGTGACCGTCGTGCGGGTCGGCGAGCAGCTGACCGGGTTCCAGCACCAGGTTCGGCCCGGCCTGGGACCACACCGCCAGCACGTCCGGCCGTGTCGCGATGTGGCAGAACCCCTTGCTGCGCAACACACCTTCCCAGTCCACCAGCGCGTCCATCAACCGGGCGGGGTGGAACGGGCGGGACGCGCGATAGGTGACCGACCTGATCCCGTACTCCTCGGTCTCCGGCGTGTGCCGGCCGGCCAGCTCCTGTGCCCAGCCCGGCGCCTGCGCGGCGGTGATCGGGTCGTAGCGGCCGGTGTCCAGCACGTCCGCCAGCGAGACCACGCCCTGCCGCGTGTGCAGCAACCGCGCAGAGGGGTTGAGGCGCCGCAGCACGGCGTCGAGCATCGCGAGCTGCTCGGCCGTCACGAGGTCGGTCTTGTTCACCACCAGCACGTCGGCGAACTCGACCTGGTCCACGAGCAGGTCGGAGATGGTGCGCTCGTCCTCCTCGGCGGCAGCCAGCGAGCGCTCGTCCAGCCGGTCGCCGGTGGTCAGCTCGCGCAGAAAACCTGCCGCGTCAACAAGAGTCACCATCGTGTCGAGCCGCGCGTGGTCGGAGAGGCTCGTGCCGTCCTCGAACGTCCAGTCGAACGTCGCGGCCACCGGCATGGGCTCGGAGATGCCGGTGGACTCGATCAGGATCGTGTCGAACCGGCCGGAGCGCGCGAGTTCGCCGACGCTGTCGAGCAGGTCCTCCCGCAACGTGCAGCAGATGCAGCCGTTGGTGAGCTCGACGAGCCGTTCGGTGGTGCGGTCGAGCGTGCCCTGGCCGGCGACCAGGGCGGCGTCGATGTTGACCTCGCTCATGTCGTTGACGATCACCGCCACCCGCCTGCCTTCGCGGTTGGCGAGCACGTGGTTGAGCAGAGTGGTCTTGCCGGAGCCCAGAAAGCCGGACAGCACGGTCACGGGTGTGCGCATCAGAGTTCCAGTTCTTCTTCGTGCCAGTCGGCGAACGGGTCGGCGAAGTCGAGCTCCTCGATCAGCGCGAGCTCCTCGTCGGTGACGAGCGCCTCGCGCAGTGCCGCGGTGATCTCCGCGGCGTCGGCGGACGTGCTGATCACGACGACCTCCTGGCTGCGGCGGTGCTCTTCCCACGGCCCGAGGTTGCCCACGCGCAACCCGGCACCCGCGGACTCGAGCCACAGCGCCGCGTCGGGCTGGCTCGCCACCCACACCCGGCCGCGCACCCGCACCACGCCGTCGAGCAGCACGTCGATGGAGTTGTGCAAGCGCATGGGGTGGAACGGGCGCGGCTCGGTGAAGTGGACGACGGACACCCCGTGCGCCGGTTCCAGCGGCGGTGGCCCGTAGAGCAGTGACCCGAAACCGTCGTCGATCTCACCGCGCCGGGCGGTGACGGGAATCGCCGCGAGCAACTCGGTGACGTCCAGTCCGTCGAGCAACCGGCGTGGCGCGTGCGGCGTGAGGCGGTCGAGCACGGCGGCCAGCACGGGGTCGCCCTCGCCGGTCAGGACCAGCGCGTCCGCGAACTCCGCCTGCCCGACCACCACCTGCGCCACGGTCCGGTCGTCTTCGGGAGCAGCGCGCATGCCGCGGTCGGCGAGCGAGTCACCGCCGGTCGCGTCCTCCAGCCACGTCGCGCTGTCGATCACCGTCAGCACGGCCTCGATCTCGACGTCGGTCTCGCTCAGCGCGAAGCAGACGGCCTCCGGTTCGAGCACCGGGTCCAGGTGCACGATCACCGGGCCGTCCAGCCCTTCGAGCAACGGGACGAGGTCCAGGCGCAGAGTGCAGGACACGCACCCGTGCGCCAGTTCGAGCACGGTGAGCCTGCCGTCCGTCCAGCGTCGCACCACACCCTCGGCGAGATCGCTCAGATCGTGCTTGACCAGCACTGACTCCGGTGACGCCCGCCAGAGCTCGTCGGCCACGTCGTGGTCGGTGAACCCGGCTACGAATACAACGCGTGCTGCCATGGACCGGAAGCCTACATGACAACGATTATCGTTTCGGGGCAGGTTGGGTCCGTGAGATGATCGGACGATGCTGGTCGAGTTCTGGTCTGACGTCATCTGCCCGTGGTGCTACATCGGGAAGGCGCGCTTCGAGCAGGCGCTCGCCGGGTTCGAGCACCGCGCCGAGGTCACCGTGGTGCACCGCGCGTTCGAGCTGGATCCGGCCAGAAGCACCGTCGAGCCGGTGCTGCAGATGCTCGCCGCCAAGTTCGGGCCGCGGGCCGGCGAGATGGAGAACTCCGTCGCTGACCTCGCACGCGCCGAGGGCCTCGAGTACCGGCTGGACCGCGAGGTGGGCAACACGTTCGACGTGCACCGCCTGCTGCACCTGGCGGGGGAGCGGGGCATCCAGCAGCAGGTCCTCGACGCCGTGCTGCACGCCAACTTCGCCCGGGCGCGCACGTTGTTCACCGCCGAGTCGCTGTCCGAGATCGCCGCCGAGGCAGGACTGGACCCCGTCGACGTCAAGGCCGTTCTCACCGATCCCGCCCGCTACGCCGACGAGGTGCGTGCCGACGAAGCGCGCGCACGTGAGCTCGGTGTCTCCGGTGTTCCGTTCGTGGTCGTCGGCGAACGTCTCGCCGTCGCCGGCGCCCAGCCGTCCGAACTGTTCGGGCGTGCGCTGACGCAGGCCTGGGAGGCGTGACGTGGACGAGGCGACGTTGAAGGTGGAGGCGGAGCGGCGCGACACCGCCGTCGTGTTGCGCGCCGAGGGCGAGGTCGACTCCTACACCGCGGGCTTGCTGCGCGATCAGCTGGCAGCGGCGTTCAACACGCGGCTGCCGGTCGTGCTGGACCTGAGCCGCGTGGAGTTCTTCGCGTCGGCCGGACTCTCCGTGCTCGTGGAGTACCACCTGCTCGGCGACGATCGCGGCACTCCGCTGCGGCTGGTTTCTCCGGCCGGAAGTGTGCTGCGGGCGTTGCGGGCCACCACGCTGAACGAGACGCTGGAGCTGTACTTCAGCCTGGAGGACGCTCTCCAGGGCAGGTGAGCTCAGGCGGGGTGCTCCCCGCCGCCTTGACCGCCAGAGCCGACCCCTGACCACACGGCATTCGTACTGGCCGTCGGTGTCACGTTCCTGGTTGAATCAGACTTGTCCGGTGATGACCGGAACGAGGGGGCGCAATGGGGAGTCCGGTCGACGGGTTGCGCGCGCTGTGGTTGGAAGTGCTTGGCGCACAGGCCCGGTTTGACGTCGGTTTCACGGCCAATGGTGGGGATTCCTTCAAAGCCACGGTGTTCGCCGTTCGGGTGTTCAAGGAGTACGGCCTTGAAGTGGACTACCTGGATGTGCTGGAGGCCACCGATTGCTCGGCGGTTCAGCGGATCGTGGCTTCGGCGGGGAACGACCAGGGTGTGCTTGGCCAGTCCTGACGGAGCAGTCGTCGCACCACGGCCGCGGCCAGCTCTTCGGGTGCTCGGGCGTTCAGATGACCAGTGGGGGTGTTGGTCAGTTCGGTGCGCATCGGCGGGAGGCGCAGGACGGCCGTGTCCACCTCGGCGTGGTTGTGGGCCAGCCAGGACGCGAGGCCCTCGATGGCTGCTTTCGCCGTGATGTAGTGGGGCCAGTGCGCGGGCGGTGCGGTGACGGCTTCGGTCGAGACGAACAAGGCCCAGTGGCCGGTTCGGTTCAGCTTGGGCAGCGCGCAGCTCAAGGGCACCATGGCGGCGGCGATGGCCTGGTCGGCGTGGTGCCTGGCGTCGGCTGCCGCTTCGGATGACAGTGCGATCGGGCGCAGCGGTGGAGTGGCGTTGAGAACGACGCCGGTCAGGTTGCCGGTGATCGATTCCAGCACCTTCGCCATGGCTGCTGGGTCGGTGGCGTCGGCTTGGTGCAGGCGCAGCCGATCGGCGTGTGGCCCGGCGGCGCCGGCGGCCGGGCGCGAACTCGCGTAGGTGCCGTGCACGACCGCGCCCTGGCTGAGCAGCGCCAGTGTCAGGGCCGCGCCGAAACCCCGGCTGCACCCCACGACCAGGACGGTCCGGCCGGTCAGACCGGAACCCGGTGGCAGGAACCGCGCGACGCGGTCGAGCGTGGGCCGTTCGACCCGGCGGCCGGCGAAGGAGCACAGGCGGAGCTCGGCGACCGGTGTCTCCTCGGCGGTGAGAACAGCCGAGCAGGTGGTGATGCGGCTTCGCGGGTCGTGGTTCTCGACCCGCAACCGGTAGCCGAGGGGCCGGTGCGGCGATGGTGGCGCGTAGAGGCGGAGGTCGATTTCGGCGAGGACCCCGTCGCGGCCCGGTAAGACCATGCCACTCGCGTAGCTGCCGAAGGCGAGCGCGAGGTGTGCGGGAGTGGTCGGTCCCCCGGTGAGAGCGGCCAAGCCGTCCCAGCGGGGTTCGTACCGGCCGGTGAGCTCCATGCCTGGAGTGATCTCCGCGTGTTCCCGCGGTCGGGTGCGGATGGTCGGGTCGTGGAGGGGCGTGATCGATGCCGCGGCCGGCGGACGGCTCAGCGTGCCGGTGCGCGGCACGGCCTTGAGCACCACTTGGCCTCGGCCGCGCAGGAACACCCGGCGGCCGTCGTGGACGACCGTGTAGGGCTCGTCGGTGAACACCGGTTCCTGGAAGAGCAGGCGCGTTCCGCGGATGTCCGCACCGAGCCGGTGCAGTGCGGTGATCCCGGCCAGTGCCCCGTGCACGACCGTCCGGCCGAACGGTGTCGAGCGGGCGAACGCCGGGTCGACGTGCAGGGGGTTGTGGTCGTGGGAGGCGTCGGCGAACGCGGCGACGTCCGCGTCGGTGAACCGGACGGTGCCGGTCACGCGGGCTCGATCAGCTCGGCCAACTCGGCGACCGTGACCCGGTCCGCGGTCAGCACCCAGTCGGGGAAGCGGACGTCGAACTCGGACTCCAAGGCGTGCACGATCCGCACGTGTGCCAGCGAGTTCCAGTCCTCGATCGTGTGCCGCCCGTCGGTGTCAGCCGGCTCGTGGTCGAGGTCCAGCAGGTCCATCAGGATCTCCTGGAGTCGGGCGGTCATGGTTGCTCCCGGATGTAGGGGCTGTCGATGGGCGATGTCCCGGTGAGGTCGAGGAACCAGCCGTCGTCGTCGCGCTGGAATCCGAGCCGGTCGTAGAGGTCGGCGACCAGCGCGTTGCGCGGTCCCGGTCGGTAGTGGCCGCGCAGGCGGCGGATCCCGGCATCGGCGGCTTGCCGGGACAGGGCGGCCAGCAGGTGGTGTTCGGCCGTGCGGCCGATCACGCGACAGCTCAGCACCAGGGTGTCGATGGGCAGTTCTCCACCCGACACCGGGCCGGCCAGGCAGAGTCCGACGATGCCGTGGTCGGCGAACCGGTCGGCCAGGCCGATGGTCAGGCAGGTCCAGTCCGCGGAGCGGCGCAGCGCGTCGATCTCCGCGGGGGAGCGGCGGCGCAGCGTCAGGTTGAACTGGTTGGTCTTCTGGCTGAGCTGCGCGGCCCGCTCGACGGTTCGTTCGGTCACCGGCCGCACCCGCGCGGTCATCTCCAGCGAGTGCCAGAACTCAGGCAGGGACGCCGCTGCGCCACGCAGCCGCTCGGCCTGGCCGCGGGCGGTGTAGGACGCGGCGCGGCCGGTGTCCTCCTCGGTCCGGGACACCGGTTCGAGCAGGACGGACGAGGCGACGAGCCGGGGGAAGTCCGCGATGGGACCGGCCAGCACCACCGTGCCGACGTCGGGCAGGCGCTGGCGCACTTCGAGGCACTCCGCCGGGTTGTCGTCCAGCAGCACGACGTCCTCCGGTGACACGCCCAGCGCGTCGACGATGTCCCGCACCTGCTCGGATTTCGGCCGCCAGTCCGCGACGAACGCCGCGAAGTCGCCGAGTCGCAACCGCATGTGGGGGTTGCGCTCGAACGGCTCCCGTGCGGCCGCCCCGTCGTTCTTGGAACTGACCGCCAGCATCACGCCCAGTTCGCGGAGACTGGCGAGGAACTCCTGGAACGCGCGGAACGCCTCACCCCTGGCACTCCCCGGACCGATTTCGACACCGTCCCAGCCGAGCTCGCCGACCACTCCGCCCCACAGCGAACCGTCCAGGTCGAGCACGAGGCACTTGCAGCCCAGGCCCGCGTCGGCCGCGAGCACGGCACCGATCTCCCGTGCGGTCGCGGCCAGGCCCTCGTACCCGGCGGGTTGCCTGGTGGCGTGCCAGATCCGGTGGTCGAACCAGGTCCGCTTGCCCAGGTCGGACGCGATCCGGTCGACGTCCACGACGAGCACGTGGCTCCGGCTCGCGGCGGCGGCCAGCCGGCGGTTGATCTCCCGCACCACGGTTGTCCGCGACCGGGGCATCGTCGAAGCGAGGTTGCCCAGGACGTCGCTGTCCGGCACGGCGAACAGCAGCTGGACGGGCCGTGCGCCCAGTTCCGCCACCAGCCGCCACGCGCCCGTCCACCGCGCCACGACCGCGTCCACGACCGCCTCGGGCTTCTCCACCAGGTCCGACAGCCCCAGGTCTTGCGTGCAGGGAGCGAGCAGGACGTGCGTCGGCGCGAAGGCCGCGAGCCCGGCCGGCTCGAGCAGGCACTGTTCCACCTGGCCGAACGGCGGCACGTGCATCTCCACCCGCAGGCCGTGGATCGCACCCGCGGCCGGCAGCAGTTCGCCGAGTTCGGCGGTCTCGAACGTGCTGACCAGGGCGAGCCGAGCCGCGCGGCGGTACCCGGGTGTCCAGCCCCGGCCGGCGGCGGTGGCGAGCAGCCGCACGGCCCGGCGGAAGAGCCCGTAGTCGCCGCCGAGCCGCAACGCCGGGCGCAGGTATGCCCAAGCCTCGGCGAAACCGCCCTCGGCGGCCAGCGTGCGGACGCGCTCGGACAGCTCGATGTCGGTCAAGTCGCCACGCCTTCTCCGCAGCCCGCCGCCGACTCCAGGTCGGCCAACTCGTCGAGCAGGTCGGACAACACGCCCGCGCCCGCGCCACCACTCGTCGCCGCGTACATCGCCCTGGGTGGGACCTGTGCCCAGAGCCGTCGCAGGTCGTCGCCGTAGCGCTGCACCCGGTCCCGCTCGGCGGGACAGTCGTCGGCGAGCTCGGTCCACCGCCGCACGGCGAACGCGCGGTGACGTCCGACGCTCCACAGGTCGTCCACCTGGCGGTAGGCGTCCGGGTCGGTGGCGTGGTCGCGGAAGTGCCGGGCCAGGGTGCGCAGCGCGGCCGGCCCGCGGGACCCGCCCGGCGCGGGGCCGGCGGGTCGTTCCCCGATCTCGAGCCACCTGTGCCGGTGGGTGATCGGGCCGGCATCGTCACCGAGCGCGTACCGCTCGCGCAGCGCGATCACCGGGTTGTGCACCGGAACCGAGAGCAGCAGCCCGCGCAGGTCGTCCACGACCGTCCGAACGGGACGCTGCTCTCCGCGGGTGTTGCGCATCGCCAACGCGTCCAGCACCTCCACGCCCTCGTCGTGGGCCACCACGGTGAACCAGTGAGGTGCGGGGTCCCCTCCGTGGCCGACCTGCCAGGGCAGCCACCGGGTGTCGCCCGCGACCACCACCGGCTCGCCGCGACCGAGCGCGGCGGTGATCCGGCCGACCGCCTCGTCGGCCGAGTCGGTGCCTGCCCTGACCAGGCGCGCGCGTGCGCCGAAGTCCGGTGCGAAGTGCACGAATCCGAACAGGCCGTCCGGCTCGTCGGTCAGGGTGAGGGTCAGGCGCGGGTCGATCGCGTCGCGCCAGTCGGGTCCGGTGACCGCCAAGGCCGCCGCGACGGCCGCGCTGTAGCAGGTGAACACGTCGCTGTACGCGCGCAACTCCGCCCAAGCGGAGTGCGCTGCGGGCGGTCGGGCGCGGACTCTACCCGGTGAATTCGGCATTCGAAAAGACACTATTTCCCCCAGGTGGCCCCGATCAATTCGTCCGAGGCTCATTCCACAGGTACCACAGGCGGTGTCCAGCTGTAAATAAGCCGGCTCGGCAGACCTGGGCGTCGATGCAGGGCGGCTTGACAAGTTCCACCTCGCCGCTATGTTCGAAGCAGGTCAGCCGGTCCTGCCAGTGAGCTCGGGCAGGGACGCGGACGTCATGGCCGGTATGAGGGGGGTCTCGTACTTCAACCGAGGCAGATTCGCGCAAATCTTGCGGCGGGTTTGCCCGGGTATTCGACGCGTTCGATCGCAGGATCGGGGGCGCCGGTTTCTTCCGACCGGCGCTGTGGATCACGGGGGGCTGTGCGTGTCATTTGGTGTGCAATTTTCGCCCGGTCAGGAAGGCGTTTACCTCGCGGACACCGCGGCGGCCGACCCGGTGGGCTACACCGTGTCCGCGGTGTACCGGGTGACTGGTCCCCGCGATGACGCGAGGCTCGCCGAGCGGGTCGAGGAACTCGTCCGCCTGCACCCCTTGCTCGCCTCGCGCGTCGTCACCGGACGGGACGGGTTCCGCCTCGTCGCGGCGGACCGGCCGGTGGTGTTGGAGGTCCGGGACCGGCCCGGCCGGTGCCGGACTCCGCACGACGCCGTGGCCGGGCCGTACGACCTGGTCCGCGGACCGTTGGTGCGGCTGGTGTTGTTGCGGTACTCGGCGGAGAGCGCGGATCTGGTCATCGGCGCGCACCACCTGGTGGTGGACGAGCCGTCCGTCGAGCTCGTCGCGCGGTGGCTCCTGGTCGACGGCGTGCCGCCCGAGCCAGGACGGTTCGGTGAGTGGTCCGCGAACCGGCATGAACGCGTCGCCCGCGACGGGGCGGGTCTCGCCGACCTGCGCGCGGAACTGCGTGCCGCCACGACGGCGCTCGATCTGGCGTGGGGGATGCCCGCGCACGACGGCGTGGGATCCGGGCGGGTCGAGTTCACGCTGGACCCGGTGACGTGGGGCGGCGTGCGGTCGGTCGCGGCGGCGGCCGGTGCCAGTTGGCACGCGACGTGCCTGGCCGCCGTGGGGCTGGTGCTCTCCCGGAACTGCGGCACCGCGACGCCGGTGGTCGGTGTGACCGTCAACGGCCGCTCGCCCCGGCACGCCGCGTCGATCGGCTACTTCGGCAACACCGTGCTGGTCCTGGTCGAAGCCGCGGGGGACCTCACGGTGGGCGGGTACCTGCGCCGCACGCACGACTCCGGTCTGCGCGCCTACCGGCGGTCGCACTTCCCGCTGCCCCTCGTCCTCGGCGAACACGGTGGCGCGGGCCCTCAGGTCGTCGTCGTGCCCAGAGCCGACCTGCCGACGCTGAGCACCGGTCCGACCCGCTGCGAGCCGGTGCCCGCACCAGGTCCTGGATCCGCGCCGTTCCCCATGACCTGCTACGTCAAGGACCGCGCGGACGGCTCCATGCACGGCGTTCTGGTCTTTCGCCAGGCCGTGTTCAGCCCGGTCGCCGTCGAGCGGTTCGCCGGGCAGGTGCGGACCGTGCTCACCGAGTTCGCCAGGGGCGCCGACCGCCCGCTGGCCGACGTGCCCACGTTGGGGGCCGCGGAACGGGACGCGGTGCTCGCCCTGGGGCGCGGTGCGCCGGTCGCTCCGGTGGTGGACACGGTCACCTCGCTGTTCGCCCGGCAGGCGGCCCGCTCCGGCGAGCGGGTCGCGGTGAGCGACGTGGACGGCGACTTGACCTACCGCGAACTCGACGAACGGTCGACCCGCCTGGCCGGAGCGTTGGCGGAAGCCGGCGTCGTCGGCGGGGACCGCGTGGGTGTGTGCCTGGAGCGCTCGGCGGGGCTGGTCGTCGCGCTGCTCGCCGTGCTGAAGGCAGGGGCGGCCTACGTGCCGCTCGAACCGTCGTACCCGGCCGAGCGACTGGCCTTCACGGCCGCCGACGCCGGGCTCCGGGTGGCGGTCACCGACCGTGCGACGGCGCTGACCGGGTTGCGCACGGTGGACGTGGCAGCGGAAGCCACCGGACGTTCGCCGGTCCCGGTGTCACCGGGGGACCCGGCCTACGTCATCCACACGTCGGGTTCGACCGGCGAGCCGAAGGGTGTGGTGGTCACCCACGGCAACGTGGTCAGCCTGATCGGCGCGACGTCCGGCGAGTTCGGGCTCGGCGAGTCCGATGTGTGGAGCTGGTTCCACTCGGTCGCCTTCGACTTCTCGGTGTGGGAGGTGTGGGGCTGTCTGCTGACCGGCGGACGGCTGGTCGTCGTGCCGCGGTGGACCTCGCGGGACCCGGCCGAGTTCCACCGGACGCTGGTGCGCCACCGCGTCACCGTGCTCAGCCAGACGCCGTCCGCGCTGGCGGTGCTGTCGGGCTCGGTCGGGAGCGGGCTGTCCCGGCTCGCGGTCCGGCTGCTGGTCTGCGGCGGCGAACCCCTGGACACCACATCGCTGCGGCCCTGGTTCGACCACCGGCCGGAACCCGGTCGCGTGGTCAACATGTACGGGATCACCGAGACGACGGTCCACTGCACCCTGCGCGACCTGACCGCCGCCGACACCGCCCGGTCCGAGCGCTCGGTGGGCAGGCCGCTCGCGGGGTGGGAACTGCACGTGCGCGACACCGCCGGGCACCCGGTCCCGGTCGGCGTCGCCGGTGAAATCCACGTCGCCGGCTCGGGCGTGTCCGCCGGCTACCTCAACCGGCCGGAGCTGACCGCCCTGCGGTTCCCCGGCGGCGCCTGCTACCGCAGCGGAGACCTGGGCCGCTACCGGCCTGACGGCGAACTGGAGTTCCTCGGCCGGATCGACGACCAGGTGAAGATCCGCGGCCACCGCGTGGAGCCCGGCGAGATCCGCGCCGTGCTGGCCGGACACCCGCGCGTACGGGCGGCGGCCGTCGTCGCCACCGGTTCCCCGCCCCGGCTGGACGCCTACGTGGTGCTCGACGACGAGACGCCGGGGGAGGAGCTCAGGGCGCACCTGGAACGCGCACTCCCCGCCTACATGCTGCCGTCGACCATCACGCCGGTCGGGGAGTTCCCGTTGACCGCCAACGGAAAGCTGGACGTGACCGCTCTCGTGCCGCGTCCGGTGCCGGTGCCGGAGCCGGACGAGGAGCCGTTCACCGGGGTGGAGTCCACCGTGGCGCGGATCTGGCGGCAGGTGCTCGGCCTCGACGTGCGGCGCAAGGACAACTTCTTCCGGATCGGCGGCAACTCGCTGCTGGCGGTCCGGGTCCTGACCGCGCTGCACGACGCCGGGCACCCGGACGTGACGCTCCGGGACGTCTTCCAGTACTCGACGCTGTCCGACCTGGCGAAGACGATCGAGGAGGCCGGCTCGTGAGCCCGCGCACCGAACCCGCGTCGACCTGTGAGCGCAGGTTCTGGTTCGCCGAACAGATCGGCGCCGGCACCCGGTCGGTGCTGCTGCACATCGAGATCGACGGCCTGGTCGACGAGATCGCGCTCGCCGAGGCGCTGCGCGCGGTGTGCGCCCGGCACGAGGCGCTGCGCACCGGGTTCGCGCTGCGCGGCACGGCGCTGGTCCGCGAGGTGCACGCGGGGCAGGGCGGCCCGGAACTGGTGCGCCTGCCACCGGACGTCGGACTCGCCGACGTGCCGCGGGTGCTGACCGCCGTCCCGTTCGACCTGGCCGGAGGCTCGTTGATCCGGGTCGGCCTGCGCGGTGGCGACCTGTTCGTCGTGGTGCACCACATCGTGTTCGACGGCCTGTCCGGTCAGGTGTTCACCGAGGACCTCGCCGCGGCCTACCGCCAGGCGTTCGACACCGGCCGCGCCGACCTGGGCGTGTCGGACCGCCGTCCGGAGCCGGTGATCGCCGCGCCGCGCCGGGCCCTGCTGGAACGGCACTGGCGGGCCCGGCTGGACGGTGTGCCGGAGCTGCCTGACCTGGGTGCGCCGACCACCTTGCGCGAGTTGACCCGCGGAACCGTGGTCGAGCACGAGTGGAGCCGTCCGGCCGAGGAAGCCGGACGACTGCGCGCGTACGCCAGGAGAGCGGGGATGTCGGTGTTCACCCTGGCGCTGTGGGCGTTCGCGTCCGCGCTGGGCGAGGTCGGTGGCGCCGACGACTTCTGCGTGGGCACGGTGTTCGCCGACCGGCCGCCCGGCGCGGACCACGAGATCGGCTGCATGATCAACATGCTGCCGATCCGGGTCGTCGGCGCGGGCCGCGACGGCGGGCTCGCCCGCGTCTGGGAGTCCACAGTGGACGCCCTGACCCACAGCGAGCTGCCGATCGAGGACATCGTCGCCGCCTGCGCGCCGGGCAACCGCCGCAGGATGCCGCTCTACCAGGCCACACTGCTCTACCAGAGCTGGCCGCGGGTGGACCACGACGCCGGTCCCGCTCGGCTGCGGTCACGACCGGTCAGTCCGCGCGGCGGCTACGCCGAGGTGCTGCTGGAGGTCCGGGACGGTGAGCGCTGGCAAGGCGTGTTCCAGGCGCCCGAACACGCCGGCTGGGCGAGCCGGCTCGACGCGCTGTCCACCGCGTTCTCCGCTCGGCTCGACGGAGCGGGGCGGCCATGACGCGGACGAGGCTGATGTGCCTGCCGCACGCAGGTGCCGGCGCGGGGCTGTACCGGCCGTGGCAGGACTACGAGTCGGACGTCCTGCGCGTGGTGCCGGTCCAGCTGCCGGGCCGGGAGGAACTGTTCACCCAGCCGCACTCCGGTTCGATGGCGGAGGCCGCGCGCCGGTGTGCCGGGCAGGTGCTCGACTTGGCCGGCGGAGAGCCGTTCGCCTTGTACGGGCACAGTTTCGGTGCGGTGCTGGCGTTCGAGACCGCGCGGGAGCTGGTGGCCGCCGGAGGTCCGCTGCCGAGCCGGCTCGTCGTGGGCGGCGCGGCCGACCCGGCGTCCCGCCGGCCCGATCACCTGGCGGCGCTGGACGACGACGAGCTGATCGCCTGGGTCCGGAGGGGAGCGGGAACCGAGTCGGATGTGTGGTCGGTGCCCCAGCTGCGGGAGTTGCTGCTTCCCGCGCTCCGCGCGGATGTGGCGCTGTTCTCCGGGTATCGCGCGGATGTCGTCCAGGCGCTGCCTTTCCCGATCACCGCGCTGCGCGGCGTGGACGACGACGCGGTGCCCGCCAGGCTGTGCGCGCGGTGGGCCGACTGGTCCACATCGTCGTTCGAGCTGATCGAGCTGCCGGGTGGGCACCTCTACTTCACCGAGGACTGGCCCCGGTTGTGGCGGACCCTCGAATCCGTGATGCGCCAACCAGAAGGGAGCGTGGGGCGGTGAACGCGGCAGACCAGCGGGAGTGCCGGGGAGCCCGGTTCTTCGACGCCGTCCGGGCGGTGCACGCGCGGCAGCGCGGACTACCGCCCCTGCGCGCACGGGCGGACGACGGCGACCGGCCGTTGTCCTTCTCCGAGAACAGGTTGTGGCTGCTCGGCCGGCTCGACCAGGTGGCCGGGGCCTACCACATGCCGGTCGTGCTGCGGCTGCGCGGACAGCTCGACGTCACCGCGCTGGAAGCCGCGCTGAACACCCTCGTACGGCGGCACGAGACGCTGCGCACCGCGTTCCCGGTGGTCGACGGCGAGCCTGTCGCCAGGGTGACGCCGTTCCGGCCGGTACGGCTGCCGGTCGACGAGGCGGCCGAGGACGACCTGGCGCGACGGGCGGCCGGGATCGTCGCCGAACCGATGGACCTCGGTGCAGGGCCGCTGTTCCGCGTGCGGCTGCTGCGTGCGCGTCCCGACCTCCACGTGCTCGTCCTGTGCCTGCACCACATCGTCGGTGACGGCTGGTCGCTCGGCATCCTCGCCGGCGAGCTCGCGGACGCCTACCGGGGTGGGCCCGAGCCCGCTCCACCACCGATCCGGTACGGGGACTTCGCCCGCTGGCAACGGGAGTGGCTGACCGGTGAACCCCTCGAGCGGCTGGTGAGCCACTGGCGGGAACGGCTGGACGGCCTGCCGCCGGTCAGCGTGCCGCCCGCCGAGCTGGCCCGTCCCGCCCGGCGCGGCCACCGAGGCGGCCGGACGCGGTTCGCCCTGACCGGAGCGTCGGCGGCGCGACTGGACGAATTCGCCCGGCTGGAGGACGTCTCGCCGTTCGTGTTCTTCATGACGGCGTTGTTCGCGCTGCTCCACCGGTACACCGAGCAGGACGACCTGGCGATCGGCACGGTGGTGGCCAACCGCAACCGAGCCGAGTTGGAGAAGGTCGTCGGCTGTTTCATCAACACGCTGGTGCTGCGGGTGGACCTGTCCGGGGACCCGTCGTTCCGCGAACTGCTGGGGCGGGTGCACGAGAGCTACGTGGACGCGTTCGCCCACCAGGACCTGCCCTTCGACCAGCTGGTGGCCCACCTGCGCCCGGACCGCGATCCGGCACGCGACCCCGTGGCACAGGTGGTGTTGACCTACCAGAACGCCAACCCGGTGCCGTGGCGGCTGCCCGGCGTGGACGTCGGCGCGTTGCGCGTCGAACGGGAGACGACCCGGTTCGACCTGGCGCTGTCCGTGCGCGAGTCCGACGGCTACCGCTGTGCGTGGGAGTACAACCGGGACCTGTTCACCGAGGGCGGCGCCGGGATGTTCGCGGACAACCTGAGCAGTCTGATCGGGGTGGCGCTGGACGCCCCGGACGAGCCGTTGTCGCGGCTGACCCTCGCCGACGCGGTGGCGCCGCACGTCCGGGGGCGTTCGCTGGAGGTTCCGGCACGTCGCCTGCACGAACTGTTCGCCGAGCAGGTCGCCCGCACCCCGGACGCGCCCGCGCTCGTGCCGGCATCGGGCACCGCACTGACCTACCGCGACGTCGAGGAGCGGGCCAACCGGCTGGCGAACCTGCTGCGGGAGAAGGGGATCGAGGCGGGTGCGCTCGTCGCGGTGCACCAGCGGAGGTCCGTGCTGTCGGTGATCAGCGTCTTGGCCGTGCTGAAGGCGGGCGGCGCGTACCTGCCACTGGACCCCGCCTACCCCGCCGCGCACCTCGCGTGGCCGCTGGAGAACGCACCCGTCCGGCTCGTGCTCACGACGACCGGCGACCGCGACCGCCTGCCCGGCACCGACCTGCCGACGATCACCGTCGACGCCGACCTCGGTGGGTGGCCCACAACCGCACCGCCGGCGGCGGATGCGCCGGACGACCTCGCCTACGTGCTCTACACGTCGGGCTCCACCGGCCGCCCCAAGGGCGTGCGCGGTGTGCATTCGGCCATGGTCAACCGCCTGGCGTGGCTGTGGGACGAACGGCCGTTCGAGGCGGACGACGTGTGCGTCCACAAGACGGCGCTCGGGTTCGTCGACTCCCTGGGGGAGATGTTCGGCGGACTGCTGCGCGGCGTTCCCACGGTGGTGCTGCCCGACGAGGTGGTGCGCGACGCTCCTGCCCTGGTGCGGAGCCTCGACGCGCACCGCGTCACCCGGATGACCCTGGTCCCGTCACTGCTGCACGCGCTCCTGGAGGCGTTCCCCGACCTCGGTGACCGCCTGCCGCGGCTGCGCCACTGGATCAGCAGCGGCGAGGAACTGCCCGTGGACCTCGTCTCCCGCTTCCACCGCCAGGTGCCGGGCGCGACGCTGTGGAACCTGTACGGGTCCACCGAAGTCGCGGCGGACTGCACCTGGTTCGACACCGCGGAGTTGGGCGACGCGGCGACCGTGCCGCTCGGCAGGCCCATCGCGAACACCTCGGTGTACGTGCTGGACCCGTCGCTGCGGCCGGTTCCGGCCGGGCTGCCCGGCTCCGTCCACGTCGGAGGTGCCGCACCCGCGGACGGCTACCTCGACTCGGACGACCGGTTCCGCCCGGATCCGTTCGCCCCGGCGGGATCGCGCCGCCTGCTGTACGAAACCGGTGACCGGGGCCGCTACCGGCCCGACGGCACCCTCGAACTCCTCGGACGGGACAGCGGGATCGTGAAGATCCGCGGATTCCGCGTCGGTCTGGCGGAGGTCGAGCGGGCCGTGCGGTCCCACCCGGAGGTCGCACGGGCGGCGGTCGTCCCGGTCGACTCGGCGGGCGGTACCCGGCTGGTGTGCGCCGTGGTACCCGAGCCGGGGACGGAACCGACACCCGAACTGCTGCTGGACTTCCTGCGGCTGTCGCTGCCCGCCCACCAGGTTCCGTCGACGATCCGCGTCGTTGCCGACCTGCCGCTGACGCCCAGCGGCAAGGTGGACCGGAGGGCACTGGCCGAACAAAAGGCCGATCCGTCGCCTGTTCCCGCCCCGCTGCCGGTCACCGCCGCACAACGGGAGATCGCGGCGATCTGGAGCGAGCTGCTCGGTGCCGACCACATCGGGCTGTCCGACGACTTCTTCGCGTTGGGCGGGCATTCCCTGCTCGCCATGCGCGTGCTGGGTCGGGTCCGGGACTCGCTCGGCGTCGAGATCCCGTTCCAGCGTTTTTTCGAACTCCGCACCGTCCGCGCGCTGGCCGGAGCAGTGGAGCACGCGCCGCGAGACGTCAACGACACCGACGACGAGGAGACACCGTGAGTTCAGGTATCGAGCAGGCCACGACGAACGAGGAGCTGGCCCGGCTCCAGCAGTTGGAGGACTTCTTCGTCAACGCCCCCTTGGGGTTGCAGATCACCGACAACGACGGCACGGTGCGGTCCGCCAACATCGCGATGCTGCAGATCCTGGGTGCGCTGGACCGGCGGGACGAGATCGTCGGCCGGAACTTCGCCGACTTCTTCGCCGATCCCGCCCTGGCCGGGTCGCTGCGGGACCGGCTCGCCGGCGGTGCGCGGCTGAACAACGTCGAAGCGGCTCTGCGCACCGCGGACGGCTCGACGTGCGACGTGCTGATCGACGTGTCCGCGCGGTTCGTCGCCGGCGAGTGGGTGGCGACCCGGTGGTTCGTGCGCCGGCGGCTGATCTCGCAGCTGCCCAGCGTGAACCCGCACATCGAGGTGCACGGCGCGCCGGGCACCAACGAGGACGCCTTCATCTGGGGCGCCCAGCTGGTCAACCACGACGCGGACGACGTGCTCGCCGGGCTCAGCCAGGAGGAGAAGCAGACCCGGCTGGAGGAGCTGGAGGACTTCTTCGAGGGCGCGCCCGCCGGGGTGCACTTCGTCGGGTTCAACGGCCTCATTCTCCGGGCCAACCGGATGGAACTGGAACTGCTGGGCTACCAGGACCACCGCGACGAGTACGTCGGCCACCACGTCCGCAAGATCCATTCGAACAAGGCGATCGTCGAGGACCTGCTGCGCAGGCTGGTCGAGGGCGAACCGGTGATCAACTTCCGGGCGCGGCTGCTGCGCAAGGACGGCGAGTCCGAGCCGGTGATCATCTACTCCGGTCTGCGGCTCAAGGACGGCAGGTTCGAGAACACCCGCTGCTTCCTGTTCTCCGACCACGACCCGGACGCCGAGCTCACCGTTCCGAGCGGTTTCGGCTGGCCACGCAACGACTGAGCGGGAAGCGAGCATCACATGGACGACAACGGCACATCCACCACATCCACCACTTCGAGCACGTCGAGCACCCAGGAGACCTGGGGCGTGGCGATCCGCTACATCGTCGGCCGCAAGTCCGCCGAGGAGGCGCTCGGTTTCCTCGCGCACTGCGGAGCGGCGCTGTCCGGCACCGTCGACCTCGACGTCTCGCTGCGGGAAGTGGCACGTGCGAGCGTGGCGTTCCTCGCCGACGTCAGCCGCATCTCCCTGGTGGACGGGGAAGTACCCGCTGAGACGGTCACCGAGCACGTCGTCGGCCTCGATCCCGCCGTGGTGGCACGCCAACTGGCGTTCTTCGCCGACGGCGCGGCGGGACTCGGTGACCGGACACCCGACGTGCTGGCCGAGGGCAAGCAGGTCGTCTACGCCGAGTCGGGCGGCAGCGCCACGGAGAAGTCGCGGAGCGACGCGGCCGAACTGGGGGTGCTCTCGGCGCTGCTGATCCCGCTCTCGGCGCGCGGCCGGATGTTCGGGACGCTGACACTGGTGCGCGCCGGAGTCCGGAAGAAGGCCGAGTTCGGCGCGTCCGACGTCGCGCTCGCGGGCGAACTCGGACGGCAGATCACCATGGCGGTGGAGGTCGCCCGGCTGCACAGGGCGCTGGCGGAGCGATGACGGTGCAGCACACCCTCGACTTCGGACAGGACCAGTTCCTGCTCGACCCGTGGCCCGTGTACGCGCACCTGCGCGCCACCGAGCCAGTGCACTTCTCGGAGCCCAGCGGCTGTTACGTCGTCACCGCACATGCCGACGTACGTGACGGGTTGGCCCGCGCCGATCTCGCGGCGGACTTCGTGTTGCGCGCCAGCCGACTCATGTTCGGCCGCAACATGCTCGACACCGACGGAGAGGCGCACCGGACGCTGCGGCGGCTGGTCAACCCGTTCTTCGGCGCGTCGGCGGTAGCGGTCCACCTCCGGGACGTGATCAGACCAGTGGTGGACTCAGTGGTGGACGGCCTGCCCGACGACGGCGAGGTCGATTTCGTCTCGCGGATCGCGGTCGCCGTGCCGTACGGGGTGGTGTGCCGGCTCATGGGCGTCCCGCCGGATGACGCGCCGTGGCTCTACGAGCAGATGCGCCCGATCGTGCGGGTGCTCGACTACCCGAAAGGCGAGCTCGAACCGGCGCACAAGGCCAAACAGGTCGTGGAGGACTACTTCCGCAACCTGCTGGCCGACCGCGACCGGCTGCCCGAAGGTTCCATCATCGACCGGCTGCGCCACGCCGACACCACCCGGTCGGCGGGGATCGGCGAGTCGGAACTGCTGGGCACCATCATGCTGATGCTGGTCGCGGGTACCGAGACCAGTGTCTCGGCGATCTCGAACATCATGCACTGCCTGCTGAGCTTCCCCGACGTGCTGGCCGAGGTGTGGCGCGATCAGGACGCCATCGCACCCGCCGTCCAGGAGAGCCTGCGCTGGGAGCCGCCGCTGCACTCGGTGCTGCGGTTCGCGGCGAAGGACCTGGAGATCGGCGGAACTCCGATCGGCAGGCGCAGCGCCGTGCTGCTCTCGATTGCCAGCGCCAACCGGGATGAGCGGGCGTTCACCGAGCCGGAGCGGTTCCGGCTCGGGCGCGCCGAGCGGGGCGCGTTGACGTTCGGGGTCGGCCAGCACGCGTGTCCGGGCATGTTCCTGGCCGAGCGGGAGTTCCACACACTGCTCGGCGTCCTGCGGGAACGGTTCCTCGAGCCGGAGGCGGTCGGCGGTTCGCCGCCCGGGATCACCGGCCACATCTTCCGCCGGGCGGGACACATCCCCGTGCGGCTGCGCCGCCGGTGACGCGGCATTCCGGGTCGGTGGACCACTTTGCTGAGGAGACGACGATGAACGACGGCCTGCTCGACGAGTTGCGCAAGTGGGTGCTGGACAAGCACCCGGAGCTGGAGGACATCGACATTGACCTGGACATCATCGACAGCAGGATCGTGAGTTCGCTGGAGTTCATCTCCCTCCTGCTGTTCGTGGAGGAGCTGAGGGGTGAGCCGCTGCTGTCCGACGACGTGCAGCTGGAGTCCTTCCGGACCCTCCGCATGATCAACGACCACTTCTTGGTGCGGTGACCGTGCGGACACGTCGGGAGAGTCCCCGGTCGGGAGCGGCCGACGGGTTGGCGACCATCGGTCCGGACATGCTGCGGCTCGTCGGGCTGCTGGACGCCTGTTTCCTCGACTGGGCCCGGGAGTTCGGGGCCGACGAGGTGTCGTACCCGCCGCTGCTTCAGGTCGCCGACCTCAAGCGGATCGACTACTTCGACAACTTCCCCCAGCTGGGGATGATGGTCACGGGGCTGCGTGCCGACCAGCTCGCCGACATGTCGGCGCACACCGCGGACCGGGACACCGTGCGCGCCGACATGTTGGCCGACAGCGGGTACGTCCTGCCCTCGGCGGCCTGTTACAACGTGTACTTCTCCTTGAGCGGGACCTCCGTGGACGAGCGGACGACGGTCACCACCCGAGCCCGGTGCTTTCGGCAGGAGAAGGAGTACGTCGGGCTGGACCGGCTGCTCAGCTTCTCGATGCGGGAGATCGTCCGGATCGGTGGCGCCGACACCGTGGGCGAGTTCGTGGAACAGGCCCGGCAGCGGCTCGTCGCGTTCGCGAAGGCGCTCGACGTGAACGCGACGCTGCGTGACGCGACCGATCCCTTCTTCGACTCCGACGGGCCGCGGGCGAAGATGCAGCGGCTGATCCCGGTCAAGCAGGAACTCGTCAGCGAACGCGGGGTGGCGATCGCATCGGTCAACTTCCACCGCAATTTCTTCTCCGAGCGGTGCGACATCACCTTGCCGGACAACGGGTTCGCGTACTCGGCGTGTCTCGGAATGGGGCTGGAGCGGTGGGTCTCGGCGTTGACCGACCGCCACGCCGGGGACGTGCGGTCGGCGGTGCGGGGACTGGAACGGTACCGGGGCCGGCAGGTCGGCTGACCCGCCCGGCCCGTGCGGCTCACTCCTGTGCGGGTTCGGTGGCTCGTGGCTCGGGCTCGTGTTCGGTGTTGACGGCCTTGCGCAGGTCGGGCAGCAGCCAGGCGCACACGACGACGCCGGCGATGCACAGCAGCCCACCGGAGAGAGCGGCCAACGCCGGTGACGCCAGGCTGGCGATCGCGCCTGCCCTGGCGTCACCGAGTCGCGGCGCGGCGTTCGTCTGGGCCAGCCACAGTCCGCTGACCCGTCCGCGCAGCTCGTCGGGGACCGAGCGCTGCACCAGCGTGCTGCGGCACATCTCCGACACGACGTCGGCCGCTCCGGCCACGGCGAGCGCGACCAACGCGATCGGAAACGACGTGACGAGACCGAAAACAGCGATGGCGGCACCCCAGGCCGCGACCGAGTACAGGGTCAGGTGCCCGAGCCGGTGCACCCGCCCGACCCAGCCGCTGCCCAGCGCCGCCAGCAACGCGCCGGCCGCCGGTGCGGCGTACAACAGGCCGACGCTCTCCGGCCCGGCGGCGAACACGGCGGTGCCGAACGCCGGGAACAACGCCCTGGGCATCCCGAACACCATGGCGTTGAGGTCGATCAGCATGACCCCGCGCAGGATCGGCTGGTCCTTGGTGAACTTGAGACCACGTGTCAGAGACCGGCCGATGCCCAGCAGCCCCACGTCGCCGTGCGCGTCGGAACGCTCGGGCGGCGCGGGCTTCGTCATCGCCAGCAGCACGGCGAACACCGCGAAGCTCACCATGTCCGCCAAGTACACCCAGGGCAGCCCGGCCGACCCGATCAGCACACCGCCGATCGCGGGCCCGATGAACACACCGGCCTGGATGACGATCGCGTTGAGCGCCGCAGCGGAGGGCAATAGCCTCGGCCCGACAGCCCGCGCACTGAGAGCCGTGTAGGCCGGGGCGGTCAGCCCCCCGAGCAACGCCCGCACGGCCACCAACAGGAACACCGCGACCAACGGAGTAGTGGCCCCCGACGCCACGACCGCCAGCCCACCGGAGGTCAACACCGACACGCACTGGAGGACCAGCAACAGCCGCCGCCGGTCCATCCGATCGGCCACCACCCCGCCCAACAACATGCCGAGCACCTGCGGCACCAGCTCCACCACGCTGAGCAGACCGACCATCCACGACGACCCGGTGAGCACGTAGACCTGGTACGCGACGGCGACCGTGGCCATCTGGCTACCGAGGACGGAGATCAGATAGCCGGAGAAGACAAGCCGGTAGTCCCGCCGTTCCCGGAGCGGGCTCACATCCACCACAAACCGGCTCAGGAATCCTGAGGTCAAAACATCCCCCTGTCGCCAAGTGAAGCGAAGCACGGCCGATCTTTTCGGGTTCCGTCGAATACGTCAAATCGCGTCCGCGGCGTCCACGCGCTATTAAGTCATGCCTGCGATCGGCAGTGCGGGTCGGCTTGGGTGGAATATTTAAATCGGCGTCACATGGCGCGAGATCTGATTGCGAAAATGTTTATTTCGAGGGCGCGGTCGGGCCGACGTCGATTTCCTCGTGCTTCTTGTGCGCCGTCGGCATCGCGCCGGTCTGTCCGGCGGCTCGCCCGGCGAGGCGGGCTGCGAAAGCGATCGTGCGTCAGGCGGGGTGCTCCGCGATGAGGACGAGCGCGTCGAGCACCCGCCACCAGTCGTGTTCGCCGGCCTCGCCGCCGAGCGCCTCGGTGAGCAGGCTGAGCGCGCTGATCAGCCGGGCGGACACGACCTGGTGCTCCTGGCCGGACGCTTCGGCGAGTGCGGCGGCGGTCGCCTGGAACCGGCGGCTCCTGCTGAGTTTCACCACGCTGGGAGGCGCGGGGCTGGTGGCCGCCGCTGGGCCCGAAGTCGTGAACTCGATCGACAGTTCGGTGCCGAGTGCGGTGGCGAGCCGGCGCAACGCGTTCGTCGTCGGGTTTCCCCTGCCGTTCTCGAGGTTCGCGACGTAGGGCACGGACAGCCCGGCATCGGTGGCGACCGACGCGACGGTGCGGCCAGAGGCCTGTCGCAGTGCGCGGTCGTGCCGAACGAGGCGCTCGGCCGCATCAGCGCGGTCTTCCTCTCGGCGGAGGCGCTGGCGACGATGGCCGGCGCAGTGGCGGGACCGTTGCTCGCGCAGACGCTGTCGCTGTCCGCCGCGGTCGTGGTCGCCTGCGTGGTCACGGCGGGCGGTGCACTGGTGGGGCTGGCGCGAGTGCCGCTGCTGGATCGGGTGGCGGTCTGAGCGTCAGTCGTCGCCGAACAGCATCGCCGCGACCCGCCGCGCCAGCTCCTCGGCGTCGTCGTCCCGCGCCAGGTTCCCGGTGTTCCACAACGTCGCGAACCCGTGCACGATCGACCACGCGGCCACGCCCGCCGTCCGCCGATCACCGGTCTTCTGCTCACCTAGGGCCTCGACACCGCCCGCCAGTGCCGCACCGGCCCGTTCGCGTGCCTCGGCCAGTGCGGGGTCGTCGGCGTGGTGCAGGTCCGGCCGGAACATCACCTCGAAGTGCGCGCGATGCCGGACGGCGAACCGCACGTAGGTCACGCCGAGCTCGACGAACGAGCCGGTCTGCGCGCGGGTCTCGTTGAGGGCATCGGCCAGGAGCGCGAAGCCCTCGGCGGCCAGTGCGGTGAGCAGGCCGGCCTTGTCCTTGAAGTGGTGGACGGGACCCGCGTGCGACACGCCGACCCGGCGGGCGAGGTCGCGGAGGCTGACCTGGGCGGGGCCGTGCTCGGTGATCGCGTCCACGGCGGCGGCGAGGACGGCGCGGCGCAGGTCGCCGTGGTGATAGGGAGGCACCCGCGCATCTTACCGTTGACAAGATGCCTCTGCGCCGCGCAATCTTGTCACTGACAAGTTAAGGGGGTGCGGAGATGGCTCCGCTCATTGCGTTGGTTGTCGTCACGTCGGTGCTGTTGCTCGCGCGGCGTTCGTTGCCGGTCGCGTTGCGGGGCGGGCTGGCGGTCATGTTCGTGCTGACCGGGGGCGCGCACTTCATCGGCCTGCGCGAGGAGCTGATCGCGATGGTGCCGCCGTTCCTGCCGGCGCCGGGCTTGCTGGTCACGGTGACCGGTGTGCTGGAGCTGCTTGCTGCGGCGGCGCTGCTGTGGTCGCGGACCGCGGGCTGGTCGGCGTTGGGGCTCACCGCCATGTTGGTCGCGATGTTCCCGGCGAACGTCCACAAGGCACTCAACGGTCCGGTGTCGTGGGACGACCAGTTGGTGCCGCGCACGCTGATGCAGGTCGTGTTCCTGGCCGCCACGATCACCGTGGCGTGGCACTACCGTCACACATCAAAGCGGTCTCTCGTCCAGAGGGCATGAAACTGCTACTCGACCGCATCAGCCTGGTGTTCAACGGAGTCACGTCCGCGTACGTCGGGATCTTCGCCTACTTCGCTCCGCAGTCCTTCCACGCCAACTTCCCCGGCTTCGGCCTGCGCTGGCTGCCGCAACTGGGCCCGTACAACGAGCATCTGCTGAAGGACGTCGGCGGGTTCTACCTCGCGATCACGGTGCTGACCTTCGCGGCGCTCGCCAACGCCAGGAAGCCGGCGGTGGTGCCGATGACCGGCGCGGCGCTGCTCGTGTTCAACTTCCTGCACTTCGTCTACCACATGACGATGCTGCACATGTACGAGCCGCGCGACCAGTGGCTGAACGCGGTGCTGCTGGCGCTGCTCGTGGTGCTGTCGATCATTCTGGTGATCCCGTCTCGACCGGTTCGCCCACGTGATCAACTCCGAACGGCTGATTGAACGACGACAAGATCAGGACTACGGTCGTCAAAATTTCAACAACGTGCGGAACTGGCAGGAATGAAGCGAAGAGCCGTCTACTTGGCACTGATCGTCGCGGTGGTCGTGCCGCACCTCACCAAACTGCACGAGACCGAGGCGCACGACCACCATCGGCACATGGAAATCGCTGCCGCCGCAATGGTTCCCGCGGCGCCGAAGCTGCCGCGGGACGGCTGGGGCGCCACCGCCAGCAGCGAGGACGACCCCGCCGCACAGGTGCTGGACGGTAACCGCGCGACGATCTGGCACAGCCGTTGGCGGACGGCCACGAGCTTGCCGCAGTGGCTGACGATCGACATGCGGACGCCGCAGCGCGTGTCCGGACTCGTCTACACGCCGAGGTCTGATCGCAAGAACGGGTGGATCGGCCGGTACGAGATCCACCTGAGCTTGGACGGAAACGCCTGGGGCGCACCGGCGATCACGGGCACGCTGGCCGACGACGACACGGTCAAGACGATCGGCTTCGCGGTCGGCAGCGCGCGGTACGTGCGGCTGACCGCGCTGTCCGAGGCCGGAGACCGCGGGCCGTGGGCGAGCGCGGCGGAGATCGACCTGCTGGGAGATCCCGGACTGCCGCCACCAACCCAAGGCGATCCGAGCGTCGTCGGGACGTGGGGCCAGCCGATCGGACTTCCCCTCGTGCCGGCGGCTTCCGCGGTGCTGCCGAACAACAAGCTGCTCATGTGGTCGGCCTACGCGGTCGACAACTTCGGTGGTGCCAACGGTTACACCCAAACCGCGATCATGGACCTGACCACCGGACAGGTGAGCAACCGAAGGATCGACAACACCGGGCACGACATGTTCTGCCCTGGGACGTCCATGCTCGCCGACGGCCGGATCCTCGTCACCGGTGGCAGCAACGCCACGAAGGCCAGCATCTACGACCCCCGCGCCGACGCGTGGTCCAGCGCGGCGGACATGACCGTCGGGCGCGGTTACCAAGGCCAGACCACCCTGTCGACCGGTGAGGTGTTCACGGTCGGCGGTTCGTGGTCCGGTGGCAGGAAAGGCAAAGCCGGTGAGCTTTACTCGCCCAGGACGAACAAGTGGCGATCACTGCCGAACGTCCCGCCGGCGCCGTTTCTGACCGCCGACCCGGCAGGGGTCTACCGCGCCGACAACCACGCGTGGCTCTTCGCGACGAGCGGCGGCCGGGTCTTCCACGCCGGGCCGAGCGCGAAGATGCACTGGGTCGACACCGCGGGCCAGGGCAAGGTCACCGACGCTGGCGCGCGCGGGGAAGACGCCATGAACGGCAACGCGGTGATGTACGACATCGGCAAGATCCTCACCGTCGGCGGAGCGCCGGCGTACGAGAAGGCCGATGCCACCAAGGCCGCGTACACAGTGGACATCACCGGCACGCCGACCGTGCGCAGAACCTCTGACATGGCTGCGGCGCGGGCGTACCTCAACAGCGTCGTGCTGCCCGACGGCACGGTCGTCGTGGTCGGCGGGCAGAGCTACCCGGTGCCGTTCTCCGACCAGACCTCAGTGCTCACACCGGAACTGTGGAACCCGGCGACCGGCAAGTTCACCAAGCTCGCCGCGATGCCCACCCCGCGCAACTACCACAGCGTGGCCAACCTGCTGCCCGACGGCACGGTCTTCTCCGGCGGCGGCGGGTTGTGCGGCAAGTGCGCCACCAACCACCCGGACGGGCAGATCTTCGTGCCGCCGTACCTGCTCAACCCGGACGGTTCGCGCAAGGCTCGCCCGGTGATCACCTCCGCGCCGGCCACGGCGGCCCACGGAGCCACGATCACGGTCGGCACCGATCGGGCGGTCAAGGGGTTCTCGTTGGTGCGGATCAGTGCGGTCACCCACTCGGTCGACAACGACCAGCGCCGCGTGCCGCTGTCCTCGACGGCGGTTTCGCCGACCTCGCACCGGGTCGCGATCCCGGCCGATCCGGGGACCGCGCCGCCGGGGAACTACCTGTTGTTCGCCCTCGACACCGCGGGCACGCCGAGCGTGGCGGCGCAGCTCCGGCTTTGACGGCGCGTTCGGGAACGATCACGATGTCGGCGTGACACGACGCTCATCCGGCACGCCGAGCATTCGTGACGTCGCAGCAGCTGCGGGCGTCTCGTACCAGACCGTGTCGCGGGTGCTGAACAACGCGCCCAACGTCAACGCGGCGACGCGGCAGCAGGTGCGAGACGTCATCGCACGGCTCGGTTACCGCCCCAACCGGGCCGCGCGGGCGCTCGGGTCCGGGCAGTCGAGCACGGTCACGGTGGTCACCACCAACACGACGCTGTACGGCTACGCCTCGACGTTGCGCGGCATCGAGGAGGCCGCCCGGTCGAACGGGCTCGCCGTCGGCGTGCGGGTCGTCGAGTCCGACAGCCCGCAGGACGTCCGGCTCGCCGTCGAGCACGTGAGCGATCCCAACGCCGGCGGTGTCGTGGTGATCGCCTACGACACCGCCGGGGCCGCGGTGTTCCGCGCGCTGCCACCGGAAGTTCCCGCGGTGGCGGCGACGGAGGCGGGCGGCCTGGCGGGCGTCGAGCGTCCGATGATCTACCTGGACGAACGGCAGGCGGCCGCCGAGGCGACCCGGCACCTGCTCGACCTGGGCCACCGCACGGTGCACCACGTGGCCATACCGTCGGAAACCGGCACGAGCGCGCGCGAAACCGGGTGGCGCGAGGCCCTGGAGGCGGTGGGTGCGCCGGTGCCGGCGGTCGTGCCGGTGGAGTGGGACGCGCGGTCGGCCTACCTCGCCAGTCAACGGCTGGCGGCCGATCCGGAAGTCACCGCCGTGCTGTGCGGCAACGACGACACGGCCGTGGTGGTGCGCCGGGCGCTCTACGACGCCGGGCGCGACGTCCCCGGCGACGTCAGCATCATCGGGTTCGACGACGTGCCGGGTGCGGCCTACTGGACTCCGGCGCTGACCACGGTGCAGATGGACTTCGTGACGTTGGGGCACGCGTGCTTGGCCGCGGTGGCCGCCGAGGTGTCGGGGGAGCCCAGAACGGCGGTCGACCTCCGGGCACCGTCGCTCGTGGTCCGCGAGTCGACGGCACCTCCCCGAAGAGAACCTCGTCTGTAACAACAAGGTAACCACCTCTTTCCACGCGCCTCTGTGACCGGTCACACTTCCCGCCAATCAATGTGACCGGTCACATAGATGTTGACCAGCAAGAATTGAGGCGAGGTTGATCTCAGTCGAGTCCGAGACGACGGTGACCTGGGGCCACGCGGCGCTGGAGCTGGTCGTGGACGTGTCGCCGGACGGACCGGTCAGCGTGCGGTCACTGGCGGCGGGAACGCGGGTGCTGCCCAGGTCCGCGCAGCCGCTGGTGGAGCTGATGGTCGCGAGCGAAGGCCGCGGCCAGGTCTCCCAGCGGTTCGTCGAGACGGCGGTCGGCCGGCGCATGCTGTTCGCGGGCTCCTCGCTCGCCACCGACGGCAGGTGGAGCGAGCTGCACCTCGACCTGCGCGACGAGCGGACCGGCCTGGTCGCGCGCACGACGTTCCGGACGGTGGACGGGGTCGCTGCCTGCCAGGTCACCACGACGGTGACGAACCGGGGTGACTCGGCGGCGCTGCTGCTCGGCGCGACCTCGTTCGCCGCGGGTTTCCCCGGTGCGCGGATCGAGGACGTCGACCTGTTGCGCGCGGACAGCGAGTGGCTGGGTGAAGGCCGCTGGGTCCGGCACCCGTTGCGGGACTCCGTGCCGGACCTCGACCTGAGGATGCACGGGCAGGACGGCCGCGGCCGGGTCGCCGCGGTCAGCACCGGCACCTGGTCCACCGGCACGCACCTGCCGACCGCGGGGCTCGTCGACCGGCACACCGGACAGGCGTGGCTGTGGCAGATCGAGCACAACGGCCCGTGGCACTGGGAGGTCGGCGAACGGCTCGACAGCGTGTACTTCGCGCTGCTCGGACCGACCGACCTCGAGCACCAGTGGCAGTGCCGCCTGGAGCCCGGCGAGTCGTTCACGACGGTGCCGGTGTCGGTGGCCGTGTCCGACGACGGTCTGGACGGCGCGATCGCCGCGCTCTCCGCACATCGGCGCGAGCTGCTGCGCCCGCACCCCGAGCGGTCCACGCTTCCGGTGGTGTTCAACGACTACATGAACACGCTCATGGGCGATCCGACCACGGCGAAGCTGCTGCCGTTGATCGACGCGGCCGCCGAGGTCGGCGCTGAGGTGTTCTGCGTGGACGCCGGTTGGTACGACGACGGCGGCAACTGGTGGGACAGCGTGGGGGAGTGGCAGCCGTCCACGACGCGGTTCCCCGGCGGCCTCGAGGAGGTGCTCACCCACATCCGCGACCGGGGCATGGTGCCTGGCCTCTGGCTGGAGCCGGAGGTGATCGGGGTGCGCAGCCCGATGGCCGACCGGTTGCCCGCGAACGCGTTCCTGAAACGCGGCGGGATCCGGCTCGTCGAACAGGACCGCTATCACCTCGACCTCCGCCACCCCGCTGCCGTCGAGCACCTGAACGCGGTGGTGGACCGGCTGGTCGGCGATCTCGGCGTCGGCTATCTCAAGCTCGACTACAACGTCGACCCCGGCGCGGGCACGGATGTCGCGGCGGACAGCGTCGGCGCCGGACTGCTCGCGCACAACCGGGCGCACCTCGCGTGGCTGGACAAGGTGCTCGACCGGCATCCGCACCTGATCCTGGAGAACTGCGCGTCCGGCGCCATGCGGATGGACTACGCGATGCTGTCGCGCCTGCAGCTCCAGTCGACCAGCGACCAGCAGGACCACCTGCGCTACCCGCCGATCGCCGTGTCGGCACCGATGTCCGTGCTGCCGGAGCAGTCCGCCAGCTGGGCCTACCCGCAACCCGACATGCCGGCCGAGGACTTCGCGTACTCGCTGTGCACGGGGATGCTCGGCCGCCTCTACCTGTCGGGGCGGCTCGACCTGATGAGCGTCGAGCAGCTGGCGTCCGTCCGGGCCGCCGTGCGGGTGCACCGGGAGATGCGCTCCGGCCTGACGCGCGCGGTTCCGTTGTGGCCCTTGGGTTTGCCGGCGTGGAGCGACCCGTGGCTGAGCCTGGCGCTCAAGGTCGGCGACGTCACGTACCTGGCGGTGTGGCAACGCGACGGCGACGGCTCCGGTGTGTCGCTGGCACTGCCGCACCTGCGTGGCACGGACATCGACGTCGACGTGCTCTACCCGCGCGAGCTCCCCGCGTGGACCTGCAACTGGAACTCCGGCGCCGGTTCGCTGACCGTGGTGCCCTCCGGCCCGGCCAAGGCCGCCGCACGTCTCTTCCGGATCGTCTCCCCTCCCACCGAAGGATCAACGCGATGAAGCGATGGATCTGCGCCGTCACGGCCACACTTCTGCTGGGTGTCGCGGCCTGCAGCGACCCCGGCACGAACTCCTCCTCCGACGGTCCTGCGGGTTGGCCGGAACCCACGTCGTCGTTGGCCGGCGTGAAGCTCACGGTGTGGGCCGCGCAGAACAGCAACACCGTGCCCGCGCAGGTGGTGTCGGCGTTCGAGCAGGCCACCGGTGCCGACGTCGAGGTCGTGACGATCCCCGACCCGTACGAGCAGGGCGTGCAGACGAAGGTGGCGACGGGGGACAAGCCGGACCTCGCGTTCTGGCAGCCCACCGCGTCGATGCTCACCGCGATCAACGCGAAGACGAACCTCCAGCCGCTCACCGACGCGCCGTGGCTGCCGAAGCTGGCGCCCGAGCTCAAGGACATCACCGGCATCCTCGACGGCACCCGCTACGCCGCGCTGGTCACGAGCCCGGCCGTCGAAGGCGTCTACTACAACAAGGAGGTCTTCGCCGCCAACGGCATCACCGAGCTGCCGAAGAACTTCGACGACATGGTCACGGCGGCGCGCTCGTTGAAGGCCAAGGGCGTCACGCCGTTCTTCGAGATGGCCGGCGACCGGTGGGCGACGCAGTGGTGGGTGCAGGTCCTGCTGGCCGACGCCGCGCAGAGCGGCTTGTGGGACAAGGTGAACAAGCGTGAGGCGAAGTTCACCGACCCGGTCGTCGTTGACGCGATCAAGAAGTACAAGTCGCTGATCGACGAGGGACTGTTCAACACCGACATCAAGACCGCGAAGTTCGAGGACCAGGGTGCCGCGCTGCTCGACGGCAAGGCCGCGATGGTGCTGCAGGTGAACTCGTTCTTCGGGCAGCTGCAGGCGAAGTCCGACACCGCGGCGCTGGACCGCAAGATCGGGTTCTTCCCGATCTCGCCGTCCGGCCGGGTCGGCACGTTCATCCCGGACCAGTCGAACGCGCTGGTGGCGTTCCGCACCGGTGACGCCAAGCGCGAGGCCGCGGCCCGGCAGTTGCTGGCGTTCTGGATGGGGCCGGACTACGCGGAGTTCGTCAAGGACCGCAACACCGTCTCGCTGCAGCCCGCCGTCGCGAACCCCGCCGGTGTGCCCAAGGCTCTGGTGGACGTGCACGCCTCGTTGCCCACCGCGGTCGGGTCCATGCAGGCGCTCGCGCTCGCGAACCCCGATCTGTACATCAACCTCGCGGACATGATCGTGGGGACGATGTCGCCGGAGGACGTCGCGAAGGCCACCCAGGACCAGTTCGACCAGCTGGCCAAGGCCGCCGGGGCGCCGGGATTCTGATGCGCCGGCAGACCCATCCCTGGTGGTTTTTGGCGCCGGCGTTCGCGATTCTGCTCGTGTTCTTCTTCCTGCCGACGCTGTTCAACTTCATCTACGCGTTCACCGACTGGTCCGGCTTCAAGAGCGCGATCAACCCGGTGGGGCTGGACAACTTCGCCCAGCTCGGGTCGGACGGCACGTTGCTGCGCGCCGTCCGGATCACCCTCGTCTACGCGGTGCTGGTCGCGTTGTTCCAGAACCTCTTCGGGTTCGGACTCGCGGTGCTGCTGGAGCGCGACACCCGGCTGAACCGGGTGGCGCGGGTGTTCTTCCTGGTGCCGGTGCTGATGTCCGCGCTCGCGGTCGGCTACGTCTTCCAGGCGTTGCTGAAGCCGCAGGGCAGCCTCAACGGGTTGCTGGGCATCGACTACGCGTGGCTGGGCGACACCACGTGGTCGATCGTCGTGGTCGCGGTGATCCACGCGTGGAAGTGGATGGGTCTGTCGATGCTGATCTACTTGGCGGGCCTCAAAACGATTCCCGAGGACCTGCTGGAGGCGGCGCGCATCGACGGTGCTTCGCGCGCTCGGGCGTTCTGGGCGGTCAAGTTCCCGTTGCTGGCTCCGGCGGTCACGTTCAACGTCGCCACCGCGTTGCTCGGGTCGATGAACGGCTTCGACATCGTCCAGGCGACGACCGGCGGCGGACCGGCCCGCACCACGGAGATCCTCAACATCTTCATCTACCGCACGTTCGGCCAGGGCCTGTTCGCACAGGCCACCGCGATGAGCCTGGTGCTGTTCCTGCTCGTCGCGCTGCTGGCCTTCCCGGTGATCAGGACGTTGCGCCGGCGGGAGGCGATCCTGTGAGGAAGCTGCAGCCGTTCGCCGTGACCGCGCTGGTGCTCGTGGTCATCGGTGTCCCGCTCTGGCTCGTGGTGGTCACCGCGGGCAAGTCGCAGGGCGAGGCGCTGAACCCGGACTTCTCGCTGCCGCAGCGGTGGCAGCTCTGGGAGAACCTGCGGCAGGTGTGGACCGACGGCGAGGTGCCCGCCGCGTTCTTCGGCAGCCTGCTCGTCGTCGTGCCCACGGTCTTCGCGTTGCTGGTCTTCGGGTCGATGGCCTCGTGGGTGCTGGCCCGCCGCGCCACCCGGCTCAACGCCGTGCTGTACGCGTTGGGCATCAGCGGCATCGTGCTGCCACCCGCCGTCGTCACGGTGGTGCTGTTGCTGCGTCAGCTCGGGCTGGCCGGCAGCGCGATCGGCATGATCGGGGTCTACACGGGCATCTACATGTCGACGGTGATCTTCTTCGTCACCGGGTTCGTGCGGACGATCCCGGTGTCGCTGGAGGAGGCCGCGCAGATCGACGGCGCCGGACCGGTCAAGGTCTTCTGGCGGATCGTGCTGCCGATGCTGCGCCCGGTGCTCGCCACCGCGACCATCCTGATCTGCCTCTACGTCTGGAACGACGTGTTCTACGCCTTCTTCGTGATCGGCGGGCGGCTGGACACGTTGCCGCTCAACCTGTTCCGCGTCGCGAGCGCGGGGCTCTACCTCAACAACTGGCATCTCATCTTCGCCTACGTGGTGCTGATGAGCCTGCCGCTGGTCGTCGTCCTGACCGTCGCCCAGCGCAGGATCATCTCGGGCATCACCAGCGGAGCCGTCAAATGAACGGAGTTCCGATGCGGTTCCCTGCTTTGACGCTGGCCTCCTTGCTAGTGCTCACCACGTTGTCACCGACCGCGGCCGCGGCGACCGAGACCCTGAACGTCGACCTGTCCGCCACCACCGGCGCGTTCCACGGTGGTGCCACGGGAATCCTCTACGGGCTCGGCGATCCCGGCGTTCCTTCGCAGGACGTGATCGCGGGTATGCGGCCGCGCACGATCTCCCAGAAGGCGCCCGACGGCGACCAGCACCCCAACGGTGACGCGCTGAAGGTCGCCGACGGCTTCTTCGCCGCGGGAGGCACCGACGTCCACATCTACACCCAGGACACCTACAGCAAGTGGCCGTACGAGGATCTGGGCATCGACGACTACCTCGCCCGGTTGCGGCCGCAGGTCGAGAAGGTGGCCGCGCGACCGGACCGCGACCGGTTCGTCTGGACGATCTTCAACGAGCCGGACGGCATCTGGTACTCCGACTGGGCCAACAAGAAGCAGAAGTTCTTCTCCGACTGGACCAGGGCCTACCGCCTGGTGCGGTCCATCCTGCCGAACGCCCGCATCACCGGCATCGGGGAGACCCAGTACCGCGCTGATCACCTGCGCGAGTTCCTCACCTACGCCAAGGCCAACGACGTCCTGCCCGACATCACGACGTGGCACGAGCTCGGCCCCGACTCGTTGGCGTCGTACCGCTCGCACTACGCGGATTATCGCGCCATCGAACGGTCGCTGGGCATCACGCCTCGCCAGATCTGCATCAACGAGTACTCGAACCGGCGCGACACCTCGGTGCCCGGCCAGATGATCCAGTGGATCACGATGCTGGAAGACACCAAAGTGGACGGTCAGCTGGCGTACTGGTCGCTGGCCGGCAACCTGAGCGACAACGCCGTGCGCGCCGGCCGTGCGAACGGTGGCTGGTGGCTCACCAAGTGGTATGCGGACCTGGCCGGCGAGACCGTCCGCGTGACGCCGCCGCGCCCGAACACCAGGGACTCCTTGCAGGGCCTGGCAACGCGGTCCGGCGCCAAGGCGACCGTGCTGCTCGGCGGCACCACCTCTGACGTCAACGTGGCGGTCTCCGGCGTCGACGCCAGGGTCTTCGGGTCTCAGGTGGACGTGCGGGTCTCGAAGACGACCTGGTCCGGCTACGAGGGTGACGCCGGCCAGCCGCCGGTCGTCACCGCCTCCAGGGTGCCCGTCGTCAACGGCAAGGTGTCCGTGCCGGTGCCGGGCGGCGACCAGCTGGCCGCCTACCAGGTGATCATCACGCGTGCTGCCGGTGCTGCGCCGGTGGCGAACGCCTCGTGGCAGGCGAGCTACGAGGCCGAGTCCGGGTTGGTCGAGAACGCCACCGTGTACACCCAGGACGACGGCTCCGGCTCGTGGGACATGGCCATGCGCTACACCACGTCCGGCCGCAAGGACGTCGGTTCCATGAACCGGGCGGACTCCCGCGTCACCGTCAGCGTGACCGTGCCGCGCACCGGCACCTACCGCCTCGGGGTGCTCTATGGCACCAACGCTTTCGTTGGCCAGCAAGCGCTTTACGTGGACGACGCGCACGTGCGGAACCTGACGCTGCCCGCGACGCTGGGCTGGACGTACCGCGGCCGGTACGACACCCCGATCCAGCTCAGCGCGGGGACGCACCGGATCTCGTTGCGCACCAGCGGTCCTGGCGGGTTCCTCGGCGCGTCCTCGAACGTCACGCTCGACCGCGTCGACCTGACCGAGCTCACCGGCCCCGAACGCACGGTGTACCCGCTGTCCGACGCCCGCGGCTCCGCGCAACTCATGGCCGGTCGCACCGCCACGACGTACGTGTCCGCAGCCGAGGACGGGTACTACCGGCTGACCACCGACTGGACCGGAATCGGCCGCAGCGCACTGGGCCTCACGTTCTCCGGCCGCCGTGCTGCCGGTGCCGACCTGGTGGGCTCCAGCACGGGTGCGTGGTCCGGCACGACGACCGTGCACCTCAAGGCGGGCATCACCGAGCTGAAGTACACCAACACCGGCCGGATGCCGCTGTCCCTGGGCACGCTGACCGTCGTGCGCGACACCGCGGCCGACCGGCACGCGGTCCGCGTCGAGGCCGAGTCCGGTGTGCTGGCGGGCGGTGCGGCCGTGACGGCGGGCCCGTGGGGCACCTACGTCGGCTGGCTCGGCAACGGCGGCACGCTCACGATCCCGCGCTCCGGTGCCCCCGGCCAGTACAACCTCACCGTCGCCTACGCCCAGGCCGAGAAGAACACCGGGCACCCGTACAACACCGACGCCGTCACCCGCACCCTCACCGCGACCGAGGCCGGCGGCAAGGCGACCACCGCGCCGTACCGGCACAACTACACCTGGGACGGGTTCTGGCCGGAGACGTCGCCGATCGACCTGAGCACGCAGAGCGGTGCGCTCACGTTCGGCAACCCCGCAGCCTGGGGTCCGAACGTCGACTCGATCCAGCTCGCCCCGCTCGTCGTGGCGAACACGGTCAGGCGCAAGGGTTACTGACCGTTCGTGGCCCGCTGGCGTTCCAGCGGGCCACGAACTCCATTGTCACCCAATGCTTCGTTGTGATCTCGGAATGTTACGGGTACGCTAAATGCTCTGGGAGCGCTCCCATTCCGCCGCTGCTCGATCATCGGAGAATGGAGGCCCATTTCATGCGCATGAGCACCAGCACCTCCTGGTCCGCGAACAGACGACGTGGCGTCCTCGTGCTGATCGTCAGCATGCTGGCCTGGACGTTCGTCTGGACGCCGACGGCCTCGGCGCACGGCACCATTGTCAGTCCGGCCACCCGCGCGTACCAGTGTTGGAAGACCTGGGGCAGCCAGCACACCAATCCCGCCATGCGGGAGCAGGATCCCATGTGCTATCAGGCTTTCCAGGCCAACGCCGACACCATGTGGAACTGGATGAGCGCGCTGCGGGACGGCCTTCGCGGCAACTTCCAGGGGAGCACGCCCAACGGTCAGCTCTGCAGCAACGCCCTGGCGCGCAACAACTCCCTGAACACGCCGGGCCGCTGGAAGACGACTTCGATCAGCGCGAACTTCACGATGCACCTGTACGACCAGGCGAGCCATGGTGCCGACTACATCCGGGTCTACGTGAGCAAGAACGGGTTCGACCCCACCACCCAGAGCCTGGGCTGGGGCAACCTCGACCTCATCACGCAGACCGGCAGGTTCGCCCCGGCCAAGGACATCAGGTTCAACGTCCAGACGTCCGGCTACCGGGGGCACCACATCGTGTTCACGATCTGGCAGGCCTCACACCTCGACCAGGCCTACATGTGGTGCAGTGACGTGAACTTCGGCTAGCTGCCAGGGGAGCTGTCCGCCGTCCTGAAAGCGCTTTCACGTAAGGTGGGCGGCCTCACGGCAGAGCTGGAGGCGTTGTGCGGTCGATGATGCGGGTACTCCTGGCCGCCTTGGTCCTGGTGGTCCACGTGGGTCCGGCGAACGCCGGACCCACGTGGTCTGCTCAGCCCATCGCGTGGGTGCAGTGCCCGGACAACCCCGCCGGCGAGTGCGGGACGCTCGAAGTCCCGCTGGACTACCGCAAGCCGAACGGCCGGCGCATCAACGTCGCACTGGCACGGCACCGCGCCACCGATCCGGCGCGCAGGCTCGGCGTGCTCATGGTCGACCCCGGCGGCCCTGGTGGTTCGGCTGCGCAGTTCGCGCTCTCCCGCCTGTTCAGCCCGGAACTGCGCGCCAGGTTCGACATCGTCGGCCTCGACTCGCGCGGCACCGGGAACAGCCTGCCGATCCGCTGCGCCGACCTCATGACCGACCAGCCGTCGCACTACCCGGCCGACGAGGCCGCGTTCACCACCCTGTTGCGGCACAACCAGGGCGTGCTCGCGAAGTGCCGGGAGCGCAGCGGCCCGATCTTCGACCACGCCGACAGCGCCACCGTCGTCCAGGACATGGACGCGGTCCGGCGGGCACTGGGCGAGCGGAAGATCAGCTACCTCGGCCTGTCGTACGGCACGATGTTCGGCCAGTTGTACGCGGAGAAGTTCGGCAACCGGGTGCGCGCCATGGTTCTCGACAGCGTCGTCGACCACAGCGCGAACGCCTGGCGGTTCATGGGGGAGCGCGCCGCCGCCGTCGACGACTCGTTCGTCGAGTTCGCCCGCTGGTGCGACCGCACGGTCTCGTGCGAACTGCACGGCCAGAACGTCTACCAAGCCTGGGAAGCCGCACTCGTCCGCGCTGACCGCGAACCGGGCGGCCGGCAGCAGCTGATCGACAGGGTGTACCACAGCCTGGGCGGTCCGGACTTCGGCTGGATCGCGCACGTCATCGCGACCACGAACAGCGCGCAACGCCAGGGCGCCCTGGACTTCGAGCCGAACTACCAGTCGGTCCGGCTGGCGACGGTCTGCCAGGACTTCTCGTTGCGCATCAAGAACTTCCAGCAGTACGAGCGGTTGCGCGCCGAGGAGCTGCGCCGGTCACCGCTCCTGCGCGGCAGCTTCATCGGCCACGACGAAGCAACCGCGTGCATCGGAGTCGAAGGGCGGCCGGCCAACCCACCGCACCGCCTGAACATCTCAGCCGCACCGAGGATCCTGGTGCTCAGCGCGCGGCACGACGCGATCACCCCGTACGAGTGGGCGGTCAACATCCAGCGGCAGGCGCCGCGCAACACCGCGTTGCTGACCTACGAAGGCTGGGGCCACGTCGCCTATCCGCGCAGTGCCTGCACCCGCGGCGGCGTCGACGACTACCTGCTGGAGCTGACGGTCAAGGCGACCAGCTGCCCCGCCGTCGAGCCGTGATCCTTCGGCGTTCGACGACATTCGACCGATGAATTAGCTTCGAGCCAGTGGCGGGGAGGTCTGTGCGGATCCAGGTGCTGGGTTCGACGCGGGCGTGGCACGACGGGGTGGAGCTGGAGCTGGGTCCACCCGGCCGGCGGGCCGTGCTGGGGTTGCTGGTGCTCGCCGAAGGTGAGTCGGTCGCCGCCGCTGATCTGATGGACTCGTTGTGGGGCGACCGGCCGCCGCGCAGTGCCGCGAACGTGCTGCAGACGCACGTGAAGCACCTGCGGCGACTGTTGGAACCCGGCCGCAAAGCGCGGTCCAGCAGTTCGGCTCTGCCTTACGTCAACGGCGGCTACGCGGTGAACTCCGCTGTCGTGGACATCGACCTGATGGCGTTCCACCGGCTGGTCGCCGAGGCGAACGAGACACAGGACGACCGAAGACGGGTCGCGGCGAAGCTCGGCGAGGCGCTGAGGTTGTGGCACGGCCGGCCGCTCGCGGACCTGCCCGCACTCGCCACGCACCCGAAAGTCGTGGCGCTGGTGGCGAAGCAGCGGGAGGTGCTGGCCCGGTACGGCGACGCGATGATCGAGATCGGCGCGGCGGGGGACGTGCTCCCCGAGATCGCGGAGGCGGCCGCGGACCAGCCCCTGGACGAAGCCTCGCAGGCGCGCCTGATCCGCGCCTATCACGCCGTCGGACGCCGGGCGAAGGCCTTCCAGGCGTACCACGAGGCACGCGACCGGCTCGTGGAGGACCTCGGCATCGACCCCGGTCCGGAGCTCCGGGCGGCGCACGCGGCGCTGCTCCACGACGATGACGGCACGACGACCTCCGGCGTGCGTTCCCGGCCCGCGCTGCGCGTGCCCAGACAGCTGCCGGCGCCGCCCGCCGGGTTCACCGGCCGCAGCTCCCTTCTGTCCACATTGGACAAGCTGATGCCGGCGCACGCCGACGGCGCGGTGTCGATCACCGCGATCTCCGGCACCGCAGGCGTCGGCAAGACGGCGCTGGCCGTGCACTGGGCGCACCGGGTCCGGGACAGGTTCCCCGACGGGCAGCTCTACGCGAACCTGCGCGGCCATTCGAAGGGCGGCCCGACGCCCCCGATCGAGGTGCTCGCCCAGTTCCTGTCCGCACTGGAGGTGCCGGCCGAACGGGTGCCCGTCGACGTGGAGACGGCGGCGGCGATGTACCGGACCCTGACCACGGACCGCAGAATGCTGGTGCTGCTGGACAACGCGGCCGGCCCGGACCAGGTGCGGCCGTTGCTGCCCGCCGGTCCGGCCTGCGTCGTCGTGACCGGCCGTGATCGGATGACCGGACTGGTCGCGCTGCACGGCGCCCGCCAGGTCACCCTCGACGTGCTGAGCCCGGAAGACTCCCTGGAACTGCTGGCGTACGTGCTGGGGCCCCAGCGGATCCGCGCGGAACCGGTGGCGGCGGCCGAACTCGCGAAGCTGTGCGCCCATTTGCCACTGGCGTTGCGGATCGCGGCCGCCAACCTCGCCGACCACCCGGAGCGCGGGATCGAGGACCACGTCGCGGACCTGAGGGACAGCAACGTGTTGACGGCCCTCGCGGTGCAGGGCGACGAGCACACCGCGGTGCGGACCGCGTTCGGACTGTCCTACGCCGCGCTGCCCGCGGCGGCGCAACGGTTGTTCCGGCTGCTGAGCCTCGCGCCAGGCACCGACATAGGCACCGAGGCGGTCGCGGCCCTCGCCGGCACCGATCTCCCGCAGGCCACCCGGTTGCTGGACCGGCTCGGCGCGGCGCACCTCGTCGAACCGCACGAGCCCGGCCGCCACGGCTTCCACGACCTGCTGCGCCGGTACGCAGCCGAGCGCGCCTCGCTCGAGGAAGGCGAACGGGACTCGGCGCTGCACCGGTTGTACGACTGGTACCTGGGCGCGGTGGACACCGCCGCCCGGCTGCTCTACCCGCACATGCTGCGACTGCCCGTGCCACCTCTCGCAGCCAGGGCACCGTCCGCCATCACCGCGCCCGCGGAGGCGTCGAACTGGCTGGACGCCGAGCTCGGCAACCTCGTCGCGGCGATCAGAACTGGGCCGCGGCCCACGACGTGGTTGCTCGCCGACGCCCTGCGCGGCTACTTCTGGATGTGCACGCGCCACGTCGAATGGCTGGCCGTGGCGGAAGCCGCCGTGGCCGCGGCGGAGGAGGCCGGCGAGCCCCGCGAACGTGCCGCCGCCCGGCTCAGCCTCGCCGACGTGTACTTCCGCCAGGGCAGGTACCGCGAGGCCGTCCGGCACTACACCTGCGCGCAACTGCTTGCGCGGCAAGCAGGCTGGGTCGAGGCACAGGCCACCGTGCTCGGCAACCTCGGCGGCGTCTACTGGCAGTCCGGCCGGCTCCAGGCCGCCGCGGTCCGCTTCACCCGCTGCCTGGCGGTGAGCCGCAGCCTCGGCCAGCCCGCGGGTGAGGCCGTCGCGCTCGGCAACCTCGGCCTGGTGCACTGGGAGATGGGCCGCCTGGAGCAGGCGGCCGAGCACTACACCCTGGCGCTGCACCGGTACCGGGAGATCGGGTCTCTCTACGGCGAAGCGCTCAACGTCGGCAACCTCGGCCAGACGCAGCACGCCCGCGGTCGGCACGCCGAAGCAGCCGACCTGCTCACCCGTGCGATCGCGCTGCACCACGAAGCCGGCAACCGCAGCGGCGAGGCGTTGGCGCGCAGCAGGCTGGCCGCGGCGTTCCTGGACCTCGGCCGCGGTGAGGAGGCGCTCGGCCAGGCACGCACCGGCCTCGCGCTGGCGCAGGACGCCGGTGACGTGCGGACCGAGGTGGAGGCACTCGCCGCGCACGCCGCCGTGGACCTCGGTCTCGGGCACCGGGCGGAGGCGGTGCGCCGCTACCGCCAGGCACTCGAACTGGTCCGCAGCACGGGTGACCGGTACCCGGAGATCGACATCCTGATCGGCCTCGCGACGGCCACCGCGGACGCCGGTCTGGCCAGCCAGGCAGCAGGCCTCGCGCAGCGAGCGGGCTACCTCGGGCTCCGTGACCGGGCCAGGACCGCGCTCGAAAAAACCTAGTCCAGGATTTCGTCGCCGACGCCCTTGCGCGGCGTCCTGCTGTCCCCGTTCGGCCACACGGTGACGACGGCCCACGGGTTGAAGCTCCCGTCCGTGCCGTCGCCCTGTTTGCAGGAGAACTCGGCCATGTTGAACGTGTTCCAGCCACCGCTGCCGTCCGGCACGCGCGTCAGCGACTCCTCCGCGTTGCCCACCCAGACGCACTTGCTTCCGTCCTCCTCGTGCGTGACGCGCTGTTCGATCGCGGTGATCACGCCGCCTTCAGCGCACCACAGAACCTGGTACTGGTAAGCCCACCCGGAACCGACGATCCGCACCGGCGGGGAGGTGAACGGCGTCGAACACGGGAGCACTTCCGTCGCGCTCGCGGTGCCCGTGGTGAGCCCGGCGGCGAGCACTGCCGCACATCCTGCGACTGCCATGGTCCTGAACTTCATCGCTTCCCCCTCGAAGTCGCGTGCTCCTAATGAGACAGCGCTTTCCGGGCGCCCGCAAGGTGCGTGCGCAGTAAGTCCAACCGACGTCCAATCGATGTCCAGTGCCGCCGAATAGCTTGTGCCACAAGGTTTCCAACAGGGGAGTGGGATCGATGAAGGCACAGCTCAAGAGGGGCGTCGCCGCGGCGGCCGTGGCGGTGTCGGTGCTGGCCACCGTGGTCGCGGGCGGCGGGAACAGCAGCGCACAGCCGACGGGTCTGCGAGCGTACGGGATCTCGTCGGACGGCAGGTCGATGGCGACGTTCACGACCGATCGGCCGCAGACGCTGGACTGGGTGCGGGACGTCGTGGGCTTCTCCGGCGACACGAAGGCGATCGGCCTGGACTTCCGCGTCCAGAACGGTCTGCTGTACCTGGTGGGCGACAAGGGTGGTATCTACACGGTCAAGCTGCCCAGCCCGCCCTCGCAGCCGGACCCGGTCATCACCAAGGTCTCGCAGCTGGCCGTCGCGTTGCACGGCACGAACTTCGGCGTCGACTTCAACCCCGCCGCCGACCGGCTCCGGGTGATCAGCGACGGAGGGCAGAACCTCCGGCACAACCTCGGCGACCACACCACGGTGGCCGACACGAGCCTGTCCACCCCGCCGACGCCGGGCGTGACGAAGGGCGTGACCGCGGCCGCGTACACGAACAACGACCTGGACCCGACCACCGCGACGACGTTGTTCGACATCGGCACGATGACCGACCAGGTGCTGATCCAGTCACCGGCCAACAACGGCCTGCTGGCGCCGACCGGCAACCTGACCGTGGACGCGGCCGCCAACGCCGGGTTCGACATCTTCAGCACCCTGAGCGGTGGCAAGGCGGTTTCCGTGGCGGGCTTCGCCACGCTGGTAGGGCCGGACGGCAGCGCGATGCTCTACAACGTCAACCTGCTCAACGGTACGGCGACCGCCATCGGCAAGTTCCCGAACGCGGTGCCGATCACTGACCTGGCGATCTCTCTGAGCGGCTGGTGACCCGCTGCCGCCACGGCCGTCCAGTCGACGTCCAGTCGTGCTCAATAGGTTGTGCCACAAGGTTTTTTCTACAGGGGAGTGGCACTGATGAGGGCACAGGCTAAGAGAGGCGTCGCTGCGGCGGCCGTGGTGGTGTCGGTGCTGGCCGGGGTGGCCGCGGGTGGCGCGAGCAGTGCCGCGCAGCCGGCGGCGGGTCTGCGGGCGTTCGGGATCTCGGCGGACGGCATGTCGATGGCGACGTTCACGACCGATCGGCCGCAGTCGCTGGACTGGGTGCGGGACATCGTGGGCTTCTCCGGCGATGCGAAGGCGATCGGCCTGGACATCCGCGTCCAGGACGGCCTGCTGTACGTGGTGGGCGACAAGGGCGGCATCTACACGGTCAAGCTGCCGAACCCGCCGTCCCAGCCGGACCCGGTCATCACCAAGGTCTCGCAACTGAGCGTCCCCTTGTGGGGAGCCAAGTTCGGGGTGGACTTCAACCCGGCGGCCGATCGTCTCCGCGTCGTCAGCGACAACGGCCAGAACCTGCGGCACAACCTCGGTGACCACACGACGACCGAGGACGCCGTCCTCTCGACGCCGCCCGCACTGGGCCCGACCCGGGGTGTCACCGCCGCCGCGTACACCAACAACGACCTGAACCCGGACACCGCGACCACGTTGTTCGACATCAGCACCGCCACCGACGAGGTGCTCATCCAGTCGCCGGCCAACAACGGACTCCTGAGCGCCACCGGCAAGCTCGGGGTGGACGCCGCTGACGCGGGCTTCGACATCTACAGCACCCTGAGCGGTGGCAAGGCGACCGCGGTGACGGGCTTCGCCGCGATCGTCGCGTCGAACGGCGTCGCCACGCTGTACAGCATCAACCTGCTCAACGGCACGGCGACGAGCGTCAACAGCTTCCCGAGGCTCGTGCCGATCGCGGACCTGGCGATCTCGTTGACGGGCAGCTGATCCACGATGGACCGCCGGCCGATCTTCTTCGAGACGATGCACCCGGTCTTCGTTCTCCTGCACGCCGGCTACCTGCTCCGCACCGCTCTCGACCTGCGACTGCCCGATCTGGTGGGTGAGGAACCCGCGTCCGTTGCCGAACTCGCGCAAACGGCCGGCCTCAACGCGGACCTCACCCACCGCCTGTTCCGCGCCTTGTCCGTGGCCGGTGTCTTCCGCCGCACCGGCCCGGACACCTACGCGCACAACGAGTTCTCCTTGTTGTTGCGCGCGGACAGCGGTGATGCGGCCGCCGCGGTCGTCAACACGTTCCTGAAACCGGACTGGACGTGGCAGGTGTGGGCGAGCCTGACGGACGGGGTGCGCACCGGCACCAGCCCGTTCTCCTCGGTGCACGGCAACGACTTCTACACCTTTCTCGGACGATCACCTGAGGTGGCCGAGAACTTCGGCCGCACGATGACCCTGACCCTGGGCGACACCAACCCGGCCGTGGCGGACGCCGCCGACCTCGACGGTGTGCACCACGTGGTCGACGTCGGCGGTGGCCAGGGAACCCTGCTGCGCGAGGTGCTGCAACGCCATCCGGAGATGCGCGGCACGTTGTTCGACATCGAGGCGGCGCTCGCCGAGGTGGACGCCGAACTGCGCACCGGTGCGCTGGCGGGGCGGTGCGCGATCGTCACAGGGGACGCGCGGGAGTCGGTGCCCGCCGCGGATGCCTATCTGCTGCGAATGGTTCTGCACAACTGGGACGACGACACGTGCGTGCGGATGTTGTCCCGCTGCGCCGAAGCCGGTAACCCCGGTGCGCGGGTGTTCGTGGTGGAGATGTTGCGCACCGACGAGGAGCACTCGTTCGTGCCGCTGATGGATCTGCAGATGTTCCTGTTGGTCGGCGGCAAAGAACGTGACGAGGAGGAGTTCGCCGCGTTGTTCGAACGCGCCGGTCTGCGGTTCCGCGGCGTGCGGGCGACCTCCACCGCGCTGCACGTCGTCGAAGCCCGCTGCGGGTGAACCTCACTCGCTCGATCGGTTGCGTGCTCCGACACCGAGCACCGTGCCGACGATGACGGCTGCCAGCGCCACGGACGTCAGTGCCGTGGCGCTGACGGTGAAGCTGTTCTCCCGCATGGAGGGGATCAGGACGCCCAGCACGACCATCACCAGCAGGGTCAGGTCGCACAGCCACGCCGTCCTGCGGGTTCATCGGATGCGTCAGCCGCCGAACGACTCGATCGCCTTGGTCAGCTCGCTCGCCGTCTCGACCAGCGGGGTCACGGGCCGCACCATGGCGTTGAGCCGCTCCAGCGTCCGCGCGATCACCCCGCGGTCGGGCTCGGGGGAGTCCAGCTCGTCCTGCAACTCCTCGGCGGCCGCGGCGGCCTCCTCGCCGTCGTCGGGGAGCTCCGCGCGGTGCCGTTCCAGCAACGCCATCAGCTGGGTCATCAGCTCACCGGTCTGCGGCGCGGCGGTGAAGGTCAGGCCGTGGCTGACCGCGCGGGCGTTCTGCCCGACCGCCTGGTTGCCGACGTTGCTGACGCCGCCGGACTGCTGGATGCCGTAGTTCGGCGAGTTTTCCGGCATGGGTTTCCGTTCTGTCACGCCGGTTTCCCGGCGGCGGGTTCGGGTGTGGCGAACTGGGCCGTCGCGGTGGCCTCGCTGCCGACGGCCTGGTTGCCCACGTTGCTCACGCCACCGGTCTGGATGATGCCCTGGTTGAGGATCGTCATCTGGCGGTTGCGGAACTCGGTGGTGTCCACGCCGCGCTCGTCGAGGAAGTCCAGCAGCGCGGCCAGCACGTGCCGTTCGACCAGCTTGAGGTGCTTCGCGGCGTCGGTCTTCTGGAAGTAGTTGTGATAGTTGTCGTCCGTCGCCTCCTCGCGGACGCTGAACCGGGCGCCGTAGTCGTAGCCGAGGTCCTGCCGGGCGATGGCCCGCTCGACGGTGCGGCGCCGTTCCCAGCGCCAGTGGAAGGTCAGGTCGCGGACCACCCGGAGGGGAGCACGCGGCACGGCGCCGGCCATCCCGCTCGCCGCTCTGGCCAGCAGGCGGCCGATCGCGCCCGCGGTGAGCACCGGGCTGATCCGGTCGACGTCGTGGTACTGCTGCCACAACGGGCCCAGCACCGTCCGGTCGCACTGCAGGTACAGCAGCCGTCCGTCGGTGGAGAAGTGCAGGAACGTGCTGGCGACCACTTCACCGCCCCACGACGGGACCTGCGCGCAGAGGTAGTGCCGCGCCGAACCGTGCGGGCGCGCGGCGAGCCGGGCGAGGTCCTCATCGGACAGGTGCTGCAGGGGCGCCTGCTCGCGTTCGGGCAGCAGGGCGGGGTGCATGGTGAGCGCGTTGCCGCTGACGAAGGCGCGCTCGGTGAGGAACAGCCCGGGCAGTTCGTCGGGCTCCACGCCGATGCCGGCCAACCGGTCCCGCACGTGCGTGACCAGTTCGCCGGTGTCCAGCGGCACGACGTTGTCCGCGTCCTCCTCCGAGTTGGAGTCACTTCGCAGGGACGGCAGGGCGAACGACCACGTCGACACGAGCGGGCCGTGGCCGATGAACGGGGTGAACCCGTGGTAGACCGTCACGTTGCCGCGTTCGGCCGCGTCGATCGCCGCCATCCGGTCCGACAACCAGGCCTGGCCGGCCGGCAGCGGTGGCGCCTCGTCGGGCTGGAACGCGCCCCGAGTGAGTCGGCTCAGCAACGTCAGGCGGGTCTGCCACTCACTCCACACCATCAGCGCGTAGATCGCCAGGCCGATCAGCAGCGCGAGCCACGGCAGCCCGACGAGCCACTCCGCAACCGGCGGCTCCGGTGCGCGGCGAGTTCGTGTCGGCTCGGGAGCCTCACCGAGCGCGGACACCAGCGACACGGTCGCCAGCAGCAAGATCGCCAACGCGATCAACGCGAACACGACGTCGCGCAGCCTGCGCGACTCCCCGGCCCGCCGGCCGAGGGCACCCCCGACCGGCAGGATCACCAGCAGCGCGAGGACAGTCCACAGTGGAGAGATGACCAGCGCGAGCACCGTCGCCGCGAGGAGACACCAGTCCCGCACCCGGCGCTGCCGAATTCCGGCCAGCGCGTGCAACAGCACCGGCCGCACCGAGAACCCGACCGACGGCGCCACCCCGTGCAGGTCGTCGTTCAGCAGTTCCTTGGTCATCCGCTCGGCGAAGCGCTCGTCGGTCGTGGCCGCGACGCACAGGTACCGAGTCGTGTCGTCGGGGGAGAAAGCGGTTGGCTGGCTCATCGATCCCCTTCACCAGAACGACTTCGGTGTGTTGACCCGGCGTTTCGCACCGGCGGGCGCCCGGCGCTGCATGACCACGACGGCGCCGAGCACCAGCCCGAACAGCACGCCGAACGTGGCCGACGCGCCGACCTGACCGAGGAAGAACTCCTCGGGCTGGCCGAGTCCGACGTAGGGCATGGTCTCCCGCGAGTCGAGCAGACTCACCGCGATCACCGAGGAACCCAGCCCTGCGATCATCGCGCTGAGCGTCGTCAGCCCGACGGTGATGACGAACAGACCCGCGCCTTCCTTCTCGCTGACCCAGCGCGGCACCCTGGCCAGCCCGGCGACTGCCAGCGCCACGAACAGCAGCGCCCGCACGTTCGCGTACCAGAACAGGAACGGCCCGACCCGATCGACGTCCACGTGCCAGCTCGGATAGGAGAGCAGCACGCCCGCGACGCGAAAGGCCGACTCGGCGTCGGACAGCGCGATCTGGAGGTCCCGGTTCAGCCACGGGTTGCCGACCAGCAGGACGTAGCCGAGCAGCACGGCGACGCTCGGTGTGAACAAACGCGGTAAGTGCGGTTCCCCCTGCCCGGTCACACCTGCAACTTAATTCACCTGCCTGGATCACGGCGACGGCCGATCGGCGTAGGCGTGGCCGGAGCTCTATTTAGGACGTTCGAGTCCGAGCGGCATGGAATCGAGGGAACCGACCCCGGCGATTTCTCAATTGGCACCTCCGGATGCCCCGGCTGCGGCAACCCCCTGTCGCGGGAACGCGTGCTCGAGACGCCGTAGGTCAGACGCCGAGCTCACGGCCGAGCACTTCGAGCAGATGCTCGGCCATCCGGCGGTGCACGCCGCTGTCCACGAAGTCGTTGAGCAGGACGAGGATCGACCTGCGCACGATGCTCTGGTTGGCGGGAGACGCGGTGCGCAGGAGTGTGGTCAGACGTTCCTGCACGACCGAGCGGTGCCGCCGCGCGAACTCGGAGCTCCACGTTGTCTCGTCCCAGGGGCCCGTGGTCGCGGCGGCGTGCAGCTCGACGCTGATGATCCGGCGAATGATCCCCGGTGTGGGCTGCACGTGCCGGAGCGCGTCCACGCTGAACTCGAGGGCCAGCGGATGGTCCTCCGCGGTGATGTGCTGGAGCAGTTCGCTTGCGCCGTCGTCGTGCTTCTGGTCGTAGAGCTGGAGCGCGATGCGTGCGACGGGGCCCCACCGGACATCGCGGCTGTGACAGTGGATCGCGAGCCACAGCGACTCGGCGGTCTTGTTGCTGCGCACCAGGTAGTCGGCGGCGAAGAACTCGAGGAAGGTCCGGTGGGTGAACCCGTAGGTCGGCTGGCCGCAGTCGGACCCGCTGTCGCTCAGCACCCACGGGCGACCGGTGCAGAAGTCGACGAACGCGGCGGCGTGCTCCTCGGCTTCGTCGTGGTCGAACCCCTTGGCCTCCAGGTACTTCATCAGCACGGACATGATCTTCCGGCGTGGCCACGAGGTGCTCATGTCGTCCTTGGCCGTCAGCTGTGTCCACGCGAGGTACCCCACCGCCCCGCGCAGCCTGCCTTCGAACCTCGCGGGCAGTGGCACCCCGCGCATCTGGTCCCATTGCTCGAAGAGCATCAACGCGCACTTCTCGTAGACCTGCGCGAGGTTGGTGGGCAGGTAGTGCTCGCTGGCGTACATCGAACACAGCAACGCGAGCAGCAACGGGTTGCTGCGCAGTTCGCCGACCGTGTCGCCGTGCTGGAGGAACGTGTCGGCGAGCGCGGCCCGGTCGTGCTCGGAGGTGTTGGCGTCCAGGGCGAACCACCGCCGGACGTAGGTGGTGACCTGGTCGTCGTCGAACTCCTTGATGACACCGACGTCGAACTGCTTGGGGTTCAGCGCCGCGGTCTCGTAGCCGACCTTCCGTGCGGTCACGATGATCGGCACCGACGGGTACTCGTCGGCGAAGGACTCGACGAGACGGGCGAACCTGTCCCGCAGGTCCGGGTCGACGAGCTCGTCCACACCGTCGAGCAGCACGACCGCCCTGCCGTTGCGCAGCAGGTACTCCACCGCTCTGACCGGAGGCTCCACGTTGTACGGCTCGCGGCACAGCGCTTCGAGGTAGGCGACGAGCCCGCGCCCGCCTTCGCGCAGCGAGGTCGCGACGTTGCGCAGGATCAACAGGAACGGCACCCGTTCACTGTCGTCGCCGGCGATCTCCCAGGCGAGCTTGGCCATCATGGTCGACTTGCCCGCACCCGGGTCGCCGAGTATGACGGATCGTCCGCCGATCTGGTCGCTGGCCGTGGCACCTTCAAGTGTCGGCGTGACGTAGAGATCGTCGTACGCGACCGACGCGCTCATGCCGGTGACGCGCAGGTGCGGCAGCCGCATGACCGCGTGCATCGAGGTGATCCTCGCTCGCATCCGCTCGGCGAAGGCGTGCACCTCGACCATGTTGTTCATCTCGCCGAGCAGCCTGGTGTTGCTCGTGATGGACTTGGTCGCCAGGTGGCCGAGCCACGTGGCGACCTCGCTGGTCACTACGGGGAGCGGAAGTTCCGCGATGGTCACTTCCATGCAGTTGACCAGCACGTTGAGGACTGTGAACGCCCCGACGTCTCTGGTCCACCCGAACAGTCCGACGTGGTGCCGAAGCCCGTGCATGATCTCGATGCGCAGCGCCGTGTTGATCTCCTCGGCCTTGTGGTCGAAGAGTCGCCAGAGCAAGACTTGAAGCTCGATCTCCTCGAAGTCGGGCGATACGAGGTAGCGCCGCAGTGCCATGAGCTGCCTGGCAGATAACCCAGGGCCGAGCTCGGACTCAACCCCCGCTTGGACTCCGTCGCGGAGAACCGTCCGCACGCGACGGTCGCGGAGATGCCCGCTGACGATGCGGAACACCTTGCTGCCGGACGGTGCGTCGGCCCGCCGGAGCGTGGGTCGGGGGAGGGGCGGCAGTGACTCCGGCAACGGGCGTGCCCGCCGGAACACTGGCACGTTGCCCAGGACCGGCTCGACCTCGGCCGGCTGGTCGGTCAAGAGCCGCAACAACTCCTCGGCCCCCGCCAAGGTGAACCGGCTGACGTGGTACACGGTGGCTGTCGCGGGAGCGAGGAAGTCGGGTACTCCGGCCACGGACTGGTCGGGCAGCACGACGGGCACGAACCGCTCCAGCCCGCACGGGTCGGCGTAGAACGCGTCCCGGATGAGCCGGGCCTCCCACTGCACCCCGCGCCCCGCGCCCGGCGTGCTGCGGCCCTCCGCCCGTGCCCGGTAGGCCGCCGACGCCACCACCAGTACGCGGTCGGCGTGCCGGATCTCGTCGGCCATCCACAGCGCCCAGTCCTGCCGTTGCCCGGCGGCCGAGCGGTCGAGCTTCGCGTCGATCCCGTTGGAGCGCAGGAAGTGCCACAGCGAACGGACCTGGTCGCTGTGCGCGTCCGACTCGTGCGCGTACGAGATGAACACCCGCTGCGGCCGCACCTGTACTCCCCTTCCGCGGACTGGCGGATCATGGTCGCAGTCGCAGGCGATCTCGCAGTTCGAATTGAGCCCGCGTCGCCTGTTTTGGCCACGAACTGTCACGTTTCTCGTGGTCCCGAACGAGGGCGTTTAGGCCGAACGAGTGGAACCGGACGCACAGGACAGCGCAGGCAAACCGGATCAGTGCAGGTCCGGCCGCCGTTTCGAAACCCAAACCCGATTTGTGTGCTCTGTCTGCGCCGACCAGTACGCCATCTGGCGGGCCCCGGTGCTGATCAGCCGGGTCGATAGTGGCCACCTGGGGTTTCTCACTCACCAACTGTGGGGCGTTGGGAGTGCGTCAATTGGGGGTTGCCGTGGGGTCGGCCGGATTTGTGCTGTCCAGATTACGTTCGCTGATCTTGTTGGTGTTCGCGCTCGTGCTCGTCACGGGCAGCTTGAGCGCCGTCGCACCGGTGGCGAAAGCCGCGCCTGGACCGTCCACTTTGCTCACGCCGCAGCTCGTGCGGTCGAACGGGGCACAGCTGAGATGGACCAGAGCCGAGGGTGAAGGTTTCACCAACTACCAGGTCCACAGATCCGCGGCGGCGGGCTTCACGCCGAGCGCGACGACGCTGGTCACGACGATCGGCGACCGGGACACGATCCAGTGGGCCGACACCACGGCGGCACCGAACAAGACGTTCCGGTACCGCGTGGTCACCGGGACCGCCGTGTCCAACGAGATCGCGGTGACCACGACGGCACCCGGCCAGAGCAAGCTGGTGGTGAACGCTGCCGAAGGGTCGGGCGCCGCCACCTACGTCACGAAGGACACGACGTCTCCGCAGGGTTGCTACGACTGGAACAACTACGGCGGGGCGCAGCAGGTGCGGGTCGGTGCCGCCACGGACGGTGTGGTGCACCGCGGGCTCGTGCGGTTCGACGTGCGGGACATCCCCATCGGCGCGACGATCACCAACGCCACCATGACGTTGTCGTACTCCGGCACCACCGCGACAGTTCGTCCGATGAACGTGCACCGCGTCACGAGGGCGTGGAACGAAGGCAGGGCAGCCTATCCCGGCTCGTGCGACGGGTCGGGCGCCAGCTGGCTCGAGACCCAGGGCGGCGTGCGCTGGAGCAACGACGGCACCGACAACGACCCCGCCGCGCTCGCGACCATCGCGGCGAAGTCCCGCACCACCGCGGGAAAGGACGCCGTCAACCTGGCGGCCGAGGTCGGCCGGTGGGTGCGCGGTGACGTGCCCAACCACGGCCTGCTGATCAAGGCCGCCGACGAGACAGTGCCGGCGAGTGGCGCAGCGTGGCTCGACTACGCCTCCGACGACGCAGCCGAGCGCCCGACGCTCGAGGTCACCTTCGCCGACGGCACGCCCGCGCGGGCGCCGCTGGTCGTCGTCACCTCGCCGGAGCCGGACAGCGCCACCGACATGGGCGAGCACACGTTGCGCGCGCAGGCCGGTGACGACGCGAAGGTCACCAAGGTCGACTTCCTGGTCGACGGCAAGGTCGTCGGCACCGACAACACCGCGCCGTACGAGGCGAAAGCACAGCTGGCGGAGGGCGTGCGGACGGTCACCGCGACGGCGACCGACGACGCGGGCAACACGTCGACGTCGCCGCCGAGCAAGGTCACCGCGCGCAAGCCGTACAACGTCATGCTCGACACCTACGAGCCGAGGGACAACACGACGGTGCGCGGCCAGGTGGCCGTGCACGGACTCGACTGGGGCGGCGGTGAACGAGCACCGGTCGACGTCATGCAGATCCTCGTCGACGGCACGGTCGTCGCCTCCACCAACAACTGCGGCCAGGTGCCCGACGGCGGCGAGTGCCAGGGCACGTGGAACAGCCTCGACCCCATGCACACGTGGGAGGACGGGCCGCACGAGATCACCACGCGGCTCGTGGCGCAGGACGGCCGGCTCGGCGTGTTGTCGCCGCTGAAGAAGGTCGTGCTGGACAACGACACCCTGGACCTGCACCGCGCGAAGGTCACCCTCAACGACCCGGCGACCGCGGACGACGACGCGCCGCCGATCATGGCGCAGAACACCACGGCCGGTGTGCCGCAACAGGATCCGTACGGCGCACCGCCCGACGAGAACGGCATCGGCGGCGGCAGCCTCGGCAGATCGGTGCGGTCCTCGCCCGGCGCGATGCTGCCACCGTCCCAGCCGCACCGCGCCTCCGAGTGCCCGTCGGCCGCGCACTGCGCCACGGTCTCGGTGACCAACGAGAGCAAGCAGAAGTGGGACGGCAGCGAGGTCAGCGTCTGGTACCGGTGGCTCGCCGACAACGGCGCAGTGCTGCTGGAACAGCCGGCCGACGTGTCGTTGCCCGCCGAGGTCGCACCCGGCCAGACCGTGCAGCTGCCGATCACCGTGCACCCGCCGAAGCTGCCGCCCGGCGCGGACACCGGCAAGTTCGAGTTCCGCGTCGACCTGTTCGACACCGCGGCCGACAGCTGGTTCTCCGCCATGGGCAACGAGGCGCTCGTCCACCCGGTGACGATCGCCAAGGACGCGCGGGACATGCTCGGCCTGGAACGGTTCTGGCACTACGAGTCCGAGGACCTCGGCGCGGGCATGACGTCGCTGACCAACGTGGCCAACGGCAACGTGCTGCTGCGCTGGTCGCCGTTCTTCGCGCCCGGACGCGGTCTCGCCACGACCGTCGACCTCACCTACAACTCGCTCGAGGACCACTCGAAGAGCCCGGCAGGCCACAACTTCTCGCTGGCGGTCAGCGGTCTCGTCCGGCTCGGCGAACGGCTGGAGGTCGAGGGGCTGCTGTTCGCGCGCGGCGTCGAGCTCGTCGACGGCGACGGCACCCGGCACCGGTTCGACCGCAAGACCGACAGCAACGGCAAGGCCTACTGGGCGGAACCACCGGGCGTCAACCTGTACCTGCGCGAGATCAGGACGAACCCCGCCGACCGGCGCTGGGCGGTGACCCGGCCGGACGCGGTCACCTACTGGTTCAACGACGACGGCTACCCGACCGCGGTGACCGACCGCAACGGCAACACGATCGTCTTCGAGCTGGAGGACACGCCCCTGCTCGACGACCCCGGCGGCCCGCGCAAGCGGATCAAGCGGGTGGTCGACCCCGGCGGCCGCGGCTTCGTGATCGACTACTGGACGAAGGACGAGATCCGCAAGCCGCACGTGCGCGGCAAGGTGCAGCGGATCACCGACCACAGCGGGTCCGCACTGGACTTCACCTACTACGAGGACGGCAACCTGCTGCGGCTCACGCAGGCAGGCGGCACGTCGTCGACGGGACAACCGGTGCCCAGCCGGTCGTTCGTCTTCACCTACACCACCTACAGCGGTGACGACCCGGCGATCGCGGACCCGAAGGAGCGCATCGATCCCGACCCGCGCACCCGCGGGCAGTCCACCCGGATCTTCAGCGTGCGCGACCCGCGCGGCGCCGAGACGTCGTTCGACTACTACAGCCCGCGGGAGGACGCGGCGAAGCGGTGGCGGCTGCAGACCCGCGCCAACCGCAACGGCCACCTCACCTCGTTCGACTACGACCTCGCCAACAAGACGTCCTCGGTGTTCGCACCGGAGTCGCGGGTGTCGAAGTACACCTACGACGCCGACGGCAAGGCCACGAAGATCACCAACGCGCTCAACCAGACCACGACCGTCGAGTGGACCGGTGACTTCAAGGTCGCCAAGGTGACCGAGCCGACCAACAGGTCCACTTCGTACACCTACAACGCCAACGGCTACCTGACCTCGCAGACCGACCAGCTCAACCAGAGGTCCGAACTGAGCTATGTGGACAGTGCGGTCGACGGTCAGGACGCCGGCAGACACCTGTCGCTGCTGGAAACCGTCACCAAGCCCAAGGGCGTCGCGACCACCACGGCGGGCGACTTCCAGTGGAAGTACAGCTACGACGCGACCGGCAACGTCGACAAGGTGACCGACCCGACCGGCGCGGTGACCGACTACGACTACAACGGTCCCGGCACCGCGGCACCCGGCACGGTCAGCGCGATGCGCGACGCCAACGGCAACGCGCCCACGACGTACCCGGAGTACGACCCGTCCGGCCAGCCCGCCCGCGTGGTCGACCCGCTGGGCAGGGTGACGCGGTTCGGCTACGACGTCGACGGGCAGCTGCGCTGGATCCAGGATCCCAACCACGCCGGCGACTCCGGCGCGGACGAGCGGTCCTACCGCACGTTCTTCGACTACGACCCGTTCCACCGGCTGGACCGGCAGAGCGCGCCCAAGTCGACCGGTACCGACCGCGGTGAGCTGATGTGGTCGAGCGTCGCGTTCGACGCCAACGACAACCCGGTGCGCCGGGTGGACCCGCACTTCGGCCGCGCCGAGTCGCTCGGCACCGAAGGGCCGGTCGCGTCCGGGTTCTACGACAACATGGACCGGCCGCTCGTGGTCGGCAACCCGGACCGCAGCGTCGACCCCGAGGGCGAGCGGGTGGCGTTCGAGTACGACGCCGCCGGCCGCGTGGTGAAGCAGACGATGCCGCTCGGCGTCCAGTCCGCGACCGTGGCCGACGACCACACCACCACGTACGCCTACGACAAGCTCGACCGGCCGACCAGGGAGACCAGGTTCGGCGCGACCACGGCGGAAGCCCGGTTCACGCACATGTGCTACGACCTGGCGGGCGACCTGGTCTCGGTCACCTCGCCGCGGGCCAAGGCCACGTCCGTGGCATGTCCGGCCACGGGCAACAAGTTCACCACCTTCTACACCTACGACGCCGCGCACCAGCTGCTGAGCGAGACCGACCCGGTCGGCATGGCGCAGCGGTACCGCTACGACGGCAACGGCAACCTCACCAGCCACGAGCGCGACATCGTGGCCGGGCGCAGCACCCGCACCGAGTTCGAGTTCGACCAGCGCGACCAGCGGGTGCTGCTGCGCGAACGGTTCGACGGCGCGGCCGGGCGCAACGTCGAGACGCGGATCTCCTACGACCGCAACGGAAACCGCAAGCAGCTGATCACGCCGCGCGGTGTCGACGACGGCCGTGACGGCACGTTCGACAGGTATGTCACCAGCTACGACTACGACGCGGTCAACCGGCTGGTCAAGGTGTCGCTGCCGTTCGACGGCGCCGACAACACCGAACGCCAGTACGTGCACCGCGACTACGACCCGAACGGCAACATGCTGTGGACGAGCGCACCGGTCACCACGGCGAACCGGCAGGACGTCCGCGACAGCGCCAAGACGCTCATCTCCTACTTCGACCCCGGCTGGATCCGCACGTCCAAGGATCCCGGTGGGACGACCGTGCGGATGGACTACTTCGCGCAGGGCTGGCAGAAGACGCGCACGCCGGACCAGCAGGGCGCTCCTGGTCAGCCGGACAACAACAAGCGGGTCGACTGGACCTACTTCAACGACGGGAAGCTGAGCACCCGCAAGGAGTTCCTCGGCCAGCCGAGCACCTACACCTACGACGCGAACGGCAACCTGACCAGGGCGGTCGACGCCCGCGGCAGCGAGAGTCCCGAGCAGCAGCAGCCGACGGAGACCGAGACCCGCTTCACCGGGTTCGACGAGGTCGCCAAGACCCGGCACCACAAACGCGGTGAGCCCACCTGGAAGTTCACCGCCTACACCTACGACGAGAACGGCAACACCAAGGTCCGCGCGGAGAACGGTGAGGAGAACGACGCGGGCACGCAGACGAAGGCACCCGTGCGGCACGAGCTGTTCTACGGCGAGAACGACTGGCTGAGCTCGCAGCTCGACCTCGGCACGGACGGGGCGTGCAAGGGCGACCAGCGCATCGTCAACACGTTCTGGGGCGACGGCTGGGAACGGCAGCGGGAGATCTTCCGCGCCGGTGACGGCTGCTCGGCCGACCCGGCCACGTGGACGAAGCAGCAGACCACCACGTGGGACTACTTCGACAACGGCAAGCTGCGCAACCTGGTGACCCGCACGGGTTCCGGAGAGATCACCGAGTCGCACGACGTCGGTTACATCGACGACGCCGGCAACTACGCCAACGGTCACCGCGTCACCGACCGGTTCCTGCTCAAGCGGGCGGAGGGCAAGAACGCGACCCAGTGCGTCGGACCGCAGACGTGCCTCGCGAAGTACACCTACGACGCTCGCGACAAGCTGGTGCGCCACCAGAAGCGGGAAGGCAAGGTCGACACGTTCAAGCTCGACGAGCCGGACAAGCTCGACGGCGACAACACGATCCGGTCGGGCAACGTCACGACCGAGAACAACGCCAAGGGCGAGAACATCACCCGCCGCTACGAGGGCAGCCAGCTGCGCAAGGTCTCCATCGGCGGAGCGAGCGTCGAGAGCTGGTACGACAACTACGGCAACCTCGACTGCCTGACCCTGGAAGCAGGTGACCGCAACGACTGCAGCCGCAGCGGAGGCGCGCCCGCGTCGCCGAACGTCGTCACCGACCACGCCTACGACAGCTTCGACCGGCTGCTCAACACCCGGCAGTACGCCGGTGGCGGCACGCCGACCGACACGACCGACTACACCTACGACGCCCTGGACCGCACCACGAAGGAGAAGGAGGACCACGCGGGCGGCGGCAAGGACCGCACGACCGACTTCACCTACCAGGGCCTGACCAGGCAGATCACCGAGGAGAAGCAGTCCGGCGGCGACAAGCCGAAGACCAAGTCGTTCTCCTACGACAACTACGGAAACCGGATCGCCATGTCCGACAAGGACAACGGCACCGGTGCGGAGGACAAGTACAGCTACTCCTACGACGTGCAGGGCTCGGTGTCGCAGCTGATCGGCGACGCCGGCAAGGTGAAGGCGTCCTACGGGTACAACGCCTACGGCGGTGAGGACGCGCCGGAGAGCGACCAGGAGTCGCTGACCACGGGTGACACCGACAAGCAGGCACCGATCAACCCGTTCCGCTACACCGGAAAGCGGATGGACTCCGGTTCGGCGGCGTCGGGCACGTCACCGGTGCCGATGGGCTCGGCGTCCTACGACATGGGTGCCCGCCGCTACGGGCCCGACCTCGGCCAGTTCCTGCAGCGCGACCAGTACCAGCACGCGTTGTCCGACCTGGGCCTGGCCGTGGACCCGTTGACGCAGAACCGGTACGCGCTCGCGGGCGGCAACCCGATCAGCTTCGTCGAGACCGACGGGCACTGGCCGGACCTGGGTGCCATCGGCAACGCGATCAAGGAGGGCGTCAACAAGGCCGTCGACGCGGCCAAGAACGCGGTGTCCAAGGCGTCCAGTGCGGTCAAGGACGCGGGCAAGGCCGTGGGCGAGGCGGCGAGCAAGGCCGGCCAGGCCGTCGGCAAGGCGGCCCAGAGCGCCGGCAACGCCGTCAAGGACGCCGCACGCGCCACCGCGGACAAGGCGGGCGAGGTCGGTGAGGATCTCAAGCAGTTCGCGGGCGCGGCGAAACGCGCGGTGCAGAGCGAAGGATCGCAGCAGGGCTTCGACATCGCCGAACGGACCCACAAGGCCGTCGAGGCGATCGAGGGCGGCGTGACCAGCGCAGGCCAGGTCATCTCGCGGACCATGCAGAACGCGGGCGACAAGGCGGGCAAGGCGATCAACCGCGGCGCGAACGCGATCTCCCAGCTGGCCGACAGCCCTGTCGGCAAGGCGACGGGCAGGGCACTGACCGCTGTCGGCGGACTGATCAGCTTCGGCAAGCACTACTCGAAGGGCGACTCGGCGCTCGAAGCGGGAGCGAAGGCGGGCATCGAAACGCTCGGTGGCATCGTCGGCGGGATCGCCGGTGGCTTCCTCGGCTCCTTCTTCGGCCCGGGAGGTACCGCGGTCGGTATTTTCATCGGCTCCCAGCTCGGCCAGCTGGGCGCCGAAAAGGCCGTCGAGAAGTTTGAGAAGCCGATCGAGGAGGTCACCAACAAGGGCAAGAAGGGCTGGCTCGGTGACGCGCTGAGCGGGGACTGAACGGGGTGACGTGGTGACGTGGGTGGATCTCGGGATCATCGTGCTCTTCGGCGGATATGCGGTGCTGTGCTGGCCGATGGTCCCGAGCACCTGGCGCGGCGAGGTGCCGGAGGCTGAACAGGTGCGGGCGGCGAGCGGTCTGCGCAGGGCGTGGCTGCACTACCGGTACATGTTCGGCTGGCAGCGGACCTGCCTGGTGCACCTGCTCGCCCTGACCGGCGGCCTGCTGACGTACCTGGCCGTCCGGCTGCACGACGTGGTGGGGAGCCAGGCCGTCTACGTCCTCGCGGGCGGGATCGGCCTGGTGACCGCGGCGCTGTTCGTGCTGTGGGCTGTCGTCGCCGCCTTCCGCCGGCCGCGGTTCGTCGTTCCGCCGCACCTGCGTGACCACGAGGAGGAGTAACACCGTGAGGCAACTGGCAGCAATTGTCGTCGGGTTCGTCGCCGCCTGCCTGATCGCCGCGATCTTCGGCGCCGACTTCACGTCCGCGGTGGCGATCGGCCTGTTCTACACGGTGCCGATCCTCGTCGGCCTGGTCCTGCCGTGGTGGGGACCGGTCTCGATGGCGCTGGTCGTCGTGATCGTCATGCTGATCGCCGGCCCGTTCACGCCGAAGGACCAGCAGGGCAGCGTCATCTCGTGGTGGGCGTGGTTGTGGGTGTGGATCACCATCGCGGCGGTGCTCACCGTGGGTTACACGTGGATCGAGCAGAAGCGCAAGGCGCGCAAAGCAAGCAAGTGATGGGGGAGCGGAATGAGATCGTGGCGCAGAGCGGCAGTGGGTGGCGTGGCGGCGTTGGCGTTCGCGGTGGGGGCGCCGGCGGCGCACGCGAGCGGCGCGCTGCCGTTGACGGACTTCGGCGGCCTCGTCGTCGACAACGTCCACAAGAGACTGTTCGTGACCGGCGGCGAGTCGAACAACACCGTGGTGGTGACGGACTTCTCCGGTTCCGTGAAGAAGACGATCACGAACCAGTTCGGCGCGTCCGGCATGGTGCTGAGCGCGGACAGCTCGACGCTCTACGTGGCGCTCGCGTCCGGTGACGCGATCTCGGCGCTGGACACGGTCACGTTCGCGGAGAAGGCCAGGTACGCCACGGGATCGCAGACGTGCCCGACGCATTTGACGCGCACCGACCGGTACGTGTGGTTCGGCTACGGCTGCGACAACGTGTGGAACGGCCGCATCGGCAAGCTCGACACCGGCGCGACCCCACCGGCCCTGGCGCTCGACCAGCAGGGCGACGCCCGGTTCCAGAAGGCCCCGTTCGTCACGGCGGCACCTGCCGGGCCGTTGCTGGCCGGACAGCTGGAGCTCAGCCAGTCGTCCGTGCACGTGTACACAGTGGACGCCGGCGCGCTGCGGCCGGGCCCGTCCGGCGGCGTGGCGGGCAGCAACCTCACCGACGTGTCGCTGACCCCGGACGGCACGACGTTCTTCACCGCCGCCGGTTCTCGCGACCAGGTGGACGGTTTCGCGACCGCCGACCTGTCCCGCCGCGGCGGTTACCCGACCGGCACCTACCCGAACGCGGTGGCCGTCTCACCTGACGGCCGCTATCTCGCCACCGGCGTGCACACCACCGGCGACGACATCACCGTGTTCAAGCTCGGCACCACGAGCCCGGTCGACAGCTTCTCGTTCAGCGGCACCCTGACCCAGCGGAGCCTCGCGTGGTCGGCCGACGGCAGGAAGCTCTTCGCCGTGACGCACACCGAACCCTCCAGTGCGCCGACGTTGCGGGTGGTGAACTACCCGCTCTCGTGAGTCCAGGCGTGGGTGCTCGTTCGGGCACCCACGCTCTACCCTCAGGCACGTGGAAGACGCCGTCGATCACTACTTCGAGCTGCTGTCCGCGGATCTGCTGCCATCGGACGCGTTCTGCCTCACGGCGGTGCAGGGCCTGACCGTCGACGAGGCACTCGAACGCTTCGACGGCTACCCGGGCTGGGCGGTCGCCGACCTGGCCGAGGTGGGCGAGCGCGCGGCCGGCGTCTACCCGGACGAACTGCCGGCCGTCGTCGCGGACGAGGTGGACGGCTGGGTGCTGCTGGCCGAGAACAACGGCTGGCACGGAACGATGACTCCGGTGCTGCAACGGTTGTCGGCGGGCACGGTCGTCGCGTCGGCGTTCTGGAACGTCAACCTGGACAGCGCGATCAGCCTCGCCCGCGACGGCGAGGTGCTCGCGGCGTTCGACTTCGTCATCGACCGGAAGCCGCCTGCCGCCCTGCTGCCGCATCTGGAGGGGCTGGAGTTCACCGATGCCTACCGCATGACCGCGGAGGCACTGGCGTTCGTGGAACGGGTCTCCGGCGTGCGGCTCACCGCGGAGTGGGCCGCACGCCGGCATCCCGCCTCGGTCATCGGTGACCTCTGGCGGTTCCGCCAGTCCGATCCGCTGAGCTGGCTGGGCGTCAACGCGCCGGACGTGCTGGCGGCGCTGCCCGCCGCGGACGACGTTCGGTCGGTGGCGGAAATGGTGGTGTCGCAGGCGGGCACCGAGCCGGGTGGCCTCTCGTTGCCGCAGGCGTACCAGCGGGTGCTGGAGCTGCGTTGGGAACGTGGCCGGCCGTTCGACCGCGCGATGGACTCCGTCGCACAGCTCAACGCGGCCGTCACGCGCCGGAACACCGTGCCGGTGGAGGAACGCGCGGCCGAGACCCGTGCACACGTGATCGCGGCGAACCTCGCGCTGCAGGAGGAGGATCCGTCCGTCGCGCTCGCTTCCGTTATGTACAACGCCTGTCAGGCCGATCGTGCGCGCTGGCCCGCCGTCCTGGCGGCGGTGCGGGCACGGTTGACCTAGCCGGTCAGTTCTTCCAGTGCACCGGTTGGTGTTCGCCGAAGATGAGCTCCCACTCGAGATCGGGAGCGGGAACCGGGCGCGGTTCGGGGATGTGGCCGTGCGTCGAGGTGATCGTGCCGTTGAGGAACTGCCACACCTCGTCGCCCATCCGCTGTCCTGCGGTGGCCTTCCTCGGTTGCGGGATGCCGGTCGGAAGCGTTGCCACGAAACAGATCCCGCGGAACCCGCTGGCGTCGGTGGCCTCCAGCGTGCCGTGGTGCCTGGTGGCGATGCGGCGGGCGATCGCCAGTCCGAGACCCGCGCCGCCCGCGGCACGGGTGCGGGCCTCGTCGAGCCGGGTGAACCGGTCGAAGACGCGTTCGCGGTCCGCCTCCGGGATGCCGGGGCCGTCGTCGATGACCTCGAGCGTCGCGGAAGGCCCGCCGCGCAGGCGCACCACGACTTCGGTGCCCGCGTGGCGTTCGGCGTTGTCCAGCAGGTTGCCGAGCAACCGGGACAGCTGTGCGCGCCGCCCGGGAACGAGCACGTTGTCGTCGGCTTCCAGGGTGACCGTCGCGCGGCGGGAGACCTCCCGCCGCACCACGGCGGTGAGGTCGACGGTGTCCTGCTTGTCCAGTGCGTCGGCGTCCAACCTGGCCAGCAGCAACAGGTCCGTGGTCAGCTCCTGCAGCCGTTCGGTGTCCTCCAGCGCCGCCTTCACGACGGTGGGCCAGTCCGCCAGGTGCGGGTGCGACAGCGCGATCTCCAGCTCGGCCCGCAACGCGGCCAGCGGGCTGCGCAGCTCGTGCGAGGCGTCCGCGACGAACCTGCGGGTGTCCTCGACGGTGCGGTGCATCCGGTCGAGCGTCTCGTTCAACGTGGCGCCCAGCCGCGCGATCTCGTCGTCGGACGACGGCACCGGCACGCGCCGGGTGAGGTTGTGCTCGTTGATCTCGGCCACCTCGGCGCGCATCGCCTCCACCGGCCGCAGCACCCGGCTGGCCGCGGCCAGCACCGTGCACGACACCAATGCCGCGACCGTGCCGAACACGGTGAGCATCGCGAGCGTCGCGCTGTTCAGCTCCCGTTGTGCCTGTGCGGCGACGGCCTGCGCGTCCTCCCTGTTGCGGCCCGGTCCTTCCCCGGTCAGCTGGTACGGCGTTTCGCCGAGGTCGCCGAACCGCCACAGCGACAGGTCCGGCCGCACCTCGGTGCTCGCGTACCGGACAGGCGCCCATCCCGGGGGGAAGGCAACCCGCCCGTCCGGGGCGACGGCAACCTGCCTGTCCAGCTGGGAGCATCCCTCGCTGGAACACATGTAGTGCAGGCGCGAGCTGTCCGCGGTCTGGGTGATGATCTGCTGCCGTTGCGCCACCAGCATCAGCATCCCGGCGACGCCGATCACGAGCGCGGTGACCACGGTGGCCAGCGCGGTTACTTTGGCCGGCAATGATTTCATCGGTCCACCAACCGGTAGCCGACACCGCGCACCGTGGTGATGCTCCGCCGGTCGAACGGCGTGTCGATCTTGCGGCGCAACGCGCTGATGTACACCTCGACGAGGTTCGGGTCGTGGTCCTGCGCCGCGTCCCACACCCCGTCGATGATCTCCGACTTGGTGACGACCTCGCCCGCGTGCCTGAGCAGGAAGTTCAGCACCGAGAACTCCTTCGCCTTCAGGTCGATCCGCGTGGTGCCCCGATGACACTCCCGGCTGACCGGGTCGAGCACCAGGTCCCCTGCCCGCAACAACACCGGCTGCGCGGTGCGCGACCGTCGCGCCAGCGCCCGCAGCCGAGCCACCAGCACCACGTACGAGAACGGCTTGGTCAGGTAGTCGTCCGCGCCGGTGTCCAGGCCCTCGGCCTCGTCGAACTCGCCGTCCTTCGCGGTGAGCATCAGGATCGGCGTCCAGATCCCCGCGTCCCGCAGCTCCTGGCAGACCCGGTAACCGTTGAGGCCGGGCAACATGATGTCCAGGACGATCACGTCGTACGGGTGTTCCCTGGCCCGCCACAGCCCGTCTGTGCCGGTGCGCTCCACGTCGACGGCGAACCCTTCGGCGGTCAGGCCGCGGGTCAGCAGGTCGGCGAGACGGGGGTCGTCCTCCACCACGAGCACGCGCATGTGAGCAGGGTGCCGCATCGCGCATGATCGAGTCCTGAAATCCGGTTCAGGATCGTTCAGCGTCCCTTCAGGTTCGCCCTGGCAAGCTCTGCGTCGTGGACGAGGGGGATCCACGATCCGGGGGAGAAGATGGCGGCGCCGTTCGGGGGGAACAGCGCTGCCATCTTCTGTTCAGCTCAGTTGCATCGACCGCGGGTACAGCCAGCTGCCCGGCGTGCCCGCGGTGGGGTTCGTGTAGTACTCGTGCACCGCGTCCACGTACTCCTGCAGGCTGATCGAGCCGTCGCCGTCGGTGTCCAGGTGCGCGAACGCGATCTCGCACTCGGCCTCGGAAAGGCCGCGGGCCTGCAGCAGCACCTGGAACTCGGCCGGCTCGACGCGGCCGTCGCCGTTCGTGTCCGCGAGCGCCAGCAACGACTCGGAGACCTCGAGGAACATGTCGTCGAACTCGTCGACGTCGACGAACACCGCCGCCATCGCCGCGCGGTACTCGGGAAGGGTGATCCGGCCGTCGCGGTCGGCGTCGCAGTGCTCGACCAGCGTCTCCCAGAACCGGTCGGACGTCTCGATGAGCTCCCGGCCGCGCTCCGAGGACGCGGGCTCACCGAAGGCCAGCAGCAGCCGGTTGGCGAGCGCGTAGAGGTCCGCGAGCTCGATGACGCCGTTGCCGTTGACGTCGTAGTGGTCGAACGTCGTCTCGATCCGGTGCTGCAGAACCTCGTCCATGACCACGAACTGTGGCCTCAGGCGCGTCCGAACGCAAACGCACCCGTCGGGTGGCTGGTGATGACCAGCCACCCGACGGCCACGACCAGCCGGTTCTGCGGTGCCGCCGGCGGTGGTGCGGCACGGAGGATCGACGGTGACCGTTGACCGACGACTGACTGCGGAGCTGTGCCACCGTGCGCCCCTCGATCGACCGCCCAGCCTGGCGAATGCTGCTGGGGTACGTGAAACCACACCGGCGCACTGTCCTGTTCGGAGGGTTGTTCGTCCTGCTCGGCGGGCTGGCCGCGGCCGCGCAGCCGCTCGCCGCGAAGGCGCTCGTGGACCGGCTCGGCACCGGCGACTCGATCACCGGGCTGCTGACGCTGCTGATCGGCCTGGCGCTCGCCGGCGCCGCGATCGCGATGGTCGGCGGCTACCTGCTCGAACGGGCCGGGGAGTCGGTCGTGCTGGTGGCCAGGAACCGGCTGACCAGGCGGTTGCTCTCGTTGCGCGTGCCCTCCGTGCAGCGGTCCGAACCGGGCGACCTGCTGTCCCGCTTCACCAGCGACACGACGTTGCTGCGCGAGGTGTGCACCAACGCGCTCGTCGCACTGGTCACCGGCTCGGTGACGTCCGTCGTCATGGTCGTGATGATGGGCGCGCTCGACCTCGTCCTGTTCGGCGTCACGCTGGCCGTGCTCCTGCTGGTCGGCCTGATCGCGGGTGCCGGTATGCCGATGATCGAGAGGGCGTCCCGCGCGGCCCAGGTCGCCGTCGGCGAGACGGGTGCGCGGATGGAGCGCGTGCTCGGTGCCTTCCGCACGGTCAAGGCGGCCGGCGCGGAGACCAGGGAGATCGCCGCGATCGAACGAGGCACCGAGGACGCGTGGCGCGCCGGTGTGCGTTCCGCGCGGTGGGAGTCGGTGGTGCACGGGTCCAACACGCTGGCGGTCCAGGCGGCCTTCCTCGTCGTCCTCGGCATCGGTGGCGCGCGGGTCACGACCGGCGCGATGCAACTGTCCACTTTGGTCGCGTTCCTGCTGTTCCTGTTCTACCTGACCGAGCCGATCGGTGAGCTGCTGCACGCGGGCAGCAGGCTGCAGATCGGGCTGGCGGCGGTGCGGCGGCTGGCCGAGGTCGAGGAGATGCCCGCCGAGTTCACCGGCACGACCGGCCCGCAGCCGAGCACTGACGGGGCCGCCCTGGTCTTCGACGAGGTGAGGTTCCGGTACGGCCCGGAGCTGCCGGAGGTCCTGCGCGGAGTGAGCCTCGAGATCCCCGCGACCGGCCTGACCGCGTTCGTCGGTCCTTCCGGCGCCGGGAAGTCCACGCTCTTCGCGTTGCTCGAACGGTTCTACGAGCCGTCGGCGGGACGAATCCTGCTGGACGGCCGCGACCTCGCCGACTGGGACCTGGCCGGCCTGCGCGCGGGCATCGGCTACGTCGAACAGGACGCACCGCTGCTGTCCGGCACGTTGCGGGAGAACCTGCTCTACTGCCGGCCGGACGCCACCGAGGAGGACGTCCGCGACGCCGTGACGCAGGCCCGCCTGGATTCGCTCGTCGACCGGCTGCCGGACGGCCTGGACACGCCGGTCGGACATCGCGGCAACTTCCTGTCCGGCGGCGAACGGCAGCGGGTGGCGCTCGCCAGGGCGTTGATCCGCCGCCCGCGCCTGCTGCTGCTCGACGAGATCACCTCGCAGCTCGACGCCGCGAACGAGCTGGCGATCCGCGACGTGGTGATGACCGCGGCCAAGACGATGACCGTGCTCGTGGTGGCCCACCGGCTGTCGACGGTCACGGAGGCCGACCGGATCGTGGTGGTGGACAACGGAATTGTGCGTGCCGCCGGTACGCACGACGAGCTCGTGGGGCGTGATCCGCTGTACGCCGAGTTCGCCGCGACGCAGCTGCTCACGAGCGGGCGCGAAGAATGACCATCGTCAGCCTGTCGGGGTTCGCCCTTAGTCCCAAGGTCTACCACCGGGTCAGACCACGGGCCGATGTGCGCGCAGTACCCGTTCCGATGAACTGTGCGGCAGCAAGCCGTGCTGTCCTACTGGGGAGATGAGTCCGTGGCCTTCTTGACCGATGCCCTCGAAGGGCTGGCCGGCCTGCCGCAGCCCGCCGTGCTGGCGGTGACTGGCGCGTTGACGCTGGCGGAGTGCACGCTCGGCGTGGGCTTCCTGGCACCGGGGGAGAGCGCCCTGCTGCTGGCCTCGACGACGGTCACGACCGTGCCCAGGTTCCTGGTGATGTGGCTGGTGGTCACGGTGTGCGCGGTGACCGGCGACAGCATCGGCTACTACCTGGGCCGCCGCTTCGGCGACCGGCTGCGCGACAGCAAGATCGTCCGCAAGGTGGGGCAGCAACACTGGGACAAGGCGACCGACCTGCTGCGCCGGCGTGGCGCGTGGGCGGTGTTCGTCGCCCGGTTCATGCCGGTCGTGCGGACCCTGGTGCCGGCGGCGGCGGGTGCGTCGAAGCTGGAGTACCGCCGGTTCCTGCCCGCCTCGATCGCGGGCGCGACGTGCTGGTCGGCGCTGCACATCGGCATCGGCTCGGCCGCGGGTGCCTCCGCGAAGTACATCGAGTCCGTCTTCAACGGGGCGATGTGGGTGCTGCTGGGCATCGCTGCGGTGGTCGGCGTGATCGTCGTGCTGCGCCGCCGCAAGCAGGCCGCCGCGGCCGAACCCGGGGAACTGGAGGAAGTCGCCTGAACCGGGTGTCTCCTGCGCTCAGCCCGTGCCACCGGGCTTGTCGGCACGAACGCAGTGCAGGAACCAGCTGACCTTCGTCGTCGACCGGACCGCGAATCCGGCGTCGCCGAGCATGGGCGCGATTCGCTCGACCGGGTTGTCCCGCATCGTCTCGCCGGCCACTGTCCCCACCAGGTGCCTGGCCAGACGTCCCCGCGGTGGCAGGAAGTCCGCGATCAGCACCCGGCCGCCGGGGCGCAGCACCCGGAACATCTCGGCGAACGCCGCGGCGCGCGCCGCCACGGGAATGTGGTGCACGGCCAGGCTGGACAGCACGACGTCGAACGACGCATCCGCCAGGTCGAGCGCCTCCGCCTTGCCGAGCTGGAACGAGCAGCCGGCGCTCGCGCGCGTCCGCTGTGCCTGCGCGACCATCGGTTCGGACACGTCGACTCCCAGCGCGCGTCCGCCCGGCGAGGCGGCCCGCGCGGCGAGTGCGGTGAGGAAACCGGGTCCGCAGCCGACGTCGAGCACCTCGTCGCCCGCGGCGACGTCGGCGAGTTCGACGAGGCGGCCCCAGATGCGGCTGCGACGCCCGGTGAACGTCACCGCGGAGAACAGTTCGTAGGCGAACGCGTGGGTGATCGCGCCAGGGGCGCCGTCAGGTGTCTTGCCGTGCAGGCGTGTTCTGTGCAACGGACGTCCTAACTTAGTCGCGACTAAGAAGTGTCGGCGAGCTTAGTCGCGACTAAGTAAGGTTGTCTAGGATGCTTCCGTGACCGAACAACAGGCCCGTCGAACCCGGATGCCAGCCCAGGAACGGCGCGAGTCGATCCTGGCGGCGGCGACCGAGGTGTTCGCCGAAGTCGGCTACCTCCGGGGCAAGACCTCGGTGGTCGCCCGCAAGGTCGGCGTGAGCGAACCCGTGGTGTTCCAGAACTTCGGCACCAAGGCGAGCCTGTTCGCCGCGGTCGTGGACCGCGCCGCCGACCACGTCTGCCGCATGGTCGAACGCCTCACGACCACGACCCTGCCGGTGTCCGGCCTGCTCAAGACGATGCTCGATCCCGAGCACCTGCGGCACGTGCACAGCGCGGGCACCGTGGGCGCGATCTTCGCCGACGCGTCCACCATCACCGGTGAAGCCGAGATCGAAGCCGCTTCCCGCAACGCCGTGCAACGGTTCGCCGTCGCGATCACCGCGTTGCTCGACCGCGGGCGCGCGGACGGCGAGCTGCGGGCGGACCTCGACACCGAGGCCGCCGCCTGGTGGTTGCTGTCCTTGGTGGCGTCGCAACGGTTTCGCCAGGCCACCGCCGGTGATCCGGTGGTGGTCGAGGCCCGGCTCGCGGAGACCACCCTGGCGCACTTGACGGGACGCTGAGCTCGCGATCAGCCGGTGCCCGCGTAGGAGTGCAGGCCGGACACAACGAGGTTGACGAAGAAGAGGTTGAACAGCACGGCGAGCATGCCGATCACGTTGATCCACGCCGCCGGCTTCCCGCGCCAGCCGGCGGTCGCGCGCGCGTGCAGGTAGGCGGCGTAACAGACCCAGGAGACGAACGCGACCGTCTCCTTCGGGTCCCAGCCCCAGTAACGGCCCCACGCGGCTTCGGCCCACACGGCGCCGGTGATGATCGCGAAGGTGAGCGTCGCGAAACCGACCGTGCCGGTGCGGTAGGCGACGCGGTCGAGGTGGTCAGCGGGCGGAAGTCGTTTCGCCGGACGGTGAGCGGTCCACAGGTGCAGCCCGCTGACGACGCCGGACAGCAGGAAGACACCACTGGCCAGCACGGCCGCCGCCACGTGGATCGCGATCCAGTACGACCGCAGGGCCGGCTGCAGCGGTGCGACCTCGACGTAGAGCTGGTTGCCGGCGAGGAACAACAGCAGGGCCAGCGGCAGCATCACGAACAACGACAGCCGGCGCAGACCGTGCCGCCACACCACGTACAGCCAAGCGACGACCACGACGAGGCCGACCGCGGACAGGTACTCGTACATGTTGCCCCACGGAACCCTTTGTGCGGCAACACTTCGGAGCACGAGCGAACCGAGGTGCAGCAGCGCGCCGAGCACGGTGAGCGCGACGCCCAGCCGTCCACATCGGACGGCGGCGGCCGGCGGCGAGTCCGAGTAGCGGGTGAGCGACCACTCCGCCGCGCACAGCAGAGCTGCAGCCATGTAGATCCCGAACGCGCTCGTGAACAACCAGTCGCTGAGCATGCCGATCACGCGGTCCTCCGCAACCACAGCAAGCCGAGCACCGGCAGCACCAGGGGGACGAAGCCGTAGCCGATGCCGAAGAACGACCACACGGTCGCATCCGGAAAGGCTTGGGGCACCACGAGGCCGGCGGCGCCGACCGCGACCACGCCGACGAGCTCGACGGTGCACGCGAGGAGCGCGATCCGCCGCGAGTCGAGCGCGAGCGCGACGGTGGCGAGGACGTAGACCACGGCGGCGAACGCGGACAGCAGGTACGCCACCGGCGCCTGGTCGAAGCGGGTGGCGAGCTGCACCGCCGAGCGCGACGTGGCGGCGACGGCGAAGATGCCGTACACGGCGACCAGCATGCGGCCCGGTCCCTGCCGGGTCGACGCGTCACGCATGGCCGGCCCAGATCTGGCCGAGGCGCACGACCATGACCGGCACGCTGAAGCAGGCGACGGCCAGCACGCCCGCGCTCCACCGCGTGCGCTCGGCGGCCGACCACACGACGGCGACGGGAAGGATCAGCGGCGGCCCGACGAGGTAGCCGACGAACGACAACCGGTCGATCTCCCGGTCCATGCCCAGCATCTGCACGACACCCACGACCGCCTGCACGAGCAGTCCGACCTCGAGCACGGCGAGCAGGCCGACGAGCCCCTGCTTGGCGCGCGTCAACGGCAGCAGCGGTTTGTTCGCGGCGATCAGTGCCAACGACCAGGCGGCGCACGCCAGCGACAGGACGGTCAGGACCGTCGGCAGCACGGAGATCATCAGACTCGTTTCCCAGGGACGCCCAGAACTACTACGGAATGTAGCACTACGACGTGTAGTAGTTCTGTGGGCGGGTCAGCAGACCAGGAAGCTGAGCGGCGTCGAGACCAGCACAAGACCGCTGACCAGCGCACTCCACCGCAGCCAGGACGGCGCGGTGGACGCGGTGGCGATGCGCTGCAGCCGGGCGCTGATGGCGGCGTCGGCCATCCCGAGCGCCCCGGCGGGCGGCCGGGTGCTGAACCTGCTGATCGCGGCGACGAGTGCTTCGGCGCCGTGCTCGCGGCAGGCCCGGTCGTCGGCGCGCATCTCGACCAGCAACGCGACGGCGTCCGCGATGCGAGGTGCCAGCACGCGCAGCGCCACGAACGGCAGCAACACGAGGTCGTGGCGCTCGCGGGCGTGCGAACGCTCATGCGCCAGCACGGCTTGCAGTTCGACCGCGCTGAGGCTGTGCAACGCGCCCGTGCTCAACACGATCGACGACGGTCGTCCTGGCAGGCAGTACGCGACGGCCTGAGGATGATCGACGACCAGTGCGCCGGGAGCGGCGGCATCCTTCCGCGCGACGAGCGTCAGCAGGTCACGATGCCGCCGCCGCACGCGCACCACGGCGTACCACGAAGAAACAAGCGCTGCCGTGCACGCGACCAGCAACGCGAGCCCGCCCAGCACGAGGTGATCACTGGCCACAGTGGACCCGGCATGCGCGGCCCACCTCGCGAGCCCTCGAGCGATCGGCGCGTCGTAGGGATCGAGCCCGAGCGCGATGAGCAGGCCCGCCAACGACAACACCCAAGTCAACGCGAGCATCTGCCACACCGCGATCCCCGTGCCCGGTGCCCGCCACACCCACCGGGCCCGCACGAGCAGGGGAGCGGCCGCCGCGCAGACCGCCAGCGTGACGAGCAGGTGCAGGGCGGCGCTCACGGCTGGTCCGGCTTCTCGGCGAGCGCCTGGCTGAGCGCCTCGGCCTCCGGCGTGCTGACCTGCCGGGCGAAGTGCGTGAGCGCGGCCTCGCGGTCACCGGTGAGCGACAGGGCGTCGAGCATGAGCTGGGCGACGTACTCCGCGCGGCCGGCCACCGGCGAGTACCGCCACGCCCGGCCGTCCGGCTGCCGCTGCACGAACCCCTTGGCGGCCAGCCGGGTCAGCACGGTCATGACCGTCGTGTACGCGAGATCGCGGCTGGACAACGCGTTGACCACGTCGCGCACGAGCATGGGGGAGCCGTGGTCCCACAGGACCTCCATCGCCGCCCGTTCCAGCTCACCCAGGTTGCCCAGCACGCCCGCGATGGTGTCACAGCGTTGCTTACGTGACGCACGTCACACAGATGCGAGAACCCGGGCCGCGATCTCCACGTCTTGCTCTGTGTGAGATCTGTCCGGGGTGAGCCCGCCGACCTCGACGAGGAGCACCTCGTGCGCCGTGTCGCACGAGGAGACCGCCGTGCGTTCGAAGAGCTCTACCGCCGCACCTCGCCGTGGCTCACGGTGCGGTTGCGCAGGCGGTGCTCCGACGAGCAGATCGTCGCCGAGGTGCTGCAGGAGACCTACCTCGCGGTCTGGCGGGCCGCCGACGCGTTCGCCGGTGCCGCCACCGGTGGCAGCGCGGTCGGCTGGTTGTGGACCATCGCCGCCCGGCGCTTGATCGACGCGTTCCGCAGACGTGCGCACCACGCCCAGCCGCCTGCTGCCGCCGCGGCTGCGCACACCGCTCCGGCCGCCGACGAGCCGGTGCTGGACGGGGTGGTCGGCGACGAGGTCGGGGACGCGTTGCGCAGGCTGGCGCCGGAGTTGCGGCAGGTGTTGCTGGCCATGGTGCTCGACGGGCTGTCGGTGCGGGAGACCGCGGTGCTGCTCGGGGTGCCGGAGGGCACGGTCAAGACGCGCGCTCGGCGGGCGCGGATCGCGATGAGGGAGGCTCTCGCATGAACGCGCACCACCCGAGCGAGGAGATGCTGCGCCGCTACGCACGCGGTGACGACATGGCCGCCGACCAGTTGTGGGCCGTCGAGTCGCACCTGGAGACCTGCGCCCCGTGCCGTGGCCGCCTCGCCCCGGAACCGATCGCCACTGCGGTGTGGGCCGAACTCGCGCCACTCATCGAACGCATGCCGCAAATGCCGCGCACACACGCGTGGCGGCGGCGGGTGCACGGGTGGGTCTCGCCCGCGGCCGGGCCGTGGCTGGTGATGATCCTGCTCGTGACCGCCGCGGCCGTGGCGCTGGACCAGCTCGGCTCGGGGGCAGGTGTTTCGCTCGTGCTGCTGATCGCGCCCGTGCTGCCGGTGCTCGGCGTTGCCGCGTCGTGGGGGCGGGCGCTCGACCCGGCGTACGAGCTCACCGCCGCGACGCCACGGGCCGGGCTGCCGCTTTTGTTTCGCCGCACGACGTCTGTGCTCGCGGTGGTGGTGCCGGGCTTGACCGCCGCGAGCTTGCTGACCGGGCTCGGGCCATCGCGGTGGCTGTTGCCCTGTCTGGCTTTCACCGTCGGAACGCTGGCCCTCGGCGCGCTGGTCGGCATCACCCGTGCCGCGATCGTGCTCATCGCCGCCTGGGTCTTGGCGATCGTGGCACCGACGATCGCGTTCAGCCGCACGTCCGTGGCACTCGACCTGGCCGCCACACCCGTGTGGGCAGGTGTGCTCCTGCTCGGACTGGCGGTGATCGCCGTGCGCAGAATGGCTTTCACCGGCTTGGAGGCGAACCGATGATCGAGGCGCGCGACCTGCGGGTCAAGGCCGGCCGACGGATGGCGGTCGAAGGCGTCACGCTCACACTGGGCAGAGGTGTGCACGGACTGCTCGGGCCCAACGGCGCCGGCAAGACGACGCTGATCCGCACGCTCGCCACGGTGCTGCGACCGGCTGAGGGGAAGCTGGTCGTGCTCGGTGGCACGGACCCGCGCCAGCTGCGGCGCCGCATCGGGTATCTGCCGCAGGAGTTCGGGCACTACCGCCGGTTCACCGTCCGGGAGTTCGTCGCGTACGTGGCGTGGCTCAAGGAGATGCCGGACCGCGACGTCCCCGCCGCCGTGCAGCGCGCCATCGAGCGCGTGGGTCTCGCCGACCGCGCCGACGACAAGCTCAGGACGTTGTCCGGCGGCATGATCCAGCGCGTCGGCATCGCGCAGGCGATCGTCAACGACCCGGAAGTCCTGCTGCTGGACGAACCGACCGCGGGCCTCGATCCCGCGCAACGCCTGCGGTTCCGCGAGTTACTCGTCGAGCTCGGCGCCGACGCCTGCGTGGTCGTCTCGACCCACCTGGTCGAGGACGTCGCCGCCGCGTGCACCGATGTCGTCCTGCTGCGCGAAGGAAAGCTGGTCTTCCAAGGCACTCCGGCTCAGCTGGCCGCGGCCGGCACCACCGAGCACGTGGGGGACACCCCGATCGAACGCGGTTACAGCGCGGCAATGGGTGCGCCGAACCGGATCGGGTCCTGGTGAGCCAAGTCACAGCGATCGGAGAACCGCGGGGGCCTCGTCGCCGTCTTGCCGGTTGTACGCGCAGATGACTTGAGGGAGAACGGGATGCATGCGATCAACGCGGAAAATCTCGTGGTCCGGGTGGGCGGGATACGAGGCCGCAACGCGGTCGACGGACTGACCCTGCGCCTCGGCCGGGGTGTGCACGGGCTGCTCGGCCCGAACGGCGCAGGCAAGACGACGCTGATCCGCACTCTGGCGACGGTGCGCAAACCCAGCGCGGGAACGCTGTCGCTGCTCGGCATCGCGGCGGACGGCGGTCTGCGGCCGGTGCGCAGGCGGCTGGGCTATCTGCCGCAGCACTTCGGTTACTACAAGCGGTTCAAGGTGCGGGAGTTCGTCGAGTACCTGGCGTGGTTGAAGGAGATGCCACCGGCGGAGATCCCCGGTGCCGTCGCCACGGCACTGGAGCGGGTGGGGCTCGCCGACCGTGCCGAGAACCGGATGAAGTCGTTGTCCGGCGGCATGATCCGCCGGGTGGGCATCGCGCAGGCGATCGTCAACAGCCCGGAGGTCCTGCTGCTGGACGAACCGACCGTGGGACTGGATCCCGCGCAACGGCTGCGATTTCGCGAACTGGTCGTCGAACTGGGGCAGCGGTCGTGCGTGCTGATCTCGACGCACCTGGTCGAGGACGTCGCGGCGGCGTGCACGGACGTGGTGCTCTTGTCGGAGGGATCCCTGGTGTTCCAAGGCACTCCGGCCGATCTCGCCACGGCGGGCACCGGCGAGCACGTCGGCGACAGCCCGATCGAACGCGGCTACTCGGCACTGATCAGCCAGAACGCCGGGGGTGCCTGGTGACCGCACTGCGCATCGAACTGCGGCGGTCGACCGCGCTCTGGGCCGGGTTGTTGTTTCTGGTCTCCAGCACGGGAATGCTGTGGCTGACGAGCTCGACCAGTACGAAGTGGACGGACAACTCGACCTCGGCGGTGCTCGAGCTCCGCACGCCCCTGGCGTACGTGGGGGCGTTGGTGGTCGGTCTGGCGACCTTGCAGGGCATGCGGGACAGCCGGGCCCAGGTGACCGAGCTGTTCGCGACGACACCGCGCCCCGGCCGCGTCCGGCTGGGTGTACTGGCGTCGGCGGTGGCAGGCGTCGTCTCCGTGGCCGCGGCGCTGCTGTGCGCGGGCCTCGTCGCACTGGTCGCCAGTGGCGGTGGGTTCGTCTCGATCGGGTTCGTCCCGCTCATGGCGACCGTCGTGCTCGCGATGGCGTCGAGCGTCCTGCTCGGCCTCGCGATCGGACGGCTGCTGCCGCACCCGCTGACCGTGCCGGTGGCGCTGGTGGCGACCTTCCTCGCGTCAGCGGCGGCCGGACCGGCCCTGGAGGCGGGATCGCCGGACGACGAGGTCTCCCGCCTGGCACTGCTGACACTGGCGTTCGAGCCGCCCAGCTCCGACCTGGTGACGATGTCGTCATCCGTCGACACAGGACAGATCGTGTGGTTCGCCGGTCTTGGCGTGACGGCGTTCCTGCTGCTGGTGACCCGGACCCAGCTGGGACGACTGGCGGCGCTGGTCCCGGTCGCACTGGCCTTCGCACTGGCTGTGTCGATCATGCCGGCCAAGTTCTCCGACGTGCTGGTGACCGACTCCATCGCGAGCAAACCGGTGTGCGACGGCCAGGTGTGCGTGAGCCGCGTGCACGAGAAGCACCTGCCGGTGGTGGCCGCGGTCGGCAAGGAGGTGCTGGCGAAGCTCGCGGTGCTGCCCGGCCCGCCCACCGAGGTGCGCGAGGACACCTCGGCGATGGCCCATCTCGTTGCGCCCCAACGCAACGCCAAGATCGTCTACCTGACGCCGCAGACCACCGAGGGACTGCTGGAGTTGCCTCCCGAACGCCTGCGGCTCGAACTGCTCGCCGGCGCGGGTGTCGCCACCTGCTCCACGCCGAACACGATCCGCCTCAGTGAGTCCATCGTGCGCCACCTCACCGCCGGTTACTTCAACGGCGGCCTGGCCGAGCTCGCGTCCGACCGCCATGCGTGGCGCAACGAGCGGATCCGGTCCGACCTCGAGACGGCCTGGCGGGCCCTGCGCAGCCACTCCGCGCAGGAGCAGCTGAACCGAGTCGCCAAGGCACGGCAGATGTTGCTGGCGTGCGAGGATCCCGAGGGCGTGCTCACCGTGCTGGCGGCGGCGTGATGAGGCTCCTGACGTTGTACGCGCGGTCGCGTGGAGTTCCTGCGGCACTGGTGGTTCTGCCCGTGGTGGTGCTCGCCGCGTGGTCGGCGCTGCACTCGCCGTGGACACCGCTGAGCGCCACGCTGACATCACTGGCCGCGGCGCTGGTGATCACCGTCGGGCTCGCGGGACAGGACCCCGAGCTGGACAGCTCGACCGCCCTGCCGTGGCCTGTCTGGAGGTTCGGGCACCTGCTGCTCGCGGCCGTGCTGGCCGCGTTCGCGGTCCTGCTCGTGCAGGAGCTCGGGCCCGACCGGTTCGAGGCCGCGTTCGTCGTGCGGAACTCGGCGGGCATGGTCGGTCTCGCCGGTCTGGCGGCGGCCGCGGCCGGAGCCAGGTTCGCTCCTGCCGCGCCGGTGCTGTGGTGGGCGGTGAGCGCGATCATGCCGCCGGGGCAGCAGTCGGTGCCCGGCCGGATCGTCGCGTGGCCGTTCGGTCCCTTCGACGACCAGGTGGCGACGTGGACGGCCGCCGTGTTGGTGGTGAGCGGTGTCGCCGCCTACTCGGCACGCGGCGGGCGTCGCTGAGCGGGTGGCCGGCGTGGGATGGTGAAGCGGTGGACCCGACTGAATCCCTCGGCGTGGTGGCACATCCGGGCGGCTTGCTGGTGCGTCGCCCGGAACTGACGGTGGGCGTCGTGCGGGCGGTGTCCGGGCTCTCGGCCCTGGAGATCGAGCTGCTGGCCCGTCGTCCGCTGGATCGCCGCAGTGCGACAGTCGCGATCCGCGAGTTGCTGCCGGCGTACGACGAGGGCGTCGACCTGCGCGTCGGCTGGCTCGATCACGCCGGCCGCGCGCACTGGGAGTTCGCCACGTCCTGCTCGTCGAGCAGCGGTGACCACCTCGTCGGCCCCACCTGCCGGGCGGTGTTCCGGCTTCCGCCCACGTTCGACCAGCTGTCGCTCGTACTCGCGTGGCCGGAGATCGGCTTCCCGGAAACGGTCGTCACCATGCCGTTGCCCGGCCGGACCACCGTCGAACGAACCACAACGTCCATCTGGCAAGCACCACTGGACGTTCGTCCCGTGCCGGAAGGGCTCACCCACCACGCCGATCGCCGCCACGGCGCACCGGCCGTCGAAGCCGGCACGAACGTCGCGTCGCCCCGAGTGCTGCACCGCGGCGATCACCACGTGGCCGTCGTGCTCACTCGGCTGACCGTCGTGAACTCGTTGCTGTGCATGGAACTGCTCAGCATTGCCAAGGGCGATGCCGCGGATGCGATCAACGCGGTCGCGTTCCCGCCTCCGACCCCGGACGACCCGGCCCAGCTCCGAGCAGCGGGCCCCGGCGCCTCGGTGGCAGTCGTCCAGGGGCACGAGGCCTTCTGGGGCTGGCCGGGTGACGGCGGCACCTCCGGTGGCGACCAGACCTTCTCCTGCCTCCAGGAGTTCACCCTGAGCCGCCCGGACGACGACCTGCTCGACCTGATCGTGGCCTGGCCTCTCGCCGGGCTCCACGACGTGCGAGTGCTCATTCCCCTCGGCCCCGCCTGAACAATCTCGGTTGCGCGGCGGGGCCGCGGCCTGTTCAACTGCGCATGACCAGTCGTCCGGACGAGGAGAGGCACATGCGCGGGGCGTTCGTGTTCACCCAGAAGGTATTTGTTGCCTATCTAGAGGACATGACGCTTGTCGCGCACCTTGAACTTGGGGATTCTGGCTCACGTCGACGCTGGTAAGACCAGCCTCACCGAGCGGTTGCTGCACACCGCCGGTGTCATCGACACTCTCGGCAGCGTGGACGCCGGGAACACGCAGACCGACTCGCTCGCACTCGAACGGCAGCGCGGCATCACGATCAAGTCCGCCGTCGCGTCGTTCGTCGTCGGCAGCGGCTCCGACGGGGTCGTGGTCAACCTGATCGACACACCGGGCCACCCGGACTTCATCGCCGAGGTGGAGCGGGTGCTCGACGTGCTCGACGGCGCCGTGCTGGTGGTGTCCGCGGTGGAGGGCGTGCAGGCGCAGACCCGCGTGCTCATGCGCACGTTGCAGCGCCTGGAGATCCCGACCGTCGTGTTCGTGAACAAGATGGACCGCCGTGGCGCCGACGGGCAGCGCGTGGCCCGCGCCGTGGCCGAGCAGCTGGCGACCGAGGCGCCGATCTACTTCGGGTCCGCGATCACCGGTGCCGGCCTGGACGAGCTGGTCGCCGGTGTCACGTCGGCGTTGCCGGTGACCGACGTGGTCGACGGCCCGCTGTCCGGCACGGTGTTCAAGGTCGAACGCGGCAGGGCAGGGGAGAAGGTCGCGTTCGTGCGGCTCTTCTCCGGCACCGTGCGCGTGCGTGAGCGGGTGAAAATCGGTGACCGCGAAGGAAAAGTCACCGCGATCGCGGTGATCGAGGGTGGCACGGCGCCACGTCGTGCCACCGCCAGGGCGGGGCAGATCGCGAAGCTCTGGGGCCTCGACGTCCGCATCGGCGACACGATCGGCCTCGCTCATCGCGACCGCGTCCGGCATTTCGCGCCGCCGACGCTGGAAACCGTGGTGGAATCGCCGGATCGGGTGGCTCTGCACGCGGCTCTGCGGCAACTCGCCGAGCAGGATCCGTTGATCAACCTGCGGCTCGACGGCGACGACCTCGTGGTCTCGTTGTACGGCGAGGTGCAGAAGGAGGTCATCGAGGCGACGCTCGCGCTGGACTACGGCGTCGCCGTCACGTTCCGCGAGACGCGAACGGTGTGCGTGGAACGACTCCGGGGCGTGGGCGAAGCGGTGCGGTTTCTCGGTGCGAGCCCGTACGCGGCCACCATCGGTTTCCGGGTGGAACCAGGGCCGGAGGAGTTCCGGCTGGAGGTGGAGCTGGGCTCGTTGCCGCTCGCCTTCTTCAAAGCCACCGAGGACGCCGCGCGCGAGACGTTGCGTGCCGACCGGATTCACGACTGCACGGTCACGATGACGCACTCCGGCTACTCGTCACCGGTGAGCGTGGCCGGCGACTTCCGCAACCTCGCACCGATCGTGCTGCGGGAAGCGGTGCGCCGTGCGGGAACGGTGACGTGCGAACCGATGCACCGCTTCCGGCTGGAGGTGCCGGCGGACGTGCTCACCGCCGTGCTCGCCGCGCTGGGCAAGGTCGGCGGAGTTCCGCTGACGACGACCGCGACCGTCCTCGAAGGACACATTCCGGCGGCGCGGGTGCACGAGCTGCACCGCCGGCTGCCCTCGCTGACCCGCGGCGAAGGCGTGCTGGAAACCGAGTTCGATCACTACGCCGGAGGCGCCTGACTGACCCTTGACGGGTTCACGACCGCGCTGCATACTCGCTTAACCTCCAGTTAATCGATTAAACAGCCGGGAAACCTGGAAGGGGTTGCCGCGATGGTCCGTGTCCGGATGGCCGACGTGGCGGCCCGTGCCGGTGTCTCCACGGCGACGGTGTCGATGGTCCTCAACGGGGTCAACTCGACGCGCATCTCGCCGCAGACCCAGCAGCGCGTGCGCGAGGCGGCCGAGGCGGTCGGCTACAAACCGAACTCGGTGGCCCGCAGCCTGCGGACGCAGCAGACCCGCATGGTCGGCCTGATCTCGGACACCATCGCCACCACGCCGTTCGCCGGCCGCATGCTGGCCGGTGCCAACGACGTGGCCCGCGAGCAGGGCCATCTGGTGATCCTCGTCGACACCGAACGCGACGCCGTGGCCGAGCGGCAGGCTCTGCACGCGCTGAACGGGCAACGGGTCGACGCCATCATCTACGCGTGCATGTGGCACCGCGTGGTCGAGGTGCCGGAGGGGTTGCCCGAGGACGCCGTGCTACTCGACTGCGTCGCGCCCGCGGGTGGCCGGGCCGCGGTCGTGCCGGACGAGCGCGCCGGGGGCATGGCCGCGGTGCGGGAGCTGGTGGCCGCCGGGCATCGCCGGATCGCCTTCCTGGACGCGGAGGAACGGTTCGACCTCGTCGCCTCGCGACTGCGGTTCGAGGGGTATCTCGAGGTGCTCGCGGAGGCGGGGATCGAGCCGGACCCCGCCCTGCACGTGCGGGCCGAGCCGGTGGCCAGTGGTGGACGGGAAGCCGCCAGAAGGTTGTTGAGCCTCCCGGTCGAACGACGGCCCACCGCGATGTTCTGCTTCAACGACCGCATGGCGATGGGCGCGTACACGGCGGCGCTCCATTGTGGACTTTCCGTTCCCCGTGACCTGTCCGTCGTCGGGTACGACGACCAGCAACTGGTCGCGGCCGAGCTCGACCCTCCGCTGACCACGGTCGCGTTGCCGCACTACGAAATGGGCCGGTGGGCGATGGAGGTGGCTCTCGGGCTGCGCCAGGCTGACCCAGAAGTCCCGCATCTCATGCCGTGCCCGATCGTCCGGCGGGCCTCGGTGAGCCCGCCGCCGGCCCAGTTTGGCGACTGACCGGCGGCGGACCAGCACTGCAATCCACCTGGCAGTTGGCGCTGCCATTGAGCACGGAGGCGACGGCCGGTCGCGCTCCGGGAAAGAGACTGCACGGTGAAGCGCAAGTCCCTCTCGATGTTAGCAGCGGCGGGCCTGTCCGCGGCGCTCGTGCTCAGCGGCTGCGGCCGCGCGAGCGAGTCCTCCTCGGGCGGCTCCGGCGAGATCACGATGTGGACGCACTCGGCCGGCAACCCGGGCGAGCTGGCGGTGTACCAGCAGATCATCGCCGACTTCAACGCCTCCCAGAGCAAGTACAAGATCGTCCAGCAGAACTTCCCGCAGGGTTCCTACAACGAGGCGATCACCGCGGCCGCGACGGCGCGCAAACTGCCGTGCCTGCTGGACATGGACGGCCCGGTGATGCCGAACTGGGCCTGGGCCGGCTACCTCCAGCCGCTGGGACTGCCGGACGACCTGCTCAACTCGTTGCTGCCCACGACCGTCGGCCGCTACAAGGACACCGTCTACTCGGCCGGCTACTGGGACGCCGCGCTGTCGATCTTCGCGCGGAAGTCGGTGCTGGACAAGAACAGCATCAGGATCCCGACCGTCGAAAAGCCGTGGACGCTCGACGAGTTCGACGCGGCCGCCACCAAGTTGAAGGCGAGTGGCTATCAGACGCCGCTCGACCTGGGCGCCGCGGACAAGGGCGAGTGGTGGTCCTACGCGTACTCGCCGATGTTGCAGAGCGCCGGTGGTGACCTGATCAACCGCGGCACGATGAAGACCGCCGACGGCGCGTTGAACGGCCAGGACGCGGTGAAGTTCTTCACGTGGTTCCAGCAGGCGTTCAAGAACGGCTGGGCGGACAACGCGGGCCCGGTGGGCAACCAGCGGTTCATCGACGACAAGGTGGCACTGAGCTACACCGGCGTCTGGAACGCCAAGGACGCACTCGCTGCCGTCGGCGACGACCTGTTGATCCTGCCACCGGTGGACTTCGGCAAGGGCCCGAAGATCGGCGGCGGCTCCTGGCAGTGGGGCATCTCGGTCGGCTGCAAGAACGCCGACGGAGCCCGCGAGTACCTGAAGTTCAGCTTCCAGGACAAGTACCTCGCCGCCTTCGCCGACAGCCAGGTGGTCATCCCGAGCACGACCGCCGCGGCGAAGACGTCGAAGTACTTCAGCGACACCGGTGCCCTGCACCAGTTCGCGGTGCTGTCGCAGAAGTTCGCGCTCGCCCGGCCGGCCACGCCCGGCTACCCGGTGATCTCCTCGACCTTCGAGAAGGCGGCGAAGGACATCATGAGCGGTGCCGACGTCAAGTCCACTCTCGACACCGCCGCGAAGGCGATCGACACCGACATCACGTCGCAGAACGGCTACGGCTTCTAGGTCGTCGCTCCCGCCGGGCGGCAACGCCCGGCGGGCTGAGCGGGAAGGCACCTCCATGACGGCGATCTCCTCGCCGGAGTCCCGCGCCGCGAGCGCGGTCTCGAAATCCGTTCCCCGCCGCAGAATCCGCGCCGACCTGCGGTCCGAACGCCGTGCCGGCTGGACGATGGCCGCTCCTGCGGTGCTGTTGCTGCTGGCGTTCCTGATCATCCCGGTGATCCTCGGCTTCGTGCTGTCGTTCACCAACGCCAGGCTGATCTCGCCGGAACCGACCAGCTTCACCGGCCTCGACAACTTCGTCCGCGCGTTCACGGCCGATCCGACGTTCTTCCGCTCGCTGCTGAACACCTTCGCGTTCGCCGCCGTCGTCGTTCCGGTGCAGGCGGGGTTCGGGCTGGTGCTCGCGATCCTGGTGAACCAGAGGATGCGCGGCGCGGTCGCGTTCAGGGTCATCTTCTTCATCCCGGTCGTGACCTCGATCGTCGTGGTCTCGATCCTGTGGAAGTTCATGTACCAGCCGGACGGGCTGATCAACTCGTTCCTCGACGCGATCACCTTCGGCGCGTGGCACGGCACGGCGTGGCTGAACAACCCGAGCACCGCGCTCACCGCGATCATCGTGCTGTCGATCTGGCAGGCGGTCGGTTTCCACATGCTGATCTGGCTGTCCGGGCTGCAGACCATTCCCGGAGAGCTGTACGAAGCCGCGCGGATCGACGGTGCGGGCCCCTGGCGGCAGTTCCGCGACGTGACGTGGCCGTGCCTGCGACCGACCCGCGTGTTCGTGCTGATCACCATCACGATCGCCGCGCTCGGGCTGTTCGTGCAGATCGACGTGATGACCCAGGGTGGCCCGGTGGACTCGACCTCGACGCTGGTCTACCACGCCGTCCGGATGGGCTACCGGCAGCAGCAGATCGGCTACGGCTCCGCGCTGTCGCTGGTGTTCTTCGTGCTGGTGCTCATCGTCGCGCTGGTGCAGCGCTTCCTGACCAGAGAGAAGGACTGAGCCGTGGCAGAGCACGCGCTGCGCCGCCGCCGGCGGCTCTGGATCTACCTGGCGATGGCCGGACTGGCCGTCTTCTTCCTGTTCCCGCTGGTGTTCATGTTCGTCTCCAGTCTGAAGCCCGACGGCCAGATCCTGTCCGACGTAGGTGGCTGGCGGGCGTTCCTGCCGGTCGGCGACATCAGCCTGCGCAACTACTCCGGGGTGTTCGACCGGGTGCCGGTCGGCCGGTTCCTGCTCAACTCGGTGTTCGTCACGGCGGTCGTCGTGGGTGCGGGACTCGTGGTCAACTCCATGGCGGGGTTCGCGCTGTCCCGGTTGCGCTGGACCGGGCGCGGCGTGGTGCTGAGCATCATCATCGCCACGCTGATCGTGCCGTTCGAGACGATCGCGGTGCCGATGGTCTACTGGGTGTCGCAACTGCCGACCCTGGTGTTCCAGAACGGGATCGTGCAGTACGACTTCGGGTGGCTGGACTCGTACGAGGTGCAGATCGTCCCGTTCATCGCCAACGGCTTCTCGGTCTTCCTGTTCGCCCAGTACTTCTCGACCATTCCGACCGCGATCGACGAGGCCGCCCGGATCGACGGCGCGGGCTGGTTCACCATCTACCGCAAGATCGCCGTGCCGTTGTCGGGTCCGGCGTTCGCCACGGTCGCGATCCTGACCTTCCTGCCGGCCTGGAACCAGTACCTGTGGCCCAGCATGGTCGTCCAGGACGAGAACCTGCGGCCGGTCATGGTGGGCATGCAGTACTTCTTCCAGGACAACACCGCGTGGGGCGAGATCATGGCCTACACGTCGATGATCACGCTGCCGGTGCTGGTCGTGTTCCTCGCCTTCCAACGAGCCTTTGTCAGCAGCGTCGCCGCGAGCGGTGTCAAGGGCTGACTTTCCTTCTCTCACAAGACCTTTCGAAAGGCCTGTGGATGTTTGCGCTGCCCGATTCCTGGGTGTGGGACTTCTGGTTCGCCGACGACGGCGAGAGCTACCACCTCTTCTTCCTCTACGCCTCAAGGGCTTTGGCTGATCCCGAGAGACGCCACTACCGCGCGTCGATCGGCCACGCGGTGTCGACGGACCTGGTGAGCTGGACGCGGATCGAGGACGCGCTGGTGCGTGCGGACGCTCCGGCGTTCGACGACCTCGCGACCTGGACCGGTTCGGTGGTGCGGCACCCGGACGGCACGTGGTTCCTGTTCTACACCGGCTCCACGGCCGCCCCGGACGGCCAGAACGTGCAACGGATCGGCGTCGCCACGTCACCTGATCTCGTGACGTGGCAACGAGTTCCGGAGAACCCGGTCCTGGCCGCCGAGCCGCGGTGGTACGAGACGCTCGACGCCGGCGTCTGGCACGACGAGGCGTTTCGCGACCCGTGGGTGTTCGCCGACCCGGACGGCGACGGCTGGCACATGCTCATCACCGCTCGCGCCACCGCCGGCGAGGTGTTCGAGCGCGGCGTGGTCGGCCACGCGATCTCCGCGGACCTGCGTCACTGGGAGCCGCGCCCGCCGCTGACCGTTGCCGGGGCGCGGGGCTTCGGGCAGCTGGAGGTCACCCAGGTCGAGGTCGTGGACGGCCGGCCGGTCCTGCTGTTCTCCTGTCTGGCCGAGCACGCCTCACCCGACCGCAGGGCCACCGGCACGACCGGCGGGATCTGGGCCGCCCCGGCCGGCGGCCTGCTCGGCCCGTTCGACATCGCGGCCGCGGAGCCCGTCACCGACGACCGCTTCTACAGCGGCCGCCTGATCCACCGCCGGTCCGACGACCGGTGGGTGCTGCTCGCGTTCCACAACCGCGGCGAGCACGGCTTCGTCGGCGCCATCAGCGATCCCATGCCCGTGGCGTGGGACGGCAAACGTCTCAGTGTTCTTGGTCTCTGACAGTTTCTGGAGGACGGATGAGCTCAACGACGAGCGCACTTCGCCTGCTGCGCGTGGCAATCGCCGCCACACTCGCGCTGGCGTCCGGGGCAGCGGGTTCCGCCGCCCCGGCGCAGGCCGCGGTCACCTATCGCGCGCAGTACCACTTCACCGTGCCCGACCGCTGGATGAACGACCCCCAGCGGCCGGTGTACGTCAACGGGAAGTTCAACTACTACTACCTGTACAACGCGGACTACCCGACCGAGGTCGGCACCGCCTGGCGACTCGCCACGACCACCGACGGGGTTGCCTTCGCGGACCAGGGCATCGCCGCACCGAAGAAGACGAACGCGAACCACGACCTGTGGTCCGGTTCCGCCGTCGTCGACACCGCGAACACGGCCGGATTCGGTGCCGGTGCGGTGATCATGCTCGTCACGCAGATGGATCACCCGACGCCGGCGCAGATCTCGAACGGTTCTGGGCAGCAGGCGCAGTTCCTCTGGTACTCGATCGACGGCGGCCGGACGTTCCGGCCGCACGGCGACGCACCGGTGATCCCCAACGGTGGCCGAAGGGACTTCCGGGACCCGAAGGTGATCTGGGACTCCGACCGCGGCCGGTGGGTGGCGGCGATCACCGAAGGGGACCGGGTCGGGCTCTACACCTCGCCGGACCTCAAGACGTGGACGCGGCAGTCCGAGTTCGTAAGCACCTACGGCATCCTCGAATGCCCGGACCTGTTCCAGATTCGCGCCGACGACGGCACCACGCACTGGGTGCTCGGCGTGAGCGCCAACGGCAGGGCGTCCGGAAAGCCGGAAACCTTTGCGTACTGGACAGGTTCCTTCGACGGCACCAAGTTCACGGCCGGCTCCGCTGAGCCGCAGTGGCTGGACCACGGCTTCGACTGGTACGCCGGAGTCACCTGGGAGGACCCGGCCGCGCCGCTGGACCGGCGGTTCGGCCTGGCCTGGATGAACAACTGGGCCTACGCGGACAACACTCCGACCAGGGCCGCGGACGGCTTCAACGGAACCGACTCGATCGTCCGGGACATCAGGCTGAAGCGCTACACCGACGGGTATTCGCTGGTGTCCCAACCGACTTCCGCGTTGGCCTCACACGCCTCCTCCGTCCGGAACCTAGGCACCATCGAGGTCAACGACGGCCTGGTTCCGTTGCCGTACCACGGAACGGCGTACCAGCTGGAAACGGACGTCAGCTGGACGGAGCTCGACAACATCGGTCTGCAGCTGCGGGTGTCGGCGGACGGGACCCGGCACGCGGATGCCGGGATCTACCGCGATTACAGCTATCTCAACCGCCGGCAGACCGGACAACCCGACCCCAACGGGCCGCGAGGAGAGAGCCGCGCCCCGTGGAATCCGGCGAAAACCACCGCACATCTGCGAATCCTGGTCGACCGGACCACGATCGAGGTGTTCGTGGACGACGGCCGGTACGTGCACTCCAGCCAGGTGTTCGCCGATCCCGCGGACACCGGCATCAACCTCTACACCACCGGCGGCAGCGCCACTTTCGCCAACACGAAGATCACCGAGTTCCACGACCTGAGCCAACGCCCTGCCAGGCTGCTCTCGGGATTCGAAGGCTCGTCCTTCGACCCCGGCTGGACCACCACCGGCAACTTCACCGGCACCGGGCCGTTGCCCTGGTACCTGCCGGGCATGGTCGGCAACGCGGCGCTGGACACGTTCGCCGGCGGCGGTGACCCGGGCACCGGCACGATCACCTCACCGTCGTTCACCGTGGACCGCAAGCACCTGCACTTCCTGCTCGCCGGCGGCAACCACCCGCGCGGCTCCGCGGGGGAGACCTCGATCAGCCTGGTCGTGAACGGCCAGGTGGTGCGCACGGCCACCGGAGACGACACCGGAGTGCTCAAACCGGTCGACTGGGACGTCAGCGAGCTGCAGGGGCAGAGCGCCCAGGTGCGGGTGGTCGACCAGGCCACCGGTGCGTGGGGCCATCTCATGGTCGATCAGTTGCTCTTGAGCGACTGAGCGGTGGCGAAGGGGCCGGTCGCGCTCCCGTGCGACCGGCCTTCCTCCATCGACCCCCCGGCCTGTGATCCGCTTGGGCCACGTGCCCACTGTCGTCGTCGGAGAGCCGCCGTGGTGTCAGGTGAACGCCTGACAGCCGGGTGCCAGGTCGGGTTCTCCCAGCCTCCACGAGCGCTGATCGTGTAGGGCGTTCACCGGACACCACCCGGCGCACGCCGTTCCTATCGTTGCCACGGGAGAGCGAAAGCGCTCTCGTGCCAACGAAGGGGAGTCGTTGTGAAGTGGTTGTTGCGCAAGAGCGCGATCGGATTGGCCATGGCGGCCGTGGGAGCGGTCACGTTCGCCGTTCCCGCGGCTGGGGCGGACCTGGCCACCTGCTCCGGTTTCACGTCGATGAATCGCGGGGGCCACATCATCCACGTGCCGACCGTCAAGGGCAGCAGCAGTTGTCAGATGGGCCGTGACTACGCGGTGGCGGACAAGAAGGTCGTCCACAGGTTCCAGCTCGGCCTGAAGTCCTGCTACGCGAAGCTCAACCTGGCCTCGCCCTATTCCGACGAGAAGATCGAGAGCATCGACGCGGACGGGTCCTTCGGCCCGCGCACCGAGGCCGCGCTGAAGGCCGTGCAACGGCACACCGGCGCCGACGTCGACGGCATCTACGGTCCGAACACACGTGACCACATCAAGTTCCTCGCAGCGGACGGCCGCAACTGCTATGCGTACTGACCAGAAAGGACTCCGCATGAAGTCGAACCTCGCGCCGCTGCGCCGAGCAGGGCTGGGCATCGCCGCCGTCGCACTGGCGGTGAGCGGGATGGCCGTGTCGACCGGGGCGGCGTCGGCCGCGACACCGCTGTGCCAGAAGATGATCACCTACGTGAACGCGGCGGGAAACCGCATCGTGGTGCCCGCCACCAACACCAACTCCACCACCTGCAACATCGGGCGCGACCTGGTCGCGAACACCGCCGTCGTGGCCGGTCTGCAGCGCGGGCTGATCCAGTGCTATCCAGGAGTCCGCCTGGCCGCGCCGTACGGCGGCGAGTTCGTTCGCGACCTCGACCGGGACGGCAGCTTCGGCCCGCGCACGGAAGCCGCGGTGAAGGGCGTGCAGAACTACATCCGTTCCGCGCCGGACGGGATCTACGGGCCCAACACGCGCGACCGGATGAAGTTCCCCAGCGGCACCACCTGCAAGTCGTACCGGGTCTGACCCGGCAGACGGCCCGTCGCACGCGATCGTGCGGCGGGCCGTCCGCCGTCGCCCTGCCGGTCGCACCACCGGCGCACGCCGCCGTTCCAGGTGACGAAGTGATCGTGTCGAGCGCGGGCTGGAGTTCGCACCACAGCAGGATCGGTTCCGCGTCCACCGACCATCTGGGGCCTCCGGCACGTCGTGGTTCGAACTGCAAGCGTGGGAGGACGACGACGGCTTCCCGCACGACTGGTACGCGGTCGGGCGAGTCGTGTGCGTGGACCGCTGAAGCGTACCGAGCCGGGTGATTGCCGGAGGACCAACAGGACCTGCAAGGTGGTGGGTCATGCGTCCTGATTTCTTGCGTGCCCACCTGCACAGCCGGCGGGAAGTCCTCGGTCTCACCGCGAAGGCGGCAGCGGTGACCGCCGCGATGTCGGCGGGGATCGGCACTGGTACCGCCACCGCCTCCTCCGGCGAGGAGTTCACCGACCGCATGTTCACCCCCGACGAGGTCGGCGGGTGGGCGGAGCGGACGGCTCGCCGCTACGGCCGCGACGACCAGCGCGGCACGTGGAACGAGGTGACACCGGAGCGGACGCGCCAGGCGTTGCGGGTGCTGGAAGGGCGCGGCCCGGTGCGGACGTACAACCTGGGCGAGCTCATGCAGGACAACTTCCCGGCGTTCGCCGGCGAGCCGCCGCGCGTCCTCCGGCAGCGGCTCACGGTCTTCGGCTACCAGCCGCAGGGCGACTTCGTCCCGGCCGCGAACTACGACCCGCGAACGCATCCGGAGTCCGGCATCCTGCAGTCGCCGACGCCGCTCGGGGCCAACACCATCTCGTTCCACGAGGAGCGCTTCCCGCACGGCGGGACGTACCAGATCGCCACCCAGCTGGACAACCTCGGCCACATCGGCGTCGGCGAGACCTACTACAACGGCCACCGCGGGCCGGACATCGCGACCCCGCGCGGGCTCGCGAAACTGGGCAACGAGCACCTGGGCCCGATCGTGACCCGCGGTGTGCTCTACGACATCGTGGGCCTGAAGCTCGCGCAGGGAGCCCGCACCGACCTGTTCCGCTCACCGGTGAACGGCGAGTGGGTGCTGCGCGACCACTACCGCATCACCCTCACCGACATGCGCGACGCCTTGCGCAGGCAGGGCGTGCGCCGCGAGCCGGGACCGGGCGACGTGGCGCTGTTCCGCACCGGCTGGACCCACCTGCTCAACCGCGACGGCTTCGACGACCCCCAGGACCCGCACAACCGCCGGTACATCACCGCGGAACCGGGCATCTACCTCCGCGAGGCCCGCTATCTCGCCTCTCGCCGGGTCGCCCTGGTCGGCAGCGACACGTGGGGACTGGAGGTGCTCGACCCCGCCGTCACCGGCCAGAACGTCTTCCCGGTGCACCAGGTCCTGCTGACCCAGCACGGCATCCGCATCGGCGAGGGCGTGCGCACCGAGGCCCTGGCCGCTGACGAGGCGTTCGAGTTCGTCTACCTCGTCACGCCGCAGTTCCACGCCGGCTCCACCGCCTCCAACACCCCACCTGCCGCGCTGGCCGCCAGGCCCTGAGGGCTACTCGCCGCCTTCCCCCGATGCCGGATCCACGAGTTGGAGGAGCCACGCGCTCCAGGCCGTGTCGGCGCGCTGGTCGGACAGTTCGAGTGCGGTGGAAACCGTCTGGACGAGTCCCGTGGCGAAGAACGTGCGCACCCGCGACGCGTCCGCGCCCGTCAACGTGGCGATCGACTTCATGAGCTCCAGGTGATGCCGCCGCACCGCCTCCTGAACGTCACCATCGGCCGCCGCCGCATAACCCTGCAACATCACCAGGCCGACGGTTCGCTCACGCCGGAGGAGCTTCAGATAGGCGTTGCCCAGTGCGGGCAACGTCGGTTGCGCGCGTTCGAACGCGGCCTCGATCCTGGCGAAGACGACGTCGACGACTTCGAGGAACAACTTCTTCTTGGTGCCGAACATCTGCACGATGCGGGGGTGCGAGATCCCGGCCCGCTCGGCAATCGCGTCCAGACGCCCGCCGGCCAGCCCGTTCCTGGCGAACTCGACTTCGGCCGCTTCGATGATCTGGGTCCGGCGTGCCGCCGCCGGCAGGCGGGCAGGCGCGCTCTCGCTCATCCGCGGACCTGGCGTTCCACGAACTTGTTGTCGTACAGGCAGCGATAGGCGTGGATCAGTCCGTCCTCGCCCACCTCCAGCCGGTCGTCGCCGTGGAACTCCACGCGCCGATCAGTGCCTGCGACGGTGCCGGTGAAGTGCCACGCCACCACCAAGGCGCGTCGAGTCGTGTCGGCGTAGTTGCCCACGCGCGTGAACGAGTAGTCCGGGAAGTTGCGCACCATGTTCGCCACGAAGTCGCGGATGGAGTCGCGACCGTGCGCGGTTTGACGCAGCGCCGGCTCGTCGTAGACCAGGTCGTCCGCGCACATCGCCGCGACCGCGTCGGCGTCGTGCCCGTTCCAGGCCTTCTCCCAGCGGGCGCAGAACGCTTCGACCGCATCGATGTCAGTGGCGGCCACAGCAGGCATGGTTGTCGTCATTCAGCTAACTTACAAGTAAGTAAGGAAGGCGGCAACCATCAGACATGGGTTGAATCAGCCCGACAGCGTCCGGATCTCCTGGTCGCTGAGCTCGAACGACAGCGCGCCCGCGTTCTCGGCCGCCTGCCTGCCGTTCTTCGCACCCGGAATCGGGATGACACCGGGTTGCTGGACGAGCCAGCGCAACGCGACCTGCGCGGGCGTCCTGCCGTGCGTCCCGGCCAGCTCGCGCAGCACCGCGTTGACGCGTTCGAGCTCGGCCAGCGCCGCCTTGCCGCGGAACGGCGGCCGGTACCGGCGCCAGCCCGCCGGACGGTGGGTGGCGTCGTACTTGCCGGTGAGCGCGCCCGAGGCGAGCGGCATGTACGCGATGAGCGTGACGCCGAGCTCGCGGCACGCCGCCAGCACGCCGTCGGTCTCGGGCTCGCGGTGCAGCAGCGAGTACTGGACCTGGTTGGAGGCCAACGGAATGCCGCGTTCGGCCAGCGCGGCGTGCGCGGTGCGCAGCTGCTCCGCGGAGTAGTTGCTGACGCCGACGGCCCGCACCTTGCCCGCCGCCACCGCGTCGGCCATCAGGTTCATGAGCCGGGGGATCGGCATCCAGCGCACCGGGAAGTGGACCTGGTACAGGTCGATCACCCCGCGCCGCAGCCGGGACAGGCTGGCGTCGAGCGCCTCGGGCAGACTGCCGGCGCGCGCGAAGAACTTGGCCGGGAACTTGGTCGCGACGAGCACGCGGTCGTTGCCCTCGGTGAGCTCGCCGAGCCGGCGCTCGGACACGCCGTTGCCGTACATGGCCGCGGTGTCGAAGAGGTTCACGCCCGCCGCGAGGCTGACCTCGTACGCGTCGCGCTGGTCGGCGAGGCCGCTGGTGGGCCCGTAGGCGTTGCGAGCCGGGTTCATCCGCGGCGACTGCGTCATGTCGCCCCACACCATGACGCCGACGCCCAGCGGCGGTACCCGGATGCCCGTCCGTCCCAGCTCACGAGCCGGAACCGGGCCGCTCTCGGTCACCAGCAGAGTGTGCGCCCTTGCCGGCGTTGCCGCAGCTCGCCGTCTCGACCAGACCGGTGTGCGCGACGAGGCGGCTGCCCTGTTCGGGCGATCATCGAGCGTTCGTGCGTCCCGTGATCAGTTCTGTGGAGTAGTAATTCGGTTGAACGCGGTGGTGTGCCGAGGTGCTGCCGGAAACGCGGGGAGGCGCTTTGTCCGACGACCTGAGTGTGCTGACCGCGATCTACCAGTCCGATCGCGCCGACCGTTCGACGACGCTGACCGTCAGCCTCGCCACGATGGGCGCGGCCGTCACGTATCTCGTCGGCACGATCGCCTTTTACGACAAGCTGGACCTTCTCCGCTGGGCGATCTGCCTGCTCCCGTTTCCGCTCGTCTGCATCGCCGCGTTCCACGCTTTGCTCCTGAACCTCGCCGCCGTCCGCGCCCGGTCGATCCTCACGCTCGAACGGGCACTCCTCGGCCACGTGTCCGAGCCTGACGGTTCGTCGGTGGAGCGCGGTGCGATCGGCGTGGGCGCTAGTGAGAGGGCGGGCAACCTGCACACCGCCCACCCGAGCCAGCGCGCGGCGATACTCATCGCCTATGGCGGAGTCGGGATCATCTACCTCGGGTACATCGGCCTGATGCTCGTCAAGGCGGCCGCGCACATGTCCGGGTGGGTCGCGGTTCCGGTTGCCGGCTACGCGGCACTGCTGGTGCCGGTCGCACTCGCCTGGCGGCACAGCATGGCGAATTTCGACTTCGGGCAAACCGACCGTCGTTAGGACCTCGTCGAAGGTAATCCTCACCTGGAATCGTTCACGCATTCGGGTGGCGCGATAGCCATTCCGCATCCGCGCTTCGGGTGCATGCACTTGTGTTATGACCGGGGAGGTGCCGTGAACGCACTGAATCGAATCCTCACGACACGGGAGCCATTCGGGCCCGCAGACAGCGAGAGCGTGTTCGAGGCCGGTCTCGCTGGAGTGGACAAGTTGTTCGATCGTTCCAACCTGATCTACGCGCAGACCACCTGCGCGAGCCGCCCGACCTACATCATCGGCCGCAAAGGCGCAGGAAAAACCGCGTTCCTCTTCGGCTCGACGATGAACTACAGCGTGCGGGCGCTGCGCACCGCGACCGTCTACCAGTGGATGGCGAGCGTGATCCGCCGCTGGACCGAGGTGCGCGGGCCGCTCTTCGTCGACCAGGCAGCCGACATCTGGGAGGCGGTGTTCGAGCAGGTCGCCCTGTTCCACGTGCGCGACACCGCGCAGGAGAACGACCCGGTGAACGAGCTGCAGGACGTCTGGGACCACCTGGACGGTCCGGAGCACACCGACCCGACCAAGATCACCGAGCGCTTCCTCGCCGAGTTGCAGCGCCGGATCGCCAACCGCGACCTCATCGGCCTCAACGAGATCATCGGCGACGTCTCGCACGGAGGCGTCACGTTCGACCAGGCGCGCCGGGCGATGCGCGTCATCCTGCAGAAGCGGCAGCAGCCGTTGGTGATCGTGATGGACAACCTCGAGGACCTGCACGCGAGGCTGCCCGAGCTGCGGGACGTGTTGTCCGGCATGTTCCGCTGCGTCGGCAGGGTGATCCTCGGCAACGACGCGTTCGGCGTGCAGATCTGCCTACCGAGCGAGCTCTTCGACCAGATCCACGAGATCTCCACCGCGCCGGAGAAGGACTTCCGGGGCAGCTATCTCACGATCTACTGGACCGCCAAGGAACTCCTCCGGCTCGCGGACAACCGGTTGGGCCTCTACCTGCGCACGCACCATCCGGAGCACTACGAGGCGTTGCTCAAGAAGGCGTCGGCCAGAGAAGAGCCGCAACTCCTGCGGGCCGCGCTGCCGCCGCGCATGACCAGCGGACTCGGAGCCGAGGAGGACCCGCTCGCCTACCTGCTCCGGCACACCCAGCTGCTGCCGAGGCACCTGATCGAGATCCTCAACAGCGTGTTCACCGCACCGGTGAACGGTTCCGTGCCGTGGGCGGTGACCGAGGAGGCGATCCGCGGCGGCACCCGGCGCGCGGAACGCATGGTGGTCAACGGGATCTTCGCCGCGCACCAGGCGTCGTTCCCGCTGGCGCGCGAGGCGCTGGTCCGGCTGTCGGACCGGTTGGAGATCTGCTTCGCCGCCAAGGACCTGCACCGGGTGTTCAACCGCGAGGGCATCCGCAAGGCCACCGGAATGGAGTTCGGCGAGTTCCTGCCGATGCTGTTCACGCTGGGAGCGCTGGGAGTGCGGTTCGACGAGACAGCGCGTTACAACAAAGCGCACTTCCAATACACCTTCGACGCCGGCCTCACCGCGGCAGAGGACACCGACTTCCTGTGCTTCCACCCGCTGTTCACCCGGTACCTGCACGAGCGGTCGTTGCCGAGGCTGCGCAAGAAGAACGCGAAGGCCACCTACCCGCACGGCTGCGACCCCGCCGACGAGGACTACCGGGTGTCGCTCGGGTACACGGCCACCTGATGCGAGGCTGACATGGCGTTGGGGCACGGCGGTCGCAAACTGCCGAACGTGGGGGCCGAGTACGTCGAGGACCCGCCGGAAGGGATGCGGATCGGGATCGCGCTGTCCGGTGGGGGAATCCGCTCCGCGGCGTTCAACCTCGGTGCGATGCAGGCGTTGCAGCGCCAGCACGTCCTGGAGCGCGCCGACTACCTGACCGGGGTGTCGGGCGGCAACTACGTCGCGAGCGCGCTGGCGATCACCGGCGCCTACAGCGACCCGGACACGGACAACGGGAAACCGCACTGGAGCAACGGTTCCGTCGAGGAGCGGTACCTGCGCCAGCACACGAACTACCTGGCGCCCGGCCGGGTCGGCAGGCTGTGGCTCGCGCTGAGCATGGTCTACGGCTTCGTCCTCAACTACCTGCCGTTCGTGCTCTGCGCGTTCATCGGCGGGCGGCTCACGGGATGGGCGCTGCACCTGCTCGACCTGCCACTGGACCGGTTGCGGCTCAACGGCCTCGACCTGCCCGCGTCCCCGACCCTGACGGTGCTGCTGATCGCCGCCGCCGCGCTCTTGGTCATCGCCGTGCTGTTCGTGGCCTACCGCAGGTTCAACGACATCCGCCGATCTCCCCGCAACTACGGGGAAACGCGTTCCGAGGGCATGGCCGCGAACCTCGTGACGCTGGTCGGTGTGATCCTGGTGCTGCTGGTGCTGCCGCCACTCGCTTCGCTGTACCGCACCGTCTCCACCACGATGATCTCCTGGCTCTTCCGCGAGCAGCCGGAGGCCTTCGACACCACGCAGGGCCGGATCGCGATCGGCGCGGTGTGGCTGGTGCTGTCGCTGGTCCTGGCCGTCGCTGCGCTCGCGCTGAGCCGCCGCTTCCGCGCCCTGCGGCTCATGCTGGTGCTCTCCGGGCTCGGCAGCGCCGGACTGCTGCTCGTGCCCCTGTTGTCGTCGCTGGAGTTCGCCGCGCGAGTCGGCATCCGCGGCGCCGGCGACCTGCTCGGTGTGCTCACGGCGGTCGCCGTGGTCGGCGTGATGTCGATCAAGGTGCACAACCGCCGCTACTCGATGCACCTGTTCTACCGCGAGCGGCTCAACAGCGTGTTCGCGTTGCGGCGCAAGGTGGACGAGGACGGCGACGTCGTGTGCGAACCGATCGGCTACGACGAGCGGCTCTACTTCTCCAAGATCGGGTGCAAGCTCGGTGCGAGCGGGCGCAAGATGCCCAAGCTGATCGTCTGCTGCGCGGTCAACCTCACCAGCGACGAGGTGCCGGTAGGCCGGTTCGCGGAGTCGTTCACCTTCGAGCACGACCAGAGCGGCGGTGGCCTGTTCGGCCGCCGCGGCACCGACTGGTACGAGGAGCAGACCGGCCTGCCGGGCACCCAGCTCACCCTGCCGTCGATCATGGCCGTGTCCGGCGCCGCCCTGTCGCCGCTGATGGGCAGGTTCACCTACCCACCGCTGCGCTTCCTGATGGCCCTGACGAACGTCCGCCTCGGCGTCTGGATCAAGAACCCGCTGCACCCGCGCTGGCAGCACAAGCCAGAACCGCCCCGAACCTGGGCCGCCCGGCTGCGAGCGTCCGTCCGAGACGGCTGGCACGAGCCAGGAGCCCTGTACGTGCTGCGCGAGGCGCTGGGCGCCACCAGGTCCACCCACCGCTTCATCTACCTGACCGACGGCGGCCACTGGGAGAACATGGGCCTGGTGGAACTGTTGCGCAGGCGGTGCACGCACGTCCTGTGCTTCGACGCGAGCAGCGACCCCACCGGCGCCGGCCTGGACATCGGCCGCGCCATCGCCTTGGCGCGCAGCGAACTGGGCGCGGACGTCGAACTGGACCCGCGCTCGACGATGCCGGGAGACGACGGCATGAGCGAGGCCATGGCCGTGCGGGGCCAGGTGCGGTACCCGGACCAGGACGGCGAGGCCAAGCTGATCTACGCCAAGGCGGTGCTCACCCGGTCGGCTAGCTGGGACCTGCACGCGTTCAAGGCGCGCGAGGGCCGGTTTCCCAACCACTCGACGAGCCAGCAGATGTTCACCGACGAACAGTTCGAGGCCTACCGGCGCCTCGGCTACGAGGCGGGAACAGAAGCACTGGGGCTGCTGAACATCCCGGAAGCGCTGCTGCGCCCGGTGCGCATCGTGCGCGGTTGAGACACGTTGCGGAAGGTGCTGGGAGCGGCCCGTTCCTGGCCGGCGCCGCCGCCGGACGGCGGCGGCGCTGTCTCCAGGTGTCAGTGAACGAGGCGGAAGGTCGCATCGGCACGGCCGGTCGCGGTCGAGATCTCGTCGATGCGCAGCACGAAGCCGAAATGCCGGAGGTACCGGGTCGGGTGGTTGACCGAGCGGAACGACGACCAGGAGGCGTCCGCGAGGCCCGTGACCCTGGTGAACGTGGCGTCCGCGGCGAAGCCGGACGTCCCGTCGTTCTGCATGAGCTTGACCTCGAAACCCTGGTGCCGCAGGAAGTAGCCGGGCCTGTTGACCGACTCGAACGACACCGCGTTCGGGTCGGACAGGCCGGCCCGCAGCCGCCACTGCGAGTCCTGGTACGGCTCGAACGGCTGCTCGTCGATGCGGCCGACTGAGTTCGCGTGCCGGACGTAGTGGCCCGGGAAGTTGAGCGACTTGACCCGGTTCCAGCTCGTGCCGCCGTAGCGGGCGAGCAGGCGGTCGCGGTCGGCCGCGGTGATCGGGTGGACGGTGTTGTGCTTGCCGTTCAACGGCGCGGTGTAGGACTGGCGGCCGACCTTGGTCCAGGTCGCGGCGGCGAGGTCGCCCTCCCACAGGTCGAACTTGGCGTTGGGGCAGTAGGTGTCGGCCCACAGCCACCACTTGTTCGCGGTCAGCGACTTGACCAGTGTCGGCGCCTCGGTGCACCGGTTGTCGCCGATCGCGCCGCTGTAGCGGGTGAAGCTGCCCGGCTGGAGCGACGTCGAGCGGGCGCCGATGATCCCGGTTGTCGCGTCGTTGCGGTAGTACAGGTAGTTCATTCCGTTGATGTTGGTGATCACGTGGGAGTCGATGACGGCCGTGCCGGGGTCGAAGAACACGACCGGCGTGGTCGCGGTGACGAAATCGGTGGTGTAGGCGACGGAGATCACCGCGTGCGAGCCGCCTGGGGGGATGGTCGAGAACGTGATGCCGTAGGCGTTGCGCGAGGGGTCCCAGTGGAGCGTGGGCGCCCAGCTGAACGAGGTGGTGTTGGTCGAGTTGACGTTGAGCAGCCGGTCGGCCGACCAGTTCACCAGGTCCGGCGAGGTCCAGACGTGGATGTTCTGGTTGGGCTTGGTGAACGAGCCGCCCACCGGGATGTCGGTCGCCAGCACGACCCACGTGCCGTTGTTGAGCCGGGTGATGAACGGGTCGCGGATGCCCTTGGTGCCCGCGGTCGGTGTGAGGATGGCGTTGTTGTCGTTGAGCGGAGTCCACTCCAGACCGTCGTTGCTGACGGCGAGGTGGACGGCGTTGACGTTGCCCGAGCCGTTCAGCGACTCCTTGAAGTACCCCATCACGTAGGCGGCATCGGCTGCCTGTGCGGGAGCGGCGCCGACGCTCACCGCGAGTCCTGTTGCGACGAGCCAGCAGACGGCCAGCCGGAGAAGTCGTACCATGATCTTTTCCTCTCGCGATCCGTGCTGCCGTGTCCGCATCAGACGAGGTCCCACTGCTGGACGGCCAGGCCGTTGCAGGTCCACTGCCGGACCTCGGCGCCGGGCTGGATGCCCCAGTTGTAGTTGTCCAGGCACAGCCCGCTGTGCTTGTTGACCAGCGTGGTGCGGCCGTTGGTGGTGGTCAGCCGCCACTGCTGGACGGCAAGGCCGTTGCACGTGAACTGCTGCACCGGCGAACCCGGCGCGGTGGCGAAGTCCTTGTTGTCCAGGCACAGGCCGCTGTAGCCGTTGAAGATCTCGTAGTAGCCGTCGCCCTTCGGCGTGAGGTACCAGTCCTGCACGGCCGCGGTGTTGCAGGTCCACTGCCGGACCTCGGCGCCGGGCTTGAGACCGAAGTTGTAGTTGTCCAGGCACAGCGCGCTGTGCCGGTTCTTGATGTCTACGCGCGCCACCGGGCCACCGGTCTCACCCGAGGGGCCTTGGAGCACGGTGGAGGTGGAGACCGGGGTGCCCAGGTTCGGCGTGCCGTCGGCGTTCCACGAGATCTTCTGGACGCGGGTGGTGCGGGTCGTGCCGCAGCCCTGCGACGCCGAGTCGTTGGCGTGGTAGGCGATCCACGTCTCGGTGCCGTCCGGCGAGGTGAAGAACGAGTGGTGGCCGGGGCCGAACACGCCGTTCGCGTCGTTGCGCTCGAAGATCGGGTTCTGGAACTTCGTCCACGAGCTCGCCGCCAGCGGGTCGCCGCCCGAGTACTCCAGCATGCCCAGCTTGTAGTTGGGGCCCCAGCACGCGCTGGCCGAGTAGGTCAGGAAGGTGCGGCCGTTGCGCTGCAACGCGAACGAGCCTTCGTTGACGTTGCCGTCCTGGCGCTCCCAGGCCAGCGTGGGCGCGGAGATGCGGGTGCCGAACGCGGAGACCGACCACGGCGTGTCCATCGGTGCGATGAACAGCGACTGCAGGCCGTCCGAGCCGAACGCGGAGAAGTGGAAGTAGTTGGCGCCGTTGAGCTTGAGCACCGCGCCGTCGATCGCCCAACCGCCGTTGGGCATCAGGTTGAGGATGCCGCGGTAGGTGTACGGCCCCAACGGGTCACTGCCCGCGCTCTCCAGGACGTGCGTGCGACGCTCGCCGAACCCCGCCTTCGGCTGCACCGAGTAGTAGATGTACCAACGGTTGTTGATCTGCTCCAGGTGCGGCGCCCACATCGTGCAGCAACCGTCGTTCTGGGTTGCCGTGAAGACCCGTTGCTCCGGGGCGCTGCGCAGGGCGGCGATCGTGGTCGACTTGCGCATCACGATGTCGGAGGTCCACGTCGTCGCCACGTAGTAGTAGGCGCCGTTGTAGGTGACCAGCGTGGGGTCCGCGCTGTTCGGCAGGGGCACGACTGGGTTGACGAACGACGGGCCGGGCGCCGCGACCGCGACGCCCTGGCCGATCAGCACTGACGACAGCGCCATCAGGAAGGCCGCGACGAGCGACAGCAGACGCCGCGAGGCTGGATGGGGCAGGGAAGACAGCATGACCACTCCGGGGTGCCACAGGGTTTCGGACTCGTGCGGGTGCGCACGGCCGCGTTGCACGACACAGGGAAAGGCGTGACCGGCTCCACGGTCAGGTGGAGCGGGCTGGGAGCGTCACTCCAGGACGAACGTGGAGTCGGCGCGGGCGACGGTGTCGGTCGCGGTGGTCAGGTTGACGGTGGTGCCGTTGTGGCGCAGGTAGCGGCCGGGGAAGTTCTGCGACTCGAACGACACCGCAGAGCTGTCGGCCAGGCCCGCGCGCTGGAAGAAGCTGGCGTCGTTCTTGAACAGGGCCGTGCCGTCGTCGCGCTGCACCCAGAACTCGTAGTTGCGGTGCCGCAGGTAGTAGCCGGGGAAGTTGGCCGACTCCAGCGACACCGTGCCGGCGCCGTTGAGGCCGGTCACGATCCGGAACTGCGAGTCCGCCAACGGGTTGACGCCTGCCTCGACCCTGGCCCGGTACTCCCAGTGCCGCACGAACCGGTCCGGGAAGTTGTACGACTTGAGCCGCACCGGCGTGACGCCGTCGGCGACCGGGATGCCGAAGTTCGGTGTGCCGTCGGCGTTCCAGTAGACCTTCTGCACGCGGGTGCGGCGGTCGGGGTTGGCGAGCGGGTCACCGACGATGTCGCGGTAGCTGCGGTCGTGGTAGACGAGGATGTCGCTCTGCCCGTCCTCGGACACCGTGAACGAGTTGTGGCCGGGGCCGTACTGGCTCGTCGCGGAGCTGCTGGCGAACACCGGGGTCTGACTCTTGGTCCACGACGAGGGGTTGAGCAGGTCGGCCGCCGATGACGCGGACAGCATGCCGAGGCAGTAGTTCGCGTCGGTGGCGCTGGCGGAGTAGGTCAGGAAGATCCGGCCGTCGCGCTGGATCACCGCCGGTCCCTCGTTGACCCTGTTCCTGCGGGTCTCCCAGGCCAACGTCGGCGAGGTCAGCTTCGTCACCGTCCCGGTGATCGTCCACGGGTCGGCGCCCATCCGCGCGAGGTAGATGCTGGAGTCGCCGCCGGGTTCGGCCTGCGCCCAGCTCAGGTACCGCACGCCGTTCGCCACGAACGTGGTCTCGTCGAGCGAGAACGTGTCCCACGGCGTGACGATCCGCCCGCGCTCCACCCAGGTGCCGGTGAGCGGGTTGGGGTCGGCGGTCTCCAGCACGTACATCCGGATGCGCCACTTGTCGTCGGACCGCCCGGCGGTGAAGTAGACGTACCACTTGCCGTTGATGAAGTGGATCTCCGGCGCCCAGATGTGCGCGCCCATCTCGCCGGTGGCGTGCTTGCGCCAGATCACCGTCTCCGGCGCGCTCGCCAGTCCCTGGATCGTGGTCGCACGGCGCAGCACGATCCGGTCGTACTCCGGCACCGTCGCGGTGAAGTAGTAGAAGCCGTCGGTGTGCTTGAAGATGTGCGGGTCCGCCCGCCGCTCCGCCAACGAGTTCGTGAACCGCACGGCCGGCGACGCGTGCGCCGCGGGCATCACCACCACCAGGTCTGCGAATGCGGTCGCAACGGCCAACGCGACCACAGCCAGCCTGCGGACGAACCGCCTGGGAACAGCAGCGTTCATCGGTCCACTCCATCGTGGGGATCGAGGTAGCACGCGGGGTGTGAACGCTAACAGCGGCCTCCGTGCAGCTCAAGACCTACTTTCCAGAAAGTTGCACCTTCCGGCGGTCAGGCATCCGCTCACCCGGGGTCCTGCTCGAACAACAACCCTGTTAGCGCTAACAGAACCGCAGTCCTCAGCACGGACGAGATCGTGGACGTCGTCGACAACGACGCGTTCATCGAGCTGGACTGATCATTCGCGTGGCATCACCTCGTGCCGCTGGCCGGACCGGGTCAATCACCGCCAGCCAGGCGACTCGTTGACCGCGCGCTGCACCTCGTGGGCGCGCGGATCGCCGCGGTAGAACGCCTCCCACCACCGCTTCCCGGCGGCGGTGAACTCGCCGACCGGCACAGGAGTCCCGTCGAAGCGTTCCACCGTCAGCTCGTCGTACTCGACGACACCTTCGACGCAGTAGGGCCGATACCCGTCCTCGACGGCCACGCCGACCTCGTTGAACCAGTACGAGGTGTGCTCGGCGGGCGTGTCTCGGTGTGTCACGTCGAGGCTGACCTCGGCAGGCCAGTCCTGGACCAGGTTGGGGTTGTCCAGGAACTCCCACCCGTACATCGAGTTGTGCAGGGCGACGGAGGCGAAGAACTCCTCCAGCGCGTCGAAGTCGGCCAGCGGGATCACCGGACCGAAGTCGGAGTCCTGACGCCGCAGCAGAATCCGTGACCGTGACGCGCCGGACAGGACGATCGCGCGCCGGGCATCGGGTCGATCGGGCCGTCCGCGGACAGCGCGAGCACCTGGAGCAGCAACACGATGCTGCCATCCGAGCGTTGCCGCACCCCGACGACTGTCGACTCGTTCAGCGCGACATTCAGCTCGTGCACGTCCCCACTCCCCGTAGGTTGTCAGGTCCTCGCAGCGCACCGTCCTTCGTGGACTTCCTGGGGTGTTCTGGGGACGTCTGACGTCGAGACAGACTCTACGGGTTCTGGCCGGCCTCGCCGAGCGTGGAGATCGGGTCGTAGTGCGCCTGCCCGTGCTCAGTGGGCGGAGAGAGGCTGAAGCCGCACAAGGGGTCGGCGAGGGCGAGGGCGTCGATGAGGTGGGCGTGGTTCAGGACGTACTGCTGTGCGGCGAACGAGCCGCGGCTGTGCCCGAGCAGCACCGGAGGTGCCACCGACCAGGACGGCCTCGTGTTGCTGGTGCAGATCGCGGCCAACGGCGTCGATCACAGCCTGTTCACGTTGAACCTGGCAGTGGGAACCCGTGCGGACATCACCGCCGGGCGCCGAGGCACCGGAGTCCGGGTGGTGGCAGTCAGCCCAGGTCCCACGAAGACGCCGATGAACACTCGCGGCACACGGAGCGCCGAGGTCGTCGCCAGTACTGTGTTCCGCGCCCTGTCAGGCAAACGGCCATCCGTCATCGACGGCTACGCCAACAAGCTGACCACCTTCTTGTTCGGCAAGCTGATGCCGAGGCGCTCTGCCCTCGCCATCGCGCGGCGAGTGATGACCAGAAGCGGTGCCTGACAGATCAAGCTCCGCACCGACGCGACTCGTTTTCGTTGTGAGCGGCGAGAATCCCGGTTGTGAAGAGGTCATGAAGATCGCAGACACGGCGCGGCGCGCACCCCTACGTTCGGGGATCCAGCTATTCCCGCTCGAAGGATGCGCATGTACAGAAAACGAAGCGCGGCGTTGGTGGCCGCGCTCCTGCTCTCCGTCGTGGTGGCGACATCCGCGACGGCGAACGCAGGTGCGCCGCAAGCCGCGGCCACGCCTGGAGTCGTCACGCTGATCACGGGCGACCAGGTGGTCGTCGAGGGCGACCGGGTCTCGTCCGTGCGGATGGCGAAAGGCCGGGAGCGACTGCGCGCCTGGCGTTACCGGCTCGACGGCCACGACCACGTGGTGCCCGAGGACGCCGTCGCGGACCTCGAGGCCGGCAAGCTGGACCAGCGGCTGTTCGACGTGACCGGGCTCGTCCAGCAGGACTACGACGACCGGCACGAGTCCACCGTGCCGACGATCGTGACCGACTCCGCCTCGCGAGCCCTGACCGCGGGCGTCTCGGCGGTCTACATCCCGAAGACCGAGGCGGCGCAACGCTGGCGTGAGCGCGGCTCGGCCGGTGTCGCGGCTGCTCAGGAGAAGATCTGGCTCAACGGCCGCGTCCGGCCCGCGCTCGACGAGAGCCTGAAGCAGATCGGCGCTCCCAAGGCGTGGCAGGCGGGGTTCCGCGGCGACGGTGTGAAGGTCGCGGTGCTGGACAGCGGGTACGACCGGGAACACCCGGACCTGAAGTCCGTTGTGGACTCGTCCGCGGACTTCACCGGCGAGGGCGTGCAGGACACGGACGGGCACGGCACCCACGTGGCCGGCACGATCGCGGGCAGCGGCGTGGCGTCGCAGGGGCGCTACCACGGCGTCGCACCAGGCGCCCGGCTGCTGGTCGGCAAGGTGCTCGGCCAGTACGGCGGCAGGGAGGACTGGATCCTCAACGGCATGCGGTGGGCCGTCGAACAGGGCGCCGACGTGGTGAACATGAGCATCGGCGGCAGCGTCACCGACGGCACGGATCTGATGTCCCAGGCGGTGAACCAGCTCTCCGAGTCCAGTGGCGCGCTGTTCGTCGTCGCGGCGGGCAACAACGGGGCGCGCGAGTCCGTGAGCTCGCCCGGTACCGCGGACCGGGCGCTCACCGTGGCCAACGTGACCAAGCGGGACGAGTTGAGCGCCACCTCCAGCCAGGGACCGAGGCGGGGTGACTTCGGGCTGAAGCCGGAGATCGCCGGGCCGGGCACGGACATCGTCGCCGCGCGGGCGGCCGGGACGTTGCCCGAGTACGCGGTGGGCGACAGGTACGCGCAGATCTCCGGCACCTCGATGGCGTCCCCGCACGTCGCCGGCGCCGCCGCGATCCTCGCGCAGCAACACCCCGACTGGACCGGCGAGCAGATCAAGAGCGCCCTGATCGGGTCGTCCAGGCGACTGCCGGGCATCTCCACGCTGGCCCAGGGCGCGGGCAGGCTCGACATCGCTCGCGGTGTCGCGCAACAGGTGCGGGCAGAGGGCGCGGCCGGGTTCGGCACGGTGTGGGGCACGGCCGAGGCGACGCGCAAGATCACCTACGTCAACTCCGGGAGCACTCCGGTCACCCTGGCGCTGGACCTGGACGTCGACCGCGAGGGCGTCCTTTCGGTGGCGAAGTCGGTGACCGTGCCGGCGGGCGGCTCGGCGGCGGTCACCGTGACCGCGCGCCCGGCCGCGCAACCGGCGGGCGATGTCACCGGAGTGCTGCGGGCGCGTGGCGGCGACGTGGTGCTGAACACTCCGGTGACCGGCCAGTTCAACGGCGAGCGGCGGACGTTGACCGTGAAGGTCCCCCCGAGGGCCGGCGAGACGTTCCAGTCGCTGGTCATCGCGCAGAACGAACGCACCGGCCAGGCGTACGCGGACTTCACCTCCACTTCCACCGACTCGGTGACCCTCACCGTGGCGAACGGCCCGTACCGGGTGTTCGGGCTCATCGTGGACACGGCCGGCAACGACACGATGTTCGCCCAGCGCGTGGAGATCTCCAAGGACACCAACGTCGACGCGAACACCGCAGCGGGAAAGCCGGTCACGGTCGGCGTGGACGACCCGGACGCGCGGCCGCAGCCCGGTGGCGGGATCGGGCTCATGTCCGACCCCGACGAGTCCGGGCCGATGGAGTTCGCGGGCATTCTGCGCGGTGGTGTGCCCAGGGAAGGCTCCCAGCTGTACAGCGTCGCCGGCTCTCAAATGCGCGGCCTGACGTTGACGAGCCTCAGCTACTGGAACCACCCGTGGGCGCTGACGACGGTGAACGAGGCCGGAGGCTTCGAGCTCGGGGACACGTACTTCCCGTGGACCAACGACTTCACGGGCACGCACACCGGCCGGCTGGTCGGCGTCGGTGAGGCGGACCGGGCGTCGATCGAGGCCGCCGGTGACGTTTCCGGCGCGATCGCGGTGATCACACCGAAGAGCTGGGACGACCCGGTGTACACGCCGGGTGACCAGCTGATGGACGGGGTGAAGCTGCTGAAGCAGAAGGGCGCGCGTGCGGTGCTCTCCTTCTTCATGCCCACCAGTGACTCGGACCCGGACGCCGAACCCGAGTTGCCGACCGGCCTCATCTACAACGCGGCGGATCTGCGCCGCGTGCAGGATCTGATGACGCAACGGACTGTGCAGGCCACGCTGTCCGTGCGAGCGAACAGCCCGGTGTCCTACTTCCTCGGGCAGGAGGTCAAGGGTCTGCCCGACGGGTACGACTTCAAGTTCGCCAGGGCGGGCCTCGGCCGGATCGAACGCAGGCTGATCGACACCATGCCGCCGGGGACGTACCGATTCGGTGTCGCGTCATGGGGTCTCGGGCTGATGCGTGCGGGGGCGGAGGTGGAGTCGAAGTGGCCGCAGCGCCGCACGGACTACGTCACACCCGGTGTCGGGGTGCAGTTGGCCGACACCGGCGGATACCTGGACAACGGCGACCAGTCGCACGCGGAGATCACGTTGCCGGTGCAGCTCGAAGCGGGGGAGAAGCGGACCTCACGCGTCTTCGCCGCGCCGTTCGGGCCGGAGCTGACCACGCCGCCGATCTCGCGGCAGGACGGCAAACCGCTGCCGTGGGCGTACCGCACGCGCGACCGGATCAGTCTGACGATCCCGATGTTCTCCGACAGCGATCCCACCACGGCAAGCTTCTTCACCCCGCTGCACACCGGGACGACCGTGTTGTCCCGGGGCGGCAAGGAGATCGCCCGCGGTGACCGGCCCGCGCTCGGAACGTTCGAGGTGCCGTCCGGGCAGGGGTGGCTCACCTTCACCGCCAAGGCCGTGCGACCGTCCGGAAACCTCAACCCGGCACTGTCTCCCGAGGTGCGCTCGGAGTGGAGGTTCCACTCGCGGTCCGGCACCGATGAGCGGACAGCGTTGCCGTTGCTCGACATCAGGTACGCGCTGAACCTCGACGATCGCAACACCGCGCACGGTGCGGTGAGCGGCACGGTGTCCGCAGCGCATCAACCTGGCGCACGGGCCGCGGGCGTGCGGTCGCTCGGCGTGGAGGTTTCCTTCGACGACGGCGTCACGTGGCGCCGCGTCAAGGTCGCCGGCGGGAAGCTGGAGATTCCCGCGGGACCGGCGGGCTTCGCGTCGTTGCGCGCGACGGCCACCGACGTCCTGGGCAACTCGGTGACGGAGACGATCACCAGGGCCTACGCGGTGAAGTAGGGCCGGAGGGGTGCCCTGCTCGAGCTTGGCGGTGCCGAACTCGAACCGGTCGTCGAACGAATCCTCTTCGAGGAAGCAATGCCAGCCTACTGTGTCCAAAGTGGACACAGTAGGCTGTTCATCTGGATCTCCCGGCGGGATTTGACGTCGGCGCACGTTGCGACTTCATGGGGCTCTGAGCAGCCAAACACGCGGATGGGGCCGCCTTCGGAAGTCTGTCCGAAAACGGCCCCATCGCGACCTGTCAGGTCTGGTCCGACCACCACTTCTGGTCGGCCTCGCCCAGGGTGGAGATCGGGTCGTAGTAGGGGGTAGCGACGTGGAGATCGATGTGTCAGGACTCAACCTGATCAAGGGGCGTGAGCACGTGTTCGCGCATCTGTCCGACGATGCGCTCGACATCGCGAGCCGGATCGTGAGAAGTGGGAAGACACCGTTCTGATGAGCACTGTGTATGTCCGATTCGAGATCGAGTCGTTCTCGGCCGACGACGGTTTCGCCGTGTGCGAGTTCGTCGACGGTGAGCCGGTCCGTCAGGTGACCGTGGTAGGCGACCGGATGGTGACCTCTCTCGAGGAAGAGGACCCGGACTTCGGTATGACCTTGACAGACCAGCCGCTTGAGCCCGACTGGCGCGACGACGATCAAGGGTACGAGGAAGTCGATCGCGACTACTTCGAGCGGATGTGGGCGGAGGCCGTCGCCCGACAGGCGGGATGAGCGCGCCGGCCGCACCCAGTCACGGCAGCACGTACACCGTCGTCGGCACACCGGCCAGGGCACGGCGAACGATCGACTCGATCCGATCCCAGTCGCCACCGGCGAGACCGGCGCCGATCTTCGGCATGTGCACCGCGGCGTTTCGCTGCCGTGCGTGCCCGGCGAGCTTCTCCAGGCACGACTCCAGCGCGTCGTACCGGATCGGCGGCCCTTCCTCCGTCCGGCGCAGCCCGTGCTGGCCGATCATGGCCCCGAGGTCGCCAGGGGCCGCCTTCGGGAGTAGCTCCGAAACGGCCCCATCGTGACCCGTCAGGCCTGGTCGGTCCACCACTTCTGGCCGGCCTCGCCCAGGGTGGAGATCGGGTCGTAGTAGGGGTAACGGCGATCGAGCGCCTCAGGGTCCTCGAGTTCGATCCCGGTCCGGTAGTTCTTGGTCCAGTACGAAATGCCCAGCTCACGGTCGTACTCGGCGAGCTGGTGCACCCACCGCTTGCCCACGTACGGCACGTCGCACACGATGCGCGGCGTCGCGTAGCCGGGCAGGTAGCCCATGATCGCGTGCTGCAGCTCCTGCGCCTCCCACACCGACACCCGCCAGTGCTCGGCGTTGGGGATCATGTCGCACATGGTTTTCCGACACGCCCGGCGGCCGCGCGACCTGCGGCGATGCGTAGAGGCTGGGGTGAATGTCGATCATGGGGCCCCTCTGGGCCCCTTGAGGTTACGCAGCTCGGCCTTGAACACTATCTAGCGGCTGAGCCCGTCTTGATCTTGGGGTCGTGCCCGAGGGAACCACGGTCCCGCCGTAGGTCCAGGCTGTGATTCCCAGGGGGCACGAAGATCCCGTCGCCATGATCGAGCACCGCGCAAGACAGCTGGCCGCACAGAGAGGTTTGTGGCGCGCCGGATGCGTTGAGAGGCGCACGTCCGACAGCGAAGATCGCGATGCCCTCATGGCCGCTCGGCGTGCGGCGATCGTCGCTGCGGTCCAGCGGCTTTTCCCAGCCGTCAACGACACCGCGCAGGACGACCATGAACTCCAAATGCAGCGGCAGCAGGCAGAGTCGTGACGCGCGCACGTAGGTCCATGTGGGTCAAAGTCGACCAGCAGAATCCCCTGAGGCGATTTCCTGCAGTGCTGTGTTGACGCTGCGCAGGTGAGCGCGCGCCGCTTCTTCCGCGGCGGCGGGGTCTCGGGTGCAGATGGCGTCGATGATGGCCAGGTGCTCGGGCAGAGAGACGTTCGGCCGACCGGGGTGCATCGCGAGCTTGAACTGGTGCCGCATGCTCTGCGCCCGCAACCGCTCAAGCACTGCACGAGCCGCGTGCTGGCCGCTGATCTCTCGCACGCGCCGGTGCAGTTCCTGGTTGAGCTCGGAGTAGCCGAGCACGTCACCGCCGGACACGGCCGAGCTCATCTTCTTGCTGATCGCCTTCAGCTCCTTGACCTCGTCGCGGCTGATGCGCTCGGCGGCCTTGGCGGCGCAGAGGCCTTCGACGACCATGCGCACCTCGCAGATCTCGACCGCCTCGTCCACCGTGATTGCACGAACCTGGCGCCGCGGTTCTGCACGCGTTCGACCAGCCGTTCGTTGGCCAGTTCCACGAGCGCGGCGCGCACGGAAGCACGGCTGGCACCGAACTGTTCGCACAGGTCGGCCTCGACCAGACGCTGGTTTGGAACGAAGTCACCACCCACGATGGCGTCGCGGATCTGGTCTGTGATCGAGCACGTTGCAGCGGCCTGTTCCACGCTGACCGTCACAGCGCACTCCCGTTCATTTGAACTGGTCCGCCGGGGTGAGGCATGTTCCGCCTCACCCCGGCGGGACCGGTGCCGCCTTGTGCGCGGCTTGATGGGTCTGGATGGATGCGGATCAGACCGAGACTGAGGTGCGCCAGCCCGCCTGGTAGGCGTCGCGCGCCATGACCGAGTACGGCGCCGGGCTGACGATCGCGCGGACCGCGAACTGCTCGTGCGGCTGCACCGTGGTCTTGCGGCTACCGCCGTTGGGCTCGCCCCAGATCACGCGGACCTCGGCGCCGAGCGGGACGTCGGGGTTGATCGTGGCGAGGGAGAGCGCCTTGCGCTCGTTCGCGCTGTAGCCCGTGAAGAGGGAGAGACCGATGTTGTTGCCGTCGGCGTCCACGATGGAGTCGAAGTTGGACGAGCCGTAGTTGGCGTTGGGCAGGTCGAAGAACTGGTAGCCGGAGCCCTCGGGGTCGACGGGGGAGGCGAGGAGCTTGGCGACGTCCTCGGGGTCCCAGGCGAGGGTCACCTTGCGACGCTGCTGCTCGGGATCGATCGCCTGCAGGGCGTCGCGGCCGATGAAGTCGTGGTCGAACTTCACGAAGGAGCCGTACCCGAGCTCCCACGGGTTGAGGTAGTAGTCCTCGATGTGATCGGAGACGAAGCTGCCGGCAAGGGCGTTGGTGGCCTCGTAGCTGTCGGCGCCGAGCCACTCGCGGTACGGACGCAGCTCGTCGCTGGTGTAGACGGCGGGCAGCGGGGAAGGGATCCAACCCGATTCCAGGGTGTTGCAGGAGTAGGCGCGCGCTCCCGCGGGTTCGAGGCCGAACTCCCGGCCGGCCTCGAGGATCGCGTCGCGGATCTTGTCGTAGCTCTCGTACGGACCCCAGATCTCGAGGCCCGGAGCTCCGGCCATGCCGTGGCGCAGCGTACGGACCTGCTCTCCGGCGATGGTGATGTGCCCCATGCGGAAGAATTTGACCTGCTCGACCGGCCCGCCGTTCACCTTCTCGATGACCTCCCAGGCGCGGGGGCCCTGGATCTGGAACCGCCAGAGGTCCCGGGTGACCTGCTTGCCGTAGGGGCGGGAGGGGGAGCGCTGGTCGAGTCGCAGGTCGACGTCGTAGCCCTGCTCGGCGTGGAAGGACAGCCAGTTGGCGACCGGCGCCCGGCCGACGTAGGTGAACTGGTCCTCGGCCTCGCGGAAGAGGATGCCGTCGCCGATGACTCCGCCTTCGGGGGAGACGGGCACGAACTGCTTCGCGGTGCCGACCTCGAACTTCGCGACGCTGTTGATGCCCGTGTCGGACAGCAGCCTCAGCGCGTCCTTGCCCGAGATGAACAGGTTGACCATGTGGTGGCTCTGGTCGAAGAGCACGGCCGTGTTCTGCCAGGCGGTGACCTCGCGGCGGAAGTTCGTGAACTCGGACGGGACGACGGGGTAGATGTACGCGCCGAGCTGGGAGTTGCGGAGCAGCTCGACGGTGTTGCCCGCCCGGTCGAGGACGTCCTGGAGGTTCTTCGCGGTCATGTCTTCCGTTCCTTCGGGAAATCGGGGTGGGCGGGCGTGTTTTCAGAGCCCGTATTCGCTGGCGGGGACGTACTCGACGCCGAGTTGGGTGAGCTTGTCGCGCAGTCCGTAGCGGTCCAGGCCCAGCTCGCCGTCGCGGAAGGCTCGGCGCGTGGCCTCTTCCTTCTCCGACCGCGCGTGCGACTTTTCCAACGCCTTGTCGACGTCCGCACGTGGCACGACCATGACGCCGTCGTCGTCGGCGAGGACGGCGTCGCCTGGGCGGATCGACTGGCCTCCGATCGTGACCGGCACGTTGACGGCGCCCGCGGTGGCCTTGACGGTGCCCTGGGCGCTGACCGCGGCGGTCCACACGGGGAAGTTCATCTCGTGCAGCTCCGCCACGTCGCGGACACCGGCTGCGGTGACGAGGCCCCGGACTCCCCGGACCTGCAGTGCGGTGGCGAAGAGTTCGCCGAACATGCCATCGGTGCTGGGGGAGGTGGTCGTCACGACGAGCAGGTCACCGGGACGGCATTGCTCGATGGCCGCGTGGATCATGAGGTTGTCGCCCGGCCAGGACACGACAGTGACCGCCGTTCCACCGATGCGAGATCCGAGGTGCACCGGACGGAGGCTGGGGCCGAGGAAACCGGTGCGCCCCAAGGCTTCGTGCACTGTGGCGACGCCGTACTCGGCCAGTTTGTCGACCTTCTCGATCGGCGCACGGGGCGGGTCCGTGACGATGACCGTCCTCATGCGAGCTCCTCGGTGACCTGCGGGTAGAGCCGCATGTAGGCCTCGCCCATGGTGTTGTGGGCCAGGCCCAGGTTGGGGCCGGCGTTGCGCTTGACCTGCACGCCGCGGCGCTTGGCCAAGTCGCTGTAGTACTCCCACATGTGCTGTTGGGCGGGCAGGCATTCCATGGCCTTGCGCTTGGTCTCGAACACGGGAGTGATGTCGAGCAGGACGTTGGGCTTGAAGTCGCACTGCTCCGGCTGGTGCGGCTCGAAGAAGAAGACCGGCGGCGCACCGAGCGGATCACCTGGCGCGTCGTAGCCGATGGCCTGTGCGAGCACGCGTGCCTGCAGCGCCATGCGCGCAGCGGCAGGGTGGTCGCCGTTGTAGGGGTCGAGCAGCGGGTGCGTCAGGACCACCGAGGGGTTCACGTCCCGGTACGCCCGCACGATGCGGTCGACGAGCTCGTGCGACTCCAGCAGCGGGTAGTCGCCGGCGTCGAGGAACTCGATCTCGGCGCCCAGCACGTCCGCCGCGGCTTCGGCCTCGCCGCGCCGAATCGCCTTGATCTCGTTGAGAGACTTGCCTTCCCGCCACGCCTTCGCCGATTCGCCACGCTCGCCGAAGCTCAGGCAGAGAACCTTGGCCCGATGACCTCGACTGGTGGCCAGCGCGATCGCACCCGCGGCACGCCATACGAAGTCTCCTGCGTGCGCGCTGATCACCAGTGTGGAACTCATCCTGGCAACTCCTCGATCGTCGTTGACTCTCGGCACCGACAGTAGGAGCCGGACCCGCCCCGTCATCAGGTCGTGGCGACCGGTCCTTGCTACGTCATTTGACTCGCCGACCACAGGTTGATTGACGTCGGGAAAGTCGACATCGGACCGTTTCGGCAGGTTCGTGCGGGGACTTAGCGTCTGGTTACGGGCTCTTTCTATGCGCTGGGAGACGGCGGGAGGGCGGCCGATCAATGAGATTCAGTCCTGTGTGGGCGCGGTTCGATGATCTTCGCAGCGGGATCGCGCACCGCTTTCCGGACTTCGCCTACGACCTTGAGGCGTGGAAACCAGAGCACGTCGCCGAGGTTCTGTCCGAAGTGGACTCCGCTGCCCGGAACGGCTGGTGGGCCTTCGGATTCGTGTCCTACGAAGCGGCGGCCGGCTTGGACCCCTCGCTCGCCGTCCACCGTCCGAGCGGCGAGCTTCCCCTGACCTGGTTCGGGATAACCCCTGCTCCGGAAGTAGTTCCGGTGATCGAGTCACCGCCGCGGCGAACCTGTCGAACAGGCCCCTGGCGCTACGACTGGAAACAGGACGAACACCGCCAAGCGGTCGAGGCGGTGAAGCGGCACATCGCCGCAGGTGACACCTACCAGTGCAACCTGACCACACGCATGGCGGCCGACGTCGAGGGCGATGTCTCCCAGCTGTACGCCGACCTGGTTCACGCACAGGGTGGCTCGTACAACGCTCTGATCGACACCGGGCGGTTCGTCATCGCCAGCGCCAGCCCGGAGCTGTTCTTCGAGACAGTCGGCAACCGTCTGCGCATGAAACCGATGAAAGGCACCACGCGACGAGGCCGCACGTTGGCGGAGGACCGTGACCTCGTTGCGAAGCTGCGCGCGAGTCCCAAGGAGCGCGCGGAGAACATCATGATCGTCGACCTGGTGCGCAACGACGTCGCCAAGCTGGCCGTCCCAGGGGGAGTGGCGGTCACCGCTCTGTGTCAGGCAGAACGGTACGAGACCGTTCACCAGCTGACGTCCGAGGTGACCGCGGTACTTCGGCCCGGCGTGGGGATCGAGCACACCTTCCGCGCGCTGTTCCCGTGCGGCTCGGTGACCGGGGCACCGAAACAGCGCACCATGGAGATCATCCGGGACCTCGAGCCGACCCCCAGAGGTGTCTACTGCGGCGCGATCGGTTTCGTGGCACCACACACCGAAGACATCCGCGCCCGGTTCAACGTGGCGATCCGCACCCTCGTCGTCGATCGCGACCAGCAGCGGGGGATGTACGGGACCGGCGGCGGGATCACGTGGGACTCCGACCCCGCGGCCGAGTACGCGGAACTGCGGGCGAAGGCCGCAGTGCTGACGGCACGGCGCGACCTGCGGCAGCTGCGGCCGGCCATCCGTCCACATCGGTCATTTGTCGCGGTCAAGTCGGCCTCGATGCCCGACGAAACGTGACGCTCACGCGGCTGTACTGAACGAGGCGGTGTTGCTGCCGCCCCGCAACTCGCCAGTCCGGCCCATGACGTTGTCCTGAGCTGACCCCGTCACCCAGATCGAAAGGAGGACCGGGTGGTCAACCTCAGCAGCACGGAGGCGGCCGAGGGCCGACGCCGGCGAAGGAGTCTCGCCGACCTCGTGCGGAACATGGGCTACGAGGTCATGCCCTTCAAGAACACCGAGCAGGACGTGCTCGACCACGTCCCCAGGAGTGTCCCGCTCACGGTCACCGTGACGGAGGCGAAGGGAATCGACACCACCCTCGGCCTCACCGAGCGACTGCTTGGTCACGGCTACCAGGTCGCGCCACACTTGCCTGCCCGGCAGTTCGTCGACGACAGGCACGTCGCCGACGTCATCGCACGGCTCGTCGAGGCGGGCACGAGGTCGGTGTTCGTCATCGGCGGTGACGCGCCGACGCCCGCAGGTAGGTTCACCGACGCGTTCTCGCTGCTCCAGGCGATGGGCGAGATCGGCCACCCGTTCGACCAGATCGGAATCGGTGGCTACCCCGAAGGACACGGGTCGATCCCGCAGGACGCCATCGATCTGGCGCTGAAGCAGAAGTCGCCGTTGGCCACTCGCGTCGTCACGCAGATCTGCTTCGACGCCAGGACCACGGCCGACTGGGCCGCTCGTATCGCCGAGGACGGTGTCGACCTTCCGGTCTTCGTCGGCATGCCCGGACCGGTGACGAGGCAAAAGCTCATCCGCATCTCGGCCGGCATCGGGCTGGGACAGTCCGCGAGGTTCCTGCAGAAGCAGCAGAGCCTGCTCTGGAAGTTCCTGCTGCCCGGCGCCTACCGGCCCACCAGGCTCGCGCGAGCGTTGGGAGCCGCGGCGTCGAAGATCCCGAACAACATCGCCGGACTGCACATCTTCACCTTCAACGAACTCGGCAAAACCGAGCTGTGGCGGCAGGAACTGCTGGCCGCGGTGCGAGACAAGGACGATCGCTGATGGCCGCGACTCATTCCGAAGAGGACTACGGCCGGCTCATCGTCCAGGGCGCGGACCAGCCGGGCATCGTGTCGCGCGTGTCCACCGTCCTGGCCGAGCACGGCGCCAACGTCGTGGCGCTCGACCAGTCCACGAGCGACCCCACCGGCGGGCGGTTCTTCCAGCGCACCGTCTTCACCCTGCCGAACCTCTCGACGAAGCTGCCGGAGCTTGAGCGGTCGCTCGACGAGAAGCTGGTCGCCGACTTCGGCCTGTCGTACCGGCTGGTCGAGGCCAAGCGCCGCAAGCGCGTCGCGATCATGGTGTCGAAGGCCGACCACTGCCTCCTCGACCTGTTGTGGCGGCAGCGCCGCGGCGAGCTGGACATGACCATTCCGATGGTGATCTCCAACCACCCCGATCTCGGCGACGACGTCCGCCAGTTCGGGATCCCGTTCTTCCACGTGCCGGTCGAGAAGAACAGGAAGGACGTCGCGGAGAAGGAACACCTCAACCTGCTCAAGGGCAACGTCGACACGGTCGTCCTCGCCCGCTACATGCAGATCATCTCCGGCGACTTCCTCGACGAACTCGCTGTTCCGGTGATCAACATCCACCACTCCTTCCTGCCGGCCTTCATGGGCGCCGGCCCCTACCAGCGCGCCAAGGAGCGCGGGGTGAAGCTCGTCGGCGCCACCGCCCACTACGTGACCGAAGACCTCGACGAGGGCCCGATCATCGAGCAGGACGTCATCCGGGTGTCGCACGAGGAAACGACCCGCGACCTCCAGCGCAAGGGCGCCGACGTCGAACGGCTCGTGCTGTCGCGGGCGGTCGCCTGGCATTGCGACGACCGCGTCATCCGTGACGGCAACACCACCGTCGTCTTCTAGGAGTGTGAGGGACACGACTATGACCAAGGCACAGGACAACTACGTCCTCGACATCAGGCAGAACCGGCGTGGTTACGCGCTGAACAAGATGTTCGGCTCGCTCACGTCCGCGGCGAACCGGGAACGATTCGCCGCGGACGAAGCGGGCTACTGCGACGAGCACGGTCTCACACCCGAGCAGAAGGCATCGGTGCTGGAACGCGACTGGATCAGGATGCACGACCTGGGAGCGTCCATTTTCTACTCGTTCAAGCTCGCGATGATCGACAAGAAGTCGATGCAGTACCTCGGCGGTGTCTTCACCGGGATGACGGCCGAGGAATTCGCCGAGGCGCTCAAGGCTGGAGGGCGGAAGTGTGGCTGAAGTGATCTGGGGCCTGGCGACTTCGCACGTGCCCTCCATCGGAGCGGCGATGGACCACAAGAAGACCGAGGACCCGTACTGGAAGCCGCTTTTCGACGGGTACGCCCCCGCACGGGAGTGGATGGCCGAGCACCGGCCGGACGTCGCCGTCATCGTCTACAACGACCACGCGAACTCCATCGGTCTCGACCTGGTGCCGACGTTCGGCATCGGAACGGCGGAAAGCTACGACGTCGCCGACGAGGGCTGGGGACGTCGTGCGGTGCCAAGGGTCGTAGGCGCACCGGAGCTGAGCGAGCACCTCGTCGTTGAGCTCATGGACGACTCGTTCGACATCGCCACCTTTCACCAGCTCGACGTCGATCACGGTCTCACCGTGCCGTTGTCGGTCTACTGCCCGGAGCCCGGCGATGCCTGGCCGTGCGCCGTCGTGCCGATCCTGGTCAACGTCATCCAGTACCCGCAGCCGACCGCGGCTCGCTGCTACGCCCTCGGGCAGGCGCTCGGCAGGGCGATCCGGTCCTTCCCGAAGGACATCAGGGTTGCCGTCTTCGGCACCGGTGGCATGTCCCACCAGCTGTCGGGCGCCCGAGCGGGCCTGATCAACACCGAGTTCGACCGGATGTTCCTCCAGGCGATCGAGACGGAGCCGGAGAAGCTCGCGGCGCTCACCCGTGAGGACTACATCCGAGACGCGGGAACCGAGGGCATCGAACTGATCATGTGGCTGGTCATGCGCGGCGCGCTCAGCGACTCCATTCGCCGGGTGCACGACACCTACCACGTGCCGGCCTCGAACACGGCGGCCGCACTGGCGTTGTTCGAGGATCTCGGTGCCTCGGGTGCGGTGAGCCGATGACCCCTTTCGTGCTGCTGCATGGTGCCTGGCACGGCGGCTGGGTGTGGCAGCGCGTGGCTCCGTTGCTGCGCGCTGCCGGCCACGAGGTCCACACGCCGACGCTCACAGGTCTCAGCGACCGCGCGCACACGCTGCACCCCTCGGTCGGTCTCGGAACACACATCGAGGACGTCGTCGGTCTCGTCGAGGCGTACGACGCTCACGACGTCGTCTTGGTGGGGCATAGCTACGCGGGGCAGGTCGTCACCGGCGTCGCCGACCGCGTCCCTGATCGGATCCACAAGCGGATCTACCTCGACGCGTTCGTCGGAGACGACGGCGAGGCCGCGATCGACCTGCAGCCCACGACCATCGCCGGCCACTACCGCGAGTCGGTCGCCGGACCAGGTTTCGGCTGGCTCATCCCCGTCCGATCGCTGCAGGTTCTCGGCGTCACCGAACAGTCCGATGTGGACTGGTTGTCCGCACGGCTCACACCGCACCCGTGGCGCACCTACACGGAGCCGCTGCGGTTGTCCGGCGCCGTGGAACGCGTGCCAGCGGCTTTCATCGAATGCACCGACTGGATGCGCGTGTTCGAGACGCACGCCGAACGCGCCGCTGCTCGTGACTGGCCGGTCCACACGATCGCGACCGGTCACGAGGCGATGGTCACCGCGCCCAAGGAGCTCGCCGACCTGCTCCTCACCGTGGCCGCCTGAGACCTGGAGGACGAAACATGGAATTCCTGGTTCGCACCGAGAACCTGCTACCGGCCGACACGCCGGACGAGACTCGCGAGCAGCTGCGCCAGGGCGAGCGTGAGCGTGCCATGCAGCTCAGGGAAGCTGGTGTGCTCAAACGGCTCTGGCGTGTGCCGGGCCGCAACGCCACCGTCGGGCTGTACGAGGCCGAGGACCCGGCCGCGCTGCACGACGCGCTCACCTCGTTGCCGATGTGGAAGTGGATGGACATCACTGTCGAGGCGTTGGCCACCCATCCACAGGAGCGCGCGTAGTTCGCCGTTGGCTCTCAGACCTGTGGCGCAACGAGTCCTTCCCGAACCGCGACGAGCGCCGCCTGTGTCCGAGAGGTCAGCCGCAGCTTGCGGAGCACGTTGCTGACGTGCGTCCGTGCGGTGCGCTCGCTGATGACGAGATCTTTCGCGATAGCTTTGTTGGACTGTCCTGTGGCCACCAGACAGAGCACCGCGCGTTCGCGATCGGTCAGCGCGCTCAGTCCGGTCTGCGGTGAGAGGATCTCCTGGGTCAGTCGCCTGGCGATCGCGGGATCGAGGAAGACCTCACCGCGGGCCGCCGCCTGGATGGCGGCGGAGACCTCTGTCGGCCCGGCGTCCTTGAGCAGATAGCCCGAAGCGCCGTTGGCCAGCGCGGTGTGCACGCGGTCCATCTCACCGAAGCTCGTGAGGATCACGACGCGCACGGACGGGTAGGCAGCGCTGACCCCGGCGGCCACCGTCGATCCGTCGATCCGTGGCATCAGCAGGTCCAGGAGAACGACATCCGGCAGCTCGCCGTGAGCCGACATGGTCTCGAGTTTGTCGAGAGCTTCCTGCCCGTCACTCGCCTCTCCGACCACCTCCATGTCGTCGAGCACCTCGAGGTAGGCGCGAATGCCCCTGCGGACGACGGCGTGGTCGTCGACGATGAGGACTCGGGTCGCGGCAGCAGCGGTGTGGGTCATGGCGTCTGTCCTCGAAGCTCTGGTGAGGGCGAAATCAGAACCGGCGGCTGTTCCAGTCGAACGCCGGAGTTGAGGGGAACCACGAGCCGGACTGTGGTGCCCGATCGCTTGCGCGGTTTGACGGTGACCGTTCCACCCCACCGTTGTGCCCTCTCCCGCATCGTGCTGAGGCCGTAGCCGGAGGAGGGCGTGGGGGAGCTGACGGCAGCCTCGATCAGTCCGCGGCCGTCGTCGGAGACGGTGCCGGTGAGCTGTTCCCCGCGGATCGCCAACCGGATGACCACGCGCGCAGCCTTGGCGTGCTTGACGACGTTGTGGATCGCTTCGGCGAGGATTCGGTAGACGTCCTCGGCGGGTTCGCCCTGGACGTGATCGAGGCCGCGACCGATGGTCAGCGTGAACCGCAGTCCGGTGCGGTTCGTCGTGCTTTCGACGAGCGCGCGTACGGACTCCTCGATGCCTCCGGGTTCGGTGCTGGAGGAGGGACGCAGTTCGTGGACCATCGCCCGCAGGTCGGTCAGGACGGTCTGCGCGAGCTGGCCCACCTCGTCCGCGAAGCGCTGGACCGCAGTGGTCCGCAACGCGCCGTCACGGCCCGCCAGCACCTCCAATGACTTGGCCTGCATCGAAATCGAGAAGACCTGCTGCACGATCGAGTCGTGCAGGTCACGGGCAAGCCGTTGACGCTCCTGCCTTCGGACCACGTCGCGTTCCCGTTCCATCAGCGACGCGTAGTCGACGGCGATCACTGCCTGTTCGGCCATCGCGACCAGGAACTCGACGGTGCGGGCGCCGACGTCCTGGCCAGGCGCGAAGTAGGCGTTCAGCACTCCGGCGGGGCGTCCGCGGATGATCAGGGGAACGCTGGCGAACGAGTCCCACCTGAGTTCGCCGAGGTACTCGATCAGCGGCTCCCACCTGGGGTCCTCGCGGATCGTCTGCCAACGATGGGGTACCACGATCGGTTCTGTCTGCCGCAGCGCGTCGAGCATCTTCAATGATGCTCCCCTCTCGCGACACTCCAGGAGGGCGTCGAAGAAGCCGGGCCAATGGCGGAAGCCCGCCGAGCCCATGATCCGCAGGACTCGGCTGTCGTCGTCCACGGTGAGGATCTGCACGCCGGCCAGAGCGTCGGTTTGCAGAACCTCGTACGCCAGTGCGTCCAGCGTGGCCGACAGCGATCCTTGCGTCGCGAGCTTCGCGGCGGTGCGGGCCACTGCGGCGATGCGCCGCAGCCGACGGCGTTCGTCGGTGACGTCGCGGAAGGAAATCAGCGACACGCCCGTCCCGTCCGAGGAGCGCTGAACGCGGTAGGCCAGCTCCCGCCGGGCTCCGTTCGGCGGCTGCCACCTGATGACCTGTTCACCAGGGTCGTCGAACAGACCCGCCGGTTCGGCAGCGACGTTGTGAGCGAGCTGGAACGGAGTGGTGATCCCGGCAAGGTCCTGTCCGGCAGCGCCCAGTACACGAGCGCCGGTGCGGTTGACGCACAGGAACCGTCCTGCGGCGTCGACGACGGCGAGCCCGTCAGGAGCGTCGAGAGCCAGCCGCGCCCACGTCGCCTCGTGGAGATCGCCGTCGCCTGAGGTTCCCATCACCGGTAGGCGCGGGCGGGGACGGCGGAAGCGGGCGCCGGGTTCTGCTTGCGGAAGGTCAGGAACAGCGCGGCTCCGACGATGACGGAGAGCACCCCGAGTGCGCCGATTCCGCCCTGCAGCCCGCCGGTGAAGACTGCCAGCCCCGCCACGACAAGGGGGGAGAGGAACTGGCCGACGAACGCCGTGCCGGTCCACAGCCCGGTGCCGCGCCCGCGCTGGGGGAACTCGACGTTGTCCAGCACCCACGAGATGAGCGTCGGGAAGAGCAGGCCGCTCGCGAACCCGGTGATGACGGCGCCGATCATTACCACCGTGACGCTCGACGTGGCGAAGACGATGACGAGCCCGAGGCCTGATGTCGCGAACTCGATGGGCAGGAGCACTCGCCTGCCCAGCTTCGCGAAGCGCCCGTAGAGCGCCGCGCCGATGGCGATGGCGATGGCGAGCACGCCGGTCAGCAGGCCGGTGGTCGCGGTGGACGTGATCCCGATCGAGGTCAGCACGGTGGGCAGTTGGACGATGAGGATGTAGAAGACCACGCCGCCGAACAGCGTCACCCCGCACGGCGTGGCGAGCGCGCGCCACGGAACGCCGTGTGAACGCGGATCCGCCGGCTCCGACGATCGCTGGGGCGACCACAGGAGCCACGCCATCGGGACGACGAGCACCAGCGCGATCGCGTAGACCCAGAACGGTGCGCGCCAGCCCCCGGCCCCGAGCGCGCCGCCCAGCGCGATGAAAGCAACCCCGCCCAACGACGCCGTCGTCGCCTGGAGACCGATGTAGCGGTCGCGCTTCGCCTTCCAGTAGTCGCCGATCAGCGTGGTTGCCGCCGTCGTGATGCCGGCCTCGAACACTCCGACGAACGCGCGGCTGGCGATGATCGAGCCGATGCTGTCGAGCCAGAGGGGTGCGGTGCCGGCGACCGCGTAGCCGACCATGCCGACCTGCAGTACCCGCAGTCGGCCGAGCCGGTCGACGATCTGTCCCGCGAACGGAGCGGTCAGCCCGATGACGAGCGCGGGGATGGTCAGCACGATCGGCACCAGGACCTCGATGCCCGGCACGGACGCGAAGTGCTGAGCGATGAGCGGGAGCACGGGTGCGATCAGGACGGCCCCGAGCACGGGCATGGAACTGGCCGCCAGTAACAGGATGAGCTGTGGCAGCCCTGCGGTTCGGGATGCGTCGGTGTTCATGAGGACCTCCACGGCGTTGTGGGGACAGAACGGGACAGATTCAGGGGCGCGTGCGAGGGCGGGACCGGGCACTCGCGATCGGGTGCGGTTCGCGTCCGGCGACGACTGTGTTGCGGAGAGTGCCGAGAGCCTCGACCGTCATCGTGACCACGTCTCCGGGCTGCAGCGGGGGCAGATCGGTGCGGCCGCGGCCCCACAGTTCGGCGAGGCAGCCGCCGTTGCCGCAGGTGCCGGAGCCGAGGATGTCGCCGGGACGAACCTCGGTGCCGCGGCTGGCGTAGGCGACGAGGTCCTCGAACGGCCAACTCATGTTGGAGAGCAGGTCACGACCAATCTCGATGCCGTTGACCGCAACCGTCATCCCGAGTGCGAGGAATCCGTCGGCATCGCGGTAGGGCTCGAGTTCGTCGGCCGTGACCAGGACGGGGCCGATCGTGGTGGCGAAGTCCTTGCCCTTGCAGGGCCCGAGGCGGACGGCCATCTCGCGGAACTGGAGGTCGCGTGCCGACCAGTCGTTGAAGATCGTGTAGCCGGCGATGTGGGCGGACGCGTCGCCGGGGGCGATGTCGGCGCCACCCCTGCCGATGACCGCCGCGACCTCGCACTCGAAGTCCAGTTTGGAGCAGCCGGGCGGCACTGCCACGTCGTCGTGTGCGCCGACGAGCGCATACGGGTTGGTGAAGTAGAACGTTGGTGCCGCGTACCACTCCGGCCCCACTCCGGCCCCGGCTGTCATTCCCTCGACGTGCTCCTCGAACGCGACGAAGTCGCGCACGGTGGGTGCCTCGAGCGGTGGCAACAGCCGCATCCCGGCCAGCGGGACGGCGTCGCCGTCGGCCACAGCGCGGGCTCCGGCGTCGAGGAGCCCATCGGTACAGAGCAGGTCGAGCACCGTGGTCCCGGCAGGGAGGCGCAGCAGCGTGTCGTCTTGCACGACCCCGCACCGCACCTGCCCTCCGGGTTCGGAGATCGTGGCGAATCGCATCGGCCGGCCCTCAGACGGGCGGGGCCAGGAACAGGCCCCGGTCCGGGTCGTTGAACGACTTCTTCGCGACGAACTCGTTCATCTGGTTGGCGGTGCCCCACTGGTCGGCCACGTCGGGCTCGGAGAGGTCGTGCAGGCCGGGGTGCCAGGTGTCCTCGTCCAGGAGTTGCAACTCGGTCGTGTACTCGACCGTGTTGCCCTGCGGGTCGAGGAAGTACGAGAAGGTGTTGTTGCCTGCCTTGTGCCGGCCAGGCCCCCAGATCTTCTCGACGCCGGCCCGCAGGAGACGTCCGGTACCGCGCATGTACTCGTCGATCCCGCGCAGTTCGAAGCTCGCGTGGTGCAGGGACGGGTGCGGGCAGCGGGCGATCGCGAAGCTGTGGTGCCAGGGGTTGCACCGCAGGAACCACATCATGTGACCCATCCGCGGGTGGGTGAGGATGTCCGACAGCGCGAACCCGAGATGGCGCTGGTAGAACGCGACGGTGCCCTCGGGATCGGCGGAGTTGACCACCACGTGCGACAGGCGCACCGGGATCGACTCGCCTTCTTCGATCTTGCGGTGGGTCCGCTCGGCGACGCCGGCGGAGATTTCGACGGTGCGGCCCTCGTTGTCGAAGAACCGGAACCCGTAGCCGCCGCCGGGCGTCGCGAGCGCTCCTGGCTCTGACACGAGAGTCACGCCACCCCGTGCCAGTCGGCCGGCGAGTGCGTCGACGTCGGCCGGGGTCGCGGCACCGAACGCGATGAGGTCGATGCGCTTGTCGGTGGCCTGACGAAGGCGCACGATGTACTGCTCGGGCGAGCCTTCCGCGGCGAGGAAGGACAATCCGGTGTCCGTGGCGACTTCCGTGAGACCCCACTGTCCGGTGTAGAACGCCTGCTGGACGGCCAGGTCGGGCACGGCGATGTCGATGTGCCGCAAGTGCGTGATCAGGCGCGCAGCCGTCATGTCTGGCATCAGAATTCCCTCCTGTCAGAATTCCCTCTGGGGGACCAGCCCCAGCTTCTGTGCGGTGCCGCCGGCGATCGCGGCGCGGTCGGCCGGGTCGAGGCCGGCGGCGTCGAGGCGGGCAACCGGATCGGGCACGCCCATGTCGAATGGGTGGTCGGAGCCGAGCAGGACCCGGTCGGCGCCGACGGCGGCGACCAGAGCGCGCAGTGCCTGCGGGGTGTGGACGAGCGAGTCGAACCAGATCCGGCGCAGGTAGGCCGAGGGTTCTTCGGCACACTGCCGGGCTTCGCTGCGCACCTGCCAGGCGTGGTCGGAGCGACCGAGGTAGGTGGGCAGGTAGCCGCCGCCGTGCGCCGCGACCACCCGCAGGTTCGGGTGGCGGTCCAGGACCCCCGAGAAGATCAGGTGTGAGAGGGCGACGGCGTTCTCCACCGGTTGTCCGACCGTGTTGGCCAGGTAGAACCGGTCGAGTCGCTCGTCGAGTGAGCAGCCGAAGGGATGCAGGAACACCACGGCGGCGGTCTCGGCGGCCCGCGCCCACAACGGGTCGAGCCGTGCGTCCGACAGTTCGACGCCGGGGGCGAAGGAGGAGATCTCAACGCCCTTGAGACCGAGACCGAGGGCGTCGTCGAGAGCGGCGACGCACAGATCGGGATGCTGCAGGGGGACCAGCCCGAAGCCCACCAGCCGGTCGGGGGCCCGGTAGACGACGCCCGCCACGCCGCGATTCGCCGCTCGGCAGACGGCGGTCGCGAGGCCGGGGCCGGCCCAGTAGTGGTAATGCGACGGGGACGGCGAGACGACCTGCACGTCCACGCCCGCGGCGTCCATATCGGAGAGGCGCCGCTCCACGGTCGTCAGCGCGGGCAGGGCCGCACGGACCATCTGCCCCGACACCGCCATCGACTCCGCACCGTGGCGCCGCGCGTCGAGCGCGCGGTGCTCCGCGAGTGCCGGCTGGTCGGCGACCAGCGCCTCCACCTCGGGGACAAGGCAGTGGGCGTGCACGTCGATCACGAGGTCCTTGCCCGGCTGGGGCTCCACTGGAGTGTTCACGGCCGCTCCGTGAGCAGGGAGTGGACGCGGCCCAGCAGTCCTGGCAGGTCGCCCCGTTCGCCGGCCAACAGCCATCGGCACATCTGCACCGAACCCTCGACCACCATGCGCGCGCGGTCGAGCCGCCGTGCGGTGAACGCCGACCACAGGTCCTCGTCCAGGATGTCGCGGTCGGTGAGCAGTTCGGCCAGGACGAACGCGTCCTCCAGCGCCTGAGCGGCCCCCTGTGCCATCGTCGGCGGGCAGCAGTGGGCGGCGTCGCCGATCAACACCGTGCGGCCGCGGTGCCACGGCCCATCCAGGAGATGCCACTCGAACCACGTGTAGTTCACCTGGGACGGGTCGGTCAGGTTCTCGCGAATGTCGTCCCACGCGCCGTGGTAGTGCTCGGCGAGCCCGCGAATGGTGGCCAGCCGCTCGTCGTTGGAAAGCGTGCTGCGGTCCTGCGAGTCCTCGACGAGGTAGGCGTACAGCGTGTCCTCGCCAGTCGGGCAGTACCCGGCGATGTAGGCCGCGCCGCCGTAACTGAGGTCGGTGCGGGTCACCGACGGTGGCCGCTTCGCGAACGCGCGCCAGATCCCCATGCCTACCGGCTCGGTCTCCAACTGGATGCCGAGCGTGTCACGGGTCCACGACCGCACCCCGTCCGCACCCACGACGAGGTCGTAGCGAGCGCGCGTGCCGTCGGAGAATTCGAGGTCGACCCCGTGGTCGTCCTGCTCGAGCGAGACGGGCCGAATACCGGTTCGCACCTTCGCACCCAGCTCGACAGCGCGATCGACGAGCAGGCGTGCCAGGTCGGGGCGGTAGATCCCCACCGTGGCAGGAAGGTCCGGACCGCCGGTCCGAGTGTCTGTCATCTCGGCCAGCAGCGTGCCGTCCGGCGTGCGCAGTGCGGCCGAGTCGAAGGCGTACCCCGCCTGCTCGATCCCTTTCCACACGCCGAGGCGGCGCAGGACGCGCAGTGCGTTGCCCTGCAGCGTGACACCCGACCCGAGGGCACCGACCTCCGGCGTGGTCTCGATGACCTCCACCGGCACGCCCGCTTCGGCGAGGAGGATGGCGACGCCCAGACCGGCCATTCCGGCGCCGATGATCCCGACGGACTCCACGGCGGTCACGGCGCGACCACCCGTGTGCGCTGAACACCCAGACCGGTGATCGTGCCGGTCATGACGTCGCCCGCACGCAGCAGACGGCCGTGGGCGATGCCGTTGCCGGCAGGGCTGCCGGTGAGCAACAGGTCGCCGGGGCGCAGCGGGGTCGTTCGCGACGCGGCGGCGACGATCGCGGCGACGTCGCAGATCATGTCTTCGGTGGACTCGTCCTGCATCACTTCTCCGTTGAGCTCAAGCCGGATCTGTGGGTGCTCGGGCACGAACTCAGCGGGCACCAGGTAGGGGCCGAGCGGGGTGAAGCCAGGGGCGTTCTTCGCCCGGAACCAGTCGGAGCCGATCGCTGGCATGTCGCGGCGGAACACCAGGTCACGCGTGGTGAGGTCGTTGGCGATCGTGTAGCAGGCGACGTGTTCGAGGGCGCGTGCGCGATCCACCTGGAACGCCTCTCGGCCGATCACGACGGCCAGCTCGAGCTCCCAGTCGTGCTGCTGCGAGTAGGCGGGCAGCACGACATCGTCGTAGGGGCCGGTGATGGCCGAGGGCAGTCCGATGAACAGGTACGGGTCGCTGTCGGCGGTGCGGCGTTCCATCGCCGCGGTGGCCTCGGCCCGTACCTCGGCCTCGGGCCGGTCGCCGGGGGCGTGCTTGACCGCGAGCTCGATGACGTGGGTGCGGTAGTTCGCACCGGCCTGAAGGACCTGACCCGGCACGAGCGGACGCCGGACCTGTTCTCGCTGCAGCGGGCGGGTGGCCTGGTCGGTCAGTGTGTGCAGCGTCCGTAGCACCGAGTCCCAGTCCTGCAGCAGCGCGTGCACGGTCGGCCCGAGATCGGAGAGGTCTCGCCAGGTGGGAGCTCCGTCAAGATCAACGACCAGCGCAGGACGCTCCGCGGTGTCATCGGTGACCGTGGCGAGAGCGAAAGGGGTAACCACAAGTGGTCCTTCCATTTGCTGTGACGGCCACCACTGTCTTCTGGACCGACCACATCAGGGAAGCCGAAATCGCTGATGCCCCACATAAGGCAGACGAATGTCGCTTCAGCGCACCCTGCCTCTGTCGGCGGAACTTCCGCCACGAAACCTCAGGTTCGTCGGTTGAGGTGCTGGGTCGTCTCGGTGAGGACCGACCGCAGCCAGGCGTGACCAGGGTCGCGAGTGTGCAGCGGATGCCACCACAACGTCTCCACGACCGGCACCACGCCCCAGGGGCATGCGAGCACCCGGAGTCGGTTGCCGGAAGCCAGCATCTCCGCGAGGTGACGCTGAATGAGTCCGAGGCGGCGGGTTCCGGTGATGTAGAACGGCAGGGCGAGGAAGCTCTCGACGACCGCCTCGACCCTGGGCTCGATGCCCAGTTGCTCCAGCTGTCGCACGGCAGCGAGGAATCGGGTCGGTCCGTGGTAGGTGAGCACCCAGGGCATCTCGGCGACGTCCGTCATGGTCAGGACGTCACCGACCGCATTGTTGTCCTGATCGACCACGCACACCCATTCGTCGGCGAACAGGTCGATCGCGGGGAGGCCGAACACGAATCCGCGCGGAAGGATCATGCCGTCCACCCCGCGGAGCCAGTCGGTCGTGCTGTTCATCGCGGTGCTCGACTGACTCTCGAACCGCAGCACGACACCTGGAGCCTGCTCCCCGAGCACCTGCGCGACCCGCGGACCGATCACGGCCATGGCGTAGTCCGAGACCTGCAGGGTGAAGGTGCGCCTGGAGGTCGCCGGATTGAACACGGCCTCGCTGGCGAACACGCGCTCGACCTCGTTCAGCGCGTGTGACGTGCGGAGCCGCAGCGCCTCGGCGAGTGGACTCAATTCGGACGTGTTGCCTGAACGGACGAGCAGTGGATCGTCGAAGTGTCGTCGCAACCGGGCGAGCGCGCCGGAGAGGGCGGGCTGGGAGAGACCCAGGCGAGCGGCGGCGCGTGTCACCGACCGTTCCTCGAGCAGCACGTCCAGCGACACAAGGAGGTTCAAGTCCAGGTTGGACAGGTTCACAGCGGCCTCCGCATCGCGCTCGTTGATGTGGGACATCTGCCTGGTGTGGGCTCGCACGAGCACGCCAGGTCATCAGTCTCACCGATGGCGGGTATACGCGAAATCAGCTTCCCGATCGGACTAGGGGGTCCGAGGGTAAACGCATGAGTGACGGTGCTGTGAGCGATCCTCGGATCGAGGACCTCGGTGGGGGCATCTATGCCTACGTGCAGCCCGATGGCGGTTGGATGATCAACAACACCGGGATGCTCGTCGGGCGGTCCGGGACGGTGGCCGTCGACACCTGCTCGACGGAACGGCGCACCCGTGCGTTCGACGCCGCCATGCGTGCCGTGTCGCCGGGACCGGTGCACACCCTCGTCAACACTCACAGCCATCCCGACCACACCGCCGGCAACGGTTGGCTTCCCGGGGCCACGATCGTCGCGCATGAGAACACCCGGTCGGAGATGCTGGCCATGGCCGCCGGGCCGCGGCTCACCGGGATCTTCGAGCCGATCGACGACGGCTCGCTACCACTGGCACCACCGTTTCTGACCTACCGCGAGGGTGTGACGCTGTGGGTCGACGACCTGCGCTGCGAGGTCCGCCATGTGGGTAGTCCAGCGCACACCACGAACGACTCGGTCATCTGGGTGCCGGAGCGTTCCGTCCTCTTCGCGGGCGACCTGCTGTTCGCGGGCGGAACACCCTTCCTACTCTCCGGTTCTGTCGCAGGCTCGATCGCGGTCCTGAAGGACGTGATCACCGCGTTCGGCGCCACCACGATCGTGCCCGGCCACGGCCCGGTGTGCGGTCCCGAGGTCATCGACGATGCGCTGGGGTACCTGTATTTCCTCCAGGAGGTCGCGAAGCAGGGCGTCGCGGCTGGACTCTCGCCGCTCGATGCCGCCCGTGAGTGCGACCTCGGTCAGTACGCCGGATGGCTCGACAGCGAACGCATCGTCGGCAACCTGCACCGCGCCTACGCCGAGGAGAACGGGGCCGCTCCGGGCGCACGCATCGACGTGCCGGCCGCGTTCCGCGACATGGTCACCTACAACGGCGGCCGCCCGCTGACTTGCAGGGCCTAATGAGATGAACTTCGAGATCCGGCCGGTCGAGCACTCGGCGCAATTCCTGCGGCTCGGCGCCCGACGGCTCAGCGGTGGACGCCCAGGCCGGAGCCGTGTGCGCCGCCTCGGCGGCGATCGCCGCGCCCCACGCGCCACCCCCGCTACAACACTCAGCTCATCGTGGCCGGACCACGGCTGTGACCACGACACCGCCATGACATCCGGTATCGGCGCTTGGTCGAGGACGCCGTCACTGCCCTGCTCGAGAACCTGAGCTGACGCCATCCGCAGAGCCCCAGGAGAGACAGTCATGGAAACGAGCAAGATCAAGGTGACACTCAGCCTGCTGGCCGCGATCGTGCTGGCCTCCATCGCCAACACCGTCGTATCCGTCGCCGCCCAGGCGCTGGGCGCCTCACCCGAGGTGATCCAGGGCCTCACGCCCCAGGCCTACGTGTTCCTCACCGCGGTCGGCACGGTTGTGGCCGCCGCGGCGTGGGCCCTGATCCGCCGGAAGGCCGCCCGGCCGAACGCCCTGCTGCGCAAGCTGGTGCCGATCGTCGTCGCCGTCTCACTGCTGCCCGACCTGCCGCTGTTCGGCATCCCCGGCGCGAGCCCGCTCGGCGTGGTCGGCCTCATGCTGATGCACGTCGTGGTGGCGGCGATCGCGGTACCGATCTTCCAGAAGGTGCTGCCACTGCCCGCGGACAAGCCGCAGAACGCCGCCATCCCCGCCTGATCACCGAAACAGAACTGGACGCCTTCGAAACCGAAGGCGTCCACTCGGGGTGGAATCCGTACCGCTGGCCCGCTCGTTCGAACCATCCATGGGCACTGGGTGAACCCATCGGGGCGGGTCAGAAGCCTGCAACCGAGACATGGCAGCACATTGTCCTCAACAGTCCACTAAGGACCATCCCGGGGATCCCCTCACCGGCCGGACACTGTCAGTCGGACAGCAGGTAGCGCACCGCCGTCGCTGCCAGATTGGCGATGAACGCGTCGTCGTCGACTGGCAGCGAGCTGGCGAATCCAGGACCGTATGCGACACGGATGACCGATGCGGCGAACACCGTGCTGAAGCAGGAGCTGACCGCGGCCTCGACATCGGGGTGCGTGATGGTGTCCGCCACCCGCAGGATCACCTTGGCGAATCCGTCCCCGTGCTCCTGACTGTAGCGCGAACCCCGGCGCCGGACTTCGGGATGCGACGCGGAGATCAGGATGACCGCCCGCAGAAATCGTTCGTGGCGAAAGAACATGCCGACCGTTTCGGCCACCGCCGCACGGACGAGTTCGGCCGCCGACAAGTCCGCCCAACGGCTGTCGTCGGCGAAAACCCGCTGCTCCGCGCGCAGGCTCTGCATGCCGTGTTCGTAGATGGCGAGGAAGAGAGCGTCCTTACTGGTCGTGCGGGCGTAAATCGCCGGCGGCGCGACCTGGGCCCGCTCGCACACGGCGGCGATGGTGAACGCCTCGTACCCGCCGTCCTCCAGGATCGACACTCCGGCGTCGAGCACCCGGTTCCACGCCTCGCGGCTGCGCCGCTGCTTGGGCGGTCGGATCTCCAGGTCGGCCGCGGGCGCCGACTCGGCCTCACCCATGACGTCGTCTCCCTCATCCCCGATACATCCCAGGTCTTGACAAAACCGTAGCGCACATTACAAACTGCGAAAACAGTAGCGATCGCTACTGTTTTTCCTCTCGATGTCGCGAGGTCTCCCCATGGCCATCCCGCACTCCAACGGACCCTGCGGCCGCGTAGCCATCCTCGGCGCCGGACCGGCCGGCATGGCCGCGGCCCTGTCCATCGCCCAGGCCGGTCACGACGTCGTCGTCTACGAGCGCTACCGCGAGGCACGGCCGGCGGGCAACATCCTCAACCTGTGGCCGCCGCCGCTGAAGGCGCTGCGCGCGCTCGGAGTGGACATCAACGACTTCGGCTCGCCGACGGACACCGAGTTCCGCAGCATCAGCGGCCGCGTGCGCGTAGACGTCAAGCAGGACCCGCAGACCAAGCGCTCATACGGTGGCGGGTTCATCGGACTGCTGCGGCCCGAACTGTACGAACGAATGCTCGCCGCCATCCCGTCGGGCACCATCCGGTTCAACCAGCACGTGACACGCATCGAGCAGGACGACCACGCAGTCACCCTGCACTTCCCCGACGGCACGACAGCCCAACACGACCTACTGGTCGGCGCCGACGGCATCGACTCGCTGGTACGGCGCACGCTGTGGGGAGACGCGCCCAGGCGTGAGCATCGGCTGCACATCTTCGGTGGATTCACCTTCTCCGACGTTGCTGGCACCGAACCGAACAAATCCGTCCTGACACACGGCAGAACGGTGCAGGGAAGCTGGACGTCGATCCGGCACAAGGGCCGCGACGGCTTCCAATGGTGGGTGCTGACCGCCACGGATCCCGACGCCCCAGCGCCGGCCGACCTCAAGGCCGCGGCCACCGCGTTGGCCGAGGGGTTCCTCGCCCCCCTGCCCGGACTGATCGCCCAGACAGAGCCGGACAACGTGCAGCACTGGGTACTGCGGGACCGGCCACGCCTGAAGCAATGGTCCAAGGGGCGGGCCACCCTCGTGGGCGACGCGGCACACCCGACCTCACCCTACGCAGCCTACGGCGCCGGCATGTCCATTGAGGACGGCTACTTCCTCGGCCGCGCATTGCGCGGCGTCGACCTCACCGATCTCACCGCTGTACAACGTTGTCTGCAAAGCTACGAGGACCCGCGCAAACCCCACACCGCCCGGCAGGTCCAGCAGGCATGGATCCTCGGCAAGGTCTTCCACCACGCCCCGGCACCGCTACGGCCCATCCGGGACTTCATCTTCGACCACACCTCGTTGCTGCAGAAGGTCGTGGGCGACAACAACTACCGCGAAATCAACAAGCAACTGGCCCTCATCGAAGACTGACGTGTCGCTGGCGCGTTCCCGCTGCCACGCTTGGGAACGGGCAACAGGAACGCCCCTTGGGGCGAAATGTCAGTGGTTCGCGGCGGGTCTCCAGACGACGCCTTGACGGATCGCTCGGGCCTGGATGAATCGAGCGCTGCCGCCCGCGACGACCAGCGGGACGGCTCCGATGACCAGAAGTGCAGGCGAAGGCCCGTTGACGGGGCCGGTCAGTGGCCAGCACGACGAGCGGGCCGGCGAGCTGGCCGATGAACAGTGCGTTCGAGCAGGTGAGCTGAGGCCGTGACGTCAGCCGCAACGTGATGCCAGCAGGCCACCCCTGCGCGTTCGGGAAACGCGCACCGAGCAGGTGAGAACGCCTCAGTGGTCAGCGCACCGGCGATTCAAGGCATGAGCTCCGATAGTCCAATGTGGAATAACAGTGCCGTCCACTTTGGACTTCCTGGGCCCCTTCTGGGCCCCTTGGTGTCGAGGCGCAACGAGACACTATGGGGTCTGACCAGGCAAAACATGCTGATGGGGCCGCCTTCGGAAGGTGCTCCGAAAACGGCCCCATCGTGACCCGTCAGGTCTGGTCGGACCACCACTTCTGGCCGGCCTCGCCGAGCGTGGAGATCGGGTCGTAGTAGGGGTAGCGGCGGTCGAGTGCCTCGGGGTCCTCGAGTTCGATCCCGGTGCGGTAGTTCTTCGTCCAGTAGGAAATGCCCAGCTCGCGGTCGTATTCGGCGAGCTGGTGCACCCACCGCTTGCCCACGTAGGGCACGTCGCACACGATGCGCGGCGTCGCGTACCCAGGCAGGTAGCCCATGATCGCGTGCTGGAGCTCCTGCGCCTCCCACACCGACACCCGCCAGTGCTCGGCGTTGGGGATCATGTCGCACATGTAGAAGTAGTAGGGGAGGATGTTCGCTTCCCCTTGCAGCGCAAAGCAAAGGTCGAGCAGATCGTCCGGCGTGGCGTTGACGCCCTTCATCAGCACACCCTGGTTGCGCACGTCCCGGACGCCGACCTCGAGAGCAGTCCGCGCGGCCTCGGCGACGAGTGGCGTCACCGACTGGGCGTGGTTGACGTGGGTGTGGATCGCCAGGTTCACGCCGCGGCGCGAGGCGGTGCGGGCGACGCGCTCCAGGCCTTCGACGACGCGTGGCTGGATCCAGTGTTGCGGCAGGCCGGCCAGGGCCTTGGTGGCCAGGCGGATGTCGCGCACGGTTTCGATGTCCAGCAGGCGCATCAGGAACGACTCGAGTTGTGGCCACGGCACGTTGGCCACGTCGCCACCGGAGACGACGACGTCGCGCACGCCTGGGGTCTTCTTCAGGTACTCGATCATCTGGTCTTGGCGGTCGACCGGCTTCAGCGAGAGCTTGTGCTTGTCGATCAGCGGCGTCGAGTTGCCGACCAGGTCCATGCGGGTGCAGTGGCCGCAGTACTGCGGGCAGGTCGACACCATCTCGGCGAGGACCTTGGTCGGGTAGCGGTGGGTCAACCCCTCGACGACCCACATCTCGGCCTCGTGCAGCGAGTCGCGCTGGGAGTGCGGGTGCGACGGCCAGTGCGGGTCGCGGTCGGACTTCACCGGGAGCATGTAGCGGCGGACCGGGTCGGCCAGGAAGGCGTCGGTGAAGTCCGCAGGAGATGCGTCCACCGCCATCGTGTTGAGCATTTGCGGCGGCAGCAGCATCGACATGGTCGCGAAGGTTTCCTGGTCCGCGGCCAGGTCGTCGTAGAACTTCTCGGTCAGCAGGTCGCCGGTGACCTTGCGGAGCTGCTTGACGTTCTTCACGCAGTTCACCCGCTGCCACTGGGCGTCGCGCCACTGCGCCTCGGTCACGTGGGACCAGCCGGGGAAGCGCCGCCAGTCGGGTTCGACCAGCTCACGGCGCACGTACGTGTACGGCTGGCGGTCCAGCCGTTCCAACGCCGTGGGGGCGTCGTGCAGCGCAGTCATCCGTACTCCTCAGCGTCGAGGTCGCGTAAAGATATCCTGTCATATCGCTAGCGTGCCGTAAATATTTCAGCTCAAGCGCTGGTGGAGGGCGCCCAGGGAGCAAAACGGAGGCCCCGTGCGTTCAAGAGGCATGCCTGTCTTCGCCCTGGTGCTGCTCGGGATGTTCGCCGAGATCGCGGTCATGATCGCCGTTGGCAACGCCATCGGCGGGCTGTGGATGATCGCGTTGTTGCTGCTCGGCACACTCGTGGGTCTGCAGCTCGTGCGCAGGCAGGGGGCGCAGACGATGGCCGCGTTCTCCGAGACCGTGTGGAAGCGCCAGCAGCCGCACCAGGAGATGGCCGACGGCGTGCTCATCGCGGCGGCCGGTGCGTTGATCATGGTGCCTGGCTTCATCAGCGACGTGGCGGCGTTGTTCCTGCTGTTCCCGCCCACGCGCAAGCTCGTCAGCCGCAGGATGGCGCGCAAGGCGGAGGCGGCCGCGCTGAAGTTCGAGCACGACCGCCGCTTCGGGCCCGGTCAGGTCGTCGAGGGCGAAGTTGTCGACGTCGAGCCCGTGATCGTCACGGATCGGCGCGAGCTGACGTGATCCGCGCGTACCGGCCCGCTGACCTGGACGCGCTCTACGACATCTGCCTCGACACCGGCAACGGTGGCCTGGGCGCGCGCCATCTGTTCGATGACGCTCGTCTGCTCGGTCATGCCTACGTCGGGCCGTATGTGGCGTTCGAGCCTGACCTCGCGTTCGTCGTGGAGGACGACGACGGCGTCTGCGGTTATGCGCTGGCAGCGCCCGACAGCGAGGCGTTCGAGGAGCGCTGTGAGCGGGACTGGTGGCCTGACCTGCGCGTTCGTTATCCGCTAACGGCCAACGCGAACCGGGTCGTGCGGCACATCCACCACCCGGCGAAGGTCGATCCGGTGCTGGTCAAGGACTATCCGGCGCACATGCACGCGAACCTGCTGCCCCGCGCGAAGGGCAAGGGGCTCGGCGGCGCGGTGGTGCGAAGACTGCTTGAACGGCTCGAGAAGGGCGTTCATGTGCACGTGCGGCGCCACAACACACACGCCATCGGCTTCTGGGAACACCTCGGCTTCCGCGTGATCGACTCCGCGGACAAGCTGGTCCTGGGCCTGCGACTCTAGGCGAGCAGGTCCTTCAGCAGCAGCTCGAAGTCGAGGACCTCCTGCCCGGCCGGCACCACGGCGTAGGTGGAGTCCAGGAACCGGCCCAGCTCGTCGGCCGACAGGTGGAACACCGCGTGCGAGTCCTCGGTGAAGAGCTCCAGCACGAGGAGGTCGCCGTGCTCGGGCCGCAGCCGCACGTCGCCGAGGCCGGCCGGCGACAGCAGGCCGTCCGACAGCAGCTCGCGGCCGACCAACCAGGTCGACTCCTGGTCGCGGGCCTGGAACCGCATTGTCACAGCGTGCGGATCGTCTGAGCGGTAGTGGAGGTCGACGTTCATCGGCTCGATCGAGCCGTCCGGCCGGATGAACTCGACGACAGTGGCGGTGCCGATACGGGTCTCGTTGAACATCGCCGTTCCTCCTCCGCTCCGAGGGTGCTGCCATCCACACGGATGCTGTTCGGGATCGGTTCAAGGGATCGGCGGAAAAGTTCGGCGGTCAGGTGCACGGGCAGGGGCCGGTGGGAACGGCCTGGTCAGAACATCAGGACCGGCAAGCAGGTTGCCTCGATCTTCGTGCGGGGTACCTGAAGTCGCATGACCGTTTTCGGCATCCATGCGTCACATGAGCAGGTCCACCCCACCGACCTGCTCGCCGCCGTGCAGAGAGCCGAGGAGGCCGGGTTCACGGCGGCGATGAGCTCCGACCACTTCTCCCCGTGGAGCGAACGACAGGGCCACTCCGGGTTCGCCTGGTCCTGGCTGGGCGCCGCACTGCAGGCCACGAACCTGCCGTTCGGCGTGGTCACGGCCCCTGGCCAGCGCTACCACCCGGCGATCACCGCCCAGGCCATCAGCACCCTCGCCGCGATGTACCCCGGCCGGTTCTGGGCCGCGCTCGGCACCGGCGAGGCCAGCAACGAGCACATCACCGGCGACGGCTGGCCGCCCAAGCACCTCCGCACCGCCCGCCTGCGCGAGTGCGTGGACGTGATCCGCGCGTTGCTCGCCGGTGAGGAGGTCAGCCACGACGGCCTGGTCACGGTCGACCGCGCGAAGCTGTGGACACGGCCGACCGAACCGCCGTTGCTGATCGGCGCCGCCGTGAGCCCCCAGACCGCGCGTTGGTGCGCCGAGTGGGCCGACGGGTTGATCACCGTCAACGCCGCGCCCGAGCAGCTCAGGGAGGTCGCGGACGCGTACCGGGACGCCGGCGGACGCGGCAAGCTCCACCTTCAGGTGCACCTGAGTTGGGCGCAAGACGACGACACCGCGCTGACGATCGCGCACGAGCAGTGGCGCTCCAACGTGTTCCGCCCACCCGTCTGCTGGGACCTTGAACTCGCCGAGCACTTCGACGTGGTCGCCGAGCACGTCACGCCCGCAGACGTCACCAAGGTCGTCGACGTCTCCTCCGACCTGAAGTGGCACGTCGAGAACCTGCACGCCTACACGTCGCTGGGCTTCGAGGAGATCTACCTGCACCACGTGGGCCAGGACCTGATCCCGTTCGTCGACGCGTTCGGCGAGCACGTGCTCCCGGAGGTGACGCGATGATCCGCACGTCAGACGTTTGGTGGAAGAACGCCGTCCTCTACTGCCTCGACGTGGAAACCTTCTCCGACAACGGTTTCCGCGGCGCCACCGAACGCATCGACCACCTCCACGCCTTGGGCGTCACGTGTGTGTGGTTGATGCCCTTCTACCCAACGCCCGAACGCGACGACGGCTACGACATCACCGACTTCTACTCCGTGGACGCACGCCTGGGCTCCCTCGGCGACTTCGTGGAGTTCGTCCGCGCCGCCCGCGACCGGGGCATGCGCGTGATCGCCGACCTGGTCGTGAACCACACGTCCGACCAGCACCCGTGGTTCCACGACCCGGACAAGCGCGACTGGTACGTCTGGGCCGACGAGCCGCAGACCGACGGCCCGCAGGGAATCACCTTCCCGGACAAGGAGAAGAGCCTCTGGGAGTACGACGAGGAGGTCGGCAAGTACTACCTGCACCGCTTCTACAAGCACCAGCCCGACCTCAACGTCTCCAACCCCGAGGTCCGCGACGAGATCGCGCGCATCATGGGCTTCTGGATGGAGCTGGGCCTGAGCGGCTTCCGCGTCGACGCCGTCCCGTTCCTGCTGGAGCACAACGACGCCACCGACGCGCTCTCCTTGCCCGATCCGCACGACTACCTCACCGACCTGCGCGCGTTCCTCAACCGCCGCAACGGCGAGGGCGTGCTGCTGGGTGAGGTGAACCTGCCGTACAAGGACACGATGGCCTACTACGGCCAGGGCGTCGGCGACGAGCTGACGATGTGCTTCGACTTCGTGGGCATGCAGGCGATGTACCTGGCGCTGGCGCGGCAGTCGAGCGGCCCGCTGGTCAAGGCGCTGCAGGAACGCCCGCAGCCACCACGCGACGGCCACTGGGCGACGTTCGTGCGCAACCACGACGAGCTGACCTTGGACAAGCTGCCGGAGGACGAACGCAAGGAGGTCTTCGACGCCTTCGGACCCGACCCGTCCATGCAGCTCTACGGCCGCGGCCTGCGCCGACGGCTGCCCGGCATGCTCAACCACGACCAGCGCCGCATCCGCATGGTCTACAGCCTGCTCTTCACGCTGCCGGGCACGCCGGTGCTGTTCTACGGCGAGGAGCTCGGCCTGGACGAGGACCTGTCGCTGGAGGGCAGGCTGGCGGTGCGCGTGCCGATGGACTGGGAAAAGGCGAAGGAGCAGCGCCACGATCACGACTCGTTGCTGTCCTGGATGCGGCAGCTGATCCGGCTCTACCGGGAGTGCCCGGAGCTGGCGTGGGGCAACGCGCAGGTGCTCGACGCGGGTGACCCGGCGGTGTTCGCTCACCGCGCCGACTGCGACGGCGGCACGGTGATCGCCGTGCACAACCTCGCGAACCGGGAGATCACCGTGCGGGTGCCCGCGGAAGGTGTGCTCACCGACCTGCTGACCGGCGGGAACGTGCGGCCGGCGAAGAGCGGTGCCAAGATCGACCTCGCACCCTACGACTGCAGGTGGTTCAGGCTCGTTACCGAGTGATGCTTGCGGGATCTTTACGCTTCACGTGAAGATATTGTCGAGACAGCGTCGTCGACCGAAGGATTTTCAGGTGAGCGCGTACGGACTGCACCGCGTCCTCGAGCCCAAGGGCGTCCTGCCGCAGCAGGCGTGGCGGCTGGACGCGGAACCCGTCCCCGCCGCCGACGAGGTGATCGTCGCGGTCGAGCGGCTCAACCTGGACGCGGCGTCGTTCCGGCAGCTCAGGGAGCAGCACGGCAGCGGATCAGCCGTCCGCCAGGCCGTGCTGGACATCGTCGAAGAGCGCGGCAAGATGCAGAACCCGGTCACCGGCTCGGGCGGCATGTTGCTCGGTACCGTGCTGGAGGTCGGGCCCGAGTCGCCGCTCGGGCTGAAGGCCGGCGACCGGATCGCGACGCTGGTCAGCCTCACCCTGACGCCGTTGAAGATCAACGACGGCCTGCAGGACTGGGACGGCGAGGACGAGCAGGTGCCGTGCCGGGGGACCGCGGTGCTGTTCGGGCGGTCCATCGCGGCCGTGCTGCCGGACGACATGTCCAACGAGTTGGCGCTGTCCGTGCTGGACGTGTGTGGTGCACCGGCTCTGACTGACCGTGTGGTGCGGAAGCACCCCGGCGGGTCCGTGCTGGTGCTCGGCGGTGGCGGCAAGTCCGGATCGCTCTCTCTCGCGGCCGCACGTCAGGCCGGTGCTACGCGCCTCGTGGCGTTGGTGCCGACGGAGCGTGAGGCGGAGCAGGTCCGCAAGGCGGGGCTCGCGGACGAGGTCGTCATCGCGGACGCACGGAACCCCGTCGCCGTCGCCGAAGCGGTGGGCAAGCAGGTTGATGTCACGGTCGTGTGTGTGGACGTGCCGGGGTGCGAGCACGGCGCCATCCTCGCGACTGGCGACGGCGGCACCGTGATCTTCTTCTCCATGGCGACCTCGTTCAGTGCCGCGGCACTCGGTGCCGAGGGGTTGGCGGCCGACGTCGAGATGCTGGTCGGCAACGGGTATGTGCCTGGTCACGCCGCGTTCGCGTTGGACCTGATCAGGACCCAGCCGGGTGTGCGGGCGCTGTTCGAGCAACGGCAGACTGCGTGACGTGAGTACGCAACTTTTGGTCGGCGGCCGCATCTACGCACCGGATGCGACGGCCATGGCCGTCACGGACGGCGTCATCGTGTGGATCGGCCAGGACTCGGTGGGCCGCGCGCTGCACCCCGACGCCGAGGTCGTCGAGCTGCACGGTGCGTTCGTCGCGCCCGCGTTCGTCGACGCCCACGTGCACGCCACGAGTGCCGGTCTGCTGCTGACCGGCCTCGACCTGACCCGCACGTCGTCCATCCAGGAACTGCTCCAGCAGGTCCGCGACGCCGAGGGCCCGCTGGTGTGGGGGCACGGCTGGGACGAGACCCGATGGCCGGAGAACCGTCCGCCGACGCGTGCGGAGATCGACGAGGCGGCTCAGGGCAAGACGGTCTACCTGTCGCGCATCGACGTGCACTCTGCGCTTGTCTCCTCCGACCTGATCACCGACGAAGCCAAGAACGCCGACGGCTACAGCGACGACGGTCCCCTTTCGCGCGCAGCCCACCACCACGTGCGCGGCACGGCCAAAGCGGCCATCACGCCGGAACAACGCCAGGCAGCTCAGCTGACGTTCCTCCGCCACGCGGCGAGCATGGGCATCGCGAGCGTCCACGAGTGCGCCGGCCCGGACATCTCGAGCGAGGACGACCTGCGCGAACTGCTGCAGCACGGCGAGGGACCCGAGGTCGTCGCCTACTGGGGCGCCCACGACAAACCGTCGGTCGAGGTCCGCGGCCTCGCCGGCGACCACTTCGTCGACGGCGCGCTCGGCTCCCGCACCGCCGCGCTGGTCGAGCCCTACGCGGACGCCGACACGTCCGGCGCGCTCTACCTGACCGGCCGGCAGATCGCCGACCACCTGATCAAGTGCACCGAAGAGGGCATCCAGGCGGGCTTCCACGTCATCGGCGACGCGGGCATGGCCGCCGTGATCGAAGGCTTCACCATCGCCGAGAAGGCGCTCGGCACCCCGAACCTCGCGAGTGCGCGGCACCGCCTGGAGCACGTGGAGATGGTCACCGCCGAGCAGGCGCAGCAACTGGCCGGGTGGGGCGTCATCGCGTCCGTTCAGCCCCTGTTCGACGCCGAGTGGGGCGGCCCGACCGGTATGTACGTGCAGCGCCTCGGGGCGGAGCGCGGAGTGGGGCTCAACCCCTTTTCCAAGCTCGCCGCAGCAGGCGTCGTGCTGGCGTTCGGCTCCGACACCCCGGTGACCGCCATCAACCCGTGGGCCGCCGTGCGCGCTGCGGTGCACCACAAGACCAACGGGCACGGCATCTCGCCACGCGCTGCCTTCACCGCCCACACACGCGGCGGCTGGCGAGCCGCGGGCGTGGACGACGGGCTGACCGGCACGCTCCAGCCCGGCGCTCCTGCCACGTACGCGGTGTGGGAGACCGGTGACCTCGTGGTGGCCGCCAGCGACTCGCGGGTGCAGCGCTGGTCCACCGACCCCCGCTCGGGCGTGCCCGGGCTGCCCGACCTGACCGGGCCCGCGCCCGTCTGCGTGCGAACCGTCCTGAACGGCCGGACAATTTACGAGAGGAAGTGACTCATGGCGTTGCTCGACCTCGACCCCAAGGTCGTCGCCACCGCGCGCGAACTCGCGGCGCGGGCGGCCGAACCGGTGGTGTCCATCGCGAAGGCGCACACCACCGTCGCCGTCGAGCGCGCCACACTTCGCCTGGCCGGCATCACCGGCGCGGACTCCACCCACCGCGCCGGTGACGTGCCGTGGGTCAACCGCGTGATCGACACGGTCCGCGAGCAGTGCGGGCTGGAGCACGGCGTGGTGCTCCCGGCATTCCACGCACTTCGCGAGAACAACCTCGGCACGCTGACCGAGCTCGCGGAGGCCACCGCGGCGGGGCAGATCCAGTTCAAGATCCCCACAGGCAAGGACCGGACCGCCGCCAAGAAGTCAGCCACGTCCGCCGTCGCCAAGGGCCTCAAGACGGTCGACCGCAACCGGGCGCAGCGCGACAAGCTGGTCGCCAAACTCGGCGACCCGGCGCAACGTCCGTGGATCTACCTGATCGTCGCGACCGGCGACATCGACGAAGACGTTGTGCAGGCCCAAAATGCGGCCCGCGCGGGCGCCGACATCATCGCCGTGATCCGCTCGACCGGCCAGTCGCTGCTCGACTACGTGCCGGAAGGCGCCACGCACCACGGTTTCGCGGGCACGTACGCCACGCAGGAGAACTTCCGGATCATGCGGGCGGCGCTCGACGACGTGTCGAAGGAGGTCGGCCGGTACGTCCGGCTGACCAACTACGCGTCCGGCCTGTGCATGCCGGAAATCGCGGTCCTGGCCGGACTCCAGCGGCTCGACATGATGTTGAACGACTCGATGTACGGCATCCTGTTCCGGGACATCAACCCGATCCGCACGTTCGTCGACCAGCGCTTCAGCCGCCAGGTCCACGCCCGCGCCGGCATCATCATCAACACCGGCGAGGACAACTACCTCACCACCGCGGACGCCGTCGACGCCGCCCACACGGTGACGGTGAGCCAGCTGCTCAACGAGCACTTCGCCCACGAGGCGGGACTGCCCGACCACCTGCTGGGCCTCGGCCACGCCTTCGAGATCAACCCGAAGGTGCCCGACTCGTTCCGCCTCGAGCTCGCCCACGCGCTGCTGGCCCGCGAGCTCTTCCCGGACGCACCGCTGAAGTGGATGCCGCCCACCAAGCACATGACGGGCGACGTCTTCAACGGCTACCTGCTGGACGGGTTCTTCAACCTCGCCGGTGTCCTGACCGGACAGTCCATTCTGCTCGTCGGCATGATGACCGAAGCCGTTGTGACGCCGTTCCTCTCCGACCGCGACCTCGCGCTGCAGAACGTCCGGTACGTGCTCAACGCGGCGGGCAGCCTCGCAGAGGACTTCCGCCCCGCACAGGACGGCCTGATCGTCAAGCGTGCGCACCAGGTGCTCGGCGAGGCCGTGGATCTGCTGGAGCGCATCGTGGACGACGGCCTGTTGAACGCCATCGCGGACGGCACGTTCGGCCTGATGAAGCGCCCGGCGGACAAGGGCAAGGGCGCGGACGGCGTCGTCGAGAAGGCGGACGAGTACTTCAACCCGGCGAGCGAGCTGCTGGAGGCCCAGGCATGACCAGGTACGTGAGGCCGTACGGCGACACCACCGGTGACGGCATGATCCAGACGTCGTTCACGCTGCCGATTCCCTTCGGCCCCAAGGCGGACGGCGCGGCACAGCAGCTCGCGAACAAGATGGGCATGGACCCCGCGATGGTGGTCCACTCGAACCCCATCGGCGAGGACTTCACGTTCTTCGTCGTCTACGGCTCGGTCAAGCACCTCGTGGACCTCGACGAGGTCAAGGTCGTCGAGCGCGAGTACCCGCTGCTGTCCCCGGCCGAAGTCAACACCACGCTGAAGAAGGTGTTGCGGCGCAAGCTGGTCGTCGTCGGCGGCTGCATCGGCACGGACGCGCACACGGTCGGCATCGACGCGATCCTCAACATCAAGGGGTTCGCCGGGGAGAAGGGCCTGGAGTACTACCGCGAGCTGAAGGTCGTGAACCTCGGCGCGCAGGTCTCCGTCCCCGAGCTGGTCCGCAGCGCCCGCGCGGAGAAGGCCGACGCCGTGCTGATCTCCCAGGTCGTGACCCAGCGGGACGCGCACATCCTGAACACGCAGGAGATGTCCGCGGCGTTCCGCGAGGCGATGGGGGACAGGCGGCCGCTGCTCGTCGCGGGCGGCCCGCGGTTCGATCCGCTGATGGCAGCGGAACTCGGGGTGGATCGGGTGTTCAGCCGGGGAACCACGCCGGGTGAGGTCGCGAGCTACCTGGTGCACGCGATGCAGGAGAAGAAGGGGGTCGCCGCGTGAGCGGGGCTTTGGTCGAAGGTTTCTCGGTGACGCACCGCCGTTACGTGCCGCACTCGCACGCACACTACGGCGGCAACCTGGTCGACGGTGCCTACGGGCTCGGCATGTTCGGTGACGTCGCCACCGAGCTGCTGATCCACACGGACTCCGACGAGGGGCTGTTCGCGGGGTACAGCTCCGTCGAGTTCGTGGCGCCGATCCAGGCCGGTGACGTCATCGAGGCCACGGCGACGTTGGTGCGCATAGGAAAGCGCTCGCGCGAGATCGAGTTCGAGGCGCGCGTGGTGTGCCGGTCGGCACCCGATCGCGGACCGAGCGCGGCGGATCTGCTCGCTGAGCCGATCGTCGTAACGCGGGCGCGCGGCACGGTCGTCGCGCCGAAGTCCGCAGAATAAGTCCGAACCGGCAGGCGTCCTGCTTCCGAATCCCCGCCGTGGGAAGGGAGCAGGACAATGCCAACTAGCAACAGACAGCGATTACGGCGCGGTGCGATCGCCGCCGCCGTGGTCGCGGTCGCGGCGGCGATACCGGCGGCGCACGCCTCCAGCCACCGCGAAGCACCGCTCATCGCGGCGGACCCGGCGGTGGACAACACCGACGTCTACGCCTTCACGAGTCCCGACAGACCCGACACGGTCACGCTCATCGCGAACTGGTTCGGTCTGCAGGAACCCAACGGTGGCCCCAACTTCTACCCGTGGGCCACGGACGCCCGGTACGACGTCAACATCGACGCCGACGGGGATGCGGTGCCGGACAAGACGTTCCGGTTCACCTTCAACACCGACGACCGGCGCGGCAACAAGACCTTCCTCTACAACAACGGGCCGGTCACGTCGATCAACGACGACAACCTGTTGTTCCGGCAGAACTACAACCTCGAGCTGATCGAGCCCGGCAAGAGCACAACGCTGGTGCGGGGCGGCCGGGCGGCTCCGTCGAACACCGGCCCCGCGTCGTTCCCCGACTTCGGCGCGATCCGCGACCAGGCGACGGCGAAGATCCCCGGTGGTGGCCAGGTCTACGTCGGACCGGCCGAGGACTCGTTCTTCCTGGACCTGCGGGTGTTCGACCTGCTCTACGGCGGCAACCTGAAGGAGGTCAACCAGGACACCCTGATGGGCTACAACGTCAACACGATCGCCATCCAGGTGCCCAAGACGATGCTCGCGCTCAAGGGCGACCCGGCGCGCAACCCGGTGATCGGCGTGTGGAGCGACACCGAGCGCCGCACGTTGAAGCTCGACCCGGGCAAGGCGACTCCGCAGGGCAACTTCGTGCAGGTCTCCCGGCTGGGCAACCCGCTGGTGAACGAAGTCGTGTCGTCGGCGGCCATCAAGGACGCGTTCAACGGGCTCGAACCCGTTGGGGACGCGAAGGTTCAGGCGTTGCTGGACCGGGTGAACGACCCGGAGCTGGCCCGGTTGATCCAGGCGATCTACGGCATCCCGGCGCCGAAGACGCCGCGGGCCGACCTGGTGGAGATCTTCCTGACGGGGATCACCACGAAGGCGGGCGGCCCGATCAAGGCGGATCTCAACTCGCAGCTGAACAACGCCGACGTGGACCCGAAGAAGTTCGCGCCGTCGGAGATGTTGCGGCTCAACATGTCCACGCCGGTGACGAAGAACCCCAACCGGCTCGGTGTGCTCGGCGGTGACCTGCAAGGGTTCCCGAACGGCCGCAGGCTCGCCGACGACGTGGTGGACATCGAGATCCAGGCGGTCGTGGGTGCGGCGCTGACCGGCAAGCTCGTGCCGGCGCTCGCCAAGGGTGACCGGGTGGACAAGAACAACGTCCGCTTCGGAGACAAGTTCCCGTACGTCGGACTGCCGAGCAACCGGGCGGTCAACTCCAACTGAGTGAGGGTGCCTGACATGTGGAAAACCATTCCGCTGCTGGCAGCTTTGCTCGCTGTCGCCGCCTGTGTCTCCCCGCAGGCGGCGACACCCGCCGCAGCCACGCAGACTTCTTCCTTGCAGCGCAACGCCGAGTCGTTGCAGGCCAAGCTCCGCCGAACCCCGCAGGACGCCGCTGCCTGGGCGCAGCTCGGCACCACCCACGTGGAGCTCGCCCGCGTCACGTTCGACCCCCAGCACCACCCCCGCGCCGAGCGGGCGCTCACCGAGTCGTTGCGGCTCAAGCCGGAGGGCAACGGTGAGGCGTTCATCGGCCGAGGTGCACTGGCCAACGCCCGGCACGAGTTCGCTGAGGCCCGCGGCTGGGGCCAGCGAGCAGTCACCGCACTTCCGGACTCCGCACAGGCTCAGGGCGTGCTCGTCGACGCACTGACTCAGCTCGGCGACGACGCCGGTGCTTCCGTTGCGCTGCAACGCATGCTGGACCTGCGGCCGGGCGTCGCGTCGTTCACCCGCGCCGCCTACCACTTCGAGCTGCACGGCCGCCTGGACGAGGCGCGCGGGGCGTTGGAACGGGCGCTGGAGACGGCTTCTTCCCCGGACGAGGCCGAGTTCTGCCGCTTCCAGTTGGGCGAACTGAACGGGCGTTCCGACCAGGAGGCGCTGGAGGTCTATCGCGGACTCGTGGCGAAGGCGCCGTCGCCGGAGTACCTGGTGAAGTACGGCAAGGCCTTGGCCAAGTCGGGCAATCCGCAGGAGGCGCGGGCGCAGTTCGACCTCGCATTGCGGCAACTGCAGGCTTTGGGTGGCGACGACCTGACCGCTGCCCTGATCGCCGCCGATCACGGGGATCCGGCGGAAGCGTTGCGGTACGCCGAGAAGGAGTGGGCGAAGCGGCAGAGCGTCTTCACCGCGGACGCGCTGGCGTGGGCTCTGCACGTGAACAAGCGTTCTGCGGAAGCCCTGCCGTACTCCGACAAAGCCGTCGCACTGGGTTGGCGCGACCCGGAAGTGCTGCGGCACCGCGAGGCGATTCTGGGGAGTCTGCGATGAGGGTGTTCGTGCTGGTGCTGTTCGGCATGCTGCTGATGGGCGGGGTGGCGCAGGCGCACCCGTTCAGCAACCTCAGCGTGAACCACTACGACGGCCTGCGGGTGTTCCCGGACCGGATCGAGCTGCGGTCCGTTGTGGACAGTGCGGAGATTCCGACCCTGCAGGACCGGGACTTCGTCGACGCCCGCAAGCGGTGCGCGGAACGCGCGAAGTCGTTGAACGCCATGGCCGACGAGCGCGCGCTGCGGTTCGAGGTGCGCGACGCCGACGTCGTGCGCCCGCCCGGTGAGGCCGGCTTGCCGACCATGCGGCTGACCTGCGAGTACACCGCGGTGCTGCCGGTGCGCGGCGAGGTCGAGGTGACGTTCAGCGACTCGTACCTGAAGGACAGGCCCGGCTGGCGCGAGATCACCGTCGTCGGTGTCGACATGACGGTGTCGGGCGCGCCGGCCGAGTCGATCACGAACGAACTGCGCACGTACCCGGACGACCTGCTGTCGTCGCCGCTGGACGTGCGGGCGGTGCGGTTCGTCGCACAACCAGGCGAGGGAACTGTCGTCACCCCGCCTGGAGCGTTGGGAGAAGCCACGAAGGCGGCCGTCGGACTGGTGGGTGATCTCACCCCGGTGGTCGGGATTGGTGCGGTCCTGCTGTCTCTGGTGCTGGGCGCGTCGCACGCGGCGCTGCCCGGCCACGGCAAGACCGTGATGGCCGCCTATCTGGCGGGTTCGCGAGGAACCCGCCGCGACGCACTCCTCGTCGGGGCCACGGTCACCATCACCCACACGGCGGGGGTCTTGGTGCTGGGGCTGCTGCTCAGCGTGTCCAGCGTGATCGCCGGCGAGTCAGTTCTGCGCTGGCTCGGCGTGGCGAGCGGTCTGCTGGTCGCGGTGATCGGAGGGGTGCTGCTCCGCTCGGCGGTGCTTTCACGTGGCCGTTTGCGTGCCCAAGAAGGAAATGGGCATGGCCACGGACATGGTCATGGGCACGGCCATGGTCATGGGCACCGCCGGGCGGGGCTCGTCGGAATGGGCGTGGCGGGCGGCCTCGTGCCGTCGCCGTCCGCACTGGTCGTGCTGCTCGGCGCGATCGCACTGGGCCGCACGTGGTTCGGCGTGGTCCTGGTGCTCGCCTACGGGCTGGGCATGGCGGCGACGCTGACCGCCGCCGGACTGTTGCTGGTGTCTTTACGAGACCGCTTGGGTCCGCGGTTGGCTCGCTTCCGCAAGTTCGCGGACTTCACGCCGCTGGGCACGGCGGCGCTGGTGATGCTCGTCGGAGTCGGTCTGGCCACGCGCGCGCTGGCCGGTTAATCGAGAAGAGGGATCATGAAGAAACTCGTTGTGTTGGTGTTCGCCTTGGCCGCGTTGGGCGCCTGCGGTTCGGAAGGCGTGGCCAACGCTCAGTTCGACGACGAACAGCAGTCTGACATCTCGTGCATGAAGCACCAGGAGCAGCAGCCGGGCGAGGAGTACTTCGACGAAGGTAATTGGGACACCGTCGTCTCGTTGTCCATCCTTCGCTACTACACGACGAACGGCGCAAAACCCTACTGCGACGGCGAAGAAGCCACCGCCGCGGACCAGGCGTGGCGCAAGCTCTACGTGCAGATGGGTGCGGACCAGACCAATCTTCGCTGAATCGACCCGCAACCTCCCGGGCACTCCTCCGTTGGTCAATACAGAGGTAGTGACAGGCCGCCGGGGAGGATGGGGCGCAGTGAAGATCGACTACCAAGGGGACACACCTCCGTACGAGCAGGTGCGGGTGCATTACGCGCACGCCATCTCGAGCCGCGAACTGCCCGTGGGCGCCAAACTGCCCACGGTGCGGGCGCTGGCGAAGGACCTGGGGTTGGCGGTCAACACGGTGGCCAGGGCCTATCGCGAACTGGAGGAGGCCGGCCTCGTCGAGACGAGGGGCCGCGCGGGCACCGTGGTGAGTGCGAACGGCGACAACAACCGCGAGCGCATCCGTGCGGCGGCGGCCCAGTACGCGTCGATGTCGGCGGAACTGGGCCTCTCGTCGCAGGAAGCCATGGACATCGTGCGGGCGGCGTTACTGCGGTCCTGACTCGGCCGTCACGAGGCTGATCGGGCCTGCCAGCGGCAGGTGCCCGGTGAAGGTCCAGCCGCACTCGCCGAGCCACCCGGCGCCTTCCTCGACGCTGTAGACGTCACCGTCGTTGACGTGGATCGCGAACTCGCCGGCCATGAGCGCCGCGGGCAACGGCTGGGTGTGCGTCGGGTCGGTCCAGAAGTCGGCGAGCAGCAGACGTGCCCCCGGCTCGGCGGCCGCCCGGATCTTGCGCAGGATCGTCCTGTTGGTCTCCGGGGTGAAGTAGTGGACGACGTTGGCGAGCAGGAAAGCGTTGTGGCCTGGCGGGAGTTCGTCGGTCAGCAGGTCGCCGGTGTGCACCCGGATCCGCTCGGAGCGGAGCCGTTGCGCGGCGAGGGCGGCCACCCCCGGCAGCTCGAACACGGTCGCGGTGAGCGTGGGATCGGCGTCCGCGAGGGCCACGGACCACGATCCCGTGCCCCCGCCGATGTCGAGCACCCGGCTGCCCGCAGGCAACCCGGCGACGTGGGGGAGGGCGCGGGAGGCACCGGCCGTGGCGGCCTCGATGCCCGCGGACACGAGGGGCACGAGCTCGTCGTCGATCTCCGACATGTCGTGGGCCGGCTTGCCGCGGCCCAGCGCTCCGGCCAGGTCGGTCCACGTCGGGTAGCTGAGCTTGTCCCAGAACTTCAGCAGCGGCCGGAAGTCGGCGGGTGTGGCCCCCGCCAGGAACGTCGCGGCCACCGGTGTGTTCGCGTACCGGTCACCGTGCCGTTCGAGCAGCCCGAGCGCGACCATGGCGTCGGCGCTGATGCGGGCCGTCCGCTGGGGCAGACCCGTGCGGGCGGCCAGACCGGCCAGGTCGGCCGGTCCTTCGCCCAGGGCCTCGAACAGGCCGAGCTCGTTGGCGGCGAAGAGGTGTTTGCTGGCCATGAACCCCTGGGCGAGCTGGAAGATGCGGTCCGGGGTCACTGGGGTAGTCGTCATGGGGTCGAGCCTGCGGCGCCTGCGGTGGCGTCCACCATCCCAGAACGCTGGGTGATCGCCGCAGGTGAGGGCCAGATTTCTGGGGGTGTCGCGGTGGCGTGTGCGGCGTAGTCTCCGACGCGTGGCGTCTCGAATGCGTGCCGAGATCGCGCGCATCGACGCGAGCCGGCTGAACTGGGTCGACTTCACGGCGGACGTCGCGGAGGCGGTCCGGCCGTTCATCCCGTTCGACGCCTACTGCTGGCACACGGTGGACCCCGGCACGATCCTGTTCACCGGCACGGTCAACCGCGACGTCGGCTGCTCCGGATCGTGGCTGGCCCACCACGAGTACGTGGTCGACGACGTCAACAAGTGGTCGTTCCTCGCCAACAGCGGCCGCATCGCCGGGGCGATCAGCATCGACACCCACGGCGACCTCACCCGTTCGGCCAGGCACCGCTCGCAGCAAGGGCACGGCTTCGGCGACGAGCTGCGCGTCTCGCTCGTGGCGGACGGCATCTACTGGGGAGCGGCGGCCTTCCTGCGCCACGCGGACCAGCCGTGGTTCACCGAGGCCGAGGTGGCGGCGCTGGCGGCGTTGTCGTCCTCGATCGCCACCGGTCTGCGGCGCACCATCGCCGCCTCGCTGTCGGGTCCTCGGGTCGACTGGGGGCCGGGCGTCGTGGTGTTCGACGCGGACGGCAACGCCGAGTCGACCTCTGCGGCCGCGGAACGCTGGATCGGCGAGCTCGTCGAGGACCCCGCACCCGACGTGCCGAGCTCGTCGAAGATCGTGCAGTCCGTCGCCGCTCGTGCTCGCGTCATTCCGCCCGGCACGGATCCGCTCGAACTGGCCGCGCGCGCCCGCGTCCGCACGCGCTCAGGAACCTGGTTGCTGTTGTACGGCACGCGTCTTGGCTCTGACGGTCGCACTGCGGTGATCATCCATCCCGCCACACCGCAGGACGTGGCGCCCGTGGTGGCGCTGGCGTACGGGTTGACCGATCGCGAAGCGCTGGTGGCGATGCAGTGCATCCAGGGTCGTCCTACCAAGGAGATCTCCAAGGCGCTGTGCATGTCGCCGTACACCGTGCAGGACCACCTCAAGTCCATTTTCGACAAGACCGGGGTGCGGACGCGGGGTGAGCTGGTCGGGCAGATCTTCCTCGACCACTACGCGACTCGGTGGGAGAAGCCGGCCGCCGAGACGCCCGGGTTGTTCGTGCGGGGCACCTTTTAGAGTGGCAGCAGGTCCTGGGCCAGGCGGTCCCTGATCCGCTGTCCGTCATCGTCGGGCCCTGGGAAACCGCCGTTCTGAAAGGCCCAGTTCAGGTAGGAGACGAACGGCGTGGTGACGCCCTCCTGCCAGAACAGGCCGTCCGCGCCGCCGTCGGGCAGGACGATTCCGTACGGCGAGCCGCCGCTGACGTTGTCCTTGTGGAGTTGGTCCGGCGCCACCACGAGCACGAACGGCTCGGAGTCGTCCCGTTCGTTCCACTCCTCTTCGACGAACTTCCGCATCGACGAGCCGGGGTAGCGGGACCCCTCGACCTCGATCACCAACGGATCGGCGCCGGCCGAGGTGGGCCACTCCGGGTGCGTGCCGACGAGCCACACATCGCCGACGATCCGCACCCAGGACGACAGCGTCAGAGGTACGGAGCCGATGTGCTGTTCCAGCCACGCGACGTGCGCGGCCGCGTCGTCGGTGGGCGGCGTGTGGGGCGTTGCCGGGGTCTGCGCGTCGTTGTTGTCGTGGAACCGGAATCCGTCCTCGGTCAGCCGCTCCACGATGGCCTCGACGTTCTGCCGCGCGCGCTGCGCCATCTCGTCGCAGACGGCTCGTGCCTCGTCGATCCGGCCGGACTCACCGCCGAGCAGGCCCAGCTCGTGCCACACCTGGTCGCGCTGCCCGTTCCGATACCGGGTGAGCCAGTCCGTCATGCGTCCGCCAGCCGGATGTTCAACTCCACCTGCCACTTCGTCTTCATCCGCTCCACCCGCGGATCGGTCAGAAACGCCTCGTACCGGCACGCGAAGTGGTCACCTGCCGACCCGTCCCACCGGTCCAGCGCGTGCCCGTGGTCGCGCGCCCACTCCAGCAGCAGCTTGTTCGCCTGGCGCGCGTGGTTGACGTACGTGAGGCTCGCGTACCGCCCGGCCGGCAGCACACCGGGGCGCGCCTGCTCGGTGGGCGGGCCGTCGACCAGGCCGACCTCCATGTCCATCGGCCCGTTCATGTCGATCACGTGCAGCCGGTGGAAGAGGAGGCCGGGGCCTGCGGCGGCGAGCTCGTCCAGCAACGAGTTGCGCACGGCGAGCATGCCGCCGAACGGGGTCGTCACCCGGATGCCGACATAGTGGATCTCTGGCTTGGACACGATTCGCGGACCATCAACGATCTCCACCCCTGGACGCTAACAGTCACCCGTTCGCGCACTTCCGATGCGTCTTGACACAACTAGGCTGCCCGATGGATCGTGAATAACTGATTCGTCAGTCAATTTAGGAGTGCGAGATGGGGCGGACCGTCCGGGACGGCCTGCGGCTCACGGCCGAACAGGAGCAGTTCGTCGAGCTGGCTCGCGAGTTCGCCGCCAAGGAGATCCGTCCGCGGGGGCGCGCCGTCGACGAGGCCGACACCGAGTCGCCGCTCGACGTGTGGGAGAAGGCGGCGCGGCTCGGGCTGACGAGCTTCATGATCCCCGAGAAGTTCGGCGGCGGTGGCGTCACCGACCTGCTCACCCAGGTGCTCGTGCAGCAGGAGCTGTGCCACGGCGACATCGGCATCGGCAACCTGGTCACGTCCAACGGCTTCTTCAGCGCTCCGATCGAGCACCTCGGCACGCCTGAGCAGCAAGAGCGCTTCCTCAGTCCACTCGGGACTCAGAAACCGCCGCTCACCGCCGTTGCCGTCACCGAGCCCGGCAGCGGGTCGGACGCGGCGAGCATCCAGACGTCGGCCAAACGAGATGGCGACGAATACGTCCTCAACGGACAGAAGACCTGGATCTCCAACGCGCCCTACGCCGAGTACTTCGTCATCTTCGCGACCGTCGACCCGGCGAAGCGCGCCAAGGGTGTCACGGCGTTCGTGGTGCCGCGCGACACCGACGGCCTCAAGGTCGGGCCGCCGTTCCAGAAGATGGGCCAGCGCGCGATCGTCAACGCCGAGGTGTTCCTCGACGACGTGCGCGTGCCGGTCGAGAATCGTCTTGGCGAGGAAGGCCAGGGGTTCGCGGGCCTGATGCGCACGTTCGACGCCTCGCGCATCCTCATCGGCGCGGCCACCACGGGGCTGGCGCGAGCGGCGCTGGACTTCGCGACCGACTACGCGCGGGAACGCGTGCAGTTCGGCGTGCCGATCGTCCAGCACCAGGCGGTGGCGTTCCGGCTCGCGGACATGGCCACGCGCGTCGACACCGCGCACCTGCTGACCGTGCGCGCGGCGACGTTGTACGACGAGGGGTACGCCGTGGCGCAGGAGTCGGCGATGGCGAAGCTCGTCGGTTCGGAGAACGCGATGTGGTGCACGCACGCCGCCGTGCAGACCTTGGGCGGCTACGGCTACTCGCGCGAATATCCCGTCGAGCGTTGGATGCGCGACGCCAAGCTCGAGGAGATCGAGGAAGGCACCTCGGACATCCAGCGCCTCATCATCTCCCGCGGCCTCGGTGCGAGATGATCTTCTCCGATCCCTCGTCCGTCGCGGTCGTCGGTGCCAGCGACGACCCAGCCAAGTGGGGCCACTGGCTGGCGCGCGGTGCGTTGACCGGGCGCGACCGCCGGGCCGTGCACCTCGTGAACCACGGCGGCGGCTCGGTTCTCTCGCAGCCCACCGTGCGGTCGCTGTCGGAACTGTCCGAGGCGCCTGAGCTTGTCGTACTGGCGGTGCCTGCCGCGCACGTGCCCGCAGTGGTGGACGAGGCTTTGGCAGTTGGCGTGCGCGGGTTCGTCGGCATCACCGCGGGCATCGACGATCGCGTGATCGGGCGGATCCGGGAGGCCGGGGCGCGCCTGCTCGGGCCGAACTGCCTGGGCGTGTTCGACGCGGCGACGTCGTTGCACCTGGCCTGGGGCGAGTTCCAGCCCGGTTCGCTGGGCGTGGTGTCGCAGAGCGGGCAGGTCGGCCTGGAGATCGCGGGGCTCGCGGCCGAGTCCGGACTCGGGGTGTCGCGGTTCGTGTCGGTCGGCAACCAGGCCGACGTGACGGCGACGGAAGCGTTGCTGGAGCTGGGTTCGCACGAACTGACCACGGTCGTGGGGCTCTATCTGGAGAGCTTCGGGCCGGGGATCGTCACGGCGATGTCGGAGCTGCGCGCGGCCGGGAAACCGGTGGTGCTGCTGACGGTTGGCTCGTCGAGAGCCGCGCAGGAAGCCGCTCTTTCGCACACCGGCGCGCTCACGTCCTCTTTGGACGTTGTGGACGCGGCGTGCAGACGGGCCGGTGCGGTGCGGGTGACGACGCCGGCCGCGCTGGTGGACGTGGCGGCGGTGTTGTCTTCGGGAGTGCCGGGCGGGCGCAGGGTCGGGATCATCTCGGATTCCGGTGGGCAGGGTGCGATCGCGGCGGACCTGGCGGTGCAGGCCGGGCTGTCGGTGCCTGTCCGGCCGATCGACCTGGCCGGCGCGGGAGAGCAGGACCTCCGGAACTACGCCCGCCGGATCGACGCTCTCGCGCGCGGAGGTGAGGTCGACACCGTCGTGTTGTCCGGCTACTTCGGCAGCTACGGAGCGGACACGCCGTCGTTGGCCTCGGAAGAGGTCGAGGTCGCCGCGCAGATCTGTGCCCTGGCAAGGGAAACCGGCGTCCTGATCACCGTGCACAGCATGTGCGCGGACTCCGCGGCGGTGCGCAAGCTCAGGGCCGGCGGCGTGCCGGTGCAGCACACGATCGAGCGTTCCGTGGCTGCGCTCGGTCACGCGGCCCGTCTCGGAGCGCTGTCCCGATCGGCCGCCGGACTGTTGAGCGGCCCGGAATTGTCAGGGGTGGCTGGGAGAATTGAATCAGGGGACCCCTTCGGAGGGGACCCCTGCGCGAGCCTGCCGTTCCGGTCCGGCTACCTCGCCGCCCGCGAGCTGCTCAGCTTCGTCAGGTTCCCCAAGGCGCACGCCGTCACGAGCGCCGCCGAGGTCAAGGCGACCACGTTGCACGGCCCGTACGCGCTCAAAGCCGACTGGCTGGCCCACAAGACCGAGCACGGTGGCGTCCGGCTCGACCTCACCGACCCGGCCACCGCCTTCGAGGAGATGGAGACCAGGCTCGGCTCCGGCACGTACGTCCTCGAGGAGATGGACACGCGCGAGCACACCGTCGAACTGATCATCGGCGCGAAACGGGACCACTCGTTCGGCCCAGTGATCCTCGTCGGGGCGGGCGGCATCCACGCAGAGTTGTTCAAGGACACCGCGCTCGAGCTCGCGCCCGTGACCCCCGCCACAGCGCGGGACATGCTGGCACGCCTCATCTCTGCCCCGCTCCTGTCCGGCCGGCGTGGCGCGCCGCCCGTCGACGTGGCAGCGTTGGCCGAGGTGATCGCCCAGGTCTCCGCGACGCTCGCGGCCAGACCCGACCTGGCCGAGATCGAGCTGAACCCCGTGCGCGTGGGGCCAGACGGCGTGCTGGCCGTCGACGCGCTGATCATCCCTTCGGGGGACACGTTGAACAAATCGAGCGGACTCTGCGTGGCATGAGCATGACCGTTCCTCGCATCAGCGGGGGTGACGCGCTGGTGCGCGCACTCGTCGCGCACGGCACCGAGCTGGTGTTCGGCATCCCAGGCACCCACAACCTCGGCATCTACCGCTACCTGGCCGAGCACGACGTCAAGCACGTCACGCCCCGCCACGAGCAGGGCGCCGGTTTCGCCGCCGACGGCTACGCCCGCGTCACCGGCAAGGTCGGCGTCTGCCTCACCACGAGTGGCCCGGCCGTGCTCAACGCCATGACCGCGGTGACCCAGGCGTACTCCGACTCCGTGCCAGTGCTGCTCATCTCGCCGGGCATGCCTTTGAAGCACCCCGGCCGCGGCAACGGCACCCTGCACGAGGTGCGCGACCAGAGCGCCGCCCTGGAAGCCGCCATCGGCTACTCCAACCGCGTGCACAGCGTCGCCGAAATCCCACTGGCCGTGGCACAAGCCTTCGCGCACATGACCTCCGGCCGCCCCCGCCCGGCGCACCTGGAAATCCCGCTCGACCTCATCGACGCCACCGACAAGGTCAGCGACGTGCCCCCGGTCCTCGTCGCCCACCCGGCGGCCGACGCCGTCACCATCGCCGCAGCAGCAGGCCGCCTCAACTCCGCTGCGCGCCCAGGCCTGATCATCGGCGGCGGCGCGAAGGGCGCGGCCGAGCAGATCACCGCCCTCGCTGAACGCCTCGGCGCCCCGGTGGTCGCCACCGCCAACGGCAAGGGCACCTTCTCCGAACGCCACCAGCTCTCCATCGGCGCGGGCCTGCACCACAAGGCAGTGGCCGAGTTCGTGGCCGAGTGCGACGTGGTCCTGGCCATCGGCACCGAACTGGCCTCCACCGACCTCTGGAACGGCCCGCTGAAGTTCCCCGGCGACCTGATCCGCATCGACGTCGACCCGGCCCAGATGATCACCAACGCCCTCCCGGACTACCGCCTCGTGGGCGACGCCGAGGCCACCGTCACAGCCCTGAACCAACGTCTCGGCAAGGGCAACGGCGGCCAGGAAGCGGCAAAGCGCGCCGCACGCTGGCAAAAGCTCTTCCGCAAGCACGCCCGTTCCCAAGGCGCGACCTGGCTCCCGCTGGTCGAAGCCATGCAGGAAGTCCTGACAGCGGGCGCCATCGTCGCCGCCGACAGCGCAATGGCTTGCTACTACGGCACTTTGTCGAACCTGCCGCTGGAGGGCCCGGCCAGCTTCCTGTACCCCACCGGGTTCGGCACGCTCGGCTACGGCCTGCCGGCGGCCATCGGCGCCAAGATGGGCGCGCCGGACCGCCAAGTCGTTGCGCTGCACGGTGATGGCGGTGTGATGTTCACCCTTCCCGAACTCGCCACCGCGGCCCAGGAACGCCTTGCTCTACCGGTGATCATCTGTGACAACGGTGGATACGGTGAGATCCGGCGGGAGATGGTGGACCGCAGCGAACCCGTTCACGGCGTGAACCTGCCCGGCGTCGACTTCGCTCGCGTTGCCAAGGGGCTCAACTGCCATGGCCTGACCGTGGACGACGAGGACAGGTTCGCGTCCGCGTTGCGCAAGGCGTTCACCGCCGATCGGCCGACCGTGCTGCACGTGGTGGGGGATCTGGCGGGCGGATAACGTCCTTGATTTGGCACAAAATGCACGGCCGGTTCGTGGGACCATCCCCCGATGGCGCACGACGACCTGGACTTCACCACAGGCGATGTCATCGGCACGGTGTTCCAGGCCAACAACGTCCACGGCGACGTGCACCTCCACACGGGCAAGGAGCCCAGACCCACCTTCGCGACGCCGCGGACGTGGGCTGAGGCGGAGCAGCCACCGCCGGAGATCCGGTCGTTGCTGTGGGCGCAGATTCAGGCCGCGCACGAAAGCCCGTACCGCCTGCCGGGCGCGCGCAAACCGTCGTTGGACACCGTCTACGTCCGCCAGGACCTCGGCAGCGCGGTCGAGGAACCCGAACAACCACGCCAGGGTCCAGTACTCGACGACGATGGCAGACTGATCGAGACTCCGGCCCGTCCGGTCGTGCGGATCACCGTCCGCCCGCCGTCCCGCAGGGTGAACGAGGCTCTCGACGGCGACGCGCACCTCGTCGTCACCGGCGGCCCCGGCCTCGGCAAGTCCACCCTGGCCCTGCGCCTGGCTGCGGACATCGCCGGGCACTGGACGCGGCGCGACGAAGCTCCGCTGTCCGAACCGGTCGTCCCGCTCAAGATCACCGCCCGCACCCTCGCCGCCCACCTCGACGTGCCGTTCGCCCAAGCGCTGGCGAACAGCGCGGCTGCGGAGTACGGCCCGCTCCTGCGCGAACCGGTCGACCGGGACCTCTTCACGGGCCGCGCGGTCGGTTGCCGCTGGTTGCTGATCGTCGACGCACTGGACGAGGTCGCCGACACCGGCCAGCGTCTGCGCCTGGTCAGCGCCCTCGCGGCCTGGGCATCGGACGGAACCTACCGAATCCTGCTCACCACCCGTCCCACCGAAGGCGGCGCCCTCGCCCCGCTGCACCGCATCGGCGCGGTCCGTTACGAGTTGCAGCCCTTCGACTCTGTGGCGCTGCGACGCTTCGCTGCCAACTGGTTCCCCGAAGCCGACGCACAACGGTTCCTCCGGCAGATCCGCGAAGCCCACCTCGACGAACTCGTCCAGGTCCCGCTGCTGGCCACGATCGCCGCGATCATCTTCGGTGAGTACAGCGCACAACCGTTGCCCGGCAACCAGTACTCCCTCTACGAGACCTATCTCGCGCACATCCGTCGCGACCAGCCGGACCGTTTCGACCGCGAGAAACTCCTGGAGCACCTGGCGCGCACCCGTCTGGAGACCGAGACCTCGCTCGTCCACGCCGCGCGCACCTGGGTGACTCGGCACGAGGTCCCGGATTCAACGTCGTGGCAAGAACAACTGACCGACTACCTGCTCTCGGTCGGCCCGTTCGTCCTGCGCGGCGAGGACCTCGCCTTCCTGCACCACAGCTTCGCCGAACACCTCGCCGCGACGTCCTGCGCCCGCGAACTGCCCGACGAGTTCTGTCCCACCGTGTTCGCCGATCTGCTGCACGCCGCCGACGCCCATGACGCGGGCCGCTTCGCCCGAGCCGTGCTGTTGCACCACGCCCGGCTGCACCCGTGTGAAGCCGACCGCCTGCTGGACTGGCTGCAGCAGGGCACCGGTGGCGAGCACCTCCTCGCGGGTCGCCTGCTGGCCCACCACCTGCCGGCTTCGGCAGCCAGAACGGAGGCGTTCTTCGCGACCGTCTGGGACTGGGCCATGACCACGCACTACCACGCAGCCGACATCCTCGCCGAGGCTTCGCGCGCCACCCGGTTCCCGGGCCTGGCTCGGTGGCTGATCCGCCTGATGAACTGTGCCGACGCGCCCTGGAGCTCACGAGCGGAGGCCGCCACGGCACTGGCGGTGCGCGTCCGCGGCCCGCACACACCAGATGCCGTCCGGTTCCTGCACGACCTGGTGGATGAGCCACAGGCCTCGGTGCCGGACCGGCTCATGGCGGCGGAAGCGTTGGCGCAGTGCGGAACCAGCGAACGCGAAGCCGCTGAGCGCGGGCTCCGCGCGGTGCTCGCGGATCTCGACGCCTCTGGTCCATCGGTCCGCGCTGCCGCCGTGATCCTGGCCGCGTTCGACGGGGAAGCACGCACGTTCGCGATCGGGGTCCTGACCCGAACCTTGTCCGATGTGGACGCACCGCCACAGCACGTCGTCGAAGCTGCGACCGGCCTGCTGGAGATCGGTCCGGAGTTCGCGGACGTCTGCGCCGGCCACTTCCTCGCGTTGCTGCGCAGTCCGGCGTCCACCTACTTCGTGTGGTCCGACGCCGCGCTCGGCCTGGCCTCGATCAGTTCAACCCACCTCGACCTGGCGGCCGCCGAACTGACCGCGCGGCTCACCGAACCGCGCCGGGATGCCTACGGCCGGGTCGCCGCGGCAAGGGCCTTGGGTGAGCTGGGACCAGACCACAGGAAGACGGCAGGCGAGCTGACAGCCGCGTTCGTCGGCAGTGCGGTCCGCGATCTGGACCGCTCGGTCCTGCTCGGTCACCTGGTCACGTACGGGCCGCACCGCGAGGTCGCGCTCGCCGGCCTGCGGCAGATGATCAGTGAACGCCACCAGAACTGGAACAACGTCCGGCGTGCGGCGGCTGCCATCGGAAAGGTCGGTCCAGCCTTTCGCGACGAAGCGGCGGCCGCCTTGTCCGGTGCCTGCGCACCACTCGGCTCCCACGATCACGTCACCGTCCTCGACGAACTCGTGGATCTCGGCGAGCCCTACCGAGAACAAGCGCTGCGGGCTCTGCACGATCTGCTCGCCGACCCAGATGTGGACGCCGACGTCCGTTGCCGCGCTGCCAACACGCTCATCAGGTCGGGACCGGACCACCACCCGCGGGTGATCGCACACCTGCGGCCGCTGGCAATGCCTGGTGCCTACCGAGAGCTCGTCCGGACCGGAGCCGGTGACGAGGCGCTGGAGGCGCTCCTGGACTGCGCCCGGTCGCCGGAAGCGGCCGGAGACGTGATGTTCGACCTGGCCACCGCGGTGTCGGCGCAGGACGGCCGCCGGTCAGAGGAAGCCGCGGACATTCTGCGAACAGCCGCTCGTGGCGTGCGGCGATCGATGCGGATCCGGATCACCGCCGCGAACGGGCTCAGCGCGCTCGGCGGCCGTTTCGAGCGGGAGTCGGCCGAGGAACTGCGTCAGATCATCACCGGGACCACGATGATCACGGACTTTCCCTACGTCGTCTCCTATCACGCCTCCACCGGACCTGGCCCGCGCCGAGTGCTGGCGGAAGCGCTGCGGAAAGTCCTCACCGACGAACGGACTTCGGTCCAGCGGGCGTGGAAAGCCGTGCTGGCGCTGGAGAAGCTGGGACACGGCGACGACGAGGACGTGCTGACGGCTCTGGAACGTCTGGTGGCCTTCCCCGGCCTCGCTCGCGACGCGCGGGCCGAGGCGGCCGTGCTCCTGGCCTCCCGGCGTCCGACGCATCTCGACAGTGCCGCGGATCTGCTCGTGACCACGACGCGTTACTTCCAGTTCGACAAGCTGAAGAGCCTTGTCAGCGAGCTGCGCTCGGCAAATGTTGACATGGCAGGCCGTTTTCGTGCTCAGCTGACCGGTGGCGCGCTCATCTCGATGGACCTGATCATGGCTGCTGCCGTGCTCGGGGACCGCGCCGAACTGCGCCGACTGGTAAAGGACGACTTGCTGCCTTACTGGACATGGCAGTGGGCGCTCTACTACCTGGTGTTGGTGGAGAAGTCCGCACTGGACGAGGTGACCGGCTCACTGCAGGCTGTGATCGACAACGGCAACGCACCAGCCGATGAACGCGGCAGTGCGGCTTTGCGGCTCGCCCAGCTCGATCGGAGGAAGAGCGCGTCGTCGATGGCGACCCAGTGGCGTCTCGCGGAGGATCCGAACATCCCGTTGGAGGAGCGCGCGCAGGTGCTGGAGCGGCTGCACATGCTGCTGCGTCCGCTAACGCCACGCTATGAGCGGGCGGTGGCCGGGATTCTGCGCAGTCCGGACGTGAGCGCGAAGGCGTGGCGAATGTTGATCACCACGCTGCCTCGCCGGGTGCGCACCGATCTGGAGCGTTCGCGGCTGCACGATCGCTCGATCCCGATCGACAACCGGGTGCCGTCCCGTGACCAGTGGGACGACCTGCCATTGCGCGACGAGGTTGTCGCGGAGATCCGCGATGTCATCGCGGCACCGGAGACCACTTCCGGAGAACGCGCGAGGGCCGCGGTCGCGCTCTTCGGGGTGTCGTGCGTCTTCAAGTCCGAGTCGGTCGCGGTTCTCGAGCGCATCGAGGGACGAGCCGCGCGGTCGGCTCTCGCGGAAACGGGTCAGGCGCACTGGTGGCGCGTGCACGACGAGGCGGTTACCGAGGTCGAGGACGAGAGTCTGCCGTTCCGGGTGCGGTACGCAGCCGCACGCCTGCTGGACCACATCAACGCGGAACTGAGCGCCGCTGCGAAAGAGGTCCTGTGCGCTACACCTTCGTGGCGGCGCATCGATGGTCAGTTCACTGCCGGCAAGCTGGACGTTGTCCGTGGGGTCCGCGATGACGCCGGCGAGCTGGTCACCGCACGCGTTCGGGCGGCGTGGAGGCTCGGGCTGTGCACGCCCGAAGACCGAGCCGCTGGCGTGCAGGTGCTCGAGAAGGTTGCCACCGACCCGAGAGAGCGGCCGGCGATGCGTGTCCGGGCGGCCGGGCACTTGACCGATTTCAGCGCGACGGGAAGAAGACGCGCGGCACTGGCTGCCCGTGCGATGATCGCTGATTCCCAGCTCCCGGCCCTGACACGAGCGAAGGCGGCCGTGATCCTCCACCAGGCTGAGAGGTCCGCCCGCGCCGAGGCGTTGACCGTTCTCACCGGACTGGTTGAGCAAGCGGATCCCATGCGGCGCGTGCAGGTGTTGCGGCGTATTGGTGGAATCGACTCGGCTCGGGTGGTGTCGTCGTTGCAGGCGATGGGGATGAGTGAGCCGAACCCCGTGGTGCGGATGCGCTGTGCGCGTGCGTTGGTGAAGATGCGGCGGGATCAGCGGGAGGTGGGATCGGTGATCGCGCGGGCGGTGGCGTGGGACGAGACCGCGCCGTGGCACGTGCGGCGCGGCGCCGCACGCGATCTCGCCCGGTGGAGCGAGCTGATGCGGGAGGACGCGCGGGCTCTGCTCGTCCGTTTGCGTGATTGCCGAGCCCGATAGGTTCTCCCACAGCGACGTGAGGAGGCCTCGATGTTGGCTGTGGTGGCACTGCTGGCTTCGCTCGTCCCGCCTCCCGGCCCGGTGACGGTCGAGGTGGTGAGCGTCAGCGGCACCGGCTGTCGTGCCAACACCACGACCGTCGCGATGTCGCAGGACAACGAGGCGTTCACGGTGACGTACAGCGACTTCCTGGTGCAGGGCAACGGCAGTGAGGCCAAGAAGAGCTGCACGATCGCGCTTCGGATCAACCATGTGCCGGGGTACACGTACGGCATCGCGGCGACGGATTTCCGCGGGTTCGCGCACCTCACCGACGGCGCGAAAGGCACCGCGCGCAACAGTTACCACTTCCCGGGGTTCCCGACGCGGCACAGCAGGCACACGTATCAGGCGCCGATGAGCGACAACTGGCACGTCACCGACCGGCCGGACGGCGTCGTCCACGGGCCGTGCAAGGACCGCAAGCCGTTGACGATCGAGGCCGAGCTGAAGGTCAACGGCAAGGGCACGGCCAGCTTCATGACCATGGACTCGACCGACTCCAGCGTGACCACGACGTTCCGGCTGTCGTGGAAGAAGTGCGCGGAATAACAAGCGCGCTCTCGACGTTGTCTGCTACAGTCCGTTTGTAACCGGCGGTGCGCACCGAGCGCACGTAAGTTCCGACCAGCTGCTGGACCATCCGAAGTCCGCAGTGCACATCCCCAGTTTCTCACGCTGGCGGACCCACATCAGATGCCTCCGAACGCATCTGCAGCGCTCTCCTCCACCACACCCTGCGTGCGGAGTCGACGAGGCGCCATTCAAGCAACCCTCCTGAAAGGACAGACCGATGCACATCGGTGTACTCGACATACGCAACAAGAAGGCATTTCTCGTTGACGGGCCGCAAGTTCCGCAGAGCCTCGTCAAGCAGCACGACCTGCGCCGCGGCGACCAGATCAGCGGCGAGGCACAGGGCGACCGGCTCGTCAGCGTCGACACCGTCAACGGGCGCAAGCCCCACCGCAGGCCCAGGTTCGCGGACCTGACGCCGCTCTACCCCAACGAGCGACTGCGACTGGAGCACGACCCGTACGAGCTCACCAGCAGGACCATCGACCTGGTCATGCCCGTCGGCAAGGGGCAGCGGGCGCTCATCGTGGCGCCTCCCAAGGCCGGCAAGACCATTGTGCTGCAGCACATCGCGCAGGCCATCGCCAAGAACAACCCCGAGTGCCACCTGATCGTCGCGCTCGTCGGCGAACGGCCCGAAGAGGTCACGGACATGCGGACGAGCATTCCGGGCGAGATGTTCACCTCCACGTTCGACGAGCACCCCAGGGAGCACGTCGCCACCGCGGAACTGGCCGTGGAACGGGCCAAGCGGCTCGTCGAGGACGGGCAGGACGTCGTGATCCTGCTCGACTCGCTCACGCGTCTTGGCCGCGCGTACAACCTCGCCGCGCCCAACGGCGGCCGCATCCTCAGCGGCGGCGTCGACTCGACAGCGCTCACTCCGCCGAAGCAGTTTCTCGGTGCCGCAAGGAACATCGAGGAAGGTGGCAGCCTCACGATCTTCGCCACCGCGCTCGTCGAGACCGGGTCGCTGGCCGACACGGTGATCTTCGAGGAGCTCAAGAGCACCGGCAACGCCGAGCTGAAGCTCGACCGCAAGGCAGCCCAGAAGCGGGTCTACCCGGCGGTCGACCTCCACCAGTCCAGTACGCGCAAGGCGGAGCTGCTGGTCTCCCCGCAGGAGCTCGCCATCACGGACGTGATGCGCCGGGCCATGGCCGAGCGCGAGATCGACGTGCTTCTCGAAGGACTGCGCAAGACCGGGAGCAACGCGGAGTTCCTCATCCAGATGTCGAAATGAAGTCCCGGTGCAGTTCCCGGTCCAACGCACGGGTAGGCGCACCCAGCGCGTAGAAGAGGAAACCGATGCCGATCACGATCAGCAGCGGAACCACCTGCGACAACGTGTAAGCCGTCCGCTCGCCGGCAAAAGCGGCAGGCAGCTCCACCGGCCAGATCAGCACGACCACGGTGAACGCCACCAGTCCGGTCGTCAGAACCGTTGTCAGCAACGCAAAAGGAGCACGGAACGGCCTGACCGCGTCGGGCAGCTTACGCCGCAGCACCAGCATCGACGGGAACGTCAGCAGGTAGCTGATGAACGTCGTCGAGATCACCAGCGCGAGCCCGGCGGTGAAGTACTTCTCGGAGTTGCCGCCCGTCAGGTTCAACGCCGTCACCAGCACGACGGACGCCAGCAGTCCGGAAAGGACGTTCACCCGCAACGGCGTGCCGTAGCGAGAAGACAGACGACCCAGATACGCAGGCCCGGCGCCGTCCGCACACGCGACCGCCTGCGCCCGGTGTGCGCCGATCGCCCACGAGACACCGGAAGTCAGCACGCCGATGATCAACCCGGCCGCGCACACGGTGCCCAGTACGGCGCCAGCACCGGTCAGCGTCACGGTTCCGTCCGCAGCGACAGATCCGCCGTACACGGTCATCACCTGCTTGGCCGCGTCGATGAACCCGCCCAGCCCCTGGATCTGGGAGGCAGGCACCACCAGCAGAATCCCGAGAATCGGCCCGCCGTACAACAGGAACGACGCGATGCCCGCCCGCAGGATCGCGAACGGCACGGTCTTCTGCGGGTCGGTCATCTCCTCCGTCGCGGTCGAGGGCAGCTCGAACCCGACGTAGTTGAAGATCAGCACGGGCACCAGCGCCACGAACCCGGCCCACGTCGGCACGAAGTCCCCGCCGGACAACGGTTGCACGCCGTTGCGAACCGCGTAGACCACCACCGACAGCGTGAAGAAGCCCAGCAGCACGATCCGCGCGAACGCGCCCGCGATGGGCACCCACTTGCCGATCCGCAACGACGCCGCCACGGCGAGCACGCCGATCCAGATGAACACGAGGCCCGCGATGTGCTTGCCCACCATGCCCAACGGCAAAAAGAACGTCTCGAACGTCGTCACCGCGATGATCGACAGCGTGCCGCCCAGCCACAGCGGGTTGGACAGCCAGTACAGGACCTGGTTGATCCCGGCGGCGAGGCGCCCGAACGCGAGCTTGGTCCACACGTACGGGCCGCCCTCGATCGGGAACGCCGTGCCCAGCTCGGTGGTCAGGAACCCGTACGGCAGGAAGAACACCACCGCCAGGATCACCATCCAGACGAGGCCCTGCGGCCCGTTGGCGGCCACGCTGCCGATCGTGTCCAGGCCGACGAGGGTGCAGAGCAGGTAGAACGTGACGTCCACCCGGCGGAGTGACTTGCGCAGGTGGGTGCGTTCGCTGAGCCAGTTGCCGCTGAGAGGCTGTACCTCGCTCACGGGCCCTCCAGATGATTAACTGAGTCGTCAGTCAGTTATTTGGCCGGACCATGTGACCGCGGTCATAGGCTGAAGTCAAGGGGTGTAGGCGATGAGTTATCTCCAGGTCACCTGGACCGATCCGGCCACGCAGGCGCGCGGCTACCTCGTCATCGACCGGCTGGTGCGCGGGGTGAGCAGCGGCGGCCTGCGCATGCGGGCCGGCTGCACCCTCGACGAGGTGCGCGGACTGGCCGAGGGGATGACCGCCAAGGAGGCCCTCAACTACGACCCCGAGGCGCGCTACGTGCCGCTCGGGGGCGCGAAGGGCGGCATCGACTTCGACCCGTACGACCCGCGGGCCGAAGAGGTCCTCACGGCGTACCTGTTCGCCATGTCTCCCTACATCGAGCGGTTCTGGACGATGGGGGAGGACCTCGGGCTCCGGCAGTCGACCATCGACCGGGCCATCGCGAAGATCGGCCTGCAGTCGTCGATCCAGGCCGTGTACCCGCTGCTGGACGACGAGCAGAAGGCCCGCCAACGTCTCGCGGACGCCTTCAACGTCACGGTCGACGGCGTCAGCCTGGACGAACTGGTCGGCGGCTACGGCGTCGCGGAAGCCGCGCTGGCCGGCATCGAGCACCTTCAGCTTCAGAACCCCACCGTGTTCGTGCAGGGCTTCGGCTCGATGGGCGGCGCCACGGCCCGCTACCTCGCACAGGCGGGCGTCAAGGTCGTCGGGCTGGCTGATGTCCACGGTGTAGTAGCCAACCCTGACGGCCTCGACGTGGAAACCCTTTTGCTGTCCCGGGATGCGCACGCCGGCATCGACCGCACGCAGCTGCGGCCCGCTGACCTCCAGCTCGACCGCGAGAAGTGGCTCGACGTCGAGGCGGACGTCCTGGTCCCGGCCGCGACGAGCTACGCGATCAACGCGGGCAACGTGACGTCCGTGCGCGCCAAGCTGATCGTCGAAGCCGCGAACATGCCGGTGACGGCAGAAGCGGAAGCCCTGATCGATGCGTTGGTCATCCCGGACGTCGTGGCGAACTCCGCCACGAACTCCTGGTGGTGGTGGACGCTGTTCGGTGACATCGAGGCCACCGCGGAGTCCGCGTTCGCGAAGATCGCCACGAACATGCGCCGCCTCGTCCGCGAGGTCATCGAAGCTCCTTCGCCGCGGCGGGCCGCCGCTGAGATCGCGGCGGCCGCGGTGAAGGAGATCGAACAGCGGTTCTGACCGCACCGGGGCGGTCATGCCTGCGCTCGAGTCGGTGCACCTTCGTAACGCGTGTGCGGCAGCAGGTGTTCGTGTTTCATCACCACGCTGTGGGTCGCGGCGTACGCACCCTCACCGATGTCCGCGCCGTACAACGGAACAGTGCCGTGCGCCAAGGTGGAGTTCGCTCCCACCACGACTCGGTCGATCTTCAGGACGCGGTCTTCGAAGGTGTGTGCCTGGAACATGGCGTTGACGGTGGCACCGTCGTCGAACTGGAGCATGTCCGGGTCGACGACCTGAGCGAACCCGTCGCCGAGCACGACGCGCTTGCCGATCTTCATGCCCATCCGGCGCAGGTAGACCGCCAGCAGCAGGGTGCCTTCGAGGGCGGCGAGAGTGCCACTGGCGATGACACCCCAGGCGACGTACAGGAAGTCCCACCGGCTGCACCAGCACGACCACAACGGATGGACGCCAGGTCGAACCTTGCCCAGCAGCAGCCACTTCATCGCCAGCACGATCAGGCACGGCAGCAACGCGACGCCCAGCGTCACCGCCGCGACGCCAACGGTCAGGAAAACCGTGAACGGCAAGGTTCTCGCTGCGAACGCGACACCCCAGAACCACACGGTCAGGACGGCCAGCGGGGCGATGGGCAGGGTGAACCGCAGCCATTCCCAGAACAGCCGGTTGATCCGCCGGATCAGCGAGGGCTCGTGGGTGAGCGCTCGGTCGACCTGGACGATCTCCCGTTGTGGCAGCTCGAACGCAGGATGCCCGAACCACGAGCTGCCCGGTCGCACGGTCTTGTCGTCGGCCACGGTGCTGATCCCGATCAGGATGTCGGCCGGCAGTCTTTGCCCGCCGGCGATGACCGCGTGGTTGCCCACGAAGGTTCGCTCGCTGATGTGGACCTCCGCCAGCGTGACCGCTCCCTGGTGGACTCGCGGGCCGCCGAGGTAGATGCCGTCGGCGAAGAACGTGCCGGGTCCGATGTGGACCAGCTCGGGGACCACGTCGATGATCGTGCTGATCTCGCAGCCGCGGCCCACCTTCATACCGGCCCAGCGCAGCCAGGTCGGCCAGTACAGGCCGCCGGACAGCCACTTGTTGGCGGAGTCGACCAGCCCGGTTTTCAGCCAGATCCGGATGTACGCGGGACTCCAGCGGCTGATGACCTTCTCCGTCACCCGGCCCAACGCCCGCGCCACCAGGGCTTCCAGCGCGATCGTGAGCATCAGGGTCAGGCAGGTCAGTGCCGCGACCACACCGAAGAAGTTCAGGTAGGACAACGGGTTCGTGAGCACGACGAGCAGCGAGTCGAACGTGAGCCCGTAGTGGAGGATCACGCCGATCGCCACCGCGGTGGCCGGGAGGGACAGCACCCAGACGAGCAGTGTCCTGGACAGCATCATCGCGACACCGTGCAGAACGGGGGAGAAGAGGCTGCCCTCCTGTGCGGGGAGCGGTGGCCGCGGCGCCGGACCCACCGGCCGGGCGGGCACGCCGTCCCACATCTCACCGTCCGGAAGGGACTTTCCGGACGGCAGTGACGACAGCGCGGCGAGCCAGGAGTCGCGCCCCATCCGGGAACCCGGACCCATGCTCGCGCGGGTGTCCAGCGTGGCTCCGTCCCCGATCCGGACCGGACCGACGACGATCTGTCCGTGCTCGAACTGGACGAGGCCGAGGTGCGCGTCCTGGCTCAGCGTCACGTCGTCGCCGATGTCCAGCAGATCCCATCCGCCCTGGGTCAGGTTGACGCCGCGGTGGATGTGCACGCGCTGGCCGATCCTGGCACCGAGGGCGCGCAGCGCCATGCATTGGAACTCCGTCCCGGCAATGCTTCGCCACGGGATGATGCGCACGACGTGCTGCACGATCCACATGCGGACGCGCAGATCACCCCATGCCGGCGCGCGCACGGGCTGGTAGCGGCCGATCAGGATCTTCTTCACCTGAACGGCGATCACCACGGAGATCGGCGTCCAGGCGAGGCTCAGCGGGGCGAGCAGGATCGGCACGACCAGCACGAGCGGCAGCAGGCCGATCAGGCGCGCCAGCCACGGCAGGAACTCGAAGGTGACCAGGTAGGCCAGGGGCGCGAGGAGAACGAGTTCCAGCAACAGCCACCACGACTGTTCGGCGGTCACCGCGGCCGCGTCACGGGCGGACGCCACCACGGGCTCGGGCGCCGGCTCCTGTGCTGCCTGCCCTTGCGGGTTGACGCGCCGTGCCAGCGCGCTGACGGTGCGCGCCTCGTAGACGTCCCGCACCGTGATGGCCGCGGTGGCGGGGTCGGCCCGGAGCTTGGAGATGAGAATCGCCGCCTGCAGCGACGTGCCACCGAGGTCGTCGAAGAAGTCGTCCTGCGGCGAGACGCCGTCAGCCAGGTCGAACACCTCACCCATCGCGAGGGCGATCGCCTTCTCGACGGGATTCGTCCCGTTCCCGCCACCGCGGCCACGGCGGCGGCGCTCCGGCATCGTGAGCACCGGCAGGTCGGCACGGCGCAGTTTGCCGCCCGCGCTGCGCGGCAGGTCGTCGATCAGACCGAACAGCGCCGGCACCATGTAGGACGGAAGTTCCGACCGCAGCCTGCTTCGCAGACTTTCCACATGAGGCGGGCGCGTCGGATCCACGACGACGAGATGCGCCGCGATCGCCTGTGACGCACCTTCACCCTGGACACGGCATGCCGCCTCCCGCACGCCGTCACAGCGGGCCAGGACCGTCTCGACGGCCTCCAGTTCGATCCGGTACCCGCGGACCTTGACCTGGGAGTCGATCCGGCCGTGGTAGAACAGCGTCCCGTCCGGCTCGGCGTGCACGAGGTCACCGGTGCGGTAGATCCGGCCCACCAGCGGATGGTCGGGGAACTTCTCTGCGGTCAGCTCCGGCAGGTTGAGATAGCCGATCGCCAGGCCGATGCCGGACATGCACAGCTCGCCCTGCTGCCCCGGAGGGACCGGTCTGAGCTGCTCGTCGAGCACCCACGCCCGCGCCCCTGGTACCGGATGGCCGATGGCGATCGGTTGCCCCGCAACGATGTCCTGGCGCAAACAGGTGACTGTGCACTCGGTCGGGCCGTAGCCGTTGACCATCCGCCGTCCACGCGACCACAGTTCGGCGACGTCGTCGGGCAACGCCTCCCCGCCGACGTACAGCAGCCGCAGATCAGGCAGCGCCGTCTGCGGATCAGGGCAGGCGGCCGCCCGCAACAGAGTCGGCGGGGGACAGAACACGGTGACCCGCTCGTCGCGCAGCCACGGCACCACGTCCGGGCCGAGCCGGACCGTCTCGTCATCCATCACCACCACGGTCGCGCCGGACGCCAAGGCCATCCACACCTCCTCGACCGAGGAGTCGTACGCGGCCGACGAGCCCTGAGCCACCCGGTCTCCGGGACCGAGACCGAACTCCATCAGGTCCGAGCTGATCAGGTTGACGATGCCGGCGTGCCCGACCATCACACCCTTGGGCCGGCCGGTGGTGCCGGAGGTGTAGATCAGGTAAGCCAGGCCGTCGGGCGCGCGCGGGGCGTCGACGACGGGCACCCGCGGGATCGGGCCGTCGGTCCTGATCACGGCTCCGCGGAAGCCGATCCGCCGCGCCCGCTCGGCGCCCTCGGCGTTGGTGACCAGCACCTGCGCTCCGGAGTCGGCCAGGATGAACTGGACCTGGTCGTCCGGGAACGCGGGGTCGAGACACACGTGCGCCGACCTGGACCTCAAGACCGCGAGCTGCGACACGTAGAGGGCGACGGACGTGCGGGGCAGCATGATCGAAATGACGTGCCCGTGGCCGACCATCCGATCGAAGACCTCTGCGACCGCGCTGGACTTGTTCCGCAACTCCGCGTACGTGATCCGGCTGCGGCGCGGACGGTCAACGGCGGGAGGCACGTCCACAGCGATGGCATCCGGCCATTGCTGGGCGGCACTGTCGAAGAAGTCGACGAGTGAGACCGTCGAGGTCCGGACGGTAGCGGTCACCGCGACCCCGCGGCCAGGTGGGAGGCCAGCCAGGGGCGCAGCCGCCGGCGTTCCTCAGCGGACACGTGCCGGTAGCCCCGGACGCTGCCGGTGCACCTGTCGTTGCCGCATCGGCAGGAGAAGGGCTCTGCCATGTCGAATTCGGTGGTGTTGTAGTTGAACGTGATGTCCTGTCCGAAGTCGACCGGTTTCAGACTGATCACCGCGCGCCCGCGGACGAAAACCGTCGGGTCGCAGCTGTGATTCATGAAGCGCCAGTAGAATCGATCGAGAATTTCTTCGAAGTCATATTCGGCGGGTACGTCGACATGTGTGTCGCGGCCGACCTGCACCGTGTACCGAGTCGGTGCGGTCGTCAGCTCGCCTTCGATCGTGAACAGCAGCTCTCCCTTCGAGATGCGGCGATTGGCCACCAGGCGGTACTCGCCGTCGGCTCGGACGACGGCCATCGCACTCACACCGACGCGCTCTTCTACAATCACGTGAACTCCCCGGATCGCCAATTTCTGACTGGGCTCTTTCTGGGTAGTACGGAGTAGGCTTTGAAAAGGTTCATCCTGGCGAAGTGATTGACAATCCTGTGGAATTCCATTTCCGGCTGGACATTGTGTCAACCATGTCCGATCGCGTCGTGGGCGGAGAGCGCGGCGTGCAGCGATGCCCGCACTCGAGGCGAGTCGAGGTCCGCGTCGAGCAGCTGGCTCACTCGCTTCAGCCGGTCGTACAGCGCCTGTCTGGACAGGTTCGTGGCCGTGGCCGCGTCGGTCTTGTTGCCACCGCTGTCCACATAGGACCTCAGGGTGGCGATCAGGTCGGTGTGCCCCGGCTTGAGCAGTGGGCCGAGCTCCCGCTCGACGTGGGCCTGCACCCGCGGGTCGTCGCGGAGCTGGTGCATCAACCCGTGCAGCCCGAGATCACGTAGTTTCACGTACGGCACGTCCCAGCGGCCACCAATCGCGGCCGCGGCCACCTGTTGCGCCTCCAACAGCGCCTTGCGCGCCTCCTGCGCCGATGCCACCGGCTCGCTCGTCGCGACGATCACAGGCGCACGTCGCCGCACGGCCTCCGCCAGCCGCACCAGACTCCCGTGCACGTCGTCGTCCGGTCGAAGGGCGAGCAGGATGCCCAGCGAGCCGTCGTCGAAGGCCGCGCGCAGGCAGACCAGATCCTGGAGGAGGTCGCCGAACCTGGTCGCCAGGTCGTGCGGAGATCGGCCGCGGACGACCACGGCCACCACGACCGACTGATCCAGCGGTACTCCGAGCGCACGGGCGCGGACGGCGAACGCCGCGGACAGGATGTCGCCGGTCACCAAGCCCGTCAACAGAGCGTGCTGGGCCTGCAACCGCGGATCTTCGTCCTTGTGCGCCAACAGGGCCAGAGCGATCACGTCGGCTGCCCGCTCGGCGAGGACCACCTGGGCCGTGGCCGGTTCGGGGCACCTGATCAGCAACCGGCCCCATTCAGCCGTTCCGGCGCCGACGCGGGTGACGAGCCATCCCGCCTTGTCGTAACCGGTCTGTCCACTCACGACGATCTGCCGGGACGACGCCTCCCAGCCGTCGAGGACGTCCAGATCCGCGTCCGCCGGCGAGAACGCGATGACCTGATGTGCGGTGTTCTCCAGCACTACCGGGCACTTGGCCATGGCCGCCGCATGGGAGACCACGGTCGACGCACCGGCCCCTGACCTCGTGAGCTCGGTGAACCGCCGGTGGATCTCCTCGCACTGGCGCGACTCGGTGACCTGGCTCGCCGCCACGAGCGCCAGGACGGCCTCGGTCACCTGGGACAGCCCGGTGTCGGTCCCCAACCGCACCAGCGGCAGTGCCAGCCGCTGTGCCGCGTGCACCAGCTCGTCCGGCACCACGCCGGCGGTCTGGACCACGACGCCCGCGACGCCGGTCGCGGCCACGCGTTCGAGCCACTGCACACCGTCCGGCGGCACAGCGCTGTCCGTGACGAGAAGGAGTTCCCCGCACCGCGGTTCGCCGGCCACGTGCACCCACCGCACGGTCCGATCGAGATTGCGCAGGCCGGCGAGAACCGCGGGTTCGCCTCGTCGTACGCCATCCAGGTCGAGGACCTGCTGGATGGTGGGCAGCATCGTCAAGCCGGATCTCCCGTGCTCTCCAGGTCTGGAGTGATCACCCTGACCGGTGCGCTCGCGGCGCGTCCATCCGTCGACCGGCTGGGTTTCCCAGCCACCTGTCGCGAACCGTGAGCCGATGTGCTCGAAATTGCGTTGCGGGTGAACCCCTCGGTTGGCCATTGTCACGGCCATGTGGTCCTGACCCAGTGAGCAGCTGACCCGCACCCGTGTGGACGGTGCGGGTTTTTCCGCACGCCTCTGACTCCTGGGGAATCACCGAATCACATGAGTTCTATTTGCCATGCCGAAAACAAGTCGCTCTGGGTCGTCCGCGAACTCGGCCTGCCCGCCGTCGTCAAGCCCTGCGTCGACTGCAGGCACACCCGGCACCACGCGACCGGCAAGATCCGCGTCAACGCCAACGGCAAACAGCTGGACGTCTGGTTGCTGATCGGCTGCGAGCGGTGCGACCGCACGTCGAAAATCCCCGTCCACGAACGGGTTCACGTCCAGGCGCTCGACCACGAGCGGCTGGTGCGGTTCGAGGACAACGACCCGGCGATCGTGCGCGAACTGGTGCACGCACAGCGCCGGCTCGACTGGACCGGCACGTGGGAGCTCAACACCGACTTGCCGTTCTACGACATCGAGGACGCGAAAGATCCGCTCGAGGTCTTCGTCAGGTTCGAGCTCCCGGCGCCGGTCCGGGTCGAGAAGCTGCTCACCAAGGGACTCGGCCTGAGCCGACCAGCAGTGAAACGCCTGGTCGACGAGGGTCGGATCCGGCTGCCGATGGCCGTGGACGCCAGGGCACGTCAGGACTTCGTGTTCTCAGTCGAGCGGGCCGAGTAGCCAGGCACCCGGTCCGTCCGGGTCCTCCGAGAAGTAGTACGCCCTGATCGCGGCCAGCAGGTCGTCGGTGCTGATCAGACCGTCACCGTCGTGATCCAGTCGCGAGTGGACGGTGCGGGCGACGGACCGGGGCAGGTTGAGCAACGCCCCGGTCCACCGCACGTACTCGTCCACGCCCAGATAGCCGTCGCCGTCATGGTCGGCGACGGCCAGCAGCGCGTCCAGGAACGGCACGTAGCCGTCGTCGAACGACTCCGGCCGCTCCAGCAACCCCTGCGCGAACGCGGCCTTGTACTCGGTGAGGCTGATGCGGTCGTCGTCGTTTGTGTCCGTCACGGCCCAGAGGTGGTCCCACAGGCCGAGAAGCAGCTCGTGGAAGTGCTTGGCGCGCAGGTCGTCGTCGCTCAGCCCGAAGGCCGCCGTCGTGCGGGCGGCGGCCTGTTCGAAGTCCGAGCGGTCGATGTACCCGTCCTGGTCGCTGTCGTAGGTCTCGAACCTGCGGGTCAGCTTGCGGTCCAGGAACGCCGAGATGTCCATGACACTTCGTACCCCGTCAGCGCTTCTTCCGCCGGGCCGGGGCACCCACGTAGTCCGCCAGGTGCTCGCCGGTCAGCGTCGACCGGTCGGCCACCAGGTCGGCCGGCGTGCCCTCGAACACGATCTTGCCGCCGTCGTGACCTGCGCCGGGGCCGAGGTCGATGATCCAGTCGGCGTGCGCCATCACGGCCTGGTGGTGCTCGATCACGATCACCGACTTGCCCGAGTCGACGAGCCGGTCCAGCAGGCCGAGCAGCTGCTCGACGTCGGCGAGGTGCAGGCCGGTCGTGGGCTCGTCCAGGACGTAGATGCCGCCCTTGTCCGCCATGTGCGTGGCGAGCTTCAACCGCTGCCGCTCGCCACCGGACAACGTGGTCAGCGGCTGTCCCAGCGACAGGTAGCCCAGGCCGACGTCGGCCAGCCGCGACAGGATCGCGTGAGCAGCGGGAGTCTTGGCCTCCCCGGCGCCGAAGAACTCCACGGCCTCCGACACCGGCATCGCCAGCACCTCGGAGATGTCGCGACCACCGAACTTGAACTCCAGCACGGCCTGGTCGAACCGCTTGCCCTCGCACACGTCGCACGGCGACTCGATCGTCGCCATGATGCCGAGGTCGGTGAACACCACGCCGGCGCCGTTGCAGTTCGGGCACGCGCCCTCGGAGTTCGCGCTGAACAGGGCCGGCTTCACGCCGTTGGCCTTGGCGAACGCCTTGCGGATCGGCTCCAGCAGCCCGGTGTAGGTCGCGGGGTTGGACCGCCGCGAGCCCTTGATCGGCGTCTGGTCGACCACGATCGCGCCCGAGTCCTTCGGCATGGACTGGTGGATCAGCGACGACTTGCCCGAGCCCGCGACACCGGTGACCACGGTCAGCACGCCGAGCGGGATGTCGACGTCGACGTCACGCAGGTTGTTCTTGGCAGCGCCGCGGATCTCCAGCACGCCGGAAGCCTTGCGCACGGAGGCCTTCAACGAGGCACGGTCGTCCAGGTGCCGCCCCGTCACCGTGTCGCTCTTGCGCAACCCGGCCAGCGTGCCCTCGAAGCAGATCGTGCCGCCGTTGCGGCCGGCACCGGGACCGAGGTCGACGACGTGGTCCGCGATCGCGATCGTCTCCGGCTTGTGCTCGACGACCAGCACGGTGTTGCCCTTGTCCCGCAAGCGGAGCAGCAGGTTGTTCATCCGCTGGATGTCGTGCGGGTGCAGCCCGATCGTGGGCTCGTCGAACACGTACGTCACGTCGGTCAGTGCGGAGCCGAGGTGCCGGATCATCTTCACGCGCTGTGCCTCACCGCCGGACAACGTCCCGGCGGGACGGTTCAGCGACAGGTACCCGAGGCCGATCTCGACGAACGAGTCCAGCGTGTGCACGAGCTTGTCGACCAGCGGCGCGACGGACTTGTCCTTCAAGCCGCGCATCCAGTCGGCGAGATCGCTGATCTGCATGTCGCACAGGTCCGCGATCGACGCGCCCTTGATCTTCGACGACCGGGCGGCCTCGGTCAGGCGCGTGCCCTCGCACTCGGGGCAGGTGCCGAACGTCGCCGCGCGGTCCACGAAGGCGCGGATGTGCGGCTGCAGCGCCTCGCGGTCCTTGGACAGCATCGACTTCTGCAGCTTCGGTATCAGGCCCTCGTAGGTCAGGTTGATGCCGTTGACCTTGATCTTGACCGGGTCCTTGTACAGGAAGTCGTGCAGCTCCCGCTTGGTGTACTTGCGGATCGGCTTGGCCGGGTCGAGGAACCCGGACTGCGCGAACGTCTGCACGGTCCACTGGTTGTCGACGTTGTAGCCGGGCACCTTGATCGCGCCCTCGAGGATCGACTTCGACTCGTCGTAGACCTCGGTGAGGTCGATGTCGGAGACCTGCCCGCGGCCCTCACAGCGCGGGCACATGCCGCCCGTGATGGAGAACTCGCGCCGCTCCTTGACCTTCTGGCCGCCCTTCTCGATCGTCACGGCACCCGCGCCGGAGATCGAGGCGACGTTGAACGAGAACGCTTGCGGGCCGCCGATGTGCGGTGTGCCGAGACGGCTGAACAGGATTCTCAGCATCGCGTTCACGTCGGTCGCGGTGCCCACGGTCGAGCGCGGGTCGGCGCCCATCCGCTGCTGGTCGACGAGGATCGCCGTGGTGATGCCCTCCAGCAGGTACACCTCGGGGCGCGGCAGCGTCGGCATGAAGCCCTGGATGAACGCGCTGTAGGTCTCGTTGATCAGCCGCTGCGACTCGGCGGCGATCGTGCCGAACACCAGCGAGCTCTTGCCGGAGCCGGACACGCCGGTGAAGACCGTCAGGCGGCGCTTCGGGATCTCGACGTCGACGTCGCGAAGGTTGTTCACCCGCGCGCCCTGCACGCGGATCAGATCGTGGGTGTCGGCTTCATGCGTCATGGCGCATAAGCTAGCTCCGCGACACCGCCGCTGCTTCTCGATTCCTGATTGGTTACGACCCAGATCCGAAACTTGGCTTGATCCGGTAGTGGTAGGTGCAGACCTCGCGGAACCCAGTGCGTTCGTACAGCCGGAACGCCTTGTTGTTCGCCTTCTCCATCTGCAGGTACATGTGGTTCGCCTCGCGCGCGGCCGCCCAGGAGGCCAACGCGGCCAGCACGGACCGTGCGGCGCCCTGACCTCGTGCGTGCGGCAACGTCGCCATCCCGAACACCCCGGCCCACCCCTGCTCGGCCACCGCGCGTCCCACGGCCACCACCTGGCCGTCCACCTCGGCATACGCGTAGGCGCTCGGGTGCTCGACCCGGCTGAGCAGGTCGCGTTCGGCGCTGACGTCGCGCGTGGTCACCGCCTGCCACGCCGCGAGCCACGCGTCGGTCGGCCGGGCGGTCACCTCGCCGGCGTCGGCGTGCGACTGCCGCAGCACCTCGGCGGTCGACGCGATCTGCAGCGACATGTCGTGGCCCCGCGTGTAGCCGCGGCCACCCAGCTGCGCATCGAGACCTTTCGCGCACACGCCCGGCGTGATCTGGAACCGCACCCCGGAGCCGCGGCGAGCGCAGAACTCCTCGGCGTGCGCCACCCGGTCCTCGGGGTCGTGCGGCAGCACCGCGCTCACCCACCAGGCGTCGTCGGGGGAGTGCCGCAACCACCACCCGCCCACCTCTTCGACGTGCGCGGCCGGCTGGGCCCGTGCCGCGTACTCCTGCAGCGTCTTCAGCAGCGCCATCAGTCCAGCGATCCCAGCAGCCAGTTGCCGGACGCCGCCGGATCCTCCGAGAAGTAGAACTCCCGGATCGCGTCCAACAGTGCCTGCGTGGACATCAGCTCGTCGTCGTCGGACAGGATGTCGTGGATCATCCGCGCGTCCGCCTCCGACAGGTTCATCAGCGCGCCGGTCCACGTGACGTGCTCCTCGACGGTCAGCTTGCCGTCGCCGTCCTCGTCCGCGATGGCCAGCAACGCGTCCAGGAACGGCAGATAGCCCTCCTCGAACGACTCCGGCGTCTCCAGCAGGCCGTTCGCGAACGCCTTCTGGTACTCCTCCAGGCTGATGCGCCCGTTGTGGTCCTGGTCGGTGACGGAGGAGAGCTGCTCCCACAGCCCGATCAACGTGTCGTGGAACCGGACGGCCTTCGGGTCGTCGTCGGCTAACCCGAACGCTTTGGTGGTGCGCTCACCCGCCTGTGTGAAGTCCTCGCGCCCGATGAACCCGTCGCCGTCGGAGTCGTACGTCCGGAACCGGCGGGCCAGCTTGCGGTCCAGGAAGGCGGTGATCTCCATGAGGTCCTTCTACCGCATTCCGGGCTAAAGGAACACGCTTGTCTCCAAAATGTGGAATTGCCGCGGTCACCGCCTGCCCAGACCGGAAAACGCGCTCGCGACGATCACCATGCCGATCACGCCGATTACCGCGGCGACGCCACCGACGGCCGGTTTCGACACCTGCTGAACGTGCGCGACCGGGCGTGGAGGTGCGGGATCGTCAGGTCGCGGTTGAACGGTCGGCAGCGGCGCGTTCGACGATTCGATCCGCACGACGGCGCTTTCACTGATGGCCTGACCCGCTCCCGCGCCGGACACCGTCAACCGAGAATTCACCGGAGCGCTCACCCGGCAGGTGTAGGTGAGGCGCTCTCCCGGTCGCAGTTCCGGGAACGTCCGGCGGCACGCGGCGGGCTCACCGGCCACCTCGACGCCGGAGATCGGCAGGTCGGACGGGTTGCCGACGGTGACGGTGACCGTGACCAGCTCCCCGTCCTCCGCGCGGTCCTTCGACCAGAGCGCCGTGAGGGTCAGCCTCGGGTGGATAACCCTGACCTGCACGGACGCGCTCGCCTCGACCCTGCCGCCGATCTTGTCGGTCGCCCTGACCGTGGAGGTCAGGGCGCCGGTCTCGTCACCGGCCGGGGCGGAGCAGTCGACCGTGGCGGCGGCACCTGGGTCGAGCTGACCTTGCATTCGGGTGCAACCGTTGGCGGCCGTGCGCGCGTCGAGATCGAACAACGGGGTGTCGCCAATGTTCGTCACAGTTGTTGAGAATTTAACAACTTGTCCGGGTAGTGCGGTCATCGGCTCGGTTGTCGTTGTTGCGCGCAATGCCGGGTGCAGAACGTCGACCTTTGCGGTCTTCTGCGCGGTGAGCGGATCTGCGGCGAGGCTGGCGCCGTTTGCGGTGACCGTCATCTGGTAGTCGTCGTCCGCCGCTTGGGACGTGCAGGTGCGCGTGGCTTTCTGGTGTGGCGCGATTGCGCCGATTTTCTGGCCGCAAACTGACACGTCTGCTGCTGGGGCGTCACCTGTGTTCGTGACGGTCGCGGTTTGGGCGACGGTGTCCTTCGCGTGGGCGGCGGGCTGTTCCGGGGTGACGGCCAGGGTCAGCTCGGGCAGCGGGAACGACCAGGCGATGTTCTGCACCAGGAACGCGTCCTCGGCCCGGCGGAACGTCAGCTCGGCGCTCTTGCTGCCCGGCTCGAGCGCGTTGTCGTCGAGGGTGAACGTGCGGGCGTCGATGCTCATGTTGTTGGGGGAGCTGGGTTGCACCACGCCCTGGGCCTGGGAGACGAACGCGTTGCGGCCTCCGACCGCGGTCTTGCCGACCAGCAGCTGGTCGCCCTCGGTGGCCCAGTCGCCCTCGTAGGCGGTGATGCCGAGGCGGGCGACCCCGCCGGCCGGGTGCGTCGGGGCGATCGGGGTGCTCAGCACCGGGAGTTTCGTGGGCAGCCGGACGTGCCCGCCGTGCACCGAGACGTGGCGCTTGGCCGGGGCCGCCGCGGTGGGGCCGGGAAACTTCCAGACGACCGTCAGCGACCAGCCGCCGAAGCAGTCGAACCCTTGCGGCGCCCAGACGTTGCCGACCGTCACCGTGCCGCTCCTGAGCGCGCGGGTGACGTCGGCTTCGGCGCTGTAGAAGGCGGTGTCGGTGTGCGAGAGGTGGTCCGGTGAGTCGAGGACGAACCGATCGGGGCTGATCTTCGTGCCGTTGAGGGTGACCGGGTCCTGCGGTTTGCCGGGTGCCGCGGTGGAGTGGTGGCAGGTCGCGCTGCCCGCCCAGCCCAGCTTGGCGTAGGCGACGGTGGCCTGTTCCGGGATGGTCAGCCGGGCGGTCGACGAGTTGAACGTCGTCGGGTCGGCATCGACGTCGGTCCACGACATGCGGTGGCCGTTGTTCTGCGCCGACGGGCCGTGACCCTTGCGGTTCAAGGCATCCACACAGGACTGCACCGGGTGCTTGGGGCTTTCCCCCGCCTGCTCGGGCGTCGGGCAGGTCAGGACGGTGTTGCCGATGACCGTGACGTCTCCGTACACCGCTTCGTCGAACTGGGTGCGCCACACCTCGGCTGCGGCGACCGGTGGGCCGGGGGTGAGCAGGGGAACCAGCAGGACGACAGCGATGAGGATCGGTACGCGCATGCGACGCCTTCCCGGTCGGGGCCGGGGCACAGGTTGGCACGGTTCGGCGGGGTTGTCACCGGCCGTTGATCACGCGGTCCTCACTCTCCGTTGAGGACGTTGGCGGCGCGGTTCTCCTATTCGTGTCCAACGGTTCTTTGTTAGCGCTCCCATGTGGACCAGCGGTGCGCATGATCAACCTCGGTTGCTCTTGACGGGCGGCGGAGACCGCCGAGAAGCGTGGTGTTGGTGGTCAAACGGTGTCCCGCTGTGGGGAGATGGAGGCCATGTGGACCGCGCTAGTCATCGTTGTCGCGTCGGTGGCCGTCACCGTCGCCGCCTGTCTCCTGTTCGGCCGTTCGCGCGTGCACGAACAGGCCGACGACCGCGACGCGGACTCGCGCGGCTTCCTCGGCGCGGTGGTCAGCGGCCTCTTCATCGTGGCGCTGGCCTTCTACATGGTGATCGTGTGGGAGGACAGCGGCACCGCCGAGGACAACGCCGCCCGCGAGGCCGCTTCAGTCGCCGACGCCTACTGGCAGACCGCTGTGATGCCGCAGCCGCAACGTGATCGCATTCGGTCGTTGTTGCGCGAGTACCCGAAACTGGTGGCGGACGAGGAATGGGAGCGGCTGGCTCGCGGCGAGTCCGACGAGCGCACCACCGAGACGTTGAACTCGCTGCACACCGAGGTCCTGTCCCTGCCGGCCACGCCGGACCAGGTGAAGAGCGCGCGGGAACGGGTGCTGGAGCGGTTGCGGGAGATCACGGACCTGCGGCGGGACCGGCTGGACCAGGCGGGCGGGCTCGACAACACCGGCAAGGTCATGCTCATCGGCACGCTCGTCGGTGCGGTGGGCATGATCGTGTTCCCGTTGCTCATCGGGTTCACGGCACGGTTGCGGCACGTGGTGCAGATGGGCGTGACGGCGGGGGTGCTCGCGTTCGTGTGCGCGTTGTGCCTCGGGATGACGCATCCGTTCCTCGGGGTGCTGCGGGTGCAGCCGGAGGCGTTCACGAGCGTCACGGAGGAACTGGCGGGCATTCCGGCGGAACATGATCGCTGAAGCCCGGGAAGCCTGCTACGGTTGCTGCGATGGCTACCTCCTGGAGCAGATCGGGGGTCTCGTTCGCAAAAGGTGAGTGCTGATGCGCCCACTGACCGCGAACGGACGTTCCCGCCTCACTTTCTGGTCGCACGTGCGCGAGTTCGCCGTGCCGACGTCGATGATCGAGTCAGCGACCGCCCGCCGTGCCGTGGGCGACTGGTCCGGGGCCTGCGCTGCCGCGCGGGTCGACGTGGATCTGAACCTGCGGGCCCTGGCTCGCACCCATGGCGCTCAGTTCGCCGGAACGGTCCGCGCCGATCTTCGTCACCTCGCCCCTGACCTGCTGCGCTGGCACTTTCCGCGAATCAGTCCCGACGGCCTGTTACGGCCTGGCCTCACCGTTCCCCTCGCTCGATACGGCGCTGTGCACCTCGTCGCGCGCACGCCGCCGGCCTGGGCGGATGCCGGTCAGCGGATCAGCCTCGCGCTGTGGGAGCGGGGGAGTCCCGTGACCGGGCATCCCCATCCCCGGCCCAGCCGGCGGTTCCGGCTCGACCTGCACCGGCATCTGTGGGACGCACGCAGGGCCGCTGAGCTGCGGGAACGGTCCGGGACGCCGGGCCGTGACCCCACAGTTCACTGGCAGGGCGAGGCCGCGTTGCTGCTGCGCGCCGAGGGGCGTGCGGACGGACCCGTCGCCGTGCGGCTCGGTTCGCGGCGCCGGTTCGTGCTGAACCCTGAAGCTTCGGGTGACGCGGTCGAACTGCCCGACGCGTCGACCTGGGTGGCGCCGGACGTGGAGCTGTTGCACGCCGGGCTGATCGACGCCGATCGCCTGCACCCGCTCGTCGCGTCGGCGCTCCTGCCCGGTCAGTCGCCGGTACGAAGTCCAAGCAGTTCAACGGTTTTCCGCTTCGTTTCCTGTCGTGGCGACACGCACCGGCTGGGCTTGGTGGACGGTGTGCTCGTCCCGTTGGACCACGACACCGACGAGCTCCGCCGCGAGGACCTGCTGGTCGCGTTGGGCGGCAAACCGTTGCCGTGCCTGCAGACGATCGACGCCGTCGCCGCCGAACACGAGCTGGAGAAAGCTCGTCGACTGACGTACGGACTCTACCGGGCCGGGCTCTCCAGGACAGCCCGCGTTCCATCCACTAAGGACACTCGTCGAACCCCAAGGTGACCACGTACATGACTGCTGCTCGGCTCGATGCCGCCGCAAACCTGCTTGCCCTGCTGGGCAACACGACCACCGAACCGCGTTCCGACATCCAGCTGGAAGCCCTGACGCTGGCCGTGTCCGCCGACCTGCCGGTGCTGCTGTGGGGCGAGCCGGGCATCGGCAAGACCGCGGCGCTGACCCAGCTCGCCGACGCTCTCGACCTGCCGCTGACCACGGTGATCGCCAGCGTGCACGAGCCGTCCGACTTCGCCGGTCTGCCGGTGGTCGGCGACGACCCGGCGACGCAGGGCGTGCCGATGGCCCCGCCCGACTGGGCCGTGCGCCTGGTCCGCGCGGGCCACGGGCTGCTGTTCCTGGACGAGCTGTCCACCGCGCCGCCCGCGGTCCAGGCCGCGTTGCTGCGCGTGGTGCTGGAACGGCGGATCGGTGCCCTGCAACTTCCGCCTGGCGTCCGGATCGTGGCAGCTGCCAACCCGCGTTCCTCCGCCGCTGACGGCTGGGAGTTGAGTCCACCGCTGGCCAACCGGTTCGTCCATCTGCAGTGGAGGTACGACCACGACGTCGTGGTGCGCGGGCTGGGTGGGACTTGGCCTCTCGCGACGTTGCCACTGCTGGATTCGGGGCGCCTGACCGATGCGGTTGCTTTTGCCCGTAGGGCCGTGTGCGAACTTCTTGCCGTACGGCCAAATCTCGTGCATCAACTGCCGAAGAGCGAAGCACGCCGCGGCGGTCCGTGGCCCTCGCCGCGCAGCTGGGAGATGGCGTTGCGCCTGATCGCGTTCGCTACTGCGGCGGGTGCCTCCCGGGAAGTGCTGTCGATGTTGGTGCGCGGCGCCGTCGGCGATGGCCCTGGCCTGGAGCTGCTGGCGAACCTCGACCGGATGGACCTGCCGGATCCCGAGACGCTGCTCGCGGACCCGGCGTCTGCTGTCCTGCCCGACCGCGGCGACCTGCGCCAGGTGGTGCTCGACGGCGTGGTGGAGGCGGTGCGCAAACGACCGGACGAGGCCCGCTGGAACGCCGCGTGGTCGGTGCTGGTGCTGGCCCTGGAAACCGGAGCCCCCGACCTGGTCGTCGTGCCCGCCTCCACGCTCGCCGCGTTGCGCCGGGACGACTGGCTGGTTCCCGCGGAGATCGAACGGCTCGCCGAAGCCGTGGGTGTGGCAAGGCACGCGGACCGCGTGGGTGCTCGATGACGAGTCTCGACGAGGAGAAGCTGTTCGCCGCTCGTTTGTACGCGGTCCGGTGCCGGCCGTACCTGGCGACGGCGTTGTTCGCTCTGCACGTCGTGGAGTCACAGCAGGTGCCCACGATGGCCGTCGACCGGCACTGGCGTTGCTACGTCTCGCCGTTGTTCGTCGACCGCACCCCGGTGGAGGAGCTCGCCGGGATCTGGGTGCACGAGGTCTCGCACCTGCTCCGCGACCACCACGGGCGCGGCGACCGGTTCGCGGTGCAGCACGAGCTGACGGGGCCGGGCGAGCGGCTGCGGATGAACATCGCCGCGGACTGCGAGATCAACGACGACGTGTTCGGCGACGGCCTGGTGTGTCCTGAAGGCGCGGTCCTGCCGTCCTCGCTCCGGTTGCACTCGGGCCAGCTGATGGAGGACTACCTGCGCCAGTTCCGGCTCGGCCCGCACACCAACGCCTTCACGTGGCTCGACTGCGGTAGCGGCGCCGACGGCCTGGAGCGCGGGTGGGACCTGGGCCCGGACGGCGCGCACGGGCTTTCCACGCAGGAACGGGACGCCGTTCGGTTCCGGGTGGCGCAGGGCCTCATCGGTCGTGGCGACGTCCCGCAGGGCTGGCAACGCTGGGCGGAGGAGGCGTTCCACCCACCCCAGCCGTGGCGCGAACTGCTCGGCGCGGCGGTCCGGTCGGCCGTGTCCAGCGCCGGGGTGAGCGAGGACTACACCTACGGCCGGCCGTCCCGCAGGTCGCTGCCCGGCGTCGTCCTGCCGAGCCTGCGCCGCCGACCGCCCCGCGTCGTCATCATCGTCGACACCTCCGGCTCGGTGAGCGACACCGAACTGGGCAGCGCACTCCTGGAAATCGCCGCGATCGCCCGCGCGGTGGGCGGCCGGCGCGACCTCGTCTCGGTGGTGTCGTGCGACGCCGCCGCCCGCGTCACGCATCCGCTGTGCCGCGCGGAGGGAATCCCGTTGGTGGGCGGTGGCGGCACCGACCTGCGGGCCGGCTTCGCCCAAGCCCTGCGCACGAGTCCCCGGCCCGACGTTGTCGTTGCCCTGACCGATGGCCAGACACCCTGGCCCGAGGCGCGGCCGCCTTGCCGGACGGTGGTGGGTCTGTTCCCCCGGCCGCGTCTGTCCGGTGAGGACGATCCCGACTACGTGCCGGACGCGCCACCCGCGTGGGCAAGGGTGGTCGCCATCGGCTGAATGCCAGTCGAGCTGGGGGAGAAGCGCAGATGTGGGGACGCAGAACCGCGCCGCAGCGGCTGGCCGAGTCGGCCGGGTTTCCAGATTTCGTAGAAGCCTTCTACATCTGCTTCTTTCAGGGCATTTTGGGCCCGAAGTGATGGAGCGTGGGGGAACGGCGGGGCTAGTTTCGCTGCCATGCCAAAGAGAGTGTCCACTGTGCTGGGACGGGAGTTCGGCGACAGCCTTCGCCAGGTGATCGCCCGAACCGGTCTGAAGGAGTCCGAGCTGGCGCGCCGGCTCGGCTGGGAACACGCCAAGCTGTCGGACCTGGTCAACGGCAAGGGCGGCACGTCCCTGGAGGAGTTCACGTTCCTGCTGGGGATGTGCGGCGCGAAGCCGGAGGAGTTCCAGTACCTGAAGGGACTTTTCCTGGAGTCGCGGGAGAAGGGCTGGCTCCAGCTCTACGAGTCAGTGCTGCCGCCGCACGTCCGGACGTTGATCCTGCACGAGCGGATCGCCAAGGAGATCGTGATCTGGAGCTCGCTGTTCATTCCCGGACTGCTGCAGATCGAGCCGTACGCGCGCGCTGCCGCCGAGGACTCGCCCTTCGTCAAGGACGAGGACATTCCGGAGTTGGTCGCGGCTCGCATCGATCGGCGCGGCATCGTCGCGGGACACAAGAAGTTCGTTTTCTACGTGTACGAGCCAGTGCTGTACTCGGAGGTCGGCAGCGCCGATGTGATGGCTGAGCAGCTGCACGAGTTGTTGCGCATGTTGGTTCGGCCCTACATCAGCTTCCGGATCCTGCCTGCTGGGCGCGCCCTGACCGGTGACTTCACCCTGTTGAAGTTCGAGAAGTACGAGCCGGTCGTCTACAAGGGTGGCTTGAACTCGGCTTTGTTTCTCGACGACAAGGCATCAATCGGGCTCTACCAGGATGCGTTGAAGACGATGGACAGTGCTGCGCTGGGTAAGGAAGAATCGAGGGAGTTGATCACCAGCATCGTGTCCTGAGGAGGCGACCGGGATGGTCGAGTGGCGGAAGAGCAGCTACAGCCCGACCGACCAGGACTGCGTGGAGATCGGCCACGGCGTCGGCATCCGGGACTCCAAGGCGCCCGCCGCCCACGTGCCGGTGAACCCGGCAGCGTGGGAGGCGTTCCTGCGGTCGGTCCGCGACTGACCTACTTCAGGTGCACCAGCACCATCCCGTCGTTACCGGGGGCGACCTCCACCCGCCGGTACAGCTTCCTCAGGTGGGGCTGCCTCAGCATCGCGAGGACACGGCCCTTGAGCTTGCCCGACCCCTTCCCCGGGATGATCTCGACGAGCGGCACCTTCGCGGCGGCCGCGCGGAAGATCGCGTTGCGCACCGCGGTGTCGATGTCCCGGTCGTTGCGGAAGATCGGGTGGAGGTCGACGGTCAGTTTCTCCGGCACCCGTGAAGTGAATCAGTAACCGCGGTCGGGCATGATCACCCACAGCACGAGGTAGACGACGAACTGCGGTCCCGGCAGAAGGCAGGACAGCAGGAACAGCAGCCGGACCGTGCCCGGCTTCCATCCCCAGCGCTGGGCGAGCCCCGCGCAGACACCCGCGATCATCCGGTTGGTCCTGGGCCTGCTCAAAGCAACTGTCGTGGTCATATACCGAGAATGCCCAAACTCGGCCACTTGTTGCATCGGGGACGAACCCTGATTTCACCCGGACGTGTTACAGCAGGTAACCCCGAGGCTGTGACCTGCGACTCCACGGTTGTCCCGCAACCTTGGGGAGCCGAGATGAACGTCAATCTCCTCGTCGACGTGGTCTTCGTCGCGGTGTACGTCCCACTGCTCTGGCGCGCGTGGCAGTGGCTCCAGACAAAGGAACGCAAAGCGCAGCCGTCGCCCCTGCGCAGCCTCACGCTGGCGGTGAGCCCGTTGCCGCGGGCGGTGCCGATCGCTGTGCTGGCGGTGTCGCACCTCGCCGGCAACCCGGTGGGCTTCGGGGCGCTCGGGTTGCTGGCGCTGGTGGGCGCGGAGTCGGCTTGGCGCAACCGGGAGCGGTGGGTGCGCGCGCATGTGTGGGCGTTGGGGCGTCTCAGGGTTCCGGCGGTGGTCGTCACGCTCGTGGCGGTCGTGCTCATCTTCGGCGACACGAAGTCGTTGCGGCAGCCGGGAGTGGGGCTCGCGGTGTGGATGGCGGCCGTGGCGTTGGGCGCGAGCGTCTGGTTCGTCATGCGCAGGCTGGTGCTCACGTCGTGGCCGCAGAAGCAGTGGCGCAGTGCGAGGCCCGAGCTCGGGGCGTTGATCCGGCTGGCGCTGTGCGTGCTGGTCGGGGCGGTCGGGTGGGTGTACGGGCCGCGGCAGTTGACCGGGTACGCGGTGGTGCTCGGCGTGGTCGTGGCGCTCGGGCTGGTGTGGGTGGTGTGGGAGCAGGGGGACGGCGAGGCCGCGCGGTCCAAGATCAGCGAGGCGGATCGGGCCAGGGCGCGGGTGGCGATGAGGCCGAACGCGGAGCAACGGCCGGCGGTGATGCGGGTGGCGCGCGGGCTCGCGGTCACGCCGCTCGTCGCGCTCGGCGTCGCCTACGTGCCGATGGCCTACGAGCCGGACGGGCAGGGCGTGCTCACGGCGATGCGGGTGCTGGTGCTCACCACGGTCGCGATCCTCTTCGGCGACTGGCTGATGGCGCGAAGCGCGAAGGAACCCTGGCACTCACCGCACCACTGGTGGTTCACCGCGGCGCTCGTGCTCATCGCGAGCGGCTCGTTGATCACGGTGAGCGCGATCGGGCGGACGTTGCCGCTCGCTGTGGTGTTCGCGATGTTCGCCGGGCTGCTGCTGAGCGAGGCACAGCGGTTCGCCGAGACCGTGCCGGTGCCGAAGGGGTTGCTGTTCCTCGGGTTCACGCGCACGCCGGTGGCGTTGCTGATCGTGCTGTGCCTGCTGACGAGCGGCCTGAGCTACCCGACGGACGCGGTGGAGAGCTGGTCGACGAACCTCAGGCAGGTGGTGCGCATCGCGTCGACCGTCATGGCCTTCGAACCCGCCAGCACCTGAAGCGCGAGGCCGTCGAGCATGCTGACCATCATGTTCGCCAGCTCGACCGGGTCGCCGGGCGAGTGGATGTCGCCGGAGGCCTGGCCGTCGCGGAAGATGCTCGCCACGATGTCGCGCCACTCGCCGTAGAAGCGCTCGTTGAGCTCCTGCAGCTCGGGGTTGCGGATGGCCTCGACCCAGAGCTCGGCCCAGACCTTCCACGCCTCGACCGTCTCCGCACCCTCTGGGAGGTACGACTCGACGACCATGCGCAACCGCGACAACGGTGGCTCGTCGGACTCGAGGATCCAGCGGCGGCGCGAGACCGACAGTTCGAAGCAGTGCTCGAACGCGGCGTCGGTCAGCTCGCGCTTGGTCTCGAAGTAGTAGTGGACCGTGCCACCGGAGACGCCGGCGTCCTTGGCCACGTCGGACACCCGGAGGTGGCGGAAACCCTCTGCCGCGATCACCTTGCAGGTGGACGCGAGGATCTGCGCCTTGCGTTCGGCTTCCACGCTTGGACGGGGCATCCGTCACCTCCTGATTTACTCCGAACCTTACCGAAACCGGGAACGGAGCTTGCGCTTGTCGACCTTTCCCACCTTCGTCAGAGGGAGTTGGGGAACGATCGTGACGCCTCTGGGCTGGTAAAGCTCACCCAGTTCGGCGACGACCGAAGCGCGAATCCTGTCGAAGTCGACATCCGGAACGTCGGTCACCAGGAACACGTGGACCACCTCGCCGAGGGCGTCGTCGGGCTGGGCGACCGCCGCTGCCTGCCGGATACCCGGCAGCGTGACCAGGAAGTCGTCGAGCAGCCGCGAGTACACGTTGTCCGACGTGCGGCCGGTGACGATGACGTCCTTGCTGCGGTCGTCGAGGTAGAGGTAGCCCTCGTCGTCGAAGTGGCCCATGTCGCCGGTGTTGAACCAGCCGTCGGACGCGCTGAGCGGCGGCTCACCCCAGTAGCCCTCCATGACGGACGGGCCGCGCACCCAGATGTCGCCGTCGCGGATCTCGACCTCGATGTCCGGGCTCGGCTTGCCGACCGTGCGCAGGGTTTCCGGCCGGTCGAAGTCGATGTCCTCAGGAGGCATGGAGGAGATGCGGAAGGCCTCCGTCATGCCGTAGGCCTGCCGCACGACGGGGCCCCACCGCTCGATCGCCTGGCGGAGTCGCGCCGGGGCGACGGGGGAGCCGCCGATGCGGATGTTGGTGAACTGCGGTCCTGGGCAGTCGGGGTGGTCCAGCACCTCGTACATCATCGGCGGGACGAACACCGTCGAGGTGATCTGCTCTTCTTCGGCGAGCCGCACGAACGTGTCCGCGTCGAACGTGGACGGGCCAAGCACCAGCTTTGAGCCGCTGACCAGGGCCATGATCGCGGTGCCGGCGCCACTGCCGTGGGTGAGGAGGGTGGTGCCCAGCATTTTCTGCGGCGGTGTGTCCTTGAAGGCGGAGAACGCCGCGGCCAGGTTCGGGCCGTGGACCGCGAGCTTCGGCAGGCCGGTGGTGCCGCCGGTGTAGCTGACGGTGGCGAACGAAGGGTGCGGAGCGCGTTCGACCGGATCGCCCGGCAGGTCTTGCAGGTGCCAGCCGTCGATCTTGGTGTCGAACGTCGGGTCGACGACCACCGCCGAGACCTCGGCCCTGTCGATGAACGCGCGCAGCTCGCCAGGACCCGGCTCCGGCGGGACGAAGACGAGCCGGCCGCCGAGGAGGTGCACGGCGACGTTGAGCAGCACCGCCTCCGGGGTGTTGCCGACGTACACCGCCACACCGTCGCCGGGCTTGATGCCGCGCTGGACGAGCCCGTCTGCCAGGCGAAACAGCAGGTCGCGGGCTTGTGACCGGGTGAGGCGGGTGTCGCCGCCGATCAGGGCCTCGCGATCGCCATCCGTGGAGAGCCGGTCCAGCGCAAGATCCACGTAGGTCATCTCTCCTGTGTACTCCTAGGCTGATCGGGTGGTCGCACCCTCCATTGCGCCGGAATCGCCGGAACTGCCCGCTCGCCGAAGGCGCTTGAGCCGACCGGTGCTGTTGCGCATGGCACTCGCCGTGGTGGGCGGTGTGCTGATCTACCTGAGCTTCCCGCCGCGCCCGTTGTGGTTCCTGGCGCCGGTCGGGTTCGCGTTGCTGGCCTGGACGATCTACGAACGCCGGGCGCGGGCCGGGTTCGGCTACGGCGTGCTGTTCGGCCTCGGGTTCATGGTGCCGTTGCTGCGCTGGACCGGTGAGTTCGTCGGCCTGATCGCGTGGCTGCCGCTGGCGCTGGCCTGCGCGCTGATGATCTCGATCGGCACGACCGCGATGGCGGTGGCGTCACGGGTGCCGGGCTGGCCGTTGTGGGCGGCGTGCCTGTGGGTGGCGGACGAGGCGTTGCGCGGCGTGTTCCCGTTCGGCGGCTTCACCTGGGGCAAGATCGCGTTCGGGCAGCCGGAGGGCTGGTTCCTGCCGCTGGCGTCGCTGGGCGGGGCGCCGCTGGTGTCGTTCGCGGTGGTGCTGACCGGGTTCGGGCTGTTCTGGGTGGTCAAGAACTGGAAGCTCGGACTGCCGCTCTTCGTGGTGCCGCTGTTGATCGGGTTCGTGGTGCCGGTCGGGGTGGACGCCTCCGCCGGGACCGTGACGGTCGCCGCGATCCAGGGCAACGTGCCGCGCGCCGGGCTCGACTTCAACGCGCAGCGCCGGGCCGTGCTGGACAACCACGCCAAAAGGACGATGCAGCTGGCGGCGGACGTGGCGGCGGGCAAGGTGAAGCAGCCGGACATCGTGATCTGGCCGGAGAACTCGTCCGACATCGACCCGTTCCGCAACGGCGACGCCGCCGCGGTGCTCGACGCGGCCGCCGACGCGATCAAGGCGCCGATCGCGGTGGGTGCCGTGGTGGTCGACCGGGGCGACGGGCTGCCGCGCAACACGGTGGTGCTGTGGGAGCCCGGCAAGGGGCCGACCGACACCTACACGAAGCGCAAGCTGCAGCCGTTCGGCGAGACGATGCCGATGCGGTCGTTCTTCCGGCTGTTCACGTCGACCGTGGACCGCGCCGGCGTGTTCCAGCCTGGTTCGGACCCGGACGGTTTCGTCATGGGGTCGGCGAAGGTCGCGATTGACACGTGTTACGAAGTGGCGTTCGACTCAGTGGTCCGCGACACGGTGACGAGCGGCGCGACGATCATCGCGATCCCCACGAACAACGCCACGTTCGGCTACACGGAGATGACCTACCAGCAGCTTTCCATGTCACGTGTGCGCGCCGTGGAGCACGGACGTTCGGTCGTCGTGGCGGCCACTTCGGGGGTGAGCGCGATCGTCCAACCGGACGGTTCCGTCACGCGGAAGACTGGCCTCTTCGTGCCTGATGCCCTGGTCGCCGAACTGCCGCTGAGGTCACAGACTACGCTGGCGACCTGGCTAGGAGCCTGGCCCGAGTGGGTGTTGACCGCTGCGGGCCTTGTCGCGTTGGCGCTGGGCTTCACCCGACAACGGAAGGACTCGAATGGTGCAGCAGCCTGACCAGGAACTCGGGCAGGTGCTGGTGGTGATCCCGACCTACAACGAGCGGGACAACATCGGAAAGATCGTCAAGAGGCTGCACACGGCACTGCCCGACGTGCATGTACTTGTGGTCGACGACGGCAGCCCCGATGGCACCGGCCAGCTGGCCGACGAGATGGCCGCCGCCGACGAGCGCGTCCACGTGATGCACCGCACCGAGAAGGCCGGTCTGGGCGCCGCGTACGTCGCCGGCTTCCAGTGGGCGCTGGAGCGGGACTACGGCGTCGTGTGCGAGATGGACGCCGACGGCTCGCACGCGCCTGAGCAGCTGCACCGGCTGCTGGACGCGCTGCCTCAGGCCGACCTGGTGCTCGGCTCGCGCTGGGTGCCGGGTGGCGAGGTCGTGAACTGGCCGGCGAAGCGCAAGTTCCTGTCGCTGGGCGGCTCGCTGTACTCGCGGCTGGCGCTGGGTGCGTCGATCCGGGACATGACGGGCGGCTACCGGGCGTTCCGCGCGGACACCCTGCGCAAGCTGAACCTCGTCTCGGTCGCGTCGGCCGGGTACTGCTTCCAGATCGACCTGCTGTGGCGGACGCTGGAGCTCGGCTTCCGCGTGCGCGAGGTGCCGATCACGTTCCTGGAGCGCGAGTTCGGCGAGTCGAAGATGAGCGGCAACATCGTCCGCGAGGCGCTGATCCGCGTGACGAAGTGGGGCCTGCGCCGCCGCGGCAACCAGGTCAAGGAACTGTTCTCCGGCAAGAAGAGGTAGTTCTCATCCACCTCGGACCGTCCGATCTGGACGGTCCGAGGTCGTTTCTGGGGGGAAACGTGCAAGAGCGGATCTTGGCCGACGGTGGCTCGGGACTCGGCGTGAGCGCGCTGTGCCTGGGCACGATGTACTTCGGCACGACGGTGGCCGAGGAGCAGGCGTTCGCCGTGCTCGACCGGTTCGTCGAGGCGGGCGGCACGTTCATCGACACCGCCAACACCTACTCGTTCTGGGTGCCGGGCGGCACCGGGGTGGAGAGCGAGGAGCTGCTGGGCCGGTGGCTCGCGTCGCGGGGCGTCCGCGACCGGGTCGTGCTGGCCACCAAAGTCGGCGCGCTGCCCGACCCGCCGGGCGCTGCCTGGCCGGAGCACGCGGAAGGGCTGTCCCGTGCGGTGGTGCGCGCGCAGGCCGCGGCCAGCATGCGCCGCCTGGGTACCGACCACCTCGACGTGTACTACGCGCACATCGAGGACCGCCGCACGCTCCTGCACGACACCGTGGCCACCTTCGCGTCGTTGGTGACCGACGGCCTGGTTCGCGTGACGGGGTGCAGCAACCACGCGGCTTGGCGCGTCGCTCAGGCCCGGCAGATCGCGCGGGCGGAAGGGCTGCCGGAGTTCACGTGCGTCCAGCAGCGGCACACCTACCTGCGGCCGCGTCCGGGTGCGGAGTTCGGGGCGAACCCGCACATCAGCGACGAGATCCTGGACTACGCGCGGACCGAGCCCGATCTGACCGTGCTCGGCTACTCGGTACTGCTGTCCGGTGCCTACACCCGCGCCGACCGGCCGTTGCCGGAGCAGTACGACCACGACGACAGCCGGCGCCGGCTGGCCGTGCTGGCCGATGTGGCCGCCGAACTGGGGGCGACGCCGAACCAGGTGGTCCTGGCCTGGTTGCTGGGCGGCGACCCGCCGGTGCCGCCGGTGCTGCCGGTGCTCGGCGTCAGCTCGGTCAGCCAGCTCGACGAGTGTCTCGGCGCGCTCGACCTGGTGCTGGACGACGACCTCCGCCACCGCCTCGACAACGCAGCCTGACCCTCCGCGCATTACGATTCAAAATCGTTGCAACGGAGGTGAGCGGTGGAGTGGAGTGCCGGCGCGGTCGCGCGGATGCTCGGCATCTCGCCCACGACCCTGCGCACCTGGGACCGCCGCTACGGCCTCGGCCCCAGCACCCGGCACGAGGGCAAGCACCGCCGCTACAACGACGACGACGTCGCCCGGCTGAAGCGCATGGTCGAGCTGACCGCCTCGGGGGTCGCGCCCGCGTCGGCGGCCGCATCCCTGGCGCCCGCCGGTGACCCCGACTTCTGGGACGCCGCCGACCAGCTCGACGCGGCCAGGATGCGCCGGGTGGCCGTCGGCCTGATCGCCCGCCACGGTGTCGTGCACACGTGGGACGCGGTGCTGATGCCGTTTCTCATCGAACTCGGCGAGCGGGTTTCGGCGGCGGCCACCGGTATCGAGGTCGAGCACGTGGCGAGCGGCAGCATCTCGGACGCGATGCGGGTGCAGGGGGCCGCGGCGGGGCTGCCGTCGGTGCTGCTGGCGTGTGCACCGGACGAGCAGCACAGTCTGCCGTTGGACGTGCTCGCGGCCGCACTCGCCGAGCAGGGGCGCGCGGCGCGGAACCTCGGGGCTCGGGTGCCCGCTGCCGCGTTGGTGAGCGCGGTGCGGCGGCTCAAGCCGAAGGTCGTGGTCGTGTGGGCGCACGATCGGGCGTATGCGGACCAGGTGCCGTTGGCGGAGCTGGGTGCCGGCGTGCTGGTCGCGGGGCCGGGATGGGACGACGTGCCGCTGCCCGGAGGTGTCCAGCGCGTGGACTCGCTCGCGGGTGCTGTTGAAACGATTTTGAATCGAATCTAGACTCCTGGGCATGGGCCTCGCCGACCGGATGATCCGCCTCGTGTGGGCGGTCGGTGGCGAGGACGTGGCCGAACGGGTCCTGCGCGCGCACTGGCGCGTGTTGCCGTCCGACGACCCCGCCGGACGTGCGTTGCGGGGCCGGTTGGTCGAGGCGCTCGCGCGTGAGGTGCCCGATCGGTTCGACCAGCTTCGCCAGGCCGTGCTGGCCGACGAACTGTCCCTGCTCGACGACGCCGAACGGGCGGCTCCCAGCCGTGCCACGGTGCTCGCCATCGTCCGCGCCCTGCCTGTCGGGAGTTCCTCATGACCGCGTTGCCGTTGCGGCACCACCCCGTGCGCGTGCTGTTCGTGTTCGTCGCGGCGGTGGTCGTGACCGCCGTTGTCGGGTCGTTGTTCTCGGTGTCGGCGGGGGAGGAGTACCTCGGCCTGCGACGACCGGACTGGGCGCCGCCCGCCTGGCTGTTCGGTCCGGTGTGGACGGTCCTGTACGGGTTGATCGCGCTGTCCGGCTGGCTGGCGTGGCGGCGCGGGGCCAGCCGGGGCGAGCTGGCGCTGTTCGGGGTGCAGCTGGTGCTGAACGCGTTGTGGACGCCGTTGTTCTTCGGGCTCGGCTGGTACGGGGTCGCGTTCGCCGAGATCGTGGTGCTGTGGCTGGCGATCGTCGCGGTGGTCGTCGTGTTCTGGTGGCGCAGCAGGGCCGCCGCGTTGCTCCTGGTGCCTTATCTGGCGTGGGTGAGCTTCGCGGGGGCCCTGAACGTGTCGATCGCCGTGTTGAACTAGTGGCGTGGCCCAGAACGACGGCCGGGTAATTCACGCTCAGCAGGGCGCCTCGCGGCACCGCCCCCGCGCCCCCATACGTCCGGTATGAGGACGCGGGGGCGGCACCACGATGCACCCGTCTGACCGCGAATTCGCCTGGCAACGTTCTGGGCCACGCCACTAGCGGGGCTCAGCTGACGGGCACGTACTCCCGCAGCACCTCCATGCCGGTGACCGCGGGCGCCCCGGACGGCTCCGGGCCCAGCACGCGGGCCAGGATCGGGCCGAGCGTGTCGCGGAAGAACGTGTCGGCGTGGTCCTTCGACTCCCAGACGGCGATGACCCGGAACTCGCCGTCGGCCTGGCAGGCGTAGCGAGCGCGCAGACCGTCCGGGGTGGACGAGCCCATCACCTTGTCGAGCTGGTCGAGGGACTGGGTGGGCGGGGTCGCGATGGTGAGCCACATGGTGTTCCTCCTTGGTGGGTGTGGCTCAAACCTAGGAAGTTCGCGCTGGTCAGCCATCCGCCGGAGTACTCGGTCGGGTACTCATCCACGCCGCGATCTGGCTGCGCGTGCTGAAGCCGAGCTTGGTCAGGATGTGCTGGACGTGGTTCTGCGCGGTCCGCTCGGAGATCACGAGCCTGCGGGCGATCTGGCGGTTGGTCAGGCCTTCGGTGACCAGGGACGCGACCTCGTGCTCGCGGCTGCTCAGCTCCGTCACGGTGAAGGCGGTCATCCCGAGCGTGCGGATGTCGCGGTCGGCGGAGCGTTGCACGGCGTCGGCGTCCTTGCCCAGTGCGCGCAACGCGGCCGCGAGGTGCCAGCGGGCCTCCGCCGCGAACGCCGGGGCGCCGGCCGCGGAAGCCTCGTCGACGGCAGTGCTCAGCTCCAGGACGGCATCCTCGAAGGCGCCCAGCGCGAGGTAGCCGCGGCCCAGGGCCAGCGACACCGGGCCCATGTAGGCGACGCCGTTGCCGGCCGCGTGCGCGCCGCGGAACACCTCGAGCCGGGGGAGGATCTGGGCGAGGTCGTCGCGCAGGCCCAGACCTGACGTGACGAGCACGGCGTCGACCAGGCCTGCCACCACGAAGAACGCCGGCAGGTCCCACTCGGCGACGGGCCCGGCGCGCCGGAACCACTCCAGCGCCTCTTCGCGGAAACCCGCGCGCAGCAACAGGTACGACCGCGTCAGCTTCGACATCAGGCGGAACCGAGGTGGCGGGTCGTGGAAGTGGCGGGCCAGCGCCAGGCCGTCCTCGGTGGGGCCGAGGTGGCACGCCAGCCCGCATTGCAACGCGAAGTACGCGCCGGAAGCCGGTTCGCGTTCGATGACCAGCATGCGGTCGTAGGCCCGGCGGCCGACCTCGCGCGCCTCGGCGAACCGGCCCTGCGCTTGGGCCAGGCATGCCGTCACGACCTCCAGGTGCCACCGCGGAACCTGGCCACCGACGCGGTCGCAGGCGAGCGCCAAGGCGGGGAGTTCTTCTTGTGCAGCAACGAGTTCACCGTTCTCGATCAACGCCTGGATTCGCCACAGCGAGCCCCACATCGTGCCGCGCGGGCTGCGGGTCCGCTGGGCCAGGTCGATCATCTCGGTGGCGAGGCCGAGCCGTTCTGCCCGGCCGGATGGACCGGGGCAGGCCTCCTGCCGGGCGTGCAGGGCCTCGGCGAGCGCGCGGTCGTCGCCGCTGTCCCGTGCCAGCAGGAGTGCCTCGCGGCTGAGCTCGTCGAGGCGGTGCTGTTCGCCGCGGTAGAACGCGAGGTGGCTGCGCTGGGCGAGCAGCCGGGCACGGGTGGCGGGACTGACCGGCTGGCGCAGTGCGTTGTCGCACAACGGAGTCGCCACCGCGTTGACACCAGCACCTGGCGCGGCCTCGAGCACCAGCGCGGCCTCCGCGATCTGCTCGGCCGTCCGTGCCAGCTCGGTCGCGCGCTGGGCGGCGTCGACGCACGCCGCCAGATCGCCCGCGAAGTACGCGGCTCTGCCCAGCGCCACCTGAACCTCGCAGCTGTCCTCAATGGACGCTGCCGCGCGGTAAAGCCGGACGCCTTCCTCGTAGGCCAGCCGCCGCACCGCGTCCTCGGCGGCACGGATGGTCCACGCACGGGCCTCACCGGTTTCGCCGCAAGCGGTCCAGTGCCGGGCAACGTCGGCGTAGTGCGTGCTGGAAGTCATCGTCTCGGCGATCCGGCGGTGGATCGTCCGGCGTTCGGCGGTGGTCAGCGAAGCCTCCACGGCGTCCCTGGTCAGTGCGTGCACGAACCGGTGGCCGGTGGCGTCGATCAACGACGCGGCCTCGTCCAGAGCGCTGATCGGCACCCCGGACGCCGCCACCGCGAGGTCGACGTCGAAGTCGCGGCCGATCAGCGCGGCCGTCTTGATCAGCTCCCGCGCCTCGTCACCGAGCCGGGCGAGCCGTGCGGTCACGATGTCCTGGACGCTGCGCGGCGGTTGGTCCGGCTGCCACGTGCCGTCGGCGACCGCGCGGGCGATCTCCGTGACGAACAACGGATTTCCGCTGGTCAAGTCCATGATCGTGGCGGCGTGCTCCGGTCCGGCCAGCTCGGCGACCTCCTGCGCCGACAGCCCGTGCAGGTCGATCCGGACGGCCGACCGCATGAGGTCGGCGACGGCCGGGCACGGATCCCGGAACGTCGCGAAGATCAGCACCGTGCGCAGCTGGGTGGCGAGGTGCGCGAGCACGAGCAACGACGCCTGGTCCGCCCAGTGCACGTCCTCCACGATGATCACCAGGCCGGGACGGTCCAGCGCGGACGCGATCGCGTCGAACACCCGGAACCGGTCCTGCGGCACTTCGGCGTCGTGCGCGAGCACCGCGTCCGGGTCGGCGCCCGCCGCCTTCAGGACCTGCCGCCACGGCCAGAACGCTGGTGCGCCCGAGGTTTCGACGCAGTGCCCCCACACGACCTCACGACCTGCCGCGAGCGCGTAGCCGGCCAGCTCCTGGGCGAGCCGGGTCTTGCCGATGCCGGGCTCGCCGCCGCACAGCACCAGCCCGCCCGTCTCCGCCGCCACCCACGACCGCACCATCGCGAGCTCGCGGCTCCGCCCGACCACCTGCACGTCCCGGATATCGCTCGCACCAGGATCCACGTTTCGAATAATCGGTTGAACCGAACCCGCGCGCAACGTCAAGATACTGGCATCACTGCAGCTCAGAGCCGCAGAAAATGCGTTGAAACAATGGTGGAGATGGGGCTGTGGAGCCCCGCCCGTCTGTAAAACGGGAGCCACGCGCAAAGGCGGTTCGACTCCGTCCTCCACCACCAGCCGTTGCGCCACTGGGGTGACTCCCGGCAACGACCCTCTTCCTCCTCACGACCTACTAAGGGAAGAAGGGGGTCACATGTCCATCGATGTTCAGCAACCGCGCCCGCTCGGCCTGGTCGGCAGCCAGGTCCAGATCGCCGGCACCGCGGGCGGCGCGTTCGAGGCGCACTTCAACTACCGGATCCACGAGGGCCACGACGAGGTCACCGGCGGGTTCATGGCGGGCGACGGGGTCGGCGGCCACGGCCAGTTCCAGGTCAGCATCGACGTGTCCGGTGCGTCGTTCGCGCTCGACCGGCTCTTCGTCGAGGTGTTCTGGGTGTCGCCCAAGGACGGCGAGGAGCTCGACAAGGTCATCGTGCCCGTCGTGTACGGGCCGCGGATCGTGCCCGGCTACCGCGTCTACCAGGAGTACACGATCAAGCCCGGTGACTCGTTGTGGGCCATCGCCACGCACTTCTACGGCGCCGGCAACCTCTACACCCGGCTGGTCCGCGCGAACCCGCACGTCATCACGGACCCCAACGTGATCCACCCCGGGGATGTGATCAGAGTTCCGCAATCCTGAACCCAGGACGTTGTGGGCTGATCGCGAGTTCGGGAAGCTCTGGCTCGCCAGGGTGGTCTCGACGGCGGGGTCCGCGGTGTCGGGCGTCGCGCTGCCCGTCCTCATGTACTCGCTCACCGGCAGCGCCGTGCACACGGGAGCGCTCGCGGCCCTGACCGCCGCGCCGTACCTCGTGTTCGGGTTGCCCGCGGGCGCGCTCGTCGACCGCATGCACCGGCGCACGGTCATGGTCGTCACGGACCTGGTCAGCGCCGCGCTCCTGGCGAGCGTGCCCGTCGCGGCCGCCGTCGACGGGCTGACCCCGCTGCACCTCCTGCTGGTCGCGGCGGGCGTGGCGAGCGTGAACGTGTGGTTCGACGCGGCCAACTTCGGGGCCGTGCCGGCGCTCGTCGGCAGCGCCAACCTCGTGCGCGCCAACAGCGCGATCTGGAGTGCCGCGACCGCTGTGCACATGGCGGCACCGTCCGTCGCCGGCGTGCTGATCGCGGTCATCGGCCCGGCGGGCACGATGGCGCTCGACGCGGTCAGCTTCGCCGTGTCCGCCGTGTTCGTCCGGATGATCCTGCGGCCTCTGAACCAAACGAGACGGCCGCGCACCTCCCTCAAAGCGGACATCCGGGAAGGACTCGAGTTTTTGTGGAGGGAACCGACAGTTCGGCTTTTCACGGCCTTGGGTGTCGGTCAAGCGATCGCGGGCGGCGCGGTGACGGGTCTCATCGTCGTCTACGCCTACCGGGTTTTCGACGTGCCGGAGACCGATGCGCGGATCGGGGTGCTGTTCAGCGCACTGGCCGCGGGCTCGTTCGCCGCGACCGTGGTCATGCCCAGGATCAGCGACGTCTGCTCGCCCCGGCACGTCACGACGGTCGGGCTGTCCGCCGGGGTGGGCGTGCTGACGTTGCTGGTGGGGGCGGACCAGTGGTGCCTCGCGGTGCTCAGCACGGCGTTGTGGGGGCTGACCTCGACGATCGTGATCGTCAACGGGTTGACGGTGCGTCAGCTGGCGACTCCGGACCGCTTGCAGGGCAGGGTGAACCTGGTGGGGCGCATGGTGACCTTCGGAGTCGGGCAGCCCATCGGCGCGCTCGCCGGGGGAGTTCTGGCCGACGCGCTGTCCGTGAAAGCCGCTTTGGTGATCACAGCGCTACCGCTCGTGTTCGCCGCCGCGGTCGGGTGGTCGCAGATGAAGCCGGAACCGGGTGGTGAGTTGGGCCACGGGCTCAAGTGATCCTGTGCCGAGGACCTGGTTGCTTGTTGGTTTCATACAAAGCACGCTGCTCAACTCGCTTCGATCTAGCGGTTTTCCTACCGGGTAGTAGACGAGAGTGTGTACATCGATTGAGCGGCGACTGCCGCTGAGGTTTGTGCGTCCGCGAGGAGTCAAGTCGTTGTTCAGTCGTGTAGCGATCGTCAACCGCGGGGAAGCCGCAATGCGGCTGATCCACGCCGTCCGTGAGCTCGCCGCCGAGTCAGGGGAACGGATCGAGACCGTCGCCCTGTACACCGATGTCGACAAGTCGGCGCCCTTCGTCCGGGAAGCCGACCTCGCCTACAACCTCGGCCTGGCGGCTGACCGTCCGTACCTCGACCTGAAGGTGCTGGAGCAGGCTCTCGTCGAGACGAAGGCCGACGCCGCGTGGGTCGGGTGGGGCTTCGTCGCCGAGATCCCCGAGTTCGCCGAGCTGTGCGAGAAGGTCGGCGTCACGTTCGTCGGCCCGTCCGCCGAGGCCATGCGCAAGCTCGGTGACAAGATCGGCTCGAAGCTGATCGCCGAGGAGGTCGGCGTTCCCGTCGCGCCGTGGTCGCGCGGCGCCGTCGAGAACCTCGAGCACGCGCTGAAGGTGGCCGAGGAGGTCACCTACCCGTTGATGCTGAAGGCGACCGCCGGTGGTGGTGGCCGCGGCATCCGCAAGATCACCTCGCCGGAGGAGCTGGAGGAGAACTTCGACCGCACCAGCCAGGAGGCCGCGCGCGCGTTCGGCTCCGGCGTGATGTTCCTGGAGCGCCTGGTCACCGGCGCCCGGCACGTCGAGGTGCAGGTCATCGCCGACGGCCAGGGCACGGCGTGGGCGCTCGGCGTCCGCGACTGCTCGGTGCAGCGGCGCAACCAGAAGATCATCGAGGAGTCGGCGTCCTGCGTGCTGGAGCCCGCGCAGGTCGACGACCTGAAGGCGTCGGCGGAACGGCTCGCGAACGCGGTGGGCTACCGCGGCGCGTGCACCGTCGAGTTCCTCTACCACCCCGGTGAGAAGCTCTTCGCGTTCCTGGAGGTCAACACCCGCCTGCAGGTCGAGCACCCGATCACCGAGATCACCACGGGCTTCGACCTGGTCAAGGCGCAGCTGCACGTCGCTGGTGGCGGCAAGCTCGAAGGTGCGAAGCCGCAGGAGCTCGGCCACGCCGTCGAGGCCCGCCTGAACGCCGAAGACCCGGACCGCGACTTCGCGCCGTGCCCCGGCACGATCGTCCGGCTGGAACTGCCCGCCGGCCCCGGCATCCGCGTCGACACCGGTGTGGCCGAGGGCTCGCAGATCCCGTCCGACTTCGACTCGATGATCGCGAAGATCATCGCGTACGGCCGCGACCGCGACGAGGCGCTCGGCAAGCTGCGCCGCGCCATGGCCGAGACGACGGTGATCATCGAGGGCGGCACGACGAACAAGAGCTTCGTGCTGGACCTGCTCGACGAGCCCGCCGTGATCGACGGCTCCGCCGACACCTCGTGGATCGACCGCGTCCGCGCCGAGGGTGGCCTGGTCTCGCACCGCCACTCCGCGATCGCGCTGGCCGCCGCCGGCATCGAGGTGTACGAGGACGAGGAGCACATCAACCTCACCCAGCTGCTGGCGTCCGCTCGCGGTGGCCAGCCGCGCACGAACCACGAGGGCGCGCGCAAGCTGGAGTTCGTGCTGCGCGGCCAGCCCTACGTCGTGAACGTCGCCCGCGTCGGTGCCGCGAAGTACCGCGTCGGTGTGGCGGCCGCCGATTCCGATGTCGTCCTGACCGGTGACGTCGACGTCGAGCGGTTCGACCACCACGTCGGCACGATCACCGTCAACGGCACGCGGTTCCGCGTCGTCACCGGCACGCACGGTCCCGTGCACCAGGTCGAGGTCGACGGCGTCACCCACCGCGTCACCCGTGACGAGGGCGGTGTGCTCCGCTCGCCGATGCCCGCGCTGGTCGTCGCGACCCCGCTGGAGGTCGGCGCCGAGGTCGAGGCCGGTGCGCCCGTTCTCGTGCTCGAAGCGATGAAGATGGAGACGGTGCTGCGCGCGCCGTTCCGGGCGCGGTTGAAGGAGCTCAACGTCGTCGTTGGCACGCAGGTGCCCGCCGGTGGCGCGTTGCTGAAGCTCGAAGAGATCGAGGACGCGGCCGACGCCGTCGAGGTCCAGAAGTCCGAGTCGACGGTCGAGCTGGAGCTGCCCGCGCCGCGCACCGACGTCCACCCGGAGGAGCTCGTCGCCCGCGGTCTCGACGACCTGCGGAACCTGTTGCTGGGCTTCGACACCACGGCCGCCGACACCGAGCGGGTGCTGTCGAACTACATGGGCGCGCGGCACGACCTGATGGAGCGGCCGCTCGTCGCAGAGGCCCAGCTGCTCGGCATCTTCGCCGACCTGTGCGACCTCTCGCGCAACCGCCCCGCCGGTGAGGAGACCAAGCCGGAGAACCACATCCACTCTCCGCGCGAGCACTTCCACACCTACCTGAAGACGCTGGACGCCGACCGCGCCGCGCTGCCGGCCGGGTTCCGCGCCCGCCTGCAGAACGTGATCGGCCACTACGGCATCACCGAGCTCGACCGCACGCCCGAGCTGGAGCAGGCCGTCTTCCGCATCTTCGTGGCGCTGCGCCGCGGTGTGTTCGACGCGGCCGTCGCGACCACCCTGCTGCGCCAGTGGGTGCAGGAGGCGCCGCCGGTCGAGTCCGAGCAGGTCCAGATCGGCCTGGTGCTGGAGCACATCGTCGCCGCGACGCAGGTCCGCTACCCGGCGGTGGCCGACCTGGCCCGCAGCGTCGTGTTCACCTGGTTCGCGCAGCCGTTGGTGCGCCGCAACCGCGCCCGCGTGCACAGCGAGGTCCGCAAGCACCTGATCCACCTCGACGCGCAGCCCCAGGCTTCGGACCGCGAGGAGCGGATCGCGGCGATGGTGGCCTCCGCGGAACCGCTGGTGCGCCTGCTGGGTCAGCGCATCGGCAAGCCCGGCGCGGACAACACCCCGTTGCTGGAGGTGCTGGCCCGCCGCTACTACACGAAGAAGGCGCTGGAGAACCCGCGTCTCACGGGTGCGTTCTTCATCGCGGAGAACGCACCGGAGAAGACTCGTCTGGTCTCGACCGCGGTGGAGTTCCCGGCGCTGTCGGAGGCCGTCGGCGAGGTGGTCAAGCACGGCAACGGAAGCGCGGTCGTCGCGGACCTCTACGTCAACTGGCCCGACGGTCCGTCCGACCAGGACGAGCTGGCCGCCGGTCTGGGTGCCGCGCTCGCCGCGCACCAGCTGCCGCCGACGATCACCCGCATCACCACCACGGTGGCCGGTCGGCGCGGCGAGTCGATGCACCACCACTTCACGTTCCGCCCGTCCTCCAACGGGTTCGCCGAGGAGAGGCTGGTGCGCGGGCTGCACCCGCGCATCGCCGAACGCATGCAGCTGGAGCGGTTGCGGGAGTTCGACCTCAAGCGCCTGCCCTCCGTGGACGAGGACGTCTACCTGTTCCGCGCGGTGGCCAAGTCGAACAAGTCCGACGAGCGTCTCGTCGCTCTCGGCCAGGTGCGCGACCTGACCCCGTTGCGGGACGACGAGGGCCGGATCGTCGCGCTGCCCGCCGCCGAGGACATGCTCGCCGCCTGCCTGGACGCCATTCGCCGGGCTCGTGCGCAGGCCGGTGGCCGGACCCGCCTGGCCACCAACCGGGTCGTGCTCTATGCGTGGCCGCCGACCGACCTGTCCTCGAAGGACCTCGACGCGGTGGCTCAGCGCGTGCTGCCGACCACGACCGGCCTCGACCTGGAAGAGGTCCTGTTCCTCGCGCGCCGCAAGGACAGCGAGACCGGTGAGCTGACCGACATCGGCGTGCGGATCGCCAACGACGCGGGCGCCGGCGTCTCGTTCTCGTTCGTGCAGCCGCCGACCGAGCCGATCCAGCCGCTCGACGACTACCGCCAGAACGTCCTGCGCGCCCAGTCGCGCGGCACGATCTACCCGTACGAGCTGGTCGACATGCTCGTCGGCGACGGCGGCTCTTTTGTGGAGCACGACCTCGTCGATGGATCTTTGGTGCCGGTCGACCGTCCACGCGGTGGCAACAAGGCGGGCATCGTCGTCGGTGTGGTGACGACGCCCACGCCGGCCTACCCCGAGGGCATGAAGCGCGTCGTGCTGCTCGGCGACCCGACCAAGTCGCTGGGTGCGCTGGCCGAGCCCGAGTGCTCGCGGGTGATCCACGCGCTGGACCTGGCTTCCTCGCTTTCCGTTCCGCTGGAGTGGTTCTCGCTCTCGTCCGGCGCCAAGATCTCGATGAGCTCCGGCGTCGAGAACATGGACTGGGTCGCGGCCGCGCTGAAGCGGATCGTCGAGTTCACCCAGGCCGGTGGCGAGATCAACGTGGTGGTCAACGGCATCAACGTCGGCGCCCAGCCGTACTGGAACGCCGAGGCCACGATGCTCATGCACACCAAGGGCATCCTGGTCATGACGCCGGACTCGGCCATGGTGCTGACCGGCAAGCAGGCGCTGGACTTCTCCGGCGGCGTCTCGGCGGAGGACAACTACGGCATCGGCGGCTACGACCGCGTCATGGGCCCGAACGGCCAGGCGCAGTACTGGGCCCCGAACCTGCGGGCGGCGTTCGACGTGCTGCTGGCACACTACGAGCACAGCTACATCGCGCCCGGTGAGTCCTCGCCGCGCCGAGTGTCCACTTCGGACCCGTCTGATCGCGATGTCTCCGGTTACCCGCACGTCGTCGGCGACAGCCCGTTCACCACGGTCGGCGAGATCTTCTCGGTCGAGTCGAACCCGGACCGCAAGAAGCCGTTCGACATCCGCACGGTCATGCGCGCGCTGTCCGACCAGGACCACGACGTCCTGGAGCGCTGGGCGGGCATGGCCGACGCCGACACCGCCGTCGTCCAGGACGTGCACCTCGGCGGCATCCCGGTGACGTTGCTGGGCATCGAGTCGCGCGGCGTGGCCCGCACCGGCTTCCCGCCCACTGACGGCCCGGACACCTACACGGCGGGCACGCTGTTCCCGAAGTCGTCGAAGAAGGCGGCCCGCGCGATCAACGCGGCCTCGGGCAACCGCCCTCTCGTCGTGCTGGCGAACCTGTCCGGCTTCGACGGCTCCCCGGAGTCGATGCGCGAGCTGCAGCTCGAGTACGGCGCCGAGATCGGCCGCGCGATCGTCAACTTCGCAGGCCCGATCGTGTTCTGCGTGATCTCGCGCTACCACGGCGGCGCGTTCGTGGTCTTCTCGAAGGCCCTGAACCCGTCGATGACCGTGCTCGCGGTCGAGGGCTCCTTCGCCTCGGTCATCGGCGGCGCCCCCGCCGCGGCCGTGGTGTTCGCCCGCGAGGTCGACGGCCGCACCGCCAACGACCCGCGCGTGAAGAAGCTGGAGGCCTCGGTGTTCGAGGCTCAGGGTGCCGAGCGCGCGGCGCTGACCGCCGAGCTGACCGCGACGCGGCAGTCAGTGCGGACCGAGAAGCTGAACGAGATGGCCGCCGAGTTCGACCGGGTGCACAGCGTGCAGCGCGCGGTCGAGGTCGGTTCGGTGGACGCGATCATCTCGGCTGCCGAGCTCCGTCCGGCGATCATCAAGGCGATCGAGGACGGTCTCGCCCGCTCGTAGTTGCTAGGTTGTGAGGGAGCCCGGTCTTGCGGCCGGGCTCCTTTGCATTGGGGGATTTGTTGCGGTCCATCGTTGAACTCGTCGATGTGGACGATCCCGGCTGGCCGGTCGTGACCGAGGCGTTGGCCGAGGTGGATCACGTCGTGCTGCCGCCGGATTCCGAGGCGTGTCGTGCGACGTTGCTGCAGCTGCAGGTGACCGCGCGGTCGTTGCTGGGCGCGGTGACATTGAACAGCGGTGGGTTGTTGCTGCACCACGGCTGGTTGCGCGTGTACGGCGGATCGGGGGCCGAGCCGTGCTCGGCGGTGTGCTCGCGTTGAACGGCATGGACTGCACGGCGTACGGCCGGCCTGGTGAGCCGGGTCAGGTCGTCTACTTCGCGCCGACATGTTCTGGCCTGGCTGGCAAACGGAGGTGGCGGCACTCGGCATGCGTTCCGTGATCACCATGTGGCCACCGCTGTTCTCCAAGGAGAGCGCGGAGAACGTCGCCGGCACCACGCGCAGCGCCGTGCCGTTGCGCGACCAGCTGTCGTTCCAGGTCGACTTCGCCGGGCAGTTCGGCCTCGCCGCGCCCGGCCCGCTCGGAGAGGTGTGAGCATGGACTGGAAGCGGGACCGGATCGGCTCGTCGTTGCGCGACGAGAACCCCACCGTGCTGCGCCGTCTCAGCGCGGGCTTCGCGAACATCGGCGACGTCCAGTGGCTGCCCGGCTACTGCGTTCTGCTCGTGGACACCCCGGACGTCCAGCGGCTGACCGATCTGCCCCGGCACCGGCGTGCGGAGTTCCTGGCCGACATGGACCTGCTGGGCGAAGCCGTCGAACTGGTCTGCGCCCGCCGCGACGCCGGATTCCGGCGGGTCAACCTGGAGATCCTCGGCAACACGGACCCGTACCTGCACGCCCACGTCTGGCCGCGCTACGACTGGGAGCCACCGGAGATCGTCGGCCGGCCGGTGTGGCTGTACCCGGTCGAGCGCTGGTCCGATCCGGCGACCGCGCTCGGACCAGACCACGACGACCTCCGGGCCGAGCTCACCGCGGAGATCGACCGTCTGCGCTCTCGTTCGTGACCCCGAACGGGATGTGCACGCACGGCACGGTGTCGATCAGGTGCCCGCGCTGGTCGTCGAAGAAGATGTGCGGCTTCAGCACGTCCAGGATCGGCCCCTTCTTCAGCCCGCCCAGGAAGAAGGCGTCGTTCACCGTCAATCCCCAAGCCTTGAGGCTGTTGACGGCTCGCTCATGAGCCGGCGCCGACCGAGCCGTGACCACCGAAACCCGGACGCGGTCCTCAGCCACCCGCTGAATCCGGTTGATCCCGGCGAGGAAGTTCCGCAACGGCCCGGGATCCAGCGGCGTCACCACGTTCGTGGCCTCGTGCTGCTGGAACTGGTCGAGCCCGCCGGACTGGTAGATCCGCTCGGCCGCGTCGTCGGCCAGCACCCCGTCGAAGTCGAACGCGATCCTTAGCGCCGGATCGTCGTCGTCCCGAAAGGACGACTTGAGCACCTGGCCGGCGGGCAGCCCGGCCGCGGTCGCCTTGCGGACGTCGTTCTCGTGCGCCGACAAGAACAACGACATGTTCAACGCTGGCATGAACTCGTGCGGCGCCCGGCCCTCGGTGAAGATCGCCCGCGTCATCGTCAGGCCGTGGTGTGCGGCCGATCGCAGGATGCGCAGCCCGGTGTCGGGGGAGTTGCGCGACAGCACGATCACCTCGACCAGCGGCCCGAGCGAGTTGAGCTGCAGCAGCCGGCGGATGAACGGGAACGCGACGCCGGGCGCGAACGGCTCGTCGAGGTGCGCTTCCTGGTACGCGCGGTAGGCGTCCTCGCCCTCGGTGGAGAACACGGCGTGGGAGGCGGACAGGTCGAACAGCGCGCTCGACGCGACACCTACGACCAGCAGGTTCTCCAGGCTGGGGGCCACAGCCCAGATGGTAGACGTGGGCGACGATCATCGCCCACGTCCACAGGTTCCTACGAGAATGTCCACCGCTGGTTGGCGGTGCCGGCACAGTCCCAGAGCTGCAGCCTGGTGCCGTCGGCCGAACTCGGGCCGGTGGCGTCGAGGCATCTTCCCGAGCCCACGTTGCGCAGCTGGCCGTTGGCCTCCGCGGTCCACTGCTGGTTGCCCGCGCCGGTGCAGTCCCACAGCTGCGTGACCGCGCCGTTGGCCGTACCGGACGCGTCGAGGCACTTGCCCAGCGCGCGGACGGTGTTGCCGTTGCGGGACCACTGCTGGGCGTTGGTGCCGTTGCAGGTCCAGAGCTGCACCGCGGTGCCGTTGGCCGAGTTCGCGCCCGCCACGTCGACGCACTTGCCGCCGTAGCCGACGATCGTGCGGCCGGTCGGTGGGGGAGTGCCGCCGGACGCGGTTTCCCAGATGGCGTTGAGCAGACTGTTGCCGCCGGTGGTGTCCTGGGAGAGCTCCCAGTTCATGATGCCGCCCGCGTTGGACAGCGCCCACGTCGTCTTGCGCCGGATCGTCGGCAAACCGTTGTAGCAGTTGCCGTTGTAGCAGTCGCGGTTGGCGTTGGCCGGGTCCTGCGCGACGAGGTCGCGGTAGGAGATGTAGGTCGGCCGGCTGTAGAACGGCACGCCGAGCACGGCTTTGCTCGCCGGCAGGCCGCGGTTCTTCCAGAAGTTGACGCTGTTGATCGACCAGTCGTAGTTCGCGTGCGGGCTGCCGCCGTCGTAGGCCATGATGTTCAGCCAGTCGACGATGCCGAACACCGCCGGTTGCACGCCGTTCGCCACGGGGCCTTCGCTGACGACGGCGGCCGTGAGCAGCTTGCCCCTGCTGTGCAGCGCGTCGCCCAGCTGCCGCATCAGCAGGGTGAAGTTGTCGCCCTCGACGCCGGGGTCCGGGTACTCCCAGTCCATGTCGACGCCGTCGAGGTTGTACTGGTTGACGACGTTGATCAGGGCGTTCACGAACGTGGTGCGGCTGTTCGCGTTGGCGGCCAGGATCTCGAAGTTGTCGTCGTTGCCGTTGTTCCAGCCGCCGACCGCGAGCGAGACCTTCACGCCGTTCTGGTGGCCGAGGCTCACCAGCTGTTGCAGCCTGCCGGGTTCCGGGACGCCCTGGAGCGTGCCGTTCGCGTTCGGCAGCACGAACGCGTAGTTGATGTGCGTGAGCTTGTTGTACGGGATGGTGCTGACGTTGCTGGACCACGAGGGCTGGTAGCCGACGCTCTTGAAACCGGGGGGATACGCGGCCTGCGCGGCGGGCGCGCTGACCGTCATGGTCGCTGCGGCTGCGGCCAGCGCGAGGCTGACGGCACCGAGGCGAGATCGGAGTGAACGCATTGCAGGGGTTGCCTTCCACTTTCGTCGTGCGCCCACAGCGACGTTAGTGGTCTAGACCGGTTGTGCGGAAGATCAACTAGCGACCGGAACTGGTTCCGGTCGCTGTCCGGGGAATCAACGGAGGTAGGACGCGCCGTTCACGTCGATGATCGTGCCGCTGGCCCACACGGCCTCGGGCTGCGCGAGCCACGCGACCGCCGCGGCGACCTCCTCCGGCTCGGCGACGCGGTTGAACGGGCTCTGCGCCCGGATGGCGTCACCCTCCGCGCCGGCCATGAGGTCGGTGACCATCTCTGTGCGCACGAAGCCCGGCGCCACACCGGCGACCGCGATGCCTTGCGGGGCAAGGGACTGCGCGAGTGACTGGGTCATCGCGTGCAGCCCTGCCTTCGCGGCGCCGTACGCGGGTGCGTCCGGCTCACCGCGGTAGGCGCCCCGCGAGCCGATGTTGATGATGCGGCCGCCATCCGTCATGTGCCGCACCGCGTGCCAGGCGAGCTCGGCGGGGCCGATCAGGTTGACCTCGAGGTTGCGGCGCCAGGCGTCTTGCCACTCCTCGAAACTGGTCGTGGCGATCTGGTGGAGGAAGTAGATGCCCGCGTTGTTGACCAGGATGTCGAGCCCGCCGAGCTTCTCGACGGTCTCGGCGACGATCTGCTCGGCCTGGTTCGCGCCGAGGTCGCCGTGGACGGTCGCATGTCCGTCGCCGGCAAGGCTTTTGGCGACTTCGGTGGCCTCGGCCGCGCCGCTGCGGTAGTGGACGGCGACCTGGTGGCCGTTGTTCGCGAGGGCGTGGGCGATGGCGGCACCGATACCGCGCGACGCTCCGGTGACGAGGGCGCGCATCAGGCGGGCACCTGGGTGTTGATCATCCACTTCCCGTTCTGCTGTACCAGTGTGTACCTGTGGCGCTCGGTGGTGACCACACTCGACCCCCGCATGTACTGCAGCGTGACGGTCACGGTGTTGTCGCCCTGTGGCGTGATGTCCGACAGCCGCACCGCGGTGTATTGGCTCCAGAACTGCTGGTACGTCTGGAAAGTCTGCCTGAAGCTGGCCTTGAAGTCGTCGGTGAGGGTCGCCCAGCCCGCCTCCAGGTTCCCGGGGACCTGCGTGTAGTAGGTCTCGATCGCCTGCTGGGCGGTCTGCGGCGGCGTCGCGGGAGGCGGGTTCGGGGCGCTGCTGGCCGGAGGGTTCGTCTGCGTCTGAGTCTGCGACGGGGTTTCCGTCGGCGTCTGCGGCTGGGTTTGCGGTTGCGTCTGGCTCGTGGTGGGCGTGGACGACGTGCCGGACGCGGCGGGGTTGGTCGGCGTCTTCCCGTCACCCTTGGGCCACAACAGGAACGAGCCGACGCCCACGGCCAGCACGAGGAGCACGATCGCGATGGGGACCAGCGGGAACTTGCGGCGGTTCTCTGCCGGCTTCGGCTGCTCGGGGAGCGGGGTCGGCAGGACGGGCGTCGGTTCCGGTTGTGCGACAACGGGTTCCGCGACAACGGGTGCTGCGGGCGCGGGTTCCGGTTCAGGCTCCGGCTCGGGCTCAGGTTCCGGCTCGGGCTCGGGCTCGGGTGCGGTCAGCTTGGCGGCCTCGGCGGCAGCGGCCCCCGCGACCAGGCCGGCGGCGGCCGCACTGGCCTCCTGCTTGGCCTTCTCCTCCGGCTGCGCCTCGACCGGCAGCTCCACGGTGGCCGGGATGACCACGGTCGCCTCCGACACCTGCGGCGTCTCGTTCACCACCGCGGCCAGCAGGTGGACGGCCTCCTCCATGGTCGGCCGGCGCTCGGGTTCGGTGGCCAGCAACCGGAACAGCACGGGCGACAGCAGCGGACCGGCGTTGGCCGGCGGCATGATCGACCCGCTGGCCACGCGGTGCAGCATCGCGATGTGGTTGTCGGCGGTGCCGAACGGCGGGCCGCCCTCGACGGCGTTGTAGAGCGTGGCGCCGAGCGAGAAGACGTCGGACGGGAGACCGGCGTCCTCGCCGCGGGCGACCTCGGGGGAGAAGAAGGCGGGCGTGCCGACGGTGCCGGTCGCGGTGGCCGTGCCGTCGTCGGTGGCCTTCGAGATCCCGAAGTCGGTGATCTTGACTTCCTGGTCGCCGATCAGGACGTTGCCGGGCTTCACGTCGCGGTGCTGGATGCCGTGCCGGTGCGCGGCGGCCAGCGCGGCGGCGGTGTAGCAACCGATGCGGGCGACCTCGCGGGGCGGCAGCGAGCCCTGCTCGGTGATGACGGCGGCGAGGCTGCGGGAGGGGAGGTACTCCATGATCAGCCAGGGCTGCCCGTCCTCCTCCACGACGTCGTAGACGCGGATGGCGTTGGGGTGTTCGAGCCGGGCGGCCAGCCGGGCCTCGCGCATGGCCCTGGCCTTGGCGCGAGCGATCTTGGCGTCGTCGAGGCCGTCGAGCGCGAGCAGCTCCTTCGCCGCCACCACGCGTTCGAGTTGCTCGTCGTAGGCCCGCCAGACGACGCCCATGGCGCCCTGGCCGACCTTCTCCTGCACCCGGTAGCGGCTCCCGATGAGCCTGCTCTTCTCCTCCACGCCCGTGCTCCCGTCCCCTTGATCACCCGCAAGTGTGCCGGTTGCCGCGTTCTTCGTTGACTGTAACCCCAATTGGGGGTAGATATGGGGTTATGCCGAAAATCAACGTGTACCTGCCCGATGACCTGGCCGAAACGGTCAAAGACCTCAACATTCCGGTCTCCGCCATCTGTCAGCGCGCGCTCGAAGTCTCCGTCAAGCGGATCACCTCGGTGCGCGGGCTCACGGTCGCCGATCTCGACGGCGAGCGGGGCTCCCAGCTGACCCAGCGGATGCGCACGGTGCTGCGGCTCGCGTCGGAGTCGCCGGTGGTCACCACGGCCGAGTTGGCGCAGGCCCTCGTCGACGAGGGCGGCAACCTGGCCCTGGACGTGCTGCGGGCGATCGACATCGACCCGCGGACGCTGCGCTTTCCGGTGGGGGCCGGTCAGGGGACCGGGTTCGCGGTGGACGCGGTCAACGCGCTGGAGCTCGCCGTGATCGAGGCGATGGCGCTCGGGCACAACTACGTGGGCTGCGAACACCTGCTGCTCGGCATCATCGCCGAGCCGGACGGGAAGGGCGGCGAGGTGCTCCGCGAGCTCGGCGCGGACCTCAAGGGCACCCGCCGGGCGGTGCAGACCGCGCTGGCGGGGATCGTGCACCTCCAGAAGCAGCAGGCGACGCCGGACGCCGGAAAGATCCTGGAGATGATCATGGCTCGGCTCGATCGGCTGGAGAAGCAGGCCGGTATTGGCTGACGAGTTCGGCGCCGATGCGGGCGAGGTCGTCCTTCACCTCCTGAGGTGACTCGACGGTGATCAGGTTGCCCCAGCCGGCGATGTTGCGGGCGATGTCGAACGGGCGTGGGGCGGTCAGTTCGACTCGGGTGTGGTCTTGGAGCGTGTCGAGCACGGTGCAGTGGCGGCCGTGCATGTCCTGGAAGACCGTCAGGAACCTGGTGGGCACCAACATGATCGCCGCGGTTTCGGAACGGCGTTGCTCCATCTTCGTGACGACCGAGTCCCAGGCCTTCTCCAGCTCGAAGTCCGGCGGTCTGGTCGACGGGGTGCCGGTCAGGGCGGCGCCCAGGATCCGGTCGATCCGGAACGTCCGCTGGCCGTCCTCGGTACCGGCGAGGAAGTACCAGATGCCGTCCTTGTCGACGAGTCCCCACGGGTCGACCGTGCGTCCGGTCGGTGGCCGGCCTCGTTTCTGGTAGGTCAGGCGGACGCGGATCTGTTGCACAACGGCCTCTTGCAGGACGTCGACCAGCACCGGGCGATCTTTGGTGTCGTCACCCCAGCCGGCTGTGTCGATCAGGGTGGCTTCCGCGGCGGCCTCGGCGTGGGCGCGGAAGGTCTGGGGCAGTGCCCTGACGAGTTTTCGCAGTGCTGACTTCACCTGGGGTGCGACGCTCGCGGCCGGGCCGGCGATCAGGAACAGCGCCTTTGCCTCGGCCGCGGTCAGGCCGCTCAGGTCGGTGCGGGCGCCGCCGACGAGCGACCAGCCGCCGCCTCGGCCCGGTTGGGGGTAGACGGGGACGCCCGCGGTGGACAGGGCTTCCAGGTCGCGGCGGGCGGTCGCCGTCGACACTTCCAGCTCTTCGGCCAGCTCAGCGGCGGTCACCCGGCCTCTGGCCTGCATCAGCAGCAACGTGGCTACAAGACGGTCTGCGCGCATGTCTCCATGTTTCCGGTGAAAGTGCTCACTAGATGAGCACTTTACGGCCGAAGCTGAACCCCGACACCGAAAATTTTCTGGAGGGGTTTCTGATGTTGCGAGGCATGTCGACCGTGACCTACTACGCCGACGACGTGGCGGCGGCGCGTGCTTGGTACACCGAGTTTCTGGGCGTGGAGGCGTACTTCGAGGGGCGGGCGCCGGACGGCTCATTGGGGTACGTCGAGTTCCGGATCGGTGACTACCTGGCCGAGCTCGGGATCGCGCAGCGGAAGTTCGAGGTGACGCCTTCGGACGGGCCGGCAGGGGCGGTCCTGTTGTGGGCGGTGGACGACCTGGAGGCGACGCTGGCTCGGTTGCACGAGCTCGGTGCGAAGACGCACGACGAACCGCGAGTGCGTGGCGAGGGATACGTGACCGCATCGGTGGTCGATCCGTTCGGGAACATCCTCGGGATCATGACGAACGTTCACTACATGTCGGTTGTCCAGGAGAACCGGGACAAACGTCTCGGGTGAGTGCCGTCATTCGCCGCTCCAACTGCGGCGTGCCAGGGGCGTCTACTTCTTCCTGGATGCCGCAGTTGGAAGTGACAGTTGGTTGTGGCAGTTGGTTGTGGGAGGGCCCGTTGAAGGTTCCCGGCGGGCGAGGGCCCATCCGCGTGCTGATCGTCGACGACGACGCGCGGGTGCGCAGTGCCATGCGCACTTTTCTGCTGGCGCATCCGGAGTTCGAGGTCGTGGGCGAGGCCGGCAGCCCCGAGGCGGCCGTGCGAGTCGCCGAGGAGACCGCGCCAGGGGTTGCCATCGTTGACGTCCTGATGCCCACGGAACGGGATGGCTTGTCGTTGCTCAGGGTTTTCGCCGAGCAACATGGAATCCCAGTGGTGGCAATGAGTCTGAACAACGCGTGCGCGGACAGCGCGATCGCGGCCGGGGCGTACGCGTTCCTCGCCAAGGACGGCTGCTCGGACCTGCTCGTGAGCGCGTTGCGGTCGGCCTGCCCGGAGCAGGACGGATGACGTAGGGGCGGCCGGACTTCGGTCCCGGTCAGGGGTTCCGCAACTACGCGGGCAGGTTCGGTCGGCCGACCGATCCGGACGGGGTGTGGCTGGGAGCACAGTTCTAGCCACACACCCCGATGCCCGGATTGCGAGGCGAGCGATGACCACCGCCGAAACAATGGACGGCCGAGCACTGGCGGACATCTACCGCATGCACGGCCGATCGGTGCACAAGTACCTGCGCACGCTCACCAACGGCGACGCGCAGCTCGCCGAGGACCTCCTGCAGGAGACGTTCCTGCGCGCCTGGCGAACGCCGCGGCTCGCGCACCGCCCGGAGGCAGCCAGACCGTGGCTCGTCACGGTCGCCCGGAACCTCGTCGTGGACCGCGTCCGGCACCGCAACCGTCGCCCGGTGGAGGCCGGTGACGCCGCCCTGGCCCACCTGCCGGCGAAACGCTGCGAGATCTCGCGGGTCGTCGACGCGATCACTCTCGCCGACGCGATGGCGAAGCTGACCCCGAACCGGCGTGAGGTGGTCGTGCACATGTACCTGCACGGCCGCAGCCCCGACGAGGTGTCCGCCGTGCTCGGGATTCCCGTCGGCACCGTGAAGTCCCGCGTTCACTCCGCCTTGCGCTCGCTCAGGACGCACCTGGCGACCTCGGATCTGTGCCTTGCCGCCTGATTTCGCTTTGGCCGCATATCATCTCAAGATGACGCAGCTCGCCATCACCGGACACCGCGGCCTCTCCGCCGAGCTCGAGGAGGAGATCGATCAGCTGATCCGTGCGGCAGTTGCGGAGACGGGCGACGTGGTGGGGGTTTCGTGCCTGGCGGACGGCGCGGACGCCGTGTTCGCGCAGGCCGTGCTGGACGCCGGTGGCTCCCTGGTCGCCGTGTTGCCCGCCGCCGAATACCGCGAGTCGCTGCCGGAGGACTACCGGCCCGTCTACGACCGGTTGCTCGCGCGTGCGGGCAAGGTGGTGCAGCTGCCGTTCGTCACGCCTGATCCGCAGGCGTACATGGAGGCGGGCAAGCGGATGGTCGACGAGTCGGACTCGCTGCTGGCGGTGTGGGACGGGCAGCCTGGCCGTGGCCCTGGCGGCACGGCTGACGTGGTCGCCTATGCGCGGTCGCGAGGCGTGCCGGTCACCGTTCTTTGGCCCGAAGGCGCCATCCGCTGAGACTGTGCCCTGTCAAGACGGGCCACAAGACCGTCGGACGGAAGAGCGACGCGGGGTGGTCGACCATCTGCGAGACGCGGATGAACGATCGGTAGACGCGCCGGTTGCCCGGGATGACCTCGAACAGGCGGCGGGCGTACCACCGCATGAACCGCGTGCTGAGCGAGAGCTTCTTCTGGCTCCAGCCGAGGTCGGTGGTGGTCGCGGACATCCACGGGATCTGCGCTGTTTTGGCGACCGCGCGCTGGAACACGAGCGGATCCTTGGCGAGGTCGTGTTCCTTGAGCAGGTCGCGCAGGTCGGCGCAGTTCAGGGCGGCAAGCGTGATGCCGTGGCCGTAGACGGGGTTGAGCGAGACGACCGAGTCGCCGAGCGCGAGCAGGCCGCGTGGCCAGTTCGGGACCTTGTGAAAGCGGTTCCAGCGGCTGCGCAGGTTGCCGACGCGGTAGATCGGTGACGCCGGGGTGGCGGTCTTGATGATCTCGGCGATGTCCTGGCACTCGAGGGTGGCCGCGTAGGAGAGGAAGCCGTCCTCGTCGGTCGGTGCCACGTCGCCGCCCGCGCCGAACAGCGTGACGAACCACAGGTCACCGTCCACTGAGGACACCGCGCCGCCGCGTTTGGTGCTGGGGGCGTGGGTGATCTCGTACGCGGTCTTCCAGTCGAGCTCGAGGTCGTGGTTCACGTGGTAGAGGCGTGAGGTGTAGGCGAGGTGGCCGTTCACGATCATCGGGGCCGGGCAGTGCACGCCGTGCTCCGCGAGCCACGAGACCAGCTTGCTGGTGCGGCCGGACGCGTCGACGACCAGGTCGGCGTAGTCGGTGAAGGGTTCGCCGTCGCGGCGGCCTGCCACGCCGGTGATGGTGCCGCGGTCGGACAGCAGTTCGTCGATCGTGACACCGTCCACAAGGGACACGTTCGGCAGCTTCAGCACTCGTCGTCGGATGATCCGCTCGATGGTCACCCGCGTCATGGAGTGCACGCTCAGGCCGATCGGGTCGCGCGGTGCCCACCCGGCCGGGGCGCGGCTCATGAAGTCGCTGCCGAGGTCGGCCTGGACCGCGCCGGCTGCTTTCAGTTCCGCGCCGAGCCTGGGGAACAGCGCTTCCAGCACGTCGGCCCCGCGTGCCAGCAGCGCGTGCGGGTGGTGGGCCTGGGGGACGCCGGCGCGGTGTTCCACATCGCCGAGTTTGGCATTGCTGGCCAGCTCGTCGCGTTCCACGAGCACGACGTCGCCGTAAGACTCGGACAACACCCTGGCCGCCAGCAGTCCCGCGAAGCCGGCGCCGATGACCAGGGCGCGGTCGGAGTACATGGCGCTCATGCTGGCAGAGCAGTGATCCCGAATCGATCCCCCGAAGGTCCTGTTGTCAGGACAGCTTGGCGACAAGTTCCGCGCGGCTGCGCACGTCGAACTTCGCGAAGAGCGATTTGAGATGGTCCTGCACGGTGTACGGCGAGATGGTGAGCCGTGCCGCGATCTCCGCCGTCGACTGGCCGGCGAGCACCTCGTGGCAGATGTCCTGCTCGCGCGCAGTCACGCCGTACGCCTTCAGCAGCAACCCGATCAGCTCCGGCCCGGTCGCCCGGCTGATCGTCACGGCGGCCTCACCGTGGGCATCGCCGGCCTCGTCGCTGACGAGTTCGCTCGCTTCGAGGAGGATCCAGCCGCCGTGGGCGTCCCGGACCCTGGCTTTGAAGGTCCCGGACCGCGCCCCTGCGGCCGCGGCGCGCAGCATCACCGCGAACCGGCCTGGCGCGATCTCCTCCAGCTCGTCGCGCCACTGGGCCGCGGCGGCTGTCGCAGCTCGGATGGTCCCGTCCTTGGTCACGACGACGATGGCGGACTCGCCGGTTCGTCTGGTTCTGGAACCAGTGCGTGCGGCGACGCGGGTGGCGGCGCCTATCGCGGGTGCCACCGAGGCCAGGAACTCCAGCTCGCGCTCGCTGAAGTCGCTGGTGCGCACGATGCCCGCCGCGCCCCAGCAGGTGTCGTCGGCCCAGAACAGCGCGCGCAGCTCGTGGGAGAGCCCGAGCGGCCGCCAGACCTCGTTGAGCCGGGTGGACCGCTTGTCCTCCAGCTTGGCCACGGTGTCGCCGCGCTGGGCCAGCGCCGCGAACGTGTGCGGCTCGCCGGGCGTGTACTCGCAGCTCGCGAGCACCGGCTCGTACTGCTGCGGGATGCGGTTGGCGCCGCTGGTCATCGAGCTGATCGCGCCGGAGTCGGGGTCCATCGAGGCCCAGCAGGTGAGCTCGCACGGGACCACCCGGTCCACCAGCGCGATGGCCGCCGCGTGCAGCTCCGCGACGTCCAGCCCGGTGCTCGCCAGAGCTGTCACGTCGCGGCGCACGCTCAGCGCCCGACCCTCCCACATGGTTGGCAGTATGCGCTCGGAGCGCGGCGTCCGGGCATCCCAGTTTTCCGGGATACACCTGTTTGCGCTGGTTGGTCACGCTTCTGGGCATGATGACGACCACTGGCGAGGGCGAGGAGCTCACCGCGCCCGACGCAAAGATCACCGTCCGGATCTCCGGCAAGCACACCGACGGCGCGTACGAGTTGTTCGAGGTCGACGCTCCCCGAGGCGAGGCCGCGCCGCCGCACCGCACGCCGTGGCCCAAGGCGTACTACGTGTTGCACGGACGCATGGCCGTGCTGCTCGACGGCGAGCTGCACGACCTGTCGCCCGGCGACGCCATCGTCATTCCGCCGAGAGCGCCGCACACGTTCACCGTGCACACGCCGTCGGTGCAGTTCCTGGCCTTCGCGGTGGGTGACGTGATGGGTGCGTTCTTCCGCGACCTCTCCGCGAACGGCCTGGAGGCGTTGCCGCGGCACGGGGTCACGCTGTGAGCGCCGTGGCTCAGGTCGCGGCGGCAGTCGCGATCCTGGTGCACCTGCTGGTGTTCGTGTGGGAGGCGTTCCTGCTCGACCGGGTCCACTACTCGGTGTTCCGGATCCCGGCCGAGCACCTGCCCGCGATCCGGCTGTGGGGGTTCGGGCAGGGGTTCTACAACCTCTTCCTGGCGGGCGGCACGGTCGCCGGGCTGGTCGCGTTGTGGAACGGCCAGGAGCTGGTCGGCCGCACGTTGGTGCTCTACACGGCCTGGTTCATGGTGCTGTCCAGCATCGTGCTGGCGGTCGCGGACCAGCTGGCGATGTCGCGGCCGCGCAACACCGCGTGGGGAGGCGTTGCAGCCCAGGGAGCCCCGGCGTTGGTGGTGCTGCTGTTCGCTTAGGGGCCGGTGACCAGGCCCTCGCGCACCGCCCACAGCGCGGCTTGGGTGCGTGAGGCGAGGCCGAGCTTGTTCAGCACGTTGGAGACGTGGGTGCGCGCGGTGCGTTCGGAGATCACGAGCGCTTCGGCGATGTCGCGGTTCGACTTGCCGTGCGCCACCAGCACGAGGATTTCGCGCTCGCGAGGGGTGAGCGCGGTGGCCGTGCGTTGCGGTGCGACCAGCGATCGGGTCAGGGTGCGGGCGACGGCGGGGTCGAGGTGGACCTGGCCGCGCATGGCCGCGCGGACCGCGGCGCCGACCTGGTCGGCCTCGGCGTCTTTGAGCAGGTAACCCGCCGCGCCGGCTTCGAGGGCGACGTGGACGCGTTCGGCCTCGGAGAACGAGGTCAGCGCCACCACCTCGACCTGGGGGTAGAGCTGCTTGATCGCCTTGGTGGCGCCGATGCCGTCCAGGCGGGGCATGAGGAGGTCCATCAGCACGACGTCGGGCAGGTCGCCCGCGGTGGCGCGGACGGCGAGCTCGTCGAGGGCCGCCTGGCCGTCGCCCGCCTCGCCGACGACCTCGATGTCGTCCAGCATCTCGAAGAACGCCCGCATGCCGCGTCGCACCACCGCGTGGTCGTCGACGAGGAACACCCGGATCGTGCTCATCGCTGATCTCCTGCCTGCGCTGTTCGTGAGGGCAAGACCGCTCTGATCGTGGTGGATCCCGCCGGGGTGCTGTCGATGACGAGATCGCCGCCGATGCGGTTCATCCGCTCCCGCATGCTCACCAGGCCCATGCCGTTGGAGGAGACCGTAGCGGGGTCGAAGCCAGTACCGTCGTCGGCCACCTCAATGATCACGCCGTCTTCCTCGAAGAGCGTGATGTCGATGCGGGCGGGGTGGGCGTGCTTGATGGCGTTGTGCACGGCTTCCTGGACGACGCGGAACAGTTCTTCTTCCGCGCGGTCGTCCAGGGAGAGCCGGTAGCCGGGTGCTTCGACGGCGATGACGACGCCTTCGCGGGAGGCGATGGCGGCCGACTGCTTGCGGATCGCCTCGGCCAGGCCGTCTTCGCGCAGCGCGTCGGGGCGCAGCTGGAACAGCGAGGCGCGCATCTCGGCCAGTGCGTCCTGGGTGAGGCTGCGCAGTTCGGTGATGCCGCGCGCGACCGGGCCGTCGGGGTCGCCGCCCTGCTTCTGCAGCGCCAGTTCCACGGCTCGGGTGTGCAGGGTCATGGAGAACAGCGCCTGGGAGACCGAGTCGTGCAGCTCGCGGGCCAGCCGGTGGCGTTCTTCCAGCGCGGCGACCTGGGAGGCCTCGTCGAGCATCTCCATGACCTCTTCCACACCGAGCTGTTCCTCGCCGGCCACGGAGGTGAGCATCATGCGGGCGGACGCGGCACCGACCGCGCCGGCGAGCACGGTTTCCACCTGGTGCATCAGGTCGGCGTCAGCGTCCTTCGTGGAGTCGGCGCCGGCGAGCGCTTGGTCGGCTGCCCGGTGGCCCAGCGAGCGGACCAGGACTTCGTGCAGGGCTTGGACCGACACGCGGTTGCGCCACAGGCGTGGGCGGTTCGGGTCGTCGAGGGCGTCGACGAAGAGGACGGCCTGCGCCTGTTCGCGGGCCTGCGGGCGGCCCAGCAGCGAGACGCCGAGGTAGCAGCCGACGTTGACGAGCATGCTCCAGAACATGCCGTGGCTGATGTTGTCCATGCCGGTGATGCCGAGCAGATGTTCCGGGCGCAGCGCCGCGATGCCGAACGGGCCGTCGTCGAGGAACCCGCGCGGCACCCAGCCGGTGGCGGCGAAGTTGGGCAGCAGCAACGTGTACGTCCACACGGCGAACCCGCCGACGAGGCCAGCCATGACGCCGTTGCGGGTGCCGCCCTTCCAGTACAGGCCGCCGATGATCGCGGGCGCGAACTGCGCGACGGCCGCGAACGAGACCAGGCCCATGGAGACCAGGGCGGCGCTTTCCCCGGCGAGGCGGAAGTACGCATAGCCGAGGAGCATGATCGCGACGATCGACAGGCGCCTGGTGAGCAGGACGAGTTTCGCCAGGCTGCCTTCGTAGCCGCGGCGCAGCAACATCGGCACGACGATCGAGTTCGACACCATCGTGGACAACGCGACGGTCTCCACGATGATCATGCCGGTCGCCGCGCTCAGGCCGCCGACGAACACCAGCAGCGCCAACGCGTCCAGGCCCGCGGCCATCGGGACGGTCAGCACGAACGTGTCGGCCTCGGCGCCGGAACCGAACCGCAGCAGGCCCGCCGCGGCGATCGGCAGCACGAACAGGCTGATCAGCAGCATGTACAGCGGCGTCATCCACATGGCCTGCTTCACGTGGCGTTCATCGACGTTCTCCACGACGCCGACCTGCCACTGCCGGGGCAGCAGCACGATGGCGAAGAGCGACAACACGTTCAGCCACACCCAGGTGCCGGTCGAGTCGCCGAGGGTGAACAGCGCGGTGTGGCCTGCTCGGGAGGCCTGGCTGAACAGGTCGCCGAAACCGTTGTAGAGGCCCCAGGTCACGGTGATGCCGGCCGCCACGAACGCCACGAGCTTCACGACCGACTCGAACGCGATGGCGGTGACCATGCCCTCGTGGCGTTCGGTGGCGTCGAGATGCCTGGTGCCGAACAGGATCGTGAAGCCCGCGAGCAGCAGTGCCACGTAGAGCGCGGTGTCCTCGAGCAGCGGCACCTGTCCGAGCGCGGACGACGGCGTGATCTCCGGGGCCCGGCGGATGATCTCGAACGTGGTGGAGACGGCTTTGAGCTGCAAGGCGATGTACGGCACGACACCGACGACGGCGATCGCCGCGACGAGGCCGCCCAGCCGCACGCTCTTGCCGTAGCGGGCGGACACGAAGTCGGCGAGGCTCGTGATGCGGTGGCGGTGGCTGATGTGGATGATCCGGCGCAGCACCACCCAGCCGAGCGCGAGCATGATCGTCGGCCCGAGGTAGATCGACAGGAAGCCCACGCCCGTGGACGCCGCGCGGCCGACGCTGCCGTAGTACGTCCACGACGTCGCGTAGACGGCCAGCGAGAGCGCGTAGATGGTGCCGCGGCCGACGATGCTGCGGCCGGCGTCGGCGCGGCGGTCGCCGTAGAACGCGATGGCGAACAGCACGCCGAGGTAGGCGACCGACACCCCGATGATCAACCAGGTCTGGAGCACGTCCGGCTCATCCCGACCGGCGCACGAGCAGGGCGACCAGCGCGATCACGACGACCCACGCGCCGAACAGGTAGGCCGCGACCGCCGGCACGCCCGCGATGGTGCCCCCGTCGTTCGCGGCGGTGAGCAGAGGAGGTAGGAAGAGCACCAAACCGGTGGCCGCGACGAGGATGGTCAGCCCGGTGAACCGCCTGTCATCCCTGGCGCGTCGTCGCACCCGTCACCTCGCAGTTCTGGCGTGAACCGAATCGCGAGCGTAATACGAATGGAGGAATTCAGCGAAGCAGACATGACAGAATTTCACGCTATTTGCTTGATGCGACTGTTTGGGGGAACTGTTCGTGAAGACCGTCGAACTGCCTGACGGGGCCGTCGTCACCGGGCGTGGCCTGCGGGACGGCAAGCTCGTGGAGCCGCAGCCCGAGTACGGGGTGTATCTGCAGCCGCGACCTGTCGACGTGCCGTGGCCGCACGACTGGATCGACTGGCCGGACTTCCGCCTGCCGCGTGACCACGACGCCGCGATCAGGCTGATCCGCGCCCTGCATGCCCGCGCGCTGGCCGGCGAACGCGTCGAGGTGGCGTGCACCGGCGGCGTCGGCCGCACCGGCACCGTCATCTCGTGCCTGGCCGTGTTGTCCGGTGTGCCCGCCGCGGAAGCCGTGGCCTGGGCGCGCGCCAACTACCACCGGCGCGCAGTCGAAACGCCGTGGCAAAAGCGCTGGGTCAGGCGTTTTCCGGCCAACTAGTGGCGTGGCCCAGAACGACGGCCGGGTAATTCACGCTCAGCAGGGCACCTCGCGGCACCGCCCCCGCGCCCCCATACGTCCAGTATGAAGACGCGGGGGCGGCACCACGATGCACCCGTCTGACCGCGAATTCGCCTGGCAACGTTCTGGGCCACGCCACTAGGAATCAAGCTTGACCGCATTGCGCTTGTGCACGAGCTCGATCACCTCGGGCGGCACCGAATCCCCCGCCTCCAGCAGGCGGGGGAGGAGGTCCGCCTCGGTCGTGACGGCCCGGAAGAACAGCTCGACCGTGACGTCGTGGTCCGGCCGGTGCAGCACGGTGATCTCGTCACCCGGCGCGATCAGCCCGGCCTCCAGCACCCGGAAGTAGGCGCCGGGCCGCACGACCTGCGTGAACCGCTTGACCCAGCCGCGCTGCCCGAGGAACTCGGCAAACGTCCGGCACGGGATCCGCGGTCCGGTGACCTCCAGCGTCGCCGTGCCGACCCGCCAGCGCTCACCGACGAGCGCACTCGTGTGGTCGATGCCCTGCGTGGTCAGGTTCTCGCCGAACTGACCGTTGTGGAACTCCTCGCCCAACTCGGACTGCCACCAGTCGAGGTCCTCGCGCGCGTACCCGTAAACGGCCTGGTAGTCGCCCCCGTGGACGGTCCAGTCGCCGATCGCGTCGCCGGCCACCCCACTGCCGCCGCTGCCCCGCGGCCCAGGCGGGTGGACCTCCAGCGGCCCGTCGACCGGACGCTTGTCGATACCGGTCACGCCAGCGCGGGCGTAGTCGGCCGGGGCCGTCTTCTGGGCGATGTTCAGCGAGAGCACGACGGGCATGCGCCCGAGGCTATTGGCCGACGGCCTTGGCGGCGATCGAATTTACGTAATCTTGGTAAATCCCGACCTTGTGAGTGATGAGGTCCAGGCAGTCCTGCAGCTGCACCATCTGCTGCCGGACCCGCTCCTGGTGCTCCTTGAGGATGTCGAGCCGCTGCAGCTCGTTGCCGTCCCCTTGGCGGACCAGCTCGGTGTAGCGGCGGATCTCCGGCACGGGCATTCCGGACATCCGGAGCATGATGCACATCCGCAGCCAGTCGACGTCCTGCTGCGTGTACACCCGCCGCCCGCCCGGTCCTCTGTGGACCTGGTGGGCGAGGATGCCCTCCTTCTCGTAGAACCGCAGCGCGTGCACGCTCAGTCCGGTGCGTTCGGCCACCTGCCCGATGCTCAACCCCATGCGCCCGAGCATATGTGCCTGCTCACGCGCCGGGGCGAGCCGACGCCGCCGCGATGTCTGCGGACGTCACGAGCTAGATCTTGACCTAGAGGCGGCTCTAGTTCGTAGGTTTCCCGGCATGACGATGCGTTATCGCGTACTTGGGGGAACCGGCATCGAGGTCAGTCACCACTGCCTCGGCGCCATGATGTTCGGCGACGTCGCCAACAAAGACCACGACGAGGGCGTGCGGATCATCCACCGCGCCCTCGACGCCGGCATCAACTTCGTCGACACCGCCGACATGTACTCGGCGGGGGAGTCGGAGGAGATCGTCGGCAAGGCTCTGAAAGACCGCCGTCACGATGTCGTGCTGGCGACGAAGGTGCACTTCCCGCTGGGCGAAGGCCGCAACCGCAGCGGCAACTCACGCCGTTACATCGTCCGGGCCGTCGAGGACAGCCTGCGCCGCCTCGACACCGACTGGATCGACCTGTACCAGGTGCACCGGCCGGACTACACGACCGACGTCGAGGAAACGCTCTCGGTGCTCACCGATCTCGTGCGGGACGGGAAGATCCGGGCGTTCGGGTGCTCGACGTTCCCCGCGGAGGAGATCGTGGAGGCGCACCACGTGTCGCTGAACCGCGGGCTGATGCGGTTCCGCACCGAGCAGCCGCCGTACTCGATGCTGGCGCGCGGGGTCGAACGGTCCGTGCTGCCGACGTGCCAGCGCCTCGGCATGGGCGTGCTGGTGTGGAGCCCGCTGGGCGGCGGTTTCCTGTCGGGCAAGCACCGGCGCGGCGCGTCGGCTGAGGCCTTCCGGGCCACGCTGGCGCCGGAGCGGTTCGACGAGTCGTTGCCGCGCAACGCCGCGAAGTTCGACGCCGTGGAGCAGTTCGCGAAGCTGGCCGACGAGATGGGGGTGTCGCTGCCGGCGCTGGCGATCGCGTTCGTGACGACGCATCCGGCGGTGACCTCGGCGATCACCGGGCCCCGCACGATGGAGCAGCTGGAGTCGTTGCTGGAAGGTGCTTCGCTGGTGCTGACCGACGACGTGCTGGACCGCATCGACGAGATCGTGCCGCCCGGTGAGGACACCTACGACGTGCAGGGCTGGTGGAAGCCCGTGTCGCTGGCGGACGTCCACCGCCGGCGCCGCCCGCTCGACCAGCGCTGAAGACCGGGGGCGTGGCCAGGCCACGCCCCCGCACAGCTACCAGGCCTGGGTCGTCAAACCCGTGCCCAGGTAGACCTGGTCGAACCCGTTGCCGTCGTTGTCATCGGTGTACACCACGGAAATCCGCCCCCACGGGTCGACACCCACCGCAGGCTGGTCCTGACGGCCCGTGGCGTTCGACACCGTGAGCTGGCGCGCAGGCCGCCCGGTCGTGGTGCCATCCGGGTTGTAGACCACGGTGTAGACGTCCTGCGCCTCCGCCGTGGTCACCGCGACGCCGAGCTGGTCGTCGATCCCGATCTGCGGATCACCACCGGTCGTCACCGCATCAGCCGCACCCCGGACGGCACCAGCAGCGCTGAACGACCGCGACCGAACCCCGGCCTGCTCCCACGCGACCGCGAAGTCGCCGTTGAAGTTGGCCGCCACCGCAGGCCGCTTCCCCTGCCCGACAACGGTTTGCGCCTGCTTCACGCCACCGGACGGGGTGAGGATCTTGCGGGCGACGTTCGCGTCCGCCTCCCACGCCACGATCGCGTTGCCCGCGGCGCTCATCGCCACCTGGGGCTTCGCGTGGGTGCCGCCCGCGTTGTTGACCTGGGCCTCGTAGGTCTTGGACGAGATGGACGCGAACCCGCTCACCCGGACGGTCGGCGCGTTCGTGCCCTGCTTGTCCTCCCACGTGACCGCGAAGCCGCCGGTGTCCGGATCGGCCGCGACGCTCGGGAAGTGCTGCTGTCCGTCGGAGTTCGCGTTGGCCGTGCCGGAACCGGAGACCGCACCGGTCGTGCTCACCGAGCGGACCGCGATGTTGTAGAAACCGTTGCCGTCCGGGTCTTCCGACCACACGACGACAGCGGTGCCGTTCTCGTGCAACGACACGTCGGGCTGCCAGTGCCGCCAGTTCCCGGTGCCGCCGGTCGAGAGCTTCTTCTCGTAGAGGGAGGTGCCCTCCCGGTAGAGCCGGATCCAGACGTCGGAGTGGATCGGGTCCTCGGGAGCGGTGGTGTCGCGGTCGTCCTCCCACACCACGGCCGTGTAGCCGTTGCGGGTGGCGGAGACGGACGCGTTGTCCTGGTCGCCGGTCGAGTCGCTGTTGACCGTGGACCAGGTGATCGGCGCGGGTGCCAGCAGGAGTGAGGCGATCAGCAGAGTTTTCACGGCGCCTGCAATCCGGGGTTGGTGGCCTCGACGACGTAGCTGCCGACGGTCTTCACCGGGTAGTCGCGCACGGTGACCTTGTCGACGGCGCGGAAGTCGACGCGCATCTCGGCGGAGCTGGTGCGGGTCCTCACGTAGCCGCGCAGGTTCTTGAAGTACTTCACGTGCGGGTTCAGCGTCGGGTTGAGGCTGTTGTCCGCCGCGTTGCCGTCACCGCCGGACGTGATCGACGTGGTGACGAGCTCCGTGCCGATGATCCGGTTCTGGGTCCCGTAGTTCTGCATCAGGTTCGAGGCCCAGCTGCGGTGCACGTCGCCGGTGAGGACCACGGTGCCCTTGTTGCCGTTGGTCTCCCACGCGTTCTGGATGCGCGTGCGGTTGGCGGTGTAGCCGTCCCACGCGTCCATGCTCTTCGAGCCGTCCGCGGCCGCGAGGCGTTGGGCGAAGAACACCTGCTGGCCCAGGAAGTCCCAGGTGCCGAGCTTCTGGCGGAGGCCGTCGATCAGCCACGTCTCCTGCGACGTGCCGGTGAGCGAGCGGGCCGGGTCGTCGGCGGCCGGGCAGACCTTGGTGCCGTCACCGCACGCCTGGTCGTCGCGGTACTGGCGGGTGTCGAGCATGTGGAACGTGGCGAGGCTGCCCCAGCGAACCCTGCGGTGCAGCAACATGTTCTCCGCACTTGGAGCCTGCGCGCTGCGGAGCGGCATGTGCTCGTAGTACGCCTTGTACGCGGCGGCGCGGCGGGCCTTGAAGTCACCGGCCGGGTTCGTGTCGTTGCGGATCAGGTCGGCGTAGTTGTTCTCGACCTCGTGGTCGTCCCAGACCACCAGCCACGGCGCGGCGGCGTGCGCGGCCTGCAGGTCCGGATCGGTCTTGTACTGGGCGTGCCGGACCCGGTAGTGCGCCAGCGTGCTGATCTCGGTGGCGGGCGTGAACTGGCGGACGCGCGTGGTGCTGGCGGCGCCCTCGTAGATGTAGTCGCCGAGGTGCAGGACCAGGTGGGGGTGCTCCTCGGCCATCCGGCGGTAGGCCGTGAAGTAGCCCTCCTCGTAGTGCGAGCACGAGGCGAAGAGCATGGTCAGCTCGGGTTGCGTGCCGACGGCCGGTGCGGTGAGCGCGCGGCCGACGGGGGAGATGTGGCCGCCGGTGCGGAAGCGGTACCAGTACTCGCGGCCCGGTTCGAGGCCGGTGAGGGTGACGTGCACCGAATGCGCGCCCGCCTGGGTCGTCGTGAACGTGCCGGTGCGGGCGATGCTCGCGAAGCGTTCGTCGGTGGCGACCTGCCATTCGACGGCGGTGTTGGTGTTCGGCATGCCGCCGAGACCGTCGGCGTTGAGGGGGTTGGGGGCGAGGCGGGTCCAGATGACGAACCCGTCGGCGGCGGGCTCGCCGGACGCGACGCCGAGGGTGAACGGGTAACCGATCGCGTTGGCCAGGTGGGGAACGAGGACTCCGGCGCTCGCTCCCGCGAGGCCGCCCACGATGAAGGTGCGTCTCCGTAACGTGGTCATGACCCGCAGGCTTACCGAACGCGGGTAAAGGCCCGCCTAATTGCGTGCGGCTTCAGAGTGGTTTCCCACCAAGAGAATGCGGCGTGGTCGTCGGTGTGGATGTCGAACGCGTCCGCCAGCAGTTCGGCGGCGCACAGCGGGATCTCGGTGTCCTGCACGGCCCGGTACAGCAGCGCAACGTGGTCGCGGGACCAGGACTCGAGGCGCAGGCCTGGTAATCGGTCGGCCTCGCAACACGGTTGGGCGCACACGACGATGTCGAACCACTCGTCGTCGTGGTCGTTGAACGCGACCGTGACGCCGAACCGGTCCGGCTGCAGTGAGGTGACGGTGCTGTGGCGGGTCTCGTAGTAGAGCGGGTACGGCAGCGCGGACAGCCGCCGTGCCGCGTGCAGGTCCGGGCCTCGCAGCGGCACCGGGTCGTAGTGCTTGCCGTGATCGAGCACCACGACGTCCCATGTGCTGCGGGTCAACCGGAGCGCGGTCGCGAGCCCCGCGATCCCGGCGCCTATGACGAGTGCTGTGGCCATGGCCAGCCCCTTCCCCCTAGGATTGAGGCTAGCGAACGTTCAGAAATTTCTGAAGACAGGATGACTGTGACCGGCGAGACACCACGCAGGGAAGCAGCCGAACAGCTGGCGCTCACGCTGGTCGGCGCCGGGATGCAGCGGATGGCGGCGCGGACGATCGCCGCGTTCCTGTTCACGGAGCAGGAGTCGCTGACCGCGGGGGATCTCGCCGACGAGCTCGGGGTGAGCGCGGGATCGGTGTCGGGTGCGGTCAAGATGGTCGCGCAGATGGGCCTGATCGAGCGGATCTACGTGGCCGGCAGCCGGCGTGAGCACTTCCGGATGCGCGACAACGCCTGGACGACGTTGTACTCGCGGCAGCACTCGGTCGTGGACGACGTGCTCAACGCCGTGCAGAAGGGCGTCGAGGCGGTCGAGCCGGGTCTCGCGCACGAGCGGCTCACCTACATGCGGGACTTCTACGCGTTCCTGCTCAACGAGGCTCCGATGCTGGTGGAGCGCTTTGAGCAGCAGCGCCGTGGAGGATCCCGTCCATGACCAGGTCGAGCATGCGTTTCGCCTGATCAGGGTCGCCGTTCTGGCCGATGGCGACGAGCATCGCCATGACGTCCATCGGCTCGGTCGTCGCCCCGAGCGGTGCCAGCAGGCTGCTCAACGCCTCGGTCATCTTGGCGCGGCTGTGCTCGAACGGGTTCACGCCCAGTGCGATCACGGCCTGCAGCGCGTCCTTGAGGTCGCGTTTCGTGGCCATGTAGGCGATGAAGCGGTCCATCCACTCCCGCAGCGCTTCTTTGGGCTCGTGCGTGGCCAGCAGTTCGGGCGCCGCGTCGCAGAGCTTCTCCAGCTCCGTGCGGTAGACGGCCTCGATCAGCGACTCGCGGGTGGGGAAGTGCCGGTAGAGCGTGCCGATCCCGACGCCCGCCTTCTTGGCGATGGCCCCGAGCGTCACGTCCTTCTCGTGGGTGAACGCGTCGAGCGCCACCTCGAGCAGCAGTCCGCGGTTGCGAACGGCGTCAGCGCGCACTTCATCACTCCTGTGGGTCACTTGCTAAACGGAGGACCCTCCGGTTACAGTGGAACCCGAACCGGAGGAACCTCCGTTTCAGTGTACGACACAGGTTGGGGAATTCAGATGAGTGAGCGCATCACCACCCCGTTCGGCTTCGAGACCACCGCTCTCGAGGTCGTCGAGGGCGTCGACCTGTCCGGCCGTCGCGCCGTGGTCACCGGTGGGGCGTCGGGCATCGGTGTCGAGACCGTGCGAGCGCTGGCCGCCGCGGGCGCCGAGGTCACCATCGCCGCCCGCAACGTCGAAGCGGGCGAGCGCGTCGCCGCCGCGCTGTCGGCCGCGACGGGCAACAAGCAGATCTTCGTCGCTCCGCTGGAGCTGACCTCGCAGGACTCGGTGAAGGCCTTCGTCGGCTCGTGGGCAGGCCCGCTGCACCTGCTGATCAACAACGCGGGCGTGATGGCCACCCCGCTGACCCGCACGCCGGAGGGCTGGGAGCTCCAGTTCGCCACGAACCACTTCGGTCACTTCACGCTGACGCTGGGCCTGTTCGACGCGCTGCGAGCCGAGGGCGCCCGCGTCGTGAACGTCAGCTCGGCCGGTCATCTCTCGAGCCCGGTCGTGTTCGACGACATCCACTTCGAACGCCGCGAGTACGACCGCTGGCAGGCGTACGGCCAGTCCAAGACCGCGAACATCCTCTTCGGCGTGGAGGCCGGCAAACGCTGGTCGTCCGCCGGCATCACGATGAACGCCCTGATGCCAGGCGGCATCCTCACGGCCCTGCAGCGCCACATCACGCCGGAGGAGATCGAGGAGCGCCGCCGACTGCGCGGCGCCTCCGGCAAGCCGATGCAGCTCAAGACGCCGGAACAGGGCGCAGCCACCACGCTGGTGCTGGCCGTCTCCCCGCTCGTCGAAGGCTGCTCGGGCCTCTACTTCGAAGACTGCAACGAGGCCCTGCCGCACGAGCCCGGCATGCCGGGCGGCCTGGCCGCCTACGCACACGACCCGGAAGCCGCCGCCCAGCTGTGGAAGGTCTCCGAGGACACGCTCAAGATCGGGGAACAGGCATGATCACCACCGGCTACGGCTTCGAAACGACCGCCCTCGAAGTGGTCGACGGCGTAGACCTGACGGGCCGCCGCGCCATCGTGACCGGCGGCGCCTCAGGCATCGGCGTGGAAACCGTCCGCGCTTTAGCCGCCGCAGGCGCCCAGGTGACCATCGCGGCCCGCGACATCGACGCGGCCCAACGCGTGGCCACGACCCTGATCGCAGCCACGGGCAACAAGAAGATCTCGGTAGCGCCCCTCGACCTGGCCTCGCAAGCCTCGGTGAAGGCCTTCGTCCGCAACTGGGACGGCCCCCTCCACCTGCTGATCAACAACGCGGGCGTGATGGCCACCCCGCTGACCCGCACCCCAGAGGGCTGGGAACTCCAGTTGGCCACCAACCACTTCGGCCACTTCACGCTGACGCTGGGCCTCTTCAACTCGCTACGAGCCGAAGGCGCCCGCGTGGTGAACGTGAGCTCGTCGGCCCACCTGATGAGCCCGGTCGTGTTCGACGACCTCCACTACGACCAGCGCCCCTACGACCGCTGGGAAGCCTACGGCCAGTCCAAAACGGCAAACATCCTCTTCGGCCTGGAAGCCGGCAAGCGCTGGGCCTCCTACGGCATCACGATGAACGCCCTGATGCCAGGCAGCATCGCCACCAACCTCCAACGCCACCTGACCGAGGACGAACTCCAAGCCCGCATCCGCCAAAGCGGCGCCACCACCACCCGCCGCGTGAAAACCCCGGAACAAGGCGCCGCCACCACCCTCGTGGTAGCCACCACGCCCCTCCTGGACAACATCTCGGGCCGCTACTTCGAAGACTGCAACGAGGCACCCCCGGTCTCCGGCGACTCCCACCTCCGCGGCGTGGCCCCCTATGCCCAAGACCCAGAAGCAGCAGCCCAACTGTGGAAGGTCTCCGAAACCACTCTCGGCTTCTAACCGCCACGCCACCCCAACGCCGAGGGCCAGGGACGCCACCCGTGGCGCGCTGGCTCTCGGCGCTCTCGCCCCAACTTCCAAGCACGACAGCAGCACCCCGATGGCCCTCGCCACCTCGACGCCACAGCCCGCCCCCAACCCCGGTAGAGGTCTGGACCATTTCATGCTTCAATGACAAAGGGTCGCCGCCTGAACGCGAAAGGTGAGCGAATGTCTGCCCGCTTCCTCCCCAAGGCGCTGACAGCCCTGCTCCTCCTCCTGAGCACGGTCCTCACACCGACCTCAGCCCAGGCAGCCGAAACCTGCGCACCAAAGCCGCGCCCAGCAGGCAAGGTCCTGCACGGCTACTGGGAAAACTGGGACGGCGCGCAAAACGGCGTCCACCCGCCGTTCGGCTGGACCCCCATCACCGACAGCCGCATCAAGCAGCACGGCTACAACGTCATCAACGCGGCGTTCCCCGTCATCCGCCCCGACGGCACCGTGCTGTGGGAGGACGGCATGGACGCCGGCGTCAAGGTCGCCACGCCCGCCGAGATGTGCGCGGCGAAGGCGGCCGGCGCGACGATTCTGCTGTCGATCGGTGGCGCCGCGGCGGGCATCGACCTGAGCTCGGCCACTGTGGCCAACCGGTTCGTCGCAACGGTCGTGCCGATCCTGAAGAAGTTCAACTTCGACGGCATCGACATCGACATCGAGACGGGCCTGGTCGGCAGCGGCAACATCAACCAGCTGTCCGCCTCCCAGGCCAACCTCATCCGCATCATCGACGGCGTACTGGCCGCGATGCCCGCGGGGTTCGGCCTCACGATGGCGCCGGAGACCGCGTACGTGACGGGCGGCAGCATCGTTTACGGGTCGATCTGGGGTGCGTACCTGCCGATCATCAAGAAGTACGCGGACAACGGCCGCCTTTGGTGGCTCAACATGCAGTACTACAACGGTTCCATGTACGGCTGCGCCGGCGACAGCTACCAGGCCGGGACCGTGCAGGGCTTCGTCGTGCAGACCCAGTGCCTGAACAAGGGCCTGGTCGTGCAGGGCACCACGATCCGGGTGCCCTACGACAAGCAGGTGCCGGGTCTGCCCGCGCAGCCTGGGGCCGGTGGCGGGTACATGAGCCCCAGTTTGGTCGGTCAGGCGTGGAACAGCTTCAACGGTCAGCTCAAGGGGCTCATGACCTGGTCGATCAACTGGGACGGCTCGAAGAACTGGACGTTCGGCGACAAGGTGAAGTCGCTGCAAGGTCGTTAGAGCACCACGGTGTTCTGCCCGGCGGCGATCTTCCACTCTCCGTCCTCACGAGACAGGACGTAGAGCGGCGACCCCTCCGCGACGTCCAAGTACTCGCCGTCAGGTGAGATCCGACGCTGACGGATCTTCACGGCCGCCACGTCGGGGCGGATGAACAGCACGTGCGACACCTCGTAGGTCGCGAGCGCCTCCTTCCCCGCGCCGGGCAGCACCTTGCGCGTGAAGGAGGCGATCTCGTCCCGTCCGAACAACCGCTTGCCGTGTGCGGTGGTCCAGATCGCGTCCTCTCTGAACAGGTCGATGAACTCCTCCGGCAGCTCGTTCTGCTGCGCGTGCTGGACAGTGGCGACAAGCTTCTCGATCTCGGTCGTGTTCGTCATGCCAAGATCGTCGTACCTCGACCAAGGTGGAGGTCAAGATCTTGGGTAACGTCGAATCCATGGATCTGAACGAGGAGTTCGTCACCCCGGACGGTGTGGTGCGCTGGGCCAGGATCGGCGCGGGACGGCCGGTGGTGCTGCTGCACGGCACGCCGTTCAGTTCGTTGGTGTGGCAGAACATCGCCACCGACCTGGCCGAAGACCACGAGGTGTTCGTGTGGGACATGCTCGGGTACGGCCGTTCCGAGATGAAACAGGGGCAGGACGTCTCGTTACGCGCTCAAGCAAAGATCTTCGCTGATCTGCTGGCCGAGTGGGGTCTGGCCAGGCCGCACGTCGTGGCCCACGACTTCGGTGGCGCGGTCGCCCTGCGCGCACATCTGTTGCACGGAGCCGAGTACGCCGCGCTCGGGTTGCTCGACCCGGTTGCTGTGGCGCCGTGGGGGTCGCCGTTCTTCCGGCTGGTGCAGGAGCACGCCGCGGTCTTCGAACGGTTGCCGGGCAACCTGCACGAGGCGTTGGTGCGGGAGTACGTGCGCTCGGCCAGCAGTCCGGGGATCGCCCCCGACGTGCTCGACGGGCTGGTGTCGCCGTGGACCGGCGCGGCGGGGCAGCCGGCGTTCTACCGGCAGATCGCGCAGGCCGACCAGCGCTACACCGACGAGATCGAGCCCAGGTACGGCGAGATCGAGATCCCGGTGACCGTGTGCTGGGGCATGGACGACGAGTGGATCCCGCCCGCCAGGGGTGTGCAGCTGGCCGCCGCGATCCCGGGGGCCGAGCTGCACCAAGTACCCGAAGCCGGGCACCTCGTGCAGCTCGACACGCCCGGCCCGGTGCTCGAACTCGTGCGGCGTCAGGTCCTCGGCAGCACCCGTGACTCGTAAGGTGCGGGCCGGTAGCCGGGGTTGAAGAAGCAACCCGTGCCGTACGTGCGGTCGTGCACGGGGCAGCTGGCCGCGATCAGGTAGGGGTTGGACCGCAGCCCGAACTTCTCCCACGCCGCCAACGACTGCATGGCCGCGGCGTACTCGGCGTCGCTGAACGCGGAGTGCGTGGCCTCGTTCGTGAACGTCTGCACGAGGTTCCACCACCGCCCGGCCTTCAGCACGGTGTCGCGGTAGGCCGACTCGTGCTCGACGAACGCCGTGGGGTCGCCGATCGCGTGCACCGTCAGGACCGGGATGTCGATCTTGCCGGTGAGGTCGCTGTCGTAGGCCAGCTCGGCGCGGGCGGCGGGGTCCGCGGCGAACCGTTCGACGCCGGCGTTCAGGGCAGCGTCGTCGTGCGAGCCTTTGTAGACGACACCGGCGTTGCTCCACGGGTTCCGGTCGCCCAGGCGGTTGTGCACGATGTCGCGGAACGTGAACGTCGCGAAGTTCAGGTGCGAGTTCAGCGTCTCCTCGGGGATCTTGGTGACCGCGAGGATGTCGGTGAGCTTCTGCTGCTGCTCAGGCGTGCGACTGCCGGCGACACCGACGCATTCCTCGATGCGGCTGCGCAGACCGGCCGTCGTCATGGTCGAGCCGGGACGCAGGCCCTGCCACAGCGGGTACTGCACCTCGGACGGGCGCGGGTGGTTGCCGCAGTAGTACTGGTAGACCACGCGCAGGTCGACGCGGTAGTCGTAGCCGCGCGAGCCGCCGGCCAGGACGCCGCTGGTCAGCAGGGCCGCGTCGTAGCCACGGTAGAGCTCGATGGTCTTGGCCGCGACGTTGCCGCCCCACGACTGGCCGTGGAGGTAGACCTTGTGCGGCTTGAACATCGCGCTGACCATCCTGCGCAGGTTGTCCGTGTCCTCCGCCGCCATCCGAGTGCCGTAGCCGCCGCGCCGGTACGACGTGCCCGCCCAGGCGTAGCCCTCCTTGACCATGACGGCCCAGCGGTTCAGGTCGTCCCGCGTGCGTTCGGGCGTGGGGTCGCCCAGGTCAGGGCCGCCGTGCGAGTGGACGACCAGCGTCTTGTTCCACTTCTTCGGCACGGCGATCGTGTAGTAGGCGCCATTGGCGTCCCGGCCCTCGTAACACGTGGTGCCGGCGGGAACCTTCTCCGGGCACGGCGCCGTCGGCGGCAGGTGCGTGGGCGTCGTAACGCTCGCGGCCAGTGCGAATGCCAGCAGGACGTTCATGGCGGAATCGTGAGCCCGGCTCTACTAGTGGTCCAGGTCACGTGGGCAAACTTGGGATTTCCCTGACGTTCGGTACGGTCGGTCCATGCGTTACCCGCCTGAGCCGTGGCACCTGCAGGGCTCCCTCGTGCTCTCCGTCTTCCGAGTGCCGCGAAAGCTGGTGCCGACCGAGCACCTGCCCGCGGGCGCGCGCGTGATCACGTTGGCGGGCAACGCTTTCGTCGCGGTGGCGTTCGTGTCCTACGAACCGGGCAGCGTCCTCACCTACGAAGAGCTGCTCGTGGCCACGGCGGTGCGGGACCAGCACAAGACAGCCGTGTGCGTGCCGCAGATCTGGGTCGACAGCGAGGCGTCGAGGCAGGGCGGCCGCGAGCTGTGGGCGATCCCGAAACAGCTCGCGAGGTTCGGCGAGGGCTCGTCGATCGCGGCCGTCGCGATGACCACCGGCGTGCCGCTGCCCGGCCGGTGGACGCTCGCCGGCCCGACCGCGCAACGCCTGGACGGCCGGGACGTGCGCGCCAGGGCCGTCATGTCCGGGCGGCTCCGGCTGACCAGGGCGGCCTGGATGTTCCCCGCGAACGGCCCGCTCGGCTACCTGACCGGGCGCACACCGCTCGTCAGCTTCGCGATCAACGACATGCGGCTGACGTTCGGTCAGCCCACATAACGCACGCTGTTGAGCACGTGCTGCGCCCACGCCCGGTCGGCGGGGAAGCGGTGGACGATGCGCACGGACAGCATGGTGCCGGGCCGGACGACGTGCCCGTGGAACACCTGCTCCTCGTGGCCGTCGATGACTTCGCTGAGCCAGAACGCGTGCCGCAGTTCCTGGCCGTCGTGCGAGACGGAGTGCTCGGCGCTCGCCGGGTAGCCCTCCAGCACCGCGCCGAGGAAGTCGCTCACGCTGCCGCCCGAGCGGTCGGCGTAGACGTCGAGGCCCACCCAGCGGTCGGGGGCCGTGAAGCACACGGTGCGGCCTTCGACCACGCAGCGCATTCCCGCGGTCCGCTCGACGGTCCAGACCTCGGCCAGCGTCTCGCGGACGGGGATCGGCAGCGGCTGCCGGATGCAGCTCAGCACCTCGTCGCGGTCCCATTCCCGCTCCAGCAACGGGTGCGAGGTGTAGTACGGCAGCTCGTCGGCGTTCAGCACCGCCGCCTCCACCGGTGTGCCGAGCAGGTCCCACGGCCTGATGAAGTTCGCGAACGTGCCGGACACGCGGAAGTTCGCGTACTCGGAGTCGTTGTCCCAGACCGCGTGCGCGTACATCGCGTCGACTTTGCTGATCCGCATCCAGGCGCCGAACACCAGCTCCGTTCCTCCGGTCAGCCGAACGGGCAGCAGGCAACGGAGGTACGACGCGCCGTCCGGTCCGACCAGCAGCCCGCCGGTCGGGGCGCCGAGCTGCTCCGCGGGCACGCCGATCAGCGGCTCCGGGCGGTTCAACCGGTAGTCGATGCGCTTCGTCGACGAGATCTCGGCTCCGCAGCATCCGCATTGGACGGTCATGCGCAGATGCTAGAGCCTAGTGATCCCCGACTTCGAGCAGCCGTGAACGCACCAAAAACCGCATTCCAAGTGGCGCCTCCAAGGAGAAACCGCTCCCACGCCCAGGCACCACGTCGATCGTCAGGTGCGTGTGGCTCCAGTACTCGAACTGCGCCGCGGACATCCACACGGGAACGACGAACGAGTCGACCTCCAAATCCCCGAGATGCACGTCGGACGTTCCGGTCCGGAACTCCCCGGCCGGGTAGCACATCGGCGCGGAACCGTCGCAGCAGCCGCCGGACTGGTGGAACATCAGGTCGCCGTGGGAGGCCCGGAGGCGGCGGAGCAACTCCGCCGCCTCCGGGGTCAGTGCCACGCGGGCCATCAGAAGAAGCCCAGGGCGTTCGGGGAGTAGCTGACGAGCAGGTTCTTGGTCTGCTGGTAGTGGTCGAGCATCACGCGGTGGTTCTCGCGGCCGATGCCGGACTGCTTGTAGCCGCCGAACGCCGCGTGCGCCGGGTAGGCATGGTAGTTGTTCACCCACACGCGGCCCGCCTGGATGTCGCGGCCCGCGCGGTAGGCGACCGAGCCGTCGCGGGACCAGACGCCGGCGCCCAGGCCGTAGAGGGTGTCGTTCGAGATCTTCAAGGCGTCGTCGTAGGAGTCGAAGGACGTCACGGCGACGACCGGGCCGAAGATCTCCTCCTGGAAGATCCGCATCTTGTTGTCGCCCTCGAAGACCGTCGGCGTCACGTAGTAGCCGCCGGACAGTTCGCCGCCGAGGTCCGCGCGCTCGCCGCCGGTGAGCACGCGGGCGCCTTCCTGTTTGCCGATGTCGATGTACGACAGGATCTTCTCGAGTTGGTCGTTGGACGCCTGCGCGCCGATCATCGTCTCGGTGTCGAGCGGGTGGCCCTGCTTCACCGCACGAGTTCGCGAAACCGCGTCGCTCAGGAAGTCCGAGTAGATCGACGACTGGATCAGCGCGCGCGACGGGCACGTGCAGACCTCGCCCTGGTTCAGTGCGAACATCGTGAAGCCTTCGAGAGCCTTGTCGTAGAAGGCATCTCGTTCCGAAGCCACGTCGGCGAAGAACACGTTCGGCGACTTGCCGCCGAGCTCCAGGGTCACCGGGATGATGTTCTCGCTGGCGTACTGCATGATCAGCCGGCCGGTGGTCGTCTCGCCGGTGAACGCCACCTTCGCCACGCGCCGCGACGACGCGAGCGGCTTGCCGGCCTCGACGCCGAAACCGTTGACCACGTTCACGACGCCCGGTGGGAGCAGGTCCGCGATGAGCTCCATCAGCACGTGGATCGACGCCGGGGTCTGCTCGGCGGGCTTCAGCACCACCGCGTTGCCGGCGGCCAGTGCCGGCGCGAGCTTCCAGACCGCCATCAGGATCGGGAAGTTCCACGGGATGATCTGGCCGACGACGCCGAGCGGCTCCTGGAAGTGGTAGGCGACCAGGTCCTCGTCGATCTGCGAGATGCCGCCCTCCTGGGCGCGGATCACGCCCGCGAAGTAGCGGAAGTGGTCGACCGCGAGCGGCAGGTCGGCGGCGAGCGTCTCGCGGATCGGCTTGCCGTTCTCCCACGTCTCCGCGACGGCCAGCGCCTCCAGGTTGGCCTCGATGCGGTCGGCGATCTTGTTCAGCACGTTCGCACGGTCGGCCACCGACGTCTTGCCCCACGCGCGGGCGGCGCCGTGCGCGGCGTCCAGAGCGAGTTCGACGTCCTCGGCGGTGCCGCGGGCGATCTCGGTGAACTCCGCGCCGGTGACCGGGGTGGGGTTGGCGAAGTACTCGCCCTTGGCGGGCGGTACGTACTCGCCGCCGATGAAGTGGTCGTACCGGTCGCGGTACGTGACCACACTGCCGGGTTGTCCTGGAGCCGCGTACTGGACCATCGTCCCGCCTCCCGCATCGTTGCGAACTGTGCGGCGACGCTAGGTAGTGCAACGTTTCACGCACGTTGCATCCGAAAGGAGTAACGGCTTGGGGCAGAAGGCCCGTCATCCTGGAGGGGTGAGGGACCTCGGCGAAGCAACTCGGCCGGTGATCGCCGAGTCGTGGCGGCGGTCCCTCGCCGCGCGCGTCGACCCGGACCGGCACGAGGCGCCGGTCGTGTACGCACCCGACGAGATCGTGGACCTGCGCGGCACGCACCCGCTCGCGACGACTGTGCCGCTGCTCAAGCACACGCTGTCGATGGACGACACGATCATGATCGTCACCGACACCCGCGGGCACGTCCTGTGGTGCGAGGGCGACAACCGGGTGCGGCACCGCGCCGAACGCGTCCACCTCACCGAGGGGTCGCGCTGGAGCGAGGACGTCATCGGCACCAACGCGATGGGGACGGCGCTGGCGACCGGGAAGCCGGTGACCGTGCACTCGCGTGAGCACCTCGTGCGGACCTATCACGGCTGGACGTGCGCGGCGAGCCCGATCCACGACCCCCACAGCGGGTTGCTGCTGGGCGTGGTCGACGTGAGCGGGCCGTTGAAGACCATGCACCCGGCCGTCGTACAGCTGGTGTCGGCGGCGGCGCAGTTGGCCGAGCACCATCTGCAGCAGCACTTCGTGCCGCGCGGGCACGTGCTGACGTTGAACTTCCTGGGCGGTCTGCACGCGGACCTGGACGGGCGGCCGCTGGTCCTGACGTTGCGCAACGCGGAGGTGCTGACCGCGCTCGCGTTGCACCCCAAGGGACTCACTGCGGAACAACTTGCATTGTTGCTCTATGGTGAACGTGGGAACCCGACCACGGTCCGGGCTGAGCTGCACAGGTTGCGGGCACAGCTCGGTGGAGTGCTGCTCACCAGGCCGTACCGGCTGGACGCGGTGGTGCAGGGCGATTTCCTGGACGTGCGCAACGCGCTGCGGTCAGGCGACGCCCGCCGAGCCACTCGCCACTACGGCGGCGAGCTCCTGCCCCGTTCGGACGCACCCGTTGTGCGAGAAGAACGAGCGGACCTCGCGGCCGCGGTGCGCAGACGGGTGCTGGACGCCGGAGACGTCGACTCGCTGCTGTCGTTCGCGGACAGCGCGGAGGACGCCGAGGTGCTCGAACGGCTGCACCTGATGCTTCCGGCCACCGATCCTCGTCACGCTCTTGTCTCCTCGCGCCTGCGAAGGGCGCTGGAATAGGCTTCCCTGCGGGGGAGGGCGAAAGTGAAGCAGTGCATCAACTGCATGACCCGGTTGCCGCGCAAAGAGGTCACCGAGGTCGCGTGGTGCGCCTTGTGCGCGCCGTGCCTGCAGGTCGTGTCGGACCAGATGAAGCTCGTGCACGACCGGCCCGGTGGCGCGGACGTGCAGATCTACCAGTGCGGCTGGTGCGGGGTCGCCCGCTCGTGCGGCGTCGGCTGGCGGACGCGGTGCCTCGTGTGCCTCGACGACAGGTCCGTGCCGGACCCGGCCGTGCAGAAGATCGCGCGCCGGCTGGAGCTTCCGGGTTCCTGGCGGGAGAACTCGGAGCTCATCGCCGCGACGACCGTGAAGATCCGGCTGGCGAAGTACTTCCAGCCGGGCTGGACCGTGCTCGCGACGGACCTGCACGGGTTGCCGTGGACCGCGTTCCGGTGGCTGACGAAGTCGCACGGGACGTGGGGGAGCAACACCGAGACCGGCGAGGTGGCGCAGCTCAAGCACTCGCGCGGCGAGGAGAACCTGCTCTACCTGGTGCGGTACGGGAAAGTGCTCAAGTTCGGGCGCGGCAACGCCGAGCGCGTCGGCGGGCACGTCGCGCTCGGCGCGGTTCCCGTGCTCGTGCTGTCCGCGCCCAGCCAGCAGGTCTCGGTTGCCCGCGATCAGCTGAAACGCTTGCACCGCACCGAGATGGTGTCCCTGCGGACGCCGGTGGACCTGTTCGCGGTGCTGCCGGACGGGCTGGACGTCACCGATCGGCACGCACCGAGTTGAGCCCTGCTTCCAGGCCGTTCAGGATCGCGTGGCAGTCGCGGTGCAGCTGGCGGGCGTCCGGTGCGGTGACCACGAACAGGCCCAGCCAGTTCCGCGAGCCGCCGCTGGGGTCGTAGACCGGGACGGGGTGGTTCTTCGGCATCGAGAAGGCCGGGACCTCTTCGAGCCTCGTGCCTGGTGTGACGATGGTGCTCCAGTCGACGTCGTCGGGGCGCCACAACGGTTGTGTGGTCCAGGGCTCGCCTGCCGCGTTCGTCGGGATGACCGCCACCGAGGCGGCCGCCCGGCCCGCGGTGGTGAGCATCTGGGCGGGGTAGCAGACCTCATGGCCGAGGAACTCGTCGACGAGCATGCCGATCGGGTCGATGCCGAAGACCTCCTCGATCTCCCTGGTGATCATCACGCCGCCGAACCTGGCGCCGGTCTCGATCAGCGTGAGCGTGCCGTTGGCGCCCAGTTTGACCTCGGTGTGGGTGCCGCAGGTGCCGAGCTGCAGCGCGTTCACAGCGTCCCGGGAGACCTCCTCGATGCGGCGCTGGAGGTGGTCGGGCAGCGTGCACGGGGCGGTGCTGGCCACCTCGGTGAACGGCGGGATCGCGGGGAGCCTGGCGGTGAGGCAGAGCGGGTGGTAGACGCCGTTCGCGACGATTCCCTCGACGCTCACGTAGTCACCGTGCCCGGCTCCGTTGATGTCACTGGCGGGGTACCAGCCTTCGGTGGTGCCGCGGAAGATCTCCTCGACGAGCAGGTCGCCGTCGGTGTCCTGGGCGTGCAGCTCGTTCATGCCGACCCGGCTGCCGAGTTCGAGGGCTTCCGCGACCTCGGCCCATGTTTCTCGCACGTCGGTGTGCGCGTGGAGGATCAGTCGTGCCACTGAACCCGCGCCCCAGGCCGGTTTGAGGAGCACCGGCGGAGTCAGCTCGCTCAGGGCGGTGCGGAGGTCCACTTCGGACTCGACGCGGCGGAAGCGCGGAACGGGCACACCTGCTTGCTGCCAGGTCTCTCGCATCAGGCGTTTGTCGCGGGCCCGCACCAGGTTCGGGCCCGCGCCGGCGAGACCGAGGCGGTCCGCGACGTGGGCGACGAGCAGCACGGCGAACTCGGACAGCGAGAGGATCGCGTCCGCGCCGACGGCTTTCGCGTGCTGCGCCACGAACTCCACCAGTTCTTCGCCGCGCGGCGCGTCCTGGGCGTCGACTATGCCGGTGCAGAACTGTTGCGCTGCTTCGGGTACCGGCATGAGCGCCAGGACGTGCAGCTCGCCCTTGGCCGCGACGACCATCAGCAGCACTGTGGCGGTCGCCGCGTGGACCAGGAACTCGGTCATGGCGCCGCGGGCCAGGTAGCCGCCGAGCACGAAGATGACCAGCGCTCACACCGCCCGGTCGATCAGCGACTCGACGGTCCTCGGCGTTGGACGAGCTGCGGACGACGAACGTGCGGACGCCGGTGAGGTTCTTGATGATCGCCTCGTCGATCTCGTGCAACAGCGCGTCCGGGAACTTCGCGCCGCGGATGAGGTGCTGGAGCTCGACGCACTGGGCGTCGGTCTGCCCGGCGTCGAGCTCGAGGGCGAGCTTGAGCTTGCCGATGGCCTGCTGGATGCGCGGGCTCGCCTCCAGGAACCGCTGGTGCAGCGAGAACGGCAGCGCGATGCCGCGCGGGATGCGGATGTGCTGCCGGAACAGCGCTTTCGCACCCTCGTCGAGGTCGTCGGTGCCGAGCAGCCGGTGGAGGTAGGGCAGGAGGTTCTCGCGCGGTGGCCGCGGGATGCGGTAGAAGCCGAGCCAGCGGGACGACCCGTTCCTGGCGACCTCGTTGAGCTCGCCGAGGTTCGCGGCTTTCGTGCCGTACCGGGTGCTGTCGCGCCACCTGAGGTCTTCCAGGTTGGCGATCTGGTCCTTGCCCAGGTCCGGCTCGTCCATCGTGACGCGGGTGGCGAGCCAGGCCGGTTTGTCGGTGCGGGGCTGCTCGATCGGCTCGATGCCGATCTCCGTGGCGTTCGGGTCGACGGTGTAGCGGACCCAGCGGCCGTTGAGGTGGGCGAGCGTGTCGAGCGCGCCGAGCTGGATGGCGTTCGGGACGCCCCAGCCGCTCGCCAGGACGTTCATGTGCGACAGCGGCGTGATGTGCTCGGCGTTGACAACCCCTGTCAAGCGCGAAATGTCATCCGGCACCTTGGCCATGACGATGATGTCGTGCCAGGCGAGCCGACTTTGTGAGTATTCCTCGGCTGTCCGGAAGATTCTGAGCGTTCCTTCGGCTGTTCCGGGGTTGAGCGGTACGAACGCATTACTTGAGAACAGCTCATGACTGAAGATGCGCGGCAGCTCGTCTGTGGGAATGTTCGCGACGTGGCTTTCCTGCAGGTGATTGGCCGACTTCAGCAGGATCGGCACGCTTCGGTCGACGTTTGCGCGCACCTCGTCGTAGAAGTGCCTGAGCATTTCGGCGGTCATCGTGTCCGCCTCGACCGTCTCGAGCGAGAAGAACTTCTGCTGGTGCGACGCCAGGGTGCCGAGGCAGAACCGCCGGTCTTTCCGCTGGTAGACCTCGTGGGTCAGCTCATCGAGCCGGCGTTCCAGCTCGCCGGCCGGCAGGTGCAGGATGTGGGCCGCGACGTACTTGACGTGAAAGAGGTTCTCTCGGCTGTCCAGGAAGTGGATCAGTCCGGTCTCCCGGTCGAGCACGAGTTTACGAATCGATAGCCGCCCAATGTTCCGGACAGTTGCGTGAATGCCGTAGGGTGAGCCGTTCGCCGACCAGTGCGGGTTCCTGCACGCGCCGAAAGATACCGGCTTCGCGTGGTTTGCGGCCAGCACGTCTCAGCTGGCTACTTTCCTTGTCCCGTCCTGGTCAAGAAGTGACAATCCCTGTCATGCGCGTCTTGTTCGGCGGTGTTCCCGCCGCCGGCCATCTCTTCCCGTTGATCCCGCTCGCCCAGACCCTGCGCCGCGCCGGCCACGAGGTCGTCGTCGTCTCCCTGGACGGCGCCGAGTCCCTGGCGGCTGACCTGCCGTTCGCCTGCCCGGCACCGGGCGTCGACTGGCGCAGCACGATCCGCTCGCTCGGTGCCGCCCGGCTGCCCGCCGAACTGGCCCGCACCGTCGAGACCAACTCGGCGGACCGCGAGGCCTTCGTCGCCCTGGCCGCCCTGGTCAACGATCTGGTGGCCGAGAGCATGGCGGCCTTCGCCTCGTCGTGGCGCCCGGACGTGGTCGTCTACGACTACCTGTTCCCCGCAGCCGCTTATGCCGCGACCTTGCTCGGCGTGCCGGCCGTGCGCCACGACCTCGGCTTCACCGACATCGCGCCGCTGCACACCGTCATGACCAAGCACATGACGGTGCCGATGGGCGAGGTCCTGTCCCTGGACGTCGCGCCACCGTCAATGGTCGGCGGCCTCTCCCGCGGCTGGCCCCTGCGTCCCGGCGCCTACACCGGAACCGGCGTGGTGCCTCCGCGTTCCGGCCCACGCGTCGCCGTGACGCTGGGAACCGTGCCGCCGGAGGTGGGCGGCCTCTCGACCCTGGACCGCGTGGTGACCGCGGCCGCCTCCGTCCCGGCCGAGTTCGTGCTGGTCATGGGAGACCTGGACATCAGCTCGCTGGGTGGCTTGCCGCCCAACGTGACGGCGTGCGGCTGGGTGCCGTGGGACGCGCTGGTCCGCACCTCCGACGCGGTGATCCACCACGGCGGTTCCGGCACCGCGCTGGCAGCTCTGGCCCGCGGGGTGCCGCAACTGGTGCTGCCCGACGGCTCCGACCGGTTCGCCACGGCTGCGGCGGTCGACTCGCGCGGGGCTGGTGTCTCGGCTCGCGGCGTGGACGTCTCGCCCTCGCTGATCTCCCGGCTGCTCACGGATTCCTGCTTGCTGGCGGCGGCCCGCGAGGTGGCCGCGGAGATCGCTCAGATGCCCGATGCCTCGTCGGTGGCGCGGCGGCTGGAGGGCCTGGTCGGCTGAGGACCCGCTCGGCGAACTCCGCCTTGTCCCGCGTGTACGCCTCCCGGTCACGGCCGATGACGGAAGCTGATGCGCATCAGCCGGCTGTCGGCCCAGTCTTCGAGCCGAGTCGGCCGGATGGTGCCGGGGTCGTGGGGCTGGTTGAGATCCGCGACGATCTCCGCCAGCACGGCCTGACGTTCAGCCGGGTCGGTGACCGGCGTGGCCCGCGCAGGCAGATCTGCGCGGATCCCGTTCTTGAGGTGGAAGGTGAAGGTGGGATTGGCGAGAAGGTTCGCATGCCAGTCGGTCGCGGCACCGCCGGCGCCGCTGCACAGGTAAGTGGCGCCGGCGGCTCGGTAGAAGAAGATCTCGATGCGATGTGGCCGGCCGGTGCGGCGCCCCAGCGTCGTGATGTCGATGATCCGGTCCCTGGTGCCCGCGGCGGGGGTGATCTCGATGGCTCGCCGGATGTGATCGGGCAGGTGCGACAACGACGCGTCCCGTGCGGGGTCGTTCGACTCGGTCGTGTCCGGGGTGCTCATGCGGTTTCGGGCTGAAGGGCGGGCCCGAGGAGGAGTCCACCGTCGATGACGTACTCCGACCCCGTGATGAACGACGCGTCTGATGACGTGAGGAACAGGAGAAGCCGGGTGACGTCGGCCGGCTCTCCGAGCCGGGGGATGGCGAACGGCTCGGGTGAGTAGAAGTCGGCGATTGCCGCAGTGGCGCCGGCTGCTGGTTCATTGATGAAAGAGGTCGCGATCACGCCGGGATGGATGGTGTTCACACGGATGTGGTCGCGGCCGAGCTCGAGCGCTGCGGTTTGGGTGAGACCTCGCACGGCCCACTTACTGGCGACGTACGGCGCGTAGTGCGCCGTACCGCCCAGGCCCATGGTCGAGGCGATGTTGACGATGGCTCCCCCTGCTGCGCGGCGCAGAGCGGGGGCGGCGACCTTGATGCCGAGGAAGGTTCCGGTGAGGTTGATGTCGAGGATGCGCGACCACGTGGCTTGGTCCGTCTTCTCGATCGGCGCCGGCGGGTTCTGCACGCCCGCGTTGTTGACGAGCACGTTCAGGGCGCCGAAGGCGTTCTCGGCGGTCAGCACAGCGGCGGACCACGAGCTCTCGTCGGTGACGTCGAGGTGGGTGAAGCGAGCGCGGGTCCCGAGCTCGTCGGCGAGAGCGGCGCCGCGTTCGGCGTCGATGTCGCCGATCACCACGTTCGCTCCTTCCGCGTGAAAGGCGCGCACGTGGCTCGAGCCCTGGCCACCGGACCCGCCGGTCACGAGCACGGTCTGGTCGTCGAAGCGGGGCATCAGATGTTCCTTCGGTACCCGGGTGACTGACCGATGAACGGCGGCCAGTGGTGAGCCGAGCGACTCACCACCTCGACACTAGGTCGACGGCAGTGGTGAGTCAAGCCACTCATCTCGTATGCTCGGCCCATGAGCAGGGTCGTGACGACGTATCACCAGCGCATCGCCCAGGAGAAGCGCGCGCTGATCTTGACGGCCGCGACCGCGCTGTTCCTGGAGCTGGGCTACGACCGGACGTCGCTGGCGCGGATCGCAGAGCGCTCGGGCGTTTCGCGGGCCACCTTGTTCAAGCAGTTTCCGAGCAAAGCCGCCCTGTTCGACGCCATGGTCACCGAGTCATGGTCAACCGCTGACGACGAGGCTCCTCCGCCGGCGGGCAACATCGTCGACGGGCTCGGCATCATCGGTCGCCGCTACGCCGAGCTGCTGGGCCGTGCCCAGATGACCGACCTCTTCCGCATCGTCATCGCCGAGCTGCCGCGATTCCCCGAACTCGCCAATGCGCAGTTCACGCACGGGAAGATGCCCTACTTCGAGTCCGTACGCGGCTACCTGCTGGCCGAGCACGAGGCGGGAACGGTGCGGGTCGACGACGTGGATCTCGCAGCCACCCAGTTCCTGGGCATGATCTCCAACTACCTCTTCTGGCCGACACTCCTGGTGCCGGGCTGGGAGGTGAGCGCCGAACGCGTCGCTCAGGTGGTCGACGAGGCCGTCCGCACCATGGCCGCCCGGTACGCCGCGACTGGACCGGGGTCGTCGCAGGCCGGGTCGAGGTGAACTGGGACTTCATCTGAGGCGAACCGGGTAGCCCTCCGCCGTGGACGAGATCGTCGTGGTGGGGCAGATAGCGCGGGACCTGGTCCTCGTCGTGGACGAGGTGCCAGGTCCCGGTGGCACGGCGCCGGTGCGGGAGCGCCGCGAGATGCTCGGCGGCAAGGGCGCGAACATCGCGGTCGGCCTGGCCCAGCTGGGTGCGCCGGTGCGGCTCGTGGGCGTGGTCGGGGACGACGACGTCGGCGAACGGCTGATCGCGCGGGCGGCCGCGGACGGGATCGCCACCGAGGCGGTCGTGCGGCGGCAGGGCTGCGCGACCGGCCTGATCGTCAACGTCGTGGCCGACGGCTGGCGTTACCTCGAAGATCTCCCGGACGGCGTGCTGCTCAGAGAGTCAGACATGACGCCGGACATCGTCGCCGGCGCTGGCGCCGTCGTTCTACAACTGCAGCAACCGCCGGAGGTCGCGTTGAAGGCGGCACGGGCGGCCGAGGGGCGGGTGGTCCTCGACGGGTCCCCGGAACGGCTGCGAGACGAACTGCTGGCGTGCGCGGACGTCGTGCGGGCCGACCACCAGGAGGCCGAGCTGCTGTCCGGCCGGAAGATCACCAGCGCCGACGACGCGATCGGCGCGGCGCGTGAGGTGATGGAACACGGACCCGGATTCGTCGCGTTCGCCGTGGACGACGTCGGCAACGTGTTCGTGTGGGACGACGGTGAACTGGTGGTGCCACTGGGGGACGTGGAAGTGGTCGACACGACCGGAGGCGGCGACGCGTTCGTGGCGGCGTTGACCTTCGCTCTCGCGCGTGGCGACGGCCCACAGGACGCCGCGCGGCTCGCGGTGAAGGCTTCCGGGGACACCGTCACGCGTCCTGGCGGGCGGCCTGACCTCACTGGACTCACCCGACGGTGATCAGGCGCGTTATCGTTGTTCCGTCCGGTGAGGGGAGGTCTGCGTGCGAGTGCTCGCTGTCGTGCTGTTGCTCCTCCTGTCGGCCGTGCCCGCGCACGCCGCGTCCGGCACGTACCTGCGCCTCGGCCACTTCTCGATGGACCAGGCCCGCGTCGACGCCACCCTCGACGGCGTCAAGCTCGGCACCCTCGACTACGCCCAGCTCTACGACTACCGCCGCATCGGTCCCGGCGACCACGTCGTCGAGTTCCGCACCGCCGGAGCGGACCCCGGTTCGCCGGTGCTGAGGTCCGTGCTGGTGCAGGCGGGCGCCGGCAAGGCGTACACGGTCGTCGACATCGCCTCGGCGATGAAGGTGCTGGAGGACGACGTCACCCTGCCGCCCAACGGCCAGGCGCGCCTGCGCGTGATCAACGCCGGTGACGCCGAGATGGACCTCCTGCGCGGCAGCGTGTTCGTGCACCGCAACGTCCAGGCGAACACCACGACGGGCTACGCGGTGATGCTGCCCGGCTCCGACCCGCTGCAGGTCCTGCCGCGCGGCAAGGACTCGACCCGGCTGGAGGCGACGCTCGAGCCCGGCGCGGTCTACACGCTGCTGGTGAGCGCCCGCCGCATCGAGCTGCGCACCGACGCCAAGGGCGCGGAGGTCGTCCCCGGCGGCGGTCAGGAGACCGGCTTCGGCGGCATGGCGGGCGGCTGGGACTGGATCACCGCGCTGGTCATCGCGCTCATCGTGGGCATCGCGATGTACTCGGTGCGCGGCAGGCTCTTCCGGTTCGGCTGATGAGCAAGGCCAAGCTCGTGATGGGCGCGGCGATCGTCGTCGCGCTGATCTACATCGTCAAGGATCCGGGTGCCGACGAGGTGCCGGAGCCGGTGACCGTGCGGATCCCGTCCATCGGCGTGGAGACGTCCCTCGAGGCCCTGAAGGTCGACTCCGCCGGGGCGCTCGAACCGCCGACCCGCACGGACAAGGCCGGCTGGTACGCCAAGGGCGTCGCGCCGGGTGACGCCGGACCTGCCGTGATCGCGGGTCACGTCGACTCGAAGACCGGGCCCGGCGTGTTCTTCCGGCTGCCCGAGCTGCAACCGGGCGCCGAGGTGCTGGTGGAGCGCGAGGACGGCAGCGAGCTCACGTTCGTCGTGCACCACACCTACTCCACCGAGAAGACCGCGTTCCCGAGTGCCGTCGTCTACGGGCCGACGCCGTTGTCCGAGCTGCGGCTGGTGACGTGCGGCGGCGACTTCGACCGGGCGGCCGGGAGCTACCGCAACAACGTCATCGTGGAAGCGGTGCTGAAAGTCTGAAACGGGGGCTGCGTGGTCAAGCGAATCGCGCTCGGGTTCTTGGCCGTGCTCACGTCGGTGTTCGGGGCGTGGCTCCTCTACGTCGGCGCCGCGCAGGAGCAGTCGCCGAGGGACATCGACGAGTGGGGCCTCATCCCCGGTCCGCTCGCCTTCGGCGTCTGGTGCGGCGGCAAGATGTACACGAAGGACTTCATCCTGCAGCTCAGGCTGGGCGGGCTCGGCATGATCCTCACACTGGTCGCCACGCTGGGGATCGGGTACCTCGTGTCGCAGGCAGCCGTCGAGGGTGTGGCGCGGGAGCACCTGAAGACAGGCGCCTACGGGGCCGTTCAGCTGGTCGTCGGGCTGTTCCTCGTCGGGGCGTCGGCGAGGTCTCGCTGGCCCGTGCCCGAGACGGGGTGAGGCTGAAGCCGGACCGTCTCGTCGGCCCATCTGCCGAGCAACGTGCTGTCGTGCGAGATCGCCAGCACGCCCGCGCCGGTCTCCTCCTGGTAGGCGCGGATCACCCCCACCAGCGCGGCCGTCGTCGAGGCGTCCAGCATCGTGGTCATCTCGTCGCAGATCAGGTACCGGGGCCGCAGCGCGAGGGCTCTGGCGAGACAGGCCCGCTGCAGCTGCCCGTCGCTGACCTCGTGCGGCCTGCGGTCCAGCAGGTCCGCGGTGAGCATGACCGCGTCCGCCAGCTCCTCGACCCGTTCCTGGTTGCCCCGCAACGGTTCCGCGATGGCCCTCCGCAAGGTGAACCGCGGGTCGACCGAGAGCCGCGGCTGCTGGAACAGCACGCCGATCCGCGTCCGTTGGAGCGCACCGAACCGGAACTTCGTGACCGCTTCGCCGTCGATGCTGACCACGCCGCGGAAAGGCTTGTGCAGCAACGCGAGCACGCGGGCCAAAGTGGACTTCCCGGATCCGCTCGGTCCGGCGAGTCCGACGGTCTGCCCCGGCCGGACGGAGAGGCTGACGTCGGTGATCACCGGGTCGCGGTAGCCGGCGGTGACGTGCTGCGCGGTCAGCACGGCTGGTGGCACGCGACGGCGTGCGGGTCGTCGGTCAGCACGGGGCGCTCCTCGCAGATCGCGGTGGCCTGGTCGCACCGGGGCGCGAACGCACAGCCGTCCGGCAGGTTCGTGAGCAGGGGAGGCCGGCCGGGGATCGGCCGGAACGCCCGATCCGGCAACGCGTCCACGAGCCCGCGGCTGTACGGGTGCCGGGCGTCGCCGAGCACCCCAGCCGCTGGCCCGATCTCCACGATCCGCCCCGCGTACATCACCGCGATTCGGTCCGCGATCCGTTGTGCCGCAGCGAGGTCGTGGGTGATCAGCAGCACGGCGCGCCCGTCGTCCACCATCCTGCGGAACTCGTCCAGCAACCCGTCGACGAGCTCCCGGTCCAGGCCCGTGGTGGGCTCGTCCGCGATCAGCAACCACGGCTCGCCGACCAGTGCCAGCGCGTTGGCCACCCGTTGGGCCATTCCGCCCGACAGCTCGTGCGGATAACGGTCGAGGTGCTCGGGCTTCAGGCCGGTCCGCTGTGCGGCAACGTCCGCGTCGCCTTGAAGAACTCGTGCCGCCTCCTCCAGCTGTGAGCGCGCCGTGCGGACCGGCGTGAGGTGGCTCGCCGGACTCTGCGGGATGAGCCCGATCTGCCGCCCGCGCACGTGCGTCGCCAGCTCGTGGTCGGTGGCGGTGAGCAGCTCGGTGTCCCCGAGCCGCGCACTGCCCCGCGTTTCCGCGTTGCCCGGCAGGAAGCCGAGCAGGGCGCTGGCCAGCACGGTCTTGCCGCACCCGCTCTCGCCGACCAGTGCCACGCACTCGCCGGGCCGGATCCGCAACGACACGTCGCTGACGGCGTTGACGGTCGCGCCTGGCAACGCGAACCGCACCGACAGCCGGTCGATCTCCAGGTTCACCACGTCAGCTCCGTGCGCCGCTTGGGGTTCAGCCGGTCCCGCCACACGCCGCTGAGCCCCGACACCGCCAGCGTCGTGATGATCAGCAGTGCGCCGGGCGCGAGCGACATCCACCAGCCACCGGACAGGAGCGACCGCTGGGCGTCGTTGATCATGTTGCCGATGCTCGCCGCGTGCGGGGGCAAACCCAGGCCCAGGAACGACAACGCCGTCTCGTGCCACACCGCGTGCGGCACCATCAACGTGGTCGCCAGCAGCACCTGCGGGGCGACGTTCGGCAGCAGATGCTTCATCAGCACACGGCTCCTGCTCGCGCCGCCGACGATCGCCGCGTCGATGAACGGCCGGGCGCGCAGCGACAACACCTCCGAGCGCACGATCCTGGCCGCGGTGAGCCAGTGGGTCAGCGCGATCGAGATGATCACGGCGGTCAGGCTCGGGCGCAGGATCGCGACGATCACGATGCCCAGCAACAGGTGCGGGACGGAGGCGACGGCGTCGACCAGGCGCATCAGGATCCGGTCGAACCAGCCGCCGATCGAGCCCGCCAGCGCGCCGACCGCCGTGCCGGCCACGGCCGAGATCACGGCCGCCACGACGCCCACGGTGAGCGAGACGCGCAGGGCGTAGACGCAGCGGAGCAGCACGTCCCGGCCCAGTTCGTCGGTGCCGAAGAGGTGGGCGAAAGATGGTGGCCGGTTGGCGATCGCGAGGTCCACGTACTGCTGGTCGAGGTCGACGACCAGTGGGACGATCACGACGGCCAGTGCGATGACCGCGAGGACCGTCGTGGACATCACCGAGCGGCGGCGCGACGAACGGGGTGGGCCGGCCGCGGTGAGGCGGGAGTGCGGCACCGGCCGCCAGGTCAGGTCAGCCATCGAGCGCCACCCTCGGGTCGGCCAGCGCGTACAGGACGTCGGCGAGCAGGTTGCCCAGCAGTACGACCCCGGTCGCCAGCACGGTCAGCGCGCCGAGCAGGGCGAAGTCGACGTTCAACGCCGCCTCCACGGTCGCCCGTGCGATGCCCGGCCAGGAGAACACCGTCTCCACCAGCAGCGCACCGGTGATCAGCTCCGGCAACCTGGCGCCCAGCAACGTGAGGAACGGCAACAACGAGGTGCGCAACGCGTGCCCGGAGACCACCAGGCGGTCCGGCAGGCCGCGTGCGCGTGCGCCGATGACGTGGTCCTGGGTGAACGACTCCAGCAGGTTCTGCCGCACGAACAGCACGAACCACGGCGCCTGGGAGATCGCCAGCACCGCCACCGGCAGCACCATGTGCACGGCCACGCCGCCGACGGACACCGGCTCGGCGCCGGTCGTCACCCCGCCGCCGGGCAACCAGCGCAGCTGCAACGCGAACACGTACAGCACCGCGAGCCCCAGCCAGAACACCGGCGCGGCTTCCAGCGCGTAACAGCTGCCCGTGATCAACCGGTCCGGCCACGACCCGTGCCGCCACGCCGCCAGCGTGCCCAGCACCAGTCCCAGCACCAGCGCCAGCGTGAACCCGACGAAGACCAGCAGCACCGTCCACCCGAGACGGTCGCCGATGACGGCCGACACGGGCTGCTGCAACGACAGGGAGTCGCCGAGATCGCCCGTCACCGCGTGCCGCAACCAGGCCCAGTACTGGGCGACGACCGGTTCGTCGACACCCCAGTTCGCGCGCAGCTGGGCCACGCGTTCCGGGGAGGCGCCGATGATGCGGACACCGAAGTAGCGCTCGACCGGGTCGAACGGCGAAGCCTTGGCCAGGGCGAACAGGGCGAAGCTGACGACGAGCAGCACCGGGACGGCGAAGGCGAGGCGGCGCAGGGTCACCCTGCCGATTGCGCGGATCACTGCTTCGGGGTCCAGCGCTCGAGGTTCCACCACACGGCGTGCACCAGGCCGTGGTCGTGCGGCTCGACCTGGGTCTGCTGGCCGTTCCACTTGTCGCGCAACACGTAGGTGTGGTCGAGGAACACCAGGAACGCCCAGCCGGGGTCGGCGACGTAGGCCTTTTGGAAGTCGGCGTAGGCCTGCTTGCGGGCCGCCGGGTCGAGGCTGCGCCGCCCGGTGTCCAGCGCGGTGTCCACAGTGGAGTTGCGGTAGTGCGTCATGTTCACGTAGCCCGGCTGGCCCGCGTAGCGCGAGTGCAGCAACGTGTACGCGGCCGTGTCCGGGTCGTACGGGTCGCCGCCGCCCCAGATCGCCGCGGCTTCTTTCTGACGTTGCAGCATGAGTTCGAACGTCGTGGCTTCGACCGGTGCGTCGATGCCGAGCTTCGCGATGTCGGAGGCCGCGGCCAGGGCGAGCTCCTTGCGCAGCACATCTGGCGCGGGGTAGAGGACGGGCAGCCGGGCGGGCTGACCGTCCTTCGCGCGCTTGCCGTCAGCGCCCTGGCGCCAGCCGGCCTCGTCGAGCAGCTTCTCGGCCTCGGAAACGTCGTACGCGAACGTGGCTTCCGCTGCGTACCAGTCCTTGAGGTGCGGCGAGACGGGTGTGGCGGCGGGTTTGCCGGAGCCGGCCAGCACGGCGTCGATCATGGCCTGGCGGTTGATGCCGAGGTTGATCGCGCGCCGCACCCGGGCGCTGGAGGTGAAGGGCAGCTCGGACGGGATGCCGAGGCCGCGGTAGTCGGCGGACGGGTTCTGCACGACGCGGTAGCCCGACCGGTCGCGGTAGGTCTGGGCCAGCTTGGGCGGCAGCACCGTGCCGTCGAACTCGCCGGCGGCCATGCGGGTCGCGCGGGCGTTGTCGTCCGGCACGAAGACCACGGTGACGGTCTTGATCGCGGGCGCGCCGCCCCAGTACTTCTCGTTGGCCTTCAACACCATCCGGTCGCCCTTGCGCCACGACTCGACCGTGTACGGGCCGGTGCCGACGGGGGCGGTGTTGAACGGCGCGCTGTTGACGTCCGTGCCCGAGAACTTCGCGGCCGGCACGATGCCGAGCGCGAGCTGCTGCGCGAAGGGTGCGTACGGGTAGGAGAGCTTGAACTCGACGGTCTGCTGGTCGACGGCGACGACGTCGCTCACCGCGTCGAACCGCGAGGCGATCGTGGAGTTCACCTTCTTGTCCAGCACGGACTTGTAGGTGAACACGACGTCCTGCGCGGTCACCGGGGTGCCGTCGGAGAACATGACGTCCTTGCGCAGCTTCGCGGTCCAGGTCAGACCGTCCGCGGAGGCGGTGGGGAGCTCCGCGGCCAGCGCCGGCACCAGAGCCAGCGAGGCGTCGCGCGACACGAGCCCGTCGAAGATCTTCGCGGCACCGTCGGGCGCGTAGCCGAGCACCGGGTTGAGGTTCTCCGGCTCGCTGCCCGCGCCGATGACGATCGACGTCGCCGATCCCGTCGCCGCGCCGTCGGGCGATGAGCACGAGGCCAGCAAGGCGACCGCCAGCAGCGCGCAGACCGTTCGACGCATCCAGTTCCTCCCCAGGTGTCCGTCTTGCCGCGTGCAGCTAACAGCAAAGAAGTTGCAATAAGCAATATCTGGCACCTCTGCGCGTTGGTCACAGTCGTGCCAGGCTCCGCGACATGAGCGTTCACAACCACGAGCACAGCCACGGCGACACGACCCATACGCATCCGCACGAATCGCACGCGCACGACCACGTCGAGCACGAGCACACCCACTCCCACGGCGGCGAGACCCACTCGCACACCCACGTGCACGACGCCGGTCATCTCGAGGAGCATCAGCACTCCCACGCGTGAGGAACACAACGGGAACGCTGAGGTCTGCCGAACGGGAGCGTTGACCGCTACTCTTCGTCCAACTGCCGCCACCGACGTTGACGCGGCAGGAGTAGTCGAGTGTCTCGAATGGCGAAAGTCCTTGCCACGCTGGTGCTGTTGAGCAGCCTGGCACCCACCGCACAGGCGGCACCCGCGTGCTGGCAGGAGTTCTGCGGCAAGTACCCACCGGCGCCCCAGGCAGGTCAGTGGTCATCAGCGCACGTCTCCTATGACACGACCGGAAAGCTGAAGTACGCGTCCGACTCGGCCCGCAACCGCGTGCCGGACTTCAGCTACGTCGGCTATCACTACGGCGAGAAGCCGCTGCCGACCGTGCCGGACGTGCTCACGATCAGCCCGGCGACAGGCGACAGCACCGCGCGCATCCAGCAGGCGATCGACCAGGTCGGCGCCCGCACACCCGACGCGAACGGGCATCGCGGCGCGGTCAGGCTCGCGGCCGGCCGGTACGAGATCCGCGGCACCGTGCGGATCCGGCACAGCGGTGTCGTGCTGCGCGGATCCGGTGACACCACAACGTTGTTCGGCCGCGGCGACACACCGCACCAGCGCACGGTCGTCGTGCTCGGCAGCGACGCCGACACGCCGTGGACGACCGGCTCCGCGACCGAGGTGACCACGCCCTTCGTGCAGGTCGGGTCACTGAGTCTGGAGGTCGCGAGCGCCACCGCGTTCCGGGTCGGCCAGGAGGTCGTCGTCCGGCACCCGTCGTCGCAGAAGTGGATCAACGCGGTGGGTGGCGGCGGCGTCGTGCAGGACGCCAAGTGGACGCCCGGCTCGATGGATCTCCACTGGGTGCGCCGGATCAGGGCGATCGACGGGCGCAGGCTGACGTTCGACGCGCCGGTCTACAACCACCTCGACCGGTCGCTGACGATCTCCACGGTCGCGCCGGTGACCGCGCGCAACCTCGTCGCCGAGTCCGGGGTGGAGAGCATGCGGGTCGACATCGAGACCAAAGGCGGCGAGGACGAGAACCACGCGTGGAACGCCATTGGCGTGTACGGCGCGGACAACAGCTGGGTCCGCAACGTGAAGACTCGCTACTTCGGCTACGCGGGCGTCGTCACCGAACGGTCGGTGCGGATCACCGTGAAGGACGCGCAGGCCACGGACCCGGTCGCGATCCGCACCGGCGGCCGGATGTACAACTTCGCCGCCAACACCAACTCACACCTCGTGCTCTTCACCGGGCTGCACGCGTCGAAGGCGCGGCACGCGTTCGTCAGCAACGGCGCCAACTCCGTCGCGGGCGTGGTGTGGCATCGGGCCACTGTGGACGGTGGCGACGCCGAGGCTCACCGGCGGTGGAGCCAGGGACTGCTGTTCGACAACATCAGGGAGCTCAGCGGTGGCAACCAGGCCAAGCTGATCAACCGCGGCGACTACGGCACCTCGCACGGCTGGGGCGCCGCGCACTCGGTGATCTGGGACTACAACAAGGAAATCGTCGTCCAGAAGCCGCCGACCGCGCAGAACTACGCCGTCTCCAACGAGGGCACGCGCCGGTCGCAGCCGTACTTCCCCGGTCCGTGGGGGAGCATCGAGATCAAGACTGGGCCGTTGGTGCCGGAGTCGCTCTACGAAGCGCAGGTCGTCGACCGGCTCAGTGGGACTCACGGCTGACCTCGCTGCCGCTGGAGCCGACCAGGAAGTCCAGGTCGGCTCCGGTGTCGGCGCCCAGCACGTGGTCGATGTAGAGCCGCTCCCAGCCTCGTGACGGCTTGGCGAACGCCTCGGACATCGCGGTACTGGGCGTGCGCTCCAGGAAGTCCGGTGCCTCCACGTCGATCCGGCGGTTCGCCACGTCCAGCACGATGACGTCGCCGGTGCGGACCAGCCCGAGCGGTCCACCCGCCGCGGCTTCCGGAGCCACGTGCAGCACGACCGTGCCGTACGCGGTGCCGCTCATGCGCCCGTCGCAGATCCGGACCATGTCGCGCACGCCCTGCTCCAGCAGCTTCTTCGGCAACGGCATGTTCGACACCTCCGGCATGCCCGGATAACCGCGCGGGCCGCACCCGCGCAGCACCAGCACGGAGTCCGCGTCCACGTCGAGATCCGGGTCGTCGACGCGGGCGTGGAAGTCCTCGATGCTGTCGAACACGACGGCTTTCCCGCGGTGCTGCAACAGCTCAGGCGACGCGGCGGCCGGTTTGATCAACGCACCGGACGGCGCGAGGTTGCCGCGCAGCACCGCGATCCCACCCTCGGCGATGATCGGCGTCTCCCGGTTGCGGATCACCTCCGGATCCCAGATCGGCGCGTCGTCCAAGTAGTCGACCAGCGGCTGACCGGTGACCGTCAGGCCTTCCGGATCGAGCAGATCGCGGACTTCCCGCAGCACGGCGAGAAGCCCGCCCGCGCGGTGGAAGTCCTCCATCAGGAACCGGCCGGCGGGCTGGAGGTCCACCAGCAACGGCACACCGGAGCCGATCCGGTCGAAGTCGTCCAGCGTCAGCTCGACCCCGAGGCGTCCGGCGATCGCGAGCAGGTGCACCACGGCGTTCGTCGAGCCACCGATCGCGGCCAACGCGATGATCGCGTTGTGGAACGAGGCTTTGTTCAAGAACGTGCTGGGCCGCCTGTCCTTCGCCACGAGCTCGACGATCAGCCGACCCGTGTCGTGCGAGGCCTCCAACAGCCTGCTGTCCGGCGCCGGAGTGCCTGCCACGCCGGGAACGATGGTGCCAAGAGCCTCCGCGACCAACGCCATCGTGGACGCCGTGCCCATGGTGTTGCAGTGGCCGCGGCTGCGGATCATCGCCGACTCGGAGCGGGCGAACGCCTCCTGCGACAACGTGCCGGCGCGAACCTCCTCGGACAGCCGCCAGACGTCCGTGCCGCACCCCAGCGGCACTCCGCGGAACGTGCCGGTCAGCATCGGCCCGCCGGGCACCACGACCGCCGGGATGTCGACGGACGCGGCGGCCATCAGCAGCGCGGGAATCGTCTTGTCGCAACCACCGAGCAGCACCACGCCGTCGACGGGGTTGGCGCGCAACATCTCCTCGGCGGCCATCGCCGCCATGTTGCGCCACAGCATCGCGGTCGGGCGCACGTTGGTCTCGCCGAGCGACACCACCGGCAGGTTGAGCGGAATGCCGCCGGCTTCGTGGACACCACTGGACACCGACGCGGCGACTTCGTTCAGGTGGGCGTTGCACGGCGTGAGGTCGGAGGCGGTGTTGGCGATGGCGATCTGCGGGCGGGAGAACGCCGAGTCCGGCGTGCCACGGCGCATCCAGGCGCGGTGGATGTAGGCGTTGCGGTCCTGTCCTGCGTACCAGTGCGCGCTGCGGAGGTTCACCCTCCCGTCGTACGGGTCGGCGTGCGGACACGCAACCCCCGCCGCGCTACCGGATGCTCGCCAGGGCGTCCAGCGCTCGCTCGTCCAACGGGCTGCCGTGCCGGTGGACCATCTTCCACGTGCCGTCCTCGCGCCGGAACACCGTGGTGACGCGCAACGCGTAGGACTTCGCGGCCCCGGTCGGATCGAGGATGTCGGACCGTTCGATCGCGCACACATACCCGATGTCACCGCTCGACTCCGCGGCCACGACCTCGATGTCGAGCGAGCTGCTGCCGTGGAACCACTTCGCGATCGTGTCGAAGACCTGCTCGATCTCGGTCCAGCCGACGGCGCCCATGGCGGCGCCGAACAGCACCAAGGGTTCGTTGTGCGACCACATGTCCTTGCGCGGCTCGGCGTCGCCGTTGTGCAGCGCTTCGACGTCACGTTGGAGCAGGGGCAGCACCTCGTCCTGGAAACTCATCTGACCGGCCCTTTCTCGTGCGGCGGGTCCGGACAGCATGACGCTCCGGACCCGTCCGCGCAGGCTCAGGCCACGACGATGTCGTCTCCCTTGATCTTCGTCTTGATCTGCGGCAACGGCTTCTTGGCCGGCCCGGACTTCCGCTTGCCGTCGACGGAGCTGAACCGGCTGTCGTGGCACCAGCAGATGATGAGGTTCTGGTCGACCTCACTGCACATGCAGCCGGCGTGGGTGCATTTGGCGTCGAACGCCGTGTAGGTGTTCTTCTTCGGCTGGGCCACGACTACCGAGGTCTCGTCGTCGAAGTAGACGACGACACCGCCGTTGAGCGGCACGTCGGCCTTCTTCGCGAGGAACGTGCCGGGCGGGAGCTTGCCGCACAGTTGGGCGTCGGGGGCGGCCACAGCTGTGCCGGTGGTGATGACCGTGGCGGCCGCAGCGCAGCCGCCGATGAAACAACGGCGAGTGACCTGGGGCGTGGTGGGGTGGTCCGGGAACTCCATCTCGAAGTGCTCACTTCCTGCCGAACGAGGCGCGGCGGAGGCGGCACACCCACCTTGGCAAGCTGGTCACTTCATGACAAGACTTGACACCTAAAGTTGCAGTGCGATGGTGATCAGCGAGTGGACGCGGTTCGCGATCACCATCAGCAGGCCGTGCATCTCCGGCGAGACGGCGTCGCAGGCTTCCTGGAGCGTGCGCAGGTCCGTGTCGATCTGGCTGAGCACGGCTGCGGTGTCGGCCGGCCTGGCTGCAAACGCCCGCGCGATGTCTTCCAGGGGAAGACCGTGGACCTCCAGGCGTTGTATGAGGTGGATGCGGTCCACGTCGTCGGCGCGGTAGAGGCGGTAGTTGCTCGCGGTGCGCTGGGCGGGGCTGATCAGGCCGAGCGTCGTGTAGTAGTCGACGGTGCGGATGCTGACTCCGGCGCGGGCGGCGAGCTCGCCGATCTTCACCAGTGAATCGGACAAATCGGCCACCTCCGTCCACTCAAACCGTACAGTGCTACGTGCTACTGTTGAATTATGCCTGATGAAGCCGACATGGACGGCTGTAGTACGTGGCCGGGTGCGTCTTGTTGATCGCGTCCGGCTTGCTCGCCATCGTGGTCCTCACTGCGGCCACGGGGTATTTCGTCGCTCAGGAGTTCGCGTACATGGCGGTCGATCGCGGCCGTCTGCAGCAGCTGGCCGAGGCCGGCTCCAAGCCCGCCGAGCGTGCGCTGCGCGTGACTCAGAAGCTCTCCTTCATGCTGTCCGGTGCCCAGTTCGGCATCACGGTGACGGCGCTGCTCGTCGGTTACGTGGCCGAGCCGCTGCTCGGCACGGGCCTCGGCGTGCCGGGATCCATGGTCATCGCGCTGGTCATCGCGACGTTCGTGCAGATGGTGCTCGGTGAGCTGCTGCCGAAGAACCTCGCGATCGCCCGGCCGGAGCGGCTGGCGCTGGCCCTCAGCTCCTCCACGCTCGTCTACCTCAAGATCGCCGGGCCGGTGATCCGGCTGTTCGACGCGGCCGCGAACCGGCTGTTGCGGGCGATCGGCATCGAGCCGGTCGAGGAGCTGCCGCAGGGCGCGACGCCGGAGGACCTCAAGCAGATCGTGGAGGACGCGGGGGAGCAGGGCCACCTGGACCCCGAGCTGACCCGGCTGCTGGAGCACGGCATCGGGTTCCGCGATCTCGTCGCGGAACAGGCGATGACGCCGCGCGTGAACGTCCGCACGGTGCGGTTCGACGAGCCTGCCACACGCGTGATTTCGTTGCTGGACACCGGAAACTCGCGGTTCCCGGTGGTGGGTGAGGACCTGGACGACCTGCGCGGCGTCGTGGGCCTGGCCGAGGTGCTGACGCTGGCGCCGGAGCAGCGTTCGTCCGTCGCCATCGAGAAGATCGCCTCGCCCGCGCTGGTCGTGCCGGCGACGCTGCCGTTGCCGGTCGTCCTGGAGCGGCTGCGCACCGAACGCCGTCAGCTCGCCTGCGTGGTCGACGAGTTCGGCGGGTTCGCGGGTGTGATCTCGCTGGAGGACCTGGCCGAGGAGCTGGTCGGCGAGATCCACGACGAGGACGACCCGGTCGAGGACGTGATCGAGAGGGTCGGCGACGACTGGCGCGTGCCCGGCCGGATGAGGCTGGACGAGATCGAGGACGCCACCGGCGTGGAGCTGCCGGCCGACGACGCGTACGACACGGTGTCCGGGCTGGTGCTGCACCAGCTGGGCCGGGTGGCGCAGACCGGTGACGAGATCGAGACGGGCGGCATGAAGCTCGTCGTCACCTCGGTCGCGCGCAACGTGCCGAACACGGTGGTGCTGTCCCGATGACCGTCGTGATCTCCTTGGTCCTGTTGGCCTTGAACGGTTTCTTCGTGGCCGCCGAGTTCGCGTTGATCGCGGCCAAGCGGCACCGCCTGGAGCAGGCGGCCGAGACGTCACGGGCGGCGCGGGCTGCCGTGGCCGGTGTTCGCGAGCTGTCGTTGATGCTCGCGGGTGCCCAGCTCGGCATCACGCTGTGCACGCTGGGTCTCGGCGCGCTGGCCAAGCCCGCCGTCGCGGATCTGCTGGAGCCGGCGCTGCGGTGGACCGGTCTGCCGGACGCGTTCGCCTACGGCGTGGCGTTCGCGATCAGCCTGGTGCTGGTGGTGTTCCTGCACATGGTCGTGGGCGAGATGGCGCCGAAGTCGTGGGCCATCGCGCACCCGGAGCGGTCCGCGCTGATCCTGGCGCTGCCGTTCCGCGCGTTCGCCCGCTCGGTCCGCTGGGTCCTCAGTGGACTGAACTCGACGACGAACGGCCTGCTGCGCCTGCTGAAGGTCGAGCCGCAGGACGAACTGGCGCAGGCGCACCGGCCGGACGACCTGCGGATGCTGCTGCGGCAGTCCGCCGAGCACGGCCTGATTCCCGAAGGCCAGCAACGGTTGCTGACCAGGATGTTGCAGGTGCAGCGGACGACCGTGCGCGAGGTGATGGTGCCGATCGACCAGGTTTCCGCGGTGAACGAGCACACGACCGCGCGGGCGATCGAGCGGCGCAGCCTCCAGTGTGGACGGTCGCGCTTCCCGGTCACCGACCTGCGTGGCCGGTACGTCGGACTGGTGCACATCCGTGAGGCCATGCGGGCCACGGCGCGCGGCGAGGACCTCAAGGCGCGGGACCTGATGGGGCCGGTGCTGACGTTGCCCGCCTCGGTGCCGGTGGCGCAGGCCGTGACCGCGATGCGGGCCGAGCGCTCGCAGCTGGCGTTGGTCGAAGACGGCGACGTCGTTGGCATCGCCGCACTGGAAGACCTCCTCGAGGAGCTGATCGGCGACTTCGAGGACGAAACCGATACCCGCGAGAGGAAACGGTAAATGTTCAAGCGGATGCTCAGCGCCTTCGGCGTCGGTGGCCCGTCGGTCGACACCGTGCTGGACTCACCGCACGCCGCGCCCGGCCAGCTGGTCACGGGCCAGGTGCGCATCCAGGGCGGCAGCGCGGACGCCGAGATCGGCCAGGTCGTGCTGTCGCTCGTCACGCGCGTCGAGGTCGAGCACGGCGACCACGAGTACGGCGGCGTGTCCGAGTTCCTGCGGGTCGTGGTGCAGCAGGGCGTGCGGGTCGGGGCCGGCCAGCTGGTGGCGATCCCGTTCCAGCTGCCGATCCCGTGGGAGACCCCGATCACGGCGGTCGGCGGCGCGCAGCTGCCCGGCATGACCGTGGGCGTGCGGACCGAGCTGGTGATCGCGGGCGCGCCGGACAAGGGCGACCTCGACCCGGTGCTGGTCCACCCGCTGCCCTCGCAGGACGCCGTGCTGAACGCGTTCGGGCAGCTCGGGTTCGCCTTCCGCAGCGCGGACGTCGAGGCGGGGCGCCTGCACGGCGTGCCGCAGGAGCTCGGTTTCTACCAGGAGATCGAGTTCTTCCCGCCGGCCCAGTTCGCCGGCCGGGTGCAGCAGGTGGAGCTGACGTTCGTCGCGAACCCGCACGAGCTGTACGTGGTCCTGGAAGCCGACCGGCGCGGCGGGATGTTCTCGTCGGGCGGCGATGCGTTCGGCCACTTCCGACTGTCGCATCAGGAGGCTCAGGTGGCCGACTGGGCGTCGTCCATCAACGGCTGGCTGGCGCAGGTGGCCGAGCGCGGTGGCGCGCTGCCCGGTTACGGCCAGCACGGGGGTCATCACGGTCGCGGCATGGGCATGGGCACCGTCGTCGCGGCCGGCGCCGCGGGTGTCGTCGGCGGCATGGTGGTGGGCGAGATGCTCGACGACGCGTTCGAGGACTTCGGCGACTTCGGCGGCGAGTGAAACCTGGATCGGAACAGTGGGTTGCCGGGCCCGCCACCGGGTAGCCGGGCCATGTGAACAGCGTGGCGAGGCAGTACGCGTGGCGGGTCACGCAGGAGCTCGGACTCAGCGGTGAGTCGTCCTGTGTGGATCGGGACAACCCGTTGCGGCTGTACATCGCGGTGGAGGGCAGGGTGCCCGACCACCCGGACCACGACATCGCGCTGTTGTGGACGAAGTGCCACGGGTGGTCGCTGGCGATCGAGGAACCGGGTGCGGCCGAGCTGAGAGTGGTCGCCCACCTGGGCGGCCCCGTCGAACCGCCGCCGCGCACAGTCGCCCGCTGGGTGCGGGCGCTGTGCGCGGACCGGCTCGCGACCGCTAGCTGACGGGCACCGGCTGGCGGTCGTCGCGCTCGATGGTGTCCAGCGCGGTGCCCTCGACGTCGAGCTCCGGCAGCCAGCGCAGCCACTTCGGCAGCCACCAGGCCCGCTCACCGAGCAGGGCCAGCGCGGCCGGCACGAGCACCATGCGGACCACGAACGCGTCCACGAAGATGCCGGCGGCCAGCGCGAACGCGATCGACTTCACGGTCGCCTCGCCGGCCGGGACGAAGCCCGCGAACACCGAGAACATGATCAGCGCCGCGGCCACGACCACCGGTGCGGCCTGGCGGAAGCCCGTGGTGATGGCCTCGATCGGCTTGGCGCCACGGTGGTGCGCCTCGTGCATCCGGGACACCAGGAAGATCTGGTAGTCCATGGCCAGGCCGAACAGGATGCCGATCACCAGGATCGGGGTGAGGCTGATCAGCGGGCCGGTCGTGTCGAGGTTGACCGCGTCGGCGAGCCAGCCCCACTGGAACACCGCCACCGTGGCGCCGAGCGACGCGCCGATGGTCAGCAGGAAACCGAGCACGCCCACGAGCGGCACGAGCAGCGAGCGGAACACCAGGATCAGCAGCACCAGCGCCAGGCCCACGACGACGGCCAGGTAGATCGGCAGCGCGCGGTCCAGTGACGTGGCCACGTCGACGCTCACCGCGGTGGCGCCGGTGACGTAGGCCTTGCCACCGTCCAAACCGGACAGTTCGGCGCGCAGGTCGGCGACGAGCTGCTCGGTGGCGGCGCTGTCCGGGCCGGACTTCGGGATGACGGTGACCATCGCGGCGGAACCGTCCGGGCTCGGCTGGGCGGGCGTCACCAGTGCGACGTCGGCCATCTTCGAGATCGGCTCGGCGGCCTTGGTGGCGGTGGCCGCGGCACCGTTGCCCTCGACGAGCACGATGATCGGTCCGTTGAAGCCCTCACCGAAGCCCTGCGCGAGGATCTGGTCGGCGCGTTCCTGCGTGGAGCCGGCCGGCGGCTTCTGGATCAGCGTGGTGTCCATGGACGCCACCGGAATCGCGACGATGCCGAGCGCGACGACCGAGAGCAGCAGCGCGACGACGCGGTTGCGGGTGACGGTCTTCGCCCAGCCGCGGATCACGCCGCGGTCCTTTGGCTCTGCGGTGACCGCTGCGCGTTCCTTGCGGGTCAGCACGCGGCGGCCGAGCATGCCCAGCACCGCGGGCACCAGCGTGATGGCGATCAGCACCGCCACGACGATCGTGGCCGCGGCCGAGACGCCCATCTGCGTCAGGAACGGGATGCCCGCGATCGCGAGGCCCACCAGCGCGATGACCACGGTCAGACCAGCGGTGACGACCGCACTGCCCGCCGTGCCGACCGCCGTGGCGACGGCGTGCCCGACGTCCGAGCCGCGACGCAGTTCCTGGCGGTAGCGGTTGATGATGAACAACGCGTAGTCGATGCCCACCGCGAGCCCCAGCATCGAGGCGAGGATCGGCGTGGTCGACTGCAGGTCCATGAACCCGGACGCGATGGTGATGCCGAGCGTGCCGACGCCAACACCAATTGCCGCGGTCAGCAGGTTCATGCCCGCGGTCACCAACGACCCGTAGGTCAGCGCGAGGATGACGAGCGCCAGCACGACACCGAGGACCTCGCTGGGCCCGCCGACGTGCGGCGTCTCCTGCATGGCAGTGCCGGTGACCTCGACGGTCAGGCCACTCGCTCGTGCCTTGTCGACGGCTTTGGTGAGCTCGGCCCGCTGCTCGGCGGTGACCTCACCGGGCTTCACGTCGTAGGTGACGGTGCTGTAGCCGACGTTGACGTCCTTGTTCACGCTCGGCGCCGCGGGGTCGAGCGGGTTGGTCGCGCTCCGCACACCCTTGAGCGCGGCCTCGTCGGCCACGAGCTCGCTGATCGCCTTGACGTGCTGGGGCAGCTGCTGCCCCTCGGGCGCCTTCAGCACGACCCGCGCCGACGCGCTCTCGCCGGAACCGAACTTCTGCTGGATGCGCTCCAGCGCCGTCGTCGACTCCTGTCCGGGGATGGACATGGAGTTGGACGTCTCGCCGCCGAGCGTGACGGCACCGGCACCGGCGCCGACCAGCACGAGCAACCAGATGAGGACGACGGGGAGCCGGTACCGGTGGGCACTCTCGCCCAGTCTGTAAAGCAGTTTCGCCATGGTGTTCAGGCCTCCCGGTGCCCGAGTGCGTCGTAACAGGTAGCGAGGATCAAGGGGCGCCACGTCGTCTTGTCGCCTTCCTGGTTGGCCAGGAGGGTGAGGATGGCCATGGCGCTGAGCGCGCCGACGATCCGGATCGCGCGCGGCAGGTCCTGCTCGGGGTCGATGACGAACATCTCGTTGATCAGCAGCTCGTCCTGCGCCTGCTGCGAGTCCTCACCCGGCGCGGTCATCGAGCGGAACAGCAGCGCGACCAGCCCAGGTCGGTCGAGTGCGACGTCGGTGAGCAGCTCTAGCACCCGTCGTTCTCTTGCGGGCCCGGCCGGCATCGGCGCGACGAGTTCGGCGACGTGGCTGCTGAGCACGCGGCTCTGCGCCCAGGCCGCCTCGAACAGCGCTTCCTTGCTGGGGAAGTGGTGCAGCAGGCCGGCCTTGGACAGGCCGACGGCGTCCGCGAGCGACTTCAACGAGGTCTGCTCGAAGCCGTGCCGCGCGAAGAGGGCGGCGGCGGCGTCGAGGATGTGCTCGTCGACTCCGGTCCTGGGCTGTCGTGGCATGCGGACGACTTTACGACGTTTACCGACCGATTCGGTAGGTAAACCGACCGATTTGGTCGGTGGCGTTCGTCACCCCAACGGCTGCCTGGAACCGAGGAGATGCTCTCCGTCGGCGGTGGGCTGACCGTGCGGGACACCGAGACCGGCGCGGAGATCGAGCCCGGCTGTTGCCTGGGCTGGAGACGTGGCGCGACTGGAAGTACCTGCTCGACGGCCGCGGGGTGCGGTGGTCGCGCTGACCGTGCTGCCGCGGAAGGCTGTCGGTGGAGCAGGGCCGTGGGGCGGTTGCGCGTCCGCCCCACGGCCCTCGGTGGACTAGCGGTTGGGGTCAGTCCAGTCTGCGGAGATGCGGGCGATGCGCACTCGCTGCGGGTGGTCGCCGACCGGCACGGAGACGACCTTCTGGCCGGTGCCGAAGTCGATCGCGGTGACCTGGTCGGAGCCGCTCTCGGAGATCACGCACTGACGGCCGTCGCCGCTCACGGTGGCCCAGTACGGCTTGGAAGCCGTCACGAGCGGGCCTTCCTGCAGGGTGGAGCGCTGCACGATGGTGGCGTAGTCGTCCATGGTGCCGGCGACGCACAGCTTGCCGCCGTCGGGGCTCATGGACAGGCCGTGGTGGCGCGAGTCGTTGACGAACGTGGTGCGGTCGTCGCTGGTGTTCGAGTTCTTCGGCAGGGTCTTCACCTGGGTGACGCGGTCGGTGGTGACGTCGTACTCGATGAAGCCGTTGAAGAACGACACCTGGAAGTACAGCTTCGAGTAGTCCGGGCTGAAGACGGCGGGGCGCACGGCGTTGGAGAGGTCCTTGCGGCCGAAGGCGTCCAGGCGGCTGCGCATGTCGATCGTCTTGACGACCTGGTAGGTGTTCGCGTCGACGACCGTGATGTGCCGGTCGCCCTTCATGAAGTCCTGCCAGGGCGCGTCGAAGTTGTTGTTGACCTCGCCGATCGACATGTTCCAGAGGTAGCGGCCGCCGTTGGTGAACACGTTCTCGTGCGGCTTGTCACCGCCCTTGAACGAGCCGAGCTGCCTGCCGGTGTTGATGTCCAGCACGTGGATGTTGTTCGAGGTCGACGCGGAGACCGCGATCTTGGTGCCGTCGGGGGAGACGGCCATGTGGTCGGAGCGGAAGCCGGAGACCGGGAAGCGCCACTTGATGTTGCCGGTGGCCAGGTCGATCGAGACCACGTCGGCGAAGCTGGGCCGGGACACGACCATCGCCGTGCCGTCGGGGGTGGCGTACATGTCGTCGACGAACTGGTCGTGCCCTTCGCCGGGGCCCTGGCGGATGCCGAGGAAGAACGCCAGCTTGATCGGGTTGAGGTAGATCTCGGTCAGCCGGTCGGACTTGTCGGGGATGACGTTGAGCCGGCCGATCTTGGCGAAGTCGCCGGTGGACTTGATGACGTCGGCGGTGCCGTCCCAGTTGTTGCCGACGAACATCACCTCGCGCAGAGGGGCTGCGGACGCCGGACTCGTCAGGCAGGCGGCGAGCACCGCGGCTGCGGCGAGGGCGTGGGGCAGGCGGCGCGTGAGAGCGCTCCCGGTAAGGGCTTTCCGTGCAGGATCGGACGTAGCGTGCGTCATTGCTGCTTCTCCGAGTGAGTGGGCGCCCCGCACAGGGAGGCGCATGCCGCAGGGAGATCTGAACTTGGCCAAGTTCAGATCTTGGCTACTGGATAGTAGGCTTGCGTGATGCCGGCCACAAGTGCCAGTGGGGGAAACTGCTCCCGCAGAGTCGATGGAGGCAGAAGTGGCAGGCAGGTTCACCCCGGCGGAGGGTCGCTACGCCGGCAAGGACGCGGCTGAACGCCGGGACGAGCGGCGTGGCCGGTTCCGGGAGGCGGGCCTGGAGCTGTTCGGCGTCGAGCCTGGCTACCGGGGGACGCGCCTCGGTGATCTCTGCAAGGCCGCCGGGCTGTCGAGTCGTCAGTTCTACGAGGAGTACCGCACGCTCGAAGACCTGCTCGCCGACCTGCACCTGTACGTCAACGACGCGGCGGGCAAGGCGGTCGCGTCGGTGCTGCCCGAGGTGCAGGGAATGTCCACGACCGAGATGCTGCCGGTTTTGGTGCACGCGTACGTGAAGGGTGCCTGTGGCGATCTGCGGCATGCGCGCATCGCTTACGTGGAGGTGGTCGGGGTCAGCCCTCGGATGGACCTCCAGCGGCTCGAGCGCCGCGCCGTCTGGGTCGAGCTGATCAACCGGCTCGCCGCGGAGGCCGTTGAGCGCGGCGAGATTCCGCCTGGGAACTACCGGATCAGCGCCGCGGCCATCATCGGTGCCATCAACGGACTCATGCACGACTGGGTCGTCGGGTGGGTCGATGCGACGCTGGACGAGGTCGCCGACGAGCTGGTGCACATGGTGCTCGGCCGATACAAGATCGCGGAGTGACCCGCCTTCCCGGCATAGTGGCTTCCCGTGGGGAACCGGAGCGCGTGGGAAGCGGCGTCGCAGAAGTACGTCAACGAGCACGAGGAACTGCTCGACCAGGCCAGAGACTCCTCGTCGTTGGTGGCGTGCGAGCTCGAACTGCTGGGGCCGCTGCTGGCGTCCACGCCGAATGTCGTGCACCTGCAGAGCGGGCACGGCCTGGACGACATCGCGCTGGTCGCGGCAGGCGCGCGGTCCGTCGTGGGCGTGGACTTCAGCTCGGTGGCAACCAAGGCGGCCCAACGCCGTGCGGACGAGCTGGGTGTGCACTGCCGGTACGTGGTCGCCGAGCTGCCAGGGGCGCCGTTGCGGGACGGCTGCGCCGACCTCGTCTACACCGGCAAGGGCGCGTTGATCTGGTTGCCGGACCTGAACGTCTGGGCCGCGGACGTCGCGAGGCTGCTGACATCCGGCGGGCACCTGTTCGTGCACGAGGCACATCCGATGGTGCCGCTGTGGGCGTGGGACGAGGACGTGCCCAGGATCCGGCCGGACCGCGGGTACTTCGAACGCTCGCACGTCAACGACACGTTTCCCGCAAACGGCGCGGTGGAGTGGCAGGCGACGCTGGCCGAGATCATCACCGCCGTGCTCGGCGCCGGGCTGGAGCTGCGGCACGTGGCCGAGCACCCGGAACCGTTCTACCGCTGGGGCGACCTCGACGCGGCGGCCTGGCGGGGACAGCTGCCGAACACGTTCACCCTGTTGGCGCGCAAGCCGTAGTGCCGCGCGGAACGCAGTGGGCGGTGGGGGACCAGCGCGGAGTGACGGGCACGCCGTCGATGCGTTCGAGCACCGACTCCGCCACCGACACCCCGAACTGGTGCACGTCCACGCTCATCGTCGTGAGCGCGGGGAGGCCAGGCGGCACAACGTCGAGTCGTCCCACGCCACCAGGCTGAGCTCGGCGGGCACCGCGACGCCCAGCGACGCGGCCGCGGCCAGCCCGGCCACGGCCATCACGTCGTTGTCGTACAGGATCGCGGTCGGCGGCTCGGCAAGGCCCAGTAACGCGGTGGTCAGCTTGGCCCCCGCCTCCTCCGAGTAGTCGCCCTCGACGATCACCGGCTCGACCCCGGCCTCCGCGCACCCGGCGAGCAACGCGGCCGTGCGCGCCGCAGTGTGTTGCAGGGCAGCAGGTCCGGTGACTCTGGCGATGCGGCGGTGGCCCAGGTCGAGCAGGTGCCCGAGCGCCTCGGCGACCGGGCCGGCGTGGTCGGTGCGGACGCACGGCAGGGTCGAGTCGCCGACGACCACGGTGGGCAGGGCCAGTTCCGCGAGCACGGCCGGGCGCGGGTCGTCGTCCGTGGGGTTGACCATGACCACCGCGTCGACCAGGCCGCGGGACGCCCAGCGGCGGTAGGCGGCGATCTCGGCCTCGTGCTCGGCCACCACGTGCAGCAGCACCGAGAGATCTCGGGGGGCCAGCCGTTCCTCGATGCCGGCGATGAACTCCATGAAGAACGGCTCGACGCCCAGCAGTCGCGCGGGGCGGGCGAGCACGAGACCTACCGCGCCGTTCACTCGGGCGCCGCGCAGAGGTCGTTGGCGCAGCGCAGCACCAGCGGATCGGTGAAGGCCGCCGGGTCGACGACGGAGGACGTGCGGATGTGGAACACGCGGACCTCGCCGGCGAGCATCGGCACGAGCAGGTCGTCGACGACGGCGTCGGGGGCGACCCGGTCAGCCAGGATCGCCACGTCCTGGGCGAACGAGGCGGCGCGCACCTCGACCTCGTAGCCGCTGCGCACGGCTTCTGCTTGGGCGACAAGGGGATGCGGGTCGTACGACAGCTCCGAATCGGCGCGGAACGAGTGGATCGCGCGGGCCTCGGCGGTGGTTGCCACCATCACCTCCGCGTCGTCGTTCGCCGGCTGCAGCAGCGGTTCGTCCAGGTCCAGCTCGACGACCGACCGGGGCGGGACCGTCCGGCGCAGTCTAGTCAGGTGCAGCGTGACGCCGCGGAAAGTCTGCCTGTCGAGGGTGACGTGCGCGTCCCACGGTTCGTCGCTGTCGTTCACCGCGACCAGCACGAGCCGGTCCGAGCGCGGCTGGAACGTCAGGAGTCGCGGCGCGAACGCGTGCCGGAGTCCGTACCAGAGCGGCTTCAGGCGTTCCTCGCTGTCGATCGCCGCCCACGACGTCACCGGCCAGCAGTCGTTGAGCTGCCAGACGACCGCGCCCGCCGTGCGCGGCCACCACGAGCGGAAGTGCTCGATGCCGAACGTCACCGCGCGGGCCTGGTTGAGCTGCGTCGCCCAGTGCCAGTCCTCGAACCGAGCGGGAACCGGCAGGTGCGCCGCCAGGCCGCGGTCGAGTTTTCCGTTGCCGTCCTCGGCTTTCTGGTGCGTCAGGAAGCTCGGGGAGGACGGGGTCAGCGGCTCGTCGTGGATCCACCGGACCAAAGTGGCCCAGGCGGGCGGGCCCTGGAACCCGAACTCCGCGCAGAACCGCGGCACGTGGTCGCGGTAGTGCGTGTAGTCGACCTCGTTCCAGACCTGCCACTCGTGCCGCGTGCCGTGGTCCTCGTCGTTGGGGTGCAGGCCGGGAACAGGGCTGTACGGGCTGCTGGGGCAGTAGAACCGGGTCGGGTCGAGCTCGGCGACGATCCCCGGCAGCAGCGACTCGTAGTAGCCCAGCCCCCACGTCCGGCCTTCCAGCTGCCAGGGCCAGCCCCAGTCGGCGAACCCCCAGAGGTTCTCGTTGCCGCCGTTCCACAGCGCCAAGGAAGCATGCGACATCAGGCGAACGACGTTCTCGCGCGCCTCAGCCTCCAACTCGCCGCGCACGGGTTCTTCTTCCGGATAGGCGGCGCAGGCGAGCGGAAAGTCCTGCCACACCAGAACTCCGCGCTCGTCGCAGATGTCGTAGAAGTCGTCGGACTCGTAGATCCCGCCACCCCACACCCGCAACAGGTTGACGTGCGCGCCCAGAGCCTGGTCGACGCGCCGTTCCAACCGGTCGCGCGTGATCCTGGTGAGGAAGTGGTCGTCGGGAATCCAGTTGGTGCCCTTGATGAAGATGGGCTTGTCGTTGACGACGACGGTGAACGGCGTGCCGATCTCGTCGGGAGTGGTGTCGACGGTGACGGTGCGGAAACCGATCCTCCGGGAGGCACTGTCCAAAACAGACTCGCCGCGCAGTACGACGTCCAGGTCGTAGAGCGGTTGCCGGCCGTGTCCAACAGGCCACCACAAAGAGACACCAGGCACGTCCACCCTGGCGACCACGGTCTGCACCCCGGCGGGGACGTGGACGGTGTGCTCGCGCGAGCCCACGGCGATCTGCAGCGTCAGGTCTTCCAGCGGATCGGCCCACTCGACGTCGACGTGCAGCTCGACGTGCCCGGTATCACCGGAAACCGTGACGACGGGACGTACCTGCGCGAGCCGGGCGGTGTGCCAGCGCTCCAGCCGGACCGGCCGCCAGATGCCCGCGGTCTGCAGGTCCGGCCCCCAGTCCCAGCCGAAGCTGCACGCCATCTTGCGGATCATGTTGAACGGATGGGCGTTCACATGGGCGCGCGGCCCGAGCCCGGCCTCCACCTTCTCGGCGTGCGCCAGCGCGGAGGAGAACGACACGCTCAGGTCGTTGCCGCCGTCGACCAGGAACTCCCGGACGTCGAAGCGGTAGCTCCGGTGCATGTTCGCGGTCTGGCCGAGCAGGTGGCCGTTGAGCTCGACGGTGGCCATCGTGTCCAGGCCGTCGAACACGAGGTCCACCCGCTGTCCGCGCGTCACCGCCGCGGCGAGGAACGTGGTGCGGTACCGCCAGTCCGCGCGGTGCATCCAGGTCAGCTCGGCCTCGGCCTGGTCCAGGAACGGGTCGGTGATCAGCCCGGACGCCAGCAGGTCGAGGTGCGTGCTGCCGGGCACGGTCGCGGGCACCGTCCGGCCGCGGATGTTGTCCGGCACCTCGGTGGTGGTCGCGGTCAGCTGCCAGCCGTCGTGCAGGTGCTGACGGATCAAGACAGTCCTCCCCTGGAGAAACGGGACGCGGGATCGGGGGTGGCGGCGGCCAGCCGGCGGGTGTACGGGTCCTGCGGGCGGGTCAGCACGTCGTCGCTGGCCCCGCGCTCGACGATCCGGCCGCGGTGCATGACCAGGACCTCGTCGGAGAAGTGCCGCGCGGTGGCCAGGTCGTGCGTGATGTAGAGGACGGCGAGGTGCTCCTCGCGCTGCAACCGTCCCAGGAGCTTCAGCACGCCCATGCGGATCGAGACGTCCAACATGGACACGGGTTCGTCGGCGATGATCACCTTGGCGCCCGGTGCGAGTGCGCGGGCGATGGCGACGCGTTGCCGTTGCCCGCCGGACAGCTCGTGCGGCCGCCGCCGGGCGAAGTCCGGGGTGAGGCTCACCCGTTCCAGCAAATGAGGTACTTCGTCGCGAGAACGTCCGTGCAGCCGCAACGGCCGCGCGAGGTGGTGTTCGACCGTGTGGAACGGGTTGAGCGACGCGAACGGATCCTGGAAGATCATCTGCACGTGGTCGCGATAAGCCCGCCGCGGCACGGGTTCGCCGTCCGGCCCGGTCAGCACGATCTCCCCGGCGGTGGGGCGGACCAGGTGCGCGATCATCCGCGCGATCGTCGACTTGCCCGAACCGGACTCACCGACCAGCGCCACCGTGCGGCCGGCTGTGAGCGTGAACGAGACGTCGTCGACCGCGCGGATCCGGTGGTACGTCTTGGTGAGGCCGCGGACTGCCAGAGTGGTCAACGGATCAGCGCTCCTCGGTCGCCGGTCAGGCTGGGGAACGACGCCAGCAGCTGACGCGTGTACGGGTGCTCGGGCCGCAGGTACACGTCCTCGGCGGTCGCGTACTCGACGACCTCGCCGTCGCGCATGACGGCGATCCGGTCGCTCAGCTCCAGCAACAGCGGCAGGTCGTGGGTGATGAACACGACCGCGAACTGCAACTCGTCGCGCAAGCGCTTGATCTCGTTCAGGATCTCGCGCTGCACCAGGACGTCGAGTGCCGTGGTGGGTTCGTCCATGATCATCACCTGCGGATCGAGCAGCAGCGCCATGGCGATCATGACGCGCTGCCGCATGCCGCCGGACAGCTCGTGCGGGTAGGCGCCGAGCCGGGCCGGGTCGACCCCGACGAGCCGGAGCATCTCCGCGCACCGCAGCTCCCGGTCCGGCGCGGACATCGACGGCCGGTGGGTGCGCAGCGCGTCCTGCAGCTGGGCGCGGATCGGGGTGACCGGGTTCAGCGAGTTCATGGCGCCCTGGAACACCATCGAGAGCCGGACCCAGCGGAACTCCCTGAGCTCTTCCGGTTCGAGCGCGAGCACGTCGACGTCGTCGAACGTGACCGACCCGGACGTCACCTCGGCGGGTGGCCGGTGCAGCCGGTTGATCGCGTAGGCGAGCGTGGTCTTGCCGCAGCCGGACTCGCCGGCAAGCCCGAGGATCTCGCCCCGCCGCAACGTGAGCGACACGTTCTTCACCGCGTGCACGGGCGGCGAGGACTGGTAGACGACGTTGAGGTTGCGGACAGTCAGCACGGCGTCCGGCTCGACCGGAGCGATCTCCGCCTCGACCGCCACGACGTCACGCTTGCGCCGGGGCCGGTCGCGCAACCGGGGGTTGATGATCTCGTCGATGCCGAAGTTGATCAACGCCAGCGCGCCGCCGAACAGCGCGATGACCATGCCGGGCGGGACGAACCACCACCACGCTTCCCGTTGCAGCGCGAAGCCGTTCTGGGCGTAGTAGAACATCGTGCCCAGCGTCGACGAGTTCGCCGCGCCGAGTCCGAGGAACGACAGCCCTGCCTCGCTGAGGATCGCCAGCACGACGGTGAACACGAACTGCGAGGCGAGGACCGGCAGCAGGTTCGGCAGGATCTCCACGCCGATCACCCGCCAGGTCTTCTCCCCGGACACGCGGGCCGCGGCCACGTAGTCCCGGTTGCGCAACGACAGCGTCTGCGCCCGCAGCACGCGTGCCGACGCCGCCCACCCGGTGATCGCCAGCACCAGCGCGATGTTCCACGTGCCGCGTTCGTCGGGAGGGACGAACGCGGTGATCACGATGACCAGCGGCAGCCCGGGGATCACCAGCATCACGTTGGAGAACAACGAGAAGACCTCGTCGACCGCACCGCCCGCGTAGGCGCCGACAATGCCGAAGATCCCGGACAGCACCGTCGCCATGACGGCCACGAGCGCGCCGATCCACAGCGAGCCGCGGGTCGCGCTCGCGAGCTGCGCGAGGACGTCCTGGCCCGTCAGCGTGGTGCCGAGCAGGTGCTCACCGCTCGGCGGCGTCAGGCCGATGTCCCTGATCGTGGCCGGGTCACCGGTGAGCAGCGGGCCGATCAGTCCGAAGAGGACGATGAGACCGGCCAGGCCGAGGCCGGCGGCGAGTTTGGGTCTCATGAGACGGTGCTCCGATCCCTCGTGCGGGCGTCGATCAGCCCGTACAACAGGTCCACGACCAGGTTGGCGCCCAGCACCGCGATGGTGATCACCAGGAAGATGCCCTGCATCAGTGCGTAGTCGTTGTTCTGCACGGCTTGCAGCAACTTCGACCCGATGCCGGGGTAGGAGAACACCAGCTCGGTGACGAGCGACCCGGACACCACGAACCCGAGCGAGATGGCGAACCCGGCGACCGACGGCAGCACGGCGTTGCGGGCCGTGTACCGGATCATGATCCGGCGGTCCGTCAGCCCTTTGGCCCGCGCGGTCAGCACGTAGTCCTCGGACATCGCCGAGACCATCATGTTGCGCATGCCCAGCAGCCACCCGCCGATCGACGAGATCACGATCGTCAGCGCGGGCAGGATGCCGTGGTAGATCGCGGAGCCGATGAACTCTCCGCTCCAACCGGGATCCAGCACCACGTCGTAGCCGCCGGTGAGCGGGAACCAGCCCAGGCCGGACGAGAGCAGCGAGATCAGGATCAGCGCCAGCCAGAAGTACGGCACCGCCGACAGCACGGTGGTCGCGGGCACCAGCGCGTCGAGCCAGGTGCCGCGCTTCCAGCCGACCACCGCACCGAGCCCGACACCGAGCAGGAACGACAGCAGCGTCGACAGGCCGACCAGGACGACGGTCCACGGCAGCGAGTCGGCGATCACCTCGGACACCTTCGCCGGGAACGCACTGACCGACACGCCGAGGTCACCGCGCAGCAGGTTGCCCAGGTAGGCGACGTACTCCTGGAAGACCGAGCCACCGCCTCCTGTGCCGAGCAGCGTCTCGTAGGCCTTGCGGGCGGCCGGATCGACGGTTCCGCCGCGTTGCTGGAGCTTGGCCATCAGGATGTCGACCGGGTTGCCCGGCAGCAGTCGCGGGATGACGAAGTTCAGCGTCACCGCCGCCCACAGGGCCGCCAGGTAGAAGGCGGCCTTGCGCACGTAGTAGCTCATCGTCAGTTCCCGGTGGGCTTGAGCTTCATGTACACCTGCGAGGCGTCCGGCCTCTTCCACACCGCCGGGAAGGCGTAGAGGTCGTCCTTCGTGGGCCAGCCGGTGAACGCCCTGTCGTTGTACTCGTTCGGGATTCCGCCGGTCAGCACCGGGATGTACGGCAGGTGCTTCTCGAGCTCGATCTGGATGGCGTCGTAGTGCTGCTGCCGCGCGGGGTTGCCGCGGTCGGTCTTCTTCAGCTCGGCCAGCGCGTTGTCCACGATCGGGTTGCTGAACCGGGAGTAGTTCGGGAAGGCGGTCTGCCCGACCGGAGCCGTGGCAGCGGTGGAGAAGAAGTAGGCATAGGTGTAGTACGGGTCCGGCGCGGGGCCCTGCTCGACGGAGTCGATCAACAGCTCGTACTGGCCGCGGCCGCGCGCGTCGGCCCACTCGTTCCACGACAGCTGCTGCGGGGTGATCTTGACGCCGATCTGGAGCAGTTGCTGGCTCAGCGTCTCCAGTGCGGTGATGTAGTCGGTCCAGCCGGCGACCACCTTCACGGTCAGCGTCAGCGGCTTCCCGTCCTTGGCGAAGATGCCGTCCGCACCCTTGACGTACCCGGCGGAGGTGAGCAGTTCGGTGGCCTTGGCGGTGTTCGGGTTCATCGGCGCGATCTGGTCGGTCAGCTTGGTCGACAGCAACGCCTTGTCGCGCGGCTGCAGTGTGAAACCGGGCGACATCTCCGTGTTGACGTTCTGGAAGGCCAGCGAGTTGATCTGGGTGCGGTTCATGCCGTAGTAGATCGCCTTGCGCACGGCCGGGTCGGTCTGCGCGCCCTGGCAGCCCAGCTGGACGTTGGAGCACGTGTACAACGAGACCTGGTTGAGCGGCAACGTGATCGCCTTGTAGCCGGGGTAGTTCTTCTCGATGTCCTTGATGTCCGGGATCGGGCCGGTCTGCCAGTCGATGGACCCGGCCTTCAGCGCGTCCACGCCCGCCTGGTTGCCCGACAGCGACAGGTAGCGGACCTGCTTGACCGCGGGCTCACCGCCCCAGTACTTCGGGTTCGCCTTGAGGGTGAACGACTGCGCCTTGAAGTCGCCGAGCACGAACGGGCCGGTGCCGACCGGCTTGGGGTTGACCTCGGTCGCCGGGTTGGCGATGTTCTTCCAGATGTGCTCGGGCATGATCCACATCTGGCCGAGCACCTGTGGGCCGTCCATGTAGGCCGGCTCGGGGAACTTGACCACCACGTGCGTGTCGTCGGTCGCGCTGGCCGTGCCCTTGTAGGCGGTCTTGTTCAGTGCCGGGTTCTTGGCGACCATGTCCAGCGTGAACACCACGTCGTCGGCGGTGAACTTCTCGCCATCGGACCAGGACACGTTGTCCCGCAACGTGATCGACAGCTCGGTGCCGTCGGCGTTCCACTGGAAGCCGGTGCCCAGCATCGGCTTCGGCGGCTGGTCGGCAGCGATGTTGAAGAAGAACAGCGGCTCGTTGATCGTGCCCATGCCCTCGATGAAGGTGGGGGAGTACGGGTTGAAGTTGAGCTGGAAGTCGCCGGCCTGACCGGTGTAGACGACGAGCGTGTCTCTGGCCCTGCTGCTGCCACCTGACCCCGAGCACGCCGCGGTGGCCGCCACGACCACCGCCAGACCGAGTGCGCAAAGCTGCTTGAGCATCGTTGATCCTCCCCGCCGCTGGGTGGTTCGCGGCGAGGATTCTTCAGATACTAAACAAAGAAAGTCAACGGCCTGGGATGCTTTACTGGTCGGCACTTGTCGATGCAGAAGTTCGTCGTTCGACGGAGGAATGCGGTGAGCGGACCGGCGCGGACGACCCACGCCAGCACCAGGGCGGCCGTGCTGGACCTGATCCGCGCCGCCGGCATGATCAGCCGGGTCGGCCTGGTCAACGCCAGCGGCCTGACCGGCGGCACGATCTCCACGGTCGTGCGCGGGCTGATCGACGAGGGCCTCGTCGCCGAGACCGGGCACGCCGAATCCACCGGTGGCAAGCGCCGGGTCATGTTGCAGCTCAACCACTTCGCGCGCTACGCCGTCGGAGTGCACCTGGACGACGCACGGATCACCTACGTGCTGACCAATCTCGGCGGAGCGGTCGTGGCGCGCATCTCGCGCGCCGGTTCTGGGCCGGACGAAGCCGTCGTCGCCAAGATGGCTCGCGAGGTGGCCGCGCTGATCGACAGCGTTGGTGTCGAACGCGATCGAATCCTCGGCCTGGGTCTGGTCGCGGCACGTCCGTCGGCGCTCGACGAGTTCGGTGCGGCTTTGGCACGGGCGACGGGTCTGCCGGTGGTGCTGGACAACGACGCGACCGCGGCGGCGATCGGCGAGCACTGGTCCGGTGGGGTCGGCGCCACGTCGACGTTCGCCGCGCTGCACATGGGCACCGGCCTCGGTGCCGGGGTGGTGCTCGGCGGCACGACGCACCGGGGACCGAGCGGGCACGCCGGCGAGATCGGCCACACGTGCCTCGACCTCGACGGGCCGCGATGTTCTTGTGGGGCAAGGGGATGCCTGGAGGTGCTGGCAGGTCCCGGCGCTGTGGTGGCGCAGGCGCGAGCCGACCGCGCGCTGTCCCGCGCGGCCGGTCTGGTGGGCGGCCGCACGCGTGTTGCCACCCCGGTCGCGGCGGACTTCGCGGCGATCAGCCGGGCCGCCCGGCGGGGCAACGCGCGGGCGCTGGCGTTGCTCGAGCGGTCCGCCCGGTACCTCGCGGTGGCGGCCCGCTCGCTGGCCAACGTGCTGGACCTCGAGGTCCTCGTCCTGACCGGCCCGAGCTTCGCGATCGCGGGCTCGGTCTACCTGCCGGTCCTGCGCGCGGAGCTGGAGGGCGCGGTCGGCGCCCATCCGGTCTCCGTGCGGTTGTCGCCCTCGGCCGCGTCGGCGTCGGCGATCGGTGCCGCCGCGATCGTGCTGCAGTCCGAGCTCGTGCCGCGGCAGCAGGGACTGCAGCTGCCGGACGACCTGGCGGCCGACGAGCCACCGGTGTTCGTCCGCTGAGCGGGTTCAGGGGCACACGTTCGACGTGCTGTTGTTGAGCCTGATGTTGCGGAAGGTCGTGTTGGTGCCACAAGGGCTTTCGCGCACCGACGAGTTGTTGACCGTCAGGTTCTGCACGGTGATGTCGCTGTTGTTCGGGAACTCCGAGCGCGCGGCCAGCCGGATCTCGCCGCCGCCGGTGACGGTGCCGCTCTGCGCGGCGAGGTTCACGTGGTGGCAGTTCTCGATCAGCACTGAGTTGTTGCCGGTGTTCGCGATGTCGACCCGGTCGATGACCAGCCCGCCGCTCTCCGAGACGCAGAACACGCCACGGCCGCCGCCACGTGCCCGCACGGTGCCGACCCGGACGTTGGCCGGGTAGCCGTTGCCGATGCGGCCGTTGCGGTTGGCCGTCCGGAACGCCGCGTAGCCGGTGCCCGCGCCGGCGTTCTCCGCGTCCACCGTGCCGACCGTGGCGTTGATGGTGTCGTTGAGCAACAACCCGGACTCGCCGACGCTGCGGGCGGTCACCGTGCCGATCGTGAGGCCGTCCACGCCGTACGTCTCGACGGCGTGACTGCCCGCACCGGAGACGAACACGTTGTCGATCCTGATGTTCCGGCTGCGCACGCTGGTGTTGCCGCGGTTGTCGATGCGCACGCCGAGGCCGCCGGAGAGCCGCATGTCGATCTGGCCGAGCACGAGGTTGTCGACGTTGCGCATGAAGATCCCGTACAGCGGGCGGCCGGTGACGCTGAGGTAGCGCACCTCGACGTCGCGGGTGCCCCTGGAGTAGATCGGGGCCTGGTCGCCGGAACCGGAGCCGGTCACGTTGATCGTGCCGCAGACGTCGATGCCGGTGTAGCTGGGCAACGAGATCCGCGAGCCGGCGCTCATCGAACCGTTGCCGCGCACCAGCACCCACTGCTTGGACGTGCGTCCCGCGGCGAGGCTGTTCACCGCGGCCTGGACGGCGGCGCGCAGGTCACCGCCGGTGTAGACGGTCCGGCCGCCGTTGCGGGCCGTCCACGTGCTGCCGCTCAGCACGGCCTCGGCGTTGAACGCCCGGTCGCCGCAAGCCATGATCCGCGGTTCCGCCGCAGCCGGTGTCAGACTGCCGAGCACTGCCGCCGCGGCCACGAGAGCACCTGTGCGCCACCTGGTCGAGAGCATGAAATCCCCCCTGGAGGGTGGGGTGAAAAGCACTGTCCTCGTCCGGACGTTATCGCTAGCGTTCCTCGCAGGAAAAGCAATCGAAGCGATTCGATTCGAATTCGAGCGGCGAGAGCGGTCGAATGAAATTCAGCAACGGGTACTGGCTGCTGCGCGACGGAGTGCAGGCGGCGCATCCGGTCGAGGTCTACGACATCACCCAGGCGGCGGGGGAGTTGGTGGTGCACGCGCCGACCCGCCCGATCCGCCACCGCGGCGACCTGTTGCAGGGCCCGGTGGCGACGGTCCGGCTCTCCTCACCGATGCCGGACGTGATCGGCGTGCGGCTCACGCACTTCGAGGGAGAACGCCGCAGACAGCCGGAGTTCGGGCTGGCCACCGCGGAACCGCAGGTGCGGCTGACCGACGAGACCCTGACGTCCGGCGCGCTGGAGGTGAAGGTCAGCCGGGAGTGGAAGATCGAGTTCGCGGTCGACGGCACGGTGTTGACGTCGAGCACGGCCAAGGGCATGGGCTTCATGACGTTGGAGGGCAAGCACTACGTCCGTGACCAGCTCGCCCTCGGCGTCGGTGATGTCGTGTACGGGCTCGGCGAGCGCTTCGGGCCGTTGGTGCGCAACGGACAGACGGTCGACATCTGGAACGCGGACGGCGGCACGAGCAGCGAGCAGGCGTACAAGAACGTGCCGTTCTACCTGACCAACGCGGGCTACGGCGTGTTCGTCAACCATCCTGGCCACGTCTCGTTCGAGGTCGCCTCGGAGAAGGTGTCCTGCGTGCAGTTCAGCGTCGAGGGCCAGTCGCTGGAGTACTTCGTGATCTACGGCCCGAGCCCGAAGGAGATCCTGCGCAAGTACACGTTGCTTACTGGCCGGCCGCCGATGCCGCCGCCGTGGTCGTTCGGCCTGTGGCTGTCCACGTCCTTCACGACGTCGTACGACGAGCAGACGGTGTCCGGCTTCATCGACGGCATGATCGAGCGCGACCTGCCGTTGAGCGTGTTCCACTTCGACTGCTTCTGGATGCGCGAGTACAACTGGTGCGACTTCGAGTGGGACCCGCGCACCTTCCCGGACCCGGTCGGCATGCTGGACCGGTTGAAGGCGCGCGACCTGCGGATCTCAGTCTGGATCAACCCCTATGTGGGGCAACGGTCTCCGCTGTTCGCCGAGGGGGTCGAGGGCGGCTATCTGCTGAAGCGGCCGAACGGCGACGTGTGGCAGTGGGACCTCTGGCAACCGGGCATGGCGCTGGTGGACTTCACGAACCCGGCCGCCCGCGAGTGGTATGCGTCCAAATTGGACGCTTTGCTCGACCAGGGCGTGGACTGCTTCAAGACCGACTTCGGCGAACGGATCCCCACCGACGTCGTGTACTTCGACGGTTCCGATCCCGAGCGGATGCACAACTACTACGCGTACCTCTACAACCAGACTGTCTTCGAGGTGCTGCGCAAACGCCGTGGTGACGGTGAGGCCGTGGTGTTCGCCCGTGCCGCCACTGCCGGTTCGCAGCAGTTCCCGGTGCACTGGGGCGGCGACTGCGAGTCGACCTACGAGGCCATGGCCGAGAGCCTGCGTGGCGGGCTCTCCCTGGGACTCTCGGGTTTCGGGTTCTGGAGCCACGACATCGGCGGCTTCGAGGGCACGCCGGATCCGGCGTTGTTCAAGCGGTGGATCGCGTTCGGCCTGCTGTCGTCGCACAGCCGCCTGCACGGCAGCAGGTCGTACCGGGTGCCGTGGCTGTTCGACGAGGAGGCCGTCGACGTGCTGCGGGTGTTCGCGAAGCTCAAGGCGCGGTTGATGCCGTACCTGCACCACGCCGCGCGGCAGGCCGCGACCGAGGGCATTCCGATGATGCGGGCGATGGCGCTGGAGTTCCCGGACGATCCGGCGTGCACGCACCTCGAACGCCAGTACATGCTCGGTGACAGTCTGCTGGTGGCGCCGGTGTTCTCGGACAGCGGCGAGGTGTCGTTCTACGTGCCGGAGGGCATGTGGACCGACTTCTTCACCGGCGCCGAGGTGCCCGGTGGCCGGTGGACAACGATGACATGCGACTTCCGCACCGTGCCGTTGCTGGTCCGGCCGAACACCGTGCTCCCGCTCGGTGCTGTCGACGACCGGCCGGACTACGACTACGCGGAAGGCGTGACGTTGCGGGTTTGCCAGCTCGACGACGGTTCTTCGGTCACCACCGAGGTCGGCGGTGCCACGTTCCACACCCGCCGCAGCGGCGACCGGATCGAGGTTCAGGTCGAGTCGCCGCCGTCGGCGTGGCAGGTTCAGCTGCCTGGTGGGGAGCCGGTGCCCGGTTCAGCTCACCTGAGGTAGCCGGCGAGGGGGATTCGCTGGTCGCGCAGTGCTTTCGCGACCACGCCGGCGATCTGCCTCGCCCCGGCCGCTTCGAAGTGGGTGTGGTCGTTGCAGAAGAAGGCGCCGACCGGGCCCTTGGTGTAGTCACCGTCGTTGGGGCACAGCCTGAGCGTGTTGTAGAGCGTGTAGCTCAGCTTGTGCAGGTCGATGACGGTGACGCCACCGGCCCGGCCCGCGTCGAAGGTTTCGGTGAGGAAGCCGCGGGTGCCGACGGCCGTGTTGCCGCTGCACCTGATCGCCGAGACGGGCGTCAGGAAGATCGGGGTGACGCCGCGGTCCTTGGCGGCCTTGGTCATCAGGGCGAGCAGTTCCTTGTACCGGGCGCTGCCGACGTGCCGGGGGCAGTTGCGGTCGCCGTCGTTGATCCCGAACTGGATCATCAGGTAGTCGCCGGCCTTCATCCCGTTGGCAGGGTCGAGCATGGTGAGCCAGCGCTGGTGGAACGTCTTCGGGCTCACCACGCACTCGCCCGCCGCGTCCTTGGTGCTCTGCACGTTGGACTCGTACAGCCAGGTCTGGATGCTCCGGCCCGCCACGGCGTTGTTCACCACGGTGACGTCGTCTTTGAACAGTGAGTCGAACTCGGTGCCCCAGCCGACCGGGCAGCTGGTCCTGGGGTTGGCCATCGTCGAGTCGCCGGCGAGCCAGACCTTCACGCTCGCGGCACTGGCGGACGCTGCTGCTGCCGGGACGCAGTCGGGTTGATCCGCCGACGCCGGGGCGGCTGTGAAAGGCAGGACCAGCGAGACCACGAGCACAGCGCAACCCTGGAAACGTTTGAATCGCCGCATGCGTTGAGGCTAAACAGAATTTGTCGATTCCGGCAATTGTGTCGAATCGACTTCGAACTCGTTGACGAGTCCAAGGCATCGTGCCAGTTTTCGTTTCATGTCACGGTTGTTCGTTGCTGCGCTTGTTGCCACTCTCGTCGGTGTCCCCGCAGCAGCGGCGGCGCCTGGTGCCCTGGACCGCGCGCACACGGCGGGACGGGTCACGAAACAGGTCCAGTACACCTGGCCCGGCGTTTATTTCGAGGGCCGGTTCCGCGGCACCAGCGTCGGGATCTCGCTCAACGACGCGACGAACTACTACGACGTCCAGATCGACGGGCGCACCGTTTCGACGTTGGTCAAACCCGGCCGCACCACGCATTGGGTGCGTGGATTGAGCAACGGCGAGCACCGCGTCCGGCTGGTCAAGCGGTCCGAAAGCCCTTGGGCGGCAGGAGAGTTCGACGGGTTCGTCGGCGCCGTGCTGACCAAGCCTGCTGCGCGGACGCGGCAGATCGAGTTCATCGGCGACTCGCTGACCGCGGGCTACGGCAACCTGTCGACCACGCGTGACTGCTCGACCAACGGCGGCATCGACCGCAACTCCAACGCGGACCTCACCTTCGGCGCGCTCACCTCGCGGGCGTTGAACGCCGACTACCAGATCAACGCCATCTCCGGCCGCGGCATGGTGCGCAACTACGGCGGCGGCGACCCCGGTGTCAGCTACCGGAACTTCTACGACCGGGCGGTGCTCAACGTCGACGGCGACGTGTGGCAGAACCCCGGTTCCTGGCGGCCGCAACTGATCGTGGTCGGGCTGGGCACCAACGACTTCTCCACCGCGCTCAAGCCCGGCGAGCAGTGGCCCACGCCCGAGCGTCTCGTGGCCGCGTACAAGTCGGCTTACCAGGGGTTTCTCGACAAGCTGCGGGCCCGCTACGGCTCCGGCCCGACGATCGTCGTGAGCGTGCCGGAGGCCACGGGGACGTTCGCCGACGCGGCTCGGCAGGTCGTGCAGGAGAGGGGTGACAGCCGGGTCCGGTACTGGAACTACGCTGACCCCGCGATCGACCGGCTGGGCTGCGACTGGCACTTCTCGCAGCGCGACCACCGGCTGATCTCCGGACTGCTGACCGAGTACATCGCGAGATTGGGGCTGGTATGGTGACGAGGACCCGTCTGGCGGTGCTGGTTGTCGCCGCGTTGGCGCTGGTGAGCGCAGGTGTCGCGGTGTGGGGCAGTGGGGACGTGACCGGCCGCGCAGTCGCTGCGGCGGTCACCACGACCACGACCACGACCACGACGACCACCACGACCGCGTCTTCAACGCCGGTGCCGCAGTCGTCCGCGCCACCGTCGTCCTCCTCTGCACCGCCGGCGCAAGTTGCCGCGTCGCTGGCCAGCAAGATCAAGCCCGGCGCCACCCGGAACGCGCCTGCCACGCACTACGCCTCCGACGGTGGCGGCGCGTGTTCGTACGACCCCGGCCCCGACCCGTTGACGGTCGCGATGAACTGGTCGGACTACGAGGACTCGAAGGCTTGCGGCGCGTACATCCTGGTGCGGGCCAACGGGAAGAGCATCACCGTGCGGGTCACCAACCTGTGCCCGGCGCCGTGCCGGGTCGGACAGCTGGACCTGAGCCGGGAGGCGTTCGCGCGGCTGGCAGACCCGAAGGTGGGAGAGATCCCGGTGACCTGGTCGCTGGTGAGCCCGCCGCTGGAGAAGAAGATCTCCATTCGCTACAAGACCGGGTCGTCCCAGTGGTGGTGCGGGATCCAGGCGATCGACCACCGCAACCCGGTGGCACGGCTGGAGGTCCAGGCCGGTGGGCAGTGGAAGGAGTTGCGCCGCATGGAGTACAACTACTTCCTCTCCGAGAACGGTGCCGGGTGTGGTGGCGCCATCGCGATCACCGACATCTACGGCGAGCGCCTGGTCGTGAACGCCCTGCCGGTCAAGCCCGACGTCGTCCAGGCCACGAACCTGCAGTTCGCCGCTCGCTAAGTTCCTGGGAACGCTCCCACATCCATTCGGGTGGACGGCTCTGCGCGTTCCGGCCGCCGGAACGGTCTACCGCGCTGAGAAACAGTCCACTGTGGGTCTTCTTGCGGCTGTCTTTCGTTCTGCGTCTTCGAGTTCGCCGCTTGGATGCTGAGGTCTGGCGCTCACCGACCGTGCCGATCAAGGCATCGACGGTCGTTCGACGAAACCTTTCGGCGTTGCTGATCCCGGCATAGAGTGTGGCGCCAGTCTGGGAGCGCTCCCAGAATGAGGAGGCAGGATGCGCAACAAAGGAGTTGCCGCCGGCATCGCGGCGGCCACGCTCGCGGCAACAGCGGTGGTCGTACTGGGCAATGCCCACGCGGCCGCGTCACCGTTCTACGTCGATCCGAACACCGGCGCGGCCAAGTGGGTCGCGGCAAATCCCGGCGACTCGCGGACGCCCATGATCCGCGACCGGATCGCGAACGTGCCGCAGGCACGGTGGTTCACCACCACCAACACCAGCACGGTGCGAGGCGAGGTCGACGCCTTCGTGGGCGCTGCGGCGGCTGCCGGAAAGATCCCGATCCTGGTGGTCTACAACGTTCCGAATCGTGACTGCGGCGGGGCGAGCGGCGGCGGCGCGCCCAGCCACAGCGCGTACCGGGCGTGGGTGGACCAGGTGGCGGCGGGCCTGGCGGGACGACCGGCGACCATCGTGCTGGAACCGGACGTGCTGCCGTTGATGACGAACTGCCAGAACGCCGGTCAGCAGGCCGAGACCAGGGCGTCGATGGCGTACGCGGGCAAGAAGCTGAAGTCCGGTTCGGGGCAGGCGAAGGTCTACTTCGACATCGGGCACTCGGCGTGGCTCTCACCGGCCGAGGCGGCGTCGCGGTTGCGCGCGGCGGACATCTCGAACAGCGCCGACGGCATCTCCACCAACGTGTCCAACTACCGCTGGACGTCCGACGAGGTGGCGTTCGCCAAGGCGGTGCTGGGGTCGCTCGGCGACTCCCGGCTGCGCGCGGTGATCGACACCAGCCGCAACGGCAACGGTCCCGCGGGCAGCGAGTGGTGCGACCCGCCCGGCCGGGCGATCGGCACGCCCAGCACCGACCAGACCGGCGACGGCCAGATCGCCGCGTTCCTGTGGGTCAAGCTGCCGGGCGAGGCCGACGGCTGCATCGCCGGGGCCGGCCAGTTCGTGCCGCAGCGGGCGTACGAACTGGCGAGCGCTGGGCGTCCACCGACAACGACCACGACCACTCCGCCGCCCGTGGGTGGGTGCAGGGCCACGCACAAGGTCACGAGCACGTGGTCCGGCGGCTACGGCGCGGAGATCGTCATCGAGAACCGGGCGGCGCCGATCAACGGCTGGAAGTTCAGCTTCTCCGCGCCCGGTGTGACGGTGAGCCAGGGCTGGAACGGGACGTGGAACGACCAGGGTGACGTCATCGAGGTCGGGAACGCGGCCTGGAACGGCTCGCTCGGCACCGGCGGGACCGCCACCATCGGCTACAACGCGACCTATGGCGGCGGCACCCCGCCGTTCCTCTCACCGGCGTTGAACGGAGTCGTCTGCGGTTAGCAACCGATTCGGTTCGTCGCGAGTGCGATGTCGTCCATCCAGAGGTCGTACGCGCCGTCGTTCGGCTGGTAGAGCTGCCAGCCGAACTTGACGGTGTGGAAGCGCGGGAACACGAAGTCGACCTGGTTCCCGCCGTGGTTGCGCGTCGACACGGTCAGATCCGGCTGCGGGACGCCGTCGAACCAGAGTTCGACACGGTTGTCGGCGGCGTCCATCCGCCACTCGACGCACTGCCACACGTCCTCGCGGGACGGTGCCGACTCGCGCCAGTTCGTCCAGTCGCCGGTCGGTCCGCCGTCGGCGCCGACGCCCCAGAACGCACCGTCCACAGTGGGCGCGTACTGACCACCCAGTGGCCGCACGATCTCCGGACCCTGGCCGGTGGCCTCGATCAGGGTGTAGTGGGCCCAGTCGGGCTTGCGCGGGAACGCGTCGACCTTGACGCGCACCCGTCCGTAGAAGCTGTTGCCCGGCGGGGCGAAGTCCTCGACGCGGAGGAACGCGCGGCCGTTGCGTTCGGTGTGCGCGTGCAGGACCCGTTGGCCGCGCGGGGCTTTCTCCACGGTGAGGGTGCCGTGGCTGGTGTCCACGCCCCAGCGGAGGCTCGTCGCGCCGCCGAGCGGGACCTTCTGGAAGTCCTCGCAGAACAGCACGCCCGGGCGTGCGCAGGAAGGGGCCGCGACGGCTGGTGCGGCCGCGGTCGTGAGTTGGAGTGCCAGGAGCACGGAGAGCGCTTTCCACATTGGCATGCTTGAAGATTAGGAGATCTCCCGAGGCGGGGGAACCGCCTGTCGTCGGTGTGCCGGGCGGCTGGGTTGCGCGGTGGCATAGGCTGCCGGGATGGCGGGCCCGCGGAAGCGTTCTGCGTTGATCGCCCGGCTGGTGAGCGACCAGCCGGGCGGTTCGCAGGCTGCCATCCTCGACGAGCTGCGCCGGTGCTTGCTGGACGGCGACGTGCCGCCCGGCACCCCGATCCCGCTGGACGAGGTCGCGCAGGTGTTCGGGGTGAGCCGCATCCCGGTGCGCGAGGCGTTGAAGACCCTGATCGGCGAAGGGCTGGTGGAGCACCAGCCCAACCTGGGCTATCACGTCGCCCGGCTGACGACCCGCGAGCTGCACGAGTTGTACGTGGTGCGCGAGGTGCTGGAGGTGGCGGCGCTGACGGCGGCCGTTGCCTCGGCCACGGAACAGGACGACCTGGAGGCGACGGCCACGCACGAGGCGCTCGGCGAGGCCATCGCGGCGCAGGACGTGCGGGGCTACCACCGCAACAGCAGGCGGTTCCACCTGGCGCTCGTCCGGCCGTGCGGGATGCACCGGCTGCTGGCCATGCTGGAGTCGGCGTGGAACACCACCGAGCCGGTGCAGCCCATGGCGCACGTGTCGGACGGCGCCAAGGCCGAGATGCACCACGACCACGAGGAGATGCTCGCCGCGTTCCTCGCGCGGGACGTGGAGAGGCTGGTCACGGCGGCAAAGGCGCACCACGGCCGGCTGCGGGCATCGTTGGCCGAGCTGCCTCGTCACACTGGGTTGTTCGTCGACTCCGAATAATCATGTGCCGCGACAGCCTTCACCGCGTCTTCCGCCGCTCAGCAGGGCGCCTCGCGGCACCGGTCCCGCGCCCCATATGCGCGATATGAGGGCGCGGGGCCAGCACCACGATGCGCCCGTCTGACCGTCGGAACACGGGGCAAAGGCCGGCGGTCACGGCACATCGCGGCGAAGATATACGGTTCGCGTCATAGGGGCGTAACAAGACCGGACCAGGCTGCTCGCACCACATCCCAGGCCACGAGGAGTCGGTGATGACCGAGACCGCCGCCCGTCCGGCAGCCGCCACCACACCACAGTACGACCCGCGCCTCACCAACGAGGACCTGGCGCCCCTCAAGAAGCAGACCTGGGGCTCCTACAACATCTTCGCGTTCTGGATGTCCGATGTGCACAGTGTCGGCGGGTACGTCACCGCGGGCAGTCTGTTCATGCTCGGCCTGTCCAGCTGGCAGGTGCTACTCGCGCTGCTCATCGGCATCGGCATCGTGCAGGTGTTCTGCAACCTGGTGGCGAAGCCGAGCCAGGTGACGGGGGTGCCGTACCCGGTCATCTGCCGGGCGTCGTTCGGCGTGCTGGGCGCGAACGTGCCGGCGATCATCCGCGGGCTCATCGCGGTGGCATGGTACGGGATTCAGACCTACCTGGCGTCCGCGGCGCTGAACGTGGTGCTGCTCAAGCTCTTCCCGGCGTTGATGCCGTACGCGGACGTACAGCAGTACGGGTTCCTCGGGCTGCCGTTGCTCGGCTGGGCCTCGTTCACCCTGCTGTGGTTCGTGCAGGCGGCGGTGTTCTGGACCGGCATGGAGACGATCCGCCGGTTCATCGACTTCTGCGGTCCGGCCGTGTACGTGGTGATGTTCGTGCTCACCGGTTATCTGATCTACCGGGCCGGCTGGGGCGCGATCGACCTGAGCCTCGGCGAGGTCCGCCACACCGGACTGGCCTCGATCCCCGTGATGCTCGGCGCGATCGCTCTTGTCGTGTCGTACTTCTCCGGCCCGATGCTGAACTTCGGCGACTTCTCCCGCTACGGCAAGTCGTTCGCGGCGGTGAAGCGGGGCAACCTGCTCGGCCTGCCGGTGAACTTCCTGGTGTTCTCGGTGCTGGTGGTCGTGACGACGTCGCTGACTCTGCCGGTGTTCGGCGAGCTCATCACCGACCCGGTCGAGACGGTCGCCCGTATCGACAGCACGCTCGCCATCGTGCTGGGCGCGTTGACGTTCACCATCGCGACGATCGGGATCAACATCGTGGCGAACTTCATCTCGCCCGCGTTCGACTTCTCCAACGTCAGCCCGCAGAAGATCAGCTGGCGTGCGGGCGGCATGATCGCGGCCGTCGGGTCGGTGCTCATCACGCCGTGGAACCTCTACAACAGCCCCGAGGTCATCCACTACACGCTGGAGGTGCTCGGCGCGTTCATCGGCCCGCTGTTCGGCGTGCTGATCGCGGACTACTACCTGGTGCGCAAGCAGAAGGTGGTGGTGGACGACCTGTTCACCATGTCGCCCGACGGCGCCTACCACTACCGCAAGGGCTACAACCCGAAGGCCATCGCCGCGACGGCCGCCGGCGCGATCATCGCGGTGGCGCCGGTGCTGGTGTCCGCGCTCGCGCCCGCCGCGCAGTACAGCTGGTTCATCGGCATGATCGTGGGCCTCGTGGTGTACACGCTCGCGTCGAGGGGCTCTCGTTGATCATCAAGGTCGTGAACCCCAACACCAGCCTGGAGATGACAGCGCTGGTGGAACGGTCGGCCAAGGCCGTCGCGGCACCCGGCACGACCGTGCAGGCGGTGAGTCCGGCGATGGGGCCTCAGTCGATCGAGAGCCACTACGACGAGGCGCTCAGCGTGCCGGGGTTGCTGGCGGAGATCCGGGCCGGTGAAGAGTCCGGTGTGGACGGTTATGTGGTGGCGTGCTTCGGCGATCCAGGGCTCGACGCCGCGCGCGAGGTGGCGCGCGGCCCGGTCGTGGGCATGGCGGAGGCCGCCATGCGCACCGCCGCGTACCTGGGCCGGGGGTTCACCGTGGTGACCACGCTGTCCCGCACCCGCGGCCGGACGTGGGAGCTCGTCGAACGCTACGGGATGCGTGACCTGTGCCGGGGTGTCCACGCCTCGGACATCCCGGTGCTCGAGCTGGAGGGCGACGCGCTGGACGTCGTCACCGCCGCCTGCGCCCGTGCCGTGGAGGAGGACGAGGCGGACGCGGTGGTGCTCGGCTGCGCGGGCATGACGGACTGGGCGGCGCCGATCGCGGCGAAGATCGGCGTGCCCGTCGTCGACGGCGTCCAGGCCGCCGTGCTCACGGTGCAGTCGCTGGTCGAGATGGGGTTGCGCACCGGCAAACGCGACGAGTTCGCCACCCCGCTGCCGAAGCAGTACACGGGGTTGTTGCGCGACTTCGGTTACTGAGTGGGCCAGACGATCGCGTTGGGCGGAATCGGGGCGTTGAGCTGCCGGAACGATCCGGACGGCAACACGCCCTGGTTCCGCAGCGCGCTGGCGACGAGCCGTGCCACCTCGATCGCGCCGGACGCCTGGAAGTGCGTGTTGTCCTCCACGCCGTTGGGGTAGTTCGGGTGCTGCCCGGCGTTGAGGTGCAGGAAGTACTTCTTCGTGCCCTCGACGCCGGCCCGGTTGAAGAGCGCCGTGCTGGACGCCGTGAGATCGACCAGCGGCACGCGTTTGGCCGCCGCGAGCTCCCGCATCGCCGCCGGGTACGCGTCGTGAGTCGGCGTGATGGTGCCTGAACTGGAGAAGCGGCGCCGTTCCACCGACGTGACCAGCACCGGCTTTGCGCCCTTGGCTCGGCTCTTGTCGATGTACTGGGACAAATAGGACTTGTAGGTCGTCGACGGCTCGGTGTAGCGCGCCGGGTCCTCCTTCTTCTCGTCGTTGTGCCCGAACGAGATCAGCAGGTGGTCGCCGCGCTTGAGCCTGGCCAGGACGCCGTCGAGACGGCCCAGGTCGACGAAGCTCTTGGAACTGGCACCGGACAGGGCCGCGTTGACCGCCACCGCCCTGGAGGTCAGGAACACCGGCAGCGCCTGCCCCCAGCCGGCTCGGGGAGCCAGCGCGGACGTGTAGGTGGACGCGGTGGAGTCGCCCGCGACGAAGACCTGGACCGGGGGCGCCGCCGAAGCGCTCGTCCCCGTGACGGCCAAAGCGGCCGCGGCGGCCAAAGCAGCCACTCTGCTGTTCATCGGACCTCGCTCTTGCGCAGGGTTCGGGTAAGCGCTTTCCTGATAGCGAGTATGGCGTTTCGGGCGCGGAAATCGCGACAGGGCGGTGAGTTTTGACTATTCGACGGTCGAATCGATGGTCGAACAAATTCTGGGGACTCGTGGTCGGCTGTGTGGTCGCGGCCGGGCTCTGCGCGGTCCAGGCGACGGCACAGGCCGAGCAGGTGCGGCCGGCCGGGCGGACCGTCGACTTCACCGGCGGATGGCAGTTTGCCCTGGTCAACGCCACTGGCGAGGACGCGGCGCAGCCCGGTGCACACGATCCGGCGTGGCGGGACACGCGGCTGCCGCACGACTGGAGCATCGGACTGGACCCGGTGGCCGGTCCGCACACGAACGCCGGAACGGGCTTTCTCCCAGGTGGTCTCGGCTGGTACCGCAAAACGTTCACACTGCCGTCGTCGATGACCGGAAAGAAAGTGTCGATCGAATTCGACGGCGTCTACATGGACTCCGAGGTGTATCTCAACGGCGTATTGCTCGGCCGCCATCCTTATGGCTACACCGGATTCGCATACGACCTCAACGCACACACCGACGGAACGCCGAACGTCCTCACGGTCAAGGTGCGCAACCAGGTGCCCAGCAGCCGGTGGTACTCCGGCAGCGGCATCTACCGCGACGTCCGGCTGGTCGTGACCGAGCCCGCACACGTGACGCGCCACGGCGTGCAGGTGACGACGCCGGACCTGGCGAACACGATCAAGTCCGGCTTCGCCACCATGCGCGTGGCGACCACCGCCGTGGGCAACACCGACGCGGAGATCGTCTCGACCGTCAAGGACCCGCGCGGCCGGATCGTGGGCCGGGGCACGACGCGTGCCGCGCTGCCGAGCACTGCGAGCACGGACATCAGGATCGACAAACCGGCGTTGTGGTCGGTGGACCAGCCTTACCTGTACACAGTGGACAGCGAGATCCGGATCAGCGGCAAGGTGGTTGACGCCGTCAGCACGCGCACGGGCATCCGGTACTTCGCGTTCGACCCGGACAACGGGTTCTCGCTCAACGGCGTGGAGATGAAGCTCAAGGGTGTCAACCTGCACCACGACCTCGGCGCGCTCGGCTCGGCGGTCTCGTCCGACGCGGTCGTCCGCCAGCTCAAGATCATGAAGAGCATGGGCGTCAACGCCGTCCGCACCTCGCACAACCCGCCCTCACCGCAGTTCATCCAGGCGTGCGCGGAGATGGGCATCTTGCTGCAGGTCGAGGCGTTCGACACCTGGCGGACGCCGAAGGTGAAGTACGACTACGGCCGGTTCTTCGACGCCCACAGCAGCGCCGACCTCCGCGAGATGGTGCACGCCGCCAAGAACTCGCCCTCGGTCGTGATGTGGTCGATCGGCAACGAGATCCCCGACTCGAGCGCGGCCGCCGGCCCGCCGATCGCCCGGCGGCTCATCGACGACGTGCGCGCCATCGACACCACCCGCCCGATCGTCATGGGCTCCGACCGGTACCGCAGGGTGCCCGCCGTCGGTTCACCGCAGGACCAGATCCTGCAGATGCTCGACGGCCTGGGCCTGAACTACAACAACGCCTCCTCGATCGACGAGCTCCACACCCGTTACCCCACCAAGTTCTTCTTCGAGGCCGAGTCGTCGTCCTCCACGTCGACGCGCGGCTACTACCAGGACCCGGACCAGCTCAACACCGGTGAGAACCACACGCCGGGCAGGCGGAACACGTCGTCGTACGACAACAACCTGGAGACGTGGACCTACAGCGGCGAGTTCGGACTGAAGAAGGACCGCGACCGCAAGTGGTTCGCCGGCCAGTTCCTGTGGACCGGCATCGACTACATCGGCGAACCCACGCCGTACGACGTGTTCCCGGTGAAGTCGTCGTTCTTCGGCGCGGTGGACACGGCCGGGTTCGCCAAGGACTTCTACCACCTGTTCCGCAGCCAGTGGAGCAGCGAGCCGATGGTGCACCTGCTGCCGATGAACTGGACCGGGCACCGGCCGGGTGAGCCGGTGTCGGTGTGGGCGTACAGCAACGCGGACACCGTCGAGCTGTACCTCAACGGCAAGTCGCTGGGGGAGCGGAAGTTCGACACGAAGACCACCGTGTTCGGCTCTCGATACCTGGAAACGACCGAGGCGACCGGCGACGACAAGACCGTCACCGGCGGCCCTTATCCGGGCAGCTACACCAGCCCCAACGGGAGTGCGGGCAAGCTGCACCTGACCTGGTCGGTGCCGTTCCAGCCGGGCCGGCTCGTCGCGGTCGCCAAGCGCGGCGGAGTGGAGGTCGCGCGGGACGAGGTCCGGACCGCGGGCGAACCGCACGCTGTTCGACTGACACCGGACCGCAGGGTGACCAAGGCAGACGGCAAGTCGCTGACGTTCGTGACTGCCGAGGTCGTCGACCGCGCGGGCGTGGTGGTGCCGGACGCGGACGACCTGATCACGTTCGGGGTCCGCGGCGGCAGCCTGGCCGGTCTCGACAACGGCCGCCAGGAAAGCGCGGAGAACTACCAGGCTCCGGCTCGCACGGCGTTCAACGGCAAGGCGTTGGCCATGGTCCGATCAGGACAATCGCCGATGATCACGGTGACGGCCCGTGCACCCGGTCTACGAGCGGCCACCACGACAGTCGTGGCAATCGGAGGACGACCAGGCCACGCCAAGGCTGTGGATCCAGCACCAGAGATCCAGCCGGTTCCTCCGACGGCGGATTCGAGCTACTCGGGCGCACCCACCACGATCCCCGCCGCGATGCTCGACGGCAGTGCGTCGACGTACTGGTCGAACTACTACCTCAAGCGCGCCACGGGCTTGTTGCCCGCGGTGAGCCGTGCGCACGCGACGGACTGGGTGTCGTTGCCCGCTGACGGCTCTGTCAGCTCGGTTGAAGCCTCCTTCTCGGCCGACGCGTCGCACGCCCTGCCCGCCTCGATCGCGGTGTCGTACTGGAACGGCAAGGAGTTCGTGCCGGTGCGCGACGCGAAGATCGACTGGGGCAGCCCGGTGAGCGTCACGTTCGCCCCCGTGCGCACGGATCGCATCCGCCTCGAGCTCACCAGTTCCGCACCGGGGACCACCCACGGGTTCCTGGGTGTTTCGGAAGCAACGGTCGGACGTTAGGAGCGTCATGTTCCGGATAGCTTTGGCTGCAGCTGTCGTACTCGGTCTCGGACTCGTGGCCACGCCTCAGGCCTCCGCGGCGAGCCTCGTCGAGGTGACCGGCTTCGGCCCCAACCCCAGCAACCTCCGCATGCACGTCTACAAGCCGGACCGCGTGGCCGCCCGGCCGGGCATCCTGCTGGCTCCGCACTACTGCACCGGGTCCGGCCCGGACATGTACCGCAACACGGAGTTCGCCCGGCTGGCCGACCAGTACGGGTTCGTCGTGATCTACCCGACGGCCACCCGCGCCGAGAAGTGCTTCGACGTGTCGTCGCCGCAGGCGCTCAAGCGAGACGGCGGCAGCGACCCGGTCGGGTTGGTCTCGATGGTGCGCTGGGCCCTGCGGCAGTACCAGGGCAACCCGGCTCGGGTGTACGTCACGGGCATCTCGTCCGGCGCCATGACGACCAACGTGATGGTCGCCAACTACCCGGACGTCTTCGACGCCGGCGCGGCGTTCGCGGGCGTGCCGGACGGCTGCTTCGCGACGACCAACGGCTCGCTCTGGAACACCGAGTGCGCCAACGGCAGGGTGCTGAAGACCCCGCAGCAATGGGGCGACATCGCGCGGTCGGCGTTCCCCGGCTACAACGGCAAGCGGCCGCGCATGCAGCTGTGGCACGGCACCGCGGACGACGTGCTGCGCTACCCGAACTTCGGTGAGGCGATCGACCAGTGGACCAACGTTCACCGGTTGTCGACCACGCCGACGTTCACCGACCGCCCGCAGCCGAACTGGACGCGCACCCGGTACAGCGACAAGGTCGAGGCGTATTCGCTGCAGGGTGTGGGCCACAACCTGATGGCCTCGGGGATGGCGTTGCGCGCCATCCAGTTCTTCGGCCTGGACCGCAGGGCATGAGGGCACGTCGTTTCACCGCGTTGATCGCGGCGGCCGCGCTGGCCCTCAGCACCGTTGGTGCGCAGGAATCCGTTGCGGCGCCGGCCCGAAGTGCGATGAGCGTGCTGGCCGCGATGGAGCCGGGCTGGAACGTGGGCAACACCCTGGACGCCATTCCGGACGAGACGTCGTGGGGCAACCCGCCGATCACCAAGGCGTTGTTCGACTCGGTGCGGGCACAGGGTTTCCGCAGCGTGCGCATCCCGGTGACGTGGGGCAACCACCAGGCGGCCACGGCGCCGTTCACGATCGACCCGGCGTTCCTGAACCGGGTCACGCAGGTCGTCGACTGGGCACTGCAGGCCGACCTGTACGTCGTGCTCAACCTGCACCACGACTCGTGGCAGTGGATCTCCAAGATCGCCACTGACCACGATCCCGTGCTGGCCCGTTACACCGCCACGTGGCGGCAGATCGTGGCGAAGCTCGGGGACAGGTCGTCGAAGCTGCTCTTCGAGAGCGTGAACGAACCGACCTTCGACACCACCGACGCGGCCAGGAAAGTTCAGCTGATGAACGAGCTGAACACCACGTTCCACTCGATCGTGCGCCAGGCGGGCGGCCGCAACGCCACGCGGGTGCTCATCCTGCCCACCGAGGGTTGCACACCGGACCAGAAGCTGATGGACAACCTGGCGAGCACGATCCGGTTGCTGAACGACCCGTATCTCGCGGCCACCGTGCACTTCTACGGCTTCTGGCCGTTCAGCGTGAACATCGCCGGCTACACCAAGTTCGACGCCACCGTGCAGAAGGACATGACCGACGCCTTCGCCAGGATGCGCGACACGTTCGTCGCCAAGGGGGTGCCGGTCTACGCGGGTGAGACCGGTTTGCTCGCCTACGACTTCACCCGTCCCGGGATCATCGAGCGCGGCGAGGCGCTGAAGTTCTACGAGGCGCTGGGCAATGCGGCGCGCGTCAACCGCGTCACCACGGCCATGTGGGACACCAGCTCGTTCATCAACCGGACCACGCTGCAGCCGCGGGAACCGGACGTGTTCTGGCTGATCAAGTCCAGCTGGACCAGGCGTTCCGCGACGATGTCGGCGGATCTGGTGTTCCTGCCGAAGTCCGGCGCGATCCCGGCGCGCACGCTCACGCTGAACCTGAACGGCACGAGCTTCCGCGAGCTCTGGCACGGGCGCACGCGCCTGATGCCGGGCAGGGACTACACCGTCGCCGGTGACCAGCTGACGCTGACGGCCGCCGCTTTGACCAGGCTGGCGGGCGACCGGTCGTACGGGGTCAACGCCACGCTGCAGGCCGAGTTCTCCCGCGGCGTGCGGTGGCAGCTCAGCGTGATCACCAGCGACGTGCCGCTGCTGTCGAGCAGCAGCGGCACGACCGGTTCGTTCGCGGTTCCGGCGCAGTTCCGCGGCGACGTGCTGGCGACGATGGAGGCCAAGTACGCGGACGGGCGCAACGCCGGGCCCGCGAACTGGACTTCCTACAAGGAGTTCCACTCCTCGTTCTGGCCGGACTACGCACGTGGTGTGATCACCTTGCAGCCCGCGTTCTTCGCCGAGGTGGACGACGGCGCGAGGGTGACTCTCACGTTCCACTTCTGGAGCGGTGCCACCGTGACGTACTACGTGACCAGGACGGGAAGTTCGGTCGTCGGCACTGTGTGAGCCTCACCGCGGCCGCGCCAGGGTGAACGCTTGGTGCACCAGGCGCGGCCGCTTCCCGGCGAAGTCCATCAGACCCAGCACCGAAATGCCGCTGTACTCCTGGTGGTAGCCGCGGCGCTCGGTGCCGGAGACCCGGACGCGGCGAGTACCTTCGGCTCTCATGGCAGCTGATCTTCCGGTTCGCCCGTCCGATGAGGGCTTCGTCCTCGCGCGGACGAAGTTCGCGACGGTGCTCGCCGCGGGCGTCGTCGCCGGCCTCGCCGTCTCGCTCGCCGGGCACGCCGAGTTCGGGCCGCTCGTCGGCTGGGACGTGGCCACGCTGGTCTACCTGACCTGGGTGTGGATCTTGATCTGGCCGATGGACGCGGAGGAGACGGCCCGCCACGCCGTGCGCAACGACCCCACGCGCACGGCGGCGGAGATCGTGCTGCTGCTCGCGGCGGTGGCGAGTCTCGTGTCGGTCGGATTTGTGCTCGCCCGTGCCGCGGAAACGTCCGGCGCTTCGGAACTGTTGCGGGTGGGACTGGGCGTTTTGTCCGTCGTGCTGTCGTGGACGACTGTGCACACCATCTTCGCGTTGCGCTACGCCCGGCTCTATTACTACGACGTCGACGGCGGCATCGACTTCAACCAGCCGGATCCGCCGGACTACGGCGACTTCGCCTACGTCGCTTTCAGCATCGGCATGACGTTCCAGGTCTCCGACACCTCGTTGACCACCAGGGAGATCCGCCGCACCGCGCTGCGGCACGCGCTGTTCTCGTACCTCTTCGGCACCGGCCTGCTCGCCACCACGATCAACCTCGTCGCGAGCCTCAGCAGTGGCGGCTGAGCGTTGTGCACGTTCACAAAGTTTCCTATTTCTCGGCCGATAATGTTGCGGCCGCAACCATGCGCTTTAGCTAATGAAATGGGCGTCACAGCCGGGAAACGAATTGAGACGCCTCTGCAGATCGTGATTTCCCGCATGACAGGTTGACGTTGTGAGCGTGCACATCAAAACTGCCAGGTGTGGTCATGCCCAACCCCGCACCCGGCCGGGAAACAGATCCCGCGCCCACCCTCCACGTGGCCGGCGAGCACGAGCGACGGCTCGCCGAGTTCCGCGCGAAGGTGCGAGCGGCCGGTGAGCAGTGGGCCGGCAACCGGCCGGTGGCGCTGACCGACCTGCTGTGCGAGGCCGCGGCGGACGACCCGGAACTCCTCCGCCTCGCGCAGGCCGGTGCCCAGCTGCTGGAGGACTTCCTCGACGGCCTCTGCTGCACCACCGCGCTGCCGCCGTCCGGTGACCTCGCCGCCGACCTGATCGACGGCGTCGCGGTACCGCCCGACGTGCTGGCCAGACTCGCGCCGGGCTACGTGGTCGTGATCTCCGACCAGCGCGACGCCCACGTGCACGAGTGCCGAGGCCTCCTCCGCACGACCAGGTCCGGTCTCCTGGTGCTGCTCGTGCCGGAACGCGACACCGAACTGCTGGACGAGATCACCGCGCAACTGGCGAGCGGCACCAGGTGGGTCACCATCGCCAGGCGCCCGGTGTCCGAGCTGGCGGACGCCTACGCCGAAGCCACCGAGGTGCTCCGGCTCGTCGCGGCCGGCTGCCGGCCCGCCGGGACCTACTCGGTGGCCGACGTGCTGGTGGAACAGGCGATCGCCGCCAACACCGCGGTCACCGCCCAGCTGGCCGGCATCATCCGGCCCGTGCGGCAGAACCAGGCCCTGTGGGAGACCTTGGTCGCGCTCGTGCACGCGGACTTCAACCGCAACCAGGCGGCCCGCGACCTGTTCGTGCACCGCAGCACGATGGACTACCGGTTGCAGCGCATCGCGAAGATCACCGGCTGGGATCCGGCCGGTGGCCATGGCGCGCAGCTGCTGAGGGCGGCGCTGTTCGCGGACGCGGTGGCGTGAGGTAGGCGCGAGGACGGCGGCGCCCGACGCGGTGGCGTGATGTCGGCGATGTGCGGGCGGCTGTTGCCACGGTGCGGACGCGGTGGCGTGAGGTCAGCGCGTGCGAGCGGCTGCCACCACCGTGCTGACGTGGTGGTGTGGCGTCAGCGGAGTGCGGGCGGCCGTCACCACGGCGCCGACGCCTGCCGTCAACGCATCCGGGCGGCCGCCACCACGGCACCGACCCCGAGCAGCACCAGCGCCGCCGCCGGGAACGCGACCACCCACGGCGCGCGCTCGACGTTGGGCATCCCCTCCGCCAGCAGCACGCCCCACTCGGGCTCGGGCGGCTGGGCGCCGAGCCCCAGGTACCCCAGCGACGCGAGTGCGAGCGCGATCGCGGGCAGACGCACGAAAGCGTTGCGCAGCACCGGAGGGACGACGGCGGGCAGCACGTGCCGGAACATGATGTGCCGGGTGCTCGCGCCCAGTGCCCGCGCGGCGGTGAGGTGGGCGCTGCCGCGTTGCTCGAGAGCCAGCGACCGCGCGTGGGCGGCTGGCGGCGCCCAGGCCACCGCGGCGACCGCGACGACGGCGCTCGTCCACCCCGGACCCGCCGTTGCCGCGACGGCCAGCGCGACCACCACCGTGGGCAGCGCGTTCACCAGGTCCGCTGCGCCGGAGCCGCGGCGGCCCGCGATGCCGACCAGCAGCGCGATCACCACGACCAGCGCCGTGACACCGGCGGCCAGTGCGGCGGTGTGCAGGGCGCCGTGCGCGACCCTGGCGAGCAGGTCGCGGCCCAGCGCGTCGGTGCCCATCGGGTGCGCCCCCGAAGGAGGCAGGAGCCGCGCCGCCAGGTCCACTGTGAACGGATCGCGCCAGATTCCCCACAGCACCACGGCGACCACAGCCACCAAAGGCAACAAGAGACTGAGCCGGCCGGACGTGATCTCGCGCGGTGCGGACGACTCCAGGGCTCCGTCGGTGAGAGCCGGGCCGAGCAGCAACCGCTGGGCCATCGCACCGAGTGCGCCCGCCGCGGCGCCCACGAGCAGGATCACGAGCACGCACGCCTGCACCACGGGCACGTCCTGCGCCAGCGCCGCGTCCACCGCCAGCCGGCCGAGGCCCGGCACGCCGAACACCACCTCGACCGTCGCGGCGCTGCCGAACATGCCCGCGACCACGATGCCGAGCTGCCCGGTCACCACGGAACCCGCGCGGCGCACGACGGCCAGTGCGATCGTGCGGACCCGGAAACCCGCGCCCGTCCACGAGCGCCGCCACGGCGCGGCCAGTGCGTCGCGCAGGGCGTCACCGGCGACCACGGCGAGAATCGCACCGGCCGGCGTGCCCAGCGCGATGGCGGGCAGCACGGCATAGCTGAGGTCGCGCCAGCCCGACGTCGGCAGCCACCCGAGCCGCACGGCGAACACGAGCAGCAGAACTGAGCCGATGAGGAACTCGGGCAGCGCCGCGAGCACGGCGGCGAAACCCGCACGACCGGCAGACGACCCGCGCAGGCCGCGCACGAACGGACGGGTCACGAGCAAGGTCATCACCAGGACGGCGACCAGCGCGGCGAGGGCGGTCAGCGTAAGAGACACCGCGATGGCCGGCCCGAGCTGACCCGTCACCGGCTCACCGGACACCCACGAGGCGCCGAGATCGCCGTGCACCGCCCGCCAGAACCAGCGGCCGAGCAGCTCGAACGGCCCCGCGTCCAGACCGAGCTCGCGCCGCACCGACGCGATCGCCTCGGCGTCGGGCTCCCGGTCGGCGGAACGGGCCCGCAGCACCGCGAGCGCCGGGTCCCTGCCGGACATCAGCGGCAGCAGGCCGATCACCGCCGTGAGGCCCAGCAGGGCGCAGAGCCGTCCGAGCAATCTCATGAAACGCGGGTCTTGGCGGTGATCAGCAGGCGCTCGTACGGATCGGTGGACAGGCCGCTGACGCCGGCCGAACGCCCGATGATGGTGCGCTCGTGCACCAGCGGGACCACCGCGTCGCTGGCGAGCACGATGTCCTGTGCGCGCATCGACGCTTCCTGACGGGCCGAGACGTCCTCGACGGCCAGCGCCTGACCGATGGCGGCGTCGAGCGCGGGGTCGCAGAGCTTGACCAGGTTGAAGCCGCCCGAGCAGCTGAAGTCGAGGCTGAGGTTCCCGGCCAGGTCACCGCTGTCCATCGCGTACGAGCGGGAGAAGACCACCGCGTCGAAGTTGCCCGCGAGCAGGTCGGGCTCGAGCTGGCTGTACTTGCGCACCACCTGCTCCACCTCGAAACCCTTGGCGCGCAACGACTCGGCGACGGCAGTGACGACGCCCGGAAGCTCTGGCCGGTCGCTCCACGTGGCCAGAGCGATCTTCTGGGAGCCGGCGGTCGCCCCGGTCGGCGTGACCTGCCGCGCCGCCGTGCCGCGGAAGACACCGGTGGCGGCGTCGGCGTGGCCCTCGTAGACGCCCTTCGCGAGCGCGGCCGGGTCGACCGCTTCCCGCACCGCCGCACGCAAGCGCGGGTCCGCGAACGGCGGCTTGGCCGTGTTGAGCAGCACCGACACCGTGCGCGGCAGCGGCACTTCCTCCGTGGTGACGTTGGCGAGCGCGCTGATCGGCACGGTCGTGGCGACGTCGACCTCACCCGCCCGCAGGGCAGCGCTGCGGGTGTTGCCGTCGGGCACGAACCGCACGTCGACGCCGGCCAGCGCGGGCACACCGTCCCAGTACCCGTCGAACCGGCTCAGAGCCGTGCCGGCCGCGACGTTCAGGTCCGTCAGCACGAACGGCCCGGTGCCCGCCTTCGCCGGGTTCACCCGCTCGCCCTGGTAGGCGGCCGGGGCGAGCACGACGAGGTTCGCCGCCGAAAGCCGTTGCGGCAGCGTGGGATCGGGCGCGGTCGTGCTCACTTCCAGGTCGAGGTCACCGGCGGCCTTCGCGGTCACGCCGACGCCCTTGATCGCGCGGGGCACCGGGCTCGCGGCCGCCGCCCGGCTGAGCGCGTCGGCGGCGGCCGCGGCGGTGAGCGCGGTGCCGTCGTGGAACTTCACGCCGGAGCGCAGGCGGAACGACCACGTCGTCGGCGACTTGCGCGTCCAGCTCTCCGCCAGCTGCGGCTGGGGCTTGCCGTCCTGGTCGAGCCGCACGAGGGTTTCCGCGATGCCGAGCCTGGTCAGCGTGACGCCGTCGTCTCCCAAGGGGGACAACGACTGCACGGGCGCGAACGGCAGTGCGACGCGCAACCGTGCCGGTCCTTCCGCCTGGCTGCCGGCGAAACATCCCGCGGTCAGTGAGAGCACCGCCGCGGCGAGCAGGGTCCGTCGCAACAACATGGTGAGCCTTTCGATCATGAGATTGACGCGCGCCGCCGGCCGGCGAACGCCATCACGCAGGCGCCGGCCAACGGCAGGAGTCCGAGCACGAACCACGCGACGCGGCCCTGTCCCAGCAGGGCACCGCTCGCCGTGCTGCCGACGAGCACCGCCACACCACCCGCCGACGCCAGCACACCGAAGTGCGCGCCGAGCCTGCGGTCGCCCGCCAGGATCGGCACGAGCTCCAGGGCGAACGGGACGACCAGCATCTGCCCGAAGATCAGCAGGACGACGAACGCGGTGGCGCCGACCAGCCCCGGCGGCCGCAACGCGACCACGCCGAACGCGAGAGCCATGACGGTGAAGCCCGCCACCAGCGCCCGGTCGCGGCCGAGCAGCCGCCGGGCGAGACCGGTCGTCGGCAGCTGACCGAACACCACGAGCGCCGATGCGAGCGCGAACAACAGCCCCAGTGCCTGCTCCGGCGCGCCGACGCGGTGCAGCTCGTTCGGCAGCCCCAGGTAGAGCTGGTTGTACGAGACGAGGTAGACCGAGTACCCGGCCGCGAACAGCAGGAACGCCCGGTTGCCGAACACCTCGCGCCAGCCGTCGAAGATGCCCTCGTCGCGGTGCTCGCCCGGCCGGCGCGGCAGAAACCTCAGGTGCAGCAACGCGATCAGGCTGAACAGCACCGCACCGATCACGCAGGTGACCGGGAAGCTCGCGGAGAGCACGACGCCGAGCAGCGGTCCGATCACCGTGCCGGTCTCGCCCGCCATCGAGCGGATCGCGAACGTGTCCGCGCGTGCGTCCGGATCCGCCTCGCGCGCCAGCGAAGCGTCGGCCGCGGGGGAGAACAACGCGCCGGCGAACCCGACGAGCACGACTCCACAGAGGACGGTGGGCAGGGCGCTCGCCACGGCCAGCACGGCGAAACCGCTCGTGCGCACCAAACAGCCCGCGATGATCAGCGGCTTGGCACCGAACCGGTCGGTGAGCACCCCGCCGAGCGCGAACAGGCCCTGCTGGCTGAACGTCCGCACGCCGAGCACCAGGCCGATCAGCCAGCCGGCCAGCCCGAGGTCGTCCGCGAGATGGCCGGCGAGGTGCGGCAGCACGAGGAAGAAGCCGATGTTGAACAACAGCTGGCTGACGACGAGCAGCCGGGCGGTCCCGGTGAGCGCGCCCAATCGGCCCAGCGCTCGCGAACGACCGCGCAGTGCTGTGCCCACGTCTTCCTCGTTCCCCCAGGTCAAAAGGTCTGTCGCGAGCGTATGTGAGCGTTACCTAAGTTCTGGTCTCCGTTCGTCGGTTGCCGGAAGATCTTCCGCATACTTCGGGTTGCGACATGCGCACTTCTGCACTCGTCAGACGGCGGCCCCGTCGAGCTGGAACGTCTGCACCTGACCCGCCGCGAACGGCACCCGCAGCAACTTTCCGTCCAGCCGCACGTCGGTGCGCTGGGTGTACCGGTCGCTGCCGGTGGTCGTCGACGTGGACCACCTGGTGATCAGGCCGCTGGGCAGGGTGCCGAACCTGGTCAGGTCGAAGGTGATCGTCTGTGCCGCAGTCGCCGTGTTAACGCCAACAAGCACGAGCCGACGTGCGGCGGCGTCGTAGGCGACGGCGGCGTTTCCGGTGGACGCTGAGATGATCCGCATGCCCGGCCGGATGTGCCGGGTGAACTGCGCCAGCACGTAGAGCTTGCGCTGCACGGCGCCCGCCTGCAGCGTGTCCGGGTGGTAGGCGATCAACGCCCACTCCGGAGTCGGGTCCATGACCTGCCAGTAGCAGTACGCGGTCGGGTGCAGCCAGCGCCAGTCCAGGCAGAGGTTGCTCGCCATCGACAGGCCGGTGCCGTCCCGGTCGCCGTACTCGGAGTTCCACAGCACCTTGCCCGCGGCCCGCGCGTCGGCGTAGAGGAGGTCGCGGCGGCCACCGGAACCCTGGTAGCCGTGCACGTTGATCTGGTTCACGACGGCCTTCGTGGTGGCGTCGAAGGAGTTCCACGTGCTGCGTGCCACGTCGTAGCTGGTCTCGTCGGACGCGGAGATGCGCATGCCGGACAGGCCGCGGTTGTTCAGTTCCTCGCGCAGGTGCTGCAGCACGGTGCGTTGCAGCGACGGGTCGAAGTGGCAGCCTTCCTGCCTTCCGGTGGCGGACCAGTAGTCCGAGGCGGGCTCGTTGAACGGGTCCACCGTCCGGAACGTGACGCCGAAGCGGTCGCGGAACTGCCGGGCCACCTCGGCCAGGTACGCGGCGTGGGTGCGGTAGTTCCACGACTGCAGGTTGTTGTCGTTCGCATTGGCGGCGCCGGAGGGGTTGTGGTTGATGCACATCCACCAGGCGGGGGAGTTGGCGAACAGCTCGGTGATCGCACCGCGGGCCACGGCCTTGGTCAGGGAAGCGCGTTGTTTCGCGTCCGCGCCCCACTGCCACGAGTTCGGGTCGGTGGTGCGCCAGTCCTGCCAGAAGGTCTCGATCTGCTTGAAGCGCGGGATGTTCGGCGAGGCGACCATCCGCGCGCCGTCCACGGTGTTCCAGCTGCACGCGCCGAGGTTGTAGCGGGCGATGTTCATGCCCAGGCCGGGCAGCGCCGTTCCGTTGTAGGTGACGGACTTCGTGGTGAACCACAGGTCCGCGAAGTCGTCCCGGTCGCCGAACACGTTGGCCCACCAGGCAAGGGACGTGCCCCAGCCCTCCCACGTGCCGTAGCTCGTACCGGGGTCGATGGTGATGGTCTGGTCGGCGCCTGCGTTCGTGCCGACGGCTGTCGCCGCGATGGCGGCCGCCGCACCGGACAACACTGTCCTGCGGGTGACCATTTCTCCTCCTAGGGATCGGGCAGGGTGATCCTCGTGTCGAGTCCGTCGCTCCACCGCAGCGCGATCTCGTTGCCGTGCTGGGAGAGCAGGGGGTTGGTCAGGCTGCTTTGGCCGCGGTCCAGGCGCACGGCCGCGGCGAACACCTCACCTCTTGTCGTGGGCCCGGTCGTCGCGAGCCACGGCGTAGTGACGTACTTGCCCAGCGGTGACGTGCCGGTGCCGGTGTGCACGCCTGCCTGGTCGAACCCGCGCAGGGCGCTCAGTGACGAGCGCAGGCGCGCGCCGCTGACCACGACCTCTTCTTCTGTGCTCTCAGCGCGTGGCCGCGTGTCGGCGGCGACGGGCCAGCCGGACAGCCGCAGCCGGGCGTCCGTCTCGCCGTCCACGCGCACGATGCGGATCTCCACACCGCTGCGCACCACCGAGACCACGAGCACGTCCGGTCCCTCGACGATGTCGCCTGCGCGGCCGGAACCGTGGTCGGGCTCGTTGTCCGCGCTGGTGTCGACCCAGCGCACGGGTCCGCGCGACGCTCCTGCTACGACGCCGCCGGGCAGCTCTTCGGTGAACACCGTCTCGAAGCCCGCGCGATGGCTGGCCGCACCGGCGGAGTCGAGGAGCACCACTTCGTTGTCCGTGACGGCCGGCATCGTCGCCGTGGAATAGCCCAGCTTCGCGTACAGCGGGGAGTCCGTCCGCCGGTCGCCGGGCAGCGCGTGGTCCGTGCCGTGGTTGACCGTCGTGACGATGCCGTCGGCACGTCTCGCCGACACCAGCCAGCCGGGCGCGGTGACGACGCGGGTGAAGTCGTGCGTCTCCACCGGCAGCGGGCGTTCGATGTCCGTCCACACGGGATGGTCGGCCTTGAGGGCGAGACCGAGCATGCCCTTGGCAGCCCAGTAGGGCGACCCCGGGCCGGAGTACGCCTGGCGGATCGGCGGCCAGCTGCCGTGCCAGCCGAGGCGCAGCACGCCGTCCGCTTCGAGCGCGCCGTGGTCGACGAAGTGCCGCAGCACTCCGGACGCGGCTCGGCGCAGCAGCCCTGGTTCCGGTCCGGGCGTGCCGGTGATCGCGGCGACCCAGAACGGAGCCGCCGCGGCGAACCGGTAGGTCAGGCTGCGGCCCTGCATCAACGGCGAACCGTCGGCGCCGAGCAGTGCCACGGCGTCGTCCAGGTAGCGGGTCAGATCGTCGGTCCAGGTGCGGCGGGTCTCCTGCGGGCACAGGTCTTCCGGGACGTCGAACAGGTGCGTCCACAGCAACGGGTACAGGTGCAGCGCCCAACCCGTGTAATGGTCGAACGCGCGTTCCTCGCCGTCGCTGAGCCATCCGTTCGCGCGCCGGAACGACGCGTGCAGGGCGAGGTCGTGCTCGACGTCGTCCTTCGACCAGGGGCCGCCCACTTCGCGCAGGAAGGACTCGACGACGATCCGGAACCACACCCAGTTGATCGGCGGGTACGGCTGCCCGATCACGGTGGCCAGCCAGTCGACGATCCGTTGGCGCACGCCGTCTTCGAGCTGGTCCCACAGCCACGGCTTGGTCAGCTGCAGCACGAGTGCGATCGACGCCGCCTCGACCTTGGCCTGGCCCAGTTCGGCCGGGCGGGGCCAGGCTTCCGGGGAGTGCGGGTCGGTGCCGGCGGCCAGGCCCCAGGCGTACCGCTCGAGGATCGTGGGATCGCCGCCGCCTGCTACCCGGAACCCGGCCAGCAGGAACGTGCGGGCGAATCCTTCCAGGCCGTCGGAGATCGGGCCGTAGCGGCTCGGTTCGCCGGGGAGGTCGATCCGGGCGCAGCGAGGGGACCAGTGGCGGTTGACCGCGGCGAGCATGTGGTCGGCGGTGGCCTCCCAGTGCGCGCGGGTCCAGCCGGTGTGCGGGGAGAGGCGGCGGTCTTCCGGTGGGAGGATCATGCTGCCGCCTCAGTCCGGCAACGACTCCCGGTGCGGGGGCTCATGCCTGCACCGCGAGTCCGTGCCGCGTCACCGGTTCCAGCGGCGGCTCCCCGGCCACATACCGCTCCAACTCGTCGAGCGCGGCCGCCGCCATCAGCCGAGTCTCCGACCCCAGCGACCCGGCCACGTGCGGCGTGATCACCACGTTCGGCAGGTCGTACAGCCGCGACCACGCCGGTAGCGGCTCGGGGTCGGTCACGTCCAGCACGGCGTGCAGACGTCCGTGCGCACAGGCTTCCTCGAGCGCCGCGGTGTCCACAAGGGATCCACGAGCGGTGTTGACGAGGGTGGCGTGTGCCGGCAGCGCGGCCAGTTCCGCCGCTCCGATCAAGTGATGGGTCGACGGCAGTGCGGGAGCGTGCAGGCTCAGCACGTCGGCCTGGGGGAGCGCCTCGGCCAACGTCACGACCTCGGCGCCCGACTCCCGGACCAGCACCGGGTCGACGACCGGGTCGACCACGAGCAACCGGCCGGCGTGCAGCCGGCGCAGCAGCTCCACCACCCGGCGGCCGACCCGCGAGAAGCCGACCAGCACGATCGTGCGGCCCAGGCCGGACAGCTCGCCGCGCCGTTCGCGGTAGCTCCAGTCCTCGCGGAACCGGCGGGCGTCGGCGGACAGGAACGGCACCTTCTTGAACGCCCACAGGATCGCCGCCACGGTGTACTGCGCGACCGGTTCGGCGTTGACGTGCGCGGCGGTCGTCACCAGGATGTCGCGGTCGAACACCTCGTCGCCGACGTGCGACCGCACGCTGCCCGCCGCGTGCAGGGCGGCGCGCAGCCGGGGTGCCGCCGCCAGCACGTCCGACGTGATCGGCGGACAGCCCCACGACGTGATCAGCACCTCGACGGAACCCAACCGGCTGCGCACAAGAGGCGACGTGAAGTCGGGTGCCACCAACGGGTTTCCGAGCCGGGCGAGCCTGCCGAGGCGTTCCAGCTCGCGCGGGCCGAACTGCAGGTCGGCGACGTCCTGGCTCATGGCCAGCAGCACTTCCGGCCGGTTCACTTGACGCTCCCCGCGGCCAGGCCCTTGCGCCACTGCCGGTTGAGCACCAGGAAGGCCAGCACCAGCGGCAGCACCGCGAGCAGCGACCCGGTGATCACGAGCGGGGTGTACTGCGGGAACTGGGTCTGCCGGGTGCTCCACTGGAACAGGCCCAGGCTGACCGGGAAGAGCTTCGGGTTGGTGAGCAGGACGAGCGGCAGGAAGAAGTTGTTCCAGATCCCGATGAACTGGAACAGCAGCACGGTCACCACGCCGGGACGCATCATCGGCAGGGCCACGGTGAAGAACGTGCGCAGCTGGCCCGCCCCGTCGACGCGGGCAGCCTCCAGCACCTCGTCCGGCACCGACGCGTCGGCGTACACCCTGGCGAGGTAGACGCCGAACGGGTTGGTGAGCAACGGGATGAACACCGCCCAGAACGTGTCCACGATCCGCAGCTCGGACGCGAGCAGGTACATCGGCAGCGCCAGCACGGTCGTGGGCACGAGCACGCCGGTGAGTGTCAGCGCGAACAACAGCCGCCGGCCGGGGAAGCTGGTCTTGGCGATGGCGTACCCGCAGGCCGCGCAGATGAGCGAACCGAGGACCGCACCGCCGCCCGCGTACAGCACCGAGTTGAGCAGCCAGCTCCAGAAGATCCCGTTCTCCTGCGTGAACAACGTCTTGACGTTGGTCCACAGGTTCCACTCGCCGAACGAGAACGCGCCGGTGGTGGAGAAGTCGCCGAGCGACTTGGTCGCCGAGGTCACGAGCCACACCAGTGGCAGCAGGCTGTACAGGGCCGCGACCACGAGGATCACGTGCACCGCCGGCACGGACACCCAGCGGGACTTGCTGTCTGCGAAGCTCACCGGGACGACCTCCGAGTCGAGAAGCGCATGACGACGGCGGACAGCACCGCGCAGATCACCGCGAGCAGCACCGACGCCGCCGCGGCGCGCCCGTTGTCACCTGCCACGAACGCGGCCTCGTACACGTACATGCTGGGCGACCAGGTGCTGGTCACCGTGCCGGTGAATCCCCTGAGCACCATGGGTTCGGTGAACACCTGCAACGAGCCGATGACGGTGAAGACCACCGCCACGAAGATCGTCGGCCGGATCACCGGGATCTTGATCGACCACGCGGTGCGGAACCCGCCCGCCCCGTCGGCGCGAGCCGCCTCCACGATCTCCTTCGGCACCGCCTGCAGCGCGGTGTAGAAGATGATCATGTTGTAGCCGACCCACTGCCACGTCGCGATGTTCGCGATCGAGGGCAGCACGGCCGAGTCGCTCAACGGGTCGATGCCGAGCAGGTTCTTGATCGGACCGATCGTCGGGCTGTAGAGGTAGGCCCAGATCAGACCGCCGATGACCACCGGCACCGCGTACGGCACGAACACCGCCAGCGACCACATCTGCCGCAGCCGCACGACGCCGGAATCCAGCAGCAGTGCCAGGACGAGCGAGCCGATCAGCATGCTCGGGATGTGGATGAACGCGAACAGCGCGACGTTGCCGAGTCCTGCGTGGAACGCCTTGTCGGTGATGACCGAGAGGTAGTTGCCCAGCCAGATGAACACGTTCTCGGGACCGGAGAAACCCAAGCCCTGCAGGCGTTCGGTGAACAGGCTGAGGTACAGCGCGTAGAGCACCGGCACCAGCACGGTCGACACGAGCAGCACCAGGAACGGCGCGGCCAGCACGAGGCCCGCGAAGTCCTTCTTGCGGGTCCTGACCGCCGGTGCCGCGGACGGTTCGTCCAGCACGGGTGCGCGCTCGGGCGCGAGGACGCTCATGCCGACTTCCCTTCTCGTACCGAGAGTCCCCTGGCGCGCATGTCGGCCACGGCGTGCTGCTGGACCTTCCGCAGCGCGTCGGGCAACGTCGTGCCGCCGCTGCGGACCGGCCCGAAGGAGTCCGAGATGGTCGAGAACAACCGCAGGGCGTTCGGCCCCCACGTCCAGTCCGGCACCCGCTTCGCGGCCTCGTCGAGCACGTCGTAGACCGGGTCGCCGAGGAAGAACCCGCCCTTGTACGCCTGCCGCGCGACGGCGCGGTTGGGCAGGTGCGCGGGGAACGGTGTGCTGAAGGCGCTGCCGATCTTCGGCACGTCGGGGTTCGTGCTGAGCCAGCGCAGGAACGTCATGGCGGCCTCCGGCTGCTTGCTCTCCGCGGAGATTCCCCACGCCGTGCCGCCCTGGATCCCGTTGGCCGGCTTGCCGTCCCAGGTCGGCATGGTCGCCACGGCCCAGCGCCCGATGTCCTTCGGGATGGACCGGTTGAGCGTGCCGACGCTCCACGAAGCGCCGAGGATGCCCCACAACTTGCCGTCGTGGATTCCGGCGATCCAGTCCTGCGAGCCGTAGACGACCCCGGCGACCTGGTTGTCGGTGATCATCGACTGCCAGTACGACGCGGTGCGCAGCGTGCCCTCACCGGTGATGTCGACCGCCCAGGTGTCGCCCTGCGCGGTCCACCACGGATCGCCTGCCTGCCAGGACATCCCGGCGAAGAACGAGCCGTCGTTGAGCGGGAACGAGCAGATGCGCGCCTGCGGGTCGACCTGCTTCACCCGCGCGGCCGCCGTGCGGAACTCGTCCCACGTGCGCGGCAACGCGATGCCGTGCTGGTCGAACAAGTCCTTGCGGTAGTAGAAGACCATCGGCGCCAGGTCCATCGGCACGGCCCAGGTCCGGCCGTCGGGCCGCACTCCGCGCCACGCGGCGGGGGAGTACTGGCTTTCGAGGTCGGCCATGTCCGCGGTGAGGTCGCGCAGTCCGCCGGTGAGCAGGATCTGCGGCAGACCCTGGTACTCGACGTGCAGGACGTCCGGCGCGTTGTGCGCGCGGATGGCGTTGGTCTGCTGGGCGTAGCCGCCGGACAGACCGGCCGCGATCACCCGCAGCTCCACGAAGACGTCCCGCTGCGCGGCGTTGAAC
>NZ_QFWW01000001.1:77699-77805 GCF_003265345.1 Lentzea terrae | reverse complement strand
GCGGCCACGTACTTGTCCATGCCGGTCAGCCACGACCAGATCGTGATCGGGGTGGCTCCGGGCGGTGCGGCGGTGGCGGTGCAGCCGCCGACGAGGCCCGCCGCGC
>NZ_QFWW01000001.1:0-77652 GCF_003265345.1 Lentzea terrae | reverse complement strand
CCGCAGCGGCGGTGGCGCGCAGGAAACCGCGGCGCGAGAGGCCGCGGTGCTGCAGCGCTGGGGAAAGCTCCATTGCTGACCCTCCTGCTGGAGTGATGTGGCACACCTCACCCCGTGGCACACTCAGCGGTCAACGAAGTGATCAGAAACGCTCGGAAGCGATCAGAAGCGAAGAAATGAACCAGAAGTTGGCTGCTCAGCGCCATGAGCTGATCCTGCGTGCCGTCCGGACGCACGGCACGGTCCGATTGCAGGAGCTGGTGGACCTGCTCGGCGCGTCGGCGGTGACGGTGCGCCGCGACGTGACGGCGCTCGCCGACCGCGGCCTCGTGGTGCGCGTGCACGGCGGGATCACCATGCCCAAGCACGCCGAGCCGTTCCCGCGCGGACCGCAGTCCGTGGTGGGTCCGGCGCCGACGCAGCCGCTCGTCGGCATGGTCGCGCCGTCGGTGGAGTACTACTGGCCGGCGGTGATCCAGGGCGCGCAGACCGCCGTCGCCGCGGCGGGCGGACGGCTCGTGCTGCGCGCGTCCAGCTACGACGCCGCCGAGGACCGCCGCCGGGTGCACGAGCTGCTCGACCGCGGCGTGCAGACCCTGTTGGTGGCGCCCAGCACCACCGGTCGCGCCGGCGTCGAACTGCTGCGCTGGCTCGGCGCGCAGTCGGTCCCCGTCGTGCTGGTGGAACGACTTCCCCCGCCGGAACTGCCCACGATCGCGCTGGACGCGGCGGTGACGGACCACGCGATCGGTGCCGGCCTCGCCGTGCGGCACCTCGCCACGCTCGGCCACCGCCGCATCGGCCTCGTCACCTCCCGGCAGAGTCCGCACAGCGACGCCATCCGGGCGGGCTGGACGACGGCCGTGTCGTCACTGGAGCTGCCGTTCGGTGGTGTGCCGGTGCTCGACGTGCCGCCCTACGGCTCTCCACAGTGGACACGTGCGGTCGACCAGGTGCTCGACGAGTGCCGGGACGCCGACGTGCACGCCGTGCTGGTGCACGCCGACCGGGAGGCGATCGGGGTGCTCGAACGCGCTCGGGACAGGGGCATCCGCGTGCCGGACGACCTCGCCGTCGTGTCGTACGACGACGAGGTCGCGGCCGCGTCCGATCCGCCGCTCACGGCCGTGCGACCGCAGAAACACCGGCTCGGCGCGCTCGCCGCACAACTCGCGTTGGCCCGGCTGGCGGATCCGCTCGAACGGCCGGTGCACCGCGTCGTGCTGTGGCCGACGCTGACGGTGCGCGAGTCGTGCGGTACGGCGCTCAGCCTGACCTGATCACCAGCCCCAGCGGGACGTCGGTTGTGGTGCCAGGTCGAGGAAGTGGTAGGCGGGCAACGGACCGGTGCAGGTGCCGTTGATCTCGGCCACCGCAGCGCGCACGGCGTCGAGCTGGTCCAGCGAGACGAGGAACGCGCGCAGTTCCGAGGCAGGTTCGCCCGCGTCGAGCACCGCCACTGCGCTGGCCATCGCCGTCACCGGTTCGAGCAACGTGTCGGCCTGCTTCCCGCGCCACACACCGACTGCCTGGGCGATCCGCTCGCCCTGCGCGATGGGGTCGCGACCGCCGCCGGTGAACGCACCGGAGTCGAAGACCGCACGCAGGGCGATTTCCTCGTCGAAGACCAACCGCACGTGCATCTCGGCCAGGCCGTCGAGCCGCTCCAGGTGTTCGCGCAAGCCAGGTACGCGCAGCGCGAGCACGGCGGCGCGCTCGTCCACCGCGGTGGTCCCGATGCGCAGCGGCAGGACCGGTCCGCCCGGTAGCAGTGCGCACAACGCGGCCAGGTGCGCGGTGGCGTCCGCCGAAGTCAGCTCGCCGTGGTGAGCGCTCACAACCACCGCGAGGTCGTCCACCTCGATCAGCCGGAACGGTGAGCCGTCGGGCAACCGGTGCCGCGCCCGCACGACGGCGTGCAGGTGCAGGCTCATGGCCGGGGTTCTTCGACCGGCTCCGCGACGCCGACCGGGGTGGCGATCTGGGTCGGGGTGACCACGGCGGGCGTGACCATGGCCGGTACCGCCGAGGCGAGCAGGCCGTAGGTGCCGCCGATGCCCTGCGCGGGCGGAGGCGCGGGCATGCCCCGCCGGACGGCTTCGAGGCGATGCATCGCTTCCAGGTAGCGGATGTAGGTGTCGACGCTGGCGATCACGACCTTGATGTCGATGGCGAGGATCTCGATGCCGATCAACGAGACCCGCACCGACGCGTCGATCACGAGTCCCTTGTCCAGCAGGATGTTCAGCACGTCGGCCAGGCCGCCGGAGTTAGGGATGGCAGGAGCGGTCACAGCGGTGTCCTCTCGTCGTTCAGCAGACTCGCGATGTCGACGGGCAGGCGGACACCCGAGATGTCCGGTTCCCCGAGCGCCTCCCGCAACGCCGCGAACTGGCGCTGCAGCGAGATCAGCGCCTGGCCGAGGTTCTCCACCTCGTCGGCCGTCAGCGTGCCCGCGTCCACCCGGCGCAGCGCCTGACGCTCGAGCAGTTCACACACGATCTCCAGCACTGCCACGACGATCCGGCCGAGCGCGCGGCCGGCGTCCTGCCCGCTCACTGGCCGAGACCGATCAGGAGCAGGCGCAGGTCGAGCCGGATCAGGTCGACGCCGGCGAGCGTGATGACCACGTCGCCGCGCACGACTGCACCGCGGTGCACCACGCGGTCCAGCAGGTCGACCAGGCTCGCGGTGCTGTGGTCAGGCATCGGCGAGCTCCATCCGCGTGAACGAGTACGGCGGCCACGGCCCGGTGATCTCCACCGACAGCCCCGAGGTCAGCCGGTGGACCGACGCGTGGAAGTCGTCCTCGAGCGGAACGTCGACCAAGTACGCCGCTTCGAGAAGCACGTCACCGGCGGGATCCCGGCGGGTGCTCTCAGCGGCGCGCCGGGTCAGTTCCTCGTGCACAGCAGTGGCATCACGCCGGGCGTCGTCGGCGGCGGTCAGGTTCCGTCGCCGCGCCATGAGGTAGGCCGTGCCCGACAGTCCGTCCAGCTGCGGTGGTTCTGGAGCAGCAGCACGGAGCCGGACGCCCCACTCCTGCCGCCCCGCGAGCTGGTCCAGGCGAACCAGCGCCTCCTCGTGGCGGGCGGCGAGCAACCGCAGTGCGGCATCAGCACTTTCCAGCACAGTCCCGAACCTCAATGGCAGCACCGGTTCGTGCCGGAACACCGCGCGCACAACGGTGTCGTGTTCACGAGCCAGCACCGCCAGCGGGCTGTCCTCGGCCGGATCGTCGAACTCCAGTCCGGTGAACCGGTCGAGATCCACGTCGGCCACGACCAGTGCCAGGCCGCGGTGGCGGATCAGCCACGGCCCGTCCAGCTCGATCGGCCGATCCCTGGTGATCGCGTAGGCGTACAGGCTCACGATCTCTCCCCGAGCGCGCGTTCGAGCGCGGCGAGGCGGTCACCCAGTTCGGCGTTCTGCTGGGTCAGCGCTTTCATTTCGGCCGTTCGGTCCACTGCTTTGGGGGTGAAGAACGGATCGTCCGTCCACCAGTCCATTCCCATTTCCCGGGCGGTCTGGGCAGAAGCGACGAACAGTCGAACGCGCAAGGTGAGCAGTTCGATGTCCACCACGGAAACAGCGATGTCACCGACGATGACAACGCCTTTGTCCAGCACTCGTTCCAATGTGTCGGCGAGCGAGGTATGTCTGTTTTCCACGTGCGAACCGTCTCCGTCACATGTCGGTCGTTCCGCGGGTGTAGCGCCGGAGCCGTTCGCAGCCGCTCAGCTCACCCACCGCGTCGACGTCGACGCGGTAGGTGGCCAAGATGGTGGTGGTGGCGGGGATGCGTTCGAGCTCGACGACGTCGACCAGCACCGACCAGCCGCCGTCCGGCAGAGCGCGTATCCCCGAAACGGCTTCCGGAGCACGTCCGAGCAGAGCACCGAATTGCTCCGTTGCGGCTCGAATGGCATTCGCCGCCGTCAGTTTGTCAGGTTTGCCAGGCGACGAAGAATCACTCGAGTCGGCGCTCACCTCCTCAACCCTAGGGAGTTCGCACCGGGAGTTGTCGAGATCCGCACGCAGAAATAATTCACACTGTTCACGCGATTCGTCGAACGCATTCGAATTGTACGCCGATCGACCCAACGGCTGGATCCGGACTGCCGATCAGCAGTTCGTCCGGGTCACGTGATCCGGTAGGTGATCAGCGAACGTGCGGGCACGGTTGCTGTGAACGTGCCGCCGTTGACGCGGACCGGGGACTGTGCCGTGGTGTTGCCGGTCGTGCTGGTCAGGTATGGGGTCGCGGTACGCCCGGCGAGGTTCTTCAGCGTGTAGGAGACCGAGTTGGCGCTGGTGCCCGTGTTCAAAGCGACCACGGCGATCGTGCCGTCGGTGTTGCGGAACGCGGACAGCTGCAGGTCACCCGCGGACGTCGCGTCGATTCGAGTCGCATTGGGACGGATGAACCTGCTGTAGTTCGCGATCGCCCACAGGCGCTTGGAGACGCGGTAGTTGTCGCCGTCCATCTGGATGAGCCCGCGGGTGGTGCCGACCGAAGCGCCGTACCAGTAGACGTAGCCGTTGACCTTGCCGGTGGTGAGCGCGGTGTGCACGGCCTGGGCGATGGTCATGCCGTCGTAGCCGCTGCCGTCGTCCCAGTTCTCGTTCCACGTCGTGCCGTTCGGCGACCACTCCGACATCCAGGTGCGGCGCGAGGTCGGCAGCGGGCCGGTGACCGGCGACGCGTAGGTGTGGCCGGTGTGGGTGGCAACGATCCGGCGCGCGACAGGATCGGCCTCGATCGCCCTGGTGTACGGACTCTGGTGGTCCCAGCCGAACGAGTCGCAGCAGGCGACCTTCAGGCCCGCGGCGACCGGCCCGAGCACCTTGACGAACTCGGCCGCCTGGGCCGGGGTGAAGCGCATCGACGAGTAGTCGGCGGTGTAGTCGGGTTCGTTGGTGAACCCGATGTCGGTGATCCGGATGCCTTCCTGCGCGTAGAACTTGGTGTACTGCACCAGGTAGTTCGCGTAGGCGCGGCGCCAGTCACCGCTCGAGCAGGACGTGCCGGCCAGGCCGCAGAGAGTGCCGCCGTTGGCCTCGTCGCCGTTGGTCTTCATGTAGCCGGGTGCGCTCCACGCGTTGGCGTAGAAGCGGTTCACCCCGTAGGCCTTGGCCTGCTGGGCGAGCCACACCTGGCTCTCGTCGTCGCGGTCCCAGACGTACCGCGGGGTCGCGTTCGGGCCGCCGGGATCGGTGGGCTGGATGGAGTTTTCGGCGGTCGACCCGATGCCCAGGCGCAGGATCGACATGCCCGCACCGGTGCTGCGGGAGAGCAGCAGGTCGAGGATCTCCCGCTGTTTCGGCGCGGACAACCCCTGCGAGCCGTGCATGATCTCGCCGCGGCCGAACGCCTCGGAGAACCCGAAGCCGTCGATCGTCTGATGTCTCTTGGCGCCGTCGACGGTGACGGTGGTGGCCGCGTGCGCGGCCGGGGCGACGAGCGTGCTCATGAGGAGCAACGCCACGGCAGACACTGCTGATCTCATTCACCAAGAGTGTCGGAACCGTTGCGGTGCAAGCAATCCCGAGGGCTCTCTTCGACTCGAATTCGACCGCGTTCAGTGCACGGTCAGCTCGTAAACCGTTTCCTGGCGGTAGATCTGGCCCGGTCGCAACACCGTGCTCGGGAAGTCCTGGCGGTTCGGCGAGTCCGGGAAGTGCTGTGCCTCCAACGCGAAACCCGCGCCCCGCCGGTACGGCCGGCCGCTCGTGCCGATCAGCGCGTCGGACAGGAAGTTGCCGGAGTAGAACTGCAGACCCGGCTCGGTCGTGCTGACCGTCAGCATCCGGCCGGACTTCAGGTCGTGCGCCCGTGCCGCGAAGGCGAGCTCACCGGACTCGTCGAGCACCCAGTTGTGGTCGTACCCGTGCCCGAGGTGCAGCTGCGGGTCGGCCGTCTCGATGCGCGCCCCGATCGGCGTCGGCTCGCGGAAGTCGAACGGGGTGCCGCCGACCGGAACCGGGTCGCCGACCGGGATCAACGCCTCGTCGACCGCGCAGAACGAGCCGGCCCGGAGCGTCAGCATCTGGTCGTAGATGTCGCCGGAACCTTCGCCGGCGAGGTTCCAGTACGTGTGGTCGGTCAGGTTCAGCACCGTCGGCGCGTCGGTCTCCGCGCGGTAGCTGATGGTCAGCCGGTTCCGCGTGTCCAGGCGGTACGTCACCTCGGCCGTGACCCGGCCGGGGAAGCCCTGGTCGCCGGCCGGGCTGACGTGGCTCAGCCGCACTCCGGCCGCGTCGTCCTCGGTGAACGTGCTCGCCTGCCACACGTGGGTGTCGAACCCTCCGGCACCGCCGTGCAGGCAGTTGCCGTTCTCGTTGGCGTCGACGCGGTGCACCTCGCCGTCGAGGGTGAACGACGCGCCGCCGATCCGGTTGGCGTACCGGCCGATCACCGCGCCGAAGAACACGCGGCCCGCGTCCGGCTGGTTGTTCGCGACGTACCCGTCGAGATCGGCGAAACCGAGTACGACGTTCGCGGGGGAGCCCTCGCGGTCCGGTGCGTCGATCGACTGGATCACGCCGCCGAGGTCGAGCACGCGGACGGTGATCCCACCGGGGTTGACCAGCACGTACCGGTGCACGTCGGTATCACCGACCTGGCCGAAGTGCTCGGTGCTGACCGTGGGAGCCACCGTGTCGGAACGCTGCATCCCGCCATGTTAGCGCTAACAGTCGAGCGCGAGCTCCGCGACCGGTGTCGCTCGCAGGCACGCGAGCCGACGATGAACGGCGCATTTGTGCACGTCAGATGGACAAATGCGCCGTTCATCGTCAGTACCGGACATACCGAACGCCGCTGGACTTGGCCAACGTGTCAGGCTCCGAGGTCGAACTCCGGCGTGAGCACGCGGTCGAACCCGACCTGGCGACGAGGGCCGGTCATCGTCAGCCGCACAGCCGTGTGGACGTCTGCACTGGACCTGCCCACGTGCAGCTCGACGTCGCCGGGATCGACCTGGCGGTGACCTGCCCGTCCGGTGTAGGAGGTGAGGTCCGCGTGCAGGGTCGCCGTGACGGTGCGGGTCTGGCCGGGTGCGAGGTCGACCTTCACCGCGCCGATCAGCTGCCGGACGGGCCTCGCCACCTCGGCCACCGGGTCGTGCAGGTAGATCTGGACGACCTCCGTGGTCGCGATCTCCGTGTCGTTGCGCAGCGTGGTGACCAGCTGGCAGGTGCCGTCGGTGGGCCATTCGTGCGCCACGGCGTCCACGACCGCCCAGGTGGCGGGCGCGTAGGACAGCCCGTGGCCGAACGGGAACAGCGCCGTCGGATCCACCGTGCTGATCTCGGTGCGCGCACCGAGCGCCGCGGTGAAGTAGGTCGACGGCTGGCTCGAACCGGCGCCGGGGAAGCTGACCGGGAGCCGGCCGGACGGATTGACCCGTCCACTGAGGACACCCGACAAAGCGGCCGCGCCCTCCTCTCCCGGGTAGAAGCCGCAGACGACGGCGGCGAGCCGGTCGATCTGCCGGGAGAGCTCGTACGGCCGGCCGGACAACAGCACCAGCACGACCGGGGTTCCGGAGGCGAGCACGGCTTCGAGCAGCTCTTCTTGCCGGCCGGGCAGGCGGAGGTCGGTCGCGTCGCAACCCTCGCCGGACGTGCCGCCGCCGAACAGGCCGGCCTGGTCGCCGAGGACCAGGACGCAGACCTCCGCCGAGCGGGCGGCGTCGACGGCTTCCTGGATCTCCTCGTCGGTGCCGCCGAGCACCGGACAGCCCAGCGCGAACACGACGTCGTGCTCCGACTGCAGCGCGTCCAGCAGCGTGGGCACCTCGACGCCCATCGGCACGTCCGGGTGGTGCACGCCGACGTGCAGTGGGAACGAGTAGCAGCCCAGCATCGCGCCGGGATCGCTCGCCCGCGGGCCGACGACCGCGACGCGGCGCCGTTCGGCCAACGGCAGCACACCGTTGTTGTGCAGCAACACGATCGAGCGTTCGGCCAGCTGCAACGCAAGCGCGCGGGAGTCCGCGTCGTCGAGGTCGATGTCCGTGTCGGGCTCGGGGTTGAAGTCCGGGTCGAGCAGACCGAGCTCGCACTTCTGGCGCAGCACGCGTTCCAGCGCCCGGTCGACGAGTGCGACGGAGACCTCGCCGGACTCGACCTCGGCCAGCAGGGGGTCGCCGTAACAGTCCACAGTGGGCAGTTCGACGTCGATGCCCGCGGTGAGCGCCTGCGCGGCGGCGTCCGCGCGGCCGCTCGCCACGCTGTGCAGCTTGTCCAGGAACGTCACCGCGAAGTAGTCGGCGACCACCGTGCCGGTGAAGCCGTACTCGTCGCGCAGCAAGTCGGTCAGCATCGCGGGGTCGGCGGCGACCGGTACACCGTCGTTGTGCGTGTAGGAGTTCATCACCGACCGAGCCCCGGCGCGCAACGCCATCTCGAACGGCGGCAGCACGACGTCCGCCAACTCGCGCGGGCCGATCGACACCGGTGCCATGTTCCGGCCGGCGCGGGACGCCGCATAGCCCGCGAAGTGCTTCAGCGTCGCCACCACACCCGCCGACTCGAGCCCGGTGACGTAGGCGGCACCGATCGTGCCGACGAGGTGCGGGTCCTCGCCGATGCTCTCCTCCACGCGCCCCCAACGCAGGTCGCGCGGAACGTCCAGCACGGGGGCGAGACCCTGGTGGACGCCGAGGCGGCGCATCGAGCGGCCGATGCGTTCGGTCATGCGCCGCACCAGATCCGGTTCGAAGCTCGCACCCCAGCACAGCGGGGACGGGTACACCGTCGCCTGCCACGCGGCCAGGCCGGTGAGGCATTCCTCGTGCACCATCGCGGGAATCCCGAGCCGGCTGCTCGAGATGATCTGCCGCTGGCTGCGGGCGAGGCTGTGCGCGCCCACCTCCGGCGCGATCGGGCGGGTGCCGAAGACGCGGGTGAGCTGGCCGATGCCGTGCCGGGTCAGCTCGTCGAAGTCCGGCGGCTCCGCGATGAGATCGTGCTGGTGCGGCGCCACTTCGCCGCCGGAGTCGATGCCGACCCAGATGCCGTAGAGCTGGGCGACCTTCTCGCGCAAGGTCATGCGCGCCATGAGGTCGCGCACGCGGTCGGCGGGTGCGGCGCGCGCATCGCGCCAGAGCTCGACCGGTGAGGAGGCTTCTGTCGTCACGGAAACTCCAGGGGTCAGGAGGGCAGTGCGCGGGTGGAGTGCCGGACGACCAGGTCCGTGCCGAGCGTGATGTGGGTTTCGTCCGGCGTCTCGCCGTTGATGAGCCGCACCAGCAACGTGACCGCGCGCTGGCCCATCTCGCGGATCGGCTGGCGCACCGTGGTCAGCGGCGGGGTGGCCAGGGCGGACTCCGGGATGTTGTCGAACCCGACCACCGAGAGGTCGTCCGGCACCCGGAGGCCGAGGCTCACCGCGGTCTCGATCGTCGCGATCGCGGTGATGTCGTTGGCGGCGAACACCGCTGTCGGACGGTCAGGTTCGCTCAGCAGTTCCCGTGCCGAGTCGGCGGCCACGTCGTGGTCGTACTCACCGCGCCGGATCAGGTTCTCGTCCACCGGGACCCCGGCGGCCACCAGCGCGCGGCGGTAGCCGGTTTCCCGTTGCTGGGCCGACTTCAGGTCGGCGCGCCCGGTGAGCAGGGCGATCCGGCGGTGGCCCAGTGAGAGCAGGTGCTCGGTCGCGAGCCGCCCGCCGTTGAGGTTGTCGGAGTCGATGGTCGGCAGCGCCGCGCGTCCGGTGTGCGGGTCGACCGCGACGACCGGCGTGCCTGGGAGTTCTTCGAGGTCGACCGCGGGCGTGACGAGCACGGCGCCGTCGACCAGTGTGCCGCTGAGACGCGTCAGGTACCGCTGCTCCCAGCCCTGCGGATCACCGGTGCGACCGCCGGCCGAGTACACGACCAGCTCGAAACCGGTGCCGCGGATGGCATCCGCCGCGCCCTTGAGCAGTTCGGTGCTGAACGGCTCGATGTCGGCGACCAGGATCCCGATGACGTTCGTGCGGTGGTTGCGCAGGCTCTGCGCGACCAGGCTCGCCTCGTACCCCAGCTCCTTGATCACGGCCTGCACCCGCGCGAACGTGTCGGCGGAGACGCCGTAGCGCTGGTTGAGGACCTTGGACACGGTGGCGACCGAGACGCCGGCCTGAGCGGCGACGTCACGGATCGTGACGCGAGAGCGTGGGGGCACGGGGCTGAGACTAGCCGTGTAAAACGTTATCGACAACGATTGACACAGCGGGATCGACGCGGAATTCTCACTGCCGTCGCACGCACCATTTCTCTCCGTCCAACTCGGCCGACGTCGTCAGGAGTGGACCCCAATGCGTTCTGTGCACAAGTTGTCCGTCGCTCTCGCCGCCGCAGCGACGCTCGTGCTTGCCGCGTGCAGCGGCTCTGGCGGCGACGCATCAGCGAACGGTCCGGTCACGCTCACCTGGTGGCACAACCGGACCACCGAACCGATGAAGTCGCTCTGGCAGCAGATCGCCGACGACTTCCACAAGAGCCATCCGGACGTCTCGTTCACGATCGAGCCGTTGCAGAACGAGCAGTTCCAGACGAAGATGCCGCTGGCCCTGCAGGGCAACACACCGCCGGACATCTTCCAGCAGTGGGGCGGCGGCTCGCTGAAGTCGCAGCTCACCTCCGGCAAGCTCGGCGACATCACGCAGGCGTCGTCGAGCTGGATCGGCCCGCTCGGCCAGTCGGCGAAGGGCTGGCAGGTCGACGGCAAGCAGTACGGCGTGCCGTACCAGATGCACGCCGTCGGGTTCTGGTACCGCAAGGACCTCTTCGCCACCGCCGGCGTCACCAGCCCGCCGTCCACATTGGACGAGCTGAACGCGGCCGTGGCCAAGCTGAAGGCCGCGAAGCTGGTGCCGATCGCCGTCGGCGGCAAGGACCGCTGGCCGGACGCGTTCTACTACAACTACTTCGCGATCCGCCAGTGCTCGGTCGACGCGCTGAAGAAGGCCGTCGAGAAGACCGAGCTCAGCGACCCGTGCTTCACCAAGGCCGGCGAGAACCTCAAGACGTTCCTCGACACCAAGCCGTTCCAGGACGGCTTCGTCGGCACGCCGGCCCAGCAGGGCGCCGGCAGCTCGGCCGGCATGCTCGCGAACGGCCAGGCGGCCATGGAACTGCAGGGCGACTGGAACCCGGACGTCATGCAGGCCCTGTCCGAGGACAAGAACCTGGACTCGAAGATCGGCTGGTTCCCGTTCCCCTCGGTGCCGGGCGGACAGGGCGACCCGAACGCGGTGCTCGGCGGCGGTGACGGTTTCTCCTGCACCTCGCGAGCGGCCAAGGCGTGCGCGGACTTCCTCGGCTACCTGGTGGGCGAAGAGGTGCAGAAGAAGCTCGCCGCGACGGGCTCCGGCCTGCCGGTGCACCCGGCCGCGGTGGCGTCGCTGAAGACCGAGACGCACAAGCAGATCGCCGAGTACACGGCGAAGGCGCCGCACCTGCAGTTCTACCTCGACATCGCCTTCCCGACCAACGTCGGACAGGCGCTGAACGACGCCATCGCCAACTTCTTCGCAGGCCAAGGCGGTCCGGACACCATCGTGCAGTCGGTGACCAAGGCAGCCGCCGGGAACAAGTGATGAGCACCGCGACCAGCGCGCGGCCGTTGACCGCCCCCAGCTCGCACGCGCCGCGGGCTGGGGGCACCCCACGGCGGTCCCGCACACGCACACGCCTGGAACTCGCTCTCCTGCTGGCACCGGGCTTGGTGCTGTTCGTGGGGTTCGTGCTGGTCCCCATCGGCGTGGCCGCGTTCTACAGCCTGTACTCGTGGAACGGGTTCGGCCCGCTGACGGAGTTCGTCGGCCTGGACAACTACGTCGACGCCTTCTCCGGCGAGGTGTTCCGGGGCGCCATCGGGCACAACCTGATCATCGCGACGCTGACGGTCGTCGTGCAGCTCCCGCTCAGCATCGGCCTCGCGCTGCTGCTGAACCGGAGGCTGCGCGGCCGGACGTTCCTGCGGATGGTGGTCTTCGCGCCGTACGTGCTGTCCGAGGCGGTGACGGCGGTGATCTGGCTGCTGATGCTGCAACCGGGCGGATTCGTCGACCAGGTGTTGCGCGGGGCAGGCCTCGGCTGGGCCGTGCAGCAGTGGCTCGCCGACCCGAAGATCGTGCTCTACACGCTGTTCGTGGTGATCACGTGGAAGTACATCGGGTTCGGCGTGATCCTGCTCCTGGCCGGGCTGCAGGGCATCCCGGCGGAGCTGCGGGAGGCCGCCGCGCTCGACGGCGCGTCCAGCTGGCAGGTCACCCGGCACGTCGTGCTCCCGTTGCTGGGGCCGACGATCCGGGTCTGGATCTTCCTGGCGGTGATCGGGTCGCTGCAGCTGTTCGACCTCGTCTGGATCATGACGCTGGGCGGGCCGGCCAACGCGTCCACGACCATGGCGACCTACCTGATCGACCACGGGTTCAAGCGGTACGAGTTCGGCTTCGGCAGCGCGGTCGCGGTGATCCTGTTCATCATCTGCTTCACGTTCGCGTTGCTGTACCAGAGGTTCGCGTTGCGCCGGGACACCGACGGCGCGTTGACCAGGGCGGTGAACTGAGATGTCCCGTCGCAACGGAGTCGGCTATCTCGCCGCGTTCGCCGTCATCGGCATCACGGTGGTGCCGTTGCTGTTCGTCATCCTGGGCGGGTTCCGCACCACGGCGCAGATCAACCGCGCACCGGCCGGCCTGCCCGGTCCGTGGGTGTGGGACAACTACCTCGAGGTGCTCGGATCCGCGCAGTTCTGGCGGTTGCTGGGCAACAGCGCGCTGATCGCGGTGATCGCGACGACGCTCGCGGTCGGGTTCGGCTCGATGGCGGCGTTCGCGTTGTCCCGCTACGCGTTCCGGGGCCGTGAGGCGTTCTACACGCTGTTCACGCTCGGTCTGCTGTTCCCGCTCGGGGTGGCGACGCTGCCGTTGTACCTGTGGTTGCGCCAGCTCGGGCTGCTGGAGAACCCGCTCGGCGTAGCCATTCCGGAAGCGGCGTTCTCCCTGCCGATCACGATCGTGATCCTGCGGCCGTTCATGAACGCGATCCCCGCGGAGCTCGAGGACGCCGCCCTGCTCGACGGAACGGCCAAGCTCGGCTTCTTCTGGCGCATCCTGCTGCCGCTGTCGAGGCCCGCGCTGGCCACCGTGTCCGTGCTCGCGTTCGTCAGCAGCTGGAACTTCTTCCTGTTGCCGCTGCTCGTGTTCAACGACTCCACCAACTTCACGCTCCCGCTCGGCGTGGCGATGTTCCAGTCCGAGCACAGCCAGGACACCGCGAAGATCCTCGCGTTCACCGCGCTGTCCATGATCCCGGCGCTCACGTTCTTCGTGCTCGCCGAACGCAGGATGGTCGGCGGCCTCACCGGTTCGGTGAAGGGCTGACCTGTCGCGACCGGCACCGCCACCCGGTAGGTGATCGGCGTTGTCGGGCTGCCTTCACATCACTTCTGACCGCAGGAGAGAAATACAGCCAACCCCCAAGGAGCGACAATGATGTTGCGCTTACCCAGGACCCAGCGGTTCCTCGCGATCGCGGCGGCGGCGGCCGCGATCGCGGCGGGCCAGGCGGTCCCCGCATCGGCCGCCGGGCCGTTGAAGGACATCACGAACAGGTACGTGGGTAGTGCGGTGGCCGCAGGTCCGCTGGGCAGTCAGGCGGACTACCGGTCGGTGCTGACCCGCGAGTTCGACAGCGTGACGCCCGAGAACGAGATGAAGTGGGCGGTGGTCGAACCGAACCGCAACCAGTTCAACTGGTCCGGTGCGGACGCGATCGTGAACTACGCCCAGCAGAACGGGAAGTCCGTGCGCGGGCACACGTTGGTGTGGCACAGCCAGTATCCCGGCTGGCTGAACAACCTCGGCGGCGGTGAGCTGCGCAACGTGGTCCGGGAGCACATCAACACCGAGATGGGCCGCTACCGCGGCAAGATCCGCGCGTGGGACGTCGTCAACGAGATCTTCGAGGAGAACGGCACGCGCCGGCAGTCGATCTTCCAGCAGCGGCTGGGTGACGGCTTCGTCGCCGAGGCGTTCCGCGCGGCCCGCGCCGCCGACCCGTCGGCCAAGCTCTACATCAACGACTACAACACCGAAGGCATGAACGCCAAGAGCAACGCCGTCTACAACCTCGTGCGCACGCTCAAGCAACAGGGCGTGCCGATCGACGGCGTGGGCATCCAGACGCACCTGGCGACCCGGTACGGCTACCCGTCCGGTTTCCGGCAGAACCTCCAGCGGCTGGCCGCTCTCGGCGTCGACATCGCGATCACCGAGGCCGACGTGCGCATCCAGCTGCCGGCCGACTCGGCGAAGCTGAACCAGCAGGCGACCATGTACAAGCAGATCTGGGACGACTGCCACGCCGTCTCCCGGTGCGTCGAGTTCACCACGTGGGGCTACACCGACCGGCACTCGTGGGTGCCCGGCACGTTCCCCGGTGAGGGCGCTGCGTGTCTCTTCGACACCAACCTGAGGCCGAAACCGGCGTACAACCGGATCAACCCCTAACGGGAGCGTCCACTTGGCACAGTTCACGAACCCGATCCTGCCCGGCTCACACCCCGATCCGTCGGTGTGCCGGGTGGGACCGGACTACTACCTGGTCACGTCCACCTTCGAGTACTTCCCGGGACTGCCGCTGTACCACAGCAGGGACCTGGTGCACTGGCGGCAGCTCGGCCACGTGCTGGACCGGCCGTCCCAACTGCCGCTGCAGGGCGTGCGCGCCTCCGGCGGGTTGTACGCGCCGACGATCCGTCACCACGACGGCGTGTTCTACGTGGTGTGCACCCTGGTCCACGGCACCCGGCAGAGCGGGAACTTCGTCGTGACCGCAACGGATCCAGCGGGCGACTGGTCCGAGCCCAAGTGGCTGCCGGAGGCCGACGGGTTCGACCCCTCGCTGTTCTTCGACGACGACGGGCGGGCGTGGTGGACCGCGACCCGCGAGATCCGCGACGGCCGGACCGAGGTGTACCTGCGCGAGTTCGACATCGAGTCACTCTCGCTGGTCGGCGCCGAGCACGTGCTGTTCCGCGGCGCGCTGGTCGACGCGCGCTGGGCCGAAGCGCCCCATCTGTACAAAGTGGATGGTCAGTACGTGCTGGTGTGCGCGGAAGGCGGCACGGACTTCGAGCACTCCGTGGTCGTGGCGTTCGCCGACGAGGTCACCGGTCCGTACCGGGGCTCACCGCGCAACCCCGTGCTGACCCACCGCCACCTCGGGCGAGCACACCCGATCGCGGCGACGGGGCACGCGGACCTGGTGTGCACGCAGCACGGCCAGTGGTACGCGGTGCTGCTGGCGACCCGTCCGTACGGCGGCTACTACTACAACCTGGGACGCGAGACCTTCCTCGTCCCGGTGTCGTGGGAGGCGGACGGTCCCGTTTTCAGCCCCGGCACCGGCCGGGTCGAGGCCGCTTATCCCGTGCCGGACCTGCCCCCGCACCCGTGGCCCGCGGTGGCCGACGACTTCTCGTCGCCGGAGCTGGATCCGGCCTGGATGTTCCTGCGCACGCCGGAGACCGAGTTCTGGTCGCTCGAACGACCAGGTCACCTGCGTCTGCGCGTGCGGCCGGAGTCGATCACCGATCCCGTCAACCCGAGCGTGGTCGTGCGGCGCCAGCAGCACCAGGACTTCCACGTCTCGTGCGTGCTGGAGTTCGCTGCGGCCGGGCCTTCCGAAGCCGCCGGCATCGTGCTCCTGCAGAACAACGACCACCACGTCCGCCTGCTGCTGGGCGCCGACCGCCAGGTGACCCTGGTGCGCCGCGTCGGCGGGCACGACGAACTGCTCGCCAAGACCACAGTTGGCGAGGGTGCGGTGCAGTTGGGCGTGGAAGCACGCGGGCAGGAGCACCAGGCGCTGGTCGCAGGGCTTCCGCTGGGCGCACCGTTCGACGGGCGGGTGCTCAGCACGCCGGTCGCCGGCGGGTTCACGGGAGTCCACATCGGACTCTACGCGACCAGCAACGGCGCACCGAGCGCCTCGTGGGCCGACTTCAGCGACTTCACCTATCGTGCTCTCGGCCAGACCGGGAGCTGACACCAGCCTGACGAAGGCGGACACGACCGTCCGCCTTCGTCAGTCACGACTACCTGCTTTCTTTGGCAGCCCTGGCCGAGCGGGTGCAGACCTCACCGACATCGGTCGTCTTGCCCCGGTCGACGTAGATCTCCGCGAGCCCGACGAGCCGGCCGCGCGAGTCGCTGCACGTGAGCGTGTACGGCTCCTTGGGACCGTAGGTCATCGGCAGCGGTGAGGAGAACTGGACCTTCAGGCCGGCCCAGTCGTCCGTCTTCGCCGGATCGGCCTGCGAGTAGTTGACCAGCACGGCGGTGTAGTCACCGGCGGGCGGGTCGTACAGCGTGGCCTTCTCGGAGTTGGTGCCACCGGAGGCCGACGACGTGACGATGTTGCCGGCCGAGTCGAACACGTAGAGATCCCAGTCGGTACCGGCGGTACCCCAGCCGACGCTGACCTCCATCTTCCCGTTGTCCGCGGTGGGCACGCCCTCGACGCGGAACGGAATGCGCTCCGCGACCGGGTTGTTCGGGAAGTCGGTGTTGGTCGCCGGAACGCCGTCCGGGTTGGCCAGGGTGATCTGGCCCTGCGCCGGGCCCTGCGGGTCGCGGCCGTAGCGGCCCGCGACGTACGGGCGGGTCGACGGGTTGACCGCCCAGTTGAACTTCCCGCCGTTGCTCACCAGGTCGGACTTGATCACGTCGGCCCACTGGATCGGGTCGGACGTGGTGCCGCCGGGCTGGATCACCCGCGAGGTCGGCGTGCTGAAAGCCTTGCGCACCTGGAGCTTGTAGCCCTTGGGCGCCGTACCGGTGAGGGTGGCGTGCGCGGTGCGGTCGGCGGTGCTCGTCAGCATGTCGATGAACGCCTGCCGGTTGCCGCCCTTGCCCTCACCCGCCGCAGGGGCGAGGCCCGCGTACTCGGCGACGACCTTGCTGAACTGCGGGTGGAACTCGTCCGGGCCGACCTCGAAGGTGAACGCCCAGCCGCCGGTCGCGTAGTACGACCAGTCCTCCAGGCCGCCGGTCGTGTCGTACAGCTGCCACGACGGCTGGTTCTTGTAACCGTTGCGGGAAGCCAGTTTCTCGCCGAGTGCCTGGTAGGCCGGCTCCTCCAGCGGCGGGCGGGCGTCCGCGACGCCCGGCACGCGCAGAATCAGGTTCGAGTAGGTGTGCAGCGTGATCAGGTTGGTCACCGCGTGGTTGGCGATGACCGAGCGGACGTTGCGGGTCTCCGGCTCGGAGAACGGCCCGGAACCGCGGTAGGTGTCGCTGCTCCACTGGAAGGACGCTCCGGCGCCGCCCCAGAAACCCGCGTAGTTGCGGTTGGGGTCGGTGCCGCGCAGCCGGCCGCCGGGGTTCGCGCCGCAGGCACCGGTGCGCAGTTCCTCCGGGGAGTCGGACACGTTGCAGTTCTTGCGCTTCATCTCGTAGTCGAACTGGCTGAAGTCGCCCTTGGGCTCGGCCTCGCGGGAGACGCTGAACCCGTCCGGGTTCACGATCGGCACCACGATGCTGCGCGTCTTCTGCACCAGCGACTTGAGCTCTCCGCCCGCGCGGTAGCCCTTCACCAGCTCGTACGCCCATTCGACGGCGTGTTCACCGGCAGGCCACTCCCGTGCGTGGTGCACGCCCATGGTGAAGTTGACGGGCTTGCCGTCACCGGCCTTGCCGACCGGCGTGGCGATCTCCACGCCGACGACGTCGCGACCCTCCCAGGTGGGTTCGGGCAGGGTGAAGGCCCTGACCAGACCGGGGTTGCGGCGGGCCAGTTCCTTGAGCTCGTACTCGTACTCGTAGAGGTGCCGGTAGGAGGTCCGTCCCGACGGCAGAGCGGACTTCTCGGTGCGGGAGTCGTACTCGACGTCCGCCTTCGCGTTGTCGATCGACTTCGCCGAGAGGTTCGGCTGCACGACGGTGGAGCGCATGCCGCTCTCGGCCAGCTTCCTGCGGTCGGCGTCACCGGCCAGCACGACCTCGACGCCGGTGGCGTCGGCCTTCTCGGTGACGTCGAGGCCGAGCGCGAACAGCCGGTCCTTCTGCTGGCGGGTGGGCGTTTCCACGCGCACGATCTCGGCCTGCTCACCGGCCGGTCGTGGTGCGACGGCGAGGAAGTCCACCCCGAGGGTGACGGTGCGGGAGGACCCGGAAAGGCGGCAGGCCTGCACGACGAGCTGCTGGCCCTTCTTGACGAAGCTCTCGGCGAGCTCGGCGCTGCGCAGCGCCGCGGACGCCGCCACGACCGCACCCGTGGCCTGGTCGAACACGGCGACGTCCCAGTCGCCGGACCCGTTGCCGTGCGGCCGCAACCGCGCCTGGACGAGACCGTCCACTGTGGACGTTACCTGGTGCAACGCGACACCCCGGTCGCGCTTCTTGAGCTGCTTCGCGAAGCACGAGCGCGCGACGGCCTGGTCGGCGCGCAGCGTGTTGTCCTGCGCGGTGGCGGTCGCCGAGGTCAGCCCGGCGACCACGATCCCGCTGACTCCCAGCGCGATGATCGTCCGCCATGCGGGCAGCCTTGTTCTGTCAGGGACGTGCACGATGAGTTCTCCGAATTCCCCCGTAGATGATCAGAGGTGCGACGTTAGCAACGAACGCCGTCTCAGTTGAGGGTCGATCGGAGGGTTTCGGGCTGCGGGCGATCACCGCACGCTGACGGGAATCGCAGGGGAGTAGTACAACCTGCCGTGGGCGGCCACCCGCACGAGCGTCCACCAATGCGCGCCGCGGCGGGCGTTGGGTGCGGCGGTCGCCGTCACCGGCACGGTGATCTTGCCTCCTGGCGGGATCGTGAACGGCTGGGTGCGGGGGCCGATCGCGACCTGGTCGTCCCACGTGCCGAACGGGCTGATCACGGTGACCTCGCCGTGCACCTCGCTCTGCATCCGGTTCTGCAGCGTCACCGGCAGCAGTGCGTGCTCGCCGGGAGCGAGCAGAAGGGCACCCGCCCGGAGCAGGACGTCGACGAGCTCCCGTTCCGTCGTGGGACCGGAGACGACCTCGACGGTGTCCTCCAGCACCTGGCCGAGGTGGTCGTGGATGCGGACGGAGTGCAGGTGCCGGCCCGGCCTGGGTTTCAGGGTCGCGGTGAACTCGGCGTACTCACCTGAGGCGAGGTCGTAGTCCCACGACTGGCCGTCGGTGAAGTCGACGCGGCCCTTGGCGGGGGTGGTGCCGCAGCTCACGGTGATCCGGGCTGCGCCGGTTTCGCCTGGGGCGAGCCGGGTGAAGGACGGGGTGATGTGCACGGAGACCGGCAGGTTGCCGATCGGGGCCGGCCCGGAGTTGTGGCGCCAGTACTTCGTGCAGATCGGCTGGACGGGTTCGAGCGATTCGACCGGTGTGTGGGGGCGCGCGGCGGTGGGAATCAGGCGCAGGGTCGCGACGTCGGCTGCACTCAGTTCCACCGAAGTGTGTTCTGAGTGGACTGTCAGCGCTTCGAGGTCCTTTTCTTCCAACAAATCTGTCCGATGAGCGGCGGCCAGCCCGCCGTACAACGAGACCGTGGCCGTCGTCGGCGTCCCGGACGACTCGTACAACCGCACCGAGAGGTCCGAGCCGTGGTCATCCGAACCGGAAGCGAGCGGGTTGCCGTGGGCCTTGACCGCGGTCAACAGCACGTCCGGCGGTGACACCGAAAGCAGGCTCAGTTCGGCCGGCAGGTCACCGCCGGTCGAAGCGACCTGGACGGCGTGCACCGGGTGGTTGACGTCCTGGCCCGCGCGGGCGAACCCGGCCTCGCGCCAGTCACCCGCTCCGGCGACCACGCTCAGTTCGAACGTGTGGGACCAGTGCTGCCAGGCGAAGCTGGACCCGTCCGGCACCGTGCGGCGGTCGCCGTCGATCCACACGCCGGCCGGCCAGCCGCTGCACGAGCGCATCAGCGACACGTGCAGCGTGCCGTCCGGTGCGACGACGAACCCCGGCGTGCCGCGGTTGACCACGGCCACCGAGTACTCGACGGCCGGATCGGTCGTGTCACCGGCCACCTCGACGCACGCGTCGGCGAGGTCCTCGATCAACGCGTCCACGTCGGTGACGATCAGCACCGGCAGGTCACGCGGTCCGCGCAGGTCGGCGTCCGGGACCCACTGCTGTGCGCGCGGATGCGATGCCGGCACGAAAACCCGGCCGGTGGCGTCGAGCGCCGCACGGTACTCGGGCGCACTGTCCAGCACAGCTGCCGTGAACTCGTGGTGGCCCACGACGATTCGCACGTCCGGCAGGTTGGAGTCCACGTCGAGAGCGCCGTAGCGCGGACCGGCCGGACGGGTGCACGTGGCGGTGACACCCTTGGCGACCAGGGCGGCCACGAGTGCCCGCCCGTCCTCGGCGACGACTTCCGCGACACCGATCGCGTGCAGAACGCCGTTGGACAGCCGCAACCGGACCGGGGTGGAGAGACCCGCCCAGGTGTGCGCGGGGCTGTCCAGCGTCCACAGGTGCTTGGCGGCGTCGACGTCCGGGAAGCCGAACGAGCGGCCCACCGCGGCGAAGCCCACCTCGGCCACGGGCAGCGTGCCCGGCAGGTCGAAGGCGAACCGGCTGCGCAGCAACCGGTCGTGGCCGATCGAACCGTCCACGAAGGACCGGATGTCGACGCGCGGCAGCCCGTGCCACAGCGTCACGCGCTGGGTGAGCCGCAGCCCGCTGAGCGAACAGGAGCTGACGAGGCGCTGGCCGACCGGGCTCGTCTCGATGCGCACGTCGGCCGTGCCGGCGGTGACCCCTGGACCCTTGGGCAGCAGGTGCCACGGCCCCTCGCCCCACACCGGGTGGCCGGGATGTTCGTCCTGCACCAGGAACTCCGCCGCCAGACCGCCGGGCCGCACCAGTTCGCGCTCGGTCGTCCGGTCGTACACGCTGGACAACGCTCCGCCGCGCGAGGGATCGGCCTCGACGAAGAACGACTCGGACTCGATCGTCACACCGGTGCGCGGCATCCAGTACGGCGGCACCTTGGGCGCGTCGACCACCCGGTACACCCGGTAGCCGGACGCCGGCACCTGCCGCGCCACGAACGTCAGCGTCAGTTCGAGCGTGCCGTCCGGATGCTTCAACGCCGCGTCGGTCACGGCGGGAACTTCTGCGCCGTCGAGGTCCACGACACGTGCACCCTTGAAGCCGGTCAAGCGAAGGTCAACGGTGGCAACGGCATCACGGACGAAGGCCAGCGTGTTGACGACGATCACGGCCTCGCCCGCACCGGAGGTGTCCGCGGCGGAAGCCAGCACCGAGATCGAGTCGGACAGCACCGAACGACCGAGCTCGTCCGCCTCCCGCCACCCCGTGAGCAGATCCAGGTACACCTGGTCGGACTCGGTTCCGGTGATGGCGTCGTGGTGCGCGCCGTAGACCAGCTGACGCCAGGCCTTGTCCAGCGCGAGGGCCGGGTAGCCCGCGCCGAGCAACGTCGTCAGCGCCGCCATCCGCTCGCCGTCGAGCACCGCCACCTCGGCCGCGCGCTGGGCCTGCTTGGTGTCGATGTACGAGACGTCCTTGCCGGTGTAGACCGGGTTCATGTCCCTGGTCTGCGGGCTGAACGTCACCGAGCGCGCCTCGGCATCGGCGCGCACCGCGGCGAAGAAGTCGCGGGGGAGTCCGACGACGAAGCGCGGCCAGACGTACCGAGCGTTCCACTCGCGGTGGATCTCGGTGCAGAACCGGGACGGCACGTTGTGGTCGTGCCCGACCGGCAGCAGGACGTTGCGGGTGGCCGCGGCCTTGCGCAACGTGCTGAACTGCCGGTACGCCTCCGCCATCGCCTCGTCCAAAGTGGACTTGCGCTCGATGTCCCAGCCGGCGACGTAGTGGTCGGCGAGGTAGGCCGTGAGCACGCCGCGGCCGCTGGGCGAGATCCACTCGAACTCGGACGGGAACTGCATCCTGGTGATGTCGCCGGTGTGCCGCTTGGCCCCGACGTGGTGCCACGGGCCGCGCGCCCAGACGCTCGACGTCAGCCCCGCGTCCGCCATCAGCCCCGGATACGACGGGTCGTGCCCGAACACGTCGAGCATCCAGGCGCTCTGCGGATCGGCGCCCAGCACGTCCCGCTGGAACCCGACGCCGTAGACCGCGTTGCGCACGGTCGACTCCGGATGGGTCAGGTTCGTGTTGGCCTCGTTGTAGTTGCCGCCGACGATCTCGATCCTGCCGTCGCGCAGGAACCGCCGCAGGTCGGACCGGTCACCGGGGAACGCGTCCCAGTGCGGCTTGAGGTAGTCGACCTCGGCGAGCACGAACCGGTAGTCCTCGTCCTGCCGCGCCGCGTCGAGGTGAGCACGCACCAGGTCGAACGCCGAGAGCTGGAACGGCATCCGCTTCGCCTGCGCGCCCGGCAGGTCGAGCCACGTCTCGGTGAAGCCCGCCTGGGTGTTCCACCACACCGGGTCGTAGTGGAAGTGCGAGACCATCCACATCGTCCACCCGGTCTCCGCGACGGTCACCGTGACGTCCCAGGCGAACGGGGGAGCACCGCTGACCGGCGCGACGAGCACGGTCGCCGGATAGGTCGTGCCCGCCGTGGTCGGCGCGGAGAAGACCACGCCGACCTCGGCCACGACCTCGTCCTGGCCTGCCGCCACCCGCACGGGTTCCGGTGTGCGGACCAGGGGCCCGGTGATCCGCACCCACACCGGTTCGGGTCGCGGCACGGTGATCGTGACCCTGATCAGCTGGTGTGGCGCGGAAACCGGGCCGACGAACAGATCCGTGCTTTCAACTGACACCACGGTGTTACTTGGCCCCTTGGAGTGCTGCCTCGGCGTCGCGGAAGTACTGCGCGACCGCGTCGGGGATCGACATCTTGCCGAACGCGACCTGCTTGGCCGCCGCGTCCAGTGCCGTCTTCGCGTCGTTGTAACCGGGCGGCGCGGTCGGAGCGTTGGGCAGGCCGTCCTTCGCCACCTCGTCGGCGACGTACTGCGAGTACGTGACGTCCCGCTTGTCCGCCGCGCTCAGCGACGGTGTCAAGGCCTCCAGCGCCTTGGACGACGGCGGGATGCCGCGCGACAGGGCCATCGCCTTGATCGCGTCGACGTCACTCACGAAGAGGTCGATCAGCTTGGCCGCAGCCTCCGGGTTCTTGCTCTTGGCCGGAATGCACAGCAGCACGCCGCCGTTGAGCGCCTGTCCCGTCTTGCCGTTGCTCCCGCGTGGCACCACCACGATGTCGAGCGTGTGCTGGGTCAGCGGTTGCATCTGCGCGAGGCCCCAGCCGGTGGTCATCGCGATGTTGCCCGAGATCAGCGGGTGGTTGCCGGCCGCGGAGTCGGTGTTGGCCAGCATCTCGGGCGGGCAGATCGCACCGGCCTTGCGCAGCTTGTCCCACATGGCGAACCACTCGGCGAGGTCGTCCTTGGTGAACGCGAGCTTGCCCTCGTCGTTGTAGAGGTCCTTGCCGCGCTGCCGCAGCCACGGCTGCAGTGCGCCGGAGTCGTCCTTGGACGCGTCCAGGGCACCGTACTTGCCCTGTCCCATGGCCTTCGACATCTCACCGGCGATGCGGCCGAAGTCGTCCCACGTCCAGGTGTCGGTGGGGACTGGGATCTTGGCCTGCTCGAAGAGGGTCTTGTCGTAGAGGACCGGTGCGTAGCCGGACCCGGACGGCACGCCGTAGGTCTTGCCGCCGACCGCGCCGGCCCCGCGTACCGCCTGGTAGAGGGTGTCCAGGTGGATCGTGTTCGGGATGTACTGGGAGAGATCGGTCAGCACGCCCTTGGCCGCGTAGGTGCTGACGAGTGCGGTGTCCATCTGGAAGAGGTCCGGCGGGTTGCCGCCGGCGAACTCGGTGTTGAGCTTGTTGAAGTACCCGTCGTAACCGGAGTACTGGGCGTCGACCTTGGTGCCGTTCTTCTGCGTGAAGATCTGCAGGGCGCTCTGGTACGCCTTGTTTCGCGCCTCGCCGCCCCACCAGCGGAAGGTCAGCGAGTTGTTCGCCGCGCCGCCACTGCTGGTGGGCGCGAAACCGCACCCGGCGACGGAGGCGGCGGCGAGACCACCGGCCAGGCCGAAGAGGCCTCTCCTGGAAATGGACATGTGTTTCCCTTTCTTGGCGGCGAAAAGGCGTTACTTGATGCCGGTGGTGGCGACGCCCTCGACGAGACGGCGTTGTGAGACGAGGAAGACGGCGACGGTGGGCACGAGCGTGACCACCGACATCGCGAGCATGCCGCCGTAACTGGACCCGCTGGCACGGTCGACGAACGCGTTGAGACCCAGCGGCGCGGTGTAGCGCGAGTGGTCGGACAGGTAGACCAGCTGACGCAGGAAGTCGTTGAACGTCCAGATGAAAGTCAGGATCGTGGTGGTGAGCAACGCCGGTTTCAGCAGCGGCAGGATGACGCTGAAGAACACCCGGACGTGGCCGGCGCCGTCCAGTGCCGCCGCCTCGTCCAGTTCGCGAGGGATGCCGCGGATGAACTGCACCATCAGGAAGATGAAGAAGGCGTCGTAGGCCAGCAGGTACGGCACCACCAGCGGCAGGAACGTGTTGACCCAGTTCAGGTTGAAGAAGATCGTGTACTGGGGGATCAGGGTCGCCTGGAACGGCAGCATCATCGTGCCGAGCATCAGCCCGAACCAGAACCTGCGGAACGCGAAGTCCAGGCGGGCGAACGCGTAGGCCGCCACCGAGCAGGAGGCCACGTTCGCGATCACCGTGCAGAGCGAGACCGTCAGCGAGTTGCCCAGGTAGACGGTGAACGAGGTGCCCGTGGCCGTCCAGCCGCTGATGTAGTTGGCGAGGGTGACCGCGAGTGGCAGCGGGTTCATCGTGCTGAAGATCTGGTTCTCCGGCTTGAACGACGCGCCGACCAGCCAGACCATCGGGTAGATCATCGCCACGAGCACGACGATCAGCACGGCGTGCGCCCGCCAGTGGCTCTTCTTACTCCGCATAGTTCACCCACCTCCGGGCCGACCAGAAGTAGACCGCCGTGAACAGGCCGATCACCAGGAACAGCACCCACGCCATCGCGGAGGCGTAGCCCATCTGCATGCTGCCGAATCCCTTGAGGTACAGGTAAAGCGTGTAGAGCAGGGTTGAGTCGATCGGACCGCCCAGCCCGTTCGAGATGACGTAGGCCGGTGTGAACGTCTGGAACGCGTTGATCGTCTCCAGCACGAGGTTGAAGAAGACCATGGGGGACAGCAGCGGCAGCGTGATCTTGAAGAACACCGTGAACCGGCCGGCGCCGTCGATGGCCGCCGCCTCGTAGAGGTCCTGCGGCAGCTGCTTGAGCCCGGCCAGGAAGATCAGCATCGGGGTGCCGAACTGCCAGCCGGCCAGCAGCACCAGCGTCCACATCGCGTACCGCGGGTCGCCGATCCAGTCCGCGCCCTCGACGCCGAACAGCCCGAGGAACTGGTTGACCAGTCCGTCCTTCGAGAAGATCTGCCGCCACATCACGGACACCGCGACGCTCGCGCCCAGCAGCGACGGGAGGTAGAACGTTGCCCGGTAGAAGCCGAGCGCCTTCAGCCCGCGGTTGAGCGCCACGGCCACGAGCAACGCGGCGGCGAGCTTGAGCGGCACCGACGCCACCACGTAGAGCAGCGTCACCTTGATGGACTGCAGATACCGCTCATCGGAGAACAACCGGACGTAGTTGTCGAAACCGATCCACTGTGGAGCGGTGAGCAGGTCGAACTTCGTCAGCGACAGGTACAGCGAGTACACCATCGGGATCAGGGTGAACGCGAACAGGCCGATCAGCCAGGGCGCGAGGAAGCCGTAGCCCGCGAGGTTGTGCTTGTGGCGCTTGCGCTTGCGCCGCACGGGTGCGGGCGGTCGGTCGGTGACCGGCGGATCGAGCACGGCGGTGCCGCTGTTCTCCGACATGTGAGCCACTCCTGGGACGTCATTGATGGACCGGTGAGCCGAGGGCTCGATGCCACGCACGGCGCAGTTCCGTTGGTCCGTCCCAGGGATCTGGAAAGCGCTTTCCGGGACTGTAGGAACCGGCTACCCGGCTGTCAAGAAGATCTTCTGGGAACCTTGTTCCCCAAGGAGTTTTCGAAACTTGAGGGTTGACTCCGGCCGGGTGAACAAGTTTACGTTTAAACCAACGAGGCGGGTCCCAGCCGCAACGCCCACGAGAACGAAGGGGAGGGAACCCACTCCGGCCACGCACGCCCACCACTGCTGACGATCTTGGGCGAGCGCCCCGCGAGGAGTACCGATGACCGCCGCCGCGGTGTATTTGCCGAGCCAGCACGCCAGTGTGCACGACTTGCCCGACGACGACGGAGAGCTGCGGGTGGTGCTCGCCGAGGCGGTGGGCCAGGCGATCGCGCGCCAGCGGCCCGACGGGAACTTCGAAGATCAGTCCGTCGTCGACGACATCGGTGACATGACGCTGGGCGTGGTGTCGTTGCTGTGCCTGGCCTGGCGCCGCGGCGACCGCCGTGATCCCGAGCTGCGCGACGCCGCACGGCGCGGGCTGGACTTCGTGCTGGCCGAACGGGTCTTCCGCACCGACAACCCCGGCGAGCCGTTCCTGCTCGTGCGGGACAGCGGTCTGCCGTACGCCCGTTACGTTCTCGAGACCGGCGAACATCCGTTCGGCGACTGGCCGAGCACCGTGTGGGCGTTGCTGCACGCGGTGAACGTGCTCGAGTTCGGCCGCGAGGTGATCACCGAGGGCCAGTGGGCAGCTTTGTCGGAGGTGGCGGTCGGCTACTGGCGCTGGCTCACCGAGGCGAGCATGTTCAACCCCCAGCAGACGGCGAACCAGGCGATCGGTGCCGTGGTGGCCGGTTTGACGCTCGGGCGGCTGTTGTCCGAAAAGTCCATCGTGGACGTCGCGATGTTCCTGTACCACAGCGAGATCAGGGCCAAGCGGATCGTCGACCGCGAGCTGCGGCTGCCGGTCGAGCACGGCGCCGGGCACGACCAGAACTACCTGCCGATCTCCCTCACGTTCCTGGCGAGGGCCTACCAGGTGAGCGGCGAGCAGTGCTTCCTCGACGACGGCGACGAGATCGCGCGGCACCTGGAGATGCGGCTGTCGGCGCGCGGCTTCGACTACGGCGGGCCCCGCTACAGCGAGCAGCACTGCGGCTGCGAGGGCATGCTCGGCCTGCGGTTCTTCAGCGGCCGCATCGGGGCCGAGCTCGGCCGCTACCTGGGCGACCGGCGAGTGGCCCACTACTGCGCCGCCACGCCCGGCGTGCCGAGCGGGCACTTCGCGTTCGCCACCGTGTGGTTCTTCCTCGACGAGCACCGGTGGTACCGCGCGCCGTCCGGGAAACCCGTGCACACCCGCTACTCGCTGCGGCACGGGGAGGTCTCGGTGTCGCTCACCGGGCAGCTGACCCCGTACCTGATCGACGCCGGCGGCACCGCGGTGATCGAGTCGATCGTCGACCACCAGCACGGCATCGGACCGCTGGTGCGCTACGCCGACGGCAGGAGGACGCTGCTCACCCGGCCGCTCGGCCCGGTCCGCGTGCGGGACGTGACCGACGGCGGGCTGGGCGCCAAGCTGGTGACCAAGGCCGTGGTGACCTGCGACCAGGTCATGCTCTCCGTGCAGCAGCTCTACGTCACCGACGGCGAACGCCTCTGCCTGATCGCCGTGCTCGACCGCACCGCGCTGCCCCTGAACGCGGAGCTGACCTTCCTCGCAGGGTTGCCCTACGCGAGCGCGGAAGGCGCGCGGCAACGTCGCATCCGGACGGTCAGCGAGCCGGACGGGGAACCGTTCGACCTCGCCGAGGCGTGGCGAGCGCTGCCCACCAAGGGAACGCTGCTCGCGGGCGGGCTGGCGCTGAGCTCGGCCGCCGGTCTGCGGGTGGAGAACCCGCCGGACGGTCCCGCGTACTTCAACAACCCGCGGACCGCCGGGATGACCCAGGAGCAGCTGTCGTTCTGGCTCGGCGACGACCCGAGGGGCTACGGCAACCCCGATGAGGGCTGGCGCCGGGTGATCGCGACGAACCACGTGCTGGCCGAGCCGATCGCCGACGCGCCGCACGGCCGGGCCGTCTTCGCCCTCTGCTACGGAACCGATCCCGGCGCGTTCGAGGTGTCGGCCGACGAGCCGCTCGACGGCGTGCGGGTGCGCACCCCGTTCTTCACCGCACTGGTGGGACACCCGGCCGGTGATGTGGGCGGCGAGCCGGTGCTGCGGCTCAGCGTCGCGTGAACTGTTAACGCTCACATCACCTCTACTTCGAGTACGGTCACGTTCCGTTGCGTATTGTGCACCAAAATCGCCGTGCCGCCACAGTGTCCTTCGAGGACCATTGGGAGCGTTAACATGACCACCGCTGAAGGGTTCGACCGCAGAACCCTGTTGCGTCGTTCGGCCATGCTGTCCGCCGGCCTGCTGGTCGGCCCGACCGCGCTGGACCGGGCTCTGGAGGCGAGTGCCGCCGAGCTGCCGACGGGCGCGGCGCCCTTCGTCGACTCCTACCGCACGAACGTGCTGGCGAACCAGACACCGGAGACGAACGCGGCGGTTCGCGCCCTGTCCGGCATGCAGGACCTCTGGCGCACCGGCAGCGGCTGGGACAACGGAGTCGTGCTCAACCGGAACGTGCTCAGGGCGAACGTCCGCCACGTCGCGCGGATCACCGGGGCGCGCACCGCCGATCAGGCCAAGCGAGCGTTCATCGTGGACCGTCAGCACCAGAGCTACGCGGCAATCGGAGGACTCGGCCCGCTCGCCGAGTTGTACAAGACGGGCGCCAAGGCCGTCACCGGCATCACCTCCGCGCCGGACGGCACGCCGCCGTCCACTGTGGACGAGAAGCTGCCGCCGGACGCCCCTGCCGGTTCGGCGCTCGGTGCCGGTTCGCCGGACTCCGCGCTGGGCCAGGTCGTGCTCCTGGTCAACACCGTGCGCGGGCAGTTCGCCTCCGGCAACCCGTCGAAGTTCGCCTACCAGTACCCGCGGCCGTGGCGGCTGAGCCCGGACAGCGAGGTCGCCCCGACCGGGGAGACCGACGAGCTCGGCTATCCGGTGTACCGCACCGACGTCGTCGTCGCCCCGCAGCTGCTGCGCCAGCGCAGCCAGAAGCCGGCCGAGGACGGCGGCTACCCGAGCGGGCACACCAACGCGCTGCACCTGGCATGCCTGGCGCTCGCCTACGCGATCCCCGAGCGCTTCCAGGAGCTGGTGACCAGGGCGTTCGACCTGGCCGACATGCGGATCGTGGCGGGCATGCACTCGCCGGTGGACGTGATCGGCGGCCGGACCCTGGCCACCGCGCTGGCGGCCGCGACGCTGGCCGACCCGCAGAACGCCACGCTCAAGGCCGCTGCCAGGACGCAGGCGAGCGAGTACTTCCGGCAGCTGGTCGGTGCTGACCTGGTCGAGTACGCGCACTCGGCGGACAGCTCCACCGACCCGTACGCCGACCGCGAGGCCAACGCCGCGCTCGTCGAGCCCCTGCTCACCTACGGGTTGCCCAAGACCGGGAAGCGGATCCCGATGACCGTGCCGAAGGGTGCGGAGGTGCTGCTGGAGACCCGGCAGCCGTACCTCACCGCGAACCAGCGGCGGGAGGTCCTGCGCACGACCGCGCTGGCGCCGGGGCACGCGCTGCTCGACGGCCCCGAGCAGTGGGGCAGGCTCAACCTCTTCGCCGCGGCCGACGGTTTCGGCGCGTTCGACTCGGACGTGCGCGTCGACATGGACGCCAACCGCGGCGGCTTCCACGCCGCGGACACCTGGCACAACTCGATCGACGGCCGCGGCGGTCTGGTCAAGCGCGGCAGCGGCACGCTGACGCTGGCCGGCACCAACAGCTACACCGGCGCGACCCGGATCGAGGGCGGCACGCTCGTGGCCGGATCGGCCTCCTCGCTGGGCAAGGGCGACGTCGAGCTGCGTTCGGGCACCCTGCGGCTGGAAAGCGCGGTCCGGGTGCGCGGCTACCGGCAGGGGACCGGATCAGTGCTGGCGGTGACCGTGCGCAGGGGTGCTTGTGCGCCGCTGACCTCCGGCCGGCCGATCTCTCTGGCCAGTGGCTGCACGCTCGAGATCACGCTGGAGGACGTGCCTGCCGGAGTGGTCGTTCCTGTGCTCGCGGCGCCCGTGCTGACCGGCCGGTTCGCGCAGATCACCGTGGCTGGTGGTGGACGTCGGGTGCAGCCGCAGTACAGCCTGGCGGGCCTCTCGGTGCGCGTCCTGAGTTAGTCCACAAAGGACTGTTTTCGAACGGCCTTGTCGAACGGGTGCGTCTCCGTTCGACAAGGCCGTTCGACGTTGTTCGACAGCCTTGCTTGACGCTCGGGAAGCCCCGATGCAGACTCCGGAAAGCGTTTTCCAGCCGACGGGGTCAGGGGTTCATGAGCGCGTTAGACGAACTGCGTCAGCTGCGCCACGGCGGCGCGCAGGTGCGCAAGCGCGACAACAAGGCGGCGTTCTGGTTCCTCGCCCCCTGGTTCGCCGGACTGCTCTTCATCACGGTCGGTCCGGTGCTCGCGTCCTTCGGCCTGGGCTTCACCAAGTACAACCTGATCCAGCCGCCGAAGTTCATCGGGTTCGACAACTTCGCCCGCATCTTCAGCGACGAGCGGTTGCACAACGCGCTGGGGGTCACGTTCACCTACGTGCTCGTCTCCGTGCCCCTGCAGCTGGCGTGCGCGCTGGGCGTCGCGCTGCTGCTCGACCGGGGCCTGCGCGGGCTCGCGTTCTACCGCTCGGCGTTCTACCTGCCCTCGCTGCTCGGTTCGAGCGTGGCGATCGCGGTGCTGTGGACCCAGGTCTTCGGAGCCGAGGGCCTGCTGAACCGCGTGCTGGGTTTCTTCGGCATCGAGGGCAAGGGCTGGATCTCCGACCCGGACACGGCGCTCTCGACGCTCATCGTGCTGAACGTGTGGACGTTCGGCTCACCGATGATCATCTTCCTGGCCGGGCTGCGGCAGATCCCGGCGGTCTACTACGAGGCCGCCGCGATCGACGGCGCCAGCAAGTGGTCGCAGTTCTGGCGGATCACGCTGCCGCTGCTGTCGCCGATCCTGTTCTTCAACCTGGTGCTGCAGATCATCCACGCGTTCCAGTCGTTCACCCAGGCGTTCGTCGTCTCCGGTGGCACGGGTGGGCCGTCCGACTCGACCATGTTCTACACGCTTTACCTGTACCAGCAGGGTTTCAGCCGGTTCGACATGGGTTACGCGTCGGCGCTGGCCTGGTTCCTGCTCCTGATCATCGCGGCGTTCACCGCGATCAACTTCTGGGCGGCGAAGTACTGGGTGTTCTATGACGACTGATCTGCGGCGCCGGTTGTCCGTGCCGGCCAAGCACCTCGGCCTGATCCTGATCGGGTTCGTGATGCTGTACCCGGTGCTGTGGATGATCGCGAGCTCGCTGCGTCCCGGCGACGAGATCTTCCGCAGTCCCGGCCTGATCCTCGACAGCCTGCAGACCGAGAACTACGTGGAGGGCTGGAACGCCCTCACCCCGTCGTTCGGCACCTACCTGGTCAACTCGACGATCCTGGTGCTCGGCTGCATCATCGGCAACCTCGTGTCGTGCTCGATGGCCGCCTACGCCTTCGCCCGGCTGAACTTCAGCGGCAAGCGGTGGTGGTTCGGCATCATGCTCGGCACGATCATGCTGCCGATCCACGTGATCATCGTGCCGCAGTACGTGCTGTTCTCCCAGATCGGCTGGGTGAACACGTTCCTGCCGCTGATCGTGCCGAAGATCCTCGCCACGGACGCGTTCTTCGTGTTCCTGATGGTGCAGTTCATCCGCGGCCTGCCGCGCGAGCTGGACGAGGCGGCGCGCATCGACGGCTGCGGCCACCCGCGGATCTTCCTGCAGATCGTTCTGCCGCTGATGAAACCCGCGCTCGCCACCACGACGATCTTCACGTTCATCTGGACGTGGAACGACTTCTTCAGCCAGCTGATCTACCTGACGGACCCGGACATGTACACCGTGCCCGTCGCCCTGCGCTCGTTCGTCGACTCGACGGTCGCCACGTCGTGGGGCTCGCAGTTCGCGATGAGCGTCGTGTCGCTGCTCCCGATCTTCCTCGCCTTCCTCATCGGCCAGCGGTACCTCGTCAAGGGGATCGCCACGACCGGTGGCAAGTAGCCGAAAGGAACGGACATGGTCACAGGTGTGCGCCGCCGCACGGCGTTAACGGTCCTGTTCTCACTGACCGCGTCGCTGCTCGCGGCCTGCGGTTCCGGCTCCGACGCGGGTGGCGACCTGACGACGGAGAAGGTGACGTTGCGGTTCTCCTGGTGGGGCGCGGACGACCGGCACAAGCGGACCCAGCAGGTCATCGAGATGTTCCAGAAGAAGCACCCGAACATCACCATCAAGGGTGAGTTCAAGGAGTGGAACGGGTACTGGGACAGCCTCGCCACGACGATGGCGGCCAACGACGCGCCGGACATCATGCAGATGGACGAGCTGTACATCGCCTCCTACGCCGAGCGCGGTGCGTTGCTGGACCTGAACGAGGCCAAGAAGCACCTCGACACGGCGAACTTCGACCAGAAGGCGCTCGCCACCGGCGCGATCGACGGCAAGCAGTACGGGCTGCCGGTGGGCCTGGGCATGTACTCGATCATGGTCAACACCGACCTGCTCGCGAAGTACAACATCCCGGTGCCCGACGACACGAAGTGGTCGTGGGACGACCTGAAGAAGATCGGCGACCAGGTGTCGAAGGCCGGCGGCGGTCAGGTGTTCGGCGTGCAGTCGCCGGGCATCAACGACGCGGCCGGGCTCAGCATCCGGGCGCGGCAGCAGGGCAAGGCGATGTTCGACGCGCAGGGCAAGGTCGTGCTGCCGCCCGAGATCGCGACCCAGTACTGGCAGTACATCCTGGACCTGTCCAAGACCGGCGTCGCAGCACCGCCGTCAGTGACCATCGAGAAGGCCTCCGCCGGGCTGAACCAGTCCGCGACGGCGACCAACACCGCGGCGTTCGGCCTGTGGTGGAACACCCAGCTGACTGCGTTGACGGCAGCGAGCGGTGCCAAGTTGAAGCTGCTGCGGCTGCCCGGTGAGACGCAGGGTTCGGCTCGCGGCGCCTACTACAAGCCGTCGATGTTCTGGTCGGTGTCGGCGCGCTCGAAGCACCCGGCGGAAGCGGCGGCGTTCGTGAGCTTCCTGGCCAACGACGAGGAAGCGGCGAAGATCCTGCTGACCGAACGCGGCGTGCCCGCGAACCTGAAGATCCGCGAGGCGATCGCGGGCCAGCTCAAGGAAACCGACAAGGCGGCGAAGGAGTACCTCGACACCGTGCCCGTCAGCGACCCGCCCAGGATCACCCCCAACGGTGCCAGCACCCTCGACACGATCCTCAAGCGGCACACCGAGGACGTGTTGTTCGGCCGGACCACCCCTGATGCGGCGGCCGCGTCGTTCATCAAGGAAGTCCAGTCCGAAGTGGACGCGGCGAAGTGAGGCGCGCGGCCATCGTGGGCACAGGCGCGATCGCGTCGAGTCACGCCGAGGCACTGCGGGCGGCTGGTGATCGCATCGAGCTGGTCGCGGTGGTGGACGTGGACGAGGCCCGCGCGACGGCGTTCGCCGAGGAGTGGGGCGTGCCGCGAGTGCACCCCAGGCTCGCGACGTTGCTCGACATCGAGGACCTGGACGTGGTGCACGTGTGCACCCCGCCGCGCTCTCACGTGCCGTTGGCGCTCGAATGCCTGGCCGCGAATGTGAACGTGCTCGTGGAGAAGCCGCCGGCGTTGTCGTTGAGCGAGATCGACACGTTGATCGCGGCCGAGCGGACCTCGACCGGCCGGGTCGCGACGGTGTTCCAGCACCGCTTCGGCCCGGCCGCGGTCCGGTTGCGCCGGATGGTCGCCGAGGGTGTGCTCGGCCGGTCGCTGGTCGCGAAGTGCGACACGCTCTGGTACCGCGGCGACGCCTACTTCGAGGTGCCGTGGCGTGGTTCGTGGGACAGCGAGGGCGGTGGCCCGACGATGGGCCACGGCATCCACCAGTTCGATCTGATGCTGTCGGTGCTCGGTCCGTGGCAGGAGATCCGGGCCGTGGCCGCCCGGCAGGCGCGTGCGGTCGCGACCGAGGACGTCTCGATGGCGTTGGTGACGTTCGCCGACGGCACGGTGGCTTCGGTGGTGAACTCCTTGCTGTCGCCGCGGGAGACCTCGGAGCTGAGGTTCGACTTCGAGCGCGCCACGGTCGAGGTCGAGCACCTCTACGGCTACACCGACGCGGACTGGACGGTGACTCCCGCGCCTGGCCAGGACGACGTGGTGGCTCTCTGGGACGCGGAACGATCTGAGACGGCGAGCGGTCATCCAGGTCAGCTGGCGGCGTTCCTCGACGCCCTGGACAGTGGTGAGACGCCGCCGGTGACGCTGGCGGACACGCGGAACACGATGGAGTTCATCGCGGCGCTGTACGCCTCGGCGTTCACCGGCACCGTGGTGAAGGCCGGTCAGATCGGCCCGGACAGCCCGTTCTACGCGACGATGGAAGGAATCGGTGCCCCATGGGCGAACGCCCGGTGATCACTCGGCAGGACGACGAGGTGCTCGTCGTGTCGGTGGGCGACGTCGAGCTCTTCACCTACGTGCACACGCCGACGACGACACCTGCGTTCGAGGGACCGAAGCCCTACCTGCACCCGGTGCGCACCCTGGCCGGCGACGTGGTGACGGCGTTCCGGCCGCACGACCACCGCTGGCACAAGGGCGTGCAGATGACCGCGACCGACGTGTCGGGCGAGAACTTCTGGGGCGGCGTCACGTACGTGCGCGACCAGGGGTACGTGGCGCTGCCGAACGTCGGCAGCATGCGGCACGAGGAGTTCGTGGTCTCGGACGACGGGCTGCGGTTCGACGAGCTGCTGTCGTGGTTCACCGAGGCGGGCCAGCACTGGGTGCACGAGACGCGCTCGTTCGAGGTGCGCGACGTCTTCGAGGACTCGTGGACGCTGGAGTTCAGCACCACCTTGACGAACCTTCGCTCGGAGCCGCTGATCTTCGGCAGCCCGACGACCAACGGCCGTGAGCTCGCGGGCTACACCGGCTTCTTCTGGCGCGGCCCGCGCTCGTTCACCGAGGGCACGGTCATCGCGGCCGACGGCGGATCCGGGCAGGAGATGATGGGCAAGGCCGCGCGCTGGCTCGCGTTCGTCGGCCAGCACGACGAGGTGGACCGCGCGTCGACGTTGCTGTTCGTGGACCACCCGGACAACAAGGGCACGCACTGGTTCGTGCGCAGCACCCCGTTTGCGGCGGTCAACCCGTCGTTCGCCTTCTTCGACACGGTGGAGCTGCCGCCCGGCGAGTCCTTGACCTTGCGGTACCGGCTCGTGATCGCCTCCGGTGAGTGGGACCGGGACCGCTTGGAGTCCTATGTGGAGGACAACCCGTGGTGACGCCGTTTCCCGGCGGTGTAGGAATCTCCGGCCTGCGGGTGTACGACTGGCCGACGGTGGACGGGCTGTGCGGAGGGTCGCCGCACGTCCACCTCACCTGCGCGGAGTGCTACTTCGTCGTCGGGGGAGAGGGGTCGGTGCAGACGCTGACCCGCCGCGGGTTCGCTGCTACGCCGTTGCGGGAGGGCACGGTCGCCTGGTTCACGCCGGGCACCATCCACCGCCTGGTGAACGACGACAACCTGCGGATCCTCGTGATCATGCAGAACAGCGGCCTGCCCGAGGCCGGCGACGCGGTGTTCACGTTCCCCCCGGAGGTGTTGGCGGGGGACTACGCGGCGCACGCCCATGCCGGTGACGAGGAGTCTGCTCGCCGGCGTCGGGACCTCGCTCTGGAGGGGTTTCTGGAGTTGCGCCGGCGGGTCGAGGCCGGGGAGGACGCGCTGGACGACTTCTACCGCGCGGCCGTGCGGTTGAAGCAGGGCGTGCTGGACGACTGGGAGAAGCGGTGGCGGGCCGGTGCGCTGGCGTCGGCCGAGCGCACCGGCGAGCAGCTGGACCGGTTGCGGGATGGCGACATCGGGCACCTGGCCGATGCCGACATCCACGTGATGCGGGCGGAGGGTCCGCAGCGGTTCGGCATGTGCGGGCGGCTGGACGTGCACGATCCGGCTGACGGGAAGTCGCCGCACGACTGACGCGAGGTGCTGACCAACGCACCTACGGGCACAACAGGAAGGCCAGCACCGCGCCGATCAGCGCCGTGATCAGCACCGCGGTCGCCGTCACCACCAGGCGTTGCCGTCGCGCCGCCCGGGCGAGACCGGGCAGGACCGCGGCCGGCACCGGTGGGGCGGCGGCGAGGTCCACCGCCCACGTCGCGGGCACGCGGGACAGGAGACCCGCCGTGCCCGCGATCCGGCACACCTCGTGCTCGCAGGGCGGGCACGCGGCGAGGTGGCTTTCGTAGGCCTGCCGGTCGTCGGAGGACAGCGACCCCAGCACGTAGGCCACGTCCCACTCGCGGAACGGGCATGTCACCGCCCGGTCACCCCGTTCTCCTCCAGTGCGAGCCGCAGTGCGCGCAGGCCGTAGTGCAGCCGCGACCGCACCGTGCCCTGCGGTACGTCGAGGGCGCGGGCGAGTTCGGCCACCGATTCACCTCGGTAGTACGCACGCACGATCACCACCTTGTGCTCGGGTTTGAGCTGTGACAGCGCCTCGGCGATCAGCCAGGCGTCCAGCGTCGTGTCGGTGTGGTCGGACCGCGAGCGTTCCGGCAGGCGTTCCGAGCCGATTTCCCTGCGGGCACGGGCGCTGCGGCACTCGTCGATGGCGAAGTTGCGGGCCACGGCGTAGAGCCACGCCTTCGAGGCCGCGGTGCCCTGTTCGAGGATGCGGGGATTGCGCCACGCACGGAGCAGCGCTTCCTGCACGACGTCCTGGGCGAGCTGCTCGTCACCGGTGAGGCGGAGCGCGTAGCGCCAGAGCGCGTCGGCGTGGCCGTCGTGCAGTGCCCGCAGCAGGGTGCTGTGGTCGGTGTTGATGGCGCACCCCTAGAACTCGGGCGTGCGCTTGGCCAGGAACGCCGCTGTGCCCTCGCGCATGTCGTCGGTCGTGAAGGCCGCTCGGAACGCGTCGAGCTCGACCCGCAGCCCCTCCTCGACGCCGAGGCCGTCCACGGCGTTGATCACCGACTTGCAGGTGGAGACGGCGACGGGGGAGTTGGCTGCGATGTCGGCGAGCACCAGCCGCGCGGCGGCGAACATCTCGTCCCGGCTGTCGAAGACCTCGTTGACCAGCCCGAGGCGCTGCGCTTCCACGGCGTCGACGCGGCGCCCCGAGTAGATCAGCTCGCGCGCCTTGGCCACGCCGACCCGGCGGAACAGCCGGACGCAGCCGCCGAAGCCGGGGATGAGGCCCAGCAACACCTCCGGCTGACCGAACACGGCCTTGCGGGTGGCGTAGATGAAGTCGCACGCCATGGCCATCTCGCAGCCGCCACCGAGCGCATAGCCGTCCACGCACGCGATGACCGGCACCGGCAACGTCTCGATCAGCCGCGTCACCTCCTGACCCAGGGCGCCGAACGCCTCGCCCTCCTCCGGCGTCATCGTGGCCATCTCCCGGATGTCCGCCCCGGCGATGAACGCCGGCCCTTCCGAACCGGTGAGCAAGAGTGCGCGCGGACCGCTCAAGCCCGTCAAGAGGTCGCGCAGTTCGGTGAGTGTCAGCTGGGACAACGCGTTGCGCGCGGGTGGGCGGTGCACTGTCACCGTGAGGATGCCGTCGTGTTCGTCGAGTGCGAGGGTCTGATAGTCCACAGTGGTCTCCTCACGAGTCCCAGATCGCGCCGTAGGCCGGAATCCCTCTCGACTCCAGTTCCTCGACGACCTGCCAGGTGGTGGGTTTGTTGGAGATGCAGATGACCGCCTCGGCGTCGAAGCGCTTGCAGGCGTCGTACGCGAGCGCGACCAGGTCCGGTTTGCCCTGGCTCTCCGTGTCCCAGACGACGGCGTCCGGCTGCACGCCGAGGATCTCGTCCACCAGCGCGTCCCCGTACGTGCGGCGCGGGTTGCGGGTCGACCACACCAGCACCGACGGCGTGTCACCGGCCAGCAGGTGCGGCAGGCAGGGCCCGATGCCGCTGCCGGTGGCGACCCACACCACCCTGGTGAACAGCTTGTCGATGTTGCCGACGCCCGCGGTCGGGATGCCCTTGACCCACACGCGGCTCGGTTGGTCGGCGATGAACTTCGCGGTCCAGTCGCCCGCGCGGGAGATCGTGAGCCGGAATCCGCTGCGGCCCGGAGCCGGGACGTTGGCGAAGGAATGCCACTCCAGCAACGGGTTGCGGCTCACCGTCGTCGACGAGCCGGCGAACGGCGTGACGCCGTGGTCGAACGACACGAGCGCGACGTGCGGTGACGGGCTGACGATGTGCACAGGAACCCGCCGCAACCTCAGCCACGGCAACGCCACGCTGGCCACCACGAGCGCCAGCGGCCAGAGGAAGACGGGGTTCTGCACGGCGGACAGCACGGCGAACAGCACGAGCACCGTCCACCCGCCGAACCGGTGCGACCGCTCGAACAGGTCGTGGTGCTTGGCCCGCAACCGGGGCAGCGCGAGCACGACGAGCAGCACGAGGACGGCCATGATCGTCCAGGTCAGCGCGAGGAGCACCGGTGGGCCCGTCGTGGTCAGGGCGAGCACCAGGAACCAGACCGTGGCGCAGATCGCGGCACCGACGTGCAGGCCGCCGAAGTGGTAGACCTTGCCGAGCGTCCAGCGGATCCGCAGCGGCCAGCTGGTCGGTGCACTGGTGGCGAGCCAGAAGAGCAGGTTGATCACGAGCTGCTGGCGGATGAGCGCGGCCAGGGTCAGGTTGGCCACCACGAACGCGGTCGCGTCTTCCCAGTCGGACACCGCGAATCCCAAGTTGACCAGCACGACGAGGGCGACGAGCCGGTTGTGGTGGGTGAACGGCCGCCGCCGCAGCAGCGTGCGCCAGGACCGATCAGCAGGTGGCAGCTTGACGTCAACTGAGGTCATGCCACCGTTTCCTTCTGTCCGTCCAAACGCGACAACAACGCCCGGCGATCGACCTTGCCGCGCTCGGTCGTCGGCAACGTGTCGACCGGCACGATCAGCGTGGGCACGCAGTAGTACGGCAACCGCTCGGCCACGGCCCGGCGCGCCTGCTCCGGCACCGCGCTGGCCGGGCTGATGAACCCGACGAGCTTGCCGTCGTGCAGCAACGTCGTGGCCCGGCGGCAGTCCACCGCGCCTTCGAGCGCCGACGTCACCGCGTCCAGCTCTACTCGGAACCCGCGCACTTTCACCTGGTCATCAGTGCGCCCGTGATGCTCCAGCTGGCCGTCGCGCGTCCACCGCCCGAGATCGCGCGTGCGGAACATCAGGCGGTCGCCGCCCAGAAACGGGTCGGGGCGGTAGCGTTCGGCCGTCAGCACTGGATCACCCAGGTAGCCGGCGGTCACGCACGCGCCGCCCGCCCACATCTCACCGACCTCGCCGATCCGGCACGGTCGCAGGTTCTCGTCGAGCACGTACACGGTCGTGTTCGGCACTGGCCGGCCGATGGTCAGCGGACCACCGCGATCGTAGCGCTGCACGGTGTTGACGATGGTGACCTCGGTGGGCCCGCACGAGTTGTGGAAGGCGGCCTGACGCGCCCACACGTCGGCCAGGGCCTGAGGGCACCGCTCACCGGCGACCGCGACCGTCCGGACTCGTTGACACACCACGGGATCCAGTGACGCGAGCACGCTGGGTGTGGCGATCACGACGTCCACGGTGCTCGCGGTCTGCTCGATGTCGCTGCCGCGGATCACGAGTGTGCCGCCGTGCGCCAGGGTGCCGAGGATCTCCCACATCGCCATGTCGAAGGCGATGTTCAGCAGCTGCGACACCCTGGTTCCCGGTGCGACGCCGAGACATCCGGGCGCGGTCAGCAGGACGTTGCACAGGTTGGCGTGGGAGACCTGCACGCCGTTGGGCCGTCCGGTGGTGCCGGAGGTGAAGATGACGGCCGCGATGTCCGAGTCCTCGGTGGGGCTGCGGCGGAACTCGGTGACCTCGGGCAGGCGGTCGATCGCGATGACCGTGCCGAGGTTGTCCGGGAGCGCGGACCGGTGCTCGCTGGTGGTGAGCACGAAGTTGATGCGCGCGGTGCGGGCGATGTGTCGCAAGTGGACTTCCGGTGCGATGCGCACGTCCTGCGGCACGTAAGCCGCGCCCGCCTTGAGGATGCCGAGAATGCCGATGACCATCGGGATCGACCTGGTGAGGAACAGGCCGACCCGTTCGCCTGGTCGTACGCCGGCGCGGACGAGGAACTCGGCGAGCAACTCGGCTCTGCGGTTCAGCTCCGCGTAGGTCAGCGACTCGCCGAGATGTTCCACCGCAACCAGATCCGGGTGGCGTGCCGCGTGCTCATCGAAGGCGTGGTGGATGTGGTGGAACGGCGGGGTCCGGATCGGCCCGGCGCCGAACGACTGGAACAACGCGCGGTCCACCGGGGGCAGGTCGCGCAGGGCGGACTCGTGGAACACGGCTCTCACAGCAGGGTGCCCTTTCGCCGGGATTGCACGGTCACCCGTTCTGAACGAGACACCCCCTCACATCGTTCACGTCGAATCGAATCCACTGTCGAATCGACGAACGTGTTACGTCCCAGCAACTTGTTGCTGGACAGTGAAAACATGAAAATCGCAGCGAGTGCACTTGCGTTCGTCCTCGTCACCGGCATCCCCGCCGCCGCCAACGCCGCGGCGTGGGAGGACGTGATCAGCACCGGCTCCTTCGGCAGCTACGGCGCGTTGGAGTCGGAGTGGAACTACCGCTATCCCTGGGGATCCGACCACAACGGCACGGCTCGGATGTACGCGAGCTCCAGCGACCACAACCACGTTGCGCTGTCCGGCGGTGTGCTGACGTTGAAGGCCACGCGAATCTCGTGGAACGAGGGCAACAGCGGTGCCAGCCCGTACCTGCCGATCCGCTACCACTCCGGCGCGATCCACGCCAGGGAACACGTCGTGGCCACCAACCAGTTCCCCAACTGGGAGGTCAAGGGCGACTTCCAGGCACCGTCGACGCGGGGCACCTGGCCCGCGTTCTGGCTCACCGGCGTCAACAGCTGGCCACCTGAAAGCGACATCCTGGAGTTCAAGGGGGACAACCGGAACTGGTTCAACACCTTCCGCACGTCCAACGACGTGTCGAGCTCGATCGTCGGCGTGTCCTCGCCCGGCTCCTGGCACACCTACCGGGCGTGGATCACGAAGGTGAACAACACCGACGTCGACATCCACTACTACCTCGACGGCAAGTGGATCGCCAAGCACACCGGGAAGAACTTCGTCGGCAAGCCGCTGTGGGTGATCATCAACCTGCAGATGGAGGGCTCGTCCGGCAGTCCCGGTCCGACCGCGGAGACCGTCTACCGCGCTCGCAACGTCTACATCGGACGGACAAGGGCGTGAGACTTCAGCTCGAAGTGCACCACGTCGTCCTCTTCCAGCACGACCTCGCCGAGGGTGTGCCAGAGGCCGAGCGCGCCAGGTGAGTGGCGATAGGCGTGCAGGTACACCGCGTCGTAGCCGCCATCCGCCTGAGCGAACTCGAGCAGTCGGGTCACCAGCGCACGGGCGAGGCCGCGGCGGCGGTGTTCTGGACGCACGTACACGCGCCGCACCTGCGCGGTCCGCCCCGACGGATAGCGGTCCGCGAGCCACTCTGGGGTTCGCGGACCGCGGGAGTCCAACGCCGCGGTCGCCGCGACCGCGCCCTCCTCGTCGACCGCGACCAGCAGGACGTGGCGCTCCGGCGTCAGGTACGACCCGGTGAGGTCGATGACGTCCTCGTGCCACTCCGGTACGTACCCCGTGCCGAAGTCGCGGTAGATCGCGTCGAGCATCACCGACCGCGCTCCGCCGAGATCCGTCAGCTCGGCCATCTTGATGCTGTACGTAGGCACTTGCACATCATATGCAACAAGAGGTGGCCCTGGTGCACGCCAGGGCCACCTCCTCCGGTCAGGCTCCCGCCGGTTTGCCTGACCAGGCCTCCTGCGACGTCAGCGGTCGCATCGTGAGGGTGTACTCGTAGGTGGTGTCGGGCCGGACCTGGCTGCGCTGCCGCACGGGGTTCGGCGTGTCACCGACCCCGGTCACGGCGTGGTCGGCGTGCAGCGTGAAGTACCCCTTGTTGCGCTGCAACATGAACGGGTACGCGGCCCGCTCGAGGTCGTCGTACTGCGTCACGCTGACGTCGCGAGCGCCCGACACCAGCAGGCCGGACGTGCGGCCGTCGGTGAGCAACGCCCACCGGGTGTCGGTGTGGTTGCCGTGGTCCTGCGGGCGGTGGTACTCGACGTACTGGTCGGCCACCGACGAGGAGTGCACCCCGATCGGCGTGCCGTCCTTGCGGTCGACGTAGCTCTCCGCCTTCCGGCCGTACCAGGAGAACTCCTGGTAGCGGTCGGGCACGGACAGCTGGACACCGATGCGCGGCAGGTAGGGCAGCGTGCGCATGGAACCCTGCGGCGTCACGCGGTGTCCGAGTCGCAGCACGCCGGCCGAGTCCACCGAGTAGACCATCGTCTGGTCGAACCAGGCTCCGGTCACACCGGGCGCGGCCACCTTGCTGTCCACGACGATCCGGGTCGTCTTGTGCCCGTCCTTCTCCACCCGCACGCCGGTCACGCTGGTCTCCAGCCGGTCGAGGCCCGCCTTGCGCCAGTCCTCGCCCTCGGCGCGGCCCCACGTGTAGGTCTCGTTGCTGATCGGCGTCCGCCACGCGTCCAGCTTCGGGCCGCTGGCCAGCAACTCCCGGCCCCACGCCTTGATCGACGTCAGCACACCGGACTTCTTGTCGACCGTGTAGGTGGTGCCGGCGGCCGTCGCGGTGACCTTCGCCGTGTCCTCGTGGGTGAACACGACAGCCCAGTCGAGTGGCGCCTTGTCCAGACCGGGAATGCGGCTGCCGCCCAGCGAGAACTGGTCGTGTGCCAGCACGTGCTGGTCGGACGTGACAGTTTCGACGGTCAGGAACCGTTCGCGGTCGGCGTCGTTGACCGGCACCGGCAGCGAGAGCTGTGCAGTCGAGGCACTTCCGACCCGCAACGGCTGCTCGGCGCTCTTGACCACCCGCGAACCCTCGGTGACCCGCCACCGCAACGTGAGGTCGTCGGTGCCGATGAACTGCCGTTCGTTCGTCACCGACAGCATGCCACCGGAGTAGGCGAACCGGATCGGCTGGTGCGCCCACGCCATCTGCAGCACTTCCGGCTGCAACGAGCGGTCGGTGTTGATCAGACCGTCCACACCGGACAGCGTCGAGCCGTACGCGAAGTGCGTGCCGCGTTCCTGCACGCTGTCGAAGTCCAGCGCCAGCACGGCACCACCGACCGGCGTGGAGGCGTTGAGCTCGGTCGCCGACAGCGCGCGGTTGTAGATGCGCACGTCGTCGACGTCACCGCGAGACAGCCAGCTGACCGTCGACGGGTCGTTCCACGACATCTCGAAGTCGCGGCCGATGTTCACGTCGGCGGCCGAGTGGTCGATCGTGCCCGTGAACGGCAGCGTGCCGACCTCGGCGCCGTCGATGTACAGCCGCAGTGCCGTGCCGTCGTACGTGCCGCTGACCCGGTGCCACTTGCCGTAGAAGTCGGCCGGCACCTTCGCCTGCACCGCACGCCACGTGCCGCTGTGGATGAAGAACTCCAGCGTGGTCTCGTTCTTCATCTTGAGCGTCCACTGGTGGTCGCCCTTGGCGATGATCGGGAACTGGCCGGTCCACTTGCCCGGCTTCACCCACGCGTCCAGCGTCAGCGCGGTGCCGGTGATGTCGAGCTTGCGGTCGCGGTAGACCTCGACCCAGTCGTCCAGGCCGGACAACGACAACGCCTTGCCGCGGTGACCGTCGACGAGCTTCGGCGCGCCGGCGAGCATGGCGGTGATGTTGTTGCCGGACGTGTCCGGCGCGATGCGGGTCTTCTGCTTGATGTTCTGCTCGGCCCAGTCCCAGATGAAGCCGCCCTGGGTCTGCGGGTTGGCGCGAATGATCTCCCAGAACTCCCGGAAGTTGCCGAGGCTGTTGCCCATCGCGTGCGCGTACTCACCGAAGATCAACGGCTTGATCGTGCTCTTCGCCTGTTCGGCGAACCGTTCGGGCGACGGGTAGCGTGGGCCCCACACGTCGGCGAACGGCGCGTCACCGTCGGGGTTGTTCGACTGGTGGTAGATCGGGCGGGACGGGTCGTTGGCCTTGAGCCACTTCGCCATCTCGTAGTGGTGCGTGCCGAGGCCGGCCTCGTTGCCGGTGTCCCACATGAAGACGCTCGGGTGGTTCTTGTCCCGCTCGACCATGCCGATCAACCGGTCCATGAACGTGTCGCGCCACTCCGGCTGGTTGGCCTGGCACCACCGCGAGCAGTTCTCGTGGTTGTGGGTCTCGATGTCGACCTCGTCGTCGATCCAGAGACCGTGCTTGTCGGCCAGGTCGTAGAAGTACGGGTCGCTCGGGTAGTGCGAGGTGCGGACGGCGTTGACGTTGAGCTGTTCCATCAGCTCCACGTCGCGTTCCTGTGCCTTGCGCGGCACGTGCCGGCCGTGGTCGGGGTCGGTCTCCGCGCGGTTGACGCCCTTGAACAGCACGCGCTTGCCGTTGACCAGCAGCGTCTTGTTGCGAATCTCGATCTTGCGGAAACCGGTCGTGTCGCTGGTGATGTGCGTCGTGCCGTCGGGTGCGGTGAGCGTCAACACGACGGTGTAGAGGTTCGGCGTCTCGTCGGTCCACTTGGCCGGGTTGCGCACCGGCATCGTCAGACGTGCCGTGCTGCCCTCGACGTCTTGGCTGGCCGAACCGACTTCCGCGCCCTTGGCGTCACGCAGGCTGGCGGTGACGCGGTGGGTTCCCGTGCTGCCACCGGGCTTGCGGCCCAGTTCGACGTCCGCGGTGAGCGTCGCGTCGGTGTAGGTGGCGTCGAGGTCGGTCTTCAGCGTCACGTCCTGGATGAACGTCTGCGGCGTCGAGTACAGCGACACCGAGCGGAAGATGCCCGAGTACCGCCACTGGTCGTAGTCCTCGAGGTAGGAACCGGCGCTCCAGCGGTGCACCTGCACGGCGATCTTGTTGCGGCCCGGCTCGAGCGCGGGGGAGATGTCGAACTCCGCCGGGGTGTAGCCGCCCTGGTCGTAGCCGACGTACTTCCCGTTGACCCACACGAAGTAGCCGGAAGTCACGCCCTCGAAGCGCAGGAACGTCGCCCGCTTGGTCCAGTCGGCGGGCACGTCGAACTCGCGGACGTACGCACCGGTCGGGTTGACGTCGCGAGGGATGCGGGGCGGGTCGTCCGGCTGCACCTCGGTGGCGATGTTGCGGAACATCGGGTGGTCCAGGCCGTCGGTCTGCCAGGTGTGCGGCACGTTCACCGTGCGCCAGCTGGAGGAGTCGTAGTCGTCGGCGTAGAACTTCGCCGGCACGTCGGCGGGCTTGTCCGCCATGGCGATGCGCCACTTGCCGTCGAGCGACTGCGTGAACGGCGTGCGCTCGTCCCCGCGCACGGCCCCGGCGATGTCCTTCTGCGGCAGCAACAAAGCGTGGTGCGGCTCCTGTCCCTCTTCGATCCGGCGCGGATCTTCGAGGTAGGTGTGCACGTCAGGAGGTGGATCGACGGCGGCGGCGATCGGGGTCATCGAACCTGCCGCAACCAACATGACTGTTGCAAGAACAATCGCGCGCCGCACGCTGAACCTCCATGTTCAGACAGAAGTGCACACAAGTGAACAGTTGGAGATCAGGGGCGACAAGGGGCCACGAGGTCCGCGCCGTTCACAGCACTGACGCTGTTATCGAACGATCAGTCTCTTGCGTTCGATTTTGTTCGACTGCACGCTCCGGGAGCATGTTCGCTCATCTGCTGACCGCGACCGTCGTCGCTGCTTCTCTGTCCGTGCCGGGGATCGCGCATGCGGCGCCGGGTGTGAGCCTGGTGGGCGACACGCTGCTCGACCCCTCGGCGCTGTACTTCGTCTCCTACGACGGGGTGGTGAACAACAACTCGTTCCAGCAGGACGCGATCGTCACGTACCAGGGACGGCAGTACGCCACCTGGTACACCGCGAGCCGCAACGCCGTGATCGCCCGCAGAAGCATCGGCAGCACGCAGTGGGAGACCGTCGTCCTGCCGCACCGGCTCAGCATCGACGACTCGCACAACGTGATCTCGATGGGGATTTCCCCGCAGGACAACACGATTCACATCGCGTTGGACACGCACAACACGCGCTTGTTCTACTTCCGCTCCAAGCCGGGCCTCGCGATCGGCGGGCAGCGGTGGACCGCCGAGTCGTTCGGCGCGGTGCAGCGGACGCTCCAGGGCGTCGAGCTCGGCTCGATGACCTACCCGCAGTTCGTGGTGACACCGGAGGGCCGGCTGCAGTTCAGCTACCGCACCGGCGGTTCCGGCAACGGCGTCAACGAGCTGGCCGAGTACTCCGCCGGCACGTGGCGCAAGCTCGGCGGCTGGTCGTCCGCGACGGGCTCGTACACCGGGCCGAACGGCGTCGTGTCGACCACCCGCAACATGTACCTGCACGGCCTGAACTACGACCGAAGTGGACGGTTGCACGCCGCTTTCACCTGGCGTGAGGGCAATGCCGGGGTGCTGTGCAACTCCGGCGGGCTGACCAACCACGACACCGGCTACGTCTACAGCGACGACCGCGGCCGCACGTGGCGCAACGGTGCGGGAACCGTCGTCGGCACCACTGGTGGCGCGCCGGTCAGCGTCACCTCGCCCGGACTGGTCGCCGACCCGCTCGACCCGAACCACGGCCTGATGAACCAGGAGAGCCAGGCGGTGGACACCAGCGGCCGGCCGCACGTGGTGATCAGCTACGTGCCCGGCCGCTTCACCCAGTGCGTCTCGAACTACGCCCAGCAGCGCGCGCAGTACGGCCGCACGTTCCACGTGTTCCGTGCGGCAGACGGAAAGTGGACCAAGATGGAGGTGCCGATCCCGCCGAACCACACCCAGCGCACCAAGATCGTGCTCGACCGCAACGACAACGCGTACCTGGTGATGCCGCGCGGCAAGATCGTGGCGGCGAGCAAGTCCAGCGGCTGGACCGACTGGACGACCGTGTTCGACCGGCCGTCGCTGCAGGCGTTCGGCGAGGTGAACGTGGACGCGTCCCGAGTCGCATCGCAAGGACTTCTTTCCGTGCAGTACCAGCAGATCTCCAGCGGCAGCACTCCGTCGCCCATCCGTGTCGCTGACTTCCGGCTCGGCTAGCCAAATGAGGAGGACGGACATGTTCCGCTTGAGCAGCCTGGTGGTGGCACTCACCCTGGCGCTGACCGTGCCTGCCCACGCCGAGGTGGGCGTGCAGGGCACCCTGTCGTGGCGATTGGTGCGGGCGCAGAACCCCACGGCCGACCAGCAACGGGCGTATGACCTGATCACGCGTGCGATGAATGCCGCGGTGGCCCGCTACAACAGGCTCAGCGGCCTGGGCAAGAGCATCACCGCGCACTACGACCCACGGGTGCCGACGGCGGACGGCAGCAACAACGGGACGATCCGGTTCGGCGCCTTCGCCTCCATGAACGAACGTACGGCACTGCACGAGATCTCGCACACGATCGGTGTCGGGACCAACGGGAGCTGGCGGACGCGCGGCTGCGGCGGCACCTGGAACGGCCCGCAGGCCACCGCGCTCGTCAAGCAGTACGACGGTCAAGGCGCGACGATCAAGTGCGATGGTCAGCACTTCTGGCCGTACGGGCTGAACTTCGACAACGAGTTCTCGCAGACCAACGCCGACCGGCACGTCAAGATCGTCGAGGCAATGGTGCGTGACGGCCTGTGAGCATCAGACGTCTTTTCGCGCTTGCGCTTTGCTGCGTCGTGGCCACGGGTGTTGCGACCGTGCCCGCGGCTGCGGAACCGTTGCCGCAGAACGGGGTCACGGTCCGCATCGACCCGTCGTACCAGCAGCCCGAGTTCGAGGGCTGGGGCACGAGCCTGGTGTGGATGGCCAACATCACCGGTGGCTACCCGGAGCCCATCCGCCGCAGGCTCGTCGACCTGCTGTTCGGCGAGGACGGGCTGCGCCTGAACATCGCGCGGTACAACATCGGCGGTGGCAACGCGCCCGACGTCCGCCAGGACTACATGAAGAAGGGCGCGACGATGGAGGGCTTCTGGAAAGCCCCTCCCGGCACCACTCGCGCCGACGTGGACTGGTGGCGTGCCGACAACCCCGAGCACTGGAACTTCGACGCCGACGCGAACCAGCGCTGGTGGATCGACCAGATCAAGCGCAAGGTCACGAGGTGGGAGGCGTTCAGCAACTCGCCGCCGTGGTTCCAGACGGTCAGCGGGTACGTCTCCGGCGGCTTCGACGCGAACACCGACCAGATCCGCCGGGACCGCGTCGACGACTTCGCCACCTACCTGGCGCGGGTGACGCAGCACGTCGAACGCTCGCACGGCATCAAGTTCGACACCCTCGCGCCGCTGAACGAGCCCAACACGAACTACTGGGGTACGCAGATAGGCCCGGACGGCCAGCCGACCGGCGGCCGTCAGGAAGGCGCGCATGCCGGACCTGAGTTGCAGCAGGAAGTTCTGCTCGCTACACGACGAGCGCTCGACCGGCTGAGCTCGAAGGTCAAAGTGTCCGCAATGGACGAGACCAACCCTGGCACGTTCGTGCGCAACTGGAACGGCTACGGCCCGGCGCGGGAGGTGATCGACCAGCTCAACGTGCACACCTACGGCACCGGCCAGCGCACCAGCGCTCGTGACATCGCCAAGGGTGCCGGCGAGAAGCTCTGGATGAGCGAGGTCGAGGGCACCTGGGGCAACGGCACCACCGACTACACCGGCATGGAACCGGGCCTGGGCATCGCGACCAGGATGCTCGAGGACATCCGCGAGCTCGAGCCGTCGGCCTGGGTGTTGTGGCAGCCGGTCGAGGACTCGATCCCGCAGCAGGCCGCCGGCAAGAACTGGGGCAGCATCCACATCCCGTTCAACTGCACGGCGCAGGACACGCTGGAGACCTGTCCCATCAAGACCAACTCGAAGTTCGGCACCATCCGCAACTTCACCCACTTCGTCCGGCCGGGCGACCGGTTCGTCAAGACCGACGACCCGTCCAGCGTCGCCGCGGTGAAGCGGTTCGGCCCAGGTGCCAGCGTTGTGCACGTGAACAACGGCACGGCGACGCGTGCGGTCACCCTGGACCTTTCGCGATTCCGCAGCGTTTCGGCGAACGCGCGGGTGACGCCGGTGGTGACGAGCGCCGACGGTGCCCTGGTGCGCGGCACGCCCGTGCGGGTTGCCGGCAAGTCGGCCACGCTGACTGTGCCGGGGAAGTCGGTCACGACGTTCCTGGTCGACGGCGTGTCGGGCGTGTCCGGCGACGCGGTTTTGGTTCAGCCCGATCACGTGTATCGGCTGACCACGGGCGGGAAGTCGCTGCAGCCGTCCGACGACTGGTCTCGTGCGGTGGCCCGCCCGGCCGACGGCACGAGCGCGCGGCAGCTGTGGTCCGTGCGGAAGCTCAGCCACGGCAACGGGAACCGCGAGCAGTACGAGATCGTCAACGCGGTGTCCGACACCCGGCTCGCCGCTTCGGGCGACGCGGTCGTGCTGCAGTCGGCCAAGGACACCGCCGCGCGGTGGATCATGTCCACGACCGGGGACGGCAGCTGGACGTTCGTCAACGCGGCCACCGGTGCGTTGATCGACGCGACCGGCGAGACCGTGGCGGCGAAGCCCCCGACGTCCGGCGCGAGCCAGCGCTGGACCGTGGCCGACGAGACCGTCCTGCGGATCCAGGACGCGGCCGTGTTCACCGTGCCGAAGCTGCGGCCCGTGTTGCCGCACACCGTCACGCCGGTGCTGCGCGACGGTCCAAGCGGTGCTCTTCCTGTGGTGTGGGACCTTCCGCCCGATTCGCGGTGGAACCAGCCCGGCACGGTTCGGGTGCGCGGCACAGCGACGGACGCGCTCGGGCGGAAGCATCCGGCGCTGGCCGTGGTCACCGTCGACACGATCACTTCGACGCTCCCGGCTCAGGCCAGGACCTACGTCGGCGGCCGGCCAGACCTTCCCGGCACCGTCACGGGAGTCGGCGCACGAGGTGGCCGGGCCGAGCTCCCGGTCACCTGGGACGCCGCGGTGTTCGACCACGTCGGCACGGTGACCGTCACCGGGAAGGCCCGGGTCGTCGACGGCAGCACGGTCGCCGCGACGGCGGTCGTCCAGGTCACCGAGCCGGTCGAGGTGAACGCGGCGCCGGACGCGGAGGTCGCCGCGACCTACACCGAGTCCGGCTATTCCGCGGAACGGCTGCGCAACGGCGTCGCGGACGAGAAAGCGTGGTCGAACTGGAAGTCCGGCACCAAGAACCCGTCCGACACGATCACGTTCGCGTTCCCCAAGGCGCGTGATCTCACGCGGGTTGCCGTGCACTCCTACCGCGACGGCGACGGCGGCATCGCCCAGAGCCTCAAGGTGCAGGTGCGCACGGCCGACGGCACGTGGCTCGACGCGAGTGGCGAAGTGGAGGTCACCGCTCAGCCGACCGCAGTCGCGTTGAACCCGTCACCGCCGGCGACCGCCGTGCGCGTCGTGCTCACGGCGCGTCCGTCCGGATATCTCACGCTCGGCGAGATCGAGGTGTTCGCAAAGGCGCCGTGCTGCCTCGATCGGTGAGCTGCGGGGCGAGCAGTCGCACCTCGGTCGACTGCTCGCCCGCCAGCCCGCGGATCAGCATCTCCACCGCGATCGCGCCGACCTCGTCCACCGGGATCGCGACCGAGGTGAGCGGCACCGGCTGGGTGGCGGCGATGGTGTCCGGGCACAGCGCGATCACCGAGACGTCCTCGGGCACCCGCTTGTTTCGCCGCTGCAGCTCGAGCACGACGTCCGCGAGCACGGCCTCGTTGTGCACCACCAGTCCGGTGATCCCGTGGTTCAGCATGCTGTCCAGGCACGCGCTGAGCGCGGTGTAGGTCGGCGCGCACGGTTCAATGTGGACGGTCACGTCGTGCTTGCGCGCGGCCTTCGTGACCCCGGACAGGAACCGCGCCGCATAGCCGGTCTCGCGGTCGTAGACGGCCGGTGGGGAGCCGACGACCCCGATCGAGCTGTGCCCGAGATCGGCCAGATGCGCCACCGTGCGCGCGCCACTCGTCGCGAAGTCGAGGTCGACGCAGTTGAGCCCGGACGGGTCGGCGGGCACTCCGACGAGCACCACCGGCACGTCCAGCTCGCGCAAGGCCGGGACGCGCGGGTCGTGTGCCTCGACGTCCATCACGACCACCGCGTCCGCCCGCGCCGACGCGATCACCCGGTGCACCTCGTCGGCGCCGGACTCCTTGGTGAGCAACAGGACGTCGTGGTTGTGCTCGCGGGCGCTCGCGACGATCGACGACACGAACTGCATGATCACCGGGACGTTGAGGTCCGTCCGGAGTGGAACGACGAGCGCGAGGACGTTCGTGCGGCTGCTCGCCAGCGCCCTGGCGCCCGCGTTGGGGTGGAAGCCGAGTTCGTCGATGCTGCGGCGCACGCGCTGAGACGTCGCGGTCGAGATCGGCCGCTTGCCGCTGAGCACGTAGGACACCGTGCTGACGGAGACGCCGGCATGTCTGGCGACGTCCTTGATGGTGATCAACCGGCCTCCTGCGTCGTGGTGCCCGCAACTTTAGCTCCCCGCACGACGACGTCGAACAAAGGTCGAAGAATTTGCCCGCACGGCATTCGATTTATTCGACGCTAATCTTTCCTGGAGATGAAACGTTTCGATTTCCCGGAGGGTGATCGCGATGAGGCGGACAATGATGTCGGCACTGCTCGCGGCGGTTCTCGTCGCGGGCGGTGTGCCCGCGCTCGCTGAAGAACCAGCGGCTGCTCGCGGGCTCATCAGCATCCGGTCGGTCCACGGCGACGGCAACTTCGTGTCGTGGCGGCTGCTCGGCTCCGACGCCGCGGACGTGGCGTTCAACGTCTACCGCGACGGGGTGAAGGTCAACCGCGCGCCGGTGACGACGGCGACGAGCTACCTCGACGCGGGCGCGCCCGCGACGGCGTCCTACTCGGTGCGTCAGGTGAACGGAGGCGTGGAATCGGCGGCGGCCACGCGTTCCGTCGGCACCCTGGCGACGAGCAGGGACGTCCCGATCCAGAGCCCGGGTTCCGGCTACGTGGCGAACGACGCGTCGGTCGGCGACCTCGACGGCGACGGCGAGTACGAGATCGTGCTCAAGTGGGATCCCGCTGATGCCAAGGACAACGCGCAGGCGGGCCGCACCGGCAACGTGCACCTGGACGCGTACCGGTTGAACGGCACCCGGTTGTGGCGCATCGACCTCGGCCGCAACATCCGGGCGGGCGCGCACTACACCCAGTTCCAGGTCTTCGACTACGACGGTGACGGCCGGGCCGAGATCGCCGTGAAGACCGCGGACGGCACGCGGTCGGGCACCGGCCAGGTGATCGGCAACGCGAACGCCGACCACCGCAACGGCGACGGATACATCCTGACCGGGCCCGAGTTCCTCTCGGTGTTCCGCGGCACGGACGGCGCGGTGCTCGACACCGAGAACTACGTGCCACCACGCGGAACCGTGTCGTCTTGGGGCGACAGCTACGGCAACCGGGTCGACCGGTTCCTCGCCGGAACGGCCTATGTGGACGGTGCGCGGCCGAGCATCATCATGGCGCGCGGCTACTACACCCGGAGCGTGATCTCCGCCTGGGACTTCCGGGGCGGCCAGCTCACCCGGCGCTGGACGTTCGACTCGGCGACCCAGTCGAACCGGTCGGCCTGGGAGGGCAAGGGCAACCACCAGCTGTCGGTGGCCGACGTGGACATGGACGGCCGCGACGAGATCATCTACGGCTCGATGACGATCGACGACAACGGCCGCGGCCTGTGGCAGAACAGCACGCACCACGGCGATGCGTTGCACGTCGGCGACTTCATCCCGTCCAGGCCGGGCCTCGAGATCTTCAAGCCGTCGGAGTGGACCAACGAGGTCACGCACTGGATGGGCGACGCGCGCACGGGTCAGATCCTGTGGAGCGCGCCGTCGTGCGGTTGCGACAACGGCCGTGGCGTCGCCGCGGACGTCTGGTCCGGCAACCCCGGTGCGGAGGCGTGGTCGGCCTCGGTCGGCGGTCTGCGGTCGGCCACCACGGGCGCCCAGGTCGCCGCGCGCAAGCCCGGCTCGATCAACTTCGTGATCTGGTGGGACGGCGACGCCCAGCGCGAGCTCCTGAACGGCACCACGATCGACAAGTACGGCCCCAACGGTGACACGCGGCTGCTCACCGGCTCGGGCGTGGCCTCCAACAACGGCACCAAGTCCACGCCGGCGTTGCAGGCGGACATCCTCGGCGACTGGCGCGAGGAGGTCATCTGGCGCACCTCGGACAACCGGGCGCTGCGCATCTACTCGACCACCGAACCGACGTCGATCCGGCGGCCCTCGCTGATGGAGGACCGGCAGTACCGGGAGGCCGTCGCCTGGCAGAACACCGCCTACAACCAGCCACCGCACCCGAGCTTCGGCTCGCCCTGACCTCCTGAACAGCGAACTCGCGGACCCGATCGCCGGTCCGCGAGTTCGGCATGCCCGCCTTTTTCTCCGCGTTTTATGTTTGTGAATTGCGTGGCTTTCACGCTTGTGAATCTTCGGGCGATTTATTGCGGGCTGGAAAGCGGGTGGGTTAGCTTGCCTGAGAGCGCTCCCGAAAACCCTGCAATTCACACCCAGGGAGAACCATCGTGAAATTGGCGTACATTGGCGCGGCGCTGGCCGCCGTCCTGGCGTTGCCGTTACCCGCGTCCGCAGCCGAAAGCGTGCTGTACGTGTCGCCTTCCGGCCGTGCCGGCGCGACCGGCACGATCTCCGACCCGACCACGCTGACCTCGGCGATCAGCCGGATCTCCGCGGGTGGGGTGATCTACCTGCGCGGCGGCACGTACAGCCTCGCGACGACCGTGACGATCCCGCCGACCAACAACGGCACGGTGAGTGCCCGCAAGAAGCTGACCGCCTACCAGTCCGAGAAGCCGGTGCTGAACTTCTCGGCACAGACCGAGGACCCGGCCAACCGCGGCCTGGCCGTGAACGGCTCGTACTGGCACGTCTACGGTCTTGTCGTGGAACGGGCCGGTGACAACGGCATCTTCGTGGGCGGTAGCAACAACATCCTCGAACGCACGATCACCCGCTTCAACCGCGACACCGGCCTGCAGCTGTCCCGGATCGCGTCCAGCACGCCCAAAGCCCAGTGGCCGGCCAACAACCTGGTGCTGAGCGCCGAGTCGCACGACAACCGCGACTCCGACGGCGAGGACGCCGACGGGTTCGCTGCGAAGCTGACCGTCGGCTCCGGCAACGTCTTCCGGTACGCCGTGGCGCACAACAACATCGACGACGGATGGGACCTCTACACCAAGACCGACACCGGCCCGATCGGCACGGTGACCATCGAGGACTCGTTGGCGTACAAGAACGGCACGCTGAGCAACGGCGGCCAGGCCGGCAACGGCGACCGGAACGGCTTCAAGCTCGGCGGCGAGGACATCGCCGTGCCGCACGTCGTCCGGCGCACCATCGCGTTCGACAACGGCAAGCACGGCTTCACCTACAACCGCAACCCCGGCGCCATGACGGTGTCGAACAACCTCAGCATCGACAACGACCAGCGCAACTTCACGTTCGACGCGGGCAGCACGGTGTTTCGCTCCAACACTTCGTGCCGCAGCAGCAGTGGCACCAACGACAAGACCGTCGGCAACGTGGACAGCTCGAACCAGTTCTGGGCGGGCGCGAATGGGTCTCGTTGCTCGGCCTTCACCGGAGCGCTCGGCTGGTCGTTCGCCTCGGACGGCAAGCTGCGCGTGACGCTCGGCGGCAAGGCGGTCGTGCTCTAGTGTCCTGAGCCGGTGCGGCGGGCGGCCCAGACGGAACGCTTGGTGCGGACCGCGAGGTCGTCACGCCGCAGCAGGCTGTGCGGGCTGTCGATGTCGAGCAGCCGGTCGAGCGCGGCGAGGTCCCCGGTGTCGAGCTCGGCTGCGACCGCGCCGCGAACGCGTTGCAGCACACCGAGGGCGTACTGGCCGATCGCGGCGTTGCCGGTCCCCTCGATGTCCACGTCGACGATGAGCTCGCCCTCCACCACGAACCCGGCCGCCGTGAGCATCGGTCCCCAGTCGGCGCCGCGGTGGGGGAGGTGCTGAGCGTGGAGCCGGTCGCTCACGGCGTGGACGCGGTCTTCCAAGCCCGGCCGGTCGGCAGGTGCGGTGCTGGGCAGGAAGCGGGGCAGGCCCGCCATCTCGACCACGACGAACAGGCCGCCGGGCGCGAGCAGGTCGTGCACGGAGCGCAGGGCGTGGCCGGGATCAGCCATGTGGTGCATGGAGCCCGAGGCCCACACGAGGTCCGGGGCACCGAGGTCGGGCCAGGTGGCGTCGTCGAGGTTGGCGAGCACCGTGCGCACGTGCCCGTCCACCCCGCGGGCGCACGCCTTCTCGCTGAGCCGCCGCAGGTGGCCGGGCGAGGTGTCCACGGCGGTGACCTGTGCCTCTGGGAACTGGTCGAGCAGGGCGAACGTGCCCGTTCCGGTGCCCGCGGCGAGGTCGACGACCTGGCGCGGGTCGCCGTGCAGGGGCAACCACCTGATGATGTCGGCGGTGTGCTCGGCGAGGACTTCCGCGTCCAGCTCGAGGATCTCCGCCTGCGCGCTGTCCGCGTCGTGGTGATGGTGGCCCTGGTGCCGGGCGTTCGCGTAGGTCATGCTGCCACGGTAGAAGTGATATGCCGGTTTCGCATGCTTCCTTGCGTGATGCGCAAGGAAGTGGGTTTGCGCGATGCCGTGTACGCAAGTGGTGGCGTTACGAGCCGTTGTCCTCGGAGTCGCCGTTCTCGCGATGTCCGCGGCGGGCGTCCCGGTCGAAGACGAACAGGACCTCGCACGGGCGACCTTCCGCGCCGATGGCGTGCGGCATCATGGTCGGGAACTCGGCGGCACGATTGGTCTCGACGCGGAAGCGGCGCTCGCCGAGCAACAGCGTCGCAGTGCCGGACAGCACGACGAGCCACTCCCTGCCGGGATGGGCGCGCATCTTGGCGGGATTGTCCGGCGGCGGCTCGGTGAACCGCCGGCGCATGACGCTCATGGCCGGGTCGCCCTTCATCGGCCAGCTCAGGCCGTTGGCGCCGTGGTTCATCGGACTGATGACAACATCATCCGCCGCGTTCTCGACCAGCTGGTCGAGGGTGGTGTCCAAGGCGCGGGCCAGTGCGACGAGCTGGTCCAGGGCCAGGCGGCGCTGGCCGTTCTCGATGCGGCTCAGCGAGGACTGTCCGAGGTGGACGCGCTTGGCCAGTTCCTCCAGGGACAGGCCCTGGGCGACCCGCAGGGCCCGGATCCGTTTGCGCACGAGGCTGTCCAGCGCGCCTTCTTCTTGCGTCATAGGCAAGATGGTATGCCCCCATCGCAAATCCTGCTTAGCATCAGGCACACCCCGATCACTTCCGGCGTCCGACCACCGTCCGGCGCCGTGATCTCCCATGCCTGCTGAGAGGAACCGATGAGCACCAACCAGCCCGTACAGGGGGCTGCCACCCCGGACGCACGTCAGCTGCGGACCATCCTCATCTCCGTGTCCATCTCGTTGATGGCCGTCGTCGCCTCGGTCTCGGGCCTCAACGTCGCGCAGACTCACATGGCCGTCGAGTTCGGGGCGTCGCTGGGCACGGTTCTCTGGATCATCAACATCTACGCCCTGACCCTGGCCGCGCTGCTGCTGCCGCTCGGCGCGATCGGTGACCGCCTGGGCCGCAAGCCCGTGCTGACCGCCGGGCTCACGTTGTTCGGCATCGCGAACGTGGTGGCGGCACTGTCCCCGACCGCCGAGGTCATGATCGCGGCCCGCCTGCTCAGCGGTGCCGGCGCCGCGATGATCATGCCGATCACCCTGGCCGTCATCACCTCCACATTCCCCGAGGAACGGCGCGGCAAAGCCATCGGCGTGTGGACGGCCGTCGCGGGAGGCGGCGGCGTCCTGGGCATGTTCCTGTCCGCGGTCCTGGTCGACATCGCTGCCTGGCGCTGGCTGTTCGCGCTCCCGGCCGCGCTGACCGTCGTGGCGCTCGTGACGACGGTGAAGTCGGTGCCCAACTCCCGCGAGCGCTCGGCCCATCCCTTCGACACCGTCGGCGCGCTGCTCTCCAGCGTCGCCGTCGTCGGCCTCATCTTCGTGCTGCAGGAAGGACCCGAACGCGGCTGGACCGCGCCCGAGACGGTGATCAGCCTCGCCGTCGGCATCGTCGCAGGAATCGGCTTCGTGGTCTGGGAGTCGCGCCGCCGCGACGCCTCCCTGCTGGACGTGCGCCTGTTCCGGGACCGCGGACTGGCCGGCGGTTCGCTCACGTTGCTCGTGGTCTTCGGCGTCCAGGCGGGCATCGGCGTGGTGCTGTTCCCGTTCTTCCAGGCCGTGCTCGGGTGGTCGGGATTGGTGTCGACGGCGGCCCTGATGCCCATGGCGATCTCGATGATGCTGTCCTCCGGCCTCGCGGCGAAGCCGGCCGAGCGCCTCGGCTCCCGCGCGACCACGACCATCGGCGTCGCGCTGGCCGGTATGGGACTGGTGTTCATGGGGCTGTTCGTCTCGGTCGAGGGCGGCTACCTGTCGATCCTGCCGGGGTTGGTCGCCATGGGCCTCGGCATGGGTCTGTCGATGACGCCGTCCACCGAGGCCGTCACCGGCTCGTTGCCGCGAGACAAGCAGGGTGTCGGCTCAGCGCTCAACGACATCACCCGCGAGTTCGGCACCGCCCTGGGGGTCGCCCTGCTGGGCGCGCTCCTGTCCGCCGGCTACCGCGGCTCGATCGACGGCAAGCTCTCCGGTGTCCCCCAGGAGGCGGCGGACGTCGCCAGGGAAGGCGTGGCCAACGCCGTCGAGGTCGCCGGCAGCACCGGCTCGCACGCGACGCAGATCGTCCAGGCCGCCCGTGAGTCCTTTGTGGATGGATGGCAGCAGGCCATGTGGGTGGGAGCGGCCGTCATGGTGGTGTTGTCCGTTTACGTCGCCGTGCGAGGCCCGAAGAACCGAGTGCGCTCCGCCACCGGTGAACGATCAGAGGTGCTCGCGCAGGTGCCGTAGCTGAGTCTCGACGTGGCTGGTGGGCGTGGTGTGCTTGCCGAACGGCGACACCGTGATCTGCTTGGGTGCGCGGACCTCGTGGTACGCCGCGTACACAGTGGACGGTGGGCACGTCTCGTCCATCAGCCCGACGCTGAACAGCGTGTGCGCGGTGATCCTGCGCGCCAGCAGCGCACAGTCCACGTACCGCAACGTTTCCAGCGCGGCCGGCACGAGCGCGTCGTGCTGCGCCAGGAAGTCGCTGATCTCGGTGTACGGCGGGGTGCCGCCGATCCTGATCGCCCGGTGCAGGTCGCACAGGAACGGCACGTCCGAGTGGCACACCCGCACGCGGTCCGGCCTCAGCGCCGCGGCGGCCAGGGCGAGCGCGCCGCCCTGGCTGCCGCCGGTGACGGCGATGCGCTCGGGGTCGGCGCCGGGCAGTTCCGCCACGACGTCCACCGCCCGTGCCGCGTCGAGGTAGAGCCGGGTGAAGTAGTAGTCGTCCGGGCTGGCGATGCCCCTGGTCATCACGCCGGGGTGCTCGGGACCCGTGCCCGCACCGGCGTCGGCGGTGGCGCCGATCGACCACCGGCCGCCCTGCCCGCGGCTGTCCATCACGAACGTCGCGAAGCCGAGGCTCGGCAGCAACGTGTGGTGGGCGGGCAGGCCACGTCCGCCGCCGTAGCCGATGTACGTGACGACGGTCGGGTGCGGGCCGTCGCCGGGCGGGCGCAGGTACCAGCCGCGAACGCGATGGCCGTGCGCGCCGGAGAACTCCACGTCGTACACCGACAACGGCCGGTAGAGCTCGGGCTCGTGCGGCGTCAGCACGGCGGGGGCCGCGTCGGCCGCCGTCTTGGCCAGCTGGGTGGCCCACCAGGCGTCGAGGTCGGCCGGTTCCGGGGTGGTGACGCGGTGCCGGAGCAGCTCTTCCGCCGGCATGTCGACTTCGGGCACGCGGTCTCCTCTTAAATCCTCGCGGCGACGATCGGGGCCAGGCGGTCGGCGATCTTGCGGTGGCCCTGGTCGTTGGGGTGCACGTTGTCCGTCGTGTCGGTGGCCTCGGTGATCCAGCCCTCGGTGTTCACGAAGTACACGTTGCGGTCGCCGCCGTCAACGATCGTCTGCACGGCAGCCTGCGTTTCGGGCAGGTACCGCTTGCGGAACGTGCCCAGCGCGAAGATCGCGGCCGTCGGGTACTTCTCCCGCGCGCGGCGCAGCAGCGTGACGTAGGAGGAGCGGAACTGGTCCTTGGTGACGCTGTGTCCGACGTCGTTGGTGCCGAGGTTGATCACGACGGCGTTGGCCCGGTAGCGGCCGAAGTTCCACGCGGGGGCGTTCAGGGCCAGGCCGGTGCGCAGGAAGCCCTCACGCATGCTCAGGCAGCCGTCGGCGGCGGGGTGCAGGCACGCGCCGCCGACCGCGATCTGGGTGTGGGCGGTCTTGAGCTTCTCGCCGGTGAGCCAGCCGTAGGCGGTGAGGGCCTGCTTCGACGACTGCTGGCCCACGGTGATGGAGTCGCCGACGAACTCGATGAGTTTCGACGGGACGGTGGGCGCGAACGTGCGTGCACCGCTGTCCAGTTCGATGCCCTGGTACACCGCGTCGCCCTTGTACGAACCGGCGATCGGGCGGTACGACACGCGCAGGGTGTGGTTGCCCGCAGCCAACGGCGTCGGGGTGAGGTTCACCGTGCCGCTCACGTTCTTGTACGACACGTCCGGGCCGCCGTCGATGCTGACGAAGAAGTCGATCGCGCGACGCTGCTTGAGCTTCACCGTGCGACCGGTGAAGCCGACGACGAGGTAGGCGCCGGCCCACTCGGAGACGTAGGCGCTCGACGAGCTCGTGTTCCACCGGCCGAAGTACTTGACGTTCGAGTCGGTGGGCGAGCTGGCGGACGCGGCCGGCGTGATGACGACGCTGCTGACCAGGACCGTTGCCGCGACCAGGAGTTTCACGGTGCGTCCTTCCGGTGGGAGGGCAGGGGAACGCGCGACCAGTCGATGTCGGAGCCGAGGTGGAAGCTCGGGTACGACGGCTGGTTGTAGGTGGTCTGCTGGCGGGCGACCTCGACGCGGTACTGGCGGTCGTGCATGAGCGTGTACATCTTGTGGTTCGTGGGTTCGGTGCTCAGGTAGAAGCGCAACGCGGTGCTGTCCTGGGTGCGCATGACCAGTTCCTCGCGCCAGTCGCCGAACACGTCGGCCACCAGCGACGGATTTCCCTTGGTGCCGTTGTTGGCGCGGGTTCCGGACGCCGTCAGCACCGTGCCGCGCCGCCAGTCGTCGATGGTCGGGGTGACGTCCTGGGCGCCGTTCACGATCTGCGTGGTGAGGTCGCCGGCCCAGCGGATGCTCATGTTCGTGCCGGGAGAACGGGTTTCCAGCCGCCGGCCGTCCGCGCTCCACAGACCGCTGGAGTCCGAGCCGCTCGGCATGGACGACCACGTTTCGAGGCCGGGCACGTCCGGGCGGACGTCGCCGATCATGCCGCGGCCGGTGTCCATGCCGGAGTACGCGCCGTAGATCGTCGCGCCGGTGCGGGCGTCGCGCAGGGTGTAGCCGTACGGGGCGTAGCGGGCGCCTTCGTGGACCATGTAGATCTCGAGGCCGGGGCGGTTCGGGTCGATGTCGGTGACGTGCAGGGCGTCACCGTGCCCGACCCGAACCGCGACTCCGGGGTCCACGCTGCCCGGTGGCAGCACGCCGGTCGAGCTGTAGAGCAGCGCGCCGTTGTCGTCGAGCGTCGCGCCGCCGTAGATGATCTCTTGCTTGCCGTCGCCGTCCACGTCGGCGACGCTCAACGAATGCGAGCCCTGCGTGGTGAGCTCGGCGTGGCTCGGGTTCGTGCCGTCGCGCAGGTGCGGGGTGTCGCGGAACGGGTTGGTCATCGGCACCCAGCCGCTGTCGGCGAGCCAGCGCTTCTTCAACCGCCGGCCGTCCCAGTCGTAGGTGGCGACGGTGGACCGGGTGTAGTAGCCGCGGGCGAAGATCGCGGACGGTCGTTTGCCGTCCAGATAAGCGACTCCGGAGAGGAACCGGTCGACGCGGTTGCCCGGTTCGATGCGGGGCATCGCGTAATCGCCCCACATCAGGCCGTCGTCGGTGCGTCCGGGTTCGTAGCGCACGGTCTGCAGCTCGCGTCCCGTGGCGCCGTCGAACACGGTCAGGTATTCAGGACCGTCGACGATGAAGCCCGCGAACTGGCGCAGCTTGTTGTTGGCGCTGCGGGACGGCGCGTAGACGTCGATGAAGTGATCGACCAGCGCGGTGGCGTCCTCTGTGGACAACGGGTAGGCGTAGCGCGGTTCGAGGCCGAACGCCTGCTCCAGCGTTGCGGGCCACCGGCCGGAGACCACCTCGGGATGCTTGTCCCAGCCGCGGAACACGCCGATGAGGTGGGTGCGGTAACCCTCCGGGCTGAGCCGGTAGTCGTCGGAATGCGAGTAACCCGCACGAACGTCCTCGCGCGGCATCGTGATGTGCCGGCCGCGGCCGTCCCGCGTGCCCGGCGCGGTCTTCGTCATCAGCTCGGCGCGGCCGTCCCCGTCGAAGTCGTAGACGAGGAACTGGGTGTAGTGCGCACCCGCCCGGATGTTCACACCGAGGTCGATGCGGTGCAGGAACGTGCCGTCGAGGCGGTACGTGTCGAGGTAGACCGGTCCGGTGTAGCCGATCTGCGAGACGTCCTTGGAGTTGCTGGGATCCCACTTGACGACGTATTCGTACTGGCCGTCGCCGTCCACGTCACCGACGCTGACATCGTTGGCGGAGTAGGTGTAGCGCTCGCCGGCCGGGGTCACGCCGTCCGCGGGCTTGCGCAGCGGCAGGTCGTGGTACGAGTTCGCCCACGCCGTCACGGCCTTGCTCCGGCCGAGTGGAACGCCGTGCCGCACCGGGGAAACCTGGTACCGCGCACCAGGTTTCGCATCGGTGTCGACGAAGGTGGTCGTGTCGGTGACGGTCGCGATGCGCTTTCCGTTGCGGTAGACCGCGAAAGCAGGCCCGGAGAGACCGGTGGCGGTGGCGCCGGTGGCTTCCCGGCCGAGCAGGCGCCAGCTCAGGTGCACGCCGCCGGGCGTGGTGGCGGCGACGAGGCCGCGGTGATCACCGGGGGACGAGTGCGCGGAGGCGGGCAACTGCCCGGCCAGCACAACTGTGACCACCACCGGGAGCACGCGTCGCATATCCACGGCGGCAACGATGAACCGTTCCGGCATCGAGGCGCAAGAGCCAGAATGCGTTGCGGCACAATGTGGAAAGCGTTTTCCAGTCGAACTGTCGAATCGAGCGCGCCGTTCGACAGAAAAAGTGTCGAACAAGTCGAACGGCCATCACGCCGTCTTGACGTCCGTTGTGAGCCGTGCCACGTTCACGAAGTCCGGTCGAAGCGATTCGATTCACCTCGATGAGCAAGAAGGGCGTGCCTTGAGCATCGAGATCCCCGACGGGGAACCACCGTTCCAGAATCACGACCTGCCGGTGCACCAGCGGGTTGCCGACCTGCTCGGACGGCTGACCACCGCCGAGAAGATCGCGTTGCTGCACGCGTGCCAGTCCGCGGTCCCGAGGCTCGGCGTCGAGGCGTTCCGCACCGGCACCGAGGCGTTGCACGGGGTCGCCTGGCTGGGCCGCGCGACGGTGTTCCCGCAGGCGGTAGGCCTGGCCAGCTCGTGGAACCCGGACCTGGTCAGGGCGGTCGGCGAGGTCACCGGTACCGAGGCACGCGGCTTCCACCACAAGGATCCGGAGGCGTCCGGCCTCAACGTGTGGGCGCCGGTGGTGAACCCGCTGCGGGACCCGCGCTGGGGGCGCAACGAGGAGGGCTACTCCGAAGATCCGCTGCTCACCTCCGTGCTGGGTACGGCGTACGCGACCGGGCTGCGCGGTGATCACCCGGTGTACCTCAGGACCGCGCCGACGTTGAAGCACTTCCTGGGCTACAACAACGAGACCGACCGGTGCACGACCTCGTCGGCGATGCGGGCCCGCGTGCTGCACGAGTACGAGTTCCCGTGCTTCCGCGGCCCGATCGCGGCCGGCGCCGCCGTGGCCGTCATGCCGTCGTACAACCTCGTCAACGGCCGGCCCGCGCACCTGACGCCGCACCTCGAGGACGACCTGCGCGGCTGGACGAAGAACGAGATCACGGTCGTCAGCGACGCCTGGGCACCGTCCAACGTGGCCGGTGTGCAGCGGTACCACGAGGACCACGTCGCCGGGCACGCCGCACTGCTGCGGGCAGGCGTCGACAGCTGCACCGACCACGACGCGGACCCCACGACCACGATCACGAACATGACCGAGGCGCTGGCTCGCGGGCTGATCACCGAGGAGCACGTGGACCGCGCGGTCCGGCGCCTGCTCACGCTGCGGATGCGGCTCGGCGAGTTCGACCCGCCGGAGCTGAACCCGTACGCGTCGATCACCGAGGAGGTGATCGACGCACCGGAACACCGCGAGCTCGCGCTGGAGGCCGCCCGGCAGTCGATCGTGCTGCTCAAGAACGACGGCCTCTTGCCGCTCGATCAGCACCGGAAGCTCGCTGTCATCGGCACGCACGCGGACGTGCTGTTCGAGGACTGGTACTGCGGCACCCTGCCGTACTCGATCACCCCGCTGGACGGGCTCAAGGCGCTGCACCGCGGCGGGACGACGTTCGCCGAGGGCGTCGACCGGATCTCCCTGAGCACCGAGGACGGCCGTTTCCTCGCTGTGGTGCCGGAGGAGGGCGTGGTCGGCGTGGCGGACCACTGGAGCGACGCCAGCGCGTTCGACCTGTTCGAATGGGGCGAGGGCGTGGTCACCCTGCGCAGCGTCGCCACCGGCAGGTACCTGGCCGCGATGCCGGAGGGCGTGCTCGTCACCGACCGGACGATGCCGGGCGGATGGCACGTTCGCGAACTGTTCGAGCTCGTGCAGGGTCCCACCGGCGCGTGCCTGTTGCGCAACAAGGTGCTCGGCCAGTACGTGGCGGTGCGCGGGGACGGCATCGCGTTCGTCACCGAGCGGAACGAGGCTGCGCGGTGGCAGCTGGAGGTCGACCGTTCCGGGCTGGCCCAGGCCGTTGCGCAGGCCGCGGCGGCCGAGGCCGCGATCGTCTTCGTGGGCAACGACCCGCACATCAACGGCCGGGAGACCGAGGACCGCGCCGGTCTCGACCTGCCACCGCGGCAGGCGGAGCTGGTCCGCGCCGTCCGGCAGGTCAACCCGCGCACTGTGCTGGTCGTGGTCAGCAGCTACCCGTACGCGCTGAGGTGGGAGGACGAGCACGTGCCCGCGATCCTGTGGGCGGCGCACGGCGGCCAGGAGTTCGGACGGGCCCTGGCCGAGGTCGTCTTCGGCGAGGTCACGCCGTCCGGCAAGCTCACCCAGACCTGGTACCGCGGCGTCGAACAGCTGCCCGACCTGTTCGACTACGACATCATCAAGGCGCGCAGCACCTACCTCTACTACGAGGGCGATCCGCTCTACGAGTTCGGGCACGGGCTCAGCTACACGACGTTCTCCCGCGGCCCGCTCATCGTGTCGACGGGCTCGGTGCGGCAGCACGAGCAGTTCGACGTCTCGATCGAGATCACGAACTCCGGTGACCGGCCGGGCGCCGAGGTGGTGCAGCTCTACGGCAGGCAGCGGGAGTCGCGCGTCGTGCAGCCGGTGCGCCGGTTGCTCGCGTTCGAACGGGTGCAGCTCGCGCCGGGGGAGCGGCAGACCGTCCGGTTCTCCTTGCAGGGCTGGGACTTCTGGCATTGGGACGTCGTCGGGGATCGGCGCGTGGTCGAAACGTCCGTGCACGACCTGTGGGTCGGCCAGGAGCGAACCGAGGTGCTGGTGATCGGCGAGGGCATCGGAGTGCGCGGCCGGCAGCTCCGCGCGGAACGCTTCGACGACTACGAGGGAGTCACCCTCGTGGACGAGACCAGGGAGCGCGGCACCGTCGTCGAGAGCACCGCGGCGGGCGGCTGGATCGCGCTCGGCGACGTGCGGATCGACGAGAAGGCGACGCACTGCACCGCCCGGCTGGCTGGTCGCGGCGGGACGGTCGAACTGCGACTCGGCGACCGCCATGGGCGCCTGATGTGCACGTTCACCGCGCCGGAGGACACCGGCCGGTACGCGTGGCACGACGTCTGCGTGCCGGCGAGCTGGGATCCGGGTGTGCACGACTTCGTCGCCGTGTTCAGCGGTCCTGGAGTCCGGCTGGCGGGATTCGAACTGAGCTGTCAATCGTCAATGTGAGCGCTCACACCATCGGCGGTGAACGAACGACGCGAGCCGCCCGTAACGTTGTCGAAACGCTTCAACAACCGGAGGTGCCGACGTGGTCACCATCGCGGATGTGGCGAGGCATGCCGGCGTAGCGCCGAGCACCGTCTCGTACGTGCTCACGGGCAAGCGGTCGATCTCGCCGCAGACCCGCACCAAGGTCAGGGAGAGCATCCGGCTGCTGGGCTACCACCCGCACGCCGGAGCCAGGGCGCTGGCGACGAGCAGGGCGAACGTGGTGGCGCTGGTGCTGCCGCTGCGGCCCGGCGTGCACCTGCCCGTGCTGATGCGGTTCGTGACGGCGGCGGTCACGACGGCGCGCAGACACGACATGGACGTGCTGCTGGTGACGGCGGACCAGGGCGCACAGGGCCTGCGCCGGGTGGCGGGCAGCGCGCAGGTCGACGGTTTCCTCGTGATGGACGTGGAGCTGGACGACGACCGCGTGCCACTGCTGCGGCAGATGACCCAGCCGTCCGTCCTGATCGGACGCCCCGCTGCGGTCAAGGGACTGACCTGTGTGGACCTCGACTTCGAGGCGGCGGGTGCGCGGTGCGTCGACCACCTGGCCGACCTCGGCCACCGCTACATCGGGTTCCTCGGCGCCCCGAGCGTCGTGTACCAGCGCAACACCGGCTACGCGCAGCGCACGATGGCCGGGTTCGGCGCGGCTGCCATGCGGCGCGGCATCGCGTCGACGGCACTGCCGGCCGAGGACGACTACGAGTCGGTGCTGGTGTCGGTGCGCTCGTTGCTGCGCACCCAACCGGCGATGACCGCGCTCGTCGTGCACAACGAGGCTGCGCTCGGCTGGGTGGCGGGCAGCCTGCGCTCCTTGGGGCGCAGGGTGCCCGACGACGTGGCGGTGGTCGCGATCTGCCCGGACGAGCTCGCGGAGCAGATGCAGCTGACCTCGGTGCAGCTGCCGGCCGAGGAACTCGGGCGGCAGGCGATGGAACTGCTCGTCGCTCGGCTGAACGGGCATCCGACGGCAGCGTTGACCCTGTTGCCGCCGAAGCTGTCCGGCCGTGCGAGCACCGCTCCGCGTCTGCGCCGGGCCTGACCTCTCCTGCACAGACACTTGGGATCACACATGCGCAAGCTGTCCGACGTCACGCGCGGCCGCCTGGTGTACGGAGGTGACTACAACCCGGAGCAGTGGCCGGAGGCGGTGTGGCACGAGGACGTCGGGCTGATGCGGGAGGCCGGCGTCAACCTCGTCACCGTCGGCGTGTTCTCCTGGGGCAGGCTCGAACCGTCGCCCGGCGTGTTCGACTTCGGCTGGCTCGACCGCGTGCTGGACCTCCTGCACGAGAACGAGATCGGTGTGAGCCTCGCGACGCCGACGGCCTCGCCGCCACCGTGGATGAGCCTGCGCCATCCGGACACGCTGATGGTGACGGCGGACGGCGTGCGGATGTCGCACGGCTCCCGCAACCACTTCTGTCCCTCGTCGCCGGTCTACCGCCAGTACGCGCGGGCCATCGTCACGGCGCTGGCCCGCCGCTATGCCGAGCACCCGGCGTTGAGGTTGTGGCACATCAACAACGAGTACTGCGAAGTCTGCTACTGCGACGGCACCGCGCAGCACTTCCGCCGTTGGCTGTGCGAGAAGTACGAGACGCTCAGCGCGTTGAACGAGGCGTGGGCGACGGCGTTCTGGAGCCAGCACTACGGGGAGTGGGCGGAGATCCTGCCGCCGCGCGCGGCTCCGTACCTGCGCAACCCCACCCAGGTGCTCGACTTCAAGCGGTTCTGCTCCGAGACGTTGCTGCAGTGCCTGCGGGCCGAGCGCGAGATCCTGCACAACACCACGCCGTTCGTGCCGGTGACGTCGAACTTCATGGGGTTGTTCGCCCCGCTCGACTACTGGCAGGCGGCGGCGGAGCAGGATTTCGTGTCCCACGACTGGTATCCCGACCTGACGGACCCGGCCGCCCACATCGGGACAGCCATGAGCTACGACCTGATGCGCGGGCTTGCCGGGCGCGAACCTTGGTTCCTGATGGAGCAGTCCGCCAGTGGTTCGCACCGCGTTCGCCGTCCACCGGGGCACTTGAGAACGCAGTCGCTGCAGGCTGTCGCGCGCGGCTCCGACGCGGTGTGCTTCTTCCAGTGGCGGGCTTCCCGTGCGGGCGCGGAGAAGTTCCACTCCGGCATGGTGCCGCACCGCGGCCCGCACAGCCGGGTCTTCCGCGAGGTCGCCGCGCTCGGCCGTGATCTGGTGGAGATCTCGGACGTGGTGGGCGCTCCGGTGCCCTCCCAGGTCGCGATCCTGCTGGACTGGGACAACTGGTGGGCGGTCAGCGGCGCGCACCTGCCGGCCGAGATCGACCTGCTGGCGCGGTTGCGCGACTTCTACGAACCGTTGTGGCGGCTGGGGATCGTGGCCGACTTCGTGCGGCCGTGCGACGACCTGTCGAAGTACCCCGTCGTGGTCGCGCCGAACCTCTACCTGCTCACCGCCTGCGACGCCGACCGCATCACGTCCTATGTGGACGAAGGTGGCACGTTCGTGCTGGGCTTCTTCTCCGGGGTCGTGGACGAGCACGACCACGTCCGGGTGGGCGGTTATCCGGCGTTGCTGACCGACGTGCTGGGGTTGCGGATCGACGAGTTCCTGCCGCAGCACGGCTCGCTGACGTGTGCGTCGGAGCTGCTCGGCGAGTTCACCGCCGACTTCTGGGCCGACGACCTGGAGACCACGACCGCCGAGGTGGTCGCTGCCGTCGCCGGCGGCGAACTCGCCGGTGCACCGGTGATGCTGCGCAACAGGTTCGGCGCGGGCACGGCGTGGTACGTGGCGACCAGGCCGGAGCCGGCCGCGATGCGGTCGCTGCTCGCACACGTCACGTCTCGAGCAGGCGTGACCTCGGCGCCACAACCGGAAGGGGTGGAGGTGGTGCGGCGCGGCGACCTGCTGTTCGTGCTCAACCACCGGCCGGAGCCCGCGAAGGTCGTCGTGGACGGCGTCCGGGTCGACCTGCTCAGCGGCGAGAAGGTCAGCGGTGTCACCGAACTGCCGCGCTACGGCGTGCGGGTGCTCAGGTGACGCGGCTCTGGTTCACGGCTCCCGCCGACGTGTGGGAGGAGGCGCTGCCGCTGGGCACCGGGCGGCTCGGTGCGATGTGCTTCGGCGGCGTCGACACGTAACTGGTGCAGCTCAACGACGACCGGTTGTGGACGGGTTCGCCGCTGCCGCCGCCGTCCGGTGATCCCGACCTGGTGCAGCAGGCCCGTGCGCACGTGCTGGCCGGTGCGCCTCGTGCGGCGGAAGAGGTGTTGCGGCGAGTGCAAGGCCCGGACACCGCGAAGTACCAGCCGCTCGCCAACGTCATGCTCGTCGGTGGTCCCGCTGAGGTGGAGTCCTATCGGCGCGAGCTGGATCTGCGCACGGGCGTGTACTCGGTCTCGTACCGGACGGGTTCGGTGGAGGTGCGGCGGGAGGCCGTGTGCCACGCGGGTCTGCACGTCCTGGCGTTGCGCGTGACCGGAGCTCAGGTCGGTCTGCTGCTGCGTGGTGCGCTGCCCGGCGAGCACTTCACCTCGTCCGGCCGGATCGTGGGGGTGCGCGGCCGGATACCGGACGGCATGGCTTGGGCCGCAGTCGTCGCAGTGGACGGTGACACGGTCTACGTGGCGACGGAGGCCGGTTACCGCGGGCCTGGCGCCGCGCCGGTGGAGGATCCCGTCGAATGCTCCCGCCTGGCGCTCGCACAGGTGGAACGCGCACGCGAACTGGGCTGGGCGACGTTTCGCGACGAGGCCGTTCAGGCCCACCAGACGCTGTTCGACCGGGTGAGCCTGCAGCTGGGACCGGCGCCGGACCTGCCGACCGGCGAACGGCTCGCCCAGCCGGACCGGCCGCTGGCCGCGCTGCTGTTCCAGTACGGCCGCTACCTGCTGATCACCAGCTCCCGGCCGGGCACGCTGCCCGCCAACCTCCAGGGCATCTGGAACCCGCACACGGATCCGCCGTGGCGCGGCAACTACACGCTCAACATCAACCTGCAGATGAACTACTGGCCCGCCGAGGTCTGCGCGCTGACCGAGTGCCACGAGCCGCTGCTGGAGTTCGTCGCTCGGCTGGCCGGATCCGGTGCGGTGACCGCGAAAGCGCTCTACGGCGCGTCGGGGTGGGTGGCGCACCACAACAGCGACCCGTGGTGCCTCAGCACACCGGTGGGGGAGGGCGACGGGGATCCCGCGTGGGCGAACTGGCCGATGGCGGCCGCCTGGCTGTGTCAGCACCTCTGGGAGCACTACGAGTTCACCGGTGACGTCGACTGGTTGCGCGACCACGCGTGGCCCGTGCTGCGCGGCGCGGCAGAGTTCTGCCTGCACTGGCTGGTTTCGCGCGATGGGGTGTGCACGACAGCGCCGTCGACGTCGCCCGAGAACCACTACCTGGTCGACGGAACACCGGTCGCGGTCGGCGTCGGATCCACGATGGACCTCGCCTTGACCTCGGACCTGTTCGCCAACGTCGTTGTGGCAGCGGATGTTCTGGGGTTCCGCGACGACGTGGTGGACGCGGTCCGGCGGGTCGAACTGCCTGCGGCTCCGATCGGCTCGCACGGGCAGCTGCTGGAGTGGGCGGACGACGTGCCCGACGCGGAACCCGGCCACCGGCACCTGTCCCACCTGTTCGGCCTGTACCCCGGCCGGCAGATCGACCGCTTGCGCACCCCGGACCTCGCGGAGGCGGCCGAACGTGCGCTGGTCGCCAGGGGAGACGCGGGCACGGGCTGGTCGCTGGCCTGGAAAGTGGCGTTGTGGGCGCGACTCGGTGACGGCGACCGTGCGCACGCGCTGCTGTCGATGCTGCTGACGGACGCGACGTACCCCAACCTGCTGTGCGCGCACCCGCCGTTCCAGATCGACGGCAACTTCGGTGCTACCGCCGCGATCGCGGAAATGTTGCTGCAAAGCCACACCGGTGAGCTGCGGCTGCTGCCCGCGTTGCCGTCGGCGTGGCCGACGGGTGTGGTGCGCGGGCTGCGGGCACGTGGTGGCGTCGAGGTCGACCTGTGGTGGGACGACGGCTCGTTGCGCGCGGTGGCGTTGCGTGGTGCCTCGAAGACCGTTGCGCTGCGGTACCAGGACCGGACGGTCGAGGTGACGGTGCAGCCTGACGTCGCGTTGATGCTCGACGGCCGGCTCACCCGAAGTGAGCGTTAACATCTAACGGACTCAAGGGGACGAACGGGCCTAGCCCGGACTGCGAACAGATCGGCAGCATCAGCTCGCATGACGGTTCAGCTGAAGGCGATCCCTGCGATCACGTCGTTGATAGCGCTCACGCTCGCCAGCCCACCGGTGGCGGCCGCCACCAACCTGGCGCTGAACAGACCTGCCACGGGCTCGGCGGCGTGCGCGAGCGCCGAAGGTCCGGAGAAGGCCGTCAACGGCAGCGTCGCCGGTGGCAACAGCGACAAGTGGTGTTCGACGGCCGGCACCAAATACCTGCAGGTCGACCTCGGCGTGCCCGCGTCGATCACGAGCTTCACGGTGCAGCACGCGGGTGCCGGCGGCGAGTCCGCTGTGTACAACACGAAGGCGTTCGCGATCCAGCTGTCCACTGACGGCAGCACGTGGACCACTCCGGTGAACGTCACCGACAACACGGCGAACTCGACCACGCACCCGATCACGGCGACCAGCGCCCGTTACGCCAAACTTCTCGTCACCACACCGACTCAGAGCACCGACCAGGCCGCGAGGATCTACGAGTTCGAGGTGTACGGCACCAGCAGCGGCACTCCCGGCGGTGGCACCATCTCGGTGTTCGACCACATCCCCCAGTTCGGCATCTACACCAGCGGCGACCCGGCCGGCTACACCCCGCCCGCCGGCGTGCTGATGTGGAACCGCGGCACCGAGTTCGCCAGAAAGCTGACCGACGCGGAGAAAGCGTTGATCGGCGACGACCTGCGGGTGCGGGTGAGTTACAACGCGCAGTGCGACAACTACGACCGGATCGGCACGGTGTTCTACGTCTCCGTGCCGAAGGGCACCACGCCGACCGCGACCACGCCTCGGGTGACGCTGCAGGACTTCATCACGCCGTTCAGCAACTACTGGCGCGGCGCCAAGGCGAACTACACGTTCCCGGACGCCGACCTCGGTCCGTACGCCGGCGCGCTGGCCGATCCGAACAAGGACGTCTACCTCGGCATCGGCGGTGGCTCCAACCCGTACCGCGGTGACGCGTGCGAGTCGCATCCCGAGGTCACCCCGGAGTTCCGGGCGATCGGCTTCAAGTACTCGATGTCGCTGATCTCCACCGTCACGCTGACCGCGCGCGACCACGACGTCGCCGGAATGATCTCCGGCGTTCGCGAGACCACCAACCGGATCACCGCCGGCCCGGTCGCGCACACCGCGACCGGCAACCGCGGCGACATCGCGCTGGTGATCGCCGGCTACGGCTCGGCGGCGGGCGGCGAGGAGTACTCGAACACCACGGTGACCGTGTCGGTGAACGGCACTCAGGTCGGGTCGTTCTCCACCGCGGTGGACTGCGCGAGCCTGGAGCAGTACAGCCCGGACGGCAACCCGGGGATCTTCCGCAACAACACCACCAGCAACCCGCGCAGCTGGTGCCCTGGCGGGTTGATCCCCAGCCGGTACTTCCCGACCGGTGACATCGCCGGCAAGGACGTCACGGTGACCGTCGGCATCGGCCGTCGCGTGCCGTACGTGGGCGATTCCGGTTACCGCACCAGCGTTTCGCTGCTGGAGCACTGAGGACTCAGGTCGAGAGGGCGCGGGAAATCGCCTGAGCGCTGGTGCGCACGAGCCGTGCCAGTGCGTGTGGCGTGGTGCTGCCGTGTCGCACCACAAGCGACACTGCGGCAACGACCGCGCCCTGCCGGTCGCGAATGGGCGCCCCTACGGACAGGGCGTCCATCGTGACCTGCTGGTCGCTGATCGAGAAGCCGTTCGACCTCGTGTCGGCGAGCATTCGGCGCAGCTCAACGGGATCGGTGACGGTCTTCGCGGTGTAGCGGTCGATCGGGCTGCTCAGCACCTCCTCCTGCACCTCGGCAGGGGCGTGCGCGAGCAGGACCAGGCCCACTCCGGTGGCGGTGAGCGCGAACCGGCCGCCGACCCTGGTGAGCACCGGCACCGCGCCGGAGCCGGCGATCCGTTCGACGAAGACGACCTCGGTGCCCTCGCGGACGGCGAGCTGCACGTTCTCCCTGGTGATCTGGGAAAGGTCCTCCAGGAACGGCAGTGCGGTCTCGCGCAGCCCCGGACCGCGCGGCGCGAGCGAGCCGAGCTCCCACAACCGCAGGCCGACCCGGTACAGCCCTGCCTCGTTGCGTTCGACGGCACCCCACGCGCAGAACTCGTTCAGCAGCCGGTGCGCGGTCGACAGCGGCAGGTCGGCGCGCCGGGCGAGCTCGCTCAGGGTCAGCTCGCGGCGCTGGGCGTCGAAGGCGTCGAGGAGGCGGAGCGCCCGGCCGATCACCGGACCCGTGGGCCCCGTGGGGTGTCCTCGCTTCGACGCGGTCATCCCGACATCTTGCTGGAATTGCCGCCGCAGTTCTATGTTAGCGCTCACAATTCGACGCGAGGGGCAGGCGCATGGGGTTCGCACGGCGGGATTTCCTCAAAGCGACTTCGTTGGCCGCGGCGGTGCCCTTGGTCGGTGTGACCGCCGGAGCCTCGCCCGCGAACGCTCTTGTGCCGACGGGCCTGCGTCCGTTCGAACTGTCCGAGGTGGCGCTCACCGACGGCCTGTTCTCCAAGAAGCGCGACCTCGTCCTGGCCTATGCCCGAGGTTACGACGTCAACCGGTTGCTCCAGGTGTTCCGCGCCAACGCGGGCCTGGACACGTTGGGCGCCATCGCTCCTGGCGGCTGGGAAGGCCTGGACGGCGAGGCCAACGGCAACCTGCGCGGCCACTACACCGGGCACTTCCTGTCGATGTTGGCCCAGGCGTACGGCAGCACCGGCGACGCCGTCCACCTGGAGAAGATCCGCACGATGGTGGGCGCGCTCACGTCGTGCCGGGACGCGTTGCGCCGTGATCCCCAGGTGCTGAGCGTGCCAGGGAAGTCCGGCCGTGCGGTGGAACAGGTGCGCGGCTCGTACCAGTTCGTCGATCTGCCGGCTGCTCCGCTGCCCGAGATGTTCACGTTCACAGCGTGGGTCCGGCCGTCGCACAGCACCCAGTGGGCGCGGATCTTCGACTTCGGCAACGACAACACGCGCTACCTCTACCTCGCCGCTCGCAACGGGGGTGGCGTGCCGCGGTTCGCCATCACCACGAACGGTCCCGGCGGGGAGCAGGGCATCAACGGCACCGCACCGTTGCCGCTGAACGAGTGGAGCCACGTCGCGGTGACGATCGCGGGCACCACCGGCACGCTCTACGTGAACGGCGTGCAGGTGGGCGCCAACACCGCGATGACGCTGAACCCGGCCGCTTTGGGGGATCTGGCGCACCACTGGCTGGGCCGGTCCCACTTCGCCGGCGACCCGGTGTTCGCGGGCGCGCTCGACGACGTGAACCTGTTCTCGCGCGCACTGAGCGCTACCGAGATCAGCCAGCCGCTCAAGGGAGACCTGGCCTCCTACTCGTTCGACGAGACGACCGGTTCGACGTTCGCCGACTCGTCAGGCCGCGGTCGGTCCGCGACGCTGCGCCGCACCTGGGGCGGCCCGAGCCATCCCGGCTTCCTGGCCGCGTACCCGGAAACGCAGTTCATCACGCTGGAAACGATGACGCGCCCGGACTACACCATCGTGTGGGCGCCGTACTACACCGCGCACAAGATCTTGAAAGGCCTGGTCGACGCCTATCGCAACACCCAGGACGCGCGAGCCCTGGACCTCGCGGACGGCCTGTGCGACTGGATGTACTCGCGCCTGAGCAAGCTGTCCCCCGAGGTGCGCCAGCGGATGTGGGGCATCTTCTCGAGCGGCGAGTACGGCGGCCTCGTCGAGGCGATCGTCGACCTGCACACGATCACCGGCAAGCACCTGGAACTGGCGAAGCTGTTCGACCTCGACTCGCTGATCACGGCCTGCGCAGAGAACCGCGACGTGCTGGAGGGCTTGCACGCCAACCAGCACATCCCGATCTTCACCGGTCTGCTCCGGCTGTACGAAGCCACCGGCGAGCAGCGCTACTGGCTCGCGGCCCGGAACTTCTGGGGCATGGTCGTGCCGCCGCGGATGTTCAGCATCGGCGGCACCAGCACGGCCGAGTTCTGGCGGGCCCGCAACGTCGTCTCGGGCGCACTGAGCGACACGACGGCCGAGACCTGCTGCGCGCACAACATGTTGAAGCTCAGCCGGCAGCTGTTCTTGCACGAGCAGTCGCCGAAGTACTTCGACTACTACGAACGCGCTTTGTTCAACCAGATCCTCGGGTCCAAACAGGACCGCGCCGACGCCGAACTGCCGCTGATGACGTACTTCATCGGCCTCACGCCCGGTGCCGTTCGCGACTTCACGCCCAAGCAGGGCACGACCTGCTGCGAGGGCACCGGCATGGAAAGCGCCACCAAGTACCAGGACTCGGTGTACTTCCGCGCGGCCGACGACTCACGGCTCTACGTGAACCTCTACAGCCCGTCGGTGCTTCGGTGGAAGGGCGTCACCGTCACCCAGACGACCGCGTTCCCGGTCGAGCAGGGCACGACGTTGCGGATCACCGGCCGGGCCCGGTTCGACCTGTTGCTGCGGGTGCCCGCGTGGGCGGGCGAGTTCACCGTGACGGTCAACGGCGTGCGGCAGCGGCTGAACGCCCTGCCCGGCACCTACGTGACGTTGTCCCGCTCATGGCGCGACGGCGACGTTGTGCGCGTGCGCATGCCTTTCGCGCTGCGGGCGGAGCGCACGCCGGACCAGCCGCTCGTGCAGACGTTGATGTACGGCCCGATCCACCTGGTGGCGCGCGACGCCCGGCTCGAGTTCTTGGAGCTCGGGTTGTTCGGTCGCGCGGCGCTGTCCGGCGACCTGGCGGGCAACCTCCAGCCGATCGCGGGCAGTCCGCTGCACTTCCGGCTCGGCTCGCTCGAGCTGGCGCCGTTCTTCGAGGGCACCGAGGACGCCTTCCACTCGTACTTCCGCCGGGCCGAGCCGAGGATCGTGTTCGCGGGTGTCGACTCCGGAGTGGCGAACCCGGCGCGGGCGGACGGGTCGACGTTCCTCGACGAGGTGTGGGTGGCAGCGCCGTTCTCGGCCAGGAGCGTGTTCGTGGACCGGGTGAGCTCGGTGGCGCGGCGGTGGGTGGGGGAGGGACTGATGTCCGTCGCCGACCACGACCGCGTGATCCGCACGGCCCGCAACGCCCCGATCCGGTAGGCGCAGCGAGCCCGCCGGGGGCAGGTCGCTGGGTCCGTGGCGGTGGCGGGCTGGGCCGGTGGGTTCGGCTCAGTCTGGGGAGGTGGCGGGCTGGGGCGCTGGGTCGGGATCGGCTTGTGGAGGTGGCGGGCTGGGCCGGTGGGTTCGGATCGGCCTGGGGAGGTGGCGGGCTGGGGCGCTGGGTCGGGATCGGCTTGTGGAGGTGGCGGGCTGGGCCGGTGGGTTCAGATCGGCCTGGGGAGGTGGCGGGCCGGGGCGCTGGGTCGGGATCGGCCTGTGGCGGTTGCGGGTTGGGCCGCTGGGCCTGGACAGGTGTCGAGGTTGTGGGCCAGGCCGTTGCATCCCGACCAGCTCGTCGAGGGTCCCAGCCCAACCCCAAGAGGAACTTGGCGTTGCCGGGCGACGATTGCAGCCGGCGTACCGACACCTCAGAACGGGCCGGGCGCGGACGTCGTGAACGCGGCCCAGTCCCCATAGGACCGTGACGTCCGCCAGGCCGACAATCGCAGCGGGCAGGGGATGACCCCTCTGGACATGCTTGGTGCGGCCGCCACCAACCTCACCGGTGAAGCGACCGGTGGTGGTCGGAGTGCGCGCACCCCGGCCACCACCAGGTCGCTCTCCTAGGCCGGTACGAAGATCGCACCCAGCCGGTCGACCTCATTGCCCGACCGGCCGGTGAACCCGGCGATGCGCCACCCCGCGGGTGCGGTGGCGGTGAGCGTCTCCCCGGTCGGCTGACCCGCCGAGAGCGTGCGCCCGCGGTTGGTCGTGAAGGCGGCCGAGAACACCCGCGTGCGGCCGTCGCGCTGGCCCTGGCTCAGTTTCGCGGACACGAGGTACTCGCCAGGCTCAAGCGTGAGCGAGGTTGCCGTGCCGCCGGAGCCGCCGTGGGTGAACGTCGTGCCGTTGGCGAGGGTGAGCGACACCTGGTCGAGCCGGGTGCCGCCGCGCAGGGTGAGCGTGCGCACGGCGCCCAGGTCGACTGCCGCCAGGTCGGTGAACGGGGTGCCGTGCGGGCCGCCGAGTTCGGCGCTCAGGCGGATGTTGGAGTCGGCGGTCCAGTCGAACTTCGTGGCGATCGGGTAGTGGTCGGAGAGGGGTTTGCCGGCGGAGTCCACGAAGGCCGCGTTGTCGTTGCGGTAGTCGCGGGCGGTCAGCGTGATCTGCCGGTTGCCGCGGTAGAGGATCTTGTCGACCACCTCGCACGAGTCGGTGAGCGCTGCCGGGTCGCACACCAGGGCCGGGGCGCCGGCTGCTGGTGGTTGGCCGCCGCGTTCGAGCTGCACCCACGCGTCGGTGAGGCCGTTGGTGCTGACCAGTTCGCGGATGTTGTCGTCCGCGCGGGTGTAGCGGGTGTTGGTGTCTCCCATGACGATGACCGCGTTGCCCGCGGAGTTCGCCGCGATGAAACGGGACAGCTGGGTGATGTTCGCCCGGCGTGCGGCGAGGTCGGCGGTTTCGGTGCCGGCGTTGGGGTGCAGGTTGTACAGGTCGACGTGCACGCCGTCGGCGAGCTTGATCCGCTTGTACGAGAAGCCCTTGGGCGTGAGGCAGTCGGTGCCGTTGCAGGACGACCACTTCGTGCGCTCGAGATCGCTGTAGGGCAGGTGGGACAGCGTGTTCAGGCCGCTGCCGAACGGGACACCGCCGCTCGTGGGCGTGCGGTGGGCGTGGTTGTCGCCCGCGTACAGGGCCGCGTGGTAGTTGAAGTCCTCCTGGACGTTGACGACGGTGTAGGGCGCCAGCCGCGGGCTGATCAACGGCGTGTTCACGGCGGGGTTGCCCGACGACAGGCCTTCTGGCAGGCCGGCCACGTTGTAGGTGAGCACCTCGAAGCTGCCACCGGGTGCGGCGTGGGCCGGCGTGACGAGTGTTGCCAACGCGATCGGGACGGCGAGCAGGGTGGATCGTCGCATGCTGCTCCTTGCAGGGTTGGAGCGTCCGCAACGCGGTACGCGGCATGATGATCCACGACTTGTGAGCGCTC
>NZ_QFWW01000054.1 GCF_003265345.1 Lentzea terrae | reverse complement strand
GCCGCACTGACCGCGTACACCTACGCCAACGCGACCGCCGGCGGAAACACAGTCGCCTGGAACCCCACCATCGCGGTCGTCATCCCGCTCACCGCGAAGTCCGCGGTGACGTACACCGGGACGGTGAGCCATCAGGTGGCGTGAGAAGGCAGCCCTGCCGCTGGTGCTCAGCTGCCTGGTCGCCCTCGTGCACGGGGACACCGGCGCGCTGGCCGACGGGGACCGAGCCGAGAACAGCATCGGCATCCGGCTGCTCGAGATGCCCGCGAACCGCTTCGGCGACCCTCGCTCACAGGTCTACATCGTCGACCACCTGGCGCCCGGTGCCGTCATCAAACGACATGTGCTGGTCACGAACAACTCCCAGGCGCCGCAACACATCGAGGTCTTTCCCGGCGCGGCCAGGATCGACGATGACGCGTTCAACGCGCTGGCCGGACGCACCACGAGCGAGCTGACCAGCTGGATCTCGCTCAACCGCACCGCCGTCGACCTGCCGCCGGGAGGAAGCGAGAAGGTGCTGGTGACGATCGCGGTCGACCACGCCGCGTCCACCGGCGAGCGCTACGGCGTCATCTGGGCGGAGACCAGCACCCCGTCCAACACACCGGAGAACGTCCTGATGGTCACCAGGGTCGGCGTTCGGATCTACCTCGACGTCGGGCCCGGCGGTGACCCGGCGCCAGCTTTCGACATCAGCAGCCTCACCCCGTCGCGCGACGGCGACCGCAGACCCGAGGTGCTGGCCACCGTGCACAACACCGGAGGCCGCGCACTCGACATGGCGGGCGAACTGACGCTGTCCGACGGCCCGGGAGGGGTGAACGCGGGCCCGTTCCCGGTCTCGACCGCGGTCACGGTGCTACCGGGTGACACCGCGGGCGTCCGGACTGTTCTCGACCAGCGCCTGCCGGACGGTCCGTGGAAAGCGCGGCTCACGTTGCGCAGTGGCTTCATCGAGCGAGTTGTGACGGCCACCATCACCTTTCCGTCCGCTGCCAACGCGGTCGGCGGACCGGTCACGCCAGAGAACTGGTTCCAGGCGCACCCGTTGCTGGCAGGCGGTCTGGGCGCGCTGCTCGCTGCAGCGCTGCTCGTGGCGTTCCTCCTCGCGCGCCGGACTCTGGTCTCGCGTCCGCGAGAGGTCCGCGAGGCGGAGCCTCTCGCCGAGGGCGCCTGACCAGGCTCGGTAACCACCGCAACGGGGTCATCACCGGCCCGGACGTGGTGATTCCGACCATTCACACCTTCCGCACAAACACTCTCGGAGAGGACTCGGTTGTCGTGATTTTCCTCAAGCAGGGCAGCAGCTCGCACACTCCGACGCTCAGACGGTTTCTCTGGGCAAGCGCACTCGCGGTGGCGTGCCTGATCACCACGTCCGTTCCCGCACAGGCGACCGAGCCGGGCACGGTCACCGTCAGCGGACACGGCGAGGCATCGGCCGTGCCGGATCTGGCCGTCATCAGCGTCGGCGTGGAAGTCAAGAAACCCACTGCCGCAGAAGCCGTGGAAGCACATGCCGGCACCGCGAAGGCACTGCTGGACGCACTGCGCGCCGAAGGTGTGTCCGATCGCGACATCCGAACCGAGAGCATGTGGCTCAACCCGGTCTACAAGCACGACGAGTCCGGCAACTCCCACTTGGCGGGCTTCCACGCCGGTCAGGCCTTCTCGGTGAAGGTGCGAGACGTGACCAAGACGGGGAAGGTCCTGCGCGCCGTCGTGGACGCGGTCGGGGACTCCGGGCGGATCCACGGGGTGGCCTTCGACGTCGCCGACCGTGCGCCGCTGCGCCACCGGGCCCGCGCCGCCGCCTTCGCGGACGCGCGCGCCAAGGCTGCCCACTACGCCCAGCTCAGCGGACAAAGGCTCGGGCACCTGGTGTCCGTGAACGAAGCCGCCTCCGGTGGAGGATCGCCGATTCCGATCATCTCGTCGGAGGTCGCGGACGGTGCGCCGGTGCCGGTGGCGCCGGGTGAGATCAAGGAGGAGATCGACGTCGTCGTTGTGTATCGACTGCGCTGACCCAGCCTATTACGCAGGGTGAACACTCAATCTCGAACAGCTCCAGCAAAGGCGGTATTTGGTATCTCTGCGTGTTCAACCAACCACGTAGCGGAAAAGTTTTCATATTGAGTCAGATTCGGGTCCGCCGGTCCGCTGTTGGACGTGACGGCAGGGCGGACCGAATTCCGGTTGAGGTCCGATTTCCGCCGAAGTCGTGGAGGTCGGGATGTTCGATCGACGAGCGGTTTCGCCACCGCAGGAGGCAGCTCCTGCGACCACCGACGGGGAACGCTGCCGTGCCTTCGAGTCGGCAGCGCAAGTCGAGGTGGATCTCCTGGCTCCGCGCACGCAGACCACGAGCCGGTCTGGAAGCAACGCAGCGGCGCATGCAAGTGCGCAGGTCGAAGTGGCCGCGGCCGTCGAAGGTGACCGCCGGGCCGTCGAGCGCCTGCTGGCGAGCATTCTTCCCCTGGTGGTGCGGTACTGCCGCGCCCGAGTCGGCAGGCAGGAGCGGTCCTTCGCTTCGGCGGACGACGTGGCCCAGGAGGTGTGCATCGCGGTGCTCAACGCCTTGCCCAGGTACCGCCAGGAGGGCCGGCCGTTCCTGGCCTTCGTGTACGGCATTGCGGCGCACAAGGTCGCCGATGTGCATCGAGCGGCCGCCAGGGACCGCTTGGAACTCGTCGCCGACGTTCCGGAGACCCCGGAGCTCCTGGCTGGTCCGGAGCAGCGGGCTTTGCAGGGTGAGCTGTCCGAACGAATGGGTGAGCTCCTGCGGGTCCTTCCGGAGAAGCACCGGGAGATCGTCCTGCTGCGGGTGATCGTGGGGCTGTCGGCTGAGGAGACCGCCGAGGCCGTCGGATCGACACCCGGTGCGGTCCGGGTCGCGCAGCACCGCGCGTTGGCCCGGCTCCGCAGATCGTTGACGTCGAGTTCATGAGGTCCCGTCGCAAAACCGCGCCGCCCGGCTACCAGGGTGGTAGCCGGGC
>NZ_QFWW01000053.1 GCF_003265345.1 Lentzea terrae | reverse complement strand
GCACCTTCCTTCTGCGTGTACACCTTGTTGTCCGTGCCGCGGACCGCGAGCTGCACCTTGCCGTCGGAGAACACGACCGCACCCGGCGTGCCCGCACCCGCGACACCCGGAGCGGTGCGTGCGGGCTGCAAGGCGCCGTTGACGAACCGCTTCACGGCGATCGCGTTCTGCGAGTCGCGGTAGGCGATCTCGAAGCCGTCACCGGCCGGCACGACGGTCATGTCACCCGTCATGCTGTAGTCACCGGTGTTGGTGGCCTGACGCCACGACCGGAACCCACCGTCCGCCGTGAACTGCTGCGCGTACCACAGCTTGTTGTTGCCGTCGACGGCAAACGCGGTCAGCAGCTTGTCGTTGCCGCGCACCAGGATCGGGGCACTGAACAACGCTCCGTTCACGCCGGCCGGCGCGTTCCACTTGGTGTCGCCCGGCGTCAGCTGCGTGTACGCCTTCGCCTGGGCGTTGGTGCCATAGCCCATCACGACGGTCTTCTTGTCGTCCCGCTGCGCCAGCGTCGCCCGGCCGGTGAAGCCGGTGCTCGACAGACCCTGGAACGCCATGTTCTCGGTGCCCGGAACCGTCTGGTAACCCCAGAACAACGTGCCCGCGTCATCGACGTAGCTGACCTCGAACTGCGTGCGTGTCGGGTTGTAGATCATCTGCGGACGCTCGTTCTGCGGCGCGGGGATGCTCGTCGGCGGCGTCACGACCTCAGGCGTCTTCAGCTTGCACTGGTCGACGTCGACCATGAACTCGTTGACGTTCTGCCACCAGTAGATGTGCTCACGGGTGGTGTCCTCGGCGCCCTTCGCCCACTCCTTCTTCGCGTTGTCCCAGCGGTACCAGTAGAGGTCCCAGCCCGCGAGGCCGTAGATGATGTCCGCACCGGGCGACAGGATCTGCTTGTGCATGTTCCAGCCCGCGCCGGGCAGCTGCTCGGCGTACTGGATCCAGCGGCGGTTCTTCCAGTCGTAGTGGAACCGGAAGAGGGCGCCGTCGTTCACGCTGCGGTCGCGGGCGTACAGGACGCCGTCACCGGCGGCGAACACCTGGTCGTACTTGCCCCAGCCGTCGTCGATGATCTCCTTGGTCCACGACTTGGCGACGTCGTCGTAGATCATGTGCTCGAGCTGACCGGTCGCCAGCGCGGCGTAGAAGTGGTTGTTGCTGTCGACGGTGATCCGGTAGTGGTACTTGGGATCGGCCCAGCCGCCCCAGCCCTCGGCGATCTTCTCGCTGATGCCGTTGTTGTCCCAGCCGGTGCCGTTCCACCGCAGCCGGTGCACCTCACCGCTGTGCCTGATGGTGTACTTCCACCCGTTGGCGCCGGCGAGGAAGCGCTGGTTGTCGTTCCAGGCGAAACCGATGTTCTGGGGCGTGTTCCAGTTCGTGACACCGGTCTCCGGCTCCATGTGCTCGCGGCGCCAGAGGTTGTTGTCGGAGAAGGACCCGAAGATGTCAGCGGAGAACTTGCACTCCACTTCTGGCGCCACGTCGCCGAGCGAGCACGAGTCGATCGCCGGGGCGATCTCGTCCGCGTCGGTCCAGGTGGAGATGCGCTCCCGGTCGTTGCCGTAGGCGCCCTTCTGCCACTTCTTCTGCGCCGGCAGGTAGCGGTACCACCAGGTCTCGCCACCGGCGTGCGTGCCGTAGATGATGTCGGCACCCGGCGAGGTGATCTGCTTGTACATGCTCCAGCCCTCGCCGACGACCCTGTCCCGGTCCGTCCACGTGCCGGTCTTGTGGTTGTAGACGTTGCGGTGCAGCTCGCCGCCCCTCACGTTCGGGTCACGGGCGTAGATCACGCCGTCACCCGCCGCGAAGATGTGGTCGTACTTGTCCCAGCCGGTGGCGAGCACCGTGCGGGTCATCGTCTTCTTGTCCTCGTCGTACTTGTGCACGGCGAGGTCACCGCTCATGTCGACGGTGTAGACGTAGTTGTTGGAGTCGACCGTGACGCGGAAGTGGAACTTCGGCTGGTCCCAGCCACCCCAGCCGGTCTGGATGACCTCGCTGACGCCGCCGTTGTACCAGCTCTGCGTGTCGTCGTTCCAGCGGTGCCGGCGCAGCGCGTTGTCCTCGATGAACCAGACATAACCCCTGGGGCCGGCCATGAACCGGACGTTCCAGCCCCAGCCGATGCCCTTGTCCATCGTCCACACGTTGTAGCCCGCGGTGGGCTCGCTGTTCTTGCGCAACCGGAAGTCGTTGCTGTTCGCGATGCCCACGAACACGTTCGCGGTGGGCTTGCACTTCGCCGTCTCGACGGCCTGGGCGACGTTGCCGCCGCTCATCAGGACGGGCAGGCCGGCGATCCCCAGGACCGCGGCCAGTGACACCTGCAACAGGCGTCTCATTCTTGTTCTCATGACGAGGTTCCTCACTTGACCGGGCCGCTGGAGACCACGTTGGCGCTGACCTTCTTGCTGGACGTCGACTCGTCCGCGTTCGCGGGAAGAGCCGCCTGCTGGTTGGAGGAGTACGACTGGGTCTGGATCAGGTAGTACTGGGCGCCGACGCGGTAGAAGATCCGCTGCTCGGTGCCGCTG
>NZ_QFWW01000052.1 GCF_003265345.1 Lentzea terrae | reverse complement strand
CGACTGATATGTAGTGGCCTCGTGTCAAGGGGCAAGGTGAGGCGCCCGCAAGGATGTTCCTGGCGGGCGCCTCGTGCTTCGTCGCGGTTGTTGTGGTGGGTGAGCGTGTCGTTGGCGACGCGCGGTCAGACTGATATGCGCGGGTTGGTTACCGCAGGACGGGCTGTTCGGCAGGAGCGGTCCGCGTGTCTAGCGTCGAGCGTCGCCGACGTGGAAGTCGGTTGCTCATAGTCGAGTCGCGGGTCGCTCCACGCGCTGCTGTCCTGCCACAACGGTGGCGACGAAGCAGGTCTGTGACCGTGCCGGTCAGTCGTCCATCACGGCCAGGGACCAGCACCAGCCGGCCAGCTCACGGGCGATGGCGACGTTGGCGATCACCGCGCGTTTGCGGCGCAGGTTGAATCCGATCCAGCGGTCGTGCAACCGGCGGTTGCCGGCGTCGCCGCGGGCTCTGGCCGCGGGTGGAGCCAGTTCCCAGCGCTCGCGCAGGGTTGCGCCGGGCCGGTAACAGGGGCGGTGATGCCAGGCCGCTTCAACCAGCAGCCGCCGCACATGGGTGTTGCCGGTCTTGGTGATCGAGCCCTGAACCCTTGAAGCTCCCGAAGAGCTTTCGCTGGGCACCAGGCCGACGAACGACCCGATGGACCTGCCGGTGAACCGGTGCCAGTCACCGATCTCGACCGCCAGGGCGAACCCGGTCAGCGTCGAGACACCACGCAGGCATCCCAGCCGCCGCACGCACCCGGTGAACTCGCCGTCGGCGGCCATGACAGTGATCGCCTTGTCGAGCCGATCGCGGCGTGCCTTGACCGTGAGCACGGTCTCGTAGCCGGACTCGAACGCCAAACGTATCGCCGCGGTGGTGAACCGCAGGCGGCGCAGCCAGGTATCGTGCGCCCCGGTCCAGGCCTGCCCGCCGGAGTAGACGATCCCGTGGCGCAGCAACAGTTTCGACAGCCGATGCCGGGCCCGCATCAGATCACCACGGCAATCTTCCCGCGCCCGCACCAGATCCCGTCCCGCCTCCTGATCCACGGTCGGCACCGCGACCGGAGTGATCTCGCCCAGCCGCAACAGACGAGCCAGGTGCACCGCGTCCTTGGCGTCGGTCTTGACCCGGTCACCCGACGGGCGCTGCAGCTTCGACGGCGCCGCGACCACGCACCGGATCCCCGCCGCGGTCAACGCCCGATACAGGCCGAACCCGGTCGGGCCCGCCTCATAGGCCACCGCCACCGGACCCGCCACCTGCGCCAACCAAGATCGAATGTGCTCGTGTGACGGGGTCAGTCTCGTCTGCACCAGCTCGCCCGTGACACCGTCGATCGCCGCTGCCACGACCGATCGCGCGTGCACGTCCAGCCCTACGCTCGTACGCTCGGTAAACACCGGGGCCTCCCACGCCTGTCGGATAGGCCGAGCAGGCCACTCCTGCCCGGCAACCCACGAACAAGCGTGAGCGGGGCCCCGGCCCGCAACCACTCCACATCAAGCGGTCAGGTCATACCGTCTAG
>NZ_QFWW01000051.1 GCF_003265345.1 Lentzea terrae | reverse complement strand
GTTCTTCCAGAACCGCACAGTGGATGCGTAGCGTCTTTGTAACAAGTCCTCGGCCTATTAGTACCAGTCAGCTCCAACCGTTACCGGTCTTCCACCTCTGGCCTATCAACCCAGTGGTCTAGCTGGGGGCCTTAACTCACAAGGAGTGGGATACCTCATCTTGGAACGAGCTTCCCGCTTAGATGCCTTCAGCGGTTATCCCTTCCGAACGTAGCCAACCAGCAATGCTCTTGGCAGAACAACTGGCACACCAGCGGTCCGTCCGTCCCGGTCCTCTCGTACTAGGGACAGCCTTCCTCAAGTATCCTACGCGCGCGGCGGATAGGGACCGAACTGTCTCACGACGTTCTAAACCCAGCTCGCGTACCGCTTTAATGGGCGAACAGCCCAACCCTTGGGACCTACTCCAGCCCCAGGATGCGACGAGCCGACATCGAGGTGCCAAACCATGCCGTCGATATGGACTCTTGGGCAAGATCAGCCTGTTATCCCCGGGGTACCTTTTATCCGTTGAGCGACCACGCTTCCACAAGCCATGGCCGGATCACTAGTTCCGACTTTCGTCCCTGCTCGACCCGTCAGTCTCACAGTCAAGCTCCCTTGTGCACTTGCACTCAACACCTGATTGCCAACCAGGCTGAGGGAACCTTTGAGCGCCTCCGTTACTCTTTGGGAGGCAACCGCCCCAGTTAAACTACCCACCAGGCACTGTCCCTGATCCGGATCACGGACCGAGGTTAGACATCCAATACGACCAGAGTGGTATTTCAACGATGACTCCACAACCACTGGCGTGGCCGCTTCACAGTCTCCCACCTATCCTACACAAGCCGAATCGAACACCAATACCAAGCTATAGTAAAGGTCCCGGGGTCTTTCCGTCCTGCCGCGCGTAACGAGCATCTTTACTCGTAATGCAATTTCGCCGGGCCTGCGGTTGAGACAGTCGAGAAGTCGTTACGCCATTCGTGCAGGTCGGAACTTACCCGACAAGGAATTTCGCTACCTTAGGATGGTTATAGTTACCACCGCCGTTTACTGGCGCTTAAGTTCTCAGCTTCGCCCTTACGGACTAACCGGTCCCCTTAACGTTCCAGCACCGGGCAGGCGTCAGTCCATATACATCGTCTTGCGACTTCGCATGGACCTGTGTTTTTAGTAAACAGTCGCTTCTCGCTGGTCTCTGCGGCCGTCTCGCCCTAGCCTGCAAGAGGCTTCAAGCGCTACGGCCCCCCTTCTCCCGAAGTTACGGGGGCATTTTGCCGAGTTCCTTAACCACAGTTCGCCCGATCGCCTCGGTATTCTCTACCTGACCACCTGTGTCGGTTTGGGGTACGGGCCGCGTGAAAGCTCGCTAGAGGCTTTTCTCGGCAGCATGGGATCACTCTACTTCGCCTCAATCGGCTACGCATCACGTCTCAGCCT
>NZ_QFWW01000050.1 GCF_003265345.1 Lentzea terrae | reverse complement strand
CTGAGGTTCACCCCGAACGGTGGACAGGGGCTTAAGAAGTTCAGGCAGCCGCTCGGAGTGACTTCTCATAGTCGTCGGGACTGAGCATCCCGAGCGCGGAGTGCCGCCGCGTACTGTTGTAGAAGCGGATCCACTTGTCAACTGCGGCAACGAGTTCCGTCTTCGTGGCGTAGACGTGCCGGTAGTAGTGCTCGTGTTTGAACGTCGACCAGAACGATTCCGCGGGGCTGTTGTCCCAGCAGATCCCGGTAGCGCCCATCGACCGGCGCAGCCCGTGCCGGAAACACGCCTGTGCGGTCAGATTCGCCGTGTACTCGCCGCCGCGGTCGGAATGCAGGACTGTGCCACGACATCCGCCGCCGCGGGCGGTCACCGCGGCCTCGATCGCGGTGGTGACCATGTCGGCGCCGATATGGTCGGCAACGCTGTAGCCGAGCACCACGCGGGAGTGCCCGTCGCGGATCGCGCACAGGAACATCTCGCCCGCACCACAGGACATATACGTGATGTCGGTCAGCCACACCGCGTTCAGGCGGCCTTGGTCGAACTCGCGCTCGACGAGATCCGGCGGGAACGATGCCGCCGGATCAACCACCGTGGTTCTTACCTTGAACGTGCGGGGGCTGATGCCCTCGATCCCGATCCCGGCCATGACCTTGGCGACGGTCTTCGCGCTGACCACCTCGCCCTGATCCCGCAACTCCGCGGTGATCCGCGGCGACCCATAGGTCCCGCCAGAGTCCTTGTGCGCCTGGACGATCTTCACTTCCAGGTCCGCGCGGCGCTGCCGACGCGGGGTCAACACCGTTGCCGCACAACGCTTCACGTAGGCGTAGTAGCCGGAGGCGGACACCGTCAGCAGTCGCGCCATGCGCCGGACCGCGAAGCGTTCGCCCTCGGGCACGGCAGGGGCGGCGACGCCGGCAATGTCATCGGGGCCGGCGTACTTGGCCATCAGAGCGAACCGGACCGGTTCTTCTGCATCGCGGCAAAGTACGCCGAGGCTTTTACCAGGAACGCGTTGTCCTTCTCCAGCTCGGCGACCTGCCGGCGCAGCCGCTGCAGCTCGGCACGCTCGGCCGCCTCCAGCGGGTTCTCCCCGTGCGTCTCGGCCGCGGCGATCCGGCGCCGCTCGTCTTTGACCCAGACGCTCAACATCCCCGCGTCGATTCCCAGCTCGCGGGCAACCTCGGTGATCGTGCGGCCGGAATCGATCACACGATGCGCAGCCTCGACCTTGTACTCAGCCGTGTACGACCGGCGCTTCCGAGGAGGCATGAGGACATCCTTTCAGCAGAACCGCTGGTCCTGCTAACTCGGTGTCCACTGCCTGGGGTGAACCTCA
>NZ_QFWW01000048.1 GCF_003265345.1 Lentzea terrae | reverse complement strand
TTCTGGACGCCTTGGCCGCTGATTGAGATCTGTGGCGCGTGGTGATGCGTGTCGCTGTTTATGGAGCTGCTGGCGGGGTCGTCCACGGGGTTGAACTGCGGGAAGGGGAGGGCGGACCGCGTGGCGGTGCGCGAGAGGATCTGGGTGGGCATCGACGTCGGCAAGGCCGGCCACCACGCGTGTGCGGTCGACGGCTCCGGCAAAGTCGTGTTCAGCCAGAAGGTGGTCAACGGCCAGGCGGCGATCGAGGAGCTGATCGCCCGTGCGGGGCGCAAGGCCCGCGAGGTGGTGTGGGCGGTGGACATGACCTCGGGCACGGCGGGGTTGTTGCTGGTGCTGCTGCTCGGGTCGGGTCAGCCGGTGCTGTATGTGCCGGGCCGGTTGGTCAACCGGATGGCCGGTGCGTTTCCGGGCGAGGGCAAGACCGACGCCAAGGATGCCCGCACGATCGCCGAGACCGCCCGGCTGCGCGGTGACCTCACCCCTGTGACCAGCCCGGACGAGGTCGCGGCCGACTTGCGGATCCTGGCCGCGCGCCGGGAGGACCTGATGGCGGACTGGGTGCGTGGGGTCAACCGGCTGCGCGAGCTGCTCGCCTCGATCTTCCCTGCCCTGGAACGTGCTTTCGACTACTCCACCCGCTCGGCGCTGGTTCTGCTCACCGGCTACTGCACCCCGGCCGGTATCCGGGACGCGGGCGCGGGTGGCCTGGCCGAGCATCTGCGTGCCGGTGGCGCGTGGCCCAAGGGCATTCCGTCCATGGTGGACAAAGCGATTGCCGCCGCGGACGAGCAAACCGTTGCCCTGCCGGCGGAAACCATCACCGCGCCACTGATCATGCGGCTGGCCCGGCAGCTGCTCGACCTCGATCACGAGATCAAGGATCTCGACAAGCACATCACCGAGCGCTTCGGTGAACATCCGCATGCCGGTCCGATCACCAGCGTCGATGGGTTCGGACCGATTCTGGGCGCGCAGCTGCTGGCTGACACCGGCGGCGATCTGCGCGCGGTGTTCGGCAACGCCGGCCGCATGGCCGCCTACGCCGGACTCGCCCCGGTCCCACGCGACTCCGGGCGAGTGCGGGGCAACCTGCACCGGCCCAAGCGTTATCACCGCGGCCTGCGCCGCGTGTTCTACCTGGCCGCCCTGTCGGCGATCAAGGTCCAGGACGGCCCGTCCCGGCGCTTCTATCTGCGCAAACGAGACGAGGGTAAGCGTCACACCCAAGCGCTCATCGCGCTGGCACGGCGACTGGTCGACGTCATCTGGGCACTGCTGCGCGATGGCCGGGAGTTCCATCGCTCACCACAGCT
>NZ_QFWW01000047.1 GCF_003265345.1 Lentzea terrae | reverse complement strand
CTAGTGTCCTGAGTCGTTAATTCGGCGCCAGCACTAGATTGTGCTGGTGCCGAACCCGAAACTCGTGCCGCTGGCCCTGTCCGATGACGAACGCCGAGCCTTGGAGGGCTGGACGCGTCGCCGCACGACCGCGCAGGCATTGGCGTTGCGAGCGCGGATCGTGCTGACGTGTGCCGATTCCGGCGAGTCGAACACTGTTGTGGCGCAACGGATGAACCTCGGTCGCCACACGGTGGCGACCTGGCGGGCCCGGTTCCTGCGCGACCGGCTCGATGGGTTGTCGGACGAGCCTCGGCCGGGCCGGCCGCGCACGATCACCGATGAACAGGTCGAGCAGGTCGTGGTCACCACGCTGGAGACCAAGCCCGTCAACGCGACGCACTGGTCGACCAGATCCTTGGCCACACAGACCGGGATGACGCAGTCCGCGGTGTCACGAATCTGGCGGGCGTTCGGTCTCAAACCACACCGCGTAGACACGTTCAAGATCAGCAAGGATCCGTTGTTCGTGGACAAGGTCCGCGACGTCGTTGGTCTCTATCTCGACCCGCCCGCGAAAGCGGTGGTGCTGTGCGTGGACGAGAAGACCGGAATCCAGGCCCTGGACCGCTCGGCGCCGGTGCTGCCGATGCTGCCCGGAGTGCCTGAGCGACAGAGCTTCGACTACATCCGGCACGGCACCACTAGCCTGTTCGCCGCACTGGAGATCGCCACTGGCCAGGTGATCAGCGCGGTGAAACGCCGCCATCGGCACCAGGAGTTCCTGGCGTTCCTGCGCACCATCGACACGAACGTCCCTGCCGGCTTGGACGTGCATGTCGTGCTGGACAACCTCGCCACACACAAGACACCGGCGGTGAAGACGTGGCTGCTCAAGCATCCGCGCTTCCAGTTGCACTTCACCCCGACCAGTTCCAGCTGGCTCAACCTGGTCGAGCGGTTCTTCGCCGAGATCACCGTGAAACTGCTGCGGCGGGGCGTCCACCGCTCGGTCACCGCCCTGGAGAAAGACATCCGCGGCTGGATCGAGCAGTGGAACACCAACCCCAAGCCTTACGTCTGGACCCGCACCGCGGACCAGATCCTCGAGTCCCTCGCCGCATACTGTCAGCGAATTAACGACTCAGGACACTAG
>NZ_QFWW01000046.1 GCF_003265345.1 Lentzea terrae | reverse complement strand
GACGTAAGCGGTGTAGAGCAACGGAAACAGACCGATCGCACCGAACAACACGAAGAACGGTGCGACGAACAGATACGGCGACACCTTCGCGTCCACATTGGACATCCGGTATCGCCGCGGCGGCCGCGGGCGAGACTGCTCGGCTCGCCCGCGGTCGACCTTGTTGAGCACGGCGGTCACTTGGCCGCCTTCTGGGCGCCCTCGACGGCGGTCTTCCAGGCCTCGTCGGCAGTCTTGCCCTGCTCCACCGACTGCAGCGCCGGGCTGAACACCGTCTCCTGGATCTCGCCGTCGGCCGGGCCCTTGTACTGCGCGACCTTCACCTTCTTGGCCTGCGTGGCGAACAGCGCGCCGGCCTTGATGTCACCGAAGTAGGCGTTGGTCTGCTCCAGCAGCGCCGGGTCGTCGAGGGCTTTGACCTGGCTCGGGAACGTGCCCTTGGCCTTGAACGCCTTGATCTGCTGCTCCGGCGCGGTCAACCAGGCGGCGAGCTCGGCGGCCTTCTTCGCGTTCTTGCTCTGCTTCGGCACGCTCAGGTACGAGCCACCCCAGTTGCCGCCACCGTTCGGGAACGCGTCCGTCACGGCCCACTTGCCCTTGTTCTCCGGGCCTGCCTGGGACTCGACCACACCGAGCATCCACGACGGGCACGTCTTCGTGGCGAACTTGCCCAGCTTGAAGCCGGTGTTCCACTCGTTGCTCCACGCGACGAGCCGTGCCGACTGTCCCTTTGCGACAGCTGCGGTCACCGCGGTCCAGTCCGCCTTGATGGCCGGGTTGGTGTCGACGACCAGCTTGTCGGACTTGTCGTAGTAGCCGGTCTCGTGCTGGTTGTGCATGGCGTTGAAGACCTGGGAAGCGCTGTCGAACCAGGCGACGCCGGGAACCTTGGCGATGAACTGGTCACCGGCGGCGAAGTAGCTGTCCCAGGTGGCGAACAGCGCTTTGACGCCTTCGGGGTCCGACGGCAGTCCGGCCTGGGCGAAGAGGTCCTTGCGGTAGCACATCGCCAGCGGGCCGATGTCGGTGCCG
>NZ_QFWW01000045.1 GCF_003265345.1 Lentzea terrae | reverse complement strand
TTCGCGTTCGCCAAACTCCGCTTCCGCGGCCGCGGCGTGCTGTTCCTGTTCGTGGTCGCGACACTGGCCGTGCCCACCCAGTTGGGCATCATCCCGCTGTACATGGCGATGGCGGAGTTCGGCTGGGCCGGCGAGCTGGAGGCCGTGATCGTGCCGAACCTGGTCACCGCGTTCGGCGTGTTCTGGATGCGGCAGTACCTGCTCGACGCCATCCCCGACGAGCTCGTCGAGGCGGCGCGGATGGACGGCTGCAGCCTGTGGCGCACCTTCTGGCACGTCGCACTCCCCGCTGCCCGGCCGGCCGCGGCGATGCTGGGTGTGTTCACGTTCATGCAGTCCTGGAACGACTTCCTCTGGCCGCTGGTCGTGCTCAACGCCGACAACCCGACCCTCCAGGTCGCCCTGGAGAAGCTGCAAAGCGGCTACTACGTCGACTACTCGCTCGTCCTCGCCGGAACCACGCTCGCCACGGTTCCGGTGCTCATCGTGTTCCTCGTACTCGGCCGACAGATCGTCGCCGGCGTGATGCAGGGCGCCGTCAAGGGGTGAAAATGGAGAACATTGTTTTCCCGCAGGGTTTTCTGTGGGGCGCCGCGACCGCGGCGTTCCAGGTGGAAGGAGCGACCGGCGTCGACGGCCGCACCGACTCCATCTGGGACGCCTTCTGCCGGCTACCCGGCAAGGTCGTCGGCGGCGACACCGGCGAACCCGGCGCCGACCACTACCGGCGCTTCGAGCAGGACGTCGCCATGATGGCCGACCTCGGGCTCAAGGCCTACCGGTTCTCGATCGCCTGGCCGCGCGTGCGACCGGACGGCGGCAAGGTCAACCAGGCCGGCCTCGACTTCTACCGGCGTTTGATCGACACGCTGCTGGCGCACGACATCGTGCCCTGGCCCACGCTCTACCACTGGGACCTCCCTCAGACGCTCGAAGAAGCCGGCGGCTGGGCCAACCGCGACACCGCGTTCCGGTTCGCCGACTACGCGGCGTCCACCGT
>NZ_QFWW01000044.1 GCF_003265345.1 Lentzea terrae | reverse complement strand
GAAATGACACAGCTTCGGCGGTGTGCTTAAGCCCCGCTACATTGTCGGCGCAGGACCACTTGACCAGTGAGCTATTACGCACTCTTTAAAGGGTGGCTGCTTCTAAGCCAACCTCCTGGCTGTCTGTGCGACCCCACATCCTTTCCCACTTAGCACACACTTAGGGGCCTTAGCTGGCGTTCTGGGCTGTTTCCCTCTCGACTACGAAGCTTATCCCCCGCAGTCTCACTGCCGCACTCTCACTCATCGGTATTCGGAGTTTGGTTGATTTCGGTAAGCTTGTGGGCCCCCTAGACCATCCAGTGCTCTACCCCCGACGAGAAACATGCGACGCTGCACCTAAATGCATTTCGGGGAGAACCAGCTATCACGGTGTTTGATTGGCCTTTCACCCCTAACCACAGCTCATCCCCCAGGTTTTCAACCCTGGTGGGTTCGGGCCTCCACGCGGTCTTACCCGCGCTTCACCCTGGCCATGGCTAGATCACACCGCTTCGGGTCTAGACCACGCGACTAAACGCCCTATTCAGACTCGCTTTCGCTACGGCTACCCCACACGGGTTAACCTCGCCACGTAGCACTAACTCGCAGGCTCATTCTTCAAAAGGCACGCCGTCACCCCTAAAGGCTCCGACGGATTGTAGGCACACGGTTTCAGGTACTATTTCACTCCCCTCCCGGGGTACTTTTCATCTTTCCCTCACGGTACTAGTCCGCTATCGGTCACCAGGGAGTATTTAGGCTTAGCGGGTGGTCCCGCCAGATTCACAGCGAATTCCACGAGTACGCTGCTACTTGGGAACACT
>NZ_QFWW01000043.1 GCF_003265345.1 Lentzea terrae | reverse complement strand
CTGGCGGATGGGCGTGCTGCTGCCCTATGTCGCCAGCCTGGTCGCGTTGACGATCATCTTCGGCAACCTGTTCGGCCCGCAGTACGGCCTGGTCAACGATGTCCTCGGCGTGCTGGGAATCAGCCCGATCGACTGGCAGGCCAGCACGTTCGGCAGCCACGTCGCCATCGCCTCGATGGTCAACTGGCGGTGGACCGGCTACAACGCCCTGATCGTCCTCGCCGCCATGCAAGCCATCCCGCGCGAGGTGCACGAGGCCGCGTTGGTGGACGGTGCGAGCGCGTTGCGGCGGTTCTTCAGCATCACGCTCCCGATGCTCAAGCCGACGCTGATCTTCGTGATCGTCACCTCGACCATCGGCGGGTTGCAGATCTTCACCGAACCCAAGCTGTTCGAGCCCTCCGGTGGTAGCGGTGGTGGCGCGGAGCACCAGTACCAGACCGTCGTGCTCTACCTCTACCAATCCGCGTTCCAGGGCCTGGATCTCGGGTACGCGTCCGCGATCGCGTGGGTGCTGTTCCTGATCGTGATCGCCGTGGCGGGACTGAACTTCTGGCTCACGAGGAGG
>NZ_QFWW01000042.1 GCF_003265345.1 Lentzea terrae | reverse complement strand
TGTACCTGGCCAACACGTTGGTGACGGTGTGTCGGCTTGATCATGGGTGAGGCCTCCGGGTGCGGTGGTGATTGCGAAGTCAGTCACCACAGCCGGAGGCCTCGATGGGACACGCTAACGCCCGTCTGACCGTGCATGGACGCCTGGTCCTGGTTGAGCGGGTCTCCGCTGGCAGACCCGTCGCTCACGTGGCCAAGGAGCTCGGTGTGTCGCGGCAGTGTGCGCATCGGTGGGTGCGCCGGTTCCGCGAGGAGGGCGCGACAGGTCTGGTCGATCGGTCCAGCCGGCCGCACCACACGCCGTCCCGCACACCGGCCGAAGCCGAGGAACGAGTCATCGCCGCGCGGGCGCGGCTGCGGTGCGGCCCAGCTCGGATCAGCGCCGCCACCGGTGTCCCGGTCCGCACGGTCTCACGCGTGCTGACCCGGCATGGCGTGCCGCGGCTGGCCGAGTGTGACCCGCTGACCGGGCAACGCATCCGCGCCACCCGGCACACCACCCGCCGCTACGAACACTCGCACGCGGGCGACCTGCTGCACCTCGACGTCAAAA
>NZ_QFWW01000041.1 GCF_003265345.1 Lentzea terrae | reverse complement strand
CAGCGGGTATCGCCGACGTCCATTGCGGGCGAGCCAGTGGGCCCGCCCGTCATGCCGCTGCGGTGTGGAGGAGATTGCGTCTCGGCCTGCGTTGCGGGTCGAGCCACGCCGGTGGGTAGAAGGTCGGTATGCCGTGGACCATCCGCACTGTCCACTCGCTGTGGTGGATCAGTGTGTGGTGGTGGCGGCACAGCAGGACCGCGTTGCCGACCGAGGTGACACCGCCATCCGCCCAGTGATGAACATGGTGGGCGTCGCACTGCTTCGGCGGTCGGCCACAGCCCGGGGAACGCGCAACCACGATCACGGGTCACCAGGACGCGGCGGATTCCCGCCGGGAAGGTCCGGGTCTTGCGGCCGATGTCCATCGGCTGCGACTTCTCCCCCAGCACCAGCGGGATGATCCCCGCGTTGCAGGCCAGCTGACGCACCTGGGCGGCGGGGACGCGTTCCTGGTTGTCCAGGGTGGCCTGCCCGACCTGGTTGGCGAGGTCGTCGTAGCGCATCGTCAGGGTCAGCGTGACCGGTTCGCCGCCGTGCTC
>NZ_QFWW01000040.1 GCF_003265345.1 Lentzea terrae | reverse complement strand
TGTACTTGGTCATGAGGTTGGTGACTGAACGCGGCTGATGGGTGGGTGGCCATCGAGTGCGGTGTGACCGCGTTCAGTGTTGTAGTGATCAAGCCAGGGCGCCAGTGCGGTGGTGCGGGCGTCGTTGTCGAGGAAGATCTCGTGGTAGGCCCATTCGGTCTGCAGGGTGCGGTTGAAGCGCTCGACTTTGCCGTTCTGCCAAGGACAGTGCGGCTTGATGGTTTTGTGGCGGGCGCCGATCGTGGCGATCGCGGCGGCGAAGTCGCGGGAGATCAGGTAGTTCTTGGCGTTGTCGGTCAGGACGCGGTGGATGCGTGGGATGCCCTGCTGGGCGAACCACGCGGTGGCGCGGAGCAGGAAGGCGGCGCAGGTGGTGCCGCGTTCGTCGTGGAGGATCTCGGCGTAGGCGAGCCGGGAGTGGTCGTCGATGGCGGCGTGGACGTAGTCGTAGCCCAGGCGTCGATGGGTGTTGGGACGCAGGCTGCGGCCGTGGGCGCGCCAGCCGCCGCCGGGCGGGATCTTGCCGATCTTTT
>NZ_QFWW01000039.1 GCF_003265345.1 Lentzea terrae | reverse complement strand
CGACGCGCACATCCCCGACGGCGTCGAGCTCGCCAAGCAGCACTGGGCAGCCGGCCACAACAACGTGGCGGTGCTGCGGACGTTCTCCAAGGCGTACGGCCTGGCGGGCCTGCGCATCGGCTACGCGGTCGCGCCGCCGGTCGTCGCCGACGCGCTGCGCAAGGTCTACGTGCCGTTCTCCGTGAACGCCCTCGCCCAGGTCGCCGCCATGGCCTCGCTGGACGCCGAGGAGGAGCTGATGGTCCGCTGCCGCGCGATCGTCGCCGAACGCACCCGCGTCCGCGGCGAACTGCTCGCCATGGGCTACGACGTGCCGCAGACCCAGGCGAACTTCGTGTGGCTGCCGCTGGGCGAGCGCACCACCGCGTTCAACGAGCACTGCCTGGCGCACAAGGTCGTCGTGCGCGCGTTCGCAGGCGAGGGCACCCGCGTGACGATCGGCGAGCCGGAGGAGAACAACGCCTTCCTGGCCGCCGCCCGCGCGTTCACTTCATGAGCAGCTGAACGATCGCCGCGAC
>NZ_QFWW01000059.1 GCF_003265345.1 Lentzea terrae | reverse complement strand
GTGACTGACTTCGCAATCACCACCGCACCCGGAGGCCTCACCCATGATCAAGCCGACACACCGTCACCAACGTGTTGGCCAGGTACAACTAGTGATCGAGGTCGACCGGCTCGCCCCTGATCGCGGTCACCGCACCGCCGGTCTGCGCGGCGAGCCAGACCTCGAAGCCCTCCGGGTCGCGAGTCAGCACGGTGAAGGTGACGTCGTGGCCGTACTCGGTGTCCGCGACGTGGTACCCGGCGGCGCGCAACGCGTTCTCCAGCTTTCCCGCCTGATCGTGGTCGACGGCCAACAGCAACGAATCGTGGCGCTCGCGGGTGAGCGTGCCCAACGAGTCGATGGCCTCCGACACGGCCCGTCCGTACGCCCGGACCAGGCCGCCCGCGCCGAGCTTGGTCCCGCCGTAGTAGCGGGTGACGACGACAGCGGTGTCGACGAGGTCCCGGCGCGTCAGCACCTCCAGCATCGGCACACCGGCCGTGCCGGCGGGTTCGCCGTCGTCACTCGACCGCTGGGTGTCCGTCGTGCGAAAAGCCGTGCAGTTGTGCGTGGCCTGCCAGTGCTCCTTGCGGATCCGCGCGAAGAACTCGGCGGCCTCCTGTTCGGAGGCGACGCGGGCGACGTGGCACAGGAACCGCGACCGCTGGATCTCGATCTCGTGCGTGCCGTCCCGCTTGATCACCTTCACCGCTAGATTGTCCGTCGCCGCTCCGCTTCGCCGAACAGGGCGTCCAGCTCCGCCGGCGGTACCTCTTCGAGCTGTTCGAACGTGCAGCTGACCGGGTCGCGGTCGTCGCGGAACCGCACCAGCCGCGCGGTGTGCCGGAACCGGCCGCCCTGCACGTGCTCGTACCGCACCTCGGCCACCCGCGACGGGTCGAGCAGCACGACCTGAAGCTGCTTCTCGGGGTTCCACCGGCTGTTCATGCCGGGGCCCTCGTAGGTCGCCCACGCGGCCCACGGGTGGTCGGCGGGGTCGAGCAAGGGCGCCAGCTCCTCGACCAGCTCGCGCCGCCGGGCCGCGGTGAAGCTGCTCGCCACGCCGACGTTGTGCAGCTCGCCGTCCTGGTAGAGCCCGAGCACCAGCGACCCGACGGTCTCGCCGTCCTTGTGCCACCGGTAGCCCGCGACCACGCAGTCGGCGGTCCGCTCGTGTTTGACCTTGAACATCACCCGCTTGTCGGGCTCGTAGACGCCGTCGACGGCCTTGACCATCACACCGTCGAAGCCCGCGCCCTCGAACCGGGTGAACCAGTCCTGCGCGACGTCCGGGTCCGTCGTGGACGGAGTCAGGTACACGCCGGGGATCTCGGTGACGATCTCCTCCAGCATCTTGCGCCGCTCGCCCAGCGGCAGCTGCGTGACATCGGAGTCCCCGCACGCCAGCAGGTCGAACGCCACGAACGACGCCGGCGTCTCGACGGAGAGCTTGCGGACCCGTGATGCGGCCGGGTGCAGCCGCAGCTGGAGGGTGTCGAAGCTCAACCCGTCCGGCGTGACCAGCACGATCTCGCCGTCGACCACGCACCGCGGCGGCAGCGACTCGCGCAGCAGCTCGACGACCTCGGGGAAGTACCGGGTGAGCGGCTTGTCGTTGCGCGAGCCCAGCTCCACCTCGTCGCCGTCGCGGAACACGATGCAGCGGAAGCCGTCCCACTTCGGCTCGTACGCCAGACCGTCCCCGCGCGGCAGCTCGGGCACGGACTTCGCGAGCATCGGCTTCACCGGCGGCATCACGGGCAGGTCCACGCCGTGACCATAAGCTCAGCGCAACGCCACCGCGAGCTTTTCGAGCTCACGCACGTCGGCGTCCAGGCCCTCGTCCTCGGGAACGGCGAGCGCGATCGGCCGCTGCAACGTGACCGTGCCGGCCTTGCGCGTCTCCAGCCCGGCCCGCAGCCGTTCGGCCAGCGGCAGCTCGTCCGGCGTCTCCGCGACGTACGGGCTGATCCGCACCAGGCCGTCGCGGCATTCGATGACCCGCCGGTAGTAGCGCCGGTGCACCCCGCGCAACGAGAACGCGTCGCGCTTGGACGGGATCCGGTGCAGCGCGTCCTCGGGGAAAGACTGGTGCAGCAACGTCCACAGTGGAGCGAGCCGGTGGTAGGCGCGCAGGTGCCGCCACCACAGGCGCATCGCCGAGATCCGCATCGCGGCGATCGGGTAGACGACGCCGATGCAGCACAGCAGCACGCCGGGCAGCAGGAACCACACTGCCACGGTCAGCAGCCAGCGGGGGAGCGGTTCGCCGAAGTAGCGGGAGACGTTGGACGCCACGAAGATCGCGTCGGCGGGCACCAGCAGGCCGAGGCCGGTCGACGTGATCAGCAGGCCCCTGCGCAGCCGCGGTTCGGCACCGCGGGCGTAGCGGCGGGCCCAGACGAACATCGCGGCGAACCCGTAGAGCAGATAACCGTTGCCCAGCGCGTAGAACGCGGTGATGGCGAGGATGCCGGTGGGGCCGCCGCCCATCGAGTTCGGCACGCGCGCCGCCGCGACCCGCAGGTCGTCGGGGATGGCGAGGACCGCCCACGTCATCACCGCGATGCACAGGACGAGCGGGATGAGCTGCAGCAGCGCGTGTTTCCTTGCGCGAGCGTCGTCGAGCGCGGAGAAGATGAAGAAGCAGATCAGGCCGTAGACGCCGATCTGCAGCATCGAGTGCTGGATCAGCTGGCACACCATCGGGTCGAGCCCGAGGAACCACCGGCCGTCCGCCGCGGCCCTGCCGAACGGGTGGCCGATCGCCCAGCCCGCGACCAGGCCGGTGACGGACCGCAGCCGCGGGTCGTGCGGGCGGCGTGCCAGCAGGTAGAGCATGATCGCCAAACAGCTGAGCGCGACGAGGCCCTGGGTTTCCTTCAGGTACTCCACGGCTACAGCCACCCCAGCCGGTCGGCGAGCGACTTCGACATGCGCCGCGCCGGACCTTCCGACGCCCGCGGCGCGACCTCGTCCAGCACCGACGCCCACTCGAGGATGATCGTCGCGACCGTCTCGGCCTCGCGCTCGTGCTCGCTGTCGTAGGAGGTGCGCCGCAACGCCCGGCGCACCGCGTCCGGTTCGAGGTCGGGGTAGAGGCCCGCGAGCAGCTCGTCGTCCTGCTCGTCGCTGGTGTGACCGGCCACGAGATGCCCGAGCTCGTGCAGGATGATGTGGTTCTGGTGCGCCTTCGACGTCTCCTGCTGGTACAGGATGTAGTCGGCCTTGGCGGTCGCGATCCACACGCCGTACGGGCCGGGCACCGGGATCGGGTGCGCGATCAGCCGGATCGGTTTGCCCCGCTGGTCACCGACGCGGCGGCAGAGCTCCGCCACGTCCAGGGGCGGTTGGATGTCCAGCTCGTTCAGCAAGCGGCGGCACCGCTTGCGCAACTCTCGTTCGGCCACGAGTCATCCTTCGCCGCGCTCGGCCTGTTCCTGTCGGTAGACGACGTCCAGCAACTCCATGACGAGCCGGCGGCGGTCCGGCGACAGCTCACCCGCGCGCATCGCCATGAGCTGCGCGTCGCTGCCCGCGGCGAGCTGGTTGAGCCTGGTCTGCTCGTCCTGCAACGACTTCAGCTGCTCGTTGACGCGGTCGGTGACCTCGTCGTCGAAGAAGTAGCTCACGGGCACACCGAAGAAGCCTGCCAGTGCCTGCAAGTGCTTGAACGTGGGGTTGTCCTTCTTGCCCTTGCGCAGCTGCCAGATGTAGCTCTGCGAGATGGTGACGCCGGTGTCCGCGATGGCCGCCGCGACCTGCTCGTTGCTGTACTCGTGGCCGGAGCGGGAGGTGTGCCGGGCGAAGAGGTGGTTGAGCTTGTCAGCCAGGGACCGTTCCCCCGCCATTGCCGGTTCCCCCCGTTGCGCGCAGTGAGCGTTTCCACTCGTGGAAAGGGCTATCTGGGTGACGGGATTTTCACCAGTTGAAACCCCACCAATGGCCAACATAGACTCCTGGCGAGCCTGTCTCAACTGCGGTGAGGAGGAGCTCGGACATGGCGCTTGCCGAACGGCAGGGTTCCTTTCATCGGACCGTGATCGATGTCGTCTACAAGACCATGGACCAGCTCGCGCAGACGGACTCGCCCGACGAGGTGTTCGAACTGCGTGAGCAGCTGCGTGCTGCCCTGCCGTGGTGGCGCGGGCTGCTGCGGATGCACGAGCCCAACGAGCGGCATCGGTGCAAGTCGTGCCACACCTGGTACGGGCTGCACCGACCGTGGCCCTGCCCGATCTGGCGGGACGCGGTGTCGGCGTTGCACCAGCTCAACGACATGTACGGGTTCCTGGCCACGTCCCACCCGGCCTCCGGGGGCAGGAGACCGGGGGAACGCGTGACGGTCACCGGACCTCAGTCCGGCGACTAGCCCAGCCGGAAGCTCTGGGCCGCCGACCCGGTGCAGGTCGCCTGGATCAGCTGCACGCCGTCGGTGGACGAAGCCGCCGCCGAGAGGCACTTGCCGGAGTGGCGGGCGGTCAGTGTCGAGTAGCCGTCAGCGCCGGTGGTGACGCGCCACTGCTGGTTGGTGCCGCCGACGTAGTCCCACAGGTGGATGCCCGCTCCGTCCGAAGTGGACACGTCGCTCACGTCCAGCACCTTGGCCGGGTTGTTGCGGTACTCGATGCGCGAGTAGCCGTCGCTCGTCGCCACCGCGCGGAAGTTCTGCGCCGTGGTCGAGTTGCACGAGTACTGCTGGACGACGGTGCCGTTGTCGAGGCCCGCGGCCCGCGCGTCGACGCACTTGCCGTTGCCCGAGTTGGCGATCGTCTTCCAGCCGGGCTGCGGGGTGCCGCCGGTGCCCAGCCACAGCAGGCTGTCGATGAGGAAGTTGTTCTGGGTGGGCGAGGAGAAGGTGGACGACAACGGCCGGTTGTTCGGGTAGTCCATCGCGTTGTGGCCGAAGTTCGCGTAGATCATCTTGAAGTTCTTGTTCGTCCACATGATGGGGTAGTAACCGCTGCGCCACTGCTGGTTCGGGTCGGTGCCGAGCGGGAAGCTCGACGGGTCGACGCTCGCCAGGACCTGGATGTCCGGGTTCGTGCGCAGGTCACGCGACCAGCTGTACCACTCGCTGACCGAGGAGGTGAACTTCTCCGGCAGGCGCACGGTCGACGGGTGGGTGCGGGTCTCGACCTTCAGCGTCGCGGTGGTGGGGCCCCAGGTGTTGTTGACGAAGTTCCCCTTGCCCAGGAACGTGTTGTGGTACCAGGACCACTCGTTGGCGTTCTGGGTGAACGCCGAGACGTGGAAGCCGAACCACGCGCCGCCCGCCTCCATGTACCGCTGGAAGCCCGCGCGCTGCGTGCCGGTCGGCAGGTCGTCGAGGAAGACCACGACCTGCGCCTGGGCCGGCGTGAGGGTGGTGAGCCGGTTCCAGTCGGTCGTCGCCTCGTAGGTGAACCCGTTCTGCTGCCCGGCCTGGGTCAGCCACGGGTTCGCCTCCTTGACGAACGAGATGTGCGCGAGGTCGTGGGTGCCGTGGTAGAAGCCGAGCACCTTGAACGGGGCGGCCTGGGCCGGACCGGTGGCCGAGAGACCGACCGGGAACAGTGCCGCGCCGAGCAAAGCCAGCAGTGTCAACAGTTTTCGAGCCATGCGGGCACACACCTCTACTTCGCAGGGTTGCGCGCCCGAAGATCATCGTAGGGGTGGTCCAGACCTATTGGGGACCGGTACGTTCACAGAATTCTTTTGCGCCACAACATGATTCCGCCCAGCACGACCAGGCCGCCCAGTGCCGCTACCACTGCGGACATGCCGAACCTCGTTGCGCTGGAAGGAGGTTGTTCGGCGCTCGACGCAACAGGGACGGGTCGTGGCGTGCTCGATTTCGGCGTGGAGGGCACCGCGGGGCTCGACACCGGTGCCGCGGTCTGGGCCGGCGGGACCGGCTTCGCTTGCGGCGCAGGAGGAGCGGCTGGTGCCGGCGCTGGTGCCGGTGCTGCTGGTGCCGCGATCTCGACGTCCGTGCACGAGTAGTACGTGTCGGGTGTGTCGGTGTTCTGCCAGACGGTGTAGATCAGGTGGCGGCCGGTCCTCTTCGGCAGCTGCACCTTGAACTCGTAGGCGCCGTTGACCAGCGGGGGAGTGGGCACGCTCAGGAACTGTTCCAGGTCCGCCCACCGCAGCGCGCGGCTCGGTGAGTAGCCCTCGCGCGTCACGTAGAACCGGAACGACCCCTGGTGCGGGATCGTCGCCCGGTAGGTGAAGGCGGTGCTCTTGAGCTTCGTCGCGGGCCACTCGGCGGTCGGCGCGTCGAGCCCCGCGTACTTGGCGATCCCCGCGCTGCACAGCTTGCCGTCGGGCACCCTGGCGGTGTCCCGCCCGGCCACGTTCGCCAGCCGGATGTTGTCCCACTCCGTGGACGGCAACCCCGCCCGAATGGCATTCCGGCAGGGCGAGGATGATGCTGTTGCCTGACCAGGTGAGCAGAGAAAAGCCCTGCTCGCGGGGTCAGTGGGCGCGCCATGGGCGTGCGCGGGAACCGCGGAGACCATCATGAGCAGCGTCAGTACGCCCACAAGGCGAAACACGAGCACCTCCCCTGTCTTTCTAGGGGTACGCGTGTCAGGCCCAAGTCGTTCACGGAAGATGTAGTGTCATGTCCTTCGCTGATGAGGTGTCCGCGGCCGCAGCCCGGCTCGGTGGAGTCGCCCGCACCACGCCGCTCGAGGTGAACCAGCGGTTGTCCGAGCGCACCGGCGCGCGCGTGTGGTTCAAGCGCGAGGACCTCCAGGTCGGCCGTTCGTACAAGCTGCGCGGCGCCTTCAACCTGCTGTGCCAGACCGAGTTCGCGTTCGGCGGCGCGGTCTGCGCGTCGGCGGGCAACCACGGCCAGGGCATGGCCTACGCGTGCCGCCGCCTCGGCATCGAGGGCCGCGTGCACGTCCCCCGCACCACCCCGCGGCAGAAGCGCGACCGCATCTCCGCGCTGGGCCAGGGCATGGTGCAGCTGGTCGTCGACGGCGACACCTACGACGACGCCGCCGCACTCGCCAAGGAGTACGCCGCCTCCACGGGCGCGACCCTGGTGCCGGCCTTCGACGACCGCCGCACGGTCGCCGGCCAGGGCACCGTCGGCCTGGAGATCGTGCAGCAGCTCGGCGGCGCACCCGACGTGGTCGTGGTGCCCGTCGGCGGCGGCGGCCTGCTCTCCGGCGTCGGCACGTGGTTCAAGGAGCGCTTCCCGCGCACCCGCGTGATCGGCGTCGAGCCCGCGGGCGCGGCCAGCATGATCGCCGCGATGCAGGCGGGCCACCCGGTGACGCTGCCGGAGGTCGACACGTTCGTCGACGGCGCCGCGGTCCGCCGCGCCGGCGAGGTGACGTTCCCGATGGTGCGCGACAGCGGTGCCGAGCTGCTGAGCGTGGCCGAGGGCGCGGTCTGCACGGAGATGCTGGAGCTTTACCAGATCGACGGCATCATCGCCGAGCCCGCGGGCGCGCTCGCCTCGGCGGCGCTGCTGGAGGAGATCTCGGTGGCGCCCGACTCCACGGTCGTCTGCCTGCTCTCCGGCGGCAACAACGACGTCTCCCGCTACGCCGAGGTCGTCGAGCGCTCGATGGTCCACCGCGGCCTCAAGCACTACTTCCTGGTGGAGTTCCCGCAGGAGCCGGGCGCGCTGCGCAGGTTCCTCGACGAGGTGCTCGGCAAGGACGACGACATCGTGCTGTTCGAGTACATCAAGCGCGACAACCGGGAGACCGGCGCCGCGCTGGTGTGCATCGAGCTGGGACGCCGCGAGGACTACGACCTGCTGTGGGGGCGGATGAAGGAGTCCCCGCTCAAGATCCAGCACGTGGCACCGGGCACGACGGCGTACCGGTTCCTGATCTGATCACCCGGTGCTGGTGTCGTGCAGCACCGCGCCGGTGGCGATGTCGATCACCTCGACCAGGTGTGGTGAACGCTGCACGCCGATCCACGGCAGCTCGTGGTGTCGCAGCACCGGCCCGGCGACCTCGACGACCGTGCGCACGTCGTCCTCGGTCCGGGCCCGGATGACGTCGCCTTCGCGGGTCAGCAACGCGAGGCTGCCGCCGACGGTCGTCAGGCCCAGCACGTCCTCGCCCGGCGGGGCGGTGATGATCGCGTCGCCCACACCGGGCTGGTGGATGTCTCCGGTCGACGGTTTGAGCGTGACCTTGCCGTCGTCGTGCAGGTTCCACCAGGTTCCCGCGCGGCGGAAGTACACGCCCCACCGCCAGGGCTCGTCCGAGTCGACGTACAGCGGCGAAAGATCGCGCTCGGTCTCGTCCGCGACGCTGAAGTCGATCGGCGCTGCCACAGCACCAGTTCGTCCGGCCGGTCACCGCGCGCGACCAGGGAAGGGCCTGAGCTCGGGAAGACCGGGAACCGCAGCGCCGTGCCCCGCACCCCGGATCCGAGCAGCCGCCGGCACTCCTGTCCGGACGGCGCCGCGACCGCGATCTGCCGGCCGTTCGCGGTGACGCGCACGGTCTGCTGGGACGATCTTCTCAGCAAAGGGAGATGCCGGGCACCCCTGTCGCAGGAGTGCCCGGCACCGGGGGTGAGGGTCACGGCCTGGGCGGGCACTGCTTCCAGGCGAAGTGGTACGTCGTCTCGATCGACCCGTCCGTGGAGTCCATCGAGATGAAGCTGGTGACCTTCTTCGGGTCGGAGGTGCCGGCCATGACCCGCAGCTCCGTGTTGATGTTGAAGTTTCGCTTCTCACCGCACGGGTGGTAGACGATCGCCGCGACGTCGGTCGTGTCGGTCGCCTGCCAGTCGTCGCTGAACGGGCCCTTGTAGTTGTGCTGCTTGTAGGCCGTTTCCGACATTCCCTGGAAGTAGTAGTTCGCCTTTTCCAGGGCCGTGGCGCCGCGCTCGAGGTGCGCGAAGCCGCGGTAGTCGGTGGACGCGATGCCGTAGGTGAAGCCGGACGGCACGTTCACGCGCAGGTTCAGCTGGCAGTTCTTGCGGAAGTCGGTGGGTTTCGCCTCGGGACCGACCTGCGCCATGAACTCGCTGTAGGTGACGGTGAACGCCTTGTTGTCCGGGGAGACGGCGACCGCTGCCGTTCCCGGCTTGCACCCCGAACCGTTGATCGTCACGACGTCGATGGTGATGATGTCCGGCGGCGGCGTGGTGCCGGGGGCGCCGCCGGGCGGGATGATGATCGTCGACATCGCGAACGCGGCCGCGGCCAGTGTGTTGAGCATGAGGCACCTTTCCGTCTGGGGATCAACAATGAACGGGCGGCGGCATTGGTGCCTGTGTCAGCAGCGCTTCCAGGAGAACTGGTACTTGGTGCTCACGCTGCTGTCCGTCGAATCCATGGTCATGAAGCTCGCGTTCTTCGACGAACCCGCGTTGACCCGCAGTTCGGTGTTGATGTTCAGGTGCCGGACTTCACCGCACGGCGCGTAGATGATTTCCGATACCTGCGCGCGGTCGGTGGCCTGCCAGTTGTCGCTCTTCGGGCCGCTGAAGTTGTGGGTGCGGCTCGCGGTCTGCGACATGCCCTGGAAGTAGTAGTTTCCCTTTTCCATACCTGTCGCCCCGGCCTGTAGGTGGGCGAACCCGCGGTAGTCCGCTTGGGCGATGCCGAACGTGAAGCCCTGCGGATAGGTCACTCTGATGTTGAGCTGGCAGTTCTTGCGGAAGTCTGTGGGTGCGGAACCCTGTCCGGCCTGGGCGAGGTAGTCGCTGTAGGTGACCGTGAACGCGGTGCGGTCATCCGAGGCCGCGACCGCGGCGGTGCCGGCGGGACAGCCGGAACCGTTCACGGTGACCACGTCGATCGTGACGAAATCGGGAACGTCGGTAGCAGCTTGCGCGGCGGGCGCGACGACCACCGCGGACAGCATGAGGGCAGCAGCCAGCACCGTTTTCAGCATGGCCAGCCTTTCTTTCCAAAGTGTGGTACCGGCGGCGGAAATCAGACGATATCGGAAACCCTGTGTTGCGAAGGGCCGCCGAATGGGTGACTGAATTGCTCGGCAATACTTGTCGGAAAGCAGGACGAATTGCACGCCCGAAATCTGTCGGCCGTGCGCGAACCATGCTCACCCGCCGTAGCGCGGATTGACCTGACGATTGCCTGACGATCGCCCGCCGTTGCTCCGATCGGGTGACGCGGGGCTGACAGGTAAGAAAGTTTCCAGTAAGAACCTCAAGTGTCCGCCGCCCCGGACAAAAGGGACCACATGCAGAAGACAGGGCGCACTCTCGCCATCTCGGCCACGTTGCTCACCGGCCTGCTGCTGCCGGCAGTGTCGACAGCGGCATCAGGCGGGCAGGCGGGCTGGGCACATCAGCGCAAGATCACCATCGACACGACGGCAGCGGGCGCGAACGTCGCGGGCGACGTCAAGGGCTTCCCGGTGCCGGTGCGGCTCGACGCCGGCAACTTCGACTTCAGCCAGGCCAAACCCGGCGGCGCGGACATCAGGTTCGACGACGCGGCCGGCAAGCCGCTGCCGTACGAGATCGAGAAGTGGGACGCGACCGCCAAGCAGGCGGCGATCTGGGTGCGGACCGACGTCAAGGGCAACAACGCGAGCCAGGCCATCACCCTGAAATGGGGCAACCCGGAGGCCGCGTCGGAAAGCGACGGCACCAAGGTCTTCCCGAAGGCCGACGGCTGGCTCACCGCCCACCACCTCGCCGAGCAGGGCGCGGCGAACGGCTACAAGGACTCCGCCGGCAACCTCAACGGCAAGGGCGTCAACATCACCGGTGACGCGACCGGCGCGGGTGTCGTCGGCAACGCGCTGAACCTGAACCGGGCCAAGAGCGAGTACGTCCTGCTGCCGGGCAGCGAGTCGAGCAGCTTGTTCAACCCGTTGCCGTCCAAGGGCACCTTCTCGATCTGGTCGAACGCGAAGACGCACCCGGCCGCGTACATCGCGATGTTCTCGAAGGGGGAGACGGGCTTCCGCATCCACTACTTCGGCAGCGGCGACCAGACCGAGCCGTGCATCGACGTCGCGAACTACGACTGGTGCCCGCTGCCGTCCGGCGCCTACACCAAGGTCAAGAACAACACCTGGTACCACTTCGTCTTCGTCATCGACAAGCCGAACGCCTACTACTACATCAACGGCAAGCTCGAGGTTGGCAAGACCGACACCAACGCGTGGAAGACTGCCGGAGCCGAGCCCGTGACGATCGGCAACAACGAGAAGACGCCCGGCAGCAACAGCCGCAAGCGCTCGTTCGACGGACTGCTGGACGAGGCGCGGATCCTGTCGGTGCCGAAGGACAAGAACTGGGCGAAGCTCGACTTCGAGTCGCAGAAGCCGGGGTCGAAGCTGCTCAAGCACAAGAAGTGAGCTTGGCCGCATCCCGGGATGAAGCACTCCTCGTCGAGCGTTGACACTCATGACCGTCTTTCGACCTCGATGAGGAGTGCAGCCTGATGGCGCCCGACCAGCTGACCGTCTACTCGACCTCGTGGTGCGGCTACTGCCGGATCCTGAAGAGCTCGCTCGACCGCGAAGGCATCGAGTACGTCGAGATCAACATCGAGGAGGCGCCGGGCGCGGCCGACTTCGTGATGAGCGTGAACGGCGGCAACCGCACGGTGCCGACCGTCCACTTCCCGAACGGCAAGGCGCTCACCAACCCGTCGCTGCACCAGGTGAAGGAACAGCTCGCCGCCTAGAACTCGTACAGCGACGCCGTGGTCGACTGCCCGTCCAGCGTCTCTCGCATGATGTCGGCGTGGCCCGCGTGCTGCGCTGTCTCGCGAATGATGTGCAGCACGATCCGCCGGATCGACATCGGCTGAGGGTTCGGGTCCCACGGCGCTTCCGGCAACGGCACGAGTTTGTCCAACGAAGCGGTGCGCAGAGCCTCGTCGGTCGCGCGCACCGCTTCGTCGTACTCGGCGAGCAGCTCCTCGAAGTCGGTACCCGTCCAGGTGTACTGACTGCCGTCCAGCATTCCGGGCGGGGGTAGGGGCTGCTCGGTCAGGATGTGCGTCCAGCCGCGCTCACACCAGGTGAGGTGCTTGAGCAACCCACCCAGCGTGAGCTCGCTGACGGTCGTGCGCTTCTTCGCGTCCGCCTCCGACAAACCGCGCATCGTGATGCGGAACGTCCTGCGCTGGTCGTTCAGCTCGTGCAGCAGATCCGTGAGCTCCATGGTCATGCATTGAACCTAGGAGCGAACTAGGACAGCTCAAGTCCTAGCAGTACAGGTTCGCTCCGGCCGGCACGCCGAGGATTCCGACGAACTGCTGGTACTTCGAGACGCGGCTCTGGACCTGCGCGGGGTTGCCGCCGTTGCACTCCAGTGAACCGTTGATGCTGCGGATCGTCTCGCCGAACCCGGCTCCGTTCACCATGGCGTTGTGCGGGGTCATGGTGCCCGGCCCGGTCTGCGTGTTCCAGTACCAGAGCGCCGTCTTCCACGAGATCGCGGCGTCGCTCGCCACCCAGCCCGGGTTGTTCAGCAGGTCGAGGCCGAGGTGCTGACCGGCCGAGTAGTAGTTGAAGTTCCACGACAGCTGGATCGGGCCGCGGCCGTAGTAGGCGTACGTCCCGCGCGGGCAGCCGTAGGGCCGGCTCTCGTCGCAGAGGTCGTTGTTCTTGTTGATCTCCTCGACGTGCACGAGGCCACCGGTCTCGTGCGAGAAGTTCGCGAGCGCCGCCGCGATCTCCTGCTTCTTCACCGTATCGCTGCCCGTGCCCGCGAAGGCCGGGAACGACGCCATCGCCGCGGTCAGCCCGCTGTAGGTGTAGAAGCTGTTGCGCGACGGGAACATCTGGTTGAACTGGGCCTCGGTGAGGATGGCACCACCGCCACCACCTCCGCCGCCACCGCCGTTGCAGTTGTACGGGTCCCAGTACCAGGTGGAAACCGTTGGGCTGTAACCGGGATTGTCGTGCTCGGCGATGTAGAAGCTGCCTTCGAACCGCACGATCGAGCCGGCGGTGTACCACTGGCCCTGCACCCAGTCGGTGTACGTGCAGGTGCCGCCACCGCCTCCGCCGCCGTTGCAGTTGTACGGGTCCCAGTACCAGGTGGAAACCGTTGGGCTGTAACCAGGATTGTCGTGCTCGGCGATGTAGTACGCGTTCTCGAACTTCACGATCGAGCCGGCCGTGTACCACTGGCCCTGGACCCAGTTGGTGTACGTGCACGCCTGTGCGGACACTTCGGCCTGTGAAGCAGCGGTCGGTGCGATGACGGCCATTGCCGCCGCCATCACACCTGCCGCGATAGACGCCAAGATGCGTTTTCTCAGCAAGGTCACCCACTCCTGGAGTCTGCGCGCCCGAGGAATCAAGGATGTGAACTTCGCTGAGATTGGCATCATTGGTTCAGACCAGTCAAGGGTCTAGACCTGTTCTGTCATTTCAGCAGTACAGGTTGCTACCCGTTGCCACGCCGATGACGCCGGTGAACTGGCGGTACTTCGACACGCGGCTCTCGACCGTTCCGGGGTTCTTGCCGTCGCACTCCAGTGAACCGTTGATGCTGCGGATCGTCTGACCGAAGCCGCGCGAGTTGACCATCGCGTTGTGCGGGGTCATGGTGCCGGGGCCGGTCTGCGTCATCCAGTACCAGATCGCGGTCCGCCACGAGACCGTGGCGTCGGTGGCCACCCGGTCCGGGTTGTTCAGCAGGTCGATGCCGAGGTGCTGACCGGCCGAGTAGTAGTTGAAGTTCCACGAGAGCTGGATCGGACCGCGGCCGTAGTACGCCCTGGTTCCGCGCGGGCAACCGTACGGCCTCGTCTCGTCGCAGTAGTCGCCGCTCTGGTTGATCTCGCGGATGTACACCAGGTCGCCGGTCTCGTGCGAGACGTTCGCGAGGAACGCCGCCAGCTCCTGCTTCTTCACCGTGTCGCTGCCCTGGTTCGCGAACGAGCCGAACGTGGCCATCGCGTTCCTCAGGCCGCTGTAGGTGTAGAAGCTGTTGCGGGACGGGAACATGCGGTTGAACTGCGCTTCGGTGACGATGAACGGCGCCGCCGTCGCCGGCTGAACGAGCGTGAAGACGCCGATCAGCGCGACGATCAGGGCGGCGGCGCGTGTTCCGAACATGGGGACCAACTCCTCAGAGCATCTGCGCGCCCACACTGTGTTACCGCTCTCACGGTGGCAGGCTCGGCACCCCGAGCACAAGAGGTGGTCTATACCTTTTAGGAACCGGAACCGTACGGCCTGGTGATGATCTCCAGCGCGTGGCCGTCCGGGTCGTCCCAGTAGACGCCGCGGCCACCGTCGTTGCGGTTGATCTGGTTGGGCTGACTGTGGAACGGGTCGGCCCAGTGGTCGAGGCCGCGGTCCTGGATCCGGCCGTAGATCCGGTCGAACTCGTCCTCGGTCACCAGGAACGCGTAGTGCTGGCTGGTGATCGGGCCGTCGCTGGTCAGGTAGTCGAGCGAGACGCCGTTGGCGACCTCGACGACGAGGAACGGGCCGAAGCGGACCGGCTCCGGCAGGTCGAGGAGCTCGGTCAGGAACCGGGCCGAGCGCTCCTGGTCGGTGGCGTGCACGATGGTGTGGTTGAGCTGTACGGGCATGACACCTGCCTACTCCGGTGTCAGGGACTTGTCAGCGCGAGTGGCGATGATCGGCTCATGAAGAGGGCAATCATCGCCACCGGGTTCGTGCTGCTGGGGTTCGTCTTTCCCGGGGTCGCCAATGCCGAGCGGGCACCCGGCTGCGCCAGCGCGGCGCAGATCGGGGCGACCGCGCACATCAAGTGGCGGGGCGACAACATCGCGTCGGTGAAGCAGTTCGCCGGCTGCGGGAAGAACTTCGCCTACGTCTACATCTGGGAGAGCTTCCGCGCGACGGGCCGGCACTGGAACACCCAGACCTCGATCGCCGTCTACAGCAGTGCCAGCGACCGCACACCGGAGCACAAGGGCTGGAACAGCGACCAGTTCGCCCCCGTGGAGCTGTGGAGCAAGGGCACCAACACCCTGTCCGAGTGCACGGCCGCATACGGCCTCGTCAGCGTCCAGCAAGCCGACAACTACACCGCCTACACCAACAAGCGTTGCTAGGTCCTGGCCAGATCAGTTCCTGATGGTGAACACCGGCCACTTGCCCGTGTGGTTGGTCTTGCGGGTCTCGTGGTCGATGGTGTTCGCGACCAGGTCGCTCGGCCGGTTCTCCACGAAGTTGGCGTAGAACGTCGTGTCGGCGCCGGCCGAGTACGGCACCGCGAGGTCGTGCTTGGTGATCGCGCTCCCACCGGGCGTCCACGACTTCACCAGCAGCCGCTTCCGGTCCGCGCTGGCGTAGGAGAAGTCGACGCCGGTGCCGGTCGCGACGAGATCCTTGAACAACGACGTCGAGGTGTCGACCGTCGTGGACGTCCAGGCGTTGCCGGCGAACCGCGCCAGCACGATCTTGGCGCTGCTGCTGGTGTGCACGCCGTAACCCAGCACGAGCGAGCCGTCGTTGAGCGGCACCGTCACGGGGTTCTCCTCCGGCAGTGCCTTGCCGGCCGGGAGATCGGTCGGATTCGTGGTCACGACTCGGGTCTTGTCGAGGTCCGCCGCGTCGACCGTGGTGCCGAGCGTGGCGCCGCCGACCGTCGACAACGTGCTCGCAGCCGTGTCGAAGTAGGCGACGTGGATGTTCTTGCCGCCACCGTTGTGGCCCTTGGGGCCGCCGTGCATCGACCAGGTCAGGTAGATGCGGCCGTTCCGCTGCGTCACGCCGAACGCGTACACCTCGCTGTACTTGTCCGCCGTGCGGCCCGAGTCGATGATCATGCGCGGCGCGGACCAGGTCTTGCCGTGGTCCGTTGACTTGATCATCTTGTAGGTGCGGTACGGGTGCGACAGGTCCGTGTTGTGGCTGTAGAACAGGTTGATCGTGCTGCCGGTGACGACCGGCTCCGGGTAGGTGTTCTTGTCCGTGGAGATCGTGCGCGCGGTCCAGGTGCCGGTGATCGAACGTGGCGTGGGCGCGGTGTAGAACTGCATCGACTTCGTGTGCGTGGCGCGGAAGATCGCGAGCCTGCCGTCGCCGAGCTGCGTGAGCACCGGGTAGTCGTGATAGGCGTTGTCGTGCGTCAGGTTCAGCGTGGCGACCTTGGCCGCCGCCGACCACGTGTTCGCGGTGTGGTCGAACGCCTTCACGTAGATGTCGTGCCTGGTGCCGGAGTACGTCACGAACGTCTTGTTGACCGTCGCGTCGTACACGCCCGCGCCGTTGGTGCGCAGGCAGCCGTAGACGGACGTGGTCGTGACGGTGTCCAGTGTGGGCGCGGATTGCGCCACTGGAGTGAAAATGCCGATTAGCAGCAGCGCTGCGGCCAACGCACGCATCGCCGACCTCCGATGGGTGTCGGGGCGGCGACGATCAGACAATACTGCGTTTTCATGCGGACACTGGTTGTAACCGGGCTGTTACTGGGTCTAACAGTTCCCGCGCAAGCCGCCCTCGCTCACACGGCACAGGCGGAAGACCCCTCGTCGCTGGTGAACCCCTTCGTGGGTACGCAGAACTTCGGCAACACCTTCCCCGGTGCGTCGGTGCCGTTCGGGATGGTGCAGGTCAGCCCTGATACGGGAGGTCAGGGCGGGTACGACTACAAGGCCACCTCCATCTACGGGTTCTCGCAGACACACCTGTCGGGCGTGGGCTGCGGCGTCATGGGCGAGCTGCCGGTGATGCCGACAGTCGGGTCCGTTGACAACGTTGACATCAACGCCTACAAGTCGGCTTTCAGCCATTCGGACGAAGCCGCGCAGCCCGGTTACTACCGCGTCGGGCTGTCCCGCTACGGCGTCAACGCCGAGCTCAGTTCCACTCAGCGGACCGGATGGCAGCGCTACACGTTCCCTTCTTCTGCGGCTGCCAACGTCCTGTTCAACACCGGGCGCTCGAACCAGACGGTGCTCGACTCCGAGATCCACGTCGTCGGTGACCGGACGATCGAGGGCCGGGTGCGCAACGGCCGGTTCTGCGCGGGCAAGGACGAGCACACCGTCTACTTCACGGCCACGTTCGACCGGCCGTTCGCGTCGTTCGGCTCGTGGCGGGGGAGCGTTCCCACGCCCGGCTCCCGTGACGCTGCCGGCGCCGGTGGCAACGGCGCGTGGGTCACGTTCGACGCGTCGGCCGACCGTGATGTCGTGCTGAAGATCGGCCTGTCCTACACCGGCCTGGAGGGTGCGCGCCGGAACCTCGCGGCGGAGGCTCCGACGTTCGACTTCGACGGTGTTGTCGCCGCTGCTCGCGAGGTCTGGCGCAAGCAGTTGGACGCAGTGCGCGTGTCCGGCGGGTCGCGGGACCGGCAGGTCGCCTTCTACACCGCGCTGTACCACTCGGTGCTGCACCCGAACCTGGCTGGTGACGTCGACGGCAAGTACATGGGCTTCGACGGTCGCGTGCGCACGGCTTCCGGTTACACGCCGTACCAGAACTTCTCGTTGTGGGACACGTACAGACCACAGAACCAGCTCCTGCAGATCCTCGAACCACGGGTGGCTCGTGACGTCGCACTGTCCGTTGTGGCCAGCGGGCGGGATGGAGGATGGTTGCCGCGCTGGGCGTTGGCGTCCTCCGAGACCAACATCATGACCGGCGACCCGGTCACGCCGTTCCTGGTCGAGGCCTGGTCGAAGGGTCTGCTGCGCGGGTACGAGGAGGAGACGTACAAGCTGTTGCGCGCCAACGCCTTGTCGCTGCCTCCCGCTTCATCGCCGTACAACGGGCGGTCTGGCGTTGAGTACTACTCGGATCGCGGCTACATCCCGTCCGGCCTGAAGAAGGGCACGGACTGCGCGCACAAGGGCGGCGACAACGACTGCGATCACCCGGCTTCGGCTTCGCTGGAGTACTCGGCGGCGGATGCTTCACTGGCGTTGATGGCTCGCGGTCTGGGCCATCGCTCCGACGCGCGGCTGTTCGCTGACCGCGGCCAGTGGTACCGGAACCTCTGGGACGCCTCCACCGGTCACTTCCGGCCGCGCACGGTCGCCGGCACCTGGCTGACGCCGTACAACCCGGTGGACGCGTCCCACCAGTTCCACGAGGGCGGCGCCTACCAGTACCAGTGGCTCGTGCCGCAGGATCCGGCCGGTCTGGTGTCGCTGATGGGCGGTCGCCGGGCGGCCGAGCAGCGGCTGGACTCGTTCTTCGCCTACGAGAAGCTGCTCGTCGATCCGGCCGGTACCGCGCGGCACGACTGGATCACCGAACCGTACGACTACTACGGCAAGCCGACCTACAACCCGAACAACGAGCCCGACCTGCTCGCGCCGTACATGTACCTGTGGACGGGCACGCCGTGGAAGACCGCGACGGTCGTGCGCGCGGCGATGACGTTGTTCACGACCGGTCCGGACGGCATGACCGGCAACGACGACCTGGGCACGATGTCGGCCTGGTACGTCTTCTCGTCGCTGGGCATCTACCCGACCTTCAACGGGGCCGACTTCCTCGCGCTGTCCTCGCCGCAGTTCCCGTCCGCTTCTGTCCGAATCGGACAGTACGGCGCGCAGGGCGGCACTTTGGTGGTTTCGGCGCCGGGTGTCTCGGACTCTGCGCGGTACGTTTCCTCTGCTTCTTTGAACGGGCGGGACGTGCGGAAGACCTGGCTCGACTGGTCTTCGTTGCAGCGCGGCGGAAAGCTGTCCTACGCGGTGTCTTCGAAGCCTTCGTCGTGGGGCACTGGTCGGTCCGACGAGCCGCCTTCGTTGAACGACGGCAACGTGGACTCGCGCCGCGCTCTGTCTGCTTCGTTGCGGAACACCTCGCTGGTGATGCCGACTTCGGATGTCGCGCAGTCTGCGACCTTGCAGCTGGACGTCTTGGCGCAGTCGCCTTCCGCTGTGTCCGTGCGGCCTGAGGTGTCGGCGCCCGCGGGCTGGACTGTGAGTGGTGCACGGCCGTTCGTCATCGTGTCGCGACATCAGCCGGTGCAGAAGACCGTGCCGTTGACGGTGTCGGTGCCTGCGGGTGTGGGCGTTGGCTCGTATGAGGTTTCGGTTGTCGTTGGGTCCGTGTCGATGAAGGCCGTGATCGAGGTGAAGCCGGCCGCGGTGTGCGCCTTCTCGTCGTGTTCGGTGGATGTCGGGCCGGAGCGGAACCACGACGGCACGGCCACGGTCGACGCTTCCGCTGCCGGCAACTTCGACGGTGGCGGCTGGAGCTACGACGCGGCGCTGCTGCCCTCGGCCGGACCCGTGACGTGGGGCGGCATCACCTACCAGGCGCCGGACCCCGCCGGTACCGCGGCGAACTTCGTCGAGGCTCGGGGCCAAGGGCTGTTGTTGCCGTCCGGGCAGTTCTCGTGGCTGCACGTGGTGAGTGCGTCGCACAACGGACCGGTGTCGGCCGCTTTCACCGTTTGGTACACCGACGGCACGTCTGCTGAGGTCTCGGCTTCCGTGCCGGACTGGGCCGGTGGCGGTGCGGCGGTGCTGGAGATGCCGCACCGGATCAAGGCCGGGCAGGGCGTCGACGGACCGCCGGTGCGGTTGTTCGGTCAGTCGTTGCGGCTGGATTCTTTGAAGACCGTTCGATCGGTGACGCTGCCCAACGATCCGCGGGTGGAGCTGTACGCGCTCACTCTCGCCTGAGGATGATTTCGGCGATCTCCTGTGCGCGCGGGATGTGCGGGCAGTGGTCGCCGTCGATCTCGATCGGAGTCGTGCCGAGCCGCTGTGCCGCGGCTCGGCACATCCATTCCGGCCTGATGACGCGGTCCTGCCTGGGGACGATCACGGTGCTCGGCGGCAGATCGTCGTGGCGGTGACGTTGGTGGAACGCTCCTTGCGGCTGGAAGAGACGCAGGGTGGTGAGGGCGAACTTCAGCTGTTCCAGGTTGCAGTCGTGGAACAGGAAGTAGGCGCTGATGGCCGGTTCGGTCAGCAGGTCGGCGCCGGACCACTCGAACCACTCCGGCGGGAACATGTCCTCGCCGTGGTCTTCCAGTTCTTCCAGCATGCTCGTGGTGCCGGTCAGGTCTGGGATGAGAGCGCCGATCCAGACCAGGTGGCCGGCGTTCAGCCGCTTCGCGGTGGCCGGGGTCAGCAGGCCGCCGCCGGAGTGGGCGATAATGGTGGGGGACTTCGTTTCTGGGAACTGGCGGTGGACTTCGTCGGCGTAGTCCTCGGCTCGCCAGTCCTCCTGGGCCGTCAGGTCGGCTGCGAAGGTTCGGTGGCCGGACTGGTGGAGGAGGGTCTGCAGCGGTTGCCAGCAGGCCGGGGTTTGGGTGGTGCCGTGCAGCATCACGAAGTCCATGACTCCCAGCTTGCCTTGGGGCGTGGGGTCCGGGCACGGCTTCAGCGGATGCTGTCGGCCGGTGTCGAGGGAGTGTCCGTGCCCTGTCTGATCAGGAGGACGAGTCGCTCTGCTTGAGTGGCGTCGGAGGCAGTCAGTGCGATCCCGTTGGCCAGGGCGAGTAGTTCCGATGCCTTGAGGTCGGGGCGGACAGCACCGGCGTTCTGTGCCTGGGTCAGCAGGGCGGACGCGGCGGTGTGCATCGAGTGGTGCCAGCGGTCGAACAGCGCGGAGCGCTGGCTCGTGCGGTCATCGGTGATCGACAGCGCCAGTTCCCGTTTGGCTGCTACGTGTGCGATGAAGTCCTGAAGCCAACCGAAGAGGGCTTCGCTGGGAAGGCCAGCGGCCAGCAGGGACTGGCTCCGGGCGCAGAGCGCGGCCACTTCCTCGGAGTAGACGGCGATGATCAGTTCGCGGCGCGTCGGGAAGTGCCGATACATCGTGGCGTTGCCGACGCCGGCCCGGCGGGCGATGTCGTCGAGCGGGGCGTCGACGCCCTGATCGTGGAAGACGTCCCTGGCCGCGGACACGAGCAGGTCGTAGTTGCGCTGAGCGTCCACGCGACGACGACGCTGGGGTTCCGGGCGGGGCGCAGGTCCGGGGCTCTGCGACGACATGGCCCTCCTTGCTAATCGGGGACTTCCCCGGTTACGGTAGCCGAACCGCAACCGGGGAGCTCCCCACTTGCTGCCTCGCCTACCCCTCACCAGAGGAGATGCCGCATGCCGCAGGAAGCAGCAGACCTCCCGCACCCAGGGCCAGGAGAGATTCACCGGCGCTGCGTCGAGAGCTTCGCGGAGGTCCTGGAAGGTCGGCTCGAGGACGCCCTGGAACTGATCGCCCCTGAGGTCGTCGATCACCGGGGCGGCACCCAAGGCGATCATCGGGGACGCGAAGCCTGGCGACAGAAGTGGGAGCGGATGAGCGCGAGCAGCGAGTTCCACGACGTCTCGGTGACGATCGAGCAGAACGTCGTCTCTGGCGACACCTCCGTCAACCGGTACACCCTGCGGGGCACCCGCACCGACTCCGGCCGACGCTACGAGGTCCTCGGCATGGACATGGTCCGCGTCCGCAACGGCCGAATCGTCGAGCACTGGGCCCTGCTCGACGCCGACGCGATGCGCGACCAGTTGGACCTGTGAAAGAACTCCTGCCGCTGGTGACCGCCATGTCCGACGGGAACCTTGCCCGCTGGCAAGATGCAGTCAAGATCACGATCTGCGACTGGAGCATCAGAAGGGTGGCGGGTCGCCGAGCACTGGTTCGGGTTCGCGGACGTAGGTCTTGCCTGCGGGGCTGCGGAAGTGGAACGTGCCTGGGCTGGGCTGGGTGGTTTCCAGGCTGAGCGGTGCTTGACGCGGTGGTGATACCGGCAGAACACGCCCAGATTGGCCGCCGAGGTCGATCCGAGCGGGAATGGCACCGTGTGGTCCAGGTCCGATTTGTGGGAGGGCCGCATGCAACCGGGGAAGCGGCAGATCCGGTCCCGCGTCCACACAAACCGGCGCAGCTTCGCCGGTGGCCGATAGGTGCTGGTGCCGAATTCGAGGGCCTCGCCGGTGACCGGGTCGGTGAGCAGTCGCCGCCAGGTCGAGTCCCCGGCCAGCTCGCGGGCCAGGTCGGCGGTGATCGGGCCGTAGCCGGCGAGTTCGCCGGGCTGTTCGGACAGGCCCAGCAGCGTCGCGGCCGACACCGTCACGTACAGCTCGACCTTGACCGCGCTGGCCTTGCCCGGCGTCGCGAGCAGCAAGGCCGCGACGACGTCGGCGCGGATCTGGTCCAGCGTCCGCGGATCGGTGGGCGACTGCGCCTGGCGGGCGATCGTGTCGACGCGCTCGTAAAAAGCAGCGGCCTGCTCCACCGACAGGAAGGCCCAGAACTTCGCCGTGCCGTCCTCGGGCTTGTCGACGCCGGTGCACCGCTGCGCCTTGCGCATCTCAACGCGATCCCGGTGCCCCTCCGGATCCACCCGCATCACGACCCTGCTGGCCAGCCGCCGCGTCTGCGCACCGGTCTGGTCCGGCGCCTTGGCCAGCACGCGTTCTCCACCTCGGCGGCCAAGTCCGCCGACAGCGGGAGCGTCTTGTCGTACAGCACCCGCGCCTTGTAGAGGTTGATCTCGCCCTTCTCCAAGGCATCCAGGGTCTTGGGCAGCTTGGTGGCGAGGCCGAGGGCCAGTGCGATCTGGTCGGTGGTCCAGCCGGGCGTCCACCGCATCGCGGCCGAGATCTCGGCGTCGAAGAACTCCTCGCCTTCACACGCGATGGCGTAATCCGCGAGCGCCCGCAAAAACTGCGCCTGATGATAGGCAACCTGACTCTGATGATACGAGAGAGCATCGAGAACCTCGACGGCTTCCATAGCTCATATTCTATTCGAGATCAATTTCTCCAAACTGGGCTGGTGGCCACACAATGGGGTGGACATGCAGCTCAGACTGCATATGGCACCGTTAGTTCTCTTCTCTCTAGACGCAACGCAACCACTGGAAACCACGCACGCAAAAGAAAGCCGACGCACGCAACTCGACCATGCGCCGCAACCGCCAACAAAACGGAACCACAGAAATTCGGGTCGCCGCAAGGCGCAACAGCACGCCAGGATGGGGACATGCAGAAACTGGAGAGCGGCCAGCGGTCCAACGTCTGGGCGGACGGCGACCGGATCATCAAGCAGGTGATCGGCGAGCGAGCCGCGTTCGACCGCGAGATCACCGCGCTGAGACTGGCCGAGCACACCGGCCTGGTCCCGCGCATCCTCGACCTGGACCGGGACAACCAGACCGTGGTGATGGAACGGCTGCGCTCAGACCCGCCCGAAGAGGACTGGGTGATCGACTACGCCCGCGGCCTCGCCAAACTGCACATGGCCACCGGTCCGGAGCACGCCGGCCGGCTGCCGCGTCAGCCCGTCCCGGACCCGGAACCGTTCCTGCGGTTCGTCAGGGCGCTGGACGTCGAGATCGGAAACGCCGAGGACGAACTGAACTTCGAGGACACCGGCAGGTTCGACCTCCTGCACGGCGACCCGTGCCCGGGCAACGACATGTACACCGAACGCGGAGCCCGGTTCGTCGACTTCGAGGGCGCGATGCTGGGCGACGGGCTCACCGAGCTCGTGTACCTGCGGATGGGCTTTCCGACCTGCGCGACGGTGTCCGAGACGCCGCGAGAGCTGCGGGAGGCCGCCGAGCAGGCCTACTTCGAGGAACGCGGCCGGGTCGAGCCGCTGGAGGACGCCTGCGTGCGGTGGCTGGTGCAGGGTGACGCGCTGGTGCAGCGGGCCGAGCGGGACGGCACCGATCACCTCGCCAGGGTCGTCGACGAGGACTGGTTCTGGTACAGCACGACCGCGCGCGGCCGGTTGATGTTCCGGGCGCGGGTGGTGGCGGGATTCACCGAGACCCGTCCCGCGATGAGCGCGCTCGCCGGGCGGTTGCTTGAGCGGATGAACCGGATCTGGGAGCCGCAGTCGATCGAGACCCGGCGCACGCACGTGTCATGACCAGGCGGACAGCCGCAACCCCGAGGTGAACGAGCGATCGACACCGGACACGGGGTCCACAAAGGACAACGTGCGGGCCAGCAGCTGCAACGGAGTCGAGAAGTCGTCCAGCGGGCGCTCCCGCAGCACGGGGTAGAAGTCGTCGTTCACGATCGGCACGCCGAGACCGGACATGTGCAGGCGCAGCTGGTGGGTGCGACCGGTCAGCGGCCGCAAGCGGTAGCGGCCCAGCGAGTCCCGACGCTCCACAAGGGACACGTGGGTCTCGGCGTTCGGCGGACCGTCCTGTTCGAAGGCGGTGATGATGCCGCGTTCCTTGATGATGCGCGAACGCACGACGGTGGGCAGCGACAACGACGGGGAGTACGGGGCGATGGCCTCGTACTCCTTGGACACCAGGCGATCGCGGAACATCGTCTGGTACTTGCCGCGCAGTTCGCGCCGCACCACGAACAGCACCAGCCCTGCCGTGACCCGGTCCAGGCGGTGCGCGGGGGAGAGGTCGGGCAGGCCCAGCGAGTCGCGCAGCCGGACCAGCGCGGTCTGCATGATGTGCTGGCCGCGCGGGATCGTCGCCAGGAAGTGGGGCTTGTCGGCGACCACGATGTCGTCGTCCTGGTAGACCACGCCCACCTCGAACGGGACCGGGGCCTCGACGGGCAGGTCGCGGTGGAACCAGATGTAGCTGTCGGGCACGAACGGCGTGTCGATGCCCAGCGGACCGGAGACGCCCCAGATCCGCTCCTCGCGCAGCATCTCCTCGATCCGCGCGGGGGCGACCCGCGGCAGGCGTTCCACCAGGTGGTCGCGCAGCGACAGCCACGAGCCGGACGGCGGCAGCTTCAGCCGCGCGGCGTCGAGGCCGGCGCGCTGGGGGAGCGGGGAGGAGGGTTTGCGTCTCATTGCACCCGCAAGTCTAAAGGTTCGGGAAAACCGAACGATATCGCTCAGAAACATTCGCTGTACTGAAGGGAGCGAACGAACAAAGCTGGACGCATGGCAGTCCTCCTGGTCCTCGGTTCGGTCATCTCACTGCAGTTCGGCGCGGCGTTCGCGAGCCAGCTCTTCGGGCAGATCGGCGCGCCCGGTGCGACGGCGCTCAGGCTCGGCATCGCGGCGCTGATGCTGGCCGTGGTCGCCAAACCGAAGTTCCGCCAGGAGACCCTCGTGCTCGGGATGACGATGGCCGGCATGAACGGCACGTTCTACCTGGCGCTCGACCGGATCCCGCTCGGCGTGGCGGTGACGATCGAGTTCCTGGGGCCGCTGGGGCTCGCGGCGGTCCTGAGCAGGAGAGCGAAGGACTTCGTGTGGGTCGGGCTCGCGCTGGCCGGTGTGATCGTCCTCGGCATGCGCGAGTACACGGGCGCGCACCTGGACATGATCGGCGTGCTGCTCGCGCTGTTCGCGGCGGCGTTCTGGGCCTGTTACGTGCTGGCCGGACGCAAGCTCGCGACCGCGGGGCTCGGCACCGGCGGACTCGCGGGTGCCAGCGTGATCGCGGCGGCGCTCACGTTGCCGTACGGGCTGTCGACAGCCGGAACCACGTTGTTCGAGCCCAAGATCCTCTTGCTGGGCACGCTGGTGGCGCTGCTGGCGTCCGCGATTCCGTACACGCTCGAGATCAAGGCGCTGAAGACGCTGCAGGCCAGCACGTTCGGGGTCGTGCTCGCACTCGAACCCGCCGCGGCCGCGCTGGCCGGCGCGGTGCTGCTCGGCCAGCACCTGAGCGTGATCTCGTTGTGCGCCATCGGGTTGGTGATCACTGCTGGGGTTGGAGCGGCGCTACGGAAAGCGCCAGCGTCTCGCGAAACGCCTGCACAGCGGGATGCTGACCTCGTCCTGCCCGTGCCGCAGTGAACAGCAGCCGGGACTGCGGCACCGGCAGCTCGTGCAGGTCGACGGTGACCTCGCGGTCGTACCAGATGAGGTCCGGCAGCAGCGCGACCGCGAGACCGCGTTCCACGAACCGCAGCTTCACCAGCACGTCGGTCGACGAGAAGCGCACGTCCGGCTCGTAGCCGTTGTTGCGGCACCAGTTCACGTTGAACGTCCGTTGCGGGAAGCCACCGGGCTCCATGATCCACGGGAACGAGCCGATCTCGGCGTCGGACAGTCCACGTGGGACGGCCAGCCGGATCGGGTCCCGGCACAGCTCCCGGTATTCCAGCCCGGCGAGCCGCGCCTCCGGCTGGTCCGGCCACTCCTCGACGAACACGAGGTCGAAGTCCCGCGCGTGCAAGGCGGAAAGCGCTTCCGCGGGGTCGAGGACCTGGAACTCGATCCGAAGTGACGGATGCTCGTCTCGCATGCGGGCCAGCGTCGCAGGGATCAACGCGAGCGCCGCGGTCTGGAACGTCGCGACCCGCAGCGTCCCGGTGATCTCGTGCAGCGAGGCGGCGACCTCCGACTCGGCCTGCTCCAGCCTGGTCAGCACCTCCTCGGTGTGCCGCACCAGGATCTCGGCCTGCGGCGTGAGCTTCACCCGCCTGCCGACCGGCTCCAGCAACGGCACGCCGACCTCGGTCTCCAGCAACGACAACTGCTGCGAGACCGACGACGGGCTGTAGTTCAGCGCCTGGGCGACGGCGGCGAGCGTGCCCCGCTGGGAGAGCTCGCGCAGCAGTCGCAGGCGATGGAGGTCGAACATCAGATCATTATCGGCTACGCTGCCGATACCGCCCCCTGGAAACACGTGCTGTCTTCAGCACGTCTTGAGGAGGTATCGGTATGTCCGAACGACTCCGCATCGTCGCGGGGTTCGCACTGGCGACCGGTCTGCTCGTGTCGGGCTCGCCCGCACTAGCTCAGGTGGAAACCGGTCCGTGGACGAGCTACTCACCGTCGTTCAACGTGCAGCAGCGCGGCTGCGGCACGGTCAGCGACCTGACGTTCCGGCTCACCTGTTCGACCGCGAGCGGTGACCAGCGTGCCGAACGCCGGTACGCCACTTACACCGGCGGCACGCGACAGTTCGAGGGCAGCTTCCGGATCACGAGTCTCGGTGGCACCCGCATCAGTCTGAAGCAGACGTTCAAGGACGACCCCGGCGCGGGTCCGTACTTCATGCTCGCCGTGGAGCGCGGCGGCCGGTTGTACGCCGTGCACGGTGGCACCACCGTGGCCACCGGGGCCACTGTCGGCACGACCGTGCGGGTCAACACCGTGCACGTCGTGGGCAGCCAGCACCGCACGTACATCAACGGCTCGCGCAAGCACACCTACGCGAGTGGTGGCGGGAACTTCTACGACAAGTTCGGCGCGTACCGGACCGCGAGCGGTCAGGGCCCGGCGACGGTCGTGTGGAGCGGCATCAAGTTCTGGCGCAAGTGATCAAGCGCTTGACGTTGGTGGGACTGCTGTTCTTGGCTGCCTGCGGCCAAGAACAGCAGGACCCCGTGCTGACGTCCGAGCTGACCTCGCCGACCGACGTGACGCTGCACTGGCGTCCGGAAGCGGGGACGGCCGGACAGGTCGTCGAGTACGCGAACGCGGCCGACGGCGACTACGTGGTGCTGGAGTTCACGCCACCGTCCAAGACCTCCTACCGGCACCCGGACCTGATCCCGGAAACCCAGTTCTACTACCGGGTCCGGCCGTTCAGCGGGCCTGCGTCGGCCACTGTGGACATCACGCTGCCGCCCGGCGACGAGGTGCCGGAGACCGACGGGCACGAGTGGGCGGAGCCGCGCAAGGGCGGTGGGGGCACGCATCCGGTGTCCGCGCCGGAGGCGGTGCCGGGGAACGTGCGGGCGGTGGTGAAGCACGCCAACGGGATCTTGTTAACGTGGGAGGACCACGCGTCCGACGAGGAGGGGTACCTGATCGAGCTCAAGCCGGCGGGCGCGGCCGACTACCGCGTCGCCGCCCAGCTCGATCCGGACGTCACCTCGTTCGGGCTGATCACACTCCCAGACGAGAAAACCGCGACCTATCGGGTGCGGCCCTTCCGGTTCGGGGCTCCGTCGAACCTGACGCAGCAGAAGACGGGGAAGATCTGAGCGCGTGTCTGGCGCTCCACGTGCTCGCGGCGACCAGCACGGCCGCGAGCACGTAGGGCCAGCTGGCTCTCTCGGTTAACGCGAGGCCGATGTTGATCAAGGACAGCAGTCCGAAAACACTGCTGAGCAGCCACCAGGTCAGTTGGTCCACGCGTGCATCGGCGGTCATTCGGGCCGACTACCCGTTCTCGACCGCTTTCACACCTTCTTCCCCTTCTTTTTTCTCGCCGCGCCGACGCATGAACGCGAAGCCGGGGATGCCGAGGATGGCCTGGCGCATGTCGCTCGTGACCTCGAGCAGCTGGTGCACCTCCGGACCGACCCGGTCCAGCGTCCCCAGGATCGGCAGGATGTCGCTGATGAGGTGCTCGGTCAGCACCGGCAGCTCGTCGACGAGCTTGATCGCGGCCTCGACCTCGTGCGGCGAGAGCTCCTCCACGAACCGCTTCGCGAGCGGCTGGGCCTGCTTGGCGATCGGTTCGTAGAGGCCGAGCAGCTCGTTGGCCGTGTGCGCGGTGTGGCCGGCTGTCGTGACGACGTGCGCCGCACGCTCCGCGACGTCGCTCGCGGTCGCCGTGATCGCGCGGACCTCGTCGACGGCCTTCTCCGCGTCCGCGACGACGTGGTCGGTGCGGTCGACCAGGGCGTCGGCCTTCTTCACGATGTCGTCGATGGCGTCGACCGTGCCGCTGACCTTGCGGACGAGCTGCTCGACCTCGCCGATCAGGCTCAGCACGCGGCCTGGCACGGCGGCCACGGTCGCGGTGGTCTCGATCGCGGCGCCGAGCGCCTGCTTGGCCAGTCCCATGCCGGGGATCTCCATACGACCACTCTGCCCTACGCGTTGATCGGATTGGGGGAGCGCCATTCGGTTTCCAAAACTGTCAGACCTCGTCATTACATTCGTTGATGTCCGCCAGTCGGCTGACCGGGCGATCCGGGAACCGTGCACCGTCCGAAGTTGTCATAGCCGGGGGCTAGCATCCCCGGCGGGCGAGGGAGGCGCGCATGGCTTGGTGGCACCGGATCAGACGCATTATCTCCGGTGGAGGACGGGAATCGGCGAGTTTCGTCGCGGCACTGCTGGGTGTGCTGGTGCTCGCGGGCGCCGCGCTGGGGCAGGGCATCTCGCGGACGTCGGTCGCGGTGTCGGACGGGCTCACGTGGCTGGGCGACGACCAGCGCGGTGAGGTCGTGCAGATCAACCCGGTGTCGGGCAAACCCCAGACGCGGCTGCAGATCAGCGGGCCCGACTCGCAGCTGGAGATCGCGCAGGAGGACGGCCGGCTGATCGTCCTGAACCGGCGCACCGGCGAGATCACGGTCATCGACCTGGCCACGCTGCTGGCGTCCGGCCGGCGGCAGGCGCCGCCCGGTGCGTCGAGCAAGGTGCTGGTGTCCAACGGGATGGTGTTCGTCGTCGACCGCGCGTCCGGCACGATCCACACCGCGGACCCGTTGACGCTGGCCGACGTCGGGCAGACGTGGGAGGCCGGGCAACCGCTTGCCGACGCCGTCGTGGACGAGCGCGGTGTGCTGTGGCTGGTCGACCACGGCGGCACGTTGCGGTCGCTCGACTGGTCCTACGACGAGGAGCGGTTCGAGGAGCGGTCGCAGCGGCAGGTCACGGGTGCCGGGCCGCGCACCGTGCTGGTGCCGCACGACCAGGGCGTCACCCTGATCGGCCTCGACGGTGGTGTCGTGGTGCGCGACGGCACGGGTGAGGACGTGTCCCGTTCGACCGACCGCACCGATGCCGAGGTGATCGCCGCGCAGACCGCGCCGACGGACCTCGTGCCCGCGTCGCTGCCGGACTCGTCCGTGGTGGTGCTCGTCGTGGACGGCCAGGTGATGCGGGTCGACGTGGGTGCGCTCGGGTGCCCGAAGCCCGGTCGGCCCGCGGTGTTCCGCGACAAGGTCTACGTGCCGTGCAAGGGATCCGGCAAGGTCATCGTCCTGGACCGCGGCGGGCAGCGCGGTGGGGACGACGTGCGCACGTCCGGCGGGTCCGACCCCGAGCTGGTGTTCGACGACGGCCGGTTGTTCGTGAACGTGCCGGGCTCCTCGAACGGTGTGCTGGTGGACGCGGACGGCGCGACGCGGTCGTTGACGATCCGCAGCCCCGAGCTGCCGGTGAAGGACCCGGACCGCTCGCCGCCGCCGTCGGTGCCGCCGCCCCCGCCGCCGAACCCGAACGAGCCGGTGAAGCCGCCGCGCAATCCCGGCAACGGCAACAACAACCCGCCGCCGAACGGAGAGCAGCCGCCGCCATCGGTGCCGTCTTCGCAGCCGTCCAATCCGGCCGGCTCGGCTCCGGGTGCTCCCGCGGGTGTGACGGTGCGGGAGAAATCGCGCAGCTCTTCGACCGTGGTCGTGACGGTGAGCTGGACGGCTGCCGTGTCGGCTGAGCCGGTCGTCGGCTACACCGTGACGGGTTCCGGCTCGTTCAGCGGTGGTTCGGTGTCGGCCCAGTCGGCCGGTACGTCTGCCGACTTGTCGTTGCCGTGCACGGGTTCCACGTTCTGCACGAGCGGCAGGCTGGACGTGACGGTGCGCGCGTCGACGGCTACCACCGCTGGTGCCGCGGGCATGACGGCGTTCACGGTGACGGGGCCGACCACGCCGCCTCCGCCGCCCAACAACCCGCCGCCCAACCCACCGCCGAATCCGGGGCCGACACCACCGCCGAACAACCCGCCGCCCGTCGTCACGACGACGACCACACCCCCGCCGCCGCCACCGCCGTCGTTGCCGACCGCGGGTGCCGCGGTGATCTCCTCGATCACCGGTGGGCGCATGTCGTCCAGGCGCACGGTGAACATGGCGCCACCGGCGGACTGGGCGAGCCACAACGGGCGCTGCGAGGTCGTGAACAAGACACAGGGCTACTCGGTCGGCATCGCGTGCAGCGCCACCAGCGCGCCGGTCGACCTGGAAGAGGGCAGCAACACGATCGTGGTGCGTGCTTACGCGGCATCCGGCGGTGGCCAGGTGGAGTCCGCCGCGAAGAACGCGCTCTACATCCTGGACGAGTGCCAGGGCAGGCCCGGCTGCGTGCCCCGGATGGCTCCTGCCGGTGTGGAGACCGCGCCGATGGGCGCGGGTGGCCTCGGGTTGCTGGCGTGCGCGTTCCTGTTGCGCATCGGTGTTCGCAGAAATGGTCACGGAGAAGAGGAAAAGTGATCGACACCGGTGAGGTTTCCGCCTTCCGCGACCTGCACACCCGGCTCGGTGACGCGGTCGAGAGCGCGGTGCGCGGCAAGCGCGACGTGATCGACCTGGTGCTGGTGGCGATGTTCGCCGGCGGCCACGTGCTGCTGGAAGACGTGCCGGGCACGGGAAAGACGACGCTGGCGCGTGCGGTCGCGGGTGCGTTGGGCGGTGTGTCGCGGCGGGTGCAGTTCACGCCGGACCTGCTGCCGTCCGACGTCACGGGCACGTCGGTGTACGACCCGCAGACGGGGCAGATCCGGTTCCGGCCGGGTCCGGTGTTCGCGAACATCGTGCTGGCGGACGAGATCAACCGCGCGGCGGCCAAGACGCAGTCGGCGTTGCTGGAGGTCATGGAGGAGCGGACGGTCACGATCGACGGCGTCGGGCACGCGGTGCCCGACCCGTTCCTCGTGGTGGCGACGCAGAACCCGATCGACCTCGACGGCACGTACCGGTTGCCGGAGGCGCAGCTGGACAGGTTCATGGTGCGCACCTCGATCGGCTACCCGTCGGTGGAGGACGAGCTGGACGTGCTGCGTCCGGGCAGTGGCGCGGGCCGGATCGCCGACGTGCGCACGGTGACGTCACCGCGCGAGGTGAGTGCGTTCAGCGGGCGGCTTTCGCTGCTGCACGTGGCCGATCCGATCCTGCAGTACGTGTCCTCTTTGGGCGTGGGCACGCGTTCGGACGAGCGGCTGCGGCTCGGCACGTCGACGCGTGGTCTGCGGACGCTGGTGCGGTGTGCGCAGGTGTACGCGGCGTCGAAGGGCCGGCATTTCGTGGTGCCGCAGGACGTCCAGGACATCGCGGATCCGGTGCTGGCCCACCGCCTGGTGCTGACGCGGGAGAGCGTGCTGGCGGGCGTGACGACGTCCGAGGTGCTGGCCGACGTCCTCTCGCGCGTGCCGGTGCCCAAGCCCGCATGAGACTCACGTTGCGCGGCACCGGAACCGCGGTGCTGGGCCTGCTGATGCTCGGCGTCGGCCTGTGGTGGCGCTACGCGGGCATGGCGGCGTTCGGTTTGGCTTTAGTTGCTTTGGTGGTCGCCTCTGCGGTCTCGGTGCTGGTGGCCTCGCCGCTGACGGTGTCGCGGACCGTCCGTCCACGCACCGTGCCGCGCCTGGCCCGGTGCAGCGGCCGGTTGGAACTGTCGTCTTCCGGTCGCTGGCCGGTGGCGTTGGACGCGGTGGATCTGGTCGCGGGTACGGCCATGGCCGTGGACGTGCCGCTGCTGTCGCCGGGTGCGGTCGAGGCCGTCGACTACGCGATTCCGACCGAGCGACGCGGCGTGTTCGACGTCGGCCCGCTGACGTTGCGGCGCAAGGGCTTGGCCGGTCTGGCCCAGACGCGCACCGTGCTGGGCGAGGTGGTGCAGGTGCGCGTCGTGCCGCGCGTGCTGCCCGTGCGCGGCCTGCCGTCCGGCGCCCGCCGCGGCCAGGTAGGCGCCGACGAACGCGTCGAACGCGGCGGCACCGACCTGGTGGGCCTGCGCGAATACGTGCCGGGCGACGACCTGCGCCGCCTGCACTGGGCGACGTCCGCGCGCACCGGCACGCTGATGATCCGCGAGGACGCCGACCCCGCCCGCCCACACCTGGCCGTGCTGCTCGACGACAGAGCTTCGTCGTACTCGCTCGAGCAGCGGTTCGAGGAGGCGGTCGAGGTGGCGGCGTCGCTGATCACCTCAGCCCTGGAACAGGGCCACCCGGTGCGGCTGCTGACGTCGTCCGGCGGCACCGACCTGGAGGAAACCCAGGACTCGGCGCCGATCCTGGCCGCACTGGCGGACCTGGAGCTGCAGGACGTCGATGGACGTCCTTCGGTGCCGGTGCGCGACCTCGACGTGGTGGCGGTGATCAGCGGAACCGCCGTGCCCGCGCTGGTGCTGGAGGCTGGGCGGGCTGCGTTCGGCGTTGTGCTGGTGGTGGAGGAGAAGCGTCCGGTGGGGGCGGCCGGGTCGGTTTTGGTGATCAGCGGGGCGAAGGCCGAGGACCTGGTCGACTCGTGGAACGCGGTGGTGGCCCGATGAAGTACGCGTGGCTTGCGGGCGCGCCTGATGAGGTATGCGGGTCTGGCGGCCGGGTCGGTCTGGCTTGCGCATCTGGTCGTCGGATCGGTTCGTCCCGCGCGTCTGGTTGGGCGGTGTCGTGATGAAGTACGCGTGGGTGGCCGCCATCCTGCTCGTCGCCTCCCTCCAACTGGCCCAGGCCTGGGACGGCGCGTTCGTCTACTTCGGACTGGCCGCGTTCACCGGCTTCCTCGCCCTGCTGCTGAAGCGCCTGGTGCCGGCTGGCCTGGCCGCGCTGGCCGTCATGGTGCTGGCGATGTCAGGCGGTTTCTTCGCGGCCCGTGGCGCGTCCCCGGACCGCGACCCGACGTGGGTGTTGCTCGACACCGTCCCCAGACTCCTCACGGCCGCGCGGCCGGCCCCTGCCACGCCGGAGCTTCTGGTGCCCGGCCTGTTGCTGATCATCGGTGTGTCCACGGTGACGGTGTTGTCGGTGACCAAGCGGAACACGGCGTTGTTCGTGCCCGCGTTGGGGGCGGCGGTGCTGTACGTGTCGGCGGCGTTGCTCACCACGGGGCGCGCGGACAAGTACGGGCTGGTGGCGCTCGTGCTGGTGGTGTTGCTGGCGTTGGGATGGCTGATCATCGACCGGCGTGGGCCCGTGGTGCCGCCTGCGGTGTTGGCGACGGCGCTGGCGGCGTTGACCTTGGTGGCGTTCGTGTTGCCCACCAACGGGTTTGAGCCGCGCAAGTTGGTCACGCCGCCGGTCACCAACGTGGCCATCGCGAATCCGTTGCCGCAGCTTGCCGCGTGGGCCGCGCAGGGGGAGGCGGAGCTCTTCCGGATGCGCGGGCCTGAGGTGCCGGTGCGGCTGGTGACGCTCAGCCGGTACTCCGGGGCGTCGTGGGAGGCGGCCAGCACCTATGGGCCGCTGGGGGTGGTGGACGCGCCGGACTTGCCCACTGGTGGGAAGTTCCAGGACGCCAGCGTCGACCTCACGATCACCGGGCTGCAGGGGGAGTGGTTGCCTGGGGTGGGGAAGCCGCAGGCGGTGTCGTTGAGCAACGCGATGGTGGATCCGGACACCGGGTCGCTGGTGGTGGCGGACGGGCTCAGGACCGGACTCAGCTACACCGTGCGCGGCACGCTCGAGACGCCTGCCGACACGGATCTGAGCGAGGCGAAGGTGCCTGTCGACGCGACGAGGTACACGGCGTTGCCGCGGTTGCCGTTCACGTTGGCGGAGTATGCGCGGCAGGCCACCCAGAGCGCCCGCACGCCGTACGAGAAGGCGGTGGCGTTGGAGCAGGTCGTGCGGCTCAACCGGCGGCCGGACGCGGAGGCGCCGGTCGGGTCGTCTTATGCGCGGCTGGAGACGTTCCTGTTCGGTGCGGCGGGAGAGTCCGGTGCTGGGGCGGGGACGGCCGAGCAGTTCGCGTCGGCTTACGCGGTGCTCGCGCGGGCGGTCGGGTTGCCCACGCGGGTGGTGGTCGGGTTCCAGCCGGTGCCGGAGCAGAACGGGGAACGGATCGTCCGGGCCGCGGATGCCACGGCCTGGCCGGAGGTGTACTTCAGCGGGTGGGGGTGGGTGGCGTTCGATCCCGTGTCCGGCAACGGAAGCGGGCCCAGTGCCGCGTCCAAGCGGGAGGTGCTGAACCGGCTCGCGTCCACGACCGCGAAGCCGACGCCCACGTCGTTGCCTTCGGTGCCGCCGCTGGTGCAGCCGACGCCGGTGCAGCCGGACGCTGTTGCCGCTCCGGAAAAACCAGCCGGGTTCCCGTTCTGGGTGTTCGCGCCGGTGTTGCTGCTGGTGGGGCTGTACGTGGCGCGGACTGCGCGGCGGGTGCGGTTGAGGGCGGCCGGGCCGGTCGGGGCGTGGCACGAGGTGCTGGACTCGTTGCAGCTCGCCGGGTTGCGGCCGCGGGCCAGCCGGACGGTGCCGGACGTGGGGCGCGAGTGGGGTGATGCGGGCGTGCGGCTGGCGGTGCTGGTGGACGAGGCCGCGTTCGCACCGCAGCCGACCCGCCAGGAGGACAGCTGGCGACTGGCCCGGCAGGTGCGGAAGGCGGTGCGGCGCAAGGCTTCCTGGTGGCGCAAGGCGGTGTGGGCCGTCGATCCGCGGCCGCTGCTGCGCCGTTAGCGGTACCCGTGCAACTGTGATCAACTCCCGGAGTTCGCGCGGTAGCGTTCGTGAGCGAACCAGTCGTCGAGTCTCTGGGGGAGACATGAAGTTCACGAAGATGGTGTGCGCTACCGCGGTCGTGTTCGCGGCGCTGGGAGGAACGGCGTCCGCGGCACCGGGCGACGTGTCGGTCATGGGCCCGTACATCGCCGACTCCGCGGGCCTGCAGGAATGCCAGACCGACGGTGCGGCCTATCAGCAGGAGCACGGCAAGCAGACCAGTTGCCGGCTGGCGGCGGACAGCAACCAGTACTACCTCTGGGCGAGCATGTGACGGCTGAGCGACACCGCTAGTTCTTGGCGGCGCACACCTTGGCCGAGCTGCCGCGTTCGCCGTTGTAGCCGAACGCCGCGATCTGGAAGCAACGCCGGCCACCGCCGCCGTCCTCGATCACGTACTTCGTGCCACCACCGGTCACCCTGGTCACGGCAACGGGCTTGGCGCCGGTCACGTCGATCACCACGAACTCGGCCTGGCCGGCGCTCGGGTCCGACCACTCCAGTTCGATCGCCTTGCCTTCGTACTCGGCGCGCTTCAGCACCGGCACGAACTTCGGGTCGGCGTTCGGGGGCGGGCCCGCGTCGGTGGACTCGGTGGTCGGCACCGGCAGCGTCGTCGACACCGGCGACTGGGACTGCCGGTCCGCCGGGCGGTTGAGGAGCAGACCCGCGATGACGCCGCCCGTCACCGCCACCACGGCCAGCAGCGCCAGCACGCCGCCGCGGCGCGACTTGCGGACCGGGCCGGTCATCGGTTCGACCGGAGGCAGGTCCACGGACGGCAGCGTCGCGACCGGGCGCACCGGCGGAGCAACGACCAGATCCTGGTGGCGGTAGGTCAGATCCTCCAACTGGCCGCGCCACGAGTCGTCCGGCTCAGGTTCCTGCTCCGGTTCTGGCTCCGGTTCCGGCTCGGGCACGAACCCGCGCGGGCCGAAGCCCGGTGCCTCGGTCGGGCCGTCCGGGATCACGAAGGTGCGGTCGCCCAGCATCGCGGTCGCGTCCGGGTCCACAGTGGACACCGAGAGCGCGGTGCCGGAGTTGACCGCCAGCAACGCGTCGCGCAGTTCCAGCGCGGAGCCGAAGCGTTCGGCGCGGTCCTTGCGCAGACAGCGGTTGATCACCGCGACCAGCGCGGCAGGCACGTCGAAGCGGGTCAGCGAACGGGGTTCGGCGCGGGTGACGCGGCCGACGTAGGAGAGCAGCGTGTCCTCGTCCGGGTTGTCCGAGGCGAACGGCGGCTTGCCCTCCAGCAGCGTGAACAGGGCGGAGCCGAGCGACCAGACGTCGTCGGCGAACGACGGGGTGCCGCCCTCCAGCATCTGCGGAGCGGCGTGGCGGTAGCTGACCATCTGCAGCGACGCGGAGTGGCCCGCGTCCGCGCCGCGCGCGATGCCGAAGTCGGCCAGCACGTAGGACGTCGGCAGCACGAGCACGTTCTGCGGCTTCACGTCGCGGTGCAGGATGCCCTGGCCGTGTGCGAACGCCAGCGCGTCGGCCACGGCGATGCCCGCGGACACCACGTCCGGCACGGGCAACGGGCCCATCGCGCGCAGACGGTCGTGCAACGAGCCGCGCTCGTAGTACTCCATGACGATGCACGGCCGGCCGTCCGGGAGCGTGCCGGTGTCGAGCACCGTGACGATGTGCGGGTGCTGGCGGCCCAGCTCCACGGTGATCGCCAGCTCGCGGCGGAAGCGGGCGACGGTGGCCGGGTCGGTGACCTGCAGGACCTTGACCGCGACGTCGCGGCCCAGGCCGTCCTGGCGGGCGCGGTAGATCGTGCCCTCGCCGCCCTGCGCGATCACGCGGAAACTGCTGAAGCCCGGTAACGCGATCGCGGGTGCGGGCGCGGCACCCGCGGCGGGCGCCCAGGCCATCAGATCGTCTTCCACCAACGAATCCTATCCCGCTGCGGCCGGCTCACCCGACGTTCGGGGCACAGCGGCAAAGGGTTCAGTCCGTCAGCACTTTCACCTGGAATCCCAACGACTGCAGCATCCCGGTGAGCATCACGCGGGTGTTGTCCTCCGCGCGTTTGAGCAGCTCCGACTGCCGGGCCGCCTCGGCGATCTTGGCTTCACCGGCGATGTAGAACCGTTGCACGTCAGGAGGTCCGGCCAGCGCCTGCAGGTCGTTGATCAACCCGCGTTCCTGGCTGAAGACGTACGAGCGGTCGTGGTGCATGTTCGGCTTGTCCAGCTGCGGTTTCGGCAACCGGAGCTCGACGGTCTTGCCGTCCGGCGACACGATCAGCCCGTCGTCCTTGAGCGTCCCGAAGTCGACGTAGGCGTTGACCGACCCGGCGGCCACGAACAACGTGCGCTCGCCGGCGAGCGGGGCCGGCACCCACTTCACGTCGTGCTCGATGTCCAGCACGACCTGGAACTCGCCCGCCGCGGCGTGAAACTGGCTGAGGTCCCGCACCGACTTGAGCATCGCGGGCTGGCTGCGGTCGATCGAGGCGTCACCGAAGGGCTTGAACTGCCCGAACACGAACAGCGTCGCGCCGAGGAGAAGGAAGAAGGCAGCGACCAGAGCTCCACGCATCACCCAGCGCCTGTCCACCGCGTTGGAGTACCCGTGAGGTGATGCGCTCACACGAGCCGTATGGGCTAATCGACCCGTGCGGAATCAGTCTCGTGCCCACATGGTTGGCTTTGACGAGATTGAAACGACGGTTTTGGAGGCGTGCGGTGCTGGACCCGGAGAACCTGTACGAGGTGGACTCGGAGGTGCCGGACCTGACAGGTGCGGTGCTGCTGCACCACTTCGAGGGCTTCATGGACGCCGGTGCCGCGGGCCGTTTGCTCGCCGAGCACCTGCTGGAGACGCTGGAGAGCCGGGTCGTCGCCCGGTTCGACATCGACAGCCTGATCGACTACCGCTCGCGCCGGCCGCTGATGACCTACGCGACGGACCACTGGGAGGACTACGGCACCCCCGAGCTGGTCGTGCACCTGCTGTGGGACAGCGCCGGTCACCCGTTCCTGCTGCTCACCGGCCTCGAACCGGACCGCAGCTGGGAGGCGTTCGTGCGCGCGGTCCAGTCGTTGATCGACCGCTGGGGCGTGCGCCTGACCGTCGGTTTCCACGGCATCCCGATGGGTGTGCCGCACACGCGTCCGTTGAACGTCATCGGCCACGCGACCCGGCCTGAGCTCGTGTCGGAGTACCAGCCGTTCTTCAACCGCGTGCAGGTGCCGGGCAACGTCTCCGGGCTGCTGGAGTTCCGCCTCGGCCAGGCCGGTCACGACGCGATGGGCTTCGCCGCCCAGGTGCCGCACTACCTCGCGCAGTCGCAGTACCCGACCGCCGCGGTGACGCTGCTCGACGCTGTCGCACGGGCGACAGGCCTGGCGTTGCCGATCGGGTCGTTGATCGACGCGGCTCAGGCCGCTGATGCCGAGATCCACCGGCAGGTGGCGGAGTCGGAAGAAGTAGCCCAGGTGGTGGAAGCGCTCGAGCGGCAGTACGACGCCTTCATCCAGACTGTCGGCAACACCGACCTCCCCAGCGCGGACGAACTGGGGGCCGAGTTCGAACGGTTCCTGGCCGAGCAGCAGCGTCCGCCGGACCACCTGTAGGAGCTTGTGATGGCCACCTGGAACGACGTGCGCCGGATCGCCACCTCCATGCCCGACGTGACGGAGCGGGTGCGGGAGGGCGTCGTCGACTGGAGGGTCAAGGACAAGCTCTTCGTGTGGGAACGGCCGTTGCGCAAGACCGATATCGCCGCTTTGGGGTCTTCTGCGCCGTCTGGGCCGATTCTGGCGGCACGGGTGCCGGATCTCGGGGCCAAGGAGGCGTTGCTGGCCTCCGATGAGTCGGTCTACTTCACCACACCGCATTTCCAGGGGTATCCGGCGATTCTGGTGCGGTTGGAGCACATCGAGGTGGGGGAGTTGGAAGAGCTGATCGTCGAGGCGTGGCACGCACGGGCGAGGCGCAGGTAGTGGAGTTCTTCTGCTACCACCGGGACCGGCCCGGCTCGCTGCCGTTGCGGGAGAAGCTGATCGAGGAGCACTGGTCCTACATGGATCGGTTCCCGCTGATCGCCCGCGGTCCTGTGTTTGACGGCGGGGTGTTGACCGGCAGCGTGCACATCGTCGACGTGCCTTCTGCGGCTGAGGCGCGTGCGTTCGCGTTCGACGAGCCCTGCTACCAGGCCGGCGCGTACCGGGACGTGCTGGTGCGCAGGTGGCGCAACGTGCTCGGGCGGACGATGTGGGACTTCACCGGCGGCCGCGAAGGTCACCTCGTGCTCGGGTTCGGATCCGGGGAGCCCGTCGACCTCGTGCCTGGGCGCACGGAGGAGTTGGTCGCGTACGGGCCGTTGCTGTCCGACGACGGCACCCAGTGGCTGGGTACTGCGGCGTTGGTCCGGTCAGCTGACCCGGCGGCGCTGCTGACCCTCGACCGCTACGACGCGGTCGAGGTGCACGAGTGGCAGTTCGGCGGCCGTCGCTAGTAGCTCACGAACCGGAAGTGCAGGCCTGAGCTGGACTCCTGCCACTCACCGACGTGCAGAGGCTCGCGGTCGATCGCCGGCGCGTACGTGTCGCCCTCGAAGACCTCGCGGATCTCGGTGACCTCGATGCGGTCCGCGAACGGCAGCGCGGCCGCGTAGACCGCCGAGCCGCCCATCACCCACGCGTCGCCGGTGACGTCGGCGAGCGCCTTCTCGATGCTGCCGAACGTCTCGGCGCCGTCCTGCGGGGTCCGCGACAGCACCAGGTTGCGGCGGCCGGGCAACGGCCGGAAGCGCGGCGGCAGCGACTCCCAGGTGCGGCGGCCCATCAGGACGGCCGCACCCGCGGTGGTCTCCCGGAAGTGCTTCATGTCCTCGGGGACGTGCCACGGGATGGCGTTGTCGCGGCCGATCACGCCGTTCGGCGCCTGGGCCCAGATCAGGCCGATCACACCGCCACCGGAGCCTTGATGCCGGGATGCGGGTCGTAACCGACGATCTCGAAGTCCTCGTAGGAGTGGTCGAACAAGGACGGCGCGGAGGCCATGCGCAGCTCCGGGAACGGGCGCGCCTCGCGGCTCAGCTGCAGTTCCACCTGCTCGACGTGGTTGTCGTAGATGTGGCAGTCGCCGCCGGTCCAGATGAAGTCGCCGACCCCGAGCCCGGTCTGCGCGGCGATCATGTGGGTCAGCAGCGCGTAGGAGGCGATGTTGAACGGCACGCCGAGGAACAGGTCCGCGCTGCGCTGGTAGAGCTGGCACGACAGCTTGCCATCGGCCACGTAGAACTGGAAGAACGCGTGGCAGGGCGGCAGCGCCATCTGCGGGATCTCGCCGACGTTCCAGGCGGACACGATGATCCGGCGCGAGTCCGGGTTCTCCCGCAAGGTGCGGAGAACGTCCGCGATCTGGTCGACGTGACCGCCGTCCGGGGTCGGCCACGAGCGCCACTGCACGCCGTAGATCGGGCCGAGCTCGCCGTCGGCGCCGGCCCACTCGTCCCAGATCGTCACGCCGTGGTCCTGCAGCCACTTCACGTTGCTGTCGCCGCGCAGGAACCACAGCAGCTCGTAGGCGATCGACTTGAAGTGGACCTTCTTCGTCGTGATCAGCGGGAAGCCGGCGGCGAGCGGGTAGCGCAGCTGGTGGCCGAAGATCGACCGCGTGCCGGTGCCGGTGCGGTCCTCCTTGCGCACGCCCTCCTTCAGGACGTGGCGGAGCAGGTCTTCGTACTGCGTGTCGGCCATACGGGTGAGCTTAGTTGACCTACAGCCTGGCGAGCGCCTCGACGAGTGGCTTCAGCTCCGGCATCCCCTCGGCCTCGGCCAGCGACTCGGACAGGGCCTGGTCGTGCGTCGGACGGGCGAGCGCGAGCAGTTCGTGGCCCTTCTCGGTGACCTCGGTGTAGATGCCGCGGCGGTCCGTCGGGCACAGGTAGCGGGCGAGCAGGCCGCGCTCCTCCAGGCGCGTGACCAGGCGCGTCGTGGCCGACTGGCTAAGCACCACGGCGTTGGACAGCTGGTTCATCCGCAGGTGGAAGCCGTCCTGGCGGTTGAGGACGTCCAGAACGGTGTACTCGCTGACGGAGAGTTCGTGCGCCTTCTGCAGCGCTCTCTCGAGACGGTCCTCGATGCGTGCGTGCAACGCCGCGAGCGTGCGCCAACCCTGAGCGCGCGCCTGGACGGCGTCGTCGTCCAGTGACATAGGTCAACCCTTCTCGAATAGACAGCGTGTGCAACTATTGCGTACGCTCATTATCGTCTTCAACAAGTCTACCGGGGAGAGACATGGATCTGTCGGGACGCACGGCCCTGGTGACGGGCTCCACCTCCGGCATCGGCTTCGCGACGGCGGAGGCGCTGCTCAAGGCGGGTGCCGCGGTCGTCATCAGCGGTCGTAGCCAGGAGCGCGTGGACGAGGCGCTGGCGAAGCTGAACGGAGACCTGCCTGGTGTTGATGTGTCTGGTGTCGCGGCCGACATCGCGACCGCCGAGGGTGCGTCTCGCCTGGTGAACCAGCTGCCCGACGTGGACGTGCTGGTCAACAACATGGGCATCTACGGCGCGAAACCGGTGTTCGAGATCGACGACGCCGAGTGGCAGCGGTACTTCGACACCAACGTCATGTCCGGTGTACGGCTCTCGCGGCACTACACGCCGCGCATGGTCGAGCGCGGCTGGGGCCGGGTGATCTTCGTGAGCAGCGAGTCGTCCGTCTTCACGCCCACCGAGATGGTCCATTACGGCATGACGAAGACCGCGCAGCTCGCCATCGCGCGGGGCATGGCGCAGGCCGTGAAGGGCACCGGTGTCACGGTGAACTCGGTGCTGCCCGGCCCGACCCTCACGCCGGGCGTCGAGGAGTTCATCCGCGACCGCGTCGGCGAGGGCGGCGAGGCCGAGTTCGTCCGCACCGAACGGCCCACGTTGCTGCTGGGCCGCCTGATCCGCCCGCACGAGGTCGCGAACCTCATCACCTACGTGGCGTCGGACCTGTCGTCCGCGACGACCGGTGCCGCGTTGCGCGTCGACGGCGGTACCGCGCCGACGCTGATTCCGTGAAAACGAGTAAGGATCTGTTTTGAACATCGTGAAGCTCAACAACGGCGTCGAGATGCCCCAGCTCGGTTTCGGCGTCTGGCAGGTGCCGGACGCGGAGGCCACGCCCGCGGTCAGCGAGGCGATCAAGGCCGGCTACCGCAGCATCGACACCGCCGCGATCTACGGCAACGAGAGCGGCGTGGGTGCGGCGCTCGGCATGGTCGACCGCGACGAGCTGTTCATCACGACGAAGCTGTGGAACGCCGACCAGGGCTACGACCCGACGCTGCGCGCGTTCGACGAGTCGATGAACAAGCTCGGGCTCGACGTGCTCGACCTGTACCTGATCCACTGGCCGACGCCCGCCCGCGAGCTGTACGTCGACACCTGGAAGGCGTTCGTCGAGCTGCAGAAGGAAGGCCGGGTCCGCGCGATCGGCGTCTCCAACTTCCAGCCCGCGCACCTGCGCCGCCTGATCGACGAGACCGGCGTGGTGCCGGCCGTGAACCAGGTCGAGCTGCACCCGTACCTGCAGCAGAGCGAGCTGCGCGCGTTCCACGCCGAGCACGGTGTCCAGACCGAGGCCTGGTCGCCGCTGGGCCAGGGCGGTGAGCTGCTGTCCGACCCGGTCGTCACGGAGATCGCCGCGCGCCACCACCGTTCGGCCGCGCAGATCGTGCTGCGCTGGCACCTGCAGCTCGGCAACGTGGTGATCCCGAAGTCCGTGACGTCGGCGCGGATCCGGGAGAACATCGCGGTGTTCGACTTCGAGCTGTCCGAAGACGAGCTCGCCGCGCTGTCCACACTGGACCGAGGCGGCCGCATCGGCCCGAACCCGGACGAGTTCAACCAGGCCTGAGAAAGTACGAAACCCCGGACCGTCTCTCACGGTCCGGGGCTTCGCCGGCGACGGGCCTGCGCCTCCTGATCAGGCCCGCATGACTGTGGCGATCGGAATTCGCGCCGCGCGGATGGCCGGGATGAGCCCACCCAGCACACCGGCGAGCAGACCCGCGATCACGCCGGCAACGCCTGCCTCCCACGGGAAGGTGGTGCCCTGCAACGACGGGAAGCGGCTGCCGAACATCATCAGCGCGACCTGCAGGCCCGCCGCACCCGCGCCGATCGCCAGCGCGGCGGTCAGCAGGCCGGTCAGCAACGTCTCGGCGAGCACGATGCCGGCGAGCAGCATGCGAGACATGCCCACCGCTCGGCGCAGCGCGAACTCCTCGACGCGTTCACCGACCGTGGCGAGGCCGACGTTCAGGATGCCCGCGACGCCGATCAGCAGCACCAGGAACGCCATGCCCAGGAAGATCAACCGCATGATCTTCAGCTGGGACTCCATGCGCTCCTTGGAGTTGACCACCCGGAAGTGCAGGTTGTTCTGCTCGATCCCGGCACCGACGAGCTTGGCCTTCAGCAGCTGCTGCAGGTCGTCCGAACCCGGCTGCAGGTAGACCTCGAGGCCGGTGCCGCCGCCGCGGAACCTGTCGAGCTCGCTGGTCGCCGCCGGGGCCGGCATCCACGTGCGCAGCTCGTCGAGACGCAGGTACACCCGCGGCTGACCGTAGCCGTCCTGCACGACGCCGATGATCTGCGGCGACACGTGGTGGGTGGCGCCCTCGATCATCATCTCGCCGGGGACGCGGTACATCCGCAGGCCCTTCGCGGCCTCCTCGTTCAGCACGATCCGCGGGGCGAGCGACGGGGCCGAGCCGAAGTCGAGCCAGTTGCCCGAGACCGGGCGGAACGGCTTGAACGGCCGGATGTCGCCGGTCAGCGCGACCATGCTGACCTCGATCGCCTGGCCGTCCGGCTTCTTCTCCTGCGGCTTCTGCTCCTGGCACACACCGCCCGCGTCGCAGTACACCGACGGGCCGCTGTAGTCGCCACCGCGGTTCGCGTACTCGAACGGCATGCCGCCCTCGTTGATCGGCCGCACGCCCGGCTCACCGATGACCGCCTTCGAGCTGATCATCGCGACCGCGTCGGCCCGGCCCTTCAGCGTGGCCTCGACGATCCCCGGCGCGCCCTTCTCGCCGGGGATGTAGCCCATCATCGTGCCGTCCTTGCCGGACTGGAGCTCGACGTCGGTGAGCATCGCCCGTTCGGCGATCTCGGCCCCCGCCTGCACGGTCACGACCGCGAGGACGCCGAGGAACAGCGAGACCATCGACAGGAACGTGCGCAGTTTTCGGGCGCGGATGCCCTGTCCGCCGATGACCAGGGCGGACCGGAACTTGCCGGAAAGCATCAGTTGAACCGCCCGTCGCGCAGCTCCAGCACGCGGCCCATCTTGCGCGCGTGGTCGTGGTCGTGCGTGACCAGCACGAGGCCGCAGCCCTGCCTGGTCGTGTTGAGCAGCACCTCGACGACGAGGTTGCCGGTCTCGGTGTCGAGCGCGCCCGTCGGCTCGTCGGCGAGGATCACGCGCGGCTGCCGGACCAGTGCACGGGCGATGGCCACGCGCTGCTGCTCACCACCGGAAAGCCTGCTGGGCTTGGACTTCGCGAGATGCGCGATGCCGACCTGCTCCAGCGCGTCCATCACCTGCTGCTTGCGCTTGCGGCGCGCCGACCAGCCCTGGCCGTTCACCAGCGCCATCGCCACGTTCTGCGCCGCGGTGAGGTGCTTGAGCAGGAAGAAGCGCTGGAACACGAACCCGAACTCCGCGCTGCGCAACGCCGCGGCCCTGCGCTCGGGCAGCTTGGTGATGTCGTTGCCGTGCAAGAAGTACTGGCCCTCGTCCGCGCGGTCGAAGAGCCCGATCAACGACAGCAGCGTCGACTTGCCGGAGCCGGACCGGCCGAGGATCGCCACGCTCTGCCCGGGGTGGACGGTGAGGTCCACCCCGGACAGGATGGTGCGCGGTTCCTCCTGGCCCTTCAGAACTTTCGTGATGCCGTTGAGCTGGAGCAGCGGCGCCTGCACTTGAACCTGAGGGGCGGTCATCACGGTCCCGTCGGCTTCTGCTGGTCGCCGCCCTGCTGCTGCGCTTCCGGCAGGTTGGGGCCGGGCACGCCGAGCTCCTCGTCACCGGTGAGGCCCGACTTGACCTCGATGACCTTGCCGTCGGTGAGGCCGAGCGTGACGTCCGTGGTGCGGCGCGAGCCGTCCGGCTGGATCACGTCGACCTTGCCCTTGCCCTGCTGACCGGCCACGGCCTCGACCGGAACGACCAGCGCCTGCGTCGACTTGCCGGTGGTGACCTCGATCGACGCGCTGGCGCCGTTGATCATCTGCACGTCGGCGGGCGCGGTGCACACGATGCGCAGACCCGTCGAGGAGCTCGGCTGCTGCGGCTGGTCCGGCGTCTTGGGCTGCTCGGGCTGCTTCGTCTGGCCCGACGGCGGGGTCTTGGTGTCCGGCGTCTGCGTGGGCTTCTCCGGCATGGTGCCCTGCGGCAGCGCGGCGATGGTGCCGAGCACGGTGCACGGGAACGGGCCGGGACCGTTCTTGATCTGCACCGTCACGTCCGTCAGCGCGCCGTTGATCTTGTACGCCTGCTGGCCGTCGATGTCGCCGACGATCGCGTAGCCGACGTGCTTGGCCGACGCGATCGGCATGCCCGCCGTCACCGTCGCCTTGTCGTCGACGAGCCGGCCGCCGAACGTGGCACCGGCCGGGATCTCCACGTAGTTCGGCGTCTGGTCCTTCCACACCGTCGCGACCCTGGTGGGCTTGGTGGGCGTGCCGTTGGGCGCCTGGAGCTCGAAGTACCGCACCTGGCCCGCGACCGGCGCGACGAGCCCGAACGTCGGGTTCATCTCGACCTTGCCGGAGATGCTCAGCTTGGTCGTCAGGTCCTGCCTGGTCGGCTTGACCTTGGTCATCGTCGTGCCGCGTTGCGCCAGCTCCGGATTGGCCTGATCCGGACCTGACGGACTGCACGCCGCCACGGCTACCGTGACCAGCGCGCACAGCGGCGCGAGAAGAATTTTGCGCACGAAAGTCCCCCATGTCGTTTCGACCAACCTACCGATAAGGACACCCCACGGGCCGGTGAGGTTGCATCGGACTTTCGGCCGATGTCGCATCGACCTGGTGGCCACGGGTATCCGGTGTTCGACCGGAAGGAGAACACCTGTGAATGCGCTTGCCGTGGTAACCGGTGCATCGAGTGGAATAGGTTACGAACTCGCGAAAGTGCTCGCCGACAACGGCTTCGACGTCGTGGTCGCGGCCGAGGACGAACGGATCGACGAAACGGCCGCGCAACTCGAGCTGCGCAGCGGTGGCGTGCACGTGGAAGCGATGCGCGTCGACCTCCGCGGTTACGAGGGCGTGGAGCTGCTGGTCTCGCGCGTGCGTTCGCTGGGACGCCCGGTCGACGTGCTCGCCGTGAACGCGGGCGTCGGCGTCGGTGGTGACTTCATCCGCGACACGTCGCTCGGCGACAACCTGGAGATAGTGGACCTGAACGTCCGGTCTTCCGTGCATCTGGCCCATCGGCTGATCGGCGACATGGTGGACCGCAAGGAGGGCAAGGTGCTCTTCACGTCCTCGGTGGCCGCGACCGCGCCCGGCCCGTTCCACTCGGTTTACGCGGCTTCCAAGGCTTTCCTGGCGTCGTTCGCGCAGGGCCTGCGGGAAGAGCTGCGCGACACCGGGGTTTCCGTGACGACGTTGATGCCGGGACCGACCGACACGGAGTTCTTCGAGCGCGCGGGCATGCAGGACACCAAGGTGGCGACGAGCGAGAAGGACGACCCGGCGCAGGTGGCGCAGCAGGGCTTCGACGCGCTGATGAAGGGCGACGACCACGTGGTCGCGGGGTCGCTGAAGAACAAGGTCCAGGCGATCGCCGGGAAGGTCGCGCCGGATCCGGTGAAGGCCAAGATGATGCGGACGATGACGGAACCGGGATCGGCGAAGGACTCCGACGAGTGAAGAAGATCTGGCAGGCGTACGGCGAGCACCGGCCGTTGCCCGGTTACCTCCTCGCCATCGGCAGCTACGCGGCTCTCGCGGGCGCGGTCTCAGTGGCCGGGCGCCTCACCGGCGTCCGGCTGCCCGAGCGGTTCTCGTTGCGCGACACCGCACTGGTCGGTGTGGCGACGCACAAGGCGAGCCGGTTGCTGACCAAGGAGGCGGTGACGAGCCCGCTGCGGGCGCCGTTCACCCGCTACGAGGAACCGGCGGGGCACGCGGAGCTCAAGGAGACCGCCCGGTCGGACCACCCGGCGCAGCACGCGATCGGCGAGCTGCTCACGTGCCCGTTCTGTGCGGGGGTGTGGATCGCGAGCGGGCTCACCGCGGGACTGGTGTTCGCGCCGCGGCTCACCCGGCTGGTGTCGACGGCGCTGACGGCCGTCGCGGCGTCGGACGCGCTGAACCTGGTGTACGACAAGCTGAAGTCATGACTCGCGGCCGCGCCGGCTCCCCTCGTACGCCCGCTCGCGCAGCAGGGCGAGCCAGCGCGGCGCCAGTTCCATTCCCGGCAGCAGGTTGAGCGTCGGGTCGAACGCGACCGGCGCCAGGTCGCGGTCCTGACGGTGCAGCGTCACGGTGGCGACCTGGCGCCAGTCGGCGTCCTTGCCGGAGGCGTGGAGGGTGAACCCCGACGGCATCTCGCCCTCGAGGGCGTCGGGAACAGCCATGAACCAGACCAGCTCGCCGCGGTACCGGTACGGCGCGAGCGTGCCGAGCCGAGCGTCCTTCCAGTGGCGCACGAACTTCGGCAGCAACCGCGTCCGTTCGCCCGTGCCGGTGCTCGACAGCAGCAGGTCCCAGTCGCCCGACTCGGTGGGCACCCGCAGTGCGATGCCGAGCACGTCCGGCTTGCCAGGACCCGTGCCGGCGCCCTTCGAGAGGCGCACGGGCACGGTCGCGTTGGCGGGAAACGGTGGAGTACCGCTCAGCTCTCCGGTCGTCAGGACGCCGCGCGGATGCAACGCGCGGGCGTGCCTGGCCTTCGCGAGCAGGCGGAACACAGTCGACAGCACACCCTCGTGTACCCGCCGAACCCGCTCGAAAACGCGGTGTTTCAAGGTCTTCCGGCGGGGGATTCTTCGCTTGTGAGGCTGCTCAGGGCACCAGGCGTGTACACGCCTCAGGACGACACTGCACTGCTGGTCGACGCGCTGCACGCGGCGGCGATTCCGCCGGGCGCGCGAGTGCTGGACATCGGCACCGGCACGGGAGCGCTGGCCATCGCGGCCATCCGCGCAGGTGCCTCCGAAGTGACCGGTGTGGACATTTCCCGGCGTGCGGTGTGGACCGCACGGGTCAACGCCGCCCTGCAACGGTTGCCGTTGCGGGTGCGGCTGGGCAACGCGCTGGAGGTCGTCGCGGACGAGCGGTTCGACCTGGTGCTCGCCAATCCGCCGTACGTGCCGGCTGCCGGTCCCTGTGCTCGCGGTCCGGCGCGCGCGTGGGACGCGGGGCTGGACGGACGTCAGCTGCTGGACCCGTTGTGCGCCAGGATGTTCGACCTGCTGGTGCCGGGTGGCGTGCTGCTGATGGTCCACTCTGCACTGTGCGGAGCGGACACGACGTTGCGGCAGTTGCGGGACAACGGCTTGAAGGCGTCGATCGTGCAACGCTGCTCGGTGCCGTTCGGACCGGTGATGAACGGCAGGATCGGCTTTCTGGAACAGCACGGCCTGATCGAGCCGGGCCAGCGACACGAGGAACTGGTGGTGATCCGCGGTGACCGGCCAGAACGCACCCCATCGGAATGAACGCAGGGTGACGGTGGTCCCGAACGGGCCGGTGCTCGTCGAGGGACCGGTCGAACTGGTCACGGAGGACGGCGTGACGCACACCAGCGACCGGTTCGTCGTCGCGGTGTGCGCGTGCCGCCGCAGCAAGCGTTATCCGTTCTGCGACACCAGCCACCGCAAGCGCGTCCGCAGCGACGACTCCCCGGAGCGCCACGACGACAGCAGGTGATCGGCGAGCCGCGCCTCGAGCAGTTCCGTCGCTTGGATGCCGAACACCACGTCCGGCTCCAACTCCGGTTCCTGCTCCAGCAGCGAGCCGATGACGTCGCGGCGCATGATCTGCTCGTGCACGGCGTCGGCCTCGATGTGCTCGGTGAAGAACTCGATGCACCGCGGATCGGCGTCGAGGCGTTCGAGGGCCTGCGCGAGCCGTTGGGCGCTCGGGGCGGTGGTGATCTCGGCAGCGGCGAAGTGGCCGACCAGCGCGCCGCGCAACGACCGGTGCAGGCCGAACAGCGACATCATGTTGACGATCGCGATGGCCGGTGCGGGCACGTCGTCCAGGTAGTGCAGGTACTCGGGTGACATCCCGGCGCCCTCGAGCAGATCGGCGTACAGCTGGGAGTGCATGCGGTCGGCCCGGCCGCCGCCGAACTCGTCGAACTCCACCGCGACCAGTGCCGCCTTCGCTCGTCCGCGCAGCCGCGGGATCACCCACGCGTGCGGGTCGGCTTCCTTGTGGTGGTACACCGAACGGTGCGCGAAGTACTCGCGCATCTCGTCCCAGGTGCCGTTGTCCCGCAGGTGGTGCGACACGCCGTTGCCGGGGACGTGCTCGACCAGCAACCCTTCCAGTGCCGTGTCCAGATCGACGGCGTCCACATCGGACCGCAACGCGGCGAGGAAGACGATTTCGGCCTGCGCGCGGAACTTGAGCAGCTCCGGGTCCCACTCCCAGGCGGGGTGCACGCCGTCGAAGCCGTGGTAGTGCAGCTCGTACAACGTGTGCAGGGCGATGGTCAGGTCCTCGCCGTACGGGTCGGCGTCGGTGAACGGGACCGGGCGGCCGTCCGGGTCGCCGCTCAGCGTGGCGATGACGGTCTCGGACAGCGGTCCGCGGGGCGAGGGAAGCTTCACCACCGGGTCATACCCGCTGGTCGACGAGGTCATGCACCAGGTCGAACTCGTCACGTGCGCGCAGTGCCTGCGTCACGTGCTCCAGCAGCCGTTCGAGCAACGCCGTCGCGGGCACCCGGCATTCGTGCCACGGGTCGACCGCCGCGCCGTCCAGACCGTACCTGGATGCCGCCCAGACAGCCGCTGCGCAGACGTCGTCGCGCACCGGCTGTGGTTCCTCGTCCAGGAACGCCGTGTGGACGAGAGCGCGCGACAGGGCCGCCTGCAGCATCGCGTCGTCGACCGTGGCCGCCGCGTCCGCCACCCGGAACTCCACGGTCGGCAGCTTCGGCGACAGGCGGGCGAGCCAGAACGACTGGGCGCGGTCGACGAGCGTCCCGCACGCGACCATCCGGGCGACGTGGGCGTCGTAGTCGGCGGCGTTGGCGAACACCGGCGGCACTCCGGAACCGGGGAAGCGCGACTGCTCGACCATCCGCCAGCTCGCGTAGCCGTTGTCCGGTGAGTTGGCGGACAGCGCCAGCAGGGTCGGCAGCCACGGCCGGAGGTGGTTGAGGACGCGCACGCCGGTCTCGCGGTCCGGCACGCCGACGTGGACATGGCACCCGCAGGCCTCGTAGTGCTCCACCACGCCCGCGTAGGTGTCGAGGACGCGCCGGAACCGCGGATGCTCGTGGGACACGATCGGCTGCAGTGACGGTTTCTGCGGCGTGCCACGGGAAATGATCCCGACGCCGACCTCCTCAGCTGCTTTCTCGAGCGTCGTGCGGGCTTCGCGGAGTGCTTGGCCCAGTTCGGAAACCGACGTGCACGGACCGGTCGCGGCCTCCACCTGTGTGGCCGCGAGCTCGGCGTGGAACTTGGTCAGCGCGGTGTCCTGGACGCGCGCCAGCACGGCGTCCGCACGCACCGAGGTACGTCCGGACGCCGTGTCGACGAGAAGAAACTCTTCTTCTACGCCAACGGTGTCAGCGCACTGCGGCACGCTTGCCAAGCGCGACTCCCAGTCCGATCATGCCGAGGCCGAGGACGAAGTGCAGCCAGTCGTCCGCGGCGTTGAGCGGCACGAAGTTGGCGTCGCTCATCTTGTCGATCACCAGCCCGTACAGCCACAGCACGAGGTAGATCGCGCCGCCGCCGATGAGGAACGCCCGCGCGCCGGCCGCCGTGCGCGCGGCCAGGAAGCCGGCGACGCCGAACAGCAGGTGCACGAGGTTGTGCAGGATCGACACCATGAAGATGCCGAGCAGCATCGCGCCGGACTCGTGGCCCGCGAAGGTCATCGAGTCGTAGTTCGTGGTGATGCCTGGAATGAAACCGAGCACGCCGACCAGCGCGAACACGGCCGCGACGACGAGTGCGGCCTGCTGGACCCGCGTGCGGGTGGTGACGTCGACCATGATTGGTCACCTCGCTCTGTGATGGACACAGTCGGTGATCGACTACCCGGCAGGGGTAAGCGCAAACCCACGGCGGGTATTACGCCTGACGTGGACGGCGGTGACTGACGGCTGGCCGTGGGTGGGGCTCGGCGCGTGGTGGGTAGTTGGCGCGGTGTGGGTGGCGGTGACTGGCGGGCGGTCGTGGGTGGGGCTTGGCGCGTGGCGGGGTGTTCGGCCTGGCCTGGCGGCGGTGACTGGCGAGCGGCCTTGGGTGAAGCTCGATCCGCGTTGGGTGTTCGGCACGGCGTGGGCGACAGGCGTCCGCCGACCGGCCGTGGGCGAAGCTCGACGTGCGGCGGGTATTACGCGTGACGTGGTCGGCGTTGTCCGCCGACCAGCCGTGGGCAAAGCTCTTCCTCGGTAGGTATGCGGCTGACATGTACAGCGGTGTCCGACCCCGGCGGTAGGTAGAGCCAACCCCGTGGCGGGTATTACGCCTGACATGGACGACGACGACCTCACGATCGAGGCGCTGGGCAAGCTCAGCCTCGCGCTCGAGACCACCGAACGGGCCCGCGGCCACCTCTACTCGTTCCACCAGCTGACCGGCTCGGCCGACTTCACCCTCGACGAGGCCATCGAGCTGCTCCGGCAGGCGGGCCACCACGAGCACGCCGACCGGGTGCAACGCGAGCTGCTCGGGCGCAACGTGCTGCCGGGGCGGTGGACGTTCGAGATCGTCGAGCAGTACGACGACACCTACTACGAGGTGTTCCGGGACGTCACGCAGGCTGCCAGGAAGGACCTGGCCGGCGGCAAGCGGCACGAGTACGAGGCCCGGCTCAAGCGCGAGCGTCAGCGGCTCAGTGCCGCCGCGTACGCCGACAGGGACTCGCGGTCCGGCTGACCGGTCTTCGCGATCAGCGAGGCCACGTGCTTTTCCACCGTGCGCGGCGAGATGTGCAGGCGGGTGCCGATGGCCTTGTTGCCCATCCTGTCGGCCAGCAGCACGAAGACCTCGAACTCCCGGACCGTGACGCCGTGCCCGCGCAGCTGTTTCGGCACCTGCTCGGTGCCGCTGCGGCGTTGCTGCACCGGCGCGCCCGCCTGCCGCAGCAGTCCTCGGCACGCCGACGCCACCGCCGGGATCCCCGCCTGGTGGAAGTGCTCCTCGGCGGCGCGTAACCAGGTCACCGGATCGCCCCACGCCTCGGCTTCCGGCGCGACCAGGCGCAGCCCGAGGTGCCGTGCCATCGGATAGAGCGCGGCGGCCTCCTGTGCTCGGTCGAACGCTTGCCGCGCTTCGGAGTGAAGGCCGTCGCGGCCCAGCAGGACGGCGTGCGCGAGGTCGGCGAACTGGCGGTTCCAGCGCATGCCCGCGGCACTCGACTTCACCCGCACCTGGTAGTCGGACCAGCCGAAGCTGCCGTCCAGGACGGCGAGCAGCACGCGCAGGCCGTGCGAGCCGGAGAGGTGGAACGGCGTGGGGTTCTGCGACTCCTTCGCCTCCGCGAGGTCGAGCTCCTGCATCGCCAGCACGTGGTTCTCCTCGAGCAGGGCGCAGAACGCGCGCGCAAGTCCGTAGCAGAGCGGTACCTCCTGGGCACCGCCCTTCGCGACCGCCTCGAACCTGCCGACGGCGTCGTCGGTTTCCTGCCGGTTGCCGCGGTGCGCGGCGAGCGTTGCCTTGACCATCAACAGGTAGCGGTGCAGCGAGTGGAACCGGAGTCGCGCGGTCGCGTCCAAACAGGACTCGACCTGCCGGGCGGCTTCGTCGTAGGCGCCGGTCAGCACGAGTTGGACTGCCATGATGGCGTTCACGCTGTACGTCAACGTGATCGCGCCCGTGCGGCACGCTTCCCGGTGTGCGCGTTCCAACGTGTCGGTGCTGCCGTCCGCGAGCCAGTCGTTGCCCGCCAGGCGCACCAGCGCGTAGGTGTGCTGGATCGGCATCTGGTGCGTGTCGGCCAGCGCGAGCGCTCGGTCGAAGCACCGGTTGGCCTCGTCGAGATCCTGTTCGCGCGCAATGACTCCGAGCAGCTGCCACGCCTCGCACGCGACGGCGGGCAGGTCGGCCCGTGCCGCCGCGTCCGCCGCCTGCCGGGCGAGGCTCGCCGCCGACTCGACGCGGTCGGCGTTCGGGCCGATCAGTGACAGGTAGGCCGAGGTGACGTCCAGCTGCGCGGTCAGCTCGTCGGGCGCGTCCGGTCCGAGCAGGGCGCGGGCGAGGCGCACCTGCTCCACCCCGTACGGGAACCGTCCGGCCTGGTGCGCGATCCGGGCGAGTCGCGTGTGGAGCTTCGCCTTGCCCGGCCCGTCCTTCAGTTCCGCCACGTCCGTCTCGAACTCGAAGGCGCGCTCGAACTCGCCGGTCTCCGCGAGCGCCGGCAGCAGCGTGTCCAGCACTTCGGCGCGCGCGTCGTCGGTGAGCAACCCCTGCGCGCGGTCCAGCAACGTCACCGCGGATCCGGCGGCGCCCGAGGTCAGCGCGCGGCGCCCGGCCTCGGCGAACAACAACCCGGCCGCACCCGGTGATCCGGCGTCGAACCTGAGCTTCGCGACGAGCGGGCACCAGTCACCGGTCAGTCCGGGGTGCAGGTCCTCGATCGCGTCGGCCGTGCGCTGGGAGAGGTTCGCACGTTCGTTGGGCGTCAGCTGTGCCAGCAACGCATCCGCGGTCAGCGGGTGGCGGAACGCGTACCAGTCGGGTGCGGGCTCGTCGGGCGTCACGAGCTGCGCGGCCACGCCCGCGTGCAGGTGGTTGAGCAGCCGGCGGTCGTCGATGCCGGTCACCCGTTGCACGACGGACAGCGGGAACCGGTGCCCCAGCACCGCCGCGATCGACAGCACCTCGCGTCCCTGCGGCCCGAGCCGGTCGGTGCGGTGGGCGACACTGCGCACGAACGCCGCCGGGACCGGCAGCTTCAGCTCGCCGAGCACCTGCCAGCCGGTGGCGTCCGCGACGAGCAGGCCGCTGCTCACCATGCCGTGCAACAGTTCCTCGACGACGAACGGGTTTCCTGCGCTGTCCGTCCACAAGCGAGCCGACAGCTCCGCCGGGATCTGCTCGCTCTCCAGGCAGCCGGCGGTCATCTGCTCGACCTCCGGCCGGGTCAGCCTGCGCAGCTCCAGCTTGGTGGCCGCACCCCGCTGGGTGATCCGGTGGATCAGGTCCAGGGTGTTGCCCGGCTCGTTGCGGCTCGTGGCGAGCAGCAGAACCGGTTGGTCCTCCAGGTTGTCCGTCAAATATTCAATTACCGCAAGGGTCTCGGCGTCGGCGTCGTGCAGGTCCTCGAGGACGAGCAGGCACGGTGTCCTGCGGGCGACGGACGCGAGCAGCCGGAGCACGGCTTCTGCCAGAACCACGACAGATTCCGTCGGGGACTGGTGGTCCTGCCACTCCGGGATCAGCGTGCCCAGCACGGGTTTGTAGGGGCCGAGCGCGGAGTCGTCCGGCGGTTCGCCGCGGAAGAGTCCCAGCAGGGCTTCCGCGATCGGGCGGAACGGCACCATCGGCCCGATCGTCGTGCCACGGCCTTTGAGGACCCGAACGCCCTCGTCATAGGCCTGGCCGGCCGCGTACCTCGCCAGCCGCGACTTGCCGATACCCGCCTCGCCGGTCAGGAAGATCGTGCCGCCGCGGCCGGCGCGGGTGCGTCCGAGTGCCTGCGCGAGGGCCGTGACCTCTCGATCACGGCCGACCACGTGGGGCGCTCGGGTCTGCATGTCAGGACCTTAACCGCAGGCTGACGTCGTCCGTATCGACTGCTCAGGCGTATTCCGCGAGCAACACGGGATCTTTCACCGCACGCTGACGGTCGGGTCCGACAACGTGGGTGTGATGGAGGCGAAGACGCCCATCGCGACGGTCAGTCCGGCCAGGGCACGGGCTCGCGCACCGGCGGTGGACTTCGGTGCGAGCTCCATCTCCCCGAGCACGCTCTCGACCGGTTCGGGCAGGGCGGCCGGGCGGTGCAGGGACTCGTTCATCAGGCGCACTCCTCATCAGTTCGGTGTCACGGTTCGAGCAGCAAGACCGACGGCACGGGAAACCCTTGGCGCAGCAGGCCGTGACCGATGCCGGCCAGACCCGTGAGCAGACCGGGCGACGGCACGCCGCCCGGAGTGGCGCAGCGGGCGCCGTGTTCGTCCAGTGCTCCCAGCAACAGCGCCGTGCGGCGGGTCGCGGCGCCGGGGTGGTGAGCGGACAGGGCCTCCACGACGCCCAGTTCGCCGTGGCAGAGACTCATGTCCCGCAACGGTTCCCGCGGAGCCAGCAGCGTTGCCAGCCGGTCGTCGCCGCGGGCGAGGGCTGCGCCCGCCAGACCGGAGCACCAGCCGGTGTCGGTCGGGTCGATCGCGTCGCCCTCGAGGAAAGCCTTTCCTGCCACATCTGTTGACTCGTCGGGAACCGCCGCCGCGTAACGCCGCAGCGCCCATCCGATTCCCGCATGACCGCGGGCGAACCCATTCGTCCGGCAAATCGCGCCACGTAGCACCGTCGCGTAGTGGTCGGCCAGCGCCAGCGATTTAGCGGTGCCGACGGCGAGCATCGCGGCGAGTGATCCGGCGACGCCGTCCACGACGCTGAACGACGTGTCCTCCAACGGCATCAGCTCGACCGCGTCGGTGAGCAGGCTGTGGTCGAGGCCCAGCAACGAGGTGAGGCGCGCGAGGCCGTAGCAGATCCCGCCCAGGCCGTGGAGTCCGCCGCCCGCCGCGGCGACCAGTTCGGGCTCCTCCGCGAAGTTCTCGAGCAGTCTCGGCAGCGGACGGACCGCGTCCCGCGCGAAGTCGATGTACCGAGCGGCACCGGTCAACGCTCCCAGTTCGGCCAGGAACAGCGCGACTCCTGTGTAGCCGTTGGACAAACCAGCGCCGAGCGGCTGCACCGTCCAGTGCCGGTCGTCGACGAGCTCGAGCCCCAGCCAGTTCACCCGGTCCTTGCCCGTCACCGCGTGCGCGAGGATCTGGTCCGCGATCCCGCACGCGGCCACCAGCAGCCGCGCCGGATCCGGGTCGACCGCGGCGACGTGGCCGGGCAGCGGCGCTCCGGAGCGGTGCGACACGGGCTTGGGTCTGGAGGCCAGCGCGGCCGTGATCACCCACTGCTGGTCGTGCCGGTCGACCTCGCTCATCGCAGCGATCTTGCGTTCGACGGCGCGCAGTCCGGGCTCCGGCAGCATCCCCGGCAGCCGGAGCCCGGACGTGGTCCACAGGTCGCGCGACCCCGGTCGGCAGGTGAACAACGGCACGTCACCACACCACAGGTCCGCGATCTCGAACGGCACGAGCTGGTCGAGCAACGGGTCGTTGGTTTCCAGCACACCAAACGCCAGGTCTCGGTCCATCGCGTCGGTCAGCACGCTTGGGTGCGTCGACTCGTCCAACAACACGACGTACTGACGCGTCGCACGCGCCACGAACCGCACCTCGTCGTCGGCGCACGCACGGACCAGGCGCAGCAGCTCGTCCCGATGCGCCACGATCGCGTCGTAGCCCGCGCGGAACCCGGCCAGCAGCGAGTCCTGGTAGTCGGCCGGTTCCGCCGGTGTGCCGTTCAGCAGCGGCCGGTTGAACGCCCCTGACGACTCGCTGGGCCGCCTGACCAGCCGCATCCGGTCCGTGCCGGCGTCGGCCCAGTCGACGACGTCCACCGGGGTCGGCACGCCGCGATCCCCGCCAACGCCGGACACGTCGCTCGCGCCGTTGTCGCCCAACAGCACGTGGGGGAGGAGGGCCGTGCGATGCACTGACCGGGCGAGTGCTTCGGCGGCGGGATCGTCGGTCAGTGTCGGCGTCGGGTGGAACAGCGTCTCCACGTCCACCAGCACCGGCTGGTCGCCGCACGCGATCAGGTTCTCGAAGTGCATGTCCGTGCCGTCGACCGCGTACAGCAGCGCGAGCAACGCACCGAGCCGACGGTAGAAGTCGGCCACGTTCTTGATGTCCGCGCACGGCTCGTGGCTGATGAACTCGAGCCACCCGTACCCGTCTTTGGCGGTGAGTTTCGGTGTCCGGAAGCTGATTCCGGTTCGCCTGGAAAACCAGGACAGCTGGGCTTCGAAGTGCGCGTGCAGCTGTACCGGGCGGGGGCGGTAGATCAGGCGCGCGCCGGATTCGAAGGTCAAGGTCGCGACCGTGCGGCCCTGCTGGTGGGGGTCGCCCTGGCCCGTCTCGATGGACTGGAGCGTGCCGGGGTCGTGGTTGTCGAAGATCGTTCTGACGATCTCCGCGCGGTCCCGGGTGAAGCGCGAAGACAGCTCGTGGTGCGCCTTCACGGCCTGCTCACAGGCTTGCGCGAGGAGGCGGGCCAGCACCGGGTAGCGCACGAACAGCGCTTGCAGGTCGAGAGTCCGGGTGAACTCCGCGAACCGCTCCTCGCTGGTGTCCGCGGAGAGGGTGCCTTTCGCGTTGTGCAGCTCCAGCACCAGCGTGCGGGCAGCGATGCCGACCAGTCGCCGGCCGAGCTGCTCGGCGAACGCGGCGTCGAACGGGGGCGCGACCTCCAGGCGGGCGGCGTCGATCAGCGGGCGCAGCGCGTGGGCGAAAGCCGCTGTCCAGCTCTCGCCCGTGGTGGTCTCGGCCGCGGAGGTCACCGGCAGAACCTCGCATGCGTGCGCGCGACGCACATGGGGGCCGGGCCCCCAGATTTGTGCCGAACGTGAATATGGGGGTGCGACCCCCATGTTCCGAAACGCCGGCGGCCCGAGACTCGTGCCCAGAGGAGGGAACGAGCATGAGGGAGTTCGGGGAACTGCTGCGCACCCGCTGCACCGTGTTGTCGACCCCCTGCGGGTTCGTTGGCCGCGGCCTGGAGGGGGAGTCGGCGTGAGGGAATTCGGGGAACTGCTGCGCACCCATCGCATTCGGGTCGGCCTCACCCAGCAGCAACTGGCCGATTTCGCGATGGTGAGCGTCCGGGCCATCCGCGACCTGGAGTGCGGCCGCACGAGGTCGCCGCGCGCCGAGACGGTCCGGTTGCTCGCGGACGGGCTGAGGCTGGACGACGACAGCCGGGCAAACCTGCAGGAGGCCGCCGGACGGCCCGCGGGTCCGGTGTCGGTGCCGCCGCCCGCGCCCTCGTCGGCGATCGTGGGACGGCACGACGAGGTGGCCGCGCTCGTCGACCTGGTCGTCGACGGGCGGCGGCTGGTCACCGTCACCGGGGTCAGCGGGGTGGGCAAGACGCGGCTCGCGCTGGAGGTGGCGGGGGAGCTGCACTTCCGGCTCGGCTGGTCGGTGGCGTGGCTGCCGGTCTCGCGGACGCCGGTGATCGACGACGACCAGGACACCGTGCTCGTCACCGATCACACCCCGGACGCGCACCTGCTGGAGCGGCACCCGCGGCTGCGGGTCGTCGTCACGTCGTTGGCGCCGACCGGGATCGCGGGCGAGCACGTGTTTCCGTTGGGACCGTTGACCGACGACGCGGCAGTGCAGTTGCTCGTGACCAACGTGCGGCGGGTGCGGCCCGGGTTCCGGCAGGAGGACGCGAACCACGCCGCGCTGACCGGGCTGGTGCGGGAGCTCGACGGGCTGCCGTCGGCGCTGGAGTTCGCCGCCGGGTGGTTCATGGTCTACTCGCCGCAGCACCTGCTGGAGCGGCTGCGGTCCAACCCGCTGGACCCGACCTCGGCGCACCTGCGCGACTCGTTGCGGCTCTCGCTGTCCACATTGGATGCCGAGGAGCGCGACGCACTGGTGCGCATGGCGGAGGGGGACGCGGACGACGAACGCGTCGCGCACGTGCTGAGCGTGCGCGGACTGGTCCGCCGCGCCGGACCACGGTACGAGGTGCTCAACCTCGTGCGTGCGGCGGTGCTGGAACCGGTGTCAGGGCCACACCTCGCTGGGGGTGTGGCCCTGACCTGGCCCTGCTAGTGGCGCGTCCCGGAACGTCGGCGAGGTAATTCACGCTCAGCAGGGCACCACGATGCACCCGTCTGACCGCGAATTCCCCCGGCAACGTTCCGGGCCACACCACTGCCGATCAGAACTGCGCGGTGAGGCACGCGAGGCGGTCACCGGCCGTGCCCGCCTTGCCGTGCTCGGTGCTGGAGTGCGTCGCGTGGATGATCACGGCGTTCGCCTCGCCTTTGCGGAACTCCCACTTCACCGTGGCCGTGCCGGTCGCGGCACCGGCGGCGTCGGTGGTGAAGTCGAGCCAGATCTCGTTCTCCGCGTTGGCGTACTTGGGGTCGACGCTCGGCGACACCGGGTCCTTCGTGTGCTGGTAGTGCGGGCCGGAGTCGGCGGGCTTGGCGCCGCACGGCTTGGTGTGCACGTGCGAGCCGTACTTCGTGTTCGGCAGCAGGCCGGACACCTTCAGCTCGACCGTCGTCTGTCCATTGGCGACGGACGAGCCGGTGGAGAGCTGGGCGCCCACCGGGATCCGCTTGACGTCGTAGGTGATGCCCTTCGGCTGGTCACCGGACGCGGCAGGTGCTGCCAGCGAGGTCTCCGCCACCGGCTTGATCGCAGGGGGCTGCGGTGCGGAGGAGGTCGGGGCCTCGCTCGAACAAGCGGCCAGTCCACCGGTGAGCAGTACGGCACCCACGAGGGCCGCCACAGTCGTGCGCATGTCTCTCCTTGGAGTTCAACTGCGTTCCAGGTTCCCACCCCCTCCACGTCCACCATCGGGTGACTGGTTCAGATCAATTGAGACGAGGTCTCGGAAGGCCTGCGCATAAGCCGCACACAGGTGATAGCCGCCGTGAGTCTCCACTTTGTCCGGTGAGCCGTCCGTCTCACTTGCCCGGCGGTCAACGGGGTTCGGCCCCCAGCCGTGCACGGGGAAACCCAGGTAGTCGGTGCGCCGCCACAGGTTGATCCAGCTCGGACCCAGCAACGCGGCAAGCCCGCGATCGGGCGACACCCCGGGCTCGCGGCGCCACGGGTCGCGCGAGAACATCGCGCCCGCACGGACTTCCGGCGTGCCCAGCACGACGGGACCGAGCAGCTCGGGGAAGATCCGCCCGAAGTACGGCCGCAGCTGCACTCCGTACGTCAGCAGCTGCACGCGCTGCAAATACCCCTCCGGCAACGCGTAGAGCGCCGCGACGGCCAGCACGGCGCCCAGACTGTGCGCGGACAGCACCACGCGACGATCGTCACCCGAGTCCAGGAACTCGCGGGTCCGGTCGGCGATCTCCGGCACCGCGCGTTCCGCGTAACAGGGCGGCGAGAACGGGTGCGCCGTGCGCGGCAGGAAGCACATCAGGTCCCACAACAGGCCGAGCGGACGCCGGTTCGTGAGCATCCCCGCGCCGACGAACGACCCGATCACCGCGACCCCGGCGAGCCCGGTGACCCAGTCGCCCTTGCCCAGCACCCACGTGACGCCGTGCCACCCGGTCCACGCCGGCGAGTCGAACGTCAGGTAGCAGGTCAGGATCAGCGCGAGCACACCGGACACGGACAGCACGCCCGTGACGTTCTCGGCCCGGTGCGTCACGGCGACCACGTGCCGCACCCGCACGACGAGCACCTCGGCCTCGTCGTCCAGCAGGGCGGGCTTGGCCAACCGGGACAACAACGTCAGCGCCTGCACCAGAATCAGCAGCACCAGCGGAACCAGCGCCACCGCGAAGGCCGCGCTGAACCACGAGTAGAACGACGGCACCCGCAACCCCGTCCCGACCCAGCCCCGGAACGTCAGCACCAGCACGGCGGACAGCATCACCGAGGTGGTCAGCGACAACCCCAGCAGCACACCGGGTCCCGCGCCGCGCCAGGCCTGCCACTCGTCACCAGGAAGCGGCCTGGCCCGCCACGCCAGGATCCCGCCGACGACGACAGCTCCGACCCAAGAAAGCGAAAACCAGTACGTGGCAACCATGAACGCCACGAACAGCACGAGCAGGACCAGCGGCCCCTTGGCGTCGTTGCGCCGCCACGACCACGCCGCCAGCACGGAACCGAGCAGCGCCACCGCGACCACGGGCGGTCCCCACGACGCGAGCCACAGCGGCCCGTCGAACGACGGCGCGATCGAGTACAGCCCGAACCCGTGCACCACCAGCACGAGCACCGCCGAGATCACCAGCAGCCACGACCACAGGCCGCCCTTCTCGGTCGACGGCACGTCCGGGCAGTCCGTCGCGGTGACGACCACGCGCGCCATGACGACCGCCAGCAGGCCGCCCGCGAGCACGGTGAGTGTCAGGAAGAACGCGTGCTGCAACTGCTGGGCGCTCGTCACCAGCACCACCACGCAGCATCCGGCGGCGAGGTGCAGCCGGGTGAGCCGGCGGATCCGCGGGCTGCCTTCCCACATCGACGCCCGGCTGAGCATGACGCCCGGCCGCCGCGCCGGCACGCGGCGCATCGTCGTCATCTCGTACCGGCTGCGCGACAACGACGTCAGCGCCAGCAACCCCAGCAGCAGCAACACCGGCACGGCCGAGGCGGCCAGGACCCTGATGTGCGGGGCAGGATCGCCGAGCAGGTCCATGAACTCCGGCAGTCGCTTGCACGTCGTGCCCGGCAGCGAGCACTGGATCGCGTAGACGTCGATCGCGACCTCGCACACCGACAGCACCAGCAGCACGGTGAGCCCGAGCCCGAACAGCCGCGTCGAAGCGGCGCCGCGCCCGGCGTTCCACCACACCATCCGCTTCGTCGTCGGCATCGAGTCGTCCGGCAGCTTGCGGGACCAGTAGGCGACGTTCGCGAGGCCGAAGGGGAGCAGCAACGCCCATCCGATGCGCCCCAGCACGTTCGCGAGCACCGACGGCACCCCGCTGCCGGGCACGCCGGGGCTGCTGCGCGCCATGCCGCCCCACGAGTACGCCTCGCGCCGCACGTCGTCGGGCACCCGCCCGGCGTGGTCCGGTGGCAGTTCGGCGACCTTGTCCGGCTTCGGTTTCCAGAAGCTGCCGAAGCGATCGCCGCGGAACTGCTCGACGGCGTGCTCGGGGAGCGCCAGCAGCGCGGCCGGGGGCGTGTTGTTGACCCCGTGGATGCGCAGTTCGAGGGCCCGAGGACTCTTCAGGCTCATCGCGGCCTCCCTTTACTCCAGTTGTCGTCCGGAAAACTGCTCCGGTTAGCGGCCGAACGGGTGAAAAAGGTGTATCCAGGCGCCCTGGAAAGCCTCTACTTGGCAAGGAGGCACCACCATGACCGCAACCGCTCACCCGAACGTCGCAAACTCCGTCGGGCTTGCCGAGTTCCTCGCCACCGCGGGCACGCTCACCCTGGCGCAGCGCAAGCTCATCGTCGAGCAGGCACTGATCCTGCTGGAACAGAACTACGCGCACCTGCCGCTCAAAGTCGCGATGCACGCGGTGAATCCCGTGCAAAGACTCAGAGTGCTGAGAGCCAGACTCGAACGGCAGACCGATGCCACGGCCGAGCCCGAGTGGCAGTTCCACCGCGAGCTGTCGAGCACCTTCCACTCGGTGCGCGACCTGCACACGAACTACCTGCTGCCCGCGCCGTTCGCGGGCAAGATCGCCTTCCTGCCGTTCCAGCTGGAGCGCTGCTTCGCCGCCGACGGCACCGAGCAGTACCTCGTCGCGCGCACGGTCGCGAACTTCAACGGTCTCGCCGTCGGCGCCGAGGTGACGCACTGGAACGGCACGCCGATCGCCCGCGCTGTGGCGTTGAACGGCGCGATCTTCGCGGGCAGCAACACCGCCGCGAACCTCGCCCGCGGCCTGGAGTCGCTCACGTTGCGCCCCTTGGTGATCCAGCTCCCGCCGGACGAGGACTGGGTCGTCGTCACCTACCGCGACGAGAACGGCGGCGCCGCCCAGGAGATCCGCGTCGACTGGCAGGTGACGGACAACCTGCCGCCCATGACCGACGTCGACTCGCTCAGCCCGGCCGCGGCCGCGCAGGGCGTCGACCTCGACTCCGACGAGAAGGCGCGCGCCAAGAAGTTGTTGCACGCGCCCAAGGTCGTGCAGGCCGAGTCCGCCGGTGGCGCGGTCGCGATGGGCGCGCAGGACGTGCCGACGACGATGCCCGGCGTGTTCCGCGCCCGCCCGGTGACCACGCCGTCCGGGGAGTTCGGGCACCTGCGGATCTTCACGTTCAGCGTGACCGACCCGGACGCGTTCCTCGCCGAGTTCGTCCGGCTCGCGAACCTCCTGCCGCAGAACGGACTCATCGTCGACGTCCGCGACAACGGCGGAGGCCACATCTTCGCCTCGGAGTTCCTGCTGCAGACGATGACCCCGCGCCGCATCGACCCGGAACCCGTGCAGTTCCTCAGCACGCCGCTGAACCTGCGGATCTGCCGCCGGCACGCGGACGACCCGACCGGGCAGATCAACCTCGGCCCGTGGTTCCCGTCGCTCGACACCTCGACCGAGACCGGCCAGGCGTTCTCCTGCGCCCACACCATCACGCCCGTCGAGGGCGCGAACGCGGTGGGGCAGACCTACCACGGCCCGGTCGTGCTGATCACCGACGCGCGCTGCTACTCCGCCACCGACATCTTCGCCGCGGGCTGGGCCGACCACGAGCTGGGCCCGATCCTCGGTGTGGACGACAACACCGGTGCCGGCGGCGCGAACGTGTGGACGCACGGACTGCTGTCGACGCTGATGAAGATCCCGGCGCCCGGCGACGCCGAGTCGCCGTACAAGCCGTTGCCCAACAAGGCGAACATGCGTGTCTCGATCCGCCGCACGCTGCGCGTCGGCAAGCTCTCCGGTACGCCCGTCGAGGATCTGGGCGTGCGGCCGACGCACCAGCACCAGATCACGCGCGCGGACCTGTTGCAGGGCAACGTGGATCTGCTCGCCAAGGCGGGCTCGCTGCTCGCCGCGCTGCCGGTGCGGCGGCTGGGCGTGGCGGTCGCAGGGACGACCGTCTCACTGGACACCGTGAACCTCGACCGGGTGGACATCTACGTCGACGGCCGCCCGGCCACCTCACTGGACGTGACCGACGGAGCGCACACCGCGACGTTGAGCGCGACCGGGACCGAGGTGCGCGTCGAGGGGTTCGCGGACGGGCAGCTGGTGGCCGCGCGCAAGGTCGCCAGTTGAGAAGGGCGGGCGCTTCCGGTGACGCCATGACCGGAAGCGCCCGCTCCTGTTCTGCTACCCAGTTCTCAGAACTACCTGGTGAACGTGTACGCGCGGTCGGACGCCACCGCCGCCAGCTGCGGCTCGGTGCCCGCCTGCCAGCTCTGCGCCCAGACGACCTCGCCGGTCGGGCGGAAGTTCCACGCCGCGTGGATGCCGTGCGTGTCGTTCACGGTGAAGACGGTCACGCCGCCCCGGTGGTCGCGGACCTCTCCGGTGCACTTGTCCCGCTCGCAGAGCTGCTTCGGCGACAGCTTGATGTGGCCGGGCGCGTTGACCTGCATGTAGGTCGTGAGGTTCTGGCCCTGGTAGTCGAACGTGGTCCAGTTGCCCATGTACTGCATGTCGTCGAACACGCCGGCCGCCTCGCCGCCCCACGGACCGGGCTCGACGTTCGTGGCGCCGCGGAAGATCCGCGGGAACGTCCGTTCCTGCCGGGCGGAGAAGCCGTCCGCCTGCTTCTGCAGCTCCGCCTTGGTCTTGTGGACCGGCGTGACGTCCTTGGGCGGCCACGGGTAGTCGGCCTGTGACGACGCTGACGCCGAAGCCGTGCCCGCGAGACCGACGAGTGCGAGGCCCGTCAGGGCAGCCGCCATCACCTTGCGCATGCGCATGAATCCCCCTGGTGAGTGTTTGCTTGCGGACAAGAAGACGCCGCAAGATCACCAGAGGTTGCACGCGAAGATCGTTTGCTGGAGCGGGCGCTTCCGGTGACGCCATGACCGGAAGCGCCCGCTCCTGTTCTGCTACCTCGTGAACGTGTACGCGCGGTCGGAAGCGATCGTCGCGAGCTGTGCGAGGTCTTCCTCGAGCGAGGCCTGAGTCCAGACCACCTCGCCGTTCGGGCGGAAGTTCCACGCCACGTTGACGCCGTAGCTTTCGTGCACAGCGGTGACGATCAAACCGCCCTTGTTGTCGCTGACCTTGGCGTCGCACGGCACCCGCTCGCAGAGCTGTTCCGGCGTCGTCCTGAACTCGCCCGGAGCGTTGACCTTCGTGTACGTCATCACGAGCTTGCCCTGGTAGGTGAAGTGGACCCTGCTGTCCATGTACTGCATGTCCTCGTACACGTCCCCCGCCTCGCCGCCGCCCCACGGGCTCGGGTCGACGTTGCTCGCACCGGGGAAGATCTCCGGGTAGCTCCGGTGCTGGTGTGCGGAGAACTCGTCAGCCTGCTTCCGCAGTTCCGCCTTGGTCTTGTGGACCGGCGTGACGTCCTTCGGTGGCCACGGGAAGTCCGTCTGTGCGGACGCCGTGCCCGCGAGACCGGAGAGAAGTGCCGCGCCCGTCAGGGCAGCCGCCATTACCTTGTGCACGTAACCCCCATCGTGAGTTTTCCCTTGCGCAGAGGTGAGTTCCGCTACCTCGTGAACGTGTAGGCGCGGTCGGCGGCCACGGTCCCGAGCTGCGCGGGATCGTCGTCCAGCGAGCCCTGCGTGAAGACCACCTCGCCGTTCGGGCGGAAGCTGTGCACCGACCTCATGCGGTACTCGGCGAGCTCGGAGAAGACGATCACGCCGCCTTCGTCGTCGCTGACGGTGCCGGTGCAGCTCCGGTAGTGCTGCTCGCAGAGCTCCTCCGGCGAGCTGCCGAAGAAGCCCGGAGCCATCACCTGCGTGATCACGCTCCTCTTCTCGCCGTTGTAGAAGTACTTGACCTCGTTGGCCATGTACTGCTGGCCGTCTTCCAGCACCCCGTCGCGTTCGCCGCCCCACAGGCCGGGCGTGACGAACCGGGCGCCGGGGAAGATCTGCGGCAAGCTCTGCAGCTGGTGCGCGGTGAACTCGTCGGCCTGCTTCTGCAGCTCCGCTTTGGTCTTGTAGACCGGCGTGGTGTCGTCGGCGGACGCGGTGCCCGCGAGACCGACGAGAGCCAAGCCGGCCAGAGCAGCTGCGATTGACTTGCGCATCTAACCCCCAATGTGAGTTTTCGCTTGCACAGGGGGAAACGCCGCGAAGATCACGCGAGGTTGCACGCCAGGGCGCGGCTCGCGCCGCTAGAGCCAGCCGCGCCGCATCGCCTGCACCCCGGCCTGGAACCGGGTCTGCGCGCCGCACCGGTCCATCAGCTGCCGCACGCGCCGTTGCACGGTCCGGGGAGCCAGCCCGAGCTGCCGTGCGATCGACTCGTCGGTCAGCCCGGCCGCGAGCAGTCCCAGCAGGTTCGGGTCCACATCGGCCGCCGCCGCGTAGATCCCGCCGGGGCTGAACGGGATTCCCTTGTCCCAGTACAGCTCGAACGTCGAGCGCAGCACGTCCAGCAGCGCGGACGGGCGGATCAGCAGCACCTTGTCGACCACGTCGCCGTTCGCGACGGGCAGCACGGCCGCGTGCGTGTCGATCACGGCGAGCTTGAACGGCAGCGTCGGCGTGACGCGGGCCCGTTCGCCGGCCGCGACCAGTTCGATGATCTCGGTGACGCGGCCCGGCAGGTCCACAGCGGACCGGTCGTAGACCACCCGCCACTGCACGTCGCGTTGCCGCGTCTCGTCTTCCAGCGCGACGTGCTCGCCCAGCGGCGTCACGTACGGTGGCTGGTCGAGCACGCACACCTCATCACGGGCGCCGTTCAGCAGCGTGTGCCACAGCTCGCGCACGGCGCTGATGCCGGTCACGGTCTCGACGAACGCGTTGTCCGCCAGCTCCTCGTCGCGATTGCGCAGGTAGAGCTCCATCAGCGGGCCCACGTCGGCGCGAGCCCTGCGGTTCTGCTCCTCGCGGGCCGCGATCAGCGCCTCCACGGCCAGGTCGGGTGCGACGGCCTGCCACACGTCGCCCGGCAGGTGCCGGACGATGCCGAGCCCGAGCATCTGTTCCAGCAGCTCGGGGGCTACGCCGATCTCGTCTGTCGTGCGACTGCCGCCCGTGACCAGGAGCTCGTAGACGGCTGTCAGCTCCGGCGCGACGCCCAGATGTCCGAACACCGCCATATTGTGCGCCATTCAGCGCAATGGTCCTGTCGTGAACACGTCAGTGTCGTTATTCGGACTCCGCTAGACCTGTTTTCCCGGGTTCGCCGCGACTTACGGTCCTCGTCACCTCCGCAGCCGGTTCAGATCCCTGACGCCCTCAACGGCACGCGAAGGCCCTGTGTGGAAGGACCTCTCGTGAACGGATTGCGACGCACGAGTCTGTGCGCCGCGGCAGTCTCCGCCGCAGTGCTCAGCGTTGTCTCACCAGTCAACGCCGCTCCCTCCCAGGTCCAGTCCCAACCGGACTCGACCCAGGTGAACCGCCCCTTCGAGCGGCTGATCGTCGGCTACAAGCCCGGCACCGCCGAAGCCTCGTCCGACACCGCTGCCTCGGACGACGCTCGTAACAAGGGCAAGTCGCTGCACCGCCGCATGGCGAGCGGCGCGGTCGTCGTCGACCTCGGCTCGAAGACCTCGAACGCCGACTCGACCATCCAGGCCTTCAAGGCCGACCCCGATGTCGCCTACGTCGAGCCGGACCTGCTGATGCAGCCGTTCGCCGACCCGAACGACACCGACTACTCCCGGCAGTGGGACCTGTTCGAAGCCACCGCGGGCATGAACGTGCCCGGCGCGTGGTCCAGCTCGACCGGCGCCGGCGTGACCGTCGCCGTGATCGACACCGGTTACGTCGCGCACAGCGACCTCTCGGCCCGGGTCGTCGCGGGGTACGACTTCGTGTCGGACGCCGCGCGTGCCCGTGACGGTGGCGGCCGCGACAGCAACGCGGCCGACGAAGGCGACTGGACCGCCCGCGGCGAGTGCGGCACCGACGCCAACGGCAACCCGGTGCCCGCGCAGGACCAGAGCTCGTCCTGGCACGGCACGCACGTGGCCGGCACCATCGCCGCGTCCGCGAACAACGCCAAGGGCATCGCGGGCATCGCCTACGACGCCAAGATCCAGCCGTTGCGCGTGCTCGCCAAGTGCGGTGGCGCGACCTCGGACATCGCCGACGCGATCACCTGGGCGTCCGGTGGCACCGTCGCGGGTGTGCCCGCGAACGCCACGCCCGCCAAGGTCATCAACATGTCGCTGGGCGGTCAGTCGTCCTGCTCGACGACCTACCAGAACGCGATCAACGGCGCGATCAACCGCGGCACCACGGTCGTCGTGGCGGCCGGCAACTCGAACATGAACGTCGCCAACTTCACCCCGGCGAACTGCAGCGGTGTGATCACCGTCGCCGCCTCGTCCCGTGAGGGCAACAAGGCGTTCTACTCGAACTTCGGCTCCCGCATCGACATCGCAGCGCCCGGCGGCGAGACCCGTCGCGGCACCGACACCCCCGGCACCATCACCACGCCGGAGAACGGCATCTGGTCGACGCTGAACGCCGGCACGACCGTCCCCGGTGCGGAGAACTACAAGCCCTACCAGGGCACGTCGATGGCCGCCCCGCACATCGCGGGCCTGGCGGCGCTGATGGTGGCGAAGAAGCCGTCGCTCACCCCGGCCGAGATCAAGAACCTGATCAAGACGAACGCCCGTCCGCTCGCCGGCACCTGCTCCGGCGGCTGTGGCTCTGGCCTCGCCGACGCGACCAAGACCGTGAACGCCATCGGTGGCACGACTCCACCGCCGCCGGGTTCGCTCGAGAACACGACCGACGTCGCGATCGCCGACCTCGGCACGGTCACGTCCTCGATCAGCTCCTCGGTGGCGGGCAACGCGTCCGCGACCACCAAGGTCGGCGTGGACATCGTCCACACCTACCGCGGTGACCTGGTGATCGACCTGATCGCGCCGGACGGCACCGCCTACCGGCTGAAGAACTCGTCCTCTTCGGACAGTGCCGACAACGTGGTGGCGACCTACACGGTCAACGCCTCGTCCGAGGTCGCGGCGGGCACGTGGAAGCTGCGGGTCCAGGACGCGTACTCCGGTGACACCGGGTACATCAACGCCTGGAACCTGACCCTGCAATAGCTCCACCTGTTCGCCGAGGGGCGGCGCCTTCCAGACCTGGCATTCTGGGGGAGGCGCCGCCCTTTCACATGCTCACGAGCTTCCTGTTGCGCTGCACGATCCGTTGGAGGTAGTCCGCCACCGCGCGGATCGGCGGCAGGCCGAGCATGTGCCGCTGGGCTCGTCTGGTGGCCTCGTGGATCTCCACGCTGGTGAGCGCCCGGTTGCACGCTTCGGTGACCGCTTTGGCCGCGAAGTCCTGCACGCGCACGCCGAGCTTGAGCTCACTGACGCGGTGTGCGTTGTGCATCTGGTCGTGCATCACCGGCAGCACCGCCGTGGGGATGCCGGCCCGCATCGCCTCGCGGATCGAGTTGTAGCCGCCGTGCGACACGAGCAAGTCCGCGGCCTGCAACAACAACGCCTGCGGCAGCTCGTCGACGAGGTGCACGTTCTTCGCCGGCTGGGCTTGGACCGGCAGTCCGCCGGTCAGCACGACCGCCTCGCAGTCGACTCCGGCGAGTCCGGCGACGAGTGTTTCCAGGTGTGCCAAGGGGGAGTGGCGCAGGGCCTGGTCCGGGAGGGCGTCGAAGTCGAAGAGCCGCAACGCCGATTCGGTCGCGAACACCCCGCCGGACGTGCTCGTGGACGCGACGACGAGGGGTTTCGCCGGGTCGAGGTCGGCCAGCCACTGCGGCAGCCGTTCCCCGGTGCTGTGGTGCGCGGGCTGCTGATGGGCGAACGCCGCGGGCATCGGCTGGCGGGCGAAGGAGTAGCCCGGCGGGACCGCGTCCAACCGGCCGTACCGGTGCGCCGAGTCGAGCGACTCGTGCAGCGGCAGCCGCAGCTCCGCACGTCGTTCGTTCAGGGCGTTCAGCAGCGTCAGGCGGTCCATGTAGTGGCCTGTTCCGGACGGCGCCGCCACGTGCGGCACGCCGAGCCGTTCCGCGACGAGCACGCCCGCGAACTCGATGCCCGAGCGCAGGATCAGCTGCGGCCGGAAGTCGGCGGCCACCGGGAGCAGCGCCTGGACCGCCGCGCTGATGTGCGGCCCCGCGGCGAACTCGACGATCATCTCGTCGGCGAACGGGTCGTAGTCGGGCGGGAGCGCGAGCACCTCGCCCTGCAACAGGTCCACGAGCTGGTCGCACACCTCGGGCAGCACGGCCGTCGTCGTTGTCGGTTCCTGGTCGAACCCGGCCAGCACGGACGCGGGGCCTGCCACCAGCACCTCGTGTCCCAGCTCGGTCAGCATGGTCACGAGGGGGAGGATCGCCCGTGCGTGGGCAGCCGAGAACGCGACTGTGCACAACACGCGCACGACAAACCTCCCTGCGGCCTGGTTCCCCACGGTAGGGAGCGGCGGGCGCGTGCGGGAATGGGGAAGTTCCATTCGCGGGTAACGTCGCGGACATGGCCACACTGGTGACGTTCCACGCGCATCCCGACGACGAGTGCATCGTCACGGGCGGCGTGATGCGGAAGGCGTTCGAGGAGGGACACCGGGTCGTGCTCGTCGTCGCGACGCGCGGCGAGGCCGGCGAGATCCCGGACTTCCTCTCGCCGGGCGAGGAGCTCTGGCAACGGCGGGTGGAGGAGACGTACGCGGCGGCGGACATCCTGGGTGTCGCGCGCGTGGAGTTCCTGGGCTACCGGGACTCCGGGATGATGGGCGATGAGTTGAACTCGCGGCCGGGCTCGTTCTGGACGGCCGACGTCGAGGAAGCGGCCCAGAAGCTCGCTGCTCTCCTGGTGGAGGAGGACGCCTCCGCTTTGACGATCTACGACAGCTTCGGCGGCTACGGCCACCCGGACCACATCCAGGTGCACCGGGTGGGCAAGCGTGCCGCGGAGATCGCTCAGACCCCGGCCGTGTACCAGGCGATGGTGCGGGAGTCGGAGTTCCGCGAGGCCATGCGGCTGGCCGGAATGGACGATCCAGGACCGCTCGGCGAGGACGCCGTGCCGGAGTCCGCGATCAACGTCGGCGTGGACGTGTCGAAGTACGTGGACGTGAAGCGGGCGGCGATGCGGGCGCACGCCTCGCAGATCCCCGAGCAGTCGTTCTTCCTGGCGCTCGACGACGAGACGTTCGCGAGGACGTTCGGCACGGAGTGGTTCCTCCGCGAGGGACACCCGCCGTCGTCCACTTTGGAGCTGTGAGGAACGGGGGCGGCTTCGGGAGTCGCCCCCGCTTCTTCGTTCAGCTAGTTCACGCGCTGCGGCGGCGACGCAGGAACAGCAGGGTGCCGGCACCGGCGCCGACGAGACCCAGACCCGAGAGCAGCAGCCACATCGGGGAGGCACCGGTCGCCGCGAGCGGCGGTTCCGGGTTGCTGCCACCGGGGGCCGGCGGCGTCACGGAGGACGAGGGCGCCTCCGTCGTCGTCGTGGCGGTGGTCGTGGTGGTCGTGGTGGTGCTGCTGCTGGTGGTGGTCTCCACCGGCTTCTTACAGGCCTCGGTCTTGGGAAGGGTGATCGTCTTGCTCCACCCGTTCGTCCCGTTGGGGTCGTCGTAGGCCTTGATCACAACCTTGTAGACGTGCGCCGACTTGCCATCGCTTTCCCAGCCGGTCTCCTTGAGGCCACCGCCGAACGTGCGCTTGGGGCTCACCGACGCGTCGTCGATGAAGACCTCCAGAGTGTTCCTCTTCTCCTGGCCGTACCACGTGAGGTCCACGCTCAGCGAGGTCTTCTGAGTCTTCTCGTCACACTTGGCCGTCACGTTGTCCTTGTGCGCGAACGCCGGGGTGGCGAGCGCCAGCGAGGCCAGAACCGTGGTGCCAGCCACCACGAACGCGCCGAGAACTCTACTTGCCAACGGATTTCTCCTGCTCTTGTTGGTGCATGGCGGATCGAGCACATATTGGTTTCTTGATCACCCGACCGGGTGAACCGGGCCACGCTAGCAACACGGAGCGGTCGAAAGGTCACCGTCTGGCAACACTTGAATCGTCAATCAAGAAATTTCCTCATCCGTCCGAGGAGGCCGAGCATCCCCGCGACCAGGCGCATCTGCTCCACGCCGCGGACGTCGGCGTCCAGCAGTCGCGGTGAGCAAATCGTCACGGCGAGTGCCTGGGCACGGGACAGTGCCACGTTCAATCTGTTACGTGACAAAAGAAAGTCCAGGCCACGTGGCAGGTCCACGGTGGACGACGACGTCATGGACATGATCACCGCAGGTGCCTCCTGCCCCTGGAAGCGGTCCACAGTGCCCACCCGAACTTCGTCGAAGCCCGCATCGGCCAACCGGCGTCGGATGACCCTGACCTGCAGGTTGTAGGGCGCGACGACCAGAACGTCCGCATCGGTCAGTTCGCGCGTTCTGCCGTTGTCCGTCCACGTACGACCGACGATTCGCCGCACCGTGTCGACGACGGCGTCGGCTTCCTCGGTCGACGACGTGATGTTGTGCCGGTGATCGACCTCACGCAGGTAGATGCCGGGCTCGATGCCCTCGATGCGCCGGTTGCAGGCGGTTTCGTGCGAATGGAGCAGTCCGGCGTACGAGAGCTCCGACACCGGCTTGCACACCGCCGGGTGCATTCGCCGCGTCTCGGCCAGGAAGTAGCCCAAATGGTCAGGGATGACGTCGGCGTCGCCGATCAGGTGCCCGAGCGCGGACGCGTCACTGCCGGGCGGGTGCACGCCCTGCACGACCTGCGGCAGCTGCTGCGGATCTCCCAGCAGCACCAGGTTCTTGGCCGCCGTTCCCACCGCCACGGCGTCGGCGAGCGCGAACTGACCCGCCTCGTCGATGATCATCACGTCGAACGGCTGCGCCTTGATCACGGCGTTGGCGAACGTCCACGCGGTGCCGCCGACGAGGTGTCCCTCGGGGTGCTCCTCCCGCCACCGGGCCAGCGCGCCGTTGTCCTTCGGTTGGTCCCACGGCAGGCCTTCTTCCGGCTTTCCCTTGGGACGCTTGGCCATCGGGATGTCCGGGTCGACGCTCGACAGCACGTTCTCGACGGCCTTGTGCGACGTCGAGGTGACGGCGACGGTCTTGCCCTGGTCGATCAGGTGCCTGACGAGCTTGGTCGCCAGGTACGTCTTGCCGGCGCCGGGCGGCCCCTGCACCGCGAGCGTGCCGCCGTCGAGCTGGTCGACGGCCTTGATCACCGCCTGCACCACGTCCGGATGCTGCGGCAACGGCCCCGGCGGCGTGCGGAGCAGCAGGTCGATGCCGGGATTGCGGGGCAGCAGCGGCAGCAGGTGGACGGCCTGCTCGGCCAGTTCCGCGACCGCCTCGTCCTTCGGCGCGGCCGGCACCGGGCTGCCGGGCAGGACCGCGATCGGCAGTTCGGCGTGCTCCTGGGCGTTGCTCTCGGTGAGCACCAGCTCGTACGGGTTGTCGTCCGACACGACCGCGTTGCGCGTGACGTTGCCGGGATACAGCAACCTGACCTGCTCGTCCTTGCCGAACGGGTGCGGCCGCTCGGGGTCGATCCGCGCGTGCACCTGCCGCTTGTGCGTGCGAACCCGCCCGCTCGGCGGCACCCAGTCCTCGGCCTTGAGCGTGATCGGCACCGCGCAGTTGGAGTCCGTCTCCAGGTCCGAGATCGGCGCGCTGGCCTGCCGGAAGAAGTCACCCCAGGCGGGACTGGCCTCCCGCCGGTGATAACCGACGGTGGCCGCGAACAACGCATGCCCCTCGGCGATCAACGGCTCGGTCAACGCGGCCATCCGCCGCGCCCGCTCCGCCGCCTTCTCCACCGCGGCCTCGTCCCGCTCCTCCTTGACAGCGGTCTCGACGCCGTGCTCGCGCTTGATCTTCTCCAGCAGGTCCCGCACACCCCGCGTCGGAACCTCGTCCTGCACCAACGGTTTCAACGCCGGCAGCGTGTACTCGCGCGTCGAGATTCGCAGGGCGCGCCGGGTCAGTGCGCCCAGATCGACGCACCGCTTGACCAGTTCGTCCACTTCGGACTCTTTGGTTGCCGACCGCGCCGCGCGTGCGGCGAGGTCATGCGGCGTGAAGTGGTAGACCGTGCCTGTCGGCGTGCGTTCGACGAACTCCGCGAACGTGCCCTCCCAGCCGGGCGTGCGGAACGTGTCGCCGTCGACCTCGAGGAAGACGTCGTCCTCCTGCGGCTCAGGCAGGTGCTGCAACGCTTCCGGCGCCACGACCTCGTAGCTCATCACGCCCGTGCGCTCCTGCTGCACCTGCAACCGGGCCTGCGCGGTCAACGCCGTGAAGCTCGCGGGGGACAGGGTGGCGGGCCGCTCCTCGGTCGCCGCAAGTGCGTCGATGGTGTCAATGCCAACCGAGACCAGCTTCCGCCGTTGATCCGCCCTCAGTCCCGCGACAAGCGACAGGTCACGAGCCTCTTCGCGCCCGGTGGCGCAATGCCGGGCGAAGCGACACCCGTTGCACGCGGCCCTGACGTCGCCCCACGACCGCTTAGGCGCTGGTCCAGGCTTTGCGAGCCGCGTCTGGAGCCGGCTGAGCAGCGGCGCGAAGTCGGCGATCCGGAACGACGTGCGCCTGCCGTCGATGATCAGGTGCGCGCGCTCGGCGCCGATCGCCTGGGCGACCGCGGTGAGGCTCAGGACGTTGAGCGGCGTGGCTTCTGCGACCTCGTCACACGGCTCGTAACCCGCGGGCGTGCGCACGAGGGTCTGGGCCGAGCAGTGGAACCCGCCGTCGAAGAACACGGCGTTCTCGATGATGTCGCTGTTGGATCGCATGTCGGCGGCCGTTTTGGCGGCTGCCGCGTGCAGCTCGTCCGGATCGCCCTGCCGTTCACTGCGCCCCAGGTAGCTGCGGTGCTCGCATTCGAGCAGGTCGACGAGGTCGGACGGGCCGGCGTGCATGGGCACTCATGCTAGGCGATCTGGAGGGTCGCCAGGTCGATGCCCTTGTCTTGCAACCTGATCGGGAACGTGCCCGGCACGGTGGCGGTGAACTGCAGCCGCGCGGAACCGCCGGCGAGCGGCGTGCTCAGCTGCAGGGCTTCGATGACCACGCGATCGTCCACATCGGACAAGACGGTCAGGTCGACCACCTGGCCCTGGCTGAGGGACGTGCTGCCGCTGACGGTGGTCTTGCCCGCGCGGTGATCGATCTGGACAGCGGTCACCGGGCGTCGATCAGGGGTGCTCGGCCCTGTCTGGTTGAGCGTCGGGGCGACCGTCCGCGTCACCGGTGGCGGCGCGGGTTCTTCGGACGAGCAGGCGACCGCAGCGAGCGCAAGTGGGAGGGCACAGGCCAGAAGGCGGAAGCGGGGCATCGTGCCTGGGTCCTCTCGGCAGGGCTTGCGGGGGACGTTGATGATGCCTGATCGATACGTGCTGGTCTTGTGCTTTCGAACACTGAATGCTGGATCTTGACCAGCGCGTTTCGGTGGCTGGACATGTCGCGGACGATCTGAGCCTTGGGGGGTCCCGCGATGTCCGGTCGGCTGATGACGCCTGCGCGCCTGAGACACACCGCTGTGCGCGTTCTGGTGATCCTGCTGGTGATCGCGACCGTGTCACCGGTACTTCCGGCCGCGCCGCAGGGAAAGCCGGTGGGGTCGGTGCCCGAGCAGCCGGGCGGAACGGCGGAAGGCCGTTCGCACCGGGCCTCCACTGAGGACACGGGCGGTACCGCGAAGCGGCCCGAGCGCGGGCGCGAGCCGCGCAAGCAGGCACTGCAGGTCATGCCGCGGCAGCCGCAGACCGAGGTGAAGACCGGCGCCCAGCCGACGGTCGCGACCGACTCGTATGACCCGAGGTTCAGCCGGGAGCTCGTCGGCGAGCGCGACGCCCGTACCAGGGTTTTCGCCAACCCGGACGGCACCAAGACCGCCCAGATCAGCGCCCAGCCCGAGTTCTTCCGCACCCCCGACGGCAAGTGGGAGAAGATCGACACGACCCTCATCGACGACGGGGGAGTGGTGCGCAACAAGGCCGGTGCGATCGGCCATCGCTTCGCCAAGAACGCCGACTCGAAGGCGCTGGGCGAGTACCGCGTCCGGGACGGCGTCTCGGTCGGCTTCGGGGTGGCGGGCGCGGCTCCCGTCGCGGGCAGCCGGGACGGCGACCTGATCAACTACGCGGATGTTCGGGCCCAATCCGACGTCGAGCTGCAGTCGACGACGACCGGCATCAAGGAAACGATCGTCCTCAAGTCCAAGGACGCGCCCACGGAGTGGGACTTCCCCTTGGAGCTCAAGGGTTTGACCGCCTCGCTCGACGACAAGGGCGCGGTGCTGTTCAAGGATGGCACCGGCGCGGTGAAGGCGACGATCCCGCACGGCTTCATGGAGGACTCAGCCTACGGTCGACCTCGGCCGGTTATGACGCGGCGAACAACGTCACCGCGCTGACCGACGCCGAAGGTGCGACGACCACGAGGCAGTGGGACGCGCTGAACCGGTTGGTCTCCGAGACCGAGCCGGTGACGGCGTCCTCGTCGATCACGATCGGCTTCGGTTACGACGCGGCGGGCAACCAGACCCGCCGCATCGACGGCAACGGCAACGTCACCACAACCACGTTCAACTCGTGGAACCTGCCCGAGTCGGTGATCGAGCCCGTCACGGCGATGCATTCGGCGGCGAACAACCGGACGTGGACGACGAGCTACGACGCCATGGCCCGCCCGATCCGCCTTGCGCAGCCGGGAGGTGTTGTCCGCCAACGCACTTACGACGCGCTGGGCAACTTCACCAAGGAGACCGGCACCGGCACGTCAGCGTCCACTCCGGACCGTGTGCTCGGCTACGACCGCGCGGGCCGGGTGACGTCCGCGAGTGCGGGAACCGGCACGAACACCTACACCTACGACGACCGCGGCAACCTGCTGTCCATGGCCGGACCGTCCGGCACCGCGAGTTACGCCTACGACGACGCGTCGCGCCTCGTGCAGCGCGTCGACGCGGCCGGCACAACCGCCTACACCTATGACCCGGTCGGCCGCATCAAGACCGCGCTGGATCCGCGAACCGGCTCGACGGCCACGTTCACCCGTGACGACGCCGGCCGGGCGACCAGCGTCGGTTACGGCACGGGCAACGGCACCCGCGCCTACACCTACGACGACCTGAACCGGGTGGTCGCCGACACCGTCAAGAACCCGGCCGGGCACGCCACCGCGTCGATCGCCTACGGCTACGACAAGGCGGACCGGCTCACCAGCAAGACCACGACCGGTCTGGCCGGCGCCACGAACAACACCTACACCTACGACAAGGCGAGCCGCCTGACCTCGTGGAACGACGGCACCAACCAGGTCGCCTACACGTGGGACAACAACGGCAACCGCCTGACCGCCGGTGCCGTCACTGCGACCTACGACCAGCGCAACCGCTTGCTCACGTCGGGGGACAAGACCTTCGACTACACCGCGCGCGGCACGTTGCAGTCGACGGCCACCGGCGGCACGACGGTCAACCAGGGCTTCGACGCGTTCGACCGCCTGGTGACCGACGGCAGCGCCACCTACACCTACGACGCCCTCGACCGCCGCATCGGTGCCGGGTTCGCCTACAGCGACCTCGGCAACAACCTCGCGACGGACGGCACCGGCACCTATAGCCGGCTGCCGGGCGGCGAGTTGCTCGGTCTCACGCAAGGTGGTGCCAACGCGCTGACGTTCACCGACCGGCACACCGACCTGGTCGGTACGTACACGGCCGCCGGCGCGGTGTCATCCTCTACCTCGTACACCCCGCACGGCGAGGTGATCGGACGGACTGGCGCCACGCACGCGCTCGGGTACGAGTCCGGGTGGACCGACCCGTCCACCGGCCGCGTCAACCGGGCGGCTCGCTGGTACACGCCAGGCACTGGCACGTTCGCCAGCCGGGACGACATCAGCGGGCCGGGCGGTCCCGGTCACTCCGCCTACAACCGCTACCTCTACGGGGCGGGCAACCCGCTCAACATGATCGACCCGACCGGTCACTTCAACTGGGGCGGCTTCCTCCAGAGTGCGGCGAACTGGACCAAGGTGGCCATGACCGCGGCCCAAGCAACGGCCATCACGGTCGGGGTTCTGGCGACCGTCGGGACTTACGCCGTCATGGCTGCTCCGTACGTGCTGGTGGGTGCTGCTGTCATCGCGGCCACCATGTACCTCGGGGCAGGAACGGCCAACGCGCCGACCCGCCGTCCGAACCCGAGCCCGAAGCCGGGCGACAAACCTGGGAACACGGAACAATCCGGCTGCCGGTCGGGTGCCGCCGTTTGCAGTGGACAGGACACGGGGTCTGGGTGCACTGGACCGTCGTGCCGGTACACCCCGCCCGACACGACCCCGACCACCACTGATAGGCGACGGAAGCCGTGCAGCGCCACGCCCTGCCCGGTTCCGCCCGTTGGGCCGAGCCAGGAGGAACTGGACCAGATCGTCGCTGCGGCGAACGTGCTGAAAAACGCGCTCACCCCGTTGCCCAAGCCCCCGTCGGGCGCGACGCTCTCGCCGGAGATCCGCAAGCTCATCGACGACTCGAGCAGGATCCTCGTCACGGTCGTGAGTGGCCAGACGGTCACCCAGCGCATCCCAGAGCCGGGGCCTAGCGAGGCGGACGACCCGCGGCTCCCGCCGACGGGCACGCAGAACGGCGATGGGCGCTGCCGGCAGAACTGGCAGTTCTACGAGGAGCGGGAAGAAGCGACCTGGGGTGACACGGACTACAGGAGGGCCACTGGTGCCACCGCGTGCGTCGTCACGACCAACGACGCCAAGCGCCCCAGGCTCGGTTTCCCATTGGTCGGCCTGGACACGAGCAAGAAGATGGCTCGGTGCCACCTGATCGGCCACAAGCTGAACGGCTCGAACACGGACAGGCGCAACTTCGTGCCGTGCTACCAAGATCCGACGAACAACTCGTGGATGTACCACAGGGTCGAGGCGAAGATCCAGAGGCAGGTGGAGAGCGGCAATCCGGTGCTCATGGAGGTCAAGCCCGTTTACAACGGTGGCAATCCGTTGCCGACCTCGATCATGGTGAACGCCGTGGGGGAGAACGGCTGGACTTGTAGTGTCGACATCCCGAACATGAGCAGGCTAGGAGCTATTCTCAGTGTCACCACGTTCCGCGGCTGTTGAGGTGCTGGCCGATCTGATCGGTTGGTCCGGTCTGCCCAAGTGGCAGCCGGACTGGCAGATCACCGAGCGCCTGCTCGGCTTGTCGTTGCCGGACGACTACAAGGTGCTGCTGAGCACGGTGCCCGCAGGCACGTACGCCGGTTCGGTGCTGCTGAACGCGCCGACTCGCAAGGGGCGCGTGGGTGACCTGCTCGCCGTTTTCCCTGAGGTGATGGCGGCGCTGAAGGAAGATCTGAAGCGTCCCTACGCCGTCTATCCGGAGCTTCCCGGACTGATTCCGTGGGCCTCGTTCGAGCACTCGATGGGCGGTGAGCTGTTCTGGCTCGCAGACCGGAGAGACCCGAACGACTGGCCGGTGGTCGTGTGGGGTACGGACGGTAGCTGGGAGCAGTACGACGTCGGGGCGGTCGCGCTCCTGATCGCTCTTGTACGCGGCAAGTTGCCGAGCAAGCTTCTTGCCGCCGCGCCGGGTGCGCAGGCTTTCCGGACCTCTCAGGACCGGCCCGGCGCGCCGAACAACACGGGGCGGTAGCCGCGTGAACGACCGTGTGCGCGAACTCGCGGAGCTGACCGGGTGGACCGGTCGATCCTATGTGAACACGTCGTGGGGCGCGGTGCACGCGAAGCTCGGTTTCGCCCTGCCGTCCGACTACCGGGATTTGCTGGACGTCTTTCCTCCTGGCACATTTTTCGCGCCCAGCGGCATCGCGAACGTGATCGTTTGGCCGCCGTACCGGGTAGACGGTGTGGAAGACCACCTGTACCAGTTCGAAACCGAGGTGCACGAGGCGGAGAGCTGGCGGCGCGAGCATCCAGAGGATGTGCCGGAGGGCATGGTCCCGTGGGCGCGTTCGGATCGTCCTGGACTGTTCTGGGTGCCTCGGTCGCCGGACCCAGAAGTGTGGACGGTCGCGATCTCCAACGGCGGGATTTGGCGGTACGGCGACGAGCCCGTGGTGGAGGAGTTCGAATGCGGGGCCGTCGAGTTCCTGATCGGGTTCGTCACCGGTCGCCTGCACAGCCGGGTGCTCTCACCCCGCGACGACGTCCGGCCTGGTCCGATGGCCCCGTTTCGGCCGATCGACGAACAGAAGTGGCTCGAGGTCTCCGACAAGCGTTCTCCACAGGTGCGCCGAATCTCACTGCGAGACTTGGGATGACGCGTTCCGCGGCTGTTGACGTTCTGGCTGACGTGGTGGGTTGGTCCGGGGCGTCCAAGTGGAAGCCGGACTGGCAGGTCACCGAGCGGCTGCTCGGACTGCGGCTGCCGGAGGACTACAAGACGCTGCTGAGCACCTTCCCGGTAGGCAAGTACGCCGGGACGGTGCTGGTCAACGCGCCGACGGTGACGGGAAAGGAGGGCGACCTGCTCGCCCTGTTCGGTGAGGTGATGCGGGATTTGAACGATGGCGAGAAGTATCCATACGCGACTTTCCCCAAGCTTCCCGGTCTGATCCCGTGGGCCGGGTTCACGCATCCGATGGGTGGCACACTGTTCTGGCTCGCCGACCAGGGCGATCCGAACGAGTGGCCTGTGGTCGCCTGGGGTGCGGACGGCAACTGGGAGGAGTACGACATCGGCGCAGTCGCGTTCTTGATCGCCCTGGTGCGGGGCAAGTTGCCGAGCAAGCTGCTCAAGCCGAAGCCGGGCAAACCGGCTTACGTCTCGTACGAGGATTGAACTCGGAAGGTGGTTGTGCGCGACGACGTGCGGCGGCTCGCCGAAGTGACGGGGTGGACTGGTCGGTCCTATGTGGTTACTTCGTGGGACGTAGTTCAGGCGAAGCTGGGTTTCGAGTTGCCCTCGGACTTCCGTGAGTTGCACGCGGTCTTCCCGCCCGGCAGGTTCAGGGCGCAGGGAGTTCTGAACGGCGTGATGGTGCAGCCGCCGTACCGGGTGGACGGGGTTCCGGACCACCTGCATCAGTTCCGGGCAGAGATGAACGAGACGGAGGCCTGGCGGCGCGACCACCCGGAGGACGTGCCGGAGGACCTGGTCCCGTGGGCCCGCGGGGATCGCGAGGGCCTGTTCTGGGTGCGCCGGTCGTCGGATCCGGAGCAGTGGACGGTCGCGGTCTCGAGCGGCGGCATCTGGGGCTATGACGACGCTCCGGTGGTGGAGGAGTTCGACTGCGGGGCAGTGGAGTTCCTGATCGGGTTCGTGGCCGGGCGGCTGCACAGCCGGGTGCTCGGCCCGGTGGAGGAGGACGCACCGGCCGTGCCCGCCTTCCGGCCGATCGACGAGCAGGAGTGGCTCAGCTTCTCGAACGTTCGGTCGCCGCAGGTGAGGCGGATCTCGCTGCGCGACTGATAGGGTCCGATCCGGCCGCCGCCCGGCACCCACGGAAGGCGTTTCATGCTCCCCCTGCTCATGGCGGCTCTGCTCGTGGCACCCCCTCCCGGCGTCGACTTCCAGAACGAGGGCACCCTCAGCGGCTGGGACTACCACTACACCCAGAAGAACGGCGTCATCCGCGACGTCACGAACGTGAAGTACAAGGGATCCACGGCCATCGAGGCCAAGCAGACCTACATCGGCGAGACCGGCGGCTACCACTCGGAGACCATCGACCGCGGCGCGCAGGCGGTCGGCCAGGACCGCTACTACGGCCAGGCGATCATGCTTCCGGCGAACTGGCAGTTCCACAACCAGAACGTGACGTTCCAGCAGTGGTCGCCGGAGGACCCGGAAGGCCCGTGGCTGCTGATGTTCGTGCAGAACGACGAGATCCGCTTCGGCGGCTCCGGCGGCATCTCCGGGACGGCCGGCAAGATCAAGCGCGGCGAGTGGACCCGGATCGTGACGCGGTTCAAGCTCGCGCAGGACACCGGCAAGTTCGAGGTGTGGATCAACGGCACACGCGTCGTCTCCCGCACCCAGACCGTGCTGCCCAAGACTTCGAAGACCATGCGGTGGTCGTCCGGGATCTACTGCACGGCCTGGCGCAACGGGAAGCCGGCCGGGCAGTCGACGCTGTCGATCTACCATGACCACCACCGCATCGCGACGAGCTACGCGCTGGCCGAGCCGGCCAACTGGTAGCCGAGCTAGGAGTTTCCGCCAGTGGCACCACGTTCAGCGGCTGTCGAAGTGCTCGCTGATGTCGTCGGCTGGTCCGGCCTGCCCAAGTGGCAGCCGGACTGGTCGGTGACGGAGCGCCTGCTCGGCCTGAGCTTGCCCGACGACTACAAGGCGCTGCTGAACACCGTGCCGACAGGTGAGTACGCCGGGACGGTGTTGCTGGACGCGCCGACCCTCAGCGGACATGTGGGCGATCTTCTCGCTCTGTTCCGCGAGGTGATGCTGTCGCTGAAGAGTGAGCGGAAGAAGCCGTATGCGGCCTTTCCGGAGCTTCCCGGCCTGATTCCGTGGGCCGAGTTCGGCCACCCGATGGGCGGCACGCTCTTCTGGCTGGCCGACGACGGGGATCCGAACGACTGGCCTGTGGTCGCCTGGGGTGCGGACGGCAACTGGGACGAGTACGACGTGGGAGCGGTCGCGTTCCTGATCGCTCTGGTGCGCGGCAAGGTGCCGAGCGAACTCGTCACACCCAAGCCTGGTGCACCGGCTTACCGGACCTTTCAGGATCTGCCTGGGGCACCGAACAACACGGGGCGGTAGTGCTGCCTGGCAGCACGGGCGGACGACCCGCGTTCATCCCCGGTACGCGCGTCGTCCGCCCGCACCGCCAGGATCAAACGTTCGCCTCCACCAACGACAACAGCGCTTCGTGGTGCGTGTTCGGGTAGTCGTGCGGGCGGAACGGGCGGGTCTGCGCGCGCACCAGAGCTGCGGCGGCGGCCAGTTCGCCGGTGCGGACCTCGGTGTCGCGGTGCAGGAACGCGAAGTGCGGCTCGCGCACCTCGTCGGGCCACAGCAGCGTGTGCAGCACCAGAACGCCGTGCTGCGCGCGGATGGCGGCCAGGGTTTCCTTGCCGCGCAGGCCGAACTTCACGATCGCCGCGGTCTTGGTGCGTTCCAGGGTTTCGCGCAGCAGCACGTACGAGCGGACCGAGAGGTCGTCCGGTTCGACGTAGTAGCTGCGGTGCAACGCGATCGGGTCCAGATCGCTGACCGGTGCGAACTGCTGGACGTCGATGACGCCGTCCTCGGGTGCCGGCAGGTCGCGCGGGTCGATCTGCACGATGCGGCCGTCCTCGAGTTCGTAGCCACGGCCGATGTCGTCCGGGGTCAGGCGCAGCGAGCACTCGCCGCAGACCTGTTGGTGCCGGACGCGGCCGCTGTCCTCGCGGTGCACCAGGTGCACCCTGCTGCGGTGTTCCGTCGACGCGGACACCAGCCGCACCGTCATCGTCGTCATGCCGAACCGAAGTGCTCCCCGCCACACAGTTCTCATGACAAATGGGTACTCGAACACGTGGTCGAATAGACCCGCCTGGTGACGAAAGGGCTCGTTTGGGTGCGTCCGTCGGGTACCCCGGACACGTGCGCCACCAAGGCGGCGTTGAACATGAGACCAATGCGCCGCTTGTGGGGGACTACTGCGACATTCCTGGAAACCGAGCTGGTCGACACGCGAGAAAAGCGCTCGCATGTCGACCTTCACCAGGCGGCGGGAGCGTAGTCCTTCAGGAAGCAGCCGAACAGGTCCTCGCCGGCCTCGCCGCGCACGATCGGGTCGTACACGCGGGCGGCGCCGTCGACCAGGTCGAGCGGGGCGTGGAAGCCCTCGTCGGCCAGGCGCATCTTCAGCGGGTGCGGGCGCTCGTCGGTGATCCAGCCGGTGTCGACGGCGGTCATCAGGATGCCGTCGGTTTGCAGCATCTCCTCGGCGCTGGTGCGCGTCAGCATGTTCAGCGCGGCCTTGGCCATGTTCGTGTGCGGGTGCCCGGAACCCTTGTAGGCGCGGGAGAACTGACCCTCCATTGCGGACACGTTCACGACGTACTTGCGCCGGAACGAGCTCTTCGCCATCGACGGGCGCAGGCGGGAGATCAGCAGGAACGGTGCGGTCGAGTTGCACAGCTGCACCTCCAGCAGCTCCACCGGGTCGACCTCGTCGACGTTCTGGATCCACGAGTTCACCGCGGCGGTGTCGGGCACCAGGCCGCCCGCGTCGATGTCCTTGGAGCCCGCCATCAACGCCAGCGTCGTCACCGAGTGCGCCTCGGGGACCGCGGTGCCGGGCAACGCCAGCTGACCGTGGCCGCCGAACGAGATCAGCTCGGGCCGGCGGGCGTCCCCGGTCAACGCCTCGTGCTCCGCGGCAGCCAGCGGCGCGTAGGCGCCGGGGGAGCGGCGCACGGTCTGGGCGGCGTTGTTGATCAACACGTCCAACGGGCCGTGCGCGGCTACTTCGTCCGCCAGCGCCAGCACCTGGGACGGGTCGCGCAGGTCGATGCCCACGATCTTGAGCCGGTCGATCCACTCGGGCGAGTCGGGCATGGACGCGAAGCGGCGGGCGGCGTCCTTGGGGAAGCGGGTGGTGATCGTGGTGTGCGCGCCGTCACGCAGCAGGCGCAGCGCGATGTACATGCCGATCTTCGCGCGGCCGCCGGTCAGCAGCGCGTTGCGGCCGGTCAGGTCGGTGCGGGCGTCGCGCTTGCCGTGGTTGAACGCGGCGCAGGCGGGGCAGAGGTTGTGGTAGAAGGCGTCGACCTCGACGAACCGCTTGCGGCACGTGTAGCAGGACCGCGCGCGCATCAGCGTGCCGGCCGTGGCACCGGTGGCCGTCGAGACCAGCGGGAGGCCCTGGGTCTCGTCGTCGATGCGGTCCGGCGAACCGGTGGCGGTCAGCGCGGTGACGGCCCGGTCGTTGGCCGTGATGGCGGCGCGGCGCTCGGTCTTGCGGTGCTTCTTCGCGGCCTTGAAGATCTTCGCGGTGGCCCGGCGGACGCGCACCGCGTCGTCGTGCTCGGCGGGCAGGTCCTCGACCTGGGCAAGCACGCGCAGGCAGACTTCCAGCTCTGCGGGGTCGATCGAGGTCATGAGCAGGGATTTTACGGGTTGAGGGGTGGTGGTCCGGTGACCGGGCCCGAACTGCTGGTGCTGTGGGACATCGACAACACGCTGATCTCGGCGCGCGGCTTCGGCAAACTGATGTACCGCGAGGCGTTCCGGACGGCGTTCGGCAGGGAGCTGAACGGTCCGGTCGACCTCGGCGGACGCACCGAACTGGACGTCATCGCCGAGATCCTCGAGCAGCACGACATCGAGCACACCGAGGAGGCCTCCCAGCTGCTGGCCGGCGCACTCGCCAGCTCCTTCGAGACCCGGCGCGCGGACCTGCCCGGCCACAGCGAGGTGCTGCCCGGCGCGCTGGAGGCCCTGCAGGCGTTCGCGAACGATCCGCGCGTGCACCAGGGCGTGCTGACCGCGAACCTCAGGAGCGTCGCGCTGGTCAAGCTGGAGGAGCTCGGACTGGCACATCTCGTCGACTGGGAGGTGAGCGCGTTCGGCGACGACCACGCGGACCGGGCCGAGCTGGTGACGTTCGCCAGGGAACGCGCGCGGCACATCCGGGCCTTCACAGATGACGAAGTGGTGTTGATCGGTGACACACCGCACGACGTGTACGCGGCCATCACGGCGGGTGTGCGACTGGTTGCCGTCGCGACGGGACGCAGCAGCAAGGAAGCCCTCCGTGACGCTGGAGCGGAGACCGTGCTCGACGACCTGCGCGACCTCGGCGAGCTGACCAGGCAGGTGTGGAAGACCGGCGCTCAGGGAAACCGCACGGCATGAACCCCGAAGCACCCGAGGCGGACGTGGCCGAGCAGCAGCGGGAAGTCGTGCCGCAGGAGCCTGTCGAGACGCCCGTCACGCCAATTGAGGCAGATCCGGCGGACGCCCTCGACCAGCAGCGCGAAGTCCCGCTGGACGACGAAGACCGGGTCTGAACGGCTCTGGTCCAGCGTCGATCACGGCGTTATGGTGCGCGGCATGCCCACTGCAGGCGGCCCGACAGTCAAACGGCTGTCCCAGCCGGACGCCGACATCAAACCGAAAGCCCTCGGCCTGCCCCGAGGACGGACGGTCATCTCGGTCTTCGGCTCCACCCAAGACATCGAGACGGATCTCGCCGCGAAGTTGTTGCCGGTGCTCAGATCCGTCGTGGTCACCGCGGCGCGCAACGGCGCGGTGTTCGTCACAGAAGGCACGGACAGAGGCGTGGTCCACTTGCTGGGCATGGCTTTGCAGGCGTGCGAGCAGCGTTGGCCAGTGGTGGTCGGCGTCGCGCCCAGCAGCAAGGTGCACGACCTCACCGAAAGCTCCAGCAACGGTCAGGTCGCTCTGGAACCCAACCACAGTGTCGCCGTCATCGTCCCCGGTTCGGAGTGGACGGACGCGACACCGGTGCTGTTCCGCACGATCGACGCCGTCCGGCAGAAGAAGCCCGTGATCGCTCTCGTCGTCGGAGGCGAGAACGAGAAGGAGATCATCGACCACCTGAGTGGCGACAACGCACTTCTGGTGCTCGGCGGCACGGGTGGCCTCGCGGACCGCATCGCCACAGGTGACCTCACCGGCGATCTCGCGGTGCTGGTGCGCAGCGGCAAGATCTTCATCGTCCACGTCGACGAAGGCGCCGGCAAGGTCGTCACCGCGCTGGAACGGTTGCTCGGCAAGGAAAAGCCCGTCAAGCCGCCGAAGATCTGGCCCAAGGTTCGCTACCGGCAACCAGAACCGCGCCCGCTCATCGACCCCGGATTCGTCGTCGCCTACCCGATGCTCGCGGACGCCATCCACGACGCCAACGCGGTCGTCGCGCCCGCGTTCCACGAGCTCGACGCCCAGGCCGACGTCGAGCAGAACCGCTACCGGCTGATGGCCGTGCTGGCGATCGCGGGCGGCCTCACCACCACGGTGTTCGGTGCGCTGCAGACGTGGCTCAAGGACACGCCGTGGCCGGGAGTTCTGGTGGTCGCGGGCGGTGCGTTCGCGGCGACCATCACGATCGTGGCGCGCAAGCGGGAGTCGCTCGACAAGTACCTCGCCGCTCGCTACCGTGCGGAACGCCTGCGAGCGCTGTACTTCGCGCACCTCGCCGCACCCGCGCCGAGCACCGAGGAAGAACGCCAGGACAAGGTGGCGGACCTGGAAGCCGCGGTCAGCGACCGCAAGCACGAGGTGGTCAGGACATGACTGTGCCGACTGAGGTGGAACGCCAGAACGCGGCAGCCGGCCCGGCTGCCGATCCCGTGGCGGCCAAGGGGACTGTCAAGCAGCGGCAGGCCCAGTTCGTCGAGGCCTACCTGAGGCACCGCTTCACCGACCGGCTCGACCACTTCGAACGCGGCCGCAAGCGGTACTCCAGCGCTCGCACGTGGACGGTCGCGATCGCGGCGGCACTCTTCATCGCCGCCGCAGCGGCAGCGGCGGTCGGCATGGCGGACGGTCCGCGCCGGGCTCTTTGGGGTTTCGCCGCAACAACTCTCGCCGCCCTCGCCACCGCGGTGTCGCTCTACGAGGCCACGTTCGGATTCCGCCGCCTGGCGCGGGAGAACGCCACCACTTCGGTTGCACTGCAACGGCTCGCGGTGGACGGTCCCACGCCGGACGATGTGGACGACGAAAGGCTCGTCGCATTTGTGACCGAAGTGGAGTCGGTGCTGCGGTACGGCCGGTGAAGCCAATTCCTGGCAACAATCGATCAAGTTCGGGAGCCGGGAAAACGCTTTCTGCGGGTTTGGGAGCCGGTTAACGCGCTGTGGGTGCTCGATTACACAAAGCACTAGATCTGGTGTTTCGGGCACCCCCAGGTCATGATGACCTCATCCCCCGATGCGGAAGCAGGCAAGACATGACTTGGGCGCGTCCCGCGATCGCCGAGCCTGAAACCGGCACCTTTGCCGAGGCCAAGGCTCTGGAAAAGGAGCACAGCACGATTCAGAACAGCAAGGCGGCACGCACCGTGGCCTGTCACGCCACGGACGCGCTCGACTGCGCTGACCTGCTCGAGATGCTGGGCCTCAACGCTGCGGAGGGCAAGGTCCGGGTGTAGCCCCTGGACTGGATCCACCACTCGGCCACCAGCAGGTTCACCACGAACGACAGCCAGTTCGCGGTGGCGAAGATGAGCAGACCGTCCCCCTCTGGCATCAACGCGCCGAGCAGCAGGCCCCACAGCCGGCCGGTCACGGCGGCGCTCGTGAGTGCGAACCCGCGGATCATCCAGATGCGGTGTTCGCCGAACTTGCGCTGCCGTGCGGTCCGCAACCCGAAGACGGCGCTGACGAACCACAGCGCCGACAGCACCGTCAGCGGCCCCGACGTCGCCAGCCCATACAGCGACAGCTGCGCGCACACCAGGCCCAGCAGCGACGACGGCAGCACGGCCGCGAAGTAGACGCGGCCCATCACCCGGTGCACCCGCGGATGGCGTGCGCGCAGCCCCGGCCAGAACTGCGAGACACCCGCCAGGACCGCGACCGTTCCGGTGAAGATGTGCGCCACCAGAAGGCCGTAGTGGAGCGACCCGCGTAACGCCGGCCGCGCCTGGTCCATGTCCAGGCTGACGTACGCGCTCGCGGCGAAGATCGTTATCGCCACGCAGATGAATCCCGACACCGCCAACCAGGCGGCGTACCCCCTCGAAGTCTTCATGCCGACAAGGCTGTCAACGACCGCACCCGAACGCGCTGGGGCGCGCCCCCGAGCACGGGGTGGGGCGCGCCCTACCGCAGAAAGCTCCCTACAACTCGGTTTCCGAGTACCTCGCGACGGCACCGCCATTGCGTTCGTAGTACTCGATCACCACGGTGTGCGGCCCGGCGCTCAGGTCCACCTCAGCCGTGTAGGTGGTGGGTGCCTGATCGCGGTAGCCGTCGATCACCTGAGTGCCGTCCACCAGCACCCGGATGCCGTCGTCACCCGTGACGCTGAGCCGGTACGTGCCGGCCTCGTAGTCCTTGGTGCGCGTCCACCGGGCGGAGAACCCGTTTTCCGGCAAGGACGGGTGCGGTGTGCCGTCGCCCCAGTCGAAGTCGACCGCGTCGTCGGACCGGGTCACCGCCGGCTCACCGGTCAGGGTCGTGTTCGCGAAGTAGGTCCCGGTGAACGGAACGCCCGCGGGAGGCGGCACGTCCTCGGTCTGCTCGTACCCGAACCGGGCCAGCGCCCCACCACCGCTGTCGAAGTACTCGACCACGATCTGGTGCGTGCCCTCGGTCAACGTCCGGGTTCCGGTGTGCGTCGTCACGCCCTGGTTGACCCACTTGTTGATCACCTGCACGCCGTCGACGAAGACCCGCACGCCGTCGTCGGTGGTCGTCGTGAACCGGTAGGTGCCCGCGGCGAACGACTGCGACTTGGTCCAGCGGGCGGAGAAGTTGTTCACCGGCACGCCGCTGGCGGGGGAGCCCTCGCCCCAGTCGAAGTCGATCTTCTCGTCCTGCCGCGTCAGCACCGGGGCTCCGGCGAGGTCGCGGTTGCCGAAGTACTCGCCCGTGAAGCCGGGATCGGCGGGAACGACGTCACCGATGCGTTCGTAGTCGAACTTCGCCACCGCACCGCCGCCGAGCTCGAAGTACTCGACGCGCAGCGTGTGCTGCCCGGACGCGATCACCTTGTCCACCGAGTAGGGGGTGTTCTGCGGCTGCCACAGGTCCACCACCGGCACGTTGTCGACGTACACGCGGATGCCGTCGTCGGCGTGGCCCTGGAACCGGTAGACGCCGGCCGAGAGCACGTCGGTGCGGGTCCACCTGGCGATGAAGTTGTCGGCGTTGAGTTGCGCCGCCGGCGAGCCCTCGAACCAGTCGAAGTCGATCGCGCGGTCGGTGCGGACCAGGGCGGGTGCCGTCGCGGGGATCACCGGCACGAAGCCGGGCGTCGGGGAGTTCCAGTACGACGCGTCCCAGTCCTGCGGTTGTGGCAGGTCCCCGACCTGCGCGTACGACATCGTCGCGACCGCGCCGCCGGAGTGCTCGAAGTACTCCATGACGATCGTGTGCGGGCCGCCGTCCATCGGGATGCGCGCCGTGTAGGTCGTCGCCCCCTGGTACAGCCACTTGTCGATGACTCGCACGCCGTCCACGACCAGCCGCACGCCGTCGTCCGCGGTGACGCTGAAGTCGTACTCGCCGGGAGCGAGCGACACCGTGCGCTTCCACTGCGCCACGAACCGGTCGGGGCCGATCGGCGCGCCGGGCCCGCCGTCGCCCCAGTTGTGCTGCACGGCCAGTTCGTCCCGGGAGAGGTCCGGGGTCGTGCCCGCGCCGGGGACCGCCGGATCCGCACCGGGCGCCAGGTTCCAGTACGACGCCTGATAGGTCTCACCCGACTGGGTCTGGGCGGCGTCCCAGCTCAGCGACGCGAGAGCGCCGCCACCGGCTTCGTGGTACTCCAAGGTGATCGTGTGGTTGCCCTCGCCGAGGTCAGCTTCGTACAGGCGCTCCACGTTGGCGTTGAACCAGTCGTCGATCACCCTGCGGCCGTCGACGTAGAGCCGCATGCCGTCGTCGGTGATCGCGCGGAACTGGTAGCGCCCGGCGCCGAACCACTGCGTCTTCGTCCAGCGCGCGGAGAAGTTGTCGTTGGGCAGTGCGGGATCCGGCGAACCCTCGCCCCACACGAAATCGATCTTCGGGTCCTGCCGGGTCACCACGGGTGAGCCGGAGAGGTCCTTGTTCGCGTAGTAGCTCGCGGTGAAGGGAGCCGAAGGCACGTACCTGGCGGTGAAGGACGTCGGTGTGGCCGGGGTGGTGATCGTGTGCCGCACGGCGCGGCCGTCCGACCAGCCCGCGAACTGCAGCGGTGTGCCGTCGGTGGCGACCGCGGTGACCGGGGCCGACAGCTCGCGCTGGAATCCGACCACGCCGTCCACCGTGGTGGGCGACACCTGGGGGATCCCGTCGAGTCGCGCCCCGACGCCCGGTGGGTCGGTGGTGACGGTCAGCTGCGTCGTGCGCGGCCGGATGGTGACCACTTTGGACGTCGAGACGCCACTCTCGTCGCTTGCCGTCGTGGTGATCTCGTACGCCGTGTCGGCTGCCGACTCGCCGGTGGACGCGATCGTGAACGACCCGACGCGGCCGGTGAACGGACCGGCGTACGGGTGGAAGTGCGTGCCGTGCTTCAGCCGGACGGTCGTCTTGATGTCGGCGTCGTTGAGGTCGAATCCCGCGGCGTCACTGGCGAACGCGTTGTACGTGATCGTGTCGCCCGCGTTGTACAGCTGGCCTTCCGTCGGCTGGGAGACGATCAGCGTCGGCGGTATGCCGGCCTGGATGACGATGGGTTGCGCCTGGGTCTGCGCGGTTCCGTCGGACACCGTCAGCCGCGCGGTGTACACGCCCTTGGCGGTGTAGGTGTGCGACGGGTTCGGCTCGGTCGACGTGCTGCCGTCGCCGAACGCCCACAGGTACGTCAACGGGTCGTCGTCCGGATCGTTGCTGCCGGCGCTCGAGAACTGGACGGTCAGCGGTTCGGTTCCCTTGGCCACGTCCGAGGAGGCCGCCGCGACCGGCTCGTGCGACGTCGTGTTGAACCCGACGCGGTACAGGGCACCGGGGTAGTAGGTGATGTAGTACATCGACCCGTCCGGCGCGATCTTCATGTCGACGACGCTGCCGGCCTGCAGGTCGAAGTCCTCGACCGAGGTGGCGTTGCCGTTGCCGTCGAGCTTCGCGCGCTTGATCCACCCCTGCGCGTAGTCGCCGAAGAACAGCGAGCCGTTGTAGTCGGCGGGGAACAGGTCGTCCCGGTAGATCGGGCCACCCGTGATCGCGGCGGACTGGCCGGCGTGCGGGTAGGCGTGGATCGGGTCGGTGAAGCCGGCGCAGTCCGCCTGGCAGACACCTTCCTTGAGCGGCCAGCCGTAGTTGCGGCCCCGCTGGAGGTGGTTGAGCTCCTCCCAGCCGAAGTCGCCGACGTCGCCGCCGAAGAGCTCGCCGGTCGCGCTGTCGAACTGGAACCGCCACGGGTTGCGCAGGCCGTACGCCCAGATCGCGGCGAGCTTGCCCGGCTGGCCGACGAACGGGTTGTCCGGCGGGATCGAGCCGTCCTTGTTGATGCGCAGGATCTTCCCGTGCGGGTTGTCGAGCATTTGTGCGTTCGCGGGCGTGCCGTTGTCGCCGACCGCGAAGTACAGCTTGCCGTCCGGGCCGAAGCGGATGCTGCCGCCCACGTGCAGCAGGTTCGACGGCGACGTCGTCTGGAAGAGCTGGAACGGCCCGTTCTGCCCGACGTCACCGGACGCGTCGAAGCGCACCAGGTGGTTCAGCAGGTCGTGGCCCGTGTAGTAGAAGTACACGAAGTGGTTGGCTGTACCGAAGTCCGGGTCGAACGCGATGCCGATGAGGCCGCGGTCACCGGTGTCCTCCGACGGCAGGTCCGCGAACGGAGTCGGCAGCAGCACGCCGTTCTTCACGACCTTGATCTTGCCGGAGCGCTCGAGCACGAAGATCCGGCCGTCCGGCGCGATCTCGAACCCGGACGGCCCGTCGAGGCCGTCCCCGACGATGAGCGACTTCTGGAAGTCGGTGGGTGGCGCGGCAAAGCTCGGCTGCGACGACACGGCCAGGGCCATGGCGAGTACGAGCACGGTCAGCACGGAGACCAACCTGGGCGGGCGACTCACTTGCTCGGGCCTCCTCGGCACAGCGGCGGTGGATGCCCGATGCATCTCACGGGAAAGTGTTGGCGTTACGCCGTGTTCTGACCGTCACCATCGGTTTCCGTTCGGTAGTCACGACTCTCGTGCCTTCTGCATCGATCGACCGGTGTCCATCTGGGACGTTCAAGTTCGATCTCGGCACCCGGACAGGTGGAGGCTCCCGTCTGCTGGGATGATCGACCCATGCGTACCGTGGAGATCCGCGAGGAGCCGATCCGGCTCGGCCAGTTCCTCAAGCTGGCGGGCCTGGCCGAGGACGGCGTGCACGCCAAGGAACTGATCGAGGACGGCGAGGTGCACGTGAACGGCCGCGTCGAGAACCGGCGCGGCGCGCAGTTGCGCACCGGTGACGTCGTGGTCGTCGGGGCAGAGGAAGTTTCGGTTTCCGTGCGGTCATAGGGAAATGACTCAGGCCGGCTGACCGCCTTCCGTCATCCGTGGTGCGCGATCCTCCGGAAACGCGCCTGCGGCCCTACTGTGCGTGGGCGTCCGGCTGCCGTACGCCGCCGCCCCGCCGGCATCCGGTCCCGCTTGGACTATTCGAGGCCGGTGGGGCACTCGTCTCGGTGCTCGTCGCGTGACCGCAAGGTGATCCGCGTCTCACACGGTCGGATGCAGCCGTCCGTTTCTTTGCCGGGCCGGTGTTGCCGAGCCCCTGGCCGGTAGTGCCGGAAGACCTCGAATTGGTAGTTCCGCACGTTTGCGATCCCGCGCTGAATGATTACTCCGCTCGGCGGTGCAGAGATCACCGGTGCTGACACCGCGTCGGCGTCTGGTATCCGATGGTTACCTCCGTGTGGATGTATTTCGTGCGGACGAACGGCTTCGGCTGTAACGCTCCGGGCTCGAGCGCCGATACTGATGACCTGAAACGTGCGCGTCCTCAGTGGACTTTCGGGATTGGTGCACGCCAGGACTTTTCTCGCTCGCCTGGCCCCGGAGTCACGCTGCGCTGGAATCCGCATTCGTAGCGTGCTCATGTGAAGTTTTTCTTGTTGCCCCTCGGATCCGTGTAACGCCGATGCCGAGTCGTGCGAATCAAGGTTGCAAGCACCGGCCAGAGATGCGGTGCGCGCCAAGTAAAAGCTTGCTCCACAGGGTCCTCGGGGATGCCCTGGTGCTCCAGCACGTCCGCCGACCGCAGCTGAAACCGGGGAGATCATCGCGATGAGTGAACAGGTCCACCCGACCAGACGGAGACCCGCCACCGGAAAGACTGTGGCCGACAGGCCCGCGGTGGGGTTTGCCGGCTACGGGGCTTCCGGACGTTCACCGCTCAAAGCCTGGGAACCGAGATACCGAAGACAGGTCATAGTCAGCGATCTCGTGGCCACGCTCGTCGTGGTGCTGACGGTGGGAAGCGTGCTGGTCTCCCGCCACGACGAGGTCTCGCCGCTCGAGCTGCTCGCGCTCGAGTCGATCACGGTCGCGGTCGTCATGGCCTCGCTGGCCGTGTGCCGCGTGTGGAACACCGCGGTGTTGGGACAGGGCGCCGAAGAGTTCACCCGGCTGGGCCGGGGACTGTTCGGCGCCGTTGTCGTTCTGGGGCTCGGTGCGCTCGCCATGGCCATACCCGGCGCCCGGCTCTGGGTCTTCGTCGTGGTCCCCGCCATCGCCCTGCTCGCGTTCCCGCAGCGCTACGTGCTGCGGCGGCTGCTGCACCGCCGCCGCGCCGGCGGCGACTGCCTGCTGCCGGTGCTCGCCGCGGGCGACCCGTTGATGGTCGCCGACCTGATCTCGCGGTCGCGCGTCGCCTCGCACGTCGGCTGGAGCGTCGAGGCGATCTGCACGCCCGACGGCCGCGGCCTCACGGGCACCAACATCGACGACGTGCCTGTCGTCGGCCAGTACCTCGACCTCGCCGACCACGTGCAGCGCGGCGGGTACCGGATCGTCGCCATCACCCCGGACACCTACTGGACGCCCCGCAGGCTGCAGCAGCTCGCGTGGAACCTCGAGGGCACCGGCACCGAGATGGTCGTCGCGCCCGGCCTGATGGACGTGGCAGGACCCCGGCTGCACGTCAGCGGTGTGCTCGGCATGCCGCTGCTGCGGGTGAGCGAGCCGACGCTGACCGGCTTCCGCCGCATGGTCAAGGAAGCCGTGGATCGCGTCGGCGCGGCGCTGCTGCTCCTGTTCCTGGCACCGCTGCTGTTCCTGGTCGCGGTCGCGATCATGGTCGACAGCCGCGGCCGGGTGTTCTACACGCAGAAGCGGACCGGCAAGGGCGGCCGCGAGTTCACCATGGTCAAGTTCCGCACGATGGTGACGAACGCGGACGCGCTGCGCACCCGGCTCGCCGCGGCGAACGAGGGCGCCGGCCTGTTGTTCAAGATTCGCAAGGACCCGCGCATCACCAAGGTCGGCCAGATCCTGCGCCGCTACTCGATCGACGAGCTGCCTCAGCTGTTCAACGTGCTGGCCGGCCACATGTCGCTGGTGGGCCCGCGGCCGCCGCTGCCGGAGGAGAGCGCGAAGTACGGACCCGAGGTGCGCCGCCGGCTGCTGGTGAAACCGGGCCTGACCGGGCTGTGGCAGGTGAGCGGCCGCAGCGACCTCTCCTGGGAGGAGTCGGTGCGCCTGGACCTGCGCTACGTCGAGGACTGGTCACTCGCGCTCGACGCGGTGATCTTGTGGAAGACCGTGAGAGCGGTGCTGAGCGGCGAGGGAGCTTACTGATGACCACCTGCAGGCTTTGTGGCTCGACCAGCATGGCGAGTGTCGCCGATCTGGGTGTGACGCCGCCGTGCGAAACGATCCTCACTGCCGAACAGCTGGACGAGCCGGAGGTCACCTACCCGCTGCACCTGCGCGTGTGCGAGGAGTGCTGGCTGGCACAGATCCCTCCGCTGATCACGCCGGAGGAGACGTTCACCGAGTACGCCTACTTCTCCTCCTACTCGTCGTCGTGGGTCGACCACGCGAAGCGGTTCGTGGACGGCGCGGTCGACCGGCTCCGGCTGGGCACCGACTCGTTCGTCGTGGAGGTCGCCTCCAACGACGGCTACCTGCTGCAGCACGTGGTGGCCAAGTGGATCCGCTGTCTGGGCGTCGAGCCGTCGGTGAACGTCGGCCAGGCCGCGCGGAACAAGGGCGTCCCCACCATCACCGAGTTCCTCACGCCGGAGACCGGCGCCGCGGTGCGCAAGCAGCACGGCCCGGCGGATCTGGTGGTGGCCAACAACGTCTACGCCCACATCCCGGACGTCGTGGGGTTCACCCAGGGTCTGCGCGCGCTCGTCGCCGACGACGGCTGGGTGAGCATCGAGGTGCAGCACCTGCTCACGCTGATCGAGCTGAACCAGTACGACACGATCTACCACGAGCACTTCCAGTACTACACGGTCGCTTCGGCGCAACGCGCGCTGGCGACGGGGGGACTGGCGCTGGTCGACGTGGAGCTGGTGCCGACCCACGGCGGCTCGATCCGGTTGTGGGCCAGGCCCGCGGAGGTCGCGGACGAGCCGTCGAAGGCGGTGCTGGACGTGCTGGAGCGGGAGAAGGCGGCCGGCCTGCACGAGCTCTCCGGGTACGCCGAGTTCGCCGCGCGCATCGCCAAGGTCCGGCGCGACCTGCTGGCGTTCCTGATCAGGGCGGCCGAGGACGGCAAGACCGTCGTGGGCTACGGAGCACCCGGCAAGGGCAACACCCTGCTCAACCACTGCGGCATCCGCACGGACCTCCTGGCCTACACGGTCGACCGGAACCCCTACAAGCACGGCAAGTACACCCCCGGCATGCACATCCCGGTGCTGCACCCGGACCGCATCGCCGAGGACAAGCCCGACTACGTCCTCGTGCTGCCGTGGAACCTGCGTGACGAGCTCGTTGCTCAACTGTCCTATGTGTCCGATTGGGGCGGACAGCTGGTCTTCCCCATCCCGGCCCTGGAAGTGGTGAGACCGTGAAGGTCGTTCTGTTCTGCGGTGGCTACGGCACGCGGATGCGGTCCGGGACTCCCGGCGACGCCCCCAAGCCGATGCAGCTCGTCGGCCCGCGGCCGCTGATCTGGCACGTGATGCGGTACTACGCCCACTTCGGGCACACCGACTTCATCCTCTGCCTGGGCTACGGGGCGCACCACATCAAGGACTTCTTCCTCAACTACCAGGAAACGACGTCCAACGACTTCGTGCTCCGCAACGGTCAGGTCGAGCTGCTGTCCACGGACATCTCGGACTGGTCGATCTCGTTCGTGCAGACCGGGATCGACTCGCCCATCGGGGAACGGCTGCGCCGCGTGCGCGATCACCTCGACGGTGACGAGATCTTCCTGGCGAACTACGCGGACGTGCTGACGGACGCACCGCTGCCGGAGATCGTCGACCGCTTCGTCGCATCGGGTGCCGGCGCCTCGATGATGGTGGTGCCGCCTCCCGGCACCTTCCACTGCATCGACCTCGGCGAGCAGAACCTGGTCGGCGCCATCGCGCCGGTGACCGAGATGCCGCTGTGGGTCAACGGCGGCTACTTCGTGCTGACGCAGGAGATCTTCGACCACATCCCGGTCGGCGGTGATCTCGTCGCCGACGGCTGCGCCGAGCTGGCCAAGCGCGGGCGGCTGCTCGCCTATCCGCACCGCGGTTACTGGAAGCCGACGGACACCGTGCGCGAGCGGGTCGCGCTGGACGAGGCCTACTCGCGCGGAGACCGGCCGTGGGCGTTGTGGGAGCCGAAGAAGGCGGGGCAGACCGCATGATCGTTCCCCAGCTCGCCGGCCTGGACCGGATCGTCGCGCTCGGCGCGCACTGCGACGACATCGCGATCGGCGCGGGCGGCACGCTGCTGGCGATCTGCCGGGCGCGACCGGGCGTCCGGGTCGACGCGCTCGTGCTCTCGGGCGGTGGGACGGAGCGGGAGGACGAGGAGTTCGCCGCGCTCACGGCGTTCTGCCCGGACGCCGATCTCCACCTGACCGTGGGCAAGATGCCCGATGGCCGGCTGCCCGCGCACTGGGACGAGGTGAAGAGCTCGGTGCACGAACTGGCGTCGCGCACCGACCCACAGCTGGTGATCGCGCCCAACGTGCACGACGCCCACCAGGACCACCGAGGGCTGGCCGAGCTCGTGCCGCAAGCGTTCCGGGACCACCTGGCGCTGGGGTACGAGATCGTGAAGTGGGACGGCGATCTCGGTCGTCCCTCGGTGTACCAACCGCTGACGACCGACCTCGCCGAGGCGAAGGTGGTGCTGCTGCAACAGCACTACGGGTCTCAGCGCAGCAGGCCCTGGTACGACCGCGAGGCGTTCCTGGGGCTTGCTCGGATCCGCGGTATCGAGTGCAAGGCGCACTACGCGGAAGCGTTCCACGTCAACAAGTTGGTTCTCGACCTAGCAGGAGGCTGAACCGAGATGCGCGTTCTGCTCACCGGGCACCAGGGCTATCTGGGCACTGTGATGGCTCCTGTGCTCGCAGGCGCGGGTCACGAAGTGATCGGGCTCGACTCCGGTCTCTTCGCTGACTGCGTCCTCGGCACAGTGCCGATCGATCCGCGTGGTCACGCGGTCGACCTCAGGGATGTCACCGACGACGTTCTGTCCGGAGTGGACGCCGTGGTCCACCTCGCCGCGTTGTCCAACGATCCGATGGGCTCGCTCGCCCCCGAGCTCACCTACGACATCAACCACCACGCCTCCGTGTCGCTGGCGAAGCAGGCCAAGGACGCCGGCGTGCGCAGGTTCCTGTACGCGTCAACATGTTCCGTCTACGGCGCGTCCGGCGGCGACGATCTCGTGAACGAAGACGCGCCGTTGCGTCCGGTCACCCCGTACGCCGTGTCCAAGGTCCGCGTCGAGGACGACTTGGTTGCCCTGGCGGACGACCACTTCACCCCGGTGTCGCTGCGCAACGCCACGGCGTTCGGCTTCTCGCCGCGGCTGCGCGCGGACATCGTGCTGAACAACCTGGTCGGGCGGGCGCACCTCACCGGCGAGGTGCGGGTCCTCTCCGACGGCACGCCGTGGCGGCCGCTGGTGCACGCGCTCGACATCGCGGACGCCTTCCTCCAGGTGCTGGAAGCGCCACGGGAAGCGGTGCACGCCAAGGCGTTCAACGTCGGCACCGAGCAGAACAACCTGACCGTGGCCGACATCGCCCACGAGGTGGTCGAGGCGGTGCCAGGGTCGAAGCTGGTGATCACGGGCGAGAACGGCGCCGACCCCCGGTCCTACCGCGTCGACTTCTCGCGGATCCGGGCGGCGCTGCCGGACTACGTGGCGCGGTGGACGGTCAAGGCGGGTGCGCTCGAGCTGATCGAGGCGTATCAGCGGTTCGGGCTCACCGAGACGGACTTCGCGCACCGCTACACCCGGCTCGCCTGGTTGTCCGACCGCAAGCAGACGGGGGAGATCGACTCCTCCCTGAGGGTTGTTCGATGACCGTTGGCAGGCGCATGCACGAACTGGTCGAGCGGCTCTACCCGTTGTGCCGCAGCATCACCGGAGATGGTGTCCGGGAGACGCTGGCGGTGCTGGGGGAGGCGCTCGACCTGGACGTGCACGAGGTCCCCACGGGGACCCAGGTCCTCGACTGGACCGTCCCGCAGGAGTGGAACGTCCGCGACGCCTACGTCGCGGACGCCACCGGAAACCGGCTGATCGACTTCCAGGCGCTCAACCTGCACCTGGTCGGGTACAGCGTGCCGGTGCGCGGGTGGATGTCCTTCGAGGAGCTGCGGCCGCATCTGCACACGCTCCCCGAACAACCGGACCTGGTGCCGTACCGGACTTCGTACTACTCGCCGACGTGGGGGTTCTGCCTCAGCGAGAACGCGTTGCAGGCGCTGCCCGCCGGCCCGTACGAGGTCGTGATCGACTCTTCGCTGACCGACGGGCACCTCACCTACGCCGAGCACGTGGTGCGTGGTCAGGTGTCCGACGAGGTGATCATCACCTGCCACGTGTGCCACCCGTCGCTCGCCAACGACAACCTGGCCGGCATCGCGGTGGCCGTCGAGCTGGCGGCGCGGTTGAACAACCCCTGGTACACCTACCGGTTCATCTTCGCGCCGGGCACGATCGGCGCGATCACGTGGCTGGCGCGCAACTTCGCGTCGATCGAGCGGGTGAAGCACGGCGTGGTGCTCGCCTGCGCGGGCGACCAGGGACCGTTGACCTACAAGAAGAGCCGCCGCGGTGACGCGGAGATCGACCAGGTGGTCCAGCACGTGCTGGAGACGTCCGGCCGGCCCCACTCGATCGTCGGCTTCTCGCCGTACGGCTACGACGAGCGGCAGTACTGCTCACCCGGCTTCAACCTCGGCGTCGGGTCGCTGACCCGCACGCCCTACGCGGGATATCCCGAGTACCACACGTCGGGCGACAACCCGGATTTCGTGTCACCGGACGCCATGACGGACACGCTGGAGACCCTGTGGGAGGTCGTCGGCGTGCTGGACCGCAACCGCACGTACGTCAACCAGAGCCCGTACGGCGAGCCGCAGCTCGGCAGGCGCGGGCTCTACGAGTCGCTCGGCGGTCGCAGTGACACGAAACAAGCCCAGCTGGCGATGCTCTGGGTGCTCAACCTCTCGGACGGCGAGCACAGCCTCCTCGACGTGGCGCGCAAGTCGGGGTTGCCGTTCCCAACGATCGCGGACGCGGCTCGCGCTCTGCACGACGCGGGCCTGGTGAAGGAGTGACGGGTATGGGCTTGCGGGTGGGAGACCTCGTGGAGGTCCTCAGCGCCGAGGAAATCCACGCGACACTGGACGAGCGGGGGGAGCTCGAGAACCTGCCGTTCATGCCGGAGATGGTGGCGTTCTGCGGGAAACGCCTCACCGTGCACAAGGTGGCGCACAAGCTGTGCGACACGATCAGCGGTACCGGCATGCGGAGGATGAACAATGCCGTGCACCTGACCGGCGCACGATGCGACGGTGAGGCGCACGGCGGCTGTCAGACCGCGTGCTCGCTGTACTGGAAGGAAGCGTGGCTGCGCAAGGTCGGCCCGGCCGAGCAGCCTTCGGCGGCGCGGTCGGACGGCCAGATCCTGCTGCCGCTGCTGGAGGTCAACACGCGCAAGCCGCCCTCCGCCGAGGGCGAGGAGCTGTTCTCCTGCCAGGCGACCGAGCTGCTGCGGGCGGCGCCGGCGTGCCTGGGCATCAAGGACGTGCGCCAGTACGTCGAGGACGTGCGGACCGGCAACGCCGGCGTGCCGGCCACGATCCGGGGTTTCCTGATCCAGTTGTTCAACAAGTACCAGGGTTTCAGCCAGAAGAAGCTGCCGCGCAGGCTGTGGATCAAGGAGGGCCTGCGCTGGGGCTGGGTGAAGGGCATGCTGTCCGGCCGCACCCCGACCGGTGCGCTCGACCTGCAGCCCGGTGAGCTGGTCAGGGTGAAGTCCAAGGAGTTCATCATGTCCACGCTCAACGAGCAGCGGCTCAACCGCGGTCTCGGGTTCGAGGAGGAGATGGCCCGCTACTGCGGCCAGACCGCGCGGGTCAAGGCGCGCGTGGACCGGTGCATCGACGAGCCGACCGGGCGGATGCTGAAGATGAAGTCGCCCTGCATCATCCTCGAGGACAACATCTGCGCCGGTTTCTACAACGGCAACTGCCCTCGCGAGTTCGTGCCCTTCTGGCGCGAGATCTGGCTGGAACGGGTGGAGTCCGTCTGATGACGCTGGATGAACGGGAGGCGCGAGCTGAGGCCGTCTCGATCGGGAGCAAGGCGGGCCGCGGCCTGCGCTGGAGCTTCCTCGGCACGCTCGCGACCAAGGTCGGCTCCTTCGCCATGGGCCTGGTGCTGGCACGCCTGCTCACCCCTGCCGACTTCGGCATGTACGCGATTGCGCTCGCGGCGACGCAGTTCGTCATGCACATCAACGACGCGGGCATCATCGCGGCGACCGTGCAGTGGCGGGGCAGGCTGGAGGAGATGGTCGCGACCGCCACCACGATGGCGATCGTGTTCTCGACCGGGGTGTACGCGATCTTCTGGTTCCTGGCACCGTCGTTCGCCGCGCTGTCGGGCAGTCCGGAGGCCACCGGTGTGGTGCGCCTGCTGACGGCGGTCATCCTGATCGACGGCATCACCGCGGTCCGCGCCGGCACGTTGTTGCGGCGGTTCGAGCAGCACAAGCTGATGATGGCCAACGCGTGCGGCTTCGTCGTGAACGCGACCCTCGCGATCACGCTGGCCGCCAACGGTGCCGGGCCGTACAGCTTCGCGGTCGGCCAGCTGGCCGCGTCCGTGGTCACCGGCGTCATCGTGTGGATCCGCGCCGCCCTGCCGTTCCAGCTGGACCTCGACCGCGCGGTGTCGCGCCGCCTGCTCAAGTTCGGTCTGCCGCTCGCGGTGTCGCTCGGCATCGAGGCGGTGCTGGTGAACGCCGACTACGTGATCGTCGGCGACCTGCTCGGACCAGAGGCGCTCGGCTACTACCTGCTGGCGTTCAACGTGTCCACTTGGGTGCCGGGCCTGATCGGCACCGCGGTGCGGTGGGTGTCGATCCCGTCGTTCTCCCGGCTCGCGGAGAACGACGTGTCCGGCGCCGACACGCTTTCGGTTGGCGTGCAACGGTCCGTGCCACTGCTGCTCGCCGTCGTGCTGCCGCTGGCGGTGCTGATGGCGACGCTGGCGCACCCGATGATCGCGTTGCTCTACGGCGAGCGGTGGGACCAGGCCGCGGGCGTGCTCCGGTTCCTGGCCGTGCTGATGGTCGGCCGGATGCTGATCTCGCTGGCGTTCGACATCCTCACCTCGCAGGGCAACACCCGCGCGACCGTGTGGCTGAACCTGTCCTGGGCGGTCGTCCTGGTGCCCGTCCTGTATTACGCGGCATCCGCCGACGGCATCCGCGGTGCCGCCATCGGCCACGCAGTGGTGGTCCTGGTGGTCGCGCTGCCGCTGGCCGTGCTGGCCTTGCACCGCGCGGGCGTGCGCATGCTGCCCATGTGGCCGCGGCTGGTGCGTCCGGTCCTCGGTGCCGTGCTGTCCGGCGTGGTGATCATCGTGGTGGGCAGGCTGGTCGGTCCCGGCGTGCTGCTGCCGCTGGTCGTCGCCGGCGGCGCGGGCGTGCTGGTGTACGCCGCCATCGTCGGGCCGCAGATCCTCGCGGCCCGGAAGGAGAGCCTGGTATGACTCTGGTGTCCATCTGCCTCCCGACCCGCAACGGCGAACAGCGGATCGAGAAGGCCGTGCGCACCGTCCTCGCGCAGGATCACACGGACCTCGAGCTCGTCATCTCGGACAACGCGTCCACCGATGGCACCGAGGAGGTGTGCCGCGCGCTGGCTGCCGCCGACCCGCGCATCGTCTACCACCGGCACCCCGAGAACAGAGGACTGCTGAACAACTTCATGTTCGCGGCCGCGCACGCACGCGGCGAGCTGTTCCGGTGGATGGGTGACGACGACTACCTCGAACCGCACTGCGTGTCCCGCGGCGTCAAGGAGTTCCAGGCGGACCCGCGGCTGCTGCTGGTGTCCTCGCAGGTCGCCTACACCGGCGCGGACGGCGTCACGGAGACGGCTCCCTACCTGGGCTCCGGACTCTCGTCCGACGACCCGGTCACCCGGTTCGCCGAGATGCTGCGCATGCTCACCGAGACCCACCTGGCCCTGGACCCGCTCTACAGCATGATGCGCCGCGAGCCCGTTGTCGCCATCGCCCGGCGCAACATGCTGAAGGAGGACGAGGTCTTCGCGACGAAGCTCGCGCTCGCCGGCCCGTGGGCACACGTCCCGGAGGTGCTCGCGCACCGCAACTGGCGCAGCGAGCGGCTGTCCGCGGTCGCCCGCCGGCTCGACGTGCCGGTGTGGCGGTCCCGGTGCGCGAACACGCTGCAGATCGCGGAGATGCTGCGGTGGCTCCCTTCGGCGGGGCTGACGCCCGCCCAGGTGGCCGACGCCCGTGCGGCCGTTCTGCGGATGTACGCACGCCGCCAGTCGATGGTGTTGCGGCGTCGTGCGCGCAAGGTCGTTCGGCTCCTCACGGCCCGGCCCGTGTAACAGGAATCGCGAGGATCGCGATTTGTGGTACACAGGGGTGCACGAGGCCACTAGGGGAAAAATGGACTTCTGGAAGATCGTCCTCGGCCTCCTGAGGCGCAGGTACATCGGACCGCCGGTCATCGCCGGCAGTGTTCTGATCGGCGTGCTGACATTCATAGTCCTGCCGACGCACTACCAGTCGACGGCGTTCATGGTGCTCACCACGCCGTCGGCCGGAGGCACCAAGGAGCCGGATCGCCCGCTGGGCCAGTCCAACCCGCTGTTGTTGTTCAACGACGGCCTGCGCACCACCGCGTCCATCCTCATCCAGTCGCAGAACACGCGCGAGGCCCTCGAGCAGCTGGGGCAGCAGAAGGACGGGCCGACCACCGTCATCATCAACGACGGCAGCACCAACCCGGACGTGCTGGGCACCAACGGCCCGTTCATCTACGTCGAGGGCGACAGCACGTCCTTTGAGGACGCTCGCGGGATCGTCGTGCGCGCCCAGCAGCGCATCCGCGACGAGCTCGTGGCGCGGCAGAAGGCGCTCGGCGCACCGGAGTCCACTTTCATCTCCGTGGTCGACGTGACGAGCGCGTCCGAGCCGGAGGCGTTGCTGGCGGCCAAGGTCAAGGCGGCCGCGGTGGGGTTCGTCCTGTCCTTCCTCTTCGGACTCGCCGGTGCGTACTGGTTCCAGCGGCGGCCGCGGAAGTGGCCCACCGAGGACGAGGACCACGGCCAGGCCGCTGCTGGTCCCGCTCCGCCGGTGGACCCGCCGACGGTGAAGATGGCGCCGGTGGTGCGCAACAACGGGAACGGCAGTCTGAAGAAGGCCGAGCCACAGCTCTGACCCGCCGAAAGACCGGGCGGAAGGCGGATCCACGCCTCTCGCCCGGCCTTTGCCGTGCCCGAGCACGCGGGCCAGGACCTGGCAACGCAAAACGCCCGGCTGGGACGTCCCAGCCGGGCGTTTTACGTTGCTGCTCAGACCTTCTCGGCGCAGCGCTTCTCGGCTGCTCGCCGCACGTCCATCGGCGTCTGGGAGTGGCTGGAGATCATCATCGCGACGGCCTCCGGGTTGACGCGCTCACCGAACGACAGCGCTTCCTGCATCGCCATGGGCGTGCGTTCCCAGCTGTTGTGGCAGATGGTGGTGTTCGACGGCGGCTTCGACGAGGGGTCGAGCATCTCGTCGACGAAGACGCCGTAGACGATGAACTCGGAGACGTGCAGCTGCCGGGTGAAGGCGTCGAACCAGTGCAGGCCCGTCACGTCGGCGATGCGGTCCTGCATCTTGCGCACCACGGACGGGTCCCAGAAGTTCAGCGGTGACACGTAGTCCGGGAGAGGGGGCGGCGCCGCCTCCGGGAGGCCGAGCAGCTTGCGGGCGACCTGGTGCCACAGGACGTGGCGCTCCAGTCCGGAGTGGACGGCGCCTTCCTCGCGGTACAGGCAGAGCCGGCCGCTGTGGCTGAAGTCGCGGATCGTGGTGTCGCGCAGCAGGACCACGTCGGAGTCGGCGATCATCACCGCGTCGGCCTCGACCACGGCGGCGATGGCGATCTTCACGGCCTGCTGCATGACCCAGCCGCGGACCGGCGGCCAGGGGTGGCGGGTGTTGAGCCACACGCCGCCCTTGGTGGGGAGGCGGACGAACCGCCGCGGCACCAGCTCCGGATGAGTCCACACCTTGAGTCGCCGGTTCGCCATCCTGGTGAAGATGGGCTTGTGCGCCGCCGGCACCACGACGTGGTGGATCGTGTCGTCCGAGGTGTGCTCGAGAACCGAGCGGTGCAGCTCCGCGAACAGGTCGGCGTCAGGGGCGAAACTCGGCGTGATGACGGCCAGTTCGGTCATGGCCAACTGCCTCCAGGTGCGGTTGTGTGCGGCACGTCGCCTGCATCGGTATCGGTCGCGATGTGGTGCCCGTTACGTCCGAATCACCTGTGCTGGTAAGGGCGGCGGGACGCTTTACCGCGCAGGCGTAACGAGGAACCACGCCAAACGCGATTCTCTGGTTGGCAGGACAATTGGCGAAGGGGCGCACGTGGACTTCTGGCGGACGGTGCTCGTCCTGTTCCGGCGGTGGTACGTGGTGCTTCCGGCGTTTCTGCTCGCTCTCGGCGGCTGCGCGGCCGTCTACGCGTCGGTGCCGGTCGTCTACGTCTCCACGTCGGTGCTCGTGCTCACCACGCCGCTCACGGGCGCGACCGAGTACGTCGAGAAGCCGCGGCCCGACCTGCTGACGAACCCGTTGCTGAACTTCGACCGCGGGCTCAGCACGTCCGCGGCGCTGATCATCCAGGCGCTCGGCACGCCGGAGATGGCGGCCCAGCTCGGTGCGGCGCCGGGCGGCCGCACGACGTACCAGGTGACGAACGGGTCGACGAACCCGGAGCTGCTCACCAGCGGGCCCTTCGTGTTCATCATGGGCGAGAGCCGCGACCGCGACGCCGCGCAGGCCGTCGTGCAGCGGGTGGCCGCCCAGGCACGCGTCGAGCTCCAGCGGCGGCAGGAGGAGCTGAAGGCGCCGCCGCAGACCTACATCACCGTCGCCGAGGTCGTGCCGCCCACGACGCCGGAGACGCAGGGCGGCAGCAGGGTGCGGGCCGCCGCCGCGGCGCTCGGACTCGGGGTCGTCACCGCGCTGGCCTCCGGGTACGCCGCGGAGAGCTTCGCGCACCGCAAGAGGCACCGCCCCAGGCCCCAGGCGAAGAAGGCCAGAGCGCCCGAACCAGTCGGTGCCTGATGGCGCCCACGGAGTTCCTCCCGCCGACCGGGCGCCGCGCGGACGCCGCGACGCTGGCCGCGGTGCTGACGGTCGTCCTGATGCTGACCCCGGCCCGGCTGGTGCTGCGCGGCATTCCGCTCTCGCTGACGCCGGCCGACGTGGCGAGCCTCGGCATCGGCATGCTCTGGCTGTGCGCGCAGATGACCACCACGCTGGGCATGGCGAAGGGGCGCAACGGGGTGCGCACCGTGCTGTTCTGGTACCTGGTCGCGTTGATGATCAACTACGGCTTCGCCGCCTACCGCTACCTGCCCGCCGACGAACTGCGGCTGATGGACCACGCGGCCGTGCTCGTCATCGCCAACGCCGGCATGGCACTGGGCATCTGCGACGGCGTGCGCTCCCGCGAGCGCATCGACTTCGTGCTGAAGACCGTCGTCGTCTCCGGCGCGGGCGTCGCGATCGTCGGCGCGTTCCAGTTCATGTTCAAGTTCGACCTGACCGAGTACCTCGCGGTGCCGGGACTGCGCTACACCTCGATCCTGGAGAACACGTTCGAACGCGCGACGCTGACCCGCGTCGCGGGCACCACCGGGCACGCGATCGAGTTCGGCGTGCTGATGGCCATGGTGCTGCCGATCGCCGCGCACTACGGGTTCCAGGCCAAGCACCGCGGTGAACCCGCGCTGCGCTGGTGGGTGTGCGCGGGCCTGATCGCGCTCGGGATCATGATGTCCATCTCCCGCTCGGCGGTGCTCAGCGTCGGCGGTGTGGGTTTCGTGCTGTTCCTCGGCTGGTCGGTCCGCCGCCGGCTGCAGGCACTCGGAATCGGTCTGGCCTTCCTGGCCGTGATCCAGGTGACCGTTCCCGGTCTGCTGAGCACGTTCTACGGCCTCTTCGAGAACTTCGGCCGCGACGAGAGCATCAAGTGGCGCACCCACGACTACGCGGCGGCGATGGCGGAGATCAGCAAGAACCTCTGGTTCGGCCGCGGCGTCGGCACCTGGTACGCGCCGAAGCACCAGATCTTCGACAACCAGTACCTGTACACGCTGGTCCAGGAAGGCGTCGTCGGCCTGGTCGCGTTCGTCGCGCTCATCCTGACCGCGTTCTACGTGACGCTGCGGGTGCGGTACCTCAGCCGGGAGGTGACCGGACAGCACCTCGCCCTGGCGCTCGCCGCCAGCCTCGTGGTGCCGCTGATCGGGTCCGCGACGTTCGACCTGATCTCGTTCCACACCGTCACCGGCCTGATGTTCATCCTGATCGGGTGCACCGGTGCGCTGATGCGGGTCACCGTTTCCGGCGGTGGACCGGTGCCGCGTCCTCCTGCCGGCGCACCTCCGCCGGCCGCGGACGCCGCGCCGCGCCGCGGGTGACGCAGCGCGGCGCGGCTTTGGGGGGAGAACTCAGTCGTGCACCTGGGCGGCGGGGATGGGCGTCCCGGTGTCGCTCCAGACGTTCCCGGTGTTCTCGGACAGGACCGACTGGGTGCTCAGCAGGATCGGGCAGTTGAAGAAGGTGTTGCGGCCGAACCGGTTGTTCACCACCGCGAGGCCGGTCAGCTTGCCGCCCGTGACCACGTGGTTGAAGTTCAGCGTGCAGCCTCCGCCGTCGAGCAGGTTGTTCTCCACGCGCGTGTTCGACGCGGAGGACTGCAGCGCGGCGTTGGCGTTCTTCGTGGTGGACATGTCGATCGTGTTGTGCCGCAGCGTCACGTTGGACTCACCGCCGAACGACTGCACGCCGTCGTTGTGCGTGGGGCCGCCGCCCTGGTTCGGGTCGGACGCGAACCAGGTCATGTCGTGGATGTAGGAGTCCTGGATCAGGGTGTTGCTGTTGGCCTTCACCCCGTCCACGGCGCCGTGGATGTTGCTGCGGAAGATGCTCGTGTTCTTGGTCCACAGGCCGTCGAGCGTCGCCGACGGGTTCGACGGTGCGAACTCGGAGTTCTCGATGACGGTGCCCGAGCCGCGCTCGGTGTTGAGCAGGGCGCCGTTCGACGTGGTCGCCCGGCCGCGGAAGACGCTGTTGCGGATCGTCACGTTGCGCGCTGTCACGGTCACGAAGCCGCGGAACTCGAGGCCGGTGATCACCTGGTTGTCGACGTTGAACGTCTTGTCGCCGTCGACGACCTGCAGCACCGTGCCCGCGGGGACGCCGGTGTTGGAGGCGTTGGGGAACCCGGTCATCGGCGGCTGGGCCGTGGCCGTGGGCTTGGCGGTCGCCGTCGGCGATCCGGGTGCCGTGGTCGTGGTCGTGGTGGGAGCCACCGAGGACGACGACGAGGCGGGGGAGGAGGACGCCGTCGTCTCGGTGGTGATGCTCGTGGAGGGCGCGATCGGGTTGCCGATCGCCTGGACGGGGCCGCAGGCGGTCAGTGCGGCAAGGCCCGCCGCGGCCAGCACGCCATTGCGAATGCGAATAGTCGCCACTGTGTGAGTCCTAAAACTGTGTGTGTCCTGAAGCGGGGAGTCGGGGGTTACTTGCAGTTCCAGGGACCGACCGTCGACGTCACGTTGTAGTTGCCGTCGATGGTGACGATGGTGTTGCCCGACCAGTCGATCAGGCCGCAGTCGGCCTCGGTCGGACCGTAGATCCAGGACTTGTCGACCACCCGGTTGTTGTGGAAGACCCGCGTGCCGGTGGTGTTGCGGAAGTAGACGCTGTACGTGCCGCCCATCACCAGGTTGTTGGTGATCGTGACGTCCCTGGACTGGGAGTCCATGATGTCGATCGGCGCTGTCACGGACGTGGCCGAGCGCTGGTCGAACGTCGTGTGGTTGATCACCAGGCCGCCGCCGGTCTGGTACTGCTGGATGCCGTCGGAGTGGTCTCCGGGGTTCGAGCAGAGCTTGACGTACGAGTCGTCGATCCGGATGGCGTCGCCCGAGGCGCGGAAACCGTCGCCGTGACCGCGGACGTGCACGCGGGTGGCGGTGTACCTGCCCATGCCGATGGCGGGTGCGGTCAGGCAGCCGCTCGCCGGCCCGACGGTGGAGTCGGTGATCGAGTACGTGTACTGCCTGCGCGCGCCGTCCTCGTTGACCACGGCGCCGTCGATCTGGCTGTTGCGCACGACCACGTTGTCGGCGTTGATCACCAGGTCACCTGTGACGTGCCTGCCGTCGATGACGGTGCCGGGCTGGGTGACCTTGACCGCGCCGCCCTCCCCGAGCTCCATCTTCGTGAGCGCGGTGCCGGCGGGGACCCCGGTGCAGGCCGGGGTGGGGAACGCGGTGCATCGGCCGCCACTCGTGGGCAGGGTGACGACCGGCTTCTGGGTGGTCGTGGTGGTCGGCTTCGCGGTCGTCGTGGGCGCGGCCGAAGAGCTCTCGGTCGTCGTCGTTGTCGTCGTCGTCTCGGCCGAGGAACTCGTTGTGCTCGATGTCGGCGTGCCGGGAGCCGCATCGCTCTGCTGGCACGCCGTCACGGTCGCTGCCGTGACTCCGGCGAGCAGTGCGGACAGGAGGACCCGTCGCATCAGAAGTTACTCCATCGTTGTCGGATCTATGTCAATTTGACATGCCCCCTGTGGACCCGCGGAACGATAACGATGAGGTTTCAAGAACACAACTGTCGCTATTGATCAAGTCGTGCGCACAACTCTGCCCAGCTGCCGGCCGACTGATCTCTGGTGCTGATCTCGCCCGCGGGTAGCGGCCATTGAATGCCCAGGTCAGGATCGTCGTATCGGACCGCGAGGTCCTCGGCCGGATCATGTTCGCGATCTATGCGGTAGCACACGTCCGCGATTTCCGTCATCGCCTGGAATCCGTGCAGAAACCCAGGTGGGACGTACAACGTCAGGAAACTCTCGTCATCCAGGACCACGTTCAGAGTGTCACCGAACGTAGGCGATCCCGCACGGGCATCGACAATCACGTCGTGTACTGCCCCGCGTGCGCAGCGCACCAATTTGGCCTCGCCCTGGCCCGCCCTGCCATGCATTCCTCTTATGGTTCCCCGCCAAGATCGCGATTGGCTGTCTTGAATGAAAGACGCGATCAAGCCGTGGTTCTCGGCGATGGTCGCGTCGAATGTGCGGGTGAACAGTCCACGGCTGTCGTGGTGCGGCTCCGGGACGAACAGGAGCACCCCGTCCAGCTTGGTGGTCTCGACCTTCATCTACCGGCCCCTTCAGGGTTCAGCGGTGCCCTGCCACTGTCCGCCCGGACAGTTCGCGGTGCCACACCTCGAGCGACAGCAGCGTCCACAGCCGCGGCTGCTCGTCGCGCGATCCCGACGAGTGGTCGTCGAGCAACGCGCGGACGGCCTGCTGGGAGAAGGTGCCACCGACGAAGGACGACGGGCCGGTCAGCAGGTCGAACGCCATGTCGCGCAGGCCGTCGCGGAACCACGCGTCGAGCGGCACCTTGAACCCGACCTTCGGGCGGTCCACCACGTCGGCGGGCAGGTGCCGCCGCGCGAGCTCCTTGACCACCCACTTCGTCATCCCGCCGCGCACCTTCACCGAGCTCGGCAGGCGGAACGCGAGCTCGGCCACCCGGTGGTCGAGGAACGGCGGCCGCAGCTCCAGCGACGCGGCCATCGACATCCGGTCGCCGCGCTCCAGCAGGTTGTCCGCGAGCCAGGTGTGGGTGTCGGCGTAGAGCATGCGGCGCAACGCGTCACCGCGGCCGTTCTCGTACGGGGCCAGCACGGACCGCGTGGCCGGCCCGCCGAGCAGCGCCGCGCGTTCCGCCACGGTGAACGGGGCGAACCAGCCGCGCATCCGCTCCGCGTGGCCCGGTTCGGCCAGCGCGCGCAGCGCGATGCCCATCTTCGCCCTGCTCGCGGGCAGCATCCGCTCCAGTCGCCGCAGCAGCGCGCCGGGACCGCCCACGCGGGTCGGCAGCGCGAAGCGGTACTTGGGATAGCCGCCGAACAGCTCGTCACTGCCCTCGCCGGACAGCACCACCTTCACGTCGCGGCGGGCCAGCTCGGCCAGCCGGAACACGGCAACGTCGGCCGGTTCGGACAGCGGCGCGTCGCGGTGCCAGCTCAGCTTCGCCCAGCTGTCCCGGAAGTCGCCCGCGGTGACGACGACGTCGTGGTGCACGGTGCCGAGCAGGGTCGCGACCTTGCGCGCCCACGGCAGCTCGTCCACCCGCGGGTCACCGAAGCCGGCGGAGAACGTGTGCAGTGCGGCGCCGTCGCGTTCACGCGCCACCAGCGCGGTGATCAGCGACGAGTCGACGCCACCCGAGAGGTAGGCGCCGACCGGCACGTCGGCCACCAGCGCTTCGCGCACCGACGACGTCAACGCCTCGTCGAGCAGCCGCACGGCCTCCTCCGGCGACACGTCGAGCGTGTCCGGCTCGCGGGCCAGCTCCCAGTACGGGGCCGACCGCACCGATCCGTCCCGGCCCACCACGAGGTGGTGGCCCTGCGGCAGCTTCCGCACGCCGCGCAGCAGCGTGTACGGCGCGGGGACGGAGCGGTGGGCCAGGTAGTCGTGCAGGCTCTCGGCGTCGATCTCGGGGGTGCCGATCACCGGCAGCAGCGCCTTGATCTCCGAGGCGAACGCGAAGAGCTCGTCGTCGCGGTAGTAGTACAGCGGCAGGATGCCGAGCCGGTCGCGCACGAGGTGCGTCTCGCCGGTGCTCGAGTCGTGCAGTGCGTAGGCGAACTGCCCGCGCAGCTTGCTGATCCCAGCGGCGCCGTGCTGCTCGTACAACGCGAGCAGCACTTCGGTGTCGCCGGTGGTGCGGAACGGGTAGGTCAGCTGGTCCCGCAGCGAGCGGTAGTTGAGGATCTCGCCGTTGAACGCGATGTGCGTGGACCCGCTCGCCCCGGCCATCGGCTGCGGCGACCCGGCCAGGTCGATGATCGACAACCGGGTGTGCGCGAAGCCGACCGGCCCCTCGGTCCAGACGCCGTTGTCGTCCGGGCCGCGGTGGTGCAGCAGCTTCGCCATCTCGGCCAGCAGTCCGGGGTCTGCGGCCCGGCCGTCGAACCGGCGGATGCCCGCGATTCCGCACATGTCGTCACCGTTCTTCCGCGAGCCGCATGAGCTCGCGTGCTCGGGAGTCCCAGGACGCGGTCAGCACGGCCGCGCGGCGTTGTTCCGGCGACTTCGGGCCGCCGTCGCGCAACGTCTGGCGGACGAGGCCGACGAACTCGTCGTGGTTCCGCGCGATCCGGATGAAGTCGGAGTAGCGCCGCACCTCGGGGAAGTCGGTGCTCACGACGGCGAGGCCGAGCGCCAGGTACTCCTTCATCTTGATCGGGTTCGCGTGCTTGATCCAGTCGTTGTCCTGCCACGGCATCATCGCCACGTCGAACGCCGAGCCGTAGCCGGGGATCTGCTCGTAGTCGCGGAAGCCGAGCCAGTGCAGGTTCGGGTACTTCTCGAACCGCTCCATGGAGATGCTGGTGTCGCCGACCAGGACGACGGAGGCCTCCGGGAACTCGGCGGCGACCCGTTCGAGCAGGTCGAAGTCGACGAGGTAGTCGTCGAGGCCGCCGAAGAAACCGATGCGCGGACCGGGAATCGCCGCGATGTCGGCCGGCAGGTCGGTCCGCCGGGTGAAGTGGTCGAGGTCCACGCCGTGGTCCAGGAAGTGCGCGCGGTCACCGGTCAGCCCGCTCTCCTCGTCGAGCAGTGCGCGGCTGACGTAGAGCGTGGTGTCCGAACGGGACAGCAGCTGGTTCTCCAGCGCGGCGATCGTGGTCTGGTCCGCCTCGGGGAAGGCCGAGAACCGGTCGCTGCGGTTGAACAGCAAGCCCTTGCGGCGCATGGGTTGCACCACGTCCCACGCGGTGGGGATGGTGACCACGAAGACCGGCGTGCCCAGGCGCAGGAACCACGACACCGCCCGCACCTGGAACCGCACCAGGACCGAGTTCAGCTTGCGCACCAACGGACTGCCGTAGAACGGCAACGGCAGGGGCGTCATCACGTAGAAGTTCGGCAACGGCCTGCGCACCAGCATCGCCACACTCTTGGCCTTGCGCAGGATGCGGCGCAGGAACTGGGTGCTCTTGCCCGGCGACGGCATGCGCATGCCGATGCTGTTGACCAGCAACACCTTCCGGTGTTCGGCGACGCGCCGCAGCAGCTGGAAGTCCGAGTGCGCCCGGTTGTGGTACCACCAGTCCTGCGCCGAGAAGCACACGTAGGCGGGTCCGGTCTCGTCCAGCGGCCAGGCGGGCATGCCGAACAGGGTGCGCAATGCCCTGCGGTGCTTGGGGTCGCGAGACCGCATGACGTCGTTGACGACCACCGCGAGCCACATGAAGAACGCCGCGAACGCGCCCTTGCGTTCGCGGTGCAGCCGCACCCGGTTCGTGCTGAGGATCGAGTACAACCGCGGTGACGTGGACACCTCACCGCCGATGTGGGTGGCGACCGCGCGCGGCTCGAACCACACACCGCCCGCCCGCAGCATGTACTCGGTCTCCTCCGAGTAGAGGAAGTACCGCTCGTCCAGCAACCCGATCTGGTCGACGCAGTGGCGCGAGATCAGCCACGCGGCGCCGGTCGCCCAGTCCGCGCACCGGGCGTGCGTGTAGTGCTTCGGGTCCGTGATCGTCTCACCGAGCCCGAACCGACCGGCCCGGTTCCCGCCGATCAGGGCGTCGACCAACGCGCGCGGCACGCTCGGCGCGCGCCGCAACGAGTGCTGCAGGCTGCCGTCCGGCGCGACCAGGCGTGGCACGACGATGCTCCGGTCGCCCAACGCCTCGCGGAGCGTGCCGACCGCACCGGGATGCAACCGGATGTCCGCGTTGAGCACCAGCACGTCGTGGCCGGCGGCCGCCTTGAGGCCGAGGTTCACGCCGGCGGCGAAACCGGCGTTGACCGGGTTGCGGATGATCTCCGCGCGGGGAAGCGTTCGTTGCACGACGGCGACGGTGTCGTCGGTGGACGCGTTGTCGACGACGATGACGCGCACGTCGTCCGGGAGGGAGACCAGGCAGTCGCCGATGACGTCCTGGCTGTGATAGCTCACGATGACCACGGCGACCGGCGTGTTCATGATCTGACCGCCGCCTCGTAGGCCGTGAGCAACGCCTTCCGGGAGTTCTCCCAGGACAGCGGTCCGCGCACCCGTTCCTGGCCGAGCTGCCCCATCCGGGCGCGCGCCTCGGGGTCGTCGAGCAGCCCGGAGATGAGCTTCGCGAACTCCGAGATGTCGTTGGGCCGCGCGTAGAGCGCTGCCTCGCCCGCGGAGACCTTGGCTTCGACGAGGTCGAACGACACGATGGGCTTGGCCATCGCCATGTACTCCATGATCTTGTTCATCGTCGAGACGTCGTTCAACGGGTTCAACGGGTCCGGAGCCAGGCAGACGTCCGCGGTGGACAGCACCGTCAGCAGCTCCTCGTCCGGGATGCGGCCGGTGAACGTGACCAGGTCGCTCAGGTCCAGCTGCCGCGACAGCTCGACCATCTCGTCGAACGTGTCGCCGCCGCCGACGAACACCGCGTGCCAGTCGGTGCGGTCGAGCTCGTCGCGCAGCGCGGCGATCGCCCGCAGCGCGTAGTCGACGCCGTCCTGCGGGCCCATCACGCCGAGGTAGCACAGCATGTGCTTCTTGCCCTGCTTCAACGCCGGATCAGGCGGCACCTCGCGGAACCGTTCGACGGCGGGCGCGCTGCGCACCACGAACACGTCCTCCGGCCGCTTCCCGCCGCGGGTGAGCGCGACCTGGCGGTAGCTCTCGTTGGTGGAGATCACGACGTCCGCGGTCCGGTAGGTGGAGCGTTCGAGGCGGCACACGGCCTTGTAGAGCAGGTCGCGGCCGCGGTTGAACCGCGACTCGTACAGCTCGGGGCAGAGATCGTGCTGGTCGAAGATGAACTTGGTGCCCTTGCCGCGCACCAGTTTCGCGACCAGGTAGAGCAGGTCCGGCGGGTTGCACGCGTGGATGACGTCGATCTTCCCGGCTTTGCCGATCTGACGGGCCAGGCGGTAGGTGTGCCACAACGCGAGGCCGTACTCCTTGACGTACCCCTGGGGGCCGCCGGTGGCCGCGGTCAGGGGATAGCGGTGGATCCTGACGCCGTCGATCTCCGCGTACGGCTCGGTGTCCCGTTTTGTCCCTTGTGGACAGATGACGTGCACTTCCCAGCCGGCGTCGCGCAGGGCCTTGCTCTCCTGCCAGACCCTGCGGTCGAACGGAACGGACAGGTTCTCGACGAGAATGAGTGCTCTACCAGCCAAGTCCCACGTATCCCTGTTCGGCCCGGCGTCTCTCGGCGCCGGGCATGCGGACGAGGTCGACGACCAGTCGGTCGGTTCCTTGCAGTGCTTGCAGAACAGCCGTGTCCTTGGTGCCGACGACACACACCTCGGCGTGCTCGAGCACGTCCTCCGCGGAGTTGCTGAGCAGGTCGCCGAGATGGGGCAGCCGGGCCTCGATGTACTCGCGGTTCGCGCCCATGATGCGCGACAGGCACACGTTCGCGTCGTAGATCCGCAGGTCGAACCCCTTGCCGTGCAACCGTTCCGCGAGCTCCACGAGCGGTGACTCGCGCAGATCGTCGGTGCCGGGCTTGAACGACAGCCCGAACAGGCCGACCTTGCGCTTGCCGGTCTGCGCGATCAGGTCGAAGGCGCGCTTGAGGTGGTCTTCGTTGGACGGCAGCACGTGCGACAGCAGCGGCACGGAGACGTCGGCGCGCCGTGCCGCGTAGACCAGGCCGCGCAGGTCCTTGGGCAGGCAGGAGCCGCCGAACGCGAAGCCGGGCTTGAGGTAGGCGGGGGAGATGTTGAGCTTGGTGTCGGCGAGGAAGACGTCGATGACGTCGTGCGAGTCCAGGCCGAGCGCGCGGCAGATCGAGCCCAGCTCGTTGGCGAACGCGATCTTCAAGCCGTGGAAGGAGTTGTCCGCGTACTTGGTCATCTCGGCGACCGGGATGCCGACCCGGAACACCTGGCCGGGCAGGCCTTCGTACAGCTGCGCGACCACGTCACCGGACGCCGCGTCGTACTCGCCGATCACGGTCTTCGGCGGGTCGAAGAAGTCCCGGACGCTGGTGCCCTCACGCAGGAACTCCGGGTTCACCGCGACGCCGAAGTCGATGCCGGCGGTCCGTCCGGACGACTTCTCCAGGATGGGTACCAGCAGGTCAAGGCAGGTGCCGGGGAGCATCGTGCTGCGGAAGACGACGGTGTGCCTGCCGGGGTGCAGCGCGATCGCCTCGCCGATCTGCTCGGCCACGCGCTCCAGGAACGTCGTCGACAGGCTTCCGTTCGGCGCCGACGGCGTGCCCACGCAGACCAGGGACACGTCGCTGTCCAGGACCGCCTCGGTGACGTCGGTGGTGGCGCGGAGCCTGCCCTCGCGCACGACCTCCTCGGTCAGCTCGCCGATGCGCTCCTCCACGACCGGTGCGCGCCCGCTGCGGACGAGGTCCACCTTCAGCGGATTGACATCGACGCCGACGACCTCATGTCCGCGCGCCGCAAGGCAGGCGGCCGACACGCAACCGACGTAGCCGAGCCCGAACACGCTGATCTTCATCGAACCTCCAGGCGGGTCAACCATTGGTCGGCGCGCGTGCCGTTTTCGTTACTGTGGCAGCGGGTTCAGGCATTCGGCGCAAGCGCCGGTGCGCCGAACGTGGCCGGACGCACGCGGTGCGTTAACAGTCCAGGTCGTCAGACGGTGTTCGCGTAGTGGTGCAGGGTGCGGCGCAGTCCCTCGGCGAGATCGATCTGCGGCCGCCAGCCGATCGCGTCCGCGGTGGGCTCGATGCGCATCACCTGAGCGCTGTCCAGCGGCCTTGCCGCGACGGCGCCGTACTGCGGCCTGACGTCGCTGTCCGCCAGCTCGACCAGCAGCTCCACGGTGTCCCGGATGGAGACCTGGGTGCCGGAGCCGACGTCGAGCACCGCACCGGCGGCGCCGTCCGAGCCCATGGCGGCCACGAACGCCTCGACGACGTCCTCGACGTAGATCCAGTCGATCAGGCGCGTGCCGTTCGTCAGCTGAGGTTCCTCCTTGTGAAGCAACGACAACGTGACGTACGGGAGAAGTTTCCGGGTGTCCTTCTGGCCGGGGCCGTAGACCATCGCGAGCCGCAACACGGTGACGGGAACCTGGTAGAGGGCGTGGAACATGCGGGCGTAGCCGGTCGCCGCGGACTTGGCGGCGGCGTACGGCGACGACGGGGTCTCCCCGTGCTGCGGCTCCTCGACACTGCCCGCGAGGACCACCCGCGGCTTGCGCTCGGCGCAGGCGGTCAGCAGGTTGACCACGCTCAGCAGGTTGGCCTGCAGGACCGGGACCACCTGCCCGACGTCGCGCACGCCGGTCACCTCGCTGGCGAGGTGCAGCACCGCGTCCGGTTCCACCTTGTCGACCAAAGTGGTGACCGCGCCGGCGTCGGCGAGGTCGGCGACGTGCCAGCGCTCGCCGTGCGCGGACACCTGCTCGTGCCTGCTCACCGCGTGCACCTCGTGGCCTTCGAGGCGTGCTAAGCGTCGGATGAGGTGGGCGCCGATGAATCCGCTTCCACCCGTGACGAGGACCCGCATGCTCCGTTAGTCGCCGGACGGTGACCTGGCGTTAGTCGATTCCACCCGACATGTCGGATTTTTCGAGGGCAGCGTTCGACGCCGTATGACCGGCGCACCTGCCTCCATGGTCCATTTGAGACAGTCCTTTTAGCTCAATGGTGTGAGTGGGCGCGCGGTGTTCCTGTGCTGCCGCTTTGATTCCGGCAACACCCGGCAGGACGAGCCCGCCGGGTCCTGTCGGGGAGGTTCCCACCGTGGAAGCACTCATGAGCATGATCAGCAGCCTGGCGAACCAGGCGAGCGGCCTGCTGGCTCAGGCGAGCGAGCTCGCGCAGGGCCTGCTGTCCGCGCTCCCGCTTTGAGATCCGCGGGGTGGTGAGACCGCTCAGCGCGGTCTCACCACCGCGGCAGGTCCGGTCCGTGGTTGATGATCCCGGCGAACAGGTCCGTCTCGGGCAGCGGCGCGTCCGTGGTGTCGAGTGCGCGGAAGTAGTGCTCCTGCAGAGCGAACGCACCGTGCACCTGCTGGCTGGCGTGGCACTGCAACGCCTTGCGCTTCACGTCCGCGACCTCGCTGATGTCGAGCGTGGTGGAGCCTTCGCGGGCGGTGAGGTAGAGCTTGGCCGGGATCCCGGTGCGGTACACGGCGAGCTTCGCCACCCGGATCACGTGCATGTGGTCGCGGTGCGAGCTGTAGTGGGTGACCACGACCTGGGGCCGGTAGTGCTCGATCAGCGCGGCGAGCCGACCCGCCGCCGTCTCCACCGGGATCGTGCAGAACCCGCCGTCCGGTGCCTCGCCCGTGTCGCCGGAGTCGTGATATCCCAGCAGTTCCAGGTCGCCGACGCCCAGCGCGTCGCACGCCGCCTGCAGTTCGGCCCGCCGGTGTGCGGCCACGGCCTTGGGGTGGTGGCCGACCTCGCCGGACACGGCTCCGCTGGGTGCGTCGTCGAACTCGCCGTTGGTGCACGTGACCACCACGGTTCTGGCCCCGTGCCGGGCGTACAGGGCGAGCGCGCCCCCGGTCGCCGTCGACTCGTCGCCGGGGTGGGCGTGGACGGCCAGCAGGGTTCTAGGTCCGGCGAACTGCACGCGCGGACGGTACCCGGAAACTATTGTCCGGCACGTGACCGACTTGCCGTCCGGCCTGAAGCCGCTGGAACTCGCCCACCACCTCCGCGACCAGATCGAGCGCGGCCACACCTACGCCCGTGCCCGCAAGCACCGGTTCCGCTGGAAGTCGGTGACGGTCCGGCTGACCACGCTGGTCCTGTCCGCGGCGTCGACGATCATCCTCGGCCTGCAGAACCTCGATCCCTGGACGGGCACCGCGTTCTCGCTCATCGCGGTGGTGACCGTGGTCAGCGCGCTGGAGCCGTTCTTCGCCTGGCGGTCGCTGTGGGTGCTGATGGAGGAGGCGAGCTACAAGTTCCACCGGCTGCAGGACGACCTCGGCTACTACATCGCCTCGCACCCGCCCGAGGAGCTCGACCCGGAGCGGGTGCGGGAGATGTTCGTGCGGTACCAGGAGATCTGGGACGGCCTCAGCGCGAGCTGGCTCAAGTTCCGGGAGAACGCCTGATCATCGGCCCAGGAAGGTCGCGCGGCCGGGCCCGTCGGTGAGGAAGCTGTGCACGGCGCGCGGCAGGTCCTGGGTCTCGAACAGCGCGGACGCGATCGTCGTGACGTGCGCGTCCGCCTCCGGGACGCCGCCGTGCTCGAAGTGCGCGAGCACCTGCTTCGTCGCGGCGTGCGCCTGCGTCGGGCCGACGGCGAGGCCGAGGGCGAACTGCTCGGCGGCCAGCGCGAAGCCTTCCTCCGGGAACACGCGGTTCACGACGTTCCAGCGCTCCATGGTGGCGGCGTCGTAGAGGTCGCCGGTCATGACGAACTCCTTCGCGCGGCCGACACCCGCGCGGGCGGCCAGGCGTTGCGTGCCGCCCATCGTCGGCGTGAGGCCCACGACCTTCTCCACCAGGCCGAACTTGGCGCTGGGCGTCGCGACGATCAGGTCGCACGCCACCGCCAGCTCGAACGCCCAGGTCAGGCACAGTGCGTGGGCGGCGAAGACGGTCGGGATCGGCAGCGCGGCGAGGCGTTGCGGCAGCAGGAGCATGCGGTCGAACAGGGCCTGCGCGTCCTCGCGGTACTCCTGGGCCGCGAACAGCGACACGTCGACGCCGCCGCTGACGACCCGGCCGGTCGCGTTGACCAGCAACGCCCGTGCGTCGCCCAGCTCGTCCAGGGCGTCGTGGAACTCGGCGTCGAGGTCCAGGGCGTAGAGGTTGAGCGGCGGCGCGTCGATCGTGATGATCGCGAGCTCGTTCTGCCTGGTCAGGTGGATCTTCACAGTCACAACCAATCGCGGCGCTTGAACATGACGTACAGAACGTAGGAGAGGACGAAGATGCCCAGCGTGGAGGCCCAGAACCCCCACCTCTGCTCGAAGCCGGGGTACGGCACGTTCATGCCGTAGTAGCCCGAGATCGCGGTCGGCACCGCGATGATCGCGGCCCAGCTGGTGACCTTCTTCATGATCGAGTTCAGCCGGTTGCCCTGCACCGCGACCTCGGCCTCGCGCAGGTTCGTGACCAGCTCGCGCATCGACTCGGTCAGCTCGGCCGTGAACAGCGTGTGGTCCTTGATGTCCAGGTAGTACGGCATCATCACGTCGTCCACGAGCTCGTGCTCGCGGTGCAGCAGCGAACCGAGCACCTCGCGCATCGGCAACGCGACCCGTCGCAGCTGCACCAGGGCCCGCCGCAGCTGCAGCGCTTTGCGGCCCACGTGCGGCTTCTCGTCGTAGATCCGGTCTTCCAGGGCCTCGATGTCGTCGTCGAGCTGCTGAGCCGCGGTGTAGTGGCCGTCCACGACGTCGTCGAGCAGGCCGTGCAGCAGGAACCCGACACCGCTCTTGGCGAGCGTCGGCGCGCTGTCCCACCGCCGTTGCACGCTGGTGAGTTGGTAGTCCTCGCTCTCGCGGACGGTCACGAGCGCGTTCGCGGTGACGAAGATGTCGATCTCTGTGGTCTTGATCTCGTGCTCTTCGTACCGGACGGCGTAGACGCTCAGGAACAGGTGGGTGGGGTAGCGGTCGACCTTGGGGCGCTGGCGTTCGCTGAACGCGTCCTCGATCGCGAGCTCGTGCAGGCCCAGGTCGTCGCGCAGCAGACCTATCTCTTCTTGGGACGGGGCGCAGAGGTCGAACCACACGACCGCGGATGGATCTTGGAGGTGTCGTGCGGCGGCTGCGACGGGGAAGCCGTGGTCCACGAGTTCGCCGTTGCGGTACAAGCGGGTCCGGCTCATGGGTGACAAGCCTACGTAGATCTACTCAGATGTGAGGATTGACGCCCAACTCCCGCTACCCTCGATCCGGTGAAGGTGGACCAACCTCAACGCATAGGCGACTACCTGCTGCTGGGCAGGCTTGGTCGTGGTGCCATGGGAACGGTCTACCTGGGACAAGGCAGCGACGGGCGCCAGGTCGCGGTGAAGGTGGCCCGCGCGGAGCTCGCCGACGACCCTCGTTTCCGCGAGCGGTTCCGCCGCGAGGTGCAGATGGCCCGCGCGGTCGGCTCAGCCGGCACCGCGGCGGTCGTCGACGCCGACACGCGCGCGCCCCGCCCGTGGATGGCCACTGAGTACGTGCCCGGCCCGACGCTGCAGGAAGCGATCGAACGGCACGGCCCGCTGCCCGAACACCACCTGCGCCGGTTGGCCGAAGGACTCGCCGAGGCCCTGACCGCGATCCACCGCGCGGGCCTCGTGCACCGCGACCTGAAGCCGTCCAACGTGCTGCTGGGCGCCGACGGCCCGCGCGTGATCGACTTCGGCATCTCGCGCGCCATGGAGCACACCGCGCTGACCGAGACCGGCATGGTCTTCGGCACGCCGGGCTTCCTGTCGCCCGAGCAGATCACCGGCCAGGAGGTCGGCTGCCCGTCGGACGTCTTCGCTTTGGGTGCCGTGCTGGTCTACGCGGCGACCGGCAAGGGCCCGTTCGGCGAGGGCCCCACCGCGACGCTGCTCTACCGCGCCGCCCACGGCGAGCCAGACCTCGACGGCGTGCCGAAGACGCTGCGCCCGTTGGTGCAGAAGTGCATGCACCGCGACCCGGCCCGGCGCCCCGACCCGGCCGAGGTGACCCGCCTGATCGCCGCGGTCGTCTCACCAAAACCGCCGACCAGCAAGCTGCCGGCCCCGATGACGCCGGCCGCCGCGACGTTCTCGACGTCCCGGATCGTGCCGTTCCTGTGGGGCATGACGAACCTGGCCGCGGCCCTCCTGGCGGCCGCGATCGCCGACCCGGCCGCCCGGGCCAACGGCGCCACCCAGCTGCTGGCGCTGGCCGCGTTCTGCGTGCTGGTCGTGCGCGCGGTGCGGTACTTCAGCGCCGCCGCCCGCCGCAAGGTCGTCATCGAGATCAGCCGCGAGGGCATCGCCACCACGCGCAACGGCAAGTTCCACCAGTACTGGTGGTACGAGCTGGCCCGCGTCCGCGTCGTGCCGCACAAGAAACGGCCGTGGGTCGTCGTCTGGCTGAAGGACCCGGCACCGCGCCGCTTCTTCGGCGCGCACCACGGTGGGGTGCGCGTGTTCCCGATCGCGCACGAACGCACCAGACGGCGGCGCGAGCGTGACGTTGCTGAGCTGCGCGCCGCTCTGGCTTGGTACCTGCCGCGGTCTTACGACGGCCGTTGATCGGTGCGTTGTTCCGCCTGGGGTGGCGCCGCCTTGGCTTGGTACTTGCCGCGGTCCTGCGACGGCCGCTGATGAGCGCGTCGTCGGTTTGTCGGCTCGGGCCGGTCCCTACGACGGACGTTGATCGGTCCACTCGTAGGTGACGGTGCCCGACATCGTCACCACGCCGCTCGGCAGGCGGTTCTCCTGCGTCGGCCGGCGTTCCTCGAACCCGGTGACCTCACCGGTCGCGGGGTCGATGGTGAACTGGTAAGGGCTGCCGTCCGCCGTCACGGTCCCGTTGTCCCAGCGGATCTCCGGTGACTCGGCGAGCTTGCGGTAGAGGCCGGCCTTCTCCTCGTTGGTCGTGTACGGCGAGAGCATCGCCGCCGACGCGATTTCCAGGTTTTTCGCGGGGATCGTGCCCAGTGGCAGTTTCAGACTGTCCTCCTTGCACGGCGTGGCCGCGCAGAACGAGCCCCACAGCGTCGGGCCGCGGTAGCCGTCCGCCGGCTTGAGGTCGCCCACCGACCACTGCTCGCCGGCGATCTGGCGGCGTCCCCCGGTGAAGTTGCGGCGGATCACGACCATCTCGTCCGGCGCGACGGGCAGCCACACGTCGATCTCGAACTCGAGCGCCCCGGCGCTGAACTTGGCGCCGTTGGCGATGGCGTACGTCTGCCACACCAGGTACCTGATGTGCCGGTACTTCGTGGTCGGCTTGGGAGCCAGCTCGAGCAGAGCGGCCGCCTCGGTCAGCGACGTGGCCGGCGCGTGCGGCATGGTGGCGGGCGCGTCCCGGTGAGCCGGCCTCAGCAGCACCACGAGCCCGGTGATCATCACGACCGCCACGGCCGCCGCCGCGATGCCGACCCAGTTGCGCGAGCGGCGGCGAGGCGTTTCGGCGAACAGCTGCTCGCGGATCCTGGCCAGCCGCACGTCGTCGGCGGGCCGCACCGAGTACAGCTCGGCGAGGTCGTCGTCCAGCAGGTCACGCATGGCGGAGCTCCAGTTCCTTGAGCTTGGTGCGCAGGCGGTGCAGGCGGGAGCGCGCGGTGCCGGGGTTCATCTCCAGCGCCTCGGCCGCCTCCTGCACGCTGAGGCCGGCGAGCGACACGAGCAGCAGCAGGTCGCGGTCGGCGTTCTGCATCCTCGCCAGCTCACCGGCGATCAGCCGCAGGTGCGAACGGGCGTCGATGCGGGCCACCACCGTGTGCTCCAGCGTCTCGGCGACCCCGAGGTCGACGCCGTAGCGTTCGGAGGTGCGCAGCAGCCGGGTCTCGCGCTTGGCGTGGCCGCGCAACAGGTTCGTCGCGATGCCGTAGAGCCACCCGACCACGCTGCCCCGTCCGGGGTCGTAGGTGTCCTTGGCGCGCATGGCCGCCAGAAAGGTCTCGCTGACCAGGTCGTCAGCCACGTCGACACCCACCCGCCGCGCCAGATATCGGTGCAGGGGTTGAGCGTGCTCGTCGAACAGCTCCGCGAACATCACGCCCCCAGTTGGCTCGCCGCGGCTCCGGCGTTGCAGTGACCTGAATCACAGTGGACGGCCTCTTGATGATGATCCCATGACCAACTGGACCGTGACGGTGGCTGACGCCGCGAGTTCGCCGCTCAACCGCGAGTACAACGCGGAGATGATCAGTCGCTACTGGGGACGGCCCACCAACGACGCGGAGATCGACGCGTACGAACGCGACGAGCAGGATCACGACGTGCCGGTGTTCCTCGTGGTGTCGCGGGACGGTGACGAGGTGGGGTGCCTCGGCATGAGGTTCCTCGAAAATGGCGTCGGCGAGCTGACCCGGATGTTCGTCCGCGTGCCGTACCGCGGCCAGGGCGCCGCGTCGGCGTTGCTCGAGGCGATGCAGGCCGAGGCGCTGGCCAGGGGCGTCACGGTGCTGCGGCTCGACACGCGCACGGACCTCGTCGAGGCGCGGAGCCTCTACGCCAAGCACGGGTTCGCAGAGATCGAGAACTACAACGACGCGAAGTACGCCGGGCACTGGTTCGAGAAGAGGTTGAAAGGTCGGAGCAGTCACGGTTGTTACATCGCTTGACTCGGACGAAACATGCGACATAGCGTCCGAGTCATTGGATGTCTTCCGGTGACCGCCGCCCCGGATCACGAGGGGAGTGTCCGTGGCGGTGAGAGCTGCAGTCGCGGCCGCGTTGGTCGCGGGAATGATCGTCGTGCCGCCTGCGCAGGCCGGTGCCCCCGGCCCGCAGGCTGTCGTCAGCACCTCTGGTGGCAGCGTCACCCTGGCCGTGAAGCACGGCGGCAAGACGGTCGTGCAGCCGTCGCCGGTCGGGATCACGACCGAGCGCGCCGACCTGTCACGAGGTCTGACACCGGCCGGCAAGTCGCGGCGGATGATCTTCGAGCGCTACCGCACGTCGTCCGGCAAGAAGCTCGACCGGACCGTGCGGGCCATCGAGACGACGTACCGCTTCAAGTCTGGTGAGAACTCCCTCAACCTGGTCGTGCGCGAGTCTCCCGACGGCGTCGCCTACCGCTACGAGCTGCCGCAGGACACCGGCGCGGTCACCGGCGAGGCCTCGGCGTTCGTCCTGCCCGCCGACGCGACGGCGTGGCTCGCCAAGTTCCGCCGCGACTACGAGAACCCGTTCCTGCAGCTGACCGCGGGCACCGCGGAACTGGCCGAGTACATGCACCCGGCGCTGTTCGACGTCGGCGGCACGCACGTGCTGATCACCGAGTCCGATGTGGACGGACGCTACTCCGGCGGCCGGCTCGTGCACACCGGCGGCGGCAGGTTCCAGATCAAGCTGTGGGACGAGCAGGTCGCGGTCACCGGAGCGCTCAAGACGCCGTGGCGCACCATGATCGTCGGAAGTCTCGCCACCGTCACCGAGTCGACGCTCGCGGACGACCTCGCGCCCCCGTCGAAGATCCGCGACACCAGCTGGATCAAGCCCGGCCCGGCGGTCTGGACGTGGCTCGCCGGTGGCCGCTCGACGCAGCAGGACCTCGCCAAGCAGAAGGAGTTCGTCGACTACGCGGCGGCGCGCGGCTGGCCGTACGTCGTGGTGGACGCGGGCTGGTACGACGACCCGAACTGGCGGCAGACCAGCTTCATCCCCGAGCTCGTCCGGTACGCGAAGGCGCGCAGGGTCGGCATCCACACGTGGGTGCGGTTCAGCAGCGTCGACACGGCGGCCAAGCGCGCGGACTACCTGCCGTGGCTGCAGAAGTGGGGCGTGCAGGGTCTGAAGATCGACTTCATGGACTCCGACGGCCAGGAGCGCTACCGCTGGTACGACGAGATCCTGCCGGAGACCGCGCGGATGCACTTCCTGATCAACTTCCACGGCGCCACGCTGCCGCACGGCGTCCACCGCACCTGGCCGCACGTCATGACGACCGAGGCGGTGCACGGCGCGGAGAAGTCCAGCGGCCTCACCACGAGCCACCTCACCGCGCTGCCGTTCACCCGCAACGTGGTGGGCGGCATGGACTACACGCCCGGCGGCTTCCACCGCACCCGTGCCAACACCGACGGCGGCGAGCTCGCGCTGACCGTGCTGTACGAGTCGGGCATCCAGAACCTCGCCGGGCGCCCGGACTCCTACGACGCCAGGCCACCCGCGCGGTGGTTCCTGGAGCAGGCGCCGGCCGCGTGGGACGAGACCCGGCTGCTGTCCGGCCGTCCCACCGAAAGCGTTGTGATGGCACGGCGCAGCGACGACCGGTGGTTCGTCGGCGGCGCGATCGCGGGGGAGGCCAGGACGCTCGACCTCCCGGCGCTCGGCAAGGGGCGCTGGCTGGTCGAGGTCGTGCGGGACGGTGCTGCCGGACTGGTCAGGGAAACCCAGGTCACCGACCAGAAACTGACCATCCCGGTGGCGAAGGACGGCGGGTTCGTCGCACTGGTGTGCCGCCCGGTGCGGGATACCTGTGCGCGGCCCACGTACGGAATTCCGTCCACGACGGTCGTGACGACGCCCGAGCTCGTGTCGGTGCAGCCCGGTCAGACGTTCGAGATGAGCAGCACCTTCACGAACACCTCGGCCCAGCCGCTCTACGACGTGACGTTCGCACCGCGCGTACCGTCCGGGTGGAGCGCTTCCCCTGCTGCCAGGGCGTTCCGGGTCGCGCCGGGTGAGTCGCTGAGTGGCAGGTGGACGGTGAAGGTCGGCGCCCACCCTGTCGTTGGTCTGACAGATGTGCCTGCCGTGGCCCAGTTCCAGCCCTACCGCTTCAGCTCCAGCGTGGAGGCGGAGAAGGCGACCCGCACGCACGTCTGGAAACCGTTGCCCGCAGGGCAGTCCTACGTCGCGGGCAACGATCGTTCCGTCGAGGGCAGGACGTTGACGACCGGTGGCGTCAGGTTCGGCAAGGGCATCGGCACGACGCCCGCGGACAAGAGCTTCGAGATCGGGGCGTGCACGAGGTTCGACGCCACGGCAGGGGTGGACGACGAGGTCGACGGTCGCGTGGATCGTGCGGCGGGTGTCGGCGGCTCGGTGACGTTCGCGATCGTGGGTGACGGTCGCGTGCTGCACGAGAGCCCGTTGCGGCGATCCGTCGATCCCGCGCTGCCGATCAGCGTGGACGTCACCGGGGTGAAGTCGCTGACGTTGCGGGTGACCGACGGCGGTGACGGCGCCGCGCTCGACCACGCGGTGTGGGGTGACGCGCGGCTGATCTGCTGACGCATCGAATCATCGACAGCGGTTCCGTCGAATACGCCTGTCGATTCGCCAACTCGTGATTCGACGCTGTCCCAACGGTTTCCGGCGCTTGACGCTGCCGAGACGAGCGCCATATGGTGCCAAAAGCTCGGTCACCAGTCGTCGCGAAACGAGGTCTGATGAAGCCGGCTCGACTGATCATGACGTTGTTCACCGCCGTGACGTTGTCGGTGCCGTTGGCTTCGACGGCCTCGGCCGCACCCGAGACGGACGGCCACCACCACACCCTGCGCTGGGCGGCGCCCAAGGGCTTCCACATCGGAAGCGCGGTCGCCGGCGGCGGTCACCACGAGGAACAGCCCTACCCGGACCCCTTCACCTCGGACCGGCCGTACCGGCGCGTGCTGGCCGCCGAGTTCAGCTCGGTGTCGCCGGAGAACCAGATGAAGTGGGAGTACATCCATCCCGAGCGCAACCGGTACAACTTCGGCACGGCGGACGCCATCGTGCGGTTCGCCAAGCAGAACCGGCAGGTCGTCCGCGGACACACCCTGTTGTGGCACAGCCAGAATCCGGAGTGGCTCGAGCAGGGCAAGTTCACCGCGGACGAACTCCGCGCGATCCTGCGCGAGCACATCAAGACCGTTGTCGGGCGGTACGCGGGCCGGATCCAGCAGTGGGACGTGGCCAACGAGATCTTCACCGACTCGGGCGCGCTGCGGACCACGGAGAACATCTGGATCCGCGAGCTCGGCCCCGGCATCGTCGCGGACGCGTTCCGGTGGGCGCACCAGGCCGACCCCAAGGCGAAGTTGTTCTTCAACGACTACAACGTCGAAAGCGTCAACGCGAAGAGCGACGCGTACTACGCGCTGATCAAGGACCTGCGTGCCGCCGGCGTGCCCGTGCACGGCTTCTCCGCCCAAGGGCACCTCAGCCTGGACTACGGCTTCCCGGACGATCTGGAGCGCAACCTGAAGCGGTTCGCCTCTCTCGGCCTGGAGACCGCGATGACCGAGGTCGACGTGCGGATGACCCTGCCCGCGAGCGGCGTGCCCACCGAGGCCCAGCTGCGCCAGCAAGCCGACTACTACCAGCGCATGCTCACCGCCTGCCTGAACGTCCGCACCTGCCGGTCGTTCACCATCTGGGGCTTCACCGACAAGTACTCGTGGGTGCCGGTCTTCTTCCAGGGGCAGGGCGCGGCCACGGTGATGTGGAACGACTACACCCGCAAGCCCGCGTATCACGCCCTGCGGTCCACCCTGGCCGGACGCAGGTGACCTAAGCGGCAGCCCGCGCCGGCAGGCCGGCGCGGGCGGCCCCCACGAAGTCCTCGCAGGACTGCTTGCACGCGACACCGTGGACGACCTGCCAGCCGGCGGGCACCTGCAGCACCGCCGGCCAGATCGAGTACTGGCCCGTTGGGCTGACCAGCACCAGGAACATGGTGTGAGCCTGAGCGAACGGGGAAGTCATGACTCCAGAGTGACGTGGGCCACCTATGGTCCGGCTATCTCCGCGCTCGAGCTCACATTTCCCGATCCGGTAGTTCGTGTGATTACGTTGCGTCGTGACTGTGGAACAGGTGGTTCTCCTGGCCGAGGACGGTTCGGCCATCGGCGTCGAGGACAAGGCCGTGGTGCACCACGCGGACACCCCGCTGCACCTCGCGTTTTCCAGCTACGTCTTCGACTCGGCCGGGCGGATCGTGCTGACCCGCCGCGCGTTGCACAAGAAGACGTTCCCCGGTGTGTGGACCAACACCTGCTGCGGTCACCCGCTGCCGGGCGAGGACATGGCCCAGGCCGTGCTCCGGCGGCTGCAGGACGAGCTGGGCATGCGGTGCTCGGACCCGGAGCTGCTGCTGCCGCGCTTCCGCTACCGCGCCGAGATGGACGGCGTCGTCGAGAACGAGATGTGCCCGGTGTTCCGGGTCCTCTCCGACGACGAGCCGGTCCCGAACCCGGACGAGGTCGACTCGGCCGAGCGCGTGCCGTGGACCGAGTTCGCGGCCTCCGTGCTCGACGGCTCGCGCGAGATCTCGCGGTGGGCCCAGTTGCAGGTCGCCGAGCTCGTGCAGCTGGGGCCCGACCCGTTGCGGTGGCCGGTCGCGGACCGCGCCGAACTGCCCAGCGCGGTTCGACTCGCATGACTCAGTCGCGGAGCCGGTAGGTCAGGTCGCACCTGGCTTTCGGCTCGCCGACGCGGAGGGGCGCGTGCTCGTCGAACAGGATGCGTTCGACGAGCTGCGCGACCACCTGCCGCCCCGATCAGCGACGTGTGGCACGACGAGCTGTGCGCGCTCGCCGGGCAGGTCGCCTACCGGGACCGCTAGCTCACCACTCCAGCGAGCCGCCGTTCTGGTACTCGATCACGCGCGTCTCGAAGAAGTTCTTCTCCTTCTTGAGATCCATCATCTCCGACATCCACGGGAACGGGTTCTCCGTCGGCTCCCACACCGCCTCCAGCCCGAGCTGCGCGCACCGGCGGTTGGTGATGAACCGCATGTACTGCTCGCACAGGTCGGCGTTGAGCCCGAGGATCCCGCTCGGCATCGTGTCGCGGCCGTAGGCGATCTCCAGCTCGCAGCCCTCGGCGAGCATGGTGCGCACCTCCTTCTGGAACACGTCGTTCCACAGGTGCGGGTTCTCGAGCTTGATCTGGTTGATGGCGTCGATGCCGAAGTTCAGGTGGATCGACTCGTCGCGCAGGATGTACTGGTACTGCTCGGCGATGCCGACCATCTTGTTGCGCCGGCCCAGCGACAGGATCTGCGCGAAGCCCGTGTAGAACCACATGCCCTCGAAGACCACGTAGAACGCCACGAGGTCACGCAGGAACGCCTGGTCCTTGTCCGGCGTGCCGGTCCTGAACTCCGGGTCCTCCAGGTGTTGCGTGTACTGCAGCGCCCAGGCGGCCTTGTCCGTGATGGACGGGACCTCGCGGTACATGTTGAACAGCTCGCCCTCGTCCAGGCCGAGCGACTCGCAGATGTACTGGAACGTGTGGGTGTGCACGGCCTCTTCGAAGGCCTGGCGCAGCAGGTACTGGCGGCACTCGGGGTTGGTCAGGTGCCGGTACACCGCGAGCACGATGTTGTTGGCCACCAACGACTCCGAGGTCGCGAAGAAGCCGAGGTTCCGCTTGATCATGCGGCGTTCTTCTTCGGTCAGCCCGTCCGAAGACTTCCACAGGCTGATGTCGGCCTGCATGGACACCTCGGTCGGCATCCAGTGGTTGTTGCAGCCGTTGAGGTACTTCTCCCACGCCCAGTGGTACTTGAGCGGCAGCAGCTGGTTGACGTCGGCGCGGCAGTTGATCATCGCCTTGTCGTCGACGGAGACGCGCGCGGCGCCTGCTTCGATACTCACTGGCAAGCCTCGCAGTCGGGTTCGGTGACGGAGCAGGCGACGGGGGAGACGGCGTTGAGCTTGCCGTCGGTGCCCTGCAGGGTGGACTTCTCGACGTGCGTGGCGGACTGCGTGCGCAGGTAGTACGTGGTCTTCAGGCCGCGCAGCCACGCCAGCTGGTACAGCTCGTCGAGCTTGCGGCCGCTCGGCTGAGCCAGGTACAGGTTCAGCGACTGCGCCTGGTCGATCCACTTCTGCCGCCGCCCGCCCGCCTCGATCAGCCACGAGCTGCCGACCTCGAACGCGGTGGCGTACAACGCTTTGAGGTAGGGCGGCACGCGGTCGATCGCGCCGAGGCTGCCGTCGTGCAGCTTCAGGTCCGCGATCATCTGCTCGTCCCACAGCTTGCGCTGCTTCAGAGAACGCACCAGATCCGGGTTGATCACGGTGAAGTCGCCGGACATGTTCGACTTCACGTACAGGTTGCGGTACTGCGGCTCGATCGACTGGTTGACGCCGGCGATGTTCGCGATGGTCGCGGTCGGCGCGATGGCCATCACGTTCGAGTTCCGCATGCCCCTGCGGGCCTTCTCGCGAACGACGCTCCAGTCCATCGTGGACTCCCGGTCCACGGCCAGCTCGCCGTCGCCGCGGTGCTGCGCGAGGATCCCGATGGAGTCGATCGGGAGAATGCCCTGCGACCACAGCGATCCGTCGAACGACCGGTACGCGCCGCGCTCCCGGGCGAGCTCGGCCGACGCGGTGATCGCGTAGTAGCTGATCTCCTCCATGCTGCGGTCGGCGAACTCGACGGCCTCCTGCGACGCCATCGGCGTGCCGAGCGTGAACAGCGCGTCCTGGAAGCCCATCAGGCCCAGGCCGACCGGCCGGTGCTCGAGGTTCGAGTTCCGCGCCTCGGGGATCGTGTAGTAGTTCACGTCGATCACGTTGTCGAGCATGCGAACCGCGGTCCGCACCGTCTGCTCGAGCCGTGCGTGGTCGATGCCCTCGGCAGTGACGTGCTGCGCGAGGTTGACCGAACCGAGGTTGCACACCGCGACCTCGTCGATCGTGGTGTTCAGGGTGATCTCGGTGCACAGGTTGGACGAGTGCACGACACCGCTGTGCTGCTGCGGCGAGCGCAGGTTGCACGGGTCCTTGAACGTGATCCACGGGTGGCCGGTCTCGAACAGCATGGTCAGCATGCGCCGCCACAGGTCGACGGCCTGCACCCGGCGGAAGACCTTGATCTCGCCGTTGTCCGCCTTCGCCTCGTACGCGCGGTACTTGCGCGCGAACTCGTCACCGAACGCGTCGTGCAGGTCCGGCACCTCGTCCGGCGAGAACAGCGTCCACTGGCCGTTCGCGCGGACCCGGCGCAGGAACTCGTCCGGCACCCAGTTCGCGGTGTTCATGTCGTGCGTGCGGCGGCGTTCGTCGCCGGTGTTCTTGCGCAGGTCGAGGAACTCCTCGACGTCGATGTGCCAGGTTTCGAGGTACGCGCAGACCGCGCCCTTGCGACGTCCGCCCTGATTGACCGCTACGGCCGTGTCGTTGGCAACCTTGAGGAACGGCACCACGCCCTGCGACTTGCCGTTGGTGCCCTTGATGTGCGCACCGATGCCCCGTACCGGCGTCCAGTCGTTGCCGAGACCGCCGGCGAACTTGCTGAGCAGCGCGTTGTTGCTGATGCCGTGGAAGATGGCGGCAAGATCGTCGTCCACTGTGGTCAGGAAGCACGACGACAGCTGCGGCCGGGTGGTGCCCGAGTTGAACAGCGTCGGCGTCGAGCACATGAAGTCGAACGACGAGAGCAGCTCGTAGAACTCGATCGCGCGGGCGTCGCGGTCGTCCTCCTCCAATGCCAGGCCCATGGCGACGCGCAGGAAGAACGCCTGCGGCAGCTCGTAGCGGCGGCCGTCGTGGTGCAGGAAGTAGCGGTCGTACAGCGTCTGCATGCCCAGGAACTGGAAGTTCAGGTCGCGGTCCGGTCGCAGCGCCGCACCCAGACGGGCCAGGTCGAAGTCCGCGAGGCGCGGGTCGAGCTGGCCGAGCTCGATGCCGTAACCCACGAACGACGCGAAGTACGACGGGTAGCGCTCGCTCATCTCGGCGTGCGACAGCGGGACGCCGCAGGCCTCGGCGCGCAGCTTGTCCAGCAGCAACCGGGCGCTGACGTACGAGTAGTCGGGATCCTGCTCGACCATCGTGCGGGCGGCCATGATCGGCGCCAACGCGAGCTCGGCGTCGGTGATCCCGGCGTAGAGGTTACGCTTGGTCTCGGCCAGCACCGCCTCGGCTGACGCGTTGGGCAGGTCGGCGCAAGCTTCGTTGATGACCACTGATAGGCGGTCGGGCACGCTCTCTCCTCGCGAGCTGAGCCCGAGGAAACGCATGCGCGCACACCACTGGTGCACACAGCCGCCCTCCCTCGGGGCACCGTGTCGTGCGCGCAGGCTTGCGCACACACCAGTGGCAGGTCTTCGGACTCGTGGGCGTCGTGCTCGCGCCTACCGGCCGTCGCTTCCCAGGTCTCGCGACCCAGTGCTTCGTTGACGGCTTTCGTTCCCACTCACCGCTGCGGGGCAGTCCCGGACTTGCACCGGGTTCCCTCTTGCCTCACCGAGCCCGTTGCTCCGAGTCGGTGAACCACCAGCGCGGCAGATACTACATGTAGGGGTGGGGTCTGGATCACCACCCAACATGGGCGTGTCGTGGGTTAGGGTGATCTCCGTGGATGATCTTCGGCCGCGAGTCGTCGCGGGTGCTGTCGTCAGCGCGGGACTGGCTTCGGCCTCGCTCGTCATCGGTGCCGGGGCGCCGGTGACGAGCGGTGTTCTGGCCGTGTCCGCGGTGCTGGTGATGATCACGACCCGGCGATCAGGGTCACCCCGAGACTGATCATCACGGCCGCGATCACGCCGTCCAGCACCCGCCACGCGCGGGGCTTCGCGAACAGCGGGCTGAGCAGCCGCGCGCCGAACCCCAGCGCGACGAACCAGGTGACGCTGGCGGTCACCGCGCCCACTCCGAACAGCCACCGGCCGGCCGCGATCGACCCGAGCAGCAGCACGGTGTCCAGGTAGACGTGCGGGTTGAGCCACGTCAGTGCAAGCGCGGTGAGCACTGGCCTGGTGCTGGTGTCGCCGGCCTGCATCGACTGCGGCCGGAACACCCGGCGCGCCGCCAGAAACCCGTATCCCAGCAGGAAGATCCCGCCCACGACGGCGGCGATGGTGATGGCCTGCGGGAACATCTTCACGATCGCCCCGAACCCGGCGACACCCACCGCGACGAGGACGGCGTCCGAAATGGCGCACACGGCGACGACCCCGGCCACGGCCTGGCGTCGAAGTCCTTGGCGCAGCACGAAAGCGTTCTGCGCGCCGATCGCGACGATCAAGGTCATCATGGTGCCGAAGCCGAGCAGGAAATCAGTCACGCCCCCGACGGTAGTTACGCCGCCTTGATGAGACCAGCTAAAGATTCTTACGTATCATTAGCAGCTGTGATGGACCTCGACCTCGTGCGCACGCTGCTCACCGTCGTCGACGCGGGCACGTTCGACGCCGCCGCCGCTGCGCTGCACGTCACGCCTTCCGCTGTCTCGCAACGGATCAAAGCCCTGGAGCAGCGCACCGGCCGCGTGCTGCTGGTGCGCGTGCGACCGGTGCGGCTGACGCCGTCGGGGGAGGTGCTGGTCCGCTACGGTCGGCAACTGCTCGTCCTGGACCAGGACCTGGACGCCGCCTTGGGCTCGGACGCCGTCGTCCGCGTGCCGATCGCCGTCAACGCCGACTCGCTCGCCACGTGGTTCCTCCCTGCGCTGCAACGGGTTCCGTCGTCGTTGAAGATCTCGTTCGACCTCCACCGCGAGGACCAGGACCACACGACGGCGCTGCTGCGCCAAGGTGTCGTGATGGCGGCCGTGACGTCCTCGCGCGAGCCGGTCGCGGGCTGCACGGTGCGTAAACTGGGCAGCATCCGTTACGCCGCAATGGCAACCGAGTCCTTTGTAGAGCTGCACGCCGCCGGTCCGGTGAAGTCGTGGCTCCCGGACGCGCCGGTCGTGGTGTTCGACCGCAACGACGACCTGCAGGACCGGTTCGTGCGCACGCTGACCCGCGGCCGCGGCGCGTCCGACCACCGCCATTACGTGCCGTCATCAGAGGTGTACGTGCGGGCGATCGTGGCGGGGTTGGGGTGGGGCATGGTGCCGCCGCAGCAACTGCAGGAAGGCCTGATCGACCTCGCGCCCGGCCGCACCGTCGACATCCCGCTCTACTGGCAGCAGTGGAAGCTCGACTCGCCGGCGCTGACGGCAGTCGCCGACGCGGTGGCCGGCGAAGCCGCTGAAGCGCTGCGCTAGGAGTTACCCTCGGTGACATGACCGGACGAGAGCTCGAGTTCGAGGACCGGTTCACCACGCTGGACCGGTGGTATCCGCACTACCTGCCGCACTGGAGCTCCAGCGCGGCCACCGCCGCCCGCTACACCCACGACAACGGCCTGACGCTGAGGATCGACGCCGACCAGGAGCCGTGGTGCCCCGAGTTCGACGGCGACACCAGGGTCTCCGGCCTGCAGACCGCGCTCACCGAGGGGCAGTCCCGCTTCCGCCCCGACCTGCAGGTCCGCGAACCACAGCAGCACCTGCGCCTCTACACCCCGACGTACGGCCGGTTCGAGATCCGCTGCAAGGCCGTCGACGACCCCGGCTGCATGGTCGCGCTCTGGATGATCGGCCTGGAGGACGTGCCGGAGCGGTCCGCGGAGATCTGCGTCGCCGAGATCTTCGGCAAGCACGTCCACCCGGCCAACACCGGCGTCGGCATGGGCCTGCACCCGTTCGGCGACCCGGCGATCAAGGACGAGTTCGAGGTCGTGGACGTGCCGATCGACGCGCGCCAGTTCCACACCTACGCCGCCGACTGGCAGCCCGGCCGGGTCGACTTCTTCGTCGACGGCGAGCTGGTGAACACGGTGGGGCAGGCGCCGGACTACCCGATGCAGTTCCAGCTGGCGATCTTCGAGTTCGGGCCGGAGCGGACCGGGCGCTACCCGAAGGAGTTCGAGGTCGAATGGTTCCGGGCCTACCGCTGAACGGGAAGACCGCCGTCATCTACGGCGGCGCGGGCACCATCGGTGGCGCGATCGCCGAGGCGTTCGTGCAGGCAGGTGCCGAGGTGCACCTGGCAGGACGCACCGAAGCCACGCTCAAGGCCAGGGCCGACGAACTGGGTGCCCGGTACGCGGTGGTCGACGCGCTCGACGAGCAGGCGGTCGACGCGCACGCGGCCACGTTCGAGCACCTCGACATCTCCGTCAACGTCACCACCGACAACGACGTCCAGGGCACGCCGATGGTGGAGATGAGCGTCGAGGACTACCTCAGCCCGGTCGTCTCGGCCGTCCGGTCGAAGTTCCTCACGGCCAGGGCCGCCGCACGGCACATGATCAGGCAGCGCTCCGGCGTCATCCTGTTCTTCGGCGGCACGGGGGAGGCGTCGGCGCACCGGAAGTGGCGGCTCGGGGGCCTGCTCGCGGCGTTCGACGCGGTCGAGTCCATGCGCCGCCAGCTCGCGGCCGAGCTCGGTCCGCACGGCGTTCGGGTGGTGACCCTGCAAACCGGTGGCATCCCCGAGTCCATCCCCGCCGAGCACCGCGCACCGATCGAGGCGGACATCGTCGGTGACACGCTGCTCGGCCGGGCCGCCACGAAAGCAGACGTCGGACGAACAGCGGTCTTCGTGGCCTCGGACTGGGGCCGCGCCATCACGGGAACGCAGGTCAACATCACATGCGGCAGCGTCCTCGACTGAACCTGTCGAAAAGCTGGGAGCATCCTGTCGGCTTCCTGAACCCAGGAACCCCGGAGGTTCGTCCCAGCGTTGGCCGTTATGTGCTGATTCCACGACTAGCCGCCACCGGCGGTTCACTCGCCGTCGTCGTCACGGTGGCCATGGTCGGCCTGCTCGACCTGACCGTCGGCCCGCTGCGCCGCACGATCAGCGAGTACGCCCTGGGCGACTACCGGCCCGTTTTCGACGTCGCGGTGTTGCTGCTGGCCGCGGGCTCCGTCGCGATCCTGGTCGCGCTCGTCCACAAGGGGCTGGCGAAGTGGCGGTCCACCGGCTCGATCGCGCTGATCCTGTGGTCGATCGGGCTGCTGCTCGTGGTGGTGTTCCCCAAGACGAACTGGGCGATGGGCACCAACCAGCTCAGCGGCAGCATCCACCGGTTCGGCAGCATGATCGCGTTCGTCAGCCTGCCGATCGCCGTGATCGCGCTGGCGCGGCCGTGGCTGAAGGACCACGTGTGGGGAAAGCACGCGAGGTTCACCATGGCGTCCGGTGTGCTGAGCGTCATCGCGTTCATGCCGATCCTCTACGCCATCGTGATGGGCTCGATGGGCGGCGTTCGGTGGTGGCGGGTGTTCCCGTTGGGCTACATCGAGAGGATCTTGCTCATCGCCGAGGTCGCCGCCCTGCTCGTCGTGGGGCTGTGGGCCATCGCGGCAAGTAGGGTTGCGCCATGGCGAGTTGGGGAGACCTCGCGGATTACATCCGCGCCGAGTACGACGTCATCCACGACGAGGACGAGGAGCTGAGGGTCCTCTTCACGTTCGGGGACGAAGACGAGGACGACGACGACCGCACGCAGGTCGTGATCATCGTCCGTGAAGTGCTCGACAAGATGCACGAATGGGTGCAGATCGCCTCCCCGTGCGGGTTGGCCTCGCAAGTGAACCTCCGTGACGTGCTGGAGGAGGTCGGCAAGTCCACGGTGGCGTGCGGCCTCGCGATCATGGGGGAGCACGTCGTGGTCCGGCACTCGTTGCCGCTGGCGGACCTCGACATCCACGAGTTCACCGACCCGCTCCAGCTGCTCGCCGGCACGGCGGACATGCTCGAGGAACAGTTCTGGGGAGGAGACGGCTACTGATGTTCGACTTGTCGCCCGCGGCCGATCGGCTGGCGGGCTTGGTGCGCAACGTGACCGACGGGGACCTCAAGGCCCCCACGCCTTGTCCGGACTACACGGTCGGCGACCTGCTCGACCACGTCAACGGTCTGTCGGTGGCGTTCACCATGGCGGCCTTGAAGACGCCTCTGGAGGGCTCTGGCTCCGGTGACGCCTCCCGGCTGCCGCTGGACTTCCGCGAGTCGATTCCCGTCCGGCTGGCCGAGCTGGCGGAAGCGTGGCGTTCAAAGGACGCGTGGGAGGGCATGACCGCGGCGGGCGGCGTCGACCTGCCGGGCGAGGTCGCGGCTGCCGTGGCGCTCGACGAGATCGTGCTGCACGGCTGGGACCTGGCCCGCGCGACGGGGCAACCGTTCGACGTCGAGCCGGACCTGCTCCAGGTCGTCCACGGCTTCGTGTCGGAGATCGGACCGGGCGACCGCGACGGCTCGTTGTTCGGCGCGGCGGTCGAGGTGGACCCGGACGCGCCACTGCTCGACCGTGTCCTTGGACTCAGTGGGCGCGACCCAGCCTGGGGGCTGAGTTAGGCTCCCCTAACGTGAGAGCGATTACGGTGCAGGTTCGGGCCGGCCTGGGCGTGGGACGCCTGGCCACCGCCGTGGATTCCCTGGTGGAACTGCATCCCGAACTGTGTCGTTCCGGCTTCACGCACCTGGAGGTCACGGACCCCGCCGCCGCCACGGACGCCGCACTGGCGCGGGCGGAGGCGGGGCTCGACCTCCAGGCGGGCGTCCTGATGCAGGCCGTGTGGCTGGACGCCGGCCCCGCGCAGTCCGGCCGGATGATCCTGGCGCTGCACGACATCGTGGCCGACCGCATGCCGCGCATCCTGCCGTGGCTGGTGCGGGCCTGGATGCAGCCCGCGCTCGTCAGCTGACGCGCTGCGCCACGAACACGTACTCCCGGCCGGGCCGGTCTGGCGCGTCCCGCACGTCGACGACCTTGAAGCCGGCGCGAACCAGGTCCTGCTCGGCCTCCGCACGCGAGCGGAAACGCAGGGTCGACTCCGAGTCGATCGCCGAGCCGTCCGGGAAGCTGTAGGTGTGGCGGAACGACACGAACGGCAGGCTCACGCCGAGCAGTTCGAGTTGCTCGCGGACTCCGACCAGCACCCGTGGCTTCGCCCGCGCCCAGTCCTCCCAGGCCCGTCGCTCCGGCCGCCGGGTCTCGAACACGAAGTGCCCGCCGGGGCGCAGCGCACCGTGCACAGCTCGAAGCGTGGCGGCCCAGTCGTCACCGAGGAACACCTGTGCCACGTTCCCGGTCATCGTCGCGAGATCGACCGACAACGGGGGCAGGGAAGTCGCGTCCCCGTGGATCCAGGTGACGCGGGAGTCCTTGGCCCGTGCGATCTCCAGTGACGCCAGCGCCGGATCCACCCCGACGACCGACCGTCCGGACGAGGCCAGCAGCACCGCCAGGGACCCCGTTCCACACCCGATGTCGAGCACACTCGACGCCTTCAGTTCGGAGGCGATCCCGAGATACAGGTCCAGGTCCCCGCGCGGCCCGTCGAAGGCGTCGTAGATCCGGGCCAACCGCGGGTCGGCGAAAATCGCATCAGGCATGCCACATGGTAGGCCCGACGACGAACGGCATCAGCAACTCGATCACTTCCCGGTCAGGCCGCCCGTTCAGTTCTTCCTCCGCGACGCGACGGGCGATGCCGGCCAGGAAGTCGGCCACCTGCACGCGGGCGTCGTACTGCGAGTCCACCAAGGTCAGGCTTTCCAGCCGCGGCGCCAGTTTCTTGAGCTGCCGGATCCGGCCGTCGGTCAACGAAAGCTGCTGGTCGTGCACGATCGAGACCGGGCCGGCCCACTGCCCGACGGCCCTGAGGATCGCCGGGAACAGCGGATCCAACGTCCCGCGCGGTCCGCGAGCGCGCAGCAGGTCGTTGTAGTGCTCCAGAGGCCCGGAAACGGCACCGAACTCCGCGCGCACCCGCGAGGCCAGAAACCGCCGCTTGTCCACGAGCTGCACGCGCGCTCGACCGGCCAGCGGACCCGATGGCCCGAGGAACCACAGCAGCACCCACCGGTTCTTCGCGCGCAGCAGGTGGTTCGCCTTGTACTCCACGGCCGGTGACTTGATCATCTCCCGCAGCGACTCGACGCACGAAGCAGCCTCGTCCCACGACATCCGCACACCCGCGTGCGCGAAGACCGCCGTGACGCCGCCGACGAGCTTCTCGCCCTCGGATCCCGACTCGTCGCAGGCGATCTCCATCAGGACATCCGGAACACGGGGCCACGAGCGCGGAACGGCAGGTGCGCCGAAGCAGGTATCAGGAACGCGTGGTCGCGCCGAACACGCAGCACGTCGCACCAACCGTCGGTGATCACCAGGATCGGGCCGGCGGAAGGGAAGTCGGACGCGCGTTCGAGCAGGTCGATGCCGGGCTGCAGCACCGTGCCGCCGCGCCCGCGCACCGTCACCCGGCCCGCGATGTCCTCGACGGGCAAATATCCGGCGTCATATGCCATCGCATCACAGAAAACCACGCGTGCGGCGGGCACGTCACGTGCCGCCGCATAGGAAGCGATCGCACCAAGAGCCTTGCCCAGCAACTTGGGATCCATCGACCCGGACGTGTCGAGCACGACCCCGAACGTCGGCCGCGACTCCAGGGTCTCCGGGCGCACCCAGCCAGGTCGTGGAATGTCCGGAGTGGACGCTTGCCGCCGCGACGCACGGGCGTAAGTCCGCCGTTTCTCCACGGACGGAACGAACTCCTCGAACCACCGGGCCAGCTGCGCGTCCCACGACAGGGGAGGGTGCTCGAGCGCGCGGATCTCCTCGACCAGCCCGGCGGGCAACAGACCGCGGGAAGCCGTGTGATGGCCGAGTCCGGTCAGCAACGCGCGCCGGTAGAACTCGTCCAGGTCGGTGATGTCCGAAGGGCCGCGCAGGGGTTCGTCGAGCAGGTCGCCCGCACGGCCGCGCAATGTCAACAGCTTCCGGTACCGCCGCAGATCCGTCGTGATCCGGTCGTACACGGACTCCGCCGACAGCCCCCGCAACGACGGGTCGTGCAGCACGCCTTCCGGTGCGGCACCGACGCCCATCTCGACCAGCCAGCCGTTGACCACGAAGTCCGCGGCGATGTTCCACAGGTACGCATCGCGCCCGCCGACCCGGTCGCAGTGCCGCAACGCCGCGTGCAACATCTCGTGCGCCAGCACGAAACGCCACTCCTGGCGCGACAGCCCGGCGAGCGGGTTGACGTAGATCTCCGCCGACGCCGTGGACACCGCCGCGATCGAGATGTCCCAGCCCCGCGCCAGTTCCGCGTCCGCCACCACGGTCATCGCCGACGCGAGCGCGCCCAGCAGCGGGTAGTTCGACACGAACCAGCTCAGCGCGAGATTCCACTCGGTCTTCGCCGGTCGTTCGTCGGACAACGACGAGCGCGCGCCGCCCGCCACGTCGATCGCGGCGACGGCGGCGTTCGACAGGCCCGCCGCGAACCGGCTGGCCCACTTCTTCGGGTCCGCCGACTCGCCACCGCGCACGCAGCGGCCCGGCTCCCACGAGGCCGGGCGGGTGCCGAACTTCAGCGCGGGCTGGAAGTCGAGCACGTCCTCGCAGGAGTGGGTGCCGAAACCCAGGTGCAGCAGGCAGTGCGCGAACACCCACGCCCACTCGTCCGCGCTCGCCTTCCGCGTGGGATGCGCGAGCAGTGAGCCGTCCAGCGAGACGTCCGCCCACTCGTGTTCGGATCGCCGGACCAGATAGCCGTTCAGCGCGGCGAACAGCGGATGGGCGTCGATCCGCCGGTTCGCCGCGGTGAACGCCTCCGCGGCGGGGTCGACCCGAGCGCGGCGGCTCATGCCCGTGCCGCCACCAGTCGTGGCAGGTCGCGCGTCACCTCGACGAGGAACCACGCGGGCAGCACGGGATTGCCGTCGTCGTCGGCCGCGATCACCATCTGCGCGATCTCCAGCGACAGCTCGGCCAGCTCCAGCAGCAGCGCCTTGCCCCGGTGCGCGAGCTGCTTGCCCGCCGCCGGCGCGTGCGCCTTGTCGTGCGGCAGCTCCTTCACCAGCCGGGCGCGGAACGCCTCGGCCAGGAAGTACAGCAGGTCGCGGTCGCCGGGCGCGGACGGCCAGCGCACGTCCCCGCGCAGCACCGCCTCGAGCCCGTAGGCGTGCCGCACGGTCTTCACGAACGCCTTGAACATCGACGCGTGGTTCGCGGTGACCGTGCCGAACGCCAGCACCCCGAGCAGGTCCTCGGAGATGTCGTCGCCGAACGAGTGCAGCGCGTCGGACAGCATGTGCCAGCCACGCGGCGTGGAGAACGTCTCCTCGACCTTCGGCGCCGCGCTCCACAGGTGGTCCGGGCGCTGCGTCAGGTACTCGAGCACCCACGGGTGAATGCTGTTCTCGCGCGCCCACGCCAGCCAGTCGCGCGCCGACGCCGTGAGGTGCACGTGGACCATGCGGTTCACGAGTGCGGACGCCATGGGGCGCGCCAGCGCGTTGTCGACGGCGCGGTTGCCGGCGCCGATCACGATCGAGCCCTTCGGCAGCTCGTACGAGCCGATCCGGCGGTCGAGGATCAGCGAGTAGAACGCCTTCTGCACCTCGGGGCTGCTCGCGTTGAGCTCGTCCAGGAAGAGGCAGTACGGGTCGTGGCGCGCGATGGTTTCCGGTGGTGCGAACCGGGATCGGCCACCGACCAGTTCCGGAACTCCGATGAGGTCCTCCGGCGCCAGCTGTGTGCCCAGCAACGTGACGCACTCGAGGCCCAGCTCGGCGGCGAACTTGCGCACGAGTGAGGACTTGCCGATACCCGGTGCTCCCCAGAGGAAGACCGGTCGGACGACGGCGACGTGCAGCAGCACCTCCGGAAGCTGTGCTGGTGTCACGGTGACTGTGGATCTCATGGCTGGTCGAGAATGCCCGACCGGGCTCGTTCCGGTCGCCCGAATTTGTTGACAGCGGCAGTGGTCCAGTGCTGTGATTCAACGCACAACAGATAGGAAACCTTCTTAACTAAATCGCCGCCGCGCCCTGCTGTTCCCACACACAGGAGGCACCCTGTGGCCAGATCCCTGTTCCTGGCTCTACCGGCAGCGTTAGCGCTCGCCGTCCCAGCCGTCGCCGTCGCCGCACCGGTCCAGTACCAGGCGGAGAGCGCGACCGTCTCGAACGGCCTCGTGGAGTCCAACCACGCCGGCTTCACCGGCTCGGGCTTCGTCAACTACGACAACGAGGTCGGCAGCTCGGTCGAGTTCACCGTGACCTCACCGAGCGCCGGGCAGGCAACGCTCACGTTCCGGTTCGCCAACGGCACCACGGCCAACCGCCCGATGGACATCACGGTGAACGGCTCGCTGGCGGCGGACGAGCTCTCGTTCCCCGGCACGGGCGCGTGGACGACGTGGCAGACCCGCACCACCACCGTGTCCCTGAACGCGGGCACCAACACGATCAAGACCGTTGCGACCACCGCGAACGGCGGCCCGAACCTGGACCGGCTCGACGTCGAACCGCCGTCGGGCCCGCCGGACACCGTCGCCCCGACGGTTCCCGGCAACCTGCGCTCGACGGGCACCACCTCGTCCTCGGTGTCGCTGGCGTGGGACGCGTCCACGGACAACGTGGGCGTGACCGGCTACGTGCTGTCCAACGGGCAGACCGCGACCGGCACCACCCACACGGTCTCCGGCCTGACACCGGACACCTCGTACACCTTCACCGTGCAGGCGCGTGACGCGGCAGGGAACCTGTCCGGCGCGTCGAACTCGGTGACCGTGAAGACCTCGCCGGGCACGCCTGGCGGACGGCCCGCCGAGATCAACGGTCAGCTGCGCGTGTGCGGCGTGAACCTGTGCAACCAGTACGGCAAGCCCATCCAGTTGCGCGGCATGAGCACGCACGGCATCCAGTGGTACAGCCAGTGCATCAAGGACGCGTCGCTCGACGCACTCGTGAACGACTGGGGTGGCGACTTCATCCGCGTCGCCATGTACATCCAGGAAGGCGGGTACGAGACCAACCCGCGCAAGTTCACCGACATGATGCACGCCTACATCGAGGAAGCCACCGAGCGCGGCATCTACGTCCTGATCGACTGGCACCAGCTCACGCCGGGCGACCCGAACGCGAACCTGTCCCGCGCCAAGACGTTCTTCACCGAGATCGCCCAGCGGCACAAGGACAAGACCAACCTGATCTACGACATCGCCAACGAGCCGAACAACGTCTCGTGGTCGCGGGTCAAGGCCTACGCCGAGGAGATGGTCCCAGTGATCCGGGCGATCGACTCGGACAGCCTGATCGTCTCGGGCACGCACGGCTGGTCGACGTTCGGCATCTCCGACGGCCAGGACGTCAGCTCCGTGCTGAACAACAAGGTCAACGCGACCAACTTCATGTACTCGTTCCACTTCTACGCGAACTCGCACAAGCAGCAGTACATCGACGCCCTGAACCGGGTGTCGAGCGAGGTGCCGGTGTTCGTCACCGAGTTCGGGACGCAGACCGCGTCCGGTGACGGCGCGAACGACTTCACCACGTCGCAGCGGTACATCGACCTGATGGCGCAGAAGAAGATCTCCTGGGCCAACTGGAACTTCTCCGACGACAGTCGTTCTGGTGCGGTGTTCAAGTCCGGTACGTGTGCCGGTAACACCTTCGCGGGCACCGGTGTGTTGAAGCCCGCGGGTGTTTGGGTGCGTGACCGGATGCGGACGCCGGACAACTTCCCAACGGGCTGATGTCACGGTTGGCGGGTGACAGGCTCAGTGAATGACGGAGCGGTGCGGAGGGCCGGCGGGTGCTCCGCACCGCTCTTTGTTCTGGGCTATCTGGTCATCACGGGTCTTGCCGGCACCGCGGGCGCGGTGTTCAACCGGAAGCGCACGCCGGACGACTTCCCGACCGGCTGATGTCACGGTTGGTGCGTGACCGGAAGCGCACGCCGGACAACTTCCCAACCGGATGACAGCCGGTCACGATTGACGGGTGTCCGGTTCAGCGAGTGACGGGGCAGTGCGGCGTGCCGGCGGGTTCGCCGCACTGCTCCTCGCGTTGTGCTACCTGGCCATCACGGGCCTCTACGTCGCGGCGGGCGCGGTTCCACCCAACGAGGACGGGGCCGCGTGGCTGGCGTACTTCGCCGACAAGACCCTCGTCTGGACGCTCATCATTTTTCTGTCGGTGCTGACCGATATCCTGTTCTTGCCGGTGGTGCCGGCGTTGTTCCTGGCGGCGCGACGCTCACTGCCCCTGATTCTCGGTGCCGGGTTCCTGCTGCTCTTCGTCCTGCTGGACCTGGCCGTCACGTGGCCGAACTACGCGGCCCTGGTCCGGATGAGCGTCCAACCAGACCAGGCGTCGCTGGCAGGCGCGGCCACCTATGCCGCGTCGGTGCTCGGCTCGGGGTTGTTCGCTACCTACGCGATCGGCATCCCCGCGTTGGGCATCGCGTTGATCAGCGTCGAACTGACCGGACTCACCCGTTACGTCGGCATCGTCACGGGTGTCGTCGGTGTGGCCGCGGTGGTCGGCGTCGGTGTGCTGGTGATCGTCGTGTCCGGGTTGACGATCGCCTGGGTCGCGCTGGTCGGGGTCTGGTTGCTCAGGCGCCGGTGAGCGGCCACGTGTGCACGGGCTCGTTGGCGTGCATCAGTTCCACATAGGACCGGAGCATCGCGCGCAGTGCGTCCGCGCGGTCCAGGTGCGTGTGGTCGTAGTGCCGGTGGAACTCGCGCGCCTGCCAGGTCGCGCCGTTCACGCCGGTCAGGCAACGCTGCTCGATCACGCCGAGCAGCCGGTCCCGTTCCGCGGAGTCGACACCCCAGCGGATCAAACCCTCGTGCGCGAGAGGAAGGAGTCGCCGCAACACCAACTCCACAACCGGCACGGTGCCGACACCGGGCCAGTACATCTGCGCGTCCATGCCGTTGCGGGAGGCGGCGTTGAAGTTCTCCTCGGCGGCCTGGAAGCTCATCTGCGACCACAGTGGACGCTCGTCCTCGGCCAGGGCTCGCACCAGGCCGAAGTAGAGCGCGCCGTTGGCCAGCGTGTCCACGATCGTGGGCCCGGCGGGCAGCACGCGGTTCTCGACGCGCAGGTGCGGGCGGTCCCGCACCACGTCGTACACCGGGCGGTTCCAGCGGTAGATGGTGCCGTTGTGCAGCTTCAGCTCGCTCAGAGCCGGGGTGTCGCCGTGGTCGAGGACGGCCAGCGGGTCCTCGTCGTCGCAGATCGGCAGCAACGCGGGGAAGTACCGGACGTTCTCCTCGAACAGGTCGAAGATCGAGTTGATCCACCGCTCGCCGAACCACACCCGCGGCCGCACGCCCTGTGCCTTGAGCTCGTCACCGCGGGTGTCGGTGGCCTGCTGGAACAACGCGATGCGGGTCTCGCGCCACAGTTCCTTGCCGAGGAAGAACGGCGAGTTCGCGCCGATCGCGACCTGCACGCCGGCGATGGCCTGCGCGGCGTTCCAGTAGGCGGGGAACTGCTCCGGCGACACCTGCAGGTGCAGCTGCGTGCTGGTGCAGGCCGCCTCGGGCACGATCGAGCTGGCGGTGAGGTGCAGCCGCTCCACGCCGTCGATGGAGATCTGCAGGTCCTCGCCGCGCGCGGCCAGCACCTGCTCGTTCAGCAGCGCGTACCGCGGGTTGCTGGACAGCTGGTCGGGGGTGACGTGTTTGGTGCGCAACGTCGGCAGGATGCCGTTGATGACCATGTGCGCGCCGACCTCGCGCGCCTTCTCCTCGGCCGAGTTGAGGCTGCGGCGGACCGTCTCCTCGAACGAGGTGATGCCCCCGCCCGCGAGGCGGCGCGGCGCCACGTTGATCTCGATGTTCCACTGGCCGAGCTCGGTCACGAAGTCGGGGTCGTCGATGACCTCGAGCGCCTCGTGGTTCTTCATCGCCGGGTCGCCGTGCTCGTCGATGAGGTTGATCTCGATCTCGAGGCCGGTCATCGGCCGCTCGAAGTCGAACCGCGCCTCACGCAGCATCCGGGCGAACACGTCGAGGCACCGCCGGACCTTCGTGCGGTACCGCGTGCGGTCCTCGCGCGTGAACTCGTGCTTCGCGACGTCCTCGCCCATGGTGGCCTCCCGACGGTCGAGGGTTCACCCCACCACTGTGCACCATGGTTGATCAATCCGACACCCGTGTGTCGCGATCTGGAACGGCGGGCCGTCCAGGGGGACGGCCCGCCGGGTGATCAGCTGGTCGCGACGAGGCACTCTCCCTCACGAGCGGTCGGACCATTCCCCTGAATTCCAGGTGGTTCTCCGCTTTGCGAGACGAAGTGAAAGGGAATTGACGGAACGTCGCCCGCATGTTCACGTGGAATCTGAATGTGGCCGGCCGCAGGAAAGCGACCGGCCACGAGCCTGATCAGTTGGCCGCGAGGTCCCAGCCCGACCAGCCGGACCCGATCTGCGTGGCGGAGGAAAACCCGCCGGACCCGGTCCCGAGCCATTGCCAGAGCGTGTTGTCCGACGACCGGATCGCCACGAGATCGGCCTTGTTGTCCCCGTTGACGTCCATCGCCGTCATCTGCCGGAACCCGTTCCAGCCGGAACCGACCTGCACGGCCGTGGCGAAGTCGGCACCGCTGCGCTTCCAGAAGTAGAGCTCACCGGCCGAGTTCGTCGCCCAGACGTCGCCGTCGGAGTCACCGTCGGCGTCACCGACCGAGTGCCGGGCCAGCGACGCCCAGCCCGCACCGACGAGCACCCGCTCGGCGAACCTGCCGGCGCCGCGCCCCACGTAGAGGTACATGTTGCCGCCGTCGCGGGCGAGGATGTCGGTCCGGTTGTCGCCGTTGACGTCGCCGAACGACACGTTCTCCATGGCCGCCCAGCCACTGCCCACAGCGGCCGCGGCGGTGAAGGTGCCGTCACCGCGGTTGTGCCAGTAGTAGAGCGTGCCGCCGCCGATGGCCCACAGGTCGGCCCAGCCGTCGTTGCCGGAGTCGCCGATGCCGATGCGGCTGAAGCCACCCCAGCCGGGGCCGAGCCGAGTAGCGGCCATGAACCCGCCGCCGGCCTTGCCCTTGTAGAGGAACGCCGTGCCGGACGGGTCGACGCCCAGCGCGTCGTCGTACTTGTCGCCGTTCACGCTCTTCGACGGCAGCACCGGTGCCGGGGGAGCGCCGATGGCCGCGCGGGCGTCGTCGAGGAACTGCTTGTAGGAGCCCGACTTGTAGGTCGACCACGGCGTCCAGTCGGTGCCCTGGTCGGAGATCCGGTACGCCTCACGAGCATTGCACGCGGCGTTGTAGGCGCAGGAGTCGCTGACCTCGCTGTGCCAGTAGTCGTTGATCTGCCACAGACCGCGGTCGACCGATCGGTGGCTGTCGTTGTTCACGTACCGAGCGGACGGGTCGCACCGGGACTCCGCCATGCCGACCGCCACCGCGGTGACGAGGTTGTCACCGGAGAACCCGGCGTTGCGACCGTTGGACACGCACAGGTCGATGTCACCGGCTGCGTGCGCGGAGGGAACGAAGGCCACGCTTGCCGCAGCAGCGAGAGCCAGCACCGAGGACAGGAGCTTCATGTCAGTTCACCGCCAGGTCGAAGCCGGCCCAGCCGCTGCCGATCTGCACGGCCTTGCCGAACGTGCCGGCGCCACCGCCCAGCCACTGCCAGAGCGTGTTGTCGGAGGTCCGCACCGCCACGAGGTCGGACTTCGCGTCGCCGTTGACGTCCATGGACACCAGCTGGCGGAAGCCGTTCCAGCCGGAGCCGACCTGCGCCGCCGTGGCGTAGCCGGACGAGTCCTTGCGCCAGAAGTAGAGCTCACCGGCGGAGTTCGTCGCCCAGATGTCGCCGTCGCCGTCCGCGTCGGCGTCGCCCGCGGTGTGCCGCACCAGGCTCGACCAGCCCTCGCCGAGCAGTGACCGCGCCGCGAACACGCCGCCGCCCTGGCCGGTGTAGACGTACATCTTGCCGCCGTCACGGGCGAGGATGTCGGTCTTGTTGTCGCCGTTGATGTCCACGAAGGACACGTGCTCGAACGCGCCCCAGCCGGGACCGACCTCCTTCGACGCGGCGAACGTGCCGTCGCCGCGGTTGTGCCAGTAGTGGAGGGTGCCGTTGCTGACGGCGAACAGGTCCGCCCAGCCGTCGGCGTTGGAGTCGTTGATCGCGATCACCGGGAAGCCGCCCCAGCCCGGACCGAGCCGGACGGCCGCGGAGAAGCCACCACCGGCCCTGCCGTGGTAGATCCACGCGGTACCGGAGGAGTCGACGCCGATCGCGTCGTCGTAGATGTCGCCGTTGATGCTCTTGGCGGCCTTGTTCGCGGTGCCGCAGTTCTGGCTCACGTACGTCTCGGTGCCCGCGGCGTAGTCGAACGGGTCACCGTGGAACGAGGCCGGGCGGATGTAGTAGGGGTAGCTCTGGCCGCTGCCCCGGTTGCGGAACTCGAAGTGCAGGTGCGCCGACAGGCCCGACGTGTTGCCGTCGGTGTTGCCGACCGTGCCGATCACCTCTCCCTGCCGCACGGTGTCGTTGAGGTGCACGGACTTGCGGTCGAGGTGGGCGTAGAGCGTCGAGTAGCCGCCGCCGTGGTCGATCTCCACGTAGTTGCCGTAGGCGGACGACTCGCCGCCCTCCCACCGCACGGTGCCGGCCGCCGCGGCGAGCACGGGCTCGCCGAGGTCCTCGTCGCCGCTGGTGCCGGACATGTTCCAGTCGATCTCGTTGTTGCGGTGGGCGCTGCTGCCGGCGGAGTTGCCCACCCACGACGTGCCGCAGATGAACGGCAGCTCGAGTGCGGGAGCGGCGGCCTGAGCGGTGCTCGGGGCGAGTGTCACCGCCAGCGCGGCCACGGCGCTGCCGATGACCGTTCTACCTAATCTGGATGCCATTTCAAGAATTCCGTTTCTGCTCGTCGGTGGACCCGGAAACGGAATTTATGAAGCTGTTCTACACGGCACCTACAAGCGTTCTACAAGGTTCCTTGCAAGGGAGGTGCTGGACGCTCCGCGGCGTGGGGAACACGGCGAGTTTCGAGATTCTGGGTCCGTTGCGGGTGGCCAACTCCGGTCAGCCGCTCAAGCCGGCCGGTCCGCGGCAACGCGCGTTGCTCGCGGCGTTGCTCGTGCGCGCCGGGCAGTCCGTCAGCCTCGCGGGCCTCGTTGACGCGCTGTGGGGCGAGAACCCGCCGGTGTCCGCCGTCGCGAACGTGCACACCTACGTGAGCCGGTTGCGCCGCGACCTCACCGACATCGGCCTGCCCGGCAGGCTCACCACCGACAGCGCGGGTTACCGGCTGCAGGTCGAGCCGGACGAGCTGGACACCGAGGTCTTCGAAGCCGCCGCCGGGAAAGCCCGCGAGGCGCTGGCAGCGGGGGACGCCGGCAAGGCCGTGTCCTGGTGGCAGGAGGCGTGGCAGGTCTGGCACGGCACGGTCCTGGAGGACGTCCCGCGTGCCGGGTGGCTGGCAGCCGACGTGGTCCGGCTGGAGGAGATGGCCGCCGCCGCGCGCGAGGACTCCGCCGACGCACGGCTCGCCGCCGGCCAGTACGGCCCGCTGATCACCGAGCTGGGTGTCCAGGTGCGGCAGTTCCCGTTGCGCGAAGGACTCTGGTGGCGGCTGATGCGGGCCCAGCACCAGGCAGGGCGCAGGGCAGAGGCGCTCGAGACCTACCGCGCCGTCCGCGAGGTGCTGGTCGACGCGCTCGGCGTCGACCCGTGCGACCAGATCCAGGACCTGCACCAGGAGATCCTGCGCGGAGGCAGACCGGAAGCCCTGAACCAGGTGCGCCCCATGCAGTTGCCGTCCGACGTCGACAACTTCACCGGCCGCGCCGCCGAGCTCGCCGAGCTGCGCCGCGTCCTCACCCAGCGCTCGAAGTCCACCGCGGCCGCGATCACCGGCAAGGCGGGCGTCGGCAAGACGGCACTGGCGGTTCGTGCCGCCCACGAGGTCGGCGACCAGTTCAGCGGTGGCCAGCTCTACGTCCGACTCGGCGGCACTGGGTCGTCACCGCGAGACCCGGCGACCGTGCTCGCCGAACTGCTCATCGCGCTCGGCGTGCACCCGCACGCGGTCCCGGAGGACGTCGAGGCCCGCGCCGCGCTCTACCGGTCGCAGCTCGCCGCGCGCCAGGTGCTGATCGTGCTGGACGACGCCAGGAGCATGGCCCAGGTCCGCCCGCTGCTGCCCGGCTCCGACTCGTCCGCCGTGCTGGTCACCAGCCGCGTGCAGCTGGTCGGCGCGCAGATGGTCCACCTCGACGTGCTCGGCGCCGAGGACGCCATCCGGCTGCTGGGCGACATCGCCGGCCGGGATCGCGTGGCCGCCGAACCGGACGCGGCCGCCGCCGTCGCCCGCTACTGCGGCAACCTCCCGCTGGCGCTGCGCATCGCCGCCTCCCGGCTCGCCCGCCGCGGCCACTGGACCGTTCGCCGCCTCGCCGAACGCCTGGCCGGTGAGGGCACCCGGCTCAACGAGCTGCGCATCGACGACCTCGAAGCCCGCGCCAGCCTCGCGTGCAGTTACGAGGCGCTCGACGAGACGCAGCAGCGTGCGTTCCGGCTGCTCGGCCTGCTCGACGTGCCGGACTTCCCCGGCTCGGTCGCCGCCGCGTTGCTCGACGTCGAGGTCTCCGACGCCGAGGAGATCGTCGACAGCCTCGCCGACGTGCACCTGCTGGAGGTCTGGCAGGGCCGCTACCGCTTCCACGACCTGCTGCGGGTGTTCGCCAGGGAGAGAGCAGGCGAGCTCGACGCGACCTGATCCGTGCTGATGCCGAAGAGGCGCGCGGCGTTGCGCCACATCACGTGTTCGTGCTCGTCCTCGGTGAGGCCGGCGTCCACCACCGCCCCCAGCGCGATCGCCGGATCGACCGCCGTGCTGCCCGTGCCGAACAGCATCTGCGCCAACGGCACCCGGTCGAGCGCGTACCGGTAGCGGCCCGCGTCGGTGATCGCGCAGCACGGTTCGAGGTAGAGCCGGTCGGTGCGGGTGGCGGCCTCGACCGCCGTGCGCCACGCCGGTCCGCCCATGTGCCCGGCGACCACCCGCAGGTCCGGGTGCCGCTCCAGCACGTCGACCAGGCCGAGCACGCTGTCGTCCCAGGTGTGCACCAGGACCGGCAGCCCGGCCTCGGCGGCGAGCGCCACGGTGTCCTGCACGGCCCGGGACAGCAGCCGGCCGGGCACCTCGACACCGACGAACCGGCCGGACGGCAGGTACTTCTCGAGCTCGCGCGCGGCGGCGGCGAGGTCGTCGGGGTTCAGCACGACGTAGCCCAGCAGCCGCGGGTGGACTTCGAGGACCTCGGCCATCCACCTGTTGCCGGACACCGTGTCGTAGGTGACGGCCTCCGACGCGGCGACGATCTGGCGGTCAATGCCGTAGCGGTCCATCAGCGCGAGGTTGAGCTCGGCGGCACCGACGTCGGTGGCGAAGAACCACGGTCCGGCGTGCGCGTGGACGTCGATGATCAAAGTTCCCCCAGCCAGGCCGCCGCCGTTCCGCCGGCCACCTGGTTCCACTCCTGCTTGGTGAGTCCGGCCAGGCGCAGACGCAGCGCGGACGGCGTGATGTCGTGCAACGGTGTCCGCGACCCGTACGCGAGGTGTTGAGCGCCGACCTCACCGGCGACCCGCTCGATCGAGTCCGGGCCGACCAGCATCCGGGTCGAGGCCACAAAGCCAGGCTCACGCCGGGCCATCACGACGAAGTCCGCCACCTGACAGGCGTGCACGTCGAGGAAGCACACCCGCGCGCCGCGATCGGCGAACGGCCGCCAGAACCGGCTGAAGTCGCCGCTCGTCAGCAGCACCAGGTCGTGGCCGACGGCGAGGTCGATGATCGCCGCGAGGCCGGGGGAACAGGGCTCGGCCCGCTGCTCCGGCGGGAACAGCCGGAGGATCCGCACACCGGACTCGGCGAGCCTGCCGATCTCGTCCTCCGCGCCCAGGGCGTCACGGATGTCGACACTGCCGACGGGCACGAACCGGTGCTGCAGCTCGGTCGCCTTGCGCGTTTCGTCGTTGCCGGAGCAGACGTCGAACAACGGGCTGCGCAACGAGCACAGCAGGCCGCGCCGGATCCCGTGGCTCTCCTGCTGCCGGGCCACCGCGTCCAGCTGCCGGTGCGGCACCGCGCCGAACAGCACGTCGACGTCGATGCCGATCTCGTGCCGCCCGGCGGGTACCGGAGGGAGGGTCACCATGACTCGCGAGTCTGATGACCGCCGCTACACGTCCCCTACACGCTCACGGCGATGGCGGTGATCAGGATGTTGCCCTGCACCAGCCAGCGGCCGTCGAACCCGGCGATCGGCGTGTCCGGCAGCAGGATCCGCGAGTGGAACGTGCCGTCGGCGTTGAGCGTGATGTCGGCGTCCTCGAAGCCCAGCCACCGCTGCGTGACCGGGTACCAGGCCTTGTAGGTCGACTCCTTGGCGCTGAACAGCAACCGGTCCCAGCAGATCTTCGGGTCGTCGACCTTCAGGCCGGGCATCCGCCGCAGCTCCGCCGGGATCGCGATGGCCTCCAGCACGCCGTCCGGTGCGGGACCGTGCGGCTCAGCGTCGATGCCGATGGTCCGGTAGTCGCTCGTCAACGCCAGCGCGGCGGCCCGGAAGCCGGCGCAGTGGGTGAGGCTGCCGACGACGCCGTCCGGCCACCGCGGTTCGCGCTTGGGGCCGGGCAGGATCGGCCCCGGTGCGACGCCGAGGCGCTTCATGGCTTCACGAGCGCACCACCGCGCCGTGCCGAACTCGAACTTCCGCTTCGGGACGGCGTTGGCCAGCAACGCCTCCTCTTCGGGATAGAGCTCGACCGGCAGCTCGTCGTCGTAGCGTTCCACCGCCGCGATGGGCGGGGCGAGCAGCTGTTCCAGCACCTATGACTCCCGCAGGACGTCGTGCAGCTTCACCCGGGTGGTGCCGCGCGGTTTCCACTCGCGCGGATAGCCGAGCGAGACCTCGTCGAAGCGCACGCCGTCGTAGTGCGTCGTGCGGGGGATGTGCAGGTGGCCGTAGACCATCTCGACGGCGTTGAACCTGCGGTGCCAGTCGGCGGTCAGCGTCGTGCCGCACCAGAGCGCGAACTCGGGGTAGCGCAGCACGAACGTGGGGTCGCGGACGAGCGGGTAGTGGTTGATCAGCACGGTGGGCCCGGTGACCTGGGCGAGGCGTTCCTCGGTCTCCTGCACCCGCGCCTGGCACCAGGCCTCCCGGGACGGGTACGGGTCGGGGTGCAGGAAGTACTCGTCCGTGCACACCACGCCCGCCTCGTGCGCGATGGCGAGGGCCGATTTCACGTCCGTGGCGCCGTGCGGCCGAAAGGAGTAGTCGTAGCCGAGGAACAGTGGACAGACAGTGACCGGACCGTTGTCCCCGTCGAACACCACGTACGGATCTTCCGGCGTGATCACGTCGAGGCTGCGGCACAGCTCCACGAGCTGCTTGTAGCGCATCTCGCCGCGGGCCTGGTTCTCGTCGTCCTTCGTGGTCCAGAGCTCGTGGTTGCCGGGCGACCAGATGACCCTGCCGAACCGCGGCCGCAGCGTGCGGAGGGTCCACTCGACGTCGGCAAACCGTTCGCCGATGTCTCCGGCGATGATCAACCAGTCCTGCGGATCGGGTGAGGCGATCGCATCCACAACCTGGCGGTTGTCCTGGTAGGAGACGTGCAGGTCGCTGGTGGCCAAAAGCTTCACAGTTCGAACGGTAGCCGGGGCGTCAACGACCGGATCATCACCGTCCGACGGGTGTGCTCTCCGTGAGCGGTCGGTTCCACCCGGTCGTGGTTCAACCACACGACCGGTTATCCGTTCGTCGCAGACCGTGGGCCACTCGTCTCAACAGGACAGGCCGTGTATCGCCTCCGCACGTCCGCTCATCGCCTTTCACGGTCTGCGTACTTACCTGTTTTCTGGCCCGCTTCTTACTGTGAGCGCTGTCACCTGACGGAAAAGTCCTGGCGGAGGACCACACCATGACCGACTCACAGTTCGCACGCACCCCGGACCCGCGACTCGCGCGGCAGGTCCCGCCCCGTCAAGTGCCCCAGCGGCCGGTGCCCCCGCGGCAGGCCCCGGTCGGCCAGGTGCCGACCCGCTACGGCCAGCCCGTGGACCCGCGCCTGGCCGGCAACCCCTCGTTCCGCCGCACGGTCGGCGCCGAGATCGCCCGGCACGCCCAGCAGCACTCGGCCTACGCCGTCCCGCAGCGCCGCACCACGGCCGAGGACACCGCACTGGCCACGCTGCTCCGCTCCCGTCAGCGCGCCGAGTCCGCCCGCCAGGACACCCGGCCCGCCGACGCCGCGCCGCGCCAGGACTCCTGGATGCGCGCCGCGTCCTGGCCGGAGCACGCGTGCGAGACCGGCCGCGGTGACGTCATCGAGCAGCTGTCGTCACGCCTGGTCAGCCCCAACCTGTGGGCAGTGGTCGAGCCGCTGATCCCGCCGGCCAAGATCCGTCGCCAGGGCGGTGGCCGCGGCCGCGTGTGCAACCGCTCGGTCTTCACCGCCATCGTCTTCGTGCTGTCCTCGGGTTGCGCGTGGCGGCACCTGCCCGCGTCGTTCGGCGTGACCGTGCCGACCGTGCACCGCCGCTTCCAGGAGTGGACCGACCTGGGCCTGTGGGTGCGCCTGCGCCGGGCGGCGGCCGAGGGCGCCTGCGGTACCGAGGAGATCGACTGGATCCGCGCGGTGCTGGACGCGGCCGACCGCCGGGCCGCGAAGGCCGCCAGCTGATTTCTCGCGATCGTCGCCGGGGTCATCCTGAGAAAGGGTGGCCCCGGCGTTTTCATGCGCGTTGCTAACCAACTACCGCTTATCGTGCCGATGACCGCTCATCGCGGGCCGAGCGGTCAGGTGGAGTCGGTGTAGGCGAGGTGCGTGCCGCAGACCAGGCACCGGAACAGGAAGGCGGTGGGCGACCCGTCTCTGGTCAGGGCGTCGAGGTACCAGCCGATGTCGCCGTCCGACCAGCCGCGCAGCTCCTGCCGCACGGCGTCGCGCGCCGCCGCGCTCAACTCGTCCCCTCCACGGGAGCCGAGGAACTCGGCCCCGTCGCCGCAGTGGAACAGCCACCGCTCCTGCTGCCACCCCGAGAACCCCGGTGTGCGCCGGCAGATCTCGTCCACCACGGCCTCGGGCACGCCGGCGGGGGCGTCGGCATCGGTGAAGGTGGCGTCGAACTTCTCGGCCGCGCTGCCGTCCTCGATGCACCACGGGCACAGCGAGACCTTCTCCGTTGCGTGGACCGGTCCCTTGTAGATGAGCCCGCGCGCCTCTCCGCAGCACGCACACACCTGGTCGGACCAGTCGACGGAACCCGTCTCGAGCGGCTCGGGGTGGTAGCGGAACGACGGCGCTCTCGGCGGCGGCTTCACCACAGGCTCACATGCCGTTGATGCCGGCGTGGTACTTCGGCACCCGCACGGTGATCTTCGTACCGAGCCCGCACGCCGTCTCCACCACGAGCCCGTACTCGTCGCCGTACACCCGCCGCAGCCGCTCGTCGATGTTGCCGAGCCCGATCCCCGCCGACTCGTCCACCTGCCCGGCCAGCGTGCGGCGCAGCTTCTCGGGATCCATCCCGATGCCGTCGTCCTCGATGGTGATCTGGGCTTCCGCGCCGCCGTCGTTGGCGTGGATCTGGATGTGGCCGGGCTCGACCTTGCCCTCCATTCCGTGCCGGACCGCGTTCTCCACCAACGGCTGCAGGCACAGGAACGGCACGGTCACCGGCAACACCTCCGGCGCCACCTGCAACGTCACCTTCAACCGCTCGCCGAAGCGCGCCCGCTCCAGCGCCAGGTACTGGTCGATGGACCGCAGTTCCTCGGCCAGCGTCGTGAAGTCACCGTGCCGGCGGAACGAGTACCGGGTGAAGTCCGCGAAGTCGAGCAGCAACGTCCGGGCGCGTTCCGGATTCGTGCGCACGTAAGAAGCGATGGCGGACAACGAGTTGTAGATGAAGTGCGGCGAGATCTGCGCGCGCAGTGCCCGCACTTCCGCCTCCACCAACCGGGTCCGCGAACGGTCGAGCTCCGCGAGCTCCAGCTGCCCGGCGGCCCACCGCGCCACCTGGTTGGTCGCGCGCACGAGTCCGGCCGACGCCTCGCGCGAGTAGGCCGCCAGCGTCCCCACAACGCGCCCTTCCACCGTCAGCGGGGCGACCACCGCACAGTTGATCGGGCAGTTCGGTTCGGTGCAGCCGATGTCGAACGCCTGGGTGCGTCCGGTGAGGAAGACGTCCTCGGCCTGGGTCATCGCCTCGGCCGCGTGGTGGTCGGAAACGCCTTCCCACGCAACGACTTCCGTCTCGTCGGTCAACGCCAGCGCCGGCGTGTCCAACAGCGTCCGCAGGTGCCGCGCGGACTTCTTCGCCGCGTCGGGCACGAGACCGGCGCGCAGCGGGGGAGCGGCGGACCAGGCCGTGTGCAGTGTTTCGTAGGTGACGCGCTGGGCCTCGGTCGACAGCGACTGCTTGTTGCGCGTGCCCCGCCACAGGACGAGCACGGCCGCTCCGCCCACGACCAGGATCGCGGCTGCGGTGAGGAAGTCCTGCATCTCACATCACCTATCTAGCTTCGCTCGTCGGCCGAGGCGGGGCCGGAGCCGTCCAACCCGAGGTTCTCGGGTGCGTGGAGCTTGACCATCGTCCGCTGCACGCCGGGTGGCACGTGCCGCTGGGTGAGCAGGGAGACGACGTACATGACCGTGAAGCCGAGCGGCACCGTCCACGCGGCAGGACGCGAGAGCAGCACCTCGTACCAGGCGTTGCCGGTGTCGGTGAACATCGTGACCAGACCGGCGGTCAGGGCGGGAACGCCGCCCGCGAGCATGCCGGAGATGGCGCCGATGGTGGTGATCCGCGTCGACCAGATGCCCAGCATCAGCAAGGGGCACAACGAGGACGCCGCGACGGCGAAGGCCAGGCCGACCATGTCCGCCACGGGCATGCCGGTCGACACGAACGTCATCGCGAGCGGCACGATGCCCGCGAGCATCGTGGAGATGCGGAACCCGCGCACGCCGCCCAGCCGCAGCACGTCCTGGGACAGCACACCCGCCAGCGACACGACGAGACCCGACGACGTCGACAGGAACGCCGCGAACGCGCCACCGGCGACCAGTGCGCCGAGCAGCTGGCCGCCGATGCCCTCGATCATCCGGGTCGGCAGCACCAGCACCACCGCGTCCGTCTGGCCGGTCATCAGCAGCTCCGGCGTGTAGAGCCGGCCGAGCGCGCCGTAGATCGGTGGCATCAGGTAGAAGACCGACAACAGGCCGAGCACGATCAACGTCGTGCGGCGCGCGGCTGTGCCGTTCGGGTTGGTGTAGAAGCGCACGATCACGTGCGGCAGGCCCATGGTGCCCAGGAACGTCGCGATGATGAGCGAGTAGACGCCGTACAACGGGAACCGCTGGGCCCCCGAGTCCGGCAGCGCCCACGACTCGTTGGTGTTGTGGTCCATTGTGGACAGGTGTGGCACGGGAGCGCCCTGCGGGAAGGTGAACTCCGAACCCAGCCCGATGCGGTGGTAGCCGTCGGGCAGCGTGTGCCCGGCGTTCTCGATGCGCATGCCGTCGATCGCGCCGCTGCCCTTGATGAAGATGGCCTGCTCGGCGTGGATCGTGGTCTCCTTGTGGAACTTGACCACGGTGTCGTGCGGGAACGTCGGGAACTCCGGCTTCGTCAGCGACTCCGCGCCGTGCACCTGCCAGACGACGATCAGGAACATGATCGGCACGGTGATCGCGGTCAGCTTGAGCCAGTACTGGAACGCCTGCACGAACGTGATCGACCGCATGCCGCCGGACATCACGTTCACCGTCACGACCACGGTGACGACCAGCGCGCCCACCCAGTCCGGCGCGCCCGTCACGGTGTTCAGCGTCAGGCCCGCGCCTTCCAGCTGGGGCAACAGGTACAGCCACCCGATCGCGAGCGCGAGGATCGACGCGACCGCCCGCACCACCTTGGAGCGGAAGCGGGCCTCGGCGAAGTCCGGCAACGTGTAGGCGCCGGACCGCCGCAGCGGCGCCGCGACCATCGTCAGCAGCACCAGGTATCCGGCCGTGTAGCCGACCGGGAACCACAGCATGTCCGGCCCGTAGGCGAAGATCAGCCCGGCGATGCCGACGAACGACGCTGCGGACAGGTACTCGCCGCCGATCGCGGAAGCGTTCCACCACGGGGAAACCGTGCGCGAGGCGACGTAGAAGTCAGACGTGGTGCGGGAAACGCGCAGTCCGTAGGTACCGATCAGGATCGTGCCCAGTGCGACGACCAGCACCGCCACGATGGCGTAACCACTCGTCATGGACGTTCGACCAGCTCCGCGAACTCGCGCTCACTGCGCTCGGCCTGCCGCACGTAGAACCAGCCGGCCAGCAGGAGCATCGGGAACGTCGCCACGCACAGCAGGAACCACGGCAGCCCGAGCCCGAGCACCCGCGCCTTGCCGAGGTCCGGCTCGATCGAGAACAGCAGCGGCAGGACGCCCAGCGACCCGCACACCACCAGGCACACCGACAGGCCCAGCCGCCGTTGCGCGCGGATCAGCGTGCGCATGTAGACGGCGCCGAGCTCGCTCTGCTCGTTGATCTCGCGCGTGCCCGAGTACGGGCGGCGGGCGCGCGGTGCCCTGGTGCGCGGGCTGGTCACCACCACGCGCTGGGTCGGCTTCGGAGCCGGTCCATTTCCGGGTGGTGGCGTGGTCACGACCCGAGCCCGTTCCTCGGCTGGACGACACCGGCGGGGGTGGCCTGACCGGACACGGGAGTCGGCCGGGCGCGCCGCACGAGCAGCTGCCGCAGGTGTCTCGCGTGCCGGCGGCTGACCGGCAGCACCGCGCCGCCGATCGTCACGCTGAGGTGGCCGTCCTCCAGCCGCAGCTCGTCGATGTGGCCGAGCGACACCAGGTGGCTGCGGTGGATGCGGACGAATCCCGCGCTGCGCCAGCGTTCTTCGAGCCCGTTCAACGCCGCGCGCACCAGGCCGCTGCCGGTCGCGGTGTGCAGGCGGGCGTAGTCGCCGTGCGCCTCCACGTAACGAATGTCGGCGAGACGGATGAACCGCGTGACGCCGCCGAGCTCGACGGGGATGACCTCGTCACCCATCTCCGGCGGCGTGGCGTTCGTGGGCTGCGCAGGCGCGGTGGGGACGGGTTCGGTGGGAGCCTTGGAGTCCCAGACCTCGTGCACGATGCGGTGCACGGACTCGGCGAGCCGTTCCTGGCGCACCGGCTTGAGCAGGTAGTCGAGAGCCTTGAGCTCGAACGCCTCGACGGCGGGCTGCTGGTGCGCCGTCACGAACACGACGGGCGGCGGCTGCGCGAACCGGGAGAGCACGCGGGCGAGGTCGAGACCGTCGAGGCCCGGCATGCGGATGTCGAGGAACACCGCGTCCAACGGCTGCCCGGCGTCCATCGCGCGGTGCAGCACCCGAAGCGCCTTCGTGGCGTCGGTGACCGCTTCCACGTGCGCGATGCGCGGATCGGAGCGCAACAGGTACACGAGGTCTTCCAGCGCGGGTGCCTCGTCGTCGACGGCGAGCACCCGGAGGGAGCGCTCGAGGCTGCCACGTCGATCCGGCCCCTCGCAGAGGGGGCAGGGCAGACCTGAGGTCATTCGAGATCGAGTCCAAACTGTGTACGGCCGATCCTCACGTGGCGGCGATTAGACCACGCTCGGTCATCGCGCGCCTGGTGGGCCGAGGGCGTCGGATACGCGATCATGCACCGTCACGGAGGGTGACCCGCTGCGGGGGTCTGATTGCACAAGGTGTGCACGAATCACCCCCTCCGCCCCGGAAACGCCCGATCGGGCGCATCATCCGTCAGCGGGGCGAGGTGCGGAAACCCTCCGAACGGGTGTGTCTCGGATGGCAGACCGAAACCGCCATCACACAGCGTGCACTTGCCTGGTCAGGCTCATCGCCGGGACGGGCCGGCTCAGGACTGGCGGAGGGCGCGCGGCTGTGCGGCCAGGGCGTCACCGAGCGTGATCTCCAGCTCGATGAAGGACTCCTCGGCACGGCGGGCGGCGACGCTGACCGAGGCGGCCGCGGCCGGTCCGACGAGTCTGCGGGTGGGCGCGCGCAAGGCCTGGATCGCCTCGGACCACTGGTTCGAGAGCTTGGCGAGACCGCTCAGCGCGTCGACGAGGTCGTCGGTGTTGTCCGGCGGCGACGCGATGATCTCCGCCAGCCGGTCGCGCAATGCGTCCAGTGCCGGGTCCACGGATTCCTCCCGTCCCAGGACAATTGCCCCCACTGGGCACCACCATATCCTGAACGCTGTGGTCCAGCGCAATGATGTTGCCCCAGCAGGACCACTCAGTCAATCGCGCACCCATTCCGTCTCAACAGGCCTTCGTCTCAATTGGTGGCGCTGTTATGGCGGTCCGCTGAAATGGACGGGTTTCGACGTTTAGCGGGGGTCACTCGGCCCGGAGTCGGTTCTACGTGCCTGGTAGGCCAGGTGGCGCTCGGGGTGTTGGGCCGAATCGGTGTGTCCTGGATCGCATCAATCAGTGCATTGAGTTCACCGGTCGAGCGACTTCTCGTCACACGTATTAACTCTTTTGCTGCAGTGCGGTGCCGCCGGTGTGAACGGTGGTGTTGCGAGTTCAGTCGTTCGGGTTCATACAGGATTTCCGAACGGTTCTCCGGACGAGAGTGGCGCCGTCTCAGCGGGGGTGGCGCAGCAGTCGCACGCCGAGCAGGTCCAGCAGTGCGGAACCGTCCCCATCGGTCAGCGCGACGTCGCACTCGGCGTGCCCGTCCTGCGTTCTGCCGGCCGTCAGCACGGCCGCTCCCGACGTGGTCAGGAGCCCGGTGCAGTGCACCCTGACCTCGCGCACGCTGGTCACGACCGCGGTGCCGCCGAACTCCTCGTGCGCCCATCTCGTCGCCAGGCACAGGCACTCGTCCGTCGCGGCGGGGTCGGTGCGGCTGTGTTCCAGGGGCCAGCCGAGGAGGCGGGCACCACGGACAGTGACGGCGGGTGTCGTTCTGGAGGATACCGGCGGCGCTGCCGGGGCGATCATGGCGCGGCCGTGCGTGACATTCGAGACGAGTGCGAGCCGCTTTCCGTGGCCCCGCACGGTGATCGGGCCGGTTCCGGTGGCGAGGTCGCGCAGCAACGAGACGTCACGCAGCGTGGTCGCGCCCGAGGTGGCGACGAACCACTCGATCAACCAGGAGATCGGGCTGTGCGTCTCGTCGAGGAGGGGAACGGGGTGTACCTCGGCGCGGAAGTCGTGGCTCCGTGCCTCTTCGTCCGGAGTCAGCTCGTGGCGGACGTCCGGGTAGCCGACCGCTTCCACCGCGCCGCCGTGCAGCAGTTCGGTGGTGATGAGCCGGGCGGTGTCCGGGCCGCGCGGGATGTCGAACGCGCGGATCGTGCTGTCCGGCCATTCGGTCCTGAGGTGCCGCGCCAGCCCTGCGAGGCCGGCGGCCTGCTCCCGTGCGGTCCCGCCCCGGCCGAAGTCGCCGCCGGTGTCCTGCACCGTGACGAAGAGCCGGCGTTCCTCACGTGCGGCGTGCAATGCCTCGGCGTGGACGTGGGTGACGTCGTCGCGCAGGCCGCCGAGGAAGACCACGCCGGTCGCGCCGTACGGAACCTCGTCGACCACGGTGGCCGCGATCCCGTGCGCGGCAAGGTTTGCACGGACCTCGTGCGCCGTCCCGCGGCCGTCGTCGGTGATCACGAGCATGCCACGCAGGCCCGCGATGTGCAGTCCGGGAAGTGTTCTCGGTCTTGCGGTCCGGACGTGGCGGACCCGGTGTGGCCGGCCTTCGACCGCGGCCTGCAGTTCGCCGAGGGTGCGGAAGCCGAGCACGTCCGCGACGGTGATCTCCGGCAGGTCCGGAATTCCGGTGCGCAGCGCGACGAGCAATTCGACGCGCGCGAGTGAGTCGAGGCGCAGATCGGTGGTCAGTTCGAGGTCCTCGGTGAGCAGTGCGGCGGGGCGTCCTGTCCGTGCGGACACGAGTGCCAGCAACACGTGCCACCTCATTCCTCGGTTTTGCCTTCGGTGAAGGTACCGCAGTGCACGTTGTCTCATTTGGAAACTCCGCCACGGACCTGGTCAGCGGGATGTATTTGTGGACAAACGAACTATATTGCCTGGTCAGCATGCTTTCGCGGGCCGCTTGGGGGATAAATAGGGAATGTCCCAGGGCTGTTCGTGTCAAGTAGTTTGTCTCGTCGTGACACGAGGTTCGGCTCTTTGGGTACGGGAGGGTTCCGTAGTCCGCATGAGCGTTGCTACGGTCCTGCCGCTGAAAGGTTTCGCCGGTCAGATCGGGTATCACGATGAAAACAAGCGCCTCGCTCGACCACGCCGCCGGCACTGTGGTCTCCGAATTCCGGGCAATATGGAAACGCTCTCCTGAACGTTTGTTGTTCACGTTCGTCGACGACCGCGGCCGGGACGAGGAGATCATCACCGCCGGGGCCCTGGGCGAGGCCGCGTCAGCCGTCGCCAGTGCGCTGCGCGGCTGGGGTTTCCGCCCCGGCGACCGCGCGCTGCTGGTCTACCCGCCGGGCCCGGACTTCGTGCGCGCCCTGCTCGGCTGCCTCGCCGCGGGCGTCGTCCCGGTGCCCGTCTACCCGCCGAACCCCGTGCGGCTGGGCCACGACCTGACCGGATTCCGATCCGTTGTGGACAGCTGCAAGCCCCACGCCGTGCTGACGAACGGCGCCTACGAACGCGCCCGCACGGTCGGCGCCGTCACCGGCTTCTTCGACCGCGTCAAGCCGGAGTGGCCGTCCCTGCGCTGGCACCGCGCCGACCGCGTCCGCCCGGCCACCGTCGACTGGCACCAGCCCTCCTCGACCGCCGAACCGGCGCTGCTGCAGTACACGTCCGGCTCGACCGCGTCCCCCAAGGGCGTCGTGCTGACCCACGCCAACCTGGCGTGCGAGATCACCGCGAACGCCGCCGACCTCGACCTCGGCGACGACACCGTGGGCGTGTTCTGGCTCCCGCAGTACCACGACCTCGGCCTGATCAGCGTCATCCTGAGCACCCTGACCGGCAACTCGCACACGTACCTGCTGTCGCCGCTGTCGTTCCTGCACCGCCCGGCCCTGTGGTTCGACGTGCTGGCCAGGGTCCGCGCCACGCACACCGCGGCCCCGAACTTCGCCTTCGAACTGGCCGTCCGCAAGACCACCGCCTCCCAACGCGCCGCGTGGGACCTGAGCGCGCTGCGCGTGGTGATGTCCGCGGCCGAACCGATCCGAGCGTCCACTGTGGACGGCTTCTACACCGCCTTCGCCTCGTCCGGCCTGCGCCGCTCGTCGTTCTACCCGGCCTACGGTCTCGCCGAGCACACCGTCAGCGTGTCGATGGGCGGCCAGTCCGTGCTGCGCCTCGACCGGGCGGCTCTTCAACGCGGCGAGGTGCTCCAGTCCCTCGACGGCCTGCCGGTGGTGGGCTGCGGCCGGTTGACCAAGCCCGGTGCCCACGCGCTGATCGTCGACCCCTCGACCCTGGAGGTCTGCGCACCGGACCGCGTGGGCGAGGTCTGGGTGACGTCGGGAACGAAGGCGGCCGGCTACTTCGGCCTTCCGGACGAGACCCGGCGGACGTTCGAGGCCCAGGTGCCGGGCGATGATCGGCGCTATTTGCGGACCGGCGATCTCGGCTTCTTCGCGGACGGCGAGCTGTTCATCACCGGGCGGCTCAAGGACGTGATCATCATCAACGGCCGCAACCACTACCCGCAGGACGTCGAGGACGCCGTGCGCGACTGCCACGTTTTGGTCCGGCCGGGTGGGGTGGTGGCGTTCGGGGTGCCGCACGAGGACGGCGAACGGCTGGTGCTGTTCGTGGAAACCCGCGCGAAGAAGACCGCGGACGCCGAACGGGCGGAGATCGCGGAGGCGGTGCGGCGGCGGGTGTTCGAGACGCACGGACTCGCGGTCGACGAGGTGGTGGTGCGGCCGCAGGGGCTGGTGCTGAAGACGACGAGCGGGAAGGTGCGGCGGCGGGCGTGCCGGCAGGCGTTCCTCGAAGGCCGCGTGTGAGCGCCCGCCACACACGACACCGGCCGGGTACCCCCAATTTCAAGCTTAGTGAGCGGGTCTGACATGAAGACCGTCATCGTCATCGGCGCGGGCGTCAGCGGCCTCACCACGGCCCGCGCTCTCCACCGAGCCGGCCACCGCCCCATCGTCCTCGAACGCGGCAGCGACGTCGGCGGCAAGTGCGCCTCGACAGACATCGACGGCCACGCGTTCGACCTGGGCGGCCACGTCTGCACCACCCAGTACCGGCGACTCGCCGCACTGGCCACGGAACTCGGCCTCGACACCGAACCCACCACGCCGCACCGGATCTTCGACGCCGCGACCGGCGAGTCACGGCCGCAGAGCTCGGCGTTCTTCACCTACGAGAACTTCCAGCGCTACACCAGGATTCGTGACGCCGAGTTCCCGCGCCTCGGCGACCCCGGCCTCGCGCACTCGGCGAAAGCCCTCGCCACGCCAACACAGCAATGGCTGCAGGAGCACGGTCTGGAAGCGATGGCCGAGTCGTTCGGCACCGGCTACACGGCCGCCGGGTACGGCAGCCTCGACGAGATCCCCGCCCTGTACTTCCTGAAGTACGCGGAGATGACCGGCCTGCTGTCCAGCGCCCGCGACCTGCTCGGCCACGCGGGCAGCTTCACGATCAAGGGTGGCTTCGGCACGCTCTGGCAGAAGGTCGCGCAGGACCTCGACGTGCGCCTGAACGTCGAGATCGAGCAGATCGTGCGCCACGGCGGAGCAGGGGTGCGGGTCAAGACCGCAGAAGAGTGGCTCGAAGCCGACGCGCTCGTGCTGACCGTGCCGATCGACCAGGTCCCTGCGCTCGACGCGACGCCGGAGGAGCGCGACATCGCTCAACGGGTCCGGTACCTCGACTACCGCACCATGATGTGCGCGGCGGACGGGTTGCCGCGCGAGGCGTTCTCGCTTGTTGCACAGCCGAAGAAGGTGGTGTCGTTCCACCACCGCTACGAGGACAGCGACGTCTACGCGTGCTACGCCTACGGGGCGGACGACGACGGGTTCACCGATGACGTGCGCACGCTGGGCGGCGAGACCAAGGCGACATACGTGCGAAAGGACTGGAAGTTCCTGCCGCACTTCGGATCCGAGGACCTGCAAGAAGGCGTGCTGGATCGCGTCGAGGCAATGCAAGGTGAGCTGAACACGTTCCACGTCGGCAGCCTGCCCGCGTTCGAACTGGTCGAGTGCACCATCGCGTACGCGGAAGACCTGGTCGCCAAACACTTTCACGCACCAACGAGCCGCACGGTCACGACCGCGCAGACGATCCGCGAGTGGCTGATCAAGCACATCGCGGCCGAGCTGCACGTGCCGGAGCAAGCGATCGCACCGTCGGCACCGCTCACTTCGTTCGGCCTGGAGTCGCTGTCGGTCGCGACCCTGCAGAGCGAGCTGTCGGACTGGCTCGGGTTCCGGGTGCCGCACACGTTGTTCCTCGAACTGCCCACAGTGGACGCAGTGGCAGCACACCTTGCACGCCAAGATGTTCCACCAACGAGCTCCCCGCTCGCGCTTGCGCTCACCACGCCGCGGCCGTTCTTCTGCATCGGCGGCGCGGTCGGGGCGGCGTACTACCTGCTGCCGCTGGCCCGCGCGGTCGGGCAGGGGCAACCGTTCTACGGGCTGCAGGGGCCGGGCTTCGACGGCAGCGAGGAACCCGTCGACGACGTCGAAGAGCTGGCGAGCCGGTACATCGAGGAGATCAAGCAGATCCAGCCGTACGGGCCGTACGTCGTCGGCGGGCACTCATTCGGCGGCATCGTCGCGTACGAGGTCGGCCGGCAACTGCGGCGGGGCGGTGACGAGGTCGCGCGGGTCATCATGATCGACGCGTATCCCGCCGTGCCGGGGCAGTCGGAGCCGCCGTGGGACGAGCGCGCGGTCATCGAGGAGCTGTGGACGATCCGGCAGCACGCGTTCCAGGACGACGGCGCACCGCGGCGGCGCGTCGACCAGTCGTTGACGCCGAAGGAACAACGCGAGCAGCTCGGCAAGTTCCTCGGGGCGTCCGGGACGCGGCCGGTCGAGGAGCACATCGCCACGATCATGGGCGTCTACCAGGCCCAGGTCGAGGCGCTCGTGCGGTACGAGCCAAAACCCTCTGATCTCGCCGTCACGCTGATCAAGGCCGACGGCGGCTTTCCCCAGGTGCTCAAGGACGATCGGCACGTCGAGCTGTTCTTCGACTCGCCCGCCAACGGCTGGGAGCGCGTCGCCACCAGCGAGCTCACCGTCGTCAACGTCCCCGGCGACCACTTCAACATGCTCGTCCCGCCCGCACTCACGACGTTGGCCGACGCCGTGCGCACCGCCATCGCGCAGGTGCCGCCGCCTCCACCGCCACCCGCCGCGCACGTCGAGTCGTCCATCCACATCAACCCGATGCACCCGGACTTCCTCGCGGACCCGTACCCGTTCTACGCGCTGTTGCGTGACCTCGCGCCGGTCTACTACGACGACGCGCTCGACGGCTGGGTGCTCACGAGGCACGCCGACGTCACGGACGTGCTTCGCCGCACGACCGTCGTCCGCCCGTCCACCGCGACGCTCATGGCCCGGTTGCCCCAAGACGTTCTGGAGCAGATGAACCCGTTCATCCGGCGCCTGGACTCGTCGCTGCCCTTCAGCAACCGGCCGTCGCACACCCGGCTGCGCAAGCTGATGAACCGCAGCTTCACCCCGCGCGCGATGGAGCAACGCCGAACGGTGGTCGAGAAGACCTGTCGCGAGCTGCTCGACGGCTTCACCGGCGGCGACTTCCTGGCCGAGGTCGCCTATCCGTTCCCCGCCCGCGTGGTCATGGATCTCGTTGGTGTGCCACGAGAAGACCAGCAGCAGCTCACGCAGTGGGGCACCGACGTCATGAAAACGCTGGGGGAGGGCCAGTACGGCGCGGACCCCATCGCGGTCGCGCACACCTCGTCGGCCGCGATGGACTTGCTCATGGCGTACCTGCGCGAGCTCATGGCCAGTCGTCGGCAACGTCCGTGCGACGACCTGATCTCCGAGCAGCTCAAGGTTTCCGACGCCGACCTGTTCGGCGAGCGCGGCGAGTGGGACAGCGACGACGAGCTGATCGTCAACATCATCTCGCTGATCAACGCGGGCCTGGAGACCACGGCGAACTACCTCGGCAACGGCGTGCTCGCCCTGCTGCGCAACCCTGCCCAGTACGAGCTCCTGCGCTCCTGGCCGCTCGCGGTGACGGCGGCCGAGGAGCTGCTGCGCTACGACTCGCCCGCGCCGATCATCACCCCGCAACTGGCGAGCGAGGACATGGAGGTCGGCGGCCGGCGGATCCGGGCGGGGGAGCTGCTGTTCCCGGTGCTCGGCGCGGCCAACCGCGACCCTGCCAGGTACACCGACCCGGACACCCTCGACCTCACCAGGGAGTCGGCCGTCACGCACCTGACGTTCGGCGCGGGCATCCACTACTGCATCGGCGCGTTCCTGGGCCGGCTCGAAGGCCAGGTGCTGTTCCCGATGCTCGCCCAACAGTTCCCGCACCTGCGCCTGGACCCACAAGCCGGAAAACCGGAGTTCCGGCCCGACCCCGCGTTGCGCGGCCTTAAATCGCTACACCTGCTGATCGACCAGTGGTAGACACCCGCTGTGCACAACGCTCTGGGGTTCCCCGATCTGCTGCGTCTGATCGACGAACGGTCCACCGCCTTCCGCCAGGTAATCTCCTCGGCTCCGAGCCTCGGTGCGCAGGTGCCGAGTTGCCCCGAGTGGACGCTGTTCGACCTGGCCAGGCACATCGGTGAGGGACGCCACCGGTGGGCCGGCATCGTCGCCGCAGGGCCGACCACGGCCAGGCCTGCGATCGAGCTCCCCACGGCGCCTCAGGACCCGGAAGTTCTCGTGGACTGGCTGGCCAAGGCGACTGATCTGCTGCTGACCGCCCTGCGGGAGGCCGGTCCGGACGGCGCGTGCTGGACGTGGTGGGGCGGCTCGCAGGCGCCGCAGAACGCCGGAGCCGTTGCGCGCCACCAACTCCAGGAGCTCGCGGTCCACACCTACGACGCCCAGCTGACCGTCGGCGACCCGCAGCCGCTGCCGGAGGAGATCGCGCTCGACGGCGTCGACGAGTTCCTGCACACCTGCGTCGCCACGACCAGCCCCTGGCCGCACGCGCCCGCGACCGTCGACTACCACGTCAGCGAGGGCCCTTCGTGGCGCTTCCGGCTGTCGGCCGACGGCGCACAGATCGGCCACGTCGACGGTGTGGCCGACGCGTCCGCGCGAGGCACGGCCAGCGATTTCGTGCTGTGGTTCTACGCCCGCAACACGGGGGAAGGCCTGAAGCTCGACGGCGACCGTCAGGTGTTCGATCAACTCATCGCCTGGGAACCGGAGTAGCGAGAGGATGGCGGGCATGACACTGCCCGCCCTTCCCGAGGAGTCCTTCCAGCGCGTGCTCTGCGTCGTCGCGCATCCCGACGACATGGAGTACGGCACGTCCGCGGCCGTGGCGCGCTGGACCGCCCGCGGCATCGAGGTCGGCTATCTCCTGCTCACCCGCGGCGAAGCCGGCATGCCGAACCCACCGGAGGAGACGGCCCGCCTGCGCGTCGCCGAGCAGCAGGCCGCCTGTGCCGTCGTCGGCGTCCAGCACCTGACCGTGCTCGAACATCCGGACGGCGTGCTCGTCTACGGCCTGGACCTGCGCCGGGACATCTGCCGCGAGATCCGCCGGTTCAAGCCCGACGTCGTGCTCGGCACCGGCTACGAGATCGAGACGCCGTACGGCTTCGACCAGGCCGACCACCGCGCGGCCGGGCTCGCGACGCTCGACGCGATCCGGGACGCGGGCAACCGGTGGGTCTTCCCGGAGCAGGTCGACGACGAGGGCCTCGAACCACACTCCGCGCGCTGGTACATCGTCCCGGGGCTCCCCGGCTCCGCGACGCACGGCGTGGAGGTCACGGGCGAGCCGCTGCGCCGCGGCGTCGCCTCGCTCGAGGCGCACGCCGCCTACCTGGCCGCGCTGCCGGACCACCCCGCCCCCGCGGAGTTCATCCCGAAGTTCGCCGCGATGAGCGGCGAGGCCATGGGCGTCGAGCACGCCGTCCTGTTCCGCGCCCACGACCTGCAGGCGCCGTTCGACTTCTGACCGGGCCAGAGCTCGTGGTACGAGTTGACTTCAGCCGATCATCTGGGGGGATGCGGTGAGGTGCTTCGTGATCGAGGACGGCGGCCCGGTTCCGCGTGCTCTCGTCCGGGCACATCAGGGCGTCGAGTCCAGCCTTCGCGCCCGGCCTGAGCCCGGGCGGGTTTGCCGTGCCTCGCGGTGTTCTCCACGAGCTACCGCAGCGACGAACTGATCAACGTGACCGCGGTGATGCGCCAAGGACCCGCGAGCCGCGATCGAGATCGGCGTGCGAGCCGAACGGCAGCGCGGCCGTGGCGGGCCCAAGTACTTCACCTTGTGGCCCAGGTCGTGCTTCCACCCGCGGCAGCTCTTCAGTGTGCTACCACGTGCTGTCCGGCAACGACACGCGCGACCTGCCGTTCGCGGTCTTCCCGGACGACGTCACCGCGCTCGACCTGGCGAACGCTCATCAGCTCGTCCGGACCGAGGCCGGTGGCACCTACCGGGAACGGGTCTGCCACAACGGTGAGTGGACAGGTTCCTTCGTGCTGGACGACATCAACCGCGGCAAGTCCGACGACGAGTACCTGCCGATCAGCCCTGCCGAGGCGCAGCGGCTGATCGACCGGTGGACGATCAGCTGAAGCTACAGGCGGCCGACGTCCGTGATGGTCACGGCTGCCTCGCCCAGCTCGTCCGACGCCATCAGGTCGATCTCCGCGTTGAAGCCCCAGTCCTTGTCGCCGGCCGGGTCCTCGAAGATCTGCCGGCACACCCAGCGCTCGCGCTCGACGTTGATGATCAGGAACGCCGGGCCGCGCGCGTTGGGGCCCGCGCCGATGTCGGAGTGCTCCTCGAAGTACGGCTCGAGGGCGTCCATCCACTCCTTGGCGGTCCAGCCCGACTCGTGGTCGAGCTCGCCCAGCGAGTACCAGTCCCGTTTCGCGGCCAGCTCGACGCGGCGGAACAGCGCGTTGCGGACCAGCACGCGGAACGCGCGGACGTTGCTCGTGACGGCGGGCGGCAGGTCGACCCGGACCTCGGGAGCGTCGGGCGCGTCCGGGTTGGTGAGCTTCTCCCACTCGTCGATCAGCGACGAGTCGACCTGGCGCACCAGCTCGCCGAGCCACGAGATCAGGTCGTTGAGCTCCTCGGTCTTCGCCTCTTCCGGCACCGTCTGCGACAGCGCCTTGTAGGCGTCGGCCAGGTACCGCAGAACCAGCCCCTCGGAGCGCGCGAGGCCGTAGAACGACACGTACTCCGTGAACGTCATCGCGCGCTCGAACATGTCGCGCACGACGGCCTTGGGGGACAACGAGTAGTCGCCGACCCACGGGTGGCCGCGGCGGTAGGTCAGGAACGCGGCGTCGAGCAGCTCGGCGAGCGGCTTCGGGTACGTGACCTCCTCCAGCAGTTCCATCCGCTGGTCGTACTCGATGCCGTCGGCCTTCATCGCGCCGATCGCCTCGCCGCGCGCCTTGTGCTCCTGGGCGCCCAGGATCTGCCGCGGGTCGTCCAAAGTGGACTCGATCACCGACAGCACGTCCAGCGGGTAGCCGGGCGCCTCGCGGTCCAGCAGTTCGATCGCGGCCAGCGCGAACGGCGACAGCGGCTGGTTCAGCGCGAAGTTGAACTGCAGGTCGACGGTCAGGCGGAAGTCGTCGCCGTCGCGCTCGACCACGCCCGCCGCGACGAGCGCCCGGTACATCGCCAGCGCGCGGCGGATGTGCTTGAGCTGCTTGGCGCGGTCCTCGTGGTTGTCCTCGAGCAGGTGCCGCATCGCCGCGAAGGCCCCGCCGGTCGGGCGGCCGATCACGTTCAGCAGCATCGCGTGCGAGACCTGGAACGACGACGTCAACGGCTCCGGTTCGGCGCCGACGAGCCGTTCGAACGTCGTCTCGCTCCACGACACGAAGCCGTCCGGAGCCTTCTTGCGGACGACCTTGCGGCGCTTCTTCGGGTCGTCGCCCGCCTTGGCGAGCGCCTTGAGGTTCTCGACCTCGTGTTCCGGCGCCTGTACGACGACCGTGCCCACGGTGTCGTAGCCCGCGCGGCCCGCCCGTCCGGCGATCTGGTGGAACTCGCGGGCCTTCAGGATCCGGGTGCGGGTGCCGTCGTACTTCGACAGCGCCGTGAAGACGACCGTGCGGATCGGGACGTTGATGCCGACGCCCAGCGTGTCCGTGCCGCAGATGACTTTCAAGAGACCGGCCTGCGCCAGTTGCTCCACCAGCCGGCGGTACTTGGGCAGCATGCCGGCGTGGTGCACGCCGATGCCGTGCCGCACCAGCCGCGACAGCGTCTTGCCGAACCCGGCGCTGAAGCGGAAGTTGCCGATCGTCTGGGCGATCGCCTCCTTCTCCTGCTTCGAGCAGACGTTGATGCTCATCAGCGACTGCGCGCGTTCGAGTGCGGCGGCCTGGGTGAAGTGCACGACGTAGATCGGCGCCTCACGGCCGTGCAGCAGGTCCTCGATCGTCTCGTGCAACGGCGTGGAGACGTACTGGAAGTTCAACGGCACCGGGCGCTGCGCCGAGCGGACCACCGCAGTGGGGCGGCCGGTGCGCCTGGTCAGGTCCTTCTCGAAGAACGTGACGTCGCCGAGCGTCGCCGACATCAGCAGGAACTGCGCCTGCGGCAGCTCGATCAGCGGCACCTGCCACGCCCAGCCGCGGTCGGGCTCGGAGTAGAAGTGGAACTCGTCCATCACGACCTGGCCGACGTCGGCCGTCGCCCCGTCGCGCAGCGCGATGTTCGCGAGGATCTCCGCCGTGCAGCAGATGATGGGCGCCTGGTCGTTGACGCTGGCGTCGCCGGTCATCATGCCGACGTTCTCCGGCCCGAACACCTCGCACAGCGCGAAGAACTTCTCCGAGACCAGCGCCTTGATCGGCGCCGTGTAGAAGCTGCGCTGGTTGCCCGCCATCGCGACGAGGTGGGCACCGATGGCCACCAGGCTCTTGCCGGACCCCGTGGGCGTGCTGAGGATGACGTTGGCCCCGGAGACGAGCTCGATGACCGCCTCCTCCTGCGCCGGGTACAGGGCCAGGCCGCGCTCACCCGCCCAGTGGGAGAAGGCGTCGAACAGTTCGTCTTCGTCGGCGATCGAGGTGAGCCGGTCCGTAAGTGCAGTCATCGCAGGTGAACTATAGGTGGTACGCGTACTCGGTGAACTCCCAGTCGGTCACGTACCGCTGGAACCGGGCCACCTCCTCCCACTTGAAGTCCACATAGGACCGCACGAAGTCCTTGCCCAGCACCTCGACCATCGCCGTGTCCTCCTCCAGATAGGCGAGCGCGTCGGGCAGCGTCGCGGGCAGCGTCGGCGCCTTCGACGGGTCGTACCCGTATCCGGCGGACGGCCGCGGCGGCTCGATCCGGTCGCGAATGCCCAGGTAGGTGGCCGCGATGAGGCCGGCGATGCCGAGGTAGGGGTTGGCGCTCGCGTCACCGAGCCGCAGCTCCAGCCGGGTCGTCTCGCCTCGTTCGGCCGGCACCCGGAGCATCGCGCTGCGGTTGTCGAGCCCCCAGTCGATCAACCACGGCGCGAGCGAGTCCGGCCCGAACCGCTTGTAGGAGTTGACCGTCGGGTTGAGCAGCGCCGCCAGTGCCGGGGCGTGCTTGAGGATGCCGCCGATGGCCCAGCGCGCCTCGTCTGAGAGGCCGTGCGAGGTCGCGGGGGCCTGGAACGCGTTGCGCCCGTCCTTCTCGTGGCACGACAGGTGCAGGTGGAACCCGCTGCCGCCGCCGTCGTTGAACGGCTTGGCCATGAACGTGGCGAGCCGGCCCTCTCGGCGCGCGAGCTCCTTGACGCTCGTCTTGAACCGGAACGCGCGATCGGCCGCGTCCATGGCGGGCGAATGGACGAGGTTGATTTCGAACTGACCGCCCGCGTACTCGTGGTTGCCGCCCGTGGTTTGCAGACCGGCGGAGCTGAGCGTCCGAAGAGTTCTCAACAGATGACCGTCTGAGTCGCCCCTTCGTCCGGTCGCATACACGTTGCCCGGCTCATCGCAGTAGGGCCGCCACCCGTTCGGGCGATCTTCGTCGGGTTCGCAGAGAAAATATTCCAACTCGGGACCGACCACCGGCGACAGTCCCGTCGTCTCGAATATCTCCAGCGCCCGGCGCAGCACCTGCCGCGGCGATTCGTCGACAGGTCTTTCGTCAGCCGGGCTCACCGCGTCGCCGATGCACCACGCGACGCCCGGCTCCCACGGAATCGGGAGCAACGTGTCGAGGTCGGGAACCACGATCACGTCGGGCAGCCCGGCGTCGAGCACACCCCCGTTCTCGGTGGTCTTGCCGCCGGGCGTGGTGCTGTAAACGGCCCGGCAGAACGACAGCCCGCGCTGCGTAACCGCAGGTAGATGCTCCACGAGGACGTCACGCCCCCGGTCGGTGCCGAGCAGGTCGGGGAAGACGACGCGCACCACGTCGATCCCGTCTTCGCCGAGCCGCGACGCGAGTTCCCGTGTCACCTGTTCACCGACCACGTCGAACTACCTTTCCGGCACAGTGTGTCGCTGGCGCGGAGGGGATAACGTTGAGGGGCAAACGCTATCGACCCGTCCGTGGAGTAAAGACCATGATCGGTCTCAGTGGGTGCTCCACACTCATCGTCCACCACGGGGCAACAGTCCGTAACTGGACGGGTGACGACCGTCACGAGATCATGCACGATGTGGGATCGTGATCAAACCGCGTGCGGACCGACTCGCGCCACAACACAGACATAGTTCGGAACCGCAAGTATTGTGCCGGGAACACCCTGAGCTCGAGCACGGGAGACTTTGAGTTGTCTGGTCACCACACGATTGCCGAGACCGAGAAAGCCGTCCAGGCGAAGCTCGGTGCGGTGCCGCTGCATCGCGAGCAGATGGCGGCGGTGTCGAACATCCACCGCGCCGCCACCGCGATCCGCCAGCACCTCGAGAACTCGGTGCTGCGCACCAGCGATCTGACCTGGACCGGCTTCGTCGTGCTCTGGGTCGTGTGGATCTGGGGCGAGATGGAGACGCGCTACGTGGCCGAGGAGGCCGGCATCTCCAAGGGCACCCTGACGGGCGTCGCCAAGACGCTGCAGTCGCGGGGGCTGTTGGAGCGCCTCGGGCACCCCACTGACGGTCGGCTGGCGGTTCTGCGGCTCACCCCTGAGGGTGAAGAACTGATGGGCGACCTCTTCCCCAAGTTCAACGAGGAAGAGGTCTTCGTCTCCGACCCGCTGGAGTCCTCCGAGGCTCAGTCGCTGGCTGAGATGCTGCGCCGGATGGTGACGCACCTCGAGGCCAACGGAGAGCAGCGCCGGTTGGATCTGCGCGGGGACACGCCGTTGCCTCCGCGTCGGTCCGGTCGCCGGGCCAAGCACGGCTGACGTTCTTGCCCGTGGTGGGCGACTTGCCTGGTCGGGGAATCACCGCCCCGTCGGTGAGTCGCCCATTTCGGCGTTGTCCCGTTTCAGAGCAGGCTGAGCACCCGCGCGTGCAGCGTGTCCAGGTAGTCCTCGGACTCCGGCTTCATCAGCACGCTGCGCAGCACCCGCGCGCCGTCCACATCGGCCTCCACCTCGGGGTGCCTGGCGGCGAACGCCGACTTCGACGCCCGTGCCACGCTCAGGAAGACCGGGTCGACGGCGGCGTTCATGCCGGTCTCCATGACCCGGTGCGAGGCGGCGTCCACAGCGGACAGCGTCAGCGGGGTGGTCCGCGGGAAGTACGTCACGATGTCCAGCTCGGGCTCCTGGTAGAGCTCCAGTTCGGACGACTCCCGGATGATCGACGCCCACCGCACGGCCGCCCGCCGTCCGGCTGCGAGTACCTCGCCCAGCCCGTCGCGGGTCAACGGCAGCAGCCTGAGGGTCAGCCAGAGTCCGGCGGCGGCTGCTCCGGCGCGGGAGCACTCCAGGCTGATCTCGCCCAGGTGCAGTTCGTCGGACGTGAAGTACGTGTAGGGGGAGTCGTGCAGGTAGAAGCGGCCCACGGACGGGTCGCGGAACAGGACTGCGCCGCAGCCATAGGGCTGTAGGCCGTGCTTGTGCGGGTCTACCACCACGGAGTCGCACGAGCCGATGGCCTCCCACGGCTCAGGAGCCAGGTCTGTGCCCGCGAGAAGAGCGAAGAACCCTCCGTAGGCGGCGTCTACGTGCACCCGTGCGTCGTAGCGGCGTGCGAGGTCCAGCACCAGGTGCACCGGTTCGATGGCGCCCAACGCGGTGGTACCGGGCGTCACCACCACTGTGCCGACTTTGCCGGTGCGCAGGAGCTCTTCTAGAGCGTCCAGGTCCATGCGGCCGCGGCCGTCCACGGGTACGGGGAAACCCTCGATGCCGAGTACGCCGCACATGCGTGAGTGCGTGTAGTGCGCCTCGGAGGAGTACGCGACACCACGGCCCGGATGCAGGGAGCGCGCGACGAACAGCGCCTCCAGGTTCGCGATCGTGCCGCTGGACGTGAGGTGGCCGAGGTGTTCGTCGCCGTAGCCGAACATGTCCGCCAGACCGGAGACGACCTCGCGCTCCATCGCCGCGGTCGCGGGGCCGCCGTCCAGGGCGTGGTTGTTCGGGTTGATCAGCATCGCCGACAGGTACCCGACCACGGCCGCCGGGTGTGGCGGCTTGAGCATCTGGCCCGCGTAGCGCGGGTGGAAGAACGGGTAGTTGTCGCGCAGGCGGTCCTGCAGCTCGGTCAGCGCCGAGGAGAAGAGAGACGGGTCGACCTGCAGGGACGAGTGGGGTGTGTAGGCGCCGTACTCCGCGGTCCACTTCTCGTGGTTGGCCAGCGCCTCGTTGAGCCAGTGCTGAAGGTCCACCGCACACCCCACCCGTCCGCCGAAACAGTTGAACTTTGGCTGAATGTTCGAATTTGTACGTTACGGCAGACCCCAGCGCGAAGACGAGCCGTTGGCGGCCACATCGCGTGGTGAGACGTTCGGACGGGTGCCGCGGCGGGAGACGATGGCCGTCTGACCTCGGCGTAGTGGGATTTCGATGGCCGAGCCGCGAGGCTTGTAGTCCAAGCGGCGGCCGCGCGAGTCCCGGACGTCGATGTCGCCGGTGATGCCGTGCTCCAGGAGCAACGGAGAGCCCGCCTCCGAGTGGACCTGGACCCACTCGGTGCGGCCGCCCGAACGCGAGGCGTCGACCAGGAACGCGCCTTGAGTTCGCAACGACGAGATGGACGCGTCGGCCCACGTGGAGGAAACGGACGGGAAGACGCGCACGACGTTGTTGTGCGACTGGACCATCATCTCCAGCACGGCCTGGCCGGACATCAGCGGCGACTCGATGGCGAGGTTGCCGCCCTCGCGGTAGAAGGTGTTCTCGGTCAGCACGGCGTTCGAGCCGACCTGCTTGCGGTCCAGGAAGTAGCGGAGGAACGACAGCGCCTCCTCCGGGCGGCCCATGGCGGAGGCCATGGCGGAGGCGGCGCCGTAGCTGTAGCCGGCCCAGAGTTGTTGGCGGGAGACCCAGTGGTCGAACGTGCGGTTGATCAGGTCCCGGTGCTCCGGCATGTCCCACGTCAGTTCGCGCAACGGGTAGAACCAGAGCATGTGCGAGAAGTGGCGGTGCGAGTCGTTGAGCGACACGTCGCGACCGATCAGCACGCCGTTCGGACCCTGGTGGTAGGGCACGAGCCGGTTCAACACGTCCCGCCAGCGCGCGTTCTCCTCGATGGAGAGCAACGTGCGCACACCCCACCGGATCAGCGAGAGGTCGTACGTCGTGTCCGTGGCGTTCGCATACTCCGGTGAGCGCGTCTCCGGCAGGTGCAGCTTGCCGTCGGCGCCTTCGACGAGGAACCGCGCGTAGTAGTTGACCGCCTTGGTCAGGATCGGGAACAGGACGTCGGACAGGATCTTCTTGTCCATCGTGTGCCGGTAGCCCAGCCACACGTTGTGGCAGGCCCACAGAAGATTGCCCGTGTGGTCATTCGGCGCCACGCCGGGAACGCCGCAGTAGCGCGGGCCGGAGCGCAGCGTGCGGTCGCCGGGGTGGCAGATCGCGTACGAGTTGCCGTCGCGGTAGGCCGGGTTCACGTTCAGCTCGAGGTGGTGCTCGAACCGCTTCAACGTGGTCGTCACGGCGTCGAGCTCGTGGTGGTTCGAGCCGTTGACCAGCGGATACGAGATCTGGACGTTGAGGTTCCACCACACGGCCGTCCAGCTGTTGCCCTGCTCGGGGAACCACGGGCCCCACTCGGAGATGACCGGCGCGTCGGCACGGGTGGCGGCGGCCATCTTGTAGAGCTGCGCCCAGTAGAAGCGTTGCACGAGCTTGTCCGGCACGGACACCAGCGACTTCGCGTAGTAGGCGTTCCACCAGCGGCGATGCTGCAGCGTCAAGATCTCGAACGGGATCGACAACGCCTGACGCACCTCGCGGATCGCGTCGGACGTGTGCGTGTCCGCAGGGTGTGTGTACCCGACGTGCGCCGCGAACCGGCCGTCACGGGTGTGCCAGGCCGTTGTGTAGCCACCGCCGGCGTGCAGCGGTTGGGCGGCGTACGAGACGCCGTTGGCCGTGTCCAGCGTTGGTGCGGGGTTGGCCGTGTAGTCCGTTGGCCTGCGGATCTGGCGGGTCGTCGACGACTCCAGCGGCTGGAAGCCCCACGTCACGTCGCCCTTCACCTTCGCGAGGAACGTGCTGCGCGCGTTGTGCACGAGCATCGTGAAGCTGGCGCTGCCTTGTGTGGTGGTCACCGTGCCGGTGAGCTCGGCGTTCCACAGGTCCAGCGTCCAGTCGACCGCGGTGATCGCGCCGGCGAACTGGAGCGTCAGGTACCCGATCGGCAGCCTGGACAGGCCGATCGCGGCCTCCCAGTGCTCGCGCTGGTCCTGCACCTCGGAGTGGCTGAGCATGAGCTTCAGCTCGTTCGGCGTGCGCCCGGCGTAGATCTGCACGCCCAGGAAGCCGTTGGCCAGGAACGGGCTGTCGCCCCAGTTCTTCGGCAGCCGCTTCCACTCCATCCGGGCGTCGCGCACAACGTCCTTGTGGACGCCGTGACCCGATGTTTCCGGTTGCGCAACCGCTGTGCCCACACCCAGTGCGGACGCGCCCACGGCCGCACCTGTCCCGTACAGAAAGGTTCTACGCGACAGCTCTGTCACTGTTCGTCCCTCCAGGCCGTGGCGGCGGCGGAAGGGATCTTACGCAGAATTCATCGGATGACTAGGGCAGCTCGAACCCGGCGTCGGTCAGGACCTTCCTGGCGGGCTCGCTGAAAACGTAGTCGTAGAACCGCTTCGACTCGGGCGAACCGGACACGACCGCGATCGGGAACCTCAAGGGTTCTCCGCCGGCCGCGCGCATGGGCACCGCGATGAGAGCGGGGTTCGTCTTCACGTCGGACGCGTACACGAACGCCGAATCGACCTCGCCCGACGTCAGCTTGGCGAGCGTCTGCTTGACGTCCTGCCCGACCGCCTTGGCGGCGGGTGGGTCGGCGGGCCCGGCGTTCGCCAAGGCGGCCCTGGCCGCCGCGCCACAGGGCTCTTCCGCGGCGCACATCGCGAACGACCTCTGGTCCGCCCCCTGGGCGAAGCTGTCGAAGACCCTGACGTTCTTCGGGTTGCCCTGCGGCAGCGCGAGCACCAGCCGGTTCGACGCGAAGACCTTCGAGTCGAACTTCATGTGCTCGCGGCTCGCGGAGGCGAAGACGTCGGCGTCGCCCAGTTGGTTCTGCAGCGCCGAGCTGGCGCCGAACACGAACTCGACCTCGACGCCACCCTTCGTGGCCTTGAAGTCCTTGCCGATCCGGGTGAACGTCTCGGTCAGTGCCGAGTCCGCGTACACCTTGAGCGGCTTCACCGGCGGTGGCGTGTCATCGCGAGGTGCGGGTGAGCAGGCCGCGAGCCCCGTCACGACAACAGGGACGAGCAGCAGCGTGAGTCGCTTCATCAGTGGAACCCCCCAGTTCTGGCGACACCCTAGCGAACCGGGCGGCCGCGCGCCCCGAACGCCTCGTTGTGACCACCAACTCGTACTTACCTCAAAATTGTTGTTGCACAGTTCTGGCCATAGTCGAGTCCCGGCAATTAGCGTGATCGCTCATGTCACCTGTTGCCATGCACATGAGCGACGGTCTGCTGAACGCGCCGGTCTCCGTCGCCTTTCTCGTCATCGCGGCGATGGGCGTCGGGTTCGCGCTGGTCAAGGCGCGGGCCGACCTTGACGACCGGACGGCGCCGATGGCGGGCCTGGTGGCCACGTTCATCTTCGCCGTCCAGATGATCAACTTCCCGATCCTGCCCGGCGCGTCCGGGCACCTGCTCGGCGGCGCGCTCGCGGCGATCCTGGTCGGGCCGTACGTCGGCGCGTTGTGCGTGACGATCGTGCTGGTGGTGCAGGCGTTGCTGTTCGCGGACGGCGGGCTCACCGCGCTCGGCGCCAACGTCACCAACATGGCGCTGATCGGCACCGCGACCGGGTTCGTCGTCGCGCTCGCCCTGCGCAGGCTCGCCCAGCGGGGCAAGGGCGGGCTGGCCGCGGTCGCGTTCGTCTCGGCGTTCGTCAACACCGTGGTCGCCGCGACCGGCTTCGTCGTCGAGTACGCGATCGGCGGCGCGGGTGGGGTGGAGATCGGCAAGGTCGCGCTGCTGATGTGGGGGCTGCACGCGTTGATCGGCATTGGTGAGGGGCTGATCACCGCCGTCACCGTCACGTCGGTCGCGTCGATCCGGCCCGATCTCGTCTACCTGCTGCGCGGGACCAAGAAGCCGTTGGAGGTCCGGTCGTGAAGAAGTTCTTCATCGGGTTCGCTTTCGTGTCGTTGCTGATCGCGGGCGTGCTGTCGTACTTCGCGTCCGGCGACCCGGACGGCCTCGACAAGACCGTTGAGGACACCGGCATCGCCGAGCACGCGCAGGAACACCCGTTCGCGGGCAGCGCGTTCGCCGACTACGCACTCGGCGGCGACGACAAGTTCACCGGTCTGGCCGGCGTGCTCGGCGTGATCGTCGTGCTGGCCGTGTCGTTCAGCCTCTTCTGGTTCCTGCGCAAGCGGTCTCCTCAGACTGATTTGGCGGACTGATGAGCGGTAGCCACGACCTCCTGCACCACGCCGGCGACTCGCTGGTGCACCGCCTCGCGCCGCACGTGAAGATCCTCGTGGCGTTCGGGGCGGTGCTGGGTGTCGTGGCGACCCCGCGCACGTGGTTCCCGCTCTTCGGCCTGTACCTGCTGCTGATCATCGCGGTGTGGTCCGTCGCGCGCGTTTCCGTGCGGTGGTTCGTGAAACGCGCGGTGATCGAGGCGCCGTTCGTCGTGCTGGCGTTCCTGTTGCCGATCTTCGGCACCGATCCGCGCACGGACTTCCTGGGTGTATCGGTGTCCGTCGAGGGAGCGCTGGCGGGCTGGAACATCCTCGCCAAGGGCACCCTCGGTGTGTTGATCAGCCTCACTCTGGCAGCGACTACGGCGCCGGGGGAGTTGCTGCGCGGCCTGCAGACGTTGCGCGTGCCGGCGCCGCTGATCATGATCGCCACGCTGATGCTCCGCTACGGCGAAGTTGTTGTGGGCGAAGCGAAACGCATGCGCGTCGCCCGCATCTCGCGCGGCGACGACCCCCGTTTCCTGTGGCAGGCGGGCGCCACCGCACGCGCGGTCGGCACACTGTTCATCCGGTCCTACGAACGCGGAGAGAGGGTGCACCTCGCGATGGTGTCGCGCGGCTGGACGGGCAGTCCCGGAGGTTCGGCGATGATCGTCGCGGAGACCCCGGCCGCGCCCGCGCTGGAGGTCTCCAAGCTCGCCTTCGCCTACCCCGACGGCCATCAGGCGCTGTTCGGCATCGACCTGCGGCTGGAGCGCGGCGAACGGGTGGCGGTGCTCGGCCCGAACGGTGCCGGCAAGACGACGTTCGCCCTGCACCTCAACGGGGTGCTGGGTGGCGGCTCCGGCACGGTTTCCGTTGCGGGACTTGAGGTCTCGAAGCAGCATCTGAAGGAGATCCGGCGGCGCGTCGGCCTCGTCTTCCAGGACCCGGACGACCAGCTGTTCTGCCCGACCGTCCGCGAGGACGTCGCGTTCGGCCCGCAGAACTTCGGTCTGTCCGATGTGGACGGCCGGGTGCGCAAGGCACTGCACGCCGTCGGCATGGAATCGGTCGCGGACCGCTCGCCGCTGCACCTCTCGGGCGGCCAGCGCCGCCGGGTCGCGCTGGCCTCGGTGCTCGCGTGCGACCCCGAGATCCTGGTGCTGGACGAACCGTCCGCGAACCTGGAACCCGTGGCGCGCAGGGAGTTGGCCGAACTGCTGCTCGGTCTCGGCCGCACGATGCTGATGGTCACGCACGACCTGCCGTTCGCGCTGCAGATCTGCCCCCGCAGCGTGCTGATCGACGACGGCGTGGTCGTCGCGGACGGCCCGACCCGCGAGCTCCTCGCCGACGCCGACCTGCTCGCCCGGCACCGCCTCGAACTGCCCTACGGCTTCCGGCTCGACTGAAGCCCGCTCAGCACGATCCCCAGCAGCACCTCGGGGTTTCCGCCCTCGTGCAGGCTCTGCAACATCCCCTTCATGAGCACCACGAGGTCGGTGGCTGTCACGTCCGCACGAACGCTGCCCGCCGCCTGAGCCTTGTCGAGCAGGTCGCCCAATGCCGCGTGCAGGCTCTTGCGCAGCTCGGGCGTCACGGTGATCGCGTCGGACATGTCCCGCTTCGCCGCCGCCTCCTCCGCCATCCGTTCGAGGAACGCGAACAGTGCGGCCTGGGGGTCTTCGGCGGGTAGTGAGGCCGACGCGATCATGGCTGCCACCCGCGCCTCGGTGACGGCCTGGAACAGCGCCTGCTTCGTCGGGAAGTGGCGGTAGACGGTGCCGGGCCCGACCCCGGCGCGAGCCGCGATCTCGTCCAGCGGCACCTCGAAGCCCTGAGCCGCGAACAACTCCCGTGCCGCCTCCAGCACCTTCTCGCGATTGCGAGCGGCGTCGGCCCTCATCGTTGCCAACCGGGGCGTGCGTTCCGTATCGTCATAACCGGGGTCACCGTTCCGATTCTAGAGATGGGGGCACGACCAGATGACACGCACACCAGAACAGATCGTCGAGTTCGTCCGCAGGATGGTGGCGGGGGAGCAGTCGCACGGCGACTTCGCCGACCTCTTCGCCGAGGACGGCGTCATGGCCTACAGGTTCCCGACGCAGTGGCAACCGGAGGAGCTCAAGGGGCGCGAGGAGATCCGCGCGTACTTCAGCAAGGTCCGCGGCTCGGGGGTCCGAGAGCGGATCGAGGTCCAGGACGTCCGGGCGAACTGCTGGCGCACCAACGACCCGGCCGTCGCGGTCGCGGAGATCACGCACCGCGGCTGGTCCAAGGTGAAGCAGGACTACTACACGTTCACGGCCGTCGCGATCATCCACCTGCGCGACGGCGAGATCACCCGCTACGACGACTACATGAACCCGTTGCTGCTGGCCGAACTGCTGGGGCTGCCCGACCGGGGAACGGAGCCGGTCGTGTCAGTGCAGACTCCGCCCTTCTGACCGGATCAGTCCGATGTGGACCGCAAGTCGCCGAGGTTCCACGTCACCCCGAATCCACGGGGATGCCGAACATCCGTCAGCTGAACGAAAACACCACTCCTGGCCGCGTGGTCTTGGTTACCTGTCCTTGTGACAGACAGTCGAGCGCGGCGAGTCGTGATCGTTGCCTACGACGACGCCCAGATCCTTGACGTGGCCTGCCCCAGCGGGGCACTGGACAGCGCGAACCAGCACGGCGCGGCACCGCCCTACGCCATCGAGCTGGCCTCGGTCTCCGGGCGCGGGTCGCGCAGTTCGTCGGGAATCGTGCTCGCGGGCGGGCGGAGGCTGGCCGCGGTGACCGGGCAGATCGACACGCTGCTGGTCGTGGGCGGGCACGGAACCAGGGCGGCGATGTCCGACGAGCGGATTCTCACCCAGGTGCGGCGGCTGGCCTTGCGCAGCCGCCGGATCGCGTCGGTGTGCACCGGCACGTTCGTGCTGGCTGCCGCCGGACTGCTGGACGGCAGGCGGGTCACCACGCATTGGGGGTACGGCGAGCTCCTCGCCCAGGCCTTCCCCTCGATCGCGGTGGATCTCGCTCCGCTCTACATCCAGGACGGCAACGTCTACACCTCGGCCGGGGTGACCAGCGCGCTGGACCTCACCCTGGCGTTGATCGAGGACGACCACGGTCCCACGCTGGCGCGCAACGTCGCCCGCGAGCTGGTGACCTACCTGCACCGCCCGGCCAACCAGGCGCAGATCAGCATGTTCCTGTCCGCACCGCCGCCCGGCGACCGGCTGGTGCGCGACCTGCTCGGTCACATCGCCGCGCACCTCGCCGAGGACCTGGGCTCCTCCGCGCTGGCGGCTCGGGCCGGAGTGAGCAAACGCCACCTCACCAGGTTGTTCGCCACCCACCTGGGCACCACCCCCGCCCGTGCCGTGCGAGCCGCCCGGACCGAGGCCGCGGCACACCTGGCGCGCAGCAGCGAACTGTCACTCGCGGCGATCGCACGCCGGTGCGGGTTGCGCTCGGCCGAGACCCTGCGGCAGGCGTTCCTGGATCACTACGGGGTCACGGGGGACAGGATTCGCAGGATGCCGGACATGCCGCAACCGCTGGACCCGCGCCAGGACCACTCTTCGAGGACATGACAGCCGGACGAACCTCGATCGGCGAGAGAACCGATCTGCGCCCGGCAGTCAGTCCTCACGAACTGACCGAAGAGGGGGTCTTTTTATGCGAACGTCCGCACGGTCGTCACTCGCATTTCTCGCGGCGCTGTCCCTGATCTGCGCACCCCAAGCGCCGGCATCAGCCGCTGTGCCGCCTCCGGCCGGCGAGCCGGTGGTTCAGGTGGTCTGCCACACCTGCAACGGTTTCCGCTACCAGAACCCCGGTGAACGGGCCATCTACCTGGTGATCGACGGTGAACGGCACCACGTCCCCGACGAGCTGACCTACTTCAACCTGTGGGTGGACTTCAGCGGGGTGCAGTCCGGCGGCGCCGTCATCGACATCGGGTCGCCGCTGCTCTCCGGGTCCTACCTCGCCCGGGAGAGGGAAACGGGCAGGGTCTACCTGGTGGGCCGCACCAAGCGCTGGATTCCGAACGAGACAATCCTCAACCAGTACTCGTTCGCCAGGTCCAAGATCCGCGACGTGAGCCAGGGGAGCCTGCCGGGACGGGGCCCCGACATCCCCGGCCGGTGAGTGAACCCAGAAGCTGATCACGTCGCTGCACCTGGCAGCGGCGTGATCACGCCTGGGCGGGCCGGCACAAGCGCCAGACCCGCTCCCTGGGCGACGGTGAGATCACCCGCTACGACGACTACATGAACCCGCTGCTGCTGCAGGAACTTCTCGCAGTCTGACCGGCGCCGGTCAGTGGAAGTCGGCGTGCCGGCCGAGCGTCGTCACGGGCGTCGCGCCGGGACGGCTCCACTGCGGCACCGGGCGGCTGGTCTCGTCCCAGGTGGCGTGGCCGTCCGCGGCCGTGCGCCAGTACCAGCAGGGGACGTCGCCCTCCGGCCATCCTTCCGGCTTGTCCTCCCACGCCTCGCCGCGGCCGTAGGGCGTCATGTCGAGCACGCCAATGGACCCGTTGAGCCGCTCGGTGCCGCGGCCCGTGGTCGAGTAGGTCAGGAACACCCGGTCGTCCTCGCGCAGGAAGCTGCTGAGGTGTCCCGGTCCCACCGGTGCGACCTCGTCCCGCACCGAGTACCACGGCTGGGTGTAGCCCATGAACTCGACGTAGGCGGCCAGCTCGTCCCATCCGCCGGTGGCCAGGACGGCGAACGAGACGCCGCGGGCGTTGAGGTACAGGGCGTCCTTCAAGTGCCAGACCGTGGTGGTGCAGCCCTCGCACTGGCCCTGCGGCGGCGCGCCGTCGTACCACATGTGCTGGTAGACCACGAGCTCGTCGCGGCCCTGGAACAGGTCGAGGAACGGCACGGGACCGTCGGATCCGACCACCTCGGTCTTCGCGTCGAACTCCACCATCGGCAGCCTGCGCCGGGCCGCCGCGATGGCGTCGCCCTCACGGGTGTGGGCCTTCTCGCGGATCAGCAGCTCGTCCCGGGCGGCCTGCCAGGTGGCGCGGTCGACGACGGGCGGGCGGCCGGGCAGCGTGGTCGTCATGATCACTCCGTTCGGTGCTGTCTGGCACAGTCGTCACCGTGCGGGTGGACGAACTGCCGGACTGGCTGCCGGACTGGTGCGTGGACCAGTTCGGGGACGAGCCGGTCGGCGTGCTGTTCGAGGCGCGGTCGATCTCGGCGGTGTTCGGCCTGCGGCTGGCCAGAGGGCGGGAGGTCGTGGTGAAGGCCCGCGAGGACGACGGTCGTGCCGCGTCGTGTGTCGCCGCGCAGGCCCAGCTCGCGCAGCGGGGGTTCCCGTGCGCCCGGCCGCTCACACCTGTCGTCGCGGTCGGTGCACTCGCCGTGCACGCCGAGGAGTCCCTGCCCGGCGGGGAGATCCTGCGTGGCGACACGCCGTCCGTCGCCCGGCGGTATGCGGCCGTGTTCGCGCGGTTGATGGCCGAACTCGCCGACGTGCAGGTCGAGCCGCCGTTGCCGAACCCGCGCTGGTCGCGGTGGGACCACACCGATTCCGGGCTGTGGCCAAAGATCGACTTCCTCGACGAGCGGGACCAGAGCGTAGTGCCCCAGTTCGTCGTCGAGATGGCCGAGAGAGTCCGCAAACGGCTGTTGGCCACCAACCTGCCGTGTGTGCTGGGCCACGCGGACTTCGAGGCGCAGAACCTCCGGTGGCGGGACGGCGAGGTGTGGGCCGTGCACGACTTCGACAGCTTGGGATGGCAACCGGAAGCCGCACTGGTGGGCGCGGCGAGCGGCGCGTTCGCCAACGACCCGCCACCGTCACTGGTCCCGGTGGCGAGCTCGGCCGCGTTCCTCGACGCCTACCAGGAACACCGCGGCCGCGCGTTCACCGCGGAGGAGCTGGAGATCGCGTGGGCCGCGAGCCTGTGGACGGCGGTGCACAACGCCCGTTGGGAAGCCCTGCACGGGGACGCGCCGATCTCGCTCGACGCGGTGCGCGAGCAGGCGGCGGAACGCCTCCGCAAAGCGAACGCCTGAACCAGGGGTTCATGACAGGATCATGGCGTGATCCAGATCGTCACCGACTGGGTGTGGGGCTGGGCGTTGTCCCGCGGTACCCCGGATCCGGTCGAGGAACCCGACGGATACCGCATCGACGTCGGTCTGCCCCGGCATCGGGTGCGACACGTCCTGCTGGACCTGGGCTCGGTCAGCGGGCGCGCCGCCGGAATCAGCGAACCCGGCACGTGGCTGAAGGTCTGCGCCGCTCCGGACCAGGTGCGGCCCGCTCTGGGCCCCAGGTGGACGCTCAGCGCGCCGGAGTACCTGATGAGCATCGAACTGGGGGACCACCCGGCCGTCACGCCTTCGGATCACTACACGGTGGACGTGCGCAGCAACGGTGCCGTGCACGATGCCGTCGTCCGCACCACCGGCGGCGAGCACGCGGCGAAGGGGCGGGCCGCGGTGCACAGGCGTGCCGCCGTCATCGACATGGTGGAGACCGACCCCGCGCACCGCAGACGCGGTCTCGGCAGTGTCGTCATGTCCGAGCTGTCCCGCGTCGCCTCGGAGCGCGGTGCGGCGCGCGCCGTGCTGGTCGCCACCGAAGCAGGGCGCGCGCTGTACGAGCAGCTCGGGTGGACGGTCGAGTCACCGATCACCGCCGCACACCTGCCGGCTCAGTAACCGGCCGGTCCGGCCGCGCGGCGCCGGCGTTCCGCCAGCACCGCGGCCAGGTACGGATGCGGATGCGTGACTTCGACCCGAGGCGACCGGATCGCGGCACCCACGTCGTCCGCCAGCCGCGTGCCGAGGTCGAACCGCGCCTGCTCGCTCAGCTCGTGATACCGCGCCAGGTACTGCCGAGCCGCCAGCACCAGCTCGTCCGACAGCTGCGACAGGTCCAGCCCGCGCGCCCAGTCGGCCAGCTGCGGCGGCATCTCCGCGAGCTCCACGTCCTGGCGGGGCACCCGCGTGTGGATCACCAGCGTGCCCGCCAGGTAGTCGCCCACCCGCTTGCCCTGCGGCGAGAACAGCGACACGAACAACGCCACCGCGCCGCCCAGCCCGAGCGCCCAGAAGTCGACGAAGAACCCGCCCAGCGCGCGCACCAGTGCGTGCCGGAAGCGGATGGCACCGCCGTCGTCGCGGACGACCCGCAGGCCCATCACGAGCTTGCCGACGGAACGGCCGCGCGACAGCGACTCGACCAGCGTCGGGTAGCCGATCAGCACGAACACCGCCAGCACCAGGACCAGCGCGGACTGCAGCGCGTCGTCGAACCCGATCGGCGCGATCAGGAAGACGAGCAGGAACAACAGGAACTGGACGAGGACGTCGAACGCGAACGCGACCGCCCTGCTGGCGAGTTGTGCGACGCGCAGGTCCAGAACTACGGCTTCACCGGTGACGAGGTCCCCCACGCGGATAGTGTACTTAACGCCGCTGACCTGCTGTTATGAGGACACCTTACGGCATCAGAGACAAGATCGTGGATCTTCAGTGTTCGCGTAGGCGTACGCGGTGTCAGGGCTCACATGCGGGTCGCCTGAGGTTCACCCGGTCGGGTGACCACCATCAACCAGAGGAGAGCCCCGTGCACGGGAGAGGGTGGGCCGTGCACGGGGCTCGTTCGAGGGGGAAGCAAGATCAGGTGACGCAGTACCGCTAGGTGATCGTGATCAGCAGGTAGCCCGCAGCCAGCACAGCGATCACTGCGACCACCAGCAAAATCATTGTGAGCTGACGCATGATCACTCCTTACTGGTCGAGGTGCGGAAGCTTTCCGTCTGGGAACACATCGGTCCACGGTTGATACGTGCCATTGGCCATCTGAACCGCGTAGCTCACCTCACGACTAAGACTGTTCGCGAGGCGTTGCGCGTACGCCTGTGGATCGGCTGTCTCGCCACCCCAGGCTCTTCCGTCACTCGTCTTGATCCTTATTCGAGGCATTGTCACTCCTCGATACCCGCACACACGACTCTTGCCTTTCCAGCGGTAAGGGCAGCGCTCAGGTTGCAATTCAGCACGTTGTTAGCAGCAGCACTAAGAACGCCTTGCCCAAGGTCAACCCAGCCGGTAGAGACCACGCCGATACCCGTACCTGCGGCAGACGGAACATAGAGGGACAACGCCGCTGCCAGTTCTGTAGTGGACCCATCCCTCAACACTGCATCAATCACAGCTCCACCCGACGTAGCAGCATCCGCAGTCACATCAATGCGGTAGCGCTGTAACCGGAACTTCTTGCCTGATGTAGGAGTCCACACGGCGGTGTTTCCACTAGCGGTCGCAGTCACTGTCTTGGCAATGTTCGGGACCTTCAACCGGTCCCAACTGGGATTGGACCCCTGTCCACCACTGTGGACGTAGTTGTACACAGCCAAAGCGGCTTGTGTGGACATGAACTGGCCGTCTGAGTTGCCCACGTTGCTACCGAACGCATTCGTGTTCACCGAACCTGACCCGAGAGTCACAGCAGTGGTCGGAGCTGAGGGCATGATCACGGAGTGCGTCAGCGGAGCAGCAACGGAGTGAAGGGTGAAGACCGCTGTGTACGTACCGGAAACCGAACCGGTCACATTGAATCGGAAATACTTGCCAACCTTTTGGCCAACCCACATTGTTCCGACCGATGCACCGTTGGATGCGGTAGAGAACGTTGCAAGGGCAGAGACCGGAGTCATGGAACAAGCCGACCACACAACGCCGTCGTTCGACTGCTGGAAAGCGAAAGTGGGAGAGCCTCCGCCTACGGCTGACCACTGAAACGAGATCAACGCATAGTTGGACACGTCGATAGCTGATATGGCACCCGTGGCGGTGATGTTCACTGTGACAGTTTTGTTTCCGCCACCAACCACTAGGCCGTTCTGATCTCCCGCGAACACCTCCGCGTTGTCGGTGCCGTCACTGATACGGCTGGAGACCAGCGCGGGGAAGTCCGCACCTAAGACATTCCATGGCATCGGAACTCACCTCACGATAAGACGTAGAAGACCGGGTTTGTTGGTGTGGAGATGTCCACGTAGAGATCTCCTGCTACGGCACCGGTGATAGTTCCGGGGGCACCGCTACCCGTGAACACACGTACGCCGATGGTTGGTCCTGCTGGTCCTTCGGGTCCGGTTTCACCCTGCGGGCCTACGTCACCTTGTGGCCCTTCTGGTCCTGCTGGTCCCGTGGCACCTGTTTCACCCTGGGGACCTTCCGGACCTACTAGCGAATCGAGCCATTCGGCTTCAGTGCCAACGAATCCGTTGTCAACGGCAACCTCATACGCTGACAAACCATCAGCACCAGGTGATCCGTCTGCACCATCCTCACCCGGTTCACCCTGAGGTCCAGCCGGACCCGCAGGACCAGTAGCGCCCGTGGCCCCGGCTTCTCCCTGAGGACCAGCAGGGCCTGTGAGCCCTTGTGGACCCTGAGGACCGATCGGCCCCTGTTCTCCGGCCGGACCTTGTGCGCCAGCAGCTCCAGGAGGTCCCTGGGGGCCAGGAACACCTTGTATGCCCTGAGGACCAGGCTCACCATCCGCACCAGCGGGTCCAGGCGGTCCGGCCGGACCGGTCCGGCCCAGCTCGATCACCTCAGCGTCGCCAAAGTCCAGCGCGAGATCCACTGATTCGGGAACGGTGACTTCAATGACTTCAATCACTGGGAACACCTCCCGCGTGGTTCACGATCATGTGCCCTTCAAGAACATGTCGGACCTCTTGTGAGGGCATCAGAACGCGGATGACGTACTCAAGCCGTGAAGACGGAAGTTCGTTGGTTTCCTTATCGGACAAGACAACGTTGATCCGATTGTCCTCATCAACGGTGCAGTCGTAAGCCTGATGCCACGGCCACGACCGAACACCCGAGTAGCCCTCTTGCCCCCACAGGAGGAGGGACACCGTAGCCCCAGTGAGGTCGAACGGTTCCGTCTCGGACTCTGAGGTTTCCCTTGTGCCCCAAAGCAAAGAGGCCCTGAAGGTGGCGCCACGGTCAACGTGGAGATCGAAAGTCGTCATGGCGTACTCCACGTCAAGTCATAGTCGGTGCCGCTGGCTTTCGTGAGCACTTGCCCAGTTGTGCCACCAGCAGGAATCGGCGCGTAGGTGACCCATGCGCTACCAGACCAACGCTGTAGGACTCCTGGTGAGTCCAGCCAAGTGAACTGCCCTGTTGCAGGGGAAGCGATAGACGCAGATCTCGCCGCAGCATCAGGGAACCTCGCGATGCCTTGTGAGGTCATCATGTTGAAGTCAGCGCTATCCCAATCATCGCCGTCTGAGTACACCCGGTAAGACATCACTCGCCTCCCTCATCTGAGATCCAAAACTCCACGGATGCTTGAAAGTGCTCGGGATCAAAGTGCAGTGACACACGGGAAACCGGTGCGGGAGGCATACCACCAAAGGTGGGAAGTGCTTGTGGCACACGGTGTCTAGACACCAGGAGTCTTACGTCATCCTGTTTGAACTCGGCAGAAGCCGTTACCGTGCGGTCTGCACGATCAAGGCTCAACGTGTGTGCTCCAGCGGAAACCTGTTTGGTAGCACTGGTGTACAACTTGTCCTCATACGTGAGGAAACCTGTCGGTATGCCTTCAGTGTCGAGGTCAACCAGGGAGATCTCAGTTCCTGAGATGATCCGAACCGGACGCCTGATCAAAGCCGAGTACTGCTGTACCAACGAAAGCACGCTGTCACACCCGAACTGAGGCACGGCCGGAGCGATAGCGTCAAGATCCCAGTTCGAGTCGAAATCGCTGTCATAGGGTGCGTTGTCGTCCCAGTCCTCACCCCAACCAGGGTCCCAACCGGGATGTTCCACAGGCTCTTGTGGTTGCATGACAACAGAAAGCGTCGAGGAGTTCAAAGCGCTGTAGTTGTTGGACACGCCAAGGTAGACCGGTGATGTGGACCAGAGTTCAACATCCGCGTAGGCCTCGTTCAGCACATCCCACGTAGCGCCATCTTCGGAGAAGGAGATCTTTGTTGTGGTGCCACCCTCGCCCCAACGCTCGATCTTCACGTAGAACGCTGACAGAGAGCCAACATCTTCCGGACCGAAGTACGCGGGGAGCATCCACGATCCGGTCTCAGCCGGGTACTCGGGACCACGCGGGAAGATAGCCAGTCGCATGCGGTCCGTGTCGTCTACCTGTTCGACCACCAGGCCAACCCACAACGGTTCGTCGTACTCGGTGAGCAGCTGGACCAGAAACCACCCGCGTGAGTCCACAGTGCGGCCTGTGTTGCGCGCCAACCACTCTGGACCGGTCTCCCCAGGTTCCGGGAACCCCCATGCAAGATCCGGCGTGAGGACGATGACTGCGTTGTGTTCCTCCCACGTAAGGGTTTGTGCCTCTGGGAGATCCACCCGGATAACCAACGGTGCGTCGAACGTGAAGGCAGCAGACGAGACCGCTTCACCTTGCCCGTTCAAGCTGAAGCGGAACGCCGGACCGTAGTCGGTTGTGATCACTTCAGGATCAGGTGCGTTCCCGCCAACTCCGCCGTACGTGAAGAACCACGCGGGCGGTACCGCAGCCTGGCATGTGCTGATGGAAGGCATGATCAGTCACCATCCCACGGACCAGGGTCAGTGATGATGTTCACCCAACGGGTGATCCTGTCTTCTGCGGATTCCTCGGGAAGTTCTTGCCAGCACACCCTCTTACTCAACGCAATGGCATATGTGCCAAGCAACTGCGCGGTGAACCGAACCACGAACCGAGCCTGATGCTTCAACGCTTCCGGACGCTCTGTGTAGGTCATCGTGGTGCCTGTGACTGTGCCCAGGTAACGGAAGTACGCTCCGTACGTGACTCGAACCTTGTCGCCCGTGCGGAGAGGGTTCTCAGGAAGTCCCTGCACCACAGAGGAAACGTAGCGGGCGATGCTGACAGTGGCCGTCTCTGAGTCCACGATCAATGTCTGTGAGGCAGGATCGAACCGGTAGCCGTTCGTGTAGTCGAACGAAGCCAAGCCGTTCTCTGGCACCCAGTCCTGAACCTCTTGCCCCACAAGGCCGCTGCCTACGAACCCACCAACGGTCGAGGGGACCACTTCTGCGGTCTCCACCGTGAAGAGTGTTGGGTCGTAAGCAACGTATGGCATCAGAGATCGAGTCCTCCCGCTACGAACTTCCTGGCTTGCAACAACTTCTCGATCTCGCGTCCCACTTCAGCAGGGTTGTTCGAGGGATGCGCATATACGTTGATCGTGATCGGGGAACCACCAGAACCCTTGCTACTGCCGGAAATCTCTATGTCCGCGTTGGCGCGTAGGTCTGCACCCGCTACCGCATCACTGATGCCGGACATGGCACGCTCTACGGCTTGTGTGCGCGACGAAAGACCTTCAGCCAAACCATCAATCGTCTGCTGTCCCAACGTCTTCATGACGCGTGAAGGGCTAGAGATACCAAGGACTTTCTTCAACCAGGAGGGGATCAGGTTGCCCAGTCCCGAAACCTTGTCCTTCACCCACTGGAGACCGGCGTTGATGCCGTCGACCAGGCCACGCATGACGTTTTTCGCTAGCTCGATCATCCGACCAGGCAGGCTCTTGATGAAGTCCACCGCAGCGTTGAAGGCGTTCTTCACGAACTCGGGGATCTGCTTGATGATCTCGAACGTCTTCACGAAGATCGCAATGTTGAACTTCACGTAACCGACGATGAAGCCGATCACCTTCTCTACCACGAACTTGATGCCCTCGAACACCTTCTTTGCGACTTCTCCGACAGCTTCGAACACAGGTTGAAGTCCAGCCCAGATCGTCTGGAAGAACTGGGTTTGTGTTGCGAGATAGACGATTCCGGCCACAAGTGCGGTGATCGCAAGGATGATCAGACCGATCGGGTTGGCGTTCAAGGCCGCGTTCAGCAACCACTGTGCTGCTGTCATCGCACCCGTAGCAACCGTGCTCGCTACCTGAACAGCCTTCTGTGCTACCCAGGATGCAGCCGCTTTCACGGACGCAGCTTGAGCGAGGTTCGTTGCGAGAGTGAGGATGTCCATCGCTCCGGCAACACCCATGATCAGCGGCTGCGCACCTTCGAGCGATTCTCCAATGCTGGCAAGGGCACTGCCTTCCCCACCAGCGGCAGCGAGGGAACCACCCAGGTCACCCAGGGCACCCGCAAGCTTGGCTGAGTGGCCTCCTGCGGAGTCGAACTTCTCTCCCAGGTCCCGAGTCTGGTTTCCGACGTCCCGAAGTCCTGACGTGGCTTTGGAGACGTCCGCAGTCACCCTCACAAGCACGGTGCCCGCCATGTGTGTTCACCTCCTCGCTTTCCTCAGTGCTGCAACGATGTCCGCTTGCTCTCTCATGGTGAGCCGGTACCAATCCTCAGGCTTCCAACCAGGCAGGCTCACCATGATGTTGGCTAGTCGTCGGGACTCTCGTTCAAGAGAGTTGATCCTTTTCCCTGGTCTGACTCAGGATCAAGGTCCGGTTCGGGGAAGTAAGACTCCAGCTCGGAGAGCGTCATCCCCTCGATTGCTTGCCACGACGTCTTTTCGGCTCTGTTCTCGTACGCCCACACCGTGGCCACCAGCGTGCGGATGCCTCCCAGCTTCTCGAAGTCCATCCCGTAGCGTTTCTGTGCCGCAATGACTTCAAAGCCTGTGAGACCCTTGATGCTCTGTTCGAGCGGCAGTCTGTCCGTCATGGTTGAAGATCCTGTTCTGCGATGAGCTGATCAATGCCCTTGTTGATCAGGGCGATAAGTTCTTGTGCCAGAACGTCATCAGCTCTGTTCATGAAGTGTTGCGCGCGGATGTTCCGCTTCGGGTTGCCGTAGTTGATGACAGCGCTGTACTTCGCGGAAGATCGTGCAGCCGCTTGGTTCTTCTTCGACTTCACAGCCTTGATCTTGCCTGCCAGGAAGCCGGAACGCTTAGGTGCCAAGGATGCGGTTACCTCCGCATACCGTTGCGCCACAACAGGCATGGTGGGGATGTCGGTCAGCTTCAGGCCAAGACTGTTAAGACGTGCCACGACTTCTGACATGCCTTCGAGTTCAGCCTTGATCGCCTTTGCCATCAGACACCCGTGTCCCGCTCAGGCTTTCCGCTTGTGGAAGGCCACGACACGGACACCACCTGGCGAGCTGAATCACTCGCATCCGCTTCACCGCCGAGTGCGTCACCATCAGGCAATGCGATGCGACATGTTGCAGTGAAAGAAGGTTCGGTAGCCGTTGGTGTGTCTGCGCCGTAGAAGTTGGCCGCCACCTCGGTTTCCTCACCCGCGTGGTCGTACATGAGATTCCAGAGCGAGTCCGGATCACCCGGATCTTGAACGAACGTGAGATCGAGCGCCCAGTCTCGCCCGCCACCCGCTTCAGCGTCACCGAACGAGAGGAAGTCTGACTCCGACTTCTTGTTGGTGAAGACGGCTTTCGACACCTCGAACTTACGCTCTTCGTCCTCGATCGTGAGCCGAAGGATGTTCTTCTTGATTGCTGCCATGGTGTTTCACTCCTCACAGCTTCCCGATCTTGCCTATGTGAACGATGGTTCCGAGTAGGGACATCCCCGACTCAACGAACTCTGTGGGCTCATCGACCCCTTTGAGGGACCAATCCCCAGTGTTGGCAAGGGTTCCCTCGATCAAGGCCTCCAGATCGGCCACACGGGTAGCGGAGACGCCCACCAGCAGGGTGACCGTGAGGAGGACCTCGAACGAGCCGTACGTGTCACCAGCGACCACGTAACGACCATCTTCAAAACCGACGATGGCACAGGGAGGCGCTACCCGACCAGGCCACGGCGGATGAACCGGAACATCAAGCGCGCCAAGGTCTTCTATGAGCTGAGAACGCATCTCCTCGATCATCCTGGCGTCCCCAATCCACGCTTGGACATCAGCAGTGGGGCTACCGACAACATGGCGTCACGAGCCAACCTGGCGGGGATACCTTCTGCATACTGAACCATCCCGCCAGGGTTGTTCCGCCTGATCCACAACTCCGACACCAGTTGAAGATGCGCGCTGTCAAAGACGTACGGGTGGACCTTCCCGCCGCGCAAGTAGTCCTTGATCAGCTCCGGAGCAGCGTTGAAGAAGAGGATCAGGAACTCATCCTCTTCAGACGCACCAACGTAGTTGGCCGCCTGTTGCAGCGTCACCGCCATGATCCACACCTCCAACTTTTGTCGGCGAATTTCTTGATCGTTGATCAAGCCTTGCGCTTGCGTGCCGTGGTGGAACGCCTGGCGCGCTTCGGAGCGTCCGCCTGTGTAGCGGTCTTCCGTGAAGCGCGCTTTGCCTCGTCCGGCTTGGCTTTCTCGCGCTTCACGGCCTTCTCACTTGGCTGCTCCGCGACTTCCTGTAGGTACTCACCCTTGTCGCCGATCGGGTTACTCATCGCCAACTCCCTTACCCGCCAACGAATCAGGCCGTGTAGGTGACCTTGCGGACACCGGCATCATCAATGATCGCTTCCGCCGAGTACTGCCAGAAGCCCAGGAAGACCGACTTCACCTGAATATCAAAATTCAGCTTCCTCGGAGCAGACAACCACTGATATACGGCACCACGTTCGATCAGGTAGGAATCCGACAGAGAGGACACCTTCACGGCGGTAAGGCCGTTGCCCAGGTCGAGAGTCCACAGGTTCGAGCGTGTGCCGTCCGCGTTGACCACAGGAGTGGCAGGGAACAACTTGCGGCCCGTGGTGTCACGGGCGGTTGCCAGTGCCTTGAAGAGAGCCGGTTCCGCAGCGAGCACACCAAAGCGGTCGAGATCATCAACGTCGACCGTGGTCTCTTCGAGATCATCCGCAAGAGCAACGTCCACACCGTTCAGTGCGAGCGGGGACGGATCAGTGAAGGCTGCCAACATGTCTGCGATGCGGTCCTCTGCACCGTTCGCGGCACTGCGCAGCATCTTGCTCCAGATCATTCCGTCGACCTGCGGACCGGCCTTGTCGGCAAGCTCCCTGGTGATCTCCACCTTGCCGGACAGCGCGTGTGGCACAACATCCTGATCAGTCGCGGTGAAGGTACCGAGTTCCGGTTCGACACCTTCCACATGCGGTGCAACGAGATCAGCCGCTGTGCCGAACTTGGGCACAGTGAATGTCTGGATATCACTCAGGGTTCCGCCGCTGATCATCCCGGCAAGCGGACGTCTGACATCTCTCTCATCCACATACAGATCAGGGCGGAAACCCTTGGGTGTCAGGGTTGCAGCATCGCCGGTATCCACGAACGCCACACTCAGGAACTTGTCCATACGGGTACGCGCGTCACTGTCGTTCTTGTAGTAGCCGTTCCACGCGTCCTGCACGAAGCTGTGAGCACCACGGGAACCGTTGAAGCGGTAAGGGAGTTCCTCGTCCACGTGCACACGCGGGACGGCTTGTAACTGCGGTCCGTCGCCACCCTCAGCAGGTGCGGCAGTCTGAGCGCCAATCGCCTTCACGATGGCATCAGCCATGTCGTTGGAATTGAGTTCGATATTGATCACGGGGGCAGCACCCTCCGTGATGTCGAAGGTTACCTTCGAGTCGGCACCCATCGGGGCCACCCCTTCCTCTTGCATCGCAACACTTTCCACCATCGCACCCGCGTAGGCGGGCAACGGCGTCAGAGAGATCTCTCCGCCGAATGCTTGGGAGACAACGAACTCGTCGCCTACGGTCTTGGCTCCGCCACGCGGGACATCGAGGCCAACGCTGAACCCGAGAGCGCCATCTTCAGCAAGGGCAAGGATCTCGTCGCCGCGTGCTGTCTTGCTGACCTTGACCTTGACGCGCAGAGCGTCATCAGTCCACTCGTGAGAGGCAAGCTTGCCGACACCACGGTTCACGTCGTGGTTGTGCAGTGCGGGAGTCCGCTGTCCGAACTGGACGCTGTCACGGAGGAAGCGCCACTTCTTGCCCTTCTTCCACGCTGTCTGACCCAACGGGATGGCGATACCCGAGATCATTCGGGACTCCTGATCCACGCTGAGTGTGGTGCTCGGAGCGAACTCGAACGTGACGCGATCATTCATCGGTCTGCTCCCCGTTGTTGTTGTCTCCCAAGGGAGAGCGGTTCTCCAGCTCGCGGATTTCATCGCCCGTGACAGGAGGCTTGCCCGTGATCTGCCCGATCTCCGCAGCGATCTTGTATGTCTCGTAGCGTTCCTTTGTGTTGCCACGGAGGAACGCATCCCAGTTGATCAGGACCTTGTGTCCGCGCGGGGTGACATCGTTGAGGCTCAAGCGTTGTTCGAGTGCGGACGTCAGCAGTCCCACTGTGAGATCAGTGAACGCGCGTCTGATGTCCTGTTCGTTGGTGTATGACCGCGTAGTTTGGTTGACTGCCAACCACGAGGGGTCGATACCAGTGCACCGCGCACACTCTTTGATCTCGAACTCACGACTGTCGATAAGGGACAGTTCCTGCGGAGTCATCCGCTGTACCTCGTGGCGCTCTACGCCGTCCGGAATGAAGCCGGTGGATCGAGCCTGCCGTGAGGCATTCCACGCGGTGAGGAACTCAGTCAGCATCGGATCATTCGGCAGGATGCCGGGGGCCGTGAAGTACTCGGCGGCCTCTGGGGATTGGTTGTACAGCTCCACGGCGGCTTCCAAGCGCAGCAACCGTTTCACGGTCGGAGCGGCACTCTCCACCATCGGATCTGCTGGTGAGATGAACAAGATCCCAGGGAACTTCCCATCCTCAATCCGCAGCTCCCTACCGCGTACCCGGATCAAGCCGTCCTCGTCTTGCGTCCACTCGCCCACAGGGATGCGTTCGACCGCAGTAGGAAACCCCTTCTCATTGCGTTGCAACACAAGCCACAGAGATCGGGAGTCGTACCAGAGATCTTCGAGCGTCCGGGCCACCGTGACCACGCGTACGAGTCCGTTGGGGCTCTCCGGCTGGACCAGAAGATCGTGACTGACCTCTTTGCCGTCGCGCTCCCTGATCGCGTGCAGAGGGAGCTGGGCGGGCACGCCACAGATGAGATCTCTTGCCCTACGGAAAGCTGGGATTCTGCGAATCTGGTCTCTAGTGACTCTTCCGCTTGCGTAATCGTTGCCTACCAATGCCTTATAGGTCTCATAGTCACTACCAACGGGCATGCCGGAGAATTGAACAGCGGGAGATTCGGCATTGAGAGAAGTCTCAACACCAGGTGATTCCATTAACCACTGCCAAAAGCCCACGTTCGCTCACTCCACCTTATCGGAGCCCACCATCACGCCGTTCTCTGTCACCATCCATAACATCGGCGCTTTGGGGAGTCCTCTCGCAAGCCACACAGCACCCGCTACGGCCAATGTGCCGTCTTGCGGTACACCGGTTACCGCATCCTGTGGCTTAGGTGGTGCCGCGCAGATCTGATGCTGTAGCAACTCATCCCCGTTGTGGGCGATACGTGCGGCACCGATGAGTTCTGCGAGGGTGGTAACGGCTTCTGCTGTGTTAGCGGCAGTGAGAGGAGTGCTACGCGGGAGTTTCGCTAGCTCCTGAGATAACGGGTTCGGTCCTGCTGGCATCTGTTTGAGCCATCCGAACACCCGAGGATTGATGCGGGTGAGGAGTGCCTTGATCTCACTTCGGAAAGTGGTGGTGGAGTCCCATACCCTCACGGTCTCGACTCTGACCCGATCATCAGGCAGCACAGCCGCAGCAACCAAGCTGATGTGGCTCAGATCGGGGCTCAGCGCCACGCACACGGCCAGAGCACGGCGGTAGGGGTCGAGGGTGCCGGGGTCCAGGCATGAGGCCCAGAAGGACGGCTGAACCAGCGCCTTCAGCATGGGGACGCCAATGCACAAGTTCTCGGTTTTGAAGATCTGTGGCGGTCCCGTCATCTTCGACGCTAACGAATCCTCCGTGATGGTGAATCCCAGTGCGGGATCTGCCTGCCGCCACTGTTGTCTATCGGAGATCTCGAATCCGGGTGCTTCGGCATCCGCCGACCATTCGAAATGCCCCACGTGAGGATCTGTGCCCGCTATCGCAAGATTGCGGAAGTGATTCAGCACCACAGAGCGGACATCGCCCGCGTTGCTCAAGAGCAGCGTTATCGAATCCGGTACCGCTGTCGTAGTCGAGTCCGCAGCGGCATGTGCCTCGAACGTCTCATGCTCACGCAACTCATCCTCGACCAGTATGTCAATCCGCTTCTTACCACGCCCGCCCTTACGGTTAGCACTCGCGATTTTGTACTTGGCACCTTGCTTTTGTGTCGTGGCACAGACTCGACCCGCGCCTTTCACCACGTGCACGGAACCGAAGATGTCTTCTAAGGACTCCAGTACCGCAACACAGTCTTCCCAGCTTTCAAGGGCGGTTTCCAGCGTGGCAGAAGTCCCTAGCACTGCCTTACGGCCGTGTGCGATGAAATACGCAATAAGGTAACTCGCCCATTCGGTCTTCCCGTTCTGCCTGGACACCAGAAGCAAGATGTACGAGAAACGGAGGAATCCGTTCGGGAGGAGTTCCAATGCGTGCACATAGAGCCATGCCTGGTAGGGCATCGGCATCCATCCCGCCTCTTGCACGCACCAGCGCACCACGTCGAACCCCAGAGAGGTCTCAGGCGTGAGGGGTCGAAGCGGTTCTGTCCACAGCCTAGGCTCTGTGATACCGACAAGCTCAGGAAACGTTGGTTCCTGGTTCAAAACATCCTGGAAGATTTGTTCGAGGGATCGTGTGTCTTTCGGGGATTCTTCCGAGGATGGTTCCTCTTCTGTGGAGGTTTCCTCGGCTTCAGGATTCTCAGCGGAAACAAAAACGGAAAGGGCGGCCTGGCCAGGAGTGTGGATAGATGGGGAAAATGGAGTTGTAACGGGTTGACGTGTGTGTTCGGGTGAAGTGTCTTCCCCGAGGAGTTCAGATATAGACACGATGCGTTCGGGAGTGGACATGTGTCACCACTCCGTCATGTGAGTAGGTTGCGGTTCGGTGCCCTGATTGCTACCCGGTTCTCCGGCCATCCTGTTGCATGGCCAGCACGAGGACTCCAGGTATTGAGGGTCATCCCCAACCTGAGATCGTGGCCTTGTGTGGTGGACCTGAGTGGCAGTGCCTTCACAGTTGGGCGATATGCGTAACTGACAGGTGTGGTTATCGCGTTCGAGTACCGCAACCCGGATCTTTCTCCAGGTGCGGGAACCACCGTTCGGCCAGTTGATGGATTTGCCCATACCTCACAGATCGGCACCTAGCGACTCACGCTTCGCGCGCCATGTGGCTTTCCTGCGTAGGCTCTTCCTGGCTTCTGTCAGAATCGCTATCACATAAGTGGGATCTGTGCTGAAAGCTTCCTGCCATGTTGGTGGATTCGAAGGTAGTTGCAAACGGGTGGAATCTACATAGCGCGCTCTCTCGTAAGCCTTGACACACTCTTTGCACTGTGTTTGTCGGCCATCTTTGCTAGCGGGGTGTTTGTAGAACGCGGAGAGTGGTTTGGTGACAGAACACGTACGGCAGGACTTCACAGGCTCTGAGGGATCATCGAACCGCTTGTGGGGTCTCCCGTACCTCTTAGTTGTCACAATGCCGTATGTGTCCGCTAAGAACTTGTCCCAGAGTTCGGCGACTTTCACAGAATGCCTACAGGTGCCGTTGTGCTCGAACAGCGAGCAATCGCATGTCGTCGGGCCGTCACCGACGACTACGAGGTGTTCGAACGCTTTGACTTCCCCTACGAGCCCTATCCCGTCCTGAAAGGACACCTCGCACGGCCATTCGCCCAGAATGCGAGCGCTCACGACATTGCCCCAGTGCAGGGAACCGCAAGCGTGAGGAGTCCGTTGTCCACACTGCATTGAACTTCGGTGAAGCTGCAACCGGGATCTCTCGGAAGCACAATCTTGCGGAACCAGGCAATGGCTACGTCGGTGATGTCTTGTTCGTTATCGAGATCCACACCTGGACCAGGCGCGGCCGTACTCATCCAACAAAGAACAGAGCCGGTTACGACTTCTGGTCTATCTCTATCCGCCACTTCAAGCATCACACGCTGGATTGGAATGTCCATCAGATGATTCCTTCCAACCATGCTGATTCCTTCTGTTTGGAAGCCTCCTCATAGCGTTCATAGCGGATCTTTGTGTTCTCTGTTGCCTCGGCCGCGTACCGCGCGAGTGCTTCAATCACATCATCCGTTATGTGGATCTCTTTCCAAGCTCGGAAGTGATCTTTCCCTGAGCCCTCCATGATTGCTGGAATGCTCTGACCAGCAGTAGAAGACCCTTCTCCCAGGGAAGGAGGTCTAGTGAGATCATCTGGGACCACCAGATCACACCGACTGGGGAGTCCTCCGGGCCTGCCCTTCCTGAAGTGGATCAGTCCTCGATTGTGAAGGCGTTGGAACGACTTACCGACTAGTGTGAGGCTGAGTCTCTTCCCGTAAGCACTCTCAATCGCTACAGCCATGTATCCGTATCCCGTGACAATCGACTCTCCTAACTCATGATGTCTCCAGAGGAGGAGTTTCAGCATGAGGGAGTCGCTAAGCGGGAGGGTGTCGAACAGGCCAGACGTTTCATAGTAGGAGAAGACCGATTCAACGCGTTCAGGCAGTGTTGTGAACAAGAATTCGACTCCGTTCTCTAAGAGGGCGATAGCTTCCCTCTGCTGAAGAATTTTGGCACCACGGTCACGACCAGGATGCTTTGAGGTGATGTACTCGGATACGTCTGGGTATAGCATGAATGCTTTCAGCCAAGAGGCATCGTCGCTTATGTGGGCCTTTTGCATGCTCTCGACTTCACGTAATAGGTGAAGTGTCTGGCGGTTCGCCCTACGGCGTAAGCGGTCAAGGTGTTCGCCCATTTTGTGTTATCCTCACAATGCGGTTTGGTGAGGTCGTACCTGATAGTTCTCCCAGTTGAGAGTAATGCCCCCTACGGTCGAACACGTAGGGGGCTTTCTTCGTTTCCTCACTCGACGGGCCACTCGTGTCTGATCACCTTCCACGCTTGTTCGTCCGACAACACCTGAAGCGTCGGAGGGTCAATGTCGGCGATCTCTCGGTATTCATAGGCCCTGTTGGTGCGTGTCACCCGTTGCCATCGCCCACGTGATGCGTTGGCCAACGCTTTGTGATCGCCTGAGGTCTTCCCCTTCCTCGTGATCCACCACATGACCTCATCACCCTTGCTCGTCACGTAGATCACGCAGTCGCGACGTTGTGCGCGCGACAGAGTGCCAGGATGGCCCAGAACTGAAACAACCCTGTTGGTACGTTCGTCTACCTCAACGGGAATGTTCGGCACTATCGAAAGCACCCATATCGTCTCAGTGTCCTTAGGGAATCCTTGTCTATTCACTGTCATACTCCTTCAAAAGCTCTTGTAGTGTGTTCGGATCTTCTTTGTAGAACTCTTTCGCAAACGCAATCATCATCTTGTCCAATGCTGCGCTCATCGAAAGTTTGTGGCCCTGTGTGATGGACAGGTCCCAAGCGAGAGATTTCAACCTCGCCACCGTTCTCGTGTTCAGTGACACCGATGTTCGGTCCACTTCACACCTCCTGTGATTGGCACTGATTGCTACTCAATGATGAGCCAATCGGAGCAGACGTCAAGAACCACGCTAAGTCGTACTGGTTATGCTTTCCTCCGCCTTATGCACTTCTCCCTCTTACGAAGTGTGTGGATCAAGGCTGCGCTGTCCTGTAGGCCTCTGGCAGGCCTGGTTGTAGTGCGGGCATGAGAAAACCCTCCTGACGAGATCAGGAGGGCTCTCAGGGGGTGAAGCGGGTCAGGCTCGCCGTGTTCGCCTACCAGCCACGCGGATCACGACCAGTGCGACCAGGGCAGCACCGCCGTACGTGAGCCACGCCAGCGCGGCGTAAGCCTGGTTGGAGATCAGGGCCTCGCCAAGAGCGTTGCCGAACGAGATAGCCGCTGCCATCCACAGACCAGCCTTAACGATGAATCCAATGAAAGTGAACATGTTGCGTTTCCTCTTCTCTATTTGGTGTTACTTGTGTGTTTGAGATAGCCCAGGAACGAATGACCTGGGAGTTCTCAGATGGTCCAGCTTTGAATCATCGCGCCATACTTGGCCGCTTGTGCGTCAACGTCGAGATACTTTTCAGTCATTGCGACGGACGAATGTCCGAGCAAGTGCTGTACGGCTCGAATGTCCCCTGTGGCGTTGAGGAACAGGTTCGCTGAAGTGCGCCTCAACGTGTGTGAGCCCTTGCCGACCAAATCGGTTTCCCCAACATCCCTCAGAAGCTCTTTCACCCGATTGCGCATCCCTGTCTGTTTGGCACTGTGGTTCAGGGGCCAATCGGCCGTCATGCGGTACGGCAGTCCCTTGTGGAAACCACGATTCTTGAGTGCTGGCACAACGAAATCGGAGGGCTTAGCTCCGTTGTTCAGCTCGTGTGCAGACCAGTCCAAAAGGATGGTGCGGAGTTCGGTTGGCATGAGCATAGTGATTTCGTCGCGAACCTTGCTCCGGAACACTGTCAAGATCCCGGAATCGAAATCGATGTGATGCCACTTCAGGCCCGTAACCTCAGAACCACGGCAACCAGTGAACAACAGAAGTGCCACGGTTACTCCATCACGCGGGTGAATCTCGAACGCCAGTTTCAGCATTTCCCGTGCCTGGTCAGCAGAGATCGGCTTACGCTTCGAGCGCGCTACCACTGTCTTGGCGTTGCGGATACCTGTTGCAAAGTTTGTTTTGGTGTATCCCGTATCAATCAACCATTGAGCTATCGAACGAAGCGCGCTTCGGTAGGTGTTGAGCGTGGCCTCACCAGCTCCGGCCTGTCGTCGCGCGTGGAGAGCAGCGGACGCGTGGCCCTGGTTGAGACGGCCGATCGGCAGGGAGCTGCCTGCAACGCGTTCGACCTCGTTCAAGATCAGGGTGTACCGCTCACGGCTGCTCTTGGAGAGCTGCAAAAAGTGATCGGTGATCTTGAACGCTGCGAGCGCTGTTCGTACGGTCTCGGGCACGGCGGCGACCTCCTACAAGAGAAGAATCGGCCAGTCGCGCTAAGATCATCATGCGGTTGACGTGTGAAAACGTCACTTCGCGGATAGTGTGACTCATCGTGGATCTGGACGTGTTCATCGATCGCCACCGCGCGTCGTGGCAGCGGCTCGAACAGCTCGTGAAGCGGGCCAACCGACTCAACGGGGCCGAGGCCGACGAGCTGATCGAGCTGTACCAGCGCGTCACGACGCACCTGTCGGTCGTGCGCAGCCAGACGCCGGACCCGGCCACAGTGGAACGGCTGTCGTCGCTGGTCGCGCAGGCGCGGTCGGCGATCACGGGCACGCACACGCCCGCGTGGCGGGTCTTCACGAGGTTCTTCACGCACCGGCTGCCCGCCGCGATCTACCTCGGCTGGCGCTGGTGGGTACCGGCCGGCGTGGCGTTCTACCTGGTCACCGGCATCATGGCGGCCTGGATCGCGGCGAACCCCGACGTGCAGGCCACCATCGCCGCGCCGGAAGAGCTGCGCGAGATGACCAAGGTCGGCGGCGGCTACGAGGCGTACTACTCCAGCAACCCGGCCGGGTCGTTCGCGGCGCAGGTGTGGACGAACAACGCCTGGGTCGCCGCCACGTGCCTGTTGCTCGGCGTGCTGTTCGCGCTCCCGCCGATCTACCTGCTCTTCACCAACGCGGTGAACCTCGCCGTCGGCGTCGGCCTGATGACCGGGGCGGGCCGGGGCCCGGAGTTCCTCGGACTGCTCGCCCCGCACGGACTGCTGGAACTCACGGCCGTGTTCGTCGCGGCCGGCATCGGCATGCGGCTGGGCTGGCAGGTGATCGACCCCGGCAAACGCACCCGCACCGCCGCCCTGGCCGCCGAGGGACGCGCGGTGGTGGCCGTCGCGCTCGGGCTCATCGTGGTGCTGCTCGTGTCCGGTGTGCTGGAAGGGTTCGTCACGCCGTCCGGGCTGCCGACGTGGGCCCGCGTCGGCATCGGGGTCGTGGCCGAGGTGCTGTTCCTGTTGTACGTGTTCGTGATCGGGCGGCGAGCGGCTGCGGCGGGGGAGACGGGCGACGTGGATGCGAGCGAACGTGAGGACCTCGCTCCGACGGCCGTATAGGGCAACGCCATCGGCCGATTGACGCCTTGTCTTCGAGGAACAGACTTGAGGAACACGAACTCGCGGTCCCAGTGGAAGATCTTGTTGGCGAGGCGCTCCTGTTCGACCAGGTTGCGAACGCCTTTGCCGAACTCCCTGCCCACCACGCTTGAGCTTCGTCGTGGCATGGCGCAGAACCTAGGAGCACGGACCTCTTTCACTCCACCGTTTCCGGTGGAATCTCCCTGAAGGAAGTAGTTCTTGGAGCGGGTACAAGTTCAGAGCTTGCCCGCGGCCTTCAACGACAAGTAGCGGTCCGCGAGAGCGCGCGGCAGGTCGTCTGGCAGTGCGTCGACAACGTCTACATCATGCCGTGCGAGCAAAGCGGTCAGATGGCGGCGTTCAGCCAACGTCCGTTCCGCAGCAGCAGCGGCATAAACCGACTCCAGGTCGCCACGACCGGAAGCCATCGCGTGCACGGCGGGGTCGGACACGGAGGCGATCAGCAACCGGTGCCGCGCCGCCAAAGCAGGCAGCAACGGCAGCAACCCGTGCTCGATCGACGGTTCCAGCGACGTCAGCAGCACGACCAGCGACCGGCGGCCGGCCCGCCGGAGCACCTCCGCCACCAGGCCGCGGGCGTCGAACTCGACGAGCTCGGCTTCCAGCGGTGCCATCGCCTGCACCAGCACGGGCAGGGAGGCGCGCGGCACCGACGCTCGGACCTTGTTGCTGTAGGCCAGGAAGTCGACCTGGTCGCGAGCTTGCGATGCCAAGGCGGACAACAACAACGCCGCGTCCATCGACGTGTCGAGCCGGGGGAGGCCGCCCAGCGAGCCGAAGACCCGGCCAGCCGCCGTGCGGGCGGTGTCGAGCACGATCGTCACCTGGCGGTCGCGTTCGGGGCGCCACGTGCGCACCACGACGTCCGACGACCGCGCCGACGCACGCCAGTCGATCGAGCGCACGTCGTCGCCGATCACGTAGGCGCGCAACGAGTCGAACTCCGTGCCGGCGCCGCGGATCAGCGAAGCGCGACGGCCGTCCAACTCGCGCAAGCGTTCCAGCAACGGCGGCAAGTGTCGACGGCTGTGAAACGGCGGCAACGCGCGCACGGTCCATGGCACGACGTGCGACCCCTGCCGTGCCGCGATCCCCAACGGGCCAACGGATCGCACGGTCACACGGTCCGACACGCGATCCCCACGACGTACGGGTCGCAACTCAAAAGAGAACGTCCGCGAGCCACCGGCAGGTACGTCGACCAAAACCCGGTCGGCCACCACACCGGCAGATGGCGTCCACGCGTCCCGGAGAACGCCACGTACCCGACGTCCGGGGTTCTGCACGGTCAACAGCACCGTGCAGAGCTCACCCGTACGCACTGAGGACGCCCCGGAGCGCACGAAGGTCAACCGCCGAACCCCGCCCGCCAACAGCAGGTCCACGAAGACGCACAACAGCAGCACACCGAGCACGAGAAGAATCCCTTGCCACGACGGCAAGAGCAGCCCGACGACGAGGACACCGATGAGCGCGAGCAGCCCCGCGCGGCCCGTGAGCGCCACGTCAGCGCGGCACCTGGACGGAGCCGAGCACACCGTCCAGCACGCCGTCCGCCGTCACGCCCTCCAGCTCGGCCTCCGGGCGCAGCTCCAGCCGGTGCCGCAACGCCGGCCGGGCCAGCGCCTTCACGTCGTCCGGCGTCACGTAGTCCCGCCCGGACAGCCAGGCCCACGCCCGCGCCACCGCCAGCAGAGCCGTGGCACCACGCGGAGAAACCCCCAGCCGCACGGCGGGAGACTGCCGGGTGGCCCGGCAGACGTCCACGACGTACGCAATGACCTCGGGCGCCACGGTCAACGCGCGCACGGCCGCCGCACCGGCCTCCAGATGCGCCGCACCGGCGACAGGAGACAACGAAGAAAGATCACGCGGGTCGAACCCGGAAGCGTGCCGCGTCAACACGTCGATCTCGTGCTCGCGCGCTGGAACCGGCATGTTCACCTTGAGCAGGAACCGGTCCAGCTGCGCCTCGGGCAGCGGGTAGGTGCCCTCGTACTCCACCGGGTTCTGCGTGGCCACGACGATGAACGGCGAGGGCAGCGGCCGCGTCTTGCCGTCCGCGGACACCTGCCGTTCCTCCATCGCCTCCAGCAGCGCGGCCTGCGTCTTCGGCGGCGTCCGGTTGATCTCGTCGGCCAGCAGCAGGTTCGTGAAGACCGGCCCCTCGCGGAACGAGAAGGCGGCGTTGTGCGAGTCGTAGACCAGCGATCCCGTCAGGTCACCCGGCATCAGGTCCGGCGTGAACTGCACGCGCGTCGTCGACAGGTCCAGCGCACGCGCCATCGCCCGCACCAGCAACGTCTTCGCGACGCCCGGCACACCCTCCAACAGCACGTGTCCCTTGCACAGCAACGCGAGGATCAACGACGTCACGGCGGAGTCGTTGCCCACCACGGCCTTGCCGATCTCCGTGCGCAACGCCACCAGCGCCGTGCGTGCGTCCTCAGTGGTGACAGTCATCCGTTGCGAACCTCGTTCTCCACAGCGTCCAGCTCGTCAGCCAGCGCGACCAGCCCCCGGTCGTCCACCGGCTCTTGCGAATAAAGCAAAGTGCGCACCCGCTCGGCGGACCGCGACGTCCTGCGCGCGACCTCCGCGGTCTGGTCCTCGCCCACCGGCAGGCCCAGCAGCGGAGCCAGCCGGTCGCGGGTCGCCTGGCGCAGCACCGAAGCAGCGTGCGCCGATGCGTGCGACCTCCGGTACAGCCGCGCCCTGCCCTCCACGGTCTCGGCGGCGCGCACCACCACCGGCAACCGCTCGGTGACCACCCGGCCCAGTCTGCGCGCCCGCCACAGCGCGATCACCACGGCCGCGATCCCCAGCTGCCACGCGGCGAACTTCCAGCCGTCCGGGATCAGGTCCGTGAACTCCTTCTGCTGCGACCGGTCCGCGGCCGACGGCACGTACCAGACCAGCCGTTCGTGCTGGCCCAGCAACGTCAGCGCCAGCGCCGCGTTGCCCTCCTCGTCGAGGTCGCGGTTGGTGAAGATCGCGCCGAACCCGATCGTCGTGACCGTGCCGGTGCGCACCAAAGTCGAGTCGTAGCAACGCTCTTCGCCGTTGTACACGAGCCCGCCGAGCGTGGCGGGACCCGCCTTGGCGGCCAGCGGGCAGTTCGGTTGCCTGGTGTCGACCTCCACCTGACGCATGCCGGGCGCGGGAGCGAGCAGCACCGTGGCCGCCGCCCGCTTGCTCAGGTCCTCGAGCCGCTCGGGGTCGATCAGGTTCGGCCGCGGGACGAACAGCGTCGCACCGTCGACAGCGGACGGGTCGTCGGTGAGCTCGACTCGAACCCCGTTCTGCTCCAACAGTGCGGCGACCGCGTGGCTGCCTTCCGGGCGGTACGAGCGGGGGTCGAGCGAACCGCCCTCACCACCGCCGCGCAGCAACGTGATCACGATCGCCGCGAACAGGATGATCACGCCGATCAGCAGCGGACCGCGCGCGGCCGTCCAGATCCGCCCGGCGTCGGGGGACACCGCCGTCATCCGCGCACCCTGTCGTCCACGGAGACCAGCTGCCGGTAGCCCTGCTCGGTCGCGGTCCTGCCGCCGTACCAGACGTCGTCGAACTGCACGGCCGCCCCGCGCAGGTCGTCCGCCAGCACCGGAAGTGCCTGCCCCGCTTCGATCGCCACCTCGTCCACCGTACGGCCGGCCCGCGGCACGAGCACCCCGCGTTGCTCCAGTTCCCGCACCACAGCACGGAAACGCTCGCGCACGGCCTCGGCGAGATCACCGGCTGCTGCCGCACGTTCCGCAGCAGCGCGGTGCTCGGCCGCCGTCAGCTCGGAGTCGAACACCTCACCGGCCCGTGAGCGCGCGGCTCGGGCGGTGCGGCCGATGCGGAGCCTGACGATGATCACGATGAGCACCGCGACCACGACCATGATCGTGATCGCGGTGATGCCGCTCATGCCACCCGCACCCGCGAGGAGCTCACCCAGCTTCTCCAGCACCCAGTTGATGACGCGTTCGATCGGGTTCGGGTCGTCGGAGACGTACGCGGGGTTGCTGAGCTCCCGTGCGGCCGCCTCCCTGGCCTCGTCGCGGTCGAGATCTACCGGTACGTCAGCTACCGCCATGTCCCGCGGCCCGCTGGAGTTCGATGTCCATGCCCTCGGCGCGCATCCGGCGGTCGACGTAGACCAGCACGTTGACCGCGGAGGTGAACGGCAGCGTGATCGTCGAGGCGATGATCGCGCCGACCGCCGACAGCGCCAGCGAGCCCGCGCTCAGCGCCGCCGTCGGGTCGCCGGAGAGGCCCGCGGACAGGCCGCTCGCCAGTCCGAACGGAAGGCTGATGATCCCGCTGATGATGTAGCTGATCACGTTGGCCAGCAGCAGGATGCCGAACGTCCGCCACCACGCGCCGTTCACCAGGGCCCGCGAGCGGCCGAACGCGGTGCCGACCCCGCAGCGCTCCAGCACCAGCGCGGAGCCGACGAGCGAGAACAGGACGGCGGCGTAGATGCCGGGCAGGATGCAGAGGACCAGGCCCACGGCGATGACGAGCGCGGCCAGCAGCGTCGCGCCCAGCAGGGGCAGCAGCCGCGGCTTGAACTCGTCCCACGCCTGCTTGGCGGTGACCGGCTGGCCCAGCACCGCGTGGCCCACGACCACCGTGATGAAGCCGGACAGGAACACCGTGCCGATGAGCAGCAGCAGGCCGCTGATCCCCGCGCCGGTGAGGGCGCTGGCGAAGGCGCTCATGGCCTGGTCCAGCGCCTGCTCCTGGGACACCGTGTTCGGGTCGAGCGTCGCCACGGCGGCGATGTCGTCCAGGAACGGCAGCTGCACCAGCAGTCCGAGCACCTGCGTGATCACGGCGACGATCGCCGCCGCGCCGATGAGCAGCTTCGGGTACTTGCGCATCGTCGTGATGGCGCCGTCGATGATCTCGCCGACGGCCAGTGGGCGCAGCGGGATCACGCCGGGCTTGATCGTCGGCGGCGCCGGGGGAGGCGGCGGAGCGTAGTAACCGGGCTGCTGGCTGTGCGGCTGCCCAGGCGGCGGCTGCTGCGGCTGGTTCGGTTGCTGGTCGGGTGAGGACCAGCCGGGCGTTTCGGACATCTCGGCTACCCCCGGTAGTTGTGTGAGCGGCATCCTGCCAGAACAACGCGCACGTCACAGCGCAAGTTGAACGGGATCTGATCACGATTCAGCGTGTTTGGCCGTGACCGCGTGCGTGGTAGCCAACAGGGCAGGAAGGTGGGGCGCGTGCACGAAGTGGAACCGCTCGAGCTCAGCGCCGACCACACCGGATCGTCGACGGTGGTCACGGTGGCCGGCGAGATCGACCTCGCCACCGCGCCGCAGTTCGACGCGTTCCTGCGCGACCAGCTCGCCCACACACGCGCCGTGTTCATGCTCGACCTCTCCGGTGTCGACTACCTGGGGTCGGCGGGCCTGGAGGTGTTGCTCGCGGTGCGGGCCGAGTGCAAGCGCCGTGGCGTCGACCTGGTCTTCGCCGAGTGCTCGTTCAGCGTGCTGCGGACCTTCGAGGTCAGCGGGTTCACCGGAGTCTTCCTGCGCGACGAGGACGCCACGGGCTAGTTCTCCTGCTGCCCCATCACCAGGATCGCGCCGTCCGGTTCCCCTCCGTTGGCGCGCAACGAACTGCACACCACCCGGATGACCACTTCGCGGCCGCGACGGTTCACCGCGGCGAGCTTGACCTCCTCCATGAACGCGCCGTCGCTGAGCGCCGACCGCACGACCGGGCGGAGGTCCGCCACCGGCAGCCCGATGTCGAGGTTGAGCAGGTGCTCGCCCTCGGCCTCGTCGCGGCGCATGCCCCCACAGCTCCTCGGCGCCGCGGTTCCAGGCCAGCACCCGCATCCCAGCGCGATCGCGAGGCTGCAGGCCTCCTCGCCGGACGCGCAGCCCGCGCTCCACACCCGGACCGGGTCGTCCGGGCCACGTTCGGCGAGCAGCGCCGGGACGACCTCGTCGCGCAGGTGCTGCCACGCCTCCGGGTCGCGGAAGAACGCGGTGACGTTGATCAGGATCGTGTTGCACAGGACGCTGAACTCGTCGGCGTTGACCTGCAGCTGGTCGATGTAGTCGGCGTAGTCCTCGACACCGATCTGGTTCATGCGATGGCGCACCCGTCGCATCAGGCTGGTGCGCTTGTACCCGGTGAAGTCGAAACCGCGCGACTCCTCAGAGGTAGTGCGGTACCTCTTCGAAGTTCTCGTCGGGGACCGGCTGGCCGCCACTCACGTCAGCAGGACCTACTCGCCCCCGCGCGGGCCGAGCAACGCCCACACGATCTTGCCCCCGTCGGATGACGGCGCACAACCCCACGCGACGCTGATCCGGGCGACCAGCTGCACGCCCCGATGCCCCGGCACGTCCAGATCCGGCCACTCCAGCACCGGTGGTGCCGGGTCGTCGTCCTGCACCGCGAGCGAGAGGCCGGACGGACGCAGCTCGATTCGCAGCAGGGACTCCGAGCGGGCGTGCCGGACCGCGTTCTCGACCAGCTCGCTCACCACCAGCACAGCGTCTTCGGTGAGCGCCGGCAGGTCCCACAGCTCGCACGCCTCCCGGACGACCGCGCGGGCCATGATCGGCGCGGTGGGGGAGTTGGGGAGCGGCACCCGGCGGAACTGGCAGGGTGGTGGCTGTTCCACGGCTTTCCACGCTTCCTCGAGATCGGCCACTGTGCGCACGAACCTGGTGACGCCGCTGGCGCGCAGGTCTTCGCGGTGCTGGGTCTCGGCGAGGAGCACCATCGGGATGTCAGGCCACTGCGAGACCTTCACGCACACCGTGGTGAACACCGACAACATCGCCAGGCTCGGCACCTCGAAGCCGCTGCCGAGCCGGACCACCAGGCCGAGCGGTGCGTCCGCCGCCGCCTTGAGCAGGCCGTCGCGCAGTGCGCTGTAGGAAACGAGATCAAGCCGTCCCACGGGGGTCGCCACCACGACACCCGCGAAGTCGGCCGTCTCCAGCTTCATGTGCCGGTCTCCTCCCGCACACCGCCTCGCAGCAGATGCCTGCGGAGGATGTCGGCCGCCGCCAGCGCTTCCTCTTCCTGCCTGACGTACCGATCCGCCACCAGGCCACGACCGGCGCCGCGGGAGACGTCGACCATTCGATGCGCGAGTGATGCACGTGGTCCACCTGGACGTGCTGCAGGAGGCTCTCCGGCATGCCGGGGTGGACGGCGTCCCCCGGGTCCTGCACGACTGTGACGCGCGCCGGACGGGATCACCCCGATCACGGCGGGCCGGTGACCGTTCTCCGTGGGACCTCTCGACCGGCCCAGCACGCCGTCCTGGACGATGACGTGGTGGTCTGGGCGAGCAACGTAGATGTGGGCGTTGCGCAGCTCCACGCCGTCTTCCGCGGCCTGCGCGGGTAGCGGGCCGCTGCGGTCCAGGATCGCGGGCAGCGCCGAAGTGCCACCCGCGGGCATGTGCAGGACGACGACCACCGCGGCGGGCAGGTCCTTCGGCAGTGCGGCGACGAGCAGTCGCCGCGCCTCGACACCTCCTGCGGAGGCGCCGACGACCACCAGGTCTCTGCGCACCGGAGCTCCTCACTTTCGCTCCGGATACCCGTGGTCGCTGGTCTCACACGGCCAGTTCGGTCCTGGCCTTACCCGGTGTCGTGCGCCGCATGCCGGCGTCGACGCACCTCTTCACCACCTGCGGCTGTTCGCGCATGAGCCTGAGCCCGCGCCTGATCAGGGTCGGGACCGGTTTGCGGGCCTCGGCCACGTCCCTGGCGAACCTCCTGGCGAACGTGACCGGGGCGCTGGGGGCGAGCACCACGGCGTCTCTCAGGACGCCTGCTTGTTTCGCGCCTTCCACCAGCAGGTCGGCGAACAGGCCTTCCGCGATGAACGCGGGCGCGTCGCCCAGTTCGATCGTCTGGGTGCCGACCTTCCGGTCTTCGCTGATCGAGTACACCGGCGCCTCGGTCTTGCCGGTCTCGGACAGCTCGATGACGGCTTTCAGCGCCGCCTCGGCGTTCCACGAGCCGATGGCGTCCCAGTCCGCGCGCCCGTGCTCGTCCTTCGGCAGCTGCGGGTCGTCGCCGTCGCGGTAGAAGTCGTCCAGGCGCAGGACGGGCCAGCCGAGGTGGGCGGCGAGGGTCGACTTGCCTGATCCGGAGGGTCCGGCCAGCAGCACTGCGCGTGGGATGGGCACGAGACGCGATTTTCGCATATGGCCTACGCTCGAACGCATGAGCGAAGGTCTGTTCGACGAGGGCCTCTTCGGCGCGACCGACGAGGAGAAGGCCGAGCGCATCGCGGCCAACGCCCCGCTGGCCGTGCGGATGCGTCCGGCCGCGCTGGACGAGGTGCTCGGTCAGGACCACCTGCTCGGCCCCGGCGCCCCGCTGCGCCGCCTGGTGGAGGGCGCCACCCCGGCGTCCGTGATGCTCTACGGCCCTCCCGGCACCGGCAAGACGACGCTGGCGACCCTGGTGTCTCGTGCGACCGGGCGCCGGTTCGTCGCTCTGTCGGCGCTGTCCGCCGGCGTCAAAGAGGTGCGGGCCGTGATCGACGAGGCCCGTCGCCGGCTCGTGCGGTCGGGCGAGGCGACCGTGCTGTTCATCGACGAGGTGCACCGGTTCTCCAAGACGCAGCAGGACGCGTTGCTGGGCGCGGTCGAGGACCGGATCGTGCTGCTGGTCGCGGCCACCACCGAGAACCCGTTCTTCTCGGTCGTGTCGCCGTTGTTGTCGCGCTCTTTGGTGCTGCAACTCAAGTCTTTGACCGACGACGACGTGCGCGCGGTGATCCGCCGGGCCGTCTCGGACGCGCGCGGGTTGGGCGACTCGGTCGTCGTGGAACCGGACGCCGAGGATCACCTCGTGCGGCTGGCGGGCGGGGACGCGCGTCGTTCGCTGACCGCTCTGGAGGCCGCGGCTGACTCGGCTGTGGCGTCGAACTCCGGTGTGATCACGCTGGAGTTGCTGGAGTCCACTGTGGACAAGGCGGCGGTGCGCTACGACCGCGACGGCGACCAGCACTACGACGTGACTTCGGCGTTCATCAAGTCGATCCGCGGTTCGGACGTGGACGCGGCGCTGCACTACCTGGCGCGCATGATCGAGGCGGGGGAGGACCCGCGGTTCATCGCGCGTCGCCTGGTGATCCACGCCAGCGAGGACATCGGCATGGCGGACCCGACCGCGTTGCAGACGTGCGTCGCCGCGGCTCAGGCCGTGCAGCTGATCGGGTTGCCCGAGTGCACCCTGAACCTGGCGCAGGCCACGATCCACCTGGCCACCGCGCCGAAGTCGAACGCCGTGACCACCGCCATCGGTGCCGCTATTTCTGACGTGCGGAAGGGCGCTATCGGCGCTGTGCCACCGCATCTGCGCGACGGGCACTACGCGGGGGCTGCGAAACTCGGGCACGCGCAGGGGTACCGGTACCCGCACGACGTGCCGGAGGGCGTGCTGACGCAGCAGTACGCGCCGGACGACCTGGTGGGGCGCGACTACTACGAGCCGACCGGCCGCGGTGCCGAACGCGCGGTGGCCGAGCGCCTGCCCCGGTTGCGCCGGGTGATCAGGGGCGAGTAAATCGCTTGGCGCCGGGTCGCATGATCGCCACATGGAACTCGTGCCGCACAACCCGACCGACGGCATCTACCCGGCCACCGACGACTACGTGCACGCCATGGAGGTCCGCGGCGCCGAACGCCTGCTGTTCGTCGCGGGCACCATGGGCCTCGACCCGTCCGGCCGGCCCGGCGCCGACCTCGCGGCGCAGCTCGACCTGATCTGGCACAACATCCGCACGATCCTCGCCTCGGCGGGCATGACCGTCGACAACATCGTCCGGCTGACCAGCTACCTGCGTGACGCGTCGTACGCCGAGGCCAACGGCGCCGCACGCGTGCAGGCACTCGGCGGGCGGGTCGTCCCGACCACGGCGATCGTCGTGACGACGCTGGAGAGCGACTGGCTGGTCGAGATCGAGGTGGTCGCCGCGGGGTGACGTTGCGCCGTACGGAGTGGAGTGCGATCGCGTTGAGTGATCGCACGTACACCAGGAGCGACGATAGCCGATCCCGATCAGGTCCTGGCGAACTACGGGGGACGCTCGCCGAGGCGCAACGCCGCAGTGACGCGATCCGCGAGACGCTGGCGACGTTGCAGGTCACCGAGCGCAGCACGGACGGCCAGATCTCGGTCACCGTCAACGACGCGGGCAACCTCGTCGACCTCAGGCTCGGCAATGTCCTGCAGCGCAGGGACGGCGACACCGTCGGCCGCGAGGTGCTCCGCGTCGTGCAGGCGGCGCAGGGCCGCGTCGCCACGACCGTGCAGGAGGCGATGGCGCCGTTGCTGGGTGCCGACTCCGAGGCGATGCACATGATGATGGACAAGCTCCGCAGCGCTCAGCCCGAAGCTTCCCGCCCGCCGCAGCCGCCCCGCCTGCCCGACGACGACTTCAGCGAGGGCGGGTACCTGCGATGACGCACGCCAGCAGCGAAGGGGAGATGAAGGCCCACCTCGGCAAGCTCGACGACGTGGGCGCCCGCATCAACACCGCCGTCACCTCCGCGAACGCCACGATGGACCCGATGGCGTTCGGCCTGCTCGGCATGCCGCTGGCCGGCATCTGCGCGGCGGCCGCCGCCATCGCCACCAACGCCGTCGAGAAGGCGTCGGACTCCGCGGTCGAGCACTACCGCGAGTTCGCGGACATGGCCCTGCACATCAAGTCCAGCGACGAGGCGCACGCCGCCCACCTCGGCGGGATCCACCGATGAGCAATCCGCTGTACGTCAAAGGTGAGGAGACCAAGGCGACCGAGGGGCTCGGCCTGGCCCACGACGCCGCCGAGACCTTATCCGCGATCAGCCAGGGCAACTGGGCAGAGGGCCTGATGAACGCGGCCGGTGGCGCGATGGGCGTCGCGGGCTTCCTGCCGACCCGCTGGCAGGCCTGATCAGTGCGGGCTTCGGCTGGCTGATCGAATGTTCGTCCTCTTCGTCATGCCGCCGCTCGGCTATCTGACCGCGGCAACGGTGTGGACTCACCTCGGGGACCAGATCGAGGTCGGCGACGGTGCGGTGAAGAACGAGATCCTGCTCGGGGTCGCGAAGTCGTGCGAGCGGCAGGACCCGATCACGCTGACCGGTGGCTTCAAGGCCTGGTACATCTGCCAGGTCGACGTGAGTGAACGCGGCGGACCGCCGCGCACCATGGAGTCCCGCGGCTTCCTCACCCCGGACGACATCGGGAAACCGGTTCCCGTCAGCACCGTCCACCGCGGCCGGGACCTGGTGGCCGACGACGACTACAGGCGCTGTCCGAACCTGGCGGGGCTGGCGCTCGCCGGGACCGTCATCGGCTGGATCGTGCTGATGGCGGTCATGCTGTGGGCGCTGAGCCGCAGGAAGGCCTAATTCTCTTTGTCTGCGCCAAATATCGCGTAGGTTCGGCGAAGTGACGATCAGAGACGACTTCCTGACCACCGCCCGCATCGCGCTGGACCTCCTGCGCCACCCGCAGGTCGCCGAGAACTGGGACGAGCCGAGCGCGCTGCCTGAGTTCGGCGTCAGCGGTCTCGCCGGCCACATCGGTTACCAGGCGCTGCCGCTCCCGTCGATGATCGCCGCACCCGTGGGCGACGAGCCGGTCGTCTCCCTGATGGAGCACTACGCGCGCGCGAACTGGACGGAGCTGGACGTCGACTCTGAGTTCCACACCCGCATCCGCGCGGGCGGTGAGAAGCTCGCGGCGGAAGGCCAGGCCGCGTTGTGCGACCGGTTCGAGCAGACGCTGGACGAGCTCGCGAAGACGTTGCCCGGTCAGGACAACCGGCCCGTCCGGATGCCGCACTGGGGTCCGTGGGCGGTGTCGCTGGACCAGTACCTGGTCACCCGACTGATGGAGTTCGTCGTGCACTCCGACGACCTGGCCGTGAGCGTCGGCCTCGACACGCCGGAGTTCCCGCGCCACGTCAACGAGACGGTGATCGACCTGCTGACCCGCATGTCGCTCAACCGTCACAAGGCCATCGACGTCGTGCGCGCGCTCAGCCGCAAAGAGCGCGCACCGCAAGACATCACCGCGTTCTAGCGTTTGCACACCATCAGCAGTGCGACCTTCCCCGGCAGCATGATCTCGTCCGCGGCCACGAACCCGCCGGCCTCGAACGACCTGATGGCGCGCGTGTTGCGCACGTCCGGATCCAGCACGATCCGCGTGCAGTGCGGGTCGGCCTCGAACAGCGCGTCGGTGAGCCGGGGGAGCAGCGACCGCACGAGTCCCTGGTCGGTCATCGCCAGCTCGCCGACCGCCACGGTCAGCCCGAGGTCGTGCGGCCGCGCCTGGTAGCTCGACCCGACGACGTTGCGCGCCGCCCGGTACACCTCCGCGTGGATCACCGGGCGGCCGTGCCAGCTGATCAGCAACGTGCGGACGTCGTCCCGGTCCAGCTGCGTCTTCCACTGCGGCAGCGTCCAGGCCCGGCGTGCGAAGGCAGCCACGTGCGGCGCCTGGTGCCAGCGGTGGACGAGGTGCAGGTCGTAGCCGTCCGACCGCGCGACGCGGGCTTCCCACGGGTGCGTGAGCTCCGGGATCGGCGGGGCGCCTGCCGTGGCGTGCTTCCGGTAGGAGTCCAGGTGCGATACCGGCTTCACAGGGCCTCCTGCACGGATCAACTTAGGGTTGCCTTACTTCATCTGCGCAGAGCCGCCGGTGTCAAGCCCTCTGTGACGGGTATTTCACAGGCTGTGACAAGCCCGAGTCAATGAGTGGTCCGTTTCATTTGGTCGAACCAAGGTCCTCGGTACGTTCGTGGCATGGTGGAGACCCAGCGTGAACCGGTGCCGCGCGTCACCGCGGGCGAGCTCGACGTCGCGCACGCGTTCCTCAAGTTCCAGCGCCACTGCGTGCTGAAGAAGGCGGCCGGTCTGACCGAGGACCAGCTGCGCCGCCCGATGGTGCCGAGCGGCACGTCCATCCTGGGCCTGATCCAGCACCTCACCGAGGCCGAGCGGCTCTGGTTCGACCACCACCTCGGCGGCAACGACTGGTCCGAAGAGGACGAGCTCGACATGGCCGTGCCCGCCGATCTCCGTGCGGACGACGTGATCGGGGCGTACCGCGCGGCGATCGACGACAGCGACCGCGCCATCGAAACCGCCGCCGACCCGGACGCGCTGATGAAGATCCCGATCGACGGCAACTGGATGACGCTGCGCTGGATCCTCGCCCACATGACCACAGAGACCGCACGGCACGCGGGCCACGCGGACATCCTGCGGGAGCAGATCGACGGCGTCACCGGTCGCTGAAGATCAACTAACTGAAGATCAATCGCTGTGCCGCTCATTTGGGTGTCGGACCCACCCGGTAATCTCACCGGCAATCAAGCCACCACGCCGGTCACCAGGAGGATCCGTGTCGCCAGGGCAGATCGCAGCGCTGGTCGCCGCCGGTGCGTTCGTGCTGCTCGTCATCGTGCTGGCGATCGTGGCGGTCAAGGCTGCGCGGTTCTTCGACGAGGCCACGATCGCGATGCGCAAGGCGCACGAGAACAGCGACCCGTTGTTCACCGAGGCCAACACGACGCTGACGCACGTAAACACGCAGCTGGAGCGCGTCGACGGCATCACGGCCAACGCGCGTGCCGTCACGGGCAACGTCTCCGCGCTCACCAGCCTCTTCACCGCCACGCTCGGCGGGCCGCTGGTCAAGGCCGCCGCGCTGTCCTACGGCGTGAGCAAGGCCGTGAAGGCCCGCCGCAAGGCCGCCGAGCAGCCGAACAAGCACGCCAAGCGCAGGCCCAGCAGGCGAGGTGCGAAATGAGCCGTCTCTTCTGGTTCGGGCTGGGCGCGGCGGCGGGCCTCTTCGTCGCCAAGAAGGCCGCCGAGGTCACAAAGCAGGCGACTCCCGCCGGTATCGGCGCTAACGTGGGTGAAGGCCTGCGTGAGCTCGCCGGCGCCATCGGTTCCTTCGGGGCCGAGGTGCGCGCGGGCATGGCCGAACGGGAACAGGAGTTGCAGGAGACCGTGGAACGTCAGACGGGCTTCACGCCGGGGCGTCGAGCGCCCAGGGCGAACGGAAAGCACTAAGAGCACCGTTCGCCTCATCAGCGCGCCCTGACAACTCCCAGTACATAGCAAGGAACTTCCCGTGCAGACCCACGAGATCATCAAGCGTTTCCGCGAGCACTTCGAGCGCAACGGGCACAAGTACATCCCGTCCTCGTCGCTGCTGCTCGACGACCCGAACCTGCTGTTCGTCAACGCCGGCATGGTGCCGTTCAAGCCGTACTTCCTCGGCGAGGCCCCGCCGCCGGCCCCGCGGATGACGAGCATCCAGAAGTGCGTGCGCACGCCGGACATCGACGAGGTCGGCAAGACGACGCGTCACCTCACGTTCTTCCAGATGGCCGGCAACTTCTCGATCGGCGACTACTTCAAGGAAGACGCCATCCGGTTCGCCTGGGAGCTGGTCACCGGCTCGCAGGACGACGGCGGCTACGGCTTCGACCCCGAGCGCATCTGGGTCACCGTCTACCAGGACGACGACGAGGCCATCGAGCTGTGGCAGAAGGTCGCCGGGCTGCCGCTCGAGCGCATCCAGCGCCGCGACGGCAAGGACAACTACTGGGACATGGGCGTGCCCGGCCCCGGTGGCCCCTGCTCGGAGATCTACTTCGACCGCGGCCCCGCCTACGGCAAGGAGGGCGGCCCCGTCGTCGACGAGGACCGCTACCTGGAGATCTGGAACCTGGTCTTCATGCAGGACGTCCGAGGCGAGCTGAGCCCCAAGGAGGGCCACAAGCCGATCGGGTCCCTGCCCGCCAAGAACATCGACACCGGCATGGGCGTCGAGCGCGTCGCCTACCTGCTCCAGGGCGTCGACAACGTCTACGAGACCGACCTCGTGCGCGCCGTCATCAACAAGGCCGAGGAGCTCTCCGGCCGCAAGTACGGCGCTGACGAGAAGGACGACGTCCGTTTCCGCGTGATCGCCGACCACGCTCGTTCCGGCGTCATGCTGGTCGGCGACGGTGTCACCCCCGGCAACGAGGCCCGCGGCTACGTGCTGCGCCGCCTGCTGCGCCGCATCGTCCGCTCCGCCCGCCTGCTGGGCGTGACGGAGCCGGTGCTGGTGCAGTTCGCCGAGGTCGTCCGCGACGCCATGGGCCCGGCCTACCCCGAGCTGGTCAGCGGGTTCGCCCGCATCCAGCAGGTGCTCAAGGCCGAGGAGGACACGTTCCTGCGCACGCTCGACGCCGGTTCGCGGATCTTCGAGAACGCCGCCGCCGAGGTGAAGGCCGACGGCCGGGCCACGCTGCCCGGTGACCGCGCCTTCCAGTTGCACGACACGTACGGCTTCCCGATCGACCTGACGCTGGAGATGGCCTCCGAGGCCGGCCTGAGCGTCGACGAGGACGGCTTCCGGAAGCTGATGGCCGAGCAGCGCGCCCGCGCCAAGGCCGACGCCGCCGGCAAGAAGACCGGCCACGGCGACCAGACCGTGTACCGGGAGCTGCTGGAGCAGGGCCCGACCGAGTTCACCGGCTACAGCGAGCTCGCCTCCGAGGCCACGCTGCGCGGCATCGTGCTGAACGGCGCTCGCGTCAAGTCCGCCAAGGAAGGCGACATCGTCGAGGTCGTTCTCGACCGCACGCCGCTCTACGCCGAGTCCGGTGGCCAGGAGTCCGACGCCGGCACGATCGTCACGGGCAGCGCCGAGCTCGAGGTGCTCGACGTGCAGAAGGTCGCCCGCAAGCTGTGGGTGCACCAGGTGCGCGTCGTGAACGGCGAGATCAGCGAGGGCGAGCACGTCGAGGCCCGCGTCGACCCGGAGTGGCGCGTCGGCGCCCGCCAGGGCCACTCGGGCACGCACGTCGTGCACGCCGCCCTGCGCCAGGTGCTCGGCCCGTCGGCCCTGCAGAGCGGTTCCTACAACAAGCCCGGCTACCTGCGGCTCGACTTCGCCTGGACCGGCGGTCTGTCCGCCGAGGCCAAGAGCGAGATCGAAGAGGTCTCGAACCTCGCCGTGCGCAAGGACCTGCCGGTCAGCATCGTCTACACCGACATGGCCGGTGCCCAGGACATGGGTGCCGTCGCCCTGTTCGGCGAGACCTACGACGAGACCGTGCGCGTCATCGAGATCGGTGGCCCGTGGTCGCGTGAGCTGTGCGGTGGCACGCACGTCGAGCACTCGTCGCAGATCGGCCCGATCACCCTGCTGGGTGAGTCTTCGGTCGGTTCCGGCGTGCGCCGGCTCGAGGCCTACGTCGGCATCGAGGCCATGCGGTTCCTGGCCAAGGAACGCGCCATCGTGCAGAACCTCTCCGACATGCTGAAGGTCGGTTCGGAGGGCCTGCCGGAGCGGATCGAGTCCCTGGTCGAGCGGCTGAAGGTCGCTGAGAAGGAGCTCGAGAAGGTCCGCGCCGCCCAGCTGCTCGGCAACGCCGGGTCGCTCGCCGACCAGGCTCTCGACGTGCGCGGGCTGTCGCTGGTGGCCCTCGGTCTGGAGGGCGTGTCGGGCAACGACCTGCGCACGCTCGGTGGCGAGGTCCGCAACCGCCTGGGCAACAAGCCCGGTGTGGTGGCCCTGTTCTCGGTCGACGGCGACAAGGTGAGCTTCGTGGTCGCCACCACGGCCGCCGCCCGCGACCTGGGCCTGGCCGCCGGCAAGCTGGTCCCGGTGTTCGGCCCGGCCATCGCCGCCCGCGGTGGCGGCAAGCCGGACCTGGCCCAGGGCGGCGGCACCAACCCCGCCGGTGTTCCCGAGGCCATCACGGCCCTCACCAACGAACTGGACAAGGTGCTTGAGCAGCGCTGATGTCGCCGGCGTCGACGATCCGGGCCTCGGCAGGAGGCTCGGCGTCGACGTCGGATCAGTTCGAGTGGGAATTTCTCTCAGCGATCCGGGTGCGTTTTTGGCGACTCCGCTGGTTACTCTCCAGCGTGACGAGAAGGGCGGCTCGGACCTCACCGAGCTCGTACGTCTCGTGGCCGAGCATGACGTCGTCGAAGTCGTGGTCGGCCTGCCGAAAACACTGGCGGGGCGTCACGGACCGGCAGCCCAGGCGGCGACCGCGTACGCTGCCGCCTTGGCCGGACGGGTCGCCCCGGTGCCGGTCCGGCTCAGCGACGAACGGCTGACGACGGTCGTGGTGAGCCGGGTGCTGGCGCAACGCGGTGTGAAGGGCAAGAAGCAGCGTGCCGTGGTCGACCAGGCCGCCGCTGTCGAGATCCTGCAGTCTTGGCTGGACGCACGGGCACGCTTTGTGGCCGCCCGAAAGGACGAGGTGTGAGCGACGATCTCGGGTTGTTCACCGACCCCGACGTGGACGAACGCGCGCGCGAGCGACGCCCGCTCAAACGCGACCGTGAGCGCGAGAAGGCCCGCGCGAAGGCGAAGAGGCGCAAGAAGACGATCCTCTGGCTCGTCGTGGCGCTGGTGCTCGCCGCGGGCGCTGGCGGCGCCTACTACGGCTATCTGGAGCTGCGCGGCATCGGTTCGTACGACGACTTCGCGGGCAGCGGCGAGACCGACGTCATCGTCGAGGTCCAGGACGGTGACGTGGTCAGCAAGATCGCGTCGACCCTCTACGACAACGGCGTCATCGCCTCCGCCCGCGCCTTCACCGAGCCCAGCAAGACCGACGGCCGCGTGACGTCGATCCAGCCCGGCTTCTACCTGATGAAGACGAAGATGTCGGGCCAGCAGGCGGTGGCCCGCATGGTCGACCCGAAGACCCGCGTCCCGGCCGTGCAGATCGTCGGCGGCCTCAAGCTCACCGACATCAAGGTGGGCGACAAGGTCGTCAAGGGCATCTACTCCCAGCTGGCCGACGCGAGCTGCACGGAGAAGGACGGCACCAAGAAGTGCCTGACCGTCGACGAGATCAAGGCCGCGGCCGAGCAGACCGACCCGGTCGCCCTCGGCGTCCCGGACTGGGCGATCGCCGACGTGAAGCGCGCCGACCCCCAGTACCGCCTCGAAGGCCTGATCATGCGCGGTGTCTACCAGGTCAAGCCCGGTGTGTCCGCGGTCGAGCTGATCCGCAGCGTGATCGTGGCGTCGGCGCAGAAGCTGGCGGGTGCCGGCATCCCCGGCGGCACCGTGAACACCGGCTTCCGGCCGTACGAGGTCCTGATCATCGCCTCGCTGATCGAGAAGGAAGCCATCGAGAAGGACTTCAGCAAGGTCTCCCAGGTGATCTACAACCGCCTGAAGAAGCCGATGGCGCTGCAGTTCGACTCGACCATCAACTACAAGAACAACCAGCCCCACATCCGCACGTCGGACGCGGACCGCAACCGGCCGGGTCCGTACAACACGTACATCAGCCAGGGCCTGCCCCCCACCCCGATCGGCTCGCCGTCGCAGCAGGCCGTGACGGCGGCGCTGAAGCCGGAGGGCGGCGACATCATGTACTTCGTGAAGTGCCAGAAGGACGGCACGTCGTGCTTCGCGACGACGTTCGACGAGCACAACGCGAACGACCAGAAGGCCCAGAAGGACGGCATTTACTAGTGCGTCGTGCCGCAGTGATCGGTTCGCCGATCGAGCACTCGCTTTCCCCGGTGCTGCACAACGCCGCCTATGCCGCGCTGGGCCTCGACTGGGAGTACACGCGCCTGGAATGCGCCGAGTCCGAGGTTTCCGCGCTGGTGTCCTCCTTGGGACCGGAGTGGGTCGGCCTCTCGTGCACGATGCCGACGAAGCGCGCGGCCCTGGCCGTCGCTTCGTCGGTCACCGAGCGCGCCGCGGCGGTCGGTGCAGCGAACACGTTGGTGCGCACCGATTCCGGCTGGCACGCCGACTGCACCGACGTGGACGGTGTGGTGGGAGCGTTGCGGGAGAAGGGTTTCTCGGGCGGGTCCGCCGGCGTCGTCATCGGCGCGGGCGGCACGGCCACCGCTGTGCTCGCTGGGTTCGCCTCGCTGGGGATCTCCTCGGTTTCCCTTGTGGTGCGGGATCCTTCCCGTGCCGCCGAGGCCGTCGCGACCGCGGCGCGCGTCGGGGTCGCGGTCGAGGTGCTCGCTCTGTCCGCTGTGGACCTGGCGACGCTGGCCGCCGCGTCGGACGTCGTGGTGTCGACGGTGCCCGCCGAGGCGACGGTGCCGCTGGCCTCCGCGCTGGCTCGGGCGCCGTACGTGCTGGACGTGATCTACCATCCGTGGCCCACGCCGGTCGCCGCTGCCGTCGAGGAGTCCGGGTCGCGGCTCGCCACCGGCCTGGACATGTTGCTGCACCAGGCGTTCGGTCAGGTGGAGCAGTTCACCGGTCAGCCGGCGCCGCGGGACGTCATGCGCGCCGCCTTGACCGCCGAGCTGGCCGCACGCTCGTAGTTCGCAACTTTCGTCCACTTCCGGCGCTGTGGAACACCGGTGTGCGGGGTCGTGTGATTGCCTGGACATGACTCGTTTGACTCCGGACGAATGCCGATCGTTCCGGGGTCATCGCATGCCGGCGTCCCTGCCTCGAGGGGTGCCGGTGGGCGGGACGCACGGGTGTGTCCGCCGGGGGACTCCGCACGGGCGCTGGGGTTGACCGGCAGCACCACGGCCGCCGGTGCGTCCCGCCTTCCCTATGCTCACCGCGTGGAGATTCCTGGGCTTGGGGCCGTGACCGAGGACGAGTACGGCAGCCTCGTCAGCGCGCCGATTCCCGTACCGGTGTTCGGCAACGCGGCGCTGCCGTTCGCGGTCGACGGTTACGCGGACGACCCGGCGCCGGAAGACTTCCACGCCGCGATCCGCACGTTCCTCGCCCTGGACCGCACGGTGCTGGAGGACGCGAGTCCGGCGGTTTTCGAGTACTACCGGGACATGGCGGACGAGTTCGGCGACGACCTGGACGACTTCCCGGCCATCGCGAGCCCCGGCGAGGTCTGGAACCACGTGCGGTTCGACCGTCATGAGGTCAGCGTCCAACGCGACGACGACGGCGAGCCCGTCTACGTCTCCGTCGAGTGCGAGTGCGCGTGGGAACCGGAGCACGGCTTGCAGATCGTGTTTCGTGACGGCGCGCGCATCACGAAGGTCGGCCCGTTCGACGGTCATCTGACCAATGCATCGGCGTACGCGCGCGACGACCTCCGGGACGTCGTCTACGTGCGTTAAGGGCAGTTGATGCCCAACAGCGGCACGTTCTCCACCTTCGCCCGGCTCGCGACCGCCGTGCAGTACAGCTGAAACTGCGCCATCTTCGACAACGGACCCATGTCGTCGGGCAGCACGATCAGGTTCGACACCGGCGAGTACACCGCCGAAGTCGTGGCCGGCACCTCGGTCGTCAGCCCGAGCTTGCGCTCCTCCTCGTCCGGTCCCCGCACCAGCAGGTTGATGGCGGTGGCGGTGTCGACGTTGCCGGTGTAGGTCCGGGTCCGCCGCACCAGCTCGTTCCGGGACTCCGTCAGCAGGTAGATGGTGAGCTCGTGCGAGGAGACGGTCGGGGCCGCCGCGCCGCTCAGCACGGGCGTCGGCCGGATACCGCAGCCCGCCAGCATCACCAGGGCAAGCGCAAGGTGAAGACCGCGCCTCCCGAGGGCGCGTTGGCCGCTTCGATGCTGCCGCCGTGCAGGCGCGCGTTCTCCCATGCGATCGCCAATCCCAGTCCGCTGCCCTCGGAACGGGCGCGGGCCGTGTCTGCCTTGTAGAAGCGGTCGAAGATGTGGGGGAGGGCATCCGCCGGGATGCCGGGGCCGTGGTCGGACACCTCGATGACACCAGGCCGCACGGCCACCCGCACGGGAGCGCCGCCGTGCTTCAGCGCGTTGCCGACGAGGTTGGCGACGATCACGTCCAGCCGGCGGCGGTCGACCCGGCCCGTGATGCCGTCGGGCAGCGAGGCCTCCACCGATGAGGTCCACCCGCGTGCGGCGAGAGAGTCTCGAACCGCGGTGCTGATGTCCCATTCGTCGAGCTCCAGGAGGTTGCGGCCCTCGTCGAAGCGCGAGATCTCCATCAGGTCGTTGACCAGCCGGGTGAGCTTGCGCGTCTCGGAGGACACCAGACGTGCCGCCACCGCGGTGTCCTCGGGAAGGGAGTCGGCGTCCTCGTCCAGCACCGCGGTCACCGCGCTCATGGCCGTCAGCGGTGTGCGGAGCTCGTGCGACACGTCGGCCACGAACCGGCGGGACGCGGCCTGCGAGGCCTCCAGCTGCGCCGCGGCCCGGTTGAACGTGCGGGCCAGGTCGGAGAGCTCGTCGGAGCCCCGTTCGTCGACCCGCGTGTCGAGGCGGCCGGAACCGAGCGCGCGAGCTGCGGTCCCCAGCCGGCGCACCGGTCGCAACACACCCCGAGCCGTGAACAACGCCAGCCCGAGCGCGAGCGGCAGCACCAGGCTCACGCCCACCCAGGCGGCGGTCGCGAAGCTGTCGATGGCGCGCTGCGGTCCGCCCAGGTTGCCCCACGCCCACACCTCGACACCGGTGGCGGTGCCGTCGGCGCGCAGCAGCGGGATGCCGATGATCACACTCGGTTCGACGGCGTCCGTGCGGCGTTGCCAGATGATCGTCTTGCTCGACTTCATCGCCTCGCGCAGCTCGGCGGGCGTGGCTCTGGGATCAGGCCCGTTGCGGGAACGCAGGTCGCCGAAGACCACGACCGTCGGGCTGCGCAGGGAGGACTGGAAGTCGTCGAGGTCCTGTTGCGTGGGCGGCACCCGCAGCCGGGTCGCGTAGGAGCGGACGTCGTCCACCAGCGGGTTCATGAAGCCGTTCTGGGCGTCCTCCAGCAACAGGTTGCGGGCGGTCGCGTAGGAGGCACCCGCCGCCGCCACCGCGCCCAGCAGGGTCAGCAGCAGGAACGCGGCCATCAGCCGGGGCCGGAGCCCGCGGTGCAGCGACCTCATCGCGGGCCGAAGCGATAGCCGAAGCCGCGCACCGTGTGGACGTAGCGAGGTTCGGAGGGCACGTCCTCGATCTTGGCGCGCAACCGCTGGACACAGGCGTCGACGAGCCGCGAGTCGCCCAGGTAGTCGTGCTCCCAGACGGCCTCGAGGATCTGCTGGCGGGTCAGCACGCGGCCCGGCGTGCGGGACAGTTCGAGCACCAGCTTGAGCTCGGTGGGCGTCAGCGCGACCTTCACGTCGTTCTTCAGCACCTGCAGGCCCGCGCGGTCGATCAGCAGCGAACCGTGTCGCTCCACACTGGACGGTTCGGAGACGGTGCGCCGCAGCACCGCGCGGATCCTGGCCTCCAGGACGCGCGGTTCGACCGGCTTCACCACGTAGTCGTCCGCGCCCGCCTCAAGACCGGCGACCACGTCGAAGTCGTCGCCGCGAGCGGTGAGCATGATGATCGGCACCTCGGCCTGCACGCGCATCCGGCGGCACGTCTCGAAGCCGTCGATGCCCGGCAGCATGATGTCCAGAACCACGATGTCGGGACGGGACTCGCGCAGCCGCTCCACGCCCTCCTCGCCCGTTCCCGCTGCCCGGACGTCGTGTCCCTGGCGGCGCAGCGCCAGCCCGAGCCCTTCACGCACAGACGGGTCGTCCTCGACCAGCAACACCATCGCCACGAGATCCATTATCGGCGTGTGACGGGACCTGTGCCGGTTCTGTAGCGGAACCATGACATCGCGTGGACGCTCCCGTAGATCGACCAGCGGAGTCTCGTCAGCATGGTCGGAAGCTTGGTGGGATTCCTCTTCACGTACTTCGCGCTGGTGTGGACCTCGTTCGGGCAGAAGGCGGAGAACGCCGCGTTGCCCGAGCTGTCACTGCAGCGTTCGTGGGCGTCCAACGTGGACATGGCGATCATCTTCGCCGCGCTGCTCGTGATCCTGATAGCGCGCAAGAAGGCGTTTCCACCGCTGCTGGTGCTCGGCGGGTCGGTGTTGCTCGCGCAGGTGCTGAAGCTCTACGTGCTGGTGCGGCCCGAACTGGACGAGGACGCGGTGCTGGTGCACAACAGCTTCCCGAGTGGACACACCACGGCCGCGGTGGCGTCGGTGATCGCGGTGACCATGGCGGTGCCGAAGCGGTTCGCCCTCTGGGTCGCGGTGCCCGGTGCGATCGGGGCCGGTGCGGTGGCCGCGGAGACGGTGTCGCTCGGCTGGCACCGGTTCAGCGACACGCTCGGCGCGGCGCTGCTGGTCTCGACGATCGCGTTCCTGGTGCTGTTCCGGTGGACCGCGGGGCTGGTCGTGCCGCCCGCGCTGGCGGCCGGTGGGGTGTGGCTGATGGTGACGTACCCGCAGGCCACGCCGTCGACTCTCTCCGGCGTGGTCACTGCGGGCGTCGTGCTGCACTTCGGGTGGGCCGTGAGTGGTTCCCGAAAACCGGGCTATGGCGATCGGGGAGGCCATGACCACTCACGACCGGAATCACTCGTCGTGGTCGGTGGCGATCAGTTCGGCGATGGCGTCCAGAGCGGCGTCCGCTCCGTCCCCGTCGGCGCTGAGCACCACCTCGTCACCGTGCATAGCGCCGAGGGTCATCAGACCCAGCACACTCGCCGCGTCCACGGCTTCGCCGCCGTCCTTGCGGATGGTGACCGTCACCGGCTGGTCGGCGGCGGCCTTCGCCAGCAATGCGGCAGGCCGGGCGTGCAGTCCGACCTTGCTGGCCACGGTGACCCGTCGCTCGGCCATGATGGATCCTCTCGGTAGAGCTCTTCGAGCTGTGGTGCTTACTTGTCGGTCTTGGGCTTGCGCACGTCGGTCCGCGTGGTGCTCGCCTCGTCCCGTCCGCTGCCGACGATGCTCTCATCGGCCTCGGGGGACTCGTCGTCCTCACGTCCCGGCGTCTTCAGGTTCCACTTGGTGATGACGAAGCGGAACAGGGCGTAGTAGATCACCGCGTAGATCGCGCCGAGAATGAGCAGCAGCCACGGCTTGGTCGCGATGTTCCAGTTCAGGATGAAGTCGATCGCACCGGCCGAGAACGAGAAGCCGTCGTGCGCACCCAGCGCGTTCGAGATCGCGAGCGAGGTACCGGTCAGCACCGCGTGGATCAGGTAGAGCGGCCACGCCACGAACATGAACGCGAACTCCAGCGGCTCCGTCACACCGGTGATGAACGCGGTGAGCGCGGCGGAGCCCATGATGCCGCCGATGATCTTGCGCTGGTTCGGCCGTGCCGTGTGCACGATCGCGAGCGCGGCGGCCGGCAGGGCGAACATCAGGATCGGGAAGAAGCCGGTCTGGAACGTGCCGGCCGTCGGGTCACCCGCGAGGAAGCGCGGGATGTCACCGGTCTTGTCGTTGTAGGTGCCGAACTGGAACCACACGACGTTGTTGAGGATGTGGTGCAGGCCGAGCGGGATCAGCAGGCGGTTGACCGTGCCGTAGATGAACGCGCCGATGACCGTGCTGCCGGTGACCCACTCGCCGACCGCGGTGATGCCCGCGTTGAACCACGGGTACACGAGGCCGAGCACGACACCGAAGATCACCATGACACCGGCGACGATGATCGGCACGAACCGGCGGCCACCGAAGAACGCCAGGTACGGAGGCAGCTTGATGCGGTGGTACCGCTGCCACAGCAGTGCCGTCGTGATACCGACGACGATACCGCCGAGCACCCCGTAGTTGATCAGCACGGGCTTCGCGGCAGGGTCCGTCGGCTGGTCGAGGACCAGCGGCGACATGGCCTTGAAGACGCTCGTCAGCACGACGTAACCGACGACGCCGGCGAGCGCCGTGGAACCGTCACCGCGCCGGGCGAACCCGACGGCGATGCCGACCGCGAACAGCAGGGCGAGGTTGCTGAACAGCGCGTCGCCCGCCGCGCCGATCACCGCGGCGACTTCGTTCCAGCCGAGGCCGTCCTTGCCCAGCATGTCGTCTTGACCGAAGCGGAGCAGAAGACCTGCCGCGGGCAGCACGGCGATCGGCAGCATGAGGCTGCGACCGAAGCGTTGCAACGTGGCGAGGCCCTTGATCTCACGACCACCTGTCTGTGCGGCGTCGGTGCTCATCGGGTACCTCCCTTGGCGGAGTTCGGTCCGGTCCCCGGGACGGTCCGGTCCAGTTGCATGGTCACCTGGTAGAGATCGCCCCGGTACCAGGAAGTCACGTCTTCACACGGCCGCCCAGCCGAGCTGGCGACCCTTCTGAACACGAGCAGCGGGCTGCCCTTGCGGACGTCGAGCGCCTTCGCGGTCTCCGCGTCGGCGGTCTCGGCCCACACGGTCTGCCGCGCGTGGTCGAGCTGAATCCCGTACTTCGCCGCGATGAGCTCGTAGATGGACCCGGTCAGGTCGCACCGGTCGAGCTCGGGCAGCAGGTGCGGGCTGTACCAGCCGGCTTCGAGCGCCAGCGGTGCCCCGTCGGCCTTGCGCAGCCGCACGACGCGATAGGCGTACTCGTCCGGCTCGAGGCCCAGCGAGGCCTTCGAGCCGGGCGCGTCCTGACCGCAGCTGATCACCTCGGTGCTGGGTTCGAGCCCCCGCGCGTGCATCTCCGAGGTGAACGAGTTGAGCAGGACCTGCAGGTCGTAGCGCCGCCGTGCGGTGAACGTCCCGCGTCCTTTCGCCCTGGTCAGCAGGCCTTCGGCGACCAGCTGGCCGACTGCGGCCCGCACTGTGATGCGGGACACTCCGTACCGCTCGGCGAGGTCGCGCTCGGACGGGATGGGCGAGCCGGGCGCGAGGTCGTGCTCGGCGAGCCTGCGCAGGATCTCGCGGAGCTGCGCGTGCTTGGGCTTGGGCCCGTCCACGATCTCGTGCACTCGCTCACCTCCTCGCTAGTGGTACTTTCCGGTCTAGACCAGTTGGTGCGGGAGAATGCTCCGCACACTGAGCGGGTGTCAACCGCTGTTACGGGAACGAGAGGTACGAACGTGGCTGACGACAAGGCGCAGAAGATCATCGACGCGCTGGGCGGCGCGTCCAACATCGTCGAGATCGAACCGTGCATCACCCGCCTGCGGTGTGAGCTCGAGGACGGTTCCGTCGTCGACGAGAAGGCCCTGAAGGCGTTGGGAGCACACGGAGTCATGCGCTCCGGCAACGTCGTCCAGGTCGTCGTCGGCCCCGAGGCGGACACCCTCGCGTCGGACATCGAGGACCTCCTGTGAGCCTCCGCGTCGGCAGCCCCGTGGCCGGTCGCGTGGTCGCGCTCTCCGCCGTCCCGGACCCGGTCTTCTCGCAGGCGATGGTCGGCCCCGGCGTGGCCGTCGAACCGGTCCGTTCCCGGTCCGATGTGGTCTCGCCCGTCGACGGCACCGTCGTCACGTTGCACCCGCACGCGTTCGTCGTGGCCACTGGCGACGGTGCGGCCGTGCTCGTGCATTTGGGCATCGACACCGTGAAGCGCAAGGGCGAGGGCTTCGAGCTGCACGTGGTCAAGGGCGAGCAGGTGCTGGCCGGTCAGCGGATCGTGACCTGGGACCCCGCCGAGGTCGAGGCGGCCGGGTTCGCGCCCATCTGCCCGGTGATCGCGCTGGACGCCTCCGCCGACGTCCTCGGTGACCTCGCGCTGGACGTGGACGTGACGGCCAACGACGCCCTCTTCGACTGGTCTCGCTGATCTTGTCGGTGGTGCTGGCTAGGTTGGGTTGCGAGGGGATCCCAGGCCGGGGGTACCCCTGCACGAGCCTGCAGTGCCGCCGGTTCGGGCGTTTTCCCAGCCCGAACTAGGGCATCGTTGGACCGTGCGTGAATGGACCGTTCACGACGGTGCGCGATTTGTGCCCGAGTCGTACCGAGCAGGACCGTGGTGCCATGACCACGGTCCTGCTCGCGTCTGTGCTGGGTTCGTTGTGGACGGTCGCCGCCGCCCTGGACGCACCACCCTCGTCGTACCTGCTGGCCTGGTTCGGCATCGTGCTCGCGCTGATCGACCTGCGGCACCACCGGTTGCCGGACGCGCTGACCCTCCCCCTGGGCGCCGCGCTGCTGCTCCTGGAGTTCCACAGGCTGGGAGAAGCCGCGTTCACCGCGGTGATCTTCGGTGGCGCTCATCTCGCCGTCCGACGCTTCCGACCCGCGTTGATGGGCGGCGGCGACGTGAAGCTCGCGTTCGGGTTGGGTGCGCCGCTCGCGCTGCCGTCGCTGCTACCTGCGGCGATTCTGTCCAGTGCGGTCACGCTCGGCGTTGCGGCCGTCAGGCGCAGCAGAAGAGTGCCGCACGGCCCAGGCTTGCTGGCCGCCACCTGGGCGTTGACGACGCTGTGAAAGGATTGTGAACGTGCTGCGCTGGATCACCGCTGGAGAGTCACACGGCCCTGCCCTCGTCGCCGTCCTGGAGGGCATGCCCGCCGGTGTCGAGGTGACGACCGACGACCTCGTCGCCCAGCTGGGGCGACGCAGGCTCGGGTTCGGCCGAAGCCCGCGCATGGGCTTCGAGCAGGACGAGGTCGAGATTCTCGGCGGCGTGCGCCACGGCAAGACGCAGGGCGGCCCCATCGCGGTCACCATCGGCAACTCCGAGTGGCCGAAGTGGCAGACCGTGATGTCCGCGGACCCCGTCGACCCGAGCCTGCTCAAGCCGACCGGCCGCAACGAGGCCCTGACGCGGCCCCGGCCCGGTCACGCCGACCTGCCCGGCATGCAGAAGTTCGGCTTCGACGAGGCGCGCCCGGTGCTGGAGCGCGCGTCCGCCCGTGAGACGGCGGCCAGGACCGCTCTGGGCGCGGTGGCGAGGCAGTTCCTGCAGCAGCTGCTGGGCGTGCAGATCCTGAGCCACGTGGTGTCGATCGGCAAGGCCGCGACGCCCGAGGACAGCGCGCTGCCCACCCCCGACGACCTGCCCGCGATCGACGAGTCGCCGGTGCGCTGCTTCGACCAGCGCGGCACCGACGCGATGGTCGCCGAGGTCGAGGCCGTGAAGGAGGCGGGTGACACGGTCGGCGGCGTCATCGAGGTGCTCGCCTACGGGTTGCCGCCCGGCCTCGGCTCGCACGTGCACTGGGACCGCCGCCTCGACGCCCGCCTCGCCGCCGCGCTGATGGGCGTGCAGGCGATGAAGGGCGTGGAGATCGGCGACGGCTTCACGTCGGCCCAGCGCTGGGGTTCGCAGGCGCACGACGAGATCGACCGCGGCAGCGGCCCGGTCGGCGTCACCCGCCGCTCGAACCGCGCCGGCGGCCTCGAAGGCGGCATCACCAACGGCGAGATCCTCCGTGCGCGCGTTGCCATGAAGCCCATCTCGACCGTCCCGCGTGCACTGTCCACTGTGGACGTCCGCACCGGTGAGCCGGCCGTCGCGATCCACCAGCGTTCGGACGTCTGCGCCGTGCCGCGGGCCGGTGTCGTGCTGGAGTCGGTCGTGGCGCTGGTGCTCGCCGAGGCCGCGCTGGAGAAGTTCGGCGGCGACTCGCTCGACGAGACGCGCCGCAACGCCCACGCGTACCTGAAGGCGCTGGAAGCCCGTTGGGAGGGCATGTGAGCCCTCGGTACGTGGTGGTCGGCCCGCCCGGCGCGGGCAAGACCACGATCAGCCAGTTGCTGGCCGCGCGCCTGGGCCTGCCGTTCCGCGACGTCGACGACGACATCGTCGCACTGGCCGGCAAGCCGATCTCGGACGTCTTCACCGACGACGGCGAGCCCGTTTTCCGTGCCATGGAAGAAGAAGCCGTCGCCAAAGCGTTGGTGGAACACGAGGGCGTGCTGGCGTTGGGCGGGGGAGCGGTGCTGTCCGCCGCCACGCGCGAACGTCTTCGTGAGCACACCGTGGTTTTCCTGAACGTGGGCATGGCGGAAGGCGTGCGCCGCACCGGCCTGTCGTCGGCGCGCCCGCTGCTGTCCGGCGTGAACCCGCGCGCCACGTTCAAGGCGCTGCTGGACGCGCGGCTGCCGCTGTACCGCGAGGTCGCGACGATCGAGGTCCTGACGGACGCGCTCGATCCGGAACAGGTGACCGACGCGGTGATCAAGGGAGAGCAAGCATGACCGAGCCGCTGACCGTCGAGGTCAACGCCGAGAAGCCGTACCTCGTGGTGATCGGCCGGGGCCTGCTGGGCGAGATCGTCGCGCACCTCGAGGGCACGGCCAAGGTCGCGATCGTGCACCAGCCGCCCCTGGCCGCCACGGCCGAGGTGCTGGTCGACGAGCTGAAGGCGACGGGGATCGACGCGCACCGCGTCGAGGTGCCCGACGCCGAGGACGGCAAGGACCTGGCCGTCGCGGGCTTCTGCTGGGACGTGCTCGGCAAGATCGGCCTGTCGCGGTCCGACGTGGTCGTGGGCCTCGGCGGCGGCGCCGTCACGGACCTCGCCGGCTTCGTCGCCTCCACGTGGATGCGCGGCGTGCGCCTGGTCAACATCCCGACCACCATGCTCGGCATGGTCGACGCCGCGGTCGGCGGCAAGACCGGCATCAACACCGATGCGGGCAAGAACCTCGTCGGCACGTTCTACGAGCCCGAGGTCGTGTTCGTCGACCTCGCGACGCTGGAGACGTTGCCGCGCAACGAGCTCATCGCCGGCATGGCCGAGGTCGTGAAGGGCGGTTTCATCGCCGACCCGGTCATCCTCGACCTCATCGAGGCCGACCCGCAGGCCGCCCTGGACCCGACCGGCGACGTGCTCGCGGAGCTCGTCCGCCGCAAGATCCAGATCAAGGCCGACGTCGTCTCGAACGACCTGCGCGAGTCGTCCCTGCGCGAGATCCTCAACTACGGCCACACCCTCGGCCACGCCATCGAACGCCGCGAGCGCTACCGCTGGCGCCACGGCGCCGCGATCAGCGTGGGCCTGGTCTTCGCCGCCGAACTGGCCCGCCTGGCCGGCCGCCTGGACGACGAGACCGCCGACCGCCACAAGCGCGTCCTGGAACTGCTCGGCCTGCCGACCTCCTACGACCCGGACGCCCTCCCGCAGCTGATGGAGGGCATGAAGGTCGACAAGAAGAACAAGGCGGGCGTGCTCCGCTTCGTGGTCCTCGACGGCCTGGCCAAGCCGGGCCGCCTGGAGGGCCCGGACCCGGCCCTGATCGCCGCCGCCTACTCGGCCGTCGCCGCCGAGCCCAAGTCCTCGGGGACGGTGCTGCTGTGAAGGTCCTGGTCCTCAACGGCCCGAACCTCGACCGCCTGGGCACCCGCGAGCCGCTCATCTACGGCAGCACCACGCACGCCGACCTCGTCGAGATGTGCGTGGCCGAGGGCAAGGAGCTCGGCTTCGAGGTGGAGGTCCGCCAGACCGCCCACGAAGGCGAGATGATCGGGTGGCTGCACGAGGCCGCCGACGCCTCGATCCCGGTGGTGCTGAACGGCGCCGCCTGGACGCACTACTCGATCGCGGTGCGCGACGCGTGCTCCCAGCTCACGGCGCCCCTGGTCGAGGTGCACATCTCGAACATCCACCAGCGCGAGGAGTTCCGGCACCACAGCGTCATCTCGGCGGTCGCGAGCGGCGTGATCGTGGGGCTGGGCGTGGAGGGCTACCTGCTCGCGCTGCGCTGGCTGGCGCTCAGGCAGAAGTAAGTGCTGCACCACGTCGAGCTGTGGGTGCCCGACCTCGCTCGCGCCGAGGCCACGTTCGGGTGGCTCTTCCAGGAGCTGGGCTGGGCCGAGCACCAGCGCTGGGACGCGGGCGTGTCGTGGCGGCTCGATCGCACCTACGTCGTGGTCGAGCAGTCCCCGGCGTGCACAGGTCCACACGATCGAATGAAAGCGGGCCTCAACCACCTGGCCCTCCACGCGGGCACCAAAGCGGATGTCGACCGCCTCACCGAACAGGCCCAGCACAACGGCTGGCACCTGATGTTCGCCGACAAACACCCGCACGCGGGCGGCGAAGACCACTACGCCGCGTTCCTGGAGAACGAGGACGGCTTCGAGGTCGAGCTAGTTGCGGGCTGAGTCCCTGGACCCGAGAAACCCGCCCAGCAGCAACCCGAGCCCGGCCGGCGCCAGCACCAGCAACGCCGTGAAGGCCGCCCCACCCGTCAGCGCCACCCACAAAGCTTCCTGCCCGGTCTGGTCGACCAGCAACGCCGACCCGATCACGCCCAGCGCACCGGCGAACGGCCCGGCGATCAGCGAAGCGATGAACCACTGCATGCCCGGCGACGGCAGTTCGCGCAGCCGGTCGACCGCGCCCCAGAGCACGGCGACCACCACGAGCAATCCGATCGCGATGGGACGCACCGAGGTCGCCTCGGGACTGCGGACCGCCACGGCCGACACACCGGTCTGCACGGCTCCGTGGAGCAACCCCATCCACAACGCACGGACGAACCAAGGACGCATGCGGACAGCTTAGGACTGGCCGTACGCTGCGAGACATGTCGTCCTACGCCGCACGTCGCACCGCACTGCGCCAGGAGCTCCAGGCCACCGGCTTGGACGCGCTGCTCGTCACGAACCTGTTGAACGTCCGGTACCTGACGGGGTTCACCGGATCGAATGCCGCGGTGCTCGTCGACGCGGTGAGTGACGACAAGACGGTGTTCTGCACGGACGGCCGATATCTCACGCAGTCGGCGAAGCAGGTGCCGGACCTCGAGCGGGTCATCGACCGGCCGTGCGACCTCGCGCTCGCCAGGAAGGCCAAGGGCAGGCTCGGGTTCGAGAGCCACCACGTGACGGTCGACGGCCTCGAAGCCCTCACGAGCGCCGCGGAGAAGGCGGAGCTGACGAAGGCCGCGGGCCTCGTGGAGAAGCTGCGGCTGGTCAAGGACGAGATCGAGATCGAGGCGCTGCGGATGGCGTGCGCGGCGGCCGACCGGGCGCTGGCGGCGTTGATCGGGCACGGCGGGCTGCGGGCGGGCACGACGGAACGCGAGGTCGCGCGCGAGCTGGAGAGTCGCATGCTCGACCACGGCGCGGACGAGAGGTCGTTCCAGTCGATCGTCGCGTTCGGGGCGAACTCGGCGGTGCCGCACCACTCGCCGACGGACGCCGTCCTGCACGCGGGCGACTTCATCAAGCTCGACTTCGGCGCGCTCGTCGACGGCTACCACTCGGACATGACCCGCACGCTGGTGCTCGGCAAGCCCGCCGACTGGCAGCGCGACCTGTACGACCTGGTCGCGCGGTCGCAGGCGGCCGGGCGTGGTGCGCTCAAGCCGGGGGTGAAGCTCAGCGACGTCGACCACGCGTCCCGTGAGGTGATCGAGAAGGCCGGGCACGGCGAGGACTTCCTGCACGGCCTCGGGCACGGGGTCGGGCTGGAGATCCACGAGGCACCGGCGTTGTCGAAGGCAGGTGACGGTACACTTTCGGCCGGTATGGCGGTCACCGTCGAGCCCGGCGTGTACTTGTCGGGGCGGGGCGGGGTCCGCATCGAGGACACCCTCGTGGTGCGCGAAAGCGGGCCGGAGCTCCTCACCCTGACCACGAAGGAACTCGTGGTCGTCTGACACCCCGTCCAAGCACAGGAGAAATTCCCCCGTGGCCACCACGAACGACCTGAAGAACGGCCTGGTGCTGAACCTCGACGGCCAGCTCTGGACCGTCACCGCGTTCCAGCACGTCAAGCCCGGCAAGGGTGGCGCCTTCGTGCGCACGACCCTCAAGCACGTGCTGACCGGGAAGGTCGTCGACAAGACCTTCAACGCGGGCACCAAGGTCGAGACCGCCACCGTGGACAAGCGCGGCATGACCTACCTGTACAAGGAAGGCACCGACTTCATCTTCATGGACGGTGACACCTACGACCAGATCCCGGTTCCGACCGAGACCGTCGGTGACGCCGCGAACTACATGCTCGAGAACCAGGAAGCGATGGTCGCCACGCACGAGGGCGTGCCGCTGTTCGTCGAGCTCCCGACGTCGGTCGAGCTCGTCATCGAGCACACCGACCCCGGCCTGCAGGGCGACCGCTCCACCGGCGGCACCAAGCCCGCCAAGCTCGAGACCGGCGCCGAGATCCAGGTCCCGCTGTTCGTGACGACCGGCGAGAAGATCAAGGTCGACACCCGCGACGGCCGCTACCTCGGCCGCGTCAGCGACAAGTAATGGGCGCACGCAGCAAGGCCCGCAAGCGCGCGGTCGACTTCCTCTACGAAGCCGACCTGCTGGGCACCGACCCGGTGACGCTGCTGGCCGAACGAGTCGGCTCCCCGGACATTCCTCCGGTGAACGACTACACGGTGACCCTCGTCGAGGGCGTCAACGCTCATCGCGCACGCATCGACGACCTCATCTCGGAGCACGCCGAGGGCTGGACCCTGCAGCGCATGCCGGCGGTCGACCGCGCGGTCCTGCGCATCGGCCTGTACGAGCTGCTGTGGGCGGCCGACGTGCCGGACGCGGTGGCGATCGACGAGGCCGTGGAGCTCGCCAAGGGCCTGTCCACGGACGACTCGCCGCGGTTCGTGAACGGTGTGCTCGGCCGGATCGCGGTCATCGCGGACCAGCTGCGCGCCGTTCTCTAGTGTCCTGAGTCGTTAATTCGGCGCCAGCACTAGATTGTGCTGGTGCCGAACCCGAAACTCGTGCCGCTGGCCCTGTCCGATGA
>NZ_QFWW01000058.1 GCF_003265345.1 Lentzea terrae | reverse complement strand
CGGCGCTTCCGAGGAGGCATGAGGACATCCTTTCAGCAGAACCGCTGGTCCTGCTAACTCGGTGTCCACTGCCTGGGGTGAACCTCACGGAGGGCAACCGCTACGGCCCGAGTACGTCCTCCGGCGGTTCCATCAACTCACCGAGCAGGCAGGGCTACCCAGAATCCGCATCCACGACCTACGTCACTTCGCCGCGACCACGATGCTCGGCTCGCAGATTCCGCTGGCCATGGCATCCAAGACGCTGCGCCACTCGACCTTGTCGACGACCACGGAGATCTACGGCCACCTGCTGAAATACGTCGCGCTCGACGCGGTCAAGGCGATCGAGACCGCGCTCGCGAAGGCCGACGCGGCATAGCGCGACCACATTGCGACCATAATCGGGCAAAAACGACACCAGCGGGTCTACCTCGAAAGGTAAACCCGCTGGTCATTGGCCGTCGGGACGACAGGATTTGAACCTGCGACCCCTTGACCCCCAGCGACTGAGCGGCATGCTCCGGCCTGCTCTTCCAGGTCACCGCTGAGTGTAACCAGCCGGGTAAAGGAGTCCGTGAATCCGCAGCCATCGAGGCCAGATCGCATTGGCGGAGCGAGAGCCTGGCGCCCCAGAGCGGACCGTCTCTAACCGGCGTTACTGCCCACAAGTTGTTTGCCCACGTAGTCACCGTCGCTACCCGGCAGCACGAAGTAGTAGCCCCCACCGAACGGCAGTAGGTACTTCTCCAGCGCCTCACCGGCCAGCCGACGCTGGATGGTGGCAAAGCCGAGTTCCACATCGCGCTGGTAGCAGACGAAGATCTGGCCGCAATCCGACGGGCTGAGCCGGTAAGAGTGCCCGCGACGCAGGATCTTGTGCGCTTCGCTCTCCGGGGTCCGCGGGTTCGCGCGCCGGATGTGGGCGTTGAGCGCGATGCGTCGGCCGCCTGGATCACTCGGGTAACCGGGGTCGGCGTGCTCGGCGGCCTGGCCTAGCGGAGCACCGGTGTCCTTGGTGCGACCGAAGACCCGTTCCTGGACCTCGAGCGGTTCCGCGTCCCAGCTGGGCATCGCCAGCCGGATCAGGCGGACGACCTGATAGCTGCCGCCCACACACCACGCCGGTTCGTCGTCACCGGGCTGAACCCACACGTGCCTGTCCATCAGACTCGCGTCGGACGCGTCGGGGTTCCCTGTTCCTTCGCGGAAACCGAAGAGATTGCGCGTACCGTCCGGATGGAACCCGGCCATCCGCCAGCGCGGAATCAGACCCGGTATCCGCCGTGCCACCGCGGCGTCTACCGGTTCCTGGGTGTCGGCGCTCACCTGGATGAGCAGATCTCCATGGCACCAGGCCGGATCCAGCACGTCGCTGCGGAACGACGGCATGGGCGTCAACCGGCGCGGGCGCTCGAGGCCGAACCGGCCGTCGAACAGTGACGCGCCCACGGCGATCGTCACCACGGCACCCGCAACCGGGGAGCTCAAGGCGCCCAACACGTCCGCGAGTCCTGCACGATCGCGGGCGGTGACATCGAAGGCCATCAGCTCCGTTGTGGACAGTGCAGGTGTCACCACACCTGGCTGTCGCGGAACAGGCCTGGATGCCTCCGGAGCGGAAGAGGTACTGGCGGTGCAGCCCGCCAGTCCCGTTCCGACGGCGGCCAGAAACGTCCGCCTGCCAACGTTCACGGCACCCTGACGAGGCCGGTGTTGACCGAACCCGTGCCCGCGACGGCGGGGTCGATCAACACCGTGTAGGAGCCCGAAACAGGCAGCACCGGCAGGTCGAACGCACCCTGGTCGGGCCTGAAGTTCCTGTCCACCAAGGGAGCCCCGTCCGGTTTGAGAATCGTGAGGTTGAACGCCTTGTTGCTGAACGTACTGCCGCTCGTGTTCAGCCTCAGTTTCTCGGCAGCGGCACCGGTGAACGACACCTGGCCGTCCTGACCGGCCCTGCTCACCGAGATCCTCACCGTCGGGCCGCCGATCGTGACCGTCCCCGCGTTGACGGGCGCGGACAGGGTCAGCGAGACCGAGCCGGTGATTCCGTTGCCGTTGCTCGACTTGACGACGACCTCGTAGGTACCCGTCGCAGGCAGGACGTCGAACACGACGCTGCCAGGCGCCGGGTTCATTCCGTAGTCGACAACAGTTCCATCGGGCCTGATCAAGCGCACGACGTGTTCCCCGAAGCCAGCCGAGAAAGTCGTGAGGCCGAGATTGAGCCGCTGGCCCGCCACCCCGTCGAACCTCGCCCTGCCGTGCTGCCCTGGCCGGGAGAGCGAGGCGGTCTTCTGCGCGCCGGTGGTGGTCATGACACCCAGGTCCACGTCCGCGGACAGCCACGAGGTCAGCGTTCCGCTGTTCGAGCCCGCGTTGACGAGCAGGTCATGACTGCCGGTCGTGGTCAACGCCGGGAAGGTCCCGCCGTTGACGTAGCCCTCGACCGACTTCGTCACCCCGTCGGGACCGACGACGAACGCCCTGGGCAGACCGCCGTTGGTCAAGCTCGTGTCCGCATAGCCGACGCCGAGCCGCTGTCCCTGCGTCCCGTCGAACCTCATCCGGGCATGCTGGCCCGGCCGGTTCAGGGTCAGCGGCCGGCCTGCCTGCGCGGTGGTGACGTCACCGGCGTTGATCTCGTTCGACAGCCACAACTTCGCGTTGCCCGAACTCTCGCCGAAGAAGTGCCCGAGCACCACGCGGTATTTCCCGGCCCCTTCGGTCTTGAACCGGCCCGCGTTGGCCGGGTACAGGTACTGCGGGCTACCGACGCGCGCACCCTTCTGGTCGAACACGTCCACCGAGATCAGGATGGAGTTGCCCGGCGAGTCGGTGAAACCGAGGTCGTACCAGGAGTTGAGCTGACCGTCGATGGTGAACTCGGCGAACTGGCCCGACCTGGTCACCGAGAACGGCGTGCCCTGCACAACGACGTCGGTGATCGCGGAGGTGTTCCTGGACAGCTGCAGGGTGGTACTGCCGGTTCCGGCACCGTCCGGGTCGAGGAACACCTGGTAGGTACCGGTGACCGTCAAAGTCGGCAGCGGGACCGCCCGGCCCAGCCCCTGGTAGAGGAACGAGGAGCCGCTGTTCTTCTCGACGCTGAACGAGCGGCCCGCCGGGTCCAGCACCCACAGCTTGCTGTAGGTGTTCACTGTGTTCGGGGTGATGCCGATGCCGAGCTTGTCGTTCGCCTGGCCCTCGAAGCGAAGGCGCAACACCTTGTCGGCTGGGATGGTCGTGGCGACGCTCACGCCGTCCGCGGTCAGGGTTCCACCGTCCACGATGTCCCCGGCCCCTGCGACCGTGAAGGTATAGGCCGTCGGGGCGGACTGGACGGTGCCGTTGGCACTGCGCACCGTCAGCGTCCGCTGACCTGCCGATCCCGGTGTGACGACAACGATGATCTCGCCGCCCGCGACGACCTCGGTCGGCTGCGCGTCACCGTCGAGCTGGTAGGAGTACTTGTTGAGCGCCTGGGCACCGCCCGGCTTGAGGACGAACCTGCCGGGAATGCCCGCACCGCCGTTCGGCCGTCCGTCAGCGGGATAGTCCAGAGAGGACACCACCGGCGCCGCGGGCGTGGGCGGTGCCGGGGCAGCTTCGGCCAAGGTCAATGTCCAGCCGGACAGGCTTCCTTCGTCGAAGCCGAAGTTGTCGCGCACGACCAGCTTCCACGTTCCGTTGGCGTCCGTTGTGGACAGACCAGGAAGCTGGAAGGTCAGGTCGAGGTTGGTCACGGCGTCATCGCCGTTGGCTTCTTTCAGCACACGTTCGGTGCCGCCGGGCGCCACCAGGGAAACCGAGAGGTCGCCGCGGAACGGGTGCTCGGCACGCACCCGTACTCGTGCGGTGTCGGCAACCTTGCCGGGGCAGGCCGTCACGTTGATCGTGCTGGTGACCGAGCCTTCGTCGGGGATGGGCTGACGGGTGTCGTTGGAGACCGTGCAGACCCCGGTCGCCGGAACCCCCGTGTACAACAGCTTGTTCGGCGAGCCGGCGCCCAGACCCGTACCGGCGAGCACGTCCGACGTCGCCCTGCCGAGCAACGCGGAGGTCACCTCAGCGGGCGTCATGCTCGGTGTCTCCGCGAGCAGCAACGCGATGGCGCCCGCGACGTGCGGGGAAGCCATCGACGTGCCGTGCAGCGTGATCGTGGCGGCATCGGTCGCGTTGTGCGCGGACTTGATCGCCTCGCCCGGCGCGAACAGGTCCAGGCAGGACCCGAAGTTCGAGCCACCGGTGATCTTGTCGGGATCCTTGGGATCGTCCTTCCAGTCCCGCGCGCGTTCGTCGATCGGGTTGCTGGCACCGACGGTGATGGCCTCGCGCACGTTGGCGGGACTGTTGTCGCAGGCGTCCTTCTGCTCGTTCCCCGCGGACACCGCATAGGTGACGCCCGAGGCGATCGACTTCTGGACCGCGATCTCCTCTATCACAGACTTTCCACCGCCGAGGCTCATGTTGACCACGGCGGGACGCTGGGCATGCGCGGTCACCCAGTCGACACCGGCGATGATCTGACTGACGGTGCCGGAGTTCTCGCAACTCAGCACCCGCACCGACACGAGCTTGACCTTCTTGGCCACCCCGTAGGCCTTGCCGCCGATGGTGCCGGCGACGTGCGTACCGTGCCCGGCGGTGCTGCAGTCCTCACCGTCCCAGCCATCGCCGATGGCATCGAACCCGACGCTGGCCCGGCCCTCGAACTCCGTGTGCGCGGTACGGATCCCGGTGTCCATGACGTAGGCGGTCACCCCCATGCCCGCGCTGTCAGGGTAGGTGAAGGCGTCGTCGAGCACGGTGGTGTGCTGGTCGACCCGGTCGAGATTCCAGGGCGGGGTCGTCTGGGTTCCGAGACCGCGGACGACCGAATCGGCCTCCACTCGCGCGACCCTCGGATCGGCGGCCAAGAGCTTCGCCTGTGCCTCGGTGGCGGTCACGGTGAACCCGGTCAGCGCCGAACCATAGGTGCGCTCGACCTTCCCGCCATACCTGCCGGCGAGCACACCGGCGGTCGACGCCACCCCGGGTCCAGTCTGCTTCAGCAGCACGATGTACTGCCCGGCAACGACCTCAGCGTTTGACGGCCGGTGCACCTGCCCCTCTCGTGCCGATGCCACACCCGTGGTGACTCCGCCGAGGACCGCCACCACGACGCCGACGGCGAACAGCCATCTCCACCTGACCAACGCACTCATAGCCAAATCCCCCAGTTGTATTTCACCAGTCGAGGTCGGCGAAGAACCGCTGCACGTCGTGGTTCGCGATCAGCCGAGCCAATTCGACCGGAGTCACTCCAGAAGTGTTCGCCTTGCGCGGATTCGCCCCGTGCTCACGCAACATTTCGATGATGTCTCCACGCCCCTGTGAATGGAAGACAGCGACGAAGAGCGGGGTGTTCCCATGTGTGTTGACCACGTCCACCGCCGCACCGGCGGCCCGCAGCACGGCGGCGACCTCCGCGTTGCCCTGCTGCGCCGCCAGATGCAACGGAGTGAAGCCGTCACGATCACCCAGTCCGGGTCGGTACCGGCTGCCAACAGGGCACGAGCCTTCTCCACAGCGCCTTCCAGCGCGCAGTAGTGCAGCTCGGACCGCCCTCGCCGGTCAACCACGTCGACGTCTCCCAATGTGATTCCACCCGCGCCGATCACACCTGCGTTCAGCTCCAGCCATCGGGGTTCGACCCCGTCTCGTAGTCCAGCGGGCTGACGTGCTCCCATTACTTACCGGTAGAGCTTTCGTACGCGTGTTGTGCCACGTAGAGCAGGAACTCGGCTTCAGGTCCACCGGGTTCGGTGAACCGGCGGAACTGCTCCGGATCCGCGAGCACCGACCGACACGCCTCTTCCCCGGCGAGAACCACCACCGCTCGGTAATAGAGGAAGGAATCGGTCGACAGCGGCAACCCGGTCGCACTGGACGGCAACGCCGCGAGCTCTGACCGGTCCAGGTCGTGAAGATGCCTGGCGAGCAGGTCCTCGAACGCCTTGATCTCATCCTCTCCCGCCCGGCCGAGTGCCTCTTCAAGCGGACCGAACGCGGCCCGGTCCCGCGCCGGTGGGTCCTTGAGCACCAAGTCGATGAGCCCCCAGAACTCACGGTCGTCCATGACGCCTCTGAGGTGCGACAGAAAGCCATTCGCCCGCCTCGTGAAACTCAACCAGCTCACGCACAGCACTGCGAACTCCTGGCGCCGCGCCCGAAACGTCGTCCTGCACCAGATCACCGCATTCGACCAGCTCCGTCTTCCAGTCCGCGGACACCAGGCCCCCCAACATCGTCCAGCAGGCTAGTGGGAATCCCAGCCGTCCGGGTTCGACATCATGTCGATCGGAAACGTTCTCCGGTGTTCCATTGGAAACCCCATCTTGGCCTCGTAGTGCTCGCCCGCCAGGTACAACAGCCGCTCAGACTGCAGCTCGGGCACCGTGAAGGGCTCGAACCCCTCGCCGGTGGCCAGCACTTCCTCGAACACCCGTCGGCCAGCGAGGACGCAGGCGCACCTGGCGTACTGGAAACCGTCCTCCGACTGCGGGATCACGAGATCCCGCACGAAGACCGGGATCTCCGCGAACTGCCTGCGGTCCAGCCTGAACAACGCCTCGTGCAGGCCGTCGACGAAGTTCAGCAGGTCGTACGTGGGCAGCGGGGCCAGCCGCGCGGAGACCCGCGCCAACGCGGCATCCACATCGGCCTCGGTCCGGAGAGTGTTCTCGCCGATGATGTCCCAGAACTCCGTCACCACAGGGTCAACTGCTCCCCTCGTCGTCTGTCTTCTTCGTAGTACTTCTTACCCGGCGACTCGTTCTTGTTGCTCAACCGGACTCCCTGTTTGCGCAACTCCTCCATCCGCAGGTACTCAGCGATGTACAAATCCCTTGGTTTGCCGCACACGTGGGTGCACGTCGCATCGGCCCGGCTCTTCAGCCTGCCCTCGTCGATCCAGTGACGAAGCCGGACGTCGAAGTTGTTTGCTTTGCCGACGTAGATCGTGCCTGGGTTCAACTGGTCGGGGAACTCGTACACACCCTGGTTCTTCTTGCAGTTGTGAACGAGGACCGCTGCGTCACCGGCCACCACGTAGTAGGTGTGGATGCCGTCGACGGTGAGGTTGTGGACCCGTTGCACCGCGGTCAGCAGCTCGACCGCGGTGACCTGGACGAAGGTTCCCGCGGCAGTGCGCAGCAGGTTGCCGGGACGCAGATCCTTGGCGTCGCGCCACTCACCGGGCTCGGCAACCCAGAAGGGGTGACCGTCAGTCGCTGTGAGTTTGTTGTCGCCCTTGCCGTCGTTGTCCGTGTCGATGGACATCTCGACCAGGTTCTTCTGACCCTCGCCGGTGATCGTCGCGATGACGACCCGTTGCTCGGTCTGCCCGGTGACCGGATCGGTTGCGAGAACCTTCTCCCCCAACTCCACCTGGTCGATCGGCTTGCTGGTGCCGTCGGCCATCCGGACCTGCGTTCCGGGCGTGAAGCTGTTGCCGAAGCAATCATCCGGCTTGCTGCTGTTGTTCGGCTTGGTGCCCATCGGGTCGGTCAGCATCATCGGCTGGTTGCCGACGTAGCCGTACAGGTTGGTTCCGCCCTCGAACCCGATCGGGTCCTCGCTGAGGAACCGTTGCAAGCCAGGGCTGTAGTAGCGCGCCCGGTTGTAGTACAGACCCGTGCCGTCGTCTTCGCGGCCCGCGTACCGGAACCCGTTGCCGCCGTCGTTGCCGGAGGTGTACGTCCGGCCGAACGGTTCGTAGGTGTAGGACGCGCCCGCACCGGCGTTGTCGACGAGCCCGACCGTACTGCCCAGCGCGTCCGTCAGGTATCGGCGCGTCGTACCGCCGGCCTCACGCACCAGGAAGTTGTCAGTTCCCGAGGACGTCGTCGTCGCCGTGACCGCGCCGTTCACCTTCTCCTGCACGGGGTTCACCCCGTCGTACAGGAAGTCGGTGGTGACGCCGTTGACCGTACGACTCTGTCTGCGCCCATCGGGCCCGTAAACAAAACTCGACGTCGCGCCGGGACTCGTCTGCCCAGCGAGCTGTCCACGTGCGTTCCAGTTGTACGTCGCCACACCGTCGGAGAGGAGGTTGCCGTCCGGGTCGTAGCTGAGTGGTGAGGCACCGACAGTGCGAACCCGGTTCGCCTTGTCATACGTGGCAACGCCGAACTGCTCGGGCAACATCGCACGGGAGTAGCTGCCGCTGGTCTTGATCGGCTGACCGCTCGCGTCGTAGTCATAGACCAGATCCCCGAGAACGGTGGTGCCCGACCGATAGGTGATCGACTTGGGCTGACCGGCGTCGTTGTACGTGTACGCCTGGGACACGCCGTTTCCAGGCGCACCCACCCTTTCCCGACGTCCGGCGATGTCACGGCTCACGGTGGTCGTCGTGGTACCGCCCTGCTGCACCTCGGAGAGCTCACCCAGCGCGTCGTAGACGTGCCGCACCGCAGGCCGCCCAGGAATTGTCATCGTCCGGTCGCGCACTGTCGGGCTGTAGTCGTACGACACGCTGCCGTGTGGCGTGGTCTCGGACTTGACCCGGTCGAGACCGTCGTACTCGACGGTCGCCACACCTGCCACGGAGTCCTCGGTCCGCTTCAGCCGGCCCGCGAGGTCGTACTGGAGTTTCACCGCGCTCTCAGTGCCGTAGCGGCTTTCGAAACGCCGGTCCAGCTCGTCGTAGTCGTGTGCGGTGACGATGCCACGGCGGCTGGTGTGCGACTTCTGGTTGCCGTTCCCGTCGTACCTGAACTCTTCGAACGCGCCGAGCGGATCAGTGACTTTCTCGACGCGGTCCATCTGGTCGTAGTCGTAGATCGTCTCGCCACCGCGGGCGTCAATGACCTTCTTCTGGTTGCCGTTCGCGTCGAACTCATAGGAGTTCTTACGTCCCAACGGGTCCGTGACCGATGCGATGTCACTGGCTGCCGTGTACGACGTCTCGGTGACCGCGCCACGCGCGTCGGCCAGCACCACCTCACGGCCCAACGCGTCGAACCCGCGCGTGGTGACCCGGCCGAGCTGGTCTGTCGTTCTGATGACGTCGGACCCGACGAAGTCGATCAACGTGGACTTGTTGTCCGGACCGGTGACCTTGGTGATCAACCCGTTCTGGTCGGGCACGTAGGTCGTCTTGCGGTTCGTCGGATCGGTCATCGACTCGACCGAGCCGCGTGCGTCCAGGCCGTACACCGTGTCCTTGTTGAAGATGTCGGTGTACCTGGTCAGCTCCGCGTGCGGGCCGTTGCGCTCCCATTTCTCGGTTCGGGCTTCCGGTGTACCCGCGAGAGTGGTCCTCTCCTTGACCAAGCCGTTGGCGTCGTAGACGTAGGTCGTCTTGCGCTGCAAGGCATCGGCCATCGCCTTGAGGCGGACTCCGTCGGCCTCGTACTCGTTGGTGGTCTGCGCGGCAAGCGGCGTGCCGAACGCCTTCGTGTCGGTCAGCACCGAGCCGCGGTCGTTGAAGGTGAACCGGCGCACGTGGCCTCTGGCATCGGTCACCTTCGTCTCGACGATCGCATCGCCGGACTCGACGTACTCGAACGTGGTGAGCCCGCCGTCCGCCGCGGTCTGCTGCCTGACCCTGCCCTTCGCGTCGTAGTCGTTGAGCAGGAAGCGGATTCCCCTGGCGTCGGTGATGGTCTTGAGCAGACCGTTCTCCCACGTGTAGCGGGTGGTTCCGCCGCGGATGTCGGTGACCGTCTCCAGGTGCCCGGTCGCGTCGTAGGTGTACGAGACGCGCCTGCCGATGTTGTCCTCAATGGACTTCACCCGCGGTGGGTTCGCGGTGTCGTAGGCGAACTTCACCCAACGGCCGCTGGGCGAGGTGATCTGCGTGACCGGGCCGTTCGCGCGGACCTTGCCGTCGATGCCCGGTGGCGCCGTGGCTCGGGTGAGCGTGGTCGTGTTGCCGTACTTGTCGCGGATCTGTTGCAGCGGCGCCTCTTCGCCGATCGTCATCACAGAGCCGTCGCGCAGGAACACGTCCCAGCCGCTGTCGATCCAGCGGACCACCGAGCCGTCGTACTTCGTCGGCGTCGGGTCGGCCTTGAACACCGCGCCCGCGTAGTCCTTGCCCGGCGAGGTTCTCCGGTAGTGGATCTTGCTGCCGTCGGCCTGGACCAGGTCGAACTCCTGGAAGACGAACTGGCCGATGACGCCGGGCGACCACGGGAAGAGCCCGTAGTTGAAGCTCGTGCCGACGCCGAAGGTGCGAATGTCGGGGTCACCCTGCCGATAGGTGCGCTTGATCTCGATCGGCGCGATGTCGTCGACGACCATGTCGACGGTCTCGTCGATCAGCAGGCCCGTCGACGGGTCGACGGGGTCGCCGACCCTGGCGCCGTTCGGCCGCGGGGCGACGCTCGGCGGGTTCATGCCGGGAACCGCGGTCATCGCGCCGGTCAGCCGGTAGAACTTGACGCTCGCGTCCGGCACGATCTGCTTGCCGTCCGGCGACACCGTGCCGTAGCCGTAGATGTGCCAGCCCTTGCCGTCCGGGTCGTAGCTCCAGAACTGGGTCCTGGTGCCCGGCGCTTCCTTGGTGTAGTTCGGGTAGATGATCGTGGCGCCCTCGGGGAAGAGGTAGCCACCACCCGGCTGGACCGTGAAGTACACCGGGACCTTGGTCGGCGGCAACGGGAACGGCGGCCGGTCGATCGGGATCGGGGTCAGCGACAGCTCGGTCGCCACGTTGCCGTCCGCGTCACGGACGACGGTGCCCGCGGGGAGGCGCACCTCTAGACCCGGGATGGACTTGGTGGTGAGCACGGTTTCGCCCTTGGTGGGGCTCGGGACGTGCACGATCGCCGTAGTGTCGATCTCCGGCAGGAACACCGTGTACGGCAGGATGAGCGCCTGTCCGCCCTTGACGTCCACACCGATGTCGAACGAGCCGAACCTGCGGCCGGGGGCGTTCGTCGCGGTGCCACCGTCGACCCGCAGGACGACATGACCGTCCGGCAGTCCGGTCAGCGCGAACTTGCCCTTGGCGTCGGTGACGACCGGCTGGTGGCCCGCCACGCCGACCGTGACGCCCACCAGATCCTGTCCTGCGGTGGACTGGATCTTGCCGATCACACCGGTGAACCCGACGGCGAACTGCAGCGGCCGGTCCCTGGTGGGCCGCGGGTCGTAGCGGGTGTTCCAGTCGGTGCCGTTGAGGTTGGCGCTGTCCGGCTGCCAGCCGGACCCGCCACCCGCCGGTGCGCACGACTCCGGCTTGGGCGTGGGCGGGAGCTCCGGTTCCGCAGGCTGGTGGGAGCCCTCCGGCGCCGGCGCACCCTTGGCGGGTTCCGGAACGGGGTCGGCCTGAACGCACTTCGGGCCTGCCGACGGCTTCGGCGGATCGAGCCGCTCCCCCTGCGCCTCCTGTGCCGCAGCGGCCGCCGGCTTGCTGACCTTGACGGTCATCGTGCCGGTCCCGTAGGTCGCGGGATCGAAGACCAGCGTGTACGTGCCCGTCAACCGAAGCGCGGTGAGCTTGAACTGGTCCCTCGACATGAACGAGTGCCGCGGCGAGATCGTGCCGTCCGGCGCGATCAGACTGTAGTAGGCACCCGAGTTGTGCGGGAATGTGCGCGTGATGTCGAGCTGCAGCACGTCGTTGGCCGTGCCGTCGAACGTCACTTTGCCGTTCTGCGCGATGCGGGTGAACGTGAGCGTCTTGGCCGCACCGCCGATGTCGGCCTTGCCACCGTCGACCTCACCGGACAACCCGATCTCGAGATCACCGGTCGCGGGACCGCCGCTGTCGTCCTGCGGTTCGAGCTGGATCTTGTACTCGCCGGTCACCGGCAGGGTCGTCAGGTCGAACCCGAACGGCAGGCTCAGCGCGCTGAACCCGTCGAGCACGTTGCCGTCCGGCTTGCGCACCGTCGGCTTGACGAACGGGATGTTCGGCGAGCTGTAGCCGAGGCTCAGCCGCTGCCCAGTCTGGCCCCCGAACCTGGCGACGATCGTCTGACCCGGGATGGTGACCGAAGGCCTCAGCAGCGGCCCGTCGACCGGGACCACGCCCATGTCGAGCGGCTCCGACAGCGCGAGCTTGAGCTCACCCGTGGTGGCGAAGGCCGGATCGAGCTGGAGCCGGTACTTCCCGGTCTCGGGCAGCGCCGCGACATCGATCTTGTTGTCGATCGCGATACCGACCAGCTTGTTATCGGTCGGCTGGTACAGCCGCGCGTCGAGCTTGCCCGGCAGGCTCTTGTCCCGGATGAGGATCTTGAGCGGCCTGTCCTTGACCCCGTCGATGTCGACCCAGACCTCCCGGCCCGGCCGGTCGAAGGTGACCTTGGTCTGCGCGTTGACCGGTGCCTTGCCCGCTTCGGCCTTGGTCGACAGCCAGCCCTTCGCGGTGCCGACCGCCTGCCATCCGCTCATGAACAGGTTGTGCTCACCGCTCTTCTTGATGGGCACGTTCTTGATGTCGGCGGTTCCGGTGCGGATCTCGACCTGGTTGTCGTCCGGCTCGACCAGGATCCCGGCGGCCTGGCCGGACCTGCCGTTCTCCCGCAACGTGTTGTCGGTGATGGCGAACCGCAGCGGCTGATCCTTCACGCCGGTGAACGGCATGCGCACCGACTGGCCCGGCCGGTTGATCTTCATCAGGGTGCTCGGCCCGTCGACCACGAGCCTGCTCGCGTCGATGGCGCCCGACAGCCAGATCTTGCCGGCGCCGAGCTCGTTCGGGCCGAAGGTCACACCGAGCTTGAAGGTGCCGGTCCTGCGGGCCTTGAACACCATCGTCGGCCGGTAGTTGTCGAGATCGGCCTTCCAGGTGTTGGTGTGGCCGTCGGGGTGGGTGATGGTGACGTTGAAGATGTTGTTGGGCATGCTGATGTCGGTCACGCCGACGCTCAGCCACTCGCCTTCCGTTGCGGTGAAAGGCATCTCGGAACGCTGCTCGGCCACCGAGACGGTGAACGGCACACCGGTGCCGTCCCTGGTCAGCTTGTCGCCGGTCAGCTCGTGCGAACCGGTGATCCGGACTTTGCCCGCCGCGTTGTCGTCCGGTGCGACGACGATCGTGTAGGTGCCGTTGGCACCGAACATCGGGATGTCCTGGCGCAGCGTGCTGCCCGCCCACAGGTCGAGCGGGTCGCCCATGGTGCGGCGCGCGAAGTCGCCGCCGTGCGGGGTGAACATCCACATCGCCGAGCGGACCGGGACCGTGTTGTTCTCCAGGTCGAGGTGCACCCGCTCGCCGACCCTGCCGTCGATCAGCACAACCGCGTACTTGCCCTCGGGGATGTCGAGTTCGAGTGGCCGGCTGAGCTCGATCCGGCCGCCGTACACCAGCTTGTCGACGACGAACCCGCGCGGCGCGATCAGGAAGTCGGCCGCGCTGGTGGCCGTGCCACCCGGCGTGCGCACCGAGATCTTGCCGGAGGAGGCCGCGGCAGGTACCTCGACGACCAGGCCGGTCGGGCTCGCCTGCTTCACCCGTGCCGTGGTCTGGTGGAACAACACCACGTTGCGCGCCGGATCCGGGTCGAACCCGGTGCCGGTGATGGTGACGGTGTCGCCGGAGTTGGCACGGCTGGCCGAGACGTTCGTGATGGCCGGTGCGGGAATGCCCCTGGTGACCACGAACGGGCTGCGACTGTCCGCAGTCTTGCCGCCCGCGACCACCTTCAGCGCGCCGGCACCGGTGCCCGCGGGCACCACGACCGTGAGCCGGTTGGCCGCGGCCGCGGTGACCAGCGCGGTGACACCGTCGAAGGTCACCCTGTTGTCGGCGGGCTGGGCGGCGAAACCCGTTCCGCTGATCTCGACGGTGCTGCCGATCGGGCCGCGTTGCGGAACCACGGCGAAGATCGACGCGACGTCGGTGCGGTAGCGTTCGGTCGCCTCGAGGTTCCCTGCCGCGTCGTACCGGTAGGCGGCCGCCTCACCGGAGTTGTTGGTAACGCCGGCCAGCTGTCCTGCGGCGTCGTAGAAGTAGTCACGCGGACCGGCGGGCGCGCCGACCGCGAAAACGTACTTCGCGGGCGCCGACAGCACTCCGCTGGACGTGACCTTCGCCCAGACCGTCAGCGTGCGCTGACCGGAGCGGACCGGGGTGAGGTTGATCGTCACGGTACCCGTGCCGGCGGGCACCTCGGCCGGAGCGGCGTCGGTGTCGAGCTGGTAGCGGAACGCGTCGGCGGCGACGGAACCCTGCGTCCGCACCGTGAACGCGCCCTGCTGGCCGAGACTGCCGTGCAGCTGACCGTCCGCCGGGTAGTCGGTGGACGACACCAGCGGCGTGGACGGCGTCGGAGCCGCGCCGGCGACGACGAAGGTGTAGGTCGTCGGCGCGGAAGCACTGCCGGAGCTGCCGAGCGCCCACACGACGAGGGTGTGCGTGCCACCGGTCGGAGGCGTGATCCTCACCGAGACGTCACCAGTGCCCGGCACGTCGGTGGTCGCGCCCTCGTCGAGCTTCCAGCGGTAGCCGGAGACGGCGATCGTGCCGATCGGACGGAAGATGAACGTCCCCTCTCGACCGGCGTCACCGTGCGGCTGACCGTCGGCCGGGTAGTCCACGGAGGACACCGCCGGTGCTCCCGGCGCCGGGAGCTGGGCCACCTCGAACACGTAGTTCGTCGCTGCGGAGACCGCGCCCGTGCTGGTGAACGTCCGCACGGTCAGCGTCTGCGAGCCCGCGGTGGCCGGGGTGATCTTGACCGCCACCTTGCCGGTGCCCGCGACGTCCGAGGTCGGTCCGCCGTTGAGCTGCCAGCGATACCCCGCGATCGCCGTGGAACCGGTCGGACGGAAGGTGAACGTCCCCTGCTGACCGGGAGCGCCGTGCGGAGCTCCACCGCTCGGGTAGTCGAACGAGATCACCTGGGGCGCACCAGGTCCGCCCGGCGGATCGGCCACTACGAACGTGTGCGTGGTCGCGGGCGACACGGTGTTCTCGGCACCGAGCGCGCGCACGGTCAGTGTGTGCTGGCCGGGTGTCGTGGGCGTGGCCCTGACCTGCACGTCGCCCGTACCGGAGACGTCGGTGGAGCCGCCGTCGTCCAGCTGCCACCGATAACCGGTGACCGGAATCGAGTTGCCTGGCTTGAGGGTGAAGACGCCTTCCCTGCCAGGTGCGCCGTGCGGCTGGCCGTCGGCCGGGTAGTCGGTGGACGAGACGGTGGGCGCGACCGGAGGCTGGACCGGCTGGGACACCACGAACGTGTAGGTGGCCGGAGCGGACGCGAGACCGCCGGCCGTGAACGAGCGGACCGTCAGTGTCCGCGTTCCGGCCGAGCCAGGCGCCAGGTTGACGGTGATTTCGCCGGTAGCGGGCCTTTCGGTCGGCTGCGCGTCGGTGTCGAGCTGGTAGACGAACTTCGCGATCGGGACGGCGTTGCCGGGCTTCAGCACGAACGCGCCCGGCCTACCGGGACCACCGTGCGGCTGACCGTCGGCCGGATAGTCCACAGAGGACACCAGCGGCGTCGCGGGCGGGACGGGGGCGGGGGTGCCCAGTCCGGCGGCGAACAAGCTCGGTCGCGGCACCTCGGCACCAGCGGCGAAGTGGTCGTGCCACTTCGTGATCACTCCGAAGCGTGCGCCGTCGGACGTCGCGACGACAGCATCCGCCGTGTCGTCACGGCTGAAGGTGACCACGTCGAACTTGCCGTCACCGGTGAAGTCGCCGACACCGGGTAGTTCGTCGCCTGGCGCGAAGTTCGCGTGCCACTGGCGGGACGTGCCGAACGCGGTACCGCTCGAGCTCGCGACCGTCACCTGACCGTTCGTGAAGGACAGGATGTCGTCCTTGCCATCACCGTCGACATCGCCAACGGCTCCCCTGGCAGCGTCAGGTGCGAAGTCGTCGTGCCACTTGGCGGCCGAGCCGAAATTCGTACCGTCGGACAGCGCTACGAACACGTCAGCCGCATCGCCTCCGGCGAACGCGACGATGTCGTCCTTGTCGTCGCCGTTCACGTCACCGACGGCGGGCATTTCGGTGCCACGCGCGAAGGTGGTGTGCCACTTGACCGGCGTCGAGGCGAACTTCGTGCCGTCCGAGAGCGCGACCCACACCGCGCCGTCGGTACCTCGGGTGAAGGCGGCGACATCATCCCGGCCGTCGCCGTTGAAGTCGCCGACCAGAGGGATCTCGGCATCGGCTGCGAAGTGGTCCTGCCACTTCATCTCCGCCCCGAACTTCGTGCCGTCGGACAACGCGACCCAGACGCGGGCATCCGTGCCACGGGTGAACCGGGCGATGTCCGCCTTGCCGTCGCCGTCGAAGTCACCAGTCAGCGGAATCTCGTCCTGCGCGGCGAAGTGGTCCTGCCACTTCCACCCGTCCTGAACGAACTTGGTGCCGTCGGACAACGAGACGAACACGTCAGCGCCGTCGCCGCGGGTGAACGTGACGACGTCGTCCTTCCCGTCACCGTTGAAGTCGGTTTTGACCTTCTTGTGCCGGGGCGCTTCCGCGACGACGAAGCTGTACGTCGTGGCCGAGGAGGAAACTCCGTTCGCGTTCAACGCACGGACCGTCAGCGTCCTGGTGCCGGCTGCGGCGGGCGTCAGGTTCACCGAGATCTGGCTGGTGGCGGGCACCTCGGTCGGCTGCGCGTCGGAGTCGAGCTGGTAGACGAACTTGCTGATCGCGACGCCGTTGCCCGGCGTGAGCACGAACGCGCCCTGCCTGCCCGCACCTCCGTGCGGCTGCCCGTCGGCCGGATAGTCCACAGAGGACACAATCGGTGCGGCGGGCGGTGCGGGCGGCGTGCCGACGTAGGACACGGCGAGCGTCGGACGAAGCATCGGTTCCGCAGCCTCGTCAGACAGGAACAACACGCGCTGCTGCACGCTGGCCTCGTCGCGGACCTTGATCTGGACACCGTTGTTGGAGGACGGTGTGTCGACCCAGCCCTGGACCATGGGGGCGTTTTCCCAGACGTGCCAGGTGGGTTTGTCGGTCACTCCGGAGACGAAGTCGGCCCTCGTCGCGATGTCGCCGCCCGGCGTGGTCCACGCTGTCGCGGTGGATGCCCTGTTCCAGGTGGCCTCGTTCTCCACGAACGGCTTGGTGAGCGGATGTGCGTCGAAAGTCGCGCCGCTGCCGTTGGAGTAGAACGCCCACAGCGACAGGTCGGCGTCGGTGATCGTGGTGCCCGGCGGGATCGCGGTAAGACCGTCGAACTTCACCGACGCGCGGGTCTTTCCATACGTGGTGCCGTTGTTGCCCACCTGGAGCCACGGCGAGCCAGCAAGTACATCGAGGTTCGTGTCCGGCTGGAGGGCGGCGAGCGTGGTGTCCGCACCACCCCTGAAGATCTGCCGCACCTGCCCCGCTTTGGGAGTGCGGGTCTGCTGCGTGGCGCTCGGGATCAGCTGCCCGTCGCGAGTCTTGGCGACGACCATGTAGTAGTAGAGGTTCCAGTCGAGGTCGCCAGCGGTGTCCGGGGTCGGCGTCGCCGTGGTGTCGATGAACCGGGTCGCCTGCGCGCCGACCGAAGTGACCAAGGTGGACGCAGACGGGGCGTACACCTGCGAAGTGGAGCGGTGCACCTGGTACTCGGCGAGATCATCCCCCGCGTACGGGGTCCACGTCAGCTCCGCGCCGTTGGCGTAGGTCTTGGTGATCGGGTGTAGAACGGCGCCGGGCCGGCCATAGGTCAGGACCAGCTTGGGGAAGGTCGCGATGTCGCCGTTGTAGGCGTTCTCCGCAGCGTGATGAACCGCACCGCCGCGATTGAGCGTCTCATCGGTCGCTTTGACCATGAAGCCGTGGTTCTGCGCGGAACCGGAGACCCAGGACTGGGCGATGTTCCGGACGTCCCACTCGTTCCAGACCTGGGTGACGTTGGCACGCTTGACCGCGGTCGACAACCCGGCCTCGCCGAACGCCGTGTTCGAGGTGTTCCAGGTGACGGTGTTCTCGGCCCATGCCGCGGTGACCCGGCGCGCCTCCATGGTGACGTCGTTGCCGCCGACGTACAGCTCGTTGTCGTAGTACATCCGCAGTTTGGCCGAGGCGATGCTCGTCCCCGCCGGCACCACCGACGTGTCGAACTTGACCAGGCTGCGCGCGATGCCGGTGTTGTCTGTGCCGACGGAAAGGCGATAGTCGGCGCCATCGTTGCGAGTGGGGGTGTCCGACCAGATCTGCGCGTCCTGCCCCGAGTTCGAGGTCGGCTCGATCGAGATCGTCGGGTCGATCACCACCGGGTACTTGCGCTGCGGCGCCGAGAGCCACTCCTGATCCGCGCGCACGGTCACGCTGATCTTCGAACCCTGCTGCTCGACCGTCTGAGAAACCTTGTCGCTGTACGACTTCTCGCTGGAGTCGAACATGAACGGTCGGGGCATGACGTACAACGGCGGACCGTCCGCGTTGGCACGGAAGAACCCGATGGAACCATCCGGCAGCGCCTGCGCGACGACACCAGCCAGATCGAGGGAGAACCGGTAGGTGGCGTTCTTGGGCGGCGCCGCGAGGGTGATCTTCTCCTTGAGGGAACCACGAGTGACCTGATAGGTCAGGTCCGCTCCGTCCCAAGCATCCGGGTAGGTGACCGAGTCGCGCTCGACCTTCGGCTCGAGCCGCCTGGACTCGCCGTCGATGCCAAGCCCGACCTGCGTGCCACCGAGCGAGAAGCTGGCCAGCCGATCGGTCCTGTCGCCGAACGCACTGACGAACGCGTTGGTGTCGTTGCCAAACACGTAACCGTGGCGAGCCTGCGCGCGCACGGTCGTGTCAACCGGTTGCCAAGCACCCTTCGCGTCCTGAAAGTGTTGCGGCAGAGCGGACAACTCCGCCTCGAACTGCCCGTTGGACAGCTCGAACACCCGCATCGACGGCGTACGCCGCTCAGCCAGTTCCCGCACTCGCGTGGGCGGCCCGGACGCCTTCGCCTGCGTATCGCTCTTACCGCCCAACAAGGGCAACGACGAAGGCAACCCGACGGCCACCAGCACGAGCACCACGGCCAACACGAAAAGTCTTACGAGCGCAGCAGATCGACGTGGCACGTGCACTGATCCCCCCAGATCATGGCGAGCGCGTGCCAAGCCCCCCGGCTGGTAGTGACACCGCGCAACCCGTACTGAACGAAACGTTAGCGACGGCGAACCGGGCCTCAACAGGGCCGAACAGTCGATCCTTCGACCATCGTCAGCCGTTGTCGGTAGCGCTCTTCAGACAGTCCAGCATGGCCGCTTTCGCCTGCTCATCAGGGGCGACCTGATCTAGCGGACGATCACCGGCAGCGCCGTCGACGAATTCCTTGATCTGCTGCGGCGTGGCGTACTTCAGGTACCAGTCGGCGAGACAACCCGCCGCCTCGTCCGGCGTACCCCGCATCTGCGGATCCGATTTGATCTTGGCGATGATCGCGTCCCGGCTCGGCGACTCATCGCCGCTACAAGCCGCCAACGCCCCCAGCAACGCCATGGCCCCCAGGCCTCGCGCAAGTCGATCAAGGCGAGTCATGAACGCAGCGTAGGACTGCGTCCCGTTTCTGCCCAGCCTCCAGCACCACAAGCCCGGCTTGAGCAGCAACCGCCAGCACTCGGTCGCCGCTCGTTTGCCGCGTGCGCGCCATCTCACGACGTACGTCGACGGAGTTCCAAACGACTAACCTGCACGCACCGAGCCCGAGACACGGCCCCACCAGGCACCGCAGGTGACGGATCCCGTCGAGACTTCGACGACCCAACTACTCGAAGCATGGCATCAGTAAAGGTGTCCAAGGGCACCCGCCGATAACACACAAGCTTGACGTTAGTCCTGGTGACACCGTGTGCAGGTGAAATATCAAGGCTCAAACTGAGGAGTAAAGGGATCGATGAGCGGCGTGCTCAACCCGGCAAGATCACAAAAGAGGGTCCTCGCAGTATCTGACCTGCGAAGACCCTCTTGGCCGTCGGGACGACAGGATTTGAACCTGCGACCCCTTGACCCCAAGATACGGGTTCACAGGCTGCTGACCTGTGCAAACAGGTACATTGGACGCAGTTCGGCGCACTTGACTGCGAATCAAGAGCGTTCGGGGTTGTTACACAGCAATCCAAGATCCACTCCTTCACATCCGGCAACGAACCGGCAAACCCCCTCAGAGGCATTCGAGGAATCCCGAGCAGTCCTCGATGGAACGCGCCCTGACCGTGCAGCAGGAAACAGTTGATCACCCTCGTCAACTGTCAAGCAGCCAACCGGATTGACGCGTCATCCGGGCCGTTGAAAGGGTGAAGCCGGGGGTTCTGGGGGGACTCGACCGGGTGTGCGCTCACTGATCGGCGTATACCCGTTTTCTTGCGCGGCAACGGCTATCGCGCGGTTCGCCCTCGGCGTCCCCGACTGCATGTCCATACCAGTGGGGGGTATTTGTGGGACGAAGAGTGCTCATGGGCGCCGGACTCGCGGCGGCGCTGGGGTTGAGTCTTCTGCAGGGCACGGCTGCGCAGGCCGCGCCGGGAATGTGCGACCGTGATCCGCGCAACCCGGTCGCACAGTTATGCGCGACGACGACGGCGAACATGTACGGGTCGTTGACGACGTTCATGTACCCGGTGGTGTCACATGGCACATCGGCCGGGAATGCCTACAACGCGACGCGGGTTTTCACCGACGACGCCAACATGTCCACCAGTTACGAAACCGGCCTCGACGTCGGCTGGGGCAGTCCGACCGGGGCGACGACGTACCGCGCCTACTGGGTGGACTACACGGGCGGCTACAGCTACCACCCGATCGGCGACTTCGCGAACTCGCCTGACGACCGGCCACACACCTTCATGTCGTTGCCGCACTGCGACGGGTGCCGGTCGACGGACATCTTCTACGACTTCAACTTCGCCGGTACGACAAAGGACGGCGTCAACGCGGCGTCGCACCACGTGGTGACGGGCTGGACTCTCGAATCCGGCACGTACAACGACATCACGTTCGCACGCACGTCGAACCGGATCCAGTGGCTCACAGGCAACAAGACGTGGACACGGTTCACGCCGGCCGAGGTCAAGACGCGGGCGCCGAACGGTGACTGCTCGATCGGCTCGCACCCCGCCTACTGCTGGCGGTTCGACACCCACGTCGCGCGTGACGCATCGGGTTCGGTCGCGGCGTGGGACGTCACCAAACCGTCGGTCCGGTCCGCCAAGGCGGTCCCGGCGAAGGACGTCACGGCGAAGTCCGTGCCGCACCGGGCGACGAGCAGGTCGAAGGTCGACCAGGACCGGCTCCAGGAGTGCATCGCGAACGACGCGTCGCAGTGCATGGACAGTGTGCCCGGCCTGCGTGACTGCGTGCGGCAGCGCTTGGTGTGCAACGAATCCGCGGCGATCGAGCCCGTCGCCCGCACGCTGACCGCAGCGATGACGGCCCAGGACGCGCGGACGGCGGCAGTGGACTTCCTCGCCACGCGCAAGGCGTTGGCGGCCAGCGCCGACGCAATCTCCGTGCAGGACAACGGCACGGCGCTGACGGTGACGATCAAGGGCGCCGTCCGCGAGCTCACCGGTGACCGCCGCCCTCACGAACGCGCCGATCTGACGTTCGACCGGGCGAGCCACGCGCTGTTGTCCGTCCACATGAGCTGACCTCTCGTCGCGCGACCAGCCGGCCCCCGCACAGCTGCGCCGGCCGTTGAAGCGCACGCATACCAAGCCTTTTCAGGAGACCTAGGTGTTCAAAAGATCTTTGGTGCTGGCCTGCACGGCTGGTCTGGTCCTTGCTGCGCGCGGTGTCGCCGTCGCGGACGTCGAGGGTCCGGTGTGGGAGGTGACGTCCACGTCGGCACCCGTCATGGATGCGACCGCACCGGCCCGGCCGGCGGTGTTCCCCAAGGTGCGGGCGGCCGACGCCACCACCACGCAGAACGAGGTCCGTGCCACGGACTTCAAGACCGAGTGCTGGAACAAGTCCGAGTCGCGCAACACATACGGCTGGACCAAGAGCCGGTTCGAGCAGTGTTTTGCCGGTCACCGCAAGGTAGAGCTCAAGGTCAAGCCCGGTGCGCCGACCACCATCGCGAGTGTCGAGTTCGATTACGTGCTCATGGCGTTCGCGGTCGACGGCACCCGCCGCGTCGACTACACGCTCGTGCTGGAGAACTACCGCACGCTGGGTGGGCAGGAGCGCAACATCGCTGAGCTGGTGATCGGCCTGGACGGGTGCGCCTCCGGTGGGCTCACCTGCACGCCGTCGCCGATGGAAAAGCGCGCGACGCTGGAGGGCTGGAAGACGGACCTGCGGTTCTCCGGCACGGTCACCACACCGAATGGTGTCGGTGACGGTCCCTCCGCGATCGTGAAGTCAACACTCCGGCTGGACCTGGCCGTCGAGTCCAACATGCCGAACGTCGACTCGTGGCACGACGAGGGCGCCGGTTTCTCCCGTATCCGCTTCGACTCCGCTGGGGCGACCGCCGGAAAGCACCACGGTGCCGTGTTCACCGACCACATCCCGACCTACGACCTGATGGCGATCGCCGACGAAAAGGGCACCCGCAGCCAGGTCGTCGAGTCTGCTCGGCATATCGACGACGCGCTGCACCACGCCGCACGCACGTTCCCGTCGTTCGTCGGCAAGAGCGTGCCCGGCGGTTCGTTCGACCAGCCGCTGCATCGGCTGGTGGACGACAACCTGAACAAGAAAAACCGGGCCGCCTCCGGCCCGGTCTGCCGCGATGTATGGGGCGACGACTACGACGCGACCAAGTACAACTGCGACGAGTACCCATTCGCCTCCACCTACGAAGGCGCCTACACGTCCACCAACGAGGGCAAGAACGTCTCCACGTGGCGCGGATCGGCGCGACCGATCTGGCACAAGGACAACCAGCTGTCCGGCAACTACCTCACCTCCCAGTTCTACACGGTGCACCGCGTGCTCGATGGTGACCCGTTCGTCGTGCGCATGCAGCTCTGACCTGACCCCGCTGCGCGGGGGTGGCGGCACCGGCCGTCACCCCCGCGTTGTGGCACGATCGCGTCATGACCGAACCTGTGTCCGCTTCCTGGGAGCGCATCGAAGAGTGGTGCGGACGCAACGACATCACGCACGTCCTGCGGCCACCAGCGGCAGAGGCCGACATCGCGGCCGCGCAAGCACAGGTTGGGCTCGGGTTCCCGTCGGACGTCGTGGAGTCGCTGCGCCGCCACGACGGCACCCCCACCCGGCCGACGAGCTTCCTGGTGCCGGAGCGGTGGGTCCTCCTGCCGCTGGACCGGACGGTCGAGGAGTGGCGGTCACGAACCGAGCAGCTCGCCGAACGCCAAGCCGCCGAGATCGACGAAATCAGCGACGAGGACGACGAAGACTGGTCCGACGTCGAGGAAGGCGAGGAGGACAACCACTGGGGCTGGAACCCCGCCTGGTTGCCGATCGCGCTCGACGACACCGGCTGCACCCTCGTCGTGGAGCTGCGGCCTGGTGACCGGTTCGGCGCAGTCGGCTACCTGGATCCGCAATCGATTCCCAGGTTCGACGGTGTGGACACGTTCCCGTCGACCGCGGCACTGCTGGCGCACACAGCGGATGCGTTGCACGGCAACGGAACCATGACCGCGGCCGTGGAGAACCAGCGCATTCGCTGGACCGACTGAACCGGCAAGCTCGGTGACCGGTACTTGGTCCGGTACTCCTGAGTACGCGGCCTTGTCCCTGCCGACAACTCCATCCATGCAGGTTAAGTCCGTGCGTAGCGTGAGGGCCGAGGCGCTCCTGGGCGCGGCCGCAGGTCCGCAGCGCCCTCGGCTGACGCGGCATGATGACCGGCTGTGCTGCTCCGACTGGTCTACCTAGGCACGACCACTGCGTTCGCGCTACTGCGACTGCTGCCCATGAGCGACCGGGACAAAGACACGGAAATCCTGGCGCTACGCCACCAGATCACCGTCCTGGAACGCCAACTCGGCAAAACCCGACCAAGGTTCTCCCCCGACGACCGCGCATTCCTCGCGGCACTACTACACCGACTCCCCGCCGCCACACTTCAGCGGCTCCGGCTACTGATGCGCCCGGAGACGGTGTTGCGGTGGCACCGGGACCTCCTCGCACGACGTCACGCTGCCAAGTCCCGTCCCAAGCGGCCAGGCCGACCTCGAACCGTCCGCTCTATCCGGCTCCTGGTGCTGCGTCTGGCACGGGAGAACCCAACCTGGGGCTACCGCCGCATCCACGGCGAACTACTCATACTCGGCATCACAGTCGCCGCATCCACCGTCTGGCAGATCCTCAAGGACGCCGCAATCGATCCGACACCCCAACGCGCCACGTCGACGCGGGCATCCGGGTCGTCCTCACCGGTGTCCGGATACCGCGAATGAACGCGATCATGGAGCGCTGGATCCGGAGCTGCCGACGCGAACTGCTCGACCGCACACTGGTCTGGAACCAACGGCACCTGCTCCACGCACTGCGCGAGTACGAGCAGTTCTACAACACCCACCGACCCCATCAAGGCATCGCCAACGCGCGGCCACTACACCCACTGCCTCCAGCCACCGACAAAGCAGCCTTCACCCACCTCGACATCCGCCGACGACAACGACTGGGCGGCATCCTCAACGAGTACCACCACGCCGCCTGACCTGCACGGACGACATTTTCGGCAAGCACAGCCTGCATCAGTGTCCGGGAGACTGGCTGCAGACGCAGATCCGCAGTGAGCGCAACACCGACAGCGGCCCCGCGGTCGGGATCAGCGCGATGACCACGATCACGAAGTCGAAGACGTTCCACGGGTCCTTGAAGAACCTCCAGCCGAACGCGTACAGCCGGGCGGCCAGTTCGGCCGCGAAGATCGCGAGCGCGAGGTGGTCGATCACCGTCAGCGCCGACCCGAACTCGGCGTGCAGGAACGTCGACGTCTCGGCACCGAGCGTGATCGCGTTGAGCACGATCACCCCGACGATGAACATCTGGAACCGGTCGCTCTCCACAACCGAGCCGACGCGGGCGCGCAGCATCTTCACTCACCGCTCCCAGCGACCCGGCCCGGAAGGTTGCCGAGCGAATTCGCGCTCAGACGGACGCATCGTGGTGCCGCCCCCGCGCCGTCATACTGGACCGTATGGGGCGCGGGGGGCGGAGCCGCGAGGTGTCCTGCTGAGCGTGAATTCACCGTCAACCTTCCGGGTCGGCCACTGTCAGGGGTTTTGACACCTATCGGCGTTGAGAGCGGTTCACTGATCACCCGGTCGTGTTGATCAGCTCCAGGCGGCTGGCGGTGCGGGCGAGGTCGAGCGAGTCGCCACCGACGATCTCGTGCAGCGGGTGGTCGCTCACCAGGGTCAGCCGGACGTCGCGGTCGACCAGCACGTCCACGACGTTCGCGAACCGTTGCTGCGCCTCGCGATCGCAGGTCTCGAGCCTGGGCACCGCGGTGATCACCCAGTCGTCGTAGCGGTCGGCCAGCACGAGGTAGTCCGGTGTCGACGTCGGCTTCTCGCACAGGTCGCCGAAGTGGAACCAGATGCGGTTCTGTTCGGTCCCGAGCGAGGTGATGTCCCTGCCGTTGATCTGCAGAACGAGCGGAGCGGCCGGCGGTTCGGCCGCGGTGACGATCTCTCCGGTCTCGAACCGCGAGCGCGGCCGGCCGTGCAGGTGGCGGTAGTCGGTGGCGCCGGTGAGCTCGACGGTGTCCATGAGCTCCTTGACCAGCGCGATGCCGGGCAGGAAGTGGTCGTGGTAGAGCGGGTTGGGCAGCAGTCCGTCCGGCGGGTAGTTGGACGTCGCGATGATCATCACTTTCCGCTGCTTCAACGTCTCCAGCAGCCGGGTCATCAACATCGCGTCGCCGACGTCGTGCAGGTGGAACTCGTCGAACGCCAGGACGTCGCAGCGCCCGATCAGCTCGTCGACGGCCTTCTTCACCGCGCCTGGCTCATGGAGACGTGACGAGATGCGCGCGTGCAGCTCCTGGAAGAAGGAGTGGAAGTGCACGCGCCGTTTGCGTCGCACGGGCAGCACGTCGAAGAACGCGTCGGCGAGGAAGCTCTTGCCGCGGCCGACCGGTCCGTGCAGGTAGACGCCCCTGCGCCGGTCCCCCAGCCGTTCCAGCTCGCCGATCACCCGCAACTGCGCCTCGTCGAGCTCGTAACCGCTGCTCGACACGTGTGCACGAAGATCCACTGATACCCCCGCGCCAGCTTACGATCGGACCCGTGAGCAATGTCGAGGCCGAGCCCGCAGAAGTGACGTGCACCTCCACCCCCGGCTCCGTCGAGGTCCTGGAGCCGCGGGACGTGCCGCTGGGCGGTCCGCGCGCCATGTCGGTGCGCCGTACGTTGCCGCAGAAGCAGCGCTCACTCATCGGCGCGTGGTGCTTCTGCGACCACTACGGTCCCGACGACGTGAAGATGGACGTCGCCCCGCACCCCCACACCGGCCTGCAGACGGTCAGCTGGCTGTTCACCGGCGAGATCGAGCACCGCGACAGCCTCGGCGTGCACGCGTTCGTGCGTCCCGGCGAGCTCAACCTGATGACCGGCGGCCGCGGCATCGCGCACTCCGAGGTGTCGACGCCGGCCTCCACCGTCCTGCACGGCGTCCAGCTGTGGCTCGCACTGCCCGACGCGCACCGCGACGCCCCGCGCGACTTCCAGCACTACGTCCCGCCGACCGTCCACGTCGACGGCGCCGAGGTCCGCGTGTTCCTCGGCGAACTGGCCGGATCGACGTCCACTGTGACGACGTTCACTCCGCTGCTCGGCGCGGAGATCGTCCTGCCCCCAGGGGCAACGATCACGCTCGATGTGAGGCCTGAATTCGAGCACGGCGTGCTGCTCGACACCGGCGACGTGACCCTCCAGGAGACCGCTCTCACGCCGGGCGCGCTCGGCTACGCCGGCACCGGCCGCGACTCGCTGGCCCTCTCAACTCGGGACGGTGCAAGGGTTGTGCTGCTCGGCGGTGAGCCGTTCGGCGAGGACATCGTGATGTGGTGGAACTTCGTCGGACGCACCCACGACGAGATCGTCGCGTATCGAGACGAGTGGCAGGCGGAGACCGAGAGGTTCGGCCGAGTGGAGGGTTACGGCGGCGCCCGTTTGCCCGCACCACCGCTTCCCGGTGGCCGTCTGCGTCCGCGCGGCAACCCGGCGTGACCGTTGTCAAACGTCATACTTCAGGCCCATTGAAAATCACGTTCCGATCGCTTTTCCTGAGCGAGGCATCCACGGCGGTTGCCGCGCGTCTAGGAAGGCATGACGAACGTGACACGAGTGGGCGCCGAGTCCGTCTTCGCCTTCATCGCTCCGTCCGGGCGCCCCATGCCCGTGGAGGTCGAGCTCGGCTATCGCGCCGACGACCCGCACGCCGTGACCATGACGTTCCGCATGGGACGCCAGGAGACGGTGTGGCTGGTCAGCCGTGACCTCCTCGCCGACGGCCTGATCACCACCGCCGGCGCCGGCGACGTGCGGCTGCGTCCGCACAACTCGACGACCGCCGTGCTCGAGCTGCGGTCGGACGTGTCGCAGGCGGTCTTCCACGTGCGCTCCTCGGAGCTGCAGGAGTTCCTGAACTCCACGTACGACGTGGTCGCCCCCGGACACGAGAACGACCACTTCGACTTCGAAGCCGAGCTGCGCAAACTCCTGGACTAGGAGACGCCGTTGCGGATCGCGCGCGCGTAGGCCGCCGCGGTCCCCTGCGCCGAGCACTTCTTCATGTCGTCGTAAAGCCACATGAAGCCGCCGGCGATCCCGGCCGAGCCGCGCCACGACCGCATCTTGCTCTCGACGGTCGCGGGCGAGTCACCCGCCGAGCACCCCGACCCGTGCTTGCTCCACAGCCCGGGATCCACCGTCATGCCGAGCGCTCGGTTCCACGTGGCCGGGTTGTTGCCCGCGCCGCCCGCGTACCCCTGCAGATACACGCGGTCGACCAGTGAGCCGAGGTTGCTCTTCAGGCTCGCCCAGAACGACTGGTTCGTGTACGGCGCGAACGTGAACTTCGAGTACCCGAGCCCGGCGGCCATCCGCGCGAACGCCGCGGTCGGCCCGACCTGGTAGTACGACTCGTCGTCGTTGTTGATCGCGTCCGCGCCCGTGGCGGCCTTCAGCGCCTGGAAGTTGCGGTACAGGATGCTCGACGAGCCGGTGCCCTGCGCGCTGATCAGCTTGGCGATGTTCTCCCAGTCCGGCACGGCCCAGGCGCCGACCGACACCTCGATCCGGTTGACGCTCGTGGGTGCCTGCTTGAGCGTTCGCAACCGCGCGGGCCAGCCGGGACCGCCGACGTACCTGCCGTTCTGCACGATCAGGACGTCGTTGTAGTACAGGTCGCCGTTGGGGTGGACGTGGATGCTCCACAGGATCACGGTCGTGAACCCGGAGGCGCGCAGGGTGTTCATCACGGCCTGGCCGTCGGCGTAGAACGGACCACCGCCGTAGATCGCCGAACGCGGTGACTGCTGGGCCGTGGCAGGTTCAGCAGCAAATGTCAGGCCGCAGAGGGCCAGCACCACAGCGAGGAGAGCGGGAAGCAGGGGCCGCCTCATCACGAATGTCCCTTCGTCGGGCGGCGGCCCTCACCCACCATAGCGACGTGATCAAGCGCCGTTGGTCACCAACAGGTCGATTACGTCCGGCAGCTCGGCACGCAACGACGCGACCGTCTCGGCGTTGCCGGTCAGGTGGTGCAGCAGTGCCCTCTGGAAGATGCCGTCCAACGTCACGTAGACAGTCCCTTGCGACGCGGCTGGTACGCCCTCGCGCAGCTCGGCGTAACGGCTGATCACCCGCCACACCATGGCTTCCCGGTGGCCGTCGATCTCCAGCACGTCGGCCCGGAAGGACTCGTCGAACAGGCTCTGGTTGCGCAGGTCGTACCAGAGCCGGTGCAGGGTCGCGTCCTCGACGAGGGTGTCGAAGAACATCGCCACGAACTCGTCGCGCAGCTGCTGCGGGCCGGTCGCGTGGGCGACCACCTCGTCGTAGCGCGTCACGCAGACCCGCTCGTACTGGCGGACCGCTTCGATGATCAGGTCGCGCTTGTCCGCGAAGTAGTAGTGCAGGACGCCGTGGGAGAACTCGGAGTTCTGCGCGATCTCCCGCAGGCTCGTGCGGGCGTAGCCCAGCTCGGCGAGCGTGTGCAGCGTCGCCACGGCGAGCTCGGTCCGCCGGGCGTCGAACTTGTCGACCTGCCGGCGGGCGATCCGGTCCTGCTTGCTCTCAGCGACGTCGGTCACGCTGCCGATCCTAACTCCCGTCGCGACAACCGCTGACCGTTCGTCCAAAGAATCTTGGACAGTTGTCAAAGAAAAACTTGACGGTCGTCCAGACGGAGGTACGGTGTGAGCCATCTCACCGAGGAGGCGAACTCAATGACGAGCTATCAGCTGAGCGGACGAAAAGCGCTGGTCACCGGAGGTGCACGCGGGCTGGGCGCCGGGATGGCCGAAGCGCTCGCCGCGGCAGGCGCGGCGGTCCTGATCGGCGACGTCCTGGAGGACGAGGGCAAGCAGACCGCCCAGGCGTTGCGCGACTCGGGCGCGACGGCGGAGTTCGTGCCGTTGGACGTCACCGACGACGCCAGCTGGGCCTCCGCGGTGAACACGGCCGTCGAGGCGATCGGCGGGCTCGACATCCTCGTGAACAACGCGGGCGTCGAGATCACCAGCCTGATCACCGAGCTGGAGACCGCCGACATCCGCAAGATGCTCGACGTCAACGTGCTCGGCACGGCCCTCGGCATGAAGCACGGGCTGCGTGCCATGCGTCCGGGCGGTGCGGCCGGCAACGGCGGTTCGATCATCAGCGTCGCCTCGGTCGCCGCGACCATCGCCTTCCCCGGCATCAGCGTCTACTCGGCGACCAAGTCCGCCATCGACCGGCTCACCAGGGTGGCCGCCGCGGAGTCGGGCAAGCTCGGCTACGGCGTGCGGGTCAACTGCATCTACCCCGGCCTCACCCCCACCGCGATGGGCAACCAGCTGGCCGTCGACTGCGCCAACCTCGGCCTGTTCCCCTCACCGGAAGCGGCAGCGGGAGCGGTCGTCGAACTGACGCCGCTCGGCCGGCTCGGGCAGGTCGACGACATGGCCGACGCGGTGGTGTTCCTCGCCTCGGACGCCTCGAAGTTCATCACCGGCGCTGGTCTGCCGGTCGACGGCGGGATGGGGATGTGATGAGCAAGCCTGTCGTCGTCTACGGCGCCTCCGGTTACACGGGCCGCCTGATCTGCGAGTACCTGCGCGAGTACGGGGTGCCGTTCCTCGCCGCCGGCCGGGACGGCAAGCGCGTCAAGGAAGCGGTCGACGCCGTGCCCGGCATCGAGACCGTCGACTACGAGATCCTCGAGGTCGAGCACACCGAGGCGGCGCTGACCGAGGCGTTCGCCGGCGCGCAGGTCGTGCTGAACACCGTCGGCCCGTTCTCCCGCTACGGCCACGAGGCGGTGCGGGCGAGCCTCAACGTCGGTGCGCACTACACCGACACCAACGGCGAGCAGGACTGGATGATCGACGCCGACGCGCAGTACGGCGCCGAGTTCGCCGCACAGCGTCTGCTGCTCTCCCCTGGCCTCGCGCAGATGTACACGGTCGGCGAGATCGCCGCGCAGATCTGCCTGGAGACGCCCGGACTGGACACTTTGGACATCGGGGTGTTCTGGAAGGGCTATCCCACCGTCGCTTCCACGAACACGATCCTCACCAACGCCGCGTTCGCCAAGGCGTACTACCTGGAGCAGAACGAGTACGTGGAATGGCCGGCGGACGCGGGCCTGTACGAGCTCGTCGTGCCCGGCCAGCACGAGCTGGGCCTGGCGCTGCCGTGGGGTGGCACCGCGCATCCGGTGTGGTTCAAGAGGGATCCGCGGGTGGCGTCGGTACGGGCACTCGGCGGGGTGTTCAACCGGCCGTTGATGCTCGGTGTGCCGCAGATCGTCACCGCGGCGCTGCAGCAGATGGAAGGCAAGTCGGACGAGGAGAAGTACCGGATCGTCGACGAGTTCTCCGCGCAGGTGCGCAGCGAGATGCCGCCGCGCGAGAACCCGCGGATCAACATCTCGCTGGACTCCGTGCACGCGTCCGGACCGCTCGGCCGCGCGCACTGCGTCATCCACGGCAACTGCAACTACAAGCAGACGGCGCTGCTGAACGTGCACGCCGCCGTGCACCTGCTGCAGGACGCACCACGCCGCATCGGGTTCGCCTCTGGCTGCCAGGCGTTCGGCCACCGGGAGCTGCTGGGCGCGCTGCGGTCGTTCGGATTGGTGCTCGACCCGATCGTCGAAGCGCACCGCTGATGCGACTCAGCGACTACCTGGACAAGGGCGCGTCGCTCGGCGGCGACGCGCCCTGCCTGACCGTCAGCGGCGTCTCGCAGAGCTACGCCGACGTGCAGCAACGCTCCCGTGCCATCGCGGGAGCGTTGCAGGACAGCGGAATCGGGCCGGGAGACCGCGTCGCGGTGTTGTCGGCCAACGACCCGCTGGCCCTCACGTGTGTCTACGGCATCTCGCGGGCCGGAGCGGTGTGGTGCCCGGTCAACCCGCGCAACGAGGCCGCGGAGAACCGCGAGCTGCTCGACCTGTTCGGCTGCCGGTGCCTGTTCTTCCAGTCGAAGTTCGCGCCGCTGGTCGAGCGGATCCGCGGCGAGCTGCCGGCGCTGACCAGGTTGGTGTGCCTGGACGGCGAGGTCGAAGGCGCGATCTCGTTCACCGACTGGCTTGCGCGGCACGGCCGCGAGCCCGAGCCGGTGAGCGTGGCCGACGACGATCTCTGCGTGCTGGCCGGAACCGGTGGTACGACGGGGCGGCCGAAGGGCGTGCGGCTGACCGGGCACAACCTGGAGACCGCGACCGCGCTGACGTTGATGAGCTACCCGTTCAGCCATCGGCCGCGTTATCTCGCGCTGGCGCCGTTGACGCACTCGGCGGGTGTGCTGACGTTCCCGATCATGGCGCTGGGCGGCGAGACCGTGATCATGCCGGCCCCGGACCTCGGCGAGTTCCTGCGGCTGATCGAGCACCACCGGATCACGCACGCGTTCCTGCCGCCGACGGTGATCTACGGCCTGCTCGACCACCCCGCCCTGGACTCGACGGACCTCGGTTCGCTGCAGTGCCTCTGGTACGGCGCCGCGCCGATGTCCCCGGTGCGGCTGACCGAGGCGTTGCAGCGGATCGGGCCGGTGATGGGTCAGCTGTTCGGGCAGACCGAGGCGCCGAACATGATCGCCACGCTCGCCCCGGCCGATCACTTCCTGCCGGACGGCTCGATCGCCACCGCCCGGCTGTCCTCGGCTGGCCGGCCCACGCCGCTGACCCAGGTCGCGATCATGGCTTCGGACGGTCAACTACTACCTGCGGGCACACGCGGCGAGATCGTTGTCCGCGGGCCGTTGGTGATGGCGGGGTATCACGAGAATCCCGCCGCAACTGCCGAGGTGAGCGCCTTTGGCTGGCATCACACCGGCGACATCGGTTACCTCGACGAGGACAACTACCTCTACATCGTCGACCGGGCCAAGGACATGATCATCACCGGCGGGTTCAACGTGTACTCGGCCGAGGTCGAGCAGGCGTTGCAGGCCCATCCCGCGGTCCAGGACAGCGCCGTGGTGGGGCTGCCCGACGACAAGTGGGGTGAGCGGGTGACGGCGGTCGTGCAGCTGCGCGCCGCCGGGAACGCCGACCCCGCCGCGTTGATCGCGTTCGTGAAGGAGCAGATCGGCAGCGTGAAGGCGCCGAAGCAGGTCGAGATCTGGCCCGACCTGCCGCGGTCCAAAGTGGGCAAGGTGCTCAAAGCCGAGATCCGGCAACGGCTCACATGACCACGACCTGCCGCACCGCCTCACCGGACGCGAGCTTGGCGAATCCCTCGTTGATCTCGGTCAGGTCGAGCCGGCCGGACAGCAGCCCGTCGACCGGCAACCGGCCCGCCCGGTACAGGTCGACGAACCGGGGCACGTCCCGGCGCGGCACGCACGAACCGAGGTAGCTGCCCTTGAGCGTGCGTTCCTCGGCGACCAGGTTCAGCGCGGGCAGGGTGACGGTCCGGTCCGGGTGCGGCAGCCCGACCGTGACCGTCGTGCCGCCGACAGCCGTTGCGGCGTAAGCCTGTTCGAGCACGGCCGCGACGCCGGTCGTGTCGATCACCTTGTCCGCGCCGCCGCCGGTGAGGTCGCGGACGTGCTGCACGACGTCCGGTCCCCCGGCGGCGTCGTGCGTGGCGCCGAGGCTGCGGGCGAGCTGCCGTTTGTGTTCGACGACGTCCACCGCGACGACCTGGGTCGCGCCCGCCGTGATCGCCGCGAGCACCGCGGCCAGGCCGACGCCGCCGAGGCCGAAGACCGCGACCCGGTCCCCCGGCACGACCTGCGCGCTGTAGAACGCGGCGCCCGCACCGGTCAGCACGGCGCACCCGAACAGCGCGGCGACGTCGAGCGGCAGATCTGCGGGCACTCGGGTCGCCGACCGATCGGAGATCACGGTGTACTCGGCGAACCCGGACACGCCGAGGTGGTGGTGCGGCCGCGTGCCGTCCGGCAGCGTCCACCGGCGGTGCCCGCTGAGCAGCGTGCCCTCGCGGTTGGCGGCGGCGCCCGGTTCGCACAACGCCTGCCGTCCGGACGCGCACGGTCGGCACGCACCACACGCGGGTACGAACGACAGCACGACGTGGTCGCCCTGCTTGAACTCGGCGTTCGGACCGGCCTCGACGACCTCGCCCGCCGCCTCGTGGCCGAGCACCATGGGCAACGGCCGGATGCGCGAGCCGTCGATCACCGACAGGTCGGAGTGGCACAGGCCGGTGGCGTGCACGCGCACCAGCAGCTCGCCGGGACCGGGCGGGTCCAGTTCCAGGTCGACGATCTCGAGCGGCTCGCCGACACCGGTCAGCACCGCACCGCGGGTCTTCACCTGACCACCAGGCCTTCCATCGCCGTGCGCAGGTGTGCCGGAATCTCCACCGGTTTGCGGGTCGTCCGGTCGACGAAGACGTGCACGAAATGGCCGTCCGCCACGACCTCGTCGCTTCCCTCCTGGAAGAACCCGACCTCGTAGCGCACGCTGGACCGGCCGAGGTGCCCGACGCGCAGTCCCGCGTCCAGCGCGTCCGGGAACGAGACCGAGGCGCGGTAGTTGCAGTGCGACTCGACGCACAGCCCGATCTGCTGACCGGCCTGGATGTCCAGCCCGGCGGCGATCAGCCAGGTGTTGATCACCGTGTCCATGAACGCGTAGTGGACGACGTTGTTCACGTGCCCGTAGACGTCGTTGTCCGCCCACCGGGTCGGAATCCGCTGCCAGTGCCGGTAGTCGTCGCGCGAGGTGCTCACGACGACACCATAGCCACGGCTGATCAGGCGGGCTGGAACAGTTCGACCGGGTTGCCGGCCGGGTCGTCGAGCACGATCTGCTGCCCTCCCGGCCCCTTGACGATGTCGCTGCGGAACTCGACGCCCGCGGCGCGCAGCCGGTCGACCTCGGCCTCGATGTCGGTGACGATCAGGTGGATGCGGTTCCAGCCGCCGGGGCCGGGCGTGCTGCCGTCCGGCATGGGACGTGCGGCGGAGCTGGCCGGGCCGCTGAGCAGCAGGCGCAGGTTGCCGCGCACCACGTCGGCGAACGCCGGGGCGAAGTTCGTCCGCACCTCGAACCCGAAGTGCTCGGTGTAGAAGGCGAGCGCGGTGTCCACGTCGTCGACGAGATAGCGCACGCTCACAAGATCGGTCAGATCGGTGGTCATGTTCAGACCTCCTGATGGACGGGCAGGAATCGGATGCGGCGGTCGAGTTCGGCCGCGATGTGCCGGAAAGCCGGGTAGTCGTCGGGCTCCGGGAGGCTCCAGTGGATCAGTCGCGGCGAGCCGGGAAAGACGGGCAGCACCTCGCGCACCCGGTCGCACAGGCTGATCACCAGGTCGAACCGGTTGCGGCGCACCGAGTCCAGCTGCGTGGGCTGGTGCCGCAACGTGATGCCGTACTCGGCCATCGCCCGGATCGCGTTGGGGTGCAACGCTTTGGGCTGGCTGCCGGCGCTCGCCACCTCGACCTGCCGAGCCCGGTGCCGCAGCAGCGCCTCGGCCATCGGAGAGCGGCCGCTGTTGCCGGTGCAGAGGAACAGCACCCGTTTGCTCGCGGGCGTGCCCTCGCGTGGGCCCAGGGCGGGATGCAGTGCGGTGCCTGCCTCGGACCACGCTTGCGCACAGCGTTCCAAATCGAGGTGATAATAGGTGTCGCGGCCGTCGAAACTGCTTCGCCGCGACGTGACCAGACCGGCCTCCCGCAGCTGCCGCAGGTGGTACGAGACGAGGTTCTGCGGCTGTTCGACGGCAGCCACCAGCTCGCGCACCCGGCGGTCACCGGCGGCGAGCTCACGGGCCAGCCGCCAGCGCAACGGGTCGCCCAGCAGCCGCAGGAACAGCGGCAACGTTCCAGACTCCGCAGTCGGCACCCGGCCACGATACATCAAGCTGGCTTGATGTATCTACCCCACCATTTTAATTAAATCATCCGTTGCATTCAGAAATGCCATTCCATTAATCATTCCGCTAACGTCCGGCGCATGCGACGCACTTTCCAGGGCTATCTGCGTGCTGTCCGCAATCCGGTTTTCCGGCGGTTCTGGCTGGGAATGATGGTGTCGCGGTGCGGCAGCGCGTTCACCGTCGTCGCGTTGTCCTGGCTGGTGCTGGACCTGGCGAGACCGCGCGAGCTCGGCCTGGTGCTGTTGTGCTCCGGGTTGCCGATCCTGGTGTGCGGACCGGTCGCGGGCAGGCTGCTCGACCGGTGTCCGGTTCGGTTGCTGCTGGGCTGGGACAACGCGCTGCGCGGTCTGCTCATCGCGGTGTTGCCGGTGCTGCACCACTTCGGCAGCCTCGGCGTGACGCACATCTGCGTGGCCGCCGCCGCGAGCGCGGCCCTCGCGGCGGTCAGCGAGGTGGCCGAGGGCGTGCTGGTGCCGCGGCTGATCGACGACGAGGACCTCGAATCGGCGAACTCGCTGATCTCGGTGAACTGGGAGCTCGCCTACATCGCGGGGCCTCCGGCGGCCGGGTTCCTCGTCGGCACGGCCGGGATCGGCGCGGCGCTCGCGGTGGACGCGGTCAGCTTCGCGGTGATGAGCCTGCTGTGCTTCGGGCTGCCGGAGCTGAGCGCCACCGCCGGGGCAGGCCCCGCCCGGCCGGCGTTCGCCCTGCTCGCCAGGTGTCCGGCAGCCGTGGTGCTCACGCTCTGCGCTGCCGGGTTCCTCTTCCTGAGCGGGGTCACCGACCTGCTGTACCCGGTGTACGCGCGCAACGTGCTGCACGACGGCGCGTTGGCGTACGGCGTGCTGCTCGGCGCGGCGGGAGCGGGCGGGCTGTGCGGTGTCCTGTGTGGACTTCCGCTGTTCCTGCGGCTGCCGGCGTGGGCGAGGCTGCCCGCGGTGATCGCGGCCGGGGTGCCCGCCTTGGCCGGGTTGGCGGCCACGAGCTCGCTTCCCGTTGCTGCCGCGCTCGTCGCCGTGGCGTCGTTCCTCTGGGGGCCGTTCTACGCGATCGAACGCTCGTTGTTCCAGCGCGCTGTGCCCGACGACGTGCGCGGACAGGTCACCGGTGCGCGTGCTGCGGTGACCTCCCTCGGTTTCCCGCTCGGCAGTGCCGCGGGCGGCGTGCTGCTGTCCGGCTCGGTCTCCTCAGCGGTGATCGCGCTCGCGGTGGCGTACCTGGTGCTCGCGCTCGGCGGATCCGTCCGGTCAGAAGCCGCAGCCCTCCGGTGACCAGGTGTTGTCGCTCGCGTTGCTGCCGTCGGCGCGGACGATCCGCACCTGGATGCACAGCGCACCCGGCGCGTAGAGCTCGATGGTGGGCTGCTCGACCGTGCCCGACTTCAGCTCGTCGTTGGTGCGCCAGGCGAACTTGTCGCCCTGCGCCGGCGAGGGGTAGGTCCACGAGAACCGCAACGTCGTGGGGTTCATGCGGGCCACGTTGACGGTCACCTTGCTCGACGGCCCGCTCGCCCCGTCCGCGGCGGCCTGTGGCTGCACCTTCTCCGGCGAGGTGGGCAGCGACTTGTCGTCGAGCAGCAGGACTCCGCCGGTGCCGAGCACGCCGACGGCCACCGCGGCGACCGTCGCATAGACCGGCCAACGCTTTCGCTTGCGCGGTGCCGGATCCGCGACGTGGACCGCGACAGCGTCCGAAGTGGACGCGACGGGCCCGCCGTGGATCGCCCGCAACCGGAGCCCGAACTCCTCCGCGGACGCCGGGCGCAGGGCGGGATCGGCGGACATCGACCTTTGCAGCAGGACTTCCAGCGGCTGCGGCGCCCGTCCGGTCGGCGGAGGACTGCCGCGCAGGATGCGTTGCTCCAGGGCGGCGTGCGTGTTGTTGCCGCGGGGCACCACGAACGGCGGGTGCCCGGTGAGCAGGTGCCAGAGCGTGGCCGCGAGCGAGAAGACATCAGCCCGGACGCTGTAGGAACCGCTGGTGATCACCTCGGGCGCGGTCCACGGCAGGCGGTCGCGGCCGAGCACGCCGAAGTCGGTCAGGCACGCCTGCCCGCTCTCGTCGAGCAGGACGTTGGCCGGCTTCACGTCCCGGTGCACGACCCCGGCCTGGTGCGCCGTGTGCAGTGCGTCGGCGAGCTGGACGCCCATCTCCACGACCCGCTCGAACCGCAGTGGCGCCAGTGCGCCCGCGTCACCGCCGGTGTAGTACTTCATCACCAGGTACAGCAGTCCGGCACGGGTGCGCCCGGCGCGGTGCACGGTGACGATGCCGGGGTGACCGAGGCGGAGCACCGTGCGCATCTCGGCCGCGCGCGCCGGGTCGACGAGCAGCTTCACCGCCACCTCGCCGCCGTCGTCGCGGTACAGGTGCACGTTCTTGCCGAGCGGTCGGACGTACCGGAATCCGGGGATCTCCGGCAACTCCTCTGTCATTCGCCACCTCGTAGCCATGGAATGCCGTCAGGTGGCCCCGTCCACCTCGGATGACTGATTAATCCACCCCGGCTCGACTGTCAACTGTCAAACCACCAGCTGAGACGGGCGGTAGCGGGCTGCGATGGCCGCCGCGCGATCGTGCAGAGCGGTGCGCAACGACTGCGGCGCCAGAGCTTCCGCCTGCACACCAAGCTGCCACAGCGCCCATTCGGCGTGCCACAGATCTTGAAAAGTCGCCTCAAGCTTCAGCCAACCGTCCGCATCGGGTTCGGCCGTGCGGACGGCCACCGCGGTCTTCAGCAGGTCCTCGTGCCGGTTCGGTTGCACGCGAACCAGAACGGCGATGTGACCGCTCGACAGGAACTGCGTGCAGCGTTCCCGCCAGACCCGGTCGAGGTCGACCTGGGGTGGCCGTTGCGCCGGTTCTTCGAGCGCCTCCGCGGCCAGCACGCGGGAGAGCCGGTAGGTGCGGTCGGCGCCGGACCTCGTGGCCAGCAGGTAGCCGCGGTCGCGGACCGTGACCAGTCCGATCGGGTCGACCGTGCGCCACCGCGGCGGCTGGTTCGTGGCCGCGTAGTGGATGCGCAGCTGGTGTCCGGCGAGGACCGCACGCCGGATCTCGGCCATCGCCGCGGCGGGCACCTCCTCGGTGGGCGTTCGCCGGGACAGCAGGTCGGTCTCGGGCTCGACCAGGAACCGCTCGGCCACGTCGCGATGGCTTTCCGGCAACGCGTCGACGACCTTGCGCATGGCCGAGGTGAGCGCTGAGCCCAGCCCGAACACGCCCGAGGTCAGCAGCGCGAGGGTCTCGTCGTGGTTCAGCCCGGTGAGCTCCGTCTGGAAACCGGGCAACAGCGCGAACCCGCCGTGCCGGCCGCGTTCGGCGTAGACCGGGACACCTGCTGCCGACAACGCCTCGATGTCGCGCAACACGGTCCGGGTGGACACCTCCAGCTCGCGCGCCAGGGTTGTGGCGGACAGCCGGCCGCGTTGGCGCAGCAGCAACACGAGCGAGACCAACCGGTCGGCGCGCATGATCGGAAACTACCGGAAAACACGACACAAGATGTCGTGATTGGTTGAGAGGCTGTCTGCACCAAGTCGAATGGAGTTTTCAAGTGGCAGTGCAACGAACGGCGGTCAACCCGGTGTCGTGGTCGGCCGAGCTGGGGTTCAACCAGGGCGAGCTCGTCTCCGGGCACACCAGGACCCTCTACTGCTCGGGCCAGGCCGCGATGGGCGAGGACGGCAAGCCGCAGCACGACGGCGACATGGCCGCTCAACTGGCGCTGAGCCTCGACAACCTCGAAGCTGTGCTCGAGGAGGCCGGCATGTCGCTCGCGAACCTGGTGCGGCTCAACGTCTACACCACGGACGTCGATCTGCTGTTCGCCCACTACGGGGTGCTGGCGGCGCGGCTGGGTGCCGCCGGGGTGGCGCCGGCGGCCACGATGCTCGGGGTAACCCGGCTCGCGCTCCCCGGCCTGCTGGTCGAACTCGAAGGGACCGCCGTCGGGTGAGCAAAGTGGTGACGATCGGCGTGTACGGCTTCGACGCCGAGTCGTTCCTGCAGCGGTTGCGGCAGGCGGACGTCCGCCTGCTGCTCGACGTGCGCCAGCGCCGCGGGGGTGCGCGGGCCCGAGTACGCCTGGGCCAACTCGCAGCGGTTGCAGGCTCTGCTGGCCGAAGCCGGTATCGGCTACGAGCACCACCCGGAGCTCGCGCCGACCACGGAGATGCGCCGGCTCCAGTACGCGGAGGACGATCGCCAAGGGGTCGGCAAGCGGTCCCGGCACGAGCTCGCCGCCGAGTACGTCCGCCACTACCTCGTCGAGATTCTCGCTCGCGCCGACCTGGCGCCGATCGTGCCTCGTGGCTCGGTTTCGGCGTTGTTCTGCGTCGAGGCCGATCCGGAGGCGTGTCACCGTTCGTTGATCGCCGAGCGGCTGGCCGAGGAGCACGGCGTGGTCGTCGAGCATCTGCGGCCATGAAGCGATGAACGGCGCTTCTGTCCACCTCAGGTGCACAGAAGCGCCGTTCATCCCGAACCCGTGCGGGCGGGTAGCGTTCCGGACGTGGAACCTGTCGCGCTGCCGCTGGGCCAACCCCGCGAGGAGCGGGCCGACGCCGCGCGCAACCGCGCCCACCTGATCGACGTCGCCCGGCAGATGGTCGCCGAGCTGGGCGCCGACAAGGTCACGATGGACGGCCTCGCCGAACGCGCCGGGCTCGGCAAGGGCACGGTGTTCCGCCGCTTCCGCACCCGTGCGGGCATCTTCCTCGCGCTGTTCGACGAGGAGGAAAGGCAGTTCCAGGCGCGGGTGCTGAGCGGCCCGCCACCGTTGGGTCCCGGCGCGCCGGCGGTCGAGCGGCTGGTCGCGTTCGGCCGCGCGCGGCTGGAGTTCCTGATGGAGCACACCGTGTTGGCCCGCGCGGCGCTCGACCCGGGCCAATCGGTCAACGACAGCCCGTCGCTGTTCCACGTGCAGATGCTGCTGAACGAGGCGTGTCCGGACGTGGCGGCCAGCGGCACCCTGGCGTTGCAGCTGGTGGCCGCGCTGGAGGGGCCGATCCTGCTGTACCTGCGCTCCGCAGACGGGCCGGAGCCGGTGGTCGGCAACCTGATCGACAGCTGGCAGGTGCTGGTTGAGCGCGTCTGCGGTTGAGCCGCCGGTGCTGGCCGTCGCCGCGGGCCTGGCCGGCGAGCTGTACGAACGGGCCCTCGTCGCGCTCGTCGACGCCCTCGGTGAGGCCGGCGACGAGCACTGGCAGGCGTGGATGCGCGAAGACGTCGAGCTCTGGCGAACCAGCCGACGCACCGATCACCACCGTCGCGCGTTCGGCGGGATGGGCTCCTTCAACGATCGGTGGATGCTCGGCGACATCTGGGTGGAGACGTCGACAGCCCAACTCGCCCACATCACCGCACTGACGGCTGCGGAACCGCCCGAACGATTCGTCCAGGTGCACGGGATCTTCACCCACGACGTCCGGCTGCACCAACGCCGGTGCTGCGGTCAGGAATTCGTCCGGGCAACGGACCTCACGAACTTGGCTGCCACCGCGTGGGCCAGCTGGGCGATCCCGCGCATGGTCACCGACGGCACCACCACGGCTCGCGAGCCCTACGTGCACTTCGTCGAGCTGCAAGCGCAAGGCGTCGAGCGCTGCACGACCTTCGAGGCGGCGTGCCAGGCCTGCGGTGGCACGCAGTGGACGAACTCCCGAGTGCCGGTCTGGTAGTCAGCTGAGCAACTCGGCCACGTGCACCACCCGGTCGGGCGCCCACGACTCCTGCAGCCCGCCCTGGAACGTCACGCCGACGTCCCCGGACACGGAAACCTCGGCCACCTGAGCGACCGGCCCGATCGAACCGTACAGCCGGACGAGGTCGCCCGGCGCCAACTCGTCCGCGCGCTTCGCCAGCACGTTGCGCGCCACGGAAGCCGGCCGCACCCACGCGATGAACAGCCACCACGCGAAGCCGAACAGCACCGGCGTCGCGAGCACCAGAACCCCTGCGGCAACGGGAAAATCCTGAACCAGCACGGCCGCACCGGCCAGCGCCCACAGCAGACCCGCCAGCGCGGCGACGTGGACCGAGCTCACCGGGTGGTCGCCGACCTGCAGCCAGCCCGTCGTGCGCACCCAGCCGTCGTCGGTCAGGCCGCGTGGTGGCTTGCCGAGCGCCTCGACGGGCGCCGGCTCGGCCGGCTTGCTGAACAGGTCGATGCCGTCCTCAGTCCGCACGACGCCACCTCAGCTGGTTGCGGCCGTTGCGGGCGCAGACCATCTCCTCGCCGTTCGGTGACGTCCGCCGCGCGCCTTCCTTGAAACAGATCTTGCCCAGCCAGATGTCGTCGTCCCACTCGTCATCCGGCGGCGTGGTCGTGACCGGCGGCTTGGGCGGTCGCGGCGCCGTGGTCTCCGTCGTGATTACAGGAGGGGTAGTCGTGGTCGTCGTCGTTGGGGCCGGAGTGGAAGATGAAGTCGTAGTGGACGGCGCCGTTTCGATGCGGGTGCACGCCGCTGCCCAGAGACCGCGGTTTTCTTGCCGGGCAACGGTTTCCACCGCTGCGAGCTCGTCCCGCGACGACGGGTCCGCCGGCGCCATGCCGTCGTGCACGAGGGTCTGGGCGTAGTCGAGCCCGTTCGGCAGCTGCACGTCGACGGCGATCCGATCGCTGTCGGAGTCGACGTCCTTCTTCACGGTGAGCCGCACGGTCTTGCCCCGCAACAGGTTCTGCGCGGTGGCCCGGGACTCCGGCAGCCAGCAGTCCGCGATCCGGCCGACCCCGACGACCCGCGCGTGGAACGGCAGCGCGGTGGCGGGTTCCGTGCCCTCGAACAGGTCCACATCGGACACCGTGTGGACGGTCACCTCGAACGAGTCGCCTCTGTGCACCACACCGCGCCCGGCGTCCGGCACGCTTTGCTGCGGAGCCGGGTCACCGAGGAAGCCCGCTGCCGCGGTGGTGGCCAGCGCGGTGAGGACACCGAGGCACATCACGGCGACCCTCGCGTGCTGGTTCGCGCCCCACCAGAAGCGGCGGACGATTCCTGGACCCGGCAACGTCGACCCCCGGCGCCGTGTTGTGAGCAGTTGTCGAGGCAGTGTTGTCCCGGCCGACTGAGCCGTCAAGAACGAAAACGGTTCAATCTATTTCTGAGCTATCTTTCACGGAAAGCGCTGGTTGTGAACGTGCGCCCGGCCACACGGGCAGGGCGCACGACCAGCGTCTTACGGGTTCAGGTTGAGCGTCCAGGTGTCGATGTTGCCGACGTCGACCGCCGCGAGGTCGCGGACGCGGAGCTTCCACGTGCCGTTGGCGGCCTCACCGGACAGGTTGGCGGTGTAGGTCTGGTTGATGTTGTCGGTGCTGCCGCCGGACCGGTTGTGCAGCGAGTACGACGAGCCGTCCGGTGCGATCAGGGCCACCGTCAGGTCACCGATGTAGGTGTGCCGGATGTTCACCGCCACCGTCGAGGCGGTGGACGGGGTCGCGGAGCACCCGGAGATCACGATGTCGCTGTCCACGGCCGCACCCACGTCCGGAATCGCGACGTCGTTCGGGTTGGTGCCGCTGCAGCTGCCGCCGGGGCCACCGGTGACCGTCAGGGAGTAGGTCGCGGTGTGCGTCACCGTGCCGGTCGCGGTGATCGTGACCGGGTAGGTGCCCGACGGGGTCGACGTCGTGGTGCTGATCGTCAACGCCGAGCTGCCGCCGGTCGTCACGGAGGCCGGGTTGAACGAAGCCGTTGCGCCGGAAGGCAATCCGGACGCCGACAGCTGCACGGACTGTGCCGAGCCGCTGACCGTCTGGGTCTGCACGGTGGCCGACACCGACGAACCCGCCGCCACGGAGCCGGACGTCGGCGACACCGCCACCGAGAAGTCGGCGCCCGGCGTGCCGCTGACCGCCGACGCCCACAGGGTGTAGGCGATGCCGTCGGCCGCGCGGTTGAGATGCGTGTCGCTGATGTTGGCCGTGGTGTCGCAGGACTGGTGGTAGCACGGGTCGAAGGATCTGCCCGCCGTGCCACCCCACTTCGAGGCCTGGGCTGCGGTCTTCTGACGGCTCGCGCCCATCGCGTAGCCGGACGCCGGGATCCCCGCGTTGCTGAAGGACGCGTCGTCGGAACGGCCGACGCCCTCGACGTTCTCCTCCGGTTGCAGGCCCAGGGAGTTCCAGTACGCCTTCATGTGCGTGGACTGGGCGGCGTTGATGTTGTTGATGAAGTAGCCGCCGTTGGTCGACCCGATCATGTCGAAGTTGTGGTAGGTCTTGATCTTCGTGCGCTCGGTGGACGGCAACCGGTTGACGTAGAACTCCGAGCCGTTGAGGCCCTGCTCCTCGTCGGTCCACCAAGCGAAGCGGACCTTGTTGAGCATCGTCGGGTTGGTCCTGGCCAGGACGAGAGCGACCTCCAGCAGCGCTCCGGAGCCCGAGGCGTTGTCGTTGATGCCGGGGCCCGCGGACACGCCGTCGAGGTGGGCGCCGAACATGTAGACGTTGTTCGCGTTGCCACCGGGCCACTCGGCGATCACGTTCGGCCCGGCGCCGGTGCTGCAGCCGGACGTGCAGGGCTGCTCGGTGACGGTGAAGCCCGCCGCCGTGAGCTTGTCCTTCACGTAGGTCACCGACGCCCGGTAGCCGGCCGACGTCGATCGGCGGTTGCCGCCGTTCTGCGTGGCGATGGTCTGGAACTGCGCGAGGTGCTGCTTGACCGCGGCGATGTCGATGTCGGGAGCGGCCAGGACCGTCGTGGGGGCGGCGGCCGCAGGGACGACCATCGCCGCCGCGACGACCAGTGTCGTCAACGCGGTGGAGAGCAGGGATCTTCTTCGCACCGTTGGGCTCCTTCGCAGGGTATGCAGGGTCAGGCCAACGTAGCTGCGTCGAGGATGGCTCACATCGGGTCGTTCGGATGGTTGTCCTCACGGTTGACAGCTGCATTTAGTCAACACTGAAGCTATAGAGCCAGTTGCATATCGCGGGCATATCGAAAAGCTCATACGACCCTGCAACGGCCGCCCCTCTTGAGTGGAGGCATGCTCAACGACTGGCACGACTGGGTCGGCACCTACACCGGCGTCGCGGCCCTGATGGTGCTCTCCCTGCCGGTGGCGCTGCTGATCGCGGTGATCCTGGGTTGGCGCCGCAAGGGCACCGCGCACCGCTGGCGGAGGTCGTTCGCCGAGGTCGGCATGGTCCACGGAACGGTGCCGTGGGTGTGGATGACCCTGTTGCCGGGCAACGAACCCGGCAAGCACGGCGTGCTGAGCCTGGTGCCGTTCGCCGACCTGGTGTCGATGGACGAGGGCCAGATCATCGGCAACCTGCTGATCTTCGCGGCGCTCGGCTTCTTCGTCCCGCTGCGGTTCGCGCAACTGGCATCGCTGGGACGGGTGCTGGCGCTCGCGGCGAGCTGTTCTCTCCTGGTCGAGGTCGCGCAGTACGTCCTGCTGCTGGACCGGGTGTCCTCTGTGGACGACGTGCTGCTCAACACCGCCGGAGCCGGGCTGGCGTCGATGTTGTCGTACCACTGGTGGCGCACGCCGGAGAATACGGTGCCGATATACCGCGTTGTCTAGTCTGCCGGGCATGCGCGTGCTGATCGTCGAGGACGAGCCCTACCTGGCCGAAGCCGTCCGGGACGGGCTCCGGCTGGCAGCGATCGCGGCCGACGTCGCGGGTGACGGTGACACCGCACTGGAGCTGCTCAGCGTCAACTCCTACGACCTCGCGGTGCTCGACCGCGACATCCCCGGCCCGTCCGGTGACGAGGTCGCCCGCCGCATCGTCGCCTCCGGCAGCGGCATGCCGATCCTGATGCTCACGGCGGCCGACCGGATCGACGACAAGGCCTCGGGGTTCGAGCTCGGCGCCGACGACTACCTGACCAAACCGTTCGAGCTGCGCGAACTGGTGCTGCGCCTGCGTGCCCTCGACCGCAGGCGCGCGCACGCCCGGCCGCCGGTCCGCGAGCTCGCCGGGCTGCGACTGGACCCGTTCCGCCGCGAGGTCTTCCGCGACGAGCGCTACGTCGCGCTGACCCGCAAGCAGTTCGCCGTGCTCGAGGTCCTGGTCGCGGCCGAGGGCGGTGTCGTCAGCGCCGAGGAGCTGCTGGAGCGGGCCTGGGACGAGAACGCCGACCCGTTCACCAACGCCGTCCGGATCACCGTGTCGGCGCTGCGCAAACGGCTCGGCGAACCGTGGATCATCGCCACGGTGCCGGGCGTCGGCTACCGGATCGACACGTGAGCGCCCGCCTCAAGCTCACGCTCAGCTACGCCGGCCTCGTGCTGCTCACCGGCGCCGTGCTGCTGGCTGTGGTCTGGATGTACCTGCTGCGCTTCGTGCCCGACAACGACCAAGGCCTGCTCGGCGTCTCCCCCAACCTGTACCTGCTGTCCCGCACCTTCGCCCCACCCGCCGCCATCGCACTCGCCGGGCTGACCGTGGTCGGCCTCGCAGGAGGCTGGTTCCTGGCCGGCCGGATGCTCTCGCCACTCACCCGGATCGCCGACGTGGCACGCCAAGCAGCAAACGGCGAGCTGTCCCAGCGGGTCCGGCTGGAAGGCCGCACGGACGAGTTCCGCGAGCTGGCCGACGTCTTCGACACGATGCTCGAACAGCTCGAGTCGCACGTCGCCGAACACCAGCGGTTCGCCGCCAACGCCTCGCACGAGCTGCGCACCCCGCTCGCGATCACGCAGTCGCTGCTCGACGTGGCCCGCGAGGAACCGACGCGCGAGCTCATCGAGCGCCTGCACGTGGTGAACAGCAGGGCGATCGACCTCACCGAGGCACTCCTGCTGCTCAGCCGCAGCGACCGCAGGAGCTTCACCCGCGCGCAGGTCGACCTGTCGCTGCTCGCCGAGGAAGCCGCCGAGACGCTGCTGCCGTTCGCCGAACAGCGCGGGATCACGCTCGACGTCACCGGTGCGACGGCCTGGACCCCCGGCTCCGCGGAACTGTTGCTGCGCATGGTGACGAACCTCGTCCAGAACGCGATCGTGCACAACGAACCGGCCGGCCGCATCACCGTGCACACCGAACAGCAGCACCAGGCGAGCGTGCTGCGGGTCGAGAACACGGGTCAGCCGCTCACGAACGACCTCGTGCCGACCTTGACCGAGCCGTTCCACCGCGGCGCCGGGCGGACCCGCGCCGACGAGCACGCCGGGGCCGGCCTCGGACTCGCCATCGTGGCCAGCGTCGTCCGGGCCCACGACGGGGCTCTGGATCTCGCGCCTCGCCCAGGCGGCGGTCTTGTCGTCACGGTCCGACTGCCCGGAGTCACAAGTCCCGGCCGGCTCCTGCCGACGGCGTCGCGGTGAACATCCGCGGCGGCCGGAAACCACGCGCGGCAAAGGCTTCCAGCACCGCACGTTCGACGTCCGCGCGGATCTCCGCCGGCACGAGCGCGATCGCCGAGCCGCCGAACCCGCCGCCGATCATGCGCGCACCCAGCGCACCGGCCTGCTCGGCGGCCGCCGCGGCGACGTCGAGCTCGGTGCACGACACCCGGTAGTCGTCCCGCAGGCTGGCGTGCGAGGCGCTCAGCAGCGGCCCGATCTCCGCGTACCGGTCTTCCCGAAGCAGCGCAACGGTTTCCAGCACCCGCGCGTTCTCGGAGAGCACGTGCCGGACGAGCGGCTGCAACCGTTCCGGCAGACCGTCCGCGTCGGCCAAGTCCCGCACCGCGGCAACACCCCGCAGCCGCGCGGCCTCCTCGCAGCCGGCCCGGCGCTCGCCATACCCCGACGAGACCAGGGAGTGGCTCACCTGAGTGTCGATCACGAGCACTTCCAGGCCGTGCCGGGCCGCGTCGAACGGCACCTGCTCCTGCCGCCCCGACCGCACGTCCAGGAACAGCACGTGGGCCGACGTGCAGCACAGCGACGCGGTCTGGTCGAGCAGTCCGGTCGGCGCGCCCACGAAGTCGTTCTCGGCCTGCTGCACCCACTTCGCCACGTCGCTCGTGGACGCGTCGACCTCCGCCAGACCGAGCAGCGCCAGCGCGGTGGCGACCTCCAGCGAGTGCGACGACGACAGCCCGGCCCCGTGCGGCACGTCCCCGGTGATCACCAGGTCCGCGCCGCCGCCGATCCCCTGCTGCCGCAACACCCACGCGACCCCGGCTGGATACGCCGTCCAGCCCCGCACCTGCCCCGGCTCCAGGTCGGCGAGGTGCAGCGGCGCGGCCGTCACCGTCTCGCCGTCCACCACGGTCGTCAGCGTGAGCACACCGTCCTGGCGTGCTGTCGCGGCCACCCGAGTCCGCTGCGGGATCGCGAACGGCAGCACGAACCCGTCGTTGTAGTCGGTGTGCTCGCCGATGAGGTTCACCCGGCCCGGCGCCGACCACACCCCGGAGTTGTTCGATCCTGTTGAGTTCATGCCACCCGATCCCAGCTTGCCGCGACACTGCTGACGGGGAGGATGACGGACAACCGCCGGAAAGACAATGTTGACTCTTGATGGAAAACGTTGAGTAGCGTTTCACCTGGCCAACTGGACAGGCCCCTCGGCCGGAAGGTGGAGAGCAGGCACCACCCGTTGCTCCTACGATCGCGATCATGCCTGGCTATCGCCGACACTGGATCGTCGCCGCGTTGATCATCGCCGTGTTCGCGGTCCAGGTCGTGTTCACCGCGCCGCCCCGGGGCCAGGAGTGGACGACGCTGGGGCTGATCGCGGTCGTCGTCGCAGCAGCAGCGTTCGCCCACCACCACGTGATCGCGACAGTCTCCGCGTGCCTGGCGAGCCTCGCTGTCACGATGCGGGCTCCCGACCCCTGGGAAGCGTCGCGGCACCACCGATCCGGGCTCGCCGAGCTGATGCGGCTCGACCAGATGCCGCTGACCGCGTCCGAAGCCGTCGCTCTCGCCGCGCTGATCGTCGTGCTGGTGTGGACAGCGCCCCCGGCGACCGCCGCGATCTGCACCGCCGCTCTCCTGGCCACCAGCGTGTTCACCGCGTACGTCCGGACGGTCCAGTACCTCTACCCCATCGCCGTGCCGAGCGTCGTGCTCGTGGCCCTCACGGCGGCAGGCGTCGGGTACCTGCTGCGGATGCGCGACCGCACGCAGGCCCAACTCGCCGCCGCGGCCGAGGAACGCGCGCGGCGGGAGGAGCGGCTGGACATGGCGCGGGAGCTGCACGACGTCGTGGCCCACCACGTCACCGGCATGCTGGTGCAGGCGCAGGCCGCCGTCGTGGTGTCCGAAGGGGACAAAGATGCGGCGTGTGGAATGTTGCCGGGCATAGTGAACGGCGGCACGGACGCGTTGGGGGCGATGCGGGCGATGGTGCGGGCGTTGCGCGACGCCGAGGCCACGCAGGGCACGAGCGACCTCTCCGCAGACCTCAGGGAACTGGTGGAGAAGTCAGGACTGCCGGTGAAGACGAACATCGAGCTGCCGCAGGACGTGCGGCCGGAACTGGGAAGATCGGTTTTGCGACTGGTGCAGGAAGCGCTGACGAACACGCGCAAACACGCGCACGACGCCACGAGCGTGGAGGTCGACGTGCGGCTGACCGCGACCGCCGTGCTGCTGTCCGTTGTGGACAACGGCACCGCGAGGCCGGCGCACTCGGGCGGGTTCGGGCTGGTGGGCATGCGGGAACGGGTGAGCGAGCTGGGCGGCCGCTTCTTCGCCGGTGCCACCGGCGAGGGCTGGCTCGTGACGGCCGAGCTGCCGCTGGCGGTGCGTGCGTGATCTCCGTGCTGATCGCCGAGGACCAGGACATGGTCCGGACGGGCTTCCGGCTGATTCTCGAAGCCCACCAGGACATCACCGTCGTCGCGGACGTGGCCGACGGCATCAGCGCGGTCGAACGGGCCCGTGCGCTGAGTCCGGACGTGTGCCTGGTGGACGTGCGGATGCCGGGACTGGACGGTCTGGAGGTCACCCGGCAGCTCGCCCCGCACACCCGCGTCGTCGTGGTCACCACGTTCGACACCGACGAAGTCCTGCACAAGGCACTGGACAACGGCGCGTGCGGGTTCCTCACCAAGGACGCCAGCCCGGCGCTGCTCGTGGAGGCCGTGCGGTCCGCATCTCGCGGTGACGTGCTGGTCTCCCCCTCCGTCGTGCTGCGGGTGCTGGGTCGCAGTGCCCCGCAGGTGCCGGACACCGACGCCGGTCTGCTCACCGACCGCGAGCTCGACGTCGTGCGGCAGGTCTCGCGCGGACTGAGCAACTCCGAGATCGCCGCCGAGCTGCAGGTCTCGGTGTCGTCGATCAAGTCCTATCTCGCGTCGGTGCAGGCGAAGATCGGTGCGCGCAACCGCGTGGAGGTCGTCGCCTGGGCGTTCCGCGCCCACGTGGTGTCCGGCTGACCCCGGCCGAACGGCTGAGGAGCACCACCGCCGCTGGCTGACGGGCCAGCGGCTGCCGGCCGTCGAGCCGATCCGGCGCCCCCTCCCGACCAGCACTCTCGTCCACATCGGACAGATGGACGAGAGGTCAACGGTGTTGGGTCAGCTGCGTTCTCCCGTGCTGTATCTCGGTTTCGCCGGGTTCGCGGTCGTGACCGCGATGTCGTCGGAGTTCCACGGTTATCGCGTGTGGGGCGCGTTCGCCGCGGTCGCCTACCTGGTGGCCGTGGTGTGCCGCGACCGGCTGGCGGTCTGGGCGGCACTCGGCCTCGGCTGTGCCGCCCCGCTCGCCGTGCTGATCTTCAACCGGAACGCCGCGGCTGAGGACTTCACCAACGCGCCGTGGAACTGGAGCGCGCAGCCGGACGTGTGGGTGATCGAACGCTCGGCCCGGCTCCTGCTCGCCCACGGCACGCCGTACGTGGACGTGACAGCGCTCGGCCGGGCGCCGGACGCGCACGACTACACCCCGTACGGACCGCTCATGACCGTGTTCGGCCTGCCCGGGGCGTTGTTCGGCGACGCACCGCTCACCGACGCGCGGATCATGTTCGCCCTCGTCGCGGTGGCGGCCGTGGTGCTGAGCCTGCGGTTGCTGGGGTGGCCGCGCATTCCCGTGCTCGCCGCTCAACTCGCCGCGGTGAGCCCGCTGACGTTGCTGACCATGACGACCTCCGGCGAGGACGTGGCGATCATCGCGCTGATCGCCCTCACCGCGACGCTGGTGATCACCAAGCGGCACGGGTGGGCGGTGGTCGTGGCGGCGGTGGTGGTCAGCATGAAGCTCATCGCGTTGCCCGCGATCGTCGTGCTCGTCTTCTTCATGTTGGCGCGCAAGCACATCGCGTTGTTCGCCGCGATGCTCGCCTGCTGCAACCTGCCCGTGCTGCTGGTCGATCCGGATGCGTTCGTCGAGCACGCCATCCGCTTCCCCACGGGCTGCGCGCAGGTCACGTCACCGGCGTCCAGCCCGTTCCCCGGTCACCTGATCGCCGAACTGGGCCCCGCCGGGCACGTCGCCGCGCTCACGTTGCTGATCGCGGCAGGTCTGGCCACGCTGGCGTGGCTGCTCGCCCGCCGGCCCGCCACCGCCGCGGACGCGTTCTGGCGGGTGGTCGTCGGCATGGGCGCGGCGATAATGCTGATGCCGGCCAGCCGGTTCGGTTACCTCGTCTATCCGACGGCGTTCATCGGCTTGCTGGTGTTCTTCGCCTCCGTCGAGCGGGCGGCGCCTTTGAGCGCGACCGCGACGACGACCAGGGTGACCAGCGCGAACGCCGGGTAGGCCCAGCCGATCGCGGACAGCCAGCCCGGCCGGCTGATCGTCCAGATCGTCGGCTGCCGGTTCAGCTGGAACGCGATCACGTCCCAGAACATGACCGGCACCCACAGCACCAGCAACGTGTTGCGCGCCCACGGCGCGATCCGCGCGTGCACCAGCCAGATCAGCAGCGGCGCGACCCACACCCAGTGGTGATCCCAGGAGATCGGCGAGAGCAGCAGCCCGAGGAACTGCACCGACAGCACGCCGATCAGCGCGTCGCTCGCCCGCACCGCGGCCCGCAGCGCGAACAGCGCCAGCACCACCGACACGACCGCCGCGATCACCCACGGCCAGGACATGCCCACGTCGTAGCCGAACGTGCGGGACAACGCGCCGCGCAGGGACTGGTTGTGCGCGGTGGCGATCGGGCCCACCCGGTCCGCCGCGCCCAGCAGCTCGAACCAGTACTTCTTGGACTGGTCGAAGTCCACCAGGAAGCCGAGGCCGACGCTCGCGAAGAACGCGGCGATCGACCACGCCGCGGCCCCCCACCTGCGGTTGGCCAGGAAGTACAGGCCGGAGATCGCGGGGACCAGCTTCACGCCGGCCGTCAGACCGATCCCGGCGCCCGCGACCCGGTCGTCACGCGCCACCATCGCGGCCAGCACGATCGCCACCAGCACGAGGTTGATCTGGCCGAACTCGAAGGTGTGGTAGATCGGCATCATCCACAGCAGCACCGCGGTCCACAGGATCGCGCGCCGCCGCCACAGCTTCGCGTCGGCCGTCCAGCCCTCGCCCGCGACCAGCCGCAGCGCCACCCGCACGATCCAGTACAGGCACAGCACGGACAGCAGGCGGAAGCTCCACTGCGCGAGGCCCCAGAACATCCACGTCATCGGCAGGAACACCAGCGCGCCGAACGGCGGGTAGGTGAACGGCAGCGGGAAGTCCGGCGGCGAGTGCGGCGAGAACACCTGGTACAGGTCGCCGTCGAGCACGTGCGGGGCGAGCGCCCAGTACACGTACAGGTCGATCGTCTCGTTGCCGAACCCGGTGACGATGGTCCACGTGCGGATCGCCATCGAGATCACGAGCAGCAACGGGGCGATCGCGAGCAACCGCCGTTCCAACCTCACAGCGGTACTCCCGAGCGTTCCCTCGTCCGGAGGAGATGCGGCGTCGCCGCGAGCGTGGCCAGGCCGAGCACCGGGTACACCCAGCCCAGCACAGCCAGCGGCCACGGCCGCGGAATCTCCCAGATGGACGGTTGTTGGTCGATCAAGAACGTGATGACGTCGGTGAGCGTCACGAGCAGCCACGCCCCGGCGAGCGCCAGCCGGGCGGGATGCTTTGCGCCGTAAGCCATCCAGAGCACGGCCGGGATGACCCACAGCCAGTGGTGGCTCCACGAGATCGGCGAGATCAGCAGCCCGAACATCTGCACGGCGACCACGGTGGCCAGCGTGTCGCCGGCCTTCACCGCGGCGCGCACGGCGAACCACGTCAGTGCGGCGGACACCGCGACGGCGGCCAGCCACGGCCACGACATCTCGACGTCGTAGCCGAACGAGCGGGACAACGCGCCGCGCAGCGACTGGTTGATCGCCGAGCCCACCGGCCCGACCCGGTCGGCTGCGCCGAGCAGCTCGAACCAGTAGCGCCAGGAGTCCGAGGCCGACACGAGGAACCCGAGCGCCACGGTGATCAGGAAGCCGATGACCGACCACGCCGCCGCGACGAACCTGCGGGTGGCCAGGAAGTACAGCACGGAGATGCCCGGCGTCAGCTTCAGGCCGATGCCCGCACCGATCCCGAGTCCGGCCACGACCTGCCGGGTCGCCACCATCGCCGCGAACACGCCGGCGACCAGCGGCAGGTTGATCTGGCCGAAGTCGAGGGTCTTGCGCACCGGCTCGAACCACAGCGCCACCGCGGTCCACAGCAACGCCCGGCGCTGCCACGTGCCGTCGTAGGGCTGCTCGGCCTTGGCGGCCAGCAGCTTCAGCGCGGTGCGCACCAGCCACCACAGGCAGACCACCGACAGGACCTGCCAGAGGATGCGCGCGACGATCCACGGCAACGCCGACACCGGCAGGAACACCATCGCCGCGAACGGCGGATAGGTGAACGGCAGCGGGAAGTCGGCCGTGAACGGCATGTTGATGTCGTAGAGCTGGTCGCTCAGCACGTTCGGAGCGAGGCTCCAGTACACCTTGAGGTCGATCATCCCCCAGTTCGCCGGATTTCCCAGCGACCAGGCATAAATGCCGAGCGAGAGGCACAGCAGCAGCGGCGCGAACCTCAGCACGCGGTGCTCGAGATCACGCACCAGTTCCTCCGACGACCTTCGAAGCCTCGGCGGTCTGGGCGACGGGCTCGGGCTGGAGCTGCGGTTGTGGCTGGAGCAGCGACCGGGCGACCCACACGCCGACCGCCGCGGTGGCGGCCAGGTACGGCCACCACACCCAGGGGTTCATGGCGTCGTAGGTCCAGCGCCAGACGATCGTGCCGTCGGGCAGCGTGATCAGCACCATCCAGACCGAGATACCGGCCAGGACGGCGACGCCCTGCTTCTTCCACGCGAACGCCGCGGCCAGTGCCAGGCCCCAGGTGAAGTACCAGGGCAGCGTGGACGGCGCGAGCAGGCACGCGCCGAGCAGGGCGATGGTCGCGCGCTTGACCGCGTCCACCCCGCCCTCCCTGGCGAGCCACCACTGCCGGACGAGGAACGCGGCGAGCGCGACGAGCCCGGCGGCGCGGAAGAAGCCGAGGAAGCCCTCGCGGGTCCAGCCGGGCACGTGGGTGCCGATCGAGTAGAAGAGGATCTCCGCCGCCATGCAGGGCAGCGACAACCAGGTGAGCAACGGGGTCTGCGACTTCAGCACGCCGATCCAGCCGAGGTCGACGCCCGCGAGCACGGTGGCCGCGGAGAAGGCGAGCACGAAGACCGCACCGCCCGTCCCGGCGGCCACCAGGAAGCGCTGCCGGGCCGACCCGGTCAGCCGCGCGGCCCACACCCACACGAGGAACGGCGCGACCAGGAATGCCGTCGCCTTGACGGCGGTCGCGAGCGCGATGAACGCGAATCCTCGTGCATGTTTGCGGTCCAGCACGAATACCACGCCGACGGCCATCAACCCGACCATCAGGATGTCGTTGTGCACGCCGCCGACGCCCAGCGCGAGCACCAGCGGGTTTGCGACCGTGAGCCACAACGCGATGTTGGTGCGCCCGCCCAGGTGCTTGCACAGGCGCGGAATCGCCCAGACGAGCAGGGCCAGCCCGGCGAGCACGGCGAGGCGCATGACGATCGCGCCGACAATGACGTTGTCGCCGGTCAGGAAGACCGTCACCTTGCCGAGCAGCAGGAACACCGGCCCGTACGGCGACGGCGTCTCCTGCCACAGGCCCGCCACGTTGCCCCGCAGCGGCAGGTCGAGGACGGACGCGCCCTCCTGGTACGGGTCGAAGCCGCGCAAGGCGACCGCACCCTGCGCGAGGTAGCTGTAGACGTCCCGGCTGTACAGCGGCGGGGCGATGATCAGCGGCGCGGTCCACACGGCCGTGGCCAGGGCGACCACGCGGCCACCGGCCTCACCCGTGAGCACCATGCGGCCGAGCCGCACCCACGACAGCACCATGAGGCCCAGGCCGGCGAACAGCACCATGAACGCCAGGTCGTGGCCGTGGCCGTACCTGATCGCGTTCAGGACCGTGCCGCTCAGCAGCGGGTCTCGTCGCACGATGGCGCCGGCTCCCAGGCCACCGACCGTGAGCATCGTCGCGCCGGCCACGCCTGGCCACAGGATTCGCCGCGGAATTCGCCGGAGCAGTCCCAGCCATCCGTTCACAACCGGATCCACCCTCTTGAAAGCCTCTTGAACGCGCCCTTCATCCCCCGCGGCGCGCGCGTGTCCTTCACCAAAGCGGGGTCACCGCAAAACGAATTCACCGGAACCGGCTCCTTCGATGCAATCAGACGTCCTGACCTTTGCCAGGAAGACGCACCAGCAGGAACTGCTCACAGTCCCACTGATACTACTGCAGATCTTATTGCGGGGTCGCGAGGGCCCGCCGAACGGCACCCGCTTCCGCGTCGAGCAGATGGCGGACCCAGGTCACCTGATCGGCGTCGTTTCGAAATCCCGCCGCCCCGCAAGCCTGGGAAAACGTGCAGGTGGCAGTGGAAAGTCTCCTGGAAGGCCGCCTCGCCGCCAGCCAGGAAGACGGTGCCGCGGATGAGAGCGCTGAAGCGGCCACGATGTCGCAGACGACACACCCTCCGTGTTGGTCCCTATGACCGCCTGACCTCGTCCAACCGGACCAGCTGCGCCCGCGGGTACTTCCGGCCGGGCATCGGCACGGGCGACCCGGTGAACGACACCGGTGTCCCCGCCAGCAACAGCGTCAGCCCGTCCGGCAGGTCGTCGCGCGACACGAACCACGACCCGCCACGGCTGTCGGTGATGAACCCGTGCGACTCGCCGGAGCGCCAGGTGGCGACGGTGCCCTTGCGCCGGCCGCGCGGCGCGCCCACGGGAGAGGCGACGGCCTGCGAGGACCGCACGAACGGGCTGCGCAACGGGTATTCCGGCAGGTCGGCAGGCGCGAAGAGCGCGTCGAAGCCAGGGGTGAACGGTGTGGCGGCCCGCAACGGCGCGGCGGTGCGCGGGGTCCAGGACGGTGCCCGATCGGTCGTCCGCACGTCGACCACGGGCACGACGACGTGCACGCCCCGTGCGGTGAGCCTGGTCACGAGCGGTGCGAAGTCGGCGTCGCCGGTGAGCAGGACCACCCACTGCAGCGGCACGGTGGTGGCGCGGTCCCAGGCCTCGAGCGCGAGCAGGACGTCGACGCCCTTCTCCTTGCCGCCGTGCAGCGGCAGGTCGTGGCGGGTGATGCCGGCGGCGGTCAGCGCGGCGTCGAAGGACGCGGCCGGGGTGTCGATGCGGCCGCGGACGTAGTGCGCCTCGGCGACCACGCAGTCGTCGAGCGGGCGGCCGGTCTCGGTGTGGACGAACCAGCGGACGGCGTCGTGCAGCCCGTCCAGCGAGATCCGCGCGGCCCGCTCGTGCGCGGTCGCGTAGAAGTCGCTGAGGTAGGCGAACCAGGTGCCGTCGTAGAACACCCCAATGCGGACGATCTTGCCCATCGGGGCGACCTTACCTCGTAGGCTGAGGCGACCGTGTGATCAACTCGAGCGAGGACCTCCGTGCAACCGTTCCTCCAGCAACTCCCAGCGCTGCTCGGCGTGCTGCTGGGTGCCGCCGCGACCTTCACCGCGACCTCCGCGGCGGAACGAGCGAGGTGGCGCAGGGCACAGGCGGTCCGCTGGGACGAGAAGCGGCTCACCGCCTACTCCGAGTACGCGCACGCGATGAAGAAGCTGATCTCCATCTCCGTGCAGCTCGCCTCGACGCGCGGCGTCCACCCCGACACCAGCACGGTCACCCCGGACAAGGACGTGCCCACGACGGCGGCGGCCGAGGAGGAGCGCACCTCCAAGTGGGAGGCGGTGCTCCTGCTCGGCAGCGGTGACGTCATCGTCGCGGCCCGCGGCTGGCACAACGCGGTGTTCCGGCTGCAGCGCATCGCCGCGGGCCTCGCGGAGGAGTCCTGGGCGGAGGCCGTCCAGGCGGTCAGCCACGCCCGGCGCGACTTCTACCAGGCCGCGAAGTCCGACCTCGGCATCGCGATCGGCGACGACCCCGCGAGCTACGAGTGGCAGCTCGCGAAGCTCGTCCCCGCCGAACCAAAGAAGCAGCTCGAGAACTAACCCACGCTGACGTCCGCGATGGCACCGCGCCAGAAGTCGACGTTCTGGCCGCCGAACTTGGCCCGTCCCACCGCGAGCGCCCCGGTGCTCGCGATCGCCGGCCCGGCCGGTGCCGTCGCGACCAGCACGCCGTCGACGTAGAGCCGGATCTCGTCGCCCGCCCGCTCGCCCTTGAGCTGGTACCAGCGGCCCAGTTCCGGCGTGATCTCGTAGCGGGCCCGGTTGCCGCCCGGCGTGCTGAACGCGAACGCGCCCTGCCCGTACTGCAGGTAGAACGGGTTCTCCCGCTCCCTGCCGTCCTGGCTCACCGCGGTGGCGTAGTTGCCGGGCAGCTCGTCGAGCCGCACCCGTGCGGACACCGTGTAGTCGCCGGTCGTGTCGACGACCGGGCCGTACGAGTCCGCGGAGCCGCCTGTCAGCTCCAGCGCGCCGTTCGCCCACTTCGCGCCGGTCGGGCTGAGCGTCAGCGGGTTGCCGCCGCCGCTCGAGTCCCTGGCCACCACTCCCCTGCGCTCGTCGAGCTTCCACTCGCCGCGTCCCGCGTACGGGTACGGCTGACCGGACCGGGCGCCCGCCTCGATCACCCGCCGGTTGATCTCGCGGACCGGGCCGGGGTCGACCTTGATCCGCTTGCGGTCGTAGGTCCAGAACCCGTTGAGCTCGTTCTCCAGGTCGGTGACCTGCGTGTAGACCGACGCCGACAGCTCGTCGCGCGCCTGCCCCAGGTAGAACGTGCGGGTGTTGTCGACGTACTTCGCCGTCAGCGCCGCCTTGTCCGCCACGCCGCTGTAGATGTTCGCGGGCGCACCCGGCCACTGGTGCCCCGGCGTTCGCAGGGTGAAGCCGCCGTGCTCGCCGTCCATGACCACGCGCTTGCCGTCCGGGCGTGGCGGGTCGGTGTTGTTGTAGTCGTGGTGGTCGATGACGTCACCCCTGCCCGAGTCGCCCTTGGAGGCACAGCAGTTCACGCCGCTGTGCGCGCTGACGATCCGGCTCGGGTCGGCCGCCTTGACGTCGTCGGTGATCTGGCCGGTGACGGTGCGGTCCCACTCGCCCCAGCCCTCGTTGAACACGATCCACGCGAAGATCGACGGCGAGTTGTGCAGCTGCGCCATCATCTCGCGGTTCTCGTTGAGGAACGCCTGTTGCGCGGTCGGGCTGTTGCCGTCCTCGACGGACACGAAGTCCTGCCACACCAGCAGTCCCAGCCGGTCCGCGTGGTAGTACCAGCGGGCGGGCTCGCCCTTGATGTGCTTGCGGACCGAGTTGAAGCCGAGGTCCTTCTGCGCCTTCAGGTCGAACACCAGCGCGTCGTCGCTGGGCGCGGTGTTCAGGCCGTCCGGGAAGAAACCCTGGTCCAGCATCATGAGGTTGAAGATCGGTTTGCCGTTGAGCGTGAGCTTCTTCTGCCCACCCACGTCCGCGATCCCGGTGGATCGCATGCCGAAGTAGCTCTTCACCCGGTCGCTGCCGAGCCTGATCTCCAGCTGGTAGAGGTACGGGTCGTCCGGCGTCCACAGGTGCGGGTCGGGCACGGGCAGCTTCAGCTTTTCGTTGGCAGCACCGGTGATCACGCCGACCTGCTTGCCCTTCGCGTCCTTCGCGATCGCCGTGACCTGGGCGGTGCCGGCGGACTTGACGGTCAGCGCCAGCGCGTTGGCGGCGAGGTCCGGCGTCATCTTGACGTCGTCGATTCCCTTGTCCGGCACGGGTTCCAGCCACACGGTCTGCCAGATCCCGGACGACGGCGTGTAGAAGATGCCACTGGGGTTGCGCGACTGCTTGCCCTTCGGCTGGTGCGGGCCGGTCGTGTCGGTGACCGCGACGACGATCTCCTGCTCACCGCGTTTCAGAGCGTCGGTGATGTCCGCGCTGAACGCCGTGTAGCCGCCGGAGTGCTCGGCCACCAGCTTGCCGTTCACCCACACCTTGGCCTCGTGGTCGACCGCGCCGAAGTTGAGCTTCACCCGCTGCCCTGACCAGTCGCGCGGCACGGTCACCGTGCGGCGGTAGAACATGTGGTCCTCGTGCCGCTCCAGTCCGGACAGCTGCGACTCGATCGGGAACGGCACGATCACCCGTTCTGGCAGCCGCTGCCCGAACTTCGGCTGCTCCCCCGCCTTCGCGCCGGCGAACTCCCACGGACCGTTGAGGTTCAGCCACTTCGCGCGTTCCAGCTGCGGCCTCGGGTACTCCGGCAAGGGGTTGCGCGGGTCGACCTGCTCGCCCCACGGCGTCTTGAGGCGCTGTGTGGACTCGTTGGTCACCGTTCGCGCGGTCTTCTCCACCTTCTCGCCACCCACCGTGAGCTGTCCGGCGCCGTCGTAGAACAACCGGACCCGTTGGCTCTTCAGCACTTTCTCGCTCAACCGTACCGTGAGGCGGTTGCCCCTCGCAGTGATCGCGCCGACCGGCATCGCCGTCGCGTCCACGTCGATCCTGAGGTGCGCCTTCAGGTCCGCGACGTTCGTGACGCGGCCGTCGAACTCGGCCGTCAGCACGCGGCCGTCCTGGTTGATCTGCGCTGTCCGCGGCACGACCTGGAAGTCCGCGGGAGGCGTGAAGGCCGACTCCGGCACGATCTGCTTCGGCGTTCCGGGTGCGGACCAGCGCAGGAACATGTTGGCACCACCGGTGTCCTGGAACATCTCCAGCCGGAAGTCGTACTGGCGCCCGGCGGTCAACGACACCGGCGCGCTGGTCTGCTCGCGGTCCCAGTCGCCCACCCAGTGGTCGATCACGGGTTTGTCGTCGACGAACAACCGGAAACCGTTGTCCCCGATGGCGTGGAACGTGTAGTCGCCGGTCCGCGGCACCGCGACGCGCCCGGTCCAGCGCGCCGTCGTGTGTTCGGTGCGGCCCGCCAGGAAGCCGAACACCGAGGTCAGGTCCGGGTGGTTCACCTCGGCGTCGAGCACGGTGCCGGCGAGGGTCGCGAAGTCCCGCGCGCCCGGTGCCGACATGCTGAAGTACTCGCCCTTCAGGCCGTGCACGGGCTCGGCTGCGCCTGCGGGTGGCGTGCCGGGTGCGACGCCCAGCGCCAGCAGCAGCGCGACGAGTGCGGGGGCGGCTTTTCTCATCGGCGAGGTCCCCTTCGTTTTTACAACGTTGTAAGAGCGCTCCCATCTATCCAGGCACAGCCTCCAAAGGCCCGGCTACGGCCAATCGGAGGTATCGGGCATGTCAAACAGGACAGAATCCCGCGCACCGTGAGAGCGCGCCCACGGATCACGCGGCCTTGATCTCGGTGCACGTCATGCGCGCGCTTCCCAGGTCAGGCCTGCAGCGGGATCTCCAGGCTCACCGTGCCGCGCAGGTCCAGCCACGCCCTCCCAGGCGCCCGCACCAGCCGCAACACGACCTCCTCGCAGTGCGGGCACCGCGCCACGACCCCAGGCGCGTTCTGGTACACCCGCAACGAAGCCACCGACCCGCGATACCCGCACCCGGCGCACTGCCCGGTCGCCACCGTCAGGTCCACCGCGAAGATCTCCCGCAGATCGCCCGCGAGCGCGTTGCCGTCGACGTGGTCGCTCATCGGTGCTCTCCTGTCAGCCAAAACGCTCGGTGCGGACGCGGCGAGGATCGTGTCCGAGCGCCACGAGGATGTCGGACACCGTCTCGACGAACCCGGTCGGCCCGCAGACAAAGCACTGCGGGTTGAACTCGGCGGGCCAGGCGTGCGTGTTCAAGGTGGCCACACCCAGCCGGCCCGGCGGCTCCGGAGAACCTTCCGGAGCTTGCCGGGTGTAGACCAGCCGCACGTCCAGGCCTGCGTCCTCGCGAGCCCGCCGCACCAGTTCGTCGGCGAACATCACGTCATCGGGCGTCCGCACGGAGTAGACCAACCGGAACGGCACCCGGCTCCCCTCCGCGGCGCGCACGCGGATCATGGACATCAACGGCGCGATGCCGGATCCGCCCGCCACCAGCGTCACCGGCGCCTGATCGGATGCACGCCACACGAACCAGCCACCGACCGGCCCGCGCAGTTCGATCTGCGCGCCCACGGGGAGCACGTCGCACAGGTACGGCGAGACCTCGCCGTCCTCGACCCGTTGCACGGCGAGCTCCACCCGGTCGGACCCCGAGGCGATGGAGTAGCTGCGCTGCACCGAGTAGCCGTCCTCGGCGGTGAGCCGCACGTCGACGTGCTGGCCCGGCAGGTGGCCAGGCCAGTCGGGCACGTCGAACACCAGGCTGCGCGCGCTCTTCGTGAGGTCGGCAGCGGCGGCCAGGGTGGCCACCCGCCAGGTCAGTCGCCCTGATACCGCTGCTCGCGCCATGGGTCTCCGTAGTCGTGGTAGCCGGCGGTTTCCCAGAAGCCGGGTTCGTCCTCGAGCAGCAGCTGGATCCCGCGCACCCACTTGGCCGACTTCCAGAAGTACAGGTGCGGCACCAGCAACCGAGCCGGGCCGCCGTGCTCGGGCGTGATGTCATCGTCGTCGTAGCGGTAGGCGATCCAGGCCTGCCCGTCGAGCAGGTCCTCCAGCGGCAGGTTGGTCGTGTAGCCGCCGTAGGACTGCACCAGCGCGAAGTCCGCCGCCGTCTCGACCTCCTCCAGCAGCACGTCCAGCGAGACGCCCTTCCACCTGGTGCCCAGCTTGGACCACTTGGTCACGCAGTGGATGTCGGTGGTGATCTTCTCCGCCGGCAGCTCGATCAGCTGCTGCCACGACCACGTGTACTTCTGCCCGGCCTCGGTGTTGACGGTGAGCTCCCACCGGTCCGTCGGCACGCGCGGCGTCGGGCCCGCGGTGAGGACCGGGAAGTCCTCGGTGAGGTACTGCCCCGGCGGCAGCTGGACGTCCGCCGACTGACGCCGCCCGCTGAAGCCGGGAGAGACGATGGCCATGCCGTGCAGTACACCGCACAAGCCACGAACATGCACGTGTGCCGCGGAACATGTCGATACGCTCGTTCGGGGACGAGGGAGGACGACACTGCTGCGCTTGCTCGGGGAAGTCGCCGTCGACGGTCTGCCCGTGAATCTCGGACATCCCAAACAGCGATGCCTGATCGCCGCGCTCGCGGTCGACACGGGGCGGGTGGTGCCGGCGGACCGGCTGCTGGAGCGGGTGTGGGGTGCGGACGCGCCCCGGCGGTCCACGCTGCACAGCTACGTGTCGCGGCTGCGGCAAGCGTTGGCCGGTGTGGACGACCTGACGATCGAGCACCGGTCCGGCGGCTACGCGCTGATGGGCGACGCCGTGGACCTCGTGCGGTTCCGCTCGTTGTGCGCCTGGGCGCGGACCGGACCCGACGCCGACAGGTTGCTGACCGAGGCGCTTTCGCTGTGGCAGGCCGAAGCGCTGGCGGGCGTGCCGGGCGAGTGGGCGGAAGCCGAGCGCGCCCGCCTGGAGCTGGAACGGCTGGCGGCCCAGCACGACCTCGTCGACGCCCGGCTGCGGCTCGGCCACGGCGGCCGGCTGGTCGTCGAGCTGTCCGCCCGCGCCGCCGAGCACCCGCTGGACGAGCGGGTCGCCGGCCAGTGCCTGCTGGCGCTGCACCAGGCCGGGCGCACCGCCGATGCGCTGGAGCGCTACCGGCAGGTGCGGGACCGGCTGGTGGCGGAGTTCGGCACCGAACCGGGTCCTGCGTTGCGCGAACTGCACCAGCGGCTGCTCGCCGAGCCGCTTCCGGCCGCAGAGCTTCTGGTGTCAGCCGAACCTCGGGCAGCCTCCGATCCTCTGGCAACCGCCGGCTCCCACCCTCCGGTGCCTCGCCAGCTGCCGGCCGCGCCGGTGCCGTTCGTCGGCCGTCACGCGGAACTGGACGTCCTCGGCGCCGGCGGCACCGTGCTGATCTCCGCGGTCGCCGGATCGGGCGGCATCGGCAAGACCTGGCTCGCGCTGCACTGGGCCCACCGGCACGCCGCCCGCTACCCCGACGGCCAGCTGTTCGTCGACCTGCGCGGCTTCTCCCCCGACACCGCACCGCTCGACCCCGGCACGGTGCTGCGCGGGTTCCTCGACGCGCTGGGCGTGGCCGACGACAAGACCCCGCCCGACACCGAGGCACGGGCAGCGCTGTTCCGCAGCCTGGTGGCCGACCGGCGAATGCTGGTCGTGCTCGACAACGCCGCCACCGCCGACCAGGTCGTGCCGCTGCTCCCCGGCACCGGCACGTGCACCGTGCTCGTCACCAGCCGCCGCGTCCTCACCGGCCTGGTCACCCGGCACAGCGCCCGCCACGTCGACCTCGACCTGCTGTCCGACGCCGAGGCCCACGCGCTGCTCGAACACCGGCTCGGCATGCCCCGGCTGGCCGCCGAACCGGACGCGGTCACGACGTTGCTGGGCTACTGCCGCAGATTCCCGCTGGCGCTGGGAATCCTGGCCGGACGCGCGGCCACCCAGCCGCACCTCCCGCTCGCCGAACTCGCCGCGGAGGTCCGGGAGTTCGGCGTCGACGCCCTGGACGACGACGACCCGGCCGCCAGCCTGCCCGCGGTGCTGGCCACCTCGTACCAGGCGCTCAGCGTTGCGCAGCAACGGGTGTTCGGGCAGCTGGGCATCGCACCCGGCCCGGACATCAGCGTCTCCGCGGCCGCCAGCCTCACCGGATTGCCCACGGCACGCGCGGCGCGGTTGTTGCGTGCACTGCAGGAGGCGTCGCTGCTGCAGCGGACTCCGGACGGCCGGTACGCCATGCACGACCTGATCCGGAGCTACGCCGCCACTACGGCTCCCGACGACACGGCGCTGGCACGGATCGTGGACTTCTACCTGCACACCGCGTACGCCGCCGAGCGCCTGCTCAACCCAGGTCGGCCGCCGATCGAGCTGGATCCGCCCGCACCGCACGTCCAGCCGCACCCGTTGCCGGACCTCCCGGCCGCGGTGGCCTGGCTGACGACCGAGCACACCTGCCTGCTGGCCACCCAGCACGTCGCCGCCCACCACCTCGTGTGGCAGCTGGCGTGGGTCCTGACCACCTTCCACGACCGGCGCGGACACCGGCACGAGGAGGTCGCCGTGTGGCAGGCCGCCGTGGACAGCGGCGGCCTGCCGGATTCCGCCGCCCGCTGCCGTGCGCACCGCAGTCTCGGCTCCGCGCACGCCCGGCTCGGACAGTCCGAAGAGGCCGTCACGCAGTTCCAGCACGCGCTCGCCCTGGCCGAAGCCGACGGCGACCTCCTGCAGCAGGCCCACACCCACGTCGCCACGGCGTGGGCGTTCGAGATGTGGGGCGACGACCGGCAGGGGCTGGAACACGCCCAGCACTGCCTCCCGCTCTACCGCGCCCTCGGCGAACCGGCGTGGGAAGCGCTGACGCTCAACGGGATCGGGTGGCTGGCCGCGCGCCTCGGCGAGTACGACACCGCCCGCCGCCACTGCGAGGAAGCCCTCGTCCTGAACCGCCGCCACAGCGACGCCCAGGGCCAAGCGACCACTTTGGACAGTCTGGGCTACATCGCGCACCACACCGGCGACCACCGCCAGGCCGTCGACACCTACCGCCAGGCCCTCGCCCTGTACCGGGAAGCCGGCAACGTCGTCGAGGCCGCCAACACCCTCGACCGCATCGGTCACCCGCACGCCGCCCTCGGCGAACGGGACCAGGCCAGGTCTGCCTGGCAGGAGGCGCTGGAGCTCTACCTGCAGCAGGGCAGGGACAGCGACGCCGCACGGGTCCGGGCACAACTCGCGGAGGACACATGAACGACGTACGGGTCGAGATCACCGGCACCACCACGGTGATCTGGCTGGATCGCCCGGACCGGCGCAACGCGGTCGACGGCCCGATGGCGCGCGAGCTGCGCGACGCCTTCCTCGCGTTCGAGGCGGACGACAGCCAACGCGTGGCGGTGCTGGCCGGCGCGGGCGGCACGTTCTGCGCCGGCGCCGACCTCACCTCCGTCGGGGATCCCGCCCGCCGCAACGAGCTCGACCCCACCGGAGCCGGCGCCGGACCGATGGGGCCGAGCAGGTTGCAGCTGAGCAAGCCGTTGATCGCGGCCGTGAGCGGCTACGCGGTCGCGGGCGGCCTCGAACTGGCGTTGCTCGCCGACCTGCGCGTGGTCGAGAGCGACGCGGTGTTCGGCGTGTTCTGCCGGCGCTGGGGCGTGCCGTTGATCGACGGCGGAACCGTTCGCCTGCCGCGGATCGTGGGCCTGGGGCGGGCGCTGGACCTGATCCTCACCGGCCGCCCCGTCCAGGCCGACGAGGCGCTGGCGATCGGCCTGGCCAACCGCGTGGTCGAACCAGGCCAGGCGGTCCCGGCGGCGCTGGAGCTGGCCGCGCAGATCGCCGCGTTCCCGTTCGAGTGCGTGCTCGCGGACCGGGCGTCGACCTACGCGGGCCTCGACCTGCCACTCGCCGAAGCGCTGCGGGCGGAAGGTGCCGCCGGAGCGCCGGTCGTGGCACGGGAGGGCGCAGCCGGCGCCGCCCGGTTCACGGGCGG
>NZ_QFWW01000057.1 GCF_003265345.1 Lentzea terrae | reverse complement strand
TACTCAAAGGAATACCTCGACGAGGAGGTATTCATATTACTGGCTGTGTTTCGGCACGCTGTTGAGTTCTCAAAGAACACGCGCTCATCATCACGAGGCCGCCACACGGCGACTCGATCCGAGGCTGTGTCGTACTTAAGCTTTTGGTTTGAAACTTCCGACGCCCTTGGCCTCTGAGCTCAGAAGAGCTACCGGCTGGGTCTTCATCGTTTCCCGGTCACCCACTCTACCACAGTCCGTGGAAGCTTGGTTCGTGACCCCCGCCGCACTCCGTTCCGGTGTTCCCGGCCCGTTCCGCGCTGGCAGAGAGAAAGTTACACGCACGCCAACTGGGGGTCAAATCGGGGGCAACCCAGCCGCCCGCGATTAAGAAATCGCAGGTCAGCAGCCCCATACAGGACCCATCGGTCACGCTATCTCAGCCCAGATCCGCGCACACTGTGACCGCGATCACATCGAGAAAGATCGAGGGCCGCCGATCCGCAGTGGGATCGACGGCCCTCAACGACCAGAACGTGCAGGTCAGACCTCTACCTGGACGCTCGCGTTGTTGCGCTTGCCGCGCCGGAGCACCAGCCACTTGCCGTGCAGGAGGTCCGACGACGCCGGCTTCCACTCCTCGTCGGTCACCTTCGCGTTGTTCACGTACGCACCGCCCTCGTTGACCGTGCGCCGCGCGGCACCCCGGCTGTCCGCCAGCCCGGACGCCACCAGCAGGTCGACGATCGTGGGCTCGTCCGCCAGGCGCGCGGTGCCCTTCGGCGCCTCTGCCAATGCCGCTTCCAGCACCGACGCGTCGAGATCGCGGAGCTCGCCACGGCCGAACAACGCGGAAGAGGCCAGGACGACCTGCTGCGTCGCGCGCTCCCCGTGCACGAGGTCCGTGAACTCCTGTGCAAGACGCTTCTGCGCGGAACGCAGGTGCGGCTTCTCCGCGGTCTCCTTCTCCAGCTCGTCCAGCTCCTCCCTCGAGAGGAACGTGAACAGACGCAGGTAGCGGAGCACGTCGGCGTCACCGACGTTCACGAAGTACTGGTACCAGGCGTACGGCGAGGTCATCTCCGGGTCGAGCCACACGCTGCCGCCACCGGTGGACTTGCCGAACTTGCGTCCCTCGGCGTCGGTGACGAGCGGTGCGGTCAACGCGTGCACGTGCTTGCCGTCGACCCGGCGGATGAGGTCCACACCGCCGACGATGTTGCCCCACTGGTCCGAGCCGCCGACCTGCAGCGAGGTGCCGTAGCGCCGGTTGAGCTGCAGGTAGTCGTTGGACTGCAGGAGCAGGTAGCTGAACTCGGTGTACGACATGCCGTCGCTCTCGAGGCGGCGCTTCACCGTCTCGCGGGACAGCATCACGTTGACCGAGAAGTGCTTGCCCACGTCGCGCAGGAACTCGAGCGCGCTGACCTGGCTGGTCCAGTTGAGGTTGTTTTCGACGATCGCACCCGTGGGCGAGTCGTCGAACTCGACGAACCGCTCCAACTGGCCGCGGATCCGGTCGGCCCACTCGGCGATGGTGTCGAGCGGGTTCAGCGTGCGCTCACCGGTGTCGCGCGGGTCGCCGATCATGCCCGTGGCCCCGCCGGCCAGCACGATCGGCCGGTTCCCCGCGCGCTGGAAGCGACGGAGCATCAGCAGCGGGACCAGGTTGCCGGCGTGCAGCGACGGCGCCGTCGGGTCGAAACCGCAATAGAGGGTGAGCGGGCCGGCGTCCAGATCCTTGCGGAGTGCGTCTAGGTCGGTGGACGTCGCGATCAGGCCGCGCCAGGAGAGTTCGTCAAGGATGTGCTCGCTCACGCCCCTCATTGTCGCCTACCAGGTCGAACGGGTTTCCACCCGGTACGCGCACGGGTAACCGACAGTCATGACGGAGCCACGTGACGAGTTACGGCGGCCCACTGAACGCATGCCGCGCGTGAACGAACCGGTGGTGGAGGAGGTCGTCGAGCACGACGACACCTACCGCAAGGTACGGACGGTGCACACCGTCTGTGCAGTCATCGACGTCGTGTGTTGGGTGTTCGCCATCGTGCTGTTCGTGCACATCTTCCTAGTGATGGCGGACGCGAACGCCGGCAACGGGTTCTTCCAGTTCGTCGCTGGCTGGGCCAGCGGGATCACGCTCGGCCTGGACGGCCTCTTCACGCCGGCGAGCCCCAAGGCGGCGGTGCTCCTCAACGAGGGCCTGGCCGCTCTCTTGTGGTTGGTCATCGGTGCGTTGCTGACGAACCTGATCACACGGCTGGCCCTTCCGGTCGACCACCGGCGCGCCTGGTACCGCCGGACTACGGCCGTCCGCTGACCAAGCGGCGCGGCAACACCAGGCCCAGGCTCTCGGCCCAGTCGAGAGCCTGGGCCAGTGATCGTTCACCGACGAGCGTGGCGGCGGCTGGGCGCACCGTGCATCGCCTCCATTGCTCCGCGTTCAGCGTCAGGTGATCCACCTGCGGCAGCGACTCGACGTCCACATCTGCGCCGGACACGTCGAGAACCCGCAGTTTCGGCAACTTGGGCAGGTCAACGCGCGCAACGCTGACCGTGAGAGAGGTCAGACGTTCGAGCGCGGGGATGTCGGCCTCGGTCGCGGTGACGTGGAGTCGTTCCAGCGGAAGATCCGCCAGCCCGTTCAGCCGCAGGTGCCCTCCGCTCACCTTCAGATCGCGCAGGTCGGCCAGCCTCGCGAGCGGGGCGAGATCGGCGTCCCCGAGGTCGTACAAGCCGAGCTCCCGCAGCGTCGGGAACCTCGCCGCCACGTCGGCGACCGCGTCCTGGTCGTAGTCCTCGGCGGAGAAGTGCAGCATCATTCCGGGGAGGTCCGGGCGTTCGGGCGAGCGGTGCCACGCCGTCACGGACTCGGCGAGGAGCTCCAGCGGGTAGCTGTTGAGGGACGGCTGGATCACCTGGCCAACGCGACCGCGCGGACCGGGAGCGAGGTCGACGCACAGGGTCACGCCGGCCGGATACCGCACGATCGCGGACCGGTCGACGTCACCTCCGTCCGCTCGTACGGCGGAATCAGGTGCCGTGGCCGCAGTTCGAACACGAGGCTGTACGTCGGCGGCAGAAGACCGTCTTGCTGATGGATGCCTTCAGTCAGAAGTGCGGTGAACGACGACCACGGGGCCGTTCGGGCCCAACGCGACCAACGAGTCCAGGCGCCGGATGCGCGGGTTTTCCTCGCCCGGCCCGGCTGTGACCCGGTGGCCGGCGAACCCGGAGTCGCAGGTGGCGCGCAGAGTCAGGTAGTCCCAGCCGGGCTCGGCCTTCGCGGCGAGCTCGGCGGCCACCGCGGCTAGTGCCTTCTCCATGTGATCCCCCGGGACGTCGAGGGCCGTACCTTGGACCGGTGGCCGAGTACGAGTTCGACGTCGCCCCGTCGTTCGCCGAAGAAGACCGCGATCGCGTGCTGCCGATCGTCGAGCGCCTGAAGGACCTGGGCGTCAACGTCTTCTACGACGAGGACCGGCAGGTCGAGATGTGGGGCGTCGACCTCGTCGAGTACTTCTCCGAGACCTTCAGTTCGCGTGCCAGGTTCGTGCTGCTGTTCAGCTCGCAGCACTACGTCTCCGCGTGGGCACGTGTTCAACGCCGTGCGGCTCAGGCGCGCGCGTTGGAGGAACACACCGAGTACCTGCTGCCGATCCGCATCGATGACACGCCTGTGCCGGGGCTTCTGCCCACCATCGCTTATCTCGACGTGCGCAAGCACAGCGACGAGGTCATCGCACAGGCCGTTGTGCAGAAGCTGGCGCAGCACCGTGCGTCGTTCACGCCCACCACGCCGATCACCAAGCAGTCGGTCGCAGCGCTCGTCCGCGAGAAGCCGCGCGGGTGGGAGTACCTGCTCTACGTAACCGTTGTCTCGCAAGGGCTTGCGGAGCTGGAGGTGAAGTACCGGGAGCACTTCCTCCGGTACGCGCCGCGCAACGGGGAGGTCGAGCACGGCAGCGGCATCGACCTGATCCGGTCCCGCAACGTGCTGCTGAGCGAGATCATCAAGGTCGCGGTGGAGTCGGTGTTCACGGCGGACACGCAGGAGGCGGCGTTCGGAGCGCCGGGCGAGGCCGGGGATCCCACGCGGATCGTGCACCTCGGTGAGCTGTTCGTGCGGACGTTCGACGAGATCCTCGAGTGGGCGCGGCGGATCCACGCGACGAGCTACGCGCTGGAGCCCGCGCGGTACGCGGCCCGGATTCAGGCCCGGTTCGCGGATCAGCAGCTGCAGGCGATGCACGCCGTGGCACAGGATCTGCGCCGGGTCGCGGACACGTTGGTGGAGCGGTTGACGGCCGGCGAGCAGATCAACATGACCGTGCCGCTGGTGTTCGAGGTGGATCCCGCGCTGGAGCTGGAGTTCAAGGCCGCGCTGGAGCAGCTGTCCCGCTGATCAGGCCCGTCCCCGGAACACCTGATCCGGCTGTGCGGGCCCACGCTCGCGCGCCCAGTCGAGCACGCCCGCCACGGAGACCTCACCGGCGAGAGAAGCCGCGGCAGGCTGCTGGGAGCACCGCTGCCACTGTTCTGGGTTCAACACGAGGTATTCGACCTCGGGCAACGACTCGACGTCCACGTCCGCACCCGACACGTCGAGCACGCGCAACGAAGGCAGCGAGGGCAGTTCGACGCGGCCACTGCTGCGAACCACGAGAGAGGTCAGGGTCTCGCACGCCGGCAGTTCGATCTCGTCGCCCGTCACCTGAAGACGTTCCAACGGCAGATGCGCAAGCTCCCCAAGACGCAGGACCCCACCGTCCACGATCGCGAGATCGCGCACCGAGGCCAGCCTGGCGAGGTCGAGATCCTGCCCGTTGATCTCGAGCTCCTGGCCGAGGTGCCCGTAGTCCGGTTCTTCCGCAGGGGGCGCATAGCCCGTCACGGAGTCGGCCAGGTAGGTCAGCGGCACCTCCCCCGCCACCTGGATCAGCTGGCCGACCCGGCCGGCGGGACCGGGGGCGAGGTCGACGCACACCAGGTCGGCGCAGTCGGTGAACCCGATCGGTACCCACTTCAGGTTGAACGACACCAGCCGCACCGCACCGGGCGGCCCGAGGTACTGCACGGGCAGCTCCCACTCCCGCGGGTAGTACCCGAACTGGTGCGCCCAGGCGTTCCAGTAGTAGAGGATGTCGTCGATCCGGAGCAGGCGAACGTCACCGACCATCTCGGCACCGCTCGCGAACAGCTCGTGCACCTCCGCAGGCAGTGCTGCGCCGATCACCGCCTCCACCTCCGCCAACGAGGAGGCTTTGTGCTCAACCGAGCGATAACGCGGCTCCCGCACAACGGTGTAGATCGGTGGCACACTGCCCACGGCTTCGAGGATGACGTCCTCGGGCACGCGGGCCTCGAACGTGCCGTCCGCCTGCACCTGCAACTCGAAGGCGGTGCCCGGCAGCTCCACACTGATCACGTCCGCCACCGATGGATGGTGCGGGAGGGTCATCTCCTCAGCGGACGGTCCGGACGTGAGGCTCAGGCGGCACACACCTGGGCCGCAGAGGCCCCGCAGCGTGAGGAAGTCGAAGCCCGGCTCGACGGAGTCGATGAGTTCGCGCGCGACGGCAGCAAACTTGTCGTGCATGTGATCCCCCCAGAGATCGCCCCAGGAATCACACCTTAGTGCGCCGCTTTCCACCGCGTTTGTACGTCGACACAGCTGGTGAGTCGATCCAGAAGCGCCACGGCACGTCCATCGCCACTGCAACGCCGACACGGGGTCCCGAACGGACGGAAACGGCCGGCTCGCCCGCGTACAACCGCACCGGCGAGTCGGCGGACGTCAGGTCCACACCGTTCGACGCACGGTCCAGGCCGAGCACCTTGCACAGCCGCGCCGGTCCCTTGGCCAACTCGTGAGCCGAACGTGAGGCAGGACGGCGGTAGAACGCGATGTCCTCGCCCGAAACGACTTCGCCCGCGCGCAGCAGCACCGCGCCCGGAACGCCGTCGGTCAGGGAGACCACGTTGGCGCAGAAGTGCATGCCGTAGACGAAGTAGACGTAGAGAAAGCCGGCCGGGCCGAACATGACCTCGTTGCGCGGGGTCTTGCCGCGGTAGCAGTGCGACGCCGGGTCGTCGCCGCCTCGGTACGCCTCCACCTCGACGATGCGCACGCGCACGTCGCCGGCTTCCAGAAAAGAACCCAGGAGGAGCTGGGCCGCATCGACGGGGTCGACGGCCAGTTCCTCCTGGGTCAGCAGCCTAGAACTCACGTGCCGCCGCAGCCTTGGCCACCAGCGCGTCCAGCTGTTCGCGGACGCGTTCTGGGGCGGTGCCGCCGTGTGCGTTGCGCGAGGCGATGGAGCCTTCGACGGTCAGCACGGAACGCACGTCGGGCGTCAACGACGGCGAGATGGCCGCGAACTCGTCGTCCGTCAGCTCCTCCAGCCCGACGCCACGGGACTCCGCGGCACGGACACAGGCACCGGCGGCCTCGTGCGCCACGCGGAACGGAACTCCTTGGCGCACCAGCCATTCCGCGATGTCCGTCGCCAGCGTGAAGCCGGCCGGCGCAAGCGAAGCCATGCGGTCGACATCGAACCGAAGAGTCGCGACCATGCCTGCGAAGGCAGGCAACAGCAACTCCAGTTGCTCGACCGAGTCGAACAGCGGCTCCTTGTCCTCCTGCAGATCGCGGTTGTAGGCCAGCGGCTGGGCCTTCAGGGTCGCCAAAAGGCCCGCCAGGTTGCCGATCAGACGGCCCGACTTGCCACGGGCGAGCTCCGCGACGTCCGGGTTCTTTTTCTGCGGCATGATCGAGCTGCCCGTGGACCAGGCGTCGTCCAGCACGGCGAAGCGGAACTCCGCGGTCGTCCAGATGATGATCTCTTCGGCGATCCGGGAGAGGTTCACGCTGATCATCGCCAGCACGAACGCGATCTCGGCCGCGAAGTCGCGGGAGGCCGTGCCGTCGATGGAGTTCTCGACCGGTGCGTAGAAGCCCAGGTCGGCGGCCACCTTCGCGGGGTCCAGCCCCAACGAGGAACCGGCAAGGGCGCCCGAGCCGTACGGGGAGAACGCCGCGCGCTTGTCCCAGTCGTGCAGGCGGTCGACGTCACGCAGCAACGAATGCGCGTGGGCCAGCAGGTGGTGCGACAGCAGCACGGGCTGGGCGGACTGCAGGTGCGTGCGGCCCGGCATCACGGCACCGAAGTGCGTCGAGGACTGGGCGGCAAGAGCATCGACCACGTCCAGCACGCCAGCAGAAACCCGGCGAGCGGCGTCACGCAGCCACATGCGGAACAGGGTGGCGACCTGGTCGTTGCGGGAACGGCCGGCGCGGAGCTTGCCGCCGAGCTCGGCACCGGCGCGGTCGATCAGGCCGCGTTCCAGCGCCGTGTGGACGTCCTCGTCCTCCAGCACAGGCGTGAACGCGCCGGACTCGACGTCGGCCAGCAACTCGTCCAACGCCTTCTGCATGCCGGCGAGCTCTTCGTCGGTCAGCAGACCCGCTGCGTGCAGCACACGGGCGTGCGCGCGCGAGCCGGCGATGTCGTACGGCGCCAGCCGCCAGTCGAAGTGCGTCGACAGCGACAGGCGGGCCATCGCCTCGGCCGGTCCCGACTCGAACCGGCCACCCCACAAGGAACTCATTGCACGCAACTTTCAGCTAGCGAAGTCGTAAAGAGATTCTTCCGAACGGGCGACGAGACCCACCACGCGCCCCTCGTACAACGCGACGTCGACCTCACCGGAACCCGACGGCAACGCCATCCGCGCGACCCGGACCGCGACCGAACCCAGGCTGGACCTGACCACACCCGCGCGGAAGTTGAGCTCGCGGACCGCCTCGGCGACGGACACCGTCTCGCCGTCCACGGCGACGGGAACGCCGGCATCGAAGGTCAGGACGGCGTGCACGGGGTCATTCATCGCCGTTGCCCGAGGACAAAGCCGCGATCCGCTCGGCGAGCTCGGCGCCCGTCATCGGCTCGCGGGCCACGACGAGGATCGTGTCGTCGCCCGCGATCGTGCCGACGACCTCGTGCAACGCCGCACGGTCCAGCGCGGAGGCCAGGAACTGCGCGGCTCCCGGAGGAGTGCGCAGCACCGCGAGGTTCGCCGAGGAGTCGGTGGAGACCAGCAGCTCGCCCAGCACGCGCGCGAGCCGCGTGGTGCCGCCCTGCACGCCGCGCACCGGGCTGCCGTCCTCCGGGATCACGTAGATCGGCGCACCGCCGTCGGGGCCGCGCAGCTTGACCGCGCCGAGCTCGTCCAGGTCGCGCGACAACGTGGCCTGGGTGACCTCGATGCCTTCCGCGGCGAGGAGTTTCGCGAGCTCGGACTGGCTGCGGATGACGAGCTGGCTGACCATCTCGACGATGCGGCCCTGCCGTGCGGTGCGGGTCATGACGACTGCTCCAGCAACCACACGAGCAGCGCCTTCTGGGCGTGCAGGCGGTTTTCGGCCTCCTGCCACACCAGCGACTGCGGACCGTCGAGCACGTCGTCGGTGATCTCCCAGCCGCGGTGCGCCGGCAGGCAGTGCAGCACGGTCGAGTCCGGCTTTCCGGTCGCCTCCAGCAACGAGGCGTTGACCTGGTACGGGCGGAACGGGCCGACGCGGTCCTTGCCGTCGTTCTCCTGGCCCATCGACGTCCACGTGTCGGTGACCAGCACGTCCGCACCGTCGACCGACTCACGCGGATCGCTGATCAACGCCACCGAACCACCGGTCTCGGCAGCACGCTTCTTGGCGTCCTCCAGGAACTGCGGGTTCGGCACGAAGCCGGCGGGCGCACCGATCCGGACGTGCATGCCCGCCGTGGCGCCGCCGAGCAGCAACGAGTGCGACATGTTGTTGGCGCCGTCGCCCAGGTACGTCAGCGTCAAGCCGGCCAACTTGCCATAACGACGACGAATCGTCTGCAGGTCAGCGAGAACCTGGCACGGGTGGAACTCGTCGGTCAGCGCGTTGACCACGGGAACGCGCGAAACGCTGGCCATGGCTTCGATGCGCGCCTGGGCGAACGTCCGCCACACCACGGCGTCGACGTAGCCGGACAGGATCCGGGACGTGTCCTCGATCGTCTCCTCGCGGCCCAGCTGCATCGAGCGGCCGTCGATGATCACCGGGTTGCCGCCGAGCTGCGCGATGCCGACCTCGAACGACAGCCGCGTCCTGGTCGAGTTCTTCTCGAAGATCACGGCGACGGCCTTGGGGCCCGCCAACGGTTTCGCGGTGAACCGGTCCGCCTTGTACGCGTCCGCGAGGTCCAGCACCGCCGCCTGCTCGGCAGGAGTCAGGTCGTCGTCACGGAGAAAGTGCCGCAAAGTCACTGCTGCTCCTCAAAGAAGGTCGGCAACGCGGCCACGAACGCCTGCGCGTCGGATTCGTCCAGGATCAGCGGCGGCGCCAGGCGGATCACGTCGGGCTGGATGGGGTTGATCAGGTAGCCGGCCTGTTGCGCGGCCGCCGCGGCCTTCGCCGAGACCGCCTCGCGCAGCATGATGCCGAGCAGCAGGCCGGCTCCCCGCACCCCGGAGATCGCCGGGTGGTGCAACGCCTCCACCCCGGCCGCGATCTCCTTGCCCACGGCTGAGGCGTGCTCCAGCAAGCCTTCCGCGGCGATCGTGTCGAGCACCGCGAGGGCGGCCGCGCAGCACACGGGGTTGCCACCGAACGTGGTGCCGTGGTGGCCGGGCTGGAACAGGTCGGCCGCCGCGCCGAAGCCGATCGTGACGCCCAGCGGCAGACCACCGCCGATGCCCTTGGCCAGCGTCATGACGTCCGGCACGATCCCGGCCTGCTGGAACGCGAACCACGTGCCGAGGCGGCCGACGCCGGTCTGCACCTCGTCCAGGACGAACAAAGCACCGTGCTCGGCCGTGATCCGGCGTGCCTCCTGCAGGTAGCCCTCCGGCGGCAGGACGACGCCCATCTCACCCTGGATCGGCTCGACGATGAACGCGGCCGTGTCGTCGTCGATCGCCGCTTCCAACGCCGCCACGTCGCCGAACGGGATGTGCGAAACGCCAGGCACCAACGGCTCGAACGGCGTCTTCTTGCCGGGCTGACCGGTCAACGACAACGCGCCCATCGTGCGGCCGTGGAAGCCGCCGATGGTGGCCACGACCTTGGTGCGGCCGGTGCGGCGCGACATCTTGAGCGCCGCCTCGTTCGCCTCGGCGCCGGAGTTGCAGAAGAACACCTTGCCCGGCACGCCGCACAGGTCCAGCAGCCGCTCGGCCAGCAGCAACGCCGGCTCGTTGACGTAGAGGTTCGACGTGTGGCCGATGGTCGAGATCTGGCGGGTGACCGCCTCGACGATCTTCGGGTGCGCATGTCCCAGGGCGTTGACCGCGATGCCGGTCAGCAGATCCAGGTAGCGGTTGCCGTCGGTGTCCCAGACGTAGGCGCCCTCACCGCGCGCCAACGCCAGCTGAGGCGTGCCGTAGTTGTCCATCATGGACTGTTGCCAGCGCGTGGTCATTTGTCCCCCAACACCATCGTGCCCACACCAGAGGAGGTGAAGACTTCGAGCAACACCGAGTGGGCCAGCCGGCCGTCGATCACGTGCGCCTGCGGAACTCCACCGCGCACCGCCCGCAGGCAGGCCTCCATCTTCGGCACCATGCCGCTTTCCAGGTCCGGCAACATCTTCTCGAGCTCGGTGGCGTGCACCTGGTGCAGCAGCGACGACTTGTCCGGCCAGTTCGAGTACAGGCCCTCGACGTCGGTCAGCACGACGAGCTTCTCCGCACCCAACGCGACGGCCAGCGCACCCGCCGCCGTGTCCGCGTTCACGTTGTGCGGCACGCCGTTGATGTCCGGCGCCACCGACGACACGACCGGGATCCGGCCCGCACGCACGATGTCTAGCACCGAGTCCGGGTTGACCTCGGTGATGTCGCCGACGAGACCGATGTCGACCTCTTCGCCGTCGACAACAGCGCCACGACGCGTTGCCGTGAACAGGTGCGCGTCCTCACCGGAGATGCCGACCGCGTACGGACCGTGCTGGTTGATCAGCCCGACGAGCTCACGTCCGACCTGACCGACCAGGACCATCCGCACGACGTCCATGGCTTCGGGTGTCGTGACGCGCAAACCGCCGCGGAACTCGCTGTGGATGCCGAGCTTGTCCAGCATCGACTTGATCTGCGGGCCACCACCGTGCACGACGACCGGGCGCAGGCCGCACAGCCGCAGGAACACCATGTCCTCGGCGAACGCCTTCTTCAGCTCGTCGTCGACCATCGCGTTGCCGCCGTACTTGACGACGACCAGAGCGCCCCGGAAGCGCTGCAACCACGGCAGCGCCTCGACGAGGACCGCCGCCTTTTCTTGTGCGTTCATGAGGAGTAAGCGCTGTTCTCTTCGACGTAGTCGTGGGACAGGTCAGTCGTCAACACCGTGGCTTCCGCCTCACCGACGTTGAGGTCGATGACGATCTCGATCTCGCGGCCGGACAGGTCGGCCTCTGATCGGTCGCGGTCACGGGTTCCGTTGCGGTACAACGACACGCCGTTGATCAGGATCTGCAGCACGTCCGGGTCGATCTGGGCGTCCGCGCGGCCCAGCGCCATCGCGATGCGACCCCAGTTCGGGTCGCTGCCGAACAACGCGGTCTTCACCAGGTTGTCCTCGGCGATCGTCCGTCCGATGTGGACGGCCTCGGCCTCGGTGGCGGCCTGCTTGACGGTGATGCTGATTTCCTTCGTCACACCCTCGGCGTCGCCCTGGAGCTGCTTGACGAGGTCGGCGGAGACCTCGGTCAGCAACGCGACGAAGTCCTCGAACGAGGGCTCGACACCCGAAGCGCCGGAAGCCAAAACCAGCACGGTGTCGTTGGTGGACGTGCCGCCGTCGACGTCGAGCCGGTCGAACGTGCGGCCAGTGGCGAGGCGCAGCGCCTTGTCCAGCTGGTCACCGGAGATCTTGGCGTCGGTGGTGATCACCGACAGCATCGTGGCCATGTTCGGCGCGAGCATGCCCGCGCCCTTCACGAACCCGCCGACCGACCAGCCCTGCTCGGACGTCTTCCACGACTGCTTGGGGCGGCTGTCTGTCGTCATGACTCCGGTGGCGGCGTTGAGACCCGCCTGGTCCGTGGAGTCCAGTTCCTTGGCGGCGTTCTCGACGCCGGTAAGGATCTTGTCCATCGGCAGGCGCTCACCGATCAGGCCGGTGGAGCAGACCGCGACGTCGACGGCACCGACGCCGAGCACCTCGGCGACCTTCTCCGCGGTCTGATGCGTGTCCTGGAAACCCTCGGGACCGGTGCACGCGTTGGCGCCGCCGGAGTTGAGCACGACCGCGGAGAGGCGTCGCGACTGGATCACCTGCTGCGACCACAACACCGGCGCCGCCTTCACCTTGTTCGTGGTGAAGACGCCCGCGGCGGCGTCGGACGGCCCGTCGTTCACGACGAGCGTGAGATCGAGAGCACCGGATTCCTTGATCCCGGCGGCGATCCCGGCGGCCCGGAAGCCCTGGGGTCCGGTGACGCCCTTGTTGCGGTTCACGGAGCGACTCCAACGGTCGAGAGGCCGGTCGTTTCCGGCAGGCCGAGAGCGAGGTTCATGCACTGGACAGCGGCACCAGCGGTGCCCTTGGCCAGGTTGTCGACGGCGGCCACGACCACGAGCCGGCCCAGGTCCTCGTCGACGGTGACTTGCATCTGGACGGCGTTCGAACCGAGAACCGCGTTCGTCGTCGGCCAGAAACCTTCAGGAAGCAGGTGCACGAACGGCTCGTTCGCGTACGCCTTCTCGTAGGCCTCGCGAACACCGGAAACGTCCTTCAGAGAAGCCGTGCAGGTCGCGAGGATGCCGCGGGACATCGGCGCGAGCACCGGCGTGAAGCTGACCTTGATCGGACGGCCGGCCGCGGCACTCAGGTTCTGGGTGATCTCCGGCGTGTGCCGATGGGCGCCACCGACGCCGTATGCACTGGCGGAGCCCATGACCTCGGAACCGAGCAGGTTCGGCTTGAGCGCCTTGCCCGCACCGGACGTGCCCGACACGGCGACGATGACGACCTCGTCCTCGATCAGGTCGACGGCCGGCGCGAGCGCCAGCGAGGACACCGTCGGGTAGCAGCCGGGCACGGCGACCCGGCGCGCGTTGACCAGCTCGTCCCGCTGACCGGGCAGCTCCGGCAGCCCGTACGGCCAGGAGCCCGCGTGCTCGCCTCCGTACCAGCGCGTCCAGTCGTCCGCGCTGGTCAGCCGGTGGTCGGCGCCGCAGTCGATCACCACGGTGTCGTCGCCGAGTTGCTCGGCCAGCTCGGCTGAGTGACCGTGGGGAAGTGCGAGGAACACCACGTCGTGCCCCTTGAGGGTCTCGACTGTGGTGTCTTGGAGTCGTCGGTCCGCGAGCGGCAGGAGGTGCGGCTGGTGCTTGAGCAACGGGTCACCGGCGCTGCTGTTGGCGGTCAGCGCGCCGATCTCGACGTCCGGATGAGCCAGTAGCAGGCGGAGCAGCTCGCCACCCGCGTATCCGCTGGCTCCCGCGACCGCGATCCTCACTGTCATACGCATGATTATGCACGGTCATGCAAACCCACTCAACATCAACCGGACCGCGGACGTGTGATCTGTGGCCGGGTGGCCACCCATCGAGGCCACCTGGCGCTGTGGCCTGATCACGCGAGTCCACGATGATGATCGGCGTGAACGTGAAGGTGCGCGACGGGCTGTGGGCGGCAGGTACCCTCGCGCTGGCGCTGGTGACGCTCGTGGCGCCGCTCGGCCGGCCGGTGCACTGGTGGCTGATCGTGGCCTCGGCGGTCTGGGCCGCGGCACTGGTGCCGATCAGCGCGCGCTGGCCGAGGTGGGCGATCCTGCTCACGGCTCCCCTGAACGCGGTCAACAACCTGCTCGCGATCGCCCCGACTTCGCTCGTGATCTTCCGCGCGGCCCGGTCCGTGCGGAAGCAGTCGCAGCTGTGGGCGTTGATCGGGGTCACCGCGGTGCTGCAGGCGGCGTTCAGCGGCCTGCACGCGTGGCGCGCCGGGGACGGTCTCACCGAGTACCTGCTCGGCGCGGCGTTCACCGTGATCTTCCTGCTGATCTTCCCCGCGGTGGCCGGTGGGCTCATCGGGCGGCGCAAGCCGTTGACGCAGGTGCTGATGGAGCGCAACGACTACTTGGAGCACGCACGCGCGTTGACCGCGAGCACCGCCAGGTCCGACACGCGCGCGCACATCGCGAGCGAGATGCACGACATGCTCAGCCATCGGCTCCGCCAGTTGACCGCGCACGCTTCTGCACTGGAGCACTCTGCCGCCGTCCAGGCTCCTGAACTGCGCGAACAGGTCGAGTTGATCCGCAAGACGTCCGCGGTCGCGATGGACGAGCTGCGCGAGATCCTCGGTGTGCTCGGCAGCATCGAGGCCGATGAGGACGCCGGCACGCGCGCGGACGTCGAACGGCTCGTGGCGGCTTCTGCCGATGCGGGCATGTCCGTCCACCTCGACTGGTCAGGCGACGATCTGGCCGATGCCGACGCACGATTGCGACGAGCTGTGCATCGGGTCGTGCGCGAGGCGCTCACGAACGTACACAAGCACGCGCCGTCAGCCCGCACCCGCGTGTCGGTGCAGGTCGCCGAACGGGTGCACGTCGAAGTCGTCAACGGGCCGAGCACCGCACCGAGAGGTGGCGGCACCCGGCGAGGGCTCATCGGGCTGGAGGAACGGGTCGAGCTGATCGGAGGGTCGCTCCTCGCCGGACCGTTCGCCGGCGGCTTCCGCGTGGCGGCCGAGCTGCCGTTGCACCCGGTGGCGCAGGAGGAGACGGGCGCGGCGGGCACCGTGGCGGAGGCGCCACCGCCGCCGATCACCGCCGAGGTCCTGACCGTGCCGCGCGTGGTCGGCAGCGGCTGTCTCGCGACGCTGTCCGTCGTACCGGCTCTCGGCACGGCGTTCGTCCTGCTCGTCGTCGCGATCTTCAGCCGCCCCGAGATGACCCGGCAGGAGTTCGACGCGTTCCAGGTGTCGGTCGCGCACGAGGAGGAGGTCACCGAGACGTTCGGGTTCGGCGTGCCGTCGGACCACATCGGGTGCTTCCGCTACCACGCGCGCAACGAGGCCGATCGGGACTTCGAGCTGTGCTTCGACCGCAAAGGTGTGTTGACCGCGAAGAAGGAGCTGCCGCGATGAGGTTCGTGTGGCCCGTTCTCGCGTTCGTGGTGGGTCTCGTGCCGCTGATCGCCCCGCTGGCACCGGCCCCCCACCCGCTGCTGACCATCGCGACCGCCGCGTGGATCGCGGCGCTCGTGTGGCTCGCCCCGCGCAAACCGGACTGGGCGCTGCTGCTCACCGCACCGCTCTTCGCGGTCAACAACCTGTGGGCGCAGTCCGTGACGATCTTCGTGGTCTTCACCGCGTCCCGGCGCAGCACACGGCTCGGCCGGTTGTGGGCATTGCTCGGCATCATGACGTTGCTGCAGAGCGCGTTCAGCTTTTTCCAGGAGAACTTCCGGACGATGCCGCTCCACGAGGCGGCGGCCGGCTCGGTCATCGGTTCGGTGTTCTTCGTGCTGTTCCCCGCCGTCTCCGGCATGCTGCTCGGCCGCCGCAGGCCGATGGTCCGGTTGCTGCAGGAGCGCAACGAGTACCTGGAACGCGCTCGTGCGCTGACCGCCGCGTCGGCCAGATCCGAAGAACGCGCGCACATCGCCGGCGAGATGCACGACATGCTCGGGCACCGGCTCAGCCTGATCTCCATCCACGCGGGCGCGCTGGAGCTGGCGACCGCGCGGAAAGCACCGCAGCTGCACGAGCAGGCTGAGCTGATCCGCACCACCTCGTCGCTCGCGATGGCCGAGCTGCGCGAGATCCTCGGCGTGCTGCGCACCAACCCCGAACCCGAGTCACTCGACGAGGACACCGGCACCCGTTCGGACATCGCCGCGCTGACAGAAGGTGTCGCCACACTCGACTGGTCCGGCGACGACCTGCACGGCGCCGATCCGCGCACGCGCCGTGCGGTCCACCGGGTCGTGCGAGAGGCGTTGACGAACGTGCGCAAGCACGCACCGAACGCCCGCACCCGAGTGCAGGTCACCGTTCACGGCGGACGTGCCCGGATCCAGGTGCTCAACGCGCCGTCCGACGGACCTCCCGGCAAGGGCGCCCGGCGCGGTCTGGTCGGTCTGGAGGAACGGGTCGGGCTGCTCGGCGGGTCGTTCAGCGCGGGCCCACCGCCGGAAGGTGGCTTCCGGGTGGCAGCGGATGTGCCGCTGCACCCGTCGGTCCAGGCAGCCGCCGAGGTTCGGGAGGTGCCGCCCCCACCGGCGGCCGAGGTGCTGACCGTGCCGCGCGTGGTGGGCGGAGGTTGCCTCGGGCTCCTGGCGCTGTTGCCGATCAGCGGCGCGATGATCGTGTTGCTGCTCTTCGCGTTGCTCAACCCGACGCAGATGAACGCGCCGTACTTCGACTCGTTGCGGGTGGGCGTCACGTCCGAGGAAGAGGTGACCGGTCAGTTCGGCGTCGGGCAGCTCGGGGTGGACGGGTGCTCGCGGTTCCAGACCTCGCACAACGCCGAGCTTGTCTACAAGCTCTGCTTCCGCAACGGCAAGCTGCACTCGAAGGAGCAGGAGAAGCCGTAGGGTGCGGGGCGTGATCCGAGTCCTCATCGCCGACGACGAGACGCTCATGCGAGCCGGCATCCGGCTGATCCTGGAGAACGACCCGGACATCACCGTGGTGGCCGAGGCCGCAGACGGCAAGCAGGCCGTCGAGCTCACCCGCAAGCACAACGTCGACGTGGCGTTGCTCGACATCCGCATGCCCGGCGGCGACGGCCTCAAGGCAGCCGAGCAGATCGCCAAGTCCGCCAACGTCGTCATGCTCACGACGTTCGGCGAGGACTCCTACGTGGCCCAAGCGCTCAAGGTCGGCGCGACCGGGTTCCTGCTCAAGGACACCCCGCCGCAGGAGCTGATCAACGCCGTTCGCAAGGCCGCCGACGGCGAACCGATCCTCGCCCCGCAGATCACCAAGCGGCTGATCGAACGCCACCTCACCGCCCCGGACGACGGGTCGGCAGCGCGCCGCAAGATCGACACGCTCACCGACGCCGAACGCAACGTGCTCAAGCTCGTGGGCGAAGGGCTGTCCAACACCGAGATCGGCGAGCAGCTCTTCATGGCGACCGGCACGGTGAAGGCGCACATCAGCCGGATCCTGCCCAAGCTGGAGTGCGCCAACCGCGTGCAGGCCGCCATCGTGGCCCACGACGCCGGACTCACCCGGTCGTGAAGCGGTCCAGCGCGCGAATCTTGTTGGTGGCGTCCAGCGCCGCGACCTTGTAGGCCTCGGACAGCGTCGGGTAGTTGAAGACGGTGTCGACCAGGTAGTCGACCGTGCCGCCGCAACCCATCACGGCCTGGCCGATGTGCACCAGGTCGGTGGCGCCGGTGCCGAACACGTGCACGCCGAGGATCTTGCGGTCCACAGTGGACACGAGCAGCTTCAGCATGCCGTACGCGTCGCCGACGATCTGGCCGCGGGCGAGCTCGCGGTACCGGGAGATGCCGACCTCGTAAGGAGTCGCGGACGAGGTGAGCTCGGTCTCCGTCGCGCCGCAGTACGAGATCTCCGGGATCGTGTAGATGCCGATGGGCTGCAACGCGGTCATGTCGTGCACCGGTTCGCCGAACGCGTGGTACGCGGCCAGCCGGCCCTGGTCCATCGACGTCGCCGCCAACGCCGGGAAGCCGATCACGTCACCGACGGCGTAGATGTGCTCGACCGGCGTGCGGTAGTGCTCGTCGACGCTCAACCGGCCGCGGCGGTCGGCCTCCAGGCCGGCGGCGGCGAGGTCCAGCTTGTCGGTGCAGCCCTGGCGTCCGGCCGAGTACATGACCGCGGCGGCCGGGATGCGCTTGCCCGAGGCCAGCGTCGTGATCGTCCCCGAGTCGGACACCGAGACGTCCACGACCTTCTCGTCGAACCGGAACGTGACGGCCTGGTCGCGCAGGTGGAACTTCAGCGACTCCACGATCTCCGGGTCGCAGAAGTCCAGCATCTTCTCGCGCTGCTCGACGACGGTGACGCGGCACCCGAGCGCGGCGAACATCGACGCGTACTCGATGCCGATCACGCCGGCGCCGACGACGACCAGCGACGACGGGATCTCCTGCAGCGCGAAGACCTCGTCGGAGTCGAGGATCCGCTCCTCGTCGAAGTCCACCGCGGACGGACGGGCCGGCGTCGTGCCGGTCGCGATGACGATGAACTCGCCGGTGATCCTGGTGTGGTCGCCGCGGTGAGTCCCTTCCACCGCAACGGTGTGCGCGTCGACGAACCGGCCGATGCCGTTCAGCAGGTCGATGCCGTTGCGGTGCAGCTGCGCGCGCACGACCTGGACCTCGCGGCCGATCACGTGCTGCGTGCGGGCCATCAGGTCACTGATCGTGATGTCCTGCTTGACCCGGTAGCTGGCGCCGTACAGCTCGCGCTGGCTCATGCCCGTCAGGTACATGACGGCCTCGCGCAACGTCTTGGACGGGATGGTGCCCGTGTTCGCGCAGACGCCGCCGACCATCTCCTGCTTGTCGATGATGGCCACGCGCTTGCCCAGTTTCGCACCCGCGATCGCCGCCTTCTGGCCACCAGGACCGGAGCCGATGACGATCAGGTCGTAGTCGTACGACGTCATGCTCGGCAGCCTACCGAGACGGGTTCGATTCCACCTCCGAACGAAAAATGAACCCGTCGCGCGGAATCGTCGTTCGTTGGGCCATGACCGAACTTCGCACCTTCCGTTTGCCCGAGATCATCACCGGCTCGGACGACGACGTCGAGCTCGGCCGCCAGCTGATCGCGGCATGGCAGGCCGACGGGATCCTGCAGATCGCAACGGACGCGGTGCAGGACCGAACCACCGAAGAAGCCATGGAGGCCAGCAGAAGGTTCTTCCACGGCTTGTCGCTCGAGGAGAAGTCACGCCTGGTCAGCGACCTGACCTACGCCGGGTACATCGCGTCCGGCGAAGAGGTCACCGACGGGATCGCCGACTACTCGGAGATCTTCACCGTCTGCAAGGACGTCCCGCTCGACGACTCCCGCGTCGTCGACAAGTGGCCGTGCCACGGTCCGGTGCCGTGGCCGGACAACGGCTACCGCGACGCCATGCAGGACTTCATGGCGATGCTCGGCGAGGCCGGCGAGAAGATCCTGAAGCTCACCGCACTGGGCTTCGGACTCGACATCGACACCTTCACCAGGCTCACCGCCGACGGCTGGCACCACATGCGCGTGCTGCGCTTCCCCACCAGGTCCGAGACGGTCGACCGCGGCATCGGCGCCCACACCGACTACGGAATGCTCGTCCTGGCCGCACAGGACGACGTCGGCGGCCTCTACGTCCGTCCGCCGATCGAGGGCGAGGAACGGCCGCGCAACTGGCTGCCCGACGAGTCGGCGGCAGGCTGCTTCCAGGACGCGGAGGGCTGGACCTTCGTCGAACCCGTCCAGCACGTCTTCACCGTGTTCCCCGGCGACATCCTGCAGTTCCTCACCGGCGGCAAGCTGCTGTCCACACCGCACAAGGTCCTGCTGAACACGCGCGAGCGGTTCACCATGGCGTACTTCCACGAGCCGAACTTCGAAGCCGTCGTGCGCCCGTTGGACCCGCACGCCGACGTCAACAGCGTGATCCATTACGGCACGCACTTCACCAACATGTTCATGCGCTGCTACCCCGACCGCATCACCACGCAGCGGATCCTCGAAGAAGACCGGCTGACGGTCCTCAGCGAACTCCGTTCTGGGGTTCGTCACTCCTGAACGGAATGATCAGGTCGAGCAGGCGGGCCGCGGCGCGGTACTCCGCAACGCGGTCCGCGAACGGCCGCTGCACGATCCGCTGCACGGTGTCCTTCGACAGCCGTTCGTAGGCAGGAACGGTGTCGTTGCTGAGGAAGTCCCAGCGTGCCGTCCGATCCGCGTAGTTGAACGCCGGCAGCGGACCACCGAACAACGGCCGGTACTGCGCGGGCGTCCGGCCACCCGGCACCGGCATCGGACCGGCCATCGTGATCGCGTAGGTGATCACCTCGCCGGGCGGCAGCAACCGGGCGCGCATCCGGTCGAACTGCTCGGCGATCACCAGGTTCTGCTCGCGGGACGAGAACTCCAGCACCGCCTGGGCCGGATCCGCCCACGCGGCGGTGGTCTCCGGATCGATGATCCCCGCGTCGCGCATCTCCTCCACGGCCGCGATCCCGCCGTGCAGATAGGCGGCGTGCATCGCACCGAGGTCCATGAAGATGTGCTTCTGCATGGACATCAGCATCGACGAGAACCACCGCAGCTCCGGCACGGAGCCGAGGTCGAGCATGCCGGCGGCGAACGCGGGCGCGCCGATGTTCGCGAACCCCATCCACCGCAACGTGTCCGGGTGCTGGAGGTAGAGCCGCGCGTAGAAGTCGTAGACGGCGAAGATCGCCGCGCGGTTGGCGTCGGCGCTGCGCTGGGGGTCCCACTCGGACAGCGAGACACCGGCGTCCTCCGCGGCGCGGACTATCCAGTACTGCCACAGCAGGGCTCTGAACCGCGACGGCGGGATGCCTTTCGCGCGATGACGTTGCAACGCGGCCTCGAGCGCGGCCCTGTCGTACGGCAGATCGGGGTGGACTCCACCCCGCTCTTCCCCGTTTCCGTTGGACAGCGGCAGATCCAGGTAGTCCACCGTGTCCGCCTTGGTGGCGCCCATGCTGGTGAGCACGAGCGCCGCCACAACCATGAGCACGCGCATGAATGCGAATCGTAGTCGGATCAAGCAGGCTTTCCGTTCACAGTGGTGCCCGGGAAAGTGATGTTTTGCGCGTTCGTTAGCTTGTTGCCGCCTTTGGAGATCGAAGTGAACTTCGAATTCGACACGATGACGTTGCTCACTTTGGACGCTGATAGGCCATCGATCTCAACGGCGTACTCCTTTGAGCCAGCAACGGTGAGCCGTTCGAACGACAGGTTGCGCACCACCGGGTTCACCACCGGACCGGAGTTGCCGGAACCGCTGTAGTTGAGCGTGACGAACACCGGCGACTTGGTCAGCTTGTTCGCGGTGATGTCGCGGAAGTGGACGTTCTCGATTGTGCCGCCGCGGTACTTGCTGGTCTTGATGAAGACCGCGTACCAGAGCTGGTCCGAGTTGTTGGCCTGGTTGACCGCGCAGTTGCGCGCGAAGATGTTGCGTGCTCCACCGGACGCCTCGCTGCCGATGCAGATCGCGCCGCGGTTCGAGAAGACGAACCGGTTGTTCTCGATCACGATGTGCTGCGACGGCATGTTGACGCGGCGGCCGTCGACGTCGCGTCCGGACTTGATGGCGATGCAGTCGTCGCCGGTGTTGAACGTCGAGTCCTTGATGTGCACGTCGGTGCAGCACTCCGGGTCCACACCGTCGTTGTTGCCACCTCCGCCTCGACTGCTGATCGTGACGCCCTCGACGGTGATGTTGCGCGACTTGACCGGGTGCACGCTCCACATCGGCGGGCGCTCGATGGTGATGCCGCTGATCAGGACGTTCTCGCAGGACACGAACTGGATCAGGTTCGGTCGAAGCTTGTGCCCCTCGCCGAGCCTGCGCTGCGCGACCGGAGTGCCCTGCTCGCCCCACTTCTGCAGCTGGGACCAGTCGGATCCGCCGCTGCCCCACGGTTTCCAGGTCTGGCCCTGGCCGTCGAGGGTGCCCTGGCCGGTGATCGCGATGTTGGTGGCTTTGTTGGCATACACGAACGCCTGGTAGTTCATGCACTCGATGCCCTGCCAACGGGTTTCGACCATCGGCAGGTACTTCTTGGGGTCAGGGCTGAAGAGCAGCCTGGCGCCCTTGTCGACGTGCAGGTTCACGTTGCTCAGCAGGGTGATGCCGCCGGTGAGGAAGGTGCCTCCCTTGGCGATCACCCGGCCGCCCTGGGCCGCGTTGGCCGCCTCGATCGCCTTCCTGAACGCGGCGGTGTTGTCGGTCTTGCCGTCCGCCTTGCCGCCATACGCGGTGACGTCGAACTCGCGCGCGGGGAACGTCGGCGGCTTGATGCGGGCGAGGATGTGCTGGACTTCGTCCCACGGGTCCGCCGCACCGGGGACGAGCATCCCCGCGGCCGCCAGTCCGGACACCTTGAGGAAGGAACGCCGGGAACCAGTCATGTCCGCCTCCACTGCAAACGTTTTCAGCAGCGGCGTGAGCGTGAGCCTATACCGTGCAGGCGTGACTCCCAAGGCATTCGTGGCGGCGGTTCGGGCCGGGTTGCAGGAGCTGGCGGATCCGGTGAAGGCGCCGGAGATGCAGGCGTACATGAAGTCCGACATGCCGTTCCTGGGCGTCCAGAAGCCGGGCCGGGTGACGCTGCTCAAGTCGTTGCCGCGGCTCGAATCCCGCGACGAGTGGCTCGACGCCGTGCAGACGTTGTGGCGGGAGGCGACGTATCGCGAGGAGCGGTACGTGGCGCTGTCGTTGAGCGGGGATCGCCGGTTCCAGTCGGCTGACCTGATGCCGTGGTTCGACGAGATGATCGTTACCGGTGCCTGGTGGGACTTCGTGGACGAGATCGCGTCGAAGCTGATCGGGCCGTTGCTGCGGTCCTCGCCCGAGGTGATCAGGCCGCTGATGCTGAAGTGGTCTGTGGACGCGGACAGGTGGCGGCGGCGGACGTCGATCATCTGCCAGCTGGGGGCGAAGGGCGCGACCGACGTCGAACTGCTGACCGCGTGCATCGACGCCAACGTGGACGACCGCGACTTCTTCCTGCGCAAGGGGATCGGGTGGGCGCTGCGGGAGTTCGCGAAGACCGAGCCGGGGTGGGTGCGGTCGTTCGTGGAGGCACGACCCGGACTGTCACCGTTGTCCCGGCGGGAAGCTCTCAAGCACCTCTAGAGTTGATCTCGTGCTGGGGAAACACGTACGACTTGAACCGTTGTCGCTCGACCATGCTCCGGAGCTGTTCGAGGTCACCCGTGACCCGGACATCTGGACGTGGTTGCTGAACAGCCAGCCCGAGACCATCGACGACATGCGCGCGTGGATCGCCGAGGCGCTGGCCACGCGGGAAGCGTTCGCGCAGATCGAGGTCGCCACCGGACGCGTGGTCGGGACGACGTCGTTCTACGAGGTGGTGCCGGAACACCGCAGGCTGGTGATCGGCTACACGATCGTCGACAGCGCGTGGCACGGCACGGCGATCAACCCCGAGGCCAAGCTGCTGTTGCTGACCGAGGCGTTCGAGGTGCGCAACGCGTTGCGGGTGGGCTGGTACACCGACGCGCAGAACGTCCAGTCGCGGCGGGCCATCGAGAAGCTCGGTGCGGTTCAGGACGGGGTGTTGCGCGCCCACCTCACGCGGCCGGACGGATCCCAGCGGGACACGGTCGTCTACTCGATGGTGCGCGCGGAATGGCCGGCAGCGCGGGAACGGCTCACTAGCCGTGTTTCGCGCGACCCGAGTAGGTGAGCGGGAAGACCAGCTCGGCGCACGCGTCCGGCACATCCTGCGCGACCTGGACCTTCATGACGACCTCGACCGCCCCACCGGCCGGGATCTCCACGACGTCCTTGAGCGGCACGACGGTCAGCACACCGGCCGGGCATTCCTTGACGCGCTGCTGGGTGGCGTCGAGCGGCTGACCGGGAACCGCGGACAGGCTCTCGACGATGATGTCGACGGAGTTCGGGTTGGACAGCCGCACCTTGCGCTCACCCTCGGCGCCCGGTCGAAGCTCCACCGCGGCACCGGAGATGTCGTTGATCTCGAACGGCTTGAGCTGCTGCATGCCGGACTCGCCGCTGCTCACGGAGTACGCCATGGCCGGCGACTCCGGCGCGGGCCACGTGAGGTGCATGGCCGCCACGACGGCCGCACCGATCATGAGGATCGTCAACGACACGGCGATCTCAAGGCGCGGACCCAGACTACGCATGGCGCAACTCTCCAGAGTTGTTGCTCCAGGCGGTGGGTTCGCCTCTAGCTCCCCACCGGACCGGCGACCAACTCGCCCGGTGGTTCATCGCTTCGCCCCTCGGCCCTAGCGGGCCGCGTCGCCAATCTTGGAGAAGCTTCACGTACTGCGCAAGCGTCTGACGGGCGCCGATTTCCCCCTCTAATGAGGGACTTTTGGCACCTTGACAGCTACGCAGGGCTACCACCTGCTGGTTTGATCCCAAATCCCGATTTCCGGGCTTCGACCGATCGAGCGAATTATCAGGAACAGAACTTTCCGGCCGACCTGGACTGACCGCGAGCGGACCCGCGACCTTGATCAGGACGTTGACCTTACCTGGCGCCTCGGCGGTGTCGGCGTTGGTGACCACGCTCGGAGTGTCCGTCGCCCTCCGGAACGCGGAAAGGCCCGAGACTCCGGAGAATCTCGGGCCTCACCAGGCACAACCGATCAGGCGCGGAGAGCCGCACCCAAACGTTCGCCGGCGGCTGCGACGGCCGCGTCGCGAGCACTCGTCGCTTCTTCCACCGTCAGCGTGCGGTCCGGCGCCCGGAAGCGCAGGGAGTACGCGAGCGACTTCTTGCCCTCGCCCACCTGCTCGCCCGTGTAGACGTCGAACAGGCGGATGTCCTCCAGCAGGTCGCCGGCCGACGCGCCGAGCACCTCGGACACCGACTGCGCCGGCACGGAGGCGTCCACGACGAGCGCCACGTCCAGCAGCACCGGCGGGTACGCCGACACCTTCGGGGCCGGGCGGTGGTCGTCCAGCGGCAACGCGTCGAGGTCGAGCTCGAACGCCACGGTCCGCTTGGGCAGGCCCAGCGCCTCGATCACCTTCGGGTGCAGCTCGCCCGCGTGGCCGACGGGCCAGTCGCCGACGCGCAGCTCGGCACAACGGCCGGGGTGCCACGGCAGCAGGTCCGAGGCCACGACGCGCAGCTGAACGCCGTACGCCTGAGCTGCCCGGCGTGCCGCTTCGACGGCGTCCGACCAGCCGGCCAGGCGGCCCTTGCCCCACCAGCCGGCGAGCTCGCGGTGGCCAGTGAGGACACCCGCGACGTGCACCGGCTGCTGCGGCAGCGCGGCCAGCATCGAGGCCACCTCGGCCTCGGTGGGCCGGCGGTCGACACCCAGCGCGGGCACCGGAACCTGTTGCGCGCGCGGCAACGTCACCTGCGCGATGTTGTACAGCGCGACGTCGCGAGCACCGCGGGACAGGTTGCGCTGCAACGTCTCCAGCAGGCCCGGCAGCAGCGTGGTGGCGAGGACGTTCTTGTCCGCCTCCAGCGGGTTCAGCACGCCGACCGTGTTGCGGCGGACGTCGTCAGCCGCGAGTCCGAAGCTGTCGAACACCGACGGGTCGATGAACGGGAACGGCTTCACCTCGACGAAGCCGGCCTCCGCCAACGTCCGCCACACGGTGCGGCGGCGGCGCTGCTGCTCGGTCAGACCGCGGCCGGCCGGCGCGGGCGGCAACACCGAGGGAATCGTGTCGTAGCCCTCCAGCCGCAGCACCTCCTCCACCAGGTCGGCGGGCTGCACGAGGTCGGCGCGCCAGGTCGGCGGGACGGCCGTGACGATCGTCTGGCCGTCGTCCGAGGTGGTCACGGAGACCTGGCAGCCGATCTGGCCCAGGCGGCGAGCGGTGACGCCACGCGCGTAGCGGACGCCGGCCACGCGGTCCGGCAGGTCGATCGGCATCGACACCGGTTCGGGCAGCGCGGGCACACCGACGTCGGTGCGGCCCGGCTTGATCTGGCCCTCGGCGTAGTGGTTGAGCAGCTTCGCGGCCCGCTCCAGCGCGACCGGCGCGAGGGCGGGGTCGACCGTGCGCTCGAAGCGCTTGGCGGCCTCGGACGGCAGCTTGTGCCGGCGGACCGTGCGCGCGATGGACGCCGGGTCCCAGTTCGCGGCCTCCAGCAGGATGTCCGAGGACGAGTCCTGGACCTCCGTGGAAGCGCCGCCCATGACGCCGGCCAGCGAGATCACGCCGGAGTCGTCGGCGATGACGATGTCGTCGGTGTCGAGCGCGCGGACCGAGTCGTCGAGCGTCGTGAGCTTCTCGCCCGCCAGCGCGCGACGAACCGTCAGCGCACCGGACAGCGAAGCAGCGTCGAACGCGTGCAGCGGCTGGCCCAGTTCGAGCATCACGTAGTTCGTGACGTCGACCGGCAGCGAGATCGAGCGGATGCCCGCGAGCATCAACCGGCGGCGCATCCACCACGGGGTGGGCACGGTCGGGTCTACGCCGGTGACGCGCCGGGCGACGAACCTCGAGCAGCCGGTGCGGTCCTCGATGTGGACCGGCCAGGCCTCGCCCTCCGGCTCCGGGATCTCCACGACACCGGGGTCGCCGAACGGCACGTCCAGCGCGCAGGCGATCTCGCGGGCCAGGCCGCGGACCGAGAACGCGTAGCCTCGGTCCGGGGTCGGCGCCAGCTCGATGACGCTGTCGTTCAGCCCGAGCAGCTCCAGCGCGTCGTCGCCGGGCTGCGCGGTGCCGGTGGGCAGCACGAGGATGCCGGAGTGGTCGTCGCCGATGCCGAGCTCGTCGGCGGCGCAGATCATGCCCTCGGACGTGCGGCCGTACGTCTTGCGCGCGGAGATCGTGAACCCGCCGGGCAGCACGGCGCCGGGCAGCGCGACGACGACCGAGTCGCCCTCGACGAAGTTCGTGGCGCCGCAGATGACGTTGTTGACCTGCTCGGGGCCGACCTCGACCTGGCAGTAGCGGATCGGCTTCTTGAACTCGGTGAGCTCCTCGATCGCGACGACGCGACCGGCGACGATCGGGCCGGTCACGGGACCGAGCGGGCTCACCTCCTCGACCTCGATGCCGATGCGGGTGAACGCCTCGGCGAGCTCGTCGGGTGTGGGGACTTCGTCGAAACCGAGGTGTTCGACCAGCCAGCTGACCGGAATGCGCACCGGATCAGGCCTCCGTTCCGAATGGCTGGGTGAAGCGGACGTCGCCCTCGACCATGTCGCGCATGTCGGGCAGGCCGTTGCGGAACTGCAGCGTGCGCTCGAGGCCCATGCCGAACGCGAAGCCGGAGTAGACGTCCGGGTCGACGCCGGTGGCGCGCAGGACGTTGGGGTTGACCATGCCGCAGCCGCCCCACTCGACCCAGCCGGCGCCGCCCTTCTTCTCCGGGAACCACACGTCGACCTCGGCCGACGGCTCGGTGAACGGGAAGAAGCTGGGACGCAGGCGGGTCTTGGAGTCCTCGCCGAACATGGCGCGGGCGAACGCGTCGAGCGTGCCCTTGAGGTGGCCCATGGTCAGGCCCTTGTCGACCGCGAGGCCCTCGACCTGGTGGAACACCGGGGTGTGGGTCGCGTCGAGCTCGTCGGTGCGGAACGTGCGGCCGGGGCACACGACGTACACCGGGAGCTCGCGGTTCAGCAGCGTGCGGGCCTGCACGGGCGAGGTGTGCGTGCGCAGGACGAGACTGCTGTCGTTCGGCGCGATGTAGAACGTGTCCTGCATCGAGCGGGCCGGGTGGTCCTTGCCGAAGTTCAGGGCGTCGAAGTTGAACCACTCGGTCTCGAGCTCGGGACCCTCGGCGATCTCGTAGCCCATGGCCACGAAGACATCCCCGATGCGCTCGGCGAGCGTCGTGATCGGGTGGCGCGCACCACGCGGGAAGCGGTCCCACGGCAGCGTGACGTCGACGGACTCCTCGCGCAGCACCCGCTCGTCGCGTTCGACCTGGAGCACGGCGTGGCGCTCGTCGAACGCGGTCTTGATCGCGGACTGCGCCTCGTTCACCCGCTTGCCGGCCTCGGCCTTCGCCTTGGGAGGCAGTGCACCGATCTCGCGGCGGGCCAGCAGCACGGGCGACCGGTCACCGAGGTGGCCAGGCTTGACCGACGCGAGCGCCTCCAGATCGGCAGCTCCGGCGAACGCCTCGCGCGCCTTCTGCACGGCCGCGTCGAGGTTCTCGGCCGACAGCGCCGCGACCTCCTTGGGGTCGTACGGGTCGTTGGCTCCGGACATGGTTGGTGGACAGCTCCCGTCCCGACTTCGGTAATGAACAGGCCGATCCTAGTGGGTGCGCTCTTGACCGCTGCGGGACGTTCCATTAAAGGGCGGCACTGGCCCCTGGTCCGTCCCTAGGATGGGCGGCATCATGTCGCACACCTTCCGCGTCGACCTGCGCGGCATCATCGACCTCCTCAGCCACCACCTGTACAGCAGCCCCCGCGTCTACGTGCGGGAACTGCTGCAGAACGCCGTCGACGCGATCACCGCACGGCGTGAGCTGGACCCGTCCTGCCCGGCCGAAGTGACGATCACGTGCGGCGCCGAGCTCCGGATCACCGACACCGGCGTCGGCCTCACCGAGGCCGAGGTGCACGAGCTGCTGTCCACGCTCGGCCGCACCTCCAAGCGCGATGAGCTGGGGTTTGCCAGGGAAGGGTTCCTCGGCCAGTTCGGCGTCGGCATGCTGTCGTGCTTCCTCGTCGCTTCTTCCGTGACAGTCATCACTCGGTCCGCGCGCGGCGGTTCGGCGGTGCGGTGGGAAGCGGATTCCTCGGGCAACTACACGGTGTCTGTTGTAGACGGTGAGGTGCCGATCGGGACCACCGTCGTGCTCACGGCTTCGCGCGGCAACGAGCACTGGCTGGAGGCCGACGTCGTGCGGCCGCTGGTGAGCGACTACGGCGATCTGCTCCCGGCCGTCGTGACGCTGGACGGCGCGGTGGTGACCCGCGGCGAGCGGCCGTGGGACGACGAAGAGGCGGACCTGTCGGCCTACTGCGAGCAGATCTTCGGGTTCACGCCGTTCGAGGCGATCCCGATCGAGGTCGAGGCCGCGGGGCTGACCGGCATCGCGTTCGTGCTGCCGTCCGGGGTGCATCCCGGCACGCGGCAGACGCACCGGGTGTATCTGAAGCGAATGCTCGTCGGTGACAACGTCGAAGGTCTGTTGCCGGACTGGGCGTACTTCGTGCGCTGCGTGGTCGACGCGTCCGCGATCCGGCCGACGGCGTCGCGCGAGTCGTTGTACCAGGACGAGATGCTGCTCGCGGTGCGCGAGGAGCTGGGCGAGCAGATCCGCGACTGGCTGATCAGGCTGGACGCGATCGAGCCGCGCCGCGCCGGTGAGCTGCTGGCCGCGCACCACCTTGGGATCAAGTCGCTGGCGCGGTCCGACGACGAGATGCTGCGGCTGGTCGAGCGGTGGCTGCCGTTCGAGACTACGGACGGCGCGATTCCGTTGCGGCAGTTCAGACGCAAGCACGGCGCGATCCTCTACATCCCGGACGTCGACGAGTTCCACCAGCTCGCGCCGGTCGCGGCCGCGCAGGGGCTGGGGCTCGTGAACGCCGGTTACGCCTACGACCTGGACCTGCTGAACCGGCTGAGCGCGCTGGACGGTCCGTCCATCGCCCGCCGGGTGGCGCCCACCGAGCTGCTGGCGGCGCTGGCCGACCCGGAGCCGGCCATCGAGACGGCGTTGCGGCTGCGGCTGGCCGAGGGCGCGGCGGCGCTGGACCGGCACGACTGCGACGCGGTGATCCGCGACTTCGATCCCGTCTCGTTGCCCGCCTTGCTGATCAGCAACGCCGAGCAGCAGCGCAAGCTCGACACCGAGCAGACCGCGGAGGAGGTGACGGACCCGTTGTGGGCGGAGCTGCTGGGGCAGCTGACCGCGGGCTCGTCGTCGTCGCGGCCGGAGCAGCTGGTGCTGAACTGCCGCAACCCGCTGGTGCAACGACTGGCGCGGCTGACCGACCCCGCGCTGGTCGAGCTGACGCTGGAGTCTCTTTACGTGCACGCCGTTCTGCAGGCGCGGCGAGCGATGCGACCGAAGGACACGGCGGCGCTCAACCGCTCGTTCATGGAACTTCTGGACCGTGCTGTTGGGGGTAGCTGACTCATGTCCGACTTCACCGCCGAGGACGCCGAAAGAGCGTTTCTCGAGGCGTACAACATGCCGACGGGCATGCCGAAGCACGAGGCGCTGGAACGCGCGGCGCGGATGGCCGACGCGCTCGGGCATCTGCCGCTCGGGGTGTCGTGCCGGATCGCGATGATCGACTCGGCGTACTACCTGTCGCGCTACGACCTGATGCTGGCGCCGTTCGCGTGGGCCCGTGCCGCCGAGGAGAAGGATCCCGAGGCGTTCAACGACTACGAGATCCACTCGCTGAACTGGTCGCACAAGTGGATCACGACGGGGCTGCGCCGGGACCCGCGGTTCTCGCTGGAGCAGTTGCAGGCCGTGATCGCGCAGCTCGCCGACCGCTACGGGCGGCTCGGGTTCTCGGTGCAGCCGGTGCACGGTGCGCGCGCCGAGTACGCCTACCACGTCGGTGACATGACGGGCCTGGCCGAGCACCTCGGGAAGTACCTGGCAACCGAGTCCGGTCCGATGGCCGACTGCAACGCGTGCGTGGTGGAGGAGCAGGTCTGGATGCTGGCGCGGCTGGGCCGGTACCAGGAGGCCGCCGCGCACGGCTGGGAAGGCTTGTCCGGCAACACGAACTGCTCGACACAGCCGCAGGGGATCCTGACCGCGCTGCTCTGGCCGTTGCTGGAGATCGGTGACGCCGAACGGGCCGCGCATGCGCACCTGACCGCGTATCGGTTGATCAAGGACGACGAGATCACCTCCTACGTGCACGAGCACATCAGGTTCTGCGCGTTGACGGGCAACATCGCGCGCGGCGAGGAGATCCTGCGCCGGTCGCTGCACAAGGTGAAGGGTGAGCAGCTGCCGGCCGACGAGATGTCGTTCGCGGAGTGCGCTGCCGTGCTGCTGCAACGGATTCCTGCCGACACGGTGTTCGAGGTCCCCGCGGTCGGGTCGCGGACGGCGGCCGAGCTGCTCGACCGGCTGGCGAAGCGGGCCGTGCAGCTGGCGCGGCAGTTCGACGAGCGCAACGGAACCTCCGCGTGGGTCGAGCGCGTGTCGAGGGCGCTGGAGCAGGCCGACTACGCGCCGGTCGAGCTCGCGGTCCCGTCCGCGCCGGTGGCCGTGGTGGCCGAGGAGCCGGTCGTGTTCGGTGATCCGGTGGAGATCGCCGAGGCGATGGTGACGCTGTACGAGCAGGGCGACTTCGTGCAGGCGCGGCGGATGCTCGACTCGCTGCCCGCGGACATGGACTCGTTGCTGCCGCCCGATCTCGCGGCGCACGCCGGGATCCGGCGGATGACGACCGGGCTGGTGCCGTTCGACCCGGAGGCCTTCGAGGCGCTGCTGGGGTTGTTGCCCCACGACTACGCGTTGCGGTACCAGGCGCGGATGGCGATCGGGCTGGAAGGCGGGCTGGAGCTCGCCGAACGGTGCCTGGCCGAGGCCGAGTCCGACTTCACGCGTGCGGTCGCGGCGTTGACGCTGGCCGAACTGCTCGACGACGCGCACAACCACGAGCGGGCCTCCGAGATGATCGCGCTGGCGTCCTCTTTGGACGTTCCGGAGCTGCGCGGGCGGATCCTGGTCGAGGCGGCGGAACACCGGGCGCGCCAACAGGATCTCGACGGCGCGTACGCGGACGTCGTGGCGGCCATGGCCGGCTCGTTGCCGGTGAGCGCGCGCTTCGAGGCGTTCCGGCTGCGGTTGCGGCTGGAGACCCTGCAGGGGCGCGTTGGTGAGGCGATGGCGACGGCGCGCGAGTTCGTGTCGGCGTTCCCGCTGCCGGAAGCCGCCGAGGCGCGCTGGTACCAGGTGGCCTCGATCCAGGAGCTGGACCAGGAAGCGGCGTGCCTGGCCGACCTGCGCGAGGCCGTCGCGATCTCGCGCGTGCACCTCTCCCCCGGCCACACCGCGCACTTCTGCTTCGCGCTGAGCGGCGGGTACGTGCAGACGGACCGGTTCGTCGAGGCCGCCGAGGTGCTCGAGGAGTCGTTGCGGCTGCTGCAGGACGGCCAGGAGGACCTGCGGCTGCAGGTGGTGTTCCGGCTCGGGCAGGTGTGCCGCAAGCTGGGCGAGCTGCCGGCGGCCGAGCGGTACCTGCGCGAGGCCTCCGAACTGCTGCCGCCGGAAGAGGTGGGGCGCCGGGCGTTCCTGCTGGACGCGCTGGCGTCGGTGCAGGGCCGGTTGGAAAAGCACGACGAGGCAACGGCTTCGTGGCGCGCGGCGGCCGCGTTGTGGCAGCAGGAGGGCAACCTCTCGGAGGCGATCGGCTCGCTGGTCGAGCTGGCCTCCGCACTGCCCGACGACGAGGTCGTGGAGACCCGTGCCGCGGTGGACGAGGCGGAGGCGCTGCTGCCGTCGCTGGACGATCCGCGCGAGGTCACCCGGCGGCAGGCGGAGATCGTCGCGATCCGCGCGTGGGTGCACGGGCAGGCCGGTGAGTTCGCGCTGGCGATGAAGCACTACCGGGACGCCGAGGCGTTGGTGGTGTCGCTGGGCGACGAGGGCTGGCGGGTGTTCGTCGTGCTGCGGGCTGCGGCCGTGCTGCTGAACGCCGACGACGCCGAGGGCGCGGAGGCCGAGGCACGCCGCGCGGCATCGCTGCTGCCCGACGACATGCAGGTCGGCAACGTGCTGTCGGTGCTCTCGGAGGCGTTGCGGCGCCAGAACAAGCCGTCCGGCACCGATCCGCTGGTCCGAGAGCTGACCGCACGGCTCGACTGATATGTAGTGGCCTCGTGTCAAGGGGCAAGGTGAGGCGCCCGCAAGGATGTTCCTGGCGGGCGCCTCGTGCTTCGTCGCG
>NZ_QFWW01000056.1 GCF_003265345.1 Lentzea terrae | reverse complement strand
GGTTCTCCGCGTGCACGGGCGGGCTCGGCCTTGTGCCGAGCCCGCCCGCTCCAGCTTCACCCGTTCCTGATCGCTCGCTGTGACGCTCGCCCGGTTCGGGGTACGTCGGGGCCCGCGAATGTCAGGAATACCAGGACCTGTGTCACGCCACCGGCTAGCGCTGCAGTGTCAGCACGCCCGGCCGGTACGGCAGGATGCCGTAGTCCATGTTGTCGGTGCTGGGGTCGCGCCCCTGGTAGAGGAACTGCAGATTGCAGGGGTCAATGGTCTTGGTCTGGTCGGGGTTGGTGCGAACCAGATCGCCGTGGCTGATGTCCCTGGTCCAGGCCGTCGCGCCGCTGTTGGCACTGCCGGCGAAGGGGCTGGTCACGGTGTCGGCCTGCGGCTGCGGTGTCCACGTGCCGCCGAGGCTGGTGGCCGTGAACGAGCGGAAGTAGCGACCATACCCTGTGTAATTCTGGGCCTCGACGATCATGTGGTACTGGTTCTGACCCTGAACCTTGTAGACCTCGACCGCCTCGAACAGGTTGAGCGCCGTGTCGCTCATGATCTTCGTGAACGAACCGAAGGTGCCCGGGAAGTTGCCGATGGGCATGCTGGCGCGGTAGATGCCGCCCTCATCGTCGGCGAAGAACATGTACATGTTCGCGTCGTCGCCGATGAGGGTCACGTCGAGGGGACCGACCTTCCGGCGCGTGCCGTCGGGCTCTACAACGTCCGGGAGGGTGGTCGTGAAGAGTTCCTGCTGCGGGCCCCAGCCGTTGGGGTTGGTGGGGTCGCTCGAGGTGCGGTAGCCGAAGCTGTATGGCCAAGCCCCGTTGTAGGCGAGCACCCAGAGGTTCTTCGGGGCGAAGTAGAACAGCGTCGGCGCGATGCCGTCGAAGGGGATCGTGTTCTGGGTGGCGGTGGCCATGTCGGACCAGTTCGTGAAGGGGCTGAAGCTCATCAATCCCCACCTCCCGTCTTGACCGGCGAGGGTGTTGTGCGTCGTGGCATAGACGATCTTCTGGCCGTTGCGGACGACGGTGGTGAAGTCCTTGAGCGAGGCCCACCCCGCCTTCGGCTGTGCCAGCGGGCCGGTCGACGTCCAGCGGTACGTCGACGGCAGCGTGCATGCGCCACTGCCCCCGTCGACCCGGACGAGTTGCCACTGCTGGTTGCTGCCGCCCCAGTCGCTGTACTGCACGACGCCGGCGCCGTCGTTGGTCGCCGCGTTCCCGACCTCGACAGCCTTGTTGCTGTTGCGGTTGATCAGGCGCACGTAGCCGCTGTCGGAGTCGGCCAGCCGGAACTGCTGGTTGGCGCCGTTGCCGTCGGTCCACTGGTGGATGGCGGCACCGTCGGCCGTCGACCAGCTGGACACGTCGATCACCTTGCCCGAGTGCCGCGCCTTGATCCGGTAGTAGCCGTCGCCGGAATCCACGAACTGGAACTGTTGGTTGGTCCCGTCGTGCCGGGCCCACTGCGTGACCGCGGCGCCGTCGGCGCTGCTCACGCCCGCCACGTCCAACGCCTTGCCGCTGTTGCGGTTCACCAGTACGTACCAGGCGGTGGTGTCCACCGTGGCGGCCGACACCGACGTGGTGGCTACCGTGAGCAGCCCGCCCACGACCACCACCGCTGCCGCAGCGGCCAACCCCGACCGCAACCGACTGCGCCACCTCGCGGTGCGCGCAAACCCAACCGACATCGCATCTTTCCTTTCACCAAGTGGGACCGCCGGCATGAGGGCAGGCCGCATCGGCGCGCGGACCGACAACACCCGCGCACGGACAACGACCCAGGGAACTTCGTGTTAGCGCTAACATTCTGCGACGACGATCCCGGGGTGGGAATATTTAGGGATTAGGCGGTATCGGCAACCAGCGGTGCAATGAACGCAACACGTGGAACTGTGAGCGATAACATCCATCGCGTCAAGATGTAACGGGGAAGTTGCCCATGGGAGACGCAGGCCTCGCAGAGGCTCGGCGGCTGTCAGGCTGATGTCAGCCGTTCGTCAACCGTTGATCAAGGCCGCGATCCGGGCAGTTGATCTTGGGGCGGTCCGCCGGAGTTCACGGACACGCCGATGGCCGGCGTGGTGGCCGGGTCCTCCGCCGACTGCTCGTCGGGACGTGGGCCGGTGGTCAGGTGATTGGTTGCGGTAGCGCGGTCAGCCGAGTGAACGCGTTGACCAGGTCGCTGGCCCAGCATCGGCCTTCGGCGGCGAAGCAGACCAGCACGGCCGCGATCATGCCGGACGAAGACCGGCAACACCTCGATGTCTACTGAACTGCACGGACGTACTTTTCGGCACGTACACCTCTCCCCGCCATGCCGCCATCGGGCGGCAATGTACCTGTTGCCGGCGTGCATCCGTCCACTGTGGATGACATACGGCGAACGCTGACGCTCGCGCACCAGGCGGCAGAGGCGTGCTCGGCCGAGTGGCGTTCAACTCGTTGCACAAAGCCGAACTCGTCCGCAGCCGCAGCCCGTCGCGCGGCCGGGAGACCGCAACTGTCGAGTACATCGACTGATACGACAACCGAAGCATGAACGGCGAACTCTGACACCTCGCGCCGACACTAGGCTCTGCACGCGATGCTCCCCCGTCACCGCAGCCCCGGAAACCAGCCGAGCCAGTCTCCCGGAAGCCTGTGCTCGACAGGACCCGTCGCCCGGCCCAAGCTGAGTGAAACCCCGTCAGATGTCGGCGAACTCGTCGACCAGAGTCGCCGCGGCCTCGACGTCAGGGCCCAGCTGGCGGTCGACCAGACTCCGGTTGAGCTTCGCCGCTGCGAGGTCGTAGCCCGTGCGCAGAGGCGAATCGAGAGCACATCCTCGTAGTCGGGTATCCCTGCCCAGGCATCTCCTCCACTGGCGCGACGGAGGACTCCACCGCGTACTCGGCGACTTGGCCGAAGCAGGATATGACGCGCTCTCGTCCCTGTACGACTGGCGATCCAAGGAACCTGAGTTCCCAGCCACGTGAACTTGATCCGGGCGAGCACAACGCGAGGTCCTGGGTTCACCGTCAATCCCCAAGGCTGGTGAGGTTCAACTGCAGCCGGCCGGCGTCGGACCCGCGCAGTGCGTGAAGAGCGGCAGCGCCTCCTCCCAGACCTCTCGTGCGCGGACGTACCGGCCGGCTCGCTGGAGATGGACGCCCAACTGTTCGAGTGCCCTGGCACGACCGTAGGTGTTGCCATGCGCCAGATGCAGCGCGATGGACCTTTCGAACGCCTCCTCGGCCGCGTCGGACAGTCCCAGATCGGAACAGGTCCGACCAAGTTCGGCTCGGGTCCATGCCTCGCCGTCGGGATCTTCGGTCGCGGTGCGGATCTCGGCCGCACGCCGCAACGCCGATAGCGAGTCGTCGAGCAGACCGTTGCGACGTTGCGCCGCTCCGAGGTTGGTCAACGCCCAAGCCTCGGCGTGCCGGTCACCGACCTCGCGCGCGGCCGCCAGGCTGTACTCGAATAGCTCGTATGCTTTGTCGAACTGTCCGGTGTAGACATAACTCATCGCCACGTTGCTCAGCACGATCCCCTCGAACCGCCGGTTCCCCAGGGTGCGGAAGCCTTCAAGCGCCTCTAGTCCACGATCGATCGCCTCTCCATCGTTCTTCCAGAAGCGCTGTGCAGCGCTGATCCCCAGATGCATCAACGCGACTCCCTCCGCGCTGTCGGCCTGCCGCGCGGCTGCGAGACCGAGCAGGTGCGTGGAGTGCTGTGCTTCGACGCGCTTGCTCAGGTTGAAGAAGCCTGCATGGCCGCAGGCACCTGCCAGACGAGATCGTTCATGCCCAGCTCGTGCACGTGCTTGAGACAGACCGGCGACGCGAGCGCCAGATGTTCGCACCGCACATCGACAACCAGTTGCGGGACCTGGAGCTGCAGGAGGACTGGCGGGACGAGAAGTACGCGGAGGTCGAGACCGAGCAGACCTGACGCCGTCGGTGGATGCGCGGAGTCCTGCCGTTCCGACGGTCCGCCCTGCGCCGCGTGCGGTCACTGTCTCAGACGCCGCCCCGCAGCGGCGTACGGCTCGTTCTCCTCGAAGGCGAGATACGCCAGGCGATGCACTTCGCCCTGACACGACTGAAGATCGTCGTCGAACCCAGCGGCGCCACCGGGTTGGCGGCTCTGCTGTCCGGACGCATACGACGCCCGCGGCGCCGGATCGGCGTGATCGTCTCGGGCGGCAATCTGGATCTCCGACGACTGATCACCGCGGTTCCCAGACGATCGATCGGGTCTTCGCGTGGGCGCTGCACAGATACCCGGCAATGGTCGGTGGTGCCGTACCCGACGGGAGGGAGCGCTTCCACCGATCTGCGATCATGCTGCGCCATGGATCGTCATGAACAGTTCCGCAGTGCGGCAATCGATCGAGACATTCCGGAGGACGAGGCCGGCAAGTTCGCCGAGCAACTCCGGTTCGCGATCTGGGCGGGCCCGAGCGGTGCCGGGGACGACGTTGCAGGGCAGTTCGGAGGGCTTCCTCGGTTACCGGTGGGCGTGGAGTGGCCGGGCGGCGGGGACCCGTTGCCGTTCATCGGCTCCGTCGACTGCGCGGCCCTTCCGCGAACGGAAGGGCTTGGCCTGCCGGCGGACGGCTCGCTGCTGTTCTTCCTGCACCACGAGGAAGACATGGAAGAAAATCCCACCACCGAGTTCTCACGAGCCCTGTACGTCCCGGCCGGCGCGGAGACGGAGGTGGCGTTACCGCCGCCCGGTCACGACACCAGGACGTTCTTCCACGAAGACATCCCGTTCCTCATCCCCGAGCGCCGGCTCGCCGCGTGGGTGCAGCCTGTGCTGCCGGACTGGATCGAAGAGCGTGACGTCGAGTTCGAGGCAGACACCGTGAAGCAGCTGTTCGACGAACTGAAGCACATCGACCAGTTGTGCGAGCTCGTCGACGAACTCTGGCCGGATCAGGACCGCTACTGCACGCTACGCATCGGCGGATACTGCCGGGAGATCGGCGGCCAGGACGGCCCGTGGACACAGATGGCGTTCGACAACGTCAGGAGCCGGCAGGCAGCTGATCCGGACATGTCGAGGGCGGAGCGGGTTCGCCTGCGGCACGAAGAGGAGTACCGCTTGATCCGGGAATGGGTGCCGCTCGCCCAGTTCCCCACGGAGAGCGAGGTCTACTACGGATGCTTCCTGATCAGCTCCGATGATCTCGCCGCGAAGCGCTTCGGCCAGATGCGTTCGTTCACCATGTTCACCGAATAGGGATCGGCACTCGGTCAGCGCGCCCACCAGTGGATCTGGACATCCGCGGTGGGGCGCGCTCCGGGGTCACGTCGCCGCAGTCCGGCCCTGCGCATTGTTCCGGGCAAGGCATCACGCCCGTGATCGGCCGCTGCGGCAGCGGCACGGCTGGGCGACAGAGCGGTCAAGCAGATCAGACGTCCGCTCATGCCGATGTGGACATGTCCATCAGGAGCGTGGTGCTCGTGTTAGTGGTTCGCTGGCGTGTAGCGCAGCTGTCCGTCGGCGGGCAGAAGGTAGCCGTTCCAGCGTTGTTCGGGCACTACTCCATCGAGTTCGGCCGCGTTCGTGTAGTCGACCTCGAAGCCGATCAGGCCGAGCCGGAAGTCGACCTGGCGGAACACCTGGTCCGCCACACTGGCCAGCCACGTGTCCAAGGAAGCACGCCAGACCAGCGCCTGCGGTTCACTGCCCGGGCCGAACGGAAAGCCACCGATGCGACTATCCAATGCGGCCAACGCACCGAGCGGGAGGTAGAACGTCAGCCAGTCCTCGCCGTCGTCGGAGCGCGTGGAGAAGCAGCCGCACACGACGGAGCCTCCCAGCGGCAGTCGCACAATGCCTCGCAGGTGGCCGAACTCCTCAAAGGACGCCACGGTGACGGGTATCTCGATCTGGTCGGCCGGTTCCCGATCCCTGCTGCCGTAGCAGCCGGTGCCAGCGGCTGCCCCCCACAGCGCGGTAAGCGCGAGTTGAAGACGGTCGTCGTCGCGGTCACCGAGCTCCAACGACAGTTCGTAGAAACCGCCGTTCCAGTTCTCCCGGTCAGTGAACACCATCGAACTACGCATCGCCGCAGTGTTCCAAACGACGTGGCGCTCGTCGCGTGCTTTCCTCCTGGGGCATCCGCTCATGCCGCCGAGCGTGCACGCCGAGCCTCAGGCGAAACAGAGCCGAGGAGCCTTGGGAGCACGGAGTGGGAGCAGATTGGGAGCAACTCCGCGCGTTGAACATGCCTGAACGGTCCTCTATGGACCTGAACGGAACCGCGCCGACCTGCAAGAGTCGCGCTTTCGCAGGTCAGCCCGGTCTCGTGGCCATAGTTCACACAGAAGGAATCCTCGGATCGACCTGAACTGCGCTCAACTGCGGTAAACCGCAGTTCAACGGCGCTGAACGGACGCGTACGCGATCACGGCACAGGTGAGCACTTAGTACTTCCGGAAGCAGGCGACACCACCGGATCTGGTAGCTCCGAACGCACGCTCATGCCGCTCACGGTGCCCGGTCCACCTGTCGGCGCGAACCGACGCCGGTGGGTTCGCGACCTGTCGGCCGATCGTGCCGCAGTAGCGGCGATCCGAGCCGCCGGTGTCCGCGTCCCCGTCGTCGAGGTGGCGCCCACAAAGACAATTGAGACGCCGTATCTGCTCCATCAGGGACACTTGCGTCATGGCGTTGCAGGAGTTCGGCGCGGAGGTGCGCCGGTTGCGCGAGAACACGGAGCCCGCCGCGGTCGGGTTGCCGGTCGGCAGGCGGCGGGCTCGGGGCGTGCGGCGGGAGGAGCTCGCCGAGCTGGCCGGGGTGTCGGCGGACTACGTGCGGCGGCTGGAACAGGGCCGCCGTCACCCGTCTGCCGCGGTGGTGAACGCGATCGCCCGTGCGTTGTGCTTGAGGCCGGCCGAGTACGAACGGCTTTGCGCGCTGGCCGGGTATGCCGCGGCGGACGGGCAGGTGCCGCGCGCGGCCGGGTCCGCCGCGATGCGGTTGCTGGATCGGTTCGCCGACACCCCCGTGTTCCTGACGGATGCGGCGTGGAACGTCGTCGCCGTCAACGGTGCGTGGATGGCGCTCGGAGCGGGAGCGTCGAACCAGCAGGCCCGGGACTGGAACGTCGCATGGCGCACGTTCTCCCACGCCCACCGCGAGATCAGCCGCGATGACGACCACGCGGCCGCGTTCCGGGCGGCGCTCGCCGCCCGATTGCGCAGCACGTCCCTGCGCTACCCCGCCGACGAGCCGCTCGCCGAACTCATCGACGAGCTGCGGACCACGAGCCGTTCGTTCGACAGCCTGTGGCGTGCGCCAAGAACCGTTGCCGACTATGGGAATCGAGCCGTGTTCCGACATGCGGGCGTGGGTGACATCGCGCTCGACGGCACTCTGCTGCAGGTGCCCGGCGACAACCTCCAGGCGGTGGTGCTCACCGCCGCACCGGGTTCGGCCAGCGCGGGACGGCTCGACGAGGTCGTCCGCGCCTCCACCGGGCCTGCCGTCGTCAGGGTGGGACAAGCTGGCCCAGGCTGACCGGTCCGCAGGCGGCGATCCTGGGGGCCATGTTGATCAACGTGGGCCTGGGCTTGGCGGGTCGGCTGGCCAAGGCGCGAGCAGGAGCGTTGGTGGGCAGGGACTCCGAGCGGTCGGTACTCGACCGGATGCTGTCCGGGGCGGCCGACGCTCCGCTCGTGGCGTACGTCCACGGTCCCGGCGGCATCGGCAAGTCCTCGCTGTTGCGCTACGCCGCCGCGCAGGCGGAGCTCGCTGGTCGCGAGGTCGTGCGGGTCGACGCGCGGTTCCTGAACACGGATCCGCGTCGCCTGGAAGAAACCGCCGCGCTGGCGTGCGTCGAACCCGGTGCGGTGCTCCTCATCGACACTTTCGAGCGCTCCCAACAACTTGAGCCGTGGTTGCGCGACACCTTCTTGCTGCGGCTCGCGGAGGGAGCGATCGTCGTGCTCGCGAGCACGATCGCCCCTGACGCCGAGTGGACGCTGGATCCCGGCTGGGCGCAGGTGTTCACCGAACTGGCCCTGCGACCGCTCGACGCCGTCCAGTCCGATTCCGTTCTCGCCGCACGGAACGTCGCACCGGACCACCGCGCCGCCATCGTCGCCTTCGCGGGTGGCAGCCCGCTCGCTCTCTCCCTCGCCGCCTCGGCACCGGCCGCGGTTGGTGAGCCCACCGGTGAGGTGCTGACCACCTTGGTGGAGCGACTGGTGGGCGATCTGCCGAGTGATGCTCACCGACGCGCCCTCGACGTCCTCGCGCAGGCTTGTGTCACGCGTGAGGAACTGCTGCGCGCAGTGCTCGGCGACGAGGACGCCGCGACGGTGTTCTCCTGGCTGCGCCGACAGCCCTACGTCGAGACCACGCCCCAAGGACTGCATCCTCACGTCGCGGTGCGATCCACGCTCGCAGCCGATCTGCGGTGGCGGGACCCCGAGCGCTACCAGGAAGTCCGCACGCGCATCTCGGTCGCATGCCTGAGCGCGGTGCGCCGGGCTGCCGAGGACGACGCACTGCAGCGCGCCGCAGAGTGGATGTTCCTCTTCCTCGACCAGGCCGACCCGCACGACCTGTACGACTGGCGGGCCCATCCCCACATCGAGGACACGCCTCTCGACCCCGCCGACGTGTCCGAGATCCTGCGCGTGGCCCGGGAGTCCGCGGTCGCGTACTGGATCCGACGCCAGCCGGAGGGATTTCGCGTCTACCGCTCCGCAGGCAGGCTGCTGGGGTTCATGGCCGTCCTGCGACTGGAGGCGCCGTCACCCGACGACCTGGCCGCCGACCCGGTGATCGCGGCGCTGTGGAAACACGTCGAGGCTGTCGCTCCACTGCGCCAGGGCGAGTACTTGGACGTCCGCCGCTTCGCGGTGCAGCCCGGCGGGCACCAACGGCCCTCGCCGCTGATGGATCTCATCGGCCGGCGCACCGTCGCGGCCGAGATGCGGACCCCAGGACGGGCGGTGACCTTCACCGTCTTCCAGGACGCCGAACGGTGGCGGCACCACCTCACCGCCGCCGGGCTGCACGAGGTGGTGACGGTGGAGGTCGACGGGCTCAGGCAGCACGTCTTCGGCAGGGACTTGCGGCGGCAGCCCGTGGAGCAGTGGGTCGAGGACAGGGTCCATGCCGCCGCGCCCGTGGCCTCGTGGGGCCCGAGATCAGCCAATCTCCAGCCGCGCAAGGCGTTCGAGAAGGGCGTACTCGAAGCACTGCGCACGTGGCGTACTCCCCGCGAGTTCGCTACGAGCGTCCTGCTGCAGTCGCACCTGGTACCACCAGAGTCGGCCGATCCCGTTGCGGACCTGCGCGATGCCATCACGGCGGCCCTCGACGCGCTACGGGTCGACCCCGCCGGCGTAAAAGCACACGACGCCCTCACCGCCACCTACATCTCGGCGTCAGGCACCCACAAGGCGACCGCGCGACGGCTGGGCGTGCCATACGGCACCTACCGGCGCCGGCTCGCCCTGGCCAAGGAGCGGCTCGTCGCACACCTCCTGGCCAGGTGACGTCAGGTCTTGCGGCGGCGAGGCGCTGCCGAACGCGGCGGCGCTGATCGCATGTGGTCGCGCACCGGCGCCAACAGCTCTGCGAGGGTGTGAACATCATCGCGCGACAGCGGTTCGAAGAGCAGCCCGCTGACGACCTCGACGTGCCCGGGCAACACCGCCGCGAGCAACGTGCGTCCGGCATCGGTGATGGTGACCGTGACGCTCCGCTCGTCGTCGGCGGACGGCGAGCGTTCGACCAGACCCGCCTTCTCCAGCAGTCCCACTTGGTAGGTCAGGCCGCTGCGGCTGTAGACGACGCCGTCGGCCAGGTCGGTCATGCGGTGGCTGCCCGTCGGCGAGTCCCCGAGCCGCGCCAGCAGCTGGAACTGCACGTAGCTCAGGTCACCAGCTTCCTTCAGCTGCTGCTCGACCGCGTGGCGCAGCAGGCTGGTCACCTCGACGAGGGCGAAGTAAGCGCCGAGCTGGACGGGGTCGAGCGACGGCGGTGAGTCGGGCATGCCCGCATCCTACTGCTTCGAATTCGAAGGAGCGCTCGGGCAACGCCCTGCCGAGAGCTCGCGGAGTGTGCGCGAGTTGAGCAGCGCTGGACACAGGTGAGCACCGCAGGACGTGGCGGCCGGGCAGCGGCGCACACCAGGGTCTCCAGGCATGAGGACAGCGCCGCCGTCCCACTGACCCCGAGGACCACCTTGAGCATCCCCCACCTGTCCCAGCGGGAGGACCAGCAACAGCTCGAATGGATCGGCGGGAGCGTGTTCAGCATCCTGCTCGACGCCGAGGCGACGGGAGGGCAGCTGACCGTCGGGCGCTTCGACGCAAGCCTGGACGAGGCGCCGCCGTGGCACATGCACAACAACGAGGACGAGGTCTTCCTCCTGTTGTCCGGTTCCGCGCTGGTGTGGGCCGGCGACGAAGAGCACGCATTGCGCGAAGGCGGCATCGTCTTCCTGCCTCGCCGCATTCCGCACAGCTACCGGATCACCTCCGAGAAGGCCGACCTGCTGCTCATCTCAACTCCTGGCGGACTGGAGAAGATGTTCCGCCATGCCGGTCGCGACCTGCGCGAACCGCGTCCCGAGGGGTTCGAGATCCCGCTGTCGCTGCTCGCGGAAGCCGCCGAGATCTCCGGCAACGTCCTGCTCGGCCCTCCCCGCTGACCCCAGGACGGCCCCAGGCCGGGGAGTGCCGCACGTCACTTTGCTTCGAATTCGAAGCAGGTCTACTCTCGGGTCCAGATGCTTCGAGTTCGAAGCAAACAGCGAAGGAGAATCGCCATGAAGGCAGTGCGTTTCCACGAGTTCGGCGGCCCCGAGGTCCTGCGGTACGAGGACGTGGAGCAGCCCGTCGCCGGGCCCGGTGAGGTCCTGGTCCGCGTCTCGGCCACGACGTTCAACCCCGTCGAGGGCAACATCCGCCTGGGCGTCATGCAGGGCCAGATCCCTGTCGAGCTGCCGCACACCCCCGGCCTCGACGTCGCCGGCACGGTCGACGCACTGGGCGAGGGCGTCGAGGGCTTCCAGGTCGGCGACGAGGTCGTCGGCTTCCTGCCGATGACCAAGCCCGGCGCGGCGGCCGAGTACGTCATCGCACCGGCCGTCGCCCTGGCCCTGGCTCCCAAGGGCATCCCGCTGGCCGACGCCGCCGCGTTGCCGCTGGTGGGCCTCACCGCCTACCAGGCGCTCTTCGACCACGGTCAGCTGAAGGCCGGGCAGCGCGTGCTGGTCAACGGCGCGGGCGGACCGGTCGGTGGCTACGCCGTCCAGCTGGCCAAGGAGGCCGGTGCCCACGTGATCGCCACGGCCAGCCCGCGCAGCGCCGAGGCCGTGCGGACCGCCGGTGCCGCCGAGGTCGTCGACCACACCACCACCAGCGTTCTCTCGGCGGTGGCCGAGGAGGTTGACCTCGTGCTCAACCTCGCGCCGGTCGCTCCGGCGGCCCTGGCCGAGCTGGTGACGGTGGTCCGTCCTGGCGGAGTCGTCGTCAACACGACGATCTGGATGCCCGCGCCGACCGATGGAGACCGCGACGTGCGCGGCATCAACCTCTACGTCCGCAGCGACGCCGAGCAGCTGGCGAAGCTCGTGGCGCTGGTCGACTCCGGCGACCTGCGGGTCGACGTCGCCCAGCGCGTGCCGCTGACCGAACTGCCTGGGATCCACGCCCAGGCCGCGTCGGGCGCGGTCCGCGGCAAGGTCGTCTTCCTCGTTTCCGGCGTCTGACAACCCACAACAGAGAGGAGCAGACCATGTCGCTCGGGCTGGATCCCGAGATCGCCACCGCACTGGCTCCAATGGCCGGTGCGATGGCGGACGCCACCCCTCCGGCCGTGGGCGACGTCGAGGCGCGCAGGGCCATGTGGGAGCCGATCATCGGCGCCGCCGGAACGGCCCAGCCGGTCCCGGCCGACGTGACCACCACCGACCACCACGCCACCGCGGACGACGGCGCACGGATCACGATGCGCTGGTACACCAAGGAAGGCGCGACGCCAGGCCCGGCCGTGCTGTTCTTCCACGGCGGCGGGTACATCTTCGGCCACATCGACCTGTTCGACGGGCCGGTCTCCCGGTACGTGTCCGCGAGCGGCGTGCCGATGCTGTCCGTCGAGTACCGCCGGGCGCCCGAACACCCCTTCCCCACCCCGCTCGAAGACGCCTGCACGGCGCTGCGCTGGCTGCACGACAACGCCGCCGAACTGGGCGTTGACCCCGCCCGAATCGGCGTGATGGGCGACAGTGCCGGAGGCGGGATGGCGGCGGCACTGTCGATCCTCGCCCGTGACCGCGGCGGCCCGGCCATCGCCCGTCAGCTCCTGATCATGCCGATGCTCGACGACCGCACCACCGAGGTCGACCCGCACATCGCGCCCTTCGCGTTGTGGTCTTACGACGACAGCCTCACCGCGTGGCCCGCGCTGCTCGGCGACGGCGCCGGCGGGCCCGACATCCCGGCTACCGCGGCACCCGCCCGGCTCGAGGACGCGTCCGGCCTGCCACCGGCCTACGTCGAGGTCGGCCAGCTCGACGTCTTCCGCGACGAGGACCTGGCCTACGCGACGAAGCTCAGCCGCGCCGGCGTACCGGTCGAGTTCCACCTGCACCCCGGCGCACCGCACGAGTTCGACTCGATCGCCTTCGACTCCGACGTGGCCCGGCGCGCCATCGCCGACCGTGTCCGAGTCCTCAGGTCGATCTAGCAGTGCTTTGTCAGGTGTTGTTGACCTGGGGTGTAGTTGTGGGTGTTGGGGTCTGGACGGGTTGTCGGCAGGTGTGGCAGATGCCTGTCCAGACCGCGAGCAAGGCCTGGAGCTCGCGCAGGACCGCGTAGAGGCTCAGGCCTGCGCAGGGGCTTTGGGGGTGCGGCGGAGCTGGGTGCAGATGGCCTGGGCGACGGCGGCGAGGGTGACGTGGCGGTGCCAGCCGAGCCAGGAGCGGCCTTCGAAGTGGTCCAGGCCGAGGCCGTCTTGGTTCGCGGTAGTCGTGCTCGATGCGCCAGCGGATCTTGGCCAGCCGTACCAGGTCCCGCAGCCGGATGTCTGGTTCCACGGTGACCACCGCATCCGGGCTGACCAAGAGCCGGAGCCGACGCAACCTTGCACGGGCCAGGGGCACGAGCAAAGCTGCGAGCAACGTCCTGTCCTCAGACCGCATTCGTAGGCGCTGACCACCAATTTGCCGCTGCAGGACCGCCGAGTTGATGGCGTAGCGCGAGGATCTCGACGCCCTTCGCCCGATCGGTCATGCGCAGGAGCCATAGCGCGGCGAAGGCGTGGGAGACGGCGAGGTAGGCGAAGCGGACCAGCACGGCCGCGATCATGCCGGACGATGACCGCTACCCATCGATGCCATTGGCCTGCACGGACGTATTTCTCGGCACCCACAGGGCTCAGCTGAGCCTCGACGCGTCTTCCCAGTCCGGCAGAGCCGGCGTTGGTCAGACGCCTCGAATGCGCAAGCCGTCGAACGCCACGGCGACGACCGTCTCGGCGAGGTCGGCGGTGGTGAGATCGCCCTGAGGCCGGTACCACTCGATGAGCGAGTTGACCATGCCGAACAACAGGCGAGTGGACATGGCCGGATTGATGTCGGCCCGGAGGTCCCCCTCGGCCACGGCCTGTGCGACGAGGGCGGTGACGATCTGGCCGAACTCGCGCCGGCGGGCGAGCGCGTCGCGTTCGGTTTCGGTGTTGCCTCGGACGCGCAGGAGGAGCGTGACGAAGGGCAGCTCGTCGACCAGCACGGCGATGCTGCCGCGGACCAGGTGCTCGAGCCGGTCGACGGCGCGGCCGCCGACCGATTCCAGTTTGGTCACCTCTGCGAACAGGCCGTCGAGTGCGCGATCGACGGCCAGGCTGAGCAGCGCCTCCTTGCTCGGCACGTGGTGGTAGATCGCGGACTTCGCGACGCCCAGGCGGGTGGCGAGGTCCTGGATGCTGGTGCCGTCGTAGCCCCGCTCGTAGAACAGCTCGGCGGCCGCTTTCAGCAGGGTTTCCAGGTCGTAGCCCGGTCGTCCGCGGCGGCGGCCCGCCTTGCCGTTCTCCGTGGTGGTCATGCCGTGCAGTGTCCCAAACGGCGTCAGCGCCGCGCTGTCACCACTGGTAGAACCCCTGCCCGGACTTGCGGCCCAGCTGCCCGGCCTTGACCTTGTCCCGCAGCAACCGCGGCGGAGTGAAGCGCGGCCCGAGCTCGCGTTCGAGGTACTCCGCGATGGCCAGCCGCACGTCCAGGCCGACGAGGTCGGTCGTGCGCAGCGGTCCGATCGGGTGACGGTAGCCGAGGGTCATCGCGCGGTCGATGTCTTCGGCGGATGCGACGCCTTCCTCCAGCATGCGCATCGCTTCCAGGGCGATCGCGACGCCGAGGCGGCTGCTGGCGAACCCCGGCGAATCCCGCACGGTGATCGCGCGCTTGCCCAGGCAGCGCACCCATTCCCGGGCCTGCCCGACCAGGCCCGGCGCGGTGCGAGCGCCGACCACGACCTCGACCAGGTCGCTCGCCGGGACCGGATTGAAGAAATGCAGTCCGATGAGGACGGACGGGTTCGGGAGCGCGGAGGCGAGGTCGTCGATCGACAACGAGCTGGTGTTGGTGCCGATGGCGGCCGCGGGGGCGAACCGGGCGATCGTGGCGAGCACCCGAAACTTCAGGTCTGCGAGCTCCGGCACGGCCTCGACCACGAGCGACGCCGAGGCAAGCGAGGACGGGTCCGTGGTGACCGAAATGCCGCCGGCGACCTCGATGCCCTTCTCAGCTGCCTTGGCCAAGGTCTTCTCCACGCGAACACGCGCGTCGGAAGCGGCCGCACGGGTCTCGACGATGGTGACGGTGCTACCGGCCACGGCGAACGCGTGCGCGATACCGGCGCCCATGCGGCCGCCCCCGTACACGCCGACAGAAGCGGGAAAGGTCGTCACGGGCGCTCCAACAACAATGCCGAACCCTGGCCAACGCCGACGCACATCGTGGCCAGGCCACGCCGGCCACCGGCTCTCTCCAGCCTGCCCAGCAGCGTGACGACGATCCGCGTGCCCGAGCAGCCGAGCGGGTGACCCAGCGCGATCGCACCACCGTCGGAGTTCACGATCTCGGGGTCCAGGCCGAGGTCGCGCACGCAGGCGAGCGACTGGGAGGCGAACGCCTCGTTCAGCTCGACGGCGTCCACATCGGACAACGACCATCCCGCCCGGTCGAGCACCTTCCGCGTCGCCGGAACAGGTCCAATGCCCATGATCGCGGGAGCGACGCCGGCACTCGCTCCCGCGACGAGCCGTGCCCGCGGCTGCAGGCCGTGCCGCGCCGCGTACCGCTCACTCACCACGACCACGGCGGCCGCACCGTCGTTGAGCGAGCTCGAGTTGCCCGCGGTGATCACGCCACCGGGCCCGTGGACCGGCCGCAGACCGGCGAGCTTGGCCAGGCTGGTGTCGGCCCTCGGGCCCTCGTCCTCCGTCACCTCGCCCACCGGCACGATCTCGGCGCCGAACCGGCCGTTCTTCTGCGCGTCGACGGCGCGCTGGTGCGACCGCAGCGCGAACTCGTCGAGCTCCTCACGGGTCAGCTTCCACTGCTGGGCGACACGTTCGGCGGTCTGCGGCATCGCCAGCGTGGTGTCCGCATCGAACGCCGGGTTGGTGAAGCGCCAGCCGATCGAGGTGTCGAAGGACGCACCGGGACGAGCGAACGCCTTGCTCGGCTTCTCGGTCACCCACGGCGCCCGTGTCATCGACTCGACGCCGCCCGCGATCACGACGTCCGCGTCACCGGCGGCGATCATCTGCCTGGCGGTGGCGAGCGCGGTCATCCCGGAGGCGCACAGGCGGTTGACGGTGAAGCCCGGCACGGTGTCCGGCAGCCCGGCGAGCAGGCCGGCCATGCGGGCGACGTTGCGGTTGTCCTCCCCCGCCTGGTTCGCGGCGCCGAAGACGATCTCGTCCACGTCCGCCGGGTCGATGCCCGTGCGGTCGACGGCCGTGCGCACGACGAGCGCGGCGAGGTCGTCCGGACGGGACTTGGCGAGGGCGCCGCCGTAGCGGCCGATCGGCGTGCGAACGCCGTCGAGAACGAATGCCTCGGGCAAGGGTGCTCCTCCAGGATCAAGCGTCGAAGTCGACGGTCACGGTGTCGCTGACGGGGAACGTCTGGCAGGTCAGGACGAAGTCACGGTCGACCTCGTCGGGTTCGAGCGCGTAGTTGCGGACCATGTCGGCCTTGCCGTCGCAGATCCGCGCCCGGCAGGTGCCGCACACACCGCCCTTGCAGGCGAACGGCACATCACCGCGCACCTGCTGAGCGGAGTCGAGGATCGTGCGGTCGCGACGCATCGGCGTGATGGTCGTCCGGCCGTCCAGCACGACGGTGACCTCGCTCGTGTCGCCCTCGACGACGTTCTCGACGTGCCGGAGCTGCGGCGGCGGCTCGTCGACGTAGAACAGTTCGAAGTGGACTTTCTCCGGCGCAACCCCCAGCGAGGCAAGCACTTCCCTGGCGTCCGTGAGCATCTCGAACGGCCCGCACAGCCACACGTGGTCCATCTCCGTGACGGGCACGAGCCGGGTGAGCAGCTGCCGCAGCCGGTCGGCGTCGAGCCTGCCGGAGAACAGCTCGACGTCCCGGGGCTCACGGGACAACACGTGCACGAGGTCGAACCGGGTGTTGTGCGCGTTCTTCAGGTCGGCCAGCTCTTCCGCGAACATCACCGTGTTCGTGGTGCGGTTGCCGTAGAGCAACGTCACGCGCGCGTCCAGGTTGCCCAGAACGGTTGAAGCGATCGAGAGCATCGGCGTGATGCCCGAGCCCGCCGCGATGCACAGGTGACGACCGCCCTCGGCCGGGTCGGCTCGGAAGCCGCCGGCCGGCGGCTGCACCTCCACCGAGTCTCCTGGCCGGACGTCGCGCACCAACCAGCTCGAGAACAAGCCGCCTGGGATCTCCCGCACACCGATGCGCGGCGACGAACCGACCGGCGCGCAGATCGAGTAGGTCCGGCGATGTTCGACACCCTCCACGACCCGGCGCAACGTCAGCGACTGCCCGGCCGCGAAGGAGAACACCTCGCGCAGGTCATCCGGCACCGCGAAGGTGATGGCCGCGGCGTCGTCGGTGACCCGGTCGACCGCGGACACGGCCAGCGGGTGGAACGCCATGTCAGATCTCCTTCACGTGGTCGAAGGGCTCAAGGCACGCCCGGCAGCGGTACAGCGCCTTGCACGCGGTCGAGCTGAACTCGGAGGTCAGCTCGACGTCCTCGGAATCGCAACGAGGACAACGGTTCGCGCGCCTGACCGGCCCCAGCGAGAGCAGCACCGGACCATCGCGCCGCGGTGCGGGTCCTGGTGGTGAGATGCCGGCTTCGGCGAGGGCCGCTCGACCGGCCGGCGTGATCCAGTCGGTCGTCCAGGCGGGCTGCAACGCGATCTTCACCTCGACGTCCGCAAAGCCCTCGCAGCGCAACGTGCGCACGAGGTCGTCGCGCATCGTCGCCATCGCCGGACAACCGGAGTAGGTGGGCGTGATCGACACGAGGACCCCGCCCAGCGCGGAGACCTCGACATCGCGTAGCACGCCGAGATCGGCCAGCGTCAGCATCGGCAGTTCCGGATCGACCACCGTGGCGGCCACGGCACGGGCACGGTCCAGCACGGTCACCACAGCCCCCTCGGGTGCGCCCTGGCAACGCTCTGCATCTCTGCCAGGAGGTCCGTCAACGCCTCGGTGTGCACGCACTCGCGACCAAGACCACGAGCCGGTGTGACTTCAGGCCGGGACACGTCAGCGGCCGCGAACACCTGGTCCAGCACGACCTCGACGTCGGCGGGCGCGTCGAGCTCCGGCCAGAACGCCCACAGTCCGGCGAGGGCAGTGAGCACTCGCCGTCGGGACTCGGCGGTGCCGCGCGCGAGCGTCACGAACCAGCGGGCCGCGAAGTCGCGGTGGTACGCAAGTTCCTTGCGGCCCTTCGCGGCGACAGCGGCGAGCACCGCGTCCGGGTGCGTCAGCAGCGACTCGAACTCCGCCAGACGCCAGACGCTGAACAGCAGCAACCTGGTGATCGTCTCGGCGAAGTCGCCGTTGGGGAGCTCGGTCATGGTCACGTTGCGGAACTCCGCAGGAGAGCGGAAGAAGGCCAGTGCGTCCTCCGCGGGCACCGGTGAGCCGTCCGGCAAGGACGGCACCACGGACGGGTCAGCAACAGCGGCACGTGCCAGCAACAACCGGGCCTCGCCGAGGAGGTCGAGCGCGATGTTGGCGAGCGCGATGTCCTCTTCGAGGTCCGGAGCACGGCTGCACCACTCCGAAAGCCGTTGGGAGAGCACGAGAGCGTCGTCACCGAGCATGAGGCAGTACCGGGCGAGCGCAGCCGGGTCGATGTCGTCCGGCACGGTCGTGTCCACCCCGGCCAGCGGGTCCTCGAAGTCGGTGCCGAACGCCCAGTGCGCCTCGCTCCCGAGCAGGTCGTCGCTGATCATCAGGCAGGCCTCACAGGTGGGGAACGTGCGCGGGAATGTCGTAGAACGTGGGGTGCCGATAGACCTTGTCCCCGCTCGGCGCGAACATCGGGTCCTTCTCGTCGGGGCTGGACGCGGTGATGTCCGAGGCGCGCACGACCCAGATGGACACGCCCTCGTTGCGTCGCGTGTAGACGTCCCGCGCGTGCATCAGGGCGAGCTTGTCGTCGGGTGCGTGCAACGATCCGACGTGCACGTGGTTGAGGCCGCGCTTGCCGCGCACGAACACCTCGTAGAGCGGCCACTCACTCACAGCGCCTCCTCCAGCCGAGCGAACGCCACCGCTGCCTCGCGCACCCAGGCGCCGTCGTCGTGTGCTTTGCGGCGGTGTGCCAACCGCTCGGCATTGCACGGCCCGGCGCCGTTGACCACGGCCCAGAACTCGTCCCAGTCCGGCTCGCCGAAGTCGTGCGCCTGCCGCTCGGAGTTCCACCGCAGCTGAGGATCGGGCAGCGTGACGCCGAGCGCGCGGGCCTGCGGCACGGTCATGTCGACGAACTTCTGCCGCAGCTCGTCATTGGTGTTGCGCTTGATGCCCCACGCCATCGACTGCTCGGTGTTCGGGGAGGCGCCGTCGGGCGGGCCGAACATCATCAGGGCCGGCCACCAGAACCGGTCGACGGACTCCTGCACCATCGCGCGCTGTTCGTCGGTGCCGCGCATCATCGTCATCAGCAGCTCGTAGCCCTGCCGCTGGTGGAACGACTCCTCCTTGCAGATGCGGATCATCGCCCGGCCGTAGGGGCCGAAGGAGGTGCGGCACAACGGCACCTGGTTGCAGATCGCGGCACCGTCCACGAGCCAGCCGATCGTGCCGACGTCGGCGTAGGACGGCGTCGGGTAGTTGAAGATCGACGAGTACTTCTGCTTGCCGCTCAACAGTTTGTCCGTCAGCTCACGCCGCGACGTGCCGAGCGTCTCGCACGCCGAGTACAGGTACAGCCCGTGGCCCGCCTCGTCCTGCACCTTGGCGAGCAGGATTGCCTTGCGCCGCAACGAGGGTGCCCGCGAGATCCAGTCGCCCTCCGGCTGCATGCCGATGATCTCCGAATGCGCGTGCTGTGCGATCTGCCTGATCAGCGTCCTGCGGTAAGCCTCGGGCATCCAGTCGCGCGGCTCGATCCGGTCGCCCCGCGCGATGGTCGCCCCGAAGTGCTCGGCGAGCTGGGGTTCCGTGACGGTCATCGCGCCTCCGTTGATTTACTGACCGAACGTTCTGTATTACCGTGACACACGGAGCACGGCCTTCGCAAGGGAGAGGAATCTGTGACAGTGACTGCACTTCTGGAGAGTTACGCAGCGGGCCGCTGGTTCCGCGCACAGGCTGACGGTGAACCACTGCTCGACGCGGCGACCGGCGAGGAGGTCGCGCGGATGTCCAGCCAGGGCTTGGATCTGGGCGCGATGGCCGAGCACGCGAAGCGCGTCGGCGGCCCGGCGATCCGCGAGCTGACGTTCCACCAGCGCGCCGCGCTGATCAAGGAGCTGGCCAAGCACCTCAGCGGCCACAAGGACGCCCTGTACGAGCTGTCGTTCCGCACCGGCGCCACCAAGCGCGACTCGTTCGTCGACATCGACGGCGGGTTCGGCACGCTGTTCAGCTTTGCCAGCAAAGGAGTGCGCGAGCTGCCGAACGACACGGTGGTGCTGGACGGCGATCTCGAACGGCTCGGCCGCGGGGGCACGTTCCTCGGCCAGCACCTCTACACCTCGCGCCCCGGTGTGGCGGTGCAGATCAACGCGTTCAACTTCCCGGTGTGGGGCATGCTCGAGAAGCTCGCGCCCGCGTTCCTGGCCGGGTTGCCGAGCATCGTGAAGCCCGCATCGCAGACCGCCTACCTCACCGAGGCCGTCGTGCGGCTGATCATCGAGTCCGGGATCCTGCCGGAAGGATCCCTGCAGCTGTTGTCCGGCAGCCCCAGCGGACTGCTCGACGTGCTGGACGAGCAGGACTCCGTCGCCTTCACCGGATCCGCGCACACCGCAGGCATCTTGCGCCGGCACCCGAACGTGCTGCACGGTGGCGTTCGTCTTGGCGTGGAGGCGGATTCGCTCAACTGCTCGATCCTCGGGCCCGACGTGCAGGTCGGCGATCCCGAGTTCGACCTGTTCGTCAAGGGCGTCGTCACCGAGATGACGGCGAAGGCCGGTCAGAAGTGCACCGCGATCCGGCGGACGATCGTGCCGGAGTCCATTGCGGACACCGTGGTCGACGCGATCTCCACGCGGCTGGCCAAGGTCACGGTGGGCAACCCGGCGGACGAGAGCGTGCGGATGGGCCCGTTGGCGTCGCTCGACCAGAGGCAGGAGGTGCGCAAGGCGATCGAGTCGTTGCGCAACACCGCCGACGTCGTGTTCGGTGACCCGGACGACGTGAGGCTGGTCGACGCCGACGCCGAACGTGGTGCGTTCCTCTCCCCCGTCCTGCTGCGCGCCCGTGCCGGTGCCGCCGAGCCGCACGACGTCGAGCCGTTCGGCCCGGTCAGCACCGTGCTCACCTACCGCACCACCACCGAGGCGATCGAGCTGGCCGCGCGCGGAAAGGGCAGCCTGGTCGGTTCCCTCGTCACGCACGACGCCGATGTCGCACGGCAGGTGGTGCTGGGCGTGGCACCGTGGCACGGCCGGATCCTGGTGCTCGACCGCGACGACGCCGCAGAGTCGACCGGCCACGGCAGCCCTCTGCCGATGCTCGTGCACGGTGGACCCGGCCGGGCCGGGGGCGGCGAGGAACTCGGCGGCGTGCGCGGCGTGCTGCACCACATGCAGCGCACCGCGGTGCAGGCCTCGCCCGACATGCTGACCGCGATCACCGGACGCTGGACGGCCGGCTCCCGCCGCGTGGTCGACGAGGTGCACCCGTTCCGCAAGTCGTTGGCGGAGCTGAAGATCGGTGACACCGTCGAGTCGGCGACCCGGCAGGTCACCCTCGCGGACATCGACCACTTCGCCGAGTTCACCGGCGACACGTTCTACGCGCACACCGATCCGGAAGCGGCGGCGGCGAACCCGTTGTTCGGTGGCATCGTGGCGCACGGCTACCTCGTGGTCTCGCTCGCGGCTGGTTTGTTCGTCGAGCCCAATCCCGGACCGGTGCTCGCCAACTTCGGTGTGGACCACCTGCGCTTCCTCACGCCGGTGAAGACAGGTGACACGATCGCGGTGACGTTGACCGTCAAGCAGATCACTCCGCGCACCAACGCCGAGTACGGCGAGGTGCGGTGGGATGCCGTGGTGACGAACCAGGACAACGACCCGGTCGCCACCTACGACGTGCTGACGCTGGTGGCCAAGCAATAGGCGTACGGCCTGCTCGCCCGTCGGCTGATCACCCCGTGGGACGATGAGCCGGTGAGCGAGCAGGCACCCCAGCGCGGGCGGTGGAAAGCGCCCTACAACCTCGACCGGCTGGTGGAGGTCGCGGTGCGGGTGTTCACCGAACGCGGTTACGACGGCACCAGCCTCCAGCACCTCACACAGGCGTCGGGGTTGTCCCGTTCCTCGATCTACCACCACATCGAGAGCAAGGAACAGCTGCTGCGGCTCGGTCTGGAACGCGCGCTGGAACCGTTGCTGGCGAGCACGACCGACGATGGCGCGACCTCGGGACGCGCGCTCGACCGGCTCACCTACCTGATCAAGCGCAACGTCGAGATCCTCGCGGCCGAACTGCCGTACGTGCGGTTGCTGCTGAGCGTGCACGGCAACACCGAGACAGAACGGTGGGCACTCGATCAGCGCCGCACATTCGACAAGTTCGTCGCCGGTGTCGTTCAGGAGGCGATCGACGACGGCGACGTGCGCGCCGACCTCGACGCGCGCACCACCGCCAGGCTGATCTTCGGCACGATCAACTCGCTGGCCGAGTGGTACCGGCCGGCCCGCCGGCGCAAGCCCGGCGAACTGGCCGACCAGATCTGCTCGATGATCCTGCGCGGCATCCAGGCCTGACGTCGCTACAGGTCCGCCATCGCCGACTTCGGCGCCTCCACGCAATCCGCCACGAACCGGAGGAAGCCGCCCGCCGTGCCGCCGTCGCAGACGCGGTGGTCGAACACGAGCGACAGCTGCACGATGTGCCGCACCGCGATCTCTCGTCCGACCACCCACGGCCGGGGCAAGATCCGGCCCATGCCGAGGATCGCGACCTCGGGGTGGTTGATGATCGCGGCGCTGCCGTCGACCCCGAGCACCCCGTAGTTGTTGAGGGTGAACGAGCCTGACGTCAGCTCGGCCGTGGTGGCGGTTCCCTCGCGCGCCGCGACGGTGAGCCTGCGGATCTCGGTGTCGAGTCCGCGCATGCTCAGGCGGTGCGCGTCCTTGATCGCCGGGACGACGAGTCCGCGGTCCGTCTGCGCGGCGAGGCCGAGGTTGACGCCGTCGAGGTGGGTGATCTCGCCGCGCTCGGTGTCGACCCGGGAGTTCAGCTCCGGGAAGCGGGCGAGGCCCGCCACCACGAACCGGGCGATCATCGCGAGGATTCCCGGTGCCGTACCGGTTTCCTTCAGTTCGGCGCGGAGTTCGAGCAGCGCCGTCGCGTCGACGTCCACCCAGGTCGTCGCTTCGGGAATCTCGGTGCGACTGCGGGTCAGCGTCGTGGTGACCGCCTTGCGCATGCCCGTCAGCGGCACTCGGGTGCGGATCGGCAGGCCGGTGCGCTGGTCCACGTCGCTCACGACCGCAACAGGCTGCGGCACGGCCACAGGCTCACGTGCGGCAGCTGCTTCGACATCGCGTCGCATGATCAAGCCATCGGGTCCGGTGCCGGTCAACGTGGTCAGGTCGACACCCTTGTCACGGGCGAGCCTGCGCACGATCGGCGACTGCACAGCGGGCCGTTCCCCGTTCCGGGTCTGCCTCGTGGGCGCGGGACGGGGAACGGCCCTTCTCCGGCGGCGGCGAGACGAGGCCGCCCCCGAAGTTCCGTAGCCGATCAGGACATTGCCCGAACCGGCACGTTCTTCCTCCACATAGGACTCCGCGGCGGAAGTTTCCGCGTCGACCGAGATCAACGGCGATCCCACCTGCAACGTGGAGCCTTCCTCACCGTGCAGTCGCGCGATCACACCGCCGAACGGCGAGGGCACCTCGACCATCGCCTTGGCGGTCTCGACCTCGGCGACGGGCTCGTCCACCGCGACGGAGTCACCGGTCTTGACGAGCCACCGGATCAGCACGGCCTCGGTCAGTCCCTCTCCGAGGTCGGGCAGGTCGAACACCTGGGTGCTCATGCGACGTCCTCTTCCCACTGCAGCGTGTCGACGGTGTCCAGGATCCGGTCCACCCCAGGCAGGAAGTGGTGCTCCAGCTTCGGTGGTGGATAAGGCACGTCAAAACCGGTGACCCGGCGCACCGGCGCTTCCAGGTGGTGGAAGCAGCGCTCCCCTACCCGTGCGGCGATTTCCGAGGCCACGGAAGCGAAGCCCGGTGCTTCGGCGACCACGACCGCCCGGCCGGTCCTGCGGACCTCGGCGCACACGGTCTCGTCGTCGAACGGGACGATGGAGCGCAGATCGATCACGCCCAGGTCCCTGCCTTCGGTCGCGGCCTGCTCGGCGGCGGCCAGCGCCACCGGCACGGAGGGGCCGTAAGCGATCAACGTGGCGTCCTTGCCCGGTCGCCGGACCACAGCGCGGCCGATCGGCGGCACCGACACCGACACGTCGACCTCTTCCTTGGAGAAGTAGTGCTTCTTGGGCTCCAGGAAGATCACCGGGTCGGAGCCGGCGATCGCCGCGCGCAGCAGGCCGTAGGCGTCGGCGTTGGTGGCCGGTGCGACCACGGTCAGGCCAGGAGTGTGGGCGTAGTAGGCCTCGGACGAGTCGCAGTGGTGCTCCACACCGCCGATCCCGCCGGCATAAGGAACGCGGATGACGATCGGCAGCCGCACCTTGCCGCGGGTGCGGTTGCCGAGCTTCGCGACGTGGCTGACGATCTGCTCGAACGCGGGATACGCGAAGGCGTCGAACTGCATCTCGACCACCGGGCGCATGCCGTTCATGGCCATGCCCACCGCCATGCCGACGATTCCGGACTCGGCCAGCGGGGTGTCGAACACCCGGTTCTCGCCGAACTCGGCGTGCAGCCCGTCGGTCACCCGGAACACGCCGCCCAGCTGAGCCACGTCCTCACCGAACACGACGACCGAGTCGTCCTCGGTGATGGCGTCCCGCAGCGCGGCGTTGATCGCCTGCGCCATCGTCATCTTCGTCACGGCACCCATCAGGCCTCCTCGAGTTCGAGCTCGGCCCGCAGAGCCGCGCGCTGTTCCGCAAGCTGCGGCGTGAGGGTGGAGTACACGTGGGCGAACACTTCTTCCGGATCGACGACCGTCTCGGCGCCGACTCCGGCCCGGACCGCTGCCGCCATCTCCTCCGCTGCCGCGGCGATGTCCTGCTCACGGTCGTCGTCGAGCACGCCGATCGCCGTCAGGTAGGTGCGTACCCGCAGCAACGGGTCACGCGGAAGCCATTCGGTGACCTCGTCGTCGGCGCGGTAGCGGGTGGCGTCGTCGGCGTTGGTGTGGGACTCGATGCGGTAGGTGTCCGCCTCGACCAGGGTCGGCCCGTCGCCCGCGCGAGCCCGCGCAACCGCCTCACCAAGCACCTTTTCCAGTGCCGGCAGGTCGTTCCCGTCAACGCGCACGCCGGGCATGCCGTAGCCGATCGCCTTGGCCGCGAGCGAGGGAGCCACCGACTGGCGCGCGAGCGGGACGGAGATCGCGTACTTGTTGTTCTGCACGAAGAACACCACCGGCGCACGGAAGACCGCGGCGAAGTTGCAGGCCTCGTGGAAGTCGCCCTCACTCGTCGCGCCGTCGCCGCACAGCGCCATCACGACCGTGTTCTCGCCCTTGAGCCGCGCCGCGTGGCCGACGCCGACCGCGTGCAGCAACTGCGTGGCGAGCGGGGTGGCCTGAGGCGCGACCTTGTGCTCGTTCGGGTCGTAGCCGCAGTGCCAGTCGCCGCGCAGCAACGTGAGCACCTCGACCGGATCCACCCCGCGAGCCGCGATCGCGGCAGTGTCGCGGTAGGTCGGGAACAGCCAGTCGCCGTCCGCCAGCACCGACGTGCACGCGACCTGGCAGGCCTCCTGCCCCCGTGAGGACGGGTACACGGCCAACCGTCCCTGACGGACCAAGGCCCCGCATTGCTCGTTCAGCCTGCGAGCGAACACGAGCTTGCGGTACCCGTCGACCAACGCCTCGGCGTCGGGCGCCGACGCTCCCCTGACCAGCCGGCCGGTCTCGTCGAGCAACCGGGCCGCGGTGATGGCCGCCTTGAGCTGACCGGCATTCAATCCACACCTCCAGATGGCTTTACACTCGTCACGAATATTGCCTAGATTGATGGCCATTCGGACAGATCCAGGAACCAGTGCGAGACGATTGACTTGCCTGCACGATTCAGCAGGTCCAGTTGGCTCGGCACACCGCGCTTTTGACCCCGGGAGCGAGACACGTGGACACGGAGCTGGACGAGATCGACCGCCGGATCCTGCGCGAACTGGAGTCGGACGGGCGGTTGTCCGGGCGAGCGCTGGCCGAGCGCGTGACGATCTCGCGCGCGAACGCCTACGCCCGTTTCGAGCGCCTGGTGGCAGACGGGGTGATCACCGGTTTCACCGCACGGGTCGACCCGCTCAAGGTCGGGCTGACCACGTCGGCCTATGTGGCGATGACGGTGCGGCAGAACAGCTGGCGCGATCTGCAGGCCGCGCTGCGGGCGATCCCGGAGGTGCGGCACATGGCGCTGGTGGGCGGCGAGTTCGACGTGATGCTGCTCGTCCGGGCGGAGGACAACAACGCGTTGCGCCGCGTCGTCCTCGAACAACTCCAGACGATTCCCGGAGTGCTGTCGACCAAGACGTTCCTGATCTTCGAAGACGCCGAGAACTGACCCCCGACAATCGATCGGCTCCCGGAGCCGGACGGAGGATTTGGTGCATGACCGTGCGAACCCGTGCTGACCTGGCGTCCCTGCCGTCCTACGTGCCCGGCAGGACCATCCCGGGCGCCATCAAGCTCGCGAGC
>NZ_QFWW01000055.1 GCF_003265345.1 Lentzea terrae | reverse complement strand
GCTCGCGAGCTTGATGGCGCCCGGGATGGTCCTGCCGGGCACGTAGGACGGCAGGGACGCCAGGTCAGCACGGGTTCGCACGGTCATACCGCCGATCCTCGCATTGCTCCGTCCGATTGGTCACGTTGACTGGAGTTCACCCCGGCGTGGAAGGGTAAGAACATGACTACCCGCATCGAGACGCTTTCCCTCACCGACGGCCGTGAGCTGCGGGTGACGATCGGCGAACCCGACTCCGCCGTGCGGGGCGGGCTCGTGGTGCTGCACGAGGCCCGCGGCATCACCGAGGGAGTGCGGACGCTCGTCAGCAGCCTGGCCGCAGAGGGCTGGCTCGCCATCGCGCCGCACCTCTACGACGCGGACCGCGTGCACGGCGACGACATCAGGGACCAGGTCAGCAAGCTTTCGGGGGACCGCTTGCTGGAGGACACCGACGTCGCGTTCGTGTGGCTGGGACAGCAGGGCGTGAGTGCCGACCGCATGGGTGTCGTCGGGTTCGACATCGGCGGCACGGTCGCGATGGTCGTCGCCGCGAGTCGCACGATCGGGGCAGCCGTCACCGTTCAAGGGCCTGGGATTCTCGAGCCGTTGTCGGACGGACTGCCCGCACTCGTGGACGTCGCGAGCGAGCTGACGTGCCCCTGGCTCGGCATCTACCGCGACGACGACTCGGAAGAAGTGAGCAAGCTTCGGGATGCGGTGATCAGCTCCGAGACCGCTTCGGATGTGGTCCGTTTCGACGTTTCCAGTGACGAAGCGTGGGCTCGTGCGTTGAACTGGTTCGACGCACACATGAGGTAAGGGTCTTTACGGCGGATTGGAACCGAACCGTACTCCAGGTACATCTAAGGGATGCTTCGGACGGCTGACTGGGTGTAGCTGTGAGTAACACTCAGTGCTGCGGTGACGAGTAATGCAGTGCAGGGGGTTGAGGATGGCTGAAGGCACTGGGACAGGCACTGGAACTGAGACGCCGGCGGTCTCGACGGCTACGACTACGCCGATCACGGCTGAGCAGCTGGCGGCGGTGAAACCTGTACTCCAGCAACAGATGCTGGTGGACAAGGCGACGGCGAGCCAAGCGGCGGCGAAGCTCGACCAGGCGGCGGACAGCGGCAAGCTGACGCTCGACGTCGACGCCGCCGACGCGTTGATCAAGGCGGTCGGTGCCGCGCGCGACGAGGTCATGGACCTGTGGAAGCGCACGAGCGACCAGCTGGCGAAGCCGTTGCAGCTGGGCGACAACCCGGTGGCCCATGCGATCAGCGCGCGGTTCGCCGACCTCGCCGTCGGTGAGGAGTCGGGCGCGGCCAAGGCGTTGCTGGACCTGTCCAGGGTCCTCGACGACATCAGCAACGCGCTCAGCAAGAACCGCGACACGATCCGCGACGCTGAAGAGCAAGCCGAGCAGGGCTTCAAGAACGCCGGGGGGTCCCTGTGAGCCACGGATCGCACGACAACAAGGGCAACGGCAACAGCGGCGGCAAGGACGACAAGTCGCAGCACGGCAACGGGTACGACCGCGACAAGATCCACGAGCCGATCGACTGGATGACCTTCTCCCACGAGAAGCTCTACAACATGGTGCACACGGGGGTGAACCTCGAAGGTGCGCAGGCCGCCGCGACGAACTGGAAGAAGATCGGCGACGACATCGCCGCGGTGCGGGAGAACCTGCTCAAGGCCGTCGAGGACTCGGCCGTCGGCTGGGACAGCGAGTCGGCCCGCCTCGCCAGGGAAGGTCTGACCGAGGTCACCAACTGGGTCGACGACACGTCGACCTACGCGCACAAGGTCTCCGACGCGATCGCCACCGAGCGGGACAACGTCGAGGCCGCCCGTGCCGCGATGCCGCCGCCTCCCAAGGCGCCGGAACCGCCGGTGCCGGTGGAGGAGACCCCGGTGTCCCGGGTGTTGCTGCGGGACCGGTTGGCGATGGTGGACCGGGCGGACACCTTCGGCGGGGTGCAGAGCCTGCACGAGCCCGTGCGGGTGAGCGAGTTCAGCGGGTTCGAGAGACTCGGCACCAGCCCGGTCGACACGCTCGCGGCCAACGACGCCCAGCACCGCCTCGCCGCGGACGTGATGGCGGCGTTCCAGCGCAACTCGGCCGCGGTCGACCAGACCGTGCCCGCGCAGTTCACGCCTCCGGTGAACCCGGTCTACCCGAACCCCCCGACGCTGGGCGGCAGTGGAGACCTCAGCGGTCGCACTCCGGGAGACAGCGGTGGCGTCACGGGCGGTGCCACCGGTGGACCGGTCACGACCACGACCGGCGCCCAGAACCGCGGCGCCACCAACACGTCCTCGCGCGGCTTCGGTGCCGGCGTTCGCGGTGGTGGTGGCGGCTTCACCGGCGGCATGATGCCCGGCAGGTTCGGGCAGAACGCCAACCAGGGCGGACCCGGTGGTGGCGGCGGTGCGGGTGGCGGCGGTAGCGCCGGCCTCTCGGCCGGCGTGAACGAACGGGCCGGCGCAGGTGCGGCCGCAGCGGCCGCGTCGTCGGCGCCCGGTGGCCAGACCAGGGCGTTCCAGAACCCGCTCGCGATGGGTGGCGCGCCGATGGCCGCCGGTGCCCCCGCGGCGGGCCAGGGCCGTGGCGACGAGCGCGAGCACAAGAGCGCGAGCTACCTGGAAGAGGACGACAACGTCTTCGGCCTGGACCGCAAGGCGGCCCCGCCGGTGATCGGTCAGTGAGCGAACGCCAGTACACGGTGAGCTCGCAGGAGTTCTTCCTGCTGTGGCAAGCCGTGCACGGCGAGGACCGCGTCGTGCCGCTCGGCACGCCCCACGTGGGCGCCACCCGAGCGGCGCGGCAACGCCTCGTCGAGGAGAGCTCGCAGACGCTCTACGCCCGCGGCCTCGGCACCGTGCACCGTCCCGACCCGGACCTGCGCGCACTGGTGAGCGGCCTGGGCGAGTTCGACCGCGCGCTGGAGATCGCGTACTTCAAGGGCACCGAACTGGCCCGCGGCATCGCCTGCGCGGGCTGGAGCGGTGCGTTCGCCGCGCGCGTCAACGACGAGGTGCACCTGTACGCGTTCCGTCCCAACGCGCTGGCTGCGGCCACGGTGTCATCGTTGCCAGGCCTCGCGCCCGGCACCGGCCGGTCCGTGAACGTGCGCTGGGACGACTACCTGCGCGCGGGCGAGGCCGGCGGGCAGGACGGCAAGCAGGCGTTCCTGGAGGTCCTGCGCGACGCGGGCATCCGCGAGCCGGAAGCCCACACGTTGCTGCGCATCGTGACGTCCCGCATCGGCGGCGGCGAACTGGGCCTGACCGCCCGCAACCGCGACGGCGTACCCCGCCCGACCGGCCGTTCGGTGTCCTGGCTGGACACCCGCGAGGGCCGCTACCTCCTGCGCAGGCAGGACGGCTGGCTGGTGCTGGCCCCCGCGGACGCGCCGCGCTTGACCAGCGCGGTCGACGAGCTGCTCGCGGCGGGGTAGTTCCACACTGATGGTGGACGTCCTGTCCGCCAATCACACATGGACGTTCGGTTGCGCCTCAACTAGACATGGGGCATGACCGACACCGACGTCGAACTGCTGTGGCGCCCCGACCCCACGAGGGACAACGGGATGACCGCCTTCAGGTCGTGGCTCGCTGACCGAGGGCACTCCTTTGACGACTACGAGTCGCTGTGGGAGTGGTCCGTCTCCGACCTCGAGGGGTTCTGGGGCGCCATAGCTTCGTACTTCGACGTCAAGTTCCACACCGCTCCCGAGCGGGTGCTGGGGTCCGCGGACATGCCGGGCGCCCAGTGGTTCCCCGGCTCGACGCTGAACTACGCCGAGCACGCCCTGCGCCGTGGAGCCGACGACGTCCTCGCCGTGATCTTCCACCGCGAGGACGGCGTCACCTCTTCGCTGACGTTCGGGGTGTTGCGGGCGCGGGTGGCCGCTTTCCGGGCCGCGTTGGCCTCCCTGGGCGTCTCCAGCGGCGACCGGGTGGTCGCACTCGTCCCCAACGCTCCGGAGGCCTTGATCGCCTTCCTGGCGGCCGCCTCGCTGGGCGCCACGTGGTCGTCCTGCTCCCCGGACTTCGGTGCCAGAGCCGTCGCCGACCGCTTCACCCAGATCTCGCCCACCGTCTTCGTCGCCGTCTCCGGCTACGTCTACAACGGACGGTCCTTCGACTGCCGCCCGGTCGTCGAGGAGATCCGCGCGCAGATTCCTTCTTTGCGCGCCACGGTCCTGGTCGACTACCTCGACAACGGTTCGTCGCTGCCCGACACGCTGTCGTTCGGGGAGCTGCTGGACTCGTTCGCGGGCGCTCCGCTGGAGTTCACCCCGGTGCCGTTCGACCACCCGCTCTGGGTGCTCTACTCGTCCGGCACCACGGGCCTGCCCAAGGGCATCGTCCAGGGCCACGGCGGCATCGTGGTCGAGCACCTGAAGATGCTGGCCCTGCACAGCGACCTGGGCCCCGGCGACCGCTTCTTCTGGTTCACCACCACCGGCTGGATGATGTGGAACTACCTGGTCGGCGGCCTGCTGGTGGGCACGACGATCGTGCTGTACGACGGCAGCCCGGCGTTCCCGTCGCTGAGCACGTTGTGGCAGTTGGCCGAACAACACCGCGTCACCTATTTCGGCACCTCCGCCCCGTACGTCCAGTCGTGCCTGAAGGAGGGCCTCGACCCGTCCTCCCGCTACGACCTGACGGGCCTGCGCGTGGTCGGCTCGACCGGCGCACCCCTGACCCCAGAAGGCTTCCGCTGGATCGCCTCGGCCGTGGGCAAGGACGTCCAGATCGCCTCGGTCTCCGGCGGCACCGACCTCTGCACGGCCTTCGTGGCCGCCTCCCCGGACCGCCCGGTGTGGCTGGGCGAACTCTCCTGCCGGGCCCTCGGCGCAGCCGTCTACGCCTACGACGAAGCCGGCAACGTCTTGGAGGACGCCGTCGGCGAGCTCGTGATCACGCGCCCGATGCCGTCCATGCCGGTCTACTTCTGGGGCGACTCCGATGGTTCGCGCCTGCGCGACGCCTACTTCGACACCTACCCGGGAATCTGGCGCCACGGCGACTGGATCCGCATCACCCCACGAGGCTCGGCGGTGATCTACGGCCGCTCCGACTCGACCCTGAACCGAGGCGGCGTCCGCATGGGCACCGCGGAGTTCTACCGCGTCGTCGAGTCCATCCCCGGCGTGGTCGACTCGCTGGTGATCGACACGTCCGGCGTCTCCGAGGGCGAACTGCTCTGCTTCGTAGTGCTGGACGGCGTCTCTCTGACGGACGTGGAACCGTTGCTGCGCAAAGAACTGCGCTCGTCCCTCTCCCCGCGCCACGTCCCGAACCGCTTCGTGGCCGTGGCCGAGATCCCGCGGACCCTCAACGGCAAGAAGTGCGAGGTCCCGGTGAAGAAGATCCTCGCCGGCATGGACGTGGACCGAGCCGTCAGCCGAGGCGCACTCCGCAATCCCGAGTCCCTCCAACCGTTCCTGGAACTGGCTTCGGGATGATCTAGGTCACTCCTGCTCCGGTGAACAGGCGTTTAACGCCCCTCTCGAGCCCTCCGGACGTGCCCTGACCAGCGCGTTCTGGGGTTGGAGGGGGGCGTTTTGCAACTCGGTTGGGGACCTGTGTAACCTATGCGTCGTGGCCAAGGATGGTCCCGGGAGGCTTCGCCTAGTCTGGTCTATGGCGCCGCACTGCTAATGCGGTTTGGGGTAACCCCCCATCCCGGGTTCAAATCCCGGAGCCTCCGCAAGGCCGAGCCTCTAGGGGTTCGGTTATAATTGAAGACCTGCGCTCGTAGCTCAACGGATAGAGCATCTGACTACGGATCAGAAGGTTACAGGTTCGAATCCTGTCGAGCGCGCTACACAAACCCCAGACAGACCTCGGTCTAGCTGGGGTTTTGTTATGCCCCGGTCATTTCTCTCACCTCCGAATTCATCCTGTTGATCTTGTGGGTGCCCGATGGGTGCCCCGGCGTTTTGGTGGGTGCCCTGGCGGGTGCCCGGGGAATCAGCGCGACCGTCTTCTCCGCCGCGTCACGCGCCACCTTGGGCAGCACGCTCGTGTACAGGTTGCTGGTGGTCTGGATCTGTGAGTGACCCAATGTTTCCTGGATCACCTTCATGTCGATGTTCGCCGCGAGCATCAAAGTCGCCGCCGTGTGCCGGAGGTCGTGCAGCCGGATCGGCGGCAGCCCCGCAGCCGTGTACAGCCGTTCGAACCGATCGCTGATCGAGCTGGGTCGCAGCGCGGATCCGTCCTCCAGCGTGAAGACCCGACCAGAGTCGACCCACGCAGGCCCCAGCTCCAGCCGACGCTGGGCCTGCCGGGCCTTGCGCGTGCGGAAGTGCCCGTTGGTCTCCTCGTCCAGCGGGATGACCCGCTCGCCCGCGTCTGACTTCGGGTCACCCTCGACGATCTCCCAGTCGACCTCCGTCAGTTGGGTGGAGATCGTCACGGTGGCGTCGAGAGCGGAGTACTCCGTCCACGGCAGACCGGCGAGTTCGCCCCGGCGAGGGCCGCGCTTGACGGCTAGGTGCCACAGCGCTTCGAGCTCCGAGTCGTGGATCGCCACATAGTCCAGGAAGATCCCGGCCTGCTCCGGCGTCCACACCATCACCGGCCCAGGACGCTTCCCGGTGCGCTGCCACTCCTCGACCCGCTCCGGCGTCCACACCAACGGCCTCGGCGGCTTCGCTGACACCGTGTAGTGCATCGCCGCGTTGAACGTTGTCTTCTGCTCCGCGATTGCGTCGTTCATCGCGGCCCTCAGGGTCGCGTGGATACGCGCTTGGCTACTCGGACCCACAGGCCGCCGGAACGGCGGCAACTCGTCCAGCTTGGCCTTCAGGATGCGCTTGTCAGCGCGAATCCGGGTGTTCTTGATCCGCGCTTGCAGTGCCCGGCGGTCCTCGTTGTTCGCGACGATTCGGTCGTTGTCGTCGTTGATCTCCGCAAACATCTCGGAAATGTGCGCGACCGTCAGCCGGTCCACCCGCACGTCACCAATCTTCGGCTTGAGGTACAGCCGGACATGCGACTCGTAGGACAGCTCCGTTGCCCGGCGATGCGACTCTTGGCTCTGCCAGATGTCGAGCCATTCGCCGATCGTCAGGTTCTCGACGAGGTTCTGGCCGGACCGGAGCTTGCGGGCCGTCTCCTCGTAGTCCGGGATCGGCTCGTCCTTCTCAAGCGCGTCGAGCATCGCGGAGACCGCTTCAGCGTCTTCCTTCGATCCTTCGCCCAACCTCAGCAGGGCGCGGACCTTGTCCAGGTCGTTCTGAGCCGCCGTCTGCGTCTCGTAGCCCTGCCTCCGGAAGGTCCTTCGGGTGCCCTCCGTCGTCGACTCCAATTCCTGACGGAGTCGCCAGGCCCCGTGAGAGCGTTGGGAGAGCTTCGGGCACTTCAAGCCCAAGTCCTTCCCGTTCTCGTCGCGGCACCGGCACCCCCGTGTCACGCTTCCGCTCCTGCTCATTCGGTCACCCCCTTTCCTGTTCGTATCCTCGATGTCTCGCCTTGAACCGGTGCCTGAAGGCCCTGTCCTTCATGGCGATCTTCTTCGTTGAGATGCTCACTCCTGCTCGTCGATCTCCTCATCGGGCCGTGTGATCTGGCCTTGCTTGGCGAGCTCGGCTTCGATCTCCTGGGACAGCTCTCGGGTGATGTGGCCGCGGTGGGCGTGTCGCTCGCCGCTTTCCAGTGCGCCGAACCGCGCGACCCTCGCGTCGCGCTCCTCTGTGAGCGTGTTGCCCCAGATCTGCAGAGCGACGTCGACAACGATCTGCGGCGCGACATCGAGCCGCCGCGCGAGCGCATGATCGGCCTCGACCAGGCGGAACTGGCCGACAGTGGCCGCGTCGCCTTCCGCTCGAACATCGGCAATCCGAAGGAGCTCAGCGTGCTGGGTCTGGGGATCCCAGCTGACTGAGCCTTCCGGAACGTTCGTCCCTCTCAGCAGACCCCTGATCACCGGTCGAGACAGCACGACGTGCTCGGCGATAGCGACAGGCCCGTGTCCGTCGAACAGCTCGGCAACCTCAACGTTGAACGTGTGCGCCATGACGAGCACGTCGGCGAACGTCAGATGTGTTCGCTCGCCGGCCTCGATGGCAGCGATCTTGCTGCGGCTCAGCGGCGCACCGCGACGCGCGAACAGCCGCGCGGCTTCGTGCTGGGTCATCCGGGCGCGCCGACGTAGGCGTTCCAGGTTCTCACCAATGACAGCGCCGACGCTCTCCGCTTCCATCACAGGCGCATCCTGACAGCTCACCTGTTCGCTTGACAAGCAGTTCAAGCGTTGCCAACACTGATTCGACTGTTCGTTTGACAGACATTCGAGTCGGGGGATTGAGATGGCCGAGTACGTGCGCGACGAGCCTGTCGATGCGCCAACCCTCCACGAGATCCGTGGATGGCCGGCAAGCGTTGACGTACCAGCGGCTGCTGCGGCGTTCGGTATCTCGCGTAGCCACGCCTATGAGTTGATCGCGCGTGGAGCGTTTCCGGCGAAGGTGATCCGGGTCGGCACTCGTTATAAGGTGATCACTGCCTCGATCGTTCAGGCGTTGTCTGCGGAAACGACCTGACGTAGCCGGCCATACCCTCGTGGACGCGGAACTGTGGCGAGTATCAGGTTCCATGCTCGTGGCGGGCAACATGAAGGAAGAGACTGGGGCATGTCGCTGCAGGTCAAATGGTGCGTCTGATGGTGTGCGAGGATCCGCCCGGCTGGTGGCTCCGCGGGCGATCTTGGCTCGATCAGGGCGGCGGTCGTGGGATGCGTCCGAGGGCTGTGCGCAGGTTCATGCCGCAGTGGCGAGCCGTCGGGCTCGGCTAGGGACCTCGTGCGTCGTGCGACACGCCGGTGGGTTCCCAATTGCCGAGCTGGCGTGTCGTTGGTGTTTGGGCCGTGGCATCGTTGTCTGGGTAGCTCGTTGTGTAATTGGCCCTGTTCGTCTAGGGCAGCGCTGAGCGTCCGCGCTCAGCGAGGATCGCAACCACAGCGCCCGCAGGTACACGCCGCCGTGGCCGGCGGCAGCGCTGAGCGTCCGCGCTCAGCGAGGATCGCAACCACCCCTTCGACGGGGAAGACGTCGGCGTCCCTCGCAGCGCTGAGCGTCCGCGCTCAGCGAGGATCGCAACAGCGTGGTGTCGCCGATCGCCGCCGCGACGCTGAGGCAGCGCTGAGCGTCCGCGCTCAGCGAGGATCGCAACCGCGGCGGTGAGGCCGAGCATGTCGAGGAGCTGCGCGCAGCGCTGAGCGTCCGCGCTCAGCGAGGATCGCAACTGGCGGTCCAAGCGCGCCGCGACACGCTCGGCGAGCAGCGCTGAGCGTCCGCGCTCAGCGAGGATCGCAACGTGCAGCACCGCGACACCGGCACCGTGCACGTGGTCGCAGCGCTGAGCGTCCGCGCTCAGCGAGGATCGCAACCAGTACCCGGACGACACATTCCCCACCGGGACCGTCGCAGCGCTGAGCGTCCGCGCTCAGCGAGTATCGCAACAACGACACGAACAACAAGCCGATTCTTGGCCCGATGCAGCGCTGAGCGTCCGCGCTCAGCGAGGATCGCAACTTCCACATGTGATTGACCGCGACCTTGAGCGCCCAGCAGCGCTGAGCGTCCGCGCTCAGCGAGTATCGCAACAAGCAGTACGGCACGCTCGCCGCCCGCGAGCTCGGTGCAGCGCTGAGCGTACGTGCTCAGCGAGGATCGCAACCCGCGCCAGTACGATGCTGCGGCCACGATCCGCGGCAGCGCTGAGTGTCCGCGCTCGGCGAGGATCGCAACTCCAGATAGGCAGGCGGCAACTCGCCGGGACTGGTGTAGCGCTGAGCGTCCGCGCTCGGCGAGGATCGCAACGACCACGACCGCGAGCCAGAGGGCTCCGCCTACCGGCCAGCGCCGGGCGTCTGCGCTCGGCGAGGATCGCAACTTGGTCCTCAACAAGATCACCGCCACGTGCCAGGGCACCATCCCGGCCTCCGAGCTGAGCGGGGGTCGCAACTGTGTTCGCCTGGTCTAGGCGTTGGAGAGCGTGGTGTGCCGGTTTATGTCATCCGGAACACCGCGATCGCGTTGACCTGCTTCGTTGGTCCATTCGGGTGTAGATGTCACGTGGTGGAGCTGAGAGGCCCGTTTTTGTCAGGGGGCGTCTCTATGGTCACGTCGTTCGTCGGGGGACGGGCGATTTGAAGGGGTTTGCTTGTGTGGGCGCATAGCCCCAGCAAGGTAACCGGGCGTTGGCATCCGTTGGCTGATCATCTTCGATCGACAGCGGGGCTGGCTCGCGAGTTCGCGGCTGTGTTCGGCGCGGGCGATCTTGCGGCGGCGCTGGGTTTGGTGCACGACGCTGGAAAGGCGGCGTGTGCGTGGCAGGCCAAGCTGGTCAAGGTGAGTGCGACCGGCGACAGGGTGAACATCAACCACAAGAACTTGGGCGCTCTGTTGGTGCGCGACCGCGCACTGGCGGCGGCGATAGCCGTACTCGGGCATCACGGTGGCCTTGAGTGTCCACAGGACCTCCTTGGTTTGTCGTTCGGGCCTGACGATGAGCAGACGCTTGAGCGGTTCTTCGAAGTGGTCCCCGAAGCCCGCGGGCTGACGGACGGTCCGCCGTTGCTGCCAGAGGCGTGGAGCGAGTCCGTGCTGCTGGGTGAGATGGGCATTCGGCTGGTGTTCTCGGCGTTGGTCGACGCTGATCATCTGGATACCGGCGCCCACGCGGAAGGGCTGTCTCGGCCCAGGGTTACCCAGCCTGCGGACATGACGGAGTTAGTGCGTCGGTTCGAGTTCAACCGTGCGGTGCTGCTCGCCGACCGGCCTGAACGGTCCGATGTGGACCGTGTACGTGCCGCGCTGTACGCCGACGTGGTGCGCAGGGCGGCGGGGGAGCCGGGTGTGTATCGGTTGCCGGCGCCAACGGGGTCGGGCAAGACCATGACGGCGGCCGGTTTCGCGTTGCACCACGCCGCACGGCACGGCAAGCCGCGTGTGATCGTGGCGGTGCCGTTCACGACGATCACCGAGCAGAACGCAGGTGTGTATCGACGGCTGCTCGGCGCGGACGTGGTGCTGGAGCACCACTCGAACGCGGAGCTGGATGACCGTCGGCTGCGGCTGGCGGCGGAGAACTGGGACGCGCCGTTCGTGGTCACCACGACGGTCCAGCTGTTCGACTCATTGTTCGGCCGCAAGCCGGCGCGGTCACGCAAACTGCACCGGTTGGCGAACGCTGTGGTTGTGCTGGACGAGGTACAGGCGCTTCCAGTGCCGCTGCTGGTTCCGATCTTGGACGCGCTGCGCGTGCTGTCACAGCATTTCGGTACGACGGTGTTGCTGGCCTCGGCGACGCAGCCGAGCTTCGAGCATCTCGCGGTGTGGAAGTCACTGGACATCCGGTCGCTGGTCGACGACCCGGTCCAGTTGTTCACGCGGCTCAAGCGCGTGCGCTACGAGTGGCAACTCGCTCCGAAGCCGACGACCGACGACATCGCGGCGCAGATCTGCGGTGAGCGGCAGGCGCTGGCGATCGTCAACACCGTTGCCCACGCACGCGGGCTGTATCGCCTGGTGGCGGATCGTCGCCCGGATGCGGAGGTGGTGCATCTGTCGACCCGGATGTGCCCCCGGCACCGGGAGGTGACGCTGCGGCGCGTCCGGAAGTTGCTCGACGACAAGGAGCCTGTGTTGGTGGTCGCCACCCAGCTGGTGGAAGCCGGTGTGGATCTGGACTTCCCGGTGGTGTTCCGCGCGCTGGCGCCGGCGGAATCGCTGCAACAGGCAGCGGGGCGGGCCAACCGCGAAGGTCGTCTACCCGGCGGGGGTCGAGTGGTGGTGTTCGACGCTGTCGATGCTCCGGTGCCGACGTTCTACCGGATCGGGGTGGACAAGACCCGCGCGCTGTTCGGTGAGGGACGTGACCCTGACGACCCGGTGTTGCTGGAGGAGTACTACCGGCGGCTGTACACGGGTCTGAACGTCGATGAAGCCCGGCGCGGTTCGGTGATCCAGGACAACCGGGCTGAGCTCGACTTTCGTGCGGTTGCTGATGGCCCGCGGATCGCGGGGGCTGGTTCGGCTCGGGATCGGCTGCTGGCGTTCCGCATGATCGACGAGGACCCGGTCACGTTGATCGTGACGACCTGGGACGAACCGGGACGCGCTACGGAGCTACTGCGCGAGCTGAGGACGGGCGAACGGCCGGCGGGCGCGGTGTTGCGGGAACTGCGCGGCTACATGGTGCCGGTACCGCGGGCCGTGGCGTCGGCAGCGCAGGTACGGGCATTGTGCCGCCCGGTCGTGGAAGGCCACGACGAACTCTGGGAATGGTGCGGCGACTACGACCCGCACGTGGGCCTGGACGAGGGCGAGATCGCAAAGGAGACGGTGTGGTGAGTCCGGTGTTGCCGCGATCGAAGTCGGGTGCGCCCCCGGTGGTGGTGCAGGTATGGGGCGACGCCGCGTTGTTCACGCGGCCGGAGCTGAAGGTCGAGCGGGTGTCCTACCCGGTGATGACACCGTCCGCCGCGGTCGGGGTGCTGGAGTCGATCTACTGGAAGCCGCAGTTCCGGTGGCGGGTGGTGGCGATCGAGGTGCTGTCGCCGATCAAACAGTTCACCCAGCGCCGAAACGAGACCACCGACATCGCCTCCCTCGCCGACGCCGCCTCCGGCCGGCGCCGCCTGGACACCGTCGCGAACCGGGTGCAGCGCAACGCCATCTGCCTGCGCGACGTTGCCTACCGCGTTCATGCCCACGTCGAGCTCACCCCGGACGCAGACAAGCCAGAGGCTGCATACCGCGATCAGTTCCGCCGCCGCGTCACCCGGGGCAGCTGCTTCTCCCAGCCCTATCTGGGAGTGCGGGAGTTCACCGCGTTCTTCAGCGATCCCGACGACCGGCAAGCATGGCCACACAACGAGGACTTCGGTGTAATGCTGCACTCCGTCGACCACTCCACCACGCCAGCGTCGTTCACCTGGTTCAACGCCAAGCTCGTCAACGGCGTCCTCGCCGTGCCGGAGAGCGGCATCCCCGCAGGGGAGGCCTGATGCTGCTGCACCACCTGGTCAAGCAGGCCGAGCAAGACCCAGCGGCAAAGCCTTTCCACCGATCGCTGCGCTTTGACTGGGAGCTGCGTCTCAACTCCGACGGCACACTCGCCAACAATGGTCTGGAATCCCTGCTCGTCCCCGATGCCGCCGGAAAACTACGCGGCGCCGAGCACCTGGTCCCGGCCGTGACTCGCACCGTCGGTGTTGCCCCCAACCTGGCAGCCGACGACGTGCAGTACGTCCTCGGCTGGGACGACCCGGACAGCAAGCCCGCACGCGTCGCGCAATGCCACGCCGCCTTCGCTGAACTTACCCAGCGATGGGCCGACAGCCCTGAGGGGCAGCACGACCCGATCGCTCAAGCCCTTGCCCGGTTCTACCGCTCCGGCGAGGTGACTCGGCTGCGCCGCGACCCCGACGCCACCGCTAAACAGCGGGTGCTGATCACCGTCGGCACCACCCCCGCCTACCGGGCAGCTTCGGTGACCGAGTTCTGGGCCGCGGAGGTCACCCGCCGCAAAGGCGGCGGACAGCGCGGACTCTGCCTTGTGTGCGGCCGCACCAGGCCGCTGCTCGACACGCTGCCCGGCAAAGTACCCGCGCGGCTCGTGCCCGGCGCCACCAACGACGCAGCCCTGGTCAGCGTAAACGAACGTGTCTTCGGCTACGACCTGACCACCCAGCTGACCTGCTCACCGATCTGCATCCCTTGCGGCGAAGGCGTGTCAGCCGGCCTGGTCCGCGTACTCGACTCGGACAACACCACCTCCTACGGAGGACAAGACAGCCGCCTGGCCTGGTGGACCACCGAACCGGTACAGCGCAACCCGATGAAGCTCATCCTCGACGCCGACCCCAAACAGGTTCACGCACTGATCTCCTCGATCCATTCCGGCAAACCTGCCCGAAGGTTGAACGACACCAACAAGTTCTGCGCACTGACCGTGGGCGGCAACGTCGCCCGCGTCATGGTCCGCGACTGGCTGGAAATGCCTCTGTCCACAGTGGAAGAACATGCTGCGGCCTGGTTCGACGACCTCGACATGGTCACACTGCATCCAGATGAACTCGCGCGGCAGCCACTGCAACGACTCGTCCGCGTCACCGGTCGATGGCAGCGAGCCGAACGACGCTATGCCTTTCTGGGCGCCAAAGGATCAGCACATCCACACGCGGCGCAACGAGACCTGCTCAACGCGGCGCTGCGCAACACCTCACCGCCACCGTCATTGCTGACTCATCTGCTGCATCGTGTGCGAACCGACGGACGACTGGACACACCGCGCGCGGCGCTGCTGCGGCTGATGCTGCTGCGTTCACATCTGACCACGGAGAAACCGATGCCCGGACTGGACGAGTCCAACACCGATCCCGCATACGTCGCAGGCCGCGTGTTCGCCGCCCTGGACGCCCTGCAATATGACGCCTTCGACGGCAAGCTCAACACCACCTACGCCAACCGCTACCTCGCCGGCGCCATCACCAACCCACGCGCGGCCCTGCTCGCGGGCAGCAAGCTCGCCGACGCGTGGCTTCGCAAGTTCCGCGGCCCCCGCAAGGGGACCGGCGTCAACCACAGCCGCGAACTCACCACACTGTTCGGACTTCTCGACGCCGCCTCCGGCATCCCGCACCGCACCACACCCGCCCAGCAGGCGCTGTTCCTGCTGGGCTATCACCATCAGCGCGCTCACCGGTTCGCCGTCCTGCGCGACCGCGCCGCGGCGCGGTCCACCGCCGCGACCGAGTCCACCGCGACCGCCATCAACGAATCCGACCAGGAGATTCCCGCATGACCAGCGTCCAGCCGCACCTCGACCCGACCGTCCGTCATGACATGGTGTTCCTGTTCGACGTCACCGACGGCAACCCCAACGGCGACCCCGACGCCGGCAACCGCCCCCGCACCGATGACGAAAGCGGACAGGGACTGGTCACCGACGTCGCGCTCAAGCGCAAGATCCGCGACACGCTCGCCATCGCCGCCGCGGACAACCCCCGATACGGCATCTTCGTCCAGGCCGGATACGCGCTGAACCCTCGCCTCGAACAGTCCTACGCCGACAACGGACTCAAACTCGGCTCCAAGATCACCAAAGACGACGCCGCCCGAGCACGCGCATGGCTGTGCGACCGCTACGTCGACATCCGTCTGTTCGGCGCGGTGCTCTCCGTCGGCAAAACCCAAGCACTGGGCCAGATCCGCGGCCCGCTGCAGCTGAGCATGGCGCGCAGCATCGACCCCGTCTATCCGGCCGATCACGCCATCACCCGCGTCACCCAGACTAAACAGGAAGACATCGACAAAGGCGAAACCACTGAAATGGGCGGCAAGTGGACCGTCCCGTACGGCCTGTACAAGGTCGAGCTCTACTACTCCGCGGCCCGCGGCAGTGACACCGGCGTGGACTCCACCGACCTAGACCTGCTCTACCGCACCCTGGAGATGATGTTCGACCACGACCGCTCCGCCACCCGCGGCACACTGACCCCGCGCGGGCTGTACGTCTTCAGCCACTCCGACGCCTTCGGCGCCGCACCCGCACACCGCCTCACCGAACGCGTCACGATCATCCGCCGCCAAACCGACACCGATGCCCCGGCGCGTGCCTTCACCGACTACGACGTTGCGGTGAACGAGACCGACCTTCCCCGCGGCGTCACCATGACCAAGCTGATCAGCTAGGCCACGGCGAGATGACCGACAACGACGTGGCGGCCGGTCGTCGCAGCGTGCCGATCTCGGCGTTGGAGCACTACGCCTATTGCCCGCGGCAGGCGGCTCTGATCCACGTCGAGGCCTACTTCAACGCCAACGTCGACACTGTGCGCGGGGAGCTCGCACACGCTGCTGTCGACCGTGCCGGAGCGGGGCAGAACCGCCGTCGCCACCCAGTGTGGCGATCTCTGCCGGTGTGGAGCGCGGAACTCGGCGTGCACGGCGTCTGCGATGTCGTCGAGTTCAACGGAGGCCCGACGCCGATCGAGCACAAGTCCGGCGGCTACCGGCCGGGCGGCCCGGCCGACGTCCAGGTGGCCGCCCAGGCGTTGTGCCTGCGCGAGATGTTCAACGCCGCGGTGCCGCTCGGTGTGGTGTTCTCTGGTCGGGACCGACGCCGCCACGACGTCATCGTGGACACCTCTCTGGCGGCCCTCGTCGCCGACACGACCACTGCCGTACGGCGCTTGCTGGACCTCGGCGCCGTACCGCAACCCGTACACGACGCACGTTGCCGTCGGTGCTCACTGCGCCCAGGGTGCATACCTGAGGCCCCGACACGAGTGGCGCACTCGCTGTTTGAACCGCGCAACGTCGGGACGTGGGAATGGGATGACTGAATTACTGCGAACCCTGTATGTCACGACCCCAGGCACCAGTCTGCACCTGGACGGCGACGCAGTGCGCATCGCACATCCGGATCGCACAGGGCGGCATCTGATCCCACTCGTGCGCATCGACCATGTCGTTGCCTGGAACGGCGTGGACGTGTCCGGCGACCTGATCCATAGGTGCGCGGCCGACGGCAGATCGGTGACTTGGCTGACCCGCAACGGCAAACTCCTTGCCCGGGCCACCGGTCCGCAGACCGGCAATCCGATGCTGCGTCTGGCGCAGTACCGCTGTTACGACGACGCCGACCGGCGGATGGCGATCGCCCGAGCCATTGTGGCCGGCAAACTGCACAACTACCGGCAGCTACTTCTGCGCGCGGCCCGAGACACCTTCGGCGACCGATGTGAGGACTTGCGGTCGCTGGCCGCGCGACATGCAGACGCGCTTGCCGATCTCGCCGCTGTAACCGACCTGGACACACTGCTCGGCATCGAGGGACGAGCAGCACGCGACTACTTTCAGGGACTCGATCTGCTTGCCCCCGGTGTCGCAGCCGGACGGACCCGGCGACCACCGCGCGATCCCGTCAACTGCCTGCTCTCCTTCGGATACGGCATGTTGCGCGTGGCCGTTCAAGGAGCACTCGAGCAAGTCGGACTTGACCCGTACATCGGGTTCCTGCACGGCGTGCGCTCCGGCAAACCGGCCCTGGCCTTGGACCTCATGGAGGAGTTCCGGGCACTGCTGGTTGATCGCCTCGTGCTGACCTTGATCAACCGGAGACAACTTCTTCCACCGCACACCGAAACCCTGCCCGCAGGCGCGGTCCAGCTCACCGATGAGGGCAGGAAGTTCATGCTGGAGCAATGGTCCGCTGCGCGCGAACGGGAATGGCCGCATGCGGGACTCGGCCGCAACATTCCTGCGGCGCTTCTCCCACTCACCCAAGCCAGACTGCTGGCTAGGCATCTGCGCGGGTCCATCGACGGATACCTGCCCTGGACGGTGACCTGATGGAACTGTTGATCACCTACGATGTCGACACTACGAGCCCTGAAGGGCAGCGACGGCTGCGTCGGGTCGCCAAGGCGTGCGAAGGAATCGGACATCGCGTGCAGAAATCGGTGTTCGAGGTCGTCTGCGATCCAGGGCAACGACTTCGGCTTGAGGCCGACCTGGTTAACATCATCGACCCTTGTGTCGACTCCGTCCGCATCTACCAGCTCAACAGAGGCACCTTCGCTGCCGCAAGACATCTTGGTGCTGCGGTCGCTCCACCGCACCACGGCGCTTTGATCATCTGATCGTGGCATCTGCCGGCACGTGAAGCCAGAAGGTCGGTCTGGTTGGGAACCCCTAGCGTCGTGCAACACGCCTGGAGGTTCCGAACCAATTTCTCGGTGTGTCCGGTCTGAGCTGACCTCGCAGAGTCATGCTGGCGTGTACGCATAAGGATCTCGCCTGTTCATCCAGGGAAGCGCTGGGCGTCCGCGCCCAGCGAGGATCGCAACGACGACTTCCGGCTGCAGTGGCTCAACGAGTCCTCGAAGCGCTGGGCGTCCGCGCCCAGCGAGGATCGCAACCCGTTCTGCCTGGCCACAAGCTCGCAGTACTCGTAGAAGCGCTGGGCGTCCGCGCCCAGCGAGGATCGCAACTTCGAGTCCAAGGACGACATGCTGGCCAGCGGGAGAAGCGCTGGGCGTCCGCGCCCAGCGAGGATCGCAACGCGATGTACGCGCTGGAGAGGGCGGAGCGGTGACGGGAAGCGCTGGGCGTCCGCGCCCAGCGAGGATCGCAACTCGCAGGGACAGGCACTCCTCACGGTCGACGAGGACGAAGCGCTGGGCGTCCGCGCCCAGCGAGGATCGCAACTCGCCGTCGAAAGCGGTGCCGCTGGTGACGCCCTGGAAGCGCTGGGCGTCCGCGCCCAGCGAGGATCGCAACCCGGAGACGGTCGAGCACGGTGTCGAGCGCCTTGCGAAGCGCTGGGCGTCCGCGCCCAGCGAGGATCGCAACCTGAACTCGTTGAACTTCTCGGACAGCGCGCCCTCGGCGAAGCGCTGGGCGTCCGCGCCCAGCGAGGATCGCAACCCCTTCAACACCCTCCATCGGAAAGGTACCGCCATGGAAGCGCTGGGCGTCCGCGCCCAGCGAGGATCGCAACCTTCCGGTCATCTGACTGCTGTGTGCAGCCCACGGTGAAGCGCTGGGCGTCCGCGCCCAGCGAGGATCGCAACCCCGACTTCACCACCCACTACGGCCGCCGCAGCTACGAAGCGCTGGGCGTCCGCGCCCAGCGAGGATCGCAACTGACTTGCCGAAGACGACGTCTGCTGCGCGGTCGGGAAGCGCTGGGCGTCCGCGCCCAGCGAGGATCGCAACTCGATCAGGGCCGGACGTGACGCCTCGAGCGAGGCGAAGCGCTGGGCGTCCGCGCCCAGCGAGGATCGCAACCGAACCCCGGCTGAGGTTCACCCCAGGCAGTGGACACCGAGTTAGCAGGACCAGCGGTTCTGCTGAAAGGATGTCCTCATGCCTCCTCGGAAGCGCCG